>JADJPJ010000107.1 GCA_016713325.1 Candidatus Flexifilum affinis | reverse complement strand
GTGGGCGCTCAGCCTGCTCTACGCGATCCTGACCAACTTCAGCGAAGTTACCTGGGTCTCGATGATCCTGATCACGATGCTGATGCTGCTGGCCTCCACCAGCGGCTTCTGGCTGCCCCTGCTGGATGAACGGCGGTGAGATGTCGTGCAGCAGCGTGATCCACATCATCGTGGGTGGCCTGGCGGATCCTTCCTGATCCTCATTCCAATTCTCGGCACGGTCGATCGGCGCGGTCGGCGGGGCGATTGTGCTCGAGAGTGCTGCGCGCCCCCGCGACCGTGGCTCCGCCAAGCCAGGGCTGGGGTCTTCGCGCTGAATACCTTCCTTCAAGGGGCTGTTCATCGAGGCGGCGCTGAATCTCTGGCGATCATCAGGGTCTTCTTCGCCAGCGTCGTGATGTAGCATCTTCTAAAGCAGGGAACGCTCGCTCGGAGGGTTCTTTGGCTGGTGATAACTGGACTTGAACCAGCGACCTATGCTTGTGGGTGCATCGCTCTAACAGCTGAGCTACATCACCATGTTCAAGTAGCGGGGGGCAGGATTCGAACCTGCGACCTCCAGGGTTATGGGCCCGACGGGCTGCCACTGCTCTACCCCGCAACGTGAGAAAGGTTATCATGCGAGGAGCACGTGTCAGCAGGCAATCCGGCCGACTATTAAGATCAACATGAATCGTCACGATCGATGGCGCTCCAGAGTCAGCGCGTTGATCTCCGCCAGCGACGCGCGGGCAGCCGACGGCGCGCAAAACGCTTCTGGAACTGCATGACTGCAGGCCGTGAACTCGTCAATCTGGAAGCCGAAAGGCACCGGGTCATAGAGCGCAAAGACGTCGTTGACGACGCCGACCGCCGGCACGAGCAAGCCGTTCATGTGCCTCGGCCACCTGCCACAGATCCGGGTGTTCGGCAATCAGGCGCGAAATCAGATAGATACCATAGGCGATGTGCCGCGACTCATCCTGCTTGAAGTGTGATCCTGAAGCGTGGCCGGCATGAGGCCGTTGCGCTCCAGCATCGATTTGTAAGCATGATAGCCGGTCTCAGCCAGCACGCCTTCGACAATCATGTTGTAGGTGACGGAGGCAATGACCTGCGCGTCGAGCCGAAGCATCGGTCGAGAGCCTGATCAGCGCTGTCAGGAGTGCTTCGTAAACCACGGCACGATAGTTGTCGGTCGCATAGTGGCTGAGGTCGCCGGGGACCATGGCCACTTCGTCGAGGAAGCGCCGAAAGAAGTCGGTGTGCTTGGCTTCCTCCCAGAGGAACGTCGTCAGATAGAGTTCTTCTTCAATGCGCCCCTCCTGCGCGACCACCATGATCAGCGGCAGCAGGTCGAGCGTAACTGCCTCCTCCCCTGCCTGGAACATCGACGTGAGCCGGAGGGATGACGTCATGCTCCCGTTCCGTAAGGCTGAGCCAATCGGCGCGGGTCGCGCGTGAAATCAGATCGCTCGGGTTCCAGACGCCGAGTTTCTTCGCCTTCTCAGACAGCCGCATCGGCGGGGTATCACGACGCAGCCCGCGCGTCACGGTCGCTGGCTGTGTAGTGAGGACATGAGGGCGCTCGCTCTCTCAAATCCTGTCGAAAAAAACCGTCTATTCATCATTAAGTATACGTCCACTATCTCCCAGATGAGGTCAGGAATAGACATCGGTTTGTGCTATAATGATAGAACGCTAGTTCGCCTCTTGGAAAGGGACGATCGACCGATGCCCCAGTTTGAACTGGTCTCAGATTTCAAGCCCACCGGTGACCAACCCACAGCCATTGACACCCTTGTCGAAGGGGTCGTGTCCGGCAAGCACAAGCAGATCCTGCTCGGCGCCACGGGAACCGGCAAGACCTTTACCATCGGGCACTGCATTGAGCGCTTGCAGCGGCCGGCGCTGGTGCTGGCGCACAACAAGACTCTGGCCGCCCAGCTCTATGCCGAATTCAAAGAGTTCTTCCCCCGTAACGCCGTCGAATACTACGTCAGCTACTACGACTACTACCAGCCGGGATCGTATGTCCGCGCTACGATCTGTACATTGAAAAACAGACCGACATCAACACCCAGATCGAGCGGTTGCGTATCGCCGCCAAGGCGGCTCTGCTCTCGCGGCGCGACGTGATCATTGTGGCCTCTGTGTCGTGCATCTACGGCACGGGCGACCCGGTCACCTGGGGCAAGACCATCCTCGAATTCCGCAAGGGTGATGAGGTCCGCCGAGAAGTCGATCCTGCGCCGTCTGGTCAGCTTCAGTACACGCGCAACGACATGGACCTGGGGCCGGGCACCTTCCGAGCTCGCGGCGACGTGCTCGAAATCTATCCGTCGTACACGCAGACAGCCTACCGCGTGACACTGTTCGGAGACGAGATCGAACGCATCGTCGAGTTCGACCCGCTGACCGGAGAACTCCTCGTCAATCACGAGGTGGTCGTCTTCTTCCGTCGGCGCAGTTCATCGCCGACGATGAGAAGCTCAACCAGGCCATCCACGACATCGAGACCGAGCTGAGGAACAAATTCGCTGGTTCAAGAGCCGGGGCAAGCTGGTCGAAGCGCAGCGACTGGAGCAGCGCGTCAACTACGACGTCGAAATGCTGCGGGAGATGGGCTTTACCTCCGGCATCGAGAATTACTCGCGCCACCTCGACCAGCGCGCGCCGGGCACCCCACCGTGGACGCTGCTCGACTACTTCCCCAAAGACTACCTCATGGTCATCGACGAGAGCCACATGACCGTGCCGCAGCTCCATGGCATGTACAACGGCGACCGGTCGCGCAAGGAAACGTTGATCGATTATGGCTTCCGCCTGCCGAGCGCACTCGACAACCGTCCATTGAAGTTCGAGGAATTCGAGCAGCGCACCAGCACCGTCATCTATACCACGGCGACGCCAGGGCCTTATGAGCGACGGGTTGCCGACGGCATCGCCGAGCGGATCATTCGCCCGACCGGTGTGGTCGATCCGGAAGTGTATGTCCGCCCGACCAAGGGGCAAATCGACCACATGCGCCAGGAGATCGCGGCGCGCGTCAAGGTTGGCCAGCGCGCGCTGGTGACGACGTTCACCCAACGCATGGCCGAAGAGCTGGCCGGCTACATAAACGAGATGGGCATCAAGGCCAACTACCTGCACGCCGAAGTGCAGACGCTGGAACGCGTCGAAATCCTACGCGACCTGCGTCTGGGCGTGTACGATGTCATCGTAGGCATCAACCTGCTGCGCGAGGGCATCGACCTTCCAGAAGTGTCGCTGGTGGTTATCCTGGATGCGGATAAAGAAGGTTTCCTGCGTTCCGAGCAGGCATTGATTCAGACGATTGGCCGTGCGGCCCGCCACATTGAGGGTAAGGTCATCCTCTACGCCGACCACATGACCGACTCGATGAAGCGCGCCCTCCAGGAGACGGAGCGCCGCCGCTCCATCCAGCAGGCCCATAACGAGGCGCACGGCATCACGCCGACCAGCATCGTCAAGCAGGTGCGCGACCTGACGGACCGCATCCGCGGGCCGTCGAGCCGGAAGGTGCGGGACACGATCAACGGTCCCATGTCGCTGGCAGCACTGCCCAAGGACGAGCTGCACCGCATGATCAAGGCGCTGGAGCAGGAAATGAAGAACGCGGCCAAGGCGCTGGAATTCGAGAAGGCGGCCCTGCTGCGCGACCAGATGATCGAGCTGAAGCAGGTGTTGGTCGAGAAAGAACCGGAAGATCTGCTGATCAGCGGATAACAGCGAATCAAAAAGGGGCCGCGTGGCCCCTTTTTGATTCCAGTTGTGTATCCTGGCTAGACGACGAACTGTCCGTCTTTGTAGAACAATTCGCCATCGACGTGGACGGTGCTGTCCGTTCGCATGTCGCAGATCATGTACCAGTGGATGGTGCTGACATTCTTGCTGCCGGTGTCCGGGTAGCCATGCCCCAACGCCACGTGCACCGTGCCGCCGATCTTCTCGTCGAACAGGATGCTGCCGGTGAACTTCTGGATGCCGAAGTTCGTGCCGAAGGCGAATTCCCCCAGGTAACGCGAGCGCGTCGGCATCGAGGCGGGAATAGAGGAACTTCTCGTTGTTCTTGGCCTTGGCCTCGACCACTTTGCCGTCGACAAAGCGCAGCTCGATGTCTTCAATGACATTGCCCTGCACAATCGACGGGAAAGTCGCGCGGTACCAGCCCTGCACCGACTCTTCCACCGGGCCGGTGAAGATCTCGCCGTCGGGCATGTTGCGCTCACCGCAGGCGTTGATGAAGACGCGATCTTCGATCGACAGCTCCAGATCGATGTTCGGCCCTTGAAGCTTGACGTGCTTCTTGCCCTTCAGCCAGTCGATCTTCTTCTGCTGCGTCGCGCCCATCGCCTGCCAGGCCGCCACCGGATCGTCCTGGTCGGCAAAGGTCGCGCCGAAGACGAAGTCCTCGTATTCTTCCAGGCTCATGTTCGCTTCCTGAGCGCTGCCTTCGGTCGGGAACAGCGTCCCCACCCACTTCATCTTGCCCTCGGCGGCGCGGCGCATGCGCGTATCCAGCCAGCGGCGGCGGGCCGCAGCGATTTTTTGCTGGCGCACCGGGTCGACGTTGGTGCTGGCGCGGGTGTTGGGCAGCGCGCCGCAGCGGATGTACACGTCGGCATTGTCGTAATACAGGGACTGGGCCGGGTCCAGCCACGCCACCTGCTCGTCGTCGGCATGACGTGCAAACGAACGGGTCATGTACTCGTCGGTGAACATGACGGACGGGTTGCCACCCGCTTTGACGACGGCGTCATGCACCTCACGGAGAAGCGGCAGGGCCGCGACATCGCCGAGGATGCCCACCCATTCCCCCGATTGGACCTTCGTCGAATAGTTGACCAGAATATCCGCCAATCGCTGTATACGCGTGTCGGCCATTTAGTACTGCTCCTCTCTACATAAACGCCCGCGCAGACTCCAGCGCGGCGTTGAAATTGACTTCACTGCCCATGACCGGCACATACTCGACGTAGCGCACGGTGTTCTGGCGATCGAGGATGATGACCGCGCGCTGCAGGACACGCAATTCCGACACCAGCAGTCCATAGGCCAGGCCGAAGTTGACATCCTTGTGGTCGGACAGCGTCTCGACTACGCTGATACCCTCGGCGCCGCACCAGCGCTGCTGCGCGTACGGCAGATCGGTGCTCACCGTCAGCACTACGACGCTCTCCCCCATTTCGCCGGCTTCCTGATTAAAGCGGCGGGTTTGGGCGGCACACACGCGCGTATCCAGTGATGGGACGATGCTGAAAATCTTGAGCTTGTCCGTGTAGTCGGCGAGGGATTTCACGGACCAATTGTTGGCCGTCAGCCGAAAATCAGGCGCGGCTTGCCCAACTTCCAGCATCGGACCTTCGACCACGAATTCCTTCTTGCCGATCATCATTCCAGGTCTGCTCATGGCTTTGGACTCTCCAACGTCAACGGCTATAACGATCTGCGAAACGATATTCCTAGAATGTTCGAACTTTCCAACTGCCATCCACCATCGTGCCGACCACCTGCACCGCCAGCAGTTCATCCGGTGGAGTCTCGTAGAGGTCACGGTCCAGCACGACCAGATCGGCATAGTAACCAGGCGCCAGCATGCCACATCGGTCTTCCATACCCGCCGCGTAGGCGGGTCCGATGGTGTGACCGCGCACGGCTTCGTCGAGGGTGACGCGAGCGCTCGGGTACCATCCGTCCGGCCCAGGGCTACCATCGGCGCGGCGACGGGTCACCGCGGCATGAATATTCGCCACCGGGCCAAGCGGCTCGACGGGCGAGTCCGTGCCGAACGCCACGACCACTCCACGATCCAACTGAAGACGCGGGTTGTAGGCCCAGGCGCTGCGCGCACCCCAGTAACGATCGGACATCTGATAGTCCGAAGTCGCATGAATGGGCTGCATCGAGGCAATCAGCCGCAGCTCGGCCAGGCGGTCCACGTCGTCAGGGTGAATCAACTGCACATGCTCGATGCGATGGCGGCGCGCGTCCGGGGAGATACCACGCCCCGCTTCCTGGCGGCGAACCCCCTCGAATACGTCGAGAACGTCGTGCACCGCGAGGTCGCCAATGGCGTGGATCGACGTGGCCACTCCCGCAGCGCTGGCTCGGCTCGCCATGTCCAGCATATCTTCTTTATCGGTGACCATGATGCCGAGGTTGTTTGGCTCACCTTCATACGGCGCGATCATGGCGGCCGTGCGCGGGCCAAGCGCGCCATCCGAAAAAATCTTCAGATTGCCGATGCGCAGCCAGTCGTCGCCAAATCCCTGGCGCAACCCGAGGTCGAGAAGTGATTCCAGGTACTCGGCATTGATCTGCTTGACCATGCGCAGGCTGAGCAGCGAGCGTTCACGCAGGATTTGCAGCGCGGCAAAGCTGTCGCGCCAGTCGAAGTCGTGAATGCCCGTCAGCCCAAGTTCCAGCGCGTGCTGCTGCGTCTTCAGCATGCGAGTCGCCAGGTCTTCGGCGTCGATCGGCGGAATGTGGTCGGAGACCAACCCCATCGCCGTCCATTCCAACAGCACGCCGCTCGGGTTGCCGGCGGCGTCACGCATGATCTCCCCGGCAGGCGGATCGAGGGTATCGCGATCAACCCCGGCGATGCGCAGCGCCACGCTGTTTACCCAGGCGGCATGGCCGCTCCTGGCCTTGAGGAACACCGGATGATCGGGCGTCACCGCATCGAGATCGGCAGCCGTCGGGAACTGCCGGTCCTCCCAGGCGTCCTGCGTCCAGCCGTGGCCAAGGATCCATTCGCCTGCCGGCACCTGTGCAGCAAAGCGGGCCACGCGCTCGACCGCTTCCTGGCGCGACGTCGCGTCATAGAACGCGACCGAATGCAGGCGCTCGGTCGTGCCCTGCCAGTGCACATGCGCGTCGATGAAACCAGGCAGAACGGAGCGTCCTCCCAGATCGTCGACGATCGTCTCGCTGGTGGCGAGAAGGCGAAGCGCGTCGCTGTCGGTGGAAACAGCTATCACTCGCCCGCCGCTGAGGGCCAGACCACTCACCAGAGGGCGTTCACGATCAAGCGTGCGAATGCGGCCGTTCAGGAGCAGGCGGTCAACCCGGGCGATCATGTGTTCTTATCCCATTCAGATGCTGTCAAGCACTTGGCGAACTTCGTCGGCGGTTGGGGTCCCTTGAAGACCGGGGCGCGTCACCGAATTTGCGGCAAGGCGGGCGGCGACACGGATTGCTTTGGGTATCTCGAAGGAGAGTAAAGGCAGCGATGCCAGCAGCGACGCCGCGAAGACATCGCCGGCGCCGGTCGGCTCGACCACTGTGACGGCGGGGCTGGTGTAGCTGTCATGAATGCCATCGTGGTAGTAGCTGCCGCCTTTTTCGGCGCGCGTCACAAAGGTATGGCGTGCGCGGGCTCTGACCCATTCTTCCGTTTCTGGCGCGCTGGCAATATCCTCTTCGCTGAAGACGACAATGTCGACCCGCTTGAGCAGGTTCTCATGGTCGAACGCCTTGAAGCGGACAACCTGGTCCGCACCCCACTGGCGCATCCAGCCCTGGAGGGTCGCCAGCAGTGTCGAGTCATGGAAGATACCGGCCACCCCGGAGCGAATTTCGTCAGCGATTGGGCCAAGATGCACCATCGAGGCGCCACGCAGCGCCTCCGGGATGTTTTCGGCGACGAGGGTCTCCGCCCGCGCCCTTATATACTGGACGCGTCCGTGACTGGTATAGATGTTTTCGAAGGTGGTCGTCTCTTCCGCCGGAATAACGTGGATATCCGCGTAGGGCCGCAGCGACTCCAGAAGAGGCTCGTCCGGGCGGCAGCTCGTCACGATCGCCACCCGCCAGCCGAAGGCGGCCGCAGTTCGAGCGGCGTAGGAGACGGTCCCACCGGCCACACGACCGGTCGGCGTCAAGTCGGCGGTAATGTGGCCAATCAGAACGTAATCAGCTGTCATTCCTGAGCACTCGGAACAATCGTCACTTTGCGGCCGGCGCCCTCACCCACGCTGCGCGTGTTCACGTCGGGTCGTTCGCGAAGAGCAAGATGAATGATGCGGCGCTCATGGGGCGGCATCGGCTCCATCGTGACCACGCGCTGGTCTCTGACCGCGTCATCCGCCATGCGCAGGGCCAGCGCGCGCAACGACGCCGCCCGCTTGGACTTGTAGCCGTCAGCATCGACGATCAGTTCCGCGCGGCGCTGCAATTCACGGCTGGTGATCAGCCGCGTTAGATATTGAAGGGATGCCAGTGTCTCGCCGCGGCGCCCGACCAGCCGGGAAACCAGGCGTGATCCAGTGATGTTCAAAACCCACGGCGACGACTCGCCGTCTGAGGAAGCCTTGGAGCGGCGAACCTCGATGGTCGAGTTGAGCGACATGTGTTCCAGCAGCGTTTCCAGGACGACCTTGCCAACCTGGGCCTCTTCGTCTTGCTCGGCCTCCGGGATCAAGTCGGCGGTTTCGAACAGCGGCGATTCCTCGTCGGTGACCCCATAATCGTCGCCTACAGGCAGGTCCGACTCGGCGAGGTGTTCAAAGCTCGGCTCTTCACGCGGACGATCCCGCCGATCTCCGCCACGGCGTCCGCCACGCGCGTCGCGACCACCACGTCCCTTGCCTTGACGAGAACCCCGTTCGCTCTGGCTTTCGCCGCCGCTGTCGCGTTCTCCACGGTCGCTGCGTTCCGGGCGCGATTCGCGTTCGCTGCGCCCACTCTGCGGACGCGTGCTGGGCGCGCTTCCCGCTTCCGGTTTGCTGGCGGGACGTTCCGTCGGACGGGGGAGTATAATTTCGTCCTGCGCTGGCGGCGGGGGCGGCGGTGGTTGCATCGGAGGCATCGGCATGGAAAGGCGTTTCAAGCGTACGCGCGCCGGCCGAGCCTCACCGCCATACATCCCCGAAGACGGTTCGTCGAGAACCTCGACTATCACCTCGTACGGCGCGGCATTGAGTGTCGCCAACCCTTTACGAATAGCGTCTTCGACACTATCTCCTGTAACTTCGACATCATTCTGCAAACTCATCGCACAATCCTTCAACAAAAGGATGCAGACCCCGAGAGGTCTGCATGGTCATTCTAGCTCGTTTATGGCCCGATAACCGTATGCATCAGCGACGCGGCTTTCCGCCGCTCGAAGGCTTCGGTTTGGCTTTGGGCTGGCTATCTCCCCCCGTCTTCGCCGGCACTTTTGGCGTAATGGTACGCGCCGAGACGGCAGGGGCGGTCGCTGGTTTGGCCCGACCGAAACGGAAGATGTTTTTGAAGTCGGCCTTGCCCATCAACGCATACTGGACGATACCAATGACATTCGACGCGATGAAGTAGATCGAGAGGCCAACCGAGAACGACAGCGCGAAGAACCCATACATGAGCGGCATCACCGTGCCCATCGTCTGTTGGGTAGACGCAGCGGCATTCGGCTTGCCATCTTCACTGGGCGGCATCGCTGGAGTCGTCACCTTGAACTGGAGCCAGGTGGTGATGACGACCAGGACAGGCAGCGCAAAGGCGATGATCGAACCCGCCGAGGTATCTGGCGGTTGGGAAAGACTCATCCCCAACCAGCGATTCTCCAGCGGAATGACGTCGCCCAGCCCCGGGATCAACAGACGTCCGGACAGGTCGATCAGCGACAGTGGGTTGGCGGCCAGCGAGTGGATGACGGCCTGGTAAAGCGCGATCAGAATGGGAAACTGGATCAGAAGCGGTAGGCACCCGCCCACCGGATTGACGCCGTACTCACGGTACAGCCGCATCTGCTCCGCAGACAGCTTTTCGCGATCACCTTTGTACTTCTCTTGCAGTTTCTTCAGCTCCGGCTGAAGCACCTGCATCGCCTTTGATGATTTCATCTGCTGCGCCGTCAACGGATAGGTCAGCAGGCGGATCAGCGCCGTGAAGACGATAATCGCCAGCACCATGTCCCGATTGAAGATCGAGTACAGCAGCGTCAGGACAGTGACAAACGGGTTAAGGATAAAATCCATGGGTTATACGATCCCGATCCCTATGACGGATACTTCCAGAGACGTTCGCCGTTATCGAGACTGAATGCGACGAGCAGTTCGTCCCGCGACAGCGTGCTCACCACGACCATCGGCTCGGTCACGCCGAGCCCCTCACCGGGTTGCAGCAGCAGCAGGTCGGACAGCACTTCACCAGCCATTTCGCGCTTGAGTTGTTCTTCACCCGTCTCACGTGAAATCCAGTAGACACTGCGATCGCGCGAGCCAACGATGAGCGACTCCTCGGTGACAAGTGGCGTCGGGCGGATACCCCGCTGCGCCACCTGACGTGACCAGAGCTCGCTGAAACTATCTTGCGTATCGCGAAGCGCATAGACGTACCCGGCGAGATCCGCCACGTACACCAGATCTTCAACGACCGCAGGCGCACCCCATACCCATTCGTTCGTTTCGTGTTCGGCAACGATACTGCCATTAAAGGAGATCTTGAATAGCTTGTTGCCGAAACTCCCTACATACATATAGCCGTTGGCAACGACCGGCGTGGAAGCAATCGCGCCCCCGAGGTCGAGCTGCCAGATTTCCTCTCCTGTAGTGGGGTCCACTGCGTACAGCAGATGATCCATAGAGGGGACATACAGAACCCCTTCATGGAGCAAGGGGGTCGCCCACACGCCGCGTTCCGTGTCTAAGGTCCAGACCACGTCGAATGTCTCAGCATTCACGGCCACAAGGTCATTGGAGCTGATCGGGACGTAGAGCAGGTCGCCATTCTGGAGCGGAGCCGCGACGACATGACCCGGCAGCGCATGGCCTTCCGGGTTCAGAATCTGGGCCGTGATCGCATCGACTTCAAAGGACTTGCTCTCATAGGCGGTGAACATCAGCCTGGAATCGCCAATGTCCAACGGGTGGGTGTAGAAGGTGGCGGCGGGCTGACCGGAAATCTGGAGGCTCCAGGTTCGTGGATTGCCCTCATCGTTCAATCGAACATCGCCTTCAGAATCCCGCAGTTCGGTAAGCGATCCATCCACCGGATCAACCATCGCTACGGTATTGGCGTAGGCTATGATAATCTGTGCCGGGTCGCCATACAGGCTTACGCTGGCCCAACTGGCTTCCAGAGGCAGATTAGAGCACCCGGCAACCACAACGAGCAGCAGAGCGCCGATCAGCACCCAGCGAAAACGAGCAAACCAGGCTCGGCTATACAATCGAAGACTCCTCAGGGTCAGGGAACAGGGTCATACCCGCCAGGATTGAACGGATGGCAGCGCGATATCCGCTTGATTCCCATCCAGCCCCCTTTGATGGCGCCATATTTCTCGATGGCCTGGTAGGTATATACCGAACAGGTCGGCTCAAAACGGCAGGCGGAGGGCAGCGCAGGCGAGATGAAGCGCTTGTAAAAACGAATGAGCGCAAGCGCGATGGCTTTCACGATATGCTCTCTTGAAGCAGGTTCGCCCGGCGAGTCAGTTCAATCACAATACGCTGGACATCGGCAAATGGTTGCTCCGCTATTCCTGCACGGGCGATGAACACGACATCGAATCCATGCTTCAGTTGCGGATGCAGCTGCCGGATGACTTCCCGAAGGCGGCGGCGCACGCGGTTACGTGTGACGGCATTGCCGATCTGCTTGCTCACGATGAACCCGTATCGATTCTGTCCGGTGGGGTTCGTGGTCAAGCTGACCATCAGCGGATGCTGGCGAAGGGTTCGCCCATCCTGCCGCACTCGCTGGAAATCCGCCCTGTGACGTAACCGCCATTCGCGGCGCATCCGCTTCGCTCACAAAAGAAACAACGGGTATCCTGTGCTTTGCCCAAGACACCCGCCGGCCCTCTAGTGCGCGTTCCAGTTGATCTTCTTGACGTGAACCGGCTGGACGCTCAGAACGTGGCGGCCTTTCAAACGACGGCGCTTAAGCACGTTGCGTCCGTTGGCGGTCGCCATGCGCTCGCGAAAACCGTGCACACGCTGACGACGACGTATCTTGGGCTGATATGTACGCTTCGTTGACATCTCTGGTCAATCCGTGAATTTTCTCGACTCAAGAGCGAGTAGTATACATGCCGCGCGCCATCAGGGTCAACCCATCGCTCTGATTTCGTCTCACGTCCACTTGCATAACGTGACGGATTGCGTATAATGTCCGTAAGGTTACGGTTTATATCTTCTATCCTCGTCTGGTAGGGTCACCCATCGCTACGTCCTTTTTCGGGTGGTTACTGAACATGTCGCTATGCTCCTTCGCTCCAGCTTCTGAAGCGAATCCCTACCGACATGGTTCGGAGGTGGTGCGCTGTCAATGCTGAAACAACAATGGGCGGAGAATTTTCAAGTCAGCCCTGAAGATGTCGAATTCATCCAGGGGCTGCTGCTCGACCGTGAAATCCCCCTCTCCCTCGAAGAGATCGCGCGCTTTCTCATCGAACGCCGCTTACAGGATGAACAGGCAGCCCTTCAGGAGCAGTTCCGTGGTGTGCTGGCCTATCGACCAGCAGACTCCTATGAAGTCGGCCAACGTCTTGTCTTCGTCAGACATGATAATGCCCTAGCGAGCGTGCGCGGCCTGCGAGATGGCACGAATCCCGACCTCGGCAACTTCAAGGTAATCGAGGTTGAATTTGACGACCTCGCACGCCGTGAATATGCCTGCGAACTGGAATCGCCACACAGCCTCAATGATGCTGCCGACGGGCTGGGTTCCATGGCTTCGTCCGGGATGACCGTCGACACTGTGCTGGAGAGCAGTCAGCAGGCGCTGTTTTCGGAGATCAATGCGGCGCTCGCGCAGAGCCCCGATCTCGTGCGCTTGAGCGGCAAATGGTTCCCGCGCGCCCTGATGCTCGAAGTCAATGAAGGGCATTTGAACCTGGCCGAGGCTGTCCTGGATATGTACAGCGGTGGCCCGTTGTCCACATCGCAGATTCTCGAACAGGTTGGCGGGCTTGAAGGCGGCTCTATTCTCCTTCAGGAGTTTTGCCTGAATGATGCGCTGAACGCCGATGCGCGTTTCGACGAGGTCGGCCCGCTGGATACTGTGCTCTGGTTTCTGCGCCGCCTGGAGCCGACGGAGGTCCAGCAACCGCCAACCTGGGTGCGCTATACACCGAATTCCTACGATGCCAGTTCGCTCACCCCTGAGCAGCTGGCGCTTGAAGCGGAGATCGACGATGAGTGGTCGGATGTCGATGGAGACGCCGCTGGCGAGCGCGTGCGGCTAATCCTGACCTATCCCCATCGCCGCGCCGGAACCCTGCCGCTCTCATCCCGCATGAAAGCAATCTTCCCGACCGCGCGCAGTTCCGAGCGAATCGGCTTCACCCTGGTCGATGGCCAGGATGGCGAGGAATATCCCGGATGGGTCGTCCGCCAGGGGCGCTATGTCTACGGCCTGCAGGGCGTGTACGAGAAGCATCGTCTGCCGATTGGTGCGTTGATGAGCGTGCACCGGGAACCGGGTTCCGATAAAGTCGTGGTCGACTTCCAGGCGCATCGCCCACGCACCGAGTGGGTGCGAGTCCTGGTCAACAAGAATGGCCAATTCAGCTTTGAAGACCAGAAGCGGCCGATCGGCGCGGAGTATGACGATCTCATGCTCCTCGATGTCGACGATCCGGCTTATGTCGACGGTCTGTTCCAGAGTTACCAGCAGGGTCGCCGAACCCTGGTCTCCATTCTGAGGCCGCTGGTCACTGAACTCAGCCGGAATATGCCCCAGGGTGCCGTACATGCGAAGACCCTCTACAGCGCGCTCAATGTGCTGCGCCGCTGCCCACCAGGACCGCTCTTTGCTGCGCTGAACAGTGAACCGGAATTCCTGTACGTCGGTAATCACTATTGGCGCTTAGGCGCTTCTTGAGGTCCGCAGCCATGCAGCAAAGACCCAGCACGCTGGTTAAGCCCACTCTCGATACTCTGTATCACATCGACTATTCCTGGTGGGAGCGATCCGGAGAGGATCTGCGCACCTACCTGCTCAGTCACCTCCCCCAGGAGATGCGCGACCAACTGGCCAAGGACTCCGAGGGGAAGCAGTATGACGCCGTCGACCCGACTACGGGGGAAGTGACGCGCCTGGATGAACTCCAGTACTGGCTCCAGAAGAGTTCGCGCAGCGCCGATTTTGTAACGCCGCACACGTCCCTGGTCGACGGCATCTTCCGCGTTCTGATCGCCAACAACAATCGTCCCATGTCGTCAAACGAACTGAGCATCCACCTCGGCCGTCCAGCGTCGACGATTCTGAAGATGCTCAGCGGGACACGCGTGTATAAGGGCATTCGCCCTGCCGAAAGTACAACCTGACCCTGAATGAGGAACTTATCGATATGAGCCGCGTGATCAATACGGACAGCACTGGTAAGCAGCGAAACCAGGCACTCCGCACCATCGCCGAACTGCTCCGCCGCCTCAGTCAGAAAAGCGAGATTGATGACGACGCCAAAGATATGGCGGCGCATCTGGTCGTCTGCCTCCGCGACATAGACGCCGGGATCGATTCGTCGGCCGCCGCCTGGGAGAAGCGCGACTATTGGATGAAAGCCGACGAACTGCGGATGCGCTGGGCGTGGGCAGGGTCGATGGCAGCGCAAATTCAACAGATGGTGCTTGAAGGGCACTGGCAGGATCTGCCGACGATGATGGTGAAGCTGATGCCGCGCGTCAGCGACATCGACGTTAACAAGCTGACGCGCAAAGAGTCGACCTGGCGGGGCAGCTACAGCCGGTTGATATTCGAAAACCCGAACCGTTAGGCCGTTCCGAAGTACCAATCGTCAGGCGAATAAGCGAGAGAGCCGCAGTCCTTGCGGCTCACTTGTCACCGAACGATATCCCCACGTCGCGCGCAACCTGAACCATTTCCCCTGCTGGTTCGACGCGCTTGATCTTGACGGCCTCGGCCATCGGTACGGCGACGATTCGCGTGCCGTGGAGCGCAACCATCTGCCCCCACTGCTGCCGCGCCACCAGATGAACGGCCGCCGCGCCAAAACGGGTGGCCAGCCAGCGGTCGCGCGGGGTCGGCGCCCCGCCGCGCTGCAAGTGCCCCAGACGAAGCACGCGGACATCGAACCCGGTCTTCTCAGCGATGCTGTTGCCCAACGAGTACCCAATACCGCCCAGACGGGCGTCCATCAGGCTCGACCCCTTGATATAGTATTGCTGATGCCCCCCTATGGTGGCAGCGCCCTCTGCAACCACCACAAGCGCATGATTACGATCTTGCGTGCGCGATTCGGTCAGATGCCGGCAGACATGATCGATGTTGTAGGGGATCTCTGGCACGAGGATCACGTCCGCGCCACCGGCTACGCCGGTGATCAGAGCGATCCAGCCGCTGTTGCGCCCCATGACCTCCATGACCATCACGCGATGGTGACTTTCGGCTGTGGTTTGCAGTTTGTCCAGCGCCTCAGTTGCGGTGAGGATGGCCGTATCGAAGCCGAAGGAGACGTCGGTCTGAGCCAGATCGTTGTCGATAGTCTTGGGCACGCCGACGATCCGGGCGCCCAGTTCAATCAGCCGATGCGCGATGGCCATGGTGCCATCCCCGCCCGCGACGATCAGAGCGTCGATATTGAGCGCTGCCAGGCGCGCCACCGCCTCGGGCGCGACATCGGCGTATTCGACCGTTCCGTCGGCATTGGTGACCTCTCGGATGAAGGGGTTGCCCCGGTTGACCGCACCCAGGATCGTGCCACCACGGGCAAGGAGCGGCTGAACGCGCTCGGGCGTCAGCGGCACCACCGGCGGCTGAGCATGAAGAAGCCCATCGTAGCCCTGGCGAATGCCGATCACTTCCCAGCCATAGCAGTTGTACGCAGTAAGAACGACCGATCGGATGACCGCGTTTAACCCTGGGGCATCTCCACCACCAGTCAGGATGCCGACGCGTTTGTACATAGTAAGCCCTGGGATGCATATGATTGAAGGTACGGCGTGCGTGCGATTATAAGGGACAATATGTTAAAATGTCAGCGTTTATAACAAGCCCTGTCGCAAGCAGACAGTTCGAAGGGAATCCTCATGGCTCGTAGACAAAGTCGAAGCAGTGGCGGGAGCACGCGTGGCAAGTCGGAACGGGAACGCCGTGTAGAATTGATCACGTGGGCATTGCTGGTTCTCGTCTTCGCCGTTCTCCAGATTATTCCCGATGGCTCTATCCCGAACTTTTTCGTTCCTCTTTCCGGCGCGATCATCCTGCTGGGTTCCGCGCTGTACCAATATTCGCAGCGCTGGCGTGTCAGCCCGGTCACCTGGATCGGCGGCGCGCTCATGGCAGCCCTCGCCTACTACAACACGCAGGTCAACCCGCAGAGCGACTTCCTCGGCGAATCGATGCTAATCTTTTTCGCCGTGATCGCGTTCGGGGTTCTCACGGGCGAGACGTAGCGTCTGCGCACACGCAGGTGGGCGCCGCACGATGGGCGCGTTCAATCCACCCACCGCTTGACGATTCCTGAGCTTCGGAGCTTGACAATCTGCCCAATCTGAGTTATCTCAGACAATGTCCTTTGTGCAGTTTGACCACATGGCGCAAAAATGACTGAATCGGAACGCATTACCGTTGAAGATGTCCGAAAACTTGCCCTCCCCCTGGGCACGCGTGTCGCTGCCGGAGAAGGTCTGCTGCAGAGCCGTTTGGTCGTCTGGGCGACCGTCATCTACTCCGACGAGACTTCACTTACCAAGGTCGGACATGAAGCCGAGCTGATTCTGGTGACGCCGGCCGAAAGCTCCTCCGGACAGCGCCTGCGCGATGTCGACGTCGTGCGCTGGGCCTCCGAGCAGCAGGCCTCGGCCGTCGTCCTGCATGATGCGCCGTCGGCCACAGCCGTCGCCGAGGCCAACGCTTATGGCATCCCGATCCTGGTGCTGCCGCCAGGCAGCCGCGTGCGCGTGGTCGAGAAGGCCGTCGTCAGCCTGCTGGTCGACCACAAAGGGCAACTGGAACGCCGCGGAACTCAGATCTATCGCCAGCTCACGCAGATCACCTCGCGAAACGAGGGCATGGCCGAGCTCGTCAACGAAATGGCGCGGCTAACCAATAAATCCATCATCATCCAGGACAAGCGTTTACAGGTCATTTTCAGCACCGTGCAGCCGCAGTTCGTCGCCTTCTGGGATGAGGTCGAGGCCTTCCTGCGGAAGTTGGACAATCTGCCTGTCGAAATGCAGGACCGCCTGCGTGTGAGCGAACTGGAAAACCCGGTGCTCATGCAGGGCCTGCCCTCCACCGGCATTGCGCGCTACATTGCACCGGTGGTCACCAAAGAGATCGGCCGAGGCTACCTGTCGATTATCGGCTTTGACAGTGAATTGGATGAGATTGATTTGCTGGTCGCGGAGCATGGCGCCGCCGCCTGCGCCATCGAAATGGCGAAGGCGAAGGCGATCAGCGATGCTGAAAAACGCCTGCGCGGTACGTTCCTGGACCGTCTGCTGTTCGGAGATGTGAGCCAGCAGGAAGCGCTTCAGCAGGGCGAGCGCCTGGAACACGACATGAGCCGTCCGCACATCGCCATCGTGCTGAAATGGCAGGGCGAAAAAACCGCTTCGATGCGCCGGCTGGAGACCATCGTCAATACTGTTGTGTCAAACACCAAGGCTCATGCCCTGGTCTGGCAGCGTGAAAAAGAAAACGAGGTCATCGTCTTCCTGGCTGTCGAGGAGCACGACGCAGTCGGGAACGGCATGAAGCTCGCCCGCATCTTCCCTTCAGAGGTCCAACGCCAGTATCCCGGCTATCACGTCGCAGTCGGCGTTGGCCAACCGGCTTCCGATGTCGCCAACTGGCGGCGTTCGCACGGCGAAGCGGTCCAGGCGCGAGACCTGGCCGTGCGCCTGCACAGTGACACTCCGCTCTACATCGGGGATCTTGGCGTCTACCAGCTCCTGATTCGCCTGAACGACAAAGAGCGGCTGATGAACTTCTGCGAACAGACGCTCGGCTCCCTGATCGACTACGATATGCGCCAGCATGCCGATCTCGTGAAAACGCTGGAAGCCTTCTTCCAATGCCACGGTAATCTGTCGGAGACGGCCAAGCAACTCATCGTGCATCGCAACACGTTACTCTATCGGATGAATCGCATAAATGAGATAGCGGGGGTCGATCTCGATAGGCCGGAGATTCGCCTCGCTTTTCACCTCGCGCTGACCATTCGTCGCTTACTCAGCGCGAACTGACTCCTATCATAATATTGCATGCTTGTGCGCCATGCACAAGCAAACAAAGAAATATTCCTTTTATTCTGCCCGAGGACTTACCTCGGGCTTCTTTGTATTATTCTCACCCTTTATACAGGCCGATTTCCGTCACATTTAACGAAGCACAGTCTTGAAGACGCCTTGAGTGTCCATTCTTCTCAGCCGTGCCAACCAGTCCCGGCGTCAGAGTACAGAAACGGGGTGCGCGATGCCTGATTTTCAATACCTGACCGAAGTTCCTCTTCACGCTGAAGATCGGCGTGAAAGAGATGCCTGTGCCCTCATTTGCGCGGTTCGCAAAGGTGGGCAAGCGACGCACGGCAACGTAAAGCGCACGATCGAAGCGCTGACTCGCATGAATCACCGCACGGGCTTCGTCGATGGCGAAGGCGATGGCGTCGGAATCATGACCGATATCCCACGCGAGTTGTGGGCTAAAACACTGGCGCATAGCAACATTCGTTCCTCTCTGGTGACAACCCCTCGTTTCTGGGTCGCACATCTGATGATCCCGAACTCACGTCGGGCTGAACGCGATCAGATCGTCGCGCAGATTGACGATCGCATCCGCAGCGCAGGCCTCGACGTGCTCATCGAACGGGACGGGCGCGTGGAGTCCTATGTTCTGGGGCGCAACGCCCAGTCCAACGAGCCGATGTTTATCCAGTTCGCCGGCATCAACGAAGGCATGCCGCTGGACCAGCTTGAACGCACAATTTACCGTCTTCAGAAGTCCATCGAGACCGACTTCCAGGTCCATTTCCCGTCGTTCTCATCGCGGAGCGTGGTCTACAAGGTGCAGGGCACGATCGAGATTCTGCGCCGCTACTATCCGGAACTGCGCGACCCCGACTATGCGTCGACCGTGACTCTGGGTCATGCCCGCTACAGCACCAACACCAATCCGATCTTCGAGCGCGCCCAGCCGTTCAACGTCCTCGGCCACAATGGCGAGTTCAACACCATC
The DNA here is from genome assembly GCA_016713325.1 of Candidatus Flexifilum affinis. Classification (GTDB taxonomy): domain Bacteria; phylum Chloroflexota; class Anaerolineae; order Aggregatilineales; family Phototrophicaceae; genus Flexifilum; species Flexifilum affine. Next base: position 98,043 of record JADJPJ010000107.1, on the reverse strand, counting down.
TCGCGTTTCCGGCTTGAGGCGCAGATGCTCGGCATCCCCCTGCCGGAAAATGGCTCCGACTCACAGGATGTGGATGCCGTGGTCGACGCGCTGTGCATGGAGTACGGCCTGGATCTGATCGAGGCGATAGAGCACGTCTTCCCGCCCTTCAAGCACGATCTCGTGCAGACCTCTCCGGAAATTCACGCCGCCTACGAAGCGATGAGACAGTCTTTCGGCCCGTTTGCTCAGGGCCCGGCGGCGGTTGTGGCGCGCGTCGGCGATCAGGTCGTGCTCAGCGTCGATGCGCTTGGTCTGCGACCGCTGTGGTATGGAGAGACGGAGAAAGAGTATTTCGCATCTTCTGAGCGCGGCGTCTATCCCCTCGACAACATGTCGGTCGATCCGAAACCACTGGCGCCTGGCGAAAAAGTCGCTCTAATCATTCGCCCAGGTCAGCACGTCGAAGTCCTCGATTACCCGGCCATCCAGCGCTATGTCACCCGCAAGCGCCAGGATCGTGCCTGGTCGGCCGAAACCCATACGCCCAGCGTCTGGTCGATGAGTGAAACCGGCTTTCGGCCATCTTCGGGGGGTGGCTTCCCTATCCGCGGTAGATCCGGCACTGGCGGCGCCACCATGGGAGCCGTCGCACAGGCAGAAGCAGCACCCGCGACCAGTCACGTCGCGGTGCGGCTCGCCGAACAGCGACCCTGGCAGGCGGTCGCCCACAGCTTGAATCCGGTGACGATGGCAGCGCTTGGCTGGGAACGCTATCACACCAGCATCATCGAAACGGTTGCGGAGACCAAGAAGGAGCAGGTCGGTTCCCTCGGTTGGGATGGTCCACTGGGTGCGCTCAGCAAGACACGGGTCAACCTTGCCGACTTCTTCAAGGAGACCGTCGCCGTCGTCACCAACCCGGCGATCGATCGCGAGCGCGAACGTGCCCAATTTTCGACCGAGGTTCTTCTAGGCGCCCGTCCCGAACTCCTGGGTGGCGCTCCGGCGGCAGACGCACTTGTTGCGCTGCGCGTCCCCCTGCTGCTGGGCGGGCATCCGGGCCTCGGTTTCCCGGAGATCATGCGAGACGTCGCACGCAAGCACGGCACCAGGACTCTTGACGACCTGCTGGACGAGTTTGGCGATGCGGCCGCCATCCTGTCGATGACCACGGAGGGGGGCGAGACGATTGAGAGCGCTCTGGAACGGATCGCCGCTGAGGCCGTGGACCTGGCCCTCGCCGGCGTGCGGCTCGTCGTACTGGATGATACCGCCGCGTACGCAGGGAATGGCCTCTGGATCGACCCGCTGCTGGTGACCGCGGCCGTGGATCGGGCGCTGCGTCAGAGTGCCGGCGAGACCAACCTGCGGCGCCAGGTGGGTGTGGTGGTGCGTTCAGGTGCGCTGCGGGATATGCACGATCTGATCCTGTGTCTGGGCGGCGGCGCCAATGCGCTGGTTCCCTACGCTATCTACGCTGTCGCGCTTGGCATCGCGCCCCGTCCGCCAAAGGACCTGGTGACCGACGAAGCCGCCCTCAAGCTGCTCGATTCAGCACTTAATTGCCGACCTGATCGGCGCGCCGAACTATTTTGGCTCCGCCGAGCGCGGGCTGACATGGTCGGTCTTGAACCAGGATGCCGCTCAGCGCGCTCGCGAATTCCGCGGCGAAGAGAAGAACCGCCTCGAGAACCCTGATCGCATTTTCCCAAAGATGTGGAAGAAGATCGAAGATATCGCAAAGGGGGAGCTCTCACTCCGCGAATACGAAGAGGCGATGCTCAAGCTCGAGGCGGAAATGCCGGTCGCGCCGCGCCACATCATCGGCCTGAAGGAAGTCGAGTCGAACATTCATCCGGCGTCTGTGGACATCAAGATCGGCAGGCACTCCATGCCCATCCTGATCGGCGCCATGTCGTTCGGGTCTCAGGGCGAGCTGTCCTACAAAGCCTATGCCGAGGCGGCCGCGCGCATGGAGATTCTGTGCATCAACGGCGAGGGCGGCGAGCTGCCCGATGTCATGGGCAAATACAAGCCGTATCGCGGCAATCAGATCGCCTCGGCCCGCTTTGGCGTCAATATCGAGTTCCTCAACTCGTGCTCGGTCCTGGAGATCAAGATCGGCCAGGGCGCGAAGCCCGGCGAAGGCGGCCAACTGCCCGGCTATAAGGTGACAGCCAAGGTCGCAGAAGCGCGGCATACGCCGGCCGGCGTCGACCTGATCTCGCCCAGCAACAATCACGATCTGTATTCCATTGAAGACCTAGCTCAACTGATCGACGAACTCAAAGTCGCCAATCCCAAGGCGCGTGTCTCCGTGAAGATCCCGGTCGTGCCCGGCGTCGGCATCATCGCCGTCGGCGTCGCGAAGGCCGGCGCGGACATTATCAACATCACCGGTTATGAAGGCGGCACCGGCGCGGCGCGCGCGCACTCGCTGCGTCATGTGGGTCTGCCCGCCGAGATCGGCGTCTGGCTGGCGCACAATGCGCTCATCGCCAGCGGGCTGCGCCAGAATGTCGAACTGTGGGCCGATGGCGGCATGAAGAGCGGCCGCGACGTGATCAAGATGATGTGCCTGGGCGCGAATCGCGTCGGCTTCGGCACGCTGGCCATGGTCGCGGTCGGCTGTACGATCTGTCGCAAATGTCACGAGGGCACCTGCCACGTCGGCATCACCACGCACCTCACCACGGTCGAGGAAGCGCTTGATGCCGGGGTGAAGCATTTCGAGCCGCGGGACTACGAAGCCGCCGTCCAGGGCATCTGTAACGTGTTCACCATGCTGGCCGAGGATATCCAGTGTTGGACGGCGCGTCTTGGCGTGCCCCGCACCCAGGACCTGGTGGGCCGCGCAGATTTCCTCGAACAAATCGACCTCCACGATCGTATCGACCTCTCTCCCCTCTTCCAGTACACACCCATTCCCGCCCGCGCGCCGCTGCAGAACGGCGTCGGCCGCCTTGTCTCCCGTCCACGCAACTTCCTGACCAAGCAGATCACCGGCCTGGTCGAGCGGTCGGCCGGATTTGGCGACGAAGAGATGACCTATGACGACGAGCAGGTCATGGCCATGGATCGCGCGCTGGGCACGCACACCGCCGGCGCCATGGAACGCGGCGAAATCGAGAATCCGCCGCATGTGCATCTGCGCTTCAGCAACTCCGCCGTGCCGGGCAATGGCCTGGGCGCCTTCATCGACAGCCGTATGGACATTCTGGTGGAAGGCGGCGCGCAGGATGGGGTGGCCAAGTGCGCCAAAGGCGGCAACGTTGCCATCCTCAAGGGTCTGAACCACAACGGCGAGCGCATGGACGGCTCCGTCGGCAAGAGCTTCGCCTACGGCGCGCAGGACGGCCGGTTCATCGTCCAGGGCAATGCCGACGCGCGTGCCTGCATCCGCCTCAGCGGAGCGGATGTCATCTTTGGCGGTGAGCTCAGGTCCGCCGTCCGTGACGAGCTCGGCGGTATCGGCGCGCGCGCCAATCTCAAGGGCTTCGCCTGCGAATACATGACCTCCGGGCGCGTGATCATTCTGGGCGACCCAGGGCCGTGGATGTGCGCAGGCATGTCCGGCGGCGTGGTCTATCAGCGCGTCCAACCGGACCTGGGCCTGAACGAAGCGGCCATCAAGCGTCGCATTGCGGAAGGCTCGATGGTCGATCTGTTCCCACTCGACGACGAAGGTGTGAACGACGTCCGCGAGCTCTTGCAGCACTACATCGACACGCTGTGCGCGAACAATCAGTCGGATGCCGCAAAGCGCATCATCGCGCTGCGCGACGACCCTGAACAGCACTTCATCATGGTGGCGCCGCCGTCGCGCAAGAAACACCTCAACTAGACTTCAGCCGCAGCCTCCTAAGCGCATGATGCCGCCCCGCTGTCGTGACGACCGGGGCGGCATCGTGTCAGACATAATGAGCAATCGATCATCACAGGGCGGCTCGCGCAAGCCTTCGCTCTGCCTTACTGAACCGAACCTTATCTCGACAGAGTACGGAGCGGCGTCTATACTCCGAACACTATGCACATCGGTATTGACGCGCGTTTGACCTACTACCGCCGTGGTGGAATCAGCCTCTATATCACCCGGCTCGTCTCCGCACTGGAGGCTTTGGCCACGCCGCACCGGTGGACTGTTTTCCACAGTCGCAAGTCGCGCGAGTCTCTGGTCGAGCAATTCGAACGCTCGGTCTTGTGGACGCCGGCCCACCATCGGATCGAACGCTACGCGCTGAGCGTCGAACTCCTGCGACATCGTCTGGACGTCTTGCACTCACCGGATTTCATTCCGCCGCTGCGCGGGGGTCGGTTCCACGTCGCTACCGTGCACGATCTCACGTTCCTGCACTATCCGCAATTTCTCACGCAGGAAAGTCAGCACTACTACAATCATCAGATCGCCTGGGCAGTTGCCCATGCCGACCACATCTTAACGATCAGCGAGGCCAGTAAACGCGATATCATGAGCATGTTAGGTGTCGCGTCGGAAAAAATCACAGTGCACCTGCCCGGAGTCGACGACTCCTTCAAGCCGGTGGATCGAGAGACCGTCGCACGACGTCTAAATGCGCTTGACCTGCCCACTGATTACTTTCTCTTCGTGGGGACATTCGAGCCACGCAAGAATATCATTGGGCTGGCCCGCGCCTATCGCAAACTGGTGGATATGCATCCAGGCGCGCCGCCGCTCGTCCTGGCTGGCTCACCCGGGTGGAATTTCGACGATACGCGCGCAGCCATTGATGCGTTATCGCTTCCTGACCATATTCTCTGGCGCGAAGCTATCCCTCAGGATATGCTTCCCGCGCTTTACAGCGGCGCATTGGCACTGATCATGCCTTCTTTCTACGAAGGGTTTGGCCTCCCACCTTTAGAGGCCATGGCCTGCGGGACACTGCCGATCGTGAGCAACCGCGCATCACTTCCTGAAGTCGTCGGGCCTGTTGGCGTACAGGTGGACCCGAGGACGAGGCCAGCATCACGGAAGCCATGCGGCGTGCCTGGCAGGATCCGGAGTGGCGCGGCGCCCAGGAGAAGGCGGGCCGGGAACGGGCGAAGACATTCACGTGGGAACGCGCTGCAAAAATCGCTTTATCCGTCTATCAACTATTCGACTGAATCCTATCCACAATGCGAGCCCTGATCGTCACACCCCATCCTCCCTTCCCTGCCCAGCAGGGTGCGGCCCTTCGCAACCTTGGTATTCTGCACAGCCTCTTCCAGTCAGGAGGCAGGGTCACGCTGCTCACATTCTGCGACTCAGTCCCGGAGCAACCGCCCGATCGGCTGGCCGAGCTGTGCGAGCGCGTCGTCTACGTTCCCATCCCGCCCCGTCCGATGGCCGATCGGCTGCGCGATCTGGCGCTGAGCGGGTCGCCGGATCTGGCACGGCGTCTGTACTCGGAAAACTTTGTCGCACAGTTGACAGCGCTCCTGAGCGGGCAGACTTTCGACCTCGTGCAGTTCGAAGGCTTGGAAGTCGCCGCCTACCTTCCCCTGGTGCGGGCCGCACAGCCCAGAGCCGTCCTCGTCTACGACGCGCACAATGCCGAATTTGCGCTTCAGCGCAGCATGGCGCAGGTCGAAGGCATGTCGATGTGGCGACTGCCTGCGGCGCTTTACTCGCGCACGCAGGTGCGACGCATCATGCGCTTTGAACGCAGCATCTGCGAACAGGCCAATGGGGTGATCGCCGTTTCGCCGGAGGATGCATCGCATCTCTGTCAGCTCGGCATGAAGACGCCCGTCTTCACGCTTCCCAACGGCATCTTCACCGAGGATTATGCATCAAGCGACAACCGCCTGGAGCTGACCGGCATTCCCCTCGTCTTCACCGGCAAAATGGACTACCGGCCAAACGTTGACGCCATTCAGTGGTTCGCCGAGGCCATCTTTCCGGATATTCGCGCGCGGCACAGCAGTGCCAGCCTGTATGTCGTCGGTCAGGCGGTACACAACAAGCTGCTGACTCTGCAAGAGTCGAACCCCGCCATTGCTTTCACCGGCTGGGTAGAGAGCGTCAAGCCCTTCCTGCACCACGCCCGCGTCTTTGTCGCTCCGCTTCGGATGGGCAGCGGCACACGGCTGAAGATTCTGGAAGCCATGGCGGCCGGCTGCGCTATCGTCGCTACGACCGTCGCAGCCTCGGGCCTGGACGCGGCCGCGCACGAAGCGCTCATCCTGGCGGACAAAGCAGCCGACTTCTCGGCAGCGGTCAACCACCTGATCGAGGACAGCGCGGCCTGCCAGAAGCTGAGCGCCACCGCGCGGCAGTTCGTCCGCGACCGCTACGACTGGTCCGTCCTGGCGCCGCAGCTCAAACGCATTTACGTGGAGTTGGGGGTTGAATAAAGACGCGCTGGCGCTGCGCAACCGCCATCTGACTGAGGCTTTCCACACGACCTCGCTGACGGAACAACTCCGCCATATTGGCCTGCGCTTCGTCGCTCAGCTTCCGATATCTGCGCAACGCGGAGGGAATGGGCGCATTCTGGTCATTCGCCCCGATCACCTGGGCGATGTCCTGCTCACGCTCCCGGCGCTTCGTCGTCTCAGAGAGAAGGCGCCTCACGCCGAAATCCACGCGCTGGTTGGCCCCTGGTCGGCCGAAGTGCTCGCCCCGATCCCGGAGATCGATCTGGTGCTGACACTGCCCTTCCCCGGTTTCACGCGCGAGGAAGAGTCCGGCCTGATCGATCCGTATGTTCTCGCCGTCCAGACAGCGCGTCACCTGCGCAGAGTTGGTTATGACCAGGCCTACATCCTGCGACGCGACCACTGGTGGGGGGCGCTGGTCGCCTTTCTGGCCGGCATTCCGGAGCGGATTGGTTACGATCTGACCGACACTGGCATGTTCCTGACCGACGCGCAGCCCTACCGGCATGGGCACGCGGCGGCAGCAAGTCTGCGACTGGTCGATCGCGTCGCGGCGGCTGCACCGGCCTCGAACCAGCGCTACCCCATCGACGACGACGCTCTTCAGGATGTCGAGGCGCTTCTGCGCCGTGGCGGGCTGAAGCCTTTTCAAAAATACATTGTCATCCATGTCGGCTCTGGTGCGGAGATCAAGAACTGGGGAGCGGAGAAGTGGGCGAAAATCGGCGGAGCGCTGTGCGACGACCAGGACTGCATGCCGGTCCTGACCGGCGGCGCCCATGAACAGACCGCTGCTGAGCAGATTGAGGCGGCCATGGGTCGCCCAACGATCAATCTCGCAGGCGTGACTAACCTCCCCCGTCTGGCGGCCGTACTCGGTGGCGCGCAGTTGGCTCTGGGCTCAGACAGCGGCCCGATGCATCTGGCGGCCGCGGTGGGCACGCCAACCGTCACGCTGTTCGGCGCGGCCGATCCGGACGAATTTCGACCGTGGGGCAACCCGGAGATTCACCGAATTGTCGTGTCCGACATTGCCTGCCGACCCTGCCGCGTGCTCGACTGGTCGGGCGACGATCTGGCCTTCCACCCCTGTGTGCGCGACATTTCGGTGGCGCAGGTGCTGGACTCCGCGCGGCGGGTGCTCAACGCGGCCTCGTTGCCCGGCTAGTCCGGAATGACGACGGACTCCAGACCCGGCTCCGGGTCCGGATAGCGCACCTGCATCTCCTCAAGGGCCTGTACGATGGCTTCGGTGATCACCAGATCGCGATACCATTTCCTGTTGGCCGGGACAATGATCCAGGGCGCGTACTCGGTGTGGCAGCGAGTCAGCACTGCCTCATAGGCCTTCATGTAATCATCCCACTGCCCGCGCACCGCCAGATCGCCTTTGGAGAATTTCCAATGCTTGCTGGGGTCATCGAGCCGGGCCTGAAAGCGTTCGCGCTGCTCGTCCTTGCTGATGTGCAGGAAGAACTTGAGGATGCGCGTTCCGTTCTCGGCCAGAGTGCGCTCAAAGGCGTTGATCTGGTCGTAACGTTTCTCCCACACCTCGCGCGGCACGAGATGATTGACGCGAACCACCAGCACATCCTCGTAGTGTCTGCGGTTGAAGATGCCGATATATCCCTTTGGCGGCACATGCGGGTGAATTCGCCATAGGAAGTCATGGGCGAGTTCCTCGGCGCTCGGCTGCTTGAAGGAGGTGACGCGCACCCCCTGCGGATTTACCGCATCGAAGACACGCTTGATGGTCCCATCCTTGCCACCAGCATCCATGGCCTGAAGGACGACGAGCAGCGACTGTGTGCCCTGGGCGTAGAGCATCTCCTGAAGCTCACCCAACCGCGCTTCCAACTGCTCTTCGCGGGAGCGTGCTTCCTCGCGCGTCAACCCGTGGGTATCGCCCGGATCAACCTCCTTCAGTTCGACCTTGTGACCGAAATGCGGCATGTGCTTCCTGGCTTGCATGATCCGGCACTCCTGTTATTTGGATGGGCGAATGAAGTCGGACGCGGGGCGCGGCGTCACGGTGCGAGTCTGTTCGTGGGAATACGTAACCATGCCGGGGCGGCCGCCTTTGATCTTGCGTACATAGCGGCGATCCGTCACGTCGACCAGCACTTTGGCTTCGGTCCGCGAGGCACTGTAGTAGGCCGCGAGCGCGGCAGCGGCTTCAATGACCGTGTCGGGGATGCGGCGGCCATCGTTCTTGACGATGACGTGAGAACCGGCAACGCCGCGGGCATGCAGCCACAGATCGATCGGACCGCCCTTGTCGAACGTTACCTGGTCGTTCTGCCGGCTGTTCCGGCCGATCCAGATGACGAAGCCATCCTCAGTGACGACCCGGAGCGGTGCGCTGCGGGTGCCGGAGCGTTTGATCGCCCTTCCCTGCCAGTAGCCGCCGCTCTGCAAGCTGGACTGCACTTCTTCGATATCCGGCCAGTTCGACGCCAGATCGATATCGGTTACCAACTGCCGCGAAAAGGCGAGTTCCGCTTCCACGCCGGCGATCAACTTCGGCACATCGTCCAGCGCCCGCTTGGCGCGGTTGTAGCGGTCGAAATAGCGCTGGGCGTTTTCCAGCGGTGTGAGCTGGGCGTCGAGAGGATCACCAGATCCGGCGCATCGACCTCGTAGGGCGCACGCAGCTCGGTTTGACCGGGCTGGACGGCGTACTGGTAAGCCAGGATCAGCTCACCGCTCTGCCGCATTCGCTCGCGTTCGGAATCGTCGGTCATCGATCGCTTCAGTGACGCCAGCTTGGTTTCCAGACGAGTCCGCGTCGCGGCGATGGCTTCGCGGACCGGCTGTTTGGCCGCCTCGTAGGCTTCATCACCCACCGGCGCACCGTAGAACGCGGCCATGGCTTCGCTCATCGACGGCATGGATCGCCAGCCCGGCTGACCGGTGATGACGTAGGGGCTGAAGGCGGTCACCATGCCATCGCGCTCGACAATGCCCGGCGACCAGTCGCGCTGCTTCATCGGTTTGAGGCTGGCGGTAAACGCCTCATACAGCGCGCTCACCGTCACCTGCGAGGGAAGCGCTTCGGGGGGACTGCCCGCGCGAGAGACCATCTCGCGGGCCAGGAGCGGACTGATCCCCAGAAGACGGGAGGTCATCACCTGATGCGCCTTGCGCTTCGGGTCCTCGTTCTGTGCGATAATGCCGGCCAGGCTTTCCAGCGTCAGGCCAAACGGATCGAGTTTTCCCGTTTGTGGGGGCGGAGGGGCATAAGCATGTGCGGGCAGGCTGACGCGATAGCGATTTTCGTCGGGCCCTACACGCCGGATGCAGTCAAGGATGATGCCGTCCTTGACCAGCAGCAGATTGCTCCGCCGCTCCATCGGCTCGACAATCAGCGTGACGAGACCCTCGGGGCCATCAATCTCGATATGCAGAACACGTTCCCAGGGCGGCTGGCTGACATGAACGATGGAGCCCCCCTCGACATGGCTGCGAATCAGCAGGCCGAGCTGTGATGGACGTTCCATGCCTCGGCGCAGCTTGTCGCTGACCAGATGGACGCGCGGTTGAAGGCTATCGGCCGAAAGGAGAAGGTACTGCCGCCGGTGGTTGGCGTAGATCTCCAGGCCGAGGCTCGTCGAGTCGATGCTCACCGAATCCTGCACCCGGCCACCGACGAGATGATCCATGAACTCGTCGACCAGCGCCGACAGGGTGAAGACATCGATGGACATAGCTCAGCCTTCGATGTTCAGCAGATACACCAGAACGTCGGCGATCTCCTGTTCGCTCATGCGACTGCCATAGTCCTGAGGCATGGAGGCAGGATAGCCTTCCACCAGATACGCGCCAGGATGAACGATGGACTCGTAGACATATTCGGCGGTCGTCATCGGTGGGACGCGCTGCGCGGCAACCTCGGAGATAGTCTCCCACGGAGGCGCGACGTTTTCGCCGCCCAGCACATGGCAGGCGATGCAGGCATACTTTTCAAGCAGCGGCTGCGCGCGAGTTGCATCGCCAATGGTCACAAGCCGCTCCGCGATGGCCGAGTAGTCTTCAGGGGTGGCGTCGGAAGCCTGGCTGTCGGTCGACGGACTGAAGATCAGCAGCGCTACGAAGAAGGCCACGGCAGCGGTGACCAGCAGGACCACCGCGATGATGACCGGCGCCGTTAGCGCACTGGATTGGGGATTGGACTGCATCGCAAACAGATTTCCTTTTGTCTCACGACGAAGAGCGTGACCGCGCCATCAGAAGATGACGCGGTCCAGCATCATGGCCAGGAAAAGAAAGGCGAGGTAGGCGGTTGAAAACTTGTAGGTCGCCCGTGCAGCGGTGAGAGATTGGTCGCGGTGCAGCATGACGGCCATCGAGATCAGGCGAAGCCCCAGCGCCAGCGCCGCGAGCAGATACAGCCAGCCCAGCGTCTGGAAAGGGAGCAGGCTCACCCCCAGCAGGACGACTGAGTAGAAGACGATCTGCCGGCGGGTGGTATGCTCGCCCTTGGCCACCGGCATCATCGGCACGTTGGCGCGGGTGTAGTCCTGGTTGACCAGCAGCGCCAGCGCCCAACTATGGGGTGGCGTCCAGAAAAACACGATGGCAAACAGAATGAGGGCAGGAAGTGTGATCTCCCCGGCCGCGGCCGCCCAACCGACCAGCACCGGCATCGCTCCGGCGCCGCCGCCGATCAGGATGTTCAGCACGGTATTCCGTTTGAGCACCATGGTGTAGATGACGACATAGTAGATGGCACCGCCCAGCGCCAGCAAAGCGGCCAGCCAGTTCACGAACAGGCCCAGGACGACGACCGAAAGGACCACCAGGATGACGCCAAAGGCCAGCGCCGCCAGCGGTCGGACGCGGCCAGAGGGAATCGGCCGGCGTGCAGTGCGCGCCATGATGGCGTCCATGTCGCGATCATAGTACTGATTGATCACGCTGGCGCCGCCCGACGCAAAGGCGCCGCCGAGAATGGTCGGCAGCAGAAGATGCAGCGGCGGCACACCATCCGCGGCGACGACCATGGCCGTCACGGTGGTGAACAGCAGCAGCGTTACAATGCGAAGTTTGGTGAGTTCGAGGTACGCACCAATGACTTGTCGTGGGGTAAGTTTAATCAACCCCGGAGTGCTTCTGACTGTGGTTGCCATCCAATTTGCTGTCGCGACTCGCTACCAGTATTGAGACTCTCATAGGTACTGACCACTACCAGCAGCGCCCAGGTTGTCGCTGCCATCCCCACATGCACGGCGCCCCACAGCGGCGCTGCGGCGCTCAGAACAAACAACGCACCAACACCCGCCTGTGCCAGATAGGCCACACCCGCCAATGCGGCGAGGTTGCGAACGCGACGGTCGATACGGGCGCGCCATGCAGTATAAACCAGCATAACAAGCGTAACGCCAAGCCCGATCACGATCAGGCGGTGCAGAAAATGAATCGTCGCCAGGGGTCCCTGACTGAACGGCAGGACCTCTCCGTTGCAGAGCGGCCAGTCGGTGCAGGCCAGGGTGGCGCCACTGCCGCGAACGAGGGCGCCGCTCAGAATGACGACAAAAGCCAGCGCCGCTGCGATATACGCCAGCATCGTCGCCGAACTGCGGGTGTAATGCTGCTTTGGCTTGTATCCGGCAATCACACCGGCCACCAGCAGCGCGCCCAGCAGCAGCATCGCCGTGCCCAGATGCAGTGTGACGGCCGTGGGCGGCAGATCGAGGACGACGACCAGCGCGCCGAGAATGCTCTGGAACGCAAACAACACCGCCGCGATGACGGTAGCCCCAAGAACGCGCATATTCTGTCTACGATAGGCCCGAATGGCCACGAATAGCGTCGCCAGGCCAAAGAGACCAATCAGAACGGCGAACAAGCGATGGAGCCACTCGATCCAGGCGGTGAGGTTATCGAGCGGCGGGATGAGCGTTCCGTTGCAGAGCGGCCACTGATTGCCGCAGCCAAGTCCGGAGTCGGTAACTCGCACCACCGCTCCGAACACGATCAGGCCAATCGTCAACAACGCGGTCGTCAGTGTGAGCGTGATAAACAACCTGCTGCGCATTTTGCCTAGCGGTCCTTCGTCCAACGAATGAATCACATGACTGACAGAAGCAAACTACAGGAAAACGCTGATGTATGCGACCAGCGGAATAGCCGAGATTACCACCAGCGCTCCCAGAAACAGCGGCTGAGCATAGTCCTGGTTGGGGCTGAACATAGCCCAGGCCACCACCCCGACCGCGACGACCACCAGGAAGGAAATCACCATGAAGTGAAGCGCCGGTCCCTGCCACAGCAGGGAAATTACTGTCGAGGCCAGGGCGCCGAATGACTGCACCAGCACCAGCAGCGCCGTGTTGCGCAGCCCTCCCATAACCGCCTCGTCCTCACGTCGCAGCGTAATGAGTGTCAGCAGGATCAGAAACGGCAGCGAGACGACGGTGATGATGATCGACCAATGATGAATAAACTCAAAAATGGCAAACTGGACATTTTCGTCATCCAGTCTGGGAAAAAGGCCGTTGTTACAGGTGAACCACCCGCACGCATAGTTTGACGTCAGCGTGTCTGAACGCAGGGCGGCAAGGATCATGACGATGATCGCGAAAAACAGCAAGGCTGCTGTCTGGATCGCTAGAGCGGTGATTCTTCTTCGTTGAGGCATAGAGTGCTTTTCGCTTAAAGGGACGGGTTGTTGTTGCGAGACCTTCACGCGGGAGATTCGTCACCGGCAGACCCGCCGCCCGTCTTCGCCTCAGCGCGACTCTTGCGAACGCCACGATCGACAAACCAAAGCACGATAGCCAGCGTCACCGCCATACCCACCAGGTTAAACAGGATGAAGCCGATCATGATGATAAACTGGTTGGCTTTCCAGGGGAGCATCAGGGTCGGTGAAGCATCGGGCGCGCCCACCTGCTGCAAGATTGGCAGAACCTGACCATCGCTCGTGTTCAGGAGCGCCGTCAAACCGCCGCCGATCAGGAGTAGCAGAACCAGTCCGATGAGGATAGAAAAGCGCCTCACGCGATACCTCCGTTACAAGAAGCTGGCCAATAACCTAGAACAACGTCGGATGATTGTACTATTCGGGACAAGCCCCTGCAAGCACGTAGGTGCTTATAAATCTGACTGAAACGGGCAAAGCAAGTCCGGCACGGTGGTCAGCGCCCGCGCCAGACGCGTCCCGTGCCAGGTGAGCAACGAGCCATCGACCAGCCTGACCTGCCCATTATGGACAGCAGGGACGTTGAGCGACGAAAACAGGGCGAGATGTTTCTCACCAAAGGCAAAGGGTTCACTCGGCAGCAGGATCACGTCCGGCTGCGACGCCTCGATCTCGGCCAAAGTGACACGGGGGTAGCGAGTATCGCGTCCAGCCGCGCGCGGGTCGTCCGCAGCATATGCTTCCAACTGGCCGAGGTCAGCCTCCAGCGGGTAGCGTCGCTCTCGATCGGCAAACACATTCCAGCCACCGCAGAGACGGAGCAGATCGTGGGCAAATGTGTCACGGTTAAACGTCATCCAGGGGTCGTGCCAGATCGGCACGAAGACACGGCAAGGCTGAGGTCGTTCCATCAGTTCCAGCCAGTCCGCCAATCGTTCGATCTGGCGTACCGCCTCGCTGTGTTCCGGCTGCTCGAACCCATACATGATGGTCCACAGCAGGTTGAAAGCGTCGCGCACAGTCCGTGGAAAGGTCACCCACACCGTCAGGCCATCCGCCCGCAGTGCATCAACATCCTGCGGGCGATTTTCCTCCTGGTTGGCAATGATCAGATCGGGCTGCAACGCGCGGATCGCGTCAAGGTCCGGGTTCTTGGTCCCGCCGACAGCCGGCACCCGCTCTACCCTGCCGTTAGGATGCACACAGTAATCGGTGCGGCCCACCAGACGGTCGCCCATGCCGAGATCGAACAGCGACTCGGTCACACTGGGTACGAGCGAGACGACGCGGCGGGGCGGCGTCGAGAACGGCACTTCCTGCGTGTACTGGTACTCGATCACGCGCCCCTCCTCATTTGCAGCTGCACCTATTGGCGATGGACGAGCTGGTCGCGCTCAGGGCCAACGCTGACCGTGCGAATGGGCACATCGACCAGCTCGGCGATACGATCGACATAATCTCGCGTCGCCTGCGGCAGGTCGGCCCAGCGGCGGACGCCGGAGATGTCTTCCTGCCAGCCCGCGCACGCTTCGTACACCGGCTCGGCGATTTCCATTTGCGCGGTGGTCGTCGGCACGGTCTCGAAGATCTCGCCGCCGATACGATAGGCGGTGGCAACTTGCAGCGTCTCGAAACCGCTCAGAATATCCAGCTTGGTCAGCACCAGTTCGGTGAAGCCGTTGATCATGGCCGCATAGCGCAGTGTCACCAGGTCAAGCCAGCCACAGCGCCGCGGGCGCCGGGTCGTGGTGCCAAACTCATCCCAGAAGTTCTGCCCCGTCCCGCGCAGACGCTCGGCCAGGGGGCCTTCGAGTTCGGTTGGCAGCGGGCCGGAACCGACGCGCGTGCTGTACGCTTTGGCCACGCCGACAATCCGATCCACACCGAGAGGTCCAATACCCAGACCGGTCAGCGCGCCTCCAGCCGTCGGCGAGGAGCTGGTCACGAATGGATAATCGCCGTGGTCGATATCCAGAAACGTCCCCTGGGCGCCCTCACAGAGCACACGGTCGCCGTTACGCAGGCGCTCGTTGAGCTTCAGACTGGTATCGCATACGAACGCACGAAGGAAGCTCGCCGCGTCCACCGCTTCAGCCGTCGCCGCTTCGATTGAAATCGGATCGAAGCCATCGCGGCACAACTTTTCATTGACGGCGGTCAGGTGGCGCCCCATCACTTCGGCATAGTCTTCCACATCGAGCATCTGCCCGGCCCGCACGCCGGTCCGTCCGGTCTTGTCCATATAGGCGGGGCCGATACCGCGCAGCGTCGTGCCGATTTTGCCAGCGCCGCGTTTCGCCTCCGAAGCCGCATCGAGCGCCACATGGCCTGGGGTGATCAGGTGCGCACGGGTACTGATTTGCAGGTTTTCCGGCGTGACGGCGACGCCCTGAGCGCGCAGGTCGAGAATCTCCCGCATCAAATTGATGGGATTGACGACCATCCCATTTCCGAGCACGCAGGTCACGTGGGAATGCAGGATACCCGAGGGAATCAGGTGGAGCTTGTACACCTTGTCGCCCACCGCGACGGTGTGCCCGGCGTTGTCGCCGCCGGCGTAGCGAGCCACCACATCAGATTCGGAAGCGAGCCAGTCCGCAACCCGGCCCTTGCCCTCATCCCCCCACTGTGCCCCGATCAGAATTGTCGCTGGCATGATCTATCCTTCGTTCATAACGTATGAGGCAACTGCTTTGGTCAGCAGCGTCGTGCCCAACACCAGGGCACGCTCATCAAAAGCAAACTTCGGATGATGATGCCCGTAGTACTCGGTCTGTGTGGTATCCTGCGCGCCCAGGAAGAAATAGGCGCCGGGGATATCGTCCATGAATACACTGACGTCTTCTGCCCCCATGGTGCGGGCCGTCACGCTGATATTGTTCACTTCCGGCACGGTCGCGAACAGCTTGCGCAGCTTGTCGGAAACCTCGGCATGATTGACCACCGGGATGGTGATGTGCTCGAAGTCAAGCTCCGCGGTGCAGCCCAGCGCAGCGGCATACTGTTCGGCCACGGCACGCATGCGTTCGAAGGCAAAGTCACGAATGTGTCGCGAGAAACCGCGTACCGTCCCGGTGAGTTCGGCCGTCTGCGGAATGACGTTGTGCGTCTCGCCGGCGACGACCTTGGTCACCGAAATGACTAGCGATTCGAGGGGGTCGACATTGCGACTGACGATCGTCTGGAACCCGCCGATGATCTGCGCCGCGCAGACGACCGGATCGACGCCAAGATTGGGCGAAGCCGCGTGGCTGCCCTTGCCGGTGATCTTGACGTGGAAAATGGATGCCCCCGCCATGACAGCCCCGTCGGCGAGCGCCACTGTCCCATAGGGCAGGCTGTTCCACAGGTGCAGGCCCAGGCTGACGTCCGGCCGCGGGTCCTTCAGGACACCGTCATCGACCATGGCTCGTGCGCCGCGGCCGATCTCTTCTGCCGGCTGAAAGACGAATTTGATCCGCCCGGCAATCGCATCGCGCTGCGCGCACAACAGTTCAGCTACGCCGAGCGCGATGGTCACATGTCCGTCATGTCCGCAGGCGTGCATCCTCCCAGCGGTCTGCGAGGCATATTCGTCGGTGTTTTCCTCGTGGATGGGCAGCGCATCCATGTCGGCCCGTACCAGGACGGTCGGTCCGTCGAGGGCGCCGTCCAGCAGCGCGACGACGCCGGTCTTGCCGACGCCCGTCTGAACTTCCAACCCCAGGCTGCGCAGGGCATCGGCGACGATGCCGGCGGTTCGGACCTCTTCGAATGCAATTTCCGGATGGCGATGCAGATCCCGGCGTCGGGTGACCAACCGGTCACGCATCGACTCCGCCTGTGCCTGAAAATCAATCATGGCTTCCCCTTGTTCTCCTAACAGATAACGTGCTCGACGTCTGATGGTCCCGTCGAGCACGCTACAGTCAAGTCACTATTCTGCTGCGCTGTCCTCATCTTCGGCTTCAGCAGCCTGCGCGTTCCCCGGCTTTGCGCCGCACTCACAGGGGCCGTCGCCATGTTTGTCGCAGGGCGCCTTCGCCTTCTTGGCCAGCGCCTCCAGTTCCTCCAGCGGCACCAGCTCCTCGCGCTTGACGACGATCATACCCTCTTCGACCAGGACCAGCACAGCATCCTGCAGGGGCATCACGTCGATGACCTTGCCCTCTCCTTGCGGTGTACCAACCCGCTTGTTCTTCTTGGGCAGTTTCTGGCGCGCCTCGACATAGGTTTCGTATTCGTAGACCAGACAGCACCGCAGACGGCCACACATGCCGGTGATCTCGGAGGGATTGAGTGAAATCCCCTGCATCTTCGCCATCTTGATGGAGATCGGGCTGAAATCCGTGAGGAAGGTGCTGCAGCAGCGAAGTTCGCCGCAGGCACCGAAACCGCCCAGCAGTTTGGCGACGTCGCGCGGACCGATCTGGCGAAGCTCCACCTGGGCGGGGAAGGCTTTGCGCAGTTCGCCGTGCAACCGGTTGAGGTTGACCTTGTCCTCTGTGGTGTAGAGATACGTCAGGTTCGTACCATCATAGTTGTACAGGGCCGTGACGAACTTGACCGAGTCCAGGCCATTCTGGTCCGCCAGGCGCTCGTGCAGGACGCGCATGGCCTCGTCTTGCTGAAGCTCCCAGTGATGCTTCAAAACCAGATCGCGCGGGGTCGCCAGCCGCATGATCGGCTTGTGGTCCTGATCCGGTCCTTCGACCGCATTGAAGCTGACCACCTCGCCCATCTGACGCCCTCGTGCCGTCTCCACAATGACATAGTCGCCGATTTGCAGTTCTGGGAAATCGGCATAATCGAAGTGATACACCTTGCCGACCCGGTGGAACCGGATGCCGGCGACAGTGCGTTGAGTTTCTGAGATCTCTTGTGTCATTTGAGTACCCGATATCGGATTGATGAATTACACTTACAGGTGTTTCCGCAATCTATGATAGGCGATCAAGTCTACGACGCAAAGTATAAGCCTATGAAAACGCTCTTGATGAAATTCGGCGGGAGTTCAATCGGCATTACTCCGGGGATCACCCAGCTCCTGAGTAGCCGTTGGGATCAGCTCGTCCTGGTCGTGTCCGCGCTCGAAGGCATTACCGACCAGCTCATCGAGGCCTCGCAGTTCGCCCTTATGGGCAACAGCCGTGGCTACCGGCGCATCGTCGCCACCATTCGAACCCGGCACATGTCGCTGGTCGGCGATCTGCCGTTTGGCACCAACGAACGCAATGCGCTGCAAACGGATATCGACCGCATTCTGTTCGACATGCATGACGCCTGCCAGCAGTTGAGCGATGCCGGCGAACGCCAGAATATCGCGGAAATCGTCGACCGCATCGTCGGTTCTGGAGAGCGGCTGACGGCACGCATTATCGCGGCGCTGCTGCGTCAGAATCAACTGCGCGCCGTCGCCCTGGATGCAACGGACCTGATCATCACCGACGAAGATTCGAGCCATCCGTCGCCGCTGATGGCGCTGACGCAGGAACGAGTCGACGAGAGGTTGAAGCCGCTGCTGAACCGCAGCATCATTCCAGTGATCACCGGCTTCATCGCCGCCACGTCTGCCGGCGCACCGACCACCCTGGGCCGCGGCGGCAGTGACTACACGGCGTCGCTGATCGCCGCCTGCATCGACGCTTCCGAGGTCTGGATCTATGCCGACGTGGACGGCATGATGAGCGCCGATCCGAAGGAGATTCCCGAGGCACGGGTCATCGATACCCTGTCCTATCGCGAGGTCGCGGAGCTGGCCTTCTTCGGAGCGCGCATTCTGCACGCTCATATGATTGTCCCGCTGCAAGATCGGCGTATTCCGCTGCGCATCAAGAATGTCTTCCGGCCGGCGCTGCGCGGCACCGTGATTGACGACCGCCCGCCCAGACCCGGCCTGAAGGCGGTGACAGTGATCGAAGGGCTGGCGCTGTCGGCCCCGCGCAGCGGATCGTTGAGCGACATGAGCCGGCACATTGAAGAGGCGTTTACCAAGGAAGTGGGCGGCCGCATTGAGGCCATGATCACAGCACAGTCGGCGAATACTTCGTTCGTCTGTTTTGTGGTGCCAACCTATGTGGGACCGGATGCCCAGCACATGCTGCAGGCCGCACTCGCGCCGACAATGACGCAGATCGACACTCATGTCGTCTGGTCGATGGAACCCGTGGGGATTGTGACGGCGGTGGGCACCGGGGTCGGGTCGGATCTGCCGCAGATCGCGCAGGTCTTCTCGCGGCTGGCCGAGGTGACGCTGATGGCTTTTTCGCGCAACCCTTCCGACTGCAGCCTGTCATTGGTCGTGCCGCTGATCCACGTCGAAGCCGCCGCGCAGCGCATTCACGACCTGATCGCGCCCTAAAACCGGCTGAGATAGTAATCGAGTTCCCAGGGTGTAATCTGGCGGTTGTAGGCTTCGAGCTCCTGTTCTTTGAGCGCGATGTAGCGATCGGTGATGAATGGGCCGAGGGCATCCATGATGACGTCGTCCTGCATGAGGGCGTTCAGTGCTTCCCCCAGTGAGGTCGGAAGCGTCGTCAATTGACGCAGACGCGAGCGATCCTGCCGCAAAAGCGACCCCTCAAAAGCTTCGGGCAGTGGCATGCGCTGTTCGATGCCATCCAGACCAGCCGCCAGCATCACGGCCGTCGCGAGGTAAGGGTTGGCGCTTGAATCCGGGCAGCGAATTTCGATTCGAGTATGGGCCTCGCGGCCGGGCGCTATATGCGGCACGCGGATCATCGCTTCCCCGGCGCGATTCACGTGCGCCCAGGTCACGTACTTCGGCGCTTCAAAGCTGATCGACAGCCGCTTGTAGGAATTCACCAGCGGCGCCAGGAGCGCCGTCATGGAACGCGCATGGGTCAGCTGGCCGGCGAGAAAGTGCTGGGCAATCCCGGATAGGCCGTACTCGTGTTCGGCGTCGACGAAACTGTTGGCGTCGGTCTCGCAGTCGTGCAGACTCTGGTGGGTATGCATACCGGAACCCGGCAGACTGGCGCTCGGACGCGGCATGAAGGTGCAGTAGATTCCGTGCCGCTGCGCAATCGTTCGCAGAGCCAGTCGAGCCGTCATGACGTTGTCTGCCGTCACCAGCGCAGGATGATAGGTGAAGTCAATCTCGTGCTGCCCTGCGCCGATTTCGTTGTGGGCGGAATCGACCTGGATGCCCAGTTCAAGCAAGGTCGAGACCATCTTGCGGCGGAGGCGCTCCGCTTCGTCGTCCGACTGGTCGAAGTAGCTGGAGTCATCCAGCGATTCCAGCGGCATCAGGCCGCCATTGGCATGGCGACGGAAAAGGAAGAATTCAAGTTCCATGCCGGTCTTCAGCGTGAAGCCCATGTCGCGGGCGCGATTCAGCACCCGGATCAGGGCATTGCGCGGGTCTCCAATGAACGCTTCGCCGTTGATGGTCTCGACCGAGCAGATCAACCGAGCAGTGCGCTCTTCCGCCGCATCCCAGGGAAGGACGGCAAAGGTCGACAGGTCTGGTCGCAGCACCATGTCGCTCTCAGCAACCCGGGAAAATCCTTCGATGGATGACCCGTCGAAATGCAGCCCGTCGTCGATGGCTGACTCCACGCGAGACGCCGGAACGCTGACGCTCTTGACAATCCCGGCGATGTCCGTGAACCACAGGGTTACGAACTTGACCCCACGCTTGTCGATCTCCTTCAGCACGCCATCTTTGGTCATCATGATCTTTGTATGCCCGCCGTCACTACACCAACCTAATCAACGTCTAAGGGTATTGGTTCGCCAGACGAACCTCTTCGTTGCATCCTGACAAAAAACGTTACCTCCGTTTAGCAGCAAGTGCTAATCCAGGAGTCCCCAACTGCCCATCAGAGCTTCCAGCGCCAGCAGGTAGCCGCGCCAGCCAAAGCCGACGACCTGCCCCATGCAGACGGGCGCGATCATCGACGTATGCCGAAAAGATTCGCGGGCATGGACGTTCGACAAATGGATTTCGACCACCGGGAGTTGGATTCCGGAGATGGCATCGCGCAGCGCAATCGACGTGTGGGTGTAGGCGCCAGGGTTGAAGACGACCCCGTCGGCCCAGTTGCGGGCGACATGCAGAATGTCGATCAAGGCGCCTTCGTGATTCGACTGCTCCGCGCGCAGCTCAACGCCGAACTTGCGGGCGTGGCTGGCGACCTTCTGATTGATCTCGTCCAGAGTCATCCGGCCGTAGACTTCAGGTTCACGTGTGCCGAGCAGATTGAGATTGGGACCATGCAGCAGCAAAACTTTTTTCGTCATATGAACCTCTCTATATGGCCGTTCTCCAGAGCCAACGCTTCAATCCACCCACACACTCCGACACCGGCGCAACGCCACTGGCACAATGAACTCAGCGCAGCGTCTCCAACACAGCCAGCACGTCGCTCGCCGGGACAGAATTGACAATCTCCGGACGCGCCACACCGCGCAGAAGAATGAAACGCACCTTGCCGGCCTGCTTCTTCTTGTCCGTGCCCATCACCTCGTAGATCGTCTCCAGGTCGAGCGGACCCATGCGGGTCGGCAGCCCGACGCTCGCCACCAGATCGCGCACCTGGTCGATCAGGCTGGCGTCGGCCATCCCCAGGCGGACGGAGAGCGTCGCCGCGGCAATCAGGCCGAGACCGACGGCTTCTCCATGGGCGAAGGCGAAGCCGGACACATGCTCAATGGCGTGGCCGAAGGTATGCCCCAGGTTGAGGTGGGCGCGAATGCCCTGCTCATACGGATCTTTTTCGACCACGTCGAGCTTGACCTGCACCGCACGGCGAATGAGCTCAGCATCATTCTCGACCGTGGCCGGCCGCGCGATCTGGTCCAGCAGGACCGGATCGGCCAGCAAGCCGTGCTTGATGATCTCGGCCATACCGCAGGCACGTTCGCGGGGCGGAAGCGTCCGCAGCAGAGCCGGATCGATCAGCACCGCCGCCGGCTGCTTGAAGGCGCCGACGAGGTTCTTGCCCTGCGGCAGGTCGACGCCGACCTTGCCGCCGACACTGGAATCCACCATCGAGAGCAGGCTGGTCGGCACCTGGACCAGCGCCACCCCACGCATGTACGTGGCAGCGGCGAAGCCGGCCGTGTCGCCGATAACCCCGCCGCCGAAAGCGATGACCGTCGACTTGCGGTCCAGCCCGGCCTCGACCATGGCGGTGTACATCCGCTCCACCGTCGCGACAGTTTTGTACGCCTCGCCATCCGGGACGCTGAGGAGCGCCGCGTCCGGAAAGACGCGCTGGATCGTGTCGAAGTAGAGGGGTTTCAGCGTGTCGTTGGTAACGACCGCCAGCCGGCCATCCAACGCGGGGAGATACCGTGTCGGCGCCCCGTTTGCGAACAACTCCGGCTCGATGACGATGTCATACTGCGCGTCCGGCGCTCTTACGGTGAGTCGTTCTGCCACAATGTCAGGATCTCCTGGGCAATGGTCTCCGGGGTCTTACCGCCCGTGTCGATGTGCACGGGAATGGCGGCATAAGCCGCGCGCCGCTTGTCGAACAGCGCCGCCCAATCGCCTGCAAGCGGGCGTTCCTGCGCCGCGGCCAGGCGGGCGCCGATCACATCCTTCTGGGCATCAAGACACACCACCAGACCGGTGTCGAGCATGCGCCGGCGGTTCTCCGGGTCGACCAGCATCCCACCGCCAGTGGCTATCACGAGTCCGCGCTCTGAATTCAGATCCATGCAGACTTCGTGTTCCAGCGCCCGGAACCTCGGTTCGCCATCGCGTTCGAAGATCTGCGGGATGGACATGCCAGCGCGGCGGACAATCTCCGCGTCGGCATCCACGAAGGCGCGGTCCAGCAGCAGCGCCAGCGCCTGGCCGACGGTCGTCTTGCCCGTCGCCATGAAACCCGTCAGCACCACATTGCGATCGTCCTCAGAGTTCATAGCCGAAACGCCAGGGCTGGTTGTCCATGGGAAGGTCGTCGAGGTGCATCCGGCGCAGCGCGGCGAAGCGAGTCTTCATCTCTTCCAGGCTGTCGCCACCCAGCTTCTCCAACAGGGCTTCGGTGATGACGAAAGCCATCATCGCCTCCAGGATCGGCACCGCGCGCGGCGTGGCGCAGTGATCGCTCCGCTCGTAGGTCGTCGGCTCCACCTCACCGCTGGCCAGATTGACCGACTCCAGCGATTTCATCACGGTCGAGATGGGCTTCATGGCGACCCGGCAAACGATCGGCTCGCCGGTCGTGATGCCGCCTTCCAGCCCGCCGGCCCGGTTGGTCGGGCGGACCAGGGCGCCGTCCTCCAGGCGCTCAATGACGTCGTGAACTTCGGAGCCGCGCTTGCCAGCATTCTCGAAGGCGCTGCCGATTTCCGCGCCTTTCATCGCGTGGACACTGACCATGGCCGCGACAATGCGTCCATCCAGCCGACGATCGTAGTGCACATGCGATCCCAGGCCGGGCGGCACATTCAGCGCGACGACTTCGACGACGCCGCCCAGCGTGTCTTTCGCCACTTTGGCCTGGCGAATCTCCTCATGCATCTTCTCGGCATCGGCGGCGATCGGACAGCGCACATCGTTTTGCTCGGAAGTCGCAAGGCGATCCGCATACGAGACAGCGGGATCGAGCTGAGCGATCGAAGAGCCGATCTGGACCACGTACCCGCCGACCTGAATGCCGAACTCCTCGAGAAGTCGGCGGCAGATGGCCCCTACGGCCACGCGCATCGTCGTCTCTCGGGCACTGGCGCGCTCCAGGGCGACGCGCAGTTCGCGGTAGCCGTATTTCACCGCGCCGGTCAGATCGGCATGGCCTGGGCGCGGCGTGGTCAGCGGCGCAATGTCTTTCTCGCGCCAGTTCTTGTAGTCCCGGTTCTCGACAATCAGCGCGATCGGCGCGCCGGTGGTCACACCGTTCATCACCCCGCTGGTGATCTGGACGGTATCCTGCTCGATGTTCATGCGCCCGCCGGACCCGTAGCCCGTCTGGCGGCGCGCCAGCTCCCGGTTGATGTCCTCACCGCGCAGTGGAATGCCGGCGGGGACGCCTTCCAGAATCGCGGTGAGGGATGGACCATGGCTTTCGCCGGCAGTCAGAAAACGCAGCATCGTTGCTCCGGTACTCTACATAGTTCGTGAAACGAAAAAGGTCGAGGTCTGTGCCCCGTAACAGCAGGCGTAGATTATGACCTATTTTCGAGACTTTTTCGCGCCGCCTCGAACATCACATCCACCGGCGCTTCCACGCCCGTCCACAGCGCAAAAGCAGCCGCGCCCTGCCGGACCAGCATGCCCAACCCGCCAATGACCGTACCGCCCAATGCCTCAACCTGCGCCATCAGGCGCGTCTGCATGGGCCGGTAGATCATATCGTAGAGCACGACGTCATCGCGAACGACGACATCCTCAGGCAGCGGCGAAGCGTCGACATTCGGCGACATTCCGACCGGCGTAGTGTTGATGATCAACTGCGCGTCGCGAAGCGCACTGAAATCGGCGACGGCCGCCTCAACCCCCATCTCGCGGATGAGTTGGGCCGCGTTCTCCGGTGAGCGGTTGACGATCGACACGCGAACCCCAGCATTGACCAGCCCGTACACGGCCGCGCGAGCCGCTCCCCCTGCCCCCAGCACGACGGCATGGGCGCCCTGCACCTCAACGCCGTGCGCGGCCAGATCGTCCATGAAGCCGGCCACGTCGGTATTGGTCCCGACGTTGGTGCGGAAATCGATGGTATTGACCGCACCCACGGCCTTCGCACGAGCATCGCATTTGACGAACGGCATGACCGCGCGTTTGTGGGGAATGGTCACGTTGATGCCAATCAGTCCGTGATTGCGAAACTCATTCAGGCTGTGGCGCAGCACGTCCGGCGGCACAGCCATCTTCTCGTACCGCCAGTCGCGCAGGCCGACAGCGGCCAGGGCGGCATTGTGCATCGCCGGGCTGATCGAGTGCTCAATGGGCCAGCCGATGACCCCGACGATATGGTCGGACATCACAGCGCCTCGACGTTCACCGCCGCGCCGATGGCCTGCATCGTCTCGGCGTAACCAGGAAAGGAGTCCGCCGCACAGCGGGCATCATGCACATGCGTCGTGCCTTCAGCCGCCAGCCCCGCCACCGCCATGCTCATGGCGATGCGATGATCGTCGTGGCCATCTACGACCGCGCCGCGCAGTCGCTGCGGGCCGACCACGCGGAAGCCGTCGGGCAGTTCGGTAATCTCGGCGCCCATCTTGCGGAGTTCTCCGGCCATGACGGCGATGCGATCGGTCTCTTTGACGCGCAGCTCTTCCGCATCGCGCACCAGGGTTTCCCCCTCGGCGAGCAGCGCCGCCACCATGAAGGCCGGGAACTCGTCGATCATGCGCACGACCACCTCACCGCCGACTTCGATCCCCTTGAGCGGGCTGTGGTGCACGGTGATCGTGCCTACCGGGTCGCCGGCCGCCGTGCCTGTCTCTTCGATGGTGAGGTCAGCGCCCATGGCGATCAGCACGTCGAAGATGCCGGTGCGGGTCGGATTCAGGTTAATGTTGGTCAGGCGGATGGAACTCCCCGGCACAGCCAGCGCTGCGACGGCAGGAAAGGCGGCTGACGAGGCGTCGCCCGGAACCGTAAAGTCGAGCGGCTTCAGCGCGCCATCACGCCGCACGCGCACCGCCTTGCCCTCGTCTTCAACGCTCAGCGCAGCGCCCATGACCAGCAGCATCCGCTCGGTATGGTCGCGCGCCGGGCCGGGCTGGGTGATGACCGTCTCGCCATCGGCGAACAGCGCCGCCAGGATTATGGCGCTCTTGACCTGAGCGCTGGCCACCGGCATGTCGTAATGAATGCCGTGCAGCGCCGCCGGTTCGACAATCAGCGGGGCATAGCCGGCCGTGCCTTCGATGTTCGCGCCCATCTGGCGCAGCGGATTGATGATGCGGTTCATCGGACGACGGCGAAGCTGCACGCTGCCGTCGAGCACGCTGGGAAACGGCTGGCCGACCATGATGCCGGTGAGCAGGCGGATGCCCGTCCCGGCGTTGACCAGATCGAGCGGCCCTGCCGGCTTTTGCAGGATGCCGCCGTGCAAAATCATCTCGTTCTTGCTCTTTCGCTCGACCGAGACGCCAAGCGACTGCACGGCGCGCAGCGAGGCTTCGGTGTCGCCTGCAGCAAGCCAACCCCGCACATGCGTCTCGCCCTGCGCCAGGGCGCCGAACAGCACTGCCCGATGGGAGATCGATTTGTCGCCAGGGACGGTGGTCTCACCGCTCAATGGGCGGCCTGGCTGTACGACGAACTGATCAACGGCCACGTCTGGCATTCTCCTGGCGTTTGCCCCAGGTCAGCCGCGCCTCGCGCACCGGCCTGAGCATGTCGGTTAAGGTCCCGTTTTCCTGCGCGATCAGAGCGGCTTCCATCATGGCCAGCTGCATGCGAAACTGCGCCAACAGGGTCGCGACCGCGCGCGTATTGGTGCTGAGAATATCGCCCATCATGCTCAGGTCCTGGGCGGCCAGGCGTGACATGTCGCGGAAGCCTCCCGCTGCCAGACCCCAGACGGCATCGTCCTTCTCACCCTCTTTGCTGACTGTGGCCACCAGGGCCGCGCTGAGCAAATAAGGCAAATGGCTGATGGCCGCCACTACCCGGTCATGGCGGGCGGCCTCCATCTCGATCGGGAACGCGCCGAGAGTCTCGACCAGGGCAATCGCGCGGTCGCGAGTCGCCGGGGTCGTCCTGCGCGATGGGCAGAGCACAAAGGGACGGTCTTTATACAGGTTGGCATCACTGTATTCAATGCCGGGGTATTCTTTGCCGGTCATGGGATGCCCACCGATGGCCTGGATACCTACGGGCAGGTCGCGCATCGCTTCGCAGATGTCCGCCTTGGTGCTGCCGATATCAATCACCAGGGTATTGGAGCGCAGGTACGTCCCGAGCCGCCCGCGAATCATGCTGATGATCACTTTCACGGGCGCGGCCAGCAGAACGACATCGGCGTCCATGACGCCGGTGCGCAGATCATCAGTGGCCGCATCGACGATTTTGTGGGACACCGCGTATTCGCGCGCCACTGCATTCAACTCGACGCCGGTGATTGTCTCCGCGCGATCGCGCAGCGCCAGCGCCAGCGAGCCACCCATCAGACCCAGGCCTACAACCGCGAGGTGTCGGGCAAAGAAGCTGCTCAAGCGAACCTCCTGTATAGCCAGGTGCTGTCCAAAGAGAGAGTCAAGTTCATGTCGGATTCGTTCCTAGGGTTTCGGCAGGCTGCGGCTCTTGCAGATCGGGGCGCAGCGCTGCGGCATGGCGCATGAAAGTATGGCGCAGTTCTCGGTTGGATTTTGGCGTATTCCAATGGATCAGGACACGGATGCAGCGTGGCATCCCGCCGGGGACGACCATCTCCTGGCAGTCGATCAGGGCGACCTGTGTCCAGCCGAGTTCACGCGCCGCCCGCGCCGGATAGGCGGCTGTCAGATCCGGTGTCACGGTGAAGATTACGCTGGCCACATCGTCCTCATGAATGTCGTTTGCCTCGATCATCGCGACCAGCAGCTCGCGCGTTGCGTGCAGGATCGCCTCTTCGCTGTCCTCGTCTACAGTGGTCGCCCCGCGAAGGCCTCGAAACTTCATCCTGCCGTCCTCCCCTGCCGTCGATCCCCGCAAATAACAAAAAAGGCGCGGAGCGGGTCGCTCTGCGCCTTCTGGTCTCACTTCCCTTTGAGGGTCAGTTCAAACGAGGCTGCACGCGATCCGTCGAGTTCTCGCCACCATAATAGTAGCCAGAATAGATGCTCTTGCTCGAACGATGATCGGGTGTGCCCATGGTTTGAGACTCCTTCAGCGCAGAGGATAGCATGGGCGGAAAGACCTTGTCAACGCGGCACGATCACCTCCGACGAAAGGTAATGCAGTCTGGTAATTCGCTGAACGAGGCGCGTCTGACACGCCGAATCACGGAATATTCCTCATGCAGCAGACGTGTTCACTCTCGATCAGTCAAGCGCGGCACGCACATCACGCGCCAGGGCCGCCACGGCGTCAACGCCCTGAGCGCCCGCGCGAACCAGCGCGCTCCCGACGATGAAACCATCGACCAGCGCACCGACGCGCTTCGCCTGCTCCGGCGTGCTGATGCCGAAACCCATCACCAGCGGGACAGCGCCGGTCGTGGCGCGCACCCGGGCGATGAATGGCTCGAGCTCCGGCGGCAGGTCGTGACGTGCGCCAGTAACTCCCATGAGAGAAACGACGTAAATGAAGCCGCGCGTACGCTGTGCGACCAGCGCGATCCGCTCCGACCGACTGGTCGGGGCGAGAAAGAAGATGAGCGCCATGCCGGCGCGTTCGCAAGCGGCGTACACTTCCCCGGCCTCTTCCGGCGGCAGGTCGGGAACGATCAGACCATTGGCCCCGGCTGCCCGCGCATCTTCGACAAAGCGATCGACGCCATAGGCCAGGATGGGGTTCAGATAGCCCATCATCAGCATCGGCTGGTGCACGCCTTCACCGCGCAGCGTGCGGACAGCCTCCAGGCAGGTGCGCACCGTCGTGCCGTTGTCGAGCGCGCGCTGCGTAGCCGCCTGAATGACCGGCCCGTCCGCCAGCGGATCGCTGAACGGCATGCCGATTTCAAAGCCATCGACCCCGGCGGCGGCCATCGCCCGGATCGCTTCCAGCGACGACTCGTAGTCGGGATAACCAATCGGAAAATAGGGCAGGAAGGCCGACCTGCCCTGCGCTTTTGCCGCGGCGAACATCGATTGGATGGCTTCCAATCCAGTCTCGGCGTGTTGGGTCATGTGTGCTCCCAGAGCAAGGTATGAGAGATGAGATGAGCTACAAACGCAACAGGAGGCATGTTCTCATTTCTCGCTTCTCATGCCTCGCTTCTTCGTTCTACGTGATCAGCGGCCGGCGCAGCGCTTCGAACCCGGCATCGATGATTTCCTGCGCGATGCGCAGCCGCGTCTGCCAGTGAGCCGGATCACGGTCGTACTCCGCCGCCAATCGGCTCTGCCGTTCCGGGTCGGCGGCCTCGGCCTGAAACTGGTCGGCCGATTCCCAATCCAGCCCATCGAAAAAGGCCGGTCGAACCTCGAAACCGCCACGCCAGGCCAACACGATCCACTCGCTGTCCGTGCCGATCGGGTACTCCGGCGGGCTGTTGCGGAGAATGAACTCGGCGCAGGCGCGGCTGAAGCCCTTGGACCCCGCCGAAAAGTCAACGGTCTGACCGAGAATCTGCGAAAACACTCCGTTGGTGATCCGCTCCGTGTCCTGGAGCGCCCGTGGGTGCGTCGCGAAGGCAGCCGGTGTGCGGCCGGGCACCAGACAATCGGCCGATGCGATCTGCTCGACAGCATGGTTCAACTCTTCCGGCAGCCGCTCGACCCAGCGCAGCAGCCGGTCGGTATCGGCGTAGTGCACAAAGTCGGCCCCGGCAAGCAAAGCGCGGCGCACCGCCTCATGCCGGCCTGCTTTCCACACATCGCGGATGTGCAGATCGACGCCCGGCAGCGCCGAGACAGCGCTCACCTCTTCCGACGTGGTATCCGGCGAGGCGGCGATGGTGATGGCATCGTACAGCTGCATCAGGTGCGAATGCAGTCGTACAAAACGCGCCGCCTCGCCGCGCGGCCGCCAGGTCAGCGCCAGGACGATCAATCCCCACTCCTCTGGCGGCGAGGCAGTACTTCGTCGAAGAAACGGTGCAGCACCGGCGTCTTGCCGAAGCCGAGCGTCATCGTCCGCGCCCGCGCTTCGTCGACCAGCGCCATGCCCTGCCCTTCGTGCAGGGTCAGCGACTCGATCGGGCGCGTCAGTTCACCCACATAGACATGCACCAGCACATCCAGGTCGCCGGGGATGCTGCGCACCGGGCAGACGTAGGTGTGCCAGTATTCCAGTGGTATCTCGAGTTCAAGTTCTTCCATCAGCTCGCGCCGGATGGCTTCGTCTGGCGTCTCACCCTCCTCGACCGCCCCGCCGAAGATGGTCCAGGCCCCTGGATAGGCGATACCGGGCGTGTGGTCGCGCTGCTGCAACAGCACTTCGCCGGCCGACGTCACCGGAAACGCGCAGACCATGTGTTTCTCTTTCAAGCCAGCGCCCCGATCACGGTGTTCAGGTCCTTGTCGCCGCGCCCGGAAATGTTGACCAGGATGACGGCGTCGCGCGGCATTGCCGGAGCGCGCTTCAGCACTTCGGCGACGGCATGAGCGCTTTCCAGCGCCGGGATGATGCCCTCCAGACGACTCAGGGTTTGCAGCGCTTCCAGCGCCTCGTCGTCGGTGGCTGACGTGTAGTAGGCCCGCTCCTGCTGGCGGAGGAAGGCGTGCTCCGGCCCGACCGAGGCGTAGTCCAGGCCGGCCGAAATGCTGTGCGTGTTCATGATCTGGCCGTCCTCGTTCTGCATGACGAACGAGCGCGTGCCATGCAATACCCCCGGCCGGCTGATCGACAGATCGCCGAAGCGGGCCGCATGCTCACCGCTGGCGATGCCGTGACCGCCGGCTTCGACGCCGATCAGTTCGACCTGTTCATCATCGCGGAAGGCGTGGAACAACCCGATAGCATTGCTGCCGCCGCCGACACAAGCGATGCAGACGTCCGGGAGGCGACCGGCCATCTCGAGCATCTGCTGGCGCGCCTCGATGCCGATCACGCTCTGGAAGTCGCGCACCATCATCGGATAGGGGTGCGGACCGAGCGCCGACCCCAGCAGATAGAAGGTGGTCGAGGCGTTGGTCACCCAGTCGCGGATCGCTTCGTTGATGGCATCTTTGAGCGTCTTGCTGCCACTTTCCACCGGGATCACTTCCGCGCCGAGCAGCTTCATGCGGAAAACATTCGGTTCCTGGCGCACCATGTCGACGCTGCCCATGTAGACGTGGCAATCCAGGCCGAGCAGCGCCGACACCGTGGCGCTGGCAACGCCGTGCTGACCCGCGCCGGTCTCGGCCACGACGCGCTTCTTGCCCATGCGCTGTGCCAGGAGCGCCTGCCCCAGCGCGTTGTTGATCTTGTGCGCCCCCGTGTGGGCCAGATCTTCGCGCTTGAGGTAGATGCGCGCGCCGCTCAACTGCTCGCTCAGCCGCTCGGCATAGGTCACCGGCGTCGGCCGGCCCGTATAGGTCCGCTGGAGATGCGCCAACCGCGCCTGGAAGGCCGGGTCCGCCATCGCCTCGCGGTAGGCGACCGCCAGATCCTCCAGCGCCGGCACCAGCGTTTCGGGCACGAACCGCCCGCCAAATTCGCCGAAGTATCCGCGTTCATCCGGCACGCTTGCGGTCTGCACCGGAATGTAGGGTTCGCTTTGAGTCACACTCGCCATGGTTAACCGCTCATCCTCACCCTGTGGTTGTGGTTGATTTCTCTTGCTTCTTCGCAGCGGCGATGAACGCCCGCACTTTTTCCGCATCCTTGCGCCCCGGCGTGTCGCCCTCGACGCCGCTGGCCACATCGACGCCCCACGGTCCGATCGCCGCGCACCGTTCCGCAACGTTCTCCGGCGTAAGACCACCCGCCAGCATCAGCCGTGGGGTTTCGACCTTGACCGCCAGGGCCACCTCGGCCGGCGCCTGCGAGCCAGTCCCGCCGTAGAGCTGCGGATTGAAGGCATCGACCAGCAGCGACGGAATACGCACATCGGTCGGCGCGCCGGGGCTGAAGTAGCGGGCATCGTCCAGCGCTTCGCCGTGACTGCGCGGCCGGATCGACTTATAGGCGATGCCCCGCAGTTCACGCAGCATGTCGACTGACTCGTCGCCGCTCAACTGAGCGTAGTCCAGCCCAACTTTGTCCATGGTCATCGATATGCGGCCGACGACTTCGTTGACGAACAGGCCGACCAGCACCGGGCAGCGAGAGCCAAACTCGCTGCGCAGGGCCGCGCACAGTGCGCGCGCCGCGTCGAGTTCGATGGTGCGGGGACTTTTCCGATAGAAGTTCAGCCCGATCAGGTCAGCGCCCGCTTCCGCGCAGATCCGAGCATCTTCCAGCACGGTAATTCCGCAAATCTTGACCTGTATCATCATCCATCAACCCTGCACGCCACGCCGCGGTTGGGCGCTGAATTCGCGCACCTGCCCTGCCAGATCCGCCGCCTTGAGCAGTCCTTCACCCACCAGAACGGCATGAGCACCCAACCGCCCCATCTCCGCGACATCGGCCGCCGACCGGATAGCGCTCTCGGCCACCAGGGTGACGGACGGATCGCCGGCAAGCCGGTCGGCAACGCGCGACGTCGTGC
The DNA here is from genome assembly GCA_016713325.1 of Candidatus Flexifilum affinis. Classification (GTDB taxonomy): domain Bacteria; phylum Chloroflexota; class Anaerolineae; order Aggregatilineales; family Phototrophicaceae; genus Flexifilum; species Flexifilum affine. Next base: position 65,850 of record JADJPJ010000107.1, on the reverse strand, counting down.
TGAGGTCCTCGCGGAAGGTGCGCAGATCGCGGTTGTTCACGCCGATCAGCGAGGCGCCTGCCGTGCGTGCGCGATCCAGTTCCTCTTCATTGTGCACCTCGACCAGCGCCGCCATGCCCAATTCGCGAGTCAGGGCGTGCAGGTCGACCAACTGCGCATCTTCCAGGGCCATCACGATCAGCAGGACCGCGTCGGCCCCGGCAGCGCGCGCCTCATAGACTTGCAGCGGATCGATGACGAACTCCTTGCGCAGGACCGGCAGCCCGACCGCGGCGCGCACAGCCCGCAGGTGATCCAGGTGTCCCTGGAAGAACTGCTCGTCGGTCAGGACCGAGACGGCCGCGGCGCCGTTTTCCGCATAGATCCGCGCGATGCGCACCGGGTCGAAATCCTTGACCAGCACGCCTTTGCTCGGCGAAGCGTGCTTGACCTCGGCGATCAGGGCAACCGTGTCCCTTTGAAGCGCCGCGGCGAAATCGCGGGGCGGCGCGGCCGACTCGGCGGCCGTCCGCAGCGCGTCACCGTTCGGCCTGAGCAGCTCGATCTCGTCCAGCTTGCGTAAGAGGATACGGTCGAGGATCGTCTCGGTCCGGACGAAACCGTTCACGCCACCTGCTCCGAGGCCAGTTTCTGCGAATGAGCGATGAGCGCTTCCAGTTTGGCCAGCGCCGCGCCAGAGTCGATGACTTCGGCGGCCAGTACGATGCCCACGGGGAAATCGACCACCTTGCCGGCGGCGATCAGCGCGGCCGCGGCGTTCAGCAGCACCACGTCACGCCGGGCGTCGCGAATTTCGCCGTTCAGAATGCCGCGCAGGATGGCGGCATTGGTCGGCGCATCGCCGCCGAGCAGTTCATGAATGTTGGCGCCCTTGAAACCGAGCGATTCCGGCTCCAGGTCATAGGTCCGCACTGTGCCATCGCTCAGGTGGCTGATCTGGTTCACGCCGGTCGTGGTCAGTTCGTCCAGCCCACCGTAGCCGCTCACCACCAGCGCCGTGACCGTCCCCAGTTGGTCCAGGACGTGAGCCAGCATCGGCGTCAGGTCGCTGGCGAACACGCCCATCAACTGACGACGCGCCCCGGCCGGGTTGGTCAGCGGCCCCAGGATGTTGAAAATGGTGCGGATGCCGATCTGACGCCGCGGGTGAATAGCATGCTTCATGGCCGGGTGCAGCCTGGCAGCAAACAGGAAGCCGATGCCCACATCGTCGATACAGCGCCCGACCTGATCCGGGGTGAGGTCGAGGTTGACGCCCATCTCGCCCAGGACATCGGCGCTGCCGCACTTGCTCGACGCGGCGCGGTTGCCGTGTTTGGCCACGCGCAGCCCTGCCCCGGCCGCCACGAAGGCGACGGTGGTGCTGATGTTGAACGTTCCCGACTTGTCGCCACCCGTGCCGCAGGTGTCAAGCAGATCGACGCCGTCGAAGCCGGTGCGAACCTTCTCGGCATTGGAACGCATAGCAAGCGCGCTGCCGACGATCTCGTCCTGCGTCTCGCCCTTCATGCGCAGCGCCATCAGGTACGCGCCGATCTGCGCCTCGGTCGCATTGCCGCTCATAATCTGGTTCATAACCTCTTCGGCCTCCTCGATCTGGAGGTGGCCGAACCGACTGATGAGGTCGATCGCTCTCTGAATGTCCATCGTGCCCGACACCTCAGGCGGCGACCGGAATGGTCACTTGCAGGAAGTTCGCCAGGATGCGCCGGCCGTAGGTTGTGAGGATGCTCTCCGGGTGAAACTGCACGCCGAAGACTGGATGTGTGCGGTGGCGCAGCGCCATAATCTCGCCAGTGTCGGTGGAGGCGGTCACCAGCAGATCGGCCGGGAATGTCTCCGGTTCGACAATCAGGCTATGGTAGCGCGTCGCTTCAAATGGATTGGGCACACCGTCAAACATGGGGTCGCCCTGGTGGTAAATCTGGCTGGTCTTGCCATGCATCAGGCTGGCGGCCCGGCGAATCACGCCGCCGTAAGCCTGTCCGATCGACTGATGCCCCAGGCAGACGCCAAGGAGCGGCGTGGTCGCGCCAAACTGTCGGATGACGTCGAGCGAGATCCCCGCATCGTCCGGGTCACCAGGCCCAGGCGAAATGACGAGATGCGAAGGATTTAACGCGCGGATCTCGTCCAGCGTGATTTTGTCGTTGCGGTGAACCTGAAGCTCCGCCCCCATTTCGCCGAGCAACTGCACGAGGTTGTAGGTAAAGCTATCGTAGTTGTCGATCACCAGGATCATCGTTTATGCGCCTCAATCTCGCCCATGGAGCGGGCGGCTAGTCCTTCCAGATGCATCTGGTCATTCACCGCGGCAATTTCCCACAGGCCCTCTTTTCGGTGGATCGTCGTCACCGACGCATTGTCGAGATTCACGTAAAGCGGGTCGTAGCTTGGCACCAGGGCGGACAGCATGATCTTGATCGCAGTGGTGTGCGAAAGGACTGCCACCGTCTCATACTGCGACTTGACCAGGATGGCGTCCAACGCACTCATCGCTCGCCGTCGCACATCGTTGCGAGATTCGCCGGACGGCGGGCGGAAGTCCTCGATGTCGCCCAACATCTGAGCATACTCATCAGGGTACCAGTCCTTCATCTCGTCGACGGTCAGCCCCTGCCAGAGCCCGATGTTCCGTTCCCGCAGTCGTTCGTCGACCGTTGGTTCGATCGCCAGGCTGCGGCAGAGCATGTCCGCCGTCTGGAGGGCACGCCGCAGGTCGCTCGTGTAGAACGCGCCGATCCCGATGTTGCGGACGAAGCGCGCAAGCATGGCGGCCTGCTGCCGCCCATGGTCGTTCAACGGTGCGGCCACCCACCCCTGCCAGCGTCCCTGCTTGTTCCAGTCTGTCTCGCCTGGGCGAAGGAATATGATGCGCCGAACGTTCATCGAATGTCCCCTTCTGTGTGATGGTTGCGTGATGTATTCAGAGAAGCCCCTGCTCCGCACGCTGGATGGTCACCGCCATCGCCCGCGCCTTGCTGAGCGTCTCTTCATATTCAGTGGCGGGTACGCTGTCGGCAACGAGGCCCGCTCCGGACTGAATATACACCTTTCCACCACTGATGAGGGCGGATCGAATGGTGATACACGTATCCATCGATCCGTCGAAGCTGAAATAGCCCACCGCGCCGCCGTAGACGCCGCGCCGAGTGCCTTCCAGTTCCTCGATGATCTCCATCGCCCGCACTTTGGGCGCCCCGCTGAGCGTGCCGGCGGGGAACGTAGCGCGCAGCAGATCGAAGGCGTTCATCCCCGAGCGCAGCTTTCCCTGAACGTTGCTGACGATGTGCATGATGTGGGAATAGCGCTCGACGAACATCATGTCGGTGACCTTGACCGTCCCATATTCGCAGACCCGGCCCAGATCGTTGCGCCCCAGGTCGACCAGCATGACGTGCTCGGCGCGTTCTTTGGGATCGGCCAGCAGTTCTGCCGCCAGCGCATCGTCTTCGGCCGCGTTGGCGCCCCGGCGGCGTGAACCGGCAATCGGGCGCGTGGTGGCGATGCCATCTTCCAGCCGAACCATCATCTCTGGCGAGGCGCCGACCAGCGAGTACTCCTCGCCAAAGCGCAGGAAGAACATGTACGGGGAGGGGTTGGTGGCACGGAGGGCACGGTAGATGGTCAAAGGCGAGGCGTTGGTGCGGCGGCTCAGGCGCTGCGACAGGACAATCTGGAAGGCGTCACCGGCGGCGATGTATTCTTTCGCGGCGACCACCGACGCCTCATACTCGGCGCGGGTCAGGTTCGAGGTCAGTTCGTCGAAAATCGGCTCCGCGGCCGGCAGGTGTTCCGCAGGCATGACCAGCGGCTGCCTGAGCGCCTCGGTAATGGCGTCGATGCGGCGCACGGCGTCGTCGAAGGCGGCCTCCCGGTCACCCGTGTCGTGCGCGTTGGCCAGAACAATCAACTGGTGCTTGGCATGGTCGAAGATGACCAGCGTGTCGACCAGCATGAACGCCACGTCCGGCACGTCGAGTTCATTGACGGCCGTCTGCGGCAGACGCTCGAAATAGCGAACGCAGTCGTAAGCGACGAAGCCGACCGCGCCGCCGATCAGGCGCGGCAGCCCTTCGACGTGGACAGGCTTCACGCGGTGGAACTCAGTTTCAATCACATTGAGGGGGTCTTCGCCGGGGTCCAGAGGCCGGGTCGTGGTCTCGCCGTGCAGCGTGCGCGTGACCACCCTATCGCGAACGGAGATCACGCCTTTGGGATTCACGCCGAGGAAGGAGTAGCGACCGACGTGCTCACCGCCTTCCACGCTTTCCAGCAGAAAAGAGACCTCGCCCATCTGCGCGAGCTTCACATAGACCGATACTGGCGTTTCCAGATCGGCCAGCAGGGTGCGGTAGACCGGCACCAGGTCGCCCTGGTCGAACAGGCGAAAGACCTGTTCCCGGTTTGGATGCACGGTCGTTCCTGCCGCCATCATCACAGAAACCATCGCTGTATCTCCTTCACCAAGGTGCAAAACGGGAACAAAAAACCCCAACCCGTTCAAGGACGAGTGGGGTTCCCGTGGTGCCACCTTGATTGCCGGCATCGTGAGATGCCCGCCGCTTGACAGGTACGGGCAGTACAAGTCTGCCGATACCCTCGCCGTGATAACGGTGGCGAACCCGGCAAACGCTACTGATCCATAGTCGGATGTTCGCGCCCGCGACTCGCTGGTCCATTCGGTTTTCGCGTGTGTACCGCCTTCACAGCTGCCAGCGGCTCTCTGAAACACCGTTTGAAAACGTACTCGTCCAGGTCAACGTCGTTGCAGATCTGGATTGTTGCTGCTTAGCGTAACGACAAATCGAAAGTGTGTCAAGACTTCTGGAAATCTGTAACGAATCGGCCTCGGCATCCATGGCGCGGCGCATTTGATTCTATCCGGTGAAGTCCATTACAATGTCAGCATGATACAGACGTTCTAGACCAGAGGCGGCGCAGGCATGACCAACCGGGAAATCGCAGATCTGTTCGACCGCATCGCGGACATGCTCCAGATCAAAGGAGAAATCATTCACCGGATCATGGCCTATCGCAATGCCGCCGAGGGGATTCGCGAGCAGGCGCGGGATCTGCGCACGCTGGCCGCCGCCAAAGAACTGGACACCATCCCCCATGTGGGAAAAATCATCGCCGAGAAGATCACCGAGATTCTGGAGACGGGTCAGCTCCGCTTCTACAACGATCTCGCTGCGGAAATCCCACCGGGGGTGCTGGATATCCTGCATCTGAACGGCGTCGGCCCGAAGAAGGCGAAGATGTTCTGGGAGGAAGCCGGCCTGACCACGGTCGAGGCGCTGGAAGCGGCGGCCCGTGCGGGAAAACTGCGGGATCTGCCCGGCATGGGCGCCAAATCAGAAGCCAAGGTGCTGGAGAGCATCGAGTCCTACAAGCGCCGGTCGTCCGATACGCGCACCCTGCTCGGCGTCGCGCTGCCCGCCGCCGAAGCCATCCTCGCGAGGCTGCTCCAAATACCGGGCGCGCTGAAGGGTGAGATCGCCGGCAGCATCCGCAGAGGACGCGCGACCATCGGCGACGTCGATCTGCTCATCGCCAGCAACGAACCGCAGCCGATCATGGACGCCTTTGTCGCCGATGACGCCGTCGCGCGGGTATTGGGTCATGGCCCGACCAAGAGTTCGATCGAGCTTCAGAACGGCCTGCAAGTCGATCTGCGCATTCTCCCGCCCGAACGCTGGGGTACGGCCCTTCAGTATTTCAGCGGCAGTCAGGCCCATAACATCCGTATCCGCGAGATCGCGCTGGCGCGCGGTCTGAGCCTCAATGAACATGCCCTCACCCCGGTGAACAAGGATGACCCAGCCGCAGGCACGGAGCTTCTGTGCGCCGAAGAGGAGGAGGTCTACCGCCACCTGGGCCTGCCGTGGATTCCACCCGAGATACGCGAAGATCAGGGGGAGATTGAGGCGGCACAGCAGGGCAAGGTGCCCACCCTGATCCGTCTGGAGGATCTGACCGCCGACCTGCACATGCACACCGTGTGGAGCGATGGCACGGCGACTATCCGCGAAATGGCGGCGGCGGCAAAGGCGCGCGGTCGTCGCTGGATCGTGATCACCGACCACTCCAGGGGTGCGGTCGTCGCCAACGGCCTGAGCGTCGAGCGACTGCTCGCCCAGCAGGCGGAGGTGCGGAAGGTGGACGCGGAATTCGCCCCGGCCCTGCGCGTCTTCCACGGCAGCGAAGTGGAGATCAAGGCGGACGGAGAACTCGACTTCCCCGACGAGGTACTGGCCCAGCTCGACTTCGTGGTCGCCTCTCTGCACGTCAGCCTGCGCCAACCGCGCGAACAGATCACTGCCCGGCTGCTGAACGCCATCCGCAATCCGCATGTCGACCTGATCGGCCACCCTCGCGGCCAGTTGATCGCCAGCCGCGAAGGCGCGGACCTCGATATGGACGCCGTCTTCGAGGCGGCTGCGCAGTCGGGCATCGCCCTGGAGATCAATGCCAACCCGGAGCGCCTCGATCTGGAAGCGCGCTACGCCCGGCGCGCCACACAGTTGGGCATTCCACTGGCTATCGACTCTGACGCCCATAGCATCCAGAATATGGATCTGCTCCGCTACGGCATTCTGACCGCGCGGCGCGGTTGGGTCGAGCCGGCGCAGGTGATCAACACATGGACGCTGGAGCAGTTCTTGGATTGGGTCAAGCGCAGAGGTTAAAGCGACAATGACTGAACCCCGCCTGGATGATACGCGAGATCTTACCGGGACCCAGCCGGTCCTGCCGGTCGATCCACGACGCACCGGCCAGACGGCAAACGCTCCTCGCAGCAGCGGCGTGCCCGAGCGCCGTAAGCGCAAGCGTTCCGACCGCCAGAGCAGCCCGATGTTCCTGCCGGCGTGGTCCGTTGGGTTGATGCTGCTGATGGTCTTTGGCATCGCCGTCGGCATCGTTTCGCTGGTGCTCATGCTTGGTGGGCAGACCGCGCCGGGCGGCGAGCCCAGGGTGATCATCGTCACTGGCGAACCGACCCCAACCAGTCCCGTTCCTGAACAGCCAACCGCCGACCCGATCGTCACTCCAACGACTGATCTGTCCGGACAGAACCTGCCGTTGCCGACGTTTGCCCTGGAAGGCCCTACCCTGGCGCCGGTCATCCTGTCACCTACCCCACTGACGGTCAATGTGGGTTCGGCGATTCTGGTCAACACCGAGGGGCTGAACGTCCGCCCGGAAGCCGGCCTGGACAACACCCCACTCTTCACGGCGGCGCTTGGTGAGGGCTTCAACGTGGTGGGCGGTCCGGTGCAGTCCGCCGGGCTGACGTGGTGGGAAATTCAGAGCCCGGACGACACGACGCGGCGCGGCTGGGCTGCCGCCGATTATCTGGATGTATTCTCGCCCTGACGGAGCCAGACCATGGACGATTTGACCAAACGGGCGGCAGAGCTGCGTGAGCTGCTGAACACGTACAGCTATCACTACTATGTCCTGAGCAGTCCCCTGATCCCGGATGCGGACTTTGACCTGCTGTTCAACGAACTGCGGACGCTGGAAGCCGAACACCCGGAGTTGATCTCGTCCGATTCGCCCACTCAGCGCGCCGGCAGCGACCTGACCGAGGAATGGGCCAAGGTGCGCCATGCCGCGCCGATTCTGAGTCTGTCAAATGCCTACAACGACGCTGACTTGCAGGCCTGGGAGGAACGCAACCTGCGCCTCCTGCCGCGCGACACGCAGCTCGATTACACGCTGGAGCCCAAGTTCGACGGCCTGACGATCGTGCTCACCTACGAGAGTGGCCTCCTGACGCAGGCAGCGACGCGCGGCAATGGCGAACTCGGCGACGATGTGACGCCAAACATCCGCACCATCCGTAAAATCCCACTACGCATTCCCGTCCGGCGCGATGCCCGCCCTGCCCCAACGCGTCTGGTCGTGCGCGGCGAGATCCTCTATCTCAAGCAGGATTTCGAGACGCTCAACCAGCGGCAAATCGAACAGGGCCTGCCGGTGTTCATCAACGCGCGAAACGCCGCATCGGGGGCCCTCAAACAGAAGGACTCTCGCATCACGGCGGCGCGCCCGCTCTCGGCTGTGTTTTACAGCGTCGTCGAAATCCAGGGCGCAGTGCTGGATAAACAGTGGGAAATGCTGGAAATGCTGCGGGATTTCGGCTTCCCTGTCGCGGCTGAGGCGAAGCTTTATCCCACCTTATCCGACATTATCCAGCAGATTCCCACGTGGGAATCCCGCAGGAATCAGTTGGATTACGAGATCGACGGGGTGGTGATCAAGGTCAACGACCTGCATATTGTTCGCGAGCTTGGCGTGGTGGGAAAAGATCCGCGTGGCGCCGTGGCCTACAAGTTTCCCGCGCAGGAAGCCGCCACCCGCCTGCTCGACGTGACCGTCAGCGTCGGTCGAACAGGCCGAGTCGTTCCTTCCGCTGTGCTGGAGCCGGTGTTCATCGGCGGGGTGACGGTGAGCAGCGCCACCCTCCACAACTACGACTATGTGAAAACGCGGGATATTCGCATTGGCGACTCCGTGGTGGTCAAGCGCGCCGGTGATGTGATTCCCAACGTGGTCGGCCCGGTCATCGCGACGCGGACAGGGGAAGAACGCCCGATCGAGCCGCCGGAACGCTGTCCATTTTGCGAAACGCCGATCGGTCGATTGGACGGCGCGGTGGATTACCTTTGCCCGAATGTCTACTGCCCGGAGCGCGTCTACCGTCAGGTCGAGTTCTTCGTCTCCCGCGGCGCGCTGGATATTGAGGGATTCGGCGCGCAGACGGTGCGGACGCTGATCGACAAAGAGCTGATCCGCGACGAAGCTGACATTTTCTCGCTCACCGCTGAGCAGCTCCTCCCGCTCGACAAGTTTGCCGAGCGCAAAGTGCAAAAGCTGCTCGACGCCATTGCCGATGCCAAGGATCGCCCACTGGAGCGCGTGATCACCGCCCTTGGGATGGACGGGGTCGGCTCGACGATCAGCGTCGCCCTGGCCGAGGCTTTTCCGGCTATGGAGCTGTTGGAAAACGCCTCGCTGGAGGCGCTCAACAGCGTGGAGGGCATCGGCGGCGTGCTGGCGCTGAGCCTTTATGACTGGTTCCGAGATCCTTATCACCGGGGTGTGCTGGACAAGCTTCAGGCGGCGGGCGTCAACATGACCGGCACAGCGCGGCAGCGTTCGAGTGAGCGACTGGCCGGCCTGACCTTCGTGCTCACCGGCACCCTGCCGACGCTCTCGCGCGAAGAAGCCGGCGCCCTGATTGAATCCCACGGAGGAAAAGTAACCGGCAGCGTGAGCAAGAAAACCAGCTATGTGCTGGTCGGCGCCTCGCCGGGGAGCAAGGCGGAAAAAGCGGCACAGCTTGGCGTGCCGATACTTGACGAAGAGCAGTTTCTAGAGATGTTGGATAACCATGACGCTACGTGAAACCCCGGCAGGAACTGCCGTTATCGCGGCCGGCCGCGAAAAACCGATTCTCAACAAACACCCGTGGATCTTCAGCGGCGCGATCGCCAGCCTGCGTGGGAATCCCACCCCCGGTGACCTGGTCGACGTGCAGACGTCGAATGGCCGTTTCCTGGCGCGGGGATACTGGAACCCCCGATCACAAATTCAGGTACGCATCCTCACCTGGCAGGATGAAGCGATTGACGAAGACTGGTGGAGGAGCCGGCTCCAGCGGGCCGTCGAAGGGCGAGCGCGCTACTCGCTTCCCGGCCTGCTGCCGATGCACCGGCTCGTCCACGCTGAAAGCGACTACCTGCCCGGCCTGATGGTCGATCGCTATGGCGATTGGGTCGTCCTCCAGGCGCTGACGCTGGGCATCGATCGGCGGAAGACCATGCTGGCCGGCCTACTGGCCGAGATTACTGGCTGCCGCGGCGTGTTCGAGCGCAGTGACGTCGATGTGCGCGGGAAAGAGGGTTTGCGGGACTCGGTTGGGCCTTTGTGGGGTGAGGAACCGCCGGAGTTGGTGCGCATCACCAGCGAAAAGCAGACCCGGCTCATCGATCTGCACAAAGGACACAAGACCGGCTTCTACCTGGACCAGATTCCCAACCAGCAGCTCCTGGCGGACATCGCGAACAGCGGCCTGCTGGGCGATTCGCCACGACTGCTCAATTTGTTCAGCTACACCGGCGGCTTTGGGCTGTCGAACCCCGGCCCGGTGGTCAATGTCGACACCTCGCGCGATGTGCTGGAACTGGCCGAACAGGTCTTCCAGGCGAACAATTTCCCTGAAGACGCGGTCGAGTTCATCCAGGGGGATGTCTTCGACTTCATTCGCGATCAGGTTGCCGAGGGGGAGCGGTACGACGTCATCGTGTGCGACCCGCCAAAGTTCGCTCACAACACGCCCCAGGTGGAAAAGGCTGCGCGGGGCTACAAGGATCTCAACCTGCACAGCTTCAAACTGGTGCGGCCCGGCGGCCTCCTCCTGACGTTTTCCTGCTCGGGTGCGATCAGCCCGGATCTGTTCCAGAAGATCGTCTTTGGCGCCCTGGCCGACAGCGGGCGAGATGGGCAGATTCTGCGGCATCTTTCGGCCGGGGAGGATCACCCGATCGCGCTGACGTTCCCGGAAGGTGAATACCTGAAGGGACTGCTGGTTCGCGTCTACTGAGAGGATCGTCGCACTTTGCGGCCGGGCCCATGGGTCCGACTCTTTGCAATCTTCAGAGGGGTATAACAGCAGGAGCGCGCACCGTTGCGCTCCTGTAAGAATAGCGGGCTTCGAACGAGACTACACCCTGGCTGGGGAGAGCTTTGCGGCCAACTGCTTGATTTTCCCGAATGTCTCCAACCAACTAATCTCGCTCAGGCCCAGCCACTCGCGGATGGTGTTCGGGTCTTCGCCGAGCATATAGGCGCGTACGCCAAAGGTCCAGCGCAGCATCTCAAAAGAGATTTTCTGCGCCAGCCCGGCGCGCTTTCCCAGATCTTCAAGGATGTATTCGAGATTGCGCGCGGTGCAGGTGAAGAGCGACGTCTGGGGACGGTACTGCGCCAGGTACTCGTCAAGTGCCGATTGGATCTCGATGTCGAGCGGCAGGTAGCGCTCGCGGTAGCGGTCTTTTGAGCCCTGGTGGCGGATCAGCACCTGCAAGCCGCCGCTGCCGTCGGGATGAATATCCTCCGGCGTGAGGGTCATGGCTTCGCTCTTCTTGATGCCGGTGCCGACGATCAGGCGAAAGAGCATTTCCGGCCGCGCATCCGGTTTTTCGCCGTGACGTAGTCCGCGCGCGACCGATAGGACCGCGTCGACTTCATCGGGCGTCAGGATGCTCGCCAGTGGCGCAGGCCCCGACCGCTGAAGCAGGGCACTAGCGGGATCGTGCGGGATAACCCCTGTCTCCGTCAGCCATTTGAAGAACACCTTCAGCGTCGTGACCCGTCGGGCGTACGTCTTGCGGCTGCACGGCACCCCCCGGCGGTCTTCCATCCAGCTCAGGAAATCGTTGAGCCGGGTGGTCGTATACCAGCCCAGCGCGGCCTGATCGCCGTGATACTCGGTCACCAGCATGAGATCGGCCGTGAAGGCGTCGATGGTATGCTGTGTCTTCCCCTGGCCGCGTAGGTGCGCCTGGAAGAACGGGATGGCATGGACCAGTCGTGTGTGGACACTTAAATCTGCGACGGTCGCCGGTTGGTTGGAAAAGAGCGGTAGCTGGCGCAGATCGGACATGAGGCATTCCCCATTAGCGAACTGATGACTCAAACCTAACACAAATCTTCCCACCCTGTCAAGCGAAAGGTAGACACCTGTATAATCGTTACAGTGAATACCAAAGAAGCGCGGTACAGTAGAGTGAAAATACGACTGCAAAAACTGCTTGCCCAGGCGAACGCCGCCACTTCACGCCGGGCAGCCGAGGAACTGATTGAAAATGGGCGGGTGACCGTCAACGGGGAACGAGCACAACTGGGCGACCGGGCTGACCCGGAGGTCGACGTCATCGCCGTCGATGGGGCGCGTCTGAAGATGGCCACGGGAAAGAAGATCTTCATCGCGCTCAACAAACCCAAACATGTTCTGACCACCCGGGAACCGCATCAGGGTGATCGCCGCGAGACCATCTACGATCTGGTGGAGACGGCGGAGAACCTCTTCCCCATCGGACGGCTGGATGCCGACAGCGAAGGGCTTATCGTCCTCACCAACGACGGCGACATTGCCCAGCGGCTCACCCATCCCCGTTACCAGCACAGCAAGACCTACAAGGTCGAGGTCGTTGGGCTTCCAGGGTTGGACGTACTGGACAAGTGGCGCAACGGGGTCATCCTCGACGAAGACGAGCGCACGGCGCCGTGTGTCGTCATCCTGGTACAGGGCGACAAGCGCCTCTCCACCCTGCGCATCATCATGTCCGAAGGCAAAAAACGGCAAATTCGCCGGGTCGGCATGAAGCTGGGGCATCAGGTGCGACGCCTGTTACGCACGCACATCGGTTTGCTGCCGCTCGGCGAACTCCGTCCCGGCGAATGGCGCGAGCTGTCCGCCAGCGACATCAAGCTGCTGATGACGCCCGCGCCGGAAATCAAACGATTGAAAGCCGCGCGCCGCGGACGGCCCACCGGCGCAGCGGTCCGAGACCGACGCCCGGAGGGTGAATCGCAGGAAGAACGCCGTCCGCGGCGCGAAGGTCCCGGCGGTTTCCGCCGCAGCGACTCCGAAGACCGCGGTGAGCGCCCGCAGCGCTCGTCAACCCCAGGTTTCCGAGCCCGACCTCCGGAGGGTGAATCGCAGGAAGAACGCCGTCCGCGGCGCGAAGGTCCCGGCGGTGCCCGCCGTAGCGACTCGGAAGGTCGCGGTGAGCGCCCGCAGCGCTCGCCAAACCCCGGTTTCCGCGCCCGACGTCCGGAGGGTGATGCGCAGGAACAAAGCCGTCCACGACGCGAAGGCCCCGGTGGTTTCCGCCGCAGCGACTCAACAGATCGCGGTGAGCGCCCACAGCGGCCGTCAAGCCCCGGTTTCCGCGCCCGACGCCCGGAGGGTGATGCGCAGGAACAAAGCCGTCCGCGGCGTGAGGGTCCCGGCGGTTTCCGCCGCAGCGACTCAACAGATCGCGGTGAGCGTCCGCAGCGCTCGTCGAACCCGGCCTTCCGTGCCCGACGCCCTGAGGGTGACACGCAGGAACAAAGCCGTCCGCGGCGCGAAGTCCCCGGCGGTGCCCGTCGCAGCGACTCCGAAGATCGCGGTGAGCGTCCGCAGCGCTCATCGAACCCCGGCTTCCGCGCCCGACGCCCGGAGGGTGACGCGCAGGAACAAAGCCGTCCGCGGCGCGAAGGCCCCGGCGGTGCCCGCCGCAGCGACTCCGAAGATCGCGGTGAGCGCCCGCAGCGCTCGTCGAACCCCGGCTTCCGTGCCCGACGCCCGGAGGGTGAATCGCAGGAACAAAGCCGTCCGCGGCGCGAGGGCCCCGGCGGTTTTCGCCGCAGCGACTCCGAAGATCGTGGTGAGCGCCCGCAGCGCTCGTCGAACCCGGCCTTCCGTGCCCGACGCCCGGCGGGTGACGCGCAGGAACAAAGCCGTCCGCGGCGCGAAGTCCCCGGCGGTGCCCGTCGCAGCGACTCCCAAGATCGCGGTGAGCGTCCGCAGCGGCCGTCAAGCCCCGGCTTCCGCGCCCGCCGTCCGGAGGGTGACAATCAGGACGAACGCCGTCCGCGGCGTGAGGGTCCCGGCGGTTTCCGCCGCAGCGACTCGGATGATCGCGGTGAGCGCCCGCAGCGCTCGTCGAACCCGGCCTTCCGTGCCCGACGCCCTGAGGGTGACACGCAGGAACAAAGCCGACCACGGCGCGAAGGTCCCGGCGGTTTCCGTCGCAGCGACTCTGAAGATCGCGGTGAGCGCCCACAGCGGCCGTCAAACCCCGGCTTCCGCGCCCGACGCCCGGAGGGTGAATCGCAAGAAGAACGCCGTCCGCGGCGCGAAGGCCCCGGCGGTTTCCGCCGCAGCGACTCGGAAGATCGCGGTGAGCGCCCGCAGCGCTCGTCGAACCCGGCCTTCCGCGCCCGACGTCCGGAGGGTGATGCACAGGAACAAAGCCGTCCACGGCGCGAAGGTCCTGGCGGTTTCCGCCGCAGCGACTCTGAAGATCGCGGTGAGCGCCCACAGCGGCCGTTAAACCCCGGCTTCCGCGCCCGACGCCCGGAGGGTGAATCGCAAGAAGAACGCCGTCCGCGGCGCGAAGGTCCCGGCGGTGCCCGCCGCAGTGACTCCGAAGATCGCGGTGAGCGCCCGCAGCGCGAAGACGCTGCCGGCTTCCGGAGCGTCCCTTCAGAAGACCGTGAGGATCGCCCGGCCCGCCCATCACGGCCCGCCAGCGGTACCCGGCGACCGGGGAGCCCGGCGGGCAAGGGACGCAAGCCCTCCCCATCCGGCCCTCGGCGGGGCGGTAGTTCCGGCAAACCGTCGGGACGCAAAGGTCCGGCGAAGGGTGGCAGACCTACTCGTGGAAACAAACGTAAGCCTCAGTGAGATCATCGACCCATGAGCATGTCCGTCTCCGTCCAAGAATATGTCGCCATGCAGCCCCGGTTTGCATGGCGACGTCGTATCATGCGCGCCGTTGCCCGAATCGTGCTTGGGCTGGTGCTCAAGTTGGAGGTCCGAGGCGTGGAAAACATCCCCGCCGATGGCGCGACGGTGCTCATGATGAATCACATCTCGCTGCTCGACCCGATCCTGTGCCTTGCCGTCATCAAGCATCGCTTCGTGGTTCCCATGTCCAAGATCGAGAACCTGCGCAACCCTATAGTCGGGCCGATGGTGCGGGCATGGGGCGCCTACACCATCAACCGCGATGAGGTCGATCGCAAAGCGCTAATGAGTTCCATCGAGCTGCTCAAGAGCGGCGAGCTCATCCTGATCGCCCCGGAGGGTACCCGCCAGAAGGAAGGGCTTGCCCGCCCCAAGGAAGGATTTGCCTTCGTCGTGACCAAGGCCGATGCCGTCATCGTCCCCGCGGCCATTTCCGGCGCCATCGGCTGGCAGAAGAAGCTGATGCGCTTGCAGCGGCCACACGTCACCGTCAATTTTGGCCGGCCGTTCAAGTTCAAAACCGACGGCCGCGTGCCGCGCGACCTGCTGCCCGTGCTGATGGACGAGGCGATGTACCAGCTTTCGGCGGCCGTTACCGACGAGACAATGCGCGGGGTCTACAGCGATCTGCACAACGCCAGCACGGAACACCTCGTGCTCCTATAGTCTTGACCAATAATTCGACTGCGGATAGGATTGCGCTATCGACTTCCAGATCGACGGGAGGTGCCACGACCTGTACGCGTTGGGGGCAAGAGAGCGCATGGACTTGCGCGCAGCCGGGCGAGCTACGCCGGCTGCTCACAAGTTGACGAGGTGACGGTTGCACATGTCGCAGTGTGCTTAAGCTCGCGGCTGGCTTTGCGGGCGAAAATCGAGAGATCAGCGGATGCCGTCGGAGGCGATCCACCGCCTCAGTCAAGTCCCCGGACAACCAAATGAAAGCGCGCCCGGAAACCGCCGGGTGACCGAACGCACAGCGGGCGCGCGTGTGGGCTGTTGAGGCTGTTGCCGATTGACGGTGACAGTCGTGACCGTGCTGCATTCTCAGGCATCCGGAGGCATAACCATGTGCGGAATCGTCGGTTACGTGGGCGCGGGCAACGCCACGCCCATTATCGTTGAAGGTTTGGCCCGCCTCGAATATCGCGGCTACGACTCGGCAGGGGTCGCGGTCGTCCAGAACGGCTGCGTCGAGGTTCGGCGCGATGTCGGCAAGCTGAGCAATCTGCGCGCCCGTCTGGACTCGTCGCCGATCGCCGGTACGATCGGCATCGGGCACACCCGCTGGGCAACTCACGGCGTCCCCGCCGAACACAACGCCCACCCTCACATCAGCATGGATGGCGAATTCGTCGTCGTGCACAACGGCATCGTCGAGAATTATCTGGAGCTGCGCGAAGAACTGAGCGCCGAAGGGGTGGTGTTCAGCTCCGAGACCGACACCGAGGTCATCGTGCAGCTTGTCGCCCGCTTTGCCGAGGATGGCGCCCACGGCGATGTGGCCGAGGCCACTCGCCTGGCCGTGCAGCATCTGCGCGGTGCCCATGCCATCGTGGTGATGAGCCGCCGCCAACCGGATCGGTTGGTGGTGGTGCGGATCGGCAATGCCGGCGGCGTGACGCTCGGGATTGGTCAGGGCGAGATGTACATCGCCTCGGACATTCCGGCCATCCTTGAACACACCCGACAGATGATCTTCCTCGAAAGCCGGCAGATGGCCGTCGTGACTGCCGACGGGTACAAGGTCACCACCCTCGACGGCGCTCCGGTTCACACCGTCGTGCATGATGTCCCCTACGATCCTGTCAGCGCCGCCAAGAGTGAATACCGGCACTTCATGCAGAAGGAGATCTTCGAGCAGGCGCGCAGCGTCACTGACACACTGAGCGGGCGCGTCGATTTCGATCACGAGATGATCCGCCTGCCGGACCTCAACCTGACCGAGGAGCGCGCCCGGGCGCTGCGCAAGCTGGTCACGGTCGCCTGCGGCACCAGCTACTTCAGCGGGCTGGTCGGCAAGTTCTACATCGAGCAGATCGCGCGGCTGAATGTCGAGGTCGACTACGGCAGCGAGTTTCGCTACCGCAACCCGATTGTGGACGACCTGACCGCAGTGCTGGCCATCACCCAGAGCGGCGAGACCGTCGATACGCTCGCGGCAGTCGAGGAAGCACACGCACAGGGCGCGACCGTCTGGAGCATTGTCAATGCCATCGGCAGCCAGGCCATGCGCATTGCCGACGGATGTATCACCATGAATGCCGGGCCGGAGATCGGCGTCGCCTCAACCAAGGCGTTCACCGCCAGCATCGTCGACCAGTATCTGTTGGCCATTTACCTGGGCCAGTTGAGGGGCACACTCACCGAACAGCAGCGCCGCGAACATGTCCACAGCCTCGCCCGGCTGCCGGACCTGATCGGCCGGGTCCTGGATCATGAAGCAGAGGTGCGGGAACTGGCGCAGCACGTCCATACCTTCAGCAACTTCCTGTTCCTGGGTCGCGGAATCAACTACCCCATCGCCCTGGAAGGGGCGCTGAAACTGAAGGAAATCAGCTACATCCATGCTGAGGGGTATCCCGCGGGGGAAATGAAGCACGGGCCTATCGCGCTGATCGACGAACGGATGCCAGTCCTGGCCATCGCCCTCAAGGATGCACTCTACGAAAAGATGATCAGCCAGATCGAGCAGGCCAAGGCGCGCGGCGGGATCGTGGTCGCGCTGGCCACCGAAGGCGATCAATTCATCGCCAGCAAAGCCGACTACGTGCTGTACATCCCGGACGCCCCCTGGACGCTCACGCCCATCCTGTCCGTGATCCCACTCCAGCTCCTGGCCTATTCGGTGGCGGTGCTGCGTGGCGCGGACGTGGATCAGCCGCGCAATCTGGCGAAAAGCGTGACCGTGGAGTGACGCGCTGAACCACAGGATGGGCTGGCCATGAAACGGCCCATCCTGATTTCGACGGACTCAGGCTTTTTTCGTCACGCGGAATTGCAGCGGCACGCCCATCAGCAGGCGGGTCTGCGCCTGAATAGTCGGCAGCGAGACGAAGATGACCGTCATCACGGGCAGCAGGGGGAAGCTGATCAGCGTCAGCAGGCGCTCGGTCAGCGTCTGCGGTTTGGTTCGGGGCGGTCGTACCACAACGTCCTGTGCCCAGAAGACGATACCCAGGATCGACACGAGCGCGAAGCCGATTTGCAGCAGGTAGAAAATCCAGCGGTCGTCGCCGACGGTGATCTGCTCGACCAGCGAGGAGTTTAAGAGCAGTGGGAGCTGCGACCCCGCCGTAATGATCACCCACCCTGCCCCGGCCAGGAAAATGTCATGGGAGATACGGAAAAACAGGCGCAGGCCTCGGCGCACCTCGATCTCCGGGTGTTCAAGCAGCTTGGCCATCGTGTAGCCAACTTCTTTGGTCCCCCAGGCATGGCGCAGAGTCTGCTGGTAGCGGTTGCGCACCGCCTCCAGAAAATTACTTCCGGTCGTCGCCTGCGCCAGGAACGGCAGAAACACGCGTTCCAGCTTCACCGCGCCATCGCGCAGGAAGAACGACTTGATGAACATGTGCCATTCGTCGGCAATGACATCCGGGTCCCAGTAGCCGCTCGATTCCAGCAGGCGCAGGCTAAGCGAATAGGACGACATCGGCATGGGCATCATCCACGGCGCCGCCAGATAAGCCAGCTCGAACGCGCTGGAGTAGGCATTGATCAGCCGCATGAGCGGATTGATCTCCCAGATGTTGCCGTGGTAGCGAATAGGACCCTGCCAGAAACGCAGCGACCTCTCCGGGTTGACGGCGTAGAGATGGGTGAGCGCGTAGAAGTACTGAGGATGCCACAAGGTGTCGGCATCCATTGTCGTCACCAGGATGTGATCGAGGCAGTAACCCAGTTCGTCGACGAGCTGACGGCGAACCCAGCGCGCGGCCCATGCTTCATTGGCCGACTTGCACTGCATTTCGCTGGGCAGACCGCGGGGATGAACGGTGTAGTAGATATGGGCGAAAGCGCCGGCGTATTCCTTGATCAGCATTTCCGCCTTGGCGATCGACGTCTCTTCCGACGCCTCCATGGCCAGCACGACGGTCATGCGCCGCTGCGCCTCGTACTGGGCGGCCAGACAGTCGAGCGTCTTGCGCAGAATATTCTCGGGTTCTTTATAGTTGGGGATGATGACCACGTGGTGCACGTCATCCCAGGCCAACGCGTCCGGCGGCGCCGTCTGGCGATACAAGTCGCGCCAGTTGGTCGCCTCCCACTGCTTGATCTTGCGCAGGCCGATGACATTGGCGATGCCGGCCAGCGCGAAGCGCAGCGCGGAGTAAAGGGCCAGGGCGACGGCGAACAACAGCAGCGTGCGCGGAAACGCGACCGCACCGACCACCGAAAGCAGCAGCGACAGCCAGGTCAGACAGCCGGGCAGACCATCGAAGACTCGTTCAGGGATGGCTGTCGGCGCGCTTCCGGTCCAGATCGACTGTCCGACGCCCAGTTGTACATTGTTTCGGCGCACGCCGCTGGTTTGATACGGCACGTCCGCCCTTCCTCAAGCTCGTGATATTCGGTCATGCGCCCTGTGTCGTTTTCAGCCTCGGCCACAAATGGCGCAGCAAAGCAGGATCGGCCGATGCCGATCGCCACAGGGCGGTCGTTTCCACAAGCCCGCTACTTCTTCATCCCTTTGAGGCCGCGTTCGGCGGTGAGGGCGACAAGGCTCGTCTGGTAATTATACGTATTCCGACGCTTCTCAGCGTACGCGTCTCGGGCATTCTGTACGAGATACTCCACCAGCGCGCTCTGCGACATGCCGGTCTCATGCCAGAGGTAGAAGGAGAGCGACCCCGGCATGGTGTTGATCTCGTTCAGGAAGATTTGCCCGGACTCCGGCCTGACAAGGAAGTCGATGCGGGATATGCCACGTCCGCCAATCGCACGGAAAGCACGCATGGCTGTGTCCTGGATCTGCTTCGTCAGTTCAGGCGTGAGCGGTGCGGGGATGATACGCTCGGCGCTCTTCATGCCTTCGCCACCGCGCAGGTACTTCTCTTCGTAGGTCAGGAATTCCTGCCAGGACACCGGCTGTTCCAGCACCGACGCACGCATGACTGCGGCGCTGCCGATAACCGAGCAGTTGATCTCGACGGCATTTTCGACTGAACTCTCCACCAGCAGTCGTTCATCGAAGCCTGCCGCCAGATCGATGTAGGCGCGCAGCATGGTGTCGTCGGCCGCCCGTCCGATGCCGATGCTCGACCCGAGAGTCGCCGGCTTGACGAACAGAGGAAAGCCCAGGCTCGACTTGACCTTCGCCAGAATCGCCTCAGGATCGGCCAGCCATTCGGTGCGAGTGAAGCTGACCGAGTCCACCACCGGGATGTCGTGCCCACGCAGGACGACTTTGGTCATGATTTTGTCGTTGGCAATGGCCGACGCCTGCACGCCACAGCCAACGTAAGGAATGTCGGCCAGTTCGAGCAGGCCCTGGAGGGTCCCGTCTTCGCCATGCGTGCCGTGAATCGCCGGGAAAACAACATCTAGGCGCTTGACATAGCTCTTGGTAAACCACCCCGACGGCGTGGGGTTGACGATCAGCCCGTGATGCTGCACCGCGGGCGAAAGGACCACCGGCGTGATGCCGGCAAGGCTCGGCACCTCGTTCTTGAAGGAGGCCAGGTCGCGCAGTGGCTCCCCGGTGAACCAGCGCCCTTCACGGTCGATGTAGACCGGGGTCACCTCCCAGCGGTCTTTGTCGAAGGCGCGCATGATCTGGTGGGCGGTGACGATACTGACATCATGTTCCACGCTGCGACCGCCGAAGACGACCGCAACGGATGATCTGCGTTGTTGAATCATGCGGAATTCCTAGAGTTCGTGCGCAACGAGATCGTCCCAGGTCTCACGGCGGCGAGCGACTCGCCATGTCGTGCCGTCGGGTTCGACGACGACCTCCGGGGGACGGGGACGCGCATTGTAATTGCTGGACATGACCATACCATACGCCCCCGTGGTGAGGATCGCAAGGCAGTCATTGGGCGACACAACGGCCATGGTGATGTCGCGCCCCAGCATATCGGTGGTTTCGCAGACCGGCCCGACGACGTTCACCGTCTGCCCGGCCTGTCCCGGCTCCGGCTCGTGAAGCGGAACAATGGCGTGATAAGCATCGTAGAGCGCAGGACGAATCAGGTCGGTCATGCCCGCATCGACAATGACCATCCGGGCGCCGCCCTGCTCCTTCAGGTACTGGACCCGTGTGACCAGCAGGCCGGCATCGGCCACGATCGACCGACCAGGCTCGATCAGCACGCGATAGCCCTGCAATACCGGGGCCAGCGCCTCGGCAAAACGGCGCGCTTCCGGGAGCTCCGCGCCACTCTGGTAAGGAACCGGAATGCCGCCGCCAATATTGATGGTGTTGATGGTCGGCATACTTCGGGCCAGTTCAACGACCGCCTGCGCAGCCTGCCGTGTGCCCCCGGTGTCGGAAAGCTGGCTGCCGATGTGGATGTGAAGCCCCTCAAAACTCAGCGCCGGAAGGTCTGCGCGCCGATCGTACAGGGCCTGAATAGCATCAGCGGAAAGCCCAAACTTGGCCCCGCCGTGCCCGGTGGCGATATGGGGATGCGTGCTGGCCTGAACGTCGGGGTTGAGGCGTACGGCGACGCGCACCAGCTTACCCGCCGTCTGTGCGATGCTGTTGAGCCGCTCGGCCTCGTGGGCGTTTTCGAGGTTGAACCAACCAATGTTCTGATCCACCGCAAAGTAGAGCTCGGCGATGGTCTTGCTGACCCCGGCGAAGACGATGTTTTCGGGGGGCGCCCCGGCCCGCAGCGCGCGGTAGATTTCGCCACCGCTGACCGCATCAATGCCGGCGCCGGCGTCGACCAGCGCCCGCAGTATACTCAGGTTGCCATTGGCTTTGGCGCTGTAATGGATGTGGGCGTCCAGCGGCGCGAATGCCGAACGGACGCCCTCGAAGTTTTCCAGTACTCGCCGAAGGCTGTAGATGTAGACAGGCGTTCCCGTGTTGGCCGCGATGTCGGCAACACGTACTTCATCGCAGTGAAGCTGACCTGCGGCATAGCGAATTGAAGAATTGAACATGGGGCTCGACGGGAGCGCGCATTAAAGGCGCTCGTCCATCAACTTCCCTGTTCTCTGAAGGATTTTCGTCATCGCACGTGTATTGATCTCGATGGCCATCCACAGGTCGAGCAGTTGGCCAAATCCGAAGATAAGGATGGTTCCGATGATTGCCAGGAGCGCCGCGCCCCCAATAACAGGGAGTTTGTTTTCCATGGTCGGGAAGCCGGTCGCATCAATGAGAACAATGATCACCACGCCGATCATCGCAATCAGATTGATGATGGCAATGAGCTTGAATGCGGCGCTCAACAGGCGCAATGCGAAAAACCGTCTATTCATCGGGATGCTCCCAGTCGCGCATGTGTCGATTAACCTCCCGGCAATGATATAGTAGAATTCAAACAGGTACAAATTCCGCAGTAGCGAAGCGAGAAGCTGTTGGCGAACCCAACCTTAGAATCAAAGCTCGCAGCAGAGTATGAAGCCGTCCGCCGTCGCGAATACGAACTGATCACCAACCTGCTGGAGGTGGTGCCACGGATTGACGGCCTGCAAGAAGACAGCGCGGCACATCTGCGCGACGCGCTCTTCCACGCCGACCACCCGTACATGATCGTCTTCGTCGGCCCGTTCAACGCGGGTAAGTCCAGTCTGATCAAGGCCCTGCTTGGCGAACACGATCTTCTGCCCATCGGGCCGACACCCACCACCGATCGAATTAGCATTCTGCGTTGGGGTGAGGACCTCACGCGCAGTCGCAGCGGCGATGTCGATACCGTGTTCTATCCGTCCCCCCTGCTCCACAAGGTCAGCTTTGTCGACACGCCAGGTCTGGAGTCGGTCTTCCAGAAACACGAAGATATCACCCGGCGTTTTCTCCATCGCAGCGACACCGTGTTCTTGGTCATGCTGGCCACACAGGCGATGTCTCAGCGCAACCTGGACTATCTCCAGTTTCTGAAGGACTACGGCAAAAACGTTATCCTGGTGCTCAACCAGGTGGATCTGCTGTCAGAGCCGGAAATCGAGACCGTGCGGCAGTACATTCTGGAACAGAGCCAGATTAAGCTGGGCTTCAAACCGGAACTCTGGCTCACGTCTTCGAAGCTTGCCATGGCGGCGCGCCTGCCGGACGGCACCCTGGACGAGGCCAAATGGAAAGAGAGCGGCCTGAACCGGATCGAGGCCTTCGTGGACGGGCAGCTCAGCGACACGACCCGACTGCGGCAGAAGCTGCAAACGCCGCTCCAGATCGTGCAAAACGTGCATCAGCAGGCACAGACCGCGATAAAGGATAATCAGGCGGCTCTTGACCCCTATCAGAGCATCGCCCAGAACATCGAAGGCCAGATCGTCGTCTGCAAGCGTGAGCAGGAACGTGCCGTCCAGTCGACAGTGGACGAACTGGAAGCGAAATTCGCCGAAGTGGCGAATCGCAGCGGCGACGCCCTGCGCGAGCAGTTCCACCCCACTCGCATCTTTTCCTCGATGGGCCGCGGCATCCTGGAGTTGATCGGCCTGAGCGGGCTGGCGCGGTTCGGCACCGGGGGGTCCTACGTTCGCTCGGCCTTTGAAAAGCACAAGGTCTTTGAGGCGGTGCGCGAGATTCCGACCATCGTCGACAAGCTTCCGCCCCGGCTGGAAGGCCGAGACGTGCAGGACATCGACGATCTGGTCAAGTATGCGCGGCGTGAGGTCGAAGCGCTGCCCCCGGTCATCAGGCAGAAGGTGATCGGCACGGTGCAGGCGCCGGTCAAGTATGAGCGCGCGGCACTGACCACTGTCCGCAAGGATCTGGAAACGCTGGAAGAAGAAGCGCGCACCATCGAGACGGACGAAGTAGAACGCGCCCTGCGCAACACCCTGCTTTACCTTGCTGCCTTAGAACTCCTGGTGATCGTCTTCCTGATCTTCTCGATCATCGCCTTCCCGTTCGGCGATCCAAACTCGCCGCTCCCGACGATTGTGATTATCCTGCTGGCGCTGGCCCTGCTCGGCGTCGGCTTCCTGCCGCTGCGCGGCCGGCTGATCGAAAACCAGTACCGCAAGCGGATCGCCAACGTCCAGACACGTTACCTCGAACATTTGCGCCAGGCTGCCAACAAGCAGATCGCCTACGGAATACAGCTTCGGCGGGACGCCGTGGCGCCGGTTACGCGCATGATCGAGGCACAGACTGAGACCCAGATGGATCAGATGAAGCGGCTGCAAAACGCGGGGCAGGAATTGACCACCATCGAGTCGGCTGTCGGCGCGATCGGCAAATCCGCGTTTTCGATACTGAGAGGATAAACTGGTGGAACCTGTTCTCACGCCGGTTGAGGGCCAGCTCGCAGCGCTGCGAGAGCGCGAAATCACCGCCTTCGTGGACATTGCCGGCATTCTGGCCGAACTGGGCGAAGCTTCAGCCGCTGATCGCAAGCGACTGCTCGACATGGCCGAGGATCTGCGCGATCTGTTCTTCCTGGTCGTCGTCATCGGCGAGTTCAACGCCGGTAAATCGACCTTCATCAACGCACTTCTGGGAGACGAACTCCTGGCCATGGGAATCACGCCGACCACCGAGGCCATCCACATCATCAAACATGGGGATGCAGGCGCGCGCAAGCCGAATGTCCGGCCAGATGGTCTGTTCGAATGGCGTCACCCGAACACCGGCGCTCGCGGCGTGGCGCTGGTCGATACCCCTGGGACCGGATCGATCTTCCAGAAACATGAACAGACAGCGAAGTCGTTTTTGCACCGCAGCGATCTGGTGATCTTCGTCATCTCGGCCAAGCGCGCCTTTGCCGAGACGGAGCGTCTGTATCTGAGCCTGGCCCGCGATTACGGCAAGAAGATCATCCTGGTGGTCAACCAGGTCGACCTGCTCGATCCGACCGAACGGCAGCAGGTCCGCCGGTTCGTCGAACGGCAGGCGGAAGAACTTCTCAATATCAAGCCGCTGGTCTTTATGGCTTCTTCAAAAGAGGCCTTGCGCGCGGTCAAGGCCGGCGAAACCGATCTTCACGGCGTGGAGGCGGTTCGCGCCCATCTGCGCGGCCTGTTCAACGAGGCGCCACCCGCCCGGCAGAAGCTGCTGGCCCAGCTCGACACCGCAGAGCGGATCGTCGGGCGTTATCTGGAAACGGCCAAAAGCAATGCCGATCTGGTCAGCCTGGACCGCAACCAGTTGGAAGATATTCAGCGCGAACTCGATCAGCAGACGGGCAGCCTGTCCGGCCAACTGGCGTCGGCGCGCGCTCAAATCGACTCCGTCTTCGAGGCGATGCGTCTGCGCGGTCTGAACTTCATCAACAAGAAGCTCTCGGTGCGCAGCATGGCCCGGCCGGCGTCGCGCGAGGTCCTTCAGACTCAGTTCCAGGAAGAGGTTGTCGGACGGGCACTGCGCGATGTGAGCGAAGCGACCGACGCCTATGTCAATGCGCTGGTCGACAACAGTCGATTGTACTGGCGCGGGGTCATCGACCGGCTCAACCAGCTCAAACGCCTGCTGGATCAGGAAGTTTCCGGCATGGACGCCGGCATCTATGCGGAGCAGCGCGAAGCCCTGCAAGAAGCAATACGCATCGCAGATGCCGAACTAAAATCGTACTCCACTGGCAGAGTCATTGCCGACATTCAGGAGACCTTCCGCACCAACCTGAACGGGTTTGCCCTGGGCACGAGCGCGGCGCTCGTCGGCTTGATCCTGACCGTGCTTGGGGTTGGCGCGCCGGGCCCGCTGATCGGCGTAGGTGCGGCTGTGCTTGCCCTGCCGGCCGTCCTGGTTGGCGCACCCATCACCCTTGTGGGCGGGGTGCTAGCGGTTCGGTACCTGCGGCGGGTGAGCGAGGACTCCAAGCGAGAACTCAATGAGAAGATCAATGCGCTTCTCAAGACCTACCATCAGGCGCTGGACGATCTGACGCGCAAGGAGCGCAGCCGCTTGGCGCAGTACGGCAGCCAGGTGCTGGAGCCTATCTTCAGCAGGCTTCGCGTCCTCAGCGAACGCTACCAGACCCAGATGGAGCGCATCTCACGGCAGCGTGCCACCCTGGAAATGCTGCGTAAGGACATCGACGAAGGCACATAGACGGCAGCGCAGGCGACCTGTGCATAACATTGCGGGTCAGCCTGCCGCCCTTTTGGAAACCTATCGCACTGTGTTATGCTTTGCCCTGCGAAGGGCAGACCCACGCAGGAGCGGTAGTTTCATGTTAAAGACTCATCACTGCGGCGAGCTGAGGCTCGAACAGGTTGGGCAGCACGTAACATTAGCGGGCTGGGTGCACCGTCGACGCGATCAGGGCGGCTTGATTTTCATCGATCTGCGCGACCGATCAGGCATCGTCCAGGTGCGAATCGACCAGGAAAATCAGCCTGATGCGCATGCAGCCGCCAGCGGTCTGCGCAGCGAATTCGTGGTTCAGGTCAGCGGCGTCGTCCATGCGCGTCCGGAAGGGACGGCGAACCCCGATCTGGCCACTGGCGAGATCGAAATCGAGCCCGATTCCGTCGTGGTGCTGAATGCCTCCAAGGTGCCGCCCTTCCTCATCAATCGCGAAGATGCGGTCGATGAAGAAGCGAAGATGCGCTATCGCTATCTCTATCTGCGCCGGCCCAATGTGCAGAAGAACATCGTTCTGCGCCACCAGGTTGTCAAGTTCATCCGCGACTATCTTGACGAGCGCGGTTTCGTCGAGGTGGAAACGCCGATTCTGTTCAAGACCACGCCGGAGGGGGCGCGCGACTTCCTCGTACCCAGCCGCCTGAACCCCGGAACGTTCTACGCACTGCCGCAGAGCCCGCAGCAGCTCAAGCAGTTGCTCATGGTCGCCGGTTACGAGCGCTACTTTCAGATCGCCCGCTGCTTCCGCGACGAGGATTTGCGTGGCAACCGCCAGCCGGAGTTCACCCAGCTCGACCTGGAGATGAGCTTCGTCCAGCGCGAGGACGTGATGGAACTCATCGAGGGTCTGATGACCACGATGATCGAGACCTTCGTTCCGGAGAAGCACCTGCTCAGCAAACCGTTCCAGCGACTGACCTATACCGAGGTCATGGAGAAGTACGGTTCCGACAAGCCTGATCTGCGCTACGACCTGGCAGCCGTGGAAGTGACCGACATTGCCGGCAAGAGCGGCTTCCCCATCTTTGTGGCCAACGCCGCCGAGGGCAAGCCGATCAAGGCCATTCGCGTGCCGAAGATGGGCGCGCTCAGCGGCATGCAGCTGCGCAAAGAGACGGCTGCGCTTGAAGAACTGGTTCGCACGGTCGGCGCGAAGGGTCTGGCGTGGATGGCCATCCCGGAGAAGGACGACGAGGAGATCAAGGGGCCGATCGGCAAGTACTTCACCGTCGAGCAGAAGCTGGCGCTGTTCGAGCGCGTCGGCATCGAACCAGGAGACCTTGTCCTCTTTACATCGGACAAGCGCGATATCGTCTATCTGGTCGTGGATACGCTGCGCCGTCATCTGGCCGAAAAGCTTCAGCTCGCCGATCCCGACATGATGGCCTTTGCCTGGGTGATCGACTTCCCGCTCTTCTTCTGGAGCGAGGAAGAGCAGCGCTGGGATCCGTCGCAGCACATGTTCACCATGCCGCTGCCGGAAGACCTGCCCTATCTGGATACGGACCCCGGCAAGGCACGCGGCTCGCAGTATGACCTGATCGCCAACGGTCAGGAAGTGGCCGGCGGCAGCATCCGCATTCACCAGCGCGCCATTCAGGAAAAGATCTTCCCGCTGATCGGGCAGACGATGGAGCGCGCCAAGGAACAGTTCGGCCACATGCTGGAAGCGTTCGAATATGGCACGCCGCCGCATGGTGGCATCGCTTCGGGCATCGACCGCCTGATCATGGTGCTCAGCGGCGAAACCAACATCCGTGAGGTGATGGCCTTCCCCAAGACCCAGAATGGCGCCGATCTGATGGCCGGTGCGCCTTCGCCCGCCGAACCAAAACAACTGGATGACCTCTTCATCCGGGTGATCGAGCCGGCCAAGAAGAGCTAGCTGATTCCAATGAACGCAAGCGGGGGGCTTTCCATGAGAAAGCCGCCCCCGTTCTATTGACCTACCACGGCGTACTGGCAAATCAAGTCCAGGCACGATATCGAGCGATCTCTTCAAGACGCGAAGTTCAGCGAAGATGCATACCCTCTTGTATAGCGAAGACGCATGGCACATAAGGAGTAGAGTATGAGCGATGAAGGCAAGTGTCCTGTGACCGGAGATTCAAACGCAGCCATCAGGCGCATGTCGAACAGGGACTGGTGGCCCAATCATCTGAATCTGAAGGTTCTGCATCAGAACTCTCCAGCGACCGATCCGATGGGTGAAGATTTCGACTACGCCGAGGCGTTCAAGAGCCTCGATCTGGAGGCGGTACGGAACGACCTCTACGCCTTGATGACCGCTTCTCAGGACTGGTGGCCAGCCGATTACGGTCATTACGGACCGCTTCTCATTCGCATGGCATGGCACAGCGCCGGCACCTATCGCGTCGGCGACGGGCGCGGCGGTGCAGCCTCCGGCACCCAACGCTTTGCGCCTCTCAACAGCTGGCCCGACAACGCGAACCTGGATAAGGCACGCCGGTTGCTGTGGCCGATCAAGCAGAAGTACGGCCGGAAGCTTTCATGGGCCGACCTGATGATCCTCGCCGGGAACTGCGCTCTGGAGTCGATGGGGCTCAAGACGTTCGGTTTCGCCGGGGGCCGCGCGGATGTCTGGGAACCTGAAGAAGATATCTACTGGGGTCCTGAGGGCGCGTGGCTGGAAGATAAGCGCTATTCGGACGAACGGGATCTCGAGAATCCCCTCGCCGCCGTCCAGATGGGCCTGATCTACGTCAATCCGGAGGGGCCGAACGGGAAACCGGATCCGCTCGCTGCCGCCAGAGACATTCGAGAGACCTTCGCCCGCATGGCGATGAACGACTACGAGACGGTCGCGCTGATCGCCGGCGGACACACCTTCGGCAAGACCCATGGCGCCGGCAGTGCGACACTTGTCGGACCAGAACCGGAGGGCGCCAGCATCGAGGCGCAAGGTCTCGGCTGGCTGAGCAGCTTTGGCAGCGGCAAAGGCGTCCATACCATCACCAGTGGCCTGGAAGGCGCATGGACCCCTACCCCAACCCAATGGGATAACTCCTTCTTCGACACGCTCTTCGGCTATGAGTGGGAACTGGTGAAGAGTCCTGCCGGTGCGTACCAGTGGGTGCCGAAAGACGGCGCCGCAGCGGATGCCGTGCCGGATGCTCACGATCCGGTAGTCCGACATGCGCCGATGATGCTGACAACCGACCTGGCCCTGAAGGTCGATCCGATCTATGGCCCGATCTCGAAGCGTTTCTACGAGAACCCCGCGGAGTTCGCCGACGCGTTCGCCAGGGCATGGTTCAAGCTGACGCACCGCGATATGGGTCCGCGTACCCGTTATCTTGGCCCGCTGGTTCCGCAGGAAGAACTCCTGTGGCAGGATCCGATCCCGGCGATCGATCACAACCTGATTGAAGAACAGGACATCGCCGCTCTCAAAAATCAGATTCTCGCGTCCGGGCTGTCCCTGTCCCAGCTTGTTTCCACCGCCTGGGCCTCGGCGGCGACGTTCCGCGGCTCGGACAAGCGTGGCGGAGCAAACGGCGCACGCATCCGGCTTGCACCGCAGAAGGATTGGGAAGTCAATCAGCCGGTCCAATTGGCGGCTGTGCTCAATACCCTTGAGAGCATCCGGACGGCGTTCAACAGCGCTCAGACTGGCGGCAAGAAGGTTTCGCTTGCCGATCTGATCGTCCTCGGCGGCTGCGCGGCCGTCGAACAGGCTGCCCGCCACGCGGGGTATGAGGTGACTGTCCCCTTCACGCCGGGGCGCATGGATGCGTCGCAGGAGCAAACGGATGTGACGTCGGTTGCCGCGCTCGAACCGAAAGCGGACGGCTTCCGCAACTACCTCAAGGGTACTTACCCCATCTCGGCAGAGGAAATGTTGGTCGATCGGGCGCAGTTGCTGACGCTGACCGCACCCGAGATGACCGTCCTCCTCGGCGGGCTGCGCGTTCTGAATGCCAACGTCGGGCAGTCCCAGCATGGCGTCTTCACCCATCGCCCGGAGACGCTCACCAACGACTTCTTCGTGAACCTGCTCGACATGAATTTGGCCTGGAAAGCGACTTCGGACACTCAGGATGTGTTCGAGGGACGCGATCGCGCGACGAACGAACTGAAGTGGACCGGCACTCGTGTCGATCTCGTCTTCGGATCGAACTCTCAACTGCGTGCTTTGGCAGAAGTCTATGCCTGTGACGACGCGCAGCAGACGTTTGTGCATGATTTCGTGGCCGCTTGGAACAAGGTCATGAATCTCGATCGCTTCGACCTCGCCTGACCCTGTCGCGATTTCGGCCCACGCTCAGGCCTGCACTCACGCGCAGGTCTGAGCGTCGAGAAGATCAGGATATCGAAGACAGTGGGTTTCTCTATTTAAGACTTGGTGCGCGGCCGGCCGGTACGGCATTCCCCCTTTACGCGTCGATGGCTGACTGATATAACAGTCACATCCTGCTGTGTTCGTGATGTCGCGCCCAACGTTTTGAGCCAACAGTCTATGAACGGGGTCCGGCACTGTGGCGGCAAGGTGATAGGCATGCGTTGCCAAGACCTCAACGCTTACTCGGAGCCCACCTGCGAAAGCAGGTTCAAAACTCCGCACACACGGCATGGCAGGGTTTTTTGACAACAAAAAGGGTACGGTGGTTCACCGTACCCTTTTTTTGTTGGTCTGATTTGCTCCACTACGGAATGTCTGGGTCAGTCGCTGTCCGAGGTGGCCCGCTGCCGGCGAGCTGCCGCGCCCATCAGGGAGATTGGCCGGCGCTGGGTTAGAAAATCCCTCTCGGAGCGGAGCTGCTTGAGCAGGCTCTGCACCGAACGCTCCAGCATGTCCAGCGTCACCTCTGTGCGACGCTCGTGGGCGGCGATCATGCGGGCGTGCAGCGCGACCTCGCGCACAAAGGCACCCGGCTGATTGAGCAGATCCGGCACGACCGAGATGTGGTCCTCCTGCCAGTGCTCACGCATGTAATGACGAAGCATCTGGGCCGCCTGCCCCCTCATCCTCTATGGTAGGAATGACGAAGATACGATCCAGCCGGCCCGGCCGTTTGGCAATGCGCTCGTCGATGGCCTCCGGGTAGTTGGTGGTCGCCAGCAGCAGCGCCCCCTTCGGATTATTCGGCGACTCGATGCCATCCAGCACGTTCAGCACGCGCGCCTTGTCGTCGCCGCGGAGATAGGCGTCGAACTCCTCCACGATCAGTAAAACCGGGAAGCGCGCAGCGGCCACCGCCTGGAGCGCGCGCTGGATCTTTTCAAAGGATGCTCCATCGCGGTCCGAACCGGAAACGTAGACCACCACCCGGCCGCGGCGGATGGCGATGCGCGCCAGGGCGGCACAGAGCATCGTCTTGCCCGTCCCCGGAACACCGGCCAGCAGCAGCTTTCGAAACGGGGGCAGCTTCAGTTGACGATAGATGCCAACCCCTTCGTCAAAGAACGCTTCGATATCGTCCTGAATCTTGTCTTTCAGATCGTCGGGCAGGATCACGTCGCCCCACTCAACCGTCGGGTCAAAGAAAGCGTCCGTGCCGCCAATGATGTACACGTCGCGACGGCGGCGAATGCGCGGCCGAACCGCGCGGGCGCAGGCAATTTCAAAGGCCGCCCACACTTCCAGACGCCCTTCCGGAACGATCGCCACGGCGCTCAGGTCCTGCGCATCCTCACTCATGTAGGCGCTGGCATACACGACTTCGAAGGCGTCCTCCCCATCGCTGAAGTGGAAGACGAAAGCTCCGGCGCTGGCCGTCAGTACCATCTGCCGTCCGCGCGCACCATAATCGCTGATCGGCACGATCAGCGGACAGTCAATCGGCTCCAGGCTGCTAAATCGGGCACTTGCGCGCAGGCGACGACCGGGCTTCACCTGTTTCTGGGCAATGCGATTGCTGCATTCGGAGGATGCCCAGATGGTGACCGCCTCGGAACCAGGGTGACGCTCGTTCCAGACATCACGCGCCCAGCCCACCAGCTTCTCATAATACATTCTGTCCACCTTTGCCCTGCGCCGGGTTGGGGCAAAAACACTGTCTCGTTCACGCTTGGATGTCGCGGAACGCATTGTGTTTTGTGTAATGCGCTTCAACAGACTCATCAGCGGTCAATCGCCCCATTATAATAGCTTTCGGCATTTCGGTTCCCCGGCATCTGCGCAAAAAGGGTATTGTCTCATGTCCATACTGTACGTCACACACCCCCGGTGTGTTGAACATGATGCGCCCCAGCATCCCGAACACGCCGGGCGCATCCGCGCTGTCTGGCAACACATGGAACAGAGCGGCCTGAAGGAGATCGTCAAAGCCGAAGCCCCTCTCGTTGATGAAGAGAGTCTGCGCTCCGTCCACACCGAAGATTACCTTCGCCTGCTGCGCACCCTCGACTCGCTGGACCGAACCGTACGCCTTGACGCAGACACCTATGCTAACCCGATCTCCTACGAGATCGCCAGAATTGCGGCCGGCGGGGTTGTTCATGCGGTCGATTCGGTCTTGCGCGAGACATGCGAGTCGAGCATCGCCGTGGTACGCCCCCCTGGACACCACGCCATGCCGGGTCGAGCCATGGGCTTCTGTCTGCTGAACAACGTTGCAGTGGCGGCGCGTCACGCCCAGCGGGCGCACGGCCTGGAACGCGTTCTCATCGTCGACTACGACGTGCACCACGGAAACGGTACCGAAGCCATCTTCTATGACGATCCTTCGGTGCTCTTCATTTCCACCCATCAGGCCCACATCTATCCGGGCACGGGAGCGATCGGTGACGTCGGCACGGGCAAAGGAACGGGCTTCACGCTAAACATTCCCATGCCCGGAGGCTGCGGCGATCGCAACTATGGGCAAGTCTTCGACGAGATCATCCTGCCGGCAGCAAGGCGCTTCCAACCCCAGATGATCCTGGTGTCCGTCGGCCACGATGCCCACTGGGCCGATCCACTTGCGGGAATGGCGCTGACACTGGAAGGTTATGCATCCCTGGCGCAGCGCATGATCACGCTTGCAGATGAACTGTGTGGGGGCAAGATCGCCTTCGTCATGGAAGGCGGCTACAACCTTGATGCGCTGGCCAACGGGATGGTCAACATCGCGCGACTGCTCACCGGACGGGCGCCGACGGACCCGCTCGGTCCACCGGTTGGAGCGCGGCGTGAGCCGGATCTCAGCTCACTGATCGCCGAGATTCGGCAGGTGCACAAGCTCACATGAAAAGACCGACGCCCGGTGCTGCTGGGCGTCGGTCCTCGGCCATATCCGTACCGGGATGATGTCAAACATAGCGATAGTGGCTGCCGTGAAGCTGGCGGTCGATCCACCGGCTGATGACCGGGTAGCGGTAATCGCGTCCACGGAAAGACTCGATGGCGCCCAGCGTGCCATAAAACACCATGCTCAGCGGCAGCAGAAGCACGACGGCCAGGAGACCCAGCCCAACGAAGCCCCAAAGCGGGACGAGCACGAAACCTACCACTGCCATGACGGCGATCAGCGCGACGACCATGCCGATGCCCCACACGACGCCACCCACGGCCAGCAGCGCGGCCGCGCCCACCGTGCCGACGAGCTGAAGGACGAACGCCTGCAGCGCGTGAAACGCGATGTATTCCGACTTCTTGCGGAAGATGAAGAAGATGACCAGCGGGATGAAGATGCTGACTGGCAGCACCGCGCCGATGCTGACGATTCCACCGAACAGGGTGATCCATGCGCTGGCATGAGCAACCGCCGCCCACAAGCGCTCGTCGTCGCTCACTGGCACAGCCACCGTCGTGCGCGGCGTCCGCGGCCAGCTTCCACTGCTGCGCAGCGTCTCACGCGGCAGGCGCGGAGCGGGTGCCCCAGCAGGCGATTGTTCGGATGTCTGAACAGCCAGACGGCTGGAGCGTTCGCTCTCTTCCAGAGTTGGTCGAGCAACCGGTTCAGTCTCGCTGGAGGACAAACGGTTTACTCGATCGAGTTCATCATGGGGTAGGATGGGATCATCGATCATTTTGGGTTCTCCTCGGTCGAGCGGTTTCCTTATTGACAGTGTACGATGCCGCACGCAAGATCGTTGCGGAGCACTTCATCAGGCCGGTCCTGTAACTTGTCGGTTATGTACATCATCTACGAACTATGTTGTCGAAACGTTTCACATTGAGCAAACGAATTCTGGGAATTCTCATGTTGATAGGCGGCGCCGGGGCATTCCTGGCGATCATCGCCATCGACATCATCGATTTTGGTCGGGAAGGCGGCATCGGCCCTGCCCAGCAGATTGCTCTGGGGCTCGCCGCTGCGATCGCCCTTGTTGGCCTGACCTTGATTCCACTGGGGGATCAGCCCGCATGACTTGCGCCTTGCACCGCCTCAAGCCGGTCTGTCAGTACCACCGCAGCGGTCGGGCCACCCCACCTCTATGAACGAACCAAGCAGAAGCATCCATTATATCAGCCGAGTCCTTTTCGCGGCTGCACTGTTCGTCCTGCTTTCGCTTTTCGTCGTCTATGTCCTGTACGCGGCCAACCTGATAGCTTTCCCCTTCGACTACGATCAGGGTGAGGGCTTCGAACTGGTCGACACCATCCTGTTCAGTCGCGGCGAATTTCCGTACAAAGACACCAACGTTTTTCCATTCTACTCCAGCAATTACCCTCCCCTGTACCACGTCATTGCCGCGCCATTCGTGTGGCTCTTTGGCCCGGCCTACTGGTATGGGCGGTTGCTGGGCTTCCTCGGGACGCTGATCACCGCGGCGGCCATCGGCCTGGCCGTCTATCGCGAAGGCCGCCGGCCGGCGATCGCGGTGCTGGCCGGGTTGGCGTTCCTGGCTTCCAATACGGTGTACCACATCGGGCCGCTGTTCCGGCAGCACATGACCATGGTGATGTTCGAGACGCTGGCTGTGGTCGTGCTGGCCCGCGCCAATGAGATCGCAGATGACCGCCAGCGACGGCGGACGATCCTCCTCGGGCTCGCGCTCATCCTGGCGGCCGGATATACCAAGCAGTTGGCCGTCGCAACGGCCATCGCCGCCTTCGCCTATCTGTTCATCCGCAATCCACGGAGGTCGCTGGCCTGGGGTATCGGCTTCGCGATGGTGGGCGGCGCAATCTTCCTGTGGATGGATGTCGCCACCGGCGGACAGTGGTGGCTGCAAACCATCAGCGCCAACGTCAACGAGTACATCCCCGCCCAGACGGCCGGTCTTTACCGACTGTGGTTCAGCCTGCACGGGTTCCTGATCATTCCGGCCGCGCTGATGGCGCTGTACGAACTGTACTTCTCGCGGCTGTCGATCTACTCGATCTGGTGGATCGCCGGCGTCGCGATAGGCGTTTTGAGCGGCAAGTGGGGCGCAGGCGACAGCTATTTCGCCACCTCCATCGCCGGCCTGAGTCTGCTGAGCGGCATCTTCTTATCACGCGTGCTGAACGGCGACCTGGAGTTTCCGCCGTCCAATCTGTACTACCGCCATCTTCTGGGCCGATTGACGCCTCTCGCCCGCCCTATTCGGACTGGTGCGCTGCTGATCGTGCCGCTCCTGTACATCGGCTACGGACGCGCGGTGCTGCATAT
This sequence comes from Candidatus Flexifilum affinis, assembly GCA_016713325.1. Classification (GTDB taxonomy): domain Bacteria; phylum Chloroflexota; class Anaerolineae; order Aggregatilineales; family Phototrophicaceae; genus Flexifilum; species Flexifilum affine. Next base: position 30,566 of record JADJPJ010000107.1, on the reverse strand, counting down.
GCCGACCGAGGGTCCGGTATTCGAAAACGCGGCCGATCTGCTGGGTGTGGAAGCCAATGCGCTCAACGGCTTTTACGACTCGGCAGGGCGTATTGCCGGGGGATACGCGGATATCGGTCACTGGACGACGCAGGCCGACGTCGACGCCGGCTGGCAAATCGTGGAACGGGTGCGGGAGGCTCCTGGCGCGGTCTTGAGCGAAGAAGCGGCGTTCAATCTGCTGGCCGGCATGGACGTGATCACCAATCCGACGCAGCTCCTCAACCTGGCCAATAATGGGCAGTTCGACCCGACCGCCCTCATCGGCATGATTGACAGACGGGAGTTCGGGCTGATCGTCCTGCGCGCCCAGTTCTACCCGCCAGATGTGCTCCGCGCGATTGCCGTGAACTACAGGCAGGAGGAGACGATCCCGATGAATGGCTTCGACTACCTGCTGCTGCATCCGATCGTGGACTGAGAATGGCAGAGGAAAGACTGCGCGGCGTCTCAGCCGATTTGCACGCCGACCGCCGCAGCGATCATCAGGAGCACGACCGCCACGACCAGGAGAAGCGCGACGACGATGATCACGCCAATCCAATCTGTGCGTTTGATGGTCGAGGAAGAACGTCGTCGCTGAGCGCGCTTGCGGGCAGCCGAGATGGTGCTGGAACTGCCTGGTGAGGGCTGTGAGGGGTTTTCGCCAATGTCCATGATCTGCGCTTCTTCGATAGGGTTCATGGGTGTGTGTGCCACGACGGACTGAATTTCTATGTATAAGTCTAGGGGGCGAGGCCTCGTGGATCAATGGCGTTTGATCGAACACGGCGCGGCCTCCGGCGCGCACAACATGGCCATCGACCAGGCCATTCTCGAATCGGTGATCGCCCGATCAACCCCTCCAACCCTCCGCTTCTACGCCTGGACGCCCTACTGCCTCTCCCTGGGATACGGCCAGCGAGCACGCGAGGTCGATCTCGAACGGCTGAAGGCTCATGGTTTCTCGCTGGTGCGCCGACCCACCGGAGGAGGCGCCGTGCTCCATGCCGATGAGCTCACTTACAGCATCGCCATTCCCGACGATCACCCCCTGGCTGAGGGTGGCATCCTGGAGAGCTACCGCCAGCTCAGCGCCGGGCTGATTGCAGCTCTGAGTGCGCTGGGTATCGACCCGCGGGCAGATCGAAAAACCGCCGGGCCGACAGCGCCTCATCTGTGGGGCGTGCCGGCCTGCTTTGAGACCACCTCGGACTACGAGATCACCTGCAACGGCCGCAAGCTGGTCGGCAGTGCGCAGATGCGCCGGAGTGGTGGCATTTTGCAGCACGGATCGCTCCCCATCGGCGGAGACATCGCGCAGATCTGTGAGGTCCTGTGCTACGACTCCGAGTCGGCGCGCCAAGTCGCCAAAGAAGCTGTGCGCCAGCATGCCACTACCCTGACCGAGGTGACTGGTGCCGTTCCGCCCGACCGCGCGACCCTCGCCTCCCTGTTCAGCCAATCCCTGGAAAGTGTGTACCGTGTCGATTTAGTACCCGCCTCGCTCAGCGCGCAGGAAAAGGAGCGCGCCGCCGTCCTGGCGGATCAGGTCTACGGTTCGAGTTCCTGGACGTTCCGGCGCTAATCGAGCTGGTCGAGGATTCGCACTTCTTCAGTGCTCAGATCCCACAATGCGTCACGCGCAGGCAGCGCGCCAACCTGTACAGCACGATCTGCCAGGCGCACCAGTTCGAAGCGCAGGTGCGCGAAGGCATACATCAGCCGGTGGCGGGCCTCCAGTTGAATCCGACTGGTCCAGCGAACCCACCGCCCCGGCGGAATGCGCCAGGCGATCGCCGATTGCGCTCTCAAGGCAGGCCATGATCGGTGTGCCGGCATCTGAGCGTTGTTTAGCGCCGCGATCAGTTGCTCTGGCGCTTCCAGATAGCGCGGTTGGGCGAAGTCGAGTTCGTCCGCTGCGCGATGCCCATAGCGGTCGAGCACGACGGGCCATAATTCCGCGAACGCAGCGCTTTCGGGCAACCGCCCCGCTTCCAGAAAGGCCGTCCCGGCAGCATCGTCCCGGACGGTCGCGTAGAGCTGGAGCCGTGCCTGTGCCATCAGTTGCCCGGCATCCAAAGTCAACCAGCGCATCACCGGATCGGGGATGCCGGCGCTCCGTGCAAGCGACTCATAAATGGCGCGCGCCGCTCGAAGCCGAAGACTGAGGACGATGAAATCGACATAGAGCAACTGCGCGGCCTCTATCGCGGCGTCGAACGACTCGTACGGCCGGCAAGTGACCTGCAAGACACGCCGCGTGTCGCTTAGCGCGTGTCGCGTCGCGCCCAGCCGGTCGATCATTAGTCTCACCGCCAGGCGCGAAAGACGACTTCTGGACCGCTCGCCGTGGTCGACAACCGGACCTGCCAGCCAGTTCGGGGGCACGTGCCAGCGATCGGCGGTTCGTCCGATCACGTATTCATCGACGACGAACTGACCTTCACGTTGAGCGATCCAGGCCAGTTCCGGCGGCAGTCGCGGCTCGATTTCGCGAAAAAGCCGGTCGTGCGCACGCTCGCCCGCACCGACGATCAGACTGGCGGTGAATCGGGACGGGTGAGCGGGAAAGACTCGTTCACCGCTTGATAAATCGAACATTTGTGTGTATCATAGAGGTATGCTGATCCGGTCCTCGCTTGTTCCTCTTGAGAAGATTGCCCTCATGGGCGATGTCACCAGCGACGAGCCTGCTGGCGATTCTCCCGCGCGCGAGCACAAACAGAAGCGCTACCAGTCTACCAGCCTGGAAGAGTGCATTTCCAATGTCAGCACGCCGGCGGGCAAGAAGCCGATCCTGAAGACGATGATGACCACGGCCTGCGAGCGGAACTGCTTCTACTGTCCGTTCCGCGCCGGCCGAAGTAAGACCCAGCGCGTGACTCTGCGGCCCGAAGAGATGGCCACGGCCTTCGACCAGCTCCAGCGTGCGAACAAGGTGGACGGCCTGTTCCTGTCCTCCGGCATCATCAAAGGCGGGCCTTCGGCGCAGGACAAGATCCTCGATACAGTCGACATCATCCGCAACCGCAATCGCTACCGCGGCTATGTGCATCTCAAGCTCATGCCAGGCGCCGAGACCGATCAGATCCGCCGGGCGCTGGAACTCGCCGACCGCATCTCAATCAATCTCGAAGGGCCGACCAAAGAACGCCTGGAAGCCCTCGCCCCAAAGAAAGATCTCGATGGCGAGCTCTTGCAGACGCTCTTGACCGCGCACACACTCCGTCAGTCGATGGTCGGCAAGCGAGCGAGCCTGGTGACGCAGTTTGTGGTCGGCGCCGTCGGCGATACCGACGTAGAACTGCTCTCTCTCAGCCAGCGTCTGTACCGTCAGGTGGAACTGAGCCGGATCTACTACTCCGGATTCAGTCCTATCCTGGATACGCCGCTGGAGAACGTGCAGGCGACCGATCCGCTGCGGGAACATCGCCTGTATCAGGCCAGCTTCCTGCTCCGCGATTACGGCTGGGATGTCGAAGACCTGAACTTCGCCGGCAACGGCAACCTCGACCTGGAGCGCGACCCCAAACGTGCCTGGGCAGAGGCGAATCTGAGTGGCCAGCCCATCGAGGTCAACCGGGCCTCGCGCGAGCAGTTAATGCGTATCCCTGGGGTTGGCAGTAAGGGTGCAGACAAGATCCTCCGCGCGCGCCGGAACGGACTGCTGCGCACGCTGGACGATCTGCGCGGGATAGGCATTACCGGCGTCGAGCGGGCCGCGGACTTCATCACCCTGGCAGGCAAGCGCCCGGAGCGACAGCTCCCGTTGTTTTAGCGGCGCTCTGCCGCCGCCCTTGACGCCGCGCACGCTTGCTTTATAATCCCATACTAAATGCTGTCGCCGCCGATCCTCCGTTGATCGGCGTTATACTGTCAGGAGCAATCTTGTGGGTCCGCTTCCGAAGCGCAAACACTCCCGCAGCCGCCGTGACCGCCGCCGCGCGCACGATGCGCTGTCGCTCAACCACCTCGTCATCTGCGAGAATTGTGGCGAATATCACGTGTCCCATCGGGTCTGCCCCAAGTGTGGGACGTATCATGGCAAGACCGTCATCGACGTCAAATCCGAGTCCTGATCGGTTGATGCTGTACCGCTAGACGAGCCGCCTTTGCCCTGCATTGCGCGGCTCGTTCCATAGTTCAGATGTTCAAACACCCGAATTCGTTTCACTGAACCTCGACACACGGAGCATTGTCGGCATGCTGGATTGGTCAAAGACCGCGTTCCTGTTTCCCGGCCAGGGATCGCAAATCGTTGGCATGGGCAAGGATATCGCCGAACGTTACCCATCCGCGCGCGCGCTCTTCGAACGCGCCGATGCGTACCTGGGTTTGAACCTTTCACAGATGTGCTTCGAGGGACCCGCCGAGACGCTGAACGACACCATCAACACCCAGCCGGCACTTTATGTATGCAGCCTGGCGATCCTCGCCGCCCTGCGCACGGAACGCCCCGACGCCGTGCCCCATGCGGTCGCGGGTCACAGCTTCGGCGAATTCACCGCACTGGCCGCGGTCGGCGCGCTGGAATTCGAAGATGGTCTCCGCCTGGTGCGCGAACGCGGCCGGCTGATGCAGGGCGCGGGCGTCGCTGCTCCTGGCGCAATGGCTGCCATCCTTGCACTGGATGCCGACGTCGTGCGTGACCTCTGCGACCGTGCCGCTGCCGAGACCGGCGGCGTGCTGGTCATGGCCAATGACAACTGCCCCGGGCAGATCGTCATTTCCGGCGAAGAGGTGGCGCTCGACCGCGGACTGGCCCTGGCCAAAGAAGCCGGCTCCCGACGGGCCATCAAGCTTGCGGTCAGCATCGCCGCCCACTCCCCGCTCATGGCGCCTGCCGCCGAATCCTTCGCCGTCGCCATTCGCGAAACACCGATCAAGCCTCCCGCAGCCCCTGTCTATGCGAATGTCAGCGCCCTTCCCCTTACAGCTGTGGGTGACATCCAGCAAGAGCTGGAAGCGCAGCTCACCCATCCGGTCCGCTGGCGCGAGTCCATGATGGCCATGATCGCCGATGGTCTCGAAACGTTTGTCGAAATCGGTCCCAAAGATGTCCTGACCGGGCTGATGAAGCGCATCGACGCCGCCAAAACCGCTGTCACTATCAACAATCTCGAGACACTGCAGAATTTCTTGAACTAGACATTCTTGCGAGTGCCTTTACCCTCACGAAGAGGGTGAACTGGCGATAGTCTTTACTGTTTGCTGTTCGCCTGAAGGAGGAGTCGTATGAGATTCACCCCACGAAGCTTGTTGACGCTGCTGCTGGTTCTTGTCCTTGTCCTGGCGGCCTGCCAGCCGGCGACTCCAGTCGCCACGGTCACGCCAAGGCCAACAGAGGCCGAGCCAGAACCCACGACGGTGGCCGCTGCCGATGCACCCACCGAAGAAGCCACCGACGCCCTCGTAGCCGTACCCACCGAAGTCGAAGAGGCAACCGAGGAAGCTGCGGAGACCGACGCCGCCGACAGCACCGAGACCCCTGTAGTGGAGCCGACCGACGAAGCGACCGAGGACAGCGGCGTGAGCCCGCTGGGCGCCGAGGAGACTCGTGAGGCGATGGCGGAACTCACTGAAGAAGCCCGGGCAACGGAAGAGGCCATGGCGACGGAAGCCGCCACGCCTACAGAAGAAGCGACAATCACCGAAGAGCCAACCGAGGAAGCAAGCCCCACGGCCGAGGCATCTCCCGAAGTGACGCGTGAAGCCGTCGCAGAGGCCACCGCAGAGGCGACGACGGAAACGGCCGATGCTCGCCGCACCATTGCCGACATCGCCGAGCAGGACGGTCAGTTCACGATTCTTCTGAGCGCGGTCGAAGCGGCGGGCCTGACGTCCGTCCTGACAGCGGGCGAACCCCTCACCGTGTTCGCCCCGACCGACGAAGCCTTCGAGGCGCTGCTGGAGACGCTGGGCATCACCGCCGACGAACTTCTGGCCAGGGAGGACCTGGCGGACATTCTGATGTATCACCTGATCGGCGCGGAAATTCCGGCGGATACGCTCCAGGCGCTGCTTTCACGTCAGACCGACGACACACTCACCCTGGAGACGCTGCTCGAAGGCCAGTCAATCGACATCACCGCTGGCGACGATGACGGCCTGATGATCAACGGCACGGCCACGGTCGTCCTGGCCGACGTGCACGCGGACAACGGCGTGATCCACGTCATCGATCAGGTGCTGCTGCCGCCCAGCGACGAATAGCACTCACTCTCGACTGAAATCGTCGAATCAAAAAGCGGTGGGCACATGCCCACCGCTTTTTGATTGCCAGACGAATCCTCTGCCTCAGTCTCGGCCGCTGCCGAGCAAGCGAAGCAGGAAAATGAACAGGTTGACGAAATCAAGATACAGCTCCAGCGCCATGAAGATGCTCATCTTGGCGACAAGAGAACCGTTCGCCTGGTATTCCGGCGATGCGGCCAACCGCTTCAGCTTCTGCGTGTCGACGGCGGTCAGCCCGGTGAAAATCAAAACGCCGGCGATGCTCACCAACCACTCCAGCGCACTGCTGGCCATGAAGATGTTGATCACGGACGCGATCAGCAGACCAATAAGCCCGATGAACAGATAGTTCTGCCACCGAGTGAGATCCATCTGCGTGGTGAACGCAAAGATCGTCAGTACGCCGAACAGGCCAACGGTCGTCAGAAAGGCTGTTGTAATCGACGTCTGCGTGTAGACGAGCAGGAGAACGGACAGGGTGAATCCGTTCAAGGCGGAGTAGACGACGAACATCAAGGCCGCAACACCAGCGGAAAGCCGAGGCATGGCCCAGGACAAAGCGACTACCAACACCAGTTGGGCAATGATCGCGCCGATCATCACGCCGGGCTGCAGCAGCAGATTCAACATCGCGTCCGTATTCGCCGTCAGATAAGCGACTATGGACGTTACAATCAGCCCCAGTACCATCCAGACGTAAGTCCACTGCACGAGCGGACGCGCCTCTGCATAGCTGACCGCGGGGGCGTAGTCCCGCTTCCGCATCGTATCGATAAAGGTCATCTGCCATTCTCCTCAGTGTGTGTCCTGGATACCATCATACGCGACAAACAGCGATCGTGGCTGCCTCCCTATTTTGAGGGGTTTTTTTCAGGCCTTTTTCATCGCGTTGAGGCCCTCAAACAGCCGCTGGACAGCCCTGGTCGTCTTTTCCGGAGACTGTGCGTACGAGAAGCGAATCCAGTTGGCGCCCGGCTGCGAGAAGTAGGACCCGGCCACGACGGCCAGACCGTGCTCACCCGCGAGATGGGTCAGTACATCTTCAGAGTCGGTCTTGCCGGCTGCTTCGATGAACGACGTGCAGTCGATGAAAGCGTAGTAGCCGTCGCCCATGATGTGGCGAATGCCCGAACCGGCGAGCGCTTCGCGCAGAATGCGGCGGCTGTGGCGGGTCGGCTCGATGATCGAGGCGGCGGCCCGTTCATAGCCCATTTCGTAGGCGGCGATGGCCACTGCCTGCGAATAGTAGGACGGGATGACACCATGCGAGGCCTGCGCCACGATGGTATCCACAACGGCCTTCCCGGCGAGCAGGTGGGCGCTGCGCACGTTAGACGCGCCCAGGCTCTTGGTCAGCCCATCGAGGAAGATCAACCGCTCGCGCTCTTCCGGCGTGAACGCTTGCAGCATGGCGTTGATGTCGGAATGACCGCCGTCGGTGACCCAGTGGTAAATCCAGTCGAACAACACGTACGGGAAGCCAGCTTCGAGTGCCGCCTTACCCAGTTCGATCTGTTCTTCCACGGGAATGGTGCGGCCGGTGGGATTGTCCGGTGACGTGATCACCAGGCCGGCGAGCTTGCGTCCCTGCGAAGCGACATATGCGGCGGTGTTACGAATGGCCTCCGGGGTATAACGCCAGCCTTCAGCCGGGTCGCCAGGGGCCAGCACCACGTTGGCGCCAACAGCATACGGCCCCCAGTTGTAGCTGACCCACGGCACGCGGGAGACGACTACCACGCTACCAGTCTCCTTGGAGCCGAGCGACACCATCGCGCCATAGGCTTTTTGCAGACCGTCCCGTCCGCCCTGGACGAAGACAATGTTGTTGGGACCCCAGCCACTGGCGGCGTCGAACTGCCAGTAGTGCTCGGCTGCGGCCTTGCGGAACTGAACCGTGCCAAAGGGCTGATCATATGCGGACCCGTGCTCGATCTGAAGTTCGAGGGCACGTTCCAGCAGCTCGCGCGGCACGCCTGGAAGGCTTGCGCCGCCATCACCCTGGGATGCGTCGAAGGTGACTGCATCCGCACCATATTTCTCGCGATAGGCTTTCAGGGCCTCGCGGATCAGGAACATTCTGGACGGGGGGGTTTGGGCAAGACGGCCGGGATAGTCGTTGACCGGGACGCGCTGGTCCGGGGGCACGACGAACAGCGGCGTATCGTTCGTAATCTCAGGCAAAGCAATCAACTCCTTATGAGCGGAATCAAGACTTGTTTCCTGCGGCGTCCCCATCCTTGTCAAATGCGGAGTCTCAGGGTTGACCAATCTCCAGAATGATTTTGCCAAAATTGGCGTTGGATTCCATGTGATGATGCGCCAATGTCGCCTCGTGCAATTCGTACACTCGATCGATCACCGGACGGAGGGTGCCGGCCGCCAGCATCAGCAGCGCGAAAGCCGAGAAGTCGCGGGTCAGGGCAACTTTTTCGGCCAGCGGTGTGCGGCGCAGTGTGGTGCCGGTGACTGTAAGGCGCTTCCCCATGATTGCCGAAAGGTTCAGTTCGCCTGCGGCTCCTCCCATGAATCCGATGAGCTGCAACCGACCATCCATACCCAGACAGCCCAGGTTGTCGTTCCAGTAGGGCGCGCCAATGAAGTCCAGGACTAGATTTACCCCTGCCCCATCGGTCTCGGCAAGCACCCGTTCGCGAAAAGACTCGGTTCGGTAATTGATGGCGACATCGGCGCCCAGCGCCAGGCAGCGCGCCAGCTTGTCGGCCGAACCTGCTGTCGTGAGCACCCGTGCCCCGACCGCCTTCGCCAGTTGGATGGCGGCAGTGCCCACGCCGCTGCCCCCGGCGTGAATCAGCACGCTTTCGCCCGATCGCAGCTTACCCAGCGTGAACAGGTTCAAATGCGCGGTCAGAAAAGCTTCGGGAATAGCTGCGGCCTCAACGAAACTCAGGGTGTCAGGGATCGGTATCGCCATGGCCTTCGGAACGACTGCGTATTCCGCGTAGCCGCCACCGCTGACCACGGCCATCACGCGCTCGCCGTGAAGCGAGAAGTCGTCCGACTGCACCGTCTCGCCGGCGATCTCCAGCCCGAGACCGGCGAAGCGCCTTCAGGCGGGGGATAAGCGCCGCGGCGCTGGAGCAGATCGGCGCGATTGACTGCGGTCGCCCGAACCCGACCAGCACCTCATCGGGCCCTGAACAGGTAAAGGCGCCTCGCCGAGATGGAGCACCTCGGTGGACCCGGAGCGTCAAACAGGACAGCTTTCATGATGCTCCCTGATGCACTTCACTTATCGCGGCGAGGAAGTGCCCACGCGGGCACGGGACTCATCCAGAACATCTCTCAACGTCCGTTCCAGAGGGATCTCCGGCTGCCAGCCGGTCAGCGCGTGGAGCTTGCTGGCATCGCCCCAGGTGCGCGGCTGGCTGTTCGGGCGGAAGCGCGCAGGATCGACCGACTGCACGATCCTGACGTGCGACATCGCGATCAGCCCATCCAGAATCGACTGTATCGACTGCGTTTTTCCGCTGGCGACATTGTAGACCTGCCCCGGTTCACCCTTTGCCATGATCTGCACATAAGCCCGGACGACGTCGCGCACGTCGGTGAAGTCGCGCTCAGAGGACAGGTTACCCACGTAAATAGTGGGCGGCCTGAGTCCGGCCTCGATCTCGGCGATCTGGGTCGCGAAGTCCGGCACGACGAAGCCTGCCACGCTGGCCTGGGCCGAAGTGATTGAATGGGCGGACGCGCAGCATCGGCAGGCCGTGACTGCGGAAGTACTGGAGAGCGATCATCTCCCGCCCCACCTTGCTCACACCGTAGGGGTTGGTGGGAGCCAGGGGTGTGGTTTCGGTGAAGGTCTTCTCATGAGCGACATCCGAGTCATAGACTTCGCCCGAACTGATGACCAGCATGCGCGGTGACATCTCGAGCGCAAGCATGGCCAGCGTCAGGTTGAGCTGAGGCCGGAGATTGTGTTCCATGGTGTCCCAGGGGAAATCAAGCGCCTGACGGACGCTGGCCTGTCCCGCCAGATGATAAATCTGGTCGGGACGAATCTCGTCCATCAGGCGCTTCACGGAGGGTTCGTCCCGGAGATCCAGGACATGCGGGATCACCAGCGGGGAATCGACGGGTTCGATATACACCCCGTGGATTTCGGCGTGCGGCTCAGGGACGGCCAGCGCCCGTACGAGATGCGCGCCGACAAAGCCGCCGACACCGGTGATGAGTATTCGCACAAACGCCCCTCGCCTCGAATGCGATCCGCTGCGGGGATTATAAGATGTGTCAGCCGAAGTCGCTATTGCTAGCCGGCAAAGTAAATCTTGCCCCGCAGCGCCGCCGGCAGATCTGACCCTGTCGTCATCTTCCGAGGCCTTGCCATAGCCCAGCGACTTCATCAGGGCGGTGGGCGCATTGCGCAGCTTCATCGGAATGGGCAGTTCACCCTGCGTGTTGACATCCTCCAGCGCCGCGAAGAACGCATCGCAGCTCGCACGGCTCTTTGGCGCTTTGGCCAGGTACACCGCGCCATGCGCCAGATTGATTCGACACTCGGGATAGCCGATGATCCGACGGCCCGGAAGACCGCATTAGCGACATTGAGCGCGTTGGTATCGGCCATGCCCACGTCCTCGCTGGCGAAGATCACCATACGCCGGGCGATGAACTTCGGATCTTCCGGCGTGCACCATACGCGCCAGGTAATGCAGCGCCGCATTCGGGTCGCTGGCGCGCATGCTTTTGATGAAGGCGCTGATGGTGTTGTAGTGCTCATCGGCCTGCTTGTCATAGCGCAAAAACGCGATTGCAGGGCGTTTTTCAGGTTCTCCAGGCTGATTATGCCATCATACAGCGAGGCGGTGGTCTCCATCAGGTTCAGCGCCTGACGAGCGTCGCCAGATGACATACGCACCAGGAAATCTTCGGCGTCTGCGTCGGGCGTAGCGCCCAGGATCCCGCGCCCCGGGAGATGATCTGCCGCACTTCATCGTCGCCGAGGGCGTTCAGAACGAACACCCGGCTGCGGGAGAGCAGCGCCGCGATCACCTCGAACGAGGGGTTTTCGGTCGTTGCGCCAATGAGCACGATCGTCCCGGCCTCGACATGCGGAAGCAGGAAGTCCTGCTGCGCCTTGTTGAAGCGGTGAATTTCGTCGAGGAACAGGATCGGCGCCACTTTTTTCACTTGAGGCTGGTTCATGGTGAACAGGTCGACAACCGGTTCGGCACTGGCCTGGGCAATCACCTTGCGCATTTCGTCTTTGCCCGCCGACACCGCCGACAGTTCGAAGAAGTCCCGGCCGGTGGTGTGGGCAATGATGCGCGCCAGCGTCGTTTTGCCGACCCCGGGCGGCCCCCACAAAATGATCGAACCAAGACGATTGGTCTCGATCATTTTGCGGATCGGCTTGCCAGGCCCTACCAGGTGCGACTGGCCAATAAACTCGTCAAGTGTCTGCGGGCGGATGCGGTCAGGCAGAGGACTGCGCGTCGGTTCAGACATGTGTTGTGCTCCTCCAAGTTCTACCCCGGAATGCCGTAGTAGAAGCGATGCTCGATAGTATCGCCATCCATAAAGGCGATGGAAGCTCGGGACCGGACGAAGACCGGGATGCGATCCAGCGGCGTTGCCACAGCGATCTCCTGCCCGCCTTCAAACGTCGCGTGCGTGTAAAAATCGACCCATGTCGAGCCATGCTGGCCGGTGGGGAGATACACCGTACGGGAAGTCATGCCGGGTTCAAGCACCGGGGCGATCAGCAGATCGGCGCCCACCATGAAGTCGAATGACTCGCCACGGCAGCGGGGATCGTCGGCGTAGTGATAGACCAGCGGACGCATGATCGGGTGTCCGGTCTCGTGCGCCTCGCGCATCAACGCGGCGAGGTGCGGCTTCAGGCGGTAGCGGAATTTGATCGCCTCGCGAATGAGCGGCAGCACTTCGGGGTGCATCCAGGGTTCGTTCACCGTGCCATCAGTGTTCCACGAATGGATGGCGAAGCGTGGGAAGAAAACGCCGACCTGCACCCAGCGCACGAACAACTCCGGGTCAGGCGCCGGCCCGAAGAAGCCGCCGATGTCATGACCGGTGTTCGGCACCCCGGACAGGCCCAGCCCCAGTCCCATCGGGAGATTCCAGCGCAGCGTCTCCCACGAGGTGTAATTGTCTCCCTGACCATGTCTGCGCGTAACGCTGAATGCCAGGAACGCCTGCCCGGCTGAGCACGAACGGCTTGGCATGTGGCGCATGTTCCCGCAGTGCCTCATAGGAAGCCCGCCCCATCAACAGGGTCTGCAAGCCGCGTCCACCCAGACCCAGGCGGAATGGCCGTCCAAACCCGTCGCAGATGGCGTCGTCATCATCCAGTTCAAACTCATTGTTGTCGTTCCAGATGGCGTCCATGCCGTAGGCCAGGAGTTGGTCCCTGATCTGCGCCTTCCACCAGTCGAACGTCTGCGGATCGGTGAAGTCGAGCAGCGCGCCGTCCTCCGTCTGGTACAGACCGCCGCTCCAGAAGGGATGGGTGGCCGGCCCACTGGTGTCGGGGTCGTTGATGAAGCCACCATACCCCGCGACCTCTTCGTAGCGCGGATGCGATTGCAGGAGATGCGGCTTGATATTCGGCGCGACCTGGATGCCGGCGTCGTGAAACGTCTGCACCATACGCGCCGGGTCGGGCACGCGCTTCAGATTCCAGTTGAACACATAGCGCTTGCCATTCGCGCCCGTCGTATAGCCCGAGGACATGTGGAACAGATCGCAGGGGATGTCGTGCTCCTGACAGAGCCGGGCAAACTTCGCGAGCTGTGCCTGCGCATCCTCGGCTTCCGTGTAGGTCATCGTGGAGCCCAGGTAGCCTAACGCACAGTCCGGAAGCAGTGCAGGGCGACCCGTTAGCCAGCAATACTGCTCCAGTACGCGTTCGAACGTCGGGCCATAGATCAGGTAGTAGTCGACGTCGCCATCTTCGGCCTGATAGTAGTGGAAGGCCGACCCGTAAGTGCCGTTCAGCTCGCGACCCATGTCAAAGGTCGTGGCGGCCAGGTTGTCGTAAAAAAGACCGTAGGCGACGTTCTGATCGGGCAGATAGGTGATGTAGAACGGGATGTGTTTGTAGAGCGGCTCAGTCGAGGTCGCGTCGTAGACCGCCGCATCGACGTTGGACAGGCGAATGCGCGCCTTGCGCTTGTCCAGCGGCCCGACGACCTCCCCAAAACCGTAGTAGTGCTCGTCGGAGCGCTGCTTCATGTAGTGGTAGACATTCCGCCCTGCCCGGTCGTAGACGTAAGCGCGCAGAGGCAGATCGGCGGCGAACTCCCGCCCACTCTGACGGTCGGTCCAGGTCAGCGCGCCAGTGCGGCGGTCGACCGTGACCTCCACTGCGTCGGTACGCAGCGAGCAGGTCTCGGCGGTCGTCTCACATTGAGCCACACCGGGCTCATAGCCCACGTGCTCGTCGCGGCGCCGTCCTTCGAGGGGCACGTCATCCTCCCCTGCCACAATGGACCACGTGCGATCCAGCCTGTATTTGCGTTCCGGCAAATGCTCGACGCGAATGATCGTATCCGTCAGAGCGGTCACTTGCAGGGTCTCACCGCGCTGGCCTCGCAGCTTCAGGCGGGAGTCGTTCTGTGCGTCGGCTTCAAAGGGTGCCGGATTGGTCAGTCTCATGGTTGATCCTGGTGACAGACAAATAGGGAGAAGTATCCCTTAGGCAGGGATCAGCAGCGCGGGTCTGACTCATTCTACCATTTCCTGGTCGCAGACTGGAAAGGCGCTGTCGGATTGCAGGTGAGAGTACCGGAGAGGTTTTCAGGTCGGCTAGATACCTTGAGTGTATCCGCCGTACTCGCGCACCGTCTCATACAGCGCGAGCACATTTTCGACCGGGGTTTCGGCCAGGGACGTAGTCGTGGCTGGGCGAGGCGACATAGCCACCGCCCGGCTTCATGATGCCCAGCACCCGGCGCGTTTCCTGGCGTACAGCGTCTGGCGTGCTCGATAATCAACTGGCTATTGATGGCGCCCATCATGACCAGGTGGTCGCAAAACGCCGCCTTGAGCACTGCCGGGTCCATGCCTCGGCAGTTCGGTTGAAGTGCCTGCAACCCATCGACTCCCGCCTCAGTCATGGCAGGGATGAGCGGGGCAAATCCACCGCAGCAGTGCAGAAGCACCTTCAGGCCGTAGTCGTGACCGAGATCGATGAGACGTTTGAGCGGCGGGATGAGGAATCGACGGAACAGCGAATCACCGAGCAGCGGGCCTGTCTGGGAGCCAAAGTCGTTGCCGATGAAGAAGATATCGATCAGGTCCGCAGCCTCGTCGAAAATGCGCTGACTCACTCCAGCATAGTAATCCAGCAGGTGGTCGAACAGCGCATCCACCCGTTCGGGCGCATCGAACATCATCAGCATGAGCGTGTCCATGCCGATCAGGTCGATGGCATCGTGCCAGAACGGCGACCATTCGCCGCCCAGAATGGCATAAGCTCCGCTGTACGGAAGCGCGTCCTGGCGCAGATGCGACACGTCAACCCAGGCCGGGTCTGGCCAGGCATAGTGGTGGATCTCGTCCAGAGTGGCGTTTTCGAGAGGGTGGGCGATCGGCTGTCCACCTTCATATCCATGGCGCAGTATGCCGAATGGCGAGCGAAAAGTGACCCCAGGTGGCAAGTTCTTATATGGGGAGGCTGCATCAGGGCCGGCAAAAGGCGCCGTGATGCGACGGAAATCATCGCCAACCCACTGGGCAAGCGCCTCATCGTTTTCAAGGCCCAGATGCTTGATAGCCTTCTCGCGGAAGCGCGGGGATGCCCCCAACCAGACGGGCACCCTGTCCGGCTCGCGGAATTCGAAGGTCTCCAGCACCCGCTCTCTGGAATTCATCACGCTGCCCTCTCCCGGCGCTGCAGCGGCAATGCGCAGTCCTGACCAACAAGGCTTTGCGAACTGGCAGCCCGAGCTTCCCCGGCACGGCCTTCATCGGCGAATCGGCCCGCCTACGCAAACAAGGCACACGATGATCAGCCGATAGATGGCATGGCCACCGTTTCGGTGGAGGTACCTCAATGGCGCCGCGCCTGGCGGCCGCCCTCAGCATGTCCCGCCGGAGACGGCGAAATTCGCCGCCAGCAGCGAGAAGTCCGAGATGCTGACGACACCGTCCTCGTTGAAATCAGCACGCGCATCAAAGACGACCTGTGCATCCGACAGTCCGAAACTCACTGCCAGGATCGAAAAGTCGACGATGTTGACGCTGTCATCGTCATTGGCGTCCCCTTCGCGCAGCGTCCCTATCGTAACGTTGTTCATCCCGGCGGCAATGGAAATCGTCTTGCTGCAGCTCAGCGAGTGGTTGTGCTTGACACGCAATTCGTAGTCTCCAGGAGTCAGACCGCCGACCGTGAATATGCCACCCTGATCTGACACTACAATATTATCGAAGAGCAGTTGTTCACCGGAAGTCAGCGAAACGCTCAAGGGCACACTCCAGCTGGGATGTGGTGGTGCTGGCCTGCCCTGCAACGTCACCTGGCCCGTCAGTGAACCGGAAATGAGTCCACCATACTCGAAGGCACCCACATCACAGACTGCTGAGCCATTGGTATCCCCGTCCACTGGCCGACTTGCGCCTCTCTGATCACTTTCAGTACACGTAGTGTTGTCGCCACCATCGATAGCAACTGATCCCGTCAACAGCGCGATCGTTTCAGTGAAACCCCCGTTATCGCCCAGCGTCCCCAGATGCAGATCGTTGAGTGCGACCTGTGTGAAACCGGGGCATGACGCGTCCGTACTGAGGCTTGCCGTGGCTGCGATACTGTTCGTCTGACCGGCACAACGCGAACCACCTTCATGCCCGGCGAAGACCGTGTTTTGAATCATCAACGTACCAACCGACTGAACATAGAGAGCATCGCCGTCGGTTGTAGAGGTACTGGCGGATTGGAAAGTGCTGTTTCTGATCGTCGTTGTTCCCCCAGCGACAAACAATGCACTACCCCCTGACGGGTGTCCCGAGAACGTACTGTTCGCAACCGTCAGAGTATTGAAGACGTTCACTACGACCAAGCCTGGATTAGCGTCGAAAGTACTCGCGTCTATAGCCGCTGTGCCAAGGTTGTTGATCGCAGATATTCCATTAAATCCGTGTTGTCCCTGAACTCGCTTCCACTAATGATGGCAGAGGCGAGATTGTTGATCGCGCCCTCCGAATCCCGACTGAGTCGTTGAATTTGCCTTCGAACAGTGAATTCGACACTGTAAGCGTGCCGGCGTTGGAGATCCCGCCGCCACTACTCTGCGCCGTGTTGGCCAGTACGGTGCTGTCCAACAGCATCAGGCTGCCCTGATTGAGAATACCCGCACCTTCCGCAGCGGCCCCGTTACTGATCGTGACGCCGCTGATTGTCGCTGCCGCCCCGGGAATCACCGTCGCCACGCGCACGCTGTTCTGCCCGCTGACGGTCAGGGTTCCTGCACCAGGGCCATCGATCGTGATTGACCCTTCAATAACCAGCGGAGAGTTCAGGAGAATCGTCTGTGGCACCGCAAATGCTCCTGTCGTGTCAAAGCTGACTATCCCATTCAGCGCATTGGCGTTGAGTACTGCCTGACGCAGCGACCCTTCACCGCTGTCGTTGGTGTTCGTCACCAAGAGGTTTTCGCCGGCGATCATCACCGTCGCTTCGATTTGTGTACCCAGGACGTAGGATGGATCGGAGAGCAGCATCAGAGTGACATCTTCGCCCGTTTCGCCGAAGATGCCATCGTCGAGAGCCGTTAGCGTCACGAGAATTGAGGATGTTCCATGCGGAATCGTTACCGGACTGGTGACGCTGAGGTTGAAGTCGCTCCCTGCCGTCGCAGCGCCGGTAACTGCGAAGTGCACGTCGAGGTCTCCGACAGCGTAGGTGCGCGAGATCGTGAATGTCGTGCTACTGCCCTCAGCCACACTGAGTCGTGCAGCACTTACTTTGACGACTGACATCGGCATCAGTGTCGATTCATAGGCGCCCGCGTCAACCGTCCCATTGACGATCCGTGGGAATCCTGCGCCGCGTTGATCGGCCGCCAACGCGGACCCCACTACGTCAACAGCAGGGCATTGTCTCCCGCATTGACGGCAGGTGATCCGGGCAGCAGCACGATCGTCGGCGTCGGACCGCCGTTGTCCGCCAGCGCGCCAATCAGCAAGCTGTCGAATTCGGCCGCGGGGCAACCAGAGCCGATTGTCGCGACGTTGTTTGCACCAACGATCGCACCGGAACAGCGGCTGCTCGAAACCAGGCTGTTGTTCAGCGTGAGCAAGCCAACAGCGGTATTTGTGATTGCAGTGCCGCTGAAGCCGCTGCTTGAAGTGTTATTGCTGAATGTGCTATTTGTGATTGTCAAAGTACCCAGATTGTAAAACGCTCCGCCAGTCGAAGCTGCCGAATTGTTACGAAATGTGCTGTTAATCACTTTCAGCGTTCCTCGATTGTCAATGGCGCCACTCTGGCGACTTGAAGTGTTGCCACTGAACGTGCTTCCGATTACGGTCGCATTGGCGCTCGTCGTCGAGATCGCGCCGCCGTCAAGTCCATTATTCGAGTTTGCCGAGAAGGTGCTGTTGGACACGGTCAGTGTGCCGCCGCTGGCAATTGCGCCGCCGGCGGCGGCCATATTTCCGTTGAACACGGCGTTGTTCACCGTCAGTGTGCCGTTAGGGTTATAGATTCCGCCGCCATAACTGCCACTCGCATTCCCAGCGGCAATGGTGACGTTCTGGATCGCGAACGCCACGGCAGGGTTCATACTGAAGACGCGAATCGTGTTGCCGCCACTGATTGTGAGGGATGCGGAACCGGGGCCATCCAGGGTTATGTTGCTGTCCACAACCAGAGTCGAAGTCATCTGGATGGTCCCGCTAACGCTGAATGTGATCGTATCGTCACCGGGAGCTGCAGCAGCATCTGCGAGTGCCTGCCTCAGGGATCCTGGCCCCGTATCAGTCAGATTGGTCACCGTGAAGGCGGCAGCCTGTGTGGCAGTTGGCGCGACCATCAACGCAATGGTAGCAAGCGTACAAGCTAGCTTGCCGACAAGCGAGAGAAGTGGTTGCATCTAGTCTTCTCCTGCGGCCATGGGATAGAAGACACTTTGACCCGCAATTAGGTCAATAGTATATCGCATGGCTTTGTGCAAGGGGTAAGACTGCGGCTGCGGACCGCTGGTTTGCCGATCGAGTAAGCGCGCGAAGAGACTTGCTAGCGTGACGCCAGTTTCGGACGAGATCGAATGTGCCTCAGAATTGCCAGGCCAGGACATACCTCATCTTCGCGTTGTTCCCACCACACATCTTCTCCGCTCCCGGCGCGCGGCGGCAATGCGCGGTCCTGACCGAATAGACTATACTAGCAAGTGTATCTCGCAGCTGCTTCGAGGGGCTCATGCTCGCCATAGTACATGCCTGCGCCATTGCCGGACTTGACGGCCATATCGTTGATGTCGAAGTGGATTTCAATCCGCGTGCCGCGCTCCCGAACTTCACCATTGTCGGTCTCCCCGACAGCGCCGTGCGCGAAAGCCGCGAACGCGTAAGAGCGGCCATCAAGAACAGCGGTTTGTCTTTTCCGAACAAGGCCTACGTTGTGAATCTCAGCCCCGCTGATTTGCTCAAGCAGGGGGCGGCCTCACGACCTCAGCATTGCCGTCGGCGTGCTGGCCGCGACCGACCAACTGCCGCTGGAAGCGCTGGACGGCGTCTTATTCCTGGGCGAACTATCGCTCGACGGGTCGGTGCGTCACGTCAAAGGGGTGATGTCGATGGCGCTCGCCGCGGCGGACGCCGAGATGAAGACGGTCTACGTGCCGCTAGAAGACGCGCACGAGGCAGCGCTGGTCGAGGGTGTTGATGTGATCCCCGTGAAGTCGCTCGGCCAACTGGTGGAGCATCTCTACAAACTCGCTCCGATCCCGTCCTTTACCCTCGATGCCAGCCGGCTGCTCGGTTCCGACGGCAAACTACCTGATGGGTTGACCGATTTCGCCGACATCCGGGGGCAAGAGACGGCCAAGAGGGCGCTGGAGATCGCCGCAGCCGGCAACCACAACCTGCGCATGAGCGGCCCTCCCGGCTCCGGCAAGACGCTGCTGGCGAGGGCGCTGCCAGGAATCATGCCGAGCCTGTCACTGGAAGAGGCGCTGGAGGTCACGCGCATCTACTCCGTGGCCGACATGCTTCCGGGAGATCGTTCGCTGATGCAGATCCGGCCCTTTCGCGCGCCGCATCACACCATCAGTCAGGCGGGCATGGTCGGCGGCGGCATTCAACCCCGCCCTGGCGAAGTGACGCTGGCGCACCGTGGCGTGCTTTTCCTCGATGAGGTCAACGAACATGGTCCGCACGCTGGAGGCGCTGCGGCAGCCGATTGAGGACAAGATCGTCACCATCAGCCGCGCCAAGGGTGCGCTGACCTTTCCGGCCAACTTCCTGCTCGTTCTCGCCCACAACCCCTGCCCGCAGGGGTGGTCACAATCGGAAAACTGCCACGAATTCCGCCATACACCTTCAACCAGCCATTTGCAACGTCCAGCGTAATCGAATCGACAAAAAGCCGAATGATGCGCTGCTTGATCTCAAACGGTGGATCGATGGAGAAGTCCTGCGCCTGCAATTGTGACGACATGGCGATGACAGCCGCTTTTCGCTGCTGCAACTGCTCGGGGTCAGCACCTGAGCGCGTAACTTCTCAGATCCGTCTGCAATGTCTCCACTTCTTGGCGAAGCATTTTCCGCCGGCCTGCGTACTCCTTATCATCGAATGCACCTGCAAGGTACGCGCGAAGCAGTTTGTCGTCATCATCACTATGCGAGGCGATCTGTCGTTCCAGGAACGCTATTTGCTCAAGGAGCTGCCGATTGCGCTCGCTGGTGGCATCTTCGTCCAGTGCCTTGAGCAACAAATCTGGCTTAAGCAACGCCTGGCAGACAACATCCCACACGGCAGCATCCAACACCTCGCATGAAATCATGCTGTTCTGGCACTCGATGTGCTCGACGAGGTATTTCGGGCGCGTGCTGTTGTGTGGACATCGATAGCCGCGATAAGGCTTGATTCGCTCTTTATTCCCGCCGCTTGTAGGAGTCGATCCGCTGTACGTCCATCCACAATGCGCACACTTGACGAGGCCAGTCAACAGATACGGCTTCTTCGCATTACGACGCACGTCTTCTTGTTCTTGGCCAGCAGCGCATTTGCTGCCGCCCAGTCTTCGCGAGAGATGATTGCCGGAACTGGAATATGGATCCACTCGTCGCGGGGACGTTCAACCTTGCACTTCACCTGCCGAGTCGAGAGACCATCGTTCGACGGCTTCTGAACGACGGTATGAAGCCATCGGTGTGCGTAGAAGTCACCCTGATAAACTTCGTTGATGAGAATCAGCCGAATCTGGACGTATTCCCAGTGCTTGTACTGTTTCGGTGGGTTGATTCCCTCCATTTCCAAGTCGAGCGCGATGCGACGCATCGAGTCCCCAGAGAGGAAACGCTCATAGATTCGGCGGACGATCACGCTCTCGTTGTCGCGGATCGCATAGTACGTTTCTTTGCGGGCGTTTGGCCCTTCGTTACCCTGTGCATCGACAAGTTTGTAGCCATATGCCGGGACACGCGCTGTCACGCGCCCAGAACGGGCCTTGAAGAGGTTTCCCTCCATCATCCGCTGTTTGGCCTGCTCCATTGCGTCTGGGCGACTGCGCCCATTACAGCGCGTTCGACGCGTGAGGAATAGGCTTTCCAGAACACGACGGAGATGCCGTGTTGTTTCATCTCATCAATGAGAAAGCCCTGGTGCCAATCCGCATTTCGACTTAACCGGTCTATGTGTTCAATCACAACTGCCGATGCGCGGTGAGAACTCGATTTGAACTCGCGGCGCAGTTTTGAAAGCTCCGGACGGCTCTCGAACTCAAACCCGGAAGCATCGTCTGCGTACACCAGATCCCAAGCGATGCGCAGCTTTCGCTCACGTGCGGCTTCGTGGATGTGTTGAATTTGTCGGGGAAGCCCTGAGCGTCCGTCTTCTGCCTGATCGTCTCCAGACACGCGGATATAAGCGTAGGCGAGACGGCCGTTCGGATCACCAAGATAGCCATCGGTGGCCAAGTCGTCGAATCCTGGTTTGAAAAACTGTGGGTTAGCCATAAGTTTTCTCTCGTTCTCCTCAACTGGCACATGGGTTGTGCGCAAGTCTTGCGGTCCATGTGTTCGTTAAAGTGCTTCCGAGAGCGAGAACGATACGGATATTTGTTGATACTATTTCTTGTTCTGCGTGTCTGGAGGGGATGATTCCGGCTTTGGTTCACGGGCATTGTTGGCCGGACGCAAATTCGTTGCGATCTGTCATCCAACGCACCAGCATCGACGCGGCGCGAACCGTGTTTGCTGAAAATGCAGCGTTTGGGCCGACTGGACTAACGGGAGACTGTTCGCTCATCGTCGCCGCCACCTCCTTTCGGGAGTAGCAACGCGCCGATATGCTCGACTCCTTGTCGCACGCGACCGATATTTGGATGCGGCTCCTGACCTATAGCTTGTGCTGGACCTAAAGCAGATCGAATCCCACACATGAACCGAGAACCGGGCCAGCAGCAGCGTTCGAGGGCGTCTCAGCCTGTGTTGGACCAGCCGCCATTCTTCATCTGCGAGCAGGCTTGCGTAGTACGCAAGTGGGCCGGCAAGGTGCCTTCGTTTGGCCCACTCGATGAGGCGTTCAAGATCGGCTCGACGGTGCAGGGTGCGGCACACACTTACGTATTCAGCTACGGGGAAAAGTTGTGAACGACTCTGCTGGTGATATTTGGGGATAGATTTCGACATTGCGGGTCGGACTCTAGCAAAGGTCTGACATATGAGTCACCCGTAGAGGTAGTCTCCTGGCGGGCGCTAAGGACTGCTTCCTCCAGACCGGAAGACAAACAATGGCTTGCCGTGACAGCCGCAACGTACTTATCTTTGTATGCTAACTCGCTGAGCAATGACAAGTTTTGCATTTACACCGTTAAAGGGGCGCATGAAGATTCTATTCACGAGGTCTTCGCCTGTACCCAGATCTGGCAACAGCATCTCGATAGCACCCACACATCGGTGAGCTTGGGAAAGCCGAACCATGCTTACGCCCAATATATCCCGGTCCTGCACTACTCCCTCTTGATGAAATTCGCCCATACTGACCGGACCTCGTCGGCATCACCCAAGTTCGTCCAGGCGGCGGAACACCGTATTGAACCTGATCGCAGAAGGTAAGCCACGCATGGATGCTGGAATAAGCCGATCAACTTCTCTGTGCCAGAGTTGAGGGTTAGTTCGGGTCAAAGCACCGTCTTCAGATGTCAATAGAAGGCCTTTAGCCGTACGAGCTTTTCAATTCGCCATCCCCATTCGTTGTTGATCTCCGCAGCTTCGGCTGGGTAATGAAATAACCTCAGTCTTTGCTCAATTTCAGCTTGCGCAGCATCCCCTGTAGGGTCTGTTGCAAAAACAGACGATTCTGGTTTCTGGGATTGTAGTAGAGTGTTGTGGGTTGGATTTCCTTGACCAGTTCGTCAACTCGTCCCATATTCGGATTTAGGGTCTGTCGCTCAAGAAGATCCTGTATTGCGTACGAATACTGGCCATCCGCTAGTAACGACTCGACCGCTCCTGCTCGCGCATATTGTGGTGTAAAGGAAAACAGCACGGTGTCCAGTAAGGTCCTTCACTAACCATCCTGATAGAGCAAGATATTCTGAAGAAACAGGCTCTCGACGAGTCCGCGCACCGAATTAGTACCCAAAGGCAATGCTGTTTGAAAGAGCCTCGCGAGCTCAATATCATTTGACCGGCCGTCCATCTTCATTTTCCTTGCGTTGATCAGTCTAGCGAATCAGACGATCATCACTGTCAGATTCTTTGAGCGACCGGAAGATTTGGTCTTCAGCGGGGTGTTTGCGGAACTGCTCAAGAATGTCCCTTCGTCCCAAATGCCAGCTCCCATGCCAATGAACATCGCGCGCGACTGATCGGCAGTGATGCACTTGTTTGAACGCTGGAACTTAAGCATGTAGGTCAGGCTAAGCCAATCCACGAGATACGCTCGGCTATTTCTGTCTCTGGCCGCATCAATGATCTCATCACCGTAGGATGGAGCGAATAAGACTTTATATGGATTCCCGAACATTCGATTACTGTCTAGATAAAAGGCGTCGAAGCCATCCTCAAGTCTCTCAAGGCGAGGGCTGTGTCTGGAGTATCCCAGTGCTACCTGCCATCCCGCCCGCTCAAGCGTAGAGACTTCATTACGCGAGGAACTGCGTTTATCGATATTCAGATCCTTGCGACAACCCTTTCAAGGGCGTTTTCTGGGTCAGCCAACTCTGGCAATGAATCTCAATTCGGTCAGCGGTGAAGCATCTCTTTGACTCGCCGCCGCAAGCTGTCGGATCGCGCGGGAATTGGTGTTCCAACAGCACTTCGCTCATCTGTTGAATCAACGCAGAGCTCCCGCTCTACAAAGCGCTCAATGGTCGAGGCTACTGACGGATCCAGGCTGAAGACAACATCGTCTCCGCGAATAGCAAAGAGATCTGCCTTCTTGGCACGCTTATAGTATCGATTAATCTCTCGAATGGCCGGCAAAAAACCTACGAAGCTCCCGCTAAATGCTTCCTGCAATCTTGCTTCATCTTCTCTGCAGGAACAACACGCACAGAACAAGGCTCGCCTAAATTCGTCCCGGGTCCAGACAAGTGTATCTTCGAAAGGATCTACGGCGTCTGTAACGCGCTGTATCGAAATGTCGCTTTTGTCCACAGCATAGACGCTTCCGATGCGAATGTCATCCTGCGATAGCTGTGCACTTCTGCGGGTCTTGGAAAGCGCAATAATATCCCCTTTCCACGGTTCTTTTTGCTCTCTCAATTGCGGCACTATCAGTAGAGCTGACGCTCTTTTGTCAGAACATCGGTGCCGATTATCGGTCTGCTAGGCCCCGTTGGCCTTCCTCAAAGGACATATGCGGCAATGTTGTCATCCTTGCCATCCGCTTCCTCTCGGGAGATGGTTGCCGCAGCTCCTGGTCCTTCCTGGCTGTTTCCGATCCTTTCGCGTAACAACGCGCAGTAATGTGGCTCGTCCGTAACATCGTACCGATCCCATTTGCGAGGTGCTTTCCAGAGCCCATCAGTCGACACTGGTCGGAACTGTCTTCAGTGACCCGTAAAACTGACGAAGAACCACTTTGCCCTTCTCATGAATTCCTCCTATCGAGATGGTCGGATTCCACTGCCGTAGTTCTTCAAAAATGGGCTAATCAATTTTGTAATTACCTCGAGTTGAAAGAAAATCATCCTGGCTGAGCGACTTCCTTCGTGCAATTCTGTCGGTATATCCACTCAGCGAAGGGGTCGTGAAAGCTAATAGGAAGCACATTCACGGGCAGCCCATGGTTCGTGACCAATCTCTTTGAAAAGGGATCAAACGCCTTTCGCAAAACATCTGGGTCGTCCGGGTTGATGTCGTTATCGTAAGCTGAGACTCGAACGATTTCGCTGGCAGTTTTCGGTTCCACTAATGGAACTGCACCTCGATCCGGAAGTCAGGTAAACCAGGGATAGGCGAAGCCTTGTAACTGCGACACTCCGGTAGTTTCTTCTTGCAGCTTGACGGGCTCGCCTAACCGGTATTCGGGTGGCTCCGAAACCGCTTTGTAGCGTCGCGAGAGGTTCGGATCAGATCAAGGGCATTGATCTCTGCGCGATTTTGAGGGGAAAGTCCCAGATCGATCTGTGGAGGAAGAGAATTGCACTCGGGTTCAGCGCATGAACTTTACGCAAGTGGGAGCCGAAGTTTGCGCAATACCGAAATCGTGTTTGTGATTGGCGAACTATCGGGGAATACTGCCCGTCAGAGTATCAGACACCTACAACATATCCCCGCTCCCTAAAATCGTCCATGAGATACGAGGGAGTTCTTCTTCTCCATATCAAGTTCGGAATGAAAGGTTCGACTGTCGACAAAAATGTCATCCCGTATTCTCAGCTTCAAAAGGGCAAATCTACGACGTACCGCAGTTTCTCCCCAGAAGCCCTTTGCCCCTAGAGGCAAGTGTCGAACCTTAGGGCGGAGAACTCGGACAGTGTCTGATATCTTGACACCTTCACTTGCATCGACCGCCTGAACCTTCGAGCGAGTATTCGAAAACAAGTCTGGATTGGACGAATTGGGATCTATGCCTGACGCGCTTACTAGGCCTTGTTGAGATAACAGCTCACCACGCATGGGCTGATGAGCGTCTTGCCGTTCACCCTTTGCACTGGTGATTATGTGTATGAGCTTCGTCGTCACTCTTGCCATGGCGGGCTCCTGCCCAATGCGGTCAGTGTTTTTCGGGTATCCCGGTGCGTTGCGGAGTAAGAGGCTACGCTCAAGACAGCAACTTCAAGGCTTTTCAATGTGCGTCTCCAAGCTGATCTTCATCTAGAAGTCGATTTGCTGAAGGGTAGCTGCCCTTGCTGGCGGTTTCACCTCCTCGAAGCGAAAAGGTGTGACAAGCATCCAGGGCCAGAAATCTATTTCGTCAAGACACAACCTCGGGGGACCGTTCGAATTGTTCGTAACAGCAACTACCGAGACATCGCACTTTTCTAACCCATCATCGATTTCGCTGCGCAATCTCGACCAGGCAAGATGGATTGTTTATCAGTCCACACGGCGACATTCGCTAAGCAATTCTGGACCAAATACTCAGCAAATTCAGGTCACGCCGGCTGTAACTTATGAAGACGTTTATCAATATTCACACTGAGCAGAAAGAACCGGATGGCTCGTCAAACCCATCAACATTGACCTTTATGGGTTGGTATAGCTCACAACAGGTTCCGATCATAAGCAAGGTTGTTTTACGAGCGGACGGATTAGCGATTTGAAGTGTTCGAGGCGTCTCGAGCCTGTATTACCGGCCGCCTCAAAAGTGCGAGCCGGCTTTTGCGTATGTACGCGAGTGGGCCGAAGAGCGCAGAGCACTCGTTTGGCCCACACGATAAGGCGTTCAAATCGGCTCGACGGCCTAAGGTGCAGCACGGGTTTCGTATTCAGCTACGGGGAAAGGGTGAACGATCCTGCTGATGGTATCTCAGGGATTGATTTCGGCATTGAGACCGGACCCTTTCTAGCGGACTCCACGCCACGAGTCAAGGAGACACTAGTTCAGGAACATGCCCATACCGACGTCTGGCTTCAATTCACTCATTTAGCGCGCCGTAATCTTCGCGACTGTCGAAGTGCATGTTACTCAAGAAGTGTAATCATAGTCTTCCTTAGCTCGTGGCGGCCGCTACTCAGCGTCAGTCGCCGCTACACGTACTTAATAATACATGTACATGAAGTGTTTCATTTCGGTTGTTATAAGCCTCTGCACTAATGCGATGTACTCTTCAACCCCAAAGGTAAGATAAGCCAAGTCTCCCGGCCCGCTAAATTTGGCACCTTCATACTCACTTCTAGCGAGGACGAGGAATTCCCAACCACCATCGATGATTTCAAAAGCGCATTGAGAGGTCCCTACAAAGGGTTATTAGTGGAAATGCACGAAATACTTCTGTGACTTGCAACCACATGTAGGTATTGCGCCTCCTTGCAATAGCAGTCACCGCAGGGTGGTTTGTATGTCGCAATCTCAGATGGCTCGAGCTGCCCACTCAGATAGCCAGGATAGTACGGATCGGCATCGAACAACACTAGAGATCAGCTCGACTCCCCATCTGCTCCACAGGTTTAGAGCATCAGCGGCAGGCACTACGTCAAGAGCGATCCCGCAATATTCAGGAAGGTTCTAGCCTCGGACCTAACAAGCAGACACCCGTACCGCCTTGCCCCGGGCAAATGCGGTTCTGAAACATCGATGAGTCCGAGCCGTCCATGGTCGTGTTTGGCGGCAAGATGGGATTTGAGGTCCTGTTGTTGAATCGGCTTCGGCGTGATGAATTGAAACGCGGTGCCAACAAAATCACTGTGTGCTGTTCGGCAGATCTCTTATGGCGTAATCAGCAGTTGTTGCTGCGAGAGATTAGCCAATCAAGAAGGATCTCCTGATTGTCTTTTTGCGTAGCCTGTCCTTGGGACTTGGCATGTTCATCTTCGAACAAGGAAGAGATCAGAGCGGTCGGTTTCTTGAAGTACGCCAGCCACGGAAACAGTTACCAGGTTAGAGGTAGTGCACGGTCAATTCGTACGCATATCTTCAGCGGCAGCCGCAAGCTGCGCCTGTGTTGGCAGAACCTTCTGTCTTTAGGACACGGATAATTCTAGCGTACATGCAAGAACCTCCCAAGATTCCACGCAGGAGTTCAAAATTTTGTGAATTGGCTTTAGAAAGGAATATCTCAAATGCGGATACGAAGTCCATTGGTCCATCATCGACCCAATTAATGCTTACCCGAGGCGTCATTTTGCCTCCGCCTCGGCATCGAGAGTGACTCCCTTCATCCTTATCTTCAAGCTTTTGAAATAGGAGAGCCAAGCCAAGGTATTTCTCGTACATCAAACAAGATCGTGACCAATTCGTATCCATTGTGCCCAAACAGGGTCAGCTGTTCCTGACTTGGAGGTTTCTCATCGGTACGCAGAACACGTATAGTGGATTTTTGCATGTCGTCTTGCCACCTGCAGCACTGAGTTTGCCTTTATTCAAGTACAGAATCTATCCTGAAAGAACTGATGCACGAGTCAACTGGAGGTTATAGACAGGTTGATGAATTCAGACACTTTTCAGGAAAGCATCTCTACGGCGAACTTGATGTATTCATATTCGTCTACATGGAAGCTTCTTCTCGGCTCCGGCGGAATTCCCCCCTGGCGATATTCTCGACCGTAAGGGATTTGCAAACTGAACTCTCCCTGCTACGCCAGAGCATCCGCGGAGAAGAGCAGTACACTTTCGTGGTCGACAGCCATAACGAAGCGTTTCGCGGCCATAATCGATTCTTCGTGACCCTCTAGTATTGCCCCATCTATATAAGCAGGGATGAGTGTGGTTTGAGAGCTGTCCGCCCGCCCGCGCATCCTTTCAAAGGAATTGCTGAATATTCTCTTGTTGGTCCATCAGGCTACTGCCGTGCGCCGGATCAGAAGTCTCCGATAAAAGGTTTATCAGGTAAGAATGGCGGGGGCGAGGTCACCAACAAAGGTCCGGGCAACTGTCAGGGCTGCATAGCGATTGTTCAGACCAGTCGACGCTAGCACCGTCGCCACCGGATCGTGCATTCCGGGACAGCCAGCATCGGGACAAAGGTACTTCACGTTTCTGGAACGACGCTCAACCACATCAGTCTCAGTACCTGTCTCAGCAGCCATGAATGCCGATACTGCATTGTTCTACGAGTACAAACTCGCACAAATCATCAAGCATTTGTGCCTTACGCTTCGGTAGTAACTGTCTTGCCAATCGGGCGGAATCTGATCGATGGGCTCCGCCTGATCTCATCCGGATTGAGCCCCAGAAGCCATAGGCGAAAAAGAGCATCAGGCCAGAAGCTGGGAAAGGCCTCTTCCTGATCGTCGCTGGGCGCAGGCTTTGCTGACATCCTCGAGGGAGCGATATATAGCCGACAAAACTCCACTACATGCACTGCGCGCTCATCAGGTGACCAGCTCATGCCGTTCTCGCTCTCCGCAGAACCCGCGCGTACTCTCCTTCTGCTGTTCGATCGTCTGGCAGTCCGACAAACGGGAAGCTGTTTGGTGATACTGCTTGCTTTGCCTGGGCCACCCACAATACTGACCCGGATTCTGTCCACGCCTGACGATCGCTACTTACGGCCTCCTCGTAGTCGAGGAGACGGTCCATCGAGTTCATGCCCCTGGCTGAATGTCAAGCAATGATTCTGAGAACGAAAGCTCATGGAATTCGGTTTCGTCTCTCTTTCGATTTCCTTGTGCTAGCTTGCATCACACTTGATAACTGAGTATCCAGGAATTCGAAGACGCTGCTTGGCGGTCAGGGTGAAAGCCGGTCTCGTCATCGGTTTGAGGCGGTCACACAGATGAAAGGGAACGCATTCGCGCTGAACTCGTGCATCCTCCCACCAGTACTCATTATAGTCCTTCCAGCAGGCGGCGCAGCGCGCTGACGATCTCTTCTGTGTTTCGCCTGTTGCAACGCCGGGCGCAACCAAACTCCCGCCACTGGTTACCGGATGCACGCCGTTGGCTGACTTTGTGGCATCGGCATCTAAAGAGGCACCGCCCCCTCGGTCTCCTTTGGAGCGGCCTGCGCGCATCACGAATGTTGGGGAAGTCACGTGCGGAGAGCGTTGTTCCGTGGCCCTGAGAGAGGCTACCGTGTATCCAAGAACGGTGTTTACAGGAAGGTTTGATACCTTGCGCAGGAGTGCGTTAGTCTGATACACACCAGCTCGACTACGCCCTCACGTACCAGTTCTTCAAGGGCGGTCCTCGGCCCACGCGGCTTATCCCCGCAAGATGCTAGACGAAGCCAGCCTTAAGCGCTCGGACCACCAACGATAAACCACATTTGTTCTTGCTGAATCTGTATGCGCAACTCCACCATGCGATTCTTGGCAGGTTCTTCGCTTGCAGGAAGTGCTTTTCTCTCCCCGAAGTAGGCGTATATCTTGTCAAGAGATGTCCCGTCACCTCGATGACAGACTTTCAACCTTCGAGTTGACGAAACGTATTTGCAGAGCGAACACGAATTATAACGCCATCAAGCGGCAACCAGTGACCGCCGCCAGCGCAACCATAACCGATAATAGAACTGCACGCTTCTTGGGGAACTCGCGACTGCTGCACTTCGCCAGCTTGAGATCCGCGCGGATCGAGAGGCGAGAGGTAGTTTAGATGAACGCCTTTTTCTTTACTCCGACCGGCTGCAAATCGATAAAGATGCTCGACCCGTCCGGCACGCCCATGCCATGTAAGCAACCCAGCAACCTGGCGAGATGCTCGCCAGCTGGGAGAATAAATCACTCCGTCGTCAGCATGACGTGCCCGTAATCGACGGGCTGAACTGCTGGACGTTTGGCATCACTGCCGGAATATGAAGAGCAACGGAACACCCCGTCGCCCAAATCGCCTTACCAGGCGGTGCACGCAGCTGATTACTTGCGCAGCCCCGCTCTCAGGCGTCAATGATGTACAATCGTCAGGATCACAAGTCGAACCTGCCCTGCGAGCAAGGGAAGGTAGCGCCAGAACGGCATCAAAGGCTTCTCAGGAGTTACAGATCAGAATTCGCGCATCTCAATAGAGAACTGTAGAGTCGGCAGGGCTCAGGAATCACTTAGGAACCGTAG
>JADJPJ010000106.1 GCA_016713325.1 Candidatus Flexifilum affinis | reverse complement strand
AGTTGGCCCAATTCGTTGTTGCGGGTGACCGTCACCTGCTCGACAGGTTGCCGCGCTCGATTTCGCCGGCGCCTGGGTGAGCTGCTCCAGCGGTTGACGAAATAACGCTGCAGAAAGCCGACGAGCAGGTCGCGGCAATGGCGGTGAACACCAGCGTCACCACCCAGTGACGAGAGGGATGCTGTTCAGAGCTGGTTGTCAAGGCTCGGCGGCGCTGGCGACGATGATCCAGAACTGCTTGGGCTCGAGTCAGGTCGCTGCTGTCGAAGGATAGCGCCGTCAGATAGGCATCGTCGGCCCGGAACACTGCGCGGAACCGTCTGGTCCGCTGGCAGGCCGGATCGCTTCCAGGGTCTGGTCGTTGAAGTCCGTGTTCGAGTGGAAGATGACGCGCCCAGCATTGTCCGTCACCCGCGATGAAGTCGATGTTGTCGTTGAGCTCTGACCAGCTCCTGCGAGACGCGTGTCCAGTTCCGAGATGTCGGCCAGAGTCGGATGAACGAACGGACGGTATTGATCGTGTTTGTTGACCGAGCGGACGAGGGGTCAAACCCGTGGCGCTCTGAGGTCGATCAGAGCGCCACGCTGCGCGAAAAGTTGATCCCCAACCGCCGCCGCCAGCACGACAAGCGAAATTGATGGTGACAAGGATCAGTTGAATGCGAATGCTGGAAAGTGCGTTTCACTCTGTCACGATCTCCGAGACTTCAAGCAGGTCGAGCGGGATTTGCACATCCCAGTGTTCCATCGCGTTGCAGGTTGATCATCAGCTGCCAGCGCGGGGACGCTGAAGCCGACATCGGCGCAGGTCGCACCCTAGGAGGATTTCAGCAGCTTTTCCGCCTCGACGAAACCCTGGGTATAGCCGGAGATGATCGGGCCGCCCAGCGTGCCGATGCACCGCCTCTTTCCAGAAACCTGCCCTGACCGGACCGGCGAATTCTCCAGCGTCCAGGTCAGAGCGTCGAGCGTCTGAACCGGGTCGCCACCGTCGGTCTGGAGCGCGGCGTACGAACCGAGGTACAGCACCTGGCTGGTCGTCGATGTTCTGGACGATGCCCTGCCACTCTTCGAAATCGCTGGTGCGGCGGATGATGTCCACCAGTTCAACCGAAGACTCACCGATCGTCTCAGCGACGATGCCGTCGTCGAACATGCGGTCCGAGGTCGGGCTGTCTCGGCCAGGATGGTGATCTTCGGCCCTTCGCCGAAGACCTCTTCGATCCAGGTCATCATTTCGGCGGTATGCGGGCGCTCCAGAATGCCGCAGGACGTTGGAGTCGGCATCGAAGTCGACTGCTCCGGGGGTGCCGTTGATGCCCAGCAACACAACGGGATGTCGCCATCCCGGAGGCTGCACCACCAGGCGCGCCGCGTTGTCGTCGTTAGCGATGACCAGGTCCTGGTTGCGTCTCGGTGATGTAGGCGGTCAGTTCGGCGCCGATCTGGTCGAAGTATTCTGCGACGTCTGGCGCTTGGTGTCCATGAGCGCGACTTTCGATGTTGAGTTTGCCGGCCTCGGCGCTGTAGCCCGCTTCGGCGAGCGCGTCGACGATGCCCCGGTGAATTTCTGCTGACCAGGCGAATTCAGCATGGTTGCTGTCAATCTGCAGGATGTTGATCACGCTGTCGTCGGCTATCGCTTCGGCGGTCGCTTCGGTGGCATCCGCCGTGGTCGCCTCGGTCACTTCGGCGGTAGGCTCTTCCGTCGGCGCCTCGGTGGGCGCTGCAGTCGGAACCTCAGTGGGAACGGCTGTCGGGGAAGGGTTGTTGTGGGGTAGGGCGCTTGCCGTTTGAGAGGGTGCAACCGACAAAAACGAAGATTGCCAGCAGCAAAAGCGCGATTCTACTCATATTCAGACTCCAGGTCAGCCGCTGTGTAAGCCACAGGATAGGATTGTATCATCACTGTGTTAATGAAAGTATGAAATCGACCTGAATTTCGTGAGGTTGTGAGGTGTATGAAGAACCCTGCCGCGTCAACCTGTGAGCGCCTGACAAACACCCCCATTGTCCAAGAGACGATGGGGGAATGCGTCGCTGGTAGGTTGGGGCTTTTCTACCCGCCGATCTGGGCTCATCACCTGCGTGAGCGGGATGACGTCGTCGTCCAGACCGTGACCCCAGGGCTTCCACTAGATGTTGTCGCAGGATGATCTGCTGCAGATCGTCTCGCTGGCCCCTGCCGAAGCGGCGTCAGCAGATCGACTTCTTTGTCGCGCAGCAGGCACAGACAGCACGCCTTCGGCAGTCAGCCCGGGCGCGGTTGCAGGAGGCGCAGAAGGGCTAGGTCACGTTGCTCAGTGGAAGCCGACCAGGCCTTTCGCGCCGGGGAAGCGGTACATCCGCGCCTCGCCATCCAGCCGGCCGTCGTCGAGCAGTTCCAGCGGCATGTAATCCTCGGCGATGCGCGACCGAATCTCTTCGTCGGTGACGGTCTGCTCCCTGGCGAAGGTGGCCACCTCGCCAAACGGCATCATCTCGATGAAGCGCACCTGCCAGTCATGCTTCAGCGTCAGCTTCGCCCAGGTCGGTCACATCGTTTTCATTGAAGCCGCGCACCACCACCACGTTCAGCTTGACCGGGGTCAGCCCGGCGCGTTCGGCAGCTTCGATCCCGGCCCAGACTTCGAGCGTGCCCCCAGCGGTGATGCGCTTTGAAGCGGACCGGGTCGAGCGTGTCGCGATACTGACGTTGACGCGCTCAGGCCGGCGCCGGCCAGCGGCGCGGCCAGATCTTCCAGCAGGATGCCGTTGGTGGTCATCGAAATATCGCGCACGCCCGGCGTCCCCGCATGGCGCGGACGAGATCCACGACATTGTGACGCACAGTCGGCTCGCCATCCGTCAGCGTCGATACTTGTTGAAGCCCAGGTTGGCGAAGACATGCACCAGGTGGATCAGTTCGTCATCCTGCATCAACTCCCTGTTGGGACGAAAGATCATGTCCTCTGGCATGCATTAGACGCAGCGCAGATTACATTTGTTCGGTGAGGGAGATGCGTAGATAATTGGTGCAGTCCGCCCAAAGCGGTCTTTGGCAATCGTGGTCTTAGCCAAACTTCCTGAACAGACGTTTCAGTTTCCATAGAGTATACCGCAAGATGAAGTTTTTCTTACATCAATAAGCAAAATCAGGCATTTTCTGACAACGCTTCCTGTAATCGAGGACATCTGTTTCCATCATCTTGGGGGCATCGTTGGGAGGGGGATCGTAGGGATCATCTTTTGAGGGAGAGGCCATGAACATGAGCGAACGACTGGGAAGCGCTGGCCCGAAAGAAGAAAGGGGCGCAGTTCGCTACCCGCAAAGACCTGTTGGCCTGCTGTGACCGGCTCGCTGCCCCGCGGCCGGGGTCTGGGCGGGTCGGATCTCGACTTCTACGGCTTTGGGGCCAGGACGACGACGATTTTGAAGATGGGGTCGAAGACGGCATCTGCTGGGAAATCGACGTGATGCCGCTGAGCTGGCTTGACGACGTGGACGCGGAGACGCTCGCCCAGGCGCCGGCGTTGGGCCCGGACACCTTCGGCACGACGCCGCTGGAAGTGCTGTGGGGGCGCCCGCGTGAACGTGTTCGACCGCGATGGCGCGCTGGAGCGGGCAGCGGCCGAGATCGCACAGCTGGTCGCGGACAGGACTGGATTCGCCGCCGGCCTGAAATTACCCGGCGCTACGGGCGGACCTGCCTGGACGGACTTTGGAGCGGAACCACCCTGCGCGCGCCCTGCTCGATGCGCGGCGGATCGCCATTGTCTGCAGGGTGAACGCCTACTGGATGAAACGCGGGGAACTCCTGTCCAGCGCCATTCGCATCCCCGAGCGGCTGGGCGACCACCCGCAGATTCAGACGCTGTTCGGCGGCATCTTTCGCCCTGGAGGGGGTCGGCGCGGCTGGGAAGCGTTCCTACACGGCGTATCAGACCATGCCGCCGGCGATCCGCGAAGAGGCCGACCCCGACGTGCTGCGCGAAATTCTGCCGGCAGTGGAGCTGGGCTGTCTGACGGCAGGGTGTGCCATTTTTCGCTTTATCGCGAGGGGTGGCTGCCGCTCGATCAGATCGAGCCGCTGATGAGGTTTTCGAGCGCCGGACATGACGGCGCGTAGAAAGGCGCGGGTTCGGCAGACCCGCGCCTTGCTGGAGCAGATTGGAGGAGCTGATCCTCAATCTTCGTCGTCGTCCGTCGTCGTCCAGCCGACGCGCTGGAGTACTGGACTAGGGTCGACAGGCGCGGATCTTCGACCGGCTCGGCGGTCCTGACCGTCTGCTCCCGGTCCTTCTCCACGACGGTGATGGTGAATCGTTGGCAGTCGTGCTTGCGAAAGCGCTGTGGGACGCCCACGGCCTCTGGCGGTCGAAGAAATGGGCGCGGCGGATCAGCCAGACCAGGCGTTTACGCTGGTGCTCTGGGGAGCGATTCGCATGTCGATGATCCGATCTGCGTACCGAGTCCGGGGGAGCTAAGCAAAGCCGCCTTCGGTGCGAAATTCAACACGCATCGTGCATCAGCCTTCCTCTGATTTACGGGACGAAAGGAATGAGGATGAGGAGAACGGCGATGGTCCCTCGCGCCTTCTTTCGTTATGGTTCACGGACAAGGTCTGCCTTGTCCCTACGACTGGTCGATGTCTATACCCACCTGCAGCCCAGGCCGAGGCTGCACTGCGTCAGCTTCGGCGCTGCGAGTGCCGAACAGCGTCGGCGTTCCGCACGGTCAGGCGGGGAGCGCTTCAAAGCCGAAACCGGCCGCAGCCTCTTGTCACATAATGTAATATACCATATTTTCCCGGCCCTCCCCAGGCCGGTCCGCCGACGGCCAGCGCCACCAGCGTAAGGCCCGGCTGGGAATGCCGAGGTTGACGTGCACGCCGCCGTTGTCGTCGCGCATCCGGCGGAAGCCGCCCATGAGCCCGGCGCTGCGGATCCCCCGCCCCAGCACCCGGCGTCGTCGTAGGCCTGCCGGGCGCTTCATCGAACGCAGCGCCACGCGCCGTTGATACCGTCGATGAGCGGGCCAGGGCCAATCAGCCAGTCCGATTGGTCAGGGGGTTTGCCCCAGGTGCCACTGCTTGAGCAGCATGCCCATCACGTCGCAGGATCGATCTGTCATTGCGCTGGCCTGAACGTGTAGTTCATCTGGGCCGTGTACTGCATGATGCCGTGGGTCAGTTCGTGGCCGATGATCTCCAGCGATCCGGTGAAGCGGTTGAACGGCTTCGATCGCCATCGCCAAAAACCATCTGCTCGCCATTCCAGAAGGCGTTGCTGTACTTGCGTCGTAGTGGACGGTGGCCACCAGCGGCAGATCGCAATCGTCGACCGAGAGTACCTGCCGAAGACCTCACGGAAGAAGCGATAGGCCAGCCCCAGCCCGTCGTAGGCCTCATCTACAGCCGGATCGCCGGTCGGAGGACGGCCCTCGGTGCGGACGCGCTGGCCAGGCAGTTTGCGGCGATGTGATGGGCGCGAAAGACGTAGATTGAAAGCGGCCAGTCCCGTCCCTGGCGTCCGCGTGCCGGCGGGTTGGGCGAGAACTATCGTCGCGGATCAGCGCCTGCACCTCTGGCGCGCCGCGCGGATGACCGTCATGATGCAGGGGTGTTCCTGGCTCGGCGGCTGGCTTCCGGGTCGCCCGCCCGACGGTGTGGCGGTGACGAACGGCGGGGAATACTGGTGAGTAGGCATGGCGGAAGTCCTGGAAAGTACTGAGTATCGAGTGCTGAGTGCTGATAAAGAATCGGAAATGAACGGTGCCGGATCAGTTGAGTAGCCGCCCCGCCGAGGGTTGAAACCCGTCGGCTAGAAAAGACAAGCTCACCAAAGGAGCTTTAACGCGCCTCTGTTTTCGGTCCCTTCAGTGGACCTGTCGGTTCTGTAGCCGAGGTGCTTCAGCCCTCGGCGATGTTCGCCACCATTGCTTGAAATTCCGGCCAGGTCTATCTCGAGTTGTCTGAGTGCTGAGGAGACGGCAGCCAAGCAAACGAACTTACTCAGTCCTCCAGTCCTTTGCACTCATTCCTTTCTGTCCGCCATTATAATCGAGAGGTCACATTAGAGGAGAAATCCGATGAAATTAGGCGTTTGTCGGCAGCGGATACGTCGGCGCGACGGCGGCGTATGCTCTGGTCATGCGCGGTAGGCCGCGAGATCGTCCTGGTGGACAAGAACGAAGCGCCGCGCGATCGCCGAGGCGGATGACATCTTCCACGCCGTGCCCTTCGCCAATCCGCTCGATATTCACGCCGGTGGCTATGCCGATCTGGCCGGGTGCCGGGTGGTGATCTGGCGGCGGGCGTGAATCAGAAGCCGGGGGGAAACTTGCTTGCAGCTTCTGGATCGCAACGCGGCGGTGTTCCGCGACGATCCCAGCAGATCATCGCCAACGCGCCGGATTGCGGATCGTGGTGGCGACTAACCCGGTCGAACATGGCGACTCATCGACGGCGCAGATTGCCGTCGAACACGGCTGATGGCGCGGAGGGTGCTGGCAGCGGCACGACGCTGGATACCGCGCGCTTCCGGGCGCTGCTGGGGCGCCGGCTTGTGTGGATTGACAGCATATCCACGCCTACGTGGTCGGCGAGCATGGCGACAGCGAAGTGCTGACCTGGTCGCTGGTCAGTATCGGCGGCATTCCGTTGGAGCGCTTCATCCGCTCGCACCACGTCTCGCTCGATGCCGCCGACCACGCGGAGATCGACGCCGGGGTGCGTCGCGCCGCCTACCGCATCATCGAGGGCAAAGGGGCGACCTACTACGGCATCGGCAGCGCCCTGGCCCGCATCGCCGAGGTCATCCTGCACGACCAGAACGCCATCCTGACGGTGTGCACGCCGAGCGACGACATGTGCGGGGTGAAAGATGTGACGGCGGCCATGCCCCACATCGTCAGTGGCGAGGGGGTCGTGGAACAGCTCCCGCTGCCGATCAACGACGAAGAGGCGGCGGCGCTTCAGCGCAGCGTGAGCGTAATTCGAGAGGCAATAGAGAGCCTGGGGCTGTGATATTTCCGGCGGGGATGCGGGGCACGTGCGCCCTCAGCCGCAAACGCCTTAAGATTCTCTCATCTGAACCCTCTTGACCTTTTGGCAAGTTGCGCTATGCTTTGAATATCGCAGGCTTAGAGAAAAGGAGGTGATCGCGTGTTCATTCGCAGTCATAAGGGGGCTACCCCCTAGGACGTTCACCTCTCAGTGAGCGTCCCCATGCGGGACTCCCCTGAGACCGCAACAAACTGACCCGCCGTGACTCACGGCGGGTCACTTTATATTGGTGCTGCGGATGGCAAAAAGCCGTCCCGACAACGGCATTTCTCATTCTCGTCCCCCATGCCTCATCCCATCTCTACGGCCTCTTATCGACCTGATCGTAAGTCGCGCCGTAAATATACGGGTTGCCAGGGATGAAGTCGTGCGGGAAGCCCATCTCGATGGCGCTGGCGTCGGAGAGACGCTGAAGCTGCTCGTCGCTTAGCGACCACTCCAGCACGCCCAGGTTGTCCTCCAACTGCTGCGGCGTGCGCGCCCCGAGAATAGGGATGATCTGCGCGCGCTGCTGCTGCTGGCGCACCCAGTTGATCGCCACCTGCGCGCGGCTGCGTCCGGTCTCCTCAGCCACCGCCTTGACCGCATCGATCGACGCCCGGGTCCGCTCCTTGATAGTCATGCGCTCCGGATCGTAGCGCTTGGGCGAGTCGTCTTCCTGATTATCGTATTTGCCGGTCAGCACCCCGCCACCGATCAGCCCCCAGGGCATGACGGCCATGCCCCAGTGCCTGGCCATCGGCAGGATCTCGCGCTCGATGTCGCGGCGGTTAAGGGCATAGGGCACCTGGATACCGACGAAGCTCGACCAGCCACGCAGTTCGGCCAGGGTGTTGGCCTGCGCCACGATATAGGCCGGCGTGTCCGAGATGGCGATGTAGGTGACCTTGCCCTGCCGCACCAGATCGTCCAGGCCGCGCATCACTTCTCCACAGGGGTCATGTAATCCCAGACATGCAGGTAGAAGATGTCCAGATAGTCGGTGCGCAGCCGGCGCAGGCTGGCCTCCACCGACTGCATCATGCTTTTGCGGCTGTTGCCGCCGGAGTTGATCGGTCGAGGTCGTCTTGGTCAGGGTGTACTTGGTCGCCACCACAGGAGTCGCGCTTCGAGCCCAACAACTCGCCGACGAAGGTCTCGGCCATGCCCTCGGTGTAGTTACACGACGTATCGATGGGTTGCCGCCGGCCTCGCTGTAGCGCTCAAAGATCCCGCGCGATTCTTCCAAGGATGCGCCCCAGCCCCAGGTTTCGCCGAAGGTCATGGTGCCCAGGCACAGCTCCGAGACGCGCAGTCCGCTTTTGCCCAATAGTTTGTAGCGCATGAAACCCTCGCTTCCGTGTACCGATTGCCGGAATTATAGAGGACACGGCGCATCTGCCACCTGCACGTTCGGCCAGCCCCCGCAGTTTCATCGAACGGCTTTCAAAGAGACGACGCATGGTCTTCTTCATCTCGAACAACCCACGTTGTGCGATATACACAACGTCTTTTTGAGGCAGGCGCTTCTCAACTTCACGCAGAGAACCACCGTTCGTTATTCTGACCAAAAAGTGGTTTATGTCAGAATCCGACAACAGAATTACGGAGAATTTCGGTACGACTTACTGTGCAGAAGTACCGAATCGAGCCGGTAAACTGCGCACCTGTCACATTTAGACACACCGGAGGACCTGGTCATGTTCAAGCACAAGCGTTTCTGGCGGCGCATTTTCACCTTTGCCGTTGCCTCGCTGGTTCTGGCGATCTTCGGCACGACAGCCCAGGCGCAGGATGCTGCGACCCTGGATGACGTCGGCGCCGT
This sequence comes from Candidatus Flexifilum affinis, assembly GCA_016713325.1. GTDB lineage: Bacteria > Chloroflexota > Anaerolineae > Aggregatilineales > Phototrophicaceae > Flexifilum > Flexifilum affine. The sequence goes on along the minus strand of JADJPJ010000106.1, from coordinate 9,688 downwards.
TGCGGTCAATCTGGACGCGATGGGGTACTGGTAGCATCCTTCCTCGTCTTCTTCATGCAGACCGGGTTTGCCTTCCTGGAAGCCGGTTCGATCCGCTCCCGCGGCGTGGTCAACTCGCTCCTGGAAAACTACATGGACGCCGCTTTTGGGGGTCTGATCTTCTTCGCCGTTGGCTACGGCATCGCCTTTGGCACATCGCAGGGCGGCCTGTTTGGGGCCAGCAACTTTTTCCTGAGCGACGCAATGGTTATCGCCGACGGCACGGTCAATTTCGGTACTGGCGTGAGCGCCTTCGTGTTGGCCTTCTTCCAGTTCGCCTTCTGCGCGACAGCCGGCACGATCGCCACCGGCGCCATGGCCGAGCGCACCAACTTCATCGGCAAGATCATCTACAGCTTCATCATCGCCGGCCTGATCTATCCCGTCGTCGTCCACTGGGTGTGGGGCGGCGGCATCCTGGCATCCCTGGAAGTGTCCTTCAAGGACTTCGCCGGCAGCACCGTGGTTCACCTGCTCGGCGCCATCGTCGGCCTGACGGGCGCGATGATGCTCGGGCCGCGCAAGGGCCGCGTCTGGGGCAATCCGCCCGCACCGCACAACCTCAGTCTGGCGGCGCTCGGCGCGTTCATCCTGTGGTTCGGCTGGTATGGCTTCAACCCCGGCTCGACCCTGAGCATGGGCAATAACGGCCTGGTCGGTCTGGTGACCATGAACACCACCTGGCAGGCGCTGCGGGGCGTTCTCCTCCTTCTGCTCGTCTTCTTCCGAACGGGCAAATGGAACCTCTCCACAGCCTTGAACGGCTCGCTGGCTGGTCTTGTCGGCATCACCGCCGGCTGCGCCTTCTTCACGCCAACGGCCTCGGTGTTCATTGGCGCGCTGGCTGGCGTGCTGTTCGTCCTGACCCTGGATGCTGGAAAAGCTGAAGATCGACGATGCGGTTGGCGCGTTCGCGGTACACGGCACCTGCGGCGCGATGGGCACCCTGGCCATCGGCTTCCTGGGCGTGCCGGAACTCGGCGCGGCGGGCCTGCTGATGGGAGGCGATGCCTCGCAGATCATCTCGCAGATCATCGGCGTGGCGCTGGTGTCCGCCTGGGCCGGCGTGACCTGCACGGTTATGTGGTTCATCATCAAGGCGCTGGGCGTGCTGCGCATCCCCGACAAGGCCGAGACGATCGGAATCGACGCCTACGAACACGGCGCGGTCGCTTACACCGACTTCCTGGACCTGGAAGCCAAGCCTGCAGCGGGCGCAGGCGACTAATCCCCTCACAGTCTCATCCGCTTCTGTTCGTTTTCCACAAAGGACGCGCCCGCCCCGGCAGGCGCGTCCTTTTTTGCGCTGCTGCTATAATCGGACCATCTGATTCTCCAAAGTATGAAGGCTGAAGCTGATGTCGAAAAGCTACAATGCCGCTCCGGCGATAGTCATTGACCCGAAGAAGAACTACAAGGCGCAGATCCAGACCAACCAGGGCCTGATCGAAGTCGAACTCTACACCGCGCAGGCGCCGATCTCCGTCAACAACTTCGTCTTTCTGGCCCGCGAAGGCTTTTATGATGGCGTGGTCTTCCACCGCGTGATCAACAACTTTGTCATCCAGGGTGGCGACCCGACCGGCACCGGTCGCGGCGGCCCCGGCTACAAGTGGAATGACGAAGCGAGCGCTCTGCGTCTCAAGCACGATGGCCCCGGCGTGCTGAGCATGGCCAATGCCGGCCCGAACACCAACGGATCGCAGTTCTTCATCACCCATTCGCCGCAGCCGCACCTCGATGGCAAGCACGCCGTCTTCGGCAAGGTGGTCGATGCGAAGATCCTGTAGGTGGTGAACGCCATCCGTCAGGGCGATACCATGCAGACGGTGACGATCGTCGAATCGTAATCGGCTGGGCCATGACTATCGTCTCACTGTGGAGCAGGTGCGCCCCCGCGGTGTGCGGTGTATACTTCGCTATATGGTCGTTGGCTGGTACTGATTGCAACACGACGCCTGCATCGCTCAAGGTGAGGAAGGGATGGGATGATGAACTTGCGTAGACTTGGCTTGACACTGGCCCTGCTGATGGTGCTGATCAGCGCGGCGGTGATGATCAACGCCGACGTGGCGCAGGAGTTCGGCACGGGCTGGACGGCGCAGTATTTCAACAATACCGACCTGTCCGGCAGTCCTGTCCTGTCCGAAGCGCTGGCGAGTGGCATCAACTTCAACTGGGGCTCGTCCAGCCCCCGGCCGGGAGTGGTCAACGACGACAACTTCTCGGCGCGCTACTCCTCCGTGCAGCTTTTCAACGCCGGGACGTACGAATTCATCGTCTCGTCCGATGACGGCGTGCGCGTGTTCATCGACGGCGTGCTGGTGCTCGACCGCTAGCATTGGCCGCGCGCTGACCACCGACCGCTTCCAATACACCCTGGCAGCGGGCACGCACTCGCTGGTGGTGGAGTACTTCGAGGGCATCGATCAGGCAGCGCTCCAGTTCCAGTGGTTCCTGATCAGTGGCGGCGTCACCCCCGGTGTGGGGACGTCGATCCCAGGCGGCGGGTTCGTCACCGCCGGCCCGACGCTGACCGCCTCACGCATCCCGCCGACGCCGCTGCCGGCCATCCCGCCGGGCGCGCTGAGCGGCACCGTCATTCGCGCGCAGGTGCTGCTGGTCCGGTCAGGTCCGTTCCTGGGCGCACCGGTCGTAGACCGCGTGCTGCGCGGGCAGACGTACCAGGTGCTCGGCCGCGACGAAAACTCACTGTGGTATCTGATCCAGCTCAGCAACACGCAGGGGTGGGTCTGGCATTACTACTTCAACATCAATGGCAACAGCTTCAACGCGCCGATCACCAACCCGTTCGTCACTGCCGGCGATCCGGCTTCTCAGACCGGCGTAGTCGGCCAGAGCGAGGCCACCCTGCGTCTGCGCGCCGAGCCCAACGTGCTCTCGACGCAGATCGGGCGCATCCCCTGGGGCGACCTGCTGCCGATCCTGGAGCAGACGCGCGACGGCTGGTACAAGGTGATCTGGCGGGGCACGGTGGGCTGGGTGGCCAGCGGTTTCGTGAAGATCATCGAAGGTGATGTAGGCGTCGTGCCCATGCGCTAACGCGGACGCACCTAGCGAAAAAAACAACGCCCTGGCCAGTTGGCCAGGGCGTTTTCATGTCTTCAAACAGCGCGTCAGCGCACAGATTCAGATGACGCGCGGCAGGCTCGTGGACGATGCGGTGACTGCGGCAGGCTGAGAGAAATCGACCCCAAGGCGCGGCGACAGCAGGCGGGTGACCAGTGTCTTGAGTTCGCGCATCGACACCGGTTTGGAGAGAAACAGATCGAAGCCGATCTGGCGGCAGGCGTCGCGATAGTGGTCTTCGCCCGAGACGATGATGACCTCAGCGCCTTCGATCTCTTTGGCCTTCAGATAGCGCAGCAGTTCGGTGCCATGATCGCCACCCAGACGCATGTCGCAGATGATCAGGTCGTAGTGACGCCGTGTGACCAGTTCACGGGCATTGGCCAGGCTGGTCACCGGATCGATTTCAAGGCCCAAGGTCTGCATCGTCTTGCTGTACAAAAGCAGCAGGTCGGCGTTGTCTTCTACGATGAGAACCCGGAATTTGTCCAACATTACGATAAACCTCTATCCTCCATCTTCATGGATGAATTGCTACCCTTCCAAATGTACTATTAACTGCGCCAGACGTAAAGAGGTTGTGCCAAACCTTATCAGATCCTTTACACCATTTGGTTCTTGTCAAGGATTCGGGAGCCGAAGACCGAAACAGGTCTTCAGATTCATGACAGATTCTCCGACTTGTCTTGAGATTTATGAAATGTCCGAACCTTAAGAAAAATTGCAGCGCCGATCGCCAGCAGCCACAGTGCCCCACCCCCGATCAGAATGCCGGGCAGCCACCAGGGCCGGTAGTCGAAGACGACTTCGTGCGATCCGGCGGGAACGGGCACGGCGCGGAACATCACGTCAGCGCGATAGACCGGGGCCGGCTGGCCGTCGACCGTCGCGGTCCAGCCGGGGTAGTAGGCATCCGCCAGCAGCAGCAGGCCCGGCGCGTCCGTCTCAACCGCAGTTCGATACGCTCCGGCAGATACGACACAAATCCGACCGACGCCGGGGATAGACCTGTGGGATCGGTCAGCGCGTCGTCCCCATCACAGGCCGCGCCGGCCAGGATCAGATCCAGAGCCGGATCGAAGGCCGGGGCGCGCATCGCCTCAAGCGCCTCTTCTGTCCCATACACATCGTCGCTCACGCAGCGCGGTGGCGCCGTCACAACGAATGCCCTGGGCAGCGTTTCCTGCTCATAGAGTTTGATGTCCGACGACAGGATACGCCGGAACGGGTCCGGAGCCAACTGCTCGAACGTCTCGTCCGCCGGGTTGACCAGCGTGACCGCTCGGGTCAGGGTGTTCGTTTCGCCGGCAACGGCGATCGACTCGACCGGCTCGTCCGACTCCAGGGTGTAGCGCGCCATCCGATAGCGATCGACCGGCACATCAGTGAGGACGGCCTGAAGCACGAGACCGCCGGCGGTCACTTCAGGGGCGGCGCAGGGATCGCCGGTGCACGCATAGAGCACCTCGACAGCCGAGGCGGGGAAGCCAGTCCGGTTCGGATAGATCGCCGCCCCTGCCATGGGCAGCGCCGTGTCGTAGAAGACGCCTTCGCGCACCAGATCGTAGACCTTGTCGGTCAGCAGGTAGCGCGTGTCGGTCAGCCGCAGCCAGCGCTCGTCCGGGATGCAGGGACCGCCGCAGGAATCGTCGTAGAGAATCTCGCGCAGCCGTCCGTCGAGCGTGCGCAGCATCCCCTCCGGCAGCAGCAGCGAGGTGAAGGCGGTGTAATAGCCCGTCGGCAGCAGACCACCGTCGAAGCCGTCGATCGAGGGGATGCCCCACAGCAGCGGCTGATTGGCGGCCAGCACCTCCTTGAGCTTGATGGTGTCGAAGGCCAGCGCCCGCGCCTCGCCAGTGATGCCCAGGGCGTCGTAGCGCGCTTCCAGAGCCGCGCGGTCGCCGGGGTCGAAGCGCAGATCGCTCGGGCTGAGCAGCCGGCCCGACGGCGCGCCCTTGGCTGCGCTCTCCTCCGTGTAAACCGTCATCTGGCTGATACTGAAGCGCTGTGCCGAAAAGGCATCCGGCGGCACAAGCTGGTTGTAGGCCAGCGCGCCAGAGGCCAGCAGCAGTTCGAGCACGGCGGCGAGGAGGAGTATACCGTTCCCCGGGTGCAGGCCTGAAAGTCGACGGACACGCAGTAGCGTGTCCCTACGCCCCTCATATTGTAGTGGCGCGCTATTGCGCGGCCGCTCGCTGCCTGCTATCAGCACTATCACCATGCCGAGGGCCAGCGCGACACCCCAACCGGCCCAGGTAATCAGCTCCGGCGGGTAGGTCGGCGTCTGATCCGGAGTGCTCGCGGCCAGTGGCGCCAGGGCCATCAGCGCGACGATGACGACGGCGAAGCCGGCCGCACGGCGCAGGGGCACAGCGCGCCATCTCCACGCGACAGCGGATCGCAGCAGGGCTTCCGCGCCCAGCGCCGACAGCATGGCCACGCCCAGGGAGAACAACGCCAGCCAGCGCCGGCACACGGAACAGATTGAAGCCCGGCAGACCGGCCAGCGCCAGATAGATCGGGTTGTACAGCCCGTAGGCCGGAACAGGCCAACCCCCCACCAGCACGATCCAGCGCGTCGATGGGTTCGCGAAATCCGGCGGAGTAGGGACAGGGCCTGCGTTGTCCACGGCCCCCCTCACCCCTGACCCCCTCTCCCACGCACGCGGGGAGAGGGGAACCGTCGGCGTGTTGGTCTGAGCGCTCGAGCGCTGCTGTCGCCTGCTCAGCGCGAAAGCGTAGGAGGCTTCCTGTCCGAACCCTCACCCGCATCGGTAACCTCACCCCCAGCCCCTCTCCGTGCGGAGAGGGGGAGACGAGCTGAAGCGAGTGGGGTGAGGTTCGGGGTGAGGTCTCCCAAACACCCCCACCCACGCCAGGGCCAGCATGAGGATGCCGGGATAGGCGATGTATTCGCTGAAGATCATGCGGTCGTAGCTGGGCAGCAGGCCGCGCCCGGTCACAAACGGACTGAAGGAGAAGGCCGTCGCCTGATTGACGTTGAAGCCGCCGCGGCGGTTGGACAGGCTGGCGAGTTCCAGCGTCGGGATGAGCTGTGGCAGCGCCAGCAGCACGGCGGCGACGCCCGCAGCGGCCAGCGTCAGCAGCCCGCGGACGGGGCGGGTACACAGCGCATACAGGCCGAGCGCCACCCCGCTGATGAACACCGTCTGCGTGTGTCCGCTGAAGATTTGCGGCGCCCAGGCCACGGCGAGGAGAGGAAAAGCTATAAGACCTCACTCGGCCCCCCTCCGCAGGGGCGGGAGAGGGGTGCGCGATGTTCACCTGTAGACGAGCGAAGCGAGTGGGGGTGAGGTTTGCATCCAACAACACCAGCAGCCAGGGCAGCCAGGCCAACCCCTGAAGCTGGTTGATCTGCTCGACATGCGCGCCGAGGTGCCCGCCCAGCGCGAAGCCGACGGCCCCGATCAGCGCCGCCGGCCGGCCGACTCCCAGCGCCCGTCGCGCCAGCAGATAGGCGCCCAGCGCCGCCCAGAAGACGTGGCCGATGGCGCTGACCCGCACCGCGTCGGGCGGATCGAGCGGGGCAACCAGCCAGTTGGGTGGGTAGAACGTGCCGATCTGCGGGTTGGCCAGCAGCGGCGCGCCCATGAACAGGTCGGGAGTCCACAGCGGCAGACGGCCGGCGCGAAAGGCTTCGGCGCGGATCTGCCAGTAGGGGTAGTGGTAGCTGAAGGTGTCGCCGCGCGCCATGATCCAGTCAGAGAAGGCCAGGCGGTGATAGGCGAGAAGCGTCAGCGCCAGGAGGGCCAGCGCAACAAGCAGATCAGGAAAGGACTCTCCGTTGGGACATGCGTCGTGGGAACCAGTGAGGGGTTCACCAAGCCGCCAGGGAGAATACTCCCTGGCGGCCTGCTGCACAACCGTATTGGAATGGGGACGAAGGGACGGCCGCGGCCGTCAGGAGATCTCGGTGGCGGCGATGTCGCGTCCACCATTCTGCCGCGCCGCGTGCGCGGCTTCTTCATCCGGTGACGCAGGAGGGATGAAGTGCTCTTCGTGCTCGATCTTCTCGTTCGCCACCATAAGGATAGTGCCGGCGACGGTCAGTGCGGCAACGGCAATGATAATCCAGCCTACCAGGGTATCCATCAGAGGCAGCCTTTCCTGAACCACTCGTTTGTTGACGAAAGCGTTCCATTGTAACACCTGGCGGGCAAAGTCGATATAAAGGATCACGGCACGAGATACAGATCCACCCATGTCGGTCGCGGCGGGTTCGTCCCGGCATCCAACTGATCGCGCCAGACGGAGTCGGTCATCGCCTGCCCGCTGGTGTCGACCCACTGTAGTAGCTGTAGACGGGACCGCGCACAAGCTGCAAGCCCTCCGGCCGGTCGCTGACCACGTAGAGATCGTCGATCAGGCCGACGCCCTCCTGCAAATAGCCGGCCCGGCTGGTCGCCACGAGCGCGGAGACCGCGACGTTGCGCGGCGGGTCGCCATCGTACTGCATCAGATCGATGCGCACATAGCCGTAGGCGCTGCGAATCGTTCCTGGAAGAACCACTGCACCTCATCCGGGATCGACTCACCGGGCGATCTCGCGCCAGGCCGCACCGGCGGAAATGGCCGACAGCACGGCATTGGTGCGTGCCTGTCTCACTACGGAACCCATCATGTACTGGTCGAGCCCGCGCGCCTCCAGGCCGGAAGCCAGTGAGATTGCAGAGAATGGCGACGCGCGCGAAGACCAGCGGATTATGCTCGAACGTGGTGTAGGTGGTCAGTTCCACCGTTTCGCCGCCCCCACCCAGGCCGCCGGGCAGCAGCGTATAGGCCGCGGTCGCGTTCTTGAGGGCCGTCCAACTGGCCAGCGCCGTGCTAATCTCGCGGCGCTGCCAGGCGTCGGTGGCCATCAGCGGCGGCTCCAGCGCCGGATCGTTGTACAGCAGCGGCTGGAGCGCCCACAGCCAGCTTCCATAGGCATTCTCCATCCAGCTATCCGGCGCGATGGAGGCCGTCTGCTCGCGCAGGGCGGAGAGCGCCGGAATGTACTCGGCGAAGCTGGTCAGGCCGGCCTCTTCCAGCAGCGCGTAGGCGGCATCTGAGCCGAAGGCCGCCGCCAGATCCAGGCCGGTTGGCAGCGCGCGACCCGGCACATCAGGGTCCATCAGGCGCTGGAAGTACTCGGCATCGAGCGTATAGCGGCCGCCGAACAGGCGAAAGCCGCGCCCGGCCTCGCGCATATCCTCGGCCGACGCCGGCATCGAGCTGCAGGCTGTTGATGCGGGGCGGGGGCAGTTCGAGCGCGGCGGCGCGGAAGGCCTCCAGGGTGGCGGGTCGGCCAGCGCTTCGAGCGGCAGATCGTCGCCGTAGAGCGGGCGGGCGATGGGCAGATCGGTCGGCCGCAGGTTGTCCGAGGGACCGATCAGGAATTCGATGGTGTCGTTGAAATTCGTGCCAGGCCGTCAGAGCTGCCTCGCTGCCGCCATCGCTCGCAGCACGAGCAGGCCGGCCAGCGTATCGGCGGCGCTGTCCAGCCGGAAGGTGATGCGTCCCAGCCAGGTGATGGCGCGGAAGTAACTGCCGAGCAGGGCATCGTTCTCGTAGTGGCTGCGCGGCTTGTACAGGCCGAAATCCTCGCTAGTTCTCCAGGAAGGGGATCGCGCGCCTCCCTTTCGTGCGCGATCCCGGCCGTGATTGGTTGCGCTAGGGTGAGCAGGTCCTGTCGGCGGCGGCGAGCGTCTCGGACGGGAAGACGGCTGATGAAGTCACCGTAGAACCCGGCCGTCGAGGTCGGCGAACAGCGCCTCTTCGCCATCATTCAGCAGCAGCAGCATGACCGCGTAGTAGAGGGCGGCGTTACGGGTGGCTTCCTCCGGCGGTGTATTTCGGCCGTTCGCCACTGCGCCTGCGCTTCTCTGGAGGAACCCCTCGGAGGCGATGGTGGCCAACTGGTTGTAAAGCGTGCTGGTCTCCAGATAAAACAATGTATAGCGGTGTAGATGGTAGTAGAGGCTGCTCCTGCATCATGTCGGTCGAGATGTAGTTGGAGCGGCCGGGTGGTGCTGTCCTGCCAGAGCGAGTCTTCCCGGCCAGGAGCGCCCGGCGGGTACCACGACGAAGCCATTGCGCCGTTCCTCAAGCTGGGCCGGCGAAAGCCCGGCGTCATCCAGATAGGCGACCTGACTGAGATCGATCGGCAGCGGCTTGGGTACGCTGTTCCTGCGTAGGCGACCGGCAGCGTCAGCTTCAGCGGACGGGAATTTCCGAAGTCGTCGATGGTGGTCCTGGCGGCCACGTCCACCGCAGCGAGTTCCAGCGTCGGCATAGCGCCGACCGGCGGCATCGTCGGCAAAGGGTTGCTGAACGGCGTGATCTGCGGCGGGCCGGCCACCGGATCTGCCCGGCAGGCAGCGCCAGCCGGGGTGTGCCGGTCGATGAAATAAGGTCTCCTCGACCCCGGCGATGTAGCCTCGGATGATCCCCGCTGCTGGCGTAGGGGTGTCGCCGGTGGTGATCTGCTACCAGGTGATGCCATCGGCGCGGCGGGGTAGATAGCCGAGGACGATGAAGCCTGTCCCCTCGTCGAGCA
>JADJPJ010000105.1 GCA_016713325.1 Candidatus Flexifilum affinis | reverse complement strand
ACCATATTCAGACCCAGGTCAGCCAGCGCAAGTTTACAGGATAGGGATTGTATCATCACCAAAGTAATGAAAGCATAAAATCGACCTCAACCCCGTGAGGTCAGGAGGTGTAGCTGAAATCCCCGCCGGCGCTTCGACTCCTGTGAGCGTAAAGCTTTCGGTTAAACACCCCAGCTTGTCCTGGTGGTGAAGCCGTGTCGGGGCGGGAACGCAACGTAGCCAGAGAGGCCAGGTTTTCATCTCCGCCGATTCCGGCTCATCACGCGGGGTGAGCGGGAGCGACGCTCGTCGTCCAGACTGCGACCCCAGGGCGCTTCCACCGGGTGATGTCGGCTTCGATGATGATCTGCTGCAGCTCGTCTTCGCTGGCCCTGCCCGCGGGTGCGTCAGCAGATCGACTTCTTTGTCGCGCAAAGAAGTACAGACGCAGCACGCCTTCTCGGCCGTCAGCCGCGCGGCCGCAGTGAGGCGCAGTAGAAGGCCGCTTACGCCGCCGATGAGCTTCCGACCAGGCCTTTCGCGCCGGGAAGCGGTGCACATCCGCGCTTCGCCATCCAGCCGGCCGTCGCTCTTAGCGCAGTTCCGAGCGGTACGCAATCCTCGGCGATGCGCGTCCGAATCCTCTTCTTCGTCGGTGATAATTCAGTATGCGCTCCCTGGCGAAAGTGGCCACCTCGCCGAACGGCATCATCTCGATGAAGCGCACCTGCCGTGGTCAACACATGCTTCAGCGCCAGCTTCGCTGCAGTCGGTCACATCGTTTTCATTGAAGCCGCGCACCAACACCACGTTCAGCTTGACTGGGGTCAGCCCGGCGCGTTCGGCAGCTTCGATCCCCGCCCAGACTCTGTCGAGCGCCCCAGCGGGTGCGATAAAGTTTAGCGGTCCGGTCGAGCGTGTCGTAGATACTGACGTTGACGCGGTTCAGGCCAAAGCCGGCCAGCGGCCTGCAGCGTAAGATCCTTCCAGCAGGATGCCGTTGGTGGTCATCATCGAAATATACACCGCGCATCGCCTGGTGCGTCTCGGGCGCATGGCGCGAATCGTGAGATCCACGACATTGTGACGCGGCGCCAGTCGGCTCGCCACCCGCCAGTCGATACTTCTGCCAGCTTCCAGGTTACAAGACATGCACCAGGTGGATCTGCTCGTCATCCTGCACCCAACCTGTTGGTTCGAAAGACGCTGCGCCCGCGGGGGTGCGCATAAACGGCGCAGACAAGGTTTACGGTGAGGGAGACGCGGAGATACCCGACGATCCGCCCAAAGCGCGGTCTTTGGGCAATCGTGGTCATAAATAAAACTCCCGAAATAAAGACGTTTCAGTGCTTCCATAGAGAGTGGCTACACGGTAAAGATTTTTACATCAGTCGTTGCAAATCGCGGCGGTTTCTGACAAACGCCTCTGTAATTGATGGTACGGGCGATTCGGTTCCAGAAGATTGGTGACGTGAGGCACGGAAGATCTGGCCTTGAGGGGAGAGGCCATAGCGCGAGCGAACGACTGGGAAGCGCTGGCCCGCAAGTGCGGGGAAAGCCCATGCTCATAAAGCACCTCTTGTTGGCTCGCGTATTTACGAATGCCCGGCAAGCTCGCCGCCCCGCGGCCGGTCTCAGCGGGCCGTGGATCTCGACTTCGACGGCTTCTGTGGGTCAGGACGACGACGATTTTGAAGATGGGGGCCGATGACGGCGCAATCTACCGTGAAATCGACGCGGAGGAAGCGAGCTGGCTTTGATTTGACGGGGACGGGGGGGACGCCGTCGCCGCCCAGGTGCCGGCGATTGGCCCGGCGCCAATCTTCGGCACGATGCCGCTGGCGGCGTTAGGCGCCCGCGGCTGCTCCGACGCCGCGATGGCGCGCGGGAGCGGGCAGGCCGAGATCGCACAGCTGGTCGCGGATAGGGACTGGCTTGCGCCGGCGGGCCGAAAACACTTCGTGCCACGGCCGGACCTTCGCCGCCTGACGGTCTTGAAGGAACTTAATCTTTGCGCTCCTGCTCTGATGCGCGTGCGTGATTGCCGCGGTATTCACGGGTGAACGGCCTACTGACGGTGTTCCAGGAACTCCTGCCTTCAGCGGCATTCCCCGCATCCCCGGTTTTGCTGGGCGCAGACTCACCCGCAGATCCAGATGCCACCCGGCAGCATCTGCGTCCTGGAGGGTCGGCACGTTGGTGCTGCTCCCATACGCCGGGTGACGAGGATTACGTTTCATAGATTCGCGAAGAGAGGTTGACCGATGTGCTGCGGAGATCCTGCCATGCGGAGCGGCATATGAAGCTTGGTTTGGCGGGTGCGCCGCTTCTCGCTTCACGTCGCCGAGGCGGCTTTCGCCGCCGGGGCAGAGCGAACCGCTGATGCGGGTTTCGAGCCGGACATGACGCTGCAAAGCGCGGCATTGAAGGAGACCCCGCGCTCGCGTTGGAGCAGATTGATAGAGATGATCCTCAATCTTCGTCGTCTTCTTGCCGTCGTCCAGGCCGACGCGCTGGATAGTACTGGACCAGGGTCGACAGGCGCGAGATCTCGACCGGCTCGGCGGTCCCGGACCGTATGCCCGGTCCTCCACGACGGTGATGGCAGGGTCCGATGGCAGTCGCCGGTAGCGCTGTGGACGCCCACCGCTCCGCTTTGCTCCTCCCGCGGGAGACGCGGAATGGTGTACTTGGGCGCGGCGTAGATCAGCCGGATTTGCAAGTGCTTCAGTGCTGGCGGTCAGGAGCTTATGATTCAGGCTTCTTCGATGATCCGATTTGCGCCTGAGTCCGTGGAAGTAAGCAAAAGCTTCATTCTTTCAAAAGCAAAACAACACCAACACGCATCGTCATCAGCCTTCCTCTGATTTACATGGACGAAAGGAATACTGGGATGAAGAATAGGCGATGGCGTCCGTACCTTCAGCAGGTTCACGGACAAGGTATACTTCCTGTCCCTACGTACGGTCGATGTTCATACCCACCTGCGCCCGTGGCTGATTTCGCACCGCGTCGGCTTCGGCGCGGCGTAGCGCCGAACAGTGCCTAGGCGTTCCGTACGGCTTCAGGCGGGCGAAGCGTTTAAAGCCGAAATCCGGCCGCCCAGCCGCTTTTTTGGGTCGCCACAATGCATTATACCATATTTTCCCGGCCTCTCCCAGGTGCCCGCCGATTCGCCAGCCACGCCAGAGTGAAGGCCCGGTTGGGAATGCCGGAGTTGACATGCACGCCGCCGTTGGCTTCTCGCAACCGACGGAAGCTTAATCCATGGCCTGGCTGCGGATCGCGCCCCAGTACCGCGTCGTCGCAGGCCATGCCGGGCGCCTTCTATCGAGCGCAGCGCCACGCCGTTGATATTGCCGATGAGTACTAAATAATCAGCCAGTCCGATTGGTCAGCGGTTCGCCCCAGGTGCCACTGCTTGAGCAGCATGCCCACTACGTCGCAGACATCGATCTGTGCGTTTATCTGAACGTAGTCTATCTGGGCCGTAGACTGCGGCGATGCCGCGGGTCAGTTCGGGACCGATGATCTCTAGCGAGCCGGTGGAAGCGGTTGAACAGCTTCTGATCGCCATCGCCAGAAACCATCTGCTTGCCATTCCAGAAGGCGCGCTGTACTTGCTGCCAGTAGTGGACGGTGCCGACCAGCGGCAGATGCCCAGTCGTCGACCACGACGGTCCGCGGCACTGCCGGAAGAAGCGATAGGCCAGCCCCAGCCCGTCGCGGGCCGCGTTCACGGCCGGATCGCCGAGCCCGGAGGACGGCCCTTCGCCGACGCGCTGGCCAGGCAGTTTGCGGCGGGGTGGCGCTGCGCACGTAAATCCAGCGGCGCAGGCCACGGCCACGACGTCCGCGTGCCGGCGGGTGCCACGAGAATGATATCGTCGCGGATCTGCGCCCGCACCTCCGTGACGCGCCGCGCGGATGACCCGGTCATGATGTAGGTACCGTGGCTCGGCGGCTGGTTTCTGGCCACCCGCCCGGGGATGTGATGAACGAACGGCGGCAGAATGTAGCAGAGTAGGCATGAAGGTCCGGAAGGCACTTTGCGCGTCGCGTCGTGAAAGTGCCGATAGAGAAACGTTTTGGAATAGAAGTTTTCTGATCAGTTTGAGTGCGTTTCCCTGCCGAGGGTTGCAAAACCCGTCGGTTAGGAAAAGACAAGCTCATCAAAGGCGTTTTAATTGCTTCTCTGTTTTTGGTCCCTCAGTGGACTCAACATCTGTAGCCGAGGCCAGCCCTCGGCGATGCCCCGCGCCACCATTGCTTGAAATTCCGGCCAACCTTTATCTCGCCCTCCATGAGTGCTGAGGAGACGGGCAGCTCAGCGGTCGTTCATCCACTCAGTCCTCAGTCCTTTGCACTCATTCAAGTCCGTCCGCCATTATAATCGAGAGGTCACATTTGAGGAGTAAACCCAGATGAAATTCAGGCGGTTGTCGGCAGCGGATAATGCCGGCGCAACAGCGTATGCGGATGCCCGGTCGCGTGGGTAGGTCATGAGATCGTCCTGGCGGATAAAGAACGAAGCCTCGCGATCGTTGATATGGACGCACCTTCTACCTTTCACGCCCTTCGCCAATCCGCTCGATAGCTTCCAGCCGCCGGTGGCTATGCCGATCCGGCTGGGTGCCGGGTGGCGGGCATCGGCGGCGGCGGGCGTAAATCAGTAGCCGGTGGAAACCTGCGGGCAGCTTCTGGACTGGAACGCGGCAGTTCCCGCGACGTGATCCCGCAGATCCGGGCCAACGTGCCGGATTGCGTGAGCGTGGTGGCGACCAAACCCGGTCGACATTGGGCGACCGTTATTTGGCTGGCGCAGATTGCCGTCGAACACGGCTGGGACTGGTGATAGGCGCTGGGCAGCGGCACGACGCTGGACACGGCACGCTTCCGGCGGCCACAGCGTTGGCCCGGAGTGGATTCACAGCAATATCCACGCCTACGTGGTCATGGAGCATGGCGACAGCGAAGCGCTGACCTGGTCGCCGGTCAGTGCCCGGCGGCATTCCGTTGGATGTTTCATCCGCGCGCACCAGGTCGTCGCTCGACGATGTTGACGACGCGGAGATACGCTTTCGCGCCAGCCGCCTACCGCATCATCGAGGCGGTGCGGGCGACCTTACTACGGCATCGGCGCAGCGCCTCTGGCCCGCATCGCCGAATGGTCCGGCACGACCAGAACGCTATCCTGACGGTGCGGGAAGGCGCCGAGCGACGACATCTGCGGGCGAAAGATGCGTGATGGCGGCCAGCGCCCCCGATCAACAGTGGCGAGGCGGCGTGAACAGCCCTGCCAGCGATCAACGGATGAAGTAGGCGGCGGCGCTTCAGCGCAGCGAGCGTAATTCGAGAGGCAACAGAGAGCCTGGGGTCGCGATATTTCCGGCGGGGATGTGTGCACGTGCGCCCTCAGCCGCAAACGCCTTAAGATCTCTCTCATCTGAACCTCTTGACTCCTTGGGTAAGTTGCGCTTATGCTTTTAAATATCAGGTTTGCAGCAGTGAGATTGCGTGTTCATTCGGTATTTCAAGGGGGCTACTCCTCAGACGTTCACCTCAGTGAGCGTCCCTTCCTACGGGACCTCCCCTGAACGTAATAGTCCGACCCGCCACTCACACGCATGGTCACTTTTGGCAAGGCGCGTACGGATGGCAAAAAGCCGTCCCGACAAACGGCATTTATTCCTCGTCCTCTATGCCTTCATCCCATCTCTAACATGGCCCTTATCGACCCGGATCGAAGTCGCGCCGTAGATGTACGGGTTGCCAGGGATGAAGTCGTGCGGGAAGCCCATCTCGATGGGCGTTGGCGTCGAGGAGACGCTGGAGCTACTCGTCGCTTAACGCACCACCCAGGCACGCCCAGGTTGTTCTCCAACCGTTGCGGGCGCGCCCCGAGCATTAGGATGATCTACGCGCGTTGCCGCTGCTAGCGTCCAGTTGATCGCCACCTGCGCCCGGCTGCGTCCGGTCTCTCGGCCACCGCCTTTGACCGTACTGGGATGACGCCCGGGTCCGCTCCTCTTTGATGGTCACCCGCTCCGGGGTCGTAGCGCTTTGGGCGAGCCAGCTTCTTGATTACCGTATTTGCCGGTCAGCACCCCGCCACCGGATCAGCCCTCCGTGTATGACGGCTAAGTCCTGAAAGGCCCGGCCATCGGCAGGATCCGCGCTCGATGTCGCGGCGGTTGAGGGCGTAGGGCACCTGGATGCCGACGGAAGCTCGACCAGCCACGCAGTTCGGCCAGGGTGTTGGCCTGCGCCACGATATAGGCCGGCGTGTCCGAGATGGCGATGTAGGTGACCTTGCCCTGCCGCACCAGATCGTCCAGGCCGCGCATCACTTCGTCCACAGGGGGCGTGTAATCCCAGACATGCAGGTAGAAGATGTCCAGGTAGTCGGGGCGCAGCCGGCGCAGGCTGGCCCCCACCGACTGCATCATGTTTTTGCGGCTGTTGCCGCCGGAGTTGGGATCGGTCGAGGTCGTCTTGGTCAGGGTACTTGGTCGCCACCAGGGAGTCGCGATCTGAGCCCAACAACTCGCCGACGAAGGTTTCGGCCATGCCCTCGGTGTAGTTACACGACGTATCGATGGTTGCCGCCGGCCTCGCTAGGTAGCGCTCAAAGATCTCGCGCGATCTCTTCAGGGATGCGCCCCAGCCCCAGGTTTCGCTGAAGGTCATGGTGCCCAGGCACAGCTCCGAGACGCGCAGTCCGCTCTTGCCCAATAGTTTGTAGCGCATGAAACCCTCGCTTCCGTGTACAGATTGCCGGAATTATAGAGGACACGGCGCATCTGCCACCTGCACGTTCGGCCAGCTCCCGCAGTTTCATCGAAAACCTTTCAAAGAGACGACGTATGGTCTTCTTCATCTCGAACAACCCACATTGTGCGATATACACAACGTCTTCCTTGAGGCAGGCGCTTCTCAACTTCACGCAGAGACCCACCGTTCGTTATTCTGACCAAAAAGTGGTTTATGTCAGAATCCGACAACAGAATTATGGAGAATTTCGGTACGACTTACTGTGCAGAAGTACCGAATCGAGCCGGTAAACTGCGCACCTGTCACATTTAGACACCCGGAGGACCTGGTCATGTTCAAGCACAAGCGTTTCTGGCGGCGCATTTTCACCTTTGCCGTTGCCTCGCTGGTTCTGGCGATCTTCGGCACGACAGCCCAGGCGCAGGATGCTGCGACCCTGGATGACGTCGGCGCCGTTGCGGTCAATCTGGACGCGATGTGGATACTGGTAGCATCCTTCCTCGTCTTCTTCATGCAGACCGGGTTTGCCTTCCTGGAAGCCGGTTCGATCCGCTCCCGCGGCGTGGTCAACTCGCTCCTGGAAAACTACATGGACGCCGCTTTTGGGGGTTTGATCTTCTTCGCCGTTGGCTACGGCATCGCCTTTGGCACGTCGCAGGGCGGCCTGTTTGGGGCCAGCAACTTCTTCCTGAGCGACGCGATGGTTATCGCCGACGGCACGGTCGATTTCGGTACTGGCGTGAGCGCCTTTGTGCTGGCCTTCTTCCAGTTCGCCTTCTGCGCGACAGCCGGCACGATCGCCACCGGCGCCATGGCCGAGCGCACCAACTTCATCGGCAAGATCATCTACAGCTTCATCATCGCCGGCCTGATCTATCCCGTCGTCGTCCACTGGGTGTGGGGCGGCGGTATCCTGGCATCCCTGGAAGTGTCCTTCAAGGACTTCGCCGGCAGCACCGTGGTTCACCTGCTCGGCGCCATCGTCGGCCTGACGGGCGCGATGATGCTCGCCGCGCAAGGGCCGCGTCTGGGGCAACCCGCCCGCACCGCACAACCTCAGTCTGGCGGCGCTCGGCGCTTTCATCCTGTGGTTCGGCTGGTATGGCTTCAACCCCGGCTCGACCCTGAGCATGGGCAATAACGGCCTGGTCGGTCTGGTGACCATGAACACCACCCTGGCAGGCGCTGCGGGGGCGTTCTCCTCTCTTCTGCTCGTCTTCTTGCGAACGGGCAAATGGAACCTCTCCACAGCCTTGAACGGCTCGCTGGCTGGTCTTGTCGGCATCACCGCAGGCTGCGCCTTTTCACGCCAACGGCCTCGGTGTTCATTGGCGCGCTGGCTGGCGTGCTGTTCGTCCTGACCCTGGACGCTGGAAAGGCTGAAGATCGACGATGCGGTTGGCGCGTTCGCGGTACACGGCACCTGCGGCGCGATGGGCACCCTGGCCATCGGCTTCCTGGGCGTGCCGGAACTCGGCGCGGCGGGCCTGCTGATGGGAGGCGATGCCTCACAGCTCATCTCGCAGATCATCGGCGTGGCGCTGGTGTCCGCCTGGCCGGCGTGACCTGCACGGTCATGTGGTTCATCATCAAGGCGCTGGGCGTGCTGCGCATCCCCGACAAGGCCGAGACGATCGGGAATCGACGCCTACGAACACGGCGCGGTCGCTTACACCGACTTCCTGGACCTGGAAGCCGCCTGCAGCGGGCGCAGGCGACTAATCCCCCTCACAGTCTCCATCCGCTTCTGTTCGTTTTCCACAAAGGACGCGCCCGCCCCGGCAGGCGCGTCCTTTTTGCGCTGCTGCTATAATCGGACCATCTGATTCTCCTTCCAAAGTATGAAGGCTGAAGCTGATGTCGAAAAGCTACAATGCCGCTCCGGCGATAGTCATTGACCCGAAGAAGAACTACAAGGCGCAGATCCAGACCAACCAGGGCCTGATCGAAGTCGAACTCTACACCGCGCAGGCGCCGATCTCCGTCAACAACTTCGTCTTTCTGGCCCGCGAAGGCTTTTATGATGGCGTGGTCTTCCACCGCGTGATCAACAACTTTGTCATCCAGGGTGGCGACCCGACCGGCACCGGTCGCGGTGGCCCTGGTTACAAGTGGAATGACGAAGCGAGCGCTCTGCGTCTCAAGCACGATGGCCCCGGCGTGCTGACGTCAGGGCGATACCATGCAGACGGTGACGATCGTCGAATCGTAATCGGCTGGGCCATGACTATCGTCTCACTGTGGAGCAGGTGCGCCCCGCGGTGTGCGGTGTATACTTCGCTATATGGTCGTTGGCTGGTACTGATTGCATCACGACGCCTGCATCGCTCAAGGTGAGGAAGGGATGGGATGATGAACTTGCGTAGACTTGGCTTGACACTGGCCCTGCTGATGGTGCTGATCAGCGCGGCGGTGATGATCAACGCCGACGTGGCGCAGGAGTTCGGCACGGGCTGGACGGCGCAGTATTTCAACAATACCGACCTGTCCGGCAGTCCTGTACTGTCCGGGAGCGCTGGCGAGTGGCATCAACTTCAACTGGGTTCGTCCAGCCCGCGGCCGGGAGTGGTCAATGACGACAACTTCTCGGCGCGCTACTCCTCCGTCCAGCTTTTCAATGCCGGGACGTACGAATTCATCGTCTCGTCCGATGACGGCGTGCGCGTGTTCATCGACGGCGTGCTGGTGCTCGACCGCTACATCGGCCGCGCGCTGACCACCGACCGCTTCCAGTACACCCTGACGGCGGGCACGCACTCGCTGGTGGTGGAATACTTCGAGGGCATCGATCAGGCGGCGCTCCAGTTCCAGTGGTTCCTGATCAGCGGCGGCGTCACCCCCGGTGTGGGGACGTCGATCCCAGGCGGCGGGTTCGTCACCGCCGGCCCGACGCTGACCGCCTCACGCATCCCACCGACGCCGCTGCCGGCCATCCCCCCGGGCGCGCTGAGCGGCACCGTCATTCGCGCGCAGGTGCTGCTGGTCCGGTCAGGTCCGTTCCTGGGCGCACCGGTCGTTGACCGCGTGCTGCGCGGGCAGACCTACCAGGTGCTCGGTCGCGACGAAAACTCGCTCTGGTATCTGATCCAGCTCAGCAACACGCAGGGGTGGGTCTGGCACTACTACTTCAACATCAATGGCAACAGCTTCAACGCGCCGATCACCAACCCGTTCGTCACTGCCGGCGATCCGGCCTCTCAGACCGGCGTGGTCGGCCAGAGCGAGGCCACCCTGCGTCTGCGCGCCGAGCCTAATGTGCTCTCGACGCAGATCGGACGCATCCCTGGGGCGACCTGCTGCCGATCCTGGAGCAGACGCGCGACGGCTGGTACAAGGTGATCTGGCGGGGCACGGTGGGCTGGGTGGCCAGCGGTTTCGTGAAGATGAAGATCATCGAAGGTGGGCCGCGAGATGAGAGGCAGTCGTGCCCTTCGCGCGAACGCGGACGCACCTAGCGAAAAACAACGCCCTGGCCGGTTGGCCAGGGCGTTTTTTGCCCTGTCTTCAAACAGCGCGCGTCAGCGCACAGATTCAGATGACGCGCGGCAGGCTCGTGGAAGGCGCGGTGACTGCGGCAGGCTGAGAAATCGACTCAAGGCGCGGCGACAGCAGGCGGGTGACCAGCGTCTTGAGTTCGCGCATCGACACCGGTTTGGAGAGAAACAGATCGAAGCCGATCTGGCGGCAGGCGTCGCGATAGTGGTCTTCGCCCGAGACGATGATGACCTCGGCGCCTTCGATCTCTTTGGCCTTCAGATAGCGCAGCAGTTCGGTGCCAGCGATCGCCACCCAGACGCACGTCGCAGATGATCAGGTCGTAGTGACGCCGTGTAACCAGTTCACGGGCATTGGCCAGGCTGGTCACCGGATCGATTTCAAGGCCCAAGGTCTCATCGTCTTGCTGTACAAAAGCAGCAGGTCGGCGTTGTCTTCTACGATGAGAACCCGGAATTTGTCCAACATTACGATAAACCTCTATCCTCCATCTTCATGGATGAATTGCTACCCTTCCAAATGTACTATTAACTGCGCCAGACGTAAAGAGGTTGTGCCAAACCTTATCAGATCCTTTACACCATTTGGTTCTTGTCAAGGATTCGGGAGCCGAAGACCGAAACAGGTCTTCAGATTCATGACAGATTCTCCGACTTGTCTTGAGATTTGCGAAATGTCCGAACCTTAAGAAGAATTGCAGCGCCGATCGCCAGCAGCCACAGTGCCCCACCCCGATCAGAATGCCGGGCAGCCACCAGGGCCGGTAGTCAAAGACGACTTCGTGCGATCCGGCGGGAACGGGCACGGCGCGGAACATCACGTCAGCGCGATAGACCGGGGCCGGCTGGCCGTCGACCGTCGCGGTCCAGCCGGGGTAGTAGGCATCCGCCAGCAGCAGCAGGCCCGGCGCGTCCGTCTCAACCCGCAGTTCGATACGCTCCGGCAGATACGACACAAATCCGACCGACGCCGGGGATAGACCTGTGGGATCGGTCAGCGCGTCGTCCCCATCACAGGCCGCGCCGGCCAGGATCAGATCCAGAGCCGGATCGAAGGCCAGGGGCGCATCGCCTCAAGCGCCTCTTCTGTCCCATAGATCGTCGCTCACGCAGCGCGGTGGCGCCGTCACAACGAATGCCCCTGGGCAGCGTTTCCTGCTCATAGAGTTTGATGTCCGACGACAGGATACGCCGGAACGGGTCAGGAGCCAACTGCTCGAACGTCTCGTCCGCCGGGTTGACCAGCGTGACCGCTCGGGTCAGGGTGTTCGTTTCGCCGGCAACGGCGATCGACCCGACCGGCTCGTCCGACCCAGGGGTAGCGCGCCATCCGATAGCGATCGACCGGGCACATCAGTGAGGACGGCCTGAAGCACGAGACCGCCGGCGGTCACTTCAGGGGCGGCGCAGGGATCGCCGGTGCACGCATAGAGCACCTCGACCGCCGAGGCGGGGAAGCCGGTCCGGTTCGGGTAGATCGCAGCGCCTGCCATGGGCAGCGCCGTGTCGTAAAAGACGCCTTCGCGCACCAGATCGTAGACCTTGTCGGTCAGCAGGTAGCGCGTGTCGGTCAGCCGCAGCCAGCGCTCGTCCGGGATGCAGGGACCGCCGCAGGAATCGTCGTAGAGATCTCGCGCAGCCGTCCGTCGAGCGTGCGCAGCATCCCTCCGGCAGCAGCAGCGAGGTGAAGGCGGTGTAATAGCCCGTCGGCAGCAGACCACCGTCGAAGCCGTCGATCGAGGGATGCCCCACAGCAGCGGCTGGTTGGCGGCCAGCACCTCCTTGAGCTTGATGGTGTCGAAGGCCAGCGCCCGCGCCTCGCCAGTGATGCCCAGGGCGTCGTAGCGCGCTTCCAGAGCCGCGCGGTCGCCGGGGTCGAAGCGCAGATCGCTCGGGCTGAGCAGCCGGCCCGACGGCGCGCCCCTGGCTGCGCTCTCCTCCGTGTAAACCGTCATCTGGCTGATACTGAAGCGCTGTGCCGAAAGGCATCCGGCGGCACAAGCTGGTTGTAGGCCAGCGCGCCAGAGGCCAGCAGCAGTTCGAGCACGGCGGCGAGGAGGAGTATACCGTTCCCCGGGTGCAGGCCTGAAAGTCGACGGACACGCAGTAGCGTCCCTACGCCCTCATATTGTAGTGGCGCGCTATTGCGCGGCCGCTCGCTGCCTGCTATCAGCACTATCACCATGCCGAGGGCCAGCGCGACACCCCAACCGGCCCAGGTAATCAGCTCCGGCGGGTAGGTCGGCGTCTGATCCGGAGTGCTCGCGGCCAGTGGCGCCAGGCCATCAGCGCGACGATGACGACGGCGAAGCCGGCCGCACGGCGCAGGGGCACAGCGCGCCATCTCCACGCGACAGCGGATCGCAGCAGGGCTTCCGCGCCCAGCGCCGACAGCATGGCCACGCCCAGGGAGAACAACGCCAGCCAGCGCGCCGGCACACGGAACAGATTGAAGCCCGGCAGACCGGCCAGCGCCAGATAGATCGGGTTGTACAGCCCGTAGGCCAGGAACAGGCCAACCCCCACCAGCACGATCCAGCGCGTCGATGGGTTCGCGAAAATCCGGCGGAGTAGGGACAGGGCCTGCGTTGTCCACGGCCCCCACCTCTGACCCTCTCCCACGCACGCGGGGAGAGGGGGAACCGTCGGCGTGTTGGTCTGAGCGCTCGAGCGCTGCTGTCGCCTGCTCAGCGCGAAAGCGTAGGGAAAGGGCTTGCCCTGTCCGAACCTCACCCGCATCGGTAACCTCACCCCCCAGCCCCCTCTCCGTGCGGAGAGGGGGAGACGAGCGAAGCGAGTGGGGGTGAGGTTCGGGTGAGGTCTCCCAAACACCCCCCACCCACGCCAGGGCCAGCATGAGGATGCCGGGATAGGCGATGTATTCGCTGAAGATCATGCGGTCGTAGCTGGGCAGCAGGCCGCGCCCGGTCACAAACGGACTGAAGGAGAAGGCCGTCGCCTGATTGACGTTGAAGCCGCCGCTGCGGTTGGACAGGCTGGCGAGTTCCAGCGTCGGGATGAGCTGTGGCAGCGCCAGCAGCACGGCGGCGACGCCCGCAGCGGCCAGCGTCAGCAGCCCGCGGACGGGGCGGGTACACAGCGCATACAGGCCGAGCGCCACCCCGCTGATGAACACCGTCTGCGTGTGTCCGCTGAAGATTTGCAGCGCCCAGGCCACGGCGAGGAGAAGGAAAGTAACCTCACCCTGGGCCCCCTCTCCCCAGGGGCGGGAGAGGAGAGGGTTCACCTGTAGAGTGACGAGCGAAGCGAGTGGGGTGAGGTTTGCATCCAACAACACCAGCAGCCAGGGCAGCCAGGCCAACCCCCTGAAGCTGGTTGATCTGCTCGACATGCGCGCCGAGGTGCCCGCCCAGCGCGAAGCCGACGGCCCCGATCAGCGCCGCCGGCCGGCCGACTCCCAGCGCCCGTCGCGCCAGCAGATAGGCGCCCAGCGCCGCCCAGAAGACGTGGCCGATGGCGCTGACCCGCACCGCGTCGGGCGGATCGAGCGGGGCAACCAGCCAGTTGGGTGGGTAGAACGTGCCGATCTGCGGGTTGGCCAGCAGCGGCGCGCCCATGAACAGGTCGGGAGTCCACAGCGGCAGACGGCCGGCGCGAAAGGCTTCGGCGCGGATCTGCCAGTAGGGGTAGTGGTAGCTGAAGGTGTCGCCGCGCGCCATGATCCAGTCAGAGAAGGCGAGTCGGTGATAGGCGAGAAGCGTCAGCGCCAGGAGGGCCAGCGCAACAAGCAGATCAGGAAGGACTCTCCGTTGGGACATGCGTCGTGGGAACCAGTGGGGGGTTCACCAAGCCGCCAGGGAGAATACTCCCTGGCGGCCTGCTGCACAACCGTATTGGAATGGGGACGAAGGGACGGCCGCGGCCGTCAGGAGATCTCGTTGGCGGCGATGTCGCGTCCACCGTTCTGCCGCGCCGCGTGCGCGGCTTCTTCATCCGGTGACGCAGGAGGGATGAAGTGCTCTTCGTGCTCGATCTTCTCGTTCGCCACCATAAGGATAGTGCCGGCGACGGTCAGTGCGGCAACGGCAATGATAATCCAGCCTACCAGGGTATCCATCAGAGGCAGCCTTTCCTGAACCACTCGTTTGTTGACGAAAGCGTTCCCATTGTAACACCTGGCAGGCAAAGTCGATATAAAGGATCACGGCACGAGATACAGATCCACCCATGTCGGTCGCGGCGGGTTCGTCCCGGCATCCAACTGATCGCGCCAGACGGAGTCGGTCATCGCCTGGCCGCTGGTGTCGACCCACTCGTAGTAGCTGTAGACGGGACCGCGCACAAGCTGCAAGCCCTCCGGCCGGTCGCTGACCACGTAGAGATCGTCGATCAGGCCGACGCCCTCCTGCAAATAGCCGGCCCGGCTGGTCGCCACGAGCGCGGAGACCGCGACGTTGCGCGGCGGGTCGCCATCGTACTGCATCAGATCGATGCGCACATAGCCGTAGGCGCTGCGGAATCGTTCCTGGAAGAACCACTGCACCTCATCCGGGATCGACTCACCGGCGATCTCGCGCCGCGCCGCATCGGCGGAAATGGCCGACAGCACGGCATTGGTGCGTGCCTGTCTCACTACGGAACCCATCATGTACTGGTCGAAACCGCGCGCCTCCAGGCCGGAAGCCAGGAGATTGCAGAGAATGGCGATGCGCGCGAAGACCAGCGGATTATGCTCGAACGTGGTGTAGGTGGTCAGTTCCACCGTTTCGCCGCCCCCACCCAGGCCGCCGGGCAGCAGCGTATAGGCCGCGGTCGCGTTCTTGAGGGCCGTCCAACTGGCCAGCGCCAGTGCTAATCTCGCGGCGCTGCCAGGCGTCGGTGGCCATCAGCGGCGGCTCCAGCGCCGGATCGTTGTTCAGCAGCGGCTGGAGCGCCCACAGCCAGCTTCCATAGGCATTCTCCATCCAGCTATCCGGCGCGATGGAGGCCGTCTGCTCGCGCAGGGCGGAGAGCGCCGGGATGTAGTCGGCAAAGCTGGTCAGCCCGGCCTCTTCCAGCAGGGCGTAGGCGGCATCCGACCCGAAGGCCGCCGCCAGATCCAGGCCGGTGGGCAGCGCGCGACCCGGCACATCCGGGTCCATCAGGCGTTGGAAGTACTCGGCATCGAGCGTATAGCGGCCGCCGAACAGGCGAAAGCCGCGCCCGGCCTCGCGCATATCCTCGGCCGACGTGCCGGCATCGAGCTGCAGGCTGTTGATGCGTGGCGGGGGCAGTTCTCGCGCGGCGGCGCGGAAGGCTTCCAGAGTTGCCGAGTCACCCAGCGCTTCGAGCGGCAGATCGTCACCGTAGAGCGGGCGGGCAATGGGCAGCAGATCGGTCGGCCGCAGGTTGTCCGAGGGACCAATCAGGAATTCGATGGTGTCGTTAAAATTCGTCCAGGCCGTCAGAGCCGCCTCGCTGCCCGCCATCGCTCGCAGCACGAGCAGGCCGGCCAGCGTATCAGCGGCGCTGTCCAGCCGGAAGGTGATGCGTCCCAGCCAGGTGATGGCGCGGAAGTAACTGCCGAGCAGGGCATCGTTCTCGTAGTGGCTGCGCGGCGCGTACAGTCCGAAGTCCTCGTCGTAGTTCTCCAGGAAGGGGATCGGCGCGCTTCCCTTCGCAGCGCGAATCCCCGCCGCGATCGGATGCGCCAGGGTGAGCAGCTCGGGGTCAGCGGCGGCGAGCGTCTCGGACGGGAAGACGCTGATGAAGTCACGGTAGAACTCGGCTGTCAGTGTGTCGCCGAACAGCGCCTCTTCGCCATCATTCAGCAGCATCAGCATGACCGCGTAGTAGAGGGCGGCGTTACGGGCAGCTTCCTCCAGCGGGGTATCCCTGGCCGTTTGCCACTGCGCCTGCGCCTGGAGGAACCCCTGCGAGGCGATGGTCGCCAACTGGTTGTAAAACGTGCTGGTCTCCAGATACATCAATGTGTAGCGGTAGATGTAGTAGAGATTGCTCAGCATCATGTCGGTCGAGATGTAGTTGGAGCGGCCGGTGGCGTTGTCCTGCCAGAGCGACTGCTCCGGCCAGGAGCGCCCGGCGGGCACCACGACGAAGCCATTGCGCGACAGGGCCCCAAGCTGGGCCGGCGAAAGCCCGGCGCCGTCCAGATAGGCGACCTGACTGAGATCGATCGGCAGGGACGGCATGTTTCCGGCGTAGGCGACCGGCAGCGTCAGCTTCAGCGGATCGGGAGTTTCGAAGTCGTCGATGTAGGTCTCCGGCGGCCACGTCCACTGCGCAAAGGAGTCTTGCAGTATCGGCATAGCGCTGACCGGCGGCACCGTCGGCAGAGGGTTGCTGAACGGCGTGATCTGCGGCGGGCCGGCTACCGGGATCTGCCCGGCAGGCAGCGCCAGCGCCGGGGTGTACGGCTCGATGAAATAAGTCTCCTCGACCCCCTCGGCGACGTAGCCCTCGATGATCCCCTCGCCGCTGGCGTAGGGGGTGTCGCCGGTGGTGATCTGCCACCAGGTGATGCCATCGGCGCAGGTGGGGAGATAGCCGATGACGATGAAGCGCGAACCCTCGTCGAGCATGGCGGCAACCGGTGCGCCGGTGCTCGGCTGCTCGCGGACGCGCACGGGCGTCGGATTATCGGTCCGGGTGACGAGGCCGGCCACGCCGTAGTCCAGGCGCGGCGGGAGCTGCGGGTTACAGATCGGCGTTTCGTCCTGTGCAGCGGCGGGAAGGGCGAGGCTGAGAAGGAGAACCACAAGAGGTACGATTAGGTGAAGACGTTTCATGGCGTTCCTCGCTATGAATGCAGCACTGTCTTCAGTGTACGCCGATTTTGCGCCCCCTCCGATTGCGAATTGAGCGACGAATCGTAATGTGGCCCGAGGGGATTTTACCGGAGCAGCTTCCTGCGCAGCCGCTGATCCAGTTCCCAGAGCGCCGTCCTGTCGCTGTCCCAGCGCAGCAAATCGCGCGCCGCTTCGAAGCTCACCCACCGGCATTCGGAATGTTCGTGGGAGAGAACCAGCTCTTGGCTGCCGGCGTGGACAGCGAAGTAGTGCAGCGGAATGACGACGATCTGGTCGCCCCACGAGTCTTGCGCCTTGAAGTAGGTGGTGGGCACATAGGTCATCGTCTGCAAGGCAGCGTAAGCACCATCCGGCGGAAGGTGTGCCTCCTCCATAGCCTCCCGCCGGGCGGCTTCTTCAGGAGTCTCGTCGTCTTCTCCACCGCCGGCAATCGGCTGCCAGTAACCTTCATCGGCCCGCCGGAACAACGCATACCCCACTCCCAATCCCCGCGATCTCGCCGGCGAAAGGGGTAGATCGCAACCTGAAAGGGCGCCCTGGGCATTCGTGAGACCTCCGGTGCCTGGTATCAACCCCCATTTTACGCCACCGGCGCGGACGTTTGTCAGAATTGCACGAACAAGGACCGCACATCGCGATTTTCCACGAACAGGGTCGCTTTTATTCATCACTCACTCACTCAGATTTGTTACTGAACTCGCTTGCTATTGCAATTGAACTTGGTAAATCAAAGTTACAGCTTGTGTAAAAATGAACAAACTGGGTCAAATGCCATGCATTCGCACTGGCAACCATTGCTTTCGTCCTTAAGGTACTCTGGAAGCGGTGAATGGGCGTTAACGTCAATCCAAACAGTCGGCAGTCGGGCGGACAATCGCTGTCCATCATCTGGATCATCGCAGGTGCTCTGGGGATCATCTTCGGTGGTCTCCTGATAGGCACGCTTGCCCCACTCGTTTTGCCAGTACAAGCGTCCGCAGAATCGCAGCAGGTTGATAGCCTGTTCCGGTTCATGCTGGTGATCGGTGGCGCTATCTTCCTGTTGGTGATCGGCGCCCTGGTGTACTCGATCATCGCCTACCGGGCCAAACCTGGCGACCGGTCCGATGGTCCGCCGATTCACGGCAACTCCACCCTGGAAATCGTCTGGACCCTCATCCCGGCGGTGATCGTCATCATCCTGACGATTCACAGCTTCCCAGGTCTGGACCAGCATCCGCACCGTGCGCGCGGACAACCAGGACGTCGGCGTGGTCGCACAGCGCTACGCATGGTCGTTCAACTACGCCATCACCCCGGAGACCCTGCCGCCGGATGTCTCGATCGACATGCTCGAAGAGCCAGTTCGCACGGCGCTCACCTCCGAGGGAGGGCTGCGTTTCAGCAATCAGCAGCTTCACACCTGGGTTGGCCAGCAGGTCGAGGCCAAGATCAGATCTGAGGATGTCAATCACGCCTTCTGATTCCGGGCGATGCGTATCAAGCAGGACGCGCTCCCCGGCCGTGAGACGTCGATCACCTTCACGCCCATCGAGGCGGGCACCTACTGCATCGTCTGCGCCGAACTCTGCGCGGCGCGGGCCACGGCGATATGGCCGGGACGACCATCCTGCTCGGCGGGGGCGAGGTCGAGCTGCGCGGCGCGTGGCTGGTCGTCCACCCCGATGAGCAGACGTACCTGGAGGAGTTCTACGATGTGGAGGCGGTGAAGGTGCTCTTCCCGCCGGAAGACCCGGTCGAACGCGGCCGGCAGCTTCTGGAGAGCGGAGCATACCCCTGCGCCACCTGCCACGCGCTCACCGATATGAACTGGGTGGGCAACATCGGTCCGAACCTGAACAACATCGGCACCCGCGCCAACACGCGCGTGGCCGGTCAGACCGCCCTGGAATACCTGCACACTTCCATTCGCAATCCGGGCGTCTATCTGGTTCCAGGCTACGGCAACCTCATGCCTCAGTTCAACGACGAGCCGAGCGAGCCGAACTACATGCCGGAAGAAGACCTGAACGCAATCATCGAGTTCTTGCTGACGCAGACCCAGTAATTGTTGACGGGAGCAAATTGACCCATGGCAACCATTTCCAGACCCTTACCCGGTCTTGACCTGAGCCCGCGAAGCCTGCGCGTCGCGGACTATCTGCGCTGGAGCGTCGATCACAAGATCATCGGCGTCCAGTACATGGCCCTGGCCCTGTTCGGCTTCATCTTCGGCGGCACGCTGGCCATGCTCATCCGCTGGGAACTGCTGACCCGGCGCTCGACTTTGCTGCCGACGGACAGGCCTACAACCAGCTCTTCACGCTGCACGGTTCGGTGATGATCTTCGTGTGGATCATCCCGATGATGGCCGGTTTCGGCAACTATCTCGTCCCGCTCATGCTGGGCGCGAAGGATATGGCCTTCCCGTGGCTGAACGCCTTCGCCTTCTGGCTGCTGCCGCCATCGGCGCTGCTGATGTTCCTCGGCTACTTCGCCGGGCAGGCGGAAGCCGGCTGACGAGCTATCCTCCACTGTCCACGCTCTACAGCATGGACGGCCAGACCCTGTGGGCGCTGTCGCTGCACCTCGCCGGCATCAGCTCGATCCTGGGCGCGATCAACTTCATCGTCACCATCAAGAACATGCGCCCCGAAGGCATGGGCTACTTCAAGATGCCCCTGTTCGTCTGGGCCATTCTGGCGACCTCGATCATCATCGTCATGGCCACTCCCTTCCTGGCGGGCGCGCTGACCCTGCTGATCCTTGACCGCGTGGCCGGCACCGCCTTCTTCGACCCCTCGCGCGGCGGTGACGTGCTGCTGTGGCAGAACGTCTTCTGGTTCTACAGCCACCCAGCAGTGTACATCATGGTCCTGCCGGGCTTCGGCATCCTCAGCGAAGTGCTGTCGGTGCACGCGCGCAAGCCGGTCTTTGGCTACCGCGCCATCGCGCTGTCCAGCATGGGCATGGCGCTGATCGGCTTCACAGTCTGGGCGCATCATATGTTCACCAGCCTGACGCCAGCGCTGCGCATCCCTTCATGATCGCGTCGATGATCATCGCCGTGCCGACAGGCATCAAGATCTTTAGCTGGCTGGGCACCATCTGGGGCGGCAAGATCCACTTCCGCTCGGCGATGCTGTTCGGGCTGGGCTTTCTGTCGATGTTCATCATCGGCGGCCTCAGCGGCGTCATGCTGGCCTCGGTGCCGTTCGACATTCACGTCCACGACACCTACTTCGTCGTCAGCCACTTCCACTTCGTGCTGTACGGCGGTTCGGTCTTCGCCATCTACGCCGGCATCTACCACTGGTGGCCGAAAATCACCGGCCGCATGCTGGACGAACGTCTGGGCAAGATCCACTTCGCGCTGACCTACATCGGCTTCTTCTTCACCTTCTTCCCGCAGCACATGGTCGGCATGCTGGGCATGCCGCGCCGCGTCGCGGTGTACGCGCCGGAATTCCAGTCCTGGAACGTGGTGATCAGCCTGGCGGCCTTCGTGCTCGGCATCTCCACCTTCGTGCTGCTCTACAACATGGTCGTGAGCCTCGTCCGCGGCCGTCGCGCCAGCGCGAACCCGTGGCGCGCGCTGACCATGGAGTGGGCGACGACCTCGCCGCCGCCGGCCAGCAACTTCTACGGCGACCCGGTCCCCTTCAAGGACCCATACGGCTACGGCACCGAAGCCGCCTTCTACTACCTGGAAGACCTAGAGCGCCGTTACGGCAAGGCCGAGGACGTGGACGCGCCTGCGCAGGGCGCTGCGCCAGCCCCCGCGGCGGGAGACTGAAAAGAAAAGTGATGAGAGATGAGGGATGAGAAATGAGAAGGGACTGGTCAACTGTGGTTGTCTCATCTCTCGTTTCTCGTCTCTCATCTCTCTCTGGACTGAGTTGTATTGGAATGCAGGATGACTGAGTCGGGACAATGACCCGCGAGGAGCGCATGGCCCTCGCCAACCGGCGAACGGGTCTGTTCATCTTCCAGATCAGTTGGATCATGGTGTTCGTCTGTCTGATGCTGGTCAACGTGCAGATCCGCTCCAACTTTGCGTCATGGCCGCCCGAAGGGGTCGCCCCCCTGGACCGGGTGCTGCCGACGCTGGCCACGGTCGGGTTGATCGTCAGCGGCGTCTTCGCCTGGCGCGGGCTGAACGCCATTCGCGTCGATCAGAACGCGGCGCTGCGGCAGAACTGGCTGATTGCGCTGGTGCTCGGCGCGGCCTTCATTGTGGTCATGGCCTGAATGGGCGATCGTGCCATTCAGCGAGCAGTACGGCACCCTGTTCCGCGTCATGACGGCCTTCCACGCCGTGCACGCCCTGGTCATCGGGTGGATCATGTGGCACGTGTACCGGCGTTCAGCCGACAACGTCTACTCCGCCGCCGATCACTGGGCAGTGGAAGGGGCGGCCAAGTTGTGGTATTTTGTTGTGGTCGCGTGGATCCTTTTCTACGTGGTGTTGTACGTGATTTAGGCATCAAGGTGCGGGGCTTGAGGACCGAGTGAAGTGGACGCCCCTGGCGGGCGAACCGTTCACGACTCAGTACTCAGACCTCAGCATTCGGCACTTTTGGAAGACTGGCGTGGTTCTCACGCCGCTTTTTGCAGGAGGGACGGTCATTATGCAGCCTGGCTTGAGCCGCGCGATCCCGATGTCACTACTCGGTTTCCTCGTCGGCTCGCTTGTCGTCATCATCATTCGTGGCTTGCAGGGGCTGACTCCTTGTGGGACACCGGCGTCGGCATGAGCCTCGCGGCGTTCACGACGGCGGGCTTCTTCGTGTGGGGATGGGCGCCTTCGACCCATCCATGAGCGTCCATGGTGAAGAAGCGGAATCCGCTCATGCCAGGTCCAGCGACGCGGCGGAACCGTCGCGCATGCTCATGGGCGTCACCTGGCAGCTCGTCACCCTCCTGCTGATCGCCACCATTGTCCTGTTCGCCCTGGCCACTATTCCAGGCGGCCCGACGCTGATCACCACAGCCGTTCCCGAAGCCTCGATGGTCCAGGTCGGCATGGTCGAGATGCAGATCGGCGGGCAGACCGTCCTGGTCAGCCAGCTCGTCTTCCTGCTCATCATCATTATCGCCATGTTCCTGTCGCTTCTGGCGGTCGCCGGCGGCCTCGCCTGGGTGCTCAACAAGCTGCCCAGGGGCGTGGTCGAGGCGAAGAGTGAGGGCAGCCAGCGCACCTGGCGGCGACCGAAGCGGCCACCGTCGAGGTCGAGCCTGCCGCGCAGGCCGGACCGACAACCGTGCGCCGTCTGGGCACTCTGGCGCTGTTCGCCGCCGTGTTCGTCGTCCTGTACCTGCTCTTCTACTACGTCGCCATCGGCCTAATCATGCCGCAGCCCGATCTGCCGGGCCTGAACCTGATCTTCCCAGCCCGGAAATGCAGCTTGTGGTGCTGTCGCTGGTCAATGCCCTGGTCATCACCTTCATCCTGCTGCGGCCTTCGCTGGTCCTGCGGGTGCTGGGGCAGATCGCGCGGTTCATCGCCCGACTGCTGCGCCGTGTGCCTGGCGCGCTCCAGTAAAAATGCTTACCACGGATGGTTTGACCGGCGCACGCCGCAGATGCGCCGCAACGGGGGTTGCTTATGACGGATATGACGATTAAGAGCACGCACGACGCCGAAGAGTCGCACGGCCACGATCGCTTTACGCCGGCGCAGCGCGCCGACAACCGGAAGACGGCCGTCTGGCTGTACCTCGGCTCGGAAGTGGTCCTCTTCTCGGTGCTGATCGCGGCCTTCATTCTGTACCGGCTGAATTCCCAGCGCATCAAGGAAGTTCACGAGACTGCCGGCGTGCTGCTGGTGGCGATCAACACCTTCCTGCTGCTGGCCAGCAGCTGGGCGATGGTCATGGGCCTGCAGGAGCTCGCAAGGGCAACCCAGCAGGGTCTGATGCGCTGACGTCTGACTGCCCTGTTCGGCGTGATCTTCGTCGGCCTCCAGTACGTTGAATACTGGACGCTGGCGCATGAAGGCATCACGGATCTCCAGCGACACTTTCGGCACGCGCTTCACGCTCCGACGGCCTTCCACGGCGCGCACGTGATTATCGGCGTGATTCTGGCGCTGCTGGTGGTCAACCACGCCCGGCGTGGCGGTTACTCGCCAGAGCAGTCTGGGTGTCGAGATCTTCGGTCTGTACTGGCATTTCGTCGACGTGGTCTGGATCGTCCTGTTCACCGTCATCTACCTGATCTAGCGGTCGCCCGGTGTGGTTGGTTGGTTGGTCTGAAGAGAGATGAGCATGGCAACTGAAGGATGACGCACACGCCAGAAGTGCACGCAGCAGGCGGCCACGCCGCAGAAGCGCTGGCGATACGTCGGTGTTTCTGGGGCGCACCTTCCCCTTCCCGATCTACACGGATCTTTGGCATTCTGACGGTCGTCACGATCATCGAGTATCATCGCCGAACTGCCAGACGGCTGGCTGGGGAGCGGCGCTGCTGATCCTGCTCTCGGTCTTCAAGGCGGCGCTGGTGGTGTGGTACTACATGCACTGCGAGTGAGGACAACCGGCTGCACGCGCTGATCCTGATCGTCCTGGTCATCCTCGTGACGGTGGGCACCCTGTTCCTGGCCAGCGTACTGCTCGGCGGGTAATAGAAGAAGTGTAGAAGAAGTTGAAAGTGGAAAGTGCTGAGGACTGAGTGATTGAAGTGTCCCCGGCACGGAGCAAAACCAACCAGAGACAGATGCCGGACCCGGCACCGGGTCAGTGCTTTTCCGGGCGCGTTATACTCTGCCAGCAGAAACGATGATGCCCATCCTGTCGCGGCGTCCTCGCAGACACCCAACGCCGAGTCCTCACAATGGCGACCTATGTGTTGGTCCACGGCATGTGGCATGGCGGATGGTGCTGAAAGAAAGTGCGCCCTCTGCTGCAAGCCGCCGGTCACGAGGTGCCCACCCCGACCCTCACCGGCTGTGGCGAGCGATCGCACCTGAGGGACGTGCGGATCGACTTCAACACCCATGTGCGCGATGTCCTTCAGGTGCTTGAATCTGGAGGATCTCCGCGAGGTCGTCCTCTGTGGTCACAGCTATGGCGTCGCCGTGGCAGGCCGCTGCCGGGAAAGCCGCCGATCGCCTGAAGCACCTGGTGTGCCTGGATGGCTCCCTTCCGCAGGACGGCCGCAGCTTCAGAGAACTCTTTCCCAGGTGTACGCTCATTCCTGGAATGACGCCACGTTTGGCAGGGCATGAAGACTGGGTTCTGTACCCGGACGACAGGACCTTCGGCGTGGTCGACGCTGCCGACTGGCGGTGGATGCAGCCCCGGTTGACCCCATTTGCTCACCACCGGGGAACACCGATCGAAGTGACCATCCCGGCGACGCTGGCCTGCACCACGATTGGTGCATCAGGCCTCACGGCCTGGCGGGACCAACAGCGCCGGCGAAGAATGGTTGGAGCGTGGTTGGCGCTGCCACCGCTGTCGACGGGCCATGACGCCATGGTGACCGCGCCCAGTGGGCTGGCCGATCTGCTGCTGGAGTTGGCCTGAAGCGCCTTGTTGTTTGGCGCGATGGATGGCTAGGGGCGCGGAGACGTTTCCAGTGCAGCCTGCCAGCGAGGTGGCTCACGCACCAGCCAGGCCATCGAGTCCTCCCCACCCGCCTCAACCCGGTAGACCACCTTGAGCAGCGGCCGGAAGTTGGTCTTGCCCAGGAAGCTCGTCGGCGTCTCGATGCGAAGGATGCGGTCACGAGGATAGTGAACTCGCGGCCGGTCACCAGCATGCGAAAAACGATTTGGTCCGATCCGGCAGCAGAACCAGGGTGCCGCCGCCGCGAAGCTGCATGGCCGTGCGCGACTCCTGGCCGTAGAAGTTGTCGAAATCGATCATCTCGGCATGGGGGTAGTCATCCTTAGCGAGGGCGATCTGCTTATGACTCTGCCGCCAATCAGGGTGAAGGTCACG
>JADJPJ010000104.1 GCA_016713325.1 Candidatus Flexifilum affinis | reverse complement strand
CGCAATCGCGGTATCCGCCCCAACTGCTTGAGCAGTTTCGTGTTGCCTTTCCATACTGAGGGAAATCGCGCCGGCGCAGCCACTGACGCGTTTTGCCAGCTGATCCGTCACAGCCGGATTGGGCATCTAGCCATTCACGCAGTCGGCCGAATTCTTTGGCAGTCATCAAGCGGGGTTTCGGCTTTGGCGGTGGAGCGGGTGAATCATCATAGCCGTCTTTCCGCTTTGGCTCAGCTGCAAGTCGTATCCAGACGTGGATCGCCTTTTGTGTGGGCGGGCTGACCACTTCACTTTGAAACGCTCTGGATACCGTTCAATCAGCTCAAGCAGAGTCTTACAGCCGTAGTCGGACGGTGTGAACGAACGCCACTGCGCCTTCAAGTGAGTGCCAATCATCCCCAGATGCTGATAGCCATATGCTTTCGTCGTCATGCGCACCGAATGCCCAATGGCGTCAACACTCAACCTCGGTTGGAAGCACCGAGGATTCAGAACCTGGCAGTTCAGGGATTGAGTCATTCATTCGGATTTCTCGCACCTACACTCCGCCTGATTTTATCATTCAGCGCTTTCCCGGTCCTCTGAGCATCATGCTCTCGCTGACCTCCAGACTCGGAATGTCGTGTGCCTGTGATTGGCACGAACCAATCGAGCAGTATTCATGCGACTCAGGCACTGCCGCTCAACCTCGCTGGACCTGTTCCAGCCAGCGCATGGCTCTGCGACCCGCGCCATCCCATCCGCTGTTCCACTCTGCCGGGCTGAGGCTGCTCAGCACCGTGCACCGCCGCTGACCTCTCAGACGACGGCGCAGTTTCCCCTTGCGCACCCGCTCGCTCATTATCGGTCCGCCGCTGATCAGTGCGCCAAGCGTTCCTCCTGCACTGCGCTTCTCCCATCCGACCCAAACGCGTGCCGATGTAGATCTGACCACGGTAGCAGGCGCGGCCGCCTTCAAAATCGGCCGGATGAACCGACCGATTTCGCTTCGCCCGATTGCTCGGGCTGGCGCCGTTCGGCAGCGTGCTGCCGCCTCACCGCAATCGGGTAGCGTCCGATTGGATGGAGGCGTCCTCGGTGCGCCCGCTCAGGGGCTGGTCGACATCGGCACAGGGTCGATGGATAGCAAGCGCTCAGGCGCGAGGACACATCATGGGTACTCTCATCAGCGTGCAGGTGACCGGGTTCGTCGGCAGCGATCCGCAGGTGCGGCAGGTCAGAGAACAGAGCGTGGCGTGTTCTCGGTGGCGATCAGCCGCAAGAACCGCGCCGGCGAGAAGCAGACGCTGTGGGTGCGCGTCAATTGTTGGAACCGCCTTTCTGAGATGGCATCGCAGTTCGTGAAGAAGGGCTCCCTGATTCAGGCGTCCAGCGAAGTGGCTGCGCGCGAGGCGTGGGTGGACCAGAGCGGCACGGCGCAGGCGGAGTCTCGACATGGATGCCAACCGCCTCGTCCTGCTTGACCGCGTTGAGAATGGTGACAACGGTCACAGCGAAGATTCGGCAGATATTCCGTTCTGACGCGGCTCAGTCCGCAGCGGTGCTGTCACTCACCTGACAGCACCGTTTTTCTCAAGTTGCGCTGGAAAAGCGGAGTTTTTCTCAAGTTACATTGGATTCCGTCTCACGTTAAATGGACGCCGTATCGCCGTGCTTCCCGTGAGGCAGTCGAGTCTCGTCTCAAGTTACGTTGGAAGTCACAAGAGCGGCACGGCGCAGGCCAGCGTGGACATCGATGCCGCCCGCCTGGTGCTGCTCGACCGCGCGGGGGACGGCGACACCGATCCCAGCGAGGATGGCGGAATAACGTTCTAGCACTGATCGACCTTCGCGGCAGGTGGGGGCGATGTGATCAACCGCCCCCTGCGTGGAGAAGGCCGCCGACTTCAAGCCCGTCCCATGTTCATCCGCGCGGTCCGGTGGCAGAGTAAGCGGAGATCCGACAGCACAAAACGCCGATGCACGATACCACTGAAGTTGATCGTGATGTCAGAATGCACGAGCTTACTGGAGGGACTGGTCAGGAAAACATGCGACGCAGGATCATTGCCGCTTCTCTCATGATCCAGCAGTATGGGGCTTTGCCAGAGGCATTGTTCTTCGGGCAGGAGGATAGTCCGTCCCCGCGGGTTGCAGTCGAGAACACGTCCTCACTTGAAGAAACAGCTACACTGGAGAGTAGCCACATTGGTGACATGGCGTGGTCTCGGATGGAGACTGGCTTGCGGCTGGGACTTATCCTGACGGCGTTCAGGTATTCCGGGTGGATGATCTGAACGGGCCACCTGTAACGCTCTCCGGAGGCCTGGACATCCTGTTTCATCCAAGCGGCGGATTGCTTCTTTCCGCAGGTGATGTTTGGGATATCAACGCTCAGCAGAGGGTATTCAGCTATGGCGATGTTGACTACCGCCAGATTAGTCCCGATGGTCACTATCTTCTGACTGCGAAGCAAGCCGTCAACCGCACCGAGCTCATGCTTTACCAGCTTCCACAGGGCAGTGTGCTGCATACGTTCTCGGTCGATGGTGTCTACGCCTTCCAGGAGGGGGTGTTCAGCAACGATCTCAGCCGGCTTGCACTCATCTTTCGAACACCACACCGTCCGTTCAGTTGGTATTCAGCACCGGCATCGATCCTCATTTGTTCAGGTGCGCGAAATCCTCAGCGGTGCCGTTATCGCAACGTTTGTCGCAGACTATCCGGAACTTGAAATAGTCTTCGCAAATGCAGATCAGTACTTGGTTGCCGTGACTTCCAAAACTGTCTACGGCGCCGCGCCATCGAAAGTCATTATCTGGGAGATTTCGCAGCAGAGCCGTTTGCGCGAGTTTGACACTTACGATCGCGAAGTCCTGTTGGGTCGGATGAGGACATATCCTTGTAGCCGATGGTGACGCACTATCTCATTGCATTGGACTCCGGGGGGGACAACGCATCTTAATTTCGAGGAGCGTTTCCAAATCAATTGGGCAGCGAAAGCCTTTGGTCCAGCGCGTTTCTTGCGGCAGCCTACAGTGTTTCTTGGAGATGTCCAGAAACTGGCGTTGTACTCTGGCAATTATCACCAGGAAATGGTGCTCTTGACCCTCTTGCGGTACTGGCTCTGGATCACGACGAGGATCCGGGACATGTATCCCGTATAGCGTTCAGTCCCCGACTAGGCGCCTTCTGGCCGCGGCCCACCGCGACCAGACCGTGATCTGGATCTCACGCAGCGCATCCAGTTAAGAATATCTGAGAGTGGCGAACTGCGTTTCTCACCAGATCGGCTTTCCTCCTCATCGGGAAATATGCCGTCTGGGAGGTTGAAACGGGAACGCTGGTGGAACGCAGTACAGTCGCGTATGACAGCATTTTAGGTCCAACCATGAAGCAGACCGCCAGGATCGGGCCTGACACGCTGGAGATCGTTGACCTGTACAGTGGTGAAGAGACCGTGCGGAACGTCATTGATGCATATTGGGGACACGCTGCCGAAATCAGCGGTCAGGCGATTTAGCCATTTTCGGGGACGTCGCTGCAGTATTCGATTTGCGAACAGGCAAACGCCTGCCAAGATTACCCCGGCGCCTAGTTATTTCCGGAACGTCGCGCGACGGCTCGTATCTGTTTGCCTGGACCAGTGGCGGTGGAGGATCGGGTTGAACTTACGATCTATGATTTGCAGAGCGAGGCGGTACGCGGCGTTACGCTGCCAGGGGCTACGACAGAAGCATCTTCGGCTTCGCCGCACTCAGTACTGATGAGACGCTTGTGTTCGTCCACGAGTCTGGCTCCACAGGAAGCCGCCAGCAGCCGGTGCTATCTGTACGATGCGGACAGGCGCGCTCTTGGCGGATTGGCGGGATGACCGCCCAAAACATCAGCTCGGCTGTTTTCTCTCCTGACGGGCAGTATGTGCCTAATCGGACGAACCCACTCGCCCGGAAGCCACACACTGAGACCATCAGAATTTGGGATGTTGGAGCGATCACGAATGGGACGCCCCAGCCGCCCCGGCGCTGGCGCTGCCGCTGCTGGGGTGGACTTGCTCGGCAACTTCGATATGCAATTCTACCCGGACGGAAGCCGGTTGTTGGTGACCGTTGACCATGCGGTTTTGGGTGATGGTCCAGCAATTCACCGCTACGAGACCATGATCCTGGACTGGGTGCATCTGCTCACCGGAATTATTGACGATGACGTCAGGCTAAACACGGCATACGAACCTGAATTGAACTCGGGTTTGCCGCTGATCGTTACCAAGGTCGCCCCTCTGGAACCAGCAGCTCGGCGATCATGATGATTATGTGTATCTGTGGGATAGCAGAACCGGAGAGCTGCTCGTAAGTCTTGAAGGCTTCCTTGAAGGCGAGTTTAGCCCTGACGGACGTCTCCTCGCAGCGTTGTCAGACGACGGCCAGGCGACGCTGTGGGATGTGGAGATGCTTTTGCAGGAGAACTCGCACCACTGGCTGTGTTTCCCGCCCAGCGGTTCAGGAAACATCTTTCAGCGGGGACGGGGATTACATCTACCTGCGCACAGAGTATGGGGTGACAGCATTGAGTGTTCGCCCGTAATCAGTTATTCCGCCAGTTGTTGTTCTTTCGCCGACGCCGTGCGCCGTCCTGGCGCTGCCTTGCCGCAGCGCCGGCATCGCTGCGCGCGATGCCTATCCCTCCGCAGCAGCCGTCGCAGACGGGTGCATTGCCGGCCCGCCAGGTCGCGATCCACACGGTGGGGAGCGCGGCGGGGTGTTGACAGGGTTAGAAGTGCAAGGGGAGAGTTGGAAAGTGGTCGCTCGTTCAACTCCAGGCAAGCCGAATCCGTCCACGTGCAGCCAGACACCGCACGTGTAGAAACCACAGTGAGTCGAGGCAGCGGCTAGCTCGCTTTGAGCGCCGGCATCATCTGCTTCTGTCGATTCGCCTCATGCTTGGCTTCGTCATAGAACTCCCGTCGCTGCCACAGCGTCCAGATGATCTTCAGCCACCGATTTGCGAGCGCTCGGTTCGCACGTGCAATGCCATGACCGCGAGCAATCTGTGCGGCTCGGTACTCGCGCGCCCAGGAGCTGTAGCGCAGGCTCTGTCGAGCGAAGTCATCTATCGCTTTGCGCAGCGGGCGCGAGCAGGCGCGTCGGAACTCGACGTACTTTGACTTTCCGCTGCGCCGTGTGACCGGGGCAGTACCAGCAATTGCCTGGAGCGCCTCAGCGGTGGGAAAACGTTGACGGTCATCACCAATCCACGCCAGCAGGCGAGCAGGCGTCAGGGGCCCCTTTGTTCCGGGGAAACTGCGCCACCAGGCTGCTTCCGGATGCTGGCTGAAGCAGAGCGGTAGTTCCCGTTCCAGGCGCGCCCGCGTATGGTGAAGCTCGCGCAGTAAGGGGATCAGGACCCGAACCTGAGATACATAGCCGTCCGGGACGCTGGCGGTCGGCATTGGGATCTGAAGCTGCTGGTAGATCTCGTCGAGCCGGCTGAGGAAGGTGTACTTCTGACTCTTGAGAAACTGACGAAGCTGGTAACGAGTGAGCCGCCGGGCTGCCTCAGGAGTTGGATAAGCTTCCAGGAATGCCAGGCAGATCAGCGTCTCGACATGAGCAAACAAGCGCGTGGCCGCAGGAAAGTACTGGTGAAGGAGATAGTTCAGACGAGATGCGAGACGCCGCTGATCGGACACTACTCGGTCAAGCGCACGAGCAAGCTCACGCAAATAGAGAACTTCGCTGCTGGATCGCGTGAGCCGGCGACAATCCGGATCCTTGAGACGCAGCAGATGGGCCAGCAGGTAGGCATCTGAAGGGTCGGATTTCGACCGTCGTGGACGGCGACGAGCCACAATCAGGGTAGGTGTGACATGCAGCGCCCAGCCCTGCTCCAGCATCCAGTCCACGAGCAGGCCGTCCGAACGTTCAATGTTGACTTGGACGTTTTCAGCCCCATACTGCTCAACCAACTTCTGAAGTCGCTCAAATCCCGCATCGGTCTGCGAAATAGTGAGCTGGCGGAGGATCGTTCCCGACTCGTCCAGCAGACACAAATCATGCTTTTCTGTCGCCCAGTCAATTCCGAGGTAGTACATGGCTCTGTCTCCCGAAATGCACTGCGAACAAGATGTCGCCACACAGCTACGCCGATGTGCAGGCTAAGGCGCTCGAAGCGCGACAGGATTAAGATCGCGTAGCTGCGCCCTGGATCTGCGAACAGTCAACCCGTGGTTCTCGTGGAACGGCGAGGTAAGGGTTCTGCAGATCCAGGTGGCAGACAAGGCAAGTATGCCAGTTGCCCTGCCTGCCCGGCACACAACCGGAGCGGGCACAATGCAGCCGACCTTGCAGTCGGCTGCGCTTCCGCGTTGCGGAAGCCGGGCTAGGCTTGGGTCGCAGTGCGGAGGGGGTGACCTCCACCCCTCTGCGTCCCAACTCAGCCTGGAATGAGCCGCGCTCATGACCCAAGCCTAGCCAGCCAGGTAAAACCTGGCCACCTCATTTGCCGGTGGAGGCTACCGTGCGCCCCCACGTGGCGCACCCACGCAGCCCCGGCGGGTGCTGCGTGGGATGTGGGCGGCACCGGTGCCGCCCACCGGACGCACACCAGAGGCGCGCGTCCGAAAAGCCAACCGCGCACTGCGTTTGCCGACCCTCCGCTGCACTGCAAACCCACCCCGGAAAACTGCCCCGCGATTCCGCATTTCTGCCGCTCGCAACGCGGAATATTCCGCACGTGCAGCCGCCGCACTCTGCCACAATGAGGGGTGGAGCTTTCAGCGGAGGCGGAGTATGGCCCAGAAGAACATCAAGCGCAGCGTCGCAATGTCGCAGGAGATGCACGACCTCCTGCTGCAAGTCGCCGCCAAGCGCGACCGCGAGGTCACCGTCTCCGACCTGATCCGCGAAGCCATCCGCCAGTTCCTCGACCAGCAGGCCGACCTGGTCGGCAG
Source organism: Candidatus Flexifilum affinis (assembly GCA_016713325.1). Taxonomy (GTDB): domain Bacteria; phylum Chloroflexota; class Anaerolineae; order Aggregatilineales; family Phototrophicaceae; genus Flexifilum; species Flexifilum affine. Next base: position 3,036 of record JADJPJ010000104.1, on the reverse strand, counting down.
CCGCCGCCACTTCCAGAAGTCGCTTCAGAGCCGCATCGACCGGCTGGAGCGCGCCCTCACCTTCCACCTGCACATCCTGATCCACCTGCTGGCCGACGAAGACCGCGCCGCCATCGAGGAGGCGATCGTCGCTGCCCGGCGTGACCGCGCTGCACTGCTGGAGCAGATCACCGCCGTCCATGAGCTGGAGGCCGATCCGTGAGCCAGCCGATCGTCATCGCCAGCCTCGCCTACAAGGGGACCAAGCACAAGGGACGCGGCACCGGCCGTCCGGCGCTCAAGGCGCTGCTCAAGTATTTTCAATACCGCGACCGCGAGAACAACCGGCGGGCGCGCGCTCACCGCATCGAGCGCTGGCAGGATCACGGCCTGGGGCGGCACTACAGCGAGATCCTCAGGCAGTGCGAGGCGCTGCAGAGCAAGCACGTGCTGGCCTGGACCTGGGTCATCTCCCCCGCACCGGACCTGATGGCGCTGGTGCCGGCCCCCGAGCGGCGCGACCTGCTGTGCGACCTGACCGAGCGCGTCGTCGAGGACTACCACACGGCGCGCGGCCTCGACGTGCCGGAGTACAGCTTCGTGCTCCACAGCGCGCGGACCAGGCCGAAGGACGGCGAGCCGGCGCGCGACCACCTACACACCCACGTCGTGCTGCCCGGCACCGCCCCGTCGAGCGCCGAGCGGCTGCCGGTGTACAACAACGCCGACAAGGGGCATGACAGGCTGTTTCGGGAGGTCGCCGCCCAACGTTTCGCGGAGATGCTGGACGATCGCGGCATTGACTGGCGGCGGCTGCGGCCGGAGCCGGCCATCCCCCGCGACGACCGGGGCGAGATCGACCTCGACGCCTACTTCGGGCGCTGAGCCGTGATCCAGTGGCTCTTCACCACCGGACGCGACCTGCTGACCGGACTGATCCCGCCGCTGCTCTGCCTCATGCCGGCCCTGGTCCTGACGACCGCCGCCCTGCTGGGCGCCGGCATCCGCACCACGGACGATCCCGCCACGCGCCGATCCCTGCGCTGCGACTCCTGCTCATCCTCAGCCATGCCGCCGCACTGCTGACCGTCGCGGCGCTCTTTCTGGAGCTGTTTGGCGACCTGGCCGTGCAGCGGGGCCGCCCCGCCGGCGGCTGGGTCGATCTGCTGGTCGGCGCGCCACGGGGGATCGACGCCCGACGGCTGCTCATCTTCGCGGTGGTGCTCACCGGACTGCTGATCACGACCGCCGGTGGGCTGCACGGCCTGATCCGCGACGGCGGCTGGCTGCGGGAGCGGATCGACCGGCTGCGCGCGCCGGCCATCCGCGGGGCGCTCGGCTCCTCCCACTTCTGCACCCGCGCGAGTACCGCCGCTTCCGCCGCCCCGATCCCGACGGGCTGACCCTGCTCGGCGCGTTCTGGGGCGAGGGCCGGCGGCGGCTCGACTTCGGACGCGGGCAGTTCTGCCTGGGTGGCGAGGACGTGGCGCGGGGGCTGCTGGCGCTCGGCGGACCCGGCAGCGGCAAGACGCAGGGCGTCATTCTCCCCGCCATCGCCGACCGCATGCTGGCCGGCCACTCGCTGATCATCGCCGACCCGCAGCGCGAGATCGCCGGGCAGCTCCTGGCCATCGCCGCTGTCACCCGCCACCTGGTCGTCATCCACGACCCAACCAGCGCCGACGGTCCGCGTTACAACCTGGCGGAGGGCATCACCGGCGTCACGACGCCCGCGCCATCGCCGACGTGCTGGTCCCGACCGCGCAGGGCGACAACCGCTTCTGGAGCGACAGCGCTGCCGCGCTCCTGGCCGCCTGCCTGATCCGCTTGACACCCTGGGCGCCATCTACAGCGCCATGAACGACCTGGAAGGGGCTGGCGCCGCGCTGAGCGCCGGCGCACGACGACGCGTCGCTGCTCGCCAACAGCTTCATCGCCAGCGTGGGCAGCGACGGCAAGGTGGCGGCGAATGTCATCGCCACGCTGGCCACCGCGCTGGCCGGCTGGGCATCCGTCGATGTGCGCGCCAACACCGCCGCCTCCGACTTCGACGCCGGGCTGATCGTGCAGCAGCCAACCGTGGTGGTGCTGACCTGCCCGGGCCGGATGCGCGCCGTCTACGCCTCCTACCTGGGCGCGACGCTGCGCAAGCTGATGCTCGACCTGGACAGCATCGGCGAGGCGCGGCGGACCGCTGCCCATGCCGGTCGGCGTCATCCTGGACGAGTTCCCGACCCTGGGCAAGCTCGACAGCCTGGTGGCCGATGTCAACCTGGTGCGCAAGCGGCGGATTAGCATCCTCATTGGTGCGCAGACCAAGGGGCAGTTCCACCTGATCTACGGGCACGAGGGGACGCAGGCACTGTTCACCGGGCTGGCGACGCAGGTGGTCTACGGCGGGTGCGACGCCGACACCGCTTAGTTCTACAGCAAGGCCAGCGGGACGGCGACCACCGATGCCAACGCCGATGATCCCAACAGCCACCTGCGCCAGCGCCCGCTGCTGACGATCGACGAGGTGATCTCGCCGCAGGTCGGAGCTGCACCGTCTTCGCCCGCTACGTGGAGACGGGCTTTGCTACGCAGGTCATTCTGAATGCCCGGCTGACGCGCTTCTACGAGCGGGAGGACTGGCGCCGGCGGCTGGCGGCGGCCGCGGGACGCGATCCGCTGCTGCTGGAGCGCGGCATCTCGGTGGAGCTGGCACCCACAGCGACTGCCGATGCATCCAGCGCGGAGCCTATCGCCGGCGGTCCGTCGAGCATCGAGCGGGCGGCGCGGGCGAAGCTGGCGGAGGTGAAGGCGCGAGCCGAGCAGGCAACCAACGGGCGAGTGGCGATGGTCACGGTCGAACAGTTAAGAAAGCGGCGGCAGGAACGACAGCAGGAGCGATCGAGGGAGAGGATGCCATGAGCCTGAACAAGCAGAAGATGGTGCGGGAGATCGGCCGGCGGACCCGGCTGAAGAACCGCGATGTGCAGCGGGTGATCGAGACGCTGGTCGAGGTGTGGACGGAGGAACTGGTGTCCGGCGAGCGGATCGAGCTGGAGAACTTCA
>JADJPJ010000103.1 GCA_016713325.1 Candidatus Flexifilum affinis | reverse complement strand
GTACTTGTCGTAGATCGCCTGGCAGGCGGCCTGCGTCTCGGCAATCGCCTCGTCGAATCGACAGCCCGTCGACGACCACGCGCACCACCATCTTCGGCGTCAGGAAGTTGGTCTGGTACCCTCCAAGGCCGGGCTGTTGATATCCGGGAAGCCCTGCGGCGTGCCGTTCAGACCCAGGTCGAGCAGACCGGCGTGTACCGGGCTTTCCGTGAAGATCGAGAAGCCCACCTGGCTCTCCAGCACCGGCGCGTAGATGGCGTTGTTGAAATACTCTTCCATGAAGCCGTCGTCGGCCAGATACATGAATAGATCGTTGGCCAGGTCCGCCTTCTCGCTGTTGGCCGAGATCACGCGGAACTGACCCTGGAACGGCGACAGGCGCATGGCCGGGCCGGCGGGCAGCGCCGAGTAGCGGGTGCCTTCGCCCAGCTCGGGGTCATTGTCGCGCATGTACAGATACACACTGCCAGGGTTGGCGATGAACAGCGCCCTCGCCGGTCTGGTAGGCGGTGTTGTCGCCCGCGCATCCCAGGTCGTCGCGCCGGGCGGAACAGCCCCTCGGCATAGGCGCCGGTCACCCATTCCATGAAGGCGCGGGTCTCCGGGCTGTCGATCATGCAGGTCTTGCTTTTCATCGTCCGCGATGCGGCCGCCGCACGATTGAGGATGGTGGTCATCAGGTTGCCGTCGCCGACGTTAGACAGGGCGAACGCCATGCCGTAATTGTCTGGCGGGGTCTGCGCCTTAGCCATCTCCGACAGCTCCGCCCAGGTCTCCGGCGCATCCGGGTGACCGGCCGGCTCCAGCACGTCATTTCGACGGAACAGCACGTTACCGTTGACCGCGAAGGGCACGCCGTAGATCTCACCGTCCAGACCCGGAATGGTCGTGACCAGGCCATTGACCGAATCCGTCCAGCCGCCGTGCGCCCTGCCGATCGCCGCGTAGGGTCTCCGCCACCGGCACGATCTGGCTCTTGCAGCGCCAGCAGCAGCATCAGGTCCAGGCCGACGTCGAAGGCATCCGGCATGTTGCCCGCCTCGATGGCCGCCGAGACGCGCTGCACCGTCCCGTTCTGGTTGATCATCACCACTTCCACGGGCACGCCGCGCTCCGCCCCCCAGGCGGTGATGCGGTCGACCAGCATCTGGTTGGCGGTCTCGAGAAGATCAGCCCGCCCCAGTAGACAAACGTGTCCCTCGCGCGGCGGCCGGAGCGACCACCAGGCGACGAGGACCAGCGCCACCAGCAATAATCCAAAACCCTTACGTTTCAGCATGGAGACTATCCTTTCCTTGAAGAACCAGTAGTTGTTTAGAAAACCTGAGCGCCGGATCCGCACGCGGCTACGGCCGGCACCCGGCACTCAGCAAGGTTTGCGGGCCGCTTCCACCAATCCCAGGATGTAGCCGGTCTGGTGGGCATGGCCCCGGTGGCTCCAGTCGGAGTCGTCGATCATGTGCGGCGGCACATGGTCGTCGATGATGAAGCCGTTGAAGCCCGACCGCTTCAGCGCAGATGGCATCGACCACGTCGACATTGCCCTCGCCCAGGAAGCTCTCCGGGCATTCGGCACGCACCCCTGCACGTCGCGGAAGTGCACGTAGATGATCTTGCCGCGCGACGCGAAGTACTCGATCTGCTCGATCACATCCAGGCCCATCTCGCTGAAGCAGCCCCACGGAGAAGTCCAGGCCGTGGTTCGGGCTGGGGCGATCTCTCGACGGCCCGACGGAAAGCCCGCCGGCTCGTTGAACAGCCGCGCGATCCCGCCCAGCGTCGGCACCGGCGGATCGTCGGGATGCACGGCCAGGGCGACGGCCTTTTCCGCCACCGGCAGCACCGCCCTGATGAAGTAGGTATAGTTGGCCCACATCTCCTCGTGGATCGATCTCGCGCCCTTCCAGCACTCGCTGGCGCAGCCCCACCGCCAGCGGCCCGGCATCGACCCTGGCCATGTCGAAGGCCGTCACCCGCACCCCGCCGCGCCCGATCTCCGGCGGCGTCCGCCACACCCAGTTGGGCATCCAGCCGTAGCCGAGGACGGGAATGCCCGCCTCGCCCATGTTGCGGATCGTGCGCTGGTAGTTCTCGATCAGTTCATCGCGCCCGGCAGGCCGAGCATGATCTTGTCCAGCCATTTCAGCGGCACGTTCTCCAGCGCCTCCAGCTTCAGGCCATAGCGCTCGCAGCGCTCGACCGCGCGCCGCAGGTCGGCCGTCTGCGCCAGTAGCCGAGTTCATCCGGGAAGAAGGGTGTTCATCTGCACGCCGCTGACCCCGATCTGCTTGGCGAAGGTCAGGCGCTCGTGCGTGAGTTCTGAATTGTCCGAGGGCGACGCGCATGGTTCCGGTCATGATTATTCGCAAAAGTCCTTTTAGGCAGGCAAATATTGACCCAACCCCGGTCAAGAGGGGAGCGAAGCGGCGGCGTTGGTCGCGGTGGGATTGAAATCGATTATATGCAGTTGGGCAGAAGACGACAACAAGAGATCAGCGCCCCCACGTGCCGGCTTTGCTGTACGGCCCGGTGAAGGCTCGCAGGTCGTCCCCTGCACCCGCGTGATCTGCAGGGAGCGCAACGGCGCGTCCGCCCACCGCCCGGCGCGTCCACACCTGTTCTCCGTGTTCGTAGGGACGTGCCATTCTGGCGTCCGCCATTCACCCCCATCCACCGACTTCCCCCCTTCGTAGGGACGCGCAACGGCGTCCGCCACCACCCGCCCCGCGCGTCCACACCTGTTTTCCGTGGTTCGTAGGGACGCCATTTCTGGCGTCCGCCATTCACCTCATCCACCCATTTCTCCATCTTCGTAGGGACGCGCAACGGCGCGTCCGCCCACCCGCCCGGCTGATCCACCCGTTCCTGAGTACAATCAACGCATGGAGCCGGCGCTTACTGACACCGGAGGACACCGACATGGGCAACATCCTGGATCGCGAAAACTGGGTGGGATCCCCGAAGGCGAGTTCATCACCGGGCTGTCGGAGACCAGTGGCGAACGCTCTGGCTCAAGACCCGCGACATCCGGGCTAGTGCCGCCAAGCCTGCCGACATTCGGGAGAAGATGGATGCGGCGCTGGCTAAAATCCTCAATGGCGAGGACCCTGAAGTTGAGGAGCGACTGCTCTTCAAAGGAAGCATGCCCGTGCCCTATGGCAAGGTCAGACAACGCATCGTCTATCTGCCCCGGTTCTATATCGCCCGCTTTCAGATTACGGATGAACAGTACTGGCAGTTTGAACGCGGCACGCCTGCGGTCGATCTGCCGACCTTTCTGACCGAGTCCGAGATCTATGAGGGCAAAGTGCAATCCACGCGCGGTATCGCACAAGTGCGCCATGAACAGGCTGTCGGGCTGTGCCGGCACTCGGCCCGCGGCGCCCACAGCCCTGGAGAGGGGAGAAAGCGGGTCGCGGCACGGACGGACGACTGCATCCCTGGGGGATGAGTGGGACGAGACGCGGGCTTCTTCTACTACGGGCAGAAGTATCCGCCGCGCCCCGATGGTGGCGACAGCGGACCATTGACGCTACCCAGCGGGCGTCGCTCCATACGGCGTCTGGGGCATGTGCGGGGGGCTGCCCGACCTCATTCAGATCGAGCCTCGCGACCGAACCTATGACCTCAATGGAAAGACCTTTTCAATTAGATTAATGGGAACACATCCACGAGAACGCAAGGCGGATAGGGTTTTCATCGATCACATCCTGACCCTTGGCGGCTATTCCGAGTGGGGTCGCCCTGCGCCCTGTTTTTGACGAGTTTCCCTAACGGTTCGTTGCCGCGGTTAACGCTCCTTTAGTGAGCGAGTCTTTTCCCAGCCAGGCGGCTTCAGCCCCTCGGGCGGCGCCCGGCACGCATCCGTGAATACCACCGCCACCCGTGCTCCCCAGGCGAGCCGGCTCGGCACGGCATGTGGCGCGGCCAGGCGTTCCCGCTTACAATTCGACAAGTCATTTTTCCCTGCAACCAATAGAACACAAAAGGAGGCATCCATCATGCGGCGGATTGCTGCGCTGTTCGTGATTGCATTACAGATCGTGGTCGTTGGGGTGATCGCTCAGGAGGACGACCTGAACGAGCTGGCACGCTATGCCATCGACGAAGCCGGGGAACTGTCCCTCATCAGCGGCGAGGAGGACCCGTCTCACGAAGATCTGTGGATTCAGCTGGTGTCGCTGCTGCCCACCGACTATATCGACCAGTATCTGTACGAGTTCGCCGTCTTCGAGTCCGAGGATACGCTGGCCTATGTCAGCGAGCTGGAGGAGGAGGTGTGGGAGTTCGGCGTCGCGATCGATGACGACCCCGAGCGCGCCCTCACCATTATTCACGAGTTCGGGCATATTCTGGCGCTCAACAACACCCAGTATGACACCTATCCGTCGGTCCTGCGGGACCGCGCCGGGGAGCTTTCAGAAGACGAATACGCGGCCGCGCTCGATGAGGATGGCCGCCTGTCCGACCATCGCGTTCGACGATGGCCGCCCGGTGGCCGACCTCGTACATCCAGTTGTTCACCGAGACGTTCTGGACGCCAGAGGCCGTCGAGATGATCGTCTACGAGGAGCTGGACGACTCCGCAGCGTACTTCTTCGACGAAAACCCGGACGGCTTTGTGTCCGAGTACGCGGCCACCAACCCGATTGAGGACTTTGCCGAAAGCTTCTCCTACTTCGTCGGGCTGGACGACGACATGCTCCCGGTGGATGGCGAGGCCTCCGTGGTCGAAGCGAAAATTCTGTGGTTCGACCAGTTCCCGGAACTTGCTGAATTGCGCATATCCGTCCGCGAGGCCGCCGATCTCAACGGCATCGCGTTTGTGTTCGGCGAGGACAGCAACTACCCCTAGAGGGCGCCTGAAGGTTCACGCCGTCTCCCGCCGCGTCGCTCGGGTGAGGGAAGAGGTCTGCATCTGACACCAGCTTGCCAGGATTCACGCCACGGGTTCCCCCTCACCCCTTGACCCCCTCTCCCACGCAAGCGGGGAGAGGGGGAACTGGCCGCGGAGGATCTGAGCGTAGGAGAAATCTATGGTCACCCCCTCAGCCCCGCTTGCATGCTGCGGGGTGGAAATGGTCTCAGGTATACCCGAGTTGTACACAACCGACTCCCCTTCTCCCCGCTTGCTTGCAAGGCGCTTGCGTGGGAGAAGGGGTCGGGGGATGAGGGGTCGTCGCAACCCACTTTCTCCGCTCGCAGAGGGCGTGCGAGCAAGCTTGCCAGGGGTGAGGGGTCGCCTGACAGTCTCCTGACGCCTACCCCCCTGACATCAACTGATCCCGCGCCTCGCGCGCCGGCGTGAAGTTGGGGTTGAAGGTGATCGCCCCGTTGAAGTTGTCGATCGCCCGGTCGGTCTCGCCCTTGGCCTGCCGCGCCAGCCCGCCGTAGTAGTACGTCTCTTCCACGAACTGGCCGCCGCCGTCGTCGAGCGTCGCTCGCGCCAGGGCAATGACGTCGTCCGTCCGGCCCACCGCCAGGTACGCTTCATACGGCGCGAACTGGTACCACAGCATGCGCCAGGGCAGGCCGTCCGGCGTGTTGCGCGCGAAATCGAACGCCGACGCCGCTTCCGCGTACATGCCCAGGTGCGTGTAGCTGCTGCCGATATTGAACCAGGCGAACGGATCGTCCCGGTTGGCGATCGCGTCGGTCCGCGCCAGCGCCAGCGTGTTGTACAGGTTGTTCGTCTCGTCGGCATCCGCCCCCAGCAGGGTCATCAGCTCGGCCTCGCGCGCCGGTTCGTACAGGGCGAGGTACAGGTAGTTGAAGTGCTTCCAGTACTCGCGAATATGGTCATAGCTGTAGGCCAGGTCCGGCCCGTCATAGCTGTCCTGCGTGATGAACTGGCTGCGTCCGTCGTCGTAGCCGGTCACCAGCAGATAGTGACCCATCCAGCCCTGGTTGGCCGAGACGGGATCGTAACCGCTCTCGATCAGCACCGGGAAGTTGTTGGCGACCAGCGTCTTCAGTCGGTCCAGCGTGCCGCCATAGCGCAGCAGCGCCCGCACGTCGCCGGCCGTGTGCTGGTTCATACTCGACCATCTGCCACGGGCTGACGTTCTTGTCCTCGCTGTTCGGCTTCAGCCACCCGCCGCCGGGTTCTGCTCCGCCGGATAGCCGAAGTAGGTCAGCCCCATCGTCAGCGTCGCCGGGCCGCAGTTGTTCCAGCCCTGGTAGATATGCGTCACCCCGAACAGCGTATACGTCGCCGGCAGCGCCGCGACCTGTCCCTGGTGCCAGCGCCGGCGCGCCCACCACGAGCAGCCCGCCGATCAGCAGCGCGATTTCAACACGCGCATCGTTTTCATTGTCTTTACTTCACCGAGTCGTCGTCTCGCATGGTTGCATTATAAAAGGCGATGCCCCGCCCGACTACGCCGATCTCCCTACGACCGGACGCCGCCCCGCTGACCACGGGACATGATCGGCGATGGAATGTATTCAGCAGATGCCCTGCTGGACGGCACTACACGCTTCTGGCGGTTCGTAGGGGACGCGCAACGGCGTCCGCCGCGACGGACGTCCTTTAATTATCGGATGCAATCTCGCGTTGAACCCATCGCCAGCGAACGCGTAATGCTTACAGGGAGCCACAGTCCCGTGCGCGGCGAACAGGCGCCTCCGCTCTCTCAATCTGTACAATTGTGCTGAATGAAGAGCATCCGCTCGCTTTGTTTGTTATAATCCGTAATGTCTTTACATTTATAACCTGGCTGCATCCTGAAGGACAATCCGGTTCTATGCAGACCGATCCGCTTGTGGGGAGACAAATCGGCGCTTTTCGGGTCGAGGAAAAGATCGGTCAGGGAGGCATGGCCTCGGTTTATCGCGCCTACCAACCGTCGGTGGATCGCTCCATCGCCCTGAAGGTCATTTCGCTTGATCCGACTCAGGGGCGTCGGGAAGAGTTTCGCCGCCGCTTTGAACAGGAAGCCCGCCTGATCGCGACGCTCGAACACATTCACATCCTGCCAATTTACGACTATGGCATCGTCAACGACATCGCCTTCATCGCCATGCGCCTGCTGCGCGGCGGCACGCTCAGCGACCGCCTGGCGCACGGCCCGCTGGAGGTCAACAACGCCGCCGACCTGCTCATGCAGATCGCGCGCGGCCTGAACTATGCGCACCATCATGGGGTGCTGCACCGCGACCTCAAGCCGAGCAACATCCTGCTCGACGACGCCGGCAACGCCTTCCTTTCCGATTTTGGCCTGGCCAAGCTGATAGAAGACCCTCTCAGCATCACCAAGACCGACACCATCGTCGGGACTCCGGCCTACATGTCGCCCGAGCAGCTCCGCGGCGAAGCGCTGGACGCCCGCAGCGACATCTACAGCCTGGGCGTCATCCTCTACCACATGCTGACCGGCAGAGCGCCCTTCCAGGCCTCGGACAACAATGTCGTCTCGATCATCTACCAGCATCTCGAAAAAACGCCGGATCTGCCCTCCAGCATCAACCCGGATCTGCCTCCCGTCCTCGACGCCGTTGTGCTCAAGGCGATGGCCAAAGCGCCGGACGACCGCTACAGCAGCGCCGTCGAGCTGGCCGCCGACGTCAACAGCGCCCTCGGCCGTTCGACCAGCACCGGCAGCTTCCCGGTCATGCAGCCCACGCCGCCGGCGCGCGTCCCAATCACCACGCCGACCAGCCCCACGTTGAACAGGATCGCGGATGAGCATACGCGTCCGCTGCTCGCCGGAGTCGGCGCCCTGCTGGTCGTGGCCGTCGCCGCGCTGGTGCTCATTGCCACCGGGGTGATCAGGCTGCCGACCGCAGCGCCGTCGACCAGCACCCCCAACCCGCTGCCGACGCCGATACCGCACCCGGTCGTGATGGAAGACGAGATCGGCTACAGCGACGACGCGTCCCCCTCCAGCGAAGAAATTCAAATGGCGCGCGCTCGGGTCGGTGACAGCGGGTTCATCGCCTACGCCGCCTGTGTGCAGTCCAGCCAGTATCACGCCGCCCAGGCCCGCGAAATCGCCGGGTTCGCCGCCGCCTACGGCCTCCCGTTCCGCATCTATAACGCCGACAACGACGCCTACCTTCAACTCACGCAGATCGAGCAGGCGCGCACCGACGGCGTCGCGGGCCTGATCATCTGCCCGAAGGATATCACGCTGCTGGACGAGACGCTGCAAAGCGCCCAGTCCGCCGGTCTGCCAATCGTCGTCATGGCCGCCGAGATCGAGAACTACGGCGGCGTGCTCATGGCCGGCGACGATTCGCTCATGGGGCTTCAGGCAGGGCGGGCCATCGGGCAGATCGTCAAGGACGAGCGCGGCGGGCGCGCCCGCGTCGTCGTCCTCGACTTTCCGACCATGCCGGCGATCGTCTCACGCGCCAATGGCATGGAGGCGGGACTCCTCGAAATGGCCCCGGACGCCGAGATCATCGGGCGCTACCTGGGCGGCACGCGCGACGATGGGCAGCGCTCGATTGAACGGCTGATCGAAGAGGGCGTGGAGTTCGATGCCATTCTGAGCATCAACGACGCCGGTTCCTACGGGGCGATTGCTGCGCTTCAAGCGGCCAGCATCCCGCCCGACGCGGTTATCATTGGCAGCGTCGATGCCGAGCCGCTGGCCCGCCAGCACATCGCCGACGGCTACTATCTGCGTGCTTCCGTGGATGTTGGGCGCGAGGAGTTCGCGCGGCTGGCAGTCGATTCGCTGGTCAAGCTGATGGCCGGGGCGCCCATGCCGGAGACGATCCTGGTGCCGCCGGGCGCGACCATCACCCAGGAGAACGCCGCTGCCGAGTCCGCGATGGAGGCCGAACCCTCCGCCACCGCCGAAGCGACGCCCGAATCCGGCAATTCGTAAGGACGCGCTACTGCGCGTCCGTCAACTCCACCCCCGCAATTCGTAGGGACGCCCTTCTGGGCGTCCGACCACGCCACCCAACAATCCGCAGCTACGCCTCAGACGCGTCATCCTCCGGCGGCCGCGCGATTCGGTCTCCCCGCTCGATGCGGATCTGCTGCTGCCACGGCTTCTTCGCCTCGCCGCTGTAGCCGATCTCGCGCAGGCGCGCCAGCTCCAACTGCTCCAGCGTCTCGGAATGGATCGCGAGCAGGTCCGACGGGATGCGCCGGCTGACCCCCCGCTCATTCTGGAACACGTAGCCGATTCCTCCACACCACATACACTCGCTGCCGTCCGACTCGTCGTCCGGGTCCCCGATCGCATCGGGGTCGGCCTCGATCCAGCCGTAGCCGTCGCAGACGGCGCAGCGGGCAATCTTCTCCATGTCAGCCACCGGTGCTGCCCTCCGGAATGTTCAGCGGCACATAGCTGTTCTCGAACCACCAGACCGGATAGGACGCCTGAGGGACGTTGAAGTAAGCGTCCAGCACCCGCCGCACGATCGGCGCGGCCGTCTCCGATCCTTCGCGTCCGTGTTCGATCATCGCCACCACGGCGATCTCCGGATTCTCGCGCGGGGCATAGGCGACAAACCAGCCGTTCGGCTCAACGCGGCCCGTTTGCGCCGTGCCGGTCTTGCCGCAGACGGTGTACGGCGCGATGCCGGTGCCAGACGGAGCGGCTTCGTCAAAGACGAACCAGGCCGTGCCCAACTGCTTGCCGGTCGAGCGGCCGGTGGCATCCTGTGTCGTGACCATGCACATGCCCTCGCGGACAATGTCCAGCGCGGCCTGGCTCACGCCGATGCTGCCAACCAGGTCCGGAGACGCCTCGAACAGCGGCTCTCGCCCATCGTCGCCGCCAATGCGCTGGACGACATACGGGCGCAGCAGTTCGCCGCCGTTGGCCACGGCCGCCACCATCTGTGCCATCTGGATCATCGTCACCTGAATATCGTACTGGCCGACGGCCGCCGAGATCGCCGCGTCCGCCGTCCGCAGCACGGGAAGCTGGCCCGCCGCCTCCGACACAATGGGCGCCAGGCCGGTGGCGCGGCCAAAGCCCATCCGCCGCGCGTACTCGGTCAGCGTGTTTGGACCCACCTCCCCGAACAGTCGCGCGCCCATCTGGTAGAAGAAGGGGTTGCACGACGCGGCCAGCGCCTCACTCATCGACACCTGTCCGGTGGCGAAGCGTGCCTCTTCCAGCACCTCGGTGGCGCGCCAGTCCAGCCGGCGTTCGAAGGTGTCGCCGAATTCCTGTCCACGCCATTCCATGCCGCAGTCGAACAGATCGCCGGGCGACATCAGCCGCTCGGAGGCGGCCGCCGTCAGGGTGACGATCTTGAACGTCGAGCCGGGCGAATACTGCTCCTGTGCCGGGCGGGCGGCGAACACATTGCGCGCATCGTTGCGCAGTTCGACGATATAGTCGCTGACGAAGAAAATCGGCGTGTCGGGGTTGAAAATACCCGGATCGAACGAGGGATAGCTGGCGAAGGCCAGGATCGCCCCGGTGTTCACGTCGATCGCCACCAGCCCGCCGCCGGGCGAATGCTCACGCGCCGCCCAGTTGCCGCCGGCATAGTTGTAAGCGTCGCTCAGCGCCTGAGCCGCCGTCCACTGCAAATTGAGGTCCAGCGTCAGGGCGACCGACCGCGACGCCTCACCGGAGGTGCCGGCCAGTTCGCGGACGATCAGGCCGCCCGGTTCCAGAATACGCACCACGCGCTCCGGCTTACCGGCCAGTTCGCTCTCGTAGGCCGCTTCGACGCCCAGCAACCCGACCATATCGTCGGAGGTATAGCCCTGCGCCTGATAACTTTCCAGTTCCTCGGCGGGGATGTTTCCGACGTAGCCGACCAGATGCGTGGCGATGCCATGCCCGACATAGCGGCGTGTCTCGCGCGTCAGCGTCTGGACATTGCACAACGCCGCAAGATCGTTCTGCCACGCGGCATAGATATCCGGGTCCATGTCGCCGATGGGGAACACGGTCTCCGGGTTGTAGCCGTTGATCTGCGCGATCAGATCGGTGCGGTTCAGGCGCAGCAGAGTCGCCAGCAGATTGACGCAGCCGTCGAAGTTGCTCATGTTCTGCGCGGCGATGTAGATCTCCACCACCTCGCCGTTTTGCTCGACCATGACCTGCCCGCGCCGATCGTAGATGTTGCCGCGCGGCGTCAGCCGCGATTCGACCGTCAGGCGCGTGCCCGGCGCGTAACCGTTGAGGATGTCCATCTGCGTCCAGGCGATCCGCCAGTTGTTGCCGTCGCGCACCAGCCGCATGGTCCGGTTGTTGTCGAGGATCTCCCCGAACAGGGTCGAGCGGATCGAGGCGTCGTAGTTGACCGCCGCCGTGCTCCCCTGCTCGATGGTGTTCTTGATCGTGTAGGTCACGCCTTCAGCCGAAAGCGTCGTCTCGGCCCCGTTGTAGACCGTGTCGAAGACGGCGAAGGTGATCATGCCCCGGCTGGTGCCGCTGAGCAGATCGTACATGCCCTGGCGGTTCTTGCCGTTCCAGTTGTCCAGAAAGGCGCGGACCACGTCGGCGGGCGATTGGGTGATCTGAAGGATGGGTGCGGCCCCGCCGGTGGTCGAACTGCCCGTTGGGTTCAGCATGCCACAGGCGGCCAGGGTGAAAAGGGTGAGGATCAGCAGAATCCGCTGCATGTACCGGTGAATACTCCGACCTTGCACTTGAGCAGACGGACAACTATAGTCGCGCGTCTGTGTTAGAGTCAACGGACAACGCTTTTTTGCGCACCAAGGAGTGACTCTTATGGGGTTGATGGATGGCAAGATCGCCCTGATTTTCGGGCTCGCCAATAAAAACTCGATTGCCTGGGGCATTACGAAAAAACTCAAGGAGCAGGGGGCGACGATCCTGCTGAGTTACGCCGGCGGGGATGCCCTGCGCAAGCGCGTGCTGCCCCTGGCCGAGGAGATCGGCTGCGACTTCGTCGAAGAAGCCGACGTCCAGAGCGATGAGGCCCTGGATGGCGTCTTCGCCAAGGTCGCCGAACGCTATGGCCGCCTCGACATGCTGATCCATTCGGTGGCCTTCGCCAACCGCGAAGACCTGGGCGGCCGCTTTGTCGACATTTCCCGCGACGGCTTCAAGATGGCGCTCGACGTCAGCGCCTACAGCCTGATCGCCATGTCCAAACGCGCCGCCCCGCTCATGACCGAAGGCGGCAGCATCATGTGCATGACCTACTACGCCTCCGAGAAGGTGATGCCCAAGTATCACGTCATGGCCATCGCCAAGGCCGCGCTGGAGACGATCACCAGGTATCTGGCCAACGATCTCGGCCCGCAGGGTATCCGCGTCAACGCCATCAGCGCCGGCCCCATCAAGACGCTGGCCGCGGCGGGCGTGCCCGGCATCCGCATGATGCTCAAGTACTCGGAGCGCAATTCGCCGCTCCGCGCCTCTGTCCATCAGGACGACGTCGGCGATCTGGCCGTCTTCCTGGGCTCCGACATGAGCCGCATGATCACCGGCGAAGTCATCTACGTCGACGCGGGCTATCACATCATCGGCCTGACCCTCGGCGAAGACGAGATGGCCGAGCTGAACAAGGTCGAGTAGGGAAGAGGAGACAAGGAATGAGGGATGAGAAACGAGAAATGAGGAAAAACGGGGATTGAGCGCTTTGGGGTCGCCGAGCAGGTGATCTGGCGAGCGCACATCCAGTTGCGCCCCTACCATGCGGCGCGCATTTGTAGGGGCGGACCCATGTGTCCGCCCGTATCTCTGGACCACCCTCATCCTCTCTCGTTTCTCTCATTCCGATCTCCCCATGAGACCCCTCCGCATTCTGGTCCTGATCTGCGTGGGCGCGCTGGCGCTCCGCCTGGGGGCGCTGACCTTCGTGCAGCACCCCGGCGTTGCCGATTCCAACCACTACTACAACCTCGGCATCCGCATCCTGGAGGGCCACGGCTTCTCGGCCGACTATATCTGGTTCTACGTCCCGCCCCCGCCGGCCCTGGAACACGCGGAGACGCACTGGACGCCGCTGACCGCCTATCTGGCCGCGGCGGGCATGGCGATCGGCGGCATCAGCCCGCAGGCGGCCGTCCTGCCCTTCGTGCTGATCGGCTCGCTGCTGCCGCTGATCGGCTACTGGGCCGCCCGCCAGTTCGGCGTCGGATCGGTCGGCAGTCTGTTTGCAGCCGCAGCCGTCGCCGCCTTGCCAGAGTTCGTCCTCAACAGCGTGCGCACCGACACGACTCTCCCGAACACGCTGCTGGTCGGCCTCAGCGCCCTGACCCTGACCGCCGGCTTGCGCACGGATCGGCCGCTGCGTGCCCGCGCCCTGGCCCTGACCGTGAGCGGCATCACCGCCGGCCTCGCCTACCTGACGCGCAACGACTCGCTGCTGCTCCTGCCCGCCGCCCTCGCCACCGCCATCCTCTACGCCATTTTCGCCCGCCCCTCCGCAGCAATCCTTCCCCTCGCCGAGGAGGATGAGCGGGAAGTCGTAAGTCGGACGCCCCGTTGGGCGTCCCTACGCACGAATGCCTGTAGGGACACGCAACGGCGTGTCCGCGAGCGAAAAACGCAATCCCCCCTCTCTCCGCGTCAGAGTCGGATCCGGGTGACAAGGTTTCCTTCAACACCTCCGCCGCCACATCTCCCCCTCTCCCTCAGGGGCGGGAGAGGGAGCCGGGGCACCTCCTCCGCAGCATCCCTCCCCCTCTCCGGGCGGAGAGGGGGGCGGGGGTGAGGTTCCATCCACCCCTCCGCAACCGGTTCCGCCTCTCCCCGTTTACGGGGGAGAGGGGTCAGGGGGTGAGGGGTTTCCTCCTCATCCTTCTCGTCCCGCTCTTCGCCCTGATCGTCGCCGCGCCCTGGCTGATCCGCACCTACAACGCCATCGGCTCGCCAACCACCCCGCAGGCCCGCGAGATGGTCTACTACACCCGCCTGCTCGACCTCTACCACTACGAGCGGGCCTTCAGCCTGGAGACCATGCTCGCCGACCAGACGCCTATGCAGCTGCTCAGCAAGCGGCTGTTCGAGCTGGCCGCCGCCGCCAAGCTGATGATCACGACGCTCGATCAGGCCCTGCCGGTGGCGGTCCTCGGCGGGCTGGCCCTGGCTTTGGCCGCCCGCGACCGCCGGCGTTGGCTGGCGCTGGCCCCGGCGCTGATCCTGCTGGCCGGCGCGCTGATCGCCTACCCACTGCTCACGCCCTTCCACAGCCAGGGGGGGAGCTTCAAGAAGGCCTATCTGACCCTCATCCCGCTCCTGCTGCCGCTGGCCGGCTTCGCGCTGGAGCGGGTCATCGCCAATCGACGCTGGCAGATCGGCGCGGCGGCCATCGTCGTCGCATTGCTCGGCGCCAACGCCATCGAACTGGTGCGCGCCGATGCCCGCGCCGCAGTGACCTACATGGAGAGCACCCGCCGCGTGGTCGAGACCGCCCAGGCGCTCCCGGACACCAACGGCGATGGCCAGATCGTGCTGATGTGCCAGGATCCGTTTATGCTGCGCTTCCTCGGCATGCGATCGATTCAGGTGCCGGCCGAGCCGCGCGCCGTCGTGCTGGAGGTGGCCGCGCGTTACGGCGCCGACTACCTGCTCATGCCCTCCGACCGACCTGAACTCGACCCCCTCTACACCGGCGAGGTGGTCGATCCGGGCTTCACGCTGGCCGCCGAGATTCCCGGCACGGTCTACCGGCTGTACCGGCTGGGCGCGCCGCCAGAAATTCCGGCGGAGGTTCCAGCGGAAGGAGCGGGGTCGGAGTGACCGGCGCGCCTCCGGCTGTCCGATCGCACCCGATTGCACCGCTCCTGCGCCTGATCGCGCGTTGGCTGCGCACGGCGCGCAAGCTGCTCGGCTGGCTGATTCGCATCGTCCTCATGCTGACCCTGCTGCGAGCCTCGGTCTTCGACACCAGCGAGCCGTTCAACATCGTCACCGCCCTCGTCGGTGATGCCACCTTCGACTACGTGACCTGGGAGGTCACCGCGCTGGCCGCCAAGGTCGAGTCGACGCTGTACGGCGATCACCCGTTCATGACCGAAGCCGACCGCTCCACCGTGGTCCGCGACTACTTCGCCGATCTGGCCGCCGCCCAGGCGCTGGAGCGCGAGATCGCCGCCGTCTACGCCGATCCGGCGGTGACCGATCCGGCCGCTGCCACGGTCGACCAGCGGGCCGAGCGCGACGCCCGGCGCGCCGATCTGCGACGCCGTCAGACTCTGGTCGAAGCCATCCTGGAAGGTCAGGTGGCGCGCGTCCTGCTCGACGAGGACTTCGGCGCGGTCGGCCAGCTTCTGCCGCCCATCGCCATGCGCTTCACCGAGGTCCCCAACCTGCTGATCGTCTCCCCGCGCGACGAGATTCGCTTCGACATCTCGGTCAATGTCGATCCCCTGTCGGTCGATACCCAGGCGGAACTCGAAGCCCGCATTGACGAGTCTCTCGACGTCTCCAGCCTGATCGTCCCGCTCGGCGGCATCGCCCTCTACCCGGCCATGATCCTGGAGACCAGCAGCCTGGCCTATGCCGTCGAGGTCTTCGCCCACGAGTGGCTCCACCACTACCTGTTCGCCTTCCCGCTCGGCTTCGGCTACGACTTCGACAACGAGGCGCGCATCATCAACGAGACGACCGCCTATCTGTTCGGCAAAGCCATCGCCCCCCGCGTCCTCGCCCGCTACTACCCGGAGTTGGCGGTTCAGGCACCGGGAGCCTACGCAACCCTTGCGGCCTTCCGCGCTCGACTTGTTCCTGGTTCTCAGCGGCGCGAGTCCGTAGGGGCGACCCCGTGTGGTCGCCCATGCCTCGCGAAAGAGCGGGAGTCCCGTGCCCTCCAACCCGCCCCCTTCGACTATGGCGCGGCCATGCACGAGACACGCGTGACGGTCGATGCGCTGCTGGCCGAGGGAGAGGTCGCCGAGGCGGAAGCGTACATGGAGGAACGGCGGCAGGTGTTCGTGGAAAACGGCTACCTGATTCGCAAGCTGAATCAGGCCTTCTTCGCCTTCTACGGTGGCTACCAGACCGGGGAGCGTGGCGAGGGCGGCCAGGACCCGATCGGCCCGGCGGTGGCCGCCATCCGTGACCGCAGCCCGTCCATCCACGCCTGGATCGTGACCATGCGCGGCATCACCAGCCGCGGTGCCCTGCTGGCGGCCTGCGCCTGCGACGACGTCCTCTCTTCATGACAGATTAGGTTACACACGGGGATCGTCGGGGCGGACGTGCAAACGGAGTTTGCCTGCGTCCGCCCGGCATTTCCCCCTCTCCCGCGCTTGCGGGAGAGGAGGTGCAAGCAAGCTTGCAATGGGGAAGGGTCTGTATCGCTACGGCGCTGCCACCCCTACCAGACCGAAGTTCGAGGCCAGCAGCGAGAAGTCGCCCACGGTGACGGCGCTATCCCCGTTGAAGTCGGCGCGCGCGTCGAAGCCTGCGCCACCGGATACCGAACCGAAGGACGACGCCAGGATGGAGAAATCGCCAATCGTGACGCTGTTGTTGTTATTGGCATCGCCTTCGCGAAGGACCGACAGATTCAGCGTCTGGCTTCCGCCCGTGACGACGATATCCTGCACCACGGCCAGCCCGGTGCTGTGCTTGGCCCAGACGCGATAAGTCCCGTTCGCCAGTCCGGTGATCGTGACGTGGCCTGAGGTATCGGTCGTCAGAGTTGTGTCCAAAACCAGCACATTGGTGGTCTGATTACGGATCATTACATGGAGCGGGACGACCCATCGTGCGTGCGGCGCAGGTGGGCGACCCTGGAGGGTCACCGAAAGATCCAGGTTCGACTCGTGCACCGTCACGATGGCCTCTTCGACGCCGGCCAAAATGCTGTCTCCGCCTTCCGTGAAGACATCCGTCTGACGGGGGATGACATGGTTGAACGTGATGGCGGTTTGCAGCGTCGGCGCCTCGGCACGGAAGCGCACGGTCGCCAGCACGAAATCGCCCGTCGCCGTTGAGCCGAAAAGCCCGGCTGCATAGTTGACCTGGCCGGAGACGTTGTTGAAGCTGTTCGCCAGAACCGTCGTCAGGGTACCGCCCCCAGTGATCTGTTCGACCTGGAGCAGCGCCGGGTCGAAATCCAGGTACCCGGCGGCCGTGTTGACCGGCAGCGCCCCGGCCTTCACCCAGATCGCGACATCGAAGACGCCGTCGACCATCGTGGTCGTCGAAGCCGGCGCGAGCGAAACAATCGCCCCGGTCCCAGTCGTTGAGGTGGGAGACGGAGTCGGGCTGGCCGTCGCGGTCGCGGTGGGCGAGCTGGTTGACGTAGGGGTATACGTGAGCGTAGGTGTCCGCGTGTTGGTCGGTGTGTAGGTCAGTGATGGCGTCCAGGTAGGGGTAGGTGTGCGAGTCATCGTTGCCGTCGGCGATGGGGTGCGTGACGGCGTCGACGTAAATGTCGGCGTCGGAGACGAGGTCCGCGTCGCGGTCGAGGTGCTGGTTGGGGTCGCCGTGGCCAGCGGCGGAATGCACTGCGTTCCGCTGAAACTGAGATCGGGCCGGTAGCGCAGGTTCACGTTGTCCATCAGCAGGTAAGGCGTGCCATCAGCGGTATTGATGTCGACCTCGAAGGTCAGGCTCTTCCATTCCGCGCCACTCTGAGCCCGTATCGTGTACTGCCGCAGTGGCGTGTTCGGCGGAATGTCGAATGTGCAGTGCAGATAGCCATCCCACCCCGTCTTGTTGCGAATGTTCACCTGCACGTTCTTGGTGGAACCGCTGCTGTTGCCCAGGTCCAGAGTCAGCTCGAAACGCGCGCCTGCCAGCGTGCGGTAGGCAGCATCCTGGAGCACGCTCGCCCAGTCCGCCGAACCGCTGGTACGATACCACCGGTACACGCCACTGCTGACACTCGGCCCGCCAACGCCGCCCCACGTCGTCCAGAAGGTCGTCCCCTGGGCAAAATCCGTGTTGCGCAGCAGGTTCACGTTCGACGGCGCATTGTTGTTGTCGATCCGGACGTTGTTCGAATTGTAGTAAATCACGCCGACGCCGTCATCATTGCCGATTTCCGAAGCGGGAATCGACCGGCCATCGACCGGGCTGTACATCGAGATATCGCGGTGCGGAAATACGAAGTGAACATGGGCAGGCCCGCCATAGCCGCAATCGGTGTCGTAGGAACCACCCGGGCTGTAGGCTTCCGCCAGAAACTGTCCGCGTGCGACGTAGTTGCCCAGCAGATCACTGCGTGCCGAGTCGCTGTCAAGGTGGCCGTAGCCCGTGTTTCCGTCGGCGTTGGCGATTTTGTACCAGACCTGCCCGTCGATATCCGGGCCGCAGATCACATCCAGCACTCCCGGCGCGGCAGCCAGCACGGCGATGCTCGCGCTGTCTCGATCCCACGCCTGAAAATCGATGGCATTATTCGGCAGTCCCCAGTAGCCGTCATGCCACCCACCGTTCTTCCACCAGTACTCGCTGGAGTTCCAGGGGAAGCGGTACTCTTCAACGGCGGCTTGCGGGGTAATCGCCGAGAAGTAGATGAAATCGGAAGGCACCACCTGATGGAGAAAGTTGATCGACTCCTCGCCATATAGGGCAGTGTCCCACTGCATCGTCGCCGGGTTGCGCCACGCCAGGATCTCGACCATATCCTCGAAGCGGAAGTTCTCCCACCCCGCCTCGACCACGTAGGCCGGCATCAGGACGATGCGCGCCCAGTCACCGGTGTCCGCCACGCGAAAGGCCGTCGCGTAGAAATGCGTATCTTCGGGCAGTGTCTGGGCATGGCTTTCCACCAGACCCGAAACCGAGGCACGAAATTCCAGCGGAACCTGGACCACCCTGTCGAAATCGATCGTTCGGCTCAACGTCAGGGCGGGCGCTGCCGCCTGCTGCTGGCGCGTAACCGTTCCGTTGGCTTCCAGCGGAACGACCGACGGCGCGGCGCTGCTGGAGACGATCCGGGTGATGATCACGGTAAGGCCAATGAGCACAGCAAGGGCAAGTATACGTAGAAAGGAGCGAGGTCGTGGGGGTCTCATTGTTTGCTCCAGGCAAGCTGCGATGTTGCAGGATCGGTGCATTCGCCCGCCACCTGAGTGAGGAATGATCTTTCAGGCGGCTAATAAAGGGAATACTTCTCCGGATAGTCTAGCCTATTGCGCGCTCCATAAGCAGAGCCCTGGCGTGAATTTCTTGTGAAGCTTTTCCCGAAACAAACGCTACGGGCGGCTCCTCGTGTGAGAAGCCGCCCGTGATTTCTATCGAACGGTTCCGAAATCCGGCCGGTGAGCCAGGAGCGGAGGTTCTGTTTCCCTACGGCATATCCGCACCGACTTGCAGGAAGTTCGCCGCCAGCAGCGAGAAATCGCTGATATTGATCGCGTCGTCGGCGTTGAAGTCGGCACGGGCATCGAACGTGGCCCCGCCCTCAACCGAACCGAACGCCGCCGCCAGGATCGAGAAGTCGCCAATATTGACGATGTTGTTGTTGCTGGCGTCGCCTTCTTTCAGCGTACCGATGTTGACCGGCGTCACGCCACTGATCGTCACCGTGACCACGTTCGCCAGGGTATGCGTGCCCTTGGCCCAGATGTTGTAATTCCCTGCGGCCAGGTTGCTGACAGTGAATTCCCCGCTCAGGCCCGTGGTGATCGTCCCGTCGAAGGCGGGAGCCCCCCCGGCCGTCGGCGTGATCACGACGTGCAGCGGAATGCTCCACTGCGGGTTCGGCGGAGCGGGGCGGCCTTCCAGCATGACCGAGCCGTTGATCTGGCCCGAAGGCGGTGGCGTGCTGGTCGACACGTTCAGCGCCATCAGCGACGGGTTGAACGATCCGATCGGATCGGCCGTGGAGGTCAGGTCGCCCACCAGGATGTTGTAGGTCGTGCCTGCCACGGCCGTGAAGTTCACCTGAGACTGCGTCACCCCTGCGACCAGATCGTTGTTGCAGGCCACCGAGGTCAGCGCCCCGTCGTAGACCCCCAGCACCGTGTCGTAGTTGCTGCCAAACGTGTTGGCGTTGACCGTCATGGTGTAGGCCGGCGTGAACTTATACCACACCGTGTTCGAGACAAGCTGGCTGGCGCTCAGGCAGGCCATGACCGGATCGGTGCGGTCGACAAAGGCGCCAATCACCGACTGCGAGGTGCTGAACGGCAGCGTCGCGATGGTGGTCGCGCTGGCCCGGTGATCGTTGGGCGTGCCGGTGTTGGTGGTGGTGTTGGTAACCGCCTTCTGCACATTCAGCCGCCCCCACCCGGAAGCCAGATCGTACCCCGCCGTGTGCAGCGGATCGGCCGTGGTGTACAACCGGTCGCGCACCGCGTCGTTGGTCAACCCGGCATCCTGCGAGATCACCAGCCCGGCCGCCCCTGCGGCAATCGCCGCCGACATCGCCGTGCCGCCAATGGCGCCGGTGTAATCGCCGTTGACGAAGCCGTCCGTGCCGGTCAGGTCGGTCGAGGGCAGGAAGTGCCCCGGCGTGGAAATGCCGATTTCGGTGCCCCAGTTGTTGCCCCAGGCGTGGTCGGTGGTGCAGTCGTCGGGTTCCCCGATGTTTACGCTGTCGACCTTGATCGTGTCGCACCAGGTGCTCGCGCCGGTGGTGATCGAACCGGGGATCACAGAAGCCAGCCGTCCCGGCCAGGACACGACGAACTGATAGCTGTTGCCGGCCGCGAAGACGTTCACCGATCCCAGACCGCCGCGCCCGTTCGCCGCCGCATTTTCGAAAGCATCGGCGATCGTCGTCGAAGG
The DNA here is from genome assembly GCA_016713325.1 of Candidatus Flexifilum affinis. Lineage (GTDB taxonomy): Bacteria > Chloroflexota > Anaerolineae > Aggregatilineales > Phototrophicaceae > Flexifilum > Flexifilum affine. Next base: position 37,462 of record JADJPJ010000103.1, on the reverse strand, counting down.
CGCTGGATCGACCCAGGGGTTGACCAGCACCGCCGCGCCATGGTCGGTCGCCCAGTCGATGCCATCGGCTACCGCCGCGATGGTCGTGAACAGCAAACGCTCCGCCCCGTCAAAGTAGCTGTAGTGGATGCGAATCGGCATGATCGTGCAGTACATGCACACGCCGGTAATGCCCTGGCTGTTGTTGGACTCCGCCGCCGCCAATCCGGCCACGTGCGTGCCGACGGCGTCCCAGTCACGGGTGATGGCATTGTCATAGGGCGCGGGATCGTTGTCGCCGCCGATGGAGTCGTAGGGGTCCACCATCTTCGAGTCCAGATCGGGATGGCTGGTCTGCACGCCGTCGCTGAGCACGGCGATCACCACCGAGGCCGATCCCTGCTGCGTGTCCCAGGCCTCTTTGGCGTCGATGTCGGCGTCGAACGTCATGACCGACTGGTACTGCACGAACTGCTGGTAATTGTTGAGGTGCCATCCATTGGCGTAGTAGGTGTCGTTGGGGGTGAACATCGGGCCGATCGCGTCCTGGCCGGCCGCGCCCCCGACCAAGGCTTCAACACCAGCCTCCGCCGGCGCGCCATAGTCCGCTGCCGGGGTCGAAAGCAGCGCCCAGTTCGGCTCGGCATGAAGCGCCACACCACCCGTATGATAGCGGTTGGCCATGGTCAGTGCATCGACGCCCGGCCCGACGCGCAGCACGTAAACGTTTGTGCCGATCTGCCGGACGATGCTGACGCCGTTGGCCGCGTGGTAGGCCTCCACCAGGTCGCCAGGAGTGCCCACGGGGAACGTCGCCACGAATTCGTCGGTCAGGATGAGCAGCGCGCCATCCCGTTCGAAGACCGGGTTCACCCAGCGCGCCGGGTCCACCGCCGTCCGCAGCGATCCGACCAGCGACAGAGCCTCGGCATCCGAGCCGACGCCGGTCGTCGGCATCAGGGTGAAATCCAGCCCGGCCAACAGCCCCGGCTGCAAGGGGAGCGCCTCCGTGCGCAGCGCATCGAACGACTGCGCCAGTTGGCTGGTCACAGCGCCGATCCCTTCCGCGTCGGCTGTCCGGCCACGATCGACGGATCCGACTGCGACGTAGCGCGTCGAGACGCGGAGCGGAATCTGTTCGCCAAGCGCGAAGTAGTAATTCACGGGCTCCTGAGCTGCCGTCCCAAAAACCGGAACCGACAGGAGCATGAGGACCGTCAGCAGAAGCCATACAGCCCGATGCGCCCGTGGAGAGAATTCAACCATGAGCGTGATTCCTTCGAACTCACAATAACAGGGAGCGGCCATTGGACCGCTTGGCCCCCATTGTAAAGCCATTCTCGCCCCAGGTCACGGATGATATGCCGCCGCTGAGGTCGAAGCGTCGCACAGGCGGAGAGCTGACAGGGGTAGGTTTTCAACGGATCGATGAATCGATGGGTGGCGCAGGGGCGCGATTTTTCGCGTCGCATGTGCACCAAGTCAAGGGATGTGGGGGCCGCCGAGGGAATCTGCGCGGTCGTCTGCCTCTGAAACGTCTGCCCCATGAACGAGACGATCGTAGAGGAGACCTGGCGGGTCTCCCACCACAGAACGGGAGAGGCACCGCCTCTCCCCTCGCCTTGGGTGCGTCCATCGATCCCACCGGACGCCAAGCATGGCGTCCCTACAACCAGAGCATCCATTCGCTTCGACCATGAAAAACCTGGCTCCCTCTCCGGGCGGAGAAGGGCCAGGGGGTGAGGTCTCTACCTTACGGCTGCGCCGCGCCGCTCTGTGCGAAGTTGGCCGAAGCCAACGGAGAGGCCCTTACGGCTGCGCCGCGCCACTCTGCGCGAGGTTGGCCGAAGCCAACGAAGCGGCCCTTACGGTTGCGCTGCGCCGCTCTGCGCGAAGTTGGCCGCCAGAAGCGAGAAGTCGCTGATATTCACGGTGCTGTCGCCGTTGAAATCGGCACTGGCGTTGTACGACGCCCCGCCGACCGACGAGCCAAACGCCGCCGCCAACGCCGAGAAGTCGGTGATGTTGACGACGTTGTCGTTATTGGCATCGCCTTCCTTCAGGGTGCCCGCGCTGAAGGCGATCGCCCCCGCCGCGTTCACGGTCGTCAGGTTCGCCAGGGTGTGCGCACCCTTGACCCAGACGTTGTAGTTGCCCGCCGGCACGTTCAGCACGAACACGCCGTTGTTGTTGGTCGTCACCATGCCGTTGAACACCGCCGCGCCGCCGCCCACCGGCTTGACGATCACACTCAGCGGCATCGACAGCAGTGCGCTGGGCGCCGCTGGCCGACCTTCGAAGACCACCGTACCGGTGATCGCCGGGCCAGGCGCCGGGGTCGTCGTCGTGATGTTCAGGGTCAGGCTGGAATTACTGGGCGTACCCACCACTGTACCGGAGGTTGTCCAGTCACTGACCAGGATGTAGTACAGGGTGCCGCCCGTCAGATTGACGGTCACCTGCGACTGATTGCCGGAGAACTGATCGTTGCACGCCTGCGAGACCAGCGAGGTGTTGTACACCGCCAGCACCGTATCGTAGTTGCTGCCAATGGTGTTGATCGTGGCGCTCATGGTGTACGGTGGAACGAATTTGAACCATAAACTGTTGGAACCAAACTCCGTGGCGGGCAGGCAGGCGAACAGCGGATCGGTACGATCGATGAACGAGCCGGGCACTGACTGCATATGCGTAAACGGCACGGTATTGATCACAAGCGCGCCGCTCAGATGATCGTTGGGCGTACCCGAATTGGTCACGGTCCCATTCAGCGCTTTCTGCGCATTGACCCGCCCCCACCCGGACGCGGTATCGAAACCTGCGTTGTAGATCGGATCGGCGCTCATCGCAATGCGATCGCGAATTTGATCGGCAGTGTAGGTCGGAAATTGGGTGATGACCAGGCCCGTCATCCCGGCCACTAGCGGGGTCGCGCTGCTCGTGCCATTAAAGTAGGTGTAATCATCGCTGGGAACGGCTCCTTCGTCGGAATACCCATCCGTCCCTAGTAGGTCGGGCGAGACGAGCGCATGACCCGGCGCCGTAACGACGACGTCCGTACCCCAGTTGTTGCCCCACCACCATTCGCCCGAGCAGTCGCCGGGAGGATCCGGCTGCTTGATCGTATCGCACCAGGTGCTGGCGCCGACGGTGATGATGCCCGGCAGAATCGAGGACAGCCGGCCCGGATAGGCGACCGACGCCTGGTAGGTGTTGGCCGCGGCAATCACTACCACCGATCCCAGGCCGCCGCGTCCGCTGATCACCGAGGTGCGGAAAGCGTTGGTAATGACGGTCGCCGGCGCGCCGCCGCCCCAACTGTTGCTCAGGACATGCGCGCCGTTGCTGTTGGCCCAGTTGATGCCGGTCGCGATGTTGGCGTCGGTCGCCACCCAGTTGCCGCCCGACGTATAGGCGATGCGGATTGGCATCAGCTTGCAATTGGGGCACCCGCCCACCCCGCCAATGCCGTTGTTCGTCTCGGCGGCGGCCACGCCGGAGGCGTGCGTCCCGTGCGCGTCGACATCGCGCTGCTCGACAGTGTCCGTCGGCGAGGGATCGTTGTCGTTCGGGCTGACCGCCACGTCGCGCGGGGAGATCACCTTGTCGTTCAGGTCGGGGTGCGTGAGCTGCATGCCGTCGTCCAGCACGGCGATGATGACCGTGTTCGACCCCATCGTGATATCCCACGCTTCGTATCCGTCGATATCGGCATCGGCCGTCGCCCCTGTGAACTGGGCTGTGTTGTTGATGTGCCAGCTCAGATTCGCATACGTGTCATTGGGGACGAACAGCGGCCCCACGCCGCCCTCAGGGGCAACAGTCGGGGCCGGGGGAGGTGCAAGGGGAGCGCGACCCTCGCCGCGAGAGTTGTCTCCCGGCGGAGGCAGGAGCTGCACCCAGTTCGGCGCGGCGTACTCGGCCACACCGCCGGTTTCGTAGCGGTTGGCCACCTCCAGCGTCTCGATGCCGCGCGTGTCGAGCACCCGCAGCACATACACATCCGGCGACAGTTCGCGCACCATCTCCACGCCGTTGGCCGCGTTGTAGGCTTCGACGTCTGCCTGCGGTGTCCCGGCCGGGAAGCCAACGATAATCTCGTCGGTCAGGATCAGCCTGGCCTGGTCATAGGTGAACACCGGGTTGACCCAATCGAGGTTGGACGCAGCGTCCGCCGCAGCCGTCCCGTCGGCGGCCTGCAACGCCGAGGCGCGCAGCGACTCGACCAGCGCCACGGCCTGATCGCCGCTCGCCACCCCTTCCAGGGGCACCAGGAAGAAGTCATAGCCGGACAGCAGCGCGGGCTGCGTGGCCTCGGTTTCAACCAGCATCGGGAAGGCCGCCGCCAGTTGATCCAACTGCGCCAGGGTTTCAGCCGTCGCCGCCTGGACGCCCACCTGGGCCAGCGGCGCCCGTCCACCGGGAGGAGTCAAACGCAAGGCAATAAGCTCTGTCGAAACGCCGAGCGGTATCTGCTCACCGCTGGCGTAATAATAGAATCCCGACTCAGCGACGGGGGTCTCGGTCCGGGGGTTACCGTCCTGAGCAGTTGCCGGCAGGATCGACAACCAGACGACTGCTGCGAGGACGACCAACATCAGCAGCGAACGGGTGCGAAGCGATATCCGCATGGAGATTGCCTCTTTTCTGCATGACTGCAATAGCAAAATGGAGCTATCGGAATAGATCCGATCATGATTATATGCCCAACAGGATGGAATTTTGCTTTCCAGGGGCGTGTGGCGCTGTAATCCAACAACGTGGCGATATTCGACGGTCCTTCAGATGCGACCATTCAACAAAAAGAGGGCGCAGCGCGCGCCCTCTGAATTGTTCTGATCTGGAGAATGACCGGTCGCGTTACTCCATCACCCAGTCTTTGAGCATCCCGGCGATCAGCGTCGAGCGCCGCGGCAGGCTGTTGATCACCACGTGCTCGTGCAGCGCGTGCAAGCCGTCGCCCTGCGGACCCAGGCCATCCAGCACCGGCACGCCCAACGTCGCGACGGTGTTGCCGTCGGAAGCGCCACCACTGCCATCTTCACGAACGGTCAGGCCGTACTTCTCGCCAATCGCCTTGCACTGGCCATAGGTGCGCTGCATCAGTTCATTGCGTTCCATCGGCTTGTGCCCGTTGATCCGCGTGTACTTGACCTTCGCACCGGGGACGAACGGCGTGGGGTCGGCCATCGCCGCTTCGATCTCGTCGGCGGCCCGCATGGTCATGACGCGCGTGTCGATGAAGGCCGTGACATGTTCCGGAATCACATTAGTGGCTGTGCCGCCCTCGACCATCGTCACGCTGACCGATGTGCCATTCTTCATGTCATTCAGTTCGCGCATCCGCAGCGCCTGCTGGGCGAACTCGATGATGGCGTTGATGCCCTTCTCCGGCGCATTGCCCGCGTGTGAAGGCAGGCCCTCGATCTCCATCTTGTAGGTGGCGATGCCCTTGCGCCAGGTCTTAAGCGCCTCGTCGATCGTCGCCGGTTCCATCACCAGCACCAGCCCGCACTGCGCCGCGTATTCCTTGATGTACGGCTGCGAGTAGGTGCTGCCCACCTCTTCGTCGGTGGTCATCAGCACCCAGATCGGCCGGTTCGGGAACTGGTTCAGTTCGCGCAGGCCGCGCAGCGCCGACAGCACGACAGTGATGCCGCCCTTCATGTCGATCGCGCCGGGGCCGAACAGGCGGCCTTCTTCGTCGATGCGCACCGGTCGCTTTTCCAGGGTGCCCAGCCCCCAGACGGTGTCGATGTGGATCAGGAACATGATCGGCTTGCCGGCCGCCCCCTCATTCCACCGGGCGAACAGCATGTCGCCGACTTCCGTCTGTGGAATACGCGTGACCGACGACGCGCCCAGTTCGGTGAACTGCGCCTGCATAAAGTCGGTGAGTTTGTCGACGTGGGCTTTATCCTTGGTGCCGGACTCGAAGTTGACCAGCGTGGTCAGCAGATCGACCATCGCCTGGCGCTGGCCCTGAAAGTACTGGAGCAGTTCGGACATGATGGAGCAATACCCTCGAAACGGAGTAGACATTAAGGCGGTATTATACATCCCGGCATGAGAACGGTCACATGGGACGGATCAGGGTCATGTTGCCGTTGTTATGCACGATCGACCATCTTATTTGTGAATTCTGACACAACCCCTATCCGCCTTTCGACGTATAGGACTTCAGTAAATGAACCTCAATTCAGGAGAGTATCGGATGTCCAACTCGGTTCTGGTCACCTATGCTTCCAGTTACGGTTCCACCCGCGAGGTCGCCGAAGCCGTGGCGGAAACCCTTCGCGCATGCGGTTTCACAGTCGACAGCCTGCCGGTGAAGCAGGTACGCGATATCGACCGCTACAACGGCATTGTGCTTGGCGCGCCCCTCTATATGTTCCACTGGCACAAACAGGCGACCGGCTTCCTCGCCAGGAATCGCCAGGCGCTCTCCAATCACCCCGCCGCGGTCTTTGCCCTGGGTCCAATCACGCCAGGTAACGAGGCGAAAGAATTTCCTGAAGCGCGCGCCATGCTCGACAAGGAACTGGCGAAGTTCCCCTGGTTCCATCCCATCACCGTTGAGATGTTCGGTGGAAAGATCGACCCCACCCATCTGCGCTTCCCGTTCAGCATGTTCATGAAGGAAGTCCCGGCCGCAGACCTGCGCGACTGGGACGCCATCCGCCGCTGGGCCGCCGATCTGCCCCCGCAGATGATCACGACCCACTAAACGAACAAGAACGCGGGCTGGATCCGTGCGATCCAGCCCGCGTTTGTGTCTCAAAGACATTTCCCCGCTGGCAGGCTACTGCCCTACAGCATTCGACGGCACCCAGACCGAGTAGGCCTCGCAGGCGATCCACACCTGGGTGAAGTCGCCGCAGGCGCCGGTCGTCCACTCTGAGGACATCTCCAGCAAAAAAACAGGGCGGAAGCCGGGAATTTCCCGCGGCTTCCGCCCTGTCTGCGGTCAGGCGCAGCCGTTGCGGCGCGCTACACCATATCGTTCTTTTCCTTCTCTTCTCTCCGCGTGACCGTGGTCGACGACGACGAAGAGAACCCGCCCCGCAGCCGGTCGCCGAACAGAAGATAGACACCGACGGCGATCAGGACCAGCGGCAGCCAGTTGAAGGTGCCGAAAATGCTGAAGACGTCGCCCGCCGTGAAGATCAAACCAATCGCCAGCATTACGAGCGCGCCGGTGTTGGACGTGATCGGCTTGTTCTCCGCGTAAGTCTTGACGAGAAGGGCCACGCCGAGGGCGAACATAATTCCGGGCCACCACCAACCGGTGATGAACAGCACAGCCAGACCGATGAGAAAGACACCGCCGAAAACCTGATCGGGACGTTCATTGTTGGACATATCAATCCCCCTGGATGAGATTGTCTGCTGGATCCTGCTGCGCTGCTCCGTTGCGCGCTCCTCACAGGATCTCAGCGCGTTCTGCTACATCGATATACGCAGATCCCAAATCGAAGTTGCGCGTGATCACGAAGGTGCTGCATAATGGTAAATTGTTGGAGAAATGATATATGCAGTCACCGCGTACACGCCGTTACCCGCAACGCTACCGCCGCCCCGCCCGCCGCGATGTCCTGCTCAGTGGCATTGCGGAAATCAACCGCGCCCTCGCCGCTCAGGTCGAAGGCGATGAAGTCTGGGACACCATCTACGACCGCATCACCATGATGTTCGATGCCACGTCCTTCTTCGCGGCTTTCTACGATCGCGAGCAGGGGACGCTCACCCTCCCCCTCGCCGTCGATGATGGCATGCGGGTCGAACTTGCCCCCATCCCCCTCTGCGGAATCAGCCGCGCCGTCATCAACTACGGCGTCGAGGTCTATTTCCGCGATCTGGAGACGGAATCCGAGCGGCTGGCCGCCATGAACATCGAACGTGACCCGCGCGAACCCGGTCTGTGGTCGCGCGCCTGGATGGGCGTGCCGCTGCGCGCCCGTGCCGGTGACGTCATCGGCCTGATCAGCCTTCAGAGCGTCGTGCCCGGCGCCTTTCAGGATGACGACCTGACCACGCTGATTGCGCTGGCCAGTTCGATCTCGCTGGCCCAGGACAATGCGCGGCTGATGGAGATGGAGCGGGAGCGCCGTCTGATCGCCGAAGCCCTCACCCAGGTCGGCCAGTTGGTCAGCCAGATCGTCGACTACGACGATGTGCTGGAGCGCCTGCTCGATCAGTTCCAGCGGGTGGTGGGCTACGACAGCGCCGCCGTCCTGCTGATGGAGGCGCGCAAAGCCCAGAGCGGCGATGCCCACATGGTGGTCGGCGTGACCCACGACGGCGACCATTTCCCCAAGGGCGCCGACCTCACGCCGGTCGAAGACAGCCCGCCGCGCCGCTCGATCGTGGCCCGCCAGCCGGTCATCGTCGAAGACATCGAGGACACCGGCGTCTGGTGGGAGGAACCGCCACCCGGCGTGCGCCAGATCACCCCCAGCGTCTGGCTGCTCGTGCCCATGGTCACCCAGGAGAACGTCGTCGGTATGGTCCTGCTGGGCCGGCACGGCGGCCATCCCTTCAGCCAGCGCGATGCCAGCGCCGCCTTCTCGCTGGCGCGCCAGGGCGCCATCGCCGTCGAAAACGCGCGCCTCTACACCCAATCGCGCAGCAATATCCTCATGCTTCAGCAGCGTTCGCGCCGTCTGGCCTCGCTGCACCGCATGAGCAGCATCATCGCCTCATCGCTCAATAGCACCGAAATCCTCAACAGGACGGCGCAGATGGTGGTCGATCTGTTCGAAGTCGATCACTGCGGCATCGTGCTTTTCGATCCCGGCGACATCGATGCCGGCATCACGCCGGACGCCGTGCTGGCGGCGGAGTACCCGGATACCGGCGCGCTCGGCCTCAAGATTCCCGTGCACAATAATCCGACCATGCATCGTCTGATCAAGCAGAGCGCGGTGGTCAGCATCGAGGACAGCGAAGATCCGTCGCTGGACGAGCCCACACGCGCCACCATGAAGCGAGTCGGCTCGCAGTCGATGCTCATCGCCCCGCTGGTCGCGCGCGATCTGGTCATCGGCTCGGTGGGCATCGACATGGTCCGGCAGCGCCGCGTCTTCACCCGCGCCGACCGCGAAATGCTCATGACCATGGCCGGGCAGGTGGCGATGGCCATCAGCAACGCCCGTCTCTACGAGCAGGCCCTCACCGCCAACCAGCTCAAGAGCGCGTTCCTGGCCACTATCAGCCACGAACTGCGCACCCCGCTCAATGCCATCATCGGCTACAGCGACATGCTGGCCGACGGCTTCTACGGCGACATGAACGACGAACAGCGCGACCGAGTCAGCCGCGTCAATGCCAGCGGCAAGCACCTGCTCTCGCTGATCGACGACGTGCTGGATCTGAGCAAGATCGAAGCCGGACAGATGACCATCCACCGCGCGCCGATGCGCCTGTCCGAACTGGTCGACCCGGTGATGCGCGAACTTCTGCCAGGACTTGAGACAAAGGGCCTGGCCTTCGACGTCTTCAGCTCGCCCGACGAGGCCCAGGTCAGCGCCGACACCCGCGCCATGAAACAGATCCTCGTCAATCTCCTGGCCAACGCCGTCAAGTTCACGCGCGAGGGCGGCATCCGCGTCTCCATCGAGCCGGTGACCATCGGCGGGCGCGGCCGGAGCATCTCCTACATCCAGCCGCCGGAGACCCTGCGCATTCCTCCCGGCGATTACGTCGCGCTGGCCATCCAGGACACCGGCATCGGCATCTCACCCGAAGATCAGGCGATCGTCTTCGACAGTTTCCGTCAGGCGGACAACTCGGCAGCGCGCGAATTTGGCGGCACCGGCCTGGGTCTGGCCATCTGCAAGCGGCTGGTTGAGCTCCACGATGGCTACATCTGGGTGGAAAGCGAAGTCGGCGTGGGCAGCGTCTTCACCGTCATCCTGCCCGCGCTGCGCATGACTGCGGGCGGCGCTCCCAAGGCGGAGGCTGGCGACGAGCGGGTGCGCGTCCTGGTGATCGACGACGACGTGGTGACACTCCAGTTCATCGACAACTGTCTCAACCGCGAGGATTATCTGGTGACGGGCATGAACAGCCCATCCCAGGCGCTGGCGCTCGTCAAGAGCAGCCCGCCCGATGTGGTGATCACCGATGTCATGATGCCGCAGATTTCAGGGTGGGAGGTGCTGCAAACGCTGAAGAATGACCCGACCACCTCGCATATCCCGGTGATCATCCTCTCGGTGCTCAATCAGGAGGCACAGGGTCTGGCCCTGGGGGCGGCGGGCTATCTGACGAAACCGGTCGACCGCGCCTCCCTGGTCGCTCAGATCCGCCGCGTGCTTGCGTAACCACACAACCATGTTTCGTCGGGGCGCATCGCGATGCGCCCGAGATGGCGGGCGGTTCGCGAACTAATCCTTGGCCTTCTGCGCGCTCTGCCCGACTCCGACCTCGGCCAGCACGTTGCGCAGAGCTTGCAGGCTGATCGGCTTGACCAGGTAGGCGTCAGCGCCGGCGTCGTCCGCCTCTCGCGTCATGGGCGGGGCATGCGCGCTGATGATGATGATCGGCACGTGGGAGGTCTTGGGGTCGTTGCGCAGCGCCCGGCACAGTTCCAGCCCATTGGAATCCGGCAGCATGATGTCGAGCAGAATCGCATCCGGCGCGAGATAGTTGAGCTTCATCCACATCTCGTGCCCGCTGTACGCTTCTGTCGCCTGATGTCCAATAATGCCGATGAATGTTGCAAGCATCTCCGTCGTCAGGAATTCATCGTCAACAATGAGGATCTGAGCCATAGGGTTTGAATCCGCTTTCAATGGTTTTCAGTACGACGGCTACGAACAAACGCCTTCGTGACCGGCCGCTCGGTAAGGCAGGCACTATCAGAATAAGGGTGCGTGCTCAACGTAGCGCCCACCAGTTCACGTCACACTTCGCTCGTAGTATCGATAAGTTTTGTAGATTTCCGATCCGAAGTTCTTGGCGATGCTGACCATCGTGGTGTTGGTGGACAGGATCCAGCCAAAATCGCCATGGTCATAGCCCGCCTCCAGCACCGCATCCAGAATGTGCGAGTACAACACCGCGTCCACGCCTTTGCTGCGATACTGCTCCTTGACGCCCATCAGCGGGACGCGCACCCATCGGATGGCCGGCCGGACCTTCCAGTAGTACAGCGCCTTGAGCAGGCTGATCGGCTCCGGCATGCCGGGGCGGGGGTTGGCAAGTTTCAGCACCTCGTTGAAGTCCGGAATGGCCATGATGAAGCCCGCCGGCTCCCCTTCTACATAGGCAAAAAAGGCCAGCCGTGGATCGAAGAACTGCCCCAGCGACTTGACCATGGCGTCCAGTTCGCGCGGCGTCATCGGCACAAAGCCCCAGTTCTTGTCCCACGCCGCGTTGTAGAGATCCTTGAAGAGTTGAAACTCCGACTTCAGGTTCGACGCATCGATTTTGCGCAGGGTGATCTTGCTGCGCTTCATGATCGACTCGGTGATGCGTCGCAGTCGGGGCAGCAGCTCGGTCTCGCGGGCCTTGGCAGCGGCGAGCGTGAAGCTGTAGGTATCCATGATCGGGTGCAGACCTGCCCCCAGCACCAGCCGCTCCATATACGGTTTGTTGTAAGGCATCAGAAGAATCGGCTGGGTGAAGCCGTCGACCAGCAGCCCGGTCTCCTCGTGCGTCGTGAACGTCTGCGGTCCGCGCATGACCGGCATGCCTTGCGCCTGAATCCAGCCGGCCGCCACGTTCAGCAAAGCGGTCGCCACTTCCTGGTCATCGTACAGTTCGAACGCGCCGAACCAGCCGACCTTTTCGTTCTGGAATTCGTTGTGCCGATGGTTGACCACGGCGCCGATCGTGCCGACGACCTGCCCATCGCGCTGCGCGATGAAGTACTCCCCTTCCATGTATTCCCAGCCAGGGTTCTTCTTCTTGTCGAACAGATCCCGCCGCATCGACAGCAGATTGGGCACCCAGTTCCGATCGTCCTTGTACAGCGTCCAGGGAAATTCGATGAATGCTTTCAGGTCTGCGGGCGACTTCACCGGACGAACTTCGATAGGCATGGGTCTTACTTTCACAGGCACGCAGGTTTCGACACAATGTTACCGTCTATTGCAACGTCTAACCAGACACGTCTCATGGGTGCGCTTGCCTCATGGCCTTCCCGCATAGGACATAAGTCATGGCTATCACAGCGCTGTCGCGACTCCTGGAAAGGCGCTGCGCTGCGCCAGGCGCAGTTCGCGAGCGATCATGGCGCGGTAGTGCCCCTGCACCATCCAGCGCAGCAGCAGCGTGATCCCTATCCCGCACGGGATGGCCAGCGCGCTTTGCAGGACCAGAGGCAGCGGCGCGTTTTCCAGGAAGTTGATGACCACCAGTGATAGCGAGATCATGAAAAACAGCGCGATCACCAGCACCACGACTTGCATGATCCACAGCAGCAGTGCGCTGAACAGCACACGGAAGGCTGGAGGCACGGCCTCATCCTGGCGCGCTGCGGCGGCCAGCGCCCACGCGCTCACCCCATCCAGCCGCCAGCGGGCTTCCGCGACGAACACGATGCTCAGACTCAGCACGATTCCGTATTCGATCAGCCGGTCGAACCCGTCGAGGGCTTTGACGGAGGCGCCGTACGTCGCGTGTTCCGCCAGCGGCACGACGAGGAAACGGCTGAGGATGAAGGTCAGCACGCCGACGATCCGCAGGTGAAACACCACGTTCATCCAGCGCCATCCCTGGAGGCGCACGGCGGCATACTGCGAAATGATGATCCCCCGGCTCGACACCCGGCTCAGGCAGAGCAGATCGTGCATCGGGCCGCGGTCGTGCACCCTCAGCGCGGCGGCGAAGCAGATCAGGTCCGTCACCAGCGCCCCAACCAGCCCGAGCAGCAGCAGCGCGCCGCTGGCGTTCACCGCGGCCTGCGCCAGCGCGAGGGGCGACGTCGGTTGGGTCCGGGTTTCGGCCGCAAGCATGTAAAGGATCAGCAGGAGGTACAGGGAGACCACGCCGATTCGCGCCGCCCAGACCGCACGGCGTATGCCCTGGTCTCCGTCGCGCAGCCATCGGACCTGGCGGGCATAGCGCGCGAACGGCGGCGATCCGGCCATCAGGTGCGTCAGGGGCAGGACCGGTTCTATCGGCTGGTCGTCCACAAAAAAGCGGTTCGCCGCCGGGTTGAAGACGGACGGGCGCGGCACGCTGAAGCTCAGTCGTCGCAAACGGAATACGTTGCTCAAGAGTCTGTTCTGTCGTTATGCCGGTTGTAAGCAGACCCGGGCGCGTTCAGGCTGACGCAGCGCATCATGCCGCACGGGACGAAATCGACCATGGGCGAATAGGCATCGCGCGACACTTCACGGCATCTCGTCAGTCGATGGCCCCGCGATGGGCTACCTCGGGCTTTCAGACGCCAACCGGGCTTTGAGCTTCTCCAGCGCCTCGTTCAGCGTATTGCCGGAGATCAGCTTCTTCACCAGACCCACTGCCGGCGCCTTGGTCAGCGCGTCGATGAACAGCCGGGCGAAGGTCACGTTGGTCACCACCAGAATGTAGCCGACATTCTCTGGCATGGCGCCGACCAGGGCAGCGGCCTTCCCCAGTGTATCGCTCACCGGAATATAGCCGGAGGACGTGGCATCGTACACGAGGTGCGTGCGCTGGTTCTTGGAAGAAATGGCGTTGAAGGCGGCGGTGTGAGCCGCCTCCATCTCCTGCCATTCCCATTTTCCGTCAATAATGATCCGAAATATCGTCTCTTCGCTGTCTTGCCAGGCCGTCGTAATGGGCATGATGGATTTAAGCCTTTCTCGGTTCTTGTCCGATCCCCGCCGGACTGCACCATAGCATCGTATGTCGACCTGGGAGTGCTTCCCGTGTCGTCCCCCGCGAAGCAGCCCCATTGCGTACCACTTCGCCACATCAACTATGGTTCGGAACACTATCGATTATAGTCGCAGTGCGCCACAGTCCAACAGGTTTGTATTATCAACTTCGTGAATTTATCCACACCATTAAGACAACTGGTGCCAGAGTTTTTCGCAGGTGCCGTCTATAATCGACAGAGTATACACGCACCCGTATCGCAGCACATGCGCGCCCTCGCCTGCAAAGAGCTATCCCAGCATGACCACCGTTTTTGCCATTGAGACATCCTGCGATGAAACCGCCGCTGCCGTCGTCCTCGACGGTGAGGTCATTCGCTCCAATGTGGTCGCCTCACAGATCGAGCTGCACGCCCGCTATGGCGGCGTCTATCCTGAAGTCGCCAGCCGCGCCCATGTCGAAGCCATCAGCCCGGTGGTCGATCAGGCGCTGCGCGAGGCCGGCATCACCGGGGCCGACATCGACGTCATCGCCGTCACCCGCGGCCCCGGCCTGATCGGCTCGCTGCTGGTCGGCGTCAATTTCGCCAAAGGGATGGCGCTGGCCCTCGACAAGCCGCTGATCGGCATCAACCACCTGGAAGGCCACGTCTACTCGCTCTGGCTGACCGAGCCGGAACGCCCGATCGAGTTCCCTGTCCTGGTGCTGATCGTCAGCGGCGGCCATACCGAGCTGCTGCTCATGCGCGATCACGGCATCTACGAGCGCCTGGGCGGCACCCTCGACGATGCCGCCGGCGAAGCCTTCGACAAGGTCGGCCGCATGCTCGGGCTGCCTTTCCCAGGCGGTCCGAACATCGAGAAAGTCGCTCAAAACGGCAACGCCTCGGCCTTCGACTTCCCTCGTGGCAAGGCCGACGACAGCTTCGATTTCAGTTTCAGTGGGTTGAAGACGGCCGTGCTGCGCGCTGCCACCGTCCCGCCGGCCAATAACGCCCGGCGCGGCACCCGCGAGCATGCCTTCGTGCTGCGATCCGGCATCAGCGTCGCCGATGTCGCCGCCAGTTTCCAACGGGCGCTCGTCGACTCGCTGGTCGGCAAGACGGCGCGGGCGGCGGACGAGCATCGGGTCAGCGAAATCCTCATCGCCGGCGGCGTCAGCGCCAACAGCGCCCTGCGCGAAGCGATGCGCCGCGAAACCTCCCTGCCGGTGCGCGTGCCGCCGCTGAGCCTGTGCACCGACAACGCGGCCATGATCGCCGCAGCGGGATATTATCGCTTCGCGACGGGCATCGAGCATGACCTCGACCTCGATGCCGTCGCCACCTGGCCGCTCACGACAGCCGCCTACGAGGGTCTGTGATCGGCCGACGACCTGGCTCCGCCGCTGAACGCGCGGCGGGAGCGCGTGAACATCCTGGAATGAAAGAGGCGTAGCGTCGTGGAACTCTATCTCATCCGGCATGGACAGTCGACGAATAACGCGCTTGAAGATGACACCGAGCGAAGCCATGATCCCATACTGACCAAGCTCGGGTATCAGCAGAGCATCCTGCTGTCCGAGTTCATCGCCACCGCCCCCCGGCGCGATCCGCTGATGAGCGCTGCCACAGGCTATTCGCGTTACGACGACGAAGAGCCGACCGGGGTGAAACTGACCGACCTGCTGGTCAGTCCCATGTATCGGGCGCTGCAAACGGCCTTGCCGATTTCGCAGGCGCTCGATCTTCCGGCGGTGGTGCGCTACGACATTTTCGAGCACGGCGGCCTGTATCTGGAGAAGGGCAGCGTCGTCACTCCCTATCCAGGCAAGACGCGCAAGGCGGTCCTGAAGGAATTTCCGCGTTTCATTCTCCGCGACCTGCACGCCGACCATGGCTGGTACGACATCCGCCTGGGCCGAGAATCCTACGGTCAGGCCTGTGGCCGCGCGATCACCCTGGCCGTCGAACTGCGCGAGCGCGCCGCCGGCCGGGACCGTGACGCCCGCATCGGCATGGTCACCCACGGAACCTTCCTCGACATGCTGCTCAAAGCCCTGCTCGGAATGCTGCCTACACGCTCCAACTACTTTCAGCATTACAATACTGCCATCACGCGCATCGATATTACGGACCGTGACCGGGTCATCATTCGCTATCTCAATCGGGTGGACCACCTTCCGGCGGACATGATCTCGTGAACGACTCGTAGGCACATCGTAGGCACAATGGAACGAGGCAGTTATGCCGTTTGAATATGAATCCCTGGTGGGCTATCTCTACGTCGTCGGCGGCCGATCGATCAGCCAACCGCCCCCTGGCGCCCTGGTGGAGATGTCGCCACGCCGTGCCGCGCGCGGTCGCGAAGCCGATACCTTCTACGCGCTGGTGACGCCCTCCGGCGAGTCCACCGCCGCCGCGGAATTCTATGCCACGCTGGCGCGCGACGCTGCCGCCCACTACTTTGACGGCAGCGGCAGCGTCACCTCGGGCATTCGCGCGGCCATCATCATGCTCAACGAGCGGCTGCACGAGCAGAACCAGCGCGAAGGCAAACTGCTGGAAGCCAGCATGATCTGCGGCGTGCTGCGCGGCAGCGACCTGTTCCTCGGCAAGGTCGGCGGCGCCGTCATCCTGCTGCAAAAAGACGGCATCACCCAGGTCTTTCCGACCAATCCGGAAGATGACGATCAGGTCTTCACGCCGCCCCTGGGCGTCCAGCCCATTCCCGACGTGCGCATGTCGCGCCATGTGGTCGGCGTCCATACCCGTATGGTCTTCGCCGACGCCGCCCTGCTCGAATACCCGCTCGACGCCTCCGGCTCGGCGCTCGGGGCCGAAGACATCGGCGCGGCCCTCGCCTCCTGCGCGAGCTGGTCAAGCGTACCGTCACCCTGATGATGATCGAGATGGTGCCGCCGCTCAGCTCCACACCCTATCCGGCCAAAATCGGCGAATCGTCGGCGAGCATTCGCAGCGGCGAAGCCGGCTCGGCCACGGCCGCCGGCGCTGCACCCAAAACGGCCGAGGCGGAAAAACAGGCGCCGGTCATCGTGCCCCGCGCCCGGCGCTCGCCCTTCAAGGCGATCGGCAGCGGCATGGCCAGACGCACCGCCAGCGCCGTCGGCCTGGTATCGCATGTCTTCGACCGGTTCATCCCGGCGCCCAAAGAGGGTCAGCGCAGTTGGATGTCTTCGCCGGCGGCGGCCGGCATCGCCATCCTGCTCCCGGTCCTGTTGGTTGTGGCGGTCATCCTGCTGTGGGTGAGCGGCACCGGCGAAAGCGAGTTCGACCAGTGTGTCGAGCGCGCCATCATCGCCGGCGACACTGCGCGTACCATCAGCCCGACTGACCTCACCGGTGTGGTCGCCGCCTGGAATGCCGTGTTGGTCGTCGTCAACGAATGCGACTCTCTGCGCGACGAGCCAGACGCCACCCTGACCGGCCTCAGCCGCGAGGCGCGCAGCGTCCTCGACACGCTCCAGAACATCACCCGGCGCAACCCCACACCGCTCTACGCCTTCCCCAACGCACAGTTGACCGAGATCGTCCTGCAAGGCGACGACGTCTACGTGCTGGATTCCAACAATCAGCAGGTCTACCGCGTCGCGCTCACCGAAGACGGGTTGGGCGTCGTCGCCGGCTCCTACGAGCCGATCCCGGCCATGCGCCGCGGCGGCCGGGTGATCAACTTCGACGTCGGCACCCTGGTCGATATCGCCTGGGCCGACAACGGCGCGGGCCTGCCGGCCAGCAACGTCATCACCGCGCTCGACCAGAATGGCCTGCTCGTCGCCTGCCCGCCGCGCTTCCTGCAGGACTGCTCGGCGCAGCAGTTGGTCGGCACCGAAACCTGGCAGTCGCCCAAGGCCATGCAGTTCTGGGAAGGCCGCCTCTACGTCCTCGACCCCGGCGGCAACCAGATCTGGCGCTACGATCCCAGCGGCGGCTCCTTCGGCAGCCTGCCGCTCGAATACTTCGCCGGCGTCACCCGCCCGGACATCACCCAGGCCGTTGATTTCGCCATCACCAGCGTCGGCGACATCTACCTGCTGCTCAGCAACGGCATCGTGGCCCGTTTTCGCTCCGGGGAACAGCAGCCCTTCGCCTTCACCTTCCCGCCCACTCAGACCATGGCCAGCCCGCGCGCCATGTTTATGAACACCAACCCGATCGCGCAGGGCCTGTTCTTCGTCGAGCAGGAGACGGGCACACTCTACGAGACGACCATGGCCGGCACCTTCATGAAAGCCTACCGCACGGAGAGCGAGGAGATTTTCAGAGCGCTCAATAACGTGGTGGTCGACTCCAACATAAATCTGGTCTACGCGCTCACCGGTAACTCCATTCTGGCCTTCAGCCGCGACGGATAAAACCACCATGGCTTAAACAGCGATGCCGGCCGTTACCACGGCTGAGGCAGGTTCGTTTTCAGCTGTGAGCGCTCCGTTGTTTTGGGCGCTCGCCAGCCCGGCAAGGATAGTACTCGCCATGTATTCCGCTGTCCTCAGGAGTTGGGCGCTGCGAATTGCTTTCCTCACTATTGCAGTAGGGGGGATGGTCGTCGCCGGTTGGCTGCTGCGTATTTCCCTTCTCACATCGCTCGTCCCCGGCGTCATGCCCATGAAATTCAACAGTGCGTCTCAGGGGTGCAGTACAGCGCTTTCGTTAAGCCGTAAATCCATTTTGAAGTGACCTGTTTCTAAGTCGCTTTTTCCCGTGTGTGGACCTGATGGGCCACGCATAGCAGCAGCCAATCCGCTCCATACCGCTGGCGAGCGCTATACGAACCGTGATTCCAATGCTTGGCATGCTTGACCAGCATCTTAAGATCATCGTATAGTGGGATTAGTTACAGAATTCACAATCGCATCTTGCCCTCTTTATTGGCAGGCCAATCTTTCCTCCACAGGGCAAGTTCCCCGCAGCCTGTTTCGAATCCGGTTCGTTCTTGTTCAGCCATTTGCCGCAAGGAGGCCAAAATGCTTGAACGAAACCGTGTTCACGTCGGGTTCTGGACGTTGTTACTCTTCGTTCTACTCCTGTCAACGTCCTGGACGGCAACCGCCCAGGAAATCGATACGCTTGAATGGTGCCGCAGCGGTGCCTTCTCGACCGAAGAAGACTTCATCAGCCATGGCCCGGTTCCCTTCGACGGCAACCGTTACATTTCCGATGGCGACCTGCTCAGTTTCGACGGCCGGGTCTGCGCCCGCAACGCGTGGCTGGCGCGTCAATTCGATGTGGTCCAGGATCTTGGCCTCGACGCAGTAGACATCCTCGACTTTGAACGGGGCATCGTCGCCTTCTCAACAGAGCTCGACAGCCCACACGGCAATTTCACGGCGGGTGACGTGTTGTTCACGCCGGGCTTCCGCATCCCTAACCAGGCCCTTGTCGCCCCCTTCCAGATTTCCTTCAACATCGGCCTCGATGGCCTGCATTTTGTGGGCAGCGACGAGAACCTGCGGCGCTTCATCGACATCGCGACCGGCACCCCACCGGACGACTGGCTGGGCGGCAAGCTACAGGGTGTCCTACACGAACTGAATATCGATATCTGGTTCTCTGTGGAAGGAACCGCACCGTATCTGCGTAATTCATTGATTCTGGATGGCGATGTTCTTTCCGCGCGGCATGGTATCGTCCTGCCGCATCAGAGCCAGCTGCTTTCGCCGCCGACTCCGGCCGGGATCCCGATGCGCGGCGTCGATTTTGGCCTGGATGGCCTGACGGGGCGGCGTGAGCCGGATCGACGCTCGCTGCTCTTCTCCACCGAGATCCTTTACGACGGTGAGAGTAGTTTCACCGACGGCGACGTGCTCCGCTATGGCGGAGCAATCGTGTTCCACAATGAAGATCTGGTGGCCCCATTCGAGCCGGCGGCTCGCTTCCTCGGGGTGGATGCTATTCACATCGCCTTTCGTGAGCCGGTCTACGATCCCAACATCCAGACGATGTGCGGTGACGATCACCTGGTCGCCGACTTTGAAGGGGGTGTGGCATCGATAGGCAGCGTGAATCCGGCATTCACAGGGCTGTATCGCAACGCCACAGATCCGGATTTTCGCCAGCCCTGCGGTCAGTACGTCCCATTTGACGGCTTCTTGCCAGACAGTGAGGTGAAGCGCTTCCGCGTCGTGGTCCGCGAGATCGCCGAAGCGGTGCCAGCGGTCGGAACAGGCACGGGCATTCAAACCACCTGGCAAATTGCCAACTGGGATCCCTGGCTGGGCGCCTGCTCGTACAACCCGGCAGTGGCTCTGACGCTGCAAACTGACCCGGATGGCTGGATGGAGGCCTTACCGTATCTGGAGGCGAAGACAGGCTTTGACGTCGATGGCGACGGCGTGCGCTTCTCGAATGCCTGCGTCAACGCCGGGCTCCGGTTGGCCGTTTGGGATACGCTCTCGCTGCCCGCCGGTCCGGCCGCCGGTCGCGATCGTGAGGATCACTACGTCGTCTGGTTGGAATGGGAAGACTCGGCCGGTCTGCATCGTGAGCCGGTCGATCATCACATCCAGCTCGACAACACCCGTCCCGTGGTCTCCGGCCTGGAGATGCAGCTGCCGGACGAAGGCAAGGTTGTGCAGGCCTGTGGCGAAGCGCCCGCCGGCGCTAGCGTCTTTGAGGTATGGGGCGAATTTAGTGACGATCATTATCTCGCCTTCAGCCTGTATGTCCGCGGCGGCAGCCCGCCGGCCACGGTTACCTACGGCCCGCACTATCACTTCGACGCCGATGATGGTTCCGGTTTCAAGAACACCGATGCGACCGGCACAGTCGGCAGCGGTCTCGTGCATCTGCGCGACATCGACATGCAGGATCTCGGCGAGTCGTTCACCGACTGCTGTTACATCCTGGAACTGTACGTCGACGACAGCACGATCCGCCACAGCTTTAACCATCGTCTCGCCTGGTACATCGGAACGTGGCCTGGCATCCCCTATCCGCGCTTCATCACCTTCGCCGCCGCACCCTGATCCATCATGAAAAGAGCGGGACACCTACGCAGGTGTCCCGCTCTTCATCCGCCGTCAGCCCCGACCGGACCAGGCTGAGATCGTTCTACCGATAGATTATGTCGCATTACTCCTGGCCGTTGCCACCCAGTCGAGTTCCGGCACGTCGTGCTGTCCGAGCAGCAGGTTCAACTGCGCGGCGTGTTCCTGAACGTGTCGCATGCTGTAGATCTGGAGAATCAGGTAGGGCGTCTCAATCCAGTTGAATTTGCAGATCTGCTGGGCTTTTTCGTCGGTCAATCCTTCCAGAGTGCTCTGGCACTTCTGGCGGCACTGCGCCAGATAGGTGCGCACCTGTTCTTTCGTATGCGGCTGTTCCGGCAGCTGGCCGCGGACAAAAGGCGGCGGCGGCGCAAACCCTTCCGACGCGCCGAAAAGGTACAGATCCAGCCACACCACGGTATGGTAGGCCACATACCAGTACTGCCCATAGCGCGCGTCGTCCGGGTCCTTCCAGACGACCGACGTCCACAGCGAGTCGGGGCACAGGCGAATGGCGTCGTCCAGCATGTCGATTGCCGCCCCAAACTGCTCCCAGATGCCCATCTTCAGCATGGCGTCCATCGGATTGCCTCCCTTTTGTCATTGCCTGTGGCGCCAGGCATACGGCGTTTCTGGAAACAGTCTACGGCCTACTGCATTTTTGCACAAGTGTTCGAAAAAAGAATCTGTCTTAGAACCTCAAAGCTTATAGGCGTAGGCGAGTTTGTGAAGACGCAGTTCAGTAGGTTTCCGGGCGAACACACCGGTGCGTCCCTGCACATGCCCGTTGCGTTGAAGACGCGAACCCACGTGTCCGCCCAAGTCATCGGCAAACACGTTCTCATCTCTCGTCTCTCATTCCTTCGCTTTGAGTTCCTTGATCTGCTTGCTCAGTTCCGCCGCCAGCTTGTGCACCTGACCGAGCTTGTACTGCGTGACCGGCCAACCGCGCACGTCGAAGGGCAGCTCGGCCACCGGCGTGGCGGAGATCAGAATCGTCGGTCTGTTTTTGGCCTTGGCATACCCCAGCTCGTACATCACGTTGGGATTGCCTTGCGACAGATCGGCGATGAACAGCGCCGAAGACGTGATGCTCTTGTGCATCTTGGTCATGATCAGGTCGTCATAGACGATCGCGTCCATCCGCTGGGCGACCAGCCCGTGCTGCTGCGCCGCTGCGGAAATGGCCAGAAAGAACGTGTCTTCGTATTCCTGCGCGAAGGGCATGGCCACGAACAGCGTCTTCGGCTTTTCAGGTTCCGCCTGAACGACGGCGTCCAGATCGCGGGCTTTGCGGCGCGGAACATTGTCCTCCCGTTCCCCCTTGTCCAGCATCTTGGCATATGCCACCACACGATCCAGCGGCTCCACATTGGGCAGATCGTAGGTCGGCGCGCCGATCGGCACCGCGACAAAGCCGTGCTCGGTGCCAATCACTTCTTTAAAGCGTTCCAGGTTGCTCGACGCCGTGGTCAGCACGTCCTTATCGGTCGAGATTCGGGCATCGATCAGGATCAGGGTGTTGGCGGGGGTGGTCAGCGCGGCGTCCATCAGCAGCCCCTTCATCGGGAACGGCGCCGTGACCTGCACCTCCGAGCGGATCAACCGGCTCTTGATCTGCCGCAAAATCTGAGCCTCCGATATTTCCGCCACGGTACGAACCCTTTCACGTTGTAGCGCCTGAATGAAGTTCCCGATTATACTCGATATTAGCTGTCTCAAGGCGGAGCGCGTGACCAAATGGCGTGCCGCTTCGCAGCGGATGGAGTGGCCGTTTTGTGGTATAATCTGGGTTCCCCAACCCGTAATGAACTGACGGAGAATGTAGTGTCATGAGTGCCTTCGATCAGCCCTACGATCTAGAACAAATGTTCCCTCGCGGACGCGAGTCCATCCTGGCCGATCCCGTCGATTTCCGGCTTGGGGTGGTGGTCGGCGGCTCGCTCAGCAAAGGGCTGGTCGTCAAGCTGGATATCGGCGTGCCGATCGAAGATCTGGCCGTGGGCCGCTACATCGTGGTGCACGGGCAGCACAAACGCTTCTTCTGCATGATCACCGACGTGGTGCTGGACAACACCAACCCCGACATCCAGAGCGCCCCGCCCGACTTCAGCGATCCGTTTCTGGCGGAGGTCTACGGCGGTACGGCCGCCTACGGCAAGATCAACGTGCAGCCCCTGCTCGCGATCGACGAGGAGGCCGGTCACACGCTGGGCAAACCCAAGCCGGTCAAGACCATCCCCGGTCACTTCATGCCGGTCTACGACGCCACCGTGCAGGACGTCAACGCCGTCTTTGGCCCGGAGGACGAGACGCACTTCAACGTCGGCGCCCCTCTGGAACTGGAGACCACCCAGATCAACCTCGACCTCAATGCGCTGGTGCAGCGCTCGATCGGCGTCTTCGGCAAGAGCGGCACGGGCAAGAGCTTCCTCACCCGCATGCTCCTGGCCGGCGTGATCGCCAAGAAGCAGGCCACCGCCCTGATCTTCGACATGCACAACGACTATGGCTGGTCCGCCCCCGACGAACGCGGCGTCCAGGCCAAGGGGCTGCGCCAGGTGCTCGGCTCCGACAAGGTGCTGATCTACACACTCGACCCGGAATCGACCCGACGCCGCGACGCCAAATCCGACTTCGACGTCAAGATCGGCTACAACGAGATCGAGCCGGAAGACCTGGAAAACCTGCGCGTCTCGATGAACCTGTCCGATGCCATGCTCGACGCCGCCCGCATGCTGCGCAAGGAGTGGGGCGCCGACTGGATCGCCCGCCTGATCGACGCCGGGGCCATGGATTTCGACGCCGTCGAAGAAGAGTCGCCCCACCGGGCCGGGACGCTCGCCGCCCTCCAGCGCCGCCTTCAGCGCTTCGAGCGCTGGGAGTTCCTCACCCGCCAGCCGGCCGCCGACAGCGTCGCGCAGATCATGGCCGCGCTGGAAGAGGAGCGCAGCATCGTGCTGGAGTTCGGGCGCTATGGCAACTCGCTCGAAGCCTACATGCTGGTCGCCAACTTCCTCACCCGCCGCATCCACGAGCAATACGTCGAGCGCGTCGAGAAGGCGCTGGGCGACAAGGCGCACGAGCCGCCGCAGCTGCTGATTGTCATTGAAGAGGCGCACAAGTTTCTTGACCCGAAGGTGGCCAACCAGACGACCTTCGGCGTCATCGCCCGCGAAATGCGCAAGTACAAGGTCACCCTGCTGGTGGTCGATCAGCGGCCGAGCGGTATCGACGAAGAAGTGATGAGCCAGATCGGCACGCGCGTCACCGCCCTGCTGGACAACGATCGCGACATCACCGCCGTGCTGATGGGCATCAGCGGCGCCGTGGCCCTGCGCGAGGTGCTGTCGCGTCTCGATACCAAGCAGCAGGTGATCATCATGGGCCACGCCGTGCCCATGCCGGTCGTCGTCAAGACGCGCGGCTACGACGATGCCTTCTACGACGCCATGAAGGAAGTGGTCACTGGCCGACCGGTCGGCGAAGTGCGCGCCCCGCGCAAGGACGGCCCCCGCCGCATCGGCTGAGGCACCGGCCAGCCCGCGGCTTCAGAGGGACATGCCCTGGCGTGTCCGCCACCGCCGCTCACAGAACGTCTCGCGCCATCAAACGCGCCGCGACAGAAGATTCATCTACCTTAAGACTCTCCGCAGCCGGTTCCCCCTCGCCCCGCTTGCGTGGGCGAGCTCGCCCAGGAGAGGGGGTCAGGTGAGGGGTTCACGTATCCCCCGCCCACAACCCCCGGTATAACTGGCCGATCTTCTCCAGCTCCACGCCGGCGTTCAGCACCTTCCCCGCCTGTCGCGCCGCAGCCCGCAGCGCCGTCACCTGTTCGACCGTCAGTGCATCCACCGCCGCCGCCAGATCTTCCGCGCTGAACGACCGCGCCGCGAAGCCGTAGCCATAGTGCGTGACCAACTGCTCGTGCGCCGTGCCAGGCCCCACGATCACCCCCAGGCCGGCCACCGCCGCCTCGAACAACTTATTCGGCAGGGTGTAGCGATTGGTGTAAGTGGTCGGCGCCGTCCAGCTCAGTTCGAGGTCACAGTCGGCGATCGTCCGCACCACTTCGTGCATGCTCACCGGCGGACGGAACATCACACGACCCGGCGCCTTCTGCTGGGCATACCCCTTCAGCCAGTCGACGTACGTCTGATCGCCCACAATCAGGAAATGCAGCTCGAAGCGCGGCTGGCACAGGGCGATCGCGTCGATCAGCACCTCCAAATGGCGGTTGGGGATCGCCGCGCCATGAAAGATCAGCCGGATGTGCTCCGGGTCGACCGGATGATCGGGCGTTTCCACGGCGTCCGGCACGTTGTAGATGACCGTGCCGCCCAGGCCGTAGTCCGCTTCGAAACTGTCCGAAAGCGACTGCGAGACGTGGATCGAGGCGTCGACGCCGGAGGCAAAACGCTTCAGAAAGTGGTGGATCATCGGCCCGAAAAACCACCGCCAGGTTCGACTGCTCTCCCGCTCGGTCGGCCAGTGCTCGTCGGCGTCGAAGACGACCTTCGCCGTCCCACCCATCTGTTCGGCCGCACGCACCGCCAGGGGATCGCCGCCCAGTCGCTGGCGTGGTAGGCGTCGGCGCGGCACTCGACGGCATAGCGGAGCGTCTGCATGTAACGGGGCGCCGCCAGAAATAGAGATCATAGGCCGCGGGGATCAGCCGGCCCAGGATGAGCAGCAGCAGCTCGATAGCCAACTGCACCCGGTTGCGCGATCGATCGACGGCCCGCCAGGTGATGCCCAGATCCTTCCAGGCGGGCGGGGGCGTGCCAAAGCCGATCACGGTGACCGCATAATCGCGCGCCAGCCGCTCGATCTGGCGGAAGGAACGGGGGTCGATCTCGATCGGCAGCGCCAGGGTGATAACACAAACAGTTCTACGCATTGCGATGTCTGCTCCGGAACGCCTCAAGCATAGAACCGATTGGCCAAACTGCCTAGCGTCCTCAGCGACCAGCTTCCCACACGTACACCGCGATCCGGTAATCTTCCTCGTCGAACTCCCCGTGCAGACGAAATCCCAGCCCCTCGTACAGGCGCCGCAGCCTGACGTTACCCGCCCAGCAGTCGAGCACGATCCCTCCCCGTCGTGCCCCGATCTGCCGCTGAAGCGCCGCCACCAGTTCGCTTCCCCATCCCTGCCCGCGCTGCTCCGGGTCGATCATCAGCTTGCTCAGAAACCAGTGTTCCGCCTGGGGGATGCCCCACGCCGCCGACTGCTCCGCGCTGAGGGGTTCGAGGAAGACTCCGCCAACCAGCGCTCCGTCCGCCTCCGCCACGGTGACGTGCCCCTGCCGGGCCGCCCGCTCGACGACAGGCAGGGGGATCGGCCCAAACTGCTGTAGGCTGCCGGCGCGCGTCAGCGCCTCCTGCACCCGTGCCGAAAGCTGGTGAATGGCCAGCGCGTCCGCCTCCGCCGCGAGGCGTACGGCTTACCAGAGGGGCGCAGAAGCGCCTCGGCCCCGCCCCCCCCCGCTTGAACGCTAATGGCAGGCTCCTTTCTCTCATCTCTCATCCCTCATAGCGTCGGATTCATCACGAAATACCCCGCAAAGATCACCAGCGACACCACGGTGTACAGCATCAGCACGTTGTTGACGTAGCGCCGCTCATCCGGCACATCCGGCGGCATGTACAGCGGCACGATGTACGGCGGCGGCAGAATCAACAGCGTGAACAGCGCCGCCTCGAACCCGCGATCCAGCCCCAGCAGCCCACGGATGAAGACGGCATTGAGGACGAAGATCAGCGGCAGCAGGATCGCCAGGCGCAGGCCGATCACCAGCCCGGCGGAACGCAGCGCCGACGGGTCGATGCGGATGCTGTAGCCAATGATGATCAGCATGAGGGGGATGGTGAGCTGGCTCAGAAATTCCAGCGTCGCCATGATGCCGCCCGTGACCGCGCCCTCGTACAGGATCGTCCGCAGTCCCAGCAGGTTGAGGGCGATGCCGGCCAGGATGCCGAGGATCACCGACGAACGGAAGAACGCGCCGATCAACTGCCGGGGGCTGCGCAGGCCGTCACGGCGCATCAGCAGAAAGGCCAGGAACACGAACCAGATGAACAGCTCGTGCCCCAGATCCATCACGGCGATATAGCCCAGGTTTTCCAGGCCATAGGCGCTGCCGAACAGACTCACGCCGAGCATGCCGTACTCGAAGCCGGTCATCATGAACGGGAAGTAGCCCTGCTGGACATTGAGGCGCGTCTTCAGAAAGCGGCCGAACAGCAGCAGGAGCGTGCACAGGACGAACAGGGCGATGAAGACCAGCACATAAGCCGGCTGCAGGTCGATTCCCAGAAACGAGATCAGCAGGACCGACGGGAGCGCCAGATTGACCACGATCTTGCGCAGATCGTCGATGGTCTTCTCCGAAAGGAAGCCCGTCCGGCGGATGACGGCGCCCAGGCCGATGAGCAGAAAGACGGGCAGGACGCGGTTAATGATGAGGGTGGTTTGATCCATGACGAAATCCAGCGACACACTCTAGCGTTGACAGATGCGACAGGCGGGATCCTACCGCGCGGGTGCGCTGTTGCATCTGTCGGATGTCATGATTGTCAGGACCTACCGTCAGCGTTTGCGAGCGTGCAGCAGGGCATTGATCGCCACGCCGGCGATCAGCCCCCAGAACGGCGCGCCAATGCCGAACAGGGAGAAGTCCCCCGCCGTGCATAGAAAGGCGATGACGGCCGCGTCGCGGTGATTCGGGTCGGACAGTGCACCGCCGAGCGACGAGGCGATCACCCCGCTCAGCGACAGCCCGGCGATGGTCGAGACGAACACCGGCGGGAAGATCTTGAAGAAGTCGACGACTGCCGCGCCGAACATGCCGATCCCGATGTGCCACAGCCCGCTGATCACCGCCGTGCCGTAGCGCTTGTCGGGGTCGGTTGGGCGTCCGGCCCGACGACGATCGCCGCCGTCAGCGCGCCCAGCACCGAGCTGTGCCCGCCGAAGAACGCCAGGACGCTCGACAGCAGCCCGGAGCCGATCAGGATGCCGTTCACCGGCGGCTCATAGCCGTTGCCGCGCAGCACGGCCATCCCCGGCGCGTACTGCGAACTGAGCGCCAGCACCACCAGAGGCAGTGCCACCCCGAGCGCGGCATCCAGCGTGAAGACCGGCGTGAACCATATGGGCAGCGAAGGCGCCAGCCGCACCGACACCGGCGCGATCTGCCCGAAGGCCGCCGCCATGGCAATGCCAACCGCCAGCGCGCCCAGGCTCGGCGCGCGGAAATGCCGCCGGCGCAGCACGAAAAACACCGTCACCATGCCGACGATCATGATCGGGTTGGTCGGCGCGTCGTCCATGGCGTTGAACACCCTCAGCCCGAAGCGCAGTAGCACCCCGGCCAGCACCGCCAGCACCACCGTCTGCGGCACGATCTTCATGATCCGCCCGAACAGGCCGCTGAAGCCGAGGGCCATAATGGCCAGTCCAGCCATGATGTAGGCCCCCACCGCCTCCGACAGCGTGAACTGCGTTAGGCTGGTGATCAGCAGCGCCGCCCCGGCCGTCGAGTAGGGGAAGTTGATCGGTTGGCGGTACAGCAGCGACATGAAGAGCGAGCCAAAGCCGCCACCGACCACGACCGCGATCACCCATGACGATGTCTGTTCCGGGGTCAGCCCACCCGCCCGCGCCGCCTCCAGGAGGACCAGGATCGGGCCGGTGTAGCTGATCAGCATGACAATGAAGCCGGCGGTGATGCTGTTGAGCGTCAGCGTGCCGGGCAGGTCGCGCAGATTGCGCATGAAGTTGGCCGGTGTGGGGCGGGTGCCGGTGTGCGGGCCGGAAGCGACGCTGTGCGGCGAGGCGGCGGTCTGTGGCGAAGGCGTGGGCAGCGAAGAGGGAACGGACATGATAATCCTATGAACTCACAGACAGCGGGCTGCGAACAAAACGCGTTCATCATACCGCCGCCGATCAAGACCACATGAAACCATTGCGCAAGATCGGAAAAGGCGACTATGATGATGAACAGTCCGGGGGTCTGCGGCTCGCAGCAGATCATCCGATCCTATTCGCCACATCAGCCAGCAGGCGCCGCGCGCCACCCATGTTCATGTTTACCTACGAGTCCTTCCCCATCCTGGAGACGCCGCGCCTGATCTTGCGTGAGATCAGCTTTACCGACGCGCGCCACCTGCTCGTGATCCGGGGGATTACCGCGTGACCCGCTGGAATACCGTGCCCCTCCTGCGCAACCTGGATGACGCCATCGACCTGATCGACCGCACCCGTCTCGCCCGCCGATCAGCGCCGCATCGACTGGGCCATCCTCCTCAAGGACAACCCCGACGCCGGCATGGTCGCACGAATCGGTTACAACTACTGGCTGCGGAGCGAATATCGGGCCTCCTTCGGCTACGACGTCGCCGTGGCCTACTGGCGGCGCGGCATCGCCACCGAGGCCGCGCGGGCGGTGGCCGCTTTCGGCTTCGATCAAATGGGCCTCCGGCGCATCGAGGCCGACACCTACCGCGAGAACCTTGCCTCGCAGCGCGTGCTGGAGAAAGTCGGCTTCCGCAAGGTCGGCGTCGAGCGCGACTGGGATTATGGCAGCCTGCGCGAGCTGTTCCTTTACGCCCTCACCCATAGTGAATGGACGAAACAGCGCGTATGACTGGCACACTCCTCAACGTCATCACCGTTGCCCTGGGCAGCGCTCTCCGGCCTGCTCATCGGTCATCGCCTCTCGACTCGCATTCAGGAGTCGGTCGTCACCGGCCTGGGACTCGTCACCGCCGTCGTCGGCATCGGCAATGCCGGCCGCACCGGCAACATCATCATCCCGCTGATCAGCCTGGTCTCCGGCGTCATCATCGGCGAACTGCTCGACCTCGATGGCGCGCTCTCCCGGCTGGGCGGCTGGCTTCAGCGCCGCTTCGCGCCGTCTGAGGGCACGCCGTCCGCTGAAGAGACTGGCGTGGCTGAGGCAAATACGGCCGCCGCCAGCCCCGTGGCGCCAGCGGCGTCCCCGTAAGCGCCAGCGCCGACGCCCGATCCCGTTTCATCAATGGCTTCGTGACGGCCAGTCTGGTGTTCTGCATCGGCCCGCTGACGTTCGTCGGTTCGATTCAGGACGGCATGGGTCTGCCCATCGGCTTCCAGCAGTTGGCGATCAAGAGCGTGCTCGACGGCTTCGCGTCGATGGCCTTCGCCGCCAGCCTGGGCGTCGGCGTAGCCTTCAGCATTCTCACGGTGCTTTTCCTTCAGGGAGGCCTGGCGCTGGCCGGGAGCGTCCTGGGCAGCTTCATGTCCGACCCGATGATCAACGAGATGACCGCCGTCGGCGGCCTCATGCTGATCGGCCTGGCGCTGGTGCTGCTCGACCTTAAGCGGCCGCGCATGGCCAATTTCCTGCCCGCGCTGGTCATCGCCCCGCTTATCGTGGCCGTCGCTCAGGCGCTCGGCGTGAACATCTATCCGCTGTAGGGCCGCCGAGTATCTCGTGGATCGGCAGCGCCGCCAAACGCTTATCACATCATAATTGTCAGTGCCATAAGGTTTAGGGGTATAGTTTAAGAGACATTATTGTATTCAGGATGATACCCGCGGACGGACAAGCAGCCAGGCATTATGGAACCCAAAGACATTTACCGTCCTGCTCATTGACGACCACAGCACCATTCATCGACTGGTAGCCGAACTGCTCGGAATGATCCCGGACATCCGTCTGGTGGCCCAGGGCAGCAGCGGCCTCGACGCCCTCCCCTACCGCCACCCAGAAGCTGCTCGCCCTCCATCCACGGGCGCGGATTCTGGTCCTCTCCGGTTTTCAGGACGACGACAGTGTGCGGGCCATGCTTGAAGCCGGCGCCGTCGGCTACGTCCTCAAGGTGTCGCTGGCCCGCGACCTGGTGAACGGCATCCGCGCCGCCGCCAGCGGTTCCACCCCTGCTCTCGGCGCAGGTCGCTCAGAACATCCTGCACCCGCCGCGCCATGAGCCGGCCAACTCCTACAACCTGAGCGATCGCGAGATCGAAGTGCTGCGGCTGATTGCCGCCGGCAAAAACAACAAAGAGATCGCGCTCGATCTGGTCATCAGCATCTCGACCGTCAAATTCCACGTCGTCAACATCCTGGAGAAGATGAAGGTGGCGACGCGCTCCGAAGCCGTCGCGCAGGCCGTCCGAGACGGTCTGCTGTAGATCCTGCTCCCTGCACCAGCCGTCCCTGAATTCCGTACCTTCTGCACCGCTCACCTGTCCATCCGGATAGGT
The DNA here is from genome assembly GCA_016713325.1 of Candidatus Flexifilum affinis. Classification (GTDB taxonomy): domain Bacteria; phylum Chloroflexota; class Anaerolineae; order Aggregatilineales; family Phototrophicaceae; genus Flexifilum; species Flexifilum affine. The sequence goes on along the minus strand of JADJPJ010000103.1, from coordinate 6,435 downwards.
GCCTGCCTCGCGTAAACCCTCCCAGAAGACAGTCGATAGCGCATCGAGGGTGCGCTATGCTACGGGTATGTGAAATTGTGAACTTGCGCGCCCGTCATCCCCATCCGCCACCACCCGCCGCGTCATCAGTTCAGTTCTCCGGAACCACCCAGGACCACATCGGATGCTTCGTGTTCTGAAGTCGCAGCCATCGTCTCTGCCCGACAAACCGGTTGACGGTTTCCTCAACCGGAGCCGGCTGGCGCGACGATGGAAATCGCTCACCGACCCGCCGCGGCCGCTTGCCAGTGAAGAGCAGTCGCAGCGTTACCGTCTGCTCACCAACGCGATGGTCGTGCTCTTTGTGGGCATCCTGGCCCTGCAATTATCGGTGGCCCTGACGAAGCCATTCGAGGACTGGATCAGAGCGCCGATACCCTTGGCGGTTGGGTCAGTGTCGTCATTCTCGTCCTGCTCTATATCTACGTCCGCAGGACACTGCGTATCTCCCTGGCAGCGGCCGTCATCGTCGCCGCCGGCGGGCTCATGACCACTGTCCCGGCGCTCCTTCCCGGCAGCAGCACGACGACCGTGTACTATGCGGCTATTCCGGCCATCCTGGTCGGCATTTTCTTCCGCCCTCGTCTCGTCCTCATGGCGATTGTCATCACGCCGATCTATTTCATTCTGCTCTATCAGCTTCTCGTCGCGCTGAATGTCGACGTCGTGCTGACCAACCGTCAACTGATCAACGCGGTCCAGTTTCTGATCGTCGTCGATTTTCTGCTCTTCGTCTTCATCGAATACGTGCAGTCCCTGGCCAACCTTCGCGCCGGAGCGCCTGATCGCTGCCAACGAGGCGCTGCGCAAGACGGAAGCCAGTCTGGAGCAGCGTGTGGCCGAGCGTACGCGCGAACTAAATCGCCAAAGCGCAAACGGAACGGTTCTATCGCATCAGCGCGGCTATGAATCGCTCCTCGACCTACACCGACATCCTTCAAAGCCGTCAGCGACGAGATCAACTCCGCCGCCTACACCATCGCCCTCATGCTCTACGACGTTCCCCGGCGACGGACGCCTGTTCGGGCGGGTGATCGCGACCTGCAAGCCGGGCGAGCAGGTGAGCGCGATGAACGTCCAGGTGCCCGTGCCGTCCATCCCGGAGCCGGACGATCCGATCCTGATCGTTCACGACCTGACGGCGACCCGGGATGTCGGACTTCAAGCGTTCTATCAGGAGGCCGGCATCAGCGCCGCCGCTTCCGCCAGCATCGTGATCAGCAGCCAGGTGATCGGTGCGCTCAGCTACAGCAGCCGGGTCCCGGTCGCTTTCAGCGAACACGATCTGGATATCCTGCGCATCAGCGCCCAGGTCGCGACGCCGCCATCGAACGCCAGCGCCGCTATGAACAGCAGGTTCAGATCACCGAGAAGTTCCGTAATGTGGACTCGATCAAGAGCCAGTTTCTGGCCAGCATGGGCCGTGAACTGCGCACCCTCAACGCCATTCTGAACTTCACCGAGTTCGTCGCGCTCGGCATGATGGGTGAAGTCAACGAGCGACAGCGCGACGCGCTGGGCAAGGCGCTGGACAGCGGGCGGCATTTGCTGGCGCTGATCAACGACGTTCTGGACATCACCAAAATCGAATCCGGCATACTTCAGTTGTTCGTCGAAGAGGACATCGACCTCCGTCGAACTGGACGCAATCAAGGATGCCGCCACGGCGTGATCCAGAACAAACCGATCGCTACGTCGAAGACATCGACCCGGCCCTGCCGCTCATCGTCGGCGATCGTCGGCGCATTCGTCAGATCCTGCTGAATCTGGTGTCGAATGCCATCAAATTCACGGAGTCAGGCACGGTGACGGTGAGCGTCAAAAACCGCCCCGGCGACCTGCTGTTCGCCGTCAGCGACACCGGGCCGGGCATTGCGCCAGAAGAACAGACGCTCATCTTCGAGCCGTTCATTCAGACTCAGACCGGTGTCAAACACAGCGCAGGCACAGGGTTGGGCCTGCCCATTTCCAGCCGGTTGGTACAGGCGCACGGGGGTCGGCTCTGGTTGCAAAGCGAACAGGGAAGCGGCTCGGCATTCTTCTTCACGCTGCCAGTGCGCTCGCCGGCGCTTCTCGGCAAAATGCGCCTGAGCTGAAAAATCGAACGGCGACCATGTTCGGCAACACCTGCTTCTGCACGTCGAAGATGATCCGCTCTGCCGCGAGATCCTGGAAATGATCATGCAAGTGGCGATGCGTGTGGAAAAACTGATCTTGTTTGAAGATAGCATCGATTTTGCGGAACGCCTGGGAGAGCTCTCGGACCGGCCGGATGTCATTCTTCTCGACATCCATGTGAAGCCGCTGGACGGCTTCGCCATGCTGCGCGCTATTCGGAGTCTGCCGGCTTTCCAGTCGGTCCGGGTGATCGCGCTGACGGCCAGCGTCATGAGCGAAGAAGTTGCCCGCCTGCGTTCCAGTGGATTCGACGGCGCTATTGCGAAACCCTTGAGTGTGATGACTTTTCCGACACTGATACAGAAGGTGCTCCAGGGCGAAGACGTATGGCATATTGCATGATGGCCGACAGCGAGAGAGTGAAAATCGTGGTATCGCAAGAAGGAAGTTCAATTGAAGCCCTGCTCGAAGCTCTCGACAGCGCCGATTGGGATGTGCGTATCAACGCCAGCGATCCCCTGATCGCTATGGGGGTACAGGCGCATCCCGCCTTGATTTCGGAAGTCCGGGGCGGCTCGGTACGCCGCGCTGTCAACGCCGCTCGCGTCCTGTCATCGCAGGACGCGCCGCACATCTACGAAGCCATGGTCGGGCTGATCGCCTCACCCAACCCGCTCCTGGGGCAGATTGCCGTCGAATACGTCGCGCGCTATCCCAACAGCGCCGCCGTCCTGCTCGACCGCCTGAATGCCAGCACCTATCTGGTGCGTATCTCCATCGTTCAGGCCTTCGGCAACCTGCGCGCGACGGAAGCCATCGACAGACTGATTCGGCTCCCGACCGTGCGGATGTCGGCATCACCCTCCGCCTGACAGTCGTCACCGCGCTGGGCCTGCTGAGGATCCGCGCCATTCCGGCGCTGGAGACACTGCTCACCAGCACCGATGAACATCTCCCAACAAACGTGTCCGCCGCTCGCTCGACACCTTGCTGCTCGTCAACGACACCGAAGAGAGAGAACTGAGTTTCATGATCTCGGCAGACAAACGTATTTTTGCGTCGAGGACGACTCGAAATCGTCTGGTCGTCAAACCATCCTGAACGCTCCGGCGCCGTGGTTGGCTTTCACAACTGGGGCGGCGGCGATCTGGTCGCTCGCCTGGAGAATTCGCCCCGTCGACATCATCCTGATGGATCTCTCGCTGCCGGGTGGGCTGACCGGCTACGGTGATGTCTTCACCACCATCCCCAGCCGACCGCAGTTCGCTGCCGTGCCGATCATGGCCGTCTCCCGGCGCGTGATGCCGCGCTCGAAATTCCCGCGCCATGAAGAAAGGGTTCAGCGGTTTCATCGGCAAACCCATCAACACGACGCATTTGCCGAGCAAATTGCGGCGGTGCACCGGGCACATCCGTCTGGGGAGCGAGCAGGGGTGACATGCCTGCCGAACCCCTCCGCGCGCTGATCATCGGTGACCACCGGCTCAGCACCGACGTTTTTGCGCGGCCGTGGCTTCGACAGGTTGCTGGGCAACCCGCTCTCGACACGCGACGTTCCCGGCCCAGCTTCAACGCCTTCTGAGCGGCGCGCCAGTCTGGAGGTCTGAGCCGCACCCAGGAACAAAAAACCGGAGGTCCGGGGTTCTGCTTGAGCGGGCGAGGAGATTCGAACTCCCGACATCTTCCTTGGCAAGGAAGCATTCTACCGCTGAATTACACCCGCAATATACTGATCAGGATAGCACGATCTCCGCGCCTTGACAAGGGTTTTCCTCAGGGTGTTTCAAAGAAATGCATTTCCCAAATCCGGATCTCTGTCTCTACCAGGGAATCGATCTGCCGTCTGGAAGAAGCCGCCGGTTGACCGTCATCCGCCGGCAGGTTGACCGCCCACCCACGCTGGCCGCGCCCGCCCTCGACCGGCCGACCCCCGCCCGCCCATGTCCGTCGCCACTCCAGCCCGGACACACGGCGTTCACCCAGGCATCCGCCTGCGGCGCAGATCGGCCGCCAGCATGATGGTGAAGGCATTAAGCGCCTCGACAGACTGTAGCCGGGCGTGCGCCGAGGCTGTCCAGCGATCCGCCTGACTGGACACGTTGGCGATCCGCCCGTGATTGCTCGGCTTCAGCAACGGCAGGAAGCTCTGGACCATCACCACGCGCCTAGTGTGAGATCTCAGCGCCTCCCGCACCTGGGCGAGATCGGCCTCGGCGGCGCGCAGTGTCGTAAAGCCGCCGTTCACCAGCACGTCGAGCCGCCCCTGGGTCCGCTCTCGACCGCCGCACGGGTACGTTCGATGCTTTCCCCGGTCGGTCACGTCGAGCTGCCCGGCTGTACCACCGCCCCGCGCCGCCGCAGCGACTCGGCCGCCGCCTGCCCCCTTGGCCGCATCCGCGACCGGGCAGGACGGTCATGCCCTGGCCGGCGAGCTGCCGGCATACCTCCAGCCCGATTCCCCGATTGGCGCCGGTCACCAGGGCGATTCGTGGATTTTCGGTTGTGAACGCGGGCAAGGATATCTTCTCCGGGACTCTTCCACTGATGTGAATAAGCAGTGTAAGGTCACTAAGTTTCCCCGGCCACCCCGAAATTCTGCGCCAGCAGCGAAAAGTCGGCGATCGTCACCACCGCATCCCCGTTGAAGTCGGCTCGCCCGTCGTAGCCCACCTGACCCACGCCCAGGCTGAAGGACGGCCAGAAGGGGAAATCGCTGATGTTCACGACGTTGTTGTGCGTTGGCATCCCCCTCCTGCAGTTCGGGAAACGTTGAAGTGCTACTCCCGGCGGCTGATTTTGCGTCAAGACGCGCGACAGCGTGTGCGCCCTTTGACCGTGTAGCGGAACGCGCCCCGGTCATCCCGCTCAGCGTGACGACACCCTGTTCTGGTCGGTGGTCACCTGTCGGTCGAAAATCGGGATGTTCGTGCCCTGCTCGCGAATCGTCAGGTGTACCGGAACCTGCCGCGGGCGTCGGGGCCGCCGGTCGGCCCTGGAACGTGGAAGCCGAACGCCACCGTCGCAGGCGGCGGGCAGACGCCATCGCCAGCACAGCCTTCTGGAGTCCTGCCGGATTCGACCAACCCCCAGTGTGGCTCCACGCCGCGCCTTTCCAATCCTGGTCGAATGCCCTAAACTCGTGAAACGCGCCGTCGTCATCTCCAACACGCGGTAGTATTCCGCCTGCGCACCACCTCCGACATCAGGTTGCGCGCGTCGCCATCCGTCGGCATCCCCACCTCTTTGAAATTCACCGGCAAGTCGGTGAGCGCGTCAAACCGATCGTAGCGGTCGCGCGTCCACGCGCCGCCCCACCGGTCTTCAAATACCGCCCCAGTAGGGATGCACATTGGGATGATCCAGTCGCCGATGGTCCACAGATCGTCGTAAATCCAGTAGTCTCCCCACTCCTCGCTGGTGGTCACCGGCTTGCCAGTCGCCTGACGCAGCCGCCTCGTGGTATCCAGCAAGGTCTCCAGCGAATAGCGGACGTACGCCCCTCATTCCCGGCACCACATAGCCGACCGCCGATCGGGTTGCTGGCCGCCACGAAGGCGTTGTTGTATTCAACGGTGCTGGCTGGGTCCCCAGGCCCATGATCATCGCTTCAAACCCGGCATCTTCGGCGATTCCCGCTCCAGTGTCCCCAACGCCGTCGGCGCCGTACGTCACCAGCCCGTTGATGCCAACACTATGCAGTAGCTCCAGATCAGGCCTGCGGGCTGGCGGCCGGTGGATTGATCCCCAGGTTCGGGGTTGGTAGGTCGGCGCGTAGGCCACCCAGCACAGGGTTTCGGAAGTTCCGGCGGGCCGGCGGCGCGCGGCCCGGGAGGGACGTGAAGGAGAAGGAAAAGGAGACAGACCAGGAGCGCTCGGACCATGATCGCGATCCTTTCGAGTTGAGCACCCACTCAGTCGAAGAGGCGGCTGCGCGTGGAGGAGACGACGATCTTCGCATAATCACGATTATAGGCCGCCATCGATCGACATGCGAAAAACGTCCCGCCCCTAGTCCGACTTTTTGCGGTAGAATCCACCCACATGCTTCATCAAGGATCAACCATGTCCGACATCGACCTGAACGCCCTGTCCGTCGTGGACAACGGCCGGCCAGTACCGCCACAACCTGGCCATTGGCGACGCCCCTGGCCTTCGTCGAGAAATTACCGCTGCCGGCAGGCACATCCTCTTCACCCAGCACCGACGTGCCACCAGCCTGGAGGGCAAGGGCATCGGCGGCAAGCTGGCGAAAAGCGTCCTCGACGCCGCCATCGCCCG
>JADJPJ010000102.1 GCA_016713325.1 Candidatus Flexifilum affinis | reverse complement strand
GACCAGCTCCTCCGTCCACACCTCGATCAGCGTCTCGATCACCCGCTGCACGTCGCGGTTCTTCAGTCGCGTGCGCCGGCCAATCTCCCGCACCATCTTCTGCTTGTTCAGGCTCATGGCATCCGCTCCCGCGACCGCTCCTGCTGTCGTTCTTCTCGCCGCTTGCGTAACGCCTCAACCGTGACCAGCGCCACCCGCCTACCGGATGCCTGCTCCGCCCGAGCGTTCACCTCGGCCAGCTTCGCCCGCGCCGCCCGCTCGATGCTCGACGGTCCACCGGCGATTGGGCTGCGCTGGTGGTGGGCATCGGCCGTCGCTGTGGGTTCCAGTTCTACCGAGATACCCCGCTCCAGCAGCAGCGGATCGCGTCCCGCGGCGTCCGCCAGCCGCCGGCGCCAGTCCTCCCGCTCGTAGAAGCGCGTCAGCCGGGCGTTGAGGATCACCTGCGCCGCGTAGCCCGTCTCGACGTAGCGGGCGAAGACGGTGCAGCTCCCGGCCTGCGGCGAGATCACCTCGTCGATCGTCAGCAGCGGCCGCTGGCGCAGGTGGCTGCCCGGGTCATCCGCGTTCGCATCCGTCGTCGCCGTGCCGCTGGCCATGCTGTAGAACTCGGCGGTGTCGGCGTCGCACCCGCCGTAGACCACCTGCGTCGCCAGCCCGGTGAACAGCGCCTGCGTCCCCTCGTGCCCGTAGATCAGGTGGAACTGCCCCTTGGTCTGCGCGCCGATGAGGATGCTGATCCGCCGCTTGCGCACCAGGTTGACATCGGCCACCAGGCTGTCGAGCTTGCCCAGGGTCGGGAACTCGTCGAGGATGACCCCGACCGGCATGGGCAGCGGTCCGCCGCGCGCCTCGCCGATGCTGTCCAGGTCGAGCATCAGCTTGCGCAGCGTCGCGCCCAGGTAGGAGGCGTAGACGGCGCGCATCCGGCCCGGACAGGTCAGCACCACCACGGTCGGCTGCTGGACGATCAGCCCGGCGTCGAAGTCGGAGGCGGCGGTGTTGGCGCGCACGTCGACGGATGCCCATCCGGCCAGCGCGGTGGCCAGGGTGGCGATCACATTGGCCGCCACCTTGCCGTCGCTGCCCACGCTGGCGATGAAGCTGTTGGCGAGCAGCGACGCGTCGTCGTGCTTCGCGCTCAGCGCGGCGGCCAGCCCCTTCAGGTCGTTCATGGCGCTGTAGATGGCGCCCAGGGTGTCGAAGCGGATCAGGCAGGCGGCCAGGAGGGCGGCGGCGCTGTCGCTCCAGAAGCGGTTGTCGCCCTGCGCGGTCGGGACCAGCACGTCGGCGATGGCGCGGGCATCGGAGACGCCGGTGATGCCCTCCGCCAGGTTGTAGCGCGGCCCGTCGGCGCTGGTCGGGTCGTGGATGACGACCAGGTGGCGGGTGACGGCGGCGATCGCCAGGAGCTGCCCGGCGATCTCGCGCTGCGGGTCGGCGATGATCAGCGAGTGGCCAGACAGCATGCGGTCGGCGATGGCGGGGAGGATGACGCCCTGCGTCTTGCCGCTGCCGGGTCCGCCGAGCGCCAGCAGCCCCCGCGCCACGTCCTCCCCGCTCAGGCAGAAGCGCCCCGCGCCAAAGTCGAGCCGCCGCCGGTCCTCGCCCCAGAACGCGCCGAGCAGGATCAGCCCCTCCGGATCGAGGCGGCGGAAGCGGCGGTACTCGCGCGGCGTGCAGAAGTGCGACGAGCCGAGCGCTCCGCGTCGGATGGCCGGCGCACGCAGCCGGTCGATCCGCTCCCGCAGCCAGCCGCCGTCGCGGATCAGGCTGTGCAGCCCGGCGGCAGTGAGGATCAGCAGCCCGGCGAGCATCACTGCGAAGGTCAGCAGCCGCCGGCCGTCGATTCCCCGCGGCGCGCCAACCAGCAGATCGACCCAACCGCCAGTGGAGCGTCCCCGCTGCACGGCCAGGTCGCCAAGCAGCGCAAGAAAGAGCGCCGCGACGGTCAGCAGCGCGGCGGCATGGCTGAGGATGAGCAGGAGTCGCAGTGCAGGGGATCGACGCGCGACGGGATCGTTCGTGGTGCGGATGCCGGCCCCCAGCAGCGCGGCTGCCGTCAGGACCAGGACCGGCGTGAGGCAGAGCAGCGGCAGGATCAGCCCGGTCCGCAGCTCGCGTCCGGTGGTGAAGAGCCAGGTGATCACGGCTCAGCGCCCGAAGTAGGCGTCGAGGTCGATCTCGCCCGCTCGTCGCGGGGATGGCCGGCTCCGACCGCAGCCGCCGCCAGTCGATGCCACGCTCGTCCAGCAGCTCCGCAAAACGCGCGGCGGCGATCTCCCGGAACAGCTTGTCATGCCCCTTGTCGGCATTGTTGTACACCGGCAGCCGCTCGGCGCTCGACGGGGTGGTGCCAGGCAGCACGACATGCGTGTGCAGGTGGTCGCGGGCCGGCTCGCCGTCCTTCGGCCTGGTCCGCGCGCTGTGCAGCACGAAGCTGTACTCCGGCACGTCGAGGCCGCGCGCCGTGTGGTAGTCCTCGACGACGCGCTCGGTCAGGTCGCAGAGCAGGTCGCGCCGCTCGGCCGCCGGCACCAGCGCCATCAGGTCGGGCGCGGGGAGATGACCCAGGTCCAGGCCAGCACGTGCTTGCTCTGCCAGGCCTCGCACTGCCGGAGGATCTCGCTGTAGTGCCGCCCCAGGCCGTGATCCTGCCAGCGCTCGATGCGGTGAGCGCGCGCCCGCCGGTTGTTCTCGCGGTCGCGGTACTGGAAGTACTTGAGCAGCGCCTTGAGCGCCGGACGGCCGGTGCCGCGTCCCTTGTGCTTCGTCCCCTTGTAGGCCAGGCTGGCGATGACGATCGGCTGCGTCACGGATCGGTCTCCAGCTCGCGGACGGCGGCGATCTGCTCCAGGAGTGCAGCCCCGTCGCGCCGGGCGGCGATGATCGCCTCCTCGATCGCCGCTCCATTCTCGTCGGCCATCAGGTGGATCAGGATGTGCAGGTGGAAGGTAAGGGCGCGCTCCAGCCGGTCGATGCGGCCCTGGAGCGACTTCTGGAAGTGGCGGCGGCTGCCGACCAGGTCGGCTTGCTGGTCTAGGAACTGGCGGATCGCCTCGCGGATCAGGTCGGAGACGCTGACCTCACGGCCTCGCTTGGCGGCGACTTGCAGCAGGAGGTCGTGCATCTCCTGCGACATCGCCAGGCTGCGCTTGATGTTCTTCTGGGCCATGCTCCGCCTCCGCCGAGAGCTCCTCTCCTCATTGTGGCAGAGTGCGACGGTCGGACGTGCGGAATATTCCGCATTGCAGGCGGCAGAAATGCGGGATCGCGGAGCAGTATTCCGAGGCTGGTTTGCAGTGCAGCGGAGGGTTGGCAAACGCAGTGCGCGGTTGGCTTTTCGGACGCGCGCCGCAGGGGTGCGTCCGGTGGGCGGCACCGGTGCCGCCCACATCCCACGCAGCACCCGCCGGGGCTGCGTGGGTGCGCCACCACGTGGCGCACGGTAGCCTCCACCGGCAAATGAGGTGGCCAGGTTTTACCTGGCTATCTCCCCACCGCGCTCCCCACCGTGTGGATCGCGACCCTGCGGGCCGGCAATGCACCCGTCTGCGACGGCTGCACTGCGGCGGGGTGGGTAGAGCATCGCGCAGCGATGCCGGCGCTGCTGCAAGGCAGCGCCAGGACGGCATGGGCCGGCCGGCTCAGCAACAACACCGAAAAACATAAAAAAGAGAACCGAAATCGACTCCCACAGTATGATATTCAGTGCAGGAGTCGCTAATTTGTGTCAGAATGTCCACCAGACCTGTATGCACGATCTAAATACAGGCGCAACGCTGAAGTGAGAGATACGACCGGTGACCCAACTCTTTGATCTCGGAACGCAGGTGCCTGAACAGGGCCAGATCGTCAAAGTTCGTCAGCGCATGTTCACAGTGACAGAGGTCGACGCCAGTGTTGTCGCCTCGCAGTCCGATCAGGCGCCTATGCACCTCATCACCCTCTCCGCGCTGGAAGATGACGCCCTGGGCGAAACCCTGCGTGTGGTATGGGAGACCGAGATCGGGACGCAGATCGTCGAACGCACGGAGCTGCCCACCCTGACCGGCTTCGATGCTCCCGACCGACTGGAGGCTTTCCTCGATGCAGTGCGCTGGGGAGCAGCCTCCCAGGCCGATCGTGCCATGCTGCAAGCACCGTTTCGCAGCGGCATTCAGCTTCAGGACTATCAACTGAATCCCCTGGTGCGCGCCGTACAGATGCCTCGCGTCAGTCTGTTGATTGCCGACGACGTCGGCCTGGGCAAAACGGTCGAGACCGGGCTGGTCATCCAGGAGCTGATCACACGGAACCGCGCCCGCACCGTGCTCATCGTCTGCCCGGCGGGCCTGCAATTCCACTGGCGCGACCAGATGCGCGACAAGTTTGGTTTGGAATTCCGCATCGTCGACAGTGAGTCGATGCGCCAATTGCGGCGGACACGCGGCATCCATGTGAATCCCTGGACGCACTTTCCCCGCCTGATCACGTCCATGGACTTCATCAAGCGGGACCGCCCTCTCCTGCTCTTCCTGAATAGTTTGCAGGACAAGCCGCGCTATCCCCGACCGTTCGACGTGCTGGTGATCGACGAAGCTCACAACGTCGCGCCATCCGGACGCGGCAATTACGCGCTGGACAGCCAGCGCACTGCGGCGATTCGCGAGATCGTGCCCTACTTTGAGCACCACCTCTTCCTGTCCGCCACGCCGCACAACGGATTTCCGGAGAGCTTCAGTGCACTGCTGGAACTGCTGGACAATCAACGCTTCGCCCGGGGGATACCGCCCGATCCGCGCCAGCTCGAAGCCGTGATGGTGCGACGCCTGAAACGCGACCTGCGAGACAAGCTCGATCAACCTATTTTCCACGAGCGCCGGATCGAGCCGCTGGAAGTGGCCTACACCGACGAAGAGCGCCAGCTGCACCGCTGGCTGAACGATTACGGCCGGCTTCGCCGACAGCATGCGCGGTCTGACGAGGAGAAGTACGCATCCGAGTTCGTGCTCAAGCTGCTCAAGAAGCGCCTGCTGTCGTCGCCGGAGGCATTCCGCAAGACGCTGGAACGCCACATCGAAACGGTCACCCGACCCACGTCGAGGGCCGAAGTCACTGCGCCGCCGATGGGCATCCTGCGTCGGCAGATCGTCATGGCCGAAGAGGATTATGCCAACGACGACGATCTCGAAGTCGCCAATGCGAGTGCCGTCGCGGCGGCCGGTCGTTCGACTGCCCCACTGACGCCCGAAGAGCAGCATCTCCTTGACCAGATGCTGACGGCGGCAAAGCACGCCAGCAATCGGCGAGACAGCAAGACGCAGCGGCTGATCGACTGGCTGCAGCGTGTCGTCAAACCCGACGGCGAATGGAACAACGAACGCGTCATCCTTTTCACCGAGTACCGCGCAACGCAGCAGTGGCTCCAGCAGGTGCTCTTCTCCGCCGGGCTGGCCGATGCGGAACGGCTGCGGCTGATCTACGGCGGTATGGACACCGACGAGCGCGAGGCGATCAAGGCGGCCTTTCAGGCGGCGCCCAGCGCGGACAACAGGGTGCGCATCCTGCTGGCCACCGATGCCGCGTCGGAAGGCATCGACCTGCAGAACCACTGTCACCGGCTGGTGCACATCGAGATCCCCTGGACCCCCAACCGGCTGGAGCAACGCAATGGGCGCATCGACCGCATGGGCCAGAAGCATGCGCCGCAGATTTATCATTTCGTGCCAAAGGGCTACCAGCGCACCGCGGACGATCTTGCCCGCGGCATCCCTACGACTGAACTGGAGGGCGACCTCGAATTCCTCATGCGCGCAGTCGAAAAGGTCGAGCAGATGCGCGAGGACCTGATGGGCAAAGTGGGCGACGTGATCGCCGAACAGGTCGAGGAAGCCATGCTCGGGGTGCGCCGGCGGCTGGACCTGGCCAGCGTCGAAGAGAAAACCCGCCCGGCCCGCATAATGCTCAAGCTGGAGCGCGAGCTGGATGCCCGCATTCAGAAGCAGATTCAGGCCTTCTACGAGACGCGCCACAGCCTGCACCTGACGCCACAGAACGTACAGAAGGTGGTCGAAGTCGCACTGGAGATCGGGGGTCAGCCGCCACTTCAATCAGCATCCGGCAAACCGGGAGCGTTCTTCGTGCCCTCGATGGTCGGCACCTGGAACACGGCCCGAATCGGCCTGGCGCATCCATTCACCCAGGAAGAACGCCCGGTGGTCTTCGACGAAAGCCTGGCTGAAGACGACCGTGTCGTCCTGGCCCATCTGAATCATCCGCTGGTGCTGCTCGCCCAACGCCTGCTGCGGGCCGAGGTCTGGTCGCCGCAGGGCCGCCTGCATCGAGTCACTGCCCGCGTCGTGCCGGACTATGTGCTGAACGCCCCTGCCCTCGTCGCTTATGCTCGCCTGGTCGTCGTCGGCGCCGGACGCTATCGTCTGCATGAGGAGCTGATCACCGCCGGCGGCACACTGACCTATGGCGATCGTCCCAGCTTCCGGCGCATGAACGTCGGCGAGCTGAACGCCGCGCTCGATGCCGCGCAGCCGCGCCTGCCCGGTGAACGCATCCTCGAAGGCCTGACCCGCCACTGGGACGCCTTCGCGCCCTCCCTGCGTTCGGCCCTGGACGCAAGGATGCGCGATCTGATCGACACAATTACCAAGCAGCTTGCCGAGCGGCAGGCCAAAGAAGCCGACGACATAAGCGCCATTCTGACGGAGCTGGCCAGCGCCATTCAGCGTGAACTGAACGCGCCGGAGTCGGCCCAGTTGGAGCTGCCCGGCTTCTCGAACACCGAGAACGAGCAGCGCGGCCGGGATCTCAACGCGCTGCGAGCGCGTCTGGAACGCATCCCGGAGGAAATCGAGAACGAGCAGCGATCCCTGATCGCCCGCTACTCCGACTTGCAGCCGCGGCTGTTCCCGGTCGCCGTGGCCTTCCTGGTCCCGGCCAGCATGGATCGCTAGGACAATCCATGCAACTCTCGATTGAGGTACAGAACCCTGTCTGGAGAAGCGTCGCCACCGTGCCGCAGGGATCGTACTCCTAGGGCGGCGCAATGACTGGTACAAAATGCTGACCGCCGCTGCTGCTCAGGTGACTGCCCGTCACGGCTGCTACTGCTGGAGAAGCCCGAACTCGGTCTTCTACGTCGGGTCTTTTGGCCCATCCGAGCAGAAAGGTTCAAGAGCGGCCTGCATGGCGGTACACAACTACCTCCAGACCACGATGTCGAACCATCCGGCGGTGAATACCAACAAGATGGTGTTCGACAACCTGAACTGCTCTTCCAGCAGTCGGACATCGAGCTCGCCCACTTCACCTTCGAGGCGCTGTACATCGGGCCTGAGGTCGTAGCTTTGACGCCTTTTCGAACGAACCAACGAGCGTTCATGCCGTTGAAGAACTTCCTGATCTGCACCTACCGCCGCGCCGGCCAGTGCGCGTGGAACAGGACTTGAGGAGCATCATGTCGATTGCCAAACATCACGCCGAGTGGCTGTCCCTGCTGGAGATTTCCGGCCCGTTCCTCAACCTGAACACGCTGACCCGCGTCTTCCCGCAGGGGCTGGACGTCATCGAGCCGGCGCGCGCAGGCGAGCTGCGGGCCGCCTATGAGGAATGGGGCGTGGAGGCCGCGCGCGACCCGCGCTTCCACCGCCAGTGGGTGCTGTACATCCTGCAGACCCTCCTGGGCTGGGACGACTCCGTGCTGGCGGAGGGCCAGGCCATTCCCGAGCCGATCCACTACGTGGCGGTCGAGCACGGCGGCGAGCGCATCCGCCCGACGTTCATCCTCCACGCGCGCCGGCAGCCCAACGTCGTGCGGGCGCTGGTGAGCGTTTACTCACCCAACGTGGCACTGGAGAAGACCCTGCCCCGCGGCCTGTGGACGGCCAGCCCGGCGGCGCGCATGCTCGCCCTGCTCCACGCCACCGGCGTGCAGGTGGGCCTCGTCACCAATGGCGAGCAGTGGATGCTGGTCAGCGCCTCGAAGACGGGCATGGCCGGGTTCATCTCCTGGTACGCCGACCTGTGGAACGAAGAACGCGTGACGCTGCGGGCCTTCATCAGCCTGCTGGAGGCGCGCCGCTTCTTCGGCGTGGCGGACGAGGACACGCTCGAAGCCATGCTCACCCAGAGCGCCGACGACGCCCAGGAGGTCACCGACCAGCTCGGCATGCAGGTGCGCCATGCTGTCGAGATCCTGGTGCGGTCACTGGACCGCTGCGATCAGGACACCGGACGCGCCCTGCTCGACGGGGTGAGCGACGCCACCCTGTATGAGGCCGCCCTGACGGTGATGATGCGCCTTGTCTTCCTGCTGAGCGCCGAGGAGCGCGGCCTGTTCCTGCTGGGCGATGCGCTGTACGACCAGAACTACGCCATTTCGATGCTGCGCGCCCAACTGCACGAGGCGGCCGACCGCACCGGCGAAGAGGTGCTGGAACGGCGCAGCGACGCCTGGTCGCGGCTGCTGGCGGCATTCCGGCTGGTCTATTTCGGCTCCAACCACCAGGACCTGAAGCTCCCGGCCTATGGCGGCAGCCTGTTTGACCCGGAACGCTTCCCGTTTCTGGAGGGCCGCAGCACCGGCACGCCCCCCGCCATCGACAACCGGACCGTACTGCACCTGCTGGACGCCCTGCAAATCCTGCAGGCGCGCGGCGAGGCCCGCCGGCTCAGCTTCCGCGCCCTGGACATCGAGCAGATCGGGCATGTGTACGAGGGCCTGCTCGACCATGAAGCGCGCCGGGCGGCCGAGATCATCCTTGCCTTCGACGGCGCCAAGAACCAGCAGCCGGAGATCCCCTGGCGACTCTGGAAGCGCAGCGCGACGTGGTGAAGTATTTGAAGGACGAGACCGGCCGCAGCACCACGACGGCAATCAAGAACCTGATGAACCGCACGCCCGACCCAGAGCGGCAGCGCCGCCTGCTGGAGCACTCCTGCCTGGGGGACCGCGCCCTCTTCGACCGCATCGCTCCTACCTTAATCTGCTGCGCGACGACGAATTCGGCAACCCGCTGGTGATCCACCCCGGCAGCGCCTACGTGACCAGCGGTACGGAGCGCCGCGCCACCGGCACCCATTACACGCCGCGATCGCTGACCGAGCCGATCGTCCGGCACACGCTGGAGCCGCAGGTCTACCGCAGCATGGCCGATGGCGTCGCGCCGGCGCTGGAGACACTGATCAGCCCCCGCGAGATCCTGGCGCTGAAGGTGTGCGACATGGCGATGGGCAGCGGCGCCTTCCTGGTGCAGGCCTGCCGCTACCTGGCCGAGCGCCTGCAGGAGGCGTGGGAGAAGGCGCTCACCGACGAAGAAAGGGCCCTCTCCCCTGGCCAGAGGGCCCTCACCCCTAGCCCCTCTCCCTCAGGGAGAGGGGAATTGAGCGGGAGAGGGGAACTGGAGAGGACAGGGAAACTGAGTGGGAGTGTGGAAGCCGGCGCGGGCAGTGAAGCGCGGTATCGGGAGATGGCGACAGAGGCGATGACGCAGGTTGCGAGGGAGTTGCGCCAGCGAGAGACGCCCGCCGAAGTCACCCTATGGGAGGCGCTGCGTGACCGCCGGCTGGGCGGCCTGAAGTTCCGCCGCCAACATCCAGTGGCCGCCACCGCGTTTGTCGCCGACTTTCTGTGTTACGAAGCGCGCCTGATTATCGAGCTGGACGGCGGCGCGCATATCGGGCAGGAGCGGGCGGATGCCGATCGCACCGCGGCCCTGCACGAACTGGGATACCAGGTCATTCGTTTTCGCAATGAGCGCATTGCAGACGACCTGGAAACCGTGCTGCACGAGATCCTCATCGCCGCTGCTCCCCAGCGCCTGACGCAGCGGGGCAAGTCCCTCTCCGAGGGAGAAAGCTTGGCGTGAAGGCCCTCCTTCCGACACCCCCGCGGGCAAGTCCTCTCCCCTGAGGAAGAGGCTTTCAGGGTGAGGCCCATTCCTTCCGAAACTCCCCACGCAGGCAAGTCCCTCTCCCTGAGGAAGAAGCTCAGGGAGGGCCCGCTCCTCCGACACCCCACGCCGGGCAAGTCCCTCTCCCCTGAGGGAGAGGGATTTAGGGTGAGGGCCACCCCCCCGCCTCACCATCTATGCCGAGCCGCCCACCGGCGCGCTGACCGGATCCTCATCCCCGACGACCCGAACGAACGCACCACCCTGGCCCTCCGCCTGATCGCCGACCGCTGCCTGTACGGCGTGGACAAGAACCCGCTGGCCGTGGAGATGGCCAAGCTCTCGTTGTGGCTGATCACGATGGACAAGGGGCGGGCGCTTCACCTTCCTGGACCACGCCCTGAAGTGCGGCGACTCGCTGCTGGGCGTCTCGCTCGACCAACTGCGCCGCTGGAGCCTGGACCCGGAGGCCCACCCCGCACCCCATGTTCCGCATCCGGCTGGGCGAGCGGACCGAGGAGATCGTCGCGCTGCGCCTTCAGTTGGAGGCCTTCCCGGTCAACACCGTGGACGACCAGCGGCGCAAGGAAGAGCTGCACCGCAAGGCGGAGGCGAAGCTGAACGACCTGCGGGCCGCCGCCGATCATCTCGTCCTCTCCTACCTGGTGGACGGGCTGAACGACCGGGCGCGCACGGCGATGCGCGAGCGCCTGCTCGACGTGCTGTTCAACGGGCACGACATGGCCCAGGGCGACTATGACGCGCTGCTGCCAGCCTTCCAGCGCAACAACCCGTTCCACTGGCAGTTGGAATTTCCCGAAGTTTTCTTGCGCGAGCGCGGCGGCTTTGACGCTTTTGTCGGCAATCCGCCGTTTCAGGGCGGGCAGCACCTGACCGGGGCGCACGGCACACCCTACCGCGATTATCTTGTGGAAACCGTCGCCAACGGAAAGAAGGGCAGCGCCGACCTGTGCGCCTACTTCTTCCTGCGGGCGTATGACGCGCTGCGTTCAGGCGGGACATTCGGATTAATTGCCACCAATACCATTGCCCAGGGCGACAGTCGTGACGTGGGCTGGTGCAGATTGATCATGCGGCGGCACGATCTACCGCGCCGTCAACGATCTCGCCTGGCCGGGCGCAGCGGCTGTGGTCGATGTCGTCCACATTTACCGAGGCGATTACCGATATTCTCGTTCTGTCTGGATGATCGTCCAGTTGAATTCATCACGCCGCTACTCGATGATATTGCTGTCAAGGGACGCTACCTGCCACATAAGCTGCAAGCAAACGTGGACAAGAGCTTTCAGGGATCAACGGTTCTAGGTATGGGCTTTGTGCTGCCACCTGACGAGGCGCAAGCCCTCATAGACAAAGACGCACGCAACAAAGATGTGCTGTTCCCCTACCTGAACGGCGAAGATTTAAACGACCAGCCCGAGATCAAACCGACCCGCTGGGTGATCAATTTCTTTGATTGGACGGAAGAACAGGCGATGCAATATTCTGATGCGTATGAAATCATACACAAGACTGTCTATCCTGAGCGGCTGAAAAATAACCGAGATGTCTACAGAAGTACTGGTGGCATTATGGCGAAAAACGCCCTGCTCTCTATCGTTCCATTGCATTGCTACAACGGGTATTGGTTGTAGCGCAAACAGCAAGACATTGGCTTTTTCATTTGTTCTCCAGTCTAGTTTTCAATGATAGTCGTATTTGCATTTGAGCGGATTATTTCGCGTGCTTGCAGTCAACGCTTCATCGCGAGTGGGTACATCAATTTGCCTCAACTCACGAAGACACTCGCTACATGCCATCTGAGATGCTTTGAAACTTTCCCATTCCCACCTTATGAGGCGCTCCCGGCGCTCGAAAGCATCGGTGAGGCGTACCACGAGACGCGCCGCGCGATCATGCTCAACCGTCAGGAAGGCTTGACCGCCACCTACAACCGCTTCCACAATCCGGACGAACACAGCACGGACATTCAGATGCTGCGGGACCTGCACCGCCAGATGGACGAAGCCGTCGCGCTCGCCTACGGCTGGGGCGACCTCGACCTGGGGCACGACTTCCACGACACCGCGCAGGGCGTCCGGTATACGATCAGCGAGCCGGCCCGGCGTGAGGTGCTCAGGCGGCTGCTGGCGCTCAACTTCGAGCGGCACGAGGAAGAGGTGCGGCTGGGGTTGGGCACGGGCGGGAAGAAGGGGAAGAAGCGCCAGCCACCCTCATCCCCCCAACCCCCTTCTCCCTCAGGGCGAAGGGGGGGCGGCTCGTCTGGCGCTGACGATGCGGGGTCTGGCGAGGACGGTTCCCCTCTCCCTCAGGGAGAGGGGTTAGGGGTGAGGGACGACGATCTGCCGCCGGAGCAGGCCAGCTTCCTGGACGACGATCTGCCGCGTCAGCCGCGGCTGCTGTGAGGGAGTGAACGATGGCCATCAGTTATCGCCGTGAAGTCGGCGAGATGATCGACCTGCTCCAGGATGGTTTACGGCAACCCGTCGTTGATCTCTACGAACAGGTCTATCAGGCACAGTTTCTCGACGAGATCGATGCGGTGCTCTCATCTGGTCGGTATCGTCTATCAGAAGCCACCAGACAAGAGAAGTCCGCCCTGCTGCAATCGTTGGACACCTACAGGGTCCTGAAGCTCATTCAGAAGCGGTGGCACATCTGGCAGAACCTTCTCCCAGGTCCGGAAGATGTCGAGCAGGCGATGACCCTGCGCAACCAGTGGGCTCACCAGGAACCTCTGACGGCTGATCAGGTTCTGGAGGCGGCGCAGTCATGCATTGCTTTGCTGTTTGCAGTGGGCAGCACTGAACAGGCGAACCTTGTAGAAGCGCTTTACCAGGCCATCGAGCAGAAAGAACTCGAACAGCGCGCGCCGACTACTCCGATTCTGTTCGGTCAGTGCACGCGGCAATCGAGCGGCTCACGCAGGATCAGTTCAGCGTCATCAGCGAACTCAATGGCAAACGTCGTGTGGCCATCAAGGGCTGCGCCGGTTCCGGGAAGACGCTCATCGCGGCCGAGAAAGCGATCCGGCTGAGCAAAGCGGGATTGCGAACGCTGATGCTTTGCCACAGCCCTCGCCTGGCGGATTACCTGCGCAGCCTGACAGCCGGGAAAGAGATCGAGGTCTACGACTTTGTGACATGGGTCTACCGCTTAATTGACAACTCAGCGAGTGTCAGCCCTACCTGGACTCACTACGAAGAGCCTTCCGACGCCGACCTTGACCGGGTACTCGAAATCCTGCTGGAGTCGCCGGAACGCTATGATGCGGTGATCGTGGATGAAGGGCAGGACTTTCGGTCAGAGTGGTGGCTGGCCGTCGAGGCAGCGCTCGTCGATCCCCGAGCGGGTATCCTGTACATCTTTACGACGATAATCAGGCGCTTCTGCCGTTTCGTTCCAGGACCCCTATCGAGGACTCCGAATTTGCCCTGACCAGAAACTGCCGGAATGCGACGGAGATCTTTGAATTTGTCCGCCGCTTTCACACGCAGGCGCCAGAGCCGACTCTCCTGCTTCAAGGCGGAACGGTTCAGCACTTCGAGTTCGCCGACGACTGGCGCTCTGCCGTTGAGAAAGCCGTGCAAAGTGCGATGGGCAGCGATCTGAATCTGGTCGTTCTCACCACAGAGGATGTGCTCATTTCGGAAAGCATAATGAACGGGCTGGGACGCGCAGCCTTTGCCGGAAGCGATGACGTGGCAATTTGCGGTACGCCGGCTTTTCGGCTCGGACGCCACAGGCCTTGAACTAAGTGCGGAGGCGACTCCCACGCCTGACGACATCGAGCGGGTTCGGAAGCACGCCCACCGATGGTTGAAAGCGAATGAACCCGTAGCCTTCGACCGCAAAGCGTCCAGGACGAAGTGGTTCGTGGATGAAACCGCCTCGTCACGAGGCATCCGAAGGCAGGCACCCAGCGTCGCAGTATCGATTTTCTGGCCTTTGGCGATTGGGTCAGCGGTCTGCCAGTCCCCAGATCCTATCAGGTGATGGCGAACGAGAACCTGTTCACGGTGAGCGACTACAAAGGGCTCGAAGCAGACGCGGTCGTGCTGTTCGTTCCGCACTCGAAGGAAAACCTGGCGGCGGATCTCTATGTGGGCGCCTCGCGGGCGAAGCTGGCGGTCTACCTGGTCACCAACAAGTCGGTCGATCTTCCAGGCTTGTGAGCCAGCAAGCTGCGGTGATCGGCACGACGATGTGAGGGGCAGAGCAGACCAGCTTTCTGGACGATGATCTGCCGCGTCAGCCGCGGCTGCTATGAAGGAATGAACGATGGGCTACCCGATCCGATCAAACATCTTCACCCCTTATGAGAATCCGCAGAACATGTACTTCAAACGGTTTCCGATCCAGGCGGCAGTGCTCTTCTCGACGCAGCATCAGGAATTCCGTGATGGGTTCAGGGGAATCTTCGCCCACCTTGATCAACTGACCGGTGAGCAGGTCATCTTCTTCGCTGTCCTCGATCCGCCAGCGGACTGGGTGCAGATCGCGCAGCGCCGAGGCCAGACAATCGATCTGCAGCCGCTGGGCGTCTCTTATGACGACATACCGCTCGTCAAGGAACTGGCGCGCCTGTTTCAATTGGAGTGGTCAGAACTCCCGGCGCTCATCGTCTCCCACGATCTCTGGTCGACGGACTTCGTGACGACCCAGACCAGCATGAAGGAGATTCAGCAACAACTTCAGTCCCTCACCGAGCTTGCCCACCGAAATCCTGATGGGATATCGATACGCGACCTCTACAACACGCTGGCTCCAGTGAGTTCTGGCGCCGTCCTCATGCAGCGGAACACCCACCGCCAGCTTCAGACGGATCTGCATCACTTCTACAACGTGCTCGACTCGTTTGCGGCCACGGGATACCTGACAGGAGCTGAGCCGTTCAAGTCAGCGCAATACCTTGTTGGGCGCTCCCAAGAGGCGCTTTCTCAGCTTCGCGTGCCAGCAGTCAATCGCGGGTCGCGATACGTGGCTCGCATAACGAAACTGGAGGGCAAGCTCGCGGATGCATCTCCTCAGACGCTACAGGAGGCCATTGAAGCCGATCTTCTCGAAGAAGCTGCCGGTTTACTCACTGTCCTGGCGTCCGTGTCTGACCGAGCAGCGCAGCAGCGAAGTCGCGGTCAAGTCATCGAGGTCCCGATCCATGGCTTGGAGAGCGAATCCCGGACGTATGTCGAGCAGTCCAGATCGCTCATCAACCTTTATCAGAATCCGCATCTCCCCTGGCGGATCCACGATTGCACACCGGCCATGGTGGGACTCTGGAAGACACTTGAAATTGAAACCAACCACTCGGTAATTCAAGTGGCGCGGAAAGCGAAGGGCATTCCCATGCCGCAGTACTATCTGCGATTCATGCGTGGACAGTCGACCAAAGTCGACGCCGGCTCAAGCGTGTGGACCTTAATGCGGAAGATCATCGTGTTCCGGGGCGCCATCGGCTCCTCACGCTCGGAGATGCCTGGCATGTGACCAACACGCTCCTGAACGATGCGACAATCAGCTTCAAAAGCGACGCCGAAGGATCTCGCCCATTCCGCCTCCCGAACGACTGCTTGGCCCGTGGCAGTCGCTCTATGAAGTATCGAAACAAGGGCGCACATACCGAAGCACTCGACGCGCGGGATTCTGACTGAGGTCCTGTCAGCGGCAAACACCCTGGACTGGGAATTCCTCACGCGCCTCAAGGAGGCCATGCGTAGCTAAGAGGAACCCGGCGGGGGCTTGGGCGATCGGTAGCCAACGCAGAAGGCAATGATCGCCGCCAGCTCGTCAAGCTCCTGCTGGCTCAACGTACCCCGATACTTGCGGATCCGCTCAGCCGACACTGATTTGACCTGGGATCCATCAGCAAACGAGTCGTGATCCAGGCCATTGCGCGAAGTCGCCGCGATAGGAAGCATCCAGAAACTGGTTGCGACTGGCCTTCCTGTGGTGATCGGCACTACAATGTGGAGGGACGGTCGCCCGACCGTCGGAAGGCTCATCACGACGGCCGGGCGAATCTTGCGAATCTCGGACACCACCTGGGGGTCAAATTCCACGTTCCACACCTGCCCACGCTGAATCGACGGCGGCTTCGCTGCACTCATCTAGTCGGTGGTCTCCCTGTCTTCCAGAAACTCGTTGGCCTCGAAGATCTCGAAGTCTTCATGCTGGGCAGCCGCGAAGGCCGCGTCCAGCACCCGCTGCTGCTCGTCTTCCGGCAGGTCCATCAGGTCGTAAATGGTGAACCGGCCGCTGCCTGCCGAAGCCAGTTCCCGCTCGACCCAGTCCGGAAAGACGCGGCGTATCTGGTCCGGGCTGATCAGCCCCTCGGCGACGGCCCGGTGCGCCATCTGCTCCAGGCGCAGCGGTGTCTCGTCGGCGATGTACTCCACCGGCTCACGCTTCCGCCAGCCGCGCTCGCTCAGCTCCCGGTACAGGCTGGTCGCGTAGTGCTCGGTGATGATGCCCAGGTCCTTGGCGCGGTAGATCCACGCCGCCATGCTCAGACCGTACTTTCGCTTGAGGATGGCCAGTTCGTCCCAGTCGAGGCGGGTTCGGCGCATCCCCAGTTCACGGCGCGCCCGGTCTGCGGGCACGAGCAGCGCCGCGCCAAAGCGATGCGCCAGCTTCTCCGCATCCCGGTCGGATGCCGCGCTCGTGTCCATCACCAGATGGCCGAGTTCGTGGGCCAGCGTGAAGCGGCGGCGGTCGGGATCGACCACCGTGCTGATGACCGAGACCGGCCGCTGGCTGCACCACCCCGACAGGCCGTCGAATTCGCCCGCATGTTTGCGCCAGCCCACGACAATCACCTGATGGTCTTCCGCCGTCTGTACCAGACTGTCAATCGGGTTGTCGTCCAGTTCCCAGCAGTCGCGCAGCCGCTGCGCCGCGTCTTCCGCCTGCTCCATCGTCTCGACCGGCATGGCATCCGGCAGATCGGCGGTCTCATCCGGGTGCAGCAGCGTTTGCAGTTCGATTTGCAGCTCGGCCACGTCGGCCGCGTACGCTTTGATCGCCGTCTGTTCCTTGTCCGGCAGGGTGCTGTGCCGCCGAAACGCCAGCCAGTTCACATCGAGCGTCGGCTGGTGCGTGAAGTACGAGGCGGGCACATCCAGGATGCTGGCCGCCAACAGCAAGAATTGGGCAGAAGGTGTGCTCTTGTTCTTTCGTATTTTGAAATGACCGCCTTTGTCGCCGGGTGTCCCGCATCGGTCAGCGCATCCGCGAGCGCTTCCTGGGTCCACCCCGCGAGCAGACGGGCCTGGCGTACTCTCTCCCCAACCATCGCTCGTCTCCCTGTTCTCTGTTGACAAGTTTACTCTATTGCACGGAAAAGTCAACGCTCAGTTAGACCTTTTGTTCTACAAGACCACTTCTGGGTTCCTGAATTGTTCGAAGACCCGAATGATACTAAACTGGTACATAAGTCATAAATAACTAACGCGACGTTGAGACAATGAATCTTCAGGACTGCCGATGACGAACTTTGAAACCCACCCGAAAAAGCTCAAAGACGAGCTGTTGAGCTCGATCCACATTCGAGAGACCGCCCTGCCCGACTTCCAGCGCGACTTCGTGTGGCAGCCAGGGCAGACGCTGTCTCTGCTCGTCTCGCTCACCGGCGCTTCCCGCCGGCACCCTGCTCGCCTGGAAAGCAGCAATCGCATCTTTCAGGCGCGCGCTTCGCCGGCGCCCCGGAACTCAACGGCCACACGCCCAAGTACCTCTATCCTCGACGGCCAGCAGCGCCTGAGCTCGCTGTATCAGGCCCTCATGGCGCGGGGATCATCGCTACTACATCGACTTCCGCAGGCTGCTTGCGGGCGACGACATCGACGAGGCACTCGTCTTCTACCGCCGCGAGACCGGCGAAAGCTATTACGGCACAATCGAGAAGCAGGCGAAATATGGCGTGCTGCCGCTGCAGGTTATCTTCGGCGGCGAGGGTTTCTATGCCTGGCTGTTCACCCCGTTGTCACGCTCAAGGAAGGCATCTCGGTCGAGGCGGTCTGCACCATTTTCGAGACGCTGAACAACACGGGCGTGCGCCTCGCGTGTTCGGCCTGCTGGCGGCCCGCTTCTTCCCGCAGGATGTCAACCTGCGCCAGCTCTGGGCCGATGCGCTCGACACCACGCTCCTGAAGCGCTTCGGCGCCGACCCGTACTACGCTGCAGGCGATCGGCGTCGAGGCACAGGAATTCCATCAAGCGCAGCGACATCCTGCGCTGGAACCAGGGTGGCCAACCAGTGTGGGCGACGCCATCTGGGGCATGGATGAAGCGTGGCCATGCTGCACGAGGATGCGGTGTGCTCAAGCAGCTCTCTACAACACCATTCTGGTCCCACTTGCGAGCATTTTGGTCCACCGTCATCTCAAGGGCCCGGACATGGGTCGGATGCGCACCTGCCTGAAGCAGTGGTACTGGTGCTCTCTCTTCATGCAGACCTATGAATCGAGCCCAACCTCGCAGACGCTGACCGACTACAAAGAACTCAAGGCCTGGGTGGCCGGCGGTGAGGCGCCGGAGAGCGTGCGAGGCTTCAAGTTTGACCTGCCGCGACTGTACACAACGACCACCCGCCAGCGCGCCGTTTATCGAGGAGTGCTCTGCCTCATCCTCCAGCAGCATCCACGCGACTTCCACAGCGCCCGCCCGATCACTGCGGGGCTGATGGAAGACAGCGGAATCGACGACCACCACATCTTCCCCAACGCCTATCTGAACGCGCTTGGGCACTACGAGCAAGCGGAGATCGATGCCATCGTCAACCGCACATTGATCGACAGCGAGACGAACAAGCGCATCGGCAAGAACCCACCGAGCCAGTATCTCGACAAGGTGGCCTCAGCCTGGAATGCGCCGGCAGTTCTGGACGAAGTCCTGGCGTCGCACCAACTGCCAACCGGTGAGGCATCCAGCCTGCGCGGGGATGATTTCAATGCCTTTCGGCAGGAGCGCGCGCAGTACCTCTACAACCTGATCGTGCGCGCCACCTCGTCGCATGACTGACGAGACCCCGGAGACCGACCATGCCTGATCCCAAACTCCCGAACGTCACCCGCGAACAGGTGCGAGCCGAATTCGTCGACATGCTCATGCGCGACTGGCTCGGTCCTGCCGGCGGCGAAGACGAGGTGATCTACGAGGCCTCGGTGCGCGACCGCTACCTGGTCGGCGCGCTGGCGCCTATCCGAAAAGCATCGGAGGACGAGGAGGAACCGGCGGAGTCGAGCGGGGACGAGGCCCCGGAACCGGAGGTCATCGATCCGGTGGACGAACAGGGAGAGCTCGCCGCCGGCACGGCCGACGATGGCGAGGATGGCAGCGCCGCCCCTCCCATTCCTCGATGTCGGCGACACGGCCGCGTTCATCCCCTCATCCTCGGTCTGACCGTCTCACTGTCCAGCGAGGCGACAAGCCTGATCGCCGAGGTGCGCTACGGGCGCTATGTCCGAGAGAGAGGACGAAGAACTCAACCGTGTGTTCTGGCAGCGCATCCCCGTGCATGTGGTCTGCCCTCCCATCCCGGTGCGCGACGGTCTGATCAGTCCTATCTATGTCGAACCGAAGCGCACAGTGTATCTGACCGGGGTCTGCCGGGCGGTGAACGGCGGCTACTCGCTGACGCTGTTCCTGGTCAATGGCCGGCAGAAACCAAGCGCAAGAAGGACGAGTGCTGGATCTTTCAGCCAGAGATCGCCCTCTATTCGGAGGATGGCGCAGCGATCCTCGCCAAACGTCCGCTTTCCCGCACCCTGCTCGACGCGGAAGACCGCGCGATGGAGATGCTCTACCGGACGCACCAGGAATTCGCCGTCGGGCACGGCGTCGGGGTGGCCGTCGAATCCGACCCGGCCAATCCTGCGCGTGCCTTCCGGGTGGAAACGCGCGTCCTCCCGCACGCCGAAATCACGCCCATGGGTGCGCGGCCCATTCCCAGCCTGCAAACCGATATGGCCGAGCTGGCAGTCACCCCGCAAGGCGGGTTCCGCGCCGCCCTCCAGCCGCTGGTCGATGCCTACAAGGCATGGCTCGACGCGCAGGCGTACAGGGTGCAGCATCCCGATCTGCTGCTGCGCCCCTACGTCGACACCGGGATCGCCAGCACGCAGATCGACCACGGGCGGCAGACGATGAACCGCACAGGCCGGGATCGACCTGCTGGATGCCGATCCGCAGGCGGCGCTGGCTTTCAGTTTGCCAATCAGGCAGTGGCGCTGCAGCGCGTGCGTACCCCTTTCTCAGGAGGTCCGACGCGACACGCAGCCGGACATGAACACCCTCGATGTCCCGCACAACCGCAGCTGGCGTCCCTTCCAGTTGGCGTTCATCCTGCTCAACCTGCCGGCAATGGTCGATCCGACACATCCCGATCGCAGCGATCCCAGCGTGCAGACCGGCATCGCCGATCTGCTCTGGTTCCCCACCGGCGGCGGCAAGACGGAAGCCTATCTCGGCCTGACTGCCTTCACGCTGGCTATCCGCCGCCTGCAAGCCGAACTCGGCGATTTCGACGGGGAGGGTGCGGGCGTAAGCCGTGATCATGCGCTACACCCTGCGCCTGCTCACCTTGCAGCAGTTTCAGCGGGGCGACCGCCCTCATCGCAGCATGCGAGGTCCTGCGCCGAGAGGAAGTGGCGACGTGGGGAAGGAGCCGTTCCGCATCGGTCTGTAGGTCGGCGCGCAGTACCCAGACTACAGATGGCTCCTGAGATGCAATCACCCAGGCGCATGGGGTTGGCGTGGCAGCCAGGGCGGCAGCGGAACTCCTGTGCAGTTGAAGAACTGTCCCTGGTGTGGCAGCCCCATCCATCCGGGTCGCAACATCAAGGTCGAGACAGTCGATCAGGGCGCAGGACGCACCCTTCAGTATTGCAGCGACACGTTCGGGGAGTGTCCGTTCGGCGAGCGGCGCTCGAAAGGCGAAGGGCTGCCCATCGTCGTCGTCGACGAGGAAATCTATCGTCGCCTCCTGCCCTGCTCATCGCCACCGTGGACAAGTTCGCCCAGATGCCGTGGAAGGGCGCAACGCAGATGCTATTCGGTCGGGTGAACGGCTGGTGCCCCCGGCACGGCTACCGCTCGCCGGAAATCACAGACGCCGACAGTCATCCGAAGAAGGGAGCCTACCCGGCCTGCCATACTCAGCTGCTGTCACGCGGTCTGCGTCCCCCGGATCTGATCATTCAGGACGAGCTGCATCTGATCAGCGGCCCGCTGGGAACGCTCGTCGGCCTGTACGAAACGGCGGTGGATGCGCTCTGCACCTGGCAGCTCAACGGCACCCCCGTGCGCGCCAAGATCGTCGCCTCGACCGCCACGATCCGGCGCGCCAGCTATCAGGTGCATGGCCTGTTTCAGCGCAGCGTGAACATCTTCCCTCCGCCTGGGCTGGATGCCTCCGACAACTTCTTCGCTCAGCAGGATCCGTCCGCGCCGGGGCGTCTCTATCTCGGCGTCTGCGCATCGGGGACGCGCCTCAAGTCCGTCCTGATCCGCACGTACGTCACGGCAATGGCGGCGGCGCAGGCCCTCTACGAACGACACGGCCCTGAAGCCGCCGATCCCTACATGACGCTGGTCGGCTACTTCAACTCAGTCCGCGAGTTGGGCGGCATGGTGCGCGTCATGGACGACGCCGTGCAGTCGCGCTTGCGGCGCATGGATCAGCGTGGCCTTTCCAAGCGAACCATCTATCCAGACAACGTCACCGAACTGACCTCGCGCAAGAGTGCCGTGCAGATCCCTGAGATCCTCGATCGCATGGAGACGCCCTTCGGAGGCAAGAACCAGGATCGCCGGCCGCTGGATACCGTCCTGGCGACCAACATGATCTCGGTCGGCGTCGATGTCGCCCGCCTGGGTCTGATGATCGTCGCGGGGCAACCGAAGGCCACCGCGGGAATACATCAGGCAACGAGCCGTGTCGGCCGCCATGCGCCGGGCGTCGTTATCACCGTCTAGTAGATTGACGCGACCGCGCGATCTCAGCCATTACGAGCGCGCTTCGAGCACTACCACCACACCTTCTATCACAGGTCGAGGCGCTGTCCGTCACGCCGTTTGCGCCGGCAGCCCTGGCGCGGGCCTTGTCCGGGGTGTTCGTCTCCCTGCTGCGCCTGGAGAACGACACCTTCAACCATGAGGATCGAGCGGAGACGCTGCGCCGGGAGGACCCCCTGGTCGGGAAGGCAGTCGAGATCCTCACGCGCCGCGCCGGGTTGATCACGGAGCGCCAGGAGGTCGCCGACGATGTCCATAATATGCTCAATGCACGGCTGGACGAGTGGATCTACAGGAGTCGCCTCCCCTCCCACCTGACCTATTCGACTAAGCGCGGCGACCGCATTCCGCTGTTGACACGGCCCGAAGATCGCGATGGCGACTGGAGGATTTTCACCACCCTGAACTCCATGCGCGACGTCGAGCGCGCCTATCCGCCTCATTCTGGACGACTACCGAATGGATGACGAGCGATGAACAACCGGAAGTTCGTGGGTGAGATCCGTCCCAGCCAGATGATGTACACCTACGGCGTCGGGTCGATCGTGGACCTGCCCAGCCTGTCGGTGATTGTCATGGGTCTGGACGAATGGAATCCGGGCGGCAGGGAAATCGTCGAGCCTCGGCTGTTGAACGCTGTTCGTCACCATCTGCCGTCGGTCGAGAAGCTGATGCCGCTGCCTCGCGCGGATAAGGAGATTCAGCCTCCCATCACTTCGGAGATGCTCTATGGCGCGCCCGTAGCCGTTTTTCCGCGCTGGTGGGTGTGTCCCGTCTGCCATCGACTCGCGCCGCTGAGCTCCGGTCTGTTCGAGATGGAAAAGATCGAATACCCCCCGGATCGCATTTGTTACCGGCACACGGGCTGCACCGAATCGCGCAAAGCACCGGAGGCCATCCCCTCACGTATCCTGGTCGCCTGTGAAGAGGGTCATTTGGATGATTTTCCCTGGGTGGAATTTGTACATCGAGGGGATCCCTGCAAGCTTGAGAAATCCCTGCTCAGACTTCTGGAATACGGCCCCGCCGGCGAAGCGCGTGATCTGGAAGTGCGCTGCGACTGTGGCGCCAGCCGCCGTCTGTCGGAGGCGTTTGGCAAGGACAACCGCAACAAATTGCCGATGTGCACTGGACGGCGACCGCAGCTCCGCGACTACGACCCTACCCCCTGCAAAGAACATGCGCGCGCCATCGTGCTGGGTGCCACCAACCTGTGGTTTCCTATCAATCTGGCAGTCCTGTCGATCCCCACCGATACAGACCGGCTTGCGCAGCTCATCGAGTCGAACTGGGATCGCCTTCAGGGCACGGAGTCCGTGGAGAACATCCAGTTCTTGCGCCGCCGGAGGGAAATTCAGGGCGAACTGGCACAATTCGATGACAAGCAGATTCTGACGGGTATCCTTGAGTTTGAGCAGCGTCAGTCGGCGGTGCCAAAGACGCCTGCGCCAGATATCAAGCTGCCGGAATGGGAGGTCTTCTGTAAGGCAGATCCGAAGTTGAACACAACAGACTTTCGGGTTCGCCCCGTTCGCCTCAAGCCGCATTGGAAGGATCTGTTCATCAGCGACGTACTGCTTGTCGAGCGGCTGCGAGAAGTCCAGGCGATGGTCGGCTTTGCGCGCCTCGACGCTGTTGGCGAACTCACTGACCCTGATCAGCGTGTCCGCGTGAATGCCGCAGAGCTGTCGCGAAATCCGCCAGAATGGGTCCCAACCACCGAGCTTCGTGGCGAGGGAATATTCCTGCGCTTGGGCGAGTCAGCGGTCGCGCAATGGGAGGGCCAGGAGGCGCTCAAGGACCACGCGGACGCGTTTTTTGCTGCCCATGTCCGCTGGCGCGAGAAGCGCGGCATCCAGAACCCTCAGATCGACTTCCCAGGCCTGCGCTGTGCTGCTGCACAGCTTTGCCCATGCACTCATGCGGCAGTTCTCGCTTGAGGCGGGGTACTCAGCGGCCAGCCTGAAAGAGCGTGTATACGCGCGGCCAGCCGGCGTCGTTGGAGGACCGATGGCCGGAGTCCTCATCTACACGTCTGCCTCGGACAGCGAGGGGACGCTCGGAGGCTTGATCGGCCTTGGCGAAAACGAAGACACTTTGTACCAGCTCATCCGGCAGTCGCTGGAAAGCGTCTCCTCTGTGCAGGCGATCCAATTTGTGCCGAACGCACTGTGGACACGCAAGGACGTACCATCCATGCTGCGGCGTGTCACGCGTGTCTGTTCGCGCCAGAGACATCGTGCGAACGTGGGAATCGCTATCTGGATCGCTCAGTTCTCGTTGAAACGATGGATCGTGAACGACATTCATTGGCCTTCTTCGGTGAGCACCCTCATGACCGACACTCTTCTGGATGATCTGCAGCACCTCATTCAGATCGCGCCGCCGGAGATCATTTTCGCAGATAGCGCAGCGACTCGATTAATCAGACGAGGGGGAATCAGACAAGCGCGGGTGCATTGTCATCGTTCCACTCTCCAAATCTGAGGAGTCTGTTTGCGCAAATTGTCCGGGAGGCTCAGGCGCGGAAACGATCGCCCCGAGAGCTTGCCTTCGCACTTCAAACAGCCTGCGCCATTGATGCACATCATCGCACCTCCCCTGCCCTGGAATTAGTGCTGAGCGGGCCAGTCTTTCCGCCGTTTGATCTCAGGCGTACCGATGAAGCACTGCTACAAATGATTCAGGGTGCGACAGACCGGATTTTGCTCATGAGTTACGCTCTGTATCGTATAGAACGGTTAACTGATGCTCTGCTTGGTGCGGCCAATCGAAGTGTACGCATACGCATGTTCGTGGATTCGAAGGCCTTCAAACATCAAGGGATTGCATCATTCTACGGCCCCTCCATTCGGGAACAAGCGGAGTTCTATGTTTGGTCCGCGCGCGAGGGGGGGTGGTGCGCCCGCCCGCCCGCCCCCCCCCCCCCCGGGGGGGCCCCGGTTCCCGGGGGGCAAAGCCTCTTCTTTCTCTCCCCCCCCCCCCCCTTGAGCGCCCTCCCCGCCCGCGTCGGTTGGTTTTTTCTTTTCGGTGGTGGGGGTTCTCCCCGGAACGAGTTGAAAGCATTTTTGACCACTATCTCGACCGAGGTTATCTGTCTCGGGTCTAGCAGGTTTGCCACGCTGATCAGTGACCGAAATAGTGAGTGAAGGATGGCACCCGCAGGCGCCACCCTCCGCACGCCCGATCAGAACGGAATGCCGCCATCCTCGCCGGGATCGGTGTCGCCGTTCTCCGCGCGGTCGAGCAGCACCAGGCGGGCCGCATCGATGTCCACGCTGGCCTGCGCCGTGCCGCTCTGGTCGACCCACGCCGACGGGCGCAGCCACTCGGCCGTGACCTGCACCAGCGACCCCTTGCGCACGTACTGCTCGGCGATGTCTGCCAGCTTGTTCCAGCAGTTGACGCGCACCCACAGCGTCTGCTTCTCGCCGGCGCGGTTCTTGCGGCTGACCGCCACCGAGAACGACGCCACGCTCTGTTCCCCAACCTGCCGCACCTGCGGATCGCTGCCGACGAACCCGGTCACCTGCACGCTGATGAGAGTACCCATGATGTGCTCCTCGCGCCTGAGCGCTTTCGCTATTCATCGACCCTGTGCCGATGTCTGACCAGCCCTGAGCAGGCGCACCGAGGACGCCTTCATCCAATCGGACGCTACCCGATTGCGGTGAAGGCTCAGCGAAGCTGAGCACGGCGCCAGCCCGGAGCAATCGGGTGAAGCGAAATCGGTCGGTTCATCCGGCCGATTTTGAAGGCGGCCGCGCCTGCTACCGTGGTCAGATTTCCATCGGCACGTGTTCAGGTCGGATGGGCGAAGCGCGGTGCAGGAGAAACGCATGGCGCACCGATCGGCGGCGGACCGGGTAATGAGCGAGCGGGTGCGCAAGGGGAAACTGCGCCGTCGTCTGAGAGGTCAGCGGCAGTGCACGGTGCTGAGCAGCCTCAGCGCGGCAGAGCGGAACAGCGACTGAGATAGCGCGGGTCGCATCGGAGCCATGCGCTGGCTGGAACAGTGGCCAGCGGGGTTGAGCGGCAGTGTCTGAGGCACATGGATGCTGCCCCTTCGGCTCGCGCCAAGCAGCGGAGGGAATCACAGGCGCACGACATTCCGAGTGTGGAGGTAAGCGAGACCATGATGCTCAGAGGACCGGGAAAGCGCTGAATGATAAAATCAGGCGGAGTGTAGGTGTGCGAGAAATCCGAATGAATGACTCAATCCCTGAACTGCCAGGTTCTGAATCCTCGGCGCCTCCAACCGAGGCTGAAGTGTTGGACGCCATTGAGCATTCGGTGCGCATGACGACGAAAGCGTATGGCTATCAGCATCTGGGGATGATTGGCACTCACTTGAAGGCGCAGTGGCGTTCGTTCACACCGTCCGACTACGGCTGTAAGACTCTGCTTGAGCTGATTGAACGGTATCCAGAGCGTATCAAAGTGAAGTGGTCAGCGCCCGCCCACAAAGGACGATCTCACGTCTGGATACGACTTGCAGCCGAGCCAAAACGGAAAGACGGCTATGATCATTCACCTGCTCCACCACCAAAGCCGAAACCCCGCTTGATGACTGCCAAAGAATTCGGCCGACTGTGTGAATGGCTAGATGCCCAATCCGGCTGCGACGGATCACTTCGCAAAACGCGTCAGTGGCTGCGCCGGCGCGATTTCCTCAGTATGGAAGGCAACACGAAACTGCTCAAGCAGTTGGGTGGCCGTGCGCCCCTGCCATGCGTGGACGCCGTTGGCGTGGGCTGCCGCTGTGCCGAGGTCATCCAGGCCCGAAGTGATGCGCAGCAGGGCCTTGGCCGTGCCCTCGAAATCGTCGAGGCGGCGATCGTCTGCCTCAGCGGCAGTGAAGCGGCGGAGGTAAGCGTGCATGGCATCGACGACGTGCACGGAGACCAGGTGGATGCCGCAGAAGACCGCCAGCCGGTGCCATGCCCGGGCAAACGATGGGTGGCCACACAGCTCCAGGCAGGCATCCTGCAGGGCGTTCATCCCTGCCGTCACGCGATTGTCATCCCGCTCAGCATACAGAGTGGAGGCGAGTAGGTCGCCGAGGGCGTTGTACTGGACGGCATCGAAGCCGTCATGGTACCGCTGCATGGCAGAGTCACTCGGGTCGTGAGTCATGAGGTTGTCCTTGGTCTAGAGAAGGCGGATCAGGTGAATCAGTGCTGCCAGCGCAGCCGGATCGGTCGGCTGCTGGTCGAGGCGTCGGCTCAGGCGAGCCAGCGCCGCGCGGCCGCCGGCGTAGAGGCGAAACACGTCGTCGGAGTACGGGAGCAGCCAGGTGCCAGAGGGGAGGAAGCGTGCGCCCTTGCCTTGCAGACGCAGCGGTAGCTCCAGCGCGGCGTCGAGCGTCCAGCCGGTGGCATGGACCAGTCCGGAGGCCCGCTCGGCAGCTTCGAGCGTCCAGTCGGCGTGGAGGATCTGCCCCTGGTGGACGGCGAGGTATGCCCGGCGGAGCGAGAACCCGCCCGGCGCGCCGAACGGCAGTCGAGCCACGCGGAGCAGGATGGCCGGCTTCCAGTCGAGGTGTGCCAGATCGCCGTTCATGGCGCCTCCTCGAACCAGATGCCGCTGAAGCGAGTGATCTCACCGTTATCCAGAAAGCGCACCCAGCACGTATGGATGCCGATGCTGTAGCGCGGGTCCGGGCTGTCGCACAGCGGGTAGTGGCTGACGATGCACTTGCGGCGCGGATCGACGGTGCTCAGCCCGACGATGTGCCCGACCGCTCCCGGCGGCGGCAGCTTCGAGCGGTGGGTGTTCTGACGCTGGCCTTGCAGCATGGTTACGCCTCCACTTCCAGAAATGTAGATAGTTCCTCCCGGCAGATCGGCAAACTCCGGACGCTCATGCCCTCCAGGCTGACAAAAGTAGCGAAGGTGGCAATCGACTGCCGGTGGAGCAGCTTGTAGACGTAGGTGCCGATCACGGTGGCAATCCAGTCGTTGATCAGCAGGTGCTGGTAGCCCGCATCCAGGAGATCGGCGCACGATGCGCCCGGTGTTGGGAGTAGATGTTCCGACGGCGGTTCCGGTTCGAGCAGCGCTGGAAACAGCAGCCCCTCCTTCGGCAGATAGGGATACTTGCCGTCGCGCCCGTCGATGAAGCGGCGCATCAGGTCCGGATCATCCACGTTTCCGATGCAGACCTGCCCAGAATTCGCATGGTTACCCCCACTTATCTGCACCCCCTTCATCCGGTGGACAGCACGGCGCGCTTCGTGATTATCCACACACGAAATCACCAGGCCCGAACCGAAACGGTCGGCATAGCGTTCCGGGTCGAGCGGCTCGGCGATCCAGCCGATGTCCAGTCCCAGCGCGGCATTCAAGCGGCGGGCAACGCATTCGGCTTTGAACAGCCCGATGTCCGCCGGAGCAAACAACGCCTGCCGTCCGATGTTCTTTTCCTCGACGCGATCCGGGTCGATCAACACCAGCGACGGCGTATGCTGACGTGCGCGCTGCATATCGTAGAGGATGCGCGCGACAATCCGAGCGGCTGATGCCCCCGTGCCGCCCACGCCCACCAGCGTGATCGTCTTGATGTAGATGTTGGGGTCGAAGATGCCGTTCATGTCGCCTCACCCAGCAGTTGTGCCAGCGTCTTCTTGATCGGGACGAGGTCGCCGGTCGGATACGTCCGCGCCTTGCGCGCCTCCAGGTCGATGAGCAGCTTGCGGATGTCGCGCGGCTCCCTCCTGCTTTTTCCGCTTGTGGCGTGGTCCCCAAAGGGAGAACCAAGGAGGCTCCGCCAGTCCTCCGCCAGCGATGTGGCGTGCAGGGCAGCATCGCTCACCCGCTGGACGGTGCCCCAGCAGATCGCGCCGGAGCCGAACACGTTGGGGATGGGGGCGTGAAACAGCGGCACGTCGAGCCGATCCGGCCGGCGCTTGACGGCGAACACGCCATACTGCGGCGCGCTGCCATCGGTGGTGGTGCGGACCATGACCAGCCCGGGCAGCGGCACGCGCAGCGCCGTCTCCGAGCCTTCGAGGAAGACGCCGGTCTTCTGCGGCGGACGGTACTCCACGACGGTGCGCTTCACGCCATCCTGCCGGACAAGCAGCGTGTTCCCGCCGAGCAGCCCGGTGTCGAAGGTGACCTTGGCCGCCAGCGCCAGCGCGATCTGCGCCGGGTCGACCGGGTACTCATGGGTCACACCGCCATCCGTCTTACGCAACATCACCCCGTAGCTGTAGAACGAGAGGAGCAGCGACGGTTGTTCCGTCAGCGCCATCGTCAGGGCGCGTCCATTCCAGTCGGAAGTGGCGGTCATACCTTCGGTGTTCCCTGCGGTCATCATGTTTGCCTTTCTTCTTCAGCTCACGATACAGACGTGCGACATTGCGCGCCAACGCTGCCGTCAAGTCAGGCGATCCTTTGAGAGTCTCAATCCCATCTTGCACATCGCGCATGATCCCCTCCGCTTCGGCGATCAGCTCGATGGCGAAGGCGATGTCGTCGGCTGACCACGAGAGCGGCGAGATATCGGCAAGCCCCTCGTCGGTGCCGTCGACCAGGGAGTTGCCGGTGCAGGAGAACAGCCACCCGAACGCCCAGCCCACCTGCCGCAGCGCCGGCTCGGTCTGCTCCAGCAGGCTGGCGGCGATGGCACGCCCGGCAGGATAGACGCACGCCGGCACATCGACCCGATAGGCGTCCTCCTCCGGCGGCGTGAGACCGAACGGCGCGAGCAGCGGCAGCAGATCGGCATGGACGGCGTAGAACTCCGGGTCTTCGAGGTCCACACCCCAGGCGTTCAGCGGCACGCCCCAGCTCATCGCCTCCAGGTCGTCGAGCGGGATGCCCCTGGCGGTGATCGCCCGGCAGATCAGGCGGTCCAGCTCCGCGTAGCCGGCGCCCGCCCGCAGCCGCTCGACCGCTTCGGCGTAGACTTCGGGGAAGGCTCCGCGCGTGACGTGCAGGGCGATGGTCAGCGGATCGGTCTCGTCATCGATCTCCCCTTCGGCCAGCGCCGCCCAGAACGGATCGAGCGTCGCGACGGTCGCGGCCAACCGCAGGAGCGGGTCGGCGGCGAGGGCGTGGGCGAGGTGCGCGTAGGCATCCATCAGCGGGATCACAGGCCGAACTCCGGAATGCTCACCGTCAGAAGCGGAACCGGCGGGAGGCTCGCCAGCTGACGCGCGGCCGCCGCGCAGCGCCCGGTATAGGCGACGATCTCCGTCACCGCCTCGACCAGATCGGCGCGGGGAATGCGCGCGGTGCCGGCGATGAGGTGAGGCTGCGCCTCCAGCAGCCTCATCCCCTTCAGCTCGACCGGCGCGACGGACTCCAGACACGCGCGCAGGTCGTCCAATCCGAACGGAACGCCGACCATGCCGGTCATCCCTTCCTGCCTGGGACGGCCAACCACTCCACGAGCCGCGTGCCGTCCTCCAGCGTCGTCTCGCGGACGGTGGCGTGGCTGACCTCCGGGAAGCTGCGGGCGAGGATCGGCTTCACTGCGTCGAGCGACAGGCCGGCGGTCGAGGCATCCTCGACAATCCGCGTGGCGCCGATTTTGAAGATACGGCGGGTTGTTTGGTTCTGGTCAGTCATGCTTTCTCCTCTCAATACTGAGATAAATCCGGTTTGGAAAAGTGCTGATATGGAAGAGACGAACATCAAGGAGAAGCTGTCGATGTTCTCTGATTGCGGTTGCCGAAACCGCTAGCCAATTGGACAACGGAATTCCTAACGTCTTGATCGCAGATGTTTGGCGTGGTTCGCGTTCGAGTAATCTGTGAATCTCGCCTATACTCAGCTTCTAGGCAGTCGGATATGAGGGTTAACGATGGTAGCTTATCGGTTGTGTTTCGTATGTCTTGCGGTCGTCCTGTTGGTTAGTTTTCCTGCAGCAGCGCAAGAGGCGGAGCCTACCCTTACAACATAGGAAACGGTAGAACGCTGCATCAGGTCCATCGGTGAGGCGCCTGATGATTGGACTTTGCAGGCACGATCATTACGTGGTCATATACTGGTGTTCATGGCTTCCGTGCCGATACACCTTCGCGATACTACATCGCCTTTAGCAACGACAACGAATACAGCGCCTTTGGCGTTATCACCTGATGGGCAGTGGTTTGCCTCTTATGTGGGCAGGACAGAGTCCACACGCGATCATTGGCTATCTTATATCTCACGGCAATTCGGGTCGTATCGACCAGACCGTCGCGAGAGACGTATCTTGTTCCGTTTAATGCCTACGAGTATGCAGGGTCACTGCTCTATCCACCCGTCATCTGGCTCGACGTTACCCAGTTCGCCGCCTACGAAGCAGGTTGGGGGACTGACAGATGGATCATCGGATCCGTTTACGGAAAGTGTAGGCAACCTTGAAGAGAGCAATCAGTTTTATGAGCAACTCCTAACGTCTCGGAGTGGGGGGTTTTGAGGCAGCCGCTAGAATTCAGCGTTGAGCAGTATGTCAGCCTTGCCGTCCCTTCCTCATGTGCTTTCATGGTTCGATCTCCGTCTACGCTTGAAGGGCGGTTGTACATATCGGATAGTGGAGCCAACCTAATCTACGACACCTGCCTCGACATTACATCACTGGCGCTTTCGCCTGATGGCAACCATGTTGCCATCAGCACTCGTGCGAAAAACGGGTTTGTCTATGTCGTCGATTTGGAAGCGTGGGCGGCATATCGGCTTGATCTCGCGTCAGACACGATTGTCGCGTGGGTGGGGGACTAGGGGATGAATCGTTCTGCTCAGTCCTGATCTGTCAGTTTTAGAGTCTCGGCGACTTCCCCACCTGCACGAAATCCTCCAGCGTGAACAGCGACAGCTCGCGCTCGGTCAGCGGCTTGAGCTTCCGCGCCAGGGCGTACACGTCGTCGATGCGGATCGGCGACTCCCCGTCCCACAGCCCGCCATCGATCAGCTTGCCGGCCAGAAGCACCGCCTGACGGTAAGCCGCGGCGTCCGTCTCCCCGCCGACCAGCTTGAGGTGGCTGATCCGGACCGCCTTCGTCCCTTTCCTGAGCGGCACGTCGATCGTCGGCTCGGCGGGCGGCGGAGGGGTCTTCGGCTCCGGCCTGGTCGATGACGCGGGCTTCGGCGGATCGGGCAGCGCCGGCGGGTCAGCCTCCAGCGCGTTCAGGGCGTCGAGCGCGTGGCGGATGCCCTCGACCAGATCGAGCGGGCCGGTGTAGGTGAACTGGAACACCTTGCCCAGGTCACCGCGCTGCGCGACCAGCGCGCCGGTCTTGCGCTCACCCGGCTCCTCGTTGAGCGTGAGGGTGAGGATGGCTGGGCTCTGGGTGCTTGGAGCTGTTGCTGGTATGATTTCATCCTTTCTGGAAAATGGCACTGAGTACATCGACTATCGAATCCGTCGACTTGACCGAGTATTGCTCCGGCGGATACTTTCTCTTGCGAGCGAACCGCCCTGACTGGCCTGCACAGTTCACACAACTCTGGCCGCCCGGAAAGCTGATCAGCCTTTCAGCATGCATTTGCCCGAGTCGATTGCAGGTCTACTGGGGTTGATTTCCAGGTGATCGAGAATTTTCACTGAGCTTCGGGATCTGCCTGGCCTGCTGGGGAGGAATTTCGAGAATGGTGCGGCGTCGAGTATCGTGAAACGCTCGAGCGGGTCTCCATGTTCTACACACCCGATGGGGCAAGAGCCTTCGTTCGGCGATTCAATCTGGAAACGGACAACCTCTACCTCATTGGCGCAGCCCCTGCCCAGGTCATATCGACCGGCCTGATTGACGAAGAACCGGACAAATGAGGGGATAGCCCGACGATCCAACAGGGATTATCCGTGGAGGCGGGTGTGGGCGCTCCGCTTGGTTGCGACGTGTCAGCTGTAGACGACCGGACCCCTCCGCCCATTTGGCTTGCAGTGGTCTGGATAAACACATGAACAGCACATTGGGATTACTGCCAACGACAACGGCTTACTGTCTATGTATGCCGATGCAAAAAGGGTGAATGACTTGACTGCGGAAGACCACGAGTAGGAACGAGAGCTTAAAACCAGAACCCTATAACTCCTCAGCTTCTTGGATTACCCTATTTGAGCGGAAACGCGAGGGATATCTTTGACGAGTGATTTCATTGCGATGAGGTGTTGAGTGGCGTGACGCTGGTCGAGCGGGTACAAGAGACAGCCAACGTCCTGGCGTTTCGGCACACCCGCCCGTTCGATCCGGTGCACATCGTGGTGATC
>JADJPJ010000101.1 GCA_016713325.1 Candidatus Flexifilum affinis | reverse complement strand
GGCACCACGAAGATGACGCCAATCACGATCAGCGCGAGGGCATCGATCCAGAGGCTGCCAATGACTTTCCGAGCGGTGGTCATAGTTCTGCAAGCTCCCGGCGATTCAAGAAGCGCATCAGGGGGTAGACGATGACCGTCACCAGAATGAACAGCACCACGTTGCCGGCTGTGGAAAGTCCGTAGAAACCGGCCTGATACTGCTTGTAGATCACCGACGTGAGGACGTCGGAGGCAAAGCCGGGACCGCCCTTGGTCATCGTCCAGATCAGGTCGAAGGTGCGCAGGCCGCCGATGAACGACAGCAGGATGACGGTGAAAGCGGCGTTGCGGGCCAGGGGCAGAATGACGTGGCGAAACTTCACCCAGGCGCCGCCTTCCAGCCGCGCCGCCTCGAAATAGTCACTGGGGATGGACAGGATGCCGGCGATGAAGATCATCGTCGCGATTCCCAGGCCTTTCCAGACATCGACCAGCGCCACCGAGAAGAGGGCCACGCCGGGGTTGCCCAGCCAGTCCGGACCGGAGACTCCAAGCGCCTCCAGAGTGTTGTTGATCAGACCGGTCGATGGCTGCATCAGCACGCCGAAGGTGATGCCAACCGCCACAGTACTGACCAGCACCGGGAAGAAGATGATCGACCGCAGCAGGCCCTTCAGCCACAGGCGTGAGGTCAGCAGCACGGCCAGCGGCAGCGAGATGATCACCTTGAGTCCGCTGGTCATGATCGCGTAGATCACGGTGTTGCGCAGGCCCGCGACGAGCTGCGGGTCGCTGAAAAACCGCTCGTAGTTGTCAAAGCCGATGAACGTGGCGTCGAACAGCGTCCAGCGGGTGAGGCTGAAATAAAAGGCCAGCAGTGTGGGAACGACGAAGAAAATGCCGAATACGACGGCGGCCGGAAGATAAAACCAGTGGGGATAAGTGCGCAATATATTCGGCGGACGCGATTCGCTGGTCATGAAATCTCTCTGCCGTAAGTGCTATGAAGAAGGATCGCATCGGGGAGCCAACCAGTGGCAGGCTCCCCAAAAGGTGTTGGTGATGTGCGTACCCGAAGTGACGGGCTAAACACCCGCCAAGCGGACTACCAGCCGGGCAGGCCGAGCTGCTGCGCCTGACGTTCGACGTCGAGGTCGTAATTGGCCGCGCCTTCTTCCGCGCTCATCTGGCCGGTGGCTATGGCGACGCAGATCTGCTCCAGATTCGGTCCCTTGATGGGCGACACGAATTCCAGCGCCGGGTAGGAATTGCCGGAGTCGATGTAAGCGGCGAGATCCTGCACGGCGGGCAGCACGGTATCGGGCAGGGACGAGCCCTTGATCAGGTACGGGCCGTTCGGGGCCACCTGCGCCGTGATCGCGTCCACGCCCTCGACCGAGGCGATGAAGCCCAGGAAGTCCAGCGCGGCTTCGAGCTTGGCGCCGGTGGTGGTCTGCGGGATATACGTGCCGGCCGGCATCCAGATCGTCGCGCCGTTGGCGTCAGCGCTGGCGCCAGGCTGCGCGAAGAAGCCGATGTCGTTGATCTGGTCGGGGAAGTTGGCCGCGATGGTGGAAAGCGCGAAGGTCAGCATCGGATAGTGCGCGACTTCGCCGCTGGCCAGCAGCGCCAGCCCCGGCTCAAAGCGGGTGGTCGCAAAGTCCGGCTGCCACCAGCCCGATTCGTAACCCTGCTGCAGGTAGGCGAAGCCGGCCATCGCCGCCGGAGTGGTGGCGTACTTCGCCTGGTTGGCGGTGTACATATCGGCGAAGCCGGGGACCGCCTGCTCGACATTGTAGTAGTCGCCGAGGACGAACAACTGCGACGTCCAGGTGTCGCCGAAGGTCGCCAGGACCGGCGGGATGCCAGCGGCCTTGATGGCCTCGTTGTTGGCCGCGAATTCTTCCCAGGTCGTCGGCACGCTCAGCCCGAGCTGTTCGTAGACGGCCTTGTTGTAGAGGATGCCGCCGCCCATGGCCGTGCCGGTGGGGACGCCGTAGATGCCCTCGCCCTGCGACACGGTCGGCAGGAACGATTCCTGAACGTTGGCGATGAACGGCTGATCCGAAAGGTCGACCAGCGTCTGGGTCGGGTTCAGGGCCTGAAGCAGCGAGCCGGAGTTGTAGAAGAAGACATCGGTCATGTCGCCGGTCGCCAGGCGCGTCTTGACGATGTTATCGCCTTCCGTGCCGCCCGGACGGCTCTCGATCTCGATGGTGACGTTGGGGTTCAACGCCGTGTAGGCATCGGCCAGCGCCTGGGCCATATCCTGGCTGTTCTGGCTGTCATCGACCAGGTAAATGAGGCTAATGGAGTCCTGAGCACCCACTGCGGAGATGCTCAGTGCCAGCAAAACGAGAAGAAACATTACTTTCCGCAACATGTGAAACACCCTTTCGATTATCTGCACCATCCAAGAGCCCCGGTAACGGGTTCTCCTGTTCAAAAAGTGGGTGGGACGCGTCACGTCCCGTCGCCCCATCGCGGGGCCATTAGCGTAGGGACGGCAAAGATGCCGTCCGAATGCGATCACCGGCGGGCCGTAGGTGCCGGCCCGGTCGATTCGCGAATGTGCAGCTCCCAGGCGCTGGTCAAAACCTCGCGGGGCCGCTCCGGGTCGGCCAGACGATTGAGCAGCAGACGAACAGCGTCGCGTCCGTTCTTTTCCGGGTAGCCGGAAACGGTCGTCAGACGCGGCACGGTGAAGCTTATGAACGGGATATCATCAAAACCAGCGACCGAAACATCGCCAGGAACGCTCAGATCGAGGTCGACGGCCGCGCGGATCGCCGCCATGCCAAGCAAGTCGTTGATCGTGATCAGCGCGGTGGGGCGGTCGGGGGATCAGCGATTCATCCAGCGGAAGCCGTGCGTCCTCCAGCGTCTGACGGTAGGCCGTCAGGCGGTCGTTTCCCTGCGATTCGACGGTCACACCAAAAACGAACCCGATGCGCTGGTGTCCAAGTTCGATCAGGTGTGTCATCAACGCGCGCGTTCCCTCTCCATAGCCCTGATGCACATAGTCGAATTCAGAGATGGACCCGGTAATTTCGACGATCGGGCGCGAGGACTTGCGAAGCTGATTGACCACCGGCTCGGAGAACTCCTTGAACCCGATCATCAGGATCAGTCCATCGACGCGCTGTTCGGCCAGTTCGCGGATGCTGTGGGTCTGCTGTTCCGGGGTCAGCACACTGTGAGAGAGCAGCACATTGTATCCGCTGGCTTCGGCCTCAGCCCCGATTCCGAGCAGGATTTGCCAGAAGAACGGGTTCTCATAGATCGGCAGCAGTACGCCGATCGTCTTGGTTTCGCCGCTGCGCAGCGCCTGCGCGCGGGCGTCCACCTCGTAGCCCAGCTCGGCAATCGCTTCCATAACCCGCTGGCGCGTTTCGGCAGAAATGGGAATGCGCTTGTCGGTCTGGTCGTTCAGCACGTAGGACACCGTGGCGCGCGAGACTCCCGCGGCCCGCGCGACATCGGCCTGAGTCGGTCTTTTTCGGTCCATAAAGCTCACGAATAAACCAGTTGCACGAATCACCTTAATCGTGTAAATTGATTTTTTAGAGTAGAGTTTCAGGATTTTTGTCAAGTAGCTCTATTGCATAGCCGATTCAAAGTTGTAATCATTAGCGATCCGGACCGTATTCCCTTGACCTGAATCGGGACTGTGATTTGTCGCTGAAGCGCGCTAAAAGTGGGCGATCTTTTGAAAAAGGACACTGAATGACTCTCGTTACGTACCTCACCACCGAATACCGCCGCAACCCCCTCGGCATCGACCTACGCATCCCCCGCCTGTCCTGGCGCCTGGAAACTGACCGGCCCGGCGCCCGTCAGATCGCCTACCGTGTGACCGCCGCCAGCGATCCCGTGCTTCTGCGTGACCATGCCCCCGATCTTTGGGACAGCGGCCGCGTCGAGTCCGATCAGTCGGTCCATGTGGCCTATGGTGGCCCGGCGCTCCACTCGCGTCAGCGCGTCCACTGGCAGGTGACGGTCTGGGACGAGACCGGCGCGGCCGCCGAGAGCGAGATCGCCTGGTTCGAGATGGGTCTGCTGGAGGCCGAGGACTGGGCGGCGCAGTGGATCGGCCCTTCGTTTGCGGCCGGGCCGCGCAGCACGCTGCCCCCGCCTTATCTGCGCACGGTCTTCACGCTGCCGGCGGCGGTCGCCTCGGCGCGGCTGTACGTGACGGCGCTGGGCGTCTTCGAGTGTTCGATCAACGGCCAGGCAGTCGGGGAAGATGTGTTCGCGCCGGGCTGGACGGATTATCACAAGCGCGTGCAATATGTGACATATGACGTGACTGCCCTGTTGCGCCAGGGCGACAACGCCCTCGGCGCGTTGCTGGGCGACGGCTGGGCCGCCGGATACATCGGCTGGCTGCACCGCCAGAACTACGTCGACCGGCCGCAGCTCCTGGCGCAGTTGGAGATCACCCTGGCCGATGGACGGACTCAGACGATCGTCTCGGACGGCTCCTGGACCTTTCACTTCGGTCCGATCACGCACAGCGATTTCATCGTCGGCGAGGCCTACGACGCGCGCAAGGAGATCCCCGGCTGGGATACGCCGGAGGTCGCCCTTCCGCAGGCGTTCCCTGCCCAGACCTTCGCCCATCCCGACCTGCAAGTCGTAGCGCTGAACGGCCCGACCGTCCGGCGCATTCAGGAGCTTCCTCCGGCGGTCAAACCGATTGACCGCAGCGCGATGGGGCGCAAGCGCTATTTGTTCGACCTGGGCCAGAACATGGTCGGTCGGGTGCGCTTCAAAGCGTCCGGCCCGGCGGGTTCGACGGCGATCATCCGCTTCGCCGAAGTGCTCAATGCCGACGGTTCGCCCTACTACACCAATCTGCGCAGCGCCCATGCGACGGACTACTACACCTTCAAAGGCGAGGGCATCGAAGTCTGGGAGTCGAAATTCACCTTCCACGGCTTCCGCTACGTGGAGATCGAGGGCTACAAGGGCGAGGTGACCGAAGAGACGATCACCGGCATCGTGCTCCATTCCGACATGGAACCGACTGGGACGTTCGAGTGCTCCGACCCACTCCTCAACCAGCTTCAGCACAACATCCAGTGGGGGCAAAAGGGCAACTTCCTCGATGTGCCGACCGACTGCCCGCAGCGCGACGAGCGGCTGGGCTGGACGGGCGACATTCAGGTGTTCGTGCGCACGGCCGCCTTCAACATGAACGTGGCCGGCTTCATGACCAAGTGGGCGCAGGATGTGGCCGACGCGCAGAACCCTGACGGCTCAGTTCCCTCGGTGGTCCCCTACGCCGCCGACGTGCCGACCGATGGCGGCCCGGCCTGGGCGGACGCGGCGGTCATTTGCCCGTGGACAATCTACCTGTGCTACGGCGACACGGGCATCC
Organism: Candidatus Flexifilum affinis; assembly: GCA_016713325.1. Classification (GTDB taxonomy): domain Bacteria; phylum Chloroflexota; class Anaerolineae; order Aggregatilineales; family Phototrophicaceae; genus Flexifilum; species Flexifilum affine. The sequence goes on along the minus strand of JADJPJ010000101.1, from coordinate 6,416 downwards.
TGGAACAGAACTACGCGACCATGACGCGCTTCATGGACTTCCTGCTGGCCAACAGCCCCGGCAACATCCGCTGCCGCGCTGACTACGAAAGGCTGGCCCGGCTTCGGCGACTGGCTGTCGATCAACGCCAGCACCCGCGCGATCTGCTCGGCACGGCCTTCCTGGCCTACGACGCCCGGCTGATGGCCCGGATCGCAACCCTCCTCGGCAAATCCGACGACGCGGCCCGCTACCAGACGCTCTTCGAGGACGTGCGGACCGCTTTCTGCGAACGCTACCTGTCCGGCAGCACCGTCCCGCCGGTCGTCGTCACCCCGTCCGAGGCGCGGCGCCAGATGGATCAGGCGGACGCCCTCGCGCGGCACGCTCCGCGAAGTCGACTATGGCCCTATCACGTCCGAGGTGTTCAACACCGACCTGTTCAGCCCGACCCAGACCGCGTACGTGCTGGCGCTGCACTTCGACCTGCTGCCGGATAACCTGCGCCCGCAGGCTGCCGCCGAGCTGGTCGCCGACATCGAGCGCCGGGGCATGCACCTCTCGACCGGATTCGTCCGGTTCGCCGTACCTGAACCACGTCCTGAGCCAGAACGGATGCCTGGATGCGGCCTATGCGCTGCTCCAGCAAAAGAGCTGGCCCTCCTGGCTGTACGCCGTGACGCAGGGCGCGACGACGATCTGGGAGCGCTGGGACGGGTGGACGCCGGAGAACGGTTTCCAGACGCCGGAGATGAATTCCTTCAACCACTATGCCTACGGCGCGATCGGCGACTGGCTGTACAACACGGTGGCCGGCATCGACGTCGATCCGGCCGCGCCGGGCTACAAACACGCCGTGCTGCGTCCTCAGCCGGGCGGCGGACTGACCTTCGCCCGCGCCTCGCTTGATACGCTGTACGGGGTGCTGGAATCCGCCTGGACGCTGGAGGACGGCGCTTTCACCTACACTGTCGTCGTGCCGCCCAACACCTCCGCCACGGTGGCGCTTCCCTACGACAGCGCCATCACCCTCAATGGCGCGCCGGTCAACGGCCGTGTGCATGAGGTTGGGGCGGGGGTGTATCGGTTCGTGGTCGAACAGAGATAAGAACTCCAACCAAGGTGGTTGCCCTTCTGAGCCCCCCCAGGCACGGGGCTGAGGGGCGAACTTCGTTTGCGTCTGCCCCCTACAATCTCAACCGGTTTGCGCGTAGGGCCGCCCCAAGGGCGTCCGCGACCCCAATGTAGCCCGCCTCCCAGCCCCACCCCAGCGGGAGGGGGACGGGTGCGCCGTGAAGGACACGCCCCTCTCCACGCAGAGAGACGGTGTGCGAGCCTGTTCGCGGTCGCCGCCCGGTGGTTCGCCCACGGAACGCGGACGGCGCGCGGGTCCGGCTACAATCGATGGCAGGGATCACGCTGTGACGGTTCGCAGCGACGCGCCGACAAAAGATCGCCCACCATGCCCCGACTCGCCCTCCAACTTACGATCGCCATCTCCCTCATTTGTCTGGTACTGACCGCCGGTGCGGTCATTGCCGGCGCACTGACTCCGCGCGGGTCCTGGCTGGCGTGGGTGTCCGAAAAAGTTCTGGACAGCGAAATTTCCGTCTGGGATGGGCGTGTGGTCGTCAACTTCAGCGTCAAAGCGCCATGGTATAGCGTCTTCCCAACCTGGAGCACGGATGGTCGGCTGGCGTGGGTCGCAGGCTACGACATCGTCGTCTGGGATGGCGAGCAGGTGCGCAACCTCAGCCAGACCCCGGAGAGTGGCGATTACTCCCCCGCCTGGAGCGCGGACGGACGGCTGGCGTGGGTGGCGGCAAGCGGCGACGATTCTGAGATCATGGTATGGGACGGCGAGCAGGTGCGCAACGTCAGTCAGAACCCGGATCTACGGGACACGATGCCAGAATGGAGCCAGGATGGACGGCTGGCTTGGCGGTCGTCGCGCCGGCCCGAACAGGACTTCTCGCTCGTCGTCTGGGACGGGCAGCAGATCATCCTCGTCGGTCGAAACCCGGATGCGCAGAACTTGCTTTTCACCTGGAGTGCAGACGGACAGCTCGCCTGGGAGTTTTTACGCAGCGGACAGAGCGATTTGTTCGTGTGGGGCGGCGCACGGACGGTCTGTGTTAGCCCGAACCGGGGGTGGCACGACTACACCTGGAGCGACGATGGCCGGCTCGCCTGGGCGTCCGTTCAGGATCGCGGCGACGGATCTTTCTATGGGACGGTGAGCAGGTCCGCAACCTCAGCCGGGAGCTGGACGCGCCGGGTCGCGACCCGCGGTGGAGCCGCGACGGGCAGCTGGCATGGACCGCGGCAACTGGCACGGGCAAGGAAATTGTGATGTGGGATGGCGAGCGTGCGCGACATCAGCCAGGACCCGGACGCGTGACACTCAACCGCAATGGAGCCAAGACGGACGATTGGTGTGGAACGCATGGAATCACCGAAACAACTTCTTTGAAATCATCGTCTGGGATGGGCAGCAGCATGTTATCGACGCCAGTGCAGATCCTGACGCGGGTATCGGCACCTGTGTGGAGCATGCCTGGACGCGGCGGGTATCAGCCGATGGTGACCTATGTTTGGGACGGGCCGCGACGCTCACTGGTCGGCTGGCGGCTGGACTGTGGCGGGCGCAAGCGCCGAGGACGCCAAATATGTCACGGCGGTGGTCGACCTTGTGTGGGCGGGCGCCCGGTCTGGAGTCACCCCCCTTAGCCCCACCCCCTTCGTGGGACGCGCCCCTGCGCGTCCCAGTGGCGCTGCGACTGGCTCGCCGGTTTCCCCGGGACTCCATCCTGCCGGCCACTTTGCCCGGACTTTACACCGGCGTCACACTCCCGCCCCAATCGTCCCAGGCGCTTCGGCGGGAGCAGGCATTATGCGGACCCGTCTCGGCGCTCATGTCATCTCTGCTGCGCACTATTGTCCCTCCGCCGGTCCGTGCTCAGGGGCCGCTCCCTCACACCCGCCCCCCTCCCCTTCGTCAGGGACGCGCTACTGCGCGTCCGGCGACTGCGCATCTAAATTCACAAGCCCTTGGCGGCAGAACCATACTTACCCCACATTTGTCAGCACCGCCTGACATACCCCAAAATGACTGAGGACTGAGCCAACCCGTTTCCCCACGGGGCGACTCAGTCCTCAGACCGCATTGGTTGTCATTCCGCACTCAGCGCCGCTTACTCCGCGCTCAGCACGTTTGACTCAGCCTATCGTTATTCGCTGGGCGGCAGGATGACCGCGTCGATGACGTGGATGATGCCGTTGGAGGGCGTGCGTCGACCGTCACGACGGTGGCGTCGTTGACCTTGACCGACTCGCCATCCAGGAGACGTTGACCGGTGGTACCGGCCGGTGCGGTGGCGATCGTCGCGCGCGCCCTCAGCGCCGGCAACTGCCACGACGGTCGGCGAAGCGAAGTGGCCGGGCACGACGTGGTAAGCGGGACGCTGGTCAGGGTCTCGACGTCGGCCGGGAGCTGCTCGGCGGTGATGCCCAGGGCTTCAGGGCCGCCGTGAAGGCCGCGTCGGTCGGCGCGAAGGCGGTGTACGGGCCGGCGCCGGTCAGCGTGGCCAGGATGGCGGGGTCAGCCGCCTGGACAGCGGCCAGCAGGGTGGTGAATTCCGGCGCTTCGGCGCCGGCGGCCCGTAATAACGACCTCAGCGATGTTGCCGGCGGGTTCCATCATCGCCCATGCCATCGCCCATGTCTTCCATGGCCGGGGGCAGCAGGACCGCGTCGATGACGTGCGATGCCGTTGGAGGCCATCACGTCGGTCGCGGCCACGTTGGACTCGTTGACCATGACGCCCATGTCGCCCGCGGAGATGCTCCAGCGCCGTCTCAGGGTACATTGTGCCGGAGCAGAGCGCCATCCAGCGCGACGACGGCTTCGGCGGCGAAGGAGCCGGGGACGACGGCTGGTACAGGAGGATGTTGGTCCGGCGTGGCGGTGTCGGCCAGCAGGATCTTCGGCGCTGACGCCGAGACTTCCAGGCCGCGGCGAAGGCGGCGTCGGTCAGGCGGAGACGGTGACATTGGCTTCAGGATTGCTCAGCTCCAGCACGGCCGGGTCGGCGGCGCTGACGGCGGCGAGCAGGATTGTGAACTCGGGCGTTTCGGCGGTGGTGCTGGCGACGACGGTGTCGGCAATGGTCCCGGATCATCCTGGGCGAAGGAGGGGCGGACCATGAACAGGGCGGCCATGACGAGCACCGGGAATCGTGAGCAAACGGCTCATCATTGAATGTTGACTCCCCTTTGGCTCCGTTCCATAGTTATCAGGCTTACGATACATCCGTTTGCAAATCTGCGCGCAGTACTTGCACCACGTTAGGGGTCGGAATTTAGCGCGAAGTGAGCGATCCCCGAAATTCGATAAGTCGCGCCTTGGTCTTTGATGAGCGGGGCGACTCTGCAACTCCCCTGAAACCTGTAGGATATGAAATTTTGTGACTGTTCATCCAGTCGATTGTGACGAATGTCACAAGTTCAAAAGCGTTTGGTAACCTAAACTAACGCTCAACGTAATAGTGACTCTGTCACGCATCTCACGACAGCAGCACAGGAGCAATTCAATGAAGAGAAACTTGATTGTCGCATTGGTGGTTTTTGGGCGTTCTGATGGTCTTTCGCGGCCGCGGCGATTTATGCTCAGGAAGACCCGCCCGCAGGTCACGCAGGAGTCTGTTGCGACCCTTCCCGACGTGCCTCCGGTTCCCGAAGACAACCCGATGACGCCCGAGAAGATTGAACTGGGCAAGATGCTGTACTTCGATCCCGTGTCGGCCAGCGGCGTGATCTCCTGCCACACCTGCCACAACTACAGGCCTCAGCGGCTTTCGATCGTCTGCCGTCTTCGCTGGGCCATGAATTCGAGACGGGTGGCCGCAATTCCCCGATAATCCTGAACGCCGCCTTCTTCAACCTTCAGTTCTGGGATGGCAAGCACGCGACGGGTCTGGAGAAGAACAGGCCCAAGACTCGATCCAGGCCAGCGTCGAAATGGCCATGCCTGCTGATCTGTGGCTGTCGAGACCATCGCCAGCATCGAAGGCTATCTGCCTTACTTCCAGGCCGCTTTCCCTGACGAAGCAGAGCCGATCACCTTCCTCAACATTGCCAAGGCGATCGCCACCTTTGAGCGCACCCTGGTCACCCCGGATGACGCCCTGGACCGCTATCTGCGCGGCGACGAATCGGCTCTGTCCGATGACGCCAAACGCGGTATGGAGATCGTCGTTCAGGTCGGCTGCGTCGCCTGCCACAACGGCCCGATGCTCTCCATCGGCACGCTGATGCCGTTCGTCCACGGTGAGGATCGCGGTCTGGCCACGGTCACCGGCGCGTCTGCCGACGCCTTCATGTTCCGCGTTTCGACGTACAACAATGTCTCCCTGACCGCGCCGTACTTCCATGACAGCAGCGCCACACGTTGGACCCTGGAAGAGGCTGGTAGCATCATGGGCAGCGTCCAGAAGATTGAGACCTGACGGATGACGAAGTCAAGTACATCCTGGCTTTTCCTGGAATCGCTGGAAGGCCAGGCGCCCGCGTCACGATCCCGCTTCTGCCTGCGGACTAACCCCTCAGTATCCTCGCCCCCGACTTTTCGGCCGGGGGCGCACCATCGAGAAAACGGCGAGCCCCGCCGGGCCTGTTTTTGTAATGGCGCATGTCGTTATGGGCTGTGTCGCAACTAAGATTTTATCGCCACGCTGAAAAAACCATCGTGGACATCGCTCTTGCCCTGACGACGCTTTTATGCAAACGGACAAAAGTTACCCTAAGATCATACTTTCGCAGTGGAGCATGATCTCCGCCGGAACATCCGATAGTACCTCAGCTTGGGGAGTGCAAGTGCCGACCCAGGAACGCGACATCTCTGGCGCAACCAATCCCGAGCCCCTGTAAAGTTTCAAAGGGACTGATCCGAGTAGGGCCGGGTGGCGTGGGGGACTTCTACGTAAGCCACTTCTGCCCTGCTCGGTGCAGCGCATCCACCATCTCCCCGTGACTGTTCAACCGGTTAACCTCGTCGTCCGCACCGTGAAAAATCAGAAAGGGGCTGGTGCTGGCACTCGACCTGCCAGAGCGGAGGCGCTCAGGTAATTCCCCTCGCGTCGTTAGGTGTCCCCCATGTACAGCGCGGTTGCGATTGGCTGAAGTCTCACGTCGTTAAAAGGCAGCCAGCGGATCAACCGATCCGGCGATATCGATGACGCACGCGACTTTGCTGGAGTACATCGCCAATGGCAGGTCGGTGTCGAATAACGTGTCGCGTTCCCCCAGCAGGGGCTGCCAACTGACCGCCGAAGAAAGTGTCCAAGCGCACATATCTGGTCGGGATCGACGCTGATACTGTGCCGCGTTTGCCCGCCCATCGCACCGCCAACTGTTGCGTCCTCAAGCTGCGCGGGCCAC
>JADJPJ010000100.1 GCA_016713325.1 Candidatus Flexifilum affinis | reverse complement strand
CAGACCGGTCGATGGCTGCATCAGCACGCCGAAGGTGATCTCAACCGCTACAGTACTGACCAACCGGGAGAAGATGATCAATCGCAGCAGGCCCTTCAGCCACAGGCGCGGGGTCAGCAGTACGGCCAGCAGCGGCGAGATGATCACCTTGGGTCCGCTGGTCGCGTCGCGTGAATCACGGTGTTGCGCAGGCCCGCGACGAGCTGCGGGTCGCTGAAAAACCGCTCGTAGTTGTCAAAGCCGATAGACGTGGCGTCGAACAGCGTCCAGCGGGTGAGGAGAGCTGAAATAAAAAGGCCAGCAGTGTGGGAACGACGAAGAAAATGCCGAATACGACGGCGGCCGGAAGAATAGAACCAGTGGGGATAAGTGCGCAATATATTCGGCGGATGCGATTCGCTGGTCATGAAATCTCTCTGCCGTAGAGTGCTATGAAGAAGGATCGGATCGAGGAGTCAACCGTGGCTCCGGCTCCCAAAGGTAGTGAGTGTGCGTACCGGAGTGGCGGGCTAAACACCCGCCAAGCGGACTACCAGCCGGGCAGACCGAGCTGCTCCCTGACGTTCGACGTCGAGGTCGTAGTTGGCCGCCTTCTTCCGCATCATCTGACCGGTGGCTATTGCGACGCAGATCTGCTCCAGATTCGGTCCCTTGATGGGCGACTTGAATTCCAGCGCCGGGTAGGAGTTGCCGGGTCGATGTAAGCGGCGAGATCCTGCACGGCCGGCAGCACGGTATCAGGCGGGGACAGGCCCTTGATCAGGTAATGGGCCCGTTCCGGGCCACCTGCGCCGTGATCGCGTCCACGCCCTCGACCGAGGCGATGAAGTCCCAGGAAGTCCAGCGCGGCTTCGGGCTTGGCGCCGGTGGTGGTCTGCGGGATATACGTGCCGGCCGGCATCAGATCATCGCACCGTTGGCCTCAGCGCGCTGGCGCCCGGCTGCGCGAAGAAGCCGATGTCGTTGATCTGGTCGGAAGTTGGCCGCGATGGTGGAAGGCGCGAAGGTTCGACATCGGATGGTGCGCGGCTTCGCCGCTGGCCAGCAGCGCCAGCCCCACTCAAAGCGGGTGGTCGCAAAGTCCGGCTGCCACCAGCCCGATTCGCGACCCTGCACCGGGTAGGCGAAGCCGGCCGTCGACCGCCGGGTGGTGGCGTACTTCGCCCTGGTTGGCGGTGTACACGCTATCGGCGAAGCCGGGACCGCCTGCTCGACCTTGTAGTAGTCGCCGAGGACGAACAACTGCGACGTCAGGACTCTCCTGAAGGACGCCAGGACCGGGGAGATCTCGGCGGCCTTGATGGCCTCGTTGTTGGCGGCGGTTCTTCCCAGGTCGTCGGCACGCTCAGCCCGAGCTGTTCGTAAACGGCGTTGTTATGCAAGGTACCGCCGCCCATGGCCGTGCCGGTGGGGGACGCCGTAGATGCCCTCGCCCTGCGACACGGTCGGCAGGAACGATTCCTGAACGTTGGCGATGAACGGCTGATCCGACAGGTCGACCAGCGTCTGGGTCGGGTTCAGGGCCTCAAGCAGCGAGCCGGAGTTGTAGAAGAAGACATCGGTCATGTCGCCGGTCGCCAGGCGCGTCTTGGCGATGTTATCGCCTTCGCCGCCCGGACGGCTCTCGATCTCGATGGTGACGTTGGGGATTCCACGCCGTGTAGGCATCGGCCAGCGCCTGGGCCCATATCCTGGCTGTTCTGGCTGTCATCGACGAATGATGAGACTAACTGCAGGATCCTGGGCACCCACTGCGGAGATTCTCAGTGCCAGCAAAACGAAGAAACGCGTACTTTTCGCAACATGTAAACACCCTTTCGATTATCTGCATCCATGAGCCCCGGTAATGGGTTCTCCTGTTCAAAAAGTAGGTGGGCGCGCGTCACGTCCCGTCGCTATCGGGGGTCATTAGCGTAGGACGGCAAAAATGCCGTCCGAATGCGATCACCGGCGGCGCGTAGGTGCCGGCCCGGTCGACTCGCGGATATGAAGCTGCCATCCGCTCATGACCGCCTCGCGCGGGCGATCGGGGTCGGCCAGACGATTGAGCAGCAGGCGAACAGCGTCGCGTCCGTTCTTTTTCCGGGTAGCCGGAAACGGTCGTCAGACGCGGCACGGTGAAGCTTATGAACGGGATATCATCAAAACCAGCGACCGAAACATCGCCCGGAACGCTCAAGTCGAGGTCGACGGCCGCGCGAATCGCCGCCATGCCAAGCAAGTCGTTGATCGTGATCAGCGCGGTGGGGCGGTCGGGGCGGCGCAAAGGTCAGATGCAGCCTGATAGCCATCTTCCAGCCGTTCGCCGCACTGAACGATCAGCGATTCATCCAGCGGAAGCCCTGCGTCCTCCAGCGTCTGACGGTAGGCCGTCAGACGGTCGTTTCCCCTGCGATTCGACGGTCACACCAAAAACGAACCCGATGCGCTGGTGTCCAAGTTCGATCGGGTGTGTCATCAACGCGCGCGTTCCTCTCCATAGCCCTGATGCACATGGTCGAATTCAGAGATGGACCCAGTAATTTCGACGATCGGGCGCGAGGACTTGCGAAGCTGATTGACTACCGGCTCGGAGAACTCTTTGAACCCGATCATCAGGATCAGTCCATCGACGCGCTGTTCGGCCAGTTCGCGGATGCTGTGGGTCTGCTGTTCCGGGGTCAGCACACTGTGAAGAGCAGCATTGTATCCGCTGGCTTCGGCCTCAGCCCCGATTCGAGCAGGATTTGCCAGAAGAACGGGTTCTCATGAGATCGGCAGCAGTACGCCGATCGTCTTGGTTTCGCCGCTGCGCAGCGCCTGCGCGCGGGCGTCCACCTCGTAGCCCAGCTCGGCAATCGCTTCCAGAACCCGCTGGCGCGTTTCGGCGAAATGGGAATGCGCTTGTCGGTCTGGTCGTTCAGCACGTAGGACACCGTGGCGCGCGAGACTCCCGCGGCCCGCGCGACATCAGCCTGAGTCGGTCTTTTTCGGTCCATAAAGCTCACGAATAAACCAGTTGCACGAATCACCTTAATCGTGTAAATTGATTTTTAGAGTAGAGAGTTTCAGGATTTTTGTCAAGTAGCTCTATTGCATAGCCGATTCAAAGTTGTAATCATTAGCGATCCGGACCGTATTCCCTTGACCTGGATCGGGACTGTGATTTGTCGCTGAAGCGCGCTAAAAAGTGGGCGATCTTTTGAAAAGGACACTGAATGACTCTCGTTACGTACCTCACCACCGAATACCGCCGCAACCCCCTCGGCATCGACCTACGCATCCCCCGCCTGGCCTGGCGGCTGCAAACCGACCGGCCCGGCGCCCGTCAGACCGCCTACCGTGTGACCGCCGCCAGCGATCCCGCGCTTCTGCGTGACCATGCCCCCGATCTGTGGGACAGCGGCCGCGTCGAGTCCGATCAGTCGGTCCATGTGGCCTATGGTGGCCCGGCGCTCCAATCGCGTCAGCGCGTCGCCTGGCAGGTGACGGTCTGGGACGAGACCGGCGCGGCCGCCGAGAGCGAGATCGCCTGGTTCGAGATGGGCCTGCTGGAGGCCGAGGACTGGGCGGCGCAGTGGATCGGCCCTTCGTTTGCGGCCGGGCCGCGCAGCACGCTGCCCCCTCCTTATCTGCGTACGGTCTTCACGCTGCCGGCGGCGGTCGCCTCGGCGCGGCTGTACGTGACGGCGCTGGGCGTCTTCGAGTGTTCGATCAACGGGCAAGCTGTCGGGGAAGACGTGTTCGCGCCGGGCTGGACGGATTATCACAAGCGCGTGCAGTATGTGACATACGACGTGACTGCACTGCTGAGCCAGGGCGACAACGCCCTCGGCGCGTTGCTGGGCGACGGCTGGGCGGCCGGCTATATCGGCTGGCTGCACCGCCAGAACTACGTCGACCGGCCGCAGCTCCTGGCGCAGTTGGAGATCACCCTGGCCGATGGGCGGACCCAGAAAATCGTCTCGGACGGCTCCTGGACCTTTCACTTCGGCCCGATCACGCACAGCGACTTCATCGTCGGCGAGGCCTATGACGCGCGCAAGGAGATCCCCGGCTGGGACACGCCGGAGGTCGCCCTGCCGCACGCGTTCCCTGCCCAGACCTTCGCCCATCCCGACCTGCAAGTGGTGGCGCTGAACGGCCCCACCGTCCGGCGCATTCAGGAGCTTCCTCCGGCGGTCCAACCGATCGACCGCAGCGCGATGGGGCGCAAGCGTTATTTGTTCGACCTGGGCCAGAACATGGTCGGTCGGGTGCGCTTCAAAGCGTCCGGCCCGGCGGGTTCGACGGCGATCATCCGCTTTGCCGAAGTGCTCAATGCCGACGGATCGCCCTACTACACCAACCTGCGCAGCGCCCACGCCACGGACTACTACACCTTCAAAGGTGAGGGGGTGGAAGTCTGGGAGTCGAAATTCACTTTCCACGGCTTCCGCTACGTGGAGATCGAGGGCTACAAGGGCGAGGTGAACGAAGAAACGATCACCGGCATCGTGCTCCATTCCGACATGGAACCGACGGGGACGTTCGAGTGCTCCGACCCGCTCCTCAACCAGTTGCAGCACAACATCGTGTGGGGGCAAAAGGGCAACTTCCTCGACGTGCCGACCGACTGCCCGCAGCGCGACGAGCGCCTGGGCTGGACCGGCGACGCGCAGGTGTTCTTGCGCACGGCCGCCTTCAACATGGACGTGGCCGGCTTTATGACCAAGTGGGCGCAGGATGTTGCCGACGCGCAGAACCCCGACGGCTCGGTTCCCTCGGTGGTCCCCTACGCCGCCGACGTGCCGACCGATGGCGGCCCGGCCTGAGCAGACGCGGCGGTCATCTGCCCGTGGACAATCTACCTGTGCTACGGCGACAAGGGCATCCTGGAACAGAATTACGCGACCATGACGCGCTTCATGGACTTCCTGCTGGCGAACAGCCCCGGCAACATCCGCTGCCGCGCCGACTACGAAGGCTGGCCCGGCTTCGGCGACTGGCTGTCGATCAACGCCAGCACCCCGCGCGATCTGCTCGGCACGGCCTTCCTGGCCTACGACGCCCGGCTGATGGCCCGGATCGCAACCCTCCTCGGCAAATCTGACGATGCGGACCGCTACCAGAAGCTCTTCGAGGACGTGCGGACCGCTTTCTGCGAACGCTACCTGGCCGGCAGCACCGTCCCGCCGGTCGTCGTCACCCCGTCCGAAGCGCGGCGCCAGATGGATCAGGCGGACGCCCTCTCGCGCGGCACCCTCCGCGAAGTCGACTACGGCCCGTCCGTCGAGGTGTTCAGCACCGACCTGTTCAGCCCGACCCAGACCGCCTACGTGCTGGCGCTGCACTTCGACCTGCTGCCGGATAACCTGCGCCCGCAGGCTGCCGCCGAGCTGGTCGCCGACATCGAGCGCCGGGGCATGCACCTCTCGACCGGATTCGTCGGGTCGCCGTACCTGAACCACGTCCTGAGCCAGAACGGATGCCTGGATGCGGCCTATGCGCTGCTCCAGCAAAAGAGCTGGCCCTCCTGGCTGTACGCCGTGACGCAGGGCGCGACGACGATCTGGGAGCGCTGGGACGGGTGGACGCCGGAGAACGGTTTCCAGACGCCGGAGATGAATTCTTTCAACCACTATGCCTACGTCGCGATCGGCAACTGCCTGTACACCACCGTGGCCGGCCTCGACGTGGATCCGGCCGCGCCGGGCTACAAGCACGCCGTGCTGCGTCCTCAGCCGGGCGGCGGGCTGACCTTCGCCCGCGCCTCGCTCGATACCTTGTACGGGGCGCTGGAGATCCGCCTGGACGCTGGAGGACGGCGCTTTCACCTACACCGTCGTCGTGCCGCCCAACACGTCTGCTACGGTGGCGCTGCCCTACGACGGCGCCGTCACCCTCAATGGCGCGCCGGTCACCGGCCGCGTGCCTGAGGTTGGGGCGGGGACGTATCGGTTCGTGGTCGAACAGAGATAAGAACTCCAACCAAGGTGGTTGTTTTTCTGGGCAGACACAGGCGAACTTCGTTTGCACGTCTGCCCCTTCAATCTCACAGTTTTGCGTAGGGCGGGCCAATGTGCCCGCCCCGGCCCCCTTGCGCCGTGAAGGCACGCTTCTAGAATTGGGTTAGGTCGCCGCCCGGCGGTTCGCCCACGGAACGCGGACGGCGCGCGGAGTCCGGCTACAATCGACGGCAGGGACCACGCTGTGACGGTTCGCAGCGACGCGCCGACAAAAGATCGCCCACCATGCCCCGATTCGCCCTCCAACTTACGATCGCCATCTCCCTCATTTGTCTCGTACTGATCGCCGCCGCGGTCATTGCCGGCACACTGACTCCCCGCGGGTCCTGGCTGGCGTGGGTGTCCGCAAAAGTCCTGGACAGCGAAATTTCCGTCTGGGATGGGCGTGTGGTCGTCAACTTCAGCGTCAAAGCGCCGTGGTATAGCGTCTTCCCAACCTGGGGCGCCGATGGTCGGCTGGCGTGGATCGCAGGCTACGACATCGTCATCTGGGACGGTGAGCAGGTGCGCAACGTCAGCCAGACCCCGGAGAGTGGCGATTACTCCCCCACCTGGAGCGCGGACGGACGTCTGGCGTGGGTGGCGGCAAGCGGCGACGATTCTGAGATCATGGTATGGGACGGCGAGCAGGTGCGCAACGTCAGTCAGAACCCGGATCTACGGGACACGATGCCAGAATGGAGCCAGGATGGACGGCTGGCGTGGCGGTCGTCGCGCCGGCCCGAACAGGACTTCTCGCTCGTCGTCTGGGACGGGCAGCAGATCATCCTCGTCGGTCGAAACCCGGATGCGCAGAACTTGCTTTTCACCTGGAGTGCAGACGGACAGCTCGCCTGGGAGTTTTTACGCAGCGGACAGAGCGATTTGTTCGTGTGGGACGGCGCACGGACGGTCTGTGTTAGCCCGAACCGGCGGTGGCACGACTACACCTGGAGCGACGATGGCCGGCTCGCCTGGGCGTCCGTTCAGGATCGCGGCGACGAGATCTTTCTATGGGACGGTGAGCAGGTCCGTAACCTCAGCCGGGAGCTGGACGCGCCGGGTCGCGACCCGCGGTGGAGCCGCGACGGGCAGCTGGCATGGACAGCAGCAACTGGCACGGGCAAGGAAATTGTGATGTGGGATGGCGAGAGCGTGCGCGACATCAGCCAGAACCCGGACGCGCGTGACACTCAACCGCAATGGAGCCACGACGGGCGATTGGTGTGGAACGCATGGAATCACCGAAACAACTTCTTTGAAATCATCGTCTGGGATGGGCAGCAGCATGTTATCGACGCCAGTGGGAATCCTGACGCGGAGTATCGCGTACCTATGTGGAGCCACGATGGTCGGCTGGCGTGGACTGCGGCGGGCACTGGCAGTCCGATGGTTGACCTTATTGTGTGGGACCGGCAGCGGACGCTCAACCTGGGACGAGGCAGCGGACCGGTCTGGAGTGAGTAGCGGCTAAGCCCCACTCCCCTTCGTAGGGACGCGCTAATGCGCGTCCGGCGACTGCGCATCTAAATTCACAAGCCCTTGGCGGCAGAACCATACTTACCCCACATCTGTCAGCACCGCCTCACATACCCCCAAATGACTGAGGACTGAGCCAACCCGTTTCCCCCCGGGCCGACTCAGTCCTCAGACTACATTGGTTGTCATTCCGCACTCAGCGCCGCTTACTCCGCGCTCAGCACGTTTGACTCAGCCTATCCTTATTCGCTGGGAGGCAGGATGACCGCGTCGATGACGTGGATGATGCCGTTGGAGGCGTGCACGTCGACCGTCACGACGGTGGCGTCGTTGACCTTGACCGACTCGCCATCCAGGGAGACGTTGACCGTGGTACCGGCCAGTGCGGTGGCGATCGTCGCGCCGCCCTCAGCGCCGGCAACCGCCACGACGGTCGGCGAAGCGAAGTGGCCGGGCACGACGTGGTAAGCCAGGACGCTGGTCAGGGTCTCGACGTCGGCCAGGAGCTGCTCGGCCGTGATGCCCAGGGCTTCCAGGGCCGCCGTGAAGGCCGCGTCGGTCGGCGCGAAGACGGTGTACGGGCCGGCGCCGGTCAGCGTGGCCAGGATGGCCGGGTCAGCCGCCTGGACAGCGGCCAGCAGGGTGGTGAATTCCGGCGCTTCGGCGCCGGCGGCCGCAATAACGACCTCAGCGATGTTGCCGGCGGGTTCCATCATCTCGCCCATGCCATCACCCATGTCTTCCATGGCCGGGGGCAGCAGGACCGCGTCGATGACGTGCACGATGCCGTTGGAGGCCATCACGTCGGTCGCGACCACGTTGGACTCGTTGACCATGACGCCCATGTCGCCCGCGGAGATGGCTCAGCGCCGTCTCGGGGTACATGGTGCCGATCAGGGCGCCATCCAGCGCGACGACGGCCTCAGCGGCGAAGGAGCCGGGGACGACGTGGTACAGGAGGATGTTGGTCAGCATGGCGGTGTCGGCCAGCAGATCTTCGGCGCTGACGCCGAGCGCTTCCAGGGCCGCGGCGAAGGCGGCGTCGGTCGGGGCGAAGACGGTGACATTGGCTTCAGGATTGCTCAGCAGCTCCAGCACGGCCGGGTCGGCGGCGCTGACGGCGGCGAGCAGGATTGTGAACTCGGGCGTTTCGGCGGTGGTGCTGGCGACGACGATGTCGGCAATGGTCCCCGGCTCATCCTGGGCGAAGGAGGGGGCGACCATGAACAGGGCGGCCATGACGAGCACCGCGATCGTGAGGAAACGGCTCTTCATTGAATGTTGACTCCCACTTGGCTAAGTTCCGCTACAAAGTTATCCGGCTTACGATACATCACGTTTGCAAATCTGCGCGCAGGTACTTGCACCACGTTAGGGGTCGGAATTTAGCGCGAAGTGAGCGATCCCCGAAATTCCGATAAGTCGAGCCTTGGACTTTGATGAGCCTGGCGACTCTGCTGCTCCTTTAAACCTGTAGGATATGGACCCACTTGTGACGATGTTCATCAGGCGATTGTGACGAATGTCACAAGTTCAAAAACGTTTTGGTAACCTAAACTAACGTCAACATAATAGTGATTCTGCCACGCATCTCACGACAGCTAGCTGCACAGGAGCAATTCAATGAAGAGAAACTTGATTGTCGCATTGGTGGTTTTGGGCGTGCTGATGGTCTTCGCGGCCGCGGCGATCTATGCCCAGGAAGAACCACGCCCGCAGGTCACGCAGGGTCTGTTTGCGACCCTTCCCGACGCTGCGCCGGTCCCTGAAGACAACCCGATGACGCCCGAGAAAATTGAACTGGGCAAGATGCTGTACTTCGATCCCCGTCTCTCGGCCAGCGGCATTATTTCCTGCCACACCTGCCACAACCTGAGCCTCGGCGGCACCGATCGTCTGCCTTCTTCGCTGGGCCATGAATTCGAGACGGGTGGCCGCAATGCCCCGACCGTCCTGAACGCCGCCTTCTTCAACCTGCAGTTCTGGGATGGCCGCGCGACGGGTCTGGAAGAACAGGCCCAAGGCCCCATCCAGGCCGGCGTCGAAATGGCCATGCCTGCTGATCTGGCCGTCGAGACCATCGCCAACATCGAAGGCTACCTGCCGTACTTCCAGGCCGCTTTCCCTGACGAAGCAGAGCCGATCACCTTCCTCAACATTGCCAAGGCGATCGCCACCTTTGAGCGCACCCTGGTCACCCCGGATGACGCCCTGGACCGCTGGCTGCGCGGCGACGAATCGGCCCTGTCCGATGACGCCAAGCGCGGTATGGAAATCGTCGTTCAGGTCGGCTGCGTCGCCTGCCACAACGGCCCGATGCTGTCCATCGGCACGCTGATGCCGTTCGTCCACGGTGAGGATCGCGGTCTGGCCACGGTCACCGGCGCCGATGCCGACGCCTTCATGTTCCGCGTTTCGACGTGGCGCAATGTCTCCCTGACCGCGCCGTACTTCCATGACGGCAGCGCCGCGACCCTGGAAGAGGCTGTTCGCATCATGGGCAGCGTCCAGTTGAACCGCGACCTGACGGATGACGAAGTCAAGTACATCCTGGCTTTCCTGGAATCGCTGGAAGGCCAGGCGCCCGAGGTCACGATCCCGCTTCTGCCTGCGGACTAACCCCTCAGTGATATCCCCTCGCCCCCCCGACTTTTCGGCCGGGGGGCGCACCATCGAGAAAACAGCCCGAGCCCCCGCCGGGCTGTTTTTTGTGTGGCGCATGTCGTTGGGCTGTGTCGCAACTAAGATTTTATCGCCACGCTGAAAGAACCATCGTGGACATCGCTCTTGCCCTGACGACGCTTTTATGCAAACGGACAAAAGTTACCCTAAGATCATACTCGCAGTGGAGCATGATCTCAGCCGGAACATCCGATAGTACCTCAGCTTGGGGAGTGCAAGTGCCGACCCAGGAACGCGAGCATCTCTGGCGCAACCAAATCCCAGGCCCCTGTGATTTCAAAGGGACTGATCCAGTAGAGATGGGTGGCGTGGGGGACTTCTACGTAGACCACTTCTACCCCTGCTCGGTGCAGCGCATCCACCATCTCCCGTGACTGTTCAACCGGGTTAACCTCGTCGTCCGCACCGTGAAAAATCAGAAAGGGGCTGGTGCTGGCATCGACCTGTGCCAGAGCGGAGGCGCTCAGGTAAGTCTCCCTCGCGTCGTTAGGTGTCCCCCCATACAGCGCGGTTGCGATTGGCTGAAGTCTCACGTCGTTAAAAGGCCGTAGCGGATCAACCGATCCGGCGATATCGATGACGCACGCGACTTTGCTGGAGTACATCGCCAATGGCAGGTCGGTGTCGAATAACGTGTCGCGTTCCCCCAGCAGGGCTGCCAACTGACCGCCGAAGGAGTGTCCAAGCGCACATATCTGGTCAGGATCGACATGATACTGTGCCGCGTTTGCCCGCACCCATCGCACCGCCAACTGTGCGTCCTCAAGCTGCGCGGGCCACCGCTTGTTGCCGTCATCTTGCAGCAGGCGATAGTCTATATTGAACACGACGTAGCCAGCGGCGGCGAGTCGACTGGCGTATTCGGCCAACTCCCTGCGTTCACCGTACTTCCCGGCTCCGCCGTGAATCAGAACCACGGCGGCGCGCGGGCTGTCACTGAGCGCTGGCTCGTAGACATTGAGCAACAATTCCACGCCTCCAACCTCACCGTAGACAACCGCCCGTGGCTCAATCGCCGCCATCGGTTCCTCGGCGGCATCTTGTGCGAAGACCAGACCGGTGGTGAGGCAGAACAAAACGATCAGCGCCCCCCGTGAAAGCAATTTACTCTTCATCGCTGTTTCTCCTAACTAACCCTCAGTGCTATCTTCTCACCCCCCGGCCGCAGGGTCGGGGGGCGCACCATCGATAAACAGCCCGAGCCCCCGCCGGGCTGTTTTTTGTGTGGCATCCATGACGTGCAACTCGTTGGCCTTGCCTGGGAATACAGCTTAGGCGTTACAGATCGCGCCACAGAGTCAGAAACATGGTCAGCCCCAGCAGGAAAACGCCCAGCAGCATCCAGGCCACCAGCAACACAAGGGCGATCGTCAGGGTTTGCAGCCGCTCGTTCACCGTCTCCGTAACGGTCGTCGCCACGATGGCCACCTGCCCGCCGATGGTATCGATGCTGCCGGCAATGCGGTTGATGAAAGCAAGATCAACCAGCGGCGGGATGGTGATGCCCTGAAATCGCGGAATGCGCAGTGTGTTGAATGTCAGGCCGTTGACGGCGTCGACCATGACGTTGATCGCTCCGCTGACAAAGGAGGCGACGGCGTTCAGACCGGCGCGCAGGGCGTTGACCGTATTGACGAGCGGCTGAAAATTGCGCCCCATGCTGCGCAGTTCAAAGTCCAGCGTCGTCGCGGCCGTGTTGATAGCGCTGCTGGCTGTAGCGAGCGCAGGTTCAACATCCGCCTGGATCTGCTGGACGGTCGAAAAGATGAGGAAGATGACGACAATTGGCAGCGCCAGATAAACCAACAGCAGCAGCCGGGGAATCCATCGCAGCATGATATTTATCCATATTAACTTTATAGCAGAGATGAAAGATTATCGTACTTTTTTTCATCGAACGCGAATCACGGCGGCGGATCGTCCATGAACCAGGAGTCGTTGACCTCCGCGCCCATCTCGATCACCTGCCGGTCCGGGAAGCGGTCGAGGATCGCCTGGCGCACCGCCGGGTCCCCGCCGTTGGAGTAATCCCAGGCGGCGACGATCGGGCTGTCGAGGTACGGGCTGGTCGAGGCCATCAGCGGCCCGTAGGCGCGCCAGCGGACATCCCCGCCGGTCACCAGCACCAGTACCTGCCGGTCACCCTCGCGGCGCGCATTCACCTCGCGGATCTGCGCTTGGCTGATACGGTTGTACCCCCGCAACAGGTCGATGCGCGGCAGGGTGTAGACGGTCAGGGCGATCAGCAGCAGGCCGCCCAGCAGGCCGTAGACCAGCGGACGGGCGGACGGGATGCGCCGGATCAGTGCTCCGAGCGGCAGGGCACTCAGCAGGGCAGCGCCGGCCAGCCCCTCGAAGTAGTAGCGCGTGCTGTAGCGCTGAGAGCCGATCCAGTAGGCGAGCTGCAAGTCGATGACCAGGACCGCCGTGGTCAGCAGAATCCAGGTCCAGACGGCGCGCCGGTCGCGCAGCCAGACCACGGGGATCAATGTCCAGAGCGCCACGCCGATCACCCACGCCCAGCCGACGCGCGGCTCGGTCAGCAAAGCAGGTCCGTAGGCGTTGACCAGAGCATAGGCGGCGGCCAGGAAGGCCCCCCAGACGACGGCCAGCCACCAGCGGCGGCGCAGGCCGATCAGCAGGCCGAAGGGGAGCAGTACCCAGCTCAGACCGAGGCTGGGGTAGGTGTCGCCCTCGTTGATCAGGTGCTCGCGCGCGGCGTTGGTCAGCGTGAGCGGGGCCTGCCAGCCGAACAGGTCGGCGGCCGTCAGCGTGAGGTCAAAACGTGCGTGGCGGAAGCCCTTTTCCAGCGTGTGGCCGCTGCGCCCGCATCCCTCGAAGCCCACGCAGTCGTAGGACCACACCAGCGTGTACAGGTTGGCCGTCGGGTTGCCGATGGCGGCGGTGTTGTACAGCGGCACCGTGGCGAAGAGGGCCAGCGCGGCGGCGGCGATGACCAGATGCGGTCGCAGCCACGGCCAGAAGCCGCCCACGTGACCCGTCCAGCGGCCGAGCAGCCACGCCCCCGCGCGGGCGACCAGGGGCAGCGCGAAGGCCGCGCCGGTCAGCGGGCGGTTGGCGGCCAGCAGTCCGAGCGCCAGGCCACACACCAACGCCCACACAAAAGGCGATGGCCGTAGGGACGACCCATGGGTTGTCCGTTCCATACCCTCTGTCAGATCGGACGAACCAGGCAAACGAAGTTTGGTCGTCGTCCCTACGGGAGACGCTGGCGCGCCAGCCTCCTCCTCTTCCGTCCACACTGGAGAGGGCATGCGAGCAGGCTCGACTGGGGCTTCAAGGTCTGGATGCTTCCGCGTCAGCGCCCGCTCCAGTCGCAGATAGGCGTACAGTGCCAACACGCCGGCGAACAGGGCGGACGTGTGCCCCATCAGCGTGGCGTTGAGCAGCAGCGCCATCGGCGAGAAGGCCGCCAGCGCCGCCCCGATCAGCCCGGTATCGCGGCCGAACAGATCGCGCCCCAGCGCGTACACCACGGCCACGGTCAAGGCGGCCAGCGAGGCGTTGACGATCCACTCCTGCCCGACCATCGAGCCGCCGGCCAGCAGCATCGGCCAGCCCGGCGTGTACTTGCCAAAGCGGTTGCCGTTGCGGTCCAGCACAAAGGGCTGCCAGAAGGCGCGGCGCGGCTGCGGCGTCTCGATGACCAGATCGCCGCGGGCCAGGGTACGGGCCTGGAACAGATAGGCATATTCGTCTTCCAGGTGCGGCAGACGTTCGAACGTCGTCCGGCTGATGACGGCGCTCATGACGAAGGCGAACAGGCACAATCCCAATGCGGCCAGGGCGTGCAACGACAGTTTGTGCGATAGCGGGGGGCGATCAGTCATGGTCCGGCGCGTGTGCGAAGTCTTCCAGCAGTTCGACGGAGACGGCCAGGTCGGCTTCGCTGTCCATGTAGGTGTACATGCCGGTCAGATCGCCATACAGCCCCTGCTGCGCCACCCCCAAGCCGCGTTCGTTCAGAAAGGCCGTGACGCCAGCAGAATCGGTCACCTGGAAGGCAATGTGATGCCCGCGCTGCCCGCGAGCGTTCAGAAAGTCGCGCCACACGCTCGGCTGCGGATCGGGCTCGATCAGCTCCAACTGGGCCTGGCCGAAGTCGAAGAAGGCCAGACTGGCGGTGGCGTCGCAGGGCTTGCCGAAATAAGTCGTCCTCGTCCGTTCGTAGCCGCTGGTGACGATCAGCGGCGGCTCGGGCAGGCCGAAGACCTCCGACACGCGCCGCTTGACCGCTTCGATATCGTGGACCATGACCGCCACCTGGGTGACGACGTTGGTCCCAATTCCGCTGCCGTTGAACGGGCGCGGTTCCGCGTGCCCTCCGTCAAAGCGCTCCATCAGTTCGACGACGATGCCCATGTCTTTGTCGGTGTCGAGGTAGGTGTAGCGGCCGTTCTTGCTGGCGAACAGCCCCTGCTGCACGATACTGTAGCCATAGTCCGTGAAACTGGCGACTGCTGCGTCGGTGTCGCTCACCTGGAAGGCGATGTGGTGGATGCCCTCCCCGCGCTCGGCGAGGAAGTCGGCCCAGGCGCTCACCGCATCGAGCGGCTGAAGCAGCTCCACCTGGATGCGGCCCATATCGAAGACCGCCCCCTTGAGCCCCGCTTCGATCATCTGTCCGCGGTAGGTGGCGCGGAGTTCCGCCTGCGCGCTGAAAAAATGCGGCGGTGGCAGATCGAACAGAGCGGCGTAGCGGGCGGCGGTGGCTTCGGCGTCGCGGACGACGATGCCGATCTGAACGATCTCGGCCGGCTTTATCTGCACGGGCATAGGCCCCGCTCCTTCTCTCATCCGCCTGTGAGTGGCAGCATTATAACCCCACCGCGCCAAAACCTGGAGTAGGGGCGGTTCGTGAACCGCCCGGGTTCGTGAACCGCTGACTCTCACGACCGACCGTCTCCCTAGAGAATCACGGATTGCTTAACCTCACCCCGTTTCGCTGCGCTCAACCGCCCCTCTCCGTGCGGAGAGGGGCAAAAAGTCGCTAGATTTTTGGGGTGAGGTTGGCTCAAAAACGCAGCTATTGATGGGTCAAGGTGAACTTTCGTGATTCACGGAGAACGGCAAGACCGTTGACACAGGACATCTGTTCGCGTTATGCTGATGGGGCGTTCAGGACGCAACCCGTCCGCGGGCAGGGATTGTCCCACCTGATCACCACCAACACCCATACATGCGAACGACCTTGAGCCCCAGATGCGGACCGTGGGCAGCCAATGAAAGGTGTTCCGCATGGTGAAAGCACTCCCTCCACGTCCGAATCTTGAATTCGAGAAAAAGCAGGCCAAGGCGCTCTTGAAGGCGGTCCAGGCGGGCGATCCGCTCGCGCTCGAACGTGTTCAGGCCGTCCACCCTCGCCTGCAAAACGGCGCTCCGAAAAGTCCCCTGCTCGACCAGTTCAAACTGAGCGATGCCCAGCTCGTCATCGCGCGCGAATATGGCCTCTCAAGCTGGCCGCAGCTCAAGCACCAGATCGAAATGCTGCGAGAAGGACTGGCCGACACGTTCAGCGAGTTTGCCGCGGCCGTGCGACGCGGAAATGCGGCGCGCGTGCGTGAGCTCCTGCACACTAGCCCTGCCCTCAGCCGGCGCATCAACGATCCGGTTATCGACTTTGATGCGCCGGCCATCGTCATTGCCGCCAGCAAGGGCCGCGAACTGGTCGACGTGCTGCTGGAACACGGAGCGGACATCAACGCCAGGAGCGCCTGGTGGGCCGGCGCCTTTGGCGCACTGCATGGCGCAAACCGCGACATGGCGGCCTATCTCATCGATCGCGGTGCCGTGGTCGACGTCCACGCCGCGGCCGAACAGGGCATGTTGGATCGCCTGCGCCAACTTCTTGAAGCGGACCCGTCCCTCGTCGATGCCCGAGGCCCCGATGGCCAGCGCCCGCTGCATTTCGCCCGCTCCGTCGAGGTCATCGATTTCCTCCTGGAGCGTGGGGCGGACATCGATGCGCGGGATGTCGATCACAGTGCGACGGCGGCGCAGTGGATGGTCAAAGATCATGCGGCACTCTGCCGCCACCTGCTGAAGCGGGGGGCCGAACCGGACATTTTCATGGCCTGCGCCCTGGGCGATCTCGACCTCGTGAAGGCGCTTGTGGACGCCGACCCCGCTGTCGTAGATAAGCGGATCGGCCAGGAAGGCACCCCGCAGGTCCCCCTTGCGCCGGGGCTGCACATCTACTTCTATTCGTTCGGCTCCAACACATCGCCCTATCAGATCGCGCTCCACACCGGCCAGTCCGCAATCTACCGGTTTCTCCTGGAGCGAAGCTCGCCTCAGCGTCGATTCATGGCGGCCTGTGAACGCGCCGATGCCGAGACCGCCCGCCGCCTGCTGAAAGAGTCGCCGGATCTCGTTGCATCGCTGCCCAAGCAGGATCAGCGACTGCTGGCCGATGCCGCCTGGGAAAACCGGCTGGAAGCCGTGAAGGTGATGCTGGAGGCGGGTTTTGATCCCCATGTGCGCGGCGACGACGACTGCACGCCGCTCGATCGTGCCGCCTTTCATGGCTTCATCGATGTCGTCGAGGTCCTTCTACGCCACAACCCGCCGCTGACTCTGACCAACCGCTTCGGGGGGTGGCCGCTGGAGACCGCGTTATACGGTGCGATCCATAGCTGGCGGCGAGACGGTGATTTCCCGGCCACGGTCGAGGCGCTGATCAAAGCGGGGGCCGAAATTCCGCCGAACGCGCTTCCCAGCGGCAGTGACGCGGTGGATGCGGTGCTTCGCCGTTACATACCTGAAGGGTGAGCGGTTTTTCCTGACGCCTTGCACCTACGCAGATCCTTTATAGGGTGCGCCCCCGAAATGTGGTTGTGGGGCGCATCGCGATGCGTCACCTGTCGACCGAGGGTTTGGGGTTATGAACCCGTGCGGGTCACGACCCGCCCCACCTTCGAACCGGCTCTGGCGCTTGCGCTATAATGACGGCGCGCAATACAACGGAGAGTCTGTTTATGCGTCGATTCTGGAAACTGGTTCTGGGTGGGTTGATCGGCGGCGCGCTGGCGAGTTGTGCCGGCGCCGACTCGCCACCCGCGTCGGAACCGGTCCTGCAAACCCTGCCCTCGGTCACGCCGACCGCGCAGGCAACGCTCACCCCAACACCCCCGCTGCGGCCTGAGCCGACCCCGGCTGGCCCCCGCCGTCTGACCATCTGGCTGCCTGACAGCATCGCGCCGCCCGACAACCCCGAAGCCGCCGTCCAGCGCGAGGTGTGGGCCTCGGCCCTGGAGGCGCTGGAAGAAAATCTGACCGTCACCTTCCGCCTGAAGCGCCCTGCCGACGTGGGCGGCATGTTCCAGACGCTGCGCAGCGCCAGCCTGGTTGCGCCTTCGTCTATCCCTGACCTGGCGCTGCTCCGCCGTGGCGATCTGTTGGCCGCGGTCACGCTGGGGCTGATCCAGCCGATCGGTTCAGCCGCCTTTTCGGTGCCCATTCAGGATCTGCGTCCGGCGGAAGTCGCCCTCGGCTCCGTGGATGGCGATCTCTACGCGCTTCCCTTCACGATCGACGTGTCCCATCTGGCCCTCGGCCCGCAGCAGGAGATGGCCGGCAGCGAGTCCGACTGGACCTTCGAGGCGGTGCTGGAGCGCGAAATCTCCTTCCGCTTCCCGGCCGGTCGGACAGGAATTGCCAGCGAGACCTTTCTGGCCCAGTATCGCGCCGCCGCCGGCGCGTTCAACACCGATGCCATGCCCGTCGATGCCGAGGCCCTGGAGGCGGTCTACCGCTTCTACGAGGAGGCCCTGGCGGCGGGCATCGTCCCGGCCAACGTGCTCGATTACGCCGCCTCCAGCGACTACATCGACCAGGTGCTGTCCGGCGCCGTGACGGCCGGCGTGCTCTCCTCGACCACCTATCTGACCCTGCGCGACAGCGGCACGGTGCTGGACTACGCCCCCCTGCCGACGCTCGACGGGGTGCCCACGACCCTGGTCGATGGCTGGATGTGGGTGATCACGACGAGCGATGCCGACCGCCAGGAGCATGCCCTTCAGTTCCTGAACTGGGTGTTCGACGTTGACCGCCACGCCACCTATGCCCGCACCATCCACATGCTGCCCAGCGGCCAATCGACGCTGCGGCAGAGTGCCGACGAGGACTACGCCACTTTTGTCGCGTCGCTGATCGCCAACGCCAGCCTCCCGGTCTCGGATGCGGCGGGTGGGGTCATCGGCCGGGCCATGCAGAATGGTCTGGCGGCGGTGCTGCGCGGCGAGCGCACGGCGGAGATCGCGGCGCAGGATGTCATCGATCAGGTGGGATAGTCATGTCCGTCGATGCTATCAGCCTGGAAGTGTTCAAGAACCTGCTCGTCTCGGTCGCCGAAGAGATGGGCGTGGCCCTGCGCCGCGCCGCATTCAGCCCGAACATCCGCGAGCGGCTGGACTTTAGCTGCGCCGCCTTCGATGCCGACGGTCAGATGGTGGCCCAGGCGGCGCACATCCCGGTGCACCTGGGCAGTATGCCCGCCAGCGTCCGCGCAGCGCTCGACCGCTTCCCCGATCTCGGGCCGGGTGACATCATCATTGTCAACGATCCATATCACGGCGGGACGCACCTGCCGGATGTGACGCTGGTCTCCGGCGTGTACGTCGACTCGGCGCCGGCCTTCTTCGTCGCCAGCCGCGCCCACCACGCCGACGTCGGCGGCATGTCGCCGGGGTCGCTGCCGCTGAGCAGCGAGCTGTACCAGGAGGGGATCATCATCCCGCCGGTGCGCCTGTTCGATCGCGGACGCCGCGCCGAAGGGGTGCTGGCCCTGATCACCGCCAACAGCCGCGCCCCGCACGAGCGCATCGGCGACCTGGAGGCGCAGATCGCCGCCCACCGCGTGGGCGAGGCCCGCCTGAACGCCCTGATCGCGACGCACGGTTTGGATCGCCTGCGCGAGCATGCCGCGGCGCTGATCGACTACACACGCCGGATGACCGAGGCGGCCATCGACGCACTGCCGGACGGCGTCTACACCTTCGAGGATGCGCTGGAGGGTGACGGTCAGGCGCAGTTTCGCATTCCCATCCGGGCGGCGGTGACGGTCGAAGGTCGTCGGCTGACGGTCGACTTCACGGGCACGGCGGCGCAGGTGGCGGGCAACGTCAACGCGGTCACGCCGATCGCCGTCTCGGCCGTGGGCTACTGCGTGCGCCTGCTCAGCGGCGAAGACCTGCCGGTGAACGCGGGCTGCTTCGCCCCGGTTACGGTGATCGCGCCGGAAGGGTCGCTGCTCAACCCGCGCTTCCCGGCGGCGGTGGCGGTTGGCAACACCGAGACAGGCCAGCGCGTGGTCGACGTCGTGCTGGGGGCGCTGGCCGGCGCCCTCCCCGAGCGCATTCCGGCCGCTTCCCAGGGCTCTATGAACAACGTCACCATCGGCGCCGCCGTGGGCGGCGTCCAGCGCGTCTACTACGAGACAGTGGGCGGCGGGCACGGCGCTTCGGCGGCCGGGTCCGGCCTGAGCGGGCGGCACAGCCACATGACCAACACGCTGAACACGCCGGTCGAGGCGCTGGAGGCGGCTTATCCTCTGCGCGTGCTGGCCTATGCCCTGCGCGACGGATCGGGCGGCGCGGGGCTGCACCGGGGCGGCGATGGTCTCCGACGGGAGTACGAACTGACGACGGGGGCGACGGTGACGCTCAACTGCGAGCGGCGCGACCTCGCTCCTTACGGGCTGGCCGGGGGCACTGACGGCCTGCCGGGCGTGAACACCATCCATCGCGGGGAGAGTGCCGAGTCCGTGCCGGCCAAGTGGACCGGCCGCCTGGATGCCGGCGACCGCATCGTCGTCGAGACGCCCGGCGGTGGGGGATGGGGAGTCGCAAAGCAGGACTGACGGCCAAGGGCTGAGAGGGGCTTTGCTGCGACCAGTACGGCGGGCACATAGGCCCCGCCCTACAATCACCCGCGGCGAACTATGGACTAGACCCTAGTACAGCGACAAGATGAGAATGACGGCGTATTTCGTAAGGGCGGACCAGCGTGTCCGCCCGGGAGCGGTGGGCGGGGACATTGCCCCGCCCCTACACCCTCTACTCGTCAGATGAACCTGGTTCGTGTACTAGGGTCCCCGCCCGCCCGACTCGTGCGCTCTTGTCCGGCGAATCAAAAACGCCCCGCTTCACCAGTTCACCGGTGGAGCGGGGCGTTTCACTTAGAGAGCTGAGCGAAGACTAGCTGCCTTCGATCTGAACGACTGTGCCGGCCTCGCCGAGGAAGGCGCACACATACTCACCGCTCATGTAGGTGTCGAGCGGGACGTAGGAGCGCGGCACGCCCTTAGCGCTGGCGAACAGCAGCAGGTCGCCGTGGCTGGCGTTCATGCAGATCTGCATGACGCGGATGAAGTTCGGCGCGTGCGAGCCATCGGGCAGCAGGCCGAAGATGTCGACCGCGTTGGCGACTCCCAGACCGATCACGCCTTCATCGCCGATTTCCTGCGCCGGCGTCACGTAATCGCCGTTGATGGCGATCGGACGGCAGTAGGCGTTGCCGACGATCTGCGTGCTGATCTTGGCGCGCGGGCTGGTGCTGATGCGGACCGGGCCAAAGGCGCCGGCAACCGCGATTCCGCCGCCGCCCGCGGAGGACATCTCACCACCGGTGCGGAGCGCCAGGTTGTCGCAGACCACGTAGGCTTCGGGCACCGGCGTGCTGGTGGGGACCAGCGGGACAGCATTCGGGTCGTCGGTGGGGCCAGGCGTCGGCGATGGGCCCGTCGTCGGGGTGGCCGTCGGCGGTTCCGGCGTCGGAGATGGACCCGTAGTCGCGGTCGCGGTCGGCGGCACCGGCGTAGCGGACGGACCCGTAGTCGCGGTCGCGGTCGGCGGCTCCGCCGTATTGGTCGGCGGCACGTCGGTAGGCGTGTTCGTCGGGACAACCGGCGTATCCGTCGACGTCGGGGCCGGCGTATTGGTCGCCACGACTGGCGTGTTGGATGGCGTTGCGGTTGCCGGTTCCGGCGTATTGGTCGGGCCAACCGGGGTATTGGTGGCCGTATTCGTTGGCGTGTTCGTCGCCGCGACCGGGGTATTTGTCGCGGTGTTACTGGCGGTCGCGGTTGGCGGGACCGGTGTGTTGGTCGCGGTGTTACTGGCGGTCGCCGTCGGCGGAACTGGTGTATTGGTGGCCGTGTTGGTCGCGGTCGCAGTTGGCGGAACTGGTGTGTTGGTCGACGGTGTGTTGGTCGACGTGCTGGTGGGCGTGGGCGGAACCAGCGTGTTCGTCGACGTCGCGGTCGCCGGGACCGGCGTGCTGGTCGGCGTCGGGCTGGCCACACCGCAGTTGTTCGAGACCGTCACTGTGCCGTTGGTCGTTGAGCCCAGAACGTTCGTCAGGTTGACCTCATCCGAGTAAACCTTGGTATCGCGGGCGCCACCACTGTGTATGAAGGTCAGATTGAACGTACCGCACTGAAGCGGAGTGAAGCGCAGACGGAAGGGATCGAAGGTACCGGTGATATTGGGATCTGCCGGGACGAGCAGCGCAGAGTAACCGGCGTTGCCGAGTACTTCGTCAGTGCTCGGAATGGACAGCGCAAAATACGGGGCGTCCGTATTCGGGTCATTCAGAGATGCGACATTGACCAGATCGAGCTGAGTAATGTCGTATGCAACCCAGACTTCGAGACCGCGAACCGGGTTCGCCCCGGACACCCGAACGGCGATGTTGAACGCGGTGCCCACGGTCAGACCGGTGGGGTTGGTGGCAAAGCTGACGTTGACCGGACCGCCGGCCACTGTCGATTGCGGCTCAATGCCCTGGGCCAGGCCACCCGCAACGCCAACAGTCGGAGTCGAAAGACTCGACAGTGTCAGCGCTGGGCCAGAAACAGTCACTACGAGCGCAACTGCGATGAGACCGATGAGGAGAACTAAACCAGTCGAAACGCGTCTTGGCGTTCGTCTGCTGTTGGCTGAACCGCGCATAGCAACCCCTTCGTATGCCAAGTCCCGGAAGCGAAGCAACTTCTATAATAACGCGCCTTGAAAAAACGCGCACGTATGTCTTGGTGCGCATTATAACGTAATTCCCGACAAAACAGGTACATTTCATGGTTACCAGATTCCGCGGATTTCAGGTTCTTCATGCTTCACTAGCCAAAAGTCTATTTCGCACATTCTGAAATTGGAGTAAACTGAGTCCAAATGTAACCAAAGGGGAACATTCTCATGCGCAACTGGTCGCGTCTTCTTGCCTTTTTCGTGGTCGTCCTGATGGCCGGTCTTGTGCCTGTACTCGCGCAGGAGACCTCCCAGGCGAGTATTACACTTCTCACACCAGATCACCCCATCGCTGTCGAAGCGACGTTTGACGTGGTTGTTCAGGTCAATACCGGCAGCGCTCCAGTCGATGCCGCCGCCGTTTATCTCAACTTCGACCCGGCCCTGTTCCGAATTGAACGCGTGCAGCCCGGCACTGCCCTCCCCGTCTTCCTGCAAAGTGTGACGGACAACGTACAGGGGCAGCTTGGGTTTGCCGCCGGGCAGTTCGCGCCGAACCTGCCGGCCGGCACCTTCACCCTTCTGACGGTGACACTGCGCGCTCTGGCCCCCGCCGAAGCCGCCCTGATCACGCTCGAAGACAGTAATCCTGTCCGCACCACCGACCTGGTCCTGGCCGGCGAGTCGGTCCTGGAAAGCGCGGTTGGCGCGGTGGTCATGGTGACCAACGACGCGGCCCTGCTGCCCGAAGATGTCGACGCGGTCCGCAGCAGCGCCGACCAGGCGGTTGCGACCGGCGACCTGTTCGCCCTGGACCCGATGGCCGTCGAAGATGAACTCATCCTGGCGACGGTCAGCGTGCCGTTCAGCGCCAACATGGCCGCTGCGGAAGCCTGGGTTGCCGACGGTGGTTGGGCGATGGAGACGGACGGCAGCGGCTTCGCAGCCGATGGCAGCGCGGCAGCCACGGCAGCCAACCTGCGCCTTCTGCACCCCGTCAGCCTCGCCGGTCTGACGGATGCCCAGGCGGAGATCAGCTACCAGTTGAGCGAAGGCGCGCAGGCGCGTCTCGAACTGCGCACGGCCGGCAACCCCAACTGGTCGACCATTGCGGTCCTCCCGGCATCCCCTGAGCTGACGTCGTTCCCGGTCAGCCTGAATGCCTACCTGGGCCAGACGGTGCAGCTCCGCTTCGTGATGGATGCGGCAGGCGTGTGGTCGGTCGACAGCCTGAGTGTCACCGGTTCGCTGGCGGGTGATGGCGTGGCGGCCCCGGTGGCCCCCGAAGTGGTCCTGCCCGAGGTTCTGCCGGAAGCTGGCGGCTAATCTCAGGAGTCCGGCGCGGCGGCTTCTCGCAGGCGCTCCGAGTCAATCTGTGCATCGTTCAATCACACGCCGCTCATGGAGGCGATTTGCCTCCATGAGCGGCGTTTTTCTTTCCGTATGCAGCACGATTCGAAGGTCGATGCGCATCCGGAAAGAGGCCTATCCATTCTTAAGGGTTTGACGCCGAATTGGCTTTATGCTGAAGAGACTTGATTGGATAAGGTCGTTGACATCAGGACTAACGGAGAACCCAAAATGGCCTATGATGTGGTGTTTGACAGCGATTTGGGCACGATTCGCTTCGAGAACAAAGATCGGTACATCTACCACACCTTCCACAAACCCGTGAGCGGGCCGCGCTTCCAGTCGATGATGAACGCGGGACTCGATCACCTGGCCAAGCAGCACGCCGCCAAATGGCTTTCGGACGACCGGCTGAACGCGCAGTTTGCCCCGGAAGATATTCAGTTCGCGCTCGCCGACTGGGGTCCCCGCGCCGCCGCCGCTGGCTGGAAGTTCTGGGCGCTGGTCGTGCCCAAGGATATGCTCGGTCGCGACAGCATGCAGGCGATTGTGGAAGCCTTCTTCAATATGGGCGTGCGCGTGGCGATCTTCTCGGAAGTCGAGCCGGCGCGCGACTGGCTGGTGAGCGTCTAGAACGTGTCTGAATATTCGGCGGTTCTCTCGTAGGGGCGGCATTCTTGCCGTCCAAGACCGGCGGACAAGCCTAGAAGCGTGTCCCTACGAAGATGCGTTTTTGTGCCGCAACGAATGCAAAAGGACAATTATCAGATACGCTCTAGTCAGATTATCGACGTTCGCACCCCAAGCCTCACCGCCAGCCAATCTGGGACGCACCCCCTCGCAGCCCTGCGAGGGGGTTTTTTGTCAGCCCAGGCTGCCGCGTCAGCGCCAGCCTACCGGGCCAGCCCCTGCTCGACCAGCCATGCCGTCGAAGGCAGGATGTCCGGGATGTGGTTCATCTCCAGGATCAGCCGCGGTTGGGTGTCGATCCGCGCCAGCGCGTCAAACACGGCGTGCAGGTTGATGTTGCCGACGCCCAGACGCCAGTGCCGGTCGTCGTAGCCGTCGGTGTCCTGCAAGTGGACGTGCCCCAGCAGCGGCCCCGCATGCCGAATCCAGTAGTCCGGCGGGGGCGCGCCGAGCTGGTGGTTGATGTAGACGTGGCCGATGTCGACGCTGGCGCGCAGATACGGCGAACCGAACTCGGCGATCATCTCCTTCCACACCAGCGGGTCGCGGTCGAAGATCGTCTCGATCACCAGCATGCAGCCGATGCTGGCAGCGTGCGCCACAATCGGGTCCATCAGGCTGTGAATGACCTCCAACGAGTCGAACCAGTCGCCCTGACCCCACGTCTTGAACGGTGTGCCCAGGTTTTCGATCGGGCTGTGCAGCACCATGTGGGTCGCGCCCAGTTCGGCGCAGTAGTCGAGGGCTTCGTTCAGCCGTTCGGCCACGGCGGCGCGGATCTTGCGGTCCGGGGCGAAGAGCGGCATGCCGTAGAACGGCCCGTGCACGCCGAGACGCCCGGTGTAGCCGTCAAGCAGGGGGCGCAGGGCCTGGACCATTCCCCGCCAGTCGCCGTCGAAGAGATTCGGCAGCGCCGGGTCCTGAATTTCCAGGTCGCGCTGTCCCTCCAGGATCCAATCGCGATACTCATGCACCCGCACCGAGGGCATCGCCGCGCCGACCACCGGAAGCATTGGGTTCGTCATGTTGGATTCCTCCGTCATTTTGTTGGTGGGACAGCACCGCAGTCTCTACACACGCTGTGTCTCTTCATATCGGTTGCCTGGCCCGACCGGGTCAGCCTTCGTCGTCCGTGTTGAGCCTGAAGAATTCCGCCCGCGGCAGGGTGAAATACGGCAACCGGCTGTCATAGGCCTGGCGCTCGCCGGCCGGTTGGAAGCCCAGCTTGAGCAGCACCTTCTGCGAGGCGGTGTTGCCCGGCAGAGTCACCGCGTCAATCTGTTCCAGCGGCAGGGCGGCGAAGGCATGTTCCAGGCAGGCGCGCCCGGCTTCGCTGGCGTAACCCTGGCCCCAGTACTGGTGGCCGTAGGCATAGCCCAGTTCGAAGGTCGGCAGGCCCCACATGAAGACGCCGCTGTGTCCGATGAACTGGCCGGTTTCCAGCAGTTCCACGGCAAAAAAGCCGCAGCCATGCTCGTCCCAGTGACGGGCGTGCCAGCCGAGCATCCACTCTACCGACTCCAGCGATCGCGGGAGGCCGCCGGGCAGCGTCTTCATCACCTCGGCATCGCCGTAGATGACCTCGTGATAGATCGCCAGGTCCGCGGGCGTGAAGCGGCGCAGGCGCAGGCGAGGGGTGGTGATTTCCACTACGAAGGGCATGTCAGTCCAGTCGGAATACGCGCCTCCGCCCAGCGACGATCGAACTCCTCGACGTACTGAGCACCCAGAATCGGGTCGTCGATCACGATCAGGTTCTCGTCGTTCGAGTCAGTGGCGTTGGCCGAAAAATTGAACGATCCGGTGACGACAATACGGCCGTCGATGATGAACACCTTATGATGAAGCACAAACGATCCGCCGTCCTGGCGGACTTCCATATCGGGCAGGCTGGCGCAGTGCAGCCGGGTCAGCTCGCTGAAGCGCGTCTCGCTCCCCGTCGTCTCGAAGATGCCGCGCACGGTGACGGTGCTGGTACTCTCCAGCTTTTCGATCAGCGCATCGCCGATGCTGTCCTCGGTGAACGAGAAGGCCATGAAGCGGATCGAGCGGCGGGCGCTGCGGATGGCGCTGTTGATGCGCTCCAGCACCGAGTCGTCGGGAGAGAAATAGATCTCCACCGGAACCCCGTCGATGGTCAGGCGGTTGTCCGAAGTGGGCAGCGATCCGGTGGGGCCGAACCGGCCCAGCAAATACATCTCGTTGAATTCGGCCTGGTACACGGCGGCGATACGCGGTGAGCGCAGGAACAGGGCATTGTTGTTGTTGCGGTAGGTGTCGTTGATCGTGAAGTTCCACGAGCCGGTGACGACAGTCAGGCCATCCAGGATCATGAACTTGTTGTGCATGAGGGCCGAGCGGTTGTCCTGAACGATGCGCACGCCGGCCGCTTCGACCTGCTTGAGGGTGGACTCGGCATCCTCGTAGCCGTGTTCGCTGTCGGTGACGATGCGCACCGTCACGCCGCGCCTGATGGCCGCCAGCACGGCGGTGGTGAGGGCCGGGTTGTTGAACTCGAAGGCGGCGATATCCAGCGTACGCTCGACGCCGGCCAGCGCCTCGACAAACGGCACGTCGATGCCACCCACATAGGTCACCGGGTCACGGCTGCCGGAGGGTGCGGTGTAGAAAACGTCCCAGAAGCCGCGTTCCGCGCCGAAGCCGAGCGGCAGCACGAAGTTGAACAGGCCATCCGCTCCTGGCGTGACCCCGATGACCGGCAGCGCTGTGGCCACGCCGGTGCGGGTGGCCGTCGGCGGACGCGGCGTATTGGTTGCCGGGCGGGGCGTGTTCGTCGGCGGCCGGGGGGTATTCGTCGCCGGTCGGGGCGTGTTGGTGACCTGCCCGCCAATCGTCGGCGGCGCGTCGGTGACCGTCTCCGGCGCGTCCGAGCAGGCGGCGAACAACAGCAGCAGCGCGATGAGGAGGATCCGCCTGACGCCTCCGGTGAGACGCGCTACTGCGCGTCCGCTGTGCACCAAGATAAGGGTTGCGCGTCCGCCGAGGGCTGTAGGGACGCGCAACGGCGCGTCCGCCGACAAGCCCACTGAAGGGGCTTCCCCGACGCCTGCGTTCTTGGTCCCTTTAGTGGACCTGTCTTTTCGGGTAGCCGGGTGTTTTAACACCCGGCGGACGACGCGACCATCGCTATTCTGATGGCGTCGATCAGTCGCTAACTTGATGCCTCCGGTGAGACGCGCTACTGCGCGTCCGCTTTCAAATGGGATTCCATTGGACTCATAAGTGGACTCATGAGTCCCCCTCGCCACGCCGATGACACCGGTATGGAAAGGGGGAGTGTGGCTATCTGCAAGGCAATGGAGCGGTTCTGTCAATGGCGACGAAGGCGTCGGCCGGGACGGCTGGTCAGGTGAGTTCATCTTCCTCGCTTTCAGGGGGAGCGGTGCTGGAGTCGGTCTCGGGCGAGGCCTGGCTCAGCAACTGCTGCGCCCACCCGGCCAGGAAGTTCTGCGGCGGCGCCGATTTCTCGAAGGCCGCCGCTGGTGCTGAAGATTCTTCAGTCGCTGCGGTGTCCTCCGTCATGGAGGCGGCGTTGGGCAATGCAGCGTTGGGCAGGGCATCACCAGACGACGCCATAGTACTGGCCGACTCGGTAGTACCGGCCGACGAGGTAGTATCGGCTGCCGACGACTGTCCGGAAGCCTGGGCGATCAACTGTTCGACCAGGCCCATCTCGTCAATCGTGGTCACGTCCGCCGTGTCGGCCGCCTGAGCCAGCGCGCCATCCGGCGGCGCGCTGCCCGAAAGAGTCCGATCGGCGGTGTGGTTGATCTGCTTGACCGACGCCAGGATGCCGGTCACGCCTTCTTCAAATGCCGCGTCGTCGACGCCCGACTCGTCCAGCGCGATGAGCTGGTCTTCCGCCCAGCGCAGCAGGCGCGCCGCCGGCTCGTCGGTCAAACCATCACGCAGGCTGGAATCTTCGTAGAGGCGCATCACCGCGCTTTCGGCACGACTCATGGTTCGGCGTCAACCTCGTCCGGGAAGAAGGGCAGGAGCAAGTCGATCATCTCCTGTTGTTCGTGCTTCCGCGCCAGATCGAGCGTGGTATGTCCTTCAAAGTCGGTGGCGTAGGCGTCGGCATCGCGGTCCAGCAGCCAGCGAGCCATCCGGACGTGACCGCCCAGGATCGCGCCGATCAGCGGCGACTGCCCCAGCTCCGGGTTGATCGCGGCGCCGGCCGCGTGCAGGATCTCGGCGATTTCGATATTCCCGGCCAGCGCCGGGAAAAAGAGGACTCCGAGGTTATGTGCCCCCGAGCCTCGGACAGGCCGGGGTCCTCCGCCAGGAAGGCGCGCACATCCTCGGCGCGGCCCAGCACGGCGGCGGTACAGATATCGAGCGGGGCGCCCTGCTCCAGGAGATATTCGGCGATCTCCCGATTGTTGACGTGCGCCGCTGCCTGAATAGGCGTCTCGATCCACTCGGCGTTCTCGTTGAGCAGATCGGGATGCTCGGCAAGGAGTGTCTTAACCTTCGGCAAGTCGAAGTGTGATGCGACCACCAATTCGTCGATCGCTCCCTGACTGAGGGGTGCAGACATGGCGACTCTCCTTTCCCTATCTATAAGTGTATCAAAAGGACGGCTTGCTGCGACTGAGGAGTGAGTGAATAAAAGCTTCTGGCGACGTTTATCTCCTGACCTGGTTTCTTCGCCTCAGGGTTCCGTCCGGATCCTTTCGAATCCTTCGATCAACTTCTATCTACTATGGTACACCCAGTAATCACCCCCGCGGCTCGCGATCGGTGCGCGGCGGCCGGGCGTACAGCCACCAGAATTCGTCGGCGGGATAGATCGCCTCCAGTTCCGACGCCCAGAGAAACCCGTTCGGCTGCGTGAAGCCGCGCAGCTTGCCATCGACGCGGCGCATCGCCTTCTTCAGCTCTTCGTGCTCCTCGCCCAATGACTCCAGCATGCGGGCGATTTCCTGAACGATGGTCCGGCGCAGCGCTTCCGGCAGGTAAATGTTCGGGCACTGGCGCGGATCGTCGGTGCATTCCTCAAAAAACGTGTTCATCGCTTTCAGGCGCGACGTGCCCTCGCGGTGCAGCTTCTCCAGATAGTGGTTGCGCCATTCGGAGCGGACGGAGTCGTGCAGCCGTTCGATCTGGCCAAGCTGGTCGCGCTGTGCCGGCGACAGCGTCGCCTCCAGCGCCCGCAGACGGCGCAGACGCATCAGCAGCGCGCCGATGGTGAGCGCGGGCATGTTGCCGCTGCCGAACATCCCCCCGCGCGTATGGCCGTACAGGGTCTCTTCCTGAATGTACGACGTCAGTCCCTCGACCATCGCTTTGGCTTCTTTGAGATCCCGATCGGCACTGAAACTCGACTCTGACATCGTGCGCCTCCTGCTGCCGTTCTGACGACTTGACAGGAGTATAGGCTGCATCGGAACTGCTGGCAAAGCGCCAACCGGTCCAGATTCCATTCACCCGGTCGGTGAAAAAGGGCCGCAGCACGGAGAAAAAGAGACAGTTGGGGGGATGAACGCTGGCAATAGGCCGCGTCCTGGAACTAGACCTTTGGCTGATGTCGCTCACCGGGTTTCGATCTACAATGCAGCATAATTCCTACGCCGCACAACATCGATCATCGCACCGCCCCCTGGGCTTGTCGGGATGCGCTCCAATGCATCTCGCTTGCCTGGGCGCTCGGGTGCTGTTCGATCGTGTCTGCGGATCGGAGGAGGGGGGATTTGTTTGACTTAAGGAGGCTTTTTGATGAAGTCGCAACGCACGCTTCGCACTGCGCTGTTTGTGCTGCTGGCGATCAGCACCGTCCTGTTCACGGGCGCCGCTCTCGCGCAGGACATGCCGCCGCTCCCTGGCGAACTCATCGTTGGCGATCTGAGCGCGCCCCGCGCCATCGCTTTCGATGACGAGGGTAATCTGCTGGTCGCCGTGGCCGGCAGCGGCGGTGAAGTGACGATGACCATGGCGAGCCCGGAAGGCGAGTCGGAAATGTCGATCGGCATGACCGGCAAGATCATCTCGGTCGCGCCTGATGGCACGGTCACTGATGTGATCGGCGCCATGCCAAGCTACGCGGCGCCGATGGAGACGATGGGCGTCTACCGCGCTATTCCTCATGGCGATTCGCTCTGGGTGCTCTACTCCGGCGGCGGCCCGGCCACCACAGGCGCCTTCTGGCAGGACTCGATCGTCGAACTCGATCCCGCGACCCTGGCGGTCAAGCACATCATCAACATGAACCCGATCGAGACGGAACTGGACCCGGATGGCAATGGCTACGACTCCAATGTCGCGGACATCGCCTGGACCGCGGACGGCGCCCTGCTGATCGTCGATGCCGGTTCGAATGCCCTGTTCTCCTGGACGGCGGAAGGCGGCATCGAGGTCGTGGCCGCCTGGCCGAGCAATGACGTCCCGACATCGGTGGAAGTGGCCGACAATGGCGACATCTACGTCGGCTTCCTGGGTGCGGGCATTGCCCCCGGTGCCGGCAAGGTCGAGCGCTGGTCGAACGGTGAGCTGGCCGAAACCTTCGGCGGTCTGACCGCTGTCACCGACGTCCTGGTCGATGGCGAGACGGTCTATGCCGTCGAGATGTTCCTGTTTGGCGAGCAGGGCCCTGGCCCCGGCGACGTGCTGATGCTCAGCGCCGACGGCAATACGGTGGTGGCGGGTGGCCTGATCGCGCCGTTTGGCCTGGCCAAGGGACCGGATGGCTCGATCTACGTCAGCTTCGGCACGGTGGCGTTCGCCCCTGGTATGACCGGCGGCGTCGTCAAGCTGGCGCCGGCGATGTAGGGACGAGGCTTGCCTCGTCCGTTGTGACAGAGGTTCTCAAAAACAGACAGGGCGGGCCCTGTTCCTACGGCCGTCTGGGTGTAGGGACGCCATCGTTCGGTCCGCCTCGTAACCCCGCACCGGCGGTCCACTAGACAAAAACGATAAGGGTTGCCGGGGGCCGCCTCGTCGCCCCCCGCCCGCGGGCCGCCTGTTGGTTTTCACGTTGGGGGATTGGGTGGGTAAGGGTATGGTTCAGGGAAAAATGGCCCTGCGTCGGCTGCTGATCGCCGGCGGGGCGGGGCTGCTGCTGGCGCTCGCCGGCTGTCAGGCGTTCGTGGGCGCGTTCATCTCGGCGCAGGAAGTATCCATGGATGCGCCGGCTCTGGTCGGCGATCCGGCACAGGGTGAGACGATTTTCAAAGTGGGGGCGAGCGACGCGCCGCCGTGTGTCGGCTGCCATGCGCTGGCGCCGGGTGCCTGGAGCCTCGCGCCTGTCATGGAAGGCATCCACGAGCGGGCCGTGCAGCGCGTCGACAGTCTCTCGGCCGAGGCCTACCTGACGCAGAGCATCATGGAGCCAGGCGCCTACCTCGTGCCCGGATTCCGGGATGTCATGTATCCGCAGTACGGCGAACGCCTCAGCCCGCAGCAGATCGCCGATCTGGTGGCGTATCTGATGACGCTATAGAAATGAGGAATGAGAGGAAAAAAGACGAGAAATGAGGAAAAGACAGGCGCTGGGGACAAACTGAGATAACAGGATCTCCCACTAGCGCTTTCCCTCATCTCTCATTTCTCATCTCTTCTTTTTCTCATCCCTCATTCCTTCTCACTAGATGTAATTCGCCGGGTTGCTCTGGCTGCCCTTTTTGCCATCGGGCCAGGTGGTGTTCTCGTCGAACTTCAGCCCGTTGACAATGGCGCCCTTCATGGTCGCCCCCAGCAGATTCACGCCGTTGAAGGTGGCGTTGGTCAGATTGGCATTGGTCAGGCGCGCGCTCTGCAGGTTGCTGCTGCTGACGTTGACACCGGTCAGATTCGCGGCGTCGAGGTCCACGCCCACCGAATTGGTGGTGATCATGTTGGCGTAGGACAGGTTCACCCCACGCAGAATGGCCTCACGCAGAGTAGCAGCCTGAAGATTGCAGCCCCGCATGTTGGCGCCGTTCAGGTCCAGACGTGTCAGGTTGAGGACACTCAAATCCACTCCCGCCAGACGAGGGGTCGGCCCCGCGGCGACGAGCGCCAGAATCAGTTCCTTACGGGTGATTTCTGCTGCCATTATGCTTACTTCTCCTCACGGTGATAAGCGATAATCTGATCGATCGTCATGTCGAGTGGTGTGGTCGGCTGCCATCCGATGACTTGCTTTATTTTATCCAAAGAGGGGACTCTGCGCCGGAAATCCTCGAAACCCACTTCGTAAGCCTGGTCATAGGGGATGAGTTCGATGGCCGACCCGCTGCCCACGCGATCGCGAACGCGCTCCGCCAGCCCCAGGATCGAAATCTCCTCGGTGCTGCCGATGTTGAACACCTGCCCCAGCGCGGCGTCGGTCTGTGACAGGCTATGGATGGCCTGGATGACGTCGTGCACATTGCCGAAGCAGCGCTGCTGCTCGCCGTCGCCATACACGCGGATAGGTTCCCCCTTCAGCGCCCACTGCACGAAGCGCGGCACAACCATGCCGTACTGGCCGCTCTGCCGCGGACCGACGGTGTTGAACAGGCGGAAGATGACCACCGGCAGTCCAACTTCGCGATAATAGGCCAGCCCAAGGAACTCGTCGATGGCCTTGGAGGCGGCGTAGCTCCAGCGACTGCGCGTGGTCGGCCCCAGCAGCGAATCGTCGTCTTCCTCGAAGGGGAACTTGACACCCTTGCCGTAGACTTCGCTGGTCGAGGCGATCAGCACCTTCTTGCGGTAGCGACGCGCCGTCTTGAGGACGACCTCGGTGCCGCCGATGTTCGTCTCGATGGTCTCGATCGGCTCGCTGATGATGCGCTCCACGCCGACGGCCGCCGCCAGATGGAAGATGACATCGCATTCGCTGACGAGGCGATCCATCACATTGACGGTGCGGATGTCTTCGATAGCGCAGCGCAGCTGAGCATGTCCATCGACCCGGCGCAGATTAGCGATGCTGCCGGTGCTGAGATTGTCGATGATCGTCACGGTGTAGCCGTTTTCCAGCAGGAGCTCGGCGAGATGGCTGCCGATGAAGCCCGCCCCACCGGTGATGAGCGCGTGGGTCATGGTGAATTGTCCTTGTGCGAAGTCGCATCCGCATGTTAGCGCATGATGCTTGAATACTCTATAACGGACTCCCGCTGATTGTCCAACTATGCTTCTTGAGGATAGAACATATGGTCTATTCTAATCTTTTTCTACCGAAATCCATGTTATGCTACACTGTGTACAGAGGTCGCAGCCTTTCTTTTGACGTACCTGCTTCACGGCGCAGGCAGCGACACTGTACGACCCTAACCCCCTAGCCGTTTGAGTGTCAGGGACCTGAAGCGAATGAGTCGATTTGACGACGATTACATAGACGACGATGAGCTGAACGAAGAGGAAGACGACGAGGGCGGGCTTCGCGGCTCCACCTCGCGTCCCAACCCGTTCAGTTCAGGCGCGTCTGTGCGTGGGGCGGGTCTGCCAGCACGGCCGGGAGCATCTGAAGGTGGAGCCAACCCGTTCGGCTCCCGCGAAGGCGGCAACGCGCCGTCACCGCTCAACCGCAGCCCTCTGGGCGGAGGCTCTGGCAGCGGCTCCGGCAGCGGCTCCGGCTCGCCCAATCCGTTCAACCGGCCCGGCACGCCGAATCCGGCGGCGCCGCGCCCTCCTGCGCGTTCCGGCGACGATGATGACGATAGCAATAGGAAACCCGATCGTCCCCTGGGTGGGGGCGGCCTGAGTGGTGATCGACCCGTTGGCGGTTCGCCACTGAACCGGCCCGGTCTGGGCGGAAGTGGTGACCGTTCTGGTGGTGGCGATCGACCGGGCGGAGGGTTTGGCGGCTCAGGCGGTGGCTCGCGCGGCGACGACAAGAAAGACGACCGCCCCGGTGCCGGTTCGCCGTTGAACCGACCTGGTCTGGGCGGCAGCGGCGACCGTCCTGGCGGTAGTTTCGGCGGTGGCTCGCGCGATGCGGACAAGAAGGACGACAGATCCGGCGGTGGCACCGCAGGCGGGGCCTTTGGCCGATCGCCTTTTGGCAGCAAACCCGACGACAAGAAGGATGCCGGCAGACCCGATGCCGGCAAGAAAGACGACAAGCCCTCCGGCGGCATGCTGGGCGGCCTTGGCAGCCGTCTGCCTATCGGCGGCGGCAACAAAGACGCGGATAAACCCGGCGCCAGGAAGGATGACAAACCCTCCGGCGGCGCGCTTGGCGGGCTGGCAGGCCGTCTGCCCCTCGGCGGCGGCAATAAGGACAAGGATGCCGGCAAGCCCGCTGCCAAAAAGGACGACAAACCGTCGGGCGGCGGACTCGGCGGGCTGACCAGTCGCCTGCCCTTTGGCGGCAATAAGGACAAGGATGCCGGCAAGCCCGCCGTCCGAAAAGACGACAAACCGTCGGGCGGCGCGCTCGGTGGCCTGACCAGTCGCCTGCCCTTCGGTAAGGGCAAAGATGACAAACCGGCCCGAAAGGACGATAAACCGGCGGGCGGCGGTCTGGCCGGACGTTTGCCGGGCCTGGGCGGCTCGAAGCCCGGTGATGCCCCGGCGCCTGCTTCCGGCGCGCGGCCGACCCCCGGCTTCGGCGGTACGCCCATCGGCGGTGGTGGCGCGCCGGCGGGTGGCGCAACCGCTGGCGGAGCGCCGAGCCCCTTCGGTGCGGCCAGGGGCGGCCCGACCGCCAAACCGGACGCGGGGAAGAAGCCGGCCAAGGCAAAATCCGGCTCAGGCGTCTCGCTCATGGACCGTTTCAAGGCGCTCAACCCGTTCGCCAGCGACGCCAAAGAGAAAAAGACGCGCGCCAGCAAGGGCGTCAAGGTCGAGCAGGACGGGCTGACGCTCGACAACAAGCTGGACATCCTGGGCATCGTCCTGGTGATCGGCGCGCTGGTGCTGCTGCTGGCCAGCCTTTCGCCGACCAAGGGCGCGCTGACCGAGTCGATCAACGGCTCGCTCTCCTACGCTTTCGGCTGGGGCGCGCCGGTCTCGGCGCTGGTCTTCCTGGCCATCGGCATCTGGCTGCTGGCCCGGCACTTCGGCGAAGACGCGCCCACCGTCAGCCGGACGCGGCTGGTCGGGTTCGTCCTTCTGTTCATCAGCAGCCTGACCTTCGCCCAGTTCCTCGACGCCTTCAACTATGTGGTCGGGGCGGGGCAGGATCACCTGGGCACGGTGCGCAGCGTCTTCCTGCCGATCGCCTACGATCTGGGGCGCGGCGGCGGCTACGTTGGCGGCGAGCTGTACTTCATTCTATTGAGCAACTTCGGCGAGGTGGGCGGCTTCCTGATCGTCATCCTGGCGCTGATCATCGGCCTGATGCTGTCGCTCAACCTGAGCGTGTCGGACTTCGCGATGATCGCCATCAGCAACGCCCGCAACGTGCGCGACGCCTACAACCGGCGGTCGCAGCGCGTGGCGGCGACGCGCATGGAACGTCAGCAGGCGCTGGCGGCAGCGGCTGCCGCGGCGGCACTGGCCGCTCCCAGGCCAGCGGAAGCGCTGCCCACGCCGGCGATGGCCCCGGCGCTGCCTCAGCCGGCGCAGGCCGCTCTGCCACTCATGGACGAGCAGCGCAGCATTTCGATTTCGACGGGCGGTCGCACCAGCACGGTCGCCTTCCCCTCCGCCGGCGAAGCCGTGCCAGTCGGTGGAACGCCCGGCATGCCGGCGATCCCCGGTATGCCCACGGCCCCGGCAGCATCGACGGCCCCGGCTCCCACGCCTGCGACGGAAAAGGCGGGACGCGGCGGTCTGTTTGGTGGCCTGCCACGCATCGGCCGTCAGGGCGAGGCCAAGCCGGACAGTCCGGCCCCTGTGACCGCTCCCCCGCCGCAAAAAGCGCAGCCGGCGTTGGCCGATGTGAGCAAACCGGCCGACCCGAAGTCGGGTGGTTTGCGCGGCCTGTTCGGGCGCGGCGATAAAGGCGAGAAGAGCGAGCAACCCGCCGCTCAGATCGCCGGCACGAAAGCCGCTCCCAATGGCATGCCGAGCGGCGTTGGCGCGACTGGCGCTGCCGTGGCTGGAGCCGCTGCGGGTGCCGCCGCCGGAGCAGCCGTCAGCGCGGCCGCCAACCTGTTCGGGCGTGGCAATCGCACGCCAGATCACGCAGTCCCTGCCGCCCAGCCGGTCGCGACACCGATGGCTGGAGATGGTGCGGCGGCAGCGCATGTCGGCCCAACCCCATCGCCCTTCGAAGCGCCGCGCGTTCCCGCGGCCGGTGCGCCCGCCACCAGCGGCTCACCGCTGACTGGCGAGCCGGGCAGCCCGATCCGTCACGAACCGGCTGCCGCCGACCCCGCGGTCCAGACCCCCGCGGCGCATGTTGCGACGCCGGCCGCGTCCGGTCAGCCGACGCCCACCGTGCAGCAACCGGCCGCCGCAGCGACCGACTCCGTTCCAGCGTCCGTCGCTGGGCGGCACGCCCGCTCAACCCGCGGCGCCTGCGGCAGCCACGACAGAACAGCCTGCCGCGCGTCCGTCGACTCCGGCCGCTCTGGGCACGCCGGATCTGTACGCGCCGGGCAACCCGCTGCGCCAGGGCTCTGGCGCTCAGCCCGCCGCATCCCATACGAATACGGCCGCCGGAGCGCCCCCTGCGCCTGCGCCGTCGGCGCGCGAAGTGCTGGGCGGCGGCGAACCCGCCGCGCCGGCCGTGGTGCCGCGCCGCATCGTAGCCAACAAAGAGTGGAAGCTGCCGGATCTGGCTTCGCTGCTGGCCTCGGGCGATGACCAGGAAGTCGATCACGAGCTGCTGCTCAAGCGCGCCCGCATCATCGAGGAGACGCTCTCCAGCTTCGGCGCGCCCGGCCGCGTGGTCGACGTGCGCACCGGCCCGGTGGTCACCCAGTTCGGCGTCGAGCCGGACTACATCGAAGTGCGCGGCGGCAAAAAGAACCGCGTCAAGGTCGGCGCCATCGCCGCGCTGGACAAGGACCTTCAACTGGCCCTCGGCGCACGATCGATCCGTATCGAAGCGCCGGTGCCGGGCAAGGGCTACGTCGGCCTCGAAGTGCCGAACGAAAAGGCGGAGATTGTTCGCCTGCGCGACGTACTGGAATCCGACCACTTCAAGCACATCAAGAACAAGTCACCGCTGGGCATCGCCCTCGGCCAGGCCGTCGACGGCACACCCGTCGCCTCCGATCTGTCGAACATGCCGCACCTGCTGATCGCCGGCACCACCGGTTCCGGTAAATCGGTGTGCGTCAACGCCATCATCACCAGCCTGCTGCTCAACAACTCGCCGAAGGTCCTCAAGTTCATCATGGTCGACCCGAAGCGCGTCGAGCTGACGCAGTACAACGGCATCCCGCACCTGATCGCGCCGGTCGTCGTCGAGCTGGAGCGTATCGTCAGCGTGCTGAAGTGGTGCACTCGCGAAATGGACGAGCGCTACCGCAAGTTCAGCCAGGCGGCCGCCCGCAACATCGAGGACTATAACAAGCATCTGCCCGCTTCCGAAGAGGCGATGCCCTACATCGTGGTCATCATCGACGAGTTGGCCGACCTGATGATGCTGGCGCCCGACGAGACGGAGCGCGTCATCACCCGTATCGCCGCGCTGGCCCGCGCCACCGGAATCCATCTGGTGATCGCCACGCAGCGCCCGTCGGTCGACGTCGTCACCGGCCTGATCAAAGCCAACTTCCCGGCCCGTATCGCCTTCGCGGTGGCCGGCAGCGTGGACAGCCGCGTCATCCTCGACCAGCCCGGCGCGGAACGTCTGCTGGGTCGCGGCGACATGCTCTACATGAGCGGCGACTCGCCCGCTCCGCAGCGTTTGCAGGGCGTGTTCGTCTCCGACGCCGAGATCGGCAACATCACCCGCTTCTGGCGCGGTCAGGTGACCGACGCCGAGCTGGCCGCCATGTTCAAGCCGCTGGGCGCGACCCTCACTGCCTCCGACGACGAGGGGGGCGGCCGCGGCAGTTCGTCCGGCGGATCGGCGGTCTTCAGCCGCGGCGCCGGCGGGTCTTCTTCTTCCTCGGCCATGCCGTGGGAGCGCGAGAACGCTACGCGCAAGGCCCGCGAGCGCAACGCCGACATGGATGACCGGGACGACGACCTTGACGACGATGACGACGGCGACGATGTGGGCGACGAGCTCTACGAGCAGGCGGTGGATATGGTCCGCCGGCTCAACCGCGCGTCCGTATCGCTGCTTCAGCGCCGGCTGCGCATCGGCTACACCCGCGCCGCCCGGCTGATCGACATGATGGAAGAGCGCGGGATTGTTGGCCCCGCGGTCGAAGGCAGCAAGCCGCGTGAGGTGCTTCCGGAGCGATAGGTTACCCCTCACCCCCTGGTCCGTAGGACGCGTCCGCGGCCCCTCCGCCCCCTCCCCTGGGGGGGGTGTGGGTGGCCTGCGCCCCCGCTCACCCCCCTGGCCCCTCTCCCATGCAGGCGAGGGGAA
Organism: Candidatus Flexifilum affinis; assembly: GCA_016713325.1. Classification (GTDB taxonomy): domain Bacteria; phylum Chloroflexota; class Anaerolineae; order Aggregatilineales; family Phototrophicaceae; genus Flexifilum; species Flexifilum affine. Next base: position 31,842 of record JADJPJ010000100.1, on the reverse strand, counting down.
CCGGTGTGAGGATGGTCTGTAGGGGTGGACCCACGTGTCGCCCGCGGTGGGTGGCCGCGGCCGCGCCTGGTTTTTTCGTGGGGATGCGCAACGGCGCGTCCGAATCTGCGTGTGAATGTGGTGCATATTTAAGGCGGAATCATGGCTCTTCCGGCACAACAACATCGCTGGACACCTCAGGAATACCTCGCCTTCGAGCGGGCAGCAGAGACGCGTCATGAATTCGTCGACGGCGAAGTCTTTGATATGGCGGGGGCAAGTCGAGCACATCAGAAGATTGCCGGCAACCTCTTTGCCGGGCTGCACGTTCGGCTGCGCGGACGTGATTGCGGGGCCTATATGACAGATATGCGCGTCCAGGTGGAAGACTGGCACTACACCTATCCCGACGTCATCGCAGTATGCGGTGAAGAGCATATTGAAGACGTGCAGCACATGGACACGCTGCTCAACCCCACGGTGATCATCGAGGTCCTGTCGCCGACGACCGAGCAGTACGACCGGGGCGAGAAGTTCCGGCGCTATCGGGGGATCGAATCGTTACAGGAATACGTGCTGGTCGCCCAGGACCGGCCGATGATCGAGCGCTTCACCCGGCAGACGGATGGTACATGGCAGTTCGTCGCGCTGGAGGGTCTGGACGCCGAAATGCGCCTGGAGTCGATCGGCTGCGCCCTGCCCCTCGCCGACGTGTACGAGAAGGTGTTCCCCGAGGCGTAAGCAGCAGCGTTCGCCAACCCGTCAAGGCGTGCTGTGGCCGACGCGCGCAGCCTGTTCGCCAAAGCCTGCCAGAAAGCGACATCCTCCGACATAGACACGAGCTGACCCAGCACCATCCCCTTGAAGTCCCGCACCTGCTGCGTAATCGCCCGCTCCGTTGGCAGTCGCTCGATGCTCCGAAGAATCACTGCTTAATGATCAGAGAGTTAGCTAAATCGAGCTTTTTAGGACCATGATTGATTCAGAATAGACTCGAACTCAGGATAGCCTCTTAGGTCGTGCCATGCAGCGTCTTGGCGCGCCCACTCTATAACATGGCTAGAGAGTTCCACAGCTTTCTTCAGACCTTCTATTGCAGTCTTCTCTCCCCGAAGTGCAACTAGACCGGCGAGTCCGTATAGGGCCGTCGCTCGTCGTGAGTCATCGGTTGAAGTTTTCAGCAGTTCCTCCAACTGTTTTCTTGCTTTACCTATACTTGATGTATGCGAAGACTGCTTTGGCTGATAGCGAACCATAGCGACAGCGAGATTGTATTGGACTGAGTAGTTGTCGTATTGGGCTCTCTGCACCATCTTAAATGCTCTAATTGCATTCTTATAGTCTCCGTTGTAACTCAACTTCAGGCCCAAGTTATCAATTCGCCTGATCCTTTCATCTAGGTCGTCTTCCTCGTCGTCTTCCGGTACATATTTCTTAAAATATAACTCGTAATCATGTAATGCATCTTCTATTTTGCCTAACGCAGTATATAGATTCGCACGATTGAAATGCGGAAGAGCAAAACCACGGCCATTTGAAATCGCATTGTCCAGATCTTGGAATGCTAAGTCATGCTGATTGCGTCGAACATAGATCACGGCCCTATTGTTTAGCGCTAAAGCAAAGTGACGATTAGCTTCCAAAGCCTTGTTAAAGTACGCAAAGGCTTCATCGAGCTCTCCATTTGCAAGGCAAACGGTTCCTAATCCATTCAATGCTGGAGCAGAGTCTGGGTCTAAAGCCAGTAGATAACTCCAGTCTCTTTCTGCCAATGTGTACTGATGGGTTCGTGAAAACACGACAGCGCGTTGATTAAGCGCTGGCATATGGTCCATGTTAATTTCAAGCGCTTCATTGTAATATTCGAGTGCCTTCGCATAATCTTTCTGTCGGCGGTAGCAATCTCCCAACCCAGCAAGCGCATATACATTTTTCTGGTCGTACTGCAGCGCTCGTTCGAAACTCTCGATTGCATCTGGGTAGAGCTTTGAAGTCAACTTGATCATGCCTGCGATTTGGTAATTACTCCGTAATCCGGGTCGGAAGTCTAATAGCTTCTAGAATCGCCTTTTCTGCTTGGTCGTTTCGGTCAAGCTGCAATTGGAGCTAGCGCGACTCCAGCATAAGCAGGTGCGAAACTCGGATTCCCAGCAGCAAGCTCCCTAAACACACTTAGAGAGTGTTTTAAAACTCACGAACAGGCTAAACGACGAGGCCATGAGATGAACCATAGCGGCGTAGATCCAGGCTTCGGAGGTGGATGGCAAAGCTTCGTAGTCTTTACTGAGACGACGATACTTGCCCAGCCAGGCGAAGGTGCGTTCGACAATCCAGCGCTTGGGCAGAACTTCAAAGCCTTTGGCTTGCTGGGAGCGCTTGACGACTTGCAGGTCAACTCCGAAAAGTTCTCGGCACCACAGGCGCAGCGGTTCACTCTCGTAGCCGCCATCCAGCAGCAGTGTCAGCCAGCGTCCAAACAGGGGGACCCGTCGCAGCAGGAAACGCAACCCTTCCTTGTCTTGCCAATTGGCGGGCAAGACCAGTACCGCAATCAACAAGCCCAGGGTGTCCACTACAATGTGCCGCTTGCGTCCCTTTATCAACTTGCCGCCATCATATCCCCGAGGCCCCCTTTTTCGGTCGTTTTGACCGTCTGGCTGTCCCCGATCAAGAGGCTCGGTTCCGCGGCCCGCCCTTCCGCCAACCGGACCTGTTGGCGCAGCCGATCATTGAGGCCTTTCCATAAGCCCTGCTGCTTCAGCAGGCGAAAGTACGAATACACCGTCTGCCAAAGGCGGAAAATCATGGGGCATGGCCCGCCACGTGATCCCATTGCGCAGCACGTACCAGATCGCATCCAGCAGTTCCCGGCGGCTGTACTTCAGCGGTCGGCCCATCGCCGATGGCTTCGGCAAGATCGCTTCGATCTCGCCCCACGCTTTGTCGTCCAAATCACTGGGGTATGGCTTTCGTGTCTTCATCCCGCCAGCTTACCCCGTGATCCTTACTTTTAAAACACTTTCTTAGTGCTTTGGAAGGTTGATCCATCTGCAGGTGACAGTTACCCAAGCGAAGATAGTCCTCACTATTCAGTCCGGGCTTGTCTTTGATGCTCTTCTGGTATTGAGCAACTGCTAATTGGAAGTTTCGTGTGAAGTAATATAGATCTCCGAGTTTCCGATCAATGAAACGCTGAATTTCTCTATCGTCTGCATCATTCTCGGTATCAAGAGTTTTCTGATACCTCAACAAGTGATCGATTGCCGCTTCAAAGTTCTCAAGTTGGATGTACAGGAAAGCTCCAGCCATGAGACCAAAACTATACTCTGGAAACTTTTCCTTATATCCTTATGCCATCGCTAAAGCGCTCGCGGTACGATCAGTCTCTGCAAGTACTTCTACTAGACCAAAGTGTGATACAGGAAAATCAGGATCCAAGGAAATAGCAGTTCTATAAGAAGATTCAGCTTCGAAAGACTTGCCCTGAAAGCGGTAGAGATCTCCCATGGCTGAATGCAGACGTGCTGACTGTGGCGCCAACTTGATAGCGGTTGACAGGTCCGGGATAACTTCCGCGACTCGAGCCACGAACGCTTCCTCGCTAACACTCACTTTAGTCGTCTTGCGCCTATTTAGGAAAGCTAGAAACTTTGCAAGACCGTACTGCTCGCCAAATCGCGCATCAAATCTGGATTTTCACCAATAAATGTTTCTAGACAGTGGTCGTAAATAGAGTTCGCTTCTTCGTGCCTGTCATCAAAGTTCAAAATACCAGCGAAGACTATATTGATAATATATAGAGAACTGGTGGAAACCTTGAGGGATGCGCGATTCTCCCATAGATGCCTCCACACTCTTGCCCGCTTTAACTCTTGAGAGTACATCCGATAACGGTAAGATTTAGCTTCATTCCAAAGCTCATACAGTTTTGCATCCAAGACAACAGAGTTCTGGAAAATATGTAGTAATGCAATGATTTCGTTGAGCAAATCGGGAGCATACCAGTATGCTTGAATTGCGAGGTCATGAATTATGTGAGACTTAGCCTCAACGCTGATAGTGGTTACCCATGGTGATATCGCAACAACATCGAGCACCAATTGTTGCCAAATTGGGTCGTTTGCCAAATTGCTCAGTTTCGACTCGTTTTGCGTCTGAAATAGCTCAATCCTCTCACGCGTGAATCGAAATGTCTCTTCGACAAATCGCTTCAGCCACTCAGACGGCAGCATTCCCATAAGATGTTCATGCAAAGTATCACGAACCTTGCTGTGCATCTGCCTTTCATCACCGGAGAAAACAAACGAGTGTCTCTCTGCCAGAGCACTCAACAATTCATCTGCCGACTCAGCAGAATTTGGTTCCAACTGCCTGATCAAGTGTTGTATCAGAGTGGTATCGTATTGACGTAAAAGCGATAAACCCTCGATCCAATTCTTATCCCTCTGAAGACGCCGCTTTTCCTCAAAGTCTTTTGCATGATCCCCATTGCACCATTTCAGAAAGCGTTCGGTTAGCTGCTGAATAACTTCTTTTCGGCGAACACCACCACGCTCATAATCTGAGAAGACTATATCTAGGTTCAGTGAATCACGGATTGCTTAACCTCACCCCGTTTCGCTGCGCTCAACCGCCCCTCTCCGTGCGGAGAGGGGCAAAAGTCGTTCGATTTTTGGGGTGAGGTTGGCTCAAATAACGCAGCTATTGATAGTCAAGGTGAACTTTCGTGATTCACTGAGGTTTGCTTTCTGCAAGTGCATATCGACTAGGCAGCGAACAGCCAAAGGAATCCCTTTGCTGATTTCCTCAATCAATGATAGCAACTCGTCAAAGTTGCCTAACCTGCTAGGGTCGACACCTCTAGCTCCTAAATACTTCATAATGTCGTTTCTTGTCAGATCTTCTAAAGCAAGTTGTGCAAGCAAGCGCTCTGACTGACTATAATCACGGTACTGCCTGACAAATTTAGCGTCTTCTCGACCAGAGATAATCCAAAGAATAAAAGGGGATGATTCATCTAGCGTAATTTTGCGGAGCCACAGGTCCAAACCGGGATGATGTGCGAGACGCTCGTAAGTATCTACAGCAATTACAATCACGTATTTTTGCTTAATTCTTCAAGTCCCTCTACAAAGCGTTCCGTCAAAGCGCGATTGTCCTTTAGGAGCTCATACTCATCCAAATCAAGGCCCCCACGCTTGTGAAGGCGATTAACTACTTCATCGAAAGTGCCTGCCAGGAATCGTGCACCACGATGCACTGTGGCCTTTACAGCTTCTTCAGCAACCGGGGCGATGGGGCCTGCAGGAAGGCTAACGACTTTTGCAAATGCATTAACAACGGACTCATACTCCCCCTCTCTTTCCTGCCGTTGCTCCTCATCAACCTTCCGTCTTGCCTCCTTCCGTGTCAGGATCGCATCAAGATAAGGCTTGAAAGCTCTCTCCGTATTGTGGGGCTCGAGTTTGAGAAGATGGTCCACTACTATGCGCATGAAGCTATCATCATCGACAATTGCTGGATTCTCCCCATCAATTTTCAGGCCAAGGGTCTTTGGTCGCTTCTTTTCGGTGAGCTTAAGAAACTCATCTACGAGTGTCGATTTGCTCATGCCTCCTAGCCCAACGACTAGAAAGACGTGAGGATAGAGCCACTCATCTTCCGATGAGTTCTCTGTTAAGCGGCATGTCTTGCCCAACGAGTCCTCGAAAAGGGCAAGTTCTTTCTCCCGTCCAACAAACTGACCACGAATGGTCTGAGATTTACCTACATCACCAATACGAAGCCTGCGTTTCATTTGCAACCTCTTGAGGACTGCGAATTGTTGGAATGTTGACCATAATTATACAGACTTAAGCACGTGAATATTCGTGAGAACCCGATCGTTCTCTACAGCTTCAGAACAGAACTTATCCACGTCTATGTAACGCTATATGCCACAGCATGACAAGGCTATAGTTCCGTCGAACTCAGATTCGTTTGACAAAAAGCGATAAGCGATCTGGCAGAGGAGTTCAGGACAGATCGCTCACAAGATGAACTCTGTCGGGTGTGCCTACCGGAAAGCGTATTTTCGGCGCTATGCCCCTCTACCCCAGCACCATCCCTTTGAAGTCCCGCACCTGCTGCGTAATCGCCCGCTCCGTTGGCAGTCGCTCGATGCTCGACGCCCCGAAGAAGCCATCGATCCCCGTCATGCGGACCATCGCCTCGGCCACCGGTCCCGGCTCGTCGAACGGCCCGCCATGGCAGATCACGAAGATGTCCGGCCGCACGCGTCGCGCCGCCGCCATGATCCGCAGCGTCACGTCGATCGCCTCGTCCAGCGTCATCGCCACGCCCGCGCCGATCGTGCCTGAGGTCGTCAGGCCGACGTGCGCCACGATCTGGTCCGCCCCCGCCTCGGCCATGGCCACTGCTTCGTCTTCGGTGAAGCAGTAGGGAGACGTGAACAGGTCCATCTCATGCGCCAGCTTTATAGCCGTCACTTCCTTGTCGTAGCCCATGCCGGTCGCTTCCAGGTTGGTCCGGAACTTGCCGTCGATCAGCCCGACCGTCGGGAAGTTCTGCACGCCGGAGAAGCCGGCCTCCTTGATCTGCTTCAGGAACACCGGCATCAGCCGGAAGGGATCGGTGCCGCACACTCCCGCCAGCACCGGCACGTCCTTGACGATCGGCAGCACCTCGCTGCCCATTTCCATCACGATGGCGTTGGCGTCGCCATAGGGCAGGTAGCCCGCCAGCGACCCGCGCCCCGCCATCCGGTAGCGCCCGCTGTTGTAGATGATGATCATGTCCGCGCCACCGGCCTCGGCCAGCTTGGCGGAAATGCCGGTGCCCGCCCCCGTGCCGATGATCGGCTTGCGGGCGGCGCGCTGCGCGGCCAGTCGGCGTACTATTTCCTGTCGTGCGATTGCCATGGGGTCAACTCCTGAGCAGGTTCAGCAGCGTCTCGGCGCACTTGCCGGAGAACGCGGGATCATTGATGTTGGCGTCCATCTCGACCAGCGAGATACTCGGCTTCAGCCCCCGTCGGATCGCGTCGAAGCACGCGGCGTCGGCCTCCGGGTCCCAGAAGGCGCCGCCCTCGCTGTCCAGCATCGACACGCCCTTCAGCGGCAGCAGCACCGCCACCGGCCCGGTCGAGGCGTTGGCCGCGGCGGCGATCATCTCGCCCATGCGGGCGTTCTCTTCGACGTTGGTGCGCAGCAGGGTGATGTTCGGGTTCCACTGGTACAGGTTGCGCCCGCGATACTTCTCCGGCACCGTCTCGATGCCGCCGAAGTTCGCCATATCCACGCAGCCGGGCGCCAGAATCGTGGGGATGCCCGCCCGCGCCGCCGCCATCATCCGGTCGGGGCCGGCATCCAGCACCCCGCCGCACACGTGGTCGGCGATCTCCGTGGTGGTCAGGTCGAAGCAGCCCGTCACGTACCGGTCGGCAATCAGGCTCTCCATCGTCCGGCCCCCGACGCCTGTCGCGTGGAACACCAGCACCTCGTAGCCCGCCGCCTCGAAAAGGCCGCGCGCATGCCCTACCGCCGTCGTCGTGTTGCCGAACATCGACGCCGTCAGGATCGGCTTGTCGGCGGATGCGACCGGCGCCTCCACCTGCACCATGCCCAGGATCGCCCCGGCGGCGTTGGCGTAAATTCGCCGGCTGATGCGGTTCAGCCCGGCCACGTCCACGATCGACGGCATGAACGTGATGTCCTTCAGACCGGCATACTCGTGCACGTCGCCGCCCGCCAGCGTCGATACCATCACCTTCGGCACGCCAACCGGCAGGGCGCGCATCGCCGTCGTGGCGATCGACGTGCCGCCTCCGCCGCCCATGCCCAGGATGCCATCCAGCCGGCCCTCGTCGTACAGCCGCCGCACGACGACGGCCAGACCGTCGGCCATCGTCCGCATCGCCAGATCTTTGTGGTCGCCGCTCGCCAGCGCCGCCAGATCGCCACCCCCGGCCTGGGCCACCTCCGCGCGCCCCACGTCGGGCGGGTAGGCCGGCTCGCCCATCACGCCGAAGTCGACGGTCAGTACCTGCGCGCCGCCCGCCTCAATCAGCGCCTTCACATATGAAAAATCCTCGCCTTTGGTATCCAACGCCCCGACGAGGACCACGGTTCTGGGCATCACAAGTCTCCTTCCAAACAAGCAGACTCAATCTTGCCCAGAACATAACGCAAACCTCCGCCTCCCGCCACGCCGCCGCGGGCTCCCCTCTCCCGTGGCCACGGGAGAGGGGTCGGGGGTGAGGGTCTATACCACAATCGGGTGTTCGTCGCGCTGGGCGCCCAGCAGGGCGCGCTCAGCCTCCACAACCTCCGGCTCCAGCTTGACATAGAGCGCCTGTGGCTCGCGCAGCGCCTGCCCCGGCGGCAGGACGCGCACGGCCCACTTGCCGATCGCCCCCGTTCCGTCGTAGACCAGCGCCCGGTGCGCCCGCTCCGACTCCTGGAAGCTCTGGATCGTCAGCGTGCCGAAAACCTGACCGTCATAGCCCAGATACTCGTGCACCTTCTGCGCCGAAAATGGCAGGAAGGGCGCCAGCAGCACGTTCAGGTTGTCGATGACGCGCAGGATGGTGTACACCGAACGCGCCGCGTCAGTCGGATCTTCCTTGATGGTCGCCCACGGCTTGCGCGTATCAAGATAGGCGTTGGAGTCGCGCACCAGCCCCATCGCAGTCTGGAGCGCCTCGCGCAGGCGCACCTGCTCCAGCAGGCTCCCGACTTCCTCGAAGCCGGCCTCGACGCGGGCGATGATCGCCTCGTCGTCGGGCGTCAGGGCGTTGTAGGTCGGGACCTTACCCTCGAAGCGCTTGAAGGCGAAGCTGGTCATGCGGTTGACCAGGTTGCCCCAGGCGGCCAGCAGCTCGCCGTTGACGCGGTTGAAGAAGCCATCCCAGGCGTAGTCGGAGTCGTGCGTTTCCGGGAAGGTCATGGCGATGTAGTAGCGCACGGCGTCGGGCTGGTAGCGATCCAGGATGTCCGGCACCCAGATCGCCCAGTTGCGGCTCTTGGAGAACTGCTTACCCTCGATGTTCATGAATTCGTTGGCCGGCACGTCGTAGGGCAGGTTCAAACCCCCGGCGTCGTGGTAGATGCCGTCGATGCCCATCAGCTCGGCCGGCCAGATCACGGTGTGGAAGGGGATGTTGTCCTTGCCGATGAAGTTGTAGATCTCGGCCTCCGGGTTGTACCACCATTCCTTCCAGGCGTCGGGCTGGCCGATGTTCTTCGACCACTCGATGCTGGCCGTGAAATAGCCCATGACCGCCTCGAACCAGACGTACAGGCGCTTCTCGTCCCAGCCCGGCAGCGGCACACGGATACCCCAGTCGATGTCGCGGGTGATCGGGCGGCCGCGCAGACCCTCGGCAATGAAGTTGCGGCTGAAGCGCTGGACGTTGGGCCGCCAGTGCGACTCATGCGCGTCCAGGTAGGCCAGCAGCGCGTCGGTGAAGTGGCTGAGGTCAAGGAAGTAGTGCTCGGTCTCGCGGACGACCAGCCGTTCCAGCGGGTGGTTCTTGCTGCGCGGGTTGATCAGCTTGGTGGCGTCGAGCAGGCTGCCGCAGTTGTCGCACTGGTCGCCGCGCGCGTCCGGGAAGTGGCAGATGTAGCACTCGCCCTCGACATAGCGATCAGGCAGGAAGCGGCGCTCGATCTGGCTGTAGAGGAGCTGCTGGCTTTCCTTGTAGAGGTGCCCGCGCTCCAGCAGCAGCGTGAAGATATCCTGCGCCACCTGATGATGGTTCTCGGTATCGGTGTGCGTGAACAGATCGTAGCTGATGCCGATCTTCTGCTGGGCGAGCAGGAAGCGCTCGTGGTAGTGCTCGAAGATCGAGCGCGGCGACACCCCGCGCTTGTCGGCCTCGACCGAGATCGGCGTGCCGTGGCTGTCCGACCCGGATACCATCAGGACGCGGTTGCCCTTCAGGCGGTGATAGCGCGCGAAAATATCGGCCGGCAGATAGGCCCCGGCCAGATGCCCCACGTGCAGATCGCCATTCGCGTAGGGCCAGGCGACGGAAACATGAATGGTTTTGCTCATGGCGTCCTCTTACAACTTCAGAATAGAGTGGTTGATGTTCCCATATTGTGACACAGCCCGCTGCACAACAAAAAGCCGCCTGTCAGTGCTGACAGACGGCTTGAATTCCCCTGATGGAACACGCGCACGCTAGAGGCGCGTCGAAGCACACCGTCTGTCATTGGACACGGACGGCATTCGCATCGAAGAGAGGCCACCCAACGTTCTGCGTTTCATGCCTTTAAGTATAGCTTTTTCCCGGCAGGCGTCAACATAGGCGGACAGCCCTCATGCAGGGCAAACGCATCAGATTTCCTGGTAGGGTTACAACAGGGCGGTTCGCGAACTGCCTCCCATCCCGGCCGCATCACGATGCGCCTCTACGATACGTTTTGCACCCTCATGACCTGATGGTCGATTTTGAAGCGCTTGCCCTTTCGTACGAGAACGCGCCTGCAGCACTGTACTTCAGGGAGTGCTTCAGTTGGGTTCAACTGGTATTCTGACGGTCACCGTTGTGCCAGTACCGACCTGGCTTTGAAGGTGGATCTCGCCGCCGTGTAAGTCCACCGCCTGCTTGACAATCGTTAATCCCAAACCTGTACCGGGCACACCGCCGACATTCGAGGCACGCCGAAATGCATCAAACAAGTTGGTTTGATCGGCTTCCGGGATGCCAACACCCCAATCCTGCACAATCAGAATAAACTGACCGTCTTCATGCTCCAATGATACTCTTACCTCACCGCCTTGAGGCGAATACTTGATGGCATTGGAGATCAGATTGGACGCAATCTGGCGTATCAGGCGCGGGTCAGCCACGACCAGATCGTCAAATCGCCGGTCGTAGAAGATCCTGTACGATTGAGAGTGTATCGTCTGAAATTCCTCGACGATGCCCTGCAACAATTCCGCGATGTTCAACTGCTCCGGCCTGAAGTCATAATGGCCTGTTTCCATCTGGGAGACGACGAGCATATCATCCAGCATCTGCAGAAGCTGGCGCACCGATGCTTCGATACGACTGTGATGCGTCAGGCGACGCTCGTTATCCATGCGATCGACATAGTCCCGCAAGAGGCCGTTCGAGGACATGATGCTCGCGAGGGGATTGCGAAAATCATGCGAAAACATGGCGACCAACTTAGCCTTCAAAAGTCGCTGGTCCCGCTCATGTTCAAACGCCTGCCGCAACCGTTCGGACTCCAGTTGATGCCGCTGCTCCTGAACTTGCTTCTGCTCCAGGCGAGCTTCTACTGCTCGTAAAAACTCCTGACGGCCGAAAGGCTTGGTGATGTAATCGTCCGCGCCTGAATCCATCCCCCTGCGGATATCCTCACGGGCCGCCCTGGCCGTCACAAAGATAAAGGGAACCCCTGAAGTGGAAGGATCGGAGCGAATCTCCATTAGAACCTCATACCCGTCAAGGCCGGGCATGGTAATATCACAGACGATCAAATCGGGCGGCTGACGAATCGCCTGGCTGATGCCCTCAGTACCGTTGGCAGCGCCATCCGCGTCATAGCCTTCCAGACTCAACCACTCCAGGAGCTCACGACGCAGGATCTCTTCGTCTTCAATCACCAGGACGCGGGTCGTCATCGTTTCCCTCCAACGCGACTATCGGGATACGGACAGTCACTGTCGTCCCCACATTGACTCGACTGTCCACGCTGATGGTCCCGCCGTGCAGTTCAACAGATTCTTTGATAATCACCAATCCCAGCCCGGTACCAGGGATCGTATTGACATTCGCAGCGCGGTGGAAAGGTTCAAACAAGTGCGGCAAATCGGATTCCGGGATGCCGATGCCTTCATCGCGCACTTCCAGGACTACCGTCGATTGGTCATAGTCCAGGCGGATATGAACAAACGTGCCCGTTGGTGAATATTTGATCGCATTGGATACCAGATTGTCGAAGACCTGTCGTATCAGTTTCTTATCCAACTTCACATTTTGAAGCGCAGGATGACAGGCATAGGCAAAATGATGGGTGACATCGGGTCGGCTCTGAATCTCATCAAGGACACTTCGGCCCAGGCTATCCACGTTCATAGGAGCTGGATTAAACTCGACTCGCCGTGCCTGCATTCGTGCCAGCAGCAGAACGTCTTCCATGATGTCCTTGAGATGCCCTACCTGTTCCTTGATCATGTCCAATCGTTCATCGATCTTCTCTTCAGGGAGTCTATGTCGGTAGGCGCTCAGCGTTTCGGTCAGAGCGAGAATAGTGGCCAGAGGGGTGCGGAACTCGTGTGAAGCCATGGATACAAAGCGCGATTTGAGCTCACTCAGTTCTCTTTCTTTGGCGAGTGCCTGCTGCTGCATCTCTTCTGCCTGCTTACGTTCGGTAATGTCGCGGTTTACGGCAACAAAGCCAATCGGATGCTGAGCCTCGTCCTTGAGGACGACAACCGAACCAAATGTAAAGATGGTTCTGCCATCTTTGTGATGCTGGCTAGCTTCGGCCGTCAGAAACCCCTGCTCTTTCAGGGTCTGGCTCGCTTGCTCGCGGGTCTGACCTGATAGAAACTGTGTCTGCAGCACCTCAACGCTCGATTTACCGATGACTTCCTGGGCACGCCACCCGTACACGCGCTCCGCCGCCGGGTTCCAACTCTGGATGCGAAAATTCAGATCGGTCGCGATCACGGCATCCGTGACGCTTTCCTGTATGCTGGCATAGAAGCGAAGCTGACGCTCCTGTACTTTCCGTTCGGTGATGTCGTGAATCTCGCATACCAATCCGCCGCCTGCGCTCCGCGCAATGCCGAGTTCAGCGTCGAAGATAGTACCGTCCTTACGCTGGGCGCTGATCTCCACCCGTCCCCCCGGTGGTTCTGCGACTGCCAATTGAACAAGCCTTTTTACGCCGTCAACATCTTCTGGGTGGATGAGCGTGTCCAGCGATTTGCCAACATAGTCATCCGGTTCGCTGCAAAAGAGGCGATTGAATGATGAATTCGTCTGCTGAACGGTCAGATCGGCGTAGACCAGCAGGATACCGTTCGGACTGTTGTCGAGTATCGCTTCGACTTGCTCTTTCGTCGCTTGCAGTTCGGCGGTGCGCTCATTGACCCTCTGTTCAAGTTGATTGACGTGATAGGCGTTTTCGAGCGCCAGTGCCGCATAGCGGGCAAATGTTTGCAGGTTCGCCACGTCCTTTTGCTGAAATCGATGAGGCATTGCGCTATCGGCAGTGAGTAGACCGATGACCTCACCATGCAGGACGATGGGAACCCCGATGCTGGAACGAATCCAATCTGTAATCGCAATCTTTTCCCAACCAACGGTAGACTGTGTATCGGCAGCGAGATATGCCCTCGGGTTGTCCTCACCACCCAGGTATTTATTGGAGGCAGTCGGTATTCGAAGGGTTTTGAAGTAAGCTTCAGCTTCCGGCGGAAAGCCTCGTGAGTAGGCGACTCGCCCTTGATTACCCTCAAAGAGGATAATGGAGCCGGCTTCACTGGGAATAACGGTCGTGCTATACGCAAGAAGCTGCTGCATCACCGTATCAACGTCCAGCGACGCGGTCAGCACAGCCAGGCTGTCACGCAGCGCTTCGGCAAGTACGCGCTGCTCACGCTCTGTTGATTCGGACTGCATGAGTTCCGCATTCCGCTGTTCCAATTGAAGGGCGCGACGCGCGAGTTCTTCGGTGAGTTGCGCCTGATGAATGGCAACGGCAAGTTGATTGCCGATTCCTGCAGCAATTTCCTGATGCTCGCCGGTGAAAAAGCCGGGTTCATCTGCCAGCAGATTGAGCGATCCCAGTGGACGCCCTTGAGCCGTGAAGCGGGCATGCAGGGCAGATCGTTTGCCTTCACTGATCAGGCGAGCGGATACGGCGTCCGGATACTCTATCGACAGGAAGTCATCGATCACTTTGATGGGTTCTGCGATGAATTCCTTTAGCAAGCGAGGGGTAATCGCAAGGCGACTGCCCGCCTCTAGCCCCGAAGGGCCATTGTGGTCCGCAGCGAAAAACACCCATTCATCTGTGGTCTCATCTATCAGCGTTACACTCACATGCTGGCACGGGATGAGCTGACGGATACGGAGGAGCACAGCTTCGACAAGAGATTGAATTGAAGTGGCACTGATGATGCCAACATCAATGTCATGAAGGATTTTTACCCGCTGCGCATAACGCTTCAGGGCTATTTCTGCCTGTTTCCGTTGAGTGATGTCCAGTGAGAGAATGAACAGACCTTCGGGTACGGGTTGAATGCTCAGTTCGAACCATGCATGCGTGCCATCGGGATAGAAGAATTCGTTCTCGATATGCTCAGTGGTCCGCTCGTGCATGCAACGCTTCAGAGCAGCGAACATTTCCGTCGCTTCAATGCCTGGATATCGTTCCATCATCGTATAGCCGATGAGTTCAGCTTTCGCTCGCTGGCCGTGACGCGCGGCAGTATCGTTGACATAGAGGTAGCGCCAGTCAAATCCGATGATCTGGCAGCCTTCCAGCATGTTGTCGAGCGTACGATGGTAACGATCTTCACTCGCGACGAGGACATGAGGGCGCGACGAATCGCCGGAGAGCTGCGATTCCAATTCCGCTATGCGGGCCTGGGCTTTTTTGAGCTGTTCATGGGTTTGCGCCAGTTTCGAGGGCATATCATGTCTGTTCTCTGGCATGTCGTATGGTCCCAGCTCTGCAACTTATACCGTAGAGGCGCCGGCGAAATCGGCAACGACACCTTGAGTATATGATTCTTTTATCTCACATTTCCCTTGTGATTGGATGCTCAGCGATCGGCGCGTCACCCCAGCACCGAAATGGCGTAACTGGCGATCCACACCATGACGGCGATCAGAAACATCTGCGACGACAGCCGCACCCAGCGGAGTTTGCGCGCCACCAGCAGCCCGTTCAGACGCAGCTCCTCCAGCAGGATGCGCGCCTGCTCGGCATTCGTCAGGCCGAGGAATTCCTGCGTGAAGGCCGCGTGATCGCGCGCGGCGATATCGCTGAAGGAAAACAGTCCGTCGCTCCGCTTGTCGAAGGAGCGGGCATGCAGCGCCAGGATGTTGGCCAGGGTGGTCAGGACGATGGCCACGATCAGCGCCACTTCGATGCCGACCACCAGCAGATCGCGCATTGTCGGCGCCGCCATGATGCTGGAAATCGTCAGGCTTGGAGGGGCCAGCGCCAGCGCCGCCACCAGCAGCGCCGTCGCCCCGCTGATCACCTGCACCTTGTAGTCGACGCGGCGCACGTCGATGTACATCTCGCGCAGCATGATGATGAACAGCTCCAGCCGCTCGTCGGAAACTTTCAACTCCTCTCCGGCAAGAAGGGATCGTTCTTCGATCTCGATCATGATCGGCGCTATCCCACGATCGAGACGGCATGCAGCAGCAGCCAGTCCAGCAGCGCAAAGCCCAGGCCGATGGTGGCCCGGTTCACCCAGCGGTACTTGAACACGCTGATCTGCGCATCGGCGTGGATCAGCTTGGCCACTTCCTGCGCCATCGCCTCATTGCTGAGCGGCAGTGTCTGCGCCACAAACAGCGCCAGCGACGCATCTTCGGAGCTGGCGACCGGGAACACCGCCGACTGCGCGTGAGTCTGCCGGCGGGGATAGATGGTCATCAGCACGCAGAAGGTCGACGAGGCGATGCTGAACAGCAGCCCGGCCAGGATGATCAGACTGGTCAGCCCCCTGGTGTCCGACGTGCTGACGGGGGTGCTGCTCACCCCTGCCAGCCGGCTGAATGCCAGCGCGCCGAGCAGCAGCGTGTTGATGGAGAAGATGGCCGCCGCTTTGTTGTCGGCGATCTGATGCTGGTAGTGAAAGAGGCGGCCGATCAGCACGAGATTTTTCAGCCCCTTGTCGCTGATTGGCTCGTGGGTCGGTGTCGGCGCACCTGAAGATCTCGCCCGGGTCATAAGAGGCATCCCTTCCGTGCAGGCGGACACCTCTATTGTAATCCGTTAGCGCGGCTGCGGCCGGATGACGTTGAAGAAGGCGCTCATCGCATCGCGCACGCCGACGCCGGTGGTCACGCTGCTGGAGTGGATCACCGCTTTGTAGCCCAGGCGCTCGGCCTGGTTGTTCAGCCGCTTGACCTCGTTGCCATACTGCGCCATCAGCTTGTCGAGCGTGGTGTGCTTGAGCCACAGGTCGCTCTTGTTGGCCAGCACCAGCACCGCCCGCACATGCCGCTGAGCGTCGCGCTCCTCTTCAATCATGTTCATGACGAAGTTGAAGGCGTCCTTGTGCTTGAGCACCTCGGTGTGGTCGAGCAGGAAGATGATGCCGCGCGGGCGCACCTCGCGGAACAGCTCGACCCAGTCGGTCTCCCACATTTCCGATTCGCCGCCCACGTCGCGGGCCGGCTTGAGGCGCATCATCTCGTCGCCAATGTAGCTGTTGAAGGTGCTGACGTGATCGCCACCCGGCGGGGTCGGCTCGGGCGCGAAACCCTCCAGTGAGGCGACATTCTGCCGCAGCCACTCGATCAGCGTGGTCTTGCCGGTCTGGCGCGCACCAAGGACGATGAACGGCAGCCCGAAGATGCGCACATAAACGAAGTCGTAGATGTCGTCGGCGCCGCGCGCCAGCGAGTTGATAAAATCGGTGCCGGCCCTGCCGAACACCGCGCTGAAGACCTGCCCGATAAGATTGAACATCATCCGTTTGCCCGTCTCATGAACCCTGTTGTATGCCATTTAGTACGCGTGCCGGGCACAAAAGGTCGCAAACCGTCCGCGCGAGCCGGCGTCTGAAGATCAGTATAATAGACTCAGGGTCCGACGAGTGATGGGGTGGTCATCCCAATGGTGCTGGAAACCGCGGTCAAAATTACCGCCGACACCTTCTACGCACTGCCCGAATACGCGGCGAACGAATTCATCGAACTCATCGACGGGAAGGTGGTGATCGGCGTGGGGGCGAGGACCAAGCATCAGTCGATTGTCGTCAAATGCATTCTGCTGATGGGACGCATTCTGCCACAGCAGGGAGGGCAGATCTTCACATCCCGGACCGAGGTCGCCCTGGACGAGTTCAATATCTATGAGCCGGATGTGCTCTATCTGGCACCGGACACCCGCTGCGTCGTGGAAGAGAAGCGCATCGTCGGCGCGCCCGAGCTGGTGGTTGAGGTGCTGTCGCCCAGCACGGCCAAGATCGACCGCATGCAGAAGTTCCGCGCCTATGAGCGGCATGGCGTGCGGGAGTACTGGATTGCCGATCCGGCCAACGAAACGCTGGAGGTGTGGCTGCTGCGCGATGGCAAGTTCGAGCTGCTCGGCATCTTCGCGGCCGGCGATACCTTCGACTCGGCGGTGCTGGCCGGGCTGAAGGTCGCCGCGGCGGAAATCCTGGCTGGCTGATCTCGGGACGAGACGGACAGGGCGATGACCCTACGGTGTCGGTCCGTAGGGACGACCCATGGGTCGTCTGACGCCCCAAGCCCCTCGCACCCCACGCACGATGGGGATTGACCATAGAAAACTTCTGGTTCACCGCCGCGAAGCCCGCAGTTAACCGGGGTTAAGCACGAAATAACCTCAAATCAAGTCATTTTCCCCATGCGGTAAAGTGACTTTCGTCGTTTCCCCCCTGTCAAATGTCACTACGCAGTCCCTCTCACGCCCCCTAAACTGAGGCTAGTTGCAAATCATTCGCAGTAAGCGTCAGGTGGGCGATGTCTTTTCTCGATCAGGCAAGCGAAGCAATCCGATCCTCAGGCGGCAGGATGACCGAACAGCGGCAGACGATCATCGAGCTGTTGGCGGCATCGTCCGAGCGCATCGACGCCGAGTCCCTGCACCAGCGCGCTTTGAAACGCGACCCCCACATCAGTCTGACCACCGTCTACCGCACGCTGGATGTCCTGGAAGCCAGCGAGTTGATCCGCGCGCAGTTCATCTCGCCGGACCACAGCCGGAAGTACTTCAGCCTGACGCTCGAACCCTATCACTTCACCTGCCGTCGCTGCCACCGCGTCATTGCCTTCGCCGCCGACGAACTGACCGCGCTGCGCCAACGGCTGGAAACCGATCTTCACATTCAGGTATTTAACGCCTGCCTGTGCGTCGAAGGGCTCTGCCCGGAATGCGCCCAGGCGACTCAGAAGGACGACACCATGCCCCAGATTCTGGCGGAGCAAATTCGATGACGCCCACCCTCTCCTCCTCGCGTCCCACGCTGCCCCTGACCATGGCTATCCCCGGTGAAACCGTGGAACTGGTCGACATCCAGTTGGAGCGCACCGAGAAACAGCGACTGCGTGAACTGGGCCTGCTGCCTGGCTCGTCGCTGCGCGTCATCAAGAGCGATCCCACCCATGGGCTGATCGTCGCCGTGCGTCAGGATGGACGTCTGGCGCTCAACCGCAGTACCGCTCACAAACTGCTGGTCTGTTTGATAGGCTGATCCATGACCACCGCACAACCGATGGTGATCGCGCTGGCGGGCAACCCCAACGTCGGCAAGAGCACCTTGTTCAACGCCCTCACCGGCGGGCGTCAGCATGTCGGCAACTGGCCGGGCAAGACGATCGAGAAGAAAGAAGGCTGGGCGACCTTCGACGGGCGGGAGGCGATGATCGTCGACCTGCCCGGCACCTACAGCCTGGCCGCCTACTCGGCCGAAGAGATCGTGGCGCGCGACTACCTGCTGGGCGACCGCCCCAGTGCGGTGATCGCCGTCGCCGATGCCGCCAACCTGGAGCGCAATCTGTATCTCGTCTGCCAGCTCATCGAGCTGGGCGCGTCGCTGATCCTGGTGCTCAACATGAGCGACACGGCGGCCAATCGCGGCCTGCGCATCGACACGCAGAAGCTGTCGGCAGGGCTCGGCGGCATCCCGGTCGTGGAGATGGTCGGCTCGCGCGGGGTCGGGATGGATGCGCTGCGGGCGGCCATTCTGCGGCAGGGCGCCGTACCGTCGTCCATTCAACTGCCCTACGATGCGCCGCTGGAGGCGGAGATCACCGCTCTGCAGGCCGCCATCGAGCGCGACGCCGAACTGGTGCGGCGCTTTCCGTCGCGCTGGCTGGCGATCAAGCTGCTGGAAAACGACGCCCACTGCACGGAGCAGTTGGCCAATAGACCGGCGCTGCTGCACGCGGCGCAGGCGGCCATCGAGCGCGTGACGCAGGCGATGGGCGACGACCCGGAGACCATTCTGACCGACCGGCGCTACGGCTTCATCGGCGAGGTGGTTGGCCAGGCGGTGGCACGCGCGGCGAGGGATGTCGAGACGGCCTCGGACCGCGCCGACCGCATCATCACCCACCGTATCTGGGGCCTGCCGATCTTCCTGCTGCTCATGTGGACCGTCTTTCAAATCACCGCCAACGTCAGCGCCCCGCTGATCGACTGGGTGGACGGGGTGATCGCCGGCCCCTTCACGCGTTGGGTGGCGGCGTTGATCGGCGCAGTCGGCCTGGGCGGCACCTGGATCGAGTCGCTGCTGGTCGACGGCGTGATCGCCGGGGTGGGCGGCGTGCTGGTGTTCGTGCCGCTGCTGATGCTGCTCTATATCACCATTGGCCTGCTGGAAGACACAGGCTACATGGCGCGGGCGGCCTTCGTCATGGATTGGGTGATGCGCCGCATCGGGCTGCACGGCAAGAGCTTCCTGCCACTGCTGGTGGGGTTCGGCTGCACGGTCCCGGCCATCTACGCGACGCGAACCCTGGAAAGCGAGCGCGACCGCAAGCTGACCGGCTTCCTGTCCACTTTCATGAGCTGCGGGGCGCGCCTGCCCGTCTACGTCGTGTTCGCGGGCGTCTTCTTCGGCGCGCAGTCGGGCACCGTGATCTTCGGCCTGTACCTGCTGGGCATCCTCATCGCCATTGGTACCGGATTAGCCTTCAAATACATCGTCTACCGCGGCAAGGTGGCGCGCTCCTTCGTGATGGAGCTGCCCCCCTACCGGATGCCGAACGCCAGCACCATCCTGACCCAGACCTGGGAGCGCACGCGCGGCTTCATCCGCAATGCGGCGACGATCATCATGGCCAGTTCAGTGATTGTGTGGATGCTGACGGCCCTGCCCGCCGACCTGAACCTGAGCCGGTTCAACGCCGTCGAGCCGCAGGAAAGCGCTTTTGGCGCGGTCAGCGGTCTGATCGCGCCGGCCTTCGCGCCCGCCGGCTT
Organism: Candidatus Flexifilum affinis; assembly: GCA_016713325.1. Lineage (GTDB taxonomy): Bacteria > Chloroflexota > Anaerolineae > Aggregatilineales > Phototrophicaceae > Flexifilum > Flexifilum affine. The sequence goes on along the minus strand of JADJPJ010000100.1, from coordinate 11,701 downwards.
CGGCACCTGGCAGGCGGCCGGGTCGCTGATCAGCGGCTTCGTCGCCAAAGAGGTGGTCGTCGGCACCATGAGCCAGATCTATGGCACGGACGCCGTCGAGGAAGCGGCTGAGGTCAGTGGCGAAGACGCGAACGTTGAAAACACGCCCACAGTGATCGATGAAGTCGGCCAGATCGTCACCTCGTTCGGCGAGGCCCTCGTCCTGACCGGCCAGGAGCTGGTCAACATCATGCCGCGCACCCTCAATCTGCTCCCCGGTGCAGACGTGCCGGAGGCGAACTTCCTGGGGACGTCCGAAGAAGAAGAGGACACGACGGCGCTGGGGCTGGCGCTCTCTGGCGCGTTCACGCCGCTCTCGGCGCTGGCCTTCATGGTCTTCGTGCTGCTCTATACCCCCTGCATGACGGCGACGGCGGCGATGCGCCACGAGTTCGGCGGCCGTTGGACGCTGATGCAGATGGGCTACGCCACGCTGATCGCCTGGGGTGCGGCAGTGATCGTGTACCAGGGCGGGCTGCTGCTCGGGTGGGGAGGCTGATCGTGACGACCACGCTGCGCCTGGTGCTGGACGCCTTCGACACGCGGCAGGGAGCAATCTCGCTGCCCCAACTGGCGCGCGAGCTGGGCATCGAGCGGACCATGCTGGAGACGATGATCGAGCACTGGGTGCGCAAGGGCAAGCTGCGCGAATCGGGCGCGGCCGCCTGCACGACCTGCGGGAGCGCGTCGGGATGTCCCTTCGTGGTGGCCATGCCGCGCAGCTTCGAGCGCGTCCGCGACGACGCGCCCGTCGAGGTGGCAGATGCTCCGCCGGCAGCATGCGGCTGCGGAAAGTGCCATTGAGGGGAAATGCCTCTCACCCAAAACCGGATTCGCTGGGACGCTTTACTGCGCGTCGGCCACGCACCCCCACCATTCCGCTGACGACTCGTAGGGGCGAGGCGGTGCCTCGCCCGCCGGTCCAGACCCACCGGATCGCCCCGACATCCACACCCATCACAATCTTTGTGGCTGCACTTAGAGTCTGAACAAGACGTCAATAGGGGTTGGGGCTACAGCCGCAAAACCCGTGGCGATCCCCGACGCTCACAGGGGGCAGGAAAATCAGTTCAGCGGACACTCGCGTCTCATTGCCCGTCGCAGAATCGTCTGGTAGATTGGGTTCTGGTGTAATGTAAATAGACAGACTGCGGCGAGATGGGAAACGAAGTGATGGCAAAACCAATACTGATGGTGGTAGACGACCATGCCCAGTACCTGAAGTCAATCACCGAAGCTTTGGCCAGGCGCTATGCAGCCGACTACGAGATCAGATCGACAGACTCCGCGCGGGATGCGCTCACTCAGCTGGACGCGTTGGTCGCGGCGGGCAGGCATGTCGCCGCGGTCCTTGCCAAGCTGCGGTTGTCGGAAATGAGCGGAATTGACTTTCTGGAACAGGCGCAGGCCTCCTGTCCCCAGGCAAAACGGGTGCTGCGGGTGAGCTGGCTTGAGATCAGCGCAACCGAGTCGTTTCTGCGGGCGACGACGCTGGGCATCATCATCAACTTCTACGATCCCCTGCCCGCGAATGTCCCCGACGAGCGCTTTCACCATTTCCTGACCGGGCTGCTCGCCGACTGGTCGAGCGAACAGCGAATGGGCGCCGTCTTCGTTCAGATCGTTGGCGACGAATGGGCGCCGCAATCCCATGAGATTCGCTACCTCTTTGACCGTTACCGCATCCCTTACCACTTTTTCGATGTGAATTCTCAGGAAGGTCGCGCGCTGCTGGACCGTGTGGAGCGGACAGAAGGGCCGTTTCCCCTCTTCATCTTCCTTGATGGTCGGGTTCTCGCCGCGCCCTCGCTCCGCGAACTGGGTTCCGCGCTTGGTGCGCAGGATACGGTCAAGGGCGGGCTGTATGACCTTGCCATCGTCGGCGGTGGTCCGGCCGGACTGTCCGCTGCCGTCAATGCCGCGTCGGAAGGGCTGCGCACCATTGTCGTTGAGCGCGAGGCGGTCGGCGGGCAGGCGAGCAGCAGTTCGCTCATTCGCAATTATCCCGGTTTTCCGGCAGGTATCAGCGGCGCGGGGCTGACGAACCTTGCCCAGCAGCAGGCGTACATCTTTGGTACGGAGTTCTACCTGTTTCAATCAGCCGTCGAACTGCGACGCCGCAACGGGCAGCTTATGCTGCGCCTGTCGGATGGCACCGAGATCGCCAGTCGCGCCGTGATTCTGGCGATGGGTGCAGCATACCGTCGTCTCAATATCCCCAGGCTTGAGGCGCTGGTGGGTTCTGGCGTCTACTACGGCGGCGGCGTCACCGAGGCGCTCGGCATGAGTGGAGAGGATGTTTTTGTTGTAGGCGCGGGGAACTCGGCGGGTCAGACGGCGATCTACCTTGCCAAATATGCGGCGCGCGTCACCCTCCTGGCGCGCGGCGGTACGCTGGTCGACAGCATGTCGGACTATCTGATTCGGGAGATCGATGCCGCGGATAACATCGACGTGCGCCTGTATACGGAAGTCGTCGAAGGGCGCGGTGATGGACGGCTTGAAGGACTGGTCCTGCGTGACAACCACTCGGGCGCGACTGAAACCGTCTCGGCGTCTGCTTTGTTCGTCTTTATCGGCGCGCAGCCCCATACCGATTGGCTGCCCGACGACATCCTGCGCGACGAAAAGGGCTTTATTCGCACCGGCCAGGACCTCATTCGGGAAGAGTCGACCTCTGAAGGCTGGCGCCTGCCGCGCTCACCCTTCCTGCTGGAAACCAGTATGCCCGGCGTTTTCGCCATCGGCGACGTGCGCCATCACTCCGTGAAGCGTGTCGCCTCTGCCGTCGGCGAGGGTGGGATTGCTATCCAGATGATGCATCAGTACCTCGGTACACTCCACCAAAATGAGGCCGATACGCCTCCTGCAAGTTTTTGATGCGATTTATGGGGCGCTGGCATGCGTACAACCTGCGAAAACTCTGGCAGCCCATGGCCGACAGGTTCTCGCAGTTGTCTGGAAGTGAGGCTTCAAGCGTTGTGCCTTCCGATACATGCAGCCGCCACGCCCCATATTTTGCGCGGCTGCGTAAATACCACTAATATCACTGTTCAGGTGTCTGGTCTATCAGACCGGCCATTCCGCATGACGGAGATTCCTATGACCCACCTGGCCACCATTCTCTGGCGCAGCCGCGCTGAAGAGAACACCGACTGCTGTTCGCTGTCTTACACCGCCGACGGCTTCCATCTCCGGGGGGTGACCCTGCTGGCCGCTAATGGACTGCCGGCGCGCATCCAGTACCGGGTGGATTGCTCCCTGGCCTGGCGCACCCGCCGCGTGGAGTTGAGTGCCTGGCTGGCTGGTTACGAAAAGACCATGACTCTCTTCGTCGATGCGGATGGGCGTTGGTGGCGCGATGGCGTCGAGCTGTACGATTTCCGCGGGCTGGTCGATGTCGACCTGTCCTTCACCCCGTCGACCAATACCCTGCCCATCCGCCGCCTGAATCTGGACATCGGCCACAGTGCCGTGACGACGGCCGTCTGGGTGCAGTTCCCCAGCCTGGAGATCGCCCCGTTCCCTCAGCGCTACACGCACCTGGCCGGGTCAGGCTATCGGTTTGAGAGCCTGGATGGTTCCTTCACCGCTCGCCTGGCCGTGGACGAGTTCGGCCTGGTCACCGACTACGAATCCCTCTGGGTCCAGACGGCGCGCTCGGGGTAATTGTCTGTCCTCGAAAGGTGTTGAAGCCGATCTTCAACGAGGGGATGGCCTCCTGGAAAGCTATGGCGCGGATGGGTCAGATTCGCGGCTTCCGTGGTTCGGCCAATCCACTTACTCGCTAGGCAGCAAAAACTCGAAAATATCGCGGTAGCCGATCAATCCTTCGAGTTGTGGCTTCTTCTCTGAGGTCACCACCGGAAAAGAGAAGAAGATGGTTGCTGCATTTCCAGATAAATACTGGCTGAACGTCTGCGATAGCGGCGTATTCAGATACTGCACTCGCAGGCGATCGTATTTGGTCATGAAGTCGCCAATCGGGAGTTCCGAATTGAGGTTCATGATGAATATGTGGTCGGGAACCAATCCCAGCAGCGTGCGCTGCTTGAAATCGTCAACGACTGGCACATCCCGCTGACCCGGTCCATATCGCAGCAGGGCGATATTGGCTTCGTCGAAGGTCTCGTCTTGTTTACTGTAACTGATGCGATCCACCCCGCGCATCACCTGGCTAACCGGAAAGTCGGAAATGTTGGCGATTTCTTGCATGACGCGCAGCACATCTTTGAAGCTAACGATGCCCGTAGCATTGCCATTTCGGTCGACTAACGGCACGGCGCTCATGTAGAAGAAACGGCCGATTGCGTTTCTGCGCTCTAGCCGCGTTGACAACTTTTGCATCGCAGTTTTCAAAGTTGAATCATCGGGCACTACGGTGAAGAAATGATCGGCGTCTTCCGACGGATCATAGGGATCCATCACTTCGGACGCGCTAAGTGAGCGAAGATCGACGTCACGTGTCTGCAACTTTAGGATATGTCTGAGGCTGAGAATGCCGTGAAGCGGACTTCCGGCATGCCCATCAGTCGTCACGAGCAGGTGGCGGAACACAAAATCCGATTTGTACATAATGGCATAAGCCCTGGCCAGGCTTGTGTCTTCTTTAATGCAGCGCAGTGTTTGTGCAGGCTTATTCTTGTAGTGGACTGCGCAGTCTTTGATCGGGTAATCGAGCCACGGCACATTGGGCCGAGGAACGATGCGTTGCAGCGAAATCGTATGCATCAGACGCTCAAACCGGCTCTCGAAGAGGTCCCCGTCGGAGAAGTCGATGTACTGCACCTTTTGCAGATCTTTCGGGATATCGCAAGCTTGGCAAAGCAGCGGAATGATCGTCTTTTCGTGGGTGAGCGCGATGCCTAGTTCTATGCCACACCACTGCGAACTGACACTGTGAGGTGTGAGAATTGGAACAAAGAAATCCGCGTTTACGATTGCCTCGGTGATGCTTTCGTCCCAGTGCGTGCCGGGCTCAATGGAATGTCTGTCGAGAAATGCGGTGTGTTCAGCCATCGTGAGCCGGCTGCGAAGCTTCTCGGCAAACTTCTCGCCGTCAAGGTGGGCATAGCTGATGAACAAGGATTGGGCCATGAGGGGAACGCAACCTTACGCTGCTTGCCCAACGAACGGACATATGGCAGAGGTGGCAAGCACGAATATTATACTTCCGCGATACGCCGCCTGCTAACTTGTCACCTGCGCGGATCAGGTGCGTCCGATATCGCTCACACGCACCCTGCTCCCTCACCCCGCGCGCCGTCCTCGCCCAGAATCCCGTCCAGGGCAGTCGTGAACAGCACCGCATCGTTCTTGCTGAAGATCAGCGGCGGCCGCAGCTTGATCACGTTGTGGTACGGGCCATCCGTCCCGGCCAGAATGCCTTCCTCGCGCAGCCGGTTGACCACATACGACGCCTGATCCGCCGCCGGCTCCAGGGTGGTCCGGCTCTTCACCAGCTCCACGCCCAGGAACAGCCCCGATCCGCGCACGTCGCCGATCACCGGGTGGCGGTCCATCAGCGTGCGCAGCATCGTCATCCACGACTCGCCGACCTTGCGGGCGTTCTCCTGCAAACCCTCTGATTCCAGCACATCCAGCACGGCCAGCCCCGCCGCGCACGATACCGGGTTGCCCCCGAAGGTGCTGAAGAACTCCATGCCGTTGTCGAAAGCGTCGGCAATCGCCGGTGTGGTGACCACCGCCGCCAGCGGCATACCGTTGCCAATTGGCTTGCCCAGCACCACGATATCCGGCACGACATTCTGCATGGCGAAGCCCCAGAAGTGCGTCCCCAGCCGCCCAAAGCCGACCTGCACCTCGTCGGCGATGCACAGCCCGCCGGCCACCCGCACCTGCTCGTACACCGCTTCCAGGTAGCCCGGCGGCGGCACGATCTGCCCGCCCACACTCGGCAGCGACTCGGCGATGTACGCGGCCAGCCCCCGGCCCGCCACGTGCAGCCCGTCGATCAGCTCGCCGACGTGCGCCGCATACTTCAGCCCGCGCTCCGGGTCGTCGCGCCGGTACTCCCCGCGGTAGTCGTCCGGGATCGGCGCGATATGCACCCACGGCTTGCGCCCCGTCCCGCCCGGCCCATTGAACTTATACGGGCTGATGTCGATCAGCGAGTTGGTGTGCCCGTGGTAGGCCGCATCCAGCACGATCATGTCCTCGTGGCCGGTGTAGGCCCGCGCCAGACGCAGCGCCAGCTCGTTGGCTTCGCTGGCCGAGTTCAGGAAATAGCACACCCGCAGCGGCTCGGGCATGTGCGCCGTCAGCCGCTCGGCATAGCGGACGATCTGGTCGTGCAGATAGCGCGTGTTGGTGTTCAGCAGCGCCACCTGCTGCTGAATCGCCTGCACCACCTGCGGGTGACTGTGGCCCACCAGCGGCACGTTGTTGTACACGTCCAGATAGGCCCGGCCCGTTTCGTCGTACAGGTACTGCCTCCAGCCGCGCACGATTTTCAGTGGTTCGCGGTAGGAGATGCTCAGGTTGCGCCCCAGCCGCGCCCGCCGACCGGCCAGCGTCTCGGCTTTCGGTGGCTCCGGCGCCGGGAAGCGATCCGCCGGGATGCCCAGCAGCAGATTCGGGTCCGGCGACAGGCTGGTCCAGATCGCCCGCTGGCTGGCCCGCGCCACGCCGGGGAAGTCGTGGTTTAGGTCGAGCAGGTCGGTGATGATCTGGAAGTGCAGGTGCGGCGTCCAGTCGCCATTTCCCGGCGGCGCGCCGACCCCGGCAATTCGCTGCCCGGCCGTCACCGCCATACCCGGCGTCAGCGTCGAGAGCGGCGCCCGGTCCAGGTGGCCGTACAGGGTGAAGAAGGGCACGCCATCGCTCGTTTCGTGGCGCAGAATGATCAGCGGGCCATAGTCCTGTGGCGCGGCGTTGTCGTTCACGACATGCACCACTCCGTCCAGGGGTGCATGCACCCCTGTGCCGGCGGGCACGAAGAAATCCAGCCCCAGGTGGATGGTGCGCCGTTCCACGGTCGGGTTGTTCGAGGTGGCGAAGGCCGTCGTCTGGTAGATGGCCCGGGCTTCGTCGTAGCGCCCGATGCCGATCTGCGCGCCGGCCGCTGCCATCTCGCGCGGGATCATCGCATCCAGCGCCGCCCGCTCCATGTTGGCCGGGTTCGCCCCCAGCATCAGGCTGCCGATGCTCAGATCGAGCGCCACGGCCGGGGTCGTCTTCACATCCATTTCCAGCACCGAGGCGCTGTCCGCGGATTTCGCTTGCAGCCACGTCTTGACGGCCGTACTGCGTGGGTTCGGCTCCAGACCGCAGGCTTCGCGCAGCTTGTAATGCGCGAAGCGGGGGTGGATCGCCCGGAGTCGCTCCAGCGCGACCCAGGCCGGCCGCTCGCTGATCGTCAGATACGGGTCGTCGGGTTCGTTGGCGCGGCGGTAGGCCGAGTTGGTCACGCTGACGCACAGCCGCATGCAGATCAGCGGGAAGATCAGCGCGATCTCCTCGTCAGTCAGCGGGTAGGCCGCATGATAGCCGCCGACCACCGCCGACGCCGCCCGCAGCGGATCGGCCTTGTCGAGCAGGGCATAGGCCGCGGCGATCACCACTTCGCTCACTGTCTGGGTATGCAGCATGTCGCCGAAATCGATGACGCTGGCCACCCGACGCGGCAGGGGCAGCGGCGGTCCGACCAGCACGTTGTAGTCGTTGGCGTCGTTGTGAATCGCACTCTGCCGCTGGTGGAGCAGGGAGGGCTGAACGTCGCGCTGGAAGGCTTCCAGATGGCGCTCCACCAGCCCGCGTCGCACCGGGTCGGCGATGTAATGCAGAAAGTGGCCGATCCAGCCGGCGCCGGACAGATCCCACTTCAGCGGGCGCGCTGCCGCCGGATGGCTGAAGCTGGCCAGCGCCTCGTCCATCCTCCCCAGAAAGCGCCCCAGGTCGCGCAGTAGATCGTCGCCGTGCGGCCGCGCGTGCGCCAGGGGGGTGCCGGCGACATAGCTGAGCATCCATGCCCAGCGCATGTCTCCGGTGCCATCGACCACGCGCGCCACGGCGCTGCCCGTCCCGGTGCGCTGCACGCGTGGCAGCGTCAGATCTGGGGCCAGGGCTGCCAGATGATCCAGGGCCGCGCACTGCAAGTCAATCAGCTCGTGCGGCTGATCCGGGTGCATGACTTTCAGCACGTAGCGATCGCTGCCTGCCGCCAGTACGAGAGAAGAGTCGGTTGCATCCAGGCGAAAGTTGTCGTCGTATTCGCCGGGGAGGGGTTCAGCGCTGACGTCAATACCGTAGAGATCGCGCGCCAGGGCGATCGCCTGTGCAGGGGTTGTACGGTCCGCCGCATGTCCAGTGATCATGGCTGATCCAGTGGGGTAAAAAAGTCGCCCCTTGAGTTTACCCCATATCCGGCCCCGCGGGCATTGAGATCGAGATGGGAGTACACTTGATGCCATGTGACGGCTGTGTTTGGAGGGGCTATGTCTCGCTCACCAGACTTCGACGCCCTGCGCGACTCGATCTTTGCGCTCTACCACCAGGGGGAATTCGCCGAGGCCCTATCGCTCGTCGAGCGGGAAAGCCCGGTGCTCAAACTGCCGCCCCAGGCGGCGACCTCCGTTTACTGGCGCGCCTGCTTTCTGGCGCTGCTCGGTCGCCCCGACGACGCGCTGGCCGCGCTGCAAAGCGGGCTGCGTCAGGGCTACTGGTGGCCGGACCGGCTGCTGCGTGGCGATTCTGACCTCGCGCCTCTGCAAGGGATGCCGGCTTTTGAGGACGTGATCGCCGCGTGCGAGCGCCTCCGCGTCGCGGCGCCAGAGGCAAAGCCGCAGCGCCTCGTTGCCGAGCCGCCGTCCCGCCCCGGATCGACCTATCCGCTCGTCCTGGCGCTCCATCCCTACAACGGCACGGCCGCCGACACCCTCCCGCACTGGCAGCCGCTGACCGACCGCGGTTGGCTGGTCGCCGCGCTGCAATCCTCGCAGCGTTCCGGCATGGATGCCTACCACTGGGTCGATGAAGACCGCGCCCGTCGCGAAGTCCAGGACCATCTGCGCGCGCTGACCGAGGCGTATCCCATCGACCGCTCGCGGCTGGTCATCGGCGGTTTCTCCAACGGCGGGCGGACGGCTCTGCTCCTGTCGCTGACCGGCGCCATCGCCGCGGGGCAGGTCATCAGCGTTGGCTCCGGCCTGCGCGAGGAGTCCCTGGCCGCGCTGGATTGGGCGGCGCTGCAAGTGGGGCCTCGTCCGCGCCTGCTGATGATCGCTGGGGAGCGCGACGAGCCGGTGCGCACCCACATGACCGGGCAGGCCAGAACCTTCGCCGACCACGGCCTGGACGTCACTCTGCAAGTCGTCCCCGGCCTCGGCCACCAGGTTCCCGCCGACCTCATCGCCCGTCTCGACGCCTGGCTGACCTGACCTGTTACCCGTAGGGACGGCATTCTTGCCATCCGCAAACCGCCAACCACCCGTAGGGACGCGCTACTGCGCGTCCGCGGCGTCTGCCCGGCCGTGCGTCCCTTCTGGTTGCGAAGGCCTGCCTCGTCCGCATAGGCACCAAGATAAGGGTTGCGGGGGCCGCCGAGAGGAATCGTTGGCGAAGAGGTTGGGCGGGTAACCCCCAGCTCGCCGTAGGGACGCGCTACTGTGCGTCCGCCTGCCTCGTCCACCGCGCCGGCCTGCCTCGTCCGCGGCGTCCGCCTGCCTCACCTCCCTGACCCGCCCCCGTTCCGGCGAGGGGAATCGTTGGCGGCCAGATCGGTCGTAGGGACGAGGCCTGCCTCGTCCGCGGCGTCCGCCTGGCCGTGCGGCCCTTCTGGTTGCTGGGTTCCGCCGAGGCTTGCCTCGTCCGCGGCGTCTGCCTGCCTCACCCTCTGACCCGCCCCCGTTCCGGCGAGGTTGAATTGTGGCGGCCGGATCGTCGTAGGGACGAGGCATGCCTCGTCCGCGCGTCCGCCTGCCTCACCCCCTGACCCGCCCCCGTTCCGGCGAGGGGGAATCGTTGGCGGCCAGATCGGTCGTAGGGACGAGGCTTGCCTCGTCCGCGGCGTCCGCCTGCCTCACCTCCCTGACCCGCCCCCGTTCCGGCGAGGGGAATCGTTGGCGGCCGGATCGGTCGTAGGGACGCGCTACTGCGCGTCCCTGACGTTTGGCTCTTTGTGAAAAAAGAAATGGCTTTCGGTAGAAATGAAGGTGCGAAACAGCATCTCAAGAAAGCCATTTCTCATGAAGACAATGCCACAAGGGAAAAGTTTGGTCAAGGAGCTGCTGGAGCAGATGGCCGCAGCGCGAGCGGGATTTGGGCAAGAGCGGGTGTATCGGCGGGCGGTCCTGATGGTGCTGGCCGAGATCCTGAGCTTTGGCAGCCATCACGTGACCGACTTGCTGCGGAGTGTGGGCTTGGTCGAAGAAGATTGGACCGCCTGGTATCGGCTGCTGCAGAAACCGAGCCGTATGCAGGAAGATCGGTTGGGACGAGCGCTGGTCAAACAGACGCTGCGGCATGTCGAGGCCGAGGACCTGTATGCAGTGGGGATCGACAGCACTAGTGTCCCGCGCAGCAGTCAGCAGATGGAAGGCAGCAGTTGGCACAAGTGCCCGCGCAATCCGCCGTGGCGGGTGGGCATTCACCGAGCACAGCGCTTTGTGAATGTGAGTTGGCTGTCGCCCCTGGAACAGGGATACAGCCGGGCGATCCCGCTGCGCTGGCTGCCGTGTTTTCCGCAAAAGGCGGTGCGCCAGGTCCATGAGGCGCAGGTCGAGCCGCAGACCGGCGCCGCCGCCTTGACCTGGCTGCGGGAGGTGGTGGACGAGCAGAATCCCGAGACCGTACTACTGTGTCTGGCCGATGGCAGTTACGACCGCCCGGACTTCTGGACGTCGCTGCCCGCCCGAACGGCGGCGCTGGTCCGCACCGCCAAGAATCGGGTCTTGAAACAGCTTCCCCCGCCGTACTGCGGACGCGGGCGACGGCGCAAGTATGGCCAGCGGGCTCCGGCCCCGCAGGACTACCTGGCTCAACCAGACGGCTGGCAGTCCTTCACCGTCGCCGTGCGGGGACATGAACGGCGCATGGTCGCCCGCGTCGAGGGACCCTTTGTGCGCGAGAAAATGCCCCAGACCCCGCTGATGCTCCTGTGTGTGCGCGGGCAGACCTGGAAACGAACGGAACGCAAGCGGCGGCGTGAGCCCGTCTTCTATTTGGTTAATGCCGTGTGGCGTGACGGCGCCTGGCAGCTTCCCTTTCCTCTGCAGACCCTCCTGGCCTGGGCCTGGCAGCGCTGGGAACTGGAAGTGGTCCATCGTGAAGTCAAGTCCGGCTTTGGCTTGGGCGACAAGCAGTGTTTCAACCCCCGTGCTGCCGTGACCTCGGTGCAATGGTCGGCGTGGGTCTACAGCTTACTCACCTTGACCACCTATCGTCAGCTCGGTGCAGCCGCCCGTCCCAAACGTCCGACCGCTTGGCAGCGTCACCCCCGTCGCTGGACCCTTCAGACCGTGCTCGACGCGTTTCGCCAGGAACTTGCCACCCATCCCGATTTTTCCTGGCTTCGTTCTCCATCCTCGCCAAACTGGCCTAAATTCGAGGCCGCTTTGCTCCCCTTACTGCCTCCTTCTCACCGTCTGGTCCCTTTCTGACTTCCCGAAAGAGCCAAACGTCAGGGACGCGCTACTGCGCGTCC
>JADJPJ010000099.1 GCA_016713325.1 Candidatus Flexifilum affinis | reverse complement strand
CCCCGCTTGCGTGGGAGAGGGGGTCAGGGGGTGAGGGGCAGAACGCAAACCACCCTTACCCCATGCTCGCCAGCGCCGCCTGGATCTGCCGCAGGTGAAGCTCGCCGTGCTCGGCGTAGCTCTCCGCCTGGGTGGCCAGGGTCTGCGGACCGTACTCGGGGTGTTGGAAGGTACGCGCCCAATCCTCTTCGCTCAGTTTCTCATAGAGCGTCACCCAGGCGGTGCAGCGCGGAGCGGCATTAGCGTCGGCTCGATCGGCCCCTGAGCCGTGTCGGGCAGCAGGGCGAACGCTTCCTGGTCGTACGGGCGGATGGTCGGGTTGTCCTCGGTCAGCGCCAGCTTGAGCCGGAGGTAGGCGTTCATGTGCGAATCGGCGAGGTGGTGCACGACCTGACGCGGGGACCATTCCCCCGGCGCGGGCGCATGGTCGAGCTGGGCGGGAGTGAGATCGCACACCAGCGTTTCGAGCTGATCGGGCAGCGCGGCGATTCGCGCGATCCACTCCCGGCGCTGTTCAAGGGCGGGCGGCTGTACTGAGGACGACGCCATCGGAAACTCCTGTCTGCTGAGCGATTGGACCCTGTTCATGCTATCATTTTTGGGAGTTCGGCTGGTAGTGTCGCGCGATTCCAAGTCGCCCGCCTTCGAGAAGGAGGATCGCATGAAACGGCCGAGAGTGCAGGAACCCGCTCAGTTCTTTTTCCGCCTGCGGACGCTCCTTCTGCTGGCTCCCGTGGTCTTCGTCGCAGCAGGGGTGTTCTTCGCCGTGCGGACCGCCCTCGCCGGGGGCGATGCCGCGGCGGTCGAACGCCAGATTGCGGCGAGCCCGGTATTCGCCGCAATCCTCTTGCTCGCTGCCGGCATCGCCTATCTCTTCTTTGCGTCGCGCTTCGGAGGGACGCTGCACTGGCGCACGATCCTCGCCAGCGTCTATCTCACGGCAGCGGTGACCGGGATGCTGTTCACGGCGCTCGACGCCACCCTGATGCAGTGGCTGATCCCCGACCTGGACCCGGCCGTGCTGGCCGACCCGCTTCGCCGCACTGTGCTCGGCGCGCTTGAAGAATGTCTCTATGGCATAGGCCTTGGCGTCCTGATCTCGGTGCTCGACCCGCTGGCGACGCGCTTCACGCGGGTGGGCATCGCCCTCTACGCGTTCGATTACGTCCTGTTCGCGTCGGCGCTGTCGCTGGTCGCCTACCTCAATTTCGCCAGCCCGCTGTTCGACCGATTCAGCAGCATCGCCTCAATTATCGTTATACTGATCATGAAGGCGGTCATCGGCTGGCGCAACCGGCGACTGGCGCTTGCTTCGGAACCCTACGTCGCGCGCCACAAAGGAGTCTGAATCGTGCCGGAAGACACGGAGCCTCAATTCCTCTATTTGACCACCACCGGCCGGACTTCCGGTCAACCTCATCAGATCGAGATCTGGTTCGTGGCTTATGACGACGCCTACTATCTGTGCAGCGAGGCGCGCGACCAGACCGACTGGATGAGGAACATCCGCGCTTATCGTTATGTGCAGGTCCGCATCGGGAGCCCCGAGGCGCCGTCCTTCGATGCCGTGGGCCGCGCCATCGATCCGGCGGCTGAGCCGGAACGGGCCGCCGCCGTGGCCGCGCTCTTCGAGGCCAAATACGACTGGAATGATGGCCTGCTGGTCGAGCTGCGCCCGTTCTAACGCGCGCCCGGTGTAACGCCAATCTGCACCGGCGCGTCCAATCCACATTCATCTTGCGGCCGATACATATATAGGCAAGGCGATGCTTTAGCTGGCGTTGCTTCGCCCGGCACGGCGATTGAGCACATGAGGAGATGCGGCTATGTCTGACCTGACCGGCAAGGTGGTGATGATCACCGGAGCGCGCGGCAACCTGGGATCGGCGGCGGCGCGTGCGTTTGCGGCCCAGGGCGCACGGCTGGCGCTGATCGACCGAAACCCCGGCGACTGTGACGCGCTGGCCGCGACGCTCAGCGTCGAAAGCCACCCCGATGCCGGCGACCTGAACGATGCGGCGGCGGTGGACGGCATTCTGGAGCGGATTGCCGGGCGCTTCGGCGGCGTGGACGCGCTCATCCACACCGTCGGCGGCTATGCGGCCGGTCAGCCGGTGCATGAGGCCGGCGTCGAGGTGATGGACCAGATGTTCAACCTCAACGTGCGCCCGGTGGTCATCACGGCGGGCCGGGTGGCGAAGCACATGGTCGGCCGGGGGCAGGGCGGCAAGATCGTCGTCATCGCCGCCAAGGCCGGTCTGCACGGTCAGAAGAACGCCGCTGCCTATACCGCCAGCAAGGCGGCGGTGCTTCGCATCGTCGAGAGCATGTCGGCGGAACTGCGCGACCAAGGCATCAACGTCAACAGCATCCTGCCCAGCATCATCGACACGCCGCGCAACCGCCAGGACATGCCCAATGCCGACTTCTCGAAGTGGGTGACGCCGGAGCAGATCGCCGATACGCTCGTCTTCCTGGCGTCGGCGGCGGGCAGCGCCATCCACGGCGCAAGCATCGAGGTCTACGGCCGCGTGTAGAGGCGGTCCGCGAAACGCCCTGGGGCGCAGGCGATCCGCTTGACGTCCCTGTCGATCCATACTAGACTTATTATATGAACGCTTACACATGTATTGATACCGGGTCTCAGTATGGATCAACAACAGCGCTTCCGGGTCGGCGGCATGGACTGCATCGACTGCGCGCGTACCGTTGAAAAAGGTGTGCGCAACCTTGAGGGCGTGCAGGACGTCGAGGTCGATTACGTCACCGGGGCGTTGACCCTCGGCGGGCGGATCGAGCAGGGCGTTCTGGCGCAGCGCCTCAAGGATCTGGGCTATGAACTCCTGCCGGAAGCGCCGCCGTCTGCCGTGCCCACTTCAGCGGTGGCCGGCTCGAACGCGCAAAGCGGCGGGCAGTTCTTCGACTTTGCGCGCTTCCTGTGGCAGGAAAGGAACAGCCGCCTGGCGGTGATCGGCGGCGCCCTGCTGGTGCTGGGCGCTCTGACTGCCTTGCTCGGCGCGCCCTCTCTCCTTGTCGATGCGCTCCTCTTGGCGGCGGTGGCCGTGGCCGGGCTGCCCATCGCCCGCAGCGGCATCAACGCTCTGCGCATCAACCACGACTTCAACATCAACCTGCTCATGACCATCGCCGCGGTGGGCGCGGTACTGATCGGCGAACTTGCCGAGGCGGCGACGGTCATCTTCCTGTTCGCCGTGGGCGAGGCGCTGGAAGGCTTCACCATCGACCGGGCGCGGCAGAGCATTCGCGCGCTGATGTCCCTGACGCCGCCGACCGCCATCCGCCTGCTCGACCGGACCGAGACCGTTGTCCCGGTGGAGGCGCTGGCCGCCGGCGATCTCATCCTGATCAAGCCGGGCGAGCGCATCCCCGCCGATGGCGCCGTCGAGCGCGGCGAGAGCGCGGTCGACCAGTCGCCGATCACCGGCGAAAGTATGCCCGTGCATCGGAGCGCCGGCGGCGAGGTCTACGCCGGGTCGGTCAACGGCATGGGCGCGCTGGAAGTGCGCGTCAGCCGGCCGGCCAGCGACAGCGCGCTGGCCCGGATTATCCACCTGGTCGAAGCGGCGCAGAGCGTGCGCGCGCCCAGCCAGCGCGCCGTCGATCAGTTTGCGCGCGTCTATACGCCCGGCGTGGTCGTGCTGGCGGCGCTCGCCGCGTTCGTGCCCCCGCTGCTGTTCAGCGCGCCCTTCTTCGACCTGCCTGACGGCACGCATGGCTGGTTATACCGCGCGCTGTCGCTGCTGGTGATCGCCTGCCCGTGCGCCCTGGTGATCAGCACGCCGGTCACCGTGATCAGCGCCATTACCCGCGCGGCGCGGGGCGGCGTGCTGATCAAGGGGCGCCCACCTGGAAATGCTCGGCCAGATCAAGGCCGTGGTCTTCGACAAGACCGGCACGCTCACCCAGGGCAAACCGGTGGTCACCCGCGCCGTGGCGTTCGACCGCGAGGGCCGTGACTGCAACCCTGATGCCGGACCGTGCCCCGCCTGTGACGATCTGCTGGCGCTGGCCCATGCCGTCGAGCGGCGCAGTACGCACCCGCTGGCCCGCGCAGTCGAGGAGGCTGTGCAGGCGCGTGGCGTCGCCGACCGCTACCCGCCGGCGCAGGCCGTGGAGACGCTGGTCGGGCGCGGGGTGCGCGGCACGGTCGAAGACCGCCAGGTCACCATCGGCAGCCACGCCCTGTTCGACTCCGAGTACCCGCATGACGCGGCGGTCTGTGACCGGGTGCGTACCGCCGAAGCGCGCGGCGAGACTGCCATGCTGGTGGAAGAGGATGATTATCTGCGCGGCTACATCAGCGCGGCCGATCTGCCGCGGCCGGAGAGTCAGTCCGCCACAGCCGCCTTGCGCGCGCTGGGTCTGCGCACCCTGATGATGACTGGCGATAACCGGGCTGCGGCCGACGCGGTCGGGGCCGCGGTCGGCGTCGACGAGGTGCATGCCGAACTGCTTCCGGAGGACAAAGCCCGTTTAGTGACCGCCCTGCAGGAGCGGCTCGGCCCGACGCTGATGGTCGGCGACGGCATCAACGACACGCCGGCGATGGCAGCGGCGGCGGTCAGCGCGGCGATGGGCGCGACCGGCAGTGCGCAGGCCCTGGAGACGGCCGACGTGGCCATCATGGGCAATGATCTCTCCCGTCTGCCGTTCGCCTTCCGCCTGGCGCGCTTCACGCGGCGGCTGATCCGCCAGAACATCGCCATCAGCTTCGCCATCAAGCTGGCTTTCGTGGTGCTGGCGCTGACCGGCGCGACCTCGCTCTGGATGGCGGTCTTTGCCGACGTGGGCACGTCGCTGCTGGTGACGCTCAACGGCACGCGCGCCCGCCGTTTCAGCGCCTTGGACCGATAAGGGCAGAGGATGGACTGAGCGACGGCTTGCGCGCTGCCTCCACCCGGGTCACAATTCTTGAAACACGACGGCCGGTATCGATGCATACCGGCGTGGATGGTCGACCCGGAGGTGGGCAATGATGCGCAGGCCGTTCCGCAATCTGATGACTCTGGCTGGGGGCTACCTGGCGGTGCAGGGGGCCTTCGCCTTTCTTTTCATCGCTTCTCGCAACGTGCGGGAGACCCTTACCACGCAGGAAAACAGAGGGTTTCCCGGCAGCAGTCTGTTCAAGACCATCCGCTACAAGCGCTACACCGTCACCCATGAGATCGATCAGGGGATCGAGCGGATCACCTACACCCCGCACGAGCGCAAGCACGAGACGCCGATTGTCATGCAGCACGGCATGTGGCACGGCGCCTGGTGCTGGGAGCGCTGGCAGCGTATCCTGGCCGAGCACGGCTGGCAGAGCCACGCGCATAGTCTGCCGGGACATGCTCTCTCACCGGCGCAGCGCCCGATTCACCTGTGCACCCTCGACTACTACCTGAGCTTCCTCAAGCGCGAAATCGACCGCTGCGACCACAGGCCGATCCTGATGGGTCACAGCATGGGTGGGGCGCTGGCTCAGTGGGCGATGAAGTACGTCGACGATGCGCTCCCGGCGGTGGTGCTGGTCGGCCCGTGGGCCTCGCACTCGGTGCTGGACACCAGTCTCGACATCACCGTCACCAATTTCTGGAACCTGATCATCGAGACTTCGCTGACCTGGTCGGCGTCGTGCTGGGTCAACTCACCGGAACGCGCCGCCGAGGCGCTGATCAGTGCCAACGCCGACATCACCCCGGAGGACCTCTACGCACGTCTGGGACCGGAGTCCGCGCTGGTGCTCCTTCAGCACAACCCGCCCTTCTGGACGCCGGCTGACCAGGTGCGTTCCCCTGTGCTGCTCGTCGCCGGCGCGCTCGACAAAGTTTGCCCGGCCAAATACATGGAGACAACGGCGCGGCACTACCGGGCGGACTACTTTGTGGACCCCAATTCTGGCCACAACCTGATGATGGACGGCGATTTCGCCGGGACGGGCCTCAAGATTCATGAGTGGCTGGAGGCACAGACTCTTCCCTAGCAAGTCGGGAGTCTACAAAATACAATATGTTATAATGCTATTTCCGTCGGCACTTTCACAGAAGCGTAATGGTCTCCCAGGGCGTTGACCGACTCATCCAGGAATGCAGCAAGGACGCCGTCTCTGCCGCACATCTGCGCGTCTTCGTGGACAGTATCATCCGCTCCGATGTGTCGCAGGTCCAGACACTTCCCATGTCGGCGCAGTTCCTCACGGCGCTGAATCGAATCACCACGGATCTTCAGCGCGAGCATGATGAGGAGACGCTTCTGGATGCCATCGCGGAGAGCGCGTCGGCCATTCTGGAGGCAGCGTACAGCGAGGTGCTGCTGAAAACGGGTGACGAACTGGTGGTGCGCGGAACGAGCCGCACTATCGTCGAACTCAAAGGCGAACGAGTTGTGCGCGGTAACGCGCCGATCTCCTGGCTGGCCCATGATACCCGTCAGCCGGTGGTGCTGGACAATTACGGCGACTGGCCGCTGCGCCGGGTCGTCTATGAAAACGTTCAGCTTTACGCGGTGGCCGACATCCCCATTCTGACGCACGATGGCTGCCTGGGCGTCCTGGCGCTGGGACGGTCGGAACCGGATCAGCCCTTCACGCCGGAGCAGATTCAGCAGGGTATCGTGTACGCGCAGCTTGTCGCTTTGGTGCTGGTTACCGAGTCCAAGTATGCCGCGGCTCAGCGAGAGCTGGAGGAGCGCCGCCGTGCCGAGGCGATGGCGCAGCGCTTCCAGCAGGATCTCAAGACGCTGCACCAGATCAATCTGGAACTGACGGCCATACCCACGCTGGATCTCCTTTTTCGTCGCGCGGTGGAACTGGCGCTTGAACGCCTGGACATCGATAGGATGGGCATCTTTCTGGTGGATCGCGCGCGGGGCCTGCTGGTGGGCACCTATGGCACCGACACGGAAGGCCGGGTCCGCGAAGAGAAGGACTATCAAGCGCCTTACGGTGTAGACAGTTGGATTCATGAAATCGCGAGTTCCCCGCTGCGCGCGCACTTCGAAGAGACAAAAGCGCTTTACGACTATGGCGTCCTCATCGGCGCAGGTTGGCGCGCAGCGGCAGCGTTGTGGGATGGACATCAGGCGATTGGCTATGTCGTCTGCGATAACCATGTGCGCCGCCGCCCGGCCCGCCTCTATGAAGCCGAACTGCTATCGCTCTTCGGGACGACGCTCGGTCATCTGATCACGATCAAGCAGGAACAGGACGCCCGCCGTCTGAATGAAGACCGGCTGCGCGCCATCATCGACCACGTTCGCGAGTTGATCTCCTACACCGATATCGAGGGACGAATCGAGTATATCGGCCCGACGGTGACCGAGCTTCTGGGCTATGAGCCTTCGCAGATGATCGGCCTGACCTTGCTGGATATCTGCCATCCGGACGATGTGGACCGGGTTGGCAAAACCATGCAGGAAGCGCTGGAACAGGGTCGCCAGCCGCCGCTGATCGAGAGCCGCATGCGGAGCGCCGACGGCACGTATGTCTGGGTAGAAGGCAGCGGCCGCTTCCTGCGAGACGAGCAGGGCCGGCCCTTTGGCGTGATCTCGGTCATCCGTGATATTGGGGAACAGCGCCTGCTGCAGGAAGCGCGCCTGCAGGAAGAGCGGCTGCACGTTGCCCTGCAAAAAGAGCAGGAACTGAACGAACTCAAGAACCAGGTGATGGTCCGCATCGCCCATGAGTTCCGCACGCCGTTGTCGGTGGTGCTGACTTCCACCGAAATGCTGGAACGCTATGCAGACCGGCTCTCCCCGGCCCAGCGTGGCGAGAAGATGACCGACATTCGCCACGCGGTGCAGCGCATCACGCGGATTCTGGAGGACATTCTCGTCAGCATTCGCCGTCAGGCGACGGCCACGCAGAGGGACGTCACCGAAATCGACCTGCTTCACTTCTGCGAGCTCATCGTCGAAGAAGTGCTTATCGATTACCCTAAACGAACATCCGAGCTTCGTATTGTGCCTGCCCGCATGATCGCGGACACCGTGATGCTCAGGTCGGTGATCAGCAATCTGCTGTCGAACGCCTTCAAGTTCTCCGCCCCCGATCAACCAGTGATCTTCGAAGCCTGGGAGGAGCAGGAGGCCGTCTGCTTTCGCGTCACCGACCAGGGCATCGGAATCCCTGCCGATGAGATCGAGCGCGTGACGGACATGTTCTACCGCGCCAGCAATATCGGGGAGATCGAAGGCATCGGGCTGGGCCTGAGCATCGCCCATAATGCGGTTCAGATGCTGGGTGGCCGCCTGCATCTGGTCAGTGAACCCGGTCGTGGCACGATGGTCGCCTTCACGCTGCCGTTTAGCTCGCACTTCAGCATGGTTTCTGGGTGAATCGACTGTTGCCTCCAGCGGGCGTCGTTGACCCCAACGATCCCCGGTTGTCTGGAACAAATCATCGGTTGAGTTCGTCTTATTCATGTATGGATAAGGAGTAATCAATGCGAGTGTCGATCTATCGTGTTTTCATGTTGAGCCTGATTGCACTGATGCTGGCGCTGGGGCTGCCAGCGCTGGCGGAGGACGGCGCTTCCGACCCGCTGGCCGGCACAAGCTGGCAGCTCGAACTGCTGGGCGGGGAACCGGTGGGCGGGGACTCGACGGTGACCCTGATTTTCGGCACGGATGGCAGCATCGGGGGCAACGGCGGCTGCAACGTCTATGGCGGCGGGTACACTGTCGACGGGGACAGCCTGACCTTCACGAATGTCTTCAGCACCATGATGTTCTGCGATCCCACTTCGCAGCAGGAGACGACCTACCTGGCGGCGCTGAACGAAGCGTCGGCCTATACCTTCGACGGCGATCGACTGGTGATCGTCTACGACGAGGGGTTACAGCTTGTCTTCGCGCCCATGACGATGCTGGATGGAACCTCCTGGCAGCTCGCCTCGATTGACGGAGCGGCCCAGGTGGAAGGGACGACGGTCACGCTGAGCTTTGACGCGGATCGGGCATCGGGCTTCAGCGGCTGTAACAATTTCAACGCCGGCTTTGTCATCGACGGGCAGTCGCTCACGTTTGACACGGTGGCCAGCACCCGGCGCGCCTGCCTCGACGAGGCGGCCAGCCAACAGGAGCAGGCGCTGTTTGAGGCGCTGCAAGGGGCGACTGAGGCAGTCATCGAAGATCGGCAGTTGACGATTCGCTACGACGACGGAAAGGAACTGGTCTTTATGGCCGTGATGGCGCTGGAAGGCACGTCCTGGGAACTGACCCGCATCGGCGGGGAGACTCCTCTGGCCGACAGCCTCGTGACGCTGAGCTTTGGCGACGTCGGTCGGGTGAGCGGTTCGGGCGGCTGCAACCGCTTCAACGGCAGCTTCGAGGTTTCGGGAAGCGAGATCACCTTCGGCTCGATCGCCAGCACTCGCATGGCCTGCCCCGGCGGCCGGATGGAGCAGGAGCAGGCGTTCTTCCAGGCGCTGGAGGCAGCAATCAGCTTTCAGGCCACCGCCGACGTCCTGACGATCGAGACGAGCGACGGGCAGACCCTGGAGTTCGCGGCGGCGGCGCTGGAAGCGAGCGCGTAAAGAGAAGTCATGAGAGATGAGGAACGAGGAGAGAATGCAGGAACATTCTCTCGAGCTTTCCTTGTAGACGCCCCTGGACGTGGTTGGTTACATGTCCGGGGGTGTTTTTTACGCTTCGATTTCCGCCAGCACCTGGGCGCGGGTGACCACCTGCCCGATGTCGACATGCAGGGTCGTCACAATCCCAGAGAGCGGCGCGCGCACCTCGTTCTGCATCTTCATCGCTTCCAGGATCATCAGCGGCTGCCCCAGCTCGACCGTCTGGCCGACGCTGACGCCGATGCTGGCGATCAGGCCGGGGATCGGCGCTTTGACGCGGCCATCGCCGGTGATCGGGCGAGTGACCAGTGCCTCCAGGTCGCGGATTTCCAGCGCGTGCAGCCCGCGCTGCGTCCGCAGCCAGCGCAGATCGCGGTCGTAGTCGAGCCGGTACGGTCGGCCGTCGATTGCCAATTGGTCGATAGTCGGCTCTGTGCCGAGTGTCACCTGCACCGGTTGCCCGTTGACCAGCACCGTCACGCTATTCATGTCCGCCACAAGCGACGGCACTTCGATGGTATAGCTTCGTCCCTCAAGGGTGACGTTCAGTTTCGCCATGGTTCGTTCTCCGCGTGTTGCGCTGGTTTTCTTACGACAGCCGGCGACTGCTGCGATGCCAGCCGCTTTGCAGACGATTTGGGACGACGCCATTCGCCTGCTGGCCGCGTCCCGCGTAGATCAGCGCCGCCGCCACCGCGACATCCTGCAAGTAGGCTTCGTCGAAGTCCGGGCTCTGGCGGCGGTGGTAGCCCGTCTCGGTGCTGTACGCCCCCTGGACAAAGCCCGTGTCCCTCAGCAGCTCTTGCAGGAACGGCGTATTGGTCGGCACGCCGGTGAGCGTCAATTCCTCCAGCGCTCGCCCCAGCCGCGCGATGGCCTGCGCGCGTTCGCTGCCCCAGGCGGTCACCTTGGCGATCAGCGATGCGTACATGCCGGGGACGCTGCACTCGGACTGGACATAGGTATCCACGCGCAGGCCTGCGCCGCTTGGCAGGCGCACGTCCTGAAGCTGGCCGGGGCTGGAACGCAGGCGGTTGAGCGGGTCCTGCGCGTGCACGCGGCACATGATGGCATGGCCGCGGAAGTGCACGTCTTCCTGCTTCAGCGTCAGCGGCTCCCTGGCAGCGATGCGGATCTGTTCCCGCACCACATCGACGCCGGTGATCGTCTCGGTCAGCACGTGTTCGGTCTGGATGCGCGCCTTGATCTCCGAGAAATAGAACTGCCCGTCGCGGTCGACCATGAATTCCAGAGTGGTGGCGTTCTCCAGCTTGAGCAGGTGCGCCAGCCGGACAGCCGACTCCAGCAGGTCGGCCCGCCGCTCCGCCGACAGGCAGGGCGCGGGCGCTTCTTCGATCAACTTGCGATTGTCGTACTGCAGCGAGCCTTCACGTTCGCCCAGGTGGATGACATTGCCGTGGCCGCGAGGCGAGTGGCGCTTTCGAAGAGCTCCTGATCGCTGGCCGCCATGCCGCTCTGCGACGACTCGACCGTGTGGAAGCCGTTGGCCATGGCCAGCGTGAGCGTGGCCACCTTGTCATGGACCTGATCGAGCAGGTCGGCGGATGGGCCGATGAAGGTAATGCCGGCGGCAGCGCAGGCGCGGATGAAATCCGGCTCTTCGGCCAGGAAACCGTAGCCAGGATGGATGGCATCGACCCCCCGCTCTGTGGCGATCGCCAGGATCCTCTCCTGATCGGAAAAGTCTCCGGCGAATGGCACGGCCTCGTCGGCGTTCTGCACATGCAGCGAGCGGCGTTCCTGCGGCGCGTAGAGCGCCACGGTCTTGATGCCCATTTCGCGGCAGGTCTGGATCACGCGCACCGCGATCTCGCCGCGATTGGCGACCAGAATTTTCTTGAACACAGTTCGTCCTCCAGTCGCGGCGGCCTACATCGGCGAAATGCCGTGCTTCTTCGGCACGTGCGTCTCGCGCTTGGAAAGGGTGAACTCCAGCGCCCGGATCAGCACCCGGCGGGTGTCGCGCGGCTCGATCACCTCGTCAATCAACCCGCGCGAGGCGGCCACGTACGGGTTGTTGAACTTGCGCTCGTAATCCTCGACCAGTTCCTTGCGCTTCTCGACCGGGTGCTCGGCGGCTTTCAGGTCGTTGCGGAAGAGGATATTGACCGCGCCCTCGGCGCCCATGACGGCGATCTCGGCGTTTGGCCAGGCGAACAGCAGGTCGCCGCGCAGGCCCTTGCTGGACATGACACAGTAGGCGCCGCCATAGCTCTTGCGCAGGATGACCATCAGCTTGGGCACGGTGGCCTCGCTGTAGGCGTAGATCATGCGCGCGCCGTTGCGGATGATGCCGCCGTACTCCTGGTCGCGGCCCGGCAGGAAGCCCGGCACGTCTTGAAGGGTGATGATCGGGATGTTGTAGGCGTTGCAGATACGGATGAAGTGGGCCGTCTTGATCGAGGCGTGAATGTCGATGCAGCCCGCCAGTACCATCGGCTGGTTGGCGACGATGCCGACCACGTAGCCGTTGAGCCGGGCGAAGCCGACCACCATGTTTTCGGCCCAGAGCTGGTGCACTTCCAGGAATCGGCCTTCGTCGACGATGCTGGCGATGACCGAGCGCACGTCATAGGGTTTGTACGGCTCGGTGGGGACGAGGTGTTCCAGTTCCGGGCAGCGCCGGTCCGGGTCGTCGCGCGGCGGCACGTAGGGCGGATCATCCTGGTTGTTGGAGGGCAGGTAGCTGAGCAGCGCCCGCACCTGCATCAGGCATTCGCGGTCGTCGGACGATAGAAAGTGGCAGACGCCGCTGGCCTGGCTGTGGACGCGCCCGCCGCCCAGGTCTTCAAAGCTGACGTCTTCCTGCATCACCGCCTTGACCACGTCCGGGCCGGTGATGAACATATAGCTGTTCTCGGTCATGAAGACGAAGTCGGTCAGTGCCGGCGAATAGACCGCTCCACCCGCGCAGGGGCCCATGATCACGGAGATCTGCGGGATCACGCCGGAAGCCTCGCAGTTGGCGTCGAAGATGCGGGCATAACCGCCCAGGCTGTCCACGCCTTCCTGGATGCGCGCCCCGCCGGAGTCGTTGATGGCGATGAACGGGCAGCCATACTTAAGGGCCATCTGCATCGCCTTGACGATCTTGTTGGCGTGCATCTCGCCCAGCGAGCCGCCCATCACGTTGGCGTCCTGCGACGCGACCACGACGTGTCGGCCGTTGACCAGGCCATAGCCGGTGACGACGCCATCGCCCAGGCGCGACCCCTTGCCGCCAAGATAACTCTCGTAGCGCGGCAGCACCAGCGAGTCGATCTCCTCGAACGTACCCGGATCGAACAGGATGTCGATGCGTTCGCGCGCTGTCAGCCGGTTCTTCTTGTGCTGGCCATCCGCATCTTTCTGCGTGCCATGCGCGCTTTCTTTGCGCTCTCGGAGGTCGTCCAGGTAATCACGAAACGTCCTGACCATACGTGTTTCCGTCCTTCTACTGTCTTGCGGTTGCCTTCTCGGCAGCCAGTGAGAGTACAAATCCGTCCAGTATTCGCCACCATCCCTGTAACTGCGGCAACTCCTGCAACTGCGGGACGGAGATCGTTTTCAGCGCGGTCGTGTCCAGCCGAATGCTGAACGGCGACCAGGCCCCTTCTTCCGGCGGCGTGCCCAGGCAGACCACCGATCGGGTATCCACCGTCAGCCCGATGCGGAGGGCTTTCAAGGCCGCTTCCTTTCCGCTCCAGATGGCGGTGGTGAGCCGATCCGTCAGATTATCGCCTATGCGCGCGACCAATGCACATTCTTCAGTCGTGAAGTAGTCGGCGGCGAAGACCGGTGCGCGCGGGGCGATCCGCTCGATGTCCGCGCCGACCGTGCTGCCCCGGAAGACAGCGCAGAAGGCATGCCCGGCGCTGTGGCTGATCGACAGCCGCCAGTCGGGGAAGTCCGGTAAAGCGACCGCGCCGCCCGGCTCTGTCGCCACCAGGATCGTCTCCGGCGGCCGCTGCTGGCCGGTCTCCGCCTGCCACAGATGCCCGACCAGGCGTTTGGCGGTCCAGCGGCCGAGCAGCCAGTCCTGGCGCCGCTTGTCGGTTTTCAGTGCCGCATAGCGATCCTGTTCGCTGGGCGCCAGCGCGCTCAGCATCGCCGGCGTGGGCAGGCCGTGATGTGCTTCCAGCGACCAGTGGATCGTCATGTGTCCTACAGCGTTACCGTGTCGGGCAGGCGCACGGTCCGGTAACCCTCCAGCGCGACGTAGACCGCGCCGTCTTCGTCCACGACCTGGGCGTTGAACGACGCGCCGCCGTCCACCGTTTTGACCAGGGCGTACAACCGCGTGTCGCCTGCGTCTTCTGGTTGGCGGTAGACCACCACCGAGTCGATGCTCAGCGGCAGGGCCATCGCCTCCTGCATCTTCATCAGCCACAGACCGACCGTCTGGAAACACAGTTCGATCAGGCGCGGCGCCATCAGCGAGGCCGCATCGGCCGGGGCGGTGTTGGGCGGCAGATCGGCTTTCATCATGCCAATCGCCGTGCTGCCGTCGACGCCCGCTCGCTCGACCACCTGGTAGGCCGGTCCGTGGAAGTAGACGCGATAGATTTGCTCGGCGGTAATGGGCAGAGTATCCGTTTCCGGCGGCGTGAACTCCACCACCGGCGCTTCGGGCGCCAGCGCGCCTAGCACCACGTCCGCCGTGAAATGCACTTTCTCCTGCACTTCACCGCTCGCCAGGGTCCGCGCCGAACGCAGCGTCGCCGCGGCGACCGCGCCCCCCATCGCCGCCGGCAGCATGCTCACATGCATCGCCGCCGGTTCCATGCGGAAGAACTTGAACGGGTTTTCGAAGCGGACGCGCCGCACCTTTGTCAAGGTAAGACCGGTCAGGTTGGCAACCTGCGCAAACGCCTCCAACCCCATGACGCCAGGCAGGAGCGGCGTGCCTTCCATGGCGTGATCGTAGAGGAAGGGCTGCGCCTTCGGGTCGAGAGTCGTCTCGACTTCGAGGCCGCTGCTCAGGCTGGCGCGCTTCACCGCTCCGATCATCAGCAGCTTGCGTTCACGAGCGCGCGCAGTCAGCGCAGCGGCGTCCAGCCCACCGGTCTCATCCCAGTCCTGGCCGAGGATGCCCAGCCTGCCGCCGATGATCAGTTCGCCGTGAAACTCGGAGGCGGTCAGTTCGCGGCGGACCACCGGGATACCGGCTTCCGGCGGGAGCATTTCGATGCCGGCCATTTCCATGATCCTGGGGATGGACCCGCGCGTCGCCATGCCGATGCCGCCCCAGGCCGTCCAGTCGATGACGATGCCGCGCGTACCCGGCCGCCAGCGGCGCAGACTGCTGGAGATCTTGCAGAGCAGGTCGTTGGCCGCGCTGTAGTCGGTCTGGCCGCTGTTGCCAAAGCGCCCGGCCACCGAACTGAAGGCCACGGTCGCGCCGATGGGCATACCCTTTGCGGCGTGCAGCAGGTTGAAGAAGCCGTCGGCCTTGACGTCGAAGACCAGATTGAACTGATCCGGGTCTTTGTCGGGCAGGGTGTGGCTGATCTCCAGACCGGCGGCATGGACCAGCACGTCGATGCGTCCGTGGGATTCACGAATGGTGTCCACGATGGCGGCGACAACCTCACCGTCGCGCAGGTCGGCGCTGAAGTAGATCGCCTTGCCGCCGGCGGCTTCGACCGTCTGGATGGCGCGCAGGGCGGCCTCCTCGCGTTCGATGGCGGCCAGGCGCTTTTCAAGCTGAACCGGCTTGAGCTTCTCGCCGGCCGCCTGCGCCTCGGCCATAAGCGCCGTCTTGAGCGCGTCACGGTCGCGGCGCAGCAGGGCGATTTTCGGATCGTCGCGGTCCGGCTCGGGCGTCAGGTCGAGCAGGTAGAAGATCCCGCCGCTCGCCGCCGCCAGATCACCCACGATGGCGCTGGAGATGCCGCCCGCGGCGCCAGTGACGACGAAGACCGTCTCGGCATTCAACGTCATACCGCCCGGCCCCGGCGCTTCGACCGGTTTCTCGACCCAGCTCAGGGTCGTTCGCGTTTCACCGTCGTAGCCGATCTCGACGACGCCGGGGTCATAGAGCGTCTCGGCGATCAGCGCCGCGGCGCAGGTTTCGGCATTGGCGCCGATCTCGAAGTCCACGGACTTGACCAGAACGTCTCCGCGTTCGCGCTTGTAGGCTTTGGTGAAGCCGACCACCGCCCCACCGAGCGGTGCGCTGGCACCCGCCTCGCCGTAGCCGTGCAGGCCGCCCAGCCGCGTCGCGCTGACCAGGAAGGTCCCCGTGGCGCTGATCGAGTCGTAGAGCGCCCGCATGGCGGTGTAGAGCTTCTTGACGCGCCGGACGTTGAGTCCGCGCCAGGCGACCAGTTCCAACTCTTCCAGGTCCGGTTCGACGTCGAGCGCGGGCAGCCAGTACACCCCCTGGATCATCCCCTCTGCCAGCCAGGTCTCGATCTGGGCGGTGAGCGCGGCGTCGTCCAGCCCGGCGTCCGGCATCAGCACCGTGACGCCCAGAGCCTCCAGCGCCGTGGCCAGGGCGTCCGCGGTCCCGCCCGCGTCGGGCATGACCAGTACGCGGCAGTCGCCGGTGAGTTCAATCCCGGTGGGCTTACAGTCGTCCAGGACTGGCCGGAGAACCGGTATGACCACGCGGCGCGGGAAGCGGTTGGCCGCTTCGAGCGATCCGGCAACAGGGGCGGGAGCGACTACGGATGGCGCTGTAGACGC
Source organism: Candidatus Flexifilum affinis (assembly GCA_016713325.1). GTDB lineage: Bacteria > Chloroflexota > Anaerolineae > Aggregatilineales > Phototrophicaceae > Flexifilum > Flexifilum affine. Next base: position 62,331 of record JADJPJ010000099.1, on the reverse strand, counting down.
CACGGTTGTTTGTTGCGGCTCCGCAGACGCTTCGGCGGCGAGTTCCGGCCGGCTGGTGCGGACGAACTCGACCACTTTGCCGAGGGTGGGGTAGTCGCGCAGCTTGAGGTCGTCGCGGCGGGGAATGTCGAAGGCGGCGCGGATGGCGGCGAAGGTCTCGGCTTGCTTGATGGTGTCGATGCCGAGGTCGGCCTCCAGGTCGAGGTCGAGTTCCAGCATCTCGATGGGATAGCCGGTCTGCGCGGCGACGATCTCCAGCACCTGCCGGGTGATGTCCGATTCCTGCGGCGTTGGCGCTGCCGCTGCTGGCGTGGCGGGTGTGGCCTGTGGAGCTGCGGGAGTCAAAGGTGCGGCGAGTTCAGGCCGGCTGGTGCGGACGAAGTCGACGACCCTGCCGAGGGTGGGGTAGTCGCGCAGCCTGAGGTCGTCGCGGCGGGGGATGTCGAAGGCGGCGCGGATGGCGGCGAAGGTTTCGGCCTGCTTGATGGTATCGATGCCGAGGTCGGCCTCCAGGTCGAGGTCGAGTTCCAGCATCTCGATGGGATAGCCGGTCTGGGCGGCGACGATCTCCAGCACCTGCCGGGTGATGTCCGGTTCCTGCGGCGCTGGCGCTGCTGGAACGCTGGCGTGGCGGTGGCCTGTGGAGCTGCGGGAGTCAAAGGCGCGGCCAGGTCGGGCCGGCTGGTGCGGACGAAGTCGACGACTCTGCCGAGGGTGGGGTAGTCGCGCAGCCTGAGATCATCGCGGCGGGGGATGTCGAAGGCGGTGCGGATGGCGGTGAAGGTCTCGGCCTGCTTGATGGTATCAATGCCGAGGTCGGCCTCCAGGTCGAGATCCAGTTCCAGCATATCAATCGGGTAGCCGGTCTGCGCGGCGACGATCTCCAGCACTTGCCGGGTGATGTCCGATTCCTGCGGCGCTGGCGCTGCTGGAACTGCTGGCGTGGCGGGTGTGGCCTGTGGAGCTGCGGGAGTCAAAGGTGCGGCCAGGTCGGGTCGGCTGGTGCGGACGAACTCGACGACTCTGCCGAGGGTGGGATAGTCGCGCAGCCTGAGGTCATCGCGGCGCGGAATGTCGAAGGCGGCGCGGATGGCGGCGAAGGTTTCGGCCTGCTTGATGGTATCGATACCGAGGTCGGCCTCCAGGTCGAGATCCAGTTCCAGCATGTCAATCGGGTAGCCGGTCTGGGCGGCGACGATCTCCAGCACCTGCCGGGTGAGATCGGCGGCCGGGTCGTGGACGGCAGTGGGTGGCTGGGTCACCGGTGGCGGCTCGGTCTCCAACCGCTTGTGGACGATGGGCTGCGGCGCCTGGGCGACGTGCGTGATCTGCACGCGTTGCCGCTCTGGCGGCGCGGCCGGTACATAGGTCTGCGGAGGCGTCGTTACGTCGCCAACCGGGGCAACAGCGCCGCCGCCAGACAGGGTGCGCATCTGCGGCTCGGTGCCAAACTGCCAGCGGTTCGCCGCCGGGGTTCGCCCGGGCACACCGCGCGAGACGATGCGCAGCACGCGCTTCTCGACTTCCGTCTCCGCCTGGTCGTAGCCGCTGATCTCGTCCAGCCAGCGCTGGTACTGCGGTTTGCTGTCCACGCGGTCGAGGGCGCCGGGGATGCGGCGCGTCAGGCACATGGCGATCTGCGAGCCGAAGCCTGCCGAGAGGTGCAGCGCGAACTGCACGGCGTAGCGTCCGCCGCGGCTGAGGTTGAGCAGGCCCAGCTCTTCGTCCACCTCTTTGAAGTTGGGCACGGGCGGCACGATGCCGTATTCCAGGATCTTGAGGGCGATGACATCCTCGATGCCGACTCCCATCGGGTGTCCGGTAAAGCCCTTGGTGTTGGCGATGATGATCGCCTTGGCCGCGTCGCCGAAGACGGCGCGCAGCGCGGCGATCTCGGCGGAGGCGCTGCCGCCCCGCGCCGGGGTGAAGGTCTCGTGCGACATGAAGACGGTCTGCGCGGCCATGGCCTGACGGTGCAGGCCGAAGCGTCTCTCGGCGGCGGTGACGAGGGCATTCATGACGGCGGAGATGTGGCTGACGTCGAGGCGCGTGCCGTGGAAGGCGCTGTTGCGCGTCTCGGTGGACAGCACTTCGACCACGCCGCGCATGCCGCGCTCGCGCACGGCATCTTCGCTCTCCACGACCAGCGCACAGCCGCCCATGCCGAGGATGGTGCCGTGCCGCCGCCGGTCGAAGGGCAGCGCTGCTTCTTCGACGCGGTCGTCGGTGGCGGCGGCGCCTGTCGGAGAGGAAGCCCGCGCCGATCCACTCCATCAGGCGGTCGCTGGTGACGTTGTCGGCGCCCAGGACGATCACCCGCTGGCAGCGGCCGTTGCGAATCCAGTCTTCGGCGATGGCGATGGCCTGAGTGGTGCTGGCGCAGGCGGCGTTGACGTGCGCGTTGGGGCCGCGCGCGCCGATGTATTCGGCGAACTGGCTGTGGCCCATGGCCAGTACGCGGAAGATAAAGCGCCGGTCGAACTCGTAGGGTTCACGTTCGAGCTGCTCGCGCAGGTCGGTCGTGCGCCGGTGGATCTCGGCCAGGGCTGCCGGGTCCGTCACGACACTGCGCAGGTCGTCCAGCAGCGCCAGTTGATCCAGCCGGTGCTGATAGGCGAAATAGCGGTTGAACTCGTCGGCAAAGCGGTCGCCGCCGGGAAAGGCGCTGGCGAAGATCACGCCCGTGCTGTCGCGCAGGCTCTCCGGCAGCATCCAGCGGTCGGGCAGATGCTTGCCGGTGCTGGTGGCGCGGAAGGTCTGCACGAGCGGGATGCCCGCCTCGCGCAGCGCGTCCAGGCCGGCGGCCATGGCGATCTGCGTGGTCGTGTCCAGCGCCTCGATCAGCTTTTTCGGCACACCGTACTCTTCTGCGAGGTCGAAGGCGCCGGCGCGGGCCGCCAGCTTGATCACCTCGTCGGGGTTCGTGATGGTCTCGAAGCGGTTGTTGCCGTCCTCCGACTTGACCAGCCGGGTGACGCGCTTATTGAGCATCTTGCGGCGGAAGCGCTCCGGGATCAGGTCGATGAACTGCTCGCCGCGCAGGATGCGCATGGCGTTGTCCGGGTCGAACAGGCGCTTCTCGACGCCCGGCAGTCCCAGGCCGGTGCCGCTGATGACCACCGAGCCGCGCGGCGGGTTGTTGCGATCGTAGAGGGCCGGGGCTGTCGCCGTCTGGCCGGCTTGCTGGATGAGCTTTTCCAGCATCTGCCCAAGCTGGGCGACGGCGGCCGGCGACGGTTCGCTCGCGCTGCCATGGCCCTGCGTGGTGGCCGGGTTCGCCGGGTCAGGGGTTTCCATGCTGCGATCCGGAGCGGCAGGGCGCGCCGGCACAGTGTCGGCCACTGCGAAGCCGGCGGCATAGAGGCCGCATAGCGCCTGGTTGAAGCTGGCCAGCTCGCCGACTTTCGGATGGTTGGTGAGCAGGGAGAGCAGATCATCGATGCCGGCAAAGACGTCGTCCACGAAGCCCTTGAGGGCGCGCTTAGGACCGACTTCGACGAAGACGCGGACACCGGCATCATAGAGCGTTTGCAGGCCGCGCACCCACTGTACGGGCGAGGCGATCTGCTCCTGGAGCAGGTCCTTGATCGCTTCGACCGTGCCGGGATAGAACTTGCCCGTGACGTTGGCCACCAGCGGCAGGCGCGGCGGGGCGATGTGCAGCCGGTCGAGCATGGTCCGCAGCGGGGCGCTGGCTGGGGCGACGATGCGGGTGTGGAAGGCATGGCTGACCGGAAGGGGCAGCGCCTTATAGCCGGCTTCGATGAACCGTTCGACGGCAGTCTCGACCGCTTTGGTCGCGCCGCCGATCACCGACTGGCTTTTGCTGTTGATGTTGGCCGGGACCACGTAGCCGTCGATAGCCTTCAGGGTTTTCTCTACCACGTCGAACGGCGCGATGACGGCGGCCATGCGGCCGTTGTCCCCGACCTCGACCTTGCTCATCTCGGCGCCACGGGCGGCGGCTGCCTCCAGCGCTTCGGCAAAGGGCATGACGCCGGCGACCACCAGCGCGGCATATTCGCCGAGCGAGTGGCCCATGACCATGTCGGGTCGGAAGCCGTAGGATTCCAGCAGGCGGAAGAGGGCGATGTCGAGCGTCAGCATGGCCGGCTGGGTGATGGCCGTCTGCATCAGGTTGATCTCGGCCTGCATCAGCGCCGAGGAGTTATCGTCATCGATGAAGAGGTAGCCGGTGAGCGGCTTGCCAAGGATCGGCGTCATGACCCGGTCGGCTTCGTCGAAGACTTCGCGCACGACCGGCGAGATGGCCGCCAGTTCGCGGCCCATATTGACGTACTGGCTGCCCTGGCCGGGGAAGAGGAAGGCGACCTTGCCCGAAGGCCGGCCGCTGCCCCGGAAGATGCCCTGCGACTGGAGCGGCTTCCAGGCCGTCAGGCTGTCGAAGCCCATCGCCTTCTGCGCCAGATGGACGCGGTGCAGCAGTTCGTCGTGCGCGCCGAAGTCGATAATCACGCGCTCTTTGGCGTCCAGGTCGGCGGCGCGCGGCAGAACGAGGGGCGGCATCCAGCCGTTTTCGATGCGCCGGGTGACTTCGTCCAGCGCATCCTTAAGCGCCACGGGCGTGTTACCGCTCAGGGCCAGAATCCCGCGGACCGGAGCGGTGGTGTGCACCGGCGGCGCGTCGAGCGGCGAAGCGGTGGTGTTGGCGACCGCTGCCGCGTAGGTCTTCTTCTGGGTGAGCAGGCCGGGAACGTGTTCTTCCAGAACCAGATGGAAGTTGGTGCCGCCGAAGCCATAGGCGCTGACGCCCGCGCGGCGCGGCGTGTTGTTCGGATTCTCCCAGGGGGTCGCCTCGTGGATCAGGTAGAAGGGCGTGCCCTCGAAGTGGATGTTCGGGTTCGGGCGTTCGCTGTTGAGCGTGGGCGGCAGCACCTTGTGGTGCAGCGCCAGCGTCGCCTTGAGCAGACCGGCGGCGCCGGCGCCCGCCTTCAAATGGCCAATGTTGCTTTTGACCGAGCCCAGCCCGATGCGCTTCGCGCCGGCGCCACCGTAGATCTCGGCCAGGCTCTCGACCTCGACGACATCGCCGACGCGCGTGCTGGTGCCGTGCGCTTCGACCATCGTCGCCGTGGCCGGGTCCAGACCGGCGTTTTCCCAGGCGCGGCTCATGGCCAGTTTCTGCCCGATGGGGTTGGGAGCGGTGATGCCCTTGCCGCGCCCATCGCTGGCCCCGCCGACGCCGCGGAGGACCGCGTAGATGCGGTCACCGGCTCGTTCGGCATCTTCCAGGCGCTTGAGGACGAACGCCGCCGAGCCTTCACCCATCACGAAGCCGTCGGCGCCTTCGCCGAAGGGGCGGCTGCCGGTGGCGCTCAGCGCTCCGATCTTGCAGAACTTGACGAACGTGCCGACGCCCATGTTGCGGTCGATGCCGCCGGTGATGACCGCGTCGATGTGATGCTCGACCAGCATCTCGACGGCGCTGTTGATGGCCGCGAAGCTGGCGGCGCAGGCGGCGTCGGTGATGAAGTTGGGGCCATGCAGGTTCAGCACGTTGGCGACGCGGCCGGAGACGATGTTGGGCAGTTCGCCGGGCATGGAGTCTTCGGTGATCGGCGGCAGGGTCTGGGCGATCGCCTCATGCCACTGTTCGAGGATGCCGGCTTTCAGATCGGCGGGGAGCTGTTCGAAACCCTCGACGGAGCGAAGGGCACGGACGTATTCGGGGAAGGACAGGCGCAGGAAGGTCTGATAGTGCAGTTCGCCGCCCATGGCTGTGCCCAGGATGACAGCGGTGCGTTCCGTGTCCAGCGGGCGCTCGGGATAGCCGTAGTCGGCCAGCGCGTCGGAGGCGATTTGCAGCGCCCACTGCTGCCCCTGATCCATGGCCGCGGCGACGCGCGGCGGGATCTTGTAGCGCTTCCAGTCGAATTCGAAATCGCGCACCCAGCCGCCTATGGTGGTGTAGGTTTTGTCCGGCGCTGCCAGGTCGGCGTCGAAATAGTCTTCAGCGCGCCACCGGTCCTCTGGCACCTGGGTGATGCTGTAGCGCTTGCTGACGAGGTTCTGCCAGAAGGCATCCACGCTCAGCGCATCCGGCAGGATGCATCCGACGCCTACAATCGCAATTGCACGATCAGCCGTAGTGTCCATAGCGGCTCTTCCTTACCCTGTGCTCCATGCACGTTCGAAGTGTGTGCGCCGACTGCTGTGTTCTGACCGGCGGCGTGCGCTGCGTCGCGATCAGTCTGCTGCGCGTTGCTATCGTTGCTATGAGGTAGGGCGGCCAGATTACGGCCTCGCGAAGACCTCCGTGAGCCGTACGGCGGCGAAATCCATATCGGCGATCTGCCCCGCCTGCGCCCGATAAATGGCGTTAAGGCCGAGCTGGTCGGCGAATGCAGGATCGGTCTGACCGGCGCCCATCAGCCAGCGGAGGCCGTCCGCGCCGACTTTCATGGCGGCGTCGCGCGCGAAGATGCGCGCCAGCGCTTGCCGCGTGGGGATGTCCAGCCCAGCGACGTCGCTCGGGTGGCTGCACACGCGCTCGCTGAAGATGGCCGCGCCTTCGGCCTGCGCGATCAGTTCGCCCAGGCGGAACAGCACGTGCTGGTGGCGGGTCAGGCGGTCGAGGCGGGCGCGTTCGAGGATGGCGGCCAGCGCCTCCAGAGCCAGGGCGGCGGTTGCCACGCCATTATCCGGCTCGGAGCGGTGGAGGGCGCGCAGGCGCTGCGCCCAGTCGGTGTAATAGGCGCCACGGGACTTGAGGTGGATCTGCCAGCGGTCGCGGGCGATCGTCCACTCCATGATTTCGGAAGTGCCTTCGTAAATGGTCGTGATGCGCACGTCGCGCTTGATCTTCTCGACCATGTACTCGCGGGTATAGCCATAGCCGCCGTGCCCCTGGATGGCATCTTCAGCGGCCCTGTTGCCGGCCTCGGTGGCGAGGTACTTGGCGACCGCGCCTTCGGTGGCCAGTCCCTCTTCGCCTGCGTCCAGCCGCTCGGCGACCCATTCGATGTAGGCGCGGCTGGCTTCGAGCCGCGCGGCGTTGGGGACGATCAGCTTATGGGTGTAGGCCTGTTTTTCGGTCAGCGGCGCGCCACCCTGGATGCGCTCTTTCGCATAGCGGATGGTGCGGCGCAGCGCCTCCCAGCCCGCGCCCATGCCGAAGGCGCCGACCATCAGGCGGGTGTAGCCAAAAACGGCCTGTGCCTGTGCCAGACCGTTCCCCTCGACCCCGCCGATCAGCCGGTCGGCCGGGACGTAGACGTTGTCAAGATAAAGCGCAGCGGTGTTGCTGGCGCGAATGCCGTGCTTGTCCTCCGGCTTGCCGAAGGTGAAGCCCTGCGTCTCGTGGTCGACGATGAACCAGGTCGGGCCGCCCGGCGCCAGCGCCAGGATGGTGTAGAGATCGGCCACGCCGCCGTTGCTGATCCACTGCTTGCGCCCGGTGATGTGGTAGCCGGTGACGACGCCGTTTTCGACAACCGGCTCGGCCTTCGTCGTCAGCGCCGCCAGATCGCTGCCCGCCTGCGGTTCGGTTGCGCCATAGGCCAGCAGCAGCGATTCTTCGGCGATCCTGCCCATCCAGTAGGCTTTCTGATCCGGCGTCGCGCCGACGCTGATCGGGTCGCTGCCCAGGAAGGTCGCCAGCACTCCGGTGGCCACGCCCAGGTCGAAGGCGGCCATCAGTTCCGAAACGCGGTAGATGTCATAGGCGCCGCCGCCCAGACCGCCGTACGCTTCCTCAATGAAGGTCAGATGCAGCCCCAACTGGGACGGATCATACAGCTCCGCCAGCACGCCGTGTGGGAACTCATCCTTGTGGTCCAGTTCGAGGAGATATTCGGGGGTGAGTCTCCGCTGGGCATATTTGCTAAGCGTGCTGAGGATCATGTCCAGGGTTTCATGGTCCAGCCGCGGCATGAAAACACTCCTGTGAACATTAGATAGGGGCGACGATGACACAACCAGGCTATCAATCTCACTATACAGCGCGGGGGGCGCACGCCATCAATTACGCATGTCAGGGTCTTGTTGTGACAAAATTCACAGTTTTGATTATGTTCCTTACGGATATTTAACTGGCATTCATATTCTGGGGTGAGAAAACGTCAAGCCTTTGTCGAATACAGTTCCGGTTATAATGAAGTGCAAGCCGCTATCAGCAGTCCTAATAGTTGTGAGCTTCTGCGTAGATGGCATTCTCTGAGGTCACACGGCGCTACAGCCTTCAGCGCCTGCTGGGAGCAGGCAGTATGGGGGAAGTTTACGAAGCCCTGGACCGGCTCACAGGGGTGCAGGTTGCGCTGAAGCGGGTCTTTCGCACCCAGCGCTATTGCCGCTCGGAGTTGGGGGAAGATGCGGAGGCCAATGCCGAGCTTCGCCGTGCGCTGGCGAACGAATTTCGCGTCCTGGTTTCTCTGCGCCATCCCCACATCATCAGCGTCCTCGATTACGGCTTCGACGCCGAGCGCTACCCGTTTTACACCATGGTGCTGCTGGAAAACGCGCGAACCCTTCCGGAGGCGCGCGAGGATTTCGATCTGCCGGGCCGGCTTCAGGCGTTCGCGCAGATGCTTCAGGCGCTCGCCTATCTGCACCGCCGGGGCATCCTGCATCGCGATCTCAAGCCGGGCAACGTACTGATCGACGAGCGCGGCGCCGTCAGGCTGCTCGACTTCGGTTTGGCGGCGCAGAACGGCGTCTCCGGCATGAGTGGCACCCTCATGTACATGCCGCCGGAGATCCTGCGCCAGACCGGCGCCACCCCGCAGAGCGATCTCTACTCGCTGGGCGTGCTCGCCTACGAGTTGTTCACCGGGCAGCATCCGTTCAGCGCCGCGACCCCTCACACGCTCGTCGATCAACTGCTGCACGCCATGCCGGATCTGAACGCTCTGCCGGAAAACCTGCGTCACATCGTCGGCCGGATGCCTGGCGAAAGACCCGGCCGATCGCTATCCGGATGCCGACGCGGCGCTGGCGGCGCTGGGCATCGCCTCCGACGGGGCGGTCGTGGCCGAGAATGCCCACACCCGCGACAGTCTGCTCCAGGCGGCGCGCTTCGTGGGCCGCGAGGCCGAACTGGGACGCCTGACGGGAGAAATGGATCGCATTCTCCATTCGGCGGAGGAAGCCAGCGTGCCGGATGGCGCGAAGGCTGCCCGCGCGCTGGCCGATGTTCCACTCGGCGCTTCCTTTCTGGTCGGCGGCGAGTCCGGGGTCGGCAAGTCGCGCCTGCTGGAAGAAGTCCGCATCCACGCGCTGCTGAACGGGGCGCTGCCGCTGCGCGGCCAGTGCCAGGCCGAAGGCGGGCAGCCCTTTCACCTGTGGCGCGACGTCGTCCGACGGCTGATCCTGGAACAGGAACTGACTGATCTGGAAGCGGGCATTCTGCGCGAACTGGTGCCGGATATCACCGAGATGCTCGGACGTGAGATCCCCCCGGTCCCGCCGATCGAGTTCAAATCGGCGCAGGTGCGCCTGATCGACAGCATCCTGCGCCTGTTCCAGAACCTCATCTCTCCGACTCTGCTGATTTTGGACGATTTGCAGTGGGCGGGCGAAAGCCTGCTGCCGCTGACCCAACTTCTCTCCATCTGCGACCGTCTGCCGCTGCTGATCGTCGGCAGCTACCGCACGGAAGAAGCGCCCACGCTGCCCGGCAAGATCCCAGCGATGCGGCATCTGGTGCTGCACCGCTTCTCCCCCGTAGCGACGGCTGAACTGACCGTCGCCATCATGGGCCGTGTGCAGAATCAGGACCGGCTGGTCGAATACCTGTACCGGCAGAGCGAGGGTAACGCGCTCTTCCTGGTCGAGGTGATGCGGACCCTGGCCGAGGAGGCCGGGAGCCTGGGCCGCGTGGGCCTGCACCCGCTGCCGCGCCAGGTCTTCTCCGGCGGCATTACGCAGATCGTCGCTCGCCGTCTGGAACGTCTTCCGGCGGAAGCGCTGCCCGCTTTGGAACTGGCGGCCGTCGGTGGGCAGAACGTGGACGAAGCACTGATGCGCCTGCTGATCGGCGAGGAGGTGGATCGCTGGCTTCAGGCAGGACTGAACGCCGGCATCCTGGAGGTCGAGGATGCGCGCTGGCGCTTCGCCCATGACCGCCTGCGCAGCGCCGTCCTCAACCTGGTCCCTATCTCCGATTTGCCGGAGCTGCACCATCGTGTGGCCGAAGGCATGGAACGACTGTATCCCGGCGACGAGACGTTCGCGGCGGCCCTGCTCGAACACTGGCGGCTGGCGGGCGATTTCGAACAGGAAGCAGCCTATGCGGCGATCGTCATCGAACAACGGATGGGACTGGGCAGCCTGAACGACGCCAACCAGATGCTGGAGCGGGCGCTTCAGCTCAAACCTCAGGATTCCCAGGTGCTGCTCAAGCTGCATCTACTGGGCGGGACGATCGCCTACGATCTGGGCAAGCCGGCCGTGAGCGCCGAATTCTATGCCGACGGCCTGAAGCTGGCGCGCCGGTTGGGCGCGGCCGGCGCCGTTGGCCGCGCGCTGGAAGGGCTGGGCAATGCGGCCTATGCCGCCAGCGACTTCGAGGAGGCGCAGCGCTGGTACGAGCAGAGTCTGGAGCATCGGCGGGTCATCAACGATCTGCGCGGCGTGGCCAGTTCGCTGCATTTTCTGAGCATTCTGCATCGCTTCCGGGGCGACTATAGCGCTTCGCGACAGGCCCTGGAGGAGAGCATCGCGCTGCGTCGTCTGACCCACGATGTGCATGGTCTGGGCGACAGCATCTATCAGATGAACATTCATGCCCGTCTGCGCGGCGATTACGACGCGGCTGTGGCGCTTCTGGAGGAAGGCAGCGCCCTGCGCCGCAGCATCGCCGATGGTCGTGGGCTGGGCGACGATCTCAACAACCTGGGCATCGCTTATACCCTTAAAGGCGAGTACGCCAAGGGACAGGCCGCGCTGCTGGAAAGCATGCGGATGCGGCAGGTGCGCGAAAATCTGCGGGGCGTGGCGAGCTGTCGCAACGCCCTGGGGGAGCTGTACATGGTGCAGGGGGACACCAGCCGGGCCATTCGCTTCTTTGGCACGGCGCTCGGCATCTGGTTCGGCGCGCACGACCGCTGGAACATCGCCAATGCCCAGGCCAATCTGGGTTACGCACAGGCGATCGTGCTGGAACTGAACTCCGCCAAGCATCATCTATACGAAGGCCTGAGCCTGGCCAGACGCATCCCGGCCATGTTCGTCGTGCTCAAGGCGCTGATCGGCTGGGCGCAGATTATGATGGCCGAGGGCCAGTCCTTTCAGGCTGCTATGCTGCTCGGCATGATCGACCACCACGCCGCCATGACAGCGCAGCTCCGGCAGATCTACTTTCAGCCGGTGCAGTCACGGCTGGACATGACCGTCTACGCCGAAGATTACGAGTCCGGCAAATCGCTCGGCGTGGAGGGGATGGTCAACATGATCCTGGTGGCCTTCCGGGATGAGACGCTGTAGCGAAGGTCAGCACTTTCTACTGAAGATGCCTTTCCACGACCTCACGGGTGGGCGCGCTGGTGCCCCCGCCGCGACCCTGTGTGGACAGCCCGCCGCAGATGTTGCCCCAGCGCAAGCATTCCGGGATCGTCCGGTCGTCCAGGTAAGCGGTCAGGAACCCGGCGTTGAACACATCGCCAGCGCCAGTGGTATCCACCGGCGTCACGGGCAGCGCTGGGGAGTGCCAGCGCTGATCGCCCTGCCATCCGAACGCTCCATTGGCGCCATCCTTGACGATCAGCAGTGGCACGAGCGGACGCAGGACTTCAGCCGCTTCCTCGACGGTTGCGCAGCCGGTCAGGTGCTGCGCTTCGATGGCGTTGGGCATGAAGACGTCGACCGCGGACAGAATCGCACGGATGTGAGGATCTTCCAGTGTAAACGGCCGATCCTGGCAGTCCATCGAGATAACGCTGCCGCGCGCGCGCACCTTTTCGAACAGTTCGAGCGTGCGGGCGTGGCTCTGAAAGCCAGTGAAATGCAGGTGGCGGAATTCGACCGAGTCCAGCGCTTCAAGCACCAGTTCGACCGAGGCCGGCGCGGGATCAACATAGGTGACAAAGGCGCGTTCGTGTGGGAAGGAGATGGCGGTGGTCACCCGCTGGAAAGGATGGTCGTAGTGCTTGACCAGACCAAGGTCGACACCTTCCTGTTCCAGTGTCTCGCGGGCAAAGCGGCTGAAGAAATCGGTGCCGGTGCCGCTCAGCCAGCCGATGCTGGCGCCCAGACGGTGCAGGGCGATCACGGTGTTGAGCACGCCGCCGACGGTGACCGTCAGTCCTTCGGTGTAGACCTCCGAGCCCAGGGCGGGGAAGCGTGGCACGCCGGTGAAGATGATGTCGCAGAAGTAGCTCCCCGGGATCAGGATGTCGTAAGTTTTCACTGCCAGTCTCCCAGCAGGGTGGGATGGGCTGCCAGGAAAGCGCTCACCAGCTTCTCCGCCAGCGGGTAGGAACCTATCAGCGGATGCACGGCCAGCGCCTGCACGGCGATGCGCCGGTCGCGGTTGAGAATGGCTGTGGCTGCCAATCGCTCGTACTGCTTGACGGTCTGCATCAGCAGCAGTTGATCGGCGCGAATGGCCCCGACGCGCTCTGGCCGGATGCCGCTGGAGTCCACCCAGCAGCCTACTTCGACCACGTCGTCGTCGGCCATGCCGTCGATCGACCCGGCGTTGGGCACATTCAGCCCGGTGTAGTGCAGCGACCCGTTCTGGATCGCCTCGACGCAGCCGAGCGCCACCGCCGCATAGCCCTCTTCATCTTCGGCCACCGGCTCCATCTTGACGCGATCGGCGCCGCCGCGGGCGTGGGCCATGTAGGTGCGGCTGCGCTGGCCCATCTTCTCGTGGTAGGCCTTCAGTCCGGCCTGCACATCGCCACGGACGGCGCGCAGTTCAGCCAGCAGTTCGCCGGTGAGACGCATTGTCTCTTCGCCGCGCGTCTCCGGCTTGCCGATCAGCGCCGCCAGCGCCTCATCACGGTGGTAGAAATAGTGCAGGTATTCGTTCAGAAAGGCCTTCTGCCATTCGCGCAGGCCGAGGGCAAACATGCTCATGTGGGTGGAGGCGACGAAGCGCTCGTCGAAGAGCAGGCCGGGGAAGACTTCTTCGCCGCCCCGCCCGTCAGGGTCCGGGTCGAGGCGAACGCTGGTCGTCCAGGAAAGATGGTTCAGCCCGTAGACGGTGTGGTGCACGCGCTTGAGGGGAGTGCCAAGGAAGCGGCTGACGGCGTGTTGGGCCCCATTGGCGCTGTCGCAGATGCCGACTACCCGTTGGACGCCGGCATTGTGCAGCGCCTGCGCCACCAGCCCGGCCGGGTTGGTAAAGTTGTAAAGCCACGCGCCGGGCGCGCCGATCTCGTTGATCAGCCGGGCATAACCTAAAATGGCCGGGATGCTGCGCATGGCCATGGCGAAGCCGGCCGCGCCGGTCGTCTCCTGACCGAGCACGCCATGCGAAAAGCAAATGCGTTCGTCGCGGGCGCGTCCCGCTTCCAGGCCAGGACGGATGGCGGTGATGATGTGCTGCGCGCCGCTCACGGCCTCACGAGCGTCGGTGGTCAGCAGGATCTCGAAGGGGGCGCCTGCGGCCAGCGCGCGGCACAGGCCGCCGATCAGGTCCAGCTTTTCAGCGTCATTGTCCATCAGCCAGAGCTGGCGCAGCCCCAGCCGTTCGGCGCGCTTGACGAGAGAGGGAATCAGGCGGGGAGTGCGGACACCTCCGCCGCCGATGATGGTGAGTTTCATGCGAAGTGCTCTTTTCTGAACTCGCCGGCAAACGGAAAGTCTGTTCAGGCCGCCCGCCGGACGCGACCGGATATGTGCTAAGAGATTAGCGCCGTGTCGCTTGCGCGGCAAGACGAGAATGAGACCAACCGGAGCAAATATATGAGTCTTGTTAACGCGCGAAATGACCCTCGCAAATCTTTTGAGGGTTTCGTATACTTGTGGGGCAATGCGGGAAAGTAGACAGTTGTGTCTTGCCCGCATGGGTGCAGTGGTTGAGCACCTGGTAGACCTGAGCAGAGAAAACAGAACGCTGTACCGCTTAACGCCCCTGTTGTTCTCAAGCAGAATCGCGTATGCATCCTGACCTTTGGTAAGGTGTGCGGTCAAGAAGGCTATAGCAAACCTAATGCTTCAGGAGCAAAATTCAATGTCTGCACGTACGCAGGGTACGGTCAAGTGGTTCAACGCTGAAAAGGGCTTCGGCTTCATCGCCCAGGAGGGCGGCGAGGACCTTTTCGTGCACTATTCCGAGATTCGTGGCAGCGGCTTCCGCTCCCTCGACGAAGGTGCCAAGGTTGAGTTCGAAATCACCCAGGGCAAGAAGGGCAAGCAGGCCAGCAACGTCACGCTGGTCGGCCGCTAAAACTGCCAGCGGCTTCGGCCGCTCGATGGAATAAACACAAACATGAAACCGCCTCCCCACGGAGGCGGTTTTTGTTTGTGTAGTCGTACGTAAAGATCGCCCGCATCAATCGCCAGGATGGTCTGCCAGGGCTGTTGCAGGAAGCCGCTCGGTGGGGTATGGTAGGCGCGTCGTTATGATCTTGCACCGGCTGGAAAGCCAGCCCTTTCTTTGAGGGAGGAGTCCTTGATGAAGACTCTCGTACGCAGTTTGTTGATACTCTCCATACTCCTAGTTCTGGTGGTTCCGGCAGCGGCGCAGGATGCCGCAGTGACCGTCGCCTTCGCCGAAAGCCAACCGACCTCACTCGATCCACATGCCGGCCGTACTAATGATGACTTTCTGGTCCTGCGCAACGTCTGCGAGGGACTGACCAATTACGACCCGGTCACACTGGCCCCTGTCCCGGCGCTGGCGGAGAGCTGGACCGTCTCTGACGATGGCCTGGTCTACACCTTCACGCTGCGCGAAGGCGTGACCTTCTCCGATGGCAGCGCGCTCGACGCCGCCGACGTGAAGTATTCCTTCGATCGCCTGTCCGATCCGAACCTCGGCACGTCCTATACTGCCGGGCTGGTCCTGCGCGATGTCGCCGGTTGGGCCGAGGCGCGTCCGGTCGCGCCCGCCGTGGGTGAAGGCACCCCGACGCCGGAACCTCTGACGCCTCCCGGTTCGATCAGCGGCGTGCAGGTGGTCGATGACCGCACCGTCGCCATCACGCTTGCTCGCCCGGTGACGTCGTTCGTCACCCGCCTGACCCTGCCCGGCGGCGCCATCATCGCCGAAGGCTCGGCCGGGACCGACGGTACGGTTCCGCCGGTGTGCGCTGGCCCGTACGTCGTCCAGGAATGGGCGCAGAACGATCACGTCACGCTGGTCGCCAACGAAAATTACTGGGGCGGCGCGCCGTCGGTGAAGACGGTCAACATCCGCGTCATCCCGGAAGCGTCGAGCCAGGTGATCGAGTTCGAGGCGGGCAGCCTGGATATCTCACTGGCGCCGGAGGCCGATCTGCCGCGCATTCGTGAAGACGCCGCGCTGAGCGAGCAGTTGGTGACTATCCCGACCCTGGGCCTGTACAACCTCCGCATCAACCTGAAAGACCCGAAGATGGGTGACGTGCGCGTCCGCCGCGCGCTGTCGCTGGCCATCGATCGGCAGTTGGTGATCGACACCGTGCTTCAGGGCAACGGCGTGCCGGCCTACAACCTGTACCCGCCCGGCCTGTCGACGCATAATCCCGACTACCAACCATTCGAGCGGAACATCGAAGAAGCACGCCAGCTCCTGGCAGACGCCGGCTATCCGAATGGCATCGAGCTGACCGTCCGCACCGACCAGAACGAGACCGAGAATCGCGTGCTCAACGCTATGGCCGCGACCGTGGCCGAGGCCGGCATCACCTTTATCGTCAACTCGACGGAAGCATCGGTCTATACTCAGGACCGCACCGCCTGCACGATGGAGATGGGCGGCATCCGCTGGACGATGGACTATCCCGATCCGGAAAACATGGTGGTCCTGCTGCTGCCGAACGCCGCGACCCGTGTGAACTGCGGTTATGGTGATGTCGATGTGGCGGGTGAGATCGGCACCCTGTACAACCAGGGCATCTCCATGCCCCTTGGGCCGGAGCGCGACGCCGTCTTCGGGCAGATCGAGCAGATCGCCATGGACAACGTGTTGATCCTGCCGGTGTACCACGGTGCGACCTCGCGCCTGGTCCGCAGCCGCCTGGGCGGCATGCCGATCGACAACAACGGCACCATTCGCTTCGCGCTGATGCAGCTTCAGTAGTCGTGCGAAGGAGAGGGGCGCACGCCCCTCTCCTTCACCTCTGCTACGACGCCCATGCCTCGCTACCTGATCGGTCGGGCCATCCAGTTCATCCCGACCTTACTCGGCATCTACATTCTGACCTTCGTGATGATTCGCGTTCTGCCCGGCGACCCTGCGCAGTTTCTGGAAGGGGATCGCGGCGACGCGCAAAGTCTGGCGGCCACTCGTGCCCGCCTGGGCATCGACGAGCCGCTGACCACGCAGTTCTGGATCTTTCTCACCGACACGCTGCGCGGCGACCTGGGGCGCAGCTTCATCAGCAACCGCCCGGTGGCCAACATGATCGGCGAGGCGCTGCCGCAGACGGCCGTGCTCGGCCTGTTCGCCATGCTGATCGCCGTCGGTGTTGGCGTGCCGCTGGGCATCACGGCGGCGCTCAGCCACAACTCGATCTGGGACAACCTGCTGCGGCTGGTCGCCCTGATCGGCGTCTCAATTCCGGTCTTCTGGCTCGGCCTGCAACTTCAAATCCTGTTCGGCTTGCAGCTCCGGCTGCTGCCGGTGAGCGGCGCCGGCCTCGACGAACACCTGGTGCTCCCGGCGATCGCCGCCAGCTTCGGACTGCTGGCCGTGCTGATGCGCATCACCCGTTCCAGCCTGCTGGAGGTGCTGAACCAGGATTTTGTGCGGACGGCGCACAGCAAAGGGCTATCTCCCCGTTACGTGGCGCGGCGGCATGTGCTGTCCAACGCGCTGCTGCCGATTGTCACCGTCTGGGGGACCGGGCTGGCAGGGCTGCTGAGCGGAACGCTGCTGGTCGAGGTGATCTTCAGCTACCCCGGCATGGGCCGCCTGCTGGTCGACTCGATCGGCGCGCGTGATTATCCGAGTGTGCAGGGCCTGGTGCTGACCTTCGCCCTGATCTACGCGCTGATGAACCTGATCGTCGACGCCGTCTACCCCCTGGTCGATCCCCGGATACGCTACTCATGACCGCGACCCTTCGCCTGGAACAAGGCGCTCCTCCAACCAATCCCAACCGGCTGGCGCTGCGCCGGCTGCTGAACAGCCCGGCCAGCGTGATCGGGCTGCTGGTCGTGGTTTTCATGCTGCTGTCGGCCATTCTCGCGCCGGCCATCGCGCCTTACGACCCGATCCTGGGCGACCTGGCCAACGACTACGTCAAGCCGCCTTCCACGGAGCACGTTTTCGGCACCGACGCTGTCGGCCGCGATATCTTCACGCGCGTGCTGTATGGGGGACAGATCTCGCTCAAGATTGCGCTGGCGGCGCAGACCATCGCGCTGGTCGTCGGCGTCAGCGCCGGCATGGTGGCCGGCTTCTTCGGCGGCTGGGCGGACGTGCTGATCATGCGCGTGGTCGACATCATCATGGCCTTTCCACTGCTGATCATCGCCATTGCACTGCTCGGCATGCTTGGCCCCAGCGAAGGCAACATCATCCTGGCGCTGGGATTCGTCAACTGGACGGTGATGGCGCGGATCGTCCGCGGACAGGTGCTGGCCGCCAAGGAGATGGAATACGTCGTCGCCGCGCGGAGTCTGGGCGCGAGCAGTCTGGCTTTGATGGTCCGGCATATCCTGCCCAACATCATCGCTCCGGTGATCGTCTACACCACGTTGGGGCTGGGCAGCGTCCTGCTGGCGGAGGCGGCGCTGAGCTTTCTGGGCCTGGGCAGCGCGCAGCAGGCCACGCCGAGCTGGGGCAAGATGCTGACCGAAAGCCGCGCCTTCATCCGCTCCGCCTGGTGGATGCCGTTCTATCCCGGCCTGGCGATTCTGGTGACGGTGCTGGGTTTCAACCTGCTCGGCGACGGTCTGCGCGACGCGCTCGACGTGCAGGCGAAATAGAGAAGTGAGGAGTGAAAAGGACTGAGTAATGAGTGAGATACCAAGGGTTGGCGACGGACTGAAGAAACTTGCTCTTGCGTCCTTGCTCAGACCAGTACTTGCCACCTGGTACTATCTAACGCCAGTCATGGTTAGGCCTTTCGACCCTCACCGACGTCGTCATAAGCTCTCCAGTGCCAGGGAGAGGGCGGCTTAGCTTAGCGCGGGTGGTGGTTCTCATTTTTCGCTCAGAGTTCGTAACCATAACTGGCGTTCTCTAACGCAAGGGGAGGTGTGGCTTGAACGTTCTGGCGATTGGCGCCCATGGCGATGACCTGGAGATATTCTGCGGCGGGACGCTGGCGCGCTTCCGGAAGCGGGGCGACCACGTGTTTATGTGCGTGGTGACTGACGGGCGCGGCCGGCCGATTGGCGACCTCGACACGGTGATCGGCATCCGCCGGGAGGAGTCCCGGCGGTCGGCGGCGGTGATCGGCGCGGAGCCGATCTGGATGGGCCTTCCAGACGGTGGGCTGTGGTTCGACGAGCCGACGCGCCACCGCTTTGTCGAGGTGATCCGCGAGTGCAAGCCGGACCTGATCATCACGCACCCGCCGGAGGACTACCACCCGGATCACAAGACGACGAGCCGCTTGGTCATGGACGCCGCCCAGATCGCGCGGACGGTGAACTACCCGTCGGCGCTGCCGCCGCACCGCGCGACCGTGCCGGTGGCCTTCATGGAGGCCGAGAACGGCATCGGCTTTGTGCCAGAGGAGTACGTCGACGTCAGCGATGTGTGGACGCAGAAGCTGGCTATGCTCGACTGCCACCTCAGTCAGATTCAGCCGGCCAACCAGCCGTATGATCCCGGTTTTCCGCTGCCGGCGCCGGAGAACAACATGTTTCACCTGTACGCGGCGGCCATCGGCGCGTTTCGCGGGCTGGCCGTCGACCGGCCGGTGGCCGAAGGGTTCCGCTTCTGGCAGGCGGCCAACCGCATGGTGACGTACCGCGTGCTGCCGTAGATCGCGCCAGAACGACGGATCAGGGGCATATTTGCGCTCGCATTGAAGTGACAGGAAGATATGATGACTGAACAACCACTGTACCTGGATTCCGCCAGGACGCCCGAGGAGCGCGCTGCCGATCTCGTCGGACGTATGACGCTCGACGAGAAGCTGGCGCAGATTGCCAGCCGCTGGGCCTACGAACTGGTCGATGACGTGACTTTTTCGGCCAAGAAGGCGCGCGGGCTGATCGCCGACGGCATCGGGCACATTACGCGCGTGGGCGGCTCGACCAATGTGACGCCGAAGCAGAGCGCCGAGGTCAACAACGCCATTCAGGCCTTTCTGAAGGAGCACACCCGCCTGGCGATCCCGGCGGTCATTCACGAGGAATGCTGCTCCGGTTACATGGCCCGTGGGGCGACCGTCTTCCCCCAGGCGATCGGCGTGGCCAGCACCTGGGAACCCGAACTGGTACAGGCGATGGGCGACGTCATTCGCCGGCAGATGCGCTCGGTGGGCGGGCATCATGCGCTGGCCCCGGTGCTCGACGTGGCGCGCGACGCCCGCTGGGGGCGCGTCGAAGAGACATTCGGTGAGGACCCGTACCTGATCGCGCAGATGGGCTGCGCCTACGTGCGCGGCATCCAGGGCGAGTCGCTGGCCGACGGCGTGGTGGCGACGGGCAAGCACTTCGTCGGCTATGGCATGTCCGAGGGCGGCATGAACTGGGCGCCGCCGCACATCATGCCGCGCGAACTGCGCGAGGTCTATCTCTACCCGTTCGAGGCGGCGGTGCGCGACGCCGGGCTGGCCTCGATCATGAACGGTTACCACGAGATCGACGGTATCCCCTGCGGCAGCTCGGAAATGCTGCTGACCGACATTCTGCGCGAGGAGTGGGGCTTCGACGGGACGGTCGTCTCCGACTATTTCGCGGTGACACAGCTTTACGAGTATCACCACATCGCCCGCGACAAGTCGGAAGCGGCGCGGCTTGCTCTGGAAGCCGGCCTGGACGTCGAACTGCCGGGCATGGACTCCTTCGGCGCGCCGCTGCGGGCGGCGGTCGAAGCGGGCCGCGTGCCTATGGAACTTGTCGACCGGGCCGTGCTGCGCCTGCTGCGGCAAAAGTTCACGCTGGGGCTGTTCGAGAACCCGTTCGTTGATGTCAGCACGGTGCAGTTCGACCTGCCGGACGAGCGAGCGCTGGCTCGCAAGATCGCCCAGCAGTCGGTCGTGCTGCTGCGCAACGAGGGCGGACTGCTGCCGCTGCGTCCGGAGATCGAGAACATCGCCGTGATCGGCCCGAATGCCGACAGCATGCGCAATCTGTTCGGCGACTATGCCTATCCGGCGCACATCGAGACGCTGCTGGAGCAGATGCAGAAGCGGAATACGTTCAACATGCCTTTGGCTCAGGTCAGCACGGTCGAGGACTTCATCGTTGCGCCGACGGTTCTAGAGTCTGTCCGTGAGTCGCGGATGGTCGAAGTTCGCTACGCCCGCGGCTGCGATGTGCGTGACCTGTCCACCGATGGCTTCGCTGAGGCGCTGGAAGCGGCGCGCGGGGCCGACGTCGCCATCCTGGTGATGGGTGACAAGGCCGGCCTGACGGACGACTGCACGACTGGCGAGGCGCGCGACCGCGCGGTGCTGGATCTGCCGGGGGTGCAGGAAGAGTTGGTGCGGGTGATTTACGAGACGGGCACGCCGGTGGTGCTGGTGCTGATCAACGGCCGGCCGGTGACGTTGAACTGGATGGCGGAGTCGATCCCGGCCATTCTGGAATGCTGGTTGCCCGGTGAAGAGGGCGCGGCGGCCATCGTCGACGTGCTGTGGGGCGATACCAACCCCGGCGGCAAGCTGCCCATTTCCTTCCCGCGCACCGTGGGTCAGGTGCCTGTGTTTTACAGCCACCCGCCGTCCGGCGGACGGTCACACTGGAAGGGCGAGTACGTCGAGACCAGCAACAAACCGCTGTATCCGTTCGGCTATGGCATGAGCTACACCCGCTTCACCGTCGACAATCTGCGTCTGGACCGGACCGAGGCGGCCGCCGGCGAAACTGTGCAGGTGGCGGTCGATGTGGCCAACGTCGGGGAGCGGGCCGGCGACGAGGTGGTTCAACTTTACGTGCACCAGCAGGTTTCGGGCGTGACGCGACCGCTGCAAACTCTGAAGGGCTTCACGCGGGTGTCGCTGGCCGCCGGAGAGAAGAAGACGGTCACCTTCCACCTGCCGGTCGAGCAGCTCGGGTTCATTAATCCATCGTTCGAGCATGTGGTCGAGCCGGGGACGGTCGAGGTGATGATCGGCACGTCGGCGGCCGATATTCACGCGCAGGCGACGTTCGAGATCGTCGGCGCGGCCGGCCCGGTGCCCAAGGTGTATACGACGCCGGTGGAGGTGTCCTGACGCTGCGCTCCCGTCGCGCAGGTGGATCGGCGGGTGCTGAACCACAAGAACCGGAGATCGTAGCCATCTGCCCGACGCCGGCGGACGGGCCGTTGCGCGTCCCTGCGATCTCCGGTTTTGGTGAAGGCGTCTCAGCGATTACCTGACCGCCGTGGACGCAGCCTCCAGCACTTCCGCGATCGACTGCAAGAGCTGCTCGACCTCCAACGGTTTGGTCAGCAGTCGTGTGATCGCCAGCGATTTCAGCTCGGCCATATCGTCCTCGGAGACGTAGCCGGTGAAGACGATGATGCGAACATCCTGGTCGTTGCGGACGCTGCGCAATTCGCGACACATTTCCAGGCCGGTCATACGAGGCATGTCCAGGTCGGTCAGGATGAGATCCACATGGCGGTGGCGGTCGAAGATGGCCAGCGCTTCCTGGCCGTTGGCCGCGGGCAGCACCCGGTAGTTCGAGACTTCCAGAATGCCCTGGAGCGCCATGCGAACGTCGGGGTTGTCGTCCACCAGGATGATGGTCTGCTGTTCTCCCTCCGGCGGGGGCGGCTCGGCCGGTTCCTGACCCAGCAGGCCGGCAGGTCGGGTGCGAATGGCCGGAAAATAGACGGTGCAGGATGTCCCGGCGTTGAGCTGGCTGTCGACGATGATGTGGCCGCGGTGCTGCTCGACGATTTCGGCCACCTGCGACAGTCCCAGACCGTTGCCCTTGCCCGTCTCCTTGGTGGTGAAGAACGGCTCGAAGATGTGCGGCAGGACGTCGGGATGGATGCCCGTGCCGCTGTCAGAGACGTAGATTCGCAGCCATTCTTCGCCGTCGTGCAGACCGTACATCTTCGCAGCTTCCCCCGAAACGACATCGACCTCAATCGTGAGCAGCCCGCCGTTGGGCATGGCATCGCGGGCGTTTAGCGTCAGGTTCATCAGCAACTGCATAATGCGGGTGGCGTCGCCGTTGAGCATGAACCCCTGCGCATTGCTGATCAGTTCGAACTGGATGCTTTCCGGCAGGATGCGTTCGAGCATCTTGCTGAGTTCTTTGAACAGCGGGACCGGCTCAAACAGCCGCAGTTCCGGCTGCGAGCCGCGGCTGAATTCGAGGATCTGGCTGATCAGGTCGCTGCCGCGCCGGGCCTGCCGGGAGATCGATTCAAGCCGATCCTGCGCTTTCTTAGACATGTTCGGCTCAAGCTTCCGCAGCATGTACGGCTCGATGATGATGCTGGCCAGAATGTTGTTGAGATCATGGGCGATGCCGGCGGAGAACTGGCCGATGGTGGCGATGCGATCCTGCAGCTTCATGCGCTGCCCCATCTCACGTTCCTCCGTCACCTCGCGAATGACCAGCACCCATTCGGCAGACTCGCCATCGGCGGCCGCCGAGACATGGGCCTCGAAGACGCGATGCGAGGCGCTGTGCGACAGGGTGATCTCCTGCCATGTATTGCCGCTGGAAACCTTCGCTAGCTGTTCGAAGCTGGTGCCGCCCAGCCAGTCGATGGACTCGCCTTCCCGTACCCCGGCGATGTTGGCCAGATATTCCGAGGCTCTGGCGTTGGCAAAGACGACACGCCGCGCCTCGTCGAGCAGCGCCACCCCCTCCGGCACGGTCGCCATGATCCGCTGGAGCCGAGCAACCTGCGCGCGCAGCTTCATATCCATTTCGATCTTGTAGAGCACCATTTCCAGCGTGCTGTGCAGATCGCGTTCTTCGAATGGTTTCACCAGATAGCCGAGTGGCTCGGTGACCTTAGCGCGGCTCAACGTGACCTCGTCGGCATAGGCCGTCAAATAGACGACAGGGATGTCGAAGCGGGCGCGAAGCTGCCGGGCCGTCTCGATGCCGTCCATATCGCCGCGAAGCCGAATGTCCATCAGGGTCAGGTCCGGCTGTTCGCGACCCGCCATTTCGATGGCAGCCTCGCCCGAGTCCACGACGCCAACCACCTGGTAGCCCAGATTGCGGAGCATAGACTGGATGTCCAGCGCGACGATGCCCTCGTCCTCGACGATTAGAATTCTGGTGATTTTCACTGGACTGCCTCCATCTGATTGCTGTGAATGGTTTCGGAGCCTGGGAAGCTAACGATAATTTGGGTGCCACCCTCGGCGCTGAATTCAACCGTGCCGCGGAGCTGGCGCGCCAGGCTGCTGACAAGCTGAAGACCCAGGGTGTTCGGTTTGGATTTTTGTTCGGGCATGCCGACTCCGTCGTCCCAGACCACCAGCTCGTGTCGATTGCCTTCGGTGGAACGCATCTGCACGCCGATCGTCCCTGGACGGCCTTCCGGGAAGGCGTGTTTGAGGGCGTTGGAGACCAGTTCGTTGATCAGCAGGCCGCAAGAAATGGCGGTGTCGATGTCGAGCTGTGTCTTGTCGACTTCGACCCGGAGACGGATGCGATTGGCCTGATCGCGGTAGCTCTGCATGAGGTGGCCGGTGAGATCGCGCAGATAGGGACCGAAGTCGATGGTCGACAGATCGGTCGAACGGTATAGGCGCTCGTGGATCAGCGCCATCGAGCGGATGCGGTTCTGGCTGTCCTGGAACTGGGCGATCGTCCGAGGATCGTCCGTGTTTCCGGATTGCAGGCGCAACAGGCTGGCGATGATTTGCAGGTTGTTCTTGACGCGGTGGTGCACTTCCTTCAGTAGGACTTCCTTCTCCTGGAGCGAATCGCGGAGCTGTTCTTCGGCATGCACTCGCTCGGTGATATCACGCGCGACATTGGTCACGGCGGTCACACGCACATCCTGAAAGATCGGCGTGGCGCTGACTTCCACAATGCGCACGGTGCCATCTTTGGCGATGAACTCGTAGAGCGTACTCTCGATGCTTTCGCCGGAGAGCAGTCGTTTGGCTTCTCCGAGCGCCTTTTCCAGATGTTTTTTGGAGATGAGCGGGATAAGTCCGATGTCGAACAGAGTCTTGCCGATCAGTTCTTCCGGCTTGTAGCCCAGAAGGCGCTCAATGCCTGAGGAGACGGAGGTGATTCGCAGCCCCGGATCGTAGGTATAGATGACGTCACTCATGTTGGCGAAGTGGACACTATAGCGCTCTTCGCTATCACGAAGGGCGCTGGCGACGGCTTCTCGCTCGGTGACGTCGCGCGCGTTGACCACAATGCCGTGGACCGCAGGGTGATCGAGCAGGTTGTTGAGGGCGCATTCCAGCTTGCGCCAACTGCCATCACGGTTGCGAATGCGTACGATGGCCGGGGATGTGAAGTGATTCTGAGTGGCGGCCTGAAGCGCCGCCTGTATCGCGGCAACGTCGTCCGGGTGAGCAAAATCGACGACGCTCCGGCCGACCATTTCGTCGACTCGGAAGCCCAGGAGCTTGGGGATGGACGGGCTGACGTAGGTGATCAGCGCGTTGGCCTTGAGGGTGGCGATGAGATCGGTGGCATTTTCTGTGAGCGCCCGGAAGTGCTGTTCGCTCAACTGGAGGGCTTCTTCGGCCAGGGCGCGTTCGGTGATATCGCGTAGGACGATGACGCGGCTGACCAACTGACCATGCCAATCCTTCAGCTCTGAACGTCGCACGTCGAAGACGCGCTCCTGATCGCCGTCGCTCAGCCGCACCTCATGGATGCCGCGCGGCCGCCGCGAAAGAGTGTCGATCTGTCGCGCCCAGGCCTGCCATGCTTCGTTGATTTCCTTGCCGAGCACCTTGGGAAGCGGCTGGCCCAGCAGTGTTTCGGCGGCGGGGTTCATGTCGATGATGCGCTTCTCGGTATCGAGGACGATGACGGCGTCCTGAATGATGTGCAGGACGTTGTTTCGGGCCGCCGGGACGAGATCGGCACGGCGGGTGCGCGCTAGGGTGAGAATATACAGCGGTATGGAAATTGCCAGCGCCAGCGGCGTGAGCTTGACCATCGAGACGGTGTCGAGACGAACCAGGTCGATGATGCTGGCGATCACACACAGGCAGACGCCCACCAATACCGACATGCCCTGCCAGCGGAAGCTGGGCGAAAAGCGCATTCTCTGGATCAGCAGGTAGGTTGACCCAATGATGACGCTGTAGCCGTAAATGTAGAAGAGGACCATCGCGGGGCCTGGCTGTAAAACCAGGCTGCCCATCGCAGAGTCTGCGCTGGTGACCGACATGAACAGGCCGAGGCTCTCGTTCAACACCAGGATCACCATACTCAGGAAGGGAATAGTGCTCAGGGCGATCATGCGCGATGTGGAGAGGCTGCTCTCATTTCCGGTGACCTGCATGGACAGAATCACCCAGAGCACTGGAATCGGCGCAATGGCGACCTGCTCGATTTTGATCCACAGCAGAGCAGTTCTTGCGTCCGGGCTCAGCAGTTGGAGCGCTTCGGTCAAAATCCACAGGGAGGCGCAGATCAGCAGTGCCACGCCTGTCATAACCGTGGGTCGGGTATCACGCACGCGCCAACGTGTAACAGCGTACAGGCCAATAGCAATCGATGTCAGGATCAGAATGGCGCTGTAGATCGTTTGTTCGGTGATGGTCAATCTCGATATCTCCCACCCGCGAGGCAGCCTCAGCGGCGGGATCACGTTTCATGCGCAGAATCTGCTGAGCAATGAAAGCCGATCGGGAATATGCTGGACTCCATCATGTAGTGTCCATTATTATGTGTATTCTACTATGACCAAATCAATAAATCAGTGGAGCCAGTACGAAAAATCTGTAAATTTTGCTATGCACGAAATTCGTATTCCGCCGTGGGCGTGGTTGGACGGCAAAAAAGATCCACGAAATTCATGAAAGACTGATGACATTTATGCGCACCGCCTGATGCTGGGGGAGGTCGGATCAGCGGTTGCGGCGGCGCCAGCGGTCCTTGGGGGCGATGCTGCCGATGTCGGTAATTTCCAGGAATTCGGTGATGATGCGGCCGAAACGTTCGTCTTCCAGCATTGGGAAGTGACGGACGTTGGGCAGAAGCAGCGGGACCAGCGTGTTGTCCTTGTCGACCGTGATGTAGTGGAGCACATCTTCACTTGGCGGCGGAATGAGCGGATCCTCGACGCCATGCACCAGCATGATCAGGGTCGGCATCAGGCGAAGCGTATCGAGCACAGGGCCGGCATCGTAGTTGTCGACAGACAGAGCCAGGGCGCGCGGATCGACCCGCGGGGTTTCGACGGCGATGGCCGTGGGCGCATCCTCGACGCGCCGGAAGCAGCGGGCCAGCAGCGACTCCGGCGTCTGGCCGCCGAGCAGACCGCGCAGTGGGTTGAGGGCTGGGGCGGGTGGCGGCGGCGGGGTGCTGACGCTGGCCGCTGCGGCGATCTGCTCCAGCTCCGGCGCCAGGCCGCCCTTGGCGCGTGCCGCGGCGAGCAGCGCGGCGCGCATGGCCGAACTGGCGCTGGGCACGGTCGGGGCACTGGGCGTAACATCGACGGTGGGTGCAGCGGCGAGCGGTCGGTTGTGCAGGATGGCGCGGCCAGCGGGCACGCGATGGGCCAGATCGCCGGGGTCGAAGAGGGGTGGACTGATGAGCATCAACCTCGGCACGACTTCGGGGTGCCGCCTGCAGAACTCGGTGACGATCAGCGCGCCCAGGCCGTGGCCGATCATGGCGGCTTTGGTGATGCCGAGCTTGTTCATGAAGTCTTCAAGCAGGGCGATCTGGTGCTCCATCGTGTATTTGGCCGGATTGCGGGCGGAGTCGCCATAGCCGAAAAGGTCGATGGCATAGACGCGGAACTTGGCGTTGAGCAGGGTCATGACTGGCGTCCAGTAGCGCCAGGAGCCAATCCAGGTATGCACCAGCACGACCGGGCGTCCTCGACCGAGGATCTGGTAGTGAATGATATCGCCGTTGTCGGTGGTGATGGCGCTCATAAGTTATCCGTCCTGGGGCGTTTCACACCTACGAAACGCCATTCTGCCGTAGTATCTCGTTGATTCGGCGGGTGAGATCGTCGGGCGAAAAGGGTTTGAGGATGTAGGCATAGGCGCCGACGTCGATGCCCGCCTGCACTTCCTCATCCTGACCCTTGGCCGACAAAAAAACGATCGGTGTGTCCTTCAGATTGTCGATGGTCTTGAGCACACGGCAGGCCTCATAGCCAGTCATCCTGGGCATGCGCACATCCATCATGATCAGATCGGGCCGGGCGCGCTGCGCCTGCTGCACGGCTTCTTCGCCATTGGCGGCGGTGGTCACCTGGTGGCCGGCGAAGGTAAGCGTGAAATTGATCAGGTCGCGGATATCTCGTTCGTCTTCAGCGACCAGGATGTGTGCCATGTCGTCTGCCTTCTGCTCAACGTGGTCAATTCAGGCTTGCGCGCAGTGTGCTGTCATCAGTGGGCGCGGCGATCGCCGGACCATCGACGGGAAGCGCAATGTAGAAAGTCGTGCCTTCGTTGACGACCGACTCGAACCACACTTCACCCTCGTGCATCTCGACAAGCGCCTTGACGATCGACAAGCCCAAACCGGTACCGGCGACTTCCATGACCAGGGCGTTCTCTTCGTAACGCTCGAAGCGGTTGAAGATGCGCTGGCGGAACTCTTCCGGGATACCGATGCCGTTGTCCCGGACGCTGATCAGAACCTGAGATCGTTCGCCGCTCATCCGCGACTGCGCGCTGATTTCGATCTTACCACCGGGCCGGGTGTAATTGTACGCATTCTCGACGATGTTGCTGAAAATCTGGTCCACCTTGTAGCGGTCGGCGTGGATCATCGGCAGGCCCGGTTCGAGGTTCATATGCAGGTCGATGTGTTTTTCGACATGCTGCGCCCTACCGCCGACGCTGGACGCCACTTCCTCCAGGACCTCGACCACGTCGAGCGGCTGGATCTGCATGCGGTCGCGTCCGCTGTCGATGCGGGAGATGTTGAGCAGGTCGCCGACCAGGCTGGCCAGACGATCTGCATTGGACTTGATAGTGGTGAGGAAGCGCTTCTGCGTGTCGGTGGGCGCACCCGCGGCGCCCCCGAGCAGCAGTTCGGCATAGCCCATGATGCTGGTCATTGGGGTGCGCAGTTCGTGCGAGACGTTGGAGATGAACTCGCTCTTCATGCGGTCGACCTCGACGTCGCGCGTGACATCGCGGAACACGGCCACCGTGCCCAGCGGATCGTCGCCGATGCGGACCGGGGCGGCGCGCACGCTGACCACCCGGGAGCCGATCTCCAGGCGGTCGATGGTCAGATCGCTGTTGATCCCGTGCTGCTCGCCGATCCACTGGCTGAGTCGGCTGACCCAGCGATAGGCGTTGGGATATTGCGTGCCCAGGCGGTTGAGCGTCTGGCCCAAAGCGAAGTCGCGCGGGATATCCAGAATGATCTCGGCCGCCTTGTTGAACAGCACAATCGCGCCGGTGGCATCGGCCAGGAGCACGCCGTCGGCAATGCCTTCCAGGATGGCGGAGTTCTTCTCGGCCTCTTCCTGTTCGGCGCGCAGCAGGGCGGTCATACGATCGTTCTGGTCGCGAATCAGGCCGTAGAGTTCAGCGTTGTTGATCGACGAGGCGATCTGGTTGGCGGCGGCCAGGAGCAGGCGAAGCTGCGGCACGTTGAACTGCCGGCGGTTCCGCCCGAACAGGACCATGACGCCCTGGATCTCCTCGTTGCTCTCCAGCGCGACGCCCATGGCGCTGTGCCACTCTGAAGCGCCGGGGTGATGGACATCCCAGTACGGGGTGTTTGTGAGATCCTCGACCAGCATGGAGCGTTCGTGTTCGACCAGCCAGGTGGCGAACCGTTCGGCGGGCGTGCGGAGCACCGACTGCTCGCTGAGGACCGACGTGGTGGTGGTGCCGCCGCTGCTCTTGCGGACGATCTCGCTGCGCCCGTCGACCCACGAGACGCTGGTGTGCAAACGGTCGTCAACCGGATCGACCAACGTGACGAAGCCGGCATTGGCGCCCACCGCGTCGACGGTCATTTCGAGCGCGCGCAGATAGATGCGGTCGACGTCGAGGGTGCGGCCCAATTCGGCCGTAATCTGATACAGTGCCTCCAGCCGGTCGCGTTCTTCCTGGAGCTCCTGTGTGCGCTCCTGGACGCGAGCGTTCAATTCGGCGGCGAAGCTGCGGACGCGCTCGAACAGGCGGGCATTTTGCAGCGCCGCCGCGACCTGCGAGGCAATCGCATTGAGGACGCGCTGATCGTTCAGGCCGAAGGGGCGGCGCTGCTGGGTGTCATGAATGGCCAGCACGCCCAGCGCTTCGTCGCCGGCAACGAGCGGCATAGCCAGGAAGCGGCCGGCGTCGGCATAGGCGCTGACGATCCCCAGATTGCGGCGGACTTCCTCGGTCGACGGGCTGATGCCGCCGAGGGAGAGTGGGCGACGGTTGCGGACGACGAAAGAGATCTCGTCCTCGCCCAGCGGGCGCGACGGCAGGCTGATGTCCATCCCATCGCGCAGCGCCATCGGGAAAGAGATGACCTGCTTTTCGGAGTCGTAGAGGGCGAGCGCCACTTCTTCGGCGCGCGTCAGGTTCATGATCTGCTCGCGGACGATCTCGACGATGTCGACCACATCCATGGTGGAGGAAATGGCGAAACCGATGTCGTTGAGGATCAGCGACTGCTCGACCTGGGCGGCCGTCTCGGTCGAGAGGCGCGCATTTTCGATGGCGGTGGCCGCCTGCACACCGAGCGCCTGGGCCATGCGCACTTCGCGGTGGGTGAAGGTGCGGATGCGGCTGCGCAGGTCGACCTGGAGCAGTCCAAGCACCTGGTCGCGCACGATGAGCGGCACAAACATCCGCTCGCGGACGCCGCGCCGCTGCATGTCGGCCAGCTCCGACGGGTCGGCGGACTGGTCACCCTGCCGGCTGATGACGATCTGCTTCTGATTGATGGTATGACCCTTGGCGGGGTGGTCACGGAGCGGCAAAAGTTCGCGCGACTCTCCGTAGCCCTGCTCGATGTCACGGTCGATGGCGATCTCCACCGAGAGGGCATCCTCGATATTGTCGTAGAGCATGACGGCCGCCGCTTCCAGATCAAGCGCCTGGAGCGCGAGGCGCGTCACCGTCTGGAACACTTCCTCAATATCGAGCGTGTACGCGGTCGCCTGGGTGGCTTCCAGCAGGGTTTCCAGTTCGCGCGTGCGCACCATCGACTGTTCGAGCAGGCTGGCGTTGAGCACGCCGATGGCCGCCTGATTGGCGATAATCTGCGCCAGTTCCAGTTTTTCCGGGTCGTAGCTGACATCGCGCTGGGTGGTCAGCAGTTCGAAAATGCCGGTGGTCTGCCCTGCCACGATCATCGGCAGCAGAGCGAAGCCGGCGGCATCGGTGTCCTCAAGATAATCCGGGAAGTGCGCGTAGCCTTCCGTCTTCGCCAGATTCGGAATGATGACCGTCACGGGCCGCTGGATGATCTCCGCGAAGAGTGGGCGCTCGTCGTAGGGGAAGATCTCGCCGGGCGGCTCGTCTCCGCGCGGTACATCGACGATCGCGCGGATGACGTGGGCGTCGCGCTCCACCAGATAGGCGCGGGCGCGAGTCATTTCCAGCAGGATGGTGATCTCCTTGAGGGCGATCTCCATGACGTTTTCGGTATCGAGCGACTGGGCCAGCGCCACCGACACGCGGTTGAGCAGGCTGAGCCGTTCGGTGCGGGCGCGGGTGTCGGCGAACAGGCGCGCGTTTTGCACGGCGATGCCGGTCAGGCTGGCCACGCGGCGGACCACCGGATAATGATCCGTGAACGCGCTGGGATCTTCGACATCGCTGCCGAGATGCATGGACCCCAGCACCAGCCCGCCGGCGATGAGCGGCATGATCAGCGAGATGTGCTCACCCTGCTGCCACCAGCGTTCGAGATCGACCAGGCCCTTGGCGCCAGGATCGTCGCGCGTATACAGGTGTTCCTCGCCCATCTCAAACGAGTAACTGAGGGCGGTGTTGTGCAGATTGACATGGGTTTCGCGGAAGACCTTGAGCTCACCGCTGTCCGCCCCGGTTCCACGTTCGACGCGGATCACTTCAAAGTCGCGGCCGCTGGCGCCGAACAGGGAGACGGTCAGGCGGTTGAGCGGCACCAGACCCATTGTGCCGGTGGCGACGCCGCGGATGATCTGCTGAATGTCGAAGGTGCTGGAGACCGCCCCGAGGATCTGATTCAGGCGGGCTTCCTGCTCGGCGTTTTGCACCGAGGACATGTACAGGCGGGTGTTCTCCAGCGTGTTCGAGGCCTGGTGGGCGAAGATCTCCAGAATTTCGATGATGCCGCGGTCCGGGCGCTTGCCGTCGTAAGGACGGTCCAGACTCATCACGCCGAGCAGATCGCCGCCGGCGCCGAAAAGGGGCACGAGCAGCAGATCGCCATCATGCCAGTCAGATCTGCTGGCGGGGTGCATGGTGCGGGTGACGGCCACACCCGCGCCAAAGGCGATCAGATCTTCGCTGTACCACTCCGGAACCTGCTGTATCGGGAAGAAGTAGGACTCGCTGATGCGGAACTGCGTGCTGGCGAACAATTCCTCCAGCCGCCCGCGCGGGACGGTCAGTTCGCGGCTCTTCTCGAAGGCTTCGAGGGGAAGGCCGGCCTGCGTCACGCGGCGGAGCACGCCGACCTCCGGGTCGACCATCAGGATGACGACGATGTCGTAGCCGATGCTCTGGCCGACGCTGAAGGCGATGGCTTCCAGCATGGTGACGGTGTCGACGGTGGTTTGCAGCATCTGGCCCAGTTCGAAGATCTGGTTGAGCTGCTCGACCCGGCGCGCCAGACGGTTGCTGCGCTCCTGATTTTCCAGATAGCGCGCGCTGTTGCCATAGCTGAGAGAGGCCTTCGAGGCCAGCGTCTCCAGGAAGCCGGCGGCCAGCTTGTCGAAGAGGTTCGGCTCCTGATCCCAGAGGTGCAGTACACCGACGACGTTCTCCTCGTAGGAGAAGGCGACGGCGATGCCCGATCGCGAGCGCGCCGGGTTGCCTTTGGTGACGCCGGTCTCTTCGTAGTCCTCGACGATCACCGCCGTGCCGGGGCTGGCGAAGGCGTCCATCTCGATCGGGGCGATGCCCAGAAGCGGATCGCCCAGGCGCCGCTCGACGGAAGGCTGTGTCGGGGAGCGCCATTCGTGGGCTGAGCGGAAGAGCACGATCGAGCTGCCCGACGCTTCGGTGGCGCGGATGGCTTCGCTGCGGATGACTTCGAGCGTCTGGTCGAGGTCGAGGGTCTGCGCCAGTTCGTTGCTGACTCGGGAAATGGCGTCCAGTTCCTGCAAGCGGCGGCGCATGTTCTGGCCGGTGCTGCGGGCCAGACGTACGCGGTCGAGGGCGGCGGCGATGTGGACGGCGACCGCCTGCATGGTGCGCACATCGTCTTCGCTGTACGGAGGGTTGGTGCGATTGAGCACGCCCATCTCGCCGAGCGACTGGTCACCTACCACCAGCGGCACCATGACGACCGTCCTCAGATCGAGCTGATCGTTGAAACGGCGGTAGGCGGCGAGGACGCGCTTGTCGTTCGGCAGGTCGTGGCTGAAGAACGGCCGGCGGCCCAGGGTAACGCTGCGCTCGAAGCCGGGCGTGTAGGTGTTGGTGATCAGCGTCTCGCGCAGGTCGAGGTTGAAGGCGTATTCCGGCAGGATGTTGAGATTGCCGGTGGTTGGGTCGATGACGTTGACGAACGACTGCGGGCTAGCGGTCAGCCGGGCGACTTCGCGCAGCAGCGGGGCCAGGCTGTCTTCCGGCGTGTTGACGGCGCCGGCGTATTCGGCGATGCGGCGGATGCTCTCCGAGACGTTGACCTGTTCCTGCACGGCGCGGAAGAGCCGGGCGTTCTCGATCATCGTGCCGACCTGCGAGGCGTAGATTTGCAGCAGGCGGGCGTCTTCGTCGTCAAAATCACGGCCGTCGCGCGGGTTGGCGGCCTGGACGACGCCGATGCGCTGGCCGGCGGCGGGCAGGGGCACGATCAGTAACTTGTAGATGCCGGCCACCGCCAGCGACTCGGCGATACCGGCGCTGTAGACCAGGCGGTCGGTGGCGGCGGTGTTGGTGTACCAGTAGTCCTCGCTGCCATAGACCAGGCCCATCGGGCTGCCATCCGGGATGCCGATGGCGTAGTCGGTGGCGTCCATGCCGGTGAACGGGACCTGGGCGACCAACTGGCTGTTCTCGACATCGTGCAGGAGGATGCCGCAGATGCCGACGTTCATCATGCGTGCCAGACGCTCGTTGACGCTGGCGTAGAACTGATCGGTGTGGCCGATAGCGCTGAAGACCTGCGAGATCTCCTGCAAACCGGACAGCTCGGTCTCGCGGATGCGCTCCTGTTCGGCGAGGCGGATGTTCTCGATGGCGATGGCCACCTGGGCCGCAAGCGGGCGCAGATTGAGGGCGTCCCGGTCACTGAAGCCGGTATCCCCTTTCTTGTTGAAGACCAGGAGCATGCCGACCCGCTTGGCGCCCACGCCGAGGGGCATGAGCAGGGCGGAGCGCACGCCGGCTGTGTTGCTGAGCAGGGTGAGCCCCAGAGAATCGGCCAGCGGTTCGTCGGTGACGTCGGACGAGAGCCAGTAGGGGCGGTTCTGCCACAGATCGCGGGCGGGGGTATTCGGCTGGACCAGGATGGAGAAGCTGCGGACGATGACGTTGGGCAGCCCGTGGAACGGCGTCTGTGGAACGAGGCGCTCGCGCTTCTCGTCGTAGATCATCGCGCCGGCCATCTGCGCGTCGAGCAGGCGGGCGACGCGGCTGGCCAGGGCGCTGAAAATGGCTTCCGGCTCGCTGGTCATGGCCTGCTGATCGATGGCCGTTTGCAGCTCGGCGATGTCGCTCACGCGCTGCGCCTGTTCGGCGTAGAGTTCGGCGTTGTAGATGGCTGTCGCCAGGGAACGCGAGACGTTCTTGAGCAGCGCCAGACGGGAAGTGTCGAAGGCGCTTGGAACGGTCGAGGCCAGTTCGAAGGTGCCCAGGAAGCGCTCGCCCATCATGAGCGGGATGCCGATGAAGCTGCGATAACCGCTGTTCGGCAGCTTGGGGCGGATGGCGTCGTCGGCGGTGGAGTCCGCCACCAGGATGGGCTGGCGATACTGGGCGATCCATCCGCTGATACCCTCGCGCTGGGCATAGAAGCCGCCGGCTTCGGCCAGGGCCAGCACATAGCCGGACTCGCCGACCCAGCCGCGCGGACGGAGGATCTGACCTTCTTCGTCCCACAGCGTGATTTCGCCGGCTTCGGCCTTGACGTGCTTGCGGACGATGGACAGGAGCGCCTGCAGTACCGGTTCGACGCCCTGCGCGGCGTTGACCGTCTCGCCGATCTCGTCGATGATGGCGAAAGCGACCTGCGGGCTGTAGCCGGTTTCGCCTTCGGCTGCTCCAGCCAGGTCGCGCATGACCACGATGGTGCGCGTCTCGCCCTTCTCAACCGTCCGGCGCGACTCTGCCTGAATCCAGCGGCGGTTGATTTGCAGCGTGACCTGGCCTTCGTCGGCCAGGAGATCAAAAAAGACGTCCTGGGGATCGGTGCAGCGGGCGATCTGTTCGACGGTCAGGGTGCTGGTGTTGAGTATCGAGCGCAGGGTGTCGCTGGCGTAGACCACCCGGCCGCGCGAATCGACGATGAACACCCCATCCCGCCGGCCTATGATCGGCAGCTTGGAATAGGTTGTATCGACAGGAGGGGATTCGTCCAGGCGTTCGCGTTGCGACGCCCACAAGTAGATCCAGATCAGGACGACCGCCGCGCCCGCAAACAGGATTAACGCAAGTTCCATCTGCCTTAACCCGCGCTTCCCGCAGCGTCTCCGCTGCGTCTAGGCCCTTCGATGACAAACATCCCAGACACCATACCGGATTCGCACGCTCTGGCGGCCGCCAATCCGCGGCGAGCCGAAGCGGCGCACCTTACCAGGAGGTCAGGACATTGGCGCTGTCGCTGTCCTGACCGCTCAGGCCGCGCCGGCGGTCCTCGGCGGCCA
This sequence comes from Candidatus Flexifilum affinis, assembly GCA_016713325.1. Lineage (GTDB taxonomy): Bacteria > Chloroflexota > Anaerolineae > Aggregatilineales > Phototrophicaceae > Flexifilum > Flexifilum affine. The sequence goes on along the minus strand of JADJPJ010000099.1, from coordinate 27,002 downwards.
GTTCGGTGATCTCGCGAATGTCGGAAAACTGATGGGTGCGGGTCGAGACGGCGCCCAAGGAGAGCGTCATCAGATCGACCTGTTTTTCCCCATACAGGCTGTCTGGCACGAGGATGTAGCCGCGCTCCCGGTCGATGAACGAGTAGTGCTGCTTGACCTTCTCGTTGAAGCGTTCAGCCAGGTTGTTCCGAAGCTGATCCGGGTCATCGGCATGGGTGATGATGATGAAGTTGTCGCGTCCGGGGTGCCCGGCGTAGTCGTCCGGGGTGCCGTACTCGTCGATGACTTCGCCGATGAGCACGGCCACGAAGCGGATCACCTCGTCGCCGGCGACGAAGCCGTAGACGTCGGTGAAGGCATCGAACTGGTTGATCTTGATGTCGAAGTAGGTCCACTGGCGGCTCTCGTGCATGAGGGCGCGCAGGTGGTCCTCGATCAGCCGGCCGGTGGGCAGGTTGGACTTGGAGTCGATCTGGGTCTGGCGGTTGGCGGCGGTAATGGCGTTCTGCACGCGGAGCTTGAGCTCCTCGATGTCGAACGGCTTGGTGATGTAGTCGTCGGCGCCGAGCTCCAGGCCCTGGATGCGGTCGCTGCGCTCGTCGCGCTGGGTGAGGAAGATGATCGGGATATGGCTGGTGCGGGTGGTGGTGCGCAGTTCCCGGCAGACGTCGTAGCCGTTCATGTCGGGCAGCATGATGTCGAGGACGATCAGGTTCGGGAGCTGTTTGCGGGTGGTGGTCAGGGCTTCGCCGCCCCGCGCGGCCACCTGCACTTCATAACCCTGACCGCTGAAGTAGATCTTCAGCATGTTCGAGATATCGAAGTCGTCTTCGACGACCAGGATTCGCCCTTTGCTCATGAACATCCTCTTTTGCCCCGGCTGGGGGCGCCTCGACAGGTTGGTGAATCGGGACCACCTGGGCCAGATTGCCACACACCACGGGGGGTCGTCCGCCGCCGTGGGGACGCACCCGCGTGTAACTATACTATAACGATGAAATGAGTTCAGCGCCAGAAGGTTTGAAACGTAAGGGAATGGTTAGGAGGGCGGCACCGCCGACCGCAAAACTGCGACAATCGGTCTACCCGGGTGTCGCGTGCGTCGCCCCTACGAGGATGGCCTGGGAGCAAAGTCCTACATGGTGCGGCAGGGGTCGAGCGGGGCGCTGGTTCGGCACAGCGCGGCAAATCGGCTATCATTATAATGGCTAAATCGCTCGTGCTGAATCCGTCCATCTAGCGCATGGCATCATGCTCAACTTTTCTTCGGGAACCGCCAAACTCAGTGTTCTGCTGGAACACTTCTACTATGGACAGTTGTTTTACCAGGGTCGGCCCCAGGGGGATTTACAGCTCCTGGCGTCGTCGCCGGGCGTGAGCGCCGAGCAGGTCGAAGAGGCGCTGAGCGCCAGTCGCATCCCGCCGATGCCCGGCGTGCCGAACGGATCGTGGGCGCTGGTGCGCGGCAAAACCCTGCCCTTTCTGCTGGCACAGGCGCAGATCGGCGCCAAGGGCCAGTCAATGCGCCATGTCATCCTGATGGCACCGGAAGCGCTGCGCAGCCTGGGCGGCAACCTGACCTCGCTGACCGGGTTGTCGGCGTTGATGGACGTGCAGATGCCCACCTACGAGCAGGTCGGCAATACGATTCCGCCGCTGACCTTTCAGCCGGCCGCCCCCTTCGCCGAGGATCAGGAGCGGGCGCTGCTGGCGCTGCTGACGGCCACCCGCGACCGCATGGAAGCCGTCGAGGCGCTGCTGGGCGCGCTCATTCAGGGGGTGCAGATCGTGGTGCGCGGCGCGCCGAACGAACTCCCCCGGCGGCTGGCGTTCATCGAGGGTCTGCTGGCCCTGCTGCCGCCTCCTGCCCGCTTCGGCGTGACCTTCGCCACCCACACCCTGCCCTCGACGCGGGTCGACGCACAGATTCGCTTCTACACCGACGAGCCGCTGCCCCAGAATGCGCTGGTCTACGACTGGGAGAAGGCGCAGATCGACGGCAAGCGCGCGCCGGACGAGTACAGCAAGTACATCAAGAGCCTGCTCCGGCTCGACACGCAGCTTGTCATACAGCAGTCGGCGTCGCTCACGCCGGTGGCCGGGTGGCGCCTGAAGCGCGGCGAATCGCTGGCCGAGGCGCTCACTTATGCGGCGCGGCGCATGGCGGTGGACACGGCTGTGACCAACAACCAGCCGGTCGAAGCGGCGGAAGTCGCTCGCATCCTGGCCGAAGATCCCACGCTCGACGAGACGACCAGCGCGGCCTACGTGCGCCATCTGCTGGCCTTCGCCTTGGTGCTGGAGGAGATCGAGCAGACGGATCTGCTGTCGCTGGTGGTGCGCGGTAAACCGATTCTGGAGCGGGTGATCCTTCAGCAGATGGACGACGCGCTGGGATCCGGCAAGGCCGATCGCGTCTACCGCGTGCTGGCCCGCTGGCTGTCCAACCCGTTTGGCTTCAGCGGCATGTACTGGGTGGAGATGACTCAGAAGGCCACCGTCGCCTATGCCGAGCAGTTGGCGCAGAAGCGGCAGGTCGAGGCGCTCAACGCCTTCTTACGCCACGTGCGCAAGAATCAGTGGAACATCGAGGTGTCGAGTATCATCCCGCGCCTTGTGGAGGTAGCCCTGCCGCTGGTCACCCAGAGCGAATCGCTGGCGGCCAACGTCTTCGCCCTGGGGGCAAGCGCTCTGGCAGGCGACCGCTGGCGGCGTTTTGTGACGCTCAAGCCGATGCTGGACAAGCTGCCGCCCAGCCTGACCCATCTGGCGGCCTATCTCAATAATGAAGACCGGACCGCCCCGCCGATAGGGCTGCTGGCGCAGATCGCCAACGAGTTCGGCGAAGAATGGCGTCCGCTGATGATCACCCGCCTGATCGAGGCGGCGCTGCTGGCCGAACGGCGCGATCTGGTGGACGCGCCGGCGCTGGCGCTGCTGACGCGCGCGGCGACGGTCGACCTCGGCGAGCAGGCCGGCGCCTTTAACTGGGTGATGCGCAACCTGGCTGATGATGCGACGGTGCAGCGCCTGGGGCCGATGGCCTCGCATCATCTGCTGCGCATTCTGCTGCTGCGCGGGCGCTATGACGATTTCGCCACGGCGGTGACGCGCCAGGGACGGCTGCTCTACCCGCCGGACAAGCAAACGCAGTTCGCCAACATGCTGCGGGCGTTGTTCCACGATACACCCATGGCGATCGAGCAGGTGGCGCCGGCCCTGAGCGCGCTCAGCGCCCAGGGGTTGAAACCGCTGCCGCTGGCCATGGCCTACTACGGCGCGCTGGAGCAGCACACCTGGTCGCCGGGCCTGGACGAAGTCGCCATGGAGCTGACCCGGCTGGTCTTCAGCAACCGGCTGATTTTGGAAGCGATCCAGTTCGAGCTGATCATTGAACTGCTCGACTATCATGTCCGCCGGCGCGACGACAACTACATCATCCGCGTCATCAGTCTGATTCCGGGCACGGCGACCCGGCGAGGCGAGGCGGCTCTGGACGCGCTGGTGCGCATTTACCGCTCGCTCGACTGGACGCCGGATGTGCAGGCGATCGGCCTGGAGATGCTGCGGCGCTACATCCGCCTGTGCGGCGACACGTTCGCCCCCAAGGCGATCGGACGGCTGAAGACGGAGTTGGGTCCGGAGGTGGGGCTGGCGCTGGAGGCGACGCACACCATGCGCCGGTTGATCGGCGGCGAAGAGCTGGCCGACTATGCCTACTCACTGCACACGACGGCCAAGTTTCTGTACGACACCGGCCTGACGTATATGGACCGGGGCAACCTGCCCAGTGTGCCGAGTCTCCTCAGCGACCTGGACAGCCTGAATGGCAATCTGACCGACGCCGAGCGCCGGGCGATCTCCAGTGCCATCCTCGACGTGGGCCGGGCGCTGGTGGCGCTGAGCGAGCGGCATCGCCGTCTGCGAGCGCGCGAGGCCGACGAACAGATTCAGGCGCTCCTCGACGGGAACGGCACAGTCGAGACGGTGCTGGATATCTTCCGGGTGATGGCGGGGTACTTCGCGCGTGGACGGCGGCTGAGCGTGCGCACCGACCGCCTGCTGACCAATCACCCGCTCGGCGACCGCGCCGCGCCGGCCCTGATGCGCGAGGTGCAGCAGCTCAACCGCCTGCTCAAGACGGCCCTGCGCGCCTTCGCCGAAGACGAAAAGATCTCGCTGACCCCGGCGGCGATCCGCGGCGAACTGGAGAGCCTGTGGGAATCGATCTCGCTCTATGAGCGGCGGACACTGGTCAAAGACCTGGCCATCGACTTGCAGCGCATCCCCGAACTGGCCTTGATGATCTCCGAGAAGGCGGATGTTCGTCTTCTGCAGGACAGCGGCTTTGCCAAACGGCTGGACATGAATCGGCAGCGCCCGGAGAACACGCTGGAGTTCTACCGCTTCGTGCACGGCTACTTCAAGGCGCGGGTGAGGGGGGACCAGTAAAACCGTAACGAGAGATGAGAGATGAGAAATGAGTCAAAAACCTCAGGTCTCTGATCCCCTCAGGATGAACTGAGCAAAAGCCATTCGCTTTTGCCCTTCCTCATCTCTCATTTCTCGTCACTCATTTCTTCTTTAGAACAGCACCCCGAAGATTACCAAGGCGACGAGCAGCGCCAGCACGGTATTGAAGACGGTCGCGGCCAGGTAGACCAGCACCGGTTTCAGACCGGCCTGCCGCAGGGCGCTCGGGTCGAACTCCAGACCGATGCAGACGAAGGCCAGCGCGAAAGTGAACTGGTAGACCGTGCCAATGGTGGCCTTGAGCGGCGGCGCGATCAGTCCCAGGGAGGCGATCACCGACATGAGCATGAAGCCGAGGACAAACTTGGGAAAGCGTTCCCAGATCAGCTTCGCCGACGGCCGCTCGCCTTCGCCCTTGCGTACCACACTGACGAAGTAGAAGGCCAGCGCAAAGGCCACAAAGCCCATCAGCACATTCTGGGACGACTTGACGACGGTGGCGACCTGCTGCGCCTCCTCTCCGTAGAGCGTTCCCGCCCCGACGACCGCAGCCGTGGTGTCGATGTTGCCGCCGAACCACGCGCCTGCCACATCGGCCGGCAGGTTGAAGGCCCCGGCGATGAGGGGCATGAGGACCATGAGGGGCAGCGCAGTGACAATGACCAGCGCCGTCACATAGGTGATTTCTTCTTTCTTCGCCTGCACCGACCCGGCGGCGGCGACAGCGGCGGACACTCCGCAGATTGATACGGCGGAAGCCATGACGGCGCGCAGTGTATCCGGCAGCTTGAGCTTGCCGCCCAGCCACCAGGTGAAGGAGAACACGCTGGTCACCATGATCACGGCCTGGATCAGACCGCCTGCGCCGGTCGCCAGCAGATCGCCAACGCTGATGCGTGTGCCGAGCAGGATGACGCCAACCTTCAGGTAGAAATCGGTGCGCACGGCCGGGCGGATATGCCGGTAGACGCCGGTGACCTTGAGGAGGGCGTTGGCGAGCAGGCCGATGATGGCGGCGGTGAGCGGGTATTCGAACAGGTTCTGGGCGATGCCCTGCGCGCGGAAGAAGCCGGCGATGGCGCGGTCTGCTTCCAGAACGAGCAGCGTCAGGACGACGATTACAGCGAAACCGACCAGAAACACCGGGACGGAGGTCCGGGATGGTGCAGGCGCGGAGGTCATGAGCGGTACGGTTCCTTGTTTCGTGGCGGCAAAATCAGCTTACACTTGGCATTGTCACGTCACCGCGCCTGCGAATCAATGAATGTGCAGGGTGGGGTGACAGATGGCATGATGGGGCGTGATCTTTGTCATAGCCGGTCGTTCAGTTCAGCACATCGAGGAGGGTGAATTGGTCAAGATCAGTCGGTATACCGACCCGGCGGCGTATCTGGCGCGCGCCGAGTCATTTTGGCTGCGCAACGAAGCGGCGAACTGCCTGAGCATTGGATTGACCAACAGTCTGATCCAGAACGTTACTCAATTTGGTCAGCAACAACCCTATCTTGCGATACTGACCGACGACGCCGGCGAGATCGTCCTTACAGCACTGCGCACTCCACCGCGTGGGCTGATTCTCTCGGTGGCCGATTGGCCGGTCGCGCTGGATGCCCTGATCGAAGACCCACAGTCGATGTACGAGTCTCTGCCGACCGTGCTGGGTGAGGTGGAGCTCGCACGACAGTTCGCCGAATGCTGGTCGGCACGGAAGGGCGTGACCACTCGCATGCAAATGCCGGAGCGCATTTACCAGGTTCACACGGTGAAGGTGCCGACCGGCGTGCCCGGATTCATGCGCCGCATCACCCCGGAGGATCGGTCGCTGTTGATCGACTGGATGGTGGCCTTCGAGATCGAGGCTTTCGGCGCTCAGGAGACCCCGCGCGAGAATTTCAACAACTGGGTGGACGGCGGACTGTCCTTTGCTCACCGCGGCATCTATCTGTGGGAGGACCCGGCCAACGGCGGCGTGGTATCGATGGTCGGGCACACCGGACCCACGCCGCACGGGATGCGTGTCGGGCCGGTCTACACGCCGCCGGAGAAGCGCGGCCACGGCTATGCCAGCGCCTGCACGGCGGGGGTAACACAGACGCTGTTGGACAGCGGTCGGACTTTCTGCTTCCTGTACACCAATCTGAACAACCCGACGTCAAACAAGATCTACCAGCAGATCGGCTATGAGCCGGTGATCGACTGCGCCATGTACAGCTTCGACGCTTCGTAAGGGTTGAGGAACTGGAGCGGGACCCGATGCACAGATGATGCATTGGGTCCCGTTCGTCATTCATTCAGCGTGCGCCCGACTGCCATCAGTTTTGCGGCGCGCCGGCCAGACCGAAGTTGAGCGCCAGCAGCGAGAAGTCGCCGATGCCTACGAAACCGTCCTGGTTGAAGTCGGCCCGTTCGTCGTACGTCGGCTGCCCGGAGGATTTGCCGTAGGCCAAAGCCAGCACAGAGAAGTCGACGATGTTGACGATGTTGTTATCGTTGGCGTCGCCCTCTCGCAGCAGGCCAATATTCACCACGTTGTCGCCGGCGACCAGCGTGACCTCCCCGGCCACGGCCAGGGTACGGCTGCTCTTGACCCACAGGCGGTAGGTGCCGGGCAGCAGTCCATAAAGGGCGAAGCGGCCCTGAGTATCGGTGGTCACCTGGCCATCGAAGATCGGCGTGGCGCTGCCCTGTGGCGTCAGAATGACATGCAGCGGCAGGACCCAGTGAACGTCCGGCGCGGCCGGCCTACCCTGAAGCGTGACGGATACCGCGGCATCGGCCTGCGGCGGGCAGGGATCGGTGGCAGCCAGGAATTCGGCGTGGTTGGAGCTGCCATCCCCGTCAGGGTCGAGCGCGGCATCGTCGGCGAATGGATTGAGGCAGTAGTACGCCACTTCAAAGGCGTCGATCATGGCATCCTGGTCGTCGTCCTGATCACAGGGATCGCCCTTCCCATCGTCGTCGAAGTCTTCCTGGCCTGTCTCGTAGTCTTCATCGATCAGCCCGTCGCCGTCGTTGTCAATCCCGTCGAGCGGGTCCTCGCCGTCGAAGGTGTCGCCGTCGGCGTCGGCGGGGTTGAACACCGCCGGGCAGAGGTCGAGCGTATCGAAGATGCCGTCGCCATCGCCATCGCAGGCCGGGTCGACCACGCGCACGGCGACGCCGTTGGTCGGCGTGACCTCGGGGACGCTGGGGAAGTAGACGGTGGCGTAGTTGGTGACCTCGGCGCCGCAGGCCGCATCGCTGCGCACGTTGGCGGAGAAGTGGCGTTCTCCTGTGCCGCCGGGGCCGACCTCGCCGATGAACCAGGAGATCGTGCGAGTGTCAGGGTCATAGACTCCACCCTCGCCCGGAGGCAGGACGAGCGTCGAGGCGTCGATGTCCTCCTCCAGCGTGTCGGTGACGTAGACGCCGTAGGCGATGCCCTCACCCTCGTTCTCGAACTCGATGGTGAAGTTGATGATCTCGCCCGGTGAGGCGGTCTCGCGGTCGGCGTGCTTGGCGTTGGGGTCGCGGGCCACAGTGATTACCGTCGGTTCATCGTCGGTGTTGGCAATATCCTCTCCAGGGACGCAAACGGCTTCGCTGCCAGCCGGCATAAGCTCCCACTGTTGTTGCCCCGAACACTTCCCCCCTGCAGCACATGTCTCAATGAGGATGGTGTTATCCCCTGTCGGATCAGACCAGGAGCCCAGTTCACAGGTCCGTTGGTAGACGTAATGTTGGTTTCCAAAGTACGACCTTACACAGTAGCGACCCGTTTCGCCTTCTTGACAGGACGTCCTCCCCGTGCGTCGCAGACATTGACGGAAACAATCGGGAACTTCAATCGGGGGTTCTTCGTCACGATACATCGTATCAATGACCGCTCGGACGCACGCCCACGCGAGATGAGGCTGGCGGTCGGACAGCACGTAGGTCCGGCATTCATCGATCTTCGAGAGATCGTCCAGACCGGGCGTTGCGCCCGATACCACATCATTCCAGACAGGTCAGCAGGCATACGCGCTGATGCTCTATCCAGACTTCGTCAGGTGCGGCCGACGATATTAAGGGGGCGCCACTCGGAGGCTCATAGGCGAGATAATCGGCCAGGCCGGGAATCGGATTCTGCCAGGGAAATATCACGTCCATCTCTGGGCTTGTCGTGCCGATCGACAGCGTGCTCTGGAATTCAGCACCCTGTGGTAACCCCCACTCGAATTCCACTGTGGCGGTTACCCTACCGATCGTTCCTGGGAGAAGGCTCCCAAGCTTCCAGAACACTTCGTTGGCATAGGGTATGTAAATGGCATTCTGAGAACCCGAAACGTAGTAGACGCCGAGATATGGAAGGCGCAGCAGGAGAATGACGTTTTCGGCAGTTTCCGTCCCCAGATTCGCGTACTCAAGCACATAGATGATCTCCTGTCCCGGGCTGGCGCGTCGAAGCGCGATCTGTCGAACTTCAAGATCGTTTCCTTCGATTGGCAGGCAGGTTTCATCGGCGCCATCCACGAATCCATCCTGGTCGTTGTCGAGAGAATCGTCGCATACGGAACGTCCCAGAACCGGTGATACCGGGATGGTGCTGTTCTCCGGTGTGCTCGATCCTGCATTCTCAAAGGACCCGAGCACCCACTCGCTCAAATTATTCCAGCCGTCATAATCTCCATCTGGATGCCGGGTGGTGGCTGCCCAATGTGAGAGAGGGCGAGCACATGATAGCCCGGACGCGAATTGGAGTTCGCCTGTCACCTGTTCCGGGAACCCGTCGCCATCTCCGTCGAAGAACGTCCCTTCGATATCCATCACACCCATCTCGACGACTGGATCGGTGAACTGAATGGGAATGTTTCGACCGAAAAACTTCCCACCCGCAATCGGGAGCGACAGGCCCGGCGAAAAGTAAAACGCACACCAATCACTTTCGACCCGAACGATGTGGGAAAAGTCATCACTGATCTGGATGTTTATGGGTCCTCCGAGATACCATCCGTCGTCCACATAGAGGCTGTATCCGGTGGGTACGCCATTGCTCACGTGTGTGAGCGTAATGGTGTGCGTACCGGATACGTCGGGGGTGCAAAGCAGATCCTGCGGACCTCCGAAAAAACACTGTTCGGCGAAGGTGCCATCCGGACGATACATCTCGGTGACGCCCAGCCCGCCTCCAGTTTGCGTCATAGGTCATGACCCGGACGGACTGCCCTGCCGTTGCGGGGAAGGTGTAGCAGTCGACCTGATTCACGGTGTCGATGGTGCGACCGGTAATTGGCGTGCCAAGGGTGATCGGCGTGCAGCCGATCGGGTTGTTCATCCGTTGGATGTAGAGGTTGTATCCGCCTGTGTAATGGCTCCACCAGTCTTTGATCATGACTGTATGCTGCCCGCCCACCGGCGTTTGACAGTTGAATTCGACGCCCGGCGCGACATCTGCGCAGTTCAACAGGTCTTTGCCATCGACCCCGAGCAGTTCAATCTCTGTGTAGAGATCACCGGAGGTCTTCAACGCGCGCACCTGAATCCAATCCCCGGCGCTGGCGGAGTAGGTGAAGCAGTCTTCTTCCAGCGCTTCTTCAATCGTGTGTGATGTCGGGTTGCCTCCAAAACTCAGTGCTGTACATCCGGTCGGGTTGTTCAGGCGCTGAAGATGGACGCGATAATCCATCGGCATGGAATCCCACGAGAAGATGATGCCATAGCTGCCGGCTGCATCGATTGTGCATTCGCCGGGGATGTAACAGAGGGAACTGCCATCGGGACGGAAAATCTCTCCCGAATAGACGGGTTCTCCATTAATGCCCATCGCCCGCAGCCGCAGAACGTCGCCCACCTCAGCCGGAGTGGTGTAGCAGTCCTGCTCGCCCACCTCCCCGATCGAAGCGGATATTAGCTCTCCGAAATTAAGCACTGAGCAGCCCACCGGGTTGTTTTGACGCTGCACCTGTACCCAATAGGTCCCCGTTTGATCGCCAGGATAGGCTAGACGGATAACGTAAGGCGCGGTCGTATCGAGTTCACACCGCAGGATTCCCGAGAACTGCCCGCATAGATAATCTTCGACGCCGGCGTGGTGAAGTTCTACCAACAGGCTGGGATCTCCGGAGGTGACGTTGACAGTGATGATCACTTTGTCGCCGGCCGCGCCGCTGAAAGTAAAGCAGTCGGTCTCGCTGGACGCGCCAATTTCGCCCGAGACAGGGGAAGGGCCATATGCAATCTCTGTGGTGGATGAGCAGTTGGGGGCGCTGAGGGGAACTACTCTGGGCGGCTCTGCATGAGATGCGCTCACGAGAAAGGCGAAAATGAGCATTACAAGAACCAATAGTAACTTGCTATTCACCGTTACCCCTCCTTGAAGGCGTAACATCATGTGTTCATATTATAGTTCGTTTTGGTTTTTCCCCGTACTGTTTTTCCGTTATACTGAGTCACGTACCGGTCACTTCGAGAGCGCAACCTTATGGGAATGGAAGTCGGGACTGAATTCAGTCAGTACCGGGTCATCGAACACATCGGTCGCGGCGGCATGGCGGACGTGTGGTCGGCGCGTGACAAGCGCCTGAACCGCACCGTCGCCATCAAGACAGTGGCACGCGATCTGTCGCAGGAGGCCAATCCCGTCCGCCTGTTCGAACGTGAAGCGCGGACGATCGCCAGCCTGGAACATCCGCACATTCTGCCGATCTACGAATTCGGCGAGTATGAAGGGCAGCTCTACATCGTCATGCGCTATGTCTCCGGTGGGTCGCTCGAAGATCTGCTGGAAGAGGGGCCGCTGGCGGTGGACGAGACGCTGCGACTGGCTCGGCTGGTCGCCCACGCGCTCGACTATGCCCACGCCAACCAGGTCATCCACCTCGATCTCAAGCCGTCGAACATCCTGCTCGACAGCTACCGCCAACCGTATCTGGCCGACTTCGGTCTGGCGGCGGTGCTGGGACCGGAAGGCCGCGCCGCCAACCCCGGTTCCGGGACGCTGCTGTACATGGCGCCGGAACAGCTCACCAGCGAGGTGCTGGATCACCGGGCAGACATCTTCTCGTTTTCGGTGATGGTCTACCACATGCTGACTGGCCAGCTTCCATTTGATGCCACCGTGCCGCTGGCGCTCAAGCAGATTCAGCTTAATGAGACACTTCCAGCTATCGAAAAGACGCGGCGCGAGCTGCCCCCGCAGTTCACAATCGTTCTGCGCAATGGCACGCACGTCGACCCTGCCAAGCGGCCGCCGACGCTGAGCGAGATGGTGGCCATGCTGGAAGGGGCGCTGGAGAAGACCCCGGCGGCGGCCCCGAGCCCGGCGCGCGCGGTTGAGCGGCGCACAGGGCGGCCGGACGATATGGATACGGCGACGGCGCGCCTCGACAGCGAACTGCTGTCGAATTCGCTGGACAACCTGATCACCCGCACCAAGCCCGAGTTCGGGCTGGACACCGATCTGGATGCGCTGATTTCCGGCCCTGCGGGCGACCTGATCAGCAGGCCGGGCAATCTGATCAGCAAAGCGGGCGACCTGATTACCGGTCCAAACGACCTGATCTCCCGCGTTCCAGGCGGGCCAACGACGCAGGTCGACCTCGGTGGGCTGGAGAATTACAGCGCCATTTTCGACCTCTCGCCCGAAGCGGCGGCGCTCCGCGAGGCGGTCGACATCTACAACCGTGCTCACCGGGCCTGGCTGCACGGGCAGGGCCGTTTTCTGCTCGGCATCACCCATTTCATGCTGATCAACGACTATTATTTGAACGCCGAGCAGAACAACCTGACCCTCGACGAGTCGGGCCGGGAGATGATGCTGCGCGGCGCGCTGGAATATGACCAGGATATCGCCGCCTGGTGGGATCAGGTCGACGACGATGGCCGACGCAAGGTCTGTCTGCATGCCGTCCGCAGCGGCAGCGCCCCATCCCGCGTGCGCGCCTTGCACCGGCTGGAAGAACTGCCGGATGCCGATCCGCCGCAGATCGCGCGGCTGGTGGCGCAGACGCTCCAGGCCGACACCAACGAGGCGGCGCAGATCGCGGCGATTCAGGTGCTGGAACGTCGCGCCCGCTTCGTCCGCGCGCAGGAGCAGATGAAGAACGGGGATGCTCAGGGCACGACCAACCTGCTGACGACGGCGCGTCATCGCCTGCGGCTGTCCGTTCCGTCGGATTGGCGGGCGAACCTCTACGGCGAGGAGGTCGATGAAGTGCTGGCCACCCTGGCACTGGAAGCCGACACTTCCGCGACTCGGGAACGCGCCGCCCGCGCCATCGGGCGCATCCGCTCAGAGGCGGCAATTAACCAGATTGCCGACCGCCAGCGAAAAGGTGAACATGGGGCGCTGCGGGCGCTGGCCTACATTCGCGATGAAGCGCCGCAGCTTCCAGCGTCGGTCAGCCGGGGCGCGCGGCTGTTCGCCTGGCTCGACAACACCTGGCGGCGCCTGAGCGAAAATCCTGCCGGGCTGTTCCTGCGTTATGCCTCGGGCTTCTTTTTCGGAGCGCTGGCCTTCTGGTGGTATGCCTACTCGCAGATCTCGAGCGCGGCCATCTTCTTTGCCGAACGCTGGGGCAAGTCGCTCTCCACGGGTGCGACGGTCGGCCTGGTGATCGGTCTGGCGGTGCTGCTGTCTGGCGCGCTGGTCGAGCGGCTGCGCGGCTTCTGGCACTGGTGGGCGCGGCTGATCGTGAGCGCCGGGCTGGGCTATCTGACCGGTTTGCTGGTATGGAACGTCTTCACCTGGTTCTTCCTGTACTTCGAACCGGATCCGACCACCAATCTGTCGGTGTTGGGGCTGTTCTCGGTCAACAGTGTGCAGGCAGGTGCGCTCGGTTTCGCGGCGGCCTTTGTACTGCGCGCAGCCTTCAACGTACCGTCATGGATCGCCATGCTCTTCGCGGCGGCATCGATCTACCTGCCCATCCGCGTGACCTGGGAGCAGTTCGCGCCGCCGCTGATCTATACGCGGCCGGACGACCACATCGACAACTACGCCATCGTCATGGCGCTGCTGATGGGCATCGGCGCGTATCTGCCGGCGTTGATTGGCGATGCGCTGGCTTTCTGGCGTCGTCGCCGTCCCGCTTCGGCCAGCACGCCACCAGCCGCAACTCCGCCGGCCGCTGCTACCACGGGCGCGCCGGAGTCTCAACCGCAAGCCGTAGCAGGAGATTGACCTTCACGCCCGTCGCTCGCCCACGCCTGTGGGCGAGCAATGGAATGCTACCCCCGTTTGCTGCGCATGGCCGGCACCACGCTCAGGCCGTCCGTGCCGCTGCTGAGCGCCGTGTAGTCCTCAGAATCCATGGGGATCAGGCGAATCCGGCCCTGATCGTCAAAGTGAAATCCCCAGCCATACTTCTTGGCCAGCGCCGAGCTGCGCAGGCAGGCCTGCGGTTTGGAGAACAGCTCATGCCACAGTTCGTCACGCCGCGCCTCGACCTCTTCGGTGCTCAGGCCAAGCCGATGCACATAGGTCATGAACAGGACATCGTCGCCGGTATAGGTGTAGGGGTTTGCCTGGAGCAGTTCATAGACCAGGAGATGCACGGGCTTGGAGTCGCCGCGCATCGACGGCACGACGCTGCACTCCACGGGTGAATCAGGGGCCGCGGTGATAAACGTGTTGAAGTAGTTGGTCGTGTGCATCTTGTCCACGAATCTTGCTCCGTCCGCTGCATGATGACGAAGACTTAATCATAGCTTATTTGTTCTATTGACGAAACTGTGCTACGCTCTTGACACAGCATTAATCGCCAATTTCAAACACCAGGGAGCGACAGCATGAGCGGCATGCGTGTGGGGTCTATTGCGTGGTTCGATCTGACCGTCGACAACACTGAGGAAGTGCGCGACTTCTACAAGGAAGTTGTCGGCTGGGACCACAGCGACGTCGATATGGACGGGTATGCCGACTACAACATGACGGAGCCGGGGACGGACACGACCGCGGCCGGCATCGTGCATCGTCGGGGCATAAACGCGGATATCCCGCCGCAGTGGATGATCTACATCATGGTGGCCGATCTGGATGCGAGCGTTGCGGCCGTCGAGCGGCTGGGCGGCAAGGTGGTCAAGCGGGGGAAGGACATGCCGTATGCCATCATTCAGGACCCGGCGGGGGCGGTTGCAGGCCTGATGCAGATGCCTGAGGAAGGTGGATAGATCACTGCCACGCCGGAGGGTGATTGCGCAGACGCCAGCGCCAGCCGACCGGGTAGCCCAGCATTTTGGCCACGTCGCCGGCCACGCGGATGACCGGGATGAGCAGGGCGGCGCGCAGACGGTCGGATGGTGAGAGGACGAGGTGGCCGCTTATCTCGGCGCGGCGCAGCACGGCCGGCAGACGCCGGTAGGGCGCGCGCAGATAGGCCGCGCCGCCCAGCACCAGCAGCGCCCAGAACCCCCAGTGCAAGACAGACCCAAGAAGGAGCAGCAGCGGCATCGCGACCAGATACGTCAGGTAGCGGATGGCGTGCCGTTTGCGCCACAGGTCGGCTTTGCCGTCGCCGCGCGCGTACAGGTAAATACTGCCGGTAAAACGAGCGAAGCGTCTGGCGGGGGCGGAAATGGGCGACGGCGTCGGGCACAAAGGCGAACGGCCGGCTGCCGGCCAGCGCTTTGAGGCGCAGATCGAAGATCAGATCCTCGCAGTAGTCGATCCACTCCGGGTAGCCGCCGACGCGCTCCCAGGCCGAGCGGCGGAAGGCCACGCTGCGGCTGCTGGGCAGAAAGGACGCCGGGTCGATCTCGTCCACTTCCGGCAGCGTGGTCGCGCCGAGCGCGGCCTCGAAAACGGTGCGCGGATCGGCCAGGAAGAAGCCGGCGCTCACCGTCGCTGTCGAATCGTCCAGCAAAGGTTGGACCAGCCGCGCCAGCCAGTCCGGCTCCAGCACGACGCCGGCATCCACCGAGGCGACGATCGGATTGCTTCCATCCGGGCTGGCGATGGCGGCGATGGCGACATTGCGGCCGGCGCTGATGTTGGCGCCCGGGCGCTCGATGACGGCCAGGGGGAGGCGGTCGGCGTACTGCCGGATGACGGCCACGGTGTTGTCGCGGCTGCCGCCATCGACAATCACCACCTGGTCTGGGCGGCGGGTCTGAGCAGCAAGCGAGTCCATCAATGCACGGATGGACTCGCCTTCGTTCAGAACGGTGGAGATGACGGCGACGGGCGGCATCAAAGCGCGGCTATTTGCCCGCGTAGCCGATGCGCGTGCCGTTGGGGACGATCTTGTCGGCGAAACCGGCGAAATCCTCCGGACGCAGATCGGTTCCCATGACAGAACCATTGCCGATCGTATAGCCCGCCGGCACGTGCGAGTTCTTGCCGACGCAGGTGATCTTCAGTTCGCCGAGCGGCGCCGCCGAACCGACGTGCGCGCGGTGGCCGATGACGCTGATCTTGTCCAGAATGCAGCGTTCGACCACCGCATCGGCTTCGATGTAGGCGTCGGTCAGCACGACGGACTCGCGGATGACGGCATTGGGGCCGACGAAGACGCCGGGCGACAGCACCGAACGCTCGACCACTGCGCCGGGCATGACCACTGTGCCGTCGGTGAGCAGGCTGTCGGTGACGGTGGCGCCCTTGTGGACCATGACGGGCGGGCGCTCTTCCGACTTGGTGTGGATGATCCAGGTGCGGTCGTTCAGGTTGATGGACGGCGGGCTTGCCAGCAAATCCATGTGCGCTTCCCAGTAGGCCTCGACCGTCCCGACGTCGATCCAGTAGCCACCGTAGGGGAAGGCGAACATGTTCATGCCTTCGGCCACCATGCGCGGCAGGATGTCCTTGCCGAAGTCGTGGGCGCTGTTCGGCATGTTGCGGTCTTCTTCGAGCAGCCGCTCCAGGACCGCGTAGCTGAAGACGTAGACGCCCATGTTGGCCAGGGTGCCGGGCGGGTTCTTTGGCTTTTCCACGAATTTGCGGATGCGCAGGTCTTCGCCGACGTCGACAATGCCATAACGGCTGGCTTCATCGAGTGGGACGTTGATCGTGCAGACGGTGGCGTCGGCGCCGCGCTGCTCGTGGTAGTCGACCAGGACGTCATAGTCCATCTCGTAGATGTGATCGCCGCTGAGGACGAGGACGTATTCCGGGCGTCCGCGCCGGACGAAGTTCATGTTCTGCGCGACGGCATCGGCGGTGCCGACGTACCAGTCGGTATCGTTACGCCCGCGGTAGGGCTGCAAAATCTGCACGCCGCCGGTGAACGAACGGTCGAGATCCCACGGACGGCCGCGCTCGATGTGGTCGTTGAGGCTGTGCGGGCGGTACTGCGTGAGGATGAGCACGTCGAAGATATTGGAGTTGACGCAGTTGCTCAGTGTGAAGTCGATGATACGGTATTTGCCGGCAAAGGGCACGGCCGGCTTGGCGCGTTTTTGAGTCAGGGTGAGCAGGCGCGTGCCCTCGCCACCTGCCAGGATGACCGCCTTCGTTTTTGCCATGAAGATGCCCCCTTATGAATCGACATTTTTCTCAGAGAGTGTAGCGCACTTCGCGTAAAGCGGCACGGTTTGTTGAAAGTATCTGGGCGCACCAACGTGTGCGCCCAGACACTCATGCGTATTGCCGAATTCTCCGAGAACCTACTCGGTTCTCAGCACTGAATGTCAGCCCTGGTGGCGGCTGCGCGCCTCCTGGTAATGGCGGATGTATTCGCGGCCGCTGGTATCCCACGAGAAATCCCTCCGCATAGCCCGCTCCTGCATACGCGCCCAGGCTTCCTTGCGCGTGTGGAAGGTCTCGTTGGCCCAGCGCAGCGTGCCAAGCGTCGCCTGCCATTCCTGCCACTGAAAGACGAAACCGGTGCCGGTATCGGCGTCGGCGTTGTCGTAGTTGGCGACCGTATCGGCCAGGCCACCGGTCTCGCGCACCAGCGGAAGCGCGCCATAGCGCATGGCGATCATCTGGCCGACGCCGCACGGTTCGAAGTGACTGGGCATGAGGAAGACGTCGCAGCCGCCGTAGATGCGCTGGGCCACTGCCGCGTTGTAACCGACGTAGATCCGCGCCTTGTCGGGAAAATCACTGCCAATGCTGGCGAACTGATCGTTGTAGTGCTTCTCGCCGGAGCCGAGGCCGACGAACTGGATGTCGGTGTCGCCCAGGATGGCGCGCAGAGCCGGAAAGGCGAGATCCAGGCCTTTCTGCTCGACCAGCCGGGTGACCATGCCCACGACCATGACGTCGTCGCGAACGGGCAGGCCGACCTCGGCCTGAAGCTGGGCCTTGTTGGCCGGCCGCAGCTCGCGAAAGGTGTCGGCGGAGAAGTTGGCGACCAGCAGCGGGTCAGTGGCCGGGTTCCACATGTCGACATCCAGGCCGTTGAGAATGCCGTAGAGGTCCGAGTCACGGGTGCGGATCAGCGGGTCCAGCCCGAAGCCCATATAGGGATACTGGATCTCCAGGGCGTAGTGCGGGCTGACGGTGCTGACGATGTCGCTGTAGGCGATCGACATGCCGAGCATGTTGTCGGTCATGCCGAGGCGCGACAATTCAGGGTGGTTGCGGCCGGGGGCGCCGTATTCGAACATCCAGCCGCCGCAGTACTCGCCCTGGTACTGCATGTTGTGGATCGAGAGGAGGATGCCGACATGGCGCCAGTCCGGGTCGTACATGCGGCGGTTGTCCACCAGGAAGGGGATGGCGCCGGTGTGCCAGTCGTTAACGTGCAGGACATCCGGGAAGAAGCCGGTGCGCCCGCGCAGGTGGACGATGGCGTCGAGCGCGGCGAGGCAGAAGAAGATGAAGCGCGGCATGTCGCCATCCCAGTCGGAATAGACGGTGCCTTCGCCGCCGAAGAAGGGCAGCGCGCGCATAAAATAGAACGGAACGCCGTCCCGCTCGGTGGTGAAGATGTCGACGTGGGTGGTGCCGCGCCGGTTGGTGTGCTCGAAGCTGAACAAGTAATGGATGTCGAAGCGGCTGGGGTCGATGAAGCCGTAGAAGGGCATCAGGACGCGGGCGTCGACGCCGAGTCCGCGCAGCGCTTTGGGGAGCGAGCCGACCACGTCGGCAAGACCGCCCACTTTGGCGAACGGATCGGCTTCGGTGCTGATGAACAGGACGTTCATGGACGTTGTCCTCCTAGTTTGGCCGGGACAGGCAAGTCTGACATCGGATCATCCTGCCCCGTGGTGCGCAGGCGGCCTATTGGGCCGCTGCTGAGAGTCAGGCCCTACGTGCGAGGGCGGAACCACCGGTAATCAATATCCGGGAAAAGCTGATCTCGCTCGAAATACTCCTGGGCCGTATCGCTGTCGACTTCGCCGGAATCCAACGAGTCGGCCAGCGCCTCGAATCGTTCAACGTGTTGGGTGAAGCGGTGCATGGCAAACATGCGCGCCTCGCCGGTGGAAATCAAGAGCTGCCAGTCACCGCTCTGCATCAGCAGGGTTTCGCGCGCCGCCTGGGCCAGCACCAGCGCTTCGTCGGCGGTCGGCTCGGTGTAACGCACGGCGAGCGCCTCCATGCGGGCCTCGCAGCGGGCGATCTCGCTCCACATCCAGGCTGTGTCGATATTGTTCCAGTTGAAGTGCCGCCCGCCCGCGCCCCACGAGCTTTCGAACAGGTCGATCGGGCCGACAGGTGGGAACAACTGGATCGCTTCCGTGGCGGTCGTCAGCTGGATATCCGGCGTGGCGTGGAACTGGCGCAGTGTCTGACCCAACCACAGGATACCCTCGTGCCAGCGCCAGCCGAACAGCTCCATGGGATAGCTGACCATGACGATGCCGCTGTGGGTGTGGCGCTGGTAGTGACCGCGCAGCAGATCGCCGACGACGTGCACGAAGTGTTCGGCATGCTGCTCGATTTTGTAGCTGGCCCAGTCGGGGTGGTAGTAGTCTTTTTGCTCGTCGCCGACGTTCTTGCCGGTGACGCGCCAGTATTGCAGGCGGCTGGTGCCGGCCTTGCGATGGAAGTCGCGGTAGTCGAAATCGCCGGGATAGCCCAGGAGTTCGCCCCAGACCTGGGTGCTGGCGCTGGCGCTGCGACCCAGGACGGCCGTGGTGCTCTTCCCGACCGTATAGGCGTTGCGGGTCGAGGCGTCGAGTTGGACATCGGCCAGGAAGCGGTCGGTGATGGCATACTGCCGCTTGACCGCGCCCAGACCGCCCAGCACGTCGCCGGTTGCCGCGCCGGTCGGATCGCCGCCGCGGATGGCGTGGCCCTCGACGAAGAAAACCTGGATGCCGTGTTTGGCGAGTTCGTCCTCGATGCCGGGGCGGTAGCCGTGTTCGGGGAGCATAAAGCTGGTGGCCCGCCGCCCGAACAGCCGGTGGTATGACCGCAGGCCGGCGTGAAGCTGGGCGTGGACGCTGCTGCCCTGTTCCAGCAGGGGAAGGTAGGCGTGTGTGGCGGCGCTGGCGGCGATCTCGACCGCGCCATTCTCCTGGAGCAGCCGCAGCCCGCCGATCAGGTCGCCGCGCAGGCGCTCCTTGTAGAAGCGCTGGGCGGCCGCGAACAACTCGCGCTGGTAGATGGCCAGATAACGCAGATGCTCGTTGTAGGCCTCGCCCTCGTAGTAGGCGATGTCGGCCTCGGCGGCGGCGGTGCGCTCGGCGACGAAGGCGTCAAAATGCTCCAGCAGGCCGGGGCTGGCGAGCTGCTCCAGCAGGACCGGGGAGAAGGACAGCGTCAGATTGGCCCGGACCCCTTCATCGTGCAGCGCATACAGGGTTTCCAGCAGCGGCAGATAGCTGAAGAGCAGCGCTTCGTGCAGCCAGGCCTCGCCGCGAAAGTAGCGCATCCGAACATAAGGCAGATGCCCGTGCAGCACGAACGTGAACGCGCCGGTAGCTCCCACAAAAATCTCTCCTGATGAGACACTCTTATGCAGATTTTAGCGCCGCGCATGGACTTGTCGCAAACGGCTTGTCGCGAACGTGTCACAAAACGGCGAGCTGCGGCGTCCAATCGGCATCTTCAATGCACGAAAAATCACCCACAGGAGGGGTTATGGCGCTGGCGACATTTGAGGATCTGACGACGTGGACGCCGACCATTGGCGTATTGCATCAGGCCGCCCAGGTGATCGGGCGGGTGCAGGCGACCCTGCTGCCGGCGCGGCGCAATGCGCTGCATCTGGGGCTGGAGCCGGCGCCGGACGGGTTGGCCACGCAGCGGCTGCCGGACGGATCGCGCCTGCTGTTCGACTTTGTCGGGCTGATGATTCGCTTCGAGGGAATCGACGCCGCGCCGATCGACGTGACGCAGCACACCCAGGCGTCGCTGCTGCGCGCCGTGCAGGAGGCGATCCGCCTGGCCGAGGTGCGCAAGCCGGAGACGGTCAGCGGCGCCGATCCGCTGACGGGCGCGGATCGGGCGGTGGCGGCGGTCTACGCCGAGACACAGTACGCCGCCTTCACCGGCATCGCCCGCTTCCGCGCGCGGCTGGAAGGGCACTTCTCGCCGGTTGTGGTCTGGCCGCACCATATGGACATCTCGACCCTGGCCTTCAGCCCGGCCAACGCCGCGATGGATGAGGGGAAGCCGCATCTCAATTTCGGCTTTGCGCCGTTCACGACGGGGCAGTACGAGCGGCCCTATCTGTATGCCTACGCTTATCCCTACCCGGAGGGATTCGATCCGCCGGCGCTGCCCGAGCCGCTGGTCTGGAATCGGGACGGGTGGACGGGGATCGTGGCCGGCATCGAGGCGCTGGCCGGGGCCGGCGATCTGGCGGCGGCGGTGGAATCGGCATGCCGGGCGATGTACGGGGTTTTGTGGGGATTGGTGGAGGAAGGAATGAGGGATGAGGAAAAGCGGTCCGCTGAGCGCTGAAGCGCCCCGCTACCGAATACGCAGTTTCTTGAACGGCGGCAAAACGCAGGCAGCGTTGAACCCAATTACAGCGGGCTTGTCTTCACCTTAGCCAGTGGGCTAAGGACCATACGCCTGCCAGATGGCGGTCACCTGGCAGGCCCGCCGTTCCGCACCACGATTTCGACCACTCGCCACACCACGCCGGCATAAGGATTGTCATTGGGCAGAATAGGTGCCGCGCCGTTTGTGACTGCGAGCAGCGCTTCAACGAAGGCGACCTCCGCCGCCCAACCCGGCCCGTGCCCAGCGAAATCGGCGCGAATCTCGATGAGATTGCCTCGCCATTCACCAAGTCTCTCCGGCATCGATGTTCGGACAGCTACCGTGTTATTGGCGAGGTTCACGACTACCTCGTCGGGGAGGGTGGATCGCTCGTCTTCCTCGTCATCTTCTTCATCCGCAAACCCCGCCGACGCCTCGACCACCTGCCGCACCACGTCGGCATAAGGATTGTCGCCGGGCAGGATGGGTGACTCACCGTTCACAACCGCCAGAAGCGCCTCCACGTAGGCGACCTCCGCCGCCCAGTCCGGCCCGCGCCCGGCGAAATCGGCGAGAATCTCGTTGAGGTTGCCCCGCCATTCGTCGAGCCTGTCCGGCGCCTGGGTGCGGACGGCCACCGTGTTGTTGGCGAAGTTCTGCACGATCTCGTCGGGGAGGGTGGAAATGTCCTCGACTTCATCAATTTCTGACGATCCCGCACCCGCCGCCAACTGCGCCAGCAGGGCATTCAGCGCTTCGTCGGGCTGATTCGCATCCTTGAGCAGCGCGCGCACCGCCGTCTCGCCGCCCTGAGCATACACGTGGGCAAGCTGCCGCATGACGGCGGCCATCTGATCCGCTTCGGATGAATCTTGGCCGTCACGCTTGCGCTTCAGACGCTCCAAATTCTCTCGGCTAGA
The DNA here is from genome assembly GCA_016713325.1 of Candidatus Flexifilum affinis. Classification (GTDB taxonomy): domain Bacteria; phylum Chloroflexota; class Anaerolineae; order Aggregatilineales; family Phototrophicaceae; genus Flexifilum; species Flexifilum affine. Next base: position 4,823 of record JADJPJ010000099.1, on the reverse strand, counting down.
CCTGGCGTTCGTATCTTCAATGGCCTCCAACAAGCTAGCAGATTGCCCTTCACATGCAATCGCCCGGGTGAGATCGCCCAACTCCTCGAAGATGAAACACATATTGTGAAGTGTATAGCCCTCGCCGCGCCTATCGCCCACGGCGCGGAACACGGGCAGGGCCTGTTCGAAGAACTCCAGGGCTTTGCGCTTCTCCCCCAAAGCATCCCACGCTCCCCCGATGTTGTTCAGCGTCGTCGCTTCGCTGCCGCGGTCGCCCACCGCACGGCTCAAGGGCAGGGCCTGTTCGAAGAACTCCAGAGCTTTGCGCTTCTCCCCCAAGGCGTGCCACGCCAACCCGATGTTGTTCAGCGTCGCCGCTTCGCCGCCGCGGTCGCCCACGGCGCGGCTCAACGGCAGGGCCTGTTCGTAGAACTCCAGGGCTTTGCGCTTCTCCCCCAAGGCAGACCACGCACTCCCGATGTTGTTCAGCGTCGTCGCTTCCTCGACCCTATCGCCCAAAGCGTGTCTCAAGGGCAGGGCCTGTTCGAAGAACTCCAGGGCTTTGCGCTTCTCCCCCAAATCAGACCACGCACTCCCGATGTTGGTCAGCGTCGCCGCTTCGCCGCGGCGATCGCCCACGGCGCGTCTCAAGAACAGGGTCTGTTCGAAGAACTCCAGGGCTTTGCGCTTCTCCCCCAAAGCGTACCACGCCAACCCGATGTTGGTCAGCGTCGTCGCTTCGCCGCCGCGGTCGCCCACGGCGCGTCTCAAGGGCAGGGCCTGTTCGTAGAACTCCAGGGCTTTGCGCTTCTCCCCCAAGGCATTCCACGCCCCCCCGATGTTGTTCAGCGTCGTCGCCTCCCAGCTGCGGTCGCCCACGGCGCGTCTCAAGGGCAGAGCCTGTTGGTAGAATTCCAGGGCTTTGCGCTTCTCCCCCAAGGCGTGCCACGCCAACCCGATGCTGGTCAGCGTCGCTGCTTCGCCGCCGCGGTCGCCCACCGCACGGCTCAAGGGCAGAGCCTGTTCGTAGAACTCCAGGGCTTTGCGCGTCTCCCCCAAGTCAGCCCACGCACTCCCGATGTTGTTCAGCGTCGTCGTCTCGCCGCGGCGGTCGCCTACGGCGCGGCTCAAGGGCAGCGCCTGTTCGTAGAAGTCCATGGCTCTGCGCTGCTCCCCAAACCCGACCACGCCAACGCGATGTTGTTCAGCGTCGTCGCTCGCCGCCGCGGTCCCCACCGCGGCTCAAGAGCGCTGTTCGTGAACTCAGGCTGCTCCCGAACGCAGACCACGCCCCCCCGATGTTGTTCAGCGTCGTCGCTTCGCCGGCGCGGTCGCCCACGGCGCGGAACACGGGCAGGGCCTGTTCGTAGAACTCCAGGGCTTTGCGCTTCTCCTCTAGCGCCGACCACACCCCTCCGATGTTGTTCAGCGTCACCGCTTCGCCGCGGCGGTCGCCCACGGCGCGGAACACGGGCAGGGCCTGTTCGTAGAACTCCAGGGCTTTGCGCTTCTCCCCCAAGGCAGACCACGCACTCCCGATGTTGTTCAGCGTCGTCGCTTCGCCGCCGCGGTCGCCCACGGCGCGGAACAAGGGCAGGGCCTGTTCGTAGAACTCCAGGGCTTTGCGCGTCTCCCCCAAGTCAGACCACGCCAACCCGATGCTGTTCAGCGTCGTCGCCTCGCCCCGGCGGTCGCCCACGGCGCGTCTCAAGAGCAGAGTCTGTTCGTAGTACCCCAGGGCTTTGTGCTTCTCCCCCAAGCCAGACCACGCCGACCCGATGTTGTGCAGCGTCGTCGCCTCGCCGCGGCGGTCGCCGACCGCACGGCTCAAAGGCAGGGCCTGTTCGTAGAACTCCAGGGCTTTGCGCTTCTCCCCCAAGTCAGACCACGCCAACCCGATGTTGGTCAGCGTCGCCGCTTCGCCGCCGCGGTCGCCCACGGCACGTCTCAAGGGCAGGGCCTGTTCGAAGAACTCAAGGGCTTTGCGCTTCTCCCCCAAGTCAGACCACGCCAACCCGATGTTATTCAGCGTCGCTGCTTCGCCGCCGCGGTCGCCCACGGCACTCAAGGGCGGGGCCTGTTCGAAGAACTCAAGGGCTTTGCGCTTCTCCCCCAATGCCGACCACGCTACCCCGATGGTGGTCAGCGTCGCCGCTTCGCCGCCGCGGTCGCCCACGGCGCGGGACAAGGGCAGGGCCTGTTGGTAGTATTCTAGAGCTTTGTGCTGATCCCCCAAACCCGACCATGCTACCCCGATGTTGGTCAGCGTCGTCGCTTCCCCACTGTGGTCGCCCACGGCGCGTCTCAAGGGCAGGGCCTGTTGGTAGTATTCCAGGGCTTTACGCTTCTCCCCCAAAGCATCCCACGCAACCCCGATGTTGTTCAGAATCACTGCTTCGCTTCCACGGTCCCCAACCGCCTTGGAGAGTGACAATGCCTGTTCGAAGAACTCCAGGGCTGAGCGCATGTCTCCCAACGCCAACGGTGCCTCCTCCAATTTGGTCAATCTCGCTGCTTCCGTTGGGTGATCGCCGCTCATGTCGTTCCTCTGGGGTTATTTGCTGCACCTCCAACAGATTATAAACGGAACCGGGTGCAGTGCAACGAACCTGCCCGCGATTTTGCGCCAACATCGGGTGGCGCCGCGGGTCTGGATTTCCACTCAATCCTTCTTTTCTTCGGCCTTCTCATACAGCAGCGCCACAACGCCGGAACTGAACGTTCGAGTATCAGCCAGCTTGAGCTTGCCTTCGACGCCGTCCATCACCAGGCGGGCGCCTTTGCCCAGGACCAGCGGGTAGACCAGCACGTGCAGTTCATCCAGCAGGTCGTTCTGGAGCAGCGTGCCCAGCAGTTCGCCGCCGCCGTACTTGAGGATGTTCATGCCGGGCTGCTCCTTCAGCTTGCGCAGCTCGGCCGCGACATCGCCCTGGAGGACAGTCGAATTCCACTCGGCGCTCTGCATGGTGCGCGAGGCGACGACCTTGGGCATGGTGTTGATGCGGTCGGCGAAGGCGTCGGTCCCGGCGCGAGGGGGCCAGGCGGCCAGGAAACTCTCATAGGTTTCGCGTCCCATGAGCAGGGTGTCGCTGTTGAACAGGTCGTCCGTCTGAAACGCCGCGATCTCGTCGCTCCAGTAGGGGAAAGTCCACATCGGATTCTCGATCACGCCATCCAGGGTCATGTAGGTCGAGACAACGATTTTGCGCATGGCCGCACGCCTCCTGCTGTTGTTCACCATCAACACGCTCAGGATAGCGAAAAGGGCCGGCGGGGTCTTGTACAAAAACGCAAATTATGCAGACTGATCGACCCAGGCCACCTGGGTCGGGGGCAGTTCGAGGAGCCGCGAGGGCGTGTAGCCCATGAAGCGCTTGAGCGACCGGGTGAGGTGCGCCTGATCGAAGTAGCCGGTCTCGTGCATCGTGTCGAGGATGGAGGCGCCCCGCCCCAGGAGCGCGGCGGCCCGGCGGGCGCGCTCGATCTGCCGGATGGTGGTGTGGGTCATGCCGGTGGCGCGCAGAAAGCGGTATTGGAGCGCGCGGGGTGAGAGATAGGTGGGCCGCCCGTCCAGCGCCGCCGGCACCACCGGATCGCGCATGAGCAGTCCGTCGTGGACCAGGCGCTGGATGAAGGTGTCGGCATTGTCGAAGGTAGGCAGCTCCCAGGCCGAGCCGGCGAACCAGACATCGCCGCCGGATGCTTCGGGGAGCGTCCGTTCGCTGTCCACCAGATCGACGGCGGGCAGGTGGGGCATGAAGACGCCCATGTGGAAGGCGATGCCGAAGAACTCGGCGTCCGCCGGGCCTTCTACGGGCTTCGCTTTCGTCTCCGGCCCGCGCAGGGTGAGGGTGTGCATCCCTTGATATTTGCTGATGACCATCTCCCACTGGCTGGCGGCCTGCGAGACGAAGGGGGTGACGTGCTCGCTCTCGGCGCGCCAGACGAAGGCCACCAGGGGCGAGTCCGACTGGCGGTGTTCAAAGAAAAACTCACGCGGCTTCCTGTTCACTCACCGGTCATGGTTCCGCCGCCCAGAATGCCAGACAGCATCGCGATCAGCGCCTTGCGCTGGGCCAGCCGCCCCGCCCGATCATAGACGAAGGCAGCGGGCAGATCGGCGGGCGGTCGGCCGTCGTCGGCATAGTAATCCTCGAAGCCGGCGCGGATCAGCTTGAAATAGGCCTCGGCGTCGTAGAAGTCGGAGGTGTAGGGGATGGCCTTCGATCCGACGGCGATGGCGATAGGGCTGTCAGCGGCTGCTTCAGGATTTGGCTCGGCATCGCGCGCCCACACGCCGTAGAGGGTCAGCGTCTTGTAGCCGAAATAGCCGGGCGCCCTCTTCCAGATCAGCACACCGACCCAGGGCGAGGGCGCGATCCCCGTGTAAGGCCGGGGGCCAAAGCACGTGTCGCGCACGAAGCGCACCTGGCGCACATCGTCCAGCGCGTCGTAGGCGTTGAGGGCATCCAGCGCGCCGGCCAGCGCCTCCTGCCGGGCGATCAGCGGGGCCAGGCGCTCGGCCTGGCGCCGCTCGGCGATCAGCTTGAGCAGGTCCTCGTGGCGGGGGCGGCGGGAGGGCATCGCAACATCCTGTTCTCACATACACGGTTGAACAGTACTGAGTCGAAAGTACTGAGGACTGAGTAAAGGCGCTGTCTGCAAGATTGGTTTTACTCAGTCCTTGTATCTTGGAAATGGGGTATGCTCAACGAAGCACCCCAGCGGATCAGGTGGGACAAGATCGGCTCAGTCCTGAGGCCAGCAGAGCCTGTTGCTGGAGATAGATCCCCACCGGAAGCGCGCACGACAGGTCGAACGGTATCTGAAGCCCCGAGCTT
>JADJPJ010000098.1 GCA_016713325.1 Candidatus Flexifilum affinis | reverse complement strand
CGATGATTTCCAGCGGCCGTCCGTTAGCAGGGTCATGTGACAACGGTGTTGGTTGTCTCAACCCAGATGTAGTGACCATCCGGTGTCGCAGACGATAACTCACTGTGTAAAACCAGTGTTCTTCTGCAAGCGCTTGACTCCGCTTCTTCCCGCACTTCAGGGAGATCAGCCGGATGCAGGAACCGCCGCCGTAGCGTCCGACAAGTTCGTCACGAGTGTAACTGGTTCGTTCAAAACATGAAGGCGCAGCAAATGCGATCACGCCTTCGATGTTGAACTTTATGATCACATCCCTGATGTTCTCGGCCAGCAGTCGGTACCGTTCCTCACTTTCACGTAGAGCTTCTTCTGCCCGCCTTCGCGCCGTGATGTTGCGCAGACCTGACCATCTCCACCAGAGCGCCGGTTTCTGGGTCGTAGACGTTTGTGTTTGTGACCTCTGCCCACAGGTAGTGCCCCGCCTTGGCGGCGGACACGTTCAGTCAGGGTAATGTGGGCCGCGCCTGGAAGCGATCGCTTTCAGCATGATTTCTGGTAGAACGGGGAGCGTCGTCAGGTGAACGAAGTCGAAGCCGAGTGTCCGATGAAATTTCAGGCTGGTACCCACCCAGGCCGTAGATTGAGGAAGTCACGAAGACAACCCCGCCATCCGGTCCCAGTTTGATGATGACGTCGTTGACGTTTTCTGCCAGCAGACGGTAACGTTCCTTCGCTCTCGCGGAGGGCATCCTCGGCACGCTTTCGTTCCGTAATATCGTGCACGATGCCGATCACTTCCAGCGGTTCACCGGTGCTCGTCGCGCATGATTGTGTCTCGTGACTTCCGCCCAGATGTAACTGCCGTCTGTGTGACGAAGCCGATATGAATTCACGTAATACGACGCATTGGAGTTCAAGACCTGTGATCTCTTGTCTCTGGCCACATTCACGTCATCGGGGTGAAGCAGTGGGTTAACGTGCGTCCCAATCAACTGGTCGGGAGTGTCCGACCAGTTGATAGCTTGCGGGCGTCACAAAAGTGATCGTACCATCCGGTGTGGTCTTGATAATGACATCGGATACATTCTCCGCGAGCAACCTGTAGCGCTCTTCGCTCTCGCGGAGGGCATCCTCGGCCCGCCTGCGCTCGGTGATGTCTCGGACAATGCATACCAGATTACGTACGGTGTTCTCAGAGCGGTTGACGGGTGCAATGTTGATCTCGACGTGAAGTTCGAGGCCGTCAGCTCGCCTCGCCCGCGCCTCAACCTGCCGAGTCAGATGCATCGACGCACTTTCATGCACGACAGCGTCAAGATCGCCGGGCTGCTCCATCGTGAAATAGGCCGACAGCTTCTGCCCAAAATAGCTATCCACGTCAGCGCCAAACATTTCGGCGAAGGCATAATTCGCCTGCTGGATGCCCAGTCCTGTGTCCAGCAGCAAGATCCCGTCCCCGCTGTGATTGATGATGGCTTCGATGCGGTCTTTGGCGCGCGCCAGCTCAGCGGTGCGCTCGATGACGCGCTGCTCCAGGGTGTCTTTGGCTTCCTGCAAGCCACTTCCGCTTGTTTCTGCTGGCTGATATCGAACCCGACGCAGTGGATCTCGGTCACAACCTCCTGGCTGTCCTGGACGGTTATAAACTCCCACAGCGTCCAGATGTAGCCGCCATCCTCGGTCGGCTTGCGAATTTCGACCTGTACGGGTTTGCCAGGATGCTCAAAGCAGTCTGCGACCGCCAGATACACCCTGGGATGATCGTCGGGCCATATGAATGTCAGTGAGGACGAGCCAACAATGCTGTTCTCGATCCAACTGAAGTGCCGGCGATAACGCTCGTTGCAATAGGTTATCTTGCCTTCCATGTCGACGCGAAGGTTGAAGGCGGTCTGAGACTCGATCAGGGATCGCAAATAGGCTTCGCTCTGGCGTAGTGCGTCCTCAACCTGCTTCTCACGAGTGATGTCCAGGCTGATCGCGCCAAGGATCGATGGCTGGTCGGCCCGAGGAATCGGGAACTTGATGGACAGGTAATGAGAAGGCTCGCCGCCGGTTGGATCGATATGGAAGAATTCCATCGCCCGGTTCTCGGCAAGAACCTGCGCATTTTCGCGCCGATACGTCGCAGCGGCTTCTTCGGGCATCAGCTCGTAGTTGCCTCGCCCCGGTCAGTTCTTCGACCGTTAGCCCAAGACCTGCGCGCTACTGATCGTTACAGTAGATGACCCGGTTGTCGGCATCGCTGATGTAGACTGCGCCCGGCAAATGGCGCATGAACTGCTGGAACTGCGATCGCTCTGGCGCAGCGCGGCCTCCTGGGCCTTGGCGCGAGATATCGGAAGCGTGGATGAGGCCTGCGTATATATGTCCGGTGGCGTCCCGCACAGGCTGAATACTGGTGCGGTACCAGAACTCCTGTCCATCTAGCACCGTTGGCGCCTCATGGACCAGCCCCGCCCCCGTCCTGATAGCCTCGCGAATCGAGGCAAGCTGATAGTCCGCAACGTCGGGAGGAAAGAGTTGATGGATGTTCTGCCGGCCATCTGTTCCGGTTTCATCGATAACTGCTGGGCAGCGAGATCGTTCGCGTACAGCATCGTACCGTTCGCGTCAACCATGGCGATGCACGCGTCCGAACTTTCCACCAGGCTGCGGTATTTCTCTTCACTGGCGCGCAGGGCGAGTTCCGCCTGGACACGCTCGGTGACAACTTCCGAAAAAGAGCAGAATGCCGCCCACTTCTCCGCGGTGATCACGCCAGGGGCGAATTTCCCAACGGACCCAATCGTCGGTTCCATCGGCGCGCGGGAACAGGTCCGCATCGCTCTTTTCCACGGCGCCCTGCAGGCAGCGGCGGTGAATTTCCTTCAATCGCTCAGGGAATTTCCGGGAACGCCTCATAATGGGATCGTCCCACAATGTCGATGTCGCCCAGCCGATAATCCTCCAGCCAGCGCCGGCTCACGACCATGTAGCGCATGTCCCGGTCGAAGACGGCGATGGCCGCCGGCGCATGTTCGACGAACAGCCGCATGCGTTCCTCGCTTTGCTGCAAGGCATCTTCTGCCATGCTTCTGGTCGGTGATGTCTCGGCCGACGCCCTGGTATTCGAAGATGTCCCCCGTTCGTCCAGGAAGACGCGATCTTTCCATTCCACTCAGCGCGCCGATCCGTCGCCCTGATCATCGGATGAACGGAGACGGAAACAGGGTTCTCACGCGTCAACGACCGAATGTAGGCGCGGCTTTGCTCAAGCAAGTCTACGGGGATGCCGGCAAAGGGATAGATTTGCCGACGAGCTCGTTGGGTTCCGACCGTAGGCTCTGCAGTAAGCCGCATTTCCGAACGTCAGGTTCAGATTCTTGTCGTACCGGCAGATCAGTTCGGACTGATCCTCGACGATGCTGCGATAGCGCGCCTCGCTGGTGCGCAGAGCGTTTTCGGCTTCCTTGCGGGCCGAGATGTCGCTCGCGATGCCTTCAAGACGAATCGGGTGTCCCTGTCCCTGGTCATCGCGCACCAACCAGGATCGGTCGTGGATCCACCGCACCTCTCCATCGGGACGGACGATGCGGTAGTCGGCCTGACAGTAACCCTGCCGAAGGACAGCCTCTTCCATCTCCTTGACCAGAGCGGCATCATCGGGATGAACGACTTTCATCCACAGATCGCTGTCGCCGTAGAAATCCGCACTTGGTCTGCCATACAAGCTCTCGGCCGCTCGATTCAGATAGATCATCTGGAACGCTGGCAGCTCGGCCGACCAGACCACATCGGCCATATTATCGAGAAGTGCACGAATCTTCTCTTCGCTCTGGCGCAGCGCCTCTTCGGCCCGTTTTCGCCAGTAGGTCTCCTCAGCGCGCGCCGAATCAACCTGCATGACTTCACTCACTGCGGCGAGAGCGTCCAGTTCCTGCCGAACGATCTCGATGAAGCCTTGAGGATCCGAAGCATCGACCAGACCGCGCGCGCCCAGGCGCATCACTCTGACGGCATCCCGTACGGTCGGCTGTGCAGCGACGACAATGACTGGAACATCCGGGCGAAGGCGCTGAGCAACCCCGATGGCATCTGCAATGTCCGTCTGCGGCGCATTTAGATTGCAGAGGATCAGGTCAACGGCCCCACTCAGCGCATGTTCAAGCTCCTCGATCGTCGTGGTGCTCCGCCAGTCAAACGATATGCCGGCCTCGTCACGAAGGTATTGCGCGACGAAGCGTTCTATCGAATGTGTGGCATCGAGGATCAGGAAGTTGTATTGTGGGGAACTGCCGGAGCGCGTTGAGGCATCCATGTCATTTTCTCTTCAGTCGCAATTCACCGTCACTGGAGCCTTTGATTTCGCTCGCTTCAGCGTTGATGACAACTGTTATAGATTGTAACTTCATTGTTCGGAAGTAAGCGTAAAACTATTTGCACTTCCAAAGAAAATTGTGGCGTACATGCAAAAAGCGACCAGCAAGTGGTCGCTTTTCGGGAGGTGTGAGCACGAGGCAAAATCTCCTGAACAGATGTTCCAGCCAAATCCCTCGGCACGTTTCTTCTATTCGATTACTTTTCCTCAAGCTGTTCGCTATGAGCGCTTCTCGAGTCGATTTTGATGTGAGCTCTCGGTGAGCGAATACTCCCCACCCACCTTAAAGCTTGTCGTGTGAGGAACGACTCGCAAGAACACTATAGCAGAAGTGACGCGGGTCAGGTTATTCGCACGACATTCGCTGGCGGCATTGAAGGTCTGTGAAGAACAAGCCCATGACTCGTGTTTTCGTAGTGGTAAGACGTTCTATAGGCAACGCCGCGGTCACAAGGACAAGGTGAGGTAGGGGAGAGCTTCATTGCCAGGGGCCTTCGCAAGGTTCAGTATGTCACGGATTGATTAACCTCACCCCGTTTCGCTGCGCTCAACCGCCCTTCTCCGTGCGGAGAGGGGCAAACAGGCGTTAGATTTTTTGGGGTGGGGTTGGCTCAAAAAACGCAGCGATTGATGGTCAAGGTGAACTTTCATGATTCACTGAGTTTGCGTTCCACCGATTGCCCGGATGTCACGTTCGCCCGGGTTTACGGGCGCGGTAGGGGCTTCACTGCCCCTACCGCGCAAATTGACCTTGAGCTACTGAGTCAGCCACACGTTGTATTCCTCGCCGACGACCGCGAACCACCAGAAGAACCCGGGGAAATCCTGCACGCGGCTGCTCTGCGCCCGGAAAACGGTCTGGAAGCCCAGCGGAATGGCGTAGTACTGGCTGTAAATCCGCTCTGCTGCCTGCTGGATCAGCGGCGAACGTTCCTCAAGATCGATCACCGTCAGCGCCTCTACGAGCAGAGCCTGGGCTTCCTCATCCTTGATGCCCATAGTCTCACCGGAAACCACCAGGCCCCCAGTACGACCTCGGTGCCGCCAATGCAGCAGAAGCCGGAGGTAGGCATCAGCTTCGATACACCCGCATTGTAGTCTTCGATCCAAGTCCTGAACTCGACAATCTCAAGCTGCGCATCAAAGCCGACCTCACGAAGCTGTGTCACCACCGCTTCCATCACGCGCGGCATTTCGGGCAGATTCCAAGCCTCAAACTCGATGGTCAGCGGCTGCCCGTCTTTGTCAAGAATGCCATCACCGTTGCTGTCAGCCCAGCCGAGTTCGGCCAGAATCGCGCGCGAAGTATCCGGCTCATACGGGAAATACTGGCACAGATCGGGGTTATAGCCCGGCCAGCCGGGCCCAGTCTGACCGCAGCCCTCGACCACAACCTCACCATATACCGCGCGCAAAATGCCGCGTCCGTCAATCGCCTTCGCGATCGCCTCGCGCATCCTGATATCTGAGTACAGCGGCACGTTAACGTTGACAATGATCTGGGTGGTAAACGTAATCAGCGTATCGATGACCTGGAAGTCAGGGTTGTCGCGGAAGCGCGCAATGTCGGTGTTGGGCAGCGACGCTCCGGCCATCACATCGATTTCACCTGCCTCAAGCGCCAATACCTCTGTTACTGCATCGGGAATGATCCTGAACTCGATACCGTCGAGGTTGGGGCGGATATAGAAATCCTCGTTGCGTTGAAGGGTAATATGATCATCGACCACATATTCGACGAACTCGAACGGGCCGGAGCCAATCGGGTTCGTGCGAATGTCGTCGCCAAGCTGCTCGACGGCTTCACGCGGGTAGATCGCCAGGTAGGAGATGCCGCGCGCACCGTCGAAAATGATGCCATTGGGCTGCGAGAGCGTGAGCTTGACAGTGTAATCATCAATCGCCTCGATTGACTCGTAGGCCGCCGACAGGTCAGAGGCCACAGAGGCGCCCTCGGTCGTCATCAGACGGTTCATAGAATACACGACATCGTCGGCCACCACTTCACGGCCTTCGCCTTCAGGGAACACGGCGTTGCCGTCCTGGAAAGTCATCCCCTGGCGCAGATAGAAAGTGATCTCTGTGCCATCTTCCGAGATGTCCCATGACTCGGCAAGGTCGCCTTTGTAAGCAATGGCCCCATCCGGTTGGCGAATGGCGCGCACCAAAAACTGGTACACCAGCGACGACGGATACATCGACATGTCGTCGGAGATGAAGATCGGATCCAGACCAGTGTTGGCGCTGACGGAGACGCGCAGCACGCCGCCTTCGACCGGGGTATCCTGCGCGCTGACGATGCCGACCAGCGCCCCCAACACGACAATCAACAACAGAAGTGTTCCCAAACGTTTCATTCCCATCCCTCCGTACCTAATCCTGCGTATTCGGATCGAGCGCATCTCGCAGCGCATCACCGATAAGGTTGATGGCGATCACAACCAGGATGATCGCCGTGCCGGGCAGAATGCTCAGAATCGGGTTCGAGCGGATAAATCGTTGCGCCGCGTTGAGCATCGCCCCCATTCAGGTTCGGGCGGCTGCGCCCCAAAGCCGAGGAAACTGAGCGACGCCGCCGCGATGATCGCCGCTGCCACGCTGAACGTCGCCTGCACGATAATCAGGCTCAGGCAGTTGGGCAGAATATGCCGCGTGACAATCCGAAAGTTGCTGGCGCCGATGGCACGCGTCGCCAGCACGTAATCCTGCACTTTGGCCTGCAAAACCACCCCGCGTACCACGCGCGCATAGTCGATCCATGCGATTGCGCCTAAGACAAGCATCACATTGAGCAAGCCGGGGCCAAGAATGGCAACCACCGCAATCGCCAGGATCAGGAACGGGAACGCATACAGCACATCGACCAGCCGCATAATGACCGTGTCAATCGTGCCGCCGTAGTAACCAGAGATGAGCCCCAGTGTCACCCCGACCGATGCGGCAATCGCAACCACCAGCAAGCCCGCTGCCAGCGACGAACGCCCGCCGTAGATCAGGCGGCTGAGCGTATCTCGCCCCAGATCGTCCGTCCCTAAAATGTGGTCAGGCGAGAACAGTGGAAGATTCCCTTTGCTGAAATCCTGCTTATACGGATCGTGGGGGGCGACCTGCGGGGCAAAGAATGCGGCCAGCATGATGACGAGCAATATCACGATCCCGACTACCGCCGTGCGGTTGCGCAACAGGCGGCGCAGCGCACGCTGCGACTGCGTCGCTGATGTTTTCAACGGCGTCATTGCGCTATCGGCTGCCGGAGCAAGCGCACCTTTAGACCGCGATGTCGACGCCATAAAATCATTACTCCAACCGAATACGGGGATCGATCACCACATACAACAGATCGGCCACCAAATTGATGAGGATGTAGACAAATGAGAAGATCAGCGTTGTACCAAGAATGAGTGGATAATCGCGCCGACCAATGGCATTGATCGCGAGACGTCCCATCCCCGGCCATGCGAAAATCGTCTCGATGATGGCCGCACCGCCCAGCAGTCCAGCAAACTGTACACCCATCAGGGTCACCACTGGGATCAGTGTATTCGGCAGCAGATGGCGGATAACAACACGGCGGGGTGCAGCCCTTTGCTGTGCGCCGTCGTGATGTACATCTGGTTGATAATTTCCAGCACCGCTGACCGCACAATCCGCGAGTTATAGCCAATCGCGCCGAGTGAGATCGTCAGCGCGGGCAGGATCAGATATGGCAGACGCTCAAAGAGCAGCCCATCCCCACGACCGGAGGTCGGGAGAATTCTGAACTGGATCGAGAACAGCAGGATCAGCATCGTCCCTAACCAGAAGGCGGGCACCGAAAATCCAAACAACGCCGCCCCCATCAGGACACGGTCGATCAGTGAACCGCGTTTGAGCGCCGCTAGCAGGCCAAGCGGGATCGAGCATGTAATGATCAGCACAAAGGACACAAGCGCCAGTTCGATCGTCGCCCCACTACGCGCCATGATTTCTTCCAGCACCGGGGCGCGGGTGGTGATGCTCGTGCCAAGATCACCGCGCAGCAGATTGCCCATATAGCGCACATACTGGACAGGCACGGGATCGTTCAGCCCAAGATCGTCACGCATCCGTTCAAGCATAGCGGGATCCATGTTGTCGATCCGCATTCCAAAACGCCCGACCAGCGGGTCGCCCGGTGTGAGCTGGAACAGCGCGAAGACGACGGTCGCCACGCCGAGAAGAAGAAAGGGGACAACGATCAGGCGCCGAAACAGATACTGCATTAGGTAGGTGATCTCGACTCTCGACGACCAGCCGTTCGGAAGGTTACGAAGGTGTGGAGCATTTGAAATATCATAGCGAGCATCGTCTGCGTGCGCAACAATTCGTGCCGACGTCAAAAATACGACACAGAACATTGCAGCCTGGCGGGCAGTCGCTTTATACTCGCCCCACCCTGTCATGGAGGATTGAGAGATGGACTTGCAGCAGATCGCGCGCGATATTCCCGACTACTCCGTGTTTCTCACCGTCGACGAGATGTACGCTTCAACCCATAAGCTGCATGCGGAGTATCCCGATCTCACGGAGCTGCGCGTCGTGGGGACCACCCGGCGCGGCGACCCCATCGAGCTGCTGACGATCAAAGGCGGCGAGCGACAGGCGTTCGTGTTTGGCGGGCCGCATCCCAATGAGCCCATTGGCTGCATGACCATCGAATATCTCACACGGCGGTTGTGCGAGGACGAGGCGCTGCGCAGCGAACTGGGCTACACCTGGCATTTCATCAAGTCGATTGACAGCGACGGGATGCGCCTGAACGAAGGCTGGTTCAAGGGGCCGTTCACGCCGACGCACTACGCGCAGCACTTTTTCGCCCGGCCATGTTCGATCAGGTCGAGTGGACCTTTCCGATCGAGTACAAGACACTCAAGTTCGACCAACCGCTGCCGGAAACCCAGGCGCTGATGCGCGTAATCGACGAGGTCAAGCCGGATTTTATGTATTCGCTGCACAATGCCGGTTTCGGCGGCGTGTACTACTACATCTCGGATCGCTGCGAACCGCTGTACCAGACGTTTCACGACATCCCGACCTGGTTCGAGCTGGCGCTGGACCTGGGCGAGCCGGAAGTGCCTTTCGCTGAGACCTTTGCGCCGGCAGTCTACCGCATCATCGACACCCGAGACTTCTACAACTATCTCGAACAGAACGGCGCACCTGACCCCGCGGCGGCGATCGATTCGGGGACATCCAGCGCCGACTATGCGTCCAAATACGGCGGCTTCTTTCTCGTGGTAGAAATGCCTTACTTCGACGACCCACGTGTCAACGATCAGAGCCTGACCGACGTGCGGCGGCGTGATGCCATTGTGCAGGGGCTGGATTTGCAGGACGAGTTCGACGACTGGACGGCGGCCCAGATGGATCTTGTGCGGGCGGATCTGCGGCTGGAGACGCCGGTCACCCGCGCGGTAAGCGCGTTCCTCAAGATGGGCAAATCCTTTCGCGCAGCAGAACGACAGTGGGCGCAGACCGCCGCGGAAACCGATCGCCCGGCGACGCAAGCGGAAGTATTCAGCAATGTCCTGAGCAAGCCATTCTACCGTCTGCTCATGCATGGCATGTTCACACGTATGCTCGGTGACGAGATCGCCGCAGGTAACACCGCTGCTACGATTGCCGCTGCCTACAAAGCAGCAGCGACTCGCCTGGACGAATCCGGCGGGGATTTGGAAGCCAGGCTGAATTACCGTGCGCTGCCCATTCGTAGCCTGGTCGGCGTGCAGACGTGTGCCGGTCTGGCGACGGCGGCCTATATCGCGTCGAAAAGCCGGTAGTCGCTTCGCTCATCAAGGGGCAAGGTACGCCTTGCCCCGCCAGTGGAAAACGCCGCAAGAGGTCATATGCAGCAAATCTACTGAGCTGCCAAAGCTCCAAACGCTGCCGTTCACCAGCGAGCAGATAGCAGATGAGATCTATCGGCAATTGTGGCAGGAATGTCAGGCACGGCGGAGACGGTAGTGTGCCAGCCTCGAGGTGCTGGATCGGAGACATGAGCAGCACGTCACCAGCCTGGATGCCGCGAAAATCGCGAAAGTGGGTTTCCTAAATAAAGGTCTTATCCGCAGCGACCAGCGTGAACTGCTGCGGTTGATGCTCGAGCGGGTTGTCGTCAAACCGGAAGAGTAAGTGCGATTGGAACTGCACGCGCCATTCGCCTATTTTAATGAGGTCTCGAAGCGGGTGCAGCACGGGGATCAGCCAGGTATGATAGCCGAATAAACCAGCAGCTATGCTGGCATTTCCGGAGATTTCCTCTCATTTGGGCAGTAGAGGACTCGAACCTCTAACCACTCCCACGTCAAAGGAGTGCTCTACCAGTTGAGCTAACTGCCCATATGGAGGCATATTTTAGCATAGGCGCGGCGCTTTGCAAGATGCAGCGCGGCACTTCTCTTCACCTAGGAGTTTGCAGTCTCCAGCGGGCGAACGCACGCGATTCGATCATGGCCGGCATAGTCATGGAGGATCTCGACCGCCGCGTTTGGAAGTAACCGACGAGCTTCAGCGGCCACCGTTTCGCCCTGGCCGGACATGAATTCCAACAAAACCAGGCCTCCCGGGTTCAGGACCAGCAGCACCTGCCCCATCAGACGGCGATCAGGTCCAGCCCGTCCCGGCCTCCATCCAGAGCCTGGCGCGGTTCGTGCTTGCTGACCGGCAGGCGGTCGACCTCGTCTGACGGGATGTAGGGCAGGTTGGCCATGACTAGATCGCTGTGCACACGCCGTTCGATCAGCGGATTCAGCAGGTCACCGAGGAGGAAAGTCACTGGGACATCATACAGGGATGCATTCTGCCGCGCGACGGCCAGAGCATCGGCGCTGGCATCGGTCGCGAAAACCTCAGCGCGCGGTCGCAGGGCTGCGAGAGTCACGGCCAGAGCGCCGCTGCCGGTACCCACGTCGATGGCGGTGAGTGCGCGATCGACTGAGAAGGCCAGCGCCTGTTCGAGCAGCAGTTCCGTCTCTGGCCGCGGGATGAGCACGGCCGGCGTCACGATGAAATCGCGATCGTAGAAGGGCCACCTGCCCAGGATGTACGGCAGCGGCTCCCCGGCGGCGGCGCGCCCGATCAGGTCCTCGAAAGCCGCCGCCTGCGCCGGGTCCAGCGGGCGTTCCGGGTGCGCCAGCAGCGCCGCGCGGTCCACCGCCAGCACCCGACGCAGCAGCGCCTGCGCGTCCGACGCCGCCGAGTCGCTGACCGGCGACAGGCGCTGCGCAGCACGGCGCAGCGCCTCCCCGGCGGTCGTTAGGACCACTGCGCCGCCTGCGGAATGATGTCGCGAGCGAAGATTTCCAGCGGCGCGATCTCATACACGTTCGGCATGTTCACGATGACATGTGTAACGCCGATTTCCGAAAGCTGGCGCAGCTTCTCCAGCGTCCCCTCGACTGTCTCGTGCCCCGCCGCAAGATAGACCGTCCCCAGCGTCGTCTTTTCGATAGTCGCGTAGTCGCGCCCCAGCCGCTCACAGTGTCCCTTGAGCGTGTCCAGCGAGCCGCGCACCGCATCCACGCCGCCACCCATGAAAATGTTGCAGGCGTCGGCGTACTGCGCCACCATGCGCAGCGTCTTGTTCGGACCCGTTCCGCCGATCATGATGCGCGGGTGTGGCTGGCTGAGCGGGCGCGGGTTGTTGGTCAGCTTGGGGGCGTTGAAGTGCGCGCCGTTGAAGGTCGTCTCGTCGCTCGACCACAGCGCGTGCGCCATTTGCAGCGCCTCTTCCAGCCATTCAAAGCGCGTCTTGGTATCTGGATACGGAACCCCGAACCCCTCCGCCTCGCCTTCATACCACGCCGCGCCGATGCCGAGGTAGCCTCGCCCGCCGGAGACAATATCCAGCGTGTTCATCATCTTCAGCAGCACCGACGGGTGCCGGTAGATCACGCCGGTGACCAGCGCGCCGAGCATCAGCCGCTCGCTGACGCCAGCGAGAAAGCCCAGGGCGGTGTAGGCTTCAAGCATCGGATCGGTGTAGGCTTCGCCGAACAATCCCCGTATCTGATAGAAATGGTCCATCACCCATAGGCTGTAAAAGCCGCCGTCCTCGGCTGCGCGAACGACCTCTTTCAGCTTCGGGCGAATGGCGGCGGTGCCGCCGGACACTTTGAAGGACGGCAGTTGCAACCCTATCTGCATCGGCATACCCTTTCGTTTTCGTCAGTGGTTGTGATTATGTTCATCGTGCAGCCCACATGAGACAGCCCCAAGCATAACGTGTTTTCTCGTGAAACGGGGTACAATCGATCATAAATGGATGATGGCGGGAACTATTATGAGACTTGATTCGAAAACATGGGATTACGTAGTCGTCGGGTCGGGGTTTGGCGGCAGCGTTTCCGCCATGCGCCTGACAGAAAAAGGACATTCCGTCCTGGTTCTTGAGCGCGGCAAACGCTTTCGGGATGAAGACTTCCCGCGCACCAACTGGAACATCTTCAAGTATTTGTGGCTGCCACTCGCTCGCTGTTTCGGCATCCAGCAGATTAGCCTGCTGAAGGACATCATGGTGCTGCACGGCAGCGGCGTCGGCGGCGGCAGCCTGGTCTACGCCAACGTCCTGATGGAACCCGGCGAAGAGCTGTTTGACGCGCCCGGCTGGCGGCATCTGGCGGACTGGAGGGCCATCCTTCGTCCGCACTACGATACAGCGCGGAGGATGCTCGGCGCGGCGCCCAATCCCTTCTTCACCCCGGCCGACCGGGTGCTCCAGGAAATCGCCGAAGAACACGGCAGGGGCCACACCTTCACATTGGCCAATGTCGGCATCTTTTTCGGCGACCCCGGCAAGGCGGTGCCGGATCCCTACTTCGACGGCGAAGGACCGGAACGCACCGGCTGTAATGGCTGCGGCGGCTGCATGGTGGGCTGCCGTCACGGGGCGAAGAACACCCTTCTGAAGAATTACCTGTACTTTGCCGAAAAATGGGGCGCGACCATCCAGGCGGAAGCCGAGGTCGTCGATATCCGGCCCCTGCCCGACGGGCAGGCCGATAACGCGCGCTATGAGGTGGTCTACCGGCGCTCGACGGCTGCTCCATGGGCGCGGGCGACCCAGATAGTGCGAACGCGCGGAGTCGTTGTCTCCGCCCATGCGCTCGGCACCATGAAGCTGCTCTTCCGCTGCCGCGACATCCATCGGACACTGCCCAGGCTGTCCAAGTGCCTGGGGACCAACGTGCGCACCAACAGCGAAGCGCTGGTCGGCTCGACCTCCTGGGACACCAAGACAGACTATTCCACCGGCCCGGCCATCACCTCGATCTTCGCCCTGGACGACATCACACGCGTGGAACCAGTCCGCTATCCACGCGGCTCTTCGTTCATGAAGCTGCTGGCTATCCCGATGATCGACCGCGCCGACACACTGCTCAAGCGCACTGTCAAGACGCTGCTCCACGGCATTACCCACCCTGGCGAGTTCCTCTATACCAAGCTTTTCTCGCGCTGGTCCGAGCGATCGACCATCCTGCTGATCATGCAGACAGCCGAAAGCACCATGCGGATGCGACTGGGTCGGCACGTCTTTACGGGCTTTCAGCGCGGCCTGGTGACCGAGGTTCCGGTGGGCACATCGATGTCGCCGAACGTGGACATCACGCACCGGCTGACCCGTCGATTCGCTGATAAGACGCAGGGCATCGCGCAGGACACGATTCCCGAGACACTGCTCGGCATCCCGGCGACCGCCCACCTGATCGGCGGTGTGCCGATGGGCGCGAGCGAGGACGACGGCGTGGTCAACACGCGCTGCGAGGTGTTCAACTACCCGGGGCTGTACGTCATCGACGGTTCGATCATCCCGGCGAACCCAGGCGTCAACCCCAGCCTGACCATCACCGCACTGGCCGAGTACGCCATGAGCCACATCCCGCCCAGGTAAGCCAGGACACCCCGTCGGCAAAAAAGAGGCCTCTCATTTGACGAGAGACCTCTTGCATTTGTGGGCGACGGGGGACTCGAACCCGCGACCTCACGGATGTGAACCGTGCGCTCTAACCAGCTGAGCTAGTCGCCCATGTTTCCATCTCGCCATCGGCTTTGCAACCGGCAAGATTAAGAGAAATTGTACCGGTCAGCGGGCCGCCCGTCAAGACACACCCCATCACGCGAGGATCTTCGTCAGGAAGGCGGTCATGAAGGTCACGGCAACGCCGATGGAGAGCGGCAGCAGCGCCGCGACCACCGTCCACTTGAGATTCTTCGTCTCATGCCAGATGGTCAGGAGTGTGGTGCTGCATGGATTGTGCAGCAGGCTGAACAGCATCAGGTTGACCGCCGTGAGGAGTGTCCAGCCGCCAACCTGCGTCAGCACGGTGTAAACCTGAGAGTTGTCCAGTTCAAGCATGACGCCCGACTGCGCCCCGGCGATGTTGCGCCCCAGCGTGAGCGTCAGCATCAGTACGGTCGGAATGACGATTTCATTGGCTGGGATGGCGATGATATAGGCAGTCAGGATGATCCCGTTCAGGCCGAGGAGCAGCCCGATCGGATTGAGCAGATTGACCATGTGCCCGGCGATGGTGGCGTCGCCCAGGGTGATGTTGCTGGTCAGCCAGATGACTGCGCCGGCGGGGGCGGCCATCAACAGCGCCCGCCAGAGGACAATGATCGTCCGGTCGACCATCGAAGTGTACAGCGTCCTGAGGATTTGCGGCGGGCGGTAGGGCGGCAGTTCCAGGCTGAAGACTGAGGTCTCCCCTTTTAGCCAGGTGTGGGACAGCCCCCACGAGACCAGCAGCGTCATCAGGATGCCAAGTCCCGCGACGGCGACCACGCTTAGGGCGGCGACCAGACTGGCTAGCGCGGGCGGTGCAGCGGCGCCGATGAAGATCGTGCCCATCAGGATCAGCGTCGGCCAGCGCCCGTTGCAGATGCTGAAGTTGTTGGTCAGCATGGCGATCAGCCGTTCCCGCGGGCTGTCGATGATGCGCGCTGCGGTCACGCCAGCAGCATTGCATCCGAAGCCCATCATCATGGAGGCGACTGCTTGCCATGCGCGCCGGCACCGGCAAACAGTCGGTCCAGGTTGAAGGCCACCCGGGGCAGATAGCCGAAATCTTCCAGCAGGGTGAACAGCGGGAAGAAAATGGCCATCGGCGGCAGCATCACCGACAATACCCAGGCGGTAGCCATACACCCCGTCGATCAGCAGGCCGGACAACCATGCCGGCGCGCTGGGCGACACGGCCAGGCTGTGCAGGCCCTGATAGACCGTGCCCAGAAGCAGATCGGACAACAACCGCGAGGGGATGTTGGCGCCGGTGATAGTGATCCAGAAGATGACGAAGAACATCAGCGCCATCACCAGGAAGCCGCCGATAGGATGCGTCAGCGCCCGATCCAGCGCGCGATCAGACGTCCGGCTGCCCTTCTGGCCGATCTGCGTCACCGCAGCGTCGGCGATCTGCGACGCGTCCGAGTAGATAGCTTCCATCAGGCGATCGTGGACATCTTCGCCAAGTTCGCCACGCAGATCCTCGGCCGTTGCAGCAGCGTTTCTCCCGTACTCACGTTGCCAACTCCACCGCCACTGAGAGGTTCGGCGGTCGGCAACTCCAGGAAACGCGAAAGATCGCCCAGACGGTGTTCACGAACGGCCTTTTCGATGCTGGCATCGGCGTCCAGCAGGCGCAGCGCCACCCAGCGGGCATTGGGCAGCCCGGGTACTCCTGCTCGATGAGACCGAATCAACCGGGCCAGCGCGCGTTCCAGCGCGTCGCCGAGCCTCTGCACCCGGTGCGGCCGCGTCACATAGGTGCCGGTTGCGACCTGTTCGATGGCCTGGAGCAGTTCCGGCATGCCCTGCATCTTGCGGGCCACCAGCGGGATGACCGGCACGCCCAGACGGCGCGACAGATGACGAGCATCGACTTGCAGCCCGTGCCGCTGCGCTTCGTCGATCAGGTTCAGCGCGATGACCACCCGGTCGGTGATCTCCAGGATTTGCAGCGTCAGGTTGAGATTCCGCTCCAGGCGGGTCGCATCCACGACGACCACGGTCACGTTCGGTTGGCCGAACAGGATGAAATCGCGGGCAATCTCCTCGTCGACGCTGGTCGAGAGCAGCGAATACGTCCCAGGCAAATCGACCAGCGTGTAGTTCCGACTGTTGAACTGGAATCCCCCTTCAGCGCGGGCCACCGTCTTGCCCGACCAGTTGCCCACATGCTGGCGCAGGCCGGTGAGCGCGTTGAACAATGTGCTCTTGCCGGTGTTCGGGTTGCCGGCCAGCGCAATGACGAAGTCGGCCTGGTCGACGGTGATGCCAAGCCGCTTGAGCGCGCCGGCATCGTAGGCTGGGCAGGTTTCGCAGAGACGGACGGATTGAGTTGTCATGAGGGGCGTCCTTCTACCAGGCGAATTTCGATCTCACAGGCCTGCTTACGACGCAAAGCGATCAGCGCGCCGCGTATGCGGTAGGCCACCGGATCGCCAATGGGCTGCGGAACTCGGCCAGCACTGGGGTTCCCGGCAGAACACCGAGATCCATCAGGCGGTCGCGAGTCGCGCCCTGCGCGTTAAGTCGGCTGACCACCGCGGCACATCCGATTTCAAGCTGGTCTAAAGTGAGGCCCGACATCCTGATCTGTCCTGGTTTTACAATTTCTTAAATCATTTTTAGCCCAGTCTAAATCACAATGCCAGTGACATTCTTCCTGTGCGGCCCATGACATTCTACGCCAGAGGAGCCGCAGGCCAATGCGCTGAGTAAACGCATTCGCATCTTCAACATCCTCTCGCGGGTTCCCACACAGGCCGAAACCACACCTTAACGGGTGTGTTCTTGTTGGTGACTCGACACTCGTGGTCGGCGGAGATCTTGAGACTGCACCGATGGGACTGCGCACCGGTTCGATCATCCGCCTGATGACCTGCCGATAGGCCGCTTCCTAAAGAATTTGTGAGGGGCGGTGACATGCCGGATCTTCAGATGGGCACCCACCCGCACCGCAGGCGGGCTTCGCCCGACCGCCGGAACAGTTTGTCGGCCCTGGGGCTACCCGCCGCTGATTGGCATTGCGGGTGATCGCCGCGGTCACGCTGACCATCGCCGTTGGGGGCATTGCGTCGAAACCCCGGGGCGCGTTTGTGGACCTGGTCGACGGCGACAGTTGATCGCCTCCTTGCTGCTCGCGTCGACCTTCCTGGAACTGTCATGCCGACGCCACGTCGGCGCCCGAGGCTGGTACGGCCGGCCGGGAAGCAGGCCCGCAGGCCGCCTGCTTTGGCCGGCACCTGGGACCGCACTTGCTGCTGGTCGAGCGCTGGTTCCAGCATGGGCTGGCCATGCGTCATTTTCTATGCCTATCCTGATGGCGGCGGCCTGATCGTTTCGCGGGCGTCGGCTGGCATCTTCTGCCTGTGGGATCCGCTGGATGCTGGTGCGGTCCTCTTGATCGCCGCCTGTACGTCGATGCCCCCACGCCAGGATTGCGAATGGTTCCTGCCGTTTTTTCCTCAAGCTGTTCCTCAGCCATCTGGCCCCAGCCCGTTTGCGTTAGCCCAACTGCCTGGCGACGCACTACCCACCGACGCCGAGCAGCGCTTCCGCAGCGGCTATCGGGGTCGCGGCCCTCGCGGATATCCTCCAGCGTCCACTCGACCGGCACATCCGGCATCATCCCGATCCTTCCAGTCGCTCGCCGTTGACGCGGCGCAGATCGCCCGAAGAACTGCGCCGTGGCACCCTCGGCAGAGGGTGAAACGGATCGGGTTGCCGCTGCCGCCGCCGGTGGTCCGGCCCACGGATTGCGCCCGGTCGGGATCGACCAGCGCGATCACGAACTCCTCGGAGCTGCTGACCACGAGTTCGTCCGTCAGCACGACCAGCGGCACGTCGACGTGCGGCGCGCGCGGAGCGACCGTGCGCTGTCCCTCACTCAGCCAGAAGCGCGACGGGAGCCGCACGCGGAAGGTTTCCTTGCCGTAATCGAACTGCTCCGTGAGGAAGCGGCCGGCCATTTCGCCTGCCACAAGGCTTGCCCCCCCTCCGTTCCCGCGCAGATCGAGGATGAGGCCGGGCGCACCCGCAAACGACTCCAGCGCCGCATCGAACGTCGCGATCATCGCCTCCTCGTCGTTGTCCCACAGCCGTGTCACGCCGATCACGCCGACGCCGGATGGCAGGGTGTTCACCGTAATCGCCGGCGATTCCCAGGACCGCGGCATTTCCTGATCCGGTGCGGTCAGGGTCACAGTGCGCGATTCGCCATCCGCACCAAGCACGGTGACTTCCAGCGACTCGTCGTCGTTGTACACGCTCAGGAGCATTGACAGGGCGTAGCGGCGCTGGTTCCAGGGTGTGGACGACACGCGCATGATGGGTGGCAGCGCGGCGATTGCCTCGTCGATGGTCTGACCGTCGAGGGCGGTCACGATGTCGCCCACAGCGATCTGGTCCGTGCCATTGACGGTTCGGATCACGGCCAGATCGCCCACCGGCATGAGGTCCGCGAACGTCCAGCGGATGTCGGGGTAGGTCCAGCCGACATAGGCATGGGTATCCTGAAGCTCGCCCATCAGGTCGGCGACCACGGCGTGATACTCCGCGTCAGTCGCGGCGGCAGCCACCCGCTCGCGATAGGGTTCGCGCAGGGCCGCCCCAGTCGACCGGTTTGGCGTCGAAATGCGGGTAGACGGCGTCGACGGCGGTCCACAGCCGATCGTAATTTGCCACGTGGTCGTCGACCGGCAGAGCCCGATCGCCCACGGTGTAGAGCGTGACCACGGTGCTGATGGCAAAATAGGCGATGACCAGCAGCGGCACGCCGAGGGCGACCAGCCACAGCCGAGGCGTGGACGGCCGGCAGGTCTGCTACCAGCGCAGAATCCCCAGACCACCAGACCGAGCTTGGCCGCAATGATGAGAACGGCGGGATTCAAGATCACGAGATGAAAACGACCCAGGGTGGCAAAAGCGCCAAGAAGACCGATAGTACGATAGAAACTGCGCGGGCAATCGACATCAGCGAATTCCTCCGAATCACGTCACCCCTACGCGCCGAATATTGTGACGCGGCGTACAAGCGTTGCCAATAGTAAAGCGTTCGCCGTCACCATAAGGATCGAGTACAGACAGTACGCCGCACTTTCTGATAGACGCGTTACAATTTCGATGGCTGCGCAGAGCATGGGCCAGCGCTGCCAGGAGAACGACGAGCATGGATGGAAACTGGACGCTGATTGAGCCGGGCCCTTCTCAGGCGATGCGCTGAAGGGCTGGGAGGAGGTTGTTCGCCCGGGGCGGTGGCTATGTACACACGCGGGTCGCTGGAGGAGCACCTCAGCGACGCGCCGCAGAACCGTGACCTGCGCCGCCCCGCCAACGTCCGTCCGAGGCGTTTCCCAGCCATGGCTTCCAAGTGGGGAACGTTCGTGCCGGGCATCTACGGCAATCACCCGCTGATGGGCAAAGAGCTGGCCAACCTGCCCTCGTTCATCGGCATCGCCCCCTACCTCGACGGGGAGCGGCTCGACCTGGAGCACGGCGAAATCCTTCAGCATCGCCGCGCCCTCGACCTGCATTCCGCCGTGCTTTCGCGGCAGATCCGCTGGCGGACCGCAGCGGCAACGGGGCGACGATCATCTTCGAGCGCTTCGCCAGCGCCGCACGGCCTCACCTGTACGTCCAGCGCGCGGCCGTGACCACAACCGCGCCCGACGGGCGCGGTGATGGCCGGCATCCCGATTCGCGACGTGCGCCAGCGGCTGCGGTCACATGGCGGTGGTGGCGCTCAGTGGACCGGCGCCGGACCAACTGCGCTGCGAGGTGGCGCTGGACACCGGCGACCGCGTCAGCATGGCCTCCTGGCTGGCGATGGACGGCGCCGACTGGATCTACCGGGAAGAAGGGCGCGCGGCGTTTCTCTCGGCGACCCTGCCCTGCCCCGCCGGGCAAACGCTGACGTTCGAGAAGCGCACCGCCGTGACCTCCAGCTTCGACCGCGGGGCGCTCGACCTCGAAACCCCTGCTGTCGCTCGACACGCCGTACGCGGCGCTGGCCGAGAGCACGCAGCGGTGTGGGCCAGCGCTGGGCCAGCTCTGGACGTGGTCATCGAGACCGATCCGACGGCGACGACCGGGCGCAGCTCACCCTGCGACGCTGGCGCTCTATCACCTGATCCGGGCGCATCGAACGACAACCGGGTGGCCATCGATCCCCGGCTACCGGCGATGCCTATCGCGGCCTGTGCTTCACTGGGACACGGAGATGTACCTGCTACCTTCTTCCTCTACACCGACCCGGCGCGCGGCAAGATGCTGACCGGCTTCCGCATCGGCACCCTGGACGGGGCGCGAAAGAATGCCGCCAGCTTCGGCTACGGCGGGGCGCGCTACCCTGGGAAGGCGACTTCGGACGGGATCGAGCGGTGCCCCAACTGGCAGTACCGCGATCACGAGGTACGTGGCGGCCGACGTCGTTTACGGGCTGGCGCACACCGGCCGGGCGACCGGCGACGCGGGCTGTTGGAAC
The DNA here is from genome assembly GCA_016713325.1 of Candidatus Flexifilum affinis. Taxonomy (GTDB): domain Bacteria; phylum Chloroflexota; class Anaerolineae; order Aggregatilineales; family Phototrophicaceae; genus Flexifilum; species Flexifilum affine. The sequence goes on along the minus strand of JADJPJ010000098.1, from coordinate 1,481 downwards.
GCGAAGCCGCCGGCGTGCCGCGTGAGACCGCCGCCTACTGGCTGGAGCGCGTCGACTGGCGGCCGGGGAGGATCACCCTAGCCTGCTCGGCGTGATGGGGCCGGACAGTACGCGCCGATCACCAACAGCATTGCCCACCAACCGTATGGTGCGTTTCGCCCTCGAACAGGCGGCGGGGCTGGCCGATGACGAAACCAAGCCGGGAGCGGTGGGACTCCGTCGCGCAAGGGCTGCCGATCCCCCGGCGTGCCGACGGCCTGGTGCTCCAGTGCGAGGACTTCGAGGGCCAGGCGGAGATCGACTTCGCGGCGCTGTGGCAGGATCGCAGCAAGGGCTTCGCCTCGCAGGTGTCGCAGGAGCGGCTGTATCGGAGCCGCTGTCTGAAACAGTCGAAGCGTGCTGCTGCTCATGCTGCTCTTCCCCGACGAATTCACCGATGCCGGGTGCGGCAGGCGTGGGACTACTATTTCTACACCGCACGACTCGTCGCTGTGCGGGGGTGTTGCAGCCGGTGGTGGCGCTGCGCCTGGGGCTGATGGATGAGGCGCTGGTTTTCTGGGAGCGCGATCTGACGCTCGACCTGGACGGCGGGGCAGAAGAAGAATCCACATCGCGGCGCAGGGGATGAACTGGCGGATCGCGGTGCTGGGCTTCGGCGGGGCTGCACGGCCATGCAGGCCGACCGGCTGACGCTCACGCCGCATCTGCCGCCGGGATCGGCGCCGGCTGGCCTTCCCATCCGGTGGAAGTCAGCGGGCGTACGTCGGGTGACGCACACAGAGGTGACGGTCGAGAACCGCAGCGATCGACCGCTGGAGTAGTGGTGAATGGCGAGGCGCGAGCGATTCCCGCCAGGGAGAACGCCGATGATCGTCCGTTCACTCTCCTCAGCGATACATTACAGAATCGATAAGTGTTTGCCTACGCTCCTCGGAGGTAGCCCTCAACGACTCAACATGCTGACGCGCGTCTCTCACTTGAAGGCCTCTCCTCTACGGTGCCTTCGGCGACCGGTTGCTACTGCGCGCACACCGCCAAGGCGTTGATCGCGGGGCAGGCGCTGCCCAAACCGCCATGGGACTTCACAGACGGCACCAACGTGGCGCTGCAACTCGATCTGCAGGGATCCTGCGCGTGCGTGGGAATGTCGAGCAGGAACGCGCTGGCAGACGGGTTTCGCGACGCATTATCGAACCCTCGCCGCACAGGAGGCGCGACCATGCACGGCGGGCGCGCTTCGGCGCATTGCAGCAGGCGAGTCCTGGCGAGGGGTGGCGGCAAAGTCTGTTCGAGGGTCCGGATCGTATGGCGGCAGCGCCGCCATGCCAACGACCCACGTCGGCGCATGCTGCTTCTGGATCAGCCTGGACCGCGTCGTCGCAGAGGGCGCACCGCGCTGACCGAAATCCTCATGCGCACCCCGAAGGAATTGCCGGGCGATCTCGGTTGGGGTGGCGGCAGCTCAGGCTGCCCGGCTGCGC
>JADJPJ010000097.1 GCA_016713325.1 Candidatus Flexifilum affinis | reverse complement strand
AGCAGTTCTCCTGGCTCTACATCGATCTGAAAAAAAGATCAACCGACACCACTCGCTGCGCTGGCTGACCTGCTGGTTTAGCATGTCCGCGCTGGCCGTGATCGAGCATCGCCTGATGCGCTTTGGGTATCTGCTGCTGGGGCGCGTATCCGGGTCATTCATGCGCTGACGCTGCCCCTGCGCTTTCTGCTCCGCCCCTGGTTCGGAACCAACCGCCAAATTCACTACGAAGCGGATATCGGGCCGGGTTTTCGCGTCCTGCATCCGTCGCCAGGGTGGTGGTGTCCGTGCCCATACCAAGGTTGCCTACAATCTGGGTCCTGACGGGCGGCAACTGGGTCGGCACATCCGAGTGGGCGCGGCGAAGGGCTGGAGCGCAAATGAGATCGGCGGATGTATCTGGCGGCCCAGGCCACCATCATCGGTCCGGTGCGCGTTGGCAACCGAGCTGTGATCGGCGCGGGCGCTGTGCTGGTGAAGCGACGCGCTGGACAAGCAGGTGGTCGTCGGCGTGCCTGCGCGCCCGCTCATCAAGCGAAACTGGCGGGACCCGGAGACAATCCAAATAACGCGGGCTGCCTGATTGTATTCCGCCGCGCTTACTTGCAGTGGAACCTGTTACAGGGCGATCGCCGTGCGAATCAGGTCGATATAGCGGGCCAGTTCCCCATCAGGAAATCACGGGCTTCAGGGTCAATCAGCCCGAAGATGCTGCGGAGCAGTTCTATCAAACGCTGCTGCACGGCCAGAAAGCGTTCATTTCCGGCATCGGTCAGCATCTACGATCACGGAGCGCTTATCGCTGTGGTGTCTGGTGCGCACGACGAGGCGGGTCGGACACCCATTCGTCCGACCAGCCCGGTCATGGTGGCGACAGCCCGTGCAGGCGCGCGATTTCGCCAATGGGGCAGCCCGCCTTGTTCGATCAGGGGTTTTCAGCATGTAGAACTGCGGTGTCGTCAACCCATGCTGGGCAAGCTGCTGGGCGATGTGCCGGCATCCGCATGCTGGAACAACATCGTCCAGAGCTGTTTCGGATATCGGCAGCAAGTGCTGCGTCGCGTTATGCAGCTTCATTATTCGCCGATTGCATCCCACACTTCTAGTTTTCGCGTACGCGACGGATAACCTCGTCAGTAAAGTCGGTGGTGGGCCTGTCCGCCTAGGTCGGCGGCGTGCGTATGCCGTCATGGCCCGCTTCCAACAGACTGGCCCATACATCGCACGGCTGGCGCGATGCGCGTTCTCGTGCTTCGCGCAACGCAGCAGCGCAGCACCAGCCAGGATCATGGGCCATCGGATTGGCGATGACTGCTTGCCTTCAGGCTTGGCGCAGTCCCGTGCGGCGCTTTGCGTGAGGACCGTCTGCACCTCGAAGTCGTCGTTCATCGACAGGATCACCGACCGGCTTCCGGCAATGCTGCCAAACATCTTCCAGCACCAGATCGCTCAGACTGTCGCCATCATGGGTTGGGGACGGAATAACCGGCGCTCACCGGTCAGTCTCCAGCAGGAGCGCATAGGTCGCGATCAGATGAGCTGCGGATCATAGCGCACATCAGGGTAACGCGCCGCCGCCGCATCCATCTTCCTTGAAGATACCTTCGTAGACGGTGCTCACGGTGTACTTCGGCCCTCCGAAGACCTTCGGAGCCGGTCCGGCGCGCGTGTGAAGGTGAATTCGCAGACCGCACGGCAGATGCGACGGGATAGGCCTGCGGGTGCTGGAGGCAATCTCATCAAGGCCGCTGCCCTCACGCCATTCCTTCGCGCCGTAGGTCCTCGACGGCCATGCGGACGACGGAAATGGGCGCGTAAACGCCGGCCAGCGGGCGGACCGATGGAATACGGCCGGTGCGCAGGATAACCTGGCCGTTGATCGGTTCGCAATCAGGCGTTGGGGCTGCCGTCGTCCGGGTTGCCGGGCGTGATGGTCGCGGCTTTCGATGCCGTAGCCATTTCGCGCACGCAGGCCGCTGCGTCGTGCACGATGCCGTTCTTGGTGGCGCGCCGGTTGCTGAGGGAGAGGTCGAAATGGCGAAAGTCCACTTCAAAGCGCGTCACAGACGGATCAAGGACGCGCAGTCCCTGTACGAGGGGTTCCTGCCCGGTCTGATCGCCTTCCAACACGGCGATAATCGGCTTGGTCACAATAGTAGGTCCTTTGATTGATGAATGTCGAAGCGCTGATATTTTAACAGATCATTGCACTGACGATAAAAAGGGTTTTGATCTGCAGAGGCAACCCGCAGGCAGTTGGCGACTCATCGATAGACCACTGGCTCGCAGACTTCCACAAGTTGCCCTGTGATACTTTGGCCGCCGCCGCGTATCAATGCCTATGAGCGCACGACTCCACCTCTTTCCGGACGGCAGCACCGCCGTCAACTGGGACTCGGTCTACTGGGGATACGATGCCGCGTCTACAACTTTTTCTCGCTACCGCGTCGGCGACGATGCGCTGGCCGAGGATCTGACGGCGACCACGTTTGCTGAAGGCCTCGGCGGGCGCGCGACCGCTATGCCAGCGATGTCGCGGCCTCTCGACCGGGCTGTTCAGCATCGCCCACAACGTGGCGGTGGATCATTTCCGCCATCATCAAAGTGGTGTTCCGCTCGACGATCTGCCACACCGCCGACGAGAACCCGCTCGAGGATCTGATCCAGCGCCGGGCCGACAGCGCGGCTGAAGACCTTTCCCTGAACGGCTCACGCTGCGCGAACGGGAGCTGATCGCGCTCAAGTACGGGGCGGAACTGACCAATCGGGCCATTGCCGAGGTGACCGGCCTGAGCGAATCCAACGTGGGGACGACGCTCCATCGCATTATCCAGAAACTGCGCCAGCAGTGGGACGAGTGAACCTGCCATGAATGATGATTTTCTGCGCAAGCACCGCAAAGCGCCGAACAGAGCTTTTGCCGAAGACCTGTACCGTCGGCTGAAGGCGGAGGAGGACGACAGCGCCGCGCTGCCGATGACCCGCATCGCTGCCCGCCGTGGGCCATTCCCTATTGGGGCGGCGGCTGTACTCGCGGTCAGCACGCCGCCGCAGCTCACCCAGATCGAAACAGGGTTCTTCGACTCCCTCCAGCCAATCGGCGTGAACAACGCCGACGATCTGGTGGAGATCGCCCGGCTGGGAACGGCGCCGTCTACGACGTGGATTGGGATGGCGATGTCCTCGCCCTGGGCGGCACACGCGGGGTATGGATCTACGACGCCGGAACCTATCCGACGAGCCTCGCCTGCTCGAAAGCGACGAACCGACGTACGGGCGACAGGTGACGCTGGCCAGTACGGACGAGATTGGAGTTCTGGCGGCCGCACCGGATGATGGACAGATTCACGTGTGGGACGTGGACTCCGGCGACGAGATCGGCGCATTCGGTGAAGAAAACCGGCGATTCACCACGGTGGCGATCAGCCCGGACGGCCGCATCGTCGCGGGCGGCGGGAGCTTCCGCCGCCTTAAGGAACAAGGCAGTGCGCATTCGTGCTGTCGGATCAGGTGATGGGCGAACCGATCTTCCGCCGGGAGTTCGACTGGCCGATTTCGAATATTGACTTTAATCCTTTGCGCTTGAACCGGTTCGCGGTCAGACCTGGGGGCGTTACTGTCTTCGGCCTGGAAGGCGGAGGCTGCGCTGGCGCAACATCTCAACACCTCGATCAGCAACAGGACAGTGGGCTGGACTATCGCTCGGATGGTCAAACGCTGGCCTTCGGCGCGACAGCAGGGTCATCCTTGGGATCTGGCGGCAGACACGGTCAGGAAATCCCGGTCGATCGCAGGTTGAAGCCGTTTATCACCGATGTGAGCTTCAGCGCTGATGCATGCTCCTCGCCATTGCCAGCCGGAACTTCGGCCTGAACATCTGGGGATGTCGGGCCGGAGCGTTTCAGGACGGGCCGCCCATGGCGACAAACGGAGCGCAGGATGTCCATGCCTTTGCTTTCAACGACGCGCTGACCGATCCCATGCTGGCCAGCGTGCGCTGGCAGCGAACTGCATTTCACGCTGTCGGCGGGAGACGACGCATCGCCGGTTCCGCTGCGCGACTGCTCACAGCCCGGTCGATTGCGCTGTCAGACCTGAGTCCCGACAATCGGACGGTGGCCACGGCGGGACGGAGTGGGCCGATCCATCTATGGGATCTCGAAACGGGAGAAGAGCGGGTCATCGACGCAGATCGGCAGTTCCTGACGGATCTCGCGTTCAGTCCGGATGGTTCGACCCTGGCCTATACCGGCTTTACCGAGGGTGGGCTTGATGGGAACTATATCGCCAACACGCGCGGCGGCATCGCCCTGCTGGACGCCGAGACGGGTGAGCCTGTTGGCCAGCTCGACAACAGCACGCGGTACTTCGTCAGGATGGCCTTCAGCCCGGATGGGGAGACGCTGGCCGCCTACGAATCGAACGACGCGAACGTGCAGACATGGAACTGGAGGGAAGACGAGGATCTGGCGCAGGGGGCGCCGCTGTTTGATGTCCCGGAGGGGATCGAAGCGCTCCAGTACACACCGGATGGTGCCCTGATCGCTGCGATCGGTTGGGATCATGTGCTGCGCTTCTACGATGCGGACTCCGGTGAACAACGGGTTGAACTCGCCGAGCGCTTCTTCAAACCGAGCGTTGCCATTGCCTTTAGCCCGGACGGGTCACGTCTGGCGGTCGGCGAAAAGTTCACGGACACCATCAGCAATATCGTCGTCTACGATTTCGAAACCGGTGCGGAGATGACCCGTCTGCTCTACCAGACCAGTACCAATGTGGTCAATGGTCTGACCTTCAGCCCTGACGGGACGCTGATCGCGGCGATCACCGACGAAAATCGGCTGCACGTCTGGGATGCCGCGACCGGCGATCTGCTGTTTGACGAACAGGAGTCCTTTGTGCCCAACAACCGTCTGCATGTCAGCAGCGATGGCCGGATGATCGTCACCGCCGACTGGGGCGGACTGATCCGGGTCTGGGCTATCCCCGGATAGACACGCTGGTCTGCGAGCATCCTCATCTCGCGGTCTACAGATCCATACTCAGACACCCCGACGCTTTCGGGGTGTTTTCTTCTGCCATCTCCTTCTGTCTGAAGCGAACATGAGGCCAATTTGAAACAAATCGGCTTTTCCGAGGACAATAAAGAGCACACAGCACGAAAGGAAAACCCTATGGCAACGGAAGACCCGAAGACCGGAGCGCGGGACGATCGGCGCTGGAAGCAGTGGGGACCCTACCTGAGCGAACGCGCCTGGGGGACGGTGCGAGAGGACTACAGCGCTGACGGCGGCGCCTGGTACAGCTTCCCGCACGACCACGCCCGCAGTCGCGTCTACCGCTGGGGCGAGGACGGCATCGCCGGGATCAGCGATGATCACGGGTATCTCTGTTTCGCTCTGGCGCTGTGGAATGGGCGCGATCCGATCCTGAAGGAACGGCTCTTCGGATTGACCGGCCCGGAGGGCAACCACGGGGAAGATGTCAAGGGAATACTACTTTTACCTCGACAGCAGCCCGACGCACGCTTACATGAAAATGCTCTACAAGTATCCGCAGTCGGCTTACCCTTACGACGATCCGTCGGGTGAAAACGGCTGGCGGGGCCACTTCGCTTTTGAATACGAACTGCTCGATACCGGGGTCTTCGCCGAGAACCGCTATTTCGATGTGACGGTGGAATATGCCAAAAGCGGCGCCAGACGATATCCTGATCCGCATCACCGCTGCGAACCGGTCGAGCGAGCGCGCCGATCTGGTGCTGCTGCCGACCCTGTGGTTTCGCAATACCGGTCGTGGGGTTATCCGGCTGGCCCGATGGGTGACGTCCCGACTCGCCCATCCATCGCTGAAACCGTCGCGGAGAGCACCGCCGTGACGGAACATCCGGTGCTGGGGCGCTACCACTGGTACGCCGAGTCCGCCGGGGATATTGTCTTCTGCGATAACGAGACGAACACCGCGCTGTTGTATGGCGTGGCGGAAGAAAGCCGTTACCCCAAAGATGCCTTCCAACGCTATCTTGTCGAGGGCGACGGTGAGGCGGTCAACCCGCAGAAGCGCGGCACGAAAGCCGCCGCCGTCTATCGTTCGAGTATCGAAGGTGGCGAAACGGCGACAGTGCGGCTGCGTCTGAGCGCGCCGGAGCATGCCGATCCCTTCGCCGCTTTCGACGCCGTCATGACTGGTTGTCAGGCGGCGGCCGATGGTTTTTACGCCGCGCTGCAGCCCGCCACTCTGAACGACGACGAGCGCTCCATTCAGCGGCAGGCCTACGCCGGAATGCTATGGAGCAAGCAGTTGTATTATTACGACATCGAGCAGTGGCTGGCGGCGACCCGGCGCTGCCCATGCCAGAGCGCCGCCATGCGCGCAATGCAGGCTGGCTGCACCTGAACAACTTCGACATCATCTCCATGCCGGACAAGTGGGAGTATCCCTGGTACGCCGTCTGGGACGTGGCGTTTCACACTCTGCCGCTGGCCCGCCTCGACTCTGAGTTCGCCAAGCAGCAGCTTCTGCTGTTCACGCGAATGGTACATGCACCCCAACGGTCAGCTTCCCGCTTATGAATGGGCCTTCGACGACGTCAACCCGCCGGTCCAGGCGTGGGCGGCCTGGCACGTTTACCAGATCGACGGCGGGCGCGACCGGACCTTTCTGGAGCGGATCTTCAACAAGATGCTGCTGAATTTCACCTGGTGGGTCAACCGCAAGGATGCGGAAGGGCGCAACATCTTTCAGGGCGGTTTCCTGGGACTGGACAACATCAGCCTGTTCGACCGGAGCAGCGCGCTGCCGACCGGAGGCACGATCAACCAGAGCGACGGCACCGCCTGGATGGGCTTCTACTGCCTTGTCATGCTCAATATCGCGCTCGAACTGGCCAAAGATGACCAGGCCTACGAGGATATGGCGATCAAATTCTACGAGCATTTCCTGTGGATCGCGGTGGCCATCAGCGGCAGCACGCGCGGGGGCGTTGGCCTGTGGGATGACGACGATGGGTTCTTCTACGACGTGCTCAAACTTCCGGACGGCCGGACCATGCCGCTGAAGGTGCGTTCGCTGGTCGGGCTGATGCCGCTGATCGCTGTGGAGACGATTGGGCCGGCAACTTTGGAACGCTTCCCAGAGTTCGCGCGCAGCATCGCCTGGATGCAGCGGCACCGGCCGCATCTGACGGCCAACCTGGCGCGCGCCGACGTGCCCGGTTCAGGCAGCGCGCATCTCTTCGCCATTCCAAGCGAGGATCGGCTGCGCTCGGTGCTGCGCTATTTGCTTGACGAGGGCGAATTCCTGAGCCCGCATGGCATCCGCTCCGTCTCCAGGGTGCACGATCACCAACCCTATACGCTGGAGGTGGGAGGCGAGACGTTTGCCATCGACTACCAGCCGGCGGAAAGCTGGAGCGGTCTGTTCGGCGGCAACAGCAACTGGCGCGGACCGGTGTGGTTTCCGATCAACTTCCTGTTGATCGAGGCGCTGCGCAAGTACCACCGCTACTACGGCGATTCCTGTCTGGTCGAGTGCCCAACCGGCAGCGGCCGCATGATGACGCTGGAGCAGGTGGCCGACGACCTGAGCCGCCGGCTGATCAGCATCTTCGCGCGCGACGAGCATGGGCGGCGCGCGGTGTACGGCGGGCAGACCGCTTTTCAGGAAGACCCGCACTGGCGCGATTACATCCTGTTCCACGAGTACTTCCACGGGGACAACGGGGCCGGCCTGGGCGCCAGCCATCAGACCGGCTGGACGGGACTGGTGGCCGAACTGATCCAGACGATGGGCGGCGGCTAGCAGCGATTGCATTCCGATTCAGCCTCACCCTGTGGGTGAGGTTGCGATATCCGTGACAGCGAGAGGACAAGGTGAATCATGCGGGGACTTCAGGATAAGAAGGTGCTGGTGACCGGCGGCAGCAGCGGCATCGGCCAGCAGGTGGCGATCAAGTTCGCGGAGTACGGCGCGGATGTCGTCATCAACTACAATCGCAGCCGGGAAGACGCCGAAAAGACCGAAGAAGCCATTCAATGGTGCCAGCGCTGCGTGGCGGACCACGGCGCCAAAAGTATGCTGGTGCAGGCCAACGTCGGCATTCCCGAAGATGTCGAGCGGATGTTTGACACGGTGCTGGGAGAGTGGGGCACGATTGACATCCTGATCAACAACGCCGGCATTCAGATTGCCGCCGACAGCCATGAAATGACGCTGGAGCAGTACGACCAGGTGATGAACGTCAATTTGCGCGGGGCCTTCCTGTGCGCGCAGCGGGCGATCTGCCACTGGCTGGAAGCAGGACAAGCCCGGCCAGATCATCAGCATGAGCAGTGTGCACCAGCTCATCCCCAAGCCACGCTTCGCCGGCTACAGCATGAGCAAGGGCGGCATGCGGAACCTGACCCGCACCCTGGCGCTGGAATATGCCGGGCGCAGGATTCGCGTCAATGGCATCGGGCCAGGCGCGACGGTCACGCCGATCAACCGGGCCTGGGTGGATGACCCGGAGAAGCGCGAGCAGGTGGAGTCGCACATTCCGATGGGGCGGGCCGGCGAAGCTGAGGAAGTTGCCGAAGTGACGGCCTTCCTGTGCAGCGATTTGGGCGGCTACATCACTGGGCAGACGATCTTCGTCGACGGCGGGCTGACGCTGTTTGCCGACTTCCGCACCGCCTGGTCGAGCGAGTAAGGCGCTTTCCCTACGCTGTAGGCTATGCTGTCGGCTGTGCTGTCGGCTACGCGTTAGGCGCGGGCATAGCGCTTAGGTCCCGCCGTGGTACGCATGGCACACGGTTTTGCGCTATCATAGGCGCACTTAAGCAACATCGTGTGCCAGACGAACACGAGGGATTGAGCTGTGAAACGACGAACTTTGACCACTCTGTCAGCACTGATGCTGATCATGACGGCGGCGCTGCTGCTCGTTGCGCCGGCCGCCGGCCAGACGACCACGACCACCCCGACTCCGGCGGCGACGACCACCGGCCCATCGAACGAGACGCAGGTGAACTTCATCGCCTGCGATACCAGGGCAGTTCTGAACGCCACCGGCGTGTCGCTGGTGGGCTGGGATCTGTACTATCAGGTCTTCAGCGCGGCCAACGCCACCGGCACGGCCCTGACCGGCATCCGCCAGGTCGCGGTCGCCGGCGAATACTCTGTGAGCGATACAGTGACCTATACCGGCGGCACACTCGCCGCAGCGGTGACGGGAAGCGCGCGGGTGTGGGTTGGACGCGAATCCGACAGTGCGACGGTCGACTTCGAGTTCACCGTCAACGACGTGCAGGATGGCTGCGCCGACCCGGAGAACGCCCCGACCACCGCCACGGATGTCGGCGGGACGACGGGCGTGACCACCACCAGCAACGCGCTGTACGGCGTCGGACGGGGCATTCTGGGACCCAACGGCACGGTGCTGAACTCCAACCTGCTCACGGAGGCCGAGGTCGTGATCGGCGCGCGCCAGACCGATCGCTACCGCTCGGACACGCCGGGGCTGATCTTCGCCGAGTGCGATGCCTTTCCGCTGGCCGAGCCGGGGTTGGTCTACGACAGCGACAGCGTGACCATTTTCTGGTCGTGGTATACCAAGACACTGGATCAGATGACGGAACACCTGAACGCCGCCGTCTATAACGTGCGGCTGAACACCGCCAATCTGCCCATGACCCAACGCAGCGAACCGGTGCGGCGCGACGGCAACTACTGGGTGTTCTACACGGCGACGGTCGGCAATCTGCGGCCGGGCCACTACGAAGTCGGTTATGACCTGACCTGGACGCAGGTGGTCAACGACGGCTACAGCGATTACGGGCCGGGGACATCGAACCCGGCGAGCCGGGGCCTGTGCAACTTCGACGTGCTGCCGAACCCGGATGGCACATCGGTGGTCTACACGGGTCTTTATTTCCCGACCACGGGGCCGGTGCACAACATCAACACCGACTGATCATGACGGCGCTGGCGGCGGAGGCGGCCCAGGTGCTCGGCATGGCGATCACGCCGGAACAGGAAGCTCTGTTCGACGTGTACGCCAGCGAACTGGCCGCCTGGAACGCACACACCAACCTGACAGCCATCATTGACGCCGACGCCGTGCGCATTCGCCATTTTCTGGACTCGCTGACGGTGGCGCAGGTCATCCCTCTGCGCCCCGGTCTTCGGCTGATCGACGTGGGCTCCGGGGCGGGTTTTCCCGGCCTGCCGCTCAAGATCGTTTACCCTGAACTCGACGTGACTCTGTTGGAGGCGACCGGCAAAAAGGTCGCCTTTTTGCGCCATATCTGCGAGCGTCTCGGACTGAGCGGCGTGGGGTTCGTGAATGCGCGCGCCGAAGAAGCCGGGCAGGACCCCGCCCACCGCGCCGCCTACGACGTGACCGTGGCTCGGGCGGTGGCCCGCCTGCCGATCCTGCTGGAATATCTGCTGCCGCTGACGGCGGTGGGCGGGCTGGCCATCGCCATGAAGGGCAGCACAGCTCATGTCGAGGCGGCCTCGCAAAAGGCGCTGCATGCGCTGGGCGGACGGCTGCGCGGGATCGAAACCTTCCACCTGCCCGGACTTGATGAACCGCATCATCTGGCGATCGTCGAAAAGGTCGCGCCGACGCCGCCCCTTTACCCGCGCCGACCTGGTCTGCCGACGCAAAAGCCCCTTTTATGACTTCAGCGACCCCAGCGGAGCCGCAAACGACGACGCCCACAAACGAAACCAGTCCTCCGGCGGCCCGCGCCGGGGTGGCGGCCCGCGCGCTGATCATCTTTTTCGGCCTGCTGGTGGTGGTGGTCGGCTACTTCTGGTCGCATCGTCCCTTCGGCATCGAGCCGGAGACACTGGCGACGACCGGCATCCCGCCCATTGTGTTGACGCTGGGTGGCGCTGCGCTCGACCTGGCGACGGCGGCGGTGCTGTTCCTGGTGACCGGCGGGATCGGCAAATGGGTGGTCGCACGCTTGCGGCTGCGTGAGACGGTCAGCCTGTCGCGGCTGGAGTGGCTGGCACTGGAAGCGGGGATCGGCCTGGGGGCATGGGCGCTGCTGGCGCTGGCCCTCGGATTGCTCGGGTTGTTCCAGCCGGCGATCCTGTGGGGTGGGGTCGTCCTGCTGGCGCTGATCCTGCGGCGATCGGTCGCGGAGACGGCGCGCGGGTGGCGGGCGGTCGCGGGTGCGATCGCGCGGATAGCCCCTGGGAGAAACTGGCGCTGATCTATCTGGGCGTGATGCTGGTCATGGCGCTGATCTACGGCCTCGCCCCGCCGGTGCACTGGGATTCGCTGACCTACCATCTGGTCGGGCCGACGCGCTACCTGCGCGAGGGCCGAATCGCCGCGCAGCCGGATGTCTTCTACCTGGGTTTTTCGCAGAACGTCGAGATGCTGTACAGCACCACCGTCGGCCTGTTCGGGCGGACGACGGCCGCGGCCCCGATCCACTTGGGGATCGGTCTGCTGGCGCTGCTGGGGCTGGTCGGCCTGGTGCGGCGTCATGCCGGGCGTCATGCCGGGCGTTGGGCGGGCTGGACGGCGGCCCTGATCCTGCTGAGCAGCTACAACCTGTGGGCCCTGATGGGCTGGGCCTACGTCGATCTGGGGACGCTGCTCTACGGGACGCTGGCGCTGATTGCCGTCACCGCCTTTGGCGAATCCAAGCGGACGCGCTGGATTATCGTGATGGGCATCATTGCCGGGCTGGCGGCGGGCGTCAAGTACAATGCCGGGGCGCTCGGGCTGGCAATGGGCGCCGCCGTGCTGCTGACCGACCCGCGCCGCGCCGTTCAGAATGGGCTGATCATGGCGGCCGTTGCGGCGCTGGTCTTCGCACCGTGGGCGCTGAAAGGCCTGCTGCTCTATGGCAACCCGGTCTACCCGTTCGCTCTGGGCGGCCTGGAGTGGGACGCCGGGCGCACCGCCGCCTTCAGCTTTCCTGATTTCAGCTTCAGTGGGCGAGGGTGGTTGTGGCACCTGCCGATTCTGCCTTTCGCGGCGACGATCTTCGGGCAGGACAACGTTGACGGCTACGGCTTCACGCTTGGCGCCTGGCTGCTGACCAGCGTCGCCGCGCTGCCGCTGCTGTGGCGCTGGCTGACCCCGCGAGAGCGAACGCTGGCCCGGATGGCGGGGATGTTCATCGCCGTGCTGTGGGCCTTCTGGATCGCCGCCGGCTGGTCGAGCGGGGTGGGCATCCAGACGCGACTGATGATCATGGCCTTTCCCGCCTTCGCGGCGGCGGGCGGGCTGGTCTTTGTCGGGCTGCGGCGCTTCCCGGAAAAGCCGGTGATGGTCGGCTTCATCGTGCGGGCGATCTTCGTCGCAACCCTGGCGCTGACCTTCTTCGACGCCGCCGGGACGCTGATCCGTGACCGTGCCGCGGCCTATCTCTTCGGCGAGATCGCGCTGGACGAGTATCTGTACGAGAATACAGGGGCCTACGCCAACGCCATGGTCAGCCTGCCGGCCGGTTCGCAGGTACGGCTGATGTACGAGCCGCGCAGCCTGTACTGCCCGGAGACGGTTCGCTGCCTGCCGGATGTGCTGTTCGACCACTGGCTGCGGCCGAGGCTGGCCGGGGATTCGGCGGAGGCGGTGTTCGAGTCGTACAAGGCGGCGGGGGACGACTATCTGCTGGTGTTCCATGCGCTGTACGATCAGGTGCTGACCGTCTCGCGCGATCGGGCGCTGGACGAGGAATTCAGGACCGCCATCGATGCGGCCATGACCCCGGTCTGGACCGACGGCCTGCGGTATACACTCTACGGGTGGAAAAATGAGTGATGAATTCAGACGCGCAGAAGCGCGTCCCATAAGCACCAAGTTAGGCTGATCGGCGCCGTCGAGGCATAAAGCTGGTCGGCTCGTCCCGACAAGCCCACTGAAGGGGCTTCCCTGACTGCGTCTTGGTCCCTTTAAAGGGACCCAGGCCGCAGTAGCCGGGTGTTTAGCACCCTTCGGACGGCGCGGCAAGCGCTATTCCGCGTTGCATCGATCGCGTCTTCGCAACCTACTTGGCACTTATGGGGCGCGCAACGGCGCGTCCGTGAACACAGGGGTGCGCCTAAAAGTGGGCCAGGCGCCGCCTCGACCCTACGCTGCTTGTCGTGCTTCTGGCGGCGCTGGCGCTGACGGCGTGCGAATCGACGCGCGGGCAGACGCTCGATCAGATCCCGACGGTGGCCTCGATCGAGGACATGCAGACGGCTCTGCCGCTGACGCAGAACGCGCCGCCCGCGCCGCTCAACCGGGTGCAGACGACCTTCGACCAGATCGACAATAACCTGAACGAAGTGTCGGGGTGGCGCTACGAAGTGCGGCTGGAGTTCGACGGCACGTTTGCCGGCACGCCCCGACAGACCAGCGCCTCGGCGCGGGCCGAAGTGTGGTTCAACCAACTGGCGTCGGCGCGGCGGGTCAACCTGACCACGACCGGCGAGCTGATCGGCCAGAGCGAGAACAGCGCCTATGAGGCAGTGCGCCTGGGACCGGACTCGTTCCTGGTGCGCGATGGCGCGTGTCTGGTTGGGGCGCAAGGAGACGCCCAGACGACGGCGGATCTGCGGGCAGGGTCACTGGTCGGCGGGGTGCGCCAGGCGACGCCCGGCGGCCGTCAGGCGGTGATCAACGGGCAGACGGTGTACCTGTTCAGCTTCACCGAGGCGGATCTCATCCTGCCGCCGATTCGCCCGGCCGATGGCGGACGGGTGACGCTGGTAAGCGGTGAGCTGTGGATCGCCCCGTCCCTCAACGCTGCCGTGCGCTACTACCTCAACCTGGACGTGGAGAATGTGATCCTGTTCGACCGGCAGCTCCCAGTGAGCGGGTCCGTGCGCCTGCGCTACGATCTGTACGACGCCGGCACGGACTTCAACATCACCGTGCCGTTTGGATGCTAGAAGCGAAGTTATGAGAAACGAGAAATGAGAGATGAGGAAAAGCTAGAGACAGGGAGATGAGTTTTGCGGTGACGGAGTGGTCAACCGTCGCCAGGAACGCCGATCGCAACGTTCGGTTGACTCATTTCTCGTCTCTCATTTCTCATTACTTCGTTTTCCTCAGTCCTCGCCCCTCATACCTTCCTCTATTTCATTTTCCCCTGCACCTGGATGATCCAGCGCATGCATTTGTGCCCAAAGTCCGGCTCGAGGAACATCATCGGGCAGCCGACGTCGATCACGTTGATGCCGGCCTGGCGGCAGCGGGCAGCCGCCGTCTCTGATGCGCTGGAGCCCATCAGCGTGTTGTTGTGCATCCATACGCGCTTTACGCCGAGCTGCAGCGCTTCATCCACCAGTTGTTCGCTGATGTCCGGGCTGTTCATGATGAAGACCGCGTCGACGCCGCCGGGGATGGCGCTGAGCGTGGGGTAGCAGTCGTCGCCGTGCAGTGCTTCGGCCGTTGGATGAATCGGGAAAACCTGATAACCGTGGGCGCGCAGCTTGAGATAAATTGCGCCCGCGCCGCTGTCCTTGGTGCGCGACAGTCCGCTGATGGCGATCCGCTTCTGTGCCAGAAAATCATCCACACGCTCGCGATGGGTCATACGGGTCATGTTCATCATTGTCTCGCCTTGTCGGGGTTCCTTTCGTACAATCAGAGGAAGATTACTGCCTGTCGGATGGCGGCTCATTGGGATGCGCCCCATCTTTAGAGGTATCATCAGCGATGGCAGAAAAAGCTGGGCTTGTTTGTGCCATTTCATCTTCTATTACGACAGAATGGGCTATGAGGTTGCGCGCGTCGCAGCCCAGGTCGCCCGAGTTCGCCTTTTGCAGACTTTGAAGGGGAGACGACCATGAATGTTCTCGTGTTGTACAACAGCCGCAGTGGGCACACGCGGGCAGCGGCGGAGGCGATCTCCAGGGCAGTGCGTGAAGAGAAGCATTTCGCGACCGTGCGCTCGGTGGCCGAGGTACGGGGAACGGATGTGGCCCAGTGTGACTTGCTGTTCATCGGCACCTGGATTCGCGGGTTCATCCTGTTCGGGGTCAAACCGGCCGGGGTGGAGCTGTGGGCGCCTTCACTGCCGAATCTGATGAACAAGCCGACGGGTGTGTTCTGCACCTATCGCTACAACCCGCGCAACAGCCTGGATACGCTCAGCCTGTGGGTGTCGGACCGGGGCGCGAACGTGGTGGCGCAGCACGCCTTCCACCGGTCTATGGTCGAAGAGGGCGCAGGGGAGTTCGTGCGCAGCGTGATCGACTCGGCGACCGGCCAGACGGCGGCGTACAACCTGACGCCAAAGTTTTAGGCCAATCTGCCACTTCCGATACGCCAACCAGAATGAGCCATGAATGCGCAGAGCGAAGGCATACTCGGGTACGCCTTCGCTCTGCGTGTCTCGATCAGAAGGAGAGTCGCCTGTAGAGTGGACCTCGTCTGAGTGTCGCTCCTGTTTTCCTATTTCATGCCTGTACCGGTTGACGCCAGTCCTTCCATGACCTGCCGGCGCAGGAACAGGAAGAGGACGACGATCGGTAAGGTCGCGAGGGTCGAGCCGGCCATGACCAGATCATATGCCTGCCGATACTGGTTAACCAACCGCTGGATGCCTACCGCCAGCGGCATGTTCTCCGCCTCTCGGAACACGATCAGGGGCCAGAGCAGGTTATTCCAGTACTCCAGCGAGAACAGGATAAACAAAGTGGCAATCGCCGGGCGGGCGTTGGGCAGAACGATCGAGAAGAAGATCTGATACTCGTTCGCGCCGTCGACCCGCGCCGCGTTCAGCATTTCGTCGTCGATCGAGAGCATGTACTGCCGGACGAAGAAGATGCCGATGGGCGATGCCGCAATCGGAATAATCGCGCCCAGGTAGCTCTCCACCAATCCCAGCTGGATGATGATCAGAAACAGCGAGACGATCAGCAGGTGGAACGGAATCATCTGCGAGACGAGGATCAGCAGGAACAGCAGATTTCGTCCGCGGAAGTTGAACTTCGCCAGTGCGTAGCCCCCGGTCGTACAGAGGAACAGCGCGGTGAAGGCAAAACCGCCGGTCTGCACGACCGAGTTGATGATCCAGCGCCCGAACGGTTCCTCTTCAAAAAGCGTGCGGTAGGTGTCGAGCGACAGCGCGTTGGGAATGAGATCAAAGGCGTCCACAAAGACGCGTCCTTCAGGACGCAGCGAGCTGATCACCATCCAGTAGAGAGGAAACACGAATACGATGGCCAGGACGACGAAAAACAGGGTCAGCACGACCTTGGTGGGATCCAGGCGTCTTCTGTGACGTACCGGTCCCCGCGTCGGAGAGGTGGACACCTGGTTGGCCAGGGCGCTGCGGGTAGCCTGTTTGGTCAATGCCGCGTCGGAAGCCTGTTCAGACATCGAATTCAATCCTCCTGCCTAAACACGCCGAAGAAGCGGAACTGGATGAGCGAGAATACAAAGATGATCGCGGCCAGGATCACGCCCATGGCAGCGGCCGTGCCGA
The DNA here is from genome assembly GCA_016713325.1 of Candidatus Flexifilum affinis. Classification (GTDB taxonomy): domain Bacteria; phylum Chloroflexota; class Anaerolineae; order Aggregatilineales; family Phototrophicaceae; genus Flexifilum; species Flexifilum affine. The sequence continues at coordinate 60,165 of JADJPJ010000097.1, read as the reverse complement.
AGTTGAACGAGGTGAATGCGGTACGGTAGATCAACAGGGCCATCGTGAGGGCGCCATCACCCGGGCCTGCACCGCCCAGGTAGATGATGAACGGCTCGACGAAGACCTGATAACCGCCGATGATGCTCAGCACGATGACGAACAGGGTGGTGGGCCTGAGCAGCGGAAGGGTGATGCGCCAGAAGATCTGGAAGGGATTGGCCCCATCAATCACCGCGGCTTCGTAATACTCGCGGGGGATGTTGACCAACCCCGCGTTGAAATAAAGGATGTTGATGCCGGTCCAGCGCCAGGCCGCGACCAGGATCAGGGAGGGCAGGGCCAGATCGGAGACCTCGAGCCAGCGTAACGGCCGGATGCCCAGGGTTGATTCAAGAAAGAGGTTGAGAAAACCATTTTCGGAAAGGATCAGCCGGAAGACGGTCCCTGCGACGACCAGCGAGGTCAGCGCAGGCAGGAAGATGAGCGTCCTGAACACCGTGGTCTGAACCACGCGCCCCGAATCCAGCAGCACCGCCAGGACCAAGGGTAGCGGAATCAGTATCAGCAGGGTCCCGATAGTGTAGATCGTGGTGTTGGCCAGCGCCTGGTTGAAGCGCACCAGTTGGAAGACATTCTGATAGTTGGCCAGACCCACCCATTCCTGACTCTGGATGCCCTGGAAATTCTGGAAGCTCATGATCACGGCCAGAATGACCGGGTAGATTTTGAAGACCGTGAACACTGCCAGGAAGGGAATCAGGAATACGAAAGGAACGACCTTCTTGTTGTTCAGTGTCGTGGAGAGTGAACGTAGCAATTTACTTGTCCTCTGACACTATCATTCTGGCTTCAGGCGATACCGTGGAAGAGGTGCCCTCTCCAGGGTACCTCTTCCACGCATGCGAGGCAGCTAGCCGCCCACAGGAGCACCCATGGCCTGTAGCTCAGAGAGTGCCGCCGCAATGACCTCATCCGGCGCCATCTGATTTTCGAGCAGGTCATAGAGTACAGTCGTCTGGAAGATCGTCGCGATCTCCGGATAGAATGGGCCGGTGTATTCCGGCGCCACGTTGCCCAGCCCTGCCTTAATGTAGGTGAAGGGAACCTCGCCCATGAAGTCGTCCATGGTGATCAGCAGCGCCGGGTCTTCATACACGTCGACGCGCATCGGGTCAAAACCAAGGTCCGTCCACAGGGCGACGTTGGCATCGTAGGTCAGCTTCGCGAACGCCAGGAATTCCTTCGCCAGTTCCACCTTGCTCGGGTCGATCTGGTTAGTGATGACGGTGCCGGTGCCGCCGCCCATCGTCGTGGTGTAGCCGCCTTCTTCAAAGATCGGCATGGGCCGCACAACCTCGACGGCCGCCAGGGCGCTGCTCATGTTGTCCGGGAAGCGCGTCATGTACCACTGCGGCATCCACAGCGAAGCCACGCGGCCCTCCGTCAGGTCAAGGTAGTTATCTGCGGAGTGATGGTTACCACCGGAGACAGGGCGGGCAATGCCGTGAACATGGACGAGATCCTGCACGAACTGGAGCGCGGCCACGTTTTCGGGGCTGTCCAGGATGATGTCGCCCTCGGCGTTGTAAGTGCCGCCGCCCATCATCAGCATGATCGGGTAGGTCGAGAAGATGTCGGTGGTTTCGATGGTGGTCATATAGACATCGGGCGTGCCGTCGCCGTCGGTATCCTGGGTGACCTTCTTGCCTGCTTCGATATAGTCATCCCACGTCACGATGCTGTTGACATCCACACCGGCAGCTTCCAGGATCGCGGTGTTGTAATACATCACGAACGACCCCAGATGGTAGTCGATACCATAGTTGTTTCCGCCGGCCGTATAGGGCGCCAGGCGCGACTCAATGATGTCGGCGCGGTAGGGATCAATGGCATCGTTCAGCGGAACAAACTGGATATCGCCCTTGGTGAAGGTCGCGAATTTCTTGATCTCCACATCTGCGAGATCTGGCGCGCCCATGCCGACCAGCAGCGATGCCAGCAGGTTGTCGTGCATCTGTGTGTATTCGATCGTCTCGAAAGTGAGGTTGATCGGACGGTCCGGGTTGACCTCGTTCCAGCGCGCGGCCTGATTCTGCATGAAAGTGCCGTGCCGCTCGACAAAAACCCACAGGCTCAACTCGGTCGCATCCTGAGCCTGTGTCACGCCAATCCCGAAAGTCCCAACCAGGATGGCGATGACCAGCAAAAGCGACATTCGCTTACTCATTGTGTCCTCCAGATTCAGTTTTAATTGAATGGCCATTCAAGTGCAGTTCTCAGATACGGCTCCATTGGATCCGTCAGTGAACTCCTTTCTGCGGTGGTGACCGCTTCTCTGACTCCAAGCCGGTCCGGCTGGCCAAACGAGTTCATGGCCTTCGTATCAGGCTCGTTGACCTCATGATAGTGAACACGCTCAAGCATCATCAAACAAAACTGCGTCAGACATGTTCACTAAACATGCCTGACGCAGCGAGCGAGCGTATTTTGAGAAGATTCCGATATCTTCAGAGTGCCAAGAGTTATCATCAGGTCTCACGAAAGAAATTGTCCCTTAAACGAGTTAAAAAATACTACGCTTGGCTGCACTTGTCAAATGATTGTCAAACGGATATCATCGGTCTGTTTAGTAAACAGGTGTCGCGAATCCAGGAGAGCGTGATTGGCCAAGTCGAAAGCAACCATGCGTGATGTAGCGCAGGTGGCGGAAGTCTCTGCGACGACGGTATGGATGGTTGTTCACAATAAACCCGGAATTCCCGAGGAGACCATTGAGAAGGTCCGAACAGCGATTGAGAAACTGTCCTACGTCATCAAGCCAGATCAAAATGGTTCGAAGACGGAGTCGGTCGGTCTGCTCATCGAGCAATCCTCGATCCCGGCCATCAGTGACGTATTCTATGGCGATGTCATTCGCGGCTTCCAGGCGGAAGCAGGAACTCTGGGTTACCACGTCCTGCTGTCGACGTTTGATCGCAACACTCAGGATCTGGATTTGCTGAAGACGGGCTTCGCTCAGACTGTGGCCGGGTTTGCCGTCGCCAATGACGGCGATATCCTCCCGGAGATGGTCATTCAACTTCAGGCTCCCAACGTGCCGGTTGTGTTGATCGAGAGCCATATCGAAGGACAGAAACTCCCCTGTGTGTTAGGGGACAATTTTATGGCCGGCTACAAAATTGCCCGGCATATGCTTGACCGTGGACACCGGAAAATCGCCATCCTGAAGGGGCCGAGCAAGTACAGCAGTCTGGTCGATCGATTTCGGGGCTGCCTGGCGGCCATGGCCGAATCGTATCTCCTTCCCCCCGCAGAGTGGATGCCAGAACCCGTATCCGGCCATCCGCTGAAGGGTTACGTTCAGATGAAGGCGATTCTGGAATTGCGAGATCACCCAACTGCCGTGATCGCGGTCAGCGACAAGACCGCGTTTGGCGCGATCGAGGCGATTCGGGAAGCTGGCCTGAGCATCCCAGGAGACATCGCGATTGCGAGCATCGACAACACGAGGGAGAGTGGCTATACGCGTCCTCCCCTGACGACCGTTCATATCCCGAAATTCGAGATCGGTGTCCTGGCGCTGCGCAAACTTCATCGTCTGATTGAGGGCAAAGAGACAATTCCGATCAAGAGTATCGTCTATAGCGAACTCGTCGTGCGCGAGTCGTCGTGATGCAGGATCGACGCGCCGGTTCCGAATGACGCGGTGCATGACACACCCTCTCATTTCCGGTACACTGGTCACCGAACGATGACAGGAGGGCCGCATGATCGATCTTGCCGCATGTATCGACCAGTTCAGCCAGCAGACGCAGACTCTCCGCTCACTGGCCTCCGGGATCAGCCTTGAGCAGGCGCGCTGGAAACCCGACCCGGAGTCCTGGTCAATCCTGGAAGTGGTCAACCACCTCGCTGACGAAGAGCGGGAGGACTTCCGCACCCGCTTCAAGCACATTCTCGATCAGGTCGAGGGCATGCCGCCGAATATCGATCCGCAGGGATGGATCACCGGTCGGGGCTACAACCAGCGCGACCCCGACGAGTCGCTGGCCCGCTTTCTGGCCGCGCGTGAGGAGTCACTGGCCTGGCTGCGAACCCTGGACAACCCGACTCTGGACGTTCGCATCGAGACGCCCTTTGGCGGTCTGAGTGCCGGCGATATGCTGATGGCCTGGCTGGCGCACGACCTCCTGCACCAGCGCCAGCTCGTCGAACTGCGGTATCTCTACCTGCGTGAGCAGGCCAATCCCTACCATCTCGGCTACGCGGGCGACTGGTGAGCGCGTTATGTCCGTCACCTTTGAGCGCGCCCATCTGTCCGATGCTGAAACGATGGTCCAGGTGCAGATCGCCTCGTTTCACTACGACTCAGTGCTTTATCCCGGAGTCGAAGAGGGAGGGCCGCCGGGATACGACTCCGTGGACGTGATGCGCCAGAAGATCAACGAGGATGAATGTTTCAAAATCCTCTATGAGGACCGCTGCGTCGGCGGGATCGTCGTCTTCGACATGGGCGATGGGCACTATCATCTGGACGTGATATTCCTGGACCCGGCCTACCAGAATTACGGCATCGGCACCTACGCCATGCAGTTCATCGAACAGATCTTTCCCGCCCGCCTGTGGACGCTCGACACGCCGCAGTGGGCGGTGCGCAACCAGCACTTTTACGAAAAATTCGGCTATCGCATTGTGTCGGAGCACGAACACGATGGCACGCCGCTCTTTGCCTATGAAAAATGGATTGATCCCGACTGAACAGGCCAAGTCTCATGGACGAACAACAGCTCATCAGCCGCTGGCGCGCCGAAGAAGAACACCCCTTCGAGGGCTGGGATTTCTCCTACCTGCGCGGGCGCTATTCGGAAGATCGCCCTTCGTTCTCCTACGAAGCGATGGTCCGGGCGCATTTGAGGAATGTCGACGCGGTGCTGGACATGGGCACCGGCGGCGGCGAGAAGCTGCTCGAATTTCGCGATCTGCTGCCGGGCTGCACCTTCGCCACCGAGGGCTACCCGCCCAACCTCCCTGTCGCCATGGCCAACCTCGAACCCCACGGCGTCCAGGTCGTCGCCTATGACGTGGCGACGGACCCGGTCATGCCCTTCGCGGACGCGTGTCTTCCACTGGTCATCAACCGGCACGAAGCCTACGACGCCGTCGAGATCCAGCGCATCCTGACTCCCGGCGGAATCTTTCTGACGCAGCAGGTGGATGGTCGCGACCTAGCCGATCTGTGGGAAGTGCTCAACCTGCCACTCGACTATCCGCACGTCACGCTCGACAACTGCCGGGCCGAACTGGAACGGGCCGGCCTGGTGGTCGAGCAGGCCCACGACTGGAGCGGGCGGGCGACCTTTGCCGACGTGGCGACGCTCGTCTACTTCCTGCATGCCATCATCCCGGAGACGTTCTCGGTCGACCGCTACTTCGAGGCGCTCCTGCTGCTGCACCGCCGGCCCAAGCCGCTCCAGTTCACTATTCGGCGCTTTCTTCTCTGCGCGCGCAAGCCGGAATAGCCCGTATCTCCTGCTCATCGATCGGAAAACCAACGTGTCTGTCGTATATCAACTGACGCCGGGACCGAACACTCTGCACGGGGCTTTCTCTCCCGACCGTCCGCCGATTCTGCGCCTGCAACCCGGCGACGCCGTCGAGGCTTCCACTGTGGACGCCGGTTGGGGGATGGAGCAACTGCATTTTGACGGCAGCCCGCGCAAGAAATACCCGGTCCCCGAAGCAGCTGAGCAGCAGGGTCACGCGCTCATCGGCCCGATCTGGATCGAAGGCGCAGAGCCGGGCAAGACGCTGGTTGTGCACATCGAAGAGGTGATCCCCGGCGCTTTTGGCTTCACCATCTCCGGCGGCTGGCCTCACCGAGTGCACCAGGCGCTGGGATTCGTCGATTCTGGAGAAGAACTGTTCCTCTGGGATCTGGATGTCGAGCGCATGGTCGCGACCGACCAGCACGGGCACCGGGTGCGCATGAAGCCGTTCCTCGGGGTGATGGGCATGACCCCGCCCGAGCCGGGTTTCCATTACACTGACCCGCCGCGGGTGTGGGGCGGAAACCTCGACTGTCGCGATCTGGTGGCGGGCACGCGCCTGTACCTGCCCATCCCGGTCGAGGGCGGCCTGTTCTCTTTCGGCGACGGCCATGCGGCCCAGGGTCACGGTGAGGTCAGCGTGACCGCCATCGAGTGCCCGATGCAGCGCGTGCGCCTGCGCTTCGACCTGCTGGATGCGCCGAGCGTCGCGCCGCGCGCCTGGACGCCGGCCGGTTGGCTGACCTTCGGCTTCAGCGAGGACCTGGAGAAGGCGACCATGCAGGCGCTGGACGGCATGGTCGACCTGATGGTGGCGCAGTACGGTCTGCCGTCACGCAAGCAGGCGCTGGGCCTGGCGAGCGCGATCGTGGACCTGCACATCACGCAGATCGCCAACCCGGCCATGGGCGTACATGCCTTTCTGCTGCATGACGCGCTGAAAGTGTGATATAAGGCGGCGCCAGATCCCGCCGTGTTGTAACCAGCAGAGTCAGAACCATCAGGAGGAGACGCATGGCACAGCCCAAACTGGATCTGATCGGCATCATCGTCCGCGATATGGCGGCCTCGCTGGCCTTCTATCGGCAGCTCGGCCTCGACATCCCCGCCGGCGCGGAAGCTGAAGGCCACGTCGAGACGGTGCTGCCCGGCGGCCTGCGCATGGCCTGGGACACCCAGGACGTGATCCGCAGCTTCGACGAGCACTGGCAGCCCCCGGCCTGCAGCCACGGCATCGGCATGGCTTTTCTGTGCGACAGCCCCGCTCAGGTGGATGAGGTCTTCGCGCGTCTGACGGGCATGGGTGTTCGCGCGCACAAAGCGCCGTGGGATGCCTTCTGGGGCCAGCGCTACGCTCAGGTGCTCGACCCGGATGGCAACGTCATCGACCTGTTTGCGCCGCTGGGCTAGCGCTTCCGTGGAACCACAGGTTCTTGACAATCCCGTGTGGCACATGCTGTGTCACGATCTGGCCGGGTTCGCCGTCGGAACCGCGCGGGCAAAGCGCTGCGATCCGGCGGTCGTTCCGCTCGCGGCGCTGGCCGACTACGGCGCCAGCGCCCTGGAGGATCTGGGGCGCCTGGTCAGGGTGAAGGAGGTGATCTCGCTCTATGCCCTGGACCCGCCGCAGGAAATTCCCGGCTTCGAGAGTCGCGCCCGCTTCCCGGTGGATCAGCTCGTCTGCCAGCGTCATACGCCGGTCCCGCAATGTGACGGCTACAACAGCGAACTCGTCGAGCTGACCTCTGATGATGTCCAGGACATGACGCAGCTTCTCCGAGTGTCCGGCCTGGGATCGCTCCGCCCGGCGCTGATCGACAGGGGGCGCTTCGTGGGTATTCGCCAGGAAGGCGCGCTGGTGGCCATGGCCGGCGAACGGATGCACTTGCCGGGCTACTGCGAAGTGGCCGCCGTCTGTACCCATCCCGATTGGCGTGGGCGGGGGTATGCGAAATTCGTGACGGCGGTGATCGCGGAGGGGATCTGGGCGCGGGGCAAGACGCCGTTCCTGCATGTGCTGGCCCACAACACACCCGCCCAGCACGCCTACCAGGCGCTGAATTTCGTCAAACAGGGGGAACTGACGTACCTGATGCTGGCGCGGCGGTAGCCGTCAGATGTGGGCCACGGCCGCCGGGTCGCCGTTCATGGCGAAGTAGTAGGGGTCCTCCGGCGTGATCTCGCCGCGGGTCACGCGCTGGCCGGTGAATGCCGACTTGTAGAGGCTGGCGGCGAACTCCAGAATGCGGCGGGCATCCTCTCCGCTGACCGGCGGGCGCTCGCCTCGCTCGATGCAGCCGAGCACATCGCGGAGCTGCGAGTCGTGAGTGCCGCCCGCATCTTCGGTCAATGATGCCCAGTGCGCCTGAGCCGCCGGGTTCTCGACACTCTCCGGCAGGCTGAAGGTCCAGTGTTCGTTGCGGTAGCGGTACAGCGCCTTGACCTCGACGCTGGCCTGCTGGAAGTCGATGCGCATGTGCGTTTCCTGCCGGGGCGAGAGCGCGCTGTTGGTGATCGTCCCCAGCGCACCATTGGCAAAGCGCACCAGCGCCATCGACACGTCCTCGACCTCGATCGCCCGGTCGAGCGTCCCGGCCATGGCCGTCAGCTCACACCAGTCGCCCATCAGCCACAGGAAGAGATCGGCCAGGTGCACGCCCAGGGTCACCGTCGGGCCGCCGACCTCGGTTCGCCATTTGCCGCGCCACTCGACGTCGTAGTAGTCCTGCGTGCGGTACCACAGTGTGTTGCACAGCCCGACCAGCGGCCGCCCCAGCGCCTCGGTCTCGATCAGCCGCTTCAGGTGCTTGGCCGCCGACCCGAAGCGCCACTGGAAGACCGTGCTGACGTAGCGGCCGGTGCGCGCTTCCGCTTCGGTGATGGTGTCGAACTCCGCCAGCGAAGCCACCAGCGGTTTCTCGCAGTACACCCACGCCCCTGCCTCCAGCGCCTGCACGATCAGGGTCTTGTGCGGTGCCGGCGGGGTGACGATGTGGACGAGATCGGGCTGTTCCGCCGACAGCATCGCCTCGGCGTCGGTGTACCAGCGCGCGATGCCGTTGGCCTCGCTGAAGGCCCGAACCCGCGCCTCGTCCAGATCGACGGCGGCGACCAGTTCAACGCGGTCGCCCATGGCGCGGATCGCGCTCATGTGATTGCCGACCGATTTGCCGGTTCCGATAATGGCGAGTCGATGGGATGCAGGTGCGGTCATGATGATCTTCTGTCCTCACGGGCGTCTACTCTGCCGACGCCTCTAAAGCCTGACTATTGCTCTTTTTGCCGGTCGGGATGCTTGATCGCTTCCAGTTGATCGTGTTCCGGCCGCTCTTTGTAGAATGGGTCGAGCGGGTAGCAGCCGGAGACCAGGCCGTTGCGCGGGCCGGTCGTGCAGTCGCTGAAGGTTCGGCAGATGCTCTTGCGCTGGAGCGTTCGGCCGGCCAGAATGTCGGCCGGCATCTCCGGGTAGCTGAGTACCATTCGCCCCAACCCGACCGAGTCGGCCATGCCGGTGCGCACCACATGCTGCGCCACATTGGGCAGCCAGTCCTGCAAGTAGGAGTAACCCGACCCGACCATGAACAGGTTGGGATGCGCCCGCTTCAGTTCGGCGGTGACGGCGATTTGCCGGGCCACGCCGCGCAGCGGATCCTCCGGCGGCTGGTAGCCGTCCGACGGCGGGAACAGGGCGGGCCGCTGGATGTGCGGGTTATAGTACGGGCTGCCGGCCGTTAGGCACACCAGCCGGATGTTCAGTTCTTCCAGCAGGGTCAGGAAGCGGTTCGTCTCGCTCAGATCGATGCCGGTGCCGCTGCCATCGCCGCCAAAGGCATAGGGATACGCACCCGACCACGACTCTGGCTCGCCACTGCCATCGGCGCCAGGACGGAAGGGCAGCCAGTCGAAGGCGCTCAGCCGCACGCCTATCCGCAGACCCGGCGCGCGGCGGTGAATGCCGAGGACGATCTCCCGCAGGAAGCGCGTCCGGTTCTCGAAGCTTCCGCCGTAGCTGCCTGGACGGTCGAAGGCCGTCAGGAACTCATGCCCCAGGTAGCCGTGGCAGTGTTTGACGTCGACGAAGTGGAAGCCCGCCTGCTGCGCCAGAATGGCGGCGCGGACGTAATCCTCGATCAGCGTCTCGATCTCACCGTCGGTCATCAGCGCCTGATGCTGCGCCACCTTGAACTTGGCGTCCAGCAGGGGATGGTGGTAGAGGATCTGCGGCTCCAGTCGCTTTTTGTCGAACGGCCGCGCAAAGCGACCGGAGTGCGTGAGCTGCAAGCCAACCAGCAGATCGGCCGTTTCTCCGTGTCGCTCGCCATGGGCATTCGCCAGCCCATCGCGCAGATCGGCCAGCTCGCTCACGGTCGCCTCGTTGATGACGAGCTGGTTGGGATTGGCGCGGCCGTCATAGCGCACCGCTGTCGCCTCGCCGCCGAAAATCAGCTTGGCGCCGCTCTGGCCGAAGCGCTCCCAGCGCCGCCGCACCAGATCGGTCGGCAGACCGTCCAGTTCGCCATCCCACCCCTCCATCGGCAGCACCGTGAAGCGGTTGCCAATGCGTACACCATCGAAGGTGTACGGCTGCGCCAGGGGCGAGCTCTCCCCATGCTCCACCACCTCGTCGAAATCGAGGCGCGCGCCAATCTGCTCCAGATAGTCGCGGAAATCAGCCGCCGTTCGTAACTGGGCCACGCGTTTGTACGTCATCGCTCAAGACTTCCTCGTGAACGTGGGCTGCCGGGTGAACCGGCAGCGAGATTCTAAATCGACCGGGTGCTCTCGCGCACCAGCAGGCTCGGCATCAGGATGCGGTGGTGCAGTTCCATCTGCGGGTCGGCGATGATCTCTATCAGATATTTGATCGACAGTTCATCTTGCTTGCTGAACCGAAACTCCACGGTCGTCAGGGGTGGCTCAGTGTACAGCGACAGCTCGGAATTATCGAAGCTGACCACCGACACGTCCTCAGGAATGCGCAGTCCGACCTCGTGCAGCGCCCGCAGCGCGCCCATGGCCATCCCGTCGGTGCCGACGATCAGGCCGGTGAAGGGGGCGCCGGTCGCCAGAATCTGCTTCACGCCGTCGTAGCCGCTGCGCATCGAGTAGTCGCCCTCGGCCACCGCCGTCAGCTTCAGATCGTGCTCGTGCAGCACGCTGCGAATCGTCGTATGCCGCCAGTAGCCGTTGTGCAGCGCCGATGTCGGCGGCACCGCGGCGATCTGCCGGTGTCCCAGCGCGATCAGATGCTCGACCGCCAACCGCGCCGCGTAGACCTGATCGAAGCCGACCCAGGCCAGTCGCGAACTGGGAAGGTAGTCGCGGCGCACCATCGGAATGCCCCGGCAGATGCGGGCGAGTTCGTCATCTTCGATATTGAGGCGCGGCGCGTACAGAATGACTCCGTCCACCAGGCGCGCCGCCGCGCTCTCCAGCGCCTGCTCCAGGCCCACTGCCGGGGCATCCGAGACGAGCAGATTATAACCGGCTTCCTTGGCCGCCCGCGTCATGTTCTTGGTGGAATCGGCCAGCCGTCCGCCGTAATCGACGTCGACCACGATCAGCTCCAGCGTGTTGGAGCGATTGGTGGTGAGCATTTGCGCGGCGCGGTTGGGCCGGTAGTCGACTTCTTCCATGAGGCGCAGAATCTCGCGCCGCGTTTTCTCTGAAACGCCGGGCTTGTCGTTGATCACCAGCGAAACCGTCTGGTATGAAACGCCTGCCATCCTGGCGATATCGCGAATGGTGGGTTGTTTTCTGCTGTTGGCCATCATCAGCACCCTACCCGTGCAGCCGCGAAACTTGACCGTTCAATATCATAGCACGACTTCTTTTCTCAACAAACTATTCCTCATCAACTTGACAAGTGCGGCCCTTTTCTGTTATTTCTATATCAATAGCGATTGACCGGTCAAGTTTATCTGCCCTGGTCCGTTCGAAAGGATATTTGGGAAATGCAGCGCAAACTCTTGCTCCTTCTTTCTTTATCCGTTTTGCTGCTCGTCATGGGCAGCGCCGCCCTGGCGCAGGACACTCAGGAAATGCGCATGGTCTGGTGGGGGTCGCAGAGTCGCCACGACCGCACCATCGCCGTCGTCGAGATGTACGAAGCCGCCCATCCTGAGGTCGATATTGTCTACGAATTCGCCAATTTCAACGACTACTGGACCCTGATGAACACGCAGGCCGCCGGTGGTCAGCTCGCCTGCCTGATGCAGCACTACTATGCCTATCTGGCCGAGTGGGCCCGCAACGGTCTGCTGGCGCCGCTCGATCCGTTTGTCGAATCGGGCGCGATCGACCTCTCGAGCGTGGACGACGTCTTTGTCGCCGGTGGCCGCGTCGACGGCCAGCTCTACGGCGTCAGCCTGGGCACCAACTCGCAGTCGATCATCATCGACGTGGGCGCCTTCGAAGCCGCCGGCGTAGAACTGCCCGCGATCGACTGGACCTGGGATGACTTCGAAGCCATCGCGCTCGAACTGCACGAGAAGCTCGGCACCTGGGCCTACGGCTCACCGTCACTGGGTGATGACCAGATCTGGACCGGCATGATGGTGTCGCTCGGCACTAACCCGTTCAGCGCAGACAACACCGCCTTTGGTTTCGAAGATGATGCGCCGATTGCCGATCATTTCAGCCGTCTGCTCCGTCTGCAGGAAGCCGGCGCGATCATGACTCTGGAAGAGCAGTCGCAGTACTCGGGCGGCCCGGAAAATTCGCCGATTGTCGCGGGCGCCGCCGCCATGCAGTATCAGTGGAGCAACCAGGTGGTCGCCATTTTCGCAGCAGCGGGCGAAGACCGCAACTTCAAGCTGTGGCCGATGCCCCGCCCGGCGAACGCTACTGGTGCGGCCAACTACCTGAAGCCGTCGATGTTCTTCTCCATCACCGCATCCTGCGACATGCCGGAAGTCGCTGCCGACTTCATCAATTTCTTCACCAATGACGAAGCGGCCAACGAGATTCTCGCGGCCGAGCGCGGCGTGCCGATCTCCTCGGCCATTCGCGCCGCCATGCAGCCCTCGCTGGACGCCGTTGGTGCCGAGACCTTCAGCTTCCTGGAAATGGTCGCTCAGGACGTCAGCCCGATCTTCCCGCCCAACCCGCCCGGCTACAATGACCTCCGCAACAACGTCTGGACGCCACTGTTCCACGACCCGGTACTGTACGGCCAGATTCCGCTCGAAGAAGGTCTCGCTATCTTCCGTTCCGAGGGTGAAGCCATCCTCTCCGGAAACTGAGTCCTTGACCCGAACCGGCTAATCGGAGTAGGGTGTCCGTAAAAATGCTATCGCGGGCCGGCCCAGTGGGTCGGCCCGGACAGATCGGCGACCTTGTGACCATAGACCTTTAGGAAAATCTGATGAGCGAGCCCGCAGCAGTCCTTCCGGGAGCGAACAACGCGCAGGACGCCGCTCTGGCCACATCGAAGACGAAGCGAAAATCAAAAGACTTCAGGATCAACAATCTGGCCGGTTATCTGTTCGTTTCTCCCTGGCTGATTGGCTTTTTCCTGTTCGGGTTCATCCCCATCGCCATCTCGCTGTACCTGGCTTTCACCGATTATCATCTGCTGCGTGGCGGCGAGTGGGTCGGTCTGGCCAACTTTGAGCGCATGTTCACGTCGGACATTCGCTATGGCAGATCTGTGGTCGCCACCTTTAAATACGTGATGGTGGCCGTCCCCCTGCGTCTGATCTTCGCGCTGGCGGTTGCTCTCCTCCTGAATACCAAACGTCGCGGGGTCTACTGGTTCCGCGCGGCCTACTATATCCCCTCGGTCATCGGCGGCAGCGTTGCCGTCGCTGTTATGTGGCGGCAGTTGTTCGGCGGGGATGGGCGCGTCAACGAGGGTGTCGTCAACACCCTGCTCGGCTTCGTCGGCATCGAGCGGCTCAACTGGTTCGGCAACCCCGATACCGCCATCTGGACACTGATTCTGCTCGCGGTCTGGCAGTTCGGTTCGCCTATGCTAATCTTCCTGGCCGGCCTGCGCCAGATCCCGTCGGAGATGTGCGAGGCGGCGTCGATCGACGGCGCCAACGGCTGGCAGAAGCTGCTGAGCGTCACCCTGCCGCTTCTCACGCCGATCATCTTCTTCAACCTGATCATGCAAATCATCTCTGGCTTTCGCGTCTTTACACAGGCTTTCGTGATCACTGCCGGCAACCCGCTGGACAGCACGTTGTTCTATGCGCTCTACCTCTACCGGCGCGCCTTCAACGACTTCCAGATGGGTTACGCCTCGGCGATGGCCTGGGTGCTGCTGCTGATCATCGCCTTCTTTACCTTCGTCAACTTCCGCCTCTCCCGACGGTGGGTATTCTACGAGACCAAGGAAGGGTAGCGCGATGGCTCAAACGCTCGACTTCGAGATCTACAAGCGCCAGCGCCGACGCGCCAACCTCACCCGCACCATCGTCTACTATGTCGGCGTGATCCTGCTCGCCATCGTCATGCTCTACCCGGTGGCCTGGCTGGTGTCCAGCTCGCTCAAGCCGCTCGACGAGATTTGGGCCAATGTCACGTCACTCATTCCCAGCACGCTCCGCTTCGAGAACTATGCCGAAGGTTGGACCGGGTTCGGCGGAATCAGCTTCCAGATCTTCTTCGGCAATTCCTTCCTGCACGCCGGCCTCGGCACCCTGTTCACCGTCGTCAGTTCAGGCATCGTCGCTTTCGGGTTCGCCCGGCTCCGCTTCCGCGGGCGCGACCTGTGGTTCTCGATCATGCTGCTGACGCTGATGCTGCCCAGCCAGATCCTGATGATCCCGCAGTACATCATCTTCAACGAGCTGGGCTGGATCAACACCTTCCTCCCTCTGCTTGTTCCGAGGCTCGGCGGTGACGTCTTCTTCATCTTCATGATCGTCCAGTTCATCCGCAGCATCCCGATTGAACTCGACGAGGCGGCCATGATCGACGGGTGCAGCAAGGCCGGAATCTTCTTCCGCATCATCCTGCCTCAGATTGTCCCGGCGCTCGTCACCGCCGCCATCTTCTCGTTCTACTGGACGTGGGAGGACTTCCTCGGCCCGCTGGTCTACCTGCAAAGCCCGAGTCTCTACACCGTCGCCCTTGCCCTGCGCGCCTATACCGACCTGGGCAGCGTCAACAACTGGGGTGCGGTCCTCGCCATGCTCACGCTCTCGCTGGTGCCGGTCATCCTGATCTTCGTCTTCTTCCAGCGCTATCTGGTGGAGGGAATCGCCACCACCGGGTTGAAAGGCTGATGGCGCAGTGACCCACGCCGAGACGACAAACGGCGCCGCCGCGACGGCTCGACGCCGGCCCACACCGGCCAGCGAACGCGCCGAACTGGCCGAACACGCCGAAAAGTGGAGCACCTTCGTGCTGGCCAACGTCCTGTGGGCCATCCTGTCGATCCCGCTCGTCACCCTGCCGGCGGCCACTGCCGGCCTGTTCGCCTTCATGTCGGAGCGGGCGCGCGGACGCCAGCCGGATTTCTTCCGCACCTTCATGGGTGGGATGCGCCAGCACTGGCGCAAAGCTACCCTGCTGGCGCTGATCGACCTTGGCGTCGGCGGTCTGGTCGTCGCCAACGCGCTGATCCTGCCGAGCATGGATCTGGGCGCCGACCCGATCGCCTTTCTCGCCCGCAGTGTGACCTTCTTCGTCGCGCTGGCGGCGCTGCTCATCAACCTGTATGCCTGGACGCTGCTGGTGCTGCTCGACAGCCTGACCCTGCGTCAGATCCTGGCGTCGTCGGCGTCGCTGGCCTTCGCGCACCCGGTCTGGTCGATGATCGTGCTGATCGTTACCGCGCTGCCGGTCATCATCAGCCTGTTTCTGCCGCAGGGCATCTTCGTCCTCGCCACCGTCTCCGCCTCGACGCTGATCGCCTGCGCCGGGACGTGGCGCGCCATTCGTCAGCATCTCTCGCCGGAACTGCTGGCAGAGTTTCAGCCTGCCGCGAAATCGTGAAATAAGGAAGACCGCCTTACCATGACCTCCCGAAAGCGCTATGCGATTGTCGGCACCGGTTCGCGCGCCGGCATGTTTGTTCAGGCCATCACCGCCACCTACCGCGATCATGCCGAACTGGTCGGCCTGTGCGACCTGAGCCAGACGCGCATGGACTGGTACAACCGCAAATTGGGCGAGGAGCAGGGACTGCCCCCTCGCCCGACCTATCTGGCTGCCGACTTCGACCGCATGATCGGCGAAACGCGGCCCGACATCGTCATCGTCGCCACGGTGGACAGCACGCACCACCAGTACATTGTCCGCGCCATGGAGCTGGGTTGCGACGTGATCAGCGAGAAGCCGATGACCACCGAGCTGGCCAAAATGAAGGCCATTTTCGAGGCCATCGACCGGACGGGCCGCTCGCTGCGGGTGACCTTCAATTACCGCTACGCCCCGGCCTACACCCAGTTCCGCCGGCTCGTCATGGATGGCGCGGTCGGCCGGCCGCTCTCCGTCGACTTCTCCTGGCTGCTCGACACCAGCCATGGCGCCGACTACTTCCGCCGCTGGCACCGCGAAAAGGCCAACAGCGGCGGCCTGCTGGTGCACAAGGCCACCCATCACTTCGATCTGGTCAACTGGTGGATCGACTCCTACCCACGCCAGGTCACGGCCATGGGCGATCTGCTCTTCTACGGTAAGCAGAATGCCGAGGCGCGCGGCGAGCATTACCCGTATGCCCGCTACACCGGCGCGCCGGAAGCCGCGGATGACCCGTTCGCCCTCTTCCTCACCGACAAAGAGGCGTTCCGCGGGCTGTATCTGAACGCCGAGGCTGAGACCGGCTACCTGCGCGACCGCAACGTCTTTGGCGAGCCGATCACCATCGAAGACACGATGAGCGTCTCCGTCCGCTACCGGAACGGCGTCCTCCTCTCCTACTGCCTGATCGCCTACTCGCCCTGGGAAGGACTGCGAGTGGCTATCACAGGCACGAAGGGTCGCATCGAGATGGACATCGCCGAAAACGTCAACCATCTGCTTGGCGACGGCCGTGTCAACGAGGCGTCGGCCAGCAAGGGAGCATTCAAGAACACCCGCATGCGCGTCTATCCGATGTTCGGCGAGTCGTACGACGTCGACGTCCCGGCCGGGGATGGCGGTCATGGCGGCGCCGATCCGGTCATGCTGGAACAGATCTTCTCGCCCAACCCGCCGCCCGATCCGTTCCAGCGCGCGGCCTCGCACATCGACGGCGCGGCCTCGGTGATCGTCGGCATCTCCGCCAACGAGTCGATGCGTACCGGGCGGATGATCGCCATCGACGATCTTTTCCCGCTGCCTGAAAAAGCCTCCGCTCCGGTGGCAGACACGTCGCGCTGACCGGTACAATCATCGCAGGCTTGCGCCCTCAGTGCCGGCGCGCCGATGTTGGCACGCCACCGCTGCGGGCGCGCCGTCACGAACCCGGAGGAAGCATATGAAGGATCATCTGTTCTCGCCCGACCCGGCCCGGCGGCAGATCGCGCGGTCGCTCTACGCGGCGGTGCGCGAACTGCCGCTGGTGTGCCCGCACGGCCACGTCAACCCGCGCCTGCTGGCCGATGAAGCCTACGACTGGGGATCCCCAGTCGATCTGCTGATTATCCCGGATCACTACATCTTTCGGATGCTCTACTCGCAGGGCATTTCGCTCGAAGCGCTCGGCATCCCGCGCAAAGACGGCGGCGTGGTCGAGACCGACCACCGCAAGATCTGGCAGATCGTCGCCGATCACTGGCATCTCTTCCGCGGCACGCCAACCGGCCTGTGGCTGCGCGAGGAGCTGGCCGACGTCTTCGGCATCGAAGAGAAGCTGAGCAGCGCCAACGCCCAGGATCTGTACGACCGGATCGCCGCGCAGCTCGCGACGCCGGAGTTTCGCCCTCGCCGCCTGTTCGAGCGCTTCAATATCGAAGTGCTGGCCACGACCGATGCCGCCGCCGATACGCTGGAGCATCATCAGGCGATTCGCGCATCTGGCTGGAGGGGGCGGGTCATTCCAACCTTCCGCCCGGACGCCGTGGTCAACCTGGATGCCCATGACTGGCGAGGCAACATCGATCGGCTGGGCGCTGCCGCCGGCATCACCATTCACGGCTACCGCGACTTCATCCATGCGCTGGAGAACCGGCGTGCCTTCTTCAAGTCGATGGGCGCTACCGCCACCGACCACGCTGCTCGCTCGGCCTATACCGCGCGCCTCAGCGATGCCGACGCCGAGGCGCTGTTCGCCAGGGCGTTGCGCGGCGAGTGCACCGTCGAGGATCCGCCGCGCTTCACCGGCCACATGCTGATCGAGATGGCGCGTATGAGCACCGAGGACGGCCTGGTGATGCAGCTCCACGTCGGCAGCGAGCGCGACCACAACCCCGGCATTCTGACGAAGTTCGGCCGCGACATGGGCGCCGACATCCCGCTGGCGGCCGAGTTCACGCGCAGCCTGAAGCCGCTGCTCGACCTGTTCGGCAGCGATCCGCGCCTGACGCTGGTGCTCTTCAACCTGGACGAGACGACCTACAGCCGCGAGCTCGCGCCGCTGGCCGGGCACTACCCCGCGCTGCGCCTGGGGCCGCCCTGGTGGTTCTTCGACAGCGTCAACGGCATGAGCCGTTTCTTCGATGCAGTGGTCGAAACGGCGGGCATCTACAACACTGCCGGCTTCAACGACGACACGCGCGCCTACCCGTCGATTCCGGCGCGGCATGACGTCTGGCGGCGGGTCAGCGCCGACTGGCTGGCCGGTCTGGTGACTCGCGGTATCATCGACGAGGAAGATGCCCAGGCGATGATCGTCGACCTGGCGTATGGCCTGGCGAAGCGGACGTATGGGCTGTAGAGCAGCAACATCGCGAATCGGTGGTTTAGCCGGGCGGACACGCTGGTCCGCCCCTACGTCACCACGTGTGATTGGTGGGGCGGGCGTGCAAACGAAGTTTGCCTGTGCCTGCCCACGCTCCTCATCCCTTTCGTCTCTATCTATAGTCGTAGGGGCGCATCGCGATGCGCCCATGACGGTGGGTGGTTCACGAACCGTCCCTACGAATTGATGATGACCTTTTGTGCCCTATCGGGAAATTTGAAGTGGTGATCTTGGGGGGAAAACAATATGGTTCTTGAACCACAGTGGCGGAGCGCCCCGGCCTCCGCGGTTGAGCAGAACGGCACGGCCTACGAACTGGTGACTGCCCCGGAGACAGGGGAGCGCCGCCTCTCCGTGCGCGGCGACGCGGCCGGTTTCAGCGGCGGAGAAGCCGCCGGTGACGGGTCGGTGCGGGTCCCGCTCACCCCGGCCAATGCCGCCGAACTGCGCCGTCGGCTGTCCTGGCTGAACCCGGTCCCGCTCGGCCTGCGCACCTCCGCCGGCTTCGGCGATCGACTGGGCGTGGCCACAGCGGGACACATCGCCGCGGTGCAGGGGACGGGCGTGGCGCCGATCTTCGCCCAGCAGTCGGTGCGCGAAAACACTCGCACCGGCCGCACGCCGCAGCAGGTCCTCGACGACGCCATGTGGAGCGTCTTCGAATGCGGCTGGCGAGATCCGTGGGGTGCGGATGCCGATCACCTCAAGACGCCGGCCGACATCGCGCCCTTTGCCGACGCCGGCTACACCTTCTTCACCATCGACCCCGGCGATCACGTTGATGACGCCGCCGAGCACGACGATCTGGCGGCCCTGCGCGCCAAAGCCGCCGCGCTCGACTGGGATCTGCTGGGCAGTTCGCTGGCGGACGCTCACATGGCGTATCTGCGTACCTTCAACCTGGACGGGCTGTCGCTGTCCTTCGACGAGCACGCACTGCTCAAGGCGCTGGCCAAGTACGGCAAAGCCGTCACCCATACGCTGCGCATGACTCGGCAGCTCGAAGTCAGCATGGCCGGGAAGCCCTTCGAGATGGAGATGTCGGTGGACGAAAC
This sequence comes from Candidatus Flexifilum affinis, assembly GCA_016713325.1. GTDB lineage: Bacteria > Chloroflexota > Anaerolineae > Aggregatilineales > Phototrophicaceae > Flexifilum > Flexifilum affine. The sequence continues at coordinate 40,747 of JADJPJ010000097.1, read as the reverse complement.
CGGCACCACCACCTCGCTGCATGAGCACTTCTTCATCGCCACGGAACTGACGCGCCTGAACGTGCCGTTCGTCAGCCTGGCACCGCGCTTCGTCGGCCGCTTCGAGAAGGGCGTAGACTACATCGGCGATCTGGGCGAACTGGACACGAACATCGCCGGTCACGCCGCCATCATGCGCCACTTCGGCGGCCGCTATAAGCTGAGCCTGCACACCGGGTCGGACAAATTCGGGGTTTATCCCATTGCCATGCGCCACACCGGCGGGCTGGTGCATCTCAAGACTGCCGGCACCAGCTACCTGGAGGCGCTGCGAGTCATGTCGCGCGTCGATCCGGGGCTGTTCCGCCGTGTGCTGGATTTCGCCCGCGATCGCTACGAAAACGACCGCAAGACCTACCACGTCTCGGCGGTGCTGGAACGCGTGCCGGCCTCCGCCGATCTCGCCGACTCCGCGCTGCCCGGCCTGCTCGATCAGTTTGACGCCCGGCAGGTGCTGCACGTCACTTTCGGCTCAGTGCTCGACCACTTCGGCGCGGAACTCCGGCAGATGCTGCGCGACCATGCCCAGGCCTACGCCGACACCGTGCGGGCGCACTTCGACCGCCACCTGGAGGCGTTCAAGACCCATCCGTGACTCTCTCGATCGCCGCGGCGCTCTCTCTCAAGGTGGAGCGCCGCGGGCGAGAACAGGCTCAAACAAGATTCATCCACACTGGCGGAGAATCGTGTTACGATTTGGTCCTCAATCGATTTCCGCAACCAGGTTCAGAGGACTGCCCATGGAGACCGCCAGGCGTAGTGCTGATTCCGTCATTGTCAGATTCCTTCTCGCGTCTGGGCTGATTTTCACGCTGCTGGGCCTGTTTGGCGGTCTGCCGGCGGGCGCCAATATGGGGTCATTCGTCATCGGCCTGGTGGTCCTGTTTCTGGCTATCGTCGCCTTTCTCGGTTTTGGCTGGTATGCGATTGTCAAACCCCTGCCGGCGAACCTGGCGCCCAGTAAAAAGCTGCCACTCTCGCATGCACTGCGCCAGGGCATGGCGATTTTCCTGACGATCATGTCGATGGTTGGCGTCGCCGGCGGCCTGTGGGATATCACCTGGCATGTGCATTCCGGCATTCCCTTTGGCGAAGATTTCTTCTGGCAGCCCCACCAGTTCATCTATGCCGCCCTCTTCGCGCCGATCGCCATCGCGGCTTTCGTGTGGTTCCGGTTCATGCGCAACAGTTCGGGCATCATGCGTCAGCGCTTCAACGCCGATGTGCCGGTGACCCTGATCTTTTTGGGCGGCCTGTCGATGCTGTTCATCCTTCCCGCCGATCCCCTCTGGCATCTCATCTATGGCGAAGACCTCACAGGCCTCAGCGTGCCGCACTTCGTCTTCAATGTGTCCACATTCCTTTCGCTCATCGGCACCCTGAGCATCCTGATCTCGTATACGCCGGTGCGCACCCAATGGGAGAGCCTCTTCAAGATCAGAGGCGTCGAACTCCTGATGGTGTCCTCTCTGGCGTTCATCCTGATCTCGATGCTGATGCCGACGATCGGCGACTGGGAGGCGATCGCCCTCCAGACCCACGCTTTGCCGCGCCTGCCGGCGCTGGTCGCCGAACGGCCGGACTGGTCCATGCCCTTTCTCGCGGCGTTTGTGGCCATCTTCACGACGACGATTGCGCTGCGCATCACCAAGCGGGTAGGGACAGCAACGCTGGTCTGGCTGATCGCCTCGGTGGCGCGCAGCCTGCTGTTCCTGGCCTTCGGCTACGGCGATACAGGCATGAACACCATGTTTCTGATACTGCCATTCGTCGTCGCCGTGGACATCGCGGCGTGGGTCCGCGCGTCACGGAATAAGCCGCCGAGCGCGGTGCTGACGGCCGCGATCGCCACCGTCGCTGGCGCTGTTGCCGTCCTGCCGCAGATCGCTCTTTCGTTCACCGACCCGGTGCTGAGCGCCGGCAATATCCCGCTGATGGTGGTGGCAATGTTCGGTGGCGCGCTGCTGTCCTCGTGGATGAGTGGGGTTCTGGGCGACGCCGTCGTCAGAACCGTCCGCTTCGAGGTTCCGCAGGAGCAGCCAACGATCGCGGCGTCTGTGATGCGCGCGATGTCCCTCTTCGCGGTGGCGATCGTTGGCGTAGCGGTGTTCTTCATGGCCACGGCCACTATGCCGGGCGGCATGTAAAGCCTGTCGTCGGAGTTGTCCTCCTCTTCCCGCCGTATCGAGCGGAGAAAAGGAGGACCGGAAGATGGAATGTCCTAAGCCAACCTCATTGTCGCCATGGAGTGCGGCGGCAGTTCGACGCGCCAGCGGCCTGCCCCATCGGCGCTGACTGCCAGCGTCGACAGGCCGACGCGGTCCGGTTCCTGAGCGCTGTTGACGGCCCGCGGGGAGTCGCCGGAGAGCAAACGCGCTTCCACGCAGCGGCTGGTGCCGGCCACGTCGATCGTCACCGTCGCGCTCTGGTCGATGTGGCGGTTCATCACTGTGACCGCCGTGCCGCCGTCGCTGGCCGAGGCGGTGCCGGTCACCGCGCTGGAGAACGCAGAGCCGGGCAGGGAGGCGCCGTAGGCCACCTCGACCGGCAGCGCCTGCGCGCCCATGTGCGGCGCGTGCAGTTGGAAGGCATAGTAGGTCGGCGTCACCCACATCGTCGGGCCTTCCGTCATGACCGGAGCATGCAGTACGTTGACGATCTGCGCCAGGTTGGCCAGAGTCAGCACGTTGCACTGCCGGTGGAAACCCTCGAAGGCGGCGCCAGCGGCTAACGCGTCGCGCAGCGTGCCGGCTTGCTCGTAAGTGGTCGGATCACGATGCAGTTCGGCGCCATCCGGCCCCCACGACCGAGCCTCGGGATGCCACACCCCCCACTCGTCCAGCGCGATACCAACTCTGTGTGTCGGGTGCGCTGAACCCGCCAGCGTGCCGCGGATCTTCTCGGCGGTACGGATGACGAAGTCCTCGGTCGCATCGGCCTCGGCCAGCAGACCGTAGTAGTGATCGACGTCGAAGTCGAGTTCCTTGCCGCCGTTAATCCAGTAGCGGTGGATCGAGAAGTGGTCCATCAGGAACATATGGCGCCGACTGGCCTCGATGAGCGTTTCATTCCAGGCGTCGTCGTGGCCGCAGATCACCAGTTCGGCGGTGGGATCGACGTGGCGCAGCATGGTCGCGAAGCGGCGGTATTCGACGGCGTAGCTTTCGGCGTCGAAGTGGCCGCCGCAGCCCCAGTTCTCGTTGCCCACGCCCCACAGCTTGACTCCGAACGGCGCTGCCGCTCCGTTGGCTCGCCGCTCGGCCGCCAGCGTCGTATTGATGGCCGCGTTGCAGTACTCCAGCCAGTCGCACAGCTCCTGCGGCGTGCCGCTGCCCATGTTGCCCGCCAGATACGGCTCTGCACCGATCAGCCGGCACAGGGCGATGAACTCGTGGGTGCCCAGCCCGTTGTCGTCCTCGACCTGCAAGCCGCACGACATGCCCAGTCGGCGGGGGCGGCTTTCCGGCGCGCCGATGCCATCGCGCCAGTGGTAGTGATCGGCATAGCAGCCGCCCGGCCAGCGCAGCAGCGGCACGGGCATGGCCTTGAGCGCGGCGATCACGTCATTGCGAAAACCGCCGGTGGTCGGAATGCCCACGTCGCCGAGTCCCACCCACAGGCCGTCGTAGCAGCAGCGGCCCAGGTGCTCGGCGAAGTGCCCATACAGGCGCGACGAAATGGTCCCGATGGGCCGATCTTCTCGAACAGTAAGGCGGGATTCAATCATTTTAGACGTCCTGAATACGAATGCATGAACAATTGCGGACAGTGTGACTCAGGAATTCAGTGCTGGCAAGACACTGACGCTGCTGAGAAGGGGGGGGGGGGGGGGGGCCCCCCCCCCCCCGCCCGCCGGGGGGGGGGGGCCCCCCCGGCCCCCCCCCGCCGGGGGCCCCCCCCCCCCCGGGCCGCTCCCCCGCTGCCTACGATCCCCCGGTTGCATAAATTTGCGCCTTACAATCCAGAGATGGTCCAGGAGTTCTTCAGCTTCGATTGGAAGGCATGCGATGAAAACCCTGATTCTTGTGACCCTGGCGCTCAGCGCGCTCCTTGCCGCCGTCCCCGCTTCCGCCGACGAGATCCGTTACGTCAGCCAGCCGGACGAGCTGGTCGTGTTCCTCAACGACGTCGCCTATGTGCGCGATACGCTGCGCATCCCCGGCGATGCCGAGGCCCGCATCGTCCTGCCGCCGGAGGTCTTTTCCGACACGCTGCTGGTTCACGACGGCGAGGGGCGTCTCGGGCAGTACCGCGTCAATCGGGCCGGCGGCGACACCCTGCTGCTGATCGCCCCGGATGGCACGACCGATCTGCGCAGCATCACTTTGGAGTATTTGACGGCCGGAATCCGCTGGAAGCCGGTCTATGACATGACCTTCACCGAGGACGTTGAGACCGGCGTCGATTTCAACTTCTTCGCGGAACTTCAGGTCGACAGCCTGTCGCTGGAGGACGTCGAGGTGACGCTGGCGGCTGGAAATGTCAGCACCACCCACCTCATCGATGACATTTCGACGGTCACCATGAACCAGTACATTGCCGGTTATCGCGAATCAGACACGGCGTCTCTGACCCAGGGCGCCGTCACTATCCAGTACATCTATCCGCTGTCAGAGGCCGTCACCGCCGAGCCGGCCGAGACGCTCTATACCCAGTTGTTCGGCGGGGCCCTGCCCGCACGCCGACTGCTGCTGTGGAACGCGCGCGACGACCAGCAGATCAGCGTCATCTACAAAGTCGAGAACGGGTCGAATGTGCCGCTCGCCGAGGGGACCGTCCGTTCCTATCAGGACGATCTGTTCGTCGGCAGCGACTTCATCGAATTCACGCCCATCGGCAGCGAGGGCAGTGTGACGGTGGGCGGTGTGCAGGATGTGCGCGTCAACCGGGCCGAGACGATCACCTATCGGCAGGAGCTGATGTTCAACCAGGATACGCTGCATGAGGTCACGCTGACGCTGACCAGCTTCAGCGACGAGGATCTGGCCGTCGAGGTGGTCGACTTCTACATGCCCTCTGCCCTGGACTTCACGTACTCGACAGAGCCGGCCTTTGAACCGGGCAACCAGCTCCGCTGGAACCTGACATTGCCGGCGGGCGAGACGGTGGAGATCACCTACAGCTACAGCTCTGATTCCTGAGCGCAAGCGCCGCGCTGCTGACCGGGCGGGTCGCTGCTCTGTCGCACCGTAGGGCATCCGTCGCTGTACAGGCTTTCACGCCATCCGTATAATCCCTGCCGTGTCTTTGCACGACGGAACATGGACAGTGACCGATAACCTCAGCGATACCCAGCCGATCCGCCCGGTGAACAATCCCTTCGCCGACGAAGGCCCTCTGACTCCGACGATTGACCCGGAAGGGGAAGGCCGGCGGCGCGGCTGCCTGACACAAATTCTGGTTGGCGGCATCCTTCTGCTGTTTTCTCTGGCCATCGTCGCCCTGGCCGCGCTCGCCGGTTGGACCAGCGGCCAGCGCGAGGGCAACAAGCTGATCGCCGCCACCCAGCAAAGCGCCATCCAGGCTCAGTTGAACGACGTCGCCAATGACGTTGCCGATGGCAACCTGATCCTGCTCGACGCCCGCATCCGCTGGTTGGCCACCCAGACCCCCGGCGTTCCAGGGCTGGATGGCATCGTCGCCACCGGCACGGCGCTCTTCTTCAGCATCCAGCCGACCGCGACCTTCACCCCCTCGCCGACCATTCCGCCGAGCCCGACGCCCGATGGCAGCTCACAGCAGGTCGTCGCGCCCACCGCTTCGAGCAGTGGGGGCTACGATCTGGCCGCCATTCTGGCACAGGCGCAGGCGGCCATGACCTCGTCGCAGTGGGAAGACGTCATCGAACTGCTCGACGTCATCCTGGCCGTCGACCCGACGTTCCAGTCGGCGCAGGTGCGCAGCATGATGAGCCAGGCGCTCAACAACTATGCCCGCGCCCTGTACAACGCCGCCCAGCCGGCCGCCGCCAACCTGATCGTCGGCCGCGCCGAGGAATTCGGCACGCTGGAAGAAGGGCTGAGCTTTGAGCGTTACGCCGCCGAGCTGTATCTGACGGCGCGGGCAGGCGTCAGCACCGGCAGCCAGACGGCGATCAATGCGCTGAATGAACTGCTCGGCCTGGGAGCGGGCGGGCGCTACTACGCCGACGCCCAGCAGATGCTCTACAACGCTTACGTCCGGCGCGGTGATGGGCTGGTCGGGCAGGGCAATCCGTGCGGCGCGCTGAGCGAATACCAGCAGGCGCTGGCCGTTTTCGCCTCGGGCTCAGCGAGCGGCAAATATGCATCGGCGCAGGCCTCCTGCGCGGCGCTGGCCGTGCCGACCACCGACCCCAACTGGTTCCTGACCCCAGGCGCGGAAGCGCCCGTTGCCCCGATCGGCGTGCCGGGGGCGTAGGTGGTCGAAGGGGGCAATATGCGGGGTTGTGAAGCGGTGCTTCGCAGCCCCGTACCTCAGGTTAGCCAGGCTTCCCCGTACAGGCGGAGCCAGTTCCCTCCCATGATCTTCTGTGTGTCGGCGGTGCTGTAGCCGCGCTTGAGCAGGGCGGCGGTGACGTTGGGCATGTCGGCGGCGGTGGCGAAGCCCTGAATCGGCGGGATGCTGGCCATGAAGTTGACCACATCGACCGGCAGCCCCTTAAGCACCACCGCGACCACTTCCGCCGGCATCGACTCCATCAGATCGGGACCGATGGCGACGTGGTCGATACCGGCCAGCTCGACCAGCTTGTCGATGGCGCGGACGTAGTCGTCCACCGTGGCAGGCAGGTTCGGTGTGAGCATGGCTGGGAAGGAGACCGCGCCGATCACGCCGCCGCGGGCGGCACAGGCCTTGATGGCCTCGTCGGTCTTGTTGCGCGGGTGGTTGAACTGCGAAGCCGCGTTGGAGTGGGTGATGGCCACCGGCTTTGCCGAGCGGTCGATTGCCTCCAGCGTGGTGCGTGGGCCGCAGTGCGACAGATCGATCAGGATGCCGAGCCGGTTCATCTCCGCCACGACCGCCCGACCGAAATCGGTCAGACCGCGATCTTCCGGGGCCTGGCAGCCAAAACCGACGCGATTCTCGAAGTTGTAGGTGATCTGGATGATACGCACGCCCAGAGCATAGTAGGCGCGCAGCAGGTGGATCTTGTCGGCGATCGGGTTGGTATCCTGGAATCCGAGGATGACTCCCGTCTTGCCGGCGGCCTTGGCGGCGTGGATGTCGGCCACGGTGCGGGCAAGCATGGCGATGGCGCTGTGCTTCTCCATCTGCGCGTACATCTGCGCGATGATGTCGAGCGCCTCGGCCGGCTCGTGCCAGGCGGCGAGGGTGCCGTTGACCGCCGTCGTACCGCCCTGGTGAATCCGTTCGATGACCCCATCGTCGAGGAACCAACTGGCGTTGAGGCCGTCGATGATGATGCTGTCGCGGTGGAACTGCGCTGCGTCCATGATGCTATCCGTTTCTGTGAAAAGTTGGCTCAAGCGGTTGTCGCAGGAGGTGTCGATCGGAATGCGGTGATGCTGTACGTCGCCGGACCCGGCAGCGTGAAGGCATCATCACTTTGGGCCGGCGGTCCGTCGATGCACACGGATTTCCACGTGCAGCCGGCAATCTCCGGCAGGCGCACGCGCGCTTCGGTACCTGGCGGCACGGTCACGGCCAGGTCGAAGCGGTCGTCCGCCAGACTCCATTCGACTGCGATGTCGCCGTGCGGTGAGGGAAAGACGCCGTGCGCCCAGGCCAGATCGGCGGGGTGGGGGGCGACGCTGAAGCGGGCGAAGCCGGGCAGGAGCGGCCTGACGCCCAGCACCTCCGTTGACAGGTCGAAGGTCGGCGTACCGGCCCAGGCATGGCACAGGCTGGTCAGTTCGATGATCTGCCAGGATTCGCGGAAGGTGCGGTCGCCGGCGGCGATCAGCGCGCCCCAGCGCTTACGGATGTTGTCGATCATTGTCTGGTGATGGCCGGCCCGGCACAGCGCGCGGTGCAGGAAGTGCATGGTGAAGGGCTGGGCCAGCACGACGTGGGCCTCTTCGTCGAAGTCCACTCGCTCGGCCTGGGCCGCGCCGAAGCGCGTCAGCACCAGCCTTTGGTCGTCCAGAATGGCGTCGAACAGGTGCGGCCAGCGCTCCTGCGGGGCCACGCCATAGGCGATGGCCGCGGCGTTGGTCTGCTGGCTGATGCGCCGGCTGAGGGCGCCGCCGTGCCGGCAGTCGATGTAGGCGCCGCGTGTTTCGTCCCAGAGCAGTGCGTTGATAGCGCTGCTGATTCGCTCAGCCAGATCCCCGAAGCGGATGGCGTCACGGGGCGCTTCCACCAGCCGGGCCAGCCGCGCAGCGACGCGCAGCGCGCCCACGAACTGGGCGTTCAGCGCGGTGACCTGCCCGCGCTTGTCGATCTCTGCCCAGTCGACGAATACCCAGTGCGGCACATCGGTCAGCAGGGAGTCGGCATTCAGGTGACGCTCGAACCAACCGATGGCCCTGACCACCGACGGGTAGAGTTCGTCGGCGATGCTCAGGTCGCCGGCGTAGTCCAGATAGGCCTCGATGGCCAGAATCCAGTAGAGGCAGAAGTCCGGGATGTTGGTGAAGCGCAGGACGGCGAAGTCGCCGGGCGCGACCATCATTGTCAGTCCGTCGGGCTGCTGCGATTGGGCGACCTGGCGCAGCATCTTGGCCGCCAGCAGGGTATCGCCAAAGGCGGCGTAATTGATCAGCGAGTCAACGTAGGCGTCGAGCCATTGACGCTGTTCGCGCGAGGGGCAGTCGACATAGCCGTCGAGCATGCAGAAGTGGAGCGTATTCGCGCCGACCTGCCAGATGCGGTTGAGCAGATCGTCGGAGCAGACGAACTGGCCTCGTTCCTGGACCGGATAGGCGCTGAAATTGAGGTGCACGGCGTGTAGGTGCAGCGGACGTGTGCAGCTCCGCACCGTGACCTGCAAGTAGCGGAAGCCGCTCAATTCGAAGGCTTCCCAGATCTGCCGACCTTCGCGCAGGGTGACGCGGTGGGCGGCGAGGATGTCAAAGGCCGGGATGCCCCGGTGGATGTGCACCCGGCCGTCGGCGTGCAGGCGTTCGCTGTACGTGAAGTCGAGAATGGCGCCGTCAGGGGCATCGACGTCGAAGCGCACGCGACCGGGCTGCGTCTGCCCGAAGTCGAACACCAGGCTGACGCCATGATCGGCATCGGTGGTGATCGTCGCAACGCCGCTGCCGTCCACGAGTCCTTCGGCACCGCTGACCTGACAGTGCGCCAGATCGACCAGCGTCTCCTGTTGAAAGAGCGGCGCGATCTCGGCGGGTGCATCGAGCGCTCCCGGCGCGTGAGCGACCTCGGCGACGCGAACGATCGCCTCGGGAAGACGAAGCGACTCCGTCAGCGGCGGGATGTCGGTTGGGACCATGACGGGGAAGGGCACGACATCGGCGGCGAAGTTGCGCCCCGGCACGCGCAGACTTCGGCAGTATCCCACGCGGAGTCGTCGAAATCGGCGGCGGTCCATCCCTCCGGCGCACGGCGCGCGTCGTAGATTTCGATGAAGCCCAGGCTGCCCGACGGCACATCGCGCTGCCACGCCGCCGACTCCAGGCAGCGCCAGTCGGCGCCGGTGTCGAGTACTATTGTTCCTTCAGGGGTGTAACCGCCTCGCCTTGTAGGAAGAATCCGCCGCAGCCGAAAGCCCGGATGTGCTCAAACGAGGGCAGTTCGTACCAGGCTGTGTGACGGCCGTAGCTGTGCGCCAGGGCGGCAATCACGTTGGGGCCGGGGCGCAGGTAGGGCGCGAGATCGATCGGGTCGACATACTGCCAGGCCGGATTGCAGCGCGCCGGACCGCGGCGGACGAACTGACCGTTGACGAACAACTGATAGCGGCCGTCGGCGGAGACGTGAGCCAGCGCCTGCGTGACTGCGCCCGGCAGGTCGAAGCGGCGGCGGAAGGTGACGTAGCGGTTGGTCTCTTCGGCCAGCCACGGACTGGCGGTGCTGAAGGCGATGGCGCCCAGGCCGCGCTGCCGCCAGATCCACTCGGCGCGCCGCTCGAACTTGGTCATAGTGGGATTCTCCGGGCGGGCGTCGCCGATCATTCCTGCGTCAGCCCTTGATGGCCCCGGCCGTCAGACCGGCGATGAAGGTGCGCATGCTGACCAGAAACAGGACGACCAGCGGAATCGAGCTGATCACCGACGCGGCCATACCCTGCCCCGGTTCTGGAATGCCGCGCCCCAGGTAGAAGACGACCAGTTTGAGGGCGACGGTCTGAAGATTCGGGTCGGACAGCACCAGGCTGGGCCAGATGTAGTCGTTCCACAGCAGCCAGATCAGAAAGACGCCGATGGCGCTCATGATCGGGCGGGCCAGCGGCAGCCCCAGATGGAGGTACATCTGGAAGAAGCTGGCGCCGTCGATCTCGGCCGACTCGAAAATCTCTTTGGAGAGGGTATAGAAGAAGGTGTAGAAGACCAGGATGGCGAAGCTCTGGCTGGCGATGTAGGGCAGGATGACGGCCCAGCGCGTGTTGATCAACCGTAAGTCGACCATCAGCATGAACAGCGGCACGAGGATGACCGTCGACGGGATGGCCAGCACGGCCAGCACGAAGTAGAACAGCACCTTGCGGCCGGGGAAGTCGAAGCGGGCCAGGGCGAAGGCCGTCAGCGAGGCGAACAGCAGAATGCCGGCGACCCCGGTGCCGATGATGAGCGTGTTGTTGAAGTAGGTGGACGACATGAACGACCAGGCCACTTCGTAATTGGCAAAGTTGAAGGGCAGAGTCGGCATCAGGGGCTGCTGACCATACTGGAAGAAGTCTTTGCCGGAGATGGACAGCATGACGAAGACCGGAAAGAACGTCGGGATGGCGATCAGCAGCAGGACCAGGTGCAGCGGCAGGTCTCTGCGAAATACTCTAGGTTTTGGCACGCCGGGCCTCCTGGCTAGACCACATCATCGCGCGACCGGGTCAGACGCAGTTGAACCAGCGTGATGACCAGCACGATCAGGAAGAGGATGGTGCCGATCGCCGAGCCGTACCCCAGATCGAAGTCTCGATTAATGGCATAGTACATGCGCAGGCCGGGCACCATGCTGGCATAACCCGGTCCGCCGTTGGTCATGATCATGGGGAGTTCAAAACTGCGCATCCAGTAGATCAGGGTGAGCAGGACGAGCAGACGCATCTGCGGGCGGAGCAGCGGGAGTTCGATGCTGCGGAAGCGTCGGAAGCTGGTCGCACCATCGACGACGGCGGCGTCCAGCACTTCCGGCGAGATGTCCTGCAAGCCGGCGTAGTAGATCAGGAAGTTGATGCCGGCCACCCAGGGGAAGTGGGTGAAGGCCAGCGCCCACATGACCACGTCGCGGTCGCCCAGCCAACTGCGCGCCAGATCCCCCAGCCCGACGAGGTTCAGCAGGATATTCAGGCCGCCGTCTTCGGAATACATCCAGCGCCAGACCAGGATGCTCGCTACGGCCGGGACCACGATGGGAAGGACGAAGACGATGCGCCACCAGTACTGCGCCGCCGCGCTCTTGACGCGGAAGATCAGCACCGCCACCAGGAGCGGAAAGGTGGTGACGACGACCACGTTGAAGCCGGCCAGGAAGATCAGATTGCGGAACGACTGGATCAGGCGGGTGTCGCTGAAGAGGCGCTCGTAATTTTCCCAGCCGATCCACTGCGCACCGCGCACGTCGATGTACTGGAAAGACGTCAAAAAGCCATTGATAGCCGGGTAGTAGAAAAAGACGAGCAGCATGACGACGGTGGGCAGCACCATCAGGTAGAGCGGGGCGAAGTGGCGTAACCGCGCCCAGTTGAACCCGCGGCGCCTAGGTGCGCTCACCGCGACCGCGGATAATGTGCCGTTTGAAGACATTGTTCGCCCAGGCTACCTCGGACAAGAGCGGAGAGAATGCGACTCGGGCGCTGGAAGCGCTGCCTGGGCCGCATTCTCAGGTTTATACGCAAGACAACGATGAACAGGATCAGGGCGACCGATCGGGGCGCCCGAAGAACATCGGGCGAGGCAACGCCTCGCCCTTACGCCTGCTGTGCGCCACTACTCCCAGGAGTCGGCATCCCATTCCGGATGGGCGCGGAGAGCGCGCTGGACGGCATCGTCGAGCAGCGGCTGGAATTCGGCGAAGACCTCTTCAATGGTCATGCTGTCGCTCATATATTCGACGAACAGGCGCGACCATTCGGCGTCGAGCGCGCGGTCAAAGGTCGCCCAGTTCAGGTTGCCGACACCATTCTCATAGGCGCCCGGCTCGAAGAAGCCGAGCATGCGGACGACCATGGCGGGGTCACTGTAGACTTCGTCGATCGGCGTGCCTGGTTCGTAGCAGGGGATCGGCTGCGCGGCGCACCACTGGTCAAGCTGGGCCGGCGCGGTCATGTACTGAATCAGGTCGCGGCCCATCGCGAATTTCTCCGGGCTGCGCTCGACGGTAGTCGTCGGGATGAAGAAGTAGACGCTGCCGCTGCCGGCTGCACCCTGGTTGCCGACGCGGCGCGGCGGGATGTCATTGCCGAACTCGCTGTCGTCGGGGGTGACCGGCGGCTGATAGAACGTGCCCCATTCGAAGGCGATGTTCGGGTTGGCGGCGATCTGTCCCAGCCACAGATTCATGGTGTTGATGATGGCGACCTCGCCCTGAGCGAACAGGTCGGAATCGGGCGGCGGCGCCAGGAAGTCTTCCTGCCAGTACTGCGACCAGGTCTTCATCAGCTCCCAGGTCTCGGTCAGGCGTGGATCTTCCAGGGAGAGCTTGCCGGTGACGATGCAGTAGACCACTTCTTTGTCGTTGAGCTGATCAAATGGCGCTTCGAAGTCGCACTGCTGGATGACATCGTCCATCAACTGCTCGCGAATGGTCCATTCCGACCAGTTCCACACCCAGCCGAGCGGGCCGGCGGTGGGCATCTGGAAGGGGGTGTAGCCGGCGTCCTTCAGCTTCTGCTGAATTTCCAGGAACTCGCCCCAGGTCTGCGGCGGTTCAATGCCGACTTCGTCGAACATGCTTTTGTTGTAGGCGTAGGTGGTCACGCCGGAATCGCCGGAGAGCGTGAAGCCGATGACGCGGTGGCCGCCATCCGACGAGACGGTCTGGTTCAGCACCAGGCTGTCAAGCGGGAAATCTTCTTCCCAGGTCGCATTTTCGCTGTAGGGATTGGCGGCGGTCAGATCGTCGCCGAAGTTGTAGAGCAGGTCCGCCGCATTGTAGACATCCGGGCCGGGGAAGTAGATCATCACGACATCCGGCAGGGTACCCGCCAGCAGGTTGGTGTTGATCCAGGTGAAGCGCTCGGCGACGTTGGTCCCGCCGATGTAGTCGTATTTGAGTTCGACGTTGGGGTACATGGCCGCCCACTCCTGCATCAGGTCGTGGACGACGGTGACGTCTGGCCGGCCAACCGCCTGATCGATTTGACCCCAGACGGCGACGCGCAGCTCACCGGCGAAATCGGCCCCGTGCGCCGGGGTATCCTGCGCGGACGCTCCTGCAACCGAGAGCGCCACAAGACAGAGAAGAAGGCATAGTTTGAACCATGACTGACGCGATGCGTTCATATGAGTTGCTCCTCACACCAAAAGCGGTGAAGCATTTCGAGTAAGCATTCAACTGGCGGCGATTTCCGAGTCGTTCGCGTCCCTCCTTTACAGCTTGTGCGCTCTGTGCTTCTGCCAAAGTTCGACTTTTGACAGAGTTTACGCCACGAATTTAGTGCTTGTCAACGATTTTGAGAAAAACGAAGGCTCATTGACACCCAAAAGAAATCTCAATAAAATCATGATGCTTACATTCGTAAGTGAATGCTTGTTTTTAACTTGCTTATGACTTTCAAATGAAAGAAGTCGCTGAGCGAGCCGTGTGCTCGTGGTATTCTGTCGTAAATCTATCACCCATCTGCATATTCTGACGAAAGGCGAAGTCCTGCCTATGGCCGTACACATCAGACTGATGAACGAACGGCGCGATCAGATCGTCAATATTCTGAGCGAGCGCGAGCGCGTCACCGTCAATGAACTGAGCGAAATGCTGAACGTATCGTCAGTCACGGTGCGCGGCGATCTGAATTTTCTTGCAGAGGAAGGGCGTGTCGTTCGGGTACATGGCGGCGCCGCCCTGGCGAAGCCGAGCATGCGCCATGAAATGACCTTCGCCGCGCGTCAGCGGCAGCGAGCGGCCCAAAAGCACGCAGTGGCGAAACTGGCGGCGACGCTGGTCAGGCCGGTTGACTCCATCCTGCTCGATTCCAGCACGACGGCTCTGGCCGTCGCCCAGGCCATCAAGGCGTCGCCCGCGATCAGCAACGTCACCGTGCTCACGACTGGTCTGTGGACCGCGGTAGCCATCATGGACTCTCCCAATATCCACACGATTGTGGCCGGCGGCAGCCTGGGCAGCTCGTCAGGGTCGATCAGCGGGCCGATCACGCGCGAAATGCTGGGCAAATACAATATCAACAAGGCGTTTGTCGGCGCGCTGGGGCTGACGCTGGAGGACGGACTGTCTGGCAATGACCCGCTGGAGATCGAGATTCGCCAGTTCATGGTCGAAAGTGCCCGCGAGGTGATCGCCGTCGTCGATGGCAGCAAGTTCGGGCATACCGGCCTGGCCTCGTATGCCCGACTCGATCAACTCGACTACGTGGTCACTGAGGACAGCGCGCCGCCGGAGATGATCGAAGCGCTGCGCGAACGTGGGGTTCAGGTCCTGGTCGCCACGGTCGAACACTAAGGCGGCGGGGCCGCCGCGGCGCCGAAAAGGGTCTTGCCTGCTTTCTCCGCGCCATCGTCTCTTTTCGAATGGAGTTTTGTGGATGAACCAAGAAATTGTGCACGTGCAGTCGGATGGTCTGGAACTGGTGGCCGAGAGCTTCGGCAGCGGGCCGCCGCTGATCGCCGCTCACGGTCTGTCGGGCAGCCGTCAGGTGACGCGTCGTCAGCTCACCAACCTGGCCGACCGCTATCGCATCATCCTCTACGATCAGCGTGGCCATGGTGATTCCACGCCCATCACGAACCCCAGTCTGTACAATCCCGACCGGATGGCCGAGGACATGCGCGCCGTCATGGATGCCTATGGCATCGAAAAGGCGATCGTACAGGGCGAGTCGATGGGCGCGGCGACGACGCTGCTGTTCACGCTCAAATATCCGCACCGGGTCAGCGCTCTGCTGCTGACCGGCCCTGCCTTCGGCGACATGTCCAACCCCGAGATTCCGTCGCTGCACAACATGGCCATAGAAATGCAGGAGTACGGGCTGGAGGGCTATCTCCAGCGGTCGGCGGAACGGATGCGGGTGAACTGGGGGGCGCCGGAAGAGGTCATCGAGGCGGTGCGCTTCATGCAGAGCGCCCATGACGAGGGCAGCCTGATCACGGCGCTGGACACCGTCAAGGACTGGATCATCTTCGACGACCTCTCGGAGATCGCGCAGCTCACCATGCCGATCTGCATCATCGCCTGGCCCAACGATTCACTGCATCCCCTCGAACTGGCACACCGGATGTGTGAATACCTGCCGCAGGCGCGCCTGGAGACGGTGCCCTCGGTGGCGCACGTCTTCCTCAATGGCGGCGCGCTGCTGGGACAGGTCTACGCGCGCTTTCTGGCCGAAGTGGCGTCGCAGCAGTAGATGCGAGCGACCCTCACCCGCTGCGCTGCGCTTGGCTGCCCTCTCCCGTGTCACGGGAGAGGGCGCGACCACAGGTCGGGGTGAGGGTAATCGAACACGATTTCCTGCACGCCATCACTGATGTTGTTCTACGGTTTATGAATGAGACAAAGGACGCGGTTGATCACGCGAGAATAGCAACGGCGGTGAGAAAGACCCGGCCGAGCGCCTGATCGCCGTCGATGTGCGTGCGCGCCTCCAGCGATCCCTGGTCGATGCCCTTGGTGAACAGCCGCCAGGCGGTATCGGTATCGAGCGTGACGGTGGCCGCCGGGCGCAGATCGGTATCGGCATAGAGCCGCCAGCGGTCGGCCTCGCGGACCAGGTGCCATGTGCCGCCGCCCTCGCCGGTGATGACGACTTTCACCAGCGTATCGACGCGGGCATCGACGGCGCTGTAGGTGCGCGGCAGGCAGTGAATGAAGGTCCCCAGCGCCGCACGCATGGCAGGCGCGTCCTTCATGCTGACCACGCCCACCGCTTCGCAGATGTGCTGGTGGTGCATCCAGAATTCCGTGAATTCCCGCGCCAGATGCAGTCCCATCGAGTCCTGCGCGTTGCCCGTCCAGCCGATTGGTCCGGCGGGTTCCTCCGGATCGAC
The DNA here is from genome assembly GCA_016713325.1 of Candidatus Flexifilum affinis. Lineage (GTDB taxonomy): Bacteria > Chloroflexota > Anaerolineae > Aggregatilineales > Phototrophicaceae > Flexifilum > Flexifilum affine. The sequence goes on along the minus strand of JADJPJ010000097.1, from coordinate 24,428 downwards.
CGACAAAACGTATTCCACCCACTGCGCGCCGGTGAACTCCAGCAGTGAGAGGAGCAGCCGCCGGCTCATGCGCCGCGAGGCGTCGATCCAGGTGGCGTTGCGGTCGTTGATGTAGGCAACCAGATCGTCGAATGCCTCGAAGCGGCCGGGTGGGCTGTCGCCGTCGCGCAAGTTGGAGAGCAGGCCGACGTCGTCGCCGAACAAATGGAGCGCCACATCGCGCACGGACCATTCGGCGCAGGCCGTCGGTGCGTTCCATTCCGCATCGCTCAAACCGCGCAGCACCCGCAGCAACTCGGCGCGCATCGGCGCGAAGAGGTCCGCTGTTCGAGGCGTCTCGACGTCAATCCGCATGTCGGTCTTCCTTCAAACTCAGCCAGTAGTAGCCTGATCTTACCTGCAATTGACGGCTTCGCGCCGAAGACGACGAGGAGACTTGAAAAGTTAGAACATGTGTGCTATTATAAGTTCATAGCCCAATAGAGAATGGAAAGTGAAAACCCATGTCGCAGCTTGTCGCGTACCTGTCGTTCGACGGGAACTGCCGTGAGGCGTTCGAGTTCTACCAGCACTGCCTGGGCGGAAATTACGAATTCCAGAAGGTCGGGGAGTCGCCGATGGCCAAAGACGTGCCGGCGTCGCTGCACGATCAGGTGCTGCATGGGAGCCTGACCAACGCCAGCATCAAGCTGATGGGAGCGGACAGCCTTGGCATGGGCGGTAGTCTGAACCGCGGCAATGCGGTGGCGCTGTGTCTGGTGTGCAGCAGCAAAGAAGACATCGAGCGCTTCTTCTCCCGACTTTCCGAAGATGGGCAGGTGACCAACCCGCTGCGCGAGGAGTTCTTCGGGACGTACGCCGATTTGACCGATCGGTACGGGATTCGCTGGATGCTTCAGTACGACGGCGCCAACATGGGGGCCGCTGCCCCTGCGAACGGTGCGGTGAGCAGCACCTGACGTCGGCACGCTCGTCATCGTTTCTCCTGGGAAAGCAATCGCCCGCCGGTGCTCGATCACGCGCTGGCGGGCGATTGTTTTTTTGGGGCTGACCATATATCTGCAACCTCATGATCTGGCGGGTACAGACACAGGTGCGCCCCTACGCCGATCGTGATGTTTCGGCTACATGTTCGGCAGGGGTGTACCCCAGGAATCGCTTCATCGAACGGGTCAGGTGCGGCTGATCGAAATAGCCCGCCTCGTAGACGGTATCGAGCACCGAGACGCCCCGCTCCAGGAGTGCCGCCGCTTCCCGGGCGCGTTCGAACTGGCGGATGTGGTTCTGCGAGAGGCCTGTCGCGCGCAGAAAACGGTGGCGGATGGTACGCGAGGCGACGTCCAGTGTGTGCCCCTTCAGCACTTCGTCCACCAGCGGGTCGCGAACCAGGATTTCTTCGCGGACCAGTTGGCTGACGAATGTCTCGACGTTGTCGGCGCTGGGAAACTCCCACGTGCTTCCCTTCAGCCAAAAGGACCTGCCCGCGCCCTCCGGCAGCAGCGTCTCGCTGTCCAGGAGGTCGCGCGTCGGCAGATGAGGCATGAACGTGCCCAGGCCAAACTTCAACCAGACGATCTCTGCACCTTCTCCGTATCGGGCGATGCCGGAGGTCGACTGCGGGCCGGTAATGATCGCACGCTGCTCCCCATGAACCTTGACGAAGACCATATGCCAACTGCACTCGGCCGGACGCGTGGGTGTGCCGGCGGCGAGTGTCCAGCCGTGGGTGACGGACTCGACAAAGGGCGAGTCTGAGGGTCGGGCCGTGAAAACAATACTCATGGTCCTGTTCCTTTCACCTGACCGGGTCACCCGGGATTCGGATTATGGAAGAATGTACGCCTGTTCTATTATAGCAGTAATCTGGCCTGTGCCGTGGTCATGGTTGGGTGGCAAAAGCATGAAAATGAACCATCAATAGCTTTCTTAAGTGCTAATGGCGATGATCCGCGTTAGAATGTTTTTAATTATGTGGCGGATCAAGACCCGAGACTCGTATTGTGGAAAACACGCCTGATGCTCACGAACCTTCCTTGAGCAGCATCGAGCACGGTCGTCAGCAACTGCGGGCAGCGCAGGAACGAATCGCGCAGCTGGAAGCTCAGCTTGCGTCGTCCACCGCGCCGTCGCAGCTGGACACGCTGTCCAGCCGCTACGCCCCCGTGTTCGACGATCTCCTGGAAGGCTGCCAGGTGATCAGCTACGACTGGCGCTACCTGTACATCAACCATGCGGCGGCCCGCTTTGGCGGGCAGGTCAAAGAGGAGATGATCGGCCACACCATCGAGGAACGCTTCCCCGGGTTTTCGGAGAGCGACGTCTACCGGATGCTGCACCGCTGTATGTCGGAGCGCCGGGCCGAAGATGCAGAGATCCCTTTTACGTTTCCCGATGGCCGCGTGGCCTGGTTCGCCTTCCGTGTGCAGCCTTGCCCGGAGGGGATCTTCATCCTGACGCAGGATATCACGGAGCGGAAACGTTCCGAGGAGGCGCTGCGTAGTAGTGAGGAGCGCTTCCGCCGTGTCGTCGAGACGGTTGAGGACTACGCGATCTTTTCCATGGATGTCGACGGGCGCATCGCAAGCTGGAACCTGGGCGCAGAGAAAATCACCGGGTACGCCGCCAGCGATGTCATGGGGAAGCACTATGCCATCTTCTTCGCGCCCGAGGACGTACGGAGCGGAGTGGCTCATTCCGGGTTCAATGCGGCGCAGCTCCAGGGGCGTGCTGAAACCGAAGGCTGGCGTCTGCGCAAAGATGGCACCCGCTTCTGGATCAATGGCGCCATCACCACCGTGACCGACAGCAACGGCGAAATCCTTGGCTATTCGGCCATTGTTCGCGATATCACGGACCGGCGGCGCAGCGAGGAACAGATTCACAAACTCAACCGCATCCTGGCGGTGCTGAGCGACGTGAACCAGGCGATTGTGCGCGTTCGCGATCTGCGCGCGTTGTTTCAAATCGTCTGCCAGATCGCCGTCGAAAAGGGCGACTATGCGGCCGTCTGGATCGGCGAGGTTACGCAGGTTGGACAGCGCATCGTCCCGGCAGCCTCTGCCGGGGTGGCGGCAGAGGCGCTGGAAGAGCTGGATCTGAACTCGGACGACGCAGAATCGCAATACAGCCCGACCGTAGCCGCGGTTCGAACGGGTGAACGCGTGCTCGTCAGCGAAGAGATGACCGATGGACCGGCGCTCGTCCGCTGGCAGGAGGAGATTCGCCGGCTGGGTTACCGCGCCGAAGCGGTTTTTCCGTTGAAGGTGGGGGGCAAGGTGCACGCCGTTCTGACGCTCTATGCTTCAGAAGCGGCCTTCTTCGACGATGCCGAAGTGCGTCTGCTCGACGAGATGGCAGGTGATATTGCCTTTGCCATGGAATTTGCCGAACAGGAAGTGAAACGCCTTCAAGGGGAGCGGTCGCTGCAGCGGTATGCGCAGCGCATCGAGATCCTGCATGACATCGACGTCGGCATCATCAACGCCCAAACAGTCCAATCGATTGTGGAGACGACAGTCTGGAACCTTCGCCGGCTCATCCCCTGCCAGCAGGTACGCGTTTCGCTGTTCGACGAGACCGCGACGGAGGCAACGATCTTCGCGGTTGATTCAGAACCCGGATCGTTCATCCAGGTTGGCAACCGGCACCCCCTCCCTTCGGGCTTCCTCGATCTATTTGACGCCGGCACGGTCCGAGTGATCGACGACCTTCAGGATCAGGTCGAAATGCGCGCCCGCTATAAGCGTTTGCTCGACGAGGGGATACGGTCAGTTTTGTACGCGCTTCTGAAGATTCAGGGGCGTCCAGCAGGCGTGATCGCTCTGAACGCGCCCACGCCGGGGTTCTTCACCCCGGAAGATCGCGAGATCGCTGCGCAGGTCGCGAATCAGATCGCGATTGCCATCCGGCAGATGCAGTTGGCTGACGCGCTCAAGCAGCACGCCGCGGACCTGACCCAGCGGGTGATCGAGCGCACCGCCGACCTGCAGGTGGCCAAGGACCATGTCGAGGCGATTCTGAACAACAGCCTGGATGGAGTCGTGTTCCTCGACTCCCGGCTGCGCATAGTGCAGGCGAACACGGCGTTCGGCGCGCTGCTGGGCTATGAGGTGGTCGACCCTTATCAGATTGCTTTCCCCACGCTGGTAGACGCTGGCGACCAGATCGCGTTCCGGACTGCGATGGAAGCGGTGACATCGGCAGAGGATGGCCCCAGTCACGGGCAGTTCATCGAAGTGCGACTCGTTCGCCAGGATGGTACGCTGCTGGAGGTGGAGATCGGCATCGGAAGAGTCCCGGCCGGCGGCGCCGTCTGCACCGTTCATGATATGACTGCGCGTAAGGTCTACGAACGGCAACTGCGTGCCAATGCCCGGGTGCAGGACAACATGAGTGACGCGGTAATCGTCACCGACGAACAGTTCATCATTCAGAGCTGGAACCGGGCTGCTGAGCGCATTTACGGCTGGCGTGCCGACGAAGTGCTCGGCAAACCGACCCCTCAGATCCTTCAGTCGTCCTTTCCAACCCAGGACGCCCGCGAGCAGAGCATTCGTACTCTGCGCGACCAGGGTTGGTGGCAGGGGAGGTGATTCAGTATCACCGCGATGGCAGCTTGCGCTACATCCTGGGTTCCGTTACCCGGCTTGAAGAAGGGCCAGGTATTCCTCCGAGCATCGTCTCGGTGAACCACGACATTACGGAGCGCAAGCAGGCGGAGGAAGCGCTGCGCAAGTACGCGGAAGAGATCTACGATCTGTACAACAACGCCCCATGCGGTTACCACTCACTGGCCGGGGATGGGCTGATCACTCAGATGAATGATACCGAACTGCGCTGGTTGGGCTATACGCGCGAGGAGGTCGTGGGCAAGCGTCGGATCAGCGACTTCTTCACTCCAGAAAGTGTGACGAGATTCCGGCGACGTTCCCACAATTTCTGGCGCAGGGATCGATCAACGATCTTGAATTCGATATGGTACGCAGGGACGGCAGCGTCTTTCCCGTGCTGGTGAACGGCTCTGCGATCTATGATGCCGACGGCCAGTACCTGATGAGCCGGTCCACAGTCTTCGATATTTCGGCGCTCAAACAGGCGCAGGCGGCGCTGGTGGAAAGCGAACAGCGTTACCGACTCCTGGCGGAGAATGTCAGCGATGTGATCGTCAAGATGAGTCCGGACGGGACACGGACCTATGTGTCGCCTTCGGTCAAGGTGCTTTTGGGCTATTCGCCTGAAGAGTTGATCGGTTCCTCTGAAAAGGATCTTGTGCATCCTGATGATCGCGACTCTACGATGGCCGTGATGCAGGAATCCAGGTTGACGTTCACAGTCACGCAGCGGATGCTTCACAAGCAGGGCCACTATGTGTGGATCGAAGGCACCTACAGCATCATTCGCGAGGCCGGGACTGACCGAGTTCTGGAGGTGGTCGGCGTGGCGCGGGATGTCACGGAGCGCAAACGGGCCGAGCAAGCGCTGGTGCAGGCTCTGGAAAAGGAGAAGGAACTGGGCGAGCTGAAGACGCGGTTCGTGTCCATGGCGTCCCATGAATTCCGTACGCCTCTGGCAGGCATTCTGTCCTCGACGGAGATGATCGTCAACTACCGCCATAAGATGCGCGAAGAGGAGATCGTCAACCGGCTGGAGAACATTCGCGGTCAGGTGCAGCATATGACCGGCATCATGGAGGATGTGCTTCAGCTCGGACGGATACAGTCGGGCCGGATCGAGTTCAACCCGGTGGAGATCGACCTGGACAAGCTGTGCCAGGAGGTCATCGCCGAATTCAGCCGTACGCCCGAAGCTGAGGCGCGCATTCAGTACCACTGCCCGGTCTCCCCCGTGCGGGCGCAGGTCGACGCCCGGTTGATCCGGCAGTCGTTCACCAACCTGATCTCCAACGCGCTGAAGTACTCGCCTGTCGAGAAGCCGATCAGCATCGAGCTGCTGACGGATTCACAGGTCGTCACGTTCCGCATCCGCGACGAAGGCATTGGCATCCCCGAAAAAGACCTGCCGCACCTGTTCGAGCCGTTCCGCCGCGCTTCGAATGTGGGCGCGGTCTCCGGGACGGGCCTGGGATTGAGCATCACCAAACAGGCGATCGAGCAGCATGGGGGCAGTGTCGCGGTGGACAGCGAAATGGGGGTGGGGACGACCTTCACGGTCCTCTTGCCCGCGGCCGGTTGAAAAGTGGTGCGGCGCATCCTTTAACGATGGGATAAAGTAGAAGGATTACATTTGCACCATCGGGGTGTTATGTTTTATTGCGCCCACTTTGAACTGCACAGCGGGGATTTTTCACTATGACGGCCGCCGGTGTTCCTCTGAGCACACCCGACAGCGCAACCTATCGACGTCGCATACGCGCCTGGACGCTCTATGACTGGGCGAACAGCGCCTTCGCGACCACCATCCTGGCGGCAGTCCTGCCAGTCTATTTCAGCCAGGTGGCCGGCGCGACCCTGCCCAGCGAGGCGATGGCCACTGCCTACTGGAGCCTGAACCTCAGTATCTCCCTGTTTGTGACCGCGCTCCTCGCGCCCATCCTCGGGACGATCAGCGATGTCTCGCGGGGGAAGAAGAAATTCCTCGCCTTCTTCACGGCCGTCGGCGTCGTGGCAACGGGTCTGCTCGTCCTGGTCAGCACTGGCGACTGGGTGCTGGCGTCGATCCTGTTCGTGTTCGGGCGTATCGGCTTTGTGGCGGCCTATACCTTTTATGACGCGCTGCTGCCGCACGTGGCCAGATCCGAGGATCGGGACAGTGTCTCGGCGCGCGGCTATGCGATGGGCTATCTGGGCGGCGGCCTGCTGCTGGCGATCAACGTGGTCATGATCTTCGTCCTGCCGGACAACTGGGGCCCGCGCCTGTCCTTCCTGAGCGTGGCCATCTGGTGGGCCGTGTTCAGCATTCCGATCTTCCGTCAGGTGCCGGAACCTGCCTCGGCGACGGGGCTTCTCGAACCGGGGCAGTCGGTGATCGGCGAGGGATTCAAGCGGCTGATCGCCACCTTCCGCGACATCCGCCATTACCGGGAACTGTTCAAGTACCTGGTCGCCTTTCTGATCTACAACGACGCCATCGGCACGATCATCGGCGTGGCCACCATCTACGGGGCGGAACTCGGCTTCGGATCGGTGGAACTCATCCTGGCGCTGCTGCTGGTGCAGTTCGTCGGCATTCCCTTCAGTCTGATCTTCGGGCGGCTGCCCAGTCAGGCGGAAAAGCGGCGGCCGCTCTACCTGGCCTTCATCGTGTTCAACCTGGTCGCGCTGCCGATCGCCGGGATCGTGCTGCGTGGCGCGCTGCCCATCGACATTTCCGGCGACCAGCCCGCACCCTATCAATCGACCGCGACGGCTGTCGGGCAGGGGACATATCTTGCCACCGATCAGCGCAGCGCAGAGTCCAATCCGGGGGCGCTGGCCTTCACCGGAACCTGGGCGCAGGAGACGGTCAGCGCCGACCTGACCGGTACGGAGAGTCAGGTGGTCTATGCGGTGAGCGGCGCGCCGGGCGATGCCGTCGAGCTGGTCTTCAACGGGCGATCGGTCGAAATTACCTATGCCAGTCGGCCGGATGGCGGGCAGGTGGCCTGGACAATCGACGGCGTGGCTGTGCCCCTCGACGAGGATGAGCCGGCCGTGCTCGACACCTTCAGCGAGACAACGCGCTATGGCAGGACGGTGCTCATCACCGCGCCGGAAGTCGGTGAGCATACTCTGACGTTCACCAACACTGGCGCCGGCCCGGCGGGCGGAACCGTTGTGGCTCTTTCGCAGGTTCGCGTGGTCGAGCCGGCGCGCGAGAACAGCCTGCCCATCATCATCGGGCTGCTGCTGGCCGTGCAGGCCGTCGGCGCGCTGTTCGCCTTCACTATCGGTCAGCGGCTGTTCGCCGGGTTGGCCGGCACTATCGACACTCGCCGCGCGATCTTGCTGGCGCTGATTGTCTACGCCGTCATCGCCATCTGGGGTATCTGCTGAATTCGACCGTCGAGTTCTGGTTCCTGGCCTGGATGGTGGCGATCGTGCAGGGCGGCAGCCAGGCGTTGAGCCGCAGCCTGTATTCCAGCATGTCGCCCGCGGCCAAGAGCGGCGAGTTCTTCGGGTTGTACGGCATCATGGAGCGCTTCTCGTCAATCCTCGGTCCGCTGCTGTTCGCGCTGGCAGTGGCGGCGTTTGGCAGCAGCCGCCCGGCGATCATCAGCCTGATCGTGTTCTTCATCGTCGGCGGCTTCCTGCTCACACGGGTGAACATCGAAGAGGGGCAGCGTATTGCCCGGGAAGAGGATGCGGCGATTTTCGGGAATGCGTCGCCGTAGTCGGGCCAAGAAGACATGGACTCAGTGAATCACGGATTGCCTAACCTCACCCCGTTTCGCTACGCTCAACCGCCCCTCTCCGTGCGGAGAGGGGCAAAAAGTCGTCAGACTTTTGGGGTGAGGTTGGCTCAAAAACGCAGCTATTGATGGGTCACAAGATGAACTTTCGTGATTCACCAAGACTGAATTTACGGGCGTTCACTCTGTGAGCGCCCTTTTTTTTAGACTTATCGTTTTAGTCTTTCCAAAAGACTCAATACGAGAGGAAAGGGGTCACCCGGCCGATTTCATCAGTGGAATAGGCATTTATGATCCATTTGGCAAGTTCGTCGTTCCCCTACACCCGAATAGCCGAGAATATGTGAGGAGGGTAACTTATGATCCGCAGACTCTCGTTCATCGGCCTCGTAGTACTCATCGCCGCCTTTGGCGCCTGGTCGGCGCTGGCCGGAACCGCTTCCGTGTCCGGCACGATTGATGGCAGCGACCCGGATATGCCGGTCGTCTTTATCAGCTCACCCAACTGCACCGGCCAGGGTGCGAGTCTTGTCAGTTACGAGGCGATCTCGTTCACCGTAGACACCGCTGGCGTGTATACGCTCGATCTGGCCGTCGGCAGTGGTAATCCGTCGCTTTATCTGATGAGCGCGGGATTCAACCCGGCCGCCGGATTCCCCACCTGCCTTGCAGGGGACAATGCCGACCCGATCAGTGTGAGCTTCGCGCTGGCCGCCAATACCACCTACATCGCCGTGCCCTTCGATGACTCCTTGGCGCAGACCGGCGCCACCTACACGCTGAACATCAGCGGTCCAGGCAATATTTCGATTGGCGGTGCAGGGGTCGCCTGCCCTTACCCGCTCCCGGAAGGCTCCGTCGTCTATCAGCTTCCCGCGGGCGCCCCGGCGTTCTTTGATGCGGATCTGAGCACGCAGACGAACTTCAATATCCCGGCGGGGGACTGGTACGTGAGCGAATTCACCGACGATTTTGCCAAGCTGTGGATCGCCTGCCAGGCCCAGCCGGTGTGGGTGCCGGCCAACGCCGTCCTGCGCTAGCAGCGGGCCTCACCACGAGGCGAAAACCTGAATAACCATCGTGCGGCGGGGAGATCGTTCTCCCCGCCAGCGATTCCTGGAGGGGTGCCAGTTTCAGTGAATCACCGATTGCTTAACCTCACCCCGCTTCGCTGCGCTCAACCGCCCCTCTCCGTGCGGAGAGGGGCAAAAAGTCGTTCGATTTTTGAGGTGAGGTTGGCTCAAAAACGCAGCTATTGATGGTCAAGGTGAACTTTCGCGATTCGCTCAGTTTGTTCGTTTGTCTCCTAAGCGCGTATAATTAAAGTCGATATTCTGTTTCACTGCCCCATAGATGGCAGCGTCTCACCTGGGAGAACAACCGTAATGCGTCTTCGGATTCTGCTATTTGTCCTTCTCGTCGCCATCGCCGCTCTTGGCGTATGGTCGGTATTCGCCGGTTCGTCCTCGGTTTCCGGGACTCTTGACGCGGCAGATCCCAAAATGCCGGTCGTCTTTATCTCCACACCCAACTGCACCGGCCAGGGTGCGTCCCTGGTCCTCTATGACGCCTATGCCTTCTCAGTCGATACCGCGGGCGTCTACACGCTCGACCTGGCCGATAGTAGCGGCAATCTGTCGATGTACCTGATGACGGCGGATTTCAACCCGGCCGCCGCTTTTCCCAACTGCCTTGCGGCAGACAACAGCGGTGTGATCAGCGTGAGTTTTGCCCTGGCAGCGAATACCACCTATATCGCCGTGCCGTTCGATGACTCTTTCGGACAAGCCGGCGGGGACTACACACTGACCATCAGCGGACCGGGCAACGTCACCTTCGCCGGCGCCGGCGTCGCCTGCCCGTACCCGCTGCCACCCGGCTCGATCGTGTACCAGCTTCCCGCGGGCGCCCCGGCGTTCTTTGATGCGGATCTGAGCACGCAGACGAACTTCAATATCCCGGCGGGAGACTGGTACATCAGCGAATTCAGCGGTGACTTCGCCAAGCTGTGGATCGCCTGCCAGGCCGAACCTGTGTGGGTTCCGGCCAACGCCGTCCTGCGCTAGCAGCAGGCCTCACCACGAGGCGAAAACCTGGATAACCATCGTGCGGCGGGGAGAGCAATCTCCCCGCTTTTGTTTCTCTGGCCTGCCGGCGTTATGCTGTTGCCCAGAATCAGACACTTTCAGGAAATGATCATGGATGCGACCCGAAAATTCTTGGAACGATTGGGCTTGCCGGGCGGCGACCTGTCGGCGTTGCCCACCTCGACAAAGCGCTTCCCCGATGGCGCGCAGTACCGCATCGAAATTCCCAGCGTCGAAGGTCCGAAGGCGCTGGCGGGCGTGCTCGACGAAGCGGCCAAACGCGGCGTGCGCGTCCACCGGGTGTCGCAGGGCAGCGGTATCATGATGCTGACGGACTCCGAACTGCGCGAGATGGCTGCCCTGGGACGCAAGGCCGGCATCGAGGTGAGTCTGTTTGTCGGACCGCGCGCTGCCTGGGACACCGGCGCGCAGATCACCGCCGCGGCGGGCAAGAACCTGGGCGCCCGGCTGCGCGGCATGGATCAGGTGGTGTACGCGACGGAGGACGTTCGCCGGGCGGCGGCGCTGGGCATCCGATCGGTATTGATCGCCGACGAGGGACAGCTCTGGCTGGTCAACGAGATGAAGAAAGCCGGAGAGCTGCCCGCCAACTTCGTCTTCAAGATCTCGGTGCAGATGGGCGCGGCCAACCCGATCTCCATCCGGCTGATCGAGGGGCTGGGCGCGACCACCTACAATATTCCGACCGATCTCAGCCTGCCGCAGATCGCCGCCATCCGCGCGGCCACCTCACTGCCGCTCGACATCTACGTCGAAGTTCCCGACAACTTCGGCGGCTTTGTCCGGCATTACGAAGTCCCGGAGATCATCCGCATCGCGGCGCCGGTCTATGTCAAGCTGGGCGTGCGCAATTCGCCGGACCTCTACCCCTCTGGCATGCACATCGAGGATGGCGCGGTCAGGCTGGCGCGCGAACGGGTGCGCCGCGCGGAACTGGTCCAGGGGCTGATTCAGCGGTACATTCCCGAGGCAACGATGTCGGAGGTCGGCACGGCGGACCTCGGCATCCCTGTGGTGGAGGAACCCTGATGAAAATCTCAAAAGTCACCCCGATGGTCATGGGGACGCCCTGGCGGGAACTGCTGTTCGTCAAAGTCGAGACGGATGACGGTCTGGTCGGCGTGGGCGAGGCCCGCCCGATCGGTCGGACGGAGTCGGTGCTCGGCTATCTAAAAGAGGTGCTGCCCCGTTACGTTTTGGGCGCGGACCCGTTCGAAGTCGAGAAGCTGACGCATCGCATGTTCCGCGAAGATTATGCCCGATCGGGCGAAGTGGTGATGACCGGCATCGCCCTGATCGAGATCGCCTGCTGGGACATCATGGGCAAGGCCACCAATCAGCCGGTCTACCGCCTGCTCGGCGGCGCGGTGCGTGACCGCATCAAGGCCTATGCCAACGGGTGGTACCGGGTCGAGCGCACGCCGGAAGAGTTCCACAAGGCGGCGCTGGCGGTGAAGGCGAAGGGCTATTCGGCGCTCAAGTTCGATCCGTTTGGCGCCGGCTTCTACGAACTGGACCGGGCGGAGAAGGTGCGGGTGCTGGACCTGATCGCCGCGGTCGCCGACGCGGTGGGGCCGGGCGTGGACCTGCTGATCGAGATGCATGGGCGCTTCAACCCGGTGACGGCGGTCGAGCTGGCGAAGGAGATCGCCCAGTACAAGCCGGGCTGGATCGAGGAGCCGGTGCCGCCGGAGAATCTGCGAGCACTGCGCGACGTGAAGGAAGCGGTGCTGCCGATGGGCATTCCGGTGGCGACCGGGGAGCGCATGCACACGCCGTACGAGTACCGCGAACTGTTCGAATTGCAGGCTGCCGACATCATCCAGGTCGACATCACCCATTACGGCGGGCTGCTCAACGCCAAGAAACTGGCGGCCACGGCGGAGACCTACTACATGCTGATGGCCCCGCACAACGTCGGCGGGCCGGTGTCGACGGCGGCGGCGCTGCATCTGGCGGCTGCTACCCACAACTTCAAGATCCAGGAGTTCTTCAACGACTTCGTGGACCAGCACGTGATGGACGCTGCGCCGGGCGTGCCGCCGGTGGTCGACGGCTATTTCGCGCTGCCGAGCGGCCCTGGTCTGGGCGTGACGCTGGACGAGGACATGATCGCCGCGCACCCGAGCAGCGGCACGCACTTCAACCTGTTCGTCGACGACTGGCACAAACGACAAAGTGGAAAATAGGCCAGGGCCTCTGTAGAAGTAAACCGGGGGTGAGGCGATCTGCCTCACCCCCGGTCGCGCTACGCCGCGTCAGGACCGTCGTTCAGTGGTAACGTGTAGGGGGTGGCGTACGTGCCCCGCTACGGCTGAAGCGGCCCCACCTCGACGTGGTGGACGCCGATGCGTCCGACTTCGGCGACCAGACCAATGCCGCCGCCGGTGTACAGGTTTTCCGGGTCCTCGGCGGTCAGCACGACCTGGCCATTGACCAACCCGACCAACTTGTTCCCTTCGACCTTGAGCGTCAGTTCATAAGGTGTCCCGAACGTCCAACCGGAGTTCACTTCCGCGAGGACAATGTCCTTGCCTTCGAACGCCTTGACGATGCGAGTCTTCTCCTGGTCGAGCAGCAGGGCGTAGTAGCGCAGCATGCCCTGGGCGCGTACGGCGACACCGCCGGCCTCGCACAGATGCGGGGTCATGCTCACGGTGACCTGATAGTCCGTCCAGTCGCGGGTGCCGTGCATGAGCAGGCCGCGGCCGCGGTTTTGAATCAGGCGGTACGGTTCCGGCCAGAAGTCCATGGGGGCGAGCCGGTCGTGGTTGTCCAGCCCGTCGATCCAGGCGGCTTTCCACATCGTCGGGACGGTGCCGCGGGTGATGCGGTTGAAGTCACGCTCATACGGACGGTCGAGCGTGATCCTGGGCGTGCCATCCCAGGTCAGATAGTCGAGGTAGACCGTGCCGGACTGTCCCCCTGCGCCGACGAGTTCCACGCCCGCGAAGGCGACCGGATAGCCCGCCGTGTTCGGCACCTGCCAGGTGATTTCCTGCGCTGCGCCCGGCGCCAGTTCGAAGGCCGGGCTGCTGATCAGACACAGATCTTCGTTGACATCGTAGTGCTTGATGTAGATGCTGCCGCGCACGGGCTGAGCGTTGGCCGCGTCGGCGACGACGCGGGCATGCAGTGTCTGGCCGGAGTACCGCGTCGGGGAGGCCAGCAGGCGATAGCCGCGCCGCTCGAAGTAACGGGCGACGTCGCGCGACGGGATGAACGTGGGTGTCTCGACGTGCGCCACGCGGCCGGGGGCCAGTCCGCGATAATGGACGGCCAGCGACCGACTGCCGGAGACGCTGTGGCTTTCGACGTTCACGATCTCGACCACGCCCCGCGTGGCCGGAGTGTCTTCGCTGGTGAAGCCCTGGACGGAGCCGGGCAGCTCGAAGTGGAAGCGGGCGCCGTTCTTCGGCTTGACCGGCTCCAGACCGTGCAGCGCGCGACCGGCGTTGACCACATGCAGCGTTTCGGTGGCAGCGTCGGTGATGGCGCGCCCGCCGTCGGCTGTGGGCAGGTACATCCGGTCAGCGATCGGGCCGCGCCAGTCAGGGCCGTTGTCGAGGGCGGCCAGGCCGTTCTTGATGCCCAGCAGGCAGCCGACGTTGCCGGAGTTGCAGTCGGTGTCCCAGCCGGAGGTGTTGACGATCTTGAGCGACTTCTGGAAGTCGTCGTCGCCATACAGCAGCGAGAAGACGATCAGGCCATGGTTGGGCACCATGTGGCAGTTGCCGCCGTATTTGTCGTTGCCGTAATTGGCGGCGATCATTTCCCGGCCCTTGTGCCAGTCGGGCAGTTCGGCGTGCCACTCGCGAATGTCCTCGATCATCCGGTAGATGACCGAGTCCTTCGGAATGAGCGACACCGCCGTATCGATCAGCTTGTTGAGGTCCTTTTCCACGAAGGCCTGCGCTTCCATGGCGGCAATCACCTGCGCGCCGTAGATGGCTTCGCCGTCATGGCTGACGCTGCCGGCGCGCCGCGCCAGATCGGCCGCCAGCTCCGGATCGCCCGGCGCGACCATGCCCCAGCCGTCAATGAAGATCTGCGAGCCGATCTGCTCGGCCACGACCTTGCCGTTGGTGGCAATCGATCCGCTGCGGGGTGCTTCGATGCCGGACTTGAGACGCAGGTAGGCCGTGTGCTCGGTGGAGTTGCCCATGCCGCCCCACCACAGGATGGTCTGTTCTTCGATGATGTAGTTCAGCCAGGTATAGCCGATCTCCCTGGCCGTGAGGTCGCGCTTGTAGCCGTAATCGGATAGGGCGCGAAGGAAGGTGAAGGTGCCGGAGATATCGTCATCGGTGACGATCAGCGGGACATCGAGCTTCTAGTGGACGTAGTAGTTAATCTCGCCCAGATTCTGCATGATGATGTCGTAGTCCCACATTTCGAAGGGACGGCCCAGATAGACGCCGATGATTTTGCCCAACACGCCCGCGTAGACTCGTTCAAGGTAATCCGCTGGAATGGACATTGCTAGCCTTTCTTACAAAAGCGACTCAGGCCTTGAGACCGCCCTGAGTCAGACCTTCGATGAAGCGACGCTGAAGCAGCAGGAACAGGATGATGATGGGCAGCACCATGATCACCGAGCCGGCGCTGGTCAGCCCCCAGTCGCGCCCGAAGCGCGCCTGGAAGGCGAACAGACTGGTGGCGATCGGGCGGGTTTCCGTGCCGGGCAGGAAGGTGACGGCGAACAGGAACTCGTTCCAGACGCCCAGGCCGACGACCAGCCCTGCCGTCAGGAAACCGGGCCAGGACAGCGGCATGATGATGTGGCGGAAAACATGCCAGTTGGAGGCGCCGTCGATGCGGGCTGCCTCGACGAACTCCTCTGGCAGCGCGACCATGTAGGAGCGCAGCAGGTAAGTGGCGAAGGGCGCGTAGAGGGCGACGTAGATGAGGATCAGCCCGATGTGGGAATTCACCAGGCCCAGCTCGCGCCACACGAAGAAGAGCGGGATGATGAACAACTGCGCCGGCACGCTGGTCCCGACCAGGAAGTAGAAGGCGACCAGGTTCGCGCCTTTCAGCTTCAGCCGGGCCAGGGCGAAGGCCGCCAACCCGGCGATGGTCAGCGTGCCGACGATCGTGCCGCCGGTCAGGATGATGCTGTTGCGCGTGGTCGTGGCATAGTTGCCCTCTTCCCAAGCCTCGGTGAAATTCTCAAACATGATGTTCTCGGGGAAGCCGATCGGATTTCGACCGATCTCAGCCGTGGTCTTCAGCGAATTCATGAACGCACCAGCAGCGGCCCGAGGGCGAAAATTGCCAGCAGGATTAAGACAATATAACTGGGTATGGGAGATTGCGTGCGTCGCTTGGTGAGCATGATCTAGATCTCCCATCCTCGTTTTCTCAGATAAACGAAGCCGGCGACGGCCAGCGCGACCCAGAGGCTCATCATCATGCCGATAGCCGCGGCATAGCCGGCGTCAAATCGATTGAAGGCATTGTCGTAGAGATACGTGGACATCAGCTCTGAAGAGTTTGCCGGTCCACCGCTGGTCAGCATGTAGACGTAGTCGAACGTCGTCGAAGACCAGATAATAATCATCAGGATGGTGAACACCAGCGTCGGGCGAATGCTTGGCAGGGTGACGAAGCGGAACTGCTGGAAGCGGGTTGCGCCGTCCAGCCGGGCCACCTCGTAGAGTTCGGTATCCACCGAGGACATGGCCGACAGATAGATGACGACCAGGAAGCCCCAGAAGTGCCAGGCGTCGACGAAGGCCACGCCAAAGAGGGCGGTCTCCCGCGTGCCGAAGATCGGGAAGTCGAGAAAGGTGATGCCCATTTCCGCCAGAAAAGGTCCAATTCCCACGCGCGGGTGCAGGAGCTGTCGCCACAACTGGGTCGTGACGACGCTGGCCACCACGTACGGGATGAAATACATGACGCGAAAAACCATCTGACCGCGTTTGATGGTGGACAGAATGTAAGCCCCCATCAGGCCGACCAGGATCGGCGCGGTCAGGAACATCGCGGTCCAGACCAGGTTATTTTTCAGTGCCAGGAAGAAAACATCGTCCTGGAAGAACGCTGGAAGTTGGCTAAACCGATGAAGCTGGGCACGTTGTAGCCGGTCCAGTCGGTGAACGCGACGGCGAGCCCGGCGATAGACGGGATGACTACAACGACCAGATTGAGGAAAATCACCGGAAATACGAAGGCCCAGCGACCAAGCGAGTCCAGACGGCTTGACTTTGGCCGCCCGGCAGCAGCCTCTACGGAACTTGTCATGGAGTGTGCCATGAGATCTGCCTAACTCTGTGAGAAACCGGGGCAATGGATAACGTGCGCCTTGAGGCGCGAATGGCCCTGCGGCTGAATGTAGAGAGAGGCGCGGAATGCCCGCACCTCTCCCCGTAGTGACAACTAATTACTGTCTCGCCGGGATCGGCAGGGTCGTGCCATCGGCGCGCGCCTGTTCCCAGAGCGCCTGATGCTCGGCCAGATAATCCTCGACGCTCAGTTCGTCGAACCAGACATTCTCCACCGCTTCCCAGAGCGCACACGTTGGGGTCGGCGGGCCAGAAGGTCCAGGTGGTGTAGCCGACGCGGCCTTCGCCGGTCACGGCCGCGAAGTCGGCGAAGAAGCGCACGATGCGCGGGTCGGCATCGGCCGGGAAGTCTTCCGGTGTGAAGTGCAGCGGGATCATGAACTCGCCGTAGCCATAGCCGGAAGCGATGTTGAGGACGTGTTCCGGGCTGCTCATCAGCCAGTCGAGGACGGTGATGACCGCTTCGGGGTTGGCCGTCTCGGCATTGACCGACAGCGTGCTGCCCGTGGCCAGCTCGTAGTTGTACTCGCCGATGGAGTCAGAGAAGAGGGGCAGCGGCACCCAGTCCCATTCCTGGCCGCTCTCATCAAAGAATTCATTGGCGCCGCGGAAGCCCCACGTGCCGATCATCATCATGGCCGCTTCACCGGTCGAGAACTCCGCCCAGAACTCGTTCCAGGCGTAGGAGAAGTAGGTCTCAGGCTGCCGGAGAAACAGCCTTCATCGGCAATGTGCTTCTTGAGCAGGGCGATCGCCTCGGCGAATTCCGGGTCGGTCCAGGACTTCTCGCCGATAAGCGCTTTGTAGACATTTTCCGGGCCGGCATAGTTGTTCAGGTAGATGCCGACGAGGTGTTCGTTGGTCGGCTGCCATTCTACGTTGCCGTAGGCCAGTGGGTTGATGCCCGCCGCCTGGGCGGATTCGGCGATGGCTTCGAATTCCGCCAGGGTGGTCGGCGGGGTCCAGCCATTGGCCTCGAAGACCGTCTTGTTGTACAGGAGGATCATGCTCTCGTAGGTCAGCGGGATGCTGTACAGGCCGCCTTCGAGGATGCCCGACTGATAGGCCCAGGGCAGCAGCTTTTCTTCCCAACCGAACTCCGCGGCAGCGCCGGCCAGGTCATAGATCAGGCCCGACTTGAGGAATTCAGCGATGAACGATGCGCCTGGGGTCTGGAGGATGTCCGGGGCTTCGCCGGAGGCCAGCGCGGTGCGCAGCGTGTTATTCAGCTCGACCTGAGGTGTGATGACCAGTTGGATGTCCGGGTGATCGGCGTTGAATGGGGCGACGAGCGTTTCGTTGATCTGATCGACGTCGATGTAGTCTTCCGTCCACAAGTGACGACAACGGGGTTCACTCTGGGCGACCACGGCCGAGCCCAGTATGCCAAGGGCCAGAACCAGTAACGTGACCAGCATCATATGCCGGTAGGTCTTCATTTTTACCTGCTCCTCTTTCGCAAAGGGACACAACTCATCATGAAAAAGCTTTGCCCTGATTCTTGCGTACCGTTCACTCCTCTCTCCCCTAGGCGGACTGTCGAACCATCAGGTTGGTAGGGCATCTGCTGGCTTCTGCCCGTCCTGGGTGCACTGCCATCCAAGCGCTCAAACAACATCTCGGCTGCGCGCTGCCCAAGCTGGCGTTGAAACTGGGCAACCGTCGTCAGAGCGGGAAAAACCAATCGAGCGGCGGGGATGTCGTCAAAGCCCATCACCGCGATGTCGTCGGGAATCGACATCCCGGCTTCGCGAATGGCAGCATCGCCCCCATGGCCATGACATCGTTGGCGGCGAACACCGCCGAAGGCCGGTCGCCATCTCGCAGGAGGACATTCATCGCCTCGTAGCCGCCATCTTCGGTATAGGCGGCGAAGTGGATTGTCGCGCAATCAAGGGGGGATGTGGCGTCTTCAGCGCCTCGCGGTAGCCGATCTCGCGGAAGCGCGCGGGGCCTTCGTGGCTGCTCAGCATGGCGATGCGCCGGTGCCCCTGGCCGATCAGGTATTCGACTGCCATCTGGCTGGCCGCGATGTTGTCGATGAAGATGTTGTCGATCGGGATTTCGCCGGGAGGCTTGGGCATCCCCTCCAGGCGGACAATGTGAATCTGCTGTTCGACGAAGGCTTGAAGGTCGGCTGCTCGCAGGTGAAAGAAGACGCCGATGATGCCATCCACGCGGCCCTGGAGCAGCGACTCCATGCATTTGCGCTCGCGTTCGGCGGTGCCGTCAGTGTTATACATGACGAGATCGTAGCCGTGCTGGTTGACGCTGTCCTGGATGCCGCGCTCGAAGGCCGGATAGAAGGGGTTGGTGATATCGGGAATGATGCCGGCGATGGTGTAGGTCTTGCTGGAACGCAGGCGGCGCGCTGTGACGTTGGGCACGAGCCCAGTTCCGTCATGGCCTGAAGGATGCGCTGGCGGGTCTCTTCGGGGATGGATACGGCATTACTGTTGTTGATGACGTAAGAGACCATGGCCTGAGAGACATCAGCGCGTTTCGCAACATCGGCCTGGGTGGTGCGCTTTTTCTGCACGATCGCGAGCTTCTTTACAATGAACAATCGAACGTGAAGCGTTTATACGTATAAGTGATACGTATAAGCTACCACGCCTGCGCAAACGTGTCAAGAAGCCCGTGCAAGTGGTAAGAATGGAGGATTTCAGTCTGCGATCCCAGGATGTCGATAGCGCCCTCACCCCGGAGGTTTCAACGGCGCAGTCGTCGGCAGAGGGGGCGATACCGCGAGGGTGCGCCAGCTCTAACCCTGGTAGGGTGCGGCCGACCACTCGTCGCGCAGGATGCCGTACAGCAGCAGGTCATAGGCGCGGCCTTCGCGCACGACCGCCTGCCGGTGGGCCCCTTCCCGCTGGAAACCGACCCGTTCGTAAGCCTTGATGGCGGCGGTGTTGTAGTCCATCACGGTCAGGCTGACGCGGCGCAGCGCCAGTTCGGAGAAGGCGTAGTTCAGAGATGAGGCGCAGGGCGTCGCTCCCATAGCCGTGGCCGCGATAGTCCCGGTCGCCGATACCGATGGCCAGCTCGGCAGTCTGGTTGCGCCACTTCAGGTTGAAGAGCACGACGAAGCCGATGCAGCGATCGTCGGATATCGTGCGCAGGTGAAAATAGGTGTCATCGGGCTTGGGCGGCTCGCCAAAGGAGGCGTAGGCGCTGAGGGGTTGGGGACGGACCGGATCGTCGTCGAGCATGCGC
This sequence comes from Candidatus Flexifilum affinis, assembly GCA_016713325.1. Taxonomy (GTDB): domain Bacteria; phylum Chloroflexota; class Anaerolineae; order Aggregatilineales; family Phototrophicaceae; genus Flexifilum; species Flexifilum affine. The sequence continues at coordinate 4,467 of JADJPJ010000097.1, read as the reverse complement.
ATGTACGCATCGTCGTGAGTCCAGGCGGCGAACAGCGGCTGATCTTCCGGCACAGGGGGCGCGAGGCGGACGAGATCGCCGGCGAAAATGGGCTTGAACATGATGTGTTCCTTCAGATGCAGGCAGGTACAGGGCATAACAAAAACCAGAGAAGCGCGCGGCAGCACGTTCTCACCTTCCTAGAATCATTCCACTATTCCAGGTCTTGACCCGGTTATCACCCACAGAGGAACACAGGCGCCCTTTGCTGATCGAACGGCTGATCACGACTCTAGCGAGAAACCTGCGCCGTGTCCAGAGGCGTGCGCCTCAGCCCCGCAGCAGCGCCCGCGCAGCCTCGCCGAAGCGCCGCAGGGTGTCCTCATCCCACGCGGGATGCAAGACCTGATTCGCCTGGTAGACGTCAAGTGCCTGGGCGATCAGCGGCCCGAATGTCGCGTCCAGGTGCTCCATGCCCCACTGCCCGCCCTCCAGCTTGGACGTGACGCGCCCCTCGCGCACGTAAGCCAGCACGCGGCACAGGTTAAGGACGCTGTAGACCGGGTTCGTCGCGATGTCGTCCAGGATCTGTTGGGCATCCCGGACAATCGAGTCTCGATAGTCGGCCTCCGGCACAGGACCGAAGACGGTGTCGATGGGTGGGCCGTAGAGGACGATGCCGCGCCGGCGGGTAATCGTGAAGTGCGCCGCCAGATCGGGATCGACGGAGGCGGTGGATGGCGCGGCGCCGTGCTCGACATACGCCTGGTGCCAGTCGCGCGAGTAGTGGAACTCGAAGGAGTGGGATAGAGGAAGTCCTGCGTATCGCGCAGCAGCACGATGCTGAACTCCAGTCCCTTGGCGGGCGCGTCTTCCGCGAGCTCCAGCGTGAGTGCTACGACCGCCTGCCGTGTCGAGTCGTCCAGCGGCTTCCAGATTACGACCAGAAAATCGACGTCGCTGGTGACGGGGTTGAACCCTCCCAGGGCCAGCGATCCGTGCAGGTAGATGCCGACCAGGTTTTCGCCGAGAACGGTGGGGAATCCCGCAACGATACGATCCAGCAGCGGCTGTACGGATTGATGCGTGGCTGCCCTCACCATTGTCCTCAGCGTCCTTTGGGGCCGCTGCACACGAACAGTCCGCTAGCCTTGCCGATCTCGATGACGCCATCGGCCGCCAACCGCCGTCGGATCTCGTCACGCAGCGGCTCGACTGCCTCGGCGGTTAGGTTTTCGGTGCCGGCCAGTCCGGAGAGTATGTAGGCGATCAGCGGCTCGACTTCGGTGACCCGCAGGCTGTCTTCGTAAGGTCGCATCTCCACCTGCTCGAAGTGCTCCCGGAGGAGATCGCCGCCGGTTTCCAGCAGAAAGTCCCTATGCGACACGGTTTTTTCGATGATCTCGCGCGCCGTGGGGTAGACGGTCAGCACGATCTCGTCGATCTGACGCAGGTGCTCGCGGCCGTTCGTCGCTGCGTAGAAGTGGCCATTCGGCGCCAGCACCCGCCCGACTTCCTGCAAGGCCCTGGCTTTGTCCGGCACGTGGTAGAGCATGTGGTTGGCGATAACGGCGTCGAACTCGTCGTCGGCGAAGGGGATCTGCTGGATGTCGATAACCCGAGCATCGACCTGAAACGGCGCACCGGCCAGATTGGCGAGCAGTTCGGCTACCATGCCGGACGAGAAATCCGACAGGGTAATGCGCCAGCTGGGGTCGACGCGGTCGCGGTGGTTGTGCCACAGCCATCCGGGGCCGGCCCCCAATTCCAGCGCCCGCCCCCCGTGCGGAATGTGGAGCTGATCCCACACCCAAGGCATCCAGCCACGGGAATTGGTGCTGAAGCGGCGGTGCAGCTCCGCGCGGGCATTCAGATTCGAGGAGTCACGGTACTGCTGATCGCGCAGATAGTCGCTGTCATCGACGTGATTCATGGGCATGACATGCCTCCGTTCGTTTCTCGTTGGTCCCGGCCATCGATACAACGCAGTGCACGATCTGGGCCTATTGGACGGATGACAAGGCAGTTTATCCGTACTATCGTCAAAGCGCGATAGGAACTGCATGTGAAGGAGGCCTGACGCTTGCTCGAAAAACCGGATTTGTCCGACGAGAAACTCATCGCCTGCCTGAAAGAACATTATCGTTTGGATGTCGATGGCCTCGACTTTCTGCCGCTGGGCGCCGACCGCAACACGGCCGTGTACCGCGCGACCGAGGGGCAGACGGCCTACTTCGTCAAGCTGCGCTGGGGTGACTTCGACGACATCACCCTGCTGGTGCCGAAGCTGCTGCACGATTCCGGCGTGGCGCAGGTGATCGCGCCGATCGTCAGCCGCCAGGGGCGCCTGGCAACGGAACTGGCGGACTTTCACGTGCTGCTGTACCCCTTTGTCGAAGGGAGCGACGGCTTCGAGTGCGATTTGTCGGCGGCGCAGTGGGCCGAGGTGGGGCGGGTGCTCCGGCAGATTCACAGCGTGGCGCTGCCTGCGCCGGTCCTGGAGCGCATCCCGCCGGAGACGTTTTCGCCCTACTGGCGGGAGCGGGTCCGCGAGTTTTGTGGGCTGGCCCGCATGACAAAGTTTGACGACCCGGTGGCGGCGGCACTGGCCGCGCTTTTGCAGGAGAAGGGGCGGGAGATCGGCGCGCTGGTCGACCATGCCGAGCGGCTGGCCGAGGCGCTGCAAACTCGCGATCTGCCGTATGTGGTCTGCCATGCCGACATTCATGCCGGCAACGTGCACATCACCCCGGTTGGGGGTCTCTACGTGGTCGACTGGGACACGATGATCCTGGCCCCAAGGAGCGCGATCTGATGTTCGCAGGAATCGGCTTCGGCAGCGCGCAGTTCAGCGCAGACGAGCAGGCCGGGTACTTCCTGCAGGGGTATGGCCCGGTTGAGGTCGATGCTGCGGCGCTGGCCTACTACCGCTGCGAGCGGATCGTGCAGGATGTCTACGAATACTGCCTGCAAATCCTGTTCACGGAGGGCGAGAGCGCGGACCGGCGGAATGGACTGGAGCAGTTCCGCAGCCAGTTCGAGCCCGGCGCGGTGGTCGATCGCGCCTTCCTGGCCGTCGAGGCGCTGCCGTCGGGGCTGGGGTAAAGAACCTTGCGGTGGCTCGTTGGGCGGACCCATGTGTCGGCCCGTCGATCGCCACTGCCGATCTGCCGACCATTCGCTATCATCATGTCGATGTTATGCCAATGATTGAAGGAGTCCCCTCATGTCGCTGATCCAGTCTGCCCCCTTGAGCGAAACCGTCGCCGCCCTGCGCAGTGGCGCGCTCGATCTGCTGGCCCACGTCGAGGCGGCCGTCGACCGGTTGGAGCAGGTCGATGCCGAAGTGCTGGCCTTCCTGCCAGAGCCAGGGCGGCGTGAGCGCTTGCGGCGGGAGGCGGCAGCGCTGGCCGCGGGATTCCCCGACCCGGCGGCGCGTCCGCCGCTGTACGGCGCGCTGATCGGCGTGAAGGACATCTTCCGGGTCGACGGCTTCGAGACGCGCGCCGGCTCGACGTTGCCGCCGGCCCTGTTCGAAGGCGAAGAGGCGGCGGTGGTCACCCAACTGAAACGGCTCGGCGCGCTGGTGCTGGGCAAGACGGTGACGGCCGAGTTCGCCTACTTCGAGCCGGGGCCGACGCGCAACCCGCACAACCTGGCGCACACGCCGGGCGGGTCCAGCAGCGGATCGGCGGCGGGGTGGCGGCGGGGTTGGTCCCGCTGGCTCTGGGCACGCAGACCATCGGCTCGATCGTGCGGCCGGCGTCGTACTGCGGCATCGTCGGCTACAAGCCGAGCTATGGCCGCCTTTCGACGGGAGGCGTGCTGCCGGTGTCAAAGGCGCTCGATCACGCGGGCTGTTCACGCAGGATATCGACGGCATGGCCCTGGCGGCGTCGCTGCTGTGCGCCGGGTGGACGCCGGCCGGAGCGGTGGAGCGGCCGCGGTTGGGCGTGCTGACGGGGGCGTATCTGGCGCAGGCGTCGGACGAGATGCTCGCCGCTTTCGAGGGGTGGGTCGCTCGGCTGGAGCAGGCCGGGTTCGCCGTGCAGCGGCTTGACATGCTGGACGACATCGAGACGATCGGCGACCAGTGCCGCAAGCTGATGGCCTACGAAGCGGCGCAGGTCCACGCCGGGTGGTTTGCCGCCTACTCGAGCAGTACCGTCCGCGCACCGCCGGGCTGATCCAGACCGGGCAGTCGGTGAGTGCCGAGTTTGCCGCCGAGGCTCGCGCCGCGCAGCTCGCCGTGCGCCGCCGGGTGGAAGATGCCATGCGTGAGGCGGGGATCGACGTGTGGATCAGCCCGGCGGCGGCGCTGGCCCTGCGCCGCACGGGTTGGAATCGACCGGCGCGCCGGATGAACCTGCTGTGGACGTTCATCGGCCTGCCGGCGATCACCGTGCCGGCCGGGTCGAGCGCCGACGGCCTGCCGCTCGGCTTGCAGATGGCCGGGGCGTATGGCGACGACGAGCGCCTGCTGGCCTG
>JADJPJ010000096.1 GCA_016713325.1 Candidatus Flexifilum affinis | reverse complement strand
GTCGGCAGTTCGGCGTGCCACCCGCGAATGTCCTCGATCATCCGGTAGATGACCGAGTCCCCCGGAATGAGCGACACCGCCGTATCGATCAGCTTGTTGAGGTCCTTTTCCTACTTCAGCGTTCTGCGCTTCCATGGCGGCAATCACCTGCGCGCCGTAGATGGCTTCGCCGTCATGGCTGACGCTGCCGGCGCGCCGCGCCAGATCGGCTGCCAGCTCTGATCGCCCGGCGACTGCCCTGCCCCAGCCGTCAATGAAGATCTTCGCGTTTTCGATCTGCTCGGCCACGACCTGCCGTTGGTGGCAATCGACTGGCTGCGGGTGCTTCTTTCGATGCCGGACTTGAGACGGTAGGCCAGTGCTCGGTGGAGTTGCCCATGCCGCCCCACCACAGGATGGTCTGTTCTTCGATGATGAAGTTCAGCCAGGTATAGCCGATCTTCCAGCGCCGTGAGGTCGCGCTTGTAGCCGTAATCGGACAGGGCGGAAGGAAGGTGAAGCGTGCCGGGAGATATCGTCATCGGTGACAATCAGCGGGACATCGAGCTTCTCGTGGACGTAGTAGTTAATCTCGCCCAGATTCTGCACACGATGATGTCGTAGTCCCACATTTCGAAGGGACGGCCCAGATAGACGCCGATGATTTTGCCCAACACGCCCGCGTAGACTTGTTCAAGGTAATCCGCTGCGACGGGACATTGCTAGCCTTTTCACAAAGGACTCAGGCCTCGAGACCGCCCTGAGTCAGACTTCGATGAAGCGACGCTGAAGCAGCAGGAACAGGGATGATGATAGCAGCACCGCTGATCACCGAGCCGGTGCTGAACAGCCCCCCAGTCGCGCGTGAAGCATACGCCTGGAAGGCGAACAGACTGGAAGCGATCGGGCGGCAATTTCGGAGCCCGGCAGAAAGGTGACGGAAGCGGCAACAGGAATCCTGTTCCAGACATTCAGGCCGACGACCAGCCCCCGCCGTCAGGAAACCGGGCCAGGACAGCGGCATGATGATGTGGCGGAAAACATGCCAGCTTGGAGGCGCGAGTCGATGCGGGCTGCCTCGACGAACCCCCTTCGGCAGCGGGACCATGTAGGAGCGCAGCAGGTAAGTGGCGAAGGGCGCGTAGAGGGCGACGTAGATGAGGATCAGCCCCGTGACGGAATTCACTGCGCTTTCAGCTCGCGCCACACGAAGAAGAGCGGGATGATGAACAACTGCGCCGCGCACGCTGGTCCTGACCAGGTGCCGCAGAAGGCGACTCAGGTTCGCGCCTTTCAGCTTCAGCCGGGCTAGGCGAAGGCCGCTAACCCGGCGATGGTCAGCGTGCCCGCGATCGTGCCGCCGGTCAGGATGACGTTGTTGCGCGTGGTCGTGGTATAGTTGCCCTTCCCACGCCCCCGGTGAAATTCTCAAACATGATGTTCTGGGAAGCCGATTGGATTTCGACCGATCTCAGCCGTGGTCTTCAGCGAATTTATGAACAGCACCAGCAGCGGCCCGAGGGCGAAAATTGCCAGCAGGATTAAGACAATATAACTGGGTATGGGAGATTGCGTGCGTCGCTTGGTGAGCATGATTCAGATCTCCCATCCTCGTTTTCAGATAAACGAAGCCGGGCGACGGCCAGCGCCAGGCCCCAGAGGCTCATCATCATGCCGATAGCCGCGGCATAGCCGCGTCAAATCGATTGAAGGCATTGTCGTAGAGATACGTGGACATCAGCTCTGAAGAGTTTGCCGGTCCACCGCTGGTCAGCATGTAGACGTAGTCGAACGTCGTCGAAGACCAGATAATAATCATCAGGATGGTGAACACCAGCGTCGGGCGAATGCTTGGCAGGGTGACGAAGCGGAACTGAAGGAAGCGGGTTGCGCCGTCCAGCCGGGCCACCTTCGTAGAGTTCGGTATCCACCGAGGACATGGCCGACAGGTAAATGACGACCAGGAAGCCCCAGAAGTGCCAGGCGTCGACGAAGGCCACGCCAAAGAGGGCAGTCTCCTCGCGTGCCGAAGATCGGGAAGTCGAGAAAGGTGATGCCCATTTCCGCCAGAAAAGGTCCACCCCACGCGCGGGTGTAGGAGCTGTCGCCACAACTCGGTCGTGACGACGCTGGCCACCACGTACGGGATGAAATACATGACGCCGAAAACCATCTGACCGCGTTTGATGGTGGACAGAATGTAAGCCCCATCAGGCCGACCAGGATCGGCGCGGTCAGGAACATCGCGGTCCAGACCAGGCTATTTTTCAGTGCCAGGAAGAAAACATCGTCCTGGAAGAGACGCTGGAAGTTGGCTAAACCGATGAAGCTGGCACGTTGTAGCCGGTCCAGTCGGTGAACGCGACGGCGAGCCCGGCGATAGACGGGATGACTACAACGACCAGATTGAGGAAAATCACTGAAATACGAAGGCCCAGCGACCAAGCGAGTCCCAGACGGCTTGACTTTAGCCGCCCGGCAGCAGCCTCTACGGAACTTGTCGCGGGGAGTGTGCCGCGAGATCTGCCTAACTCTGTGAGAAACCGGGGCAATGGATAACGTGCGCCTTGAGGCGCGAATGGCCCTGCGGCTGAATGTAGAGAGAGGCGCGGAATGCCCGCACCTTCCCTGCAGTGACAACTAATTACCGTCTCGCCGATCGGCAGGGTCGCCATCGGCGCGCGCCTGTTCCCAGAGCGCCTGATGCTCGGCCAGATAATCCTCGACGCTCAGTTCGTCGAACCAGACATTCTCCACCGCTTCCCAGAGCTGCACGTTCGGGTCGGCGGGCCAGAAGGTCCAGGTGGTGTAGCCGACGCGGCCTTCGCCGGTCACGGCCGCGAAGTCGGCGAAGAAGCGCACGATGCGCGGGTCGGCATCGGCGGGGAAGTCTTCCGGCGTGAAGTGCAGCGGGCGAGGTGTTCGTTGGTCGGCTGCCATCTCCCACGTTGCCGTAGGCCAGTGGGTTGATGCCCGCCGCTCTGGGCGGATCTGGCGATGGCTTCGAATTCCGCCAGGGTGGTCGGCGGGGTCCAGCCATTGGCCTCGAAGACCGTCTTGTTGTACAGGAGGATCAGTGCTCTCGTAGGTCAGCGGGATGCTGTACAGGCCGCCTCGGAGGATGCCCGACTGATAGGCCCAGGGCAGCAGCTTTTCTTCCCAACCGAACCTCGCGCAGCGGCGTCGGGCCAGGCCACAGATCAGGGCCCGACTTGAGGAATTCAGCGATGAACGACGCGCCTGGGGTCTGAGGATGTCCGGGGCTTGCCGGAGGCCAGCGCCGTGCGCAGCGTGTTATTCAGCCTGACCTGGGGCGATGACCAGTTGATGTCCGGGTGATTTGGCGTTGAATGGGGCGACGAGCGTTTCGCTGATCTGATCGAGGTCGATGTAGCTTCCGTCCACCAGGTGACGACAACGGGTTCACTTCTGGGCGACCACGGCCGAGCCCAGCATGCCAAGGGCCAGAACCAGTAACGTGACCAGCATCATATGCCGGTAGGTCTTCATTTTTACCTGTTCCTCTTCGCAAAGGGACACAACTCATCATGAAAAAGCTTTGCCCTGATTCTGCGTACCGTTCACTCCTCTCTCCCCTAGGCGGACTGTCGAACCATCAGTTGGTAGGGCATCTGCTGGCTTCGCCCGTCCTGGGTGCAACGCCATCCAAGCGCTCAAACAACATCCTGGCTGCGCGCTGCCCAAGCTGGCGTTGAAACTGGGCAACCGTCGTCAGAGCGGGAAACCAATCGAGCGGCGGGGATGTCGTCAGCTCATCACCGCGATGTCGTCGGGAATCGACATCCGGGCTTCGGCGAATGGCGAGCATCGCCCCATGGCCATGACATCGTTGGCGGGGCGAACACCGCCGAAGGCCGGTCGCCATCTCGCAGGAGGACATTCATCGCCCGTAGCCGCCATCTTCGGTATAGGCGGCGAAGTGGGATTGTCGCGCAATCTAGGGGATGTGGTGTCTTCAGCGCCCGCGGTAGCCGATCTCGCGGAAGCGCGCGGGGCCTTCGTGGTTGCCTCAGCATGGCGATGCGCCGGTGCCCTGGCCGATCAGGGTATTCGACGCCATCTGGCTGGCCGCGATGTTGTCGATGAAGATGTTGTCGATCGGGATTTCGCCGGGAGTGTCAGGGCATCCTCCAGGCGGACAATGTGAATCTGCTGTTCGACGAAGGCTTGGAAGGTCGGCTGCTCGCAGGTGAAAGAAGACGCCGATGATGCCATCCACGCGGCCCTGGAGCAGGGACTCCATGCATTTGCGTTCGCGTTCGGCGGAGCGTCAGTGTTATACATGACGAGATCGTAGCCGTGCTGGTTGACGCTGTCCTGATGCCGCGCTCGAAGGCCGGATAGAAGGGGTTGGTGATATCGGGAATGATGCCGGCGATGGTGTAGGGTCTTGCTGGAACGCAGGCGGCGCGCTGTGACGTTGGGCACGTAGCCCAGTTCCGTCATGCTGGGAAGGATGCGCTGGCGGTCTCTCGGGGATGGATACGGCATTACTGTTGTTGATGACGTAAGAGACCATGGCCTGAGAGACATCAGCGCGTTTCGCAACATCGGCCTGGGGTGCGCTTTTTCTGCACGATCGCGAGCTTCTTTACAATGAACAATCGAACGTGGCGCTTATACGTATAAGGATACGTATGAGCTACCACGCCTGCGCAAACGTGTCAAGAAGCCTGTGCAAGTGGTAAGAAATGGAGGATTTCAGTCTGCGATCCCTTGATGTCGCCCCTCATTCCGCAGTCGCGGCAGAGGGGCGAACCGCGAGGGTGCGCAGCCTAACCCGGGTGTGCGGCCGACCACTCGTCGCGCAGGATGCCGTACAGCAGGAGGTCATAGGCGCGGCCTTCGCGCACGACCGCCTGCCGGTGGGCCCCTTCCCGCTGGAAACCGACCCGTTCGTAAGCCTTGATGGCGGCGGTGTTGTAGTCCATCACGGTCAGGCTGACACGGCGCAGCGCCAGTTCGGAAAAGGCGTAGTTCAGAATGAGGCGCAGGGCGTCGCTCCCATAGCCGTGGCCGCGATAGTCCCGGTCGCCGATGCCGATGGCCAGCTCGGCGGTCTGGTTGCGCCACTTCAGGTTGAAGAGCACGACGAAGCCGATGCAGCGATCGTCGGATATCGTGCGCAGGTGAAAATAGGTGTCATCGGGCTTGGGCGGCTCTCCTAGAATCATTCCACTATTCCAGGTCTTGACCCGGTTATCACCCACAGAGGAACACAGGCGCCCTTTTGCTAATCGAACGGCTGATCACGACTTCCAGCGAGTAACCTGCGCCGTGCCCAGAGGCGTGCACCTCAACCCCGCAGCAGCGCCCGCGCAGCCTCGCCGAAGCGCCGCAGGTGTCCTCATCCCACGCGGGATGCAAGACCTGATCCGCCCGGTAGACGTCGCGCCTGGGCGATCAGCGGCCCGAATGTCGCGTCCAGGTGCTCCATGCCCCACTGCCCGCCCTCCAGCTTGACGTGACGCGCCCTCGCGCACGTAAGCCAGCACGCGGCACAGGTTAAGGACGCTGTAGACCGGGTTCGTCGCGATGTCGTCCAGGATCTGTTGGGCATCCCGGACAATCGAGTCCGATAGTCGGCCTCCGGCACAGGACCGAAGACGGTGTCGATGGGTGGGCCGTAGAGGACGATGCCGCGCCGGCGGGTAATCGTGAAGTGCGCCGCCAGATCGGGATCGACGGAGGCGGTGGATGGCGCGGCGCCGTGCTCGCCATATGCCTGGTGCCAGTCGCGCGAGTAGTGAAACTCGAAGTATGTGGGATAGAGGAAGTCCTGCGTCTCGCGCAGCAGCACGATGCTGAACTCCAGCCCCTTGGCGGGCGCGTCTTCCGCGAGCTCCAGCGTGAGTGCTACGACCGCCTGCCGTGTCAAATCGTCCAGCGGCTTCCAGATTACGACCAGGAAATCGACATCGCTGGTGGCCGGGTTGAAGCCGCCCAGGGCCAGCGATCCGTGCAGGTAGATGCCGACCAGGTTCTCGCCGAGAACGGTGCGGAATCCTGCAACGATACGATCCAGCAGCGGCTGTACGGATTGATGCGGGGTTGCCCTCACCATTGTCCTCAGCGTCCTTTCGGACCGCTGCACACGAACAGTCCGCTAGCCTTGCCGATCTCGATGACGCCATCGGCCGCCAACCGCCGTCGGATCTCGTCACGCAGCGGCTCGACTGTCTCGACGGTCAGGTTTTCGGCGCCGGCCAGTCCGGAGAGTATGTAGGCGATCAGCGGCTCGACTTCGGTGACCCGCAGGCTGTCTTTGTAAAGACGGAGTTCCACCTGCTCGAAGTGCTGCTGAAGCAGATCGCCGCCGGTTTCCAGCAGAAAGTCCCTATGCGACGCGGTTTTTTCGATGACCTCGCGCGCTGCGGGGTAGACGGTCAGCACGATTTCATCGATCTCGACGCAGGTGCTCGCGGCCGTTCGTCGCTGCGTAGAAGCGGCCATTCGGCGCCAGCACCCGGCCGACTTCCCGCAAGGCCCTGGGCTTTGTCCGGCACGTGGTAGAGCATGTGGTTGGCGATAACGGCGTCGAACTCGTCGTCGGCGAAGGGGATCTGCTGGATGTCGACAACCTGGACATCGATCTGAAACGGCGCACCGGCCAGATTGGCGAGCAGTTCGGCCACCATGCCGGACGAGAAATCCGACAGGGTAATGCGCCAGCTTGGGTCGACGCGGTCGCGGTGGTTGTTCCACAGCCATCCGGGTCCGGCCCCGAGTTCCAGCACCCGCCCCCCGTGCGGAATGTGGAGCTGATCCCACACCCAGGGCATCCAGCCGCGAGGGATCTGTGCCATGGCGGCGGTGCAGCCCGCGCGGGCGTTCAGATTTGAGGAGTCACGGTACTGCTGATCGCGCAGATAGTCGCTGTCATCGACGTGATTCATGGGCATGACATGCCTCCGTTCGTTTCTCGTTGGTCCCGGCCATCGATACAACGCAGTGCACGATCTGGGCCTATTGGACGGATGATAAGGCAGTTTATCCGTACTATCGTCAAAGCGCGATAGGAACTGCACGTGAAGGAGGCCTGACGCTTGCTCGAAAAACTGGATTTGTCCGACGAGAAACTCATCGCCTGCCTGAAAGAACATTATCGTTTGGATGTCGATGGCCCTCGACTTTCTGCCGTTGGGCGCCGACCGCAACACGGCCGTGTACGGCGCGACCGAGGGGCAGACGGCCTACTTCGTCAAGCTGCGCTGGGGTGACTTCGACGACATCACCCCGCTGGAAAGCCGAAGCTGCCGCACGATCCCGGCGTGGCGCAGGTGATCGCGCCGATCGTCAGCCGCCAGGGGCGCCTGGCAACGGAACTGGCGGACTTTCACGTGCTGCTGTACCCTTTGTCGAAGGGAGCGACGGCTTCGAGTGCGATTTGTCGGCTGAGCAGGGCCGAGGTGGGGCGGGTGCTCCGGCAGATTCACCGCATCCCCATGCCAGCCCCTGTCCTGAGCGCATCCCGCAGGAGACGTTTTCGCCCTACTGGCGGGAGCGGGTCCGCGAGTTTTGTGGGCTGGCACGCCTGACAAAGTTTGACGACCCGGTGGCGGCGGCACTGGCCGCGCTTTTGCAGGAGAAGGGGCGGGAGATCGGCGCGCTGGTCGACCATGCCGAGCGGCTGGCCGAGGTGCTGCAAACTCGCGATCTGCCGTTTGTGGTCTGCCATGCCGACATTCATGCCGGCAACGTGCACATCACCCCGGTTGGGGATCTCTACGTGGTCGACTGGGACACGATGATCCTGGCCCCTGCGAGCGCGATCTGATGTTCGCCGGGACGGCTTCGGCAGCGCGCAGTTCGGCGCCGACGAGCAGGCCGGGTACTTCCTGCAGGGGTACGGCCCGGTTGAGGTCGATGCTGCGGCGTTGGCCTATTACCGCTGCGAGCGGATCGTGCAGGATGTCTACGCATACTGCCTGCAAATCCTGTTCACGGAGGGCGAGAGCGCGGACCGGCGGAATGGACTGGAGCAGTTGCGCAGCCAGTTCGAGCCCGGCGCGGTGGTCGATCGCGCCTTCCTGGCGGTCTACGCGCTGCCGTCGGGGTTGGGGTAAAGAACCTTGCGGTGGGCTCGTTGGGTAGGCCCACGTGTCGGCTCGGTGATCCATTCGCCGACTCGCCTGCCGATCTGCCGGTCATTCGCTATCATCATGTCGATGTTATGCCAATGATTGAAGGAGTCCCCTCATGTCGCTGATCCAGTCTGCCCCCTTGAGCGAAACCGTCGCCGCCCCGCGCAGTGGCGCGCTGATCTGCTGGCCCACGTCCAGGCGGCCGTCGACCGGTTGGAGCAGGTCGATGCCGAAGTGCAGGCCTTCCTGCCAGAGCCGGGGCGGCGCGAGCGTTTGCGGCGGGAGGCGGCAGCGCTGGCCGCGGGGTTCCCCGACCCGGCGGCACGTCCGCCGCTGTACGGCGCGCTGATCGGCGTGAAGGACATCTTCCGGGTCGACGGCTTCGAGACGCGGGCCGGCTCGACGCTGCCGCCGGCGCTGTTCGAGGGCGAAGAGGCGGCGGTGGTCACCCCAACTGAAACGGCTCGGCGCGCTGGTGCTGGGCAAGACGGTGACGGCCGAGTTCGCTCATTTCGAGCCGGGGCCGACGCGCAACCTGCACAACCCGGCGCACACGCCGGGCGGGTCCAGCAGCGGATCGGCGGCAGGCGTGGCGGCGGGGTTGGTCCCGCTGGCTCTGGGGCACGCAGACCATCGGCTCGATCGTGGCCGGGCGTCGTACTGGGGCATCGTCGGCTGCCGAGCTATGGCCGCCTTTCGACGGGAGGCGCTGCCGGTGTCAAAGGCGCTTGATCACGTGGGCTGTTCACGCAGGATATCGACGGCATGGTCCTGGCGGCTTCGCTGCTGTGCGCCGGGTGGACGCCCGCCGGGGAGGTGGAGCGGCCGCGGATGGGCGTACTGACCGGGGCGTATCTGGCGCAGGCGTCAGACGAGATGATCGCCGCCTTTGAGGGGTGGGTCGCGCGGCTGGAGCAGGCCGGGTTCGCCGTGCAGCGGCTTGACATGCTGGACGACATCGAGACGATTGGCGACCAGTGCCGCAAGCTGATGGCCCACGAGGCGGCGCAGGTCCACGCCAAGTGGTATGCCGCATACTCGAGCAGTACCGCCCGCATACCGCCGGGCTGATCCAGACCGGGCAGTCGGTGAGCGCCGAGTTTGCCGCCGAGGCTCGCGCCGCGCAAACGAACGTGCGCCGCCGGGTGGAAGATGTTATGCGTGAGAGGGGGATCGACATGTGGATCAGCCCGGCGGCGGCCGGACCAGCGCCGCATGGGTTGGAATCGACCGGCGCGCCGTGGATGAATCTGCTGTGGACGTTCACCGGCCAGCCGGCGATCACCGTGCCGGCCGGGTCGAGCGCCGACGGCCTGCCGCTTGGCTTGCAGATGGCCGGGGCGTATGGCGACGACGAGCGACTGCTGGCCTGGGCAGGGGTGGTGGGCCAAATGTTACGGCAACCTTAACCCGCTTTGCCAAGCGGTGAAGCCGATGTACAGCTTGTTTGCGCATGCAGAGAGTGTTAATGGTATAATGTTTCGATGCACTGGTGTTACTTTGCCAGTTCGGCCATCAGTTATTGCCTTAAGAGCTGATGAAAAGCCTAATATACAGTTTTCCAACTCATAGAGAGCATGCTATGCAGGAAGAACAACC
>JADJPJ010000095.1 GCA_016713325.1 Candidatus Flexifilum affinis | reverse complement strand
CCGCACGCGTCCCGATCTCAACTGCGATGGGGCGTTCGTCTTATCGAATGCTGCGGCGCAATGCTTCTATAATGGACTGCATGATGACGAACATCGAAGGAGATGCGATTGTGAAGATGCTCAGACTCGCCCTCGTGCTGCTGATCGGCTTGCTGGCCTCCGGAGTCCTGGCTCAGGATGGAGCCGCCACGCTGCCGCCGCCGGCTGACGGATCGACCCCTGTGGCCACTGAAGAAGCGGCCGCCGAGCCGGACTCAGCGCTTGGCCTGGAGCAGTCGGCGGCGCTGCCCATTCTGCTGGCCGCCCGCTCTGACCTGGAAATCCTGGCGACGCAGGCCATTGGCACGTCGCAGCGGCCGCTGGGCTGGAATGGCAGCATCGACACGGAAGACCCCGATCTGCCGCTGAAGATCCGCCTGATCTGGAACTGCTGGCCAGCACCATCATGGCCGATGTCCGGCCAGAGGGCTGGTTCGGCGTGGTGGCGACGGTGCCGATCGGCATCGCCCGCGACATCCGCCACGATCTGGAACTGCTGGCCGACGGCGTCATGAGCGTGGCCACCATCCGACCGGCGGGCTGGCAGGGCGACAACCCGATCTACCGCTGTGGCCGCGCCACGCAGTCGATCCTGATCATGCTGGAAAAAGACGGCCTGACCGTGCCGGTTGACCCGACTCAGCCCGGCTACTGCCAGAAGGCGGAGATCGACGCGGCGGTGTGGGTGGAGCGCAACGTTAGCCAGCCGCTGCGCGCCGGGACGCTCCAGGTCGATACGGGGCGACCTATCCGTTCATTACGGACACGGCCTTCACGGTGGCCTTCCTCGACCGCGACGCCCGCCAGAAGATCGGCGTGCTGCCGGTGAGCACGGGTTTCACGGCGCTGGGCCGCAGCACGGTCGGCTTCTCCAACATGACGCTGATCGAGGGCGACGGCTTCCGCGCCTACGTCGACTGGACGACCACGCCGCTCACGCAGGATCAGTTCGAGGCTCTGCCGGATTTCACAACCCTCCCCGGCGACGTCTACTGTGATGTCGACTGGTGCGGAGGTGAATGTGGCTAAGCCACCAATCGAAAGTTATCCACGAAAAGCAGTCGATTGGGATGATCGGGCGTGTTCTGGTTGGCAATGACCTGATCAACAGTGATTTGAGATCGTCGAGTGAGCGATGAAGGCGGTTGGCGACGGTGAGCTGCTTGAAGTGGAGCCAGAAGCGCTCAATGGGATTGAGAAACGGACTGTACTTGGGCAACCAGATGAGCAGGAGACGGTCGCCCCAATGACTGAGCGCCGCCTGAACGGCTTTGCTGCGATGATAGGAGGCGTTGTCCAGAACGAGAATGAGCTTGAGACGAGGATGCTGGCGCAGCAGATGGTCGAGAAAGGCAATGAAGGCGTCGCTGTTCTTGTGCTTGGAGGTGCAGTGGGTAACCTGCCCGTTGCGCCAGTTGTAGGCGCCGAAGACATGGAGGTATTGGGGCGAACCGGGAGCGGGAATGAGCTGGCGTTTGCCGCACTTGGTCCAGCAACGCCGCAACGGCGGATGGAGGCTTATGGTCGTTTCGTCCACAAAGAAAAGCTCGGTTTCTGCGAGTGGGTTGAGGGGACGGTTTTTTTAGCC
The DNA here is from genome assembly GCA_016713325.1 of Candidatus Flexifilum affinis. Lineage (GTDB taxonomy): Bacteria > Chloroflexota > Anaerolineae > Aggregatilineales > Phototrophicaceae > Flexifilum > Flexifilum affine. Next base: position 201,253 of record JADJPJ010000095.1, on the reverse strand, counting down.
ACTCCAGCACCGTCTGCATCATCGCCTGGGCATCCTGGTCTTGAAGGGCGCTCAGGTCATGTTTCGGCTGTTTCCAGCGATAGCCCAACCGATGCAGCAAGGCGCGGAAGCGAGCGGGACTCAGCAGCACCTCCGTCTGCTCTTCCAGGTACAGGCGCAGGCGGTCGATGGTCCAGATCGTAACTGGCAGTCCCAGGCTGGCGGGGTCCGTTTCCAGCAGTTGCTCCAGCAGCCTCACGTACCGGGCGTCCGCTTTGCGCTTCCTGCCACTCTTCGGCTGATCTTGCAGGCCTGCCACCCCATTCCTGGCGAAAACGGCGATGCCACGTCCAGACCGTATTGGCCGTGATGGCCACCATCTGACCCACCGCCTCCGGTTTGTGTCCCAGGTGCAGCAACCGGACGGCGATCGCCCGCTGGCGCACCTCCGGATGCTCCGAGTAGTTTATGGCTTGCTCGAGATTGGCACGCTGCTCGTCATTCAGCGTGAAGTTCACTCGTCGGCTCATGCCTTCGAGTCTACCTCATTCGTGGCTTTCATTCGATAGATGGCTTAGAGTAGGAATGAGAGACGAGCAATGAGGAAGGGCGGGGCTGAGGGGGGAACGCTTCTGCCCGACGAACCGTAGGGGAGCGCAACGGCGCGTCCCTACAAACACCGCCGCATTTTGTCAAACTACATCAGTCGGTTTCTCGTGGTTTGAAGGGTAGCCGGAGAATTCTATTCTCCGGCGGCGCACCGACGACATGGGCGTGGGTTCGAGCGGCGGATTCGCTTTTTCGACCGATTCAGTGAATCACGCATGCTTAACCTCACCCCGTTTCGCTGGCTCAACCGCCCCTCTCCGTGCGGAGAGGGGCAAAATGCTGCTAGATTTTGGGGTGAAATTGGCTCAAATACGAGCTATTGATGGTTAAGCACCTATCCGTAAAACCGAATTCGGGGTTGAAAAGAAGACGTATTTGCGCGAGATTGAAGTCGCCAAACACCAATCCGAGCAAATACGTCATGAACAACGAGCATACCGAAAAACCGAAAAATGTCGACTACTTTCATGTCCCTCGACCGCTGTGGCGGTGTGTTCGACGGTTGTTGCCGAAACCGAAAGCGCGGCGCCGGGGCGGCCGACCGGCGGCCGACAACCGAGCCATTCTCAATGGTATTTGGTATGTGCTGTGGACAGGTTGTCAGTGGAAAGCGGTCCATCGAGACTGGTTTGGGGTTTGTAGCAGCGTCCTGCATCAACGCTTTCAGGCCTGGCAGCGCAGCGGACTGTTTCTCAAGTTGATGACCCTGATGGTGCGTTTCTATGCCCGACCCGGCGGCATTCACTGGTTGTTTCAAGCCGTCGATAGCAAATGTTGTCCCGCGCCGCTGGGCGGAGAAGCGACCGGAAAAAGCCCGGTCGACCGCAGCAAGCGTGGGAGCAAGTTGCACCTCTTGGTTGACCAGCAGGGGGCGCCGCTGTCGGTTCACATTACCGGCGCCAATGTGCATGACAAATGGATCGCCGATGAATTGGTCATTTCTATCGTCGTTCCTCGTCCTGATGCTCAGCAAGTGGAGCAACACATCTGCATGGATAAAGGCTATGACTATCCCGATGTGCATCAGTTTGTCGAACTGGAACACTACATCGTCCACATCAAGCACCGACGCCGACGGGGCGAGCCTCTCGTTGATCCCTGTCCCATTCCCGGTGAAACCCAGTTCCCCGCTCGTCGTTGGGTCGTTGAGCGGACCCTCGGTTGGCTCACCAAGCGGCGCAGTCTCCGGGTTCGTTGGTGCAAGAAAGCGGACAATTGGCTTGGCTTCGTCCAGTTCGCCTGTGCTCACATCCTGTTGAATTTGGCAGTTTACGGATAGGTTCTAAGGTGAACCTTCGGGATTCACTGAAATTCTCACGAACCGCCCCTGCGACCATGCTGTGTGTCGAGTGAGCGATCGGTTATGGCCGCACGTGCCCGTCGCCGATGACCACCCATTTGTAGGTCGTCAACTCTTCGAGGGCCATGGGACCGCGCGCATGCAGCTTCTGGGTGCTGACGGCGATCTCCGCGCCCAGGCCAAGCTGCCCGCCGTCGTTGAAACGGGTGCTGGCGTTGACGAACACCGCCGACGAGTCCACCTCGGCGACGAAGCGGTCGGCGTGGGCCGGCGTCTCGGTCAGGATGACCTCGCTGTGCCCGGTGCTGTGCCGCCGGATGTGATCCAGCGCCTCGTCCAGCCCGCTCACCACCTTGATGCCCAGGATCAGCGCCATCCACTCAGTATCGAAATCGCCCGGGCCGGCCGGGTCGATGCGCACGGCGTGGGGGACGCCAGATTCGTTTGGCGCGCCGTCGTGCATGGGTGGCACGCCCAGCGATCCCAGCAGGGCCAGCGCCTTCGGCTCCGCCTTGAAGACGACTTTCGCCGCCCCCAGACGGTCGATGACGCGGGGCAGGAAGTCGGCCGCCACGGCCTCGTGGACCAGCAGGGTGTCGAGCGTGTTGCACACCGAAGGCCGCTGCGTCTTGCCGTTGAAAACGATCTCCACGGCACGATCGAGCCGGGCGGTATCGTCCACGTAGGCATGGCAGACGCCGATGCCGCCGGTGATCACCGGGATGCGACTGTTCTCGCGGCAGAAGCGGTGCAGCGCCTCCCCGCCGCGCGGGATGATCATGTCGATGTACTGGTGCAGCTTGAGCATCTCGTCGATGTACTTGCGGTCCGGGTCGGCGATGACCTGGATGGCGTCCGGCGGGATCGACTCCTCGAAGCCGCCCTTGGCCAGTGCGTCGCGAATGACGGAGACGATGGCCCGGTTGCTCCGCCCGATCTCCTTGCCGCCGCGCAGGACGACTGCATTGCCGCTCTTGAGAGTCAGCGCGATCACGTCCACCGTAACGTTGGGGCGCGCCTCATAGATCACGCCAATCACGCCAATGGGGGTGCGCCGTTTGCAGGCGCGCAGGCCGTTGGGCAGGATGCGCGCATCGAACTGCAAGCCGACCGGGTCAGGCAGCGCGGCGACCTGGCGCACGTCGTCGGCGATGCCGGCCAACCGCCCTTCCAGGCTCATCCGGTCGAGCAGCGCGTCGGTCAGCCCGGCGTCGCGACCGGCCACCAGGTCGAGGCGGTTCTCGTGGAGAATGGTCTCGGCGCAGGCGTCGAGGGCGTCGGCGATGGCGTGCAGGGCACGGTTCTTCTCGTCGGTCGTGGCCCGCGCCAGCGCGGGGGTGGCAACTCTGGCGCGGCGTCCCATGTCGTGCAGATCAGGGCGCATGGCGGGTTCACGTTCCATAATTTGGTCAGAGATCAGCGGCAATGGTACACGATCGACGGCGTTTGTGCAGCGCCGCCCGGACTATCTTTGGTCAATGTATAGCGTACTGCCGCATCGCGATGCGCCCCTGGTGGCGGGCGGTTCACGAATCCCTACCCCTTCATCAGACGCGCCATCCGAGCCTTGAGCGCCGCCCGCTGCGTCTGGTAATCCGCTTCTTCCACGCGCCCTGCTTCGAATTCGGCATCGAGATCGGCAATGGCCGCCGCCAGCGCGTCGATCTGCTGCTGCGGGCCGACCGTCGTCTCAGTCGTACGGTTGCGCGCCGTGATGACGTAGATGGCCAGCGCGATCAACCCGGCGATGATCAGTACGATGGCGATGACCACCGGCAGGTTGTTGGCCGACACAACACCCGTTCCGCGATCGACCGTGCCGGCCTCCGCCGCCGCGCCGGTGAGTTCGTAGCGCAGCACACCGGCGGGTTCCAGTTCCAGCGTACTGCCGTAGGCGGCGAACTGCGTCGTGCCGATCGTCTCCGGCCCGAGCGACGGGAACTGCGGGCCGATCACGCCCAGGTTCGTCGGGCGGACCAGGAGCCGTGCCGTGCCGCTGAACGGATAGTTGATCTCCTGCTCGATGATCGCGCCGCCGCCGTAGGGCACCAGGTAGATGACGTTGATGATGTGTTCTTCGCCGGGCAGCACCAGCGCGGTGTCGATCAGCGCTGAGCTGTCGTCCGCCACGAGGAAGCGGTTTTCTCCGCCGAGCAGGCTGACCACCACCGCGCCCGGCGGCAGCGGGATGATCAGAGAGATTGGGGCGCCTTCGGCGGTCGATTCGCCCGACGTGAAGGCGCGATCCGACGTATTGCGGACGCTGAACACCTGGGCCACTTCCACGCTGTCGCCCGTCACCGTTACCTGCGAGACCATGCCGCTGATGCTGATCACCGACGGGTCGTCGGTCAGATCGTAGACGATCACGGACAGGTCGAGGGCGCCGGTCGCCGCTTCGTCGGCCAGTGTCTGGCCGCGCCGCAGATCCGAGGCGAACACCCGGTCGCGGTAGTTGACGGTCATGATGTAGGAACTGCCGGGCGCGTAGGGCACATCCTCGAAGGCGAACGTGCCATCGGCGGCGGCTACGCCATCGGTCTGGGTGCGGTTGAAGCTGGGGTCGAAGGCGAACAGGGCGATCGGCAGCGACTCCGGCAGCGTCCCGCCGGCGCTGGCCATGGTCACCTGGCCGGTGATGCGCACTGTGTCGGGGATGCTGGCGGCCTCCGCCGACGATGCGTCGACGGTTGGCTCGGTGCAGCCGACCTCTTCCGTCGCGACGGGCGGCGGCACGGTGGCCTGCGCGGCTTCCGGTCCGGCGCCTTGCGTGGTGGGAGCGGCTGTGGCGGCGAGCGCCGCCTGCACCGCCAGACTGCGACCGGCGGAAGGATTCTCCAGCGACAGGGTGCGCACATAGTCGACGACCGAGCGGATGTCTTCTTCGTTCCACTCGCCGCCAAATTCGATGCCCTGGGCCGGCATGACGTCGCCGATGCCCTCGCGAATGCTGACGGCCATGGCCGAGTCGCTCAGATAGATCATGCCGACGTGATCGCTCAGGTCGCCCGGCGACTCGCTGAGTTCGGCGGCGCGCGGGCCGTCGCCCTGGCCGGTCTCGCCGTGGCAGTCGACGCACTCGGCCTGGAACAGCTCGCGGCCGTGGGCGATCTGCGCCTCGGTGCTGTGGAGGGTGTAGGTGTACATAGCCACCGCCCAGCGCTCCTCGAAGGACAGCGTCCCCTGCCAGGGCGGCATCAGCTTGTCGATGCGGCCGTTGGTAATCGTCTGGAACCAGACGTGCGGCTCCTGCTCGAAGCTGGTGGCCGGATCCTGGAAGCTGGCGACGTTCTGTACCTGGCCGGTGAGCGCGAACTCGCCATCGCCGGCGCCGGTCAGGCCATGACAGCGCACGCAGTTTTCCGCGTACAGCGCCGCGCCCAGGGCGACATCCGGCCTGCTGGCGGGAAAAGCGGGCTCGGTCGGGGCGGGGGTGGCCGCGGGGATGGTGGCGACCACGCGGGGTTCGCCGGCCAGCCCGGAACATGCGGCGAGCAGCAGTGCGGCCGCCGCAGCAAAGAGGAGGCGTCTAATCATCGTGATCCTGAAGTTTGCGAGCGGGCGCGGCGCACGGCGGCTTCGACGGCGGCGTCGAGATCCTCTTCCGAAGCCGGAGCAGTGCTGACGGCGACGGCGCCACCCGCTGGCGGCTGAGGGATCGGCGCGTCCGGGGGCAGAGCGCCCAGCGCATCGAGCGCCTTGAGCGCCTGCACGCCACGTTCGATCCACACGGCGCGGTCCTGCTCGTAAAGCGAAGGTTCGATTTTACCCAGGGCGAAGTCTTCGTCCAGGTCGCGGAGGTTGGCCAGCGCGCGGTCGTAATAGGCCTGCACGCGCTCCCGCTGCCGGTTGCTGGGAACAGCCGCCTCTTCCGCAGCCGTTCGGCGGCGGAAGAGGGGCGCCAGGATGATTATCAGGACCAGGGCGGCGAGGACAAGGGTGACGATCAGTCCGCTGGAACTCATGTCGGCTGCCCCAGCAGTTCGTCGAGGAGCGCCGCCATCTCGGATCTGCTCACGGCCGAGAAGAAGAAGCGCGCCACCTGCCCGTTTTTGTCGAGCACGAACGTCTCCGGCACCCCGGTGATGCGATAGAGGCGCTTGGTCACGTCGTCGCGCGGGTCTTCGGCGTTGGGATAGGTGATGCCGTAGCGCTCCATGAAAGCTCGCGAGTCGTCCGGCTCGTCGGCGTGGGTGATGCCGATGAACATCACCCGCCCTTCGTAGCGCTCCCACAGCGCCTGAAGCGCCGGGGCCTCGTCATGACAAGGCGCGCACCAGCTCGCCCAGAAGTTGATCACCACTGGCTGGCCGCGAAAGTCCGAAAGGCGAAAGTTCTGCCCGGCGAAGGTATTGATGGTGAAGTCCGGCGCTTCGCCGCTGGTCGGCTGCGGTGCGTTCTGGCGCGCCAGGGCGACGCCGACCACCGCGACGAAGACGACTACCGCCGCCAGGATGAAGATCGGCCCGGCGCCCAGCCCTTTGCTCGGCCCGGCGGCTTCGGGCGATCTGTCCTGCATCTGCTGTAAAAGGTCCATATCGGTCATGAGGTGGTTCTATCCATCAGTCCATTTGTCCAGAATTTCCTGGCGCAGGCGTTCGAATTCGATCTCGCTGATCAGGCCGGCCGCTTTGGCCTCCTGAAGCTGTTTGAGCTGTTTGACCAGATTGCGCGAGTCCTGCGGGCTGGTCTGCGAGGACGCGCCCATCTGGTTGAAGGCCTGGGTTGTCATCTTCTGCATCGCGCCCAGATCGATCTCCGTGCCGCCCACGCGCAGGATGTTGTCGCGCAGATCGACGCCGTCGAGGCCATCCACCGGCGATGACGAAGACGACGACAGGCCGCGGCGGACTACCGTCAACCCGGCCGTGCCCGATCCGCTGGTCGTGACGTTGATCGGCAGTCCGGCCAGTGGGTCCTGGAAGGCGCGGCGGGTGCGGCTGATGATTCCGCCGATGAGCATGAACAGGCCAACCAGGAAGGGGGCGACGAAGCCGACAATGCCGTAGAGCGTCCACTTGTCGGTCACGTCCTGACGGTCGCCCTGCAGGTTGCAGTAGACGTTCATAGAGTAGCCGGTGCCATCAACGTCCGTCGTCTGGTAGATCTCGCGCTCGACCGTGCTGCCGGTCGGGCAGAGCAGCGATTGCAGATACGAATCAACGTTGGCATCCTCGGCCAGCGGCGGCAGTACCGGGATGACGACGATCCCGAACAGCAGGACCATCGCCGTGATGATCAGCAGACAGCCAAAACCCGCCGTACGCATAGAGATTCTCCTTGGCGAGATCGGTCAACGATGCAGGTCGCGTTCCAGTCTGGCCCGATAATCCTCATCGGCGCCGCCGGGAGGACCGGCCGAGGGCGATGCCGCTACGATCGCCGGGCGCGACCGCCGTGTCCAGCGCAGCAGCGTCACCGCGCCGACGACCAGGGCCAGGCCGGCCAGAAGATACGGCGTGACGACCGGGAGCGCGCGCAGAACCGGGTCCTGCGGAATGGCCACGACACGCTCGCCGTAGCGCTGCACGAAGGCGTCGATCACCTGCTGCTCGCTCTGCCCGGTCGCCAACTGCTCGCCGATCTCCGCCCGCCACTGGACGCAGGCCTGCGTCTGGCAGTCTTCCAGCGTTTCATTGGGGCAGACCGGGCAGTACAGCTTTTCAGCGACCGTGTTGATCTGGTCGAACGTGATCGCGCCGGCCCCGCCGCCGGAGTCTTCCTGGGCGCAGGCCGTACCCGCCTGGCTGAGCGGTCCCAGGAAGAACAGCACGACGACCAGGGCCAGGATGCGTCGTGCAATCATGCCGATGCTCCTGCCCGGCTCGCGCGACGCTCCTCGACGATCACTGTCTTGCGACCGCCTTCCGACGGCGCAACCGAGATCAAGGTGCCCAGAATCAGAATGATGCCGCCGTACCAGACAAGATTGATCAGCGGGTTGATGTAGAGCTTGAAGGTCGCCGCGCCGCCCGGTTGGCCGTTGACTTCCTGGAAGCCGGAGAGCAGCACGTACACGTCATTTTCCAGCGTGCTGTAGGCGCCGGCGATAATCTGCGAGTTCATGCCGGTGGCTTCCGGGTAGAAGTCGTAGCGCGGACGCACCACCGCCAGCTCCTGACCGCCGCGCAGAATGCGCACGTCGGCGATGTCCATGACGCGGCCGTCTTCGGCGATCTGGCCGGCATGCATGCGGTCGTAAATCATGGTGTAGCCGCCGAACTCGATGGCCTCACCCTGGCGGATCGTCCGCTGTGTCTCCTGCTGGAAAAGGGTGCTGCCGATCACGCCGATGCCGATCACGGTGATGCCCAGGTGAACGACGAAACCGCCATAGCGCCGACGGTTGCGGGTGAAGATGGCGATCAGCGCGGTGATGAACGACTCGCCGGCGATGCGTACACGGGCAGCCGCCCCCCGGTAGATCTCGTACAGGGCGACGAAGCCGGACAGCAGCACCACGCCGTAGCCGAGCAGCGCCCCAAAGCTCTGCGTGCCCATCACGAACACGACGACGAGCGTGATGAGTGTCAGCACGATCGGCACGATCAGCGCCCGGCCCAGACGCGCAACCGCCGTCGCGCCCCATGCGGAGAGCGGCGCCACGCCCATCAGGATATACATGGCGATGAACAGCGGCGCGGTCACGGTGTTGAAGTACTCCGCGCCCAGGGTGATCTCGGTCCCGGCGAACAGTTCCGAGGAGATCGGCGCGCCGAAGCTGCCCCAGAAGACCGCCACCGTCAGGGCCACGAAGATCACGTTGTTGAGCACGAACAGCGTCTCGCGGCTGAGCAAACCGGCGAAGGCGTGGTCGTCCTTCAGACTACCCTGCCGCCAGCGCAGCAGAATCAGATAGACGGAGATCAGCGTCAACCCGCCCCAGAAGAGGAACATCGGCACGCCGATGGTGCTCTGCGCGAAGCTGTGCACGCTTTCCACCAGGCCGCTGCGGGTGGCGAATGTGCCGAAGATCACGGCGGAGAAGGTGAAGATGACCAGGAACATGTTCCACATCTTCATCATGCCCCGCTTTTCCTGAATCATGACGCTGTGCAGGAAGGCGGTGCCGATCAGCCAGGGCAAAAATGCCGCATTTTCGACCGGATCCCAGCCCCAGTAGCCCCCCCAGCCGAGTACGTCGTAGGCCCAGCGCCCGCCCAGGATCAGCCCCAGGCTGAGGAAGAGCCAGGCGATCAGCGTCCAGCGCCGGGTGGCCTTGATCCAGCCGGTCGAGAGATCGTTGGAGGCCAGCGCGCTCATGGCGAAGGCGAACGGGATGACGAAGCCGACAAAGCCCAGGTAGAGCATGGGTGGGTGGATGATCATGCCGAAGTGGCGCAGCAGCGGGTTAAGTCCGCGCGCCGTCTCCGCCATCAGGCTGGCCGGCGGCGCTTCTGCCCCGGCCGGGATCAACACGAAGGCAGGAATGCTGTCTTGCGGGCCGAGGTCCGGCGTAATCCAGAATCGTTCAAAAGGATTTTCAAGCAACAAAACCAGCCCGACAAAAAAAGCCAGCGTCGCCATCGTGTAGGCGTTTACGTAGGGCATCAGCGCGCGGTAGCGGTTCCAGTTGACGATCAGCGCCACGAAGGCGAACAGGCTCATCAGCAGGCACCAGAAGAGGAGCGATCCCTGCTGCGAACCCCACAGCGCCGTGAAGCGGAAGAAGTCCGGTGTGGCCGGGCTGCTGACCTGCCAGACGTAGGCGATCTGATACTGCTGGGTCAGCAGCGCCGAGAGCAGCGCGCCGGACGACAGCAGCAGCAGCGGAAAGGTGAGCAAAGCGGCGTTGCGGCCGCTGACGATCAGCCGGTCGTCGCGGCGGCGCGCGCCGAAGACCGACAGGGGGATAGAGAGCAGCGCGGCGAGAAAGGCCAGCGCGAGGCCGGCGAGGCCGATTTCAGCGGACATGATGCCCCCTCAGACTCCTGCTGCCGCGGCGGCAGGATGCTCGGCGGGCAGGGCGCTGTCCGGCGATACACCCTCATGGACCGGGCCTGCTTCCACAAAGCGCGTCGGGCACTTCAGGTTCAGCTCGCTGACATAGAAGATGCCATCCGTGCCAAGCCGCCCGGTCATGATGGCCTGCGCCTCGTGCTGCAGCAGCTCGGGTTTGACGGTGTTTTCGACTACGACGTGCATGCGGGTTGCTTCCGGGTTGTTGACCGCCTGGTTGAGCGCGGCCGCCAGATCGTCGAACTGCTCCGGGATGTTGGCCACCGTGAAGGTGATCAGCAGCTTCTCCGCGTCATAGGTGATGGTGTCGCCGATGACCGCACCCGACACGCGGACGCTCTGTCCCGAGTAGGCCGAGTCACCAACGACCTCGTCGACGGTGATGAAGAATCTCGCCCCGGCGATGGTGCCGGACGCGATCAAGAAGCCGACGGCAGCGAGGATGACGATTCCGCCGATCAGAAACGGCAGCCGCCGGGTCGCGCCTCGGGGCCGTATGCTCGGGATAGACTTCTCCCATGCCATAGGTCGGCTGTCTGTCGCCTGTGACTGTGCCATTGCCGCACTATCCTATAACTTAGTGTGATGGTGAAAGGCATTATACCGCGTCAAACCGCTCACGAGTATGAGCATAATTCACCCCACAGCGCGAATTGACAGAATCCCTATAATGCCCATACGCGTTGAATGCACCGCACATCACCAAGGAGACCGCACCATGATCCTGTCGCCTCTCGCGGGGGTAGTTGTCGCCGTCCTGGCCGGCCTGGGTATGATCGGGCTGGATCGCATTGGCTTCTATATCGTCGTGGCCGTGCCGCTGCTGGCCGGCGCCATGACCGGTATGGCCATCGCGATGCCATCGATCCGCTCCCGGTCGCCGATTCCGCCACGGATCGTTCTGGCGATCCTGTGCGGCCTGGTGACAGTGGCCGTCTACTGGTATGGGTCCTATCAGGTCTTCGTCGAGGAAGTGGTGACGGAAATTCAGCGGGCCACGCCCAGCGCCACCCGTGAGGAGGCGATCGACCTGATGGACCGGATCATGCTGAGTGAATACGGCGTGACCGGCATTCAGGGGTACGTCGCCGACGCGGCCTCAGTCGGCGTCAACATCACCCGCACCTTGAGCAGCTCGGAGGGGACGGGCATCGAGCTGAAGGACAACCTGGCCTACGTCTACTGGGGTGTCGAGGCGCTGCTGATCATCGGCACGGCCATCGCCGTGGTGATCCGCCGCGACCGGATGGCGAAGGCCATGCTGCCGAAGACGGACACCGGCGGCCTGAGCAGCCCGATTCAGTGACGGAGCCGGCGAGATGAGTCTGGCGGAGTGACTCACGAATTGCTTAACCTCACCCCGTTTCGCTGCGCTCAACCGCCCCTCTCCGTGCGGAGAGGGGCAAAAAGTCGATCGATTTTTGGGGTGAGGTTGGCTCAAAAACGCAGCTATTGATGGTCAAGGTGAACTTTCGTGATTCACTGAGACTTGTCTGTAGGGGGATGAGGGGCAGAGGGCAAACGCATCAAATTCCCTGATTATTCAAGAAGGGTCATGATGGCGTTGTAGGGGCGGTTCGTGAACCGCCCGCCATCCTGGGCGCATCGCGATGCGCCCCTACTGCGTCTCGCACCCTCATGAACCCGTCGATGAGATTGATGCGCTTGCCCTGGATGAGGGGCAGAGAGTCCATAACAGGCGCTCAGAGCGATTGCCCTCAAAAACAAAACCCCTGCCTCACCATTCGGTGAAGCAGGGGCCACTACAGAGACAACGCTGGACGTATCCCCTAACGCTTCTTACCGCCGTTCGTCGGTTGCCCGCTTTCCAGGCGCTGATGCTCCTTCACGGAGATCTTCTGCGCCGGGCTTTCCTTCGTCTTCGGCAGCGTGACGGTCAGGACGCCGTCTTCCAGCGAAGCCTCGGCCTGATCCATCTTGACGGTTTCAGGGAGCCGCACCGACCGGGCGAATTTGCCATAGCGCATCTCGCGCATATGCCAGTTGTCCTTCTCGTCCTTGTTCTCGTTCTCGGTGCGTGTTTCTGCGCTGATGGTCAGCACGTTGCCGCGCACATCGATGTTGACGTCTTCGGCCTTGAAGCCGGGGATGGCCGTGCGAACGACGATGTTGTTGTCGTCGCTGGTCATGTCGATGGCCAGCGGATTGGCATCGAAGCTCGGCCCCGCTTCCTCGTCACCCGATCCGAACCGCGAGCGCATCAGGGTGCGCATCCGGTCCATCATCCGATTCATCGTCTGATCCACCTCATCGAAGGGATCGTAAGGGTTCCATCGCATGAGGGACATAGGACCTCCTCCAAGTGATTGATCTCTTCCTTTACCTTCACCCTTGATTCTAGGTGCCACATCTTAAAATCGCGTCAAATCCATATCGGAATTCTGTCAGAATCGGGCAGGTGTAAAGCGCCTGGACGCCGACGCACCACGGCAGGCTGTGACATTCGCGCATGGCGGGCGGTTTATCCTTCGTCGGCACTACGAGGAGTTCGCTATGAAGGAAAAATCGCATCTCCGACGGTTTGTTTCACCAGTCCTTATCCTCATCACGCTTATCAGTCTGGTATTCGCCCCCGCGACATTGACGCGGGCTGACGACGACGGCAGCCTGGTCTGCCCCCGCACCCAGGGCTTCTGGGGGACGCATCCCGAAGCCTGGCCCGTGTCAGGCCTGATGCTCGGCGCGCAGTTCTACAGTCAGCCGGAACTCCTCGCATTTGCGCCTGGTGGAGGCGGCGATGCAAGTACGATCCTGGCGGTGCAGTTGATGGCCGCGAAACTCAACCTGGCTGCCGGGGCCGACGGAGCGGCGATCGCCACGGCGATCCTGCAAGCGGACGCGCTGCTGGCCCAGTTCAGCGGCAAGCTGCCTTACAATGTGCCGCCTGCATCGCCGCAAGGCCAGCAGATGCTCAGTTTCGCCGGGCTGTTCGACATTTACAACAACGGCCAGCTAACGCCCAACTGCCTGCTTACCCCCACGGCAACGCCCACCCTGACATTGACGGCCACCCCGACTCTGACCTTCACGCCGGGTCCATCCCCCACGCCTACGGCCACCGCGTCGGCCACGCCGACGGCCACATCAACGGCGACCTCGACCCCCGGACCTTCGCCGACCCCGAGCGTCACACCGAACGGTTTGCCCGTGACGATCATCATTGAAGGGCCGGTCGAGGTCGTCAATATCAACATCATCACCATCTACGATATCGACGTCCAGATCGACGACGACGACCCAGTTCTGGAGCAGATTGACGTCGGCGATTTCGTGCGCATAGAAGGGAATTTCGCCGGCGGGACCACCGTCATCGTCGTGGCGGTGGTGGTCTACGTCATCGACATCGACATCGTAATCGGCAGCGGGAACGTGATCATCTGGCAGGATGATGGGGGCAACTGCGGAAACCCGCCGCCGCCCTGGGCGCCCGCGAACGGCTGGCGTCGCCGCTGCGAGCAGCCACCGGTCATCATCATCCCGCCCGGTGGAGGCAGTGGAGGCGGTCGCGGCGGAGACGACGACGATGACGATTAGCCAGACGGTCGGGTGAAAATGGCTGTTTCTGTAGGAGATCGGAGAGGTGAGGTGAATCTCACCTCTTCCGAAGGCGCATCACCGACCGCCGCGCGGCAGACGGTCTATGCGCGCCTGTTTGCGCCCGTCGACATCGCGTCGCTGGCGGCCTTCCGCGTCCTGTTCGGGACGATCATGCTCTGGGAGGTGTGGCGCTATGTCGACCTGGGGCGGATTGAGCGGTACTACGTCGAGCCGCGCTTCTTCTTCACCTACCCTGGTTTTGACTGGGTTCGTCCCTGGCCAGACGGCGGCATGGTCCTGCACTTCATGGTACTCGGCGCGCTGGCGATCTGCATCGCGCTGGGACTCTGGTATCGCGCGAGCGCGGCCCTGTTCTTCCTCGGCTTCACGTACATCTTTCTGCTCGATCAGGCGCAGTATCTCAACCATTTTTACCTGATTTCGCTGATCAGCTTCCTGCTCATCTGGGCGCCGGCGCACCGCGCCTGGTCCCTGGACGCCTGGCGGCGACCCGCGCTGCGGGCTCAGACGGCGCCGGCCTGGACGCTCGGGATACTGCGGGCACAGATCGCGATCGTCTATGTCTTCGGAGGCATTGCAAAGCTGAACGGCGACTGGCTGCGTGGTGAGCCGATGCGCCTCTGGCTGGCGGAACGCACCGACTTCCCGATCATCGGCGCGCTATTCACCGAGGAGTGGATGGTCTATCTGTTCAGCTACGGCGGATTGCTGCTGGATCTGCTGATCGTCCCGCTGCTGCTGTGGCGTCCGACGCGTCTGGTGGCAATGCTGATCGGCCTGGTGTTTCACCTGACCAACAGCCAGTTGTTCAACATCGGCATCTTCCCCTGGTTCATGATCGCCGCCAATCTGCTGTTCCTGCCCTCCGATTGGCCGCGACGGGTGCTGCGCCTCCCCCCTGTGGCCCGGCGTGCGGGGTCCGAGATGCCGCTGTCACCCCGCCGTCGCCTCATCCTTGCGGCGCTGGGCGTGTACGCTGCCGTTCAGATCCTGCTGCCGCTGCGCCACTTTCTCTATCCGGGAGATGTGAACTGGACGGAAGAAGGGCATCTGTTTTCGTGGCATATGAGGCTGCGCGACAAACGAGGCTTTGCGCAGTTCTTCGTGACCAATCCGCAGAGCGGTGTCACCTGGGAGATTCAACCCCTCGATTATCTGACCGAGCGGCAGGTCGACCAGATGGTGACGCAGCCTGATATGATTTTGCAGTTCAGTCACTTTCTGGCCGAGGAGCTGCGACGACAGGGACACGACCGGATTGAAGTCCGGGTCTGGAGCATGATTTCGCTCAATGGACGCCGAAGCCAGCCGCTCATCGACTTCAACGTCGATCTCGCGCAGCAGCCGCGCACGCTGTTGCCCGCGGCCTGGATTCGGCCCCTGCACGAGCCGCTCACCGCAGAGGAAGCCTCGTGAGCCTCGTCGTGCGCCGGGCGAAGCCTGACAGGATTAGAATCTAGCGCGGCATCACGCAGATCGTCAGGCGTCCGGCGGTCGCCCCGGCGCAGGTGCGGCGTCGACCATCGGCTGCGCTGTCGAGCTCGAAATTCACCGCCCAGAAGGTGAGATTGGGGTCGATGTCCAGGCGGGCAATGACCTCACAGGGTTCCGGGGTTTCGAGCGACTCCGGGTTTGAGCTGTTGGTGAACAGGACACATTGATTCGGCGCGAGTTGGGTGACGGTCGCAACCGGGTTGAGGAGCCGGTAGAGCCCTGGATCGCCGGGATTCAGCGACTGCCCAGGTGAGGACAGGTTGGGATTGGTGCTGTAGAGGGGGTGCCGGCCAACGGCATGAACTGATCCTGAGAACGATTGTGGATGATGAACCGTTCGGGAGTGTAGGCGAAGTAGATGTAGGGGGTGATGCCTTCGCTGGCGTTCGCCGGCAGGTACAGTTCGCAGCGCAGCGGCTGCGTTCCTGCCGGCGCAACGGGACAACTGCCGCGCTCGACGCCGTTCTGAACGATTTTGAAGCGGCTCACGCCGTTCAGGGCGGTCCAGAAATGCTCGGCGGCGTTATTGGTGGTCAACCAGGCATTGATTCGCCCGCAGCCCTCGACATCTTTGGGCACCGAGCGAAGCACCGACCAGATCTGCCCGCAGCCGCCCGCCGAAAGAGCGCCGGCCCAGCGCGTAGCGGCGAAAGCGGCGGGAACCGTCCCTTCGGCCACGCCGAAAATCAGACCATTCAGGTTGAGATCGGCGCCGGTGGTGTTGATGAGGGTCAGGTCGTTGTCGTCGTAGCTCAGGATCGTGTTGGGAGCGCGCAGCACGACGACATCCACCAGCATGCCGGGATTCAACGCCTGTCCGGCGGCGATCGACTGACTGCTGATGGTGTTCTGGGGGAGGCCGCTTGATTCCGTCCAGGCCTCGCTGATCTGGCTGCCAAGCCCCAGACCCACCCGATTCAGCTCGGCCGTGGCCTGCGGGATATTCATCCCGACCACATTCGGAACACTGCTGTTTTCGCCCTGCAATGAAGCAGGGAATGAGGCGAGCAACAAGAAGACCGCGGCAATCAGGCTGAGCAGCTGTCGTTTGAAGAGCCGTCGCTTAAGGAGCCGTTGCTGGTGAATGTGCATCCTGCACCTTTATTCTTTGACGACCATTATCCGTACTGACTATACCGATCGTGTCTGGCAGATGTCACATAATAGGATGAGGTGTGGCGCCGATGGACTATCGCTGATGGATTGTCGCTGATGGACAACGTCGACTTGTGGGTGCAGCAGGCCCAGCGAGGGGATATGACGGCGGTTCAAGCCCTCTACGAGCATTTTGTGGGGGACATTTTTCGCTATACCTACTATCGGGTCTCCAGCCGGCGCGACGCCGAAGATTTGACCGCAGAAGTCTTTGTCAAGATGGTCGAGGGACTGCCGCGTTACCGCTACACGGGTGCGCCCTTTCAAGCGTGGTTGTATCGGATCGCCAATGCGCGGGTGGTTGATTTTCACCGTCGTCAGCGCCGCCGTCCCGAAGGCGAACTCAGCGAGAACCTGACCGACACCAGCACCCGACCGGAAGAGAGTGTACAGCATCGACAGGAGTTGGAGGCGCTGCGTAACGCCCTGCATCAGCTCTCTGTCGATGAACAGACTATTCTGATTTTGCGCTTTGTCGAAAACAAAAGCCATCAAGAAGCCGCCGAAATCATGCAAAAAACATATGCAGGCATCAAAGCCTTGCAGCATCGCGCGCTCAAGCATCTGGCTGCGGTGCTGGGTTCCGAAGCCAAAGTGCGCCATTACATTCGTGGGGGTCGGTCATGAACCACGATCCCAATTCGCTCGCCGATGAACTGGATCGGCTGGCATCGCAGCCAAGCGGCTCGGCTGGCGCACCCGACGACCCACTGGTCCAAGCGGCCGAACGGCTGAGAAAAGCGCCTCACCCGTCGTTGTCGCCGGAGGCCTCCGCGCGGATTCGCAGCACGATGCTGGCGGCCGTGCCTCAGAACGCGCCGATACCTCTCGTCAGACGACTCTCCTTCAGGATGGCATCCGTTGCGGCGATGCTGATCGTGTTCGTCGCCGGCGCCTTGCTGTCGGCGCAGATCGCGGCGCGATTGAATGAAGCGTCGCCTGCGCTGCTGGCGACGACCGATGCACCACTGTCGACGGCTGCGCCAACGAGCACCGGCGCGCCTCCGTCGCCGCCAGCCATTCAGGTCACCGCCCAGGCCACTGTACCATCGACTGTCCCCCCGACCGTGCAAGTCACCGTGCCGCCAACCGTTCAGGCCACCGTTCAGGCCACCGTTCAGGCCACCGCGCAGCCGACTGTCCTCCCGACCGTGCAAGCCACTATTCAGCTGACCGCCCCCCCGACCGCGCAGCCAACCGTTCAGGCCACCACAGCGCCGGCCCTCCCGTCCATGACGCCGACGCGCGTGACGGAGATGATCGTGACGGTACTGCCGCTCGAAACGACACTCCCTATCACCCTCATTGTTGAAGGCCCCATCCAGGCGATTGAGGAGAATACCCTCACCATCTTCGATTTGACGATTGTGCTCGATCCGACGGACCCGGCGCTGAACGCCGTTCAGGTAGGCGATCTCCTGCGCGTCGAGGGGAATTATGACGCCGGAGACAGCGCCGTCACGGCCGTTCGGGTGGTGATCATCGATGAAGATGTCAACCTCAATCCGACCGATGGCGCTGTCTGGCGCGATCCCGGGGATTGCAGCAATTCGCCCCCCGCCTGGGCGCCCGCGACCGGCTGGCGACGCCGCTGCCAGGGCGGCGCGAATCCAGGAAGTTCAGGCAATCCGGGGCCGGGAGGCCGGGGTAACAGCGGCGGCGAGACGACGATGATGACGATTAGAAGTAGGTTCGCGAAACAAATCCGTGGCGGACGCGCGACGTGTCACCCGACGTAGGGTTTGGTCAATCAAGTGGCGACATCAGGGCGTAGGAGCGGACACACGGAGCGCGGGGCCCCACCCCCCCCCCCCGCAGGGGCGTTTTCCTCCCTACGCAGTGGGGGAGGGACTAAGGAGGGTTGGGACGCCAGATGAAGGTGATCGTCGGCAAGCAAGGATGACTCATCGGACAAGCCTATACGGGTCCGCCCAAAAAATACCCACAAATATGCTCTGACAGCGCCTTTTCCTGACGCGTTTCCTACTCTCGCCACAGCCGATCGCTCAGGTACTTGTAGGCGTTATCCGGGAACAGAGTCACCACCACGCCCGGCTGACCGGCCGCCGCCAGCTCTTCCGCCACCTTGAGCGACCCGACCATGGCCGCCGCCGCGCTGATGCCGACCAGGTAGCCTTCTTCGCGGGCCAGACGCCGCGCCATGGTGTGCGTCGCCTCGGTGCTGATGCCGATCTGGCGGTCGGGCAGCGCGTCGTCGTAGATGCCGGGACGGATGGCCGTCGGCAGGTGCTTGAGCCCCTCCAGCCCGTGGAACGGTCCCTCCGGCTGAAGCGCCACGATCTCTACGTCCGGGCTGTAGTCCTTCAGCCGCCGCCCGGTGCCGGTCAGCGTGCCGGTCGTGCCCAGGCCGGCGACGAAGTGCGTCACCGCCCCCTCGGTCTGCTCCCAGATCTCGACGCCGGTCGTCTGGTAGTGGGCGCGCCAGTTGGCCGGGTTGTTGTACTGGTCGGCGTAGAAATAGCGGTCCGGTTCGGCGGCGGCCCGTTCGCGCACGGCCAGGATCGCCCCATCCGAGCCTTCGAGCGGGTCGGTCAGTTCGACGTCCGCGCCATAGGCTCGCAGGATGGCGATCCGCTCCGGGCTGGCGTTGCCTGGCACGAACAGCTTGACCCGGTAGCCCTTGGCCGCGCCGAGCATGGCATAGGCGATGCCGGTGTTGCCGCTGGTGCTGTCGAGGATGATCTTGCCGGGGCCCAGCCGCCCGTCGGCCTCGGCCTCACGCAGGATGTTGGCCGCCGCCCGGTCCTTGACGCTGCCGCCGGGGTTGGTCCACTCGGCTTTGGCCAGCACCTGAACCGTCTCGGGCAGGTGGGCGGTGATGCGCCGGAAGCCGACCAGCGGCGTGTTGCCGATCAGCGCTTCAAGAGGGCCGGCGGTGATGCTGTCACTCGCATAGGGCGCTTGTATCGTCTGTGAGAGCATGGTTCCTCTGTCGGCCAACTGGCCATTCATCTCGGTTTCGAAATGCCGCCGGGCGAAGTCTTCGATCTCGCCTGCGGGAAACAAAAAAGCGCGGAACGCTTCCGGTATTGAACCGGGAAGGCGCTCCGCGCTTGGGGTGTGCCGCCGCATTTTCTACGCAGGCGTGCGTCGCCGTCCGAAGTCGCGCTAAGCGCCTCCCGAATGACAACAACAACAACACGCGCAGATGATGACCATCATGATAGGTGTGTTTCTGTCCTCGTTTCTCCCGGTGCGGACCGCCGCACTCGCGAGAAGAACATTTCGATGAGCCAGATTGATGAAATCAGTATAACGGACTGTAGTCCACTCCGCAAGCACTTTGAGAGCCTGAGGAAACCGATCGTGGTATATTCATACAGAATTCTCATTTCTGGCGTCTGAACTAAACATGACACTCGCAACCCCCGAAACCGCCGCCGAACTCGTCAATGGACGCTACCGTCTGGTCCGTCGTATCGGGTCCGGAGGCATGGGCGCAGTCTTCGAGGCGCACGACCGCCTGACCGGCGCCATGGTGGCCCTCAAGCGCGTCTCGCCGGGCGGCGGCGGACCCAATGCAACTCCGCCGGTCGACGGCGAGATTCTCTCGCTCCATCTCGCCCGTGAATTTCAGCTTCTCGCCTCACTGCGGCACCCCAACATCATCAGCGTGCTCGACTACGGCGTGGAACGATCCACCCACAGCGACGAACCGCAGTTGTACTACACCATGGAACTGCTGACGGATGCCCGCACCATCCTGGAGGCCGGGAAAGACGCGCCTCTGGCCGAGAAGATCCGCCTGCTGGTACAGCTTCTGGAGGCGCTGGTCTACCTGCACCGGCGTGACATTCTGCACTGTGACCTGAAGCCGGAAAACGTCCTGGTCAGCGCCGACGGCAGCGTGCGCGTGGTCGATTTCGGCCTGTCCTCGCTGCGCCAGCACATCGAGCCGGGTCAAGACTCGGTGGCGCTGACCACCGCCGGCACGCTCACCTATATGGCCCCGGAGCTGCTCCAGGGCGGGCGGGTCAGTGAGGCCAGCGATCTCTACGCGGTCGGCGTCATCGCCTACGAACTGCTCGCCGGCCATTATCCGTTCGACCGCTCCACCATCGCTACGCTCATCCAGGGCGTGCTGCGCGTCGAAGCGGATCTGACGCCGATCTATCTGCTGGACGTCTCGGAACTCACTTCGGCGCAGCCGTCGCCCCCAACGATGCTCATCCTGACGACGGATGCCGCAGAGACAGCCGCCCCTGCCGCGACGACGCTGCGCGTCACCGTGTCCGATCTGGCGACGCAGGAGCCGCCTGCGACGACCTCGGCGGCTCCGCTGGCGACCTCGGAGGTCCCGCCCACCACCCAACCGGTGGACATGCTCGATCTGAAGCCGGCGCCGCCGGCCATTCCACCGACCACGATGCAGATGGGGTTGTTCGACTCAACCCAGGAGCCGCCAGCGGAGCAGCCGCCGGTGACCTTCCTGGTTCCGCCGGCGGAGCTGATCTTCATCACACCGGACGACGCCGAAGAGTCCGGGCAGTTGATCCTGACGAGCGCCCCGACGCTGGGCGGTATCGTCGGCGGCCTGCTGGAAAAGTCGCCGGCCCAGCGCGGGTTCGATGCCCGCGAGGTGATCGAGCGGCTGGCGGCGGCCGGCCTGCCCGTGCAGCGCGAAAGCGAGGATGTGCGCGACAGCTTCCTGCAAGCCGCGCAGTTCGTCGGGCGGTCGCGCGAGCTGGACAGTCTGCGGGAGGCACTGGTCCGCATGCGGGCCGGGCAGGGAAGCGCCTACCTGATTGGCGGCGAGAGCGGCATCGGCAAGTCGCGCCTGCTCAACGAACTGCGGGTGCACGCCCTGACGACGGGCGTCCAGGTACTGTGGGGGCACGCGGTGGAGCGCGGCGGCGCGTTTTACCAGATGTGGCGCGACCCGGTGCGCCGTCTGGCGCTGACCACGCCGCTGACCGACTTTCAGGCGGGCGTGCTCAAGGACATCGTGCCGGACATCGACGCGCTGCTGGGACGGCCGATCCCGGAGGTGCCGCCGCTCAACTCGCTCGAAAACCACCGCCGCCTGCTGCGCACGATCGCCGAGATCTTCCGCGTACAGACGATGCCCACCCTGCTGCTGGTGGAAGATCTGCACTGGGCGCGCGAAAGCCTCGATGCACTCCAGACTCTGCTGCCGCTGGCCGTCGAGCTGCCGCTGCTGATCATCGGCAGCTACCGCATCGACGAGGCCGATTCCCTGCCCGATCAGCTTCCGGAGATGGTGCCGATCAAGCTGGGCCGGCTGGTGCACCGCGAGATCGCGCAGTTGGGGCGGTCGATGCTGGGCGATAATGCCAACCCCACGCTGATCGACGTGCTGGGGCAGGAGACCGAGGGCAACGTCCTGTTCATCATCGAGGCCGTGCGCACCATGGCCGAAGAGGCGGGGACACTCGACCGCATCGGATCGCAGACGCTGCCCTTCCGCACCGTGGCCGGCGGCATCGAGGCCGTGCTGCGGCGGCGCCTGAGCCGCGTCTCCGACGATGCCCGCGCGCTGCTGGAGGTGGCGGCGGTGGCCGGGCGCGAGCTGGATCTCAAGGTGATGGAGGCCATCTGGCGCGCCGAGCCGCTCCTGCGGGCCGGCGCCAACCTGGACGCCTGGCTGACCGCGTGCAGCAACGCCGCCGCGCTGGAGATCTTCGACGGGCAGTGGCGCTTCACCCACGATAAGCTGCGCGATGTGCTGGTGATCGACGTGATGCAGCGCGGCGAGATGCCGGCGCTGAGCGCGATCGTCGCCCGGGCCATTGAAACGGTCTACGTCGACGACAGCGAACTGGGCCAGCGGGCGGGCGCCCTGGCCAACCACTGGCGCGATGCCGAAAACGCGGCGTGCGAGGCCCAGGCGCTGGACCGTGCAGTACGCGTCGCCCTGGCCAACGGCCTGTACGATCGGGCGCTGGAGTACATCGCGCGGGCGCGCATGCTGCTGAAAGACGACCCGGAGCGCAGCGCCATGCTGCTGGCCCAGGCCAATGAGGCGCATTACAACCTGGGGCAGCTCGACCGGGCGCGCGAGATCGGTCTGCGGGCGCTTTCCGCGCTCGGCTACGCGCTCTTCGATGGCGCCAGCCGCCAGCGCCAAATGCTGCCGTTCCTGCTGGTGTACATGGTGGTCGCACCGCTCCGTCGCGTCCTGCCGGTGCGCGAACGCGACGAGAACCGCCGCCTGAACGCCCTCAGCCTGTTCGAGCGGCTGGTGATGATTCACTACTTCCAGAATCTGCGCACTGAGACCGCCTACTATGCCTACCTGGGCGTGAATCTGGCCGAGACGGTCAGCAGCGAGCGGCAGTTGGAACGGGCCCGCAGTTATGCGACGGCAGCCATCGCCCTGGCGTCCTTCCAGCCCCGCCTCTCTCGCGCCTTCTCCCGCCGCGCCGATCAGGCGCTGGTGGGCGTGAACGATGCGAGCGTGGTGATGTGGGCCTCCCTGTGCATCGGGCTGAGCGCGACGATCGCCGCCGATCTACCCAACGCCGAGCAGCGCCTGCTGCGCTGCCGGACCCTGGCGCGCAGCACCGGCAACATCCGCCGCCTGGAAGAGTCGCTGGTCAGCCTGGCCGGCGTGTACTACTACCAGGGGCGCTGGGACGATACGCGCCGCATCAACGACGAACTGCATGAACTGGCGGTGCGCTACAACGACGCGCAGAGTCTGGGCTGGGCGCTGGACAACATCGGCCGCTTCGCCCTGCGCAAAGGCGATTTCGAGGAAGCGCGCGCGACCTTCCAGCGCGGCTATGAAACGTACGTCAGGATCAACGACCAGATCAACGGCGTCTGGTGCCTGGGCGCCATCGCCAAAGCCTACCTGTGCGAGAACGAGATGGAGGCTGCCCGTCCTTATGTCGAGCAGGTACTGGCGGCGCTGATCGAGACGCCGCAGACTTCCTTCGGGATGATCGAGGCGTTCAATGCGGTCACCGAATACTACCTGGTCCGCTGGGAGACCTACGGCGACCCGGATGCGATCCTCAAGGCGGAGCAGGCGCTCAACACGCTGGGACGCTATGCTGCGATCTTCCGCCTGGCGCACCCACGCTACCTGTCCCTGGCCGGGTGGCGCCAGCGGCTGGAAGGCAACATGGGAGCGGCCGTCCGCCTGGGCAACCGGTCGGTCAACGAGGCGGTGAAGCTGGGTATGCCTTACGACGAAGGGCTGGCCTGCATCGAGCTGGCGCGCCACCTGCACCGCACCGATCCACAGCGAGAGGCGCTGCTGCGCCGGGCCATCGCGCTGTTCGAACGCCTGGAGACGGCCTACGACCGCGGGCGCGCGCAGCGGATGCTCTATAATCCGTGAAACACTGCCTGTGAAACAGCAATTGTGAAACAGCACCGCCTTCGCCGAGCGCAGCCCACGGGGACAGATCATGAATAATGCGCCGAGCCGTCCGTTCTACCGTCTTTCCGTCGCCATCCTGCCCAGACCCACCGTCATCGGGACGCTGGTGATTGGCGCCATCCTGTTCGGAATCGGTCTGCTGCTCGGGCTGCCGCTGGTCGAGGCGTTACTCGGCGCGATCCTGGGCGTGGCGCAGCACTGGGCGCTCGAACTGCTGCATCATCTGGGGCATGCCTACGCCGCGAAACGCACGGGCTATCCAATGCAGGGCGTGCGGGTCGGCATGCTGGGTATCCTGGCGATGTCGGTTTACCCGAAGGACGAACCGAAGCTGCCCGGCCGCATTCACATTCGGCGGGCGCTCGGCGGGCCGATCCTGAGCGGCGCTATCGGCGTGGGGTATCTCGTGCTGGTGCTGCTCACCGGCGAACGCGGGGATCTGATCGCCTGGCTGCTGCGGCTGGGGCTGCTGGAAAGTGTGATGATGTCGGTCGGCGCGCTGGCCCCGATCCGCGGCCTGGATGGCGGCACGATCCTGTACTGGCTGCGAAAGAGGGTCTGAGACGGGCGGGCGAGCCATCGGCTTGCCCCCCACGAGAAAATGAGAGGATGGGCAGATCCGCTTAGTCCTCGCTGGCGATGTCCTCCAGCGTCTTCATGTCGCGGCGCAGGTTGCGAAAACGCACGACCAGCGACAGCAGAAACGCGCCAACCACCACCCCCACGGCCGCCAGGCCGAGGATCAGGTACTCTCCGGTTTCAGGCATCGCCTACTCCTCCTGCAAGCGGGCGCGCAGCGCGTGCACCCGGTCGGCCAGGCCTTCCAGCCGAAGGCGCCACCAGATCAGCGCGGCCGGCACGAAGACGCTCCACACCACCATGTTGATGCCCATCGCCGTGATCATGCTGTCGGTCAGACCGAAGCCGCCCTCGGCATTCTGCGGGCTGGGGCCGATGACTGCCGGGTGAATGGTGTCGGGGCGGATGCGGATGATGATCAGGGTGATGATCACCGTCAGAAAGGCGAAGATGCCGTACACCGAGGCGAAGCGTCGGCGGGTATCCGGGTTTTCGATGCCCTGGCGCAGCATCAGGTAGGCGGCGTAGGTCAGGCACATGATGGCGTCACTGACCAGGCGAGGGTCCCACGTCCACCAGGTGTTCCAGATCGGCCGCGCCCAGATCGAGCCGGTGACCAGGTTGGCCACCGCCAGCGTCAGCCCGACTTCGATGCCGGCCACCGCCAGCCCGTCCCAGCGGGGGTTGCGGGTGATCAGGTAGGCCGCGCCACCGACCACCGCCGCCAGAAAGGCAACGAAGGCCCCGGCGAAGGCGGAGATGTGGATGTAGAAGATGCGCTGCACCTCGCCCTGTTCGAGATCGGTGCCCGCGTGCACCAGCGCGAAATACAGCCCGATGAGCACGGCGATGATCGTCACCACTGTCAGCAGGCTGAGCAGGAGAGGGGTGCGCGACGCCGTGGCCGGCGCGGACCCAGCAGGCATCGCGGCCCGCGGATTCGGGATTGCGGTCATGAGAGATGTGCTCCAACTCACCTAGAATCTGCATAAATCTTAGCATTTCTGTCAGAAAGCGCAACGATTCGATCGGGAGTCTGGAGAGCCTTTCTCAACAGGCGCGCGAACCTTCTTCGCCGCTGGCCGGCACCTGGCCAAAGAGATGTTGCATCAAATCCCAAAACAAGATTACAGTATAGATAACGTGAAGCTTCTGCCACCCACGTGGGAGGGAAACATGAATAGGAAAGTCGTTGCTGTCACTGTCGTCGCGCTTGTGCTTCTCAGCTCGGTACTGGTCGCCTTCGCCCTCGGTCCCGCGCCATCCTGGCAGCTCAATCTGGGCGCAGCAGGGGTCTGCGCCGACGATAATGTGTTCATCCCGGGCGTCGAGATCAATGTTCCCGCGCCGATGTTCGCTTCTGAGCTGGGAACGTACAGCGCGCCGGGCTTCCCCAATCTCGGGTACACACAGGATACAAACTTCCAGGGTGTCGGCACGTACGGATTTACCGTCTTCACCGATCCCTACGTTCTGCCGGCCAATACGCCGGTGACGCTTTCGGTGACGACCTACAACGGACCCAACTACACTGGCGGCGTCGCCTACATCAGCACCATGACATGGGACTGCACCACCGGCGCCGTGCTGTCTCTGGTCAATGGCGTACCGGCCCCGACGGCCAACTGCCCGAACCCGCTCCCCAGCGGTGCAGTGATGGGTGACGCTCCGCTGGGCGCGCAGGCCTACTGGGGTCCCGCCGCCGATAAGTCCTCACCCGGTGTGATCCTCAACCCCGGCACGTACTATGTGATCGGCGTCGACACGACCGGCGAGTATTCCCAGGTCTGGCTGGCCTGCCAGAGTCCGCTGCTGTGGGTCCGGTCGGATGCGCTCCAGCCGTCCTATCAGGCACCGTGGAACGGTCAGCCGCTGCCGACAACTGTGGTCAGCTAAGCGTCGGGTTTGTATCCATGGGCGCGAGGGGGTATTGATGGGCCCCCTCAATCCCTAAGCCCCTCTTCCACGCGAGCGTGCTCGCACGCTCGCGTGGAAGAGGGGCAACTATCTGTGGAGGACCAGGGGCGGTTCGCGAACCGCCCCTACGTCGTCGTATTTCGTCCATGAGCATTCAGCCGGTGGGTAAGCGGATGGCGGACGCGGCATTGGCGGGGGAAGAATAACACGGGACAACGAGCCGGACGCGCAGTAGCGCGTCCCTACGTCCGATCCTCGCAACCAGTTCCCATGCTATGGCGAGCTTGCTCACACGCTTGCGTGGGAGAGGGCGCCAACTATAGGGGTAGGGCTTTTATGGTCGAAGTAAATGATGTTTTGGTTATTGGGACGCCATTCTTGGCCTCTGATGTGATGGACGCGAAAAATCGCGTCCCTACGCCACCCGCCCATGCATCGATCCGTTGAAAACCTGCCCCCTGTAAGGAGGGTCAGGGGGATGAGGGTTACTCCTCCACCACAAACCCGAAGGTCAGCAGACACATCACCAGATAGATCACATCCAGCACGAGCAGGATCAGCACCCAGTCCGACCACTGCTCCGCCGGCGCGCGGCTGAGGATGGCGTTGGTCGCCCGCACGGAGGCCAGCAGCGCCGGCAGCACGATCGGCAGCATGATGATCGGCAGCAGCGCCTCGCGGGATCGCGTCTGCACGGTCATGGCCGCCAGCAGCGTGCCCACCACCGTCATGCCAAACGCACCCAGCAGCAGCACGCCGACCACCTCCGGGGTGATCACCGCCACGTTGTAGAGGATGGTCATGACCAGCAGCAGCGGCAGCGACACCGCCACCGTGAAGACGTAGTTGCCGATCAGCTTGCCGACGTACATGGCCGCCCGGTCGATGGGGGCGATCAGCAGGGCTTCGAAGTTGCCCTGTTCGCGCTCCATGGCCATGCTGCGGTTCAGCCCCAGGATGCTGGCGAAGACGACGGTCACCCACAGCACGCCGCCGACTGTCTCGGAGCGCGCCTGGCGGTTTAGCTCCAGGGCGAAGCTGAAGACGAGCACGCTCAGCAGGACGAACAGGCCCATCCCGCCGACCAGTTCGCGGCTGCGCAGTTCGGCCAGGAAATCTTTGCGCGCAATGGCCAGCGCGCTTTGCAGGAACGGTGTTTTCACAAGGGATCTCCCGGTCAGCCGGTGGATACGGTGCCGACGATTTGGCGGTAGGCGGCGGGTAGGTCCTCGGGCATGGGGCCGTCGAAGCCGACCTTGCCCTTGGCCAGGATGATGGCCCGCGTCGCCAGCCGCGCCGCCCGGTCGAGTTCGTGCGTGGTCATGAGGATGGTCCGGCCTTCGCCGCGCGCTTCGAGGACGATGGTGTCCAGCACCTCCGCCGCGCTGACGTCCAGGCCGGTGTACGGCTCGTCGAGCAGCAGGACAGCCGGGTCGTGCAGCAGGGCGCGGGCGATGGCCAGGCGCTGCTGCATCCCGCGCGAGAAGGTGCGGGCGACGTCGTCGGCGCGGCGCGCCAGCCCGACGCGCGCCAGCCCGCGCTCGATATGGGCGTCGACATCCGTCAGGTTGTACAGCCGGCCGAAAAAGCGCAGGTTCTCCCGCGCCGTCAGGTTGTCATAGACCAGCGTGCGATGGGCCACCAGCCCGATCTGCGCGCGAATGGCGTGGGCCTCGCGGGGCAGCTCCCAGCCGCCGACGCGAATTTCGCCGGAGGTGGCCTTGCTCAGCCCGCCGATCAGCCGGAGCAGGGTGGATTTGCCGCTGCCGTTGGCGCCGAGCAGGGCCACGGCGTCGCCGCGCTGCATGTCCAGGTCGATGCTGCGCAGCACCGGCAGCGCGCCAAACGTCTTGACGAGTTTGCGAATGGTAATCAGTGCGGTTTCTGTCAAAGTCGATTCCGATGCGAATGCTTCAGACTATCGGAGCACATTGTGCCACATGTTGACCATGTTGATTGAAGCCCGACTTCACCGATTCTGTCTCTCCGCCGACGGCTAAAGCGCGTCGGCTAGTGAAACGACAGGTCCACTGAAGGGACCAACCCATGCCCCTGGGAGAGCAACCCCTCCAGCGGGAGGGTCTTTGCCTGGCCGAATGGCTTCAAACAGTGGCGGCAGGTTATCCCTGGTCGCACGTTGTCATCATTCATCTCCAACCCTGTGGCTTCTCGTTTGTATGCGCTTTCGACGTTTTTTGCAACGGCCGATCCTCCTCCTGCGTACAGGATCAATGTAAGGCGATCGACAAGGAGAGGGATCGTGAAAACGCTCGCCGACCTTGAGCAGCAGGACATGAGCTGGGTGAAAGCCAGGCGGCGCCGCCTGTTCGACAAGCCGCGTTTCGAGCTTCGGACCAGCGACGGGGAAGTGCTGGCGTCCATTACCCGCAGGGGCGGGTGGCGCTCGGCCGTCGAGGTTGATGCCCCCGGCAGTCACTGGCTTCTGGAATACAAACCCCGCCTCTTCAAGCGGCCGCAGATAACCATCCGCTCCGTCGGCACCGGCGAAGAGCCCGCCGTGTTCGAGCCAAAGGGCTTCGAGGGCACCCTCACCTACCCGGATGGCCGCGTCTTCACCTTTACCCGCCACACCCGCGTCTTCAAAGCGACCCGCTGGGTCTGGGCGCTCCCCGACGGCAGCCCGATCCTCGGCATCGAGATCAAGTCCGGCTGGAGCACGCGCGGCGAGATCAGCCTCGACCCGGACATCCCGACCGACGTGCTCACGGAGAAAGCGCCGCCGCTGCTGTTGTTCCTTGGCTGGTACCTGATTTTGCTCCACGAGGACGAGCAGGCCGCCGCGTCTGCCGCTGCCATGCTCCCCGCGATGGGGTAATGACGCGTTCCTCCAGGTTGCAGACAGTGCTGTTTTTCGCCCTCCTTTCCTGTTGTACAATCAGGATAGTTCAGGTTTGAGGAGCGAGCACATGCAGCACGCTGCTGCACGAACAGTCTTTGATGTGATTACGGATTTCATTTCAAGCGATCCCGATCCGCAGGCGATTCTGAATTTCCGTCTGCCTCCGGAGCTTGAGGAGCGCGCCGCGCAACTCCTCGAACAGAATCGTGAAGACGCCCTGACCTTCGATGAGCAGCTGGAGATGTACGATTTCATTCGCGCCGACGACATGATGACGCTGCTGAAAGCCAAGACGCGTCTGAAGCTTTCCGGAAAGACATGACCTATATTCCGGCCGACGTCTCCTGAAACTTGAGGAAACCGCATGAACCTCGATCTCCCCGCCCTGCGTGCGCTGGCGGAGCGCGCCGCTCGTGATGCCGGCGTCGCCGCCCTCAAGACCTTCGGCGGCGCGCACGATGAAGTCACCAAAGCCAATGCCTTCGACATCGTCACCGAGGGCGACAAAGCCTCCGAAGCCGCCATCGTGCCGGTGCTGGCCGCGAGCGGATTCCCGATCCACAGCGAAGAAGGCGGCGGCGAGATCTTCGATGCCCCCTACGCCTGGCATGTCGATCCCATCGACGGCACGACCAACTACGCCAACAATCTGCCGCATTTCTCGATCAGCATCGCCCTGGCCGACCCGGATCTCCGCCCGCAGGTGGGCGTCGTCTACAACCCGGTCACCAACGAGATGTTCAGCGCGGCGCGCGGCGGCGGTGCGACCCTCAACGGCCAGCCGATCCACGTGTCGAACGCCGAGACGCTCGGCCTGTCGCTGATCGCCAGTGGCTTCCCGACCGGCCGGCGCACCCTGCGCAGCGGCAACAACGTCGACTCGTTCCTGGCCGTCCTCAACCGCGTGCGCGACATGCGCCGGCTCGGTTCCGCGGCACTGGAGCTGTCGTTTGTGGCCTGTGGACGGTTAGAAGCCTTCTGGGACGCGGGCATGCACAGTTGGGATGTGCAGGCGGGTCTGCTGATCGTCGAGGAAGCCGGCGGGCGGGCCACCGACTTCGACGGCGGGACAACACGGTTGTACACCGGGAATCAGGTGGTGGTCAGCAACGGCTGCATTCACGACGAATTGCTGACGACCATCAACGCCGCGCGGCGCTGAGGTTAACCCTTAACTTCGTGCTGGTTGGGCGGACAAGATTGTGGATGTAGGCCCTGCTGCCTCTGTGGGACGTGGCGCTGAGGCCTGGAGATGGACGATGCTGGCGAAAGCAGAAATCAACGTCTGAGCTCCCGCGCGATCTCCTACCGGGCGGCCTGCGCCAGCCGGGAGCGGTTCAGCAGGGGCAGGTGCTGCACCGTGATCAGGAACACCGAGAAGAGAATGATCGCACCGGCGATCACCATGCGCAGCGTGATCGACTCGCTGGCCAGCAGCGCCCCCAGGATGACCGCCACCACCGGGTTGACGTAGGCATAGGTCGACACCTTGGCCGGGCTGACGTGACGCATCAGCCAGACGTAGGAACTGAAGCCGATGAACGAGTTGAAGATCGCCAGGTAGATGGCCGCGCCCAGCGAAAGGGCACTTACCTGAGCCGGATCGAAGGTGGCCAGTTCGCCCGTCACGATGCTGACGATCAGCAGGCCGGTCGCGCCGGAGACAAGCTGCATTCCGGTCGAGAGCGGCGCCGAAGCGGGCTGGTGCGCCCCGCGCAAATAGATCGAGCCGAAAGCCCATGAGACCGCCGCCACTAGGATCAGAATCACGGCCAGCGGATTCAGCGGCGGCATGCCCTGTTCCGGAGCGCTGAGCAGCACAATCCCCACAAAGCCGATGACGATGCCGGCGACCACCAGCCCGCTCGGAGGACTGCCGCCGGGTCGCAGCCAGTTGATCAGCACCATCCACAGGGGCATGCTGGCCAGCAGCACCGCCGCGATCCCGGAAGGCATGCCCAGCCTCGCCTCGGCATAGGCGATCGCCCCGGCGTTGATGACGAACATGGGGAAACCGGCGGTAATCGCCGAGCGCCAGTGCTGCCGGGTAGGCCGTACCGCTCCGGTCCGCATCGCCACGACGATCAGCGCGATGCCGGCCGCGCCCAGGCGAGAGGCCATCATAAAGAGGGGCGGGATGGTCTGGGAGGCGAAGGCAATGCCGATGTAGCTGGAACCCCAGATGAAGTAGACGGCGGCAAACGCAGCGAGGATCAACCAGCGCGCAGGCGGTTTTTGCATATTGGGACAGGTTCTTTCACTGTTTATGATTCAGGAGGTCCGGACGATCCGCTGTTAATCGTTACACAAAACATGC
This sequence comes from Candidatus Flexifilum affinis, assembly GCA_016713325.1. GTDB lineage: Bacteria > Chloroflexota > Anaerolineae > Aggregatilineales > Phototrophicaceae > Flexifilum > Flexifilum affine. The sequence goes on along the minus strand of JADJPJ010000095.1, from coordinate 170,133 downwards.
AGACCACGCCATATCCAATCATAGCGCAGCAACTCACCCGCCGAAGATGAAGCGCAGGGCGACCAGCAGCAGGAAGATTCCGTACAGCCGCTTGACCGTGGTCGAGGGCAGCCGCAGCGTCAGCCTCGCCCCGCCGAAGGCCCCGAACACCAGCCCCACCGCCACCACCGCCGCCGTGGCGATGTCGAACGCATTGTTGTTGTAGTAGGTGATCACCGCCGGCAGACCGACCGGCAGCAGCAGCGCGCCCAGCGACGTAGCCACCGCTTCTTTCTGATCGAAGCGCAGCAGGCCGACCAGCGCCGGCACGATCACGATTCCACCGCCGACGCCGAACAGTCCGGAGATGATGCCGGCGCCGAACCCAAGCAGCAGCAGCACCCACAGGTCCACCGAGCGAGTGGGCTCAGGCGTCACCGGCTTGGGCGGCTCGGTCGACCGGATCTCCGCCAGCCATTTGCGCGGCTCGGCGAAGCGCCAGCTCGCGAATAGCAGGAAGAAGCCGTACATCACGCGCAGTGTATTGACCGGCAGCCCGAAGGCGAGCTGCGCGCCCAGGAACCCGCCGAAGATCAGCCCGAATGCGACCGGGGCCGCCACGCGGATCTTCAGCTTGCCGGCACGGTAGTACTCGATGGCGGCGAGGATGGCAACGGGCATGAGCAGCGCGCCGAGTGAGGTGCCGATCGCGCTTTGCAGAGCAAACCCGAAGAAGGTGACCAGGATAGGGACAATGACCACTCCGCCACCGATCCCGAACATGCCGGAGAGGACTCCGGCGACAAGACCAAGGACGAGGAGGCCGAGAGACTGAGGTGGGAGCGTAAGCATGAGGATAACTCGCGTGCAATTTCACAATGGGTGCAGAGTATACCCTCACTGCACGATGCATGGGCAGACCAATGTGTCCAGGGAGAGTCCAGACTTGTCATGTCTCTTCTTGACCACATCCCATACCTATCGGCAGGTAGTAAAGAATCAAAAACTGTGTAAAGTGTGAAGATGTAGTTGTGCTTGCAATGCCTTATTTCAAGGAGCCCATCAATGCGTTTCGCGAAAATTCCGACACTGCTCTTGATGATCATCCTCGCTATAGCGTTTTTCGGCAGCGTGCATGCCGCGTCCAGCGGCAGCTTCGTCTTCGATTATGCCGGCGATGTTGGTGATAACGCTGACGGCCCCCAGTTTGATATTACCCTCAGTGGGCCGACAGATGATGGCGCTGGCTGCGACGAATATGTCATGATGATGTTTGATCCGAGTGGTGTGGTCGTCGACGTCGACCCGGGTTGCGTGGTCGGCACGACGACAAGCGACGATGGGGATTACGGGAGCGTCTTCGCTGTGACCGGCCGCCCGATCACCTATTCGTTGTTTGATATCGACGGCGCAGAGGCTGCCGCGTTAGGCGCGATCTCCCAGAGTGACCCCGCCTACACCGCCTATGTCCTTGCCAACGGAGTGTGCCTGGATGAGGACTACGAAGATGCATCCTCCCTCCTCACGGGCTTGCCGAGCCTGACGCCGTACGCCGTCTGTGGCACGCCAACAACCACCGCAGGGGGGTGCAGCCTGGCAGTTCCGGCGGGTTCGGTGGTCGGTTCAGCTCCGCTGGGCGCGCAGATTTACTACAGCCCCGGCAACGCGACCAACCTCACGCTCAACCCCGGCACCTATCTCGTCGTCGGACAGGACTCGACCGAAACGTATTATAAGATCGTCCTGGCCTGCCAATTCGTGTGGGTCCGTAAGGACGCCATGGGGCCGAGCTTCGAAGCGCCGCAGAATGGTGCCCCGCTCCCCGCCGGCATCGTCAGTTAACTTCAGCACGGCATGCTGAACGCATGCCGTACGTAGTCTTCTTCTCCTCCACGCGGGGGCGGTTTGCAGACCGCCCCTTGTCGCTGGTTCCGGCATCCATGGAGCGCTTGTCGGGATGTACAACCTGTGGAACAATCAGGCGATCACTTCCGATAGAGCGCGAGGCAGCCCTTTGCCCCAGGTCAGTTCGCCCACGCCATCTCCCGACCAGTATCCGGATTTCCACTTTCTGTTCATCGCGCCGAATCTGGGCGTCGAATGGTTTTTCGATGCCGCCCGCCAGTACTGGGATCGCTTTCGCCCCACGGTGATCAGCAACTTCGACTTTCTGAGCTTCGTCCCGCCCAACCGCGCGGTCATCGTCACCGCCATCATGATGCGCGACTATGGCGCCCGCGCCGGCGTCGATCTGGCGCGCGTGCGGCCCTCGGCTTATTTCGACGCCATCGTGCGCGATACCTTTGAGGCGACGAAGCAGGTGCTGGATCAGCGGGCGATGCTGGCGCAGCCGTTTGGCGTGCCCATTCGGGAGGCGACCCTCACGCCCGCCCCGCTCGACTTCCCCATCCCGACGCCCATTTCCACCCAGAATTCCGGCTTCATCACTGCCACGCCGTCGCCCGCCGTCCCCCCCACGCGCGATCCGGCCCTGCCGGCGCCCGCGCCCGTGGAGCCGACGCCCGGCTCGATCCTTGGGGGTGGGTAGATGAAACCTCACCCCTGCTGCGCTGCGCTTCACTTCCCCTCTCCGTCCGGAGAAGGGATTGAGGGGTGAGGTAAGGAGATCCCTATGCGCCTTGACGATTACGTCTGGTCACGCAACCCGCGCGGGCTGCACGTCTACAGCATCTACCAGTCGCCACTCGATATCAGCCGCTACACGCGCATCCATGCCGGCTGGGCCAAACTGATGGCCGCCGGTCTGGAATACGTCGACGACGCGCAGCACCTGCTCGATCTGAACATCACCCCCTGCGTGCGCCTCTACCTGGGGCACGTGGGCGCTGTGCCCTTTACCTCGCAGCTGCGGTCGTTGGTCGATGCCTTCGCCCGCGTCGGCGTGCGCTGGTTCGAGTTCTACAATGAGCCCAACCTCGGCGTGGAGTGGCCGGCCGGCATCGACCCGGACTGGCGCAACACCGACAGCATCATCAAGCCGCTGATGGACAACTGGCTGCTCTTCGCCGAGTACGTCGTCAGCATCGGTTGCTATCCCGGCTTCATCCCGCTGGCGGAATCCGAAGACCTGCCTTACGCCGCCGTGCCCTGGATGGACACCATGCTGCGCTACCTGGCGGACAACCACTTCGAGCGCTACCAGCGCGTGCTGGCCAACGGTCTGTACTGCGCCACCCACCCGTACATCCTCAATCACTGGTATCAGGCGGCCGGCAGCCCGACGGTCGCGCGCCAGCGGGGTCAGGTCAACGCCCGCGAGGGGGGATGGTACTTCGAGTATCCCTACGATCCCCTTCAGCAGTCGCGCGATCCGGGCCGGACGGTCTACGGCGGCACGGCCCTCACCCCGCGCGGCGACCCGGTCGGGCTGATCGCCATGGGGCGCATGTTCAACGAGCGCAGCGCCGAATGGTTTGGCTCGCAGGCCGTGCCGGTGCTGGGCACGGAAGGCGGCATCTTCCCCTTCCGCGATCAGGTCTACCAGCAGGACACGCGCTACCCGGCCTACGACGAATTCAGTCATGCCGAGGGCACCGTCGCCATGTTCGAGTGGATCGCGCGGCAGGCCCCGCCGTGGATGTTCGGCGTCACCCTGTGGAAGGAAGATGAGTACTATCTGCCTTCCGGCGGCATCGTGCGCGCCGTCGATCGGCTGGGCGATACGCCGCCCGTGCTCAAGGACGTGCCGGCTGTCGAGGTCATGGGCACCGGCCTCGTGGTGCCGACCCTGCCCGTGCCCGGCCCCGGGCCGATCCACGGGGCGGCGGATTTCCATATGGTCATCCTGGCGCCCGGCCTGGACTCGTCCTGGTTCTTCGAGACGGCCCGCGCCTACTGGGATCTGTTCCATCCGATGGTGACCACGCAGACGGATCTGGTCGACTTCATCCCCGGCAGTCAGAGTCTGGCCGTGACCGTCATTGCCCCTGCCGAGATGGTGGACACGATGCGCCGCGCCATTGCCGAGAGGTACCGCTACGTCTACTTCGACCTGGTGCTGGCCGACAGCCTGGTCCGCGTGAAAGAGGTGTTCGACGGGCGTGTGCAGCTCGGTTTGCGATTTGGGTAAATCGGACAAAGTGATGAGGGATGAGAAATGAGGAATGAGGGAAGGACAGGGCAAGAGAAACTGAGCAGAACGGCGCAGGGGCTGCCCCTACTGCGCCTTTCGAGATTCTTCTTTTCCGCTCTGCTCGATCATTCCTGTCACTCTGCCCTTCTCTTGCTCATCGCTCATTCCTCATTGCTTCTCTTCTTCAGGAGTCACCGTCATGATTGACCTGCTTATCGGTACGTCGAACGCCGGCAAGCTGCGCGAATACGGCGAAATGATCGGCCCGCCCTTCCGGCTGCTCAACCTGCGCGACGTCGGCCTGGACTCGATTGACCTCGAAGAACCGTATGACACCTTCGAGGAAAATGCCCTGCACAAGGCGCGCAGTTTCGCCATCGCCAGCAACCGGATCGCCCTGGCCGACGACTCCGGCCTGGCGGTCGACGCGCTCGGCGGGCGGCCCGGCGTCTACTCGGCGCGCTACGCCCCCGGCTCCGATGCCGACCGCTACAACAAGCTGCTCGGGGAATTACAGGATGTGCCGGAAGCCGAGCGCACGGCCCGCTTCGTGTGCGTGGTGGCGGCGTCCGACCCGGAAGGGGATACCCTCAGCGCCGAGGGCATCGTCGAGGGGCGGATCGCCTTCGCGCCCGGCCCGGTCATCAACGGCTTCGGCTATGATGCGGTGTTCATTCCACAGGGGTATGACGTGGTCTTCAGCGCGCTGCCCCCGGCGGTGAAGAACCAGCTCAGCCACCGGGGGATCGCGCTGCGGGAGCTTATGAAGAGGCTGGAGCGCTGGGCGCGTAGCTGACCGCCGCCTGCCCGTAGGCGGCTTCCCATTCCCCGCGCAGAATGCCCATCACGTGCATGTCGTAGTACACGCCGTCTCGGAAGGCGAAGCAGCGCAGCGTGCCCTCATGCCGGAAGCCGACCTTCGAGTAGACGCGCAGCGCCGCATCGTTGTAGCCCAGCACTTCCAGTCCGACGCGGTTGAGGTTCATCTCCAGGAAGCAGTACTTGAGCGCCACGCGCATGCCGTCGGTGCCATAGCCGCGACCCTGCTGGGCTGGGTCGATGCCGATCACTACCACGCAGTGACGCGCCTGCCACTTGATGTCCTTGATCACGGTGAAACCGACCAGACGGTCGTCGTCGCGGCGGCGAATGGAGAACGGAAAGCCCTCTTCTTTGTCGAGGAGGTGGGTGAACCATTCTTCCCATTCGATGGGCGCTTCGGGGTAAACCATGCCGCGCCGCAGGTTGCGCTGGAAGCCGATATCGTGCGACCACCGCGAAATGGTGGCCATCTCTTCCTTCTCCGGGCGGGCCAGATAGACCATGTCGCCCTGGAGGAGCTCATTGCCCATGAACTGCGCCATGTTCACAGCCTTCACGCTAAGCGAGCCGGTTGTTTACGAACAATTCTAGCACGGATCAGGCGTTGAGGTTCACGATGCGCTCGCGGATGTTCTTGACGATCAGCTTGAGATGCGGGTCGGATTCCATATCTTCGAGCATCTTGTTGCAGGCGTGCAGCACCGTGCTGTGCGTCCGCCCAAAGGCGTCGCCGATCTGCGGCAGCGAGGCGGCGGTCATGTCGCGGGCCAGGTACATGGCCACCTGACGCGCCTGGTTGATCTTGCCGGTGCGGCTCTTGCCGGTGATCGCTTCCGTCGTCAGGCCGTACTGCTGCGCCGTGACTTCCAGCACCCGCGTCAGGGTGACGTGTTCGCGCGGGCGGCGGTAGCCATCCAGAATGTCGGCGGTCATGTCGGAGGTGATCGCCCGGTGCGCCAGATGCTGAGTCGCCGCCACCTGGTTGAAGATGCCTTCGAGTTCGCGGACGTTCATCTTGGAACGCCCGGCGATCATCTCGAAGACCTGCGGGGGCCAGCCGCACGCTGCGGTCCGACGCCCAGTTATGCAGGATGGCCAGACGGGTCTCGTAGCTCGGCGGCAGCACTTCCATCACCAGCCCTCCTGGAAACGGGAGCGCAGGCGGTCTTCGAAGGGCTGAAGATCGCGCGGGGGGCGGTCGGAGGCGATGACGATCTGCTTGTTGTAGGTGGTGAGCGCGTTGAAGGTATGGAAGAACTCTTCCTGCGTGCTCTCCTTGCCGGCGATGAACTGGATGTCGTCGATCACCAGCACGTCGACCGAGCGGTAGCGGTCGCGGAAGACGGCCGTCGATTTGCTGCGAATCGAATCGACCAGGTCATTGGTGAACGCCTCCGACGGGACGTAGATCGTCCTCAGATGGCGCGCCTTGCATTCGTGGGCGATGGCTTGCAGGAGGTGGGTCTTCCCCAGCCCGACGCCGCCATAAACAAAAAAAGGATTGTAGACCCCGCCCGGCCGCTCCGCGACGGGCGCGCGGCGTAGATCATCTGGTTCTCGTTGCCGGGCACGAAGCGGTCGAAGTTGAAGCGGGGGTTGAGTTCGCTCTCCGGCAGTTCAGTGCGCGACGGACGGGTCAGGCGCTCGTGCAGGGGAACGGACGAATCAACGGAATCGCGCTGCTGCTCCAGCAGGCGGAAAAGCGGCGCGTCGGCACCGGGAATTTCCACCGGGGCGGGCGCGCTGAGGACAGGCTTGAAGATTTCGAAGCGCAGTTCGACCGGCGCGCCGTAGGTTTCGGCCAGGATGCGGCGTACGTTGCGATACAGACGGTGCTGAAGCATATCGCGCGCGTACGAATTCGCGACGCCGATGACGAAGATGTCCCCTGACGTATCGCCTGACAAGCCGCTTTTACATTTAATAGGACGGCGTCGCGCAGCCAGGTGTCATAGCTGGCTCGGTCGAGCTGAAGTTCAAGCTGCTGCGCGGCAGCGCTCCAGGCCTGTTGCGGATCCAAGACGTTTTTCCCGATCTGGTGTGATGTATTGAACGGCGCTGCCGCCCAACCCGGTCCAAAAAAAGGCAACACTAAACCCTCTGCGCGTCTTTGTGCGCAGGCACACCGAGGAAACGATTGAATTGTGTGTTGAGTGTTCACGACTGACGCATTAGAGAGAGGCCAAAAGACTGCCTTTTTTCAAGCCCGCTGCGGTGCAGTGGGCAAATTTGAGATACGTCAGGAGCGCGAGGATTTAGTCGCTTATGTACCCTTCAGTATAGCCGAATTGGCCCCCCCGGACAACCATTTGCCTTAAAAATGGGGAAATTTTAAGGTTGGGATATTTTCTGCACGAACCTGCAAAAACGCTGAAATACTTTTCACCCAGTCATCCCAAAACTAACAGCAGAATTGCCAGGATCTTGGGATAACTTGGATTAAATTGGGAAATATTGGGATGGAATCAACATTACAGAGTGGGTACATGAAAATGGCGATCTTTTTTAACATTGGGATTCTTTTTGCAGGACTTGGAATCTGCTTGTCACCCACCCGACGAATCAAAAAAAACGATCTTTTATCCCAAACCGTCAGGGAAGCGTTGTAAACTTTTACGAAAAATGTCCAATTCATGACGATCCACGTTATGATTGAATGGACGTATGTCATGAAACTGAGTAAAATTGCATACTGGTAGCCTCACAGTTACCCATAACGCCGGAGATACTGATGACCGACTATAACGTGCAAGCAAGATTCGATGACGATGAAGAGGCAAGCATTGTGGAGGAGAGCACGTACGTCAAAGACAAACCCGATATCATCAAGGTTTCCGCGAAGTCTCGCTCCACGGCGGTAGCAGGAGCCATCGCCGCCGTCATGCGGGAACGTCGTTACGCAGAGGTCCAGGCTATTGGCGCAGGTGCCGTGAATCAGGCCGTCAAAGCGCTGGCTATCGCGCGGACCTACCTCGAACAAGACAATATCGATCTGATGTGCACGCCTTTCTTCAAGGAAGTGGACATCGAAGGCAATGAACGCACTGCCGTTCGTTTTACCGTCGAGCCGCGCCCCACGCCGTAATGTTCGACCATTATGCGCGTCGACCTCCATGTGCACACCAGCGCCTCCGATGGGCAGTACACCCCATCGGAGGTTGTTGGGCTGGCGCACCAATTTAATGTCATTGCCATAACCGACCACGACACAACTGATGGAATTGCCGAGGCTCGAGCCGCTGCCGCTCGCCAGGGCATACCGTTAATCCTCGCCGGGATCGAAATCAGCACCGCCGAAGATCGCGGCGATGTTCACATGTTGGGCTACCTGGTGGACATCGAGGATGCCTGGTTTCAGGAGTCGCTGGCCGAATTTCGCGAGGCGCGGTTTCGCCGCGGTCAGCAGATGGTCGAGAAGCTTTCCCGGCTGGGCGTCGAACTGAAGTGGTCGCGCGTCGAGCAGATCGCGACGTCCGGCGAGAAAACCGGCGCGGTCGGGCGGCCGCATATCGCGCGGGCCATGGTCGAAGCCGGCTATGTGGACACCGTGCGCGAGGCCTTCGACCGCTATATCGGCACCCATGCCCCGGCGTATGTCGCGCGCAAGCGCCTGACCCCGGAAGAATCGGTGGAGATGATCCACCGGGCGGGCGGTGTGGCCGTGTTCGCGCATCCCGGCCTGGTGCCGGAGTGGCAGACGATATTGGCTAAGCTGGTGGCTGCCGGGCTGGACGGCGTGGAAGTCAACCACCTATCGAACAATGAGGCCACCCGGCTGGAACTGCGCGCACTGGCGGCGAAGTACGGCCTGATCACGACCGGCGGGTCAGATCCGCCGGCCCTGTTTCCGCCCGAGGGGCCGGCCCTGCACAGCCGCCAGGCTACAAATCCTCCCGTAGGTTGCATTACTCCGCCCCTTGCGATGGGCGCCGTGTTGAAAAGGCGCCCTGCCGACGAGCGCCGCCAGAATCGGCTACGCCAAATCCCCGACGACTAGATCGTTGCCCGCCTCAACCCTTGATCGGATGAACCCTCAGGGGTTTCGGGCGCGAAGCGGCCGGCCCGGTTGGCGTTCAGGACGTCCATCAGCAGATCCAGCCCGTCGCTGCGCCGCGCCAGCGAGTCCGGGTCTTGCAGCGCGCGAATGGCCCAGCCGATCCGCCCGCCGCTCAGGTGTGCCAGCAGCGCCGCCGTGTCGGCATCCGCGCCGTAGCGCTCGCGCAGCACGGCCTGCACCGTTTCGACGGAGGCGGGCCGCAGATGCAGAAGCTGCGAACGGCTGGTGATCGTCGGCAGGATCTGCTCGATCGAGCGGGCCAGCAGGATCAGAATGGCGTGCGGGGCCGGCTCCTCCAGCGTCTTGAGCAGGGCATCCTGGGCTTGCGGCCGCACCTGATCGAAATCGGGGAAGATGCCGAAGCGAAAACGGCCCTCGAAGGGCTTGAGTGACAGCCGCCCGATCTGCGCGCGAATGCTGTCGATGGTCAGCGTCGTCTCGTCTTCGCCGCGCTCGGTAAAGAGCAGATCCGGGTGGTTGCCGCTGGCGATCCGCCGGCAGGACGGGCATTCGCCGCACGGCCGCTGGTCCACGTCGGGTACTGTGCAGAGCAGGGCCGCCGCGAAGGCGCGGGCCACCGTGCTCTTGCCGACAGATTCCGCGCCGACGATCAGGTAGGCGTGGCGCACCCGGTTGTGCCGGATGGTCTGGCGCAGGTGCTCGACGGCCCAGTCGTGGCCGAACACCCCCCAGAGCGACTCGGCGGGGTCAGATGAAGGGGTTCGCTCGCTCACTACGGAGTCTCCTCTAAAATGTAATGTCTCGTGGGAGTGGCATCGCCCCTACCCATGACGAATCGGTCGCAGGGACGAGGCAGGCCTCGTCCGTTGACCATGCCCATAACAACCATTCGCCGATCGGGCAACCCTTGGGTTGTCTCTACGAACGCCGCGCATCACGGCACGACCTCGAAGACCGCCATGGGCGACCACGGACTTTCCCCCTGCGCCGTGCTCCACGCCTGAATCCACCAGCGGTGCGGACCGGCGTTGAGCGGGAAGGGGGTCGGATAGGTACACAGTGACGCGTCGCAGTACTCGACCGGGTTCAGCCACACGTTGAGGATCTTCGTGCCGTCGGCGTGGCTCAGCCAGAAATAGTACATCTCGGCGTCCGGCACGACCGCCCAGGTGAAGGCCGGCGTTGTTCCCGTCACCACCCGCTCGGTCGGACTGTTCTGCACCGGCGTGGCCAGCAGGGCCAGGACGCTCTGCACAGCCGCCAGGGCATCGACCCGTGGGTACTCGAAGGCGCTGCGCGGATCGTCGATCGTCACGCCGGTTGTCTTCAGCGTGTTCTCGAGGGCATCCGGCGACAGGGCCGGCCGCGCCTGAAGCATCAGCGTGGCGATCCCGGCCGCCGTCGGCGAAGCCTGCGAAGTGCCCACGTAACGGACCGTGCCGCCGTTCAACGCGCCCCAGGTCGCTGTCGTACGTCGCTCCCACGGCGATCGCTTTGGTGATGCAGGCCGGCGCGGCGACCAGGTACGGTTCGCCCTGGTTGCCGGTGGCGGCGAAGGTCGGCACGCCCCAGAAGTCGCGCAGGATGGCGATGGCGCTGGCCATGGCCGGCTGCTGCGCGTCGCAGGCGGGGGCGTAGGCCGTGAACGACCCCAGGCTCATGTTGATCACGTCGACCTGGAGCGTCTCCTGGTTGGCGATGATCCAGTCCAGCGCCGCCGCCCAGTCCGGAGAGCCAGCCGGAGCCAAACCCGTCCAGCACGCGCACCGCGACGATCTGCGCGTCCGGCGCGAAGCCGATCGGCGCCACTGTCCCGTCCGACGTGATGATGCCGGCGACGTTGGTGCCGTGGCCGTTTTCGTCTTCGGCGCTGATCCCGGTGTTGGTGTCGGCGGGCGGGCAGGAACCCAGCGCCGGCGTGCCCCCGCCGGTGAAGCAGACCTGCGCGATCAGATCGTCGGCCAGATCGGGGTGGTCGGTGTCGATGCCACTGTCCAGCACGGCCACGCGGACGCCCGCGCCGGTCAGCCCGTACTGGCTGTGCACCTGCGCCGCACCGACCGCGGGACGCTCTCCGTCGTGGCGATGCCGCCCGGCTCGTCGGCCTGGATGTAGACCACGCGCGGGTCCGCCGCCAGAGCCGTCAGCGCGCCGGCGTCGATTTCCGCGACCAAACCGGGGATCTGGCTGAAGCGCCGCAGCACCACTCCGCCCGCCGCCGACAGCCGGTCGATCACCGGCGCGTGCGGCGGCGACCGCCTCGCGTCGTTCGTCCGGCGGCATCGATCGACGCCGGGTCCGCCAGGGTGACGATCACACGGATCCGTTCGTTCTCGGCCAGGGCGGTGAAGGTGTTGGGATCGATTGTGTTCGTCTGCGCGTCCAATCTGACCGCCAGGATCAGAGCGAGAAGGGTGACGATCAGGGTCGTGCGCAGCGAGTGGACCATATCCCAGGGCAATCGCGTTCTAGAACACCGGAAGTCTCCGATTCTACAGGATCCGCCGCCTGCCCTCAAACCGGGCATCGCCCCCGCCTCAGTGCCCTGGAGCGACAGGTTTTGTCCAATGTTCTTCAATTTGAGTTCACTCTGATTTGACTGGTTTCCACTAGAATAGATGGATTGAAGGGCGTCATGCGCAGTCCGCCCTTTCCACCCACAATCAGGCTGCGTTCAGGATGCCCGAGGATAATCAAATGTCGCGCCCGTCCACCGAACTGCTCACCCTGAAACCTACATCAACCGCGAGTTGAGCTGGCTGAGCTTCAACCGGAGGGGTGCTGGCGATGGCGCAGGACGAGTCGCTGCCACTGCTGGAACGGTTGAAGTTCATCGCCATCTTCAGCTCCAATACCGATGAATTCTTCATGGTGCGGGTCGGGACCATCCACAGCAGGATGCGGCTGGAGCTGTCGACCAACCGCCCAGATGGCGTCCCCTTCCCGGCGCTGATGGGCGAAATTCGGGCGCAGGTCATCGAGATGATGCAGACGCAGCGCGAGCTGATGCGTGAACTCCTGCACCGCCTGGAGGATCACGGCATCCGCGTGGCCGACTTCACCAGTCTCACCCCCACCGAACAGTCCGCCTCAACCGGCACTTTGCCGACAACATCTACCCGGTACTGACTCCGCTCGCCGTCGACCATGCCCGGCCATTCCCCCTTCATCTCCAACCTCAGTTTGAACTCTGGCATTCTTCTGCGCCGCGACGACAAGAAGAACGACGAGCTGAATTCGTCCGTCTCTGCTGCCGGACAGCCATCCCGCCTGATCAACGTCAACGAGATCATGCGCACCTATGGCGAGGAGCCTCCGGAGGCCAGACGCTCGTCTGATCGAAGAGGTGATCGGCCGCAATCTCGACATGCTGTTCCCCGGCATGCGCACCGTCGAATATGCCCCCTTCCGCGTGACGCGCAACGCCGATATCGACTACGAGCACGAACTGACGACCCCGCCTCTCGCTCAGCGATGCTTGATCGAGGAAGGGCTGCGCGAGCGGCGCTTTGGCAGCATCGTGCGGCTGGCCGTCCCGGAAGATATTGGCGACGAGACTCTGGGCCGACTGCTCACGTATCTGCCGGTCGATCGCGACCGTGACGTCTATTACGTAAATGGCGCACTGGGCGGCGCCAGCCTGTTCGAACTGATGGGCCTCGACGCCCCGGATCTCAAATATCCGGCCTACCTGCCGCGCGTGCCCGAAGGCTTCGCCGACGGAGAGGACATCTTTGCCATCATCCGGGCCGGCGACCGCCTGGTGCACCACCCCTACGACCTCGTTTCTCACCGTCGAGCGCTTTCTGCAAATCGCCGCGCACGACCCTCAGGTCCGCGCCATCAAGGCCACCCCCTACCGCGTCGGCCGCAATTCCCCGATCGTCAATGCCCTGATGGAAGCGCGCGACCACGGCAAGCAGGTGGTCGTCCTGGTCGAGCTCAAGGCCCGTTTCGACGAAGAGAACAACCTGACCTGGGCGCGCAATTGGAAGAGAAGGGCGTCCATGTCACCTTCGGCGTGGAAGAACTCCCGGTCAAAACCCACGCTAAGGTCGCGCTGGTGGTGCGCCAGGAGGGCGATCAGGTGCGGCGCTACGTGCACCTGGGCACCGGCAACTACAACAGCAGTACCGCCCGGCTGTACACCGACCTCGGTCTGTTCACCTGCGACAAAGCCATCGGCGAGGACGCCACCCGCCTCTTCAACCGGCTGACCGGCTTCGCGCCCGCCACCGCTTACCAGCGTATGCTGGTCGCGCCGGAATTTCTGCTTAAAGCCATCCTCGAACTGATCGACGGCGAGATCGCCGCCGCCCGCGCGGGAAGCCCGCCCACATCATCATGAAGATGAACCAGCTCGAAGAGGACGGCATCATCAACAAACTGTATGAGGCCTCGAAGGCCGGCGTGAAAGTCGATCTGCTGGTGCGCGGCATCTGCTGTCTGCGGCCGGGCGTCCCCGGCCTCAGCGAGACGATCCGCGTCGTCAGCATCGTCGGGCGCTACCTGGAACACAGCCGCATCTTCACTTTCCTCAACGCCCCGTCGGAACGCCGGGTATACCTCGGCAGCGCCGACATGATGCGCCGTAATCTGTACAACCGGGTCGAAGTGGTGTTTCCGGTCCTCGACGAGTCGCTTCAGAAGAAGGTGATGCGCATGCTGTCCACCCAGCTTGCCGATAATCTCGATGCCTGGGATATGCAGTCGGACGGCAGCTACAGGCGCCGGACGCCGCCGGAGGGCGAAGAGGGACTCCGCAGCCAGAACGAATTCATGAAGAACAGCTTCGGCCTCAAGACCAAGGCACTGCCGCAGGGGTAGAGGATAGGAATTGAGAGCGTATTTGTTAGAGGGTTTGTTTCGGGCGGACACTCTGGTCTGGAACTGCACTCGAACCCGTTGGCGTAGGGGCGTATCAATGTGTGCGCCCATAGGCATTACCTTTAGCGCGGATTCACCCCTCACCCCCTGACCCCCTCTCCCACGCAAGCGGGGAGGGGGAATCGCACGCGAAACAATCGCCAGCAAGCAGCATGTTTGCTCCCCTCCCGAATTCGGGGAGGGAACGGGGGAGAGGTCAAAACGGTGGAGATCGAGAGAAAAATCCTTAAGGTAATGCCTATGGGCGTATCAATATGTTCGTCCGGACAATCGCGCCGACTCGCGACTCTGCCAACATGCCCTCAATTCTCACTTCGCCCCTGTCTGCCGCACTTCTGCGCGCCTGCACTGGAGAAACATCGTGACGCCACTGACACCCCGTGAACGCTGGTTTGCCGTCCTGAATCGGCAGACGCCCGATCGCCTGCCGATGGATTACTGGGGCACGCCCGAAGCCACAGCGAAACTGAAGCGCCACCTGGGCTGTGACACCGACTGGCAGGTCTTCGAGCGCCTGCACATCGACCGCATGGTGCAGGTCCGCCCGCGCTACGCCGGGCCGCCGCTTCGTCCGGGCTACGACATCTGGGGGCTGCGCTACGAGAATATCGACTACGGCACCGGGGTCTACGCCGAGTGCGTCACGCATCCGCTGGCGGAGTTCACCAGCGTCGAGGAGATCGAGGCCGGCTACACATGGCCGACGCCCGACTGGTACGACTACGCCGCGCTGCCGGAGCAGATCGCCGGCAAAGAGGACTACCCGGTGCAGGGCGGCGGCTCCGAGCCATTCCTCATCTATAAGGATCTGCGCGGGCACGAGCAGGCTTACATGGACCTGCTGCTCAACCCGGAGATCGTCACCCACTGCCTGGACAAGCTGTTTGGCTTCGCCTACGAAAACACCGTGCGCATTTACGAGACGCTGCCCGGCCGGGTGGATTTCTCGTACATCGCCGAGGACTTCGGCGCGCAGGATCGACTGCTCTTCTCGTCGGTCCTCATCCGCGAGATCTTTCCTGCCGCGCATGGGTCGTATGATGGATCTGGCGCACCAGAACGGAACGCGCGTCTTCTTCCACAGCGACGGCGCGATCTTCGACCTGATCCCGGACCTGATCGACCTTGGCATCGATATCCTCAACCCGATCCAGTGGCGCTGCGCCGGCATGGAACGGGAACGGCTCAAGCGCACATTCGGCGACCGGGTGGTCTTCCACGGCGGCGTAGACAACCAGCAGACGCTGGCCTTCGGGTCGGTCGAAGACGTGGTGCGCGAGGTGCGCGACAACATCGACGTGCTGGGCGCGGGCGGCGGGTACATCCTGGCGCCCTGCCACAACGTGCAGGCCGTCAGCCCGCCGGAGAACATCGTGGCGCTGTACGAGACGGGGTATGCGTATGGACGGATGAGGGAGACTTCGCCCCCTGACCCTCTCTCCATTCTGGCAAGGGCGACCGGATCGCGCCGGTGGATTCTTCGACGGACGAGGCCCGCCTCGTCCCGACGCGTCTTCGGGTATCAAGGAGAGGCGTGAGGAAGCGATTTTTCGCGTTCGCCGCCCCGGACGGCAAGAATGCCGTCCCTACGCCCTGTTGGGTGCGGTCTTTTAGGGCAGCAGATCCCCCGCCGGGTTGGTCGCGATCTCCGTACCATCGAGAGTCAGGGGCAGCGGGATGTCGGGGCCGTAGATTTGCAGCGCGGCATAGTAGGGCGGCTTCGTGTCGCGCTGCGGCTGGGTGTACACCTCGACCCGGCGGTCGCGCAGATTGACGACGCGCCGGCCCGTTCGCCACCCCGCGCTGCCAACCGACACCATTTCACCGCTATAATCACAGTATCAGCGTACGAACAACGTCCGCTCTCGCGGCGCGGCGGCTAAAAAAAGGTTAATCCCCATGACCGTTCTGGATTCACGCACCGTGGCCCAGCAGACCCTGGCCGATTCCGTTTACGGAGTCTTTGTCGACAACGCGTATCGCCCTTCCGTCACTGGCAAGACTTTCGACGTGACCAACCCGGCCACCGGTGACCTGCTGGCGACGATCCCCGACGCCGGCGCCGACGACACCCGCGCAGCCATCGACGCGGCAGCGGCGGCGTTGCCCGGCTGGTCGGCCGTCCCCGCCCTCCAGCGCAGCGACATGATGCGCAAGGCCGCCGCCTTGATGGTCGAGCGCAAGGAGCGCCTGGCGACCGTCATGACCCTGGAGCAGGGCAAGCCGCTGACCGAGGCGCGCGGCGAGATCGTCTACGCGGCTAGCTTCCTGACCTGGTTCGCCGGCGAAGCGGAGCGCGTCTACGGGCAGATTGTCCCGGCGACCGTCCCCAACAAGCGGCTGATGGTGCTGCGCCAGCCGGTCGGCGTGGTGGCGCTGATCACACCGTGGAACTTCCCGTCCGCCATGCTCACCCGCAAGCTCGGCCCGGCCCTGGCCGCCGGCTGCACCGCCATCTGCAAGCCCGCCGAGCAGACGCCGCTCTCCGCGCTCGAACTGGGCCGCATCTTTATTGACGCCGGCTTCCCGCCCGGCGTGGTCAACATCCTGCCGGCCAGCGACCCGATCCCCTTCTCCGACGTGATCTTCGCCGACGACCGCGTCCGCAAGGTGTCGTTCACCGGCTCGACCGAGGTCGGCAAGATCCTGATCCGCAACTCGGCGGCCACCGTCAAGCGTATCTCGCTGGAGCTGGGCGGCAACGCGCCGTTCATCGTCTTCGACGACGCCGACCTTGACGCGGCGGTGAAGGGCGCGATTGCGTCGAAGTTCCGCAACAACGGCCAGACCTGCGTCTGCGCCAACCGCATCTACGTCCAGCGCGGCATCTATGACCGCTTCGCCGCGCGCTTCGCCGAAGACGTGGGCAAGATGAAGGTCGGCAACGGCCTGCTGCCCGACAGCGTCCTTGGCCCGCTGATCGACATGGCGGCGCGGATGAAGGTGGAGAAGCACATCAGCGACGCGCTCTCGCATGGCGCCAATCTGCTGCTCGGCGGCAGCGCCATGCCCGACGATGCCAACACCAGCGGCACCTTCTGGCAGCCGACCGTGCTGACCAATGTCGGATCGGACATGCTGATCACTCAGGAAGAGACGTTCGGACCGGTGGCCCCGCTCATCCCGTTTGACACCGAAGACGAGGTGATCGCCGCTGCCAACAACACGCCTTTCGGGCTGGCCGCCTATTTCTACACGCGCGACGTCAGCCGGGTGATGCGCGTCGCCGAGCGTCTGGAGTACGGCATCATCGGCGCCAACGACGCCCTGCCCTCGACGGCCAATGCGCCGTTTGGCGGCGTCAAGCAGAGCGGCCTGGGGCGCGAAGGCGGCAGCGTCGGCATCGACGAGTATCTGGAAGTGAAATACCTCTCGCTGGGTCTGTAGGAGGAGCCGATGGACGCCTTTTTCTCGGAGTATCTGACCACCCTGAAGAAATTGCACCGCGATTTCATCGCCACGTTTGACGATCTGCCCGATGAAGCGCTCGACTGGGTGCCGGGGGAAGACATGAACTCGCTGGTCGTGCTGGTCGTGCACACAACCGGCTCGGCCCGCTTCTGGATCGGCGAGGTCGGCGTCGGCGATCCGGCGTACCGCGATCGCCCCGCCGAGTTTCAAGCGAAGGGGCTAACGAAGGACGAGCTGAAGGCCCGTTTCTCGACGCTCGAAGCCTACCTCAGTGACAAATTCGAGCAGCTGACCCTGGCCGACCTGGGGGTGGCGCGCCCCGATCCGCGCAAGGAAGCCGGCGGGACCGTCACCGCCGCCGAGGGCGTCCTGCACGCGCTGGAGCACACCGGCCTGCACCTCGGCCATGCGCAGATCACGCGCCAGCTCTGGCAGCATCCGTAGATATGCCTGCGGGCCGTCGCTCAGGCCCCCCCCGGCCGTGCAGCTGATAATCCCGACCCTTGAGCGCCCTGGCCTTGTGAGGGACGCCATTCATTGGCGTCCGACGCTGATGGACGCGAAAAATCGCGTCCCTACGGCTACCCTGATCTACTGATCAATCCGTTGAAAACCTCGTCCCTGCCAGGGGGGTGGCGTCATTGAGGTGTTCAACCACTCCGCTATCTCCTGGGCCCCCGGGGGGGCGCGGCCCCCCCCCCCCCCCCCCCCCCCGGGCCGGGGTCCCCTTCGCCGGTGGGGCGGGGGGCGGGGGGGGGGGGGGGGGGGGGGGTCCGCTTGCGCGGGCCTTTTCGTGTTCGTAGGATTTGGGCATGAATGGCTGGCGTAACGACAAACGAGATAATCGAAAAACTCTGGCTGGGGGTACGGGCACGCTGCCCGAACTGCGGCCAGGGCGCGCTGTTCGCGAAGTTCTTCAAGATGAACCACCTCTGCCCGGTGTGCGGCGTTCGCTTTGAACGGCAGGACGGCGAATCCATCGGCGGCATGGTGCTCAACTTCAGCTTCGCGGTCGTGACTGCGCTGGCGGGCTTCTTCATCGTCGAGGCGCTCTACCACCCGCCGCTCCTCACCCAGATGCTCCTCTGGAGCGTCTACACACTGGTCGTGGTGCTGGGACTCTACCGCAGCACGCGCGGCGTCTGGGTGGCAGTCGCCTATCTGACCGGCGGGGTCAAGCGAGATGATGAGACTCAAGAGAAAGGGAGTTAACGCCCGATGCCCGTACAGATCCACGACAACATCCTTGGCACGCTTGGAGGCACGCCGCTCGTCCGGCTGAACAAGGTCGCGCGCAGCATCCCCGCCGAGATCGTCGGCAAAGTCGAATTCTTCAACCCTGGTGGATCGGTCAAGGATCGCATCGGCATCCAGATCATCGAGGACGCCGAGCGCGAAGGGCGGCTCAGGCCGGGCGGCACGATCGTCGAAGCCACCAGCGGCAACACCGGCATCGGGCTGGCCATCGCCGCCGCCATCAAGGGCTACAAGTGCGTCTTCGTGCTGGCCGACAAGCAGTCGCCGGAGAAGATCCAGATCCTGCGGGCGTTCGGCGCGCGGGTGATCGTCACGCCCACCAACGTCGAGCCGGAGGACCCGCGCAGCTATTACAGCGTCGCCCGCCGCGTGGTCGAGGAGACGCCGGGGGCCATCCTCGCCAACCAGTACCACAACCCGTCCAACCCCAAGGCCCACGAGCTGACCACCGGCCCGGAGATCTGGGAACAGACGGGCGGCGACGTCCACGCCGTCGTCATGGGCATGGGCACCGGCGGCACCGTCACCGGCGTGGCCCGCTACCTCAAGTCGAAGAACCCGAATATCCAGATCGTCGGCGTCGATCCGGTCGGCTCCATCCTCTACCACCACTTCAAGACCGGCGGAGAGATGACCGAGGCGCACAGCTACCTGGTCGAGGGCATCGGCGAGGACTTCATCCCCTCCACCTACGAGTTCTCCCTGGTCGACGACGTGGTGCAGGTGTCCGACAAAGAGTCATTCCTGATGACCCGCCGCCTGGTGCGCGAAGAGGGCATCTTCTGCGGCGTCTCCTGCGGCAGCGCCGTGGCGGGAGCTCTGCGCTATGCCAGGGCCGCCAAACTGACGCGCGGTCAGCGGGTGGTGGTCATCCTGCCGGACAGCGGCTACCGCTACCTGGGCAAGGTCTTCAACGACGAGTGGATGCGCGAAAACCGCTTCCTTGACCCGGTTTGGGTCGGCGCGTCGGTCGAAACCCTGCTCGATCGACGCCCGCCGCAGCAGCTCATCGTCGCCCAGTGCAGTGACAGCATTGGCAGCGTGATCGCCAAGCTGCGCGAGCACAGCATCTCGCAGGTGCCGGTGGTCAACGCCGAGCGCCAGCTTCTCGGCCTGGTGTCGGAGGTCAACCTGCTGAGTTTCCTGCTTAAGCAGAATGGCGCCGGCGGTATGGAGGTCTCGCTGGAGGACTCCGGCGTCATCGAGACCGACCCGCCCAGCGCCGAACTCGACACGCCGCTGGATGTGCTGATGGCCACCCTGACCGGCAGTCGCAACGTCGTCATCGTCAAAGCCGGCGACGAAGTGCGCGACATCATCACCAAAATCGACCTGATCGATTTCATTTCCGGCGCGTCGCGGTGAACACTCATCCAACCTTTAAGGGAACTGCGTAGTATTTCTATCGTTGCCATTTGTCGTTATTTGAGCACACCATGGCCGGCCACTCCTGAGGAGCAAACCTGTTGAAAATCAAAACGCTCTTGCTGATCCTTTTGCTCGTGATGACTATCGCGCCGGCTGCGCTGGCGCAGGACGCCCCGGCCGAGGAGGAAATTCCCAGTGCCCGAATCCTCAACGAACAGGGCGGACCGGCGTCGATCACGGGTGAGGTCAACTACACCAACGGCTTCTTCACGCTGGGCGTGGCCGAGCCGATGGTCATCCTGGAAGATCAGGCCGGCTTCATCGACCGCGATCGCGGCTTTCTGATCCTGCAGAATCGCAGGTTCTGGGCAAGATCACCTCGGACTTCTACACCTCGCCCTTCACCTACCGCATCGACCTGCCGATCGAACCGGCCGGCAGCCTGCGCGATGTCGACCAGGATGGCGAAGAAGACACCGGCGTGATGGTCTACGCCATCGCCTACTGGACCAACACCTGGGGCGATCCGTATCTGGAAGAGCGCGACCTGTACGGCGGCGGCTGGTCCAGCGCCTACGCCTCGACGCGGGTCGATCCGAACCCTTCGGCCAAGGGGGAGATCATCGGCGGCAAGTACCTGATCTTCGCGCCGGAAGAAGGGCAGGGCTTCCCCTCCGGCTTCGGCGAGGACGGCCGGCTCTTCACCGCCGACGACCCGATCGTGGTCGTGCCGCAGGGCTACACGGTGGTCAACCTGGAGAGCGATCCGTTCACCTTCGACCGCTCGCGCCGCCCGGTGATCAACCTGATCGAGGGCGAAGGCTCCGAGCAGGAAGATTACTCCAACCTCAGCTACACCGAAGCTTTCGACGCGCTGATCGAGCTGTTCCGCGAGACGTACGCCTATACTGAGCTCAAGGAAATCGACTGGGACGCCAAGCTTGACGAGTTCCGCCCCATGTTCGAGCAGGCCGAGGAAGATGTCGACGTCGTGGCCTACCAGCTCGCCCTGCGCGACTTCATCTGGTCGATCCCCGACGGCCACCTGAGCGCCCCCTTCGATCAGAACCAGTTTGCCATCGACACCGCCGGCGGCCTGGGCATCGCCGCGCGCGAGCTGGACGACGGCCGCGTGCTGGTCAACTTCCTGCTGCCAGACAGCCCTGCCGACGAAGCGGGCATCGAACTGCGGGCCGAACTGCTCGAACTGAATGGTCAGCCGGTTCAGGAAGTCATTCCCACCATTCAACCCTGGTCGCTGCCCTTCAGTGCCGACCACACCCTGCG
Source organism: Candidatus Flexifilum affinis (assembly GCA_016713325.1). GTDB lineage: Bacteria > Chloroflexota > Anaerolineae > Aggregatilineales > Phototrophicaceae > Flexifilum > Flexifilum affine. Next base: position 149,011 of record JADJPJ010000095.1, on the reverse strand, counting down.
CCTCCAGCAGCTTCGCTACATGCTGCGCTCTCCGATCGGCACGGAGGTCGAGGTCACCTACCAGAACCCCGGTGACGACGAGCCGACGACGGTTACGCTGACCAGCATCCCGGAGCGCATCAGCTTCGCCTTCTCGTCCTTCAATGCCGGGCTGACCGGCGCGGAACAGCCCATCGAGTTTCGCCCGCTCGACAACGGCTACGGCTACGTCAAGATCTACAGCTTCTCGGATAACGATCTGCTCAGCATCCAGCTCTGGGAGCGCATGATTCGCTACCTGAACAGCGCCGGCACGCCAGGGCTGATCATCGACATGCGCCAGAACGGCGGCGGCAGCGGCTTCCTGGCCGACCAGATGGCCGCGTACTTCTATCAGGAGGCGCTGGTATTGGGCAACAGCGAGTCGTATGACGAGAGCCTGGGCCGCTTCTACGCCGACCCGGATCTGGAGCAGCGTTTCTTCCTGCCCCCGACGGAACTGCGCTACGACGGCCCGATCGCCGTGCTCGTCGGCCCCAACTGCAACAGCGCCTGCGAGTACTTCACCTACAACATGACCCTCGAAGACCGCGCCGCCATCGTGGGCCAGTATCCGACGGCCGGCCTGGGCGGCGGGCAAACTACCTACCTGATGCCCGGTGGCCTTCAGCTTCAGTACTCGTTCACCCGCTCCGTCGGCCCGGAGGGTGAGATCATCATCGAGGGCACTGGCGTCGAACCGACGGTGCGCGTCCCGGTCGATGAAGAGACGCTGTTCAGCGAGACCGATCCCATTCTGGACGGCGCCGTCGCCTATCTGGACGAGCTCACCGCCATCGACCTGGTGGACGGCGGCGAAATTGCCGTCGGCGAGACGGTGACCGGCGAGGTGGTCGAGCGCCAGCGCGTGCGCTATACGCTCACCTTCGAGGAAGAGGGCGTGATCAGCATCTTCCTGACCGACGAGACCAACGATCTGGACACCGTGCTGCGCATCTACAACGCGGCGGGCCAGCTCCTCGCCGAAAATGACGATGCCGAGGTCGGCGTGCCCGCGCCCAACTCGTCGCTGACGGCGCTGGAAGTCCCGGCCGATCTGACCGTGCTGGTCGAGGTCGGCACCTATGAGGATGCCTTCGCCGGCAGCTACACGCTTGAGGTGCGCTCGGCAGAGTAAAGTCAGTTGTCAGAAAACTGCCCCATCCACTCATTCTCTGCGTGGATGGGGCGGCGTTCCCCGCTGAGCGCACTGGCATTGGCTCCACTTAGCCGTGCCTGGTTCTTGCCGTTTTCACCCACGCATATGAACCGACCGCCCCCCTACGAGGCGTTCCAAATATGTTTTCAAACTGGCCGTTGTGGACTGGTCGTTCGGTCGCACAGGGTTTGAAGCCTGCGCAGTGTCTTCCTTCCCACAGACCAAGAACGTAAAGAATTCTATGAGCGATGTCGTTTGCGATCTAGAATATAAGCAATGGACAGGCCGAACAACTCCTGACCATTCCTAGATTGCGAATAAATTGCTTGTCATCCATTGTTTTGAAATGTGGTCGCAACGAAGCCGAGCTGAATTGCCATGACCGACATCTATCCTCTTTCTCACGACGATAGTGCGCAATCAACAATAGGTAATGCCATTCGCGAGAGCGAGGAACGTCTGCGGCAGGCGCTGGATACCGCTGACATCGGCGTTTTTGAATACGATCCCCGTCGTGGTCGGGTACGTACTTCGCTGTATCATGGGCAGGGTTTGGACCAGGCATGGGATGAAGCCGTCCCTTTGGACCGATATCTCGATGCGATGCTTGTGGAGGACAGAGAGCGCGTTCGAGAGGCACTGCTTCGCTCCCACGATGCCGCTGGCAACGGCTTGTTTCAAATGGAGTACCGCGTCGCGGCCCAGGATGGGTCAATCCGCTGGATCAAGAACCGTTCGCGAACCTTGTTTGAAGGCGCCGGGTCTTTGAGACAGGCGGTAAAGACGATTGGCGTCATCACCGATATTACCGAACAGAAGCAGATTGAGATGGCCCTGCGTAAGAGCGAGGCTCGATACCGGACGCTGATTGAAACCCAGAGCGATCTCATCAGCCGTTACCGAGAGGACATGACGCTCACTTTTGTCAACGATGCCTACTGTCAGTTCTATGGAAAAACGCGCGAAGAATTGATCGGGCATAGCCTTCTCACGATGGTTGCCCCAGAGTTCCATGAGGCGGTACGGGCGGAAGCAGCCTATATGATTGCCAATCCTGCGCCGGTTTCTGGGGAGTATCTCAACTACGCAGCCGATGGTCAGGAACACTGGATACACTGGATTATCAAAGGTGTGCCGGATGAGACGGGACAAATCACCGAACTGCAGGCAATAGGTCATGACATCACCCGGCTCAAGCAAGCGGAAGAGTCGATGCGCGCCAGCGAAGAACGACTTCGCCAGGCGGTGCGCGTTGGCAATATCGGCATTTTCGATGCGGATCACGTCAAAAACAACATCTTCTGGTCGCCGGAGCAGCGCCAGATCTGGGGCTGGGATGAGCAGAGCGACGTGATGCTTCCCGGTGTCCTGAATCAGGTTCATCCCGATGACCGCGAGGAGTTGGCCCGCGCCACCGAAAAGGCGCAGGATCCTGCCGGCGATGGCACTTTTGAAATGGAGTATCGCATCCTTGGGCCCGACGGCAATGTGCGCTGGTTGAACGTGCGCTCACAGAGCTTTTTTGGCGGCGAAGGCGAAGCGCGAACGTTGGCTCGAACCATCGGCGCGACAACCAATATCACGGCGAGCAAGCATCAGGAAGTCACATTACGACACCTCAATCAGCGGCTTTCCATTCTTCGTGACATCGATCGCCTCATTCTCAGTGCCCGATCGGTTTCCGAAGTGGCAAGCACAGTGCTTGAACAGCTCGCACAACTGATCGCCTGCGAGTGGGTTGACATTGTGCTATTCGATCAGACGGACAAACATACGCAGAGCTTCGCCTGGCGACCGCCAACCAACCGGACAAGCGCAGCATACCCGCTGCAACCGCTGGTCTCCGCAGCCATGGTGACTCGTCTCAGATCTGCGCAGTCCACGGTGATCGTCGACCTAAGGACAGAGATCGACAAATCTGATCTCGTACGCGAAGCAATCCAGCAGGGTATACGTTCGGCCATGGCCATTCCGCTGAGCTTACAGGAAAGGCTTATTGGTTATCTCGCGCTCGCATCCAGCCAGGTTGCTTATTTCACATCGGAACATCAGGCAACCGCCGAAGCCATTGCAGCGCAGGTGGCGCTGGCGTTCCATCAGGCTGACTTGAACGATCAGATCGCCCGACAGAAGGCCGAGCTGGAGCAGCGTGTAATCGAGCGTACCAAAGAACTTCAAGAGGCCAACGAGGAAGTCAAGAACTTCGCCTACATCGTCTCACACGATCTTCGAGCGCCGCTCGTCAACCTGAAAGGGTTCGCCGCGGAGCTGCGCATGGGGCTCAAGGAAGTCGAGCAGGCTTATGAAGAAGTCCTACCCCTCACCAGCGAGAAGACACGGCACCAGTTACAGCATGCATTGAAAGAAGATGTCCCAGAAGCGCTGCGGTTCATCGACTCGTCAGTAAGCACCATGGATTCATTTACCAAGGCTATTCTGAAATTATCCCGATTGGGCCGATTGCAGTTGGAATGGGTCAGCGTCGACGTTCGGTCGATTGTCGATACGATTCTTGACGGGCTCTCCCACGAGATCAGGCAGAAGAAGGTTCAAGTCACAATCACCGATCTGCCGACCGTGACTGCCGATTTTGTCTCAATGGAACAGATCTTTGGCAACATTCTTACTAACGCGGTCGCATACCTGGTTCCTGAACGTCCGGGCGAGATCGTCATCAGCGCTGAAGAGAGCAAAGAGGGGGTCGTTTTCCGTATTCGCGACAACGGCCGGGGTATTGCACCGGAAGACATGGACAAGGTGTTCGCTCCCTTTCGCCGTGCAGGCAGGCTGGACGTGCCGGGCGAAGGCATGGGGCTGGCCTATGTTCAGGCGTTAGTACGTCGTCATGGAGGGTATATCTCGTGCGAATCCGAGTTGGGAGTAGGCACGACATTTGCTTTCAACATCCCTATGGTTGGAACGCATGATGCCATGCCGACACCTCGTCAGGGCATCCTCTAGGTCTGCTATCTCGGCGGTTGATTGCCAATAGAACCGCAAGAAGGTCAGGTATACAGACGACGGCACCAGTCTCTTATCGATGAAAAAACCTCACCTGGAAAGACTATGTCCACCATCAATCAGGTAACCATCGTGCTGGTCGAAGATAACGAAGGCCATAGCCGTCTTATCGAGAAGAATCTTCGCCGGGCAAATCTCTCAAATCCGATCGTCAAGCTATCCGATGGGCGGCTTGCCCTGAACTACCTCTTTGGTGACCAGGGGTATGTTCATACGCCGCAACATCCACCGGTATTGATGTTGCTCGATCTCAACCTGCCGGAAGTCGACGGCTATCGTGTCCTGGCAGCCATGAAGTCCGATAACCGAACCAAGAGCATCCCCATTATAGTTCTGACGACCACTGACGATATTCACGAGATCAATCGATGCTATGAACTTGGCTGCAATGTATACATCACGAAACCCGTGGAGTACGAACAGTTTGCGGAAGCCATTGCCAGGTTAGGATTGTTTCTTTCAGTTGTTATGCTGCCCAATGGGAGCTGAACGATAGCGATGCCAGAGAAGAGACGCATTCTCTATATGGAAGACGATGAAGGCCTGGGACGTCTGCTGCAGCGGCGCCTAGGGCAATCTGGCTATGAGGTGGACCTGGCGCCAAACGGCGAAACAGGGATAACTCTCATCGCAGAGCATCACTACGATGCAGTCATCGTCGACTACAACATGCCGGATCTCAACGGCATCCAGGTCTTACAGCGTCTTTCCACCAATGGTCCAATGCCGCCCACGATCATGCTCACCGGCACAGGCAACGAGACGATCGCGGTCGAGGCCCTGAAGCTTGGCGCATTCGATTATGTCATCAAAGACACTGATGCTGTTTATCTCGATCTGTTGCCGACTGTAATTGAGCAGGGCTTGCAGAGCCGCCAGCTGGTCAAGGATAAGCAGCTTGCCGAACAACGACTCGAACGCAGTGAGAAGTACTACCGCGCGCTCATCGAAAACAGCCCGGACCTGATTATTGTGACTGACCGCTCTGGGGCCATTCGCTACGTCAGCCCAGCCATCCGTGACATCTTTGCGGTTGACGAGCAGGAATTCATCGGCCAGAACGGGCTGAAGCTCGTCGATCCGGATTCTTTCCAGTTCTTGGAACCAGCGTTCTTCGAACGAGCAATCCAGTTCTATCGAGATTTGGTCGAAAGCCCGAGCCGATCTGTCGAGATCCAGCTCCAGGTTCGCAACCGCATGGGTCAGTGGAAATGGCTGGAGATCAGGGGCCGGAATCTCCTCCACGAACCGTGGATAGAGTCGATCGTTTTCAACGTGCGCGATATCACCGCGCCCAAGCTAGCAGAAAAAGCCTTACAGGAGAGTGAAGAGCGGTTTCGCATGTTGTTTGAACTCGCGCCAAACCCGTACGTGATCAGTGACCTTGAAGGAAATCTGCTTGATGTGAATCAGGCGGTGGAATCCCTGTCCGGGTACCAACGGGCCGAGATGATTGGCAAGAGTTTCTCCGAGATCGGCATGTTGGATGTGGAACAGGTGACACAGTTCAAATCGTGGCTTTCCGACGTCACAGTAGGACCATTCAGCGGACCCGCCGAAGTTACCATTATTCGGGCTGACGGCGAGAACATGTTTTTCGATCTGCGCACGATTCCGATCCAGAGCAGGAACGAGACGCAGATTCTGGCGATTGGCCACGACGTGACCTGGCGCAAACTGGCAAATATGCAGCTGAAAAATCACATTGAGCAGCTCGAAACCCTGCGCCAGATCGATGAAATGCTGAATCGTAAACTCGATATCCAATATGTGCAGGCAATTGCGCTGGTCCACATGATTCGGCTTAGCGGAGCCAGTGCCGGGGCCATCGTGTTGCTGCACGAACAGGAAGCCGGGCATCTTCACGCTCAGGGGTATCCTGCAGAACTCACGGAAGAGGATTTCCTGGGTAATGCGACTGTCGCCCGTGTCATCGCAAAGCAGAAGGCCGAATGGGTTCAGGAGATTGGCTCTGAACCGGCTTGCGTGCCGCTCTTGCCGGATGCGAGTTCTCAGATGGTCTTTCCTTTGCTCTCCCAGAAACGCCTGGTGGGGATCGTGAGCCTGGAGACCAACCAGCCGAGATGCTTCTACGCCGAGATGTTTGAATTTCTGAAACTCATCCCGGCACGCGCCGCGGTAGCCATCGACAACGCGCGGCTCTTCGAAACCCGCCAGGCGCAGCTGATTGAACTGCAGGATCTGTACGAAAAGATCCGACAGCTCGAACAGCTCAAGACTGACATGATTCGCCTGGCCGCCCACGACTTGCGCAATCCGCTCAGCGTGATTGGCATGAATGCCTTCGTGCTGCGAAAGAAAAATGCCGATGAGCTACAGCCGGAACAACAGCGCCAGATTGAAGAGATCGAAGCCGCTGTTAAACGGATGCAGACCATGATCGCGGATTTCCTCTCCGTGGAACGCATCGAGGCGATCACCCTCAATGCCTTTGACGGCCAGGAGGTCGATCTGAGCGAACTCGCGCAGAATGTATTTTCCACTTTTGAGGCTCAGGCTCGGGCGAAATCGCAGACATTCTGCCTGGCCGTGCCGCCACTCCCGGTCACTGTGGTCGGATTCAGAAATGAACTGCAACAGGCCATCGTAAACATCGTAGGAAATGCCATCAAGTACTCCCCTGAAGGGGCAAGGATCGATGTCATTCTGAAGATGCAGGACGACACTGCGCGACTCGAAGTCGTCGATACAGGATACGGGATTTCTGCCGAGCAACAGGACAAGCTGTTCCGCCCGTTTTATCGTGCCAGGAGCGCAGAGACCGAGACGATCGAAGGCACCGGTCTGGGACTTTATCTGGTCAAAAGAATGATTGAGCGGAACGGTGGCCAAATCATCTTCTCCAGCGAATATGGCAGGGGCAGCGTGTTTGGATTTTGCCTCCCAGTGGCGCAGAAGTAACCTTGGTTTTTCTGTCATCCTGCCCCCCAGTTTTGAGGATACCTAGTCCAGAATAGGGCGTCCGTCAGTTTCTCTTCTATCATTCCCATGCCACAATGAGATCAGATTTTCGCCAATCCCCCTATCGCATTGGACGCGCGGACGAACCGCCGTCATGCGTAGGGGCCTGGATTTGCGTGGAGGGCTTGAGATGATGCGACGAACGATCCCCATATTCCTGCTGCTGATGCTCATCGTCACCGCCCTGGGAATGGGCGCTTCTGGCGCGGCGGCGCAGGACGCCGCGGAAGGCACATTTTTGCGGGTGCTCCAGCTCAGCAACGATGCCACCGCCGTCTCGATGACCTTGCAGGATGGCCGGCCGGTGCTGGTCAACTTCACCCCGAATTCGGTCAGCGAGTACTTCCCATATCTGTCCAACCGGTCGTCGGCCCTGACCTTCGTCGTCGCCCCGCCCAACGCCGCCGCCTACACCCGCAACTGGACGCTCCCGCCGCTTGCGCCTGGCTACTACACCGCGGCTCTGATCGGCACCGGAGGCGACAACACCCTGGACCTCATTCTGCTCGACGAAAACCGGCTGTGCATGGAGGCAGCGGAGGATGAATCCTGCCTCATCGTCGTCAACAACCTCAAGAATTCGCCGGCGCTGACCGTGAATATTGACGGGATCGGGCTGATCGCCAACATCCTCTACCGGCAGGCGGCCGTGGCCAATGCCGAAGCCGGCGGCTATCGCCAGCTCACGGTGGTCGATCCGCCGACGCCGCAGAACCCGGTGCTGCGCCTGGAGCAGGGCTTCCTGGAGCCGAACGTCATCACCCTGCTCACCCTCAGCGGGGTTTACAGCGGCGGCCAGGTGACCAACCTCCAGGTCGGCGAGATCCACCGCGTGCCGGTGGACATCCTGACCTTCCTGCGCGGCCTGACCGCCGACATGCAGGTCACCGATGGCGAGACGCTGTACGCGACCGAGAACATTGTCGCGCTGCTGGATCTGGCCCGCTTCGACGTGCTCTTCACCAACCCGAATTTCCCGCTGACCGTCTTCGCGCCCACCGATGCCGCCATCCTGGCCGTCGCGCCGGCGGTGTTCGAGTGCGCCACCGAGAACCCCTCGGCCATGCGCGCCCTGATCTTCAACCACATTCTGCTCGGCGCTTACCCGCCCGATCAGCTCGTCACCGAAGGCGCCCTGCCGGCCATTTCCGGAAGCACCCATACCTTCCGCAGTGTTCCGGGCGGCATCCTCATCGACGACACCGTCACGGTCCCGGAGGATGTGCACTACTCGGCGCTCAACGGAGACGTCTACCTGATCGACTCGGTGCTCATCCCGCCGAATTTCCAGGAGACCTACTGCACGCTGGGGTAACGGTGGGGGTTTCGCAGAAACCCTATTCTGTGAAATTCAACTGAATTTCAGGAATTTGTGACAGGTTTCACTAGCAGAACCTGTCACAAGTACCTAAAGTTGAGGCAGCGAACATTGCCTGTCTTTGATCCCACTCGCGATCGACAGGGAAGGACGAGTCATGCTGCTTCAACGACGCTTTTTTGTGGATTCTTTGTTTTTGATCCTCATCCTGATCCTCCTCCTCGCGCTGCCATCCGCAGGGCTGGCCGCCTCCGACTCCGGTATTTCCGAACCCTCCATAGAACTCCCAGCCGCGCTGCAAACCACCGGCTCCATCAGCGGCGTGGTGACGGATGCATCCACCGGTCAGCCGCTCGCCAATATCCCGGTGGATGCGCATTTTGTCGGCTATGGTATCGGAACGTGCACCGACAGCCTCGGACAGTACGTGCTCGATGGCCTCCCGGTCGGAGTCGCCTTCAAGGCCAGCGCCGGCGGCGATAGTCGATGCGGCGGCGCATCGTATGCGCGAGAAGACTGGGAGGAGGTCATGCCGTGGGACCCACCCAACTGGATCACGCTGCCCGCCCCAGGCCCCGGCCCGTCCAACATCCATTTCACGCTCAATCCAGGCGGCTCAATAAGCGGTTCGGTGATCGATCAGACGACCGGGCTGCCGATCGACAACATCACGATCGATATCCATATCGATGGTTATGGCATGGGCAAGTGCACCGAGGCGGATGGCTCCTTCAGCTTTGACGGAATCCCGCTCGACGTGCCTTTTCGCGTCAATTCGGGCGGAAGCAGCAACTGGTGCAGCGACAAGCGCTATGTGCAGGAATACTGGCAGGAAAAGCAGAACTGGAACGAAGCGACCGTTCTGACCGTCAGCGCCGCCGTGCCGAGCCTGCCGGGCATCAACCTCACGCTCGACCAGGCGGGGACGATCAGCGGCACGGTGTACGCCGCCGACGGGGTCACGCCGCTGGCCAACATTGGCGTCGATGTCGAACAAGGCGGTATGGGATTCTGTACCGACTCCAATGGTCTGTATACGCTCGTCGTGGCGCTCGACACGCCGTACAAGATTCACGCCGCGCGCAACAACTGGTGCCAGGGCGGCCCGCAGATCTACCTGACGGAATGGTGGGAGGAAGCAGCGGACGTCAGCGCCGCCACGCCGATCAGCGCCAGCGCCGCCGAGCCGAATGTCACCGGCAAGAACTTCACGCTGGACGTCGGCGGAACGCTCAGCGGCGTGGTGACCGATCAGACGACAGGTCTGCCGATCAGCAACATGGCGGTGAATTTTCATCTCCCCAGCTATGGCCTGACCACCTGTACCGATGCGCTGGGTCACTACGAATTCGTTGGGCTACCCTACAATACGCCTATCACCGTCGACTCGGGTGGACAGAACTCGTGCGGCAGCGCGGTCTACGTCCATGAAAACTGGCAGGAGGAGGTCTACAACCACCTTGCCGATCCGATCTTCCTCACGCCGGGGCAGCCGGGGCCGACAGACATCGACTTCACGCTGGAACCCGGTGGAGTCGTCAGCGGCACGGTGTACGAAGAAGATGGCTCGACGCCTGTGCCTTACGCCAACGTCGGGCTGAACCTGCCCGTCGGCCACTGCGCCGACCAGAATGGCGTGTTCACGCTATACGGCGTGCCGCTCAACACGCCGTTCAAGGTGCATGCGTCCGCGAGCGGTCAGAGCTGGTGTGGCAATCCAAACGGTCATTTTGTGCAGGAGTGGTATGACAACGTCGCGGACGAAGCACAGGCGACGGAAATCACCCTTACGCCGGCGCAGTCGACCCGAGGTGGACTTGTCTTCACGCTTGCGCCCGCTGGGATCGTCACCGGGACGGTCTACCAGGCCGACGGCGTCACGAAGATCGCGAATGTCAGCGTATCCTCGTTTCTAGCCTCGAATGGCCAGCATGTCACCGGCGCCGCTACAAACGAGAACGGTCAGTTCACGTTGTCGCTGGCGCCCGGCACCTATGTGATTAACGCACACGGCGATGGCTGGGTGACCGAGTACTACGACGAGGCCGGTATGGACTGGCAGACCGCCACCCAGGTGGTTGTGAACTCGGGCGGCACGGTGAGTGGCGTGGACTTCACGCTCGACCAGGCCGGCACGATCAGCGGCGTGGTCTACGCCGCCGATGGCGTCACGCCATTGGCCAACATCGGCGTCGATGTCGAGCAGGGGGGTATGGGGTCCTGCACCAACGCCAGCGGCGAGTATACGCTGAGCGTTCCGATGGACACGCCGTTCAAGATTCGCGCCGGGGGCAACAACTGGTGCCAGGGCGGCCCGCAGATCTACCTGACGGAATGGTGGGAGGAAGCAGCGGACGTCAGCGCCGCCACGCCGATCACCACGACCTCCGCCGAGCCGAATGTCACCGGCAAGAACTTCACGCTGGAGGTCGGCGGGATAGTCAGCGGGACGGTCTTTGCGACCGATGGCCAGACATCGCTGGCGAACGTGGGCGTCAGCACGCACTTTGATGGCTACGGCATGGGCGCGTGTACCGATGCCAGCGGACATTACGAGATCGGCGGTCTACCTTTTGGTGTCAGCTTCCGCGTCAGCGCCGGCGGGAACAACTGGTGCGGCGGCGGAGTCTATGCGCAGGAGTTCTGGCAGGAGAAGCAGTACTGGCACCTCGCCGATCTGATCACCCTGACCAGTGGCGTGCCTGGGCCGACGAATATCGACTTCACCCTGGAGCCGGGAGGCTCGATCAGCGGCGTCATCCGCGACGAGGAAGGCATCGAACAGGGTGGCGTGCCGGTCGATACCCAGCCCGGCGGTTACGGAACCTGCTCCAATGGCGACGGCACATACACCCTTTCGGGAATGCCGCTGAACGCAGAGTACAAGATTCGGGTCGGCGGCGTCCAGTGGGGCGGCTGCCCGAATCAGGGGTTCTTGCAGGAGTTCTACCAGGACGTCTACTACGAGCAGGAGGCCACCGCCATCCCGCTGACGGACGCCGTGCCGGAAGTTTCCGGCATCGACATTGTCCTGGGGACCGGCGGCACGATCAGTGGTCACATCACAGACGGCGACACGCTGCTGCCGGCCGGCAATGTGCGCATCGAGACCATACTCGTCAACAGCAATGGCGACAGCGGGCCGACCGGATTCAGCACATGCACCGATGGCAGCGGGAATTTCACGCTGATGGTCCCGTACGGTTCACATAAGCTGACGGCTGGCGGCTCGTGCGACGGATCCGGCACGTACTACGCCTGGCGGGGCTACCCGGATGTCAACTATCCCGCGCAGATCGTCGATATCGTCGTCTCCGAGGCTGAGCCGGATGTCACGGGCAAGGATTTCACCGCCTACGCGGCGGGACATGTGCACGGCACAGTCCGCGACGCGGCCACCGGCGACCCCATCCCGTTCATCAGCGTGAACTTCTTCTATCCCTTCACCGGCCTGGGCCTCTGCACCGACGAATTCGGCCACTACGACGCGACGATCGACTTCATGAATGTGCCGTTCACCATCGTCGCGCCGTCGACGGTGCCTTCTGGCGAGCCAGGGCAGTGGGAAGGCTGCGCCAATGATGCGCCCTATGTGTTCGAGTACTGGCAAGAAACGCCTGATCCGAACGCCGCCACTCCCGTGACCTTTACGCCCGCTTTCCGGGACATGACCGCCGACTTCACACTGGAGATGGGCGGCGGAATCAGTGGGCAGCTCTACCAGAGCGATGGCGTAACCCCGTTGACCGGCTGGTCCGGCTGGCTGGCAGTCGAGGTGTACACACTCGGAGACTATCAGCAGATAGCCAGCGTCGAACCGGCGCCCGACGGCTCCTACAGCATCGCCGGGCTGGCGGCGGGCCAGTATCGCGTCGACGTCGTCGGCGATCACTACGGGAGGATGTACTACAACAACGTTTTCCACCTCAGCGATCTCACGCCAGTGACGGTCACCGCCGGGGCCACCACCCCGGACATCGATTTCACCGTCGGCGGCGCGGGCACAATCAGCGGGCGGGTCACGGATGCGGAGGGCAACCCGCTCGGCAACCTGAACGTCGGCTTCCTGGATGCCTGGCTGGGCGCCTGCACGGGTGCCGATGGCACCTACACCGTCCCGTTTGTCCCGCTTTCGACCGCTGGCAACCCACTGTCCTTCAAGTTCTACGCCGGGGGCAGCAGCAACTGGTGCGGCGGCTCCAGCGAATACACGCAGGAATGGTGGCTGGAGAGTCCCTCGGAACAAGAGGCGCTCGGGGTATCGCTGACGGCGGTTATGCCGGACCTGTCCGGGGCGAATTTCACTCTCAGTACCGGCGGCACGATCTCCGGCACCGTGCGCGATGCGCTGGGCAACCCGCTGGCCAATGTCGGAGTCGAAACCGATCAGGGCTATGGGCAGTGCACCAACGCGGATGGCCAGTACACGCTGTCTGTGCCGTTCGATACGCCGCTCGTCGTGCGGGCGGGCGCGGGCGGGAGCAACCTGTGCCCCGGCCAGACGCAGCTCTACGCGCCAGAATGGTGGCAGGATGCACTGGATGTGGCCACTGCCACGCCGGTGACCGTCACCAGCACGTCTCCGCACGCCACCGCTAAGGACTTCGCGCTCGATCTCGGCGGCACGATCGAGGGCACCATCACCGAGCCGCCGGTTCCGGCCCCGGCAGGAGCGACCGGCCCGCTGGCCCCCGGCGACCCGATGCCGAACATCAGCGTCCGCGCCCTGTTTGCCGACCTCGGCCTCGACATCAGCACCTGCACCGGGGCGGACGGGACCTATACACTGCCCGGCCTGCCTTTCAACGTACCGTTTATCGTCCGCGCCGGCGGGGATCTCGAGTGCGGCGGGGAAAACACCGTCTGGGGTCTGTATCTCGGCGGCGTGTCGATCACGCTGACGCCGGAAGAGCCGGTCGAGACCGGCGTGAATTTCCTTCTGGATGAGGGCGGAACGATCTCCGGGGTGGTGCGCGACGCGCAGACGAACGCGCTGCTGCCGCGCATCGCCGTGACGCGCCTCTCCGACCACATGGAGACCGTCTGCACGGATGCCTTCGGAGCGTATCAGTTCCCCGGCGTGAAGTTCAGCACGCTTCAGAGCATCCGCGCCGGCGGTTCTGCGCCGTGCACGGGCGGATCGGCCTACTATGACACGGAATGGTGGCAGGAGAGCGACATGCTCGGCTCCACCCAGATCGTGCTGGAGCCTGGAGCGCCGGATGTGACCGGGATCGACTTCACGCTGGCGGGCATCGCGGACGGTGCGCTCTCCGTGACGCTTCAGGGTCACGGGACGGCGCCAGATGCGAGCTGGGTGACATTGCTGCACGTCGTCGTCAAGAGGCAGAGCGACGGAGCGATCCTGTTCGACGACACCGTCACCACCGATCCGCAGGGCGGCTTCACCGTCACCGGGCTGCCGACGGGCGCGGTCAACGTCTGGATCAAAGGCAGCCATACCCTGGCCGCCACTGTGCCGGCTGTGCTCTATGCCGGCGTCAACACCGTGAATGCCGGAATGCTCCGAGAAGGCGACGCCAACAACGACAACCTGGTCAACATTCTCGACTTCTCGCTTCTGGCGTCGTCGTTTGGCGCCTCGGAAGGGCAACCCGCCTACGATGCGCGCGCCGATTTCAACGATAACGGGTTCGTGACCATCAGCGATTTCTCGCTCCTGGCGGTCAACTTCGCGCAGTCCGGCCCCACGCCCTGACTCGACCAGGATCTTTACCCCCTCTCCCGCACTGCGGGCTGAGGGGGCGAGTATTTGCAAAGGCCTGAACCTCACCCCCAACCCCCTCTCCATGCTGGAGAGGGGGCTTTCCTTCTTCCTACGGCCGAGGGAGAGGCGGGAGAGGCAGAGGGGAGGGCCTGCTGACCTTTCTCTACGGTGTGCGACTGTGTTGGTGACTTTTCCGACACTCTGTTTAAAATAGGGCTAACGTGTGGTCTTGAAGAAAAAAGGCTTTTTCATGAATATCGGCATCCCAAAGGAAATCAAGGATAACGAGTATCGCGTCGCACTGCCGCCGAGCGGCGTGCGCGAGTTGACCCGGCGCGGGCATCATGTCACAGTCGAAACGGACGCAGGGCGGGGCAGTGGCTTTACGGATGATGAGTACGTGCTGGCAGGCGCGCAGATTGCCCACAGCGCCGAAGAAACCTGGAATCGCAGCGAACTGGTCCTCAAGGTCAAAGATCCGCTGCCGAACGAGTATTTCTACCTGCGCGAGGACCTGACCCTTTTCGCCTACCTCCACCTCTCCGTCAGCGAAGAACTGACGCGCGCTGCTGGCCAGCGGCGTCACATCCCTGGCCTATGAGACGGTGCAGATGCCCGACGGCCATCTCCCGCTGCTCCAGCCGATGAGCGAAGTGGCCGGCCGCATGGCTACGCAGATCGCGGCGCAGTACTTGCAGAAGCCGGAAGGCGGGCGCGGCATCCTGTTCGGCGGCGTGCCCGGCGTGCGCCCGGCCCACGTGGTGATCATCGGCGCCGGCACGGTTGGCACGCATGCCGCGGAGATCGCCGTCGGCATGGGCGCGCAGGTGACGCTGCTGGACATCAACCTGGACCGCCTGCGCTACCTCTCCGACGTGATGCACGGGCGCATCGTCACCGTCTACTCGACCGAGGTCAACATCGCCGAGGCCCTGCGCACCGCCGACGCCGTGATCGGCGCCGTGCTGGTCACCGGGGCGCGCGCGCCCCGTCTGGTCACGCGCGAGATGCTCAAGCTGATGCCGCGCAACAGCGTGATCGTCGACGTGGCGGTCGACCAGGGAGGCTGCGTCGAGACCACCCGACCGACGACCCACAGCAACCCGACCTACTATGTGGACGACGTGCTGCACTACGGCGTGGCCAACATGCCCGGCGCTGTGCCGCGCACCTCCAGCCTGGCGCTGGCCAATGCCACCCTGCCGTATGTGATCAAGGTCGCCTCGGGCGATCTGGACGACGTGCTGGCCGAAGATGTGGCGCTGGCCCGCGGCCTCAACGTGCGCGCCGGGAAGATCACCCACCCTGTGGTCGCGCAGACGTTCGGCATGCCGGTTGGATAGCGAGCGGCGCGCAGCCGGCACAAAGCAGGTACAATAGCGCCATTCGCACAATACACGAGACCAATCTCATGATTCGATCCCTGACCCGCCCCTTCGCTCTGATCGCCGTGCTGCTCCTGCTGGTCGGCGTCGTCGGCTTCGCCGGCGTCGTTCGCGTTGCCGCCCAGGACGACGATCTGCGCACCGTGCTGGCCACGCTCCCGTCCGCCCGCACGGCCGATGGCGGCTATATCGTCGGCAACCCGGACGCGCCGATCACCATCGTCGAGTTTTCCGACTTTGCATGCCCGCACTGCCTGGATTACCGCACAACGATCGACCAGTTCATTCTGGATCACGTGCTGACGGGGCAGGCGCGCTTCGAGCTGCGCGTGTTCCCCACGGCCGGCGGCCGGCGCACGGTCTATGCGTCGCGCGTGGCCGAGTGCGCCGAAACACTGCACGGGGGCGGCTTCTGGCAGGCGTCGGAAATTCTCTACGAATACGCCGAAATCGGGTCGTATTACGCGCCACTGGGCCGCGTCGTGGCCGACGAGCTGGGGATCGACTATCTCTCGATGCTGGGCTGCATCTGGCGGGCGCGTCAGGTCATCGCCGACTACGAGTTTGCGACCGGGGCCGGCATCACCGGCACGCCGGCCGTGATGGTGCGCTATGCCGATGGCGAGGCCGTCTTCGTGGAGCACGAGGGCGTGACGTATGACCGCGGCCCAGTCCCGCTGGACATTTTGGCGGCGGTCATCGAGGAAGCGAACGGATAGGGACAACCCACGTTGTCCGGTGGTCGTGCCACCCAGGCTCTACGCGGCAGGTTCCCCCTCTCCCCGCTTACTAAAGCCAGTTTGCTGGCACGTTTGCGGGAGAGGGGTCCAGAGGGTGAGGGTCTTCGCTACACCCGCCGCGGGGTCGGGCGGGGGTACTGGGCTGGCATCACCGACTCGATGGTGAGCGTATAGCCGCCCCCTGACAGTTCGTCCTTGCCTCGCACCTCGATGCGGTACACGCCGAATTCCGGCAGCTCGAACGTCTCCACTCGCGCGTCGGTCTCGCCTTCGGCCCGGTCGTCGGACTGCGCGACCAGCCTGCCATCCGGCCCATAGAGCAGAATCACCGGATCGAACCCTTCAGGATCGACCGGACGATCGGCGCCCGTCTGGGCGGGCAGGTCCGCGTCTACCCGCACCGTCAGCACCTCGCCGCCGTGCCCGAAATACAGCCACACCTGCCCGCCGCCCACCTCGACCCGCCCGACCTGCTCGCCAGCATGGGCCTCGCCGGCCGTCCGGGGTCGCGCGGTCGCGTCCGGACCGCCAGGGATGGGCGTACCGGACGAGGGTTCAACTTCCACGCTCAACACGTACCCGCCGCCGGACTGGTCGTCCCAGCTCCGCACCTCGATGCGATAGGCGCCGTCCAAAGGCAGCACGATGCCCTCCAGCAGCGAGTCGGTCCAGATGCCCTCGATGATGTCGTCGTTTTCGGCCAGCCAGGTGCCATCGGGCGCGTACAGCACGACCCGGGCGTCCAGGCCGCGCGTGTCGTACTCCATGTCCTGCGGGGTATGCGCCGGGCGGTCGGCCGTGACCTGAAGCGTCAGGCGCTCGCCGGCATGCCCGGTGAACAGCCACACCTGCCCGCCGCCGCGCTCCACCACGCCCCGCTGCTGGCCGGCGCGGGCCTGCCCACCCGTGCTCGGCGAGGCGGTCGGCGATGCAGCCGGTGTCGGCTCATCCCCTTGCGCCAGGACGGCGCTCCGGTCGGCGTTTGCCTCCTGCGCAGACGCGGCAGGCAGGACCACCGCCAGACTGATCCCCAGCGCGAACAGCGCGGCGGCGCCGATCCACAGCCGGATGGGGTGCGCCTCCCGCTGCCGGCGTTCCAGTTTCAGGCCCTGCCGTGGTCCGGAACCCGGTCCGGCATCCTGCGATTGTGCACTCACGAGTTTGCTCCATCCATCGACATGTCAGCGATCGCTCATCATGATCACACTCGGTCATCCCGGTAGTTGTTCACAGCGTACCGCGTCTTGCCGAAAACTGCGATGAGCGCTCGCTAAAAAGACAGGTCCATCCGCTCCACGCCGATGAAGTACGCGCCCACGCTCTCGTCCTGCCGCCCCAGGATGCGCACGGCATAGGCGCCCGAGCGGGTGATGTCGCACATGAAGGTGATGTTGTTGTCGCCCTCCAGAATGGTGTCGCGGTCGCACTCCCCGGCGATGTTGTGCCCACCCGGCGCGACGATGGCCACGTTGCGGCTGACCCGGTTGGCCGTCAGCGATAGAAACTGTATGTAGATCATCATTGTCTGGCTCTCGCTGGCCGGGAAGGTGTATTCGTGCATGTAGCCGTTGTCCAGCACGTCGGCGGCGCGGGCCTGCGCGGGTCGGCTCTGCGCCGGATCGACGCGCATGACGGCGTCGTCGACCTCGGCCAGCGGCTTGCCGCCGACCTCGGCGATCGGCGTGGGGCCGCCCAGGAGGGTGGTGACCAGGGCGATCGGCCCGGTGACCAGGCCCACCATGTTGAGGGTGAGCAGCGAGCAGGAGACGGCCAGCAGCAGAAAGGCCACCAGCAGCGCGATCCGGCGGCCGCGGCCTCTGGCCGGTCGTTTTTTGACCTTCTTGAGCGGGGGGAGATCCGCGGCGGTAGGGTGAGTCGGGGTGCGCGCCGGCACATGGGTGGCCTGTCGCACCTGACGCGCCTGCTCGGCGGCGGTTTCTCCGCCTTCCAGCTTCAGGCGGCGCTGCGCTTCCGCGTGGTCCGGGTCGAGGGCCAGGGCACGGCGCAGGCATTCGATCGATTTTTCTCGGCCGGCGGCGGCTCGGGAGGCGAGCACCCACAGGTCGGCGGTGGGCTGCTTCGCCAGGAGGGGGCGCAGCAGTTCGACGGCTTTCTTCTGATCGCCCTGTTCGAGGGCTTTTCGGATCGGTCCCAGCGAGTCGGCCATGGCGCACCTGTGACACAGCAGAAGATCCGCCTCCAATTGTACGCTGTTGTGCAGGGGTGGGGGTATCCGACCCTCACCCCTCAGTCGTGGTGCTTCAAAACGTCCAATCCATTCGTTCCAGGTTGATCCAGTAGACGCCGACGCTCTCGCCCTGGCGGCCAAGCACACGCAGGGCATAGGGCCCGCCTTCGGGGGCGGTGCACAGCATGGTCACGTGGCGTTCGCGACCCAGAATGACATCGCGCTGGCAGCTCGCCGTGATGTCGATTCCCCCTGGCCCGACCAGCGCCACATTGCGGCTGACGCGATCGGCATAGAGGGAGAGAAACTGCACGGTAACGGCGACCGTCTCTCCTGTGGCGGCCGGGAAGGTGTACTCGTGCAGATAGCCGGTGTCCAATACGTCGACGTCGAATGGCTGCGCGGGCTCACTCTGGGTCGCTCCGACTCGTACGACGGCATCCTCGACCTCTCCCAGCGGCCGGCCGTCGATCTCGCGCACCGGCTGGGGTCCGCCGGCGAGCGACGTCATCAGGGCAATCGGGCCGGACACCACGCCCAGCATGTTCAGGGCGACCACGGTCGCCAGCCCGGCAAGGAAGGCAAAGGTGAGCATGAGCATCAGGTGCTCACCCCGATTCACCGGCTTCCTGGCCTTCGCTCCCTTGAGCGGAGCCAGACGCTTGTTACGATCGTTCGACGAAATGTGCGCCGGCGTGTCGCTCCGGGGGGCGTGGAGCGACACACCAACGTGTTGAGGAAGCGCCCCCTCCAGACGGAACAGCAGCCGGTTGGCTTCCGTATGGAGCGGGTCCAGGGCCAGCGCGCGGCGCAGGCAGTCGATCGACTGCTCGGGGGTGGCGGCCGCGCGGGAGGTGAGGACCCAGACGTCGGCGGTCGGCTGCTGCAGGAGGGGTCGAAGAAGCTGAACGGCTTTCTTTTTGTCGCCGTCCTGGAGTGCGTTGCGGATCGCCTGCAGTGGGTCAGCCATGAAACACCTGTGTCGGAGTTGATCCTCTGAATTCATTGTATAAGAATTAATTGCATCCGGAGTCTTAAGCTTTTATCCAGTTAATATCTCTCCGCCCTTGTGGCGAGGGGGTCGAACCCCCCGGGTCCCCGGCAACCGCCCGGGGTCGTGAACCGCCGAGGGGAGAGCTCGCCCGAGGTCGCGAACGCCCATCTCGGGCGCATCACGACGCGCCTCCACGCGTGAAGGGTCGTGTTAAGCAATCCCCCTGTCTTGCGGGTCTGCGCACTTTCCCGTGATGCGGCATAATGGTGAAGGTGGAGGTTCTCCTCCGCAGCCAGGCGTCAACAAGGGGGAGTCGCCCGTGGAAGATTTCGCCTACATGTTTCTCTACATCGCGCCCTTCGGCGCCGCCATGTTTTGGTTCCGCTGGTACGCGCCATTCTTCACGGATCGCCTGCGCCACATTCGCCCCAACCCGCTCTACGGGCCGATGATGGCCGTGCCGCTGGTGTGCGCCGCCATCATCTTCGGAATCCTCTACGCGTACTCCGCCTCCGATGTGCAGAGCGACGCCACCTACCTGTTCCTCTATTTCGCGCTCGGCCTGGCCTGGATCGGCATCGGCGAGTGGTTCTTCCGCATGCTGGGCATCAGCGCCATCTTCGATGTGCTGGAGCGCGCCAACCCGGCCGCCTTCTTCGCCGTGACCGGCGCGTTCGTCGGACTGGCGATCTGCTACAGCGGCGGCAACATCGGCGAAGGACCCGGCCCCGAGGCAGTGTTCTACGCGGCCGGGCTGGCCTCGATCGCCTATGGCGCCGTGTGGTGGGCCTACTCGACCATCACGCAGATCGACTACGCCGTGACCATGCACCGCGATCTGGCCTCCGGTGTGCGCCTGGGCGGCTTCCTGCTGGCAGCCGGCATGATCCTGGGGCGTGCGGCGGCCGGCAACTGGGTGTCCTACGCGGCCACCCTGGGCGACATGATCCGCTTCGGATCGCCGGTCCTGCTGCTGCTGCTGTTTGCCCTGGGCATCGAGCGCCTGGCGCATCCGACGGCCGAGATGCCCAACCGCCCGGTGCTCCAGTTCGGGGTGCTGCCGGCGCTGATCTTCGTCACCGGCGCGCTGATCTGGCTGTCGGTCGGGGATTTCCCGATATGAGTCTCGCTGCAACCGGCATCGGCACTGACGATGCTCGCGCCGCGCCCTACGAGGTCCTCGACCCGCTGCCGCCCGACGTTTTCCGGCAGGTGTGGCTCGAAACGGTCTTCGAGGAGTTCAAATGGGACCCGCAGATCGGCGACACGTCGGTGCTGTCGGACTTCGCCCTGCTGCTCAAGGCCGAGGCCTGGCGCGATCTGAGCCGCATGGCCGAAGCGCTGGCCGCCGAGTCGCTGGCGGCGGAGGCCGAGCTGCTGACGCGGCCGGATCTGCGCGGGGCGCTCGGGCTGCCGGGGCCAGTGCGGCGGATCTGGGGTGGGCGCGACAGCATCCCCATTCGCACCGACCGCGACGTGCGCGTCATTCGCTTCGACTTCCACCACACCACCGAGGGCTGGCGCATCTCCGAGGCCAACATCGACACGCCCTCCGGCTTCATCGAGTCCGGCGGCTTCTCCCGGCGCATGGCGGAGCGCTACCCCGGCGCCGAGACGGCCGGCGACCCGGCGGCGGCCCTGGCCGAGGCGGCGGGTAGAAAGCTCAAGCCCGGCGCGCTGACCGCCCTGATCTACGCGACGGCCTACGTCGACGACCGGCAGGTGATGCTCACCATCGCGCGCGAACTGCGCCGCCGCGGCCTGCGCGACTGCCTGATCGGCCCGAACCAGCTTCAGTGGCGCGAAGACGGGTCGGCGGAGGTGGTCACCAAAGAGGCGCAGGGCGAGGTCGATTACCTGGTGCGCTTCTTTCCGGGGGAGTGGCTGCCCAATCTGCCCCGCCGCAGCGGCTGGGGGCGCTACTTCGACCGTTGCTGCGTGCCTGCCAGCAATCCGCTCTCGGCGCTGCTCGTCCAATCCAAGCGCTTTCCGCTGGTGTGGGATCGGCTCTCCACGCCTCTGCCCACCTGGCGGGCGCTGCTGCCGGAGACGATCCGGCCCGGCGACCTGCGCGCCGCCCTGCGGACCGCTCCCGGTGACGAAGCCGGTTGGCTGTTCAAGCCGGCGTTTGGCCGCGCCGGGGATGGTGTGGTCATGAAGGGCGTCTCGCCGCGCAAGGCGTGGGATCAATCCCGCCGCCGCGCCCGCTGGTTTCCGAAAGACTGGGTCGCCCAGCGCCGTTTTCACGCCGTCCCGATCGCCATCCGGGGCGTCGACTGCTACCCGACCATCGGCGTCTACACCGTGGATGGACGTGCCGCCGGCATCTACTGCCGCGTCGCCAAACACCCGCTGATCGACCACACTGCCGCCGATGTCGCCGTACTCCTCCCGGCGGGGACGCGCCCGCCCGAAGACACGACCGAACGAAGGATGTGACCATGAATGACAAGCAGCTTTTCGAAATCTGGGCGCCGCCGGAGTCGATCTGGTCTCCCTGGGCCAAGCCGGTCGTCTTCACCGTGAGCACGTTCGCCAGCCCTGAGGCGCCGCCGCTGACGCCCCCTGATGTCTCCGCCTGGCGGGACAGCGTCCGCGACAGCGCCCTGATCGTCGATCTGCCCGGCGCCCGTTCGGTGTCCTATGGCCTGGCGCTGGCGCAGATCGGCTTCCGCCCGGTGCCGCTCTTCAACGCCGTCGATTCCAGCAGTTCGGTCGTCGAGGTGAAATCCATTCGCCTTGCCCTGGAAGCCGGCGCGGAGCCGCTTCAGCAGGCACGCCTCTCCGCGGAAGCGCCGCCCGCCTTCCTGCTCGACAGCAACCGGCTTTCGGGCAGCCCGCAGCCCGGTGACTTTGACAACCGCTGGGTGGTCTTCCCGCAGGATTTCCCGTCCGGCGCCCTGCTCAAAGCGCGTGGCATCCGCCGCGTGACCGTCCTGCGCGCCACCTACCTCCAGCGCGATCTGGTCTGGATGCTCACCGTCTGGAAGCGCGCGGGGTTGGAGATTTACGACACCGAGCTGGTGGAAGGGGCGGAGGTGAGCGGCGCGCCCGTCGTGGAGTCCTACACGCCGGCGCCGGTGACCAGCTTCCGCCTGATGCGCTCGGCCTTCGTGTTCTTCCTGCTGGCCACGCTGGGCCTGCGGCGGAGCGCCGCCGGCGGCTTCGGCAGCGCCGTGCCGATTCCGTCGCGGTCGGGGTGAAGGAAACAGGCAACAAGAACCCCCGTCGGGTCCGGCGGGGGTTTCCGATGTCGTAGCGTCTCTGCGTCAACAGAGAGGATCAGGGTGCAGCGCCGGCCAGGGTGTAATTACTGGCCAGCAGCGAAAAGTCGCTGATATTCACCACTCCATCGTCATTAAAGTCAGCACGCGAATCATAGAAGGCATCACCGCTGACGGTCGCGAAGCTAGAAGCCAGGATAGAGAAATCGCTGATGTTGACGAGGTTGTCGTCGTTAGCGTCTCCTTCCCGAAGGATGTCGAACGCGACTTCGTTGGTTCCATAGGTCAGCGCCGCCGTAGACGCACTGGCCAGCGTGTGGCTACCCTTGATCCACAACCGATATGTCCCTGGGATCAGGCTCAGTGTGAATCGGCCGTTCTCGTCTGTCGTGATGTCATCATCATAGATTGGTGTGGCGCTTCCCTCTGGGGTAACAACTAGGTGGGAGGTCTGGACCCAGCTCGTATGGGGTGGCGTTGGCCGTCCCTGGACAACGATCTGTCCGGTCGTTATCGCGGCGCTGCGCCATTCAGCAAGGAAATTCACGGTGGCGGTTCGGGCATCATCTGCCGTGTATCCAGCCAGGATCAGTGCGTCGTGATTGCCAAAGGCACTCGGGATCAGGTCGATACGGATGTTGGCATCTTCCGTAGTCGCTCCTGCAATCCCCACCTCCACCAAGCACAGAAACCAGGGGATTCGTGTTCCCGGTGTCGATCAGGATAGTATCGTGCTGCGAAGCGAGGGTGAGGAGGTCGCCAAGAAGATGATACTCATAGTAGTAAACCGTGCCCGGATCAATGGGAATGTTCATTCCGTCTGCGGGATCCTCGGCGATTGAAGCATCGGTCTGGCTGCAGATGATGATCGAGTCCGCACTGTCCAACTGGCCGAGATCTGCGGGCATTGCAGGGGCCAGATCCAACAGCCATCGAACGTACGAGGTAGGCGCGACTAGATACCGAACTCCGCCACCAACGGGTTCGTCTGACAGAACGAGTTCCAGACCGTATCCACCAAACGGGCCATTTGGAAGAACAAAACCGACCTGCGCGCTGTTGCCAACGATGGTGCCGAAAGCGATATCGGTGCGATCGCCATTTGGCTCAAGGAGCAACGCGGCGAAACCGGGCGCGACGCTGTCATAAGGCTCCCATGGAACGGTGATGATCACCAACTCACCCGGCGTGTAGATGTTATCGTCAAGAGTTGGGATCAGGAATTCTGTCCGCGGCGTGACGATGACGGGCAGCACGATCTGCCGCTCATAGTTGCTGCCGCCAACGCTCCACTGTACCTGGATCGTCAGTTCAACCCACCCGGAATGCAGGTCGTCCACGCACAGGAACCAGTATTGATCCGCGTTGAGGCTGACCATGATCGTTCGATCGCCATTGGGCGAGATGCTGCCTCCCCCCGGCCGTCGTGCTGAGCGTGCAGAACTCGCGGGTCAACGTGGCGGCGTTGACTGTCACTGAGGAGACCGTATTCGAGTAGCCATTGACGAACCGCAACGGAACGTTGACACTCGACCCGACCGAAACAGTCACGGTCTCCGGCGCGTCGAACTCGAGGAGCTCGCCCGTCTCTTGCATCAGGAGGGCCTGATATGCTCCCTGGTAGACGGCATCAAAGCGCAAGGAGTCGAACAGATAATCTCTATAGCCCGCTTGCATGCCCGCTGCTTCCATATTGACCAGGTTGAAGCCATCCCTGGACTCTTCGATATTCTCGTCGGTCGCGCCAAACCACCAGGCACGCACCGGATCGATGTGGTTGCGGATCTTGGTGAGGTAGAGAGTATCCACCATGAAGGCTTCCGCGTGGATCGGCAGCAATGAATAGGCATACCGGTAGTAGAAGTCGTAGTAGGCATTGTGCAGTCTTTCGCGGTTGGCCGGGGTTGATGCCGTCAGCTCACCGTCGTGGACCTGGCGGATGAATTCGGCGTTGTCCAGGTTATCGCGGGAAAGCTCACCGAGCGCTTCGTTGTGGGCATCGTAAAGCCAGGCCCATACCAGTATCTCTTCTTCGAGATTGAAGTCGTCGAACAACAACGTTGTTCCAACCTCACTGTTGACCAGGTTCAGCCCGAAGTTGTCGATCTCGAGAAGGAGATTGGTCAACTGTTGCGCCATCTGGACGGTGTCTTGAAGCTTAGCCGCGCTGGACAGATTGTGCAGGAGAACAGGCACATTCTGGAACAGGGCCTGACCGGCGTTCTTGAGTTCGGCGAGGTCAGCGGCAAAGAAGAGGGGCGAGAGATCGGGCAAACCCTCCTGGAGAAATTCCATCGTATTCAGGCGATCCAGTTCCTCACCGCTGCTGATGGCATAGAGGAGAAGCGCGCGGATCTCGCCATCGTTGATGTGTCGTAATTTGAACTGGCTGTAGAGTGCTTCTGCAAGGTGGAAGACGCTTTCCTTGGCTGTTGCGCCATGCGATACCATGAAGCCAAACAGCTCCTGTGCGAGAGACGAACTCATGTTTGCGAAGCGCACCCACCCGACGCGCCGCTTGGAAATGAGCGGCAGATACTCGCCGACGGCTTCACGCCACCAGGCTTGCGGACGGTAGTACTCCTCAAGTTCCTGAAGCTGAAGGATATAGTAGGGGAACCATTTCGGCAGATTCTCCTGAAATGCGTAGGACTCCAGGATCAGAGTGCCGAGGTCGCTGTCGGCGACAAAAGAACTCATGTCGAAATCGCTGGGTACGCCATAAAAAGGCAGGTAGATCAGTTCATTTTCCCCTGGTGATGCCTCATCGGAGAACCAGGCCACGGTGTAGGTTTGCCCGAACAGATAGACAACAGCCTGACCCCGCGCCGTACCATATGCGGTTTCAATGGCATCCAGGACGGGGGACGCACCCGACTCATAGGCGCCCAGATCGCAGGCTGCGCCGCCCTGCCCGTCCCCGTCGACCGGCCGACCAAACCGGCGCTGGTCGGTCAGGAGAGGATTGCCGTCCAGGTCGGTGCAATCGGTGACGGCATCGATCGCCGGACTGCGGATCGGGTTGAGCTGCAGCGGGTAAGTCTGCGTGGGTCCGCCGTGGTTGCCCAGCGTACCGAGGAGCGGGTTGGTGTCATTGAGGGAGAAGCCGAAGGGGATGCAGGTGGCGTCGTCAGAGAGGTTGACGCCGACCGCGACGATCCTGCCTCCAGATGCCACCTGGCAGCCCGTCCCGGTGCCGGCGGCGATGATGTTCTTGACGGTGATGACGCGCGCCGCCCGTACTGGTGAGATTGCCGGGACCCGCGAGTGTGCTGCTGCTGACCTGGACAGTTCCAGCATCGCTTCGGATGTCTCGGACGTTGGCCCGCGAAGGTGCTGTTGGTGATGGTGGCAGCGCCGGTGTTGACAGCCTGTCGTAGAAAGTGGAGAACTGACCGCGCTGTCGCGCAGATAGAGGGTTCCGGCATTGCTGACGGTGCTCATCCCCCACATGGAACCAAAGATATTGAGGCGCTCGAGGTGCACCGTCACGCCGGAAGGGATAGACAACACCACGAAGTAATCTTGGGGCTGCAGGCTGATGCTACCCGCCGGGCCGAGGATCGTCAGGTTCTTGTCCAGCACCAGAGTGTTGTTCAGCGTGATAGCACCTGTCACCGCAAAGGTGATGCGGTCGTTGTGAAGCGCCTCGCTGACGATCTGGCGGAGCGAACCCGAGCCATAGTCGTTGACCGTGGTGACAGTGAGTGTTTGCGGCGCGTAGTCGAAGGGCTGCCGCTCGAAAGCGCCCAGGTCGCAGTCCGCGCCGACCGGTCGCGGGAAGCCGCGCTGGTCAGTGGCGAGCGGATTGCCATCCAGGTCGGTGCAGTCAGCAGCGGCATTTCTGGCAGGGCTGGGATGGGGATCGCCTGCCAGGGACTGGGTCTGTGTCGGACCGCCATAGCTGCCCGGGCGGTCGAGGAGCGGGTTGGTATCATTGAGGGAGAAGCCGAAGGGGATACAGGTGGTGTCGTCAGAGAGGTTGACGCCGACCGCGACGATGCTGCCCCCAGATGCCACCTGGCAGCCCGTCCCGGTGCCCGAGACGATGCTGTTCTTGACAGTGATGACGCCGCCGGTGCTATAGAGATTGCTGGGACCGGCGAACGTGCTGCTGCTGACCCGGACGACGCCGGCGTCGCTTCGGATATCTCGGCCGTTGGAACCCGCGAAGGTGCTGTCGGTGATGGTGGCAACGCCGGTGTTGACGAGCCTGTCGTAGAAAGTGGGAGAACTGACCGCGCTGTCGCGCAGATAGAGGGTTCCGGCATTGCTGACGGTGCTCATCCCCCACATGGAACCAAAGATATTGAGGCGCTCGAGGTGCACCGTCACGCCGGAAGGGATAGACAACACGACGAGTAATCTTGGGGCTGCAGGCTGATGCTACCCGCCGGGCCGAGGATCGTCAGGTTCTTGTCCAGCACCAGAGTGTCGTTCAGCGTGATCATCCCAGTGACAGCAAAGACGAT
The DNA here is from genome assembly GCA_016713325.1 of Candidatus Flexifilum affinis. GTDB lineage: Bacteria > Chloroflexota > Anaerolineae > Aggregatilineales > Phototrophicaceae > Flexifilum > Flexifilum affine. The sequence continues at coordinate 121,782 of JADJPJ010000095.1, read as the reverse complement.
GGTGTCGCCGCCATCTGCGTCGAGCACGGCCTGGCGGCGTGAACCAGCGCCCGAATTGGCCAATGTGGTTACGGTGCGCGTTGTCGCAAGAGCTATGGTGCTGTGAAAGTTTGAAACATCGTCAATGACTGTATCTTGGCGTGGACCTTGCGGGAGCGCTGCTTGTGCCAAAAAGGGCATCTGCTCTACAGAGCGATCCGCAAGCAGTGATGAGGAAGAGAACGTCAGAAATAGAAGGAATCCAAAAACGAACCGGAACTTCACCATGGCAACCTTCCGGCTTATTCAGCGTTGTATTTAGACCCTATTGAAAACTATATTCTCTGGCCAATGTTCATTACAACTGACATTCTTCCTCTTTTCCAGGCAATGGACAGGTGCATCGCCGAGACCAGGCAACAAAAAACCCCCACCGGACCCGGCGGGGGTTTTGCATGTCACTGCGTCGCTTGCGTTAATCTGCTGCGGAGGAGGTCGTCGCAGCACCGGCGCTGAAGCTGCTCAGATCCAGGCGGACGCCCGGGCTCATGGTCGAGCACATGACCAGCTTCTTGATGTACACACCCTTGACCGCCGCCGGCTTGATGCGGTTGATGGCATCAAACACGGCCTGGCTGTTTTCCACCAGGCGGTGCGCCTCGAAGCTCGCCTTACCCACCTGCATGTGCACGTTGCCGAACTTGTCGTTGCGGAATTCCAGACGACCAGCCTTGAGTTCCTGCACGGCGCGCGCCAGATCGGCGGCTTCCACGACCGTGCCGGTCTTGGGGTTCGGCATCAGGCCGCGGGGGCCGAGGATACGACCGATGCGGCTGACCTTGGACATCATGCTGGGGACGGCCAGGGCGGCGTCGAATTCCATCCAGTTTTCTTTCTGGATGCGGCCGATCAGCTCTTCCCCGGCGACCACGTCGGCGCCAGCGGCTTCGGCGAGGCGCGAGTCTTCACCTTCGGCGAAGATCAGCACGCGCACCGTCTTGCCGAGACCCTGCGGCAGCAGCACGGTGCTGCGCACCTGCTGGTCGCTGTGGCGGGGGTCGATGCCGAGACGGAAGTGCATTTCGACGGTTTCGTCGAACTTGGCGTTGGCCAGGGTCTTGACCAGGTCGATCGCATCGGTGAGCGAATAGACCCGCTCGTAGTCGACCTGCTTGACCAGTGCTTTGAAGCGTTTTCCAGTTGCCATAGAGGTTGTTCTCCTGTGGTCAGCGGACGCTTGAGCGTCCTCCCACTACTTTTCCTTGTCGAATGCGGCAGGCCCGGACATGGCGTGCCAGTTGTACGCGCTGTTGCGCGTCCCTACGAATGCGGGTTAATCGACGACGTCGATGCCCATGCTGCGGGCGGTGCCCTCGATCTGGCGCAGCAGCGATTCCATGTTCTTGGTGTTCATGTCCGACATCTTGACTTCGGCGATCTCGATCATCTGCTTGCGATTGATCTTGCCCACCTTGTCGGAGTTCGGCTTCTGCGAACCCTTGGCGACGCCGGCTGCCTTCATGATCAGGAAGGTGGTCGGCGGGCTCTTGAGCTCGAACTTGAATGAGCCGTCGGTGAAGACGGTGATTTCCGCGGGGATGATTTCACCCACACGGTTGGCGGTACGGGCGTTGTACTCTTTCACAAAGCCCATGATGTTGATGCCGTGCTGTGCCAGCGCCGGGCCTACCGGGGGGGCCGGTGTGGCCTTGCCCGCCGGAAGCTGCAACGTGACGATTGCCTTGAGTTTCTTTGCCATGACTGCTCCTCGCACAGGGCGCGGCGACGCAATGCGCGCCCCTCAGCTTGAATTTATGTACGCGACACTTCGACAAAATCGAGTTCTACGGGGGTGTCACGCCCGAAGAAGTTGACCATCACGCGCACTTTCGACTTGTCCGTATCGATTGCGGCGATAGTGCCAGGAAATCGTTGAAGGGACCGCTGATGATGCGGACCTTCTGCCCCACCTTGAAGTCGTGCTTGATGACGACGCCGGCTGTGGCCATGCGATCGGTGATCTGCTTGACCTCTTCCGCGCGCAGGGGCGTCGGCTCGTTGCCCATGCCCACAAACCCGGTTACGCCGGGAGTGTTGCGCACGACGTACCACGAGTCTTCATCCATGATCATCTCGACCAGGATGTAGCCGGGGAAGACGCGGCGCTCAATCTTGCGGCGCTTGCCGTCCTTGACTTCGATCTCCTCGGCGGTGGGGACGAGGACGTCGAAGATGCGGTCGCGCATACCCATCGTGGCGATTCTCTGCTCGATGGACTGGCAGACCTTCTTTTCCTGGCCGGAATAGCAGTGGACGACGTACCAGTGTTTTTCCGGCGCGGCCGACTTGGAGGCGCCGGTTCCTTCGCTCAGGAAGTCGGGTTGATCGCCGTCGTCGGCGTCCGCAGCGCTCAAATCGAAAGGATTGGGATCGTAATCCGCATCCTGGTTCCGGATATCGTCGTCGAATGCCATTTTTTTCATCACTCCACTCAAAACATCATTCCCGGCGCAGGGGTGTCTACCGGACAGGTCCGGCGAACGGGCGCAGCGCTAGGAGTTTGACCGGCGCGCGTTCATGCGCGACACGACGAGGCCAACGACGATCGCGACGGCCATGAAGACGATCAGGATGATCGGGCTGGCCAGACCAAGACGGAACAGCTCGGTGAAGACGAAGCTGATCAGACCGAGGGCGATCGCGGTGGCGATCAGCGTCAGGATCACGATAATGCTCAGGCGGCGCAGATCATCCTGCGACGGCCAGGTGACCTTGCGCAGTTCGGCCCCGACGCCATCGAAATAATCGCGCAGCCCACCGAGCCTGCGGGTGACAATGTTCCCGGTCTTCTCTTCAGCCTCTTCGGTCGCGCGGCGGCTGGGCGTCGCGCGGCCCTTGCCGGTCACCGCCAGGGCGGCTTCTTCGGTCGGCTCCTGCGCGCCTCTGCGGCGGCGGGGACGGTCGGCAGGCGCTGCGGCCGACGCCGGGGCCGGGCGGCGGCGTGGACGGCGCGGCTGGGCTTCGCTCATGGTCTTGTCGGCATCGGACGCCATATTCCTGTATCTCCTTCACCGTACTGCCGGGTGGGGTTATCAAAACGGACTTTTTTGTATCAAAAAGACACCGCCTTGCGGGCGGTGTCTTCGGTTTACAGGGGCACTAGGATTCGAACCCAGACAAACGCTTTTGGAGAGCGTTGTGCTACCGTTACACCATGCCCCTCTATAACGCCTCGCCGGTCCATTGTACAACCAGCCTCGAGTGTGGGTCAACGCACAATTACGTGCGGGCCAACCGGATATGATTTTGGACGCGCCGGGCAAGCCTCGCTTGCACCGTGTGTCCGGACTCGGCGCTGCGCGTCCCTACTTGGTTTCGCGATAGACGACGTGGCGGCGAACGATGGGATCGTACTTCTTGATCTCCAGCCGCGCCTGGTCGTTGCGCTTGTTCTTCTGCGAGTAATACATGTGCCCGCTTTCCGTGCTGCGGAGCTTCACCATTACCCGGTTGCCTTTTTCGCCATGAGTTTGACCTGCTCTAACTACTGCGGCGCGATGCGCCTTGCCATCAAAATCGGGTAAATAGAAAAGAGCCTTTGATGGGATTTGAACCCATGACCTCACCCTTACCAAGGGTGTGCTCTACCGACTGAGCTACAAAGGCACTTTCAGTGGGCCGGGCAGGACTCGAACCTGCGAAGGCGTTCCGCCAGCGAATTTACAGTCCGCCCCCTTTGCCGCTCGGGACACCGACCCCTCTATTGTGAGGTTCTTTCCCCTCATAGCCACCGAAGGGACTCGAACCCTTAACCGTCCGCTTACAAGGCGGATGCTCTGCCAATTGAGCTACGGTGGCGCGCCTGAGTATTCTAGCACGCCGCTGAGCCCTGCATCAAGCGCCAACGCGCTGTCCGCATCAGGCAGGCAGAGTAGGGATAGTTTATAAGGGGGAGCGACGCTTGTCAATCCGTTGTTGCGCTGAAAACAGCCGGTGCTGAATTCCTGGCCGGATCGGTGCACATTGGTGCTAGCCCAGGCGGTCGATCCCGGCACAATGAAGAACAGATCCGTTGTGCTCATGCAGACGAGGATATCCTGATGGCAAACTACCCGTACCTGTTGATCGACGCGTTCACCGACCACCCCCTGGGCGGCAACCCCTGCGCTGTGCTGCTGGATACCGACGACCTCGACGCCGCGACCATGCAGGCCATCGCCCGCGAGATGAACCTGTCGGAGACGTCGTTCGTGCGCGCCTCGCCGACCTGCGAGTTCGGCGTGCGCTACTTCACCCCCGCCGAGGAGATCCCGCTGGCCGGCCACCCGACCATCGCCACCGGCTACGCGCTGTGGAAGGCCGGCCGCCTCAAGCTGGACGGGCCGAGCACGTCCGTGCGCTTTGAGTTGATCGGCGGGCCGATCGGCGTCGAGGTCCGCGCCGAGAACGGGGTGGCCACCCAGGTGGTCATGACCCAGCGCAAGCCGGTCTTCATGGCGACCTACACGCCGGAAGAAGTCATGCCCTGCTTCGGGCTGACCGCCGACGATGCTCTGCCCGGCGTCCCTATCCAGACCGTCAGCACCGGCACGCCGCAGATCATGATCCCGGTCAAAAGCCAGGACGCGCTGCGCCGCATCCGCCTGGACGTTCCTCGCTGCCTGGCGCTGCGCCAGCGTGGCGACTTCTTCAGCATGCACCTGTTCTGCCTGGGCGGCGTCACCGAGGCCGGTCAGACCTTCGCCCGGCACTTCGTCGTCCCGCCGGATAATCTGGAGGACGCGGCGACCGGATCGGCCACCGGCGGCATGGGCGCCTACCTGTGGCGCTACGGGCTGGTCGATGCGCCGCGCTTCACGGCGGAGCAGGGCCACTGGATGGGCCGCCCCAGCATCATCGGCGTCGAGGTGGTCGGCCCACGCGAGGACATCGAAACGGTGAAGATCGCCGGCGCGGCGGTCAGCGTGATCACCGGCACGTTCACGATGTGACCCTCACCCGCTGCGCTTCGCTTAGCCGCCCTCTCCCGTGTCACGGGAGAGGGCACGACCGCAGGTCGGGGTGAGGGTCTCCACCTCCGAAAAATCGCTACAATGGTTCTGTTCAAGGAGACGCCATGACTAGCGACTCGCACGACATCGCCCGGCGGCGGCTGGGCCGGCAGGGAATCGCCCCGCCCGCCTTCGACAGCGCCGACGCGGTGGTCCGCTGGATGGGTGCGATGCAGGCGCAGGATTACCACCAGTCGCTGTGGGCCATCGGTGCGCGGATGCCCTCGGCGACCCTGCGCGGCGTAGAAGCGGCCATCGCCGAGGGGAAAATTCTGCGCACCTGGCCGATGCGCGGCACGATCCACTTCGTCGCGCCGGAAGATGCCGGCTGGATGGTCGCCCTCTCCGCCGAGCGGACGCAGGCGCGCAACCGCCGGCGTCCCGAAGAGCTTGAACTGGACGATGCCACCCTGGCGCGCAGCGCGGATCTGTTCCACAAGGCGCTGGCTGGAGGCAAGCGGCTGGCACGGCCGGCCATGATGACGCTGCTGGAAGAGGCCGGCATCCGCACCGACGGCCAGCGCGGCTATCACATCCTGTGGCACGCCGCCCATGAGCGGCTGATCTGCATCGGGCCGAACGAGGGCAAACAGCAGACGTTTGTGCTGCTCGACGACTGGGCGCCCAACCCGCGGCGGCTGACGCGCAAGGAGTCGCTGGTCGAACTGGCGCGGCGTTATTTCACCAGCCACGGCCCGGCGACCGTTCAGGATTTCGCCTGGTGGACCGGCCTGACCCTGACCGAGGCGCGCCTCGGCCTGGAGGGCGCGAAGGACGGGCTGGCCAGCGAGACTCTGGCTGGGAAACTCTACTTGCTGGCTGCCGATGCGCCGGAGTCGCCGCCCGCCGCCGCTTCAGGCATCTTCCTGCTGGCCGGCTTCGACGAAATCCTGCTCGGCTACACCGACCGCAGCGCCATGCTCGACCCGGCGCACGCGGCGAAAGTGGTCCCTGGCGGGAACGGCGTCTTCTTCCCGATGATCGTCCGTGACGGGCAGATCGTCGGCACCTGGAAGCGAACAGTCAAAAAGAAGGCCGTGGAGATCGCGCCTCAGTTTTTCGAGCCGCCCGGCGCCGCACAGATCGATCTGACAGCCGCGGCGGCGGCTCGCTACGCCGCCTTCCACGAGCTGCCGGCCGTGGTGCTCTGATCGCCCTCAGCGCTCCCGGTGGGACATCCAGCGGGACGTCCGCCCCACCCACGCTCTCCACGACACATTCATTTCTACCGCATCTGGGGGAGAGGGAGACTCTCACCCCCTGCCCCCCCGTCTCCCGCTCATTTCTCATCCCTCAGCACTGCTACGTCACCGCGTGCGTCCGCGCCTCGACCAGCGTCACCTTCGTCCCGGCGCGCAGCGTGTTCTGGACTTCTGCCACCGTGTCGGTATAGCGCATCAGGTCGCGGATTTCCTCGTCGGATGCCTGCGCCTGCACCGCCGCCCGGTATTGGATGTTGCGCGCGGCGCTCCCCGGCGCATCGTCGAATTCGCCGATCACCTCGACCAGCACGCTTTGCACGGCGATATTGCGTTTCGCGGCTTCGCGGTAGAGGTCGTTGCAGTAACAGGTCGCAAGCGCCAGAAACAGCAGCTCGCCGCCGTTGGCGCTGGAGCCATAACCGCTCGATTTTGGGGGCACAATGATGGCGTGCTCAACGTCGTCGGTTTTCAATACCACGTCGTGGAGACCCTGGCTGTTTCTCACCTGAGCCCGGATCACGGCCATTGTCTTTCTCCTCATGTCTATGAACGGAGTTGCGCCGCGCCGTTCGGCGTGGGGGCGGAGAAGGCCAGAACGCGGTTCACATCGAGAACAAGCGATCTTATTTTACATTCCCAACGATCTTCGATAATCAGGAGGCGTACTATTGGGCTATACGCAGGTATCGCAGCACTCCACGAAAGGCAGATTCCTATGACGCTGCGTCGCAACTTCGCTTTTCTCATAATCCTCGGCGCGCTGGCCCTCCCGCTGAGCATTTCGGCGCAGGGGCAGTTCGGTGGAATGTCCGTTCCCGCACCCAGCCTGTCCGGCGGCGCTTCTGGCGGTCCCGGCATGTCGGGCGCGGCGCTCCAGGCGGGCGGTCAAACCCCACCGATCAACAGGCCTTCCCCAAGCAGCGCACCTCAGGTCAACATGCAGATGCCGACCGGCGTCTCGCTCCCGGATGGCAGTGTCCAGTTCCCGGATGGCAGCATCCAGCGGGCGGACGGTGGCGTAAAGCTTCCCGACGGTGGACAGATCGATCCCGCGCAGATCGCTGGCAGCCTGAGCGAGCATGCGGTTAATCGCTTCACCCTGTCAGGGTCGGAGGCTGGTGGCCAGGACTCGGGCTTGCAAGGGCGTCTCGGCGGGCGCAACGGCGAGCGTCCACCCCTCGATACCAGCGCCTTCAGCGGGGGATTTGCGCCGTTCAGCGGTGAAGGGGATGGGCTTCAGGGGCGATTCGGCGGGCGCGGCGGCGAGTCGCTGCCGCTGGAGAGCCTGGTGGCGGAGTCCGGCTTCAGCGGCTTCGAGCAGATGGGCCAGAACGCCTTCCTCGACGCGCTGGAGAGCGAGTTAGGCGCGCTTCAGGGGACGGTGGACGTCGAGTCGGCGCAGGCGGCGGTGGCCAGCGCGGTCGACATGGCCAGCGCGGCCTACGATCAGCTCTGGGCTGACACTTACGCCGCCATCGACTACAACGCGCAGACCTATTACGACACGATGGCCGCCTCGGCCGACTATCTGCTTCAGACGTACATCGAAGCCGTGAACTACACCGCCCAGGCGGCCACCAGCTATCTGACGGCCTACGACAAGTTCCTGGCCTACTGTGCGCTCTATCCGTGGGACTGCTATGCCTACGCCTATGACGCGGCCACCGGCACGTATACCTACACTGGCGACGCCAGCAGCGCGCCCGTGACCACCGTCAACATTGGCGATGTGACCATCAATGGCGCGTACCCGGTTGAAGCGGCGCCGGCCCCTTCGGCGGAGGCGTACGAAGCGCTGGTCCGTTTCGCCAGAGAACAGCTCGGCGCGACGGTCGAGCCGCTGTATGCAGGGGCCTTACACCGGCGATTTCCAGCAGGTGATGGCCTATTTGCCGGCGGAAATGCAGGCCTACGTGCAGAATCTGAACGGCGCCATGGCCGCCTCCTACTGGGGATTGTGGCTGGGCGGCGGCGGCGCGGTCATGGTCGGCGACTGCACGGTCAACGCGGCCGCCTGCGCGGTCAATGGCGATACTTTGAGCGTCCAGCTCTCCAGCGCCTCGGCGGGTGCCTACGGCCTGCTGACCGGCGAAGCCATGCCGGCCGATGCCAGCGCCGCGCTTCAGCTTGTGACGCGCGTCTATCCTAAGCTGACCGGACTGTCCTTCGCGCAGATCGCCGACATTGAGACCGGCTATGGCTTCACGGCGACCACGGCCGGCATGGGCTACGACGCCGCGACCGGATCGCCGGTGAGCGTCGCCAAGGTGATCTACGCCGGGGTGGTGAATGTCGATGGCATGACCTTTGCCTACGCGCTGGTCGGCGTCGGCGAAGGCGCGGTGACGGTGCTGAGCTAAGTGCTGCATCCGGTAAATCACGCCAAATGTAGGGACGCGCAACGGCGCGTCCGCCGAAACGGCCGGCACGAATGGCGTCCCTACAGCAATCGGAAGTCGTAGGGACGCCATTCGTGGCGTCCGAGATGACCGACAAACGGATGCGCCGGTGCGCGTCACAACAATCCGGTGGGATGATATGCCGGATGTGTCATCCAGACGCTAACTCTCGAAATGCGCCTGATAGCGCAGGCCGGCCACCTCCCCGTCGAGCGGCTGGAGCGTCAGGCGCATCTCGTCGGTGAACTGGAGCTGTGCCTCGCCGGTCAAGGTGAGCGGCGGCGCAATCCGCGACGCATGAGTCTGCAATGGCTTAAGGCGCCCCCTGCTGCCCGAAGCTTGTCGCCAGGAGCGAGAAGTCGGCAATCGTCACCTGCTCATCTCCGTTGAAGTCGGCGCGCGCGTCGAATCCTATCTGGCCATCTGACAAACCGAAGCTCTCCGCCAAAATCGAGAAATCGGCAATCGTCACGCCATTCGAGCCGTCCGCATCGCCTTCTTTGAGCGCCGGCGTCACGACGCTGTTCGAACCGGTGACCAGCGTCACCGACTGTGTGGTCGCCAGCGTGCGCGTCCCTTTGACCGTGAGGCTGAAATCTCCCGTCGGCACGTCGGCGATCACGACATGCCCGCTCGTGTCCGACGCGTAATCGCCGCTGACGACCGGCGACCCGCCAGCAGCCGGGCTGAGCGTGACATGCACTGTCACGACATAGGCGTCGTTCGGCGCGGCTGGACGCCCTTGCAGGGTCAATTGAATGTCGAGAGTGTTGCCAAGCGGCGCCTCATAGGCCCCGATGTCGATACGCCCCCCGCGCACCCGTGGAAAGCCCACACCGCGCTGGTCATAGGCCGGGAGCCCTCCATAAGCCGGGTCCCCGCCATTGATGGCGGTGCTGCCCGTGATCAGGGCTATGGTCTGGGTCGGTCCCCCGTTGTTGGCCAGCGGACCGAGCGTCAGCGGTATCGCCGCCGCGTCCTTCAAGTCGGTCGCGCCGAGTCCGGTTGCGCCCGTGCTGTTGCCGACGAGGTTATACCCTTGTGATGTCACCGCTCCGGAAATGTCATCTGAGCCTGTGTTGACCGAGCTATTACCCGCAACAAGGGTGTTCGCGAGGGTCACATCGCCTTTGATGCCGCCACCGGAGTTGCTCGCCAGATTGCCGAACATTGTCGTGCTGCTGAGCGTGGCGCTGCCAGAGTTGTAAAGTCCCCCGCCAAAGCCAAAGCTGACGCTGCCATTGATGCTGCCATTGTTGTTGAAGGTGCTGTTGCTGACGGTCAGCGTTCCGGTGTTATAAAGGCCGGCACCATTGCCTTTGGCGGTATTGCCGACGAACGTGCTCTGACTCAACGTGAGAACGCCGTCATTGGCAACTCCGCCACCCCAGCCGCCGCCGCCCGGAACATCGCTGACCCCGAGCGCGTTGTTGTGGTCGAAGGTGCTGGTGTTGATCGTCATTGACCCACCATTGTAAATGGCTCCGCCATAAGCCGACGTGTCATTGTCGGAAAATGTTGACAGGCTGATCGTCGCCGTGCCGCCCGACCAGTTGACGATAGCGCCCCATAGGAGAACGAAATGGTCGGGCTGTACGTTACGTTGTTGATGAAACTGCTTCCGCTTGCTGTCAGCGCCCCCAGGTTGTAGATGCCTCCGCCGTGAATGCCGCTGTTCCCTGAAATAAGGGTGGTGTTGACCGCGAGCGTACCGGAATTGTAGATGCCTGCGCCGTAATTGTTCGAACCATTGGAAAGGGTCAGGTTGTTCAGTGTCAGGTTTCCACCGCTGGCGACTTCTATGATGCGGAAAACCGGCACGGCTGCGTTGCGGACGAGGGTCGCGCCATTGCCGTTGATCGTCAGCGCGCCGCTCACGCTGGTGTCGTTCACATAGGGAAGCCCGTTGAACGATCCCCCAAATTGCAGCGCGTAGACCGTAGAGTAGTTCAGGCTGGTCAGGGCATAGCCGCCGTTGGCAGCGAGGTTGATCACCTCGCTGCCGGGAGTGCGGTTCGCGCAGTTGACGGCGGCGATCAGCGCTGCGCTGTCGCCATTGGCTATCGACGCAGGGAAGCTCGGACAGGCCGGCTGTGCCTCGAACGCGCCAATATCTATCCGGTTATTAGTGACCCGCGCGTAACCGACCATACGCTGGTCAAAACCAATGTTCTGAGAGGAGGGATTGCCCTGATCGATGGCGACGCTGCCGGGGAGCAGTGCCATCGTCCTGGTGGGTCCGCCGTTGTCGGCTAGAGCGCCGAGGTTGAGGGGCGTGGCGGCGGCTCCGGTGAGGTCACTGGCAACCAGTCCAGTCGTCCCGCTGCTGTTGCCGATCAGGTTGTAGCCGTTTGAGACGATCGCGCCGCTTGCATCGGGATTTGTCGGCGCGCTGTTGGCAGCGACCAGCACATTCGCCATGCTGACCGTTTGAGCGTTCACGTAAATGCCGCCGCCGTTGCTTGTCGCTGAATTCGCCGCAATTGTGCTGCTCGTCAGGCTGATGATACCGCTCAGGATATACAGCCCACCGCCGTTATTCGCCTGATTGCCGCTGAAAGTCGAGTTTTCGATGGTGACGTAACCGACCGAATTGTAGTAAGCACCGCCATTGGATGCCTGATTGTTGGTGAACAGGCTGGAACGAACGGTCGTATTGCCGCTGCTGCCTGCGCTGCGGATGCCGCCGCCGAGCTCAGCGGCGATGTTATGGACGAAGGCGCTGGTATCGACGGTCAGAGTCCCGGCTGCATTATGAATTGCCGCGCCCTGAAACGCCGTGTTGTCCGTAAACGTGCTGCGATTAATCGCCAGCGATTTGTTGGCCGCGTTGTAAATCGCGCCGCCAAGCGCTGTGCCCGAAGCCGCATTGTTGGTAAACGTGCTGTCGTTGACCACGAGTGTGCCAGCATTGTAGATGCCACCACCAAACACCGTGGCGCTGTTTCCCGTGATCACACTGTCATGGATAGTCAGCGTGCCCTCGTTGTAGATGCTGCCGCCTGAACCCCCAAAACCGTTGGCCAGGATTGTATTGTTCAGCGTGACGCTGCTTGCTCCAAAAATGTTGAAGATGGCTCTGGCGGAACTGCCGCTGAGGGTCGCACCACTGCCATTGAGGGTCAAGGGGTTGCCGCCGTCGGCATTGACGACCAGAGTCGCTGTCAGGGTGTATGTACAGCCCGCCACCAGCGTGATCGTATCGGCCTGCCCGTTGCTCCCGGCGGATGTGACCGCCGCTGCCAGCGCCGCGGTATCGCCAATACCCGCCGCGCAGCCGGGGTTGAAGACTGCCGCCTGCGCCGGCACTACGCCGATCAGCAGGGCGACCACCCCCACAAGCCAACCCCTCACGCTGCGCGGAATCAGCCCGATGCGCCGTGCGCGAACCTGGTGCGCCATGTGATTATCCTTGACTGAGATCCCGTCGATATTATCACAGAACCCTATAACGGGAGAAGTCACCTCCGCGCCCGCGGGCTGAGGGGCCGGCGGGGTCAGGCTTGCCCCTATTTCTCGAAGTGCGCCTGATAGCGCAGACCCGTCACCTCCCCGTCCAGCGGCTGAAGCGTCAGGCGCATCTCGTCGATGAACTGGAGGCGGGCCTCCCCGGTCAGGGTGAGCGGTACACCAGGAGCGGCCTCGCCGGCGATCGTCTGACCATCCCAGCTTTCGAACGAGGCGCGCACTCGCCCGCGCTCCACGGTGATGGTGATCCGCGCGTCCACTGTCATGCCGACAATGTCCTCGATCTCGAAGCGCGCCGTCTGCTCGCTGGAGAGGGTGTCGTAGCGCCCCTCGCAGTCCATGGTGATCGACAGTCCGATGGTGGTCTTGCTGCACTGGCGGCTGTTCATGTCGCAGCCGGCCAGCCCGATCAGCAGAAGAATCCCGACGATTGTTGCAGTGATGAGTCGCATCGATGGCCTCCGGGAAGGGATGAGAAACGAGCCACGAGAAATGAGGAGGACGGGTTCGACGCCCACTCGCTTCTTTGCCCATACCAGAGGAAAGGGTAACCATTGGCGGCGGCGCAGCATATCCGAAGAAGTGGGGGAAACCCATGCACGACTCTTCGTTAGTCTACAGGTCTTCGCGGCCATCGCAGCCAACGCTTGGAGGAGCCCCATGAAACGCCTGATCTTTCCATTCGTCAATGCATTGATCTGGTTGATTCTGTTCGCCGTCATCGGCTACTACGTTTTCGATCCCGGACGTTGGATCCCGATCGGCGCGGGCATCGGGCTGGGGATCGGCCTGCTGGTCGAGTTTGGCCTGGGCGCGATCGGCGGGTGGCTCTACCGCCGCCGGGTGACTCTGGCGGCGCTGATCGAGATGGTGGTGATCATCGCCTTTATCGGCCCCTTTATCCTCGTCTACGTGCAGACCACCCCGATGTCCTACACAGTCTGCTGTGTCGAAAACAGCGGTCTTGGCGATCGGGTCGAAGCGGTGGCTATTCCGGTCGCCGACGGCGAGACGCTGGCGGGCTGGTATACTCCGCCGGCCGAAAACCCTGGCCCGGTCGTCATGGTGCTGCACGGCAGCCGGAGTGACCGCACGGCAGCACTGTCGCACGCACAGGTGCTGCACGCGGCCGGCTATGGCGTACTTGTTTACGACCAGCGGGCGTCCGGCGAGAGCACCGGCGATCGCCAGTCGATCGGCCTGTATGACCAGCGCGACATCGAACTGATCCTTGCCTGGCTGGCGGCGCGGCCGGAGGTCGACGGTGAGCGGATCGGCGGCGTGGGGCTGTCGCTGGGAGCGCACATTCTGATCATGGCCGCGCCGGACACACCAGGCCTGAAGGCGATCTGGTCGGATGGGTTGGGGATTGGTGGCGCGGACGACTTGCCGGCTCCCAGAGATATCGGCGAGAGCTTAATTGTCTTTATCAACCGGCAGGCTTTCTGGCTCGGCGAGCTGTACCTGGGTACGCCGGTACCCGCCTTCAAGACGCTGATCCCGCAGGTGGCGCCGCGTCCGCTGATGCTGGTCGCCGGCGGTCTGCACCCCTACGAGGCGCAGTTCAACCGGGCCTATGAACTGTCCCTGGGCGAAAATGGCGCGCTGTGGGTGATCGAGAATGCCGGCCATGTCGGCGGATTGTGGGCTGTTCCCGACGAGTACCGCACGCGGATGATCGCGTTCTTCGATGACGCGTTCGGCCGCTAACCCTTCTCCAGTGACAACCGTGCCACGCTCACCTGCCGGCAGACCAGCGTCGGATCGGGCGAGATGACGCAGGGCGGGTCGAGGGTCAGCGTGAGCAGATGGAAGCCCGCCTCCAGCCCGACAAAGACCGAGGCGTCGGCCGCGCCGTTGATCGACCAGCGGGCGACCGGTTCGGGCTGATCGTCCAGGCGCACGACTACGTCGCGGCCGTCGGCAGCCAGGGAAGCCGAGAGCAGCGCGCCGGTGGTGGTCGGCGTGTAAACCGGAATGACGATGGAATCCGCAAAAGACTCGATCGCCGGCGGCAGGGCGGTGAACGGCGGATTTTCCACAGCCGGGACGGTGAAGATGGTGTAGCGCTCATCTTGATAGATCGCTTGGCCGAGGTTAACGCGGGCGCGCGCCTGGACTATGCCGTCGGTATCCTGGTCATGGTGGAGGATGACCCAGTCTACACCGGCTGCGACCCAGCAGCGCCGGGTCGAGCGTCTCGACCAGGATCGCCATCCTCGCCCGTTCTGATGCCGTGGGCGCGATCGTTCCGTTGATGAGCGGGCGACCGTGGGCGGTCTGCAGGATGAGGGCGTCGTGGACGACCTCCAGCGAGCCAACCGGAAGGTGCAGCACTGCGCCGCGCTTCCCACTGGACTCCGCTTCCCCGAGCAGCACGGCGATCTGCGGCGGCGTGCCCAACGAAGTCACCAGCGTCGGATAAAGACCACGCATCTCCACCACCGCCGCCGCAGCCAGCAGTCCAGTCACAAGCCATCCGTAGGGACGCGCTACAGCGCGTCCGTTCGCAGCGTCGCGTCCATTCACCATCCCCAGAACCACCGCCGCGCCATAGCCGGCCATCACCGCCACCGCCAATCCCATACCGAAGGCGAATCGCCCCGGAATGAGGCCCAATTCCCCGTCTGCCGGCCCGATTACCCAGGCCAGCGGCAGGGTGACGGCGCTGGCCGTGCCGTCGATGCGGAAGGTAATCGGCGTGTCCGTCAGGCGCAGCACCGGTCCCAGCCCGAGCAGGAAGGTCAGCGCCGCGGCGGCCAACCAGATCCGCGCGGCGCGCATCCGCAGGACGCCCAGCAGCGCCAGCAGCCCGGCGGCGATGCCGAGATAGGCAGTGGTCTCGACAAAGACCGGATCGGCGGGGGTCATCTCGGCGGTCACCGCCTCGGCCAGGGCCGGCGGCAGAAGCGAAGACACCAGCGGCAGGCTTTCCTCGACGGGGGCAGCGGGCATCGTGGACAAGGCGGAGCAGTGCGGACAAGGCAAGCCTTGTCCCTACGAGAAGCATGCCGCCCAGGACGAGGGCGACCGCCGCGCGGCGCACCGCCTGCCACTCGCCGCGGACGGCCCAGGCGATCACGAAGACGGCGGCCAGCGGCGCGGCGGCGTAGGCGATCTGCCACGGATCGCCCAGGTCGCAGGCGGGCAGCAGCAGGGTGGCGAGGACGATCCGCCACCACGGGCCGGGGTTTCGCAGCGCCAGCAGCGCCATGACGAACAGGACCGTTGGCCACTGAACCAGCGCGCCGGCGTCGCTGTTGCCCAGCCGGGTCAGGAATGGCGGGAAGAGCATGAAGATCAGCCCGGCGAGGAAGGAGATTGCGCTCCCGAAACGGCTCTCTCCCGGCCCTTCACCCCCTGACCTCCTCTCCCACACAAACGGGGAGAGGGGGGACTGGTTGCGGACAGCTACAGTGGGCCGAACTCTATTGTCGCCCCCTGAATCCTCCTCCGCAGAAGCGGGGATATGCGAGCGCGCTTGCCCGGACTGAGGTTCTCTGTGCGTGGGCCGAGGAGTAACCACCCTCCCCACCAGCGCGAACACCGCCGTACCGTTCAGCGCCAGCGTGACCAGCACATACACGTTGAAGACCGCCGGCCCGACGCGCAGGGCCGTTTCCAGCGCCGCGACCTGGCGCGCCGCAGCAGGGGACCCCGCCGGCATTTGCCCGACCACCTGCCCGCTCAGGTTGGCAGCCAGCGGCATGGTGAACAGGATGGCGATCCCCAGATAGGCGAGGAAGATGAGGGCGAGAGAAGCCAGCGTGCGCAGCAAGGATCGCGTGCTCATGGGGCTGTCTCCAGCGTCGTCCATTCGACTGTCATCCCGTCGCAGGTCAGTGCCGGCGACAAGACGCGGGTGCAGGGCGGATCGAGGATCAGATCCAGCGTGTGGTAGCCGGCCTCGAAGTCGAAGGTGTGCTCGATCGTGCTCATCCCAACCACGGTCCAGCCGACCAGCGGCGTGCCCTCGTCGAGCGAGGCAGTGACGACCCGGCCCTCCGCGGTGACGAGTCCGCGCAGGGTGGCCCGACCCGCGTCCGGCGCGTAGAAATGGATGGGCGCGGCATCGGTCACCTGGACGCCGTCGGTCGGCGTCAGGGCGGTGAAGCCAGGCGGCGGGCCATCATACTCCGGCAGGCGGTAGACGGCGAAGCGCTCGTCCTGGTAGATCGGGTCGCCGGCCAGGTTGAACAGCCTGGTCTCCAGCCCGTCAGGCACTTCCAGGTAGCGATGTACGATGATCACGTCCACCCCGGCGGCGTCGAGCAGGCCGGGGTCCAGCGTGGTCTCCAGGATGGCCGACTTCGACACCTTGAGCGGCGTCTCGCGTGCGATCTGCCCAGTGAGGATCGGCTTGCCGTGCTGGGTGAGCAGGAACATCGCCTCCTTGACGATCAACGGGTGGGTGGCCGGCACGTTGAACACCGCGCGAATCTCCGGGTCCTCGCCCAGCGCGCGGATCGGCTCCGGGACGGTGGCCGTGTTGGTCGGCATCGGCCACCAGAGCTGGTAGTCGAACAGGATCAGGGCAGCGACGGGCAGGGCGAGTGCCCAACCGCGCCGGGTCGAGGGCAGCAGCGCGGCCGTGCCGAAGCCGACCATCACCGCCACGGCAAAGCCGACGGCGAAGTTGAAGCGCGCCGGGGTGCGGAAGAAGCTCAGCCCCGGCAGATCGCCAAACAGCGCCCACGGCAGGCTGATCGGCGTGGCGATCGTCTGTGCGCCGTTCTCGATCTCGACCAGCAGCGGCCGGTCCTCGACCTTGAGCAAAGGGCCGAGCGAGAAGACCCAGGCGACGACGGCCAGCATCAGCCAGGGACGCGCGGCCGGCCGGCAGATCAGCGCCCAGAGCACGATCAGTCCGGCGACGATGCCCAGGTAGCCGGTCTGCTCGAACGGCTCGGCGCCGATCGCGCGGCGGGGGTACTCCAGATCGCCGAAGAGCGGATGGTAGAACGACGGCGCGACGATCGAGACAATCGGGGCGCTGTAGCGGACGTCGCCGCCGATGTCGAGCACCAGCGTGTCGGCGTCGGCCCGGCTGACCAGTGAGGGCAGCGCGAGCGGCAGCCAGAGCAGCCCGCCCAGGACGACAGCGGCGATCAGCGGCAGGAAGCGCTCGCGCCGCCACAGCGTCCGGGCCAGCAGGAAGGCGGCGATGGGTGTCATGATGTAGAGCAGCAGTGTCGGGTTGCCGAGCAGACCGAGCGTGAACAGGACGGCGGCCAGCAGAATTTTCGGCCAGGCGCGGCGGTCGGTGAGGGAACGGTCCGGCAGGTCAAGGGCCACGCCTGCGAAGAGCGGCCCGCCCCACAGCGCCAGCAGGCCGGTGTGGGCGGCGCCCATCTGCCCCTGAAAGGCGGGGTAGGTCATCCAGACCAGGCCGGCCAGGAAGGCGGCGGGCCAGTGGCCTGGGCGGCCACCCATGAGCTTGCGCGCCAGAACGAACATGGCCAGCCCGTTGAGCGCCAGGGTGAGCAGTGTGGAGACGTTAAAGGCGGCGGCCAGCGACATGACATAGCTGAGCAGCAGCGGCGGCATCCACTCCAGCAGCAGGCTGAGGGCCAAAGCTGCTGGAATGCCCTCCGGGTAGAGCATCTGGGGGACGAACAACGGGTTCGCGCCCGCCGTCAGCGCCGTCTTGATGCTCCAGGTCACCCCTATGTACTCGTAGGCGTCGCTCAGATGGTGGCCGATCAGACGGCTATCGAGCTGGGCGATCACAGGATAGGTGATGACCACTGCGATCAGCAGGTACAGGCAGGTGATCAGGAAGAGCGGAGCGGCTTTTTTCACGTCACGGCGCAGTCTGAACCCGATTCAACGCGGCCCATTCTACACCACCGAGCGCCGGCGCCGGCGCGGCAGTCCAGCGCCGCCCGTCAACAGGACGACACATGCAACACGGACGAACCATGCAGCTCGGACGCAGCGTAACTCACACGTCCAGGCCCACGACTACATTGAGCGTCCAGGCGGTGTGCAGCGCCTTGAAGAAGAGCTTCAGTTCATAGATGGTGATGTCGTCATCGTCCGCGGCGTGGAGCTGGAACGGGAACTCGGCGGCGATCTGCTCGGCGGTCAGATCGCGGTTGAGGATGTGGACGATGTGGTCGGCTTCGATGGCGCGAGGGATGGCGTTGAAGAAGAGCAGCAGCATGCCGGCGTGGGCGGGCTGAATCGCCCCGACCAGGAAAAGCATCTCGAAGACCTGATCGCCGCTGATGACGAACTCTACCAGATCGCGCCCCGGCAGCCGCTTTTCCTCGAAGTAGTCTTTCTGCTGGCGCAGGGGGCCGATCAGATCGCCATTGTAGCCGAGATCCTGCACACCCTGGCGAAGCAGCAGCCAGATCAGCGGCTCGTCGATACCCGGCAGCCGGTCGAGCAGCCAGCGCTCGGCGCGGGCGCTGATCGGGTACTGGATGACGCCGAAGCAGCCGAACGGGTGGCCGCTGACGTTGGCCGGGCAGCCGGCACAGTGATGGGCCAGCGGGTCCAGTTCGGCGCCATGGTTGAGCATTTCCTGCACGTTGACGATGCGGTGCTCTTCATCGCCCTCGGAATTGATGCGGGTGAACTCGAATTCCATCAGGCTGGGATGGCGCTCGTCGCCGCCCTCGCGGTACAGCTCGATGACCGTGCGGGCGCGATCGCGCGCCTTCAGCCGCTCCAGGATGCCTTCGCTATTGAGCGTCTGCTTGGGGATACAGCTATAACCGATGACGGTATCGATAGCCATGCCGGAGATCCTTTCCTCTTCCAGTACTGGTGGGTGTACGGCCCGGCCGGCGGGCGCGCGGGCGGCCGGGCCGAATGATGCGCCCATGAAGGCCACCAGTATAGGCCATGACCACGTCTGGACTCAACTACCGGTCGGGGCATTTTGCGCCAGTTCCTCGGCGCAGGGTGAATGGTTCGTAGGGGCGCCTCGAGCCCGGTGGCGGTTCACGCCCCCCCCCCCCCCGGGGCCCCGGGGGGGGGGGGGGGGGCCCCCCCGCGGGGGCCCCCCCCCTCCCCCCCCCCCCCCCCCCCCCCCGGGGCGCGCCCCCCCCGGGGGGGGCCCCCCCCCCCCCCCCCCCCGGGGGGGGGGGCCCCCCCCCCCCCCCCCCCCCCCCGGCCCCCCCCCCCCCCCGGGGGGGGGGGGTTGCCCCCCCCTTGGCGCGGCGGGTTCACGAACCTGCTCCTACCTTCCGGCCATCGACTTGACAGATCGGCTAGAATACAGGTCATGTTATTCACAGATCAGAGGGCTTCCATGCAGCCGCTGACTTTTTCCGTGGTCGTGCCGGTCTACAACAGCGAAAACACGCTCTCACCGCTGGTCGAACGGCTGACCGCGGTGCTGAACGACCTGTGTCCGCAGTACGAGATCCTCCTGGTCAACGATGGCAGCCGCGATCGTAGCTGGGAAGCGATCGCGGCGCTGGTTGGGCAGTACTCGACCGTGCGCGGCATCAACCTGATGCGCAACTACGGACAGCACAGCGCGCTGCTCTGCGGAATCCGCGCGGCGCGCCATGACGTGGTGGTCACACTGGACGACGACCTGCAAAACCCGCCCGAAGAGATCCCCCTGCTGCTGGCGAAGCTGAACGAGGGCTACGACGTGGTCTACGGCGCGCCGGCGAAGATGCATCACGGCCTGCTGCGCAACGTGGCCTCGCAGCTCACCAAGCTGGCGCTTCAGGGGTCGATGGGCGTGGATATCGCCACCAAGGTGAGCGCCTTTCGCCTGTTTCGCCGGCAGGTGGCGCGCGCCTTCGAGGGCTACCACGGCGCCTACGTCTCCATCGACGTGCTGCTCACCTGGGGCAGCTCGCGCTTCTCCTACGTGACCGTGCGCCACGAGGCGCGGCACGTGGGCGTCTCCAACTACACGGTGGCCAAGCTGATCCGCCATGCCATGAACATGATCACCGGCTTCAGTGTGATGCCGCTGCAGTTCGCCAGCCTGGTCGGCTTCGCCTTCGTGATCTTCGGTGTGCTCGTCTTCATCGTGGTGATCGGCCGCTACCTGCTTAGCGGCGAAAGCGTGCCGGGCTTCCCGTTCCTGGCCTCGATCATCGCCATCTTTGCCGGGGTGCAGTTGTTCGCCCTGGGCATCATCGGCGAATACCTGGCGCGCATGCACGTCCGCCTGATGGATCGCCCCAGCTACGCCGTGCGTGAAGAGATCTCAACCGAAAGCGACCCTTCTGAACTTACACAGCCTGCCGGCGCAGCCCAAGGCGAGTCCCATAACTATGACAATTCCACCTCTGTGTGAACTGCTGCCCTGGGATACCGAATTCTTCGGGCGGCGGATCGCGCGGGTCAACACGGCGACGGTCACGCCGGAGTCGCTGGCCCAGATCACGACCTGGTGCCGCGACCAGGCCGTCGAGTGCCTGTACGTCCTGGCCGACCCGAACGATCGCGAGACGCTGCGACTGCTCGGCGCGCCGATTTTCCGTCTGGTCGACATGCGCGTGACCTTCGAGCGCAAGCCACCGGCTGTCGCTGCGGCTGACGCGACGGCACTGCCGGAGGGCCTGCGGCCGTGGCGGGAGGACGATCTGCCGGCGCTGCGGACAATGGCCAGCCGTAGCTATACCGACTCGCGCTTCTATTTCGACGGCCATTTCCCGACCCAACTGTGCGACGCCTTCTACGCGACATGGATCGAGCGGAGCTGCCAAGGCTATGCCGACGCCGTGCTGGTGGCCGAGGCGGACGATCAGGCCCAGCGACAGCCGGCGGCCTTCATCACCTGCCATCTGCACCCGGCCAAAGACGCGACCGAAGGGCAGATCGGGTTGGTCGGCGTCGCCGAAAACGCGCGCGGGCGCGGCTTGGGAGGACAGGTAGTGGCGGCGGCGCTGAACTGGTTCGCCGGGCAGGGTTGCGCGCGCGTGACGGTGGTCACCCAGGGGCGCAACCTGGCGGCGCAGCGGCTGTACCAGCGGAACGGCTTCCTGACTGAATCGATCAAGCTGTGGTACCACGGCTGGTTCGACGCCGAGGGGATGCCGTCATGAGGCGCTGTCTGCGCTGCGAAACCGTCTTTCCTGAGACGGGCGACATCCTCTTACAGGAAAGACTCGACGCCTGCCCGGCGTGCGGCTACGCGCCGGAATGTCAGGAGGGCATCCCGCTCTATGCCCCGGAACTCGCCGGCGGCAATGACAGCTATGGCGGCGACTTCTTCGCCCACCTGGCGCAGTTGGAAAAAGGCCACTTCTGGTTCGAGGCGCGCAACCGGCTGATTCTGACCCTGATCCGCCGCCATTTCGCCGGCGCACAGCGGATTATGGAGATCGGCTGCGGCACGGGTTTCGTGCTTCAGCATCTGACGGCGCACCTGCCGGCGGCGAAATTTTACGGCAGCGACATCTACGTCGAAGGGCTGCGCTTCGCCGGGCAGCGGGTGCCGGCGGCGACGCTGCTGCAAATGGACGCCCGGCACGTCCCCTACGAACGGGCCTTCGACCTGATCGGCGCGTTCGACGTGATCGAGCACATCGACGAGGACGACCAGGCCCTGACGCAGATGTACCGCGCGCTCAAGCCGGGGGGCGGCCTGCTGATCAGCGTGCCGCAGCACCGCTTTCTGTGGAGCATGGTCGACGAGGTCAGCTATCATAAGCGGCGTTATGAACGCGACGAGCTGGTCGCGCGGGTCGAGGCAGCCGGCTTTCAGGTGATCGAGACGACGTCGTTCGTGTCGCTGCTGCTGCCGCTGATGATGCTGACGCGGTCGCGTAAGGCGCATCCGACGGCCGAACAGTCGGAATTCGATCTGTATGCCGAATTCAAGCTGAGAGCGCCGCTCAACCGGGTGCTATCGGCGGTGATGGCCGTCGAAACGGCGGCGATCAGGTCCGGCGCCCATTTTCGCTATGGTGGGTCGCGCCTGCTGGCCGCCCGCCGTCCTTCATAATCGAGAAGAAGTCAGGTGATCATGCACAAAATCCCGTTCAACCGCCCGACTCTGGTCGGTACCGAACTCGGCAGGATGCAGGAAGCCATGGCGGCCGGCAAGTTTTCTGGCGACGGCGATTTCACAAAGAAGTGCCACACGCTGCTGGAATCGACGCTGGGGGTGCAGAAGGCGCTGCTGACCACTTCCTGCACGCACGCGCTGGAGATGTCGGCGCTGCTGCTCGACCTGAAGGCGGGCGACGAGGTGATTGTGCCGTCGTTCACCTTCGTCTCGACGGTCAACGCCTACGTGCTGCGCGGCGCGAAGCCGGTGTTCGTGGATGTGCGGCCGGACACGCTCAACCTGGACGAGGCCCTGCTGGAAGCGGCGATCACGCCGAGGACGCGGGCCATCGTGGTGGTGCACTATGCCGGCGTGGCCTGTGAAATGGACACTATCCTGGACATCGCCGGGCGGCATGGCATCTCGGTCATCGAGGACAACGCGCACGGGCTGCTCGGCCGCTATCGCGGGCGGTTGCTCGGGACTCTGGGCGTCATGGCCACGCAGAGCTTCCACGAGACGAAGAATCTCCAGTGCGGGGAGGGAGGCGCGCTGCTGATCAACGACCCGCAGTACATCGAGCGGGCCGAGATCCTGCGCGAAAAAGGCACCAACCGCAGCCGCTTCTTCCGTGGGCAGGTCGACAAATATACCTGGGTGGATGTGGGATCGAGCTATTTACCGTCGGAACTGCTGGCGGCGTTTCTGCTGGCCCAGCTCGAAGCGCGTGACGACATTCAGGTGAAGCGCCGGGCGCTCTGGGAACGCTACGAGGGCGAGCTGCGCGGCTGGGCGGAAGCGCATGGCATCGGCACGCCGACGGTGCCCGCGGCGTGTGAACAGGCCTATCACATGTACTATCTGATGCTGCCGTCGTTGGAGGTGCGAACCGCGCTGATCGAACATTTGAAGGTGCGCGGCATTCTGGCGGTGTTCCACTACCTGCCGCTGCATCTGAGCGACATGGGGCGAACTTTTGGGGGCAAGGTGGGCGACTGCCCGGTGACGGAGGCGCTGAGCGACCGGCTGCTGCGGCTGCCGTTCTATACCGAAATGACTGTCGAAGAACAGGGCGAGGTGATCAACGCCGTGTGCTCATTTTACGCTCAGTGAGATCGGTTCGGTCGCGACCGGCTCGGTAGCGCCGGTATCGCCGGATGTGTCTTCTGCAAACTTGGCCGGATCGGCCGTATCGACCACTGCCGGCAGCAGGCCGGTGACCGCGCGCGGCGCGCGGCTCCTGGGTTGTTCAGGAGGAGGATCAAGCGATAGAGAACTGGGTGCGGGTATTTCGACCCTGGGCAATTCGCCCGTTTCTGTGGCCGCCGATCGAACGGCGGACGAGCGAGTGTGCGGTGAATGGGCCATGTCATGCCTCCCCTGAGCAGTGCATGCGATCATTATGCCTGAAATAATGCCTTCTGTTATGGGTCAAATGGCCCCCAGTATCTGGGTCAAACCATCACTTTCAGCCACCCAGCCCTGCGCGCCGGTCGACGTTTCGACCTTCCACCACAGCAGCGAATTGGTATTGACCGGCCCTTCCAGGATCAACACGCTCTCGCCGAAATTGAGCCGGAAGGGGCTGGGCGCATCGAGCGACGGCTCGGTACGGAAGTTCACCCCGGCGAGGGCGACGATTTGCAGCCGCGCGCCGATCTGCACCTCGAAGCGCGAGGGCAGCGGCGGTGTCGGCGTGAGCGTATTGTTCACCTCGATGCCGGCGGGAACCTCCGCGCCCACCCACTCGACGGCCAGCGCCCCGGCCACCTGAGGCGTGATCTCGCGGACCAGCCCGCTGATTTCGGCCACGAAGAAGCGACGAACGATCTGCCCGTTTTGTTCCTCGGCGGTGACCACCAGCACGGCGCTGCGGTCGGCGCTCCACGAGACGCGCTCCGGCGGCGCGGTGCCGATTGGCGAGGTCAGCGCGTGGCCCTCCTGATCGACCAGCGCCAGCGGCTGGCCAGGCCCTTGCGGTGAACCCAGCATGATGATGCGATTGTCGGACGTCAGCACGGCGTCCTGGACCCAGAGCAGGCCGATCTCGGCGGCGCGACGGATGAAGTCGGCGGTGCCGTCGCGGCGCAGCACGGCGAAGACGGGCTGGCCGTCCGGGCCGCGGCCGCTGGCGACGATGCGCCCGTCGAAGGCCCAGCGCGCGCTGTCATAGCGGAAGGTCGGTGGCAGGTAGTTCGGGTCGTGATCGGGTGTGACCAGCGCGAAGGCGCGCCGGCCCTCCTCCGGCAGATCGAGCGTGACGATGAGCGCGTCGCTCTGGTAGCTCCAGGCCATATCCAGGCTGTTGTAGAAATACGGCCCTGCGCCTCGATCGACCGTACAGACCGTGACCACCGGCGGGCATTCGCGCAGGATCTGCCGCGCGCCGCCCGCGCCTTCGATGATCCACACGCCATCATTGGTGAAATCGTTCTGCGTGCTGCCGTCGCGTTCGGTATCGACCATGAAGGCCAGGGTCGATCCGTTCGGCGCATAGGCGAGATCGACCACGCGGGCGTTGTTTTCTTCCGGGGTACCCGGCTCGAAGCGCGAGAACGGCGAGAATTCCGGACGGACGGGCGTGCCGCCGCTCAGGTAGTTGCCGATCAGGTAAAGCACGCCGCGCGGGTCGGCCATGGCGACCTGGTTGGGATCGACCGGGTTGCGGGCGAAGGTCACGGCCCCGCCGCCGCTGGAGAGCAGCAGGCTGCTGCCGGTGACCCCGCCGCCGCTGGTGCTGAGGGCGAAGGCGCGGGTGAGCGGGTTCTCCGGGAGGATCAGCGGAATGTCGGCGATGGTGGGGATCAGTTCCGGCGGCACGGTGGCCGTCGGCAGGGAAATGGCATTCGGCGCGAGCGTCTGCGGCACACCCAGCGGGGCAACCCCCGGCGTCGGCGTAGAGGCCACGCCAACGGGCGTTGTCTCGCCGACAATCGGGGTGACGGGCGCGACCGTGGCCGGGACGCCGACAGTGACGAACGCCGGTGTGAAGGGCACGGTCTGGACGGTCGCCTGAATCAGCGTCACTTGCAGCGTGGGCGGCACGCCGATGGGCGTGGCCGTCGCGACGGGAGTCGCGAGAGGCGTCGCGGTTGCCAGGATTGGTCGCAGCGGCGTGCCAGGGCCGGGGAGCTGAGTCGGCGATGGCGGCGGGGTGAGCGTCGGCGGAAGGGTTGGCGTCGGCGGCACGGCCGATGTCGGGCTGCTGGTTGCCGTTGGCCGGTCGGTGGGAGTTGCCGACGCGGTCGGCGTGCGGGTCGGGATGATCGGCAGCGGCGTCACGGTTGGCGGCGTCGTTTCCGTCGGAGTCTGTGTCGGCGTGGGCGTATCCGACGGGACAGTTGTCGCGGTGTCGGTCGGCGTGGCGGTGGGAATCGGTGTTGAGGTCGCGCTTGGCGTATCCGTCGACGTCGGAGTAACGGTGTCGGTCGGTGTCTGTGTCGGCGTGGGCGTATCCGAAGGGATGGGCGTCGCGGTGGGAACCGGCGTCGAGGTCGCACTTGGCGTATCCGTCGACGTGGGGGTAACGGTGTCGGTCGGGGTCTGTGTCGGCGCGGGCGTATCCGACGGGACGGTTGTCGCGGTGCTGGTTGGCGTGGCGGTGGGAACCGGTGTCGACGTGTCCGTCGGGCTGGCCGTAGACGTATTCGTTGCCGTGGCCGATGGGAGCGGGGTTGGCGTCGGCGTTGAGGTGGGAACCGGCGTCGCCGTGGGAACCGATGTGGACGTCGGCGTATCGGTCGGAGTCTGCGATGGGGTGACGGTATCGGTCGGCGTTGCCGACGGCGTGGGCGTATCCGTCGGGATCAGCGATGGCGTGACGGAAGGCGTCGCCGTTGGTGTCGCCGTCGCCGTCTCGGTCGCTGTCGGAGCCGGTGTATCGGTCGGCAAAGATGTGGGCGTGGCCGTCCAGGTCGCCGACAAGGTGATCGTCGGCAGCAGGGTCGCCGTGGCCGACGGCGGCGCGGTGGATGTCGCTGACGGAATGGCGGTGTCGCTGGGTGTCAGCGATGGGGCGATGGTCGGGGTGACGGCCGGCACGGCGAAGCTGCACCCACTGAGCGTGAGCACCAGCGCTGCGGCGACTCTGACCCTGCGCCCGCCTCGCATCCCGTTCCTCCCCAGACCCGGTCGATATGCCGATTATACCCAGGGGTGGCATGATTTCGCCGCCGCGATCTGGGCGCGTAGCGGGCGGGAGGGATACGGTGAAACGGCTGGGATTTAGGCTGTGGCCGGGAAGAAGCGGCTGGCCGGGACGGCGAAGCCGGGGAGCAGATCGCCGAAGGTCAGCGGCATGTCGCCCGTGAAGACGGCTTCGGTCTCGTCGCTCCCATACAGCTCAATCAGGCGATGCTCCGGCAGCACGACCAGAGCATATTTCGCACCGTGGGCGACGTAGAAGCGCGCTTTCTCGCGCATCAGGCGCAGGCTGTCGTCGGGCGACTGCACTTCGATGCAGATGTCAGGGATGAAGTCTACCGCACCGCGTCTTTGCACGGGTTTATCGCCCAGAATGACGGCGATATCGGGCAGTCGGTCCTCGCCCAGGCTACCCGTTGGGCGTACCCGTGCTTCTATGGTTGCCCGACCAATCGGGTGTTCGCGGAAGTAAATGTAGAATTCGCCGCTGAAGACATGGACAATGAAACCGTGTTCGTCAGTAGGCATGGGTTTCTCGATGATCTCCCCGTCGATGAGTTCAAAGCGGCGATCGCGGTTTTCAGGCCGGGCGAGAAAAGCCTCGAACTGCTCGATGCTGACCGGTGCTTCGCGCGTGGTCATGGGCGCATCCACCTCGTGATAAACGTCATTCCATTATAACGGCAATGCAGAGCGGCAATACAACGTGGTGGGGCGAGTTACGAACAGGCCGGCGGTGGCTGACGAAAGGAGCGCGGGTGCTATAATCGCGCGCAGCACCTTGACAGCATGGTTCAGGCAGTCAACATGAACTCCACATCTCCTCGCAATGCCGCCCGCAGCTTCCTCGACGCGGCAGGGCACACGCTCTTTGTCTCGGAAAACACTCGGCTTTTCGCCCTGGCGTTGATTGTCGGCCTGGCGACCGGGGCGGGGGTCTGGCTGTTCCGGCAGGGGATCGATCTGGCGCACCGCGTTTTTCAGGAAGGTCTGGCACAGGAGATCCTGGGGCCGGTGCTGGGCGGATTCGGGATCGTCGTGACGTTGGTCGGGGTCGGCCTGCTGGTGGGCTGGATCATGGACCGCTTCATTGGCGAGGAGCGGCATCATGGCGTCGCCGGCATCATGGAGTCGGTGGCGTACAGCGGCGGTCGTTTGCGCTACTGGCACATGCCGTTCAAGGCGCTGGCCTCGGCGCTGTCAATCGGCGGCGGGGCGTCGGTCGGGCCGGAAGATCCGAGTGTCCAGATTGGCGCGAATCTCGGTTCGTTCTTCGGCCAGCGGCTGCATCTGACACAGGAAAACATTCGACTGATGGTGGCGGCTGGTGGGGCGAGCGCCATCGCTGCGGCCTTTCATGCGCCGATCGCCGGAGTGTTTTTCGCCATGGAGGTGATCCTCAACGGCGAACTGCAAACCCGGTCGTTCGGTCTGGTGGTCATTGCCGCCGTCGTCTCAACGGCCTTCACGCAGGCGGTTGAGGTCGGCGGTGCGGAGTTTGGCGATCTGCGCTACAGCCTTGGATCCCTCGTCGAGACGCCGCTCTATGCGGTGCTGGGGCTGCTGATCGCCCCGGTGGCGGCGCTGTTCATTCGCACGGTGTACTGGCAGCACGACCTGTGGCACCGGCTGCACGTTCGGCTGCCCCGTCCGGCGAGGGCCGCCCTCGCCGGCGCCCTGGTCGGCCTGGTCGCCATCTTCCTGCCGCAGATCATGGGGACCGGGCGCGAAGTCATGTCCGATGTCCTCAATTCTTCGGAAGCCGAGTACACCATCCTGTTCCTGGTCCTGCTCGGTGCGGCCAAACTCCTGATGACCACGGTGAGCATCGCCGGTGGGTTCGTCGGCGGGTTGTTCGCGCCGTCGCTGTTCGTCGGCACGATGCTCGGTGGGGCGTCCGGCCGGTTGGTTCACCTGCTGATGCCCGGCGCGAACGTCAGCGATACGGAGGCCTTTGCCATTGCCGGGATGGCGGCGGCCATGGCCGGGGTGATTCGCGCGCCGATCACGGCCATCATGATGGTCTTCGAACTGACCGACGACTACCGACTGATCCTGCCGATCATGCTGTCGGCTGTGGTGTGTATGTTCGTGACCGAACGGCTGGCTCCCCTTGGCGTGTACGCCTACGGCCTGGCGCGCAAGGGGGTCTTCATCAAGCAGGGGCGTGACATCGACGTGCTGTCGGATCTGACGGTGCTGGATGCCATGATGACCCCCCCGCCGTGCATTCACCAGGATCGCCCGCTGGTCGACGTGCGCGACACACTGCGCGAAGCCGGCGTGCACGGGCTGTGCGTGGTCGACGGTGACGGCATGCTGACCGGAATCGTGACGCTCACCGACTTGCAGGCAGCCTACGAAGCCGTCGGCGGTGATGGCGCAGGAGGCGATGGCGAGACGGTCAGGGTAGTCCGCGAGATCGCCGTGCGCGATGTGGCGACGGCCCTGCCGGACGAGCCGCTGTGGACGGCGGTGCGGCGCATGGGCCAGCGCGACGTGGGCCGGCTGCCGGTGTTGGAAAGCGCCAGCTCTCGACGGCCGATCGGCATTCTGCGGCGAAGCGATGTGATGCGCGCCTACAACCGGGCCATCACCCGGCGCATCGAGGAGCAGCATACCGAGGAGCAGCTTCGTCTGCACACGCTGACCGGGGCGCACGTCGTCGAACTGATGGTCCGGCCGGGCGCGCCGATCGCCGGCAAGATAGTCAAGATGGTGAAGTGGCCGGCCGAAAGCTCGCTGGCGGCGATCCGTCGGGGCGAGAAGCTGCTCGTCCCGCACGGCACGACGGAGATCAAGCTGTGGGACACCCTGACCGTCGTCACCAATCCCGAAGAGGAAGAGGCGCTGGAACGACTGACCGGCCAGCCGCGCCAGGGAACGTAGATTCCGTCCGATCCAAGGGATCACTTGGTCCTATTCTCCACGACTGTTTCGCGTGAAGATCACACTAGGTAGCGTCCGCTGGTCACGCGGCCGGCAGCGACGTATGTGGCCGTTTTCACCCGCGACATTCCTGCCGGCGCCGTTGGCCTGCGCTGTACGCCACGACGGTAAACTGGGATGCGCCTGTCGCTTCCCCCTCTGGATCACCGCCTTGTCTCTCCTTCATTCTCTGGGAACACGCGAGGCAGGCACTCATGTTTGCTATAAAGCACCTCCCCATCACCCGCCTTCTGGCTGTTACGATGCTGATCCTCCTGATGAGCGCGCAACTCGCCGCCCAGGACTCGCCTGCCCTCGCAGCGATCGATCTGGGCAACCCTCCCGCGGGTAAGGGCGCCTCACCGGAATTCCCGGCCCTCAGCGACGAACTGGCCGACCTGCTGCAAACCTGGCGGCGCGATCCGGCAGCGGGCGCGCTTCAGGCGCAGGCGGCCGGCCTGGAAGTAACCGACGAACGTCTGCGGGTGCTGTTCATCTTCTTCGATGCCGCCGCCGCGGAGGCCGCCGAGCCGCGCATTGAGGCGGAAGGGGGCGTTCTGGGTGCGCGTTTCGACCGCTGGCTGGAGGCCGATGTTCCACCCCTCGCCTTGCAGACCCTGGTTTTCCTGCCGGAGTTGTCGTTCATCCGCCGGCCGATCCCGCTCTATCCCGCCGATGGGTCGGTTGAGGAGCCGGAACAGGACGGCGGCATCGTTCCGCTGGCGGGGAGTTTCCTCACCGAAGGCGTCGCGGCATCCAACGCCGATGACTGGCACGCCCGCGGGTTTGACGGCACTGGGCTGATCGTCGCGGTGCTGGATTCCTTCAAGGATTACACCACGGCGCAGAGCCTGGGCGAACTTCCGACCGGAGCGCGGCTCACCACCCTGGGGACGATCGGCACCGGCAGCCGCCACGGCACCGCCTGCGCCGAGATCGTCTTCGACATGGCTCCGGGTGCGGATCTGATCCTGGTCACCCCGGGCACCGCCACGGAAATGGCAAGCCGCATCCGCGAACTGGCGGATCGCGCGGCGAGCACCCGCCCGGACGTCATTACCTCGTCGCTAACCTACTACAACGACGATCCCGGTGACGGATCGGGACAGGTCTCGCAAGCGATCAACTACGCCATGGGGAAAGGTGTTTTGAACACCCAGTCCGGCGGCAACCGACGCCTGACCAACTATCAGGCCAACTTCAACGATCCGGATAGCGACGGCTGGCACGAGTTCACGACCGGCGACGAGATCGACTTCTTCAGCGGCGGCGCCGATCTCCCAGCCAATGTCGGTCTGCACACGGCGCTACGCTGGAACCGCTGGCCGACGACCAACCAGGACTACGACCTGTACATTTACAAGTGCTCAGGCGGGACCTGCACGCAGTTCGCCAGCAGTCGCAACTGGCAGACGGGCACTCAGCCGCCTACGGAAGAGGTCTACGCCACAACCGATGGCACAGCGCAGTACGGATTCGCCATCCACCGTTACAGCGCGACGGAGACTGTGGTCCTGGATGTAATGGGGCACAACGCGCCAAACTACGAAAACAACATGTTCGAGCGCAGCCTTAACGATCCGGCCAGCGGCCTCAGCGTGATGGGTATCGCAGCGCTTTTCCGCTCCGCACCTTATGCGCTGGAGAGCTACAGCTCGGAAGGTCCTTCGATGGGTAGCGGCGGCTCGCTCGGGACGGGGCTGAACCAGCCGCGCCTCGCCGGCTATGCCGTCGTCGATACCTGGTCTTACGGCAATGACAGCTTCAACGGCACCTCGGCGGCGACGCCGCATGTCGCCGGGGCAGCGGCGGCGGTATGGGAGGCGTATCCGTCGTACACGGCCGCTCAGATCCAGGGTTTTCTCGAAAGCCGCGCGGTCGATATGGGCGCCGCCGGCTATGACACCGTCTATGGGCGAGGCCGGCTGTATCTCAGTACGCCGCCGCCTCTCAACGATGCATCTGCCGGGGCCTATGTCGCCTCGAATCCGCCCTATAGCCGCACACAAAATGACGTGTGGAACGCCACACAGATCAACGATCCGACGGTCTGTGGAAGCAATCACATGGTCTGGTACCGTTACACGTTCGCCAGCGGCTCGCCGCGCCCGCTGGTCGTCGACACCGAGGGGAGCAGCTACGACACTGTGCTGGGGGTTTACACCAGTCCTAACCCGGTCACCCCTGCGCTGATCGTCTGTGATGACGACAGCGGAACCGGGACGACCTCACGCGTCGAGTTCACCGCGTCTGCCGGCGTCATCTACTATATTGGCGTCGCATCCTATTACGCGCTCAACGGGGAGGTTTCGCTAACGCTGAACGTCAACCAGGCGCCGCCGGCGAACGATCAGTGGGCCGGGGCCTATACGGTGGGCGGCCTGCCGTACACGATGAGCCAGGCCTATATCCGCTATGCTACGATGACCGGCGACCCGACTACCTGCGCCAGTCAGGATGTGGTCTGGTATCGCTACTGGTCCAACAGCGGGCAGCCGCGCCAGATTATTGTCGACACGGAGGGCAGCACCTACGACACGGTCCTGGGCGTTTACACGAGCCCCGGAGCACCCACTCCGACGCTGATCGCGTGCGATGACGACAGCGGGGCCGGGACCACTTCGCGGGTCGAGTTCACCGCCAGCGTGGGGACGTTCTATTACATCGCCGTAGGCGCTTACAGCGCACTGGCCAGCGACCAGACGCTGACTTTGAACGTCTACCAGGGGCCGCCCCTGAACGATGGGTCGGGCGGGGCGGTGGTCATCCCGTCGCTGCCATATGGCGTCACGCAGGAGTACATCCGCTTTGCGACCATGACCGGCGATCCGACTCTCAACAGTCCGTTGAATGCCAACATGGTCTGGTATCGCTATTCGTTCGCCAGCGGGCTCTCGCACCGCGTCGTCGTCGACACGCTGGGCAGCGACTATGACACCGTGCTGGGCGTGTATACCACGCCGGACCCGCTCTACCCGGTGATTGTCGCCATGAACGATGACTATGGCGGAGTGCAAACTTCACGGGTGGAGTTCAACGCCCATGCGGGGATCGTCTACTACATCGGGGTCGCCGCCTACAACGCCCTGGCCAGCGACGCGACGCTGGTCCTCCATGCCGCGGTGACGCCAACCGCGACGATCAACGGGACCGTGACGATTCAGCATCACGTGCTGGGGACCACGATGGTGCGCGTCCGGGTCGTGCCGCCGAGTCACGGAAGCGCAGTCTTCGACGAGATGGTTGCGGTGGACAGCTCCGGCGCGTTCGCCATCGGCGCGATCACTCCCGGCACCTACCATATTTGGGTCAAGCACAACAACACGCTGAGCAGCAGCGTGGCGAACGCCAACCTGGTCCTCGGCTCGAACGCGATCGCCGTGCCACAGCTTCGCGGCGGCGATGCCAACAATGACAATTTCGTCAACATTCAGGATTTCAGCATGCTGGCCGCGACCTTCGGCACGACCAACGTCGACGCCCCGGCCGATTTCAGCGGCGATGGCGTCGTGAACATCACCGATTTTTCGATCCTGGCGAGCAACTTCGGCCAGGCGGGGAGCACACTGGGCGCGCCTTGAGAGAAATTGATAATGGATGGGCAGGATTTGCCTACACGGCGCGCCGCGTCACATAGCGCACCAGCAGGTCCTTGCGCACGAACAGCAGGATCAGCGGCCCGGCCACGAAGCCCATCAGGTGCGCCAGGTTATTGACCCCGCCGATCTCGCTGCCCTGGGTGATCGTCTGAAGCGAAGGCAGCAGCTCGCGGAAGGCGAAGTAGATCAGGAACAGGCCGGCCGGCAGGAAGATGTAGCGCGAGAACATCGTCTCGGCGCGGGTGATCAACCGGGAGGGCAGCCAGAGGAGCATCCCCAGGAACCACAGGCACTGGATCTTAGCCCGTGGGAACAGCACCAGAAACGCCCCCATCAACCCGGCGATCGCCCCGGAGGCCCCCACGCTCGGCAGTTCCTCAACGACCGGGTTCAGCACCACCGACCCCAGATTGGCGATCATGCCCGCCGTCAGGTAGAAGAGCAGGAAGCGCCAGGGACCGCAGGCGTCTTCCAGGCGGCGGCCAAAGGCCCACAGGAAGATCATGTTGCCGAACAGATGCCAGATGTCGCCGTGCATGAACATCGACGTGAAGGTGGTGAAGGCGCCGATGCTCTGCCCCTGGGTCATGAAGATGTCGCGGTAGCCGTAGGTCCAGATCTTGTCCATGTACGGCTGGAGATCTGCAAAGTCGACGATGTGCGTGCCGTAGAGATCCGGCGCCTGCCAGGCGATGAAGATCAGTGAATTGGCGATGATCAGCAGGTAGGTCATGGTCGGCATGGTGCGGTAGCGCACCAGCCCGACGTCGCTGAGCGGCAGCGGATAGATCACCGACATTTCGAACAGGACGATGAAGACAGCTATGGCGAAGGAAAAAAGCGCGCCGAAGGCATCCATGGCAGATGATTACTCCACGTCGATGAAGTCTAAGATGCTGGGAAGTTCCGGCTGTACCGGGTTGATCAGCAGTGCGATCGCCCGGCCAAACACCAGATAGAAGGCGAGGGCCAGGACCGCGAAGCCGACCAGCGCGAAGAGCATGCGCGCCCACGAGGGCAGGATCGGCAGGTTGGTCGGGTCTTGCAGTGGGCCGGAGGGAATGGCTATGTCCTCTTCCCACGGCTTGACCACCACCTCCTGGGTGTACTTGCCGCCTTCCGGCGCGGCCGGCACCTGACCGCCGAAGAACTTCGCCAGCCCCTTCTGCTGCGGGGACGAGAAGGCGGTGATCACGCAGTAGCCGCCGACCAGCGACAGCCCGACGCCGAGCCAGTGCAAGGGGGTCAGCCGGAGCAGATTCAGGCCGGCGTCCTGCCAGGCCATGACCAGATAGGCGGCCGTGAACCCGAAGGCCTCGCGCAGCGCCAGCACCACGCTGCCGCGCTCGTGGTCGGTGATCACCGGCGTCATGGCCTGCATGACCTTGTCCGCCTGGTTTCTCTTGCCCTTCTTGCCGACGCGCGCCGCCTGTTCGTAGTAGCGCGCTGCCGCCGGTTTGCGCCCCTGGTCTTCCAGCATCTCGCCCATCTTCATGAGCAGATCGTGGCTGGTGGGCCGCTTCTCCAGCGCCTTTTCCAGCAGCTCGACCGCCCGACCCGCCTGCACGTCGTTGAGCAGGCTGTCGATGATCTTGAGAATGGTGGCCTCGTCGACGCTGTCCATCTGCACGACCTGTTCGCGCAGGGCATCGACCTTGCTGTAATTGCCCAGCAGCTTGTGCACGTCGATGGCCGTCAGGTAGATGGCGAGCGACGGCGTGCCGGCTTCAATGGCCCGCGTCAGCAGCTCCTGAGCATCCTCGGTATATTTGAGCTGGTGCAGCAGGCGCACCGCGCGCTGCATGGCCACCGGATGATCGACCTGGATTTGCAGCGCGTAGACGTACTGCTCGATGGCGCCTTCTTCGTCTTCGCTGCTGAAGCGCGCGTCGGCGGCGGCCAGATGTTTGGCAATCTGCTGCTCTTCTTGCGGGGTCAGCTTGTCGTTCAGGGTCTTCGACTGCCCGGTGAGCACCAGGTCCTCGGTCTGGATCAGGTCGCGTTTGTCCTCGTAGAAGCCGGTCCCGCCCGATGGCTTGGGTTTGGTCTTGGCATCTTTCGCTTTGGGTGCGCCCGGCACCGACAGCGCCGCCGCTTCCATCGAGTCGATCAGAAAGGACGGCTCGCGCGAGGCCGCGGCGTCCATCACAGGTTCGTCCTGCTCCACCAATGCCGGTGAGGGCGCAGGCGGCGCGGCCTCGGCCGAGGGATCGAAGAAGGTGGCCGCGCGGCGCGGAGGCGTTGACGGCGCCGGTTCGGCGTCCGGGTCGTGATGCACCAGCGAGGCCTGACTCAGCCGGTCATGGATGCTGCGCTTCGGAGACGCGGGGGGAGGTGGCGGCTGGGCCGGGGCGGAGGGCGCCGGATCGGCCAGTCGGGGGGCCGAGGCGGGCGGGCCGGACGCGCTTTGGAGCTTTGCGCGCAGATTCAGTGCCTTCTCGTTGTTCGGGTTGATCTTGAGGAGCCGGTCCATGCACTGAAGCTTGCGCTTCGGGTCATCGGTAGCCTGTGCCAGCCACCACCAGGCCAGCTCGTTGTTCGGATTGAGTTTGAGGGATTGGGTGAGGAGCTGCCGTGCCCGCGCTGCATCATGCTGCTCCTTGAGCGCCAGTACGCCTTCGCGGTACAGCGCCTGTGCGTCGTCCATGTGCCTCCCCCTCGATGACTGCGATCATACTCTCAAATTATACGAAGAATCCTGCGATTCACAGTGGAGACAACCTGCGAAATAGAGTAATGTAGAGAGGTTCCTACCCCTCGCCCTCCTGATGCTGCGCCGCGGCCACGTTGAGGGCAGGGAGCCGTTTTATTGTTGGAAGAGCTGGGCAGGGAACCGATGGATAAAGCAATTGCGAAGCGGCCCGGTCGCCGCTTCTGGAGTGTCGTATTCCTGACGCTGCTCACTGCCGCCTGCAACCTCACCCGTACCGCGCCGCTCCCCTTGCAGACGCCGCTGCCGGCCACGCTGGCGTTCACCGGGGTCAACAGGACGCTTTTTCCCTCAATCACGCCGATCGACCTCAACCCGCCAACGCTGGGCGCGCCGACTCTCGCGTCCAGCGGCGACTGCCCCGCGCCGCCGCAGGGCTGGATCCCGTATGTCGTGCAGGAAGGCGATACGCTGGGCGATCTGGCGCTGACCACCGGCATGCCGACGAGCGAGCTGGCGCGCGTCAACTGCCTGATTGAGCCGAACGCCCTGTTCGCCGGCCAGACACTCTTT
The DNA here is from genome assembly GCA_016713325.1 of Candidatus Flexifilum affinis. Classification (GTDB taxonomy): domain Bacteria; phylum Chloroflexota; class Anaerolineae; order Aggregatilineales; family Phototrophicaceae; genus Flexifilum; species Flexifilum affine. The sequence continues at coordinate 85,817 of JADJPJ010000095.1, read as the reverse complement.
CTGCCGCTCGAACCGGTGGGGTGATGTGAGAAGCGAAGCTGACACCCCGGTGATGCAATCGAATCTGTAAGAGGTTTGCCACGGGCGGACACAGACAGCCTTCGTTTGCACGTCCGCCCCTAGAGCATATCTGAAAAAACATAATTCGCCTCAATCGGGCGCATCGCGATGCGCCCCTACACACGGAGATCGCGCGTAGGGGCGGTTCGTGAGATTCTGTTGAAAAAGGGTCAGCGCTGCCCGAAAACGCGCTGATGTCGCCGATGCGCCGCCGGAGAATAGAATTCTCCGGCTACCCTCCAAAGACGCGAGAAACCGACTGAAGTCGGTTGCACCAGGAATCGCTCATCCCTTGAATTCCGCTGGAGAAACCCTCTTCAGAGGGTTTTTCGGGGGTTGAGGGTAGCCCGACGTTTCTAACGTCGGGCGGAACCGCCATGCGCTGCCTATTGGCTCCCTCTGTCTGTCGCTTGATCCTACCTCGCATTCCCATATTCTCCCTTTTTCAACAGAATCTCGTGAACCGCGAGCCGCCGATTCGAGAGAGCGCCATGAATTTTCAGATACGCTCTAGCCTCCATCAGGGCGTAAACCGTTTCCAATGGCCTTCGGAGATCACTTCGACGGTGCCGTCGGTCACTTTGAGGGCGGTCTCATCGTCGATCGCGTAGCTCGGCACCCGCATCCCGGCGGCCCATCTTTCTGCGTCAGCCATGGAATTATGTGGCAGCATCTCGTGATCCAGGTGCGGAAACATCGCAAAATCGACCAGTCCCAGCGTTTCATCGCCACCGGTGGGCGGAGTCCAGCCGACGAAGTACTTCCCGATGTTGGGGGCCATCACCATGCTCCCGGCGCTCAGTCCCACGTAGACCGCGCCCAGCGACGGCAAGAGGTCGGCCAGTCCGGACTGGCGCATCCAGTAGCACAGATACAGAGGATCGCCGCCATTCACCAGCAGAACGTCGGTCTCCTGAACCATGGGGACCCAAAGCGCTTTGTCGATGCTCGGCAGCGCGGTGAGCTCCAGCACCCCCAATGACTTCCAGCCCAATTCGCACATGGGGCATTCGGGTTCTCGTCCGCTAATGAAATTCCAGGCCATGATCGGCCCGTTGGGGAGGGCGTAGCTGGCGGTGGGGATACACAGGGCGCTGGACTCGGCAATCGGTTTGCCCAGGAGGTCGAGCAAGGCGGTGTGGATACTGGCGTTTCTGATGCCGGCGGAGGTGAGCAGGAGTTTCATGATGCCTCTCCTTGGCGATCGAATCAGAAAGGATGTTCTACAAGACTCGTTGAAACTATAGCAGAACAACCCCGGAATGCAACGACTGCGTTTCTACCGACTCGATTTGTATGCTCTCCTGGAGGTCTTGAAACGGAGGCCTTCTGCTCCCGAACACCCCCGGAGTCACGCACCGCAAATACTCCTCAAGGTGCCCAGCTTGCGCGCGCTCAATTGCGGACAGGCCTACTTCAAAATCCCCCGCTGATAGGCCAGATGGATGATCTCCGCCGGGGTGTGCAGGTGCAGCTTCTCCATGATGTTCGCCCGGTGCGTCTCCACCGTGCGCACGCCGATCGATAGCAGGTCGGCGATGGCCTTGTTGCCATGGCCGGCGGCGATGAGCTGGAAGACCTCGCGCTCGCGCGTCGTCAGCCGCTCATACGGATCGTCGGGCTGCGGTTCGTTCTGGTTCAGATAGGAATCGATCGCTCGCTCGGAAAGCGGCGCGCTCAGGTAGCGCCGGCCGGCCATCACCTCGCGAATGGCGCGGATCAGCTCGGTCCGGCTGTCGTCCTTGAGCACATAGCCGCGGCACCCGCCGCGCAGCCCCTCCCGCACATAGGCCTCGTCGGCGTGCATCGACAGGATGATCACCCGCACGCTGCCCAACCGCTGCACCTGCCGGGTCACTTCCAGGCCGTTGATGCCGGGCATCATCAGGTCGACGATGAGCACGTCGGGCTTGAGCCGCTCGGCCAAGCGCACCGCCTCCAGCCCGTCTTTGGCCGTGCCCAGGACGGACAGATCACCTTCGTCCTGGATCATCCGGGCCAGCCCTTCGCGCACCATTTCGTGATCGTCTGCCAGTACAATGCGTATCATGAAGGCACATCTCCATCATGGAGGGTGGACGTTGGTCGCGATGGCTCATCCATGACAAAGGGATCGGACAGCTCGGCGAACAATCCATCCAGCGGAAACTCCACCATCAACTGGGTTCCCTTCCCGCTGGCGGAGTCCAGAATCATCTGTCCGCCGAACCCCCGCACGCGCTCGCGCATCCCCAGCAGACCGGCCGTGGCCGCCGCCGCGCGCTGTTTCTCGACGTCGAAACCGCGCCCCTGGTCTTCGACCTGGGCGACGATCTTGCGGTCGGTGGCCCACAGATCGACCATCACCTCGTCGACGCCCGCGTGGCGCGCCACATTGGTCAGCGCCTCCTGCACGATGCGATAGACCGTCGTCTCCAACCCATGGTCAAAGCGCCGATCGACGGCGTTGTGATGAAAGTCCACGCGGACGCCGGTGCGTTCGCTGTAGCGTTTAAACAGCCAGCGCAGGGCCGGCATCAGTCCCAGATCGTCGAGCATGGCTGGCCGCAGATCGAGCGACATCTCGCGGACGCGCTTCATCAGACCGTGGACGATGTCCTGCACCTCGGCCGCCTCGCGCGTCCGTTCAGGAGGCTGGCTGCGGAAGAGCATTTCCAGTGACAGGCTCATGCCCGTCAGCGTCTGCCCGATCTCATCGTGCAGCTCGCGCGCGATCTCGCCACGCTCGGCCTCCTGGATGTCGACGAGCTGCCGCGTCAGCCGTTTGAGCTGGCGCTCGTACTCCCACAGGTTGGTGACATCTTCGGCGATGCCGGCGATGCGGCTCAGGACGCCGTCGACGAAGACCGGAAAAGCGCGTGACCGCACCCAGCGCATCGTTCCGTCGGTGTGAATGACGCGATAGGTGGTATCGATCGGCACGCCCTGGCGCTGCACTTCGAAACTGGCAACGACCCGAGCCCGATCGTCCGGGTGGATGGCCTCCACGAATGACCGCGGGTGCTGGTAGAGGCTCTCCCGGCTGCGTCCCCAGATGTGCTCATAGGCGGGGCTGACATAGAGCGTCTGCTGCTTCTGGGCGTCGTTGAGATAGAACACTTCGCGGATGTTCTCGGCCATCTGGCGAAAGCGCTCTTCGCTGTCGCGCAGCGCGGCCACCGCCTGTTTACGGATGCTGATGTCGTGGAAGAAGACCAGCGCGCCGTTCTGACCGCCATAGGTGAACGGCACCGCCGAGACTTCGACGTCCAAGGGCGTACCATCCAGGCGAAGAAAGATCTGCTCCACCGCGGGCACCGGCTGTCGCAGGTCGTTCAGACGCTGAATTTGCTCCTGGACGAGCGTATGAAAACGCGGGTGGAGGCGGTCCAGCGCCGTCTGCCCAAGCAGTTGCTCGGGCGAGTCCGCTCCGAACAGGTGCAGCGCCGCCGGGTTGAGGAAGGCGAAACATCCGCCGGTCTGAACGAAAATGGCTTCCGGGGCATTCTGCACCAGCAGTCGAAAGCGCTCTTCGCTGTCGCGCAGCGCCGCTTCCGCCCGTTTGCGCTCGGTGATGTCCTTCGCCATCCCCGCAATTCCGACGAGTTTGCCCTGCGCGTCGTAAAGGGGGCCGCCGGAAATGCTGACGTCGACCAGCGTGCCATCGCGTCGCGGCATCCGGGTGTCATGGGCGGAGATTACGCCTCCTTCCATCAACTGTGCGTAGAGCCGACGCACCATGGCCTGATCCACGCTGGTGTCCAGAAAAAGCGGTCGACCCATCGACTGCTCCTGGGTCCAGCCCAGAATTTGCTCTGCCGCCGGGTTCCACACCTGCACAAGACCATCCATATTGACGGCAACGACGGCCAGCGGCGAAGACTGGATGATCATTTCCAGAAACTGCCGGCTGTGATGGAGCTCATCGCGAATTTTGTTGCGTTCAGTGACATCCGCCGATATGCTGATCACCACGCGGCGATTGTCGATTTTCCCCAGCGGCGTGGTGCTAAAATCCCAGATACGCTGCTCGCCGCCAGCGCAGGTGATCGTGTATTCCCCAACATGTCCGGCATGATCGGTCGCAATCAGTCTATCGATGGTTGCTCGGACCTCGCCGCCGCCTTTGCGGTAGGCCAACGTCGTCCAATCGTCCAGCGTCCGAAGCTGGTTGGCGCAATAGCCGGTGATGTCCAGCCAGGCGCGGCTGATGCAGAGGACTTCGCCATCTTCGGCATAGATCATGGCCGGCAGCGGGGCGTTCTCGATGGCCTTGCGGAAGCGCTGCTCGCTCGCCTCCATCTCCATCTGAGCGGCGCGGGTTCTGGCGACCTCGGCCTGGAGGTCCGCCTCCTGACGGCGGCGGTAGGCGAACTCCCCGCGCAGGTGCAGGTAGAGCAGGAGGGCGCTCACTGCGACGAAACCCAGCCCTTTGATGACGCTGATCGCCGGAATTCGGTCCACCGCCGGCCCGAACAGGGAGTAGAGCAGCGAATCGGAGAACAGTATCCAGAGCGCGCTTGCCCCTGCGTAGGTGAGCGCTACGCGGAGCTGCGGCGGAAGAAATCCAAGCATGTTCATGGCAGTGTGACTCCGCAGCCACTATCCTATGAGGACGATTATAGACCGCTTTCTTCCATTTTTGATTAATACATCGAGTAATAACCTGGTGCGAAGTCCGAGGAAGGATGATGCCAGATGCTGTTTCGATAACATCCCGTCATACATGATGGTTTATTGCTATGGTTTCCAATTGCCAGAATTAGTTGTATAATAAATTAAGAGTCACTTAAAATTGGCCTAAGGCAAACGAAAATGCTCCGGCGATTATCCTTCCTGTTCATTCTGGGGGTAGCGCTGTGCAGCGCTACCGTCACCACGGCCCAAACAGATAGTATTCCACCACCCGTTACCACCGCTCTGGCGACATTCAACCAATACCTGACGCAACCGATCACCATCGATCAACTGGACAGCTATCAATTTACTCAAGGAACTTACACCGACAGCGCGTTGGGATGTTCTCTGGTTGCTGGAGCACCTCTCGCCTCACCAATTAGCGCCTTCAAAGTTCAACTTGTTTATCAGTCCGTCTTATATGAATTTGAAGTCTCGGCAGACAGCCTGCTGGTTATCCCATGCAGTCCTCAACTGCTTGCGCCGAATGCGCTCATCCCCGTCGCGACGCCGCCATTGGCAACCATTGGTTTGACGGGCTGTCCGGTCGATTTTGCCGGCTACCTTCCCCCGCGTTTGATCGCTGGCGGCTATGCCCGTATCGGAGCCGAGGGGCAGCCGAACCGAATTCGTTCTGCGCCCAGTCTCGATGCCGAACAACTGGGTTTGATTGCCCCAGGCACGACGGTCGAAGTCCTTGATGGCCCCGTATGCGAAGCGACATCACAAATTGTCTGGTGGCAGGTACGGGACGGCAGTCTGGTGGGCTACACTGCCGAAAGTTCGCAGTCAGATTACTACCTGGACCCAGTCGAGCTCGGTGCGCTGCCCGTGCTGCCTGGCGTGCGCGAAGCGATCACCGCAGTCAATGCTTCCAATCTGATCACCCTGTCAGCAATCCCCTTCGAGGGGGGCGCCACGGTCGATTTTGGCGGTCTGGAGCAGCTTCTGGTCGCAGGTACATCAGGAGTGGCCTTCTACGATTTCAACGAGCTGACGGTTGGCAATCTACCACTTCCGGCAGACATGGTGGCGCTCCATGTCAATTACAGTCCCGACGGGCGCTACATCGCCTATTCGACCGACTCGAATGAGCTTTATGTCTACGATACGCTCGCGGATGAGACAGCGCAGCTTGAAATCGATGACGGCGCAGTCATCAATGATCTGGACTTCAGCCCGGCCAACATGCTGGCGATTGCCATCGGCAATCCCTTAGGCGGGCCGGACTCGGTGAATGGCTGGAGCATCTACACCCTCAGCGACAACAGCCGCTCGGCATTCTTCCCGACCACGTCGTGGGTCGGCGATGTGGCCTTTGGTCCCGGCGGGCTCCGCCTGGCATGGCTGACCGATACCATCAACATGATCGTCTTGCAGCGTGATTTGCCGGTCATCAGCGGGCAAATCGGAGAGCCGACGCGCACCGGATTAGCCTGGCAGCCTCTCGATGATCCGACTGACCCGGCGGCGGCATTCCGCCTCGCCTATGCGGACGGCAGCATTATTCAGTTGTTCGATGTTGATGAAGGGAATCTGGCAAGCTACGCCAACGAAACGGACTACTTGCCCGGCACGCTTGCTTTCAGCGCGGATGGTTCAGTACTGGCCGTGCTGAACCGTGCTGTTACCGACGAACCTATGCCGTATACGCTCAGGTTGTTTGACGTGGTGACCGGCGATGTGCTCTTCAGCGAAATATTGGAGACCGCACGGGGCATGGCTTTCAGCCCCGACGGCACGCTGATCGCCGTGCTGACGGATAGGACACTACGTTTCTATGGCGTTGCGACACTGGAAGATGCTGTCGGCTAAAGGACTGGAGGGGGTAGCTCCCGGCCTTCTACCCCCTTCATAAAAGGCAAGCCGATGGACGGCAGTAGGTCATCGGCTTGCGCGGCCCCTCATGGCGACCGCTTTCTCCCGCCGGGCACTTGAAGTCCCACCTGACTCTCGAAGCCTGCTGCGTACTTCGGTACGTTTCTCAAGTGGATCCCCTTCTGGACACAGGGTTCTTCATTCAGCGCCGTGCCGAACAATCGTGGATCGCTTTTGTGAAATCTGAACCCCCTGAAGCGCTGGAGTCTCCCGAATGAAAACGAAACTATCCTCGCCCGCTATACGCCGACTCTACACGCGTTACATCGATGCGGCGCAGCATACCGGCCATACGCTTTGGGACTGGGCCAATCGAGTGACGAGTGGCTATGTTACCTACCTGGCCCAGGCCATCAGGAACTTCATGACCAAGGGCTCGACCGAGGCCGTCGTTTTCGGCTACTGGTCGATGTTCTCGCTCTTCCCCCTGGTGATGCTTGGCGTCGTATTGGCAACGATTGCATTCGGGCCAACCGAGGCCAGAACCCAGGTCTACCAGATGTTGAGTCAGTACGTTCCCGATTCGGTGGGCATATTGGTTCGCGAGAATATCGAACAAGCCATCAACCAGCGCGGCTCATTCGGGTTTATTGGAATCCTCAGCCTTGCCTATGGCGCCACCGGATTATTTCGAAACCTGCAGGCAAGCCTGGGACGCATTTTCCGCGACAAGAACGGGCGGTCACTCCCCATTCAGATCATGATCGGGGCGATCATGATCGGCGGGCTTGCGATCTTGACGACCGCCTCCATTGGCTTCTCTGCGATCTTCAGCGCCGTGGGAAGAGAGCTTATTCAGGGCCAACCCACCTTGCTGGCCATCGGGGGGGGCGTGATACCACTGACCATCGATCTGATCCTCTTTTCATTGATGTTCCAACTGGTGCCGAGACGGAAGATTTCATGGCAGTCGATCTTCCCAGCAGCGCTGCTCGGAGCCTTTCTCTGGGAAATTGGCAAGAGTCTGTTCGGATGGTACGTGGCGAACCTTGCCAATTTTGGTCTCGTCTACGGGTCGCTGGGTACGGTGATTGGACTGCTGACCTGGACTTACCTGACCGGCTGTATAGTTTCCTTATGTGCTGAGATTGCCGTAGCCACCGAGGATTGGCGCACGGAGCAGCCACCGGCGGTTGCGGTGATCACGCCGGACCTCAACGTCCCCGCCAACGAATTGTCCGCGGACATTGAGGTCTGAAGGTCAGGGTCGTCCGATGAAAGAGACGGAACCCGCAGTGAGTCTTGGGTATCTGATGGACATGTCTTCGTGACGCTGCGCCGCAGGGCCGAGCGCGAGCGGGAGCTGAGGGGACGGGAATAGATTCATTCTACTCCGGCGTCTCAATCACCACCCGCGTGCCGCCCTCCGCCGGCGCCTCCACACGGAGCGAGCCGCCGATCACCGTCAGCAGCGTCGAGTGCAGCAGCAGACCGTTGCCCGTCCCCACCGATTCCCCACGCCGCGCGTAGAACCCCACGCCGTCATCCTCGATTGTCACCGTCACCTGTCCCCCGGCCTCGGATGCGCGCACCGTCAGCCGCAGCGACCGGTCGGGCGACTCGCCGCGGGCGTGAAGAGCAGCGTTGCGGACCGCCTCGCGCGCCGCGCCCAGCACCACCTCGCCGGCCAGCGGCGGGATCAGCAGCGGGGTCGGCAGATCGCCGTCCAGGGCGCTGAAGGCCCCCTCGAACTCGCCTTCGACCATGCGCCGCAGCGACGCCGCCAGATCGACCGCGCCGCCCACCTGCACCGGGGCGCTCTCCGTCTGGCGGATCAGCCCGGCGATCTGCTTGTGCACGCCGGCCAGCGACCTCAGCGCATCCTCCCGCGCCGCCGGGTCATCAGCCGCCGCGCTCAGGCTGAGGATAGCCGTGTGCAGCGCAGGCAGCACCTCGTCGTGCAGCGCGCGCCGGGTGCGCAGGTCGACCACACGCGTCTCGGCCAGACGATCGCGCTGAAGGGTCATCAGCCGCCGCGCCAGATGCTCCCCGGCCAGCGTATCGAGCGCCCGCTCGCCGCCCGCCGCCGCCAGCTCGATCTCCTCCTGGCTGTACAGGCCCCCATCCGCCTTGCCGCCGATCAGCAGTGCGCCGACCAGCCCGCGTTCCGAACGCAGTGGGATCGCCCAGCGACAGCCGGCGTAGGCCGCCCGGTCCAGGTGGACGAGCCGATCCGTCAGGTCGGGCAGGGGCGGTAACGGCGCCGCTGCGCTTCCCGACGGATAGCGCAGCGCCTCGCCCACGAGCGGCGCCAGATCGCCCAGCGGCACCAGCACCGCCCGCTCGGCATGGAGCAGGTCGCGGGCAATGCTGACGAACAGGTCGGCCGCGCCCGAGCCGCCCGCTTCGTCCTCGCCGGTGAAGCCGGTCAGCAGCCGCTGGCTGGCCACGAACGGCCGGAGCTGGCGCATGGTCCGGTCGCGCTCGACAAACGTCCGCCAGTTGTAGACGCCGATGAAGCCGATCAGCAGCAGCGTCGTCGCCAGCAGCGTGTAGACCTCGCGAAAGCCGGTCGCCAGGCTCCAGCCCAGGAAGAGGGCGTACACGGCGGCGAAGATCAGCATGTTGCGCCACTGCCGGAAGAAGCCGCGCCGGGGAAGGGTCGTGCCGGTGAAGACCTCGTAGGCGACGATCGCCTGGCCGATGCAGAACGTCGCGGCGGCGATCAGCAGCGACAGCGCCAGATCGAACAGGGCGAGGCCTTCAAAGGAGAGGAAGAAGGGTTGGGCTTCCTGGGAGTTCTGTGACGGTGCCGCGGGCGACACATAACCCCTCACCCCCTGACCCCCTCTCCCACGCAAGCGGGGAGAGGGGGAACCTGTCGCATACAACTCGTGTATATCCGATATATCCGAGCCACCTGTCGCTCCCTCAGCCTGTGATGACAGGAGAGGGGGAGGCGTCGCAGCGGCACTCAGCACTTCATTCTGCGCCGTCTCGGCCATACCCACCGCTCCGGTTTCAATCTCCCCTCTCCCGCGCCCTGCGGGAGAGGGGGCGGGGGTGAGGGTCAAACTCTCCCCCACCACCCCCACAATAAACCCCGTCACCAGCAGGGCGACCAGCAGCAGCACGGCGGCCGCCCGCATCAGCCAGGGGCGCGACCGGCTGCGCGCCAGATCGCCCATCAGCCGGTCGGTCGGCGCGGGGTGGCGCAGCGCGTCGATCGACAGGGCGATGCAGCCGACCATCACCACGGGCAGGCTGACAAAGGCCGCCGGCACCCCGCCGATCTGCCAGAGCGCGGTCAGGTCCAGGGTGACGATCTGCTCGTAGTCTGGCAGCAGGTTGGTCAGCAGCAGCAGCGCCGCCAGCCCGCCGGTCAGGATCAGCGCGGCGGTCAGCGGCCAGCGGTGGCGGAAGAACAACAGGGGGCGCGGCCGCGTCCAGAAGCCGGAATACCACAGGATGACCACATACCAGGCCAGCGGGATGATCACCACCGGCACCCAGCCCAGCCGCCACCAGAAGTTCAGCCCGTCGGGGTTGAGCGTTAGTTCCTGCCCGAGGATGGCCGTGTGGCTGACGAAGAAGGCCGCCCCGGCCAGCATGCCGCCGCCCATCAGCCACACGCCGCCGGTATAGCGCTCGGCATTGAGCAGCACCGTCAGCCCCAGCCAGAGCATGATGGCGGTGTTGAACAGCGACGCGGCCAGGATCAGCCAATTGAGCAGGACGGAGGCACTCACGATTCACCCGACTCCCACGGCAACGCCTGAAAAGGTGACCAGCCGCCGCGCCCATCCGGCAGATAGGCCTGGCCGTCGGTGTCCCAGCGGATCAGCCGGCGGGTCAGCACGATGATGGCGGCGCGGGTGCGGGCGATCTTCTCGTCGGTGGCGTCCTCGACCAGCCCCCCAGGCGGCGTAGATCCGCCGTTGGCCCGGCTGATGGTCCGCTTTATCGCGGAAGCTCATGCGCGTGGCGATCTGCTCGTTGGTCAGGCCGGCCGCCAGCGTGCGCGCGACCGCCTGCTCGTTCGGCTCCAGCAGACTCATCGGGTCGTCCTCGTCGCGGCGGCGCACCTCCTGCACCCGCGCCTCGATCTCCGGGTCGACGAAGCCGCGCCCGCTCACGGCGTCGCGCAGCAGCGGCACGATCATCGACGGCAGCAGGTAGTTCGACTTGCGCACGTAGGCGTAGTGGCTGAGGATGCCGGCGTGGCGAAAGGCACGGTAGTAGGCGTCGTCATCCTGGATGGAGTAGAACACCACCGGCAGGCGCGGAAAGTCGCGGCGGATGGCGACGGCGGCCTCGATGCCGTTCATCGCCCCGGCCAGCGCCACGTCCATGAGGATGGCCTCGACCTCGGCGTGCAGGCAGAACTCGATGGCCGCCTCGCCGCTGGGCACCTGCCCGATGACCTTGACTGCGCCGGTGGCCTCCAGGCCCGCCGTCAGCGCCTCGCTCAGCCGCGTGTTGTCTTCCACCATCAGCGTGCGCAGCATGTTGAGTCTCCCTAGACCTCACCCCTGCTGCGCTTCGCTTAGCTTCCCCTCTCCACATGGAGAGGGGACAGAGGGGTGAGGTTACGCTTCGCACGTTAACCCGCCCTGCCACCCCTCCCCGTCAAGCACTCAGGTGCCGCCCGCCCATGATCACCTCGAGTCCGAGCGGTGGAGTCAGCCTCCGCTTCCGCGTATCGTGAGGACATCGTGTAACCCGTCACCTCCCGCAGCCTGACTCCCCCTCCGTGCGAGCTTCCTTGCTTGCAAGGCGCTCGCACGGAGAAGGGCCGGGGGTGAGGCAATCAAGGAGCCAACCCATGCGCGTCAAAATGATCCTGCCGGCGCTGACCGAAGCGAAAAGCCCGTTCTTCCGCCCGATCAAGTACTCGCTCTTTCCGCCGCTCGGCCTGGCGACGCTGGCCGGCTACCTCGACCCCGACGACGAGGCGGTCATTCAGGATGAGCACGTCGAAGCGCTGGATCTGACCGACGAGCCGGATCTAGTCGTCATCCAGGTCTACATCACGTCGGCCACCCGCGCCTATCAGATCGCCGACCATTACCGGGCGAAGGGTGCCTACGTCGCGCTCGGCGGGCTGCACGTCACCAGCCTGCCCGACGAGGCCGCCCCCCACGCCGATTCCATTTTCCTCGGCCCCGGCGAAGACACCTTCCCGCAGTTCCTGACCGACTTGCGCGCCGGCCATCCCGCGCCGGTCTACACCTCCCAGGTGCGCACGCTGATCGGCATGCCGCGCATCCGCCGCGACCTGATCAAGCGACACCTCTACCTGGTGCCCAACAGCATCGTCGTCTCGCGCGGATGCCCGCATCACTGCGATTTCTGCTACAAGGACGCCTTCTTCAAGGGGGGCGCCGGCTTCTATACGCAGGCGGTGGACGACGCACTGGCGGAGATCGAGCGGCTGCCGGGGCGGCATCTGTACTTCCTCGATGACCACCTCCTCGGCAACCCGCGCTTCGCCTCCGCCCTGTTCGACGGCATGGCCGGCATGGGGCGGCTGTGGCAGGCGGCGGGGACGGTCCAGTCGATCCTGCGCCCTGGTCTGCTGGAAAAAGCCGTCGCCGCCGGGCTGCGCAGCCTGTTCGTCGGCTTCGAGACGCTCAACTCCGCCGCCCTGCGCGAGCAGCACAAGGGGCAGAACCTCAACCAGGATTACAGCACCGCCATCCGCCGCCTGCACGACCTGGGCGTGATGGTCAACGGCAGCTTCGTCTTCGGCATGGATCAGGACGACGAGGGCGTCTTCGACCGCACCGTCGAGTGGGCGGTGCGGCAGGGAATCGAGACGGCCACCTTTCACATCCTGACGCCGTACCCCGGCACGGCGTTCTATGACCGCATGAAGGCCGAGGGCCGGCTGGTCACGTCGGACTGGGATCTCTACGACACGCGCCACGTCGTTTACCAGCCGGCGCAGATCAGCCCGGAGGCGCTGGAGGCCGGCTACTGGCGTGCTTACCGCGACTTCTACCGCTGGGGGTCGATCTTCCAGGGGGCGGCCGCAAAGGAGTCTCTGAAGGGGAAGCTGCGCCACGTCGCCTATGCCGGCGGGTGGAAGAAATTCGAGCCGCTGTGGGATATGGTGATCCGCGCCCGCCGCGTCACGCGCATGCTGCCGGTGCTGGAGGCGGTGCTGTCAGGGTTTGGGGAGGTGAAAGACGCTGAGATCGGGACCGCTGAGGCTATTCCGCTGCACGCAGAATCGGCTCAAGCTGGGTGATTAGCTCCGTTCATAGACCAGCTTGGCGGACTGCACGACAGAATCGCGAAAATATCGGCTGAGATCCTGCGGCGTGCGCAGATCGACCTTGTGGCGGATGATCGCCGAGAGTTCGTTTTCCAGGCGCACCATGTCGAACAGATCGATTTTCGCGTCTGGCGTGAACTCGACCAGAATGTCGATATCACTGTCCTACCATGGAAGCAGGTTCGAGAGCACAGCATGGCATCAGCACGCCGCCCTGAGGGTTAGAACTCGCCAACTCTCCTCGATCTTCACGATCCGGAAGAAGCCTCGTCGCAAGTGCTCCTGCCGCAACGGGTTTGGCAAGCTTGCTGACAACCGGATAACGCTGTACGCTTCTACCCAACCCTCCAACCGCTGGAGTCATGCACATGTCGACACAGGAAAACCCCAAGGCCGCACCAGCGGCACGAGGCGCGGTCATGCCCGCTGCCGACGTCATCGCCATCGTTCGCGAGTGGGTAGACCTCCATGCGCGTGCGCTGCCGGATTTCGCCGGCGCCTACCTGTGGGGCGGGATCACGGCGCTGGCAGCCGATGCGCCGTTTGATCTCTACCGTGATGTCGACGTCGTCGTGGTGCTGACCCACGGGCGCCCGACGATGAAGGAGAGTTTTTCTACCGCGGCCTCATTCTGGAAGTCATCTGGAAGAACCTCGATGAACACCAGGATGCCGAGGCCGTGCTCGCCGATCCCAGCGCCGGCCCGAACCTGGCGACGACACAGATTCTGGCCGACCCGACCGGGATATTGACACCGCTGCATCAGGCCGTCGCGGCAGACTACCCCCGACGCCGCTGGATACAGGCGCGCTGCGAGGCCGAAAAGACCGACGCGGAGAAATCGCTGGCCGCCATGCGGAAGGCCGCTACGGCGGAGGATCGCATGAATTCGGTCAGGGAATTCCTCGGCGCAGTCAGTGGATTGCTGGCTGTGGCTCAGCTCAAGCGTCCGACGACCCGGCGCACGCTCGCCCTGCTGCGCGAGCTTCTCGAAGCCCAGGGGCGACCCGACCTGAATGAGGCGGCTCTCGCCGTGATGGGATCGGCGCACATGAGCCGCGCTGATGTTGAGGCGCTGCTTGACCGGACCATGATGGCCTTCGACCGGGCGGCCGAGGTCAACCAGACACCCATTCCCTATGGTTTCGCCATCCGCGCGCATATCCGGCCCTACTATGTCGACGGCACGCTGGAGATGTTTGACGAAGGGAGTCATCGCGAAGCGGTGTTCTGGCTTGCATGCCTCGACACGATCTATTTCGTACTCCAGAATGACGCGCCCGAGTCGGAGAAACCCGGGTTCGCGTCCGACTTCCAGGCGATGTACGCCTCGCTCGGATTCACGTCAGCCGAAAGATGGGGTGAGCGTGTGGACACTGCCGCACGCCTAGCACCGGAGATCTACACCATCGCCGCCGCGCTCGTCGCGCGTCATCCTGAATAAAGACATCCCTGTCACGGCAAAGAACGACCGGGTTAGAACTCGCCAACTTTCCTTGATCCCCTGATCCGTTAGAATCCGCGCAATGTGATTCTCATGTCCACGTTGAGGCGGTGAACAATGCGGCGAGTTCCGATTGGCTACATCCTCCTGACGGTGATCGTCACCCTGGCGGTGACCTTCGGCGCGATGACCTTCATCAATTCGCGCGCTCCACAGTCCGAGCCGGAGCAGATCGTCATCACCGTGCCGATCCTGGTCACTGCCACGCCCAACCCCGACGCCTCACCCCAGGTGATCGTCGTGACGGCCACCTTCCTGCCGGGCACCCCGGCCGTGGTCAGCCTGCCGACCGGCCTGCTGGAGACGGCCAGCGCCAACTCCGCCCTTACGCCGCGCGGACCGGCCGCCACCCTCGACCCGACCATCGTCGCCGGCGGCGGCGAACTGCTGGCCAGCACGGCGGCGGCGCTTCCGCCCAACTGCGTCCTGCACACGCTGGCAGAGGGCGACACGCCCTTCGCCGTCGCCGAGCAGTACGGCGTCAACGGCTTCGACCTGCTGGCCGTCAACGGTCTGACGGAAGAGACCTCCGTCTTCCTGCAAATCGGCGAGACGCTGATCATCCCGCTGGAAGGCTGCGAACTGACGGCCGCCGCGCTCGAAGCAACCGAAGCCGCCACCGCGCTGCCTTCGAATACGCCGGCCCCGACGGGCACGCCGCCCACGGCCACCTTCACGCCCAGCCAGTCGCCCACGCCGAGCGCCACGCCTTCGGCCACGCTGCCGCCGACGGCCGTCAACGCCCAGGTGGAGATCGTCCGTGCGGTCAGCCCCGGCGCGCTCACTTCGGAAGGTATCGAGATCCGCAATAACGGCGCGGTCATCGATCTTAACGAGTGGACTCTGCGTGACGGCCAGGGCAATGTCTACACCTTCCCGGAGCAGAGGCTGTTCCAGGGTGGGCTGGTCACGGTGTTCACCCGCACCGGAGACGACACTGCTATCGCCCTGTTCTGGGACCGCGACGCCGCCGTCCTGGAATCCGGCGACACGCTGACGCTCACCGACAACAACGGGCGCGTGCAATCCACCTACCGCGTGCCGTAGCCTCTCACCCCCGTTTGCTTGCTGGTACGCCCCTTTTCCGGCCGGAAAAGGGGCGACAGCAGGTATCGGACGCCCCGTTGGGCGTCCCTACATCGAGCGTTTGTAGGGACACGCAACGGCGTGTCCGCGAAAGATAGTCATGTGACCCCTCTCCATGACATGCAGAGCGGGCCAGGGGTTGAGGTTCAAAGCAAAACCCGAAGTTTAGGAAGGGCATACCCACCATGCCAGACCTGATGGACGATATTCTGAAGAACGCAATACAGGAGGGAAAATTCGACGACCTGCCCGGCGCAGGCAAACGCCTGAAGAAACAGGACGACCTGTACACCCCGGAACCCCTCCGGATGGCGCACAAGATTCTCAAGGAGAACGACTTCGCCCCTGCCTGGATAGAAGAGGGCAAGGCGCTGGAGAAAGACTATGAGCGGCTGACAGAGCAGATGAAAGCGGGAACGCTTTCTACAGCGCTGCGGGCCGAAATCGAGCGTTACAACCACGCGGTGCTGTCTCACAACCTCAAACTTCCCCCTGGGGTTACGCACCGCCGTATGATCCGCCTCAAGTAAGGAGCATCACGCCCACATGGATCTGCAACCACAACCGGGTTGTTTCGAGCGTCTTGGTGAAATTATCAGCGCCATCCTTCTGCTCTTCGCCGGGGTGACCGGCGGAGGTTCCGGGCCGGGCGCCACAGCGCTTGAGCAGACCATGCTCTATACCCTGCGCCCGGTCGTCGCGGAATACACCGAGGCCGATCTGGAACAGTCCGCCGTCATTATCGAGCATCGCCTGGAAGCCTGGAACGCGCAGGTCACCGTCCAGGGCGACGTCCTGGAAGTGCGGGTGCCGCAGGTCGCGAACCTCGACACCATGGCCATGACCACCCGCGGCGAACTGGAGTTCGTCGACGTGGACGGCTCGGACCAGTCCATCGGCAGCACGTCCGAGATCCTGTCGGCTAAGGCGCAGCTCGACCAGTTCGGCCAGTGGATCGTCTTCATTACCCTGACTCCGGAGGGCGGCGAGATCATGTCCGCCTTCACCCGCGATCACATCGGCGACACGCTGGCCATCGTCATGGATGGCATGACGTTCAGCGAGCCGGTCGTCAACTCGGAAATCGGCGCGGAGGTGGTCGTCTCCGGCAACTTCACCAAGGAGGCGGCCGAGTCCATCGCCGAACTGCTCGCCCGCTTTGCCGACGTCGGGGCGCTCCCCTTCGCCTTCACCATCGACTCGGTGGACGTGGAATAGCACTACCCCGCAAAAAAAGGCCGGGCGTCTGTCGTTCAGACACCCGGCTTTTTGATTGCCTCATTCGCAGGGACATTGCTCAGTCCCTACTCGTTGCTTGCAGCGCTCCGTAACCGTAAGGACGACCCATGGGTCGTCCGTTTACGATCTTCTTCTGGATGGCCGTCACCCGATCACCATGGCAACCGCCGCCACCGGCAGCGCCAGCACCGACACGATCACCACGCCCTTGAAGTAATTCATCACGTGCCAGCGGACATCGGTCATGGCGCTCATCAGGCCTTCCGTGCCGGGCAGGATGATGTAGCTCGGCCGCATCACCACCAGGTAGAGCCAGTCCAGCACCACGGCGTCGAACAGGTTGACGACCTGGAACATCACCCAGGTGCTCAGGAAGGCCGTCGCGAACGTGAACGACTCGCCCATGGACGCCTTCAACTGGGCGTTGAACCACAGTGGCAGTCCGATCAGCCCGGTCAATAAGACCACGGCCACCAGCCGCTGCTGGCGCTTTTCAGCCGGGGTCAGGGGCGGCTGAGTCGCCCGAATGGCCTCCGGGAAATCCTGAATCCAGATGCGCGGGTTCCAGCGCAGGGAACCGATGACGATGACGCCGAAGACGAGAGACAGCAGGATGCTGTTGATCAAGACCTGTGCAAAGGGAAACATCATGACCCCCCTTTTTGTGTTTTATTCATCATAAATCTTATTTTAGACCAGTCTAAATATTTGTCAAGAAGGCAACATTTGAAGGCGTGGGGCAAACGCCACACCCCTCATCCTCTCTCCCGCGCTTGCGGGAGAGAGGGTGCAAGCAAGCTTGCCATGGGGTGAGGATCAGGGAGCGCCCTGCGTGCTGTCCGTCTGGCCGAAGCTGGAGGCCAGGATCGAGAAGTCGGAGATGTTGACCACATTGTCGCGGTTGAAGTCGGCCCGCGCGTCCCAGGCCGCCCCGTCCGGCACGGTGCCAAAGGCCGCCGCCAGGATCGAGAAATCCGAGATGTTCACGATGGTATCGCCGTTGGCGTTGCCGCCGCGCAGAGTTGGGATGGTCACGTTGTTGACTCCGTTGACCAGAACCGTATTCGGTGCGCTGCTGCTCAGCGTATTCTCGCCTTTCACCCAGATGTGATAGGTCCCCGCCTTGATCCAGTGGAGGCTGAAAACACCGTGGCTGTTCAGCAGGACCGTCTCGTCGACGATCGCCGCGCCGCCGAGGGTCGGTGCCACGCGCACCCGGACCGGCACATTCGTGGTCGACGCACTTTGCAGGGTGACCCCCCCGTTGAGGGTCGCGTCGGTGTAGGGCACCTCATAGCAGGCGGAGAATTCCGAGGTGCCGCTGGCAGCCGCTGGCGCCCAGGCCGTCGCAGTGATGTAACGGCGCTGGCCGCTTCGCCAGATAGCGATGCCGCTGAAGGTGGCGCTGCCAAGCGCATCAGTGATCGGCGTCACAATACCGTTCAGGGCGTCCTCACCTTCGCCATGACCGGAAGGATCGCAGGTGGTGTTGGCGTAGAATTGGATGACGAGGGTCTCGTTTGCAGCGCTCATCAGCGATCCGCTGATCACATACTTGTCGGCGATGACCGAGACGCTGCTGATCGTCGGGGCGTTGAGCCGCGAAAACGGAACGTTGGTGCGCACGCCGTCGGCCAGGATGTCGATGCCCAGACCACCATTGCTGTAGATGTTGTTAAAGTCGAAGATATTGGTGATGCCTTGAACATCACGAATTCCATCGCCGCCGTTGTTCGCAATGACGTTGCCATAATAGATTGAGATGTTCTCGCCATCCTCGACCAGAACCCCCTCGGCGCCATTCCCAGCAGGCGTCACACCATCCGCCAGCACCCCGATGAGATTCCCCGACACAACGGTGTCGACGCCGCCGGTGATCACAAGTCCAGCCTGGTCCGCCCCGCCGATCACGTTCCCATCGAGGATCTGGGTCCCTGTCGAGGACACCTCGTGAATGCCGTAATAGTTATTGAACCCGCTTGCCCCGGGGGCCATCAGCGCCAGGCCGTCGGCGGTCAGGCCGATCAGGTTTCCGCTGATGCTCGTGTTGATCGCATCGTGAACTGCGATGCCGACCAGCCCGTTGCCGCTGATCACGTTGTCCGCAATATCCGTGTTTGCCGAACCGCCGATGTACACACCCGCAGCGCCGTTTTCGATCGGCTGCATTCCGGTCACATCCGTGCCAATATAGTTTCCTATGATTCGGCTGTCGCTCGCGTTGATCCAGACTTCCACCCCCTGAAGGGCAGTACCGCTGATGACATTGCGCTCAGCAGGCGTGCTGCCGCCGATCAAGTTTTTGTGACCGTTGGCCAGCAAGATCGATCTGTTCACATTCGCCTGCAAAGACAACCCGTCGGCGCTGACGCCAAAGTGGTTGCCGGCGAAGTGATTGAAATCCGAGTAGGTTTTGATGCCGGTGCCCCAGCGATTGATGATCAACCCCCGGACGATGCTGCCGCTGCTGGTACCCTCGAATTCCAGACATTCTTCAAAATCATCGAGTATTGCGCTGCCGTCCAGTTCAACGCGGAGCACGGCCGGTGTGGTGTCGGTGGCCGCCGTCCAGCCCTCTTCTGTCTCGCCGGTCATGATCACCGGATAAACGATGGCCGGCAGCGGGGAAAGCGGCGTAATGGTGTGAACCCCACTGCCAGGGATGTGAAACTCGATGCGATCCGGCGCGGCAGTGGCATTCGCCGACGTGATGGCGGCGCGCAGACTGCCTGCGCCGCTGTGGTTGGTGTTGGTGACGTTGAAGGTCGCAGCAGGCGTTGGGAGGGATTTGCACTGCGAGAATTCGGACGAATGGGCGTCGAGACGTTGGGTCAGCGCAAAAGCCGACCAGGTCGTGCCAGGCAGTTCGACGGCGAAGGACGCGTTCCCCGACGCATCGGTCGACACGTTGACGGTTTTTAGATACGCCTCCCCCTCGCCGTAACCGGACGGATCGCAGGCGGAATTGCCAAAAACGTAGATCGTGATGCTGCTGTTCGCCGTGCTGTTGACGGTGCCGGTGATGTGGACCGTGTCTTCGAGTTTGGCGACTTGGGTGATGATCGGATAATTGTACGCGCTGTCCGGCGTGTTGGCGCGCACGCCATCGGCTCCAATGTCGATACCCAACTGCCCGTTATGGTAGATAGCGTTGTTCCTGACGTCCGCAGCGTAATCTTCATCGCGGATGCCGTCCCAGCCGTTGTACGCAATGTTATTATTGGCGATGCGCACCTGGTTGACACCAACCTCGATGCCGTGCCGTCCGTTCCCCGCCGGGGTCACCCCGTCGGCGAGCGTCCCGCCGATGGTATTGTAGAAAATGTCCGTATCCAGGTAGGGGTTGGCGATGCCGCTGCTGCCGTTGTTCTGGATGATGTTCCCCTTCGACGAAGGGGAATCGCCGATATGGCCGCTCAGTGCACTGATGCCATTCCAGCCATTGCCCAGCGCGACCGTGCGCGCCGCATTGACGCCGATGGTGTTGCCGTAGATGGTATGGCCCGGCAGGCTCATGCCGCATATGCCGACAATGCCGTTGTGCAGGTTGCCGCCGATGACGTTCGAAGCCGCCGACCCCAGGTTCCCGCCGACCACAGTGGCCGCGCACTCCAGGACGATGCCGTTGCTGTTGCCAATGGCGGCAGTCTGGGCGGCGTTCGCGCCTATGATGTTGCCCTGAATGATCGTGCCAGTGCCAAGGTTCTCGATGCCATCGCCGGTCACGCCGGAGATCACGTTGCCCGCGCCGGGGTCTCACCGCCGATCAGCGTGTCGAAGCCGGCGGTGCTGGAGACATAGATGCCGTTATCATTGTTGCGACCGCCGGCGCCCGGCGGGACTGCTGACATGCCGGTCACAGTGAGGCCGATATAGTTCCCCTGAATCGTCGTGCGGTCAGCATTGACGTAGATGCCATGGCCGTAATTACCGCTGATCACGTTGCGGCTGCCGCTGGCCGTGCCGCAGATCAGAACCTCGGTCGAGAAGGTCACCAGCAGGCCGCCGTCATCGTTCTGAATCGCCGCCGTCCCGGTGGAGTCGGTGCCGATGAAGTTACCCTGGACCGTGTGCGCGGACCCGTCGATCAGGACAAGGCCATAATCCCCGTTGCCGCTGAGCACGTTGCGGTCGGCAGGAAGCAGGCCGCCGATCAGGTTGTTGGCGCCATAGACGCGGATGCCGTCGGAGGTGTTGCCCCCATCGGTTAGGCCGTCGGCGCTGACGCCGATGTGATTGCCGGCAATGACGTTGTTCGAGGATTCGATTCGAATCCCGTCTTCGAACTGCCGGAGCACCAGGCCGCGGACGGTGCTGCCGTCGCTGCCGGCAGCGAATTTCAGCCCGTTCCCGCCGATGGCCGAGCCGTTCAGGACGACGCGCAGGTTGGCGGGCAGCGCCGCCGTCGCCGCCGTCCAGCCTTCTTCCGTCTCACCGGTGATCGTCACCGGATAGACGATGTCCGGCAGCGCCGTCGTCAGGGAAATCGTATGCACGGCATTGCCCGGAATGCGAAACTCGATGATGTCGTGCCCCGACGTGGCATTGGCGTTCAGGATGGCGAAGCGCAGGCTGCCGTCCCCGGTGTTGCTGGTATTGGTGACGGTGAACGTCGCGGCATAAACCAATGATTGAGGTTGGATGAAGAGGGTGATGAGGAGGAGCGCTGACAGAAACTGCAGCGCTTTGGACCGTGAAACAGGCATAGAGACCTCCACGGCAATAAAGCTGGTAATAAGTTACTCAATCTTGGCCGAAAGAGAGTCGATAGGCTAGTGATATTTGTCACAAGCGGGGCACGATGTGCCGTACCCCACCGAAGGTCCGGAAAAGTTGCAGGGCGCCCCTACGGCGCGCCCTGCGTGCTGTCCGACTGAGCGAAGCTGGCCGCCAGGATCGAGAAGTCGCTGATGTTGACCACATTGTCGCGGTTGAAGTCGGCCCGCGCGTCCCAGGCCGCCCCGCCCGGCACGGTGCCAAAGGCCGCCGCCAGGATCGAGAAATCCGAGATGTTCACGATGGTATCGCCGTTGGCGTTGCCGCCGCGCAGAGTCGTATTTAGGATGACCGTCTGCGCGCTCATGTTGGTACTGGCGTGACTGCTGCTCAACGTCCTGGGCGACTTTACCCACACATGGTACGTCCCTGCCGGAATCCAGTGCACGACGAATTTGCCCTGGCTGTCCAACATCACGTTCCAGTCGTACAGCACGGTGCCGGTCGATGCTGAGACGATGCGCACGCGCGCCGGTTGATTGGCTGCCGGCCCTGGCAAGGTCACAAAATCACTCAGAGTCGTGCCCGTATGGGCCACCTCGTAACAGGCGGAGAACTCCGACGTCTTGCCGCCGAGGGTGGCGGTGGCGGTGATATAGCGCCGCTCGCTGGTGCGTGGGAAGATCAGCCCGGCGAAGGTGGCTACGCCGGCGGCATTGGTGTTCACCACGGTCATGCCAAGATACTGCTCGCCTTCGCCGTATCCGGAGGGATCGCAGGTCGAGCTGGCGAAGAACTCGAGGATAACGCTCAGCGTGTTGGGCTGGCTGTTGAGCGTACCGTTGACGATGTAGTTGGTGACGGCGACCAATGCCGAAGAGATGACCGGGTAGTTCAGGGGACTGCCGGGCACATTGGCGCGCACACCATCGTCCAGTATGTCGATGCCCAGTTCGCCATTGGCGAAGATCGAATTGTTGCGCACGTGGGCCACACCTTCAGCATCCCGAATGCCATCCGATCCGTTGTAGGCGATGACGTTACCTCCACTGATGTTCACGTCTTCAAAGTGTGTGGAAATGCCGAAGAGCGTATTGCCGGCAGGCGTGATGCCATCGGCCATCACCCCAATGTAATTTCCCTGAATAGTCGAGTAACGCGCGAGAGCGATGCCCATGCGGTTACCGCTGATGATGTTGCGCGCGCCGGGGACGGTCCCGCCGATCTGGCCTCTGATCTGACTGATGCCGTAAAAGCCGTTCCCCAGGTCGGCGGTCCCGCTCGCGTTCAAGCCGATGATATTGCCCTGGACCGTATGAACGGCCGCGGGGAGTTCTCCCTCGCAGTCGATGCCATTCACGTTGTTGCCGCTAATCACATTCCCGGCACCTGCCATCGTGCCGCCGATCTGCATCGGACTGTTTCCGGGGCGTATCCCATCTGTATTGGGGACGGCGCTCGTCCCGGTTGCATCCGTGCCGATGTAGTTCCCTTGCACTATCGTCCCGACGCCGCCGACGCCGTCGATGCCGGCCTCCGTCGCCCCGCTGATGACATTGCGGGCCGCCGCTGTCGTTCCGCCGATCAGCGTGTTGGAGGGGCTGCCGCCCTGGTACACGATTTTGATGCCGTTTTCGTTGTTGTGGCCGCTGGCGCCCGGCGATACAGCGCCCGTGCCATCGGCTTTCAGACCAATGTAGTTGCCCTGAATGACGTTGTTTCCCCCAGGAGAGTCATGGGTACCAGCGATGAAGATGCCGTCTCCGGCATTGCCGCTGATCACATTGCGACTGCCGCTGACGGTGCCGCCGACGATGTTGTTATAAACGCTATACAGCACGATGCCCTTCCAACTGTTTTCGATGGGCAGCAGGCCGGTCGCATCAGTGCCAATGTAGTTGCCCTGAACGACATTGTCGCTGCCAAAGATCGACACCCCGACCAAATTTCCGCTGATGACGTTGCGGTCGACCGGGGCGCTCCCACCGATCAGATTGCCGCCGCTGCCATACCAGATCTGCACGCCGCTATCTGAATTCCCTCGTTCGATCAGGCCGTCCGGGCTGACGCCAAGGTGGTTGCCGGCCACCCAGTTGTTGTCCGAGCGCAGATAAATGCCCATATAATGCGCTGTGATGGACAGCCCTTTGATCGTGCTGCCATCGCTGCCTTCGGCGAATTTGAGATAGTCATTCAGCAGGCTGGGTCCGGTCAGTTCGACGCGCAGCGAGGCCGGCGTCGAAGCGGTCGCCGCGACCCAACCCTCTTCTGTCTCGGCGGTGATGGTCACCGGGTAGATGATGTCCGGCAGTTCCGTCATCAGAGTGATGGTGTGGACGCCGCTGCCGGGAATGTGAAATTCGATCAGGTCGAGCGCCGGGGTGAGGTTGGCGGCCTCGATGGCCGCGCGCAGGCTGCCGGCCCCCGTCGTGTTGGCGGTGGTCACGTTGAAGGTGGCGGCATACACGGATACTGGACGATGAATGAAGAGGCTGATGAAGAAGAGCGCCAGCAAAATCAGCAGCGCCCGTGACCGTGATGCAGGCATGACGACCTCCACGGCGGCAAAGTAAGTAATAAGAAAGTGTTTTGAGAGGATCACGGTAAGCTGCGGGATGAAGACACGAAAGCCATACCCCAGTGATTTGGACGACAAAGCGGGCGAGATCGAAGGATCTTGCCGAAGCCACGGCGATGGGCCGACCGCTGAAGTACAGCCGCCGGGAACCGCTGGATGCGATCTGGTACGTGCCGCAATGATCACGTGCGGGCCATGCCCCAGATTTTCCGCCTTGGCAGACGGGTATTCGTACTTCGCCTGCTGAAGCAGCAGGGCTTAGGAAAGGCCTCAATGATCGGCTGCGCCAACAGGTCCGGTTGGCGGAAGGGCGGCCGCGGAACCGAGCCTCTTGATCGGGGACAGCCAGACGGTCAAAACGACCGAAAAGGGGGCCCGGGGATATGATGGCGGCAAGTTGATAAAGGACGCAAGGCACATTGTAGTGACACCCTGGGCTTGTTGATTGCGTACTGGTCTTGCCCGCCAATTGGCAAGACAAGGAAGGGTTGCGTTTCCCGCTGCGACGGGTCCCCTGTTTGACGCTGGCTGACACTGCTGCTGGATGGCGCTACGAGAGTGAACCGCTGCGCCTGGGTGCCGAGAACTTTCGGGGTTGACCTGCAAGTCGTCAAGCGCTCCCAGCAAGCCAAAGGCTTTGAAGTTCTGCCCAAGCGCTGGATTGTCGAACGCACCTTCGCCTGGCTGGGCAAGTATCGTCGTCTCAGTAAAGACTACGAAGCTTTGCCATCCACCTCCGAAGCCTGGATCTACGCCGCCATGGTTCATCTCATGGCTCGTCGTTTAGCTCGTTCTGAGTTTAAAACACTCTCTAAGTCTCTCAATCTTGTCCGATAGAGGTGACATAAGCTAGTGATGTTTGTCACACATGCCTGTGGCTCACACCTGCCCAGCGGGGCCTACTCCGCAGGCGAACCGCCTCGCCTGCGGAGTAGGCTATCATCTCTACGGCGCGCCCTGCGTGCTGTCCGTCTGGCCGAAGTTCGCCGCCAGGATCGAGAAGTCGCTGATGTTGACCACATTGTCGCGGTTGAAGTCGGCCCGCGCGTCCCAGGCCCCCCCGTCCGGCACGGTGCCAAAGGCCGCCGCCAGGATCGAGAAATCCGAGATGTTCACGATTGTGTCGTCGTTGGCGTTGCCACCCCGCAGCACGGTCGTCTCGCTAACCGACCCGCTCAGGTTGAGGCTGACCTCGCTGCTGCTCAGCGTCCGGGGCGACTTGATCCAGACATGGTACGTCCCCGGCGGAATCCAGTGCACGATAAATGTGCCGGACGCATCCAGCGTCACGTTCCAGTCGTACAGCACGGTGCCGGTCGCCGCCGAGACGATCCGCACCCGCGCCAGTTGGTCGCCCTCCGGCCCCGGCAGAGTCACCGTGTCGATCAGAGTCGCGCCGGTACTGTAGGGGATCTCGTAACAGGCGGAGAATTCCGAAGTCTTGCCCAGATAAGTCGCGGTCGCCGTGATATAGCGCCGCTCGCTCGTCCGGGGGAAGATCAGCCCGGCGAAGTTGGCGACACCCGCCGCGCTGGTGTTCACCACCGTCGTGCCGAGATGCAGCTCGCCCTCGCCATAGCCGCTCGAGTCGCAGTTCCTACTGGCGTAGAAATCGAGGAGGACGCCCAGCGCGTTGGGCTGGCTGTTGAGCGTACCGTTGACGACGTAGTTGGTGGCGGCAACGAGCGCCGAGCTGATGACCGGGTAGTTCAGCGCGCTGCCAGGGATGTTGGCACGCACGCCGAAGTCCAGAATATCGATCCCCAGATCGTAATTTCCATAAATCGAATTGCCGCGCGCGCTGACAGTCGAATGAGCGTCATACACGCCAGCGCCTTGGATGCTGTTCGCGATGATGTTGCCGCTGATCGTCACGGGTTGATTCGAACCGACAAAGATGTTCGGGAAATAGTTGCCCGCTGAAGTCACGCCATCGGCCCTGACGCCAATGCGATTACCCTGAATGGTCGACGAATCCAGGACATTGATACCGAAGGAACGGTTTCCACTGATGAGATTTCCCGCGCCCGGTACCGTGCCGCCAATCACGGCCGGTACGGTACTGTAAATGCCCGATTCTCCATTGCCGAGCGTAGCGCTTCCGTCAGCGTTCAGGCCGATGATGTTGCCCTGAATCGTGAGAGCGGAGTCCTCCGAACAAGACAAGCTACAGCTTGTGACGCCATAAAGCGTGTTGCCGCTGATCACGTTGCCGGCGCCCGCCGTCGTCCCGCCGATCTGTATCGGATTCTCCCCACTCCTGATGCCATTCTTGTTGGGTACGGCGCTGCTCCCAATGGCATTGGTCCCGATGTAGTTGCCCTGCACGACCGTCCCAATGCCACCTTCATCCCAGATCCCATTCTCCGTCGCCCCGCTGATGACATTGCGGGCCGCCGCTGTCGTTCCGCCGATCAGCGTGTTGGACGGGTTGCCGCCCTGGTACATGATCTTGATGCCGTCTTCGTTGTTGTGGCCGCTGGCGCCGGGCGGCACGGCACCCGTGCCATCGGCTTTCAGACCAATGTAGTTGCCCTGAATGACGTTGCTTCCTCCAGGAGAGTCGTGGCTGCCGGTGATGAAGATGCCGTCGCCGCCATTGCCGCTGATCACATTGCGACGCCACCGCTGACGGTGCCGCCGATGATGTTGTCATAAACGCTATACAGCACGATGCCCTTCCAATCGTTTTGGATGGGCAGCAGGCCGGTGGCATCGGTGCCAATGTAGTTCCCCTGAACGACATTGCTTGCTGCCAAAGATCGACACCCTGATCAAATTTCCGCTGATGACGTTCCGGTCGACCGGGGCGCTCCCACCGATCAGGTTGCCGCCGCTGCCTGCTGACCAGATCTGCACGCCGCTATCTGAATTCCCTCGTTCGGTCAGGCCGTCCGGGCTGACGCCAAGGTGGTTGCCGGCCATCCAATTGTTGTCCGAGCGCAGATAAATGCCCATATAAGGCGCGGTGATAGACAGCCCTTGAATGGTGCTGCCATCGCTGCCTTCGGCGAATTTGAGATAGCATTCAGCAGGCTGGGTCCGGTCCAGTTCGACGCGCAGCGAGGCCGGCGTCGTCGCCGTGGCCGCGACCCAACCCTCTTCCGTCTCGGCGGTGATCGTCACCGGGCAGAGTGATGTCCGGCAGTTCCGTCATCAGAGTGATGGTGGACGCCGCTGCCGGGAATGTGAAACTCGATCAGGTCGAGTGCCGGCGTGACGTTGGCGGCCTCGATGGCGTTGCGCAGGCTGCCGGCCCCCGTCGTGTTGGTGTTGGTGACGTTGAAGGTGGCGGCATACACGGGTGATGGACGTTGGACGAAGAGGCCAATGAAGGAGAGCGCCAGCAAAATCAGCAGCGCCCGTGACCGTGAAACAGGCATGACGACCTCCACGGCAATAAAGCTGGTAATAAATTACTCAATCTTGGCCGAAAGAGAGTCGATAGGCTAGTGATATTTGTCACAAACCATCCCGACCCCTCCCGAGGGATGATTGGGGAAGGCGGCGACGGACGAGGCGGCGGGCAGGGCGGCGGACAAGGCAAGCCTCGTCCCTGCGAAGGATATGTTGTGGTGGCACCGTGGTCGATGCATGGGACTGTCGTCGGCAAGCCATACGCAACCTGAAGGGTGCGCCGCCGCAGGGTAGGGTAGGATAATCGTGACGCCATGTGGAGAACGATAATGCGCCTGGAACCTCTCACCCTGGATGACGCGAACGACTGGGCTGCCCTGCTGGCGGCGGCCTTCGACCGCACGCCGGCCGACATGCTGCGCCTGCTGGGTTGGCTGCACGAAAGCCACCGGGTGATCGCCTGGGGCGCATGGATCGACGATCGGCTGGCCGCGCAGTACGCCTGTCTGATGCGGACCGTCGCGCTCCCCGATGGCGGCTTGATACAGGTGGGCATGAGCGTCAACATGGCCGTGCACCCCGACTATCGCGGCCGTGGGCTGATCAAGCAGATCGCGCGGCCAGTCTACCAGGACGTGGCCCTGCTGGGCGGCGTCGCCGGCGTGGGCTTTTCCAATGCCGCCGGCGTCCAGGTCGACCGGCGCAGCACCGGCTACGGCTATCGGGTCTGCGGACGGATGATTCCCGCCGCTGCCTGGATCCCCCTGCGCCGCTCCGCCCCTGCGCTGGAGCTGACCGAATCGCTCGACGCTCTTCACGACAGTTCCGCCGCTGACCTTTTCCCGAATTCCGGAGCCATCCACTTTGCCCAGTCGAGCGAGTCACTGCTCAACCGCTACTGCCGCCACCCATTCCGACGCTACCACTTCGGCGTCTGGCGCGAAGACGGCCGTCTGTGCGGGGTCGTCGTCTACCGCCCGGTGCAGCTGCTGGGACTCCCCGCCGCGGCGCTGCTTGGCGCGTATGGGGTCGATCTACCGGCGCTGCTGCGCCGCTGGATGGCCGCTCTTCACGCCGCCGGGACGCGGGTGGTGCATCTGCTGGCCTCCGAGCGCAGTGCCCTGCGTACGGCGCTGGCCGCCGGCGCTCCGGTCGTCGCGCTGCCGCGTCCGCGCACCCCCTACTACCTGACCGTCAAGCCGCTCAGTGAGTCCGTTCCGCTGGCGCTCTTCGACTTTGCCGCCTGGGACTGCGCCGGGGGCGACGTCCTGTGACTCCAGCTTCACTGTCTTCACAGGCAGCGCGCCCACTGGACGGAGTGACCATCCTCGACTTCACGCGCGTCTACAGTGGCCCGTATGCCACTCTGCTGCTGGCCGACATGGGGGCGCGCGTCATCAAGGTCGAGCATCCTCAGCACGGGGACGACAGTCGTTCCTTCGGCCCGCTCGTCGCCGGGACCAGCGGCTATTTCGAGACGCTCAACCGGGGCAAGCAGTCAATCGCCGTCGACTACCGCCACCCGGACGGGCAGAAGCTCCTGCGCAGTCTCGCCACCCAGGTGGACGTCGTCATCGAGAACTTTCGTCCCGGTCAGATGGCCGCCTACGGGCTCGACTACGACCGCCTGGCCGCCGACAGCCCGCGCCTGATCTACGTCAGCCTGAGCGGCTACGGGCAGACCGGGCCCAATGCCGCGCTGAAGTGCTACGACGTGGTGGCGCAGGCGGCCAGCGGCCTGATGAGCCTGACCGGTCTGACCGACCTGCCGATCAAGACCGGGCCGGCCATCGCCGACGCCATCGCCGGGCTGACGGCCGCCGTCGGGCTGCTCGGCGCCCTCTGGGGCAGGGAGCGGACGGGGCGCGGGCGCTACGTCGACGTGGCCATGGTCGAGTCGGTCTTCGCGGTGCTGGAGAACGCGCTGGCGCAGTACAGCGTCACCGGGCAGATCCCGGAGCGAAGCGCCAACCAGGATGCCGTCATCGCGCCGTTCGACTGCTTCGCGACGCGCGATGGCTGGGTGGCGCTGGGCGTCGGCAATGACCGGCTGTGGCGCGCTTTCGCGGCGCAGATCGCCGACGGGCTGGCCGATGACCCGCGCTTCCGCAGCAATGCCGACCGCGTCGCCCATTACGCCGCGCTGCGCCCGCTGATTGCCGACTGGTGCGCTTCACAGCCGGCAGAGGGGTTGACCGCCCGACTTCAGGCCGCCGGCATTCCCTGCGGCGCGCTCCGTTCGATCGACGAGCTGGCGCACGATCCCGCACTCGAGGCGCGCGGCATGCTGGCCCATCTGGCGCTGGCCGACGGGACGGATCTGCTGGTGCCGGGGTCGCCGATCCACTTCCGCGACACCGCCCCGCCTGTTTACCGGCGCGCGCCGGCTCTGGGAGAGCACAGCCGGGTCCTTCTGGAACAGTTCGGCTGGCCGGCGGATCAGGTGGAGGCGCTGATGCACAGCGGCGTGGTGGGGGCGTAAACCTGTGACTAATCGATGAGATGCCGGATGCGCGCCTCAACGATGGCCTGGGTGCGGCTGCGCACCGCCAGCTTGCTGTAGAGATGGTTGATGTGCTGCTTGACCGTGCCGACCGTCAGCACCAGCCGTTCGGCGATTTCGGCGTTGGAAAGGCCGTGGGCGATCAGGCGAAGTACTTCATGCTCGCGGTCGCTAAGTGACTCGCCGCTTTCCAACGCGCTCGCCGTCCCCAAGCGCTGGGCGTCGAGCACGGCATCGACGAAAACCGGCGCGGCCTGGCGGACCTGCGGCAGCATCGGGATCACCTGTGGCGCATCGTCCAGGAAGACACGCACACAGCGTTCGCGCGCCGCCAGCGCCACGGCGTCGGCCAGCAGATCGGTCAGACTCTCGTTCACGCTCAGATAGCGTCCGGCCAGCGCCTGGCGCGCCACCCCCACGCGCAGCAGCCGGGCGACGATCCAGTAGCGCCAATAGCCGCGTTCGGCGGCGAATGCTTCCAGACGCTGGACGAACCCCGCCGCCACCGGTCCATCTCCCTGGGCGATCAGCAGGCGGGCATAGACCAGATGCTGTTCCAGATGCAGATAGAGCAGCGGCTGATCGGGAGTCAGCCCGGCGTCTGCGGCCCAGGCCTCGGCCTGTTCGACGTCGCCGCGCCGCAGCAGCAGGTCACCCTCCAGCGCGTGCAGCCAGGTCATATCGGCCAGTTTTGTCTGCGCGCTGCGCTCCAGCGCCTGCCGGACGACCACCAACGCGGCGTCGAAATTCCCATCGATGGCCAGGAGCTGCGCCTCGACACCATCCATCACCGCGCCAATCGACGCCACGTCCAGGACGGAGTCCAGACTCCTCGCCTGGCGAAGATAGTCATGGGCGGCATCGAGGGCGTTCGCGTCGATGGCCATCCGCGCCAGCGTACACAGCACCAGACCGTAGGCGGGAGAAATGTGTTTCTGCTTACGATAGACGGCGATCGCCGCCTGACAGACGGCATCGGCTTCGTCGGGCTGCCCGTTCAGCCACAGGGCGTGGGCCAGCGACGACTCGACAATGTTGGCGAACAGGGCTTTGCCCGCGCTGTGGCTGAGCCGCGCGGCTTCGCGCAGCGAGGCAATGGCCTGGGGCAGTGGTTCGCTGCGTTCCTGCGCTTCGGCCAGCGTCCACAGCGCCATCAGCCGCCACTGCGGGTGATCGGCCGCCAAATCCTGCGCCGCCTGCTGCGCATGTTGGAGGGTGTCGGAGAAGTCGCTCCGCCCCAGGGCCAGGATGGCCTGCGCCAGATGCAGCCGTCCCCGTTCCGGGATGGACAGGCGGTTCAGGAGCAGTTCGATCGCCGCCAGGGCCGGCTCGGCGCGCCCGAACTGCTCGCTCAGCACCAACGTCCAGGCCTGGTTGACGGCCAGATCGAGGTGCGCCGCAAGTTCGGCTTCGGGCAGGGCATCCAGCCAGCTCAGCACCGTGACCAGCCGGCCGTCGCCTGCGTAGGCGTCGAAGTGCCGGCGGATGAACGGGATGACCTGCGCGTATGAGCCGGTCAGCGCAGCGGCCTCGAAAGCATAGTGGATGGCCTCGGCAGAGGCCGCGGCGTCGGTCGAGAGCGTCGTGTCCGCCTCGTGTTCGGCAAACCAGGCCGCGGCCCGCTGGCACAGCGCCGCCCGCTCGGCATTCGAGAGGGTGTGCACCAGCATGTCGGCGAACAACTGGTGGTAGCGATACCACGAGCGGCGGTGATCCAGCGGAAAGAGGTTGGCGGTCTCCAACTGATCGAGCAGCGCGCGGCTGTCGGCACGGCCGGTGACGGCATCGCACAGGGTGGCATTGAAGCGATGCAGGATGCTCG
This sequence comes from Candidatus Flexifilum affinis, assembly GCA_016713325.1. Classification (GTDB taxonomy): domain Bacteria; phylum Chloroflexota; class Anaerolineae; order Aggregatilineales; family Phototrophicaceae; genus Flexifilum; species Flexifilum affine. The sequence goes on along the minus strand of JADJPJ010000095.1, from coordinate 54,198 downwards.
TCTGGCGCAGAAAGTCGCGTACAGGGGTGGGCTGGCGTTCCAGCACCTCGGTGAGCAGGTAATCCATTACGTAGCGGTGATCGCCCGCGAACTCGGCGATGATCGCTGGGGCGTTGGCGCGATCTTCCTGAAGCGACAGCGAAACGAGCTGCAAGGCCGCCACCCAGCCTTCAGTCCGGTTGACCAGCGCCTGCACCGAGCCGGTATCCAGATCCAGGCGCATCACCTCGCGCAGGAAGATTGCTGTCTCTTCGTCGGTGAAGCGCAGATCGCGCTCACGGATCTCGGTCATCAGGCTGCGCACGCGCATCCGGGCCAGCGGCAGCGGCGGGTCTTCACGGGTGATGATGACGCAGTCCAGAGTCGTCGGCAGGCGTTCGACCAGGAAGCGAACGGCGTCGTGTACCCGCCCGTCGGTGATGACGTGGTAGTCGTCCAGCACCAGCGTGACCGGCCTCCCCAGGTTCTGCACGTCGCTGATCAGCGGTGCGATCAACATGGCAGCCGAAGGGATCTGCGGCGACTCTAACAGATGGGCCGTGACCTGGCCGATCGCCGGGTCGACGGTCTGGAAGGCGCTGACCAGGTAGCGAAAGCACTGGACCGGATCGTTGTCGCTCTCGTCCAGGGAGACCCAGACGACCGGATCGCCGCGCCTGGCCAGCCGATCGGCCGTCCACATGGCGATCAGGGTGGTCTTGCCGAATCCCGGCGGCGCGGAGACCAGGGTGAACTGACGTCCGCTGGCCAGGGCCTGATCGAGCGTGGTCAGCAGGCGCGCCCGCTGCATCATGCGCGCGCGCACGGGCGGGGCGGTGATCTTGGTCAGCAGACGCGGGGCCGGTGGCCCTGGGGGCATCTGCGATGCTGGCGGCGCAGAGGCCATTACCCGTGTGGGCGCGGTCAGGCGGGCGCCCTCTGACGCAGGCGGCCCGGGCGAGGCAACGGGCTGTTCGTCCGTCCACTGCACTTCGATGTCGACCGATATGGGAGCCGACTCCGCAGGGTCTGCCGGCGTTTGCCAACGCCTGCGGGCGGGGGCGACTGCCGTCGATCAGCGCCTCCAGTTCGGCGCCGATCTGCCGGAAGCTGGAGGGGCGCAGGACCGGGTCTTTCATCAGCATGCGGCCGATCAGGGCGGTCAGGCCGGGCGGGAGAAGCTCGCGAAACGCGGCCATGTCCGCATAGGGATCGTTGACGATGGCGTGGATGATGGCCGCCGGCGAGTCGCCGCTGAACGGCAGCCGGCCGGTCAGCATCTGGTACAGCGTGATGCCGAACGACCACACGTCGGAGCGCTCATCAGGCTTGCTGCCCAGGCACACCTCCGGGCTGACGTACAGCCAGGTGCCGAGCGCGATGCCGGGATGCGTCAGACGCGGGGAGGCGCTGGTGAAGGCCAGTCCGAAATCGGTCAGGCGCGGCGTGCCGTCTTCGGAGAGCAGCACATTGGCCGGCTTGATGTCGCGGTGGATGATGTGCAGGTGGTGGGTGCGGGCCAGCGCGTCGGCCAGTTCCAGGGCGATGGCCAGCGTCGTCTCGACCGGGAGCTGCGGCTGCCGCCTGAGCAGATCGGCCAGAGTGCCACCACCTACGTACTCCATGACGATGATTTGGCCGCTGTCGGTCTCGCCCGAAGCCAGGATTTTGACGATGTTCGGATGATTGAGCCGGTAGAGCAGATCGATTTCCCGCTGAAACCGCGCGATCGACTCCGGCTGGCGCGACGTCAGTTCGGGGCGGAGACGCTTGATGGCCACGCGCTCGCCGGTCTGAGTGTCCACGCCCAGATACACTTCGCCCATGCCGCCACGCCCGATTAAGCGATCGAGCGTGTAGCGATTCAAGAGCCGTAGAGGGTTGTTCATCGTTCTGACCACCGCAGAAAAAATTGTCCGCCGCCTTCAAGCATACCCGCAGCGCCGCCCTGCGTCATCTGACTTCCTTCCTGGTCGGGACGATCGCGCTTCACTGGCTGAGGGCATCGCTCTCGCCGTCCAGCAACTGAAGGGAGATCAGCGGCAGCGCCAGATCGCGCAGGCGGGCCAGCAGACCGTACAGCGCCGCCTGATCGGCCACGGCGCTGATGAGCAGGGTGTCGCCCTCGCCGGTCTCGCGCATCTCGGTCCCTTCAAACCACGTGCCCCAGCGTTCGACGGGCAGCGTGCCCCGCACCCGGATGACATATGTAGACGTGACGCTCATGATCGCTTTCCCTTTGTCGCGCCGCTGTTCAGCGCGTCGGAATGGTGAATGGAATGGAGATCGCGCCGATGGCGTTGGTCTCGACGGCATCTTTCGGCAGGTCCTGCCCTTCGATGCGATACTGGCTCATCCGGCTGAGGCGAATGATGCGGCGCATGAGCCGCTGAGTCTCCGCGCCCACCACCGCCCGATCTTCGACATCGCCCTGCACGCGCATCGGCGTGCCCAGCGTGAGGAAGTACGGCCCGCCGAGGATCAGCCGCGCGATCTCCGGCTCGCCGTGACTGTCCTTGATGCCGGTGTCGAGGGCCTGGATGCGCGATGGGTCGAGGGCGATGCCGACCGGGATGAGCGGCGCGCCGGTCAGCAGGGCCAGTCGGACCGCGCCGGTGTGGGGACGCGCGATGCTGCCGGTCGGGCTGAGGGCGCCTTCGGGAAAGATGGCGACATTCTCGCCTGCCTCCAGCAGCTGGCGGGCGGCGTCGAAGGCGGCGTGGCCGTCCTCAGTGACGACCCGGACATGCCCGGCGCGCTCCAGATAGGGGCCGAAGACCGGCGCTTTGAAGGCCGACTCGGTCACCAGGATGTGCACCTGTTCCGGCGAGACGATCGGAAGCAGAAATGGATCGAGGGTGGTCGGGTGGTTTGGCGTGAAGAGCTTTGGGCCGGACGGAAGCTCCTCGTGAAACAGGAGGTTGAGATCGAGCAGGGCGCGCGCCACCATCTCGATGGTCATGCGCCCCATCCAGTACAGCATTTTCTGCGCTTTCGTATTCGGGGCCATGCGGGGCTCCTCACTCCACGGATCGAACTTACCCTTTCATGGTATGGAAAGGCAGGCGCGCGGGCGACTAACCAACGTTATATTTTCGGGGTACAGTCGCCCGACCATTATCCGCCCCTCGCCTCCTGGCCTGGATGAAATGGCGTTTCAGGGCGCAGACAGGGACCAGCCACGACGATGAAGATCGCGTTTTACGGCGACAGCCTGACGGATGGCTATCCGGGGGTGTCGTATTTCAAGCTGCTGGAGGCCCGGCTGCGGCCGGATACGCTGCTCAACTTCGGCCGCTTCAACGACACGGCGATCAGCCTGCACCGCCGGATCATCACGCGGCGGCTGCTGCGCCCGGTGGACGTGTCGGTGGTCTGGGTGGGGGTCAACGACGTGCTGGTCGGCGACTCGCGCCTGTTTTCACGTCTGCGGCGCTGGTGGGCGCGCGACGAAGCCGAGTTTCGCATTCACACCCGCGCGCTGCTCGATCTGCTCACAGAGCACACCGGACGGCTGATCGCTGTGACGCCGGCGCTGGCCAATGAACAGGTGGGGAGCCCGTCGAACCAGCGGCTGGCTCGCCTGGGAGCGATCATCAACGAACTGGCCGCCGGCTATGGCAACGTGGAAGTGCTGGACATGCATGCTCTGTTCGTGCAGGCGCTGGGGACAGGTTCCAGCGCGGCTTACCGTCCTCCCCACCCGCTGCAAAGCGTGGTCGACGCGCTGACGCTGCGCACGCCGGAGAGAGTCGACGCGGCGGCGCTGGAGCGCGGGCTGCGCCTCACACTCGACGGTGTGCATCTCAACAGCGCCGGGGCGCGGCTCGCCGCGGATGCCATCGAAGCGGCGATTTACGCTGCTGCGCATGACCGGGCGAGACTCGTATCACCAGACGCCGAAAAAGGTGCTTGACAGCCAAACAGAAACTGTTTACACTGTTTACTGTAAACACCGTAAACAATAGTTTCTGGCGTAAGCATGCAGACAAGACGGGAAAAACTGCGCGCGGCGTCGAAAGACGAAATCAAGACGCTGGCGCGCCAGCAGATGGCCGCGGAAGGCACGGCAGGGATCTCCCTGCGCGGCATCGCCCGCGACATGGGCATGACTGCCCCGGCCATTTACCGCTACTTCCCCAGCCGCGACGACCTGATCACCGAGCTGATCGTCGATGCCTTCAATGCCCAGTCCGACGCCATCGCCGCAGCCGACGCCCCGCTGCCCAGGGCGGCTTATGGCGACCGGGTGACCGCCATGATGCTGGCCTACCGGGAGTGGGCGGTCGCGCATGTCGTCGATTTTCAACTGATCTACGGCAACCCGATCCCCGGCTACGAAGCGCCGCGCGAGGTGACCGTGCCGGCGGCCTCGCGGGTGTTCACACCCCTCATCACCGCGCTGACCGAGGCCTATGCCGCCGGCGTGCTGCACCCGCCGGTGGAATTTCTGCATCTGCCGGCGACGGTGGAGGCCCATCTGCGCGCCTTTGTCGAAACGCAGGGCTACCCGGTGCCGCCGGAAGTGTTCGCGGTCGGCGTCCACGGCTGGAATCTGATCCACGGCATGGTGTGGCTGGAGATCTTCGGGCACACGCCGCCGCTTATCGGCGACTCGGCGGCCTTCTACCGCCATCAGACGCTGGCCCTGTGCCGGTCGATGAGTTTGACGGTGGGCGACCTATAGGGCCTGTCACCAGTTGATGCAGTGCTGGGTGAGTTTATGTGCCTGCTCCTACACCAGCGCAGGCAACCGTTGCGGCGTACCCATGGGTGCGCCCGCCGCTCGATCCTGACTCTCGGGCATGACACGCCGTGCCCCATTCTTTTCGTTCATGTTTGTCCCCTCCAGACCGAGGGGATGTATTCAGTGCGCCCTGGCGCAAGGAGCAACCTCATGGAACTGCACGTCATTTTCGGAACCGGACCCACGGGCGCAGCGGCGATGCGCGCCCTCGTCGAGCAGGGCCAGTCCGTGCGCATGGTCAACCGCAGCGGCAAGCCGTCCCCGGCCACCGGCAAATCCCTGCCCGCTGGCGTCGAAGTCTGTCCCGGCGACGCCTATAACGCCGACTCCGTCCGTGAGCTGACGGCTGGCGCGGTGGCGGTGTACCAGTGCGCGCAGCCGGAGTATCACGAATGGGTCGAGAAGTTCCCACCCCTCCAGGCGGCGGTCCTCGAAGGGACGGCAGCCAGCGGCGCCAAGCTGGTGCTGATGGAGAACCTGTACATGTACGGCGACCCCGATGGCACGCCGATCCACGAGGGGCTGCCGATCAAGGCGCACACTCGCAAGGGGCGGGTCCGGGCGGACATGGCCGGCGCGGCGATCGCCGCTCACCGCGCCGGCAAGCTGCGCGTGACCAGCGTGCGCGCCTCCGATTTCTACGGGCCGGCCTACATGGTTACGGCCGATCAGGTCTTCTATCCGGCGTTGGCCGGCAAGGGCGCGCAGGGCATCGGCCGGTTGGACGTGCCGCACAGCTTCACCTACACCGAGGATGTCGGGCGGGCGTTGGCCATTGTCGGCACGCATGACGAGGCCGATGGGCGTGCCTGGCACGTGCCGACCGCTCCGGCGATCACCCAGCGGGAGCTGCTGACGAAGGTCTATGCGCTGGCCGGGACGCAGCCGAAGATCGGCGCGGTCAACAAGATGATGATGCGCCTGGCCGGGCTGTTCGTCCCCGGCGCGCGGGAGATGGTGGAGATGATGTACGAGTTCGAGAAGCCATTCCTGCTGGACAGCAGCGCCTTCACGCGGACCTTCGGCATGACCGCCACGCCGCTCGATCAGGGCCTGCGCGAGACGGTCGAGTGGTTCCGCGCCCATCCGAAGGATGTGAAGTAGGGCGGGCATTGAAGATGAGGGGTTGGGTGCGTGTCGGAAGCAGGGTGATTGCTGCAAAATCGGCATCGATTATGAGACGGTAGGGGCACATCGCGATGCGCCCAAGATGGCGGGCGGTTCACGAACCGCCCCTACAGACGGCGTCAGGCGTTGGGGGACGCCCCGCACCCTCCCGTTTTTTTGTTACAATGGCGGGCAGCTTGTCGCCAGCAGCATCGGGGGTTCGAACATGGCAGAACCGACAAATATCCTTCACGTTGCCCTCTCTGCCGAGGAGCCTGAACGGCTGCGGAAGTTCGCGGCCGAACCGGGCATCGAGAACCCGGCCAATGCCATCCCGGCCATTCTCCACGCTTACATCCGCGCGGTAGACGAACTCTGGCGTCTGAAACTGGGGAATTCCAATCGGACCATGGCCGATCCGGTCGAGCGCGTCCAGCAGGGCTCGAACTTCTGATGCGCTACGTTTCCAACTCCTGCCAGCGCCGCCTTCTCAGACTGAACCGCTGAATGACTCGAACTCATCGCGCAGCGCTCGCCGGGCTGCTGCTCCTGTATTTCGTCCTGGCCGCCGGCTATGCGCTGCGCGTGCCGGCCTGGCTGGCCCCGGATGAACCCGCCCATTATCACTATATCGCCCAGGTGGCCGGTAACGGCTGCTGCCCGGTCATCGAGCCGGGCGACTGGGATCAGGCGTATCTCTCGGCGCTGACCGGGAGCGACTTCGCCCCGGAGATGCTCGACCGCTTCGAGACCATCCAGTACGAGGATCACCAGCCGCCGCTCTACTATCTGCTGGCCGCGCCGGTGTATCTGCTGACCGATGGCTCGCTGATCGCGCTGCGGCTGTTCACGGCGCTGCTCGGCGTGGGCGTCGTGCTGGCCGCCTATGCCGTCGGCCGCGAACTGCTGCCCGATCGTCCCTGGATCGCCCTGGGCTTGGCGGCGCTGGTGGCATTTGTGCCGCAGCACCTGCACATTCTGGCCTCGGTCAACAACGACGCGCTGGCCGAGCTGATCGTCGGCTGGACGCTGTGGGCGACGCTGCGCACGGTGAAGACCGGCTCCCCGAATCCATGGCTGCTCGGCATCCTGGTTGGGTTGGGGCTGCTGACCAAGGCCAGCACGCTTTTTCTGGCCGGGGTTGTCCCGCTGTGGCTGGCGCTGGCCGTCTGGCGGAAGCGTGGTCTCGCCGGCGTGGTTGTGACGCTCGCCCTGTTCGCGGTCCCGGCGCTGCTGCTCGGCGGCGTGTGGTGGATGCGCAACTTCGGCGTCTACGGCTTCCCCGACCTGTTCGGGCTGCGCGCCCACGACGCCGTGGTCGTCGGGCAGCCGCGCACCGCCGACCTGATCGCCCGCGTCGGCATGGGGGAGTATCTGCGCCAGCTCAGCACGACGACGTTCCACAGCTTCTGGGGGCAGTTTGGTTGGATGGAACTGGCGCTGCCGTCGTGGGCCTACGGGCTGATCGCCGCCTTCCTGGCCGTCGCGGCGCTGGGGGGGATCGTCGCGCTGGCCCGGCGGCTGCGCGAACGGGCCGCTCTGTCGCGCGAGTCGGCGCTGGGCTGGGGGTTGATGGGCGCGGCGTTCGCTCTGGCGCTGGCGCAGTTCGCCTACTACAACACGTCCTTTCAGCAGTTCCAGGGGCGCTACCTCTACACCGGCCTGATCCCCTTCGCGTTGTTCGTGACGGTGGGCCTCGACGCGCTGCGGGGATGGGTCGCCGGCCGGCTGCGGGGGTCGGAAGATGCGATCGGCTGGCTGACGCCCCTGCTGATTTGCTGGCTGGTCCCGCTCAACCTGTTCCTGCTCTGGCGCGTCGTGCCGGGGTTGGTGGGAGGGTAGGGGCACGACACGTCTTGCCCAAGCAGCCGGACGCGCAGTAGCGCGTCCCTACGGTTCGTCGACGATGACCGGGTAGGGGAGACCCGGCGGGTCTCCGACCACAAAACGGGAGAGGCGCCGGGTCTCCCCTACGATCGGCTCGTTCATGGGACAGGCGTTTCAGGGGCCGACGACCGCGCAGATTCCATCGCGGCACAACCGACCTGCTAATCTTGGTCCCTATGCGACGCGCAGTCGCTCGTCCCTACGATCCCCGTTTATGCCACGCGTCGAGCATGGCCTGCTCCTGCTCCGGCGTCAGACCGGCCTTCCATGGCGAGTCGGCGGGGCGCTCGGCCAGCCAGTCGGCGACGGCGCGGGCCGTGTCCTCGATCGGGCGGTGGATCAGACCGGCGGCCTGCGCGGCAAAGCTGCTCACCGTCCACCACGCGCCGGCCTCAGGCGGGATGTACATCGGCAGAGCGCCGTATGGACGCGGCTCAGCAGGGTGCTCTGCCGCCAGAAACGCCGGGTCGTCCACCCAGGTCAGGGTCGGGTTACCCCGCGTCACGGTGTCACAGGCGGCGAGCCATTCCTGCCACGTCACCGACGGCCCGGCGATGTTCAGCACGCCAATTGTGCCTTCCTTCAGCGCCACCAGCGTGAAATCGGCGATGTCACGGGCGTCGATGGTCTGAAACGGCGACTCCGGGGAGGCCGGGACCAGCATTTCACCGCCCTGGGCCGTGCGCCATACCCAGTAGGTGACGCGGTCGGTCGGGTCATGCGCGCCGCTGACCAGCCCCAGTCGCAGCGAGAGGGTGCGGCCCGGCATGGCCGTCTCGGCGGCCTGCTCGCACAGCGCCTTGAGCGCGCCGTAGTGCGCCCGCACGTCCTCGCTCGTCGGATCGTCCATCGTCACCAGCGGGGCGTGCTCGTCGCTGTTCTCCGGGAGCGGGCTGTCGTAGACGGAGAGGGTCGATACGTAGACGTAGCGATCGACCTGATCGGCCAGCAGCTCGGCGGAGGCCTTGACGACGCGCGGCACATAGCCGTTGACGTCGATCACGGCATCCCAGCGCCGCCCCTGGAGCGCCGACAGCCCCTCGTCGATCTGCGGATCGCGATTGCCGCGCAGCCTTTCGACGCCGGGGAACAGATCGGCGTGCGTCTGCCCCCGGTTGAACAGGGTGACTTCATGACCGGCCGCCAGCGCCGCCTCAACGATATGCCGCCCAACCAGAACGGTGCCGCCCAGCACGAGAATCTTCACGACGTTGCCCTTCCACTGACCGAATTGAAGGAACATTATTCCCGAGTCGGGGTAACGGCGCAATGTCCGTGTTGGCCGCGCCACGCCGGCGGAGAGTCTGGAATCAGCCAGGTGATCCACTTCCTTCTTCAGGCGGCTTCACCCGGCGGAAACTGCGGAAGAGGGCAAGGTCATAAACGATCTTCAGCGTCCCGGCCGCAAAGAATGGCAGGCTCAGCAATCCCAGGCTCAGGAACGCGCCGCTGAGCATGGGGCCTAGCGCCGCACCGACGCTGCGGGCAATGCCGGTCACTCCGGCGGCGGCCGAGCGTTCTGCGGGATCGACCACTGCCATGACGTAGGACTGCCGAGTGGGCACATCCATCTGCGAGATGCTGAATCTGGCGAGCAGTACCAGGACGGCCAGCGGCAGTGAGGGCATGACCGGGATCAGCATCAGCAGGACATTGGACGGAATGTGGGTGAAGACCATGGTGTTGATCAGCCCGATCCGCTTTGCGATGCCCGCCGCGGCCAGCGCCGAGAGGCCGGATAGAAGGTTCGCTCCAAAGAAGATGGACCCGATGGTCGCCGTTTCCACGCCGAAGCGCACGAAAAACCAGTAGGCCATGAGGCTTTGCACCACAAGCGAACCGCCGAGGGCATCCAGCGAGAAAAGCACCGACAGGCGGAGGATGATGCCGCGCGAACGGGTTAGGCCGAGGCGGCCCTGGGAGTCGCGCGGCGCGCTGACCTCGATCGCGCTCGAAAGCTGATAGAACAGCGCCGCCAGCAGGATGCCGAGCAGCGTGTACAGGAGAATAATGGCGCGGTAGCTAGTCACCGGCGCCGCTCCGAAGGTCTGCAGCATCCCGGCCAGCACGCCGCCAACCAGTGCGCCGGTAGCTGTGGCCAGCGATCCGGTCAGGTTGTACCAGGCGAATACATGTGTGCGTTTGTCATCGGGCAGGGTATGGGTGAGCCCGGCCTGCTCGATCGGAAGAAACGGCCCGACTTCATTGCCGCTCGGGCTGATCGTGCCGATGACGGCGGCCAGCGTCAGGACGAGGAAATTCTCGGTGATGCTGAAGACCAGGCCGGACAGGATCATCAGGCCGGCGCCGACCATCAGCATCCGCCGCCGGCCAATGCGATCGGCATGGGTTGTGATCCACAGCGACACGGCGGCATCACCAGCCAGTGTGAGTGTGAGCAGCAGCCCGATTCGCCCCTCATCCAGCCCGATCTGCGCTAGATACAGGACCAGCACGACGGATAGCAGTCCATAGGCGAAGAGACGAAAGGCGCGCGTCGTGAAGAGGAGGCGTCCGTCGCGCGTGAGAATGCTCAGGGAGCGAGGGGAGGTCAGCTGCAGAATGTTCATGATGGACTGGGTTCTTTGTCTCTCTGGGGAGAGGCCGGCCATGTGGATGCACCTTCGGCACAGGTTGATCGTTGATCGCGTTGCCGCCCATGTCAATCACCGCCAGTGTAGACCTGTGCATGTGCCCTGCAGCCAGCGCGGGGTGGTCGAAAGTCACGACCGTATCTATCATCGTACAAACTGCTGAAAGGTTCCTTTAAAACGCGGTCTCCTATGAACCAATCCCTGTTTACCCGTGCTCTCCCTGTCATCGCCCTCACGTTCGTGGACGTCCTGGGCCTGACGATCATCCTGCCGCTCCTGCACCTGTACGCCATCCAGTACGAAGCGACCCCGCTGCAAATCGGGCTGACGGCCGCGGCCTTCCCGCTGGCCCAGCTCATCGGCGTGCCGGTGATGGGGGCGCTCAGCGACCGCTACGGCCGCAAGCCGCTGCTGCTGATCAGCCAGGTCACCACCTGCATCGGCTTTCTGATGCTGGCCGCCGCCACCTCGCTGGAGATGGTCATCCTGTCGCGCGTGTTCGACGGGCTGTTCGGCGCGAATCTGGCGACGGCGCAGGCGGCCATGACCGACCTGACCGACGAGAAGACGCGCGCCCAGGGCCTGGGGCTGACCGGCGCAGCCTTCGGCGCCGGCTTCCTGATCGGCCCGGCCATCGCCCTGATCGCCCTCGACTTCTCCGACGGGCTGGCCATGCCGGCGCTGATCGCCGCCGCCTACTCGTTCGTCTCCATCCTGATCACCCTGTTCGGCTTCAAAGAGACGCTGCCGCCGGAAAAGCGCGGCGCGCAGGGCGAGGGGGCGATGCGCTCGCTGTTCACCGCCGGGCGGATGCTGCGCCGTCCTGAGATCAACCCGCTGCTGGCGCTGATGTTCGCCCAGCAGTTCGTCTTCTTCGCCTTCGAGAGCCTGCTCGGCCTGTTCCTGCTCAGCCGACTGGGGCTGCTCGGGCAGGGGAGCGCGGCCATCTTCATCTACGTTGGCCTGATCCTGATCTTCGCGCAAGTGAGGCTGATTGGCCGCTGGTCGCGCAAGTATGGCGAGGCGCGGGTGATGCGGATCGCGCTGGCCGGCCTGGGGATTGGGCTGCTGCTGTTCGCGGCCACCCCGGCGCAGCCGCACCCCTTCTACGTCGAGGCGCGCGTGCGCTTCGAATTGGCCGAACTCCAGCCGACGGCGGCCGAGAGCATGATCGGGGATATTCCCGTCGATCTGCCGGACGAGTCGGCGCGCGGGCTGGGCGGGCTGATCTGGCTGGCACTGGCCGCCGTGCCGCTGACCATCGGTGCGGGCCTGATTCGCCCCTCCATCAACAGCCTGATGATCGGACGGGTCGGCGCGGGCGAACGCGGCGCGATCCTGGGCGTGAGCGCCTCGATGGTCAGCCTGGCCGATGCCGCTGCGCCGCTGGCTGGCGGGTGGCTGTTCCAGAGCTATGGCTCAACCGCGCCGTTCGCGCTCGGCGGGCTGGTGATGCTGCTCCTTTGGCGATCAGCTTCGCGCTGGTCCGGGCGCGCGTCGTCCCGGCGGAATCGTCGGGTTGAGACTGATCGGCTGATCTCACGCCAACAGCCGGGTTCGCGTGGGTTTTCGCGGCCACGAAAATCCGCCGTATGGCCCATCTCAAGCCAGGACTTTCCTGCTACTCTGCGATCAGGGGCAGTTGAGTTGTGGGGGCTCAGATTACCCGTGAGGCGTGTGGCGCTGTTCAGCCTGGTCGGGTTGATCGCGCTGCTGGTGCTGTTTTCGGGCACCTCCGTGGCGCGCGAACCGACGATTCGCCTTCGTGTTGAAGGCATGGTGGAGTCGCTCGTCTGGCGGACGCTGGTTCTTGACGGCATGACTGTCTTGCTCGACGGCGGCGTGGACGCCACGGGGATGACCGCCGGAGCGCGGGTCAGCGCCAGCGGCGTGCTGCTGCCCGACAACAGCCTGTTCGCCGATCAGGCGGAAGTGCTGGCCAGCCCCGCCGAACCCGTCGAGGCGGCGGACGTTGAGCCAGTCGCCATCTGCCATTCTCCGCCCGGCAATCCCAGAGACGCGCACACCCTGCTGATCGCCCCTGAAGAGGTCGAACGCCTCCTGTCCAACCCGGGCAATACGGTCGGATCCTGCGGTGACAGCGACCCGGCCAATGCCTGTGACACGCTTGCCCCTTCCCCGATTATCGCCAGCCTGACCCGCGAATTCGCCGTCGACCCGACGGCGTTGCACGCGTGGGCGTGCCAGGGTCATCCCGTTTCCGACATTATTTCCGCGCTGCTGGTGGCGGATCGCTTCTCGGACGACGCTGATGCGCTCCTTCAGAGCATCGCCCTGGGCGGGTCCTGGGATACGATCTGGACGAGCTATGGCGTCACGCCGGAAGAACTGGTTGCCGAACGCGGCCTGATCGGCGATGCCCCACCCGAAGGTTCGTCCAGCCTCTTGAGCGGATCGGCAGTGTGCCATGTCCCTCTGAGTGGCCCGGAAAACCAGCATACCATTGTGGTCGGGCAGGCGGCCGCCAGCGTCCATCTGGCGCACGGCGACACGTTTGGGACCTGCGAGAGTGACACTCCGCCGACCGAGACCCCGGTTCCAACGATCACGCCCAGCTACACTGCCTCGCCCACCCGCACGCCCTCCCTGACCCGAACGCCCTCGCTGACCTGGACCACTTCGCCCACCCGGACGCCGTCCCTGACCTGGACGCCCTCTCTCACGAGGACGCCATCGCCGACGAGAACCACGTCGGCAACCTTCACCCCGTCGATGACGGCCACCATCGCGCCGACCCTCACGGCCAGCTTCACCGCCTCGGCGACAGAAATGCCTTCGGCGATCGGGACCGTCTCGCCCACGTGGACGCCCTCGCCGACGGAGACCCCTTCAGCGACCTTTACGCCGTCGCCAACCTGCCCGCCGACACCGACGTATACGCCATCGCCCACCTGGACGGCTTCGCCGACCGGCACGCTGACGACGACGGTCGCCCCAGGCGGGTCCCCAACGCCATCGTCGACCCCGTCGCCAACGCAGACCTGGACGCCGACGAACGTGTCCGGATCGCCCTGTCCACCCCGGGTGACCTTCACGCCCGAACCGAGCCAGACCGTAACCGAGACTTCCGGTCCGACGCAGACCGAAACACCCTGGCCGATCGGTGACGCGAGCCTGACCTTTACGCCGCTGCCGACCCTTCCGCCGACGCTGACGAATACACCGGTGCCGACCAACACGCGGCCGCCGACGCTGACGAATACGCCGGTGCCAACCCATACGCGACCGCCGACGCTGACGAATACGCCGGTGCCAACTCATACGCGACCGCCAACGCTGACGAATACGCCAGTGCCGACCAACACCTGGACGCGGACCAATACACCCATTCCACCCACCAGCCCGCCGACGCTGACCTTCACGCCGATTCCGCCGACCAACACGCCGGTGCCAACCAACCCACCCACGCGGACCAATACACCCATTCCACCGACCAGCCCGCCGACGCTGACCTTCACGCCGATTCCGCCGACCAACACATCGGTGCCCACCCAGCCGCCGACGACTCCACCCACGGCGGTTCCAACAGCGGTTCCGACAGCAGTTCCAACCCAGGAACCCACCGCAGAGCCGACGCAGATCCTGGACCTGATCACGATCTGCCACATCCCCCCAGGGAACCCGGGCGCAGCACAGACCATGGTCATCAGCCCGGTGGAACTACCCGGTCATCTCGCCCACGGCGATACCCTGGGTCCCTGCCCCTAGCGGCAAACACAACAGCGAAGGGGGTCAGTGGTTGATCCGACGACTGGCCCTCCCCAAAATGCACCTCCTGGCCTATTCGATTCGTGGTGACGCCCTGCTAAGGTGCTTATGGAAGCAGTCCAGTTGTGGGGTTGAGATGGGCCATGAAACGTATGGCGCTGTTCACTCTGACGAGGGCGGTCCTGCTGATGATCGCTATTGCCGCCGGGATACCGCGCGCGGCGAATGCGCAGGAACCGATGATCCAGCTTCGCCTCGAGGGCACGGTCGAGTCCGTCGACGGCAACACGGTGGTGTTCGATGGGCTGCCCCTCTTTCTGAATGAAGGCATGGATATCTCCGCTCTGGTCGTCGGCGAGGAGGCTGCCGTGACGGGCATTCTGCTGGCTGACAACGCGGTGCTGGTGGTCCAGGCCGAAGCGCTGGAGGATGGCGGCAACGACGAGGGCGACGACCGCCCGGCTGACGATGGAGTCGTTATTTGCCACGTCCCAACCGGCAACCCGGACAATGCCCACTCGCTGATCATCGATCCTGCTGCGGCCGAGATGCATATCGCCAATCATGGCGACACGATGGGACCGTGTGAGGGCGATCAGACGGCCTGCGACACCTTCACCCCTTCGCCCATCGCCGACAGCCTGGTCCTGGAATTCGGTGAATCAGACCATGCGGTCGATGCCTGGATTTGCCAGGGATTCAGCTACACGCATATCGTCTATGCCCTGCTGCTGGCGGAGGCCTTTGACGATAATGCCGATGCCCTCTTGCAGCGCGTGGATCTGGGCGAGAGCTGGCAGGCGATCTGGACGGAGTATGGCGTCACGCCGGCGGAGCTGATTACTGAGCAGGGCGTGATCGGCGATGTCGAACCGGGCGACGATGATGGTGAGGATGGCGACGGCGACGACGATGACACTGGTTTCGCCGGCGTCGCGATCTGCCACCGGCCGTCGGGCAACCCGGACATCGCCCACACCATCATGGTGGGGCAGGCAGCGGCCGAGGTGCACTTGGCGCATGGCGATACGACCGGTCCATGTCCGTAGAGATCCCTGGACCCCGCCGATCCTGCGCCGGCGGGGTCTGTTTGCCTTTTATGACCCTTCAACAACCCCATAGACATGCTTGAGGACTCATGTTATCCTGTTCCATGCGGGACGCGTGAACATCGCACGCGCCTCGCTTTTTGTCGGGAATCGCCAGACCGTATTCGGCGGAAGAAAAGAGAACCATGGCAGCTTGCAGCAGTTCTGAAGCCATGCGGCTGAAGAGCGAGATTCTGGGCGCCTGGCTGGAAGAGGAGCGCGAGCGGCGCTACCCCACCGCGCCGGATCGCCTCACCCTCTGGTCGTCCGGAGAGACGCTCCATGAAGACGCACTGGCGAAGTTTGACCGGGCGCTGATGCTCCCGGAGGGGTTCCGGTTCGCCGGAGTCGAGGCCATCGACTGCCCGATCGTGCCGCGCATGTACCAGCTCGGCCGCTCGGCAGTGGTATCCGCGCGCACCGGCGCTTACCTGTACCGGTTCGAGTCGTCGAATGGGGCGGAAACGGTCGAGGTGCTGGTCGCCGGCGCCGCCACCGACGAGGACGGATGGATCGTCGCCGTGGCCAATGTGCCGCGCGAATTCATCCTGTCCTGGGATGTCTTCGAGAAGGAAGTGTATAAACTGGCCGTGGCCGAGGAGCCGACCGGCAAGGTCGTCGTGGTCGGCGGGCGCGAGGATGCCTTCGAGACACATGTCGAGTGGGAGGACATCATCCTGCCCGAGTCGCTGAAGAGCGAGATCATGGACGATGTGGATGGCTTCTTCCGCAACGGCATCGACGTCTACAAGCGGCTAAAGCTCAAGCCGTTCCGCAAGCTGCTCTTTGCCGGCGTGCCGGGCACGGGCAAGACCATGCTCTGCGCGGCGCTGGCCAAATGGGCGCTGGAGCGGCAGTACCTGGTCGTCTACATCTCCAGCAGCCAGCGCTGGCTCCGCGGCGACGGCGATGGCGCGTCGTTCGAAAAGATCAACCACGCGCTGACCATCGCCTCCAAGTCGGAGGTGCCGACGCTGCTGATCGTGGAGGAGCTGGACATCTATCTGCGGCCGGAGCACAAGGCGCTGATCCTGAACGTGCTCGATGGCAGCGAAGCGCCGCTGAACCAGGCGGGCACGCTGCTGCTTTCGACCACCAACTACCCGGAGGCCATCGACGAGCGCGTGCTCAAGCGTCCGGGCCGGCTGGACCGCGTCTTCATCATCCCGGAGGCCCGCGCGCCGGAAGATGCCGAGAAGCTGCTGCGCGCCTACCTGGGCGACATGTGGCATGACGCGCACCTGGCGCTGGTGCCCAAGCTGATCGGCTATCCGGGCGCCTTCATCCGCGAGGTGGCGGTGCACGCGCTGACGCGCGTCGCCTACATCAGCGGCGACAGCCTGTCGCTGGAGGTGCTGGATAGCTCGTTCCGCCGGCTGAAGGATCAGCTCGACGCGCGCGACGACTTCCTGCGCCAGCGCACCGAGGTCGGCTTCGTGCTGAAGAAGACGACGGCGTAAGGAAGCAGGACTGAGCAAAAGAAGTGCTGAGTAAGGCTATTGTGGATATCGAGCCAAGAAGACTTTTCGTTGCTCGGTGCCCAGGTCCGGCCTATACTCAGCACTCTGTTGTTTTTGTACTCATGGACAACCGAGATGGACTTAAGCCGGAATTTCAAGTAATGGTGGCGAACACCGCCGAGGGCTGAAGCGCCTCGGCTACAGAACCGACAGGTCCACTGAAGGGACCATAAAGACGAGCCTGCGTTCCAGCTCCTTTAGTGAGCTTGTCTTTCCTAGTCGATGGACTTCCCATCGGCGCCCTCGGCGGAGCAGCACACATTAATCCGGCACGATTCATTTCGGTTATCTATCAGTCCTCAGTACTTTCAACTCAGTACTTTGGAGTTCCCTATGCGCCTGTTCATCGCCATCGATCTGCCGGATGCGCTCAAGGACCGCCTGGAGCGGCTCAAGACGAATCTGCCCGGCGCATCCTGGACGCGCCGCGACACCTACCACATCACGCTGCGCTTTCTGGGCGACGACATCGCCGAGAGCCGCGTGCCCGCCTTGCAGACGGCGCTGGCGGCCATCGCCTCGCCGGATTTTGACATGACGCTGCAAGGCGTCGGCCGCTTCCCGCCCGGCGATCGCAAGCCGGCGCGCGTGCTGTGGGTGGGCCTGGCGCCCAACCCGCCGCTCAAGCGGCTGTACCGGGCGGTCGAGCAAACCGTCACCGCGCAGGGCTTCCCCGCCGACGATCACGACTTCAGCGGGCATATCACCCTGGCGCGGCTCAAGTTGTTCCAACCCGATCCGGCCGTCGACGCCTTCCTCGCCCGGCACGCCGCCTTTGCCGCCGATCCGTTCCCGGCGGAGGCGTTCCATCTGGTCAGCAGCACGCTCAGCCCGCAGGGGGCGCGCTACGCGCGGCTGGCGTCATTTCCGCTGAACCGCACCCCCTGACCCCTTTACTGGCGAGGGGGTGCGTTTCGTTTCCTCCCGCAAAACAGGAAGATCTTCACGTCCGAACCGTGATCACGCGCTCTCCGCTCGGCGGTACGCTGTAAGCAGGACATGCTGCGCAGCGCTACGCTGTTCACGGGAGGTCTGAGATGGCAAAGGTCCGCAAAAGTGTAATCGTGCTGTGGGAGCCGCTGGCCATGTTGGTGGTGGGCGTGGTGCTGATGAGCATCTCGTTCACCAGCCCGAGCATAGACTGGATCCTCAACATCGCCGGCTCGCTCATCTTGCTCGGAGCGGCGATCGGCGTGATGATCTCTATCTCGCGCAAGCTGTAAGGCATCCGGCGCCGCGGTCGCGCCGATGAGTGGGCGTGCTCAGGGGCAGGCGCGCCTGAGGGTTAGTCGGCCGCATGAGCCGAACGACTGAATCACACCTTGTACCTGCCCATGCCGCGCCGATGGCCGGCCCTTCATCAAGTGGGCGGGTGGAAAAGGTGCGCTGCTCAAGCAGTTTGACGCCTACTTCCCGCCGCGCGCAGATCCGCCGCACCTACGAGCCGTTCGTCGGCAGTGCACCCCCGGTGAGCTTTCTATACGATCAGAATGCTGCTTTGATTGAGGTCTATCAGGTTGTCCAGAAGCAAGTAGACGAGTTGATCGAAGCGCTTCGGCCACACTACAACGACAAAGACTATTTTTATGCAGTACGCGCACAGGATCCTCAGACCCTGACTCCCGTTGAGCGCGCAGCTCGCCTGATTTTTCTCAACAAAACATGTTTCAATGGCCTGTTTCGCGTCAATCGACAGGGCCAGTTCAATGTGCCGTTTGGCCGATACACGAACCCCACGATTTGCGACGAGCCCGGATTACGCGCTGCCAGTGATGCTCTGCGACATGCCGATATCCGTAAATCTGATTTCGAAGAAGCCGTTCAGGGCGCCGCTGAAGGCGATCTGATCTACTTCGATCCCCCGTATGAGCCCCTCAGCGCCACTTCAAATTTCACCGGCTACACAAGCGGCGGATTCAGCAGCGATGAGCAGCGTCGCCTCGCGCGCGCGTTCGCAGCGTTGTCGGAGCGCGGATGCCGCGTCATGTTGAGCAACTCCAGCGCCCCGCTGATTTACGACCTTTACCGAGATTTTTCGGTTCACGAGATCCGCGCGCGGCGTCAGATCAACAGCCGAGCGGATGGACGCGGTGAGATTATCGAACTCCTGGTAACAAATTTCGCTCCCTCATGACATCATGGCCCCAACCGAGAACGATAAGGCCTGGCAGCGCTACATAGAGGCAAAAGAGATTCAGTTCGACCAATCGACATACCTTGTTGACGCGACCGAGCTGAAAAACCTGAGTGGTCGCGAACCCCGCTTGATGGCTAAGTTCGACACTCCTGAGCAGCTTCCTGCACCATTACACGATGCTGGTTACACAGTGCTTCCCATCAGAAATGGCCAGTACCTGCTCGTCCCAGGCAGCCTGTTTGTGGAAGTTCCTCAGTGCACGACCCTCAACTCAATTGAGCCGACTTTGCCTTTTCCTCTCTATACAGCAGGGCGTGGCAGCAGCGAGGCTCAATACATCGATCAAGCCTACAACGTCGGGATTTTGAGGGACTTCCTCGGGATAGATGAGCTCTATCAGACTATTCGCGGAAGAGAGTACACGTCACGATTTGAATTCCAATTTTCAGGAAGCCTAATCACGGTTGAGTCTGTCCAGATCGAAGTGGACTCGGGTTATGAGGGTTTCCGTGAGGTCGTGCTGCTTGAGGCAAAAATCGGTTTACCCAGGCATATCAACATCCGCCAGCTTTACTATCCATTCCGTCATTTTTCAAACCTGGTAGAACCGCGCAAGCGTGTCCGCAACATCTTCCTTGCCTACGACATTGCCTCGACACAGTACAGTCTCTATGAGTTTGTTTTTACGGACAAGCTGAACCCGGCTTCAGCCGAAGTGGTCCGGTGCGCGCTCTATCGTCTGGAAGCGCCGCGCGATTTGACGATTCATGATCTGATGGACATCCGCTTCCAGACGAAAAACTCGATCGCGCCGCAAGCAGATGACTTGAACAAAGTGTTTGAACTGCTTGTCGTCGTTGAAGCCGGCTTCAACCGTGCACAGGAAGTTGCAGACTATTTTGTCTTCGATCAGCGGCAAAGCAACTACTACCGCGAAGCTGCCGAATATCTCGGTTTGATTCAGCATTCGCGTGACCAGGGATATCTGCTGACAGAACTCGGCATCCTGCTGCTTTCAATACCGCCTCAGGAAAAACCTGAGATCTTTGCGAAACTGATTGTTAACTCCTGGATCTTCGTTGAGTTGGTCGAGCGTGCACAGAAGCGCCGTAACTTTACCTTCAACGATATTGATGATGTCATCGGCGGTGTGCGAACCCTTTCCGGCGAATCGCGCTATAGTGGGAGCACTGTGCCACGTCGTCGGCGGACTATCTTGTCGTGGGTTGAATGGCTTGTGGATGAGATTGGCTGTTTCTCGTTACAGGGCGATCGCATTCTGCTCCGCTAAGCACGTATATTCTCTAAGGACCATCCCTGTGGCCAACTTCCCCAAACTGACTCCCAAGATCATCCTCGAAGGCACGCGGCTGACGCACAAGACCGACATCGCCTTCCGCCTCAACGAGCACCCGCGTATCGTCGGGCCACGCAAGTACCGCTACCACTCCCCGCTGATCTCCGGCGAGTGGTGCGCCTTCACCAACTACCCCTGGGGACGCGGGCTCATCAACTTCGCGCCGGAAGAAGAGCAGAGGGCCATGGAGACCTACGCCACCTGGGCGCGCCTGTTCGAGCTCCAGCGCTACTACTCGTGGATCGTCGACCGCTTCCACCTCTCGACGCAGGTCTACCAGACGGCGCAGGGGCGGCACTATGATTTTCGCTGGCTGGAGGAGCGACTGCTGCCGCTCGGCTTCTGCATCGTGCTGGTCACCCGCACAGACGAGTCGTTCGAGGCGGCGCGGGCCGAACGCCTGAAAGTGAGCGGCAACCCGTCGCAATACGACGACCTGACGCCGTTCATCCGCGAGCAGGGCGAATTTCGCCGCCTGGCAGGCGAGTCGCTGCTGCCGGCGCTGGAGATCGACGTGAGCGGCGGCGACCTGGCCGCCGTGGCCGACCGCATTGCCGACTGGATGGAAGCCCGCGATCTGCTGGGCATGAGGAGCTGACATGGCCATGAACCCCCGACTCTTCGACGTCTACCTCGCCATCGACTGGAGCGCGCGAAGTAAGCCAAGCCCGGCCAGGCCCTTTCGCGACTCGGTTTGGGTTGGAGAATACGTAGTCCATGACTCTGAGCCCGCGGAAACCCATGACTGGTATTTCCGCACCCGGCACGCCTGCGAATTCTTCTTGCGCGAACGGCTGATCCAGCACGGGGCAAAGGGGCGGCGCGTCTTCGTCGGCTTCGATTTCGCCTTCGGCTACCCGGCCGGATCGGCGGCGGCATTCGGGTTGGATGGCGGCGCGCCGCCCTGGCGAGTGCTGTGGGAGGAACTGGCGGAGCGGATCGAGGATGGGCCGGACAACAAGAACAACCGCTTTCAGGTTGCCGCCGCCTTGAACACCCGCTGTGGCGCCATCGCCACCGGACCCTTCTGGGGCTGTCCGGTGAATATCGTGAGCCCCTCGCTGCGGTCGAACAAACAGGAGTTCGCGTATCCCTATTCGGCCAGCGCCGGCCTGATACTGGCCGAGAAGCGCATCACGGAGGGCCGCCAGCGCGGCGTCCAGCCGACCTGGAAGCTGTTCGGCAACGGCAGCGTCGGCGGGCAAACCCTGCTCGGCATCCCCGTGGTCCACCGTCTGCGTCACCTGCCCGAACTGAGCGACTTCAGCCGCATCGTCCCCTTCGAAACCGGATTCACGCGGACGCCGACGCCGGAGCGTGGGCCGTGGATCACCTACGTCGAAATCTACTCCGGCGTGGTGAACGACTGGCTGGAAGATGGCATGATCCGCGATCGGGCGCAGGTACGGGCCTACGTCCATTGGTTGGCGCGGCTGGAGGCCACAAACGATCTGGCGCGGCTGTTCGATCGCCCGGACGGTCTCACGGAGGCGCAGGCGGAGGCGATCCTCCGCGAAGAGGGGTGGATTCTCGGCGTGAAGTGAGAGCCGTACGCGGACGCGCAACGGCGCGTCCCCACAGCCGATCCGTTGACGTGGAGGGACGACTCTACCGCCCCGACCCCACCGGCGCCCAGATGAAGACGTATTCCTTGTTCGCCGGGAGGTCCCAGACGCTGTAGTCGGGCGGCGCGGCGTTGGGGAACTGCCGGTAGATGGCGCGCATCAGGTCGTTCTCGTTCGGCTCGACGAAGAAGGCGTAGTTCACCCCCGGCGCCAGATCGCGCAGGTAGCGCGGGCTGACGGTCGCTGTGTTCAGACTGAGCAGCGGGAAGAAGCGGTCGGCGTTGCCCTCCTCGCGGGCCAGGAACGTCAGGAAGTGACGCGGAACACTCACGTCATGGTCCGGCTGGCCGACGATGATCACCTGCGTGTTGCCCGGAAGAACCACCGAACGCAGCGACACGTCGATGCCATCGCGGTAACCCTTGGAATCGCGCACCTGGAAGTTGAAGACTTTCAGATGCGGCCCGTAGTAGTACCACACGTGATAGGCCGACACGACGACACAGACGATCACCGTGACCGCGCCGGCCAACCGCCACAGGGCGCGGCGGCGGGGCGGCGGGGCATCGATAGGCGCTTCCAGGGCGAGATCGCTCGGCTCCGCGCCGGCGTCCTCCGCCTGGGTCGCGGGCACAGGCCGTCCGCGCAGGGCAGCGAATTCTGGCACGATGCCGGCCAGGAAGGGCGTGAAGTAGCGCACCCCGGCCATGATGGCCAGCGCCAGCGGGGGCAGCACCACATAGTAACGGGCCGAGACGAGTGTGTCGCGCAGCAGGCCGTTGCCGGCGCCGGTCGCGATGATCCACAGCGGGATGATGAAGGCCGGCGCGGGGAATCGCCAGAGCAGATAGAAGGCGCCGAAGAGCATCAGCGGCAGAATGACGGTGTTGACCAGCGCCTGCTCGCCGCCGTAGTAGGCGCTCAGGTCGTGATGCGCGCCGTACATCATGAAGGCGGTCAGTGCGTGCTGGACGCGGGCGACGAGATCCTCGACGCTGATGCCGTCAGACAGCTCCTGGTTCAGGTTGCCGTCGCCGGAAACCTCCATGCGCCCGAAGAGCGGGAGTTGGTTGCCGACGATAGTGTAGTAGACCGGCCCGCCGATGAAGGCGAAAGCGGCGAACAGGATCAGCACGCCCCGCCAGCGCCCTTTGAGGTGCCCACTGATGGCCAGCACGATCAGCCAACCGACGATCAGCGCCGGGAAGAGCAGGCGGCCGCCCTCGTAGAAATACTGCGAGTAGCCGAGCGAGACGCCCGCCGCCGCCCACTCGATGCGGTGGTTGCGGCGCAAGGCCCGGGCGATGAACATTACCGCCATGGTGCCGAACAGCGGATCGCCGATCAGCGCCATGGCCACCCGGCTGAAGTGGATGTGCGGCGGGAAGCAGGCGAAGACCAGCATGCCCAGCAGCGCCGTGTTGCGGTCGAAGATGGCCCGGCCTATTCCGTAGACGGCGAGCACCGTCATCCAGCCGCACAGGGCGCTGACGAAGCGGAAGCCTGTCCAGTTGTAGCCGAGCACTTCGACCGCGCCGGCCTGCCAATAGGGGAACAGATTGGTGTAGGGCGAGACGCCGCTCATCGGGTAGAGAATCGGCGTCCAGGGGTCGAGGGTGACGCGCTGGAGGCCATCCGACCAGTGCAGCTCGTCAATCAGCGAGCGCAGCGTGCCCTCCTGATTCCACAGGCGGAGGAACAGGGCGAGGGCCATGATGGCGATGACGGCGGCGACGTGCCAGCGGTCTTCGCGGCGGACGCGCAGCGCGCTCAGCCGGATCGACGGCATGCCGCCCAGCCCGTACAGCACCAGCACCGTGCCGAGCAGCAGCAGGGCGACCTGCACGTTGACGTGGGTGAACTTCAAGGACTCGTTCCTGAGGAACTGGCCGTTAACCTCGGAGACGAACAGGATCGGGATGGCGCCGAGCAGGACGACCAGCGGCCAGCGGCGATGCGGCGTGCTGAGCGGTTCGGCCACCGGCTGCCCCAGCGGCGGGCGGCGGGTGGAGAGCAGCACGGCGGCGGCGAGCACGCCCGCGCCGGCCAGCATCTTGGCCGCGCCTTCGTTGATGAACTGTTGGTTGAGCAGCGGGTCGAAGTCGATGGCGGCGGCGACGAACAGGACCATCGCGCCGATCGCGGCGATGGCCGCCAGCAGGTTGCGGTAGGGCGTCGCCGTGCGCGGCAGACCCAAACCGCGCCGCCGACTCGCTGCGGCCGGCATGTCGATGGCGGGCGCCGCTGCCCCTGCCGTCTCCACGCCTGGCAGGGCCAGTCTTGAGGTGAGGAACCTGGGCATGGGGAATGAGTCGCGCAGGGTGTACAAAGCGTAACCGAAGGCGGACATGGCCATGAGGAGCAGAAGCAGGGTCGAGAGGGGTGGCCGCAGCACCAGACTGACCATGAGTACGCCACCAATGATTAGCGCGAGGACCGTCCCAGAATGCAGCGGAGCGGGACGGTTTTCGGCTGTGGGCTGATTCTGCGGTTCGTTTGCCTCGGACATTTGCAGTGAAGCTCCGGTTCAAAGTACGCTCAGATTTTAATCGGGGCGGCGGATTCAGGCCAGATTATGCAACACAGTCTGACAATTTGCGTACAGAATGGTGTACACCGCATTGGTGACCACCGTATCTGGTGACCGCCGCCAGGTTCTTTAAAGCGACGTTCACGTTCGCCTGTTGGAACTGCGGTATACTTCTTGCTGATCTTGTAACATGAATTGCAATGCAGAACAACGTAGAAGGAGAGACGAATGCGTAAACTGCTTCTGACCCTGGCAGTGGCTCTCGTGCTGATCGGCGCGCTGGCCCTGCCCGCCGCGGCAACTCCGGTCTCCCAGCTTACGGCGCTGGCCGAGTACTTCCCGGATCAGACCCCGCTTTTTGCCGCTGTCCGCACCGACGATGATTATGTTGCCTTGCTCGATAGCGTCGTCGCCAAACTGGGCGCCGTCCTTCCGTCTGGCAGCCTGCCCGTGGACTCGCTGAGCGGCGCGCTGGATATGATGTCGCAGTCGTTCGACCCTGAAGGTGACTTCGAGAGCATCTTCCGCTCCTGGCTGGGTGACACCCTGGCGGCCGGCATCGTCGACGCCAGCACGCTGAACGAGCGCACGCCGTCGATGATCATCGCCGCGGAAATCACGGATGCGGCGCTGGCCGAAGAATACATGATGGCGACCGGGGCGCTGGAGCGCTACAGCCGTGAAGAACGTGACGGTTTTGTGCTCTATTCGCCGATGTCGCGCATGGCCGGCCAGCCGTTCGTGATGTTCCGCTCCGACGTGATGCTGATCAGCGTCGAGGCCGGCAATGTCGAATCTGGCGGCCTCCAGTCCACGCCGCTGAGCGCCAGCGAGACGTTTACCTCCACCCTGGCCAGCCTGCCCGCCGCGGAATACAACGGCGTCATCTACAACAACCTGCCGGTCATCCTTCAGGCCATGATGGAATCGGGCGAGATGGGCCAGATGATGGACGAGATGCCCGGCATGTACATGGATATGATGAGCGCGGTCGGCCCCCAGGCCTACGGCGCCACGATCCTCGACGGCCGCTCGTTGACCATCGACCTCGTCTCGACCTACACCGGTGAGTCGACGATGGAAGTCCTGGGCGTGTCGATGAACAGCGAACCGGTCGACCCGACCTTCGCCCGCTTCATCCCCGCCGGGACGCCGCTGGTCATTCACGCCAACAATGCCAGCTTCAACTACGGCACACAGATCGATCTGATGCGCACCATGTTCAGCGAGCTGATCGAGCAGGGCATGGGCGAAGAAGAGGACCTGCGGGAACTTGAACAGGTGATCTTCGCCTTCGAGACGGGCGTTCGCGGCCTGACCGGTCTGGAACCGGAAGAGGCCTTCGGCTGGATGACCGGCGATGTCGCCATGTATCTGGGACTGACGCCGCGCGCCGCCGATGCCAGCAGCCTGTTCGCCATCATCTCAGCATTGCCGGTCGATTTCGCCGTGACGCTCGAAGCCACCGATCCGGCGGCCGCCCAGGCGCTGGTCGATGGGCTGGCCAATGGTCTGGAGAATCTGCCGGTAGACGAGGTCAGCGTGACCCGCGAGGACATCGGTGGGGCGAACGCGCTGGTCATCACCGTCAATTCGTCGGATGTGCCATTCCCGCTTGAACTGGTCCTGGCGGCCAACGATCAGGTCTTCAGCATGGGCACGCGCCGCTACGTGACCTTCGCCATGCAGCCGGGCGAGGGCCTGGACACCGACCCGGCCTTCCAGGAAGCCGCCGCCACTCTGCTGCCCAACGCGTCCGCTGTCCTGTATGCGGCCGGTGAAGGCTTGCAGCCTCTGGCCCGTCTGGCACAGATGGAAGACAACCCGTCCTCCACGCGTCGCGATGGCGAGATGCTCGAAGCGTTCTTCAATCTGGTGAGCAGCAGCTCGATCAGCGCGGCGATGGACGAGACTGGCACGGTCGCCACGGGCCGCATGGTCTGGACCCTGCCGGAATAGATTAGCCCCTCACTGACCCCTCCCCACGCAAGCGGAGGGGATTTGTCGTGTGAGTGTGGGGTTTGCCAAGATCGTCACCCCAGGCGAGCTTGCTCCCCTCCTCTCCCAGCCACGGGAGGGGGAGATGAGCGGAACGGATTTCGGGCTAAGGGCGGACACACTGGTCCGCCCCTACGGCAATGCGTGATTGTAGGGCGCACCGATGTGTGCGCCCGACAAACCTGCGACATATCAGTGTCATTCACCTGCTCTCACGTCTCCCGCAAATTCTCGAAAAACGCTCGCAGCAGGTCCCCCCGCTTCCTCGGCCATTAACCCGCCCTGCACATCGACCCGGTGATTGAGCTGTGGATGCCGCAGCAGATCGTGGATGCTGCCGGCCATGCCCGCCTTGAGGTCGACGGCCGCGTAGACCAGCCGGGGCAGGTCGCGCCAGCACCATCGCCCCGGCGCACATGGCGCACGGTTCCAGCGTGCAGTAGAGGGTCACGTCGTCCAGCCGCCAGCGGCCGAGCGCCCCTGACGCTTCGCGCAGCGCCAGCATTTCGGCGTGGGCAGTGGCGTCGTGGTCGGCTTCGCGGCGGTTGCGCCCCCGGCCGATCACCTGTCCCTGGCAGATGGCGACGGCGCCGATCGGCACGTCGCCGGTGTCGAGGGCGGCGGCCGCTTCTTGCAGGGCCAGTCGCATGTAGTCACGGTCGTTCATCAGGATCCTGTTCCCTCGTCACGCTTCAGGATAACAAATAACCCCCCCCCTTTCCCCTGGCAAGTGCTGGATAACCCCCATCACGCTCAAATCTTCCCTCGTGTTTTTCCGAAGCGACTTCAATCTTTCGGTGAATACCGATCACCGGAAATATTCTATCTAGGCAAGCCGTTTCTGGCGTTCCCTACGAGGTCATAATCATCCCAATAATGCAAAGGATTGCACAACCGCTGCATATGGATGCGGACTTACCGCATACTCCACCTTCGGTTCTGCAGGAGACTGGGGTATAAGCGCTTCGTGAATTCCCCCGATCGTCAGCAGACAGGAAGCTCAGACCCACTGAGATATCATGGTTGAACAGCGCTACCTCTACTTCGTCTTGCTGATTTTAGCGTGCAGCGTCGCAGCCCTTACCGCATTCCAGATATGGAAACGCCGCACGACTCCAGGAGCCAATTCCCTCCTGGGCTGCATGCTGGGGTTGTGGTTCTGGGCGCTGACCTATGCTTTCTACTGGGTATCGGAGTCCCCAACTAACCGGCTCTTCTGGCTCAATCTGACCTATCTGGGCGTTGTCATCGCCATTGGTTCCTTCTTCGCCTTTGTTCTCTATCAGTCGGGACGCGGCGCGCTGCTGAAAGGACATCGCGCCTTACTCCTGGGGGTGGAGCCCGCCCTCACCCTCCTGCTGCTCTGGACAGACCCCTGGCATGGGCTGTTCTTCGCCGGCAAACAATCCCCGGAGTCGAGCACGATTCTCGACGGCGGTCCCTGGTTCTGGATTCATGTGCTGTATTCCTACGGCCTGATCCTGATCGCGACTGCGCTGCTGCTCCAGGCGCTGCTGCGCTCGACGCGCGTCTTTCGCCAACAGGCGGCGCTGGCTCTGTTCGCCGCCCTGATCCCCTCGATCAGCAATCTCATCAGCTTCACCGGACTGAATCCCCTGCACGGCCTCGACTTGACCCCGCTCTCGTTCACACTCTCCGGCCTGATCTTCACCTTTAGCCTCTACCGCACCAGGCTGCTGGATCTCGTTCCCGTAGCGCGGTTTCAGGTGGTCGATCAAATGAGCGTGGGTGTCCTCGTGATCGACCCACATCATCGGATTGTCGATACGAACCCTGCGGCGCTCGCGCTTCTGAAACAGATGAACGGACTTCAGTCCGAGCATCTGATTGGCGCGTCCGTACGCACGGTGCTGCCGGACTGGGAAAGCTGGATCGCGCGGGAAGCGCCGATTAATCTGATCGTAGAGGGCGTTTCGCACACCGCCGGCACGCCAACGCTGCGGGTGGCTATTTCCCCTCTGCTCGACGCACAGGCGGGGAATCGCGGGCAGATCGTGATGTTGTCCGATGTGACCAAAGAAAAGCGCATGGAAACAGAACTCCGGCAAAGCCTGAATTACTTCCAGGCGCTTTTCGATTCCGCGACCGACGCCATTTTCATCTGCGACGCCGCGACCGAGCGTGTCCTCGATGCCAACCTGCACGCGTGCGATCTCTTTGGCTGTACGCGCGAAGAGCTGATCGGCAGCCGCGAGGTCGATCACTTCAAACCCGGCGTTGCGCCGTTTACCCGCGAGAGTGACAACCAGTCGATGTGGCTGGATACACGCATTCGACCCACGCGGCTGGGAAATGATGACCGCTTCCTGGTAAGGGTCAGCGATATCACCGAGCAGAAGCAGGCCCAGCAGCGAGAATTCGAACTGGCGCTGGAGCGCGAGCGAGTCAGCATTCTGTCTAACTTCATCCGTGATGCATCGCACGAATTCAGGACGCCTCTGTCTATCATGCGGATAGGTTTGTATCTCCTGACCCGTACGGATGACGCAGCGCAGCGACAGGAAAAAGCCGAGCAGATCGACCTTGCCATCAACCGTATGACTCGTCTCGTCGATATGCTCGTCATCCTCGCGACACTGGACAGCGGTCTGCCCCTTAACCGTCAGCCTGCCGACATAAACCTGCTGATCAACCAGGCTGCCGCCACAGCTCGCCTCGGTCAAAAAACGCTGCGCTGGGAGTTCAATCTGTCGCCCTGCGCCAGCAGCGATATTGATCCGGAGCAATTTCTAGAGGCGCTGCGCCAACTGCTTGATAACGCCGCGCACTTTACGCCGGAAGGCGGCCTTGTCTCGGTGAGTACTTATCAGCTTGACGATCATCTGTCGATCGAAATACGAGATACAGGATGCGGGATTGCCGAGCCGATCTGCCGAAAATTTTCAACCGCTTCTTTCGGCTGGACAATGCGCATACGTCGGCTGGTTTTGGTCTGGGGCTGCCACTCGCCAGGCGGATCGTCGAGATGCACGGCGGCAGTCTCAGCGTGACGAGTCAGATTGGGCAAGGGAGTACGTTTCGCATCACCCTGCCCATCGGAAAACCGATCCGTGAGACGAAGGCTTCCAGGTCGAGCGGACCGCCCCCGCCTGACCATCTCATTGGTCGTCCGTCCAGAGAAACAACCCCCTGCCTCCGTCATAACCGGGGAGCATGCTGGTTCTCTCAACTCGAAATCTAAGTTTCGTCAGCAGGAGGACCGATCCGTCGTTGCCCAACGCGATGGTTCGGGTGCCGGCGGCGCATGACGAGGTGCGTGAGCGGCGCGATCTGCTCACCTATCCGCTCGATCACCTGCCCCTGGCAGATGGCGACGGCGCCGATCGACACGTCGCTGGTGTCGAGGGCGGCGGCCTCCTGCAGCACAAGTTGCATTTAGTCAAAGCTCATTCATACTGCGCCAATTCTCACAATAGGGGGCATTCTTATGAGTTAGCTGCCGTGGATGTTATATAATGACCGGAGTGAACCTGTTTGAAACACGACGGTGAATGATAGTGCAGAACAATACACAGAGTGATTATGAGAGGTTCCTTTCGCTTGGAAATTTCTGCCTTGCATGGCGTCAACTACGAAATTCCTTTCGTATTGAAGTAAAAGATCGCGACGCTTTAGAGGTCTATGCTACTAATATTGAGAAATATCTGGAATCGTTGATCTCTGACGTTGACAGCGGCAGATTTCAGCCTTCCATGGCTTCGTACTATTACGCGGTGAAGGGAGACTTGTCGCTTCGCCCAATCGCATGGTTGCATTTTCGTGATCGAATTGTTTATCAAGCCATTTCTAACATAATCATCAAGAACTCGAGGCCGTTTTTTGCAAAATACACGCAGTCAACCTTCGCGAACGTTCCCGCCTATGACAGCAATGGCGATATCAGTGATTTTGTACTAAAGCCATTCAAGACTATACATTATCCACAGAAATGGATAGGCCAGTACGACAAGTTCATCAGGGCGAAGCAACGCGGTATCGACACTGCAAAGACTGTTTTCGCCGATCCTTGGCTAGTCGAGCTAGATATCGCGAACTATTACCACACGATTGATCACGAATTGCTGCTCAAAACCCTTGGTTCTCATGAACGAGGTTGGTTGCCCGACGAACGACTGCAATTGCTTCTCGTCAGACTACTATCTCGCTGGAGCACTGACCTGGGGCGTGGTGGTAGAGGAATCCCTGTTGGGTATGAAGCATCCGACATTCTCGGGACTCTCTTTCTTGCACCGCTAGATGCAATACTATCTGCCCAAAAAGACGCTCAATACATACGTTACGTAGATGATTTTGCCATTTTGGCTGACGGTCTTCACAATGCTCGCGGGGTCTTCGCGCAAACTGATTGGGAGTTACAACAGCTTGGCTTAGTTCGGAATTCATCAAAAACGAGATTTATCCATTGTGAAGATGCTAGACCGAAAGACGACCATCTGTCGATGCTTGAACTGCTGACAGAAAACGATGAGCAGTCGCACAACTCCAACTCGGAAAGTCAGGCTGCTTTGCGGGAACAAATAGAGACGATTATCGCTAGTTTACCGAAGGATTTCGCCACCTTCAGCCAACGAAATTTGGTACTCGTTAGTCCTTCAGATGCAAAGGAGATTGCGTTTGTTTTATATAGGCTTACCCTAACAGACACAAAGTATTTGAATTTGGCCCTAGGTGTTTTGGAGACATTTCCACGATATTCGTTCCACGCGGCTACTTATCTTGGCCGCTACATCGCCGCTGCAGAGACTTCCCTCGAAAATGCAGACTTGGTCATTGAGAGACTATTCGCATTTGCAGAAAGTGATAACACATTCTCTCAAGTGAAGATTGACAGTGCATATGCATTGACCATCGGCCTCTCCAATCGCAGAATGCAGTGGATTGATAGATTGTCTCAGCTATTGCTGGACTGGTGTAGCGGTAACGACTGGTACAAGGCATTTCGGAGTATCGAACTTCTT
The DNA here is from genome assembly GCA_016713325.1 of Candidatus Flexifilum affinis. Lineage (GTDB taxonomy): Bacteria > Chloroflexota > Anaerolineae > Aggregatilineales > Phototrophicaceae > Flexifilum > Flexifilum affine. The sequence continues at coordinate 22,981 of JADJPJ010000095.1, read as the reverse complement.
GCTGGTGACGATTTAGTCGATGAACCCACAGCATTTATAGATGTTGCTCTGAACAATCCAAACCCGTTTGTTCAAATTCGTGCACTCAATGTCGCTTTCGAGAAAAGCCAAGGACGACATGAGCGGTTAGCGATACTCGATCATGCGTTGCGCGGGGATGAGTACCATCAGTTGCTTGCGCTACATTTATGGCGTAAGCATGCTGACATACAACGCAACGAAGTCAGCTTGCTGAGACTTGCTCCTGAACTCGAGAGCCTAATCGTTACTATTGATGAACACCGTGCGGCACAGGACCTGGCGACTCGGTTGCATAACGATGGCAAACCGCTTGTCGAGTATTCGGCACAACTTAGACTCGCACTCATTTTTCCAGACTTGGTTCGGGCTAGTCAGCTTGTGATTGATATGTTTAGTCCATCTGTCACCGTTAGAACGATGATTGATGCGGCATATGAATTCATCGGTCTTGTGTTCAGTGGCCAAGCGATCTTAAATCCTGATTGCCGGAATGTGACTTCTGAACTGGCTCAACTCATTGACTGTATAGATGATGTTGAGGTTCGAGATGATATGCGGCTTCTCATTGGCTACAAGTCATCATCCAGTGTCAGGCCTCAAGAACGCTCAAACGTTGAGCGTTTGGTAAGACGCCTGTCAAAGACTGGTTTCGAGTGGCATTCATTGAGTCGAGGAATTGAGGCGATCTCTTCACACAACGTGATATTGAGTGTGAACCGGTCTCTGAAAACCGACCCTGCTCACCAAGATCAGTTGCTACCTCTTCAAGCGGAGATCCTCAAATCTTCATATCTTATGCCAAAAAGGACTGGCGGCATGTTGCCACGTTGGTTGAGACATTGCAGGCATATTCAAGACAATACAATTTTAAGGTCTGGATTGACCTAGCTATTGATGTTGGTAGCCACTGGAATCAAGAAATCCACGACGCTATAGATTACTCGGTTGTCGGAGTCTTATTTGTTAGTAGAAGTTTTCTAGACTCAATATATATTAGTGAGATTGAACTTCCTTATATGCGAAAGAGAAATGAAGCCGGCATGCTCGAAATTGCTTGGGTACACTTAGCCAAGAGTGGTGTAGAAAAACGACAACCTTGGATCACTGAACTTCAATCAACCCATGATATCAATCGACCATATGTAAAAGCCGGCAAGAACAAAGATGATGTCATAATAGAAATTGTACACAAAATCTATGAATTAGTTGAAAAACAGCGACACCTGTAGTAAATGCTCGCACGGTAGGCGAGTCAATCGATCACGTCAACAGCAAACAACTAGCTTGGTCAAAGCCGCATCTTATCGACATACTCCTGGGCATCGATCCCCTGCCAGATATCGGCGCCCAAAACCGGCGAGTTCCAGAATACTGCGCTTCGCCGGCACACTGGGAGATGGCTCAGTCAAAGTATCCAGCACCAGCATGATGAGCCGTTTCCGTTCTTCGACCGGCAGAGTACGAATTTCATCGACCAGCGCTTCAATAGACATCGCTCTTTCCCTCAAATATCCCATAGCCTAACGTGACAGGTTCGTCGCCATTGGGCTATCTAGACTATATCATGTGAGTGTTTGCTACGAGAAGCAGTTCCTCATAAATCCCTGGTTGAACGTCACAAGCCCTCACCGCGTAATTGTTCTATCAGTCATCTGGACAGGGGAATCTGAATTTGGTACATTCCCCGCGCCTAGGTGACAAGTGAGTTACCGTCCATTGAACGAAAGGGTATAGGCAGACTCATGAGAAAACTAAAACATGTTGCGGTCTTTGCCGTGCTGGTGGCGATGCTGGCCCTGTTGGTGACAGGAGCAGCGGCGCAGGATCAGCCTGGTCCCGGCGAAGGCGGCCCAATCATCCTGAGCAACCTCGGCAGCGATATCGCCACGCTCAACCCCATCCTCGCGCAGGATGGCTCGTCGCAGACGGTGATCAATCGCCTCTACCCCACGCTGATCGGCGCCGACATCGAGACCTTCAACTATGCCCCCGGCGCGCCCGGCTCCCTGGCGACCGACTGGACCATCTCTGAAGATGGTCTGACCTACACCTTCACCCTGCGCGATGACTGGTTCTGGAGCGATGGCACCCCCATCACTTCGGCCGACGTCAAGTATGGCTTCGACGCTGTCGCCAGCGGCGAGACCAACACCGCCCTGACCTACATTCTCGACGATGTGGCGTCGGTGGAAGCGCCGGACCCGCAGACCGTAGTCCTCACCCTGCACGCGCCGAGCTGCGCCGCGTTGACCAACATCGGCCCGCTGCCGGTCGTCCCGGCCCACCAGTACTCCGAGCTGTTCGCCGGCTTCGCCGACATGAACGAGGCCGAAATGACGGCCGTGGGCGGTGTTTCGGCAGGCGCCTGGAAGTTCGGCAACTTCCGCCCGGGCGAACAGGTCACCCTGCTGGCTGATCAGACCTACCCGGATGCCCAGGCAGGGCAGGTCACGCCAGAAGGCTGGATCTTCAAGAACGTCGCCGACCAGACGATCAGCTACGAGCAGTTCCTGGCCGGGCAGTTCACGTGGATGGCGCTCCGGAAGGCCGCGAGGATGAAATGCGCGCGCTGGCCGACCAGGGCTACCAGGTCCATGAATACCCCGCCGGCCCGCTGCGCTTCATCGCGCTGAACGCCGCCGACCCCGCCAACCCGCAGAACGGCCTGGATGAGGCCGGGGAAGCTATCGAGCAGGGCCACCACCCGATCCTCGGCGATGTCCGCGTTCGTCAGGCGCTCGCGTACGCCCTCAACTTCGCGGAACTGAACGAAGGCGCGCTCGGCGGTGAAGGCGTGCAGCTTGCTTCGCACGTCCTGCCCAGCTCGTGGGCGTTCGACCCCGATCTGGCCGTGTATCCGTACGATCTGGAAATGGCCGGCCAGCTTCTCGACGAGGCGGGCTTTGTCGACGACGACAACGATCCGTCCACCCCGCGCGTGGCCACCGAAGACGCGCTCTATGCCGAGCCGGGCACTCCGCTGGAATTCACCCTGTCCACCAACTCGGGCAATGAGGCCAGCGAGGCCATCGGCGTGCTGCTGACCACCCAGTGGGCAGCGGCAGGTATCGACCTCAACTACGAAGCGATCGACTTCAACGTGCTGGTCGAGCAGCTCACCGGTCAGACGTTCGATGCCGTCATGCTCTTCTGGGGCTTCGGCTTCCCGGATGACCCGAACGGCGCGACCGTCAACTTCTCGCCGGTCAACGACGTCGTCGCGGCGGGCTTCAATGTCACTTCCTACAACAACGCGGAATGGAACGCCCTGATGGAACAGGCGAACACCGTCCCCGGCTGCGACCAGGAACAGCGCGTCGAACTCCTGCAGGAGGCGTTTGGAATCCTGCGCGAGGACGTACCGTGGATCTGGCTGAACACTTCCAACGTCGTGATCGCCGCGCAGCCCAACGTTCAGGGCTTTGACCCGCGCGGCCAGATCGTCGGCTGGAACGAGTCGGCCTGGATCATCCCGCCGCAAAACTAATCTTTACGCCTCATCTCGTCACCCTGGCGAGCACGCTCGCCAGGGTGAAGGGGAGCGGCGGCAGACTGCCTGGGTTGCGAGACTTACTGCGGGAAACCGCCGGGAAGATCTTCCCGGCGGCCCACCCGCCAGCCATCACATCGCGTTGGTTGTAGGGACGGGCTGCAAAGGCGCTTGCCTGCCTCGTCCGTGAAATGAAAAATCATGGCTCGATATATCGTTCGTCGCATTCTCCAGGCGATACCAACGTTCTTCGGCATCACCGTCCTGGCCTATCTGCTGATGTCGCTCACCCCCGGCGGCCCGCTGGCCGCGCTGTACTTCGCCAACCCCCGCATGTCGCCGCAGGATCGTGAAGCAATCGGCATCCGCCTGGGGGTCAACGACCCGGCGCCCGTGCAGTATTTGCGCTGGCTGATCGGCGATGACTGGATGCGCTGGGACAGCGATGGAGACGGAGTCTCCGACGGCTCGTTCCTCATTCCGCTGGATGTGAACGACGATGGTGAACCGGAGCCGCCCGGCGACCGCCGCGGTGTGCTGCGCGGCGACTTCGGGCGCTCCTTCTTCAACAACCGCGCGGTTCTTGAAGTGCTGACCGAACGTCTCCCTGCCACCCTGGAACTGAGCGTCTCGTCGTTCATCCTGGGCACGACGGGCGGCGTGGTGGTCGGGGTGCTGGCGGCGCTGTACAAAGGCCGATGGTTCGACAATTTCTCGCGAATCCTGGCCGTCATTTTCGACTCTATTCCTGCCTTCTGGCTCGGCCTGATCCTGCTGCTGGTGTTTTCGGTCACGCTCGGCTGGCTTCCGCTCGGCGACCGCTGCCGCACCACGCTCGATCCCTCGTGCCCGCCGATCTGGCAGCGGCTCAACTACCTCATCCTGCCCGTCTTCGTGCTGTCGGTGAGCGGCGTGGCCGTGCTCTCGCGCTACGTCCGCGCGTCGATGCTGGAGATCATCGGCAATGATTACATCCGCACCGCACGCGCCAAAGGCGTGAGCGAGCGGCAGGTGGTTCTACCACGCGCTGCGCAACGGTCTGATCACGCTGGCCACCTTCATTGGGCCGGCCATCACCGGTCTGCTAGGCGGCGCGGTCATCACCGAAACGGTGTTCAACTACCAGGGCGTCGGCCTGACCATCGTGCAGGCCTTCGGACAGCGCGATTATCCGATCGTCATGGCGGTTACCATTTATGCAGCGCTGGCGACGATCATTGGCTATCTTATTTCTGATGTCCTGTACGGGATCGTCGATCCCCGGATTCGCTACTGAGCCATGGCCGCGACCACTTCCAACAACGTCCTTCAACTGCAAGACCCAACCCGCCATTCCCGCACGCTCTGGCAGCGCGCCGTCGGCCGCCTGCGCCGCGACAGGCTCACGCTGCTGGCTATGGGCGTGATGCTGCTGATGCTGGCGCTTTCATTCGGCTCACCACTGATCAACCGCTATGTGCTGGGGGTCGATCCGTTGACGCCGGACACGCCCAACCGACTGCTACCGTTCGGCAGCCCGGGACACCTGCTGGGCACCGACGACCTGGGGCGCGATCATCTGGCGCGGTTGCTGGCCGGGGGACAGATCTCCCTGTCCATCGGCATTTTCTCGGCGGTGGCGATCCTGGGGATCGGGCTGCTGGTTGGGCTGACCATGGGCTTTTCGCCCGGCGCCGTCGACGACGTCTTCAACTGGCTGATCACCACGCTGGACTCGCTGCCCTCACTTTACCTGCTGATTGCGGTGTCGGCGCTGCTGAGCCCTTCTCCGCAGACGCTGGTGCTGATCATCGCCGTTACCAGTTGGACCGGCGCCGCCCGTCTGGTGCGCGGCGAGACGATCGCCCGGCGCGAACTGGATTACGTGCTGGCCGCCCGCACGCTGGGCGCCTCGCGCTGGCGCATCATGTTCGTGCACATCCTGCCCAACCTGCTGTCGATCCTGGCCATCTCGCTCACCGTCGGCATCGGCGGCGTCATCCTGGCGGAATCGGCGCTCAGCTTCCTCAACCTGGGCGTGCAGCCGCCGACCCCCACCTGGGGCAACATGCTGATCGACTCGCGCATCTACTACCGCACCGCGCCGCACCTGATCGTCATGCCTGGCCTGATGATCTCGATCACCGTGCTGTGCCTGTACGTCCTGGGCGACGGTCTGCGCGACGCCTTCGATCCGCGCTCAGAGGATTGATCGTCTGCGGGGAATTGATCGGTAGTGCCTGTGGGACGCCCAACGGGGCTTGTCCGTAATTCTACACCCCTACCCCCGGCCCCTCCCCCGCTGGCGCAAGGGAGGGGAGCAGGCTTGCGTCACCCTAGTTGGTGATCGGGCCGTGTGGTTTCCCTCCCCTACGCAGTGGGGGAGGGACTAAGGGAGGGGGTTGAAACATCCCAATTGTGTATTGGGACCACCAACGGTATCAAACGCTCAACTACGGAGAAGCCTAACGCGCCGTCCGACACACCAGCGAGGGGCTACTGCCGCCCCTCAATCCCACGCAAGCGGGGAGAGGGGTTGCCAATCCCTCACCGGTCCAGCGTATCCACCAGGAAAGCGTAAATCTCCGCCGTCTCGTGCAGTTGGTTGTACCGCCCCGACGACCCGCTGTGCCCCGCTCCCATCTTGGTCACCAGCAGCAGCGGATTGCTGTCCGTCTTCAGGGCGCGCAGCCGGGCGACGTACTTGGCCGGGTCCCAGTACGGCACCTGGAGATCGTGCAGGCCGGCGCGCACGTACATCGGCGGGTAGGGCTTGGCCTCGACCTGGTCATAGGGCGAGTACGAGGCGAAATAGGAGAACGCTTCGGCGTTCTCCGGGTGGCCCCACTGCTCGTACTCGATCACGGTCAGTGGCAGGTCAGGGCGCAGCATGGCTGTGACCACGTTGGTGAAGGGCACCAGCGCCACCACCGCCCCCAGGATGTCCGGCCGCAGATTGGCCACCGCCGACACCAGCAGGCCACCGGCGCTGCCGCCCATGATTGCCAGCAGGGCCGGGCGGGTGTAGCCGGTCGCGATCAGGTGTTCGGCGCAGGCGATGAAGTCGGTGAAGGTATTCATCTTGTTCATCAGCCGCCCGCCCTCGTACCACGGCCGGCCGAGCTCGCTGCCGCCGCGCACGTGCGCCGACGCCCAGATGAACCCCCGGTCGAGCAGGCTGAGGCGGTTGGCGTTGAACGTCACCTCGGTGCTGTAGCCATACGAACCGTAGCCGTACAGCACCAGCGGCTGAGGCCCACCCGTGCGAAGGTCCTTGCGGTAGACCAGCGACAGGGGGATCTGCGCGCCGTCGGCGGCGGTCACGGTCAGACGCTCGCTCTGGTACAGCGAGGCGTCGTAACCACTGGGGATCTGCTGCTGCTTGACCACCGTCCACGTCCCGCGCGCCATGTCGTAATCGATGCTCGACTCCGGCGTGGTGAAGGAGCTGAAGGTGAAGCGCAGCGTATCCGTCCGGTACTCCAGGTTGCGGGCGCGGGTCACGGCGTAGACCGGCTCCGGAAAGGGAACATAGCGCACGTTCGAGACGACGTCGGGGCTGGAGAGGCGGAGCTGGTGCAGGCCGCCGGTCCGCTCGTAGACCACCAGGTGATCGGCGAACGGATCGACCCCCTCGACGAGCACGTCGGCGCGATGCGGGAGGATCTCCTGCCAGTGCGCGCGGTCGGGCTGGTCGACCGGGGCGGTCATCAGCCGGAAGTTGACGGCTTCCTCGTTGGTGCGGATGTAGAAGCGGTCGCCCTGTGGGCCGCTATGGTGCTCGACGTAGTACTCGACGTGTGGGCGGCGCGGCTCGATGACGCGGAACTCGCCGGTCGACGGGTCGGCGGGCATCAGGCGCACCTCGCTGGACGTGTGGCTGGTCGAGGTGGCCAGCAAATAGGCCCCGCTGCGCGTCCGCTCCACATCGAGCGTGAAAGCGTCGTCGGCCTCGTGGAGCATCAGCGTATCTTCGCCGCCGCCGAGCGTGTGGCGCCAGATCTGGTGCGAGCGGTGGGTATGGCCAAAGAGGGTATAGAAGATCGTCCGGCTGTCGGCGGCCCAGGCGAAGCTCCAGGCGGTGTGGGCAATCGGCCCGGCGACAATCTCGCCCGTGGTCAGGTCCTTGACGAACAGGTCGAACACCCACGCCCCGGTCAGATCGACGGCGTAGGCGAGATAACGCTGGTCCGGGCTGGCCTCGCTGTTGAAGACGCGGCAGTAGTCATGCCCCTCGGCCAGCGCGTTCTCGTCGACCAGGCTCTGTTCCTCTCCGCCGCCGGCCAGCTTGCGGCAGAACAGGCGGTACTGCTTGCCGGCCTCGACGCGGGTGTAGTACAGCCAACCGCCGTAGGTCTCCGGGGCGCTGCTGTCGTCCTGGGCCATGCGCCCGAACATCTCCTGGTAGAGGGCCTCCTGCAAGTCGCCGGTGTGGGCCAGCGACTCCCTGGCGTAGGCGTTCTCCGCCTCCAGATAGGCGATCACGGCCGGGTCATCCTTGTTCTCAAGCCAGTGGTACGGATCGGAGAACTCATGGCCGAGGTGCGTGAACGTGTGCGGCTGGACGGCCGCGACGGGCGGAGCGCTGATACGGGTCATCACCAGTCCTTACTGCTCATGAAGCGGCATTATCTGTCTGATTATATGCGGGATCAGGCGCGGGGTATCATCCGCCTTGTGCCGGGGCAGGCTAAACGCCAGATCTCCCCGTAGGGACGGTTCGTGGTGACGGGCGGTTCACGAACCGCCCCTACGGTCCGGTCAGGCGGCGCTTTGCCCATTTTTCGCCCGCGGGATACACTCTAGGCCAATAGGATTCCTACTCAGGACTCGCGCTATGCTTACCGCATTCGAGAAAATGGCCTTTATCCTCCTGGCGTTGTTCGCCCTCGGGGCGACCTACGTCGGCTTCAAAGAGATGGTCGACATCATCTACCGGGGGACGCGAGAGCTGTATCTCGACCGCCTGCCGGCCCGGCTGTTCACCGCCCTGCGCGTCTACCTCACCCAGAACACGACCCTCAAGACGCGCCGCATCAGCAGCCTGTTCCACCTCGGCATCGTCTGGGGCTTCACCTACTACTTCCTGGTCAACGTCGCCGACGTGCTGGAAGGCTACCTGTCCGATTACGTCTTCCTGGAGGACGCCGGCGTCCTGCACGACCTGTACAAACTGGCCGGCGACGTGCTCAGCATCGCCGTGATCGTCGGCGTCGTCTACTTCCTGCTGCGGCGCTTTGTGCTGCCGAACCAGAAGGAGCTGACCTACCACGACAACGTGCTGCTGCACCCCAAGGTCAGGGCCGGTGGCATCACCACCGACCCGCTGATCGTCGGCATCTTCATCCTGATCCATGTCGGATCGCGCTTCCTGGGCCAGTCGGTGCAGGTGGCGGAGGCCGGAGTCTTCGACGCGACCCGGCCGTTCGCCTCGGCCGTCGCCCCGATCTGGTATGGCGCCAACGCCGACGCGCTGCGCCTGCTGGAGCACGTCTTCTGGTGGGCGGCACTGGGCGGCATCCTTCTTTTCACACCCTACTTCCCGCAGAGCAAGCATGCCCATCTGTTCATGGCCCCGCTCAACTTCCTGACCCGCCCGCGCCGCACCTCCCTGGGCGAGATGGCCAAGATCGACTTCGAGGACGAGTTGATCGAGCAGTTCGGCGCCGAGCGGCTGGAGCACCTGCCGAAGACGATGATCTTCGACAGCTTCGCCTGCATCATGTGCAACCGCTGCCAGGATGTGTGCCCGGCCTATATCACCGGCAAGGAACTCTCCCCGTCGGCGCACGAGATCAACAAGCGCTACCTTATCCGCGACAACATGAGCGCGCTGGCCGCCGGCGCCGAGTCGACCATGCCGCTGATCGGCGGGACGATCAGCGAGTCGGCGGTGTGGGCCTGCACGGCCTGCGGCGCGTGCATCGACATCTGCCCCGTGGGCAACGAGCCGATGCTCGACATCCTGGAGATCCGCCGCGACGCGGTGCTGATGAAGGGTGAGTTCCCCGCCGAGCTTCAGGGCGCCTTCAAGGGCATGGAGCGGCAGGGCAACCCGTGGCAGAACCCGGATCGCCGTTTCGCCTGGGCCAAGGACATGGACATCCCCACGGTGGACGACAACCCGGATTTCGACGTGCTGTACTGGACGGGCTGCGCCGTCAGTTATGACCCGCGTGCTCAACTCACGGCGCGGGCGCTGGTCAAGGTGCTGGAGCGGGCGGGCGTCAACTACGCCGTGCTGGGCGACAGCGAGACCTGCACCGGCGACTCGGCCCGCCGCGCCGGCAAGGAAGATCTGTACCAGGAACTGGCCATGACCAACGTCGAGACGCTGAACGCCGCCTTCGAGGGCAAGGCGCGGCGGATCGTGGTCACCTGCCCGCACTGCTTCCACAACATCGGTAAGGAATACCACCAGTTCGGCGGCGACTATGAAGTGGTGCACCACACCGCCTTCATCGAAGAGCTGATCATGACCGGCAAGCTGCCGGAGTCGGCCCGCCCGTCCGCGCAGCCGAATGTCACCTTCCACGACCCGTGCTACCTGGGCCGCCACAACGACGTGGTGGACGAGCCGCGCTTCCTGCTCAACAACCTGGGCGTGAACGTGATCGAGATGCCGCGCACGAAGAAGAACTCCTTCTGCTGCGGGGCGGGCGGCGCGCAGTTCTGGAAGGAAGAGGAGCACGGCACAAAGGCCGTCAACATCGAGCGCTACGAAGAGGCGAAGGCCACCGGCGCCGAGGTGCTGGCGGTCGGCTGCCCCTTCTGCATGCAGATGTTCGAATCGGCCAAGGCCAACGTCGGCGAAGGCCCGGTCGTCAAGGACGTGGTTGAACTGATCGCCGAGCGTCTGAGCGAAGCGCCGGCGCAGATCGAGGCGGGGGGGTAGAGCTACCTCACCGCCTGCTTTGTCGTCGCAATCAATCCTCACCCCTCAGTCCCCTCTCCATTGCATGGAGAGGGGAAGCTAAGCGCAGCGAAGCAAGGGTGAGGATAGCCCCTCTGCCCTTCTCAAACCCACCCCCTTCTGCTATCATCCTCCCTCGGTCGGGCGATTGCCTGGCTAAATTTCACACGTCTGGACTCGGCGGCGTGTTGCGCTCAAGCAGCGTGAACTGCCGGGAACGAAGGGCGTGAATGGCCAAACACACAACCTAAGGAGCACCAAGCAATGCCTTCCTCCGTAACGATGAAGCAGCTGTTGGAGACGGGCGTCCATTTCGGTCACCGTACGACCAAGTGGAACCCGAAGATGAAGCCATTCATCTTCACCGAACGCAACGGCATCCACATCCTCGACTTGCAGCAGACGATCGTCAACCTGCACCAGTACTACGACATGATCCGCGACATCGTGGCGGGCGGCGGCACCGTGCTGTTCGTCGGCACCAAGCGGCAGGCGCAGGAAGCGGTGGCCAGCGAGGCCGACCGCTGCAGCATGCCCTACGTCAATCTGCGCTGGCTCGGCGGTACGCTGACCAACTGGCGCACCATCCGCGACCGCATCGAGACGCTCAAGCGTCTGGAGAAGCGCCGCGAGGCCGGCGAGTTCCAGCTCCTCTCCAAGAAAGAGGGCCTGATCCTCAACCGCAAGATCGAGAAGCTTCAGGAACGCCTCGGCGGCATCCGCGACATGCGCAAGCTGCCCGAGATGCTGATCGTGGTCGACACCCGCCGCGAATCGACGGCGGTCAAGGAAGCCAACACGCTCAACATTCCGGTCATGGCCCTGGCCGACACCAACAGCGACCCGGACACCATCGACTACATCATCCCGGCCAATGACGACGCCGTCCGCGCCGTCAAGCTGCTCCTGGCAGCCCTGGCCGATGCCGTCATCGAAGGCCAGCAGCTTCGCAAGGCGGCCAGCGAAGAGGGCGAACACATGGATGCGGAAGAAGCCCAGTACTTCGCAGCCTATGCCGAAGACGAAGAAAACGACGAGACACTGCTCGGAGCGTCCACTCTGGCGAAGCTGCGCAGCAGCCGCCTGTTAGAAGAGACTGAAGAAAGCGAAGGGGGTTAAGCCAAGCATGGCCATTTCGGCGCAGCAGATCAAGGAATTACGCGAGGTCACCGGGGCCGGTCCGCTGGACTGCAAGAAGGCCCTGGAGGCGACTGAAGGCGACTTCACCAAGGCCGTCACCTTCCTGCGTGAAAAGGGCCTGGCCAAAGCAGCGAAGAAGCTGGGCGCCGGCCGCACGATGAACGAAGGCGTCATCGAGGTCTACCAGCACTTCAACCGCCGTGTCGCGGTCATCCTGGAAGTCAACTGCGAGACGGACTTCGTCGCCAATACCGAGAAGTTCCGCACCTTCGCCAAGGACCTGGCCCTGCACATCGCCAACATGGCGCCGGAATACGTGCGCCGCGAAGATGTGCCGACTTCGGTGGTCGAAGCGGAGCGCACCATTCAGCTCCACCGCTTCCAGGAAGAGAACGAAGGCAAGAAGGAAAAGCCCGCCGACGTGGTCGAGAAGATTGTCAGCGGCCGTATGGACAAGTTCTTCCAGGAGCTGGTCCTGATGGAGCAGCCGTTCCTCAAGGACGACACCAAGACCATCTCCCAGCTCTTCAACGAACTGGTCGCCGACGTCGGCGAAAGCTGCCAGATCCGCCGGTTTGCCCGCTTCGCCCTCGGCGAATCTGCTGATCAGGTCGGCGACGAGTAAACGATGCGGTGTCCTGCACACCCAGCGGTAAAGTGTCTATCGAGAGGGATTAGCCATCCGGCTAATCCCTCTTTTTTTGTGTCAGTTGAGGAGGCAGCATGACCCTGCAACCGGTTTACAAGCGCATTGTCCTGAAAATGAGCGGCGAAGCGCTGGGAGGCGCCGGCGGGTCTGGCATTGATCCGGCGGCAGCGGCGGAGATCGCCGCCAAGGTCAAGGAGGTTCACGACCTGGGCGTACAGATCACGATGGTGATCGGCGGCGGCAACTTCTGGCGCGGCGCCGCCGGCGCGAGCCGGGGCATGGACCAGAGCACGGCCGATCACATCGGCATGATCGCCACGGTCATGAATGGGCTGGCGCTTCAGGACGCGCTGGAGCGCATCCACGTCGTCACCCGCGTCCAGACGGCGCTGGCCATGAACGCCGTCGCCGAACCGTACATTCGCCTGCGCGCCATCCGCCACATGGAAAAGGGGCGCGTGGTGATCATCGCCGGCGGCACCGGCAACCCCTTCTTCACCACCGATACGGCCGCGGCGCTGCGGGCAATGGAAGTCAACGCCGACATCGTCATCAAGGCCACCAAGGTCAACGGCGTGTACTCGGCCGACCCGAAGAAGGTGCCGGACGCCGTGCGCTACAGCCAGTTGAGCTACACCCAGGTGATCAACGACAACCTCGGCGTGATGGACATGACGGCCTTCGCCCTCTGCCGCGAGCACAACATGCCGATTATGGTGCTCAATCTGTGGTCGGATAACGATCTGCTGCAAGCGGTGTGCGGCAACAACGACGTCGGCACGCTGATCACGACGCAGGGGTGATCAGGCCCTCGGCATAAACGGAAACGGCCGCCTCGGCATCGGCCTGGGCGGCGTTGTCGGTGACCCTCTGATGCAGGAAGACGGTGAGGCTGATCTCATGCGACTCACCCGCGGCCAGCATGACGCCAGACTCGGCGGTCAGGCGTTCAGCACGGTAGCCGAGCACTTGCCCCTCATAGACGGTGACGACCACGCGCGTCATCTGGATCGTGGCATCGAATGGGTTGACGACTCGCAGGAGGACGTCAGCCCGTTCGCCGGAGCCAGGACGCTCCAGGCGCAGGAGTGTGGTTTCCAGCGAGCGAACGTCAGGCGGCAGGACGCTGCCGGCCAGCAGCCGCGCATAGACCTGATGCCGTCCATCAGCTTCCTCGGCGCTGAACTCCACGCGGTAAGGCGCATAGCCTCCGGCCGGGATGAGGCTCTGCTCCAGCGCTGCCGTGCGCACGCGATCGTCTGCCGCGGAGCGGGTCGGCGTCTGGCTCCCCGCCTCTCCGGGCGAGAGCACGACTTCGATGATGGCGGCACTCGCCGGCTGGCGCAGACGGTTGTGCACGCGTCCCAGACAGAGCAGGGCGCCGGTCGGCAGTGGGTAACACGCGGGAGGGTCTACCTCCAGGCTGCTGACGACGGGGGTGCTGCTGCTGGGGGTCAAGGTGATCGGGCTGCTGCCGATAATCGGTGGTGCGGTCGGGTCGAAGAGTCGCCCCGAGGTCAGGGTGATCAGGGGATAGGCGGTAGGCGTGTGGGCGGGAGAGTTGGTGCTGGCAACAATCGTGCAGCCCGCAACCCATGCGCTGATGAACACGCCATAGACGAGTGGTCGCCAACCCCAGTAGCCCATGAGCGGGGGTTATCCCTCGTTATCCCAACACCGCCGGTTATTATCCCACATTATATGGCGAAGTGGCGAATCCTGCACGCCACAGGACGACAGTCCTATGCCCCTTCAGAAAAAGGAGACGTGCGATGGAAGTGAACCTGGAAACGCGCCTGGGAAAGCTGCTGGCCGACCATGGCTGGACGGTCTGCACGGCCGAATCGTGCACCGGCGGGCTGGTCGCGCACCGGCTGACCAACGTGGCCGGCAGCTCCGCCTATGTGCTGGGTGGGGTGGTCACCTACTCCAACGCGGCGAAGGAGCAGTTGGTCGCCGTGAAGCATGAGACGCTGCTGGCCCACGGCGCGGTCAGCGAGCCGACGGCCCGCGAGATGGCCGAGGGCGTACGGGCGCTGTTCGACGCCGACTTCGCCGTGAGCATCACCGGCATCGCCGGGCCGGGCGGCGGCACGGTCGACAAACCGGTCGGCCTGACCTACATCGGCCTGGCCCATCGCGGCGCGCCCACTCAGGTCCACCGTCATGTGTGGGCCGGCGACCGCATCGAGAACAAGGAGGCCAGCGCCGAAGCGGCGCTCAGTCTGCTGCTGGAGGCGGTGGAAAATAGGTAGTGCGTTGTCTGCAAACCGCCTTCTTGCTGCCTCTGTCCCTCCTCACCCCTCGGTCCCCTCTCCATTGCATGGAGAGGGGAAGCTAAGCGAAGCGCAGCAGGGGTGAGGAAAGACGAGGTCCGCTACCCGGCGCGGGCGAAGGTCAGCGTGCCTTCAGGGTAGCTGATCGTCAGCGTGTCACCAGAAATCGTGTAAGCCGTCGCGGCCTGGAGCGCCGCCGTGTAGGCAGAGGCCACCGTACCGATCGGCTCAGAGCAGGCGATCAGGGTGGTGACCAGCGGCGAGAAGGTGAGCGACCCGGCGTTGTAGGTGAAGCTGCCGGCATACGAGTTGCAGGCATCTGAACCGGCCACGCCCTGATCCGAGAATGCGATGGTGATCGGCGCGCCCTCCACCGGGAGCTGCTGCGCGTCCGCCGGGCCGAAGCTGACCAGATTCCACGCGCCGACCAGCCCGCCGAGGGTCGGGTCGGTATTGACCACCGCCGCCGTCGGGGTCGGCGTCATCTCGACCGGGGTCGGCACGGTGGGCAGCACGCCGCCCGTCTGGGCGCCCATGTTGAAGGTCATGACCACGCCGCGCAGGAGGTCGAGCGAGGGCGTAAAGTCGGTCGGCGCCGCGCCGCTGACGGTGGCAATCGTCTCGTTGAACGCGCCGCTGATATCGGCGATAAATTCGTCGTAATTGAAATCGGCCGGGATCTCCGCCGGGATCAGGCCGGTGTCCAGGCGCGCCTGGAGCGAGACATACCTTGTGCCGTCGGCGCTGAGGCCCTGGAAGGTGTAGATCAGCTCATTCGACAGAATGGGCGAGGCGTCCTGGCCATAGCTGGTGACGTACTCGACGCCGGAGAACGTGCCGACGTCAAGGTACTGGGCGCGGGCACGGATCTCCTGCGCGGCCGGGAAGACCGGCAGGAAGGGCAGCGTCTCGCCGCCGATCTCCGAGGGATCGTCGATCGTCATGAACGAGCCGAGGTCGGGGCGATCGGTCAGCAGGGTGCGCAGCGCGTCGATCTGCTGCTGATAGAACGTATACTGGCCGGTTTCCGACAGGTTGTAGACGGTGATGGCCACCGGCGCGTCGAGCGCACTCTCCGGGGCCGGCAGCTCGCTGTACAGGCTGAAGCGGGTGTAGGCCGGCTGCGGTCCGCCGGGATACTGGGCATCCAGCGGGTCGCCGGCGAACTGCTCGATGTTCACGTTGGTGGCCAGGCTGGAAGGAAAGCTGAAGCTGAAGCCGTTGAAGGTGACCGTCCCGATCGAGTCCTGAGCCGAAACCGAGGCCGCTGCCAGAGCCAGCAGCAGGGCCAACAGAATTGGAACTAAGCGACGTTGCATAACCAGATTCTCCTTGTCCTACCTAGCGCCAAATTGATACATGCGCGATCAAAACTCCATGATCCTCGACAGATAATGGGCTGACAAGAGCCGACCGACCTATGAGAGACTGACTTTCGTCCTACGCCAGGGCACCAATACGCGGACAAGGTTCATCTGCCGGGTTGATGGCGTAAGGGCGGATCCGCGTAGCCCGCCCGGGAAAGTTGGACGGGGACATTGCCCCGCCCCTACGGAAGGCCTTTCATTTTCGTCTTGTTGAGGCGCTACGCGCGCGTGACCCATTCGGGCGCGTGCTGCTGCAAGGCATAGAGCACACTGGAGAAGACATCCTCGAACGCGCCGTTGGCGTCGATCAGGGCGATGGTCGAGCCCTGCCCGCGCAGCCAGTCGATGACGCGCAGATACTTGTCCCGCGACTCGGCCAGACGTTCCTCGTACAGCTCGCGTTCGCCGCCCCGATTGCCCATGCGGATGGTGCACGTCTCGGGCGAAGCATCCAGGAACAGAGTGAGATCGGGGCGGCGCGCACCGGCATTCAGGGCGGCCACCGTGTCGATGTTCAGCCCTTCGGCGGCGTAGGCGAATCCGGCGCGGGAGCCGGTGGGCGGGTTTCCATCCGATTGGTAGACCAGCGAGGACATGATGTAGCGGTCGCAGACCACCACCCGCCCATCACCGCCGTCGAGGAAGGGCGTGATGATCCGCTCGTTATGGTCGACGCGGTTGAGGGCGAAGGCCAGCGCCAGCGCCCAGGTGGTGACTTTGACGCGCTTTTCCAGCACATCGCGGATAAACGCGCCGGCGGCGGAGGGGTTGTGCGGCTCATAAGTGTGGAGGGCATTGTCCGCGCCGAGGCGCGCGGCGAAATGCTCTGCCAGCAGGCCGCTGATGGCCGACTTGCCGCTGCCGTCCAGGCCTTCGATGACGATGAAGTAGCCGGTCATTCGCCCTCCTCCTCGTCGACCGACGCGTCCGCTGCCAGAGCGCCCCGCGAGACGGTGGCCATCACGCTGGCGTCGAACCCCAGGGCCGCCATCTGCTCGGCGTCGTCGGGGGCGGGGTTCCGCCGGGAACGCTTGTGCAGATAGGGAGAGGCGGTAGAGGCGCAGAGCGCGGTCGGTGTCGGCTGGCGCACGGAGATAGTGGCTGATCCAGCCGCTTTCCGGCAGGATGTGGTGCAGCTGCGCTTCACCGGCGGCGACCAGCGCTGCGCGGGTGGCGCGGGTGAACGGGATATCGACCAGCCCGCCGTGGTGGACATGGCCGATCTCGACGCTGCCGAGCCGGAACTCGGTGCCGCCGAAGCGGTGCGGGTGGGCGGTGATGCCCTCCCAGGCCGAGACGGTCTCGATGATGCGCGGAATGTCAGGGTGCACGGGTAGGCCTTCCCATCTGAGTCGTGTCGTGGCGCGGTGAAATCGTGGCGCTGAAATGCTGTTTTGCTTCAGCAGTCAGATGATAGCGCACCGCCCGCGCGTTCATCAAATTCCCCTTGCCTTCTCCCTCGCTTGACGCTTGTTCCGGGCGTGTGCTACGCTGGCGAGACAACAGCAGGAGGTTCTCGCATGCCCAGCGAATCGTTTACCATCCGCCCGGTGCGGCGGGTTCCATCAGACTATGCCGGGATTGCGGCGGTGTACGCGGCCTACAACACCGCCATCGGCCGCGAACGTCGCTACAGTCCCGAAGATATCGAAATGTTCCTGAGCGCGCCCGAGTACGTCCCGGAGCTGGGAATCGTGGCCGAGGCGGACGGCCGACTCGTCGGCTACAGCGAGTGCCTGCCCCGGCCCGAGACCGGCTCGTGCAGCAGCGAGGTCGTCCTTCTGCCGGAATATCTGGCGACCGATCTGCTGGAGTGGCTGCTGACTCTGGCCGATGCCGCCCTGCTGGAGCGTGCGAAGATGATCCCGGCTCACCTGCCGATCGTCGTGCGGCGGCCAGCCATGACCACTGAAGCGGAAATGATCCGGCTGCTGGAGGCGCACGGCTACGCGCCGACGCGCACCTTCTACACGATGCACATCGCTCTGGACGTTACGCCGACGTTCTCGCTGCCGGAGGGCTTCCGCTTCGAGGCATTCGATCGCGAGAAGCATGGGCGCGAGCTTTATGAGGCGCACGAGGAAGCGTTCGCGCAGCACTGGGGACATGAGCGCATTTCATGGGAAGATTGGGAACACCAGATCTACGAGCGCGCCAGCATGGACCCGTGCCTGTGGCTCCTGATCTTCGACGATCAGGGGTTGGCCGGCTACTCGATCAACCGGCAGTTCAACGACGACGATCCGTCACTGGCCTGGGTCGGGACTCTGGGTGTGCTGCCCCGGGCCCGGCGACGCGGCCTGGGAGAGACCCTGCTGCGGTCCAGCTTCGCGCTGTTCAAAGCGCGAGGATTCGCGCGGGCCGGCCTGAGCGTCGATGCCGACAACACCACCAACGCGCTGGCGCTGTACGAGCGAGCCGGCATGCATGTTCACCGCGTCACGCGCGTGTATCAGAAAGAACTCCGCCGGGCCGTACGACAGTCTGACCCTTTATAGACCCTATTGACACATTCTGGCGGATCGTGCTACGCTGGCGCTGGAATCATACGCAGGAGCACCTGTTATGCTGACGCGAGAACACATCGCCATCCGCCCGGTTCGTCTGACGGCGGAGGATTACGCGGGTATCTCCGAACTGTACAATGCCTATTTCACATCCTTCAACGTGGATCGGCGCTACAGCCCGGCCGATATCGAGAACTTCCTGACCGCCCCGGACTTCTTCGCCAATCTCACCCATGTGGTCGAAGAGAACGGCCGGATTGTCGGCTACAGCGAGTACGTGCCGAGCAGCGTGACCGGCAACAGTTGGGCCGACACCATCGTCCACCCGGATTTTCACGGCCGCGGCATTGGCACGGCCCTGCTGGAGCACGCCGATGCGGCGCTGCTGGACAAGGCAAAGACGTTCGTCCCGGCCAACCTGCCGGTGATCGGACGCCGCGGCGCGCCCTCGGTCAACGCGGCCGCGATCCGCATCCTGGAGAAGTATGGTTACCACCATGCCCGATCCTTCTACGAGATGCGCATCGAGCTGGATGGCGCCCCCGCCCCGGCGCTGCCAGAGGGCTTCCGGCTGGAATCGTTCGACCGCGAAAAGCACGGCGTCGAGCTGTACGAGGTCTATGAGGCGTCGTTCTCCGACCACTGGGGTCACGAATTCACCCCCGTGGGACGAGTGGGTGCATTACGTCTACGACCGACCGGGCGAGGATTACGCGTTATGGATTCTGGCCTTCGACGATCAGGGGCTGGCTGGCTACTCGATCAACCGGCAGCTCCGCCCGGACGATCCGACATTCGCCTGGATCGGGACGCTCGGCGTGCTGGCGCGAGCGCGGCGCCGCGGGCTGGGCGATGCGCTGCTGCGCACCAGCTTTGCCCGCTTCCACGAGCGTGGCTACACGCGCGCCGGCCTGGGTGTGGATGCCGAGAACACGACCAACGCGCTGGCGCTGTACGAGCGCGCCGGCATGTATGCGCACCGGACCACGCTGTCGTACCTGAAGGAGCTTCGTCCGGCGGAGGGGTAGTGAGACCCTCACCCCCTGACCCCCTCTCCCACGCAAGCGTGCGAGCAAGCTCGCCATAGAGGAGGGATCGGTGGCGAACACCCGGGTCGGAGGCGCCCCCGCCCCTCCACCCCCCCCCCAAGCGTGCGAGCAAGCTCGCCATAGAGGAGGGACCGGTAGCGAACACGGGTTGTAGGGACGACGCTTGCCTCGTCCGCCAAGGCGCTTACGGGCGGAAGAGGACCCCTCACCCCCTGAACCCAACGACGCCTGACATACTGGGCGGCCGTCTTATCCTCACCCACCGGGCAACCGCGCCGCAAACGCCTTCACCCGCGCCCCCGCCTCCGAAACGATCGCCGGCCCGTGACCGAAGCACAGGGCCTCCGGTTCCAGCGCCGCCACCTTGCGGATGGAGCGGATGTTTTCCTTCATGCTGGTGGTAAAGGCGGCGAAGGGCAGGCGCAGCCCGAACGGGATGTTCATCATCACGTCGCCGGTGAACAGAATGCGCCGATCCGGCTGCCAGTAGCTGACGTGCCCCGGCGAATGCCCCGGCGTGGCGATCACCTGAAGGCCGCCCAGAACCTCGGGCAGCACCTCGCAATCGACGACCGTGCGGTCGACGCGCGACTTCAGGTTGGCCGAGGCCGTGCGGGGGATCATCAGCCGGGCCAGGGGCGGCACATCCTGACGATTCGGCAGGGCCATAGGCGCGCCGTCGGCGATGAACGGCTTCTCGACGGCCGAGGCGATCACCTGCGCGTTGGGCATCGCCGCCTCCAGATCCGGCAGGCCGCCGATGTGGTCATAGTGGGCGTGGGTGATCAGGATGCGCTGGACATCGGCCGGCCGGTGACCCGCTGCCTCAAGCTGGGCCAGGATCTTCTTCCCGGCGCCGGGCATGCTGGTGTCGATCAGCGTCAGCCCATCCCCTTCCGTGATCAGGTAGGCGCGGCCGACCATCAGGCCGCTGAAGGCGAAGACTCCGGGCAATATCTGGCGCATGGTGAATCCTCCTGGCACGCGGACAAGGTCAATCGAACGGGTCAAGGGGCCGGACCCGCGTGTCCGCCAGTGGTGGCTAGAACCCCGTCGTTTCCGGTCGCCGATAGTGGATCATGCGCTGGAGCGCTTTCAATTCATAGGGCCACTGGTAGATTTCCGTGCGGTAGCGCCAGCCGCTCAGCCCCTGGAGCAGATGCCGCACCTGCCCGCGCAGGCGCATGTCGGTGACGGTGGGATAGTAGGCGTTGACGACCGATTCGAAGTCGCGCACCCGGCGGCGGACGTTGTCCTTGAACCACGGCGTACCGGGGTCGCGGCGCATGGCACGCTTTGACCACTCGTCGCCGGCCCACTCGTCGAGCGTCTCCGGGAACTTGAAGCCCAGGCGGGTGGCCTCGTCGAGCAGGATGCTGCCCTCCTGCGGCACCGGCGTGTAGATGTAGAGCACCAGCTCGGTGGCCGGGTTGATCTGCTTGATCTTGCGGATGAAGCGGATGGTCGACTCGATGTCGGCCATCGGCTCGGGCGGGTTGCCGAGCACGAACGACAGCTCTGGCACGATGCCGTAATGCTTCATGCGCTCGACCAGGGCCAGGGTCATCTCCGTGCCGCTCTTGCCGCCCTTGTTCATGCGCTTGAGCATCTCGTCGTCGCCGCTCTCCGCACCCATGAAGACCATCTTCAGGCCGCTGCGGCGCATCGATTCCCAGGTGGCGTCGCTGTAGCCCATCAGCGTGTCGACACGGCCCAACCCCCACCAGTGGATCGAATCGCCGGCGAACGAGGCCAGCCGCTGGGCGAAGTCGGCGGTGCGGTGCTCCTGGACGAAGAAGTCCATATCGTGGAATTCCAGCCCGTCGATGTTCCAGCGCTGGTGCATGTGCTGCACGATGTCCGCCACGCGCTCGCCGCTTTCGGGAATCCAGCGGCGGTTGGCCAGCGCGACCACGGCGCAGAAGTTGCAGGCGAACGGGCAGCCGAACGACGTGTTATGCGACAGCACACGGTCGCCCAGGTAGCTGCGCCCCAGGTAGCGCGGCACGTCGACACGGTCGTAGGGGAACCAGGGCAGGCTGTTGAGCGGCACCGTCGGCGCGCGGGGGTTCATCCGTACCGTGCCGTGGTCGTTGTACGCCAGCGACGGGATGTCGGTCAGCGATCCGCCGCTGTGCAGGGTGTCGACGAACTGGCGGAAGGGGCCTTCTCCCTGCCCGGCAATCGCGTAATCGACCGCGCCGCCATCGCGCAGCGCGACCTCGTAGTGCTGGGTCGGGAAGTAGCCGCCCCAGAGGATGGTCAGGCCGGGCAGCGCGCGCTTGACCGCCTTGCAGACCGGCACGGCCTGCCGGAGCTGCGGACCGGGCATGACGGTGACGGCCAGCAGCTTCGCGCCGGTGGCCTGCGCTCGCTCGATAATCGCGGCGGCCGGGTCGGCGATCAGGTTGCCGTCGATGAACTCGACATCGTAGTCGGCGGCGATCACGGCCGAGACTGCCAGCAGCGACAGGGGCAGGCGCTGCTTGCCCGGCGAGGTGCTGATCGGGTTGTAGAGCAGGACGGTGGGCCGTCCACTGCCGCCGGCACGGATAGGCGGGGATGAGTCGAAGGCGACGTTGGGTGCGCTCATGGGAAGGCATGCCTCTGATCTGACGACGTGTTGGTGCGGACTATTGTGAGGCAAAGCGGCCCGCGAGGCAAGCGGATCGCGATGCAAAAGGTGCATTTCAAGGTTCTGGCGACGTGGCGGACGCGGTGGACAGGGCAGGCCCTGTCCCTACGAAGGATCGGCGGGGGTGCGTAGGGTCGCATCGCGATGCGACCGAGATGGCGGGCGGTTCACGAGATTCTGTTGAAAAAGGGGGAATGCTCCCTGAAACGACGCCGATGTCGCCGATGCGCCGCCGGAGAATAGAATTCTCCGGCTACCCTGCAAAGACGCGAGAAACCGACTGAAGTCGGTTCCGCCGGGAGGCGCTTACCCCACGAATTCCGCTGGAGGAACCCTCTTCAGAGGGTTTTTCGGGCAGTTGAGGGTAGCCCGGCATTTCGAATGCCGGGCGACGCGGCGGATGGAGTGGGTTTCATGCCGGGCGGACCGGGCTTGCCCTGTCCCTACGAATCACCCTCCGCGTCGTTCGCTTCTTCCGGCGGGTCGATCGGCTCGTCGACCATCGGCTCGAACGCCGACTCGTCGAACGGCGGCAGGACCGGCAGCGGCGCGCCGAGCGCCTCCAGGTGGGCACGGGCGTTCGTGAGGCCGTAGGCATAGGCGTAGCAGACCGTCCCGTCCGCCGAGACGCCGTCGCACCACGCCTTCGTGTATGCCGCCGTCGCCGCCGCCACCGCCGCCGCGTGATTCCCCGCGTCCCGCTCGATCTGCGCCAGCAGGTTGAGCGCGTCGGCATGGTGGAGCGGGTATGGCCCCTTCTCGGCGGCATCCCACACGTCGTCGAGCAGCGCCCGCGCCGCCGCCGGGTCGCCGCGCCGCCGGGCGGCCTCGGCCAGCCCGACCAGCGCCGGCAGCTCCTCCTCAACCAGGTTCACCGCCCGCGCCCGCGTCAGCGCCTCGTGCAGCCGCCCCTCCGCATATTCCAACCGCTCCGTAGGGACAAGGCTTGCCTTGT
>JADJPJ010000094.1 GCA_016713325.1 Candidatus Flexifilum affinis | reverse complement strand
CACGCCGCTGAATATCTTCGTCCGTGACGACATGGGGGAAATTGTCGGCGGCATCCTTGGGGGTATGTGGGGAGGCTGGCTGCACATCACGTTTTTGTGGGTCGCACCTGAACTGCGCAAGCAGGGATATGGCACGCGCTTGTTACAGGCGGCAGAGGCGGAGGCCAAAGAAAAAGGCTGCCGCAGCGCTTTTCTGGAGACTCACAGCTTTCAGGCTCCCGATTTCTATCGGCGACTGGGTTTTCAGCCCGTCGGCCAGCTTTCAGATTATCCGCCCGGCCATGCTTATTTCATCATGTGGAAACCCTTATAGGCGGTGGGGAGTTCTGAAAAACCCGGCTCATGCAGTCGGGTTTTGGCCGGTCCGGGGGGGCCGGTGCCTGCCCGCCTTCGAGTGCAGTCCTTCCGGACTGCGCGCGATCAGAACGCACGCCGACCAAAATGGAGTATGCTGTAACCACCACCAAGTCGGATGCAACATCGGCGCCAGCGAAAGGGTCCACCTGATGAAGAAGGTGTTCATCTCGTACTCGAGCAAGAATCGCGATTTCGCTGAGCGCGTCGCTCGCGATTTAAGCGATGCCGGCCTCGACGTCTGGATCGACTTTCGGCGGATTGTGGGGGTGCCCTGTGGGAGCAGGAGATTTTCAAAGGTCTGTCCCAGGCTGATATTGTTGTCGCCTGCCTCACCCCCGATGCGGTGGAAAGCCCCTGGGTGCGGCGAGAGATCTTCCTGGCACGTGGTCAGGATAAGGTCCTGGTGCCCATCATGCCCATCGACTGCATGGAGCTTCTGAAGCAGTACGAAGAGACGGAACGCCTTCTCGACATTCAGATCGTCGATTTCCGGCCCGGCTACGAGCGCGCATTTCCGGATCTGCTTCGCGCGCTGCCCGGTATGGCAGAAGCAGCGGCGGCATCCACACCCTTGGCCGACATCAGGAACCCGTTCAAAGGGCTCGAGCCATTCCAGCAGACGGACGCGGCCCTCTTTTTTGGGCGGGAGGAGCTGGTCGCCCGCCTTGTGGATCGTGTCCACGAGTGCCGCTTCATCGCGGTCGTGGGAGCGAGTGGCAGCGGCAAGAGTTCTCTGGTCCGAGCAGGGCTGATCCCCGCGGTGCGCGCCGGGAAGATCGCGGGTTCCGAAAGCTGGCCGCTGGTCATGTTTACACCGGGTCCACAACCCGTGCAGGCGCTCGCCGCTCGCCTCCTGTCCATTGTTGGCGGAAATCGGCTGCTGCCCGAGCTGGTTGCGTTGATCAACGCTGAGTCGGACAACCTGTACCAGTTGATTGCCGGCGCGATGGTCGATCACCCCGAAGATGCGCGATTCGTCATCGTGATCGACCAGTTCGAGGAAGTATTCAGCAAGGGCATCCGCAGTTGAACGTGAGCGCTTTCTTGAGGCATTGACGACAGCGGCGAACATCGATGGCGGGCGAGCTACAGTGGTCATCACGATGCGCGCGGATTACTTCGATCGGTTGAGCGAATACCCACTGCTCGCGCGGCTGTTCGAAGGTTCGAATCTGATCATCACGGCGGAGATGACCGGCAGTGAGCTGCGACGGAGCATCGAAGGTCCTGCCGCTGCGGTTGGACTGGAATACGAGGCGGGGTTGGTAGAACGTATCCTCGACGACGTGCGCGCCCAGCCGGGATCACTGCCGCTGCTTCAGTATGCGCTTGACAAGCTGTATGAGGCCCGGGAAGGCCGTACGATAACCATACGGGCCTACGAAGCAATCGGCGGCGTGCGCCGTGCTCTGACCCAACATGCCGAGGCGATTTATGATGAGATGAACCCGGAAGAAAGAGAGATCGCGCGGCGGCTGCTTGTACAACTCGTAGACGTTCCGCCCCTGGGAGAGTATGTTCGCCGCCGTGTCACGATCCAGGCATCGAGTTTTCGGGACAAGCCGGCTGAGGCCGTCCAAAACGTCATTGACTGTCTGACCAGCCCGCAGAGCCGCCTGGTGGTGGCCAGTCGTGATATCACAGGGCAGGTTGGCAATGAAGATGAACCGGCCGTCTGGCTTGAGGTGAGCCACGAAGCGCTCATTCGTGAGTGGGAACGCTTACGAGGATGGCTGGCACAGGCGCGTGAGGATCTGGTTCTGAGTGCTGAGATTGCCCAGGCAGCTGAAGCGTGGGAGCGGGCCGGCTATCACCGGGATTATCTGTGGCGCGGCGTTCGTGCGCTGCGCGCGCAGGAGTGGTTGGCCGACGCGGACGCGACGGCGCTGCAGCGGCGGTTTGCAGAAACCAGCGTCCGCACGCTTCAGGGCCAGATTGCCGGGCAGGTGCTGGTTCGTTATTTGTGGGCCTACGTCGGCGGGGCGCTTGCCTTCGGGCTTTACGCGTACCTCCAGCTTTCATCAGCTCAGATCTTCTTTGCCGAGGGAATCAGTCGTGCGACATCGACAGGCATCTCGGTTGGTCTTGTCGTGGCCTTGACCTTTATTCTGGCGGACGAACTGCCGCTCCGGCTTCGCGGACGTGTCTCCGCGCCGGCGCGATATGTGCTCGCCGCCATCGCGAGTTTCGCTGCGGGCATTGCAGTTTGGATTTCGTTCAGCTGGTTCTTCCTCTACTATCAGCCGGATACGTGGGAGAACGTTATATTGGGCGGTGCCGGCCTTGCACTCGCGTTTCTGGTGCCTCGAATGTTACGCTTTCCTGCGTGGGCTGCTGTCGTCTGGGCGGTCATCTCCGTTTTCGCGCCGATTTACATCACCTGGGTCAACTTCATGCCACCGCTCGTCTATACGCGACCTGACCAGGACATCGCCCCGTTCGGTCTGCTGATGGCGCTGCTCATTGCCGGGGGCGCTTACGCACCCAGGTTGTGGCGTGAGACAAAAGCACTCACTCATCGCCGTGCGCGTCTCTCAGGCTGACGTTCGCAGGAACACCACGTTTCAACGGGAAGCGTCCTCGTGCGCGTTGGGATGGCAAACGACCGATCGCGTTGACGATGGTAATAAATGCTTCGCCCAGATTGTCGGCCTCAACAATGCTACCGAGAATTCCTCTCGTCTTTCCCTCGTATCCTGGCACTCGACTAGTACTATTCGCCGATCCCAACAGAACGAAAGACCATGCATATTGGGGACAGCAGGCAAGCGATAGTTTGAATTGGAGGATCAATGTTCGATCCGAAGCGGAAAGTCCTGGTGACCGGAGGCGCTGGATTCACGGGCAATCACCTCGTGCAGCGTTTGCTCGCAGACGGGTAGGAGGTGAGAACTCTTGTGCGCGATCCGCAAAAGCTTCCCGAGCATCAGGCTGCAAGTCTGGACGTTGTCGTGAGGCGATGTTCGCGATCCGGAGGCCTGTCTACGTGCCGTGCAGGGATGCGACATTGTCTACCACGTGGCAGCATCCTTCCGTTCGGGTAAGGCAACCGCCAGCGAACTCATCGACATCAATGCCAATGGCACCAGGAACATGCTCGATGCTGCGGAGAAGGCAGGGGTGTCCAGGTTTGTCCACTGCAGCACCATCGGGGTCTTAGGACATGTTGAGACGCCACCAGCCAACGAAGATACGCCTTACAATCCCTGTGATGACTATCAATACTCCAAAATGCAGGGGGAGCAGATCGCGCTGGAGTACGCTCGTGCGGGTCGCGTCCCCGTTACGGTCGTGCGCCCAGCCAGCATTTACGGGGAAGGGGATTTGCGCCTTCTCAAGCTGTTCCGGTCGATCAAGAAGGGGATGTTCGTGATTGTGGGTTCCGGAGAACCTCACTTTCACATGGTCCATGTCGACGACCTGGCCACCGGCTTCATGCTGGCGGCAGAGAACTCAAGTTCGGTGGGAGAAGTCTACATCATCGGAGGCGAGCACTCGGTTTCGATCAATGATCTGTGTCAGATGATTGCTGAAGTCCTGGAGGTGCCCGCTCCTCGCTTGCGGGTTCCTCATGGGCCTGTCTACGCGCTGAGTGCATTGGTCGAGGATGTATGCAAATCCCTCAAGATCGAACCCCCACTCTACCGCCGGCGCGTGGATTTCTTCCACCACAACCGCTCGTTCGAGATTAACAAAGCGCAGCAGCAGCTCGGCTACACTCCCAGAATCACTGCCCACGAGGGGATCCGACGTACGGCTCAGTGGTACGCCGATCAGAAGCTTCTCTAGCGCGTATCTGAAAATTCATGGCGCTCTCTCGAATCGGCGGCTCGCGGTTCATGGCGGGCGGTTCACGAGATTCTGTTGAAAAAGGGAGAACATGGGAATGCGAGGTAGGATCAAGCGACACACAGAGGGAGCCGATAGGCAGCGCATGGCGGTTCCGCCCGACGTTAGAAACGTCAGGCTACCCTCAAACCCCCGAAAAACCTCTCGAGGGTTCCTCCAGCGGAATTCAAGGGATGAGCGCTTCCTGGTGCAACCGACTTCAGTCGGTTTCTCGTCTTTGGGGGGGGAGCCGGAGAATTCTTTCTCCGGCGGCGCATCGGCGACATCAGCGCGTTTCGGGCAGCGCTGACCCTCTTTCAACAGAATCTCACGAACCGCCCCTGCGCAATCTCCGTGTGTAGGGGCGCATCGCGATGCGCCCGATTGAGGCGGATGTTTTTTTCAGATATGCTCTAGCGCCTGTCAGTGATTTGTTTGCCCCTATCCCCTTCTCCCACGTAAGCGCCTTGCAAGCAAGCGGGGGAGAAGGGGGAGTCGGTGTCCCTCGCCCTGCCATGGTAAGGTATCTACGCCACCGGTGTGGACGAAACTATGTCAGGCATCGCTCCAACGAACGAAGCCTGGGTTGCGAGATGAAGCTACCGCCGCACCGCTACAAGGTTCACATCCGGTTCAAAGCCGGGAACCGAGAGGATCTGATAGCCGTGCGACTCGAGATACTGTTCGGTGAATCGTCGGGCGTTCTCCCCATGCACACCGATCAGGACATGTTCCGGTCGGTACTCGGCGCTGAAGAGACGCTCGCCGCCTGGGAGTGCGTAGATCTCTCGCGCCTTCGATATCCATCTTGAGCATATCGGGCGGGGGGTATTGCTCCAGCAACACGTCGAGCGTGATCGTCGGCACGTCAATGGCGGTGCCCTGACCTCTTTCGCCGCCGAGTCCGGCAATGGAACTCGTGCGTGAGTCGAGACCGCTGCGCATGAAGGTGATCGTGCCCACCTTGTCGGCAACCGCCTGGGGCAGCACGGTCACATTCTGCAACGCGTTGAGCGCGATCTGCTCACGCATGATCGCCGCGATATCCGGATCCGCTTCGACGGCGATCACCCGCCCCTGTTCCCCGACCACCCGCGCCGCGCAGATCGCGTGGTATCCCGCGTGCGCGCCGATGTCCCAGAATACTCCACCTGGAGGCAAATGCTTCTGAATATAGTTTGTGAGCTGTGGCTCGTACAAACCCGCGTGATACCAGTACGGCAGGCGATTGTAGCGTTTCCAGCGCAGCCCCTGCATGGGACCGCTGGCGACCGTGTAAATTTTACCTTCGCCGGTCCTCGAGGTGACAAACTTGTACAGGCGAAAGGCGCCAGGAATTTTCTCGACGTGGGATTTCAGTGTCCAGAACAGTTGACTATTGGCTTTTGGGAGCTGTTGCTGTTCACGCATCGGAAGCTTATCATCTCAATGGACGTTGTACACAGCATGCCGTAAAGACCTTACAGTCACCTAACCGTCCTTGCGCCGCGCGTCGGCAAGATGCGAGTTTTTCAAAAGGGCATGGGCAACCCTTCGCCTGTTTTGCCGCCAGGGTTGTTTGCTGAGACCCTTTGGGCATGGGCTTACAATCCCAACGTGTTAGGCACCGCCGGATCGTTCAGCAGTCCCCTATCTTTTGTGGACAGCCATTTTCCTGGAACAGCCTGACGTCGCATCAGCCAGAGATCTTCTGGCGGAAAGTAGAGCGAAACGGTCTCGCCGGTCTCGGCGCGCAGGCTGGACGTATCGACGGTGAGCAGGACATCGCCTGAAATGCGCACCTGATCGCGGTGGGTTGTGCCCATAAACTGCCGGCGCTCGACGGCGCCACAGATCCGGTTTTCCGTTTCCTGCCCGGCAAACTGAATCCGCTCTGGACGAATGGTCAGGGTGACCTCTCCTGAAAGATGGTCCGCGTCCGTTCGGAATGCGCCACCGAGGTCGTGGCGGCGCCGTTCAGGACGTGCGCAGGGAGAGAGTTCATGCCGCCGAAAAAGCGCGCGACCGCTTCAGTTTCCGGACGATGGAACAGGACATCCGGCGTCGCGAACTGCTGCAGCTTCCCTTCGCGCATGAGCGCAATTCGGTTGGCAAGCACGACCGCATCCTGCTGATCGTGGGTGACAATCAGCGTCGTGATTTTGAAGTGCTGCTGCACACGCAGGATCAGCTCGCGCATTTCGTCGCGCAGGCCGGCATCCAGGTTGAGGGGGTTCGTCGAGCAGCAGCACGCGCGGACCGACGACCAGCGCCCGTGCCAGCGCCACCCGCTGCTGCTGCCCGCCGGAGAGCTGCGCCGGACGCCGTTTGCCCAGGTCCGGCAGTTGGATCAGCCGGAGCATCTCGGCGACGCGCTCCTGAATGAGCTTGCGCTCCAGGCCCTGCATCCTGAGGCCAAAGGCGATGTTCTGCTCGACGGTCATGTGCGGGAACAGAAGATGATTCTGGAACACCATGATCGCGCCCCGGCGCTCGGTCGGCAGATGCCGGACACTCTGCCCGTCGAAGCGCACATCTCCACCGGACGGATCGATGATACCGGCGATGATTTTGAGCAGCGTCGTCTTGCCCGACCCGGACATGCCGAGCAGCGCGACGATCGACCCGGAGTCGATGTCCAGCGAAATCTGATCGACCGCCGCCGCGCCGCCGTCCTGATAGTGCTTGCTGATCTTGTCCAGTTCAACCCGTGTCATAGCCGTCCCAGCCCGGAAACACCGTGATTGGAAAGGACGCGGCT
This sequence comes from Candidatus Flexifilum affinis, assembly GCA_016713325.1. Taxonomy (GTDB): domain Bacteria; phylum Chloroflexota; class Anaerolineae; order Aggregatilineales; family Phototrophicaceae; genus Flexifilum; species Flexifilum affine. The sequence continues at coordinate 7,473 of JADJPJ010000094.1, read as the reverse complement.
GGTCACCAGCAAGAGCAGCAGCGTGGGCGCGGTGAACAGGATGGCCTGTACCGCGATGATCGCGTTGTTGCCCCCGGAGGCGCTCGAAAAAAGCAGAATTGGCAGGGTGATCACCCGCCCGGACCCGATCAGCAGGGTGAGCAGGTATTGGCTCCAGGAGATGAGGAAGGCAAACAGGCCCGCGACGATCATGCCGGGCAGGGTCAGCGCCAGGGTGACGTGCAGGAAGACGGCCAGCGGTCTCGCGCCGAGCGCCCGCGCCTGCTGCTCGTGCTCGACGCTGTAGCCGTTGTAGAAGCCCGCCATGATGAGGATGGTGTGGGGCAGGACCGGGACCAGATGCGCGATGCTCACCCCGATCCAGCTCCCCGCCAACCCCCAGCGCAGAAAGTTGACCGATAAGCCCATGCTGACGGCCAGCGGCGGCACAATCGCCGGCAGCAGCAGCACAAACTCGACCAGGCGTTTGCCGCGAAACGCGCATAACCCCAGCGCCCGCCCTGCGGGGGCCGATCGCCAGCGACAAGGGGCGTCACCAGGCCGGCAATCAGCAGACTGTTGCCGAGCGCCTGCAAGAAGTCGGATTGCGAGCTGAAGACGCGCATCCAGGCATCGAGCGACCACTGCTGGGGGATCAACTGCGGGTAAAACCAACTGCGCGCGAAGGCGTTGAGCAGGAAGGCAATGAAAGGCGCCGCCAGCAGCGCCGAGACCAGCAGCAGTATCGGGGTGCTCAGCCGATACGCTAGGCGATGTCGCGCAGCCATAGGTACCCTCCGATAACCAGCGAAGTCACCAGCGTGATCAGAACACTCAGCGCCATCGCCTCGGCGCGCGAGTTCAGGTCGGCGTCATTGAACAGGAACACCAGTGCAGGAATCTCGTATGCCCCAAAGGTGAAGGCGAACACAATCAGCGAAGACGAGAACAGCGATGGCGCGATCAGCGGCAGCACGATATGGCGAAACCGCTGCCAGGCATTGGCGCCGAGGTTGCGCGCTGCCTGCACGAAGGACTCGTCCAGCGACTTCAGCACGCCCAACACGATCACCCTGATGAAGGGCATTTCTTTCCAGACATAGGTGATGATGATGCCCCAGCCGCTCGAATCGCGCACCAGAACCGGGAAGTCCGCCGGCGTCGAGGTGAGGCCCAGCGCCGTTGCCCTGCGCGAGACGAGGCCGCTCTGAGACAGCAGGAACAGGATGCCGACCGCCGCCACCAGATGCGGGACGGGCAGGTTGAACTGAAACAGAACGACCACGCCCGGCTGCGATTTGCCGCCCGGTGAATCAGGAGCGCGATCAACACCGCGAGTGCGGCGGACATTACCGTACTGGCGACGCTAACCCATTAGCGAGAAGACCAGCCCGACCAGAACACTCTTGATGCTGCGGTCCGTAGAGCAGATTGGCGTAGGCATCGAGGCTCAGGTCGTCTTGCCGATCAGCGGCTGCCAGCCCAGGCTCTGCAGCAGGCTGTAGGCGAAGCCGCCGCCGAGCAGGACGATGACCGCAAAGCGATGGTCCGAGCAGCAGTGCCAGCCGCCCGGGCGAAACCCTATCGCCGGAGGACATTCGCTTCCCAGTCCGCCTCGACGCGCGTCTGATATTCGGCGGCCAGGTCCGAGACGAGCGCCGCCGACAGTTCCTGCGGGTCGGCCGCGCCGACACCGAGGCTGGCCGCCGCTTCTTCCAGCGCCAGACGATCGGCTTCGTCGGTGACGCGGCTGACATCGATGCCGAAGCCGAGACCGAAACCGTTCTCTGGCACGACCTGCGCGGCTTGCAGGTACGGCCGCAGAATCAGGTCAGCCAGCACGAGCGCGGCGGCTTTGTGCGCCGCGTTGCCGGGGATGGCGACGTAGTTGAAGTCGCCGATCGTGTTGGCGGAGAAAGCGTAGGCTCGCGCCGTCTCTGGCAGACGCCCGTCGTTGATGTGACGCTCGCGCCGGAAATCTCCTGCGTGAAGGCGAAATCGACCTCCCCGTTGGCGAAACAGATCGCGCAATTCGTTCTCGTTGGCCGGGTAGGTCTCCGCCCTGCCGCCACAGATCTGGCGTCCAGGAATTCAGCAGATCCCCACCTGGGGCGCCCACTCGTCGTAAAGCGCCGGGTTGAAGTCGCCGAGCCACTGATCGTGACCGCCGCTGAGTTCAAAGAAGATCTGCTTGACGAAGCGCGTGCCCATGTAGCCGCCCGGACCGGGCGCGATATAGGTGAAGCGGCCCGGATTCGCCGCTATCCAGGCGGTCAGTTCGGCGAAACTGCGCGGCAGATCGTCCTCGGACAGGCGCGCGGAGTCGTAGATGATGGAATTGCGCGCTGGACCAGGGGCTCTCGCAGTTGTCGACCGGACGACCAAAGTCGAGGTTGATAGCCGGGTTGTCCCAGTTGACCAATGCGCTGTTGGGAGGGTCTGCGCCACGGGCCATAGAGCAGGTCCGCCTGCCGCAGGGGGGAAGAAGTTCTCGCCATTGATCCAGATCAGGTCTGACGGCGCCTGCATCTTCGGCCACGCCGGCCTCGGCTTCACTGAGCACCTGATTGACCGCGTCAACGGTGTCGGCGACCGGCACGCGATTCAGGGTAATCCCGTACTCCTCGGCAAGAATCGGGGCGTAGAACGAGTCGACGAATCCATTGATGGCATCCGGAGCCGCCATACATGTACCAGTTGACCGTCTGGCCATTGGCCTGCGCGACGACTTCGTCCCAGTTGGCAAAGCCGGGCGGCGCGTCCGGGCTTTCTGGGCCAGTACCCCGCCTGTAAAGCACGCCAGGACGACGATGATCAACAAGAATTTCAACCGCATCATTACTCCTCTATCGCAAATACCGGGCTGCCCAGACGATCCGCTGCACCGTGCTGACGACGACCAGCGCGCCCAGCAGGAACAACAGCGGCAGGAACCATTCTGGCAGCAGAAAAAACAAACTGAAGAAGATGACGGCTTCCGTGCCCTCGATCACGCCGCCGGGCATGGTGATCGAAGTCAGTTCGCCACGCTGTTTGGCGCCCTGCGCGCGCCGCTCCAGGAGGGCCGCGAGATACAGATAGGCGCCCGCGTTGATGTAGAACGCGCCGAACACGAAGGCGAGGGATCACCAGGCCTTCGATGCTGGGCTGGCGCATGACCAGCCCGAAGGGAAATGGCCGTGTAGACGAAAAAAGTCGAGGACGATGTCGAGATAGGCGCCAAGATCGGACTGCCGACCGCTGATCCTTGCGACGGTGCCGTCGAGCCCGTCCAGCGTAGCGGTTGACCCACCTCAGGCCAAGCCCGAGCAGGCTGCTCCCCTGCCAACCGGCGACGGCGGCCAGGGCCGCCCGCCGCGCCGGCCATGAGGGTGAGCGTGGTGGGACTCACGCGGCAGCCGATCTGCTGCGCGAAGGGTAGCAGGATTTTCTCTTTGACCTGGCGCAGAGCTCCGTCCATCATGGCAGCAGTTTCACCACCGCTTACAGCGCTTTGCCGGCTGTCCCATTCAGCAGTTCTTTGACGACGAGGTTCGAGAGCGCCTTCTTGGCGATGTCCGGAATAGGTGGGGTAGGCGTGCATGACGCCGATCGCCGTGCGGGCGCTGAGCTTTCCGGAAATGACCAGCGAATACTCGATGATCATCCGCCGGCGCGTTCGGCGACGACCGTCGCGCCAAGCAGGTCGCCGCTGCCCTTGTACACCAGCTTGACGAAGCCCTCCGTATCCCGTTCGGCCACCGCCCGGTCGCCCTCGTCCATCGGGAAGGTGTAGACCTTCACCGCGTCGCCGTGCTTCTCGCGCGCCTGCGCCTCGGTCATGCCGACATGCGCGACTTCGGCCTCCGGTGAACGTCACCCAGGGCAGGATGTCCTCGTGGCCGGACCCCTTGCCGACCGGCAGGAGCATATTGCGTCCGCGACAGCACCCTGAAAACCGGCATAGTGGGTGAACTTCGGCCCGGTGGTCACGTCGCCCACCGCATAGATATGCGGGACGTTGGTCAGCAGGTGATTGTCGACCGGGGTTCCCTGCTTCGTGGAGTGCACCCCGGCTTTGTCCAGATCCGGCGCCTCGATGTTTGGCGCCCGGCCGACGGCGACGAGCAGCATGTCGCCGCGTACTTCCTGGCCGTTCTTGAGGATCAGCACAATGTCGTCATCGGCCTTGCGCACTTCCGTGACCAGCGACTGAATGATGGTCACGCCTTCACGCCTCAGCACCCGCCGTACGATCTCGACCGCTTCAGGCTCGTCGCGCGGCATGACCTGATCGCCGACCACCGTCACCTGCGCGCCCAGGCGAATGTAGGCCTGCGCCATCTCCATGCCAATCGGGCCTGCGCCCATGATCAGCAGGTGGCGAGGCAGGCGATCGTTGTCGAAAAAGTCGGCATTGGTTTTGAAGGGTACATCACGCAGGCCGGGGATGGGCGGTACGGCGGCGCGTCCCCCCGTGGCGATGACGAACTTCTTGGCGCTCATTTGCCGGTCACCGACCTGAATGGTGTGGGCGTCCAGAAAGCGGCTTCGCCGATGACGGTCTCGACCCCACGCCGCGCGACGGCTCCAGGCGTCGTGCTGATAGACCTCCTGAATGACCTTCCGGATATGGTCGCGGACGGCGACCATGTCGACCACGGGCGCGCTGGACTGCATGCCGAATTCGTCGGCGGTGCGCAGAGTGTGCGCGACTTTGGCGATCTTGAGCAGTGCCTTGCTCGGCATGCAGCCCGACCAGGTGCAGTCGCCGCCGATCCGCTCGCGCTCGACGAGCGCCACTTTTTTGCCCAGTTCGCCGCCGAACACCGAAGCGGTCAGGCCGGCTGAACCCGCGCCTATGACAATGACATCGTATTGGTTCATTCGCTTTCCTGCTGCGCGAGATGGGGTCCGCGCTGTTGTCGCCGGCTGAGCAGGCGAGAGATGGCAAAGGCTGACCACCAGAATGACGGCGGAGAAGAGCAGCACCGACGGGTTGATGCTCGCCTGTCCGGCGGCCAGATCCTTCAATCGAAGCGCCGAGCCCGACAAAAGAGAGCGTCCCGGCCAGATTGCCCAGCGCGGTCGCCAGCACAAACAGGAGAAATGGGATGCGCAGACTGCCGGCGACCAGACTGACCGCATCGTACGGCAGGTAGATGAGCCGCATGATCAGAACGGCCTGAAATGGATTCTGCCGAAGCATGCGGACGAAGCGCTGGATCGTCGACTTTCGCTGGTCTGTACTGCGCTGCCCCGCTCGAAAACCAACGGCCGATTCGTAGGGAATGAAGGCGCGGAAAGCGTCCCGGCGATCAGGACGTAGAGAAGCCGGGGCAGAGGCCGAAGACGCTTCGCCCAGGATCGTCAGCAGCGACGCCGGGAAGAGAATGACCGGGCGGAGCAGATAGATGATCAGATAGAGCAGCGGCCCGTACCACGATCCGCTCAGAATGGTCTGGAGCTGCGCAGTGAACTGGGCAAAGCTGAGATTGTTGGCGGCCATGTACTGCTGAACCGCGACGATCAACGCCAGCCAGAAGGCCACGGCGATCACCGGAGGTGCGATGACTTTTGACCCAGGCCCAGAGGCGCTGAAAGGCGTTTTGTCCCGTTTCGATGTTCATCACATCCCTTCTAGAGCGCATGGTCAACTGGAGAACATCTCCCCGGTCAGAAACCTTGGAAATGCCTGAGCATTGCGGGCCAGGAAGAAAAGTCAACTGCGGCCCGGCGGTTTCCATCATCTGATCAGATCGATGTGATAAACCTCGATCATCAGCCGATCGACTTCGCGCATCTGGTCGGCCGTGATTGCGGGAGCTTTGCCCGTCAACGTGGCTGGAACATCAGTCGATGACCTGTACGCCTTCCAAACGCGACGCGTCCCGTGATCTGTTTCGCCGCCTCGCTTGGCTCCGGCAGAACCACGCGGCGCCCTGGTTCAGTTTTCCGGTGACTTCGACATCGTAGTAGCTGGCTTTGTCTTCCAGGGGCAGAAGGTATGATGACACCGTTGCGAGGACCGCCGGATCGACGGCATCCAGCGGAAAGTAATGATCCTTCGACAATCACGGCGGTGTCGCTGCTTCAGCGATCACGATGCCGTTCCATACTGCTTTCGCCATGCTGACACCTCCAGGCGGAACAACCAACACGGCAAAGCATACGCGAGGAATCATCCTGTTGTTGGAAACAACAGTCCCCACGACGACGTAAGCCGACAAGATGAGAATGATGGAGTTTTGTGACGTGCAGTCACCCGCCCATTAGCGATTTCAACCCCTCTCCCAGCGGTGGGGACCACTGAAACAATGAGGCGTTGTCCCATTCGGGAGGGAATGGGAGAGAACGCTGAGATCAGAAATCCTTGCGCAGGTCCCGCCACCATGCCGACCTGAGGTCATCACCTACCATGTCCTCCTTTTTCTTAACCTTCCACCGTACTGGGGGAGGACCCAACCCCCCTCACCGCGGCCCCGCCGACGACCGTCAAGGGGTTTCAGCCTACCCCTTCCCTCGCCAGCGGGGAGGGGGTTGGGTGGGGTAAAACAAATTCCGAAGGTTACGCTGGTCCGCCCCCACGCTATCAACCCGTCGATGAACCTGGTTCGCATACTCATCGCCGGAGTCGTTGCGGCGGTTCCGGGCGGCGCAAAAACATGCTCGAGGAGGTGAACCAGCCAGGTCTCCGGCGTTCCCGAGCAATGATCCGTCCTGAGCACCAGGCCGGCAGTTCGCGATCCCAGACGCACCGGGCTGCCGCCGGATCGTCGTGGATCGACCGGCAATGTAGCGTCACCGTCGCGCTTTTGTTGCTCCAGGATTCCAGCAGTTCGCTGAGCGATCCATCCGAGGTGGACTGCTGAGAAAGAGCGTGAGTTGGTTCAGGGCTTACTCCAGAATCTCGACCCCTTGGTCTTCATGATGACCCCGACGGCCGTTTTGCTGACCAGCACCTGACGTCCGACGCCGCCGAGCACGCTTCCCGCCGCAGTTCGTTGATCAGCAGACTGACCGTGCTGCGATTTAGGCCGGTCACTTGGCGATGTCTTCCGAGTCAGGGACCCGGCAGCGCAAACCAGGCCCCTCGTCGCAGCAGTATCGCCGTGCGAGCGTCAGCAGGGTGCCCAGCAGACGGTGCGCCGAGCGGTCCATACCATCAGCGTAGCATCCGCGCCACGGTTTCAAGGCGATATTCGTCGGCCCGCTGACGGATGAAGTTCAGCGCGATGAGTGGAACTTCTGTATCAACTGGATGAAATCCACTTCGGTGAGGCGGCCACAGCACGACATCGGACCCATCGCCCGGGCATTGCCGATCCGCTGTCGGTACTCTCCCAGAAACAGGCAGCCGAAGATGTCGCCGGCCTGAAAGATCTCCAGGATCTTCTTCCCCGTTCAGATCGACAGGGGGAGAGCAAGGTTGATCAGCCGGCGGTGCTGTCGGTCAGCGCACTTTCAGGGGAATCGACCGTACCCAGGACACCCGACCATCATTCGTTCGCTGGA
>JADJPJ010000093.1 GCA_016713325.1 Candidatus Flexifilum affinis | reverse complement strand
TGCCCACCTTCGCGTGCAGTCCCTTCCGACTGCGCGCGATCAGAACGCACGCCGACCAAAATGGAGTATGCTGTAACCACCAACCAGTCGGATGCATCATCGGCGCCAGCGAAAGGGTCCACCTGATGAAGAAGGTGTTCATCTCGTACTCGAGCAAGAATCGCGATTTCGCTGAGCGCGTCGCTCGCGATTTAAGCGATGCCGGCCTCGACGTCTGGATCGATTTTCGGCGGATTGTCGGGGGTGCCCTGTGGGAGCAGGAGATTTTCAAAGGTCTGTCCCAGGCTGATATTGTTGTCGCCTGCCTCACCCCCGATGCGGTGGAAAGCCCCTGGGTGCGGCGAGAGATCTTCCTGGCACGTGGTCAGGATAAGGTCCTGGTGCCCATCATGCCCATCGACTGCATGGACTTGCTGAAGCAGTACGAAGAGACGGAACGCCTTCTCGACATTCAGATCGTCGATTTCCGGCCCGGCTACGAGCGCATTTCCGGATCTGCTTCGCGCGCTGCCCGGTATGGCAGAAGCAGCGGCGGCATCCACACCCTTGGCCGACATCAGGAACCCGTTCAAAGGGCTCGAGCCATTCCAGCAGACGGACGCGACTCTCTTTTTTGGGCGGGAGGAGCTGGTCGCCCGCATTGTGGATCGTGTCCGCGAGTGCCGCTTCATCGCGGTCGTGGGAGCGAGCGGCAGCGGCAAGAGCTCTCTGGTTCGCGCGGGGTTAATCCCCGCGGTGCGTGCCGGGAAGATCGCGGGTTCCGAAAGCTGGCCGCTGGTCATGTTTACACCAGGCCCACAGCCCGTGCAGGCGCTCGCCGCTCGCCTCCTGTCCATTGTTGGCGGAAATCGGCTGCTGCCCGAGCTGGTTGCGTTGATCAACGCTGAGTCGGACAACCTGAACCAGATGATTGCCGGCGCGATGGTCGATCACCCCGAAGACGCGCGCTTCGTCATCGTGATCGACCAGTTCGAGGAAGTATTCACAAGGGCATCCGCAGTTGAACGTGAGCGCTTTCTTGAGGCATTGACGACAGCGGCGAACATCAATGGCGGACGAGCTACAGTGGTCATCACGATGCGCGCGGATTACTTCGATCGGTTGAGCGAATACCCACTGCTCGCGCGGCTGTTCGAAGGTTTCAGATCTGCTCATCACGGCGGAGATGACCGGCAGTGAGCTGCGACGGAGCATCGAAGGTCCTGCCGCTGCTGTCGGACTGGAATACGAGGCGGGGTTGGTAGAACGCATCCTCGACGATGTGCGCGCCCAGCCAGGCTCGCTGCCGCTGCTTCAATATGCACTTGACAAGCTGTATGAGGCCCGCGAGGGCCGTACCATAACCATACGGGCCTACGAAGCAATCGGCGGCGTGCGCCGGGCTCTGACCCAACATGCCGAGGCGATTTATGATGAGATGAACCCGGAAGAGAAGAGATCGCGCGGCGGCTGCTTGTACAACTCGTAGACGTTCCACCCCTGGGAGAGTATGTTCGCCGCCGTGTCACGATCCAGGCGTCGAGTTTTCGGGACAAGCCGGCTGAGGCCGTCCAAAACGTCATTGACTGTCTGACCAGCCCGCAGAGCCGCCTGGTGGTGGCCAGCCGTGATATCACAGGGCAGGTTGGTAATGAAGATGAACCGGCCATCTGGCTTGAGGTGAGCCACGAAGCGCTCATTCGTGAGTGGGAACGCTTACGGGGGGTGGCTGGCACAGGCGCGTGAGGATCTGGTTCTGAGTGCTGAGATTGCCCAGGCAGCTGAAGCGTGGGAGCGGGCCGGCTATCACCGGGATTATCTGTGGCGCGGCGTTCGTGCGCTGCGTGCGCAGGAGTGGTTGGCCGACGCGGACGCGACGGCGCTGCAGCGGCGGTTTGCAGAAACCAGCGTCCGCACGCTCCAGGGCCAGATTGCTGGGCAGGTGCTGGTTCGTTATTTGTGGGCCTACGTCGGCGGGGCGCTTGCCTTCGGGCTTTACGCGTACTTCCAGATTTCATCAGCTCAGATCTTCTTTGCCGAGGGAATCAGTCGTGCGACATCGACAGGCATCTCGGTTGGTCTGGTCGTGGCCTTGACCTTTATTCTGGCGGACGAACTGCCGCTCCGGCTTCGCGGACGTGTCTCCGCGCCGGCGCGATATGTGCTCGCCGCCATCGCGAGTTTCGCTGCGGGCATTGCAGTTTGGATTTCGTTCAGCTGGTTCTTCCTCTACTATCAGCCGGATACGTGGGAGAACGTTACATTGGGCGGTGCCGGCCTTGCACTCGCGTTTCTGGTGCCTCGAATGTTGCGCTTTCCTGCGTGGGCTGCTGTCGTCTGGGCGGTCATCTCCGTTTTCGCGCCGATTTACATCACCTGGGTCAACTTCATGCCACCACTCGTCTATACGCGACCTGACCAGGACATCGCCCCGTTCGGTCTGCTGATGGCGCTGCTCATTGCCGTGGGCGCGTACGCACCCAGGTTGTGGCGTGAGACAAAAGCACTCACTCATCGCCGTGCGCGTCTCTCAGGCTGACGTGAACAGGAACACCACGTTTCAACGGGAAGCGTCCTCGTGCGCGTTGGGATGGCAAACGACCGATTGCGTTGACGATGGCAGCAAATGCTTCGCCCAGATTGTCGGCCTCAACAATGCTACCCATCCGCTGCTCCAGTTTGCTCAGAGCCAGCAGGAACGAGACGAAGACACGCATCCACCGGCTGTCGCATCGTCGTTTCCGGGCTTCCGAACCGTGGTGGGCCGCGGGATGCGCATAAGAGATAAACATGTTAAGTGGATGAGATTTTCCTGTTCATCGCCAAAACCACACTGAACGCTCTAAGCGTTTTCTAATTTGATTAGAATTCCTCTCGTCTTCTCCCTCGCATCCTGGCACTCGACTAGTACTATTCGCCGATCCCAACAGAACGAAAGACCATGCATATTGGGAACAGCAGGCAAACGATAGTTTGAATTGGAGGGTCCATGTTCGATCCGAAGCGGAAAGTCCTGGTGACCGGAGGCGCTGGATTCACGGGCAATCACCTCGCCCAGCGTTTGCTCGCAGACGGGCAGGAGGTGAGAACTCTTGTACGCGATCCGCAAAAGCTCCCCGAGCATCAGGCTGCAAGTCTGGACGTTGTCGTGGGCGATGTTCGCGATCCGGAGGCCTGTCTACGTGCCGTACAGGGATGCGACATTGTCTATCACGTTGCAGCATCCTTCCGTTCGGGTAAGGCAACCGCCAGCGAACTCATCGATATCAATGCCAATGGCACCAGGAACATGCTCGATGCTGCGGAGAAGGCAGGGGTGTCCAGGTTTGTCCACTGCAGCACCATTGGGGTCTTAGGACATGTTGAGACGCCACCAGCCAACGAAGATACGCCTTACAATCCCTGTGATGACTATCAATACTCCAAAATGCAGGGGGAGCAGATCGCCTGGAGTACGCTCGTGCGGGTCGCGTCCCGTTACGATCGTGCGCCAGCCAGCATTTACGGGAAGGGGATTTGCGCCTTCTCAAGCTGTTCCGGTCGATCAAGAAGGGATGTTCGTGATTGTGGGTTCCGGGGGAACCTCACTTTCACATGGTCCATGTCGAGGACCTGGCCACCGGCTTCATGCTGGCGGCAGCGAACTCAAGTTCGGTGGGGGAAGTCTACATCATCGGAGGCGAGCACTCGGTTTCGATCAACGATCTGTGTCAGATGATTGCTGAAGCTCTGGAGGTGCCCGCTCCTCGCTTGCGGGTTCCTCATGGGCCTGTCTACGCGCTGAGTGCAGTGGTCGAGGATGTATGCAAGTCCCTTAAGATCGAACCCCCACTCTACCGCCGGCGCGTGGATTTCTTCCACCACAACCGCTCGTTCGAGATGAACAAAGCGCAGCAGCAGCCTCGGCTACACGCCCAGGATCACCGCCCACGAGGGATCCGACGTACGGCTCAGTGGTACGCCGATCAGAAGCTTAGCTCTCGCGTATCTGAAAATTCATGGCGCTCTCTCGAATCGGCGGCTCGCGGTTCATGGAGGGCGGTTCACGAACCGCCCCTACGCGCGATCTCCGTGTGTAGGGGCGCATCGCGATGCGCCCGATTGAGGCGAATTGTGTTTTTTCAGATATGCTCTAGCGCCTGTCAGTGATTTGTTTGCCCCTCATCCCCTTCTCCCACGCAAACGCCTTGCAAGCAAGCGCCTTGCAAGCGGGGAGAAGGGGAGAGTCTGTGTCCCTCACCCCGCCATGGTAAGGTATCTATGCCACCGGTGTGGACGAAACTATGTCAGGCATCGCTCCAACGAACGAAGCCTGGGTTGCGTGATGAAGCTACCGCCGCACCGCTACAAGGTTCACATCCGGTTCAAAGCCGGGAACCGAGAGGATCTGATAGCCGTGCGATTCGAGATACTGTTCGGTAAAACGTCGGGCGTTCTCCCCATGCACACCGATCAGGACATGTTCCGGTCGGTACTCGGCGCTGAAGAGACGCTCGCCGCCTGGGAGTGCGTAGATCTCCGCGCCTTCGATATCCATCTTGAGCATATCGGGCGGGGGGTATTGCTCCAGCAACACGTCGAGCGTGATCGTCGGCACGTCAATGGCGGTGCCCTGACCTCTTTCGCCGCCGAGTCCGGCAATGGAACTCGTGCGTGAGTCGAGGCCGCTGCGCATGAAGGTGATCGTGCCCACCTTGTCGGCGACCGCCTGGGGCAGCACGGTCACATTCTGCAACGCGTTGAGCGCGATCTGCTCACGCATGATCGCCGCGATATCCGGATCGGCTTCGACGGCGATCACTCGGCCCTGTTCCCCGACCACCCGCGCCGCGCAGATCGCGTGGTATCCCGCGTGCGCGCCGATGTCCCAGAATACTCCACCTGGAGGCAAATGCTGCTGAATATAGTTTGTGAGCTGTGGCTCGTACAAACCCGCGTGATACCAGTAGGGCAGACGATTGTAGCGTTTCCAGCGCAGCCCCTGCATGGGACCGCTGGCGACCGTGTAGATTTTGCCTTCGCCGGTCCTCGAGGTGACAAACTTGTACAGGCGAAAGGCGCCGGGAATTTTCTCGACGTGGGATTTCAGTGTCCAGAACAGTTGACTATTGGCTTTTGGGAGCTGTTGCTGTTCACGCATCGGAAGCTTATCATCTCAATGGACGTTGTACACAGCATGCCGTAAAGACCTTACAGTCACCTAACCGTCCCTTACATCGCGCGTCGACAAAGATGCGAGTTTTTCAAAAGGGCATGGGCAACCCTTCGCCTGTCTTGCCGCCAGGGTTGTTTGCTGAGGCCCTTGGGGCATGGGCTTACAATCCCAACGTGTTAGGCAGCGCCGGATCGTTCAGCAATCCCCTATCTTTTGTGGACAGCCATTTTCCTGGAACAGCCTAACGTCGCATCAGCCAGAGATCTTCTGGCGGCAAGTAGAGCGAAACGATCTCGCCGGTTTCGGCGCGCAGGCTGGACGTGTCTACGGTGAGCAGGACATCGCCTGAAATGCGCACCTGATAGCGGTGGGTAGTGCCCATGAACTGCCGGCGCTCGACGGCGCCACAGATCCGGTTTTCCGTTTCCTGCCCGGCAAACTGAATCCGCTCCGGCCGAATGGTCAGGGTGACCTCTCCTGAGAGATGGTCCGCGTCCGTTCGGAATGCGCCCACCGAGGTCGTGGCGGCGCCGTTCAGGACGTGCGCTGGGAGAAAGTTCATGCCGCCGAAAAAGCGTGCGACCGCTTCAGTTTCCGGACGATGGAACAGGACATCCGGCGTCGCGAACTGCTGCAGCTTCCCTTCGCGCATGAGCGCAATTCGGTTGGCAAGCACGACCGCATCCTGCTGATCGTGGGTGACAATCAGCGTCGTGATTTTGAAATGCTGCTGGACACGCAGGATCAGTTCGCGCATTTCGTCGCGCAGGCCGGCATCCAGGTTGCTGAGGGGTTCGTCGAGCAGCAGCACGCGCGGACCGACGACCAGCGCCCGTGCCAGCGCCACCCGCTGCTGCTGCCCGCCGGAGAGCTGTGCCGGCCGCCGTTTGCCCAGGCCCGGCAGTTGGATCAGCCGGAGCATCTCGGCGACGCGCTCCTGAATGAGCTTGCGCTCCAGTCCCTGCATCCTGAGGCCAAAGGCGATGTTCTGTTCGACGGTCATGTGCGGGAACAGAAGATGATTCTGGAACACCATGATCGCGCCCCGGCGCTCGGTCGGCAGATGCCGGACACTCTGCCCGTCGAAGCGCACATCTCCACCGGACGGATCGATGATACCGGCGATGATTTTGAGCAGCGTCGTCTTGCCCGACCCGGACATGCCGAGCAGCGCGACGATCGACCCGGAGTCGACGTCCAGCGAAATCCGATCGACCGCCGCCGCGCCGCCGCCCTGATAGTGCTTGCTGATCTTGTCCAGTTCAACCCGTGTCATAACCGTCCCAGCCCGGAAACGCCGTGATTGGAAAGGACGCGGCTGGTCACCAGCAAGAGCAGCAGCGTGGGCGCGGTGAACAGGATGGCCTGTACCGCGATGATCGCGTTGTTGCCCCCGGAGGCGCTCGAAAAAAGCAGGATTGGCAGGGTGATCACCCGCCCGGACCCGATCAGCAGGGTGAGCAGGTATTGGCTCCAGGAGATGAGAAAGGCAAACAGGCCCGCGACGATCATGCCGGGCAGGGTCAGCGCCAGGGTGACGTGCAGGAAGACGGCCAGCGGTCTCGCGCCGAGCGCCCGCGCCTGCTGCTCGTGCTCGACGCTGTAGCCGTTGTAGAAGCCCGCCATGATGAGGATGGTGTAGGGCAGGACCGGGACCAGATGCGCGATGCTCACCCCGATCCAGCTCCCCGCCAACCCCCAGCGCAGAAAGTTGACCGATAGCCCCATGCTGACGGCCAGCGGCGGCACAATCGCCGGCAGCAGCAGCACAAACTCGACCAGGCGTTTGCCGCGAAACGCGTACAACCCCAGCGCCCGCCCTGCGGGGAGGCCGATCGCCAGCGACAAGGGCGTCACCAGGCCGGCGATCAGCAGGCTGTTGCCGAGCGCCTGCAAGAAGTCGGATTGCGAGCTGAAGACGCGCATCCAGGCATCGAGCGACCACTGCTGGGGGATCAACTGCGGGTAAAACCAACTGCGCGCGAAGGCGTTGAGCAGGAAGGCAATGAAAGGCGCCGCCAGCAGCGCCGAGACCAGCAGCAGTATCGGGGTGCTCAGCCGATACGCTGGGCGATGTCGCGCAGCCATAGGTACCCTCCGATAACCAGCGAAGTCACCAGCGTGATCAGAACACTCAGCGCCATCGCCTCGGCGCGCGAGTTCAGGTCGGCGTCATTGAACAGGAACAGCGCCGTGACCGGGAGCGCGCGGGGAAAGCGCACGCCGAGCAGTGCAGGAATCTCGTATGCCCCAAAGGTGAAGGCGAACACGATCAGCGAGGATGAGAACAGCGATGGCGCAATCAGCGGCAGCACAATGTGGCGAAACCGCTGCCAGGCGTTGGCGCCGAGGTTGCGCGCCGCCTGCACGAAGGACTCGTCCAGCGACTTCAGCACGCCCAGCACGATCACCCCTATGAAGGGCATTTCTTTCCAGACATAGGTGATGATGATGCCCCAGCCGCTCGAATCGCGCACCAGAACGGGAAAGTCCGCCGGCGCCGCGGTGAGACCCAGCGCCGTCGCCCCGCGCGAGACGAGGCCGCTCTGAGACAGCAGGAACAGGATGCCGACCGCCGCCACCAGATGCGGGACGGGGAGGTTGAACTGAAACAGGAACGACCACGCCCGGCTGCGACTCGCCGCCCGGTGAATCAGGAGCGCGATCAACACCGCCAGTATGGCGGAGATCACGGTACTCGCGATGCTAACCCACAGCGAGAAGACCAGCCCGGACCAGAACACCTCTTGATGCTGCGGCCCGTAGAGCAGATTGGCGTAGGCATCAAGGCTGAGGGTCGTCTTGCCGATCAGCGGCTGCCAGCCCAGGCTTTGCAGCAGGCTGAAGGCGAATCCGCCGCCGAAGAGCAGGACGATGACCGCAAGCGATGGCCCGAGCAGCAGCGCCAGCCGCCCGGACGAAACCCTATCGCCGGAGGACATTCGCTTCCCAGTCCGCCTCGACGCGCGTCTGATATTCGGCGGCCAGGTCCGAGACGAGCGCCGCCGACAGTTCCTGCGGGTCGGCCGCGCCGACACCGAGGCTGGCCGCCGCTTCTTCCAGCGCCAGACGATCGGCTTCGTCGGTGACGCGGCTGACATCGATGCCGAAGCCGAGACCGAAACCGTTCTCCGGCACGACCTGCGCGGCTTGCAGGTCCGGCCGCAAAATCAGGTCAGCCAGCACGAGCGCGGCGGCTTTGTGCGCCGCGTTGCCGGGGATGGCGACATAGTTGAAGTCGCCGATCATGTTCGCGGAGAAAGCGTAGGCTCGCGCCGTCTCCGGCAGACGACCGTCGTTGATGTAGACGCTCGCGCCGGAAATCTCCTGCGTGAAGGCGAAATCGACCTCCCCGTTGGCGAACAGATCGCGCAATTCGTTCTCGTTGGCCGGGTAGGTTTCGCCCTGACGCCACAGATTCGGCGTCCAGGAATTCAGCAGATCCCACACCTGGGGCGCCCACTCGTCGTAAAGCGCCGGGCTGAAGTCGCCGAGCCACTGATCGTGACCGCCGCTGAGTTCAAAGAAGATCTGCTTGACGAAGCGTGTGCCCATGTAGCCGCCCGGACCGGGCGCGATGTAGGTGAAGCGGCCCGGATTCGCCGCTATCCAGGCGGTCAGTTCGGCGAAACTGCGCGGCAGATCGTCCTCGGACAGGCGCGCGGAGTCGTAGATGAGATGGAATTGCGCGCTGGACCAGGGGCTCTCATAGCCGTCGACCGGACGACCAAAGTCGAGGTTGATGGCCGGGTTGTCCCAGTTGACCAATGCGCTGTTGGGGAGGGTCTGCGCCCACGGGCCATAGAGCAGGTCCGCCTGCCGCAGGGTGAAGAAGTTCTCGCCATTGATCCAGATCAGGTCGACGGCGCCCGCATCGTCGGCCACGCCGGCCTCGGCTTCACTGAGCACCTGATTGACCGCGTCAACGGTGTCGGCGACCGGCACGCGATTCAGGGTAATCCCGTACTCCTCGGCAAGAATCGGCCCGTAGAACGAGTCGACGAACCCATTGATGGCATCCGATCCGCCATACAGGTACCAGTTGACCGTCTGGCCATTGGCCTGCGCGACGACTTCGTCCCAGTTGGCAAAGCCGGGCGGCGCGTCCGGGCTTTCCTGGGCCAGTACCCCGCCTGTAAAGCACGCCAGGACGACGATGATCAACAAGAGTCTGAACCGCATCATTGCTCCTCTATCGCAAATACCGGGCTGCCCAGACGATCCGCTGCACCGTGCTGACGACGACCAGCGCGCCGAGCAGGAACAACAGCGGCAGGAACCATTCTGGCAGCAGAAAAAACAAACTGAAGAAGATGACGGCTTCCGTGCCCAAGATCGGACTGCCGCCCGCTGACCCTTGCGACGGTGCCGTCGAGCCCGTCCAGCGTGCGGTTGACCCACCACAGGCCAAGCCCGAGCAGGCTGTTCCCCTGCCATCCGGCGACGGCGGCCAGCCCACCGGCCGCGCCGGCCATGAGGGTGAGCGTGGTGGGACTCATGCGGCAGCCGATCTGCTGTGCGACGGGCAGCAGGATTTTCTCTTTGACCTGGCGCAGGGCTCCGTCCATCATGGCAGCAGTTTCACCACCGCTTTCAGCGCTTTGCCGGCTGTCCCATTCAGCAGTTCTTTGACCACGAGGTTCGAGAGCGCCTTCTTGGCGATGTCCGAATAGGTGGGGTAGGGATGAATGACGCCGATCAGGCTGCGGGCGCTGAGCTTTCCGGAAATGACCAGCGAATACTCGATGATCATCTCGCCGGCGCGTTCGGCGACGACCGTCGCGCCGAGCAGGTCGCCGCTGCCCTTGTACACCAGCTTGACGAAGCCCTCCGTATCCCGTTCGGCCACCGCCCGGTCGCCCTCATCAATCGGGAAGGTGTAGACCTTCACCGCGTCTCCGTGCTTCTCGCGCGCCTGCGCCTCGGTCATGCCGACATGCGCGACTTCCGGCTCGGTGAACGTCACCCAGGGCAGGATGTCCTCGTGGCCGGACCCCTTGCCGACCGGCAGGAGCATATTGCGTCCCGCGACGGCGCCCTGAAAACCGGCATAGTGGGTGAATTTTGGCCCGGTGGTCACGTCGCCCACCGCATAGATATGCGGGACGTTGGTCAGCAGGTGATCGTTGACCGGGATTCCCTGCTTCGTAGAGAGTGCACCCCGGCTTTGTCCAGATCCAGCGCCTCGATGTTTGGCGCCCGACCGACCGCGACGAGCAGCATGTCGCCGCGTACTTCCTGGCCGTTCTTGAGGATCAGCACGATGTCGTCGTCGGACTTGCGCACTTCCGTGACCAGCGACTGAATGATGGTCACGCCTTCACGCCCCAGCACCCGCCGAACGACCTCGACCGCTTCAGGCTCGTCGCGCGGCATGACCTGATCGCCGACCACCGTCACCTGCGCGCCCAGGCGAATGTAGGCCTGCGCCATCTCCATGCCGATAGGCCCTGCGCCCATGATCAGCAGGTGGCGAGGCAGGCGATCGTTGTCGAAAAAGTCGGCGTTGGTCCTGAAGGGTACATCGCGCAGGCCGGGGATGGGCGGCACGGCGGCGCGTCCCCCCGTGGCGATGACGAACTTTTTGGCGCTCATCTGCCGGTCGCCGACCTGAATGGTGTGGGCGTCCAGAAAGCGGGCTTCGCCGATGACGGTCTCGACCCCACGCCGCGCGACGGCTTCGGGCGTCTCGTGCTGATAGACCTCCTGAATGACCTTCCGGATATGGTCGCGGACGGCGACCATGTCGACCACGGGCGCGCTGGACTGCATGCCGAATTCGTCGGCGGTGCGCAGGGTGTGCGCGACTTTGGCGATCTTGAGCAGGGCCTTGCTCGGCACGCAGCCCGACCAGGTGCAGTCGCCGCCGATCCGCTCGCGCTCGACGAGCGCCACTTTTTGCCCAGTTCGCCGCCGAATACCGAGGCGGTCAGGCCGGCTGAACCCGCGCCTATGACAATGACATCGTATTGGTTCATTCGCTTTCCTGCTGCGCGAGATTCGGTCCGCGCTGTTGTCGCCGGCTGAGCAGGCGAGAGATGGCAAGGCTGACCACCAGAATGACGGCGGAGAAGAGCAGCACCGACGGGTTGATGCTCGCCTGTCCGGCGGCCAGATCCCCTTCAATCGAAGCGCCGAGCCCGACAAAAGAGAGCGTCCCGGCCAGATTGCCCAGCGCGGTCGCCAGCACAAACAGGAGAAATGGGATGCGCAGGCTGCCGGCGACCAGACTGACCGCATCGTACGGCAGGTAGATGAGCCGCATGATCAGAACGGCCTGAAATGGATTCTGCCGAAGCATGCGGACGAAGCGTTGGATCGTCGACTCGCTCGTCTGTTCCTGCGCTGCCCCGCTCGAAAACCAGCGGCCGATTCCGTAGGGGATGAGCGCGGAAAGCGTCCCGGCGATCAGGACGTAGAGGAATCCGGGCCACAGGCCAAAAACGCTTCCGCCCAGGATCGTCAGCAGCGACGCCGGGAAAAGAATGATTGGGCGCAGCAGATAG
Source organism: Candidatus Flexifilum affinis (assembly GCA_016713325.1). Taxonomy (GTDB): domain Bacteria; phylum Chloroflexota; class Anaerolineae; order Aggregatilineales; family Phototrophicaceae; genus Flexifilum; species Flexifilum affine. The sequence continues at coordinate 248,685 of JADJPJ010000093.1, read as the reverse complement.
ATGACCAGATAGAGCACCGGCCCGTACCACGATCCGCTCAGAATGGTCTGGAGCTGCGCAGTGAACTGGGCAAAGCTGAGGTTGTTGGCGGCCATGTACTGCTGAACCGCGACGATCAACGCCAGCCAGAAGGCCACGGCGATCACTGGAGTGCGATGCCTTTTGACCCAGGCCCAGAGGCGCTGAAAGGCGTTTTGTCTCGTTTCGATGTTCATCACATCCCTTCTAGAGCGCATGGTCAACTGTAGAACATCTCCCCTGGTCAGAAACCTTGGAAATGCCTGAGCATTGCCGAAGAAACGCCGAACTGCGGCCCGGCGTTTTCCACCATCTGGATCAGATCGATGTGATAAACCTCGATCATCAGCCGATCGACTTCGCGCATCTGGTCGGCCGTGATTGCGGGAGCTTGCCCGTCAAAGTGGCTGAACATCAGTCGATGACCTGTACGCCTTTCCAAAACGCGACGCGTCCCGTGATCTGTTTTGCCGCCTCGCTTGGCTCCGGGTAGAACCACGCGGCGCCCCGGTTCAGTTTTCCGGCGACTTCGACATCGTAGTAGCTGGCTTTGCCCTTCCAGGGGCAGAAGGTATGATGACTGCTGTTGCGGAGGACCGCCGGATCGACGGCATCCAGCGGAAAGTAATGATCCCCTTCGACAATCACGGTGTCGCTGCTTTCAGCGATCACGATGCCGTTCCATACTGCTTTCGCCATGTTGACACCTCCAGGCGGAACAACCAACACGGCAAAGCATACGCGATAGCGAATCATCCTGTTGTTGGAAAAACAACAGTCCTGCCACGACCCCCCCCAAAAAAAAAAAAAAGAAAACCCCCCCCCCCCCCCCCCCCCCCCCCCCCCCCCCCCCCCCCCCCCCCCCCCCCGCCCCCCCCCCGTCTTCACAAACTCCCCCCCCCCCCCCCCCCCCCCCCCCCTTCCCCCCCCCCCCCCCCCCCCCTTCCCTCCCCCCCCCCCCCCCGAAAAAAACCCCCCCCCCCCCCCCCCCCCCGGCTCGCCGTCCCCCCCCCCCCTTTCCCCCCGCCCCGGGGAGGAGGGGGAAAAACAACCCGCGACTCCCCCCCGCCGCCCCCCCCCCCCCCCCCCCCCCCCCCTCAGAAGCCCCCGCCCGCCACTCATCGCCGGGAGTCGCCGCTGCCGGTTCCGGCGGCGCAAAAACGCGATCGAGGAGGCGAACCAGCCAGGTCTCCGGCGTTCCCTGAGCAATGATCTCGTCCTGGAGCACCAGAGCGGGCAGTTCGGTGATCCCCAGACGCACCGCTGCCGCCGGATCGTCGTGGATCGACCGGCAATGCAGCGTCACCGTCGCGCTCTTGCTGCTCCAGGCTTCCAGCAGTTCGCTGAGCGATTCATCCGAGGTGGACTCGCCGAGAAAGAGCGTGAGTTGGTTCATGGCTTACTCCAGAATCTCTGACCCCTTGGCCTTCATGATGGCCTCGACGGCCGTTTTGTTGACCAGCACCTGACGTCCGACGCCGCCGAGCACGCTTTCCCGCCGCAGTTCGTTGATCAGCAGACTGACCGTGCTGCGATTCAGGCCGGTCATCTTGGCGATGTCTTCCTGAGTCAGGGACTCCGGCAGCGCAAACCAGGCCCCCTCGTCGCAGCAGTATCGGCGTGCGAGCGTCAGCAGGGTGCCCAGCAGACGGTGCCGAGCGTCCATACTCATCAGCGCATGCATCCGCGCCACGGTTTCGCGATATTCGTCGGCCTGCTGTCGGATGAAGTTCAGCGCGATGAGTGGGAACTTCTGTATCAACTGGATGAAGTCCACTTCGGTGAGGCGGCACAGCACGACATCGGCCATGGCCTGGGCATTGCCGATCCGCTGGCGGTACTTGCCCAGAAACAGGTAGCCGAAGATGTCGCCGGCCTGAAAGATATCCAGGATCTTCTCTTCCCCGTTCAGATCGACATACCCCACCTTCACCGTGCCCAACTGGACGATGTAGAGGGCGTCGGCTTCGTCGCCGGCCATGAAGATGTATTCATGCCGGCGGTAGCTGCGGACCGGCATGGTCTTCAGAACCTCGTCCATTTGTGCCGGCGTCAAACCTCTGAACAGGTGCGCATTACGTAAGTTCCAGATCTCTTCCATGAAGTGTCGATTCCTGATGTAAGGCTGCGCACTTTCATTGTAGTGCAGGCGTCGTGTAGGCAGACTGGTGCCGGCAGATAGGCGCGCGGCGCATTCCGTGCGTCAGGTGTATCTGTTTGTAACGCAACAAGCGCTCGCAGTCTGTTGGATTGACAACGAGTTTCGAAAATCCGTCCGGGTCAGCTTACAGCGCTGCCCACCAGAGAGGCATCGTCTTCGCTGTGGGGGTGGAGCTGAGTTGCTCAGCGGGCGGTGCTGTCGGTCAGCGCACTTTCAGGGGAAGCGACCATACCCAGGACACCCGACCATTATTCGTTCGCTAAAGGAAATACAGGGATAGGAGAGCCAATGCCTGGCCGTTCGCAGCAATAGTAACTGCATCGTGGTGGCCAGAATGCTGAAAAGATGGCTTATTTGAAACAACGATTCGCTTACAAATGTCACTGGATGGAGCCCTCATTCTGGCTAGAGTGAAATAAACGATGCTATAAGAAGAATCGATGCTTTGAGACGACGAACCATTTGGGATACCCTGTGGACCTGGGCCGGACGGGTCTCCCTACGCCAGAAGATTATGGGCATCATCGTCGCGCCGCTGCTGATTCTGGGCTTCACCATCGCCTGGTGGGTCAGCAGTCAGTTGGGGGGATGGCTGTCGTACCTGCTGAGCGAAGAACGCGTCGCCCAGGCGATGTCGGTCGGCCTGCGCAGTGTGGTGATCATCACGGTGTTCGCGGCGCTCGCCGGGCTGGGCATCGGTTCGTTCCTGACGTGGTTTCTGACTCACCCCATCCTCGACATGACCTACGTGGCGCGTCGTGTGCGCGATGGCGATCTGTCGGTGCGCGCCCCGGTGTGGGCCAACGACGAAATCGGCGAACTCGGCCGGGCCTTCAACGACATGATCGCCAGCCTCGACGGCTCGCACCGTGACCTGGAGCGTTCCAACGAGCAGCTCAAGCAGCGCAACCGCGATCTGGCGGTGCTCTACCAGTTGGCCGACATGGCCGGCAAATCCTTCACCATGCAGCAGGTCAGCCAGCGCGGTCTCGCCCAGAACGCTCGAAAGCACCGGCGCGTCGTCCGGGTTGATCCTGCTCCTCGACGACCAGACCGGGACAATCGGCGCCAGCCATAATCTTCCCGATTCTTTCCTGAAAACGGCGCTGGACTGCCTTTCAGGTTTCGCTCTCTCCGGCGAAGGCATGGCCAATGGCTCCGAGGCGCTTATCGTCGCGGATACCGAAAATACCGCCGGCGTTCCCACGCCCTTGACGCAGGAGAGCCGGCGGCTGCACTTCGATCTCCTGGTACTTGCACCTATTCTCGTCAAAGAAGGCCTGCTGGGAATTCTGGTGATACTGTACGAGGACGCGGGCGTGTTCTCCGAGCAGCATCGGCGGCTCATCCGGGGAATCTGCAATCAGTTGGGCGTCACGATCCAGAACAGTCAGTTATGGGAGGAGCTTCGTCACAAGGAGCAGCTCCGCGCGCAGCTCCTGAACAAGGTCGTCTCTGCCCAGGAGGATGAGCGCCACCGCATCAGTCGTGAACTGCACGATGAGACCGGGCAGGCGCTGACTTCCCTGCTCGTTCAGCTCAAGATTCTCGACAACTGTGACAATCTGACGGATGTCAAAATGCAGGTGGGCACCATCCGACAGCTCACCTCGCAGACGCTGCATGAGGTGCGCCGTCTCGCCGCCGATCTGCGACCGGCCGCTCTGGACGATCTCGGGCTGATCTCGGCCCTGGAAAGCTATATCTATAACTACGCCGCAAAATCCGGCCTGACGGTCGATTTCCTGCCGCATGGCATGGAGAGCGGACGACTGCCGCACGATATCGAAATTGTGCTGTATCGGGTCATTCAGGAGTCACTGACCAATATCCTGCGCCATGCCGGAGCGGAGCGGGTTCAGGTCGCCATCGAACGTAAGCGCGAGCAGATTCAGCTTTCCATCATCGACGATGGTCGCGGCTTTGATGTGGCGCATGTTCTGGCCGGCAAAGAACGGGGCCTGGGTCTGCTGGGAATGCAGGAGCGCATTGAACTTCTGGGCGGCAAGTTCTCGCTGCACTCGACGATCGGCATGGGGACACAGATAGAGGTCGAACTGACCCTGCCGGATCACGCTATTGAGGGGTACGCCACATGACCGAAAAACCGATCCGCATTGTGCTCGCGGACGACCACGCCGTGCTGCGCGCCGGGCTGCGTGTCCTGCTGAACAGCGAACCCGACATCACCGTCGTCGGCGAGGCGGGCGACGGCGCCGAGGCGCTGCGAGTCGTCGCCGAAGTTCAGCCGGATATCCTTGTGCTCGATCTGATGATGCCCCACGTCAAAGGACTGGATGTGATCGAGCAGATCATCACAAGCTATCCAGAGACGCGTGTGCTCGTCCTGACCATGCACACCGATACGCAGTATATCCGCCACGTCATGAAGGCCGGGGGCGCGGGGTATGTCCTGAAGAGCAGCGCCGATACCGAGCTGATCAAGGCGATCCGCACCATTGCCGGCGGCAACTCGTACCTGACGCCGGAAGCGACCCAGGTTCTTCTGAGCGACTACCGCGAAAAGGAGGTAAAAGCTGCCGAGCCCAAAAAGGAAAGCGACCTGGACCTGCTGAGCGAACGCGAACGCGAGGTGCTGGTCATGACGGCGCTGGGCTACAGCAGTCGGGAGATCGGCGAGCTGCTGTTCATCAGTCCCAAATCGGTGGACACCTACCGGCAGCGCCTGATGGAAAAGCTCCACCTCGAAAATCGGGCCGACCTCGTCCAGTACGCCCTAAGAAACGGACTTCTGGAACCGCGATGACTCAACATGAGCCGCAGCATGACACGTCGGCTGCGACCCGCACCTATCGGGCGCTTCGCATCCGCCGGCGATCGACCGCCGAGTGGCTGGCCTGGGTGCTCTGGATCGTCCTGCTGGCCGTTCTGCTGGAATATTCCCTCGGCAGCTTTGCGGAATACGAGCAGCAGGCCGGCATATTGGCCGGCGCGCTGTTTGTCGGGCTTCTGATCGCCGGCGTCATCATCCACTTCATGCGCGGCATCGATGTGCGCAGTCCGTATCGCGATCCGGAATTCCGTAGAGACCGGCTTCATGAAACGTCCGGATACCCCTCCAGGGAATTCACGAACGGCGACAGCGCCAGTTCCGAAAAGGAAACAAAGATATGACGACCAGCGACAGACCAAAACCCAGCCGCCGTGAGTTTCTCAGAGATCTGGGCATGGCCGGGGTGACGCTGGGCGTCGCTGCCACCGCAGGGCTGGCCGCTGCCGGCAGCGCCATCGGCGCGCCGATGTCCGGGGGCATTTACCGGCGGCCCTGGTGGGTGAGGCAGGTCGATGAGCCGACCACCGGCATCAACTGGGATGCGATCCAGCGGGTCAATGCCGAGCGTGACACCCTGGCCGGCAAGGATGGTCTGGGGCGCTTCGCCACCCCCGAGGAGAATGCCACCCTGGAAAAGCTGTGGGAGGAGAATGAACGCAGTCGGCTGATGCGCAATGAGCCGGGTTTCACCCTTAAAGACCTTGCCCTGGCCAATGCCTTCCAGCAAACGCGCGACATCATGTCGCGCAGTTTTCTCGGTCCGCAGAATGCGCCAACGCCAGAGGAACTCGGCGTTGAAAAGTGGGATGGGACTCCGGAAGAAAACGCCCGCATCCTCAAGATTGCCATGCAGCAGATGGGCGCGGCGGCCGTGGGCATCGTCGAGCTGAACGACCGCACCCGCAAGCTCATCTACAGCGTGGACAACGACGGCAAGCGTATCGATTTCGAGAACGTGCCGCTGGCCTATGAGGATGACGAAAAGCGCGTCATTCCATATGCCGCGCGCTGGGCCGTCGTCTACGCCGTGCAGATGTCGGATGTCGCCATCAAGCGCGCGCCGACCAAGATTGCGCAGATGACTACGAGCGAGACTTATCAGCGCGGCCTGATGATTCAGAACAACACCCAGGAGTTCTTGCGCGGTCTGGGTTATCAAGGCCTGGGTGAAGCCTCGCTCAACGGATTGGGGATCGCGCCGGCCTTCGCCGTGCTGGGCGGGCTGGGCGAGCTTTCCCGCCTGAATCGGGTGATCACGCCGGAGTTCGGCCCGATGGTGCGGATCTTCAAGCTGATCACCGATTTTCCCCTGGCGGCCGACAAGCCGATCGACGCCGGCATCGCCCGCTTCTGCCTGTCCTGTAAGAAGTGCGCCGAGGCCTGCCCGCCAAGCGCGCTCAGTTTCGAGACCGAGCCCACCTGGCAGCCCGTCGGCGAGTGGGGCAACCCCGGCCACCAGGCGTGGTTTGAAGACTCGGTGCGCTGCCGCCGCTACTGGTTCGAGGAACTGGGCAGCAACTGCGGCATCTGCTTTTCGGTCTGTCCTTTCTCCAAGCGCAGCGGCAGCTTCATGCACGATCTGGTGCGGATGCAGATCGCCGCGTTCCCTGAACTGGACGGCCTGACGCGCAACATGGATGATGCCTTCGGCTATGGCGTTCAGAAGAGTCCCGAGGACTGGTGGGATCTCGACCTTCCCGAGTACGGCATCGATACGCACAAGGACTGAGGCAGCGTTTCCCCCTGGGCATGCCTGTCGGGAATTTCCCGACAGGCACGGCCGGACAGTATCGGCATTTCCCGGACAAATCGTCACAACCTTCCCGACAGACAATCCCCCTCAGATGGCGCAGAATATGAGCAGTTGATGAAGGGAAAATCCGGTGCAAATCCGGTGCTGAGCCGCAACTGTGACACAGGCTGGACCTGTGAAGCCAGGTGACCTTTCCATCCGCACGCCCCTCGTGCCTAGGGAGTCGGACGATGCGCAAGCATCTCCGGCTCTTTTTTATTTTACGTGGCGGCTGGTTAGTGAAGGAGGATCCCGGTGCCTGTATATGACTATCACTGCGCACACTGCAATTCCAGTTTTCCCGTGCGTAAGCAGATATCGGAACTCGATAGCCCAACAGCCTGTCCCGAGTGCCAGTCGACGGAGACCCAGCGGCTGATCAGTCTGGTGGCGATCTTCTCTTCCAGCGGCGCCGGGCAGAGGCGCGCCCTCGCCGGTGCACCCTCGTGTTCGGGCTGCGGCTCGGTTGGCTCCGGGTGTGCGGGCTGTCATCCGCGCTGAACGACGTAAGGCAATTCTGGTTTCAACCACTTTTATGATTTCACCGCGCCGAGTCGGTCGCGGAAAGCAAGGAGATCTCTGATGCCGTCAAGTTTGAATAGACGAGAGTTCTTGAGGGACTTGGGTCTGCTCGGCATGGGCGCCGCGACGGTGGCCACGCTTGGACCCATCGAAGCACTCGGCGAAAGCTGGAGTGATACCGCCGGAATCGCGCCCCGTCCGCCGTGGGTCCGCCAGGTGGATGTGCCCACGGTCGAAATCGACTGGGAGGCGATCTATCGCTTTGACGAACGCAACACTGTTCGTCGCGGCTGGAGCAAGTACATGGACGAAGAGTCGTTTAAGGCCGTTCAGGACCTGAGCAACACCAGCATCTACGATCGTTCCAAGGCCGGGCAGTCGGGCTATTCGGTCCGCGATATCGCCCTGTACCGCGCTTCGGGCATCGGCGCTACCCAATCGTTCCTGGGGCCGGACAACGTTATGAAGCCGGAAGAGAACGGCCTGGCACCCTGGACGGGCAGCCCGGAAGACGCGTCGGAGATGATCCGCGCGGCGCTGCGCGCCTTTGGCGCCGCCACCGTCGGCTTCGTCGAATTGGACGAGAACACCGAAAAACTGATCTACGCCATCGATCCGGATGGCAAGGAACTGGTCATCAGCGAAGAAGCCGAAGTCGCCGAAGAGACCGAGACCCAGCGCATCATCCCCAAGGCCGCCCGCTGGGTGATCGTCTGGACGGTGCAGATGTCGCAGGAAGGCATGATGCGCAGCCCGACGCCGGTTGGCGCCGCGACTACCGCCATGTCCTACGCCATTGGCCGCGCCACCCAGAGCCGCCTGCAGGGCTTCCTGCGCGGCATCGGCTACTACGGCCTGGGTGAAGCGCAGACCAACGCGCTTGGCATCGCGCCGGGCTTCGGCGTGCTTGCCGGGCTGGGCGAACTGTCTCGTTTGAACCGCATGATTTCGCCGGAATACGGCCCGATGGTGCGCGTCTTCAAGATGATCACCAACCTGCCCGTCGCGCCGACCAAGCCGATCGACGCCGGCATCTTCAACTTCTGCCAGACCTGCAAGACCTGCGCCACCTACTGCCCCTCCGGCTCTCTGAGCACCGGCGATCCCTCCTATGAGACGCAGGGCGCCTGGAGCCGTGGCGGCGTCAAGGGCTACTACGAGAATTCGCTGACCTGCCGCAATTACTGGGCCGAAGTCGGCACCAACTGCGGCATCTGCTTCGCCGTCTGTCCCTTCTCCGTCAAGGATCGCGCGCTCATTCACCAGATGGTCAAGGGCGTGGTCGGCACGACGACAATCTTCAACAGCGCGCTGGCCGAACTCAGCCGCACGGTCTATTCCCCAGGCAAGGCTGACGAACCGCAGAAAGATCCTGAAGAATGGTGGTCGCTCGATTACAGCGAGTACGGCGTTAACTCCACCCTGGGACACGCGGACGCCTAGGCGCGCCGGCACACACGAAAGGACGTGATCTCATGTTGTTCTGGTTAGTTGCAGGCCTCCTGCTCGGTGCTGGCGCGCTCTATGCTCAGAAGCGTGGAGTCAAGCTGGCGTGGTTTGACTGGGTGATCCTGGTGGTCGCCGTCGTGTTCTTCTTCCTGGCCATCAGCAACTACTACGGGTCGATGGAAGAACTGGAACCGCGCGCCGCTGGCATTCTGCTCCTTTCTTTCGGCGTCCCTGGCCTCATCCTGACGGCGATTGTCGCCATCCGGGCGTGGCGTGGCAGCTCACGGTCGCCAAAGTCGGCCTAATCGGTTAGATGCACACAACCATGTCGGCGGGGGAAAGCACTTTCCCCCGCCGAGTGTTGTTTTGCAGAGTTTGCAGAGAACTGAGAATGAACAAGGCAGCTCCTCGGCTCACCATTCAAGAGAAACGCGCGCGCCAGCGCCGGCAGCAGCATATTGTCACGGTCGCTGCGCTGGTCGTCCTGGTCACCGCCTGGCTGGTCGGCTATGTCGGCAAGGCCAGCGGACTGTCGCTCGACGGCTATATCGAGCGGGTGATCCCCGATGCGGAACGAATCGAGGAGGGCAGCGGCGGTCTGTTCACCGGCTATGCGACGAATGAAGCCGGCGAGTCCGCCGTCATCGGCTATGCCATGGTGGGCACTGCCGGCGGCTATGGCGGTCCCGTGGCCATGCTGGTCGGTACCGATCCGGCGGGCGTCGTCGTCGCGGTCGAGGTGATCGAGCACGCCGAGACGCCGAACTTCTTCCGGCAACTGGAGCGCGCCGATTACTATGAGCAGTTCATCGGTGCGGACTACCAGGGCGAGTATGCCATCGGCAGCGACGTCGACGGCGTGAGCGGCGCAACGCTCTCGGCCGATGCCGTCGCGCAGGGCATCCGCCAGGCGGTGCGCGGCATCGCCTCGGCCTCCATCGAAGGCGCCGTTCTGCCGCCGGACAACCGCCCGATCCAGTTCGGCATGCCCGAGGTGACTCTGCTGGCCCTGTTCGTCGTCAGCTTCTTCCTACATCAACTGCATTCGCACCATACATTCAAGAAATACGGACGCTGGGCCGTGATGATCGTCGGCATTGTGGTTCTCGGCTTCGTGTTGAACAAGCCGCTGACTCTGGCCAACATCATCTCGCTGCTCTCCGGCTACTGGCCGGACTGGCGCAACAATCTGTACTGGTTCCTGCTCCTGGGCGGCATCCTGGTCGTCACCATCATCCAGGGTAAGAATCCCTACTGCTCGTGGTTCTGTCCGTTCGGCGCGACGCAGGAACTGCTCGCGTCGCTGACCGGAGCCAAGGCTTACCAACCGCGGGCCCTCTACGGCAAGCTTCAATGGCTTCAGCGCAGCCTGTCGTTCTCGGCCATTGTGCTCGGCCTGGCGCTGCGTCAGCCCGGCGCGGCCAGCTACGAACCCTTCGGCACCCTGTTCAACCTGGAAGGCTCCTGGCCCCAGTGGGTGCTGCTGGCGCTGATCATCTTCGGTTCGCTCGTCATTTACCGACCGTTCTGTAACTATCTGTGTCCGCTTGACCCGGTGGTGGGCTACATCGGCGAGGTGCGGCGCTGGGCGAAGACTCTATGGCAGCAGAGGAAAAACAGCACGCAGGCGACCGCAAGCAGATCGTCCTGATCGGCTATCTGGCCATCTGTGTGGTGATGATTGTGGCGACGCTGATCCTGGCCTTCACGCCAGAAGAGCAGGCCGTGCAGCAGGAGCGGGTGATCAGCCCGCCGACCCGCACGCTGAGTCCGTTCCAACTGACGGCGCAGGCGGATTACGCCACCGTCGTCCCCGGACAGTCGGGAAACGCCCAGGAAGCGAGTGCGGGGACGCCAACGCCGTCGGGAGGTCAATCATGACGCAGAACTCAGCACGGTTTTCGCGCCGACAGTTCATCCGTATGACAGCCGTCGCGGGTCTGATGGCCGCTACCGGGACCGCCCTGACGGTCTCTGGGCATGGCTCTGCCGAAGCGCTTCGCGTGCAGGAAACCCAGTTGCTGATGGGCAGCATCGCCCATCTGACCGCCATCAGCGCGGACCCGGACCAGGCGCGAGCGGCACTCAACGCCGCCTTCGAGCGCATGGTGGCGCTGGAGAACGTGTTCAGCCGCTACCGCCCGGAGAGTACCCTCAGCCAGTTGAATCGCGCGGGCATCGTGGAAAATCCGCCCGTGGAGTTCCGGCAGGTCCTGGAGAAGGCTGTCGCCTATGGCGATCTGACCGGCGGCGCCTTCGACGTCACGGTCGAGCCGCTGCTGGCGCTGTATCGCGCGGCGGCCAGCCTGGGTGACGTGCCGGCTCCGGAAGCCGTGGCGGCGGCACGAGAGCTCGTGAACTATCGCGCCATCGAACTGGCGGACGACTTTATAAGTCTGAGAGCGGCGGGCATGGCGGTCACCCTCGACGCCATCGCCAAGGGCTACATCATCGACGCGGGCGTCGAGGTGCTGGAACGGTTTGGGTTCCAGGACGTGATGGTCGAGGTGGGAGGCGACCTGCAGGCACGTGGCGCGCAGCCCTGGCGCGTTGGTATCCAGGCGCCGGACGAGCCGCAGCAATCGTTCGTCCAGACGGTCGAGGTGCGCAATGCCGGCCTGACGACCTCCGGCGACTATGTGAGCTGGTTCACGCCGGACCACCGGCTGCATCACATCCTTGACCCGCGCACCGGCGTCTCGCCGACGGCGCTGAGCAGTGTGAGTGTCCTGGCGTCAACGGCCTGTGACGCCGATGCCCTGAGCACCAGTCTGATGGTCCTGGGCCTTGAGAGGGGTAGTGCGCTGCTGAACGAACTGGCAGGGGTTCAGGCATGGTTCGTGATGAAGACTGGCGAGCTGATTCACCAGCCGGCAGATGTGCTGTGAAAACCGAAGCGCCGAGTGCTGGAAACCATCTGATGTGAGCCAGCCAGGAAAGTACAGGTTCTAACGGACGCGTGAATGTGAGGGAAGTCCGGTGAAAGTCCGGCGCTGACCCGCAGCGGTCCGCGCCTGCCAGAAACTGCGCTTTCCCGACACTCACCCTCTGCACTGTCAGCTCATACTCGCGGCAAATCTCCGCCACCGACCGCTCGTCGCTCTGTAAGAGCGCCTCGACCCGGATACCTCAGCCAAGCCGCCCAAACGCGCGAAGTGTCCGCAGGCTGTCCAGCGTGATCACCCCACTCCATTCGCGTTTCGCCTGCTCCCAGGCGGGTGACGAGTCTTCTCCCCAGGTCCAGGACGGCAGCCATCCGCCGTGGTCGCTCTGCGAGTCGAGGATGAGATCCAGATTGGCCGGGATGGCATCCTGAAACATGGCCGCGAACGGCGAGTCCGGCGCGGAGACGACGGCCAGGGGCGGCAGCCCGTACTCCCGCCACCGCGCCGGATCGCGTTCGACGCTGCCGGCGAGGATGCGCTCAAGCTTGCGCTGCATGCGGGCGCGATCCTCTGGCGGGAGCGCCGGCGTCTTCAGCAGTCGCAGGTAGCACAGCAGATCATGCATTTCCATCGTGTCCGGGTGCTCCAGCAGCAGGTGCATCACGGCGTCGACGACCGGCAGACGCATGGAGTCCGGAAAGTGGTCGGGATAATCGAGCAGGTAGCCGGCAATCTCGGCACGGGGATTGATAGGAGTCAGCTCGTCGCGGAACGTCCACCAGGGCGCGTGTGGGGCATCGGACACATTGGGTGGAACAATCTGCCAGTTGTGGTGATCGACATCGTACGTATCGAGCAGGTAACGACAGGCGCTGACCACGATCGGATGATCGCTGGCCAGGCCCAGCTCGCGGAAATGCTGGAAGGCGATGGTGGTGGCAATCACCGAGGAGGCCGGCAGTCGAAGATCCGGCTCCAGCCCGTGGCCGAACCCGCCGTCGGCATTCTGAAAGGCGGTCAGGGCTTCGAGGACGGCATTCCCGCTGCCGCCTTCAAAGTGATAGGCGAAACGGGCTTTCTCCAGCGGGCGCGCGTTCTGCGCGATATAGTCTACGGCCTTTGCAAAGGCGGACGGCGTCAACTGCTTCATGTGAGCATCTCCGTGGCAAGAACGGATGTTCGTGAATAGGATACCCGGTTCTTCGACTCAGGACAACCAAACCTCTGGAAGAGGCCAGGCTTCTGAGGTAAGCCAAGTGAAATTGTGAGGGTAATCCATGGCCCGGGAGGCGGCGCCCATGGGGAGAAGAGAGGAGCGCCGGCTTAGAGCGTATCTGGGGCGGTTCACGAACCGCCCCTACGCGCGATCCCCGTGTGTAGGGGCGCATCGCGATGCGCCCGATTGAGGCGGGTTATTTTTTCAGATATGCTCTAGAACGTATCTGAATATTCGGCGGTTCTCTCGTAGGGACGGCATTCTTGCCGTCCGGGACCGGCGGACACGCAGAAGCGTGTCCCTACGAAGATACGTTTTTATGCCGCAACGAATGCAAAAGGACAATTATTAGATACGTTCCAGAGGCTGTTATGAACTTCGATCGCGCAGCTTTCCCCTCACCCTGCTTGCTTCGCAAGCCGTCGTGCTTGCGCGCAAGCCTCCCACGCTAGCGGGGAGAGGGACACCGAATCTCCCCTTCTCCCCGCTTGCTTGCAAGGCGCTTGCGTGGGAGAAGGGGCCGGGGGATGAGGGGCAAAAAGTCAATAATAGGCTCTAGAGCCTGACGACAGCCCCGGTGCGCGCGGAGTCGTAGGACTTGAACACCAGGTTCATCGTCTTCAGATTGTCCGCTCCGGTGGTCTCGCCGGGCTCCAGTCCTTTCAGGGCGCGGGCCAGGTTCAGCTGCGCGGCATAGATGCTGGAATGCACCACGTCGTAGGCCGAGTCGGCCCAGGGGTAATGCGGCGGTTTGTGCCGCGCTGAAAGCGTGCCCTCGGCGGTCGTCTCGCGAATCCAGAAGTCGGGCGCGAGTTCAAGAAAACCGCGCTCGCCCTCGACCTGCACGTAGGTCTCCGGGAAGCGATCGTGCTCGCGTCGAGAGGCGTAGCTCATCTGGCAGATCACGGTCGCGCCGCCGGCCAGAGTGAGCATGACGGTGGCGACATCCTCGCCCTTGATGTCCGGGTGAACGCGATACGTCTGGCAGTAGAGCGACTCCGGCTCGCCAAAGAGAAAACGCGCCGCGTCGAGGATGTGGCTGCCGATGTCGGTGACGATGAACTGCTCCAGCTCCTTGAGAAACGGCTGGTTGTCGAAGACCGGGAAGTTGGTGCGGTAGTCGATGGTGGCGCGGAAGACCTTGCCGATGCGGCCGGCATCCAGCGCCTTCTTCAACTGCCGAATGGGGTACTGCCAGCGCCAGTTCTCGTTGATGTACAGTGGCACGCCGGCATCCTGGCAGGTCTGGACCAGGGCCTGACACTCCTCCAGCGTGGTGGCCATCGGCTTCTGGCAGACGACCGGCAGGCTGCGATCGGCTGCCAGTTTGGTGAGCGGGTAGTGCGTTTCGACGGCGGTGCAGATGTCGACGAAATCGATCTGCTCGCGGTCCAGCAGGGCGGCCGGATCATCGTAGACGGAGGTTTCCGGGATGCCGAACTGCTGCGCCAGTCGCAGCGCCTTCGATTGGGTACGGTTATAGAGCGCGACGCACTCGACCTCTTCCGTCTGGAGCCAGCCGGCGAGCTGGTAGGTCGCCCAGAAGCCGGTTCCGAGCAGGGCAAAGCGTAGTTTCGACATAGAGGGGTCTTCCTTCGATCTTCCTTCTTCGATCGGCCTTCGGCCTCAATCGGGGATCAGGGTTCGCAGGTAGCGGACGCTCTGGCGCACCCAGTCCTGCTCCAGTTCAATGGTGGCGCGCATGGTCTCCAGCGGCGAAAGCCAGGTCTCGACGATGGCGCTGAACGTCCGTCCGCAGCCGTGGAGCGCCCCTAGCAGCCAGGGCATGTCGAGCATCCCCTGCCCGGCGGGCGCGCCGGTGACTTCGAAGCCCATGTTGTGCGAAAGCCGCCGCACGACGAACTCCTTGACGTGCAGATTGACGACATGCGGCCCCAGCGCGGCGACGACCACATCCGGCCCTTCCAGCGCGCCGAACGAGTTGACGGTGTCCAGGCAGATGCCAACGGCCGGGTCGCCAATCGCCTCGATGACCCCGGCCAGCGCCCGCGCCTTGAAGCGGTCGTGGTTCTCGATGGCCAGGGTGATGCCGGCGGCCTTCAGCGCGGGCAGTGCCGCCTGGACCCGCGTGACCACTTCCTGCGGCGAGGGATGGTCGGTTTTGGTGTCGACCACTACGCGGAGGATGGGCGAGCCGAAGTAGACGGCAATATCGATGTAGTGATGCAGGTGATCGAGCGTGATGCCGCGCGTCCCGACTTCGATGGCGATGCCGCGACCGGCCGCTTCATCGCGCAGTCGGGCGCGCTCGTCGTCCGTGAGAGCATCGAGCGGCAGGTTGTCGGCATACTGCACGCGCTTCAGGCCGAGTTCACCGGCGAAGCGCAGCATGTCGAAGGCGTCCATCGGGTATTCGGGCGGGCTGAAGCCGGGCACGCCGATCGACCAGGCAACGCCGTAGCTGCCCAAGCCCAACTGAGTCATGGTGCACCTACGAGGAACGCCGCCGCCACCTGCCGGATCGCGTCCTCCGCGCCGACATAGGCCCACAGGCGGAAGGTGTCGGCGCTGGCCGTTCGGCGAACGTCATGGTGCAGGCCGAGCGTCCGGCCGCTGCACTCCATCTCGCAGAAGGGTCGGCCGTTGTCCGCGCCGCCGCCGTCGTTGTAGACATGCACCGAATGGCCGGTGATCCCCGGCTGATCGGGCGGCTCCTCCGCGTACAGGTTGGCCACGTCGTTGAAGAAATCGCGGACGAGCAGGGCGACTTCGCCGCCCGGAAGCGGCTGCCAGTAGCCTATGCGCCCGGTCATGCACAGGGCTTTGTAGGCCACTTTGAACTGCCGGCGGCCATCGAGCGGCAGGAGGATGACCCCGCCGTGGGCTGTTCGGGCCGCTTCAGGCGCCTGCCCGACGTAGTCGGAGGCGCGGACGGCGCCGATGACCGGCAGAATGAGCGTCCCGCCGGCATTGAGCTGCACGAGATTCCAGGCTTCGGCGAAGAGGGAGTCGGCGGCGTGAGGATTGGTCCGCTCCAGCGCGACGTCCTGCGCGTAGCCAAAATAGTGCACGCCATGCATGAGCGACGCGCCGGCGATCGGGTTGGGACAGGCATAGACGGTCTTGGTCAGGGCGACCTGCGCCTCGCCGAGGGCCTCGCCGTGGTGATAGCCGGTGAGCGTGAACGCGCCGCGCAGCACGACCTCATTGCCACCCTGGCCGGCGGTGAGCTGATAGTCGCCCGGGTCCATGGCGGCGGGAATGTTCCAGGTGCCGCCAAAGTCGCGGCGATCGCGGACGTTGTAGGTGATCTCGGGGGCGATCCAGACGCGATCGCCTCCCAGGTTCCAGGCCCAGCCGTCGGCCCGGGTCGTGAACTCGCGGAAGGCCGCCGCCGACTCGAAGGCTTTACTCGTCCACAGCAGATTGGGCGCATCCGGGTCCGGGTAGAGTCCCAGGATCCGGCCGCCGCGCCGGGTGATGAGCGCGGCGGCGCCAGTGTGCAGGGGGAGCAGCACAGACTGCTCCCCCACGTCATGAAGGATATGTTGAAGCTGCGACAGCCCGGTCACCGCCACTTACACTTTTTCGAGGCTGTCCGTGATCTCGGCGACGCTGCGCTTGAGCGCGTCGAGATTCATGATGTTCTCTTTCCAGTCCGGCTTGAAGATCTTCTCGTAGGCATTCTTGATGGCCAGCTTGGCGCCATCGCTGAACGGGAAGCCCGAGAAGCCGAAGATAATGGCGAACTCGATGCGCGCGTGGCCGCTCAGGAACTCCCAGGCCGCCTCGGCCGGGACGCCCATCTGCACGGCGATGTCGTAGGCTTCCTTGATGGCGCTGATGCAGGTGGCGGCGAAGGTTTCGACCAGCGCCGGCTCCAGGATGGCCATCTGCTCGACGGTGATGCGGTAGTTGTTCAGCACCGGGGCGTACATGTCGCGCGCCAGTTGATCGCCCTTGGCCCAGTCTTCTTCGGGGCCGCGGTGCAGGGCCGAGACGACGTGGTGCTTGGCCTTGACGCCGCCGAACCAGTCGGTGCGCGCCTCTTCCGTCACCTCGTCGTTGAACATCGGCGGGTGGCAGGGATGCGAAACGTAGTAGGTGAGATCCTGACGAAGCGGGATCACCTCGGCATACGCCGCCGCCGGGTCCAGGCTGACGACCATCGCGCCCGGCTTCAGGTCCTCGATGATCTCACGGGTGATGCGGCCGATCAGCTTATCGGGCAGCGCCAGGATGACCGCATCGGCATCCTTGAGCGCCTCGGCCTGAGGCGTCGCGGTCAGCCCGCGCTTGGCGAGATTGGCCACGCCGGCCTCACTGACCTCCACATCAGCCATTTCATAACGCTCCGGCAGTCCCATCAGATTATCGGTGAGACGCTGCCCCATCTTGCCGCCCGCGCCCATGAGGGCGACCTTCATTGCCATGATCTTTGCTCCTATTGCGAACCTTTGAGAATGCTGCCGAAATAATCGACTTTCCCGACCTGCCCCGCCTTCAGGCTGATCTCCAGCCCGTCGAATGCCGCGTTTTCCGCATAGGCGCGGCACAGGGGGGCGCCGGGCGCCACGGGTAAAATGGTGCGAAGCGCGTAAATGCCTAACTGACGTGATGCATAGCCACACGTGTCCCCGCCAGTCACGATGGCACGCCGCAGGCCTGTGCGTTCCAGCAGTTCCTTCAGGATCAAGCCCTGCTGCGTTCCCAGCAGCGACCCCACGGACTGTGGATCGAGCGCCAACCGCTCCAAGTGTTCTTTTGTCCCCAAAATGTGCGGATCATCCGGCCCCCGCGCGCTGTACAGCACGAGGTTGTGACCGGCGCCCAGACTCTCCAGCGCGCTCTGCACCACCGCGGCGCGCTCCTCATCGGCTGTCGCCGGGTCGACCAATCGAACCGAGTCCAGCCGTCGCATCACAAAACCGTTGGCCTCCGCCCAATCGAGCTGCGCGGCCGTCCCAGGCGCGGCGCTGCCCGAGACGACGAGCAGTTGTTTGACCGGTCCGAGCGGCGGCGGCGGAGGCGGCTGCGTCACGTGGCCGCACGCCTGCCAGTGCAGGGCCAGGGCCTTTTCCACGCCCGACGAGCCGACGATCAGGGCCGGGCCGGCGCCCTGGCGAGCTTCGATGACCTGGCTGAGCAGTCCGCCGACGGTCATCAGGTGCGCGTCGTCGATGGTGTCGAAGACGGCGATCTCCGCGCCACCTTCCTGCAGGCACTGGAAATAGCGCCACAGTTCGTCAGGCGGCAGCGCCAGATGCAGCACGTTGATGGCCCCCATGCGCCGCGTCGTCTGCTTGCCCAGATGCAGGCGCAGATCGGACTCGTTCATCGGCGTGGCCGGGTGCCGGCTCATGGTCGGGTGACGGTCCAGCCGATAGGTGATGTCGTCCACCCGGGCGAACAGGTTGCTGAAGGCGACGTAGCGCTTGAGGAAGGGGGCGCCGACGACCAGCGGCACGGTCTGCTCGCCGAAGACGCTCAGCCCGATCTCCGTCGCGCGGCCGATGCTGCCCAGTGTCGGCGAGGAGTCGAAGGTCGAGCAGACCTTGTAGTGAAAGGCCGGCGCGCCCAGATCCTTCAGCGCGGAGAAGAGCGGCGGCAGGGCCTCGTCCATCTGGGCCGGGCTCATGCTTCGGGCGATGCCGGCCAGCCCGACCGCGCGGATCTCCGGGAAGCGGCGTTCGAGCAGGTCGAGGGTCGGGGGTTCGAGGAACAGCACACTCGGGATGCCCGCCCATTCCAGCACCTCGGTGCTGTCGGTCGAGCCGGTGAAGTCGTCACCGTAAAAGGTCAGCAGGAGACGCGATGGTGCAGTCACGATCCAAATCTTTCCAGCGCACCCGCCAGTTCGGGGTGCGTCATTGCATACTCTGCCAGCGGCTGCCCGGCCAGCGCGGCCTCCCAGGCCTGCTGCAAGGCGCGGACGCCCGCGCCAGGCCCGTCCGGGTGGGCCATGATGCCGCCGCCCGCCAGGAACATCCAATCCTTGCGGCTGTCCAGCGCGCGGTAGGTGTCGGGGATCTGCCGGGCCGACTGTCCCGAAGAGAAGACCGGCATGACTTCCGCGCCGATCCCCGGCATGGGGGTCAGGCATTCGCGCGCGGCGGCGATCACGCTGGCGTCGGTCTCGCAGAATTTGTTGCGCAGGCCGTTGACGTGCAGGTGATCGACCCCGGCCAGGCGCATGAACTTCTGGAAGGCGGGGTACTCCAGACCGAGCAGGGGGTGCCGGCTGAGCATGCCCCAGCCGGCACGGTGGCCGTGAATCGGCAGTTGACTGTGCCGCCGCAGCTCGATGACGCCGACCAGCCCGACCGAGACCATATTGACCATGATGCACGTCCCGCCGTGCGCCAGCACGACGTCGTGGCCACGCCGCATGTCGTCCAGGTCGCCGGTGACGTTGAAGGCGTACATGACCTTTTTGCCCGTGCGGTCGGCGTGGTCGTTGATGACGCGCATCACGGCCTCGACGCGCGCGGCCAGCGGCGAATGGGGCGAATTGGATTGCAGCTCGTCGTCCTTGACGAAATCCAGGCCGGCCTCGCACAGCGTCCGCACCAGGTCGGCGGTCTGCTCCGGCGTCAGACCGACGCTGGGCTTGATGATCGTGCCGAACAGCGGACGATCGGCCACGCCGGTCAGACGGCGGGTGCCCTCGATGCCGAAGCCGGGCAGCGGGTAGGCCGCCGCGACCGCCGGGGGGATCTCCACGTCGAGCAGCTTGAGGCCGCTGAACGGGCTGAGCTCGAACAGGTTACCGGCCACGGCGGTGAACAGCGCAGTCAGCGAGGGGCCGATGTTGGCGAAGGGGAAGGAGAGCGTCACCTCGGCGCGCTGGAGTGTGCCACCCGTTTTGGGCGGCTTGCTGCCCGGCAGGGATGGCGATTCGACCGTCTCCAGCGGGGCGATCGCTTCGACGCGCGCACCGTGGGCGGCCAGCAGCTCCGGCGTCTCGCCCGGCACCTTGACGAACGTCCCGGCCGACTGCTCACCGGCCATCGTCTCGGCGGCGGCGGTCAGATCGTGGGCCGTCTCGATGCGGTACCGGGCCAGAATGCGGTCGTTCATGGGGTTTGATCCAGTCTTACCACCGCGTAGGGGGGCAGTTCCAGTTTCAGAGCGCCGCCGGATGCGGTCACGGCCTCGCCGGATACGGCACGGTAGCCCTCCGGATCGCGCATCGCCCATTCGACGGTCGTCTTATCCAGCCGTTTGAGCGTGAACGCGCCGTCGATGCCGGTCAGCGCCACCGTCTGATGTTCCTGGGAGTGGTTGGCGACGAGCAGGCGCAGCCCCTTTCCCGATCGCAGCGCCAGGCCGCTGAACTTCAGCGGATGAGAGGCCGTGAAGCGCAGCGCCAGGACAGGGCCGCCTGATTCGCCCGCGAACAGGTCGCCAATATCCGCGAAGATGTGGTACATCGGGAAGACGCCACCGGGGATGGATGGGAAGCGATCCGGCAGCGGCGGGCCGCTCTCACGCTCCATCACGCCCAGCCAGCTGGCCGTCTCGAAGAAGGTCAGGCTGTCCGCGCCCGCCTGCGCCAGCGACGCGATGGCCCCCATCGTCCAGCCCGCGCCGAAGAGCGACATCTGGCGCGGATCGACGCGGGGGGGCAGCGCGCCAGGGGGCGTCGGCGCGTCTGGGCCGGTGGCATTGGGATTCCAGCGCATTTTCAGGGTGACCGGCGTGACGAGGATGCAGGTGTCTTCGCCGACGAACTGGAAGGCGCTCTCGACGGTCGCGCCCATCGCCGGGATCGTCTCCACCAGGGAGGCGTTGTCAAAGGCGTGGACCTGCGGATTGACCGAATAGGCGACCAGGGTTTCCAGGCTCGGGTCTGGCCGGTTGCGGTTCAATTCGGTGAAAAAGGCGTCGGTGCCCAGGCCGAGGATCTGTTTGTCCAGCGTCTGCTCAGCCCGGATGTAGGTGGGCATCTGCGTGACGATCTCGCCCTGCCGGAAGATGAGCACCGCCCCCTGGATCGGATGCGCTTCCAGGAAGCCGCTCAACTGTGTCAGTTCGTCTTCTGCCGCCGAGTCCGCGCTGGAGTGACTGAGATGCACCGCCAGTTCAACCTGGGGGCAGACCTGCCGCGCCTGATTCAGAACTTGCAGCAGCCGCTCCTGCCAGCCCGTGGTGAAGCGCAGGTCATAGCGCAGATGGTTGAGGCGCAGCGTTTGAAGTCGGGCGATCTCGCGGTCGGTCAGCGGCCCGTCGTCCGAACTCCAGCCCAGACCGATTGGCGGGCAGTAGGCCCAGGCGCTCGTGTCGAGGTGGAGCGACGGCGCGGAGTCGCCGCTTTCGGCCTGTGGGAGAACGCCGCTGACGCAGACGGTCACCGACTGGCGGACACGTTCGCCCGCCGCGACCGGCACCGGAAAAGGCAGGCCCAGCGGCGTGCAGTAGGTCTTGAAGCTGGCGTCGGTCCAGTTGCGCTGGTCCTCCATCTCGAAGGCGTCGCCCTCCATGCGCACTTCGGCGCGCAGGCCGGGGGCGGCTTCATGCGTGAGGGTGCGGATGTCGAAATAGGGCTGGTGCGGCGCGATGAATTCCGGGAACTGCCCTTCTTCGACGGCGCCGTCGGTGTGCTCGACGGTGAGGGGTTTGCCGGCGGCGTCCATGGGGTGCAGGACGCAGAAGCCGATACGGTTGCGCCGGAAAGCGGTCTGCGCTTCGCCGTCGAAGGTGAAGGTGATAATCCCTTCCGGCGTGCCGACGATCTCGCCCTGCCAGACGTAGTGAATATCGCCCTGACGGTGGTCGCTGGTGAAGGTGATGGTGAAGGAGTCGGCGCGGATGTCCATGCGCACGTCGCGCAGCTCGGCCGGGACGGTGCCCCAGTTGTGGTCGCGCACGGCGGCGTAGATGCCGCGCACGATCTCGACCCCGCCGGCGCGGATATAGCGCAGCGTCCCGGCTTCGTAGTCGAGGCGGAGCGGGCCGGCGCGCAGCGGAATGCGCTCCGGCTCAGGGTGTAGGCTGCCGTCGTAGAAGATCGACCGCATGATCAGTCTCCGGCTTCCGCCGCCCGCCGTTCAAGTCGTCCGGCATCGACGGGACGGATGAAGCGCCGCTTGAGCTTCTTCAGATTGGCTTCGCGCAGGCTGTCGAAGAAGATGGCCAGGAAGATGATCCCCGCGCGGGCCATGGGCTGGAGGTACAGGTTGACCAGGTTGAACTGGAGGCCGGTGCCGACCATCTGGATCAGCATGGCGCCGATGACCGTGCCGAAGACGTTGCCCACGCCGCCAAAGAGGCTGGTGCCGCCCAGCACCGCCGCCGCGATGGCGTCGAATTCACGCGTCTCGGCGAAGCTGCGGTCGACGCGGCCGCCCAGCTGCGAGGCCAGGATGAACCCGGCCAGCCCGGCCATGAAGCCGGACAGGATGTAGACCAGGGCCAGCGTCCGGTCGGTGTTGATGCCGGCTTTCTTGGCCGCCTCGATGTCGTTGCCGACGGCGTAGACCTGCCGCCCGAACTGCGTCCGCGCCAGGATGTACCAGGCGGCCAGCAGCACCAGGGCGAAGACGACGATGGGCATGGGGATGACGCCCAGCACCAGCGTCTGGCCGAAGGCGTTCATGCGTTCCGGGAAGTCGATCTGCTTGCTTTCCGTGAGGGCCGTGCCCAGCCCGCGGCCGATCACCAGCGTGGCCAGGGTGGTCATGAACGGAATGATCTTCAGACGGATGATGCAGAAGGCGTTGAAAGCCCCGAACAGCGTGCCGACCAAGAGGGCCACCAGCAGCGCCGGGACGATCTCCAGGCCGATGGAGCGCATGAGCAAGCCGGCGCATACGACCGAGAGGTACATGTTCGAGCCGACGGACAGGTCGATGCCGGCGGTCAGCAGCACGAAGGTCATGCCGACGCCGATGATGCCGGCGAAGACGGCCGCCTGCTTGGTGATGTTGAGGATGTTTTCCGGCAGCCAGAAGCGCGGGAAGTCGATGCCCGTGTCGCCGAGCGTCGTTCGCGGCGAGGACAGGCCGAACACGATGAAGACCACGACGAAGAGGATCAGCGTCGAGTGATTGAGCATGAACTGGATGAGGGAAGATATTCGCTGTCGCATCGTCAGTCTCGTTTCGGCTGGCCGTCGTGCGCGGCGGCTGCCGGCACGCCGTTTTCACGGAAGGCTGCGCGCAGGATGTTCTCGTTGTGGAACTGCTGGCGGGAGAATTCCCCGACGATCTCGCCGCGGCTCATGACCAGGATGCGGTCGCACATGCCGATCAATTCCTCCAGTTCGGAGGAGATGATCAGCACGCCGCTGCCGTCGGCGGCCAGCCGGTCGATGATCGAGTAGATCTCGTACTTCGCGCCGACATCGATGCCGCGCGTCGGTTCATCCATGATGAAGATCGAGGGCTGGCTGAGCAGCCATTTGGCGATGACCACCTTCTGCTGGTTGCCGCCGCTTAGCGCCTTGGCCGGCTGCTGGCGGATGTCGCCGCTTTTGAGCTGCAAAACGCCGGCGGTCTCGCGGGCGGCGTCGAGCATCTGCCGCTGGTCGATCATATGGATGAGGATGCGGGCGAATTCCGGCAGCGAGACCAGACTGATGTTGTTGGCGATGTCGATGCCCAAGAGCAGGCCTTCTTCGCGGCGGTTCCCGGTGACAGAGCCGACCTTATTGCGGAGGCTGCTGCGCGGTGACGGCCTGCGGATCGACCGGCCGTCGACGACGATGTCGCCGCTCTCGAAAGCGTCGACGCCGAAGATCATGCGGGCCAGTTCGGTGCGCCCGGAGCCCATCAGGCCGAACAGACCGAGCACCTCGCCCTGGCGCAGTTCGAAGGCGATGTTTTCGACAATGCCGGCGGCGGTGATACCCTCGACCTTGAGCAGCGGGGTTGTCGTGGGCTGCGAACTGCGCGGCGGGTAGAGCTGCTCGATGCTGCGCCCGACCATCAGCGAGATCATGCGGTTGATGCTGAGGTCGGCCGTCGCTTCGCAGGCCACCAGATGCCCGTCGCGCATAATGGCGATGCGGTTGGAGATGTTCTTCACATCGCCGAGGATGTGCGAGATGTAGATCAGCCCTTTGCCCTGACGGCCAAGTTGATCCATAATGCCGAACAGGCGCTCCGTCTCGCGGGCGGTGAGCGAGGTGGTCGGCTCGTCGAAGATGATCAGCGAGGCGTCCTGGTGCAGCGCCTTGGCGATCTCGACCAACTGGCGTTCGCCTGGGGAGATGCGCTCGACCTGGGTATCCGGGGCGAGATCCAGCCCGACGGAGGCCAGCAGTTCGGTGGTGACCTGCCTGATCTTCGCCTGATCGATGCGGCCGAGGAAGCGCCCACGCGGGAAGTCGCTGATGAAGATGTTCTCGGCGATGGTCAGGTTGGTGAACAGGTTGAGTTCCTGGTGGATAAAGGCGATGCCGGCCTTCTGTGCGGCGGCGGGGGTGCGCGGCTCGTGGGGCTGCCCCCTGAGGATCATGCGCCCGCTGTCCGGGTGGACGACGCCGCCGATCAGGTTCATCAGCGTCGACTTGCCCGCGCCGTTCTGACCGATCAGGCCCAGGGTCTCGCCGGCATTGAAGGTCAGGCTGACATCGCTGACCGCCGAGATGCCGAAGAAGGCTTTGGAAAGGTTCTGAATTTCGAGCAGGGTGCTCATGCGCGCCCCTCCCGGTTGAGCAGGCGGACGCGGGTGATATCCAGCAGCGCCGCCACCAGGATGATCAGGCCTTTGGCCGCGTCGATGATGAAGGGCGAGAGGCGCATGGCGTTCAGGATGTTGAGTAGCAGCACGAAGAAGGCGACGCCGAAGAAGGTGCCGCGCGCCGATCCTTTGCCGCCAAACAGACTGGTGCCGCCGATGACGGCCGCGCCGATGATGTCGAGCAGGAGGTTGCCGCCGCCCAGCGACGGCTGGCCGATGCCCAGGCGGGCGGAGTACATGATCGAGGCGATGGCGGCGCAGAAGCCGCTGAACATATAGACGCGGGTGATCACGGCCTTGTTGGGGATGCCGGAAATCTCACTGGTGCGGCGGTTGGTGCCGATCGAGAACATGCGCCGGCCAAAGACGGTGCGCGACAGAATGAACTGCGAGACGAAGGCCAGGCCGACGGCGATCACGAAGGGGTAGGTGATGAAGGACAGAATTTCGCGCCGGGCGATATCCGGCGTGAGCTTCGGCCCCAGATAGATCGAGATGATGTCGCCCTTGCCCAGAGTTAGAAAGGCTTCCGGCAGGCCGGAGATGTTGCGCGACTGGGTGAGCCACAGGGCGAAGGCGCTGAAGAAGGTCGCGCTGACGAGCGTGACCATGAATGGCGCCAGGTTGAAGCGGGTGATGGCAAAGCCGTTCAGGTAGCCAATGAACGTTCCCAGCAGCAGCATGACGGCCACGCCGACCGGCACGGCCAGGTCGCTTCCGGCGAGTATGCCGCCCTCTGGGCGCATGAGCGTACCCCACAGCGGGCTTTTATCGAAGAAGGAGGGGTCGAGCGTCTGGGCCATGACGATGGCGCCGACGACGCTGGTGATGCCCATGGTAGAACCGACGGAGAGATCGATGCCGCCGAGGATCAGCACGAAGGTCTGCCCGATGGCGATGGCCAGCAGGGGCCACATGTTCTGAAGCTGGTTGGCGATGTTGCCCGGTGTCGCCAGCGTCGGAAAGAAGATGGCGGCCGTGACAAAAAAGATGAGGGTCAGATAGAGCACAAAGTAATTGGAAAGAAGGAATTGTCGTACGGCGCGCGCGACGCGTGAGCCCTTCTGCGGGCCGGCTGCCTCGCGCCGAGCCAGGCTTTGCGCCGTACTGAGTCGTTCATTCACTGTGGTCACGCGTCATCCTTCGCTGTGCTGCGCTGCCGAGTCCGGCGACGCTCCAGGGGGAGCAGGGGCGAATCGTGTGGATTCGCCCCCGTCCTTCCCTTAATTACTGATCAAGGAAGCCTTCGTCGTACAGCACGCAGCCCCACATGTCACTGCGCTGGAACTGAATGTTGCCAGCGGTCAGCGCGAAGCCGGGGTCGAGCAGCACTTCGTTCGGCTGGGTTTCGCCACTCTCGACCGCCTGCAGCAGACGATTCATCGTCAGCTCGGCTTCGAGGAACAGATTCTGCACGCCGGTGGCGTCCACGTAGCCTTCATCGATGAGCATGCAGGCCGTCGCATCGCCGTCCAGGCCGGCCATCATGACGTGCCCAGGGGTGCCCATCGGCTGCCACATGCCGCGCGGTTCGAGGACCGAGCGAATGGTCGGGAACAGGAAGTCCGACGACGTGAAGATGAAGTCGACATTCGGGTTGGCGGTGATGGCGGCTTCCAGGTTGGCCAGAGCGGTCGCGGCATCCCATTCGGTGGCCACTTCGATCGGCGTGTTGAAAAGCCCAGGATAACGCTCGTTATAACGGTTGATTACGTTGTAGAAGCCGTCGCGGCGGCCGATCGCGTTCGTGTCCTGAAGTGCCCCAACGAGGATGAGCGGGGTGATCGGTTCGCTGGTGATTTCGTACTGGCGCAGCGCCTTCTGCGCGATGAACTCGACGGCCTGCTCGGTGGCACTGACGTTGTCCGCAACAACGGTGATGCCGCGAGAGCGATCGTTCGGCGGGCGGTTGAAGACCGCAATCGGAACGTCGGAGGCCTGCGCCTCATTGATAATGGTCACCGCGCTGTCGCCGTCCTGCGGGATGATGATGATGCCATCGACGCCCTGGGCGATGCATTCGCGAATCTGCTCGAGCTGACGGTTTGGATCTTCATTGGCATTGTATTCGAGGACTTCGTGCCCCTGGTCGCGCAGAGTCTGCGTGATGGCGCGGTGCCCTGCGACCCAGAATTCGGTTTCGAGATCCTGGAAGCCGAAGCAAATCGTCAAATTCGTCTGAGCGCTCACCATGCCTACCGTCAGGGAAAGAACCATAATCCCGGCGATGAGCAGCGCGCTAATCTTCGCAGCGTGCTTCATATCATTTCTCCTCAAGTGCTTGTGCAAAAACCTTCTGCTCGGGTAAGCGCAACTTCTTCTGCGTACCGGACACCTCCTTATCGCCTGAACCGAATCGTCGCTTCTTGTCTAACGTTCCAGGAGAACGCCGAAGCCATAAGTTTTTTGCCCTGCCGGGCCGGCGCTAGATCTTCGCCTTCATGTCGCCGAGTTGCTCCACTGCCGCGATACATTCGCTTTCTACGCGTTTGTTGATGCGCCGATTCTCGGATTTGACCCGTTCCAGATCGTGGTCCATGTAGGCATCGATGATCGAGTAGTGATCATTGATGGCCAGGTATTCGTCGTAGCCGGGCTGCGCCTCGGCGCGCAGGTACAGGACGGCGGCGATCTGCGCCACGATCTCCTGCCAGTTGCGGATCAGATGCGGATGATGGCTGGCATCGATCAGGATCTGGTGGAAGGCCATATCGGTGCTGCGAACGACCTTGAAATCTCCCTGCTCAATCTGAAACTTCTGGCGCTCCACCAGGGCGCTGAGGGCCTGGTAATCGCTGGTGGTGAGCTTGTCGATGATGAGCTCGGCGGCGAAGTTTTCGAGGGTGGTGCGCATGGAAAAGAGCGCGGAGATATCTTCCGGGGTGAAGGCCCGTACGAACGAGCCCCGGTTGGGGATGGAGATGACCAGCGATTCCCTTTCCAGGATGATGAGCGCTTCGCGAACCGGCGTGCGGCTGACGCCGAGCTGTTCGGTGAGCGCCGCCTCGACGATATGGTCGTTGGGTTTCAGCCGGCCTTCAATGATGGCAATACGGATCTGTTCGGCGACCTGTTCGCGAAGACTTACAGCACGGACGTGGGAAAAAACGGTCATTATCCCTGGCTTTCCCTTAAATGTAGTGGCGCACTCTTCTCAAAATTGCATACAAGTACATTGTATACAATCCTGAGGGCTTGTCAACAGATGCGGCGCAACGCGATCCGGAGCATTGTCTCTGCAGTGTGACGTCAGTCAACCAGATCGGGAGGTGAAGGGGTGACCGTGCTTACTGGAGAGCGCGACCTAAAAAACAGGGGCGGCGCATTCCCGCCTCACCCCAGCGGAAAGCCAAGGGTGGAAATGCAGACATCTACGTTCGATTGAAGGAGAACTAGCCGAGATAGACCACCAGCTCCTCTCAGCAGATCCACAGGCGGCGGACACTCATCACACCCAGGCTGGCGCTGACTCTTTGTATCCTCTGCAAACCCGTCTACACTGAGAGAGTAGGTCATGAAACGGCCTGGGGGTGATCAATGTTCGATTGGGTGAGCTGGTTCCGCAGTCAGTTACAGACTTCCGCCGAGGGCTTCGTCTGGGCCTTCTCTCGTGTCGATCCTGCGTATCGTCTTCGACTGCCCCCTGATGCCGATTACCTGGGGACCTGGTCGCCGGCGCGTCACGTCTGGCATGTGGCCGAGTACGAGCGCTGCCTCGCCCTCCCGTCGATGCAGCAGTGGATGGGCGGCGCTATGCCTGGCGAGGACGCGTGGGCGGATGACGATGCCACCTGGGAAGCTGTCGGCGATCGGACATTCGATGGCCTGGTCGAGGCCTTTTCTCCGGATGAGGCAGGAGCAGATCGCGCTGCTGGATCAGCTGGCAGCAATCGATTGGGAAGCTCCGCGGGAGACGATCTGGGGGTACAAACCGCTCTCCATGGTGGTCACCAAGACCTACCAGCACACCTTCGAGCACGGGAATACCCTGCTGAAAATGGGCTTGTGGTGGGCCAATTTTGAACGTGGGTAGGATCGTTCAGTCTGGCGAGACCACCCTCCCGGAAGGAATGTTCAGTTCAAAGGCTTCAGCCTCCCGGCTGGAACTGCGGCGCGCCGCCGATCTCGCCCGCCCAGATTTGAGTCACCTCACCCGTTTCGACCCCAACCGTGTACACGCCTTCCAGCGTGCCAAACACCAACTGGCTCCCATTGGGCGACCATGACGGCGGATAAATTCCCGAGAAACCCCTCGGCAGCGGATCGACAACCTCCTCGATCAGAGGCGTCTCGGTGGCGCCATCCGCGCTCATGATACCTAGCGTGATGGGTTTCGCGGAGTCGCGCACGTCCTCCCCTGACCAGTAGGTAAGCTGCGTCCCATCGGGCGAATAATTGGGCGACATGCGCTGATCGCCCGCGACGGCCACGAGCTGACGCGGCTCACTGTCGAGTACTGCCGGAACGATGATGCGGTGAATACCGCGTTGCGGCGCGCTGACTTCCAGCATCGCAGAGTCGGGCGACCATTCGAGGTGGGAGATCGGCGACAGCTCGACGCCAGTTTCGGCAATCAACACCGGTTGGCCACCATCAGGGGAGACGACGTGAATCTCGGCGCCACTGTCCTTACGCCCATAGTTCGCATATGCCAGCCATTCGCCATCGGGTGACCATGACAGTGCGGTGAACTGTCCCCGGTCCTCGACCACGCGTCTCGAACCGCGCCCGTCGGCGAAGCCCACCCAGATCTCGGAGTCGCTCATAAACGCGATTCGTTCGCCGTCAGGTGACCACGACATATCAGTGAAGGAATCGTCAAACGACGTGAGCGGGCGCAGGGCTGTCCCATCGGCATTGATCAGGTAGAGGATATGGGTGTCGTCCCAACTCGCCGCCATCCGGAACACGATCTGCGATCCATCGGGCGACCAGACCGGCTGCGAGAGTAGATCGTCGGTGTACGCGGGCTCACCACTCATTTCGGTGAGCAGACAGGCGTTCCCGCCGTCGACATCGGTGGTGATCAACTGCCCATACAGGGTTTCGCCATCGGCGCGGACTTCGGTGCGGATCGTCGAGAAAACGACGCGATTTGTCGTGTACGGGCACTCGCCACGGATCAGCGAGGGTTCAGGCGCGGCGGGCGGCGCGTCCTCCGGCAGCGGCTCGATCCAGTACGTGCCGTCCGCGCCTTCGACTGTCCAGCCGGTCAAATCGGCGCTTTCGACGTGCCACCAGTTGAGGTCATCGGCGCAGACCGGACCGTCCACCACGGTGAACTGACCGCCGCCGGGGATCGCGCCGATCAGCGCGCCGCTGCGGGACGGTTGATCGCGGACATTGTTGGGATCTCGAGGGAGAACGCGCCCTGGTTCGCCAACGACCAGACGGGGAGGCGGATTCGTACACTCGGACTGCGCGGCGACGGGCGTTAGGAACACGGCGAACGCGGTGAGCGCGATCAACAAGAGGGCCATGAACATGCGGCGGAAACTGGCCTGCATTCGCATATCTCCTTCTGGCGCTAGTGTCGTTGTATCGTTATAGGTCATGTTATACACGCATATAGGCGAAGCGTGCAGGTGTCGTTGTGTGACAATGGGAGAACCGTCGCATGCACGGCGGCTTGGATTCTGCCGCAACAGAAGGGCAAATCCGGGGCCGGACCGGCAGTCCAGAGCTACAAAGCCGCTCTGGCGATCACAGCATATCGTTCATCGCTCACTTCGCTCCCCCAGAGTACGGGTTGCTTGCTCAGATTATGAACCTGTACTGTCGTCATCCGAGCGGGAAGCGCACTCACGATTTGTTGAGCGGTGAGTCCTGCGCCGGTATGCCAGAAGCCTTCAATCAGGACAAGAACACCCTGGGGTTTGAGCAGCGCGCTCCACCGTTCAAGAACCGAATGGGGGTCTGTCAATGTCCACAAAAGATGTCGACACACAATCGCATCAAAACTGTACGGCGGAAACTGAGGAAACGCAGCATCCATTACGAGCAATTCGATCGAAACCACGTGTTCCGTGGCCTTTGACCTTGCCCGGGCGATCATTGCAGGGGAAATATCGATCCCGGTCACCTGATGCCCAAGCTCCGCCAGGAGCACACTGAGCGAGCCTGTTCCACAGCCGCTGTCGAGCACATGCAAACTCGGGTCTGGCATCCAGTCGTGCAGCAATTTCTTCCAGGCGGCCCTTGTTTCCGGATCGCGCAGACCATGATCCGGTGAGTCATCAAACGCGGGGGCCTGGTTGTCCCAAAGTGCGCGAACCTCTTCCATGCGCTTCTCACGCTCCACAAGTTCGTTATCGCCCATACGCCTTTCCTCACGTGCAATATTTTCCAGCGAGGTTGCTTCGCCGCTCAACGCCGAGCGTTTGGACAGCACAAGCACGAAACGGCCTGAGAATGTTGAATTGCCCTCTGCGACAGCCTTGCCGGTAATTATCCCGGTCTACAGAATTGTGTCGAGCGCTACCGTCAGCTCGCATATCTGGCAGATAGCCCGTGGGGGGGGGGGGGGGGGGGGGGGGGGGGGGGGCAAGCCTACCCCCTCATCAAGCAGACTTACAACCACTTTCTAGCGCTATTCGAACCTTTTCGTTAGAACAAATGTCTTGCGAAGATAGAACATGTGGGCTATCTTTTTCTGGAGAGTGTAACAAAAAGGAAACGTTTTATGCCCCGGATCAGCCCATCGCCGATACAGCACACCCTCTGGGAGATCGAACGCCGCTGGGGTCAGGGAGCGCTCACCCGCGCCTCCATGCTGGACGCCGGCAGGACGATCTCCACAGGCTTCGCGGCGCTCGACGCGCTGCTGGATCGGGGGGGCATCGCGGTGGGGCAGATGTCCGCCGTCGCCGGCATGCCGACGAGTGGGGCGACGACGCTGGTGTATCGGCTGATCGCCGGAGCGCAGGAAGGAGATGGCATCGCGGCCTACGTCGATCTGAGCGGGACATTCGACCCGGAGTACGCCGTCGGCTGCGGCGTGGCGCTGGATCGGCTGCTGATCGCCGCGACGCGCAGCCCGGAGCGCGGGCTGGCCATCGCCCTGGACGCGATCCGCTCGGAGCAGGTGGCGCTGGTTGCCCTGGACGGTTCGACGGCGGAGCGGCAGATCGACGCTGAGGCGCTGGATCGGCTGCGGGCCAATGTCGCCCGGACGCAGTGCGCCCTGGTGCTGCTGAGCCGGGGCATTCACCACCCGGCGCTGCTGCACAGCCTGATCCAGTTGCGTTACACCGGCTGGGTCGTCGATGCATCAGGCAGCGTGCAGGGCTATCACACCCGTGCCGAGGTGCTGCGGGACGGGGGTACGGAACGGAATCGGTCGGCGATGCTCGCTATCGAGCTGTCTACCATGCGGAGAGGCACTTCCGAAGGAGAGCCGTCAGCATGATCGCCTGTGTTTATATCCCGTACTTCACGCCGGCCCTTCTGGGCGAACGCGGCCCGCTGATCGTCGTGCGCCACTTCAAGCGGCGCGGCAAAGTGATCGCCTGTTCGCCGGATGCCGAGCGGATGGGGGTGCGGCGCGATCTGGCGGTCAGCCGGGCGCGAGCGCTCTGCCCGAAGGCGGTGTTTGTCAGCGCCGACGATGCGGCCTTCGCCGAGGCGCAGGAGAAGCTTCTCAACGTTCTGTGGACCTTCACCAACCGGGTGGAGATCGACTCCGACGCTTACCCGCATCACGCCATCGCCTACCTCGACCTGGGGAGCCTGCGCGCCACCGACGCCTGTCTGCTTGGCGAGGAGATGGTGCGGATGCTGCGTGAGGTTTTCCGGGTGGGCGCATCGGTCGGGCTGGCGGCGGGAAAGCTGACCGCCTTTCTGGCGGCGCAGAACGCGCCACGGGGCACGATTCGCCGGGTGGGCGGAGAGGTGGGCTGGCATGAGGCGGCGGCGTTCATCGCGCCTTTCCCGGCCGAAGCGCTGCCGCTGCTCAAAGAAGAGGCGCGAAGGCTGCATCTGCTCGGCATCGAGACTCTGGGCGATCTGGCGGCGCTGCCGCGGGGGTCGATCGCGTCGAGCTTCGGCCGGCGCGGCGCGCTGCTACACCGGCTGGCCAGCGGGCTGGATGGGCGGCCGGTCATTCCGGCGAAAATGCCGCAGCAGGAGACGGCGCGCTCCACCTTCGACGCGATCCGCGATCGCGATCGCCTTGATTACCGGCTGAGCGAGCTGATCGAACGCCTGGGGCGAACCCTGGAGCGGCGTTCGGCGGCGGCGCACCGCCTCA
Organism: Candidatus Flexifilum affinis; assembly: GCA_016713325.1. Lineage (GTDB taxonomy): Bacteria > Chloroflexota > Anaerolineae > Aggregatilineales > Phototrophicaceae > Flexifilum > Flexifilum affine. Next base: position 215,954 of record JADJPJ010000093.1, on the reverse strand, counting down.
TCCTGACGGTGCAGGTGGAGCGCGGGGCGGCGCAGACCGAGACGCTGCGGCTGCTGGAGCCGGTGGGCGGCCCGAAGGCGCTGCGCGAAGCCGCGGATCGACTGCTGGCACGCCTGACGCTGAGTCGTCCGGTGGTGGGCGTGGAGTTGTGCGCGGCGCACCTGGTCCCGGCGGCGGCGCGGCAGTTGGAGCTGTTCGGCGAACGCCCGGTCAGCCGGGGGGTGATCGACCTGACGCGCCTGCTGGCCGCGCGTTATGGAACGGAAGAGTTCTATACCGCGGCGGCAGGGCAAACCGGTTCACTGCTGATCGAACGGCGCTACGTACGCCGGCAGGTGACTCTGGAAGAAGGATCATGACGCGGCTGTGGGCGGATGGAAAGCCGATCGCCGTGGAAGCTGATGCTGAAAGCCTGCCGCTGCGCTTCACCTGGGAGGGCGAAAACCACCCGATCGACGCCATTCTGGACTGCTGGCGGGTGGATACCGACTGGTGGCGCGGCCGGGTCTGGCGAATGGTCTTTCGGGTGGTGACAGAGACGGGCCTGCTGGTGGAACTTTACCACGATCTGCTGCTGGGCGGCTGGTACATGCAGCGGGTCTATGACTGAACGGCGGCCCTATGTCCTACGTCGAACTTCACACGCATTCCTGCTTCAGCCTGCTCGACGGCGCCTCCACGCCGGAAGCGCTGGTCGAGCGCGCCGCCCTGATGGGCATGCCGGCGCTGGCGCTCACCGACCATGACGCCGTCTATGGGGCAGTGCGCTTCGTCAGCGCGGCGCGGGAGATGGGCATCAGGCCGATCCTCGGTGCGGAGCTGACGCTGCACGACGAGACGCACCTCACCCTGCTGGCGGCGGACGCGGCCGGCTGGGCCAACCTGTGCGCGCTGATCACCCTGGCGCGGATGAGCACGCCCAAAGGCGAGGCCCGGCTGCCCTCCGATGATGCGCTGCTGGCGCATACCGACGGCCTGATCGCCCTCTCTGGCTGCCGTCAGAGCCGGGTGGCGCGGGCACTCCGCACCGGGGACCGCGCCCGCGCCGAACGCGAGGCGCAGCGGCTGCGCGCGGCGTTTGGGCGCGATCGCTTCTTTCTCGAACTGCACCATCATCAGCTCCCTGACGATGCGCGCTGCATCCTGGCGGCCGCGGCGCTGGCGGATCGGCTCGACGTGGGGGTGGTCGCGGCCAACAACGTCCATTATGCCGAGCGGGACGGGCACCTGCTCCAGGACGTGCTGGTCTGCATCCGCCACCTGACCACGCTGGATGAAGCGCCGCACCTGCTGCGCCCCAATTCCGAGTTCTATCTGAAGAGCGCTGAGGAGATGGCGGCGCTGTTCGTCGCCCGCCCCGATGCGCTGGCGAATACCCTGCGCATCGCCTCGATGTGCGACTTTCAGCTCGAATTCGGATTGCAGGACCTGCCGGAGTATCCGGTGCCGGATGAGCGCGGTGCCCACGCGTATCTGACCGATCTGTGCCAGGCGTGGGTCGAGGAATGGGCGTGGAGGGTGAATGGGCCGACGGAGGGAGAAGCGCAACGGACGCGCAGTAGCGCGGGGGGTGGGGGAGGAGGCGACAACGGCCGGACGGCGCTGCGTGGGGACGATCTACGGGATATCTGTGATGAGGGTGACACGACGATTGATGAACGGACGCGCAGTAGCGCGTCCCTACGGGGAGAAGGCGGCAAGGGGGAGGGGGGAGGCGACAACGGCCGGGCGACGCCGAGTAGGGACAACCCATGGGTTGTCCGTGATGAGGGTGACACGACGACGATTGATGGACGGACGCGCAGTAGCGCGTCCCTACGGGGGGGTGCGACCTACCCGGTTGCGACGCCCGACGATCCCCTTGCCGCGCAGCTCGCCCACGAGCTGGAGATCATCGAGCGGGCGGGGCTGAGCAACTACTTCCTGATCGTCTGGGACATCGTGCGCTTCGCCCGGCAGCACGGCATTCGCTGCCAGGGGCGCGGATCGGCGGCCAACTCGCTGGTGGCCTACGCCCTGGGCATTTCGCCGATCAACCCGCTGGAGCACCGGCTGGTCTTCGAGCGGTTTTTGTCCGACGAGCGGCGGACCGCGCCCGACATCGACATCGACTTCGATGCCGCGCGGCGCGAGGAGGTGATCCAGTACGTTTACGAGCGCTACGGGCGGGATCACGCGGCGATGGCGTGCACCTTCATCACCTTCCGCGCCCGATCCGCCCTGCGCGACGTGGGCCGGGCGCTCGGGCTGCCCCCGGAGATCCTCCAGGAAGCCGCCGAGCACCCTGCCTATGACCCCTTCGCCGAGGTCAAGAGCTTCGCGCCGCGATCGCATATCGACCTGGACGGCCGCGCCTCGCACGAGACGTGGGCGCTGCTGACCCACCTGTGCAGCCAGATCGATGGCTTCCCCCGTCATCTGGGCATCCACAACGGCGGCATGATCATCACCGGCTCGCCCATCCACCGCCGCCTGCCGACCGAGCCGGCGACCATGGCCGACCGCTCGGTGGTGCAGTGGGATAAAGAGGCTCTGGAGGACGCCGGGCTGGTCAAGATCGACCTGCTCGGCCTGCGCATGCTCTCGGCGGTCTCCGAAGCGGCGTCGATGGTCGGCGCCGATCTGGACGCGCTGCCCTTCGACGACCCGGCCATCTACGAGATGGTCAGTGCCGCCGACACTATCGGAGTCTTCCAGGTCGAAAGCCGCGCCCAGCAGCAGGTGCTGCCGCGCATGCAGCCGCGCCTGTTCAACGACCTGATCATCAGCATCAGCCTGATCCGGCCGGGGCCGATTCAGGGCAACATGGTGCATCCGTATCTGCGCCGGCGGCTGGGCGAGGAGACGGTGCGCTATCCCCACCCGGATCTGGAGGCGGCGCTGGCCGAGACGCTGGGGGTGATCCTGTTCCAGGAGCAGGTGATCAAGACGGCGCGCGATCTGGCCGGGTTCACACCGGGGCAGGGCGAACTGCTGCGGCGGGCGCTCGGCTCCAAGCGCCATGCGGAAGCCGTCGAAAAGCTGCACGACATCTTCGTCGAAGGCGCGATCGAGCGAGGGGTGGAGCAGGCCACGGCCGATGCCGTCTTCGACACCCTGCGAGCCTTCGGCGGCTACTCCTTTCCCAAGTCGCACGCGGCGGCCTTCGCCGTGCTGGTCTACCAATCGGCGTGGCTGAAGCGCTATCACCCGGCGGAGTTCTTCTGCGGGCTGCTCAACAACCAGCCGATGGGCTTCTGGTCGCCGGCGGTGATCGTGGGCGATGCGCGGCGGCACGGCATTCGCCTGCTGCCTGCCCACGTCAACCACAGCGCCGCCCGATCCCTCGTCGTGGACGGCGCGATCCGCATCGGCCTGATGACCGTGCGCGGCATCGGCGAAGCGGCGGCGGCGTGTATCCTCGACCTGCGCGCGCGGGAGGGGGCGTACCTCAACCTGCGCGACTTCTGCCAGCGAACCGAGCTGCCCAAGCGGCTGGCGGAGAACCTGATCGCCGCCGGCGCCTTCGACGGTTGGGGGCGGTCGCGGCGCGCTCTGCTGTGGGAACTGGGGACGATCGACGAGCGGCCGGATACGCTGCCTTTTCTCGCCTCCGAGGCAGCGCCGGCGCTGCCCACCGCCTCTGCGCTCGACGTGCTGGGCGCCGAGTACATGATGATGGGGCTAACGCTGGGCGATCATCCGATGGCCACGCAGCGGGCAGTTCTGCACGCGCAGGGCATCCTGGGCAGCCGTGAGCTGATGGCGCTGCGAGACGGTCAGCGGGTGGAGGCGGCGGGTATGGTGGTGGTGCACCAGGCGCCGCCGACGGCCAAGGGCATGCACTTTATCACGCTGGAGGACGAGGACGGGTTCATCAACGCTGTGGTGCGCCCGCACATCTACGCCGAGTTTCGCGGGGCGATCCGGGGATCCGCGTTTCTGATCGCCGAGGGGGTCATCGAGCGGCGCGGCGGGGTGGTCAATCTGGTGGTGAGCGCCTTCCGCCCGCTGCGGCTGAAGGGGTGAGGGGATGCACCACAATGCAATTACCAGGTCGTACACCAGCTCAGGCCGCGACCCGCGCTCAGAGTTGTGACATCTGTCATCGTTGACCCTTATACAGATCAGGCAATACGATAATGAGAAAGATGACGACACTGCCCTAAGGATGCCCTATGCCGTACGCCGCAGCCACTCCGCGCTTGTTCTTCCGCTTCAGATATCTCTTCGTGTGCTGCATCCTGATCGGTCTGCTTGGCACTGGCGTCAATGCGACGGCGCAGCAGACCCACACGCTGCCGGCGGTGACGGATGGGATCTTCCAGTATGTTCCGGGTGAGTTGCTGGTCAAGCTGGCGCAGTTCACCGCGTTCGACGCCGCTTCCCGGTCGACGACTTCGGATACGCTGAACGCCCTGATGCAGAGCGTGGGGGTGACGTCCGTCCAACCGCTGTTTGACTTTGGAGAGGCCGCAGCGCGACCATTGGACTCTGGTCTGGCGCAGTATGTCAAGATGACGCTCTCGCCGGATGTTGATGTGCTTTCGCTCTCTGAGGTGTTCCAGGCCGATCCTTCTGTTGAACTCGCCTCACCCAACTTCATCGGCAGTGTCAACCTTGTCCCGAATGATGAGCATTTTCCTGGCTCCGATGGTCAGTGGGCGCTCAACAACAGCGCGACCGCCCAACTGAATGTCCCCGCTGCCTGGGATATCACCACCGGCAGCGAGGTCGATTGTCGTTGCCGTCCTGGATTCAGGGCATGACATCTTGCACCCGGATCTCTGGGCAAAGAACTCTGGGACGGGCAGAAACTTCGTGAACAATGATGAACTGGCTCAGGATGACTTGGGGCATGGCACCGCGGTCGCCGGCATCATTGGTGCCGTCTCCAATAATGGCATTGGCGTCGCAGGGCTATCCTGGGGCGCGAAGATCATGCCGGTGAAGGTTTGTGGCGCGACAACAGGATGTCCATTCGATGCAATTCTCAACGGCATCGTCTGGGCGGTCAACGGCAATGCGAAGATCATCAACATGAGCTTAGGTCAATCCGTGTCAAGTTCAGGCGCAATGATGATGCAAGATATCATCAACTACGCCCACAACGCTGGTGTGATAGTGGTTGCTGCCGCAGGAAACCACAACGAGTACCTTGATCCGAGCGACTCGGAGTACTACATCCCTGCGGAACTCAACCACATTGTCGTCGTCGGTGCGACCGGACGTTCCGACACGCGTTGTGTTTCGACAACAAGCGACTGCGACTGGCAAAGCCCATCAGCCAGTGCGCGGGGTCCGCAGCTCGACATTATGGCGCCGGGGAGCGCCGACATCTGGACAACAGATATCAGGGGTGTTGCCGGGCTTGCCCCTGGCGATTACGTTGCTAATTTCGCCGGGACCTCCGCTGCAGCGCCGCACGTCTCTGGGACGATCGCGCTGATGCTGTCGGTCAATCCAAGCCTCAACCCCGATCAGGTGGAAATCATTCTGAAGGACACAGCCATTGACCTGGGCGCGGCGGGACGCGACGACCTTTACGGCGATGGGCGGATCGATGTTCATGCGGCGGTTCTTGCAGCATACACGACAGGCAGCACAGGTCAGGGAGCGACGACGCGCGTTTCGGTAAGTACAGACGGCGCGCCAGGAAGTTCCCATTCAGGCCCTTCAACCCTCTCTGGCGATGGGCGCTACGTCGCGTTCGAATCAGGAGCCAGCAACCTCGTCCCCGGCGATACAAACGGAATTCGCGACATCTTTGTACGCGACCGCTTGACCGGGGTGACCACGCGGGTATCGGTCAGTACGGACAGGGTGCAGGGGGATAGCGATTCGATGAGTCCTGCCATCTCTGAAGACGGGCGCTATGTCGTGTTTGTCTCCGGTGCCAGCACCCTCGTTCCTAACGACATGACCGGCGGACCAAATGTCTTCGTTCACGATCGTGCGACCGGACAGACATCGCTGGTGTCGGTCAGTTCGGAGGGTATGCAAGGAATTGGCTCATTGAATTCAGGTCCTCCATCCATTTCTTCGGATGGGCGCTATGTTGCTTTTTCGTCCTTTGCCAGCTACCTGGTCCTCAACGACACAAACAACACAGCCGACGTTTTCGTCCATGACCGCTTGACCGGGGAAACCACGCGGGTGTCGGTCAGTACAGACGGCGTACAGGGAAACGCTTATTCATACTTACCAGCTCTCTCTGGGGACGGACGCTATGTCGCATTTGTATCGCCCGCAAGCAATCTCGTTCCTGACGATACCAACGCTAGCCTGGACATCTTCGTGCACGATCGAGAGACGGGGGAGACATCACTGGCGTCGGTCAGTTCAGCGGGTGCGCCGGCAAATGGTCCTTCAGTCATTCCGACACTCTCTGGGAATGGGCATTATGTCGCGTTTGTGTCCTATGCCAGCAATCTCGTCGCCAATGACACAAACAACTCAGGCGACATCTTTGTTTACGACCGCCTGACTGGGCAGACCACGCGAGTGTCGGTCACTGACGACGGCGTGCAGGGGAATAGCGGTTCATACTCTCCAACCCTCTCTGGGGACGGGCGCTATGTCGCGTTTTCCTCCTGGGACAGCAACTTGGTCCCTAACGATACAAACAATCGGTCGGATATCTTCGTTCACGACCGTTTGACAGGGCAGACATCCCTGGTGTCGGTCAATTCGGAGGATGTGCAGGGGAATAGCGATTCAACCTCTCCAACCCTCTCTAAAGATGGGCGCTATGTCGCGTTTGACTCGTGGGCTGACAACCTTGTTCCCCTCGATACGCAGGGCTGGTCGGATGTCTTCGTCCATGACCGGCAGGGAGTAAGCCCAGGCCGAGTCTTCATCCAAAGTTTGCGTATTGAGCATCAAAGCGTCGCCAATTACCAGTGGGTTCCAGTGCCCGAGTCGGGCACCTATGCTGGCAATACGGTTCGCATCACTGCCGATCTCATCAACGACGCCGATGCCGATCTCACCGCGACGATTCGGTTTGGCTCGATTGCGTGCGGCGTAGACGCTGATGACGAAACGCTGATGCGCAAAGAGGTCATCTCGCTCTCGACTGTGGAAGCTACCCCGGTGTTGCATGAACAGGACAGTTCTGCCCTGGCGTGGTTTCCAGGGGGCACGCCGCCCAATTCCTTCCTAATTTGCGTCAGCGTCGAGGTCGGGGGCGTCATCGTCGATCGTGAGCTACAACTGCTGAAAATCCTTCCGCGCCCGGTCGTGCTTATCCATGGCTTCCCCGGCACATCGGCAGCCACGTGGGACTTCTTCAAAGCACTTCTGTCGGGCGCTGGTACGGGCGCGCCAGACTGGATCGGCTACGCAGTCGGCGATGGGCAGTATCCGGGCACGCTCAACGTTGGCAGCCTGACCGCGCCCCTTGAGCCGACGAACACCATCGCCCAGAACGCTCTCGAAATCGCGCGCTATATCGACGCACTGCGGCGGGACAAGAATGCCTGGCACGTCGACCTGGTCGCCCATTCGATGGGGGGCCTCATTGCGCGGCAGTACATTCACCGCAGCATGCCGACCCTGCTGCCCGACAACCGCCCGTTGGTAGGCCACCTCGTCATGATGGGCACGCCAAATGGCGGCGCATGCTATGCAATTCCCTTTGCGTGGCTGCCGATGTTTCAGCCTGCCGTCAGCCAGCTCACGCCAGGGTACATGAGGGAGGCGTTCAATCCGTCAGTCACCGAACGGCACGGCATTCCGTTCTATGGGCTGGCAGGCATCAGCACCTTGACGTGCCTGGCCCGGGGCGACGGCACTGTCGCCGAGTCCAGTGTGCTGGCGATTCCCCTGGTCAATAGCGGACCGAGCGTAAGCCTCCATGCGGCGATGGCTTTCAGTTACTTCGATTTTCTGGCGGTAAAGAACTGGCTGACGGGTGCGGCGAGTGATGGTTCTGTCACAGCCAGCGTCCCTGCCCTCCAGAGCGAAGCAGCGCTCGCCCATGCCTCGCAGCTGCTCACCACCAAGACGCTCCTTGTTCCGGCGAACAGCGATGTCACGGAGATCATCAATGTTCCCGCTGCTCTCGAAGGTTCGCTGCTGACCGTCTCGCTGTTTGGACCGTACGTCGACTCTGCGCTTCTCGATCCCGCCGCCGCCGTGGTCGACTCTATCAACTCGACCGATGAACTGGCGGGTGAACCCTTCCGCTCACTGTACGCCAACGACCCTGCCGCCGGCGCTTGGACACTGCAACTGAATAATCCGTCTTCGGAACCGATTACGCTGCTCCTCAGCATTATGCTGGAAGGCGATCCCATCAGCGTAACCCTGAATGTTGGCGAGCCTGACCCTGATGACCAGGTTCCTCTCACGGCAACTGTGACGGACAACGGCAGCCCGGTCGTTGGCGCAACGGTCTCTGTCCTCACTCGTTCTTTGGACGGCGCAGAGACGACGATGTCGCTTTTGGACGATGGCGCGCATGCAGACGGGGCAGCCAATGACGGCGTCTACGGCGGACGTACCGAAACGCTGCCACCTGGGCTCAATACCGTTTCTGTCAGCGCTCAAACTGCGGCGTTCTCTCGACAGGCGGTCGGCTATGTCGATATCGCAGTTGACAATGCTCCGCCGGCAGCGCAGGACGATACCGCCACTACACCCGAGGGTACGCCGGTGTTCATCGATGTGCTCGCCAACGACAGCGACGATCAGGCCATGGAACTGCTTTCGATAAGTTCAGTGACGTTGCCCGCAAGCGGACAGGTTATCAATGAACGCAATGGGATCACCTACATTCCTTCCGAAGGATTCCAAGGGGTAACTACTTTCGAATATACCGTGGAGGATCCCTACGGCGGAACAGGAACGGCTGCGGTGCAGGTCGTGGTTGGCATGCAGGTCACCGCTACGGTTACGCTGCAGGGGCGCAGTTCGCCGCCGGATCAGACGTGGGAAGCCATGCTGTATGTGAACGTGACGCCGAGCAGTGGTGGCGCAACTGTCTTCGACGGCGATGTCACAACCGATCAAAACGGTCAGTTCACGTTCAGCGGCCTTCCGCTGGGATCATCGGATCTACGTCAAGGGTTCACATACCCTGGCGAACGCCGTGGAAGTGACGCTGCAAGCTGGTCTCAATGAGATTGACATTGGCACCCTGCGCGAGGGCGATGCCAACGACGACAACATCGTCAATATCAGCGACTTTTCCCTCCTGGCCTCCGCCTTCGGCAAGTCAGAGGGTCAGGCAGGTTTTGACGCGCGGGCAGACTTCAACGAAGATGGCGTCATCAACATTGCCGATTTCTCGCTGTTGGCGTCGAACTTTGGGCAATCGGGCGCAGCGCCGTAGGTAGATGTCACCCGTGAGGAGCAGCGGCGGCAGGTCTCGTTCGGGGCCTGCCGCTGCTTTTTTGTCCGTCTCCGCATTGTGGAGGCGATCCGGGGGTCGGGGTTTCTGATCGCCGAGGGGCATCGCGGCGCGGCGGGGTGGTCAACCTGGTGGTGAGCGCCTTCCGCCCACTGCGGCTGAGAGAATAAACAAAAAACGTCAGCGTCTGGCGTGCATTTCAAGTTCTTGGCCAAATGGCGGACGGCAAGAATGCCGTCCCTACGATCTCCGCTACCCCAGCATCTGTTTCTTCTTGACACCCAGACCTCTGTCGAATACACTTCAAATTGAATTGAAGCAATTGCGCTTGATTTATTCAGAGAGGTCAAGGCATGGCGCGCAAAGTCCTGTTTCTCTGCACCAACAATGCGGCGCGTTCGCAGATGGCAGAAGCCCTGCTCCGGCACTTCGGGGACGGCAAGTATCAGGCCTACAGCGCGGGGATGCGCGCGACGGAAATTCACCCGCTGACCATTCAGGTCATGCGTGAAATCGGCATCGATGTCAGCGACCAGCGCTCCAAGGACATCAAGGAGATCATGGGGCGGATGAGTTTCGACGACGCGGTGATCGTCTGCCGTAAGGCGGAAGACGACTGCCCGCGCATCAGTGCCGATGCGAAACGCATTCACCGCTGGCTGTTCGAAGACCCGGTGCGCGCCGAAGGGACTGATGCAGAGAAACTTGCCTACTTTCGCGACATTCGGGACCAGATCTCCGCGCGAGTCCAACTGTGGCTGGCGGAGAACGAAGAAGCAGAGCGGGTTTCTTAGCCGATGACCACACACACCCTCAGCGCCCATCCCCCGGAATTCATCCGACTGCTGGCCAACGACGTGCGTTGGGGCGTCCTGAAGCTGCTGGCCAGCGGCGACCACAAGGTGAATGAGCTGGTCGCGGCACTTGAGCAGCCGATGAATCTGGTGTCGTATCACCTGAAGAAGATGCGAGAGGAAGCGCTCGTCACCACCCGCCGCAGCGAGGCGGATGGGCGGGATGTGTACTACAGCCTCGATCTCGACCGGTTTCGCCAGCTGTTCCTGGAAGCGGGCCAGGCTCTGCACCCGGCGGTCGGGCAGGCGCTGCCGGCGGTCGAACCCGCGCGACTTCTGCCACAGCGGATTCTGTTCGTCTGCACGCACAACAGCGCTCGATCGCAAATGGCCGAAGGGCTGCTGCGCCATCTGAGCCAGGGGCGGCTGGAGGTTTTCAGCGCCGGCAGCCACCCGACCCGAATCCACCGGGACGCGGTTCGGACGATGGAACGGATGGGCATCGATCTTCGGGGGCAGCAGCCGCGCGCCCTCGCCCTGTTTGCCGATCAGCCGTTCGACTACGTGATCACCGTGTGCGACAAAGCACGGGAACTCTGCCCAACTTTCCCTGGATCAGGGCAGCAGCTGCACTGGGGCTTTCCCGATCCGGTCGCCATCGACGACGACGATTTACGCGCGAAGGCGTTCGCAATGACGGCGCAGCGCCTGAAAAATCGCATCGCGCACTTCATGAGCACCCTGCCCACAAGCGAAAGTGAGTCCTGACTTGACCTCGTCCATCACGATCTTTGGCGATATTCACGGCAACCTGGCGGCGCTCGAAGCCGTCTTCAGCGACATCGACAGGCGCGGGCTGGCCGACCTTTACTGCCTCGGCGATCTGGTCGGCTATGGCACATTTCCCAACGAAGTCGTCGCGCTGGTCCGTGAGCGCCGCATCCCGACTCTGATGGGCAACTACGATCAGGGCGTTGGCAGCAACAGCGACGACTGCGGCTGCGCTTACAAGACCGAGGTCGATCGGCGGCGCGGCGAGCAGTCGATTGCCTGGACGAACGCGCATACGACCGACGACCACAAAGCCTTTCTGCGCGCCCTGCCGGCTCACATCCCCGTGCAGATGGACGATCTCAAAGTCCTGCTGGTGCATGGCAGCCCGCGCAAGGTCAACGAGTACCTGTTCGAGGATCGTCCTGATGACTACTTCGAACGAATCATGGATGTCGCCGACGCCGATGTCCTGGTGTGCGGGCATACGCACCTGCCGTATCACAAGGTGCTGCCGAGCGGGCGGCAGGTGATCAACGCGGGAAGCGTGGGCAAGCCAAAGGATCGCGATCCGCGTGCAGGCTACATCACGCTGACGGTCAGCGGGCGGGATGTGAGCGTCGAGTTCATCCGCGTGCCCTACAATGTCGAGCGGGTGGCGCAGGCCATTGAAGCCACGCCGCAGGACGGCGGCATGCCTCATCACTTCGCCCAACTGCTGCGCGAAGGGGCGGGCTGATGCCGGGACAGCGGGATCGCGATCTGCTTCGTCGCTCCGGCGCGGAATTCATCGGGACGTACGCGCTGGTCACCGCCGGATGCGGCGCGATCATGGTCAACGCGCAGACCGGGGCGCTGACTCATGTGGGCATCGCGCTCACTTTCGGCCTGATCATCACGGTGATGATCGCGGCGACCGGACACATCTCCGGCGCGCACTTCAACCCGGCAGTCACTATCGCCTTCGCCGTGACGCGCCATTTTCCCTGGCGTGAGGTCGTTGCCTACCTCGCCGCACAGGGACTGGGTGCGGTACTGGGCGCGCTGACGCTCCGGCTGCTGATCGGCGATGTCGCCTCCCTGGGTGCGACCGTGCCCTCCGGGGCGATCGGACAGTCATTCGGTCTGGAGGTGCTGCTCAGCGCCGTGCTGATGTTCGTCATCATTTCCGTGGCCACCGATACAAAGGCGGAGGGCGCACCGGCAGCGCTGGCGATTGGCTTCACGGTCGCGCTCGACGCCCTGTGGGGCGGGCCGATCAGCGGCGCGTCGATGAACCCGGCGCGATCCCTGGGGCCGGCGATGCTTGCCGGTGTCTGGACGGATCAATGGATCTACTGGATCGCTCCCGTCATCGGCGCGGTTGCCGGCGCATGGGCCTACCAAGTCATCCGCGAACAGGAGCCTCCCTCCAGCCGGTCGCTCCAGGAGCAGCCCGATTAGGCTCACCACAACCATCTGATTGGTTGCCGGGACACCCTCCGCGCGCCAACCCGTGTTTCAGATTGGCGCGCTCGAAGCCGTGCGGACTGCGCTTACCCGGCTTGCGCGCCTACAGGGTCATCACCAGCTTGCCCCGCGCGTGCCCGGCATCCAGATAGTGCAGCGCCTCCGCCAGCGCCTCCAGTGGGTAACAGCGCTCGACGACGGGCTTGACCTTGCCGCGCTCGATCAGGGCCGTCACTGCGCGCAGGTCGGCGGATGAGACTTTCGCGATCAGATGGTCCAGCCGTTTGCCGTCGCGCTTCGGCATGAGCGGCGCGCGCAGCATCGCCTCGAAGAGCTGCCCATCCGTCCCGCCGACCATGACGTATCGACCGCCTGGCTTGAGCGCCCGCGCATAGTGCGTCAGGGGGTGGTAGCCGTTGACGCCGAGGATGACATCGTACTGCCCGGCGCGCGCCGTGAAATCCTCGCGGGCATAGTCGATGACCTGCGAAGCGCCCAGGGACCGCAGCATGTCCAGCTTGCCGGCGCTGGCGACGGCGGTTACTTCCGCGCCCATGTCGTGGGCAATCTGCACCGCGAAGGTGCCGACACCGCCCGACGCGCCGTTGATCGCCACGCGCTCGCCCCCCTGCACCTTGCCTTTGTCGCGCAGCGCCTGAAGCGCCGTGACCCCTGCCATCGGCACCGCCGCCGCTTCCTCAAAGCTGAGGTTTGCGGGCATCGGCGCCAGCACGGACTCGGGCACGGCGATGTATTCCGCGAAGCCGCCCAGGCCGTTGGCGGACAGGTCACCGTAGACGGCGTCGCCCAGCTTGAACTCGGTGACGCCGCTCCCGACCGCTTCCACGCGTCCGGCGATGTCGCTGCCGAGGATGGCCCGCTTCGGCTTGAACAGGCCTTGCCCCGACAGTCGAACCACGAATGGCTGCGCGCGCAGCAGTCGGATGTCACCGCTGTTGGCGGCCACGGCGTGGACTTTCACCAGCACCTCACCGGCCCGGGGCGTCGGCCTGGGCACGTCTGCGAGGCGCAGCACATCCGGTGAGCCGTATTGTGTGTAGATCATCGCTTTCATGTTCATGTCCTTTTGGTCTCAGGACCAGTTCCAGGCGTACCAGACCGTCACGCCGTTGAAGATCAGGCTGACGATCAGCAGGAACTTGTCGTAGGCGGAGGGGTAGCTGCGCAGATCGGCAATCACGAAGAGAAAGAAGCCGACGCCAACGATGATATTGGCCCAGCGGTTGATCGGCTGTGGCAGCACCAGCGACGCGAACACCATCAGAATGGGGATGAGCATGATGATGGCGGCAATCAGCCACATCGAGTTGATGGCCTTCTGCTCCGCGGCCATGCGGGCATAGTCGCCGCTGTAGATGCGCAGCACGTCGCCCAGCAGGTAGAGAAGCATGACGACGATCCATGTTCCGGCCAGGATAATACGGGTATCGAGCACGATTGCGTTTCCTTTCGTCACGATGGTGTTGGTCTTCATTACGTAGGTATCCTTTGAGTCAGTGATGGGCCGATACCGGGTGGGTGCAGGGCAGTGGCAAGGCACCGCCCGGCCTGGCATCCTGAACGGATGAGGCGAACCCGGTCTGCGATTCGGTTGTGCCGTGTCGGTGGGCGAGTGGCGCTGCTGCGGGCTAGATGCTCGTCCCCTGCCGCTGCTGCCACAGACGGATGAGCTTGCCGCCGTTCGACAGCACCATGATGACGATGGTGACGAGGGTGACGATCCAGGGGAGTTGGCCCATCGCTTCGCCCAGCTCCGGCGTCGTTTGCGCAATTCGGCCTGCCACAGGCGTGAAAAGCACGAAGTAGAGGCCGACCATGCCCACCAGTTCGAGCACCGTCTCCGCAAGCCACGTCCCCAGGCTCCAGCGCCGGCGAATGAGCGCCCAGAGGGTGATGAGTACGGTGCCGAATGTCGTGAAGAGCAGCACGACCAGCCAGGCCGTTGGCACCGGCAGCACCTCGCCCGGATCGCTCAGGTTGAAGCGCAGGGTCAAGCCGCCGACTTGCAGGAAGTAGAGGATGGCGATGCCGACCAGCGTGCCCAGGGCGATGCCCACGGCGGACTCGAAGCGATCCACCGCGCGGGGGTCATTCACCTGCGGAAGTTCCAGGGGGTTGAAGGCGGTCATGGCGACCGACCGCAGCTCTTCACCGGAATGCTGCAAGATGGCGAAGAAGACTACGACGATGGCAAAGAAAATGAGCGCCGCCTGCGCCGCTGTGAAGATCGAGCCGACCAGCAGCCCCAGCCAGTCGCCGCCCTCCGGTGAAAGCACCGTGCCGAGGATGTTGGCGATGACCACCACCGCCGGGACAAGCGGCAGCCCGAAGCGCAGCACCGTCATCATGAACGGGTACAGATCCGGCCCCACCAGGTACTGCTCGCCGCCGTACGATGCCGCCATGGTGCGCGGGTCGCCAAGCTGCTGCAGGACGGCCGCGACCTCTGCTTCTGTCGGTGAAGCGCCATAACGGTCGTCCAGTTGATCCTGAATCTGCGAGCGCAGCTCGGCCTCGATCTCCGCGCGTTCTTTCGGACGCACGTACAACCCGACCTGATAGACGTAACGATCGATCAACTCAGTCATGGCGTTCTCCTTCCAGTATTCTCTGCATCACCGTGACGGTTTCCTGCCATTCAGAACGCAGCGCCGTCAGCACCGCCTGGCCGGCATCGCTGATGCGGTAGTACTTGCGCGGCCGGGACTCGGTCGTGTCCCACTCGCTTTGCAACAGCCCCTGCTTCTCCAGCCGCCGCAGCAGCGGATAAAGCGTGCCCTCTTCGATGTCGAGCCCCAGCGCGGCCAGCCGCTGAATCAGGTTGTAGCCGTAGCTGGCACTGTCCATCAGGCTCAGCACCGCCAGGACGACGATGCCCCGCCGAAGTTCCAGGCGAAGCTGTTCAAGGTGTTCACCTGTATCCGCCATACCCTATGCGCCTCACAATACTGTGTGAAACTGTTTACTGTGCGTCACACAGTGAAAATATATACTGTATGTCGTACAGTATTGTCAAGTGGTCAGTAGGCGGCGATCCTAACGGTGTGAGCGCGCACGGTTTTCTCGATAATATCGGGAGGCCGATTATCATGCGCGCAATTTCGGTCTTCAATTGAAGGCCGATTATCGACGATTTATTCCTCGGGTATGCGGATGACTATAAACTTGACGAAGAGTAAGACCGATGGCCCCACGCTGGGCCTAATACAGAACAAGTCGCTTCGCGAACACGTCCTTGAAATGCTGCGCAATGCCATTGTCAACGGCGAGCTGAAGCCGGGGCAGACCCTGATCGAAGCGGATCTCGCCTCGCAGCTCGGCATCAGCCGCGCGCCGCTGCGCGAAGCCATCAACATCCTCAACGCCGAGGGCCTGCTCGAAACCGTTCCCTACCACGGCACGACGGTCACCAAGCTGGCCCGCAAAGATATCGAAGACCTGTACAGCATTCGCAGCCTGATGGAAGGTTTCGCCGTCCAGCGGCTGATCGCGCTGGGGCAGGCGGAGGCCGCCGCCGAGCGGCTTCGCGACATCTGCGCCGACATGATGGCGGCGGCGGATGAAGGCAACCTGCGCGAAGTCAACTTCATCGATCGTCACTTTCACGATACGCTGGTCGCCTCCAGCCAGAACGAACTGCTGGTCATGCTGTGGGGCACGGTCTCGCTGCGGGTGCGCCAGGTGATGTCGCTGCGCAATCAGAAGAAGGGGAACCTTCACGAGATTGCCCGGAACCATCTGGCCATCGTCGACGCCATCGCCGCGGAAGATACGGACCTCTCCGTCCAATTGCTGTGCCATCACATCGGGTCGACCGGCGACCTGATTGCGGAAGGCTGGGAAGGCAGCGGCGCCGGGAAGAACGGTTCGCTTTAACCTTCTCTATGGCAACACCCTCAGAGGAGCGCCTACCGGGCCGGGCTGTTTATCTTTCCGGACTGGGCGGCGCGATGAATTCGGCGATGGCCGCGAAGTAGCGCCGCATGCCGACGAACATCAGGTCATTGTGGCCGGCGCCGGCGATGCGCAGGATGCGCTTCTGCTCGGCGGGTGAGGCATCGTAGAGGGCCTGACCCTGTTCGACCGGCAGCAGGTTATCGGCTCACCGTGGATCACCAGCAGCGGCAGGTGGAGCGAACGGACCTTGCGCGCGTTGCCGACCGGGGCGAGCTCCTGCTCGGTGAGCGAGAAACGCTCTGGCTGGATGCCGAGCCGCCGCATGACTGAAGGCATATCGGCGAAGCCGCTTTCCAGGATCAGCCCCTGGAAACGATCCGGAAACGTGCAGGCGGCATGGACAGCCGGCGCACTGCCGAGCGACCGCCCCATCACGAACAGGCGCGATTCTGACACCTTCGCGGTGGCGAACATGGAGGGAAGCGCCGCGACGACGGCTTCGGCGTCGGGGAGGAGCTTGCTGGCCAGGGGGAAGCCGGTGCTCCAGCCGTAGCCGCGGTAGTCGACAACCAGCAGCGACGCGCCGATCTCCTGGAAGAACGGGGCGATTCCGTCGTAGTCGCTGGCGATCTCGCCGTTGCCGTGAAAGTAGAGGATGATCGGCGACCCGGCCCCATGCATGTAGAAGCGATATCCGAGGGCGACGCCTTCCTCGACGGGGAGGGTGCCATCGACCGCGCCGGGAATGCCGCTCCTGCCGGGCTGGTCGGGGCGAGGGTAGAAGAGGTTGGCCGTGATATCGGGATGATCCAGCGGGTGAGATGACATGCGATCTGCTCCTTATTCCACCCAGCGCAGCCAGTACAGGTAGCCGCCCTCACCGCCGGCGACGATGACCTTTCCGTCCGGCGACCAGGCGCAGCAGCGGAGTGCAGCGTCGGCGTAGAAGGTGGCGCGGCAGTCACCCGTCTCGGCATCCCACACTTTGAGCGTCTGGTCCACTGAGGCGCTGACAATCCGCCGTCTGTCCGGGCTGTAGGCGGCGCTGGTCACAAAATCCGAATGCCCCGCCAGCGCCCGGACCGCCTCTGCGTCCCAGACCCGCACAGTCCGATCCCTCGACGCGCTGACGATCCGCCGTCCGTCCGGGCTATAGGCGGCGCTGGTCACAAAATCCGAATGCCCCGCAAGCATACGGACCGCCTCCCCCGTCTCGGCGTCCCAGACCCGCACTGTCCCGTCATATGAGGCGCTGACGATCCGCTGTCCGTCCGGGCTGTAAGCGGCGCTGGTCACAAAATCCGTATGCCCCGCCAACGCGCGGATCTCCGCTCCTGTCTCAGCGTCCCAAACCCGCACCATCCGGTCATCGGAGGCACTGGCGATCCACCGTCCATCCGGGCTGTAAGCGGCACAGGTCACAGCACGCATGTGCCCCCGTCAGCGTGCGGATCGCCTCCCCCATCTCGGCATCCCAGACACGCACTGTCCGGTCAACTGAAGTGCTGACGATCCGGCGTCCATCCGGGCTAAAGGCGGCGCTGAGTACGGAATTCGTATGTCCCGCCAGCGCATGAGCCTCCTCGCCTGTCTCAGCGTCCCAGACTCGTACCGTTCCGTCATCTGAGGCGCTGACGATCCAACGCCCGTCCAGGCTGTAGGCGGCGCTGGTCACAGCCTTTGCATGCCCCGCCACTGCGTGGACCGTCTCACCTATCTCGGCGTCCCAGACCCGGGCAGTCCGGTCAAGTGAAGCGCTGACAATCCGGCGTCCGTCCGGGCTGAAAACGGCACTGATCACAGAATCCGTATGTCCCGCCAGCGTATAGAGCGTCTTCCCCATCTCGGCGTCCCAGACCCGGGCAGTCCGGTCAATTGAAGCGCTGACGATCTGCCGTCCGTCTGGACTGAAAGCGGCGCTTACCACAATGCTCGTATGTCCCCCAGCGCATGTTGCGCCTTCCCCGTCTCGGCATCCCAGACCTGCACCGTCCGGTCATGTGACGCGCTGGCGATCCGCCGTCCGTCCGGGCTGTAGGCGGCGTTGGTTACTTCAGCGGTATGCCCC
This sequence comes from Candidatus Flexifilum affinis, assembly GCA_016713325.1. Classification (GTDB taxonomy): domain Bacteria; phylum Chloroflexota; class Anaerolineae; order Aggregatilineales; family Phototrophicaceae; genus Flexifilum; species Flexifilum affine. Next base: position 197,620 of record JADJPJ010000093.1, on the reverse strand, counting down.
GCCAGCGCATGGACCACCTCCCCCGTCTCGGCATCCCAGACCCGGATAGTCCGGTCACGTGAGGCGCTGACGATCCGGCGCCCGTCCCGGCTGTAGGCGGCGCGTATCACAGAATCCGTATGTCCCGCCAGCGCATGGACCACCTCCCCCGTCTCGGCATCCCAGACCCGAACATTCCGGTCACGTGAGGCGCTGACGATCCAGCGTCCGTCTGGGCTGTAGGCGGCGCGATTCACAAAATCCCTATGCCCCGCCAGCGTATGGACCGCTGCCCCCGTCTCGGCGTCCCAGACCCGAACAGTCCGGTCAGTTGAAGTGCTGAGGATCCGCCGTCCGTCCGGGCTGAAGACTGCGCTGGTCACTTCACCCGTATGCTCCGCCAGCGTATGGAGCGCCGTCCCCGTCTCGGCGTCCCAGACGCGCACTGTGCGATCACGTGAGGTGCTGACGATCCGGCGTCCGTCCGGGCTGAATGCGGCGCTGGTCATCCAATCCGTATGTCCCGCCAGCGTATGGACCGACTCTCCCGTCTCGGCGTCCCAGACCCGCACCATCCGGTCACGTGAGGTGCTGATGATCCGGCGTCCGTCCGGGCTGTAGGCGGCGCTGCTCACCTGATCCGTATGCCCCGTCAGCACGCGGATCAGCGCCGGGTGCGGCAGGTCGGGCAGAGGGCGGCGCCTCGTGATGTATGGCGGTTTCAATGCCGCTTCGGCTGCCGCGCAGGATTCTTTGAAGGCGTCGAGATGGCTGAGGCGCATGTGCAACGTGATCAGCGCATCCTGAACGCTTTCGCACCGGGACAGGATGTGGGCCATGCCGCGGTAATTGCGTTCCAGCAGGTCGAGCGCGCCGACCTGCGGTCGGTCGTTCAACCGGGCGAAGGCCGCCGCGGCGCGAATATCGGCCTCCACGCGGTAGGCGCCGCGGACGCGCGTCTTGGCCGCCAGATAGCGTAAATCGAGGACGGTGGCGATCAGTTGGTCGCCCAGAGCCGCCTCGATCAGGTGATAGGCGAGCGCGTCCCACAGGTAAGGCTCGTCGGGCGGCAGGTCGGCCCAGCGCTGGATCGGGCGCGCCTTTTCCTTGAGGAGCATGTTGGGACCAGGCGACATGTAGCGGATGAGGAATTCCCGCTGCCAGTCGATGACGCTACCGCCCGTCTTCAGGTACCTGTCCATGGGCATGACCACGATGCTGTGAGCGACACCGTAGCGAAGCTCGTCGGCCAGGCCCTGGCGCGGGACGGCGCTGCCGCCCTGGCGCAGCAGATAGTCGCGGATCACGTCGTGGAGGCGGGCCGTCCCGGCCGCCGGGTCAAAGTGCAGGAGCAGCGAAAGACTCTCCAGCCGCTCGCAGAACAGTTCGGTGACCGCCCGCGTCCCATCCCACAGGCGCTGCAGGGTGATGACCGGGATGTCGGTATCGTCGAAGAAGATGGCCAGCCGCTTGTAGCGCTCGACTTCAATCTCCTCCAACTGCGCCAGACTGGCCCGCAGTGCCGCCTCGACCGCCGACTGCCGGTTATTGAGCGCCAGGCCGTACTCGCCGAGCAGGTCGTTGACGTAATCGAGCGCCCGGTCGAGCGGCTGCTTCTTCTCGTTCACCCGCTCGCGCAGGATGCCGTTGGCCAGCTTGATCGGCAAGGGGTACTCCATCAAGTCGGCGGCCAGGCGGCGCAGGCGGAGGCGCTGCGGCTCGACGGCTTCGCCCGGCAGGCCGTAGGCGAGCAGATCGAACGCCTCCTCGCCGGTCATCTGGTTGACGTCGACCCTGCGCGCCCCGGCCGGCAGCGTCTCGCCCATGCGGGTGGTGATCAGGCGGGCGGTTCGCTCGCCGCCCTGCAGGAAGGGATGCAGGTGGTCGGCGTTCCAGACATCGTCGATGATCATCAGGATGTCGCGGTCGGCCAGCAGTTCGCGCAGGCGGGTCTTGGCCGCTTCCAGCGTCGAGGAGGTGTAGGGGATCGAGCTGAGCACGCGGATCAGGCCCTCCAGTTGATCCTGCACGGTGGCGCTGGTGGCCTTTTCGCCGAGCGTCACCCACAGCACGCCGTCGTCGAAAGCCTCCTGAATGCGTTCGTCGTGGCAGATGGCGCGGGCCAGGGTGGTCTTGCCGTAGCCGCCGGCGCCTTTGAGGGCCAGGGCGCTGGTGATGGCCTTCGGCTCCTCGCGGACCGGGTCGAGAAGCAGGTCGATGAGCGCGTCGTATTCCTTGCTGCGCGGGATGAAGACGCCCAGGTCGTCGGCCATGAACGGCACGCGGGGCACTTCGCAGCGGGTGCGCAGGTCGTTGAGGAACTTGATCCAGTTCATCCCGGCTTCGAAGTGGTCGGTGTCGAGGCCGAGGTTGTAGAAGTGCGCGTCGCGCATCCAGCGGGGCAAGTCGGCGACCAGCGCGCCGAACTCCGACGTGGCAATCACCGGGTAGACGCACACGCCCTGCTGCCGGGCATAACGCCATTCCTTGCGCACGGTGGCGCTTTTCATGGCGGCGGGGGTCATGACCAGCACCAGGAATTCGACGTGGTTGACGGCATCCTGAATCTGCGTCCACCAGTCGCGGCCGCCTTCCATGCCGACGACATCCTGCCAGCAGGTCAGCCCTTCGCGCTCCAGCCGTTCGCGTAGTTTGGCGGCGAACTCTTTTCCGTCCGCCCGCGCGTAGCTGATGAACAGACCCTCTTTTTGCTGGATCGGCCGGTTATCCCTCATCGCCCCGCCGATCTCCGGTTGATCCGCCATGTGCGCCGCTCCGCTCAGGTGTAGATGCTGTCTGAAGACAGTATAGCCGGGATCGGCGTGTTCGACCTGAGAGCGGATCTGAAGCGGAAGAGATGGATGAGGCTGACGAGAGGACGAAGTGGACAAGGCATGCCGGTCCCTACGGCATGGGCAAGATTTGGGGAGCCTCTCTCGGAAACGAAACAGTGCGAGAAGCGCTGGTTCGTTGCTTTTCGGCGGTGAGTCGCGAGCCTTCCGTGGTGTCAAGCCTGATGGCCGGCGTCCTGCTGGCGGAGGCGGATGAAGGCAACCTGCGCGAAGTCAACCTCATCGACCGTCACTTTCACGACACTCTGGTCGCCTCCAGCCAGAACGAACTGCTGGTCATGCTGTGGGGCACGGTCTCGCTGCGGGTGCGCCAGGTGATGTCGCTGCGCAATCAGAAGAAGGCGAACCTTCACGAGATTGCCCGGAACCATCTGGCCATCGTCGACGCCATCGCCTCGGAAGATACGGATCTCTCCGTTCGGCTGCTGCATCATCACATCGGGTCGACCGGCGACCTGATTGCGGAAGGCTGGGAAGGCAACGGCGCCGGGAAGAACGGTTCGCTCTGATCTTTTATGGCAGCACTCTCAGAGGAGCGCCTGCCGGGCGGGGCTGTTTATTTGTCCGGACGGCGTGCAGGACAAACTCGGGCGCCTGCATCGGGAAGTGATGGAGCATGACCCCAGATTTCTCGTAAGCAACCCGTCGATGTTCTCGTTGTACTCTGCGCCGCGCGTTTGTTGGCGTGCTGCTAGACGAGTGTCGCCTCGATCTCGTTCATTTCGAACCAGTCGATCATGCGCGCCTGAACACGGGCGTCCCGGAACGCAAACCACCTCTGCTCGATCTCCGGATGCCGGACCAGCGCATCCTTGAAGCGGCGGAAAGCGCCCTTGCCCTGAATGGCCGTCTCCAGCAGCTCCCGCACATGCGCATCTTCCACAGTGTAGTGCTCCAGTCAACAAGACAGCCCGCGCAGACTCTCTGTGCGGGCTTTCTTGTTTCGCGGCTGTAACCTTTGGGGAAGCGCTGCATCCCGAGTCAGCTCTGGCTATTCGCAGCGTTCGACGCCCCGCTTCGGGTCAGGCGCGGCCCCACTTCTCAAAGGCTTCGTCAAACGACATGCCGCGGGCAAAATCCTGGCGCATGCCTTCTTCCTTGGCTTCGATCTCCTCGACTTTAACCAGCGTCTCCATGGCAATTTCCTGGGGGACGACGATCACGCCATCCGCCTCGCCGATGATCCAGTCGCCGGGGCGCACGCGGACGCGGCTGGTCAGCGTGCCGGGCATGCCGATGGTGACGTTCACATCGTCGATCCGCCAGCGCTGCGACGACTCGATGGGCGAGGTGCCCCGTGAGCACACCGTGAAGTTGGGGATGACTTCGAGACCGAGATAGTCGCGTATGAACGAGTCGAGGACGATGCCGCGCGCGCCGCCCTGCTGGAGCGCCCAACTGGTCATCTCGCCGAACTTGCCCGCGTGCAGCTCCCCGCCGCATTCGACGACGACGGCGCAGCCGGGGTACAGCAGCGTACGCAGCTTCTCGAAATAGTTGACGCCGCCACCACCACCCGTCCATTCCTCGCCTTTGGGGACGGGATATGCCGAGCCTTTGACGGTCACCACTTGCCCCGCAAGGTGCTGCTGCATAAAGAGTGGGCGGATGCCAAGATCGAGACACTGACTGCCGTAACCTATACGGTCCAGGGTGTCATACAGATTGGCGACGCGGATTTTGTCCCACCGGGCCTGAAGTTCGGCAGCATTCTGAGTCTGAACAGTCATGGTTGATTTTTCCTCAAGAAGGCTCAGTCAAAATAGGTGTCGCCATTCCAGAGCAGTCTCCTGGCGACGTCGTCGTTGAGTTCAACACCAATACCAGGACGTTCGGAAACCGTCATGAACCCATCCTGGAAGAATGGTTTGTCCCCATCGCAGAGATCGCTCCACCACGGAATTTCCAGCGCGTGCAGTTCCAGCACCAGGAAATTCGGCACGGAGGCCATCACATGGGCCGATGCCATCATGCCGTGCGGCGTCGAGACGTTGTGTGGCGCAATCGGAATATAGTGCGCATCGGCGAGATCGGCAATACGCTTGCCTTCGGCGATGCCACCCGCCTTGGCGAGGTCGGGCATGATGACGTCGACCGCTTTGGCGTTGAACAGCTCCATGAACTCGAACCGCGTGTACTGATTTTCGCCACTGCAAATGACGGTGCTGCTCGACGCTTTGACCTGTGCCAGCGCCGCGACGTTTTCGGCAGGCACCGGCTCTTCCAGCCACATCAGGCGCAGCGGTTCGACGGCCTTCGCCAGCGTAATTGCCGACGGCAGATCGAACTGACCGTGGCAGTCGATGGCCAGGTCGATTTCAAACCCAATCGCCTCGCGCAGTCCTTCGATCAGGCCGATGATATAGGTCATCTCCTTCGCGCCGACCGTCCAGTTGTACGGATCGAGCTTGCCGACGCCGGTGCTGTCCACGTCGAACTTGACGGCGCTGAAACCCTGCTCGACGCGCTCAATCGCTTTTTCGGCATAGGCCTGCACGGACTCTTCCTCGCCCGCGTGGCAGTCGGCATAGAGGCGAATCCTGTCGCGGAACTTGCCGCCGAGCAGCTTGTAGACCGGGACGCCGAGCGCCTTGCCGCAAATGTCGTACAGCGCGTTGTCGATGCCGGTCAGCGCGAAGATGATCGGCGCGTTCGTCGACCCGCCATAACGCCCGCCACGGCGCAGTTTTTCATAGATGAGGTTCACATTGAAGGGGTCTTCGCCGATGATGCGCTCCCTCATGGCCATGATCGCGGCCTTGGTGGCGAACCCGGACGCGCCGGGTCCGCCAGAATTACACTCGCCGGTGCCGACAATTCCCTCATCGGTGTAGATGCGGACAAACGTCCAGACACTGCCCCCACTGTGTGGAACCTGCTCTCCGATGACGCACGCCTGTACATCTGTGATCTTCATGATTCCCGATTAACCTTTCAAGCTTCCTGCTGTCAGTCCTTCGACCAGGAAGCGCTGCGCAACAACGTAGATGATGACGACCGGGATCGCCATCATCAGCGATGCCGCCATCATTTGCCCCCAGGGATAAATGTCGCCGAATACCAGGAGCTGCAAACCCACCGGAAGCGTCTTCAGGGACTCGCTCGTGATGAACACGAAGGCGAACAAGAACTCGTTCCAGGCGGTCGTGAAGGCGAACAGTGTCACCGACAGCAGCGCGGGCATTGCCAGCGGCAGGGTGATTCGCCAGAAGGCGGTCAGGCGGTTCGCGCCGTCGATCAACGCCGCTTCTTCCAGCTCGACCGGGATGGATCGGTAGTAGCCCATCAACACCCACGTGGCGAAGGGCATCAGGAAGGTCGGGTAGGTGAGGATCAGCGCGCCGTAGGTATTGATGATGCCAAGATCGGTCAGGATGCGGTACAGCGGGATGAACAGCAGCGACCCCGGCAGCAGGTAGGTCACCAGCAGCAGAGTCGTCATCAGGCGTCCGCCCCGAAACTGGAGCCGTGCCAGCGCATACGCCGCCGTCGACGCCAGCACCACCGAGATCGCCGTACTGACGCTGGCGACCAGTACCGTGTTGCGGAACCAGGTCAGGAATGAGGTTTCCTGAATGAGTGATCGGTACTGCTCAAAGGTCCAGGGATTCGGCCAATAGATGGAGTCGAACCTCTGTATCTGGAGATCGGTTTTGAACGATGTGATGATGATCCAGAAAAACGGAAACAGCACGAAGATCAGGAACAGCCCCAACACCAGCAGACGCGAGATCAGGCTTATGCCCTCGCGCTGGCGGCGGCTGATCCGGGAGACGCCTTCCTCTTTTTGAGGCAGCAGGAAGTTGAGGAAGCGGCTCACACCGACCGAGATCAGTTCCATGGGCAGCAGCACGATGTCGATCAGCGTCCCCAGCAGACGACCAAGGAAGGAGGACACGGCTTCGAAGCGCGAGACCTCCTCGGTCTGCCGGACATGCTGTTCCGGACGCATGAAGCGCGCCAGCAGGAAGATCAGCACGGCAAGCAGGGGGGCCATGCTGAACGCGGTGGCTGCACCCGGACCAAAGCGCAGGCCAATAATCGCCTTTTCGTAGGCGAGGATGCTGTAGACGCGGGTCGCGCCGCCAGGACCACCGCCGGTCATCAGATAGATCAGCCCGTAGCTGTTGAAGGTTGAGATGAACGAGAGCAGCAGGGTCACGGCGATGACATAGCGGAGACCCGGCAGGGTGATATGCCGGAAGCGCTTGAGGGGACTCGCGCCGTCCACCGAGGCCGCTTCGTACTGCTCGCGGTCGATGGCCTTAAGACCGGCAAGCAGCAGGATGGTGTAAAACGGAATGCCCTTCCAGACATTGACGGCGATGACGCTGGGCAGCGCCAGGCCCGGTTCGCCAAGCCAGGCGACTTGCCTATCAATCAACCCCAACTGCATCAATATCGGGTTCAAGCCGCCGAAGATCGGGTCGTAGATACTGCGGAATGCCAGCGCGGTCACCACTTCCGGCACGATCCAGGGCAGCAGCATGAGTCCACTGAGGAGGCTGCGGGAGGGGAGTTTGCTGTTGAGCAGCAGCGCGATGATCATGCCAACGACGAACTTGACCGCCAGCGACGCCAGAGTGAAAAGCAGCGTGTTGCCAACCGAACTGATGAAATCACTGTCGCGTAAAAGGCGTTCGTAGTTTGCCAGTCCGACATAGACTTCGGAGCGTGTGATGACGTTGCGGGTCGTCATACTCATCAGGATGGCATTGATGAAAGGCCAGAAGATCAGCAGACCCATCAGGACGACAACTGGAAGGATGAATGGATAGGCGACGCGCCAGTCGCGACCGAGGATCTGTTCCGCTCGGCTGCGCCCTGGGGCTGGTGGCGCGTGGGCCACCTGCAAGCGCGAACGAGTAGTGGCTGGGTTACTCATGTCGTCCTCATGATCTCAAATAACCGTAATTCAAACAGGAGGGCAGGGCGAGGTAAGTCCTCGCCCTGCCACGTTTGTTCACTACTGTACTGCGCCGCCTTCTTCGAAGATCTGGACGATCTTCTCGTGGGCGTCCTGAACGGCCTGTTCAGGGGTCATGGCGCCGCTGATGGCGTTGACCATCATCTGGCTGGTGATCGACGCGGCGTCGATCTGTCCAACCAGGGCGTTGGGCGGCGCCGGGTGCGACATGCCAAAGAAGGGTTCCTCATGCAGCAGGATATCCCTGAAGACGGCGAAGTTCGGGTCAGCGCCCAATACATCTTCGGTCCACAGGTCCGCGTAGGCGGGCAAGAACAGACCGCCGCCGTTCTGAACCATGGGCACATAGTTCGCCGGTTCCAGGAGGTGATAGACCAGGTCCTTGGCGACGGCGATGTTCGGCGCGCCCTTGAAGATCATGAGCCAGCCATTGGCGCCTGCTTCGTGCAGGGTGCCGTCATTCCAGGCCGGTGCGTGCATCACAGCGGTCTGCTCGAAGACGGGATTGTTGTTCGCCTTCGCCGCGGCGTAAACGCTTGGCTGGTTCAGGGTCATGCCGACGGTACCGGCGAGATACTGCTCATTGTTGCTGGTGTCCGTCCAGCTCTCGATACCCGGCGGCAGCATTGGTCTGTACTTGTCGCTGGTGTAGGTTTCCACCAGCCACTCGACGGCGGCGACGGTCTCCGGTGAGTTGAAGATGACCTTGAAACCGGTATCGTCGACGAACCTGCCGCCGAACGCCTGAATGACGCCGGAGATCAATCCATGACCGTCACCGGAGCGGTTGATGGTCATGCCCCAGCCGTAGAAGTTCTCGTCGGGGTTGGAAACTTCAAGGCAGGCCTCGCGGCGGTCACTGAACGTGGCGAGGGTCTGGACATCGATGCCCTTTTCTTCGAACTTGTCCTTACGGGCGAACCAGGCGCCGGTGTAGCTCATGAAGGGGATGGCATACCAGCGACCGTTGAACATGCCGTTGAACTGAGCCTCGACCGGTACTGCGGCCCCGTAAAGGCTGGTGAGCTGTTCCACCACGTCGGTCACGTCTTCGAGGATGTCCAGGGAGATCAGCGCCGGGATATTGAGCTGATTGTAGCCCAGGTCCGGCGGGTTGCCCGCCTGCACGGCGGCCAGCATTTTGGCGGGGAAGTCGCCGAAGACTTCCGGGTTCGCCGTCGAAATATCGAGCTCCAGACCGTGCGATGCTGCGTAGTTTTCGACCGTCTGGCGGAACATCTGCTGGACGACTTCAAAGTATTCTGTGCGGTGAATGACGGTCAGTTTACCCGCGGCGCCTTCGGGGAGTGCCAGAGGGGTCGCTGTGGGATCCTGAGCAAGCAAGCTGGGAACCGAGAGCCCTGCGCTGGTCGCCACAAAACCGATTCCGGTGGCGCGCAGAAAATCACGGCGGCTCATTTTCCTCGGATTCATGATCTTTGCTCCTCTTTTTGAATATCTTCAGAAAGCATTCAGATAAGGTGATGCCTGTTCGTTTCCGCAGCCAGCCTCCTTTAGCTCTGGGTTTTCCGGGGCGGAATATCAACAAAACGGCAGGCGAATCAGCCAGCCAGACCCCTCAGAATGCATTCGCCAGAATGGTTTCCGGCGCGGCGACGATATTGCTGAACGGTGGCGACCAGCACGCCGCGAGAGCGCGGCGGAACGTCGGGCAAAGGTGAGTCGGCATAGCAGTGTTGAGGGCAATCACTATCGTGAATCGGGTTGAGCTGAGCGCAAATAGTCAAGGTGCGACAAAATGAGCCGAATGTGGTGTCGTATGCGCTCGACTGCGACTTCTTCATCATGGCTGCGGAGAGCATCTACGATGGGGCCGTGACGCGTACCGATTTCAACAAAGTCGGAATACGCCTCCGAATGGGTCTGGACGACGAAGCGCTGGATCTGATTTCCCAGCGTCGACCAGACGCGCAGCAGTGTCTTGCTGCCAGACCATTCGATGATGGTGCGGTGGAACTGCACGTCGATCTCAGCCAGCGTCATGATGTCGTGATTGGCGCCCGCCGCCGCCATTTGCGCGACCAGGTTGTCGAGCTCGTCGCACTGTCTCGGCGTGATGCTCGTGGCTGCGCGGCGAATGGCAAAGCTTTCGACAGAACAGCGGATGTCGACCAGCTCGACCATCTCATCCATTTTGAGGGGAGTGACAAAGCTGCCGCTGCGCGCACGGCGTTCCACCAGGCCGTCATGTTCGAGCCGCTGGAGCGCCTCACGCACAGGACCCTGGCTGGTGCCCATCTGCGCGGCGATGTCCAGTTCGACCAGCTTCTCGCCGGGTTTCAGCGTGCGGCCGATAATGGACAGACGCAGGCGTTCGTATACCTGGTCCGAAAGCGAAGTAAGCTTTGCCGAGGCAGGGCTCGGGAGCAAAACGGACATAGATGGTCTCTGATGGTGGCAATCGATTATTGATAATCGATATTAGACCGAAAGCGAAAAATCGTCAAGCAAGTTGGAACTGATCGATTTTTCCCTTTAAACGCCCATCAGAGACCTGTCCGGCCTGCTCTACCCTGAGTTGCCGACGACATGCACCATGTTGACCAGCTCGCCGATCGGGTCGAGGCGGATGCGGATCACATCGCCCGCTGCGAGGGTGAAGTCATCCGACGGGACGACGCCCGTCCCCGTCATGAGCAGCACCCCATAGGGGAACTTTTTACAGCGGCCGAGATAATCGGCCAGCTCCGGCAGGCTGCGATTCAGCCGATCGGTGCGAGTCTCGCCCTGGAATACCACCGACCCCTGACGTTCGATGCGGATGTGGACCGCCGCATCCAGCCAACGCTCGGCATTTGGACGGAGCAAGATGCGCGGACCGATCGAGCAGGAGTCGTCATAGACCTTGGCCTGCGGCAGATAGAGGGGATTCTCGCCTTCGATATCGCGCGAACTCATATCGTTGCCGAGGGTGAATCCGACCATCTCGTGATAGGCATTGAACACGACGGTCAGCTCCGGCTCCGGCACCGACCAGGTGGCATCCGCTCGAATGCCAACAAAGTCATCGCTGCTGACTACTTCGTAGCCGACCGCCTTCGCGAACAGCTCCGGACGCTTAGCGGAGTAGACCCGCGTGTAGACCGTGCTGCTCTTCGACTCGCGTTCGCGCGCCTCTTCGCTGATCTTGTAGGTGACGCCCGCCGCCCACACCGGCTGATGGTTCAGCAGCCCGCGCAGCGTCAGCCGGGCGCCAGCCGGAAGCGGATCGCGGATGGAGTCGTCCAGCCGCGCCAGCAGATCCTGCGCCTTGAGATTGGCCATCATCCAGTCAAAAGAGGGAATGAGCGCTTCGTCGAGCGCGTAGGTGACGGTGCCTCGCTGGTACGCCGGTCTGACCGCACCATTGTGCACGTAGCCGATGAGGAAAGTCTCTTGGTCCATCGTCGAAATGCCCCTGGATAGTGAGATAAAAAGAGCGCAACTTTCAGTCTAAGCCATCCGTCGAACAAACGCCACGCGTGAGGCTGGTGGGGGTGCATTTTCAGATTCTGGAGGATCTGTGTCGTCGGGGCGGGACGCCATTCTAGGCTTGTCCGTATTTGAGTGTTTGATACCCTGGGTGGCCCCGATACGCCATGTGCGATGTTTTAACCCCCTCCCTTAGTCCCTCCCCCACTGCGTAGGGGAGGGAAACCACACGGCTCAATAACCAACTAGGGTGACGCAAGCCTGCTCCCCTCCCTTGCGCCAGCGGGGGAGGGGCCGGGGGTAGGGGTGTAGAACTACGGACAAGCCTTTCTTGGCGTCCCGACAACCAGGGCAGATCTACGGGTCATTCACCGAGACCATAAAAACCTACCCCTATCAGCACCTCCAGCCCGATCGTAAAGCACGACATTGTCGTCCCAGATCGTTCGGCTGCTCAGCATTTGGTGGTAGTATCGATCACGCTGACCTTTCCTGGAGAGGATGTTGAGGATGGAAATTACGCTGACGCTTCCCGAATGGGCGGTTGAAGAAAACCGGCTGCTGCCGCCGGTTCTGCCAACCGTCGAGGAACGGATGGCCGCCGTCATCCGCTTTTCGCGCCTGAATTTCGAGCGCGGCACCGGCGGACCCTTCGCGGCCGGCGTCTTCGAGCGCGATACCGGAAAGCCAGTCGTGATCGGCGTGAACCGCGTGGTGGCGTCCAACTGCTCGTCGGCGCACGCCGAAGTCATGACGCTGTCGGTCGCGCAGAAGCTGCTCGGCACGTACGATCTTGGCGGGGCAGGACTGCCCACTCTGCAATTGGTGGTCAACTGGCGGCCGTGCGTGATGTGCTTCGGCGCGGTGCTGTGGTCGGGGGTGCGCTCGCTGGCGATCGCCGGGAGCGGGCCGGAACTGGAAGCCATCACCGGCTTTGACGAGGGGCCGATTCACCCGGAGTGGAAGGCCGAGCTCGCCAAACGTGGCATCGAACTGATCAACAACGTGCTCACGGACGAGGCGCTGGCGGTCTATCGCGATTTCGCGGCCAGCGGCGCGCTGGTGTACAACGCCCGGCAGGGGGGCTGAGTCTGCCACGGAGCTTGCGTGGTCAACGGTGGTCATGTGAGCAATGACGTCCGGGCAGGTGGGCAAACGCCGCGCCCACCTGCCCGGAACAGGACCTCGTGAAATCCGCCGTCAGAAGATGACCGGCGGGCTAATCGTCCACGGCCTGGCGGACCAGGTCGGCGAAGTCCTTCAGCAGCTCGTTGTAGCCGCCGAGCAGGCTGCCGTAGCCGTCGACCAGATGCTGCACCACTTCGACCGGAACCTGATCGTTCTGCGACAGGGCTCGAATGAGAAGACCCAGCAGCTCAAGCAGGCGCGCCTGCCGCCGCAGCAAATCCTCATGGCTGGTCAGCAGCGCGAACTCGTCGCGCGGAATGTCCCCGTCTCCATCTCCGTCCCCATCATCGCCATCCGCTTCGCGCACGAAGATGATGCAGTCCGCCGTCAGCGCCGTGCCGTCCACGCCAATCGTGATCAGATGGTAGCCCGGTGCGGCATCGGCCGGGATGGGCATCTGGATCACGCCGCCGCCGTCTTCATTGGCTGTGCCTGTGGCCACCATCAGGGGGCCGAGCAGGGCGTGAATCGAGGAATTGGGCGTCAGACCGTCGAATTCGACGTCGGCGGGCTGGCCCTGGACGCCATCGGCGAGCGCGCGGCAGTGCGGGAACGAGGGCTGTTCGAGCACGAAGGCGCGGCCGGCGGGATCGTCGTCCAATCGGTCGGCGATGCCTTGCTCGCCGGTGACGATCAGCGTTTGCAGGCGGAAGGGGCGATCCAGCGCGATTCCCAGGACCTCGTTGGTCAGGTTCAACTGGATGATGTGGTGCACAGCGTACTCACGGTCTTCGGGAAGCACCCCACCCTCGCCGGAGAGCGGCGCAAACTGCGGATGCAGGACCATCGTGAGCAGGGAGAAGGTAAAACGCCCGTCCAGGACGATGATCTCGCCATCGCGCACGATCGCCACGTTGCCAAAAGTCTGCCCACCGCGGACCGTGGCAATGGCGATCATGTCGACGCCGCGCGTGTCAATATCGGCGGGCATCTCAAGCTGGCGCAGTTGATCCTGCGTCATACCGGCCTCGGGACCGTCCACGTCGAGCAGGTAGACAAAGCGGACCGGTTCGCCCTCGGCGGGGAGCAGCCCGAACAACTGCTGTTCGAGGTAGACCTGGTTCTCCTGGGTATCGATCGCGGCGCGTACCGAGGCCAGGTCGAGGTGCGCCGGGAAGTCCGGGTTTTCCTGAACCGTATCCGGCTGGCGATTGACGACGAAGCGGCCCGGATTGAACAGTCCTTGCGGGTCGGTCTCCAGACCAGGCACGTTCAGCGCGTTGTTGCGCAGCGCCGTGACTTCGGCGTTGTTCAACTGCACATTATCAGCAGTGCCGTCGCCGCTGTTGTCGGTGACGCCGGGGTTCATCAGGGCGAGCGTATTGTTGCGATGATCCAGGCTGAGGGCATGGCCGAACTCATGGCCGGCCAGCACGTCGAGTGGGTCGGTGATGGTGAACTGGAGGTTGCCCGCCGGGTCGCCGGGCGAAGGGGGGAACGTGCGATCGGGAGAGGCCGGGTGCAGATAGCGGTTGTCGATCAGGGCCACGCGCCCGTCGAAGGGGACAGCGCAGTTGCCGCCAATCTCGGCGCAGCCGCCCCAGCCGATCACGCCGATATAGTTGCCCGCCGCGTCATGGAACAGGCCGGCGTTCACCGCCGTGATGCCGATCCCCGCGCGCCCCAGGTTGTTGTAAGCCGTGTCGCAGTTGTTGATCATGGCGTTGAACTCGGCGCCGAAGGCGTTGACATCCTCGCCGCGCATATCCCCCTGAGTGGCGATGGTCGTATCCGGGTCAGCCAGCACCGGGAAATTGAACGATCCCCAGGCGTTGTTGATGGCCGAGCGGAAGGTGATACCGCTGGGGTTGACGTAGATGTTGTCGGTCGGCCGTTCATGCCGCCGCCAGAGGATGGCATCCGTATCCGTATCTCCAGCGAGATTCGGATTCGCCTGCGCAGGGCTGCCCGTGATGGAACACCAGGAAAGCGGGACATGGAGGGAATCCTGTCCGTTCCAGGTTCCATTGGCCTGTATGGGTTGGGTGGGGGGTGAGGGCCATGGCGAAGAGCACCAACAGAAAGGGCACCAATTTCTTGAAACGCATTTTCAAGAACCTATCACTCGAACGATTCGTGGGAGAACCTGATCTCGTGAATGAAGTGTGTGGCGCATCAGGTGCGAAACACCGACAACTCAATCATACGAAAATATCATCCGATAGCAATCAGTACAAAGTCATGTCGTCTGGTCATTCACGGCCATTACGGATGGGATTACACTTAAGGGGTTGGCGTGGCAGGCCGGATGTGGTTTGCCCGCATGAAAGCAGAAAAGATGGCCAATTTCCAGACGTTTCTCGATCATGAGAAGCAGATCTTGCTTGACAATATCCGACGTCAGGGAGACATGCACCCCTCTCCGAATGGAAACGAGTCTGTAGCGCGGGAAAATGAGCGAATGATCGCCGTGCAGAAACGCTACCTGGCGATGCTCAACACCCTGACGGGCGGTCAGCCCACCCCGGAGCAGGCCCTTGCGATCTGCGAAGAGGCCTTGCGGATGGCCGAAAAACTGCACAGCCGGCTGATTCTGGATGGGAAGGCGAACTGTGAGGCATGCTGGGAGTCGCTGGACGCGATCGAGTTCATCTCCGAACTGATCCGCCACATCGAGGATTGGAAACACCGCTCCCAGTCGAACGGTTACCTGTTCGAGCCACCGGTGCATGACGAGGAAGATATGCACTGACGGCGGCGCATGCCTGAGCTGCCCGACCGTGTTTGATGAGTTGTGGTATGGGTAGGGAGGCCCCGTCCCGAAAAGGGCGGGGCCTCGATCGAAATGACGTTACGCCTCAAAATCGGGATCGAGCGGCAGATCCACCCAGCGGCGTTCGCGATAGGACTGCTCGACGGCGTTGATGATCTCCTGAACGCGGGCGCTCTGCGCGAAATTGCCCTGATTCTCGTCGCCCCCCTGGATGATTTCCTCCATGAAGTTGTGCACGAGGTTGGCGTAGTAGAGCGATGGCCAGGGTTCGCCTGGGGTGTAGCCGGGCGGGAAGTACTCGGCCGGGATGTCGACCGGCACGAACTCCACGGCATCCGGTGTGGCGCTGTGCAGGGTCTGCGGGATGCCGAACTCGGTCACCAGTCGGCAGATGAGCGCCCCTTTTGAGCCGTAGGCACGGGCTTCCAGACCGGGGTAGTTGCCGACGGTGACATAGCTCGACTGGATCGAGCAGATGGCGCCGCTCTTGTATTCGCCCAGGTAGATGTCGCCATCGTCGATGTTGGTGCGCATTTTGCGCCCATCGATGGATGTGCGGTAGGGGACGAAATTCTTGAGCGTGCCGACGACGCTCTTGATCTCGCTGTCCATGAACCACATGCTCAGGTCGATGATCGGCGCGCCGTAGCCTTCCAGCGACGATACGCGCAGCTCGGCGTCGGGATTTTCCGGTATCAGGTCCATCTTGGTGACGGGGATATCCGGGCTGATGAACTGCGAGTTCTGTTCGAAACCGTTGAAGATGTAAGGTTCGCCGATGAAGCCATCCTCGATCAGGCGGCGCATGTAGCGCATGGCCGGGGCATAGCGGAAGGTCAGCCCGACTTTGGTCTTGAGGCCCCTGGACTGCGCGAGGCGATGCGCCCGCCAGGTGTTGCGGTAGTCATGGGCGACGGGTTTTTCGCACAGGCAGTGCCGGCCCGCTTCGAGGGCGGCAAAGGCCAGGACTTCGTGGTTGTCGCGATCGTCGCCGACGCCGCGAGTACACACGTCGACCACGTCGAGATCTTCCTTCGCCAGCATCTCGCGGTAGTCGGTGTAGACCTTCGGAATATTGAACTCCGCCGCGCGCTGCTCGGCCAGCTCACGATTGCTGTCGCAGATCGCGATGAGCTGCGCGTGGGGGGTTCTGACAAACCCCGGCAAATGCGCGCTGGCTGCCCAGCGTCCCGCGCCAACGACTCCGATTCGCAGTTGTTCAGCCATCTCAGCGTCTCCGTGTATGAACTTGTCTGTATTCAAGCGATGCAAGCGAATGCGAAAAGAACGGTCAGGCGTCCTGTGGCTCGGCGACGACGTAGGTCATCGCGCCGCCCTCCAGACGCGCCATCATCGGGCGAAGCAGCAGGATGGCCGTTTGCGGAAAGGGGGCGACGAAGGTCTCCAGCAGCTGCTGCGTTGACGGGTGAACCACTTCTCCCAGGACGGTGCCCTGGGGCACGATCGTGCCGATCGCTTCCTGGCGAATCCGGGGCACGAACACCCCGCCGGACGAGGGGCGCAGGACGCGCGTCCCGCCCACGGGGATCGAGCGGGCGGCCGGCGGCTCCGACTCGCCGCTCAGCACGCCGCCGGCGATCAGGGCGCGCCGCAGACCCGCCGCGATTCGGCGCGCCCAGCTCTCTTCGTCGGCGCTGCGCCCGCCCATTTCCACGCCCACGCACATGGCCCCCTGGCTGCGCGCGTAACCGGTCAGGGTGACCGCCCGCTCCGGGGCTTTGGCGACGAAGGGCGCATCGAAGGCCGCCGCCAGCGCTTCGCCGCCAGGCATCTCGAAGACGAAGGCGTTGACGCACCAGCTTCCGCCGCCGTGCAGGTCGATGACCACATTTGCGTCCGGCAGGGCATGGGCGACCAGCGCCGCCGCCAGACGCTCGGTATGGGAACCCTGCGCATCGCCGGGGAAGCTGCGGTTCAGGTCGAGGCTGTCGAGCGGCGCGTTGCGGGCGTCGGCTTCCATGGCCAGCGGGTTGGCATTGGGGACGATGCGCAGGCTCCCTTGCAGCGCATCGAGCGGGGTGGTTTGCAGCAACTGCCGGATCGCCCAGGCGCCCCAGGGGCCTTCATCGCCGTGAATGCCCGCAGTGATCAGGGCGCGCGGGCCGCCGGCGCCGGCGATATCGCCGATGGAAAGGTTCAGCGTGGAATGCGCGGCGCCCGCGCCGATGGGGTGGGTCTTCCATACGAGTGAATCAAAGAGGGTCGGCTGCTGAGACATCGGCTCCTCAATCTCATGGAACTCTGGAGGCAAAGCCTATCGATCGGTTGACAATCCCATAGAGTCCGTGTTTTGTCAAAAACTCGCCCTCGGAAGCGCAGCATCGTTGACCCTCAGGACAGGTGCGTGCGGCATGTTCGTAGGGGCGCATCGCGATGCGCCCGAGCTGGGCTCAGGTGCGGCGAAAGAAAATACAGGACAGCGGTCGGATCACAGAGCCAAGGCAAACCCTCTGAAGAGGGTTCCTCCAGCCAAGGGTCGACCGCTCAGTCGGTTTTCGTCTTTGGAGCGTTTCTCCGGCGCCCCCCCCCCCTTTCACGCAACCGCCCCTACAAGATGAGAATTGTTGAACAGTTTTTGCCAGCCCTTATAGAGCGTGTTACATTACGTGCAACGCTCATCTTCGCAACAAAAAACATCACACGGGAGGCTGTATGACTCATATGGCGAGACGTATTGCTTTTCTAGTCGCTGTGGTTGCGCTGCTGCTCACACTGCTGACAGTTCCGGTCATCGCGCAGGAAAGTCTTCTCACCTTCGGCATTTCGAACAACGTCGATACGCTGGACCCGAACGTGACCACGTTCTCCAGCGTAGGCGTCATCATGGGGCACGTCTTCAGCCCGCTGGTGTACCAGGAGCCGCTGGGCACTTTCCACCCCGGCCTGGCCACCGAGTGGACGATCAACGAAGACGCGACCGAATATGTCTTCACGCTGCGCGACGACGTGGTCTTCCACGACGGAACGCCCTTCAACGCCGAGGCGGTGAAGTTCACCTTCGACCGCGTCGCCAACCCGGATACGAGATCGCAGTTGGCCGTCAGCCTGCTGGGGCCTTATGCGGAAACCGAGGTCGTGGACGAGTTCACGGTTGCCGTGCGCTTCAGCGCCCCGTATGCCCCCTTCCTGAATTCCATCTCCACCCCCTACCTGGCCCCCAGCTCGCCCAGCGCGATCGAGGCGGCCGGAGCCGACTATGGCATCACCACGGTCGTCGGCGCGGGACCGTTCAAGCTGGAATCGTATATTCCGAACTCGGAAGTGGTAGTCGTGCGCAATGACGACTTCAACTGGGGGTCGGAAGCGGTCTTCGGCATGACCGGCCCGGCGAACGCCGAGCGAATCCGCTTCACCATCATCCTGGAGCCGGCCACACGTCTGGCGGCGCTGGAGAGCGGTGAGGTCGACTTCATCGACAACGTGCCGACGCTGGATGTGCCGCGTCTGATGGATGACCCGAACGTGGAGATCGTCCAGATCGAGCAGCCGGGCCACGGCTACTCGCTGATGATGAACTTCGAGAAGGCGCCCACCGACGAACTGGCAGTGCGCCAGGCCATCTCCTACGCCTTCGACAAGCAGGGCATCATCGACGTGGTCTTCAACGGCTTCGGGACGCCGGGGTGCAGCGCGCTGACCAAGGTCATGTTCGGCTATGACCCGGCAAGCTGCGGCTACCTCCCCTACGACCTGGAGATGGCGGCCAGCATCCTTGACGAGGCCGGTTGGGTTCTCAACGAGGCGACGGGCGTGCGCGAGCGCGATGGCCAGCCGCTGGAAATTCAGCACTGGTTCCGCTCGGACTCGCCGCTGAACGTGGCGATCGCCACCTTCATCGAGGCGAATCTGGCGCAGGTCGGCATCGACGTCGTGCTGAACGGCGCGGCCCAGGCCGGCTACTTCGATGCGGTGCGCGCCGGCCAGCACAACACGCAGGGCTGGTGGGATACCTGGACCGACCCGGATGGCATGCGCGTCCTGTTCGACTCGTCGCGCGCCGATGGCGGCACCAACCGCAATCGTTATCGCAGCGAAGAGATGGACCGCATCCTGAACGCCGCCGCGGCGACCGCCGACTCTGACGAGCGCGTTGCACTCTATGCTGAGGCGCAGAAGCTGGCGGCCGACGACGCCATCATGGTCTACTATAACGATCCCTATCTGCTCTTCGGGCATACGCCCGCACTGAGCGGGGTCGTGTTCCTGGGCGGCGGCAACCTGCCCAACTTCTACGCGGCCAGCAAAGGCTAGTTCGTCCTGACATGGTGATGGAGGCAGCGTCTGCACAGCAGACGCTGCCTCT
Organism: Candidatus Flexifilum affinis; assembly: GCA_016713325.1. Lineage (GTDB taxonomy): Bacteria > Chloroflexota > Anaerolineae > Aggregatilineales > Phototrophicaceae > Flexifilum > Flexifilum affine. The sequence continues at coordinate 178,205 of JADJPJ010000093.1, read as the reverse complement.
GTCCTCTATCTCCCCTGGATCGAGAATGCTGCGCTACGTCCTCAACCGTCTCCTGCAAGCGATCCCTACCGTGCTCCTGGTCACGGCCCTGGTCTTCCTGATGCTCTATCTGATCCCCGGCGACCCCGCCGAGATCTACGTGGGCGAGAATCAGGCGTCGCCGGAGATGCTGGAATCGATCCGCGAGCAGATGGGGCTGAACCGTCCCATCTACGTTCAATATTTCGACTACATCTGGAAGGCGCTTCAGGGGATCTCGGGCGGTCCCTGAACAACGGCCGCCCGGTGCTGAACGAGATCCTGATCCGCCTGCCCAGCACGCTGGAACTGACCATTGCCGCGCTGGCCGTGGCGATTACGCTCGGGCTGACCGTCGGGATCGTCGCGGCGATCAAGCACAACTCGCTGATCGATACCGTGGCAACGCTGCTGGCGCTCATCGGCATCTCCATGCCGGTCTACTGGTCGTCTCTTCTGCTGATCGTGGTGTTCTCGGTCAATCTGCGCTGGCTGCCACCGATCGGTCAGGGGAGCCTGGACCGCCTGATCATGCCGGCCGTCGCGCTCGGGCTGCTCTCCGCCGGGTCGCTGGCGCGGCTGGTGCGCTCCAGCATGCTGGAAGTGCTGAGCCAGGAATACGTCCTGACCGCCCGAGCCAAAGGGCTGTCGCAGTTCGTGGTCGTGATGCGCCATGCACTGCGCAACGCGCTGATCCCGATCGTGACCCTGTTGGGACTGACGTTTGGGCAACTGCTGAGCGGCGCGGTGCTGACCGAGACGATCTTCGCGCGCCTCGGGTTGGGCCGCATGTATGTCGACGCGATTCTCAACAAGGACTACACCCTGGTGCAGGGGGCGACCCTGTTCATCGCCATCGCCTATGTCGTCATCAACATCCTGATCGACTTGCTGTACGTCACCATCGACCCGCGTATCCGCTATGACTGAAGTCATCCACATTCGACCCCGTTCCAGCCGCGTGCCGCGCACGGTGCAGCGTCTGTTTCGCAGCCTGAACATCGCGCTAGGCGCCGGCATCCTGCTGGTGATCGTCCTGCTGGGGCTTTTTGCATCTAACCTCTCCTCCTACGACCCGCTGTTGGTGACGCCGGCGTTGCGTTTGCAGGAACCGAACCCTGAGCATCTGTTCGGGACCGACGACTTCGGTCGGGATGTCTTCACCCGCATCGCCTACGGCGCTCGGCTGTCGCTGCTGGTTGGCTTCGTCTCGGTGGCGATCGCCGCGACGATTGGCATCCCACTGGGCATGATCGGCGGCTACTTCGGCGGAAGAGTCGACGCGCTGATCATGCGCGCCATGGACGTGATGCTGGCGTTCCCCGGCATTCTGCTGGCGCTGGCGATCGTGGCCATTCTGGGGCGCAGCCTGACCAATGTGATGATCGCCGTGGGCATCTCCGCCATTCCGACCTATGCGCGCATGGCGCGGGGGAGCACGCTGTCGGTGAAATCTATCGACTATGTGCTGGCCGGGCTGTCGATCGGCTGCACGGCGCCGCGCATCATTACCCGACACATTTTTCCGAACATTCTCGCGCCGCTGATCGTCATCGCCACCAATGGCATCGCCGGCGCGATCATCGCCGGCGCCGCCCTGAGTTTTCTGGGGCTGGGCGCGCAGCCGCCGACGCCGGAGTGGGGCATCATGCTGAGCGAGGGGCGCGTCTATCTACGGGCGGCGTGGTGGGTGACGACCTTCCCCGGATTGGCTATCATGATCACCGTCATGTCGATCAACCTGATCGGCGATGGCCTGCGCGATATTCTCGATCCAAGACTGAGGCTGTAACGATGTTTGAGCTTTTGAAGCAGGTCTGCGAACTTCCCGGCCCCGGCGGGCGTGAAGAACGCGTCCACCAATTTCTGTACGACCGCTGGAAGCCGCTTTCCCAGGAAGCGGAGATAACCCCCGTCGGCAACCTGATCGCGCACATTGGCGGGGAGGGGCCGCGGCTGATGCTGGTCGGTCACGGCGACGAGATCGGCTATACGGTCAAGTACATCACGCCGGATGGCTTTCTCTTCATCACCAGCGGGCAGCGCGACGAACGCGGCCGGCCGGATCTGCGCGGGTCGTACTTCACGCCGATCGGCCAGCAGGCGCTGGTGATCGGACGCGAGGCGCTGGTCCCCGGCGTTTTTGCCACGCTGACGGGGCACATCCTCACGCCGGACCAGCGCGCCAAGACGGCGCTGGACTGGAATGACATCTTCATCGACGTCTTCCTGCCCAGTGCCGAGGCCGTGCGCGCCGCCGGCATCGAAGTGGGCAGTCGGGTGATCTGGAACCCGCCGACCCGCCAGAACGGGAAGTTCTACACCGGCAAGGCCATGGACAACCGCGCCGCGCTGGCCGTCATGGACGAGGTGCTGCGGCGGCTGGACCGCTCGCAGTTGCAGTATGACCTGTACTTCGGCTCGACGGTGATGGAAGAGAGTGGCCTGTACGGCGCGCAGTCGATCAACCGTGCGGTCAACTGCACCTACGCCATCGCGGTGGACACCGGCCTCTCGGGCGATGTGCCGGGGGTCGATCCTCGCGATGTCTCGTCGCGGCTGGGCGCCGGGCCGATCCTGATTCACAAGGATCTGTACGCCTACAACTTCCAGCTCAACAACCGGATCGCCGATACGGCCGCCGAGGCTGGCATCCCGCTCCAGCATGTGGTGTACGGCCTGTACGGCACCGACTCCGGCGCGCTGATCCGCGAGGGCGTGGCGGCGTCGGCGGTGGTGGTGCCCACCCGCTATACGCACAGCCCCTTCGAGACCGTCCACGCTGGTCGCCCAGGTCGAGGCCGCGGCGCCGGGGCTGCGCGTGATCAACCGCCCGGACCTGATCGGCGCGCCGCGCTACGCCGCCGACCACACCGGACCGATCACGCGGACCCCGGAGCAAGAAGCCGAGTGGCGGTCGCTGCTGGCGCAGGCGGACGTGCTGTTCGACTTCGACCACACCCACCACGACGATCTGCCGGAACTGGCGCCCAACCTGCGCTGGATTCAGGCGACCAGCGCGGGGATCGGCAAGTTTGTCGAGCGGATGCGCTATGCCGAGCGCGCCGGCTGGATCTTCACCACCGCCAGCGGGGTACACGCCCGGCCGCTGGCGGAATTCGCGCTGATGTCGATGCTGATGTTCGCCAAGGATTACGAATATCTCCGCTCGGAACAGGCCGCCCAGCACTGGGCGCGCTACTGCGGCGAGGAACTGGCCGACAGCACGCTCGGCATCGTCGGACTGGGCAAGATCGGCCGGGAAGTCGCCCGGCTGGCCAAGGCTTTCGATATGCGCGTGGTGGGCACGCGGCGCGACCCGTCGCAGCACACGCCGAATGTCGACCGGCTGTACAGACCCGACGCGCTGATCGACATGCTCCACGAAGCGAATTATCTGGTGATCGCCACCCCGCACACGCGCGAAACCGAGCGGTTGATCGGCGCGGCGGAGCTGGCGGCGCTGCCGCGCGGCGCGGTGCTGATCAACATCGGGCGCGGCGCCGTGGTGGAGCAGGCGGCCCTAACCGAGGCGCTGCGTTCCGGCCATCTGCGCGGGGCGGCGCTGGACGTGTTCGAGGTCGAGCCGCTGCCGCCCGGCGATCCGCTGTGGGACATGCCCAACGTGATCGTCTGCCCGCACTCGGCCAGCACCGCCACCTCGGAGAACCGCAAGATCGTCGACCTCTTCTGCGAGAACATCCGCCGCTTCCTGGTCGGGGAGCCGATGATCAACGTGCTGGATGTCGAGAAGGGCTATTGAGAGGGCGACTTTCAGAAACTTCGGACGGGCGCAGGCAAACTTCGTTTGCACGTCCGTCCCGCGGCGCCGTAGGGCGCACGCGAGGGTGCTCGCCGAGGGCTCAAAGCGCCTCGCCGCCGAATCCCGACCCCAGGCCCACTGAAGTGGCCGCCGGAACACGCGGGCATAGCTCCTTTAGTGAGCTTGTCTTTTTCTGGCCGACGGGCTTCAGCCCTCGGCGGAACAGCGCGAACCGTCCTGATCTTTACCATCGATCTGCTGACGAATGCCGAAGTCATGTAGGTGCACCGCGAGAGCCGCGACAATCACCCGCAGGACAGACTGCTGGTTTCGCTCGCCCCGCATGGCTGCCAGTACTATCGGTTGCGGCCCGGGTAGAGGTGGGCGACCCAGGCAAACGAAATCTGCGATCTGATCGACGTGGTGAGCAAGAATGGCGCGCTGCTGCTCAATGCCGGCCCTAAACCGGACGGCACCATTCCCGAAGGCGATGCGCGAATTCTCCGCGCTATCGGCCGGTGGCTGAGCGTCAACGGGGAAGCCATCTACGACACGCGTCCCTGGACGATCCCCGGCGAAGGCCCGACGGAAGTGGCCGAAGGCTCCTTCACGGATACCAAGCGCGCGTCGTTCACCGGGCAGGATTTTCGCTTCACCCGCAACGGCGATGTGCTGTACGCCATTGCGCTGGCGTGGCCGGGCGATGAAGCGGTGATCGCCAGCCTGAGGCAGGGATCGGCCTTGCTGACGAGCCGGATCGAGCAGGTGAGCATGCTCGGCGCGGGGTCGCTGGAGTGGTCGCAGGACAGCGCGGGGCTGCGCGTCAGGACGCCGGCGCAAAAGCCCTGCGAGGACGCCTTCACGTTTCGGATTCAGCTCAGCCACGAACCATCTCACCCCTCAGTCCCCTTTCCATGAAATAGAGAGGGGAAGCTAAGCGAAGCGCAGCAGGGGTGAGGACGTTGAATACATACGGAGAGTGGCCTAGACCCTGATCCAGGTGACTGAAAAAGGCGGCAGCTCGACGTGAAGCGCGCCGTCGGTCACCGACTGCGTCGACCGCTCGACCTTAAAGCGATCTGGCTGCGCGGGGCTCGTTCGTGCCGTGATCTCCGGGTAGGCGAGCACGGACACCTCGACGGACGAAGGCAGCGCCAACCCTGGAACGTGGATACTCAGCGGAAGCGTCTGGCGCAGGTGGCGGTTGACGGCGGCGACGAGCAGCAGGTGCGGCCCATCCGTGGCGTCCAGCCGGCAGGCGGCCACATCGATGAACGGCAGATCGCGCTCCCGGTGCCCGATATCGGCCGGGGTCGTCACGTCGAAGCCCAGGCCGGTGAGATGGCAGGCGACCGGTTGGTTATCGATGAAGGCGGCGTATTCCTGAATGACGAGATACTGTGGATCGTAGTAGGTGATGCCAAACCCTTTGCGCAGACAGCCGCCATGCATGAAGCCGGTCGTGTTGGCGATCGGTATCCGCTCGGCGTTGCGGATGAGCAGGTTGAGAAAGAAGCCGCCATAGGCAACGCCGCCGAAGTTCTCGATATGCAGCCGCGCCGGGTCGTCTCCGACATTTCCCCACTCGGTGACCGCCAGCCCGATCCGGCGATCAAGCCCCTGCGTCGCCTGGTCGCAGGCGGCGAGCAGTTCCGGAATGTAACGCCGCTCCCAGCTATCGACCTGACCGAGGACCGCGAGCGTCGCCTCTTCGTGCGTCAAATGGCTGAGGAAGAGGTGATTGGCCGGCATCGAATGCAGGCTGATATAATCGATCCGCTCGGCAGCGCTCTCCAGCAGCTTGAGATGCCAGCGCCTGTCGGCCGTGACGTAGTCGTAGCCGAGCCCGCCTTCGGGAAAATCGAAGCCGTTTCCGCTGGCGATGAGAGTCAGCGGGATCGGGCTGGCCTGATCCATCGCCCTGGCGAATTCGGCGAAACGGCGCGCATTTTCGTCGGACCCGTGAAACCCCGCCTGCCAGAAGCCGAACGGTTCATTGCCGACCTCCCAGATGCGCACGTCGTACGGCTCGGGATGGCCGTTCTGCGCGCGCAGGCGGCCCATGGGCGTTGAGAGATCCCCGTTGCAGTATTCGACCCACGCCGCTGCCTCTTCCGGGGTGCCGGTGCCGGCATTGACGGTCAGATGCGGCTCTGCGTCGATGTGACGGCAGAAAGTCATGAACTCGTCGGTGCCGAACAGGCCGTATTCCAGCCCGCCCCAGGCCTGATTGGCATAGGTGGGGCGCAGATCGACGGGGCCGACGCCATCGCGCCAGTGATAGAAGCTGACGAAGTTGCCCCCCGGCCAGCGCAGCAGCGGCACGGGCCACGCCTTGGACAGCTCGATGATCTCCGGGTCGATGCCGTCGACGGCATCGGCAGGATTGAGCACCGCGCGGTCGATCAGCAGCGCGTGACCGTCCGCGGGCAGCCAGCGCACGTAGAAATCGATCGGTTCGCCGTAGGACACCTGTCCCTCGGTCAGTTGGAAGCGCGCCTCGATTTTCACCCAATCCGAGCCGGCAATGGCGTGTCGCGACGAGGCCAGCCCTTCCCCTGCCTGACGTCGGCCATCGGGCGTGCTCACCCGGCGGCGCAGCCCGATTTCGATCTGGCCGCGCGCGGGGGCGTTGGGCGAAGCGATGCGCGCCCAGACCTCGGCGGTGTACTCGCGGCAGCGGCGGATGGGTGGGAAGAAGCCCTGACGGATGCCGGCCGGACCATCTTCGGCCACCGGCCAGTACTGGTCGGGATTGCCTGACCAGGGGCCAATGCGTACTGCGCCGCCGGTGCGCCCGGGCGCGAATGACACACCGCCCGGGTATCCGAGCGGACCCCACCCGAACGGAAGGCCCTCTTCGGTGGCGTCATCCAGCACGGCGGTCGCGAACCCGGTGGGCATGATCTGCGGCGTCCAACCAAGACCGAGGGCTGCGGGATCGCCGTTCGAAAGATAAAGGGCGGTCAGGGACCGCGCGTTGTTGCGCAGCTGGGCCACCTGCTTATCGGTCAGGTTGTGGCTGCGCGCGAACGTCGGGTTGACGAGGAGCTCCGCCAGCACGCCGCCGATCATGCCATGACCGAGATGTTCGAGGAAGGAGCCGAGAAAGTACTTCGATGGCGCTGTTCCCGCTTGCGACAGGTCGATGACGACCTGATTGGTTGCAGCCTGATCGTCGCGGGTAAATCGAAAGAGCAAGTGCTCGCTCACGGCTGTGAAACCTGACGTTGACATCAAACTCTCCAATGTTAGCCCTTAAGAGCGCCCGCCATGATGCCCCGGATGAAATGCCGCTGCAGGAAAATGAACACCAGCAGCAGCGGAACGGTGGCGACGGTGCTCGCCGCCATGACCTGACCCCAGGCGTTGGATCCGGTGGTCCCCACCGCAGCATTATTGATTTGCGTGTACAGGTACGACAGCATCACCTGAAGCGTTTGCCTGTCGATGGAGTTGATCACCAGTGCCGGCCAGACGAAATCATTGTAGACGTCCAGAAAGACGAGGATCGCCAGGGCAGCGAGGGCAGGCCGCATCATCGGCAGGACGATCAGCCGGTAGAGTTGAAACGAACTGCACCCGTCCACCCGCCCGGCGTCGAGCAGTTCGTCCGGAACGTCGGCAAACTGCTGGCGCATGAGGAAGATGTAGAACGCGCCCACGGCGCCGGGCAGCACCAGCGCCTGGAAGGTATTGATCCAGCCCAGGGTACCCATTTGCAGCAAGAGCGGAATGAGCATGACGATGGGGGGCAGCATCAGCGTGGCGAGGACGATGTTGAACAGGAACTGCCGACCCCGAAAGCGCAGCTTGGCAAAGGCGTAGGCCGCCAGCGGCGCGAATACCAGCGTGAGGCTCCCCTTGAGTAGAACGACGACCAGCGTGTTCTTGAAGCCGGAGAGGATGGGGACGTTCCGGAGCATCGCTTCGTAGTTGTCGAGCGAAAAGGTGGAGATGTCGAAGCGCAGCGGGATGGCGGCAATGTCTGTCGGCGGCTTGAACGACGACAGGATCATCCAGACCAGCGGGAACAGGAAAAAGGCGGACATGCCAAACAGGAACAAGTAGATAAACACCTTGCCGAGCGTGAAGCGCCGGACCTGTGCGACAGGCCGGGCCGGCTGTGCGGTCTGAGCAGCGAAGATCGGTGTGTCCATCAGCATCCCCTCTAGGATGTCTCTTTTTCACGGAGCATGCGCAGCATCACCAGGGAAATGACGACTACGATGATCATCAGCAGGAAGGAATTGGCAGCGCCGGTTCCCAGGTCCAGGTTGCGCGTGTAGCGGAACAAAGCAAACCCGGCCGTGACCGTCGAGTTGTACGGCCCCCCCTGGGTCAGGATGTACGGCTCGGCAAACATCTGGAGGATGCCGAGGGTGGAAATGATCATGAAAAAGACGATCGAGCGGCGCATCAGCGGTATGGTGATGCGGAAAAACTGCTGAAAGCCATTTGCCCCGTCCAGCGAGGCCGATTCGTAGATTTCCTGCGAGATATTCTGAATGGCCGCCAGCATGATCAGCACGGCGAAACCGCACCCCTTCCAGAACACGAGCAGGGCCATGGTCGGCTTGGACCAGGTGCCGGTCGTCAGCCAGCCGATCGGTTCGATGCCCAGGCCCTGCAAGACGACATTGATGGCGCCGAAGTTCTTATCGAACAGGATGAGCCAGATCTGCGCGACGGCCACCAGCGGAACCAGATAGGGGATGAGAAAGACGACCCGAAAGAACGAACGAAACCAGATCTGCCGGGAGAGCAGGCTGGCGGCAAAGACGGCCATCAGCGTTTGCAGCGGGACGATCAGCAGCCAGAGGACCGCCGAGTTTTGCAGGGAGTTCCAGAAATAGCTGTTGGACAGCAGGAAGGTGTAGTTTTCGAGGCCGATGTAGAGGGGTTCGCCCGCACCACGCCACTCGGTGAAGCTGAGGCGTAAGGCATAGGCCAGCGGGTAGAATCCGAAGGCAAGAAAGAACACAAAGAAAGGCGCAATGTACAGATAGGGAGCGTAACTCCCTCCCAGCCACACCCGCAGCCTCTGGCTGATGGGGAGTGAGGATGGACGAGCCTTCAAGGGGATATTCATGTTGGTTCGCCTGATGCCCCGGTGATCCGACGTGAGGGATGGGGAAGCTGAGCGCCAGCATCCCCATCGACGGTTGATGATTCTAGCGCATCAAATTGGAGCGGATTTCTTCGGCGCTCACCGACAGCACATCTTCGGGCGAGAGCTCACCCGCCTGCAGCCGCTGCACGTTGGCTCCCAGGATATCCCCAAGCTGGCCGTACCACAGGGGGAAGTAGTAATCCTGCGGGATCTCGTCCACCATCGAGGTGGCGAACCCGTAGAGATCCTGCCCACCCAGGCTTTCCGGCGGCGCCATCAACTGCTCGGCATAGGCCGGCTTGTAGGACGGGATGATCGTCGTGATGCCGCCTGGGTAGATGGCGTTCGGTCCAAACGCGGCGCGCACGCCGTCCAGGCTAAGCATCATGTATTCATAGAATGCCCAGGACAGATCCTGGTTGGCCGAGGCCGCCGGGATGACGAACGACGATCCGCCCATCGACGCGGCCTGAGCGCCATCTTCCGTCCACTTCGGCAGCTTGGTCGCGCGCCACAGCCCGCGAGAGTCCTTGAGCAGCGCGTCGACCTGATAGTTGAACCAGATCGCCCAGGGGTAGAAGACCTGAATGCCCTGGTCGCAGGCGGCGATATCGTCGGTGCTGGCGAATCCGCTCAGGTTGGCGACGCCCTCGTCGATGGCTGTCTTGATGAAGTTCATGATCTTGAGGAAGGGCTCGGTTTCGAGCAGCAGTTCGCCATTGGCATCGATCAGACTGGTGTTCTGCTGGTTGGCGAGCATCGAAATCCAGAGCACGATGATCGCCGGCGTCGTGTCGATGTGAATCGGCTTCATGTTGGGGTTCGCGCTCTTGAGATCGACCGAGACCCGAAGCAGGTCGTCGTAGGTCGCGATCGATGCGACGTCGATCCCGTTGGCCTCAAGAATGTCGGGACGATGGAAGAGCATGGCCGGGTCGACATCGTAGGGAATGGCTTTGATCTGACCGTCGAAGGTGCCCACGCGCACCTTGTACGCGACCAGATCGTTGAGATGCGGCGTCATGCGGTCGGTGATGTCGGCCAGATGCTGTGAAATCAGGCCGAGCGATTCGTCTTCGATGAAGGCGCCGTCCGGGACGTTGACGCCGGCCACGAGAGTCGGAGCAAGGCGCGATGTCTCCACCGCCTGATGATCGACGCGGATGTTCGGGTAAACTTGATTGAACGCCGGAATCGCCGCATCAATCACCTGAAACAGATCGCCGGCCCGATCCCAGATGACGATGTCCCCGGCCAATTCGGTGTTGACGGTGCCCTGGGCGGCGAGGCGCGGCAGCCAGGTGGGAAGAGCAGCGCTGGCGGCGCCAACGCCCATCATACGAAGCAGGTTGCGACGACTCATTTTTGGGTTCCACGACGAAGACATTTTTCTCTCTCCTTCTGAGAAACAAGCAGAATATCTCACTGCGGTTCGATGACACGGCGACTGTGTGTTTTAGGACATCCCTCCTGTGCTTTGGCGAGCGATGACACGTGTGGGCAGCAGGATACGGCGCTGCTGAAATTCGTCGCCTTCCTGAATGGCCTCAAGCAGCAGCTTGACAGACATGCGCCCCGTCTCGTGGACCGGGATCTGGATGGACGAGAGGGGTGGGATCGTATGCGCGGAGGTGGAAAGATTGTCGCACCCGATGACCGCGCACTCCTCCGGGATGCGAACCCCCAGGTCATAGAGCGCGTGCAGGACGCCCATCGCCATCAAATCGTTCTGCACAAAGATCGCATCGGTTGAAGGCGCACGCTTCATCAGCCGCATGGCCGCGTCATAGCCGGACTGCGGATCCCAGCTCGCCTCTTCGACGGCCATGCATTCCAGCCCCTGTTTGTGCAAGGCTTCTTCGGTGCCTCGCAGTCGATTCTGCGCAGCCAGACGCGTCAGCTGGCCGGTGATGGTAGCAATGCTGCGTCGTCCTATTCCGACCAGGTGATCCACGGCCTGGGCGCCAATGAGCTCCTGGTCGGAATCGACGATCGAAGCGAAATCTTCTTCGACGCGATGGATGCTCACGACGGGCATTTTGCCGGCCAGGATTTTGGGTACCTGAGGGTTGTTTTCCAACTGCGGCGCCGCCAGCAGCACCCCATCCACCTGTTCTTCAAGCAGCAGGGTGAGATCGTGGCTGACGTCGGTCATGTCGTCTTCCAGGCTGACCACGATAAAGGAGTAACCCTGTCGCCGCGCCTCGCGTTCGGCGCCGACGATGAATTGGGTGAGGAAGAAGTTGGCGAGATCGCCAGCCACGAAGCCCAGCGTCTTGGTGAGATTGTTGACCAGTCCGCGAGCGATGCGACTGGGAACGTAGCCCAGTTCATCGGCGGCGGCGAGAATGCGCGCTCGCGTATCCGGAGCGACCCTCCCCTGGTTGTGGAGGACTTTGGAGACAATCTGGTAGCTGACGCCTGCTTTCTCGGCGACTTGCTTGATGGTCACTCGTTTCATGAATCACTCGTCCGCTAGAACGTTCTATCAAATAATGCTCAGAAGTGCTTCGATTATCCGTTGTGTATTGCGCTCACCTCCGAATCGCTCACCTGGAGACGCGAAATGTCGTCAAATTGACGAGCTGCTTGACTGAGCGAACGTTCTACCAATATACTGTGAATTCGAATGCGAGTCAATAAACCCTTCGCCATGCAGGGCCATCCGTTCGCGAGGTCTCGCAGGGAGGAGAACCGCCTGCGTCAATACCAGAACCGTGAAACAAGAATTTCGTAGCTACATCGATTTCCGCCAGAGATCTTGACGGGATGAGCAATGTCTCGTTACACTATGCATTCGAATTCATTGACATTCAGGCCGGCGGCGCGGATCCGCGCCCTGCAGCACCGAGGAGCACCGATCACTTATGTCACCTTCTTCCAAAGCTCAGATCTATCTTGATACCCATCGGACTATCAGCCCCATCTCGCCCCTGGTGTTCAGCGGCTTCATCGAGCACATGGGTCGCGCCGTTTACGAAGGCATCTACGACCCGGCCTCGCCGCATGCCGACGCCAACGGCCTGCGCACCGATGTGCTGGCGGCGCTGCGGGAGATCAATTACCGGTCGATGCGCTATCCGGGCGGCAACTTCCTGAGCGGCTACCGCTGGCTGGACGGCGTTGGGCCGCGCGACCAGCGCCCGCGCCGCCGCGACCTGGCCTGGCAGACGCTGGAGACCAACCAGTTCGGCACCAACGAGTTCATGGAGTTCTGCAAGCAAGTCGGGACCGAGCCGATGCTGGGCGTGAACCTGGGCACGGGGACGATTCAGGAAGCGGCCGATCTGGTCGAGTATTGCAACGCGCCGGCCGAGACCAAGTTCGCCCAACTGCGCGCCGAGCATGGCTATCCTGAACCGCACAACGTCAAGTACTGGTGCCTGGGCAATGAAATGGACGGCCCGTGGCAGATTGGCCACCTGGAAGCGGCCGAGTATGGCATGAAGGCGCGCGAGGCCGCCAAGATGATGCGCTGGCAGGATCCGTCGATCGAGCTGGTGCTGTGCGGGTCGTCGAACTCGGCCATGCCGACCTACCCGGAATGGGACCGGGTGGCGCTCGAATTGTGCTGGGATCTGGTCGACTACCACTCGATGCACTACTACGCCAACAATTACAGCAACGACACCGACAGCTATCTGGCGCTGGCGGCGGACTTCGAGACGTTTGTCGACACACTGACCGGCGTGCTGCGCTACGTCAAGGCCAAGCGCCGCTCCAAGCACGACGTCTACCTGTCGTGGGACGAGTGGAACGTGTGGTACAAGGCGGCGGGGCCGGAATTCAACCGGGGACAGTGGACGGAAGCGCCGCACCTCAGCGAAGAGGTCTACAACCTCGAAGACGCGCTGGTGGTGGCGCAGTGGCTGAGCGTCTTCCTGCGCCGGGCCGACGTGCTGAAGATCGCCTGCGTGGCGCAGGTGGTCAATACTATTTCGCCGATTCACACCACGCGCGACGCCGTGCTGAAGCACTCCACCTTCTACCCGATCATGCTGTTCAGCCGGCTGGCCAGCGGCGCGGCGCTGGACGTGGCGGTGAACTCGCCGCAGTACGAGACGGAGCGCTTCGGCGCCATGCCGCTGCTGGACGTGTCGGCGTCGTATGACGAGTCCACCGGGTCGAGCGCCGTGTTCATCGTCAACCGCAGCCAGACCGAGAGCGTGCCGGCCGAACTGAACTGGCAGGCGCTGAAGCCCAAGAGCATCCGCGCGGTCACGCAGATGTCGGGTACCGATCCGAAGGCCTTCAACAGCCTGGAGAACCCGAACGTGGTGGTGCCGGTGCAGGTAGCCCCGCCGCAGGTGCAGAACGGCTGCGCCGAGCTGCTGCTGCCGCCCCTGTCGTTCACGGTGATCGAGACACAGTTGTAGAGACTTCACCGACAGCAAGCGACACTTTCATGTTTTCCCGAACACCCGGCTCCTGCGGCCGGGTGTTTTTTTCGCCTGGAAAACACCGTTCTCAACGACCCCTTCCGTTGAACAAGACGCGCATGAGTCCTGCCCGACCGACCATGCCCTGGACGCGGCCGGCAGCGTCGACCACGGGCAGGCGCTTGATCTGGTTTTCAATCATCAGTCGCAGCGCATCGGCGGCGAGGCCTTCGGCCTGCACGGTCAGCACCGGCGTGGTCATGATCTGGCCCACGGCCCCGGTCGGCTCAAGGACGCGCCCGCCGTCTCGTCCGCCGAGCAGTTCCAGGACTTGCGCCCGCTCGCCGTTTGAAGCCCGAGACAGCAGGTCGCTCTCGGTCAGTATGCCGACTACCCTGTCGGTCGAGTCGATTACGATTAGACGCTTGCGGCCGCTTGTCCGCATGCTCTCCACGGCGTCGCGCAGACTGGCCATCAGACCGATGGTCGCGGCGGCTTCCAGGGCAACATCGCCGACCCGCGCCAGCCAGTCCACAGCCGTCTCCTGACCCTTCGCTGTGGCCTCTCCCGAAAAAACGATCTCGCGCAGGATATCGGAGCGCGTCAGCATGCCCATCAGATGCCCGGCGGCATCGGTCACGGGCAGCCGCTTCAGGTCCGCGCCGATCAAGAGGTCTGCGGCCTCGGCCAGGGTAGCCATGTGAGAGATGGTCACAGGCGTCGGCGACATCACGGCCCTGGCGGAAACATTGGCGGCGGCCTGGAGCGTCGCTGCCCGCTCGTCAGAGGTCATCTGCTTCAGCCGGGTCAGGTTGACCTCTATTCCCGCACGCCGCAAGTCGTTGTCCGCGATGATGCCCACGACGACTTTCTGGGCGTTCAGGACGGGCAGCGCGCGCACGCCTTCGCGCAGCGCCAGGGCGACCCCTTCCGTAAGCGGGGTGTCCTCGCGCACGGAGATGACCCGCGTCGACATCACGGCGCGGACCAGACGACGCGCCGGTTCTCCGGCGATCTGCGGCAGGTGGGGGAGCCATCCGCCTCGTCGATCGGCCAGCGCCTTGAGACTCTCGTCGAGGTGGACGTCGACGCCGAGGGACTTGGGCGAGCCGATCCGCTGCGTGACGTAGATGCCCCGATGACCGGAGGCGAGATAGGCGACGGCGCAGCCCAGAATCAGATATACGGGCGACCCGCCGCCGAACAACTCCATGGCCATGAGCGCGCAGGCCAGGGGTGTGTTGCTTGCCCCGGCGAAGACGGCCACGAAGCCGATCGAGGCCATGAATGTCGGATCGACGCCCAGCAGCCCGCCCAGCGTATAGCCCAGGGTCGAGCCGATGACGAACAGGGGGGTCACCTCGCCGCCCAGAAAACCCGATCCCAGCGTGAGCGCGGTGAAGATCAGCTTGAGCAGAAAGGCGAACGTGACCACCCCGTCGCCGCCGACGCTCTGGTGAATCAGGGGAAGGCCCAGGCCCAGGTAGTCCTGCGTCCCAAGCAGCAGCGTCAGTGCGACGATCAGCAGGCCGCCGATGAACGGGCGCAGCGGCGGATAGCTCACCAGCCGGCTCTGAAGATGCTTGATGCCGTGCGTCAGTTCAACAAACAGGATGCTGGTGAGACCGAAGGCGATGCCCGCCAGGGCGACCTTGAGCAGCAGGAGCGGTTCAATTTCGACGTGGGCCAGGGCGGGATAGTGGCTGTGCCCGACGCCCCAGAGGCGCGTCACGATGTCGCCGATGTAGGCCGCTACCAGACAGGGGATCATTCCCTCATAGCGGATGCGTCCGACACTCTGGACTTCCATCCCGAAGACAAAGCCGGCCACAGGCGTGCCGAACACCGAGCCGAAGCCGCCGCTGATGCCGGCCATAATCATCAACCGACGGTCCTCCGGGTTCAGGCGCAGCGCGCGACGCAGCGCGTCGGAGAGACTGGCGCCCATCTGAATGGCGGTTCCTTCCCGCCCGGCGGAGCCGCCGAACAGGTGGGTGATCACGGTGCCGAGCAGCACAAGCGGCGCCATGCGTAGAGGGATACGCGATTGATTGGAATGCACTTCCTCAATGACCAGGTTGTTGCCCTGGGCGGCGGCGCCGGCGAAACGATAGTAGATCCAGCCGACGGCAAACCCGGCCAGCGGAAGGATGAGAAGAATCGTCGGATTGGCCAGCCGAGTCCGGGTCGCCCAATCGAGACTGACGAGGAAAATGGCCGACGCCGTCCCCGAAAGAATCCCGACAGCGCCGCCCAGCAGCGTCCATTTCAGGATGGCTCGCAGAAAGGCGAGGAAGTCGGCGGGGTTGACGTGGAACATCTCGTCAACCGTGCGAAAGGCACGCTGCCAGAAGGCGCGGCGCTTTGCCCGGTTGCGGGCCTGTTCCGCTCTCAAGCGGGCGACATCTTCCGGGCCGGCCGTGCCAGACGCACCGGGATGCCTGTCAGCGTTCCTCCGCCATGCTCTCAGTCGTGTGAACATCGTGTTTTCCAGGTCTACGCGTTTTTCGTCACCGCGGCGCCAGACGTTCTGGCGCCGCCGATGATACTCGTTTCCAAACATAAGTGACTCCCACACTTGTGCTGCCACGGAAACTGGTTAATCTATCTGCCAGGTGCTTCCGCTGCGCTGACCAGCGCCGATGCCCTGGTGGGCGATCTGCCTCCACCGCTGGCGGAACGC
Organism: Candidatus Flexifilum affinis; assembly: GCA_016713325.1. Classification (GTDB taxonomy): domain Bacteria; phylum Chloroflexota; class Anaerolineae; order Aggregatilineales; family Phototrophicaceae; genus Flexifilum; species Flexifilum affine. The sequence continues at coordinate 162,249 of JADJPJ010000093.1, read as the reverse complement.
GACACCGCGGAACGCGACATCGATCGATCCGGCCGATCGCCGGCAAGCAGAGAGAAGATGATGACATCCAATTCGGTCAGACAAATCCTCGACGGGCTCACCCTGGAAGAAAAAGCGGCGCTCTCGATCGGCGCGACGCCCTGGCAGACGCTCGCCGTCGACCGGCTTGGTCTGCCGCACATCACCGTCGCCGACGGGCCGCACGGGGTGCGCCGGTCGGTCGACGCGGCAAGCCTGATCAGCTCGAGCCACCCGGCCACCTGCTACCCGGTCGCTGCGGCGCTGGCCGCCACCTGGGACAAAGATCTGCTCTACGAACTGGGGCAGGCGCTGGGCGAGGAATGCCTGGCGCTGGACGTCGACATCCTGCTCGGGCCGGGGATCAACATCAAGCGTTCGCCCCTGTGCGGGCGTAACTTCGAGTACCTGTCGGAGGATCCGCTGCTGGCCGGGGAACTGAGCGCCAGCCTGATCCAGGGCGTGCAGAGCAAAGGCGTGGGCACGTCGCTCAAGCATTTCGCCGTCAACAACCAGGAGACGCGCCGCTTCACCATGAACGCAGTGGTCGACGAGCGCACCCTGCACGAGATTTACCTGACCGGCTTCGAGATCGCCGTCAAGCGCGGCAAGCCGTGGACGGTGATGTGCGCTTACAACAAGCTCAACGGCGAGCGCTGCGCCGAGAGTCCGAGCCTGCTGACCTCGATTCTGCGCGACCAGTGGGGGTTCGAGGGCTTCGTCATGTCCGACTGGGGCGCGGTGTGGGACCGGGTGGCCTCGCTGCGCGCCGGCCTGGATTTGCAGATGCCGGGACCGTCGCCGCATGGCATCACCGAGGTGGTCGAGGCCGTGCGGCGCGGCCAGTTGGATGAGGCGGTGCTGGATCGCACGGTCGAACGCCTGCTGTCGATCGTCCTGCGGGCGCGCGCGACGCACAAGACCGGCACCTTCGACGTCGATGCCCATCACGCGCTGGCGCGGCGCATCGCATCAGAGGCGGTAGTGCTGCTCAAGAACGAGGGCGGGCTGCTGCCGCTCAGCGGAGATGAAACCGTCGCGGTCATCGGCAAGGCGGCGCTGATGCCCGTCTTCCAGGGCGGCGGCAGTTCGCACGTGAAGGCGACCCGCGTCGATGCGCCGGTGGTCCAGATGCAGGAGCGGGCTGAAGTGCACTACGCCGCCTGCGACGATATGGCCCCGGTCGTGGACGCCGCCATGATCGCCGAGGCGGTCACCGTCGCCAAAGATGCCGACGTGGCCGTGCTGTTCATCGCCCTGCCGTCGCGGATCGAATCCGAAGGGTATGACCGGGCCGACCTGGATCTGACGCCGCAGCAGGTGGCGCTGATCCAGGCCGTCGCCGCCGTCCAGCCGCGCACGGTGGTGGTGCTGAACAACGGATCGGCCGTCAACATGCAGCCGTGGATCGACTCGGCGCCGGCGGTCCTGGAGGCGTGGCTGCCCGGTCAGGCCGGCGCTGCGGCGGTGGTCGACGTGTTGTACGGCGCGGTCAATCCGTCCGGCCGGCTGGCGGAGACGTTCCCGCTCGACCTGAGCGATACGCCACCCTACCTGAATTTCCCCGGTGAGAACGACACGGTGCGCTATGGCGAAGGGTTGTTCGTCGGCTATCGCGGCTACGAGGCGCTGGATCGGCCGGTGCTCTTCCCCTTTGGCTTCGGCCTGAGCTACACCCGGTTCGCCTACAGCAACCTGCGCGTCTCGCACGACGGCTTCACCTATGCCGACACGATCACCGTGAGCGTGGACGTCGCCAACACCGGGGCGCGGGCGGGCAAGGAGGTCGTGCAGCTCTATGTGGCTGACCCGGTCTCGCGACTGCGCCGGCCGGTCAAGGAGCTCAAGGCCTTCGCCAAGGTGGCGCTGGAACCCGGCGAGACGAAGACGGTCGAAATGACGCTCGACGCGCGCGCCTTCAGCTACTACGACCCGGTGTACGGCCAGTGGATCGCCGAGGCGGGCGAGTTCGAGATCGCGGTGGGCGCATCTTCGGCCGACATCCGCCTGCGGAAGACGGTGACTCTGACGGAGGGCACACCGGTCGAGCCTCGGCTGCACCGGGACAGTCCGTTCCGGGATTGGTTGGCGCATCCGCGGAGTGCGGCGCTCGTCGAGCCGCTCCGGGAAACTCTCTTTGGCGAGGGGCAGTCGCTGGATAGTGACGAACTCGGCGCGGATTCGGAAGCTTTCTTCGGCGATCTGCCGCTGCACATGGTCCTCGGCTTCTCGGGGCTTTCAGCCGGGATGTCGCCGGCGCAGTTGGTTGATGATCTGCTGGCGAAACTGCATGGGGCTGGCGAAGCGTAGTACAGCAACAAGATGAGCATGACGAAGGTCTGCGCAGGGTTGGACCAGCGTGCGGTCCGTTTGTTTTACCCCACCCCCCTCCCCCGGCGCAAGGGGAGGCGAACCCTGACGGCGTGGCGGGTCCCCCGGGGAAGGGAAGAAGGTGATTCGTGGCAGCCTCTCGGACAAGCCTCAGCGTGTCCGCCCGGGAATGGTGGACGGGGACATTGCCCCGTCCCTCCGCCATCAACCCGTCAGATGAACCTCTTCGTGTACTGGCCGTGGGTTGATGGGGCGCGGGCAGCGCGGCTCTATGCGTTGCCTGCCCTCGTCCCGCCACTCTGGACGAAAATGATCCATTTCTACAAATGCTTCGTATAATAAATTCCAGAGACCTTTGTTTCCCATAGAGATGGAGCCGGACATGTCCCCTGCAATCAGTCTGGGCGGTGTGCATCACATCGCGTTGACGGTGACCAACAGCGAGCGTTCGGTTGCGTTTTACACGGGCATTCTCAACTTCAAGGTGGTGCTGGTGCTGGGCCCGAAGACCATCCTTGCCAACGGCACGACGATCCTCGCGCTAAACGAAGCGCCGGACCCGACCCAGCGGCCGGACAACGACCGCTTTAGCGAGAACCGCGCCGGCCTGGATCATGTCAGCTTCAGCGTCGGCAGCCGCGCCGAGCTGGAGGCGGCGGAGCAGGTGTTCGACCAGAATGGCGTCTCGCACGGCGCGATCAACGACCTGGGGCATGCCGGCCTGCCGATCTTTGTGATGGCCTTCCGCGATCCCGACAACATTCAACTGGAGCTGACCGCACCGCACGGGTAGGACTGGAGGTTGAGCCCCTCTCCCACGCAAGCGGGGGGGCGGACCCGGTCTCCTGAACGCTACTGCCTTTGCTCAGCTATAAGTGGAAGGCGAAGCGCAGCAGGGGTGAGGTTGGGAAGCACCTGCGGGCATCATGTCGACTAACGGGTTCGTTTCCTGAGAAACCCGGCTCCCTCAGCCGGGTTTTTTGCTGCTCATGACGATGGCGAGTGCTCCTCAGGCGGTGACTCGCGTGGCAGCCCGAGAATCTGCACCTCCAGGGCATGCTCGATCTTGCTCATAGAGGTTGGTTCAAGCATCGTTCGCAGCTCCTCGTCCTGGCCCAGGTCGATCCCCTGCTTCTCGGCGATGGCGCAGACAATGTGCAGCAGCTTGGTCAGCTCGCGCTCGGAGAGCATGTCCACCTGGAGGTCGATCTCTTCCCGGAGATCGGCGATTTTTGCCGATCGGTTCTGCGAGATGAGCACAAAGATGGCCAGCGCGATGGCTTCGAGCGAGACGATCATGGTGAGCAGGCCGAAGGGGAACGGGTCGAAGGCGGCTACCCCGGGGATGAGCTCCAGGTTGACGGCGATCCAGAGGGCGAACCAGGCCACATTGATGGCCAGGAAACCCATGCTGCCGAAGAAGGAGGTCATAACGTCGGTGAGTTTTTCGGCGGAACGGCGCTTTTCGTCCTGCTTGGTCTTCAGGCTCTGAATGATGTCGCGGCTCTGTTGAAGATGGTGCTGAAGATAGTGATTCCTTGCACTCCGTTCGGTTTTCTGTGCCATGGCAGTCTCCCTCACTTGATGGCCAGGATGCGCTCACTGTATGCCGGTTGGGATCAACGTACAAGCAGCGGGTGGCCTGAATTTGTATATAAGCCGGTTGTCCGGAATAGCGATTGGCTGATAAGGGAACTGACGAAATAACCACGAGGTCATTGGTGCAGGGGTGGGCTAGCGACAGGTGCACGCATGGCGCGATAGACTTCGTTTCTCCTACAATCATGGATAGGGGAAGGACATGGAAACTATGCGATGTAGTTTGCTCCTCATCTTGATATGCCTGCTCATTCCGTTCCACTCAGGCTTTGCCCAGAGCGCCACACTGCCGGCCTCCACACCATGCGTACCATCGATGGAGGTGCTGCAACAGTTCGTTGACAATGAGCCGGATTTTGACCCCGCCTGCGCCGCCTATAACCGTTGCCCTGATGCGAAGCTCGACCCTCAATCCTGTTTACTCAGTATGGCGGCGCCGCTGCTCGCCGCCTGTGACGACGATAGCGATACTCGCTGCCCGAATGTCGCTTTGTTCACTGCCCTCGTCATCTGGTATCGCTACCAAATCATCGAGCGTAGTCCGCGCGCAGCTTCTGCGGACTACGAAGGCAACGAAAACTTGCTGGAAGCATACGCCAGGGCAATGGCGCGTGACTATGACGGGGCGCTTGCATATCTGCCCAGGCTTGGCGGAAACGACTTGGGCGAGGCAATCGACAGACCATACGATCTCTATGCACGCGGATTGGCCTTGGAGATCATGGGAAGATACGAGGAAGCGCTGGAAACCTACGATGTTCTGATGGAAAGCGGTTACGAGTGGTTTGTGCTTCCCCATTTCTCTCGCGGAATGCTTTATGGCGCTTCGGGGGAGTACGCACGGGCGTCGTTTGAGGCAGCCTGGCTCACACGCTTTCTGGACACATATGCTCCCACTCTCCTGTCTGTCGTTGCGCCGTTTGCCCAGTCGTATCCCCTGGATACCTCACGACTGACGGATTGGCTGTACTATCCTGTATGGCGACATGCCGAGTCGCCTATCGGCAGCATCTATGTCGACAACACTGCCGCCCCTCCCATTCCCGTGCAAATCGCGTTTTATCCCGAACTTGATGGTCTGCTCGCGATAGGATTGCGGAATCGCCCCCCGATATTTGACGAGATCCTTCCGGGCAACGTGTACCTGCTTTTGGAGACCGATGATGGCTTTGCACAGTACTTCTATTTGGTCGAGTCCTTCGAATCGTTGTCGCTCACACGTCGGGAGGACGGCTTCTGGGGCGAGGAGGTTGGCAGTGGAGTTGAAGGATATTCGACCGACTCTTTCATCCTTGTGCCGCGCGATGCTCCTGACCCACGGATCGCTCTTGGCGAACGGGTATGTGTCGGTGGAGTCATGTCACGTCTTCAGCCCGGGATGTCGGTTCGTGAGTCATCGGCGGGCATGGCTCACCTCGTCGGATTGGGTCGCCAGGAGATGAGTCGTCCAACGAGATTCGGATGGACTATCCTGTTTTTGTGTCCGACGAATTCATCTGCATTGGTTCGCAACTTTGGTGGACTGTGCTAGACGAGCAAGGCAACAATGGGTGGCATGCCGAAAACGAGGGGAATCGCTACGCTCTGAATCCGGTCCATGATCCGAACTCGGGAGATTAAAACGCCAGCGTCAATGCGTCCATGACTCCATGGCTCGCAGTCGCGGAAAAGTCAGGGAAACGGAAAACCCGGTCGCGTGGACCGGGTTTTTCTCTGTTTGTGTGATTCTGTGGCGCTACCCCGCCGGCTGGATCTTCCAGTAGGCGGGGCAGCGCTGGTGATGCATGCGGTTGAAAGGTCAGCCCGTCGACGCCGAAGGTGAGTGCGTAGTCGGCCGCCTCAACTCTCGCGTATCCAGACGCGCATTTCGCCGGGCTGGCGGTTGGCCCACAGGCTGTAGGGGATGGCTTTGATCGGGACGGCATCGTAGGCATACTGAAGCGCGCTCTGCGGCTGATACAGTCCACCCGGCCACTTTGTCGGTTCGTAGCGCACGGCTTCGCCGGTGATGACGCCGACGCCGCCGAGGATACTGCTGTCGAAGCCGGCGCTGAGCTGCGCGCCGCGCGGGATGACCAGATTGGCCAGGTTGGCGCCGTTGTCGGCCTCTTCCAGACAGTAGACGATCGGGCCACGCTGAAGGGCGACGCAGCCGGCGTCGTGGCGCACATTCGGGTGCGCGACGATCCGCTCGACGGGCATGGCCAGCGACAATTCCACGCGATCGCCGCCGTTCCAGGTACGCTCCAGGGTGGCATAACCCTTCAGAACCTGCGCATCGACGGTCCTGCCGTTGACGCGCACGCTGAAGTCAGGGCTCCAGTCGGGGATGCGCAGCGCCAGCTTGAAGGGCATCGGCTGGTCGAGGTGCAGGGTGAACTGGACGTCGCCGGACCAGGGGTAGTTCGTCTCCTGCTCGATGCCGACTTTGCCGCCGCCCAGCGTCACGCGCATGCGGCTCTGGTTGTAGAGGTGCACGTAAATCGTATCGGCGCTGTGCGACAGGAAGTAGGCACCGACGTTGGCCACGACGCGAGCCAGGTTGGGCGGGCAGCACGGGCACTCGAACCAGTCGGCGCGGCGGTAGTGGCGGGCGGTGTTGATGCCACTGAAGTGCTCGTGCGGGTTGACGTACGGATACGAGGTGAGCGGGTTGGCATAGAAGAACTGATTGCCCTCGTAGGAGACGCCGGACATTGTGCCGTTGTAAAGGGCACGCTCCATCACGTCGGTGTAGCGGCTGTCCGGGTCGATGTCGAACATGCTCTTGGCCCAGAAGACCAGGGCAATCGAGGCACAGGTCTCGGCATAGGCCGTCTCGTTGGGCAGGTCATAGCCGAAGGTGAAACCCTCGTTGGCATGGGCCGGTCCCAGGCCACCGGTGACGTACATCTGCTTGCTGGTCAGGTCTTCCCAGATCACGCGGCAGGCGTCGAGCAGGGTGGTGTCTCCGGTCTCGGCGGCCACGTCGGCGGCGCCGGCGTACAGGTAGGCGGCGCGGACGGAATGGCCGGTCGCCGTTTTCTGCTCGCGCAGGGGCATGTGGGCCTGGCAGTAGCGGTAGCTCTTGGCCCAGAACTTCGACGGGTCGTCGCCACGCTCGGCCGCTTCGATGTCGAAGAAGTTCGGCTCCTGGCCGCGTTCGTCGACGAAGTGCTTGGCCAGGTTCAGGTAGCGGCGCTCGCCGGTGGTGCGGAAGAGCTTGACCAGTCCCAGCTCGACTTCGGGATGCCCGCAGTAGCCGTGGACCTGGTGTTCGCCGGGGCCGAAGCGCTCGTCGATGTGGTCGGCGTAGCGGGCCAGCGTATCGAGCAGGACGCGCTTGCCCGTGCCCTGGTAGTAGGCGGTCGCGCCTTCCATAAGGTGACCGGCATCGTAGAGCTCATGCCAGTCGCGCAGGTTGCGCCATTTCAGGTCCGGTTCGATGACGGTGAAAAAGCTGTTGAGGTAGCCATCGGGAAGCTGGCCCGCCTGAATGTTGGCGATCACCTGGTCAGCCAGGCGCTCCAGCTCCGGGTCCGGGTGGTTCAGCAGGCTGTAGCCAACCGCCTCCAGCCACTTGGCGAGGTCGGAATCCCAGAACTTGTGGACGATCTTGCCATCGAAGCGTTGATCGTTCTCATGTACGTGCCAGGCATCGGTGCGCCCGGTGATTTCAAGCTGATGATGGATGGCGGGGATGGTCGAGGTGCGGTTGATGGCTTGCCGATCGGCCCAGTAACCACCGCTGGGAACAACCTGATCGGAACGGACTGACGTTAAGGGCTGCCAATTTTCAATCACAGGACAACCTTTTCTGAATTCGGATGCATCAAACGAATTTATCTCCAATGTATCGAAATCCGGGCTCATGAACAGCAGTCAATTCCCTCCAATACCAGGACGATTCCGACTTTTTCCAATTTGACGGATGAACCTTGTGCGTATAATCGGAAGTGTCGGAGTTGATTGAATTCGAGGCGGAACGCCATGGAGCCGTGCCATTCCCTTTCCCTCGTGATGGCTTGCCCGATCAAGGCGCAGAACGCCGGGCTTTTCATTTCACGGGGGAGCGCCCAACACCCGACGCGGGTGATCAACTCGCACGAGCTGATCTTCGTCAAGCAGGGTGAGCTGGACATGTGGGAGGAAGGTCAGCGCTTCCACCTGGAGGCGGGTCAGACTCTGCATCTGTGGCCCGGCCGCACGCATGGCAGCAGTAAGCCGATGCCGCCGGATCTCCGCTTCTACTGGATTCATTTCGAGGTCGCGAACGAACTCACGGGCCACGACGGCCGCGAGGTGCTCACCGTGCCGGCCTGCGACGCCCGGCTGACCGTGCCGCAGGTGGCCACGATCAGGCAGCCGGAACGCCTGGAGCGGCTGTTCCGGACCTTCCTGGAAGATCAGGAAACGGGCATGCTGCAAGCCTATGCTGCCAACCTGCTGACCACGCTGATGCTGGTCGAGGTCGTCCAGTCGGAGGCGGAGCTGCCGCAGCCGTCGGACGATGCCAACGTGGTGGCGACCTGGGCACACACCTACATTCGCATGAATTTCGACCGTGCCATCACGGCCAGTAAGGTGGCCGCGTCGCTCGGCTACAACCCCGATTATCTGGGGCGGATCTATCACAAGCTGTACGGCCACACGCTGACCGAAGCCATCCACCGGCGGCGGGTGGAGAAGGCCTGCGAGTGGCTGCTGGACACCAACTGGACGATCGCGCAGATCGCCGCGCGCTGCGGCTTCAGCGATGCCGACTACTTCCGGCGCGTCTTCCGGCGAATCATGAAAGTCGCGCCGGGCTCCTACCGCGACGAGTTCACCCGGGTGCACGTCAACACGCACTGATTGGCAGTTTCCACGAAAGCTCAACCCCGTCTTGCCCATTCTGGAATACAATCGCTTTGACTGCTCGGTGAAGAGAGCTGCCTGCCAGCCGGCGCCTGTGAGTTGAAACAACCTCTACTGAAGCTGGTTGGCGTCTCTGTGGCCGATCACCGGCGAGAGCTGAAGCGAGATCTTTCGCCTCATGCCTGTTGTCGCGAATTCGGGAGAGGGTCCGTATGGCGATCACAGAGATCCAGGCCCTTCACAGAGTCGTGCAAGCGCTGGCGCACATCGACGATGTTCATGGGCTGCTGCAGTGCGCAGTGGACAGTTTGGCGGAGGTTCTGTCTGCCGACGAGGTGATTTTTACAGGTCTCGACCAGGACACACAACAAGTCACTCAGTTTGCGCGGGGCGGACCGTGTGCAAACACCGTCGGAGCCGTGATGGTTCGCTATGAGGCGCTCGTGGTTGGCGCGTTCGAACGGGCCATTCGCGAAATGAAGCCCATCTTTTCCACTGAAACTGCGCTGCTTCCCTGGGCTGACAATACCTCGCGTGTCGACCGCTTAGAATCTGTTGCCCGACCGATGATCATCGCTCCTGCGATCGGCCATGGCCGACTCCTGGGGCTTCTGACGGCCGTGGGCCGCTTCGAGGCATTGGAAGCAGAGCCGGACTTCGGACCTGACGACTCCAACCTCATGGCCACCATGGCGTCAATGTGCGAGCTGGCAATCGAGAAGGAACGGGCGTCAGAAAAGGCGATGATTGCCGCCGGTCGCGAGTTCCCCTTCTTTGAGAAGTTGGATCAGATTAACCGAACCATTTCGAAGACAGCCGATCTCGATACGATGCTGCGCGACGTCCTCGACGCGCTTCTTTCCGTTTTCGAGTGCGACCGCGCCTGGATGGCCTACCCGTGCGAGCCCGACTCGCCGACGTGGAGCGTGCCAATGGAACGCACGCGCCCGGAATATCCAGGCGTGCTGCCGCTCGGAATCAAAATGCCGCTTGAGCCGGTTGGGGCAGCGATCTACCGAATCCTTCGTGAGGCCGAGGGACCGGTTCAATTTGGTCCGGGCGGGGCCCACCCGATGCCTGACCTGGTGGCGCAGAGGTTTGGGGTTCAATCCTTTATCGCCATGGCGCTCTATCCGAAAGTGGACAGACCCTGGGCGTTCGGGCTGCACCAGTGTTCGAACGCGCGGATCTGGTCACGGGACGAGGAGCGGCTTTTTCTGGAAATCGGCCGGCGCCTGTCTGATGGCCTCACCAGCCTGCTCACCTACCGGAACCTCCAGAAGAGTCAAGGTGAACTTCTGCAATCGAACACCCTGCTGTGGACCATCATTGAGGCGGCGCCGACAGCGATCGTTGCGCTGGACCTGGACGGCGTAGTGCGTACGGTATGGAATACAGCCGCTGAAAAGATGCTCGGCTGGACCGCGGAAGAAGCGATAGGTCAGCAGCTCCCCAGCGTGCCTCCAAGTCAATGGCCGCAGTTCCAGGGATTTCTGGCGAGCCTTCGGCGCGGAGAAGGGCTGAACGGAGTTGAAGTACGCCGCCAGAAGCGCGAAGGCTCTCCCATCGATTACAGCATTTATGCCTCGCCTTTGAGGGACAGCGCCGGCCAGATCAACGGAAATGTCGCCGTTCTGGTAGATGTCACCGAACGCAAGCGTGCGGAGGCGGCTCTGCGGCTCTACAACGAACGCCTCCTTATTCTCAGGGAAATCGATCGCGCGATTCTGGGCGCACAATCTACGGAAAAATCGCACGCGTTGTGCTGGAACATGTGGTTCGCCTGATTCCCTGTGAGTGGGCCAGTATCATTCTTCACGACGAAGCCCTCACGGAAGAGACGATCTTTGCCTCACAGCATATGCCCGATATCCAGGTTTCACCGGTGCGAACCCAACCGGTGGTTCCCAACCAGGTTCTGGAAAGATTGAAATCGGGACGGACAGCGATAGCGCCCGATCTCGGCTTGCAGGAAGGGCCGCTCGCCCATCTTGCTGCTGACCTGTTGGCGCAGGGGGTCCGAGCCGCGATGGCCAATCCGATGATGGTCCAGGGACGGCTGATCGGGACGCTGGCGCTGGCTGCTCGTCAGGTGGGCTTCTTCACGCCCGAACATCAGCAGATCGCTGAGGAAATCGCATCCCAGGTAGCTATCGCCTTCTATCAGGCCGAACTGAACGACAAGATCGCTCGCCATACTGTCGAGCTTGAGCGGCGAGTACAGGAACGCACTGCGCTTCTGGAGTCGGCCAATCACGACCTTGAACTGTTCAGCTACTCCGTCTCACACGATCTCCGGGCGCCCCTGCGAGCGATCCAGGGTTTTTCAGAGATCATCTCTCGCCGCCACCGGGCGGCACTGAACGATGAGGGGCGCCGCTACTTCGAAAATATCATCGTCGCGAGCAGCCAGATGGATCAACTGATCACCGATCTGTTGTCCTATTCCCGGCTTGGACGTCAGCGTGTGCCTCACATGCGACCTGTTTCACTGGACAGTGTCCTTTCGGATGTGATGATCGACCTGACAGCCCACATTCTAGAGGCGGATGCTCGCATTGAAGTCGCGCAATCACTTCCCTCTGTCGATGGGGATCGAACGCTGCTGAAGCAAGTATTTACGAATCTGATACAGAATGCGCTGACTTATCATCGGCAGGGTGTTCCGCCGCATATAAGGGTGAGTTCTATCACTGAAGATGAGCATGTCGCGATTCGCGTTATCGACAATGGGATCGGCATTCCGCCCGAGTTCAGAGAGCGGATATTCGGTTTGTTTCAGCGACTGCATAGTCAGGAGGAATACCCTGGAACCGGAATTGGTCTGGCTGTGGTTCGAAAAGCGGTTGAAATGATGAGCGGCGACGTCTGGGTTGAAGCCGCGCCTGAACAGGGCAGCGTGTTCTGCGTCAGACTCCAGCGTGTCGCAGAAGGCGAAAAGCCATGAGGTTGCCAAATGCGAGCGCCGCGGGAAATCTCCTGCTTGTCGAAGACAACGCTCTGGATGTCGAGCTCACCCTGTATGCTTTCCGGGAAGCTCGGCTGCGCGCCGAGGTCCATGTTTCTCGGACAGGAGATGATGCCATACGCTACCTCCTCGGCCAGGGGCCATACGGCGACCGAGGCGCTTTTCCTCTGCCCGATCTTGTGCTGCTGGATCTCAAACTTCCCGGCATCGACGGTCATGAGGTGCTGCGTCGTATTAAGACAGCGCCCAATCTGAAGCGCCTGCCGGTTATCATCCTGACTTCTTCGCAGGAGGAGTCGGATCTCGTCAAGAGCTATGACAGTGGCGCGAACAGTTACCTGGTGAAGCCGTCGTCGGCCACTGGCTTCCTGGAAGTGGTACACCGTATTGGCCAGTACTGGCTGGATCTCAACATTGGGCCACCTCTCTTTGCGACAGCAGACAGGTGAATATGGGAAGACAAAAATGGACACAGCATTTTACATTTTACATGTTGATGATAATGCTTTCGATCGCCAGCTCGTTCGCGATGCACTGGAACGAGAAAACAGTTTGTTCACCGTGACGACTGCGGCGTCGCGCCAGGAATTCGAGATACAGCTCTTGGCGGGACATTATGATCTGGTGGTGACTGACTTCGACATTCTCGGCTATCAGGGCCTTGAGGTCATCGATCGTGTCCATGAAGTGTTCCCCGACCTTCCGGTCATCGTCCTGACGGGCACCGGCTCCGAAGAGATCGCGGTCGAAGCCATGAAGCGCGGCGCCGCCGACTACGTCATCAAAAACCCCTACCACATTCGTCGCCTGCCGATGGCCATTCAGTCGGCGATTGAGCGCAGACGGCTGCGTGATGAACGGGTACGGGCTGAACAAAAGCTGCTGCGCGAGCGCAACCTGCTGCGTACGCTGATCGACAATGTGCCGGATGTGATCTACGTCACCGACCTAACTGGCCGCTTTATCGCCAGTAATGCGGCGCACGCCGCCGCTGCGCACACCACGCCGTCACAAATGATTGGAAGAACATCCGCCGACGTATTTCGCCGGATCTTGCGCGCGACCTTCACGAGGATGACGCGGAGGTGGTCGCCAGCAATACCCCGGTCATCAGTGCTGAACGGCGCATTGCCGTTTCTTCCATGGACCGCCGGTGGGTCCTTGTGACGAAGGTGCCTCTGCGCAACGAGGATGAAGAGGTGGTCGGTCTGGTCGGCATTGCCCGAGACATCACCCTGCGCAAACAGGCCGAAGAGGCGTTGCGCAAGAGTGAAGAATACCTTCAGGCAGTCATCGCGAGCACGCCGGTCATCCTCTTCGTACTCGATATGGACGGTCGCCTCACACTGCTGGACGGGCAGGGAGTGTCCATCTTCGGAGACCGACCCGACGACTTGATCGGCATGCCATTTCTTACGGTTCTTCGCGACTATATTCCAGATATCGATGCGCATTTCCAGCTCGTGCTGGTTGGCGAGGAAACATGGACGATTCAAGCAGTCGGTGACCGAATATTCGATCTCCATCACTCGCCTCTGCGAAACAAGCAGGGAGAGCTGGCTGGCATGATCGGGGTTGCGACAGACATCACCGAACAGTTGAGGACCGAGCGGCTGAGGATCGAACTCGAAAAAGAACAGGAAATGATCGCGATGAAGGAGCGATTCATCGCGACGGCTTCGCACGACTTCAGAAGCCCGCTGGCGGTGATGCGCATGTCGGTCAACATGCTCGAAATGTACTATGACCGGCTTTCTTTGGAGAAACGCAGGTCAACACTTCAGCAAATCAATACGCAGATCGACCGCATGACCCGTCTGCTGGACGACGTACTCAAGCTCAGTAAGGCCAGAGCAAGCAAGGTCGAGTTTCACCCGCAACCCATTGCCCTGAAGTTATTTTGTGAGCAGATCTGGGACAGCTATCAACATTCGCCGGGTAACACGAGGATCATTGAACTGGTCTATGACTGCCAGGATGATCGGTTCTTCATCGATCCTGAACTCATCCACTATATTCTTGCCAACCTGATCTCAAATGCCATCAAGTATTCGTCGGACGATGGGATGGTCCGCTTTGAGGTGAAGCAGGTGGACGGCGAACTGGTCTTTCGCATAAGCGATAACGGCATTGGCATTCCGCTGCAAGATCAGGCGAATCTCTTTGAACCTTACCACCGCGCCACAAACACGGGTGGCATCGAGGGTACTGGCCTGGGGCTCTCGATCGTCAAGAGCTATGTTGAAGTGCACCATGGGCGAATTGAGTTTGAGAGCGAACAGGGCAAAGGGACGATGTTTGCGGTCTATATCCCTATCAGACGGGAGCCGGCCTGAAAGGCACAGGGGGGGTGCAGAGACAAAAGCGCCCCCATCTTCTCAGATGAGGCCGCACGTGTCCTCGCCTGTGCTACGGGTGTGGGCGGCCAGGCGAGGCGCGTGAGTGTCACATGAACAGAATTTCTCACCCAGAGTTCTAACCCATAACTGGCGTTACTCAGGGCAGCACGCCGCCATCCCCAATCAGCCCGAAGTTGGCTGCCAGCAGTGAAAAGTCGCTGATGTTGACGACGCTGTCGTCATTGAAGTCCGCGCTGGCGTCGTAGCCGGGCTGACCCTGCGCCGTGGCGAAAGCCGCCGCCAGGATGGAGAAGTCGCCGATGTTGACGGCGTTGTTGTCGCTGGCATCGCCTTCGAGCAGCGTGCCGCCGAGCGTCGTGCTGCCTCCGCTGGCGCTGACGAGAAGCTTTGCCTCGCGCGCCAGGGTATGCGACCCCTTCACTCTGAACACATACTCTCCGACGGGAAGATTCGGGAGCGTCATCACGCCACTGTCATCGGATGTGAAAACGCCGGTGTGAATCACTTCGCCGCTGCTCAGGAGCCGAATCCAGAAGCGCCCGCTGACCACATGGCTGGTATGCGGTGGGGGCTGCGGGTGTCCTTCGAGGCTGATCTGCACGTTGAGCGTTCCCAGTTCCGCCTCGAACGCGCCGATATCGATGGTGCCGCTGCGGATGCGCGCATAGCCCGACCCGCGCTGGTCGGTGGTGATGACGAGGCCGTCGTGATCCATTGCCAGTACGTTGCTTCCGGCGTTGAGCGCCGGACTGCCGGGCAGCAGTCTTATCGTCTGTGTCAGTCCGCCGTTGTTCATCAGCGCGTCCAGGTTGGGGTCGAGGCTTGATAGGCTATCTGCTCCAAAGCCGCAGGAGGTACCGCTGTCCAGGTTGCCACCGCCATCGGTGAAGATCCCTAGGGTCACAGCGCAGTTGTTGCTGCTCGGGCCATTGTGGGCGACGATGCTGTTGCGAATATTCAGCCAACCACCGTCCAGTTGCAGGCCGCTTCCCGTCGTGATGGTGGCGCTGTTGTTGACAATGGTGCTGTTCACAATCAGGACGTTGGCATTGAAGTCCCAACTGTCCAGTGCGCCGCCGCTTGAACTGGCGCCGGTTGCAGTGTTGCCGCCGAGTGTACTGTTGAGGATGCGCAGGGTACTGTCGGCGTTGGCGATGGCGCCGCCGTAGCCCGAGGCGCTGTTTCCGGCGATGGTGGTATCGCGCAGGGTGACGATCGCCCGATTCCAGACGAACATGCCACCGCCGCTGCCACCCGACTGGTTATTGCTGATGGTTGTTCCGCTCGTCGCGAGGGTCGCGCCATTGATGAAGACGCCGCCACCGCTGCCACCCGAACTGTTGCCGGTGATAGTCGAGTTGCTGATATTCACCGTGGCGCGGGCGTAGATGCCGCCGCCATCCCCTCCGGCCGTGTTGCCCTGGACGATCGAACCGTTCTGGATGTCGGCATTCTCGACATAAAGACCTGCCCCGGAAGTGACCGCTGTGTTGGCGGAGACCTCGGTATTGTCGAGCAGGACGTAACGCGCGTGGATGCCGCTTTCGGTGATCCCGCCGCCCGAGTAGGTGGCATGGTTGTCGTCGATCTTGCAGTTGTAGAGGTAAAGCCAGCCGCCGTTCTCGATGCCGGCGCCGATCATCGCGAAATTGTGCGTGATGCGAACATTGGTGAAGGTGGATACCCCTGCGTTGTGCGCGCCGCCCGCGCTAGCCTTGTCTATGGCGCCGCCGTCTCGGATGGTCACGTCATTCAGGTTAAGCGTGCCGCTCGGCAGGACGGTGAGCACCGTGTAACCGCCAACACCCTGTAGGGTAGTATCGTCCCTTCCCGCGCCGTCGATGGTGAGTTCATCGTCGTAGATACTCAGCGTTTCGGGGTTGGGGCCGACTGGATTCATGCCGATGGGGTAAGTTCCTTCCGGCAGGGTGATGTTATCTGCTCCAGGGTTGGCGCGGGCCTGCTCGACCGCGGCGCGCAGAGAACATCCATGGATGTCGACATGCCAGAAATCGGGGCTGTAGACGTCGCAGACGCCGTCGTCAAGATCGCCGTCGTGGAAGTCGGTGCTGAGATCGACGTGAAAGGTGCTGGCCTGGATGGATGTGACCGAAAAGCCGAACGCCGCGAGCACAATGAAAAGGACGGCGGTGCGGGTTGCGAGGCGGGATGACATCTTCTGTTGTCCTTAAACGTCGTTCCTGTGACGCGGCCAAAGAGAGATATTGTCACAGTGTCGCGACTTGTGAAATTTATGACAAAGAATATATCGACTCTGGCGACGACTTGCCAGTAGATTTGCCTGGCTGACTAGTACACGAATCAGGTTCATCTGACGGGTTGATGGCGTGGGGCGGACCAGCGTGTCCGCCCGGGAATGGTAGGCGGGGACATTGCCCCGCCCGTACGGAAAACCCTGTCCTTCTCATCTTGTCGCTGTACGAGGCAAACTTCGGGATAAGCGGATCTGTGCCTAAGAGCCGGACCGATGACAGCATCCGATGCGGCCTCAATCCCTGGAGCCGTGCTTTTCCTCCAGGTCTTCCTCGACCGTCTCGCGATCGCCCTCGGCCTGGCTGGGCTTTTCGCCCGACTTGTCCTGCGCGGTCTGATCATGCCGAACTTCAGGATCGGACGCGTTCGACCCGGTTGGGTTTTGATCGGCTTCTCACGATCGGTGTGCGAGCGCTTCTCCTTGGCGACGGGCTGCGGGCCGTCCGCGCCCTGTCCGCTCCACACCGTGTCTTTTTCCTGGCTGTCCGATTCCAGATTGTAGAAGTCGGTGGCCGACTCGCGCCGACCGCCGCGCAGATAGGGTTTCTTCTGTTGAGGAGGGGCCATCAGATCTCGCTCCGCTTCTCTTTTCCGACAGCCTAGGTCATCTTGGCGGGCATCGTATCCCCCAGGTCGCGGGATTCCATCCGGGTCAGGCGGTCAGTCTAGTGGTCCCCACGGCGGCTGTTCACGCCGACGAGATGCCGATAGCTCAACTCACCACCCAGCCAACCGGTGCCCACCAGCACCAGAGTGACGATCACCGAGAGTCCAATCATCGTGACCGTCGGACTCTGCAAGCGCGCGCCCAGGTTGAGGACCGACAGCAAGAGAGCGATGATGTTGCCCACGGCATGCACGGTCGCCGGAGGCTTACGCCGCACCGCGGGGATACCCAGATAGTCGATGGCGCCGACAACTCCGGCGAGAACGCCGGTGATCAACCCGACGATCAGCAGCCAGCGAGAGGCCACCGGCCAGAACAGGTCGTTGGTCGCGGTATAGGCCAGATCCGTCGCCAGCACGCCGACCAGGGCGGCGATCGGAAACGGAACGAGCATGGGGTGGATGGGATGCCCCATGATGGCGGCTTTACTCGGGATTTCCTGCCTCATATCCTCTGCCCCCTGGAAGAATCTGTCCCTGGTCCCGATTGTATCGATCATTCACTCGTGCCGACTCCTCCACTGGAGGGATTTTGCCGGGGTCGTGTGGCCCATCGTGGACTGTTTGTCCTCACCCCGGCTGGCTGCGCTCAGGGGTTTGCGGGGTGAGGACAGGATGGATTTCAAACAGCGGGGCTACGGCACCTCCTAAATCTGCTGCATCTCTTCGACGAACGCCTCCGCTTCGTGAGGGGTGAGATCTTCGTTGACGATCTGGAACTGGAAACCCTGGCCGCCCAATTCCCGCGCGATCCGCCGCGCGCCCTCGCGCTTCACGTACACCTGGCACAGCTTGCCGGCCGCGCGGATGCGCGCCAGCACGTCCAGCCACTGATCGGCCAGAGGCGCGCCATCGCCCGGCTGCCACTGCACGCCGCGCAGGTTGGGAATGGCCAGGATGGCGTCGAGGTGGATGAGCTGGCCTTTGCCGTCCAGATGATAGAAGGGGTATTCCAGGTGCGCACAGCAGGCTGTCAAATCGGGCAGGACGAAGCGCTGAAACATCTCGTGCGAGATCATGTAGCTGAAATCGCTCTGGAGGATATAACCCGTTCCGGGGGACCAGTAGGTCGACCAGTAGGAGGCGCCGAGTGGCGCCGTCTTCACGACGTTGTAGAGCTCGTCGTAGTAGCGCAGCCAGAGCGGCGTGATCTGCCGCGTGAGGCGCTCGACCTCGTCGGGGGCGTCGGTGACGTCGTAGAGCAGCTCCATACTGCCGCGCAGCGAAGCCAGGATGTCCAGATTGCCGCCCAGATCGGTGTGGCCGATGACCACGTGATCGCCCCAGCGCTCGACGGCGGCGCGGGTGAGCGTCAGGCAGTGCCGCCACCAGAGGTTGTCCGGGTTGTAGCGCAGCTCAATCTCCTGGAGGGAGGAGACGCCCAGCGACTCGAACCAGGTGGTGCCCCAGTCGCCTTCGCCGGCGAACGAGGGTCGCGAACCGAGGAAGGCGGCGACGATGCCCGGCCCGGCGTTCAGCCACCACTGCGGGAAGGCATCGCCAAAGTAGTGGGTCGTTTCAAGATAGGGCTGGTAGTAATCGAGAATGGCCTGCGGCGGCGTCATGACCGGGAAGCGCACCAGATTGTTGTGAAAATCACCAGGCGGATGGCCGGGGTCCTGCGTGGTCACCAGCACCAGCGGCCGCTGGAGACTGCCGTCCCACCAGGCGGTCCAATCCTGCTGAATGCGCTGCCAGTCCTGGCGTGAAAAGCGATCGTACTTCATGATTCCCTCTTCTGTGACCCTAAGAAATTTCTCCTGCCTCGCTTGAACTTCCGCTTTCGCCCGACGATGCGTGTCTGGAGGAGACGGTCTCTGACAGTCGCTGCGCCGTCGTCGCGACCTCGCTTCGGATATCGCCTTCGAAAGGCTGGACGCTGTAGCCCGCATTCTCCAGTTCCTGAAGCACTTGCCGCAGTTCAAGATAATTATCCGGCGTGGCGGTCTCTGCTGCCAGCACCACCGAGGCCAGGTGCGCCGCCTGATCGGGCTTTTCCCACAGCAGGAACAGCCGGGCAAAGCCGAGCAGCGCGTGGCTCGTGATGGAGATGGACTGCGCCTCGTTCATGTTGGTCAGGACTTCTACCAGCTGGAGCAGTGCGTCGTCCGTTTGGCCCATATCGATCCAGACGTGGGCCAGATTGGCCAGGGCGCGCTTTGCCCCGGCCGGATGGGCGATCTGCCGGTAGATCTCCAGGCTCTGCTGGAAGTGGCTCTGGGCGCTGGCCAGCTCCCCGATGGCGTGGTACACCCGTCCCAGGTTGTTCAGGTTGCTGGCCACCCCGCGCTGGTCGCCGATTTCACGGTACATCTCCATGCTCTCCAGGTGCGACTTGCGGGCCGCGTCGAAATGTCCCTTGACCTGATACAGGCCGCCAATGTTGTTGAGCAGCATGGCGATGCCGCGCTTTGCTCCCATTTCCAGGTCGATGGCGTAGCATTCCTCGTAGTAGGTCAGGGCTTCGTCGACCCGGCCCTGGTGAAGCGCGATGTTGCCGACGTTGTTCAGCAGTGCGGCGATCTTCGCCCGGTCTCCCAACTCCTGAAAGAGCGCCAGACTCTCCCAGTAATACTGCTCCGCTTCGACCAGATGCCCCATAGCAAAAAAGGTGCTGCCCATCGAATTCAGCAGCTCGGCCATATTGACCCGATCGTCGCTGCGTCGTGCAATGTCCAGGGCGGCCGAGGCCGTCTCCAGCGCCGCCTGAAATTCGCCCAGACGCCAGGACGCCCGCGCTTTCAGACGGGCCAGCTTGAGCCTGAAGGTTTCGCCGGCGAGCAGCGGCGCGACTCGCTCGACGATGTCCCGAAAGGCCCGGTACTGGGCAGTGATGTCGAGCATACGCTCGGCCACCCGTTCCAGGTAATGCATGGTCTTGCCGGCATCTTCCGCCTGGCGCCAGTGATTGAGCAGGACTTCGATGTAGCGTTCGTCGCCGGCGTAGACGGTTTCGAGGGTCGAGGCGACGCTGGCGTGCAGAGCGGCCAGTTCCTGCGGCGGGATATCGCGGACCACCGCCTGCCGCAGTTGATCGTGGGTGAACTGCCAGTGCTCGTCGCGGATGATCAGCACCGCGGCGTTTTCGCACTGGAACAGCCAGTCGCTGACCCTCGCTGTCCCGAAGTACTCGTCCATCAGCGCGCGGTCGATGCTCCGGCCGACGAGCGCGGCGAACTGAGTCAGCGCGTGGTTTTGCGATGGGACGCGGGCGATTCGACGCTGAAGAATGCGCTGCATGCCGCCGGTGAAGACTCTCGCTGGCAGCGGCCCCTGCCCGATGGTGCCGAGATCCCCGGCGACCTCCGCCAGCGCTCGCACGACTTCGACGACGAAGAAGGTATTCCCTTCGGTCTCCTGCCTGATCAGCGGGCCGATGCGGTCCAGCGGTGCATCGCGCCCGACCATCGACTGGATCAGGGCTGCGAGCGCGTCATCGTTCAGCCGTTCCAGCTTCATCGGGATCATCGGCGTCAGCAGGGCCGGCAGATTGCGCGCCTCGTCTTCGAGGTAGGTGCAGACGATCATCAGGTGGTGAAGCCCGGCGACGGCCAGCAGGCTCTGGAGCGGCAGCAGGCTTTCGCGCGCCCCGTGCAGATCTTCGAGGATGAGCAGGATGGGGAAGTCGGCCTGCCGGAAGAGGGTGACGATGGCCTCGACCAGCCGCCGCTGCTCCGCTTCGTCCATCGGAGCACTGGGACCGGCAATCTCGCGGCCGATCAGCATGTCGATATCGGGGACCAGATAGCGCAGCGAATTGGCCTGCGCGTCGTCGACCGGCACGGAGAGGAGCAGGCGGCGCACCACCGGTTTCCATGCTTCGAACGGGACCCCGCCGACGCTGTCGATGCCGCCGCGCAGCACGGTGAGTCCGCTGACCAGAGCCTGAGCCACCACTTCGTCCACCAGCCTGGACTTGCCGACGCCGGATTCGCCGCCGATCAGCACCGAGCGCACCGCGCCCGCCGTGACGTCGGCCAGGGCGCCGGCGAGAACCTGCATCTCGTCTTCGCGCCCGACGAAATCCGCCGCTTGCAGAAAGCTCTCGCGCTTGGCCGCATCCTGTCGGTAGGTCCGCCCGACGGCATGCTGGATGGCGTGGATGACTTCTTCGGCGGTCGCGTAGCGATCTTCGGGCGCCTTCAGCAGCAGCCGTTGGATGACCAGTTGAAGCGGGTGGCCATTCAGCGAGGAGAGATCGGGCGCGCGCCTGACGATGCTGACGATGTCATGGCCCTGGAAGGGCAGTCGCCCCACGGCCAGCTCATAGGCTATGATGCCGACGCTGTACAGATCCGACTGGCTGAAGATCGCCAGCGACGTCAGGGCCTCCGGGGCCATGTAGCCCATGGTGCCGGCGTGATGCAGCGCGCGACTGCCGATGGCGCTCAGCCCGAAATCCAGCACTTTGACGGTTCCATCGGGCGAGACCAGAACGTTGCCCGGCTTGAGGTCGCGGTGGATCACGCCGCGCCGGTGCAGATAGGCGATCGCCTCCAGAAGCTGAATGAGCAGATCCGCCTGAACCGCCGGCTCGCGACCGTATCCGGCCTCGTTGAGCGGCGTCGCGCCTTCCAGCAGCTCCATGGTGAAGAACGGGGAGCGATCGTCGATGCCGTAGTCGTAGACGCTGACAACGTGAGGGTGGCGCAGCGACGACAGGATGCGAAACTCGCGCGCCAGATGCAGCAGGGAGTCCAGGTGTTCAGAGGTGTCGTCGGTCGCCTGGGCGGCCTGGGCGATCGACACCAGCTTGAGCGCGACGGTATCGCCGGTGAGCAGATCCTGCGCGCGGTAGACGGTGCCCATGGCCCCGTGGCCGACCCGTTGGAGCAGGCGATAGCGACGATTGATGATGGTCTTCATGGAATGCTGCGGCGCTCAAAGTTTCTTCAGGCTGACACATCGCGATCCGCCAAAGTGCTGTGTTCGAGGCAGCCGACAGG
Source organism: Candidatus Flexifilum affinis (assembly GCA_016713325.1). Classification (GTDB taxonomy): domain Bacteria; phylum Chloroflexota; class Anaerolineae; order Aggregatilineales; family Phototrophicaceae; genus Flexifilum; species Flexifilum affine. The sequence goes on along the minus strand of JADJPJ010000093.1, from coordinate 140,251 downwards.
GCAGGATCGAGACTGTCTGGATCATAACACGAGGATGGCCGGGCGGGGGAGAAGTTTTCGTGAAGAAGCCGTGGGGTTCACCTGTGGGGTTCATGAAGCAGCGTTCAGTCGTGAACTGTCCAACAGAATCCAATAGAGCCACTCCATACCCCCTGGAATCAGAGCATTGTTATAATTAATGTTAGACTGGGTGCAACTGTACCGCGTACAGAGAATGGAATCGCTGTGGCCGCACCAAAGACCCTTCGTTTTGGCTCGATGGTTCTTCTGTTGTTCGCTCTCTTCGTCCCGTCCTCTTTTGTGACCGCTCAGGAACCAGGACAAATCGTCGACGCTGGCCTGGATGGGTGCAGCGCCTATGTGACCTTCATCATGCCTTACCCGGACGAGCAGGCCCCTCGCGGAGCGTCACGGCTGGCGCCGCTCAACACTGTGTACGTCCTGGTTTTCGACGAAGGCGTGCTCATCACCGCCTACGAAGTGACCGGAGAAGCCGGCCTGACCTACACTGTATGGCATCCCATTGACCGCTATTATGGGTTCGAGGGTTTCGTCTTCAACCTCAACCCCAACTCGGATGATGACCAGTGGATGCCTTCGACTTTATTGCGGTCGAAGTACCGGACTCGGTGGTCGCCAGCTGCCTGGAAACCGCTACCGACTGTCCCTACCCACAAACCAGTGCGACGGTGCAGGGACGCTTGCTGAACCCGACGCAGGCCTACTATGGCGCTTCCTTCGACACGCTGACCAACATCACGCTGCCGGCCGGTTCGTCGTGGTGGATCCTGGACGCCAAGGACGGCTTCTACAAGCTGTTCATCGCCTGCCAGGCCCGTTACCTGTGGGTGCCGGCTGAGGCGGTCAGCGCGAACTTCGATCCGGTCTGGAACGGCGCATCGCTGCCCGATGCCGGTTCGCCATCGGACTGACGCCGGCGGTTGACCCGAAAGGGCCCCATGCGCACTCTCAAGGCGGCCCCGACAAAGTCGGGGCCGTTTTGTTTTCCGGGGCGGAAGATCACCGAGCGGCGGCGAACTGCGGCAGCCAGCGCGTCTGGGCTTCGAGCATTTCGCTGACCAGGGCGTAGATCTGCGGCAGGGTGCAGACCGCCGCGGTGAGCGGGTCGAGCATGACGGCGTGGGCCGCGGCGTCGCGGTTCCCGGTCAGCGCCGCTTCGACGATCAGCTCCTGCACGTTGATGTTGGTCCGGTTGAGGGCGGCCAACTGCACCGGATAGTCGGCGACGCGCGTCGGCTGCACCCCGCTGCCGTCGACCAGGCACGGCACCTCCACACAGCAGCCGCGCGGCAGGCTGGGGATCAGATCATCGTTGGGGACATTGCCGTTGATGCGAATCGGCCGGTCGGTCTCCATCGCCTCGATGATCCACGCGCCGTACTCGCTGGTGCGCTCAGAAGGCGCTTTGTCCCCGGCGATGATCGCCTCATAGTCGGACTGGACATCTTCCTGCCGGGCGATGCAGTGACGCAGGTAGCCGCCGCTGCGCCCGAAGTCGAACCAGTGGTCATGCGGGTTGGTGAAGCGCGGCACCAGATCCTCGTCGACCATCTGCCGCGTCTTGCGAAAGTAGGGCGCGTATTCGCTGGCGTGGCCGCTGGATTCGGTGACGAAGTAGCCGAAATATTCCATGAGTTCGATGCGCACCGGCTCCTGGCCGCGCACCTCCTCCCGCTTGATCGCTTCCCAGATGCGGGGGTAGAGGTCTTCCTTGCCGCGCCGGAAGTCGAGGAAAAAAGCCTGGTGGTTGATGCCGGCGCAGCGGTACACCACCTCGTCGTAGGGTATGTCGATCCAGCGGGCCAGCATCTCGCTCGTCCCCTGCACGCTGTGGCACAGCCCGACATGCGGGCGGCCGCTGCCGCGCGCCACCGCCCAGCAGTTGGCGGCCATCGGGTTGACATAGTTGAGCAGCAAAGCGTCCGGGGCGAGCTCGTCCATGTCCCGGCACAGATCGAGCAGCACGGGGATGGTGCGCAGCGCCCGGAAGACGCCGCCGGGGCCGAGCGTGTCGCCGACGCACTGCTCGACGCCGTAGCGCTGCGGGATTTCGATATCCAGCTTGTAGGCGTCCAGTCCGCCCTGCTGGAAGGTGGTGATGACGTAGTCGGCGCCGCGCACGGCCTCCCGGCGGTCCAGGGTCGCTTCGACGCGGGCGTTGCTCAAGCCCCGCTGGCGGATCAGCGCCTCGACCAGCGCGCGCGCCTGTTCCAGTCGTCCGGCGTCGATGTCCATGAGGGCGATGGTACTGTCGTGCAGGGCGGGGGTGAGGAGGATGTCGCTGCAAAGGTTGCGGGTGAAGACGATGCTTCCCGCGCCAATGAAGGTGATTTTCGGCATCAGCAGTCCTTTGTGGGCGCAGCGCGCCCATCGAGAAAGTTCGGTTGGGTCCGTCGCACTCGATACTGACGCGCCAGTCCGGTTTTGGCAAGGAGGGGGCGCATCGCAATGCGCCCGAGATGCCGCGCTTTTCATGAGCAGACGGTCGACGACCCCAGGCTATTGACAAATCCCGGCGGTTCACGAGATTCTGTTGAAAAAGGGAGAATACGGGAAAGCGAGGTAGGATCAAGCGACAGACAGAGAGAGCCAACTGGGCAGCGCATGGCCGTTCTCGCCCACGTTGGCGCAAAACTGCGCAACGTCCGGCTACCCCAAAGCCGAGAAACCCTCTGAAGAGGGTTCCTCCAGCGGAATTCTAGGGATGAGCGCTTCCTGCGGCAACCGACTCCAGTCGGTTTTCCCTCTTTGGAGGGTTGCCGAGAATTCTATTCTCCGGCAGCCGACGTTTCGACATCAGCGCGGTTTCGGGCAGCGCTGACCCTTTTTCAACAGAATCTCACGGACCGCCCCTATCCGGGGACTCGATGAGGCAGACTTCTGTAAAGGGTTTGTGAAAAAAGATACAATGAAATAAGCGTTGAGACTGAGGATTATTCGGTATACTGAAAGTAAGTTTTTATTAATCACCGCAACGCAATCGACCAAAACATTGTTTGTCGACTCTCTGGGGGAGTTCATGACCGTACTTCGTGCTGCACGCGCTGTTCTTCTGTTTCTGTTCGCGCTGACCATCGGTGCGGCCATCCACGCCCAGGGTGAGTTGACACCCGTGAAGGTCGTGGTCAGCAAGCTGCTGGGCAACTCCGGGACCTACCTCGCCGACGCGGTCGGTCATTTTGCCGAGCAGGGCATTGACGTCGAGTTCGTCACCGTCTCCAGCACCAACGACGCCGAGGCGCTGGCGCTGCTCTTGCAGGGCAATATCGACGTCCTGCAGGCGGGCCTGACGCCCGGGCTGTTCAACGCCGTCACGCGCGGTGAAACCCTGCGGATGGTCGCCGTGTCCAGCTACAACAAGCCGGATCACTGCGCCTATAACGCCTTTATGGTGGCGCCCGGGCAGGCGGAAGGCTTCGACGTCGAAAGCCTGCGCGGCGCGTCGGTGGCGGTGCCCAATGGGTCCGCGCAGTACTACCTGGACACGTATCTCCAGCAGCATGGCATGACTCTCACTGATGTGATCATCGAGAATATCCCGTCCAGCGCCCGCCCTGAAGCGCTCAGCAACGGCAGCGTGGCCCTGGCCTGGATGAATGAACCGGCCATCGCCCAGGCCATCCAGCTTTACGGACTGGACATCCTGGTCGGCTCGCCGGAAATCGTGCCGAACGCCTCGCAGGGCGTGCTGCTCTTCGGACCGTCCATGCTCAACCGCGAGGATGATCTGGCGATCCGTTACCTGGTCGCCTATTTGCAGGGCAGCCGCCAGTTCAACGAAGGCCCGACCGAGCAGACCCTTGAGCTGCTGTCCACCGCGCTGGAGGTGGAACCGGATCTGCTGGCAAGCACCTGCTGGATCGCCATGCGCGACAACGGCGAAATGGCCACCGAGACGGTGATGGATTACCAGAACTGGCTGAACGAGCAGGACCTGCTGGATGCCATCGTGCCGGTCGAGGATATCTACGATCCGTCGTTCGTCCGCGCCGCCGCGGCCCGCCTCGATGGAGAGGTCGCGTCTGAGATGGCCCCCGAGGCGACGCCAGAGAGCGGCGGTTAGTCGGCCGTGGGAATCGTCTGCGAGAGCGTGGGTTACAGCTACCCGCTGCCGAATCGAAAGCTGCTGACGACGCTCGACGGGGTGTCCTTTGCCGTTCGTTCCGGCGAATTTATGGCGCTGCTCGGTCCCAGCGGCTGTGGTAAGTCGACGCTGCTCAAGCTGATCGCCAATCTGATTCAGCCCACCAGCGGCAGCATCCGGGTGACCGACAGCGCCCAGAACAAACATGGTCCAGCGGTCGCCATGGTCTTTCAGCAGCACGGGGTGCTGCCCTGGTTGAGCGTGCTGGACAACGTCATCTTCGGACTGGAGCGCTTCTCGCTCAGCAAGAACGAAAAACGCGAACGGGCGCGCGATGCGATCAATCGCGTGCATCTGAGCGGCTTCGAGGCGGCGTTCCCGCACCAGCTCTCTGGCGGCATGCAGCAGCGCGTCAATATTGCGCGGGCGCTGGTTTGCGGCGCGCCGACCCTGCTCATGGATGAGCCGTTCGCCGCGCTGGACGCGCAGACCCGGCTGATCATGCAGGAGGAACTGCTGACCCTGTGGGAAAGCGAACGGAAGACCGTCATCTACGTCACTCATGACATTGACGAGGCGCTGCTTCTGGCCGACCGCGTCCTGGTCATGTCGCAGCGCCCCGGCACGATCCGGGCGGAGGTGGCCGCGCCGCTCTCGCGTCCTCGTAGCCTCCATGATATCGAGCACCCCACCTTTAGAGAGATGCGATGGCAGATTTGGAACTTGCTGGACTTGAAAAGCCCGTCAGCGGCCGTGCGTCCTCCCGGCTGACGTCTGGGGCCGGCAGTCATATGGGCGGTAACTGGATCGGCATCGCGGTCGCCGCAGTCCTGGTCCTCATCCTGCTGATGGTCTGGGAGAACGCCGCCAACACGAGGGCCATCTCGCCCCTGTTCTTCCCCCAGCCATCCGTGACGGCGCGCACGCTGGCCAAATGGTTCAGCACAACCGAATGGCAGTCGATCGTGATCCCCACGCTGCGCCGCCTGCTGATAGGACTGGCCGCCGGCGCGACGATCGGCTATCTGCTCGGCCTGCTGATGGGTTTCAGCCGTGCCCTGGCGCGCATCGCTGATCCGATCCTTAGCATCATCTACCCGCTGCCGAAGATCTCGCTGCTGCCGCTGGCGCTGGTCATCTTCGGGCTAGGGGATACCCCACGTCAGGTCGTGATCGGGCTGGCGGCCTTCTTCCCGATGGTGCTCAACACGATGGCGGGCATTCGCACCATCAACCCCAACTATCTGGCCATCGCTCAGGTCTACGGCGCGCGGCCCCTGACGGTGATCACCCGACTGCTGCTGCCGGGCAGCCTGCCGCTGGCGCTGACCGGCCTGCGCATCGCCTTCAACAGCGCCTTCGTGGTCTCTATCGCCATCGAGCTGCACACCGCCACCGATGGCCTGGGGCACATCGTGTGGCGCTCCTGGCAGACGCTGCGCACGGAAGAACTCTACGCCGGGCTGGTGATCATCGCGACGATTGGCGTGATTTCCACCGCGCTGCTGGCCGCCCTCTACCGGCGGCTGGTGCGCTGGGTCTGACGGCCATGCAGACGGAAGCCGGGACGATCCGATCTGCGACGGCTCCCGCCGCCCTGCATGGCTGGGTGGAGCATCACGCCGCGCACACGCCGGATCGAACGGCGCTCAAGTCGCGCGACCAGCACCTGGCCTATCAGACGTTCAACGCCGCCGCCAACCGCTTTGCGCGCCGGATCGCCCCGGTGGCGCCGCCGCGATCGTTCGTCGCCACTTACCTGGACGACGGCGTCGAAACGATCACCGCCTGGGTGGCCATCGGCAAAGCAGGCTCAGCCCGGGTGCCGATCGACACGCGCCTGCCGCCGACCGGGGTGAAATCCATCCTCGATCAGGTGGAGATCGCCGCCTGGGTGACCGACCCTCACAACTATGAGGCGGCGCTGCGCCTGGCGGAAGGGCGGCCGGTCCTGGTGATTGAGCCGGACGGCGGCGGGGACCCGGAAGCGCCGGACGCGGCTAACCTGGACGGGCCCATCGGCCCGAGCGACCCGTTCACGCTTGTCTTCACGTCGGGCAGCACCGGCATTCCGAAAGGCATTCTTCGCACTCACGGCGACTACGCGATCGCGCGGCAGCGGTCGCTGGAGACGCTGCTCCTGCCGACCGACCGCGCCCTGTCGTTTGGCTCGCTAACCGCTTCCGGCGGCATGGGGCCGATCCGCAGCGCGCTCTTTGCCGGGGCGGCGGTGCATCTGCTCAACGTCAACCTCGAGACGGCGCAGCGCATCCAGGCCTGGATCGTCGACGAGCAGGTGAGCTTTCTCAGCATGTTCCCCAGCCTTTTTCGCGCGGTCTTCGGCACGCCGCCGCCCGAACCGATCCGGAACGTCCGTCTGATCCGCCTGGGCAGCGAGCCGGTCCTTCAGACCGACTTCGAACTGTTCCGGCGCAGCTTCACGCCCGGCACGCAGCTCCTGAACACCTACGCGACGACGGAGGTGGGCAATATCACCCGCTTCATCGCCGATCACGATACCGTGGTCGATGGGGCAACCGTGCCGGTGGGGAAGCCTTCCGGCGAGACGCGGCTGATCATCGCCGGGGACGATCTGGCGCCGCTGCCGGACGGCGAAATCGGCGAGATCGTGGTGCGCACGACGGCGCGCGAGAAGGGCTACTGGAAGACGCCGGAGCTGACGGCGGAGAAGTTCATCGTCGACCCGGTTGACCCGGCCTTTCGCTTCTATCGCACCGGCGACCTGGGCCGCATTCTGCCTGATGGCAACCTCGTCCACCTGGGACGGCTGGACGCCATGATCAAGATCCGCGGCTTCCGGGTGGAACTGCTGCCGATCGAAAACCGAATCCGCCAGCACCCGCGTGTCGCGGCGGCGCTGGTCCGCGCCATCAGCGATCAGGGCGTGCTGCGCATCGCCGCTTACGTAGCGCCCCGCGCTGGCGAGCCTGTGGCCGAAGCATTAGCCGCCGGCGATCTGCGTGCCTTTCTCAGTGAGGCGCTGCCCGACTTCATGATCCCGGCGCAGTTCGTCTTCCTCGACGCGCTTCCGCTGCTGCCCAGCGGCAAGGTGAACGTGCAGGCCCTGCCGGCTCCGGCTGTCGATGCGCAGGCCACCAGCCCGGAGACGCCGACCGAGGCGCGCCTGCTGCCCCTGCTGCAAAACATCCTGTCGGTGGGGAGCATCCGTCGCGACGATAATCTCTTCGACCTGGGCGCGGACTCGCTCAAGGCGATGCGCGTCGTCAGCGAGCTGCACACGCTTTACGGCGTCGCCATCACCCCGGCGATCATCTACCAGCATCCGACGCTGGAGCGGCTGGCTGCCTATCTCGACGCGGGGCACCCGGCCACCTCGGCGCTGGTGGCGCTCAATCCGTACGGGTCAAAGCCCGTCCTGCTGGGCGTGCCGGGCGCGCCCGGCAATGCCATGAACTACCGCCATCTGGTGGCCGAGCTGGGACCGGACTACCCGGTGTATGCTTTCCACCATCCCCGCCACGATCCGCAGCAGAAGCGCTTCGATACTCTGGAGGCGCTGGCCCGTCATTACGTCGAACTGGCCCTGCCGGTGATTGGCGATCGGCCGTGCGCGCTGGCCGGCCTGTCGATCGGAGGAGCGATCGCCTACGAGATGGCGCAGCAGCTCACCGCCGCCGGCCATCCGCCGATCGCGCTGATCCTGCTGGACACGCACTTCACGGTTCGAAACGCCAGGGGTGGCTGGATGGACGATGTGGACGATGAAGCCGATGCGGAGACGCGGCGTCCACGTCCGGACTCGAAGGGTCTCATCGGCAGGGTGCGCAGCCGGCTCTACCGGATGCGGCGCGGGTTGATCACGCGGGCGAAGACTCTGCGCGCCAGCCCGGAAGACCGCGCCAAGGCCCGCGTCTCCCGCCAGACACGCCGCGCGGCCCGCCGCTACGTCGCGCGCCCCTGCGTCGGTGCCATCGTCTATCTGCGTTCGCACGAAGACCCGATCCGCCTGAGCCGGCCTCACCGCAAGTCGGAAGACGATTGGGCGGCGCTGACCCGCGGCGGGTTCAAGATATTCGATATCCCTGGCCCGCATGACGATGCCCTGTCGCAGCCCTACGTTCGCGAGAGCGCCCGGCACATCCGCACGGTGCTGAACCGCGACAAATAAAAACGAGAGGGTGCTGGACCGCAACCCTCTCGTTTGTGAATGGATTAGGCAAAGACGGACAAGGCAGGCCTTGTCCCTACGAATGGTGTGACAGGTTAGCCCGCCGCGGCCGGCACGGCCACAAAGTCGATCTCCAACTGCACTTCTTCTTCGACATTGGCGACGCCGGGCACGCTGGGGATGGTCAGCCCGTAGTCGGCGCGCAGGACGACCGCCTGGGCCGTACCGGTGATCCGGTCTTCGCTTTCCGGAGTGACGGTCACGGTGAAGGTGGCCGGCTTGGCGATGCCCTTGAGCGCGAAGTCACCGGTGATGGTGAAGGTAAATGCCTCGCCCATGGTGACGGTTTCCGGGAGGCCCTCGACGGTGCTGGGCGTGAACGTCGCGAATTCGAACTCGTCCTGCTGCGACTGAAGGATCTGCCCGCGAATGGCGCGGTTGCGGAATTCATTGTCGGTCAGCAGCGTGCGGACGTTGACGGTGATCTCGCCCAGCTCGGTATTGGCAGGGGCGCCAAAATCGACCGCAATCTGCCCGGCGACATCGGTGGTGCGACCGGTGACGGTGGTGCGAACGCCGCGGAGATCTTCATCGAGCATGAAGCGAACTTCCGATTCGTCTGGCACGATCTCGAAGACAGTCGCGCTGGCAGCCGCTTCGACGGCCTCACTTTCGGTTTCACGGCTGGCCTCGCCGCTTCCGCCGCTGATGAAAATATACGCTGCGCCCAGAACACCAACCACCGCGACCGCGATGATCAGACCGAGAACGATGCGGACGTTACGATTCATGCCGAAAACTCCACGTTGAATACGACCATAACCCCCATGATAGGCCTAAAAATGGACGGTGGTACGGTTTATTCAGCGACCTCTCAGGGTTGTTATCAGTCTGTAAATTCGTTCCGTACGGCCAATCAGACGTTGAACAACGTCATCTCGCCCAGCCACAGCGGCAGCGCGAAACGTTCATGCCAGCGCGCTTTTTCCGCCGTCAGCCGGCCGAAGCACCAGACGCGCAGCTTACTGACCAGGGCATCCTGCGCCAAAGCCAGGACGGGGCTGTCGTCGACCGCGAGCCAGGTGCTGAAGCTCTCCGCCGTGTCATCGTCAATGCCCTCAAAGAAGCCGGGCGTCTGGTAGGGCAGGCTCTTCCGCTGCGCGCCGCCCACATAGGGGGCGGCACCCGGCTTGAGCGGTTGGCCGCCCAGGTGCAGGACGACGATCGCGCCATCCACCTCTCCGGCCGGGGCGATATGCATGGCGTCGATGTAGCCCCCCAGGCGCACTGTGCCATCCCATTCCAGCGAATCGACGCGCCAGGCCAGCCTCGCCAGGGCTGGGCCCTCCGCGCCGCCCCAGCGCAGCACCAGGCTGTCGGCCGGCTCCGGCAGTGTGAACAGCCCCTGCACGCCTTCGGTTTGCACCGCGCCGGAAGGCGATTCCAGCCAGAACATTTCCTGCGCGTACTTCGGAATGGCCCAATCCAGGACGAGTTGACCGCTGAGCTGGTCGTTCATGAGAGTTTTATTCTCGCTTTCTTAACCGCGACATTCCAGAGAACCCGGAAACCTATGATAGACTCACATGAGACTGAACAGTAGCTTGAGGTCGAATGAACCAAAGCGGAGCCATGCGCCTAAAAGTGGCGCGGATTATCTCAGATGTATTCAGTCCTCCAGTTGTCTGGGGAGTGCTGGCCTTTCCCCTCGCTTATCGCGCCGCAAATACCCTCGAAGAGGCACTCACCTGGGCACTGGTGTACACGGTGCTGGTCTGCATCATCCCGGCGCTGTACATCGTCGTCATGGTCGCGCTGGGGCGCATCACCGATGTGCATGTGCGCGTACGCAAGCAGCGCTATGTCCCCATGGCGCTGACCATCATCTGCTCTACGCTTGCCTGGGTGATCCTCTCGCTGATGAATGCCTCGCTGATGCCGCAGTTCGCCCTGATCAGCCTGATCGAGATCACGGTCATGCTGGCGATCACGCTGGTGTGGCAGATCAGCATGCACGCCATGAGCATCACGACGGCGGTGGTGGTCACCGGCGTCATCTATGGCTCGACGCCGGCGTTGATCCTCTTCCCGCTGATCCCGATCGTCAGCGCCTCGCGCGTGGTCCTGCGCCGTCACACCGTCGCGCAGGTAATCGCCGGCGGGGCGGTGGGCGCGCTGATGACCGTCGTCCTGATCACGGCCATTTTCTAGCCATCCATTCTCCCCGTTTATGGCAGCAGGATGATCTTCTGGTGGGCCAGTTCGTGACGAGTGATGCGTTCGAAGATGCCGACCACATCGGCCAGCGGTTCGCGGTGTGAGATCATGGTCTGCAAGTCGAGCGATCCGTTTTCGATGGCCGCGACCGTGTCGGTCCACTCGTGACCGGGGAACGGCGCGCTGTACGACATGAAGCAGCCGCGCAGCGTCAACTCCTTGCGCATCAAATCTTCGACGAACTGCATGGGCAGGCTGGCGTCAAGCGGCTGATTGCCGCCCAGTACGATCGTGCCGCGCGGGCGGGTCGCCGGGATGGTCTGCGCCAGCGCCTGGGGTGAGCCGGCGGCCTCCACGGCCAGATCGACGCCGTCGCCGGTCAGCTCCCTGACGGTGGCCACCACGTCCGTCGTCTTCGGATTGAGTGCCACATGCGCGCCGACTTTGCGGGCGATCTCCAGGTTGGCTTCCACTGTGTCGGTGGCGATGATCGTCTTCGCACCCAGGATGCGCAGCCACTGCACCACCATCAGTCCGATGGACCCCGCGCCCAGCACGATCGCCGTTTGCCCCGCCTGGAAATCGCCCAGGTCGAGGATGTGCCGCGCCACCGTCGACGGCTCGATCAGCGCCGCTTCTTCGGCCTTCATGTCGTTCGGGAGGATCAGCGCGTTGCGCGCCGGGATGGCTACGTAGTCGGCGAAGCCGCCCGCCTGGCGCGAGCCGATGAACGAATAGCTGCGGCAGGCCGAGTACAGGCCGCGCTGGCACTGCGGGCAGGTGAAGCAGGGCACCAACGGGATCACTGCGGCGTGTTTGCCGACCAGATCGCCGCTCACGCCCTCGCCGACTGAGACGATCTCGCCCGCCACTTCATGACCCAGGATGAGGGGATACATCCGGTGGCCTTTGGCGAAACGGCTGATATCCGAACCGCAGATGGATGCTGCGTGCACCTTGAGCAGCACCTGACCGGCCTCCACCGACGGGTCTGGTTCATCCCCATAGGTCATGACCTGTTTGTTTTGCAGAACAGCGGCTTTCACGACAACCCTCTTTTCCTCGATAACGCTTCAATGTCTTCGCTCAGGATACGTCCGCGAACTCATCGAGCACTGGACCTGGCTATCCTCACCCCTGCTGCGCTTCTTGGCTTCCCCTCTCCATGTACATGGAGAGGGGACTGAGGGGTGAGGTGAAGATACGTTCACGGTCGGGCGCGCAGGGCGGCCAGACGGTCAAAGTCGTCCAGCAGCTTGCGCGAGATGCTGCGATAAATCTCGAACTGCTCCTGATAGAGCGCATGACGTTCCGGCACAGGCTCGAAGACCTGGCGGTTGGGCAGGAGCGCCTCGACCAGCGCGCCGGCATTGTCGGTCAGACCGATGCCCCTGGCCGTCATGGCGAAGATGCCCAGGCTGTGACCGCCTTCGCCGCCATCGGCCCGGCGCGCGACGATAAACGGCACGCCGTAGATGTCGGCCTTGATCTGGCACCAGACCGGGCTGCTGGTGGCGCCGCCGGACCCCAGACACTCGCGGATGACCGCGCCTTTTTCGGCGGCGAGGCGCATGTTGTCGTAGACGGCGAAGGCCGCGCCTTCCATCAGCGCCCGCAGGATGTCGGCGCGCGTGCTGGCGTAGCTCAGGCCGAACAGTACCCCGCGCGCGGTGCTGCTCCACAGGGGCGTGCGCTCGCCGGCCATGTAGGGCAGCCAGATCAGGCCGTTGGCTCCTGGTGGAGCAGTCGCCGCCTGGGTGCTGAACAGTTCGAACGGACTGGCATCGAGCAGAGCCGCCGCGCTGACCTCGACCTGACCGAGTACGTCGCGGAACCAGCCGAGCGATCCGCCGCCGACGGTGCCGGCCTGGAGCAGGTACTGTCCTGGCAGCACGTGATGCGAAAAGATCAACTGCGGTTCGACCACCACATGATCGATGCTGATGGCGAAGCCGCCGGCCTGGCCGCCCTGTTCGTTGGTCTGACCCAACTGCGTTACCCCGGCGCCCAGCGCCCCGGAAGCGGCGTCGAGACAGCCGGCGATCACCGGGATGCCGGCTTTCAGACCGGTCGCGGCGGCGGCAGTGGGCGTCAGATGGCCGGCGATGTCCATGGGCGCGAGGATCGGAGGCAGTTTTTCCAGCGGGATGCCGAGCAGAGCGGCCGCCGCTTCATCCCAGCGGGCGTTGGCGATGTCGAAGCAGTGATAGCCGTAGGCCTGGGTGAGATCGCAGGTGAATTCGCCGGTCAGCCGCGCGGTCAGAAAGCCGCTGCACGTCAGGAAGACGTGGGCGTCGGCGAAGAGGTCCGGCTGGTGGTTTTTGAGCCAGAGCAGCTTGGGTGTGATGTAGGCGGCATCGAGCGGGTTGGCGGTCAGCCGCACCAGCGCGTCGGCCTCCGGCGTATGCCGCAGGGCCGCCGCTTCCGCCTCGCCGCGGCGGTCCAGCCAGATCATGGCCGGGGTCAGCGGCGTGCAGGCCTTGTCGACGGCGATCAGCGTCCAGCCCACGCCATCCAGGCCGAGGCCGGCGATGTCGTCCGCTTGCAGGCCGGCGCGCGCCACGACTTCGCGCACGGTGACGCAGAGCGCGCGCCACCACGCTTCGGCGTCGATCTCGGCCCACAGCGGGTCGGGGCGCTCGACGCGATAGGCGGCGCTGGTCTCCGCCAGCAGGGCGCCGGCTTCATCCCAGAGCGCTGTCTTGGTGCTGGAGGTGCCGCAGTCGACGGTGATGATGCAGCGTCTGCTCATGACCTTATCCTCAGGGAGCGATCTCGCCGCTGACGTCCCACAGGTCTTCCCAGCTCTGGTCGTCCTTCCAGAGGAACACCTGCCCCTTGATCAGCCGGCAGTTCCGGTCGATGCCGGCTATGGCCGCCATTTCGGCGTCAGTCAGCGGGTCTTCGACCACGGCCCGCAGGTTGGCGATGTACTGGTGCGGTTTGACGGCGAAGGGGATAGGTACCTGCCCGCGCTGTGCCGCCCACTTGATGCAGACCAGCGCCGGATGCACGCCGAGCCGTTCGGCGCAGGCCACGATGACCGGGTCTTCAATGTCGACGGTGTCGTCGGTCGTGCGGTCGCGTTCCGGGCGCGAGGGCGAGCCCAGGGGCGAGAAGCCGATCGGCACGATGCCTTGTTCCTGCACAAAGCGGAACAGCTCCGGCTGCTGGAAATGCGGATGCAGCTCCATTTCGTTGGCGGCGGGACGGATGGCTGCGTCGCGCAGCAGCAGCTTCAGCTTGGGGATGGTCATGTTCGACGTGCCGATGTGGCGGACGCGCCCGCTTTCCACCAGCTTTTCGAGCTGCCGCCACGTCTTCATGAAGTTCTCGTGGATGTAGGGTTTGGCGTGCGGATCGCGCGAGTGGACGTCGACGCCGGGGGCGTGAAAGTTGGGGAATGGCCAGTGGATCAGGTAGAGGTCGAGATAGTCCAGCCCGAGGTCGCTGAGCGACTGCTCGAAGGCGGGGATGACGTCGGCCTCGGCGTGTTTGTCGTTCCACAGCTTGGAGGTGATCCACAGCGATTCGCGCGGGATGCCGGCGGCGATCGCATCGCGAATGGCCGCGCCCACCGAGCGTTCGTTGCCGTAGACCGCCGCGCAGTCGATGTGGCGGTAGCCGGCGGCAATGGCGCCGCGCACGGCGTCGGCGACCATATCGGCGGTATAGTGGTCGGAACCGAAGGTGCCCAGGCCGATGGCGGGCATCGAGGCCCCGGTCGCCAGTTTTCTCTGCGGTACCCGGGCCGCCAGTTCGCTGCCTGCTGCGAGATCGTTCATTGCCTTGCTCCTGAACTGCAAGTCAGATAATGTGCGGAACAGAGGTTGCTCCAGGTGAGTGCGACACTTGCGACCTACGGGGCGCGAACCCGGACCCGTCTGGGCGCGCCGCTGGATCGCCGGACGATCATTTCGGCGGGCAGGACCAGATCGATCGGTTCATCGCCCGCTTTGCCGCCGAGGAGATCGAACAGCCGGGCAGTCGCCTGCGCGCCGATCTCGTAGGCGGGCTGGCTGACCACCGTCAGGAACGGCTCGACCGCCGACTGATGAGGCAGATCGTCGAACGAGACGACCGACATCCGCTCCGGCACACGCACTCCGCGATCGCGCAGCGCCCGCAGGACGCCGATGGCGATGAAGTTGTTGCCCGCAAAGAGCGCGGTCGGCATTGGTTTCTGCGCCAGCGCCCACTCCGCCTGCTCATAGCCGCTGTCCATGGTGTAGCTGCCGCCCCGGACAATGGCATCCTCTTCGCCCAGTCCGGCTTCGAAGAGGGCCTGCTTGTAACCGGCCACGCGGTCGGTCGAGGTCGAGATCTCGGCCGGGCCGGTCAGCAGCGCGATGCGCCGGTGGCCCTGGTCGAGCAGATGTCGGGTGAGCTGATAGGCGCCGCGAACCGAGTCCGTGCGCACGGTGTCGACGGACACGCCGGGGATGCGGCGATCGAGGACCACGACGGGGATGCCGCGCGCCCTGAGGAAGGTGATCGGGTCCGGCGACGAGAAGGCAGGGACGAGCAGCACGCCGTCGACCTGCTTCTGCGCCAGCACGCTCAGGTACTTCATCTCTTTGTCGGGCGATTCGTCGGTATTGGCGAACATGACCGTGAAGTCGCGGGCGTTGGCCATGTCTTCGACGCCGCGCGCCACGGTGGTGAAATACGAATTGGTGATGTCGGTCAGGACCAGCGCCACTGTATGGGTGGTCTTGAAGCGCAGACTCCGCGCCAGGGCATTGGGCACATAGCCGAGTTCGGCTATGGCCAACTCGACCTTTTCACGGGTCTTTTCCCCAATATAGCCCGAATTGTTCAGGACACGCGACACGGTCATCGCAGAGACGCCGGCGCGTTTTGCGACATCTTCAATGGTCGCCATAGAGGGTCGCCATAAAGAATTTCTAGAAAGCCGTCTCAATGCGGGCGAGGCGCCCGCAACCGATATGTTAACCATAACATAACACCGGTTTCGGGCGCTGTCAACTTTTGGGGGTGGAGATTCAGGGCAAACGCATCAAATTCCCTGATCGCTTAGGAAGGGTCATCATGGCGTGGTAGGGGCGGTTCGTGAACCGCCCGTTCGTGGACCGCCCGTTCGTGGACCGCCCGTTCGCGACCGACTTGGCTCAGGTCGCGGAGGGCAGGCGTGCCGGGCCTGCCGGCAGGCGCAGGATGAAGGTCGCGCCTTTGCCGGGGATGCCCTCGCTGAAGGCGTCGAGTGTGCCGTGGTGGGCTTCGGCCAGTGCCCGGGCGACGGCCAGCCCCAGGCCGGTGCCGCCCTGATCGCGGCTGCGGCCATAGTCGCCGCGGTAGAAGCGCTCGAAGACGTGCGGCAGATGTTCGGCGGTGATGCCGTCACCGGTGTCGATGACGGCGATCTCCACGTCGTCCGACGCGGCGGCGCGGCACACCTCGACGGTGATCCTGCCCTCTTCAGGCGTGTGGCGCAGGGCGTTGCTGAGCAGATTGTGGATGATCTGGTTGATGCGGCTCTGGTCGGCCAGGACGACGGGCACGCCAGGCGCTGTTTTCACCTGGAAGTCGATGCCCATGCTTTCGGCGACGATACGGAAGGGCGCGACGAAATCCTCGATGGACCGCGTCAGATCCAACGGCTTCAGTTCCAGCGGAAGCTGTTTGCTGTCCACCTGGGTCAGCTCGAACAGATCGTTGACCAGCCGGCTCAGCATGCGGCTCTGCTCGTATAGCCCGGCGATCTCCTGCTTGCTCAGCGGGTAGGCATCGTCGAGGATGGCATACAACCCGGCTTGAAGCGCGGAAAGCGGGGTGCGCAGTTCGTGGGCGACGTCGGCCACCAGGTTGCGGCGCTTCTGCTCGGCCTCCTGAAGCTGATCGACCATGCGGTTGAACGACTGGGCCAGCGAGACCGTCTCGATCGTGCCGGTGGCGCGCACCCGGCTGTCCATCAGTCCGGCGCCGACCTGCTGCACGGTCGTCGCCAGACTGTCCAGCGGGTTGGTCAGTCCCCGGCTGATGACGATACCGGAGAGTACGCTGACCACGGCGATGGTGATGGCGCTCAGGATGAGGATTTCCTCGATGCCGACGGCGCGCGCGACAGCAAACAACGGAAACGACAGCTTGGGCGGTTGGAGCACGCTCAGGATGGCCACGGTTTCGCCGTCGACTACCACCGGGAGTTCGTCGCGCTGAGGCTCCCCCGGAGCGGGTTCGGGGCCGGCGGCCTGGGCGGGGACAAACTCAGCGGGGCTGCCAGAGTCCACAGACCCGTCGGTCGTTAACGCCTGGCCTGCGCTCACCATGATACCGGCTACAGGTGGCTGCGCCATCAGATCCTTGCTCTCCATGATGACCTGGCCGTCTGGCGATTTGAGTAGGAAGTAGTCGCCGCGTCCCCGACCCACGAACTGCTGGGCGCCGGCGAAAAGCGTCTCAACGCCCTCCCACGAGTCGGTTTCCTCATAAAAGTTGACAAGCTGAGCGGTCAGCCCGTGCAGCACCAGTTCCTGGCCGTCGGCAACGCTCTGTTCGGAGTTGGCACGAAAGAGCTGCACGCTGATGGCCGAGACGAACAAGAAAGCGATCAGGATGACCGCGCCAAACGTCAGACTGAGGCGTATCCACAGGCGATTCACGATACTCACCGGCTTCCCAGGCGATAGCCCACACCGTAAATGGTCTGGATGTATTCGGGCGTGCGGGGGTCTATCTCGACTTTCTTGCGCAAATTCTTGATGTGGGTATCGAGCGACCGCTCCAGCCCTTCATACTGGAAATTCAGGGCCGTCTCGATCAACTCCGAGCGCGTGAAGACGTGCTGCGGGCTGCGCATCAGGGTCTGCATGATCTCGAACTCGATGCGCGTCAGCTCGATCTCGCGCTCGCCGACGAACAACTGGTGCCGCGACGGATACAGGGTGATCTCGCCGTAGCGGAGCGTCCGCTCGGTCTCGGCTTCCGGCTCGCCCTGGGCGCGGCGCAGCACCGAGCGCACACGGGCCACGACCTCACGCGGGTTGTACGGCTTGGTGATGTAATCATCCGCGCCGATTTCCAGCCCGACGATCTTGTCGGAGTCGTCCACGCGCGCGGTGAGCATGATGATCGGCGTGTATTTCAGCCGGGTGTTGGAGCGTACCACGCGGGTGATGTCCAGCCCGTTGGTGTCCGGCAGCATGAGGTCGAGGATCACCAGATCCGGCGTGTTGGCCTGCAAGGTGGACAGAGCCGTCGCGCCGTCGTAGGCGGTCAGCACGCGAAAGCCGGATTCCTCCATAAAGACGCGCAGGGCGCGCACCGTTTCCCGGCTGTCGTCAACGATCAGGATGGTCTGTGAGGTCATTGATCACCCACTGTGTCTGTCATCTAAAGGCTATTCTAGGACACTCCTATGGAGAAAATGTAAATTCTGGCGCCCGCCATGGGAATTTACACATTCTCCAGGATCACTCCCCAGGTCTTACACATTCTTTCTCGACAATACCGTCATGGGCGCAGCACACCCTTCTCATGCATGCTGCGCGGGAATGTGCCAAGAGGTGATTATGCGTGTCAGCCGACTTCTTTTCCTGCTCGTCCTGCTCACGACGGCCGTGACAGCCGGTATCGTCGTCTATGCCCGCTCGCAGACATCGGCGGCGCAGACGACCACCGTCGCCGAACTGCCCGCGATCAGCGACGCGCAGTTGGAGCAGATCGCCGCCCGGCAGGGAGTCACGGTCGAAGAGGTGCGCCAGCGGATGGCGGCCGTGCAGGCCAGCGGGACCGTGCCGCAGTTTGGCGCGGCCAACAACGCCACCGTTCAGGAGGCCGAAACGACCACGCTGGCGCTGCTCGGGACGGTATCGGCGAACGAAACGGCAGTTCTGACCTTCCAGCGCTCCGGCGAGGTGGCCGAGGTGCTGGTGAACAAAGGCGACGTGGTGACGGCCGGGACGGTCCTGGCGCGGCTGGATACGACCGCGTTCGAACGGTCGGTGACCGAGGCGCGCCTGAGCCTGGAAGAGGCGCAGCTTACGCTTCAGGGTGTGCTCGAACCGCCGTCCGAAGACGATATCGAGCAGGCCCGGCTGTCGCTGGTCAGCGCGCAGGCGTCGTACAGCGACACCGCCAATTCGACCAGCGACACGCAGCTTCGCAGCGCCGAACTGCGTCTTCAGCAGGCGCAGGAGTCCTACGACCTGGCCGTGCAGAAGCGCGCCAACATGAACGGCACGGACGAAGAGCTTGCCCTGCAGGATGCGGCCGTCGGTGCGGCATCGTTCAATCTGGAGATCGCGAGGCTCAACCTGCAAGACCTGCAAACGCCGAGCAACCAGGGCAGCATCTGGTCGGCGGCGGTGCGCGTGCAGATGGCCGAACTGGAGTACGAGCAGGCGCAGAACGGCGCCAGCGAATCGCAGATCGCCAGCGCCGAACTGGCTGTGCAGATCGCCGAGCTGAACCTGGCGGACGCCGAGGCCGACCTGGCGCGGGCGGAACTGGTCGCGCCCATCGCCGGCATCGTCACGGCGCTGAACATCGAGCCGGGAACGAGCGTCACGCTGGCGACGAGCGCCGTCGAGATCACCGATCTGTCGACGGTGTGGCTGTCGGCTCCGCTCAATGAACTCGACCTGGATCAATCCGCCGAAGGCATGGCCGCCACCATCAGTTTCGACGCGCTGCCCGATGAGTCGTATTCGGCCTCGCTGACGCGCATCGACTGGATCGGCGCCGAGTCGGATGGCATCGTCGAATACACCGTCTGGTTCGCGCTGGACACCGCCGACTCGCGCGTTCGCCCCGGCATGACCGGCGAGGCGATCGTCGATCTGTCGTGAGCGCGCATCGCGCCCTAAGGAGACGTTTAATGATGAAAACCCTGATGAAGATCGCCTTCACCGGCGCTGCCCTGGCCGTCATCCTGCTCGGAGGGTTGGTGATCGTGCGCTCGCAGAATGAAGCCGCGACGATCGAAGCCGCCGACGAGGGACTGACCCTGGCCGAGACGATGACGGTTTCGACCGGCACGCTGACCATCACGCTGGATGCCGCCGGTTCCCTGGAGCCGGGCGCGCTGGAGACGCTCAGCTTTGGTGCCACGGCCCCGGTGGTCGAGGTGCTGGTCGAAGCCGGCGATACCGTCAAGGCGGGCGACGTGCTGGCCGCGCTGGATACGGCGGACGTCGAGATGAGCATTCGCCAGAGCCAGCTTTCGGTGGCGCAGCGCCAGCTCTCGCTCGACACCCTGCTGACCCCGGCCGACGAGATCGAGATCCAGCTCGCCGAGGCGCAGGTGGCGCTGGCCAATGCCCAGCTGTACAGCGCGTCCACGCAGTCGCAGTCCAGCCCGGAAGCGCTGGAGATCGCCCGGCTGGAAGAAGAGCTGGCGCGCAACAGTCTGTGGCAGGCGCAGGTCAACCGCGACGTGCGCGTGGCGCAGGAAGATGCCCGCAGCGACGTGACCTGGCTGGAACAGCAGCAGTTCGACTCGTCGGTCAACAGCGCCGAGAACAGCGTGGAGATCGCCTCGCTGGAATTGCAGGACGCGCTTACGGATGACGGCAGCAGCAGTTCGCTGGCCAGCGCCAACGCCTCCCTGGTCCAGGCCGAACGCAACCTGGAATCGCTGCTGAACGGCGCCGATGCCGACGAGATCCGCTCGGCCGAGATCGCCGTCGAGCGGGCGCAGCTCAACCTGGCCAGCGCCGAAGAACTGCTGGAGAACTACGTCCTGATCGCGCCTTTCGACGGCATCGTCGCCGAAGAGAACCTGACCGTTGGCACGCTGCCCTCGGCCGGCGCCATCACGCTCTTCAACCCGGCGACGTACACGGTCGATCTGAGTGTGGCCGAGGCTGACGTGGTCGATCTGTCCGTTGGTCAGCTGGTGACGCTCACCCTCCAGGCGCTCTCCGACGCGACGATCGAGGGCACGGTCACAGCGCTGGACGTGGTCTCGTCGAGCAGCGGCAGCCTCGTGACCTACACCGCGCAGGTGACCGTCCAATCGACGCCGGATCTGGTGCTGCGGCCGAGCATGAGCGCCGTCGCCACCATCACGATCGAAGCCTATGAGAATGTCATCCTGGTGCCCAACCGCTTCATTGGCACCGACGCGACGACGGGCGGCGCCACTGTCACGATCCAGACCGGCCAGGACAGCTACACGACGGCGCCGGTCGAACTGGGTGCGCGCAGCAGCGACAGTACGCAGATCATCAGCGGCGTGAGCGTCGGCCAGACCCTGGCGCTGCTGGTCAGCGAGGAAGAGGCGACGACGACGCAGCAGGGCGGCCTCGGCCTGGGCATCCTGGGCGGCGCCCCGCAGGGCGGCAATTTCCAGGGTGGCCCGCCCGCCGGGTTTTCTCCGCCGAGCGGCGGCGGCACCGGTGGCCAGCGGGGCGGTGGGTAGACGCTTACCCCTCAAAACGGAGTGTAGGGACGGCATTCTTGCCGTCCGTACAGGCGGTTCGGCGGTTGCGGTAACGAGGATAAGAAGGAACAACGGGTATGAAATTCCTGAACAGAAGTAATGGTAAACACCCGGATGGCGCAGCCGCCGAAATCCCCCCGGTCATCGACATACGCGAGATCACCAAGTCCTACCAGATGGGGGCGGAGGAGCTGAAGGTCCTGAAAGGCATCAGCCTGCGCATCGAACGGGGCGAATTCGTCTCCATCATGGGGCCGTCGGGGTCGGGCAAGAGCACGCTGATGAATATCCTGGGCGCGCTCGACCAGCCGACGAGCGGGCAGTACGTCCTGGATGGCGAGGATATCTCGCGACTCAGCCAGGCGGCCCTGGCCCGCATCCGCAACCAGAAGATCGGCTTTGTCTTCCAGAACTTCAATCTGCTCAAACGGACGACAACCCTGCGCCAGGTCGAACTGCCGCTGATCTACGCCGGCGCGTCCAACCGCGGCGGGCGCGCCAAAGCTGCGCTCGACTCCGTCGGCCTGTCGGACCGGTTGAAGCACCTGCCGAGCGAGCTTTCCGGCGGCCAGCAGCAGCGCGTGGCCATCGCCCGCGCCCTGGTCACCGAGCCGTCGATCATCCTGGCCGACGAGCCGACCGGTAACCTGGACTCGCACAGCGGCGCCGAAGTCATGCAGATCTTCCAGCGGCTCAACCGCGACAACGGAATCACCACCGTGTTCGTCACGCATGACCCGTGGATCGCCCGGCACACCAACCGTGTGATCATGATCCGCGACGGCATGGTCGTGGCCGATCAGCGGGTGGCGAAGCCGCTGGTTGCCGGCGTCGACGAACGCCCGTCGGAGGCGGAAGAGCTGGCGGGCATCTTCCAGGCGGCCTACTACGGCAGCGCGTCGGCGAGCGAATCTGTGTCGGTGGCGGACCATGCGGTAGGCGAGGCTCTGGTCGCCGCGAGCGCCGGGCTTGAGACCATCGTGGCCGTCAACGGCGCCGGCAAAGGCACAGAAAAGAGCGCGGCGTCATGAATCTGTGGGAGAGCTTCCGGCTGGCGGTGAGCAGCATCCTGCTGTATCCCTCGCGGGCCATCCTGACCATGCTCGGCATCATCATCGGCGTGGCCGCGGTGATCAGCCTGCTGGCGCTGGGGCGCGGCGTGGAGAACTCGGTGGCGTCGCAGTTCGAGGGCCTGGGCGCGGATGTTTTGACGGTGCGCGCCGGCCAGCCGACGCGTGGCTTCTTCACGGCGACGACCCCGCTGACGGTCAAGAACGTGCAGGATCTGGCCGACGGTGCTACCACGCCGAGCGTGAGTTATGTGGCCGCCGACTATCAGGTTCGCGCCACGGCGGTCGACGGCTACAACAGCACCTCGGTGACGGTGCGCGGCGTGACGCCCAACTACTTCGCTCTGAACGAGTGGTATCCGTCGTCCGGCAGCACCTTTACGCAGAGCGACAGCACGTCGCAGGCGCAGATCGCCGTGCTCGGTTCGACGGTGGTCGAGGACCTGTACGGCTCGGCGGACTATGACGCCGTCGGCGAGTCCTTCATGCTCAACGGCCTGGCTTTCACCGTCGTCGGCGTCCTGGAAGAACAGTCGGCCACCGGGCCGGATGACCCGAACGACGCCATCCTGGTGCCGCTGCTGACCGCGCAGGCACGACTGGGCAATGCCCGTATCGCCGGCGAAGGCTATCAGGTATCGACCATCCTGGCGAAGGTCAGTGACACGACCCTGCTGGATGCCGCCGAGAGTGAAATCGAGGCGTATCTGCTCGCCGAGCATGGCATCGCCGACCCCGATCAGGCGGATTTCACGGTCACGCAGTCGTCCACGGCGGCGGAGACGCGCACCGAAGTGCTGGGCATCGTCACCCTGTTCCTGAGCGGCATCGCGGCCATTTCGCTGCTGGTGGGCGGCATCGGCGTGATGAACATCATGCTCGTCTCCGTCTCGGAGCGCACCCGCGAGATCGGCCTGCGCAAGGCGGTCGGGGCACGGGCGGGCGACATCCTGGTGCAGTTTTTGATCGAGAGCCTGCTCCTGTCGCTGTTGGGCGGGGTGCTCGGCATCGCCGCCGGTTGGGCCATCGCCCAGGTGGGCAGCACGCTGATCTCCGCCACCGCCGTGCTCACGCCAGATATCGTGCTGCTGGCGGCAGGTGTCAGCCTGTTCATCGGCGTCTTCTTTGGCGTCTACCCGGCCAACCGTGCCGCCCGCATGAACCCGATCCAGGCGCTGAGGTTTGAATGATGATCACGTCCATCTTCGAGAACACCCGCATTGCCGCCAACCAGCTCACCGGCAACAAGCTGCGAACGACGCTGACCATGCTCGGCATCATCATCGGCATCGCCTCGGTGGTGCTGCTGCTCTCGCTCGGGCAGGGCGTGCAGAGCTACGTCACCAGCAGCTTCGAGAGCCTGGGCGCGAGTCTGGTCCGGGTCAGCGCGCAGCCGGTCAACGGGGTGACCGAGTCGCTCACCATGGATCTGGTCGATGCGCTGACCGACGAGAGCCGCGCCCCGGCCGTCGCCGAGGTCATGCCGCAGACCAGCGGGAACTACACGATCATCTACGACGGCGAAGATCTGAGCTCGCAGGTGACGGGCGCGACGACGGTCTATCTGAGCATCAACGACCGCAGCATCAGCAACGGCCGCATGTTCACCGACCAGGAAGTGACCGACGCCGCCCGAGTCGCCCTCATCGGCACCGGCACGGCCGAGGATCTGTTCGGCGTGGTGGACCCGGTCGGCAAGCAGATGCGCATCCGCTCGATCTATTTCGAGGTGGTCGGCGTGCTGGACGAAACGGGCAGCAATGACGACCTGATCGTCGTGCCGATCACCGCCGCGCAGACCCGTCTGAATGCCAGCCGCACCCTGGCCGGCGAACCGGTGGTCAATACCATCCTGTTCAAGGCGGTCAGCAACGATCAGGTCGATGTGGCTATCGAGCAGGCGACGCGGGTGCTGCGCGAAGAGCGGAACATCGCCGACGGCGGCACCGACAACTTTCGCATGTTCTCGGCCAGCACCATTCTCGACACGCTGAGCGGGACGATCGAGACGATCACCCTCTTCCTGGGTGTGCTGGCCGGCATCTCACTGATCGTCGGCGGCATTGGCGTGATGAACATCATGCTGGTCACGGTCAACGAGCGCACCCGCGAGATCGGCCTGCGCAAGGCCGTCGGGGCGCGCCGCTTCGACATCATCTTCCAGTTTCTCACCGAGGCGGTGGTGATGACTCTGACCGGCGGGGCGATCGGCATCCTGATTGCCCTGGGCGCTGCGGCGCTCATCACCAGCCTGGTGGAGGATTTCAACGTCGTCATACAGGCCTCCAGCGTGCTGCTGGCGGTCACCATCTCGTTCCTGATCGGCGTGTTCTTCGGGGTGTTCCCCGCGAATCGCGCCGCTCGCTTCAACCCGATCGACGCCCTGCGCTACGAATAGCGCCCAGGGAAACCAGGAGAAGGCATTGGTATGGACACCCTGCTGACCATCGGCGGCTTCACCCCGCTGCCCTACATCTTCTACAGCGTCATCCAGACGGCGCGCCAGCACGGGCGCATCAACTTCTTCGGGGCGCTGCTCGCCCTGGCCGCGGCCCTCATCCCGATCGGCCTGGTCGGCTGGATGTCCGTCACCGGCACGTCGGACCCGGTGTTCACCGTGGCGGCCATCGCCAACGCGGCCATCGTGCTGCTGTTCAGCATCCTGATCGCGGTGCGCGACGCGCGCCAACCCTCGCCCGGCCTCAATCACTCCTACGGCCCGCTCGGCCTGGGCGTGGGCGTGCTGGTGATCGCCGCCGTGCTGCTCATTCCGATCGCGCTGCCGCTGGTCGCCGGCACGACTGCGGCGGCGGACACGGCGTCCGCCGACACGACCGCACAGCAGCAGGTGTTCCCCGCGTTCGCCGCGCCCAACAACAACACGGAGACCGCAGCTGACGCCAGTGCGGTGGATGGGGCTGCGGATACGGCTCTTGCTGTGGACACTGCGGCCTTTGCCCCCGGCCGGCCGGCTTTGCGCTGCCGGGCGCCGATGCGGCCGCGGCTGATGACACGACGGTGGATGCCGCCCTGGCCGATACGACCGCCAACGCGAATGGCGCGCTGGCTGCGCCCGCCGGTTTCGCACTGCCGGCGATCGATACCGCCGCCGCGCAGACGATCGCGACCGCCGCGCCCATCGCCGAGATCGCACCTGAAGCAACCGCCGCCCCGGCCGACGACGGCTCACGCTACACCTATGAGGATTTCGCGACGCAGGTGTTCGCGCGCATCAGCGCCGAATCGACGGCCATCCCGGCGCTGGAGGCGTCCAGCCTGGCCGGAGTCACGACCGATGATGCGGCCACCGGCGACTCGGTTTCCGCCGCCGATGTGAGCGCCGTGCCCGCGCAGGCGGTGACGGGCGCCTGCGCTGTGACGGTGCTGCGCAACCTCAACCTGCGCACCGAGCCGAGTGCCGACTCCGAGCGGCTGCTGACCATCCCCTACACCACGGTCCTGACGGCATCGGAGAAGAGCGCCGACAACTGGTGGCGCGTCACCTATGACGGCCTCGACGGATGGGTGAGCGGCGAATTCGTGACGGTGGATTCGACGTGTCCGTAGGCGTGGGGTTGATGATGTCCCTCCGCGGAACGTCTGTAGGGACGCCCAACGGGGCGTCCGCGGGCGTGAACCCCTCACCTCCTGACCCCCCGCTCCCACGCAAGCGGGGAGAGGGGGAACCGGCGGCGGAGATCGTGGGCGTGACGCGTGGTCGCCCGGCAGGCGGAGATCCTCGTCCCGGAAACCTAGTTGGGTTGCGGGCCGCCAGGGCCCCGCTAAAACCGACGCCCGAGGGCTCCCGACGCCGCTGTCCCTTGGACCTGCTCGGGAACCGGGTAAGCCCGGCGGACGAAAGGCATGGCGTCGTCCCTAACTTGACGAGGCCGAATTGAATTGGACATTAACCCTGTGAAAGGAACACACGACATGAGACTTCTTCGCAGCCAATGGATGGGGCTGGCCCTCACGCTGATCGCCGCCGTGGCGATGGTCGGCGGGATTGCGACAAACGCGTCGGCGCAAGCGGGCGCCGACCCGGCGCTGGTGATGCTGATCGGCACGGCTTTCGAGAACACCCTGGCCCGCTCCAGCCTGCACGTGCAGGTGCAGAGCATCACCGAGCGGAGCGGCGGGCAGGAGAACGCCGGAATCCAGTCGAGCAGCAATGCCGCCTATGACCTGGCGAAAAGCGCCGATGGCTGGAACGTCAGCGGGAGCCGGACCAGCTCCAGCACAACGCCAGCGGGCGCGTTCGAGTCGACCACCGAACTGGTCATCCTGGATGGCGTCGTCTATATGAAGACCGATGGCGCGGGGCAGTTCCCCGGCGGCCCTGGTGGTCAGGGTTCAGCCGATGGCACAGGCGCGGCGGCGGAGGTGCCTACCGGCTGGTTTGAGGTCAGCGCACCCACGGATGCGGCAGCGGACAGCGGCCCGGCCGGCGGTTTCCGTGGCGGCCTGGGGGCCAATGACGCGCTGGGGACGCTGGCGCTGCCGGTGAGTGCCGCGTCGGCCCTGGCGGTGGCGGAACTCCCCGGCGACACCATCGACGGACAGGCTATGCGCGTCTTCCAGGTGACGCTGGACGCGCAGGCGGTGATCGACAGCGGCGCAAGTGGTCCTGTTGGGCGGCGGTGGTGTCGCCGGCTTTGCTGGAGGCTTTGGCGGCGGGCGCGGCACAGGGAACGCCACCGATGCGACTCTGCCGGCCCCGCCCTCCGGAGACACCACGGGACAGGGCGGCCCTCCCAGCGGTGGCTTCGGGCAGGCGCTGGACGCGGCCAATATTGCCGTGACCTTCGCC
Source organism: Candidatus Flexifilum affinis (assembly GCA_016713325.1). Taxonomy (GTDB): domain Bacteria; phylum Chloroflexota; class Anaerolineae; order Aggregatilineales; family Phototrophicaceae; genus Flexifilum; species Flexifilum affine. Next base: position 113,494 of record JADJPJ010000093.1, on the reverse strand, counting down.
GTCTATGTCGGCGCGGAGGATGGCCTGGTGCACCGGATCTACAGCGTGGTCGACGTGGCGGCCGGCGAGGGCGCGTTCACGTCGCGGACGACCTCAATCACCGACTTCTCCGCCTTCGACGTGCCGGTAACGATCGCGGCGCCGGTGGTGGGGAGCTAAAGAAGGAATGAGAGGTGAGGGAAGCGAAGTGATGAGAAATGAGAGACGAAAGGTGAGGAAAGAGCAGAACTGAGACCCGCACGCCCCGCAGTCGCGGGCGAGTCGTATCGACAGGTGGGTAGGCCGGTAGGTCGCCCGCCTGCTTTTTTGCGCTACCACCTCACCACATGTTGATCGCAGGCCGAGCGCTTTCTCGATATACTCTTGCGCATCCATCATGAAAAATGAGGCCATGCGATGGCAATTCTTGAGACGCGCTATCTGCCCGCCGATCGACTGCACGCGGTTGCTTCTGGCGCAGATCTCCCCCGCACGACGATCGGTTCCGCCCTCTTTGCCGACATCTCCGGCTTCACGCCCATCACCGAGAAACTGCGCGGATCGCTGGGCGCACGGCTCGGCGCGGAGACGCTGGCTGCGCATCTCACCCAGGTCTACGGCGCCCTGATCGCGCAGGTTGACCGCTTTGGCGGCGCGATCATTTCGTTTGCCGGGGATGCCATCACCTGCTGGTTTGAGGGAGAAGAGGCGCCGCTGCGCGCCGTCTTCTGCTCCTTCGCGCTCCTGGACGCGATGCAGGCAGTCGACCAGATCCCGCTGCCGAACGATGAAACCGCGACTATTGGCCTCAAGGTCTCCATCGCCACCGGGACGGCACGCCGCTTCGTCGCCGGCGCCCCGACAGTCCAGCGGATCGACGCCCTGGCCGGCTCGACGATCGCGCGCATGGCGGCGGGCGAGGGCGCGGCCGAACGCGGGGACGTGATTGCGGATGTGGCCACGATGGAGGGCCTGGTAGCGCTGGCAACCGTCCGTGAATGGCGCGAAGCGGACGGCGAACGCTTCGCCGTGCTGGCGCCAGCTGTTGACCTCACGGCATCACCGTCCGCTGTGCCTCTGCCAGATGTCCCGCCGCTCACCTCGCTCACTGACTCTGATCTTCGCCCCTGGCTGCTGCCCGCCGTCGCCGGCCACTTCGAGGCCGGGCTGGGCGAGTACCTGACCGAACTCCGCCCGGCGGTGGCGCTGTTCGTGCGCTTTGCCGGCATCGACTACGACGCCGATCCTGACGCGGAAAGCAAGCTTGACGAGTTTGTTCGGCTGGCGCAGGGGGTTGTCACACGTTACGAGGGCAGCGTCCTGCAGTTGACCATCGGCGACAAGGGGAGCTACCTGTACGCGGCGTTTGGCGCGCCCTATGCCCACGAGGATGATGCCGCGCGGGCGCTCGATGCTGCGTTAGAAATCCGCGCCGGCGCCGAAGCGCTGCGCAGCCTGGACCCCGTCCAGATCGGTCTCAGCCGGGGCATCATGCGCACCGGCGCCTATGGCGGCGAAACGCGTCGCACTTATGGCGTGCTGGGCGACGAGGTGAACCTGGCGGCGCGGCTGATGGCCCGGGCAGCGCCCGGCGAGATTCTGCTGAGCGAGACGCTGGCCTCGGCGCGCCTGGATGCCTTCACGCTGGAAGCGCTCGCGCCGGTGCAGGTCAAGGGCAAGGCCAATCCTGTCGGCCTGTTCCGGCTGATCGGTCGGAATGAGCGGACGTTCGAGGCGCGCTTCTACACCACGCCGCTGGTGGGGCGCGAAGGCGAACTGGAGTCGGTGCGCGCCGCTCTCCAGCCCATCCTGGAGGGGCGGCACGCCGGCCTGATTTACGTGTACGGCGAGCCGGGCATGGGCAAGAGCCGCCTGGCCTTCGAAGCCCAGACGCGATTGCAAGCGGATGCGCCCGTCACCTGGCTCACCGGGCAGACCGATCAGCTCAACCGCGCGCCGTTGAGCGCCTTCCGCTACTTCCTGCGCCCGTACTTCGGACAGCGTCGTGAAGGCGACGTTCAGTTCAACCGGCAGGCCTTTGATGACGTTTTCGAGGGACAGCTGGAACTTTCGGATGAAGCCAACCGGGCCGATCTGACGCTTTATCGCTCGTATCTGGCGGGCATCCTGGGGCTCGTCATCCCTGATTCACCGTATGCAAGCGCCGACGAGCGGACCCGAATCGACAGCGGCATTGCCGCGATCAAGGCCTGGGCCCGCGCCGAGAGCCGCCGCCGGCCGCTGGTCATCCACCTGGAGGACGCTCAGTGGCTGGACGCTATCTCCATCCGGGCAATACAGCAGTTGACCTACAACATGGACACCATCCCCGTCGCGCTGCTGCTGACCAGCCGCTACAACGACGATGCCACGCCGTACAGCATTCCTGCGGTTTTCGGCGTCCCCGTTCACACTCTCGATCTGAATCGGCTGACCGACCAGGGCGGCCAGGCCGTGGCCGAGGCGGTGCTGGGCGGCGCGGTGACTGATGGACTGGCGCGGTTGGTGCGTGACCGCGCAGAGGGTAATCCGTTCTTCATCGAGCAGCTTGCGCTGGATCTGAAAGAACGCGGTGCCTTGAGCCAGACAGACGCGGTCTGGGATATCCGGCCGGCCATTGAGGCAGAAGTGCCCTCGGGCGTCAACTCGGTCCTGATCGCGCGTTTGGATCGATTGGCTGTGCAGGTGAAGGCCGTGGTGCAGACCGCGGCGGTGCTGGGGCGCGAATTTGACGTGCAGGTGCTCTCGCGGATGCTGAGGGAGAATACGCAGACCTATATTCAGGCGGCCGAGGGCGAAGCCATCTGGTCGGCGCTGGATGCGCTGCGCTACCTGTTCCGCCACGCGCTGCTGCGCGATGCCGCCTACCAGATGCAGGTGCATGAACGCCTGAAATCGCTGCACCGCCTCGCTGCCGAGACGATTGAGTCGCTCTACCCGGACGACACCGCACAGTACGACGCGCTGCTGGATCACTGGCAGGGAGCCGGGGTGCCGGACAAAATCATCGATTACACGATGCCGGTCTGCGAGCGTATGGTCGAGATGACGGCGGATTTCGTGCGCGCTGAAGCGCTGCTCCGGCGGGCGCTGGAAATGGGTGAAGTGCAGCGGCGCGCCGGCTTGCTGCGCCTGCTGGGAGATGCGGCCGCTGCACAGGGACACTACCCGGAGGCGCAGGCACACTACGATGCCTGCCTCGCGATTGTGGGGGAGGACGCACAACAGCGCAGCCGTGCCCTGAACGGTCTGGGATCACTTCAGCTCCGTCAGGGCAGTTACGCGCAAGCAGCCGAATTCCTCACCCAGGCCCTGACGGTCGCGCGGGGCCAGCAGGATGATCTCGGCGCAGCCATTGCCTTGGTCAATCTGGGCGAGACGGCGTTCAATCAAGGCGACTACGAGACGGCCCTCAGCCACTTTACAGACAGCATGGTGCTTTATCGGACCCGCGATGCGCGTAATGGCCTGGTCACTGCGCTCAGCAAAATGGGCGCCGTTGCCAGCATCCGGGGCGACTACGCCACAGCCCGCACCTACCTCCAGGAGTGCCTGGCGGTGAGTCGTGAACTCGGCTCTCGCACGGGAATGTCCGCCGCGCTGCACAACCTGGGCGTGACGGCGATGGAGGAAGGAGATTATCAGACGGCGCGCCTGTACTGGCACGAGTGTCTGGCACTGCGGCGCGAGACCGGCAATCGCCCTGCGTCGGCGGCGACCCTGGGGAACATGGCCATCCTGGAACACCGTCAGGGCAATGTGGACCTGGCCATTCGCTACGCAGAAGACAGCTTGCAGACGCGGCGTGAGATCGGCGACCGCAAAGGGATCGCCAACTCGCTGGCGATCATCGGATATCTTGCCTACGATTTGAACGAGGTTGACGATTCGCGGCGGTACTTCGAAGAGTGCTTGCAGATTCAGCGTGACATTAACGAGCGCTGGGGCATGGCCACTTCACTCGCCTATCTGGGGGAACTCGCCCTTTATCAGGATGATTTTGTGCAGGCCCAGGACTACTTGTCCCAGGGGTTGACGATCTACCGGCAGATTGGGTTGCAGGCGGAGATCGCCGACGGTCTCCTCACTCAGGCGCCCATCCTTCAGGCACTGGGGGATACTGCTGCGGCGCGTGCGCTCGCCGACGAAGCGTTGACTCTGAGTCGCGAGATCAACAAAGAGCCCAGTATCGCGCGGTCGCTGGCCTGCCTGGCCCGGCTGGATCTGGCGAATGGAAACGCCGGCGAGGCTGAACAGCGCCTGTCTGAGGCGCTGGCCATCTTCCGCCGCCAGGACGACCGGCAACTGCCTCGCGTGCTGGCCGGCCTGGCCTGTGCGCAGCGCCTTCTGGAGCGATCGCAGGACGACATTCATGCGCTGATGCGCGAAGCGCTGCAAACCCTGCAAACCAAGGGGACCGCCCGGCTGAAGGTGGAGACGCTCATCGAACTTGCCCCGATTCTGCTTGCCGATGCAAAGGACGCGCGGCTGGGGGAACTGATCGGTCTGCTCCTCGCTCAGCGTGTTTCCGCTGTGGAACGACTTGCCATCGAGGCGCTCCTTGGCGATCTGCGTGCGCGGATGAACGGCGGGGATCTGGATGCTGCGCTCGCCCGCGGTCGCGAGATGAACGCCGACACCCTCATCGCCGCGCTGCTGGCGGATCTGGACTAGAGGGGGACTGCCCATTCGGGTTCCGGTGGGCGGGCATAGGCAAATAAGTTTGCCCGCCCGCCTCTACATGCACACCTGTTGGTGTAGGGGCAGACCCGCGGGTCCGCTCGGAGGACCCATCCTATTTGCCGCGCCGAGTCCGACTCAGCACTCTTCACTCAGTTCCTCTTCACTCAAACAGCACCGCCACCGGCCGGGGCACCTCGACACGCACGCCGGTGGGGGTGAGCATCCCGGTCGCCGGGATCGATCAGGAAGGTGGCCAGCGAGTCGCTGTTCTGGTGCGCCACGATCAGGCAGCGGCCGGTCGGGTCGATGGCGAAGTCGCGCGGGGTCTTGCCGCCGGCGGGGGTGACGGTCAGCCGCGTCAGCCCGCCGGTCTCGGCGTCGATGGCGAAGACGGCGATGCTGTCGTGGCCGCGGTTCGAGGTGTACAGGAAGCGGCCGGACGGCGCGACGCGCACGGCTGCGCCGCTGGCCCAATCCTTGAACCCGGCCGGCAGCGCCGAGACGGTCTGCACCGGCGTCAGGGCACCGCGCTCGGCGTCGAAGGCGCAGGCTGTCACCGTCGAACTCAGCTCGTTGACGACGTAGAGCCAGCGCCCGCCCGGATGAAAGGCGGTGTGGCGCGGACCGGCGCCCGGTTCCGTCATCATCCAGGCCGGCTCGTTGGCAATGAGCTGGCCGGTCGTCTCATCCAGGCGAAAGATGAACACGCGGTCCAGGCCGAGATCGCAGGCCAGGGCGAAGCGGCCGCTCGGGTCGAAGACGATGCTGTGCGCGTGCGGCCCGTCCTGACGCTCCGGGTCCGTTCCTCGGCCCTGCTGGCGGAGGTTGCAGACGGCCTCGCCCAGGCTCCCGTCGGGGCGAATGGGGAAGACGGTCAGGCCGCCGCCATAGTTGGCGACCAGGGCCCACTTGCCCGACGGCGAAATCGTGACGTGGCACGGCCAGGAGTCGTGGGTGGGCTGGGCGTTGATCAGCGTCGCGTTCCGGGGATGCCCGCTGAGGCGCAGCGCGCTCAGTCCGCCGCCGGGGACGCCCCCGAACTCACCCAGCTCGCAGACGGCGTACAGGACGTCGTTGGATTTGGAGAGGGCCAGGTAGGACGGGTTGACGATCTCGCCAAAGACGCTCTCACATTCCAACTGCCCGGTCGCCGGGTCCAGCGCCAGGGCATAGAGTCCCTTTTCGCGCGCCGATCCCTCCTGATGGGTGTAGGTGCCGATGATCACGCGCTGAGGGGTCATGGAAAGCGTCCTTTCGTCGTCGGAGTTTACGGACGGGCCGGCGTGCCGTCGGGCAGGCGGGTCTGCGTCCACTGAAGAATTTCGTCGGTCGGCGGGAATTTGGCCGCCAGCGCCTCGTCAATCTCGACGCCGAAGCCGGGCTTGTCGTTCGAGTACATGTAGCCGTTCCGCACTTCCGGGCAGCCGGGGAAGATGTCGTAGACCACCTGCGGGAAGCGGCACCACTCCTGAATGCCGAAATTCGGCGCCCACAGGTCGAGGTGCAGGTTGGCGGCGTGACCGACCGGCGAGACGTCGCCGGGGCCGTGCCAGGCGGTGCGGATGCCGTAGATGTGGCCGTGAATGGCGGCATTGCGCGCCGGGGTCAGGCCGCCCATCTGGGTGATGTGCATGCGCAGAAAGTCGATCAGCCGCCGCTCGATCAGCCAGCGCCATTCGTGCGGGTGGTTGAACAGCTCGCCCATGGCCAGCGGCGTGGCGCACTGCGAGCGGAAGTGGGCGAACCACTCCAGATCTTCCGGCGCCAGGGCATCTTCCAGGAAGAAGAGGTTCAGCGGTTCGACCGCCTTGGCAAAGTTGAGCGCGTCGATGGGCGACAGGCGCTCGTGGATGTCGTGCAGGATCTCGACCTCCGGCCCAAGCGTGGCCCGCGCTGTCTCCAGCATGCCGACCATCTTGCGGGTGTACTCGCGCGGGTCGTAGTAGGCGCCGGGCAGCGCGCCGTCGGGGCGCACGTCGCGGGCGTCCTTGCCACCATAGCCGCCCATTTGCAGGCGGACGTAGCGGTAGCCCTGCTCCAGGAAGGCGCGGGCGTTGTCCATGACCTCCTCCGGGTCGCGGCCGTCGGCGTGGACGTAGACGGCGGCGGCTTCGCGGCATTTGCCGCCCAGGAGCTGGTAGACCGGCATGTTGGCCATCTTGCCCTTGATGTCCCACAGGGCGATGTCGACGCCGGAGAGGGCGTTGTTGAGCACCGGGCCATTGCGCCAGTAGCTGTTGACCCAGGTCATCTGCCAGATGTCTTCGATGCGCGTGACGTCGCGCCCGAGCAGGAACGGCCCGATGTGGTGCTCGACCGCTGCCACGACGGAGCGGTAATTCTGGGTATATGTCGCGCAGCCCAACCCATACAGCCCTGGCTCGGATGTCTCGATTTTGACGACGATCAACCTGCGCTGAATATCCAGCGGTTGGGTAACGATCACTTGCACGTTCCGAATAGTCACTTCTGCCATAATCACTAATTCCTTTTGTGCGGAGGCGGCGCGCCCAGTGGATTGTGAACCGAGAGGAATTATAACGTATCGGGGGACTTTGGGCCGCAGCCCACACCCCAGAGCAAACGCATCAAATCCCCTGATCATTCAAGAAGGGTCATTATTGCGGTGTAGGGGCGGTTCGTGAACCGCCCGCCATCATGGGCGCATCGCGATGCGCCCCTACGCTACGTCTCGCACCCTCATGAAGCCATCCACGGGCGGGGTCACGCGGCGGGGAACCCGCCTTTTTTGCCGGCCGGTTCCAGGCCCGGCAGCGGCTCCAGATCGCCGAGCGCCAGCCGGCCGTTGGTCCCGCACACCACACAGTCGGCATTGCGCGCCGCCTCGATGCGCCGCAGCTCGTGCGTCTGCATGAAATAGTAGAGGATCGACGCGCTCGGGCGGTATTGGGCGATCAGGTTGAGGAACTCGCCCACGGCCAGGGAGGCCAGGGTCGCGTTCAGGAAGACGACCGATGGCGCAGGGATGTCTTCGGTGGGGATGTAGCCGCGCGCCTCGTGTTCGGCACGTGCGTCCGGCGGCAGGAGGTCGCGCATGGCCTGCGCGGTGTCGATGGCGTCGATGCAGGTCAGGCAGAATTGGCCCGGCAGCATGACGCGGAACTGCCCGCCCGCCTCGGTGATGGTTCCCGCGCCGTCGGTGAAGATGCCGGTGCCGATGTCGATGTAGGGCAGCAGGTACTGGACGCTCAGGGCGTTGAGCAGCAGCCGGCTGCCGTGGTTGTCGGTGCAGCCGAACAGCACGTCCGCGTCCTTGAGCGCGCCGAGCGCCGCCGCGGTCGGGAAGGCGTCGGTGAAAGACGTCACCTGCGCGTCGGGGTCGATGCTGCGAATGACGCGCGCCACGATTTCGACCTTGTGTCGACCGGCCTGGGCGTCTTCCATGGTCCCACCGATGAAACGATTAAGGTTCGTCAGCTCGATCACGTCATGATCGACCAGGACAAAGCGGCGCACCCCCAGCAGGGCCAGTTCCTGCGCCACCAGACAGCCGATTCCCCCCAGGCCTACGATGCCGACCTTCATGCCGGCGAGGCGTCGCTGCCCCTCCGCGCCAAAAGCGCCGATCTGCCGTGAGGTGCGCTCGTCATAGCGGGCGTCCGTGCCGGCGTCCGGCTCGGCCTCAGGCGAGTCCTCGGTTTCGCCAATAGTGCCGGTCTCCGTTTCCGCGCCGATGACGGGCGTGATCTGAAGCGGGGCATCCAGCACGATCACACGGCGGGCCGGACGCGCCGCATCTTCCGCCCGGTCAAAGTAGATGGCGTCGGCGCTGTGCATGCCGAAGACGAGCATGGCGTGATGAAAGGCCCGCCCGGAGAAGCGGCCGACCTGCTCGGCGAACCAACGGAAGCGCGGCAGGGCGTACTCGGTGTCGGTGACTGAAAAGGCCACGTCGTCGTCGGCAAAGGGGTGCGAGTGGATTTCGACCAGCCCGAAGGCCCCTTCGACGGCATGCGCGGCGATCTGGGCGGCGATCTCGGGACGGACCTCCAGATAGGTTTCACTCTGTTCGAGGAAGGCTTCCGAGTCGAGCGTGACGATGTGGTGCACGAGCAGGCGCAGGCAGTCGGCCGTCTCCGACGGGCTGACGAAGGCATAGGCCGCCTGCTCATCCTGATTTTCCTGGAAGAGATGCCCGCGCAGACGCTCGGCCTGCTGCGCCGTGAAGACGATGTCAATTGGTTTCATCACAGCCCGCGCCGCCGGCCTTCGGTGCCGAGGATGCTCAGGCACAGAAGGAGGTATTTGTTCAGGTTATCGCCTTTGCGGTGGTCGGCATGAGGCTTCCAGCGGGCGGCCATCTCCTGGCGCTTCTCCGAGTGGGCGCAGTACCAGTTCCAGCCGGCTTCGCGCAGCTGCTGACTGATGCTGCCGGTGGTCGAGCTGAAGCCCATGGGCACGAAGTAGTGGCCGGACAGACGCAGCATCTGATCGCAGTAGAAGCCATCGGGCGGAATTTGCGGATAGGTAGAGGGGACGAGGAGCAGGATGTCGACCTTGCCGTCCCCGTCGGGTGTGACTGTCTGAGGAATGTCCAACTGACGCACGCATACCCACAGCCCCTCTTCGGCGTCGAAGGTGACCCGCCCCTTCTCCGTGCCAAATTCGGGTGCAAGCAGATCGAAGACTTCGGCTTTCACGCGCTTCAATCGCGTAGACATGAGACGGTTGTCACTCCAGAGTTCGAGATGGGTGGGGATAGACTGAAATCTGAGTGCGCGAAAGAAACCCTGATGCGGCTGATGTAGGGGCATGAAGTATCAAACCATGCCCCTAAGGGACACTGCAACGTTGTGCTCTCGTCCTCAGCGTTCAGTTCAGCAGACGCGCCAGATCACCCGTAGATGAACGAGGGCACGTTCTCGTAGCGCACGTACTTCTGCGGCGAAAGCTGTTCATCGTTCTGGACAAGAGACCAGGTGCCATCGCTGGCAATGGCGATCAACTGCCGTCCCACATCGATGCCGGCCTTACGCTTCAGGTCGGGCACAGTGATCTCGATGTCGCGGCCCGCGGGAACGAACTCCTCGCCAACCCAGTAGCCCTGCTTCTCATTCAACGCCATGATGGAACTCCTTCACGCCTTCATGTATGAAAAGTATATAGCGATTTTGACAAATCCAGACATGACATCTTGCTAACCCGATCATGACGAGGGAGTATTGCGCGGAAAAACCCACCAACTGGGGGAAGCTGAACGGTGCTGTAGGGGCATCAACTCACAAGTTGGTTGTGAGGGCAGCGCGGGCTGCCTGCGACGGGAAAACTACAGAGTCACGACCGGCAGACGGCCGACATCGCCATTGAGGCGCAGCATGGAGAGCGGCACCCAGCCGGAGGCCAGCGTGCCGTCCGGGCGTGTGGCGTTGATCATCGCCCAGGCGCGCGATGCGTCGACGGCGGCGACATCGGTGAGCAGCCCCGCTTCCAGAATGGTGGGGTTGGAGAGCGCGACACAGGCCGCGTTCGGGCAGGCGCGAATCAGATCGCGCTGGATGACCCAGCCTGTGACGCCGGTCGATTGGCCTGGCGGACCCCAATCGAACTGGCGCGGCACATAGGCGGCAGCTGACTGGGCGGCGGGCTGCTCCGCGGGCTGGGCAATCGTCTGCGCAGATGCCGGTGCGGTCTGCGCCGCGGGCGCGACCTCTGGTTCGGCGGCAGGCTGCTCCACAGCGCCTCCGCGCGGGGCGTAAGCGGTGATTTGCGAAGGCGGCGACTGTCCCAGGAAGGTAAGCGCGACAATCACGATCAGTACCAGACCGGCGGCGACGTGCATCACCGACTCGGGGAGGTCGATATGGGGGCGGCGCACGCGGGGCCGGCGGCGGTCGAAGAGCGATCCACGCGGCACCTGCTGGGCGGGTGGACGATTGCCCTGGTTACCGCGCAGCGCGCCAAGCGGAGCCGCATTGGCGGCCGGGGCCGCCGGACGCGGCAGGGGAGCGGCGGGGCGCGGCACAGCCCCCAGCGGCGGACGGTTGAACGGTGTCTGCGTCGGCTGAGGGTTGCGCTCCAGGCGGCTGTTCTTGGGGAACGGATTCGCCACGGCTAACCGGTGACCTCACACCACTCCATGCGAAGGGCAAGCAGTCACGTCAACGTCGAGGATGCCCATATACAGTGTAATACAAAACGTAGGGCGTGGTTCACCGGCCCCCGAGGGTTGGGGGCCGTTCAGTGAAGACGGTTGGTCATGTTTAGAAAACTCTAACCCGCGACTCACTCCAGCTCGTGATCAGTCTGGGGTCTGGCCTCCTGCGTGTCAAGCGAGGCTGCGGGCGGCTCAGCGCATCCAGGTGTCGTATTTTTCGGCCAGAGCGGTCATCAACGATGAGTCGGCGAACTCCGCATCGCTCAGCCGGGCCAGTTCAGCCAGATACAGGTCGAAACCGCCTGGTGTGAAGAGGGTGAGCAGCCTGGCGCCTTGCGGGCAGCGGACCTCGTGCCAGTTGTTCGGCGGAATGTTGAGCGTCATGCCGGCGCGGGTGAGGATGGTCTCGTCGTCGAATTTGAACTCGACCTCGCCTTCGAGGATGTAGAACACCTCCGTCATTTTCTGGTGGTAATGGCGGGGCAGATGAAAGCCGGGCTTGAGCGTGTCCTCGACAAGAGTGACGCGTCCTCCGGTCAGATATTCGGGCGTTTTGACGATGATGTGATCCTTTGACCAATCGTATCCCTGTCCGCGGCCCGACGGAATGATTTCCTGCTTCATGGCTCTCTCCCCCGAGCGAGCTTCCCTAGTAGCACTGTGACGTTTCTATGGCGTAGAGTGCGGGAGTCTAGCGCGCGGATTGCGAAGAGTCATGAGAAGGAGATTAAGGCTTGCCGATGGAGGATACGAGATTTGCTGTCTGGGGCGAGCCTTTCGTCAGTCTTTGCGTTCGTTGCCGCGCTTGAAGTTGCCGGTGGCCTTCGCCATCAGAAGCTGCGCTTCTTTGTCGGATTCGTCCAGCCCGTCGATGGCCGTCAGGAACTTCTGCGCTGCATCCCCGGCCAGGGTTTTGACGTGCTTCTCATACCAGTAGAGCATGACGCGGCCGTCCTTGGTGGCCTGGTAGGAGAAAAAGGCTTCATCCAGCTTGCCGCGCTTGTCGACATTGTCGGGCATGGGTCTTGTCGCTCGTTTCAGTGCTGTCTCGGCAAATGCATCGCAGATGTCTAGTTGAACACGACGTCCGCGATGATGCAAGCGCTTCTGAATGGTCTCTGTTTTGCGGCAATGAACGGCACAGCGGTATGATCAGCGCTGTTTTCGATGATGCAGGCAACGCCAAAGCGTAACCGAGGATAGAACCAACCAACATGGCAGATTGCGATATTCTGGTCGTCGGCGCGGGCCACAACGCGCTGGTGTGCGCCGGCTATCTGGCGCAGGCAGGCTACAAAGTCATCGTCCTGGAGCGACGGCACAAAGCCGGCGGGGCGGTGGTCACCGAAGAGATCATCCCCGGCTTCAAATTCGACCTCGGCGGCTCGGCCCACATCCTGATTCACCACACGCCGATCGTGCGCGACCTGGAACTGACCCGCTATGGGCTGGAGTACATCGACCTCGATCCGCTCTTCTTCGCCCCCTTCCCCGACGGCAAGCACTTCACCATCTGGAAGGACGTCGACAAGACCTGCGAGAGCATCGCGGCCATCTCCCCGCGCGAGGCCGACAACTACCGGCGCTTCATCAACCGCTGGAAGCCGATGGGCGAGGGCATGGTCGGCGCCTTTCTGAACGCTCCGACGCCGCTCAACCTGACTCGCTACCTGGTCTTCGCGCAGGGCTTCAGCCGCAAGGGCGCGGAGAACCTGCAAGACCTGATCCGCGGCTATGGGCAGGTGCTGCGCCAATCCTTCGACGCGCCGTACGTGCCGGCGCTGATCGGTTGGATGGCGGCGCAGTCCGGCCCGCCGCCGACCGAGCCGCTGAGCGCGCCCTTCGCCCTGTGGCACCCGATGTATCACGCCAGCGGCGTCAAGCGGCCGCGCGGCGGCTCCGGCATGCTGACCCAGGCGCTGCAAAAGATGATCGAGGCGCACGGCGGGCAGGTGCGGCTGAGCACGCCGGTCGCCCGCTTCCTGGTCGAGCGGGGGCGGGTGGTCGGCGTCGAGACAGCGGATGGCGATATGGTCACGGCCGGGCGGGCGGTGGTCAGCGGCGCGCATCTCTTCACCACCGTCAAGATGCTGGGCGACGACGCTCCGCCGGCCATGCAGCAGGCGGTCAAAACGGCGCGCATCGGCAACGGCTTTGGCATGATCGTGCGCGCGGCCGTGAGCGAACTGCCCAACTACACCGCCAAACCGACGGCGACCAGCGGCACGGCGCCCGGCTTCAACGCCGCGCCGCAGCACGTTGCCATGCAATTCATGTGCCCCGACCTCGATTACCTGGAGCGTGCCTATGGCGACTTCCTGGGCGGGCGACCCTCCGCCGAGCCGGGGGTGATCGCCATGACCTGGACGGCGTCCGATCCGACGCTGGCGCCGGAGGGCAAGCACGTGCTGTTCATGTGGTCACAGTACGCGCCCTACCAGCTTTCGACCGGCGAGCACTGGGACGACATCGCCGAGCGCGAGGCGGAGAAGATCCTGGGTATCGTACGGCGCTATGCCCCCAACATGACGCGCGACAAGGTGATCGGCTGGCTGATCGAGACGCCGCTCTACCTGGAGCGCGAGCTGGGCCTGCTGCGCGGCAACGTCATGCACCTGGAGATGTCGGTCGATCAGATGTTCCTGATGCGCCCCTCGACGGCCTTCAGCAACTACCGCGCGCCGCTCAAGGGGCTGTACCTGACCGGGGCCAGCACCCACCCCGGCGGCGGCATCATGGGATCGGCCGGGCGCAATGCCGCTGCGGCGCTGCTGCATGATCTGGAGAGGAAGAAGATCTGAGGACTGAGAAAGTGTTTTAAAAGTAGAGAAACGAGAAACTGAGATGAAGAACCAAGCCAGGGTTTTGGACGACAAGCGTGGGGGGGGGGGGGGCTTGCCGGCCACGGCATGGGCCGACCGGCTGATCCAGCGCTGGGAACTGCTGGAGCAGCTGGTTGTGCTGGCGGGATCACGTGGCGGGCCAGGCCCCATGATTCCGCCTTCGCACCACGGTCTATCGTACTTTCGCCTGCTGCAGCCAGGAGCAGGGCAGAGCCTCAAAACAGCGCGGCAACCCCGAGGGGCCCCCGGAATGTCGGGGTCAAAACGACCGCAAAAGGGGCCTCGGGCGGCAAGTTCCTAAAGGGACGCAAGCGGCCAGTGGACCCCCTGGGCGGATTCGGTACTGGTCTTGCCCGCCGTCTGGCAAGAAGAAGGGTTGCGTTCCTGCTGCGGGGGTCCCCCTGTTGGCGCGGTGTGCTGTTGCGTACCGCTGCGCCTGCCCGGTGACTTTTCGGCAGGCCCGCAAGTCGTCCCAGCGCTCCCAGCGCAATCCAGGCGGTTCGCCGCGGCTGTAGTGTCGGCACCTTCGCCTGGCTCGGCGTATCGTCGTCTCCGTAAGACTACGCATTGCCGTCCACCTCACCTGGGTCTCGCCTGGTTCATCCGCCTTCGAGCGTTGCAACACTTGGTGCCCTACTAGGGTCCCCTTCCAGCCTGTTCTCTCAGTCCTCAGTACTTTTCACTCAGTCCTTCTCTCACACCCTCGTCACCGGGACGGGCGAGCGCAGGGTGTTGAGCACCGGGCAGCCTGCCTCGACCAGGTCGTGCAGGCGCTGGAGGATGTCGGCCGGCGCGGGCGTGACCACGTTGGCGTGGTAGGTGATCTCCGCAAGCTGCGGCGCTTCTTCCACGGGCAGGCCATAGACGCCGGTCATGTCCAGCACGCCGCTGACTTCCACTTCCACCGATTCCAGCGGGATGCGATTGAGCGCCGCCTCGATCAGGTAGGTGTGCGCCAGGCAGCTCGACAGCGCGCCCAGCAGCAGCTCCGGTGCGGTTGGGCCGAGGCCGTAGCCGCCCAGACCCGGCGCGGCGTCGGTGATGATGGTGTATTTCATCAGCTCGGTCGGGCGGACGCCGGTCGCGCCGGCCACCCGCGAGGTGGATTTCAGGCTGATGACGGCCTTGCTCGGCTCATGTTCGCAGTCGGCGCGGCGCTGTTCGATGGCGGCATGTTTGCGAGCGAGATAAGGATCGAGTGTAGCCATGGTGAGTCCTTTCGTGTGTTGCCCCTCACCCCCCGGCCCCCTCTCCCGCAGCCGCGGGAGAGGGAGAGAAGTGCAGGGCGAAATCGGCAGGAAGTTGCTGAATAGGTGTCTGTGTCTACCGTAGGGACCGCACCTACGTTATCCGCTGGTTTTTGGACGAGGCAGGCCTCGTCCCTGTGAACAGATTGGTTCACATCGCCGCCATGGCATTACGCAGACGCCCCGGCATCAGCGGCAGCAGGCGGGCCAGCTCGGCGCGGTTGAAGGTGCCCAGTGCCAGCAGCGTGCCCACGTAAATCACGGACGAGGCGGCCAGCGTCAGCGCCGGTTGGCTGGCATAGCCGACGGCCATCAGCGCCAGCATCAGCGCGCCGGCGATCAGCGGGCGGCCGATCACGTCGAGCCAGTTGATTCCCACGCCGCGCAGCCCCTTCCGCAGCAGCAGCGCGAATCCGACGAATAACACCCCCTCGCTGAGGATGGTGGCGATCGCCGCCGCCTGATAGCCGTGCCCCGGTACAAAGAGCAGGTTGGCGACGATGTTGAAGATCACCCCGGCAGCGAAGGCGCGGGTCAGCCGGCGCTGCATGTCGAGGGCGATCAGCGTGTACTGCGTCAGGCTGTTCATCCAGCCGATGGGGATGCTCCAGATCATGAGCTGGGTGGCGATCGCGCCGTCGGGCAGGTACTCGGCACCGCCCAGGAAGCCTGCCCAGAAGTAGGCGGAGAAGGTGAAGAAGATGGCCGTCGGCAGGGCCAGGCTGAACATCAGCTTGATGGCGAACAGGTAATCGCGGCGCAGGGCCCCGTGATCCTCATGCGCCAGCCGGGACATGCGCGGCAGCAGCGCCTGGGTGAAGAAGGCGGGAATGACGTTGAGGGCGGTCAGCCACTTGTAGGCCACGCTGTACTGCCCGACCATGGCCGCGCCGCGCAGCGCCTCGATGATCACCACGTCGATCTGGAAGAAGATGGTGGCCAGAAAGTGGTTGAAGAGCAGCGGGGCGCTCTCGCCCATCATGCGGCGCATCAGGGTGGCGTCGAGCAGGGCGCGCAGGCCGGACGAAGCACGCTCAGCGGACGGCGTTGGTTCAGCGGACGAGGCAAGCCTCGTCCCTACGGAGGGGGATGCGGCGATCAGGGAGCGGCCGTAATGCCACAGGATGGCCAGGGTGAGCACGTTGGTGAGGATGCTGACGGCAGCCAGCCCGACGAACCCCCAGCCGAGCAGCAGGACGCCCAGGCCGAGCGTGACCTTATTGATCGTCGCGGCGGTGGCTACGGCGGCGGGCAGTTCGGCGCGCTCGAAGGCGTAGAACAACGATGTGAAGCCGGTGCTCAGGCTGTTGGGCAGCAGGCCGACGTACAGGATGCTGATGGCCAGGATGACCTGCGAGGTCAGCGGCGGATCGGCGATGCCCTGGCGCAGGGCGAAGAAGGCGATCAGGGCCGGGATGCCGACGACGGCCAGAATGATGCGCAGGGCGCTGGTATTGACGAACAGCAGCCGCGCCCGCGAGCGATCGCGCGAGACTTCGCGGGTCAGGTAGAGGTTTAGCCCGAAGTTGGTGAAGATGTCGAACCAGACGAAGATCACCCCGGCGTAGAAATACCAACCGGCGTCGGTCGGCCCCAGCATGCGCAGCATGACCAGGGCGAAGGCCATGTCGATGCCGCGGTTGAAGAGGTTGAGCAGGATCGGCGCAACGCTGTTGCGGGCGATGCGCCCCACGCCAGTCTGAGCCTCCGCGCCGAAGACGTCGCGCCAGAGCCATGCCCCGACCAGCAGCAGGACGATCACCCCGGCGATGAACGAAGCGAACAGGCCGACCTGGAACGACGCCGGGCTGTAGACCAGACGGACGCTCACCTGCCGGGCGTCGAGGGCGGCGCGGTCGGCTTCGCTCAGGTCCGAGGCGGCGAAGGTCTCGCGCAGCACGTTCGGCGCGAGATCCATGCCGATCAGCCCGTCGAAGATTTCCGCGACCGGCAGCGGCTTCTCCGTGGCTTCGGCCCCGCCGCGCGGGCGCACAAAGGCCCGCCAGCCCGGATCGTAGGACTCGCTGACCACCAGCCAGGTGTCGAGATCGGCATAGAGATTGACGTGCATCGCCCGTTCGCGGCCGGTATCCCACTCGGTGACGACCTCGAAGCCGGGCGCGTCGTTTGGGGTCGGTGGCTGACCCTCCTGCGTCAGCGCGGTGAAGGCGCTGCCGCGCGAGGATCTGGTAGATGGCGACGGCTTCGTCACGATAGACCGGCGGGATGGAGCGCGTCCCATCGCTGCGCATGTCGTGGGCATCCGTGAAGGCTCTCGGCAGCATCGTCTCGTCGTGGGTGATGACGCAGCGCACGTTGAGCAGCGCCAGCAGACGCCCAGTCCACCTCGTCCAGCTGGTCGGCGTAGAGCGGCGCGACCCGGTTGAACTCCAACTGGACCTGGGGGGCGGCGGCTTCCATCAAGGCGACGTAATTGGCCGGGATGATGCTCTCGTAGCCGCGGATGTCCTTCAGGCCGTAGCGCATGGTCATGTTGGCGTTGAACAGCGCCGGCTTGCCCGCTTCTTCAATCGTCGTGTAGCGCCATCCGCCCGGCTGACCCTGGAGCCACTCGATGGCCGGCGGCGTGAAGTCGAGCAGGGCCGGGTCGCTGGCCGGGTTGAAGTGGGCGGAGGCCAGCATCAGGTCGGCGGCGATCACCACCACCGCCAGTAGGGACGAGGCTTGCCTCGTCCGCACCATCGCTGCCCGCGACCGGTTCCCCCTCGCCCCGCTTGCGTGGGAGAGGGGGTCAGGGGGTGAGGGGTCTGGCATAGACGAGGCAGGCCTCGTCCCTACGGCCGGGGGGTGCGGTTTCCGCAGCAGCACGATCACCACGCCTGACGCCAGCAGCATGGCGCCGAGGATGGCGGCATTCAGGAACTCGACGCTGTAGAACATGCGCGCGTCGGCGAAGGCGTCGGCGGCTTTGGCGAGCGAACCGTACAGCCGCTCGACCAGCTGCGCGATCTGATCGTAGAGCAGACGGCTGGCCAGCAGGCCGACCAGGACCAGCGCGCCGAGCCCCGCTACGCCGATGCCGATGCGCCGCGACCAGCGCCCGGCGCGCAGCAGGACGGCATCCATGCCGAAGCCGGCCAGTGCCGCCACGGAGAAGGTGAGCGGGAAGACCCAGCGGAACGGCGAATGGAGCTGATCGATGCCGGGCAGGACAAGCAGCGGGATGTAGGTCGGTAGGCCGAACATGAAGGTCAGCGAGGCCGCCGCCAGCAGTGCTAGGATCAGCCGATAGGGCGTACCCTTTCCCCGTTGCAGCACCCAGCCGTCGAGCAGGGCGAGGCCGGCCAGGATCAGCGGCAGGATGCCGACGTACAGCGCCCCTTCGACGTAGTTCTTCATGCCCCATTCGGTGTGGACGATGCGCTGACCGGCGGCGTTGAGGATCGTCTCGTCGATCAGCGAGACGGTCCGCAGGTCGAAGAGGTCGAAATAGGTGTGCTGCGCCGGGCTGCCGTAGAAGTTGGGCATGGAGAACTGGACGACGTCGCGCAGGGGGTGCGCCCACTCCTGGATCTGATCATAGGTCACGCCGCCAACGCGGAAGTTGTTCGAGGCGGCCCCGAAGAGCGGCAGGAACTGCACGGCGCCCAGCGCCCCGCCGATGGCGATCATGGCCAACAGGGCGGCGGCGCGGCCGGCGAGTTCGCGGAGGATGTGGGTAAGACCCTCACCCCCGCGCTCAGAGCGCGCTCTCTTCCCTTCCCCCTGCGGGAGAGGGGTCGGGCGGTGAGGGTCCCGTGAGGGGCTCTGCTTCTCCACAGGGTCCAGGCCATGAATGCCAGCCGCGCCGCCGCGTAGTAGGCGGCGACCAGCAGCGTATAGTAGGTGATCTCGACGTGGCCGGCCAGGATGTTGCAGCCGAGCGCGAACGCCCCGATGGCCACCCAGGGCAGGACGGCGGGACGTCCGCCGAGAGGCTGGTGGCGGATGACGTACTCGATCATCAGCAGCAGGAGCGGCAGCCAGACGGCGGCGGAAACAATCATCGGGAAGACGGCGCTGATCACGAAGAAGGCGGCCAGTTGATAGGTCACAGCGGCGACCGCTCCCCCGGCGCGGGTGATGCCCAACCCGCGGGCGAAGGCGTACATGAACGCCCCGGCCAGCCAGAGCTGCACGACGGTGAACCATCCGTAGGCGGCGGGCAGGTCGAGGGCGTAGTAGAGGATGCTGAAGGGGTAGAGCGCGCTGTGCTGCCCGGCGGCCAGGAAGGCGATGCCGCTGAACTGGTAGGGATTCCACAATGGGATCTCCCCGGCGGCGATCTCCTGGCGCAGGAACGACTTCCACTGGAAGTTTTGCAGCACCAGGTCGCTGATCAGGTGGTTGTGGGGAATCGCCGGGGCGTTGACGACCTCGCGGTAAGTGGCGTAGGGTTCGTACTGGTAGAGGTTTTCCGTCGGCAGAAGCGTTCGCCCGCCGACGGTCTGGTTCCAGAAGGTCAGCAGGGGGAGCGCGAACAGCAGCGCCAGGATGAGCAGATCGGGCAAACGACGACGCATCAGGCCCTCATCGTTGTCGAGCAAGAGGCCCGATTATACCCAATCGCGGAGAGGGCGGTTTGCCTCACCCCTCAATCCCCTCTCCATGTAATGGAGAGGGGAAGCTAAGCGAAGCGCAGCAGGGGTGAGGTAAAGGTGTCACTCTCCCGAAGGAACCTCCCACAGGCGCACCGTGCCATCGCGATCAACCACAGCGGCCAGTCGCCCGTCTGGGCTGACCTCGACGTAGGCGATCTCGGCGTTATGCAGGCCGATCACCGTGCGCGTCCCGCCGATCAGGTCGATGGTGGTGATCAGACCCGTTTCGTCGCCGAAGACCAGGGCCTCGCCGGCCGCGTCCAGCGAGGCGTTGCGGCTCAGGTCGTTCTCGAATTCAAAGCGCTGCACTTCATTGCCGCCAAAGGCCGTCGTCCAGATGGCGATGACATCGCTTCGAACCACGGCGGCGAAGCGCAGGTCGCCGGTCCAGTCGGAAATAATCGGGCTGCCCCCCACTTCGAAGCGGGCGGTTTGCTCGCCGGTCCTCAGACTGTACTGCGTGACGGTGTTGGGGGCGCTGGTTGGCACCACGGCGATCGAGCCGCCGTCGGCGCTGAAAGTGATACCCGCCAGCGGCGGCAGTGGATCATCCAGCTCCGACGGGCCGCCCGCGCGGCCCGTTTCGGCATCGTAGCGGCGCACCTCGCCGGAACTCACCAAGATGATCAGCTCGTCGCCGGCGTAGCCCAATCCCGCCGGCCGATCGCGGCCGCTGACGACGGGCAAATCGAAGACCACCTCGCCCGACGCCGTATCGCGGACAGCCATTGACCCGTCGGAGCCGATGACGGCGATGCGCGATCCGTCGGCGTTAAAGGCGTAGAAGCCGGGCAGGTCGCCGGCGACGT
The DNA here is from genome assembly GCA_016713325.1 of Candidatus Flexifilum affinis. Classification (GTDB taxonomy): domain Bacteria; phylum Chloroflexota; class Anaerolineae; order Aggregatilineales; family Phototrophicaceae; genus Flexifilum; species Flexifilum affine. Next base: position 93,217 of record JADJPJ010000093.1, on the reverse strand, counting down.
CGACGCTGCCAAGCGGCGCACCGCTCGCCGTGTCGTACAACTGCACGCGGCGTTGGCGGAAGAAGAACAGCGCGACCACGCTGCCGTCGGGGCTGAACGGGAAGGGAGAGAAACCGCCTCCGACCGGCACTTCGGTCGCCAGCTCGGCGCGCATGACGGTGCTGCCGGCGAAGAAGGCGGCCATGCCGTCTGCTTCCAGCGCCTCGACCAGCGCGACGATCGCCGGGTCGGCCGCATCGCCCATGAACTCAACGTAAGCGGTGTATCCGCGCGTCGCCTGCTCAAGTTGGCCGGTATTCCTGAATGCCTCGGAGATGGCCAGGATCAGCGGGCCATCGGCCGGCGTCAGATCTTCTTCACTCAACCGCTCGACGGCGATCTCCAGCGCTTCCAGGGCCGCTTCGTAGCGACCTTCTTCGACCAGGGCGATGCCGAGGCCCTGGTAGGCGGCCCGGCGCAGGCCTGCGAAGCTTTCGCCGAGGATGCGGTAGCGGTTGTCCTGCATGAGTTCCTCGACCTGACCGATGGCGGTCTCGAAATCTCCCTGCGCCAGGGTGATCGTCAGCCGCCGCGCCGGAATGATGACTGACCCACCAACGAATTCTTCCGCTCGATCGATGTCTTCCAGCGCGCCGTCGAAATCGCCCTGTATCTGGGCGCGGACAGCCGACCGGTCGAGAAAGACCTGCCCATCGGCCGGGAAGGTGTCTTCCCAGCAGGCGTAAAGCGCTTCGGCGGTCGCAAGATCGTCCGCCATGGCTGCGTCGAGGGCGTAGAACTGGTAGTCGGCTGGGGTGAAGGTCGGGTCGCAGATCTCCTGCGCGGAGATGCCCAGCGGCAGAACGGCTATCGCCAGCAGCAAAGTCAGGAACAGCGTCATTCGGATCAGAGGGCTCTGTGTGAAAGCCAGGCGGATCATTTCGTCACTCCCCAGATCTGCACGGTGTCGGCGGCGGTGCTGATAGCCAGAAGGGTTTCGTCCAGGTTGAACCGGACGGAACCGACGGAGGAGTTGGGTGCGACGGCCAGCCGGGCCGCTTCGGCGAGCGTCAGATGTTCGCCGCTGTCGGCGACGCTGAAGAGGACGATCTCCTCGCGAAGATGCACGGCCAGCAAGCGACTGGAGGGCGACAGGACGGCGTCGGTGACCAATTCGCCCATGTCCAGGTTGGCAACGGGCCGCCACGCGCTCTCGCCGCCGACTTCGGCCTCTCGCCACAGTCGAATCTTGCCGCCGAAGCGAGTCAGCAGCAGGCTGTCGTCGGCGCTGAAGGTCAGCGCGCTTACCCCTTCGGGTCGAATCTGACCCACCATGTCGATGCTCGGATGCGGCCTTTCGATTCGGCCGAGCACCGCCGCGTCGCGATCGATGAACTCGATGGCCGGCGTCTCAAAGAATTCGCCGACGCGCACGACCGGCGCCAGGGCAATGGTGCCGTCAGAGCGGAGGGCGAAGGTAGCCGACTGCTCCCTGAGCAGGGCCAGCGACTGCGGCGCGCTGCTGTCCAGGGGGAAGCGCATGACCTCCGCGCTGGGTGTCTGGTCAGCGCTTCGCGTGATGAGGATGGCCGTCAACGCTTCGGCGTCGACGGCTGCGGCCGACGGTCGAACCTCGCCCAAATTTAGGCTGGCGATCGGCTCGGACAGGTCGGCCAGATCGTAAACGCGGATCCAGCGGTCGCCCGCTTCGACGCGGTTGGTCCAGAAGACCGGCCGGCCGTCGATCTGCGCGAAAGGTGCCGAAAGGCATCTCGGTGAGGGTCCCGATTGTCCCGTCGAGCGTGAAGCTGAACAGGCCGTTGGCTGAGGCAGCGTAGACCGCGCTGCCGTCAGCGGACCAGGCGACGCCGCGAACCTCGTTGATCGGTGTCTCGGCCACCAGCGCCAGATCGGCGGCGTTGTCGGCTGTGAGCGGCGCGATCGACTTGACGTTGATGTCGAGGCTGGCGCTGAACGGTTCGAAGACCAGGGCGGCGCTCGTCGATCCGCTGCCTGCCTGGCCGCCCGCGATCAGCCGATCTCCGTCCGGTGTGAACTCGGCGATCCACAGCGAGCCGGCGCTGCCAATGCGCGCCACGATCTCGAAGGTGGCGGCGTCGATCAGCGTGATCGGGATTTCCGGGCCAGTCGCCACGATCAAGGCGCCATCCGGGCTGTAGTTGAGGTGGGAGACGGAGTCTGTCGGCGAGGCATTGGTTAGCCTGTCGCCGGTGGCCGCGTCGAAGGCGACGACGGTGCTGAAGCCGCCGGCCAGAAGCTGCGAGCCGTCCGGGCTGAAGGCCAGGCTGAAGACGGTACGCTCGAACTCGATGACCAGGGTGTTGTCGCCCGTTTGCGTGTCCCACAGACGGATGGTGTTGTCGCCGGTGACGCTGGCGATAACCGCGCCGTCGGGTCGGATGGCCAGCGGATTGGTGCTGTCCTCGTTGACCTGATCGTCGCCCTCTTCTACGAAGAAGCGCCCGATTATGGTCTCGGTCGGCGTATCCCAGATCATGACGCTGCCGTCGAACAGCGCAGTGGCCAGCACGCCGCCATCGGGCGTGAAGGCCATGCCCGAAGCGCCGCCGTCGTTGACGCCAAGCAGTTCGACGATCTCGCCATCCTGCACGATCATGATGCGGCCGTCTATCAGCGATGCGGCGGCGGTCGATCCGTCGGGCGAAATGACGGCATTGGTGACGGTCGTGTCCGCCGTCACGGTGGACAGCACTTCGCCGGCAGCATCCCAGAGGACGATCGTGCCATCGATGTCGGCAGTGAGCAGGCGGCCCTCGGCGCTGACGTCGAGCGCTGACAGGCTGGCGCTGTGATCGCTGCCCACGCCGATTCGCTGAAGGGCGGCGAGTCGGCTGGCGTTTTCGGCTGTGATCGCGCCGGTTTCCACCGTGGGGGCGAATTCAGCCAGTGCAGCCGAACGCAGCACGGCGATCTCGCGGAGGCGGGCATTGACCGTGTCGCTGGACTCGAAGCGGAGGATGGCGTCGCGATAGGCTTGTAGTGCCTCATCGTAGCGACCGCCGGCGAACAGCGCGTCGCCGACGCCGAAGGCGGGCACGTCCCAGTCTGGGTCGAGGCGGGCGGCCTCCGCGAAGTCCTCTGCGGAAGCGACGTAGTTCTCTATCTGGAAGCGGGCGGCGGCGCGATTGCGCACGTAAACGGCCTCGTCCGGCTCCAGGGTGAAGGCGGCGTCGAAGTCGAGTTCAGCCGCCTCATATTCGTTCAGATTGAAGTAGGCGATGCCGCGCCGGTTGTGAGCGTACCCGGAGGGTTCCCCCTCGATAGCGCGGTCATAGTCGGCAATGGCGCTGCGATAGTCTTCCAGGCTGAGGTAGAGATCACCCCGGTTGACCAGCGCCGAGCGGTATTCTGGGTCAAGGCGAATGGCTTCCGCGTAGGTTTCCAGCGCCTCGTCGTTCCGTCCCAGGCGGCTCAGGAAAAAGGCGATGTTGTTGTAGACGATGGGGTTGCTTGGGTCCGCTTCCTGCGCGCACAGCGTCTCGGCGATGGCGGTCTCGTAATCTTCGGCATTGTAGGCGTCGATGCCACGGCTGATGTAATCATCGGCGGTGAGCGCCGGATCGCAGGTGGATGCTCCACCTTTCTGTTGAGCGTACGCCCCCAGCGCGCCGGCAAGACACAACCCTAACAAAACGCTCCAGAGGATAGAGCGGCGGAACAACATTTTTCATTCTCCCGATGTCACTGCCAAGAAAGCACAGCGCCGGTTTTTCCGGCGCTGCACTTCTGACATTTTATATCGGGTTTATTTTCCACGCTTCACGATACGGAAGCCGATGCTGTTGTGGGAGATACGGGGATTGAGGTAGTAGCGGAAGGGGATGCGCGCCCGTTCGGCCTCGCTGTGATAGGCGCCACCGTGAACCGCACGCGGCGCATAGCCGGAGACGTCGAAATGGGCGGCTTCGCTGCCGCTGCCATTGCCGTTCCCGTTGGCGCCGGCCGGTCCAATTTTGGCGCTGACGGTCCACTCCCAAATGTTGCCGGCCATGTCCCACACGCCGAACAGACTGACGCCCTTGGTGTAGCGCGTCACGGGCGTGGTCATCTTGAGTTCGCATTCCTTGACGTTGCAGTAATCGGGATCGAAGGTGTCGCCCCAGGGATAGATGCGCTGGCTGTCGCCGCGGGCGGCGCGGAACCACTGCTCGCTGGTCGGCAGACAGAGGTCTTCCTGCATCCTGGCGCTTAGCCAGTTGCAGAAGGCCATGGCGTCGAACCAGGCCACGGTATCGCGCGGGCGGTCGTCGCCTTCGAACTTGCCGGCCTGGGGGTTCGGCCGCTCGGCGCGCCACAGGGCCGCCTCGGCCGAGAAGCCCCACCAGCGGGGCGAGGCATAGCCGTCCGGGTCCTCCAGGAAGGCCTGGAACTGCTTGTTGGTCACCGGGAAGCGGGTGATGTGGAAGGCCGGCACCGAAGCCATGAGCTGCGAACGGATGCCGCTGCTGTCGACATCTTCGAAATGGACATTACCGGCCGGGATCGACACGAAGTCGAGCAGGGGGAGTGTGAATCCCGTTGGTGTGGATGGCGCCACGACGGGAGCAATCGTGATTGTTCCCGTTGTGACGGTTCCATTCGTGCCTGGAAGGGTCGTCGGAGCGGTCGGCGGCGCCAGAACCTGACTCATCGACGACTTGGGCGCCGTCGGCGCCCTGGGAGAGACGATCTGCGACGCAGCGTGCGTGTCGATGCGGGCGCCAACGGCCTCGGAGGCGATCGTCGGCATGGAGTTGTGGACGGCCGGGGTGACCCCCGCGCACGCCTGCATCATGCTCTCCGGGTCATATCCGGGGTATTCCTTGAGGAACTCGCCCAGCGCCTCGCAGCCCATGTCCCGCGTGGTCTTGACGCGGATGAGCGAGGTGATCTGCCGGTAGTCGATGTCGCGCTGCAACTTCTTGGCCTGGTCTTCGAGCTGGCGCTCGGCTTCCTTCAGCAGCTTATCAATGTTGATGAAGCGCGAGGTGAAGCCCTTGGCCTTGGCCTGCTTGAAGAGGAACACCGCCTGATCGAACTGGCCCTTTTCCATGGCCGCCGCGGCCACGCTGATCACCGAGGCGCTGTTGAAGACGGGGAGTTCGACCTGTGAGCGCGGCATTGAGTCGAGCTGCATCTGCTGGCTGCGGCTGTTGCGCTCGACATTGGTGATGGAGTTGAGGATGTGGGCGGTCGTCTCTGGCGTCAGGCCGTTGGACAGGTCGACGTACTGGTACTGGAGCACGCTCTCCGGCACGCTGGTCTGATCGTGAATCAGCAGCGGGAAAACATTGCGCTGAAGCTGGACCGCCAGGTCGAATTCCTGCTGGCAGTAGGTCGAGGCGACGGAGGCCGGGGATAGAAGGTAGATGAAGCCTTCGCACCATTCCAGCCGCCGCAGGATCTCGTCCCACCACCGATCGCCGACGTAGAAGCGCTGGTCGAACCAGACTTCATGCGCGGTAAGCAGGTTGCTGATCTGAATGCAATAAGGTTTGTCAAGACGGGCGTAGCTTATGAATAGGCGCATGGCATTATTCTCGCTTGTGCTGAGCGTCGTTTGCGGATTCGAGGGCTGCGGCGGCTTCCTGGCGCGTCTGCCAGGCCTCAAGTGCGTTCTGCGCTTCAGGAGCATCGAATCGCTTGAGCGCTTCAGCAGCCACGTCGCACACCCGGCGATCCTGCCACTGGGGGACGGCCTCGTCCTCCAGGCGCTTGATCAGATCCGGGATAGCGCGCGGATCAGCCAGTTCGTCGAGCGCCTGCACGGCGCGGAACCGGATGATTGCTTGTTCATCATTGAGCGCGTTGCTGATCGGGACGACGACGGCATCGCCACCGATGCGGAGCAGCGCCTCGACGGCGGAGAAGCGCACCAGGGGTTCGCTTTCCAGCGCCGCCAGCGTGAGCGAAGGGATGGCCGCCTGGTCGCCCAGTTTGCCCAGGGCTTCCGCGGCCGCTTCGCGCACCGACGAATTCTTATCTTCCAGCAATTCCGCCAGACGGGCGGCTGCGCCCCGGTCGCCGATCTCCTGAATGGCGCGGATTGCAGCCGCGCGGACCATCCAGTTTTCGTCTTCCAGACGGGTCAGCAGCTTGGGCACGACGCCCGGATCGCCGACCCAGGCCAGCGCCTCGACGACCGACCAGCGCATCACCCAATCCGGGTCGATCAGCACCGCCGTCAGCGGGTCGATCAGCGCCGGGTCATGCGCGCCGCGCAGCTTGATGCGGGCGAACTCGCGCAGATCCTTGGCGGTTTCCTCGCGCACGCCCCAGTCTTCGGTGCGCATGGCGGCGAGCATCTCGGCGATGATCTCCGGGTAGCGCGCCGGGTCGTTGCGTCGGTCGGCGAGCGTTTGATCCTTGTCCGCGCCATCCTGCGCCGCATCCGACGCGCCACTCTGGGGGGTGGTGTGCTGCCTGGCGCGCCACATTTCGACGGCCCGCAGCGCTTCGTCGGTGCCGATGCGTTCCAGCGCCGCGGCGGCCAGGTCACAGATGCGCCGGTCGCCCAGCCAGGGGCGGCGGGTGTCGTCGAGGGCGGCGATCAGCTCCGGCAGGGCGGCGACGGCCTGGATGCGGCAGAGCACTTCCAGGGCGCCCGCGCGCCGATTGAGGCTTTCGTCACGGACGGCGCCGCGCACGGCCGGGATCACCGCGGTGCCATGGGCGGTCAGCGCCTCGACGGCGGCATCAGCCACCACGGCTTCAAAGTCGCCGAGAGCCTTGACCAACGCACTGATCGCGGCGTCGCCGGGCGTTCGGGCTAGCGCCTTGATGGCGTTGAGCCTGACCTGCTCGTCGGCATCGTCGAGGGAAGCGATCAACCGACTGATCGGCGATGTGGCCGGGGCCGTGGATGACGCAGTCGAAGACGTCGACGCGACCGCCCCTGTGGACGTCGATTTCGAGGAAGAGGCCATGGGCGCATCCAGTCCTTTCTTCAGGAAGTCGGGCTCGCCATGATCGATCGGAACCGGGCCGGCGGCCATCACCGCGAAGGCCGGCTCACGTTCCTGAGCATCCTGCCTCAAACGGTCCTTGACCCGCCCCGCGCTGCCGGCGCTGAGCCTGTTCTGCTCAGTCGCGGCCTGTCCATCGCGGAAACGCCTGGCAGCCCGCTTCGCCGAGTTCACGCCGGAGTCTTCCAGCTTCTCCGCGGCGATATCGCTCACGCGCCGTCTCAGCCGCTTCACGATGGCAAAATCATTCAGTGCATCGATGAGTCGTTTCACAGCTCTCATGTCCTCGGTGAATGCCCCCAGCGCCTCGAGCGCCGCGGCGCGTACCTCCAGGTCCTCATGGTAGCTCAGAGCGAGCAGTTCTGGCAGCGCATCTTCTGAATCGATCTCCCGCCAGAAGAGCCCTACCAGCCTGCGGGCTTCCGGACTGCTGTCCGACCCCATGAGTTTCACCAGGTATGGTAGAGCAGATTGCCCCAGATGAACCAGTCCGATTACCGCCGCTCGTCCCAGGCGCGAACGCCTGCCCAGACCGGTCTGTACGCGCGCCAGCATGTAGAGCGCTTCGAGACCCGTCGCATCGCCAATCAGTCCGATCGCTTCCGCCGCTTCCGCTCCGACCTCGCTGCGGTGGTCGCCCAGCGCTTCGATCAGATCGGGGAGGGCGGCCGGGTCGCGCAGTTCGCCCAGCGCCCAGGCCGCGCTGCGCCGCGCGTACCAGTGGGAGTGGCGCAGCAGGATCAGCAGGGTCGGCAGAGCGGTCTCGCCCATCTTGCGAATGTACGAGGCGATCGCCATGCTGTTGGTCGGTGTCCGCTGATCGAGCGCGCGGACCAGGGAGCGCCGCACCGGCAGTCGCAGCGAGCGGAGCATCAGCGCTGCCTCATGACGGGAGACCATCTCACCGCCGCGCATGGCATTGAAGAGCAGAGGCAGCGCCGCCTCCGGCTCGAAGCTGACCAGCGACTGGGCCGCGTAGATCAGCCCGCGCCCATTGAGCGCAACCTGGTTGGCCAGGGTGACGATGACCTCGGCGCGCGTGTCGTCGCGAACGCTGATCCCGCTTGCCAGGCAGCTTGCGGCCAGCTCAGCGTCGATGTGCAGCACGCGGCGCACCAACTCGTCGGACCGGCCGTTGCAGCCGACCATGGCCACCACGACGCGATCCCAATGGCTGGGAATCCGCGCGCCCTGGCTGTCGGTGTTCGGCGGTTTCAGATACAACTCCAGACCCTGGCGATCCAACTCGTGCGCCGCGAAATAGTCCTGGACCAACTGATGTCGAAAACGGACCGAGCCGTTATCTCGCTCCAGCAGGCCGGCATCGATCGCCACTCGCAGCACCTCAGCGTTGCCCAGGTGGAACAGGGCCCGGCCAACCGGCATATAGACCTGTTCGCCGTCGAGCGCCAGATCGAAGGCCAGCGGCTCCAGGCTGCGCCGCAGCGCCTCATACGACAGATCGCCCGGAATACCCCGGCTGCACGCCCGCTCCCAGAGTACATCCACAAGGCGGGCTGCGAGCGCTCCCATGTTGCGCGGAAGTTCGCCCTCCGGCGCGTTTTCATGGATGAGCATGAGCGCGCTCAGGAAGAAGGGGTTGCGGGCCATGCGGTACAACTGGCGCGATCCCTCATCCTGATTCGAGGAGGGCTTGCCCGCCGGGATGATCCGTTTGAGCAGGGCGTTCCCGCTGACTTTGCCCAGAGCGCTGAGCACGTGGGTGCGGATGCGCTCGCTGCTGAGCGCATAGGGCTGCACGCCGGGCAGTCCCAGTTCAATTTCGTTGTACAGGGTATCGCGGCAGGTGAAGATGGCGCGACGGGGCGCGCGGTCGCTTTGCAACCAGGCGCGCAGTAATGTTATTTTAGTGCCATCTTCGTCGTGCATTTCGTTAAGACCATCGCAGAACAGGATGACCTCACCCCGTCGCATGCGCTCGATGACGTCGCCGCCGAGCGTCCAGCGGGAAGCGAAGAACTCCTCGACGCTGATGTGGTCTTTCCAGGTGGCGAGCTTGACGAAGAAAGGCAGCGGTTTCTTGTCCGGGGCCGCCTGGCGCTCGTGGGCGGCCTTGAGGGCCAGCGAGACCAGGGTCATCGTTTTGCCGGCGCCGGCCGCGCCGACGATCACGAACTGCGGGTAGCGGGCGAAGACGGCGTCGATGCCGTGCAGCGCGTTGGGGTCGGTGACTTCGTATGAATGGGGATAGATGACGATCTCGCTGTGCTCGTCGACCAGCGCAAAGGGCGTGTTTTCCGACCAATGATCGAGGAAGCCGGCGGTTTCCAGAGATGGATCGGCCGCTTTGCCATCACCCAGGTGGAAGGTGTCGAACTGCTCCATGACGCCTTTGCGCATTTCCAGTTCGGCGACCAGGCAGTTCAGGTAACGGGCCTCGGAGTTGGGCACCGCGCCGACGGTATAGGGTCGTTATGGAGCTGGTCCAGCAGGCTGGCAAACTGGCGATCGTAGACCGCCGAGTCGCGCCAGTGACGGAAATCGGTATATTGGATGCTCTGGAGTTCAAAGGGCCAGTGGTCATCGGGGACATCTTGAATCAACAGGGGCAGCAGGGTGATGCCGCGCTGCATGGCGCGGGTCAGCTCGCGGCGGGTATAGCGCGATTCGACGTAATCCTGGCTAACAATGCAGATCATGCCTGTGCAGTTGTCGACCGCCGTCTGGATTCCCATCACCCAGTTTTCGCCCAGGCGCAGATCGTAACGATCCATCCACACCGCGATGCCCGCATTTTTCAGGTCGACAGCCAGGCGCAGGGCGAAATCCGCTTCGCTGCTGCGATAGCTTAAGAAGAGAGATCCCTGTATGCTCAGCTTTGTGTCCATGTGTCCCGAGTTATGCTCGATGGTCGACAGGGTCTGTGCTGCGCTTGCCACAATTCCTTTGTGAATTTCGTAATGATGAACCTGTTTGCAACGACTTTAATGTTTAATGTCGTTGTGTTATTATCTTATCGTGAGTCGTAGGCGAGAATCTACCTAATTCTGTAAAGTTTAGGATTTGGAATACGTCTATCACAAAAACACGCTACAGTATGATGGATTGTCTAACATAAGAAATCATGATGACTCCGACATGGGCGCCGGGGGCCAATCTCCCCGATTTTCTCTACAGCGATCTCACCCGGCAAATCAAAGAAACCGAGGCCTTGCAAGCACGTCAGTTGGAATCCCTGCACCCTCTGGGAATCCGGCGTTTGCGGCTGTTCGCGTTTCATCGCGATATCGATCCTGCTGAAAGTGTGCGCCGTGCCGCCCTGGCACTCGACCTGCTGTATGAATTCGGCTTCGATGCTGTTCTGACCTTCGCAGACGGACGAACCGACACGTTTCAGCCCGGCGCCGTCGCTCCCTGCAGCGCGCTGGACTTCTTCTCCGCCAGGCGCTATCGCGATCATCTGCTGCCGGCAGTCGAAATGACGGTCAGCGCATTGCGAGAACACCCGGCGCTGCTAGGATGGGAAATGGGCAATCGATTTGCACTGCGCCCGAATATTAGCCCCGACGACAGCCGCGCCTTCATGATGTTTGTCAGTGAAATGGGGGGGACGGTCCTCAACATCGATCCCAATGCTTACGTGAGCATCGGGACGGCATCCTGTAACGACGTCACGCCGGAAGAGGAGCGTGAGCTCTTCGCCCGACGGCTGTACACCCTCGGTTGCGTCACGCTGGCGTCGGTGGCAGGCGCCACGGCGCTGGAACGTGCCAAGGCATTTCTCGATTACAACCTGGCCAGGGAATTGTCGCTTCCCTTCTACGCCTACGACGTCGCCCTGGAGACGACGGCGGAAGCCCTGAAGGATGAAGGAGAGATGTGGCGCGAATCCGACGCCTTCGCCATCTTCGTCTCGCCGGACGTGGCCGCCGCGACCCAGGGGCAGTCCTTCCCCTGGAAGGTCGAATATGACCCGACGCTGACCTATCAGGCCAATGCGCTGGCGGCGTCTTTCAGCCCGAAGCAGACGCGCACCTATGTCGTCATGAATGGTCCGCTCGGGGTGCGCACGAATGCGAAGATCAGCGCGCGACGGTTGTATGCTCTGCAAGCCGGCGCACACATCGAAGTCGATGCCAGCTCCCGGACTGAAGCCGACAAGTTCGTCTGGTGGCGGCATCGCGATGGCTGGTCGGCGGAAAAGTCGCTGGATGGCCGCAGCATCTACATGCGCGACCGCGCGACGCTGATACCCCCGCCGCCAAGCGGCAAGCCGGGTACCGACGAACGCCCAACCGGCGTGACGCCGATCTTCATCGACCAGCCCGATATTCCCTTCGACGTGAACACCCTGCCGCTGCGCGATCTGATGTTCCAGCTTCTGCCGGTCGAGAGCGGTTCGATCGAATGGGTGCAATATTACGGAAACACCACGTTTGCCTACCGTCATGGCAAGGCGTGGAATTACGATGGCTACAGCCAGGGGCTGCACGGCGGATTCGACTTCGGCGTCTCGCCGGGGACACGCGTTCCGGTGCGCGCCGGGGTGCATGGCACCGTCGTCCGCCCCGGACTGAAGTTTGGACCGCGCCGCGTGGACATTCGCGTCGGCGACTATCTGATCATCTTCGGCCATCTGCATGCCGAGACGCCGCGCGTGCCGGCGGGGATGGATGTCAACCCGGACACGGTCATCGGGACGATCGCCAGCAGCGTGGCCTTCGCGCCGCACGTGCATATCGAGATCCGCTACCCATATCCCAGCTTCCATACCATCATCAACCCGCTCCTTTTCATGCCCGATACCCTGCGGTCGCGGCTGCTGGCCTTCCCGACCGACTTCTACAGCCATACCTTGAACTGGACGCGCTGGGCGACGCCGTTCGACCAGCCGGTGATTCACCTGGGCGGCCGGGTGGTCGGGCCGCGCGCCCGCTTCTGATGCACGGCACTTTGCGCGTCGCGAAGGCGTCACGTTGCCTTGTTCGGTGCGAGTCGAACAAATGATGTGAGTTCGAAGAGATTTTACAGTTCGTTATTTCGAAACATTACAGAGTTGCGGTACTATGGTACAACAACGATTGTGCGGCTGATCATCAATCATCGCTTTATTCCACGGTTGCCGCCTAACCTTGAGGAACGCGTTCAATGTCCACCTGGATGATAGTTGAAGATGAGCCTGATCTTTACGAGCTGCTTCTGCTCATGACCGAGGCGCTGACCCATGAGGGCGTGGCCTTTCTCAATGGCGAGGAGGCGGTTCACTGGGTTGACGATCTGGACTTTAGCCGGATACAAGGGCATCGCCCCGACTTTGCCCTGATTGACGTGCGTCTGCCCGGTTCCATCCAGGGCGATCAGGTGAGCGAACGCATTCGCCAGAGCCCGCTCATGGGGCAGATCCCGATCATTCTCATGACCGCTTACCGTCTGAACCCGGTGGACGAAAAAGCGATGCTGGCCCGGTCGCGCGCCAATATCATCATCTACAAGCCTCTCCCTACGCCCGACGAACTGCAAATACTGTTCAATAAACTGAGCGTCGTGACGCCCCCATCGCCCACAACCGCAGCGACCTCGGCCCAGATGGCGCCCGCGACACACGCTCCAGCCGTGAAGCGGACCTTCAAGCCGGTCAAGCGCTCGCGCCGGTAACAAAGCTCCAGACCAGACTCGCAGCAAAGGCCGTCCATGACCCGCATCTTCATCTCGTACCGGCGGCAGGACAGCGAAGGGCATGTTGGCCGCCTGTACGATCATTTGCTCAAACACTTCCGCCCCGAAGACATTTTCATGGATGTCGCCAGCATCGAACCAGGCGCCGACTTTGTCGACGCTCTGGAAAGGGCTGTCACGGCCTGCGATGTCTGTCTGGTGGTCATAGGACCGCGCTGGGCGGGCATCCCCGACGACGCCGGCGAGCGCCGCTTGCATCAGTGGAACGACTTCGTCCGCATCGAAGTGGCCTCGGCCCTGCGCGCCAGCAAGCGCGTGATCCCGGTGCTGGTGGGCGGAGCGAGGATGCCCGCGCCGACCGACCTGCCCGACGATGTTATCCCGCTGTCGCGGCGCAACGCCATCGAACTGAGCCATAGCCGCTTCGCCCAGGAAGTCGAAGGATTGATCGGCGTGATCCGCGCCAACCTGACCGCGCGCCCGGTCAAGCCCAAGAGCGAGAAGCGGGTGGTGGATCAAAAGGTGGCCCGGCTCAAGACGCTGCATGCCGAGCTGATCAATGCGACGGAGTCGCCGCTCTATGCGCACCGCGTGGCCCACAAGCTGTTTCCCGTGCTGGGGGATGGCAGCGCCGATGCGGGCATTCTGTTCATTGGCGAGGCGCCGGGGAAGTACGAGGCCGCCGACGGGCGGGTCTTCATCGGGCCGTCCGGCGAGGTCCTGAACGAACTGCTGGCCGGGATCGGGCTCAAACGGGAGTCGGTCTACATCACCAATCTGCTGCTCGACAACCCGCCGGAGAAGCGCGCCCCACTGCCGGAGGAGATCGCCTTCTATGCGCCTTATGTCGATCGCCTGATCGCCATCATCGAGCCAAAGGTGATCGTGCCGCTGGGCCGCTTCGCCGCGCAGTACCTGCTGAAGAAGCTGGACCTGCCGGAGAAGGGGCTGTCGATCAGCGCGCTGCACGGCAAAATGCTCGATGCGCAGCTTCCCTACGGGCAGATTCACGTCGTGCCGATGTATCACCCGGCCGTGGTGCTGTATCAGTCAAGCCAGCGCGAGGTACTGAAGAAAGACTTCGACGTCCTGCGTCTGTTCGTGTGAGGCGTGGACAAGGCGATCTGTGATGCGGATCAATGAAAACGGGACACCCGCCATCGGGTGTCCCGTTTTTCGTTGTTTACAAGTGTGGGGATGTTGGAACGGACGACGCATGTGTCGTGCCTACGAGGTCTACGCACGAGGCGTTTCCCTCATCTCTCAACCCTCATCGCTTCCCGTCTACAGCAACCCCTCCGGCGGGATGTAATACACCGACGGTTCGGTGCCCAGGTCCTCCAGCAGTCGCAGCGTCGGGTTGGCGGCGATGACCTTCGAGACCGGACTCTCCGGATCGTTCAGGTTGCCGAAGTAGCGGGCGCCGACCGGGCAGATGCCGATGCAGGCCGGGGTCGCCGCTTCATCAACGCCCGGCATCAGGCCCTTGGCCAGCCCGGCGTCGATGCGGTGCACGCAGAAGGTGCACTTCTCGACCACGCCGCGCGGGCGGCGTGGCACTTCCGGCCGGTTCCAATCGGGTACGCGCGGGTTGGTGTCGGTGCGCTCTTTCCAGTTGAAGCTGCGCGCGCCGTAGGGGCAGGCCGTCTGGCAGTATCGGCAGCCGATGCACTTGTCGTAGTCCATGATCACCAGACCGTCGGCGCGGTGGTACGTCGCTCCCACGGGGCAGACTTCGACGCACGGCGCGTGGCCGCAGTGCAGGCAGGGTCGGGTGACGTGGAATTCCTTGCCCAGCGGCGTCTCATCGACAACGCGAATATTCCAGCGCATGTCGTCGTTCGTATCGTTGGTCGCCTGGCACATCCAGACGCAGTAGTCGCAGCCGATGCACTTACTCAGGTCAATGACCATACCCCAGTGATATTCACTGTCGTGGCCGTGCTGCGCCTGCCCGCGTTGAATGTCGTTGGCGAAGGTGGTCAGTGGCTCCGCCAGGGTGGCCGCCAGTACCAGACTGGCGCCGCCGCCGATCAGCAGAGTCATGAACTCGCGGCGGTTGAGAATGTTCAGATTGGTATCTTCTTTGGGTGCGCTCATCAGTGCGCCTCATTCGATTTATCGGTTTCGGAGGATTCTTCAGGCCCGACCTGCGTGCGTGCCCGGTTGCCGCGCGCGACGAAGATCGCGCCGAACGTGACGCCGAAGCCAAGACCCAGTATCAGGCCCTGGATCAGCTCGACGCTCGTCTGACCGGAGGCGGTCGTCGCTTCGGCTTCCGCTTCAGCGACCTCTTCGGCCATCCCGGTGGAGCCGGTTTCCGCGGCGGTCGTGCTGGCCGTCAGCGTCTCCCACTGGCCGCTCGCGACCAGGTCTTCATGGCACGTGGTGCAGGTGATGGTTGCGATGTGCATGGAGTGGCCGGTAACTGCCTGATCGGATGTGACCGAGACGGCCTGTCCGGCAGATTGTTCGGTGCTCATGTGGCAGTCTACGCAGCCAACAGGGTACTCGTCGTCGGAGTGCTGCTGATGGACCAGCAGTTCCTCAAGGTTTTCTTCGTGGCAGTTCAGGCACAGGGCATCGGGTTCTTCAAGGGTGCCGACACGTGGAAGCTGACTGTGCGGCGAGTGGCAGCTCGCGCAGCCGAGCGGCCCGGCGCTGACGTGCGGGCTGGCGCGGAATTCGGCCAGCGTGGCTGTATGACAGTCGCCGCAGACACCGGCGACCAGTTCCTGGTGTTCGACCACCGGCGCCACATCATGCGCGCCGTGACAATCGGTGCAAACTGCGGATTCTCGGTTGCCGGCGCGGATGGCTTCGGCGTGGCGGCCTCTGTCCAGCTCTTCCGCATTTTCCAGGTGGCAGCCGACGCACATGGTGACGGAGTCGATGGTAAAGGAACGGTCGTCGGAGGCTGAGGGCGCGAGGAAGTGCGGGAAAGGCATTTCGCGGTGGCAGTCGACGCAGCCCACGGTCGCATGTTCGGCCGTGGCGCCATGGACGGAGTTCTGGATCTCGTCGGCGGTGACGTACAGATTGAGCAGCGTGCCGTCGGACAGGGTCTTGGTGCGCCAGGGCACCGCGTGGCAGAGCAGGCAGTAGCTGTTGTCGCCGGTGATCTCGATGGCCTCAGAAGGCGCGGTGAGATCGAGCACGGGCGCTTCTTCGGTCGCGCCTGCCGAAGGTTCGGCAGTGGCTTCCTGCGCCTGGGCGACCAGCAGCGGGGTCAGCCCGGCGGCGAGCAGAGTCAGCCCGACGCCGAGCAGCGCGATGATCAAGGTCTGTTGGAACTTTCGAGTCACGATCTCACCCTTCTGACTGCACTGCGGGCTGCACGGTGAGGTTGAGATAGCTGTTGATGGCGTTGATCAGCGTGCCGACGTATGTGGGATTGTGCAGTCCAAGGCTGCGATCCTGCTCGATGAAGTCGAGTGCGTCGATGACCCATTCTTCCGTATCTGGTGTGACTGCGGCGCGCGCCAATTCCAGCCAGCGCTGTGTGCCCGCCTGCATATCGGCGATGTACATGCCCATGATGCCTGGAGGGATGTCGGTGGAGTGGCATTCACTGCACGTATCGGTCAGCTCCTCGCCTTCGGCCAGCGGACGCGGCAGCACCGGTTCGAAGCCATGCGTGGCGCGGACGCCGCCGTTGGTCGGCACTGTGGGCATGTGGCAGGTGATGCAGTTGGGGCCGTCTTCGGCTGTGAAGTGCACGTCCGGGATGCCGCCGATGCCGGGGATCATCTCGCGACCTTCGACCATCTCCAGCGCCGGGAAGTGCACATCCGGCAGCGCCGCCGACGTGCTGTGGCAGCCGGCGCACAGGTTGAGCGCTTCGTCGCGCAGATGCACCGGTTGCTCGGTCTCCAGGTGCGGACCATGGCAGCTAATGCAGCCAACGCCGTACTGAGCGGATTCCAGCGTCAGCGGTTCGGGGACGGCGCCTTCGCGTTCCCCCGCTTCGACCAGAGCGATCAACTGCTGCTGGTAGTTGTAATCGGAACTGTGGCAGGTCAGGCAGCTGGTCTCAAATTCGAGTTCGCTGTCCTGATGGAAGCTGAGCGCATGGGCGTGTCCCGAGTCCAGCCATTCGTTGTACTGCATGTTGGGCAGGCGGGCGTGATCTTCGGTCCACCAGTGCGCGCCATCCTCGACCGAGGTCAGTGTCCAGTAATCGGACAGGGTGTCGCCGGGTAGATAGCCGATGGGATAGGGGAACTCGCCGCTGGTGCTGACGCCGCGCCCATGACACTGACCGCAGATCTGTGGGTCGATGCCGGGGTTGATGGCGGAGCGAATTTCCACCAGTTCTTCTTCGTCGGGTCGGCGTCCGGCATCCCCAGCGATCTCCACGTGCTCCTCACCGGGGCCGTGGCACGCTTCACAGGTGACGCCATCATCCTGCCAACGCTCGCGTTCGGGGTTATAACCGGTGACATGGCAGTAGGCGCAGCTCTGCTCCCAGTCGTAGCCGGGGCTATCCCAGGCTTCGCCCAGATCGAGCGCGTGCCATTCGCCGGCGACCGCATCCCAGCCGGCAGGCAGGACGCGGAACTCGTTGCGATCGACTTCATAGAGGTAGTACTGAACGTGACGTCCCGTGCCGACGACGAACGCGACGTCGTCTTCGGTGAAGGGACGGGCGGCGTCTTCTTCGGGAAGCTGGACGGTGCGCAGGTCTTCTCCGGCACTGAAGTCCGCCAGAATGGCGTCGTCATCGTCGTTGAGCGTCAGCGCATGATTCGAGTCCTGATGCGTCCGTGCGGTATCGCGGTGACAGGACTCGCATTCGTCAACGCCTACATAGTCACTGCTTCTTTGGCTCTGTGCCAGGGCCGGCTGTCCACCTGCCGTGAGCAGGGTGAGGCCGGTGACCAGGAGAGCCACGCCAATCAAGGCTAGCCAACGGAATCGGGTCATTGAAGCATCTCTTCGATACGATCGCGCAGCGAGATCAGCAGGACAGGGCCTCTGCCGCTCATCGTCTCGCGGCGGAACAGGTGACAATCGGTACAACTATCCTCGCTCAGCGAGGCATCTTCGCCTTCGACGGTTGGGTGATCGGCCACTTCCCAACTGCTGGGCAGGGGGGAGTAACCGGATTCGGTCAGGATCATGTACTGCTGCGAATCGGGCGCGGTCTGGAAAAGTTCCGCGCCGCGGTCAATGCGGTTCTGCTGAATTTCTGACCGGACGGTGGCCGCCGCCTGCTCCAGACTGGTGGCGATGGCATGGGGATTTTCGACGTCGGGGCTGTTGAGTGTTCGAGTCGGGATGTCCGTCCAGTCGCCGTTCTCGTCGCTGTGGCAGGTCAGGCACCCGCCGGAACCGACGTAAACGGCTGTTGGCATGACGGTGGTCCGCCAGAGGTCATCGGACCAGAGCGCTGGCGCTCCAAAGAGAACGAATGTGAGGATGCCGGTGAAGGCAGCAATGCAGCCAAAGATGGCCAGATTCTGCCGCATGGTTTTCATCCTCTCCCTTTCAAACACAGCTACAAACAACGAATGACGGGGTTCCCGTGAACCTCCACACGGATTGTCCCACTCGCAACGAGCGTCGCAATCCTTCGACGGAATGAAACCGGATCATCCCTCAGGTTGATTTCGTCGTGTCATGCAGGCTCCTTCCAGTACCTCCACAACCTTCATCCGATGGGTTGTCGGGACATCCTTCTGGGTGTCCGTCCTGGAATGGCTGGCGGGGAGATTGCCCCGCCCCTACGGAAAACGTCGTCATTCTCATCTTGTCGCCGCACTAGTCCACCAGCTTGAGACGCATCGCCATCAGCGCCGCCTGGGTACGGTCGGCGACGTGAAGCTTCTGGAAGATGTGCTGGACATGCGTCTTGACCGTCGGAACGCTGATGCTCAGCGCATCGGCGATGGCCGTGTTGTTCAGGCCGCGCACCATCAGGCGCAGCACGTCGTTCTCGCGTTCTGAGAGCTGCTCGATCAGAATCTCGGCTTCGGCTGAGTCTTTGTCGAGCATCCGCGTTTCGAGCGAATGGGCCAGCGCCGCCTGCAAGAGTGTCCGATCGATCAGGTTGTCGCCCGTGGCCGCGGCCAGCACCGCCCGGACGATCTGGTCCGGGTCGATCTCCTTCGAAAGGTAGCCCGCTGCGCCACCGCTGATGGCGCGCGCCAGATAGGCCGGGTTGGCGTAGGTGGTCAGGATGATGATGCTGGTGCGCGGCGAGGCCGTCTTGATGTGCGGCAGGCTTTGCAGCCCGTCACTGTCTTTCATGCGAATGTCGAGCAGCATCACGTCCGGGTGGGTGCGTTGGGCAAGCTCCACCGCTTCGTTGCCATCTTCCGCTTCGCCGACGACCTCGATTCCGGGGCGTGTCAGCAGCGCGCGCAGGCCCTGGCGCACAATGCCGTGATCGTCGACGATCGCCACGCGCACAGGGCGGCCGTTCGGTCCGTCGTCCATATCAGGAGTTCTCCTTGCCGTTGACTCGGGCGGGCACACGACTCATCACCGGAGACTGAGACGCCTCCCAGGGGATATGGACCTCGATGACTGTCCCTGCGCCCCTCCTGCTGGTGATCTTGCAGTCGCCCTGGAGCAGGGCCGCGCGTTCCTGCATGGCGGTGATGCCCACGCCGCGCCCCTCCCGGCTGATCGACTCCAGATCGAAGCCGCTGCCGTCGTCTCGGATGGTCATGGTGATCCCGTCGCCATTGTGCAGGCTGACCTGCACATGCCGCGCATTGGCGTGCTTGCGAATGTTGTTGAAGGCTTCCTGCGCGATGCGGAAGAGGGTGACGGCCACGGTCTTCTCCGGCTCGGCGGGCAGGTTGTGCAGATTAAGTTCGAGTTCCCAGCCGGCCGCCGTGGCGTTGGTCTGCGCCGTCTCTTCAATCGCCGACCGCAGGCCGAGGTCGTCAAGCACTGCCGGCCGCAGTCCTTCGATGATGCGTCGTCCTTCGACGATAGCCTGGCTGAGGGCATCGCAGCCGCGCTGAATGCTGCCGCGCGGCGTCTCGGGAATCGGGCAGGCATCGCGGCAGTTGGTGAGGTAGAAGCGCGCCCCGACCATCTGCTGGATCAGGCCATCGTGCAGGTCATAGGCGAGCAGCTTGCGCTCCTCTTCCTGCGCATTGATCAGGCTTTCCAGCAGGCGGTGCTCGCGCCGGCGCTTGTTCTCGAGTTCATGGGCGAGGTCGATGAAGGTCCTGGTCAGCGCGCCGACTTCATCGTCCGGTTGGTGCTGCGTGACAGCGGTCATCGTGCCAGTGCGTCCGAACTGGATGGCCATGGTTTGCAGACGATGCAGCGGCGTCACCAGCCACTGGCCAGTGTTCACCGCCATCCAGATGGCGACCGCTGCCGACGCGACCACCAGGATGATGGCCATGCGGTAGAAATTGTTCAGGTCGGCATACAGCACCGTGGTCGGGGTGCGGCGGAAGAGCACCCAGTAGCGATCGGAAGTGGGCAGCCCTTGTTCCGAAACCGACAGAGAAGTCGTCATATCGCTCGGCGTCTGGTCAAGCAGCGTGAGCCATCCTGCTCGGTCAGGAGTTCGGGCGATGGAGAGGCCAGTGTCCGGTCGGTCGGGTGGATGACGTCAAAGGCGTAGCTGTAGGTCGGCGTTTCATAGCGCCCACTGGCGCCGATCAGCAGATGCGGAATGTCGTCGGCGACGCTGGCGACGTCGAAGCCGGCCGGATAGACCCAGAACTGGCCGTCCTGGTCGATCATTGCCCAGGTATCGGCGCCGGGGTGCTGCGGCAGCGAGCGCAGCAGCCAACCCGGATGGAGGTCGATCATCAGCACGGAGTCGGGCAGGCGCACGCTATAGCGGATGAAGGGAATGTCTTCCTCGTCGTCGAACTGCACCGATGACACGTAGGCTTGACCGATTGGCAGGACCAGCGTTTTGCGGAAGGCAGAACCGGAATCGGCAGCGAATGCCTGATCCGTGTCTGCAGGCAGGAAGACGCCGGAGGCCTCTTCAGGGATGAATGCGCTGTTCGAAGCAACGCTGTCACGCGGACCGACGATGGCCACGGTGTCGTCGTGGGTTTCGATGAGGACCATTGGGTCGCCGGATTTGTCGTAGAGGTTCACCGAGTGGTACATGGGGCGAACGGAAGCCAACACCAGCATGTCGTTGGCGACTTCGCGCTGCCAGAGCGCGATCTGCTCGGAGTCCGTTTGCTGGCGCAGCATGTTCAGGCTGCGCAGGGCGTGGAGATATTCGATGTCGTTCTGGACCTGGCGCAGCGCCCCCGCGATGCTCTCCACCTGGAGATCGACCTGAAAAGCGGATCGTTCGAGCGCCTGATCCGAAAGCACAGATCGGGTGAAGAACAATCCATAGAGGGTTGTGCCGGCCAGCGGCAACAAGGTCAGGAGCAAGAAGCAGGCGATCAGCTTCTGGCGCAGGCTTTTGAGTCGAAACATTTGGTGAATCTCCCAATAGCCCAATTGTCAAACAAATCGCATTTATTCAGCGGTGACGCATGTCATGTTGGTTTGGTGCGATACATCCTCAATTCTATCTGGTAGTTTCTGTAATCTTGGTTCAGATATTGCGTTATGGCCACAACTCTCATGATCCCGGATGCCGGGTTGGGTGACGCCCCATGCTGAATCACGGCGGCACTCAACAATGTGTCTGCGCAGACGGTATGAGGACATTCGGTGATACGATAGGCCTCAGCAACAGGCAGGAGCCCCCATATGGAATGGAAAATGAAGTGGAAATGGTTTGTCCTTGTCTTGATATTTCCCGCGCTGGCGGCCTGCGACGGGCTGGCGGGTGAACCGCGCATCGTCGCGACTATCCCTCCCTCCAGCGCCGACAGCGCCGACACCGCCAGCATCGCCCCCGACATGTCGGACAGCGAAATCGCCGCGGTCATGACCCTGGGCGGACAGATCTGGGCGGATCGATGCGCGCAGTGCCATGGCGAAATGGGCGGTGGCACAGCCGACGGTGCGCCGCTGCCTGATCTCAGCGACATGAGCGACGAGGCGATTCTGATTGCCATCGCCGAGGGGCTGACGAGCGAAGAGGGCAAGGAAATGCCCGCTTTCGGCGAAGAACTGAACGCCGAACAACTCAACGCGGCGATGACCTATGCCAAAATGATGTCTCGGGCGATCCGGCAGGGCATGATCAACTCCGATGCGGCGTCCGCGAGTGGGGATTCCGCAGCTTCCAGTATCGACGAGAGCGGCGCCGTGGTCACCAGTCTCGGCGCGATCAGCGGCACCCTGCGTAACGGTACTGAGGGCGGCGTAATTCCGGCGGATCTGCCGGTCATCCTGCACATCGTGGATACAGAAGGCAATGATCAGACGGTGGAAGGCGTGGCTGTTGCGGATGGCACCTTCCGGTTCGAGGAAGTCACCTTCGACGTTCATCATCAATACGCGGTGACCACAAGCTATAACGATATCACCTTCGTCAGCCCCATCCTTCCGGTCGATCCGGCGGAACCGGAGCTGTCGCTGCCGGTCACCCTCTACGAACTGGGCGCGGAAAGCAGCGCTATCGTCATCGACGGCATTTCCGAGCAGATCGTCGTTCAGGAAGGCGTGATGGAGATGATCCAGATCGTCAGCTTCGTCAACCAGTCTGACCGCGTGTACTACACGCCCGGCGCGGATGATGCGACGGTCGGCACGTCGGTGAGCGTGCGCCTTCCCCAGGGCGCGACGCTGGCGGATACGGCGAGCAACAGTTACCGGGTGAGTGCCGACGGGATGCAGATCTTCGACACCCGTCCGCTGGTCCCCGGCCAGCGGCGGATCATGCACCTGGGCTACCAACTGCCCTATGGGTCATCTGCCGGCGTCGATCAGGGACTCGACTATCTGCTGGAAGGACCGGTCGACGTTGTCCTGGTCAACAACGGCCTGACGCTGGCGTCGGAAGCGCTGTCCGCGCAGGAGCCGCTGACCTTTGAAGGTACGTCGATGGCGGCGTATGGCGGCACGGTCAGCCTGCCCGCCGGCTCGACGCTCAGTTTCCGGGTCGAGGGCAGCCCGGCGGCGATCAGCAGCACCCAGACGACGGCGGTGGCCGATCAAGGGGTCAACCCGATCGCCTACGTCCTGATTATCGTGGGCGTGGCATCGCTGCTGCTGGCCGCCGGCCTGAGCGTGCGCGACCGGATGATGCGCCGGCGTAAAGGGGCATAGCGGAGCGAGCTTCGGCGATTAGCACTCCAGACGACAAGGGATAATGAAAAGGGCGCGGACGTGAACCCGCGCCTTTTTATTTGCGCTTGCGTGCACGGTACGCCCGGCATAGTCCTCTGCGCCTCATAACGATAGCTGACAGAGGCCATTTTTCCCTGCGGAATAGGATTCATTCTGCGGAATGACTCGAAATCATCCTGCGGATTGACGGTTTAAACCGGGGGCGGTGTGACAATAAGGTCCAAGGGATGCTCCGCCACAAGAGCAGATCGAGTGTAAGGTGCCTGCGCCGGGCGGTGATGCAGGGGCGCGCGACAGCAGGCGATGAGTGTATGCATCGGGTCCGATCCTGAAAGGAGAGGAACATGAGGAAAAGCTACTTACTTGTTTTAGCAGGCGTCCTGTTCGTGGCCGCAGGATTCCTTCTGTTGGACCAGACTCCCGCCATCGCGCAGGAAGCTGGGGCCGAAGAGCCGCCGTTCCTGGCGGAATACTATCAGGCCTGGGTCGATTCGCCGCATAACGACACCGAGGCCGAAGCCTTCAATCACTGGAATGACGAAGGTATCGTAGAAGCCGACTGCGCGAAGTGCCATTCGACGCCTGGGTATCGTGATTTCGTGGGCGCAGATGGTTCTGAGTTCGGCTCGGTCGAAGACGAAGCGATCCCGGTCGGCACGACGGTGACCTGCGACGCCTGCCACGCGCCGACGGCTACTCAGTTGACATCCGTCGTCTTCCCGTCCGGTGTGGAACTGGGCGAGACGGGCGACTCGGCACGCTGCATGGTCTGCCACCAGGGCCGTGCGTCGACCGACAGCGTCAACGCCAGCCTGACGAACCTGGGCATGCTGGAAAGCCCGGATACGCCGAACGCCGAAGCGCGCTTCATGAATATCCACTACTACGCGGCAGCAGCGACGCTCTATGGCGGCGCGGCGCGCGGTGGGTATCAGTATGAGGGCCAGGTCTACATGGGCCGCAATCAGCACGTGCCCGGCTACACGACGTGCGCGGACTGCCACAACCCGCACACCCTCGAAGTCAAGATCGAGCAGTGCGCGGAATGCCATGAAGATGTCGAGAGCGTCGACGACCTGCGCGACATTCGCATGCAGGGGTCGGATGTCGATTTCGACGGCGATGACGACGACAACGAAGGTATCGCGGGCGAGATCGAGGGCATGCAGGAACTGCTGATGGAGGCTATCCAGGCCTACGCAGCCAACGTTGCCGGCCAGTCGATCGCCTACGACGCGCATCGCTACCCGTACTTCATGCTGGACGCCAATGACAATGGCGAGGCGGATGCCGACGAAGCGGATGCCTACCCGGCGTACACGGCGCGTCTGCTCCAGGCGGCTTACAACTACCAGGTGTCGGCCAAGGATCCGGGCGCGTTCGCGCACAATCCGCAGTACATCCTGGAACTGCTGTACGACAGCATTGCGTCGCTGAATGAACAGCTTGCCGAGCCGGTCGACACGGCCTTTGTCGTCCGTGACGCCCCGATGCACTTCAACCCGACGGTTGAGGCCTTCCGTCACTGGGATGCCGAGGGCGAGATCCCGGGGACCTGCGCGCGCTGCCACTCAGCAAACGGCCTGAATGTCTGGCTGCATAACGGCGCCAACATTGCCGAGCCGGTCAGCCAGGGTCTGGAATGCCGCACTTGCCACACCAGCCTGTCCGACTTCACGGTCCATGAAATTGCCACGGTGACGTTCCCCAGTGGGGCGCGCCTCGCGTTCGAAGAGAACGACGAGAGCAACCTCTGCCTGGCCTGCCACCAGGGCCGCGAGTCTACGGTCAGCGTCAACAACGCAATCCGTACTGCCGGCGTGGGCGACGATGAAATCTCCGAACGGCTGACCTTCCGCAACGTGCACTACTTCGCCGCCGGCGCGTCGATCTTCGGCGCCGAGGCGCAGGGCGCCTACCTGTTTGCGGACAAGGAATACAACGGCCGCAACTGGCACGCGGAAGATGCGCCGAACACCTGCACCGGCTGCCACCGCCCGCACACTGGCACGATCCGCATCGGTGAATGCGAAGACTGCCACGAAGAGGTCGAGGAACCGGAAGATGTTCTGTCGATCCGTATGCTCGAAGACGTCGATCTGATCGACTACAACGGCAACGGCGACGCGGAAGAGCCGATCCGTGACGAGATCATGGGTCTGGAAGATGCGCTTTATGTCGCGATCCAGGCTTATGCGACCGAAACGGTGGGCACGGGTCTCGTCTATGACTCGCACTCGCACCCGTACTTCTTCATCGACACCAATGGCGATGGCGTGACGGATGCCGACGAAGTCAACAGTGACAACCGGTTTGTGAGCTGGACGCCGAACCTGCTGCGCGCTGCGTACAACTACCAGTACGTGCAGAAGGATCCGGGCGCCTTCGCGCACAATCCGGACTTCATCCTCCAGGTGCTATACGACAGCCTTGAGGCCATTGGCGGCGACGTGTCGGCGTACACGCGCGCTCCGGTGACCGATGGTGGCGCGGAATAGCACCCCGCAACGATAATGGCGGCGGCCTTCGCAAGAGGGGCGCTGCTTTCTTTGAGAAAACGGCCGGGCGCCCCTGCACCCGGCCGTTTTCTTTGTATAGGGAGCGGCAGCTTGCACCGCCTCTCCGGCTGAGACCTTCCGGCTGAGACGATAACGGCCGAGCATCTTTCCAGCCGCTTGCCTCGGTCAGGCCATTGTTGATGAGTATACTGTTAACCAGTGGGAAACGCGGCGTTCATCGGATGACAGCGCCCGCACGCTGCGCCACTCGATCGCCTGGGAGAACCAGGCCCCGGCAGTTGGCGGCGCGCCCTGCTTGAACAGTGATTGCGCTGTGCGTCAAGACAGCCCTCCGTGTCGAGCGCCTGAGTCACAGGCACGCTGCCGCAGTCTAGTGCCTGACTGAGCCCATTTGGTGCCCTGTGTCGAGGACCAACGGCTACGCCTTACGAATACGCTGCACGCCCAGTGGCACCAGGGCTGCCGCCAGCAGACACGAGGCGACAACGCTGATGAGCTCGATATCCGGGTTGAGCAGGAGTGCCGAACCGACGATGAGCAGCCCAGACTGCCATCGCGGGAGGATGGCAGTGCGGTAGAGGCCAAGTCCCATGATGACGAAACCGATCGGCAGAAGTACCAGCCCGTAGACGAGCCACAGCCAGCCCTGCATCCCTTTGATGGCGACAATGGCCGGGTAGATCTGCTCGAATTCTGCTGCCGACAGGGTATCGAGTGCGCTGGTCACCAGACACAGCGCCCCTTTGTCCGCTGCCAGAAAGGTCGCCCCGACCACTGCGAGTATCCCGCCGGCGAAGCCGTAGCGCCGACCCTTCGCACGCAGCATCGTCATCAACTCGACACTGATCGCGATCAGCAGAGGCACGCACAGCAGCATCAGGACGTGAGAGATATGAAGCAGCGTGTTGCCATGCCACTCTGCAATCCAGTCATCCACCCCGTGGACCGGCTGCAGACTCAATAGGTTGGGGTGCGATGCATAGATGAAAACGGATAGAATCGGAAACACAATCAGGGCAAGGCCGGTCCACAGGCGCCCCTTGGGAGCGGTTTTTTGGGTGGTGGTTTGAGGTGCCAGTATCCGGGTCTGTACAACGGTCATCGTGAACTACCTTTCTGAACGCAACGTCAGTCTTACAATAAGTCTGAGCGCTTTGGACTCCAATAAACACGGCGGCAGGTTTGTCTGATAGTGAACAAGAAGAGCGAAGTGTTCAGCCATGGATGAGGACAGGCGGGTGCGTCGCACCCGTGAACTGCTGCAGAAAGCTCTGCTGGAACTACTTCAGTCGCGTGACTACGATCTCGTCACGATCCAGGACGTTACCGATCGGGCTGGTGTGGGCCGTACGACCTTCTACCTCCATTACAGGAGCAAAGAGGATCTTTATCACCATGCCCATCGGGCGGAAGTGGCTCGTATCGCCGGTCCACCGCTCACACGTGCCGAGCTGCTCGCTGAGGATCCGCCTGAGCGGATGGTCGCTGTCTATGCCCATCACTGGGCCACCCTCGATCAACTGAGGATGGTATATTTCGGCAAAGACTCCGATGTTATTTTTCGTCAACAGCGTGATGACAGCGCCCAACACATTGCAGTGCACCTGCAGGTCACATTTTCTGGCCTTCGGTTCAAGGTCCCGGTTGATGTCGTCGCGACGGTTCTGGCTGTATCCGAGATCGACCTCATGATGTGGTGGATAGAAAAGCACATCGTGTATACCCCGGAACAAATGGCGGCGTACTTCCACCGCATCCGGCGCGGGGTATTGCAGGAGAGCCTTCTACTCTCGGCCGGCGCTTGAGGCAGAGCGTCGGCTGGCGCTGACCTGCCCATTCGCTATCGAGCTTGTCTGCCGCGTCTACACTACAGATGAAGGGGTCTGGAAAAGGAACGCAAGAGCCGCTGACCAACAAAAACGCCCACCCCGTCCGGAGTGAGCGTTCGCGTCACGTTGAATGCAGCTGCGTGGATTAGCTCGCCGGCTCCTGGACCCAGGCCCAGAGGTGGACCAGATAGCCGTCGGGCAGTTCTTCATGGGTGAAGGAGGGCATATCGCCGCGGCCGATGCGCACCTGCTCCACGAAGGCCTCGAAGGTCAGATCGGCGCGCCCGCGGACGGCCGGTTCCTGCTTGGCGCCGCCCAGACCGTCGGCGCCGTGGCAGAAGGCGCAGCGCGTGGTGTTCCACAGCACCTCGCCGATATGCGCGTCGCCGCTCTCGGGCATGGCGTCCGGCGCGAAGATGATCGCCTCCTGGCGCGGCACGGTGGTGATGGCCGTCTGCTCGCCACTCAGGAAGAGATACAACCCGCCCGCGACGATCACGGCGAGGACTGCCGCCACGACGAGGAAGGTGTTCCGCCGGCCCTGCGGGGCCGGTTTGGCTGCCGCCTCGCTCTCTGCGAAGAGGGCGGCGCGGCTGGGATGCCAGAGCAGCACGATGCCCAGGCGCAGCATGACCAGGGCTACGATGGTGAACAGGGCATGGTCGGCGTGCAGGCTGCGGGCGATCGGGATGGTCTCGCCGGGCAGCGCGCTGGTCACGGCGATCGGGTTCCAGAGCGCCAGGCCGGTGAGGATCAGGATGATCGCGCCGATGACCAGCACTATGTATTCGATCTTGAGGGCGAAGCGGTAGTTCGACGTGGCCTGGCCGCGTCGGATGCCGAGGTTGATCGCCACCTGCCGGACCAGATCGGCGAAGTCGCGCAGGCGGGGCAGCATGACCCAGGAGCGTCCCAGAACGAAGGCCCGGTAGGCCACCGCCAGGACGTGATAGACGGCTTCGACAATGAACAGGACGGCGAAGAAGCGGTGCAGGATGCGTATGCTCTCGACGCCGCCACCCAGGACGAGCAGCACACGCCCCCACGGCTCCGCGGCGTAATGCTGGGCCAGGCCGGTCAGCGCCAGGCCGATCAGCGCGACGGTGACGACCAATCGCTCGATCTGCTGGCCGGCAGAGAGCCGGACTCGACCGCGCGGCTCCACAGCTTTAGTCTCAGCCCCTGTCGTTGCAGGCGCCGTCTTTACAGACCCTGTGCGTGCAGCCATGCTTAGTCGCTCCTCTTCCTGGGGCTGAGCCACCGGCGAACGCGGCGGAACAGGTCCGTGCCCATAACGATGGCGACGAGTCCGAAAGCGGCCGGGATGAGCACATCATACAGACGGTTCACGGTGAAGAAGACCGGGTGCGTGTCCGCCGTCGCCGGGTAATGGCCGATCCAGGCCGAGTCGAAGTCGGCGCCGGCGTCGGGGTGGCACTGGCGGCAGGTGGTCAGCAGATTTTCACGGATGCTGGAGGTGCCTGCTTCGCTGTCGACGGCCTGGATGTTATGCACACCGTGGCAGTCGAAGCAGACGGCCTTGTTGGTCGCGCGCTCCGGCTCTTCAGCATTGAAGAGGGCCACCGTCGTACCGTGGAACTCGGTCAGGTAGCTGTCGAAAACGTGGGTGTTGATGTCGTACTTGTCCATCAGCTCGGCGTCGGCGTGGCAGGTGGCGCACAGTTCGGGCGATGAGACCCGGAACGACGCGCTGGTCGGGTCGCCGATGTCATGGACGCCGTGGCAGTCGATGCAGGTCGGCACGTCGGCATTGTTCTCGCCCATAAGCGCCGAACCGTGGATGCTGGTGCGATAGGTCTCGAAGATCACGCCGTGGCAGTTGCCGCAGGTCAGCGAAATGCGCTGGCGCGGTTCGTCCGGCGTCTGGATGTCATGGCCGCCGTGGCAGTCGACGCAGGTGGCCGCTTCCAGATGGCCGGCGCGCAGAAACGCGCCATGGACGCTGTCCTGCGCCCGCGTGTACTGTTCCTCATGGCAGTCGCGACAGATGGCGTAGCGTTCGACCTGGAAATCGCGCACCGTCTGGCTCAGCGAGAGCGGGTGGGGGTAGCGGAAGTTCGGGTGGCATTCGGCGCAGGCCAGCGGCCCTTCCGAACTGGCCGCCCCATGCACCGAGCCGGCCAGGATCGACGGGTCGATGGTCACCGAGAGCGATTCGCCGCCCGGCAGGTTCCAGACCTGATCGGGCTTGGTGTGGCAGAGCAGACAGTAGGCGTCGGACGATTCGTCGACTTCCGCCTCTCCCGTCTCGGGCGTGGCTTCCGGGGCGACCGGTGCGCTGGAACTGGCGGAGTCGGCCGTCTGTTCGGCGGTCGCTTCTGGCGCCGCATCCTGGGCGAAAGTCAGGCTGACGAACACACCCATCAGCAGGCACAGGATCCCGGCAATCCCCAGCATCGTTCGCAGTCGTTGTCGTTTGGGCATCATCGCGCCGCCTCCTGCTCTGGCATCCGCCGCCGAGCCTGCCGCAAAATCAGTGCTGTCCCGAGCAGCAAGATCAGGACGGTTATCGCGATGATGATCAGGGTCATCGGCCGGGCGCCGGAGCGCACATGCGATTCGACGCCAACCGGGATAGGCATGGCCTGCGACGGAGTCGCCGTCGGCGCTGGACCCTCGGTCGGTTGCAGCAGCGCGCCGGGCACACTGAGCTGCGCCAGATCGGTCGAGACGCTGTCCAGCAGCTTGTCGACATAGGGGTAGTTGTGGACGCCCAGGCTGCCGTCGTTCTGGATGAAGGTCAGCGCGGCGCGTACTCGTTCGAACTGAGCGCCGGCATCACTGCCTTCTTCCGGCGGCGTGATGCTCCCCAGGCGGGCAAGGGCTACGGTCAGCCGGCCGCGCACGGAGGTCTGGGTGTCCAGGACCAGCGACTGCAGGTCGGCGGTGGTCAGATCGGTGTGGCATTCGCTACAAGCGTCGGGTGGGCTGTCCTCGACTTCGCCGGGGATGACCGGTCGGAAGCGGTGGCTGGCCAGCGACGCGCTGCCCACCGGCATGCCGGACATGTGACAGTCGACGCAGCCAGGGCCGTTTTCATCGGCGAAGTGGGCCGACGCAACCCCTTCGATGCCGTCGATCATCGTCTGACCCTGGAACATCTCCATTGACGGGTGATGGATCGGCTGGATGAGCTCGGTGTTCTGGTGGCAGGCAGCGCACAGGTCGTCCGGCTCGGAGACCAGGTGGAAGTCGACCTCGGCGGCCTCATGCGGGCTGTGGCAGGTGGTGCAGGTGACGCCGAACTGCGCCGTGGAGAGGGTCGGCAGTTCGGGTGGCGTGCCTTCCAGATCGCCGTCTTCGTAGACGCCGAGAATGCGCTGAATGAAGGTGGTGTCGCCACTGTGGCAGGTCAGGCAGCCGTCTTCGGCATTCGGGCTTTCGAGCAGCGTCTCCAGCGAGCGCGAGTGGGCTGACGCAAACCACTCGTTGAACTGCATGTTGTTCAGCCGGCCGTGCCCGGTTTCATAGAAGGTGGCCGGGTCGTCGCGCTCGGGAATCTGGAAGACTTCCGCATCGAGCATGTCGCCGCCGGGCAAGTAGTTGACCGGGAAGGTGTGGCTGAGATCGGGCGTCGAGCCCTGGACGTGGCACTGCCCGCAGATCTGCGCGTCGGGCGACATGACGATGGCGGCGTGAATTTCGGCGCGCTCCTCGTCGTTCGGTCGGCTGCCGGCGTCGTCGGCGACTTCGGCATGTTCGCCGCCGGGGCCGTGGCAGGCTTCGCACTGCACGCCCTCATCCTGCCAGCGCCCGCGTTCCAGTTCCAGGCCGGTGGTGTGGCAGCCGGCGCAGTTCTGGGTGAAATCATACTCAGGGGCCGGCCAGGAGTCGGCCAGCCGGTAGGGGCGCCATTCGCCGGTGACGGTGTCCCACTCGGCGGGGAAGACGGCGTACTCGCGGGTGTCCACTTCGTAGACATAGCGCTGGGCATAGCGGCCGGCGCCGATGGCCAGGACGATATCATCCTCGGTGAAGGGGCGAGGCGCCTCTTCGCCGGGGAAGGTGACCATACGCAGGTCTTCGCCCAGGGCAAAGTCGGCCAGAATGTCGTCCTTCCGACGTTCGACATCCAGCAGGGCACGGGCATGGGGCGTGTCTTCGTGGTCGCGGGCCAGGCTTCGATGGCAGTCCTGGCAGTCGCCCGCGCCGATGAAATCGGCTTCGGCCCGCGCATCCTGGGCGACGACCCGCCCGGTCTGGAGCAGGAAGAAGCCGAAGGTGAGACAGCCCACCGCGCAAACCAGCAAACTCCACATGATGGCGCGACGCATATCGAGTTCCCCAATCATTGAGCGGCGGTGGGAAGCACAGTGGGAGGCGAGATTAGCAACCGACGCCTCTCCATAGACCCCTCGCCTCCTTAAATGTAGTTTACGCCCTGGACGGGGCAATCATTCGCAGGAACGATTCGTAATCATCCGTAAGGTTGATTTGTCCTTCTCTTAAATGCGCTACTATCGCAAAAAGGGGATCGTGTCCCCTTCGCATTCTCAGATGAACCAGCGGCACCGGATCGGTATCCAAACGACTGCATCGAAGCGAGAAGGAATACAAGCCATGCAACGCTTGCGAAGATTTCTCCCAGGGCGCGGCGAATTCACCATCCGCGATTTGCTGCCGCTTGCACTGGTGGGCTTCGGAATTTTCGCCATTCTGCTGGCTGCCCCGCCGATGTGGGAATACAGCAACTCGTCAGCCTTTTGCGGCACAACCTGCCACACCATGCCGCCGGAGTACAGCACCTACCTGGTCTCGGCGCATTCCCGCGTGCTGTGCGTGGACTGCCACATCGGCCGTGACCTGCTGCTGGTGCAGTTCTTCCGCAAAGCCGGGCACATGCGGCTGATCGCCGACACCATCCTGGAAAACTACCACCTGCCGATTCGTACGGCGGAGATGCGCCCGGCTCGCGAGACCTGTGAGGTCTGCCACACGCCGGAGAAGTTCTCCGACGACAGCCTGCGCGTCATCAACAGCTTCGAGAACAACCGCACCAACGACCCGTACAGCATCTATCTGCTGATGCACACCGGCGGCGGCAGCGAACGCGAAGGCCTCGGCCTGGGCATTCACTGGCACGTGGAAAACACGGTCAGCTTCATCGCTGTCGACGAACTCCAGCAGGAGATCCCCTGGGTGCGCGTCGAAAACGCAGACGGGACGGTGACGGAGTACAACACCATCAACTCGCCGATCGACACCAGCCAGCTCGATCAGTACGAGATGGCCGAGATGGACTGCACCACCTGCCACAACCGCATCTCGCACATGATCGAGACGCCGCCGCGCGCTGTGGACAGCGCCCTGGAACTCGGCGACATCTCAGCCGATATCCCCTTCATTCGCACGCGGGCGGTCGATCTGCTGACCGAAAAGTACACCAGCACACCCCTGGCTTATGAAGCCTTCGCCAGCCTCGATGCTTACTACCGGGAATACTATCCCGAGTTCTACGCCGAGGGCCAGCAGCAGGTGGCCGACGCCATCAAGGCCCTGGAAGTGCTCTACACCGAGGCGAATTATCCCGAACAGCTCCTGAGCTGGGATACCCACCCGAACAATACCGGCCCCCGCGACTCGCCGGGCTGTTTCCGCTGTCACGATGGCGAGCACTTCAGCACCGAGGGTGAGGTGATCCGGCTGGAGTGCAACGTCTGCCACTCCATCCCATCGGTCGTGCGGCCTGGCGACATCGAGCCGATGCTGGCCCTGACCACCGGCATCGAGCCGCAGTCGCACCTGGACTCGACGTGGATGAGCCGGCACCCGACAGCCTTCGACGCGAGCTGCAGCAACTGCCATACAACCGCCAACCCCGGCGGCACGGACGACCAGAGCTTCTGCTCGAACAGTGCCTGCCACGGCGTGGAATGGCGCTACGCCGGCTTCAACGCGCCGGGTCTGTCCACCCTGCTGGGCATCTACCAGATCGAAGCGCCGCCGCTGCTGGAGACGTTCGAAGGCGAGCCGACCTACGCCATTTTGCAACCGCTGTTCGCGCAGGAGTGCGGCGCCTGCCACGGCCCGGTCCCGACCAAGGGCCTGCGTCTGACCGACTATGCCAGCCTGCTGATCGGCAGCGAGAGTGGGCCGGTCGTCGTGCCCGGATCACCGGACGACAGCCCGCTGATCCAGGTGCTGGAGGAGGGCCACTTCGCGGCGCTGACCAAGCACCAGCTTGGCCTGCTGCGCGACTGGATCGAGGCCGGCACGCCGGAGTCGTAGCCTCTCCGCTCAATACTCCTCACATGACCCCCGCGGTGAAGCCGCGGGGGTTTTTGTTCCCCTTTTGACACCCCAGAGCTTTCGGGCTACGTTTGTCTATCATCGGCGCTGTGCGCGTTACGCTAGCGTCAGACTGGAGTGCGCCACGCTCGAAAAAGAGAAGATCGCATTGCTCTGGCTCATTCGTCAGAATGCGGGTGGAATTAGTGTTTATGAGCTCCGCGAACAGATGAATGCGGGCACGATCATGTTACCTGCCCACCTTGAGATGTTTCACTATCGAACGCCTTTGAACGGGCGGCGGATCGGCACATCGAGGAACTGATGGCGCTGGGTCTGATCAAAACGCAGAACGGCAAAGCCTACCACGTGCGCTCCAAACTGATTCTGACGCCTACGCTTGGCCGCATTCAGGACATCTTCGACATCAGTCTGACCGAGTCTCTCACGCGTTCCCACTCCGCATTGATGGTCGATCCGGTCTTTCCGCAACCGAAAGCCAAGTCCCCGGCATCCGCCCGCATCTTCGTGGCCATGCCTTTCGCGTCAGAGCTCAAGCCGATTTACACCGATCACATTCTAAAGGTGACGGGGCAGCTTGGCCTGACTTGCAGGCGCGGCGACGATTTCTTCACGACCAACCACATCATGCAGGATGTCTGGTCGGCCATCTATCAGTCAGAGCTGTGCATCGTGGATTGCACAGGCCGCAATCCCAACGTATTCTACGAACTCGGTATCGCTCACACGCTGGGGCGGAAGACCATCCTGATCGTCCAGTCTCTGGACGATATTCCCTTCGATCTGAAAGCCTTCCGCGTTATTGACTACCTGTACACGCCGCCCGGCATGGTCGAGTTCGAGACCCGGCTGACGAAGACGCTGCGAGAGGAGCTTGGCTTATGACCATTTGCCGCTTCAACAGGAGGTTCTCATGAGTCCGCCACGCCGCGACGACTGGATCGACGACGACGAGTACCCGGATGACGACGACGTCGAGGCATTTGGCGAAGACTCCCCGCTGGACGACGACCGGCTGACGATTGGCTACGTGGGCGATCGGCGGCCGCAGTTCTGGACGCTGGGGCGGGTGATCCTGCTGCTGATCGTGCTGACGATCGTCGCCGCGCTGGTGCTGCCGAGTGTGATCGCGGCCTTGCGGTAAATCACCTCCCCCTAGCCCCCTCCACTTCGTAGAGGGGGAACGCATGGTGGGTGCTCTACGCCTGGGAAGAGAGCAGGCTGCGGGCGGTGCTCTCCCCTCCTTGCGCCAGCGGGGAGGGGTCGGGGGAGGGGTAGAAGATGCGGACAGGAGTCTCCGGTGAAGTATCCACCACGTGTATCACGTGATTTGTGGGAAAAGATGAAACCTCTGGCGCGAGAACTCCGCAGTGCCCCAACCCCTGCTGAAGAGCACCTATGGCATCACCTGCGCCGCAAGCAGGTTGGCAGTGTGCGCTTCCGGCGCAGCACGTTTTTGAACGCTTCGTCGTCGATTTCTACTGCCCGTCGGCGGCATTGGTGATCGAAGTAGATGGTCCTGTTCATCTGCGACAGCAAGAAGATGACGCGATTCGGACAGAGTTCCTGGAGTCGATAGGGCTGCGGGTCGTTCGATTTACCAATGAGCAGGTCTTCTGCGATATCCATGGTGTGATGCAAACGATCATCGAAACTCTGAAACAGGACCGACACGCCCCATGAAACAACGACGCAGCGGCGCACGCGGCACACGGACGCTGGACACCGGCGGCGCCGTCATCCACTACGAGCTGGTCTATACGCGGCGCAAGACGCTCGGCATTCAGGTGTATCCCGATGCCCGCGTGGTCGTGCGCGCGCCCATCGGTGCCAGTGAAGCCGTGATCACGGAGGCGCTGCGAAAGCGCGCCGCCTGGATCGCCAAGCACCAGACGCGCTTCGTTCAGAATCCGCCGAAGGCTCCCGTTCAGCGGCAGTACGCGAGCGGCGAGATGTTCCGCTACCTGGGCCGGCCATACCGCCTGGAAGTGATCCGCCATTCAGCAGAGAAGGTGGCGTTGGACGGCGAAGCGCTGATTGCGACCGTGCGCGACACGGCCGACGCCGAACGGATCGCCGCGCTGCTCGACCGCTGGTTCCGGCAGCAGGCGGAGAGGGTGTTTGCCGAACGGTTGGTAGTCCTTCAGCCACACGCGGCGGCGCTCGGCCTTCCGAGATCGGACCGGCTGACCATCCGCACCATGAAGACGCGCTGGGGGTCGTGCAGCTCGAAGCGGCGCGTGACGCTCAACCAGCGGCTGATCCACGTCGCGCCGGACCTGATCGACTACGTGGTGGCGCACGAGTTGTGCCATTTGAAGGTGCTCAACCACGGCCCGGCCTTCTATGCGCTGCTGGAACGGCTGATGCCGGACTGGCGGGCGCGGCGCAAAGAACTGAACCGTGTCGAGATGAGCGAGTAGCCGCAGATCGGCCACGAAACACCACACGCCTCAATCCCCTCTCCATGCACGCAAGCGGGGAGAAGGGGAGATTCGGTGTCCCTCTCCCCGCTTGCGTGCATGGCGCTTGCTTGCAAGGCGCTTGCGTGGGAGAAGGGGCCGGGGGATGAGGGGCAAGAAGTCAATAACAAGCTCTAGTGCGACGCCTCGACGGGCACGCCGAAATAGCGCCCCATGAATACGTCCATCTCGTAGTCGAGCAGGAACAGTGTGGCATCGCCGGGGAGGTAGCGCTTCATCGCCGCGATGAGCTTCTCCTGCTGCGCGCGGGTCACGGGGACGGTCTTGTCCTCCAGAGCGTGCATGGCGGCGACGTAGGTCTGAATGTAGCCGCGCTGCCACTGGATGGCTTCCGTCGTGGACGGCGTTGCGCCATGGCCGATGTAGAGCATCGTATCCCGGTCGGCGAACTCTTTCTCCAGCCGGTCGAGAATGCGCAGCCACTCGCTGGTGTGGCCGTCGCGGAAGAAGCAGTGCGTCCGGTTGGCGACCGCGTCACCGACGAAGGCCAGGCGCACGCCATCTTTCTCGATCGTCCACATGCCGTCGCTGTCGGATTCGCCAGGGCCCAGGTCGGAGAAGGTGAACTCGACCCCGCCAAAGGTGAATTTCTGGCCGTCCGATACGATTTCGGTCGGGAAAGCGCGATGGGCCGGGTATTCGTCGCCGAGGTACATCTTGGCGGTCTCGGCCTTGGCGATGTCCTCGCGCCGGGCGAATTCGCGGCAGCCCCAGGACGCAAGGCATGGAAATTCCTCGAATTGCACCAGGCCGGTATAGTGATCCGGGTGACCGTGTGTGAGCAGCACCGCTTCGATCGGTTTGCCAATGGAGTCGGCCAGACGGCGGACGTTGGCCGCGCTGGAGAGGGCCAGGGTGGTGTCGATCACGACAACCGCGCTTTCCGTCTCGACGACGTAGGCATGCACGTGATCGCGCGGCAGCAGCATGAACTTACCAGTCACAGTGTGGATCTTCGGGAAGTCGCTCATGGTTAGCCCCTCAAATGAGAAGATAAGAGTGACTTCAGTGTAGGCGAGGCGGGGAGCTCACAAGAAGTGATATTCGGCGGGAAAAATCCACGATAACCCACACTTGAGGATCCCTTTGAAGCCGCTTATCACAGGCAGACACCTGGGTCGAGCTAGCGCTTGACCCGCCTCAGGCCGAAGACGCCGCGCTCGCCGCCCAGGCGGGCCACCGCCCGACGCCAGCTCGACCCCTCCGCGCCAAATTTCTCGCCGGCATTATTGAAGTCACTCTTGCGCATAAACTCGTTCAGCTCGGCGCGCAGGCGGGTCCAGATGTCGGTCTGCATGCCGATCAGGATCTCCGTCCGGGCGGGGTTCATGGGCACGCGCAGCAGGCCGCGGAAATGTTCCAGGCACAGCCCCTCAGAGGCGCGATAGGCCGTCTGGAGCTTGGGGTCGAGCGCGTGGTGGGCGATCTCCTTGAGGTATCGGCCTTCGTTCTCCGCCTGGCGCTCGCAGGCCAGGCAGGGCTGAGACGGCTCCAGCGCATCGGCCAGATCGGCGCCGCCGCCGCGCGTGTTGAGCAGCCGGCCGAGGCCTGCCGGTTTGCCGCCGCCGCCTGCCTGGTTCAGCGTGTCGACCACAGCGCCGAGCGCCCGCTCGTACCACACGGCAATGCCGAGCACGTTGTTCAACTGGGCGATCTGCCAGCCATGCTGGTCGCAGAAGCCGCGGCTGTCGCGGATCTTGTTCTGCACGTCCGGGTCCATGACGTATTCGTACAGGAGCGAGTCCAGGAAGCGCTGGGTGTCGCGCAGCAGCAGGTTGCAGACGGCGCAGCCCGGCTGAGGGAAGGTTTCGAGCAGATCGTAGTAGCCAAAGGTCTTATGCATGGGTCTCCTGTGCGGCGGGGACTCGGCAGATGGGCCGCCGCCGACATGCCGGTATTGTAATGCCTCAATAGCCATTTGTGCTGGAGCGTCAGCGAGGGCATCAAAACTTCTGACCCTGTCCTCCGTAGAAGATCATGACTGTGCATCTCGAAGCGCATTACGGAGAGGGTGGTATCGACGTGAGTACCTATTTGATGCGGATCGCCGGCGTCGGGCTGGCCTTCATGCTCGTCTTCCTTTTCGGCCTGTGGTTGAGCCATTCGGGCAAGCCGTACAGCACCCTGCTTCTGACCGCGCACAAGTTGATCGCCCTGGGGGTGCTGGTTTTCGTCGGCGTGATGGCCTACCAGACCAACCAGTCGTCACCGCTGAGCGGGACGGACTGGGCGATCGTCGGGGGCACGGTCGTCGTCTTCGTCGCCACCATCATCCTGGGAGGCCTGCTCAGCATCGATAATCCGATGCCGCCGATTGTCCACACGCTGCACCAGATTTTGCCGTTTGTAACGGTGGTTGCCAGCGGTGCGACGCTGCTGATGCTGCTCAACCGGACCGTTCCCGCCGGCGCGTGAGTCCTGCAGATCAAACAAAAAAAGAGGTTGGCCTCTGCGGCCAACCCCTTTTTTGAGTGCAATAGAGCTGGAAGCTTAGCTGACGACGCCTGTGGGCAGCGGCGTGCCGTTCTGCGGCGCCTGATAGCTCGGCTGCATCGTGTCCTTGCGCACCCAGACTGTCTGGCAGGCAAGGACGACCTTGTAGTAAGTCTCGCTTTCATCCTGTCCGATGACCACATAGGTGCCGGGGTTCAGTACCACGCCGGGTGAAAGCTGGTCGGGGGCGTAGTAGACCTGCGCACCGAGAGGGGCTTCTCCGACGACCGAACCGGACGGGACGGCGAGATTACAGGCATTGCCCGAAGGTGTCGGACCGTTATAGAGGACGTTGCCGGTGTCGCAGCCGTCGACGATCAGTGTCCAGTTGAAGAGCGCGGTGCCGACCGGCCGCTCCAGCGTGAAGTCGAGGCGCATGGTCTGACCCGCCGGAATGGGATACGTGCCGGGGTTCGGGACCGGACCATAGGTGAAGTTGTCGAAGATGTTCCAGCCACTCAGACCATTGACGGAGATCGAGGCCAATTCGTTCATGTAGATCAGCTCGCCGACCGTGACAACCGTGTTCACGTAGTACGTGCCGCCGTCCAGATTGGCGCGTTCGACGGTCATGCCGAACTGGCCACTCGAACAGCCTGTCGTGTTGACAGAAATGACTTGAAAAGTCTCACCGGCGGCGAGCGCGGAGGAGATGCCACCTACGAAGAGGAGGGCAATGAGGCTGAGGCTGATAAGTAGGGTACGCTGCTTTTTCACTGTCTTCTCCCTGACGTTGAAATCCATGCGCGATAACTGGATCAATACTTACGATCATACTCCCCTGAAGAATTACGTGCGGAGATTTGTGTCCTTAAGGCAGATTGCCCGACACTTTCAGCGAGGCGAGCATCGAGTCCGCCCAGGCACGGACGCTGGCAGAGTAGTGTTCCGGGCCGGCAGCCACCACACCGCCGACGGTCATCGTCCACACGACCGGGTGCCGATACACCCCGTGCGCTTCGGGCGTGCCGCGGATCTTGAACCGGCGCACACCCGAGTCGACCGAGGGCGCCATCTCCCTGCGCATCTGGGCCGGGGAGATGCCCTCGTCCTGGAAGCGGATGAGCATCGTCACCGCCTCGTCGAGCATGCGCGGGCCGTACAGGCTCGGATGCTGGAGGTGGAAGCACAGCACCAGCACGTGATGTACGTCGAGCAGTTGATAGTCCCACTCCCAGGCCAGAAGCTGATGAAAATCGTCGGTGCAGGTGCGCCCGTCGATCCACGTCGCACCGCATTCCGGGCATTGCGAGTCTGTGCTTCTCATGACTGTTCTTTGGCCTTTCTCAACCGCTAAGACCCGTCGATCCTGCTCTTGACAGATCGCTGGCGGAGTCGTACATTTGTTCCATCGCAAGGATACAATCGAATTCACAGGAGGCAAGGTGACTCAGGAATTCATCGAGATCCGTGGCGCGCGCGAAAACAACCTCAAAAATGTCTCAGTCCGTATTCCCAAGCGTAAAATCACCATCTTCACCGGCGTGTCCGGTTCCGGCAAATCCTCACTGGTCTTTGATACCGTCGCCACCGAAGCGCTCCGGCTGCTGAACGAAAACTTCAGCATGTTCATCCGCGGCTTTTTGCCGCGCTATGCCTCGCCCAACGCCGATTCGATCGAAAACCTGAGCATGCCCATCGTCGTCGATCAGAAGCGGCTCGGCGGCGGGTCGCACTCGACGGTGGGCACGATTACCGACATTTATTCGGTGATGCGGTTGCTCTTCTCACGGGCCGGCCAGCCGCACGTCGGCGCCTCCAACTTCTTCTCGTTCAACGATCCGCAGGGGATGTGCCCGGAGTGCAACGGCCTGGGCCGCAAGCTGGACGTGGATCTCGACATCTTCCTCGACACGTCGAAGTCGCTCAACGAGGGGGCCATCCGCTTCCCGGAGTACGACCTCGGCAAATGGGACTGGACGATCTGCACGGAGTCCGGCCTGTTCGACAACGACAAGAAGCTGGCCAACTACAGCGACGCGGAAATGGCGCTGCTGCTGCACAGCAAGCCCTACAAGGTGAAGACGACGGTCGCCGGCAAACCCTTCAACCTGACCTTCGAGGGCATCATCGACAAGTTCAGCCGCAAGTACATCACGCGCGACGTGAAGAGCCTGTCCGAGCGAACGCAGAATATGGTCGCGCCCTACCTGAC
The DNA here is from genome assembly GCA_016713325.1 of Candidatus Flexifilum affinis. Taxonomy (GTDB): domain Bacteria; phylum Chloroflexota; class Anaerolineae; order Aggregatilineales; family Phototrophicaceae; genus Flexifilum; species Flexifilum affine. The sequence continues at coordinate 52,678 of JADJPJ010000093.1, read as the reverse complement.
GATGGGACCATGTCCGCTTTGTCACGGCGCCCGGCTGAGCCAGGCGGCGCTCAACTGCCGGATTGACGGCCACAACATTGCCGAACTGTCGTCTATGGAAGCCGGTGAGCTGATCGAGGTGGTGCGGGCGATCCAGGACCCGGTGGCCGCCCCGATGGTGGCGGCGCTGATCGAACGGCTGGAGCACCTGGTCGACATCGGCCTGGAGTACCTCAGCCTGGACCGGCCGACGGATACCCTCTCCGGCGGCGAGTCCCAGCGCGTCAAGATCGTCAAACACCTGAGCAGCAGCCTGATCGACGTGATGTACGTCTTCGACGAGCCGAGCATCGGGCTGCACCCGCGCGATGTCCACCGCATGAACGAACTGCTCCAGCGGCTGCGCGACAAGGGCAACACGGTCCTGGTCGTTGAGCACGACCCGGATGTGATCAGGGTGGCCGATCACGTGGTCGACATCGGGCCGCGCGCCGGCACGGGCGGGGGCAATATCGTCTACCAGGGGAGCTATGACGGGCTGCTCGGCGCCGACACGCCGACCGGCCGGCACATGCGGCAGCGGCTGCCACTTAAGGAGCAGTTTCGACCGGCGAAGGGCACCCTGCCGATCCGCCATGCGCGGGTGAACAACCTGAACGACGTGAGCGTCGACATTCCCCAGGGCGTGCTGACGGTGGTCACCGGCGTGGCCGGTTCCGGCAAGAGCTCGCTGATCAACCAGGCCTTTCTGCGCCAGCACCCGGACGCTGTGGTGATCGACCAGCTTCCGGTGGGCACGAATATACGCTCCAACCCTGCCACCTATACCGGCATCATGGACGAGGTGCGCAAGGCCTTCGCGACGGCCAACGGCGTGAGCCCGTCGCTCTTCAGCTTCAATTCCGAGGGGGCGTGCGAGAACTGCCAGGGGTTGGGCGTGATCTACTTCGACCTGGGGCCGATGGATGTGGCGAAGATTCCCTGCGAGGTGTGCGGCGGCAAGCGCTTCAAGGAAGAGGTGCTGGCCTACACACTCAACGGTCGATCGATCACCGCCGTGCTGGAAATGCCGATCCAGCAGGCGCTGGAATTCTTCGACATCGGGAAGATCGCCGGCAAGCTTCAGGCGTTGAGCGATGTCGGCCTGGGCTACCTGACGCTGGGCCAGCCGCTGAGTACCCTGTCCGGCGGCGAATGCCAGCGCATCAAGCTGGCCAGTGAGCTGCACAAGAAGGGCAGCATCTACGTGCTGGACGAGCCGACCACCGGCCTGCACATGTCGGACATCAGTCACCTGCTGGCCATCCTCAACCGCCTGGTCGACTCTGGCAACACGGTGGTCGTCATCGAGCACAACCTGGACGTCATCCGCAATGCTGACTGGATTATCGACATGGGGCCGGAGGGCGGCCACCGCGGCGGTCGTGTGATCTTCGAAGGCACACCCCGCCAGCTTCTGAGTGCCGAAGGCTCATACACCGGCGCGTATCTGCGCCACTAGAGCTCTCTCCCCCGGTTCACCAGGCGTATGGGCTGCCCGACCCGCATCGGGTTGGGCAGCTCTCCCCCGCGGCTTCCCCGTAATTGACGGCAAAAATCCGAAAATTCCTTACGGCCCTATAACTGCGTTATGTACTACAATCCATAGAAGACGCAGATCTCCCCAGGGACTCTGCGAGTAATGGCGTTATGAAGGCAAGTCATGTCCTCCGAAGGTGATCTATTGCGTTTAGCGCTCGAAGAGACGCGCCGCGAACTGCTGGCAGCGCAAAGTCGAGCGGATCATGCTGAAGCAAAACTGTCTGCCACCCTGGCGGACGCTGCGCTCCCTACAAAGTTTTCGATCTACGCCTCTCTTTTTGATGCCCTGATAGAAGGCTGCCAGATTATCGCGTATGACTGGCGCTACCTGTACCTGAACGACATGGCTGCCCGTCACGCACGCCGGGATAAACAGGAGCTGATCGGCCGCACCATGCCGGACGTGTATCCGGGCATCGAAGCCACGCCGCTGTTCACCCTGCTGGAACGGTGCATGATCGAACGCCAGGCACAGAACAGCGTCCATGAATTCAAGTATCCCGACGGGGAGCGGGCCTGGTTTGAACTTCGCGTGCAGCCGATCCCCGAAGGCATCCTCGCCCTGACGCACGATATCACCGAGCGCAAGCGGTCTGAAGAGTCGCTCCGTGACAGTGAAGAACGGTTCCGACTGCTGGTCGATCAGGTCGAGGACTACGCCATCTACATGCTGGACGCCCAGGGGAACGTCGCAAGCTGGAACCAGGGCGCGGAGAAGCTCAAGGGGTATGCCGCCGATGCGATCATCGGACGGCACTTCTCGATCTTCTTCACCCCGGAGGATCGTGATGCGCAGAAGCCGGCCCTGCTGCTGGAACGCGCACGCCGCGACCGCCATACGGAAGATGATGGATGGCGGGTGCGCCAGGATGGCTCTCGCTTCTGGGCCAGTGCGGTGATCACGGCGCTGTACAACGACGGGCGAACCCTGATCGGTTTCACCAAGATCATCCGCGATCAGACCGAGCGGCGATTGGCCGAAGCAGCGCTGCGCGAACAGCAGGAATGGCTGGCGATCTCGATGGACGCGAGCGACCTCGGCACGTGGCGGCACGATATTCGCGCCGGCGTGATTCACCTGGACGAGCGCGCAGCAGCACTATGGCTTTTCGAGTGATACGGTCACGCTGGACCAGTTGGGATCGCGTATCCATCCTGAGGATGCCAAGCGTCGTAGCAGGGAAATGGCTGCGACCAGGGACCCGCTTGGCGACGGACGGTTCTCGACCGAATATCGCGTGATCCACGACGATCAGACGATCCACTGGCTGGCCGTTCAGGCGCGGGCGCACTTTGACGGCGATGGCGAGAAGCGCGCGGCCATCCTCACGTTTGGGACGAGCCAGGAGATCACGGCGCGCAAACAGGACGAAGCCCATCGCCGCAATCTGCATCGCACCCTGGCCGTGTTGAGCGACATCAATCAGACCATTGTGCGCGTTCGCGACGTGCCGACATTGTTCCAGACCGCCTGCCAGATTGCGGTGGAAAAGGGTGGTTTCCAGGCCGCATGGATCGGCCAGCTCTCGCCGGAAACCGCGCGCATCATCCCGGTTGCGTCGATTGGCGTACCAGCCAGGCTTTCTGGAGGCGGTTGTGTTTGTACTGGGCAACCCCGGCCCGGAACGGCAGTTCTCGCCGGCAACAGTGCCTTTGTCCCAGGGCGGACATGTGGTCGTCAACGATATCGAACAGGACCCGAACCTCCTCCCTTCCTGGCGTACCGAACTGCTGCGCATGGGCTGGCGCGCGGCGGGGCTCTTTCCCGCTGCGGGTGGCCGGGCAACTTCGCGGTTTGATGGCGTTCTACTCGGTCACAACCGGCTTTTTCGACAGCGACGAATTGATCCTGCTCGACGAACTGGCCGGCGATGTTGCCTTTGCCATGGAATTCGCCGAGCAGGATGCTTTGCGCCAGGAGCAGGAACGCGCGTTGGAACGGTCTGCCCGGCGGTTGGAGGTGATGCATCAGATCGATCTCGGACTTCTTCACGGGGGTTCCATCGAGGAACTGATCGCTGCTACCCTCCGGGAGCTTCGCACGGTGATCCCGTGCCGGCGTGTCAGTGTGGGCCTGATCGACGAGAGTGCCAATGAGATGGTGGTTTTCGCTGGCGATCTCGACGGGCCTTCGGAAGTCGCCAAAGGGCATCGTGTGCCGCTGCCGCCGCCCGATTGGTCGGTGAGCTTCAGAGCGGACGGGCTCCTGCTCATTCCCAACGTCCACGCAATGACTGATCCTCCGGCAACCTACCGGATAGCGATAAATGAGGGCATGGTTTCTATTCTGCACGTGCTGCTGACGTCGGAGGGAAAGCGCCTCGGCGTACTCAATCTGTTCGGCGACACGCCAGAGTTCTTCACCGCGGAGTATCAGCAGATCGCGCTCGAGGTTGGCAGTCAGCTCACGATTGCCATTCACCAACACCACCTCTCCGAAGCGGTTCGCCGCTACACCGAAGATCTTGAGTCGCAGGTCGCAGCGCGCACAGTCGCGCTGCAGGCGGCCAAGGAGCAGGTGGAGGAGGCCAAGGAGCAGGTGGAGGAGGCCAAGATGGAGGCGATCCTGAACAACAGCCTGGACGGCATCCTGTTCCTCGACGAGGATCTGCGCATTGTACAGGTCAATCCCGCCTTCACCACGCTGCTCGGCTACTCGCTGAATGCGCCGCACGCTCTCTCCCTCATCGAGATCATCCACCCGGACGATCAGTCGCGCCTTGTGGATGTGGCGGAACGGCTGATCACCGACCCGAATGGCCAGTATGTGGAGGTGCGCGTCTGCCGCCAGGATGACACGACCCTGGACGCCGAGATCGGCATGCAGGCCATTCCCGGCGACGGCTATGTGTGTGGCATTCGCGACAACAGCGCGCGCAAGGCCTATGAGCGGGAGCTTCTGTTCAACGCGAGTCTTCAGGAAAATGTGACGAACGCCGTCATTTCCATGGATCTGGAGTACCGCATCCGCACCTGGAACAAAGCCGCCGCGCGCATGTATGGCTGGTCTGCCGGAGAGGCGATCGGCCAGTTCGGCTACGACCTCCTTCGGCCGCAGGTCGACGGGCCGAACAGCATCGAGCAGGTTGAGCGCGAACTCCTGGACAACGGTTTCGCGACGGCGGAAGTCACGCATTTACATAAAGACGGGACCCTGCTTTTCGTCCTGAGTTCCGTCGTGCTTTTCCGAGACACGTCGGGGGTTCCTCTCGGCGTCGTGTCGGTCAATCACGACATTTCCGAGCGCCGCAAGGCCGAGCAGGCGCTGCGGCAGGCGCTGGACCTGGAGAAACAGGCCGGTCTGCTGAAATCGCGCTTTGTCTCGATGGCGTCCCACGAATTTCGCACGCCGCTGGCCGGAATCCTGGCATCGACGGAGACGCTGGCTGCCTATCGTGCCCGCATGACCGACGAGCAGATCGACGGACGACTGGACAACATCCGGCAGCAAGTGGATCACATGACCGGCATTGTGGAGGATGTCCTGCAGCTTGGTCGCCTGCAGTCTGGCCGGCAGGATTTCCACCCTGTCGAGGCGGACGTGGATGCGCTGTGCCGCGAAGTCATCGCCGAGTTCCCCGAGTTGGCCACAGGAGAGCGACCTTTCGAATATGCCTGTCCGGTCAGTCCGGTCCGGGCTGTGGTCGACCTCCGCCTGATTCGGCAGGTCATCACCAATCTTATTTCGAATGCGCTGAAGTATTCTGCGCCGGGCAAACCGGTTCGCATCCAACTGGTCCAGGACCCGGGAGGCGTCACATTCCGGATCCGCGATGAAGGCATTGGCATTCCGACAGCGGATATGCCCTTGCTGTTTGAGCCATTCCACCGCGCTTCCAACATCGGCGCGGTTTCCGGGACCGGCTTGGGGTTGAGCATCACCCGGCAGGCCGTCGAGCGTCATGGCGGCACGATTGACGTCGAGAGTCCGGTGGGCGCTGGCACGACGTTCACGATTACCCTTCCAGCGGCAGAACGAGGAGAGCGGGATGGCCAAAATCCTGGTGATAGAGGATGACGACCTCATCCGCGGCGAAGTGGCTCAATGGCTTGAATTCGAGGACTTCGAGGTCCTCAGCGCTCCCAACGGACGCGAGGGCATCCGGTTAGCGACCGAGCATCTCCCCGATCTGATTCTGTCGGACATCGTCATGCCGCTGGCGGATGGCTATCGCGTGCTGCTTGAACTGCGTATCCAGCCGGCCACGGCCCTGATCCCGATCATTTTCATCACCGCCAAGAGCGAGCGCAGCGACATGCGTTATGCGATGGAGCTGGGGGCCGACGACTACCTCTCCAAGCCGTTCTCCCATACCGAACTCCTTCAGTCGATTCGACAGCGCCTGGAACGCCAGCGATCGATTCAGGCGATGACCACACAGCAGATCAACGACGTCCGGCAGACGATCCTGCGAGCGCTGCCGCATGAACTGCGAACGCCGCTGGTCGGCGTGCTGGGCATAGGTGAACTTCTCGTGCAGGATGCCCGAACTCTACAGCCCGACGACATCGTCGAGTACGGTGAACTGCTGATTGGCAGCGCGCGTCGTCTGTATCACATTGTCGAGAATTCACTGCTGCACGCCAAACTGGAAAACGCCGCCCCGGTTCAGGACCCCCCTCTGCCGGTCGCCGAGATGGTCTATGTCGTCGAGAGCACCAGCGCCGCCCTGGCCGATCTCCACCAGCGGCGCACGGATATCAGCGTCGACGTGCAGAAGAGCGCCATCAGCATCGAGGCGGATGCGCTGCGTAAGATTCTGAGCGAGCTGCTCGACAATGCCCTGAAATTCTCCGACAAGGGACAGTCGGTGATCGTCACCGGGAAAGCGACCGATGCGGGCTATGTTTTTCGCATCGCCGATCGGGGTCGCGGGATGACCGCCGAAGAGGTGGAGCGAATCGGTCCCTATGTGCAGTTCAACCGCGAGCTCCACGAGCAGCAGGGCCTGGGCCTCGGACTGAGCATCGCCCAGCGACTGGCCCAGCGCGCCGGGGGATCGCTCCTGATCGAAAGCACGCCCGGCTATGGGACCGTCGTCACGGTCACGCTGCCTCAGGCGTAGATCCAGACGCTCCGCGACATTGACATCGGCCGGCGCTCGGTTCGGCTAACGCTTTTTCCCACTTCACGGTTTACCCTCGCCACCTCCCGGCGGATTTGGATTGCCTGGGTTGTCGCCTTGCCCAGGCGGCGTGTGGGGCAGGTCACCCTGCCCCGGCGGAGTTTGCGGTGGATTGCCCTGCCCTGGAGGCGTTTCCGGCGGCTCTCCCGGGTTCTCAGGTGGGCGATGCGTGTTGGTCGGCCGAGGGGTACGGGTCGCCTCGGGCTCGGCGGTCGGCCGATGCTCATTTGTTGGCCGAGGGGTATGGGTCGGTTGTCGGGTATTGCCTGCGCGCGGCGATGGCGTTGCGGTGGCCTCCGGCACCTGCGACGGCGAACCTTCGGATTCTGTGCCGCGCGGTGTGACGGCCGGGCGTTCGGAACCATCGCGCGGTGGCATTCCGTCGCTGCTGTTGCCGCTGCCATTAGCATTGCCTCTGCCGTTGCCGCGGCCGCTGGCCCCTGGGAAGGCGGCGTTCACGCGGGCCGTGAGCGCCGCCACGTCTTCCGCCCGGGCGAGCCCCGCGTCTTCGGCACTGTCGATGACGGCAGTCAGTACGAAGGCCGTCTGCGAACTCAGGCTTTGCAGTCGCACCGAGTTGGCCACTTCTTCGGCGAGGACTCCAGCATGGACCCCTGGGACTTTCGACAGCATGCTCGATGAGCAGCGGGTCGAACTGCCCCCGCTCCAGGAGAGCCAGCGCTTCGTCCGCCGCGTGCGTGCCTGCTGAAGGATGACCGTCGTTCGAGCCGTATCATCGGCGGTCAGCGCCAGCTCGATGCCTTCCACGGTGCGCTTCACCGAGTAGAACGGCTCGCCCGGGAGGCTGTTGGCGACCGCAGGACGGAGGCCCACAATCAGCACGACCAGGGCGACGCTGGCGACCAGCGCCAACTGGGAGGCGACCTGCGAGAAGCGGCGGATAGGCTTTCGGGGGTGCACGAATTCGCGATCGTAGGCCTCCATCATGCGCATCTGGACGCGCACTGTCGTCGCCGGGGACAGCCTTCGCACCGGCAGGCGGGCGATGGCTACGCCGGTGTTGACCAGCGGGTCCGGCGTACGCGGCGGGATGGCCGCCGAATTTGCCGGAAGCACCTGGTCCAGTCGCTGCGCAAGAAGTTCGGGATCGGAATTGGTGTTAGTCATGGCCGCCTCGCAGATAATGACGAACCTTCTCGCGACTGCCGAGTAGTTCCGTGAGGGTCACAAGCGCACGATGCTGGAGGCTTTTGACCGCGGGGACCGATCTCCCGACCATGTCGGCAACCTCACTATGGCTTTTTCGTTCGACAAAACGCAGCATCAGAACCAACTGCTGGTCTTCAGACAGGGTGTTGAGCGCCTTCCGCAGTTCTTCGACAAGCTGCTGCTGCTGAATATCTTCTTCCGGCAGCATGCCCGGATCGACCAGGTGATCTTCCGTGGGGCCGGTGCGGTATTTGCTGCGGCTCCGGTAAAAGTCGGCGACGCGGGCAGTGGCGATCTTGTAAAGCCAGGCGGTGAAAGGAGGGCCTCCGGGCGGGCTGTTGCGCAGGCCGGAGACCATGTTGAGAAACACCTGCCCGGTGAGATCTTCGACGTCATGAGGATCGCCCACGCGGGCCGAGATGTAGCGATAGATGCGATGAACGTAGACCTGGTAGAGGACGGCGACGGCTTCCCGGTCGCCCTTCTGGGCGCGCCGGACGTAGTCTTCGAGGTCGATCTCTTCCTGTTTCCTGACCGGCATTCTGGCTTGCGGGTAAGACGGTGAGAAGCGAAACAGCAATCCTATGAGGACTTCGGGTGAAATTGGCGACATGACCCTGTTTGGTCCAGCTCCTTTTGCCGTTCCTTTGGAGATGACGATGGAGTTGACGACCCAGGAGGGTGTCTGGAGGGCAAAGGCATATACCGCGTGGTTCTCGCAAAGGTTTGAAACTATCCTACCATCGAATCGTGTCGATTTGAGCATGTGGAACGTTCTCGTTTGCTCTGCCTGTCGATGATCACTCACGATTGGCCACATGCGCGCTACTCGGCCACCAGGACCAGCGGCGGTTTGGGCGGCAGAATGTCCGGGTCGGCGTACAGTTCCAGGCTGGACCCGGAAATGTTGATCGTCGCCGATCAGGGCGCCGTAGATCACCATCGATGACCCGGAAATGTTGATGCCTCCCTGGGCGCCCAGATGACACCGAACCACAGGCTGTTGTTGCCGCTGATGTCGATCCGTTGTCGCCGCAGTTGGACGATGCAGCGCCGGAGATGAAGAGCAGGCCGTCGATGTAGTAGCGCATCATTGCCCCGCCGCTGCCCTTGATTGCGCCCGTGGCGACGATCGTCACGCCATTCACGCCGTAAGTCAGGCCGTTGCCCAGCACCACATCGCCGTCGACGTAATACAGTCCCTCCAGCGTCCGCTTGGAACCGTTGAGTGCCCACTCTCGCTTGCTTTCGTTGTAGTCGGGGTCGTCGGCATGGCTGGTGATGGACTTGAAGATCGCCGCGCGCGCCGCCACCGAGCCGCCGACTGCAAAGTCGCCAAGGCGGTAGTGTGAAAGCGGATCGTCCTGATAGTCCACGCCGATGACCGGCGCCGGATCGAAGGTTGCATTGTCGGCGGCGGACGTCTGGACAGCGGTGTGAGCCTCGGTTGGCCCGACGATGACGTTGCCCTGGCCGCCGCCGCCAAACTTGATCTCGTTGTTGCTGAAGATGCCGCCTTCGACATAGCCACCCGATCCCGTCCAGTTGACGGTGTCGGAGCAGGTGCGCGACCCGGCCCAGATCGGCGGCATCGTGGCCGGGTTGAAGGCTGGATCGCAGTAGCCGACGGCTCTGCCGGTGACCCGTAGAGGATCGCGATAGACAAGCTGCACGAAGTAAGCCGGTTTTTCCGCCGAAATGGACACCTCGACATAGGCGTTGTCGCCCGCCCCGGTGCCGCTCGTTGGCGGGTTTTGTACCGAGATCACGGTGTTGCGGTCGCCCTCGACAAACCCGTTGTCGGAGGCCGTGTGGCATTGCCGGGTTTTTGATCAGATGTCTTGCTCATTCGATCCTCGTTGCCTTAGCGCTTCGTCGGGGGCGGCGTGTCAGCACCGCCCTCACCATTACGGGTTGATGATGCCGATCCCGAGATCGTCGGTGATCGTGGCATTGGTCGCGTTCCCCAGGTTGAAGGTGAACTGCTCGATGCCTTCCTGCCTGTTGTCCTTGTTGACGGTGACGGGCACGGTCTGCGTCGTGGTGCCGGCCGGGAAGGTGAGCGTGCCGTTCGCGGCGATGTAGTCGCCATTGCTGCCTGCGACGGCCGTCGAGTCGAGCGTGTGATAGTTCACGGTGACGGTCTGGACGCCGGTTGGGTATTGCAGCGTGACCACGAAATTGGCGGCGATCGTCGGAGTACTCCTTGGCTCAGTTACGGTCACGTCGTTGACCGACAGGCTGGGCGGGTTGAGCGGGAAGCCGCCGTTCGCGACCTCGTCGCCGTCGCTGGCGCCATCGGTGTCGGCCGCGAGCGGATCGGTCTCGTGAACGTTGACCTCGTCGCCGTCGCTCAGTCCGTCTTCGTCGGTGTCGGCAGGTCGGGTCCGTCTGCGTAGCCGTGATCTCGATGTTGTCGTCCAGGCCATCCTGATCGGTATCCACCAGCGCCGGATCAGTGCCGTAGGTCTTCACCTCGCGGCCATCGACCAGCGTGTCGCCGTCGGTGTCCTGTACGTTGGGATCGGTCAGATAGGTGAGCACCTCTTCCCCATCATTCAGGCCATCGGCGTCGGTGTCCATGACGTTCGGGTTCGTCTGGTACTCGCCGAGTTCCAGGTTGTCGTCCAGATCGTCGTTGTCGGTATCACGCAGAAGCGGATTGGTGAACACCGTGAACAGTTCGTCGTAATCGCCGAGGGTGTCGCCGTCACTGTCCGTGAGCAGCGGATTGGTGTGGTAGACGAAGAGTTCGTTATTGTCGAGCAGGGTGTCGCCGTCGGTATCGTTCGTCGTCGGGCTGGTTCGGTAGACGCGGACTTCGTTATAGTCGTTCAGCCCGTCGTTGTCGGTATCCGGGTTGGTCGGGGAGGTCGAGTAGGTGTTGACCTCCTCGCCATCGCGTAGTCCCTCGGCGTCGGTGTCGACGACGTGCGGGTTGGTGGCGTAGGTCAGGATCTCCAGATTGTCGTTCAGCCCGTCGAAGTCGGTATCGATGCGCGTCGGCTTGGTCAGATAGGTGAAGATCTCGTCGCCGTCGCCCAGCAGGTCGCCGTCACTGTCGGTGACCGTCGGGTACGTCTTCCACGTCTCTTCGCACTCGTTGTCGCACCGGTCGAAGTCGGGGTCTTCCGGCCCGAGCGGCGCCAGGCTGCCGAAATAGGGTGATCTCCCAGGTATCACCCAGGCCGTCGCCATCGGAGTCGAGCTGGGCGGGGGTGGTGCCGGCCGCGACCTCGTCGGCGTCGGAAATGCCATCGTCATCGCTGTCGGTGTCGTTGGGATCGGTGCCATAGGTCTCGATTTCGACGCCATCCGACAGGCCGTCGCCGTCGCTGTCGGGATTCATGGCCTGCGTGCCGTAGAGGAAGATCTCATCCCAGTCGCTCAGCCCGTCGTCGTCGCTGTCGAATTTGTACGGCGTGGTGTGATGGACGTTGATCTCGTCCGGGTCGGGCAGGTTGTCGGCGTCGGTGTCGACCAACAGAGGCGAGGTGGAGAAGACGCTGACCTCCATGCCGTCGATCAGACTGTCGCCGTCGGTATCCGGCTCGTGCGGGCTGGTGCCGTAGGTCTTGAGTTCGGGGCCATCGCGCAGCCCATCGGAGTCAGTATCCGGGTTGGTGGCCAGAGTGCCGTAGTTGAACACTTCCTCAGGGTCGGTCAGGCCGTCGTCGTCCGTGTCGACCAGGATGGGATTGGTGCCATAGACGTTGACTTCGTTGCCATCAGTGATGCCGTCGCCGTCGCTGTCGGTCACGCCGGGCAGGGCGCCGAGCAGGACTTCCTGGCCGTCGCTCAGCCCATCGTCATCAGTGTCCGGGTCGAGCGGATCCGTGCCGTAGATGCTCAGCTCGTCGCCGTCGTCCAGGCCATCGCCGTCGGTGTCGGGATTGATCGGGTGGGTGTCATGGATGTAGATCTCTTCGCCATCCAGCAGGCCATCGCCGTCGGTATCGGGATTCAAGGGATTGGTGCCGCGCGTCTCTTCGCAGCCGTTGTTGCACAGGTCGTTGTCGGGGTCGTCAGTGCCGGTCGCGTCAAGGTTTGTGAACCAGTCCATCTCCCAGGTGTCCAGCATGCCGTCGTAGTCGGTATCGGCATCGGCGACCGTCAGCGGGATGTTGACCAGAATGGTGCGCTGTCCGGCAAAATTGAAAGTCAGCGCAGGGAACAGCCCGTTGATGAGCGGCGTGATCAGGTTCACCTTGCTGGTGATGTTGATTTGCAGCAGATCCCCGGTGGTGAGCAGCGCCGGATCGATGGAGTCGCCGGCGCAGGGAATGATCGTGCTGCTGTCGTGCTTCTGATACTGAATAGAAATATCAGAACGGCCGATGTAGAGCGCTTCGCCGATGCGACGACGCATCTCTTTGCAGTCGCTGTAGTTGGTCAGCAGGTCGTCCACGCCGGCAACCTCGGCATTGCGCAGCGCGTTGGAAGCGGAGGAGTAAGAGAGCAGCGCGCGCCCGAAGTCGATGATGCCCAGGATCACCAGCAGCAGAATGGGCAGCATGAGGGCAAACTCCACGAGGACTGCCCCTGACGTCCGTGTCGAACGGTGTTCGTAACGGCATTCGCATCGTGCCAGTTCATCATCTTTCCGTTCTTATGTCTTTCATATCGGCGGTGCAGGGCACGCAGACAGTTCCGGTCATTCGCTGATGATGACCTGTGTGGCGTGCGACGTGAGCGTGATGGGGTTCAGACCGGCGATTTGCGGCATGAACGGCATGATGAGACGAAACGGCGCCGAGATCGTCACTTCAACCGGGTCACCGACGCCGAAGACGGCCGGACGCTCGATGGTCACGGTGGCGTCGACCCAGTTCAGATTGCCGCCGCCGGCATTCATGGCGCGGTACTCGGCATTGTTCGGGTCGGCACAGTCAGGGCCGTCCAGCGCGGTCCGGCATGATGGGTTGATGGAGAGATAAAGCGCCGCTTCGCCGACGGCGTCTTCAAGGGCGATGTGCAGAAAATAGGCGCGTCCAAGGTCGAGCAGCCCGGACAGGATGAGCAGGATAACCACAAAGCCGATCGATACTTCAACAATGCTTTGTCCGCGTTCGAGATTGCGTTTGTGATTCATTGTGACACCCTTGCGACGTCAATTTTTCTTTATTGATATAAGAGCCGCTGGAATCGCCCCAACGTCGCGTGAATTTTTTGTGAAGATGTAAGCGCATTGCTCAGAGGTGGGAACAACGTACTACGTCGAGCTACGAGCGCCGACTGGGTCGTATCCTGGTCGGCGCTGTGAAGATGAGGATAAGGATGAACCGGGGTCAGGGGCTAAACGGAAGGGCAGACGGGATCGTCGTCGAGGATGCCGTATTGGGTGCGCTGTTGCGCGCTGAGATTGAGCAGCGGCTGGGCACACATCGCGGCGATCACTGCCTCCAGATCGACCGTATACAAATACACCCGGTGGTCAAACTCAACTCCTGTCAGCACAGTATGACCATCCGGCGAAAACTCCGCCGAGTACAGCGCATTGCCGCTGCCACTTGTCAGGGTGCGCAGCAGCTCACCGGAGTGTATATCCCACACGCGGGCGCTGCCGTCCAGGCTCGCGGTCACGGCCAGGCGGCTGTCGGGCGAGAAGTTGACCGCCCACACAATATCGGTATGCCCCACCAGGCGCAGACGTTCCTCGCCTGTCGCAGCATCGTAAAGGTAGGCACTGCCATCGCCACTGGTTGCGCCGATGAGCAGGCCGTCCGGGGAGTAGCTGACGAATGGAACGGGTGCACCCACGTCTATGATGCGGATCAATTCGCCTGTCGCTGTGTCCCATAGACGTACTGTTGTGTCGCTGCTGCTCGTCGCCAGGCGCGTACCGTCGGGCGAAAAGCTGACGGAGGATATGACACCTTCATGACCTTCCAGCACATGCAGCGTATCGCCCGTGGCGATATCCCAGATGCGCGCAGTCAGATCGAACGAGCCGCTGGCGATGCGTGTGCCGTCCCGCGAAATATCCACAACGTTTGCCAGTTGAGTGAAACCTTCGAAGGTTCGGATTGTTTCGCCCGTTGCGACATCAATCCACAGGATGGGATAATGGTTCTCGTCCGCCGTCTCCAGCGCCGCCCCCATGAATCTCCCATCGGGCGAGAGGTCGAAAATACGCAGCGGCTGCTCGAACAGCCGAAGAGGGGGAGCGCTGTCCCTCAGCGCGTAATGTCCGCCTCGTCCAAACCCGCCAATAAAGAGGGTCTCCCCATCAGGCGCCCATCGTGGAAAATCTGTATTACCCGCTAGCTCTGTGCTGATCGAAATCGGTTGAGATGGGAAAGCCAGGTCGACAACGTGCGCGGTGGGGATGTCTGCCAGGACGAGGCGCGTTCCGTCAGGGGAGATGTCCATACTGTAGGCGTTAATCGGTACATGGTAGCGCGCCAGCTCGTGACCGGTCGCCATCTGCCACCGCACGACGGCCATGTTGCTATCTATTGTCACCAGCTGATCATGGATCGGATCATAGTCGGCGTTCCAGAACCGATAGTCTGGCTGGGCAATGGTCGAAAGCAGCGAACAGGTCTCGTAATTGTAGATGTACGCCCTGTATGCGCCGTCGATGGGGTCTGCCGGGGCAATCATCAGCAGACGATCCGTATCTGACCACCAAATCATGGTATCAATGGGCACGTCAGCCTCCAGCGGTACGCATACACGATCGCCGCTGGCGGAATCCTCGATCACGATCCGGTTTTCACGACGGGTGAAGAAGCGATCTCCGCTGCCGTCGCCAAACAGAATACCCAACCGGTAGGTCGCATCATCCATCTCCCGCTCGTACCGCGCCAGCCGTTCCCATGTCCTCGTCTCCCACACTTCGAGGGTTTCTCCTCCGAGGACGACCCGGCTGCCATCGTTGGAGAAGCCGACAAGATTGACGAACTCTTCGACCTCAAACGCGTGGGTTTCGCGCCAGGCAGCGACATCGTAGACGCGGGCAATGCCTGTCTGGGCGATGGTCAGCAGCGAGGCGCCATCAGGTGTGAATTCGGCATGGGAGACAATCGCCGCGGCTTCAGGCAGAAAATGCTGTTCCGTGCCGGTCGCTGCATCGTAAATGCGGACGCCGCCTTCGCTAGACGCTGCGATGAGTGAACCGTCAGGCGAATAGCGCACGCTAAACACGTCGAAAGTGAAGCCCGTCAGTTCCAGAACGAACATTCCCTGACGGCTGGCGCGCATCAGCGCTGCCTCCGCGCCAGGGCTGTAGCCATGTTGCAGGCTGCGGAGCGCCAGCGCCAGTCCAACATTGCCTCCTTCACCACGATCCATCGCTTCGTTGGCGGTCAGGTACAGGCGCTGCTGCTCCGCCCGCGCGAAATTCGCTTCACTGGTCGCCTGCGCATTCAAAGCGTCGACTCGCGCCGTCTGCGCCTGCGATTCGCGGTCCAGGGCGAAGAGCGCCAGCCCGACCGCGATCACGGTCGCGACGGCGAAGACCACCATCAGACCATGCAGAAAGGTCCGCGAGCGCCGTTCCAGCCGCTCCTCGCGCGCCTTTCGTTTGGCCTCGGCCTGCATTTCGTCGCTGCGGTGGGTGATGCTGGCCTCCAGAAAGGTGCGCTCCGGGGTGGTGAGTGTCATGTGCGTCGCCTCGGCCCAGGCCTCAAACTGTAACAGCCGAGAGCCGCGCGCCAGAAAGCTGGCGTCCTGGCGCGCACCGCGCCACTCCTCCGCCGTATGGGCGAGCTGGCGCTGGGTGCGGATGTCGTCGCGGCTTTCCGCCAGCCAACTGCGCAGGCGTTCCCATTCGCGCAGCAGGGCCTCATGGGCGATCTCGACCGTTGGGGTGCGCGTGCCGGGGTCGGTGTCGAGCGAGAACAGACGGTAGCCCGCGAAGGCCTCCAGGACCTCGTCGAGCGTATCGACGTCGCCGGTCAGCGCCTTGAGTTCGGAACGAGTGACGCGCCGCCGGGTGTCCTCGACGCCTTCGCCGAGGGTCACCAGCCGCAGGAAGATCTGACGGCTGAGCTCGCGCTCTTCTTCGGTCAGCGACAAATACACTTCTTCCGCGCGTCGGGTCAGCGCGCCCACCGTGCCGCCGATCGACTGGTAGGCCTCACGGGTCAGCAGGCGGCCCTGCCGGTTTTCGAACAGCTCGGTGAGGGCGTACTGCAGAAGCGGCAGCGCGCCCGGCTGGTAGTTCACGTCGCCGATGATGGCGGCCACCAACCCCGGCTCGAACGAGACTCCCACCCGTTCCGCCGGCTGGACGATCGCTCGTTCCAACTCCTCGACCGAGAGCGGCATGATCGTCTCCAGCCGCGACCGGACCATCTCTCCGAACTGGGCATAATTCAGCGGCCGGTCGTAGAAGTCGGCGCGCAGGGTGATGACGACGCGCACGCGAGAGTGCGGCTCAACGACGACGCGGTACAGCAGATCGAGAAAGTGGGATCGCTCGGCTTCGTCGCCGACCAGCGTGAAAACCTCTTCGAACTGGTCGATCACCAGGACCAGGTCGGTGCCATTGTTGGGCAAGCCGTCGTTGGGCAGAATCAGCCCCGCGCTGCGCACCAGCCCGCGGTTGTCGCGGCGAAGCTGCTCGTTCAGATTACCTGCCTGATTGGCTGCGACGCGGGTCAGCGCCACTTCGAGTTCGTCCAGGGGGTGGGCGCCGGGGATCATCTCGACGACGAACCAGCGCTCCGACCCCGGCAGCTCGCCCCGCCAGAGGGCCGGGATCAGCCCGGCCTTGGCCAGACTGGACTTGCCGCTTCCGCTGGGGCCGACGATGGCCAGGAAGCGGCTGAAGTCGCCGGTTTCGGCCAGTCGCCGGATCAGCCTGGCCGTGACCTTCTCGCGCCCAAAGAAGTCCTGGGTGTCCGCCGACTGGAAGGGCAGCAGCCCTTTGTAAGGGTTCGGCGGGTCGAAGTCGTCGGTGGGGGCGATAAGGGTGGCGCGTTCTTCGCCCGGCCGCGTGATCAGGTGCAGTTCGCGCGCCCGCACGATGGCCTGCACCCGGCTGCGCACGCCCAGCTTGCCGTAGATCTGGTTGACATGCCACTTGACCGTCCCGATCGTCAGCGTCAGCCGCTGCGCAATCTCCTTGTTGGCCAGTCCGGCGACGATCAGCCCCAGAATCTCCTGTTCGCGCAGCGTCAGAACTTCGACGGGGGAGGCGCTGGCGCTCTTTATGCCGGCGGCTTCGCGGAAATCGGCGGCGAAGGCCAGGGCATCCGGGTAGCGATGGTCGGGGTTCTTGGCGGTGGCTTTCTGAATGACGCGATTGACGGCGGCGTTCACGCCTGGTTCCAGGCTGGTGATCTCCGGCAGCGGCTCGTTGATGTGCTTGTACAGCCGCTCAATCGAGGACATGTTCTCGAACGGATGGTGGCCGCAGATGATCTCGTACAGGGTGACGCCCAGGCTGTAGAGATCGGTGCGGGCCGTGATCGGTTCGCTGCGCGCCTGCTCGGGCGAGATGTAATCGAGCGACCCCATAATCACATCCGACTGAGTCTTCTGCGCCGTGAGAGTCAGATCCTTGGCGATCCCGAAATCCGTGACGTAGGCGTTGCCATCTTCATCCAGCAGAATGTTGCCCGGCTTGATGTCGCGGTGGACCACGCCATTTCGGTGGGCAAAGGCCAGCGCCCCGGCGATCTGGTCCAGCAGCAGGACGACCGCTGGCAGATCGAAGGCGCCTTTCTCCAGCGCGTCGCGCACGCTGCCGCCGCGCAGCCAGCGCATGACCAGATAAGCGCCGTCCGGGTCGCGCCAGTAGTCGTACAGTGGGACAATGTGGGGGTGCTCCAGACGGGCGACGATCTGGGCTTCGCTCTCGAAACGGCGGATGAAGTCGGGCTGGTTGGCACGTTCCGGCAGGATCACCTTGACGGCAACCTCGCGCCCGACGGTGGTCTGGTAGGCCTTGTAGACGGCGCCGAAACCGCCGGCGCCGATCCGTTCACGGAGTTCATATCCTTTGATAGTTTTCATCGACCCGGCCATGTCACCCCCCAAGGTTACTGGTAACAGCAAGCATAATGCGAAATCGAAAAGACAGCGGCGATCGTCAGATGCCGCTGCTCGTCTGCGCCAGATCGATGAGATCAGTTGGAGGGCGCGGGAAGCGCGCCAAGTTGGGTGAAGAAGCTCATCAGGTCGAACATAGCCCACTCCTCGACAATGCGCCCCTCGTCGTCGAAGTGATGGAAGGTTTGAATCAGGACGCTGATCGGCTGATTGTTGGGGGGCAGCACGCCCAGCGGCGAGGCGAAATCCGCACTATCGAACGTGCCGGTCAGCATGGCGCGGGTGGCCGCGTAGTCGCCTTCGACGATGACCGCCTCGCGCGTCATCTTGAAGTCGCTGAGCGAAGCGCGCAGCGCCTGCATAAAGGCCATGAACCCCTCGCGATCCAGATCGCCCACTGGCGAATGAACGATGAATGCCTCCGACAGGAGGTCACTGACGACCTCGAAGTTACCCTGCGTCACCCCCTCTTCGACGATGCGATAGAGCAGATCCCGGTGGGACTCCTCCTGCGCCGTGGCTGCGGGAGCGGAGTCCTGCGCCGATGCCAACACCGCGGACCCCAGTACGGCCAGGATGACCAACAACCACGCGGTGACCCTGATCTGTCGTGAAGTGTTCATTGAAAAACGCTCCTTTCGTTGCGGCGAACCCTTCCAGCATAGGGCAGGCTTCTGGTTGGTTCAACACATCCCTAACCTTTCCCTATCCCCTCCGCTGCCTTACATCGCCGAATGGAACAGGTCAGGGATCACATTTCGCTGGACGGTCGAACGTCCTACAATGTGGGTACAAAGAGTCGTGTTGAAGAGCCGTACTAAATAAGCCGGAAGAAGCGACATGGCACGCCAGCGCGAATTTGACAAAGACCAGGTGGTCGAACGGGCCATGCTGTTGTTCTGGGAGCAGGGGTATGAGGCGACGTCGATGCGCGACCTGCTCGAAACGATGGGCATCAGCAGCAGCAGCCTGTACACCGTCTTTGCCGACAAGCGGGGGGTGTATCTGGCGGCGCTGGAACAATTCTGCGAACAGGAGCGGGCACGGATCGCGCTGATGGCGCAGGAGGAGCCCAGCCCGGAGCGTTTCATCGAGCGGCTGTTCGGCCCCATCGACCAGGCGGTGCAGCCCACGCTCCAGGCGCAGGGATCGCTGGCCTTCAATGCCATGATCGAATTTGGCACGCGCGACCCCGACATCACGCAGCTTCTGCTGTCCCATTACTTCGGCATCGCGCAGATCGTCGCCGCGGTCATTCAGCAGGGACAGGAGGGGGGCGTCATCAAGACGGGCCGCGATCCCCAGGAGCTCGCCTACGCCATCCTGAGCACGCTCCACGGCGTGGCCACCATGAAGGGCGTCAAGCCGGATTTTCCGCATGCCGCCATCACTCGGCTGGTTCTGGAGCTTCTCCACGTTTGAGCATCTAAACAACCCTTAAGCCTGCTGACCTCGATCGTCTGCTACAATACGATCAATTCTGGAACGATCGTTTCAGAATGGGACTTATCCCGGCTTATCGCTATGCAGGTGAGTAGAGGGCACAGAATGACTTCAGCAGTTCCCCCCATGGTTTCAGGCGGGATGCCTGTCCTTGGGCATGTCATCGAGATGCTGCGCGACCGCGAGTCGCTGTTCAAGCGCGGCTATGCGGAGCATGGCGATCTTTTTACCATCAAGCTGGTCTCGCAGAAGGTTCTGGTGATCACCGGTGCGGAGCACAACCGTCAATTCTATACCGAGACCGACAAGACGCTGAACATGCAGGATGGCTATTCCTTCCTCAAGGCGGCGATCGGCGAGGTGCTGTTCACGTCGAGCCCGGAGGACTACTACAACCAGCGCCCCGTGCTTCAGGAGATTTTCAAGCGCGAACGCATGGCCCGCTATGTCGAAGCGATGAATGTCGAGGTTCAGCGCTGGCTGAAGTCGCTGGGCGACTCCGGCGAAATGGACGTGACGGATGCCATGCTGCACCTCACGCAGTATGTCGCCGGCCGGGCGTTCATCGGCGATCGCTATGCCGAGGAGCTGGGCGAGGGCTTCTGGGAGGAGTACGCGGCCATCGCTGCCTCGCTCGACCCGGTGCTGCCGCCCAACCTGCCGCTGCCGAAATTCGCCAAACGGGATCGCGCCAAGCAGCACATTGCCGCGGTGCTGCGCCGGATCATTCAGGAGCGCCGCCAGCATCTCGATCAGCATGACGATCTGATCACCATCCTGCTGACGACGCCGCTGAAAGACGGTACCTTCCTGCCGGAGGAGATGATCGTCACGCTCTTTATGGGGCTGATGTTCGCCGGGCACGAGACCACGGCCGGGCAGGCCGCATGGGTGATCGCGCTGCTGCTTCAAAATCCGGAGTATCTGGCGCTGGTGCGGACGGAGATCGCCGAGCACGTCCCGGCCGAGGGACTGATCGACGGCGGCGTGCTGCGCAACCTGGAGCACATCTACTGGGCGATCGACGAGACGACGCGCCTGCGGCCTTCGGCCGACACGCAGATTCGCACGCTCGACGCGCCGTTGAAATTTGGGGAGTACGAGATCCCGGCGGGCTGGCGCGTCATGGTCAGCGGCGCGACTTCGCACCACCAGTCGGACACCTTCAGCAACCCCGAGCAGTTCGACCCGCTGCGCTACTCCCCGGAGCATGGCGAAGGCAAGAACCCGTTCGCGATTATCGGCTTCGGCGGCGGCGTCCACAAATGCACCGGCATGAATTTCGCCAAGAACGAAATGGCGGTCATCACGTCAATGCTGTTCCAGCAGTTCGACGTCGAACTGCTGAGCCGGGAGATTCACGTGGTCTCCGGCAACGGCGCCAACCATCCGTCCGAGGTGCGCGTGCGCTACCGCCGCAAGGCATAGGGTGTACCGGGGCCGGGTGGCCCCGGCCGCTGAGGGCCACGCGCCGGTGTGACCCTCAGCGGCCGGTCAGCAGCAGCGGTTCGGGCGACTCCAGGGTGACATTGACGCGGACTTCCAGCAGCACTTCATCTTCCACAATAATGAAGACCAGCGTACGGAAGACAGGCGTTTCATAGAGGCGCACGATCAGGGTGAAGGTGTCATTCGCCGTCCACGCGCCACTGGCGGCTATTCGCGAGGTGACATCCGCGAACCAGTGTGGGTTATTGAACAGCGTCGTTTCCCCACGCTCCCAAACGCCGTAGCCGCAGGAGAACGACTCCTCGCCCGCCCGGGTCGTAACTCGGACAACCCACCCCGTTGGACTGGCGTCCAGCGCCAGCGTTGCAATGCCGAGTGGGTTTTCATCCAGCCGGTAGGTTCGCGCCAGCGCCTGCGGCGCAACGGGCGATTCTGCTTCTCCGCTCGCCAACGGCAGTGACAGTGTCGACAGCTTCTCCGACAGCGCCGCGAGGGCTGGCTCGTCCGCTGGGCGCGGGTCCGGTTCCATCGCCGGGAGCAGCCGATCCCAGACCAGGTCGAGCAGTTGGTCTCCGTCAAAGATGTCAATGCCGCTGGTGAAGACGACGACCGCCTCGTGATCGGGCAGGACGTTGCAGTACTGACCAAACAAGCCGCTCGCCCGATAGGCGTTATGCCGACAGCGCCAGAACTGATAGCCATACCCCTGCGTCGAGTCACTGGGATCGTCAGGATTTCCATTCGATATCTGGGGGGAGGTAGCTGCATCAATCCATGACTCGGGCAGCAAGCGGCGATCTTCCCACATGCCCTTCTGAAGGACAAATTGCCCGAACCTGGCCAGATCCTCGGTTCGGAGGCTCAGTCCGATGCCCCCCATCGAAATCCCTTGCGGCGACGTTTCCCAGGACGCCCCCTCGATGCCGAGCGGGGCGAACAAACGCGGCTCCAGATACTCGACCAGGGTCATGCCCGTCGTTCTCTGCACGATGGCCGAAAGCATATAACTTGCGCCGGTATCGTACAGAAAGTGGGTTCCCGGCGCGTGGACGACAGGAACTTCGAAAAAGGCTTTGATCCAGTTCCCATCCGGTCGGTCGAGCAGCACCGCCCAGCTATCCACGGCATGCCCTGTCGACATCGTCAGCAGGTGCCGCACCGTCATCGACTCCAGGAATCCGCTCACATCGGCCGGTCTGTCCTCTGGAAAGAAGGAAAGCACGGGATCATCCTCGGCAAAGCGCTCTTCGCTTACCGCGAACCCGACGGCGATCGACGTGAAACTCTTGCTCACCGAGAACATGGCGTGGGGGTCGTCATGCCGATAGGGGTGCCACCAGCCCTCGGCCACAACGCTGCCGTGCCGGAGCACCATGAAGCTGTGCAATTCGCGGACCCGGCTGTCCAGCGCTTCGACAAATCGCAGCAGCGCGGAGGATGCTATGCCCTGCTGCTCAGGGGACGTGCGAGGCAATACCTGGATGGCTGATGGTGGCATGATTCGAACTCC
The DNA here is from genome assembly GCA_016713325.1 of Candidatus Flexifilum affinis. Lineage (GTDB taxonomy): Bacteria > Chloroflexota > Anaerolineae > Aggregatilineales > Phototrophicaceae > Flexifilum > Flexifilum affine. The sequence goes on along the minus strand of JADJPJ010000093.1, from coordinate 30,418 downwards.
GGAAGGATAAACGCACGTCGCAACACCAGGATACCAGAAGCCCCGCCGGCCAGGGTTGGCACGGCATTTCACGCTGAGGGTCATGCATTCGGGTGACCAGGGCGGCACAGATCGCCAGCAGTCGGCGGCAGCGTTCAGTTAAGCAACACGCTTTTCGTGTCCAATCTGAGAGGTGTAGTACCTTCAGAAATAGCCAATCCAGTTCCACTCTCAATAATGTGGCAGTAAGATATTCTAAGGGTGAGGTTTCTGACGGGGTCGAAAATGGTTTACGAACTTATAGTGGTTTTTCACCTAATCTGCTTATTCCGTGGATATACATATTCCGATGCCTAAGTATTCCACAGTTCAGCAAGGTTTATGACACACCAACTTGCTTGACAGAACCCCCCCGCCCGAGATTTCTCCATTAAGTTACGATATTAACCTAGGCGGCAAATCAATCTGTTTGAAGGCACATTCATTGGCGACCCACATCGAAAACGGATTGGTGCGCTTTTCGCTAATACTTTTGAACACCTGAGTAAACTAGGATACGGGCAGGTTATCTATTCTTGGGGAAAACAAACATCGGTTTCGAACCCGGGGACGTGGGGCTGGAACATAGTCATCACTAAATGGAAAGGTCGTTATGATATGCCCAACCAATTGGCAGTGAGCGTGGACTCTTCTCTCTACATCAACTAACCATATCCTTCGAACGATTATTGTTCAATGCGAAGCTAATCGGATAGAGCTGCAATCTACTTTAGAGCAATTGTTGAATGCTGATCAAAATGCGTGGGAAGAGTTTGTTCTCCGTCCAGGAGGAGGTTATATATGGATGAGCGGAGAAGGAAACTTTCAAACTTATCTGAAGGAACGAGACATGATCATCGGCACATTGGAAGTGAGCGAGATGCTTGACTTAGAGAATTGGGCAAAAATACACAAAATCAAGACCCCTCGACGAAACATGTTTTCACAAGGAGATTTTACGTATCTCGTAAACCCAAAAAACTCTGGATACATGGATAGCAAACCTGCTTCGCAAACGATTGTACGCTTAACCTCCTAACCCGGGCGGCCGGGCGGCCTCGGGGCCCCGGCGGGTGTTCCTCTGTTTCCGCCTTGGGCTGTTTTCTTTGTTTGGCGGCAAATTCCCTGTTTTGCGGCCGGACCAGGCGGGCCGTTCCGGCGCGGGGGCGCGGCCCCGCGGGGCCCGGGCGCCCGCGGGCTTTTCCCCCTCCGTTGGGGGCCCCGCGGCCCCGGGGGGGCGGGCGGGGGCGCGGCGGGCGGGCGGCCGGCGGGGGCGCCCCCCCCCGGGGGCCCCCCCCCCTCAGGACGGCCCTTCTCTTGCGCGCCGGCGGTCGCCCGCCCCCCCCGCCGCCCCGCCGGCCGGGCCGCCCGGCCACGACCACCCTGACCGGCGAGCCCACCACCCCGCAACGAAATGCGCGTCGAACAGTCTCAGCCCCGTCGCTCTCAAAACGTTGTAAATGCGGTGGATCTTCCAACCCTCGTCGGCCCCCCCCCCTTCGACGCCTCGGCCTCCAGCACTGGGCTGTTCCACGAACCGGGCTGCTAAGATCGGCGGCGGCCTTCATTCATTGGTTCTGTATGGTTAGTTCGCTGACTGCTCAACCGATGCGCAGAGGGGCGCTGCTCGCCTTTAAAAGCGGTGTTGCCCCTTCACCGCCCCTGCGCGGGCTGCGTCCTCGGTCGGCGCCGACGGCGTGCGAGCACTGCTCGGGGTTCTCGTCACTTTCTGGTTACCACCCTCTGAGCAGCCGGCGGGCGCCACCACGGCACCCCGTCGACCTTGTGCGGTGCCCGGTGCCCCTGCTCCGCGCCCGATGCGCGGCCGCCTGTGTTGCGGTCTGGCGCCCAGTCTGCGCGTCCCTGTCGCTTCAAATTCAGCGGTCGCCCGCAGCAGCGTGCGGCGGAGCCCGCCCGGCGATGCGTTTCAGCGCTGGGGCTGCGCTTCACGCTTGCTGAGGGTCACGTGCGCTCGCGTGATTTTCCACCCATGGATGGTCAATGCTCACGGCTGAAGGCTGAAGTCCCTGCTTTAGTCGTCTGCTCCATCTGCGGCACGTGATACGTCGAACGAGAGTGTCGGGTTCATACGTGTTGTGGGTCCTCACGTGGCTATGCCGATTAGACAGCGCAGCCACGTGAGTATTTCGGGGACGAGATGATGCGCATCAACTTTGCATCGGGGAAACCTATGGAATGAAGTAGCTGAACGATACCCGCCAGCGGCACGCCCCGCGGGCCTTCCCCGGGAGCGGCAGGTGACGGGGTCTGCTGCGCTGCGAGAGCAGGTGAACTGTGGCATGATCTCCCGCGAGATCGGAGCCGCGCTCGAAATCCACCGGTATCGGGTGGGGCAAGTTCTCCGCCCGATGCTGCACTTCAGCCAGTATATATCACAAGAGGCGCCGGGCAGTCGCCGGCACCTCGCGTCCAGCCACAAGATGAGAATGATGCCGTTTTCCGTAGGGGCGGGGCAATGTCCCCGACCGCCATTCCTGGGGCGACACAGGCAAACTTCGTTTGCACGTCCGCCCCTACGCTATTCACCCGTCACCTGTCCGATGAACCTGGTCCGTGTACTCGCTGTCTATCCTTGGACAGCCAGCAGTTCCTTCGCTCGCCGAACTGCTGAACTGGCGTCCGTCGCATAGCCGTCTGCGCCAATTTCTTCCGCGAAATGCTGCGTGACGCTTGCGCCGCCGATCAGAATCTTGACACGGTCGCGCAAACCCGCGTCGCCAATCGCTTGAATTGTTGTGTTGATCATCGGCATGGTCGTGGTGAGCAGCGCCGACAGTCCTACCAACTTTACCTCATTGTCGCCGCGGATAGCTTCCACAAATCGTTCCGGAGAAACATTGACACCGAGGTCGACAACATTGAAGCCGGAGCCTTCCCACATCATGGCGACCAGATTCTTGCCAATATCGTGCAGGTCTCCTTTGACCGTGCCAACCACCACCGTCGCGACTGGATCAACTCCGCGTTCGGTGAGTTTGGGGCGCAGAAGCTTCATGATGCCTTGCGCGCCGAGCGCCGATGCCATCATCTCAGGCAGGAAGAACTCACCGCACTCGAATTTCTCGCCCACGATCTCCATCGCGGGCAAGACGACCGCGCTGATGATTTCCGACGGGGAGATACCTGCGTCGAGTGCTGCCTGCGCAGCGGCGACAGCCTGTGCGACGCTCCCGTCAATGATCGCTTCGCGCATCTGCACCAGTTCTTGGGCGATACCCTTCGTCTTCGCCGTGAGGGCCGCTGCTTCTTCTGCCGTCAGTGCGCGCCCCGCAATTCGGGCATCAGGACTGTGCGCTGCGCGCACTTCGATAGCCGGTGCTTGCGGATAGTTCTGCCAGTAGCTTTCCGGGCGGCGACCAGGAGCATTGTCTTCTCCATAGATTCCGTATTCTTGGATCGCCTCCCACATGGCAACGATGTTTTCAGGGGGGACGTTTGCCTGGATGTTGTGTACGGTTGCGGCGACGAAACCGCCACTGGGAGCGAAATCGTCAACGCGGCGGCGAACTTCGTCGCGTACCTGCTGCGGCGTTCCATCGGTGAAGATGCCTTGCGTATCCACCGCACCGCCCCAGAACACGATATCTTTCCCGAAGTCGCGCTTGAGCGCCTTCGACTCCATTCCTGCCGCGCTCACCTGTACCGGATTGATGATGTCAAACCCGCTTTCTATCAGGTCCGGGATGATCTCGCGGATAGCGCCGCAGCAGTGATAGAACACTTTCACATCGGCGCGCGCTTTAATGAAGTCTACGATCTTCTTGTGGCGTGGCTTGATCAGCTTGCGATACGTCTCCGGGCTGATAAGCAAACCGAACTGACCTGCGACATCGTCTGCTTCCTGCACCACGTCGACATGACCCTTGAGCAGCGGCAGCGCGATTTCCCAATAGGCGAGTTTGATGTCCACGATGGTATCCATCAGGTACTCGATCCAGCGCGTATTATTCACGAGATCGGGATAGACCTCGCCATAGCCGCGTGTCCAGCAGACAAGCTCAAAGAAACCCGCTGCCATGCCTCCAGCGATGACCAGCTCGCCTAAGTCCTCGCCGATGTGGCGCGCACGTTCGGACAAGCCCTCGAAGCGTCCCGGATCAGTGGGATCGGGCCATCGGAAGTTCTTAATGTCGTCAATAGTCGTCGCCCCAGCAAGCGGGTGGTGGAACATATCATAGAAGAAGCCGCCTTCTTTCGGCATACGCCAGCCGATGTTCCATTCGTCATAAAAGAAATCGTAGCCGGGCATGTCCGTCTTGTTGATTTCGATTTTGAAGGTTGCGGAAGATCGCGGCGCGACATTGCGAGCATCACAGTGCAACTTCTGGCGCATGTCGTCGTCCACCTCGGCGATCTGCTGGAAAATGTCCATCACCTGGACATCAACTTCAGGCAAACCAAGGGACTTGCGCAGCTTGCGATAGGCGTGGACGTTGACGCTGGTTAGAACCGTTCCTCCGAGATCGAAAGGAACGCGATCTGCTTCCTTATGGTCGAGTGCCAGTCTGACACGTTCACGAGCGTTCATAGCGACTCCTACTCCGTTAACTCCAACTGGGCGAGCGTCCGCTGCCCGATTTTCAGCTGTAACCTATGCGCATTCTCGGGGCGTGGCACAAGCCTATCCAGCACGATGACCGTCAGCGGATCCACGTCTCCAAACGGTATCGCTGCCAGATGCTCGCCCGATTGACTGCTCCAGACCAAAGATAGCGTCCCGGCGTCGAACACACCGCCGCGATATTGAACGTGAACGCGTCCTTTGGCTTCCGGGTTAATCGAAAGCATTTGCGTTGAGGCACCGGCGTCACCACAAGCACGGATGACCTCATTTGTGCGGCATGCGCCCCATACGATGCGGAACTCGGCGCGTGCGCCCGGAGCGATCGTCATCAGGGGACTGAGGACTTCCGTTTCCATCAGGTAGATGCCGCTGTTTTCGTAGTTGAGGTTGCCCACTTCGCCGGCGCCGACCGTCCACACTTCGACACTTGCGCCGCGATCGGGGTATTCTGCTCCAGGTTCATAAGCAAACAACTCGGCAAAACCATAACCCGCAGCCGTATTGCTGAACGCAACCCATCCAGCAGGGGAGTCCAAACCGACTTTGCCGATCTGCCATTGGTAATGTGCGGTAAACAGCCCTGTCGCGCTGTCGACTCGCCACTGTGGGTTATCTTCCGCGCCGAACATGACGTTGAATCCGCGCGCGAACACGCTTCTCGCATTCACGGGGGCGGTCACCACGCACCCTGGCTCAAACGTGATCGATCCATCCGCGTTCCGGCGCTCGGCGCTAAGCTGCGCCACGTCCCAGATGCTCCATGTCACTGCACGGTCCGAATGATTGCGGAACGACAGATCGACGGTTACGCGGCTGGAACCGCTGGAGATTGTGAATGAGCGGGTGATTTGTATCCCGGTACGTGTGTCCGGCGGTGACGTCATCGACAGATGAGCGCTGCCGCCATCGGCATGGAGCGCATCGACGGTGTAGCGTCCGGTATCGAGGATCGGATCGGGCGGTCCATGCCACTGATCGTCGCTGTCCCATCCCTGTGGCGCGGGCCACGTTTTGTCGCCGCCGTAGTTCTTCCATGCCGCCAGTGAGCCGTCACCCTGATTCTCTTCCGGAGTGAACAGCTTCCCCGCCAGACTCGGATCGACGAAGAAAAACGGATAGCCTCCGAGGTCATACGCCATGACCCGCCCACCGATATCCGGCACGGCTGCAAGCCGAATGAACTCATTTTCCAGGATGCAGGCATCCCAACCGAGAACCTGCTCACGTCGCGCACTGCAACGCGTCATTGTGCTGTCGCCCCGCCGACTGCCCGGAAATCATCCTGGACGCCCGTAGCGTATGCCATCAAAGATTCCTCGGTTGCCGAACTGTGCGGGAGGATACCCGTCACTCGCCCCTCACACATAACGACGATGCGATGCGCCAGCGCCAGCACCTCTGGCAGTTCGGACGAAATCAAGATGACGGCGACGTTTTGGCGGACGAGACTGCGAATCAGTTCATAGATTTCGGCTTTCGCGCCCACGTCGACGCCGTGCGTCGGCTCGTCGAGGATGAGCAGCTTGGGCGCGGTGGTGAGCCACCGTGCCAGCACCGTCTTCTGCTGATTGCCACCGCTCAGGCTGCTGACCGGCTCGAATATGCTTGACAGTCGGATGTCCAGCTTTTCCACAAACTCAGCCACGCGCCGCTGTTCACGCCGCTCGTTGATGATTCCCCTGCGGTTGATCAGAGGCAGCTCCGCCATTGCGATGTTGTGGCGGACTTGCATTTCCATGAACAGGCTGAGGACCTTGCGATCCTCCTGCACCATCGCTATGCCGTGTCGTATGGCATCCGCAGGTGAGCGGAAGCGAACGACTTTGCCATCGAACAGGATTTGCCCGGCATGCGCTCGCTCGCATCCGAAAACTGTGCGCAGGACTTCGCTGCGCCCTGCGCCGATCAAACCGGAAAATGCGAGCACTTCGCCTTTGCGTACGCTAAAGCTCACATCCTTGAAACCCTTGCCGGCCAAATCGCGAACTTCAAGCAGAACATCCCCCACGCCGTCCGTGTCTTTGAGCGCAGAGCGATTCAGCGCGCGTCCTACCATCATGCCGATCACCGTATCCTCGGTCGCGGATGCGGTATCTACTGTGCCGACATAGCCTCCGTCACGAAACACGGTGATGCGGTTCGAGATAGTTAAGACCTCGTCGATCTTGTGCGATACATAGAGGATCGAGATGTCCCGCTCGACAAGGCTGCGGATCAATTGAAACAGGCGCTCGGTCTCGGTATCAGAGAGGGATGAGTTGGGTTCATCCATAATGATGAGACGGGCATTGGCAGACAACGCCCGTGCTACTTCGATCATTTGTCGCTGGGAGATTGGTAGATCACGCACTAACGCGTAAGGCGACACGTCGAGATCTACCAGGCTCAGTACCTCGCGTGCCCGCTGCGCCATCGTCTTCCAGTTCAAGATTCCATAGCGACTTTGCATCCGGCTCATGAAAAGGTTCTCCATGACGGTGAGCGACGGCATCATCGATAGTTCTTGATGGATGATGGCGATCCCGGCATCCAGCGCTGCGGCGGGCGACGCGAAGACCACGTCTCGACCTTCAAACGTGATCGTGCCCGAATCTCGCGGAACAATTCCGCCCACAACCTTGATGAGGGTTGACTTTCCTGCGCCGTTCTCTCCAACGAGTGCGTGCACTTCACCATAGTTGAGATCGAACTGAACGTGATGGAGTGCCTGTACCCCACCGTAACGCTTGGAGACCCCGTCGATAATCAGGAGCTTTTCATGCTGATGAGCCATCAAGAAGAACCTTTTGACTAATTCATTCTTGGATACACAGTCACAACGAGAGCATCGCCTTGGCGTGCAAGGGCAGAGACGCAGCGCGCCTCTGCCCTCGGAAACCGGCTGAAAGTCTAGTTTGACGGCGTCCAATACTGGTCGATGTTGTCCGCAGTGACGACCGCTGCTTCGGTGACCAGCCGCGCGCATGGCGGCAGTTGACCGGCAACCAGATAGTTGAACAGACGAACTGCCGGGTCATGTCCCTGTGCGAACGGGTTCTGACCGATGGTGGCGTAGATCACGCCTTCCTGCACGTATTCCATCGTCTCGTCCACGAAGTCGAACGACACGACCTGCACCTCGCCCGTCTTGCCCGCATCGGCAACCGCTGCCGCCGCGCCGAAGGGTCCGCCCGCGGTCACGTAGATGCCGCGCAGATCGGGATGTGCCGTCATGAAGTCTTGCGCCTGCGTGAAGGCGATGTCGCCCTGATCGGTGTTCTCGACCTCGCTGACGATCGCGATGTTCGGGAACTCCGCCGCCATCGTGTCGACAAAGCCCAGGCGCCGCAGTTCGTGCGCTTCCACCGCGAAGAAGCCGGTGATGATCGCTACCTTGCCTTCACCGCCAATCGCATCCGCCATCGCCCGCGCTGCCGTCTGCCCCTGCAGATAAAGATCAGCGCCCACGAAGAACAGGCGTCCGTTGGTCGCGTCCGTCTCGCTGTTGAACGTCGCCACCGGGATGCCTGCTTCCACGGCTGCGTCGATGAACGGCGCGACACCGGCATCACCCGCAATCGTCGCAATCGCATCGTAGCCCTGCGCGACTGCTGCTTCGATCCCTGGGGCGAAGTTGTCCGCTGTGTGCGTTTCGCCCGGGATGATCCAATCGACCGTCACATTGTAGGCAGCCAGCTCCGCCGCTGCCGCTTCCGCTCCGGCCTTCACTGGAATCCAGAACGGATTGTTCTCCAGACCCAGCACCGCGATGCGCAGCGGTTCTGCCGGCATCACGTTCAACGGCGTCACGACGGTTTCGTCCAGCGGTTGACACTGTGACGTGAACCAGCCTTCATCTGCCGGGGTGAGCGCCACCGGTACCGGGGTTTCGCCCGGCGTCCAGTATTGATCGATGTTTTCGGCAGTGACGACCGCCGCTTCGGTGACCAGCCGCGCGCATGGCGGCAGTTGACCGGCAACCAGATAGTTGAACAGGCGAATCGCCGGGTCATGTCCCTGTGCGAACGGGTTCTGACCGATGGTGGCGTAGATCACGCCTTCCTGCACGTATTCCATCGTCTCGTCCACGAAGTCGAACGACACGACGAAAACCTCGCCCGTCTTGCCGGCATCGGCAACCGCTGCCGCCGCGCCGAAGGGTCCGCCCGCGGTCACGTAGATGCCGCGCAGATCGGGATGTGCCGTCATGAAGTCTTGCGCCTGCGTGAAGGCGATGTCGCCCTGATCGGTGTTCTCAACTTCACTGACGATCGCGATGTTCGGGAACTCCGCCGCCATCGTGTCGACAAAGCCCATGCGCCGCAGTTCGTGCGCTTCCACCGCGAAGAAGCCGGTGATGATCGCCACCTTGCCTTCACCACCAATTGCTTCTGCCATCGCCCGCGCTGCCGTCTGCCCCTGCAGATAAAGGTCAGCGCCTACGAAGAACAGACGCCCGTTGGTCGCGTCCGTCTCGCTGTTGAACGTCGCCACCGGGATACCCGCTTCCACGGCTGCGTCGATGAACGGCGCGACACCGGCATCACCCGCAATCGTCGCAATCGCATCATAGCCCTGCGCGACTGCTGCTTCGATCCCCGGCGCAAAGTTGTCCGCGGTGTGTGTTTCACCCGGAATGATCCAGTCCACCGTCACATTGTGGGCAGCCAGCTCCGCCGCTGCCGCTTCCGCTCCGAACTTCACTGGAATCCAGAACGGATTGTTCTCCAAACCCAGCACCGCGATGCGCAGCGGTTCCGCCGGCATTACGTTCAGCGGTGCCACCACGCTTTCATCCAACGGCTGGCACTGCGACGTGAACCAGCCTTCGTCGTTGGGAGTAAGTGCATCTTGAGCGATCACCAAGCTCGACCCGAGCAGAAGGGTAGCAAGGAACAGTACTAAGCGAACATGTTTCATCGTGGTTTCCACTCCAAGCAAACAAATCATTGTGAGGCTATGAGGCGAAGTCCAAAGGTAAAGACCAACCTATCTTCGAGGATGAGCTGCCTCCTTTCTGAAGCATTCTGACACGACCGCTGGAATGTCACGAAATCCCCTGACCTTAACGGTCGCGCCGACGCCAACGGTCTACCGCCACAGCGGCGACAATGACTATGCCGATAGTGAGCGACTGGGCATAGCTGGGAAACTGAAGCAGAACAAAGGCATTGCGCACGACCGCCATGATCGCCGCACCAATGATCGCGCCAAGGATTGAGCCTTCACCGCCGGAGAGGCTCGCGCCGCCGATGACGACCGCCGCGATCACGTCAAGTTCGACGCCTTGCCCCGCGTTCGTGGCTGCCGTCCGCAGCAGACCGGCCGTCATGATTCCCGCCAGCGCACTGAGGGTTCCGGTGAGCGTGTAGACGAACAACTTCACCCGGTCGGTCGGCACGCCGGACAGGCGCGCGGCGACCTCATTGCTGCCGACTGCGTAGATTTGGCGCCCAAGTACGGTATAGCGCAGGAACAGGATGAAGATCACTACGAGCGCCAACATGAGGATGACGGGGAACGGAATACCGCGCTGTAGAAAAGTATCTTGAAGCACGTAGCCATTCCCAAGAAAGGACACGCCTTCATCACGCATCGGGACGTTGCTTGCGACGGTCCCTTGAAGCCCGGAGGCAAGCAGGTAGGTCAGACCCCGCGCGACGGTCAGCATGCCGAGTGTGGTGATGAACGGGTTGACTTTGAGTTTGGTGATGACCAGGCCGTTGACCAGCCCGAGGAAACCGCCGAATGCCAGACCGAGAAGCAGCGCGACGAATGGCCCGGTGACATCGGTGAAAATCAGGCGAGCGGTCATCACCGATGAGGCGGCCAGAATCGAGCCGACCGAGAGATCAATCCCTCCCGTCACAATCACCATGGTGATGCCTATACTCATGATGCCGATCGTGGACATGCCGCGCAAGACGTTGAATACGTTGAGTTCGGTCAGGAAAGAGGGACTCAGCAGCGACATGGCGATAGTCAAGACGACAAACGCCAACAAAACCCCGAACTCCCTTATTTGAAACAGGCGTCTGGTAGAGGCAGCGGCGATTTGCTCTTGACTGCTATGAACAGGCTGGGGGACAGTTGCCACTATACATACTCCAGGACCAACAAGCAGTTTAAATTTACATCGTAAACTAATCGACTCTATGATAGCGCTTGACGGGAAGAGATTAGATTGGGTCTGTCATGGAACTTCAATGATTTTTGTCACTTTCGGGTTTCGGCGCGATGTAATTCGAATTTGAGATCGATCCGTCTTCGAGGTTATTCCGCTGTGCCGCGAGCGAAAACGCGTTCTGCCGCGATCGACATCGCGCTGCGCCGCTGCTCCGGTCGCTGCATGTCTGCTCCCGACGCAAACCCGATGGCAGTTGCCGGTTTGTTCGGCGAGAGTCAGGCCTACTTGCGTGGTGCTGGGCGCGATTGCACCCCGAAAAATGAACGTGCGCAGTTGGCGTTGAACCCGTTCCGGCGACGGCCTGGAGAGCATGTTCCCCTTGAGCAGCTTGCCTGATGAAGCCGAATGGCTTGACACGAAGACCTGGTCACGGCAGAATCGCGCACATCATCGGCGATTGCAAATGATATATAACTGCATTGTTAACAAGCCTGTGTACATCTGTTGCGAAGGCATACGCAACCGCATATACTCAGGAGAGTTTGTATGATTTATAAACAAAGTGCGCTCCGCTTATGGCCAGCCGTAACCTCATTGATCACGCCGTCATGCGAGAAATGAACCTTCGCTTGATCCTGGAGACGCTCAGGCAGTCCGCCCCAAAATCGCGCGCCATGCTGGCAGAACTCACGGGTTTGAACAAAGCCAGCGTGTCGAGCATGGTCCGCGACTTGATTGCCGCCGGACTGGTGCGAGAAATGGGCATTGCCGACGCGCAGCTGGAAGCGGGACGCCCGGCGATAAACTTGCAGCTCAACCCCGACGCTGGCTACACCATCAGCGCCGAGATCGGCGTCGGCTTCATCTCGGTTATCGTCACCGACTTCGCCTTCGACATCGTCACCCAGCGCTATGAGAGCATCAGCCCTGAAACCAGCATTGAGGAGTGTCTTGAGCATTTCACCGCCCTGCTGACAGATGTGTATCAGCAGGCGCAACGCTTCGGACGACGAGTTTTTGGAATCGCCGTCGGCGTACCCGGATTGGTCGACATGGAACGGGGCTACCTGTTGTTTGCGCCCAATCTCCAATGGCGCGACATCCCACTTCGAGACATCCTCCAGCCGCATTTCGATATACCCATTCTGGTCGCCAACGAAGCGAACCTGGCGGCGTTTGGTGAAAACTACTTCGGAGAAGGACAGCACAGCCGTCTGCTGCTCTACGTCAGCGCCGGGGTCGGGCTGGGTGGCGGCATCGTCATCAAGGGGAAGCTCCTGACCGGAGCGACCGGACTTGCCAGCGAGTTCGGGCACATGACTGTCGTCCCCGACGGGCTGCCTTGCCGCTGCGGAAGTTCCGGCTGCTGGGAGACGCTGGTCGCCGAGACGGCCCTGCTGCGGCGTGTGCGCGAGATGATCCAGGCTGGCAAACACTCGCCGCTGGCGCGCTGGAAGGAACATCTGACCATCCACCACGTGCTCAACGCGGCAAAGTCCGGTGACGAGGTCGCCAACGCAGCCCTGGCTGAGACCGGGTATTGGCTCGGCGTTGGACTGGCGAGTCTCATCAACGCACTGAATCCCGAACACGTGGTTTTCGGCGGCAGCTTGAGCATTGCGCATGAGATCCTGATGCCCCATGTTCGGGCGGAGATTGGGCGACGCGCCCTCCCTTGGATATGGGATCAGGTCAGTTTTCGTATCGCCAAGCACACGGCGAATGCGGCCGTGATGGGTGGCGCGGCGTTGATTCACGACCGCATTGTGACGCACCCGCTCACGTGGGAGATGAACAGAGAGCACGCGCTCTGACAGGGGCACACTTATGAAACGCTTACAGGGAAAAGTAGCGATTGTTACCGGGGCAGGCGGGGGCATCGGGCGCGGGATTGCCCTGCGCTTCGCTGCCGAAGGCGCCAAAGTCGGTGTGGTCGATTTGCGCAGGCCAATGTGCGATACCGTCGTCGACGAAATCCGTGCGGCCGGAGGTGAAGCGCTGGCGCTGGAATGCGACGTCACGAACGAGGCTCAGGTGATGGCGGCAGTCGAGTCAATGACCGCTGCATTCGGGACAGTCAACATTCTGGTGAACAACGCCGCCGTCATGCCGAGCGGGCGCATTCATGAAACCAGTCCGGAGGATTTTGACCGCTGCGTAGCCGTCAATCTGCGCGGCGCTTATCTCATGAGCCGCGCCGTTATCCCTGGCATGATCAACGCGCGTTCCGGCAGCATCATCCATATGGCGAGTGTCACCGCAATCCTCGGACTGCCGGGGATCGCTGTATATTCGATGACCAAGGGTGCCCTGACGGCGCTCGCCCGCGCGATGTCTACGGACTACGCCCGGCTCGGCATCCGGGTCAACGCCGTCTCGCCGGGAACCATTGATTCTCCTATGCTGCACAACTTCGTTGCCGCGCAGTCAAATCCGGAACTGATGCGCAAAGCCTATGATGAAATGCACCCCATCGGTCGCGTGGGCACGATCGACGAGGTCGCCAGCGTGTTCGTATTCCTCGCGTCGGATGAAGCAAGTTTTGTGACCGGGGCGAACTACGAAGTGGACGGGGGCCTGGGCGTCAAAGGCGAGCAGCCGCAGGACAAGCCCGCCGACTATCCGGACTCAAAAGCATCGGTGTTGGACATCTAGACGGGAAGCTCAAATGGAAATCGCGCCTGGAATTCATCAGATCACGTGCAGGTTCGGAGGCCAGCGCATGGTCTTCGTCTATCTGCTCATCGGCGAGTCGGCATCCATGCTCATCGACACAGGCTGCGCCCACAATCCCGCGCAGGAAATCCTGCCATACATGGCGCAGATCGGCTTTGATCCACAGCGGCTCACCTACATCTTGATTACGCACAGTGATGTCGATCACCAGGGCGGCAACGCGCCGATGAAGCGTGCTGCACCGAATGCACGTCTGCTCTGCCACACGCTCGACCAGCCGTGGATCGACTCGGCGGACGCACTGGTGCGCGGGCGCTATTCCCAGTTTGAGCGGGATCACGGGATCGGCTATGGCGACGGTGGAAAAGCGGGGATCCATGCTGATCTCGACTGTCTTCCAGTCGATATCACGCTGGAGGGAGGAGAGCAGTTCCGGCTGGCCGATGGCTGGACCGTGCAGGCGGTCCACACGCCGGGGCATACGTGGGGACACCTGGCGGTGTATGACCCACGCAGCCGCACGCTCATCTCGGGCGAGGCATCGATGTGGACGTTCATCCCCAACGGCGACTGGTCGCCTGCCATGCCGCCGACCTACTGCTACGTCGACACCTATATCAGCACACAGGAACGCCTCATCAGCATGGATATCGATTTGCTGGCGTCTGCGCATTGGCCACTCCAACAGGGTGCGGCAGTCGGCGAATTCATTCGCGAAAGCAGGAATTACGTTCTGCACGTCGAAAGCCGTCTGATGGCGCTTGCTCACCACCATCCCTTTACGCTCCGCGAAGCGATTGACGAACTCGCCTCCTCGCTCGGCACATGGTCTCCGGCAGCGAATGCCGAGTTTGCCTATGGGATGAGCGGGAACCTGGATCGGCTGGCCAGGCGCGGTCTGCTGACGCCCTCGCGCAACGCTGAGGATCACATCGTCTGGAGCTTAGCATGACAGCCTTCCTCGCTTTTTCGATCCGGTTCCTGGAACGCGGATCGGGCGGTGCGCTGGGTCTGCAAATCGTGCTGGATCCCCTATCCGAGTCGCAAGGTAGCCCAATCATGAAAATCACCGCTATCGAAACGCTGCAATGGCAGGCTGTTCCCAGGTTAATGATCGTGCGTGTCCACACCGACGTTGGCTTGATCGGGCTGGGCGAAACCGTCGACAAGATTCCCGGCGCCAAAGGCGCTTTGCACGGCACGATTGCACCTTTGGTCCTGGGTCAGGAAGCCCTCGACATTGAAGGCCTGTGGCGTTTCGTCATGGACAACATTATGTATCACGGCTATGCCGGTGCAGAAACACGGGCACTTTCCGCCCTTGAAGTGGCGTTGTGGGACTTGATGGGAAAACACTACAATGCGCCCCTGCATGATTTACTTGGCGGGCGTGTTCGAACGCAAATCCCCACCTACAACACCTGCATCGGTTTCGGCCCGATTGACGATTACCGTGCCTGGCAAACCCATCTCGGTGGAGACGCGGGTGCACTTGCACGCGAACTGCTCGCCGACGGAATACACGCCATGAAGATCTGGCCCTTTGATCGGTTTAGTGAAGCCTCTCTAGGACAGTACATCAGCACGCGACAGGTTGAGCAGGGACTCGAACCCGTTCGCCAGATTCGGAGCGCTGTAGGCGACGATATGGAGATCGGGATCGAGTGCCATTTCCGCTGGAACCGGGTCAGTATGGAGCGGATTGCCCGCGCGCTTGAACCATTCAATATCCTGTTTCTCGAAGATGTTGTTCCGGCGGTATATCCTGACGAGATCAAACGGCTAGCTGACACTATTCGCATCCCAGTTGTCGGATCAGAACTCCTGATGACCCGCTGGCAAATTCGCGATTGGCTGGTCAAAGGCGTGTCACAAATCGTCATGACCGACCCGGTCTGGAACGGCGGCATCAGCGAGACGCGCAAGATCGCAAATATGGCGGAAGCGTTTGGCGTGCCGGTGGTGCTGCACAATGTCGCGGGGCCTATCTGCCATGCGGCGTGTATGCACCTGGGAGCAAGCATCCCCAACTTGTTCTTTGTCGAATCGGTACGCGCCTTTTATCGCGAGTACTTCACCGTGCTGAGCGATTTCGAGGTACAAGTCAAGGATGGAACGCTCAACGTTCCGGCGGGTGCCGGATTGGGCATATCGCTCAAATCAGAAGCCTTGACCCGACCGGATGTGACCCGTGAAATCACAGAGGGCGAAGGTCTGGCGAAAGGTAGGCGAGCAATGGGAGACCATTGGGCAGTTCCGGAAATCCGTTGATTCCAGAAGGAAATGGGAAACAAAGTGAAGCAATTTCTTGCCCTTACGTGTGAGGCGCTGGCTCGGATGGCGTACAGCTTAGCTGCCGTTTCGAACCACACGATTACTATCCAATTGTTCAGGCAAGGACTGCACAATCGCCCGAAGAACTTGCGCGCCGTTCTTCAGGAACAAATCGACGCGGTTCCCTCCATGACCTACGATGCGATCTTGCTCGCCTATGGGATGTGCGGCAATTCTACCGTCGGACTCACCGCGCGGGACACACCGTTAGTCATTCCCCGGGTACATGACTGCATTTCGCTCTATCTTGGATCTCATGAGCAGTACAAAGCGGAATTCGAGCAGCATCCGGGAACCTATTGGTTCAGTGTCGATTACATGGAACGTCAGGAGAAAGGAGCCGCGGTTGCCCTTGGTGCCGCCGGAATTGCCGATCAGGAAGATCAATACGAAACCTATGTGGCGAAGTTTGGCAAAGAAACCGCTGATGCGCTGATGGAAGAGATGCGCAGGTGGTCACAGCATTACACGAGAGCTGTATTCATCGACACGGGTTGCGGTCACTCAGAAGTCTATGAACAGCGCGCTGCCGACAAAGCCGACCGCGAGCAATGGGTGTTCGAGCGCCGGACGGGCAACAACCGCCTCCTCAAGATGCTGATCGAAGGAGATTGGGTAGAACACGAGATTCTTGTGGTGCCGCCGCATTGCCGTATCGAACAAACGGGGGGAGGCGGATTGATTCGCGCTGTGCCGGCTTAGGTGATTAAGTCAGTGCGGCATTGAAGTGAAAGCTCATCTGATTGAAATGCTCGAGCGGAGTGACACATCTTTGCCAACAACGTCATTCCGACCGCCTTTCTCCGCAGTGTTGCGTCGTACTGGATGGGGTGGGGGTAACTTCCATGGCTGGGGCGGCGTGCAACGCGTTTCCTCATTCGTGACCGGGACCGCACAGTTTACAACCAACTTCGATCGGGTCTTCGTCTCAGAAGGCATGGAAATTATGCTGCCGGGACAATACAAAAAGCTGCCGAATCGGCAGCTTTATGGTTGTCCCGACAAAATAAGTTCGGTTTACGTTCCATCAGGTAGGGCTGGTGGGACTCGAACCCACACGCTCTTCCGAGCAGGTGATTTTAAGTCACTCGCGTCTGCCATTTCGCCACAGCCCCCGGCATTGATGCCAATTTTAGCATACTTTGGCGAGCCCCATAGAGCGTGACACCGGAAAAACCTCCGCGACGGTGACCTGAATAAGTGGTGAAAATTGCGGTTTGAGAAGGGTTCGTCTGCTATGATTATGCCGTCCCTCTTTTCATTTACAGCCGGCCCTAAGACGAAACTTGCATGGCAGCTCACTCTCATCACTCCCGTCTCCGCACGTTCAGAGCCAGGCTGGCAGCGCTGTGGTGGCGCTCCATTGAGCCATCGATGCAGGTGGTCAGCGGCGAGCATCGGCAGGAAGGCCGCCTGATTGCGGGTCTAGCTCTGGTCATTCTGCTCGTCGCCGCCATCGGCATCTCCATCACCATCCCTTACTACACGCCCGAGCAGCGGCAGCGCATTCTTCCAACCTGTGCAGGGTTGGTGCTCTTCACCCTCCCTTACTACTGGAGCCGGCATGGCCGAGTGGTACCGGCGATCACCAGTATGGCGGCTGTCGCCGGGCTTCTGATCGGCACGGCCATGTTCGCGGTGGGCGGTGCTGTCGGGATGGAGTTCGCGTATTACTTCATCCTGGTCTCGATCTTCGTCTCGGTATTCCTGTCCCGAAGGCAGACAATGCTGTGTGTCGTCGGCGTGGCGATTGCCATCCTCGCCTACCAGTGGGCCAATCCGGAGCTTTCGCTGATGACGACGCTTCGCGGGCCTCTGGCTTTCAACCTCTTTGCGACCGGCTTTGTCAGCGTGTTCACCAGTTTCTGGCGTCTGCGCGAACGCGAAAAACGCCGGCAGCTTGAGGAGAGCGAGCGGAAACGCGCTCAGCTATTGGTCCGGCAGGAACGGCAGCGCGCGCTGGGGCAGTTCGTCGCGGCGATCTCCCACGATTTCGCCAATCGCCTCTCCAGCATCGAGGTCAACCAGTATCTCATGCGTCTGAAACTGGAAAAAGGCGCTTCGGTCGAAAGCGTGACCCCGCACCTCAGCATCACCAGCGTCTCCATCCAGCAGCTGAAATCCCAGATGGAGAACCTGAAGCTGCTGATCGGGCTGGGGGATATCGTCCCTGCGCCGGTGGATCTGTCTGTGGTGGCGGATTCCACGTTTCGCAAGCTCTCTGCACTGGCCGTCGAGCGCGAGATCCGCCTGGAAAGTATCGGCCATTCGGGAGGAGTCGTGGCCTATGGCGACGGGGAGGATTTCGAAGTCGCGCTCGCCCACCTGGTGCAGAACGCGATCGCCTTCACGCCGGCCGGCGGGCGAGTCACCATCGAGGCAGCGCTGCTGGAAGGCAAGCCCACTCTGACGGTCGCCGATACCGGCATTGGCATCCCCACGGAGCACATCCCCCACATTTTCGAGGCCTTCTACAAAGTGGCAGACTCTCGGGGGATCGACATTGCCGGCCTGGGCCTCGGCCTGACGATTGTTCGCATGATCGTGGAAGCCTTCAGCGGCCAGGTGTCTGTGGAGAGTCGGGTCGATCAGGGATCAATGTTCCGGCTCACTTTTCCGGCTGAGCCGGCACTCCCCGACCAGAATGGGTCCGAGCAGGCTCCAGCCCACTCGACAGCCGTGTAAGGCGACGGAAACCGGCAACCAGGGGGCGGCAGACGCTGCCCCCCAATCGCATCCAGGCTCATCGGTTGCCGTCAGCGCGGCGGCAGGGTGAAGTTGAACGACCATTCGCCGGTCGTGACGTCGGTCGTGGCGCGCTCGACCACGCCCGGAAGTGCGTCGCGGGCCTCGACGCCGGCGCGAAT
Organism: Candidatus Flexifilum affinis; assembly: GCA_016713325.1. GTDB lineage: Bacteria > Chloroflexota > Anaerolineae > Aggregatilineales > Phototrophicaceae > Flexifilum > Flexifilum affine. The sequence continues at coordinate 11,832 of JADJPJ010000093.1, read as the reverse complement.
GACGATCTGATTGTCGGCGACCTCGACTGTGGCGTCGATCCCGGCGGCGCTTAGCTCCGTTTCAACGCGCGCGCGGACCGGCTCAATCATCTGCGGATCGACTGAGATGAAGCCCTCGACGCTGTCCGTGCCCCCCCCGACGCCGGCGCTATGCGCCAGGTGACGCTCAAGCCCGGTGATGGTGATCTGCCAGTCCTCACCGGCCTCATAGAGCGAGCGCGTGACCTGCGTGCCAATGCATCCTACAGGCCGCTCGCCCGTCCACCCGGCAATACCGATCTCGGACGAGTCCAGTGGGATTGCCTGGCCATCGACCGTCAGGGACACCTGGGGACGCGTGGCCGCGTCGACCGGATCAAAGCAGAGGCCGGCGCGCACCAGCGATGGCGTGACGATGACGCGGTCCAGGGTAATGGTAATGCCGCTGGCGGCGTCGGTGACGGTCTGGTTGACTTCGGCGATGCGCGCTGGTATCAGCGGCAGCGTGAAATCCCAGGACAGGACGCCCAGCGCTTCGACCGTTTCGCCGCCGATGGGTGACATCTCACCGGTGCCGGCCTCGCTGCCACCCCCGCCACCCGTACCACCCCCGCTGCCACCCGCTTCGATGACCGCCGGATCCATGGTAACGCGGTTGACTGTGATGTCCAACGTGAGGGAAAGCGTCTCTGGCGGCGCATCGATGATGCCCGGAATGGCCTGGGCATCGAACGAGTAGTCCTGGCGGAACTGGTAGTCGGCAAGTTCCGTCGGCGAACCGCCGCCTCCGGCTCCACCTCCACCCCCGCCGAAGATGATCGGCAGTTCAGTTCCGTCCGCGGTGTGCAGGTGAATGTCGTCAAATCGATACTGGATATTCTGTGGAGCACGGCCAATGCTGCTCATGCCGAGTGAAATCCGGTTGGCGTCGGCATAGGCGTATTCCAGCACGACGGTGACGCCCTCGACCGTCCGGGCTTCGTTAATTGGCGTTACCAGGTCGGCTTCGCTCGCCGCCTGCAAGCCCGGATCGAGATAGGGTTGAAGGATCTGCACGGCGGCGAACGTGGCGGCGGCCAGGGCCAGCATGGCAGCGACGGCGATGGCCGCCCAACTGCCGCGCGAACGGGCAGCACGACGTCCAGCGGCGCCCAGTCGAGCACGAATTTCGGGATTCAGGTTCATATCGTCGGGTACTCCTTTGCGAGCGATGTCGTGGAGCGCCTGTACAATGCGCCGGTCGTCCAACGGTCAGCCTCCTTTGCCCGTTCGGGTGCGCGCCTCAGGCGCGGATTCCGATTCATCCGCATCACCGTTGAGCGAACGCCACAGCGGGGTCAGCAGGCCGCGCAGGTTACGGCGCGCCTCGTGCAGCCGCCACTTGACGGTACCGGCGGGCACGGTGAGCGCAGCGGCGATCTCCGCCTCGTCGTAGGCCAGGTAGTAGCGCATGACGGCGGCGGCGCGCTGCTTGGGCGAAAGCTGATGCAGGGCTTCCCACACGGCAGATTCAATTTCGGCGCGTTCGGCGGCTTCGTCTGGGGCGGGTGACGGATCGACCAGGACGTCGAGCAGACTGGGGCCGTCGTCTCCAGCCTCCAGGTCGACTTCACGCCCACGGCGGGCGGCGACCTTGACGGCGTCGTTGATGACCGCCCGAAAAAACCAGGGTTCAAACGGGCGTCCCGGATCGTACTGGTGGATGCGTTCGCTGACGCGCACGAAGACGTTCTGAACGATGTCTTCCGCCGCCGCGCGGTCGTGGGTGATCAGGTAGGCGGCACGCACCGCCTGGACTTGATAGGCGTTCACGATGTCCTCTAATCCACCGATGTCGCCTGCCCGCAGCCTGGCAATGGCGCGGCGCAGTACGACTTCGGCCGGCGGAATCTGCTGCACAGACTCTCCTTGCCTCTAAATGGCGAGCGCGCTCATGATCAGTATCCGCGAGGAGGGCGAGAGGTTGGGTTCTGGGCTTTCTTCAGTTTTGAAGAGTTGCTCAGACGACCGGCTTCTGCCGCCGGCCGATCAGCGAGGGCATGGCGATCCCTACCGCCAGCGCCGCCAGCACCAGCCCGGTGATCGCAAAGTTGGTGATGGCATCGACCAGGACAAGTGTATCCCGGCCCGCCGGCGCGATGGTCAGGTTGATCACGCCGATCATCGCGCGGAAGGCGAAGACGCCGGGAACCATCGGAATGGCGGCCGGCACGGCGAAGACCCCGGCGGGCGAACGTAAACGCTGTGCGAAGACTTCGCCGAGCAGGCCGACCAGCAGAGCGCCGGCCAGCGTGCCCGAAGACAGCGCTACGCCGGACATCATCAGCAGGGCGCGCAGCGAGTGGCCGGCTGCCCCGGCCAGCGCGCAAAACGGCAGATAGCGCACTGGGACGTTGAACAGCACGGCGAAACCGGCAGCCGCCACCCCCGACCAGAGGGCATCGGCCAGCAGGAAGAATACCGGATCGCGATTGACCACTGTGGTGGTATCCAGGCCGCGCACGCCGGTGAGCTGAAGCGCGACCAGCAGGCCGAGGGCGATGCACAGCGAAATGACAAAGCCGTAGATGCCGCGCGCCGTGCCGGTGACGATATAGCCGCGCAGGATATCGCGGGCCGCGTTGATCAGCGGGACGCCGGGCACCAGCAGCAGCACGGAAGCGGCCAGCGCCGTTTCCGGGCGGGGCAGCAGGCCGATCATCGCCGCCAGTCCGGGAATGAGGCCGGCGACGAAGGCGGTGGCCATGATCACCAGCAGGGTGTTCAGGTAGGCGCGGCTGAGAGTCTGGCGCACGAACATGGCGGCGCTCGACGCGGCGAAAGTGACGCCAAAGGTCAGCCAGTCACCGCCGAACAGCCGGCTGAAGGCCGCGCAGGCCAGCCCGACCATCAGCACCACCACCCAGCGCGAATAGTGGGAATGAAGGCCTTCCAGCCGCTGAAGTTCGCGGCGGACGGCGAACCGGTCTAATTCTCCATCCGCGACACGGCGGCTCAGGGCATTGATTTCGGCGATCATCGAGAGGTTGACGCCCAGGGTGACCACGCGGCGGATGCGGGTGCGGAATTCCTCACCGCTGACCGTCGTGACCATCAGGCCCTCTGGCATGACCATGATGTCCATCCAGTCGGCGCCGAGCGAGGTGCCGAGCAGATGGACGGTGCGTTCGATGCGCGCGCTCTGCGCTCCGGCGTGCAGGAGGAGCTGACCGGTCCACAGGGCGAGCTCGATGACGTCGCGCAGGGTTTCCCGGTCCAGGGGATCTTTGCGTTCAACAGTCGGGTTGAACAGGGGTTGCATATTGTGTGCTGCCTCCGTCTAACTCAAAAGGGTTTATCGTTGAGACTTCGCACAGCAAGGGAGCCGCCGGGGCGCCGTTCCAGCCGGCTCGTCAGCGGATCATCGTAGTAGCTGATTAAGAACGCGCACTTTATCCAGCCGTCTTTTATACAACAGAACCGGCGTGAACGGGTCAATGAAAATCGTGACAAACGTAACAAGGCGGAATGCAAGCGGCCGCGCCAGCGAACGGCGACGCACATCAGGTCGGGCGAAAGTCCTGCCGATCTGGTAGAATAGAGGTTCTATCAGCGTGTGATCACCCATGCAAATCGATCATCTGTCGCTCACCCATTTTCGCAACTACGCCCGCCTGGAATTGTCACTTCCCTCCGGCAAACCGATCCTGCTCTATGGCGAAAATGCGCAGGGTAAGACCAGCCTTCTGGAGGCAATCTATTATCTGGCGACGGCGAAATCCCCGTATACTGTGAGTGATCGGCAGCTCATCCACTGGCGCGCGGAGAATGATCCGGTGCCCGTGGCGCGGGTGACCGGTGAGGTGATCGCCCGGCGCAAGACGCGCACCCGTCTGGACATCACCCTGGCGGTGGAGCGCACACCGGACGGAGGGCAGCGCTTCCGCAAGATCGTCCGGATCAATGGTGTCGAGAAGCGGGTGATGGATATCATCGGCCTGCTGAACGTGGTGCTGTTCCTGCCGCGCGACCTGACGCTGATCGAAGGCTCGCCCGCCGACCGCCGCCGCTTCATCGACGATACGCTCAGCCAGATTGACGCGGGCTACGTCGAGGCGCTCGACGTCTACGAGAAGGTGCTGCCGCAGCGGAATGCGCTGCTCAAGCGCATCGGCGAGGGCGGGGCCAGCGCTCGCGAACTGGATTTCTGGAACGAGAAGGTGATCGCCGCCGGCAGTGTGATCATCGCCGGGCGGCAGCGCTTCCTGCGCGAGCTGGAGTACGAAGCGCAGAAAGCGCATCATGACCTGACCGGCCGGCGCGAGACGCTCACCCTGCGCTACCAGCCGAGCTTTCTGCCGACGGTGTCTGGCAATGGCCAGCTCTCGTTCGATACGCTGGGGCTGGATCTGCACCGCGAGATGACGCCGGAGCAGATCGCGCCGCAGTTCGCCGACCGGTTGAAGGCCGATCAGCAGGAAGAGATCTATCGCGGCATGACGCTGAGCGGCCCGCACCGCGATGAACTGCGCCTGCTGATCAACGAGCGCGATGTGGGGCAGTACGGCAGCCGTGGGCAGTCGCGCACGGCGGTGCTGGCTTTCAAACTGGCCGAACTGGTCTGGATGCGCGAGCGCATCGGCGAATGGCCGATCCTGCTGCTGGACGAGGTGGCCGCCGAACTTGACGCCGCCCGCCGTGCCTACTTGCTCGATCGCATCGACGGCGCGACGCAGACGCTGATGACCACGACGGAGATGGAGATTTTCACGCCCGCATTTTTGGAGCGCGCCGCCATCTGGCGCGTCAACGAAGGGCAGATCGAAACCCAGCCGGGCTAGACCCGGATGTATCAGGAGAACCTATGACCACCATCATCGCCCCCTCAACCTGGAGACCTTACCCCGGACGCCACCTCTGGCATACGCCGCACATCACCGGATCCCTGCTCACCTGGCCCGACTGCCACAGTCCGCAGTTGGACAACGTTCGCGACGTGCATATTCTGCTGCCGCCCTCGTATGATGTGGAGCCGGAGCGGCGCTATCCGGTCGTCTATATGCAGGACGGCCAGAACCTGTTCGACGATCGCGTCGCCTTTGGCGGCCAGGACTGGCGCGTGGACGACACCATGCAGGCGCTGGCCCAGGAGGGCATCGAGGCGCTGGTGGTGGGCATCCACCACGGCGGGCAGGACCGGGTGAGCGAGTACAACCCCTACGCGCACTTCTGGAATGGACGCGGTGAGACCTATCTGCGCTTTCTGACTGAAACGATTAAGCCGGCGGTCGATGGTGACTTTCGCACGCTGCCGGACGCGGGGCATACCGGCATCTTCGGCTCGTCGATGGGCGGGCTGATCAGCCTGTACGCCTTCTTTGCGCGGCCGGAAGTGTTCGGCATGGCCGGCGCCATGAGCCCTTCGCTGTGGATTGGTGGCGGCGCGATCTACGGCACCGTCTCTGAAGCGCCGATCAACCCCGGCCGGCTGTATCTGGACAACGGCACGCGCGAGAGCAGCGCCCGGCGCATGAACGCCATGCTGCTGAACAAGGGCTACCAGCGTGACGTGAACCTGAAGTACGTGGTCGATTACGAGGGCGAGCACACCGAATCGGCCTGGGCGCGCCGGCTCCCCGATGCGCTGCGGTTCCTGCTCAAGGGCAGTACTGAGTGAAAAGTACTGAGGACTGAGGATGGTGTGACGACCCTCGTACATAACGCTCCTTCACTCAGCACTCGATACTCAGTACTTGCGGCTGACGCCATGATCTTCGTCACCGGTGGGACCGGCTTCCTGGGGCGGTACTTGATCGCCGAATTGTGCCGGCGGGGATACCGCCTGCGCGTGCTGACGCGGCATGCGGCCGATCACCCGTGGCTGGCGGATCTGCCGGGCGTGGAGGTGGTCGAGGGTGACCTGGCCGACCGCGACCGGCTGATGCAGGTCGTGCCAGGGTGCCGCACGGTCATCCATGCCGGAGGCAAGTTTCGCTTCTGGGGCGATGAAGCCGCCTTCATGCGCACCAACGCCGAGGGCACCCGCAACATCGTCGAGGCGGCACTGGGGGCGGGTGTGGAGCGCTTCCTGCACGTCTCGACCATCGCCGTGATCGGCCACCCCGACCCGGACCAGATCATCGACGAGACATTCCCGCCGCAGCCGGCCGACGCCTACCAGCGCAGCAAGTGGGAAGGGGAGCAGATCGTCCTCGACGCCTGCCGGACACGCGGCCTGCCCGCCATGATCCTGCGGCCGGGCGCGTTCTACGGCCCGCTCGGCGAGTACGGCTTCAACCGGCTGTTCTTCCGCGACCCGCTGCGGGGCATCCTCATGCAGATCAACGGCGGGCGCTACATCATCTTCCCGGCCTACATCGCCGACGTGGCGACGGGGATCGCCCTGGCGCTGGAGCGGGGGCGGATCGGCGAGACCTACCACCTGTGCGGCGACTGGATCTCGCACCGCGAGGCGTTCGACATCGTGTGTGCCGAGGCGGGGATCTGGGCGCCGCGTCTGAAGATCCCCGGCTGGCTGGGGATCAGCTTCTCCCGCCTGCTGGAGGGGTTCGCGCGGGTGACGGGGCGCGAACCGTTTTACCCGCTCAACCTCAAGTCCTACGTCTACAACTACTGGCGGGTGTCGAACGAGAAGGCGCGGCGTGAGCTGGGGTTTGCGCCGACCGACTTCCGCGAGGGGCGCGCCGGACGATCCGCTGGTACCGCGCCGGGCGGCCGGCGGACGGTGCAGCGGTGGTTTGAACCCGTTGGCCGACGCCCGCAGCTTCAGCAAGCAACCCATTTAGCCGCCCAACTCAGGGTATTTTTCGATCGAGGACAGGAATGGTTCAGGAAAACAAGCACGCCGAAAGCAGCCATCAGAAAGCGCCCAAATTCACCCCCGACGAACGGAACGCCATGCGCGGATACCTCCAGCGCAGCGAAGTCCGCCTGTCGACCATGCACCGTGTCGCCGTCGGGTTCATCAGCGGGGCGGGCCTGTTGTTTCTGCTGCCGATCTTTCTCAAGGATGGGGTACTGTCGATCATCCGCGCGATCCTCGACTATTCTCCAGCCATTTCCAGCAGTTCCGGAATAGGAACGACGATCGGAACGCTGGTCATCTATGCCTGTCTGCTGTTCCCCTTTATCCTCTCGCTGAGCATTCCTGCCGGGGCGCTGCTGCTCCTGCTGAAGGACATCGTTCGCTTCTACTTCGTGGGCCACCCACCGACCTTCCCAGAGAACCTGTTCAATCCCCGCTTCATTCTGACGGGGGTAGCCTTTTCGCCGGATGAGTCGGAAGAAGTCAAAGCCCGCGTTCTGCGCTATCAGTACGGGACCGATCTGATCCATTTTGTCATTTCGCACGCCGACGCGCAGTCCCGCTACTACTACGACGTCATCGACAAGCCCGACCGGATGATCGTCCCGCGAACGCGCAAACTGCCCCGGCTGATCCAGATGGACGTGGTCGATGTGCCCTCCGAGAAAATTCTGAACGAACTGGACGATGACGACCTGATCCGCGTACACGGCACGTACTCGGTGGGTGATGAAGAAGAGGCGCTGCTGCACAAGCCGTATGTCGATCGGACGCTGAGAGAGATCGACGGCTTTAACGCCGCGCTGGGATTGGCCGGGTTTATTGAACGCCCCCTGTATCAGGAGGTTGCCAAAACGGAAGTTTCCCTGGTACGCCACGCCCTGAAGCTTCGACGGATGGTGCTTCGCTACTTCCAGGCCCTGCTGATCTTCTTATGGACGAGCGTGGTCACCTTCCTGATGCTGCCCTTTCTGGAGGACGACACGGGGCGTTTTCCGCTGCTGGTGGTCTTCGGCGTCGCCTATTTCATCTGGGCGGCGTTAGCGCCTTTCATCGTTCAACTTCCGCTTCACTGGCTGGTGAGCTCTTCCAAAGCCGACGTGCGCCGCAAAGGGATTCGTTCGCTTCAGAAATCGGATGCCATTCAGCGGTTCGGGATGCTCACCCAGCGGCTGTCTTACGTGGCGCTGCTGACATCGGTCATCGCCCTGGCGCTGGAGTATTTCCTCCTCCTGGCCTAACCTGCGTATGGACGAGTGCCTGAGGATTGCGAACTGCGCGCGTTGAGCGGCTGACTCTGAGAGGAAAAGGCGATGGTCTGGCAGTGGCTGACTCTGGCGTTGTGGGCCGTCTGGTTGATCTTCTACTGGCGCGGCGGGGGCAAGATCCTCACCGATATGCAGGCGGCCACGTCGACCCCTGACCGGCTCTACCTGCTGATCCTGACGGGCGCGACGGTGGGGCTGGTGGTGAGCGGCGGCGTGCTGACGCTCCAGGGTGAGCCGCCGGCTCCGCTGACGCCGGTCGGCGCGGTGCTGGTGGCGGTTGGGGTGGCCGGCACCTTTTACTGCCGTCACACCCTGGGCCGGTACTGGACGGCGCAGACCGCCCTGCAAGCCGATCATCAGGTGGTCGATCGCGGGCCGTATGGCGTGGTCCGGCACCCCATCTACACCTTCGCACTCGCTCTGTACGTGGGCAACGGGCTGGCCTTCCCGACGGGCTTCACGGCGCTGCCGGTGGCAATCTCGCTGGTCGGATACTTCCTGAAAACGGCGCACGAGGACCGCTTCCTTGCGTCGAGTCTGCCGGGTTATGCGGCGTATCAGGAGCGCGTGCGCTGTCGGCTGGTGCCAGGGGTGTGGTGACGAAGCGTGGCGGATGATCCGCTGGTATCAGGCGGGCAACTGGACGATGTGGCGGGGGTGGAGTGCGGGCGACCGCGGCAGCGTTACGACCTTTGAGGAGAACATGTTTTCTGGATAAAATAGAGATCAGATTAGAGGGCGTGTTCCATGACGATCACATATGTCGTAGGCGATCTGTTCGAAAGTCCTGCTCAAGTCCTGGTCAATACGGTCAATACGGTCGGGGTGATGGGCAAGGGCATTGCCCTTGATTTCAAGCTGATCTACCCCGATATGTTCAAGAAGTATCAGTCGTTATGTGAACAGGGCCTGTTTAACGTTGGTCAGCTCTGGCTTTACAAGACACCCTACAAATGGGTGCTGAACTTCCCCACCAAGAAACACTGGCGCAACCCGTCGAACCCTGAATATATCCGGCTCGGCCTGGAGAAATTTGCCGCGACTTACCTTGAGAAAGGGATTACCTCGATCTCGTTTCCGATGCTCGGTTGTGGCAACGGTGAACTGGATTGGGACTCGCAGGTCCGCCCAATGATGGAACAATATCTGCGAGACCTGCCCATCGATTGCTATATCCATGTTTACCCTCGCGGTGCTGGGGTGCAGCCAGAGCATCGCGACATCGCGCGGATGAAGCGCTGGCTCAACAGTGAGCCCCAAAGCCTGCCCTTTGATGAGGTGTGGACAGACCTGCGACAGATCCTCGCAAAACAGGAGAAGTATCGGTCATCCGTCACGGGCCGCGTTTTTGCCGTGACCTTTACCGATGCCGGGGACGAGACGATCTTTCGTCCGTCGCCCAATGGGGAGGGCGAATTCTCAGTCACCTATGACCGATGGCTTGCCCTATGGCAGCATCTGCGCTCTGCCGGGTACATCATGGCGCAGCACCTGCCGGGGGAATTGCGTGAAGCCTCAGATTATGTGGTGACGTTGATGTCTGAGTTGGAATACGTGAAGCCTATCAGGCTTTCCCGGCGGGATGTCGATAACGAACGAGAACTCGGCCTTCAGTTGATCCCCGGCGCCTCGGCTGAAAAGGATCGCGAACCCATCGAAGTGCGAGAGCCTGCTTGAGCGAAAAACCGGATTGTGAGCAGTTTCGTCAGGCGCTTGAGGAGCTCCGACGCGCCTTATGGCTGGATGAGTCACGCCGCTGGTGGTCCCAGTTCGCCTTTCATTTCACCGATCTGCGCAACGCTGCCAGAATCCTGAGCGAGGGACGATTGTATTCGCGCACACAGGTTGTTGTGCGTCATCCTGATTTTCAGGATAGTGCAAGTTCGGCTGTGCTCGGACAGACGAGCAGCGCACTCAAGAACTACGTACGCTTCTATTTTCGCCCGCGAACGCCGACCTTATTCATCAATGAGGGATTTTGCCCGCCCTCGACCGAATACCCGGACGCGCATTGCCCGGTTCCGGTCTACCTGCTCTTCGATCTTGAAGCGCTCCTCTGCCGCGAGGACAGTCGCTTCACGCGGGAGACACTGGCGGGATATACCCCTGGCTCGCTGCTCGAAAGCGTCGATGCGTTCAGGACCATGCCCTTTGAGGATATCTATCACGATTCTCGTTTCGAGCCGCATGAGCGCGATCGAATTGTCCGAAGTCGGCATGCCGAGCTGGTGATTCCCAACGAGATAGACCTCACGCATCTGAGGGCGATCTGGTGTCGATCGCCCGCGGAGTATCGCACGCTGCGTGCCAGCGTCACGCCGGAGGTCTGGCAGCAGTGGGGTGCGCGAATCACCGCGAAGTCAGACTTCAATCTGTTTTTTCGGCAGCGTCTGTTTGTGCAGGATGCCAGTCTCGACCACGACGGCATTCGGTTCACGTTCAATATCCCGAAGCGGCCGATGCTGGAGGGGCAGTATGACATCAGACTCCAGATTGACGACTTCGTGCATGATCGACACTACGCCCAATCGTTGCAGTTTGATTATCTCGTTTCGAACTATGTTTCGCTCGGGAAAATTGGCAGCCCCGACCACTATGCGGTTCGATTGTCCATCAACGGACATCTGGCTTTCGCCGACACCTATCAGGCAGCAGACGACATCCCGTTTTAGGCCGGTCAGCGGTACGGGTCCGCCGTGTGGTGACCCGCATGTGACCGGGGTATATTAGCGGCAAATGCCGGTCTGAACCTGCCGCGAGGCCCTGTTATGCCCGAAGCACCCAACCTTCAAGCGCACCTTTTCTTCTCCTACGCCCATGCCGACGCCGACCGCCTGCGCGCCTTCACGAGCGCCTGGAGGTCAAGACCGGTCGCTACATCTGGATCGACCGGCTGATGTGCGTTGCTGCGGATGTACTCCCCCATCCAACATGACGCACCGGTCACGATAGTTCCCTTAGCCACTATTACAAGACTACACTAGCGATAGACGATAAGCTATTTCGAAAGGCACTTGATGGAACTTCGACAGCGTCGTATCTATATTGCAGGAGTGCTAGCGCTAACTGCGATCCCGTCAAACTGAAATATGCGCATGGACTTATTGCGTTACTTTCCACGACGCTACTAGAGCGAGATGTTTCCCTTTGTGCTCAGGTTGGAAAGGAACCAATGCACAGGCTAGAAAAGGAGATCCGGACAATTTTCGATTGGTCAGTTATTCGATCCGTATATGAGTATGTTGGGAGCACAACATTTGAACTGAAGAACCTTGAAATACTACCCCTGACCACAGTGATTACCGAAAAAACTGCCTCACATATTCCCGCTGCAAGAGCAGATATGTGGCGAACACTGGTCCAAAAGACTTGTGTAGAAATCTTGAGTCACCCAAAGCAATGGACAGCTGAAAGCATCCGTCGAGACAGACTTAAGGTGGTCGGGGGGATGTATTGATTTTGTACTCAGCGGAGGTGAGGGAGTTGAGTACCTGGCTCAGCTCTATATTGGACAGAGAAAACCTGTCATCGCATTTGACTTTGATTTGGGTGCAAGCACGGACATTGGAAGTGGTCGCTTTTGGCAATCAACCAAGCAATTGATCAAATCCACTTATTTATCTTTTCCCAAAAGACCAGAAACAATAGGGGTGTTGTGGGAGAACATTTCACCAACGATGGAACGCGCCTCATTCAGGATGTTGTAGAAGGTGTTCTATCCTCGCTCGGAAGCGCTTGAACCACCCTCGGCATTTTGCGTCTGGCCTTCCTAAACCCAAC
>JADJPJ010000092.1 GCA_016713325.1 Candidatus Flexifilum affinis | reverse complement strand
GTTCCTCATCCTCTTCACCCCGCACACCACCAGCCCCGACAGCAGATAGGCGCTGCTTCACGCTGCCCGGCTCATCGACCGAGCTGAGCGCCCTCCCCTGCATCTTCGTCGCTCGCTGTGCGCGCTGTTTCTGCACATCCTCGTACCAGGCTTTTGGGGTCAGCGGCGGCACAAAGTTCTCGTACAGCTTGCCACCATAGACGAGGTCGCCGGTGTAGATGCGGTTGGCGAAGAAGGTGTCATAGCTGTTGATGGTCCTGAACAGCCGCGTCGTGCGATGAATTTCACCAATGGTCGAACCCTGTGTCCGCATCTCCCAGGCCAGCCGACAGCGCTCCCAGGCCTCCGGGTCGGGCACGATGCGCTGCACGATACGCGGCTCGCCGCTCTGCCGCCCTTTCTTGCGCTCGTACACACCAATCTGGACACGCTCACTCTTGAACCCGGTCGGCACCCCTCCCGGCATCAGGCCCAGATAGCCGCCTCGTCGGCTAGCCAGTCCGGGTTGTGGGACAGAAATGTCTCATCCGTGTCCCGCAGCCCCACCAGCTGCGCCAGCCCTCGCTTTGCGCTCGTGGAGATGTCTTCCAGGATCATCTCGTCGTGCGTTGTCTGCACCGCTTCGATGATCGAATCGACGGCCATGATCCCCGTCGTGGCAGCCGTGATGAGGTCAACCACTGTGATCCCACGCAGGCGCAGATCTGACTTGATATTTGTCGCCTCGATGGCATCGCGCCCCAGCCGGTTGGACTTCCAGAAAATCACACCGAAGGGGCGTTCGCGGGTCAGCTTCTCGCGCTTGTAGCGGTCGTTGATGCGGCGAAAGCGCCCATGCAGATCGTTGAGCATCCGCAGCAGGGCTTCGCGCTGCTCGGTATTGCTGGAGAGGCGCGCCTCGTCGACATAGCGCTCCTCCACGACCAGGTGGTGATGCTGGCAGTATTCGTCGATGGCCTCAAGCTGTTGGATGACCGACCGGTCCTGCTCCTCTCCACCCGAGTCACGGCTGTAGACCACGACATGCGTGCCAGGCGGCAGCGGACAGTCCTGACGAACGAGATGGAGATAGCGGTCACCGCTCCTGGGGACTCCTCAGATTCGTACTCTTGTTCTGATGCTATCAGATTTCATGCGCTGCGGAGCCAGGCATTTTTCCGGTGTCGATCCGGAATATTCCGCATCCCCATCACCCTCATCAGTCCTCATCGAGCATCGTTGGGTCAAACTCCAGCGACAGCTTGTGTCGGATGAGCGCCCGCACCCGCGCCTGAGTATTCCGGGGCAAGTCCTGCCAGCGATGGTCCATCACCACCACGTCTGGCTCGATCTTCTCCACATCGCCCGGAGCGCTCATTCGGTAGTGGGCGATCAACTGATTCGCCAGTTCACGGACGATGAATGGGAATATCAGCGGCCACGTCACATCAATCCTCGGTACACCGCGCCGCAAATCCTGGATCAGATGCTTGGTCTCTCGCGACTCTGCCATCGCCTCCAGCGCGCCCATCACCGCATCCTGCTTCTCCTCGGTCAGCTCGTCAACGACATCCGCCACGTACTCGGCTCGCACTGAATTGGCGTCGGGGAGCGGCGACAGCTAGCCTGCCAGCCGGAACAACCACGCCGTGTTGATGCCCAGCGCATCCGCCACCGCTCGCAGCGTCCGCGGATCGATCTTTGGCTCTTGAATCGATGCCATGCTTGAGCAGGTTGCGGATGACACCCTCTGACACGCCCGCCATGCGGGCCAGCGTGACATTGTTCAGCTGCTTGCGCCGCATGATGCCCGCAAGGAATTTGCCCAGATTCGTCTCCACATCATACATACGCCGTCCGCCTTCCGTCACGACCGCTCGCTTAATCCTGCCCCGAAGCGCGGAAAATTGCGAGATTCTCTACCCCAGTCCTGCTTGACACCGGGATGAATTCGGCATACGATCTCATCATGGTACGATTCTCGTATTTTGTTGCGACATCAACACCGGATCTCAAGCGGTGTTTTGTTGCTCTGAATTCGTACCACAATACGACCATCGTTCTGAGGCGTGACTGTGAAAGCACTCGACATCCAAAGTCAACGGCGCTCCGCTGGAATCGCGCAGCGAACCCGCCTACTGGCAGTACACCAGCCTGCATGAAGCGCTCATCGCCAACATTCCGCTCATCGCTGCGCTTATCACCCAAGGCTGTGAGATTGCCGATGGCCAGCGCGCACACTTGCCTCAGGAAGCCGCATCCTCCCAGAAGGGTGCATAAGCTCAGTGTCCGCATAGCAACCCGAGACCAACATAATGATCAAGCGAGTCGAGTTCTCTCAATCTGGAAGACCCACGTGAGGCGGCGATCTACCGGGCGCTCTACCCGCAATCCGCTATCGCCGCGCCGGAGCCATGATCTGGTCAGGCCCTTGTGGAATTTCTCAGGCCGGAGTCGCCCCAGCAGCCGAGCCTGCCGAATATTCAGGGATACGAGCGACGTCATGAGTAGAAGAAGCGCCGCCAAACCCACTTCGTCCTCCGGCGTACTCACCATCGGCCTGGATATCGGCTACGGCATCACCAAAGCCGTGACCACCGACCAGGTCCTCACCTTCCCTTCCGTGCTCGGTCACGCGCGCGAGATCAAGTTCCAGCAGGACGAGATCGCCCAACGCCACCCCGGCGACCAGATCCGTGACGACGATGGCCTGTGGTTCGCCGGCGATCTGGCCCTCTCCCAGCTCCCGCCCGGTGAGCTGCTCCGCCTGCGCGGCCGCACCGCCGACGAGGCGACGATGGGCAACGCCTTCCGTCTGCGCCTGGCCAAGGTCGCCATCGGCAAACTGCTGGCCGGGGCGTGGAACCGCGATGTCCTGCACCTCCGCATCGCCACCGGCCTGCCGGTCGACCACATGCGCGACGCGCCGGACCTGAAGGCCGCCTGCTCGGGCAGCATCCGTCGCCACCGACACCGCCGAGGTCGTCGCCAACATCTGCGAGGTCATGGTCATGCCTCAGCCCTATGGCACGATCTATGCCGCCACCCTCACCGACACCGGCGACATCAACCGCCAGCACACCGCCCGCCGCACCGGCGTCTGCGACATCGGCACCTACACTGTCGATCTGGCGCTCGACGACCAGGGCGAGTACGTCGACGCCGAGAGCGGGTCGGTGGAGAGCGGCGTCTACACCGCCCAGGAGCGCATCGCCGCGGCGCTGGAGCGCGACTACTGCCAGAAGATCCCCTTCCGCCTGGTCGAGGAGGTGCTCCAGACCGGCATCTTCCACGCCAACGGCAGACCGGTCAGCTACGAAGCCGTCGTCCAGGGAGGCGCTGGCCCGCTGCGCAGCGCCACCCCTCAACCTAATGAGCGAGAAGTGGCAGCGCGGCACCACGCTGGATGTCATCTTCCTCTCCGGCGGCGGCGCCGCCCTGGTCTTCGAGGCGATCCGAGCGGCCTATCCCCAAACGCTGCTGATGTCCAATGCCCCAACCGCCAATGCCCGCGGCTATCTGCACTACGCCCAGTTCATCAGCTGGCCGTCGTGAGCGCGCCTGTCGGTCCGGTGCGGACCCGATCGGACCGCTTCGGACAGGCGGAGGAGAGGAGAAAACGATGGCGAAGACCAAACGGGTGACGGCGACGGTCAAGATGACGCCGCAGGAGGATGCTGACCTGATCGCCTGGTGGAACCACATCCCGGCGCGGCAGCCGCAATGCGGTGATGAAGGACGTCCTCCGGGAGTACATCGAGCGGAACCGCGGCGGCTTTCGCCCGGTCATGCCGCGCAATGTGCCGCAGCCCTTCGACCCCGTCCGGTTCATCCAGGTGAGCGAAGACACCGCCTGGATCCGCGCTGCGCTCAACGACCTGCCGCGCTACCTGGAACAGGTGATGCGCTTCGTCGCCGCCAATGGGACAGGGCCAGTGGCAGCACACGAGGCCAGAGCACCCGCCGCAGCAGTCGATGAGGCTGAAGCGCGTCGGCGAGCGGAGAAAGTCCGCAAGGCGAGCTGGTGATCAGCGGTGGTGCGCCGACGCATTGCGAGTGCATGGCCATCGGTCATGGCCAGTCGATCCGTCTGCCGGCTGCGGGCGGTCCGGTTCGAGGCAGGGGGCGCAGAACGCCGCGTCGTTCGTGACCGAACGCGCCCCTGCTGCTCTCCCAGCCCGCAGCCAGCTAAATCGCTGGCTCCTCAACCGCCGGAGGGGCTGCGTGCAGCGCCTCCCGGCGGCTGCACCGGTTCGGCGGTGCGCTGCACCCGCCGAACCGCTGGTCGCGACAGGACGAGGCCCTGTCGCGACCAGGGGGCGCACCCCGTGCGTCTTCTGTCCGCAGGAGTGAACCGGTGCAGATTGACACCGGAATGGAGGCAGGATGAACCACAGACAGATGATCCGCGCGGTGGCGCGCCGCTTCCCGGACCTGACCCAGCGGCAGGTCGAGGAGGTGCTGGCGGTGTGCGTCGAGGTCTGGCGCGAGGCGCTGGCGCAGCCCGGCGGCGAGGTCGTGCTGCGCGACTTCGGCCGACTGTCGGTCGACGTGCAGCGGATGCGGAGCGGCGGCATCGTCCGCGCCCGGATGGGCACTGATACGCCGGAACGTCTGACGCGGCTGTACTTCCGCTTCCATCCGGTTGGGACATTTCGCACGAAGGTTGAAGAAAGCTATCGGGAGGACGCATGAAGGGCCGTGACCGGAACAAGATCCGCTTCACCGTCGGCTTCACCCCCGAGCAGGCGAGCCGCCTGGACGAGCTCCACCGCACGCGCAGCCGGCGCGGCGACCCCACCAGCCGCGCCGATCTGGTCCGCGAGGCGGTCGGCTTCTACCTCCAGCACCAGCCCGACCTGGTCGGCTCGCGCAAAGCCATCGCCCGAGACCTGGAAGGCAAGATCGACGCGCTGGATGCCAAGGTCGAGGATCTGCGGGCGCAGTTCGCGGCGTTCGTCGAGAGCGTGACACGCCGGCGGACGGGAGGCTAACGGATGGACCGCAGGCAGATGTGCATCGCCAACGTGCAGTACAAGAGGCCGGGCGCGACGGAGTCGAAGCGCGCCAACGGACTGCTGCGCTACCTGACTTACCGCGAGAGTCACGATGAGCAGGCGATCTACGTCCCAGGGCGGGAGCGCTGGGAGGACCACGGCATGGGCCGATCGGTCGCCGAGATCGCTGCGCGCTGCGAGGCGCTGCGCAGTGAGCATGTGCTGATGTTCAGCCTGGTCTTCAACGTCAATCCCGATCTCATCGCCCTGGTCGCGCCGGAGCAGCGCGAGCCGTTCGTCCGCGAACTGACGGTGCAGACGACGGCGGCCTTCTTCGCCGCCCGCGGCATCGACACCGGCGTCGAGTACTCCTTCGTGCTCCATCACCGGCAGACGACTGATGCGCAGGAGCCGGGGCGGCACAATCCGCACACGCACGTGGTGCTGCCCGGCACCTTCTACGACGAAGGATTGGGCGAGCGAACCCCGCTGTACTTCAGTCGCAATCGGAACATCGACCACATCGCGCTGCTGCACAACCTGACCGAACAGCAGATGGCGGTGCAGATGGAGCGCTACGTCGGCCGTGACTGGGAGCGGCAGGTTGACGACCTGAGCGAGCGCGCGAGGCGGAGCAGGGGCGAGACCTGGAACCGCCAGCCCCGGACATCGACCGCCAGCCCACCCTGGACATTTCGCTCTGAATCCGAGAAACGAACAGGGGACTGCAAGCGCTACGTTTGGCGACGGCACGCGCTCACAGTCCCTGTCACAGAAAGGTGAAATCAGTATGACACAAAACGACCTGTGAGCAAGCAGGGGCGGCAGCGCCGACGCCGCCGGCTCCCGCGCCGACCGCAAGGCGTTTCTGCAGGCGCTGTACCGCCGGCGCGCCGGACGACCTGTATCTGAGCTGCGCTGCCTGCATCCGACCACCGGCGCGGTCCGCACCTTCTGGAACCGGATCGGCGACAGCGCGCGCGCGCCGGCGGATCCCGCAGCGCCGACGACCCAACGGTAAGGGCTACGGTGTCCACTTCGCCCCAGCCTGGCGCACCCAGCACGGTCGCGCCGAGGCGGCGGCGCTCCTGCCGCGCTCTTGGCTGGACATCGACTGTGACGACGACCCGGCGCGGCGCGAAGCCGGGACTGAGCCGCCTGCACAGCTTCGACCCGCCGCCCTCGGCCATCCTGGACAGCGGCGGCGGACTGCACGCCTACTGGTTCCTGACCGAGCCGGCGCTCCTGCCGGACGACGCTGCCTGTGCCTGCGCCGCCGGCATCCTGCGCGGGCTGTTCGAGACGCTGGCGGCGACCCCGGCTACGCCAAGTCTGTCGCCTCGATGATGCGCCTGCCGGGCAGCATCAACACCAAGCCGGAGCGCGGCGGGGCGGTGGCGCACTTCCTGGAGCTGCATCCGGAGCGGCGCGCGCCCTACGACGCCTTCGCCTGGCTGGAACGGCAGCCGGAGCGGCAGGCGCCGCTGATGATGCCACCATGGAATGACAAGAGTACCGTTAACGGCACAGGCGAGCACCGACTGCCGGAACGGACCAGACTTACCTGGCGCGCGGCGCTGCGCCGGGCAGCCGCAACGCCGAGCTGTTGGCGGCCGCCTGCCAGTTCCGCGACGCCGGTTACAGTCAGACCGGCGCCGAGCGGGAGCTGGTCCCGCGTCACGTCGCCGACGGCTGCACCGAAGCCGAGGCGCTGGCCACCATCCGCAGCGCCTACAGCCGCCCCCCGCGCGATCCCCTGCTGACGCCGCGCGACCGGGTGGAGCAGCTGGTCAGCCACTTCGGCAGACGCACCGAGGCGCAGGCGCTGCCGACCGCCGCCCAGATCGCCGAGACGGTGCAGGCCTGCGGCGACCCGGAACCCGCTGGAATGGGCGGAGGTGCGCGGGCAGATCAAGGCGGTGTCGGGCAGCGGGCTGAAGGTCGCCGACCTCGACCGCATGTACCGCGAAGCCTGTCGCGACCGGCAGCGAGCGCGCCGCGTGCGGAGGATGCCGAACGCTACGTCGAGCGCGACGGCGGCATGGTCTACGAGAAGGAGAACGAGCGTGGCGTCTCGCGGCTGACCATCGCCGACTGGACCGGTCGCGTGCTGGAGTGGAGGGCGCACGTCGACGACGATGGACAGGTCGAGCGGCAGATGCGCCTGCATCTCGTCCACCCGACTTACTCCACAACGATTGATGCGCCTGACGAGCTGTTCGGCGACCCCAACGCCCTGGCGCTTCATCGCCGGCCGGGCGGGCGGCATCTTCCCCGCGCCGGCATGCAGAAACACCCCGCGCCGGCGATCCTCAGGCTCTCCGCCGAGGCGCCGCGCCGCCAGACCTACCGCTTCATGGGCTGGACGCCGATCGACGACCGCTGGCACTACGTCACCCCGGAACTCGGTGGGCGCCGCGGGTGTCGTGAGCAGCTCCTCCCGAGGTGGCGCTGGAACACCGCCTGCGCGATTACGGGCTGGCGGAGGCGTCCTGGGACGAAGCGCTTCGGGCGTTTCGCGCCACGGTGGAGGTCTTCCCCAGGACCTGGCCTCCGTCCTGATCGCCTTCACGCTGCTGCCGCTGGTGCAGCGCTTCTTCCCCAGCGCCGCGCCGAAACCCGCCCTGCACCTGGTCGGCACCACCGGCAGCGGCAAGAGCGAGATCGCCGCCCTCATGACCAGCTTCTACGGCTGCTTCAGCCGCGACACCCCGCCGGCGCAGTGGCGATACCGTCAACACCGTCGAAGCCTCGGCTACACGCTGGCCGATGCCCCCTACTGGGTCGACGACTGCAAGGCGGTTCATGCCGATGAGAAGACCTTCACCCGTTTTCTGCAGAGCTACTCGCGCGGCATGGGACGCGGGCGGCTGACGCGCGAAGCGAAGTTGCGCCAGGAGCGTCCCTGCCGCGGGCTGCTGAGTACCGGCGAGACGACCCTTGAAGGCGAAGCCTCCATCCTGGCGCGGATGCTGGTACTGAAGTGCCGCCCCTGGGAGAAGCGCGACCCGGATGGCCGACGCCTGGCGGAGGCGGATGCGCTGCGCAAGGCGCCGCCCGGCTTCACCGCCCACTTCGTCCGCTGGATCGCCGCTCGCGCCGATGCCGGAGCGCTGGCCGAGGACCTGGCCGGCAGGTTTCCCGCTCAATGCCCAGGTCTGCGCCTCGGAAGCTGGGGACCGGACGCGGACGGCAGGCGAGCACCGGCCGCATGGTCAGCAACTGGGCGGTGCTCCTGTCGGTCTTCCAGCTGGTGCGTGAGTTTCTGAGGAATGGACGCCGACGCGCGCTGCCGCTCTGGCAGGATGCGATGGCGGCGACGGTGAGGCGGTCCAGCAGGAGCGGGCAGGGCAAGTCTTCCTCGACCTGCTGGGGCAGCTTCTGGCGGGTGGGCAGTGCGTCATCGACGACGACATGCGCAGCCCGCGCGACTATGCGCCGGGGACGACGGTCATCGGCTATCGCGACGAGAACGCCATCTACCTGCTGCCCGATATCGCCCTGCGCGAGATCGCCGGACGCATCCGCTCCGGTTCACCAAGCTGGCCATCGGCAGTCAGCCCGCGAGGATGGGCTGATCCCCGGCAAGGACTAACCTGACCGTGCAGCGCCGTGTCCGCAGCATGCCCACCCGCTTCTGGCAGCTGGAAAGCCGATTTCTCGACCGTGACGATCAGACCCTGTGGACAGCCTGATAGGCGCATGGCTGACGAATCCGTCCGATCTGGAGGCTGTGACAGCGGTGACGCCGTGACGGTCTCTTTTTCGCTCACAGGCTGGTGACAACCGCGGCTGTCAGCAGCTGTCACAGATCGGGAACCCTCCTCTTCTGTGAAAACACAGATGATCGCGGGGTGATCTCCAACGGTTGAGCATCCTTTACCTGCTGTGACGGCTTGCACAGTGTGACACTGGCCGATCTTCGCGCGCCGCCCTGACCGAGCGTAGCGACGCGAGGGCACCTTCTGTCCAGCACCCGGCGGCCGGTACGGTCGCCGCTGGCGTGGCTCATCCCATTTTGCGCGGCAAAACGGACGACTGAACCCTCCGCCCGCCTCCCACGGCTGCTGGACGGTCTCCCCCTTCTGCGTCGTGGTTGAGCAGGCGTGCGGCACCGCTCACCCGCGCCGGCAGATCTGGCGGTGCGTCGTTGATGTTCCGTTGTCCAACTTCAGCCTTTTGAGCTCTAAAAATTCTTCCTCACAGATTGAACACAGGTCAAATGAAGCATCCTATGTTCAAGAAGAGGATGACAGATGCGAACAAGAAGGACTACATCAAACTGATGAAGGAAGCAGTCTGTGATCAGCATATGGGCAGTCGACAAACCGGAAGACAATGGCTATAGCGAGCGACCGATGCGGATCAGCAGAGAACAGAAGTCGTCTCCTGGAGCAAGTATGCCGATTTTCACGACGCCTAACGTCCGAGCGGGCGCTTTCAGAGGACGTGTATGCGCACACGCGCATTCACATGGTATTGGGCTATCTGACGTTTGGTTGAGTTTTGCGGCCCGCTGTCTGCTCCAGCAGCCACCATCGATGCTAAAATGTG
>JADJPJ010000091.1 GCA_016713325.1 Candidatus Flexifilum affinis | reverse complement strand
TCAAAGCCGTGACCACCGACCAGGTCCTACCCTTCCCTCTGTGCTCGGTCACGCGCGCGAGACGTTCCAGCAGGACGAGATCGCCCGGCGCCACCCCGTGACCAGATCCGGTGTCGACGATGGCCTGTGGTTCGCCGGGCGATCCGGCCCTCTCCCAGCTCCCGCCCGGTGAGAGTTGTTCCGCCCGCGCGGGGTCGCACCGCCGACGAGGCGACGATGGGCAACGCCTTCCGTCTGCGCTCGGCCAAGGTCGCCATCGGCAAAACTGCTGGCCGTGGCGTGGAACCGGCGATGTCCTGCACCTCCGCATCGCCACCGGCCTGCCGGTCGACCACATGCGCGACGCGCCGGACCCGAAGGCCGCTCTGCTTCGGGGCAGCATCCGTCGCCACCGACACCGCCGAGGTCGTCGCCAACATCTGCGAGGTCATGGTCGTGCCTCAGCCCTACGGCACGATCTACGCCGCCACCTCACCGACACCGGCGACATCAACCGCCAGCACACGCCCGCCGTACTGGCGTCTGCGACATCGGCAATTTACAACGTCGATCCGGCGCTCGACGACCAGGGCGAGTACGTCGACGCCGAGAGCGGGTCGGTGGAGAGCGGCGCCCAATACCGCCCAGGAGCGCACTGCCGCGGCGCTGGAGCGCGACTACCGCCAGAAGATCCCCTTCCGCCTGGTCGAGGAGTTGTTCCATTCCGGTATCTTCCACGCCAACGGGCAGACCGGTCAGCTACGAAGCCGTCGTTCAGGAGGCGCTGGCCCGCCGCGCAGCGCCACCCCTCAACCTGATGAGAGAGAAGTGGCAGCGCGGCACCACGCTGGATGTCATCTTCCTCTCCGGCGGGCGGCGCCGCCCTGGTCTTCGAGGCGATCCGAGCGGCCTATCCCCAAACGCTGCTGATGTCCAATGCCCCAACCGCCAATGCCTGCGGTTATCTGCACTACGCCCAGTTCATCAGCCGGTTGCAGGAGTTCTTGCCGGTCCGGTGTTGACCTGATTTCGACCGCTTCGACAGGCGGAGGAGAGGAGAAGACGATGGCGAAAACCAAACGGGTGACGGCGACGGTCGAGATGACGCCGCAGGAGTGATGCTGACCCGATCGCCTGGTGGAACCACATCCTGCGCGGCAGCCGCAATGCGGTGATGAAGGACGTCCTCCGGGAGTACATCGAGCGGAACCGCGGCGGCTTTCGCCCGGTCATGCCGCGCAATGCCGCAGCCCTTCGACCCCGTCCGGTTCATCCAGGTGAGCGAAGACACCGCCTGATCCGCGCTGCGCTCAACGACCTGCCGCGCTACCTGAACAGGTGATGCTTCGTCGCCGCCACGGGACAGGGCCAGTGGCAGCACACGAGGCCAGAGCACCCGCCGCAGCAGTCGATGAGGCTGAAGCGCGTCGGCGAGCGGAGAAAGTCCGCAAGGCGAACTGGTGATCAGCAGTGGTGCGCTGGCGCATTGCGGGTGCATGGCCGTCGGTCAGGGGCCGGTCGATCCGTCTGCCGGTTGCGGGCGGTCCGGTTCGAGGCAGGGGGCGCAGGGGGCGCCGCGTCGTTCGTGACCGAACGCGCCCCCGCTGCTCTCCCAGCCTGCAGCCAGCTAACTCGCTGGCTCCTCAACCGCCGGAGGGGCTGCGTGCAGCGCCTCCCGGCGGTTGCATTCGGTTCGGCGGTGCGCTGCACCTGCCGAATGCTGGTCGCGGACAGGACGAGGCCCTGTCGCGACCAGGGGGGGGCGCACCCCGTGCGTCTTTTGTCCGCAGGAGTGAACCGATGCAGATTGACACCGGAATGGAGGCAGGATGAAATCCACAGACAGCTGATCCGCACGGTGGCGCGCCGCTTCCCGGACCTGACCCAGCGGCAGGTCGAGGAGGTGCTGGCGGTGTGTCGAGGTCTGGCGCGAGGCGCTGGCGCAGCCCGGCGGCGAGGTCGTGCCGGGCGACTTCGGCCGACCGTCGGTCGACGTGCAGCGGATGCGGAGCGGCGGCATCGTCCGCGCCCGGATGGGCACCTGATGCGCCGGAACGTCTGACGCGGCTGTATTTCCGCTTCCATCCGGTTGGGACATTTCGCGCGAAGGTTGAAGAAAGCTATCGGGAGGAGGCATGAAGGGCCGTGACCGGAACAAGATCCGCTTCACCGTCGGCTTCACCCCGAGCAGGCGAGCCGCCTGGACGAGCTCCACCGCACGCGCAGCCGGCGCGGCGACCCCACCCAGCCGCGCCGATCTGGTCCGCGAGGCGGTCGGCTTTACCTCCAGCACCAGCCCGACCTGGTCGGCTCGCGCAAAGCCATTGCCCGAGACCTGAAGGCAAGATCGACGCGCTGGATGCTAAGGTCGAGGATCTGCGGGCGCAGTTCGCGGCGTTCGTCGAGAGCGCTGACACGCCGGCGGACGGGAGGCTAACGGATGGACCGCAGGCAGATGTGCGCCAACGCAGTACAAGAGGCCGGGCGCGACGGAGTCGAAGCGCGCCAACGGACTGCTGCGCTACCTGACTTACCGCGAGAGTCACGATGAGCAGGCGATCTACGTCCCAGGGCGGGAGCGCTGGGGAGGACCACGGCATGGGCCGATCGGTTGGCCGAGATCGCTGCGCGCTGCGAGGCGCTGCGCAGTGAGCATGTGCTGATGTTCAGCCTGGTCTTCAACGTCAATCCCGATCCATCGCCTTGGTCGCGCCGGAGCAACGCGAGCCGTTCGGCCGCGAACTGACGGTGCAGACGACGGCGGCCTTCTTCGCCGCCCGCGGCATCGACACCGGCGTCGAGTACTCCTTCGTGCTCCATCACCGGCAGACGACTGATGCGCAGGAGCCGGGGCGGCACAATCCGCACACGCACGTGGTGCTGCCCGGCACCTTCTACGACGAAGGATTGGGCGAGCGAACCCCGCTGTACTTCAGTCGCAATCGGAACATCGACCACATCGCGCTGCTGCACAACCTGACCGAACAGCAGATGGCGGTGCAGATGGAGCGCTACGTCGGCCGTGACTGGGGAGCGGCAGGTTGACGACCTGAGCGAGCGCGCGAGGCGGAGCAGGGGCGAGACCTGGAACCGCCAGCCCCGGACATCGACCGCCAGCCCACCCTGGACATTTCGTTCTGAATCCGAGAAACGAACAGGGACTGCAAGCGCTACGTTTGGCGACGGCACGCGCTTACAGTCCCTGTCACAGAAAGGTGAAGTCAGTATGACACAAAACGACTCCGTGAGCAAGCAGGGCAGCAGCGCCGACGCCGCCGGCTCCCGCGCCGACCGCAAGGCGTTTCTGCAGGCGCTGTACGCCGGCGCGCCGGACGACCTGTATCTGGAGCTGCGCTGCCTGCATCCGACCACCGGCGCGGTCCGCACCTTCTGGAACCGGATCGGCGACAAGCGCGCGCGCGCCGGCGGATTCCGCAGCGCCGACGACCTCAACGGTAAGGGCTACGGTGTCCACTTCGCCCCGTGCCTCCGGCGCACCCAGCACGGTCGCGCGAGGCGGCGGCGCTCCTGCCGGCGCTCTGGCTGGACATCGACTGTGACGACGACCCGGCGCGGCGCGAAGCCGGACTGGAGCCGCCTGCAAAGCTTCGAACCCGCCGCCCTCGGCCATCCTGGACAGCGGCGGCGGACTGCACGCCTACTGGTTCCTGACCGAGCCGGCGCTCCTGCCGGACGACGCCGCCCGTGCACGCGCCGCCGGCATCCTGCGCGGGCTGTTCGAGACGCTGGGCGGCGACCCCGGCTACGCCAAGTCCGTCGCCTCGATGATGCGCCTGCCGGGCAGCATCAACACCAAACCGGAGCGCGGCGGGGCGGTGGTGCATTTCCTGGAGCTGCATCCGGAGCGGCGCGCGCCCTACGACGCCTTCGCCTGGCTGGAGCGCCAGCCGGAGCGGCAGATGCCGATGACTGCTTCACTGCCTTTCAGCAGCGAAATGGACGAGCACCGGCTGCCGGATCGGACCCAGGCCTATCTGGCGCGCGGCGCGGCGCCGGGCAGCCGCAACGCCGAGCTGCTGGCGGCCGCCTGCCAGTTCCGTGACGCCGGTTACAGCCAGACCGACGCCGAGCGGGAGCTGGTCCCGCGTCACGTTGCCGACGGCTGCACCGAAGCCGAAGCCCTGGCCACCATTCGCAGCGCCTACAGCCGCCCCCCGCGCGATCCCCTGCTGACGCCGCGCGACCGGGTGGACCAGCTGGTCAGCCAGTTCGGCAGACGCACCGAGGCGCAGGCGCCGCCGACCGCCGCCCAGATCGCCGAGACGGTGCAGGCCTGCGGCGACCTGAACCCACTGGAATGGGCGGAGGTGCGCGCTCAGATCAAGGCGGTGTCGGGCAGCGGGCTGAAGGTCGCCGACCTCGACCGCATGTACCGCGAAGCCCGCCGCGACCGGCAGCGAAGCGCGCCGCGTGCGGAGGATGCCGAACGCTACGTCGAGCGCGACGGCGGCATGGTCTACGAGAAGGAGAACGAGCGTGGCGTCTCGCGGCTGACCATCGCCGACTGGACCGGTCGCGTGCTGGAGTGGCGGGCGCACGTCGACGACGATGGACAGGTCGAGCGGCAGATCGCCTGCAGCTCGTCCACCCGACTTACTCCACAACGATTGATGCGCCTGACGAGCTGTTCGGCGACCCCAACGCCCTGGCGCGCTTCATCGCCGGCCGGGCGGGCGGCATCTTCTCCCCGCGCGCCGGCATGCAGAAACACCTCGCGCCGGCGATCCTCAGGCTCTCCGCCGAGCCGCCGCGCCGCCAGACCTACCGCTTCATGGGCTGGACGCCGATCGACGACCGCTGGCACTACGTCACCCCGGAACTCTCGGTGAATGCCGAGGGTGTCTTGAGCAGCTCTCCGGAGGTGGCGCTGGAACACCGCCTGCGCGATTACGGGCTGGCGGAGGCGTCCTGGGACGAAGCGCTCAAGGCGTTTCGCGCCACGGTGGCCGTCTTCCCCAGAGACCTGGCCTCGGTCCTGATCGCTTTCACGCTGCTGCCGCTGGTGCAGCGCTTCTTCCTAGCGCCGCGCCGAAACCTGCCCTGCACCTGGTCGGCACCACCGGCAGCGGGAAGAGCGAGATCGCCGCCCTCATGACCAGCTTCTACGGCCGCTTCAGCCGCGACACCCCGCCGGCACAGTGGGGCGATACCGTCAACACCGTCGAAGCCCTCGGCTACACGCTGGCCGATGCCCTCTACTGGGTCGACGACTACAAGGCGGTCTATGCCGATGAGAAGACCTTCACCCGTTTTCTGCAGAGCTACTCGCGCGGCATGGGACGCGGGCGGCTGACGCGGGAAGCGAAGCTGCGCCAGGAGCGTCCCTGCCGCGGGCTGCTGCTGAGTACCGGCGAGACGACCCTTGAAGGCGAAGCCTCCATCCTGGCGCGGATGCTGGTGCTCGAAGTGCCGCCCTGGGAGAAGCGCGACCCGGATGGCCGACGCCTGGCGGAGGCGGATGCGCTGCGCAAGGCGCTGCCCGGCTTCACCGCCCACTTGGCCGCTGGATCGCCGCTCGCGCCGATGCCGGAGCGCTGGCCGAGGACCTGGCCGGCAGGTTTCCGCTCAATGCCCAGGTCTGCGCCTCGAAGCTGGGGGCCGGACGGGGACGGCAGGCGAGCACCGGCCGCATGGTCAGCAACTGGGCGGTGCTCCTGTCGGTCTTCCAGCTGGTGCGTGAGTTTCTGGAGGAATGTGACGCCGGCGACGCGCTGCCGCTCTGGCAGGATGCGATGGCGGCGACGGTGCAGGCGGTCCAGCAGGAGCGGGCCGGGCAGGTGTTCCTCGATTTGCTGGGGCAGCTTCTGGCAGGGGGGCAGTGCGTCATCGACGACCTGCGCGGCCCGCGCGACTATGCGCCGGGGACGACGGTCATCGGCTATCGCGACGAGAACGCCATCTACCTGCTGCCCGATATCGCCCTGCGCGAGATCAGCCGGACGCATCCGCTCCGGTTCACCAAGCTGGCCATCGGCAGTCAGCTCCGCGAGGATGGGCTGCTGATCCCCGGCAAGGACAACCTGACCGTGCAGCGCCGTGTCCGCAGCGTGCCCACCCGCTTCTGGCAGCTGAAAGCCGATTTCCTCGACTGTGACGACTGTGACCCTGTGACAGGCTGATAGGCGCATGACTGACGAATCCGTCCGATCTGGAGGCTGTGACAGCGGTGACGCTGTGACGGTCTCTTTTTTCGCTCACAGGCTGGTGACAACCGCGGCTGTCACAGCTGTCACAGATCGGGAACCCTCCTCTTCTGTGAAAACACAGATGATCGCAGGGGTGATCTCCAACGGCTGAAGAGCATCCTTTACCTGCTGTGACGGCTGTGACAGTGTGACACGGGCCGGAATCTCTCGCGCTGCCGCCCTGAGCGAGCGTACGACGCGAGGGCACCCTCCGTCCAGCACCGGCGGCCGGTACGGTCGCCGCTGGCGCGGCTCATCCCATTTTGCGCTGCAAAACGGGACGACCGAACCATCCGCCTGCCTCATGGCTGCTGGACGGCCCCCCCTTCTGCGTCGTGGTTGAGAGGCATGCGGCAGCGCTCACCTGCGCCGGCAGATTCGGGCGGTGCGTCGTTGATGTTCCGTTGTCCAACTTCAGCCTTGAGCTTGTAGTAACCCTCACAGATTGAACACAGGGCCAAATGAAGCATCCTATGTTCAAGAAGAGGATGACAGATGCGAACAAGAAGGACTACATCAAACTGATGAAGGAAGCAGAAGTCCAGATCAGCATATGGGCAGTCGACAAACCGGAAGACAATGGCTATAGCGAGCGACCGATGCGGATCAGCAGAGAACAGGAAGTCGTTCTGAGCAAGTATGCCGATTTTCACGACGCCTAACGTCCGAGCGGGCGCTTTCAGGAGGACGTGTATGCGCACACGCGCATTCACATGGTATTGGGCTATCTGACGTTTGCTGAGTTTGCGGCCCGCTGTTTGCTCCAGCAGCCACCATCGATGCTAAAATGTGCGTAGTCTACTTTCGTGTCCAGCTTTTTGGGGGTCACGACAGCTGGCTTAATGATAACAAACGCAAAAATGAGCAGCTGAAGACTCCGAGGAAAATTCGATGCCACCATGGTATATCAAGGCGACGGTACAAGGCGCGATGGCACTATTGCCGCAAAGCCATCGCCTCAACTATGCATTTCAGCGCCATATCACAAAAAGGTTTGAGGCTTGGGAATTCCTTTCTTGACGAAAAACTTAGGATTTGCAGCCGGCATCTAACTAACTTTCGCAAATTTGGGCCAGGGAATGAATTGCCACTTCACGTGGTCGAACTTGGGACAGGATGGTTGCCAATACTCCCGATCTGTTTGTATTTGTCAGGAGTTGAAAGGATAACTTCGCTAGATATCACGCACCTGTTGCGGGCTAATCTTGTCCATGAAATCCTTCACCGGTTTTTAGAATATGCTGATAAAGGTAAGCTAAGTTTGCTACTACCAACTCTGCAATTAGAGCGCGTTGAAATGTTGCGGTCAGTACTGGCATCTGGACAAACAAAAGATGCAGCGGCATTACTCAAATCGTTATCGGTCACATATTTCGTCGACGACGCACGCCAAATTAAGTTAGATGCGGTCGATTTCGTCATCTCAAACAGTACACTAGAACATATCTCACCGATAGTTCTCTGAGATTTTCCAGAATTTGCACAATACTTGCGTCAACTGGATTAATGAGCCACCTTATCGATCTTTCTGATCATTATTCACACTTCGATCGCCGATTATCTCCATATCACTTCCTGAAGTTTTCTTCTATCGAGTGGCGCCTGTTCAACAATGGGTTACATTATCAGAATCGATTGCGCATAGCGGATTATCGCGACATCCACTCGCGCACTGGCTTCCATGTGGTGAATGAAGAGAGCCGGACGGCAGCCGCAGAATTCATTGACTCAATACAAATCGCGCCCGAGTTTAACCGGTACGAACGCGCAGATCTGTCTGTAACGGAAAGCTGGATGGTATCGCGTCCGGTCGGTTCGTAGCGAGTAGTCCATCAGGAAGGTGATGGACTGCACCTTTTTCCGACGCTCGGTTTAGTTGTACTGAGGCATTTGGAAGTCAACCAACGAGTCTCTTTAGTAATGCAAACCAGAAACCTGCTCCCCACGCTACATGGATGACGAAAAAAACGGCGGGCAACCATAGCCAGACACTGGCCTCGACTCGTCGAGCAACACGAAACGAAAAGAAAAGATTGGCTGCCAGATAGACAGCTATCACTCCCACCCAAAGAGAAAGTAGCAGCCAATGCAACGGAGCTGTGATACCTCCCGCGATCAGGACAAGCAAGAACACCGGCGCGACCAGATGCCGAAACTTGAGCGACTTCGGAAAAAGTCGCAGGATCTCCACCTTGCCGATTCCATACCTAAAATACTGTGTCCAAAGATCGTGAAATGACTGGCGCCCGTAGTAGGCTGATCGTATGCGGGGGCTCAAGTATATTTGCCCGCCAGCCGCGCGAATTCGGTAGTTGAACTCGTAATCTTCATTGGCCGTGGCTGTTTCGTTGAACAAGCCGACCTGGTCGAGTGTGCTTTTCCACCAGGCGCCTAGGTAAACAGTATCCGTGAACTGCGCTTTGTCACTGACGTGAAATGCTGTTGGCACAGCGAAAGCGCTTTTTCCGGCTGCGGCGATTGCTTTCCCGACGGAAGTGGTGCCAACCGGGTTCATTGGGCCACCGACATTCTGAGCACCGGTGATCTCGACCAACGCTTTGACACACTCTTCTAAGTAGTCAGAAGCGATTATTGTATGACCATCTATCCGCACAACGATATCGCCCTTTGCCTTTGGAATGGCAAGATTCAGGGCGGATGCCTGTCTGCGTTGAGGGTTGGAGATAATGGTTACCCGATCGGCTCCGGGCATCTCGAGAATGTAGTCGAGCGTGTTGTCGTTGCTCACCCCATCCACAACAAGGATCTCTACTCGGTCTCTGGGATAGGTTTGGTCCAGTACAGCACCAAGTGAAGACTTGATGTATGGCGCCTCATTGCGAATCGGCATGATGACGGTTACGAACGGATACTGTTTTGAGTCGGCCACTTCGGTAGTCCCTCAGTTAGGCGATGATTCTGCAATATAACGTCAGTTATGGATAAGCGGGATCAAGAACGAGAACCTTGTCCCGGCCAAGCAATGCTTTGTTGGGCTTAAAGCAATAGGCGAGCAGAACAGCGACAAGATGAACCATGAAGTTGAGCGGACTGCGGTGACGGGTGTGTTCATTCTGCGAAATGTTTTTCAGCTGGTCGATAGTCATTTCCATCTTGGTATGAGACACTACCTGGTCCCTGTAGTCCGGCGGCAGATGAGGCTGCCCAACGGTTAGGATCTTGTGTCACTTCTCTCCTCCACCAAACTCCAGATCAAGGAAACTGAGTTGATTCTGAACTCTGGGGAAATATTGCGTTTGGCTTGTACTGGCACGATCACTGTGAGCCGCTTCTTCCTCAGGATAGCTGTCCAATGGGACGAGAAACCATCCAGCTCTCCGTCACAATCAGGTCGTGCTGGGAATAACGGTTGAACTCCGCAGCAATTACCAACCCTTCAATAACCATGAATGTAGCGATAATCCGCCACGCGCAGCCGACTTTGGTAATGCAACCGATTGTTGAACAGGCGCCATACAGTTGACGAATATCTCAAGAAGTTGTACGGAGTTAACCGATGGTCAAAGTGCGAATAATGATCAGAGAGATCGATCAAATGACTCATCAGCGGACCCATTTTGCGGAAATGTCGAAAGATATCTAGTAGGTATGGGCGGCGCAATGTGTTCCAATGTGCCGTCTGAGACGATCGGATCCACTCCCCGAAGTTGTACATGACGCGCATCCGCGACAATCGGCCGGATTCTGAGCGCCCTCATCAAGGCAACCGCGCCAGCTTGAGCGTGGGAGTCGCGCAGCGCGCAGCGTTTCAACTCGATCCAGCTGTAGATTTGGCAAGTAGTCCATGAGCTTACCTTCGTCAGCGTATCTCAAGAACTGCTGAATCGTCTCTCGGATAACATTATCCTCTAGCGTTGAGGTAGTATCTAGCGAGGTTATGCGGTTAACCCCAGACAAGTACATACCGATTGGCACAATCGGCAACCATCCCGTACCCAGACTAACTACATGCTTAGGTTCGTCCGTGTCTGACGCGAACCGGCGGAAGTTTACTAGGTGTTGTGCACATATATTCAGCTTGCCTCAAAGACGCTTCCGCGAGTTGTAGGCCTTTCGTAACGTGACGTTGAAAATGTAATTAAGACGCTGACTTTGAGGCAGAAAGCACATCGCGCCTTGAAGTGCTGCCTTAAGGTACCAGGATGGCATCGAGTTTTTCTCGGAGTCTTCAGCTGCTCTTTTCTCGCGTTTGTTATCATTCCGCCAGCTGTCGTGATCCCAAAAAGCTGGACACGAAAGTTACTGTGCCTATTTTAGCATCGATGGTGGCTACTGGAGCAACCAGTGGCCCTCAAACTCAGCTGACGTCAGATAGCTCCAGGCCGAGTGAATGCGAGTGTGCATACGCGTCGTCCAGAAATCGCGCTCCGCGGATAGGCGTAATGAAAGTCGGCATATGTGCTCAGAGCGACTTCCGCTTCTTTGATCATCCGCCTCAATCGCTCGGCAGAGCCGTTGTCTTCAGGTTTGCCGACTGCCGACTTGCTGATCTGGACGTATGCTTCCTTCAACAGGTCGGTTTAGTGCTTGAATGCATAAAAGCCCTTAGTTGCCGTGATGGATTAGCAGGCAGTGACCGCCAGCGCCCGTTTCAGTGCCAGGAGCGTCCGGTGTTGATCCAGCGACCGGATCAGATGCCAACCGCGCACGGCGCATGTGATCAAATTCATCAGCGGGGAGAGCAACAAAGCCATGCTCCAGAAGCACGTTAACGCTGTCCGCCACTCGATCGCTTCCGGGCGCGGGAGGCAGTCTCGCCCTTGACCATGTTGGGACAATGCGGGAAGGGACGGTCGGGCTGGTCGTGCGGGTTTTCCGCTTTCACCGCACTTCCAAACCCGTCTGCTGCATCAGCAGCCGGATGCGCTTGTTATTGACCATCCAGCCCGTTTAGCGCAAGAGCGCGGTCAGATGGCGACAGCCATAGGTCGGATACTCGCCCGGCAGTGTCAGTAGAGCTTGGCGCAGTTACCTGCTTTCGCCTTCACCGACAACGTGCTAGAACGTGCTCCGTGCTAACCCGCTACGCGCCCAGATGTCAGCCACCGAATACACCTCTTCTCGCAGCCTCATTACGACTTGCTGTTTCTTGGCAACGTTTCATCCAGCAAGCGCAAGGCTTGATTGTGATCTCCAGCTGCATCGTCAGCTTCCCGACCAACTACTCCGACTCCGCGAACCGCTCCGCTTTCCCGCTACTGGGGTGGCTTTCTCAAACACCTGCGACGCGGCTGCCAGAAACTGCTCTTTCCCGTCGTTGACCACTTGTGCCGTCAATTCGCACTCCCGGCACACTTCCGTGACCGTGTTCTCCCCGCTCAACAGTTCCAGCACCGCCCGTCACTTGAACGCGCCTTCACACTCGTTCGCATCTGTCATCCTCCTCTTAAACATAGATCACTTCATCTAGCCCTTTGTCCAATCTGCGAGGGTCAGTACAGTTCAATGCGTGTGATCCCAAGGCGCGTATGGTAGCTCCATTTCTGGTATATTTGACACAGGCAAGTTCAGAGAGGAAGATCGATGCCAAGAATCTTTCGTAGAAAGCCTAATACTCTCCATGAATGGACGCCACCACAACTACCGTGGAGCAAGGAAGATGAACATGAGGTGATTTTGACCATGATCGCTCGATTGGATGCGGAGATCGCTTCGCTCTATCCGTTGGCAAATTGGACGAGTGACAGACCCAACAAAGAACGAATCGAGTGTGTGAGGCTGCAAAGAGAGCTTGATGAACTCGAAGCGCTACTTAGTTCTTAGTCGCTGCATACAACCTATCGGATAGGGAGCGTGAGAATAACTAGAAACGAGCAAAAACGGTGGAGACAGAGTTGCATTTGCTTTGGTCTGTCTGCACCTGGGCGCATAGTGCACCCAAAAAGGAGGGCCGCAGCAATTGTCGCGAGAATATGTGCCGCGGGCAGTGAGCAGGTAGTATTTGCCCAGCTTAGAAAATGCTGTTGTGAGTCTGGTCCGATTTAGGTGGACAAGCCCGTTCTATCTTGACTATCGCTAGTGGAAAGATCTCCCCGATCTGCGGCCATTGGGCTTAACGCTCCCTGGTCTGCATGGTTTGCAGACTTTCGTTCAGGATGAGCGCCCGGTAGACGGCCTCATATCGACTGGCGACTGACGACAGCGAAAACGTGGCTTCGACATGGTTCCGCGCCCGGTCCGCCTTGATCGCCGTCACCTGTGCGGAGGCAAACGCGTCAAGCACTGCGTCCGCCAAAGCCTGCGTGTCCCCCGTCGGAAAAAAACGGATATGTTCATCGCCGACAACATCGCGCACGCCGTCGATGTCGCTGGCGATGACGGGCAGTCCACAGGTTACGGCTTCGATGAGCGCATTTGGCATCCCTTCTCGATGGGAAGGGAAAACGAACAGATCGGCGGCTTGCAGAACCTGCTCTACGTCGCTGACCGCCCCCAGGAAACGGACCTTGTCGGCAACTCCCAGGTGCGCCGCAGCTTGATGCAACTCCTCGGTGACATCGTCACTTTGCAGCGCGCCAGAACCCGCCAGCCACAAGCGAATGCCTGGCATCTTTCTCGATCAGTCCGGGCAGGGCCGCCACGATTGTATCGGATCCTTCCCCCGCACCAGTCGCCCTGTGAAGAGCAGGATGCGCTCTTCATCGGCAATGCCGAGTCTGCGCCGCAGGGCCATGCGCTCCGTTAGCGGCAGGGGGTAGAATCGCGACGTATCTACACCATTGGGGATATGCACCGTGCGATCCCCCAGACCCAAAGCCACCGCTTCGTCCAAGGTTTCGCGACCCAGGACGACGATGGCGGATGCCTGACGCAGCCACCAGTTCCACAGTGCCGGAGGGAGTATGATGCGGCGCACAAAGCGCGTATAACGGTTGGGAACAACTCCAGCGTGATCGACGCGGCTCAGATTGCCATAGGCTGCAACCTTAATGAGGACCGGTTTGCCGGTGATCTTCGTCGACAGCAGCGCAGCCAGTCCGAGCGGGCCGACGCCGTGGACATGGACCAGATGATACCTGCGCCGCTGGGCGACCAGATACAGAAATATGCGCATCACCATGACCCCATTGGCCACATGCGACAATCCGATGGGCGAGAGTCGGCGTACCTGGATGCCGTCGAGCATCTCTTCTGCCGGCAGGTCCGCCGTCAGTCGGCGTGTGACCACATGAAGGCGGTGTCCGAGGGATTGAAGCGCCCCCGCCAGCCGAGAAGCCTGAAGCTCTGTCCCGCCGATGACCGGCAGATAGCGATCCAGCAGCATGTACACATCGAAACGACCGGCGTTCATGACTTCCAGCCTTCAGCGTTTGCTTGCGATGACGACGAGTTTAGCGCCGATCTGAAATGCCCAGTGCGGAGAGGAGCTCGAACGGAAGTTCACTGGCACGTTTCGCTACCAGCCAAGGGACGGAGTCGGTTCCTGTGCTGGCGGACAAAAGAGGTCTGCGCGATTGCGCTGGTGTGTTGGATACTGCTTTCGGCCATATAGGCTTGCCAGGCGTTGAAGGTGCTGAAGGGCAGCAAGCCGACCGTGCTCAGATGGTCAATGTGAAAACCAGCCTGGGTTAATGCAGTGCGCATACTGCGCGCGGTGAAAAGCGTCCGATGCCACGGAAAAAACACGCTCCATTGCTGCTTCAGCGCGAAGTAGGGCAGGCTAATCACATGGGGGGTATCCATGTACAGGACGCCTCCAGGACGCAGGAGCTGATAGGCGCGCTGCATGGTGCTTAGCGGGTCGCTGACATGTTCGATGACATCGGACAGCGTCACGACATCATAGGCGTCTAGAGGAAGATCGAGCGAGCCGAGGTCTCCCTCGTGAATGTTTAGCCCATACGCGGAGCGGGCAAACTCGACCGCCGGCGTCGAGACCTCGGTCCCTTCCACGTCTCGCCAGCCATCGGCCTGCGCCGCGAGCAGAAAATTGCCCGTAAAGCAGCCGACGTCGAGCAGGCGCGAGTACTGCCGAAACGGCGCTAACCGGCGCAGTCGGCTGCGATAAGCGAGGAAGTTCGTAGGACGTTCGTGCGCTTGCTGCTTGCTCTTGAAGCTGGAGGCATAAATCTGGGCAACGGCGCGGTCCGTGAGCTGCGGGCTAACCCAGATCAAGCCGCAGGTGGGGCATTGCAGATAGTCGAAACCATCCTTGTTCCACTTATAACGCGGGGTCGTGGTATGGCCGAGATTGCACGCGGGAATGGGGATAGCTTCATGCTGCTCAAACCGACTCGTCATTTAGAGGATGTCCTCCAGGGCGCGTCTGGCGCGCATCTCCCAGGTGTGTATTTCATTGCCTGCTCGCGCCTGCTGCGCCAGGCGCGCTGACCATGCAGAGTCAGCAGCAGCGCGCAGAATGGCATCACGCCATTCTGTATCATTTTCTGGATCGCAAAGGACAGCATTTCTTTCATTGAGGATCTCGCGTAAGACGGGGATGTCGCTAGAGAGGATGACTCGCCTGCTTGCCATGTATTCGAACATCTTCATTGGACTCATGTAGCTGGAGGAGTCGCCTTTTCCACCAAACACCGCGATTTTTCGCTGGTAAGGCATCAAGAGAACGTCACAGGCAGCGTAGACAAGTGGAAGCGTGCGATTGGGCAAAAATCCCAGGAAGACAATGTTGTCCAGATTCTGTTGGGAAGCCTTGGCTTTGAGATTGTCAATGTCAACCTGAGTTCCGCCAGCGAGCAAGAACTGAAGATGAGGAAGCTGTGCTGCGAGGCCAAAAATAAGCTCGACTCCTCTGCCGGGATACAGGTGACCAATATAGCCTATGCTGAATTTCGCCACTAGACCAAGTTGTTCTCGCGCTGACGGCGGCGCTGGCAAGTCGCGGAAATCTTCGAGATCAACGCCGTTGGGATCGACAATGACTCGATTATCTGGAAGACGATCCC
>JADJPJ010000090.1 GCA_016713325.1 Candidatus Flexifilum affinis | reverse complement strand
TCGCCGCTTTCATCCGCCAAGTCGAATGACATGCCCGCGCACGCTGCGCTGCACGGTCAGGTTGTCCTTGCCGGGAATCAGCAGCCCATCCTCGCGAAGCTGACTGCCGATGGCCAGCTTGGTGAACCGGAGCGGATGCGTCCGGCTGATCTCGCGCAGCACGATGTCGGGCATCAGGAAGACGGTGTTCCCTTCACGGTAGCCGATGACCGTCGTCCCCGGCGCATAGTCGCGCGGGCTGCGCATGTCGTCGTCGATGACGCACTGCCCACCCGCCAGAAGCTGCCCCAGCAGGTCGAGGAAGACTGACGCGGGCGCTCCTAGCGCAGCTTCGCCCCTCCGCGTCAGCTGCCCGCGTCATGCCGCGCAGTAGCTCTGCGGGAAACGTGTGAAGGTCCGTTCTTTCGTCGGCGTAGACGCTCTTGCGAGTCGTCGACCCAGTAGAGGGCGTCGGCGGCCAGACTGTGGCCAAGCGCCCTCGACGGTGTTGACGGTATCGCCCTGCGCGGGCGGCGTGTCGCGGCTAAGCGGCCCGTAGAAGCTGGTCATGGGGCGGCGACTCTCGCACTTGCCGCTGCCGGTGGTGCCGACCAGATGCGGCGGCTTCCGGGCGCGGAGGCGGCGGGCGGGAAGAGCGCTGCACGAGCGGCAGCAGGGCAAGGCGAGCAGCGCCGGCGGCGTACTCTTCAGGAAGACCTGCCGCTGCCCGCAGCGCATTCAGCGCCTTTCCCTCCCAGGCGCGCTTCGGCCGGAGCGTAGTCGCGCAGCCGCGTCTCCAGCTCCACCTCGGGCGGATTGGACGGCGCACCGTCGGCGCTGGCGGCGCAATAGGGCGTGGATAGGTCCAGCGACCGGCGATCTGCGCCCAGCCGAGAAAGCGGAGCTAGGTGATGATGTTACGGCGGGGATAGGCGTCTGAGAGGGCGAGCAGGCGGGGCCGAGATGACGCTGCACATGCGGCGCAGGCGGTGAAGATTCACACCGCCGTGGCGGGTGGCGATGGCGCGGTGCGGGGCGTTACAGGGATCACCGAACGGCTCGCTGGCGGGGTCAGGGCGCTGGTTTCTTCGTCGCAGCGCAGCGCCAGGCGGGTGAGGTGCTCGACCTGCCCGTCGTCGTCGATGCGCGGGGACTCGCTCGACCACCTGCCCCGACCAGCGGGCGATGCGCTGGCGCGAGATTTGCCGCGGTCGGTGACGCACTCGAAGACCATATCACCCTCCAGCCGGACGTAGCGCTCGCGGCTCCTCGGCCTCCGTCCTGGTCTGGCGGTCGTGCACCTTGCGCGCCCTGGTGGTACATCTGGTCCAGGTCCTGGCTGTCGGCAAGCCGTCGCCAGCAATCGACTGAAGCTGCTGCGCGTCTCCGCCCTTGCCAGGGCGGTCGGCGTCGCGCAAGCTTTGACAAGGCGGAACGGTTTCGTCCACTGTCGGGTGTCTCGCTTCGCTCCGTCGCTATAGCCACCGCACCAGTTGGTCCACGCTGATCGCGGGATCTGGACTACCTTCGTTGAGCTTCGGGCGATGGGATCGCGCGGCGGGCGGCTGTAAGCGCTGCGGATGGTGGCCAGCGCTTCGGCTTCGGTGCAGCCGTCGGCGACAGGCGCGGGACCAGCTCCCGCTCGGCGTCGGTCTGGCTGTAACCGGCGTCGCGGAACTGGCAGGCCGCCGCCAGCAGCTCGGCGTTGCGGCTGCCGGCGCCGCACCGCGCGCCAGATAGGCCTGCGTCCGCTCCGGCAGCCGGTGCTCGCTGGTACCGTTCTCGTTTGGACCATGGCATGATCAGCGGCGCCTGCCGCTCAGGCTGCCGTTCCAGCCAGCGCAAGGCGTCGTAGGGCGCGCGCCGCTCCGGATGCAGCTCCAGGAAGTGCGCCACCGCTCCGCCGCGCTCCGGCTTGGTGTTGATGCTGCCCGGCAGGCGCATCATCGAGGCGACGGACTTGGCGTAGCCGGGGTCGCCGCCCAGCGTCTCGAACAGCCCGCGCAGGATGCCGGCGGCGCGGCGCACGGGCGGCGTCGTCCGGCAGGAGCACCGGCTCGGTCAGGAACCAGTAGGCGTGCAGTCCGCCGCCGCTGTCCAGGATGGCCGAGGGCGGCGGGTCGAAGCTGCGCAGGCGGCTCAGTCCGGCTTCCCGTCTCGCCGAATCGTCGTCACAGTCGATGTCCAGCCAGAGCGCCGGCAGGAGCGCCGCCGCCTCGGCCCGTCCGTGCTGGGTGCGCCGGAGACAGGGCGCGAAGTGGACGCCGTAGCCCTTGCCGTTGAGGTCGTCGGCGCCGCGAAACCGGCGGCGAGGCGCGCTTGTCGCCGATCCGGTTCCAGAAGGTGCGGACCGCGCCGGTGGTCGGATGCAGGCAGCGCAGCTCCAGATACAGGTCGTCCGGCGCGCCGGTGTACAGCGCCTGCAGAAACGTCTTGCGGTCCGCGCGGGAGCC
The DNA here is from genome assembly GCA_016713325.1 of Candidatus Flexifilum affinis. Classification (GTDB taxonomy): domain Bacteria; phylum Chloroflexota; class Anaerolineae; order Aggregatilineales; family Phototrophicaceae; genus Flexifilum; species Flexifilum affine. The sequence continues at coordinate 6,387 of JADJPJ010000090.1, read as the reverse complement.
GGCGGCGTCGGCGCTGCTGCCCTGCTTGCTCACGGAGTCGTTTTGTGTCATACTGATTTCACCTTTCTGTGACAGGGACTGTAAGCGCGTGCCGTAGCCAAACGTAGCGCTTGCGGTCCCTGTTCGTTTTCGGATCAGAACGAGATGTCCAGGGCGGGCTGGCGGTCGATGTCCGGGGCGGCGGTTCCAGGTCTCGCCCTGCTCCGCCTCGCGGACCCGCTCCAGGTCGTCAACCCGCCGCTCCCAGTCGCGGCCGACGTAGCGCTCCATCTGCACTTCCATCTGCTGTTCGGTCAGGTCGTGCAGCAGCGCGATGTGGTCGATGCTCCGATTGCGGCTGAAGTACAGCGGGGTTCGCTCGCCCAGACCCTCGTCGTAGAAGGTGCCGGGCAGCACCACATGCGTGTGCGGATTGTGCCGCCCCGGCTCCTGCTCATCGGTTGTCTGCCGGTGATGAAGCACGTAGGAGTACTCGACGCCGGTGTCGATGCCGCGGGCGGCGAAGAACGCCTCGGTCGTCTGCACCGTCAGTTCGCGGACGAACGACTCACGCTGCTCCGGCGCGACCAGGGCGATGAGATCCGGATTGACGTTGAAACCGGGCTGAACAGCAGCACGTGCTCACTGCGCAGCGCCTCGCAGCGCGCGGCGATCTCGGCGACCGATCGGCCCATGCCGTGGTCCTCCCAGCGTTCCCGCCCTGGGACGTAGAGCGCCTGCTCATCATGACTCGCGGTAGGTCAGGTAGCGCAGCGGTCCGTTGGCGCGCTTCGACCCGTCGCGCCCGGCTTCTTGTACTGCACGTTGGCGATGCACATCTGCCTGCGGTCCATCCGTTAGCCTCCGTCCGGCGGCGTGTCACGCTCTCGACGAAGGCCGCGAACTGCGCCCGCAGATCCTCGACCCTTGGCGTCCAGCGCGTCGATCTTGCCTTCGAGGTCTTTGGCGATGGCTTTGCGCGAGCCGACCAGGTCGGGCTGGTGCTGGAGGTAGAGCCAACCGCCTCGCGGGACCAGATCCGCGCGGCTGGTGGGATCGCCGCGCCGGCTGCGCGTGCGGTGGAGTTCGTCAAGGCGGCTCGCCTGCTCCGGCGTGAAGCCGACGGTGAAGCGGATCTTGTTCCGGTCTCTGCCTTTCACGCCTCCTCCTTCAGATGGAATTCCACCTGACGGCGCGTCTCGCCGGTCGGATGAAAGCGGAAGTACAGTCGCGTCAGATGCTCGGGTGCGTCAGCGCCCATCCTGGCACGGACGATGCCGCCGCTGCGTATCTGCTGCACCTCGACCGTCAGCCGGCCAAAGTCGCGCAGCACGACCTCGCCGCCGGGCTGCGCCAGCGCCTCACGCCACACTTCGACACACACCGCCAGCACCTCCTCGACCTGCCGCTGAGTCAGGTCCGGGAAGCGGCGCGCCACCGCGCGGATCATCTGCCTGTGGTTCATCCTGCCTCCATTCCGGTGTCAATCTGCATCGGTTCACTCCTGCGGAAAAAAGACGCACGGGGTGCGCCCCCTGGTCGCGACAGGGCCTCGTCCTGTCGCGACCCGCGGTTCGGCGGGTGCAGCGCACCGCCGAACCGGTGCAGCCGCCGGGAGGCGCTGCACGCAGCCACTCCGGCGGTTGAGGAGCCAGCGATTTAGCTGGCTTGCTATAGTGGGGGCATCGAGCGGACTCCGCGAACGAGTGCCACTGACAAGGGATGTTCTGTGGCACAGACATCCTCTTGCCCCCACTATAGCGTCGCCCGCAGACGGATCGCCGTGAGCAAACAGACCCCTCGCATCCGAAGTGCGCCAATGCACCCCCATATTCACCACTTCGCTTTGCGGACCTTCTCCGCCCTCCGACTGGCTTCGGCGTCATCCACAGTGCCTGTTGGCCCCCGGTTGTTTTGAGCTACCCCACCGCCCGCCGGCCCGGCGCCGTGGACGGCGACATAGTGCATCACCTGTTCCAGGTAGCGCGGCAGGTCGTTGAGCGCAGCGCGAATCCAGGCGGCGTCTTCGCTCACCTGGATGAACCGCACGGGGTCGAAGGGCTGCGGCACATTGCGCGGCATGACCGGGCGAAAGCCGCCTCGATTTCGACCAATGTAGTCGCGAATGACGTCCTTCATCACTGCATTGCGGCTGCCACGCGGAATACTGTTCCACCAGGCGATCAAGTCTGTGTCATCCGTGTAGGTCATCTTCACCGTGGCGGTCACCCGTTTACTCGTCTCCATCACCACTTCCTCCCCGATCGGCTGTACCCCTCTGTACGGCAACCGTCTCCCAAGGTACGACATTCCGGCACAAGCTCACCCACCTTGCCGCGCAGCGAAAAGCGCATAGTTCAGATAGCCGCGAGCATTGGCGAGTTGCGCCTGAGACACGAGCTGCGCCTGGGGATAGGCAGTGAGCACGTCATCAATCACGAGTTGCGCCCCGCCACCCGACACATAGATCACGTCGACTGTTGCGCCGGCGTGCCATTTCTCTCCCATCAGATTGACCGTCGCACTGCGCAGCGGCGCCAGCGCCTCTTCGACAACATCGTGATAATCGACAGGATTTCCGCTGGCGCGAAAGATCCCGGTGTGGAGCACCTCCTCGACGATCTTGAAGGGCATCTTCTGCCGGTAATCGCGCTCCAGTACGGCAGCGATGCGTTCCTGCGCCGTGTAGACACCGCTCTCAACGCTCCTGCCTCTGCGTCCACATATTCACCCTCGTCGTCCAGCGCCAGATCGACGGTGTAGGTGCCGATGTCGCAGACCCCTGTTCGTCGGTAGACATGCTGTCGGTTGATTTCGCCGCTTTCTGTCAGGCTCATGGAGTAAATGGAACCATAGCCCTGTGGCATCACCATCACCTCACAGACGTTGGCGACCAGTTCGGCGGTATCCGTCCGGATGACATGCTGACCAAAGCAGCGATCCTTCAAGCTGGCGGCGTCGTGCATATGGTCGATGACCGGCAGGCCGGTCGCGATGCGGATGTGCGGAACATCGCGGTCCACATGCCGGCGACCAGCTTGCGATGGCAACCTTCGCCAGACGCAGCCGGGCAGGCATTGCCCATCGTCGCTTCGTTGGCGGTGCGACCCGCGCGAAGAACTTCGCCCTGCGGAAGCTGCGCCAGAGCCAGTCGCCAACGAACCAGACACCGTCGTCATCCTTCAGATGGTCACCGGGATGGCGCTCGGCGATATCTTCCTGCTGAAACTTGATCTCCCTGGCATGACCCAGCACGGACGGAAACTTCACAACACGATCAGGAGTCACCGCTTTGGTGACGCCATATCCGATATCCAACCCCACCGTGAGCACGCTGGACAAGTTGGCTGGAACCACTCTTCGCTTCGTCATATGATCTGGCTCCGATCAATACTCGTTGGACGCCAAGCAGCCGCGTTGGCAGACGCGGCTGGCCGGATCTCATCTATCTTCGTTTACGGGATGAGCCGCCTGATGCTACAGGTCGCGGCAGAAAAAGGGAGATCTCGACGAACTGAAGTAGAGCGAGATTGAAGCGGCAGAGATGAGGAACAGTATCTCTAAATGCCGGTTCGCGTGAGCAACAGCCTACGTCTGAGGAGCAGGAAGCTCACAGGGATGAGCTAGAGAACGAGAGCGGGGAGTGTTCATCACTCCTCGACCTGACTATAGAAATCGACCCCTGTCACATGGCAGGGTTTTGATTCTCCTGCGCCTGTCGCTGAGCCACATCGGTGCAACACACAAGAGAGTGGCGACGCCTCGTACCAGGCTCCGAGACTAGCCAACAGGAGAGTTCGATCAACCGCTTATATGGTGTTAAAGTTGGGTCACAGGTCGCCGCACCATCCAGGGTTCTCGATGTGCGGTGAACTGTCTCGGAAATGCCCCAGCACTGGTGCTTAAATATCGTTCGAGCCCGTGTCATGCGGATACTTATCATCGAAGACGATCCGATTATCCGCGAGCAATTGGGTGAACTGCTGGTATTCGAGGGATATGACGTCGCCAGCGCGAAGAATGGACGTGAAGGGTGAAACCTCGCGCTCGTGACACACCCCGGACATGATCATCAGCGACATCACAATGCCCGAATTGACGGTTACGGAGTACTGCGCCGGCTTCAGTTGGAACCGCAGTTGGCTTCAGTGCCCTTCATCTTCCTGAGCGCGAAAGCGGACAAACGCTCGATGCGTACGGCATGGACCTCGGGGCCGACGACTATCTGACGAAGCCCTTTACCCAGGAAGAGCTGTTTGGCGCGATTCAGGCTCGCCTTGCTAAAAAGCAGCGGCACATGCAGATACTTGTCGGCGCGCCCGAGCGGGCACGAGAACAGGTAGTCCTACAGAGCCCGATGATCCACAATACTTCATCGGAAAGACCGTTCCACGGGTACCATATCGTGGAGAAGATCGGCGAAGGCGGTGTCGGAACGGTCTTCCGCGCTATCAGGCGGCTATTGGACGTGAAGTGGCGATCAAGATTTTGCGTCGACAATATGCCCACAACACAGAATTCCTGCACCGTTTTGCCACTGAGGCGGAGCTCATCGCGCGGCTGGAGCACCCGCATATCATCCCTCTTTACGATTACTTTGAAGCGGAACACGATGTCTGCATTGTCATGCGTTTGCTGCGCGTCGGCAGTTTGCGATCGGTGCTTAACCAGCATGGCCCCCGTCGACTTCAGTTCGCCGCCCGTCTGCTCCACCAGATCGCCGATGCGCTGGCGGTGACGCATGGAGTGGGCATCATCCATCGCGACCTGAAACCCGGCAACATCCTGCTCGACGAATGGGAAAACGTGTATTTGACGGACTTTGGTCTGGCAAAGAACCTACTGTCGGGCGAGACCGGCCACACCGAGTCCAAACGCGACACCCAGGAACTGCTCAAAGCGCAGCTTGAACTCTTTGAGAAGATCCTCCACCACGCTGTACATGACGGACGCCGACGGAGCTGACAGGAACCCCCGCGTACCTGTCGCCCGAGCAGTTCTGGCGCAGTGGCGTAAACCTCGCCTCAAAGTGACACCTACAGTCTAGGCATCACTCTCTACGGAATCATTGTGGGCAAGCCACCCTTCAGGATCGATGGTCGACATCGTGACAAGCAACTGAACGAAAGTATCCCCTCTATTCACGTTCAGTTGCCGGCGATCCCGACATTGACAAGTTCTTGAAAGCGGCGGCGAAACTGGCGGCGGCGCTACACGGATGGCGCAATTTGCCGGCGAGTTTCAGGAGAGCCTGCGGTCTGGCTGGATCCTGGGTCGATGGTGTCAGCGACGCGAGCGTTCGACGCCCCGTTCATGGGCACGGCCAGTACTTCATTAACCGCCGGACTCTTCCAGCCGCGTATCCGGAATCAAAAAACGGGTCGGTTTTCCTCGACAACGGCGAACCCGCGGCGAAATACATGGACGCTTCGACGAGATCTGCCAATCTCGCCGCGCGAGGATGCCGTCCTGCGCTCGCAACCACACTCGTTAAAGCCGAAAGTGACCTCGCTGTGCGCCCGAGCCGGACGGAATTCGGTCAGGAGGATCAAGCTTTTCTCCTGGCCAGTTCGCGTCGCCCGGCCGCCACCAGTGCCGCGATGTAAGATCAATGCAGAGCGGCCATAGCCCGCGGTTGCTGATATTCACCCGGCGGGTTGAAGCGCTCATAGCGTGGAGCCAATCACTGTCACCCGGCTGAATATAAGGAATCAGAACCGGCGGCAGGCTGATCAATGAATCCCTCTTTGCTTCAGCGCTGCGCCTCCGCTTCGATCCAGTCCGATGATCGGAATTGCCTTGTCACGCGAAGCGTACCTGAAAGAATCGCCAGGCTGTTTCCCAGCAAATCGAGACGCTCACTGCCATGCGCCAAGTACCACCGCAGGACGTAGTAGGGCTTGTCAGGAATAAAGCCAGCCCTTCGTGGACGCCGAGGTCGCTTCCAGCCTGCCTTCACTGTCGGCTGGTTGATAATCCTGCCGCTGACGCAGCGTCGTCGTCCCTCCCCACAGCCTCAAAGCCTGTACACCAGCGTGTTGACGAACAACTGAAGCCCAGGACCCATTGTTCATCGCGCCAGTCGCTCGTCGGCTGCTGAGCCACGAGGATCCGCTTTGCTGTCGGGCTCTGGTACTGTATCCAGGTCAGGGGCTTTTGCCGCGGCGTTTTGAAAGAAAATCCTCCTGTCACCTCGCGGTACAACGCCAGACCGATCAGGAAAAGCGGCGTGGTATCACTGGAACCTCGATCATTGGGGATCGTGCGCCAAACCTGGAATCAGGCCGAGAGAGACTGGTTCACCGCCAGCGCTTCGAGAACACGCCGCATGGAAGCCATCGTTTTCGTCATTTCGCGTGATAGGCATTCCCACGCTGGCGATCATCAGGTCGCGGGTGTAGGGTTCGG
>JADJPJ010000089.1 GCA_016713325.1 Candidatus Flexifilum affinis | reverse complement strand
GCTCATCAGTCGTCTGCCGGTGATGGAGCACGAAGGAGTACTCGACGCCGGTGTCGATGCTGCGGGCGGCGAAGAAGGCCTCCGCCTGTCTGTACTGTCAGTTCGCGGACGAATTGCCTCGGCTGGCGCCTGGCGCGACCAGGGCGATGGAGGTCGGGATTGACGTTGAAGACCAGGCTGAAGAGCAGCACGTGCTCACTGCGCAGCGCCCCAGCGCAAGTGGCAATCTCGGCGACCGATCGTCCCATGCTGTGGTCCTCCCAGCGCTCCCGCCCTGGGACAGAGGGCGCCCGCTCATCGTGACTTCGCGGTAGGTCAGGTAGCGCAGCAGTCCGTTGGCGCGCTTCGACTCTGTCGCGCCGGGTTTCCTGTACTGCACGTTGGCGATGCACATCTGCCTGCGGTCCATCCGCTAGCCTCCCGTCCGCCGGCGTGTCACACTCTCGACGAAGGCCGCAGCGAGCCGACCAGGTCGGGCTGGTGCTGGAAGCGAAGCCGACCGCCTCGCGGACCAGGTCGGCGCGGCTGGTGGGGTCGCCGTGCCGGCTGCGGGTGCGGTGGAGCTCATCCAGGCGGGCTCGCCTGTTCGGCGTGAAGCCGAACGCGGTGAAGTGGATTCGTTCCGGTCTCTGCCTTCTATGCCTCCTCTCTCAGACGGTCCTCTACCTGACGGCGCGTCTCTCTGGTCGGATGAAAGCGGAAGTACAGTCGCGTCAGGTGCTCCGGGGCGCATCAGTGCCCATCCTGGCGCGGACGATGCCCTGCTGCGTATCTGCTGCACCTCGACCGTCAGCCGGCGAAAGTCGCGCAGCACGACCTCGCCGCCACAAGCTGTGCGCCTCACGCCGCCTTTACGCACACCGCCAGCACCCTCCGACCTGCCGCTGAAAGTCAGGTCCGCTCCAGGTGCGCCACCGCGCGTGATCATCTGCCTGTAGTTCATCCACCTCCATTCCGGTGCTTCAATCTGCACGGTTCACTCCTGCCGACAAAGACGCACGGGCGTCTTCGGTCGCGACAGGGCCTCGCTCCTGTCGCGACCCGCGGTTCGGCAGCAGCGCACCGCCGAACCGGTGCAGTCAAGCTGGAAGCAACGCAGCCACTCCGGCGATGAGGAGGAGCCAGCGATTTAGCTGGGCTTGCTATAGTGGTGGCATTCGAGCGGACCTGCGAACGAGTGCCACTGATGGGTGACGTTCTGTGTTCCAGTACATCCTCTTGCCCCAACTATAGCGTCGCCCGCAGACGCGATCGCCGTGAGCAAACAGCCCCCCGCATCCGAAGTGCGCCAATGCACCCCCATATTCACCAGCGATTTCGCTTTGGTGACCTTCTCCGCCCTCCGACTGGCTTTCGGCGTCATCCACTGCGCCTGTTGGCCCCCGGTTGTTTTGAGTTACCCCACTGCCCGCCGGGCTGGCGCCGTGGACGGCGACAGTGCATCACCCGTCCCAGGTAGCGCGGCAGGTCGTTGAGCGTAGCGCGATCCAGGCGGCGTCTTCGCTCACCTGGATGAACCGCACGGGGTCGAAGGGCTGCGGCACATTGCGCGGCATGACCGGGCGAAAGCCGCCTCGATTTCGACCAATGCAGTCGCGAATGACGTCCTTCATCACCGCATTGGTGGCTGCCACGCGGAATACTGTTCCACCAGGCGATCGGTGTTCTGTGTCATCCGTGTAGGTCATCTTCACCGTGGCGGTCCCGTTTACCGTCTCCATCACCACATCCTCCTCGTTGATCGCACAGCCTCCTGTACGGCAGCCGTCTCCCAAGGCAGGTACGACATTCCGGCACAAGCTCACTCCACCTTTGCCGCGCAGCGAAAAGCAGCCCAGTTCAGGATAGCTGGCATTGGCGAGTTGCGCCTGAGACACGAGCTGCGCCTGGGGATAGGCAGTGAGCACGTCATCAATCACGAGTTGCGCCCCGCCACCGATTACGCAGAGATCATGCCTGACTGCCGCCGCGCCATTTCTCTCCCATCAGATTGACCGTCGGACTGCGCAAAGCGGCGCCAGCGCCTTCTTCGACTACATCGTGATAATCGACAGGATTTCGCTGGCGCGAAAGATCCCGGTGTGAGCACCCGGACGATCTTGGCGGCATCTTTCTGACGGTAATCGCGCTCCAGTACGGCAGCGATGCGTTCCTCGCGCCGTGTAGACATCGCTCAACGCTCCTGCCTCTGCGTCCATATCCACCCTCGTCGTCCAGCGCCAGATCGACGGTGTAGGTGCTGATGTCGCAGACCCCTGTTCGTCGGTAGACATGCTGTCGGTTGATTTCGCCGCTTTCGTCAGGCTCATGGAATAAAATGGAACCATAGCCCTGTGGCATCACCATCACCTCGCAGACATTGGCGACCAGTTCGGCGGTATCCGTCCGGATGACATGCTGACCAAGCAGCGTTTCCTTCAAGCCGGCGGCGTCGTGCATATGGTCGACCGGCAGACCAGTCGCGATGCGGATGTGCAGAACATCCCGGTTCCACATACCGGCGACCAGCTTGCCGATGGCAACCTTCGCCAGACGCAGGCGGAAGGCGTTGCCCATCGTCGCTTCGTTGGCGGTGCGACCGCGCAGGCGAAGAACCTCGCCCTGCGGAAGCTGCGCCAGAGCCAGGTCGCCAACGAACCAGACACCGTCGTCATCCTTCAGATGGTCACCGGGATGGCGCTCGGCGATATCTTCCTGCTGAAACTTGATCTCCCTGGCATGTCCCAGCACGGACGGAAACATCACAACACGATCAGAGTCACCGCTTTGGTGACGCCATATCCGATATCCAACCCCACCGTGAGCACGCTGGACAAGTTGGCTGAACCACTCTTCGCTTCGTCATATGATCTGGCCCGATCAATACTCGTTGGACGCCAAGAAGCCGCGTTGGCAGACGCGGCTGGCCGGATCGTCTCTATCTTCGTTTACGGGATGAGCCGCCTGATGCTACAGGTCGCGGCAGAAAAGGAGATCTCGACGAACTGAAGTAGAGCGAGATTGAAGCGGCAGAGATGAGGAACGTATCTCTAAATGCCGGTTCGTGAGCAACAGCCTACGTCTGAGGAGCAGGAAGCTCACAGGGATGAGCTAGAGAACGAGAGCGGGGAGTGTTCATCACTCCTCGACCTGACTATAGAAATCGACCCCCTGTCACATGGCAGGGGTTTTTGATTCTCCTGCGCCTGTCGCTGAGCCACATCGGTGCAACACACAAGAGAGCGTGGCGACGCCTCGTACCAGGCTCTACGAGACTAGCCAACAGGAGAGTTCGATCAACCGCTTATATGGTGCTAAAGTTGGGTCACAGGTCGCCGCACCATCCAGGGTTCTCGATGTGCGGTGTACTGTCTCGGAAATGCCCCAGCACTAGTGCTTAAATATCGTTCGGAGCCCGTGTCATGCGGATACTTATCATCGAAGACGATCCGATTATCCGCGAGCAATTGGGTGAACTGCTGGTATTCGAGGGATATGACGTCGCCAGCGCGAAGAATGGACGTGAAGGGGTGGAACTCGCGCTCGTGACACACCCCGACATGATCATCAGCGACATCACAATGCCCGAATTGGACGGCTACGGAGTACTGCGCCGGCTTCAGTTGGAACCGCAGTTGGCTTCAGTGCCCTTCATCTTCCTGAGCGCGAAAGCGGACAAACGCTCGATGCGCTACGGCATGGACCTCGGGGCCGACGACTATCTGACGAAGCCCTTTACCCAGGAAGAGCTGTTTGGCGCGATTCAGGCTCGCCTTGCTAAAAAGCAGCGGCACATGCAGATACTTGTCGGCGCGCCCGAGCCGGGCACGAGAACAGGTAGTCCTACAGAGCCCGATGATCCACAATACTTCATCGGAAAGACCGTTCACGGGTACCATATCGTGGAGAAGATCGGCGAAGGCGGTGTCGGAACGGTCTTCCGCGCTTATCAGGCGGCTATTGGACGTGAAGTGGCGATCAAGATTTTGCGTCGACAATATGCCCACAACACAGAATTCCTGCACCGTTTTGCCACTGAGGCGGAGCTCATCGCGCGGCTGGAGCACCCGCATATCATCCCTCTTTACGATTACTTTGAAGCGGAACACGATGTCTATATTGTCATGCGTTTGCTGCGCGCCGGCAGTTTGCGATCGGTGCTTAACCAGCATGGCCCCCGTCGACTTCAGTTCGCCGCCCGTCTGCTCCACCAGATCGCCGATGCGCTGGCGGTGACGCATGGAGTGGGCATCATCCATCGCGACCTGAAACCCGGCAACATCCTGCTCGACGAATGGGAAAACGTGTATTTGACGGACTTTGGTCTGGCAAAGAACCTTCTGTCGGGCGAGACAGGCCAGGCCGAGTCCAAGCGCGATACCCAGGAACTGCTCAAAGCCCAGCTTGAACTCTTTGAAAGAGATCCGTCCACCACGCTGTACATGACGGACGCCGACGGGCTGACAGGAACACCCGCATACCTGTCGCCCGAGCAGATTCGCGGCGAACCCCTTTCGCCTCAAAGTGACATATACAGTCTGGGCATCACTCTCTACGAAATCATTGTGGGCAAGCCACCCTTCGAAGGATCGATGGTCGACATCGTGACGAAGCAACTGAACGAAAGTATCCCCTCTATTCACGTTCAGATGCCGGCGATCCCTCCCGACATTGACAGAGTTCTTCAGACGGCGACGGCGAAAGCGTGGGAGTGGCGCTACACGGATGTGGCGCAATTTGCCGGCGAGTTTCGAAGAGCCTGCGGTCTGGCTGAATCCTAGGTCGATAGTGTCGGCGACGCAACGTTCGACCCGACCCGTTCGCCCAGGCACGGCCCGTACTTCATGAGCTCTCGTGACTCTTCCAGCCGCGTATCCGATCAAAAAACGGAGTCCGGTTTTCCTCGACGGCCGCAGCCGCATACAGATACATGGACGCCGACCAGGTCTGCCAATCCTCGCCGCGCGGGATGCCGTCCTGCGCTCGCAACCACTCGTTAAAGCCGAAAGTGACCTCGGCTGTGCGCGCGGGCCGGACCAATTCGGTCAGGAGATCAAGCTTTTCTCTGGCCAGTTCGCGTCGCCCGGCCGCCACCAGCGCCGCGATGTAGAACCCGATGCAGAACGGCCATAGCCCACCATTATGATATTCACCCGGCAGGTTGAAGCGCTCATAGCGTGGGAGCCAATCACTGTCGCCCGGCTGAATGTAAGGAATCAGAACCGGCGGCAGGCTGATCGCCAGTTCACAACCGCAGCGTCGCCGTCCCTCCCCCACAGCCTCAAAGCCATGTACACCAGCGTGTTGACGAACAGCCCGAAGCCCAGGACCCATTGTTCATCGCGCCAGTCGCTCGTCGGCTGCTGGGCCACGAGACCGCTGTTGTCAGGGCTCTGATACTGCATCCAGGTCAGGGCTTTTGCCGCGGCGTTTGAAAGAAAATCCCCCTCCCCTGTCACCTCGCGGTACAACGCCAGACCGATCAGGAAAAGCGGCGTGGTATCACTGGAACCTCGATCATTGGGATCGTGCGCCAACCCTGGAATCAGGCCGAGAGGAGACTGGTTCACCGCCAGCGCTTCGAGAACACGCCGCATGGAAGCCATCATTTCGTCATTTCGCGTGATGAGCATTCCCACGCTGGCGATCATCAGGTCGCGGGTGTAGGGTTCGGGTACCCCCATCCGGCAACACGAGGAAGCGACGCAAAGTCGCCACGGGCGTTGTGAAGGAGGACTGAGAGAGCCGCCTGTCTGGCCTCTTGAATGAGTTGCTCTGGCATCGTCAACCCTGGGCTTTTGAACGGAATCGTGTGCTCCTGATTCTACACCCTGATGCGGACCGGTACGTCGCCTTCATCGTGAAGAAGCAAGATGCGGAGGAGATACCAAAAACAAAGCAAGCCGCTGGAAATCCCAGCGGCCTCTCGAAAAGTCTCGGAGCAGCGGTTCTACTCGCCCTGAGCGCGCCGGTACTCCAGTGTCCAGGTCACATTCCAGGTCTGGCCGCCGTCGCTCGTCTGCTCGTAGCGCCAGTCGAACCCTTCCTCGGTAATGTTGTCAAAGACTTCGCGCGCCCCATCCTGCCCGGTCAGGTTGAAATCAGTGTCGATGAAGCGCATGGCATAACCCGTGAACGTGCTTGTTTCCATGTCCCAGCGTCCGAGCCAGTTGGCGAAGCCGCCCGGCGCAACATCGACCCAGCGCTGCTCCCAGTTGCCGCTGTTGACGTTGTACTTGCGCAGGCTCCACGCCTCGAACGGCTCGCCGCCGAGCGGCCCGCCGAAGTGTTCGAAGATCAGATTGCCGCCCAGTTCATGGGTGTGCTCGGTGCGAAGATCCTCTTCGAGCCATTCCCCCGTATCCGCGTTCATCAGCATACGCGAATGCACATCCCATTCGCCGATGAACCAGGAAAGGTCCTGCATGTGCGGGTCAGGTTCAGGGAGATCGCCGCCTGCGAAGTCCGAGTCATCCTGTGCCGATACGGATGCAGCCGCGAATACGAGCGCGATGATCAGCATCGCCCCGAAGCGATACAAGGTCTTCATTCAATTGTCTCCTATGCAAAAAGGGAACGAACCGTCCCTACGGTTCCGAAGTCAGAGCGCGCCTCACGCGGGTCTGGAGATGGGAAACTGAAGTTCCGTGACCGTCGTGCGCTGGTTATCTTCCCAGTCGATGTAGTGGAATATCTCGCGCCCTGCACCCACGATGGTGTAGCCGTTGTGGTCAATCCATCGACCCAGATGGAAGTAGGCTTCTGGCAGCGTCAGCCATTCACCGCAGTGCACAGTGCTGGCCAGCAGCGGAACCGCGGGCAATACCGTCGGCACCATGTGCAGCCCCTGCTTCAGCGCAATCGGCTTGGGAGGAGCTCCGTCGACTGGAAAGCCGATCTCCACGTCAACTGATTCCACGTCATAGCCCTCATCGTGGAAGATTGCCAGGAGATTGGTGTTGTCCTTCGCCAGCGCGTACGGATGCGTCGCCTCCAGAAGTTCCACGAGCGCCTGCATATCGGGTACAACCGTGCGAACGGCCACCGTGTTGAGAGCGCCGACCGACTTCAACGCGACTTCATAAGGTGAACGGTGGGTCCTGCCCTCGATCACGCGCAGGCGACTTTCGATGACCTTCAGCGTCGCCTCCGCCTGCTGGATCTGTGCGGCGAGCTCATCGCGCTTGGTCATCAGCATCGCGCGGAGTTCGTCCGGCGAGAGCCGGTCTTGCAGCAGATGCGCCGTCTCCGTGAGGGATAGGCCGAGCGCGCGAAAGGCAAGAATCCGGTTTACCGCGTCAATCTGATCGACGCTGTAGTAGCGGTAGTTCGTCTCCGGGTCGGTCAGGGCTGGCTTGAGCAGTCCAATGGCATCCCAATGCCTGAGCGCTTTGATCGACGTCTGACAGATTTTGGAGAAGTCACCGATTTTGAGCATGAGACTTGCTTCCCTTGGTCTGCAGGCATTATCAACTCTGCCCTGGGGGAGAGTCAAATGAGAGGTTTCACCACCCGCTTTTTTCACGACAATCTGCTAGAATTGGCACATCCGTTCTGAAGGAACAGCAACATGCAGATTGTCATGGAGCAGCGACTGTCGGAGTCGCCGTATGTCGAACGCATCTGGCGCTCGCGCAGTGACGACATCAGCACGTTTGTGTCTGCCGCCGTGGTTCAGTGGGAGTTGGTGGTGTGGACCCACGACGGACAGACTCGCGCTGCGATTCAGGGTCCGGCCGCGCATGCGTCACGCGCCCCCGTCCCCCAACATTCCGAGTTCCTGGGCGTCGTCTTCCGTCCCGAGGTCTTCATGCCTCATCTACCCGGCCACAGATTGGTCAACCGCAGCGTAGAACTCCCCAGCGCAGCAAATCAATCATTCGGGTTTCAGGGTCATTCCTGGCAGCTTCCGACCTTCGACAATGCGGAATGGTTTGTCAAGCGACTGGCACAGAATGGCATCATCGACCGCGATCCGATCGTCGCATCGGCACTCGGGGGCCATGTCCCGGAAATTTCCCTGCGCTCGGTGCAGCGACGCTTTCTATATATCACGGGCCAGAGCCACAGGACGATCCGGCAGATCGAACGCGCGCGCCGCGCTGCTCTCCTCTTGCGAGATGGGGTCTCGATCCTCGATACAGTTTTTGACCTGGGCTACACCGATCAGGCGCACCTCACCAAATCTCTGCATACCTTCATCGGGCAGACGCCGACGCAGTTGACCGATGTGCGTCGCCGCGAGCAACTGTCGTTACTTTACAAGACGGACTGCATTGCCGACCCTACAATGGTTATGACGACTTGAACTGTGGACAGGAGAAAGCCATGAGGCCGGTGACAGCAGGATTGTTCATCACACTCGACGGGGTGACGGAAGAGCCGGAGTGACTGGCAGGAGCATTTCGACGACGACATGATGGAGGAATTGCAGGCTCACATCGCGCGGACGGATACCATCATCCTGGGGCGTGTGACCTACGACTACTGGGCGCCCTACTGGCCAACAGCGACATTTGAGCCGTTTGCGTCCCACATCAACGAGTCGCAGAAGTACGTCGCGTCTCGTTCCCTCAATCAGGTTGCCTGGGGCGACCGGTCAAACATCGCGCTGCTTCAGGGGGATATTGTCAAGGCCATCAACGAGCTGAAGCAACAGCCAGGTAAAGCGATTGCCGTCGAAGGCAGCCCCAGCCTCGTCCGGTTTCTACTCGACCACGATGTACTGGATGAACTCACCCTGCTGATTCATCCGGTTGTCGCCGGCAAGGGCAGGCGCCTGTTTGCCGCCGATGGACCGCTGAAGCGCATGGACCTGAAGCGAAACATCAGTACCCGAACGGGTACTGTGATCACGACGTACCAGCTGCGCAAATAACGCCACTGGGCGGCCCATCGATGGGCCGCCCGATTGTCGTAATCCTCTGATGTCCCGGCCTAACCGCCCGCCATCGCCCCCACGATCCGGTACGGCTGCGCGCCGGATGTGATCGCCTCCGGAAGCGGGGCGTCCAGCGCCTCGTCGGACAAATCCTCGCCAATGGCGTAGAACCGGATGAAGGCCCGCCGTTTCTTGGTGGACGCATCGCGGATCGTGCCGCGCAGCATCGGATAAGCCGACTCCAGCGCATCGAGGACCGACCGCTGCGTGATTGGTTCCGGCACCTCCAGCTCGACTGGGCCGGTCACCTGCGCCAGCGTGCGCAGGTGAAGGGGAAGCACAACCCGGATCATGGCAGAACCTGCACCTCAACGGACAGAACAGGGGAAGATCGTGCACTATCGGCGTCCACGTATCGCCGGAATCGGCGGACGCATACACCTGACCCCCGGTCGTGCCCACATACAGACCGCACGACTCCAGGGTGTCGACGGCGAAGGCGTTGCGCAGGATGTTGACGTAGCAGTTTTCCTGCGGCAGCCCGTTCGTCAGCGCCTCCCAGTCATTGCCACCGGTCCGGCTGCGATAGACGCGCAGCTTGCCGTCAGGCGGAAAATGATGGGAGTCGCTAGTGATCGGGACGACGTAGATGGTCTCCGGCTCGTGGGCGTGTACGGCGATCGGGAAGCCAAAATCGGTCGGCAGGTTGCCGCTGACTTCGTACCAGGAGTTGCCGCCGTTGTCCGTGCGCATGACATCCCAGTGCTTCTGCATGAACAGGGTCTGCGGGCGCGACGGATGCATGGCAATGCTGTGGACGCAGTGGCCGACATCTGCGTCGGCATCCGGGAGTTCCCATTCGGACTTGAGTCCCTGATTCACCGGGCTCCAGGTCTTGCCGCCATCCTCAGTGCGGAAGGCGCCGGCCGCCGAGATGGCAACAAATATGCGATCGGGGTTGGCGGGGTCGATCACGATCGTGTGTAGGCACATACCGCCTGCCCCGGGTGCCCACAGATGCCCTTTGACATCGCGCAGCCCGGATAGCTCCTGCCACGTCTTGCCGCCGTCCTTCGAGTGGAACAGGGCCGCGTCTTCCACGCCGGCGTAAATTGAATCCGGATCGTTCAGGGATGGTTCAAGATGCCAGACGCGCGTGAACTCCCAGGGGTGCGGTGAGTTATCGTACCACTGGTGTGTACCGGGGTCGCCTTCGTACGTGAAGTCGTTGCCTACCGTCTCCCAGGTCTTGCCGGCATCGTCGGAGCGCTGGATCACCTGTCCATGCCACCCGGTCGACTGTGACACGTAGAGCCGGTTAGGGTCCGTCGGCGTGCCGGTGATGTGGTAGATCTCCCAACCAGGGAAATGCGGACCATCCACCTTCCAATCCTTGCGCCGTTCGTCCGAACTGAGTATGAAAGCGCCCTTGCGTGTTCCGACCAAAACACGTACGTCACCCATACTATTCTCCTTTGCGATCCGAGTGTATTCGAACATAATAGAACTTATGTTCAAATACGTCAAGTGGTCGCGCCAAGTTTTAGCAGAATGGCCGAGAACTCAGCGGCGCAGCAGCCCGCGCTGCTGGTAGACTTCCGCGGCTTCGCGCACGAACCGGCCCGTTTCCGCAGCCTGATAGGTCTTTTCCAGATACTCGGCAAGCTGGATCAACTGGGCGTGTGATGCGCGGCCGGGTCGAAGCAGGTCGTAAATTTGCAGGACCTCGGCGTTCGGCACGGCGGTGAGCTCTGCTGCGCGGCGTAGATTGGCGGCAAGCTGCGCATAGCCCGCCTGGGCTGCGACCTGCGCCTGGGTTCGCAGGGTATCGGCATGGATCCGGAAATCTTCCGGCGACAGCCCGCCCTCTGTAACGGCATCAAGCGTAATTTCCGACAGCGGCCGGCCGCTCAGCGCTTTCAGTTCGTCCGCGGCGTGCTGCATCAGCGGATATTGGGCGTCGCTCATTGGTTAGGCTCCCAGTCAAAGCGCAGTTCTACCGGCAGTTGATGCTCGCGCACCTCGTCAGTTTCCCGGCGATGCAGAAGTGTCGTCTTGACGATCAGCCGCAGCCGCGCGCCGTTGTCGATCTTGACCGCGACCGGCGTGGTCGCCACGCCCTGAGCGTAGCGGGCAGCGTTGCGGCCAATCTGCTCGAAGGTTTCCAGCGTCAGGCTGGGCGACTGCGGAAACAGTTCCAGGTTGTGCAGCGGCGCCTGGCCCCGCTTGTGGATGATGGTCGTCCCGCGCGACTGCAGGCCGATGGCGATGCCGCTCCCGCTCAGCCGTGAGCCAACATAGCCAATCGCCCCGCAGTCGGAGGTGTGATAGACCTTGATGATGCGGGCAATCATGCCCTCAGCGGCAATTCCGGTCAGAATAGCCTCCAGGACCGCCTCGTGCGACAGCCCGTTGATGGTCTGCGTCAGTGCCGTGCCAAAGGCCGGGCCAACCGCGACCACCACCTCCGGCCCTGTGCCCACGCCTGCCGGCGCCAGTTCGTGCAGGCGGGTGACCGGCGATCCGGTGTGGTCGTCGATGAAGGCCTGGGGCGCTTTGACCTGCGGCAGTGCCTGCATCTCCTGCCAGCGCTCCCCTTCCGGACGGTAGCCGGTGCCCGGTCCAACGTAATCGTTGCGATCGTTGATGGCGCTCTGCACCTTGAAGTCGCGATCGAAGATCGCCGCCGGCTGCAAATAGTCTCCCGCCAGACGCTCGCGCCCCATCTGGAGGATATTGCGAGCCACGTCCTCGAAGCCGTTCTTCTGCAGCGCCGCGACCACGGTCAGGAAGTCGGTATCCCCCGCCAGAAAGGCATCGGCCGCGGCCAGGTCAGGAACGATATCGCGCGCCGGCATGTCATCGCTGCTGTGGGCGATCGCCGCCGCCTCGACCTCTTCATCGGTGATCGGCGGTAAACCGAGTTCGCGATAAACCGACTGGATTGCCAGCGCGGCCCGCCGCCGGATGGACAGCGCCTCTTCTTCGCGAATCGGCCGCAGTCCGCCGTCGATCTGCATATCGCGCTGGAGCACGTTGTAGTCATCGAAGTCTTCGGCATCGAAATTGCCGCCGCCGAACAGATTGTCGCGTTTGGGAATGGCGCTGTAGCCGGAAAAGATGAAGTCTGTACCGGGGATGAATTGCAGCATCAGCTTGGCGGTCTTGCGAATATCACTATGCGAAGCCAGTGCATCATTCCCGGAAGCGACTTCCAGACCGAGCATGGCCGCCAGCAGATTTTCCGCCAGCACCGCGCGCACACCTCCGGGCAGCGATTCCGGCAGCGCAATGCACGAGATCGAGCCGTTCTGCACGCCCTGGCTGCCCGCCCCGCGTACCACCAGCAGACAGCGCGCTTCGAGGTAGAGCATGGATTTCTGCTCGGCGTGCCCCATCAGCGCCTCGGAACCGGTCCCCGACGTGAAGCGGATCTTCACCCCGCGCGAGGCATAGGCCGAGGCAAGAAAGGCCTTCGACCAGGGCGTGTCGTCGCCATCGACAAATGTCCTCTCCGTGCCATAGACCGAAAGCGTCTCCGCGTAGGACGTCAGGCCCTTCATGGCCAGCTTCAGCCCGAGCGACTCTTCTACGGCGCACTGCGTCAGCACCCCACCCCGCCCAGTCTGCGAACCGACGAGCACAGCCAGCGCGTTGAACGGCGCAAAGCGCGCCACGCGCACCGTCGTCTCGATCTCGGCAAAGCCGCGCAATGCCGCTTCCGCTGCTTCCGCAGCCAGCAGGGCTGGATGCTCACGGAAGTTGGTGACGTGCGCCTGATTGGCGGGCGTGCGCCGGACGCGCATCTTGGCCATGCCCATCATCATCTCCAGCACGTTCATGTGCCGGATGATCTCGACGAGCCGGGCCGGTGTACAGCCGCTGACCAACCTCGCCACCTGTTCACGCGGCACATTGATGTCGGCCAGCATCCGGGCGATCTGTTGCGCCGGAGTAGCCATCGCTTCTTCAGCAACCTCCAGGTTGAGGGCGTAGGTGGCGATGAACAGGTCAAGCGCGTCAAACTCGGACCGCTCCCGTCCATCCATTTCCACGACCTGACCGGCTTCCAGACGCAGGTTGGCGACCGGATCGTAAGGGCTGTCGGTGACCATCAGGCCGGCTTCCGGCCAC
Source organism: Candidatus Flexifilum affinis (assembly GCA_016713325.1). Taxonomy (GTDB): domain Bacteria; phylum Chloroflexota; class Anaerolineae; order Aggregatilineales; family Phototrophicaceae; genus Flexifilum; species Flexifilum affine. The sequence goes on along the minus strand of JADJPJ010000089.1, from coordinate 372,082 downwards.
GGCTCGACAAACGTCTCTTTGTTGATGTTCCGCTCGGCCAGAATGGCAAAACGCCGCGATCGATTCATCTCGTCTCCCCCTGGGTCCGGTCCGGACAGAGCCTAGTCCGACGTGTTGGTCACCGCGATGGCGAACGGATACACAGCTCCCGCGCCGTGGCGCTGAAGCAGATCGCCGAGGACGGTGAGCGTCCAGCGTGAATCGGCGATGTCATCGACCAGCAGTATGGGCTGCTTATTGAGTTTGCCCGTGACCGCGAACCGGTCCAGCACATTGGCCGCCTGCTGATAGCTGTTCCGCTCCTCCGCCTGCGGCGGGTGCTGCTCGACGTGCTGCAGAATGTCCAGAACCGACAGGCCAACTTTCTGAGCCAGTCGTTGGGCAAACTCCGGCACGAGCGAGGGATGGCGCAGCGACGGCACAGGCACCATCCCAACCGGCGGCGCTGGCAGTTTCCGCAGGTATTCGAGCAGCGCCTTCGCCGACGCCTCCACCAGCACGTCGTCGTAGCGCACGGCGCGCTTGCGGTCGGCGCGGACGAGCGCGCCGTATCCTTCGTCATAGAGCACGCACATGGCCAGCCCCGGCTGATTGACGTGGATGTCCGTGGTCTTGGCGAAACCCTGCAGATTGGCCGGCCAGCGCCGGCGAGGCTCGAAGGATAGTGGCTTGCCCTGGCGCAGAAACTGCTGTGCGCGAGCGATGGCGTTGGGATCCGGCTGAAACTTGCTCGAAGCGCTGGTGCAGTTCTTGCAGCGACCGCAGCGTTCCGGCGGATGCTGATCGTCGAGCGCCAGGGCGATGAAGCGCATCAGGCAGCCCTCTTCGCGCGTGTAGGCCTGCATGTGGCGGAGTTCTGCATAGCGCATCTCGGTGACGGTACCCCACCGCGCATAGTCCGGCTGCGTATCCGTCTTCAGCAGTACGTAGGCGGAGTCGCGCTTCTCGACAATCTCCTCGACCTCCAGATGGGTCAGAATCTTCTCCAGAACCGACAGGCGGGCGTTGACGTCCCGCTGCAAGTCATGGCGAGACTTCGGCTGTCCGCGCAGCGCGGCGATCACATCACCCACCTGCTGACGGGTCGGAAAAGCGGTGTCGATGAAGTAGCGCTGAATATCCTCGTCGCCTGGGCCGTGCATGAGGACGATGTAGGCTTTGTCGATTCCGCGTCCGGCACGGCCGATCTGCTGATAGTAGCTGATGATGTTGCCGGGCAGTTGATAGTGGATGACGAAGTGGAGATCGCTCTTGTCGAATCCCATTCCCAGAGCCACGCTCGACACCAGCGCCTTGACCTGGTTTTGCATCAACTGCTGTTCCAGCTCGGCACGATTCTCGGACTCCTGCGCTTCCACATCGGCATAGTAGGGTTTGACGTTCAAGCCATCCGATTTCAGCCAGTCGGCGACCAGGCGGCAGTCACGCGTCGTCGTGCAGTAGATGATTCCGCTGCCGGGAATGCTTCTCAGCAGGTGAGAGAGCAGCGTCAGGCGGGTCGCCGCGTCGAGCGGATTGGGATAGACGTAGAGCGCCAGGCTCTCGCGCGTCAGGGGGCCGCGCTGAATGTGGATGCCCGCGCCGAGAATTTCGGCCACGTCCGCCACCACTCGATCGTTGGCCGTGGCGGTGGTGCCCAGGACCGGCGTCCCTGCCGGAATCTCGTCCAGCAGCCCCATGATACGCCGGTAATTGGGTCGGAAATCATGTCCCCAATCCGAAATGCAGTGCGCCTCATCGACGACCAGCAGACCCACCTTCCGACGCAGCGTGTCCCAGACCTGGGCCTGGAAGCGATCGTTCGCCAGACGCTCCGGCGAAATCAGCAGCAGATCGATCTCGCCGGTCAGCAGTGCACGTTCGATCTCCGAGTGGTCGTCGGCGTTGTCGCTGTTGATGGTCGCCGCCCGCAGTCCCCACTGCCCTGCCGAATCGATCTGATTGCGCATCAGCGACAGCAAGGGGCTGATCAGAATTGTCACGCCAGCACCCTCAGCGCGGAGCAGCCGAGTCGCGATGAAATAGACAAGGCTCTTGCCCCACCCTGTCCGCTGGACGACCAGGACGCGCTGGTGGTGAGAGACAAGGGCCTCAATGGCTTCCCACTGGCCATCACGAAATGCAGCGCGCGGTCCAAGCGACTGCCGGAGCCAGTTTTCCGCCTGTGTGCGAAGCGATGTCGTCAAGTGCATACTCACTGTGATACAGCCTACCCGTGTTCAGAAATCATACACCGTCCACACAAGGTTGGGTTGTGTCATTTCCTGCTGCCTTCAGATGGGCGCCGCAGACGAATGTCCTGGCATATAGATCTCGCGGTAGTAGTCGCACAGATGCTTGATCGGGCACTGCGGGCATTTGGGCGCATTCCAGGTGCAGATTTTCTGCCCGTGGCGCAGACAGGTGACGTGAAAATTGAAGAGAATGTGCGGATCGGAAGGCAGGATTTCCAGAAGGAGGATGTGCGCCTTTTCGGCGCTTGTCTTCGGCGCCAGCAAACCCGTCCGCAGACTCACCCGGTGGACATGGGTGTCAACCGGCATGATCGGCTTGCTGAAATTGAAGAGCAACACGAGCGAGGCCGTCTTGATGCCCACGCCCGGCAGTGAGAGCAGCCAGCTCAGCCCATCTTCGACCGGCAGATCGTCCAGAAAGTCGATGTTGGCTTCCCCGCGCTCGGCGATGATCTTCGCCAGGGTGGCTTTGATGTTGGGCGCCTTGGCTTCGGCAAAGTTCGACGGAGTAATCCGTTCAGTCAGCTCGACGAGATCGGCATCGCGAATCGCCTCCCACGAGCCGTAACGCTCCCACATCCGGGTAAAGGCCAGCTTCTCGTTGGCCGCGGTCGTCCGCTGCGAGAGAATGGTCATGATGAGTTCGACCATGGGCTCGCGGCGCGGTGGCTTGAGCGGACGCTCGCCATAGGTCGCAAGAAGAATCGGGTACATCTCCATCGCTCTTTGCTGGAGGGCCGTTTTTTCGCCAGGCATAACAGATCCTCAGGCTCAACTGCTCTTCTTGTAGCCCAGATTTGTTCCCGACTACAGCGCGATGTGGGCTATTTCTGTCTGCTACATAGGCCAAAGATCATGTGAACTGACCGTCGAGTGTTTATTCTCCTTGACTGAATTGCGTGTTAGATTCAGTTAAGAGATTAACTCTGCACAATGTTGCAGACACAGGGCCGTGAGTGCGCCCTCGGGAGAGCACAGTCAATGAATCCATCTTTGCTCGATCTCCCTTCGCCAAGACAGATTCTCACCTTGTCATCTTCTGTCTCCCGAGCGGAATCCATCGTTAACCTGTTGCGAAAAGAAGCCACGTTCAACTTCGACTTTCTTCCGAGCACAACGCGAGAGGAATTCGCGACGGCGCTCAGAAGTCATGCGTGGGATCTGATCCTGTGCACGGATGAGGCGCCAGATGCGGTATCGGAATTCAGCACGGCCGATGCGATTCGTCTGGCCCAGCACATTCAGCCACAAGCCCCTCTGGTGGTCATCGCGGATCAGGCGTCGGTCCAGGATGCGGTGCGATTGATGCGCCTGGGGGCAAAGGGGTATGTCGACGGCCAGGACGGCCATGAACTTATCACCATAATCCAGGAGGAGTTTTCCACCGAAAGGGCTGCACCTGCGACCATTCCGTCAAGGGACGAGGTTGCCAGGATGCAGGATGAACTGACGGCTGAGCGAGAACATCTGAGCGCCATCCTGAACACGACGCAGGATGCCATCCTGTCCCTCTCCCTGCCCGACCGAAAGCTCCTCTTTGCCAGTGCCGCCCACGACGCCGTCTTTGGCTATCCCCTAGAGCGATTTCTTAAGGATGGCGATTTCTTCAGAGAAGTGGTTCACCCGGACGATCTGGAACTGGCAAACGCCGCCATGCAGCAATGCCTTCGTGAAGGCTATGCCGAGCTGGACCATCGGATCGTCAGGCAGGATGGCCAGGTGCGCTGGCTGCACCGCCGGGCCTGGATCAGCTACGACAGCGCGGGCATCCCGGCGGTGGTCAACGACAGCGCACGAGACATCACCGATCAGAAGCTGGCCGAAGCTTCACTGCGACAGTCGGAAGAACTGCACCGGCTCACCCTGAGCAACATTTCTGACGCCGTCTTCATGACCGACTCGTCCGGGTCGTTCACCTTCCTCAGCCCGAGCGTGTCGCCCCTGTTTGGCTATAGCGAGTCAGAAATTGCGGCGATGGGCAGCGTCGGCAGGCTAATGGGCGATAATCTATTTGATCCGGAGCTGTTGGAACAGCACGGAGAGATCGCTAACATCGAACGGACTGTCTATGCCAAAGGAGATCATGCGCACCATGTACTGGTGACCGTAAAGCGGATCGCCATTGGGCGCGGAACAACGCTCTACTCCGTTCACGACATCACCGATAAGGTAGAGGCGGAGGATGAGCTGGAACTGCTCCAGGCCGCGGTCGAGCACAGCACCGAAGCACTGATGATTACGGATCTGACACCTCAGGTGGTCTTCGCCAACCCTGCCTTCGCGGCGATCACAGGCTACCGGGTCGAGGACATCATTGGAACAAATCCGTTGCTGATGCTGGATCCCCAGGCCGACATGAGTACCCTCCAGGAGCTGGTCGACAAGGTCGCGTCGGGCCTGCCGTTCACGGCAGATCTGACGACAATACGGAAACAAGGTGGCGTGATGCACCTGGAGTGGTCGTCGGCTCCTATCCGAAATGCATCGGGTGAGATCGTCCAGTATGTGACCGTTTTGCGGGATACCACGGAACGAACCGCGGCCAACCAGTCGCTCCAGGCCAGCGAAAAGCAGCTCCGCAGCCTGATCGAGTCGCAGACGAACTATGTGATTCGCATCGACCTAAACGGAAGCCTGACCTACTGGAACAAGAAATACCAGGAGGAATTCGGCTGGCTTTATGAACCGGATGGACTCGCAGGAGGCAGCCCTCTCAACTCCATCCTGGAATATCACCATCCCCGTATTCCGATTACGGTCGAGAAATGCCTTGCCCAGCTGGATACGTCGTTCAAGGTTGAACTCGACAAACCTTCGCGCGACGGCGGAATCCGAAACACCTTGTGGGAGTTCATCTGCCTGACCGATGACCTGGGAAAGCCCGAGTCCTTTCAGTGCATGGGTATCGAAATCACCGAACTGAAGGACATGCAGGCGGTGGTGGAAGCGCAGGCCGATCTCCTGAATCAGGTCTCTGACGCCATCATCTCGACAGATAACGAGCTGCGCGTCACAACGTGGAACCGGGCTGCGTCCGAAATCTACGGCTGGACGAAAGACGAAGCGATGGGCCAGCCAATCGACGAACTCCTCATAACCGAGTGGCCAGCCATTCCGCAAGAAGAAGCGCAGAGCGCGCTGGGTGCGTCTGGTGACTGGCGCGGCGAAGTCCGCCAATGGACAAAAGAGGGCAGGAAGCGTGACATCCTCGCCTCTGTCAGCCCGGTCCGCAACCGGCATGGCGTAGTGACAGGCGGAGTCACGCTCAACCGCGACATCACCGAGCAAAAACGTCAGGATACGCTCAGTCGACGTATCAGCGAAATCCTGGAGAAAGTGACGGAGTCTGTCTCGCTACCGGCCATTCTCGAGTCGCTGATCCGGGCTGTCGAGGAATTCGAACCTGAAATCAGAGCGGCGATTCTCCTGCTGGACTCATCGACCGGCCAACTCCGCCACGGCGCAGCTCCGAGTCTACCAGACTTGTATAACGCTGCGATCGACGGTCTTCAGATCGGCGCTGGCGTGGGCTCTTGCGGGACAGCCGCCTTCGAAAAACGCCTGGTCGTCGTCGAAGATGTTATGACAAGCCCGCTCTGGGAGAATTTCCGAGGGCTGGCTGCCACCCACGGACTGCGCGCCTGCTGGTCGCAACCGATCATGGGCGACAACGACACGGTTCTTGGCACTTTTGCCATTTACTATGGGGAGGTACGACATCCCAACAAGACCGAACTGGGCCTCATTCGTCTGGCTGCCCATATCGCTGGGATTGCCATTCGCCATAACATGGATGTGACTTCTCTTCGCCTCAGTGAATCACGATTCCAGGAGATTATGCACAATTTCCCCGGGGCTGTGCTCATCACTGATCCTGAAGACCGGTTGCTATACTGCAACGAGCACTTCGCCAGAACAACCGACAAATCGCCCGAAGAACTGATCGGCAAACGGACATCTGAATATCGTCAGTACACGCCGCTCATCGACCTCATCGCTCAGGAAAACGCTCAGGTGACGGCGGAGAATCGGGCTCTCGAATTTCGTCACACTCTTCCCGAGATCACCGGAGATACGCATTGGCTGGAGATCAAGTTCCCTATCCCTCATGCGGCCGGTTCGACACTCATCGGTACATTCGTCCTGGATATCACGGACGAACAGAAGGCAAAACAGGGTCTCATCGCCAGCGAAAAGCGCTACCGCCAGATGTTCGAACGGGTGCGCCTGCCGAAGCTGATCGTCGATCCCGTCAGTGCTCGCATCCTCGATGCCAATCCCGCGGCCATTGAGTTCTACGGCTACCCGCTCGAAACACTCCGAACGATGACCATGTTGGAGATCGACATAGCGCCCGCGGACGTCATTCTGGCAAAAATGGCGCAGGTTGTACACGGCGAGGCCACCTCCTGTCAGTATGAACAGAGGCTTGCCGATGGCAGCACGAGAGCTGTTGAAGGTTTTGCGGTAGGGATCGTGGTCGATGGACAGGAACGACTGTACTGCACATACATCGATATGACGGAGCACCACAGGGCCAAAGAGGCGCTTCAGGAAGCTCACGACCTCCTCGAACAGCGCGTGATTGAGCGCACAGCGGAGCTCGAACGTACAAAGAACCGACTTGAGGCCATCTTTGATAACAGCGCGGACGGTATCGTGCTTGTCGATCCCGATCGCGGCCTGCAACAGGCCAACCGAGCGTTCGATGTGATGTTCGGCCTCGCGCCGGGCAGCTACTATGGGACAGAACTCGCGAAGTTCCTGTATCCTCTCACTGCCACGAGCATTGAGAGCATTTTGCGGACCGTCGCGGAGACACGTCAGACGCAGCATGTGGAGGTGCGTGCCAGACGGGCGAATGGATCGGAGATAGACGTCGAGATGAGCATCGCGCCCGTGGAGCACGCGAATGACGCCGTCAACAGCATCGTCTGCATCATGCGCAATATCACAGAGCGCAGGAAGGCCGAGCAAACTCTGCGCGAGTCGGAGATGATGCTGAACAACGTCATCGAGAGCATCCCACTGCGCGTTTTCTGGAAGGATCGGGACTCCGTTTTCCGTGGAGCCAACAGCAAGCAGGCGCGGTCGCTGGGTTGCACATCTCCAGCCGAAATCATCGGTAAAGCAGCCCGTGACTTCCTCCCCGAACAGGCCGCTGGCTGGGAGGCGAGAGACCGGTTCGTCGCCGAAACCGGGCAGCCCGAACTCGGTATCGAGGAGCAGTTAGTCGCCGCGGATGGAAGCACTCTCTGGCAGCTCACCAATCGGATCCCTTTGAGCAATGCAAATGGGGAGATCGTGGGCGTGCTGGTGACCATCGAGGACATCACAATCCGCAAGCAGGCGGAGCTTGCCGTTGCCGAGGAACGCAATCTGCTTCGAACCGTCATCGACGCGGTGCCTGATTTCATCTATGTTGACGATCGCCAGCAGCACATGATGCTGGACAACATCGCCCATGCTCGACTGATGGGATTCGGTTCACCGGAAGAAGCCGCTCGCAAGCCGGTCCAGGAAATGATGCCCTCCTCTCGGCTGGAAAAGATCCTCGCTGACAACACACGCGTCATTGAAACGGGCGAATCCCTCCTTAACCTTGAAGAACACGTCAACATGGGCAACAGCCACGAGACGTGGATGCTGACCAACAAGGTCCCACTGCGCAACTTGCGGGGAGAAATCATCGGCTTAGTAGGCATTACCCGGGATATCACCGAGATCAAGGAAAAAGAAGAGGCGCTTCGTCGAAGCGAGGCCGAACTTCGCGAATCGCAGAATATGCTGCAACTGGTATTGGACACCATGCCGGTACGCGTCTTCTGGAAGGACCGGGACTCGATCTATCTGGGGTGCAACCGCCTGTTTGCTGAAGATGCAGGTCTGACAGACACCGCGGAAATCCTCGGCAAGCAGGATGGCGAAATGCCCTGGGGCACAGCCGACGCACAGGCATTCCGCGCCGATGACCAATCTGTCATCGTGGGCAGCAAACCTATGAACGAATACGAGGAATCCCTGCTTACGAGCGACGGCAAACGGCTGGTCATTCAAACAAGTAAGCTGCCGCTCCGAGGTTCTGGCGGGGATATCATCGGCGTATTGGGATCGTATGTCGACATCACGGATCGAAAGCAAGCCGAAACCGCCCTGCGCGAAAGCGAACTTCGCTACCGGCTTCTGGCAGAAAACATCAAGGACGTGATCGTCAAACTCGGGCCAGACGGTTCGTTCACGTTCGTCACTGCCTCATCGCCTCGGCTTACGGGCCATGCGCCCGAGGAGTTGGTCGGGCGCAACTCCATGGAACTGCTCCATCCCGACGACCGTCCGCTGATGTTGGGTGCTATGACGGGCGCGCTCTCCGATCACGCCACTTACTTCACGGTCAGGCAGCGCGTGCAGCATAAGGATGGCCGCTATGTATGGGTCGACTCCACCAACACCATCGTCTGGGACGAAAATACAGGCGCGCCAGTCGAAATAGTCGGACTGATCCATGACATCACCGAACAGAAGCAATCCGAAGATGCCCTGCGCGAGAGTGAAGAGCGCTACCGAACCACAATTGCCGCCATGCATGAAGGCATTGTCGTCATGGATCAGGATGGCATGATCCAGCTCTGCAACGCTGCGGCCGAACGATTACTCGGGCTAACGGCCGAGCAGATGATGGGTCGAAGCTCCCTCGATCCGCGCTGGCGGTCCATCCATGAGGATGGCTCGCCGTTTCCAGGGAATCTGCACCCGGCGATGGTGAGTCTGCGCAGTGGCGAACCACAGTCTGACGTCGTCATGGGCGTGCACAAGCCCGATAGCAGCCTGACCTGGCTTCTGATCAATGCACAGCCCCTTCTGCTGCCAGGTGAAGACCGGATCTACGCCGTCGTTGCCACGTTCGCCGACATCACCCAGCGAAAACAGGCCGAGGAGAGTTTGCAAAAGTCTCTGACCACCGAACAGGAGTTGGGTCAACTCAAGTCGCGCTTTGTATCCATGGCCTCGCACGAATTCCGGACCCCCCTGGCCTCGATCCTCGCAGCCGCCGAGTCCCTGACCTACTATCGCGACAGGATGAATGAGGCGCAGATCCAGGAACGTCTGGAGCGGATTCAGCTGCAAGTGAGCCACATGCGGGAGATTATCGAGGATGTGCTGCAGCTCTCGCGCATCCAGTCCGGACGCATGGAATTCCGACCAACAGCAGGTGATGCCCGTCAACTCTGCGAGAGGATCATTGAGGAATTTGTGAGCCAAACCGCGTACCAGGGTCGGATCGTGTATCACGGCGAGGCCACAACTATCCCGGCAAGCTTCGACCAGCGTCTGATGCGCCAGGTGTTCAGTAACCTGATTCACAACGCCCTCAAGTACTCACCCGTCGATAAACCGGTCTATGTCGAACTGCGCCGTGAAACAACGCGCTTCGTGCTGATGGTGAGGGACGAGGGCATCGGCATTCCAGCCGCGGATCTGCCCCATATGTTTGAGCCTTTCCACCGCGCGAGCAATGTGGGGGCCATTTCTGGCACTGGACTCGGCCTCAGTATCACCAAGCAGGCAGTCGACCTGCATGGCGGAGTCATCAGTGTGGACTCACAGCCGGGTCAAACGGTCTTCACCCTCAGCATTCCACTGGACGGTCCCCCCGCGCCGGCAAAGGATTGGGCACAAACGCCAGAGGGAGAACCGCCCACGCCAGGATAACGCTATTTCCCGCCGTCGATGGACAGGACCTGCCCGGTGATCCAACCGGCGTAGTCCGACGCCAGGAACAAGGCGCCGTGCGCGATGTCGTCCACGGTACCCAGGCGCCGCATAGCGATGCTGTTCACCAGCTTCTGCTGCCCATCCTCGCCATAGGACTGCCACTGCCGCTCGGTATTGGGATTCGAACGGACAAAGCCCGGCGCGATGCTGTTGACCGTGATCCCGTAAGGGCCCAGCTCGTGAGCAAGCTGGCGCGTCAGGTGAATCAGGCCGGCCTTGGCGCTGGCATACGCTTGAATTCCAGTCAGGCTGATGTTCAGCCCTGCCCCGCTTGAAATGTTGATGATCCGCCCAAACCCGCTTGCCTTCATGGCCGGCACCGTGCCTTGCGCGAACCAGAAAGCGGCGCTCAGGTTGACGGCCAGGATGTCATTCCATTCGGCCGGCGGAACCTGCTCGATCGGCTTGCCGACGTAGCCAAGCACGCCGCCAGCGTTATTGATGAGGACATCCACTGCGCCCGCCTCGTCAACAAACGAACTAATCGCCGTCTGATCGCGAACGTCGACAGGACGCACATGGCACACGCCTCCCGTCTCGGCGACCAGTCGCTGCGTTTCCACGAGCTCGTTCGCGAGCAGGTCGCAGGCCCACACCTGAGCGCCGCGCTGGCCGAAGGCGATGCACATCGCCCGCCCGAATCCGTGCGCTGCCCCGGTGATCAGCACGCTTTTGCCCACAAAGGTGATGTTCATGCCGGCCATCCTTCGGCAATAAGCGCGCGAGTCTCGGACACCGCGACCTCCCAGATCGCCAGCATGTCGCTGTCAGGTCGCTGGTAGAGGCCGGCGTAGTTTCCATCATCGAGCGCTTCACGAGCGGCGCGCGGCGGCAGCATGCGCAAAGAGTCGAGATCCACCGGCGCCTTCTGTTCGAGCGGCTGGATCACGCCAGGCAGGCGTGTCCACGGAAAGTTCTCCATCCATGAAGCATGCGAGGCAACCGGATCGATGGCCATCACCTTCGCCCATGTCCTTGGCGCATTCCACCAGTTGTGAAATCGGACCGTGACGCCCTCATGGTCGGCCATCCACTCCGCTGCGAAGGCCTGCGCCGGGCTGTTACCGCCATGGCCGTTCACAATCAGGATGCGCCGAAACTCGTGCTCGGCCAACCCATCGAGCACATCACCGATCACGCGGAGGTAGGTATCCACGCGCAGGCTGATGCTTCCGGGGAAGGCGCGGAAGTAGGGCGTGATGCCGTAATTCAGCACCGGAAACACCGGAATATTCAGCGGCTCGGCGGCATCGAGGGCGACGCGCTCGGCCAGGAGATTGTCCGTACACAGGCTCAGATAAGCATGCTGCTCGGTGCTGCCGATGGGCAGTACACAGCGATCGTCGTGCCTGAGGTACTCCTCAAGCTGCATCCAGTTTAGGTCTTGTATGCGCATGGTGTTTCCTTCGGTCGCGTTCCTGCGTCCGTCAATTCCGAACGCCACGAGTTTACCACCGGAGGGACGGCAGAGGCGCAAATCCTGGCTGGAAGAAGGCCTGCTCCACCAGGAGAATGCTCATGTAAACGGCCCGGATGCCGTTTATTCTCGTATTCCCTGTTCGCACTCGCGTCCTTAACCCGACTGCCCACCTGGTTTAAACTTCAGGTCGTTGCCATTTAACCTTTTGGTTCTATAATACGTACATGTACGGACAGGTATGGACATGGTCATCTTCGCGATCCAACGGGACAGTTCACTTCCACTTCACATGCAGCTCCTGGACGAACTGCGCCACAAGGTGATGACCGGAGTCCTGAAACCTCACGAGCGTCTGCCTGGGGAGTGGGAACTCGCCAATGAACTGGATATCAGTCGGGCCACCGTCCAGAAAGCCTGGCATTCCGCGGAGGAAGAAGGCCTGCTCTATCGAGTCCCCGGCAAAGGGACCTTTGTCGCAGAACCGCGCTCGGCGGCCAGCGCACGCAGCACCGTCGGCATGCTCGTTCCGGACTTCCGCGGCACCTTCGCCGTACATCTGCTCAGCGGAGTGGAGCGTGTCCTACGCAAACAGGGCTATTCGGTGCATCTCGCGGCGACAGAATACCGGATTGACGAGGAAGACCGGCTGCTGCGACAGATGCAGTTGGATCGGATGAGCGGCTGCATCGTCTGGGCCATGCGCCCCTCGACCAACGACAGGCTGCTGGCAACGATTGGCGAGGAAATGCCGGTGGTACTGATCGATCGTCCTGTTCCCGGCGTGGCGCTGCCCTGTGTGACCAGCAACAACTACCAGGGGGGCCGACAGGCGATGCAGCACCTGATCGACCTGGGCCATCGCGATGTCGCGTTTCTGGCACGCCCGCACCTCGATCTGTGGTCGGTGGGCGAGCGCTATCGCGCCTATCAGGATGCGCTGCGTGATGCAGGGCTGCCGTCACGCCCGGCCATCCTGCTTGGCGATGAAAACGAGTTGAGTTCCTATGACGCGTACATCGCGGCCGACGAAGCAGCGCTGGCCCCACTGGTCGACCTGCTCCGGCAGACGGACCGTCCGACGGCCATCTTCGCCGTCAATGACTGGATGGCCATGCGGGCACTGCGAGCCGCGCACATGGCCGGGGTCCGCGTACCGGAAGACATCTCGCTCGTTGGCTTCGACAACCTGGATGTCAGCGAGTATCTGATGCCACCGCTGACCACGATCGCCCAGAACACCGAGTTGATGGGCAGTGAAGCGGCCCGTCGTTTGCTCACCATGATCGAAGGAGAAGAGATTGACGACACCCTGACCCTGTTGCCGACAAAACTGGTGGTCCGCAGGTCCACCGCCCGGCTCAGAAATACGACTTAATTCTTGTTTGAGGGCTGTACAGCTTTTTAGCGGCGAGCAGATCGCGCGCTCACACTCGCTGCCCTTTGGCCAGATGCTTTTCTCATATGAGGAGCGGAGAAATGTTCAAGCACCTATCGGTCTTTGCAAAGTTGGCATTACTGGTCGTCCTGGTTACCGTTCTCGGCTCGCAGCTTGTGCTGGCGCAGGACGGGGTGACCGTCTCGATCACCGGCGTCGGCGGCCCAGAGCTTCAGTGGGTGACCGAGACGGTCAAGCCAGGTTTTGAAGCCGCGATGGCGGAAGCAGGTACCCCGGTCACGGTTGAGGTCATCGACAGCAGCAACATCAGCGGCGAGGATCTCAAGCAGCAGTACGTGCTGGACATGAGCGTCGGCGAAGGCGCGGACGTGATGGGCTTCGACGGCTTCTGGCTGCCGGAATTTATCGACGCCGGCCTGCTGACACCGCTGAGCGAACTGGTTCCATCCTATACCGAATGGGAAGGCTGGGCGCAGATTCCGGCCGGCATTCAGGACATCATGAGCTATCAGGGCCAGGTTTACGGCGTGCCACGCGGCACGGATGCCCGTGTGATCTGGGTCAACAAGGAAATCCTCGCTCAGGCGGGCCTTCCCGAGGACTGGCAGCCGACGAGCTGGACGGAGCTTCTCGATGGCGCGCGCGCCATCCGCGATAACGTCGAAGGCGTTGTACCCTTCCAGTTGAACGCGGGCGTGGCCATGGGTGAGGCGACAACTCTCCAGGGTTATCTGATGGCGCTGCTCGGCACCGGCACCTACATCTACGACTATGAAGAGCAGAAGTGGCCGGTTCGCAGTCAGGGCATCCTCGACACGCTCGAACTCTACAACACCATCTACAACGAAGAAGGACTGGGCGAGACCCGCTGGCAGTTGGCCCAGAACGGCCGCAATCTGTCCTTCGAGGCCTTCTCGCAGGGCACCGTCGGCATGCTGATCGAGGGCGACTTCTTCTGGCGGTCGATTCTGAACGCAACCGGCGACTTCCCGATGGAAAACCGTGATGCGCGCGTCGGCTTCGTCAAGATGCCGGCTCAGGAACCAGGCATGGGCTGGCGCGGTCAGGATTTCGTGACCGCTTCGGGCGGCACCGGCTTCGTCATCAATGGCAACACTGAGCATCCGGAAGAAGCCTGGGCGCTGCTGAGCTACATGTACAGCGCTGAAACGCTTGAAGCCCTGCAGGCCCTCCAGCCGCGCATCCGCGCCCGCCTGGATGTGCCAGTGACCGGCGATGCCGTGATGACCGCGATGGTCGACGAGGTTCTGCCGCTCACGCAGATCCGCCCGCAGGTGGCCGATTACAATGCCGTGTCCGAGCAGGCACGCCTGATGACCGAGCGCGTGGTCTCCGGCGAAATGACCCCGGCGGAGGCAATGGAAGCGTACGCCGTCGCAGTCACCGAAATCGTCGGCGCGGAAAACGTCATCGACCTACCGTTCACCCAATAACCGATAGAGGCGGATGGAGGACGGGCCAAACCTCGTCCTCCATCTCGTCCTCGTCTTCCTGAGACGGATGTCTGCGTATGCTGCGGCGAAATACCCTTTCACGTCCGATGAGCCTGGCGTTCATCAGTCCCGCCTTCCTGTTGATCGCGCTGTTTTTGATCTATCCGTTCTTTTCGATCTTCTCCATGAGCTTCACCAACCAGGCACTGACAGGGGCCGCCGCCCGTAACCCTCAGTTCGTTGGGCTCGACAACTATGCGGCGCTGTTCAACCCCGACACCTGGATGAACCGGGGCGAGTTCGGCTCCAGTCTGTGGATCACCCTCCAGTTCGTGCTGGGGTCCGCGCTGATCGGTCAGGCCGGACTGGGCATGCTGATCGCGCTCGTCTTCTACCGGCGCAGCGATCTGCTCCGTCACATCGTCTACACCCTGGCCATCATCGCCTGGATCACGCCCGATGTGGTGATCGGCTTTGCCTGGTTCGCCTTCCTGGACCCGACCCAGGGCACGCTGAACAACATCCTCGGCCTGTTTGGGTTAACCGGCCAGGACTGGCTGCTCGAATACCCCCTGCTCAGCATCATCTTCTTCAACACCTGGCGCGGAACAGCCTTTTCCATGCTGCTGTTCACCTCGGCGCTGAACGCGATATCGCCCTCGTACCTGGAAACCTCGCAGGTGATCGGCGCATCACGCTGGCAGCAGTTCCGCGACATTCTGCTGCCCATGCTCCAGACCACGATCGCAACCGATCTCATCCTGATTACGCTGTGGACGTTCAACACCTTCACACCATACCTGCTGACCGGGGGCGGGCCCAGCTATCAGACCGAGCTGATGTCTATCTTCACCTACCGCGTCGGCCTGCAGCGCTTTGAATTTGGCCGCGGCAGCGCCATCGCCGTCACGGTCATGCTCATCAACCTCGCGCTGGCCAGCATCTATCTCGTCATCAGCCGCACGAGGAGAACACAATGAGAAGCGGATGGCTGATGCGTCTCCTCACGACGCTGATCGGGGTGGTACTGGCCCTGTTTTTCCTGCTGCCCCTGCTCTGGTTTGTCTTTGCACCGTTTAATGAACGGGCCACGCTGGCCGTTCGAGTTCCCGAGACCTTTTCCTTCAACAACTTTCAGGCAGTCTTCAGCAACGAGACAGCCATCCGGTCGCTTGCGCAGAACAGCGTCCTGATCAGTGGTGGCGTGATGATTCTCACGGCGATAATCGCGACCCTGGCCGCCTATGGCTTTTCGCGCGGCAACGTGCCGGGGCGAAACATCATCACCTACATCCTCCTGTTGTTCTCGTCGGTCGTGACCGGGACCGCCAGTCTGGTGCCCATTTTCGTGCTCATCTTCAACCTGGGCATGTTTAATACGTATCAGGGCGTCATCCTGACCATCGTTGGTGGCATGCTGCCCACCTCGATATTCATCATGCGCGACTTCATCGACGGCCTCCCCCGCTCCTACGAGGAAGCCGCCATGGTCAGCGGCGCAAGTTCACTGCAAATCTTCCGCGACATTGTCTTCCCGACTCTGCGACCGGGCGTCCTGGTCGTGGCAGTGCTGGCCTTCGTCAACGGTTGGGGGTCTTTTCTGACGCCGCTCATTCTCATCCGGAACGCCGATATGCGCCCCGCATCGATCGCTTTCTATCAGTTCTACAGCGATGAGGGTACGCCCAACATTCCACTCGTCTCAACCTACGCCGTCCTGTACACCGTGCCGGTACTGTTCTTGTACCTGCTCATCAACGCACGCTACGGCTTCCGCTTCTTTGGAGGGATCAAGCAGTAATGGCCTCTATCCAGGTGACCCGGCTGCGGCGGCATTTCGGCCCCGTCAAGGCCGTCGATGACATCGATCTGCATGTGGAGGACGGGCAGTTCGTCGCCCTCCTGGGACCGAGCGGCTGCGGCAAGACGACCACCCTGCGCATGATCGCCGGGCTGGAATTGCCCGACTCCGGGTCGATCGAGATCGGTTCGAAGGCCGTGACCCAGCTTCCGCCTCGCGACCGCGACGTCGCCATGGTCTTTCAGGATTATGCCCTCTACCCGCATATGACCGTCGCCGAGAACGTCGGCTATCCGCTGAAAGTGCGCAGCACTCCGCATGACGAGATCGCGCGGCGGGTGCAGGAGGTCGCCAAACAGCTCCAGATCGGCCATCCTGCTCGACCGGCGGCCCTCGCAGCTCTCCGGCGGACAGCAGCAGCGCGTCGCCCTTGCCCGCGCCGTGATCCATAAGGCACAGGTCACCCTCTATGATGAGCCGTTGAGCAATCTGGACACCAAACTTCGACTGGAAGCCCGCGCTTTCCTCAAACACTTGCAGAAGGAAGTCGGCGTAACATCGATCTATGTCACCCACGATCAGGCCGAAGCGATGGCGCTGGCCGACGTGATCGTGGTGATGAACGAGGGCAAGATCATGCAGGTGGGCAGTCCGAAGGCCATCTACCAGACACCGCTGAACACCTTTGTGGCTGGATTCATCGGCAGCCCACCGATGAATTTGCTCGAATGTACGGTTGATCCCGCCTCGCAATCCCTGACGCTCGACGACGGCACAGCACTGCGTTGGTCAGGACCGCTGCCTGCTGGGGCGCGCGGCAACGTGACACTCGGCATTCGACCGGAGTATGTCAGCATACGCACGGTCGAGGAGCCGGGAACGCTGCCCGCGCGGCTGTACGTCACGCAGATGCTCGGCGGCGAGTCGCTGGTCGTGACTCACGTCGGAGAGCACCTGGTTTCAGTCCGATTGTTCAGCGACGAGATCCCCGACCTGCCGGATCGCCTCTGGCTGGCCCTGGACGTCGACCGGGTCTTCTTCTATGGTGCAGACGGGAACCGATTGACGTGACCGACCCAATTCACCTGGTGCTGAGCGGGGCACTGACTCCGGATCAGACCCTGACGTACATCCATCTGCCGTTCGAGGTGCCGGAAGGCATCGACCGCATTGAAGTTGCGTACAGCTATGATGCGGCCATTGGCTCCGATCCACTGCTGTCCGGGGGCAATACCATTGATATCGGCATCTTCGACCCGCGCGGCGTGGAGTTCTTGAATGCCGGGTACCGTGGCTGGAGCGGCAGCGCCCGCAGCGAATTCACCGTCGGCCGCGAGACAGCCACCCCTGGCTACCTGCCAGGGCCGATTTTCGCCGGCGCCTGGCACATCTGCCTTGGAGCGTACAAGGTCGCGCCGAACGGCTGCCGCTATCAGGCGGATATTCGCCTGTACCCGGCGGCGGACCAGCGCAGCGTGGAGTTTCCGAAGCGACTGACGCTGGACGACTCGAAGTCGGCGCCGCCTCATGATGATGGCTGGTATTTCGGCGAAATCCACTGCCACACCATCAACAGTGATGGCGATTCCACCGTAGCGGAGATAGTAGCGCTGGCGGAATCGCTGGGCCTGGATTTCCTGGCCATCATGGATCACAACAACCTCACCCACCAGGTCGATCTCGCCCGCATCGAGTCGCCGCTGGTGCTCATTCCCGGCTACGAAGTGACTACCTACTATGGCCACTGGAACATCTGGGGCGACGGCGATTGGGTGGACTTTCGCGTTCAGGCGCCGTCTGATCTGGAGCGCGCCATCGCCTACGCGCGGGAAGACGGCTATCTTGTGTCGTGTAACCACCCCCGCCCATTCGGTCCTGACTGGGCCTTTGCCGAAGTCGGCGGCTTTGCCTGCGTCGAGGTCTGGAATGGGCCGTGGGCACTCCTGAACACAGCCTGTCTGGAATTCTGGGAGACACGCCTGCGCCGCGGCGAGCGGCTGACCGCGGTCGGCGGCAGCGATCACCATTTCAGTCACCGACCACACGAGGCGAAGCTGGGACATCCTACGCTGGCCGTGTACGTAACGCCGGGCCAGCCCGCCACGGCGCGACGCCTGCTCGATGCCATGCGCCTGGGGCACTGTTTCGTGACCGAGTCGCCTGCCGGTCCGCGCCTGACGCTGAGTTCGGGCGATGCAATGATGGGCGACTCTCTGACCGCCTCGGATGACGATCGGCTAACCGTAGAGGTCGGCGTTTCAGGCGGCGCTGGCAGCCGCGTCGAGATCGTTGGCGAAAGTGGCATCCTGAATGAATCCGAGATTGCGCAGAACGACGTACAATTGTCCCTGAGCTTGACGCTCGGCGGCAGTCGCTACGTTCGTGCCCAGATCGTGGATCGTGGGAATGGGCAGGTGCGGGCGCTGACCAACCCACTGTACCTGACACGATGAGGCAGGCATTCCAGGATGGCACAAGCGGATCACCACGAGTCGGTTGAAAAGATACATCTGGTCTTCAAGACTCATCTCGACCTCGGTTTCACCGACATGGCGAACGCGGTGTTTCGTCACTATGTGGACGACTTCATCCCGGCGGCGCTCCGCCTGGCCCGGGCCTCGCGCGAGGGTGGCGCGACCGACCGGTTCGTCTGGACGACCGGTTCGTGGCTGATCTACCACTTTCTGGAACAGGCCTCCAGCGCCGGCCGTCGCCAGATGGAAGCGGCGATCGCGGCCGGCGATATTGCCTGGCACGCGCTGCCCTTCACCACCCATACCGAACTGATGGACCCCGACTTGTTCCGCTACGGTCTGAGCCTCTCGCAGCGTCTCGACGCGCGTTTTGGCCGCCGGACCATCGCCGCCAAGATGACCGACGTGCCGGGCCATACTCGCGGGGTCATCCCGCTCATGGCCCGCGCCGGCATCAAGCTGCTGCACATCGGGGTCAACGAGGCCTCGACCATGCCCCATGTACCGCCCGTTTTTGTCTGGCGCGATGAGGCGAGCGGCCACGAACTGCTGATGATCTACGAACATCACTACGGCGGCATTGTCCAGGCCGACGGGCTGAGCGATGCCCTGGCAGTTCAGATGACCGGCGACAATATCGGACCGCCCAGCCTGGACGCGCTGAAGAAGGTCTACGGAGACCTGCGCCAGCAGTTTCCGTCGGCGCAGATCCTGCCCACGACGCTGGACACCTTCGCCGCCGCGCTCGAGGCCGTGCGCGACCAACTGCCGGTCCTGACCGACGAGATCGGCGATTCGTGGATTCACGGCGTCGGTACCGATCCGCAGAAGGTTCGCGCCTGGCGCGAGTTGGTCCGGCTGCGCCGCGACATCGTCCAGACCCCGGAGTCGGCTCCTCCAAGAGCGCTGGACGCCTTTCAGGATGCGCTCCTGTGCGTGGCCGAGCACACCTGGGGCATGGATACCAAGATGCATCTGGCGCAGTACGACTCGTACACCGCCGAGGCATTGGCGGCGGCGCGGTCTACCCCGCCTTTCCAGACCATGCAGGCCTCGTGGGACGAACAGCGGGCTTACGTCGACCGGGCGGTCTCGGCACTGGAAGGCACACATTGGCACGAAGCCGCCACGGATGCCCTGCTGCCACCGATGATGCCGCGCCGCTCGACCGGTTGGCGCAGCGACACCCGTCAGTTCAGCACCCGCCACTTCGAGATCGAGCTTGATCCGGAGACGGGGGCGATCCAGCACCTGCAGACCCGCAGCGACCGGCGGATGTGGGCATCCGCTCAACAGCCGCTGGTGCTGTTCCGCTACGAGACGTTCGACGACGCTGACTACGATCGCTTCTGGGCGGAGTACATTCAGAGCAAGGACCGGCCCGCCGTTTCCGCCTGGGCGCAGTATGACTATAGGAAACCCGGCCTGGCTGGAAAGGGTGTCCGTATCCCCAGGACGCCGGCGCCGATCGAGAGCTTGAGCGTCGAACCGGTCGGCGATGGTCTTTCGATCACCGCGGCACTCGCCATTCCGCAAGAATGGTCGGCTGCATATGGCGCACCGCCCCGCGTCACGCTGAATTACAACGTGTCCGAGAATCGGCCGCAGATCGACATTCGGCTGGCCTGGCAGAACAAGCCCGCCTGCCGGATTCCGGAGGCGCTCTGGCTGTCGTTCATGCCGATTGCCCCGGGTGCGGAGTGGCGCTTCGAGAAGCTCGGCCAGTGGATCGACCCGGCGCGCGTAGTCTCCGGCGGCAGCCGCGGCCTGCATGCCGTCTTCGATCGCGTTCAGTGTCTGCACCAGCAGAAGCGACTCACCTTCGTGACGCGCGATGCGCCGCTGATCGCCCCTGGCACGCCCTCCCTGCTGCGCTTCACGAACGAACTCCCGAATATGAACGACGGCGTTCACATCAATCTATTCAACAATGTCTGGGGCACCAACTTCCCGCAGTGGAATGAAGGCGACTCGGTCTTCGACTTCCAACTGCTTTGGGAATAGACGATTGCGAAGAGGCCTGTCCTGAGCGCCGTTTACCACGATCTCAGGCGGGTCGCCTCTCTGCGATTGATTCATTTCAATCGGTTTCCGATTCGAAATTCTTCCCGCTTGCTGTAAAATCCTCGACCAACTCACTACATGCGGTCTGCCAGGCGGCCGTGACCTATAACCTGATCTACTCAGCACACAAGCAGAGGGCACATGACGAAGATTCATGGCATGCTGACGCTCGATATGCTCACCGAACTGGTCGATCAGCGTGAGATTGAAACGGTCGTCCTGGGCTTCACCGACCACTATGGGCGTCTCATGGGCAAGCGCGTCGATGCCGAGTTCTTCGTTCAGGAGATCGCCGCCAGCGGCACTCACGCCTGCGACTATCTGATGACCACCAACATGGAAATGGAGCCCATCCGCGGCTATGCCTTCTCCAACTGGGAGCGCGGCTACGGCGACTTTCACCTTGTGCCGGACCTAAACACCCTGCGCGTTGCCACCTGGCTGAACAAGTCGGCCATGGTGATCTGCGACGTCAATGACGAGTACACCCATGACCACATCGGCGTAGCGCCCCGTTCAATCCTGCGCAAGCAGATCGACCTTGCCACGAGCCAGAGCTATCAGGTGATGGCCGCTTCGGAACTTGAATACTACGTTTACGAAGATTCTTATCGTCAGGCGGCGGAGAAAGATTACACCCACCTTCAGCCGATGGGCTGGTACATCGAAGACTACCACATGCTCCAGGGGATGCGTGAAGAGAAATTCACCGCGGAAGCGCGCCGCCATCTCAAGTACTCCGGCGTCCCGGTCGAGAACTCCAAAGGCGAGTGGGGTCACGGCCAGCATGAGGTCAACGTGCGCTATGCCGAAGCGCTGGCCATGGCCGACCGACACGTCGTCTTCAAGCAGTGCCTGAAGGAACTGGCCGAGTCGCTGGGGCTCAGCGTCAGTTTCATGGCCAAACCCACCCCCGACGCCACTGCCGGGTCCAGCTCGCACATTCACCTGAGCCTGTGGGTGGACGAGAAGAAAGGCCCGGCCAACGCCTTTGTCGGCGAGAAGCCGCTGGGCCCCACCAAAGGCTCGGATATTTTCCGCTGGTTCCTGGGCGGCTGGATGGCCCATGTCCCCGACGTGATGGTCTTCTATGCGCCGACCATCAACTCCTACAAACGCTATGTCGATTTCTCCTGGGCGCCGACGCGCATCGCCTGGAGCTACGACAACCGTACCGCCGGTTTCCGCGTCGTCGGCAAGGGACCCAGCCTGCGCATAGAGTGCCGCATCCCCGGCGCTGATTGCAACCCCTACCTGGCGTATGCCGCCGCGCTGGCCTCGGGACTTGATGGAATTGCCAACAAGATCGAGCCGCCAGACATCTTTGAAGGCGACATTTATTCCGCGCAGACCCTGCCGCGCGTGCCTTATACCCTGGAGCACGCGGTGGATTTGTTCGCCAACAGCGCCTTCGCCAAATCCGCATTCGGGCCGGAAGTCGTCGAGCACTATACGCACTTCTACCGGGACGAAGTGAGCGCCTTCCATCGCTGGGTCACCGACTGGGAACGCAAACGCTATTTTGAGCAGATTTGATTCAACGTAACCCATGAGCGCCATCACCGAGAGGATATAGAGAATGCGTCTGCAAAACAAAGTTGCACTGATCACCGGGGCAGGCAGCGGAATTGGATATCACACCGCCCTGCTCTTCTCCAAAGAAGGCGCGGCCGTCGTCGCCGTGGATATCAATGAGGCAGCCGGCCAGAAGACCGTCCAGGAGATTGAAGCGCAGGGAGGCAAAGCGGTCTTCGTTCGCGCCGACGTCTCCAAAGCGGCCGACTGCGAGCGCATGGTTCAGGCGGCCGAGTCAACCTACGGCCTGCTCAACGTGCTCTTCAACAACGCAGGCATCAGCCATGCCGACGATGATGACGCCGTCAAGACCAGCGAAGAAGTCTGGGATCTGACCATGCAGATCAACGTCAAAGGTGTGTTCCTGGGCTGCAAGTACGGGATCCCGGCGATTCGTCGGGCCGGCGGCGGCAGCGTCATCAACACCGCCTCGTTCGTCGCCACCCTGGGCGCGGCCACGCCGCAGTTGGCCTACACCGCCAGCAAGGGCGCGGTCCTGTCGATGACCCGCGAGCTGGCCGCCATCCACGCACGTGAGAACATCCGCGTCAACGCCCTGTGCCCCGGCCCACTCCGCACCGAACTGCTGATGAAGTATCTGAACACCGACGCCAAGAAGCAGCGGCGGCTGGTTCATATCCCGATGGGACGCTTTGGCGAGGCGTCGGAAATCGCCAACGCAGCGTTATTTCTGGCATCGGACGAAGCTTCGTTCGTGACAGGCACGAACTTCCTGGTCGACGGCGGCATTACGTCCGCCTATACCACGCCAGAGTGACGCGCGATGGTATCCCTGCAAACCACAATTTCGCCTGTCGACGGATCGATCTATGTTGAACGGCCGCTGGCTGACGCCCGGCAGATCGACGCTGCCCTGAGCCGTGCGGTCGAGGGCCAGCGCGCCTGGAAGCAGACCGCTCTCGCCGAGCGCGCCGCCGTCTGCGAACGCATGGTGCAGTACATGCTCGACCACGTCGACGACATCGCGACCGAGATCACCATGCAAATGGGCCGCCCGATCCGCTATAGCCCCTTCGAGATCAAGAGGGGCTTTCAGGAGCGCGCGCGTCATATGGCGTCAATCGCCCCTCAGGCGCTGGCAGATCTCCCAGCGCAGCCCAAAGACGGCTTCCAACGCTTCATCCGGCGTGAGCCGCTGGGCGTCATCCTGGTGCTCGCGCCCTGGAACTATCCCTATCTGACCTCGGTCAACGCGATTGTGCCGGCGCTGATGGCCGGCAACAGCGTCATCCTCAAGCACTCCGACCAGACGCCGCTCGTCGCCGAGCGCTACACCGAGGCGCTGCGAGCAGCCGGGCTGCCTGAAGGGGTGATGCAGCACCTGCACATGACCCACGACGACGTAGCGCGCCTGATCGGCGACCCCCGCATCGACTTTGTGGCCTTCACCGGCTCAGTTGACGGCGGCCACGCCATTCAGGCGGCGGCGAGTCAGCGCTTCATCGGCACGGGCATGGAACTGGGCGGCAACGACCCGACCTATATCCGCCCCGATGTGGACATGGCCCATGCCATCGAGAACGTGGTGGACGGCGCGCTCTTCAACAGCGGGCAGTCGTGCTGCGGCATCCAGCGCGTATACGTGCATCAGGATGTCTACGATACCTTCCTCGAGGGCGCAGTCGAAGTGACCAGGCAGTACGTCCTCGGAAACCCGATGGACCCGGCGACGACACTCGGTCCTGTTGTGCGCACCCGATCGGCCGAGAACGTCCGCCGGCAAATTCGCGCGGCGGTCAGCCAGGGAGCCAGAGCTTTGATCGACCCGGCGCTGTTCCCGGCCGATCGCGAAGGCACGCCCTATCTCGCGCCCCAGATCCTGGTCGACGTCGATCATGACATGGAAGTGATGGCCGAGGAAAGCTTCGGCCCGGTGTTCGGCATCATGAAGGTGAAGGACGATGCCGAAGCCATCGCTCTGATGAACGACAGCCGCTACGGACTGACGGCGTCGATCTGGACGCAGGATGTCGAGGCGGCCATGCAGATCGGCGATCAGGTCGACACCGGAACGTGGTTCATGAACCGCTGCGACTACCTCGATCCCGAACTCGCCTGGACGGGCGTCAAGGACAGCGGACGCGGCTGTACACTGTCGGTGCTGGGCTACGAGAGCTTCACCCGGCCCAAATCGTTCCACCTGCGCACCGTCACTCGCTAGGCGAAGATATTCGGCGAGGGACGGCATTTTTGCCGCAGACCGGCCGAGAGAGCATGTCCCTACGAAGGGGCGTTTTTGTGCCGCAGCAATGCAAAGGGCAAAAAAGAACCGCTCTACGACGCGTTATCCCCGTCCCTGACCTCTGCGCGCAGCCGACCAAACCCATTGCGAACAAACGCAATTCGCCCAATGTCCCTGCCCGTATACGTAAACTCTCAGTTGAACCACATTGGGGTATGATAGAGGTGTCAGGAGTTGCCTGACGAAGTGAGAAAGCAATCGTGCCGCCGTATTACCTTCCCGCATCGCATGCCCAGGACGACGATGAGCCTCGCATTTTCAGCTACATCGTCGATAACTCCATTGATGCAATTCTGACCACGGACGCCACGTTTCAAATTGTCTATGCCAACGAGGCCTGCAAGAAACTCGTGGGGCAGGATATCGTCGGCCAGCCGCTGTCCGCCATCTGGTTTGGCGAAGACCTTCCCCTGCTGAACCAGATCACCGAATGGGCCGGCGCCAGCAGCTTTTTCTCCGCCGCGCGCCTGGGCGGTTTTCGAGAGGTGCTCGATCGCTTCCCCGCCGTGAAGATCATCAGCGTGGAGGCCGCGAACTGGGACCGCGAGGTTGCTTACAACATCACCAGGGACCTTCTGCGCATCAACCCTCCAGGCGCGCTCGACGTGATCTGGGCTGCCTCCAGTGAAATGGCGCTGGGCGCACTCGCAGCCGTGAAACAGGCGCGGCGCCAGAACGAAGTACGGATCTTCTCCAACGATGTCACGCCAGAATCCGTCGAGCGTATTCGCGCCGGCGAACTTGTGGCGGAGACCCATCACGGATTTGCCGAGTGGGGATGGTACGGGGCGAAATTCGCGATCATGCACGCGCTGGGTCATCCCGTGCCAGCATCCTTTGACATTCGGCCGCGCACAGTCTACAGGCAGAATGTCGATTCGTTCTACCCCACTCTTTCGCTGGAGCCGATTGATTGGGACATGCTCAAGGCCGAGAGAAAACTACCAGAGCGCATCGTCATCGGCTGGATTCAGATGGGGGATACCGGCGTCTATCGTACCGCGACCGAGTATTTCCAGAAGGCCGCACAGGATGCGATGCAGCACGGGCTGAATGTTAACATCGTGACCCGCTCCCCATTCACGCCCGAAGATCTCTCAGGTCAGATCGCCATCATCGAAGACTATATTGCCGAGGGAGTCGACGCCATTGCTCTGTCGACGATCGCCATTGATGACGTCAAGCTGGCGCTGCGCAAGGCGCTGAACGCCGGAATTGCGGTGATTGTCGTCAACCAGCTCGAACCTATAGAGGGGGTCGACGTCACATCCTATATCGGCTTCGAAAATCTCGTCGCAGGCAAAGTGTCCGGTTATGCGGTCGCCAACTGGCTGGGCGGGCCTGGCATTCTCCGCAATGAAGAAGCCGCGACCGAAGCCAGCGAATGCCTGGACATCCACTGGTGGCAAAACGTGTACCGGGAGATCGAACCCGATCAGTCCACCGTTGCGGGGCGAGTCGCGATCATCGAAGGGATTCCAGGGAGCTGGCGCGGAGAAAACCGTCTCAACACCGTCGATGGGACGACTATTCACGCCGATTCCATCACGTACCCGATTTACGACCAGGCGAGCCGCTTCCGCGGATTGATCGCCTCTTTTCGAGATGCAACCCAGCGCAAGCGCGCAGAAGCCTACTTGACCCGGGCGCTGGATAAGGAACTTCAACTCAATCGCATGCGCGAGCTGTTCGTGACCAACATGTCCCACGAGATTCGCACGCCGCTCTCGATCATCAACCTCTCGGTCGAAGCAATCCGCCGCTACGGATCGCGCATGACCGACGAGAGTCGCGACCGAAAGCTGGATCAGATCGTCGACCAGGTCAATCACATGGTCCGCCTGCTGGACAAAATGCTGAGCATTCGCGCCGTCGAGAGCGGCAAAGTCACCATGATCGCCGAGTCAATCGACCTTCAGGCGGTTTGTCGAAGCCTGGCCGACGAGATACAGATCTCTGCGCCGAATCACAGAATCGAGTGCACCTATCATGGCGTGAGTCGGCAGGTCATTCTGGATCGCAATCTCCTCCTTCAGGTGATCGTCAATCTGCTGAGCAACGCCGTGAAGTTTTCGCCCAACGGCGGCACCATCGGCGTTCAGGTGAATGGCGGTGACGACGCGGCCACCATCGTGGTTCAGGATTTTGGCATCGGCATCCCGGCACATGAGCTGGAGTTAATCTTCGAGAACTTCTACCGGGCCTCAAACGTCGGCAGCATTGGCGGCGCGGGCCTTGGATTGGCCATGGTGCGCGACGCTCTGGCTCTACATGGCGGATCGATCCACGTGGATAGCCTCGTCGGCGCCGGTTCGACATTTTCGGTTCGCCTCCCCTACCTGAAAGCCCCTCCCTCGGCGGTGACCAGTCCGGAATAACCGGAGTGCGGGATTCCACCTGGTGATACCATTTCAGTCCTGGTCGTAAATGGTGTAGTGGTCCACCCTCTGGACTGCGGTAGAATTCCTCGCATCACGCGCTCCAGAGGTTCATTGATGGCGTTCACCCGGTTCGCTTCAAAGCAGTCCAGCCCCGCCTACCGGTGGGTCATGCTCGCTCTGTGCGCCATGACGCCGCTGCTCGTCCTTACACTGCCCAACATGTCCCTTCCGCCACTGTTCGCCACGATTGGCGCGGACCTGGACCTCACGCTGGTCGAGATCGGCATGGTCTGGGGGATGGTTTCCTTCACCGGGATCTTCTTCGCGCTGGTCGGCGGCACCCTGGGCGATCGCTTCGGAACGCGCCGAACTCTGGTGGTGGCCTGCCTCCTCACAGGGCTGTTCGGGCTGATACGCGGCTTCGCGGTCGATCTGCCGACGCTACTGCTGACGGCGCTGGCCTACGGCATCTTCCAGGCGATCATCCCGGTGATGCTGTTCAAGGTCGC
Source organism: Candidatus Flexifilum affinis (assembly GCA_016713325.1). Classification (GTDB taxonomy): domain Bacteria; phylum Chloroflexota; class Anaerolineae; order Aggregatilineales; family Phototrophicaceae; genus Flexifilum; species Flexifilum affine. Next base: position 344,738 of record JADJPJ010000089.1, on the reverse strand, counting down.
CAGCCAGTGGTTCCCCGCCAACCAGCTTGGCATGGCCAGCGGGGTGATCTCCGCCGGGTTCGCCGCCGGCCTGACGCTCGGACCTCTGCTCAGCACCAGCGTCATTCTCCCGGCGCTGGGCGGTTGGAGGCAGGTACTGGTCTTCTACGGCGTCATCGCGATACTGGTCAGCCTGGTCTGGGTGATCGTCCACCCGCCGGAGGCGCAGCAGCGCTCGGGCAGCCTGCCCCATGTCTCATTTGGGGGTCGACTGGCAGCGATCATGCGACTGCGCAACGTGTGGATTCTTGGCCTCGGCGGGATGGGAATCCATGCCTGCATTCAGGGATTCACCGGTTACCTTCCGACTTATCTTAAGGCGATCGGTTGGGAACCGCTGGATGCCGACCGTGCTCTGGCGGCCTTCTTCCTGACCAGCCTGATCGCCGTGATTCCGCTGTCCATCCTCTCCGACCGCCTGCGGCTGCGGCGTGGCTTTCTGATCGCCGGTGCACTCATGCTCACGGCGGGCATTACGTCGCTTGGGTTCGTCGACGGCACCATGGTGGTACTGGTGATTGGCGCGACTGGTTTTGTCTTCGACTCGTTCATGGCCATCCTCAACGCCAGTGTGCTCGAAGTCGACGGTGTGAGCCAGCTCTATACCGGGACGGCCATCGGCTTTGCCAACATGATCCGCAACCTGGGCGGAACCTTCTCTCCCGCCATTGGCAACAGTCTGACGACCGTCGGGTTCAGCGCGCCCTTCCTCTTCTGGGGCGTCATGGGGCTGTTTGCGGTATCCATGTTTGCCTTCTTCCTTCGAACGCCGAAGAAGAGTCCTGTCGCACCGGCCGCCTCACCCGGGTAGCAGCCGCACACGGTTTCAAGTCTCGCCGTTGCCACAGTTTCGCAAAGCCATTCATCCATATGGGCCATAACATTTGGCGACCACACCATTCGTATGGGCCACCTGGATAGGTCAAATTCAACCCCTAGGGTCATTCATTCCGTCATCAGAGCGGGTAGAACTGGAGATACCGTAAGGATTACGGAGGATCAACATGGCCGATTACGATGATCGCCGTCGCGATCGTGATGAAGACTGGGAGCGCCGTCGAGACTTTGATACCGAGGGCGATGCCGATTACCGGCGAGAATCCGGGACGCGCCCGGTGGGCCGCGGCCAGAGTCGCGACTCTGAATCTGGCCGCGCTTCGAACTGGCCCAACCGCGGTTGGGGATCGGGTTCCGGGTCATATGAGCGCGGAAGAACCCCAGACGAAGAATACTACCGAAACTTCGGATCGGGCCAGGATTACGGTTCCGACCGCAACTACGGTTCGCAGTCTTCGGGTTCAGGCCAGGGTTATCGATCGGGCCAGGGGTACGGCGCCGGCGAGCGCTATCGTTCCGGCCAGGGTTGGAATTCCGATCAGGGATACGGCACGTCGGATACTCAGGGGAGCTATGGACGGCACAGCCCTGGCAGCGTGCAGGGTCAGACAGGCCGTGGCCGCTCTTGGGGAAGAGGCCCTCGGGGCTACGCGCGTTCCGACGACCGTATCCAGGAGGATGTCAACGACCGCCTGACCTGGCATGGCGATATCGACGCGACCAACATTCAGGTCGCGGTTCAGAATGGCGAGGTCACACTGGAGGGCCGCGTCGAGGACCGCCATCAGAAGCGCATGGCCGAAGATGTCGCCGCGGAAGTGTGGGGGGTGAAGGACGTCCACAATCGGATCAAGGTCGACCAGAGCCTGGGCGAGCAGATTCGTGAGGGTATCGACAACCTGACCGGCAACAAGAAGTAACCGCTTCAGGGCGACAGCCGAATCTGCTGCACCCGGAGCGCCTGTGCATATGTGCATTCACTGTGCATTTACAACGAAGGGACGCTCTGGCCATGGGGTCGGCACGTCCCTTCCTTTGTTTCTGAATTCCGGAGAGATATATGCCTGTCACCGTCGGCGAATTTATCGTTCAGCGGCTGCACGAGTGGGGTGTAAGGCGCATTTTTGGGTACCCCGGCGATGGCATCAATGGCCTCCTGGGTGCGATGCAGAAACACACAGAACTGCTCGAATTCGTGCAGGTCCGGCACGAAGAGATGTCCGCCTTCATGGCCTGCGGCCATGCCAAGTTCACCGGGGAGGTCGGCATCTGCCTGGCAACCTCCGGACCGGGCGCCATTCATCTGCTCAACGGTTTGTATGACGCACGCATGGACCATCAACCGGTGGTGGCCATCGTCGGCCAATCGGCACGCTTTTCGATGGGCGGCGACTACCAGCAGGAGGTCGATCTGCTGTCGCTGTTCAAGGACATGGCCCGCGATTATGTGCAGATGGTCGTCGAACCCGCCCAGGCACGCACCGTCATTGACCGCGCGCTGCGCATCGCCCAGTCCGAGCGCACCGTGACCTGCGTGATTCTTCCGAAGGATATTCAGGAAGAAGAGATGCAGCCCATGCCCCGCGAGCATGGATCGGTCTTTACCGGACATGGGGCTTTGTCATCCTGCGCAGTGCCGCTTGAAGAAGATATTCGACGCGCGGCCGACATCCTGAATGCGGGCCAGCGAGTCGCCATGCTCGTCGGCGCGGGAGCGCTGGGCGCCACCGACGAAATGATCGAAGTCGCGGAGCGCCTGGGTGCGGGGGTGGCCAAGGCTCTGCTCGGTAAGGCTGCCTTGCCCGACGATCTGCCGTTCGTCACCGGCTCGATCGGGGTGATCGGCACCAGGCCGAGCTGGGACCTGATGATGAACTGCGACACGCTGCTGATGATCGGCACCAGCTTCCCCTATTCGGAATTTCTGCCGCCGGAAGGACAGGCCCGTGGCGTCCAGATCGACATCGACGGACGGATGGTCAGTCTACGCTACCCGACGGAAATCAACCTGATCGGCGACAGCGCTCAGACGCTGCGCGCCCTGCTTCGCTATCTCAATCACAAGACCGGCCGCGCCTGGCGCGAGGAGATTGAGGCGGGCGTCGCGGACTGGTGGAAGGTGCTGGAGGAACGTGCTCACAACGAGGCGGATCCGCTCAACCCACAGCGCGTCTTCTGGGAGCTCTCGCCCCGACTCCCCGACAACTGCATTCTGACGACCGACTCCGGGAGCGCGGCCACCTGGTTCGCCCGCGATCTCCGAATTCGACGAGGTATGATGGCCTCAGTGTCGGGGAACCTAGCGTCGATGGGCAGCGCCCTTCCCTATGCGGTGGCCGCCAAGTTCGCCTACCCCGATCGGGCCGTGATCGCCATGGCCGGCGACGGCGCGATGCAGATGAACGGCAACAACGTTCTGATGACGGTGGCCAAGTACTGGCGCCAATGGTCGGATCCGCGCCTGATCGTGCTGGTTCTCAACAACGGCGATCTGAACTTCGTGACCTGGGAGCAGCGGCAGGCGGAAATGCCGCAGAACCAGGAGACCCAGCCCCTGCCCGATTTTTCCTACGCCCGCTATGCCGAGAGTCTCGGCCTGATGGGGATTGAACTGAAGTCGCCGGATGCGGTGGGGTCGGCCTGGGATCAGGCGCTGCGGGCGAATCGCCCGGTGGTGATCGATGCCCATACCGATCCGAATGTTCCTGCCGCGCTCCCCCCACAGCTTCCGGCGGAGCATCTACAGGCCTACTATGCCGCCTTGCGCAAGGGCGACCCGGAAGCTGTCGGCGTGAGCCGCCAGCTCTATCAGGAGATTGCCGACGCCGTCGCGACAGCCTCCCTGTAAGTTGTACGTTCTGGAGGAATCGCGGCTCAGTTGCATTGCTCAGTTGCATTGCTCAGTTGCATTGGACGGAGATTTCAGGAGGAGGGTTGCATGAACACACGGGTCGCCAAGGTCATTGAACTGGTAGGCACATCCCCCACCAGTTGGCAGGATGCGGTGGAGGTGGCGCTGCGCGAAGCCTCCCGCACCATCCGCAACATCAGCGGTATCGAGGTCACCAACCAGACCGCGGAAGTCGAAAACGACCGGATCGTCGGCCGGCGGGTGAGCGTCAAGATCGCGTTCGGCATCGAGCGCGAAGGGGAAGCCTGACATCTTCTGCTTCCGATTGCTTACGGACGTGAGGTGAAGGCGCGTAACGATGGTTGAGGCAGATGCCGGTTACTCGGCGGTCGCCCTGATCCGGACGGCCGCCCATCCTTTGGAGACGAGCGCCGATCTGGACCCGCTCATGGACCAGATCGGCGATGCCCGTTTCGTACTGCTTGGCGAAGCCACCCACGTCACGTCCGAGTACCATCTTTTGCGGGCACGCCTGAGCAAGCGGTTGATTGCGGACAGACTGCTCGTCTTTTCGCGGACCCACCCACTGGATACCCTGTTCCATGAAGTTCGAGGACATCGTGCAATCGGTGTCGTCTATCGCCCGTTGGAACAGTGGGACGGCAGCTATGTGCCGACGGCATTGTCGCGCCGCTACGACAGCTCTATCAATCTGGAGGAGACGCGCGCACTGCATCCTCTCCAGGTCGAGGCGGACGTGCACCAGCCGCCGGAACTCTATCCCTGGGGCGTATGAGAGGATAGCGACATCAAGGCGAAACCATGAGCTGGATCCCGGAAGAAAAACACAACATCACGCGTCCCGTTGGCCGGCGGAGCATTCTGTCGCTCGGAAGCCGCGGCAGTATCCTCTGTATTGGCAGCGTGGGCAGCATCCTGAGTATTGGCAGCGTCGGGAGCGTGCTCAGCATTGGCAGTATCGGCAGCATGTTCTCGATCGGCAGTATTGCCAGCTTCCTGAGCTTCGCCAGTGTCCTGAGCGTCATGAGCGCGCTCGCCTTTCGAAGTATCGGCGCCTTTCGCAAGGCTAACGTCCGCCCCGGCACGATCGCGCTGATCCCCTGGCTGATCAAGGCTCTGCGCCGATAGTCGATAGGTGAGACGCAGATGATTCTCCAGGACCGGACGGAAGGCGGAAAACTGCTGGCGGAACATCTGGCCGGCTATCGTAATCAGCGCGATGTGCTGATCCTGGCTCTACCCCGCGGAGGGGTTCCGGTCGCCTGGGAGGTGACCCAACACCTCCACGCACCGCTGGACATCTTCCTGGTGCGAAAACTCGGCGCCCCCGGCCACGGGGAACTCGCCATTGGCGCGGTCGCGACCGGCGGCGTGCGTGTCCTGAACAACTGGCTGATCTCGATGCTCGGGGTGACTGACGCGGAGCTGGAAGCAATCACTGACCGCGAACTCGCCGAACTGGAGCGCCGGCAGCGCCTCTATCGAGGGGACCGTCCACTGCCGGAGATTGGTGGCCGCACAATCCTTCTGATCGACGATGGGCTGGCGACAGGGGCGACCATGCGCGCCGCAGTGCTGGCGATCCAGCAGAAGGAGCCGGCACGGCTCGTGGTTGGTGTGCCAATTGCCTCATCGGAGTCGTGTGATGCTTTCCGCGATGAGGTCGATCAGGTGATCTGCGCGGTGACGCCAGAGCCCTTTCACGCGGTCGGGTTGTGGTACCGCAACTTCGAGCAGGTGTCCGATGAAGAGGTGCAGGATCTGCTGGCGCGGTCCCGCGGCGATCCGTTCACGCAGGTCTGATTGCTCCGCCGGTTGCGTTAGTCTTCGATTTCGATCCTCGCTCTACGGTCATTCCCGCGGACCAGCGCTCCGCCGGCGATCAGAAAGACGATCCCCAGCGCGAAAAAGCCGGCATCGCAAGCCGCCGCGTTCGGTTCATAGCAGATGTGGTGTATCCCCAGCACCCAGTGATTCAGGACGCTGTCCAGTACATGGAAACTGCCCACCCCGAGGAGAAGCGCACCGATCACCGTCCGCGGGGAATGCACAGCGCCGCGACGTGTCACGGCCCGCCAGAGCAAGAACAGCCCCACCGCCGTGATGACGTACATCACGATGTGAAACAGCCCATCCCACAGGGTATTCAGTTCAAGCCCTTGAAGTGTGTCGGTCGGGTAAACACTGCTCACCAGGTGGTGCCATTGCAGAATCTGGTGCAGGATGATGCCATCAAGAAGCCCGCCCAGGCCAACGCCCAGAACAAAGCCGCTCACCAGCAGCGGACGCCTGTTCATTCCTTCTTCATCCCCGCTCCCCCGTACTCGTCGACCCAGGCCAGGCAATTCTGGCTCTTGCGTCCTCGGACACCGCCTCGGACAATGAGCGTTCCTGCCTCAGGCAGTCTGCCGGCTTGCGAATGAGTCTGCCGGGCCGAAATATCTCCCACTCCATCGTATCTGTTGACCTAGCCCTGCAATCGGCCAGATGGCGTGTTCGACATAGGCCTGATGGGCGTCATCAACCTCAGAGCAGAGAGGCCTCATCCAGATCCGTAGGAGAAGCATCATGCGTTTTTCTTTTGCAGGACTGATCCTGATTCTGCTCATCGGCGCTTTGGGCTTGCAAGGCCAGGAGAACCCTCCGCCCCCCCCCGAGTACATCCTGCTGATCTCCCTCGATGGTGCACGACCGGACGCCATCCAGCAGGTGGATACGCCCAACCTCGACACGCTCGCAGCTCGCGGGTCGTCGACATTGTCGGCGCTGACAGTCTCCCCTTCCGTAACCATCCCGGCGCATACCTCAATGTTGACCGGCCTGGATGTCTCCGAACACGGAGTCGTGCACAACGACTACTCCGACATTCCAGTCGGAGCCAAGACGTTTCTATTGACCACCCATGAGGCGGGCTACCCCACCGCGATCGTCGCGGGCAAGGAAAAGCTCGTGCAGTTCCGTCAGCACGACGACATCCCGTTTGTCTTCGCTCGGTCAGGCGATGCCAGCGTGGTCGACGCCGCCACTACGCTGCTCGATGACGGCTATCGCGTACTGCTCGTTCACTTTCCTAACCCCGATTACTTCGGGCATCTGCTGGGCTGGATGTCCAGGCCCTATCTCTGGGAGTTGGAAAATACCGATTTTCAGGTTGGGCGCTTGCTGGACTGGTATGAGGCGAACCATGTGTTGGACGAAACCCTGATCGTCGTGACGGCGGACCATGGCGGCCATGGCTTTGGGCACGGGGAGGATACTCCGGAAGACCGGCTCATCCCGTGGATTGCCGCAGGGCCGGGCATCAAGGCGAACTACACGATCCAGGAACCTGTCAGTGTGGCCGACAGTGCCCATACAATTCTGTACGCGCTGGATCTCGAACGACCGGAGAGCACCGTGGGTAAAATTCCCCTGGAGATCTTCATTGACCCGGTCCCTCTCCCGGAGTCCTGAGGGGCGCAGCCACATCAACCACGCAAGCGTTTCAGTTTGGAGAGGGAGGCAGAGTCTCGTTCTGCCCGAAATCTATCTCTTTTGGCAATGGCTCGATCGTTTTGCGGGATCAGTGACTTTTCACGCCCGTCCGCGCCGGCCCAATCGCTGCATCGGACCACCGGCTTGAATTTCGTGAAAACCTATGAGAAACCTGGCTGATTTGCGTTCGTCCCGCGTACACCGACCTCTCATCATCTACAGCGGCGTCATCCTGATCGTGCTGGCCGCCTTTGTCGTCAAGCTCGTGTTCACGCATGTCATCGGGCAGGCAGTTCCCTTTCTGCTCTTCTTCGGGTGCGTGACCATCGCGGCCTGGCTCGGTGGTCTCCGTGCTGGGCTACTGGCGCTGGTGGTCTCGGCGCTGCTCTCCGACTACTTCTTTCTGGAACCCATCGGGAGCTACCTGGGTGGAAACCCCGGCTCCAACGTGCGTCTGGTGCTGTTCATCCTGGAATGCTTGCTTATCAGTCTGTTGAGCGAGCGCCTTCACCGACAGACCCTCCGGGCCGCGCTGGGGAGCGCCGAAGCCGCCCACTTCCGACGCATTTCAGAGGAAAACGATCGGTCTTTCCGAATCCTGGTCGAAGCCGTGCACGACCATGCCATGTTCACCCTGTCCCCCGACGGGCAGATCACCAGTTGGAATACCAGCGCAGAACGCATCACCGGCTATACCTCGCGGGAGATTGTCGGATCGGAGTTCGCGCGCTTCTACACCGATCGCGATTCTGCCCACGACCAGCTTCGCAGTGCGCTGAAGGACGGCAAAGTCAGCAGCGAAGGCTGGCAGATTCGCCGCGACGGGTCGCAGTTCTGGGCGAGTACGGTGATCAGCGCACTGCGACGAAATGACGGCGGGTTGAGAGGCTTTGCCGTCGTGTTTCGCGATCGCACCGAGCAGAAGCAACTGCTCGATGCGCAGCGTGTCAGCGAAGCCAACTTTCGGGTTGCGCTCAAGAATTCCAAGGTGGTGGTTTCCCACGTGGATCGCGATCTGCGCTACACCTGGATCTACAATCCGCACTCCCAATTCGGAGCGGAGGAACACATTGGCAAGCGCGATGACGAGATCGCTCCATCCCCCGGAGTCGATCGGCTCATGGCGCTCAAGCGCCGGGTCATCGAGACCGGCGACGGTGAGCGGGAGCGGATCAGTTTTCCGCTGAATGCCAGCCTTCGGGTTCTGGACATCACGGTAGAGCCTTTGCTTGACGAACACGGCGAAATCATCGGAGTCACTACCGCAGCCATGGACGTGACCGATTACGAGCAGATCGTGGTCGCGCTGCGCAATAGCGAAGCCCGCCTGCACAGCGCGGTAGACAGCTTCCCGGATGTCCTCGTGATCTACGACACCGAACGGCGCTTCGAATATGCGAATGCGCACGCCGGAGCATTGACTGGCCTGTCGCAGCACCAGTTGATCGGCCAGCGCGACGAGGATGTCTTTCCCCAGGAAGTCAGCGCACAGTCGGTCTCCGCACTGACCGAAGTCCTTGCCACCGGTTGCACCCAATCTCTGGAAATCGACCTGCCTGACCGGTTGGGAGGAGGCTCAAAGATCGTCAACTACGCACCTATGCACGACGGCCAGAACAGGGTGACTGGCGTGTTTGGCGTCTTCATCGACATCACCGCTCGCAAGCGCGCCGAGGAAGCGCTCAAGGAAAGCGAGGAATTCCGCCGGCTGGCCCTGGAAGCCGCCGAGATGGGAACCTGGGCCAACCACTGCAATGGAGAAATCATCACCTGGGATGCCCAGACCTGCACGATCCTCGGCGTCCCTCCAGGAGACGCCGGCACGGTACGGTCGAGCTTCAGCCTGGTCCACCCCAGCGATCGACAGAATGTACAGGAGGCCTTCGAGCGTGCGCTGGCGGCCAACTCGACCGGTGAATACGATTTGGAAACGCGCATCGTCCGCCCGGATGGAAGCATCAACTGGATCGCCACCAAGGGACGGGTGCTGTACGAACCCCACGGGGAGAACAGTCGGCCGTCCCGTCTGATCGGCGTTCTGATGGACATCACCAAACGAAAGCAAGCGGAGGAGGCACTGCGCGAAAGCGAAGAACGCCTGCGCCTGGCGAAGTTGGCTGCTGGCATTGGGATCCATGACTACAATCTGGAAACGGGGATCATCACCTGGGATGAGTTCACCCGCGACACCTGGGGAGTCAGCCACAATGTCGTCATCACCTATGAGACATTCCTCAGCGGGGTGCATCCTGATGACCGGGAGGCAACCCAGGCAGCGGTGGACCGCGTGCTCCACCCAAACGGCACCGGCGAATACTACCAGGAATATCGGGTCATCAACCGGCTGAATGCACAGATGCGCTGGGTGGCGGCCACAGGCAAGGTGACGTTCCGCAGCGGGCGGCCCGTGCGTTTGGTCGGCACGGTGCAGGATATCACCGAGCGAAAAATGGCTGAACAGGCGCTGCTGGAGCAGCGCAGCATCCTTGAGCAAATCATCAACACACTGCCGGTGATGATCACCATTTACGAGCCGAATAGCGACGTAATCTACCTGAATCGCGAGTTCGAACGACTTATCGGCTGGAGCACGCACGATACCAGCAATCTCGATCTCCTTGAAGCCATCTACCCGGACCCACTGGTACGCAAGGCCGCGCTGGAGTACATGGGGTCACTCGCACCCGGTTGGCGCGATTTTCGGCTCACCGCCCGCGACGGCAGCCTTATCGAAACCTCATGGGCCAATATCCTGCTGACCGACGGCCGGCATGTCGGCATCGGCATCGACATGCGCGAGCGCAAGCTCTCGGAACAGCGCGCCAACCTGCTGCATGCCTTTGCAGCCGCTCTGTCCACGGCGCTGACCGTCCAGGATGTCGTTCACGCGTTCATCTCGCGCGGCATCGAACGGCTTGACACCACGCGGGGAGTGGTTGCCCTGCTTTCGGCCGACAAGACCACGATTGGGGTCATCGGCGCAACCGGCTACTCAGGCCACGTGATCGAGAAGTGGCGCAATATTCCCGTCGATCATCCGACTGCGCCCATTGCCGCCGCCGTTCGAAAGAAAGCGCCGCAGTGGATCGGCTCCCCGGAGGAGCGTGGGGAAATGGCGCCCATCACCCAGGGCCTGTCCTCCGCCGAGGAGCATTCCGCGTGGGCGGCTCTCCCGCTCATCGTCAACGAAGAGGTCATCGGCGTCATCGGCCTCGGGTTTCCGACGCGCAAGGCCTTTGATGAGTCGGAACGCGCGTTCCTGTCGACGCTGGCCGATCACTGCGCACAGGCGCTCGACCGCGCTCGCCTCATGGACCAGACCCGCGAATTGGCGGCAGTTGAAGAACGCCAGCGCCTCGCGCGCGATCTCCATGATGCCGTGAGTCAGGTCTTGTTCGCCTCCAGCCTGCTGGCCGAAGGCGTCCCACAGATATGGGAGCGGGATCAGAAGCGGGCCAAAGCCTGCTTGCAGGACATCATCACACTCAACCGAGGAGCGCTGGCCGAGATGCGTAAGCTGCTGCTGGAACTTCGGCCTGAAGCCATCGTGCGCACCTCCTTTGGGCAGCTTCTCGATCACCTCACCCGCGCCATACCGGCCCATCAGGAGATTGTCGTCGATCTGTCGCTGGATCTGGACAATGACGGGCTGCTTCCGCCCGACCCGCACGTTACGCTTTACCGCATCGCACAAGAGGCCATGAACAACGTGGCCAAGCATAGTCAGGCCACCACGCTGAAAGTCACCTGTCAGTATCGACGGAAGCGTTTTCGCCTCGTCATCGAGGATAACGGCCAGGGGTTCGACCCCAAGCAGATGTCGACCGGCATCGGCCTGAGTGCCATGCGTGAACGCGCGGCAGCCATCGGGGCCGTCTTCAAGGTCGTGAGCAAGGCCGGCAAAGGAACGCGCCTGCAAGTGGAATGGAAGCCGGCGCCCACTGCCAAAGCGACCTGACCCATCCACCGCCATGAGCGCTGCAAATGGGTCATGCAGCCCATCAGCATCTGGCCGCTCGCCTCATGACAGGTCGCGCTAACACTGATTACGCTGAGAAACGCAGAACGGGATAGTCTGCAGACCATCCCGCTTGGCGCATCCTATGACCATTCCGTCAGGGAGAAAGTGAACCCGTCATGCCCACCTTACAGAATCTTCGCGCCCTCGGACAGTCCGTTTGGCTGGACTTCATCGACCGCGATCTGATCGCTTCCGGCGCCCTGGATCAACTGATTGACCAGGGCCTCCTGGGCATCACCTCCAACCCTCGGATTTTCGAGCAAGCGATCTCGCAGGGCCGCGCCTACGACGCGCAGCTCCACGAGCTGGCGGCACAGGGCGTCCAGGCGCTGGAGGCTTATGAGGCGATCGCCGTCGCCGACATTCGGGCAGCCGCCGACCGGTTGCGGCCGGTTTTCGACTCGACCGGGGGCGTGGACGGCTTTGTCAGCCTGGAGGTCGATCCGCGGCTGGCGCACGAAACCGGCAAGACGGTCGAGGAAGTGCTGCGACTGCGCGCACGCGTGGACTTGCCCAATGTCATGTACAAGATCCCGGCCACAAGTCACGGAGTGGTCGCGACCGAACGCCTGATCGGCCTTGGTGTCAACATCAATATCACCCTGATGTTTTCCCTCTCTCACTACAACGCTGTCGCCCAGGCGTACCTGAACGGTCTGGAAGCCTATCGCGCCAAGGGCGGAGATGTCTCGCAGGTCGCGTCGGTGGCTTCCTTCTTCATCAGTCGAGTGGATTACAAGCTCGCCCCTCTGCTGGAACGTGCAGGATCACACCACCTGAACGGCAAGATCGGCATCGCCAACGCCAAGCAGGTCTACAAGCGCTTCCGCGAGATCTTCAGCGGCCCGCGCTGGGAAAGTCTGGCCGCCTCTGGGGCGCGCGTTCAGCGGCCGTTGTGGGCCAGTACCAGCACCAAGGATCCTGCCCTGCCCGACACCCTGTATGTCGACAGCCTGATCGGCCCGGATACCGTGAACACCATGCCGCTGGCCACACTGGATGCTTTCCTCGATCATGGCCATCCTGAACGCACGATCGACCAGAACCTTGCCGAAGCTGACGATGCGATCGTCCGGCTCGTCCAGCACGGTTTCAACTTACAGGCCGTCGGAGAGGAGCTTCAGAGCGAGGGTGTCGTCAAGTTCGTTCAGCCCTTCGAGGCGCTGCTGCATGCGATCGACGAGCACTTACACCCGATCGAATAACGCGGCGAACGAGAACTGAAGTGATGAAGAACGCCGACAGGTATAGGTCACTCGACCTATTTTCATACCGGCCATCTACCGGATACACGATTGGCCACGTGACGTAAACTGAAGGGACGAAGGGTATCAATCAGGCATCTACACATCAGGAATTCGTTCTCAGACGAGCCTTAGCGAAGGACAGGGCCCTCATCGACTCGGGCTTGCCTCCGCGGCACATACAAACCCCGAACGGTCGGGAAGGTTTGAACTGCTGCGGGAAAATGGTGTATCCGCAGGTTAAACAAGTCGACATCGATCCTCGGTATTCGCTTCACAGCTTTCGGATTCTCATGCATCGCTCTCGGGGAACGCAGGACTCCAAAACAAGGTCGACTCGAAGGAGCCGAAAACAATGAGCGAGATGAAACCGATTCGCGTCCTGATCGTCGACGATCACGACATGGTCCGTGATGGGCTGATGCTGATGCTGGATACCTATGACGATCTGGAATGCGCTGGCGAAGCCAAGAATGCCGACACCGCCATTCTGCTGTTCGAACAGGAGCGTCCGGACGTGACGCTGATGGACCTGGTGATGCCGGGCAAGGACGGCATTTTCGCCATCACCGAAATCGTCAAACGACATCCCAGCACACGTATCATCGCGCTGACCAGTTTCGACACCACCGGCATGGTCGAACGCGCCCTGAAGGCCGGAGCCATCAGCTATCTCAAGAAAAATGTCGGGATGGGTGAATTGGCCGACGCCATCCGCGCCGCTTACTTCGGGAAGCCCACCCTCTCGCCCGAAGCGACTCAGGAACTGATCGCTGCCGCGGTGCGCCCGCCTCAGCCGGGTCATGATCTCACCGACCGCCAGCGCGACGTGCTCAGGCTGCTCATCGAGGGCCTGAACAACCGGCAGATCGCCGAGCGACTGGTCATCAGCCCATCGACCGTCAAGCATCATGTCAGCAGTGTGCTCGCCAAACTCGATGCCACCAATCGCGCGGTGGCCGTCGCGATCGCGGTGGAGCACAACCTGGTCGACTGAGCCACGCCAGTGTGGACCACCTGACCCAGCCCAAGATACCCAGATCGTGCGATGGGCAGTATGACGCTTTCGGTTACAGTCAGCCTTGAAATCACTTCATGCACAGATGGTCCCAGAGGCAACTGTGTGATCCGCCCAGGATTCACGACCGATCGGAAAATCCCGGATGCTTCACGGAAGAGTGACGCATATCTCGGCAAGGTTGGTCGCGGCCCGCCGGCCAGACACCGGGGACCGCGGGAAGACCGCGCTGCTTCACGCATTCGGACTATTCACCTGACCTGACGATCGACAGAACAGAGGAGAAGCAGCATGGCCGATCAGTACCAGAAGGACGAATTTCACGACAAGATGCGCGCCTATCTGGACGAACTGCGCGTGAAACTCGATGAGGCAGAAGACCGTCTGAGCCGGTATCGGGGAAGAAACAGCGCCGAGCTTTCGATCACGACGGCCGGCAAAATGCGCAAGCTCATCGAGCAAGCCTACGGTCAGCTTGAACTTGTTACCGAATCGCGCGGCGCAGAGTGGGAGAACTTCCGCCTGCTTCTGGAATCGACCTGGGATGAGCTGGTCAGCGCGATGGAGATGTTGGACAGAAACGAAGAGTCCTCAACACGTCAGCCAACGTCGGGGAAGTTGGCCCAATAAGGGGTTGCCATGCCAACACAGGGCGTTTGGCAATAGTCCGAACGCCCTGATGTTTGCTGCTCTCACGTACCGGTGGCCGACGCACCTCGGCTGAATTAGCGCGCGATACGGTCCTCAAGCTTTGAACGCAGCTCGTTGACCTGCCGCTCCGTAGCGCCAATACGCCTTTCCACTGACTGGGTGAGGCTCTCACGCGCCGCTTCACCTTCCTCCGGCGCAAACAGCAGCCCGAAGACGTAGCCAATGCCAATACCAATCGATGCAGCCAGCACGATCAGCAGGGTAATGCGGCGCATGGCGCGCATTCTGCCTTCCTGGCTGTAGTAGATGCGTTCGCTCATGACGATTTCTCCATGGTTTGAGACCATCGCGCTACAACTTGAGCGTACTTTCAAGTCCGGCCGTCGGCGTCCCCGCTTCGGATCGTTTTGCGTTGGCTCAACTGGGGAGTATTGAACTCCACCATTTAGCCTATGCAAATCCACGACATGTGACCCAGGAAAAGACTAGCGCTTCTCTGGATGAAGCGGCGCAGTGCCTTCTTTATGCTTAGATCACGCCGCTGAACCTCACGACCTGCGGCAGTTCTCAGAATGGAACCAGCAAGCTCATGAACAACAAAACGTATGATGCGATTGTGCTGGGAGCCGGTCAGGGTGGCGGCCCATTGGCGCTCGCCATGGCGAACGCCGGTTGGCGCACCGCGATTGTGGAACGGGAACACGTCGGCGGCACATGCGTCAACACCGGATGCACGCCAACAAAAGCGCTGGTGGCCAGTGCGCGCATCGCCCATATGGCGCGTAACTCGCACTCCTTCGGCGTGCATACCGGCCTGGTTTCCGTGAACTTCTATGAGGTGCGCAAGCGGAAGAACCGTATCGTTCAGGATTTCCGCGAGAGCAGCCGGCAGAAATACGAGAACACGGCAAACCTGGACCTGATTATGGCCGAGGGCGCCTTTGCCGTGTCCAACGGAAGCGGCCACAGCGTCCAGCTTCGCCATCAAAACGGTCGTGAAGAAGTCATCCGAGGCGAGCGGATCATCATCGACACAGGCAGCCGTGCCGCCGTTCCTACGATTGCAGGCATCGATCAGGTCGAGGTACTGGACGAAGAATCGGTCATGGAGTTGGAGAAACTGCCGGAGCACCTGGTGATCCTGGGCGCGGGTTACATCGGCCTGGAGTTCGCGCAGGCCTTTCAGCGGATGGGCAGTCATGTCACCTTGATCGAGCGCGAGGAACAGGTGCTGTCGAACGAAGATGCCGACATTTCCGAGGAAATCACGAAAATTCTGCGGGCGGGTGACGTCAAAATTCTGCTCAGCAGTTCTGTCTCCCGTGTTGAGCAGGTCGACAAGCACATTCGGATCTACGTTGACTGTCCGGAAGGCAACCGAGTGATCGAAGCCAACCACCTGCTGGCCGCCATTGGCCGCACGCCTAACACGTCGGCGCTCCGTCTCGACAAAGTCGGCGTGCAGACCGACGAGCGCGGTTACATCCAGGTGGACGATCATCTGCGCACCAATATTCCGGGTATTTTCGCGATGGGTGACGTCAAGGGGGGGCCGGAATTTACCCACATCGCCTACGACGACTACCGGGTGCTCTGTGACAACCTGCTGCTTAGTAACGATACATCGGTCAGCGGGCGTATGGTTCCCTACACCGTCTTTACCGATCCGCAGCTGGGCCGTGTCGGACTGTCAGAGCGACAGGCACAGCAGCGCAATATCCCCTATCGCATTGCCCGGCTGCCGATGGCCCATGTCGCCCGCGCCATCGAGGTGGGCGAAACCGATGGCTTTCTGAAAGCCTTGATCGGCGCCGACGATCAGATTCTCGGCTGCGCCATTCTCGGCGCGCAAGGTGGGGAGATCATGTCGGTGATCCAGATGGCAATGATGGGCAAGCTGCCCTACACCACCCTTCGCGATGCCATCCTCGCTCACCCGACGTTCGCCGAAGCCCTTAACAATCTCTTCAGCACCATACAGGATTAGGCTCGAAGCGACCCGTAGCGACCGGGGCGTATCAACCAGATGGGCTACGGCTCAAGCCACCGCCTGACTGATATCGTTCGCAGGCAGTAATGTTAGAGTGATAACAGCAGGTTCTAACATTTATCCGAACGCATCGAACTGGCATAGAGGACTATGGAACTCGATCAGCAGTTGGTCGTCGGAATTCAGCTCTTCTTCGCAGCCTTTTTGAGTATGGTCGTCGGCCTGGACCGGGAGCGTGCCGAGAAGGACGCCGGCATGCGAACCCATATGCTGGTCGGCACGGGCGCATGTCTGTTCACCTCGTTGTCGGAGCTCGCCTTTCCGGAAGCCGACACGGCCCGCATCGCATCCAACATTGTCGTCGGCATCGGCTTTCTCGGCGCTGGCGTCATTCATCGCACCGACAAGGGCGTGCAGGATCTCACGACTGCAGCCAGCATCTGGATCACGGCGGCCATCGGAATGGCGGTAGGCACGGGTGCATGGTTACTGGCAACCATGGCCACACTGCTGGTCTGGACCATCCTGCGGATCCTGCTGGCATTTCGGAATCGTATCTAGAGTCGCAGCAGCGATGCTCCGTTTATTGCCTGGCTTGCCGGAACAAATAAGACAACGCGCTATCACTCCTTTGCGGCAGAAAGTGTGGCTCACCGGAGGTGAGATGATGAAATTGCAGCATCTCTTCCCAAAGCCCCCGGCCCACCTGGAGAACCACCTGCTGGAGTCCGCAAAGACGCCACGCCGAGCCTCGGGCTTCGTCGAGCGGTCCGCCCCGTATTTCCTCTCGTGTACGGTCAGCGGGCTGTTCCTCGTCATGCTCGCCGGGTTAGCCGGCGCGAATCTGGCCACCACCCCTCTCCGTTTCATGCTTGTCACTCTCGTAACCGTATTGGTCTCCGCCCTGGCCCTGAGCACGTGCTGCGGCGCCGCATCCGACGGCGAGCGCTCTTCCTCCCCACGGGGCGTCTCCGTTCCAGATCCTCCTCACGGCTTCCGTGTCGGCCTCTATTGTGGCGCCGTCACCTTGACCGTGATTGCAACCTTTGGCGCAGCCTGGATCGGTCTGTCGATGTCGTTGGAGCGGGCGCTGACCAGCGCACTGCTGACCCTGGCCTTCGCGCACCTGTGGAATGTCTTCAACATGCACGATTCTGCCATGTCGCTGGTGGTCAACGATGTGACACTCAACCCGTGGATATGGGCGGCGCTCGGCTTGGGAATCCTGATCCTCCTTGGCGCGACGTATGCTCCGGCGATGCAGGCGGTCCTCGGCACCGTTGACCCCGGATTGGACGGCTGGGCGCTGGTGATGGGCGGAAGTATCCTGCCGCTTCTGATCGGGCAGATCGCCGGACTGCTCCAATCGCGCACGACGCCGACTACGACGACTTCCTGGTCTCGATCGGACGCACAAAGGTAGACAAGTCCCGACCCCCAGCCCAAGACAGGTGACCCAAATGACTTCGGGCCAACCGACCCATCCATATCTACGCCCCACAGCCGATGATCTGCCGCGGAACTAATTTTAGGATAGAGGTGAGTAAGCCGGACGAGTGCAATGGAGGCATTCCATGCAATTCAAAGAGGGCACCATGGTCTACACGGCTGACGGCGAACGACTCGGTACGATTGAACGATTTGTGCTGGATCCGCGAGCGCGGCGGGTCATCGGTTTGGTTGTACGGAAGGGACTGCTCTTCACAGAAGACAAGGTCATCCCGGTCGACAGCGTCGCTGTGGCGGACGAGGACCGCGTGCAGCTCGCCCCAGGCACCGGCGGAGTTGATGACTTCCCGCCTTACGAAGAGGAGTATTACCTCTCACCGGACAACGGAGAGCTTCGGGATGGCTACGATCAGGCCTTCTACGCGCCGGTGTACTACTATCCGCCGTTGAGCGCGATGGGCGCCTACGGACCAATCGTCCCGGCGCCTGCGCCCGTCGTCAAGGAGCAGAACATCCCTGACAATACGGTTGCCGTCAAGCAGGGAGCCGATGTCATCAGCAGCGACGGCGAGCAGATCGGCCGTGTGCAAGAAGTGTACACGGATTCGAACACCAACGAAGTCACCCATTTCTCGATTGCGCAGGGTCTGATTTTCCCGGAGGAGAAGCTCATCCCGGCGTCATGGGTGGAGTCGGCCAGCGAGAGTAGCATTCACCTGGCCGTCAGCATGGAGACTCTGAGAAGGCTCGGCGAGTTCTAGAGCGTATCTGAATATTCGGCGGATCTCTCGTAGGGACGGCATTCTTGCCGTCCGGACCGGCGGACACGTAGAAGCGTGTCCCTACGAAGATGCGTTTTTGTGCCGCAACGAAGGCAAAAGGGCAATTATCAGATACCCTCTAGCGCTCGACACACCTTCACAGGCGATGGCGCCGTCCCGGTTCCCGGTGACGGCGCTTCTCGTTTCCAGGGTCGTCCTGTGCGGCAACAGATTCTCCACAAAGTATTACAGAAACCCCATGGCGCCTGCATCGGATCTCCATGCCTTACTGGCATCCTACAGACAAGCTGATCAACAGCAACCTGACGCAGATGTACAGTAAGGAGACACTCCCATCATGTTCAAGAAACTCGGACTCACCTTCGTCGCCATCCTCATGCTTGCCACGGCCGCGTTCGGCGGCGTATCCGCAGCGGATACCAGCGAAGATGTGCCGCCCGCCCCGATCGCCGATGGTCGCCTCAATGCCTATGATGCCGCCGCGCCGGTCATCGTCTACGAACTGCATGAGACGATCTGGGATGAAGACGAGAATGGCTGGCCCATCGAGGTCGATGTGATCAGCGCTGTGCAGGTCATGATCTGGAATCAGGATGCCGAGGCCGCGTATGAGGTCTTCCAGGTCTCCGTCGACGACATCGAGGCCATGATCGCCGACGCCATCACCGACGATGTCGTCCTGGCGCAGACGGGCGGCTACTCGCTGAACTACTCGGACGATGGTTCCTTCTGGGTCAGCGCTCCGAGCCTGTCGGGCGGCGCCTACACCTTCACGTGGGAGAAGAACTTCTAGACGCACCCACGTCTACAGCGAAAAGCGAAAGTTTCCCTCCATTCCCCCCTTGGCACAGGCAGTGCGGCACTCGACCGCACTGCCTGCTTTTCGTTTCCGGCACGCTTTATTCGGTTCTGCAACGGCAGGCAGCTTCTTGCAATCTCTACTTCAAAAATTAACAGATGCCTCGTAGTCTGAAGGGGTCAATTGAAGAACAGGGACTACAAGATGTTTGAAATACACGATGACGATCAGCCCGTCGGTCGCATCCTCAGTCGTCGAGAAATCCTGAAGCTGCTTGGCGGCGGCAGTGCAGCGCTTGTGGCGGGTCTCAGCCTGCCCCAATTCGTCCTGGCGCAGACAGCGACCACCACCCCATCCGCGACAGCAATTCCTGCCTGCGTCGTGCGGCCGGAATTGACGGAGGGCCCATACTTCGTCGATGGCCAATTGAATCGCCGTGATCTCCGGGTCGATCCCAGCGATGATTCGATTAAGGAAGGCCTGCCGCTGCGTCTCGTTTATCGCGTATCCGACGTCACCGGAGGGGCATGCTCGCCGCTGGCCGGCGCTCAGGTCGACGTCTGGCACTGCGATGCCGATGGGGTCTACTCCGGCGTTCAGGATCGCAGCTTCGACACCTCCGGGCAGATGTGGCTTCGCGGCTACCAGATCACCGACGAAAGTGGCGTGGCGGAGTTTCTCACGATCGTGCCAGGCTGGTATTCCGGCCGCGCGGTGCACATCCACTTCAAGATCCGCACCGATCCCGAAAGTGAACAGGGCTATGAGTTCACCTCCCAGCTCTTCTTCGACCCCGACCAGATCGCCGGGATCTACATACAGGAGCCCTATGCCGACAAAGGCTCGCCTGATACGCCGAACAGCCGCGATGGGATCTTCCAGCAAAGCGATGGGCAGCTCACGGTGACTCTGGCGCCGCTGACGGAAACTGAACTCGAGGAACTCGGTGTGTTAGAGGGGATGAGCGCCACGTTCGACATCGGCATGGATCTGGCCGACGAGAGCGTTGGCGCGGATGACGGCGCCGGCAATCGAGGGCCGGGCCGACCTTAGGTTCGGACAATTGCCAGCCCGTGGTGCCGGTCACTGCCCGCGTTTGGCTGCACCCCATCTGTGCGCAATGATGGGGTGCAGCCGCTCATAGGGTGCAGTTACTTCGCCCGCATCCGGTTGCCGCGTGCGTTATGCTCCACCTCAGCCAGGCCGAGCAGCTCCAGCAGCGGTGGGATGTACATGCCGAAGCGCCCGCGCAGCCCCTTCTTCAGCCCATACCAGCCGCCAAGCGGGTTCTCCGGCGAGCGACCCCAGGCCTCGACCGTGCCCGGCTTGGCCTCTTTCTGCTCGTCGGCGCTGCCGAGGTCGATCCAGTCGCCTTTGTCCTTGAGCATCCTGTGCAAGTCCTCGATGCAGCGCAGGTCGTACAGGAGAACCGTCTTTCCCACTGTGCAGACCAGCACCGGCGGGTTCTGGCTTTCATCCTTGTGCAGCGTATATTCGGATGTCAGCGGAGGGGTCTGGAGAACCCAGGGATCTTCCTTGGTGCCGCTTCCTTTGTAGTTGGGGGTGGCCATTGCGTCGTCATCCTCACAATTCAAAGTTCAGGAACCTCAGGTGAAATGTTGCTGATGCATGTGTCACTTTACAGGGATTTGCCTGTTGGTGCTACCGGGCTCGTTCTGCCTCTGCTTTCAAATCAGCGGCATAGCGTTCAAAGGTGGGCTGGAAGTCAGGAAGCGAACCGGCAATCATCGGAAGCATGAAGCCGGCGAACGTCTCCACCATCGTGAAGGTGGTGAACCCATCCTTTTCAGGCGTCAGGGTATAGCGTCGTACGCCGGTGAACATGGGCGCGCGTCCATCCTGCCAGACCAGTTCGGCATTCGGCCTGAACGTCGTGATCCGAAGCTTGAAGGTTCGGTCTGGCACGGCGGTGGTCCTGAGCTCGATGGTGTTCCCCTGGTCGATCGTCCCTTCAATGCTGTTCACAGTTGAATTCCAGCGGGGAAACTCCCTGGCGTTCGTGAGGGCAGCCCACAATCGCTCCGGCGCTGCCTTGATGCGAATGCTCACGCCCACTTCCATGCGAAACAGCGACCGAGTCTTGAACGCTTTTCCGTCAGACTGCATACCTGCTCCTTTCAATGATGGAGAACGTTCATAGAACGACGCACGGGCTCCAAAGGATGCGCTGATCGGAAAACCTCATATACTGGTGTTTGAATGTCCGAACCCGCATGGATGCTGTCTGACACGAACAGGGAGTGCAAACTCGTGAGGCTCGACCATCTGAGTCAGCAGGACTTCGGCGCCCGTGTCGAGCCGTTTCGCCCTGAGCTTCAGGCGCACTGCTACCGCATGCTCGGCTCGATTCACGACGCGGAAGATATGGTGCAGGAGACTTTTCTGCGCGCCTGGAAGCGCCGCGAGACCTTTGCCGAGAATGTTTCGCTGCGCGCCTGGCTCTATCGCATCGCCACGAATGCCTGCCTGGACGCCCTCAAAAAGCGGCGACGGCGGGTCATCCCGCTTACCTTCGAGGACGAATCCAGCTCAGCAGACCCGATCCCGCCCGCCATTCCCGAACCGATATGGATGGAACCCTATCCGGACGACCTTCTGGAGCGATCAGACCGTCACCCGGAACAGGATATGCTCAAGCGCGAAACCATCACGATCGCTTTCATGGCCGCGCTGCAGCAGCTTCCGCCCCGCCAGCGCGCCGTCCTGCTGCTCAGCGATGTGCTGGACTGGCGCGCGGCCGAAATCGCCGACTTGCTCGACACCACGGTCTCGGCGGTCAAAAGCGCTCTGCATCGCGCGCGGACTGCCCTCGAAGTGAGCCGTACTCACCGTCTCTACGAGACTCCTCAGGTGCTGGATGCGGCCCTCAGCACCCAACTCGAGCAGTACGTTCGAGCCTGGGAGACAGCCGACGTCGAGGGCCTGATCGGGCTTTTGCGCGACGATGCCACCTTCAGCATGCCGCCTATTCCCTCCTGGTATCGCGGTCGGGACAACATTCGCCAGTTGATTTCGAAGACGATCTTCGCCGGACCGGCCAACGGTCGATGGCGACTGATGCCCACCCGCGCCAATGGGCAGATCGCTTACGGACTCTACCGAATCGCGGAAGACGGCACCCACCGGGCGTATGGGATCCAGGTCTTGACCTTATATGGGGGCCAGATCGCCGACATAATCACCTTTCGCGACCCTGCCCTGGTCGCATGTTTTTCGCTGCCCACCACGGTTTGACGGCGCGTCGATAGACTGCTCGTTAGTGCCAGCTACTCAATTGGAGCTATCCAGCCGTGGTCTCCGTTCGCTATGATGATGCGCATCAAACGTTTCACGTTTCACAATCTGTCTGGACGCCTCAAATGACCAACCGTCGCTTCCATTATGCCTGGGTAATCGTCTTCGTCACGTTTCTGGGACTGCTGCTCTCCGCGGGCGTGCGCAACGCCACTAGCATCCTCTTCGAGCCGCTCGAAGCCCAGTTCGGTTGGGACCGTGCCAGCATTTCGTTCGCATTCGCCATCAGCCTGGTCTTCTTCGGGTTGGGAGCACCTATCGGCGGAACGCTGATCGACCGCTATGGCCCGCGTCGTTTGCTGCTCGGCGGTCTGGTCCTGATCGCCATCGGGTTGACGCTTCTCCTGACCATGACCCAGCTCTGGCAGTTCCACCTCTACTGGGGGCTGATCATCGGCATCGGCACCGGGGCGGTCGCTGGGACACTGGGCGGCACGGTCGCCCTTCGCTGGTTCAACCAGCAACGAGGTCTGGCGCTCGGGGTCTTCAGCAGCGCCTCCGCCGCCGGGCAGCTCCTCTTCCTCCCCGCGCTGATCGGGCTGGAATTCTACGCGGGCTGGCAGGGCATCTTCGCCACGCTGGGCATCCTGATTGCCGGAATCCTGGTGCCAACCCTGTTTCTGATGCGTAACACCCCGGAAGAAGCGGGTACGACAGCGATCGGCAAGGCGAGCGCCGCGACCCTCAGCATCGACAGCCGTTCGACGCCCATGCGCGAAGCCCTCCGCACGCGCGACTTCTGGCTGCTGGCCGGCAGCTTCTTCGTCTGCGGCTACACGACCGTTGGGCTGATCACGACCCACGTTCTACCCCATTCACTGGAACACGGGTTTGAAAAAGTCGAGATCTCCTGGGCGATCGCTTTCATGGGCGCGATGAACATCATCGGCACGACGGCGAGCGGCTGGCTGACTGACCGCGTCGACAACCGCAAGCTGCTGGCGATGTACTACGGGATGCGCGCCATCTCGCTCGTCGCCCTGCCCTTCATCTACGATATGCAGAACATGCTGGTCTTCTCACTGGTCTATGGTCTGGACTGGGTGGCGACCGTGCCGCCAACGGTCAACCTCACGGCGCAGCGCTTCGGACGCAAATCGCTTGGGGCCATATACGGCTGGATCTACTTCGCGCACATGATCGGCGGCGGTCTGGCCAGCTACACCGGTGGATTCTTCCGCGAAGTGCTGGGCGACTACCACCTGGTCTTTGCCTCGGCCTCGATCCTGGGACTGATGGCCGTGATGTTCAGCCTGGGCATCTCGATTAGCGCGCGTCAGCCGAAGCCCGCGCCACAGACTGCCTGAGCTGACTTCGTTTCGGCCGGCAGATCGCGTAAGACATCCAACTCTGCCGGCCTCCAGATCTTGTTCGCATTGCACGAGGAAAATATGACGAGTACGGTTTCTTCTGTCGCGATCCAGGAGCAGCCGGGAGTTTCCGATCCTCTGGAAGGCATCTCCCCTGCCGCCTATGCCAACCGCTGGCGCGCGCTGGCCGTGATTGCCGTAGCGCTGCTGGTCATTTCGCTCGACAACACCATCCTCAACGTCGCTCTACCCTCGATTTCTCGGGCGCTCAACGCCAGCGCCGGCGACCTTCAATGGATCATCGACTCCTACGTGCTGGTGTTCGCCTCCCTGCTGCTCACCATGGGCGCATTCAGCGACCGGATCGGCCGTAGGCGCGCTCTGATGATCGGCGTGGCACTGTTCGGCCTCGGCTCCGTCGCCTGCGCGCTCTCTACCACGACAAGTCAGCTCATCCTGGCCCGCGGCTTCACCGGCATCGGCGGCGCCATCATCATGCCCTCCACCTTATCGATCATCAGCGCGACCTTCCCTCGCGCCGAGCGCGCCCGCGCCTTCGCCATCTGGGCGGCCATTTTCGGCCTCGGCGTGGGCATCGGCCCGATCACCGGCGGCGCGCTGCTCAAGTTCTTCGCCTGGGAGTCCGTCTTCCTCGTCAATATCCCGGTCGTGGTGTTCGCCTTAATCGGCACTGCGCTGTACATCAGCGAATCGCGCGACGATACTGCGCCCCGTCCCGACATTCCCGGCGTGCTGCTGTCGATCTCCGGCCTGTTCGCCCTGATCTACGGCATCATCGGCGCCGGCGAACACGGGTGGGGAGATCCCAGTATTCTGGCTTCATTCGGCATTGCGGCGGTGCTACTCACGCTCTTCATTCTGTGGGAGCTGCGAACGCCGAATGCCATGCTGCCAATGCGCTTCTTCCGCAATCCATCATTCACTATCGCCAACATCGCGCTGGTCATGATGACCTTCAGCCTGTTTGGGCTGACCTTCTTCCAGACGCAGTTCTTTCAGTCGGTACTCGGTTACGAGCCTGTGGTTGCCGGGGCGGCGGCCCTGCCAGTGGCCATCACCCTCATGATCGGCGGAGTCAACTCGGCGCGTGTCGCGTCGCGCATCGGCACCAAGAAGACGGTGGCGCTTGGTTCACTGCTGGTGACGGCAGCCCTGACCTACTATGCCTTCATCTTCAGCCCGACGACGTCCTACCTGCTGCTCGTCATCGGTCAGGTGACATTCGCCGCAGGGATTTCGCTGGTAGTCAGCCCGGCCACCAATTCGATCATGCAAAGCATCCCGGTGCGCAAGTCCGGCATTGGCAGCGCGATGAACGACATGACCCGCCAACTGGGTGGTGCGCTCGGCATCGCCGTCCTGGGCACCATTCTCAACACCATCTACCGCGGCAGCGTCGAGCCGCTGGTCAACGCCCTGCCGCCGACATTCCCCGAAGCGGGCCGAGAAGCCATCCTCAGCAGTATCCAGGGCGCCCACCTCGTCGCCGAGCAGATACCCGACGACTTCGCCTCACTGGCGCAACAGATTATCGACGTGTCCAATGCTGGCTTCCTCGACGGCGTCCGCCAGGCGCTGTTGCTCGGTGCAGCGGTCACCCTGGTTTCGGCCATCATCGCTTACAGACTGCTGCCCGCCGTGGTACGCCGTTCCTCAGAGTGAGACCCCTCAGCGGACGGGGATGGGAGGCGTGGACAGATCCACACCTCTCATCAGGGCATACGCATCAGAATCATCAATGCGTTCATGAGCGAGACGTAGCGTAGGGGCGCATCGCGATGCGCCCATGATGGCGGACGATTCACGAACGGGCGGTTCACGAACCGCCCCTACAGGGCCATAATGTCCCTTCTTGAATTATCAGGGGTATCTGATGCGTTTGCCCTGCACCTCCTATCCCTGTCACGGCTGCTTCTCCGGTCAGGCAGCATCACCGTCTTCACAGCTTTACAAATTTCAC
The DNA here is from genome assembly GCA_016713325.1 of Candidatus Flexifilum affinis. Lineage (GTDB taxonomy): Bacteria > Chloroflexota > Anaerolineae > Aggregatilineales > Phototrophicaceae > Flexifilum > Flexifilum affine. The sequence goes on along the minus strand of JADJPJ010000089.1, from coordinate 318,956 downwards.
ATATACTGTCATTTGTATAGATTTTGTCAATGCATGCCTGTACCGGTCATGTCTATCCCACCAGGTTTAGGGCATCAGCAGTGATGTCCGCGATGTACAATAAGATCCTAATCTCAACGGGGAGAGCCTGTACACCATGTCGAATGCCCTGGCCGACATCCGTGCGAAGCTCGACGGGGAGACTCGCGACGAAGCCCTGTCCCTGCTCAATCAGTATTTGCTGGACCACCCGGACGATACGGAAGCGCGCCTGACCAAAGCGGAAACCAGTTTTCAGGCCAAAATCGATTACGAATTCATCGGGTTCACACTTGCGACGATTGCCTCGGACGATGCCGCGCAGCATGATCGCATCGTCAGACTGCGGCAGAAGGTCGAAGAACGCGCATGGGACCTGATCGGCAGCGGACGGAGCCGCATGCGCACTCGCATGGGCGGCGATCCGATCGCGGACTTCGACAACGCGGTCCTGCTGCGCCCGCGCGACCCGGTGGTGGCCCTCGCCGCCGCACTGGCGCTGCTGCGCCACAACGGTGGGTCTAGCCCATTCGATGATCTGCTGGACGACGACGATAGAGAGTCCTCGTCGTCATCTGCGTCGTCTTTCAACCCGTTCAGCTTCGGCCGGGCTTCGCGACCTGGCGTCCCACCGGTGCACTGGAACCCGGCGATTGAACGCTATCTGCGCCGTGTGATCGAACTGTCCGAACCGGGGTACCGTCTCCACGAGGTGGCCGTCGTTTGCCTGATCAAGCATCTGCTGAACGCCAACAAGCTGAGTTCTGAGACGCTCACGCTGATGGAGACGCTGGGAGAACCGCGCAAGACCTGGCTGGCCGTTTACGACGAATTGATCAACCGGGTGCTCCTCCTTGTGCACGATACGGCAGCCGGCTTTTTGCGCGCCGGCGATCCAGCCAGTGCCCGCCGTATTCTGGCGGCGTGCGAGGCCGAGGGCTTGCAGACTCCGCGACTGCTGCTCCTGGAGGCCGACCGGCACCCGGTGGGTAGCAGCGCGCGCCGCACGGCTTTTCGCAAAGCGCTGCGCCTTGCCGACGCTGCCAGGCCAACGCCTACGCTTGCTCATCTGAAGCCGCTCCTCACCCTGGCCCAGGGAATTCAGTACAAATGCCGCATATGCGGACGCGAAATCCGCCCGACCAGCGAGTCCTGCCAGTTCTGCGAGTCACGCCAGGCGACGCACGCGCTTCTTGTCGACCGTTTCGAACTGCGAGACCCGGACTATGCCGTCGCTGCCCTCCATATCGGCTGCGCTGAGGCGATGGAAGCCGCAGGAAAACCGGCTGCCGCCCTTGCCGAACTTCATCGGGCGCTGGCGCTGCTCCCGTCGGACTACGGCGATCGGGACGTGCTGGCCAGTTTTCGCAAGCGTCTGGCGCCCCGGCTGCCGATCCGCCGCCTGTCCCGGTCAAGGAGCCCGCGGCGCTCGGAGTGCTGCGCCAGATGGAGCAGGCAGGCATCACGCCGGATGTTGTCGCAGCGATCATGCGCATCAACGATCGCGACGCGCAGTCCTGGGAAAAGCTCACCACCGCACAGCGCGCCACCGTCATCCGTCGGCTGATCGCGGCCGGCCAGCTCAAACTGGCGCGTGAGGTGCTGACCCTGGCATTCGGCCCCGACTCCGGCAGCCGGCGCAGCCACACACTCCTGCAGACGCTGGAACGGGCAATCGAGAGCCGTCTCGAAACGGTGACGGCTGAAGCCGAGGTCCTGATTCGCGCCGGCAAGCCGGAAGCAGCGATCGCTGTGCTGACCGACTCGCTGGCTCTGCGCGAAGACCCTCGGCTGCATCTGACCCGCGGCGATGCGCGGCTGGCGCTCGGCCACGATCTGCAAGCACTTGGCGACTATTATTCGGTGAGCCGCGACCCGGACATCGGTCTGAGCGACCGGGCACGGAAGGCAGCCGTCGGCATACTGGAGCGCCGCTGGGATATCGAAGGAGCACGCCATCTGCTCGGCGGCATCTCCGAGAGCACCTTTGTCGAGCGCGCGGCCGCCCGCCTGACCCGCCGCGAGGACGGCGAGCCAGCCGTGATCGTCGAGGCCGCGAACGAAACGGTCACCGACGATACGCTCACCCGTCGCCCCACCGACACCTACTATCACGGTTATTTCGCCATGATGGTGCGTGAGGTCGGCATGGGGGTGACGAAGCTTTCTACCGGCGACTGGGCAGCGCGCACTTCGAGTTCGTTCAACTGCTCGGCGCGCAGCGTGAGCTGACCAGCCGCGCCGTTTTCGCCCTGCGCATCATCTGCGAGCCGCACCGTCACATTCCGGCGCGCGGCCGAGTGACGGTGGCCATCCTGGCGCGTGTTTCCGCGCCTGACGAAGTGACCTGCCGCGCGCTGGCGCTCTCGCTGTGGGGCGATGTCAACGCCGTGCTGCCGCTGGCGCAGGAGAACGTCTATATCTATGAACCGGTGGTCGACGAAGACGAGTTGTTCAGCCTGCTCGCTCCCTTCGAACCACTCAACGTGGCAGAGATCGCCCGGCGGGAGGGTCACACCGGAGCAGGCAGCGTCTACACTGTCAACCCGTACGTCAGCGGCACGCCGGATCTGCACAACGTCTTCTGGATGATGATGCGTCAGCCATCCCCGGCCATGGTCAGCGTTCAGATCATGCCAACCACCCTCTTCGCCTGGGAGCGGCCCATCCAGGAAGAGCGCGCCGAAGTCGGCGGCATGGCGTTTGGTGGCGAGCCCGGCCTCGACCCGGTGTCGCCAGCCGGTTTCAGCCTGAACTTCATGAAGCGTCAGCTCGCCCAGCAGCAGCAGTGGCAGAAGCTCACCATCGCCGATCAGCGCCTGACCTATCTGCAAAACGGGTTCGTCATGCGCGTCTATGTTGCCGGCAGCGAGGGGACCAGCCAGCTTTTGCCCGAGATGGCGGCTTCGACCCTCTTTGCCCCGCTCCAGGATGGCGGCGTGAGCGGCGGCTACCAGATTCTCCGTCCGGGTCGGGCAGACGAGGTCGCCGTGGTGCGGCGGAACCTGAACAAGCTCGATATCGAGACGTGGGGAGGCACCCCGGAAGATCCACGGTTGGCGCGCTTCCGCTATCTGGTCGGGGAAGGCGAGGCGGCGGCCATCTTCCGCCTGCCCATTCCGCACAGCGGTGGGGTTCCCGGCATGAGCACCCTTGAAGGCAAGGCGCTGGTCCCGCCGGCCGGCATGCCCGTCAACGGCGCGCGGCTGGGCGTCAGCGTGGCGCGAGTGAGGGGCGTTCCGGTGCCGATCACTCAAGGACTGGACGACCGCCGCCGCCACAGCTACGTGGTTGGCAAGACCGGCATGGGCAAGAGCACGCTGCTTCAGACTCCTGATCCTCCAGGATATCGAAGCGGGCCGCGGCGTATTTATGCTCGATCCGCATGGCGACCTGTGTGACGATGTGCTGGCGCGCATTCCGTCGCACCGGCGAGATGACGTCATCCTGCTCGATCCGTCGGACGAGGCCTTCCCGATCGGCCTGAATATCCTTCAGACGGACGACGAGGCGGACCGCGACCGGATCGTCAGCGATTTCATCGGACTTCTGATGCGGCTCTACGACCCGCACAACTACGCGATCGTCGGTCCGATCTTTCCAGCAGACGGTGCGCAACGCCATGCTGGCGGCGATGAGCCTTCCGGACGGCACGCTGGTTGATGTCTACCGCCTGGTCAGCGACCAGGATGGCAGCTATGTCAACAAGGTCCTGCCACATATCAAGGACCCGATCGTGCGCAACTACTATGAGGATGTGGCCCGCCGCATGCGTGATGCCAGCTCGCAGTGGAAAGCCGAATTCCTGCCGTACATCCTCTCCAAGTTCTCGCGCTTTGTGGAGGACGCCACGCTCCGCCGGATGATCGGCCAGACGCGGTCCGGCATCCCCTTCGACCAGATCATGGACGAGGGTAAGGTCTTCCTCGTCAATCTGGCCAAAGGCCGTGTCGGCGAGCAGAACGCCCTGTTCATCGGATCGCTCATCCTCAGCGGGGTGATGCAGGCGGCCTTCAAGCGCAGCGCCCTGCCACCCAGCCGACGCCGCGACTTCTTCATCTATGTCGACGAAGTGCAGAACTTCGCCACCCCGACGCTGGCCACCATGCTCAGCGAGGGACGCAAGTTCGGCGTGGTATTGACCATCGCCAACCAGTATCTGCACCAGTTGAATGCGCAGATCCTGGAAGCGGTGTTCGGCAACATCGGCAGCATCGTCGCCTTCCGGCTCGGCATCCAGGATGCCTCCGCCCTGGGCATGGAATTCCATCCGGCCTTCTCGCACCAGGAGTTGAGCGGCCTGCCTCAGTTCACGGCGGCGGTCAAGCTGCTCATCGACGGCGTGGCGGCCCGTCCCTTCACCATGCGCACGCTGCCGTCGATGATCCCGCCAGACCAGTCGAGCGCGGATCTGATCCGCGAGAATTCTCGCCGGCGCTACGGCACACCGCTGGCACAGGTGGAAGAAGAGATCGCCCGTCGCTTCCGATAGGGCGTGAATGAAGCTCTCACAGCCGTGGGCGGGTCAGTGTGCCCGCCCGTGGAGCATCGCGCATGTTTGCAACGGCGCACCCGTGTACGCCCGCATCTGTGCCGAGCTGAACGTGAACTCACGATCTCACAGCATAAGCTGAGGCTTATAGGTGCCTATAAGCAGTTCAGCCTACCTCCGGGTCCCGTCGTCGCTTACAGTGAATAAGCTCGACTCGGAGGGAAGAATTGTGAACGAAACCGGGATACAGTTGGGATTGACCGTCACGTTGAATGCGACGTTTGAAGCAGCGCAGGAGCGCGTGACCGCCGCTCTGAAGGCCGAAGGCTTCGGTATTCTGACGGAAATCGACGTCAAAGCGACGATGAAGCAGAAGCTGGATGCCAATTTTCGCCCCTACAAAATCCTGGGCGCCTGCAACCCTCCCCTCGCCCATCGCGCCCTCACCACGGCGCCAGAGGTGGGACTGCTGCTTCCGTGCAACGTTACCCTCGACCAGGTCGAGCCGGGTCGTGTGCAGGTCAGCCTCATTGATCCGATGATGATGATGAGCGTCATTCCCAACGAAGCGCTTGCCGCCATCTCCGCCGAAGCGCGCGCCCGCCTGGAGCGCGTTGTCGCCAGTCTGGAGAGTTAGTCGATGCCCCTGTACGAATATGACTGCCCCGGCTGTGGGCAGGCTTTTGAAAAACGCATGCCGATGAGCCAGGCGGACAGTGCTACCTGTCCGAAATGCGGCAACGAGTATTCGCAGCGCCGGCTGTCCCGCATCTCGGTCAAGGGCCAGTCTACGAGCAGCTATGCTTCAGCGCCGGTCGTCTCGACCGGCGGAGGCTGAGGCTTCGGCAGCAAGTGCTGACCGTGCGTCAGCCAACATGAAAGTTCAGAACAGGCTCACATCCATCGGATATGAGCCTGTTTTTTATCGCAGCGGCAAGTCTCTCAACAATGGGTTTATGCCGAGAACGCAGCATTGACCTCGCTCAGCGCCACAGCCGGGCCGTCGACAGCGGCCCGGCCGTGAGAGGGTCTCCGCGAGTCAATCGCCAAACCCGGCGCTGCCTGTCTTGCGCTCGTACAGTTCGAGCAGAACGCCGCCTGTGCTCTTCGGGTGCACAAAGGCATAACGTGTCAGCCCATCCGGGCGAGTTCTCGGCTCGTCGTTGATCATCTCGACACCAGATGTCTTCAGCTTCGCCACGACGCCGTCGATATCCTGCACGTCGATGCACAGGTGATGCAGCCCCTGCCCCTTCTTGGCCAGGTACTTGGCGACGCCGCTGTCCTGAGTGAACGGCGCAATGAGTTCTATTTCGCCATCGCCAAGAGGCAGGAAGGCGATATCGACCAGTTCGTCTTCATTATGCTCGACATGCGCGGCGGTGATTCCCAGTGCGTCACGCCAGAACGCCAGGGCGGCGTTCACATCTTCCACGACCACGGCGACATGATTGATCTTCACTGGCGGCATCTTTGGCCCTTTCCTCATTTTTGCTCAAAGTCACAACGCAGCAGGGTGTTGCAGCGGCGCGGCCTTCTGGCTATAGTTCGCGCTTCCAATCGTAAACGATTCATTGATATTGACAACTAGAAGGGTGGACAATGATGTCTGTGACCTCCTCTGAGACGCTCATTCGCCGCTACTATGAGGCCTGGACTCGAAATGACCAGGACACGCTCTCCTCGTTGCTCACCACGAACGCCGTCAACCACCATCTGGAAACCGGCGAACGTCGGGACGCACAGATCTTCGAACTGTCCACCTGCGAGCTGTGGCACTGCGGATTCAGTGAAGTCCGCCTGACCTTCCTGAAGATCGTCGCCACCGCCGAATTCATCTCTTCCGTCTGGACGCTGGACTCAATCCACACCGGCGAATTTCTGAAACTGCCGGCTACCGGAAAGCGCGTCCACGTGCCTGGAATCGAGACGGCGCGCGTGGAGAATGGTCAGATTGCCGAAATCTGGCGAATCTTTGATCAGGTCACCCTGATGAATCAGCTTCGCGGCTGAGTCCCGAACAGGCGCTCCGCTTTCCCGCGAGGACGATGCGGCTTATTCTAGACCAGCAGCACTGTTCCCGCCGGGTCAGTTCGCTATAATTGTGACTGAAATATGTCACGTTTGGAGTCACCGACTATGGTTGCAAGGGAAGCTCACGACGCCGCGGTCATGCCGGTATTGACCGAAGAACATGAGGCGCTGCGCCGCGCCGTGCGCGAGTTTTGCGAAAACGAGGTTGCCCCGATTGCCGCCGAGCACGATGAGACCGGCGAATTCCCTCTCGACACGATCAAGAAGATGGGCGCGATGGGCCTGATGGGCATCGAAGTGGCGGAGGAGTACGGTGGCGCGGCCATGGATACCCTCGCCTATGTGCTGACGATGATCGAGGTGGCCCGCGTCGACGCCAGCCACAGCACGATCATCAGCGTGAACAACTCGCTTTACGGCAATGCCCTCACGCTCTTTGGCACCGAAGACCAGAAGCAGCGCTTCCTTGTCCCCGTCGCGGGCGGCGAAAAGATCGGCGCTTACAGCCTGACCGAGCCGATGAGCGGCAGCGATGCGGGCACCATGCAGAGCCGCGCTGTCCTCAATGCGGCCGGAACACACTACGTCATCAATGGGCGCAAGAGTTGGGTCACGTCGGGGCCGGTCGCCGATCTGGTCATCCTGTTCACCATGACCGAGCCAGAGAAGAAGCACAAAGGCATTACGGCCTTCCTGATCGATACCACCAGGCCAGGCTTTATTCGGGGCAAGAAAGAGCCAAAACTGGGCATCCGCGCCAGCGCCACCAGCGAGCTGGTCTTCGAAAACTACGAATGCCCCGTCGAGGATGTGCTCGGTAAGCCGGGAGATGGATTCAAAATCGCCATGTCCGTCCTGGATGCCGGCCGCATTGGTATCGCCTCGCAGGCCCTGGGCATCGCCGAAGCCGCTTACGAGGCCAGCGTCCAATATGCGCGCGAGCGCCAGGCATTCGGCGGCGCGATCGGACAGTTGCAGATGATCCAGCAGAAGATCGCCGACATGAAGACCCGCATCGAGGCCTCGCGCCTGCTCATCTACAACGCGTGCGCGGCCAAGGAACGGTTCAAGGCGACCGGCGAACGCTACTCTCTCGAAGCCAGCATGGCCAAGCTGTTCGCCAGCGAGACGGCCATGTTCGTGACCGACGAGGCTCTCCAGATTCACGGCGGCATCGGCTATAGCAAGGAACTGCCGATCGAGCGCTACTACCGAGACGCGCGCATCACCCGCATCTACGAAGGCACGAGTGAGATCCAGCGTCTGGTGATCGCGCGGCACGAACTGGGTCTGCGCTGATCATGAAAGCCGCCGTCTTCTACGAACATGGTGGTCGCGATGTCCTCAAGGTCGTCGACGACCTGCCGGCGCCAGAGCCGAAGGCCAGTGAGGTGCTCGTCAACATCAAGGCCGTCGCCCTGAACCGACTGGATCTCTGGGTCCGGGAAGGCTGGAAGGGGCTGGATCTGCCTAAGCCGCACGTCACCTGCGCCGATGGCGCCGGCATCGTGGCGGCGGTGGGGACGGGCGTCACGGCGTTCGTTCCAGGCGACCGAGTCGCCATCAACCCGACGCTGGTCGATCCCGACTGCCTGCTCATGAGCGGCAGCGAGTCGGAGTGCCTGGGAAGCCCCATTCTGGGTGAGCACGCCCCTGGCGTCGCGGCGGAATTCGTCGCGCTGCCGGCGCGCAATCTGCTCAAGATGCCGGATCACGTCGGCTCTGAGCAGGCCGCGGCCGCCGGACTGGTGTACATCACGGCCTGGTACTCTCTGGTCACCAGGGGCGGCGTGCGTCCCGGCGAGTCCGTGCTGATCATCGGCGCGGGCGGCGGGGCCAATACGGCTTACCTGCAAATCGCCAAACTGGCCGGCGCTTCGACGATCGTCGTCGGCAGCAGCCCCGCGAAGTGCGAGCGCGCGAAGGCCCTGGGCGCCGACATGACCGTCGATCGCAGCGCGGAAGCGAACTGGTCGAAGGCGGTTTTTGGTCTGACCGGCCGGCGTGGCGTGGACATCGTCGTCGACAATGTCGGCAAGGCCACTCTGCAAGACAGTCTGCGCTCCGTGAAGCGGGGCGGCCGCGTGCTGATCGTCGGCAACACCAGCGGCTACGATGCGCAGATCGACACCCGACTGATTTTCGGCAAGCAGATCACCATCATCGGCACATCGATGGGGCCAACCAGCGACTTCAGGAAGGTCATGGGCAAGGTGTTCGACGGCGGGTTGAAGCCGGTCGTCGGCGCCGTACTGCCCATCGAGCAGATCGCGGAGGGGCATCGCATGCTCGAAGCGGGCGAGGTCTTCGGCAAGGTCGTACTCACGCTGTAGTCATCTCGCGCAGTCTCGGAAAGCAGTTGCCATGGCGGACAAGCCGCAGGTCTTCATCAGTTACCGAAAGAGCGGCGGGCAAACCCCGCAAATCGCCGTCGACCTCGCCAGGAGCCTCAAAGAGGCTTACGGGTACGAAGTCTTTCTCGATGTCATGACCATGCGCACCGCCGACGCGTGGCGTCAGCGCATCTATGACAATATCCGCAAAAGCGACGTGCTCATCCTCCTGCTGCGCAAGGACACGGCCGAGTCCGACTGGGTGCAGCGCGAGGTCGACTTCGCGCGCGGCGCCGGCGTGTCGATTTTGCCGCTTCGGGTCGACGACATCGACTCCAGCGAGCTCCTGGAAGCCGCGGACCAACTGGCGATCAGCGACCTCCAGCACTCGCCCTTCTTTTCCGGTCTGCCGTCGGACTACGACCGCCTGCTCGATGATATCCGCCGCCTGACCAAGGAGACGCGCCGGAACCAGCGCGCCTTCCTCGATCAGCTCGCGCGGCGCTGGCGCCCCACCCCGCCCACCATTTCCCAGGCGCGCTACCGGACCTTTCGCATCCCCGGCGGCAGCAGTTCCTGTCTGGTTCATCTCGCGCTCGGCGACATGCTCGACATGGAATACTTCGACGTGATCGTCAACTCCGAGAACGACCACATGCAGATGGCGCGCTACTTCGAATACACGGCGCTGTCCTCACGCCTGCGAACGATGGGCGCCCTCGTCGAAGGCGGCATGACTCTGGAGGATACGCTTCAGGATCACCTCAACGAGCAGATGCGGCGCGGCGCGATCAAGCGGCCGGTCGGGCTGACCCAGGTTCTGGTGACCCGGGCCGGCCACCCGCACAGCGAGCTGCGTCAGATCGCCAGTCTTGTGTTCCATGCCTCGACCGTGCGGCTGGCGGCCGGCGAGATGGACGAGAGCATCAAGCCAATCTCTCCGGATGGCATCAAAAAGACCGTTCGCAACTGCCTTCAGGCGATGATCGCACTCAACCAGAACGGCGCAGGGAATCTCCCGTCTACGCCTGAAGATCGCGACATCCACCCGATCGGCAGCATCATCTTCCCGATGATCGGCGCCGGATCTGGGGAGCGAGCCATCGAGGATGTTGTACATCCCATCGTTGAAGGCGTAAACTCGTTCATGCAGCGATACTGCGAAAACCCGGGGCTGGCATCACTGACGCGCATCTATCTGTGCGCCTATACGCAGAGCGATGCCGAGGTACTCGAAAAGGCGATGAGGAGTCACCTCGAACCAGTCGTGTGAATGCATGGGGCCGCACCTGTCGTGGCGGCACTTCAAAGGGAGAGGCGGCAACCCATCAGGCGAACACTGCAACTCTCCATCCTGCGCGCTGTTCTGGACGCGACCGGTCAGCCGCCCATCCAGACGCATGCGCGACTGGCAACCGTGAGCGACGTCGTCAGAGTCGTCGTCCACTACTTTGATGGCCGCTCGCGCGATTCCGTGGGCACCCTGTTCTGCACGCGCACCGGCGCTTATGTCGAACTCCGCTACCGCGATGCTCTGACCGGTCGTCCGCTGACCTACCCGCTGCCGGAAACGCGCCCATCACTGCTGCTCACTGCTCTGCGCAGCGCCGGTTTCGACAAACTGGGCGACCAGGATCCGCTGCCGAAATACGACGCTTCCGACGTCTGGATGGTCGAGCGTGCCGCCGGCGCCTTCGCCCACGGTCTGGTGGTCGCGCCGGACCTGGCCGAAGTCGGATATGCTGAGATCGTCCGCGCCATTCAGCAGCATCTTCCGGAAGTCTTGAGGCCCTTGAGGTGAAGATCGATGCGAAACGACTCGCTGTCGGCGACATGGGCAGCAACAGCACCGGCCCGACCACACGGATAACCTGATCGAAAAAGGTCGGGAGTCCGTCTGTTCTCGCGAAGACACATCCATACCCGTTTGTGCTTCATTCAGCCAGGCGTTGCCTAGAGGCTATTTGATGATTGTCCTCTTGCATTCGTTATGGCACAAAAACGCACCATCGTAGGGACACGCTTCTGCGTGTCCGCCGGTCACGGACGGCAAGAATGCCGTCCCTACGGGAGAACCTCGGAATATTCAGATAGGCTCTACCACTTGATACTAAGCCCATCATCAGGAAAAGGATTCACTGTGAGCGACAAACTGCAAGAGACCGAAGTCAAGCTACTCGTTCCCGATCTTACCGCCCTGGCGCGGCATATCGAAGCCGCCGGCGGCGTGCTGACGGCCGAACGCGTGCTTGAGACAAACGTGCGCTACGACAACGAGTATCAGTCGCTAGAGCGCGACGGGTCGGTGCTGCGATTGCGCCAGGACTCCCGGGCGCGGCTGACGTTCAAGCAGGGCGAACGGATCGTCGGCGACTTTGGCTCTACGCGTTTTGAGGCGGAGGTCGAAGTCAGCCGCTTCGACATCATGGAGGTTATCCTCAGCAATCTGGGCTACCTGCCCGTCTGGCGCTATGAGAAGTACCGCACGACCTATGCCTTCATGGACTGCGAAATCGTGCTTGATGAGCTCCCTTTCGGCAACTTCATCGAAATTGAAGGTGAAGATAAGCAGATTGGGCAGGTCATCACCGCCCTTGACCTGTGGAATGCCACCCGTTTCACCGTGAGCTACTCCGTGTTGTTCCGCCGCGTCCGAGAGCGGTTGGGTCTGCATTTTACGGATCTCACCTTCAAGAACTTCCAGGGAATCGAAGTGCCCTCCGAGACATTCCGCTGATCGCGGGCTGGCCGCGGCGGCCAGAGTCGCCTTCATGATGATTGTGTGCGGCAAATGTGAGCTTTTTCACGTGTTGCAACACGTCATGAAGAGGATGTTATAGTGGTGAGTTATGTGATTCGATCAGCCAACCAGGACAGCGCCTCATGAGCCAGACTCCCGCCGAGCGGAAGTTCGCCACTTCCTCCGGCATTCCAATGAAGACCACCTTCACCTCCGATGATCTCGCCGTCGACGCACAGGCCGAGCTCGGTGTGGCAGGTGAGTATCCGTTCACGCGCGGCGTCTACCCCAACATGTATCGCGGGCGGTTCTGGACTATGCGCCAGTATGCCGGCTATGCCACCGCCGAAGAGAGCAATGCCCGCTACCGCTTCCTGCTCGACCAGGGTCAGAGCGGCCTGTCCGTTGCGTTCGACCTGCCCACCCAGATCGGTTATGACGCCGACGATCCGATGGCCCTGGGCGAGGTCGGCAAGGTCGGCGTCAGCATCAGCAGCCTGGAAGATATGGCCCGACTGTTCGAGGCCATCCCCCTCGACAAAGTCTCGACCAGCATGACCATCAACGCCCCGGCGACGGTTCTGCTGGCCATGTACATCGCGGTCGGCAAACGCCAGGGCGTGCCTTCGACCAAACTGCGCGGCACCGTGCAGAATGACATCCTGAAAGAATACATCGCGCGCGGCACCTATATCTTCCCGCCCAAGCCATCGATGCGCCTGATCACCGACCTGTTCGCCTTCTGCCAAACGGAAGTACCCAACTGGAACACGATCAGCATCAGCGGCTATCACATCCGCGAAGCCGGCAGCACAGCCGCGCAGGAAGTCGCCTTCACCCTGGCCAACGGCATCGCTTATGTGCAGGCCGCACTCGACGCCGGGCTGGCGGTCGATGATTTCGCGCCGCAGCTCTCGTTCTTCTTCAACGCCCACAACAACTTTCTGGAAGAGGTGGGCAAGTTCCGCGCCGCCCGCCGGCTGTGGGCGAAGATCATGCGCGACCGCTTCCATGCCGCCGACGCGAAGAGCATGCAGCTCCGCTTCCACACGCAGACCGGCGGCAGTACGCTCACCGCACAGCAGCCGGAAAATAACATCATCCGGGTGGCGCTCCAGGCGCTGGCGGCGGTGCTGGGCGGCACCCAATCCCTGCATACCAACAGCATGGATGAAGCGCTGGCCCTGCCGACGCAGAAAGCCGTGCAGATCGCGCTGCGCTCCCAGCAGATCATCGCTTACGAGACCGGCGTGGTCGACACGGTCGATCCGCTGGGCGGCAGCTACGCCATCGAGCACCTGACTGATGAACTGGAACGCATGGCCGCCGACTACATCGAGCAGATCGACAGCATGGGCGGAGCCCTGGCCGCCATCGAAGCCGGGTTCGTGAACAACGAGATTCAGCAGGCCGCCTACGACTACCAGCGCGCCGTCGAACGCGGCGATCAGGTCATTGTCGGCGTCAATAAGTTCACCGTGCCGGAAGAGAGCAAGCCGGACCTACTGCGCGTCGATCCGGCCATCGAACAGAGCCAGCGCGAACGGTTGGCCGCCCTGCGCGCCGGCCGCGACAATGACCGGGTCAACCTGCTTCGCGACCGGCTGGACTCCGCAGCGCGGACCAGCGAAAATCTCATGCCGCTTTTTGTCGAATGCGTCGAGAGCGACATGACCCTGGGCGAGATCTGCGGCACACTGCGCGCCGTCTATGGAGAATACCGCCCGGCAGTCAGCGTGTAGCAGCAATCGGTGTAATCGGGCCACCCTCACTGCGAAGGGAAGGATCAGACGGTGAACGATACGAAATCGGCCGTGCAGGCGCAGTTTGGCGACACGGCCGAAAATTACCGTCACAGTGCGGTGCATGCCGCCGGCGAGGATCTGCGCTGGCTGGTTCGCTGCGTGCAGGACGGCAAGCCAACCAGCGTCCTCGACGTCGGCTGCGGAGCGGGACACGTCAGCGTGACGGTCGCGCCGTACGTCGAGCAGGTTGTCGCGTTGGACATCACGCTGAACATGCTGCGGCAGGTCGAAATCCTCGCCCAGGAGAAGCAGGTCACCAATGTCCGGACGCAGTTGGGCGATGCGGAGAATCTTCCCTTCGAAGAGGACCAGTTCGATATGGTGATGTCCCGCTACAGCGCGCATCACTGGCCGAACCCGGCCCGCGCACTGTCGGAGATACAGCGCGTGCTAAAGCCGAACGGGCGGTTCATCCTCATCGACATCGTCGGGTTTGAATCCTACCCGGAAGATACCTTCCTGCAGTGCGTCGAACTGCTGCGAGACCCGTCCCATGTTCGAGATTATCAGATCTCGGAATGGCGGCGGTTCTTTGCCCAGACCGGCTTCAGCGCCTCGGTCGCCATGGAATGGTCGCTCGAGCTGGATTTCGACGCATGGGTGGCGCGCATCAACACACCGCCCCATCGCATCCATGCGATCCGCGACCTGTTTGCATCGACGGCAGAGACCACCCGGGCAGCCTTAAAGTACGATGCCACGCACTTGTCGCTGCCCGCAGCGCTGTTCGAGGCGCGACGTATCGGTTGATGCTCAACGGCGGCTTACAGTTGTTTTACACACCGGCTATACACGCGCATCACCTGTGGCATACGCTGATGACATACGGCGATCACTTGCACAAGGGGTTGCAGCAATGCTGTTCTTCAGGCGGTTGCGAATGCGCTGGATGATGCGAGGTCAGCGGCGGCGGATGGTGCGTCGCACAGCCAGACGAATCGGTCGGAGGTTCTAAGGGTATAGAGTAGAAATCACTGAGGACTGAGTTGCTTGGGCGGCGCTCGCAGCCTGGCATCTCAGTCCTCAGAAAAACGGCGCTTCGAAGATCTCAAAGTGATGAGTTCAGCGGTCTCCCCTCATTCCTCATCACTCATTCCTTCTTTTCTAGAAGTTCGGCTTATATTCCTTCAGCGAGCGGATGTACTGCGCACGCTCGAAGGCCGACGGATCCGGCGCATTAAGCTGGCTGACGCTGCCGCGGAGTTGTGCGACCGATTCATACTCGTGGTGGGTCATCCAGGCGCGCAGTTCGGTCTCGACCGTGTGGATGTGGTCGATGCCGTTGCGCAGGATGGCCGAGGCCATCATCGTGACGTTGGCGCCGGCCAGCAGCACCTTGGCCACGTCTTCGCCGGTATGTACGCCGCTGGTCGCGGCCAGGTCGCACTTGATACGGCCATACAGCAGACCGATCCACGTCAGCGGCAGGCGCAGCGCCTGCGGCGTGCTGAGGATCACGTTCGGCTTGACTTCCAGCGTCTCCAGGTCGATATCGGGCTGATAGAAGCGGTTGAACAGCACCAGGGCATCTGCCCAGGCCACTTCCAGGCGCCGCGCCATGTTGGCGAAGTTGCTGAAGAACGGGCTGAGCTTGATGGCCACGGGGATATTGACCGCGCCGCGCACGGAGCGCACGATCTCGACGTAGTGGTCCTCAACATCCGCCCCGGTCATGTCCATGTCGGTCGGAATCCAGTAGACGTTCAGTTCCAGAGCGTCCGCGCCGGCCTCTTCCATCCGCTTGGCGAACTTGATCCATCCGCCGAGCGAGGTGCCGTTCAGGCTGGCGATGACCGGGATGTCCATGGCTTCCTTAGCTGCCCGGATCAGGTTCAGGTACTGCTCCGTGCCGACGTGATACTGCGACGGCTCCGGCAAATAGGTTGGCGCCTCGGCAAAGCTCTCCGTCCCGTAGACCAGATAGTGATGGAGCGCTTCGCGTTCCGCCCGAATCTGCTCCTCGAATAATGAGAACAGCACCACCGCGCCCGCGCCGGCGTCTTCCATGCGGCGCAGATT
This sequence comes from Candidatus Flexifilum affinis, assembly GCA_016713325.1. Lineage (GTDB taxonomy): Bacteria > Chloroflexota > Anaerolineae > Aggregatilineales > Phototrophicaceae > Flexifilum > Flexifilum affine. Next base: position 303,515 of record JADJPJ010000089.1, on the reverse strand, counting down.
GTCCAGTTGTTCAGTCAATGGGTTGGCGCTCACCACCAGAGGCGATTTGAGGTCCATACCCAGATAACGAGTTCGCAATTCCATAGCTTTTCCCCTTTGTGCGCGTTGTCAGAGGGGCGACCGTTCAGCCGCCCCATGTTGGGTGTGGATGGTTCTAGTGCCCCGACCCGTTGCCCTCGACCGGGGTCAACGAGCGGCGAGCCATATAGTCATAGTACGCCCAGCGCGTCTTGACATTCTCCTGCGCCAGGTCGAACAGTTCGCGCGCCACTTCGGGCTGCCCCAGTTCGAGCATGCGGAAGCGCGTCTCCATGCGCAGATAATCGCGGAGCGCGATCTTCGGCGGGCGCGAGTCCAGCGTGAGCGGGTTCTCGCCCTCTTCGAGCTTGAGCGGGTTGTAGCGGAACATGATCCACTGGCCGCTCTCGACCGCTGCCTTCTGGTTGCGCATCCCGTGGTCATGTTGATGCCGTGCGCGATGCAGTGGCTGTAGGCGATGATCAATGAAACGCCGGGATACTGCTCGGCTTCGATGAACGCGCGCAGCGTCTGTTCGTCGCGGGCGCCCATGGCCACACGGGCGACATAGACGTTGCCGTAGCTCATAGCGATCAGGCCGAGGTCCTTCTTGGGAGTAGGTTTGCCGCCGGCCGCGAACTTGGCGACGGCCGCCATCGGGGTCGCCTTGCTCATCTGGCCGCCAGTGTTGCTGTACACCTCGGTGTCCATGACCAGGATGTTGACGTTGCGGCCGCTGGCCAGGACGTGGTCCAGGCCGCCGAAGCCGATGTCATAGGCCCAGCCATCGCCGCCCATGATCCACACGTCGCGCTTGACGAAGGCGTCGACGACGGTCAGCAGGTTCTGCGCCTCGGCATTGTTGGGCAGCTCGGCCAGCTTGTTCTTGAGGATGGCCACGCGTTCGCGCTGATCGTAGATGCCGGCCTCGTCGTTCTGGTTGGCGTTGAGCAGCGCTTCGACCAGGTCGTCGCCCACGTCGGCGGACAGCTTCATCAGCAGGTCGCCGGCGAAGGCGCGCTGGCGATCGATGGACACGCGCATTCCCAGGCCGAATTCGGCGTTGTCTTCAAAGAGCGAATTCGACCAGGCCGGACCGCGCCCCTCGGCATTCTTCGACCAGGGGGTTGTCGGCAGGTTGCCGCCGTAAATCGACGAGCAGCCGGTGGCGTTAGCGACCACCGAACGATCGCCGAAGAGCTGGGTGACCAGCTTGATGTAGGGGGTCTCGCCGCAGCCGGAGCACGCACCGCTGAACTCGAAGAGCGGCTGCTGGATCTGCTGCTGGCGGATGCTGGTGATCTTGATGTCGCGGCGGTCGTGTTCCGGCAGCGCCGTGAAGAAGTCCCAGTTTTCACGTTCCTGTTCGCGCAGCGGCGGCTGAGGCGCCATGTTGATGGCCTTGAGCGCGGCGGCGGACTTGTTCTTGGCCGGGCAGACGTCGACGCAGATGCCGCAGCCCGTGCAGTCCTCGGGCGCGACCTGGATGGTGTACTTCTGGCCATGCCACTCGGTGTCACGGGCGTCAATCGCCTTGAACGTCGCCGGCGCGTTGGCCAGCAGTTCCGGCTCGTAAACCTTGATGCGGATCACGGCGTGCGGGCAGACCATCGCGCACTTGCCGCACTGGATGCAGACATCCGGGTCCCAGACCGGGATTTCGTCGGCCAGATTGCGCTTCTCGTACTGCGAGGTCCCCGACGGATAGGTGCCATCGTTGGGCATAGCGCTCACCGGCAGCAGGTCGCCCTTGCGGGCGATCATCGTGCCCAGGATGTCGCGTACGAAGGCAGGCGCGTCGGCGGACACGGAGGGCAGCAGTTCCATCGTACTGGTCGCGACCGCGGGCACCTTCACTTCGTGGAGGAATTCCAGCGTCATGTCGACAGCGGCAATATTCTTGGCGACGATTTCCTCGCCCTTCTTGCCGTAGCTCTTCTCGATCGATTCCTTGATGGCGGCGATCGCCTCTTCGCGCGGCAGCACGCCGCTGATGGCGAAGAAGCACACCTGCATGACGGTATTGATACGCCCACCCATGCCAGCCTCTCTGGCGACCTTGAGCGCGTCGATCACGTAAAGGTGCAGGCCCTTCTCGATGATCTGTTCCTGCACGCGGCGCGGCAGCTTGTCCCACACCATGTCGGCCTCGAAGGGGCTGTTCAACAGGAACACACCGCCCTGCATAGCGTCGGCCAGGACGTCGTACTTCTCCAGGAAGCCCCACTGGTGACAGGCCAGGAAATTGGCACGCGTGATCAGGTAATTGGAACGGATTTCGCGCGGTCCGAAGCGCAGATGGCTGACCGTCATCGATCCGGATTTCTTGGAGTCATAGACGAAGTAGCCCTGGGCGTAGTTCGGGGTGTTCTCGCCGATGATCTTGATGGAGTTCTTGTTCGCGCCGACGGTGCCGTCTGCGCCCAGGCCGTAGAAGACGGCCCGCACGACGTCATCCGCCTCGACATTGAAGTCGGGATCGACGTCCAGGCTGGTATTGCAAACGTCGTCGACAATGCCGACAGTGAAGTGGCGCTTGGGTTCGGGGGTGGACAGATTGTCAAAAACCGCCTTGACCATCGCCGGGGTAAAGTCCTTCGAGGACAGACCATAGCGGCCGCCGATGACCTTGGGCATCTGACCGTCCCACGCCTCGACCAGTGCGTTCACCGTGTCGAGATAGAGCGGTTCGCCACCGCTGCCGGGTTCCTTGGTGCGGTCCAGAACGGCGATCTGCTTCACCGTCTTGGGCAGCGCCGCGGCGAACAAGTTCGAGTCGAACGGACGGTACAGGCGAACCTTGAGCAGGCCGACGTTCTCGCCGCGCGCATTCAGGTAGTCGACGGTCTCGTGCGCAGCCTCGGCGCCCGAGCCCATCATGACGATGACGCGGGTCGCATCCGGCGCACCATGATATTCGTAGATCTGGTACTGGCGGCCGCTGAGTTCGGCGAAGCGATTCATCGTCCGCTGGACAAGTTCTGGCAGGACTTCGTAGAACGGGTTGACCGTCTCACGCGCCTGGAAGTAGACATCGGGATTCTGCGCGGTGCCCCGGATGAAGGGGTTCTCTGGCGAGAGGCCGCGCGCCCGGTGCGCCGTGATCCACTCGTCATTGATCATCGCGCGCAGCACGTCGTCGGGCAGGATGGAGATTTTATTGACTTCATGAGAAGTGCGGAAACCATCGAAGAAGTGCAGGAACGGCAGGCGTGACTCAAGAGTAGCCGCCTGTGAGATGAGGGCAAAGTCGTGCGCTTCCTGCACCGAGGCCGACGAGAGCAGCACCCAACCGGTCTGCCGTGTCGCCATGACATCGCTGTGATCGCCAAAGATCGACAGGCCCTGCGCCGCCAGCGAACGCGCGGCAATGTGGAACACCGTCGCGGTGAGTTCACCGGCGATCTTATACATGTTGGGGATCATCAGCAGGAGGCCCTGTGACGCCGTGAACGTCGTCGCCAGTGCTCCTGTTTGCAATGCACCATGAATTGCGCCCGCCGCGCCGCCTTCGCTTTGCATCTCGACGACATGCGGGGGCGTGCCCCAGAGATTCGGTCGCCCTTGCGACGCCCATTCATCCGCCCACTCGCCCATCGCAGAAGATGGCGTGATCGGGTAAATCGCGATGACTTCATTGAGTGCATACGCGACACGCGCCACGGCCTCGTTGGCGTCAAGCGTGACGAAGTTCACTTCCTCCATGAGATTGCCTTCCTGTAAGCACGAACGTTTCACGCCGATCATGCCCCCGGCAGAGCATTTTCAGATAGTGATGTGCGTCATGCCCTGAGGGGTCATTCGTAAGGAATCTGCGGCAGCGCCAGGGAGCGTGACCGAGCGTGGGCGAGGCGCCGGCCATATTCGTCCGGAGGAGGGAGGGAACGAGGCATGCCAAACTGCTCGAGCATGAAGCTGGCAGCCGCGGCGCCATGGGCCGCCGCTTCGCCGATTCCGTCTTCCAGCCGTGCCAGAAAGGCCCCGGCAAAGGCATTGCCCGCGCCGGTTGCGTCGACCACATGCGTCGGCACGGCGGGAACGCGCACGCCATCGATTCGGCCGTCGCGAAAATCCCAGACCTCCGCCCCGGCCTCGCCCCGGCGCAGGACGAGCAGTTGACAGCCGGCCTGGCGAAACGCGGAGACGACGAAAGCGGAGTCATCGCCGCCGACCATGGCGGCCGCCTCGCTCCAGGAGGGGCTGAAGACGGAGCACGCGGTGACCAACTCGTGCAGGGCGCCGGGAGTCAGCGGGGCCGGCGGTGGGCGGAATGTCTCCAGGCTGACCGTGATGCCCTCTGCCATGAACTGCTGCGCCAGCGACAGCGTAGGATTCTCCGGATGCAGTCCCCAATGCATATACCTTGCGGTTCGATAGGCATCCGGCAGCGCGGCCAGCGCCGACTGGTAGACCGTCTCCCCCGGCAGCGGCGGAATCTGCCACTCATGGGTACGCGTGCCCGCCGCGTCAAAGCGCTGCCAGGCCCGCGGCGTGGCCGCTGCGCCATAGCGCAGTCCGCTCACGTCGACTCCGGCACATGTGAGCGGTGATAGCAGATCGCCCGTGCAGTCCGCGCCGACCAACGCCGCAATGCCGATGCTCTCGCCTCCGCCCAGCGCCGCGGCCATGCCCCAGGCTGTCTGCGGCCCGCCGCCGCCCAGCACATTGTGCATGGTCGTGCCGTCAGCCAGCACAATGTCGTCGATGACAATCCCGAATGTTACAAATCGCACCATGTTGACACCACAGCAGAATAGGCATACAGTATGTTTAAGGGTACGGTTGAGTGAAAGGAGTCGGCCTTCCTCTATGGAAGTAAGTACCGAACCACAACCGAATAGCCCGAAGTTGGTTGTCCGCCTAGAATCATTGGCGGAACGCCCTATGCCTTCCCAGAAGGCATTTAAGGTCCCTGTTTGACCATCGCGCCGGTCGCTTTATCCCTCCCGGCGCGATGTGTGTGTAAAGACCCCTTTCAGCCTGATCCCTCTCCAGAACCAGACGGCGTCTCCGGCAAACGCTGGTAAAGCTGCATGGCCGTGCCGTAGAACGGGAAAGGCCGCTCGCGAATGAGCCGGTAGGTTTCCTGAAACCAGGGTTCACGGGCCAATCCTTCGCGCACAAATCCTTCCATGGTGACCAGATACTCCGGCTGCGTGTCGGCGACCAGCGCCGGGGGGATGGCGTAATTCTGGTCGGCGGCGACAATAGCCGGATCGACCGGGTAGTAGCGGGTCAGTTCCGGCGTGACCAGGCCTACGGTGTCGACGATGGTCGCGCGGCTGAAGTAACCCACCGCGCCGATATCCCCGGAGGCCACCCGCGTTTCTAGCGTGACCCCCAGCTCATTGCGCAGGGTGTTGCCCATGGCCTCGTATTCCAGTTCCAGCGCGTGAAACGCCATGCGCGGCGCCGGTCGATCCGGGCCGTGGTCGGGGTGCAGCGTCCAGCCGTTAATTGACATCACCAGCCACAGCGCGCCCGCGGCGGTCATCACCACCGCCGAGACCAAGCGCGAACGAAGCGCCCGAGTCATCCCCCACAAGCCGACGACGATCCCGACCATCAGAGCCGGCAGCGGCGGGGCCATGTACCATCGAAAAATCAGTGGGTTGAGCGCCGAGAAGACGGCGAGATACAACCACGGATAGAGCAGCCAGGGAATTAGCCGCGGCAGCCGGCGAGCAGTGAGGCTGAGCGCCACAAAACTCAAGAGCAGATAAACGAGACTGCCGATCATCGCGCCGAGACTGCCGAAGGTGTCGAACTCAAAGAACGGCGTCGAATAGGTCTGGATCATGCGAATGAGCGCCGAGCCATCCGGAATGAGATAGGCGAAGCGCTTGGCCGTCACGGAATTGGGGATCGGGCTGCCAAACGCGGCCGTCGCGTAGACTGCCCAGGGCAGCAGCACAGCCGCAAGAGCGATCCACGTCCAGAGGGGCAGCGGTGGGCCGTCGGACTTTCTGCGGCCGGCCAGCCATTCCACGACCTGCCACCCGAGCAGCGGCCCAACCCACAGCACGGCGTCAGCGCGAGTCAGCAGCCCCAGCGCGGCAAATACGCCGACCGCCGCGTCGTACCGTCCACGCGCCGGATCGCCCCGGCCCGGACGCGTCACGTAGGCGGCGACTGCGGCGACCATCCACAGAGTGGCGACGCTGGTCTCCATGCCCCCCACGGCAAAGGTGACGCTCATCGGAGAGACCGCCCACAGCAGGCCGGGCAGCAGCGCGACGATCTCTTCGTAGGGGCGACCCACCGTGTAGGCTGGTTCATCCCGCCGGCCAGCCAGAACCCGCCGCGTGATGATCGCCAGCAGCACGACAGTGAGGGCGTCGGCGGCGGCGCTGAACAGGATGGCAATCTGCGGAAAGTCACGACTTCCACTCACGCCGCTGGCCGCCGACAGCATCAGCGTGAACAGCGGCGTGGTCGTGCCCAATGTGGCGACGCCGGGGTTGTAGACAAAGCCCTGCCCTTCCACGATGTTGCGGGCATAGCGGAAGGTGATGAAGGCGTCGTCAATCGTCCGAGCGCCAGGGATCAGCCGGGCGGCGAGGGCGACGACGATCAGGAGGCTGAAGCCGGCCCATCGTAGCCGGCGGATCCCGCGTTCGGTCATGAAGTTGGCCGGTGGGTTTACGGCTGCTGGCCGGCGGCAGAATGCGCACGCCGGGCAGAGTTCGCAGCACCTGTTCAGCACCAGCCGGCATGTAGGCGACCACCAGTTCAAGGACGCCGTCCCCGCTGTTGATGGTGGAGTGGTAGACGCCCTTCGGGATCCAGCAGCACTCTCCGCCCGTGCAGTGGACGGGTTCTCCGTCGTTCAGCATCTGCATGCCCTTGCCCTTGATGAAGTAGATGATCTCGTCGGCATCGGGATGATTATGGCGCTCATGGCCTTTGCCGGGGTTGAGCAGCACATGCCCGAAGCTGACACTCTGCGAGCCGGTGACTTTCTCTTCGGAAAGCATGCGCACGCTGCCCCAGTCGAACACCAGGGTTTCGACATCGGCATCCGTCGTCAGGAAGGTATCGCCAAAACGGAACATCCTAAGCATCCTTTTTCCATAAAGCGCGCCGCACAACAGCGTAACTATACCGCATCCCGACCGCTGCCAGCAGGACGGCGGGCGGGATCAGCGGCAGAGAGTAGCGCTGCCAGGGCAGCGGGTGGGCCAGCAGAGAGAGGGCGATCACGCCAGCCCACAGCGCCAGTCCGGACGTCACGCGACGCTGCAGGGACGCAAGCAGCCCGACCCCGGCCAGCAGAGTCAGCGCGCCGCCCAAGAGCGGTCCAGACTGAAGGGCGGTCAACGGGGATGCCATATACGCCGCGATCTCGTCATGCACCGCCTGAGCCTCACCCCAGGACGCCAGTTCAAAGTGCTGTGCCTCGGCGATGAAAGGCTGCCGGGCGATCTCGACCAGCCGCTGGTCGAGCGTCATCGGCGCAATCGGATCGATAGCGACCTGGATGTCCAGCAGTTCGGCGCGTGCGGCCAGCAGATCGCCGACTCGCTCCAGCGGGGCGCTCCACAGCGCCGGCGAAAGCGCAACCCACAGCGCCAGCGCCGCTGCCCGCTCAGTGCAATGCCGGCCAAACGGCCAAAGGTCTGCCACGGCGTCAGATCGTGCAGACGCAGCCAGCGCCACAGCCCATCGAGCGTCACCCAACCGAAAGCGACGGCCAGGAAAACGACGCCGCTGTGCTTGGAGGCCAGAGTCAGCGCCCCGGCGATCGTCAGGAGCAGCCAGCGCGCAAGTTCCCTCCAGCCAGCGCGATGCGCCGGCCCGGCCGTGACGATCAGCAGTGCCGCATACACGGCCAGCAGCCCGAAAAAGAGCATCGAGCCTTCCTGCATGGCGCGGCGGCCGTTGACCAGCACCACCGGATGCATCGAAAAAAGGAAGCTGGCGATATAGGCGGTGGAGACGCCGCCCGCGCGCCAGCCAATCGCGAAGACCAGCACGACCGCCGCACCGGTCAGTAGGGCAGACGACAGGCGCGCCAGAGTCAGAAACTCGAGCGCGCTGCGATGCCCGGTTGCCAGATTGTCGACGTAGCTCAATCCCCAATCCCAGCCAGGTCGGGGTGGCAGGGACTCGCGCGTGTAGCCGCCCAGGTGCCAGGACAGACCGATCAGGTAGCGGTTGACGGTGCCGTTGATCAGGCGAAGATGCTGGTCGCTGTCGATGGAAAACGGGGGTAGCTGAGCAGCTTTTCGGGCGCGCCCTCCAGGATGGCGGTGGCATAGTCGCTGCTCATGTAGATCTGCATCGCCTCATCCCCGTGGAACGTGACCGACGGCACCCCGAGCACCACGTAGAGGACAAGCAGGATCAGATAGAGGGCGATCACCGGGCGGGCGGCGAGGATGCGCATGAGTCGCCCACCCGAATTCGAAGCGGCCGCCGGCGAGTCGTCGAGGGCGGCCGCGCCGGCGGATGCGTTCAGTTGAGCGTATGCCTCTCCAAGAAGGCCCAAATCTCTTCTCCAGCGTTGATGTCCATGTTCACCGCCCCGGCGATGGCTTCGTCGATCACACCGGGGACGCCGGGCCAATTATGCCCGCCGCCAACGATCAAGTAAAAGGTGACGTTGGCCTGATCGACGCAGCCCAGGTAATCGAAGCGGAAGACGTGCGTTCCGGGCGAGTCGCCCTGCTCTTCGAATTCGCTGCGCACGCCGCGTGTTTCGCATTGATTGTGCAGCACGAAGTAATCGAGGGTTGCCGGCACAGTCAGCGAGACCTGGCGCAGCGTTCCTGACGCGTCCCGCTGGACGACGCCGTCAAAGGGGATGCTGATGTCGTCTGTGCCGTGCATCAGCAGGATCGGCGCCGGCGACGCGTCCTGGCAGACGTCGTGCATCCAGGGATAGAAGGTCGCCCCCACCGAGGCGAAAGCGGCAAACGTATCAGCCGCCGAGCAGGCCATGCGCATGGTCATGAAACCGCCATTGGAAAAGCCGGTGACGTAGAGCCGTTCGCGATCGAGGTTAAGGTCGAGGCTCAGGTCGTCCATGAGGGTCTTGAGGAACGCCACGTCATCCTGCGGATACTGCTCCGTCGCGCCAATCAGGTCGCCGATGGAGTTCCATTCGTTGTTCAGCCCATCCGGGTAGACGGCAATGAAGCCCTTTTCGTCCGCGACACGGTTCAGATCGGTGATGGCGGCCATGCCGGAGGCACTGCCGGGCCGCCCATGGAGCGCGACAACCGCCGGGGTCGGCACGGCCGGGTCGTACGACGGAGGCACGTAGACCAGATAGGAGCGGGGCGCATCGTCGGTCGGGGTCTCTTCCGGAAGCGCGAAGTCCGCACGATCGAAGAAGAACTCATCGATCAGCGCGGTGGTGTCGATGCCATGCCGGTTCAACTGGTAGCCGTCGCCGGTGTGAAACCAGTCGTGACCGCCCCGTTCCACTCCGACGTAGGCCAGATCGTCGCCAGACTCGCAGGCGCGGAAAATGGCGCTGTCGGCGATCTGATCGGCCGGGTCATCGGGACAACCGTTCGTGCGCTGCCAGTAGCTGAGCGTGTCGTGGACACTCATGCGCCAGGGCAGCAGGACTTCGGAGATGGCGCTTAGGCCCTCGATCGGACCGCCGCCGACCGGATAAAGCAAGTCGCGCCAGCCGTGGAGGATGAGTATCGGCGCGGATTCCACTTCATCCTGGTCCGGGCAGGCTTCCAGCAGGTAATCCCACATCAGCGCGCTGACGACGGCCACTCCGGCGAAATCCGCCACCCCTTCGCAGGCCAGGCGGTAGCTCATCACGCCGCCGTTGTCATAACCGATCAGGAAAATCTGTTCGAGATCGACGGCATAATCCTCGCGCACCGCCTGGACGACCGCGCCGATGAATCCCGCGTCGTCGACGGGCTCCTCGCGGCGCTGGAGCACGCCATGCCCGCCGTCGTTCCAGAACACGCCATAGGTCTCCGGGTAGGCGATTAGCGCGCCCCGAGAGTCGGCCAGAGCCGCGAGTCCGCTGAGCGCGTGCAGCGACTTGGCGGAACCGAACCGGCCGTGCAGCGCGATGATCAGCGGCGCGGCGGCGTCGGCCTCCAGGGAGGCCGGCACATACAGGCCGTACGACCGATCGAGGTCGTCGTAGTCCAGACTATAGAGTGGGACATCATCGAGCGGCGCAGCATCCTGCGCCAGCATCGGTATTGCCGCCCCACCCATCAGAACAAGCGCCAACAGAAGCAGTACCACTGAACCCATCCGTCGAACCATCAGGTTCTCCCGCCGCAATAACGAAGTCTGTCTTCAATACTTCGCGAGGGTCTTCCGGGTTGAACAATGATGCGCTCAGCGCAGTTCGATCTGATGCGCGTGACGGACGAAGTCCAGCGCGCGCAGTTCCTCAAGGACCGACTCGGGCAGCGGCTCGTCCAGGGTGAGCACGGTCAGCGTATTGCCGCCAGGTGTGGCCCGTCCCGTCTGCCAGGTGGCGATGTTGATGCCGTTGTCGGCCATCAAGGTGCCAGTCTTGCCGATCACGCCGGGGTGGTCGATGCTGCCCATGATCAACAGGTTGCCTTCCGGCAAGAAGTCGAGATGGTAATCGTTGATCTGCACCACACGCGCCTCGCGACGGTCGAGCAGCGTGCCGGAAATGGTGATCGGCTCGCCATCCTCCAGCGTGAAGCGGCAGGAGATCAGGCTGGTGTACTCGGCGGTGTTCATGCCCTTGGCGCGCGTCACGACGATTCCGCGCTCGTTGGCCAGCAGCGGCGCGTTAATGTAGTTGACGGACCTCGCCGAGAGCCGCCCCCAGCACGCCCTTGAGCAGCGCCACCGTCAGCGGCTTGACCAGACCTTCCATCTCCTCCCCGCGGACTTCGACGGCCATCCGCCGCACCGGGCTGCGCGCCAGCAGGTCGAACACCGCGCCGATACGCTCGGCCAGCCGCAGGTAAGGGCGCACCGTCTCGTATTCGACGCCCGGCAGGAACGGCAGATTGACGACGTTGCGGTAATCCTCGTCGCGCAGGGCGTCGATGACCTGCGCCGCGATCTGGAGCGACAGGTCCTGGACCGCCTCGACGGTATTCTCGGCAACGTGCGGCGTGTGCAGCACGTTGGGAAGCCCGATCAGCGGGTTGCCGTTCGGCGGTTCCGCTGCATACACATCGAGCGCCGCGCCGGCCAGATGGCCGTCCTGCAGCGCCTCGCCCAGCGCCGTTTCATCGAGCACCGCGCCATAAGAAGTGTTGATCAGCCGGGCGCCCCGCTTCATCTGGCGAAGAAGCTTGGCGTCGAACAGGCCGCGTGTCTCGCGCGTGGAAGGCACGTGCAAGGTGACGAAATCGCTTTTGGTGAGCAGTTCGCGCACACCGACCAGGTGCACACGGCGGTCGACGATCTGCTCCTCGCTGATGTACGGGTCGCAGGCCAGGACATGCATTCCGAAGGACAGGCAGCGGTCGGCTACGACGCGTCCAACCCGGCCAAAGCCGACGATGCCGAGAGTCTTCCCCTGAAGCTGTACGCCGGGGATGCGCGCCGGGCCTTCCAGCCACTCGCCTGCCGCCAGGCTGCTGTGCAGTCCCACCAGACGTCGCGCCAGGCCGAGGATCAGCGCGACCGTGTGTTCACCAGCAGCCACCGCGCTCACGCCCGGCGTATTCATGACGATGATGCCGCGTGACGAGGCGGCGTCGATGTCGATGCCGTTCAGGCTGGCGCCCATGCGTCCGACGACTCGAAGTGCCGGCGCTGCGGCCAGCAGCGCCGCATCGATGACCACGTCGTCACGGACGATAACGGCGTGCGCCGCCGCCAGCGCCTCGCGCAGGGCGCTCATCTGGGGCGGAACGCAACGCACGACGACGTCGTCTTCGCCGCGCAGCAGATTCAGCCCCTCTTCGGTCATGTCGGTGGCGACAATGATCTCATAGGGCGGCAAAGTCGCACTCCTCCAGCGCGGCGCGGACCTCGTGCAGACTGGGATAGATGAAGTCAGTCACGCCATGAAACGCGTCCGCCGTCGTGTGCGCCAGATCGGGCACGGCGATAGTGACCATCCGGGCGGCAACAGCAGCGCGTGTGCCGTTCAGACTGTCTTCAAGCGCCAGACACGCTTCCGGGGGCGCTCCCAGCCGTCGCGCGGCTTCCAGGTAGATATCCGGGGCCGGCTTGCCGTGCTTCACGTCATCGCCAGAGACACGCATCGTGAAGATACCGCCCCAGCCACGCGCCTCGACCACCGTATCGATGACCGCCATAGGAGAACTGGAAGCAATGGCGCAGGGAATCCCCTGCTCGGTGATGAACTCGATCAGTTCGAGAGCGCCGGGGCGCGGGGCGGCTTCGATGCCGACGCGGCGCACCATCCCGGTGATCGCCTCGGCAATCAGGTTTTCAACCGGCTCGCTCAACCGGTAGTTCTCGTGCAGACCGCGCCAGAAATCGGTCATGCGCATGCCGATGTACTTCTGGCGCACCTCATGTGTCAAGGTGACACGGCGTGCGCTGAGCATCGTGTCTTCGACCTCTGCCCAGACCGGCTCGCTGTCGACGAGCAGGCCGTCCATGTCAAAGATCACCGCCTGCGGGCAAAACTGGATGGGCTTCATAGATTTGTCTTACTCCCGGCTGCCGCTGATGAGCGGCGCGAATTCTTCAATGAAAGCTTCCTGGAGTTCCTGACGCAGCAACATGCAGTCGGCGTCCAGCGCCAGCTCCAGTCCGCGCTCCAGAATCGGCTGATGGGGCGTGCCCAGCAGCCGCACAGCGCCGCGCATGCCCACCGCCAGCGGCAGGATGGGCGCGAGCGAATTGACCTTGACGAAGGCCTCGGACCCATCGCGGACCTTGGCCCGGCTGACCACCCCGCCGAAGCCGACGAACAGGTCGACCACATCCCTGGCGGCCAGGTCGCTCATGCCGTCGCCGATCATCATGCGACGGCCCGGCAAGCTGCCGGCAAGTTCGCGGACGATCTGCGGCTTGCCGCTCGATACCGTCAGGGGGCCTTCTTCATAACCAAAATACGTCTGGCCGAGCTGGGTCCAGGGTTCGTGATAGCGCCACCACTCACCGGCCAGTTCGTTGTATTCCAGATCGACCGCCCGGATGCGGTCCGCCGGGACGCCCAGGCGCGCGCCAAAGCCGCGCACCGGGTCGGCCAGGCCGCCGCTGACGATGAAGACGTGTTTGTTCAGAAAGCGGAGTGCGGCCAGCACCGCCGCCGTATCCGGCACCATCGTCTCATAGTAGCGCTGCTCGATGGCTTTCAACTGGCCGCGCGTAGGGCGAATGGCCGCCAAGCGCTTGCCGTACACGTCACGCAGGTCCAGATCCCCGTCCATGGCCTTCTGGGTCAGGACGGAGACGCGCCATTCCTTGCCCTTGAAGCGCGCCAGCTCGTCGATGCCTTCGAGGGCGCTCAGGGTGCTGTCGCAGTCGAAGAAGATGAGATCAAAACTCGTCCAGCGGGTGTCGGTCATGTGCAGTTGTCTGACAGTCTCCTGGAGGTTAGCATCGCCATTTTACACCCCACTTCATGCTCTGATCAGAGTCGATTGTGGTAGGCGGCGCGCGTCGAGCGATAGATCACGGGCGCATTCCCTGTGGAAAAGGGCCCAATGTTTCCGCACAAATTGACGTGCACTGCTTCTGCCAATCCGTCTACAATATCAGGGTGTAGCATCTGCGTCTTCGTCAAACCATCACAATACTTGTTGGAACTCTTATGAATCTCGGTTCTGTCCTGACCCGGCACGCGCTTTACCGTCCCGATCATCTGGCGGTAATCTTCAACCAGCATCGGCTGACGTATCTGGAGTTCAACCAGCGAGTCAACCGCCTGGCCAACGCCCTGCTCGACAGCGGCATCGGCAAAGGCGACAAGATCGCCACCCTGCTGCCCAACTGCCTGGAACTGCTGGAGATCTACTGGGCCGTTGCCAAGACCGGCGCGGTGGTCGTGCCCCTCAGCCCGCTCCTGCGCGGCAAGGGCCTGAGCACCCTGCTCGACGACTCGGACTCTACGGTGGTCATCACAGAATCCGGCCTTATGGAACATCTCTCCGCCGCCCTCGCCCTGAGCGCGACGAAGGGAGTCCGCGATATCTGGGTAATCGACGATCCGCGCCCGGAAGGCTGCCGCTCCTACCAGGCGCTGACCGAAACGGCGAGCAGCGAGGAGCCGGTCGGCGCGGACGGCGGACCAATCACCATCGAGGACGGCGATCCCTACAACATCATCTACAGCAGCGGCACCACCGGCCTGCCCAAGGGCATCGTCCACAACCATTACATCCGGGCGATGTACTGTCTGATGTTCTCGCAGTCGTACCGCATCACGCCGGAGAGCGTCGTCCTGCACGCCGGATCGATCATCTTCAACGGCGCCTTTCTGACACTGATGCCGGCCTTCTACAACGGCGCGACCTACATCCTGCACGATCATTTCGACGCCGGCGCGGTCATCGAAACGATCGCCCGCGAGAAGGTCACGCACATCAAGATGGTCCCCTCGCAGATCATCGGCCTGCTCAACCATCCAGGATTCACCCTCGAAAATCTGGGCATGCTGGAAATGCTCGGTTCCGTCGGGGCGCCGCTGCACCGCGAGCACAAAGATCTGCTGAATGCCCGGTTGCCTGGCCGGTTCTACGAGCTGTATGGGCTGACCGAGGGCTTCATGACCGTGCTCGACAAAACTGATTTCCCCGCCAAACCGGACTCCGTTGGCGTACCCCTGCCCTTTGAAGAAATGCGCATTGTCGACGAAGAGGGGCGCGACGTGCCGGCGGGCACCGTGGGCGAAATCGTCGGCAAAGGCCCGATGATGATGCCGGGCTACTACAAGCGGCCCGACCTGACCGCGCAGGCCATCCGCGACGGCTGGTTGTATACCGGCGACCTCGGCTATGTCGACGAAGACGGTTTCCTCTTCCTGGTCGATCGCAAGAAAGATCTGATCATCAGCGGCGGAGTCAACGTCTACCCGCGCGATATCGAAGAGGTGATCGTCCAGCACCCTCTGGTCAAAGAAGCCGCTGTCTTTGGCGTGCCGTCGGACAAGTGGGGTGAGACGCCAATTGCCGCCGTCATCCTCAAAACACCGGACGCCATCACGGACGTTGCGCTGCGCGACTGGATCAACGAGCATGTCGAAGCGCGCTATCAGCGGGTGAGCGCCGTCATCCTGAAAGACGAGTTCCCGCGCAGCGCCGCCGGGAAAACCCTCAAGCGCATCATGCGCGACGAGTTCTGGCAGGGTCGCGATGTGCGCATCTAGCGATCTTACAGAGGCGCAACACGCAGCCCGTAAGGACATGGGGGTGCAATAGCCGCGATTTCTGCCTATACTCTGCACGCATGAATGCACAGCAGCACACAGCCTGGCAAACGCGGGCGCGGTGGGTGCTCCTGCTTGTCTGCCTGGCGATGACTCTCGTTCAGGCGAGCGCAGCGGCCCGCGCCATAGGAACGCCGCCGCCCGACAATCCGCCGGCGGCGATCGAACTGATCGCCGGCGCGGCCTGGGCCGCGGCTTTTGCCGCCGGCGCACTGCGTCTGGGCCAGGGGAAACCCGGGGCGCTTCGCCTGGGCTTCTGGCTGTGCGTGCTGTTTGTCGATTACACTGTGATTCGGTTGTTCCTCTTTGCGCAGGCAGATTACGATCGGGGACGACTGCCTGCCCTGGTAGCCGTGGCAGTGCTGTTGACAGTTTCGCTGTGGATTACGGATCGGCGTCCAGCGCTCTGGCGAAGGCAAGCAGGGACGCGGCAGATGGAGAAAACTCTATGACCACAAACGGACACAACGCGAAGATTGAACAACTCCGCGCGATGCGCGCCAAAAGCCATGCCGGTGGTGGCCCGGAGCGCGTCCAGCGGCAGCACGATGCCGGGCGCAATACCGCTTACGAACGCCTCGACATCCTGCTCGACCCCGGCAGCTTTCGCGAACTGGACGCCTTTGTCAAGCATCGCTCGCGCGACTTCGGCCTCGACCAGTCCGACTTCCCCGGCGACAGCGTCGTGACGGGTTGGGGCACGATCAACGGGCGTCTGGTGTACGTCTATTCACAGGATTTCACCGTCCTGGGCGGCAGCCTGAGCGAAGTCCATGCCGAGAAAATCTGCAAGGTGATGGAAGCCGCCATGAAGGTCGGTGCGCCGCTGATCGGCCTGAACGACAGCGGCGGCGCGCGCATCCAGGAAGGCGTGATGAGCCTGGGCGGCTATGCCGACATTTTCCTGCGTAACACGCTGGCCAGCGGCGTCATCCCCCAGATCAGCGTGATCATGGGCCCCTGCGCCGGCGGCGCGGTCTACAGCCCGGCCCTGACTGATTTCATCTTTATGGTCAAAGACACCAGTTATATGTATATCACCGGCCCCGATGTCGTGAAGCAGGTCACCCACGAAGAGGTGGACCACGAAGGACTCGGCGGCGCGTCCGTGCACGCGGTCAAAAGCGGCGTGTGCCATGTGGTCGGCAATACCGAAAGCCAGACACTGCTCCTGGTGCGCGAGATGTTCAGCTATCTGCCGCAGAACAACATGGAAGACCCGCCCTTCCTGGCCACCAAGGACGACCCGCTGCGCGCCGACATCGGACTCGACGCCATTGTGCCGGAAAACCCGAATAAACCTTACGACATGAAAGAGATCGTCCACCGGGTCGTCGATGAGGGCATCTTCTACGAGATCCAGCCCGACCACGCCGCCAATATTGTCGTCGGCTTTGCCCGGCTCGGCGGGCACAGCGTCGGCATCGTCGCCAACCAACCGATGGTGCTTGCCGGCGTGCTGGATATCGAGGCCAGCGAGAAGGCCGCGCGCTTCATCCGCTTCTGCGACTGCTTCAACATTCCGCTCATCACCTTTGTAGACGTACCCGGCTACCTGCCCGGCGTGTCGCAGGAGCACAATGGCATCATCCGCGCGGGTGCCAAGCTGCTCTATGCCTACTGCGAGGCGACGGTGCCCAAGCTGACTGTCACGGTGCGCAAGAGCTATGGCGGCGCCTACTGCGTCATGAGCAGCAAGCACATCCGCGGTGACCTCAACCTGGCCTGGCCAACAGCTGAGATCGCCGTCATGGGACCGGAGGGCGCGGTCGAGATCATCTACCGACGCCAGCTTCAGAACGCGGAAGATCCGGTGGCGCTCAAGAAGCAGCTCGCGGACGAATACCGCCAGCGGCTGGCCAACCCCTACATCGCCGCCGAACGTGGTTACATCGACGACGTCATCGTCCCGAGCGACACGCGCGCCCGACTGATCAACGGTCTGGAGGTCTTCCAGAACAAGCGCGACAGCAACCCGCCGAAGAAGCACGGCAACATGCCGCTGTAATGCGAGGAGGACGACATGGTTGCTGACCAGAGCAGAACCGACATACGCAAGATTCTCATCGCCAACCGGGGCGAGATCGCCGTGCGCGTGATCCGTGCCTGTCGCGACCTCGGCATCAAGACGGTGGCGGTCT
This sequence comes from Candidatus Flexifilum affinis, assembly GCA_016713325.1. Lineage (GTDB taxonomy): Bacteria > Chloroflexota > Anaerolineae > Aggregatilineales > Phototrophicaceae > Flexifilum > Flexifilum affine. The sequence continues at coordinate 286,028 of JADJPJ010000089.1, read as the reverse complement.
ATTCCGACGCCGACCGCACGGCGCTGCATGTTCGCTATGCCGACGAAGCGGTCTACATCGGGCCGCCACCGCCACGCGAAAGCTACCTGCTGGGCGACCGCATCATCGACGCCGCGCGTAAGACCGATGCCGACGCCATTCACCCCGGCTACGGCTTCCTCTCCGAGCGCGAGTGGTTCGCCGGTGCGGTCGCCGACGCCGGCCTGATCTTCATCGGCCCGCCCGCCAGCGCCATCGCCACCATGGGTGACAAACAGACGGCTCGCGAAACCGTCAAGCGCGCCAACGTCCCGGTCGTGCCCGGCACCGAGCCCGGCCTGCACGACGACGATCTGCTGGCCGTGGCCGAGAAGATCGGCGTGCCGCTGATGGTCAAGGCCGCTGCCGGCGGCGGCGGCAAGGGCATGCGCGCGGTCACCCAGCTATCCGACCTGCCCCAGGCCCTGCAAATGGCTCGACGTGAAGCGGAAAGCGCCTTTGGCGACGGCCGCGTCTACATCGAAAAGCTGATCCAAGGTGCGCGTCACATCGAGATTCAGATCCTGGCCGACATGCACGGCAACACCGTCCACCTGGGCGAGCGCGAGTGCTCGATCCAGCGCAGGCACCAGAAGCTGGTAGAAGAAGCGCCGAGCCCCTTCGTGGACAGCGACCTGCGCCGGCGCATGGGCGAGATGGCCATCGCCGCCGCGCAGTCCGTCGGCTACGTCAACGCCGGGACCATCGAGTGTCTGGTCGACAAGGACAAGAATTTCTACTTCCTGGAAATGAACACCCGCCTCCAGGTCGAGCACCCGGTGACCGAACTGGTGACCGGCGTGGACCTGGTCGCCGAGCAGATCCGCATCGCGCGCGGCCGGCGGATGGGCCTCACCGAAAGCATCCTGGAACCCAAAGGCTGGGCGATGGAATGCCGCATCAACGCCGAAGACCCGTACAACAACTTCCTGCCGTCCGTCGGCACGATCAGCACGCTGATCACCCCGACCGGCCCCGGCGTGCGCGTGGACAGCGGCGTGTACGCCGGCTACACCATCACGCCCTACTACGACAGCATGATCGCCAAGCTCATCACCTGGGGCGACGACCGCGCCGAGGCCATGCTGCGCATGCGCCGCGCCCTGGAAGAGTTCACGATCATGGGGGTCAAGCACAATGTGGCCTTCCACCAGAATCTGCTCAGCAGTTTCAGCTTCATCGCCGGGCGCTTCGACAACAAATTCGTCGAGGAACGCTTCAGCATGACCACTCTTGAAGAAGAGGCGAGCGAGGAAGAGACCGAGACGGCGGCCATCGCGGCCGCGCTGGTGGCGCATCGCAACCGGCAGTTGGCGTCTCAGGTGGTCATCCGCAACGAACGCGATACAAGCAACTGGAAGTGGCTGAGCCGCTGGGAACGGATGCAGCGATGAAATACGTGACCATCATCAACGATAAGAAATTTGAGATTGAAATCGACCGTGCCGGCACGGTCACCGTCAACGGCCGTGTCCGCGAGGTGGATTTTCTGCCGCTGGCCGGCTCGCTCTACTCCATCCTGATGGATAACCACAGCTATGAGCTGCTGGTCGAGGAGCGCGAAGGTGAGGTCGAGGTTCAGGTGCGCGGACGTCTTTACTCCGCCTCCGTGATGGACGAGCGCGCCCTGCTGCTGGCCGAGACGCGCGGGGAGATCGCTGGCGAGCACGGCGAGGTCATCCTGAAAGCGCCGATGCCAGGTCTGATCGTCGCCATCCCGGTGGACGAAGGAAACGAGGTTCACAAGGGACAGACGATCGTCATTCTGGAAAGCATGAAGATGCAGAATGAACTGAAAGCGCCGAAGGACGGTGTGGTGCAGAAGATCCACATCGCCCAGGGGCAGAGCGTCGAGCAGAACAAGCCGCTGGTGACGATCGTCTAGAAGCAGTAATGAGAGACGAGGGATGAGAAATGAGGGGTGTGGTGTACGCGATTACCACGCCCCTTTTGTTGCATGATGCAGGCGCGCTACTCGGTGCGCAGCGCGTTGACGGTCAGCATCCGCGCAGCCCGAAGGGCCGGCAGCACCCCTGCCCCCAATCCGACGCACGTCGCCAGCGCCAGGGTGAACAATCCCAGTTCGGGTGTAATCAGCACCAGACCGCTGCCGAGCGCCGCCGGGTTCACGCCGATAAAGCCAAGCGGGCTCATGGCGTTCGGGTCGGTCGGCGTACTGGCGATGGCCGAGTTGATGAGCTGGCCAACTGCATAGCTGACGGTCAGGCCAGCGCCGCCGCCAACCAGGCCGACCAGCCCGGCCTCGATCAGGAAAACGGTCAGAATATCCCGGTCACGCGCGCCAACCGCCTTCATCAGGCCGATCTCGCGCGTGCGCTCCAGAATAGCCATCGTCATGGTGTTGGCCACGCCAAAGGCAGCGACCAGCAGCGCGATACCACCCACCCCACCCAGCACCAGGCGCATAGCGGTGAAGAAACCGTTGATCTGGTTGAGGTATTCGCCAATGCCACCCGCGCTAAAGCCCATGGCTTTGATGGCTTCGGACACGGCCGTTGCGGTCTCTCGGCTGGCCGCGCGCACGACCACCTGCTCAAAGACGAACGTCTCGGGGTTGATCGGCTGGCCGGTGATCCAGGCGTTGTACTCCAGCACCTTGTCCAGGCTCATCAGAATGGCATAATCATAGCGGCCGCCCGCTGCGAGCAGGCCGCTGACGCGCATCTCCACTTCGCGAGTCGCACCAGTCGTGTCCCAGAGCTGCAGGTCAGGCGGGGTGGTGAACACGTCGACGGCGATCGGAGCGTAGGTCTCGGACTGGGGATCGTAGAAGTTCCGGGCAACCTCCGCCCCCATGACGATCTCCCCTTCTTCCAGCGAGATCGTCCCCTGTTCCGCCTGAAGATTCATGTACGGCAGCAGACGAGGGTCGATGCCCATGATCTGCCCGCCGCCGAACAGATCGTCGAGAATCAGGGTCGAGGATCGCAGGCTGACGATGGGGATGACCACCTGCACTCCGTCGATGGCCCAGAAGGCGCGCACCGCCTGGGGCGTGAGCTGCGGCGGGGTTCCGCCGCTGGCGCTCGGCTCCATGCCCCAGTTGGGATAGACCTCGATGTCGAGCAGCGCAGAACTCTGGCCGATGCCGGCTTCGGCGGACGTCTGCAAGCCGATGGTCAGGCCGATCAGAATGGTGACCGCGGCAGTCCCCACCAGGACGCCGCCCGCCGTCATGAACAGGCGCGCCTTGGCCCGCAACAGGTTGCTGACAGCCAGGCGGGCCAGTTCGTCAAGGCCGACTGTCGCCACGCTGTTAGCCTCCCAGACCGAAGAAGCCGAGCAGCAGCCGTCCGATCAGGTCATCAGGAGTGTCTTCCTTGACGACCTCCGGCGTCGCCTCAACGACCGGCTCCAACGGGACCTCCGTCTCGACCGGCGGCTTCGCCTGGACGGTGTAGTTGTAGCGCAGCGTGCGGATCGCGTTGAGATCGCTGCGATAGTCGAGCTCAATGGTCAGATGGACTTCCCCTTCTGCAGATGGCAGGAACATGGCCTCCAGCGTGGCTTTCTTCTCCGTCTTGATCGAGCCGAGCGTGTTCTCGTCGCCGCCGATCATTTCCGCGCCATCGGCGGTCACGCGCACGCCGGTGAAATCGATCGTTTTGGTGCCGAAGTTCTCCACTTCCAGCGAGACGGGAATGGTTCTCCGACCACCGCAGGATCGGGCAGCGGCACGGTCAGCCGGGTCTGAATGCGCGGCAGGGCCTCCACGATGAGTGAAACACGGAACGTATCGGTCTTGGTGGCCCCTGCGCGCGTCCGGTAGCGCACCGTGACCGGCTGACTGTAGATGCCGCTCGACGCGTTGCCGCTCACCATGAAAGTCTGGGAAAACATCGCGGTTTCACCGGTATCCAGCGCGTCCTGGTAGATGGTGCTGCCAGTGTTGAGAGTCGCGAACACGCCGCTCCCACCCCCGCCTGACTGGCCCGGCGAGGGGGTTCCGCTGCTGTCACTCTGGGAGGGCGCGACCTCGTCGAACGTGACCAGCATCTCTGAGGCATCGCCGGCGCCTCGGTTGGCCAGATGGATAGTCAGGTTGAACCGCTGGCCGGGCCGCAGGATGCCACTTTCGGTCGGATCGGCGGCATATTCCGAGAGCAGCAGAAGCGGTTCCACGCTGCGTGGGGGCGCGACACTCACAGTGATGGTACCGGTCGCCTCCTTGGTGTCGCCGCCGTCCAGCCAGAACAGCTTGATCGCCTGCGGGCGCGCGCCGTAAACCACCGACTCGCCGGTGGGCTGGCGCACCACCATCGGAACAGTCAGCCCCACACTGGCACCGGGCGCGATGTCGCCCAGGGAGAAGGTATCGCCCTGCTCGCCCGGAAGAAGCGCGCCATCTTCACCGGTGATCTGGACGAACGCCTGCTGCGCGGCGCGGCGGCCCACGTTGGTGATCAGCAGTTCGACGTCGACCAGAGTCCCAGCAGCGGGATTTGCTGGGTCGATGCGGTAGCGCGCCAGACTCACCCGCGGCACGTCGGTCTGCGCCTCGACCATCACGCTCACCGACGCCTTGTTCTCGTATGTCTTGCCCTCGAAATCACGGAAGCGGAAGGTCAGGGGCACGGCGTTAGCGCCGGCGGCGGTCGTCGCCCCGGCCACGACCTGAAGTGTGACGATGGCCGCACCTCCTACCGGCAGGTCCGGCAGCGTGACGCTGGCCCGTCCACCCCACGCCGCAAACCGTTCGCTGGCATCCAGAGAGGCAGAGACGCCGAGCGCGGGTCGGTCGCCCTGGTTGACGACCTCGAAGCGCAGGGAGACCGTATCGCCAGGCACGATTGTGTCCGGGCTGAAGGTGAAGCTCCGCACCACCAGCGACGGCTGACCTGGGGCGACCGTCGGCGGCATATTCGTTGGCAGCAGCGTCGGTTCCGGCAACGGCGGGCTCAGGGTAAAGATAGCAGTGGGAACGCCGGTCGGGGCCAGGATGGTGAGTGATCCCGGCGCGGTCGCGATCCCACCGACGGGATCGATGATCTCGATCGCATAAGTTCCAGGGGGAATACCGGCCGGGAGCGCCGACGTGAGCGCACCTGCGTTGACGAACGTCGTCGTGAGCACCCCATAGCCCACCAACCGTACCGCCGAGGATTGCGTGAAACCACCGCCGACGATCGACAGGACGCTTGCTCGATCATTCATGGCCGTGGACGGTTCGGTGAAGCTAACGTACAGGGGCGGTGTGGTCGCCGTCGCCACCACGACAGGTTCCTGCGAAATGGTGACGGTTGGCGGGTCGACGAGATCCTGCGCATGCGCCGCCGGCTCCTGCGCCGAGAACAGGGCCAGACCGAGCGCCGACACCAGAAGGAATGCCAAGAACCGGGGATGTTTGCTTATCACACCCATATCACTGCTGCCTTATGGAGGAATTGGGGCGAGAAGGACGCGCTGCGGGCGCGTTGGCCGAATCCAACGGAATTCCCGCGCTCCTGGTATGACTGACCAGTTGGTCACTGACGATGCGTCCATCGGTGAGGTGGATGACGCGGTCGACATAGCGGGTGAGCTTCTCTTCGTGAGTCACCATGACGACAGTCTTGCCTTGCTTCACAGCCAGCGATCGCAGCCACCCTACGACACGTCGGCCGTTCTCTTCGTCGAGCGCGCCGGTAGGCTCGTCGGCCATAATCAGCGGCGGATCGTTGAACAGGGCGCGCGCAATCGCCACCCGCTGACGCTGGCCGCCCGACAGTTCATTAATTCGATGGCCGACGCGATCCGCCAAGCCCAGTCGGGTGAGCAGCGCCAGCGCGCGCGCATCGCGATCCTCCTTGGGCATGCCGACGAAAACACCGGGCAGCGCGACGTTTTCCATCGCGTTGAGGGTCGGCACCAGATAGTACGACTGGAAAACCAGGCCGATCGTCTTGGCGCGAAAGGCAGCCAGCTCATCGCTGCTCATCGCATCCAGCGTCCGCCCGCCTACCGCGATCGTGCCGGAGGTTGGGATATCGAGTCCGCTCAGAAGGTTCAGCAGGGTGCTCTTGCCCGAGCCGCTGGATCCCATGATGGCAGTGAATTGGCCCGCCGGAATCGTCAAATCGACCCCGTTCAGGACGTGCTGGGTTTCGCCTCCTACGTGGTAGACCTTGTGCAAATCCTGCGCTCGAATCAGTTAAGCGGCGCTCATAGTACGGCGGCCCTCGAGAGGGTAAGCGCAGCGATCAGCGCCGACGTATAGAGAATCACGATCAACATAGAGGCGAGTGCCGGCGCGGGGACGACCTTCGCGCCATTCTGGGCGCTCCGAGCGAAGCCAAAGCGCGCACCCAGATAAAGCAGAAGCAGGCTCCACAGGGCCCACAGGGTCAGGCTCTCCAGGCACACCGTGACCAGCGCCGCAAGCATGGGTGGCAAAGCAGCCAGTCCGTCCCAGGTATCGAGCACAGCCGACAGACCGATACGCTCGCCGCCGACGCCGCCCGATTCCAGATAGACGATCTGAAGTGCAGCCATCACCCCCAGGGGCACAGACGACCATACCGCCACTTGAAAGGCGCGACCGAAGTCCGGCCGGTTACCGGTGAGCATGGGGACCAGTACCAGGAAGAGGGTCTGCGCAACCCAGAGGACGATTAGCCCGCCTGCGGCGCGCAGGGCGATGACGATCGTACTATCCAGGTTTGCATCAGACACCCCGCCGGCCGAAGGCCCGACGTTGACATCTTCCATCGAAACAGGTGGCAGATCGGCCGGAATGCCGCTCAAATCCCCAGAATCTGCCGGAGGCAATGATTTCGACGCCGGGGTTCGGCATTTCGAAAGATGCGGGTTCGCCGCGCTGGGCCTGCCTCACACCGTTCCAGGCAGTGACGGCCAGTAGAATCAGCACAACCAAGCGCACGCTCCTGGCACGACCCAGGGCAAGTGCGCGAAAGTGTTTGATTGGGCTGAACAGGACTTCAATCAGTCCGGACATCGAGATTTCTCCATCGGACAGACAGGTGATTTCGCCCTTGTCAGCAGCAAGAAGAAGTGCCTCCGCTGCAAGAACAGTGCCGCCCAGCCGGACCTGGATCCAGTGGGCGGCACTGCGGGACGCCTGCATCGAAACAGCAACCGGCTTACAAGTAGCGTAAGCCGGTTCGTCATTATCTTATATCGGTTTCAGGCGCCATGGGTTCAACACAGCACATGGTTTCCCTACGGGCAACCACTCGCTACCCTACGCCTCACGGCAAATCGCCGCGTCGACCTTCGAAGAGGCTCAGCGCACCGTATCCTGCGAGTCGCGCTTGAACAGATGGCTCAGATCGACGCCGTAGTAGCGCAGCGCGCCGATCAGGAGAGCCGTCGCACCGACTTCATCCAGGTTGCCGATCAGCGGGATGTTGTCGGGGATGAATTCGAACATTCCAAACGTAGGATTGATCAGATACAGGACGGCGATTGCGCCGACGCCGAACACCGCGATGTCCTTCATCGTGCGATTCATCAGCATACTCCATAAACTCCAGGTCTTGCGTTCGTTGTCACACGGTATATACGCAGAAACCCTAGAGTCGGTCGCAAACTGCATCGGTGAATTCCGTCGTGGAGACCGGTTGGTCGGTGGCAATGTCGGCGGTGTAGATGCCATCTTCCAGGGTCCGGCGCACTGCCGATTCGACGCGGTCGGCCGCTTCGTCCATCTGCCAGTGATAACGCAGCAGCAGCGCCAGGCTCATCATGGCTGCCGTCGGGTTGGCAATGTTCTTCCCGGCAATGTCGGGGGCGCAGCCATGCACCGGTTCAGCCAGAGCGACACCGTCGCCCAGGCTCAGCGAAGGCGCGAGTCCCAGCCCTCCGCCCCAGGCGGCGGCCATGTCGGACAGGATGTCGCCGTAGAGATTGGGCGTGAGGATGATGTCGAAACGCAGCGGGTCTTTGACCATCCAGTAGGCGGCAGTGTCGACGAGCAGCTCTTCGGTGGTGAGATGGGGATAGTTCGCCCCGATCTCCAGGGCCACCTTTCGAAACAGACCGTCGGACTGCACCATCACGCTGGCCTTATGAACGATGGTGACCTTCGTCCGTCCCTCGCGGTCAGCAAGCTGGTAGGCCTGTCGCGCCACGTTTTCGGTGGCCTCGCGCGTGATGACTTTCTCCGAGACGCCGGTGCGTCCTTCGTTCTCCGTATGTTCATGGCCCACGTACAGGTCTTCCGTCATCTCTCGCACGACCAGCAGATCGACTCCGCGACGGGCAGTTGGCACGGGCAGATAGCGTGTCGGACGTAAGGCCGCGTAGGTCTTCAGTTCGCGACGCAGGCGCACCACGGGAACATAATAGCCTTCTACGGGATAGGATGGGGAAGCTGCCGCGCCGAAAAGAACCGTGCCGCAGCGTATAGCAAGGGCGAGCGTCTCGTCAGGAAGTGGACTCCCGATCTTTTCGAATGTATCCCATCCCGCTTCGGTATGGTGAACCTGGATCTCCGGTGCGACTCGGGCGAGTACGCGCACCGCAGCCGGGATTACTTCATGCCCAATGCCATCGCCCTCGATGACACACAGTTCCATCGCTGCCTCCCAGCGCTAAGCATTATCGGCGAATTCGGCGAACAGCGAATATTTCAAGAAGGAAGGCGCGATCTACATCTTTGGCCCTATTTTGGCACGGAACCTCGGACCTGTCGAATACTGTTGTGAGTCTTGCACGAGATCCTTGAATCTTGATTCAAGTTCACTGTACAATGAACCTTGATTGAACGTTCAATCAGGAGGCATGATGACTGACACGGACTCAAATGCCAGACGGGAGGCCATTCTCGATGCCGCACTCGAAGTGTTTGCCGAGGTGGGTTACAACCGCGCCACCATCAAAGCGATCGCTCAGCGCGCCGGCATCAAGTCACCCGCCCTGCTCTACTGGTACTTCCCCGGCAAAGCAGACCTGATGCGCGGCGTCATCGCCCGCAGCGTGCCGGCGGTCGCCCCGGAGGCCGATCTGAGCATGCTGGTCGAGCAGCCCATTACCCTCACCCTCAAACTGGTCGCCACCGCAATCCTGAGCATCTATCAGGATCCGAAGACGGTCCGGGCCTTTCGCATCATCTTTTCCGAGCTGCTCCATAACCCTGACAGCAATCTCGACGTGTTGCAGGCCGGCCCGACGCGTATGCTCGACCTGTTGCGGCAGTGCTTCACAGCGGGCATCGCTCGCGGTGAGCTTCGGCCGCACAACGTCGAGGTCAGCAGCCGCATGTTCGTCGGCTCGCTGATCATCAACATCCTGGCGACGGCCATTGTCCCGATTCTGGGAGCTGGGTTACCCCCGCCCAGTGAATACGTCGATCAGGCCATTTCACAGCTCCTGGACGGGTTGCGCGCAGAATCCAGATCGGAACTATGACACTCACTGTGGAAGTGACCGACGTGACCCGCTGTTACGGCTCACTGAAGGCCGTCGACCGGCTCGACATTCAGGTTTCGGAAGGCGAGATCTTCGGCTTACTTGGGGCAAACGGCGCCGGAAAAACCACGCTGATCAAGCTGATCATTGGTCTCCTCAGGCCAGATGCTGGGCGCATCCGTTCACTCGGCCTGGAGCCGATTCGGCATGCACGGGAGCTGCGCCGGCAGATCGGCTACATGCCCCAGACGCCGATCCTCTATGACGATCTGACAGCGCGCGAGAACTTGCTGTTCTGGGCCCGCGCTCACCACCTGCCAGATCTGCGAACACGGGTCGATGAAACCATGAGTCTGGTCGACCTGGCGGACCGCGCCAACACGCCTGTCTACTCGCTGAGCGGCGGCATGAAGCAGCGGCTGTCGCTAGCCTGTGCGCTCGTACACCGGCCCCGGCTACTGCTCCTGGACGAGCCAACGACCGGCGTCGATCCCAAGTTGCGGCAGACCTTCTGGCAGACCTTCCGGCAAATGACCGCCAAGGGTGCCACCATTCTGCTCAGCACCCATCAGATGGATGAGGCCATCGGCTGCGACCGACTGGCTATCCTGCGCGACGGGCGGCTGCTGGCCAGCGATACGCCGAAAGGTCTCTTCGCCAGAGCACAGGCACAAATCGCCATCGATACCGGCGCCGGTATCGATGTCCACCAGGTCGCTGACTATCCCAGCGCGCTGCCTCAATTGCTGCGCGCGTTCCATCTCGACGGTAACGTACGACGGATCACTGTCGAGCGGGAACCGCTGGAGTCCATCGTGTTGCGTCTGATCGACGCCAGGTCACAGGAAAGCCTACCATGATCGCCAATATGTTTTCAGTCGCTCAGCGCGTCCTGAGCCAGCTTCGGCACGATCCGCGCTTCGTCGCCCTGTCGCTGCTCATGCCGGTGCTGATTGTGTACATGCTCAGCCTGTTCTTCGAAGGAGTCGATGTGCCCATCTTCAGGCCGGAGCAATTTGTCGTGCCCGTCGGCGCCTTTATCGTGCACTTTCTGACCTATGCCCTATGCGCACTGGTCCTGGTGCGCGAACGCACCAGCGGCACCCTGGGGCGCATGTTCATCAACGGCTACCGGCCAGTGGACGTTATCGGCGGATATCTGATCGCCTATTCCGGCCTGGCGCTCTTGCAAAGCCTGATTGTGCTCACCGGTCTGAGCCTCCTTTTTGACCTGGGCTACAGCCTTGGCACGTTCGCCGCGCTGGTCGCGATCATCTGGCTACTGGCTCTGCTCAGCATCACACTGGGGATGCTCGTCTCGAATTTTGCCCGCAGTGAAGGGCAAGTCTTCCCGATGATCCCCCTGGTCATCATGTTCTCCGTGTTTTTCTCGGGAGTCATCCTGCCAATTGAGCGGCTCCCGGCGGTGATTCAGCCGGTGCAATTTATCACGCCGATGTACTATGCCAACAGTAGCATCCAGAGCCTGATTCAACCGGACGCCGCTACAGCCGACCCAGCGATGGGATGGATCGGCCTGGCCCTTTACGGGATCGTCCTGCTCACCCTGGCGAGACTGACCCTACAGGAGTGTTCTCCCATTGAGCAGCCAGACTGCTGGCAGAGCCGGACGACTCCTTTTATAATTCCGGTCCATTCCTCGATCCGGGAACCAGAGAGGCCTTCGACGTGTCCCACTCCAAAACCATCCTCATCGGGCTGGCCGTGGTTCTCATCTGCGCCGCCTTTCCCTGCGCATCCCTGGCGCAGGAAATCGGACTGCCCGGTGGCAGCGATGCCAACATCAACGGAACCGTCCTCGCGGCCGACGGCGTGACGCCGCTGGCCGATGCTCAGGTCATACTCATCGATCTGACGGGCGAAGTGGTCGGCTTCCGCGTGACCGGCGAAGACGGCAGCTATGCCTTTGCCAACGTCCCGATCGGATCGTACCGACTGAAAGCGGAGCGCGTCGGCTATGTCGAATCCTATTCCAACGGCAGCCCAACCCTGGAACGTGCGGAATTTCTTCCGGTAACCGGGACGCGCCCCTATACGATTGATTTCGCGCTTGACCTACCCGGCGGCATCAGCGGTGTGGTCACTGCGTTGGATGGTGTCACCCCGCTCGATTCGGCGGCGGTGTACGTCTATGATTACGCCAGCGGTCGCAGTCTGGGCCTGGCCTTCACCACGCCCGATGGCTGGTACTCCATCAATTATCTGGCGCCTGGCGAATATCTGGTCAAGGCCGTCAGCATGGGCAGCGTTGCAACGTATGCCGGCGGCAATTTCAACGCGGAGAGCGCGCCGCCCATCGCCGTAAGCGGCGGCACGATCACGCCGAGCGTCGATTTCGCGCTGCCTCCGGCGGCAATGCTCAGCGGCATTGTGACCGAATCCGACGGGGTAACGCCGATCGCGCGCGCCGCCGTCTATGCCTACGAACCGGGAGAAAACACGCCGGTTGCCTGGGTCGAGACGCATAGCGACGGCACCTATGCCCTGCCGGTGCCTGCCGGAACCTACCAACTGAGCGCCTACCAGTTCAACCATGTCTCGCGCGATTTCAACAGCGATCCTGACCGGCGCGATGCCGAACTGCTGACCGTGCAAGCAGGTGAATTACGAGCCGGGCTGGCGATCGCACTGACGGGTAACTCGCTGGTGACCGGATCGGTCTACCAGCCTGACGGAGTGACCCCCGCCGCCAACGTTTCTGTGCTGCTCTACGACAGTCCCACGGCCGCTACCTTCTCGTATACGACGATGACGGGTCCGAACGGCACCTTCTCGCGGTCAGTTCTCAACGGAACGTATTACTTTGAAGCCTTCTCACCGGCTTTCGGTTCGGTCTTCTACGATCAGACGATGAACCTGGGCGCGGCAGTGCCGATCTCCGTGCCTGCGGTCCTCCAGACCGATGGGATCGTCATGACCTTCTTCTCGCCCGCAGACGCTGGGACGCTGGAAGGCTCGGTGACCTTTCAACGCAGCGAGCCCAAACCGAACCCGGCATGGAGCATGCTGCTGGATCTGCGCCTGACGCCCGATGGCGCACTCGCGCCGATTTTCGTCGGCCCGGCGACCACCGACGTGAACGGCACATTCAGCCTTCCCGGCATCCCACCGGGCATATACGAGGTGCGCGTCAAGCACAACCATGCGCTGGCCAACGCCGCCACCCTGACCATCGCGTCCGGCAGCAACACCCTCGATTTGGGAACGCTCCGCGAAGGGGATGCGACCAACGATAACCTCGTCAACATCTCTGACTTCTCGATCCTGGCCGGAGCCTTTGGCACGGCAGACGGTCAGCAGGCTTTCGCCCAGCAGGCCGATTTCAACGAAGACAACGCGATCACCATCGCCGACTTCTCGCTCCTGGCCGCAAGTTTCGGCCAGTCAGGCGCGCCCTAGAGGTGGCAACGGGTCTTCAACGCTGAGAGCAGGACAGCCGCCTGCAAACCGGCTGTCCTGCTCTCAGGACGATTACGCTATAATCCTCGCGGCGCGGGGCAAAACAACACTGGGGAACATCACGCAATGAAGAGATCGCAGATCGCGGCGCAGCTCCTGGCGCCGCTTCTGATCGCGGTGGCCTGCTGGCGCTGGTTGGCACCGTCGCCGCGCAGGAACCGGCCAGCACCGAAGCGGTGACATCCACTGAAACCATGGAGGTTACTGAAGAAGCAGCGGCATCCAGCGTCGCTACACCCAGCCCAGAGGATCGCCGGCGTGGTGTACAAGTCTGATGGCACGTCGCCGATCGCCCAGGTCGCGGTGCTGTTGTACTCGGCAGCCGACGCTTTTATCGCTCAGACGACCAGCGCGGACGATGGAACCTACCGCTTCGAAGGCCTGCCCGCGGGCGGCTATAAAATCTGGGCTATCCCTCCTGCTGAGTTCCTCCCCGCTTTCTACGACGGCGATCAAACCTTCGCCACGGCGGCGCTGGTCAGCGTGCCCGCCAACGGTGCGCCGATCGCCATAGCGCACAGGCTGGTGCGATGGGGAACCATCAGCGGCGCTGTTCGCCAGGAGGCGGTCAACGCGCCCATCCCCTTCGCCAAGATCGACGTGTGGACCGTCGATGGAGCGTGGGTTTCCTCCGAAATCGCCGATCGGGAGGGGGGGTATTCAGTCGCGAGGTTGGCGCCGGGAAGTTACCGAGTCACGGCGTCGGCGCCGGGCTATCATCCGGCATTCCACGTTCGCCGCGTCGAGGCGGGTGCCAATACCGTCGCCAGTCAAACGGTCGCCATTCAGACCGTCGTGGTCGAAGAGGGTCGCACGACGGCGCTCACCGATATGCTGCTCGCGCCGGAAGACTCGGCGGTGCTGATGGGCGACGCCACTGGAGACGAGGAAGTGACCATCGCCGATTTTTCAGTCCTCGCCGCCAGCTTTGGCACGTCCGAAGGGCAGGTCGGTTTCTTCGCTGCGGCGGATTTCGATGGAGACGGCAGCATCGGCATCGGCGATTTCTCCATCCTGGCGGAACGTTTCGGCGAGGGGACCACGCCCTGACTCGCCGGCCTATCCCGGCATCATTTCACGCCACCCGGTTGGGGTCAATGACGTACTCCCACCAGTTCCAGGAGATGCCGCCGCTCTCGCCCTGATGGTGTGGGAAGCGGCGTAACCACCACAGGTGATGCTGGCGGATGTCCCCTCCACCCCAGTCGGCGCAGTCCGCCATGCGCGGCGCGCCGTCCAGATTCGGGAATTCCAGCCAGGAGTCCGCGCGCGTCAGGACGGGCTTGCGGTTGCCCCAGTCGTAATCGCGCTCGCTGTTCGGCGCAAAATGCACGTTGCCACATTCCGCCTGACCGGGGTGCGTCCTGTCATAGCGAATGAAGCGTTTCCACAGATTGTCGCGTTCCGGCGTCCGCTCATAGACCTTCGACAGGATCGACTCGGCGCGGTGGCCCAGATCTTCCAGCATCTCGCCGACGCCCCGCTCGTAGTTGAAGCCCATGATGACAAAGCGCCGCCGGGCATGTTCCGTCCCCTGAAGCGGCGGCGCATTGCACCAGAAGGCGCCCGGCCCGGCCATGATGCTTTCGTAGTAACCGCAGTACGGAAAGCCGAGCAACCACACCTCGTCGATTTCCCCGGCGTTCACCCGCTCGATCATGCGAAACTCGCGGACCAGGGCCAGGTAATCGACGGCGTCCGGCTCGTGGAACTTGCGCGTCGTCCAGGCACGGTCGAACGACTCCGGCGAGTAGCGGAACCCATCGCGCTTGAGCGGAAAACCGCGGACCGGGTCGGTCACTTCGATCCGGTCCACAATCTCATAATTCACGATCCCGTAGCTGGCCTCGCGCACGTCCTTGAGGTACTGCGCCGCCAGCCTGTCCGGGTCATTCCAGCCGAAGGCCACCTGTACCGGCTTGCCGCTGCGGGCAGTCGGGTTGTGGATTATTGCCAGAACTCTCGACATAATCGGCGGCGCAATCGAAGCGGAGCCTTCGCCCGCCGGCCGAGGTGAAACGTCGCCAGTTGACGACGCTTCGCGGTCCAGCGGGTGAGCCGCGCGCGGGCGGTCAGTACGGCCGAACAGACGGCGGAGCAGGTCGTCCATCGCTAGGGTATCAGACTCCAGTCCTCACCCGTCGCATCCGCGAGTTTCGTGAGCACGACGCTCATCAGCGCACGTTCGCTGTCGGTAGCCATCGGCGCGGCGGCGCGCAGCCATTGTGCCGCCTTGCGCACCTGCGCCCGGTAGTTTCCGGTGCGAGTCGTATGCCCATCGTCGATGAACCGCCGCAGCGCATCGACGGTTTGCGCGATGTCGTCTTCCCAGCTTCCGTTCACGCGCTGCGTCGCTGCTGGGTCCAGACCTCCCGCTGCAGGAACGTGTCCAGCTCTTGTCCATCGGGTGATCCGGACCGCCATTTCTTTCGCCACTCGCTGCGTGGACCTGGATTAGCCCTGGGAGACTGATCATCCCTCATATTCCATCGACAGTGCATCGAACAGGACATCGTCCTCAGGCTTGGCCGCCCGCGCATGCATTGACGGCATACTCATGGCGCGCGGGAACCTCGGCGGCGAACCCGGCGCAGCCATCATGGCGAAGCCCGCGCCACCCGCGGCGTACACGCCCGTGAAGCTGTCCCATTCCAGGCCTTCCGAAAGCGGCAGGGCGACGCGCACGACCTTGGCCTCGCCGCCGGTCGTGACCTCGCTGTCCACGGCGACAAACGACGTGAACGGGGTCATCAGGCGGTAGGATAGGGCGAGGGCGATCACCTGCTGGCGGATCGTCTCACGCTGCCCCGGCTTTGCGGCCAACTCGTCCAGCAGCGACTCGACGCGTGCCCTGGCCCAGATGCGCCGCACCATGTCCGAGGTCTGGGGCACGGGCAGCGGCAGCTTGAACGACAGACTCCCGCCACTGGCGCTGCCGGAAAGCTGGAGCGTTGCGCCGTCGCTGCGCGTCAGGCGAGTCGCGATCTCCAGCGGCTGGCCGACGTACAGATCGGGCAGCATCGCCGGGTAGGTGTCCCACAGTGACGCCCCCTCCCCGCTCAGCGCGAGGTCGCGGAGCGCCGGGTAGCTCACCCGGTCCTGGAATTTGGCGATCACCGGTTCAATCGGCTCGTGGCTGCCGATGAACGCTGCCGCTCCACGTCCGAACTGGGCGATCTTGTTGAGCAGGTAGCGGTTGACCGATGGGCCAATGCCGAACGTGAACATCCGCGCCGCGCCGGCCTTGCGCGCCACCTTCTGAATGGCGGCCTCATCGGCGCTCACCGAACCGTCGGTCAGGAAGACGAGGTAACGCCCGCGGGATTGATCGGGCTTGAGTGCCAGCGCCGCGTCGATGGCCGGCAGGATCTCCGTTCCCCCACGCGACTTGATTCCGTCCAGCCAGCGGTCGGCCTGATCGACGTGATCCTGCGTCACCGGCAGCGCATGGTTGGCGTAGAACCACTCGATCTGGTCGTCGAAGGCCTGGATAGTGAACGTGTCTTCCGGGTTGAGTGCCCGCAGGCAGGCTTTGAGCGCCCGCCGCGCCTGGTCCATCGGCTCCGTGGACATCGAGCCGGATCGGTCGATGACAAAAAGGAACTCGCGCGGCGGCGCTGAAAAGTCGACGCTGAGCCGCGGCGGGATCAGCGTCAGCAGCGCGATCTCGCCCTCGTTGTCCGTTGTGGTCCACAGCGTCGACTGGATTTTGTCGCCGGCCGCTTCATAGCGAAGCACGAAATCCTTGTTGGGGATGCTCCGTCCCTCAAGGGTGGTGTGGAATTTCCCCTCACCGGCCCGCTCGACGCGGATGCCATGGGACGGGCTGACGGGGTCACCGACGGGAATGCCCGCCTCCAGCGTCACGGCAATCTCGACCGGCCCGACCCTGGAGTCGTCGAGTGTGTAGGCCGCGTCGACGCTCCCGCCTTCGGCCGGATTGGCCGGGCTGTGGTAGCGCGGCGTGATGCCCATCGGGAAGGTGAAGGTGTACTGAGTATCCTCGAACTTCAGCCGGTCCTCGTAGACCACTTCGGTGTGAATGGTCTCGCCGGGCTGCACGTTGGCGATGCGCATCGAAAGATGTTGGGCCGCCGCTGTTCCAGTAATCCGGCGCTGGCCGCGTGCTGCGGCCTCATCGAACGTCCGCCGGGCTGCTTCAGCTTCCCGGATGTCGGCGCGAATGTGCCGGTCGCCGATGCGGATGCTGTAGTCGACAACCGCGGCTTCGTGCGGCAGAGGAAAGAGATAGTCGAGCTCGACCGACGTATCAAACGGATTGCCGAAACGCTGTGTCACCTTGACCTGGACCAGCCCACCCTGAATCGCGGCCCGGACGTCGGTATGCTCCAGCGGAAGCGGAGAGGCTTCTTCGCCCTCCTTGACGATCAGCAGCGCACCCAGTTGAAGTTCACTGTCACCAGACGGGGTCATCGACTATCTCCTTCCCCAAACAAAGGTCGTCACTACGGTTTAAGACGAACTCACCACGCCTTTAGTTCCGATTCGACCGCCGCCATCGTCTCACGGTTCGGCAGGAGCGTCAGCACATTCTTGAACGTATGAACTTCGCCCGGCTGGAGCGTCACCAGGCGCCCGTTGGCCCTGGCCGCCGCCTGACCTTCCGGAAGGCAGTTGGCCGGCTCCAGGCCGCTGACGTAGATGCCCTGCCGGACGTTCTTCCATTGCGTGAAATAAGGGCTGGAGGTGGGGTCCCAGTCGACGCGCAGACCAAAGTCGTCGTTGACCAGTGCCACCGAGGCCATGCCGTTCTTCGGAGCGATGGTGTGGAAGAAGACCTGCTCGGCATAGCGGGCGATCGGGCCGTCGTATTCCGGCCAGCGGTCGAAGCCAGGTCGGGCGGCATCGTCGCGCGGCTCGACCTTGCCGGCCGGGCTGATCAGGCGGGCGCCAGCGCGGATCAGCGGATAGCCGACGTTGAAGTGGTACAGGATCATGAACGGGCTGGGCTGGTCACCGCGATTCTCAACCCGATCGCTGATGGTCACCGAGGGTTCGCCGACCACCATGCGGTAGGTGCGCTCCAGGCGAAGCTGCTCGCCGAACATTTGATTCTCGCTCACGGCGCAGAACAGCTCCGAGACCAGCCTTTCGCCTTCCCAGAAGGTGCGCGCGGCGATCTCATAGGCGCCCAGGCGGGTGTAGCGTCCATGCAGGTCGCGCTTCTCGCCGGTGACCGGGTCAACGTCGGCGGCGCCAGCGTGCAGCAGGCCGCAGGTCGTCAGCAGGCCGCCGTTGAACAGCCGCAGCCACGCCGCGCTGAAGTCGGCCGGGATGGGCGACCCCTGGCTCATCCAGGTGAGCGGCAGGCCGTTCCAGTGCGCCGTATGAATGTCCATCCCCCGGTCGGGGAGCAGGGTGAATGTGAAGCCGCTGCTATTGTAGGCATCGATGACTCGCTGCCCGCTGGCCAGGGTCGACTCGCGAAAGCCGATGAACTGGCGTACGTCGGTGCTGTGAGCCTCGATGGCGGAGCGTGAAAACATCTTATCCATCCTTCAATAAATTCTGACAGAATCCATGACGGTATTGTAGCGCGCCGGCATCCTGTGTGGGCGTCATGACTGCGGCGGGTGGCGGGCATCCCTGGCGGCGAAAACGGAGCGAGACACGTAAGATCTGGGTCGTCCAGGGCGATCTATGCTTGTTTCAGTTTTCACAATCCTTTGGGAGACAATTTCGCTATGAGCAAGCACCCGCCGGCCAAACAGCCTGCCAACCGCAACAATCTTACCCTCATCGTCGCCGTCGTCGCCGTGGTCGCCATCGCCCTCGTCTTCGCGATTCTGATGACCGGCACCCCCAGTCCAGCGCCGGCAAACAGTACGACCGTCGCCGGAGCCATCGCCGACCTCAGTCCGGCCAGCTATGTGTCGGAATACAGCGAGTCGAACAAGCCACACTACCTGCTCGACGTGCGTACGCCGGAAGAATTCGCCAGCGGCCACCTCGCCAACGCCGCCAATATCTCGGTGGAAACCCTGGCGGACAACCTGGCCAGCGTGCCGAAAGACGTGCCGATAGTGGTCTACTGCCGCAGTGGCAACCGCAGCGCACAGGCGGCGCAAATCCTGGCCCAGAACGGCTATACCGCGATCTACGACCTGGGCGGCATCAACGACTGGCAGGCTGCGGGCTACCCGATCGAGTCCTGAGCGTAGCCCAACCAGAGACACAAAGAGGCCTGAGGAGTGGCGTTACATCTCTTTCCACCCGCTCAGGCCTCTCCATTTCGGCACAGCGACTAATCGACCTGAACCTTGACCTTGGTCGCGCCCGTGGACGACGGCTTGTCGTCGCCGGGCGAAGCTGGCGCAGGGCGGCGGGTGAAGTTCTTGTCGAACTCGCGACTGGTCTTCTCCAGTTCGGACAGCGCCGCATCGACCAGCACCTTCATGCCCTTCACGAACTCACGACGCGCCTCAGCGCTGTGTTCCTTGAAGCCGTCCGGCACCAGCGCGTCGAGCGCCTTGCCGGTCTCTTCCAGCGCCTTGCGCTGATGATCGATGAACACCTTCAGGGGCTCGCCGATCGGTTCCTGATTTTCCGCGTCCGCTGGCGCTTCGGCGCCAAAGGGATGGTTGTTGGAGTTTACGTCTGCCACAGTCCTAGTCCTCGTTGTACCTCTCGTTACAACATTATACGCTGACGTCGCGCGGAATGTTGCAACGCGGCCTGTAGCGATCAGTTCGCGGGAGCGGGTTGAGGCACCTTCTCCTCGATTGCCTCCACGATCATCTTGTACCACTTCAGCGCGTTGGCCCGCCGCGTCGTCCCATGTCCCTCTTCAGGATCGACATAGTAGGTTACGTCGCCGCCCCGCTGCCGGATGCGCTCCACCATCTGATCGCTCTCTGCCTGCACGACACGCGGGTCGTTGGCGCCCTGGATCACCAGGAGCGGAGAGCGGATATTGTCCACGTAGGTGATCGGCGAACGCTCAATCAGCATCTCCTGGTCGTCCTCGGCATCTCCCACCCACCCGCGCGTGAAGCTGCGCCAGTGCGGCGGCACCGACTTGACGAAGGTGATCAGGTTGGACGGCCCGACAATGTCGACGCCGAAGGCCCAATATTCCGGCAGACGGGTCATGGCGCTCAGCGTGGCGAAGCCGCCAAAACTGCCGCCGAAAACGATCAATCGTCCGGCGTCGACCCAGTCCTGCACCCGCAGCCACTCCGCGGCGTGGCGGATGTCGCCCAGTTCGTCGCCGCCCCAGTCGCGGTGGATGAGCTTCTGATAGGATCTGCCATACCCCGTCGAGCCGCGAATGTTCGGGGCGAGCACGGCATAACCGCGACTGGTGAGGTACTGGTACAGTCCCATGTAGGCATATCGGGGCCGCTCCTGCGATTCCGGGCCACCATGGATCGACAGCACAACCGGGAGTTTGCCACTGGCGCTCACGCCTGCCGCCGGCCGGTACAGCCAGGCCGGAATCATGCGCCCGTCGTGAGTCGGATACTGAATCAGCTCGGGCGTGATCATCGTCGCAGGGTCGATGCCGCCGATCATGCTCTGGCCAAGCGCCAGCATCTCACCCGAGCGCAGATCGAACTCGTAGAGGTTGGCCGCTTCGCTCGCCGTCGTGAAGATCAGGGCGACTTTGGAGCCATCCGGGTTGATGTCGATGGCGTCGATCACGCCGAGCGGAAGATCTGGCAGGGCAAGCGGGTTGCCGGTGGTCAGGGATCGGCCATACAGCCGGGAGGCGCCATCTTCGTTGACCGCCCAGATCAGGACTCGGCCGTCTTTGGACACGGAAACCTGTTCGACATCGTGTTCTGGCGTCTCCACCCATTCCCAGCGGCGCTCGTCGATGCGATAGAACGCCAACCCGGTGAACTCGCGGCCCTGGTTGGTGATGATGTAGAAACCGCTGTTGTCGGGCAGCCACGGCCCCGGTGAGAAGACGATCTCCTCCTGTGTCTCGGTGACGTTGACCACTTCGCCGCCCAGCATGTCCATCAGGAAAATTTCCTCCTGGGTATTCGATACCAGCTTCATCGCAGTCAGATAGCGCCCGCTCGGCGACCAGTCGGCCGGGATGAACATGGCGCCACCCGCCGGGAAGGGCCGGCCCGTCTCCCCCGTCTCCAGATCGCGCAGAATGACTTCCATATTTTCCGGCGTGACGTCGTTGCCGCTGTAGGCAAGTGTCTTCATGTCGGGCGAGTAGGGAGTGGCGCCCAGGTAGTGCTGTGCTCTGGCCGTGGTGATGGCTTTGGGGATACCGCCAGTCGAGGGAATGACATAGACGCCGTGCTGCTCCGTGCCATTAGAGTCCGCATTGTAGACGATCACTTTGCCGTCCGGCCGCCAGGCGATGCCGCGCACGGTGTCGTCATTGTAGGCGGTGAGCTGGCGCGGGATGCCGCCGCCCGACGGGATGGTCCAGAGGTTGAATTGCCCGGTCGTATTGGCGACATGGGCAATGTGCCGGCCATCAGGCGAATAGGCGATGGCGCCCGTATAGATGCGCGTCGCCGCGTATTGCTCGAATGGTATCTTGTCGGACATGGGCGACCCCTCATTCATTGGAATTAATTCAAACACTCAAACCCAGTCTAGCGGGATTCACTGGCGTTCGTCAAGCGCTCTGGTTGTGCAATCGGGGTCAAGTCCTGCGACGAGCCGTTTGAGTCGCCTACTCCTCCGGGTCGAGGAGCATCTGCACCACCACCTCCAACTGAATGTTGGCGATCAGTTCTTCGTTGCTCTTCCGCTGCACGTCCCGCACCAGCGCCACATCGATCGGGTCGACCGAGCGAAGGGTCACCACCACACGCGGAGGCGTCGATGGGATTACTCCAGGCCCAGGGGTCCGGACGTGAGCTGTCCGGGGGCACGCAAGGCGAGAAACGGTGAGAAGCAGATCCAATGAGATTCGTGCGGGCACGATTCAGACGTGCGCCGCCGGTCGCCCGTCTTTTCTTAGGATGACATTACCTCATCGTAAGTATGGTAGCGCGAATTTTCATACCGCATATGATCATGATCAAAGGTCTCGTTCCGCCAATTGAAAGCATTCATAATTTATGCGCAGAGTCAATCTGTCGATGCTCATGCTGCTGTGTTTCACATGCGCAGCACTCTTCTATCTGATTGCCGCCCAGCAGAGCCTGAGCGCCGTCAGCGCTGGTGAGGCAGTGGGCGATGAACAGGTGGTTCGGATTGATGCGAATCAGTCCGATACCTACTTCGTGACGGCGACCCTCGCCAACAGCCCCACGGCCCTGCCCGAAGGCGCCACCGAGACCCCTCTGCCAATGGATGCTGGGGACGCTGGCGACGACGACGACGGCGTGATCACCTTTGATGAGGCCGCCACGGCTGAGCCGAGATCGACTGACGCGATCAACATCAACGCAACCGCCACGGCAACGCGCACCCCCACGCCGATCAACATCGGCAATTTCGTCTGGGACGACTTGGACCAGGATGGACGCCAGGACGCAGGAGAACCGGGTCTGGCAAATGTGACTGTACAGCTCTGGAATTCCGCCAAGTCGGTGCTGTACGACTCCGACATCACGAATGGCAGCGGGTTCTATACTGTTGTCGCCCCCGTTCCGGGCAATTACCGCGTGCGCGTTGTGCTGCCTTCGATCAATGACCAGTTCTCGCCTAAAGATCTGGCCGGCGGCGACGATACCGATGACAGCGACATTAACCCGTCGGGCGCCAGCATTGGGTTTACCGACACCATCTCCATTGCCAGCAACGTCATCTCCATTTCCAGCATCGACGGCGGCATCATCAAGTACCGAACCCCCACCCCCACACGCACACCCACGCCGGTCAACTTTGGCAACTTCGTCTGGGACGATCTGGATCAGGACGGTCGACAGGATGCGGGCGAACCCGGCCTGGCCAATGTCACCGTACAGCTTTGGAACAGTGCCAAGTCAAACCTGATTGATCAGGACGTTACCAACTCGAATGGCAACTACACACTCCAGTCACCCGGGCCAGGAAACTACCGCGTGCGCGTTGTGCTGCCTTTGATCAATGACCAGTTCTCGCCTAAAGACCAGGCCGGGGGCGACGACACTGACGACAGCGACATCAACCCCACCGGCACGGATCTTGGCTTCACAGATATCCTCGTCGTCGCCAGCAACGTCATCTCGATCAACAACATCGACGCCGGCATCATCAAGTTCCGCACGCCCACCCCGACCCGCACCCCCACGCCGATCAACATCGGCAACTTCGTCTGGGATGACCTGGACGGTGATGGCACCCAGGACGGCGGGGAACCCGGGATCGCAGGAGTGACCGTGCAATTGTGGAACAGCACCAAAACCTTCATGTACGATGAGGCAGTGACCAGCGCAACGGGCATCTACACCGTGGTCGCGCCAGTGCCGGGGAGCTATCGCGTTCGGGTCATCAAGCCGTCCAGTGCCGACGACTTCTCTCCGAAAGACGCCAATGCCAACAACACTCTCGACAGCGACGTCAACCCGACGGGCACTGACACCGGGTATACCGATATCATCTCGATCGCCAGCAATGTCATCTCGATGACCAACGTCGACATCGGCATCATCACCGCCGACCCGGTCAGCATCGGCAACAAGATCTGGGAAGATCTGGACGATGACGGGTTACAGGATGCCGGCGAGCCCGGCCTCGCGGGTCGCACGGTACGCCTCCGCTATCTCCTGGGCGGGATCATTGGCACAACAATCATGACCACTACGACCGACGAGAACGGCGCTTATACGGTGGTCGCACCTGAAGCGGGCAGCTACTATGTGTGCCTCACCACATACACCGGCGAGGTCATCTCGCCGATGGACCAGACAGACCCCGTCATTTTGTTCGACGACGCGTCGGACAGCGACATCAGCCCGCCCGGAGGGTCGACGAGCACGGGGTGCACGGTGATCAAGGAATTCGTGCTCGGCGGTCTCTCCAACTCCTGGCAGGATGGCGGGCTGATCACCGCGCACACGTCGCTCATCGGCAATGTCGTGCTGGAAGGCCATGGCGCCGCGCCGGATCAGCGCTGGGTCGTTCCCGTGCGCGTGCGCATTGTGCCGGGAGGCGGCGGCGCCGCGCTGTACGATGTCTACCGCACACTGGACACGACCGGCACGTTCCTCTATGCGGGCGCGACGCCCGACGGCCTGCCACCGGCAAGCTACCAGTTCTGGGTGAAGCACGATCACACGCTGGCGGCCCTCATCACTGCGCCGACCACGCCCGGCAATCACATCATCGATTTCGGGCTGCTGCGCGAAGGCGACGCCAATAACGACAACGTGGTCTCGATCACCGACTTCTCGATCCTGGCCTCCAGCTTCGGGGCGTCGGAAGGCGGGGCCACTTACGATGCGCGCGCCGACTTCGACAACAATCAGACGGTGAACATCAGCGACTTCTCGCTCCTGGCCACGAACTTCGGCCAGGCCGGCGAGCCGATGCCGTAGCGCATCGCAGGCGCTGCCCGCCGTCATAAACGAAAAGAAGCGAGGCGGACTCGGACGTATGGCCGATCCGCCTCGCTTCTCATAGAAGAACTCTTGTTGCCCCCAGTTCACCACTCAGAGCGGATAGTCAAGCGAGAGCGCCTCGTCGCCAAAGCGGATCGTCATCGACTCCGCGCCAAGTGGAGTATCCGTGTAGGCATTGCTGGTGTGCGGGAAGTCGTCCCACGATTCGGGAGCGCCATCGACCATGAGCGGCCCGGTCCAGGCGAACGCCAGCGACTGGCCTTCGGGCGTCGTCCAGCGCAAGCCGGCCGGCGCCGCTTGCGCCTGGGGAGTCGTCTCACCCAAGCGGCGGCAGAAGGTTTCGAAGTCGCCATCTTCGGCGCGGCGGCCCAACCGGCACAGCCAGACCGCGCCCGGCCCGCCGCTGCGCAGTTCCTGATAGGCATGGCGACCGCTCGTCGTCAGCTTCAATTCGCCATCGCCCCACAACGCCACATAGCCCTCACCCACCCGAGCAAAAGCCCACGCGCCCTCGATGCGCCACGCCTCGAAGGCTTCCGTCGGAAAAAAGGCATGGGTAAATCCCATGCCGACGCCGGCTTCGAGGCGATACAGGCAGATCAGGTCACGGCCGACCATGCCCACGCGCGGATGTCGCGCCGACCCGGACCAGAAGTTTGGTCGCGCGTTGCCGTGCTCCTGAGCGTTGCCTGGATACGTCGTGAACACTGCCGCTTCCGGCGAAAGTGTAGCCTGCCAGAGATGCTCCTGGATGCCCATTTCGCCGGGCCGGTGATCGACGGCAGCCGACAGCATACCATCCGGCGTGCGGTAGGTGAGCGTCCGCACGTCCCAGGTACCTGCCTTCATGTCCGACTCCGGGATGAGCAGCCCGTAGGCACGTGCCCACGTCGTGAGCACGGCATCCACGTCGCTGCCGACGCGCTGAATCACATCCGGCACCCGGTACTTGCGCGCCAGGGCCAGCAGACCGGTCGCGCGCGTCTCGCCGTTGAAGATGCCCATGCCAAAAGCGATGCGGCAGAGCGGTGACGTGTTCTCGACCCGCGCCGACTTGAGCGCGACGGTGTAGCAGCGCCCGTGCGAACTGCCGAGCGTGCCGCGGTAGGTCTGCGCCGCGAGGCTGAAGAAGATCTTGTCCAGCAGCGCCGACGCGCCGGCGGCCAGATACGAATCGGCTGCGAACTCGGCCAGGGCTAGCATGGCGAAAGCATCGAGCGTCAGGTAGGCATTACTATCCCATTCGCTGAAGCTCCCGCGCAGCCGCCGCGCGATCCAGGACTCGATCCGCGGGATAGCCAGGGCACGCTGCTGCTCCCCGGTCAGGCCGCTGTTCTCAAACACCCAGTCCGGATAGCGCTGGCCGGTCAGAAACTGCGTGACGTGGAACAGAATCTGGTGGTTTTCCGTGAAGTAACACATGGCGTCGATGCCCGGCTCGTCGATCCAGAACTTGAAGCGGCGCAGCGCATCCTCGATTCGGGCGCGATCGTCCGGCTTGATCGCACCGGTGTCGCCATACCATTCCAGCGCGGCCAGCAGCCCGATCGCATAGAAATCCGCGCAGTCGGCCCGGTCATTCAGGAAGGCGCAGCCCACCGCGACCGCGTTGGAGTCGATGTGGGGCGCTTTGCCCAGCGCCACCGCAGCCATCGAGGCGGGCACGTCGTAGGGCATCGATGCCAGATGCTGCCGCGCTTCCTCACTACGCGTCTCGTACGTGCCGTAGGGCGCGGGGCTGTAATCATTGGCACTCAGCCAGATCTCGAATCGCTTCTCCAGCGGAATCCCGTTGATCGGGCGGACAGTCAGGTGGAGGGCGTTCTCGCCCGGCAGATGAGCGAACGCTTCCGGAAGCTCCGGCGGCACCGGCAGATCGACCGACTGGCCCGGCTCAACCGTCAGCCGGGCCTTACCCGTAGGCAGCGTCAGCCCGATCAGCTTGGCCCAGGGCGTGTCAGGAATCGGGATACTCGCCTCGACATCCACCGTGATCGGCGCCTCCGCCGCAGGGTCCGCCCACAGTCTGCCGGGGAGTGTGGGAAAAGCGAAGCTGCGCACCTGAATCTGGTTGAGCTGCGCTTCCGTCATGTCCCAGGTGTCGCCGTCGACTTCGCCGATCGGCAGGCGAATCCGGACCCCGTCCGGAAGGACGCCGGACTCGCCAGTCGCATGCAGCCGCAGCCCAAGCGCCAGACGGGCTTCACGCCACCCCAACATTTCGCCGTGCAGCAGCACCGCGTTCGGACCGGGGCGGAGTTGCAGGGCAACTGCCACGGCCTGGAGCGCCACATAGCTGAAGCGTTCGGCGAAGTCGACGACCCGCTCGCCGTTCAGCCACAGATGCGCCGGTCCGATGGTCAGGAGATCGGACTTCAGGATTTGCGCCCTGTCGCTGACGATCTCGGCATACAGCCACCCTTCCATCAGGGTCGGGTTGAAATTGAAACGGCTGAAGTCAATCACGCCGTCTTCTTCCGCCTCGGCAAATCGCCAGACAGCGCCGCCGGGGGCCTGACCGCCAAGGACCGGATCGGCCGGCAGCGAATGCGCACGGTCGTCCGGATCGCGCGCGCTCGACCGAAGCCCCTGATATGCTCTCAGCTTGAGTGAGGCCACCTCCGGATCAAATGCCCAAAAGTTCATTGCCCAGCGCCCACGTTCGCCCAAAAGGGGCCCCCGACTCGCGAACATGGTCGGCCAGGTGAGACAGCGGCGTGGTGACCACTCCGGCGCTCAGCCAGCTCCGGATCGTGCCATCAGCACCCGCGCGGCTGGAAGCATATTGCGTCTTCATGAGTGCGAATCCTCAAGCGAACTGCATGTCGAGTCGTTAATAACGCCCGAGTATAGCGCGGCACGGCAGAATGCATTCGTGCACTTTGGACGATAGCGCGCTTTGAACAATCGCGCGGACGCGCGGCGCGTAAGGTATACTCTTGGGGTCTGTTCAGGTGAAAGGAGTGGCTATGACCGACAGCACGACCACAAGCGGAAGCCAGATCGACAGCTTGCGCCAAAACGAGTTCGAAGTGCAGCTCGAGGGGCAGCGCGTGAGCGGCATCTTCACGGTGTCCGGGCTCGTCCCCTTCAAGCTGGACATGAGCGCATCACAACCGGTGTTGAAGCAGAAGCCCATCGTCCTGACCAAACTGGTGCAGCGCGATCCGACCCTCCCCTTCAACGCCTGGCTGCGCGAGACGGTCGCGGCCGGCGCGGGCGCGAAACGACCCACCCGTACGCTGGCCATTGTCGTGCTCGATGACGGCATCGAGACGCGCCGCTGGACGCTCAACGATGCCTGGATCAGCCAGATCGCCTACTCCGACTTCAGCACTGCCAACGTCGAACTGGTCGAAGAGACTATCACCCTCCACTACGAGTCCATCACCGAGGTCTGGCTCGGCCGGCCGTAACCCTCATGTGCGGAGCGGCCTCGCTCCGCACAGCGGTTCGCTCAACTTATTTCCGGCTTTACAATCTTCAACTTAATTACAGTTTGTTAGTGAATCTTTTAGTTGCGTTTCTTCGCTCAACTACGCTATACTCTTCCTTGGAGCTTCTTCGTTGTTCCTGACTCAGCTCCGCTCCTCGGAGGAATCATGCGTTCCACAAGACTAGTGCTCGTACTCGCACTGATGGTCGGGCTGTTTGCAGCCGTCGCCCCGGCAATGGCTGCACCCGGCGCTACCATCGACAGCCTCGTCGTCAACACCACGGACTGCACTCTGACGGTCACCTATACCGTGCAGGATGCAGGCAACTATTACCTTCAGATCTGGGATGACGGCACTCTGGAAATCGAACTCGGCGGCGCGACCGCCGCAGGCGCGACGGTGGTGTATACTCTCGTGATCGGCCCCGTTGCTCAGGGGATTCCTGGTATCGGAGTCTATATCATTGGCGATGAAATCAATTACGACTATGTCGATCCGTACAACCCGGACTTTGGTGACTGCAGCGGCGATTCCTGGGAAGGGGGCGCGACCGCGGCCGTTTCTGCGTCCTGCCCGAACCCCACCCCGGCCGATTTCGTGGTCCGTTCCATCCCGGCGGGCGCCCTGGCATTCTATGAGCCCAGTACCGAAGCGTATGCGGGCTTCAACCTGCCAGTGAGCCAGACCTGGTTCACCGGCACCGCGGAAGACGGCTTCGTAGAAGTCTGGATCGCCTGCCAGGCCGATAACGTCTTCGTCCCGGCGGAGAATGTCGTCGGCTAATCATCTGGGCTTGACGCCGTGGTTCATCGCCTGTTGTAGCCAGCAAGCGAATTCACCTTGATGGCGGGTGTCCGCAGTGAGCGGGCATCCGCCATCCGATTCTGGTCACCCGAAGTGCGCAGTGTGCCCTTTTTTCTCCGTCACGCGAATGTGCGCTATAATCATTACTGTTTCCAGGCACTCGATGGGTCTTGCGAGATGGATGATTCGCTGATGGTTACGGGAGTGGACCCCGAAGTTGTCCAGAAGCAGTACGCCGCGCCTGCTTTTCTGCGGATCATGCAGGAGACCCACGATCAGTTCACCTTCCCGCAGGTCGACTTCGCCGGTTGGGTTCTTGAGCGTTGCCAGTTAAGGGGCAACGAGCGCATACTGGACATCGGCGCAGGCCCAGGGCGCTATTACGAAGCCATCCGCTCGCGCTTCCCGGATATCGACTACACCGCCCTCGACAACTCACCCGGCATGCTCACCAACCACACCGGAGCCTATAAGGTGATTGCCGGGGCCGAGGCGCTGCCCTTCCCGACGGCCAGCTTCGACGTCGTGATGGCCAATCACATGCTCTACCATGTTCCAAACGTCAACGTGGCGCTGGTGGAAATGCGCCGTGTCGTCAAACAGGATGGCATCGTCGTCGCGGCGACCAACAGCGCGACATCCATGCCGCAGTTCGTGGAACTGCTGCGGCGCGGCATCCTGCTGATGAGCAAGCCCGGCACCCCCATGACTCCGCTTCAGCCGCCGCAGATCAACTTCTCGCTGGAAAACGGAGCGCAGCAGATGGCGCAGCACTTCTTCGCCGTCGTGCGTCACGACTTGCCCGGTACCCTTGTCTTTCCGGAACCAGCGCCAGCCATGCGCTACCTGGAAACGTGGCGGGCGATGCGCGAACCGCTGCTACCGCTGGGCGTCAAGTGGGAAGATGTCATGTTGGTCATCCGCGACCAGATCAACCGGATCATCAAGCACTTCGGCGACCTGTCGGTGGAGAAGCTGAGCGGCGTGCTGATCGCCAGCAACCACGGAGGGTTTATCCGCGAGTATCGCGAGACCGCCGACCATCCCACAAGGAACTAGCGTCAGCGTTCCTCACGGCCGAAGATCCTTCGGGGTTTACCCTGCGTCACCCGACTCCGGCGTGACACCAAAGTGTCCTACCAGCGGCACGAAACGCACCGCGCTGATGCGCCGGGACTGAAACCGATCCTCGTTGCGGTTCACCATGAAGAGGTACTGCCTTTTCGCACCGCCGATCGGCAGGATCAGCCGGCCACCTGCCGGACTGAGCTGCTGGCGCAGGGGTTCAGGCACGGTGGGCGCCGCCGCCGCGCACAGAATGGCCTCATAGGGGGCAAAATCCGGCAAGCCGAACCCACCATCACCGACAAACAGGCGCACATTCCTCATCCCCATGCCATGCAGGCGAGCGGCCGCCTGTTCGGCCAGATGGCGTGACTGCTCGATGGTGAAGACTTCGCGCGCCAGCAGGCACAGAATCGCCGTCTGGTAGCCCGAGCCGGTGCCGATTTCCAGGACGCGCTCCTTCCCCGTCAGTTCAAGAACCTGCGACATCAGGCCGACAATATAGGGCTGCGAGATCGTCTGATGATCGTCAATCGGAAGGGCACGGTCGCTGTAAGCTTCATCGTGGAGTGTTACGGGGACAAACTCCTGGCGAGGGATGTGCGCCATCGCCTCCAGAACACGCGGATCGTTGACCCCACGCGCCTGTAACTGCTCGCGCAGCATTTCTGCACGAGGAGCGGCAAAGGGATCTTCTGCGGCCATGCAGGTTACCTTTCGCTCACGACCTTTGCGACCACTTCCGGCGCTTCCCACTGTGGAAAGTGGCCTATCTCTGGCAGCGGCACATAACGCGCATCCGGGCGCCGTTCCATCACCGCCTGGGCGATCAGGGGTACGCTGACCGGGTCGCGAAGCCCCCAGATCAGTGTCAGCGGAGCGCGGTGCCTCTCCAGCGCCGCCAGCCATTCTAGTTCATGCACCTTGCGCTCGCTCAGATACTGGATCAGTCGGTCATAGATGCGCGGACCGTCATTGTGGGCAATCAGCGCCCAGAAAGCGTCGATTTCCTCCTCCGGCGGCCGCACGGCAAAGAGGCCACCGAATTGCCGGCCAAACCCCGCCCTGCCGACCAGACGGAGCGCGGTCAGCGTCGGGCCGATCACCGGGTGGAGCAGAAGCCGCTGCAAGAGGACGGGCCGGTAATGCTTCAGCAGCACGCTGCCGTTGAGCATTATCAGCCGTTCGACATTGAGACTGCCGCGCTTCAGCAGTTCCAGTGTGACGCTGTTGCCCATGTCGTGCGTGAGCAGGGTCAGGCGCTGCAGTCCGAAGTGGGCGGCGACCGCTTCGGCGATGTCAGCCTGTTCAAAAAGCGAGTAGCGATGCGGCCGGGGTTTCTCCGACAAACCGAAACCCAGAAAATCGAAGGCGATGCAGCGAAAGCGATTGCTCAGCAGCGGGACAAGCCTGGCATAGTCGAAACTGGCCGTCGGAAAGCCGTGCAGGAGCAGGAGAGGCTCACCTAGCCCCTCGACGCGAGTGAAGATTTGCCGGCCGCCGATCGTGATGATCTCGCCGGAACTCCGCCAGGCGTTCAACTGTTCCAGAGGTTTCATCGTTTATCCTGATGGCGTGGGCGGTGGTGTGAGCGGCGCGCTTGTCGTCTGTGCGGGCGCTACCTGGGCCCCAAACGAGCCACTGCCGGCAGTTGGCACGACGGTCGGTCGCGTGGCCGTCGGCGGCATGGGTAGCGTCAGTGTCGGCGGCAGATTGACCAGTTCTTTGATCAGATCGTCAGGCGAGAAGGTATCGGCGCAGGACATCGCGCTGCGCTCGCCCCACCCGTGCGCGCCGCCGCTCAACTGGACGCGCAGCCACTGTCCCAGCGCATCCTGTGCGTCGACGACGACCGTGGTGCCGCGCGGGATCGTACCGACCACCTGACCACTGGCATCCGGCAGCGAGCGCAGCGGGACATCGGCGGTGAGCGGGCTGCACTGCGGCGCGATCACCTCCACTGGCAAGCGGGTCTCCAACTGAGACTCATCGCCTTCCGCAAACAGCACAGCCGTCACCGGCGCCGTCGGGATTCCGGCTACGGTCAGCGAACCGGTGGCGCCAAAGGCAGTATCGAGCTGGCCGGTGGTGAAGTTCTCCAGCCCGGTGATGCGCGTCACCACGGCTCCCGAGACGTTCCAGTCCAGGGTCAGCGTCTGCGCCACATAGAGGACAACCGGGCGCGGCGAATACGTGAATGTCTCGACTTTCAAGGGGACATAGACGCGGAATGGGATATCCATCCGCGCTTCGACATTCCCCCGCCCGGCTACCAGCGATGCCACATGATCGCCGGACATGCCACGCGTGTCGAGAAAGCCGTCACCATCGACCACGCCCGTGCGGCGGACTTCCAGATCGTCGATCAGGAAGCGTATCGACGTCGCGTCCGTGGTCTCCCATTCCATCTGAAGCGGCTCATCCTGGCTCACACGGTTCGAAACCAGCACAAACCGGTCGATGACGGGCTGCACCGGCACCGGTTGGAAGAAGATGATGAGCGCGATCAGCAGAAAAGCCAGGCCAACCACACCCAACCCACCCAGGACAAAGGCCGCCCAACCAGGCAGCGGCGGTCGCTCCTCCAGCGTGGCGCGTATCGGCACGATGAAGGCCGCGGCATCGCCAGACCGCGCGATGACGTCAAAGCTGTGCTGCTGCGAGTCGCCGAAGAATTTCAACCGCCGCGGGCGAGCATTGATCTGCGCCGTAGCACGTGCACCCGGCGCCAGCGTGAGCTGCGTCGGCTCGATGCGCAGGCGAAGCGATTCCGTCATGTCACGCACGATCAGCCGTACAGGCAGCGGGGCGCTGCCCTGGTTCTGGACATGCAGACGCAGCGGCACCCCGACGCGCACCATGTCGCGCTCCAGGACCATGCCGAAGCCGCCAAACGGCAGAACGCGCAGCACGACGACGCCCGACAGCCGCAGTTCAGGGCTATTCGCATCGCTGACCGTCAGAGTGACAGAATAGTCACCTGGGGCGCTGCCGCTCCGCCGGCGCGGTTTGAAGTTGACGACAACGGTTCCGGAATCGCCCGGGGGAACTTCGATTTCGCGGCGGTCCAGCCGCGCCCAGCCTTCCGGCAGGCCGCTGACGTCGATGCGGAACCGCTGCATGGCGGGGCCGGTGTTGGTGATTGTCACCGTCGAAGAGATGTGCGCGCCGGGCGGGATGGCGTGTTCCGGCTGCTCAATTTCGACGTAGAATGGCATTTCCGCGCGTTCCAACCGGCGGGTCGCATCCTCCAGCACCAGGATCGGCCGCGTCGGCGACTCGTCCATGGTCTGAAAGATCATGCGCAGATCGCCGATGGTAATCTCTTCGCCACCATACAGGACGTGCGACTTGTTGGGTTCCAGCCGAACACCGTCGACAAACGTGCCATTGACCGAATCCAGGTCGGTCAGGTGGACCTCACCCTCTGTCAAAGTGATGCTGGCGTGATAACGGGAGAGTGCCTCGGTATCGAGCGCGATAGTGCTGCCTGAGGACCGCCCAATGGAGATGCTCTCTTCGCTCAGGGTGAAGGTCTTGAATTGACCGTCGGGCATGAATACGTCCAGCCGCCCGTAGGTCATAGGCGTTTCTCCTCGCGCGCGTAACAAGCATCGATTATTGTAACGGGTGCCGCGCGATTCACGCAAAGCCGGTCGCGAATCGGAGGATAATCGTCACCGGGAATTCACCAGTTGATTGGCGTCTCGCGTTTCCAGTAGCGCAGCACCAGACCCCCTCCCGGCATGGCCGCCGCCAGCCGGTAAAGCAAATCCCATTCTTCTTGCGCGAGGACGCGCCCGATCAGCAGGCCGGCAGCATAGACCGCACCTCCGAGCGCCATTCCGGCGAGCGGGTACAGACCGCCGAATAACGCCATCGCGACCGAGGCGGCGAGAACGACTGCGCCCAGGCGAAGGACGCGAAGGCCCATCCGGCGCCACTCGACGCGGAAGTCGATGGTCAGCAGCGTAAGCACGCCGATCTCGGAAATCGCCGCGGCAAAGGCCGCCCCGATCACGCCGATTCGAGGCAGAAGCGCCAAACTCAGCCCCAGCTTGGCGATCAGCCCGACGACGCGAAAGAGGACCAGCCGCCGCTGCCGATTCTGGGCGAACATGGCCTGGGCGAAGACGTTCGATACCATTGTCGCCGCGGCAAAGCCCATCAGCGCGCGCAGCACCTCAGCGGCAGGAGCGTAGCTGGCTCCGAACAGCGGCACGATGATGGCCGGCGAGAAAAAGGCGAAGACCAGCCAGAGCGGCGCGACGATCAGCAGCGTGAAGAAGGCCAGTTTCTCGACGATGAAGCGGAAGGCCAAGCTGTCCCCGGCATTCTCCGCGGCGCGCGACAGCAACGGGTAGAGCGCCACCAGCACCGTAGTGCTGAGAATTTCCACCGAGCCCATGACGATCACCATGGCGGCGGTAAGCTGGCCCGTGTCCGCTTCCGTGAGCAGCCCCGTCGTCAGCAGACGATCGATCTGCGTATACATCATGCCAATGAACGCGTAGAGCGTCAGTGGCGCCGCGTCACGCAGCAGAGAGCCAATCAC
The DNA here is from genome assembly GCA_016713325.1 of Candidatus Flexifilum affinis. Taxonomy (GTDB): domain Bacteria; phylum Chloroflexota; class Anaerolineae; order Aggregatilineales; family Phototrophicaceae; genus Flexifilum; species Flexifilum affine. The sequence goes on along the minus strand of JADJPJ010000089.1, from coordinate 251,814 downwards.
CCCACGGTCGGCCGGAAACAGCGGGCGTACCCCAGTGCGCCGGAGCAGCACCCACAGCACGACAGCCCGTCCCACGCCCGTGAGCAGGGTGACCATGTAGACGCCGACCAGGCCAAAACCCAGCGCTACTGCGACGCCGGCCAACAGCAGCCGCGCCGCGATGTGGCCAATTTCCACCAGAGAGGTGGCGACCATGCGCTCCTGCGCCAGCAGTTGGTCGTAGCAGTGCGTGCCTACCGTATCGATAAACAGGCTCAGCCCGGCGATTGCGGCATAAGCGCGAATCACCTCGTCATAGCCAAGCGCGGCGGCATTGATGCCCAGATAGGCGATCAGGCTGGTGACCGTCTGGATGAAGAGCGCAGCGCTCCAGTAGCGGCCGGCGCGTTCCGGGCGACGGGCCACCTCGCGGATGGCGATCAGGCTGATACTGAAGGAGGCGACAGTCACACCCACGGCGAACAAAGCGTTAACCGCGCCGTAGACGCCGTAGGTGGACTCGCCGAGCGCACGGCCGAGGATGATCTGCCAACCGAATTGGGCAGCACTGCTGATGATCCTCGCCAGGGCAATCGCGCCGGCATTGCGGGCGGCGCGCCGGGCATCAGCAGCGGAAAGTGAAGAGGTCGTCATGAAGGCATTGTACACCAGGCGCCGCCGCGCTGGCGCTATTCAGCGTGGCACGACGGCATGACACAGGAGGAAAAACGTCGGCAAGCCGATGTCCCGCGCTAGGTCGTCTCCTCGATCAGCCTGTTGATGATCACGTCAAGAGCGGCGTTCAGTTCGGCCGGCGAACCATTGTTGAGCAGGGTGTAATCGGCAATGGCGATAGGTCCACCCTTCTCCAGTCTGACGATTTCGGCAATGTCGCGCTGTTCGGCCTCGGCCCGCGTCAGCGGGCGCTCCGGGCGTGCTGCCAGTCGAGCGTAGCGCAGATCGCGATCGCTGACGATAGCGATCACAATCAGTTCCGCCACCAAATCTCGCTTGAGAGTGGTGTACTCGCTGAAACTGTACAGGCCGTCGATCACCACCAGGTTGCGATCCAACAACGCATTACGCAGGTAAGGCAGCGCACGCTTGGCCATGACATCCATGCCCTCACGAGCCCGAAATTCTTCGCGGACAGTTCGTTCGTTGGAAGGAGTGAGTGCCCAGCCGCGTCGGGCAATCTCGCCGGTGACAATGCCGCCAAAGCGGAAGGTGTACAACCCCCGCCGGGACAGATGCGCGGCGCATGTCGACTTCCCAGATCCAGGCATCCCTACCAGGGCCAATGCGCACTTCTTCGATGACACGCCCTTCTCCTCCCCGACACAAACGCGCGGCATTATAATCGAGCCATGACGTTTGGGCTATAATGAACCATGCTTCGGACGACTCCTGAACAGGAATGGGCTGCATGTCGCAGTTCGACAACCCTTACCACAATGGCGATCCGGCTCGAACCGCTGTCGCCCCTTTTGCCGGGCGACAGGGGGCGATGGCCCGTGTCGGCGCGTTGGTCAGCGAAGCGCGGCGTTCGAACGGGCTGCTCTTCACCGGCTGGCGCTCGATGGGCAAAACGGCGCTGCTCCACGCCATCGCCGCCACCATGCCCGATTCGTTTGTGGGCGTCATCGTCTCGCTTCAACCGAACATTCCAAGGGATCAGACCGCGCTTCTCGTGACGCTCGCCGAAACGATCACGACTGCCCTGGTCGATGCCGACTTTACGCTCAGCCGTCTGTCGCAGCTCGAACCACCCGGCGAAGATCCCCGGCGCTGGTTTGAAGAGACATTTCTGCCGCCGACGATTGGAGCGCTGCACGCGAACCGCCGCCTCCTGCTGATGATCGACGACGTCGACCGGCTGATCATGGGCGTGCGTGGCGGCACGCTGCCAACGGATCTGTTCGCCTATCTGAGCGGTTTGCTGACCCGTACGCCGTCACTCCATGTGATCCTTACGATCGACGAGGATTACGAAAATGACATCCCGGCGCTGGCCCCGCTGATCGGCATGAACGACGTGATGCGTCTCGACCCGCTCGAACCGGATGACATCCGCTGGCTGCTGACGGCGCCGGTGGCGACGGAATACGCGTTTCTGGACGAAGCGGTCAGGTCGTCCCAGGCCCTTACCGGCGGTTTTCCCGCGCTCGCCCAGCGTCTCGGCTATCACCTGTACGAACGCTGGAGCAGCGCCCCGGAACTGGGTACGGTTCGCGCCCAGGATGTCCGGGCGGTGCAGCCGGCGTTATACCTGCGCTGCGAAGACGAGCACCGCGCCCTCTGGGAGCGACTGACCGCTAACGAGCAAATCGTCTTGGGCGCGATCAGCGGCCTGCACTATGATGATCCCCTGCGCAAGGCGTCGGCCGAGTCAATTCAGCGCTGGCTGCTGGAGACCGACCTGCCCATGGATATCTCGACCGTGCAGGCGGCGCTTCGCGGTCTGGTCTACCGCCATCTGCTGCTCACAACATCGGAAGGCGTCGTGGTTCGTGCCGGGCTGTTCATGAACTGGCTGCTGGAGAATGCCGGCGCAAGGGTGCGAACGCGCCCGCCACGTATGGCAGCAAATGCCCCTGCCGAACGCCGCGAGCGGTCTCAGCCGCCGCCCGAAGCGCAACTACCGGCGCGCGGCGTCAGCGGACGCGTCCTGCGGCTGCTGGCAATCCTGCTGGTCCTGGTGATCGCGGCCAACATCGTCGTCTATGCCATCGTTACCAACCGTCCAACCGACGATGCGCCTGCAGGTCAGGTTCCTACAGCCACGTTCATCCAGCCAGCCATTACACCTCTTTTCTGAACGCCACAGGTGGTGGTTGCGTCTGACCACGTATCTCCCCGGCGGCGTCCGTTTCCAATAGGAAGGCAGAAGACAATGCGTGACATTCTCGAAACTGTACAGGGGTGGATCGCCGACTCCCGGCGCATCGCCCTGGCAACCGTGACCGAAACCTGGGGCAGCGCCCCGCGCGGCGTCGGCGCGAAGATGGCCGTCACCGGCGAGACAGCGATAATCGGCTCGGTCAGCGGCGGCTGTGTCGAAACGGCGGTCATCGGCGAATGCCTGGCTACGCTCAAGGATGGCAAGGTCCGCCTGCTTCAGTATGGCGTGAGCGATGACAACGCCTGTGAGGTGGGGCTGACCTGCGCAGGCCGCATGGGTGTGCTGGTCGAGCCACTTGATCTGACATGGTGGCAAACGGTCGTGGCTCGCACCGGGCAGGAAAAACCGGCCATTACGCTGACCGTACTCTCCGGCGAGCATGCCGGGGCCAAAGCCCTTTCCGACGGCGCGACATTGCTCTACACAAACGGCCTGCCCGAGATGGCACACGAGGCCTTTGCGGACGCGGGCGCAGCGGCGCTTCAGTCCGGCCGCAGCGAAATCGCCGGCATGGAGGTGCTGATCGACGTGCAGCGCCCGCGTCCGCATCTGATCGTCATCGGCGGCGTCCACATCGCCATGCCGCTGGCGCAGTTCGCGCAGATCGTTGGCTTCCGCGTGTCGATCGTGGACCCGCGCGAGGTGTTCGCCACGCCGGAGCGGTTCCCCGGTGCATCCGCGATCTCGCATCGCTATCCCGACCGCGCGCTGCCAGACCTGGGTATCGATGCCGATACCTATGTGGCGGTGCTGACGCACGACCCAAAGATCGATGATAAGGCGCTGATCACGGCGCTGCCCTCGCCGGCACGCTACATCGGCGTGCTCAGCAGCCGCAAAACCCATGAGAAGCGTCTGGTCAGGCTGCGCGAAGCGGGCTTAAGCGAGGAACTGCTGGCGCGTATCCACACGCCCATTGGCCTGGATATCGGCGCGCGCACCCCGGAAGAGATCGCCGTGGGCATCATGGCCGAGATCCTGGCGGTGCGGAACGGCAAGATGCGCTGAAGCCGCGTCGTTGCGGTTCACGTGAAGATAGTCTTGAGATCAATCGTCGCGCTAAGTCGCGGCGAGTTCAGCGGCGACTCCTCGTCGAAGACGCCATGCAGCACGTACTTTCCGTCAGCCAACTGGAAGACCTCGACGAATCCTTCTTCGGCATTGACGATCCAGTACTCGGTCACGGCATGCCGCTCGTAAAGATGAAACTTCCTGATCTTGTCGACGCACGCTGTGCCCGGCGATAGGATTTCGATGATCAGCTCGGGCGGCCCTTCGAAACGTTTGGGCGTGATGGTGCAGCGCCCATCAGCCGCGACCCAGATCAGGTCCGGTTGTGGGACATTCTCGTCATCGAGATAAAGATCGAGGGGAGAGAAGTAGACTTTTCCATCTGGAACAACGGACTTCAATCCAACAAACAGATTGCCAGAAAGCTCCTGATGATAGGGAATCGGTGATGCTGCCACAATGAGCTCTCCATCGATGAGCTGTGTCGGCTGGTTGGTTTCCGGCAGCTCGAAATACTCCGCAGCCGTCATTTTCTGAACCAGGGTATCGACCATCAGATTGCCTCACTGCACCCGTACATGAGGTATTGTACCGTAGTTTCGTCACGAATGACTATGCGATAAGCAGTGCGTCGAAGGGTGTCATCACGCCGCCTGTTTGCCGGCGAGCGGCGGACTCGCGCCGACCTCGTGGCGCCGGGTCACGGCGGACTGATGGAGGATGTGGGCGCCGATGAGCGCGGAGTTCCCAGAGAAGAGTAACCGTAGGCGTATTCCGTGACGACCGTTCCGGCAATGTCGATCGGTCGCTCGTCGAAGCGAACCCCTCCCAGGCCTTCATAGAACTGGATAGCGGGGTTCTGCTCCATCACCCACACGTACATCGCTTTGCAGCCATCCTGCGCCATTCGCTCCATGGCGGCCATCATGAGCGCACGTCCATAACCTTTGCCATGGTGTTCTTGAACGATATAGATGGCGTACATCTCGCAGTCGAACTGCGGATAGTCGTCGCGCTTCGGCCCAAAGTTGGCAAAAGCGATCACCTGCCCATCGAGTTCCACCACATACAGGTACGAATTCTGGTGCAGGCTCTCCGAAGAAGCCGCGCCACATCTCCTCGCGCCGTTCAACCGAAAGCGCCTGCAGGAATTCGGCCGGCAGTATGTGGGGATACGTCCGCTGCCAGGTGTCGACGTGAACGAAAGCGATGGCGCGGGCATCTTCCGGCTCCGCGGGGCGAACGATCGCATTCATACAGTCCTCCGGTTCCATCGCGGCAGCGCTGCCGTCGCCAACACGGTCCAGCAGAACAAGGTTGGAAAGAGATAACGCGGCAACGCCAGCAAAAACAAGTGGACCACCAGCGTGTAAGCGATGAACCCCAACAGGACAAGCGAAATGCGCCAGTTCGACCGAGTGCGCCATAACCCGACCAGCCCAAAGAGGATCGCGCCGTAGTGGAAAACATACAGCAGCGCCTTCTGAAGGAAGAACTCGCCGCGCACCACGTCTATCAATCCTCCGGGGGATCGATCTTCGCGAAGCCACTGCATAGCCAGATCGCGCAGGCTGGGTCCTGAGAAGTAGGCGGTCCCGTGCGGCTGAAGACCTGATTCCGCCAGTTCGGTAACCCGCCGCCGCACATAGCCGCCCAGATCGGCAGTGATGGTCGCGGTGGCCTCCTCGATGTACTGCTGGTTTGATGCACCACCCTCACTGGAGCCGAGCCGTTCATCCACCGCCTGCGGTCCCTGCCAGCCAGTCGCACCGACGTAGAGGAACGCGGCAAAGCCATCGGCTGCGATGACGAATCGCCCCCAGCGCGCTGCGCTGTAAAGCGTCCAGGTCGACACGACGGCCGCATAGACGACAAGCAGCACGACCACGCGCCGCCAGCCGCCGCGCAACCCGTACACGATCAGCAGATGGAGAGCGAGCGCCACCGGGAACAGCAGAATCGGCGCGCGAGTCAGCGCCGCCAACCCGAACGCAACCGCCGCGAGCGCCAGCATGCCCAGCCGTCTCGAAACCGGTGAGTTTTCAGGCCGAACGCTGATCGCCTCAACATAGGCCGTCAGACCCAGTGCGACCAGGGTCATGTACAGCGTCTCGCTGGCGATCATCGCCGGCTCGATAATGAAGGCCGGGGAAGCGGTCAGAATGAGCGCAGCCAGCCCGCCCACCACCTCCCGACCGCTCAACAGAAAGGCCATGCGCCAGCCACACCAGACAATCAGCGTGGACAGCACCGCCTGAACGACGCGAATTGCCATGACGGCATCGGCGGTTGGGCCGAAAACGGCCTGGGCCAGTCCAACCAGCACAAGGTACCCTGGGGGCGTCGGCAACCGGCTGACATCGGTGCCGGACCCTTCCTGAATCCGCCCGGTGACCAGTGCGTCGCCATTGACCAGATACCACCAGGAATCGCCGCCAGTCTGTTCGAAAGGCGCCAGAGGATCTTGAGACAGCCCGTAGATCAGCCGGATCAGCAGCGCTGAGGCCAGCAGCGCAAGCAGCAGTGAAGAGGATTTGGTATTCATGGTCTGGCATTATAGGCGAGTCCGCACTTGTGGGGCAATATGCTACACTGAATTCTGGCGGAGCATCTGGGCCAGAGACTTCACAGGCCCACGCCTATCCATAGGGAATGAAGATGAGAACCATCGGACTGATCGGCGGCATGAGCTGGGAGTCCTCGCTGGAGTACTACCGCCTGATCAATCAGTTCACCCGAGACCATCTGGGCGGGCAGAACAACGCCCGAACGCTCATGTACACCGTCAACTTCCACGACATCGAGACCATGCAGCGGGAGGGGCGCTGGGACGACGCCGGGGCCGCACTGGCCGAGGCCGCGCAGCGGTTGGAGCGTGGCGGCGCCGACTTCGTCGTGCTGTGCACCAATACCATGCATAAGGTCGCCAGTGCGATCGAAGCGGCCGTGGACATCCCCCTGCTCCACATCGCCAGCGCCACCGCTGATCGAGTGGTCAAGGCCGGCATCAGCAGCATTGGCCTGCTGGGCACCGCTTACACCATGGAGCAGGATTTTTACAAAGGTATTTTGCGTGACCGCTACGGGCTGAACGTACTCATTCCCGACGCCGACGAACGCGCGGTCGTGCACGGCATTATCTACGACGAACTCTGCCTGGGTGTGGTCAAGGATGCGTCGCGCACGGCTTTTGCGCAAATCATGGCCGGGCTCGAAGCACGTGGCGCGCAGGGAATCATTCTGGGCTGCACGGAAATCGCCCTGCTCGTTCGGCCGGACGACTCACGCGTGCCACAGTTTGACACCACCCGCATCCACTGTGAAGAGTCGGTCGCGTGGGCGCTTGCAGACCTGGCTTACTGAAATAACTGAGGACGAGAGACGACGATGACACTGCGATGGTATATCGATTCGGCGCACGTCAACACCTGGCAGGAATGGATGCCAACCGGCCTGTTCTACGGCATTACCACCAATCCGCTGCTGCTGGAGCGGGCGCTGCTGCCCTGCACACATGAACAACTGGCGAGCGTGGTCAAGATCGGCTTCGAACTCGGCGCGCAGGAGATGCACATCCAGACGTGGGGCGAGACGGCGGCAGCTATGGCCAACAATGCGGAGCGGATCGCCGGCCTGGACCCGCGCGTTGTGGTCAAGGTGCCGATCACCCGGGAGGGCGCCACCTGCGCGTCATGGCTGACGGCGCGCGGCGTCAAAACCACGATGACGGCGCTCTATGCCGCCCATCAGGTCGGGACCGCGATGGCGCTTGGGGCAACCTACGCGGCGCCATATCTCGGTCGCATGGACGAGATCGGCCGCGACGGCCACGCCACCGTCAGGACGATGCAGCGAATGATCCAGGCGGTCGGCAGTCCGATGCGCCTGCTGGTGGCCAGTGTGCGCCATGTGAGCGACATCGCCGCGCTGCTTCAGGAGGGGGTCGACACCTTCACGCTGGCCCCGCTGCTGCTGCCACATCTCTTCTCCGACCCGGCGACCACGGTCGCGGCGGCCGATTTTGAGCGGGCTGCGGCGAGCCAGCAGCCGGCGAGTTGATCGTTGCGAGACAAAACAAACGCCCGCTTCCCCACAAGAAGGGAGACGGGCATCCGTCGAATTCATGAGTTCAGAATAAAGCGGTGCGCCAAAGCAGTACACCGCGCAGCGGCTGCGTCAGTGATCCATGGGGTTCAACCCCAGCATCCCACGCACCTTGGAGACCAGGTCATGATGCAAAATCGGTTTCGGCAGATAGTCATTGGCGCCGGCTTCGATACCCCGAATGATGCTGTCCGCGTCCCCTTTGGCGGACAGAATCAGCACAGGCGTCTGTCGGGTATCGCCGCGCTGCCGAATGACCTCACACAATTCGATACCGTCCATCTCTGGCATCATGACATCGAGAATGATCAGATCAGGTGTGTCGGTCTCCAGCATCTCCAGCGCGGACTGGGCATCCCGCGCTTTTGCCACTGTAAATCCCCCCCGATCCAGCATGATGCCGATAAGCGTCAGTGCGCCCACCTCATCGTCGACGACCAGTACTTTGTTCTTCATCGGCTGGAGTTCCTTGCACCTTCTGTGGTGATTGCTGAGAGCCACGTCCAGCTATTGCGACGTTTTAACTAAGTTTGAGTGTACCACTACCAGGAAGAAGCGCGCAACAGCATTGAATTAAAATTCCCAAAAACGTAAACTTCATCTGAGCAATGCTACCATGCACGGGGCATTTTGCGTATAGAAATAGGGGAAAAATTCATAAACTCCTGGGCAGCACACGCCACAGGAATCCCCTCCCAACAGAACAAAGGGACACAGGAGGAAAGATGAGCTACCGTACTGCCGTCACCGTCGAACACATCTCCAAGAGCTATGGCAACTTCAAGGCGGTTGACGACCTGTCCTTCGAAGTGTTCACGGGCGAGATCTTCGCTCTGCTCGGCCCTAACGGAGCGGGAAAGAGCACGACCATCCGCATGATCCTCGATATCCTGAAGCCGGATAGCGGCCGTATCGCCGTCCTCGGCGCTCCTCTCACCGACCGCGCCAAGGATCGCATCGGCTATCTGCCGGAAGAACGCGGCCTCTACCGCAGCGTCCCGGTCCTGGAAATGATGGTCTATCTGGGCTCGCTCAAAGGCATGTCCGCCCATGCAGCGCGCGAGGGGAGCATGAAGCTCCTGGAGCGTCTTGAACTGGCCGAACACGCCAAGAAGAAGGTCAGCGAACTGAGTAAAGGTATGCAGCAGAAAGTCCAGTTTGCGGTGACTGTCCTGCATGACCCCGACCTGATCATCATCGACGAGCCGTTCAGTGGACTGGACCCGGTGAACACCCTGGTCGTCAAGGAACTGTTGCTCGACTTCGCCCGGCGTAATAAGGGGGTGATCATGAGCACCCACCAGATGCATCAAATCGAAGAAATGGCCGACCGACTGCTCATGATCGACCGCGGGCGTCAGGCGCTTTATGGCACAGTCGATGAAGTGCGGCAGGGGGTTTGCCCTGCCGGGTGTCCGAGTTCAGGGCCAGGGCGACTGGAAGTCACTCCAGGCCGTCGATCATGTCGAGCTGCCGGATAATGGTCGCGGCGAAGTCATGCTCTATCTCAAACCGAACGCTACGCCCGATATGGTGCTGGGTGAAATGGCCGCCCGCCCGGATATCAAGCTCCACAGCTATGAATTGGCGGTGCCGAGCCTCAGCGAGATTTTCGTCGAGGTCGTCCAGCAGCGCCCCAACGGAAGAGGCAACGGCAATGCATAGAATCTGGTTGGTCGCGCGCCAGGAGTTTCTGGCGAACATCCGCAAGCGATCGTTTCTGTTTGCGGCCATCGGCGGCCCGATCATGACCGTCGTCCTGATGGTGGTTGTCGTGGCGATCACGATTCAGGGCGAAGAGGATCTCACCCGCTTCAACACCGTCGGCGTGGTGGATGAAGCCGGCGTCATCACCCTGTACGATGATCCAACGGCCTCATACGAAGACCCGCCACAGCCCTTCTTCGTACGCTATGAAAGTCGCGTCACTGCCCAGGAGGCGCTGGACGCAGAGCAGATCGGCGCTTACCTGGTGCTGTCCGAGACGTACATGTCGAACGGCGCGGCGGAGCTGATCAGTTCGGCCGGCGCACCGGCAGCGCTGCTCGACAGCATCGACCGCTATCTGCTGCAGAACGTCGGCAGCGATCTCGACCCCGCGGTGCTGGAACGCCTGATCGACCCGACCGATGCCTCGATCCGCTTTCTGAATACCGGCCGCACCATCCCGATTGAGGCGGTGATCGGGTTGTTTCTCACACCGCTGATCTTCGTCACCGTTTTCATGATCGCCGCGCAAACGAGCAGCGGCTATCTGATGTCCGGTGTTGTCGAGGAAAAGTCCAACCGCATCATGGAGATCCTGATCACCTCGATCACGCCGACCCAGCTTCTGGCCGGCAAGATCCTTGGCCTGGGCGTGCTCGGGCTGGTGCAGTTGGTCATCTGGCTGGTAATCGCGGTCGGGGGCGGAACACTTGCCCAGCAGAGCGGCTCCGAAATCCTCAGCAGTATCTACATTCCGCCGGATATGGCGCTCGTCGGGCTGATCTACTTCATCCTCGGCTACTTCTTCCTGGCCACCACCATGGCCAGCGTCGGCGTCATCGTCGGATCGGAACAGGAAAGCCGTCAGTATGCCAGCATCTTTGGCCTGCTTTTGGCGGTGCCGTTCTTCGCGCTGATCAACTTCTTCACCGACCCGAACGGCCCGCTCCCCACCGCGTTGTCGATCATCCCGCTCACTTCGCCGACCTCGATGATCCTGCGCATGACGTTCACCGCCGTCCCCATCGAACATTACGTCATCAGCATCGGGCTGCTGATCGTGATGAACCTCGCCATCCTGTGGATTTCCGCGCGTATCTTCCGCTTCGCGCTGCTCATGTACGGCAAGAAGCTGAACATCCGCCAGTTGATCGGCCTGCTGCGACGGCCTGCATCGGCGACGCTGGTCACCCGCGCGGGAGAAGGGTCTGCCTCATGAGCCGCGACTTCTGGACAGTATTTCGCTATGAATTGCGCCGCAATCTGCGACGCCCCGGTTATCTCTTCACCAGTTTCGCCCTGCCCATCCTGCTGGTCGTCGCGCTGTTCGCCTACCAGACCCTGGTCGCGCGCGACATCGCCTCGCAGGACCCGCAGGAGCTCGCCGAGACCCTCAGCGAGACGATGGGCGCCAACAACACGCAGAAATCCGGCTACGTCGATCTCTCGGGCCTGATCACCACCATCCCGGATGATTTGGGCGCGACCTTCGCGGCCTACGACACGGTTGCAGCCGGCGAAGCCGCGCTCAACAGCGACGAAATCCAGGTGCTCTACGTCGTCCAGGAGGACTATCTGGAAACCGGGCACATCGAGATCGTTCAGCCCAGCTTCAGCATGGGGCCGCTGGGCACGATGCCGGTGGTCCGTGCGCTGACGGAGTCGCTCACTGCCAATGTTGATGAAGAAGCAAGGCGCTTTCGGCTGCTGGACCCATCGAATCTGGTCATCACCAACCAGCAGCTCACGACCGTCGGCGCGGGCAGTTCCGAGGCTCTCGAAGGCGGCACGTTCCTGATGGTTTACGTCTTCGCCATCACGCTGATCATGAGCCTGTTCATGACCAACGGCTATATGATGCAGACGGTGATCGAAGAAAAAGAAACGCGCCTGGTCGAGATTCTGATCAGCTCGATTAAAGCCCGGCGATCTGCTGGGCGGGAAGATTCTGGCGATGGGCCTGCTGGGGCTCTTTCAGGTTGTGGCCTGGATCGCGCTGCTGTTCGTGGCAGTGTCTCTGGCCGCCGGCTCAGGCCTGGCCGATACTATCGGGCTGATCGGCACGCTGGCCAACATCCAGATCCCGGTCGCCACGCTGCCGATCCTGCTGGCGTATTTCGTTCTGGCCGATCTGCTGTTCGCCGGCTTCTACGCCATCATCAGTGCCATTTCCAACTCGATGCGCGAGGGGCCGCAGTACGCGGTGCTGTTCACGCTGCCGTCGCTGCTGCCGATGTACTTCATCCCGTCCTTCACCTCCGACCCGAACGGCACGCTGCCGACAATCATGAGCATCGTGCCGATCACCGCGCCCATGGCCATGATCCAGCGTCTTGCCATCACTAATGTTCCGGCGGGCGAAGTCGTCCTGAGTCTGGCGCTGCTGATCGTCTCGGTGCTGGCGGTGATGTGGCTGGCGGGGCGCATCTTCCGCGTTGGCGTGCTGCTGGCAGGCGGTCTGCCCAAACTCCGCGACATCCCGCGGCTGATCCGAGGCTAAGCGATACTGTGTACACCGGCGCACGCGGTGTGCGTCGGTGTACAATCAATTGAGCATGGCTATTGGGTGTTGTCCGTCCGCTTTCAGTGAGGGTGCAGCGGCGATGGTGGTACAGCGGAAACTATTCACGGTGGACGAATTCCTGCGGCTCGCCGAGCAGTCGGAGAATGCGAACGTCACCTGGAACTCATCAATGGGGAGATCGTCGAAGTGTCGCCGAAGCTCAAACACGGTCTGCGCGGATCGGTGCTGCACGGAGAGATCTACGCCTACCTGAAGACCAATCCCATCGGCCGCGTCATGTTCGAGGTCGACCACTTCCTCCCGAATGACCCCGGCAACACCCGGCGGCCGGATGTGTCATTCATCACCAACCAGCGACTGGAGCGCCTCACCAACGAGGACGCTGTACCCTTCATGCCGGATCTGGCGATTGAGGTAAAGTCACCGGCCAATTACTATACGGGCAAGGCCGGTCTGCGAGGGAAAGCGCAGTACTACCTGGCGCATGGCTCGCGCCTGGTCTGGCTGGTTGATCCCGATCGATACACGATTGAGGTATACGCGCCCGGCCAGTCTGTCCGCACGCTGAGCATGGACGATACACTGAGCGGCGGCGATGTGCTGCCCGGTTTCCACTCCCGGTGCGCGCGATCTTCTCCTGAACCCCCAGATGATGGTTGTTCAAGGACTCGTTGCGGGTCGGCCCCTACAGCACCGTACGGCAGTGTAGAGTCGGCCCCGCGCGTTCGCCCACACGAACAACGAAGGTTCGATCTTATTCGACTCACCCTCAGCACTCGGCCACGTTGACCGGAATTTGCAGCGCCAGGCCGCCCTCGGCCGTCTCTTTGTACTTGTCGCTCATATCCTGCGCCGTCTGCCACATGGTAGCGATCACGGCATCCAGCGAGACTTTCGCGAACTGAGGCACACTCTCCAGAGCCAACGTGGCGGCCGTGATCGCCTTCATCGCGCCCATGGCGTTGCGTTCGATGCAGGGAATCTGCACCAGCCCACCCACCGGGTCGCAGGTCAGCCCCAGGTGATGTTCCATGGTGATCTCCGCCGCCATCAGCGCCTGATCGACCGTCGCGCCCATGCTTTCGGCCAATGCCGCAGCCGCCATGGACGATGAAACGCCGATCTCCGCCTGACAGCCACCCAGCGCCGCCGAGATCGTCGCGCCCTTCTTGAAGAGCGTGCCCACTTCACCGGCCACCATCAGGAAGCGGCGAATCGCCTCGTCGTCGGCGTTGTGAAAGCAGACCGCATACATCAGCACGGCGGGGATGACGCCGGCCGCGCCGTTCGTCGGCGCAGTCACCACCCGACCGAACGAGGCGTTCTCCTCGTTGACGGCCAGCGCGAAGACGCTCACCCACCGATCACTTCGTCGAAACCGGCGCGGCGGGCGCGTATCCGCTCGATCCACGCCTCCGGGCCGTCCCAGAGGCGCAATACCGTCGACGGCAAAGGCGCCGATCAGCCGCCGGTGGATCTGGCTGGCGCGCCGGGCCACGCGCAGCCCGCCGGGAAGTTCGCCGGGGGTGTGGCAGCCGCGATACATGCAGTCGCGCATCGCCCGCCACAGGTCCATCAGCCTGGCATTGATCGCATCGGCGGGGCGCCAGGCCTTCTCGTTCTCCCAGACCATCCGCCACAGCGGCAGACCGTTGTCCACGCAGTGTGCGCGGACTTCCTCGGCGCAGTCGGCGGGGTACGGCAGTCGGACGGAGGAGGATGCGCCGCCCTCCTCCCCTTCCTGGACGATGAAGCCGCCGCCGATGGAGTAGTAGGTCGCCTCGACCTCGGCCCCGTCCTCCAGAGTCGCGATGAAGCGAATGCCGTTCGGATGATAGGGCAGCGATTCGTCGAAATGAAAGACAATGGCCACGGCCGGATCGAAATCGATCTCGCGCTGGCCGCTCAGACGCAACCGGTGCGCCGTCCGGATCCATTCGACACGGGCGTTCAGATCGGCCGGCTCGATGGTGGTGGGGTCTTCACCGCTCAGGCCCATGATCACGGCCAGGTCGGTGCCGTGTCCGCGGCCGGTCTTGGCCAGCGATCCGTACAGATGAACGGTTACGCCGCCCACCCGATCCAGCGCTGGGCCGGCGAAATGGTCGTTCAGGAAGCGTTCGGCGGCGCGCCATGGCCCCATGGTGTGGGAGCTGGATGGACCGATGCCGATCTTGAGCATGTCAAAAACACTGATGCGCGGCATGTCAAAGCCTGTATTTAGCGTCAGATATCGATCAAAAATCTGAGCGACAACTCTATCCCTATGGCCCTCACCCGCTGCGCTTCACTTAGCCGCCCTCTCCCGTGACACGGGGAGAGGGCCCGGTCAGGGGGCAAAATCACTGTTTTCTGTTGCTTCACACGTTGACGAAAGCGATCACGGCAGACGGTCTTCGATGGCGCGGAGGACGTTCTCGGCCGCTTCGGTCTCGCCCGCGGCGGCGTAGCTATCTGCCAGATTGTACCAGGGTTCCAGAACCGGCCGGCCGGGGCCAGGCGAACGCATCGACGGCGCGATGGCGAAGCCGGCGGCACGCCCGCCATAGCTTACCCCGGCGAAATTCTGGTCGACCACCTGCGGCGGCACGGCGGCCGCCCATAGGCGGCGCTGAGTCTCGACGTCGGTCGCGATGCTGGCGCGGATCGCATTTGGGGACTCGTAGCGCGCGCCGAGCAGTTCGGCCAGCTTCAGATCGATCTCGATCAAGGGATCGGTCGGGTCCAGCGCGATGCGAGCACGGGCGCGGGCCGCGTAGTGGTCACCGTTGGTTCGCGCCAGCCGGGCCGCACGATCCATGAAGTCGAAAGCGACCGCGGCATCCCCGGCGGACAAAGCCGCTTCACCCAGTACCCACAGGTCGCCCGGCGTCGGAGGCTCGTGCGCGCGGACGACGTTCAGCAGCGCCTCGATCTGCTCCGGGTCATGGGCCTGGAGAACGCGGTAGGACAGATCCGCCGAGGAGAGCGTGTAGTTGGCCATCAGGATACCGAGATAGTCCTGGCGCGCCGGAGTCTCACCCCAGAAAGTCGAGAGCGGCAGCGACAGCCCGTCATTGCTCAGGGCGTAGGCATCGATCAGGTCGGCATGCGCTACCGCCCCGGTGCTCTCGGCGATGCGCGCCCAGTGGACGGCCGACCCGTTCAGGCGATCGATCGACCGGGCGCGGTCGAGATACTCCAGGGCGGCGGCATCGTCGCCTCGATTCTCGGCCAACGCCGCCCGGTTGATCCAACCGATGTCCCAGGTCGGCGCTTCGGCCAGCATGTCGGCATACAGCGCGTCGGCTTCCGGGTCGCCGGCCTGGTCGCGCAGGGCGACCACCTGCAAGCGGTACAGCGCCAGGTTCGGATCGGCGGCGGCGACCGCTTCGACCTCCTCCAGCGTCCCGGCCGCGCGGAACTGCCCGTACAGCGAGTCGGAAATTCCCTGCCCGACCCCGTAGACCGCGATCAGCAGGGCCAGCAGCGGCGCGGCCCAGCGCAGCCGGCGGGCGTCGGCCGACCCCGCCCGCGCGATCTGTCCCGGTTCGACTGCGACCAACACCACCAGCACGACGGTGAGCAGCGCCAACGGGGTGACGACGAAGGTGTCAAAGATGCTCTGCACGCCAAAACCCATCAGCGCGGCGAAAGCCCCCTCCAGCCGAGTCCGGTCCGCCACCCGCGTTGGGTTCGCAGCCAGCGCCCGCCAGCGCCGCCAGAAGGCCCAGGCGATCACCACCCCGAAGGCGATCATCAGCGCCAGGCCGAGCACGCCGGTCTCGGCGAAGGTGTTCAGGTAGGCGTTATGGGCGGTACCCAGGCGATTGTCGTAGGTCCCGCCGAAGACTCGGTAGTCCCGGTACTCGCGGCCGAACATGCCCACGCCGACGCCCAGCAGCGGGTGATCCGCGCCGATTTGCAGGGCGCCCCGCCACAGCTCGAAGCGCAGCGCATCGCCAGTGAAACGCGACGCGTTGCCGCCGATCAGATAGACAGCCGTCAGGGCGGCGGCGATCAGCAGGGCAACGCCGAGGAGGGGAGCACTCCACCCCTCACCCCTGACCCCCTCTCCCCCGCACGCGGGGAGAGGTGGAACCGGTCGCAAGGATGTCTGTGTTTCCCGATTGTAGGGACGCGCTTCTGCGCGTCCGGGTTCCTGGAACCGGGCCGCCGCGGACGCCCATCAGCGCGTCCCTACGCGATTCCGGTTGGCCGCCCGATGCCGCCCCCAAACCAGGCTTCAATCAACGGCCGCACGGCCCGCAGACCGGCGAAGACCGCCACGCCCGCCGCCAGGGCGACCAACCCCCCGCGCGATCCGGTGGCCAGCAGCGCCAGCAGGAGCGCCGCCGACAATACCCACATCGCGACCCGCCCGACTCGCCGCAGCGAAAGACCATAGGCGAAGGCCAGGACGACCAGCGGCGCCGTGTAGGCGGCCAGCCAGGTGCTCACGCCCAGCGGCATGTAGATCATCGGCAGGACCAGCGGCAGCGGCGCGACGGCCGTCACCTCCGCCCAGCCGGTCGCCGTGCCCGGCACGATCCCCCAGCCAAAGTACCACGACCCCAGGTGGAGCAGCGCGAACATGGCTACCACGGCGGCCAGCAGAAACTGCGTCTCGATCACCAACCCGCCCCGCCCGCGCCGCATCAGGTCGATCAGGCAGAGCGCGATGACGGCATGGCTGATCGGAAACCATGCGTTTTCCAGGCTGACGCGGGCGTCGACGCTGAACAGCGCCGCGCCGATCCACAGCAGGATGGCCAGCAGGATCGGGAGGGTCAGCGGGCTGGCGGCCAACCCACCGCGCCGCCAGGCCCAGAGCAGATAGCCGAGCAGGGCCAGCGTCACGACGACGTGGTGCACGACGCGCAGGGCATAGACCTGGTAGTAGTATCGCGCCGCTGATCAGCACGAGGGAAGCAGGCGAGGAAGATGAACCCGTAGCGTTGCAGCCGCATTCGGCATCCTTACGCAGAAGGTGGGACCATAGCGTTGTGGCTATGATAGCACCGCGCTTCTCGCAGCGACAATTGCATCCGACCCTTGACCCTCACCTTACGTGAGGTTGTAGACTATCGTTGAGTTAGGAGGCGCCCCATGGGCAAGAAGAAACTTTTCAAGCAGTTCAGCGACAAGGAACAGAAGCACAACGAACGGCTGGCGCGGCTGGAATACGGCCCCGACAATGTCAATGAGTCGGTGCGCCGCTGGGAGGGCTACAGCAAGAAACAGCGCGAAGCCATCATGGATGAGGGCAACCACATCTACACGGACATCGTCAAGGCCATCGAAACGCGGAAATCTCCTCACAGCGAAGTCGTGCAGACGCTGCTGGCCCGCTGGCACCAGCACATTCGCCATTTCTACGAGCCGACTACCGAGATTTTGCGCGGTCTGGGGGATCTGTACAACGACAACCCGGACTTTGCCGCCAATTTCCGCAAGATGCACCCAGATCTGGCGCAGTACATGCGCGAAGGCATCGGCACGTACGTCGACACCCTGGAGACGACCGCGCTGCAGCAGATGCTCGACGACGACACGAAGTCTCGCGGCGCGTAGGCTTCGCTGTTGGTTCTCTGCTCCCTCACCCTGTGCCCCACGCAAGCGACTTGCCGAAAAGCTGGGTGGGTGGTGCGACGCCTGAGGTTTCCGATCGTAGACTCGCCACTGCGTGTCTCCACGCCGCGATTCATGGGGGCGCCATTCTTGGCGTCCGACCTCTGGACGCGAAAAGTCGCGCCCTGCGTCACCCGCCTGACCGTCGATCCGTTGAAAACACCACCCTGTCAGAAACGGGCAGAGTGAAGAACATCCGCCGCTACGTTGCCTCTACATAGATCGGCAGGTTGATGCGGAAGATACTGCCCGCACCGGGCGCGCTTTCCACGCCAATGGTGCCCCTGTGCATCTCGACAATACGACGCGCGATGGATAGCCCAAGGCCCATGCCGGGCGTGGTATGCGCGGCATCGCCCCGCCAGAACGTCTCGAAAATCCGGTCCATCTGGTCCGGGGCGATTCCGGGTCCCTGGTCGTGCACGGCAATGCACACGAACTCACCGGCGGTGCAGACCTTTACGGCCACTACGCCATCGGGCGGCCCGAAGCGTCGCGCATTGTCGATCAGCGCCTTGAGCGCCTCGAGAAGCAGCTCCATGTCCCCGAGAATCTTTGGCGCCGGCTCGGATCTCGGCGTGAGAGTCCGACCCGTCTGATCGATCGCCGCGCATGCCTGGCGTACAATGTCCCCGGCACGATCGGGATCAGTTTGGGTGAGGATCGCTGCAGACGCGCCATCTTCAACATGACGTCGACCAGCCGGGAGGTGCGGAACACCTGCGCCGCGATCAGCGCCGCGCTCCGCTGGCGGTCGCCCGCATCGGCAAGGCGCGCCATCAGGTAAGCCTGGGTATTGATGATCGAAAGCGGCGTGCGCAACTCGTGCGCGGCGCCGGTCACGGAATTGTGAGACCACCTCAGCCCGTTCCCGTTCAGCTGCGCATCCAGTTCATGCTGCCGCGCCAGCCGCTGCTCGGTGATGTCGACC
This sequence comes from Candidatus Flexifilum affinis, assembly GCA_016713325.1. Lineage (GTDB taxonomy): Bacteria > Chloroflexota > Anaerolineae > Aggregatilineales > Phototrophicaceae > Flexifilum > Flexifilum affine. The sequence goes on along the minus strand of JADJPJ010000089.1, from coordinate 233,046 downwards.
AGAGCGATCTGGACGGCGGATGCGCCATGATAGTCGGTGTGCGCCGCCTGAATTTCCACCCATACCGCCTCCTGAGTCTTGGTCAGGAGCCGAAACTCGCCGCGAACGACGTCAATTTCATGGCTCGCCAGGCGCTGCATGCCATCCAGAACCCTGGGCAGATCTTCGGGATGCACGCCATCGGCGATACGGCCGGCATTGAATTCGGCGATCATCGACGGATCGGACCCGAACATGCGGAAGAACGTATGGTTGGCGAAGACCACTCGCCCATCCTGCAAGATGGCGAACCCCTGAAGTGATCGGTCGACGACGGTGCGATAGGCTTCTTCAGCGCGCAGTCGCTCGGTGACGTCATGAAGGATCGCCAACTGCCCAACCGGTTGGTCCCTCCAGTGGAGATTGCGAAACGTGCACTCGTAGGCCTTCGGCCGCGGTGCGCCGGCAGGCTGAATGCGGACGATGCTGCCCGGCGCGATGTTGTTCAATTCGGGGAAGAGATCGCTCGAAAGGCGGCCAATCCCCTCCTGCAATCCCAATCCGCGGAGCGTGCGCGCAACCGGGTTGAGCTGGGTGATCCGCCCCTGTAAGTCGGTGATGATGATCGCCTCCGGGGATTTCGTCGAAGATCAGCGGTTGGGCAATCGGCATCAGGTCGAGCAGTTGGTCGCGCAGGACCACACGCAAGGTACTGAGCCCGACGGCCGTCAGCGCCAGGGGCAGCGGCGTGATACGGGTGAGCGCCTCGATTCCCAACATGCGGAGCAGCGCGATCACGGCTGAGACCGCCGGCGGCAGACAGGCGGTGATAATCAGCCAGGCAAACTGCCGGCGCAGGATGCCTTGCGCGGCGCGATACTCCAGGGTCAGCAGGGCGACACCGTACAGCGGCGGGATGAACTGAATACCGATCAGCACCGGCAGCCACCAGCCGTAGCTGCCGGTCCGAAAAGTCAGCCCGTCGATTCGCTGGATGTCGAACGAGCGAAAGTACCAGTGGTGTGCAGGATCGGTCCACACCACCAGGAATGTCCCGATAGCCAGGGCATACCAGGGAGCGAGCGCTGCCAGCGTCAGCCGGTGCCGTCGCCCGGTGTGGGCCAAACTGAAGACCAGCAGGTGAACGCAGGCCAGGTTGATGCCCAGGGTCTGCAAGCGAGCAAACAGATAGGCGGTCTCGCGATCAGCGCTGATCATGAACCCGACGTTGCAGACCAGATAGAAGGCACTGGAGGCCATCAGGAGAAAGAACGAAGTTCCCGAGGGCAGGCGACGCCTTGTCCAACCTACAAAGCTGAGAGCGATGAGGAGTAAAGACGAAGCACAAAGGACGATGAAGTAGAGGGAGGCGAGCATGCGCGCAGCGTTGGCTTTTTTGATCAGTTGACGCGAGATTATGCCACAGCAGCCTCAATATTGCTATTAGTTGCCCTTTAACGCCTGACTGCGATGTGTAGCGGGCCTGTGATGTACCAGCCAGTCCGCGAGCCGAACGACAAAACACTGGCACTTCCGCACGAACCTGATACGATCATATAGACAACATGACAACGCAGATTAACGAGTATCAGTATGAGCAAAATCACCCCAACGCCAGAGCAAATTGCGCGGGTCCTGGCGAGTATTCCTGAGGGGTTTGTTCGGCAGTCGGTCTTCACCGAACACTTTCGACTGCATCACAAAGGGCGCCGCAACCTGAATGCGGCCATTCGCGCGGGGAAAATCGGCGAGACTGGCAGCCTTATCTTCGATACCAGCCGGCTGAACGCCGACATGGCGCGCACCGCAGCCATCTGGTGTGAACCGTCGCTGCCGCCGCTGGATGAGAACGGAATTGTGCGCACCCCGGTGCTGGAACGACTGGCCATTCGCCAGATGGTGTTCGCGCCGGACTCGGCCGCCGCGCAGATGATTGACCGGTTTGCGGAGCGCAGTTACGCCGAACGTGTCGATGTGGCGACGTCCCTGAAGACGAGGCGACGCTGAACCGACTGGTGGCCGTCGGGGCGCTGGCTGCCAAAGAGGCGCTGGTTTATGACCCGCTTCGGCTGAGCGAATCCACCATCGAGGCGATCCTGCGGCGCCAGGAGCTGCGCCCGGTGCGCGACGAGCTGGCCGCCTTCCTGGAAACGAAGCCCGGTAAGACCGCGCCCGTTCGCGAAGTGCAGGCCAAATATGGATCGCTGCTCTACGAGCTGCTCGCGGTCGGCGGGATTGTGCGTTAAGCGATCGGCGAACCGGCGCAGTACTGGCTGCGCCTGGCGGACAGCTCGGGCGAAGAGGCCGAAGCGGCAGCCCAGGCCGAAGTCAAGCGACAGGAGGCGGAGGCGCGGCGCAAGCTGGACGAAGCCTGGGGCGCGCTTTTGCCGATTGTCGGCGAGGTGCCTCGCCCCGACATGGAAGATGGCAAGTCAAATACGGCGCGGGTGATCGCTCGCTCGTACTCGCTGGAAGCGGCCGCACGCCGGCTGACCGTCGGCATCGACGTACTGAAGCAGGCCATCCGCGACGGTCAGCTTGAGCCATTCACCGATCCCAAAGGCAAGCGGCGCATTCCGGCGGCGCAGGTGGAGGCGATCTGCATCGACGAGGACCTGCATGAGGCGATCGCCGCGCAGGAGAAGATATCCCCGCGTGGCATTGCCCTGGTCTGCGGCCTGTCGGACACCTCCATTCAGGGCCGGCTGGCGCGCGAGAACCTCAGCACCAGCGCACCCACCTGGGCCGAAGTGCGGGGCAAGTGGGGTCTGCCCCAGACCCTGCGCGAGTACAGGGCGCTCCACCGGCAGCGCAAGCACGAGTGGGTCGAAGAACAGCGGCGCCGGCGCGAAGAGCTTCTGGATCGCATGCGCCGCGCTGAAGAGGAAGAGCGCCGGCGGCGCGAAGAACTGCGCGAACAGCTCATCGCCATCTTCCCGAACTGGGAACGCGCCCGGCGCGCTGACCAGAAGGTCGTTCTGCACATCGGCCCAACCAACAGCGGCAAGACGCATGACGCGCTCGACCAGTTGATCGCCTCTGGCAGCGGCTGGTATCTGGCGCCGCTGCGCCTGCTGGCCTTTGAAGTGTTCGACCGGCTCAATGCCCGCGGCATCCACTGCAACCTGCTGACCGGCGAAGAGTACATCCCGGTGCAGGGCGCGGAGTTCACCGCCGCCACCATCGAGATGTTCAACCCTATGCACAGCGGCAACTGCGTAGTCATCGACGAAGCGCACATGTTCGCCGACCCCGATCGCGGCGCAGCGTGGACGCGCGCCCTGATGGAAGCGCAGGCGCATGAAATCCACGTGCTCGGTGCGCCCATCGTCCGCCCGCTGATCCACCAGCTCACCACCGCCGTCACCCTGCCCCTGCACGTCGTGGAGCACCACCGCCTGACGCCGCTGCATGTCGCCGACGAGCCGTGGACGCTGAAGGAACTGCCGCCGCGCACTATCCTGGTCGCCTTCTCACGTAAGACCGTCCTGGGCCTGAAGGTCGAACTGGAACGCGCCGGTCGCACCGTCTCGGTGGTGTACGGCAACCTGCCGCCGGAAGTGCGCCGCCGCCAGGCCGACCGCTTTGCCAACGAGGAATGCGAGATCTGCATCGCCACCGACGCCGTCGGCATGGGGTTGAATCTTCCGGCCGATCAGGTCTGCTTCTACGAGATGGAAAAGTTCGACGGCCGCGACGTACGCTTGCTGGAGCCGCACGAGGTCCAGCAAATCGGCGGGCGCGCGGGACGTCATGGTCTGTCGCAGGGCGGCACTGTCGGCACGCTGTCGCACGATCATCTGCGCCATCTGAGCCGACTATTCGAGACTATCCCGCCTGTTCTGACCCACGCCCACGTCGCGCCAACCGTCGAGGCGATCTCGCTGATCCCCGGCACGCTGGCCGAGCGCCTGCGCGAATGGGCGTCCCTGGAGTCGATCCCCGAGGCGCTGCGCAGTTCGCTCAAGACGGCCGACATGAGCGAGCGCATCGAGCTGGCCGCCATGCTGCGCGACGAAGAAGTGCGCCAGCTGGGACTGGCCGCCGCCCTCAAGCTGATCAACGCGCCGACCCGCCAGGAGACGCGCGACTTCTGGCGCATGTGCGCTTCCGCCCTGCTGCGGGAAGATCACCTGCCGCTGCCAAGCGCACCGCCCCAGGAGATTCGCACCCACCGCGATCTCGACGCCACCGAGTTGTGCATCCTGGAAGCCGACGTCTATCTGTGGTTGGCCGGCCGCCAGGAGTTCAACCGCTTCGCCGCCGACGAAGAAGAGGTGCGCGCGGCGCGCATCGACTGGTCGCTCCGGCTCGACGACGCGCTCCTGCGCAAGATCGACACCACGCGGCGCTGCGTGCAGTGCGGAACCAAGCTGTCCCTGGAATACCGATTCGCGCTGTGCGAGAACTGCTTCCAACTGCGCCGAAGCCGTTACTCACGCCAGCGCTGGCGCTGAGAGTGGCAGCGTCAATAGGGAAAAACGATGGACAGTAGAATCATCGTGACAATCATGCAAACGACGATTAGCGGAACGCCAACCTGCACGTAGTCCCTGAAACGATAACGCCCGGCGTTCATCACCAGGGTATTGACCGGCGTACCGAGCGGTGTGGCGAAGGCCAGAGATGACGCGATGGCCACCGTCATGAGCAGCGCGTGCGGTTGCACGCCCAACTGCTGCGCTGTGACCACCGCCAGCGGCGCGAACAGCACCGTGGTGGCGGTGTTGGAAAGAAACTGCGTCATGATGACGACCGTGACAAAGAAAGCGATCTGCACCGCCATTGGCCCGGACGCGCCCACAGCTCCGACGACCGCCTCGGCAATCAAGTCAACCAGCCCAACCTTGGCCAGCGCCGTGCTCAGCGGAATGATGCCGGCCATCATGCAGATCGTTCTGAGATCGATCTCCTTGTAAGCATCATCGATGGTGAGGCAGCCGGTCAAAATGAGAATAAGGGCCGCGCCGATGCTGGCCGCAGCCAGGTCGAAGATGTTGAACGCTACGGTCAGCACCATCGCCAGCAGTACGATCAGTGCGATCGGTGCCTTTTTGGGCTGCGTGAACGCTCCTATAGCCAGCGCTTCGGACTCCCCCATGACGATGAAGTCACGGCGCAGAGCCTTGAGCGCAAAGATGTCCTTCCACTCTCCCTGTACCAGCAGTACATCGCCGAATTCCAGCGGCGTACTCTTCACAGGCAGCGACTCCTTCCGATCAGGGCGGTGGAGCGACAGCACCGTCAAACGGTAGAGACGACTGAAGCGGACCTCGGCAATCGTTTTGCCGAGCAGCGCCGAACGCGGGCGCAGCACCACTTCGGCAATGCCCACGTCGTTGGTGATGATATCGCCTTCGACGACCGGCTCATTGGCCATGACGGCCAGCTTGAGATCCGCCGAAACCTGAGCGATGCAGTGGGCCTCGGACTGCACCTGAAGCACATCGTTCGCCTGCAGCACCGTATCGGACATCGGGTGATTGATGGTCTCACGGCTGGACCACGGAAGCAGACGCACCCCGCCATACGCGCCATTGGGGCTGCGGGTCAGCGAAAGGATGGTTAGTGGACAACGCGAGCCGATGCCGGTATCGCCAATGGTACGCCCGACAAGCGGCGAGTCGTCCTGCACGCGCAGGCGAAACAGACGGCCTGGCAGCTCGTAGATGGCAAACAGCTCGCCGGGAGTCACGACGGGAAGGGACGTGCTCTCCAGCTTGGGCTCCGGCAGCAGCCGCCGGCCGACGAGGAGCATATAAACCACGCTGATCAGCAGGAGCGGCAGGGCAAGGGGGGTGAAGCTGAAGAGATCAAAGGGCGCATAGCCAGCCGAGCGAAGGGCTTCGGAGACCAGCAGGTTTGGCGGCGTGCCGATCAGTGTTAGCGTGCCGCCTAGCAAAGCGGCATAGGCCATCGGAATGAGCAGCTTGGCGGAACTCATTCGCTGTGAACGGGCCAGACTGAGCGCAGCCGGCAGCATGAGGGCGACCACGCCGGTCGAACTGATGAAGGCCGACATGAAGCCGACTGCCACCATGAGAATGACGAGCAGACGTACAGCGCTACCCCCTGCGGCGCGCATAATTCGGACGGCGATCATGCCCGCCAGGCCCGTCTGAAACACCGCACCGCCGACGATGAATAAAGCGGCAATGCTGATCACGGCCTTGTTGGAAAAACCGGCCAATCCTTCTTCCACGGTCACGACGCCTGTCAGCATGAGGACCGCCATCACCATCATGGCGACCACGTCCAGGCGCACTTTTTCGGTGATGAACAGAATGATCGCGACGATCAGGACGATCAGCGTTACCAGCATCGGTCCGGACATTTCCCGGCATACTCCCATCTCAAGGTCAGACTTGGCACCCGGCCGCTCGCGCTGCCAGGACCGCGGCAGTATAACAGCGTTCGGTCGCCACAAGATCGTAAATCAGCCCAGGATATGATCCTCGGCGCCCAAAAAAGGGATCAACTGCGCACTTGCACGGCAGGACGAGGCGAAAAGGCAGGAGGCGATGGAATTTGACGCCCCTGCCCAAGCGGAGTAGTCTCTAGAGAATTTCATCCTTTCGATCAGCGGCAGGAATATAGAGATGGCGTCCTCAACCTTGATTCCACAGCGTACCGTCGATGAACTAAAAGAACTTCGGGCCTTGACGGGCAATGAAGACGGCGCACAGCGCGTGGCCTTCACGGACACCTGGGCAAAGGCGAACGAGTGGTACAGGTCCAAGCTGGTCGGGCTCCCTGTCGAGGTAGCGACGGATGAGACGGGCAATCTGTGGACTACGCTGCGAGGCAAATCCGAGAAGGTGTTGATCATCGGCGGCCACCTGGACTCGGTCCCGAACGGTGGTTGGCTCGACGGTTGCCTGAATGTCTTGGCTGGTCTGGAAGTGCTGCGGCGCTTCGCCAGTGAAGGCGAGCCGCCGGTCACTATTCGCGTGGTAAGCTGGGCAGACGAAGAAGGTGCCCGATTTGGGCGCAGTCTGTTCGGTTCCAGCGCCTGTTCGGGCACCATGAACCCCGACGAGCTGCGCAACCTCAAAGACAAAGACGGGATCATGCTGGTTGACGCGTTGGCCCGCTTCGGCATCAACCTCGACCAAGCCAAGGAAAGCCACAAGCAGATGAAGGACGCGGCTGCCTACCTGGAACTGCATATCGAACAGGGCCCGGTGCTGGAGAGCATGGACCTGCCCCTGGGCGTCGTATTGGGCACCTTCGGCGTGGAGCGACACTCGATTCGATTCACCGGTCAGGCTGCGCACTCCGGCTCGACGCCGATGGACAAGCGCCGCGACGCGCTGGCGACGGCAGCCAAGCTGGCGCTGGAGATCCGCCCGATCGCCAACCGCCATGGCGGGGTCTGCACCTGTGGTCGCGTGGATACTGCGCCGGGAATCGTCACCTCGGTGGTCGCGCAGTGCGATATCACCCTCGATCAGCGACACCTCGACGCTGACAAGCTGGCGGCCATGTACCACGACGCGCAGGAAGCGAGCACGCGATTCGCCGAAGAAGAGAAGTGCGGCGTCGAGTGGCGCAAGCTCTGGGATATCCACCCCATCCTCTTCGACCCCCAGCTTATCGAATTCTGCGATCAAGCCATCGTGGAGACCTGCGGCGTCTCCCATCAACTGCCGAGCGGTCCCCTGCATGACGCCGCGGAGGTCGCGCGTGCCGGCGTGCCCACGATCATGATGTTCGTGCAAAGCCTGTACGGGATCTCACACAACAAAATCGAGGATACAAAAGAGGAACACATCCGCATGTCGGTCGAGGCGCTTGACCGGCTGGCAAGCAAGACAGTGAACTGGATTCTCAGTCAGTAGGCCTGGCGAGAGATCACAAAAAAGCATCGGGGCCAGATTCTCAGCTCCGATGCTTTTTGTTGCGCAGTGATAGCCGGTATTGGTCTAGAAATCGGGCACGACCGCCATCACGATGGTGATCGCTGGCCCGCCCAGGCGCATGTCGACGCAGGCGCTGGTGTAAGCGTAGGCCTCGAACGGCTCCATGCCGCGCACGTTGACCAGATAGTCGAAGGCGTCGTTCAGCGCGGCAGCATGCGCCTGCTCGTAGGTTTCGCCCATGCCCAGGAAGTAGGTCGCGCCATCGCGGTGCAGGCGGGGGAAGTTGAGCGGCATCGACTTGACCACGCTGATGCGCAGCGTGGCCGATCCGGCCGCTTCCAGGCTGACCCAGGTCGGTTCCTGCGTGCCCATGGCGGCGTGCAGGTCTCCCATCGAGAGCAGGCCGCCCTCTACCTGAACCGGCAGATACAGCGTCGTCCCCGGCTCCATCTCGCGCAGATCCATATTACCGCCGTAGGGATAGGCCGGCATGAAGGTCGAGCCGGCGCCTTCGGCAGGGGCAACCGCAATGCAGCCGATCATCGGACGAACCGGCACGCTGATCTTTCCGATATACGCGCGGCCATCGCGCATCGGCGTCTCCATGACGCGGACATCCTCGGTGCGGTGACCCAGGCCGCCGAACTGCGGCAGCCACACCGACCAGGCGCGTACCACCTGCACGTCCAGCACCTCGATGCGCAGAGCATCGCCCGGCTCGGCGCCGCGCACCTTGACAGGTCCAGTCACGCGATTGAAATTGGCAAGACCGATGGCCTCGACGGATTCGCCCTTCGAGAGGCGTTCATAGGCCACGTCGCCGGTGTTGAACGTGACGGTATCGCCCGAATCGATCTCCAGGGCCGGCGGAATGGTGCGGTCGAATGCAGTGTTGTTCTGCTCTTTGGACAGGGTATAGTACGCCATTTCTTGTCGATTCCTTATTCGTTCTCTGCAAGCCAGGCGGAGAGCACCTGCATGTAGCGCTCGGCTTCTTCGATGTGGGCCGTATGCGCGCTGTTGTCGAACACCACCCAGCGCGCGCCGGGGATGCCGCAGTAGACGGTCCCGGCGATCAACGGCGTGGCCTCGTCGTATTTCCCCGAGGTGACCAGAGTCGGCGCGTTGATCTCCGGCAGCCGGTCGATGATGTCCCAGGTCTTGAGCGTGCCAATCACGTGGAATTCATTGGGCCCGTTCATCGTATTATAGACCTCGGGGTTGGCGGCCATTTTCTCGAACGAGCGCTTGAAGTAGTCCGGCGCGGGATTCACGCGGCATAAATGGCGGTCGTAAAAGACCTGTGTCGCGGCCACATAATCGGGGTGATCGGTCGTGGCTGCCTGCTCGTGTTTCTCCAGCGTGGCCTCCACCTCTGAAGGAAGCGCTTTGCGCAGCCGATTGGCTTCGGCCACCCACTGAATCATGCTGGCGGGCGAGCTGGCGATCGTCAGGCTGGCAATACCCTTCGGCTGGGTGAGCATGTACTCCATCGACAGCATGCCGCCCCACGACTGGCCGAGCAGGTGAATGCGCTCCAGGCCCAACGCCCGCCGCACGTTGTCAATTTCTTCCACATAAAGCTGGACGGTCCACATCTCCGGTTTCTTCTCGGAAATGGCCGAGTTGCCGCAGCCGAGCTGGTCGTAGTAAATGACCCGCCGACCCGTCGCGGCCATGGCGTCCAACGATTCGAGATAGTCATACGACGCCCCAGGGCCGCCGTGCAGCGCCAGCAGCGGCAGCTTGCCCGGCTCCTCCCCTTCCCCGGCAATGCGATACCAGGTGGAATAACCCTTGAAAGGAATGCGGCCTTCCGTGATTTTGACCATGAGATCTGCCTTTCGTTATTTGAGGCGCTGTGAGGTGCGCGGATCGAGCGCGTCGCGCACTGCGTCGCCCAGTAGATTGAAACCCAGCGTCGTGATCAGAATAGCCAGCGTCGGAAACAGGATCATCCAGGGGGCGATGCGGTAACGGGACTGCCCTTCCAGGATCATGTTGCCCCAGCTTGCGGTCGGCAGCGGCACGCCCACACCCAGAAAGCTGAGTGCCGCCTCGATCAGAACAGTGCTGGCGATATTCAGCGTGAACCAGACCACCGTGACCGTCAGCGTATGCGGCAGGATGTGCCGGAACAGGATGTACGGACCGGTCGCCCCGACGGAACGGGCACTCTCCACAAACTGTCGTTCGCGCAGGGTCAGGGTCTGGCTGCGTACCAACCTGGCGAGGATCGGCCAGGTGATCACCATCAGGATCAAGATGATCACCGGGATGCTCGGCCGCAGCACCGACCCGAAGCCGAGCGCCAGCAGCACCGCCGGGTAGGCCAGGATGATGTCGGTGAAGCGCATGAGCAGGGTATCGATGACGCCGCCGTAGTAGCCGGCGTACATGCCGATGAGCGTACCGAACACCGCAGCAGTGAGATTGGCGGCGATGCTGATGAACAGGCTGACCCGCCCGCCATGCAGCATCCGCGCCACCATGTCGCGACCCAGGTGGTCGGTGCCGAGCAGGTAGTTGGCGTCCGGCGCGAGCGGTGTGCCGGTTGGCGAGAGGCCGTCCATGAACTGCTGGAGCGGGTCGCGCGTGATCATCGGGGCGAACAGAGTCAGGAGCAGCATCACGCCGACCATTGCCCCGCCCACCCAGGCGCGTGGCAGGCGCCGGAGCTGAGCCCAGAAGCCGCGCCGTACCGGTTTTGACTGCAAGGTTGTGGTGGCCATTTCTAGCCGCCTCCACCCAACCGGACCCGCGGGTCCAGCGTCGCATAGAGCAGATCCACGAGGAGGTTGATGCCGACGACAGCGATCGAAGCGAACAGCACAGTGCCCATGATCAGCGGTGTATCCTGGTTTCGAATGGCCTGGAAAGCCTGCAATCCGACGCCTGGCCAGCCGAATACCGCCTCGATCACGACCGTCCCGCCGAGCAGCAGTGCCAGGTCGAGGGCGGCCAGGGTGACGGTCGGAAGCATGGCATTGCGCAAGGTGTGCCGGGTCAGGACGGCGCGGGCGCTCAGGCCCTTGGCATTGGCGGTGCGAATGAAGTCCTCGCCCATGACTTCAAGCAGGTTATTGCGCAGCACACGGGCGTAGAAGGCCGTTCCGCCGATGCCCAGCGTCAGCGCCGGGAGGACGAGATGCAGTGGCGTGCCATACCCGCCCAGGGGAAAGAGCGGGATCAGGAAGCCAAATACGTAGAGGGCGATCAATCCGAGCGCGAAGGAAGGAATCGAGATACCAATGAGCGAAACGATCGTGGCAAGCTGGTCGATCCAGGAACCTGGGCGAAGCGCGGCCAGAATCCCCAGTGGCACGCCAATGATCAGCTCGACGAAGAGTCCGGCGAAAGCCAGTTGAATGGTCGCTGGCAGCCGCTCGAGTACGACGGTCAGCACCGGCCGATTGTCGCGCGTGGAATTGCCCAGATCGCCTTGCAGCGCACGGCCAATATAGCGCACGTACTGCACCGGCAGCGGCTGATCGAGGCCCCAGATCTCGCGGATGCGCTGGACAGTGGCTTCCGGCGCACGTGGGCCCGCGTACATCCGCGCGGCATCGCCGGGCATTAGAAAAACCATGATGAACGTGAAAGTGGCGACGCCGAACACGACGCCGACGGCACCAATGAGACGGCGAATCAGATAGGCGGTCATTCGATCTCGATGTGGTCGTTCCCGAACCGGTTATTCCTGAGTTGCAGCTGAATGTCAAGCGAGTGAGTTGTCACAGCGGATCAGTCGAGGGCGCACAGGTGCGCCCTCGACTAAAATAACCAGAGGACAGGAATACTTACTGTACGGTGGCCTGATCGAACTTGAGCAGATATGCCGGATCAGCCTCGATGGTCAGACGTTCGCTGCGATAGTAGAAGTTGTTCAGGTGATACAGGAAGGCGTTCGGCTGTTCCTCGAACATCAGCGCCTCGAATTCCTGGAACGCCGCCCAGCGATCCGGTCCCGGCGGGATCACGTTGGCTTCCGCGAAGACGGCATCCAACTCCTCGCTGCAGTAGCCACCCCAGTTGTATGAGCCGCCGCACTGCAGGAGAGGTTCCCAGGTGTTCGACGGATCAAGATAGTCGTGATACCAGTTGGTCATGGCAACCTCGATGGTCTCCGGCTGATTGACCAGGATGTCGAGGAACTGGGCGTTGTCGATCACGGTGACATTGGCCGTCACGCCAATCTGAGCCCAGTCGGAGACGATCGCCTGGACCACCTGCTGGTTGGTCGCGTCAGTGTTGACCAGGATGCTGGTCGTCAGACCGTCCGGGAACCCTGCCGAAGCCAGCTGCGCCCTGGCGCCTTCGGGATCATAGGCAAGCGGCGTGAGATCGGGGTTGTTGCCGGGCATGTCCGGGGGCAGCGAACCGGTTGCGGGCACCGGGCGTCCATTGAGGATCTGGACCAGACGATCGCGGTTGATGGCCATGCTCAGCGCGCGGCGGACGTCCTTGTTGTCGAAGGGCGGGTTGCGATGCTGGAAGACCAGATAGTCGATGTTCGGGAACGCCAGGTTGGTGAGCAGACGCTCGGCCAGAACCGGGTCGGAAGCAATACGTGGATATTCCGAGCTGGGCACCCAGTCGAAGGCGATATCGGCTTCGCCGCTGTCCATGCGCAGGATGCCGACGGACTGATCGATCAGCAGATCGACCACAACGCCATCGACCTTGGGGCTATCCGGTTTCCAGTAGTTCGGATTGCGAGCCGTGGTAATGCGCAGACCCGGCTCCCAGGACTCCAGGATGAAGGGGCCAGCGCCGAGCGGCTGACGGCCAAAATCGTCACCGGCGGCTTCCACGCCCTCGCGGGCGACGATGGAGCCGGGCGGCAGCGCCAGACGCTGCAGGAACGTCCAGATCGGCGTGGAGAGCGTGAACTCGACCGTGCGCGGATCGATGACCTTGACGCCAGTGAGTTCCGACGCGGAGCCGTCGAGGTATTCGGGCACGCCGACGATCGCCTCGTAGAAGAAGTTGGTCGGGGACGGGAAATCAGGAGCGAACATCCGCTCGAAGCTATACTTCCCGTCGTCGGCCGTGATCGCGCGGCCGTTGGAGAACATGACACCCTCACGCAGCGTGAAAGTATAGACGAGACCGTCGTCGCTCACCGTCCACGACTCGGCCAGCGCCGGTGCGACAGTATCGGTGGTCTCCATCTCGACCAGGCCGCGGTAGAACAGGCCGATCGTGGTCCACGTCTCGACTTCGTAGGCGACATGCGGGTCCGCTGTGCGGATGTCAAACAGAGAGACCACATGAATAATGTTATCGCCCTGGGCCATCGCCGGGGCGAAACCTACCGTCAGAACGACTAGAGCCAGCAACGTCAATAGCAATCGCTTTGCGGAACCAACCATGTAACCCCTCGCAGTTCAGATGTTGAGATTCGGACATTACAAGTTTTAGCACGCCGTTTGTAATGTTGCAACTTCCTGCATGAGAAGTCTGACAAACCCATGAATAGCAGGATTTCTCGTGTAGCGACCGTGATAGATCCGATCCAAATGACAATACGTCTCGTCCCCGCCCTCTCACCCATCCTCCAGGAATCCATCTAGTTGCTCCCCGAAGAGCCCGGCGACGCTGAAAGGGCCCTCCCCTCCCGAAAGGCCGCCCGCCCCCCCCGCCGGCCCTATCCTTTCCCCCCCCACCAGAACTGCGGCCTGCCCCCCGCCAGCGCTCAAAACAGCGGAAACCCCCCACCCCCTCACCACACAAGGCAGCTCACACTACGACCATAGCCATGAGCCTGTCGAGAAGTTCAAAGCAGTGCCGTGCTGTGGTTTGACAACCGTTCTGGTCCGGTCTCGGTGATGAGATAGTTATTCTCAATGCGCGCGCCAAACCCTTCGCCATAGGCCCCCGGCTCCAGCGCCACCACCTCCCCCACCAGCAGAGTTTCCTCGCTCAGCGGCACGAAGTAGGGCGTGTCCGGGTGGTCGAAGCCCAGGCCATGCCCGGCATGGTGCGGGAAGTTCTCCGCCAGCCCGTGCTTGGCCAGCGCCGCCCGCACCGCACGGTACACATCGCCGCCGCGCGCACCAGGTCGGAGCGCCTCTTCGCCGGCGCGCATCGCCTCGTGAATCGCCACATCGACACGCTCCTGATCGTCGCTGTAGCGGTCGTCCACGGCATAGGTGGCAGTGAAGTCGGAGCGGTAGCCGTTGACCAGCGGAAAGATGTCGCAGAGCATGACGTCGCCAGACTTCAGCACACATAGTTGGTCGGGATGCTGCCGGGGTTCGGGCGTGACAGGCAGCCGAAATCGCCGAAGAGGTGGACCGGACCGCCAAAGGCGTTGACCGCGGCGGCGTGGGCGGCATTGTAGACATCCAATTCGGTCGCGCCAACCTTCACCGTCGCCCGCGCCCCCACATGGGCCGCTTCATTAACGCGCACCGCTTCGCGAATCAGCCGCAGTTCGTCGGGGTCCTTGACCGCCGCATCTGCTTGAGAATCGGGTTCAGGTTGACCATGTTCTCCGCGAGCGCCGAGCCGACGGCTCCCTGCGGCAGCCATCCCAGTTCGCCGGCGACACGCCTGGGGTTTAGCGCGCCGACCTGCCCGCGCAGTGCAATCACCGACTCATCGAACTGGTCCGCGCCGGGACCGGCCGGCGCCGCCTTGTACCACGGCGTGACGTGGATTTCGTCCACTGCCACCTCGCCCATCTCAGTGGACAGCATCTCGTTGACCAGCAGGATCGCCCGGCCGGTGGTCGCGTTGAGGATCAGCGAGTTCAATCCCCAGGCCGCCTGACGCATCTCGGAATTGTACAAACCGGTCAGGTAGAGGATGTGATGCGGGTTGTTGAGGATCAACACATCCGCGGATACGGCGGCCATCAGTCGGGACTGCCGTGCTCGACACGCTTGCGGGTCCAGTCTCTCCACGATCAGTGCTCCTTGATTCGATAAGTTGGCAGATTGCTTCAGATCAATGCATGATTATGGCCTGACCTTTGCACATAATCGAGCCTGCCCCCATGACTCACGCCATCCCGCTGGTGCCTGGTCTTCCCCTGCTTGGTAACGTTCTCGGACTAACGCGCGACGCCATTCAGTTCATGGTCAGGGCCTATCACGAGCATGGTCCGGTCTATCGCATTCGCGTGCCCGGCCGCGAGATCATCCTTCTCGCCGGCCTGGAAGCCAACCAGCTCATGGCGCAGCACGGCGAAGAGTACTTCCGCCTGCGCCCGATCTACGGCAAGCTGGTCGAAGAGACGGCCAGCGACCTCTATCTGCCGACGCTCGACGAGCCGTCCTACAGCTACTACCGCAAGCTGATCCGTCCCCGCCTCTCGCGCGACACGCTGGCGGGATACATGCCTCAGGCGGTGCAATTGATCCAGGAGACAGCGGCGGGGTGGCAGACCGGCAGAGAGGTGAACGTCATGGAGACGATGACGCGCCTCTGCCTGGAGATCATCGTGCGCTCGGCGGAAAACACCGAGGTGGGCGATGAACTGGCGGACATCGTCTACTTCACCAACCGGCTGATCGGTTCGGGGGTAGCCTTTCAGCCGGCGTTCCTGCTCAAGCTGCCGGCGTACAAGAATGCCAAGCAGCGTTTCGAGGCCTTCCTGCAGCGCATCGTCGACGACCACCGCGCCCGCGCCGATCGTGGGGAGCCGGCCGACGATCTGGTCGATCTGCTGATGAACGCCAAAACCATGGACGGCAAGCCGCTTGAAGGTCACGATCTGCTGGCCTATGTGCATCTGCCGTTCGTCAACGGCGTGGCCTATTCCCCGCGACTGCTCGGCTATCTGCTTTACGAACTACTGCGCCACCCGGACCTGCTGGCGGCGGTGCAGGCGGAGGTTGATACCGCTTTCGCCCGCGGTCCGCTCGACATGGCGGCCCTGCGCGGTATGCGCACGCTCTACGGCGCATGCATGGAAGTGCTGCGCATGTATCCAATTGCTGGCGCGCTGCCCCGCTACGTGGTCAAGCCGCTGGAATTCGCCGGCTACACGATACCTGCCGGGCGGCTGGTCTTCGTGGCCACCGGGGTGACGCACTTCCTCCCGGAGGTGTACGAAGACCCGTACACCTTCGACATCACACGCTTTTTCGAACCGCGCGGCGAACACCAGCGCACCGGCGCCTTCGCGCCCTACGGCCTAGGCGGGCGCACCTGCCTGAGCGCCGGCATGGGCGAGGCGCTGATCATGCTGGTGATGGCGACGCTGGTGCATTCGACGCGATTGGAGCTGCTCACGCCGGATTACCGACTGGTGTCGAAGGTCGCGCCGATCCCCGGCCCCGACCTCGGGTTCGCGGTGCGGACGGTCGGCGCGCGTGCGCATTGATTGCCGCGCAGCACGCCGTAGGGGCGACCCGGCGGGTCGTCCGTTAAAAGCCCCGTTCTGCGTCCATCCGATCAGCCACGCGGGAGAGCCGGCGGCTCTCCCCTACAATGTTTGCGAACGTCCCTGCCATATGGGCAACCCGCTCGCTTCGCTCGCGATCAGAAATACAGAAGAACAGAAATCAGAATACCAGAACTTCACGAAGAGAGGGCAGGACGAAACCCCCGATGAGGCGTCCGTTACAGGGCCGCCCTGACGGAAGGCGCAGCGGAAGTCCCCCGTAACTGCGTAGCCCCACGAGCCGCCCCGCAGCACACGAACATCTGTTCCATTCAAATCATATGACCCGGTCACATACGCCGTCGAACACCACTCCCAGACATTGCCCGCCATATCGACGACGCCGAACGCGCTGTCCCCCTTCCCTTCATACTGTCGCACGGGCGATGGGGCGTTAGTGTTCCCGTCTTTCCCTACGCTGTGGTTGCAGCGCGCAGGGTCCCAATCTTTCCCCAGGGATAGGCCCGTCCATCGCTGCCCTGCGCCGCCCTCTGCCACTGCTGCTCGCCCGGCAGCCCGATCGACTCACCCGTCTCGGCGCTCAGCCAGGCACAGTAGGCAGTGGCTTCATACCAAGATACGCCGGTGACTGGGTAGTCGTCTCCATTCCATGCGGCACTCTTCCAATTCGGATCGTTCCAGTAGCGCGGCTCGGCCCAGGGTTGATTCGTCTCCACCCACTGACTGCCATCCCATTTCCAACCTTTCGCCTTCGCCTCCCATCCGGCTTCCGTCCACCAGCGCCGCTCAGCATAGCCGCCGGCAGTCACGAACAGGCGGTACTGCGCGTTGGTCACCGGGTATTTGGCGATGGCGAAGGCGGGGACATCTAAGGTTTGCGACTTGTTCCTCAGGGATGTGGTCTTCTCCCAACCTTTCTGGGATCAGCGTCACTTTGCCCGCCGGAATGTTCACCCAGGCGAACGGCGGGGAGCAAATCGGCGGGCGCTTGCGGTAGACCTGCGCCGGCGGCGGCACGGGGGCGGGTTGGCCCAAACGTTCGCGCAGGTGATCCGTGTCCAGCGCCTCCACCAGATCGGGATACGACGCGCGCCATCCCGCAAACTCCTCGCGCGCCCGTTCGACGGTCAGCTTCCGCTTCGCCATCGAGGCGATAGTCTCGTAGTCCAGCGCCGCTTCACGCCGCCGCGCGGCGGCATTACGTTCCGCGACCGCTCGGGCGATCAGGTCACCGACCAGCTTGGCGGCAACCGTCCGCAGCCCGCCCCGGTCGCGCAGCGTCTCCAGGAGCACCAGCGCCTTCTGATCGTGGCTTCGAGCAGGTCGATGGCTTCTTCGATGCTCCCCTGTCCGGCGATGGCGCGTTGCGGCTCCGGTTCGGGTTCCGGCTGTCGTTCCGGCGGCGGAGTTAGTTCGATGAGGGGGTGCGGCGCAGCGGAGATCCTGGCTGACGCGACGCCGATGCGGATCAGGAAGTCGGTCAGAAGGGTGATACCCGGCTCGAAGTATTCGCGGTAGAACGGCACACCCTGCGACCTCCGACATCGCGCACGTCATCGGGGAGGTCTGTGGGCGGCAGCAGCCCGTTCTCGCGCACCAGCACGATCGGAATTTGGCTCTGCAGGGCGGTGCGAACCTCCAGGCGTACCCAGTCGTTGTCGCGGTGGATGTCAGCGAAAGTGAAGTCGGTCACCACCAGGATGACGGCATCGCTATCACGAAGGTGGGCGAGGATAGAGTTCGCGAAATCCGCCTGATCGATGCTGCGGTAGTCGATGAAGATCGACTGCTCGACGCGAGAGGCGAGGTTTTCGGCGATGCGCTGGGCGAAGTTCCAGCTTTCGCTAGGGTAGGAGATGAATAATTTGTTCGGCATGGCGATCCGGTGCGGCAGCGTATGAATGACAGGTATTATGGCAGTAGAGACAAGGTCTCGCAACCGGCGCGACCCGGCGGGTCGTCCACCAACGCACAGACCATCCACTTCACACGCCGGCATCCCCGACTTCAGCGAGAGTAGGCGGCTCGCCCCTTTAGGCGCGCCGACTCAACCGGTGAACCCCATGACCGCCGGTGTATTGCGGGCAATGACCTTGCCGCGCGAAATCACCACCGTGGGGATAACCTGGAAGCGCAGCCCGTCGAAGGCCGTGGCCACCGGCAGCACCACCAGATCGGCCGAGCCGCCGACGCGGATGCCGTAGCCGGTCACGTGCAGCGACCGCGCGCCGCCCTCGGCGATCATGTCGAAGCAGGCATCGATCTCGTCCAG
The DNA here is from genome assembly GCA_016713325.1 of Candidatus Flexifilum affinis. Taxonomy (GTDB): domain Bacteria; phylum Chloroflexota; class Anaerolineae; order Aggregatilineales; family Phototrophicaceae; genus Flexifilum; species Flexifilum affine. Next base: position 214,577 of record JADJPJ010000089.1, on the reverse strand, counting down.
GCCGGTCATCTGCGAAACGTGCACCGTCATGTGGGCCACGCCGATCATACTGCCGGTGCCGAAGATGTACCACGGGTCGTAGATGCAGTCCTGACCCAGGCTGACGTTGACGCCGTTCCTGACCAACTCCTTGATGCGCGTCAGGCCGCGCCGCTTGGGATAGCTGTCCTGCCGGCCCTGAAGCGTGATGTTGATCAGCGGGTTGGCGATGAAGTTGATGTTGGTGCGGCTCAGGAAGCCCATCAGCTTGTAGGCATAGCTGTCGTTGTATGAGCCAAACGCCGTGGTATGACTGGCCGACACACGCTCCCCGCCACCCCGCTTGATGGCCTCAGCGACGATCACCTCCAGGAAACGCGACTGGTCGTCGTCCACTTCATCGCAGTGGACGTCAATCAGCCGGTCGTACTGCTCGGCCAGGTCGAAGATGCGGTGGATCGACCGCACGCCGTCCTCGCGGGTCAGTTCGTAGTGCGGGATGCCCCCGACGGCGTCGGCCCCGCGGCGCAGGGCTTCTTCCAGCAGGCCCTCGTTCTCAGGCCGGGAATAGATTCCGTCCTGCGGAAAAGCCACCACCTGCACGGTCGTCCAGTCCTTGACCTGCTCGCGCAGCTCCAGCAGCGCATCCAGCGCGATCAGCCGCGGCTCGGTGACGTCGACGTGAGTGCGCACGTACAGCACGCCATGCGTCGCCATCAGCTTGAGCGCCTCCAGCGCCCTGGCCTGCACATCCTCGCGGGTCAGCGATCCCTTGCGTTCACCCCAGATCTGGATGCCCTCGAAGAGCGTGCCGCTGCCGTTGAAGCGGGGCTGCCCGGCCGCCAGCACCGAATCCAGGTGGATGTGGGACTCGACGAACGGCGGAGTGACCAGTCCGCCCGCACAGTCGATGATTTCGAACCCGGCAGGGGCTTCGATTCCGCCGTCGATACGGGGCGCGATTTGGACGATTCTGCCGAATTCGATCAGGATGTCGACGGCTTCGGCGCGATCGCGAAGGCGGCAGTTCTGGAGGAGTCGGGCGTTCATGGGGTCTCCTGGCGAAATAGCATGAAGAAGTCACGTTAAGTTTGTCGGATTTTGGCGTAATGTGCTAAATTCAATCCATTAGGATTCTCTCTGAATGAACCTAACCTGTGCTCGGAGGAAGAAAATGAAGCTGCGCGCCTCTTTCTTGTTGATTTTGCTGATCGGCAGTCTTGTGCTTGGATCGCTGGTCAGTGCTCAGGAAGAACCGCTGAAGGTCTTCGCGGCCTATGCCACGCCGATCGAAGAACCGTGGGATGGCGTCATTCATGCGGCGCTGCAGGCGGCGGCCGACGAAGGACGGATCGAGTACAGCTACCAGGACGAGATCGGCTACTCCGGCGACATGGAAATCGTGCTGCGCGAGGTCGCGGATGCCGAAGCGCCGGCGATCATCTTCGGCGATGCCTTCGGCAACGAAGAAGCCGTCCGCCGCGTTGCCCGTGACTACCCGGAAATCGCCTTCGTCTTCGGCTCGGGCCTGGGCCCGGCGCAGCCGAACCTCTCCGTGTTTGACAACTGGATTCATGAGCCGGCCTACCTCAGCGGCATGTACGCCGGGGCGCTGACCGAGAGCGGCGTCATCGGCGTGGTCGGCGGCTACCCGGTGCCGGAAGTCAACCGCATCGTCAACGCCTTCATGCAGGGGGTGTCGGAGACCAATCCCGAGGCCACGGTTCTGGTGACGTTCATCAACAGCTGGTTTGACCCGGCCGCGGCCCAGGAAGCGGCGCTGGCTCAGGTCGATGCCGGCGCGGACCTCCTGTTTGCCGAGCGCTTCGGCCCCATCGACGTGGCGGCCGAGGCCGGTCTGCTGGCCTTCGGCAACATGAGCGACCAGAATGAACTCGCGCCGGAGACGGTCGTGACCGGCCCGGTCTGGGATATGGGTCCAACCGTCGACTTCGTGATCAATCAGGTGGCGGCGGGCAGCTACACCGGATTGGATCTCAAGGACTTCTCGATGATGGCCTATGGCGGCGCCAGCCTCGCCCCGCTTCACGGCTTCGAAGAGACGCTCGACGCGGCGCTGGTCGAGCAGGTGACCGCGCGCCAGCAGGAGATCGTCGACGGCCTGTTCCGCGTCAACATTGACGAAGACACCCCGGCGGGCGCGACCGTTCCCGGTGAGGCCACCAGCGGCGGCTAGATAAAATCTTCTACCCATCTCCCGTGCTCGTTACACAGGCACGGGAGATGAAATTGGTTGCAATTCGTTTCAGTTCGACATCACCCACGGCTCCCCTATGCCACCGATTATCGAGATGCACGGCATCACCAAGCGCTTCGGCGGGGTGATCGCCAACGACGGCGTCGACTTCAGCGTCGAACCCGGCGAGATCCACGCCCTGCTGGGCGAGAACGGCGCCGGCAAGTCGACGCTGATGAAGATCCTCTACGGCCTGTACCAGCCTGACGCGGGTGAAATTCGCATCGGTGGGCAGTCGGTACGCCTGACCTCTCCTGCTGAGGCCATCGCCAGCGGTATCGGCTTTGTCTCGCAGCACTTCGCTTTGGTGCCCCGCTTCACCGTTGCAGAGAACGTCATCCTGGGTCGCGAAGGGACGGCCATCCTCAAGCCGGCCGCCATGACCGAAACGGTCCTGAAGACGGCGGCCTCGCTGCGTCTGATGATCGATGTCAACGCCGTCGTCGGGCGGCTGTCGGTGGGCGAACAGCAGCGCGTGGAGATCCTCAAGGCGCTCTATCGCGACTGCAAGGTGCTGATCATGGACGAACCGACGGCCGTCCTGGCGCCAGGCGACATCGATGCCCTGTTCGACATCCTGCGGACGCTGCAATCGCAGGGCATGTCCGTGATCATCATCACCCATAAGCTCAACGAAGTCTTCGACATCAGCCAGCGGGTGACCGTGCTGCGCCTCGGCAAGGTCGTCGGTCGGGCCGAGACGAAGAGCACTACGCCCGCGGAGCTGGCGCAGATGATGGTGGGCCGGCAGACGGTGGCCGTCACCCGCAACGTCGACCATCACCGGCAGGATACAGTCCGCCTGGCCGTCCGCGGCCTGCGCCTGACCGACAAACGCGGAGGCCTTCGCCTGCGCGGCCTGAATCTGGACGTTCGCGCCGGGGAAATCGTCGGCATCGCCGGGGTAGCCGGCAATGGTCAGAGCGAGCTCGTGTCTGTCCTCACGGGCATGGCCGCGCCGGATTCCGGTACCGTGATGGTGGGCAGTACGCCCCTCCCCTTCCGCGATCCCAAAGCGGTTTCGCGGCTGAAGATCGCCCGTATCCCGGAAGATCGCCTGAAAGGGGTGATCGGCGACCTGTCGGTGCAGGACAACCTGATGCTGGAGCAGGTCGAGAGCTTCACCCGCCTGGGCCATCTCGACCGGGCGCGCATTCGCGAGAATGCGGAAGCGCTGATCCGCGACTTTCAGATCAGAGCCTCGCCCACCGATATGGCCCGCACCCTCTCCGGCGGCAACATCCAGAAAATCATCCTGGCCCGCTCGCTCGGACACGCGCCGGAGGTGGTGATCGCCGCGCAGCCCACGCGCGGGTTGGACATCGGCGCGACGGAATACGTCCATCAGAAGCTGCTGGAACAGAAGGAGCGAGGCGCGGCCATCCTGCTGATCTCGGAAGATTTGGAGGAGATCCTGCTGCTCAGCGATCGCATTCTGGTCATCTACGAAGGCGAGATCGTCGGGGAACAGGCGACCGAGGATGCCAATGTTGAACAAATCGGCGCGCTCATGACAGGAGCCCATCATGCTTAATCTGCGCATCGAACGCGCCCCTTCGCCGCTGTGGCTGCGCCCGCTGATCCCGGTGATCGCCGTCGTCGTCACGTTCATGCTGGTCAGCGTGCTCATCCTGTGGGCAGGCGCAAGTCCGTTCGACGCCGTGGTCGAACTGCTGATCAACCCGCTGACGCGGGCAGGCGCCCGTGCCGACATTCTGATGATGGCCACGCCCATCCTGCTCACCGGCGTGGCGGTGGCCGTCGCTTTCCTGACCGGCTATTACAACATCGGCGCGGAAGGTCAGTTATACGCCGGGGGTATTTTCGCGGCCTGGGTTGGCGCCAACGCCGAGGGGCTGCCGCCGGTGGTCGCGATTGGCCTGATGCTGGCAGCCGGTTTTCTCGCCGGGATGCTCTGGGCGCTGCTACCGGCCCTGCTCAAGACCTGGCTGTCGGTCGATGAGGTGGTGACCACACTGCTCCTTAACTCCATCATGCTCTTCATCGTCAGCGCCCTGCTCAACGGCCCCTGGCGCGACCCGGTCAGCGGCTGGCCGCAGTCGCCGACGATCGCCCTCAGCGCGCAGTTTCCGGTGCTCATCCCCCGGTCGCGCGTCCATCTCGGCTTCATCGTCGCCGTCGTAACGCTGCTGGCCGTCTGGTGGATGCTGACGCGAACCCGGTTCGGGCTGGAACTGCGCGCCATCGGTAAGAACCGGGACGCTGCGCAGTTCCTGGGTATCCCCGTTTGGCGCCGGGTGCTCGCCGCCGCGCTGATCAGCGGCGGCATTGCCGGGCTGGCCGGCGTCAGCGAGGTCGGCGGCATCCACTACTATCTGATCGGCACTCTGTCGCCCGGTTTCGGCTACACCGGCATCATCGTCGCCACGCTCGGCACTCTGACCATGCCCGGCGTGATGCTCTCGGCGCTGTTCCTGGCGCTCATCAACCGTGGGGCGATCTCCGCCAACCGCGAGTTGAGTGTGCCCGTCTATCTGAGCGACGTCATCCAGGCCGCCCTGCTGCTGGTGACGCTGGCCGCCCTGCTGCTCAACCGCTACCGCATCCGCTGGGGGCGATGATGGACTCGATCGAATCGCTTTTCGTTCTGTTCGGCGCGATGCTGCGCATCGCTACCCCGATCCTCTTCGGCGCGCTGGGCGAAACCTTGATCGAGCGGGCCGGGGTGCTCAACCTGGGCATCGAGGGGACGATGCTGCTTTCGGCCTTCGGCGGCTTCGTCGCCGCCCAGCTCTCCGGCTCGCTGTGGATCGGGCTGGCAGCAGGCATCCTGACCGGGATCCTCCTCTGCCTTCTGATGGGCGTGCTGTCGGTGACGCTGGGCCTGAACCAGCACGTCAGCGGCCTGGGGATCACCCTGCTGGCCAGCGGGATCGCCCTGTTCGCTTTCCGCATCCTGTACGGCGGTTCCAGCACCCCTCCGGCGCTGGCCGAGTCGTTCCAGCCACTCAGCCCCTTCCCCAACACGATTATCGGGCCGGTGTTCGACCAGCACTGGCTCACGTACGGCGCGCTGCTGTGCGTGCCGCTGGTGACCTGGCTGCTCAACCGCACCACGTTTGGACTGCGGCTCCGCTCGGTTGGAGAGAGTCCGGAGGCCGCCGATACAGCCGGCATCAGCGTCTACGGCATGCGCTATCTGGCGCTTATCCTCGGCGGAGCACTGATGGGTCTGGGCGGAGCGTTTCTCTCCCTGGCACAGCTCGGCGCCTTCGCCCACGGCATCATCAACGGCCGCGGATGGGTAGCCATCGCCATTGTCATTTTCGGCAACTGGCAGCCGCGCCGCGTGCTGGCGGGGGCGCTGCTGTTCAGCGGGGTACAGGCGCTCCAACTTCGGTTGCAGGCCGCGGGGCTTGCGCTGCCCTACGAACTGCTTCTGGCCCTGCCTTACGTGCTGGTGATAGCAGCAATCGCCCTGGTGGGACGCAATGTCTCCGTTCCCGCCGCGCTGCTCAAACCGTACCGCCGCGAGGGGTGATCTCAAATCCAGTATAATTGGGGTGAAGCGAGTCAGGAGTCAGTTGATGGCGCTCCCCAGAACCATGCCCTGATTGAGGTGGCTGCGCCGGATATCTGGCCGTGGAGGAACCGCTGCATCTTCAGCAAGTCAGGCTGGTCTCGGTGCAGGAATTCCTCGATATGCACGAGCGCGGAATCTACACCGCGGAAGACCGTCTGGAACTCATCGAAGGATGGATGGTCGAGAAGATGACGAAGAAGCCGCCGCACATCCGCTCTGCGAATCTGTTGTTGCGTCCGCTGCTACCCCTGCTATCGGAAGAGTGGACGCTCAACAGCGAAACACCCGTCGTGTTGGAAGGCAGCATCCCGGAACCGGACTTCTCCATCCTGCGAGGCCCCCTCGATGACTTCGCCGATCGGCTGCCCACTGCCGCCGATGTCGCGCTGGTCATCGAGATCGCCGACACCACGCTGGCGAGTGATCGCGCCTAGAAGCGGAAGCTGTACGCCGAAGCCGGCATCCCGGACTACTGGCTGGTGAATATCTCCGACCGCCAGATTGAAGTGTGCACCGGACCGGACGATATCGATTTAAACTACGCGACGGTTGAGGTCTACACCGAACCACAGACCATCCCCCTGGTGCTCGACGGGCAGGAGATCGCCCGGCTGAGTGCCGCCGACATCCTGCCCTGAACTTCCTCGATGCAGCTTACCCCAGCTTGCGCTGGAAGTAGCTCACCATCTCGTCGAACGCATCGACTGCGACCTCATCGGTGCGCAGTTGACCACCCTCCAGCATGAAGCCGTGCGGCTCATCCGCATAAACCTTGAGTTCAAAAGAAGCGCCCGCCGCCGTCAGTTCGCCGGCGTACTGGTAAATCGTGTCGATCGGGCTGGGCTGGTCGTCTGTGCCGTGGATGATCAGCATGGGCGCATCCAGGTCACCCACCAGGGCCGACGCCGAAGGGTCGCCGTTGTAGGGGAAGCCGTACCAGGCGACACCGGCATTGAAGGCGTCGATTTGCGGCAGGAACAGCATAGTGTAGCGGCCGCCGGCGCAGAATCCGGTCAGGCCCAGGCGTTCGGGGTCTACGTCATCACGCGCGGTCAGAAAGGCGACACTGTCGTCCAGCAGAGTCTTCATGGTCGCGTCACCGGGGTCGCTGGCAAACGTCTGCCAGCCGACGGCCAGCACCACGAAGCCCTGGGCCGCGAACTGATCGGTCATGGTCTGGTAACCCTCTTCCAGCCCGCGGAAGGAGTGGATCAGGACGATGCCAGGATACTGCCCCGGCTCCTCCGGCGCTGCCAGATACGAGGCATAGGCCTGTCCGCCGCTCATGACCTCGACCTCGCCGCTGGTAACCGCCAGAGCCATGTCGTCCTGAGCCAAAACCGCCGCCGGAAGCAGTAGGCATGCCAGAATGGCCAATACGATTGCGATCCGTCGCATGATTTTGCCTTTGTCTCACCTTCAGGTGCCATCAACATAATGGAAGACGCGCCCTGGGTCAAAGAAGAATCCTGTGAGTCCGGCTCATGCCTCGCTCAGTGCGCATCGCAAAGCCGCGCTACAATGATGTGAAGTCCTGGATACTCGCACCGACAGGGCATACCGGCACGGGGAGGCAGCATGGCCATGAGGCTGAGTCCGCAGATATTCATCTCATATTCCCGCAGAGATTCGCTCGTCACCGAACAGATCGTGCGCATCCTGCGAGAGGCCGGCCTGTTCATCTGGTGGGACCGGGATATCACGCCAGGGACCTCCTGGCAGGAGGCGATTCAGGAGGAACTGGACTTCAGCCAGGCGCAGATCGTGATCGTCTCCCCTGAGTCGATGGCGTCGGACTACGTCCGCTCGGAGTACCAGCGATTCATTGATCAAGGCAAGCCGATCATCCCTGTGCTTGTCGCCGACACACCCGAGATGCCGTCCGATCTTCAAGCCTACACCTGGGTGGATGTGCGCAAGGGAATCACCGACAGCGCCATCGAACAGCTTCGCTCGGCGCTTCAGAGACTGCTCTACCCCAATACCGTCCGGCAAGGCCCGACGACGGAGCAGAAACCGGAACCCCGCCCACTGCCAGCGACCGGGCCGGCGTCAGGCGGCGAGCCGGCCGGCGAAATCGCCGAAGAGGCCCGCCAGGCAGCTCCAGCCGAGGGCGAGGCAACATCCGAAGAGTCTGCGGCGATTCCCATCGCGCCGGAGCCGCAGCAGAACAACGACGCGGCACAGGCGCGGCGCAATCTGGAGATCGTTACGCGCGCTCTCTCCGACAAGCCGACCGAGAACGATCTGCTCGGCTTCGACGAGTACGCCAGGGCCATCGCGGGCTTCATCCTGCACGACCGAACCGAAAAACCCCTGACCATCGCCATCAATGCCCCCTGGGGCAGCGGCAAGTCGAGCCTGATGCACATGATTCGCGCGGAACTCCGCCGCCGCGCCCAAGAGTCCGCAGGGGGAAACACGAATGGCGGCCAATCCCCGCTGGCGACCGTCTGGTTTAACGCCTGGAAATACGATGAAGAGGAAACGCTGTGGGCGGCGCTGGCGCTGGAAGCGATCCGCCAGGTTGCGGACCAATACGACCTGCTGGACCGGCTCTGGTTCAAACTGCGACTGAACGGATTCGACTGGCGCCGGCTGCTTGTCGATGTGCTGCGCGCGCTGCTGAGTATGGCGGCGATCGTCGTCCTGGCGCTGCTGGTGCTGCTCATCGTCGGATTTCTGGCGGGGACGCCACTGGAAGCGCTGGCTCGCGAGATCGCCGGACCGATCGCCCTGGGCGGCGGGATCGTCGCCCTCTTTCAATTCGGCAGAAGCATCATTCAGGGGTCGAAGGATCTGCTGAACCTGCGCCTGGAGCGCTACACGCGGCAGCAGCCCGATTACCAGGCGAAAATCGGCTTCCTGGCCGAGTTCGAGCGGGATTTCGGTCGGCTGGTGCGCGTGGTGACACAGAATGGCCGGTACCCGCTGGTCATCTTCATCGATGACCTGGACCGCTGCGCCGTCCCCAAAGCGGCCGAACTCATGGAAGCAATCAACATCATCCTGAACATGGACCACTGCGTATTCATCATCGGCATGGACGTGCGCACCGTCGCGGCCAGTATCGAGGTGCGCTACGAAAAGCTGAGGCCCTACCTCAATCAGAACAGCGCCGCGCTGGCTCTGCTGGGAGAACAGTTTCTGGAGAAGATCGTCCAGATCATCTTCCCGATCCCACAGCCGACGCGAGACTCGATGAAGCACTTTGTAGAACGGAATCTGGAACGGCAGGCGGGCGAACAGACCGAGGCGCGTCCGGACCAGCAGGTCGTCGAAGCGGTCAAGGGGCGGCTGGCTGAAGAACAGGCAGATCTGAATTCCGTCAAGAAGATCGAGGCGCGAGTGAACGAGCTTGAACTCTCGAAAGCGGACGACAACGCGTCCGTGCGCAAAGCCGTCATCGAGCAGTTGATTCTGGAGAACTTCGACAACCTGGGCGAGGTCAGCCAGATCGTCATGGATATGCTCGACTTCCTGGAATACAACCCGCGGCGAGTCAAGCGCTTCATCAACGTCTTTCGACTGCAAGCATTCATCGCTGTGCAGCGCGGGGCACTCAACACCTCGACTCAGCTCAAGGCGCTCGGTGCCTGCCTGCAAATCGCCTTCCGCTGGCCGGAGTTCGCTCGCCGCCTCATGGACGCGCCGCAGCTCGACAATGACCTTCATTTCGTGGCGACAACCGCGCCGCTGCTGTCTCAGATCACCGACCTGGAGCGGCGTCAGGAAGTGGAGGAGCAGCTTCGGAAACCGAGCGCCGATCCATCCGTCCAGTATTTCGCGCGCCTGCCCGATGCCGCCGAACTGGTCGCGCTGCTTCCGGCGACCACACCCCTCAGCGACGAGGAGATCGCGCACGTATTCCAACTCGTCCTGCAGATCGCGGCCAGCACGCCGATCGTCAAGACGGCCGCCCCGGCCGAGCGCAGTGGCCTGGTCGCCATTCCACCCTGGTCAGCGGACGTATCGCGTTGATCAGTAGGCGCGGTGGTACTGCTGCGCGGACGGAAGGGGCTGTCCCAGTGCCCTGGCGGCATTGACCGCCCAGTGCGGATCGCGCAGCATCGCCCGGCCGATCAGCACGAGGTCCGCCTGGCGCTCCTTGATGATGGCGTCGGCCTGGGCCGGCTCGTCGATCATCCCGACGGCGGCCGTGGCGATAGCCGCGCCTTCGCGAACACGCGCAGCCAGCGGCACCTGGTAGCCGGCTTCAACCGGTATGTGCACATTGGGGACGATGCCGCCGCTGCTGCAATCGATCAGATCGACCCCGGCCTCCTTCAGCAGTCGCCCGAGCACCACGGAGTCCTCGACCGTCCAACCGCCCTCCGCCCAGTCGGTCGCCGAGATACGCACGAACAGCGGCTTCTCCCAGAATACCCTGATGGCGCGGACGATCTCCAGCAGCAGACGGGCGCGGTTCTCCAGCGCACCGCCGTAGGCATCCTCGCGCTTGTTGGTCAGCGGCGACAGGAAGCTGTGCAGCAGATAGCCGTGCGCAGCATGCACCTCGACGACGTCGAAGCCGGCCGCCTGGGCTCGCTTTGCGGCGGTAACGAACGCCTTACAGACCTCCCCAACCTGCTCTGCGGTCAGGGCCTGAGGCTTGTAGTAGCCATCGTTGAACGGAACGTCACCAGGTCCAACAGGGATCCACCCGCCCTGGTGCAGCGGAACGGGCTTGCCGCCGTCCCAGGGGCGCTGAGTGCCCGCCTTGCGACCGGCATGAGCGATCTGAATGCCCGCCGCGGCCCCCTGTGACTGGATGAAGCGGGCGATCTTCGACAATCCGTAGATCTGGTCATCCTGCCACAGACCGAGGTCGTGCGGCGAAATCCGCCCGCGCGCCTCGACTGCCGTCGCTTCGACAATCACCAGCCCTGCCCCGCCCGCCGCCCGCGCACCCAGATGCACCATGTGCCAGTCGGCGGCGAAGCCTTCACGGCCGCTGTACTGGCACATGGGGGAAACGCCAATCCGGTTGCGAAACGTCACGCCGCGTAGCTCGTAGGGAGAGAAAAGATGCGTCATCAATGTCCTCGTTGCAATTCTGGGACTACCCGCTCGCCGACCAGACGAATGCCGTTCGTGGACGGTATCCCGTGTGGTGTGCCAAATTCTACACGCGCCGCGCCGGCCGCGAACAGCGTTTCTGCCTGCCGGATGAGATCGTCCGGGCTGCCGGCAAAGGCGAACTTCTCCAGAAGCTCATCCGAGATCAACCGCGCCGCGTCGTCCAGGCGATCCGCCTCGACCGCCGCCTGCAACCGGGCAACCCGATCCGGCTCCACATGGACAGTCGGGTCCAGAGGCGCGACCACCGGCAGGTAAAGCGCCACCGAACGCCGGGCCACCTTCCGAGCTTGCTCCCGGTCTTCATCGCACACGGTCACCGCGCCGACCACTACCCCCACAGCGTCTGGGCTGCGTCCAGCAGCGAGCGCGCCCTCTGCAATGTAGCCCTGGATGACCGGGACGATCTCTGGGTTGGCGCTGCCACCAACCTTGACCTCGTCGGCGATCTCGCCGGCCAGCGCGCACAGTTTGCGACCCCATGAGCCAATCAGCAGCGGGATCGGTTCTTTCGGTAGCGGATAGGGCGCGCGGACGTGCGGCGCGACCGTATAGATTTCGCCCGCGTAGCCGCCCGTCTGGCCTTCGAGCAAATAGCGTATCACCTGCGCCGCCTCGCGGATCTGCTGAATCGGCCGGGGATGCTCGGCAATGCCGTGATCGGCCAACCAGGCCCCACGCGCCAGCCCGATGTAGACGCCGCCCTCCGCCAGGTCAGCCAGCAGCGCCGCCTGTGCCGCGATATCGATCGGGTGCACACGCGCCGGCGACATCGCTGCGACTCCCAATCGTGCCCGCCGTAGATGCGGGGCCATGAGCAGGAGCGGTGCGAAGCCAGGGTGAAAAGGCGCATCGCAGTAGACTGTCACGCCGTCGAATGGGTAGGCGTCAATCAGCCGGGCCAGCGCGACGTACTCGGCGGCGGACTTGTCGGTTTGCAGCGCGATGCTGATCTGGCGGGGCCGGGTCATGTCAGGTCGTCGCTGTCCAGTGTGCGCCGGTCCAGCCGCTCAATGCGCATGATCAGCCGCTCATCCGGGTCCGGGCAGGCGACCAGCGAATCTCGTTCCAGCCAGTCGCCGGCGGCCAGCTCGCGCTGCTTGGCAGCCAGCAGGGGCAGCACCGCGCTGAGCGCATAAATGCAGAAGTGCTTCCCCGGCGGCAGGCGCAGCCGGCAGGACTCGGTCAGGTCGAAAGTATCGCCGACCTGCAAGCCGCACACCGACCGCCCCTCGATGCGTTCGACGGTCACGCGCAGGTCGTAAAGTTGAAAATCGGGCATGGTCCCCAATCCTGAAGGCGGCTACGCGCTATGGCTGTTCCTGAAATGCGGGATGACATCACGGCCGATGGCGCGCACGGCTTCCAGCGGCACGGTGCCGAGCGGCGGGCCAAAGCTCAGATGCTTGACGCCCAGCGCCACCAGGGACTCCAGCCGCTCGATCAGTTCGCGCGTCGTGCCGACGATGCCAATGTTCAGCATAGCCGGGGTGACCAGTGCTTTCGCCTTTTCGGTGTCGCGCTCGACCATCATAGCCTGCTCGATGCCGTCGAAGTCGGTGCGAGCCAGCCCCAGACGCTCCCAGATCAGCGGGCTGAGCGCGTGGCCGTAGTAGGCGATCTTCTCGCGCAGGGCGTCCTCGGCCGCCGGCCTGTCGTCCCCCACCGAACACCACACGCAGGCGGCAACATCGACCTCCTCGACGCTTCGCCCGGACGACGCCGCGCCCTGCTGAATGTAGGGCAGCACCGTCTCGTAGTGCTCCGGCGGGAAAAGCAGCGGCAGCCCGCCGTCGGCCACCTCGCCAATCAGCCGCAGCATATTCGGGCTCATGGCGCCGATATAGATAGGAACGCGCCGGCGCGCCGGAAAGCGCATGTACGCCTGATCGTTCCAGTGCAGGAAAGCGCCGTCCGTCGCAGCCGCTTCGCCGCTCAGCAGACGGTTGATGGCGGCAATGCTCTCGCGCACCGCTGCCACGGGCTTCGTCTGTTCCAGTCCGATCCACTTCATGAATTCGCCCGCGCCGGCCGAGATGCCCAGGTTGAAGCGGCCGCCGCTGACCTCGTCGAGCGTGGCGGCCATCATGGCGATCTCGGCAGGATTGAGCGTATAGGGATTGACGATGCAGGTGCCGATTTCGATGCGCGAGGTAGCCAGCGCGCAGGCGGTCAGGATCACCGGTGCGCTGCGCAGAAAGAGATCGTGGCTGACCCAGAACTGGTCGAACCCGGCCGCTTCGGCGGCCTGCACCATTTCGACGTAGGAGGCCACCGGCAGATCGTTGTTGAGACGCAGGCTGAACTTCATGATCGTGTCACGGCGCAGCGCCGATGAGGGCGTCGACTTCGATCTCGATCAGATGCTGCGGGTCGACCAGCCGGCTGACCTCGACCATCGTCGATACCGGCCGGATGTCCGCGAAGCGCTCGCCGTGGGCACGCCCCACGGCTTCCCACTGGTCGATGTCGGTCACGTACATGCGCACGCGGATCACGTCACCCATCGTCGCGCCGGCCGCGCTGAGCGCACGTTCGATCTTGTCGAAGATGTATTTGGCCTGGGCGTAGACATCGCCTACGCCCTGCACTACGCCGTTCTCGTCACTGGCCGTCGTGCCGCTGACCGCCACATGGTCGCCCACACGCACTGCCCGCGAATAGCCGACTGTCTTTTCCCAGGGTGTCCCGGTCGAAATATTCTGTCTGGCCATCATTTCCTCTCAGTCAATCACGATCAGCGACTGCCAACCGTTGGTCAGCTTCTCACCGCCGCCCGGTCGAGCCACCACCACGTCTTCGACGCGCGACGAGAAGCTGCCGAAGCGCATGATGCTCGGCTCAACGGTGAACCACATGCCTTCCTGAATGACGGTCGTGTCTCCCATGGTCAGGAACGGCGGCTCGTGCACGTCCATGCCGATGCCATGGCCCAGCCGGTGGCGGAACTCCGCGCCAAAGCCGGCATCGACGATCACCCGGCGGGCAGCGGCGTCGACCTGTTCGGCGGTCACCTGTCCCGACTTCATGGCCGCGACGCCGGCCGCCTGTGAGGCCATCACCAGATCGTAGACCTGCTGAAATTCCGGCGCAGGCTGGCCGAAGCTGACGGTGCGACCATAGTCGTAGCAGAAGCCATCGTGCACCGCGCCAAAGTCAAACAGGATCGAGACCGGTGGATTCAGTGGACGGTGCCACTTTTTCTCGCGGTCGCCGAAGATCAGTTCGTGGTTCGGGCCGGAATTGTAGAGAGAGGTGGTGAACGACGGGCCGAGCGAGCCGTGCTTCTTGAGCTGGTAATCGACTTCGGCGATCACCTCCAGCTCGGTCATCCCGTGGCGCAGCAGCGGGATGACGTCGGCGAAGGCGGCCTCGGTGATGCGCCCCGCCTCGCGCATGACGGCGACCTCGTCCTCCGACTTGATCACCCGCATCTTGCGCAGGATGTCGGTGGCCGAGACGAACACCGCGTCCGGCAGAAGCGCCTGAAGATGAACGATCGTCTCGCCTTCCGTCCAGTTGCTGACGGCCACGCGCGGCTTCGCCGGCAGTTGGAAGCCCTTGAGGATGTCGCCTACCAGCGTCGAGGGATCGTCCCAGTCGCCGAGCACGCGCATCTGCACGCCTTGCAGCCGCTCCAGACCGCCGAACTCGGCCGTCATGCGTGGGAGCGTAAGCACCGGATCATGCCGTGGCGTGATCCAGGCGCCTTCCAGCCAGGCGCCAGGGTGCAGCACCGCGCCGAAGTTCGGCACATCGCGTGGGACGCCGGTCAGGTAATTCAGATCCGATGAGATCGGGAAGAAGGCCAGGTCGGCGTCGAGCAGTTCGCGAAACCGGCTGAGGCGCTGGCTGTAATCCATGTCCAACTCCAATGTGGGCATAATCGTTCCTGTTGGCCGCCAATGATACCTTGGGTGACCCGGTTTCGCGCAAATCGGTTGGCATCATTGGCAACCCACGGGATAACCGTTACAATATCTTGCATCACCATATATCAGACGTAATGTTGCCACGCCATTAGGAGTTGACTTCATGAAACGTTTTGCAATCCTGCTGGCTCTTGTGCTGCTCCTCGTCAGCGCGGCCTTCGCCCAGGACGAACAGGTTCTGGTCGTCGGCCATGCGGAGAGCACCGACTCGCTGGACCCTGCACGGGGTTACACGCAGACGACCGGTATCATCAATCACGTCACCTATGAGACACTGGTCACCTTCCCCGCCGCCGACGCCAGCGCGATTCTGCCCCTGCTGGCCACCGACTGGACCATCTCCGAAGATGGCCTGAGCTACACGTTCAATCTGCGCAGCGGCGTCACCTTCACCAATGGCGACCCGCTGACTGCCGACGACGTGGTTTTCTCGGTCATGCGCCTGAAGTACGTGGGCGGCAGCCCGTCGTTCCTGACGGCTAACATTGCCGGCGTCACCGCCGATGACGCAGACACCGTGACGTTCACGCTGAACGCGGTCGATCCATCGTTCCTGTCAGTTCTGGCCAACAACGCCTTCGGCATCACCAACGACGCCCAGGTGACCGAGAACGGCGGAAGCGCTGCAGAAGACGCCGCCACCGCCGACGCCGCCGAGAGCTACCTGAACAGCGTGTCCGCCGGCACCGGCCCTTACACGCTGGAAAGCTGGGAGCAGCTGGTTCAGACCGTCCTGGTCCGCAATGCCGCCTACTGGGGCACGGCACCGTATTTCGATCGCATCATCATCACCAACATCCCCGAAGCAGCCACCCAGAAGGTCGCGCTGGAATCGGGTGAAATCGACATCGCTCTCGACCTGACGGCCGATCAAATCCCCAGCCTGGAAGGCAACGCGGACGTGGCCATCGCCAGCCAGCCAGGCAACATCGTCCACTTCATCCTGATGAACGCCAACCCCGACGTCGGCGGCCCGGCCTCTGACCCGCTGGTGCAGAAGGCCGTTCGTCTGGCGCTCGACTATGAAGGCTACGCGACCCTATGGGGCGGCATCACCCCTGGCACGATTATGGCGGTCGGCCAGCAGTATGCCTTTGGTTCCGACAAGGCGCTGGCCCGTGATCTCGACGCCGCTCGCGCGCTGCTGGCGGAAGCCGGCTACGCCGATGGCTTTGATATCACCCTCCAGTACCCGACCTTCACCTTCCAGGGCGTGATCATGGACACCAACGCCCAGAAGATTCAGGCGGACCTGGCCGAGATCGGCATCAACGTGACGCTGGAACCGGCTGAACTGGGTGTGGCGCTGGAGCAGTACCGCGCCGGCCAACAGGGCTTCGCCTACTGGTTCTGGGGCCCGGACATCCTCGACCCGATCGACATGCTGTCCTTCGTGCCCGGTGGCAAGGTCGCCGTCGAGCGTACCCAGTGGACCGACGAAATGGTCAGCGAAGAGATCATCGCCCTGCGCGACCGCGCCCGTGTCGCCACCGACCCGGCCGAACGTGAGCAGATCTTCACCGACCTCCAGACCTTCATGCAGGAAAGCGGCGCCTTCGCTCCATTCCTGCAGCCCAACGTCCAGACCGCCTTCGCGGCTGACCTCCAGGGCTACGTCTGGCACCCGCAATGGCTGATTGACCTGGCGCTCCTCAGCCACGCCGAATAAAGGATAGGTATCAGGGCAGAGACTGCTCAAGCGACCTCTGCCCTACTTTCCCCACCATGCCCATTCACCTGTACGTCCTGCGCCGCGTGCTCTTCACCCTCCCGATCCTCCTGGGGATCACGCTGGTGTCGTTTCTTATCGCCAATGCGGTGCCCTCGGACCCCATCAATGCCAACCTGCCGCAGAGCCAGCTCAACAACACCGAACTGGTCGAAGCTTTCCGCAAGGAATGGGGCCTGGACAAGCCGCCGGTTGAGCAGTACCTGACGTATCTCGGCAATCTGCTCCAGGGCAACTTCGGCAAATCGATTAAGTCGCGACAGCCCATTGCCGAAGACATTGCCCGCTACCTGCCGGCCACCATCGAACTGGCGACGACGGCTACGGTCGCCGGGGTGGCCATCGGCGTCGTCTTCGGGATCGTCTCGGCCGTCTGGCAGAACCGGCCGATTGATTATCTGGTCCGCGCAGTTGGCCTCGTGGGCGTGAGCGTGCCGGTCTTCGTGCTGGCCCTCGTCGGCCTGACGGTGCTCCATGCGCAGCTTGGCCTGGTCGCGGGACCCGGACGGCTCGGCGCGCGTCTGACGGCCCCACCCAATGTCACCGGCCTGTTCCTGATCGACAGCGCGCTGGCCGGCAAGTGGGACGTTTTCCGTGATGCCCTGTCGCGCCTCGTCCTGCCGTCGCTGGTGCTGGGCATGTACATCTCTGGCATCATCAGCCGCATCACCCGCTCGTCGATGCTCGAAGTGCTGCGCGCCGACTATATGCGCACTGCCCGCTCCAAGGGCCTGCGCGAACGCTTCGTCGTGATGCGCCATGGGCTGTCGAACGCCATGGTGCCGATCGTGACGGTGATCGGCCTGTCCTATGGTTCGCTCCTCTCCGGTGCCGTGCTGACGGAATCGATTTTCGCCTGGCCCGGCATTGGCCGCTACATGTTCCGCGCCTCGACTTCGCAGGACTTTCCGGCGATCATGGGCGTGAGTATCCTGATCGCCGCGATCTACGTGCTCGTGAATCTGGTCGTCGATGTCCTCTACTATTTCCTTGACCCGCGCATCCGCGCGGCGTAAAGCGCTCCACCGGACGGGCTACATCGCCCGCAAGAACCCGCTGCTGGTCATCGGCGTCGTGATCATCGCCGTCTGGGTGCTGGCCGCCCTCTTTGCGCCGCTGCTGGCGACGCACGAGATTCTCGCGCAGGATATCGCTTCACGACTGCAAGGTCCGAGCGCGGAGCATCTCTGGGGTACCGACGAACTGGGCCGCGACATCTACAGCCGCGTGCTGCTTGGCGGTCGCATCACCCTGCCGGCGGGCATTGCCGTCATCGTCATCGGCAGCTTCCTCGGTACCATCGTCGGCGCGGTTGCCGGTTTCGTCGGCGGCGTGTGGGACGAAGTGATCATGCGCGTTACCGAGCTGTTCATGGCCTTCCCGACCATCATCCTGGCCATGGCGGTCACCGCCGCACTCGGCCCGGACATCCGCAACGCCATCATCGCCCTGGTCATCGTCTGGTGGCCCAGCTACGCCCGGCTGGTGCGTGGCATGGTGCTCAAGGTCAAGCAGATGGAGTACGTCGAAGCGGCCTCCTGCCTGGGCGCAACTCGACCCTATATTCTCTTCCGCACGGTGCTGCCCAACTGCATCGCCCCGGCTATCATCCTGACCACACTGGATATCGGCAACGCGATCCTGACCTTCGCCGGCCTGAGCTTCCTGGGATTGGGTCCCGAACCAACCTCGCCAGAATGGGGGCGAATGGTCGCCGTCGGCATCGACTATTTCGACCAGTGGTGGACGTGGCTCTTCCCTGGCATGGCCATCGCGTCGGTGGTGATCGCCTTCAACTTCATCGGCGACAGCCTGCGCGACCTGCTCGACCCTCGCATGCGCTGAGGCGGTTCCGGCCGCCACGCCGCGACCGACTCGTGAAGCGTCGTCGCTTTACGCCGCGTCGCGCTGTCGCGAGTCAAGCCCGAATCGTCAGGGGCTGCCCAGGGCGAATCGGAAGAAAGACACGCTGTGCGCCCTCCGAGTGTCATGTCCTCCCCTGAATCGCGGGATTAGAATCAGACTAATCGCACGCGTCGTCCTCGTGGCAGGCGCGGCGATTGCTCGTTCCGCTGTACTCAAGGGGGGTTGCGGATGATGAATCACAGCATCGTCGCACAGGATCTGACCTATACGTACGGAGACAACCTGGCAGTCGACCACATCAGCTTCGAGGTGGGAGACGGTGAGATCTTCGGCTACCTCGGTCCCAACGGGGCCGGCAAATCGACCACCGTCAAGATGCTCACCGGTCAGATTCGACCAAAACAGGGTCGGGCAACCCTCCTGGGCATGGACATCGCCCGCGAGACAAACAAGGTGCAGCAGTTCATCGGCGTGGCCTTCGAAACAGCCAACCTGTACGGCCAGATGAGCGCCGTCGAGAATCTCACCCTGTTCGCGCGGCTGTACGGCGTCAAAGCCGACGTCCCCGCGCTGCTGGAAAAGGTCGGTCTGGAGACGCGCGCCAAGGAACGGGTCGAGGGTTTCTCGAAGGGCATGAAGCAGCGCCTGATGGTCGCCCGCGCCCTGGTTAATCACCCGCGCATCCTCTTCCTGGACGAGCCGACTGAAGGGCTCGATCCGGTTTCTGCCGAGGGCATCCGCGATCTGATTCGCGAGGCGCGCGCCGGCGGTGCGACCGTCTTCCTGACCACCCACGACATGTTCGAGGCCGACAAGCTGAGCGACCGTGTAGCCTTCATCAACCAGGGCAAGATCGCCGCCATCGACACGCCGCACCGGCTCAAACAGCAGTACGGCAAGCGGCTGCTCAAGGTGGAGATTGATGCCGGTGATGGCAAGCTTGAGGAACGAGAAGTCCGGCTGGATGGCGCGGAAACCGGCGAGGCCGTCAAGCGCCTGTTCGAGCACGAAAAAGTGATCACCATGCACAGCGAAGAGGCGACTCTGGAGGATATCTTCATCCAGATCACGGGACGGAGGCTGGCAGGATGAACGCACGCGTGCTGGGTGTGCTGATCCAGAAGGATCTCATCCTGTATTTTCGAAATCGCTTCTTCGCATTCATCACAGTCGGCGGGCTGATCGTCTACATCGCGCTTTACCTGCTGCTGCCGGCAACGATCGACGAGTCGCTGACTCTGGCCGTGTACGCCCCCAGCCTGCCCGACACCCTCCTGGAATTCCTGAGCGGTAATGACATCACGCTGGCGCCCAAGGAGAGTGAGGAGGCGCTGGAGCAGTCAGTGATCGCCTCAGAGTACGCGGCAGGGATCGCCCTGCCGGCCGACATTGTCGCGGCCATGCTGAGCGGTCGCGAGACGACCGTCAAAGTGTACCTCGCCTCGGATGCACCGCCGGAAATCGTCGACGCCATGCGCACCGTGCTGCGGCTGGCCTTCAACGAGATGAGCTACACCCTGAGCGGCAATCCGCTGCGGTTGGAGTTCAACGAGCAGATCGTCGGGCAGGATATGACCGGCCAGCAGCTCGCCGTCCGCGACCGACTACTGCCGCTGCTCGCGGTCATGGTGCTGGTGATCGAGACGATGGGCCTGGGCAGCCTGATCGCCGAGGAGGTCGAGGCGGGCACGCTCAAGGCGCTGCTGATCACCCCCGTCAACGTGGCGGGATTGTTCGCGAGCAAAGCCATTTTCGGCATCCTGCTGGCGTTCATTCAGGCGGCGCTGTTGATGGGGCTGACCGGCGGCCTGCGCACGGAACCGATCCTGGTCCTTGTAACGCTGCTGCTCGGCGGTCTGGTCGTGGTTGGCCTGGCCTTCCTGATCGCTTCGGCCAGCCGCGGCATGATGGGAGTGATGGCCTGGAGCATTCTGATCATCATCGCCATGCTCATTCCATCCTATGGCGTCGTCTTTCCCGGTGTGGCATCCAGTTGGTCGCAACTGGTCCCCTCCTACTATATGCTGGACACCGTTCACCAGGTCGTCAATTTCGGCGCGTCCTGGGGCGCCGTCGCCAACAACCTGCTCATTCTGCTGGTCACGGGGATCCTCTTGCTGGCCGCCGGCGTGGTGGTGATGGAAAGGAAATTGCGATGAGCATGCGACGCATAGGCGTGCTGTTTCTGAAGGATCTGCGATTCGGTTCGCGAAACTATATCTTCGTCTTCGCTCTGGTCATGCCAGTCGTCATCTCGCTGCTGCTCGGGCTGATGTTCGGCACAATCTTCTCCGACATGCCGAAAGTCGGGATCGTCGACGCCGGCAACTCCCGGCTGGCCGCGGATCTGCTGACGGTGGATTTCATGAACGTACAAGCATTCCCCACGGAAGAGGCGATGCTGACGGCGATGGAGTCCGGCGGGATCGAGGTGGGGTTGTCGCTGCCGGCCAACTTCGATGCGCAGCTTCAATCCGGCGAGCAGACCGATCTGACCTTCTACGTCTGGGGACAGAGTCTGGTCAAGAATCGTGCCATCGCCAGCGCAGCCATCACCGACGCCATCGTCGAACTCAGCGGCCGCGAAACGCCGATCACGGTCGAGCCGGTGCTTGTCGGCGATCGCGAAGCACAGTCGTGGCAGCAGCGCCTGCTGCCGCTGGTGGTGCTGATGTCGGTCATGCTGGGCGCCATTCTGGTGCCGGCGACGTCGATGGTCGAGGAGAAACTCCAGCGGACCCTGACGGCCGTGACCACTACCCCGATGAGCATGGGTGAAGTATTCCTGACCAAGGGCCTGATGGGCGTGGCGCTGTCGATCTTCTCCGGGTTCACCATCCTGACGCTGAACGGCGGCTGGGGGTCGAACCCGCTGCTGCTCCTGCTCGTCGTGACAATGGGTGGGGTGGCGGCGTCGGCGTTCGGGGTGTTCATGGGGTCACGCGTCAAAGATGTGCAGACCCTGTTCGCCATCAACAAGAGCATTGGCATTTTCCTCTACGCCCCGGCCCTGATCTCCCTCTTCCCGGACAGCATCCCGCAGTGGATTGCGCGGCTGTTCCCGACCTACTACATCGTGCAGCCGGTGCTGGATATCAGCCAGCGCGGCGCGGGGCTGGCCGACATCGCGGTGAATCTGGGCATTCTGGGGATCATCACGGCGGCGCTGATCGCCCTGCTCGGCGTGACGGCGGATCGGTTGCAGGTGCAGGTGGCATGAACTGAAGTGATGAGAGTTGAGAAACGAGCGATGAGGGAACGATTCGTCGTGTAATGGGGTGGTATTTCCGGGCGGGCGTGCAAACAGAGTTTGCCGGTGCCCGCCCGTACGTTTCCACGCAGAATTGTAGGGGCGGACCAGCGTGTCCGCCCGTAACAAATCCTTTAATCTCATTCCTTCTCTCCCTAGAACGTCCTGCTCCACGTCTTCGGCCAGCGCTCGACGACCACCTTGGTCTGTGTGTAGAACTCGACGCCGTGGCGCGCCTGCCCATGCAGATCGCCGAAGAAGCTCTCATTCCAGCCGCTGAAAGGGAAATAGGCCATGGGCGCCGCGACGCCGATGTTGATGCCGACATTGCCGGCATCCGCTTCGTTGCGGAACTTGCGCGCCGCTGCTCCGCTGCCGGTGAAGATACAGGCCATATTGCCATAGGCGCGGTCGTTGACCAGCCGAATCGCCTCGTCCATGTCGGCGGCGTGCATCAGGCTGAGGACCGGCCCGAAGATCTCGGTGCGGGCGATCTCGCTGGCCGGATCGACCTGATCGAGGACGGTCGGGAAGACCCAGTAGCCGTCGTCGTAGCCGGAGGCCGCTTTGCCACGCCCATCGACCAGCACCTTGGCGGACCCGGCCTGCTCGCCGGCGGCGACGATCTTCTCGATGCGCGCCCGGCTCTCGGCGCTGATCACCGGCCCCATCTGCACGCCATCGTCCAGGCCATAGCCGACCACACGGCTGGAAGCGGCATCGGCGATCAGTTCGGTGAACTCGGTGCGGGCCTCGCCAACCGTAATTGCCACTGAAGCGGCCAGACAGCGCTGCCCGGCGCAGCCGAAGGCCGAGTCGGCCATGATGCGGGTGGTCATCTCCATGTCGGCGTCGGGCATGATCACGACCGGGTTCTTGGCCCCGCCCTGGCACTGCGCGCGCTTGCCGTTGGCCGTGGCGCGGCTGTAGATGTAGCGGGCGACGTTGGTCGAGCCGACGAAGCTGACCGCCTTGACCAGCGGGTGATCCAGCAGCGCGTCGACGGTGTCTTTGCTGCCATTGACGAGCTGAAGCACGCCCTTAGGGAATCCGGCCTGCTCGATCAGCGCGAACATCTTGGCGCTGGTCATCGGCACCTTCTCGCTCGGCTTGAGGATGAAGGCATTGCCCGTTGCTACGGCATAGGGCAGGAACCAGAGCGGGATCATGCCCGGGAAGTTGAACGGCGTGATGGCGCAAGCGACGCCGAGCGGCTGGCGGAACATGTGCTCGTCGATGCCGCTGGCGATATCTTCGTTGTTGTAGCCCTGGATAAGCGACGGCATGCCCGAGGCCACTTCGATGTTCTCGATGCCACGGCGCAGCTCGGCGACGGACTCGCCGTAGGTCTTGCCGCACTCGTTAGTGATGGTGCGGGCGATATCCTCAATGTTGGCTTCCAGCAGCAGCTTGAGCTTGAACAGCGGCTGAATGCGCTCGCCCACCGGCACGCGCCGCCACTCCAGATAAGCGGCGTGGGCGGCTTCGACGGCGCGGGCCACCATCTCGCGCGGGGTCAGGACGACCTCGCCGATCGGCTGAGCCATCGCCGGGTTGACCACGTTAAGGTGATCGGCGGCGTGGGCGTCAGTCCACTTCCCATCGATGAAATCCAGGATTTTCTCGACCATGGTGACTCCTTCAGGTCTGATATTTCGGACGCTCGGTGGCAGACGCGCAGTAGCGCGTCCCTACGGATAGTGTGTTTATCATGAGGGCGATACGGCCTCGCCCTCATGATATGCACGACCTGCGGGTCTCACCACCCAGATGCTCTATGCAATCTCGCTCAGCTTCACCGGCCGATTCTCGCGCAGCGACTTCATCGCCGCCAGGGCGATCACCACCGGCGCGCGGCCATCCTGACCGGTCACCGGCATCGACGTGCCGTTCTGAAGCGCTTCGACGAAGGCCACCAGTTCGTTCTGGTACGATGCGATGTAGCGCTCCATGAAGAAGTTGAGCGGCAAGCCGCGGCGCACATTCTCACCGGTGCTGACGGTCACGGCATCGGCATACCAGTTGCCGCTCGACACACTGCCGCCGCTGCCGAACACCTCGACGCGCTGATCGTAGCCGTAGACCGCCTTGCGGCTGTTGTCGATCGTGCCGATGGCCCCGTTGGCGAACTTGAGCGTGATCACGGCGGTGTCGATGTCACCGGCCTCGCCGATGGCCGGGTCGACCATCACACCGCCCGTCGCGTAAACCTCGACCACATCACCGAGCAGGAAGCGAGCCATGTCGAAATCATGGATGGTCATGTCGAAGAACAGGCCGCCGGAGACCTTGACATAGGAGACGGGCGGCGGCGCCGGGTCGCGGCTGATGATGTGCATCAGATGCGGCGTGCCGACCTCGCCGGCCTCGATGGCCGCCTTGATGCGGGCGTGGTTCGGGTCGAAGCGGCGGTTGAAGCCGATCATCAGCTTCACGCCGGCCTTCTCTACCGCTGCCAGGGCACCGTCGATTACCTTCAGATCCGCGGCAATCGGCTTTTCGCAGAAGATGTGCTTGCCGGCCTGTGCCGCCTGGGTGATGAACGGCGCGTGCGTGTCCGTCGCCGAGCAGATGACCACCGCCTGAATCGAGGAATCGCTCAGCAGCGCCTCAAAGAGGGAACCACCTGGGCGATCCCCAGTTCAGCCGCCAGCGCCGACGCCGACTCCTGGTTGACGTCGGTGACTGCCACCACGTCCGCGCCGCGCACACGACGCACCAGCGTCTCGGCGTGAACCCGCCCGATCCGCCCGGTACCCACCAAACCCAATCGAATGTTGCCGCTCATGGTCGTCAAAGTCCTATCGAGTGCAGATAATCGCGGTTCGCCTGTGAATAGCCCTTGGGAGCATCCAGGTCCTCGACCAGAACGTCCTGTTCAACAATGCCCCAGCCATCATAGCCGAGCGCCAGCATTTCGCGGACGACGCCGGGGAAATCGACCACGCCCTCGCCCAACCGGCAGAAGACGCCGGCCGCCACAGCCTGGAAGTAATCCTTCTTGTCGGCGCGGCAGGTCGCGGCAACTTCGGCGCTGCAATCCTTGAGGTGCAGGTACGTCACGCGATCCTGGAAGACGCGAATAGCCTCTACGGCGTCTCCGCCGGCATAGTGCCAGTGGCCCGTATCCAGGCACAGGCCGACCAGCTTGGAATCGGTGCGGCTCAGCAGTTCGGCCACTTCGTCCGGCGTCTCAACATAGCCGGCGCAATGGTGATGGAAGGCGACCTTCAGCCCCAGCTCGTCGTTGATGCGCCGGGCGACCAGGTTTACGCCCTCCGCGAAGACATCCCACTGCGCGCCATTCAGGACGCTGCCCGTGCGCTGCCCGGCCTGCTGGACCAGTTCCGGCACCTTGCCGTTGTCGTCGGCCAGGACGATGGTCTGCGCGCCGCAAGCGGCCAGAAGACGGCCAACCTGTAGCGCCGCCTCGGCCCCGGCGTCATGGGCGTCGGCATCCACCAGATTGACGGGCACGAAAGCCGAGAGAAGCTGGAGTCCGCGTGCGCCGAGTTCCTGGCGCAGCACGGCTGGGTCGGTGGGCAGATAGCCGTAGGGTCCAAGTTCGATGCCGGTGTAGCCCGTCTGCTGGATTTCGTCGAGTACCCGCTGGTAGGGATACTTCGGCGCCATGCCTTCGAATTCATATATTCCCCAGGAGACCGGGGCGCTTGCTACTCTGATCATGACGTTTTGTCCTTTGCATATCGAAACCACCCCGGCTCGTCAGACCGGCGGTGGGCAAACTCTAAAGAAAGTGGCGTTCCTTCTGCTTGGCCGCCTCATACTTTGCGCGCGCTTCCTGGACCTGCGGGTTCTCGCTGACCTCGGCCACGCCGACATCCCACCAGGACTCGTACCCACCCACGCGCTGCCGCCTGTCGACCTCGGTGACGATACACACCGGCCGGTTCTCGATGGCGCGCGCCTTCTGCAGCGCCTCGCCGAACTCGTCGCGGTTCATGGCGCGGAAGGTGATCGCGCCCATGCCCTCGCACAATTTGTAGAAGTCGAGCGGCAGAACCTCGCCGTCGAGCTGGCCGCTCTCGGTGCGATGGCGGTACTTGGTGCCAAAACCGTCGCTGCCGACGCTCTTGCTCAGCCCGCCGATGCTGGCGAAACCGTGGTTGTCCAGCACGATGATGACGACCTTGATGCCCTCCTGGACCATGGTGACGATCTCGCTGTTCATCATCAGGAAGGAGCCATCACCGATCATGACGTAGACGTCGCGCTCGGGGTCGGCCAGCTTGACGCCCAGGCCGCCGGCGATCTCGTAGCCCATAGTCGAGTAGCCGTACTCCAGGTGATAGCCGCGGGGATCGCGGGTGCGCCACAGCTTGTGCAGGTCGCCGGGCAGGCTGCCGGCGGCGCACAGCACCACGTCCTGCGGTCGGCTGAAGGTGTTGATCATGCCCACTACCTCGCCCTGGCTGAGCAGCGGTTCGTTCTCCAGGCCGTAGATACGCGCCACCTCCATGTCCCATTCCGCGTTGTAGCGGCGGCTCTGCTCGACGTAGGCGGCGTCGGTGTGGTAGCCCTCCAGAAGCGCGGACAGTTCTTCAAGCGTGACGCGGGCGTCGCCGACCAGGGGCACGGCGCTGCGCTTGTAGGCGTCGAACTCGAAAACGTTGATGTTGACGAACTGCACATCGGGGTTTTGGAAGGCCGAGTTGGAGGCGCTGGTGAAGTCGCTGAAGCGGGTGCCGATGCCGATGATCACGTCAGCCTCGCGGGCAGTGACATTGGCGCCCTTCGTCCCGGTCACGCCAACGGCGCCCAGGTTGAGCGGATGGTCGTACGGCAGTGATCCCTTGCCGGCCATCGTCTCGCCGACCGGGATGCCGAAGCGCTCTACGAAAGTTCGCAGGGTGTCGGTCGCACCGCTGTAGTGTACGCCGCCCCCGGCGATGATCAGCGGGCGTTTGGCGGCGCGGATGATCTCGGCGGCCCGGCGCAGCGCCGACATATCGGCCCGGTCGCGCCGGATGTGCCACACACGTTCCTCGAACATCTCGGACGGGTAGTCATAGGCAAAGGTCTGCACGTCCTGCGGCAGGCACAGGGTGACCGCGCCGGTCTCGGCGGGCGATGTCAGCACCCGCATAGCCTCCGGCAGCGCAGCGATCAACTGTTCCGGGCGATTGAGGCGATCCCAGTAGCGCGACACCGGCCGGAAGGCGTCGTTGACGCCGACCTCCTGCGTGTGCTCGTTCTCCAACTGCTGCAATACCGGGGCCTGCACGCGCTCGGCGAAGATGTCACCGGGGAGAAGCAGCACCGGAATGCGGTTGATGGTCGCCGCCGCCGCGCCGGTGATCATGTTGGTCGCGCCGGGACCGATCGACGAGGTACAGGCAAAGGTCTGCAAGCGGTTCTTGTGCTTGGCGTAAGCGATGGCCGTGTGCACCTGCGCCTGTTCGTTGCGCGACTGGTAGTACGGGATCAGGTGGGAATACTGCTGGAGCGCCTGCCCGATGCCGGCGACATTGCCATGTCCGAAGATCCCCACGTCCCGGCAAAGAACTTGTTTTGGGCGCCATCGCGCTCCACCACCTGCTGTGATAGATAGACCACGAGCGCCTGCGCCATCGTTAAGCGTGTCGTTTTCACTTTCAACAACCCTTTCCTGACAAAACAACCTAACTCTTGCAGATCTCCAGCGCATTCTTCAGGCCGGCCAGCGGATCGCCGAGCGGGATGAACTCCTGCGCCAGGTAGCCGTCAAAGCCGATCTCGCGCATGGCCCTGACGATGGCGCGATAGTTCAGCTCCTGGCTATCGTCGATTTCGTTGCGCCCCGGGTTTCCGGCGGTGTGATAATGGCCGAAATAGCGGTGATTCTCGCGGATCGTGCGGATGACGTCGCCTTCCATGATCTGCATGTGGTAGATGTCGTACAGCAGTTGGACGCGCGGCGACTCTACCTGCCGGCAGACCTCGACACCCCACGCCGTGCGGTCGCACTGGTAATCCGGGTGATCGACCTTGCTGTTGAGCAGCTCCACGATCAGCGTCACGCCGGCGTCTTCGGCCATGCGGGCGAAATAGCTGAGGTTGGCGGCCGTGTTTTCGATGCCCTGCTCGTCACTCAGACCGGCGCGATTTCCACTGAAGCAGATCAGGTACGGGATCTGCCACTGGACGGCGCGGGCCAGGCTGGCTTCCAGCTCTTTCTCGATGCTGCCGCGATTTTCCAGGCGGTTTAGGCCCTCTGGCTTGAGCGCATGCCCCTGCACGGCGGCAATCTCCAGCCCGTGGTCCTTGACCAGCGCATCATGCTCCGGGCCTACCAGGTCGATAGCGTCATAGCCCAGGGAGGCGACGGCGCTGACGAAGGCTTCAGGCGTCATCAGCTCCGGAACGAAGCACCACCACGAAACGGAATGCTGGATCTGGCCCAACCCGAAGGGTTACTCCAATCCGCCGCGCGGGGCGATGAATTCTTCGACTTCTTTCATGGTCGGCATGAAGTTGGCGCAGCCGTGCTTGGTCACGACGATGGCACCGCAGGCGTTGCCCAGCCGCGCCGACTTGTACCATCCCCAGCCGTGCACGTAGCCGTACAGGAACCCGCCGCCAAAAGCATCGCCGGCGCCGAGGATGTTGTAGACGTCGACCGGGTAGCCCGGCGCGTCGATGGCCTCGCCGCTCTTGAGAATGATCTTCGAGCCTCGCGAGCCGGTCTTGAGCACCAGCGCCTCCGGCCCGAGGTTCAGCAGATTGCGGGCCGCGCTCTCGGCATCACCCTGAACGTGCGTATCGGAGATCTGCGAGTGGCTCATGCGCATCTGAGAGGTATCGACCAGCATGGCGGCATTCACCTCGTCCTCCGTGCCGATCACGATGTCGACCAGCCGCAGGGCAGCGCGCACCTGCACCCCGAAAGCGCGGACGTCGTGCCACTGATCCGGCCGAAAATCGACGTCGAGGATGACCTTGGCCCCAGCCGCGCGGGCCTGCTCAGCCGCGAACAGCGTGGCGCTGCGGCTTGGCTCCAGGCTCAGGTTGGTGCCGGCGAACTGGAAAACCTTGCAGTCGGTAATCGGCGAGGCCAGCACATCGTCGATGGTCAGGGCGATGTCGGCGCAGTTGTCGCGGTAGTACACCAGCGGGAACTTATCCGGCGGCTCGATGCCCAGCACGACAGCGCTGCTGCGACGGCCCGGCTTGCGCGGGATGAATTTCGTCTCCACCCCCTCGTTGTTGAGGAAACGAAGGATGAAGTCGCCGACCGGGTCGACACCGACGCCGGTGAGCAGCGCGGTGTTCAGGCCCAAACGGTGCGCGCCAACGCTGATGTTGAGCGGCGACCCACCCACGTAAGCGGCGAAGCTGTTGATGTCCACGAATGGCGCGCCGACATCGTTCGAATACAGATCGATGCTGCTGCGCCCCATATGGAGCGAGTCGTAACCGCTCAAGCGCTCTCCTCCTCGTATCCCAGTTCCGCCGATAGTTCGCGGGCCGCGCGAATCACATGCCCGGCCAGCAGAGAGACCCGTTCGTCCGTCACCCGGACGGTCGGGCCGGAAATGCCGATGGCGGCGACGGCCATGCCTGCCAGGTTGTAGACCGGCGCCGCGAGGCAGCGCACGCCGGGCTGGTGTTCCTCGTCGTCGTAGGCGAATCCGAGCTCGCACACCCCGGCAAGATGATGCGCGAGCGCCTCCGGGTCGGTGATGGTCTTGGGCATCTTGCGCTCCAGCGTCGGCGGCAGCGGCAGATCGCCAAACGCCAGCAGCGTCTTGCCGACAGCCGTGCAGTGCATGGGCAACAGACGGCCGATCCCGCCCACCACACGGAGCGAGTGAGCCGCCTCCACGTCGTCGATCATAAGCGCCTTGCCTTCTGAATAAACGGCGGTGTGCGCGCACTCTTCGGTCTCTTTGACCAGCCGGTAGAGGTATTTACGCGCCGTCTCGCGCAGGGGCATGCGGTTGACCAGCTCCCAGCCCATCTGGTAGAGCCGCTGCCCGACGACGAAGCGGCGCGACCCGCGCTCCGGCTGCAAATAGCCGTGCTGCACCAGCGTCTTGACCAGGCGCGAGGCGCTGCTCTTGTCGATGTCCAGATGCTCGGCCAATTCGGTGATTCCCATCGACCGGCCGGCCTGCCAGATCAATTCGACGATTTGCAGCCCGCGTGACAGCGATTGAATTCCACTCACAAATACGCCTCTTGTTGCGTTTTATGCAACATATTTTAACAACTCAGGAGCGACTCAGCAAATTGTTGACAAATCCGCAACTGATCGCTACGATGAGTTACAAGGTACTGTGATATTCGTTATGAATTCCTGCTTCTTGAGGACTTGTGATGGCCCAGGTGAATATCGGCGTTTTAGGTCTTGGACGTATGGGTCAGGTCTATGCCACCCATGTCGCGCAGCGCATCGAGGGCGTCCGTCTCGTAGCGGTCGCCGACCCACGTTTCGAAGTTGCAGAATCCTTTGCAGCCAGGTTTGGCGGCGTCAGAGTCTATGCCGACTTTCGCGAACTCCTGGCCCGGACAGACATTCACGGGGTGATCGTCGCCACGCCCACCAGCACCCACCAGGAAGTCGTGATCGCCGCCGCCGAAGCCGGCAAAGCGATCTTCTGCGAGAAACCAACCGCGCTCACGCTCGAAGGCACAGATGCCATGGTCGACGCGGTGGAACGGCGCGGGGTGCTGTTTCAGGTCGGCTTCATGCGCCGCTTTGACGACGGGTGCGCCGCCGCCAAGCGCCAGCTCGACGCCGGCGAGATCGGCGATCCGGTCGCCATCCGCTCGATCGGCCGCGATCCAGGCCGCACCAGCCTCGAATTTGCCAACCCGGCGGTCAGCGGCGGTTTGATCGTCGACATGGCCATCCACGACTGCGACCTGGTTCGCTGGTACATGGGGTCGGAAGTCGAGCGGGTCTACACGGAAGTCTCCTGCATGGTTTTTCCGGAACTTCAGACCGTCGGCGATGTCGACTATGCCATGATCAGCCTGCGCCTGGAAAACGGCGCACTCGGCAACATCGAGGTCAGCCGCGACGCCATCTACGGATACGATATTCAGACCGAAATCATCGGCTCAAAGGGCACCCTGAAAGTCGGCTATCTCCAGTACACGCCGGTCGTACTCGTCACCAAGGCCGGGGTCACCCACGACATCGTTCCCCATTTTCCCCAGCGCTTTG
The DNA here is from genome assembly GCA_016713325.1 of Candidatus Flexifilum affinis. Taxonomy (GTDB): domain Bacteria; phylum Chloroflexota; class Anaerolineae; order Aggregatilineales; family Phototrophicaceae; genus Flexifilum; species Flexifilum affine. Next base: position 183,769 of record JADJPJ010000089.1, on the reverse strand, counting down.
GCCCGGCCTACACCCGCCAGATCGAGCATTTTGCGGACTGCCTGCTGAACGGGCGCACTCCGATGACCACCACAGATGACGCTCGAGCGGCGCTGCAAATTGCTGTCGCCGCGACTCGCTCGCAACACGAAGGCCGGGTGGTCTACCTGAAAGAGCTGGAGCGGCAGGCCTAGTTGCCCAGACTTCGGCGGGCAATTGAGTCGTATACGCCACGGACATGCCTCGTGGTGTCTTCGCGCGGCATTCCGGCGTACAATGGAAATATCACCGTCGCTCTCCTGCGCGCCTGCGTGCGTCGTCACGCCAAACACTTGTTTACCTCAGCGTTTCGGTCGCTGATGTGAAGTCTCTGGCATATTTCTTACAAGGAGTAGAGAGATGTCCCGTTTTGTTCGCATGGTATTGCTCTTGTTGGTTGTCGTGCTGGCGGTCAATGCGGTCGCCATCGCCCAGGAAGCACGACCCTATCGCATCGTCGTGGTGACCCACGGGCAGGCGTCCGATCCCTTCTGGTCGGTCGTGAAGAACGGCGTCGATGCCGCTGCCGCCGACATGCGCGTCACGGTCGAATATCAGGCGCCGGCGACCTTTGATATGGTGGCGATGGCCCAGTTGATTGACGCCGCGGTCGCGAGCGAACCCGACGGCCTGGTCGTCTCGGTGCCGGACGCCGAAGCGCTCGGCCCGTCCATTCAGGCGGCAGTCGATGCCGGCATCCCGGTCATCTCGATCAACTCCGGCAGCGATGTCGCCGACCAACTCGGCGTCCTGGCGCACATCGGTCAAACGGAATATGAGGCCGGTTTTGGCGGTGGTCAGCGCATGGCGGAAGCCGGCGTGACCAACGCTCTGTGCATCAACCAGGAAGTCGGCAACGTCGGTCTCGACCTGCGCTGCCAGGGCTTCGCCGATGCCCTCGCCGAAGTGGGCGGAACCTCGACGGTGCTGGCCGTCGACCTGGCCGATCCCACCGGCGTGCAGAACCGCGTGGCCGCGGCTCTGTCGGCTGACGAAAACATCAACGGCATTCTGGCGCTCGGCCCGACGGGCTCGACTCCTACGCTGGCCGCTCTGGAAGCCGAGGGATTGCTTGGGCAGGTTCCGCTGGCGACCTTCGATCTGTCACCCGAGGTCCTGGAAGCCGTGCGCGATGGCAACATGCTCTTCGCCATTGATCAGCAGCAGTACGTGCAGGGCTACCTGCCGATTGTCTACCTGACCCTGTACCTTGAAAATGCCAACACGCCCGGCGCGGTGCTTGTCCCCACCGGCCCTGGTTTCGTGACGGCCGACAACGCGGCGGCGGTCATCGAGTACGCGGCTCGCGGCACGCGCTAAGCAGCGTTCATGCAACTCAGCCCTGCTCCGGACAGACTTGTCCGGAGCAGGCCGCACCACTGCCGTTATCTCTGAAGTAATGCTTATTTGAGCCACTTTTCAGAAGCGATCATTCTGGGGCATACGTTATGACCACACAGTCTGCAAGCCCGCCCCACAGCGACGAACGAGTCCGGCAAGAGGGGTTCTTGCGCAAGCTGCTGCGGCGGCCGGAGCTCGGCGCGGTGAGCGGCGCGATACTGGTTTGGCTCTTTTTCGCCATTGTCGCCGGCGATCGCGGCTTCCTGACGCTGCGCGGCACGGCCAATTATCTGGAAGTGGCCGCTGAACTCGGCATCCTGGCTGTGGCGGTCGCGCTGCTGATGATCGCAGGAGAGTTCGACCTGTCCATCGGCTCGATGATCGGCGGCACAGGCATGATCATCGCTGTCCTCAGCGTGGAATTCGGCTGGAATTTGTGGGCGGCCATTGGCGTGTCGCTGATCGTCGCGCTCATCATCGGCGCCATCAACGGCATCCTGGTCAACCGCACCAAACTGCCATCGTTCATCATCACGCTGGCCAGCCTGTTCATCATCCGCGGTATGACCATTGGCCTGACGCGGCTGATCACCGGTCGCACACAGGTCGGCGGCGTCACCGACACACTGGGCTACGACTCGGCGTCGGCGTTCTTCTCCAGCGCGCTGCGCATCGTCGATCCGTCGTCGTCGCGCGGCGCCATGGCGGAATTTCCCGTCTCCATCCTCTGGTGGCTCCTCTTTGCCGGCCTGGCCACCTACATCCTGCTGCGCACCCGGCCCGGTAACTGGATTTTCGGCATTGGCGGCGATAAGACCGCAGCGCGGAACGTCGGCGTCCCGGTCAACCGGATGAAGGTCATCCTGTTCATGACCACGGCCGCCGCTGCATGGCTGGTCGCGACCATTCAGGTACTCTCAGCCGGCGGCGCCGACACACTGCGCGGCATGCAGCGAGAGTTCCTGGCTATCATCGCTGTGGTCATCGGCGGCACACTGCTGACGGGCGGCTATGGCTCGGCCATTGGCGCGGTTTTCGGCGCGTTGATCTTCGGCATGGTCCAGCAAGGCATCGTCTTCACGGGCGTCGATTCCGACTGGTTCCAGGTCTTCATGGGCGCCATGCTGATCGTCGCCGTGCTGATCAACAACTACATCCGCAAGCGAGCCTCGGAGGCAAAGTGAGATGACCAATGGCTCCCGTACCCCGGTTCTGGAAGTTCGGAACGTCTCCAAATACTTCGGGACGGTCATCGCCCTGAAGGATATCTCACTTCAGCTCATGTCCGGCGAGGTCATGTGCCTGCTGGGCGAAAACGGCGCGGGCAAGTCCACGCTGATCAAGACGCTGTCCGGGGTTCACCGGCCCGACGAAGGCGAATACCTGGTCGAAGGCATACCGGTCACCTTCAACTCGCCGCGAGACGCCCTCGCCCACGGGATCGCCACCGTGTACCAGGACCTGGCAATGATCCCGCTCATGAGCGTTGCCCGCAATTTCTTTCTGGGCAGTGAGCCGACGGTAGGATGGGGTCTCTTCAAGCGGTTCGACATCAGACAAGCAAGCCAGGTCGTGCGTGAGGAGATGGCCAAAATGGGCATCGACATTCGCGACCCGGACCAGGCAGTCGGCACCCTGTCCGGCGGGGAACGGCAGTCGATCGCGATTGCCCGGGCGGTCTATTTCGGCGCGAAGGTACTGATTCTGGATGAGCCAACCTCGGCGCTGGGCGTCAAGCAGGCGGGGACCGTCCTGCGCTATATCGCCCGAGCCAGGGCACAGGGCGTGGCCGTGATCTTCATCACGCATAACCCCCATCATGCTTTCCCGATCGGCGACCGCTTCACCATCCTGAAGCGAGGCCGGACACTGGGGACCTATAACAAGACGGATCTGTCGCGCGACGAAATGATTCGCATGATGAGCGGGGGGAGAAGAACTTGAAGCGCTGGAACACGAACTGCGTGAGTTCGCCGGTGACATGACGCTGTCCGAGATGGCCGATCGGCTGAAGCAGGAGAGCGAAGCGCTGTAGCCGGTTCAGAGCCCAAGATTGGGGGTGTGATCGTCCCCAGCGCCCTTCGCGGTCGCTATCGAGAGGCTTCCAGGACAAGTGTATTGCAGGGAAGCTGTGCGCCGTTCTGCGTGACGGTCAGGGTACGCCGAGTACTATCCTCATAGAACATAGCGCGTATGGCGTCCGGGTCCGGCTTCTCGGTCAGATCGAACCAGTAGGTCACCGGGTATACCCTACCCCGGTTCCAGCGCCAGGAGCCGGGTCGCACCTCCTCCGCCGAACCATCACTGATGGCGATTACCCGTCCATCATGCACCAGTTCAAGATGCGAACGATACAGGGTCGGGATCAGCCGGGTGGCCTGCCAGTAAAGGGTGAGCATCACATGCTCACCTTCATCGACCATGCGATAGCCGACCAGCCTGGCGCCCTCACCGACGTCGACTTCCTGAAGCAGCCTGGTATCCTGGGGCAGATTTACCGTGATCACCGGCCCGACCAGGAACACGCTCAACAACCCAGCGACGGCCAATCGATGAACTGCCCGAATCGTGCGTGGTTCGACCGTCGTGGTCGCCGCCACAGCCACCTGAATCAGCAGCAATACATTCATCAGCGCAATGTACGGCGGATAGATTCCGGTGAACCAGCGTAACGGCGAACCGGCCCAGATATAGGGCGTACTCAGGCTGGTGACAATGTTAAAGGTGAACGAGAGCACACTGACGACCGCGACCAGCGCCATCCGTCGATCCTGGGCGACTCCGATGATGGCCATAACGATGCCGGGATAGAGATAACGTTCGTGAATCTGGGTTGGCAGCATGAAGAAGCCGAAGTAGAGCGCCGATCCCCAGACAAACTCGCGCCCTTCATGCGGACGTCGCCACATGTGATAGACGATGAGCAGCGTGTAAATGCCGAGAAGCAGCATGCCCATTTGACGGTTGCTGAGAAACGGGATGATGGATGGTCCGGTGTCGTCCGGACCCAGTGGACCAGCGAGCGCGCCCAGTATCCCGGTTCGAACGCCACCCAAATGTTGTAGGCATTGCCCGTCGTGTGCGGAAAGGAGTTGACCGAACCCAAATACGGAGCCAGCGCGCTAAGGCCGCTGACCAGAACAAACGGTAGCAGGACGACCACGACGATGACCGCGGCGCCAACAGCAGCGCGCACCAGCTCTTGCCATGAGTAGCGGCGGAAGGTCAGAACCACGAGAAGCGGAAGCAGGACGATGCTCTGGAACTTCGTCAGGAGCGCCAGCGCGAAGAAGACCCAGGCGACTCGCGGCCGGTCGTTACGCATCATGAGGAGCATCAGGACCAGAAACAACGTGAAGATGGAGTCGCTTTGAGTCCACACCGCCGAATTGGCGATCATGCCGGGATGCAGCGCCAGCAGTGTCAGCACGAAGAGACGTGTCCATCCCTCATTGCGCAGCCAATACCCAACGATCGCGACGAGCAGCAGAATCGCCGCCAACGAAGGCAGTTTGAGGCGCACCATGTCGGTCAGTCCGGCCTGCGCCAGCGCCGGCACATCGCTGAGCGGGTTTGTCAGTCCCGCATAGATTGGAAACAGCGGCGGATGGTCGGCACTGGTGATCGCATAAAACGCGAAGTTGTGTCGGTAGACCGACTCACCCCAGGCGTTGATGGTATCGTAATCACTTGGCGAACCGTTCGTGGCGAGGTGCGGGAGGCGCGCAGCCAGTGCCACGAACACGAAGAAGACGGGGATGAACCAGGATCGATTGATCAGCGTGTGCATCATTGTCAGCTATCGTGATTATGCATATCGCCCTGCCGTACTCCCTTGCCATGTGCCGCATGTTGGCGTGCAGGGGGACAGCGGTCAAGGCCCATATGGCGCTACTGCACCCATCGCAATGGCGCAATTGCCTCGTACGTTATCTATACACTTATCATTGGTTGCAGCTCAGAACAAGCGAAATTGCGTGAAATTTCGTTTTTTTTCATATATCGGATGAATAGATCAGGACCAGAAGGCATCGCGCCTCAGCCCTATTCGTCACCCTCCAAGCAGCGCAGCAGGGACAGCAAGCGTGAGGTTATTCTCTTCAACGCTCGCCTCTCCTCGGCGGATGTCCAGGGTTCTGCCAGTCCGATACTCCCGAAAGGTCACGCGCACCTGATCCGGCATGGGCAGATCTGTCAGATCCACCGAATAGGTGAGTGCATCTGCCCCCCACTGCGTCCAGCGCCAGGAGCCGGGGTAGGTTTCGGAGTCCGAGCTGTCCTGCATGGCGATCACCTCTCCTTCCGCCAGTAGTTCGACCATGCCGTCATAGCGCGTCAGGATCGGCCGCTCGGCACGCATGAAGAGATCGACCGACGCCTGATTCTCGGAGAAGCCGATCCGATAGGCGATGATGGCTGCATCCGCGACGTGAACGTCTGACAGGAATACCGCGGGGGTCGGCACCCGCGAGCCGCCGTAGTGTCGTGTGAGCAAGAGCGCGAGGATCGCGATGACGGCCAGGTAACGCGCCACCTTCAGGAGCGGGGTCGACCGCCTGAACACCAGGAACATGACCAGCACGCCAAACAACATGACATTGGCCAGGGCCGTATGCGGCGGGAAGTTGCCGACCAGCCAGGAGAGCGGCGTGCCGATCCACAGCGCCGGCTCGCTGGTCACGGCGAGCAGGTTGTAGGTAAAGGTCACCATCGAGAACAGCACAACCAGGATGATGCGTCGATCCTGGCTGATCGCGAAGGTGGCCATCACAATGCCGGGGTACAGGTAGCGGTCGTGGATCTGCGTCGGCAGCATGAAGAAGCCAAAATAGAGCGCCGCCGCCCAGAGGAACTCGTGATGCTCATGTGCGCGACGCCAGATCAGCAGGAACAGCGGCAGCATGTAGGCCGTCATCAGGATCAGTCCCACCTGCTGGTGGGTGAGCATCTGCAACCCTGGAATCCACGACGGTTTCGCGTCAACCGACCCGTTAGGCCCCATGATCCCCTGCCAGTAGCCCGGATCGAAGGCGACCCACACGTTGTAGGCATTCATGGTGGTGATCGGATTGTAGTTGACCGCGCCGGTGTAGGGTCGCAGGGTCGCTTCCAGGCCGCTCCCGACGATGAAAGGCAGCAGCCCGACCCACCAGACGGATGCTCCTGTGAGAGCCGCGCGAACCAGGATGTTCAGGGAGTGACGCCTGTAGGTGACGATAACCAGGAGCGGCAGCAGAACGATGCTTTGGGCCTTCGTGAGCATGGCGAACGCGTAGAGAATCCACGCGACCCTGGGGCGGCCATCGTGCAAGGCCATGACGGTGAAGACCAGGAACAGGGTAAAGATGGCATCGGACTGAGTCCACATGGCCGAATTGATAATCAAGCCGGGGTGCAGCGCCAACAGCAGTAATACGACTGCACGGGTCCGTCCGCGATCGCGAAGCCAGTGGGCGGCCACCGCGACCAGAATCAGATCGGCGATGACCGATGGCAGTGACAGGCGGATCTTGTTCGATAGCCCCGGCCCAGCGTCCGTCGCGAAGCTGAGGGGAACCGTCAGCCCATTGATGCTGAGGTAGAGCGGCGGATGGTTGGCCTGGGAAGCGCTGTAGAAGCCGACGTTCGCCTCGTACATCTGCTGGCTCCAGTGCCAAAGGATGTGGTAATCCAACTGGTGGGCGTTCAGGCCCAGGTAGGGAAGACGCGCCAGCAGCGTCAAGAGGACGAACATGACGGGTGTCAGCCAGGGCACAGCGCGAATTCGAGCGAGCATGAAGTCATCCGCAGTGAATGTTATGACAAGGCTCATCACCCAGTATATAGGCAGTTGTCGGCGGACGCTTGCGCTCCAGTCGAGGGTGCCAGGTTACGAGATGACGATCTCGCCGGCCGCCGCCACGGCGCCGCTCTCCACCAGTTCTTCCATTGTTCGCATGTGCGGGTACATCACGGTGTCACGAGCGATGAACGGCACGCTGCGGCGGATCAGCGCGTAGACTGGAGCAGTCCCCTCGCCCAGCGGGGCGTTCTCGCCGACGACCTGCCGCCGAAAGTCAATGCCCTGCGCTGCCGCAAACAGCTCCAGCGACAGGATGCGCTCGACGTTGTCGTGAATGCGCCGCGCCTTGACCGCCGCCGTCGCCCCCATGCTGACATGATCCTCGACGTTGGCGCTCGTCGGAATCGTATCGACGCTGGCGGGGTGCGCCAGGATCTTGCTCTCGGTGGCCAGCGCCGCCGCGGTGTACTGCACGATCATGAAGCCGCTGTTCAGACCGCCCTCCTGCGTCAGAAAGGGGGGCAGAATGCCGACGTTGCTGGCTTCATCGATCAGCCGCATGATCCGGCGTTCGCTGATGTTGCCCAACTCGCTCATGGCCAGACCCAGGTAGTCCAGGCAGATGGCCAGCGGCTCCCCGTGGAAATTGCCACCGCTGATGACGTCGATACTGCCCGTCGCGTCGTCGACGAAGATCAGGGGGTTGTCGGTGACGGCGTTCAGCTCGATCTCAAACACCCAGCGCGAATAGGCGATGGCATCGCGGACCGCGCCATGCACCTGGGGGATGCAGCGCAGCGTGTAGGCATCCTGGACGTTGGTCGGGTCGTAGCCGCGCGTGAACGCGCTCCCCTTCAGAATGCGGCGCAGGTCGGCGGCGCATTCGATCTGGCGGGGGAACGGACGCAGCGCGTGCAGTCGCGCGTCGAAGGCCATGGGTGTGCCGTGCAGCGCCTCCAGAGACAGGCAGGCCGCCAGATCGGCCGTGGCGTAAAGCATTTCCGCGCGGTGCGTCTCCAGCACGCCCAGCGCGCACATGATGGTCGTGCCATTGGTCAGGGCCAGCCCCTCTTTAGCCGCCAGGCGGATCGGCGACAGGCCAGCGCGGCGCATCGCTTCGGCACCGGGGTGGACTTCACCGCGGAATTCGGCCTCCCCTTCGCCGATCATCGGCAGGGCCATATGCGCCAGCGGCGCCAGATCGCCGCTCGCGCCAAGTGACCCCTTTTCCGGGATGATGGGGTATACCCCACGGTTGAGCATGGCCAGCAGCAGTTCAATCGTCTCGACTCGGATGCCGCTGTGACCTTTGGCCAGCGTATTCGCGCGGATGAGCATGATCGCCCGAACGGTCGGGATATCGAACGGCGCGCCCACCCCTACGGCGTGGCTGACCAGGATGTTGTATTGAAGCTGCTCAACCTGCTCCGGCGGAATGACGCGATCCTTGAACGCGCCAAAACCGGTGGTGATGCCATAGGCGATCACGCCGTCGTTGACGAGCTTCTGAACGGCGTCGGCGGCGCGCCGCACTGCCTGCTTTGCCGCGTCGCTCAGGACAACTTCCAGCGTGCCCGGCTCGGCGTGGGCGGCGGCGATCACCTGATCGAAGGTCAGCGAGGCGCCGTCGATCACCAACTGTGCCATAACAGGGCTCCTTTCGCGCCGACGCGCCAGATCGGGTTTCCGCCAAACTCGTAAGCGACCGCGCGATAATTGGGTTCATTCAGAATGAGCATATCCGCCGCTTTGCCGACCTCGATCGAGCCGAAGCGGTCACCCATGCCAATGGCATAGGCGGCATTCAACGTGACGGCATTGAGCACCTCGGCGGGGTCAGCTTCTGGTAGCGGCAGGCCAGCGCCATGATCAGAGGGATGCTGGTGGTCGGTGCACTGCCGGGGTTGTAGTCGGTGGCCAGCGCCAGAATACCGCCGCTGTCGATCAGATGGCGGGCGCTGCCAAAATGAAAGCTGCCCAGGTTGAAATTGACGGCCGGGAGCATCACCCCGACGGTGTCCGACATCGCCAGGCGCTCCAGTTCGTGGTCGGGCGTCACATCCAGGTGATCGACCGACAGCGCGCCCAGGTCGACGGCCATCGGCACACCGCCCAGGTTGACGAACTCGTCGACATGCGCGTGAATGGGCATACCAAGCGCTGCCCCCGCCGCGAGGATGCGCCGGGACTGCTCGACGGTGAAGACGCCCTGTTCGCAGAACACGTCGATTCCCAGCAGCGTTCCCTGGTCGGCAAACCAGGATTCGGCGTACCACGCCGCGACAGCAGGCAGCATGACGTCGATCACGTGCTGCGTGTAAGCCTCGGCGTCGGGAAATTCCGGTGGCACGGCATGCGCCCCCAGGAAAGTCGGCACGATGCGCATGGGGTAGCGCTCCGCCGCCTGGGCAATCACGTCGAGGAGCTTCAGCTCGGTCGCCACGTCCAGGCCATAACCGGTCTTGATCTCGGCCGTCGTCGTGCCGGTCTGCATCATTCGCTCGATCCGCTCCAACATCATCTCGAAGAGGTCGTCGGCGCTGGCGTCGCGGGTGGCGCGCATGGTTTTCCGAATGCCACCGCCGGCCGCCATGATCTCCATGTAGGTCGCGCCACCGAGGCGCATCTCGAACTCGTCCAGGCGGTCCCCGGCGAAGACGGCGTGCGTGTGGCAGTCGACAAAGCCGGGAATCACCGCCCGCCGGTGGCACGTTTCGTGGTTCTCGCTGCGATAGTCGCGCAGCAGGTCGTCGGTCTTGCCGACGGCGACGATCACCCCGTCGGCGGCAGCGACGGCGCCATCTTCGATGATGCCCACATCGCGCATAGCTCCGCCGCGCTTGGGAGCACCTCCACCGGCGCAGGTCACCAACTGTGGGATATGGCTGAGAAGCAGGTCAACAGACTGCATGATGGACTCTCCACGGGACAAGGTGGTAATGCAGAACAGAACGCAGGCGACTCGCGCAGGCGGACCGCCGAAAGACGCTCTACGACGACGGCATCATCGGCACTTTGACGCCGTTGGCCCTGGCGAAGTGACCAATGCGTTGAGCAGCGGCCAGTCGGCGATGGCGTCACTGCCATCCTTCATGGCCTCCGTCTCGCGGTTGGGGCTGGCCACCGAGCCGCTGTCGAGGTGGTCGCGGCCGATGACGATTGGCGCCTTGACTTCGCCACGCGCCACCATTTCGTTGAAGCGCAGCCCAGCCTTGGCCCGCGCGCCGTAGCCCAGCCAGCAGATGCGCGCCGGCAGCCCCTGGAAGACGACCTGCTCGCGCGCCATAGTCAGCCAGCGGCGAAGGTGGTCGTCCTGCGGAAACAGTTCGAGGATGGCCCGGTCGGTCGCGTAGATGTCTTCCGGGTCGCCGGAAAGCGCCACCCAGCGGAATGGTCCCTTGCCCTCGCAGAACAGCGGCCGAATGTACGCCGGGACAAAGCCGGGGTAGTCGAAGGCGTTGGCAACACCGTGGTCGAACGCCCGCTGGCGCAGATTGTTGCCATAGTCGAAGACGACAGCGCCCTTCCCCTTCCAGTCGAGCATCGCCTGGACGTGCCGCGCCATCGACTCCATCGCACGCTCGCGGTATGCGTCCGGGTCACGAGCGCGCAGTTCGGCGGCTGCCTCGACGGTCAATCCGGCAGGAATGTAGCCATAGAGGACGTCATGGGCGCTGGTTTGATCGGTCACCACGTCGGGCACGACGCCGCGCGCCACCAGCTCTGGCAGCACTTCGCTGGCGTTGGCCACCAGCCCGATCGATTTGGGCATGGGCACGGCCAGCGCCTCTTCGACCCAGGTCATCGCTTCTTCCAGGTTATCGGTGATGGCGTCGATCTGCTTGAGATTCAGCCGCCTCTCCGCCCGCCAGCGGTCGACCTCGATGAAAAGGCCGACACCTTCATTCATGGTCACGGCCAGCGGCTGCGCCCCGCCCATCTCACCCAGACCCGCGGTGACGACGAACTTACCCCTGAGGGTTCCCCAGCCGTGCTGACGCGCCAGGGCGCCGAAGGTCTCGTATGTGCCCTGGAGGATGCCCTGCGTCCCGATGTAGATCCAGCTCCCGGCCGTCATCTGCCCGTACATGATCAAGCCGTCGCGCTCCCAGCGGTCGAAGTTCTCCTGCGTCGCCCAGGCGGGGACGATGTTGCTGTTGGCGATCAGCACGCGCGGCGCATCCGCATGGGTGCGGAAGACGGCCACCGGTTTGCCCGACTGGACCAGCAGCGTCTCGTCCGGTTCCAGCCGGCGCAGAGAGTCCAGGATGGCTTCAAAGGCCTCCCAGTTGCGCGCGGCGCGCCCGCGGCCTCCATAGACAATCAGGTTGTCCGGGTCAAATGCGACAGCCGGGTCCAGGTTGTTTTGCAGCATGCGGTAGGCCGCTTCAATGAGCCAGTTCTTGCAGGTGAGGGTCGTTCCGGTCGGGGCATGCACGGGTCGCGCGGATGCGGTCATGAAGGATTCGCTCCATATTTCAAAGAAAGAAGTGCTGCGTGTTTACGTATTCTATCCGGCCATGGGTGTAGGTACGTCTAACCGCCTGCGGCGGCAATGCCAGGTCCGTACGATCATCAGTTCTGGCCGACCAGCTACTGGCACGACGGCAGGGATGGCGCAGCGAAGTAATTCTAGCGGTTCCGGTATTCCCAGAGGAAGGTCCAGACGGCGGTCGCGGCCAGCCGGCTGGTGCGGTCGTCGAGGTCGTGGGATGGGTTGACTTCGGTGATTTCGAACAGGCGGGTGCGCCGTTCTCGGCCGGCAACCGCCGCCACCGAGCAGAACTCGTCGGCCGTGAATCCGAGCGCGTTGGGGGCACTGACGCCCGGCGCCTCGGACGCCCGCACTACGTCCATGTCCAGCCCCCAGAAGATGGCCCCTTCGACACGCCGTGCAAGAATGGCGGTCAGATAGTTCTCAACCCCGAAACGCCGCGTTTCGCTGGCCGAAAAGACGTTGACGCCAACATCCATCAGCCATTGGCGGTAGACCAGCGAGTTGGAAAACGGCTGGTAGCCGATCTGGAACAGGCTAAAGGGATGAATGTATTCCTCAACCAGAAGCTGGCGATACGGCGTGCCGCTGTTACGCACCGGGTCGGCCCGAACGTCGAAGTGCGCGTCGATGTTGAACGCCAGAATCGGTTCCTTGGTCTCCATTGCCAGACCGGAACAGTCCGGATAGCTGGTGTCATTGCCGCCGCCCAGCACGATCAGCAGCTTGCCATCGCGCAGCACCTTCCGCACCACCTCGCGGTGTGCTTCATGCGTGGCTTCCAGAGTTGGATGGATGCGCGTATTGCCCAGGTCAAAGAGCCGCAATCCCGGAACGTCGATCATCCGATAGAGCGCGCGGCGGATGGCGTCAGGCGCCTCTTTCGCGCCGGGACGTCCACGATTGCGACGAACGCCATCGTCCTGTGGCAGTCCCAGCAGCACCACGTCGGACAGGCCGTAATCCACCGGAAGGGAAAGTGCCGTTTCTCCCAGGCGTGAATCGTTGGGATCTCCACGCCGATAGAACAGATCGGCGACCGGACGCACAGTCTCCTGGAACAAGTTCATCGAGGATCTGTCCTCTCCGCGCAACGAAGGATAGGAGTAAGCCTGTCGTCCTTATTGTAACATAAGCAGTACGTCAGTACGGTGTGTTTGTTGGAATTGGTTCATGAATTCCTAACTCTCGCATACCTGCTGCAAGCAGCTTGCTGTGAATGATGCAGTAGGACTCCAGGCTCCGGCTGGTCTATAATCATCCACAGCGCTCTCATCCGGAAAGTCGCCAATGAACCGAGACGACGACCTTCTGCTCATTCAGGCCCTGCGTAACGGGGATGAAGATGCTTTTATGCGCCTGGTCGAACTGCACCAGGCCTCTCTGCTGCGGGTAGCGACCCTGATCATCGGCGACGAGCAGGTCGCGCAGGAAGTCGTTCAGGAAACCTGGATCGCTGTCCTGAAAGGGCTGCACGCGTTCGAGGGCCGCTCCTCACTCAAGACCTGGATCTTCACGATTCTTATGAACCGCGCACGCACGGCGGCTCGCCGCGAGGGCCGCTATATCGGACTGGCCCTGGACGTTGATGAAACCGGTGAGTTCGAAACCGCAGTGGCAGCCGATCGCTTTCGCCCCACCCACGATCAGCTCGAACCCCACGCCTGGATCACCCCGCCCCGCAGTTGGGACGAGATGCCGGAGCAGGTCTTCCTGAGCGGAGAGGTGCGTAAGGTGGTGATTGATGCTATCGAGACGCTGCCAGCACAGCAGCGCGAGGTGATCACCCTGCGGGATGTTGAGGGCGCGAGCGCGGAAGAAGCCTGTAACATTTTGTCCATCAGCGAGTCAAATCAGCGCGTTCTGCTGCATCGAGCGCGATCCCGGGTGCGCCGCGCCCTGGAGGCATATCTGGGAGAGTGACGGTCTTTCACGATCTATGGACGATATGGACGAGCACTGCCCACTGACCTGCGAAGAGATGGTCGAATTGGTGACCAACTATCTTGAAGGGACGCTGCCGGCAGCGGACCATCTGCGGTTTGAGAGTCACATCGCCGAATGCCAGGGGTGTCATCACTACCTTGACCAGATGCGCAAGACCATCGACTTGACCGGCCGCATTGCCGACGACACGCTCGTCTCCGTAGTGCGCGACACGTTCCTGCGTCTCTTCCGTGACTGGCGAAAGACCTGATTATGAGCAGTCACGTGTCTCTCGATGGGACTTTTGTCCAGTCTTAAGCTTGCTTTTGGCGCTCAGGCGTTATACTCTGTGCACATCCAATACTGTTCCCGTGCACCAGAAGGATCCGCTAATCCATGAGCGACAAGTTCAGGGCCCTCTATGACCGGCAGTTGGCAATTCTGGCGGACAAGGATCATGTTCGGCTGATCGACGAGAACTACACCGAGGACGCCCAACTGCTCAGCTACACCACACACGTCAGCGGCGCAGAAGCTCTGAAGGAGTATTTCAAGGGCTACATCGCGCAGCTCGGCTATCTCAAGCTGCTGTCGACCGATAAGTATGCCGAAGGTGACGACTCGCTGATGTTCGAGGCGCATGCAGAAACGGCCGGCGGCATCGCACACGTCTACGATGTGTTCATCATCCGCGACGGCAGAATCTCGCACCACTTCACCGGCCTGATCAGCTTCACCCCCAAGGCGCAAAGCTAGTCTTTCCTATCGGCCGCAGGTCGAGAACGGAGAAGAACCGGTCAGGTGGCCGTATGCTCACTCCATTCTTGACCTGTCTGTCCGGGCAATCCAGGCCGCTGCACCAGCTATGAAAATGTCCTGCGTGCCGTCAACCCCGCGTTCCAGATGAACACCAGCCAGGCGCCCCTGTCTATCTCAGAGTAACTACGAAGGACGGCATTCAAATGCACATTCTTGCCGTGGGCATCGCCATCGCCGGAACCGTCGTCTACCACGTCTTCCAGAAGTCGATTCCGGTCAACATCCATCCGGCGCTGGTACTGCTGGCGACCTACCTGACCGCCTTCCTCTCCAGCCTGCTTCTCTTCGTCTTCTTCCCGCTCAAGGAAGGTTTGCAGGCCGAACTGGGGCGGGTCACGCTGGCGGCGTTTCTGCCCGGACTCGCCATTCTGGGCATCGAGGCCGGCTTTCTGCTCGCCTACCGCGCCGGCTGGCAGATTAACCTGGCCGGGCTGACCGTCAACATGGCGGTCACCCTGCTGCTTATTCCCATCGGCCTGCTGCTCTTCCGCGAGGGTCTGTCGCCGGTGAAGCTGCTCGGCGTGGCGGTCTGCGTGATCGGGCTGCTTCTCGTCCAGGCCGGCTGAGTAGAACGAGGCTGCTTGCCCAAAACAAAACATCTGTGCGATACTGTCGCATCTGTGCGACGTTTCGATTGCTGGGCAATCAGGAGTCTTTGCATGGCTGAGAACAAGACCAAACCAACGGATAGAAAGGTTGAGGAATTCCTGGCGAGCGTCGAAGATGAGACGAAACGTCAGGACTGCTTCACCCTGATCCAGGTGATGCAGGAAGTCACCGGCGAACCTCCGGTCATGTGGGGCGACACAATGGTCGGCTTTGGCAGCTATCACTACAAGTATGCCAGCGGCCGCGAAGGCGATGCCATGCTTGTCGGTTTTTCTCCCCGCAAACAGAATCTCACGGTCTACATCCTGGCCGGCTTCGAGGAGTACGAGCCACTGCTCAAGAAGCTGGGTAAGCACAAACTCGGCAAAGCCTGCCTGTACCTCAACAAGCTCAAGGATTCAACAACGCGTGCGGCGACGTCGTCTTCGCCTTCAGCGACCCGGCCGTTCCGCTTGCCCAACGGCTCGAAGGCATCGCGGCCCTCCGTCACCTCTATCTGGACTGCTTCGACTCCCGCTGCGCCCCTGTCCTTGGCCACACCGATCGCGAGGGGTTGCATCCGCTCAGCGGCCTGTGCTACATGTTCTGGGACATGTCTCCACTGGGCTGGTGGGAGGGGCATTCGGACAGAGATGTGATGGTCGAGGCCATTCTGTCGGTCATAAGCGGTGTGCTGCACCAGTGCCACAACCCCGTCTGTCTGGAAAGCGCTCTGCACGGCCTTGGACACCTGGTATCCGCCTGCGGCACGAAAGCGCAAGCAATCATCCGCGAATTCCTGGACGCGCGTGGCGACTCGGCCGGCGAAGCGCTACGCGCCTATGCCCAGGCGGCGCTGACGGGCTGCATTCTCTAAATCCCCCGCAAAACTCTGTGGACCGGGCCTGGCGGCGCTGTCCGCAATCGCTCTTCCAAACATGACATTGTTCCCTATCTCCAGGGTGATCAACGTTAATTCCGAGAAAGCGCAGTTGGGACTACGATTAGATTGTAGGAATACTGATTCTTGGAATGAGTGAAAGTCATATGGCCCTCAAAGGAACAGTTGTCATCGACCAGGAACGGTGCAAGGGCTGCCAGCTCTGCACCACGGTCTGCCCCCAAAATGTCTTGTTGCTCAGTCCGGAGCTTCTGAACGCCAAAGGCTATCACCCGGCGCTGCTCGACGAGACGTTCAACGCCTGCACGGGCTGCGGGGTATGCGCGGTCATCTGCCCCGACGCGTGCATCGTAGTCTACCGGACGCCGAGTCCACGCCGTGCGGAACTTCAGGAGGTCGCTCATGCCTAAAGCGCTCCTGAAAGGCAACGTCGCCATCGCCGAAGCCGCCGTCCGGGCCGGCTGCCGCGCGTACTTCGGCTATCCCATCACGCCACAGACGGAACTCCTGGAATACCTGTCCGCGCGTATGCCCGACCTGGGGCGCGTGTTCTTGCAGGCGGAAAGCGAAGTCGCCGCCATCAACATGGTTTACGGCGCGGCCTGCGCCGGCATGCGCGTCATGACCAGTTCGTCCAGCCCCGGCTTCAGTCTGATGCAGGAGGGTCTGTCCTACATCGCCGGATCCGACCTGCCCTGCGTGGTTGTCGACGTCATGCGCGGCGGTCCCGGCCTGGGCAACATTCTGCCCTCGCAGGGCGACTACTTCCAGGTCACACGCTCGGCCGGACACGGCGACTACCACCCGATCGTCCTGGCGCCCGCCAGCGTGCAGGAAGCCATCGACATGACCCTGCTGGCCTTCGATCTGGCCGAGCACTACCGGCACCTGGTCATCCTGGCGCTCGACGGCCTGATCGGCCAGATGATGGAGCCGGCCGAGCTTCCTGATTTTCAGCCAGACCACGCCATCCCCTCCTGGGCGGTCAGCGGTGCCGCCGGGCGGTCTCCCAACCGCATCACATCGATGCATCTGCGTGCCGACGAAGCCGAAGCGTACAACCAGCACATTCAGCAGCGCCTGGAGCGAATCCGCGCGGTCGAACAGCGCAGCATCGAGATGTACACCGACGACGCCGAGCTGCTGGTCGTCGGATTTGGCTCAGCGGGGCGCATCGCCGCCAACGCGGTGGAGCTGGCGCGCGAAGACGGCTTCCGCGTCGGGCTGTTCCGCCCGCAGACGCTCTATCCCTTCCCGGCCGACCGCCTGGCGGAACTGGCCGAGCAGGTCGATACCTGTCTGGTGGTCGAGATGAACGCCGGGCAGATGGTCGAGGATGTCCGTCTCGCCGTGAACGGGCGGACGCCGGTCGAATTCTACGGCCGGATGGCCGGAGTCATTCCGCTGCCGGAGGAGATCCTCGACACCATCGAAATGCTCTGCTGGTCGCTGCACGTCGTGGAATAGACGGTCTGGGAGGATGAACAAGATGAACCCTTACGCTGAAATGGAACGCGTTTACGACCGCCCGGACTCGCTGACTGCGGTGCACACCAACTACTGCCCCGGCTGCACGCACGGGGTGGCCCACCGTTTGTTGGCCGAGGTGCTCGACGAACTGGGTTTGCGCGAAAAAACCATCCTGGTCGCGCCGGTCGGCTGCGCTGTGTTTGCCTATGAATACTTCAATCTGGATGGCGTCGAGGCTGCGCATGGCCGCGCCCCGGCCATGGCCACCGGACTCAAGCGGTTGCTGCCCGACCAGACCGTCGTCACTTACCAGGGCGATGGCGATCTGGCTTCGATCGGCATCGCCGAGATCGTGCACGCTGCCGCCCGCGGTGAGAACATCACCACCGTCTTCGTCAATAACGCCATCTACGGCATGACCGGCGGTCAGATGGCGCCGACCAGCCTGCCCGATCAGCGCACGACTTCCTCACCGAAGGGGCGCAACGTCCAGCTCACTGGCCAGCCGCTGCACGTGAGCGAGCTGTTGTCCACGCTCGACGGCGCTTCCTACATCGTGCGCCGGTCGCTCCACGATGTCGCCAACATTCGCAAGGCCAAGAAGGCCATCCGCACCGCCATTCAGGTGCAGCAGCAGGGACTGGGCTTCAGCCTGGTCGAACTGCTTTCGACCTGCCCGACCAACTGGGGCATGACGCCCGTCGACGCGCTGACCTGGGTGCGCGAGCGGATGCTGCCGGTCTACCCGCTTGGCGACTACAAAGTGATCGATGCGGTACGGGAGTTGAACGCATGAACAACCACAACGGCAATCACCGCACCGAGTTCATCTTCTCCGGCTTCGGCGGACAGGGCGTGATGTTCGTCGGCCAGCTTCTGGCCTACGCGGCGATGGATGCCGGCTTCAACGTCACCTGGATTCCGTCGTACGGCCCGGAAATGCGCGGCGGCACGGCGCACTGCACGACGATCGTCAGCGAACGGACGATCGGCTCGCCGATATCCCCGCGGCCGCACGTCGCCGTGGTCATGAACACGCCGTCGTTCACCAAGTACGAATCTCTGGTCCGACCGGATGGCCTGCTGGTCGTAAACACCGCGCTGGTCAGCGGCACGAGCCGCCGCGAGGACATCGAGGTGCTCGACATCCCCGCGACGACCATGGCCGAAGCGCTGGGCAACGTGCGCGCCGCCAACATGGTGCTGCTCGGCGCGGCGCTGACTGCCAGACCGGCGCTGCCGCTGGCGGTCTTGCACACCGCCCTCGAGGCGCATCTGCCGGCCCACCACCGCAACGTGCTGGCGATCAATCATGCTGCGCTCGATGCCGGCGAAGCGGCAGTACTTGCAGTGCGGAAGCAACACCCATCCGGTTAACCGATGGCAAGACAAGCCCCACAAAGAAAGCGGCCGCGAGATTTCGCGGCCGCTTCGTTTCCACAATACGACTGAAAGAGCAGTAAGCCTCAGGAGCTAGCCGGGAAAGGCGGCACAGAAATCATCCTTGAGCGCTTGCCAGGTATTGATCCTCGCAGAAATACCACGCGTTCCGAGCGGCAACCTGCTCCATTCGCGGTGCGCAAACGGTGGATCAAACAGACCGAGGTTGCCCTCACATGCCGGCCCATCCCGCGCAAGGTATTTCCGCCATATGCAGGCTGACGCGTGGCGCCGAGAAGGAGGTTCCAAATGCACAGCCGAGAATTTCGTCCACGTCTGGCTCTCCGTTTCCGTCAGCGTCAGCCACCATCGGGGATCCTGAAGAAACTGCGATGCGCGGATTCCGGTCGCGCCGTTCTCAGACACCTCGCCCCAGTTTGCCGGCCGCACGAGCAAGTAGTCGACAAGCTGATTGGACTCTTTGCTTCCTACTGGGAAACCGAGCAGCTCCAGGTATTCGCTGATTGCCCCACTATCCTGCGTCCATTGGCTACACATACTCAACTCCGAGAAGTTGTAGCTTGCGTGGACACTGAGTACGTCAGGGTGAATGGCCGGATAGAAAGGATAATCCAGACCTGAGTTGCCTGCCGAGGCGACCAAAATCAGCTCTACGTCACTGACTTCACCTAGTTGTCCCTGGATCGAGTCAACAAACGGCTCAATAAGAGATTCGTCGGCCGGTATGCCGCCGGGCGTGTTGGCCACGGCATCCGCAAGGGCCTGCGCGACCAGTGGCCGCAGCGCCAAGAGCTGAAGATAGGCGTAGGCTGCTGCCGTTTCTCCTCCTGTATCGTCACGATAGGCCGTGACATTCGCACGATAGCCATCGCCCAGGCCATCCTGCTCAATCCAACACCGTATTTCTTCCAGCCCCGGCGTGGGACTGCCTTCAGGACACACGATCTCCATTTCGTCGAGCAAGACCAGATAGGTGTCCTCGTTGACAACGGGCATCGTATTGCATGGCACGAGGCCGAAACTCATATTGATGACGAAGCGTTCCACACCTTCTGCTTGCAAGGCGCGAATAGCCGCTATCACGTTGCTGACAATCGCGCCAATTTCGTACTGATTCGTGTCCACCGCCGCCAACCAAATCGATTGGCCTCCGGCGCTCTCCCAACGCTTGACAGCATGCGGCAGAATCGAAGGACTGAGGACAGACTTATGCCGGCTATTCAGTACGAATTCGAGATGCTGGAACACGAGGTCGCCGTGGGTCAAGCGGAATGGATAGAGGTCGGAAGAAATGGACGCGTTGCCCTGGATGATGAAGCCATCCATTCCGTCAAATGACCGCGGCGCATTTCGGCTGTTCGGCATCCCACCGGGCCTGGCAAGTGCAACCTCGGACCCTGGCTCGAAAACATCAACAACCAGGATGGCAACATCTCCTGGAGTCTCCTCGATCTGCCCTTGTGATTGCTGCTGCATGGTTGCTGGCAAGGCGGCAGCCAACACCAACAGCATCAAGCAAAACAGAAAGAACACTTTCATACGCATACTGCCCTCCCCTGGGAAATCAGTCTGAGACAAAGCCTTCTGTGCGCAGAAAGCTGCGAACCCACTCGGATGCCGCTTTGTTACCGGCGCGCTCGTATACTTCGAGCGCCTCAGTCATGAGCCGGAGAGTCTCCAGGCGGTCACCGCGTGCGTACACGCAGCGGCCGAGACTCGAGTAGCACATTGCCTTCCAGAGTTCGTTTTGCTGCTCCAGGGCGATTGAATATGCATCGTTCAGGGAGGCTTCAGCGTGATGATGCTCCCCCAACTCAATTTCAATATAGGCAAGGTTGTAAAGCGTGTGGAAGTGACGATCGGGCAGGTTCAGGCGAGCGGCGTGCAATGCGGCTTGTTCGAGCGACTGCTGCGCGCTGTGCCTGTCGCCGCTGGTTCATCGCCAACAAGCCGTGGATCTCGGTGATTCGACACATGATATCATGAAACTCGTGCTCGCGCGCGACCGTTTCCGCCTCATTGAGGTACAACGCGTACTCGTCCTGCTTCAGACGGTAGCTGATCGTCGCCAGGGTTGTCGCCAAAAGCGCGCGGCGGTACATGTCCGGTGCGGTGGCCAGTGCCCGTATGTTGTCGGCAAAGGCCGCGTCCAGATTGCCCTGCATCTGCATGAGGTTGGCCCGCTTGCTCAACAGCAGGTGCAGAGCGTTTTCTACGGAACGACCCGCGTTTTCTGCAAGGCGAATCGCGGCGTCGAGATGTTCGAGCAGGTCGGGCGTGTAACCGCGCGAGTCGAAGTAGCCGTCGACCATGATAGCGAGCACGATGCTGATCGCCGCCTCGTGGTCGCCAAGCAGCCGGGCGACGCGGACCGCGCCGAGGATGTTGCTGTACTCCGCCTCGATGCGCATTGGCTGGCGGCTGTGGCGGCCCATGTAGGCGCTGACGCCAGCGATCAAGCGCCGGTGCGCGTCTTCAGAGTCGCGGATGAGCTCGCGGGTGTAGCTGTGGATCAACCCATGCATGCGGTAGGTCGATCCGGTCTCAGTGGCTTCCACCGCGATCAGGCTGGCCTGCTCCAGAGCGGCCAGCGGCGCGTCCAGGTCGCCCTCGAGCATCAGGGTCAGCAGCTCACGAGAGGCGCGCGGGGCCGCCAGAGCGCCCATCTGCGCGAGAATCGAGCGCGAATCCTCGGAAAGCGTTTCGGCACTGACGGCGATCACCTGCGCGATGCTCTCGCGGCCCGATTCGCCATAGCCGCCCGGAACTGCAATCTCACGAGTCCCGCGGGCATAGCGCGCGGCCAGATCCCGAACGGTCAGGCCCGGCTGCGCTTTGAGCTGCTTGCCGCTGATCTCCAGCGCGTAGGGGTGGTAGCCAATCAGCCGCATCAGCCCGGAGAGGTCGGCGTCATCCGGCAGATCGCGACGGGCGTGGTAAGCGATGAGGCTCCGCGAATCCTGATGGTTCAGGACGGTCAGATCGATCACCTCGCCCTCGATCGGAAAGCGTAAGCGGGAGGTCAGAAGCACCGGCATGCTGAACGGCACGGCCCGCAGCACTTCAAACAGGGCCGCCGCGTTCCAGCAGTTGTCCAACACCAACAGGCCACCGTGCTGCGCCAGGAGCTCGCGCACGACACCTGCCGGATCCGCCGCCGACTGCGCGGCCTGCTGCCGGTCAAAGGCGCGGGCCAGGGCCACGAAGATCTCTCCGGCATTCTGAAACGCCGTCTCCAGCCAGAGGACAGGCCTGCGGGTTGACGCGATGTAGGCGGAGGCCGACGCGGCGGCGGTCGACGTCTTTCCGATACCACCCATGCCGACCAGTAGCACGCGCTCGCCTTCTTCAAGCAGGGCAACCACCTGCGCCAGCAGCGCATCACGCCCGATCAGCCGCCGCGGCCGCCCGGTGACGGTATCCGGGTCGCGAAAAATCGTCGCCGTGACGCTGCCGACGGCCAGGTTCTCGCCCATGGCGCGCACGGCGCGCATAGTCTGTGTGGAGGTGGCGCTCGACTTCAGCGCGGACTCGTTCAGAGCGATCAGGGACTCGCTGGGAGCGACGCCCAGCTCAGCCTCCAGTTGGGCGGCATACTCGTTGAAGAGGCGAATGGCCTGTTGGCGCTGGCCGGTGGAAAGATGCAGTTGCATAAGCCGGTCGATCGGCTCTTCGGCCAGGCGGTCCAGCATCCGCAGTCGCTCGATCGTGAAGACGGTGGCATTCAGATCGCCGGCGGTCTGATAGAGCTCCGACAGGTCGAGCAGCGCGCGCGCCTGAAGTCGCTGGTAGTAACGCATCTGGTCGCGCTGCCAGTCGTCGAAGTCCTGAGAGTCGCGCAGGCTGAACCCCGCCAGAAAATCATCCTGGTAGAGATCGACGGCTTCCTGAAGGAGCGTGATTTGCTTCTGTGGGGGAAGGACGGGGGCAGCGCTCTGACGGATCAACTCGCCAAAGCGGTCGACATCGGCCCAAACGTCCCCGTGCGCATCCAGGGCAATGTCCTGCCGGGTGACCAGCAAACAATCCTCGCCGAGCTTTTTGCGGATCTCCCACAGGGTGGTGCGGAGCGCGGCTAATGCCTGATCCGTCTCGGGCCAGAGGAGCGCGGCCAGCTTATCGCGGCTCTGGGCGGCGCCGGTGGCAGCCAGGTAGGCCAGGAGCGCGACGGCCTTGCGATTCTCAAAGCGAACCAAAGCGTTGTCGGCCGCGATGGCGGGGGATCCGAACATGCTCAGCCGAACGCGCACTGCCTTCACCTCGAAACGAAACGTACCGCAGGACCGGGCAGGTCAATTGCTGAAGACCATTTTAAACGATCTACGAACATTCACAAAACGTCTTTGCGCCCTGACGTTTCCATGACGATCCGCTGACTCCCGAACACTATGCTGAAGGCAGAATGAAGTTTGGAGGAGGAAGATGATGAGCGTCGGACTAGAATACCCCAACACCCAGCCCCAACCGCGCCGCCCGGTCCAGCCTGTGCTGCGGCCGCCGCTGCCTCCGTGCGATAGCGTCCAGGCCGCCCGCGCCGCCAGCCTGCGCCACGACATGGCCAACTGCCTCTCCGCGCTGCGCCTGCGCAGTGAACTGTTCAGCCGTGAGAATTTCCTCCCTGCTGAACACCTGGCGTCGATCGTGCAGATCGCATCACGCCTGGAGCTGCTGCTGCGCGACTGGAGCGTTCTGTGCAGCGGAAACGGCGGGAGCGCCGGTCACAACGCCAGCGCGCAGTTCGACCTGTCGCACCTGCTGTATCACACGGTGGAGGCGAATCGCCCGGCGGCAGTGTCCAGGCATCTGACCTTCACCCTATACCGGCAGACCACCCATGCGCTGATGATCGGCAGTGAAAGCGCCGTCCAGCGCGCGCTGGACAACCTCATCGCGAATGCCATCAAGTACTCGCGCTCAGGGGGAAACGTCGCTATCACACTGACCATCGATACCGGTTGGGCCACTATCACGATCATCGACAACGGGATCGGCATCCCTTCCGCCGAGCTTGAGCAGGTGTTCGCACCGTACTACCGCGCCTCGAACGCCAGCACGAGCGGCGCCGAGGGACACGGGCTGGGGCTGTTCCAGGCAAAGGACTCCGTGGAATGGCATGGAGGCACCCTGCATCTCCTGAGCAAGGAAGATCTCGGCACCGAAGCCATCCTGCGCCTACCGCTGGCCAGCACGGCGTCATCATGACAAGACTTGCCTGATGGGATAAGCAAGCCATGCTTTCGGCCCTCACCCCGACGTGCATCGTGCCCTCTCCCGTGACACAGGAGAGGGCAGCGAAGCGCCGCGGGTGAGGGTCACGTCAACGTCAGGCGTTCGGAGATCTGTCGAACCAGCGAGCGAGCGCGTTCCGGGGCATCACCGACATAAGCGGACGCGTCGAGTAGCGTCCGGATCTGCTCCGGCGGCAGGCCAATGCGCGAATCAGCGCTCAGATCGTCGGCCAGCGGGTTGGCAGCGCCGGATCGGATCGCCTCCCAGGCGCGCAGACTGTGTTCGCGAATGACCTCGTGCAGCGCCTGGCGATCGCCTCCGGCGCGCGAGGCGGCCATCAGCACCCGCTCCGTAGCGGCAAACACACCATAGGTCGCCAGATTTCGGGAAATGCCCTGGGCATCCAGCCGAAGCCCACGCAGGATACGCGTCGTCCGCGCGATCATCTCGTCCACTGCGAGGAAACCTTCGGGCAGCACGGCACGGCGGTTAGCGCTGTCGTCCAGGGTACGTTCCAGCAGGCTGTGCGCGGCATTGTCCCAGGCTACGCGGGGCAGTGCGGCGACGTAGCGCGCGAGACTGTCGATATTCTCCGCATTGATCGGGTTGCGTTTGAAGGGCATGGCCGATGAACCTACCTGGGCCCGGCCAAAGGGCTCGGACCATTCCCCGATCGGCGGCGACTGAAGGAGGCGCAGATCGAAGGCCAGTTTGTACAACGACGCGGCGATGCCGGCCAGCGCGTTGAACACGTCGATCTCCTGTTTGCGCGGCGCAGTCTGCGTGACGATCGCGTAGGCGCCAAGGTCAAGCGTGGCCATTACCTGCTCGCTTAGTTCCGCCGCGGACATGCCCGTTCCAGCCAGCAACTCCATATAGCTGGCCGACGTACCGACAGCACCTCGCAGCCCTTTGCCGCGCACAGATTGGCGGAGCGCCGTCAGGGCTTCATAGTCGGCCAGCAAATCCTGAGCATAGACCGCCAGCCGGTAGCCGACGGTGGTCGGCTCGGCAGGCTGCAGGTGCGTGTAACCCATACAGACGTGATCGGCCTCCTGGTCGATCAAGCGGCTGAGGACGCGCAGCACGTCGGCCAGCTTCGCGATCAGGATGTCGAGCGAGTCACGGATGCGGAGCGCGTCCGCGTTGTCTTCGATATCCATACTGGTCGCGCCCAGGTGAATGATGCCTCCGCCCAGCGGGCACTGTTCTGCGAACGTCTTGACTTCGGCCATCAAGTCGTGGTGGATCTCCGCCTCAATGGCCAGCGCGCGCGCCAGGTCGATGTCGTCCATGTGAGCGCGCAGATCCTCAACCTGCTCGGCGCTGACCAGGCCGGCCTCCTGCTGCGCCGATGCCAGGGCAACCCAGATACGCCGCCAGATGCGCCGCTTGTTCGCTTCCGACCAGATGCCGCGCATGGCATCCGACCCGTAGCGCCAGCTAAAGGGGGATTGAAATAGCGAATGGTCGACCAGAACTCATCTCCTAATTTTTCCCGAATTTTCTGCGAAAAGGAGTATACGGGCTGATGGGAACCCCTGCCACACTGTATAATGGTCCTTATAGTTGCGAGCAAATACAAACGTTGCCGCCCGAACGAACCCGAAGGAAGCGCTTATGATGGATACGTTCATCTCTGCCGAAGTCGCCCGCACTCTCCTGGACATTGGCGCCGTGGGGCTCACCCCGGAAGAACCGGTCACGTTCAAGTCCGGGATCGAAGCACCCATTTTTGTCGACAGCCGCCGTCTCACGTTCCATCCTGAAGCCTTCAAGGTCGTGGTGCATGAGTTTCTGACCCGACTGCGGGCAGGAGACTTTGAGGCAGAGGTCGTCGCGGGGGTGGAAACCTCCGGCATCCCCTACAGCGCCGTCTTCGCTTACGCCGCCGGTCTGCCTTCCGTGTTCGTCCGCAAACCTATCGCCGACAGGCCCTCCAAGCGTCGCATCGTCGGCGGAGAAATTACGGGCAAGCGGGTCCTGTTGGTCGAAGACATGATCTCTACCGGTGAAAACAGCCTGGCGGCCATTGAATCGCTCCGCCAGCGCGGCGGCGCCCTGGTCACAGATTGCGTCACCCTCGTGTCCTATGGCTTTCCCGAAGCAATCGAGCGCTTCAACGCAGCCGGCGTTCGCCTGCACTGTCTGGCGGACCTCTCGACGGTCGTCAACGAGGCTGTCGGCGTCGGTAATGTGACCCCCGAACAGGCCGTCACCATTCTGCGCTGGCTGGAAAACCCTTCCCGCATCCAGAAAGACTGAGCAAGGCTCTTTTTGTCACCGTCAGGTGAACAGAAATGCCTGAATTCGGTGAACGGTGTTCGGCGCGTGGCGACCAAACAGCATCGTGATATGGTTGCCGGTCGTCGCTACGGCGCTGCATTGACTCATCATCGAGGCCGTCTCCAGCGCCTTGTCTTGCGGCACAACCGGTTGTGTGTTCCCCGCCCCAACCCCTTCCGGCGCGTAGATTAGGATCGCGGGCTGGTCGGCATGCTGCATGAGCGAAGGCCAGTTCTCGCCGAGGCCGCGCGTTGCTGCCTCGCGAATAGCGTCCGGCTGGCAGCGCGAGCGCACCGAACCATCGTCCAGGGTCTCGATGTCGGCGTGGTAGTACGCTTCCAGATCTTCATCCCAGAAGCCATCATGATAGTAGGGCGACGCCTTAATGCCGGCAAGGTACGTCTCCCACGAGGGCACCGCCTTCCCCAACCGGTCCAGTGAAGGCTTGATCAGGTCCAACACCTGTGGATGCATCAGGCCGGAATCCATGATGACCAGTTTTTTGACTCGGTCCTGATATTTCCCAGCCGCATAAATGGTGACCAGCCCGCCGAAGGAATGTCCGCCAATGAGCGCGCTTTGCAGGCCAAGTGCATCCATGACGCCGAGCAGATCGGCCGCGTGATCCTCCATACTGTAGCCGGCGGCCGGTTTGTCGCTCTCGCCGCGCCCGCGCAAGTCGAGCGCATAGACGTGCAGCTTGTCGGTCAGCCCTGCCCTGGCCAAACCGGCGAAACTCATGGCGTTGGCGGTCAGTCCATGCATGAGCAGGAGCGGTTCGCCTTCCCCGCCAAAATCGATAAGGTGAATTCGGATCCCATTGGCCTGTATATACCGGCTTTCCATGTAGCGCTGTCCTATAATGAGCCCGCTCAACGGCCACGAGCATAACACCGCCGTCACTTGACGACGAGGAAACGACGAGCACCTCCGGACGACTTTCTACGACCCCACACTTGCCGACGTGCAGCCAACTTCCTATGATTGAGTCATGAACACTCAGCGGTTCATTGACTGGGCAGTCCCCTTCCTCCTCCTGGCCGCCGTCACCTGCGCCGCCTGGGTGGTGCGCTCGGTGCTGACCCTGACCAATTTCATCACCATTTATCTGCTGGTCGTGCTGGTCCTGGCCATTCGCAGCGGCACTCGCGTTGCCCTGGTGGGTGCATTTATCAGCTTCCTCTCGATCAACTTCTTCCTCATCGCCCCCTACTACACCTTCCTCATCGCCGATCCGCTGGAGGTGATCGATCTGGTCATCTTCCTGGTCACGGCCGTGCTGGTCGGTCAGCTTGCGGCCAGCGCCCGCTATCGTGAACGCACCAGCCAGCAATTCGAAGAAGCCGATCGCCTGAAGACCGCCCTGCTCCGTGCCGTTTCGCATGACCTGCGCACCCCCATCACGATTATCAAGACGTCAGCGGCCAATCTGCGCCGGCTCGGCGATGGGCTGAGCCAGACCGAGCGACTGGAACTCTCGCAGGCCATCGAAGCCGAAGCCGATCACCTGGACAGACTGATCGGCAACCTGCTCGATCTGTCGCGCCTGGAAGCCGGAGCGTTGACGCTGGACTCGCAGCCGAATTCGCTGGAAGAAGTGGCCGGCGACGTCGCCGCGCAGGCGTTTCAGCGCACCGGCGAGGAACGGATCGCCCTCACCTTTCCCGAGGATCTTCCGCTGGTCCGCTTTGATTATGGACTGATCCGGCAGGCGCTGACCAACCTGGTGGACAATTCGCTCCGCTATGAACCATACGACTCCAGAGTGGAACTGCGCGGGGAAGTCTCGACCGGTCAGGCCCGATTGAGGGTCATCAATCACGGCCCCAACCTCACCGCCGACGATCGCGTCCATATGCTGGAGCCGTTTTATCGAGGCACTGGGGGACACATCGGTCTGGGGCTGCCGATCGCCAACGGCATCGTCGCGGCGCACCACGGGCAGCTCCTCGTGGAAGACACT
Source organism: Candidatus Flexifilum affinis (assembly GCA_016713325.1). Classification (GTDB taxonomy): domain Bacteria; phylum Chloroflexota; class Anaerolineae; order Aggregatilineales; family Phototrophicaceae; genus Flexifilum; species Flexifilum affine. The sequence continues at coordinate 155,550 of JADJPJ010000089.1, read as the reverse complement.
CCAGGCGGCGGCGCGACATTCGTGATCCATCTGCCAGTAGATAACCAAGAGAAAGAGGAAAGCCATGACGCTCAGCGTACTCGTCGTCGATGATGAGCCGCAGATTCGCAAGCAGCTCAAGATCGCGCTCAACGGTTACGGTTACGAGGTTCATCTGGCAGGCAACGGCACGGAAGCTCTGATCACGGCCGCGCAGCAGCAGCCCGACATGATCATCCTCGACATCTCGCTCGGCTCCGAACCGGATGGCATTGAGGTCTGTCGCCGCCTGCGTGAATGGGCGAAGACGCCTGTGATCATGTTGTCGATTCACGATGAAGAGAAGACGAAAGTGATCGCACTCAATGCGGGTGCGGATGACTACCTGACCAAGCCCTTCGGCATGGAGGAGCTGCATGCACGGTTGCAGGCGGTACTGCGGCGCACGGCCACCGAACCTGGCGCGCCCACCAAGGCGGAAGTCCGCAATGGCGCGCTGGTGATCGACCTGGTGAACCGCACGGTGACGGTCGAGGGCGAAGAGGTGCACCTGACGCCGAAAGAGTACGACCTGCTGCGGCTGCTGGCCACCCATCCTGGACGGGTGATCACGCACCGCGCGATTCTGAACGCCGTGTGGGGCACCGAATATGCTGAAATGGATCACTATGTCCGGGTCTTCATCAATACGCTGCGCAAGAAACTGCGCGAGAACCCGGCGAGAAACATCCGCTATATCCTGAATGAGCCCGGAGTTGGTTACCGCTTTGTCAATCCGGAGTCATCCTGACCGTCATTTTGATGGCCCGTCAATGCCCGTTATCCTGACTGCCATCTTGATGACTTCTTTACGCAGTCCCCGAAACTGTTGTCACTTTCTTGACGGGCCCTCTGTTACGATCAAGAAAGTATAAATACCTTTCCCCCGCCACGCGGTCCAACATTTACTCCAACAGACTTGCTGTTGGAGTATTTTTGTGTGGCGTGGGAGGAATCGACCACTATCGAGGGTCCAACTGCGTATGCAAGGCATCAAGCTCAACCAACTGCTTGTCGGAAAGCCGCTTGAAACAAAGGAACTTCCCCACCAGGCGATCAGCAAACCTATCGGTCTGGCGGTGTTCGCCTCCGACGCGCTGTCTTCGACGGCCTACGCCACTCAGGAAATGCTGATCATTCTGGCGCTGGCCGGCGGCGGCGCAGCGCTATTCGGCATTTCCATTCCGCTGGCAATCGCTATCACCGTTCTGCTGGTCATCGTCACGCTCTCCTATCGCCAGACCATCTTCGCCTACCCGAACGGCGGCGGCGCTTACATTGTGGCGCGCGACAACCTGGGTGAGCTTCCGGCACAGATCGCCGGTGCAGCGCTGCTCACGGACTACATCCTGACGGTCGCCGTCAGTATCTCGTCAGGAGTCGAGCAAATCACCTCCGCTTTCCAGGATCTGATCCCGTTTCGCGTCGAGATCGCGGTCGGCGTGATCGTCATCATGACCGTGGTCAATCTGCGGGGCGTCAAGGAAAGTGGCAACATCTTCGCCATTCCGACCTACTTCTTCCTGGCCGTGATGTTCCTGACTCTGGGCGTTGGGTTCTTCCGCCTTCTCACAGGCACGCTGACCCCCGTTGAAGGGGTTGAGGCCATTCATCACAATATCGCCGAACCGCTGACCCTCTTCCTGATCCTGCGCGCATTTTCGAGCGGCTGCACCGCGCTCACCGGCATCGAGGCGATCTCCAACGGCATTACGGCCTTCAAGGAACCCAAGAGCCGTAACGCCGCGATCACGCTGGTCTGGATGAGCACGATCCTGATCACGCTCTTCCTGGGCATCACGGTTCTGGCGCATCAGATCGAAGCACAGCCCAGCCACGTCGAAACCGTCATTTCTCAGCTCGGCCGGGCGATCTATGGTGATGGCACGCTCTTCTATTTCCTGGTACTGGCCGGCACCGCGCTGATCCTGCTCATGGCCGCCAATACCAGCTACGCGGATTTCCCACGGCTGGCTGCCCTTCACGCCGGCGATGGCTTTCTTCCTCGCCAGCTGACGTATCGCGGCGGGCGCCTCGTATTCTCGTGGGGGATTGTCGTGCTGGCGGTCGCGGCTTCCCTGCTGGTCATCCTGGCCGGCGCGAATACCACGCAGCTCATTCCGCTCTATGCCGTCGGCGTATTTCTCAGCTTCACCATTTCGCAGACGGGCATGATTGTCCGCCTGCGCAAGATCAGCCGGTTGAAGCCCGGCGAAGTCCTCAAGGGGCTGGAGACAGATCTCACGTTCGATCCCCACTGGCGGCGGCACATGGCGATCAGCGCCATCGGCGCAGTTGCCACCGGCATCGTGATGATCATCTTCGCGGTCACCAAATTCACAACCGGAGCCTGGTTCATCGTCGTGCTGATCCCGGCGCTGGTGTACATCTTCTTCCGCATCCACTATCACTATAAAGATGTGGCCCACACACTCAGCCTCCAGGGCGCCAGCCCAGAACTTCACAAGCGCGAAGTGCGAACGCTGATCCTGGTCGACGACGTGCACAAAGAAACGGTGCGCATGGTCGACTTCGCCAACTCACTCGACCATCAATGGCAGGCGGTTCACGTGGCGATCAGCCCTGAGAAAGCGGAGAAGGTACGGCAGAAGTGGGAACAGCGCGTCGGCACCGGGGAACTGGTCATCCTCCCTTCGCCATACCGCCAGCTCGCGGAGCCGATCCGGGAGTATATCGGCCAGATTCAGGCAGAAATCCCCGGCTGCTTCGTCCACATCATCATGGGCCATCTGGTGATGGACACCTTCTGGGGACAGGCGCTCCATCAGAACAGCGCCTTCATCTTCAACCTGGCGCTCGGCCGGTTGGAACGGGTCGTCGTGACCAACGTGCCCTACCAGATTCACGGAGAGGCGGAGCGACAGAAGGCGGCGCTTGAGGCCGCGGCGGCCGAACCTATCCCATAAATCAGAGAAATGGCGGGTCCGTAGGGACGTGATTATTCACGTCCTCGGCCAGCAATAATGCTGTCCCGGACGCCGCAGCAATTCAGCAAACGGCAAGAACGCCATAAGGGTATTGTGTCTGTAAATAAAGAGCCGCCCCTCGTTTGAGGGGCGGCTCCGTTTCAAAGTCAGTTTATGACTGGCTGGCGTCGGCGCTGGTCGGCTTGCCGTTGCGACGGCGACGACGGCGTCGGTCATTGCCATCCCCGTAGCCGAACTCACCGTCGGCCGACTGGCGGTTTCCGGCATAGCTACTCGATGAATGGCCGCTGCTGCCAGCGTAACCACCCTCAGCGGAGCGACCGCCGTTGGCAGAACGGCCGCTGGACGTGCCCTGGCTGCTGCCGGGGCGTCCGCCCTGCGAAGAACGACGCTGATCGCCCTGGTAGCCACGGTTCTGGCCGCGACTCGCGCCGTCAGTCCGGCCCTGGGGACGGGATCCGCGCGACTGCGGGCGGAGATGGGCGCCGTCTTTGGTGGCCGCGGCATACGCGGCCGGCGACAGCGCATACGGATGGTCTTCGGCGACCGGCACGCTGACGTGGATCAGCCGTTCGATATCGCGCAGCAGCTTGAACTCTTCGCCATCGCAGAACGAAAAGGCGATGCCCGAAGCGCCGGCGCGCGCCGTGCGCCCGATGCGGTGGACGTAGCTCTCCGGCTCGTATGGCAGGTCGAAGTTGATGACGTGAGTCACGTCGTCGACGTCGATGCCGCGCGCCGCGATGTCGGTGGCGACGAGCACACGGGTCATGCCGCGCTTGAAGTTGGACAGCGCCTTCTCGCGCGCCGTCTGCGACTTGTTGCCGTGAATGGCCTCGGCCATGATATTGGAGCGTTCGAGCTGCTCCGCCAGCTTGTTGGCGCCGTGCTTGGTACGGGTGAAGACCAGCGCTCGCCGGATCGAGGCATCGTCCAGGAGGTGCTCCAGGAGGGCGCGCTTGTTCTTCTTGTCCACGAAATAGACCGCCTGCTCGATCTTCTCGACGGTAGTGGCCGGCGGCGTGACCGCGACCATCACCGGATCGATCAGGATGTCGTCGGCCAGAGCCTGGATCGGTGCCGGCATGGTGGCGGAGAACATGAGCGTCTGCCGCTCTTTGGGCAGCGCCGCGATGATCTTCGTCACGTCCGGGAAGAAACCCATGTCGAGCATACGGTCGGCTTCGTCCAGGACGAACATGTCGACGGTGTGCAGGCGCACATAGCCCTGCCCCATCAGGTCCAGAAGACGGCCCGGCGTCGCCACCAGGATATCCGCTCCGCTGCGCAGCGCAGATACCTGCGGAGACTGCCCGACGCCACCATAGATGACGATCGTCTTGAGGCCGGTGTGCCGGCCATAGACGTTGAAACTCTCGGCGATCTGGGAGGCCAGCTCGCGCGTTGGCGACAGCACCAGGACGCGAACCTTCTTGCGCCCCTGTTTGTCGTTCGAATTCAGATGGAGTTGCTGGAGCAGCGGCAGCGCGAACGCCGCCGTTTTGCCCGTGCCGGTCTGGGCACAGCCGATCAGGTCCTTGCCTGCCAGCACATGCGGAATTGCCTGCACCTGTATGGGCGTAGGCTCAGTGTAGCCTTCCGTCTGCACAGCGCGCAGCAAAGGCTCGATCAGTTTCAGCTCAGAGAATTGCATGACACCTCAATGGTGATAGACACGCGAAAAAACGGCAGGATTGCCGTGACAGCAACCACATTGGACGGATAAACGTTTGAAGTGAAGGCTGTAACAGATACTATAACACAATTTAGAAAAATCGCGAATGGCGAACAAATGAGGGAAGGCGCATGCCGCTCCTCCCTCATTGCTCATTCCTCGTCCCTCAGGACTGCATGGGTTCGAGCCGCACCGTGAAGTGGCGCAGCACCGGCGCCTGGTAGGTAATTCGGTAGCCGGGCAGCGCCTCTCGCTCAGCGTAGACTTCGAGGATGACCTCCGCCAGATAGTCGACGTGACTCTGCGTGTAGGTCCGGCGGGGGAAGGCCAGCCGCACCAGATCCATGCGGGCCGGCTGTTCGCTGCCGTCCGGCTGTTGGCCGAACATCACCGTGCCGATCTCGACCGCACGTACCCCGCCGATCAGATACAGCGCGTTGTTCAGCGACCAGGCCGGATACTGCGTCGGCGGAATGTGCGGCAGCATCTCGCGTGCATCGATGTACACGGCATGGCCGCCCGTGGGCAGGACGATCGGGATGCCGGCTTCGGTGAGGCGGTCGCCCAGGTAGGCGATGGAGCGGATGCGATAGCGCAGGTAGTGTTCGTCCAGGGCCTCGTACAGACCGACGGCGATCGCCTCCAGATCGTAGCCGGCCATGCCACCATACGTCGGGAAACCCTCCGTGAGGATTTCAAGGTTGCGACAGCGAGCGGCCAGGTCGTCGTCGTTAACAGCCAGAAAGCCGCCGATATTGGCCATGCCGTCCTTCTTGGCGCTCATCGTGCAGCCGTCGGCGTAGCTGAACAGCTCCTGGGCGATCTCCAACGGCGACTTGTCGGCATAGCCCTCTTCGCGCGTCTTGATGAACCAGGAGTTCTCCGCAAAGCGGCAGGCGTCGATGAAGAATGGGATGCCGTGCTGGCGGGCCAGGGCGCTGACCGCGCGCACGTTGGCCATGCTCACCGGCTGGCCGCCGCCGGAATTATTGGTCACCGTCAGCAGGATAGCCGGGATGTTCTCTCGACCGACCGTGCGAATCGTCTCCTCCAGCGCGGCGATATCCATGTTGCCCTTAAAGGGGTGAATCAGGCGGGGCTGCCGGCCTTCAGGAATGACCAGATCGCGCGCCTCGGCGCCGGCATGTTCGACATGGGCGCGCGTGGTGTCGAAGTGGGTGTTGTTGGGAATCACGTCACCGGGTTTGGCGATAGTGGTGAACAGGATGTTCTCAGCAGCGCGGCCCTGATGGGTAGGAATGACGTGCTTGAAGCCGGTGATATCACGCACCGCCGCCTCGAAGCGGTAGAAGGATCCCGCCCCGGCGTAGCTCTCGTCGCTGGCGATCATGCCCGCCCACTGCCGGGACGACATGGCGCCGGTACCGCTGTCGGTCAGCAGGTCGATCAGCACGTCGTCGGCGCGCAGCAGGAACGGATTGTAGCCGGAGGCCTTCAGCGCCACTTCACGCTGAGCCGCCGTCGTGAAGTGGATCGGCTCAACCGAACGGATGCGAAAGGGTTCAATAATGGTCGTGGGGTGAAATTCACGCATTGGAATCCTCAACATTAATCCTGGCTGCCAGGGAGACAGCGGCGGTAACGCTTTGATTATGCCCCCGCTTCACGCTGCCTGACAGGGGCGCGGATCAGCGTAACCGGCAGCAAAAAGCGTCCGCCGAGAGCACTCGACGGACGCTCAGGTTGTTCAGACGCGGTTGGAAGCGCGAACGCTCCTACTTGGCATCCTTCAGGGCTGCATGGGCGGCCGCCAGACGCGCCACGGGGACGCGGAACGGCGAGCAGCTCACGTAGTTCAGGCCGGCGCTGTGGCAGAAGGCGATACTCTTTGGATCACCACCGTGCTCGCCGCAGATACCGATTTCGATGTCCGGGTTGACCCTACGGCCCTTCTCGACCGCCATCTTGATCAGCGTGCCCACGCCTTCCGGATCGAGCACCTGGAAGGGGTTCTCGTCCAGCAGGCCGGTCTCGACGTACTGAAGCAGGAACTTGCCTTCAGCGTCGTCGCGGCTGATGCCATAGGTGGTCTGGGTCAGGTCATTGGTGCCGAACGAGAAGAACTCGCTGTACTCCGCCATCTTGTCGGCGGTGATGGCTGCGCGAGGCAGCTCGATCATCGTACCGACCTTATAGGGCAGGTCCACATTGTAAGTCTTCATCGTCTCGACGGCGATCTCGTCGATGATGTCCTTGAGGAACTTGACCTCGGAGGCCGCGCAGGTGACCGCCACCATGATCTCCGGGTGGACGCTGTAGCCTTCCTGGAGGAGCTGGCAGGCCGCATCAAACAACGCGCGCACCTGCATCTTGCTGATTTCCGAGCGCATGATGCCCAGGCGGACACCACGCAGGCCCAGCATCGGGTTGAACTCTTCCAGGTTCTTGACGGCGGCCATCAGTTCTTCAATGCGAGTCAGTTCGTTCGGGCGGTCGCCGATCAAGCGGAGGCCGGCGGCGCGGAGCGCGAGCTGCTCGTGATTGGGCATGAACTCATGGAGCGGCGGATCCAGCAGGCGGATAATGACCGGCTGCCCATCCATCGCCTTGAAGATGCCGTAAAAATCGTCGTGCTGGAAGACCTGGAGGTCCTTGAGGTGACGCGCCTCTTCCTCGCTGTACGGCTCACTCAGGATCATCGCCTGAACGATGGGCAGACGCTCTTCCTGGAAGAACATGTGCTCCGTGCGGCACAGACCGACGCCCTCGGCGCCGTAGGTGCGGGCGCGCTTGGCATCGTTCGGGTAATCGGCGTTGGCATAGATGCCCAGGCGGCGGAATTCGTCCGCCCACTTGAGCAGTGTCTGGAGATACGTCTCGCGCATGAAGTCGGGCTCGACGCGCGGAATTTCGCCCACGAACACTTCGCCGGCGCCGCCATCGATGGAGATGAGATCGCCCTCACGGATGACCACATCACCCACCTGGAGTCGACGCGTGGTCAGGTTGATGTCCAGCGCTTCAGCGCCGCACACGCAGGGCACGCCGAACTGACGGGCGACCACAGCGGCATGGCTCGTCGCGCCGCCGCGGCTGGTCAGAATACCCTTGGAGGCCAGCATACCATGCACGTCATCCGGTTTGGTTTCCGGACGAACCATGATGACCGACTTGCCAGCCTTGCCCCACTTCTCAGCAATGTCTGCGTCGAACGCGGCAATACCGACAGCGGCGCCCGGAGAGGCATTGACGCCCTTGCCGATCATACGGCCGGCCTTGTGAGCGGCGTCCTTGGCTTCCTGGTCGAACTGCGGGTGCAGAAGCTGCAGGACATGATCCGGCTTGACGCGCATCACGGCTTCCTGCTTGGAGATCAGGCCCTCATTGGCCATGTCGACCGCGATACGGACGGCAGAGCGCGCGGTACGCTTGCCATCGCGGGTCTGAAGCATGTACAGCTTGCCATTCTCGATGGTGAACTCGACGTCCTGCATCTCGCGATAGTGCTTCTCGAGCTGCGCCGCGATGGTGATGAACTGCTGGTAAACGTCGGGGTTCTCGCGCTCCAGCTTGGCAATGGGTTCCGGCGTGCGGATGCCGGCCACCACGTCCTCGCCCTGCGCGTTCATCAGGAAGTCGCCGAAAAGGACGCGCTCGCCCGTCGAGGGATTACGCGTGAAGGCGACGCCTGTACCACTGGAATTGCCCATATTGCCGAAGACCATCGTCTGGACGTTGACCGCGGTGCCCAGATTGTGGGAGATGCCGGCCGCATTGCGGTAATCGACCGCGCGCTTGCCGTTCCAGCTCTTGAAGACAGCTTCGATGGCCAGAGCGAGCTGGCGGAGCGGATCCTGAGGGAAGTCCTCGCCGACGTGCGACTTATAGATCTTCTTGAATTCGGCGACGACCACCTGCCAGTCCTCGGCGGTCAAATCGACGTCCTGCTTGACGCCGCGATCCTTCTTGATCTCGGTCAGATAGTCTTCGTACGGCTCGTCGGCGATATTCATCACGACGGTGCCGAACATCTGAATGAGACGACGATAGGCATCCATGACGAAGCGCGCATCGCCGGTCAGCTCGACCATCGACGTGGCAATCTCGTCGGTCATGCCGAGGTTCAGAACCGTGTCCATCATGCCCGGCATCGAGAACTTCGCGCCAGAGCGGACCGACACCAGAAGCGGGTTCTGCATATTGCCGAAGGACTTGCCCGTCTTCCCTTCAACGCTCTTCAGGGCCGCCAGAGCCTGCTCCCACATGCCGTCGGGGAACGTGCCAGCCGCTGCCTGATAGGCGTTGCAGGCCTCGGTCGTAACGGTGAAGCCAGGGGGAACCGGCACGCCGGCGCGCGTCATATCGAACAGGCCCGCGCCCTTGCCGCCCAGCAGCGACTTCACATCATCCCACTTGGTGCCGGTGCGTTTCTGCACCTCATCAATTTGATCGAAGCGGTAGACCCACTGCTTAGCGCCAGATCCGCCGTTCTTCTTTTCATCGGCCACATGCTCAATGTCGCCAACAACCATTTGTGTATCCTCCTAATTCTCCTCACGGAGAGAGATCAGCATATTGAGATTTCGCTTCGCATTGCGGAAGCGCAGAAAGAGCGCGCCAACAAAACCGCCGAGAATGACAGTGATCACCGCCATTCCAAGTGCCAGGTATGCGTTGGTATCGGGCATGATGATGTCCTTTCAGCTTTCCAACGTGGCGCGCAGGGCGGCGGCACGCTCGGTCAGGTTTTCCAGGCGAATGCGCCACCAGACCAGCGCAGGGGCGATCAGACAGCACCAGACGATGCTGGAGACGGAAATTGCGAGAATCATCGTGTCGGTCATCGAGAAACCACCCTGCGCATTCTGCGGGCTGGCGCCAATCACCGTCGGATGGATCGTGTCAGGGCGAACGCGAGTGATCATGAAGGTAATGATCACGCTCGCGAAGGCGAAAATGCCGTAAACGGACGCGAAGGCACGGCGCTTGTCCGGGCTTTCGATGGCACTGCGCAGCATCAGGTAGGCGGCGTAGGTCAGGCACATGATGGCGGCGCTGGTCAGACGGGGGTCCCACGTCCACCAGGTATTCCAGATAGGGCGCGCCCAGACCATGCCGGTGAACAGCGTGATCAGCGACAGTGTAAGGCCAATCTCGATGCCCGACAGCGCCAGCGTATCCCACTTGATATTACGAGTGCGCAGGTAGCCGATGCCACCGACGACGCCCATGAAGCAGGCCACCGAGGCCGCCGAGAACGCCGCGACGTGGAAGTAGAAGACGCGCTGGACATTCCCCTGGAGCGCGTCCGTGCCGGCGTACACAAGGGCAAGATACGAGGCGATAGCGAGACCGATGACGGCAGCCAACGTCAGCACCTTCAGAAAGGCAAGCCGGTCACGGGCAGGCTGCGTTTGTGCCGAGGGCGCGGCGGCGGATTGTTTGATGGTTCCAACTGCGCTCATATGCTTCGTTTTCCTTTTTCAATGGCCTGCAAAGTCACCGTACCTTCTGCCACCCAGGCCGCGCGCTCCTGCTGATAAGCGACCTCGGGTAGTTTGCCCACAAGAAAGTCTTCATCCAGGTCCCGAATGCTTGCCAGGATCCGTTCGTAACGGGTGATCAGGGCCTCGCGGCTCTTCTGAGTCTCCGTTCCCAGAGCGCTGGCATCACGCCGGGCCAGCCACAGTGGGAACATGATCCAGGCAGCGCCAATCAGCGCGGTGCCGAGGGCAAGTAACAAACCGGTCGTACTCATCTTGTCTCGTCGTCCTAACTCGCCAGCGCACGGTCGATGATCTGGCTGAGGCTGTTGGCGGTAATGCCGGCATAGATGAACTGCTCAATATGTCCGTCGCGCCCAACGATGAACGTCTCCGGCACCCCCTGAATGTGATAGGCATCGCTGATGCGCGTACCCAGATCGGGCGCGTTCAGGTAGCTGATGCCAAACTCCTCAAGGTAGGCGATGGAACGCGGGCCGTTGTCGGCGTAGGCGATTCCCAGGAAGACGACATCGCCGTTGTCCTGGTAGCGTTCCCACGCAGCCTGGAGCTGCGGCGCTTCGTCGCGGCAGGGACCGCACCACGACGCCCAGAAGTTGATCATCACGACCTTGCCGCGCAGATCGCTCAGGCGGAGGGTTTGGCCGTCGAAGGTCTGCACTTCAAAGTCCGGCGCCATTCCCTGCGTGGGCTGGGTGAGGCGCTGACGTGCCAGGGCAATGCCGAACACCACTGCGGCCAGGATCACGCCGACCAGGAGCACGATCGAGCCGACGCCCAACCGCCTGCCCTTTGGCGCCTCGGCAGCGACCACACCGCCCTCGTCGAGCGAACGTTCGTTATGAGGCGTGTTTAGAGTCGTCACGAGCGGTCTCCTGCCAGATCACGTTCCAACTGGGATGCATAATCGGTCATCGGCGAGATGTCGGCGCCGGCTGCCGCTGCTGCCCCGTCCCCGGGGCGGCGCGTGAGCCTGAACACGACCAGCACAGCCAGGATCAGACCGAGTGCGCCGGCGGCAAAAGGCAGCATCGCTATCGCGCGCAGCGTCGGATCCATCGGAGTACCCACGGCGCGATCGCCGAACCGGTTGACAAAGTCGATGCGAATTTCTTCTTCGGTCTTGCCCGCTTCAAGCTGCAAGCGAATTTCGTAGCGCCAGTCGGCGCAGGCTGCCGTGCCACAGGTGTCGAGCGTGATGTTCTCGCACACCGGGCAGTACAGATTTTTGGCGATGGCGTTCACCTGATCGTCGGTCACCGGGCCGGCCGCCGCCGGCGAAGTGGTGTCCTGAGCCAGGGCGATCGTTGCGCCCAGGCCCTGAAGGATGACGAACAGAACGACCAGGGTGGTGAGCAGCGTCAACTTCGCGAACAAGGACCTCATCACTGCGCCCCCTTCCGCGCCAGGCGACCGCTTGCCGCCGGCACTTTGTCCTCGGCGCGCATTTCCTGACGCATGCGCGCAGGCAGCACTTCGTGCTTCCAGCCGGCCGCTATGGTGCCGATGATGAGCATGATGCTTCCCCACCACACCAGATTGATCAGCGGGTTGATGTAGACCTTGAAGGTCGCCGAACCCTGATTGATCGGTTCCCAGTTCACCAGCAGCACGTAGAAGTCATTTTCCAGCGTGCTGTGCGCGCCGGAGATGGTCATGGTGTTCATGCCCTCGGTCTGCGGGTAGAAGTCACGGCGCGGGCGAAGGTGGGCGATTTCCTGACCGTCACGCAGGACGGTCACGACGGCGATGTCCATCATCCGGCCGTCTTCGGCGATCTGACCGTCGAGAAGTTCGTCGAAGCGCATGGTGTAGTCGGCGATAGCCAGGCTTTCCCCCACGGCCAGGGTCTGCTGCGTTTCCTGCTGGAACAGGGTGCTGCCAATGACACCGATGCCGATCACGGTGATGCCCAGATGGATGAGATAGCCGCCATAGCGCCGCGGGTTGCGCGCATAGAGCGCGACCAGTGACGTGACGACGTTCTCGGAATGGGCTTTCTGGCGAGCACGCACGCCGCGGACGGTTTCAACCACGGCAACCCACCCAGCCAGGGTGACGATGCCGTAGCCGAAGAGCGCGCCGAGGTGGGTGGTACCAAGGATGACGAACCCCGCCAGCGTCGCGGCCGTCAGCAGTGCCGGAATGATCAGGGAGCGACCAAGGCGCGACAGTGATGCCGCACCCCACGCCGAAAGCGGCGCGACGCCCATCAGAATGTACATCAGAATGAAGAGCGGCGGTGTGACGCTCAGAAAGTACTCCGCGCCAAGGGTGATCTCCGTCCCGGCGAACAGCTCCGAGGTAATGGGCGCGCCGAAGCTACCCCAGAAGATCGTGATCGCCAGCGCCATGAAGACGAAGTTGTTGAGTACGAAGAGCGACTCGCGGCTGAGCAAACCGCCGAAGCGGCGCTCATCCTTCAGCTCACCGCGCCACTGACGATAGACAATCAGCACGACGCCGACAAGCGTGAGCAGACCCCAGAAAACGAGCATGGGAATGCCGATCTCGCTGCGGCTGAAGCTGTGGACGCTGTCCACCAGACCGCTGCGCGTGGCAAACGTGCCGAAGATCACCGCGCTGAAGGTGCCGATGACCAGCAGCATGTTCCACGTCTTCAGCATGCCGCGCTTTTCCTGGATCATGATGCTGTGCAGGAGGGCCGTGCCAACCAGCCAGGGCAGGAAGGCGGCGTTCTCGACCGGGTCCCAGCCCCAGTAACCGCCCCAGCCCAGCACGTCATAGGCCCAGCGCCCGCCCAGGATCAGACCCAGGCTGAGGAACAGCCAGGCGATCAACGCCCAGCGCCGAGACACTTTGATCCAGTTGCTGGAGAGGTCGCCCGAAGCGAGCGCGCTCATGGCAAAAGCAAAGGGGATAATGAAGCCGACGAAACCGAGATACAGCAATGGTGGGTGAATGGCCATGCCGAAGTGACGCAGCATGGGGTTCAGGCCATTGGCTGTCTCCGCCAGACGTGCGGCGCTGGGGGCCTCGGCACCTTCCGGAATGAGCGCCGCTTGAACCACCTGTTGTTCTACTGGTGCTTCCGGGAGGATCCACCAGCGATTGAACGGGTTTTCCAGGAAGATCACGATGCCGGCAAAGAAGGCGACCGTCGCCATCATGTAGACGATGGCATACGGCATCAGCCGGCGCTGCGAGCGCCAGTTGATGACTACGGCCGCCGCGCTGAAGCCGCTCATCAGCAGCGTCCAGAAAAGCAGCGAGCCGGACTGCGAGCCCCACAGCGCCGTCAACCGATAAAAGAGCGGCATCTGGGGATTGGTGACCGACCATACATACGCGATCTGATATTCTTCGCTATAGAGTGCCGCTACCAGGGCCAGGCTGCCGATAAGCAGCAGCACGAAGTTGAGAATAACCGCGTTTTTGGCGCTGACCGCGAAAGCCTCGCGAGCGCTGCCGTGCGCCCCGTGCTGACTCCACAGGGCCGCCCCAATCGCGTAGAAGGCAGCGAGCAGGGCGAAGGCAGTGGTAAAAACTCCGATTTCAGCGAGCATTTTGAGCCTTTTTAGCTTGATCGAATGTCCGTCGTCGGGCCGATAGTTTTACGGGTGCACGGCATTGAATGCATCCGACGCGACCGCCTGCTCCGGAACCGACTCTTCATAGCGGCTCGGGCACTTCAGCAGAACCTCGGTGGCGTAGAAGGTGCCATCGGCTTCGAGTGTGCCGGTCATGATCGCCTGCGCCTCATCAATGAGCAGATCCGGCTTGACCATATTTTCCACATGTACAGAAATGCGCGGCGACTCGGGGTTGACAACCGCTTCATGCAGGGCAACTGCCAGATCCATGGTCGCTTCGTCGAAATCGGCGACGGTGAAGTCAATGATCAGATTCTGACTGTCGTAGACGATGCTGCTGCCCACAACCGCTCCGGAGACACGCACCGACTTTCCAATGTAGCTGGGGTCGTCGAGCAGAGTCTGGATGCTGATAAAATAGCGCGCATTGTTCATTGTCCCGTTGACAATGACGAAGACCAGCACCGCAGCAATCAAAACCAGACCCACGAAGAACTTCAGACGTTCAGGGTTCAGTTTTCGGGGCACAGCAGCAGATTGGCGTGGCTTTTCCCAGGCTATGTCCGTCATGGCGAATCCTCATCGATATCGAATTAAGTCAGTTCCAAGATGTCATGCTCTAAGGTTAGCGAAACCCGGGCCGAAAAAGACCTTGTATATGGCACTATTCAGTTGTGATAGGTGTCACAGTTTTTCTAGATGGGATTGATCGACAATCAATAAATGCAGCGGAATTAGGTCACGAGGATACACACTGATGGCACAATCTATGGTCAAACATGGCGCGAGTCTTCCGCGCGCGCAGACCGGCGGAGGAACTGGCGTCGCCCCTCGGCGCAGCGGACGCAGTACGCTCTACTGGTTGTGGATCGCCGCCCTCATCACCGGACTGGCCATCGGCGTCTACAGCGCGCTTCAAGTCCTCACGCAAGGTCTGGGGGTAACCAACCTGTCCGACGAACTGCCCTGGGGTCTGTGGATCACGGTCGATCTGTCGTCGATTGCCCTGGGCGCCGGCGCCTTCACCTTCTCCGCAGCGGTCTACCTTTTCGGCTTCCGCAAATATGAAGCGATCGCGCGCGGTGCGGTGCTGGTCGGTTTCCTGGGTTACACGTCGGCGATGATCGCCCTCTTCGTCGACATCGGACGCTTCGACCGCTTCTATCATCCGATCATCTACTGGAACGTCCACTCCGTCCTCTGGGAGATCACCATGTGCGTGATCTTCTACACGACGGTACTGGCCATCGAAGTGCTGCCGGTCATCATCGAGAGTACGCCCCTGCGGAATATCCGCTTGCTGCACAATTTTTCGCACTTCTTGCACCGCCTGACACCGATCCTGGCGCTGGCCGGCATGGGTTTGAGCCTGTTGCACCAGTCATCGCTGGGCGCCACCTACGGCATTCTGACCGCTCGACCGGTCTGGTATTCGCCAAGCGCGCCGGTGCTATTCATCCTGTCGGCGGTTGCCGCCGGCACCGCTCTCACCCTGACCGTGACGTTGATCGTCGGCAAGCTCTCGTCGATGCAAGTCGCGCCGGCAAGCGTGATCAACGGCATGGCCAAGGTCGTCGGGTTCGCGTGCCTCGCTTACCTGTACCTGAAGATCTGGAGCTGGGCGGCCACCAACTATTACAGCAACGTGCCCGATCAGCGGCTGGGTGTGGAAATCCTGGCGTCGAATACACCCTACAACTTCACCTTCTGGTTCGGCGAAGTGCTGTTTGGCGCGCTGGTTCCAGCCATCATCATGCTGTGGCGGCGGCTCCGGCAGAACAGCAACGTGCTGATCCTGGGCGGGCTGATGATCGTCGCCGGCCTGGTGATCAACCGCTGGAACATGACCCTGTCCGGTTTCGTCATTCCCCTCGACTGGTCGCCCGGCGAGCGTGACGTCTTCCCGATCAACTCGTATACACCGGCCCTGGTGGAATGGGGCGTCGCCCTCGGCATTGTCTGCTACAGTTGGCTCGGCTTTTCGCTCGGTGCGCGCTTCCTGAAGCTGTACCCGCAGGCAAGACCGCACGGCGCCTCGGAAGCTATCGAAGAACCAGCGGCTGAAGAAACCGTCGAAGAGCCGGCCGCGAAACCGGCCGCCGCCCAGGGAGAAAGCGGTTAGGGCCACCTTCTGAAGCTTAATCGTCAGAACAACAAAAAACGGACACCGTGGCAGGTGTCCGTTTTTTGTTGTTTGCCCGTGGACTGAACTTCAGATGCGGGTGCGCCGCACCGCCAGGATGAACTGCTCCAGAGCGGCGTCGATGCGGTGTTCCGCCTCGGGGGCGGTGAAGCTGGACAGGCGACCGTCGAGCAGTTCGACCTGGTTCTCAATCAAAAACACGCCGTGCAGCGTGTGATAGGCGTTCAGCGCCGCAAAAACCGGGAGCAGCGCGTAGTCGATGGCCAAGGCATGCGCCGCGGCCCCGCCCAGCACAATCGGCAGGACGACCTTGCCGCTGAAGGCCCCCTGCGGCAGGATGTCGAGGAAGGCCTTGAGCACGCCGGCGAAGGAATTCTTGTAGACCGGCGTGCCAAGGATGATGCCTTCAGCTTCGCCAACCAGTGCCGCCGCCGCCATGATCGATCCGCCATCGAAGCGGCCATGCGTCAGTTCTACAGGGTCCAGTTCGCGCACGTCGATGCGGACCGTCGTCGTGGTGTGCCACTGTCGCTGGATGAAATCGGCGCAGTACCCCATCAGGGCGCCTGTACGAGACGGGGCGATGGGGCTTCCGTTGATAATGAGGATATTGGCCATGACCGGTCCTCGAGGCACTGCCGTTCTGTCAATCATAGCGCACTTCGCCTCCGACGGAGCAAACCGAGCAGCACGATGTCCGCTAGTGACCGATTCGGCGCAGGTTGCGAAGCTGCGGTGCCAACCGGGCGATCAGGCCGACCGTAATTAACGTACCAATGCCGCCAAACACGACCGCACCCACCGGGCCGAAAAAGGCGGCCGTCACGCCACTCTCGAAGCCGCCCAGTTCATTGGACGCCCCAATGAAAACGGAATTGACAGCGGCCACTCGCCCGCGCATGTTGTCAGGCGTGAAGGTGATGATCAGGGTGTGGCGCACGACCACGCTGATGTTGTCGAGAGCTCCCGAGAGCGCCAGCATGGCGACCGACAGCCAGAACGATGTCGAAAAGCCAAAGATAATCGTCACCACGCCGAACCCGGCGACTGCCCAGAGCAGCGTGCGGCCGGCATGCTCGAACGGCGCACGACGCGCCAGGAACATGGCCATGGTGATGGCGCCGATCGAGGGTGCGGCCCGCAGGATGCCGAGGCCGGTGGCGTCGACGTGCAGGATGTCGGTGGCAAAGACCGGCAGCAGATAGACGGCGCCGCCGAACAGGACGGCGAACATGTCGAGCGAGATCGCCCCCAGGATGATCGGCGCGCCGCGAAGAAAGCGGACGCCGCCGCGGAGAGCCTGAAACGGCGATTCGTCAGCCGGGGCCGACTCGGCCTGGCGGATATGAATGGTCAACACCGCGCCGATCAGCACCAGGCCGGCGGCGGCATTGACGATGTACACCGCCGCGGCGCCCCCAGTCAGGGCAATCAGAAAACCGCCAATGGCCGGGCCAAGAATCGCCGATACCTGCCAAACGCTCGTGCTCCAGGTGACGGCATTCATAAAGTATTCCGGGGGCACAGTCAGCGGCGTGATGGCGCTCTCAGCCGGGTTGTTGAAGGCGCGTGCGGCGCCGATGAGTGCCAGAACGCCATACAAGACCACCAGCGGACCCTGAGTCGTGGAGATCACCAGCAGCGCCAGGGAACAGAGCACCAGAAAGGCCTGCGACAGCAGCAGGATCTTGCGGCGATCGAAGCGGTCGACGGCATAGCCACCGGGAAGCGAGAGCAGCATCACCGGAATGACCTGCACCAATCCGACAAGCCCCAGCGCCAGCGGGTCGCGCGTACGCTGGTAGAGCTCCCAGCCAATGCCGATGCTCACCATCGCCTCGCCAAGCTGTGCGATCAGCCGGCCAAGGATGAGCCGTCGAAAGTCACGGAGGCGCAGCGCGGCATAAGGGTCGCGCTTGATGGATGGGGTGGTACTCGTTGAAGTCATGTGCTCTCTCTCGTGGCCAGCTTCCGCTTCAGCCACGACCTACGGCAATTTGGAAGGCGACGTATGGTGGACGGCGCAGGCGTAACCACCGGCGTCCGTCCGAATGTGACATTCATCAGTTGACCCCGTTTTTAGGGTCACCTAAACTTTATTTGAGGAAGCTGAAAATTGAACCGTTTGACGACTGGCCGGCAAGGGTCAGCATCTGTCAGGCGGTACGCGAAAGGATTCCCCCGGTGAACAACACTTCTTTGCTCACGCCTCGTGTGATCGCCCAACTGATCGTATTCGTCGTCCTTCTCCCCCTCCTGCCCATCCTGATCTCCGGGAGGTGGGATTGGACGGAAGCATGGCTCTATGCCATCGTAGCCATCCTGTCGTTCGTCATCAGCCGTACTCTCGCAGCGCGGCGGAATCCTGATCTCATTCGAGAACGTGCCCATTCAATGGAACGTGAGGACATGGCATCCTGGGATAAAGCCCTCGCGCCGCTCATCGGCCTGTCCGGCCTGCTGGTCATGGTCGTCGCCGGTTTCGACGCGCGCTTCGGATGGTCCGCGCCCGTGCATCCAGCGCTGCGAGCCGGCGGATTTCTGGTTTTCGTACTCGGTCAGATTCTCGGCACCTACGCCCTGCTGGAAAACCGCTACTTTTCCGGCGTCGTGCGCATCCAGACGGACCGAGGCCACCAGGTCATCAGCAGTGGGCCATACCGCTGGGTCCGCCATCCAGGTTATGTCGCGGGCCTGCTGATCTATCTCGGTACGCCGCTATATCTGAGCACCCTCTGGGCCTTCGTGCCGGCCGCGCTGATCACGATTGTACTGATTGTTCGCACCCGCCTGGAAGACCGGATGCTTCAGGACCAACTGGCCGGTTACCGCGACTACGCCGGCCGCGTCCGTTCCAGACTGATGCCCCACGTCTGGTGAACCCGGCGTGCCGGCCGGCATTCACTCCAGCCCGGCCGCGAATTCGGCCGCCGTCTGAGGTCGCTCTTCAGGGTCTTTGGCCATGGCGCGCATGATCGTCAGCGCCAAGCGCGACGGAATCTGCGAGTTGAGCTTGCGCGGGTCCGGCGCAGGAACCTGCAAGTGACTCGCGATCACCGCCGCCGGGCTCGGTCCACGAAATGGCACTTTGCCGGTGAGCATCTGGTAGGCGACGACGCCGAGCGAGTAGATGTCGGCCCGACCATCGACGCGCGACGATTCCAGGATCTGTTCCGGGGCGATGTAGTCAAGTGTGCCCAGCGCGCCAGAGCCGGTGGTGAGGGCCGTGCGCGACTCAATCACCCGGGCGATGCCGAAATCCATCAGCACCGCCCGCACGGCCAGCTCGCCGGTCTCAGGATACGTCTTGCGCTCGATCATAATGTTGTGAGGTTTGACGTCGCGGTGGACGATGCCGTGACTATGAGCGTGATCGAGCGCAGCGGCGACCCCGCGCAGTATTGTAATCACCTGCGGGATCGGGATGGGGCCGTCACGGTGGATGATCGACGAGAGGCTTTCGCCATGCACAAACTCCATGACGATGAAGAACATGCCCTCATGCTCACCCGAGTCGTGTATGGTCACAATATTGGGGTGGCTGAGCGTCGCGATCGCGCGACCTTCTCGCTGGAAACGAACCCTGAAACGCTCGTCATGGGCCAACCCCGGCGTCAGCACCTTGATGGCCACCTCGCGGTCCAGGCCGCCGTGCCGGCCCCGGTAGACCTCGGCCATGCCGCCCCGACCGATCAGATCTTCAAGCAGATACTGCCCGAACTGGCTGCCGGTCACCTGATCGCGAATGCGCGGCACGAGGGCTGAAGCCGATTCGGCGACCGTGTCCAGGCCGCGCCGGGTAATCTCGCGGGCGATCTTGAGCCGGCGCGGATAGAATCGGCGGTCGATGATCTCACTGAGCTTGTTGCGCACCGGGTTGAACAGCACGGCCACCGCCAGGGAAGCCACGGCCATCGCCAGATTCGACTGCTCCCCGCCGGTCAACCGCAGCGCGACCTGCTGCACGGCGAAAACAGCCGCGATGAACACCACGATCAGGGCGACGGTCACCGCGCCGATGACCAGCGCGCGACTGATGACCAGATCGACATCCCAGAGCCGGTAGCGCGCCATCGAAAAGAGGATAGCGATCGGAATGAGCGACACGCCAAACCAGCGGCCATACACCGAAGCGACGTAGATGACCAGCCCGGTGAGCGTCCCCTGAGCGGAGTGCGAATGATCAGCGCCGTGAGCACGAAAATCGTGTAGATCAGCAGCGCGCTGACCACGCCGACCACCACCCACTTGGTCTGCTGCTGCTGCGTCGGCGTGTAGTAGCTGCGGTAGCCGATCCAGACGGCGCCAACGGACGGCAGCAGAGAAAAGGCCAGCACGGGATAGGCGGCGAGAGTGAGGCGGCGGGTCATGTCGAGCGCCGGGATCACCCACCAGGAGACCACCCACAGGCCATAGACCGCACCGATCGCCCAGGTCCAGCGCGGACGGAAACGACCATCCGGGAACAGAAGAAACACCATGGCGGCCGTCCACAACCCGGCGCCGAGCATGAACCGGCTCAAGCCTTCGGTGGCCGGATAGATCGACAGGCCGAGCGTGACATTCGAGATGCCGCCGCTGAGGATGAGCAGCATCGCCGAAGCCAGCATGGTCATCACCTCATCCGGCTTGCGGAGGAAGAGGATCGTCGCCGCGATGCCGAAGATGATCTGCACCAGCAGTTCCGAGGCGGCCGTGATACCGACGCACAGCGGAAGGTATTCAAGCATGTTGGCGGGCATGAACGGGTCGCACACCGCATAGCGCGCGCGCTCCAGCCCTACCCACCAGAATCCGATCAGGTAGGCCAGCCAGCCGGCGAACAGCGCGAACCAGAGGATGCTGGCGGTAATTCGGGCAAACCCACGCAGCGTCAAAGAAGTCTGTGCACCGCCTGGGACGCGAGACGTTACAAGATCTGTAGACATTGCCAGGAGAGTCTATTTGAGCGACCCGGCAATTATGCCATAGCGTGAGCCAAAGCTAAAGCAAACAGAGGGAGGATCGGTCTCGCATTGACGACCGATCCTCCCTCTGCATACAACGCAATGTCGTGGCGCTGGTCAGGGCATCAGCGGCTGAGCCGGGGAGTAGTCGATCTCCTCGAGCGTTTCTACGATCGTGTCCCAGGTCATGGGTGACTGCCACTGCACGGTCACGCGCTTGGTGGCCACATCGCCCTCGACCTTGACGACGCCTTCCTTGCCGCTGAGTTCGCCGACAATCGTGCGCACGCAGCCATCACAGCCGATGTTCGGAACCGTGAACGTTTTCGTCTCCATCGTCCTTGCTTCCCTCATTCTGCACTATCTGCACTATCACGAATTGCTACGGTCTTCTCACGAACCGGTCGTAAGCGCCGGGGCGTTCGACCAGCACGATCATACAATCGAAATTCAGACGCGGCGGGATCGGTGTTTCTTATGTCGTTCCCGCCAGCGCCGCGGCGATTTCGGTCCGAACCTGTTCGTCAGGCTCACCGTCCAGGCGTTGTGCCAGCGCCGCCAACACAGGACGAGCCTTGAACTGCCCCAGCGCCCAGGCGGCGTGACCGCGAACCAGCGGACTTCGATCGTCCAGCAGTGCAAGCAACGCCGGCACAAGGGGCAGGTGGCCCGAGTTGCCGGCCGCCACGCAGGCGTTGCGCACCAACCGGTCGCGCTTGATGCGCTCGATCGGGCTGCCGCCGAAGCGCGCCTGAAAGCCGGCGTCATCGAGCCTGAGCACGTCAACCAGGGGCGGCGCGGCATGGTCAACATCCGCCGGAACAAACGACGATACACTCGTCTCCGAAGCGAAGCGGTTGAACGGACAAGCCGACTGGCAGACATCGCAGCCGTAGATCCAGTTGCCCATCTGCGAACGCAGGGCGGGGTCGATCCAGCCTTTATGCTCGATCGTCAGGTAGCTGATGCAGCGGCGCGCGTCCAGAACGTGCGGCTCCGGGAAGGCATTGGTCGGGCACGCGCCCAGGCAGCGGGTGCATGTCCCGCAGAGCGTGGCCCGCCCCGCCGTGTCGTAAGCATCGAATTCAAGCTCGGTGAGGATTTCGCCCAGGAAGAAGAAGCTCCCGCGGCGGGGGTGAATGAGCATGGTGTTCTTGCCGGTGAAGCCAAGACCGGCCTGATGCGCGTGGCTGCGCTCCAGAATCGCGCCGGTATCCACATAGACGCGATGCGCACCGCCGGCGTCGCCTGCCACCTCGCTCATCCAGTCCGCCAGCACCTCCAGGCGATCGGCCATGACGTCGTGATAATCCAACCCCCAGGCGTAAGCGGCGATCCGCCCGCGGCGGGGGTCGTTCAGCACGGCTTCGGGCATGGCCGCCGCGTAATCCAGGCCGACGACCACCAGCGAGCGGACACCGGGCAGGATGACGGCCAGGTCGCGCCGCCGCGCGACCCGATCCGGACGAGCCATATAGCCCATTTCGCCCTGCATGCCGGCGGCGATCCAGCGCTCATAGGCCGCCAGAGTCGGCGATGGCGTCGCGCGCGTGATTCCCACCAGGTTGAACCCCAGGGCTGAGGCGCGGCTTTTGACACGATCGGCGGCGAACGCTAACATGCCTTTAATCCGAACTCCGGCTACAATGATGATCGCAAAGAGGAAATGTGAAAATCGTGAACACGCCCGATCCCAAATCTCACAGTCGCGAACGCTTTAGTCAGTACGCGCAGGGATACGTCAACAGCAGGGCCCACAGCGATGGCAGCGATCTCGACGACATTCTGCGGTTGGCCGCGCCAGAGCCAGACTGGATCGCGCTTGACATCGCGACCGGCGGCGGCCACACGGCGCTCAAGCTGGCCCCGCACGTCGGCCGGATGATCGCCTCGGATTACGCGCCGGTGATGCTCGACGCGGCTCGCGCTTTTCTGATCGACCGGAAGGGCCTCACGAACGTCGACTTCATCCCGGCGGATGCCGAAGCCCTCCCCTTCCGCGCGGGGATGTTCGACCTGATCACCTGCCGGATCGCGGCCCATCACTTCCCGGACGTGTTCCGCTTCATGCTGGAATGCGCGCGAACGCTCAAGCCCGGCGGTACGCTTATCGTGCAGGACCAGGCGCTCCCGGACAGCCGCGAAGATGCGGCCTACGTCGAAGCCTTCGAGAAACTGCGCGATCCATCGCACGTTCGCGCCCTGCCTGTGTACGAATGGCAGGGGGCTTTCCTGGATGCCGGCCTGACCGTCGACGACACCCTGCTCGTCACCCGCGATGCACCCATGGTGGAATGGGCCGAGCGCCAGGGCTGCACGCCGGAGGTGATCGAGCATCTGCACATCCTGATGATCCAGGCGCCTGAGCCGGTCGCCAAATGGATGAACATCCGCTGCGCAGGGACGGCGGATGCCATCTTCGATCATACGCATGTGATCGTCAAGGGGACGAAAGTCTAGAAGCGCCTCCGCCTGACATTGGGCACTCGATGCTGGAAGGATCGTCATGACTGTACCCGCCGTCACCGTCAACTACACATCGCTCCAGAAGGTCGCCCAGGCGTTTGCCGATCAGCAGGAGAGCGTTCAGCAGCTCCTGCGTCGTGTCGAAGACTGTCAGCAGACACTGCGTGACGAGCGGAAGTGGATCGGCGACAACGCGACAGTTTTCTACAATGATCTGGATTCCGAAACCCTGCCAGCCCTGCTGAGGCTGGCGCGGGCCTTCGCCGCCGCCGAGGAAGCAGTCGGCCAGATCGCCAGCCTCTTCGCGGCGGGCGAGGAGGAGGCGGCCAGTCTCTTTGCGGGCGATACATACAGCGGCGGCGGCACGGCGGCTGAATCCCCTGGCGCGGCGCCCGGCGGTCCCACGGATGTCGGCGCAGCCTTCGACGCGTTCCGCAACAACCGCGGCTCGTATGCCGGCAACACCGTCGTCGGTTATCCCAGGCCCGGGATCGCCCGCGACGTGGCGCAGGCCTTCGGGTTCTTCCGCAGCGACATCACCGAGCTGGAAGCGCAGGCCATGGACAGGCTCAACACCTTCCAGTTGATGACGCTGAACAACCTGCACGACGAAGCCTTCGCCACGGAAGAATCCGTCTTCGGCAGCCATTCCAACAACGACGGGCTGGGCGACGCCTTCCGCCACGCCTACTGGTCGGCGCGCATGACGCAGGAATTCGGCGCGGAGTGGACACAGGAGTTCACCGACGCGCACGAGACGAAAGACGGGAACCCGGCCGCGCGCGACTTCATGGACCGGCAGAACAACGCGCTCGGCATTCGCATGGCGCAGCAGTATCCCAACGCCTCGCCCGAGCAGCTTCGCAACCTGATCGGCCAGGCCATTCGCAGCGGCCAGGGGGTGTACATTCCGGGCAGCGCCGGGCTTGGCGCCAATACGCCCGAGCAACTGGCGGTCCTGGAAAATGGCCCGGTCGCGCCCACCGATCAGGCGCCAGACGCAGCCAACATCCCCGTCGATCCAAACCAGATCCCGCAGCCCGGCGGTGGCTCAGGCAGTGGTCGCTAAACCATGAGAGCGCTCACCAGGACCGGACTACTGCTGGTCATCGTCCTTGGCTTAG
The DNA here is from genome assembly GCA_016713325.1 of Candidatus Flexifilum affinis. Lineage (GTDB taxonomy): Bacteria > Chloroflexota > Anaerolineae > Aggregatilineales > Phototrophicaceae > Flexifilum > Flexifilum affine. Next base: position 131,211 of record JADJPJ010000089.1, on the reverse strand, counting down.
GCGCCTGTCAAGTATGGAGGGATACCCTCATGAGCAGCAGTTATGATTTCGGTCGGCTGGCCGATCCGATACACCACCAGACCGAAGAGCAGGTGCGTTGGGCGGCGCAGATCGCTGAGTCGGCACGGGGGATGCGCGACGGCGAGCGTGTTACCCTGGGGGACCAGGTGCCATTCCCCTGGGATCGCGTGTGCATCTTTGGCGGCGGCGCGTCGGAAACCTTCGTCAATGAGACCCTCGGCTTCACCTGGCTGGCGCAGCGCGACTTCGTCGAGGAAGACCGGCAGATCTGGGTTTTCGTCCACGACGGGCAGGTAGGCCAGCACCTGGTCTTGTCACCTCCGCTGATCGGCAGCCGCGCAACTCAGGACGCCCGCATGGGTCTCTGCCTTCAGCCACAGGAAGCGGTCTTCACCGTTGAGAGCTTCTCCACAACGGCTTACCGGCGGGTGTTCTGGATGCTGGATTGAAGCGCCGCGAGCGCGGCGGACGAGCATCGCCTCGGCCTACGGCCTACGGGCCCATTGATCCTCTGTCATAGAGCAGCCAGCGCCTCCGCGGCACGCGGAGGACCGCCAAGCTGGGCAAGATCGTCGGCCGTGGCACGGGCTGCGGCCTGAACGCGCTCATCTTCCATCAGCGCGTTGAACGCCTGCCCCAGAGCGCCCTGACGCACATCATGGGCGGTCAGATGCAGGCCCACTTTGGCCTGGGCCGCGCGGCGCGCCTGCCCCCGCTGGTCCGCGGCGTGGGGCACGACGATCTGCGGAACACCGTGGATCAGAGCAGCGTGCGTGGTCCCCATCCCCCCGTGGTGACACATGATCCGGGTGCGCGGCAGCACGGTGGCGAACGGAACGAAGTTCACCAGGCGCGTGCCCCGTGGGAGCGCCTTGATCAACTTCGCCTTGTCTTCCTTTTCCATCGGATTCCAGCCAATTGCCACGATCGGCACCAGGCCGGCCTGCGCGGCTGCCTGCGCCGCCCAGGCGAAAAAGCCCAGGTCGCCGGTGAAGGTCGTGCCCAGCGTGATTACAGCGAGCGGCGCGTCCTCGGGGATCTCGGTCAGCCATGCCGGTGGGGTTGGCGAACCAATGGGCTTTCCGCCGACGAACAACGTCTGCGGCATCATGTCCGGCAGATCCGCCTGATACCACTCCGCATTGAAGTAGCTGACGTGCAGCGATGGGCTGAGGATGGACGGCGTTGGCCCCTGCGAGAAATATCTTCCGGCCAGTCCGAAGCGCGCGCAGAGGGCATCGAGCCGCTGCCGGCTTTCGTCGCCCAGGATTTTCTGCACCGGAAAGAGCAGATCGTCGCGCAAATCGCGCATCGCCACCCAGCCGCAGACCGCCAGCTTCGCTCCTAGCTTCTCGGCTGTGAGCGCCGCCGCCGTTAGAAACGGATCGGTAACGATGACATCTGGTGCGCCGATCTGATCGGCCAACTCCAGCAGCGCATCGACCGCATCCCCGACCAATTCCTCGCTCATCCAGGTGTCGAGCGCGCGCCGGTAGCGAATCATCACGGCGTCGCTCGGCTTCAGACCGTCCGCCTCCGGCAGCGGGGGGCGGCCACAGCCAGCCGACGCTGCGAACCGGCGCGAAGGGAATACGCGCCTGGGTAACCGGCCCAGCGATCGGATTTTCGCTGATCCAGGTAACTTCGTGCCCGCGCGCCTGAAGCTCGATCGCCGTCGGCAGATAACCGCCCCAGTCAAGATGGCTGTAAAGCGGCGCGGAGAGAAACCAGTAGCTTGTCATGAATTGTCCTGAGAAACACTTGGGAGGTGGATCGCCGTATATTCTAGCGAACCGGGTGCAACTTCGCCTCCAGATACACCTGAACACGAAAAGCCGAACACTTGACGTATTCCACAAGTGTTATATGATTTGTGGAGTATGTATCAGAACTGCGCTCGTGCGCTTGGGTCTCTGCCCCCATCGCGGTTATGCTTGACGGGTCCGCCAGTGCCAACAGGCACGGCCGAACACTTTCCGGCTCCCAGACCATGTGGTGCACCATGTTGAAGTATGTGTTACTCGGAGCGCTGAACTATCAATCCATGACCGGGTATCAGCTCAAGCAGTTCATCGATACCTCCGCCGGCCACTTCTGGCATGCCCTTCCCAGCCAGATCTACCGGACGCCGGATTCGCTGGAGAAGGAAAAGCTGCTGACCTCAGAGATCGAACCGCAGGAGGATCGGCCGGACCGGCGGGTGTACTCGATCACGGCGGCAGGGCGTGAGGATCTGCGCCGCTGGTTGTCAGAACCGCTGACCGAGATCACGCCAGCCAAGGAGCCGTTCTTGCTCCGTCTCTTCTTCTCGGCGCAGCTCGACAAGCAGACGGTTCTGACGCAGCTCCGCTTGCAGCGTGCACTGCGTCAGGGGCAGATCGCCGTCTTTCGCGAGATCAAGGCGATGATCGCGTCGACCGTCGAAGCGCAGCCGGAGCTTCGCCGCGACGCCCTGATGTGGGAAGCCACCCGGCGTGTCGGCGAAATGACGGAAGAGGCCATCGTGGCCTGGCTGGACGAGACGATCCAGCGTGTCGAGGAAGAGTTCTAAGAGAGAAGGGATGAGAGATGAGGGCAGAAATGAGGGAAAAGCGCCCGTTTCTGCTGGTAGTTTCTCGGCCTTGTTCCTCAGCAACAACAGGGAACCTTACCCGCTCAACCACCTGATCGGCTCCGTTCAACCAACCTGACCAACCGTGATTTCGTCCGTGGGCACGCGATCGGCGCGCCCCGTCGCTTCAATGCAGCTTATCGCCGGACGACAAGAAAGGACCATTGCAGTGACCACGACCACACTCAAGACCGCCACCCTGCATGATCTGCATGCGAACCCGCCAGAGAAGCGCTACAAGAAGGTCGAGAACCGTTCGTTGTACCTCCCCATGCGCGATGGAACGCGAATCGCCCTCGACGTGATGCTGCCGGCCGATGCGCCTCCGGGAACGCGATTCCCGACGCTGATGATCCTGGCGCGCTACTGGCGCAGCATCGATCTGCGCATGCCGGACCAGCCGGGCAAGCCGCTGATTGGCCCGCGCGAGCGCACCCCCGACGATTTCATCGCCCGCGGATTCGCCCTGGTCGTGGTCGATGCGCGCGGCACCGGCGCTTCGTTCGGTTCGAGCCGTGCTCCGTTCGCGCCGGAGGAGATTGCCGACTATGGCGAAGTGGTCGCCTGGGTGCTGGCGCAGCTGTGGTGCAGTGGCCATATCGGCGCTTATGGCATCTCCTATGAGGGCGCTACGGCACTGCGGCTGGTCGCTACCGGCCATGAGGGCATCAAAGGGGTGATCCCACAGGAGATCGAGTACGACGTTTACGCCGACGTCGCGATGCCCGGCGGCATCTTCAACACCGCCTTCATCGAAGCCTGGAGCATGAGCAACGCGATGCTCGACAGCGGTAAGCCCTCGAAGCTGTTCCCTTTCAGCGCGCGGCTGTTCTCCAGGAGCGTGCGCCCCGTCGACGAGGATCGTAAGACGGGGACGCTCCGGGCGCAGGCGCTGGCCGAGCACCAAGCGAACACCAACGTATACGCTGCCATGAACGGTATCACTTTCCGGGACGATCCGTTTGGCGATAGCGGGCTGACCCTGGACGACATCAGCGTGTATGCCTACAACGACGAGATTCGCCGGAGCAGCGTCCCGCTGTTCTCCTGGGGAAGCTGGCTCGACGGCGCGGCGGCGGAGGCGGTCCTGCGCACCTTCAACACCTTTCCGAACCCGCAGATCGCCGTGATCGGCGCCTGGAAGCACGAGATGACGGCACACGGCAGCCCCTACCAGAAACCCAGCGCGAAGCCCGATCCGCTCCAGGCACAGCAGTGGGCCGCCATGACGGCATTCTTCCAACGCACGCTGGTCGAGGACCGACCGCCGGCAGGCAAGACGCTCACCTACTACACCCTGGGCGAAGAAGTCTGGAAGCAGACCGATGCGTTCCCACTCCCCGGAGCCACGCAGCAGACCTGGTATTTTGCAGCCGGGAACGGCCTGACGGCATCGGCGCCGGTCGAGCAGGACGCGACCGATTCCTATACCGTCGATTTCGAGGCATCGACCGGCAAGACCAACCGCTGGAACACACAGATGGCGCAGCCTGTCCACTACCCCGACCGGGCGAAGATGGACCAGCGACTGCTCACCTACACGTCCGCGCCGTTGGAGCACGACATGGAGATCACCGGCTACCCGAGCGTGACTCTACACATCGCGTCGAGCAGCGAGGATGCGGCCTTTTTCGTCTATCTGGAGGATGTGGATGAACGCGGCGTGGTGCGCTACCTCACCGAGGGGCAGCTCCGCGGCCTGCACCGCAAGCTGGCGGATGCGCCACCGCCGTATGTCACCGGAATGCCCTACCACAGTTGCAGGCGAGCCGACGCGTCACCCCTGCCGCGAGGCCAGCGGGTGGAAGTCGTCATTGGCTTGCAGCCCACGTCGGCACTGATTCGCCGAGGGCATCGCATCCGAGTCGCCATCGCCGGCGCGGACAAGGACACCTTTGCCCGCATTCCGGAGTCGGGAACGCCGACGTTTCAGGTCTCGCGCAGCGCGGCGGCAGCCTCACACATCGTGCTGCCGGTCGTCGCGCGGTGAACGTGATGAACCGCCCCAAATCATTCTAGAGCGTATCTGAATATTCGGCGGTTCTCTCGTAGGGACGGCATTCTTGCCGTCCGAGACCGGCGGACACGCAGAAGCGTGTGCCTACGAAGATGTGTTTTTGTGCCGCAACGAATGCAAAAGGGCAATTATCAGATACGCTCTAGAGCCAGTCGGGAGACAGCTTTCCCTGCGGCATGTGCAGCAGCAGATACAGCTTCTGCGCTTCGTCCCATGACGCAAGCGCGCCGTCGCTCTGTCCCTGGCGTGCCTGCCAGCGGCTGCGCTCGGCCAGCGCCTCGGCCAGCAGCCGGCGGTGGTCGAGCTTGCGAGCCACGGCGATCGCCTCGTCGATAACCGGCTCGATGCTGTGGAGGCCGACGGCGAGGCGGGCCCTGGCCTGGGCGATCAACCCGGCGACCAGCGCGTCATCATGCGGCTGGGCCCGCGCCGCGACCAGCATCGTGTCAAGCAGCGCCAGCGCATCGTCGTAACGACCAAGGGATATCAGGCTATTGGCAGCATTGGCGCGAAAGAGCGACTGCCACCCCTTGTCCGTCGTGAGCTGAACCGCCTGCTCGTGCAGTTCCAGGGCAGCGGTGTATTCTCCCAGCGCATCGCGAACCAGACCGAGATTGTCCGTCTGAACAGCCGTTTGCAGCTTGAGCCCCAGTTCCTGGCTCAGCACCAGCGCCTGTTCCAGAGTCGTCTGGGCGCGGCGAGGGCGGCCCACCAGCAGCAGGAACCAGCCGTAGTTGCCCAGGCGGGTGGCCTGCGCAACGCGATCGTCTGAGGCGACCGCCAGATCGACCGCTTCCTTAAAGAAGGCGTCGGCAGACTCAGCGTCGGCGCTCTCGGCATACACCACGGCGGCATTGGACAGCACGACGCCACGGGTCTCGGCATCCTCCCGCTCGATGGCGTTGAGCAGCATCAACGCGTGTTCGACATCCTTGACCGCGCGGGTTCGTGCCCCAGCAAGCGCCGCGCATTAGCGATGTCGATGTGCAGTCGGGCTGCCTGGGCCATCGCATTCGCTTCTTCATACAAGGGGATCGCGTTGGTCCACGCCTGAATCGCGCCGGAATAGTCGCGCATCTGCCAGCGGGCCAGCCCCAGGTCGCGCCGAAGGTCGGCACGGTCCATAGACGTCCCATGATGATCGGCGCGCTGCACCGCATCTTCGTAGGTGGCCAGCGCGGCGGCGTGATCCCCGGCTTCGAACTGCGCCCCGCCCAGCGCGCGACGCGCCGAGAGAGGCACATCGACAACGCCGTTGAGCGCGGCTTGCAGATGCGGCAGCGCTTCGGCGCTTCGTCCCAGTGATTTGAGCGCTTCGCCCACGGCGCCATGGGCGCGTGCGACTCGCCGCGCATCCTGGAGCGCCTCGGCGGTGCGCAGGCCGATCTCCGACCAGCGTAGTGCCTCTCGATGCTGCTCATCCCCACGAATGCCCAGCGTGGCCCGGCTCATACCGAGCACGGCGTCACAATAGTCGGGGGAGACCACTTCTTCAGAATAGAGGTTGAGCACCTGGGAGAACGCTCGCTGGGCATCCTGAGTGCGCCCTTCAGCAAGCGCCCGCTCGCCCATGCGCGCGCCCCAGCGACGACTGTCGACGCGGCAGCCGGCCGCCCCGCTGAGCGCCACCGCCTGGTCCAGCAGGGTCATCCCCTGCGAGGTCTGCCCCATCTCCAGGGCTGCCTCGCCCTGCAAACCCGTCAGCCACCCTCGCAGGCCTCGGTCGGACTCGGACGTCAGCATGGCCAGTGCCTCGCGCAGCAGATGGTCGGCATAGCGGCCGCCCCCATCGCGCAGCGCCGCATCCGCCAGCAACCCACGAGCCAGCGCCGCGACATCGCGAAAGCCGATCGAGCTGCTGCCGCGCGTCAGTTCGACCGCTGTCTCATAAGCGCTCCGCGCCGCGTTGAGGTCGCCCCGCGCGGCTGCCAGTTCGCCCTGCGCGACATGCGCCAGCGCTTTGGCGCGCACCAAGGCCGCACCGCGAAGCAGGTTGTCGACAATAGGTTGGGCTTCGTCAAAATGGTGCAGCATGATCAGGATACGCACGCGTTCGAACGCGGCATCCGTCTTCTGCTCAGCGTAGCCTGCTTTGGCTTCAGCAGCTTCGATAAGTTGGAGCGCGTTAGCGGCATCCCCAGCGCAGCGGGCGCGACGCGCTTCGGCGAGGGCGGCGTCGAATGGGGTGTCCGCCTGGGTGCTGATCAGTTCATTGAGGCGCTTCATCCATGCCATCGGAGCGTATCGTTCTCATTTCGTGCTATCGATCTGTCTGTTAGGTCCCGATCGTACCACGAAAAGACCTCACCCCCACACCCACCGGTAATCGCCCGGCAGATGTGAAGGTGAGGCAAACTGGGAGAGGAAGCCCGCACCAAGATCCTTACGGATAGAAGCCCCGGGTCTTCAGGGCATCTGCGACGCGGCGGATCGCCAGAATTTGCGCGGCGATGCGCATCGGCACTTTGTGCTTATCGGCGGTAGTCTCGGTGGCGTAGTAAGACTGCGCCATCTTCCGCTGGAGCTGGCGGAAGACCTCTTCCGCGTCCCAGAAGAACGACTGCAGATCCTGGACCCACTCGAAATAGCTGACGACCACGCCGCCGGCGTTGGCCAATATGTCGGGCACCACAAAGACGCCCTTGTCGTTCAGAATATCGTCGGCTTCAGGGCTCGTCGGCCCGTTTGCGCCCTCGACGATCATCCTGGCCTTCACCTGGTCGGCATTATGGCGGGTGATCTGACGTTCCATCGCCGCCGGGACCAGCACATCGCAGGGCAGCGCCAGCAGTTCGTCGTTGGTGACGAAATCGCCGTAGTCGTTGCCCTCCAGGGTGCCATTGCCCTGGACATATTCCATCAACCCCTGAATGTCCAGACCGTTCGGATTGTATACCCCGCCGCTGACATCGCTAACCGCGACGACCTTGAAGCCGAGCGACTGGGCATAGGCGGCGGCATGCGAGCCGACATTGCCGAAACCCTGAATGGCGACCACGGTCTCGCCGGGGACCGACTTCCACCAGCTGCGGCCCTTGAGCGCCTCGACCATGACCACGATGGTGCCACGGCCCGTCGCCTCGACGCGCCCCTGGCTGCCGCCAATGATGACCGGCTTGCCGGTGACGATCGCCGGAACCGAATAGCCAACCGTCATACTATACGTATCCATGAACCAGGCCATGGTCTGGCCGTTGGTACCCATGTCGGGTGCGGGAATGTCCGCATGAGGTGAAATGATCGGAATAAGTTCTGCGGCATAGCGCCGTGTCAAACGTTCTAGCTCGCCCAGGGAAAGCTTCTTCGGGTCGACCACCACACCGCCCTTGGCGCCGCCGTAAGGCAGGCCTACCAGGGCGCACTTCCAGGTCATCCACATGGCCAGCGCACGGATCTCATCGATATCGACCGCGAGGCTGTATCGGATGCCACCCTTCGAAGGGCCCAGCACTGTGCTGTGGTGTACACGGTAACCAGTGAACATCTCCATCGTGCCATCGTCACGGCGGACCGGGAAATTCACGGTAAATTCGCGGCGGGGGTAACGCATGAAGTCGACAAGAGAATCATCTAAATCTAAGTAATTCACAGCGCGGTTGTACTGCTCAAGGGCATCCCCATAGACGCTGGTGTTAGCGCGCTGAGCGTGGTTATAGGCGACCACCATAATTCTGTTTGCTCCTCATCGGCCCAAAGCCGAATCACTTGGTCACAGTAGATAGAATCAAGCACCCTTCTATAGGTCACTATACACGAGGTTGCAAAAAATGAGAAGTAAGATTGCTCAACGTTCATGCATCCTGCACAATCACTTGTCGAATAACTATGGGTCAATATATACAATTCACAATTCTTCCACTATGAACCCATGTGAACTCGGACTGCTACCTAGCACATCGTTCGTATTCTGATATACTGAACGCGCTAATCCTGACCGATGTGTCCGTGGTCCGACGCATCTGGTGACTAGAATTCGAACAGAGGACATGAATCATGGCGCTTGCCAAGCAAGAAAAAGACCAGATCATCCAGGAATTTGGGCTGCACGACGGGGACACTGGCTCTGCACAGGTGCAGATTGCGCTGCTGACCCGTCGCATCCAGCAGCTCACCGAACACCTCAAGAATTTCCAGCAAGACCAGCACTCACGTCGCGGTCTGCTCAAACTCGTGGGTCAGCGGCGGCGGCATCTCCGCTATCTCAGCAAGACCGATCCGGAAGCATACCATGCTATTCTCCAGCGTCTCGGTCTGCGTCGCTAATCCCTTTGCTGGGCGCATCGCCTTTCTAGGGAGAGTCTAAAATATCATGAGCGGTTCCATGGGCGAAATCCATCGTTTCAGCACGACTATAGCCGGTCAGGAATTCACGATCGAGACCGGCAGATACGCGGAGCAGGCAGGCGGCGCAGTCACGATTCAGATTGCCGAGTCGCTGGTCTTCGCGACCGCGACAATGAGCAAGTCGATCCGGCCAGGCATCGACTTCTTTCCGCTCAGCGTCGACTATGAAGAGAAGCTTTACGCGGCTGGACGTATTCCCGGCAGCTTCTTCCGCCGTGAGGGTCGGCCGTCGGAACAGGCGATCCTGAACTCGCGCGTCATCGATCGTACGCTCCGTCCGCTGTTCCCGGATGGAATGCGCAACGAAGTCCAAATCATCCTGTCGGCGTTCAGCCACGACCAGGAACATCAGGTGGACATGATCGGCATCGTCGCTGCAAGCGCCGCGCTGATGATCTCCAACGTACCCTGGAATGGTCCGGTCGCCGGCGTTCGCATCGGCATGATCGATGGGCAGTTGGTCGTGAACCCGACCATCTCGCAGATCGTGAACAGCACGCTTGACCTGCGCGTCTCGGGAACGAAAGACGCCATCAACATGGTCGAGTGCGCCGCCAGCGAGGTGCCCGAAGACGTCATGTTGCAGGCGCTGCGACTGGCCCATAACTCGATCCAGCCGCTCATCGAGCTCCAGCTTGAGATGCAGGCGCGTATCGGCAAGCCGAAGGGGCAGATCAGCATCGCCAAGCCCGCGCAGTCGTGGGATGACGCGATGCAGCAGAAGGCACGGGCGGGCGTGCGTGAGGTCATCGCCTCAACCACTGACCGCGCCGGCCGCAACGAAGCGCTTGACGCGCTGCGCGACCAGTTGGTAAGCGAATACAAAGAGCGCACTGTGCCGATGGACGATGACGAAGGCGTCGGCGAATTCGCCAGCTTCGACGAGGGCCAGTTCGGTGATGCGTTCGACACGCTGATCGCCGAAGAGGTCCGCCGCCGGATCGTGGAAGACGGCGTTCGCCCGGATGGACGCGGTCTGACGGACATTCGTCCGCTGGCCGCAGCGGTGGGCGTTGTCCCGCGCGTGCACGGCACTGGCCTGTTCAAGCGCGGCCAGACGCAGGTCCTGACCTTCGCCACCCTGGGCACCCCGCGCGACTCGCAGGAACTCGACACGCTGAGTCCTGAAGAGAACAAGCGCTACATGCATCACTACAACTTCCCGCCCTTCTCCACCGGCGAAACGTCGCCCCTCCGGGGACCGAAGCGCCGCGAGATCGGGCACGGAGCGCTGGCGGAAGCGGCGCTGCGCGCGATGATCCCGCCGGAAGATGTATTCCCATATACTATCCGTCTGGTCAGCGAAGTGCTGAGCAGCAACGGCAGCACGTCGATGGCCTCGGTATGCGGCAGCACGCTCGCCCTGATGGACGCCGGCGTGCCGATCAAGAGCCCGGTCGCAGGTATCGCGATGGGCCTGATCAAGGAAGGCGACAAGGTCGCCGTCCTCACCGATATCCAGGGTCTTGAGGACCACATCGGCGATATGGACTTCAAGGTCGCCGGCACAGCGCAGGGAATCACCGCGCTGCAGATGGACATCAAGATCGATGGCGTCACCGACGAGGTCATGACCAAGGCGCTGGAACAGGCCAAGGTCGCTCGCATGACGATCCTCAACCTGATCCTCGAGACTATTCCCGAGCCGCGCCAGACGCTTAATCCGTATGCGCCGCGCATGGAGTCGATCAAGATCAACCCGGAGAAAATCGGGGCGGTCATCGGCCCAGGTGGCAAAAACATTCGCGGCATTCAGGAGCGCACCGGGGCCAAAATCGATATCCAGGAAGATGGCACGATCTTCGTCGCCGGCGTCGATGGGCGTGCGGTCGAACAGGCCATCGCCGAGATCCGCGGCATGACCGAGGAGGCTGAAGTCGGGCGCATCTACACCGGCAAGGTGACGCGTATCGAGCCGTACGGCGCGTTCGTGGAATTCATGCCGGGGCGCGAAGGCCTGGTGCACATTTCGCAGCTTTCCGACCGCCGCATCGCGACGCCGGATGAAGAGGTCGCTCTGGGCGACGAGATCATGGTCATGGTCACGGACGCGCCCGCCGACGGCAAGGTCCGGCTGAGCCGGCAGGCCGTGCTGGAAGGCTGGACGGCCGAAGAAGCCCGTTCGCGAGATCGACGTCCGCCGGGTGGCGGTGGCGATCGGCGCGGGGTTCCGGCGACCCGCTCGCGGCCGACATTGCCGTAGAGGTGATCTCGCCGAGCAATTCCGATGCCGAGATGTTTGAAAAGGTCGAGAACCTGCGCATGGCCACACGGTTATCCTGTCTGCGGCGACGAAAACGGACCGCCATGAGGTGGACGGCGTCCCGCGAGGCCGCCGCGAAGGCGGCCCCTTCCGGCCCCGTCCCCTGATCCGTCCCATCGGAAAACCCAACCGGTTCGGGGATGAGGAACCGGCGCCTTTCCATTAGAATAGCCCGCCATGAGCTCAGGCCATTATCAAGGGAGTACGCATGGCGCAGCCGCTGGTAAACCCCAAGGAAGACTTTTCCGGCTGGTATAACGATATTGTCTACCGCGCCGATCTGGCCGGGCAGTCCCCGGTGCGCGGGTGCATCATCGTCAAACCGTACGGTTATGAAATCTGGGAGGCGCTCAAGGCAGCGCTGGACAAGCGTTTCAAGGCGACCGGCCACCAGAACGCCTACTTCCCTCTGTTCATCCCTGAATCCTTCCTGAAACGCGAAGCCCAGCACGTCGAAGGCTTCAGCCCGGAACTGGCCGTCGTGACGATCGGCGGCGGCAAAGAACTGGAAGAGCGGCTGATCGTGCGCCCCACCAGCGAAACGATCATCGGCGAGACCTTTGCCGAATGGATTCAGTCGTACCGCGACCTGCCGCTGCTGATCAATCAGTGGGCCAACGTCGTACGCTGGGAAATGCGCACTCGCCCCTTCCTGCGCACGATGGAATTCCTGTGGCAGGAAGGCCATACCGCCCACGCCACGGAGGCGGACGCCGAAGCCGAGACGCTGCAAATGCTCGACGTCTATGCCGATGTCGTGATCAACGAGGCAGCCATCCCGGTGATCAAGGGCCAGAAGAGCAGCAGCGAACGTTTCGCCGGTGCGCTGCGCACCTACACGATTGAGGCGATGATGGGCGACAAGCGGGCGCTCCAGAGCGGCACCAGCCACAACCTGGGCCAGAACTTCGCCAAAGCCTTCAACATCCAGTACCTTGACGAGAACAATGTGCGCCAGCACTGCTGGACGACCTCCTGGGGCATGAGCTGGCGCGTCATCGGCGGCATCATCATGACCCACGGCGACGAAAAAGGTCTGCGCCTGCCGCCGCGCATGGCCCCCATCCAGGTGGTCATCGTGCCGATCTACAAGACGGCGGAAGAACAGGCATCCGTCATGGAAGCGGCCGAGCGCGTCAGGAAGGCGCTGGTCGACTCCGACATCCGCGTGAAGCTGGACTCGCGTAATGAGACGCCCGGGTTCAAATACAACGACTGGGAAATGCGCGGCGTGCCGCTTCGCCTGGAGATCGGCCCGCGCGACGTGCAGAACAACAGCGTCGTCGCCGCCCGCCGCGACATCCCCGGCAAAGAAGGCAAGGCCTTCCTGTCTCAGGACAATCTCGTCCCTCAGATCAAAGATCTTCTGATCGCCATTCAGGCGAATATGCTGGCACAGGCGACAGCCTTCCGTGATGCCAACATCTTCGATGTGCGTAATTATGATGAGCTGAAGCAGGTGATCGAAGCCGGCGGATTTGCCCGCGGCTGGTGGAACGAAGACGCCGACGCCGAGGCCCGCATCAAGGCGGAGACCCAGGCCACGCACCGCTGCTATCCACTTGAACAGCCGGGTGGCGAGGGTCCCGATCTGCTGACCGGGGAGCCTGCCCAACGGATCGCCCTATTCGCCAAAGCCTACTGATCCCCTACCCCTTACGACCGCCCCAACGCGGGTTCCGTGTGCATGAAGCAGTCACAGAAAATGGGCGCTTTGTGCACACGGACCGCAAAAATCCACAAGACCCTGTGAATTTCTGAGAAGATCATCAGCATTTCAGAGAGTGTTAAGCAATTCGCACCAATGGGCGGCGCGAACTTCTGTATAATACATATGCGCAGAACCTGAGATAATGTTGCCGATTGGCAGGAGACAGCCATTTGTTATAATTATCACAAAAGGATGCTCACCTCACTTACAGATAAGACTGTTCTAATCTGGTCACTCCCCAGAACGAGTTTTTGCCATTCTGGATATTCGGATGCTCAAGAACAGCCCTCCAGACACAGCCAGAGGGCGTTCGTTGTTTAGGTAGGATAGATGGCAGCTTATTTAATTGTTGACGTAGACAACTTGCTGGAGCACTTCCGCAGCCAGGGTATTCTGATCGACGTGCAGGAACTTGCCGTTGGTCTGAAAGGCGGCGCGGCGCTCGCAGCAGGTTTGATGAGCAAGGATCAGCTCAAAGCGGTCGCTGTCGCCGATTGGTCGAGATATACCAGTCAGAAACAGCGGCAGTCTGTTGATCCTCAATACGTATTCAAAGCCGCCGGCTTCGATACGTTCACGGTGCAGCGTCGGGACAGCCTCGCGGATGCCCTGATCATGCACTACTTTCAGTTCGATCCCGATCCCGTGGACGAGCTGATTCTGGCCACCACCGACTCGGCGCTGATGCCGTTGATCCGCCGCATCAAGACAACTCGCGGCGCCCGCATACGCATGTGGGGCAGCAACGACATTCTGCGCGGCACCGAATTCGCCGATCAGGTCATTTTCCAGCCGCTGCAAACGCTGCTCGGCATCAAGCAAACTAAGAACGTCGCCGTCTACATCGACTTCGAAAACATCTCCATCAGCCTTGCCGAGCAGGGCTACGTCGTCAACCTGGAGCAGCTCATCGAAGCCTTTCTGCGCCAGGCGAGGGCCCACGGCGTCGTGGTCAAAATGGCCGCCTATGCGCCCTGGGGGACGCGCGGCAGCCTGCCGCCCATGGTCGACTCCAATGGCCGCGAGGTCACCGAGGACGCCCCGAACCGCCTGATGCAGCGCAACATCGATCCGGTCTACAGCCTGGCCGGCAAGAACAGCGCCGACATGCGCATCGCCCGCGACATCATCACCGACAGCGGCCATGATGATTCAGCCGATATCTACGTCGTGGCCAGCGGCGATCGTGACTTCAAGGACACAATCGGCACGCTGCGCACGCGCAGCAAAACGGTGATCCTCTGGTCCGTCCAGGGGACGGTCAGCCGCCAGTTGGCCAACAATCCTGATCTGATCCTCGAGTACGTCGAAGATTTCGCCAACTTGCAGACCCACCAGTCGCTCAGTCTGGCGGCCATGCAGGCGGTCGACGATACATCGGTAACCGGTTTCACCCCCTCCCAGTGGTCGAGTGTCGTTCTGCAACTGGACCGCTACGGCAAGGAGAACGAAGTCGAGGCGGTCACGCGCAAGCGGCTGATCGACCTGCTGATCGAGGTCGGCGCCGTGGTCAGCCGGCCGCGCGGCGAGGATCTGGTGGCGCAGGCGCTGTCGATCGGCATTCTGCAGCGGGCAAGCGGCCGCGACCGGATGGGCCTCAACCGCGCCCACCCCATTGTCGAGAAGACGCTGCTGATTCGCGATCGCATCGTCATGCGCGTCCAGAACACACTGGCCGTGCGCAACTGGGAGTATGTCAATTACGGGTTCCTGCTCAAGGGCCTGGCCATGGATCGAGAACTCGACCGCCCAGGCATGAACTACAGCGATCAGTGGCGCTCGGACTGGATCGACTGCCTGGTTCGCGAGATGATCCTGCTGCGCGAGATTGTCCCGCACCGCCACAACCCGGATGACGTCGTTCCCGTTATCAAGCTGAACCCGGACTACAAGCTGCTGGCGGGCAAGACCATGATCGTCCAGCCGGCGCGCGACGAGGACATGAGCTGGGAAGGCATCTCGCTGCCGGAGTTGGAGCGCAGCGAACCGGAAACGGCCGACATGGTCCGGCGCATTATCGTAAGCGTCGAGCAGTTCACCAGCTTCCGCAATTTCACCTGGTGCCCGCTTGGCAGCCTGCACAAGCGCCTGCGACAATTCGACGCCAGCATGAACTTTCAGCGTGCCGTCGAATACTTGCAGGAGAACGAAGCGGTTCAGGTGAAGGAATACCCGAACCCGCAGAACGAGTTCTTCACCAAGGGCGTCTCGCTGGAGACGGAGGCGCCGATCGTCAGCACGGTCCTGGCAGAGCGCAACGGTTTCATTCTGATGCTCCTGTATCTGTACGATCGCAACATCGCGATCATGGAGCCCAGCCTGCGCGGTCAGGACCCGGACAACCGGTACGATCTGGCGCTCTGGATCTCCATCATGGAGACCGAGAACGTGCTCAACGCCGTGCCCGGTCGCCCTGGACAGTACAGCCTGTTCCGTACGCACCATACCGTGTCGCTGGTCGCCGACAGTGAAAAGAGCCCCTAGACACTCTCTCGCACGACGACCACCGCAATTGTCCCCTCAGGGTTCATCAGGCGGCTGACTTTCATGAATGGGTCGGCCGCCTTTCTTTAGCCGTCTCGTGGTCGGCCCAACGTGGCCGTGCGCTCAGTGGACAACCGGGACTAACCTTACGTATAATTCGCGACGCTGACAGCATGGTTCCTCGCAGGCCGCAATGCAACCCAATTCGTCGCCCATACTGCTGATCTTCATCCTCGCTGCCGTCAGTTCCTGGTCACTCGTTGTCCATAGCGAAAATCATCTGCAAATTCGCGGCGCCAGGTCCTTCCTCGGTGTTTCACTTGCCCAAAGTGTATGGACAGCCCTCTATGTCCTGGAATTGATCAGCAGGACGCCGTCCGAAAAGATCGTCTGGGACACTTTACAGTGGTTTCCCGCGATTCTTGGCGCACTGGCGATGCTGGATTTTGCCGCCAATCTGACGGGCACGTGCGAGCGAATCACCTGGAAACTCACGGCTCTTCCCTCGATTGCCTTCATCGTGATGATTGCTACCGAGCCCTTGCATGGGTTGCTCTACAGTCATGCCACGGTTATCACCGGCGCTCCGTTCGATCAGCTTTTCTACCCCTATCGCCTCGTCCACTGGCTCATGATGGGCTACACCTATTTCCTGCTCGGCTTCAGCATCTTCCTTCTCGCGCGGCGTCTGATTCTGGCGTCCGGCACCCTGCGCAGTCAGATTCTGTGGCTCATCCTGGCCTTAAGCATGATGGTCGGCCTCAATTCGCTTGGCGCATTGTTCGACGTCCGCCTCTTCAACCAGCGCGATATCGCACCGCTGACCTTCGGTGTCGGCAACGCCATTATGGGATGGGGACTCTTCCGCTACCGGCTCTTCGACCTTGCGCCAAGAGCTCGCCGGCTTGCCGTTGAGCGCATGGAAGTGGGCTTCATCGTGACCGACATTGATCTGAACGTTATCGACATGAACCGCAGCGCGCTCGACATCACGACCAGCGAGTGCCGCAACTCCGACCCGACAACTCTCCCGTCACTCCTGAACTGCTGGTCGAGTCAGCTAGACTTTGCAGCACTTGCCAGCGGGTCAGTCCAGGTCGTTCAGCGCATGCACGCGGGTCGGATGAACATCTTCGAGCTGCATATGGCCCCGGTCCGGAGCGACAACGACCAGGCCGATGGTTATCTGGTGACTCTGCGGGATGTGACAGAGAGCGGTCGGCTCGAGGAATCGCTTCGTTTGAGCGAGGCCCGCTACCGGTCGATCTTTGACGCCATGAGTGACAGCATCCTGCTCTACGATGCGGATGGCCGTATCATCGCAGCGAATGCCGCCAGCGAGCAGATATTCGGCATCCCGACGTCGCAGATGCTGGGCAAGAGATTTAGCCCATCTCAATGGCAAGCGATCAACGAAGATGGTGCACCTTTGCCGCCTGACGACTACCCCATTGTCCTCGCGCTCCGCGACGGCATCGCTACGCACGGAGTTGTCATGGGGCTTTATACGCCGGACAATCGTCTGATCTGGCTCTCGATCAACGCAGAGCCGCTGGTTCCTGACGCCTCTCGTCCGCGCGGCGCCATCGCCGCCATCCGCAATATCACTGAGTACAAAGGGATGCAGCGCCAGTCGATGGCCCTGCGACTGGAGCGGGAGCGATCAAGCCTGCTGGCGAATTTCATCCGAAACGCTTCACATGAGTTTCGCACACCGCTGGCCACCATCAACACCAGTCTGTACTTACTGTCACGGCATACCGACGAAACCCGCCGTCGGGAACACATCGCCAAAGCGGAGCGTGAGGTAGACCGCCTGTCCCATCTGGTCGACGTTCAGACCCGACTGGCCAGCCTGGACAGCGGCCTGACGCTCGCCTTTGCCGAGACACGTGTGGGCACTCTGATGGATAGCGTAAAGGCGCGGTTTGCACGCCCAACAGAACAGGCCACGGTGATCAGCCGGTGGAACACCGCCGAGGGGCTGCCGATGATTCGCTGCAATGCCGAGCACCTGGCCGTCGCACTCCAGCAGATCGTAGACAATGCCCTGCGCCACACGCTCCCCGGTGGAACGGTCGAGATCGACGTGCGATCCGAAGGCGCAGACGTGCTGATCACCATCTCGGACACGGGAAATGGTATTCAGCCGGAAGATATGTCGCGCATTTTCGAGCGCTTCTGGCGTCAGGACGATGCGCACAGCACGCCTGGCTTTGGCCTCGGCCTTCCTCTGGCAAAGGTCATCGTCAACCGGCATGGCGGCACGATCGACGTGACCAGCGTCGTGGGGACAGGCACTCGCGTCGAAATCCGTCTTCCCTTCGCCGGGCCACCCGAGACGGGAGGCGCCACAGATGGTGATGCGTCTTCCAGCGAGCATCGCACCTCCGAAGTTTCCGCGCTACAATAGGGCTTCGTTACAAACCTGATCAGCGGAACAACGGGAACACCCCCTGGGTCGTGCGACCGCTGAAGCGCGTTTGTGACGATGAGACAGGCGCTACCCACGAGGAGAGACGGTATGGCAGACGTGAATATCGAGACCCTGGCGGAAACCGAAAATTACGCCGCGTGGAAATCTGTCGAACCTGATGGAGAACTGGTCTATCATGTCGAGATCGGTTCGGTCACGCTTCACTTCTTTCAGGAGGAGTGGGACGAGCTGGTCGTCCTGGTCACCGCTGCCGCAGAAGGAATTGGCGGCAGCATCATTCGATGCTGTCGTCAGTTTTGATGTCGCGCTGGCCGAACCGTTTCTGGGCGATGCGCTCCGATTGCTCCGCCCGGGCGGACGGTTGATCACCGTCGATTCCGCGATCGATCCTGATACGCAGGCAGTCAGTACCCTTGAGGCATCCGGCTACGTCCGCATTCTGGTCGAAACGGGCGCCGAGTGTCCTCTGCCGGTCGGCAGGCTGGCACGGGGTGAAAAGTCGCACGTGAATGACGACACGCGGGCGCGGGTGCGTGTCGCCCTGATGGACAACCGTCTGGCACCTGCGGATCTGGCAGCTTTTCGAGGCCGCTACGTGCATCTGCTGATCCGGCAGACGCCCAATCTGCCAGTTTGGAAGCTTGAACGGGGGCAGCGGATTGAATGGAACGCCGTGGCGTTGCGCCATGACGATCAGCCCGTTCTGTTGGCGTTCAGCAGCCTGCCGGCCGCCGTCGCTTTCATGCAGGAAGCAGTGCTCAAAGGGACGATCCGCGACGTCAACAAGGTCGCGAAATTCAAACGGCCAAGCGCACAGGACTGGAACCGACCGGTGCTGCTCGATGCGCGCGCCGACCAGTTTCAGAGCGATCAGTTCCTGTGGTTGCCGGTCGATCCGGAGGAAGCCGAGCTTCCAGACGAATGACTTCTGCGTCCTGCAAGTATCCTTCTGGTGATGCGCCGGATGCTGCGCTTCGAACAGACTGATCTCGACTTTCTGACGTCCGCTCGGGGCGTCGCCCTGCTGGCACAGCTTGCCGAAGCGGATCTATCCGATCAAGGTATGCTGCGGCTGATCTCAGGTCTGCGTCGCAGCTATTCGGCGCGTGAGAGTTCGGCCGCACTGGAATTAGCGCAGTTGCGCCGCGGAGCGATCGGTAAATTCGGGCAGGCTGCCTCGGTCATGTTCTTCACGCGCGATGCGCTGGAACAAGCCAGCCACCCGGCTGCGCGATCCTGGCGTGCCCGCTGCCTGGGAACGCAGCAACCGGTCAGAATTCTGGACGTCTGCTGCGGAATCGGCGCCGACGCGCTGGCCATGGCTGCGGCGGGCGCGCAGGTGACGGGCGTCGACATCGACCCGGTTCGTCTGAGGATGGCTGCTCTGAATGCCGAGACGCTGGGCCTCCGGCTGACGCTGCACGCAGCCGACGCCCGGGCACTGCCGCCGGCGCTGTGGCAAGAAGCGGAGCGGGTTTTCTTCGACCCGGCGCGGCGAGATGGCCAGAACCGCGTCTATCATGTCGAGGGGTATGAACCGCCGCTGAGCACGCTGCGCGGATGGGATGGAACACGCATCTGGG
This sequence comes from Candidatus Flexifilum affinis, assembly GCA_016713325.1. Taxonomy (GTDB): domain Bacteria; phylum Chloroflexota; class Anaerolineae; order Aggregatilineales; family Phototrophicaceae; genus Flexifilum; species Flexifilum affine. Next base: position 111,740 of record JADJPJ010000089.1, on the reverse strand, counting down.
CAAAGCTGTCGCCGGGCGTGCAAAGGGATCAGTTGATCGACTATCTGGGGGATTGTGCCGGCATCGACTTCATCTCCGCCGATGGCGAGTTGAAGGAGGCCATGCTGCGCGTGGGCGAGCCCGAGCCAGGGCCAGCACAGCGTGCCGTGATGCTTCTGAAGGGGATCTTCCACGTCATCGACACCCGTCCGGAGGCAACCGCCCCACTGGATCGGCCCCGCGGTTGGCTCGTGGAGCCGGACCCGGCGATCATTCGAGCGGGCGCGGTTGAACAGGTCGCCGCAGAACTGGGTGGCGCACTGCTCGAAAGTGACATCGCCTACTTCACCACCGCAGAGCGACCCGAGACGCCCACTGTCAAGGCCTGGCGCATTCGTGAATCAATGCCGTTCAACGTGAAGGCGCTGCGCGCGCGACTGCGCGATCTCGGCGTCGGCCATGTGACGGTGAAGAAACGCGGCACCGCAGTGACGCCGGAAACGCTCATTCCACAGCTGAAGCTGAAGGGTAAGAGCAGTTGCACGATTGTGCTGACGCGAAACCTGGGAGAGATGGTGAGTTTGATTTGCGAAGATCTGGTGGAGGGGAATTTTGATTCCCCTGAGGGGGAGCGATGATCCGCGCAGCAATGGCAACGATGGTGGTCGGCGTGCAAAGAGGCTGCGATGCTAGCTGAGTGCGGCGATGCGCGACGTGCTGCTGGCGATTATGAAGCTGTAGTGAGGCTGCAATGTGGCGCGGCGGTTACGGATCATCACCCCCCATCCGGGGGAAACGCACGACATCGGTAAACGTTTACGTCGGTGTCTTGTCTGATGTCGTTCTATGTTCAAGAATATCCCTTGTCGTTTAATTAATCAATAGGCAAATATGAATTTTTCACCAAAAGAATCTGAAAAGTGTAAACGATATCTTCTCTGAGTGTGTCCGAGTAGACCATTAAGAAATGGAGTTGAGCCCATGCTTCGTCCCTATAGTCCAGAAGCATTAACGGACTTCAGCCGTGAAGAGAACCGCGCGGCGTTTTCTGCCGCTCTCGCGCGTGTGAAATCCGAGGTAATCGGAAGAACCTACCCGATGATCATCGACGGGCAGATGGTGACAACGGCCACGACCATGGCCACGCTGAACCCTTCAAGACCCGCCGAGGCGGTTGCCACGTTCCAGAATGGGAATGCCAGCCATGCCGACCGCGCCATCGAAGCCGCCGCGCGAGCTTTCCCCGCCTGGGCGCGTGTGCCCGTCGAAGAGCGCGCCCGCTACCTGCTGCACGCCGCCTCGGAGATGCGCCGCCGCAAGCATGAATTCAACGCCATCATGGTGCTGGAAGTCGGCAAGAGCTGGTACGAAGCCGATGCCGACACCGCCGAAGCGATCGACTTCATGACCTACTACGCGCACCAGGCGCTGCGCATCACCGACAGCAGCAACATGCTCTCGGTGTACCCGCCGGAGCAACTCTCGCTGACCTATATTCCTCTGGGGGTGGGTGCGGTCATTCCGCCCTGGAACTTCCCCAACGCCATCCCGAGCGGCATGGTGGCCGCGGCGCTGGTCACCGGCAACACCGTGGTGCTCAAACCTGCCGAGCAAAGCCCGCTCGTCGCCTATAAGATGGCCGAGCTGTTCTGGGAACAGGGCATCCCCGACGGCGTGCTCAACTTCCTGACCGGCCCCGGCGAAATCGTCGGCGCCCGCATGGTCGAGCATCCGCAAACGCGCTTCATCTCCTTCACCGGCTCGAAGGCGGTCGGCCTGCACATCAACGAGGTAGCGGCGAAGGTTCAGCCGGGGCAAAAGTGGCTGAAACGCGCCATTCTGGAGATGGGTGGCAAGGATGCCGTGCTGGTCGACGAGACGGCCGATCTGGCCGCGGCGGCGCAAGGCGTGGTGGACAGCGCCTTCGGCTTCCAGGGCCAGAAGTGCTCCGCCGGATCGCGCGCTATCCTGGTCGATGCCATCTACGACCGCATCGTGCCGCAGATTATCGACAAAGCGAAGGCGCTCAGCATTGGCGCGCCGGACGCAGGCGCTGACGTGCACCAGGGCCCGGTGGTCGACATCGACGCGATGAATCGCATTATGAGCTACATCGAGCTAGGCACGCAGGAGGGCAAACTCCTCCTGGGCGGAGAACCACTGGCAACGCCGGAAGGCGGCTACTTCATCCCGCCGACAATCTTCGGCGACGTGCCGTCGGACGCGCGCATCGCTCAGGAAGAGATCTTCGGGCCGGTGCTGTCGCTGATTCGCGCCCGCGACTTCGACCATGCCCTGGAGATCGCCAACGGCACCGAGTATGGCCTGACGGGCGCAGTCTTCAGCGCCAGCCGGGAACGCCTGGAACGCGCCCGCCAGGAGTTCCACGTCGGCAATCTGTACTTCAACCGCAAGTGCACCGGCGCGCTGGTCGGCGTGCATCCCTTCGGCGGTTTCAACATGAGCGGCACCGACAGCAAGGCGGGCGGTCCCGACTATCTGCTGCTGTTCACGCAGGCCAAGAGCGTTGCCGAGCGTCTGTAGCCGGCGGGCCAACTTTTTACTCCTCGAAGGCGGAGCGACCATGGCTCCGCCTTCTTCGCTAATCCCCCCACCGCGCACCCTGTGCGGCAGTCAATACCAAGGCCATCCTTATGATTTGTGACAACTACTCTGCTGTAGACTTGTGACAAAGGTGTCTCAATGCATTTATCGCGAAGGATGAACCATGCCTATCACGTTCGAACGCGTCCCCGGAGAGCCAATCCTCATCGTCTCAACCGTTGGGGGTCTGACGGTCGAAGGAATGCATGAGATCTTCGCAAGAAGTGCGCAGATCCAGCGCGAGATCGGGGACATTCTGTACCGGATCACCGACAACACCTTGCTCGACATCGGCGCACAGGACTTCATCAACATTATCCAACTGGCGCAGACCGCCGGCAGAGATCTGCCCGGCAGCAGCGCCGACCCCAACATCCGGGCGGTGCTGGTGGCCAGCAATCGCTGGACGCTGCTCTTTCGCGAGGCACTGTCCCAACCGCAGTTCGGCGGCGTCTTTCTGCCAGTCTTCGAGACCCGGCAGTCGGCGCTCGCCTACGTGCACCTGCAGTTGGCCAAGCTGCAGGACGAAGCGACTGCCTAGCGGCTCGCTGCGATCATCTCGTAGCCGAAAATCACGCCGAAGTGCTGCACCAGGCGGTCGGCGAAGTACGCTTCGTCGACTGCTTCGCCCAGGATTTGCGCCAGACTGGTAACGCCCTTGTCGCGGATACCACAGGGGACGATGCCCTCAAAGTAGCCGAGATCGGTGTTCAGGTTGATGGCAAACCCATGTTGGGTGATGGCTCTTACGGTCACCTTGACGCCGATCGCCGCGATCTTCTCCTCGCCGAGGGGTGTATCCACCCAGACGCCGGTGAGACCGGGAATGGTCTTGCCGACAATACGGTAGTCAGCCAGCGTTGCCAGAATCACCTGCTCCAGCTTGCGCAGATAGTCGACCGCGCCCAGTCGCGCCGGGATGCCGTCAGGTCCCAGCGGCAGAGAATCAGCGTAGCGGCGCAGGTTGAGGATGGGATAGGCGACGAGCTGTCCGGGGCCGTGGTAGGTCACATCGCCGCCGCGGTCGATTCGGTACACGCTGACGGCTCGGCGCGCTCGTTCGTCGGCATCCCACACGAGGTTGCCTTCGTCCGCCGCCGTGCCCAGCGTAAAAGTATGCGGATGAGACAGCAGCAGAAGGCGGTCGGGCGCATCCGGCTGCGCCAACTGCCGCTGAAGCGCCCATGCCTCTTCATACGGCGTGGTGCCCAGCCTCCAGACCTCGCAGACGGTCATCGCAGATGGAATCTAAGCGCCAGCTCTAGCGGCGGTTCAGCACAAAGCGATCGAGAAAGGCCAGCATGCGCTCCCAGGCGATCACATCCGGGTCGTCAGCAGTGCCGGTCACGCCGCCGCGAAAGAAGGCTCGCGCGGCACCCTTGAGCACCACCACCTCGTGCGGCAGATTGGACTCGACCAGTTCGGCGCGCATCCGCTCGATGTCTTCCGCCTTGACCACCGGTTCCGCCGACCCGTAGAAGGCCAGGATCGGCGCACGGGCGTCTTTGAAGCGGCCCCAGTAGCGGCCTGGAAGCCCGTAAAAGGCGACCGCAGCTTCCAGGTCCGGGCGCAGAATCGCCGCCTCATACGCGAGACTGCCGCCCATGCCGAATCCGACAACGCCGACGTTGCCATTGGTGCGGTGATGCTTCTCCAGAACACCCAGTGACCGATCGACCAGGCCATAGGCCTGACCGCCAAAGCGCCGAACCAGGTCCATAGCCTCTGTCGGGGTTGACGCAGTGGCGCCATGGAACAAATCGGGAATGAGGACATAATAGCCAAGCTGAGCGAAGAGGTGAGCGAGCTGGCGATCGGTGGCGCTGATTCCCCACCAGTCATGGACAAGGCAGACCGCAGGAAAGGCGCCAACCAGATCGGGATGCGACCAGTACGCGGGGATAACGGTCCCATCGTCGGCGACCACGCTCACCCGCCCGTTGACAATGGAGTATTCGACTCGTGTCGGGTTGTAGATGGGCATAATCGGCCTCTCGGAACAACGGATGACCGAGATTATACCGCCAATGGTTAGCCTTCACACTCGATGCCGGCTCGCCTGAAAACGCCTTCGATCCCGAGTTGCAGTCCGTTCGGAGCGCATGGTAGGATAGCAGCGTTCGTGAAGTCAGTTCCTGGATGTCTGCTGTTGAGAAAGGTTCTCTGTCCATGCGTACTTCTCGCCTGCTAGTGTTGATCGCTTCGCTCGTGCTGCTGACGCTCAGTTTCAGCGCGGCGGCCCAGAGCGAACCCATCGTCATCGACTTCTACTATCCGTCGGCTATCGGCGACAACGTGGCGACGATCATGGATCGCTATGTTGCCCAGTTCGAAGAAGCCAATCCGGACATTGACATCAATCCGGTCTACGCCGGCTCCTACACCCAAACGCGTGACACCATCCAGACGGAACTGAATGGCGGCGGCGCCGGCCCGGACGTGGCCGTGATGCTCAGCACCGACCTGCTCAGCTTCATCGAAGAAGGCCATATCCTGCCGGTACAGAGCTACATCGATGCCAGCGCGGACCCGGAAGCCTGGGTGAGCGACTTCTTCCCCGCCTTGTTCCTCAACAGCTATGACGCCGATGGCACCATCTGGAGCGTTCCGTTCCAGCGCAGCACACCGATTCTGTACTACAACGCCGATATGCTCGCCGAAGCCGGTTATGACGCCGCGCCGAAGAATCGCGACGAGCTGCTGGAGATTGCCCAGGCGCTGACACTGCCCAACGGCGAGCGCTGGGGCCTGCTGGTGCCCTTCGCCGGCGGCTTCCCGATCTGGATGTTCCAGAGCTTCGCCATCGCCTACGGCCGCAATATCATCGGCGAGACCTTCACCGACGTGTACCTGAATGACCCGGCCGTCATCAGCGCGGCGGAGTTCTCGCGCGCCCTGGGCACCGAGTACGGCGTTGGCCCGGTCGGCGGCAGCGTGTGGGGCGATACCCCGACCGCTTTTATCGCCGGGCAGGCCGCGATGATCTATCACACCACCGGCAGCCTGACGCGCATCCTCAACGAAGCGCCATTTGAAGTGGGCGTTGGCTTCCTGCCCTCCGGTCCGGCGAGCGACGATGGCACCGGCTACGGCACGCCCACCGGCGGCGGCAATCTGTACATTTTCAACCCAGTCGGTCAGGAACGCTCGCAGGAAGAGCTCGACGCTGCCTGGAAGTGGGTTGAGTTCCTGGCGTCTCCTGAAATCCAGTCGGACTGGGGTGCGGCCACTGGCTACATCGCCGCGCGCACCAGCGCCTGGGACGTTGACCCGCTGATGTCGCTGGCGGCCGAGAAGCCGCAGTATGGCATCGCCCGCGATCAACTGGCCTTCGCCAGCCGCGAGTTCACCAGCTACCGCGCCATCGATACGCAGAACATCATCAACACCGTCCTGAGCGCGATCATCAGCGGCGCCGAGCCCGATGCGGCGGCGACCCTGGCCTCGGCTCAGGAACAGATCGACGCCCTGCTGGCCGAATACAAGTAGTCGATTGTCACCTGACCTTCATTGTCCACCCGCCGCGGGTCGAACCGGCGGCGGGTGGCGATGTTGGCCATGCCGGCGGCTGAACCTGCGCCGGCCAACCTCAAAACGGATCGTTCCAGGAAACGGCTCCTCCCCATGCAGGAAACGATGCTCGCGACGTTCACTCCTTCACGCCCTCCCTGGTCGCGACGCCTGATGCGCATCGCCTTCCCCTATCTGCTGATCGCCCCGACGCTGATCCTGGTCTTCATCTTCACGCTTTACCCCGCGGCCAATGCGGTCAACGACAGTCTGTACAGCATCCCGCGCAATGCCCGTGAGGCGCCGGTGTTCGTCGGCCTGGGCAACTACGCCGACTTGTTCAATCCAGATCACTTCATCGGCTCGACGTTTACGATGGTGATCGGCAACACGCTGTTTTTCGCCATTGCCACGGTGGTAGTCAGCGTGCCGATGGCGCTCGGCTTCGCTCTGCTGCTCAATCAGAAGATGCCGCTCATCGGGGTGTGGCGCTTCGGCATTTTCTACCCTGCCCTGCTCCCACTGATCGGCGCGGCGAGTATCTGGGCATTCCTATTCTCGGACACCGTCGGTCTGATCAACACCGTCCTGCGTTCACTGGGCGGCACGACCGTCAACTGGCTGGGCGACCCGAATCTGGTGCTGATCTCGGTGACGATCGTCAACATCTGGAAGCAGGCCGGCTACTACATGATCTTCTATCTCGCCGGGCTGCAAAACATCCCGCGCGAGCTGTATGAAGCGGCGGCGCTCGACGGCGCCTATGGTTGGGGCATGTTCCGCCGCATTACCTTACCCCTGCTGCGCCGGACCACCCTGTTCGTGCTGGTGGTCAACTTCATCTTCGCCTTCCAGACCGTCGAGCAGCTTCAGGCGCTCGGCCAGGGCAACCCTGGCGACCGGGCGACTCTGTTGCTCTACCTGATCTTCAAAACCATCCCCGAGCGGCGCAACTGGGGTTACATCAACGCCATGACGGTGATCCTGGTTCTTCTGCTGCTTACCTTCACCATCTCCAATTTCTTCCTGTTCGAACGTGGACGTGAGGACGCCGATGCGTAGATCCGGTGATGCCGCCGGGCGCGGCATGTGGCTGCTGACGGGCGCCGTCGCCATTGTCTGGATGCTGCCGCTGATATTCGCCGTGCTGGTCAGCTTCCGCCCACAGGCCGAGCCGGTCAGCATCGGCAACATCTTCTTTGGCAGCCGCCTGACGCTGGACAACTACCAGGCCGCATGGAATATCGCCCCGTGGGGCTGGCACTATGTGAACAGCATCCTGTTCGTGGTCGGCGTGCTGGTCGTGCAGATCGTCACGGTGACGATGGCCGGCTACGCCTTCGCGCGACTGCACTTCTTCGGCCGCGGGTTCTTCCTCTTCCTCATCCTGCTTCAGCTAATGATCCCGACCGCCGCCCTGCTGGCGCAGAATTTCGCCACCATCCGCACGCTCGGCCTGTACGACACGCGCTGGGCGCTGATGATGCCCTATTGGGGTTCGGCGTTCGGGGTGCTGCTGATGCGCCAGACCTTCCGGGGGGTGCCGCTGGAATTCGAGGAAGCGGCGCGCATCGACGGGGCCAACTGGTGGCAGGTCATGCGCAACGTCTACATCCCGCTGGCCTTCCCCGCCTACATCGCCTTTGCCCTGGTTTCGATCAGCAGCCACTGGAACGAATTCCTGTGGCCGTTCATCGTCACCCGCACCGAAGAGGTGCGCCCACTGACCGTCGGGCTGAATAAGCTGTACAGCACCACCGAACTCGGGGCGCTGTATGGTCAGCTACTAGCCGGGACGCTGCTGGTGATCGCCCCGCTGGTGATTCTGTTCATGCTCTTCCAGCGCCGCTTTATCGAGAGCTTCGCCAGCAGCGGCCTGAAATAGAAGCAGGGCGAGACAGCGCCTCACCCCCTACAGATGTTGCAGACGCGCCGCTGCGCGTCCTTACGAATCGCTGACCCGCTCCAGAATCCAGTTGCTGATCGTCGGCAGAAAGTCCGGCACGAACTCCGGCGGGAGCTGAGCGTACTCTTCAATCGCACCGGTCTCCGTCGCCTGGAACAGATGGTTTGCCCCTTCGATGACTACCACCGTCACATCCGAATTGCCACTCGCCTCCAGCGCCGCTTCCAGGGCTGGAGCGTGAAGCACGGGTGGCACCTGAAGATCGAACTCGCCGAACAGGGCCAGCACCGGCACAGTCGTCTTCTCCCAATCCGGCGCCGGGTCATAGGCCATCAGCGTGATGAACTCCTCATTCGAGACGGTCGCGAGTCCATTCGCCGCGCTCAGTTCGGCGAACTCTTCAGCGCTGCTCAGGCCAGTGGACTCGCGCTGCTCGTCCGTCAGCAAATCCCACTGCTCGACCAGGGTGTCATCCATGAGATCCTCATACGCCTCCCAGTCGCGCGCTTCGATGAGTGGGAAAGAGGCTTCCAGAAACGCGATCTGCGAGTCGATCTGCTCCGGAGTCGCCCCCTGCTGCGCAAGGATGATCTTGTTCTGCTCGACCAGCGTGACCTGTCCGTCGACACCCGGCCCGGCCATGGAGACGATGAAGGCCAGGCCGCTCTCCGGGTCCGCGCCCAGTATCGCGGCAAGCGCGCCACCGATGCTGTGTCCGAGGACGCCCACCTGTTCAGCATTGATGTCGTCGCGCGTCTGCAAGTAGGCGACGGCGGCCTTGCCATCCGCCGCGAACTCTGCCAGGCCTGCCGATGCCCATTCACCGCTGGACTGTCCAACGCCACGATCGTCATAGCGCAGCACGGCACTTCCCTGACGCGTGAGATAGTCGGCGATGGTGCGGAAGATCGCAAACCCGGCGACCTGCTCATCGCGATCCTGAGGGCCGCTGCCAGTCATCAGGACTACTGCGGGATGAGGGCCGTCCCCTTCGGGCAGTGTCAGCGTGCCGGCGAGGGTCACCTCGCCGTTGGCAAAAGCCACCTCTTCGACGGTGTACGGTAATGAAGCTGTGTCCTCAACAAAGGGCTTCAGTGACTCGACGACCGGCATGAAGACCTGATCGTAGAGCGCCTGCTGTTCGGACGCGTCCGACTGCACGAGAACAATATAAGTTGTGCCATCCTGTTCGGCCAGCGCCAGATCGACGGCGACCGTGATCCCGGCCTGCGTCACCTCGAACTGATACAACTGCCACTCGAACGCCTCGGTGGTCAGCGCGCCGATACTCTCTGGCGGGCTCTGCAAGCCAAACTGCGGCAGCAGCGCGGGCCACAACGATTGGACAGACAGCGGCGCGGCCTGTACTGCCAGCAGGGTCACATCGCGCCCTGACCCGCCTCGCACATGAATGCCGGGCTGGACGTTCATCCATCCATCCGGTCTGACGCCCTGGACGCCGAACGTACCGTCCATGAATTCGACCAAAGAGACCGCGTCCTGTGCTGAGGCGAGCGCTGCGCCAACCAGCAGCACGACGAAAATTACGAACGTGTTTCGCAAGAACCTCGACATTGAAACTCCTTGTTCACGCTGCAAGGAACCCATACCGTTTCATACGGCGGGCCGCTTGAGCTTGTTCAAACCACTTCAGACTGCAAAAAGATGGGGGCGGCCTAGACGGATATGGATCAGGAATCCTCTGCCGCACGCCGCACCAGCCAGTCGCGAGCGATCAGCATGGCTTCCACGTCGGCAAGCTGGTAGGCCATCGCGCGCTGCAGAGCGATGCGATCATTGTCCATCAGCCAGCGGCGGTAATCGTTCCAGGCCTGCGCATAATCGGAGGAGGGTGGGTAGGCGTAACCGAGGTAGGCGGCGACCGTCTTGATACTGCGGCCGCGCACGGGCAGCATGACACACTGCTTGAAGACATGCAGCAGGTCCCGCATGCGGCGAGAGAGAACGGCTGCGGCGTCGGGCGGTGCGGTCTGACGCATGATGCCGGAATCATAGCCGCTCCAGTGATAGACCAGGGCGTCGTGCTCCTCGGCATATTCGGCGATCATCCGCCAACCGGCGGCATAGTCCGTCAGCAGGTGAACCGGGCGACCATCGGGCAGCGTGGTGGTGCTGCCGCTGGAGTAGCGGGCCACGACCGCCGCATGCAATTGACCGTTGACGTCGCTCCAGCCAAAGGACCAGGGAAGCCCCTGCTCCTGAAAGCTCAGCCCAGTCTCGATGTCCAGCATCACGATCGGCCGGTGCAGTTCATCCGGCAGTTCGCGAAGTATGACCGCTTCCTGCCGAGCCAGGGCCCTGGCGCTGGAGATGAGCTGGCCCGCCGTCGCCGCGCCGATGCCTTTCAGGCGTACCAGCGCTTCTGGCGGCTGTTCGGCGACGAGATCCACTGTGACCAGCCCAGCGGCGATCAGGCTTTCCCAGGAGCGCCGCGTCAGGCCGTTAAGCAGGGTGATGGCGCGTTCCTCGTGCGCAGCCGATTGGCAGTGCGCCTGCCAGGGGCAGAGATCGCAATGACCGGTCAGGTAGATCGGCGGGGCGCTCGGCTGATGCAGCACGTCGCCGACGCTGCGGAAAGCGCCCAGCAAGCTCGTCTCGTCGTAGCGGTGCAGGGCGATTTCAATGCCCCGGGGCGGCCGGCCTGGCAGCCAGAACTCGCCGTGCTCCGGCCCATCCTGGTCGGACGCCAGCAGCCACAGGTAGCAGTCGAGCTGCAAGCGGTCGGCGTCGCGCAGATCGCGCACCGTCTTGACTTCGACCGGGAAGTACATCGCATCGTTGCGGAAAGGCCGCGAAGCGCGTATCAGCAGATCGATGCGACCGCGCACCAGCACATCAGGATGGAAGGGATGCGGCCGCTCCAGGCACGCACCGCTGATCACGCGGGTGCCCTGCGCAATCAGCTCGCGCGTAACGGCCACGGCATCATCCCACGAGGCGGTCGGGACCGGGCGTACAGGCCCAAACCGTTCCCGGGCGTACGCTTCGAACGACAGCCCTCGCTGCTGCGCGAAGTTCGGCGCCGGCTCGACGCGCAGCGCCGGATCTCCATGCGCATCTAGCCAGACATGCCGGAGGCACTCCAGCTGATCACGGAGGGTATGGGCTTTGATCGGCTTCATCACGGCGCTTCGATCGTTCAGCGAACCTACGGCCGCCTATTCTAACACAAACGTTCGCAGTCGACCCCGCTTGAAATGTCTGAACCTTCCCTAACGATAGTTGCCGCGGATGCCCCTCGGCTGCACGGGCAGGCGGGCATCATAAAGATGCGCCGTGTCGCCGACGCTGAGCGCCCGTGGCGCGGCCAGATGCGCGCTGCGCCGCTCGAACAGGATGGTCGTGACGGCGCTCGGCGCGTGCCAGAAGCTGCACCAGACCAGCGGCGGCGGGATGTGCAGCAGCAGCGATACCCACAGAAGCGCCGTGCCGTTATGGCAGAAGGCGGCGATCTGTGTGTCGTTGTCCGCCGCAATACGATAGTTCACGTCCTCGCGCACGCAGCCATGCCCGGCGAGGAAGGCATCGGCGGCATCACGAAACTGCGAAACGGTATCGCGATAGATAGGCAAATGCAGCGGCTCGGTGCTGTCCCAGGTTGACCAGGAGTGGTAGGCGGCGTTGGCACGCAGACGTTCTCCAGGGATATCCCAGGCCGGAATGAAACCCGAGTCGATCGGGTCCGGGTCGGTGCCCCATCCGGCCACCTCGATCAGCCAGTCATGTGTCTCCACCGGCAGTTTGAGCAGATCGGCGGTGTACTGCGCGGTGATTTGCGCGCGAGCGATCGGTGAGGCAGCGATATAGTCCAGTCCGTGCCCGGCGAGCCGGCGAGCCAGCGCCGCGGCTTCCATGTGACCGGCCGCGGTGAGAGTGTTGTTGGGGTAATCGGGGTCGGCATGTCGAATGATGTACAGACGCACGATAGTTACAGCTCCAGGAGTGCAGCGAGGGCACGCGGGGTATTGGTGGTGAACTGGTCGACGCCGGCGGCCTTCAACCGCGAGAGCTGCTCGACCGCAGTCGGCTTATTAGCATCCATGGTCCACGCGTCCATTTTCAGCCCGACGCCGTGCAGCCATGCAGTCATGTTGAATCCATCGTCCAGCGCACGCGCCAACAGCCGATAATTGACGTACCAGGTGCTGACCTCGGCAATGGTCCGGTACAGGATCTCGCAGCGTTCAGCCAGATACGCCGCGGGTTCCTGGAAGACCTGGCGGGCCGTGACATGATCGTCATGGTAGCCATATGCGCCCAAAACATACGGCGGTTGGCGCGGATCACCCTGCTCGGTGCGGTAATCGAGATAGAAGCCGATGTCGAAACCGAGATCGAGCCATGGGGCCAGCGCGCGCATCCGGCGCAGATGCCAGTCGGCGCCGCTGCTGATCAGCACGCGATCGCCAAGCGGCTCGATCAGTCGCAGGATTCGGCGCAGCGGCTCGTCGTCGCGCATGGGCAGCACGTTCTTGTAGTCGATCTGGAGCCGGGTTTGCCCACCAAGCTGAGCGAACAGGGCCACGACTTCGCTGAGCAACGCGGGATGGTAGGGCGTGACGGCACCGTCGCGCCCCTTTATCGCCAGTGCTTTGGCAGCGGCGGATGTCGTAGCGCCGACCTCACCCTGCCCGCTCGTTTCAGACTCCAGCACCGGGTCGTGCACCAGTAGATAATCGTCGGCGGCCAGAGCGGTGACGTCGATTTCGACAAACGGTGCGTCCGCTTCGAGGCACAGGCGAATGGCTTCAAGCGAGTTTGGCGGGTAGGGCGATGGGTCGAGCGCCGCCATGTGATGCACGACGATAGGCGGCTGGAAAGATGACGACATCAGGTTGCACACCTTAACAAATTGTGGTTAAACTAAGATTCGTACCTCCATTGTAACCGTGAAGATTATGCGCGAAAGGCGTGATTGTTAAATCACCCATAAACTAAATTTATCATTTGCGCACACGTCTTCAGGTAGAGTACGCGACTGGTTGTTTTTCAGAGAGAGGATTGTTCCATATGAAGCTGCGTCTGTTCCTGTTGGTTGTCTGCGTTGCACTGCTTGGAGCGCTCAGCGTTTCCGCGCAGGATCGCACCCCCATCTATGTCTATACGGACTCCGATACCAACATCAGCGATTTCTGGACCAACACCATCATCCCCGCCTTTGAAGCTGAGTTTCCCCAGTACGAGGTCATCCTGACCATCGTCCGCGGCGTGGGCGGCGGCAATGCCGACATCGCCAACCGTGCGTTGGCCGCCATGGCGACCGCCGACGACCCGCAGGCCGACCTGTTCGAGACGATGAACGTCGATGCGCAGCAGGATTGGGTCGATGCCGAACTGTTCCTCGAACTGACCGAAGAGAACGTCCCCAACCTGGCGAACGTGGTGCCGGTCACCGGTCGCCTGCCGGGCGAGCTGCCCTATCGCGGTTCCCAGGTGCTGCTGGCCTACAACAGTGACAACGTGGCCGAAGAAGATGTCCCGACCACCTACGCCGAGCTGATCGAGTGGATCCAGGCCAACCCCGGCCAGTTCGTCTACAACCGTCCTGACCGCGGCGGCAGCGGCGCGGCCATGGTGACCCGCGCCATCTTCGAAGTGACCGGCCAGGACCCGTCCAAGTTCGTCCCCGGCGAAAACGATCCGGAACTGATCGCCGAATTCGACAAGGCCTGGGACCTGCTCGGCAGCGTTCACGACTCGATCTATGAAGGCGGCGCCTACCCCGCCGGCAACACCCCCGTGCTGGAACTGCTGGCCAATGGCTCGGTGAGCATGATCACCGCCTGGTCAGACCAGGCGCTGCAGGCCTACAACCTGGGCATCCTGCCGGAATCCATCCGGTTCGCACAGCTCCAGGACCTGCCCTTCACCGGCGGCTATGCCTACAGCGCGATCCCGGCCAATTCCACCAATCAGGAAGGCGCGCTGGCGCTTGCCAACTTCATGCTGACCGTCGAAATGCAGCAGGAAATCGTCGAGCAAATCGGCGGCTTCCCGGCCATCAGCTGGGACATGCTGCCCGCTGAACTCCAGAGCCAGTACACCAACGTCATCACCGACACGGTGCCAACCTGGCCGGGTGGTGAGTACGGCGCGGCGATGGTCGAGGGTTGGTACAACAACGTTGCAACCAACATCGATCCCAGCAGCTAGTTTTCCGCAATAGACTGAGACAGGGCGCGCCGCGTAAGTTTGGCGCGCCCTGCCCTGTTTCTCGTCATTTCCTGCCTTCAACGAATAGGTCGTTACGAAACGTATGACCGCAACGGCTGCTCCACCACCCAGACCGCGCTGGCGCACCGGGTTTGTCGCCTATTTGATGGTCGCGCCACCGCTCCTCGTCATGATCTTCCTGATCTTCATCCCGGCGCTGCAATCGACCGCGCGCACACTGACCATCGATGTCAGTGGTCAGCCAGGTTTCTCGTTCTCGCGTTACACCGCCTTTTTCCAGGACCCCATCAGCGTCTCGAACCTGCTGTTCACCTTCCAGGTCACGCTGATCACGCTGGCTGCCATCTTCATCTTCTGCTTCCCGCTGGCCCTGTACCTGCGCTTTGCGACCGGTCGGTTAGCCAGTATCGTGCAGGTCCTGGCGCTGTTCCCGCTCTTTGTGCCGGGCATTATCCTGGCCTACGCGCTGATCCGCTTCCTAGGCACGCGCGGCACCCTCGACAACGTTTTGAGCATCTTTGGCGTCACCGGCTATCGAACCCCTTATTTGAAGCCGGAAGCCATTATCTTCGGGTTGGTATGGGAGGCGATTCCCTTCACCGTACTGGTCCTCACCGCCGGGCTGCGCCAGATCAGCGACTCGCTGATCGAGAGCGCGCGCGACGTGGGCGCCAACCCCTGGCAAATCTTCTGGCGCATCATCCTGCCGCAGATCACCCGGCCGGTGCTGATCGTCTTTTCACTTCAGTTCCTGGGCATTTTCGGCAGTTACACCATCCCCTATCTTCTGGGACCCGCCGCGCCGCAGATGATGGGAGTCTTCATGCAGCAAACCTTCGGCCAGTACCGGCGCCCCGATGAGGCCGAAACGCAGGCGGTGATCACGTTTATGATCTGCGCCTTCATCGGCTTCCTGTATGTGCGCACGGTGGCCAGCCAACGCAAGCGGGAGGGATCAGAATGACCACGCCTTCGCTTGCCGCGCCCGTCTCCGGCAGTTTCTGGCAGAGCACTCGACGCAGTTTTCAGGCCATGGTCCAGCGCAACGGCTTCGGCCTGCTGGCCCTCGTGGTCCTGGCGCTGGTCATCCTGGGGCCGCTGTACTCGGTCGTCCTGTGGGCATTCGCCGAACGATGGCAGTATCCCTCGCTGATACCGCAGCAGTTCGGCCTCAGCTTCTGGGAACGCACCTTCGCCCGGGCCGATATCGCCGAGGCCCTGCCGTTCAGCATCGTGCTGGCCACCACCGTCACTCTGATTTCCGCGGCGATCTGCCTACCAGCGTCGTATGCCTTCGCCCGCCTGAAGTTCCGCGGCCGCCAGCTCCTGCTGCTGTCGTTCCTGGCCACCAACGCTTTCCCGCGCTTCGGACTGTACATCAGCATCGCCGTGATCTTCTTCCGCCTTGACCTGATCGGCACCATACCCGGCGTCATCCTCATTCAGCTCGTGAACACCCTGCTGCTGATGATCTGGATTCCCACGGCGGCCTTCCAGGGTGTGGACCGCTCGCTGGAAGAGGCGGCGCTGGATGTTGGCGCTTCGCCCCTGCGCGTGTTCGTGCAGATCACATTGCCGATGGTCATGCCGGCCCTGAGCGCGGCCCTGCTGCTCACCTTCGTCAACACGTTCTATGAAGCGCAGGGCGCGCTTGTCGTCGGTCTGCCACGCATCGTCACCATGCCGGTGCTGATGTATTCGCTGATCAACAGCCAACTCATCGTCCAGTACGGCGCGATCGTCTCACTCGTCTTATGGGCCCCTTCAGTGCTGCTGCTGATCGTGGCAAACCGGCTTCTGCGCGGCGGCTATCTGACTGCCGGCTTCGGCGTATAGGGATAAACACTATGGCAACACTCGATCTGGTGCGCCTATCCAAGCAGTTCGGCAGTGTCACCGCGGTCAACGACGTGCAGTTCACGGTCCAGGATGGCGAGTTCATGTGCATCCTGGGACCCTCCGGCTGCGGCAAGAGCACCCTGCTCCGCATGATCGCCGGGTTCGAAATGCCAACCAGCGGCGACATGCGCATCGACAACGACTCGGTCACCGCGCTGCCCCCGAACCGCCGCCCCACAGCCATGGTCTTCCAGAAATATACGCTGTGGCCGCACATGAAGGTCTTCGACAATATCGCCTTCGGGCTTCAGCTTCGCCGCCTGCCGCGCACCGAAATCAAACGCAAGGTCGAAGAAGCGCTGGCCCTGGTCAGCCTGTCCGGCTATGAGGAGCGCTACCCGGCGCAGCTTTCGGGCGGGCAGCAGCAGCGCGTGGCCCTGGCGCGGGCGCTGGTGCTGGAGCCGAAGATCCTCCTGCTCGATGAGCCGTTCAGCAGTCTGGACGCCATTCTGCGCGTGCGACTGCGCGAAGAGCTGCATCGAATCCAGCGCCGGATGAACATCACGGCCATCTTCGTCACGCATGATCAGGAAGAGGCTCTGACGTTGGCCGACCGCATCGCCGTGATGAACAGCGGTCGCATCGAGCAGATCGCCGCGCCCGCCGACATCTATGCCAGCCCGGCCAGCCTGTTCGTCGCCGACTTCATCGGCGCAATGAACCTGATGGAAGGCGAAGTCAGGGACAAGAAGGTGCATCTGGGTGGCGTGGCCCTGACCGCGCCCGACAGTCTCAACGCGCGTTCGGTGACGGTCGCCATTCGCCCGGAAGATCTGGTGACGCTGAGCGGCCCGCATCCCGAGGCCTGGGTCTGCACGGTCGAGCAAATCAGCGACCTCGGACACTACCGGCGCGCGGTGCTGGAAGTGCCGCACCTGCCGACGATGAAGATCTATCTGCCCAAATCGCTCAACGTCGGGGAGCGGGCCGCACTGCATGTATTCCCGCGACGCTACCTGATTTACGAGAACGGCGGCGCCCCGCGCGAAGTCGTTCGGCCCCTGCCGGAAGCGGCCGCAGCGCTGTTGGGGTGAGAGAAGAAGGAATGAGTCATAAGGGATGAGAGGGCTCGTGTTGGGCCCCCCTCCCCGCCCCCCCCCAAACTCCGAGGAAGAGCACGTCGCGTTTGCCCATCCTCATCCCATGAAGTCGCCTATCGAAGCCCGTTAGCTGTAGCTTTGCAGGGCTGGGGTGAAGCGTTCCAGGCTGTCGTCCAGGCCGCCCGGTCGGCTCCGTTCCAGCCAGAGGGTCTTCTGGCGAGCGATCAGCCGCTTCAATTCCTCTTTGAGGGTGGCGTCGCTTTCATTCGACTCCCCGAGCAAACGCAGCAGGCGTTTCGCCCCGTGCAGCAGGAGTTCGCAGGCCTGGCGGTACTCCGCCTTCACCAGGGCGTCCTCTTCGCGCAAATCGGCATCCTGGATGCCATCCAGCAGCGTGCGGATTTCGTTCATGATCGCGCGCACAATCCCCGCAGGCAGCGGTTCAGCGCCATTCTCCTGGATCAGCAGATCATAGCGCTTGCGCAGCTCGGCATCGGAGTATTGCAGCGCGGTGAAGAGCCAGTGGCTGTTATGCTGCGGCAGCGGAATCAACTTGTAGAGGTTGCCGAGGTCATAGGCGATCTTGCCCATGACGCCAGCGTCGTCCTCGAAGGCGAACCGGTTCAGCACCTCAGGCACGTTCATGTCGCGGTTGCCCGCGGCGTACCAGCCCATCCCGGCGCCAAAGGCAAATCCGAGATAACTGATGGGGAGCGCCTGCCAGTGGCCGTTGTCGCCCCAATCGGTGATCAGGTAGCCCATCGCGCGGTACGTCTGCCCCAGGTCGGCCGCCAGACGGAGATTGTCGAGCGTGTTGTCCGTCCGCCCGACCAGAGAGTTCCAGCTCGACGTGCCGGGGCAGACGTAGAACTCGAGACCAGACTCACTGACCAGTTGGATCTGATGCTCGGACGGCTCCCAGGCCTCGTAGCCCCACACCAAGGGGATGATGTCCAAAGGCAGTTCCGGCACCAGGTCGGCGTACTTCGTGATGATGTCGGCCCAGAACTGGACTCGCTTGCCTTTCGCTTTCAGGTGCTGATACACCTTCATCAGATAGTCGAAATAGACGCGCCCGCCCTGCTCCTCGACGGCCGCCCGGCTCTTGCCCATCCCCAGCTCCCACGGCTCGTCGCCGCAGATGTTGACGTGTTGGCTGGAAAAGGCCGGGATGAGCTGATCGAACAGACCAGCCACCAGTTGAAAACTGCCTGGGTCAAGCGGCGCGAGCGTGGATGGCGGGCGGATGCGGCCCAGGTTTTCCCACGGCGGCAGAAAGCCCTCGGGCGTCTCCGCCAGATTGTGATAGCGAGCATGCTTCAGCCACCGCTCCATATGCCCCAGGGTGCTCTGGCAGGGCACGAGGTCGATGTGGCGCGTCCTGCAGTAGTCGTCCAGAGCCTGAATGTCTGAAGGGGTGAAGGGTGAGGCTTTCTCCCACACGTCGCGATGACCGTCGTAAGCGAAGGTGTGCTCCATGTAGAGCTGAAGCTCGTTGATCTTCCATGAAGCCAGCTTATCGACCAGCGTGTAAAGGGTCTTCATCTGCGGCACGCGGTCACGGCTGCAATCGAGCATCACACCGCGCCGGGCGAAGTCGGGCGCATCTTCGATATCCATCGCCGGGATCGACTTGCCGTAGTGCATGGACAGTTGAGTCAGCGTGCGCCGCGCGTAGTCCGCACCGATGCGATCGCTGTGATCAATGGAGATCCCACCTGGGCGAATGTGCAGGCGGTACCCCTGGGGGACGATCTCGCTGTCGACGCGATAGGCGACGGTCCGATCGAGCGTGTCGCCCTCAAATACACCGTCCGTGAACGTCAGCTTGCGAGGATAAGGAAGAAGCAATGGGACTTCTGGCATCGATTTATTCCAAATTTGACATGAAAGGATTTTGCCGGGCTATTATAGCCTGTAACGATAACCGGCTGTAAGTACGGATACGATCTGGCAGATCAACACAGTGACCTTTCTCCTTGAGCCGGTGAGCTGCGTCTCGTCCGATGGTCCTGAAGGTGGAGAAAACAAAGAACGAGAATGCTCGAAAGCGGGACCCTGCCCTCAAAGCGAAGGCGCCGGCGCTGATCGAGACGGAGGGTGACACGAAATGTAAGAAGAAGCACGCGACCGTGAGGCGAGCGGTGCAGCACATTTGCATGAATGCCGTGGGCGCAGATCAGCGTGTCCGCCCGATACGTTGCGAGCAGCGGGGTCAGTCGGCCAACCCCGCGCCCGCGTGTGTTAACCAGGCTTCGCTTCGTCGTCGGGCGTCACCCAGTAGGATTGGCCGCCCTTCTCGCGTCGCAGGTAGCCCAGATCGATCAGGTCGCGACGCAGTGTGGCATAGTCGCTGTAGACGCGCTGGATGATGGCGTTCACTTCCGGCTCGGTATAGGTCCGATTCTTCTCGAACAGGGTAGCGAGCCAGTGCAGGATCACCTGCTGCTTCTTGTGCTTCGCCGGCATCTGACGAATGCGACCGGCGAACACGTGCTCACGCAGCACCTTCTTGTCCTCGACGCTCATGTCCAGCGAGTTCAGCCAGGCGTCGTCGGCCTCCTCGATGGCGGTCGGCGAGGCTTTTTCCAGCTCGGCCACCTGTGCCTTGAAGCGCTTGAGCGTGTCCGGGTTCAGCCGGTAGAAGTGCTGGTTGGCTTCCATGCGCAGATGGACGAAGCCCACTTCGCGCAGCTTGTTCAGATGATGCGACACCGTCGGCTCGGTCAGGCCCAGGGCCGCAGCCAGGTCTTTGACGTTGCTTTCAGCCCGTGCCAGGATGCGCACAATCTTGAGTCGTGCCGGGTCCGCCAACGCCTTGAAGCTGACGACCAGGCTCATCGGGTCATGAATGGTCATGTTTGCCATCCTTTCGCTACATACAACCATCTAATTTGATTATCATCTAATTAGACGACTTGTCAAGGTTTCTGGCACGGGCCCGACGATCCGCGATCACTCCCTGGCGCAACCCGACTATTCGCGCTTTAATCGATGAGGTCTTCACCTTCCAGGAGCCACACTTATGTTCCCTACGTTCAAACAACGTCTCGATACGATCCGCACGCGCCTGCGATCGATCGCGCCGCTGGTTCACGCCGAGACTCACCCGCTGCCGTCGCTCGAGTACCGCCCCGAAGGCGCTTCCGACTGGACGCCGATCCCCCCCAACAGCTATTGGGGCACCTGGCAGACGCGGTTCGAAATGCGCGGCAGCTTCACGGTCCCACGCCAGTGGAAGCCTTCCGAGCGCATTGCCCTGCACCTGCCGATCGGCGCCGCCGAAGAGTTCATCCACCCCGAGGCGCTGGTCTTTATCGATGACACGCCGCTGGCGGCCGTCGACATGAACCACCAGCTCTTCATTCTGCCCCGCGCCTTCAAGAGCAAGGGAGAGCACACCCTGCGCCTGAGCGGCTGGACCGGCCTGGGTGGGTCGCTGGAGGGCGATCTGAAGCAGCGCCTCTACATGCAGCAGCCTGCCCTCGTGCTGCACAATCAACACGTGAGCGACTTCGTCACACTGGCCCGCGCCGCCGTGCAGGCTGTCGAGACGCTCGACGAGAACCAGCCCGCGCGCTACGACCTGCTGGCCGCGTTGGAAGCGGCGTTCGCCGTGATCAGCACGGTGCCGCCGCTCAGCGCTGAACGTGCCAACATCGCCACCGCCCACGAGGTGCTGACGAAAGAGATCGCCGCATCCGGGGCACCCCACCCGCTCACTCTGCACTCGGTCGGTCACGCGCACATCGACACCGCCTGGCTGTGGACGACCGCCACCACGCAGGGCAAGGTCGATCGCTCGTTCCACACCGTTTTACACCTGATGGACGAGTACCCGGAATACATCTTCGGGGCCAGCCAGCCGCAGCTCTACGATTGGTTTCGCCAGGCCTACCCGGAGAGTTTCGCCAGGCTGCAGCAGCGTGTGAAGGAGGGCCGCTGGGAACTGCTGAGCGGCCAGTGGATCGAATCAGACGGCAACGTCACCGGAGCGGAAAGCCTGGTGCGTCAGTTCATGCTGGGCCGCAAGTTCTACGTAGAACATTTCGGCGAGAAAGCCCTGTCCAAAATTCTCTTCCTTCCCGATACCTTCGGCTTTCCCGCCTCGCTGCCGCAGATCGCAGCGCAGGCGGGCATGGAGTACTTCTTCACTATCAAGCTGCGCTGGAACGAGGTCAACGAGTTCCCCTACGACACCTTCTGGTGGCAGGGTCTCGACGGCTCGCGCCTGCTGGCGCACATGAGCACCGTCCCCTGGGGCGGGCGGATCCACGAAGCGGCGACGTATAATGCCGACCCGAATCCCCCATCGGCCATGGCGGCCTGGCTCAAGCTGAAGAACAAGCGCGAGCGTGACGTCCTGATGGCCTATGGCTGGGGCGACGGCGGCGGCGGTCCCACCCGCGACATGCTGGACATGATCCGCGCGCTCAAGGAGTTCCCCGCCATACCGCAGCACAGGACCAGCCGCGCCGGCGACTTCTACAACCTGCTCAAGGAGAAGTACGGGGAGAACGCGCCCACCTGGAAAGGTGAGCTTTATCTGGAGACACACCAGGGTACGCTCACCAGCCAGAACCGCATCAAGCGCTGGAACCACGACGCCGAGGCGCTCATCCATGACGTCGAATTCCTCGCCACTTTTGCCAGTCTGATCGACCCGGCCTATCGCTACCCGTATGTGGATCTCAATTGTGCCTGGCAGATCATCTGCCTGAACCAGTTCCACGATATCCTGCCGGGCAGCAGCATCCCCGAAGTGTACGTCGAGGCCGGGCAGCGCGTCGCTCAGTTGATGGACCTGCTGAATGGTCTCAAGCACGTCGCGCTGGAGGCCATTGCCGGGCAGTTTGACGCCGATCTGCTGGCGATCAACACGCTCGATAGTTCTCGCCATGACCTCCTGTCCGTCCCGAACGCCCCCGCCATCCGCTTCGCCGCCGCGGACAAGGCCATTACCCCGGAGCAGGACGTCGAAGGGGCGCGGCTGCTCCAGGTCGATGTTCCGGCTTTCGGGGTGTTGCCGTTGCATAATACCAGGGGGACCCGGCGTGTCGGCAAACCCGTCCACGTCGAACCCAACGTGTTGGACAACGCCCACCTGCGCGCCGAATTCGACGACGCCGGCCGCATCACCCGCCTGCGCGACAAGCTGAGCGACCGCGAGTTGATCCCGACCGGGTCAAAGGCGAACCAGTTGGCCGCCTACGAGGATCGGCCGGCGAACTTCCCGGCGTGGAACATCGACCCGACCTACACCACCCCCTTTGCCTTTGCCGAAGCCGCCGAGCCGCCGCGGGTGGTCGAAGAAGGTCTGCTGCGCAGCACGATCGAATTCAAGCTCAAGCTCCTCGGCAGCACCATCACCCAGCGCGTCTCGCTGGGCAACGTCTCGGAGTATGGCTCAATTCCGCAATACGGCGGGACCGATCTGCTCTTCGACACAGAGATTGACTGGCAGGACCGGCTTGTGCTCCTCAAGGCCGAGTTCCCGGTCGCGGTACAGCCCGACCAGGCGACGTACGGCATCCAGTGGGGGCACGTCAAGCGCCCCACCGGGACGAACACGTCCTGGGATGCCGCTCAGTGGGAAGTCGCCCATCACGGTTGGTTCTCCCTGGAGGATGACCGGGAGACCGTCACCCTCTTCGACGACGGTCTGTATGGCAGTTCGGTGCGCGACAACGTCATGGCTTTGACGCTGATCAAACGCGGGGCTGGCCCGACGCCAATGGCGATGGCGGTGTCCGGCGGGTGCGCTACGGGCTGTCGGTGCACGGTCTGATCTTCCGCAACCGGGCCATGCGGGTCGCAGCCGAGTTGAATCACCCACTGATCGCTGTGCAGGGGCGGCGAAAGGCGACAAACGCCGCCGCGCCGCCAATCACACGGCTGATCGGCCCCAGCTCGCATGCCACTGGCGCGATCATTCAGACGGTCAAGCGCAGCGAAGACGGTCAGGCGATCATTTTCCGCCTATACGAATCGACTGGCGCGCCGCGCAAGATTGATATTCTGTTCGGCTTCCCAGTGGAAGCGGCCCATAAGACGGATCTGCATGAGAAGGTGACAGAGGAGATCAAACTGCGTGCGGATGGGCAGACCATCGATCTGCCGCTGCGGCCCTTCGAAATCGTGACGCTGCGGGTAGTGCCAAAGAAATAGGGAAATACGTTGAGCATATCCGCCCCTCTCCCGCGCGTGCGGGAGAGGGGCCAGGGGTGAGGGTCAAACCGTATCCGTGACTTTGGTCAGGCCCCGCGGCTGATCGACCGGCAGCCCCTTCATCATGGCCAGGTTGAGCGCGAACAACTGCCCCGGCATCACCGAGACAATCGGGCTGAGCCACTCCGGCACGTCGGCAGGGATGGGCAGCACATGGTGCGTCAGCGCCTCCAGTGAGGGGTCGTTGGTCACCGCCAGGCACTCCGCGCCGCGCTCATTGAGCTTCACCAGCAAATCGCGCTGCTGCTCGAACGTTTTCCCCATCGGAGCCACGACCAGCACCGGCACGCCGGGCAGGATCGTGGCGATCGGCCCATGGCGGAAGTCGGCCTCGCTGTAACCCTCGGCGAAGATGTAGCAGAGTTCCTTGACCTTCAGGCTGATCTCGAAGGAGGTGCAGTAGTTGTAGCCGCGTCCGATCACCGCGAAGCGCTCCATGTAACGATAGCGCTGGCCCCACTCCGACGTTGACGCGCCGGCATCGAGCGTTGCCTTCGCCCAGCCGGGAAGCTGTTCCACCTGCGACCACATCTCGGCGCGGTCGGCCAGCGCCGCAGCCAACAGCGCGAAAGCGGTCAGTTCTGCTGTATAGGTCTTGGTTGCCGCGACGCTCTTTTCCTTGCCGGCATGCAGCGGAATATGCCAGTCCGAGCCTTCCGCCAGCGGCGACGCAGGATCGTTGGTGATGCTCAACGTGAGCGCCCCCTGCGACCGCGCGTCGGTAAGTACCTGCCGCACATCGGTCGACTGGCCGGACTGCGACACCCCGATTACCAGCGCGCGACCCATGCGCGGCGGTGCCTCGTAGAGCGTATGCACCGACGGTGTCGCCAGGGCCACCAGCAGCCCGGTCTGAATGCCAAAAGCGTACTGCGCATAACGCGCCGCGTTGTCCGACGTGCCACGCGCCGCGATCAACACATAGGCCGGATCAAATTTGCGAATCGAGTCGGCGATCTGCCGGATCTTGTCACGCTCCGTGTCAATCAGCCGGGCGATCACTTCCGGCTGCTCGCCGATCTCGCGCTCCAGTTCAGTCATCATCCACGAACTCCCTGTTGGCCATAAAGATAGGCTTCAATCGTCAGTTTTCGTCTCACATGGTCAGGCTGGCCGCGCCCACCGCCGCACGCTCGACACTCGCCATCTGAATGCTGGCGCGTTCCGAGCCGGGGAACAGCACCCGCGCGCGGAAGACCTCTTCGGCGCGCGGCAGCAGTAGATCGGCGGCCGCCCGGCCCAGACCTCCGCCAATCACAAATAGATTGGGGTTGAGGATCGTGGCGCAGATCGTCATGACGATGCCGAGCATCTCCGCCGCCTCGTCGACCACCTGGCGGGCCAGCGCATCACCGGCGCGCGCCGCTGTCAGAATGTGCGGCGTCGTCAGGGTCTTCTCGCCGGCCAACTGGCTGCCCGGAAAATCCCTGAGCCGTTCGGTCACGCCGGTCAGCATGCCGGTTCCACTGGCGTATGCTTCAGGGCAGCCGAGCATGCCGCAGCCACAGCGCCGTCCGTTCGGGCGCAGCGACATGTGGCCGACTTCCATGGCGAAGTCGTTATCGCCGCCGACGATCTGGCCGTTGACGATGGCCCCGCCGCCCAGTCCAGTGCCCAGGGCCAGATACACCAGATCGTTTGCGCCGCGTCCCAGGCCGAAGCGGTACTCGCCCAGCGCCAGCGCGTTTACGTCGTTGGCGAGGACGATTGAGTCGGCGCCGGGGACGCCCTGCAATCGCTCTTGCAGCCCCGCGCGCAGGGCCACATTGAACCATCCAAGATTGACCGCCGCGCGGACCACGCCCGCCGCCGGATTCACCTGGCCCGGACAGCCCAGCCCCATGCCGTGAATCGGCAAATCGCCCGCTTCCGCGGCCAGCTCTCGGACCAACCCGGCGATGCGGTCCATCACTGCTGCCTCGCCGTCAACCGCGCCGGTCAGCGTATTGCGATCCGCCACAATCCGCGCCGTTCGGTCGACTAGCACGGCATCGATCTTGGTGCCCCCCACGTCGATCCCGATCCACAGGCCGACAGGCTGCTCACGGGTATCCCGCAATGCCTCCGACCTCAACGACACACCCCCTTTGGCGGTATTTCAGATTGCCTGACGCGCTTCTCGCGTCATGGCGCGATGGTCACGCTTACTACGCCGTGATGGCCACGCTACGCCGTGATGGCCACGCTACGACGGATGGCCACGCTACGACATGATGGCCAGCACAATCTCGTTGACATAGTCGCCCGGCTGATAGATGTTCAGGCCATCAAACACTGGCCTCTCCAGGTGCATGGTCGTCGTGAGCCGGACGCTGCCGCCGCTCCATTCGCCCAGCACCAACCCATACTCCGCGCAGAAAAGCCCATTGCCCTCCTGCCTGACGACGATGATGTCGTTTTCCGGCACTGGCGCGCCTTCGATGGCGAAGTCGACGCGCATCGATTCCAGCCCGCGTTCCAGATTGGCCGTGCTGGTCGCGCACCACGTGAAACTCCACGTGTAGTTCTGGCCGGCACTCACCGTCCCGGTCTTGCGCTGCACCACGGGCGTGACGCTGTCGGCAAAAGAGCCGTTCAACACCGTCAGAAGATTGGGGAAATCGGCCAGCTCACCCGGCACGAGGTTGACCGTCCCACCGCCGGCCGGCGCGGGCGTCTGGGCTGTTGAACCACCCGTCGATCCACCTGCCGGCGCATCGGTGAAGCCGAAGTCGAGCGTCAGTTGATACTGCCCTTCGGTATACCCCTGCGCCTGCTCGAAGCGGGTGGCAGCGACGCTGTAAGTGCCGTCCTGCGGGAAGCGAATGTTGCGGACCACCGCGTTCAGTTCGCCGGCGCTGTCGTCGTCATAGGCGATGACCTGGTTGGCCGCGTCGACGATGATCAGCAGCGGGTCAAGCCCACCGTTCAGCGCCTCCATGGTGATGGTTACGTATTCGCCCGACACCACGTCGAAATCCCACCACTCGACATACTGTGCATCGGAGATGGTGCCGATTACGGCGTTTCCCTCGTCCTGGCCGCCGCCCGGCGCCGACGTGGGCGCGCCGATGACCCCACCCTGCCCAGCCCCATACAGCCGCTGCACGCCGGCGATGTCGTCGGACGACGGTTGCAGGTTGTAAGGGCTGTACTGCGCGTACATCAGAGCACTCGGGTCGCTGCTGTGCAGCAGCCCGACCACGTGGCCGAATTCGTGCGTCGCCACGCCGATCAGCGAAATTGAGTTGTAACCCTGAGGCTCGTAGAGCGTCCAGTTTTCGTCCACATCGAACTCGACGCTGCCGGCGCATGGACTGGAAGGAGGACAAGCCTGCCCCAGCACCTGCGACGATCCGTCGATGGAGGCAAACGAGACGATGATATCGGCATTCTGGTCAAAAACACGGGTGAAAGTCAGGGGCGTATTCTGCGCCCAGGCGGCGAACGCCTCGACCATCACCTGCTCGACCTCACCCTCCTCGAACCCTTCGACCACGTTGGCCAGATAGTAGGTCAGGTCGGTGGTCTGCCAGGGTTCAGAAAGCTGGTAACCCACGTATCCCGGATCTGCCGAGAATGGTGAGTCGACACCGCCCCCATGGTAGGCAATGACCAGCGCCTCGTTGTTGACGATCAGCGCGAAATTGCCGCTGCCACCACTAGCCAGATTGGTGACGGTGACGACGTACGGCCCGGACGCCGGCGCGGTGATGTCTTCCAGGCGGGCATTGCGTTTGCCGCCGCCATCGTCCTCCTCACCCAGCAGCGCGCCCTCGCGGGTGAAAAGCTGCACGAACGGGTCGATCTCGCCGCCCTTGGCGTTGGCCACGATGATCAGCCGGTCGCCCTCCTCGGCGGTGAACTGGACGCTGACGCTGGCACCCGCGGCCAAGGCACCTTCATATGGTTCTGCGTAGCGGACCATCGGCAGCGCCTCCTGCGCTCCCACGGTCAGTGCGCCCATCAGCAAGAGGATCAGCGTGACGCCAACCAACGACGCCTGAATGTGAAATGCCGCCTGGCTTGTTGCAGGAAACATCGACTTACCCCAATCCGGCGCTGCCGCCGCCCTTGCGATTCCGCACCGTGGGGGCGCTGCGGCCCTGATTACCGCTGCGCCGGAAACCGCCTCCGCTCGACCCGCCGCCGAAGGGACCGGACGGCGTGCGAGTTCGTCCACTGCCTGACCCACCGCCGGGGAAAATGCCGCCGCCCGACCCGCCAATGCCGCCGCCGCGCCCGCCGAGGAACAGGCTGAGCAGCATGCCAAGACAACCGCTGCTTCCACGCCCACCCAGGACAATCGCCACGACGATGATGATGCAGAGGATGGGCAGCAGGCTGTCCAGCGAGAAACCGAACAAGCCGCCCTGTTCAGGCTGATTGGTCGGGGTGGCGGGCACCGATGTTGGCCGGGGCGCAACCGTCGCCTGCGCCGCGACGCCCCCGCTCTGGTTATTGCTGGCCGCCCCCGCGCCGGCGCCGAAGGGCATCTGCACGTACAGCGGCTCGTCTACGTCCAGGGCGTTCGGGGTCATGATCGAGACCGTCTGAGCCTGCACGCGGACTGTTGCATTGTTGGAGACCACGCGCGCCAGACCTTCGGGAGGCGCATCGGCGTCGAGGAAGTTGATCTGCACCACGCTGCTGTTGATCGGAGCGGCATGGTTCTCAGGGATCACGTACCAGTCCACCAGGTTTTCCGTCAGAAGCGGCACCGTGTAGTTGATCTGCACCAGAAAGCTGTCACCGCCGTTGACCGGCTCGGGGAAGTAGTAGCGCAGCGTGATCTCGTCACCCGCGGTGGACACCTCGTAGGTGCCAGGCGTCTCCCCGCCACTGGACCGCTCCAGTTCGACCAGCTCACCATCCGGCATATTCACGTAGACCGTATTGATCGTCACCGGGTCGAGCCAGGCGCGACTGCCCCGGCGAATCGTTCCACTTTGCAGGACAAACGTCTGCGATTCGGCGATGCTCAGCGTCTGCTCTGCCTCGCTAACGTTGATCGAGGCATTCCAGTTTTCCCAGTAGAAGCTGACATCCTGTGCTCCAGCAGCAAACTGCGGAAGCACCACCAGCAACAGAACCAGGATCACCCAAAAGCGTGCACGCATCGTGATTACTCCTGTTCGTTCCCGTTACACATTACCGTTACAGGCTGACTCGTCGTCCAGGCTGCGCTCAGCGCACATCAGTCGGCTGGCGCTCGAAGATGACACGCAGCCCCTCCAGAGTCAGCTCGGGGGCAATCAAATCAATGGCATCTGTGTTGGCGTTGAACACCGCCGACAAGCCGCCCGTGGCGATCACTTTGATGTTCGGTTCGACCATAGCGGCTTTGATCCGCTGCACCATGCCCTCGATCATCGCGACATAGCCCAGAAAAATGCCCGACTGCATGGCGTGGATTGTATTGGCGCCAATCACGCACGGCGGCGGCGCCAGATCGACCTTGTGAAGGCGCGCGGCATGACGGACCAGGGCATCCTGAGAGATATCAATGCCCGGCGCAATGGCCCCACCGCGATACGAGCCATCGCCCGCGACCACGTCGAAGGTCGTCGCGGTGCCGAAGTCGATCACAATCGCCGGGGCGCCATAGAGTGCGACGACCGCGGCAGCATTGATGATGCGATCAGCGCCGGCCTGCTCCGGCTGATCGATGGCGATGCGGACGCCGGTGTCCGTCTTGTGCGTCACGACCACCGGCCGAACGCGAATGTACCGCTCGGCTAGTTCGACAAAGGCTGTGGTCAGGCGCGGCACCACACTCCCGATAGCCACGCCACTGATATCGCGATAGGTCATATTGGCGCTGCTCAGGAAGTTGGTCAGCAGGACGGCGTACTCGTCCGGCATCTTGTCCGGCACCGTGCGCGCTCGCCAGCTAAACACCCACTCTCCCTGGCGATACAATCCGAAGTGAATATTGGTGTTGCCAATGTCGATGGCGAGCAGTTTTTCGACCATGTGCTTTCGCATTTCGTGAGTAGCCCTGGCGAGCATTCTACCCCGTTTTGTCACGCTGCGACATCACCGGACGGCCCCTTAGGACATAGGTATTTCGCAGGATTTTTGCGGCCCGGCGCGGATAATGCCAGGTACGTTGCGAAACGCGCGCTGAGACCGTATGATTCACGGTGTTTATCCTCTTAAGCGGCGAAAATCACGATGGGCATCATCGTCAGACCGGCAATCCTGGACGACGCAACCGCAATCAGCTCGGCATCTCGAACCCAGATCGAGGTGTGGCAGCGCATCACCAGCAGCGGGCAGGTCGAAACCGTCCCCTACGATGCCTTGAGCATCTACCAGCGTTGGCTGCACGGCGGCGCCTGGATGTCGGTCGAAACCGCCGCCGTCTGGCTCAACCATCTGCTGCTCGGCGCTGGGTTGGCGCGTGCTGCCGTCGATGAAACTGGCGTCGTCGTGGGGTATGCGGAGGCGTTCATCGGCACGGAGCCGGAACCGTTCGGCAAGCTGCTGCACATCACCCATCTGATGGCGCCCAACGCGGAAGTCCGCCATGCCCTGCTGGCGCACCTCAACCAGGACGCGCGCGCTGCCCGATGCCAGCGCATGACCATCGCCCGCATCGGCGGCGAAACCCCCTATGAGGGCATTGCCACCCTGTCCTGTATTGCGCTGCTGCGGCGCTATTCGGTGCCGGCGCGCCAGGGCCAGGTCTTTTTCCGCGGCGTAGACCACCGCAACGCCGACGCTGCGCAGATCGACGGGTGGGCCATGCCCATCGGCCGGAACAGCAGCGCACGCGCCGGCTGGGAGACGCTGTACACCCGCCTGTTCGACTCCATTCCGGAGATCGCCGCGCGCAAGACGCAGCGGCTGTATCTGAGCGTGGCCGGCCAGGAAGCCTATCTGCACATCCAGCAGGGCATGTATGACCCCCGCATGGCCGAAGTGGCCGTCTGGTCGCCCAAACCGCTCAGCGTGCAGGTGGTCAGCGCGGTGCGCGACTGGGCCTACCGCGAGGGCTATAGATGGCTGATTATGATGGTGCACGACGAGGATCGTCCGGCGCTTGGCCCAGATGCTGAATCGGATGGCTTCACTCAGGAGACCTGCACCGTCACCGTCCGCGACGGCGTGTAAACGCTAGAGCGTTTGATTGCCAAAGTGATCAGGTCGCGTCATGAAGGCCCCTGATCATGTCCCTGTACCAGAAGTAGCTCGATTTGGGTGTGCGTTTCTGGGTCTCGAAGTCGACGTGAACCATGCCGAATCGGCGTGAGTAACCGAACGCCCACTCGAAATTATCGAGCAGACTCCAGACGAAATAGCCCTTGACCGGCGCACCCTGAGCAATCGCTTGTTCCAGAGCTGCCACGTGCCCCTGTAAATACGCAACGCGATCCGGGTCCTGAACGACACCGTTGAGCGACGCGGGGTCGTCGAAAGCGGCGCCGTTTTCCATAACGTACAGCGGTAGGTCACCGTAATCGCGGGCCACCCTTGTCAGAAGCCGGGTCAGGCCCTGCGGATAGATCTCCCAGTCCATTGCAGTGAAAGAAGCCTGCTGGTTGCGAACGCTCCCCACATTCATGAAGCGCTGTTCGTCGTATGCGGCGATGGTCCGCGTATAGTAATTGACGCCCAGGAAGTCGATTGGCACGGCGGCAGGGCGGATCGACGCCGGGTCGAAGCGCAGAGCCTCTCCCGCCAGGGCGAGCATGTCGGCCGGGTACTCGCCGTGGAAGATGGGGTCGAGGAACCATCGGTTGTTGAAACCATCCTGGTATTGCTGGACCAGGAGGTCGCGCTCATCCTTGCTGGCGGAATCGATCGGCGACAGGTTGAGCGCAATTCCGACGCGCGCGCCCGGTGACGCCGCACGGATCACCGGCACTGCCGCGCCATGCGACAGAAGGACATGGTGGGCCACCGTCAGCGCCTTGGACAGATCGCGCTCGCCGGGGGCGTGCTCACCCAGGAAGTAGGACAGGAGAGAGATGCACCAGGGTTCGTTGTGTGTCGTCCAGTCTTTGACGCGATCGCCCAGTCGCTCGGTCACCACCCGGCTGAAGTCGACAAACCAATTGATGCTGTCCGGCGACGCCCAGCCGCCCCGGTCGAGGACCGCCGTGGGCATGTCCCAGTGGTAAAGGGTGACGAACGGCCGCAGACCGGCCTCCAGGCAGGCATCGACAACGCGATCGTAGTAGTCGAGCCCGGCCGGGTTCACCGTCCCGCCATCGGGAAGCACCCGTGCCCAGGAGGTGGAGAGCCGGTAACCGTTCAGACCCAGATCGCGCATCAGGGCGATATCTTCCGGGTAGCGATGGTAATGGTCGCAGGCGATCAGTCCATTGGTCCCGTCAGAAATACGACCCGGCTCGCGCGAGAAGCGAGTCCAGATGCACTCACCGCGCCCGGCGTCAGGGGTTTCGCCCTCGATCTGGTAACTCGATGTCGCCACACCCCAGATGAAATCTTTCGGAAAAGCCACGTTTCAATCCTCTCATCGTGCAGGCGCTGAACGTCAGCGCCATTTCGTGCAAAATCCGCTTTGCTGATGCCTTTTGACACATTTTTGCGGTGTTCGTAGCGGCGCGACAGTTCGCGTCCGCCATCGTCGGACAGCAAGAACACTGTCAATACGATCTCCACGTTGATTGACCACGTTCCATGAGCGACGCCATGATCCGCGAACAGGCCGTCCTGAATCAGCGGCGGTTGGTCGACGCGCGAACGATCAGGCTGACGGGAACGGTACAGTTTTCACCAGGGGAGTCGGGTCTGTCCATGCGCCCTACCAGCACATACACGGCGCGCCTGGCCAGCTCGGCCTGCGACACATCCACGGTAGTCAGCGGAGGCACGGAGCTGGCGCTGGAAGGCAGACCACCGAAACCAGCGACGGCGATATCGTTCGGCACATGCAGCCCGCGATCGGCCGCGGCCTGGAGCATCTGCGCCGCCACCGCGTCGTTGAAGGCAAAGATGGCGCTTGGGCTCGGGGCATCCACGCGGTCGAGCAACTGATCCAGCAGGTGATAGCCCGTGTCGGGCTCCAGGCGCGCGGAGATGATCATCGCCTCGTCAATATCGAGTCGCTCATCGCGCAAGGCGGCGCTGTAACCAGCGAGACGGTCGGTGTTGATCGTGCCGAGTTCGGGATAAGCGATGAAGGCGATGCGGCGGTGCCCGAGCGCAATCAGGTGTCGCGTCAGCATGGTACGCGCCGCCGTAGTTGTCTGGCGTGATCCAGGATACCCGAGGTCGACCACTCGCCGGCCAACGACCACAAATGGCATCCCTTCACGGACCAGGGCATCGATCGCGTCGTCGATGCCGGCGGACCACACCAGGATGACTCCGCCGATCTCGCGCGAGCGACAGATGCGCTCCACAGCTTCATGACTGTTTCGACCGGGTCTCGAGACTGCGCAGGTATAAAACGTCACACTGAGATTGTGGGCTTCCGCGCCGAGCACGAGACCGGTGATTGTTTCCGCGAGGAAACTGGTCATCAGCGCGGCAGGGGTATTCGTCAGCAGCCCTATCTTGTCGGACTTCCGGTTCAAAAACCGCACATCCACTGCGATATATCCCCTGTCTTCCGTGCGGCTTTGGCGTTGCCTCGTAGAATAGAATGAGAGATCGTACCCCGAAAGAGAACCTTCGGCAATCTGACCACTTCCTATGGACTGCCGGCGGCCGGCGAGAGGGCTCAACCGCGAAAAAAAGCGAGGTGGACCGACTGGCAGTCCACCTCGCCTGATTCACTTACTACGCGCCGATCAGCGCTGGCGCGTACGCCAGTGGCCGGCTATTCCGAGAACGACGTGTTGGACACCGTCGCGCCGGCCTCGATCTGAACAGCCGCAAGCTGGGCCTGCCGCGCCAGATCGATAGAGTCGGCCAGGACGCGGGCCGCTTCCTGCGGGCTGTGGAAGCCGGTGCTGTTCTCCGACGAGATGAAGTCCCAGCGCATCTGCGCCGAACGATGGAGTGCCCGAGCTTCCGCCAGTTGTTCTTCCGTGGCGCCGGCGGTTTGGGCCGCAACGATGGCGTCGATCGCGTCGAGCAGCGCCGCCTCTGACTGGTGCAGGAGTTCGGCGGTGGTCGTCTGGATGTTGACGACGCGGCTGTTCAGATCTTCTTCGCTGACGTTGTGGCACGTCTGGCACGCCGCGCTCAGGTTGGTCAGCGGGCTGCGTAGCCAGTGATCGCTCACCTTCTGGCTCCCCACGCGGGTATACGGCATGTGGCAGTCGGCACAGGCCACACCGGA
This sequence comes from Candidatus Flexifilum affinis, assembly GCA_016713325.1. Classification (GTDB taxonomy): domain Bacteria; phylum Chloroflexota; class Anaerolineae; order Aggregatilineales; family Phototrophicaceae; genus Flexifilum; species Flexifilum affine. The sequence continues at coordinate 78,139 of JADJPJ010000089.1, read as the reverse complement.
GTCAGAGTGGATGCCGGAGCTGTACAGTTCGAATTCCGGGTGCTGCATCTTCAGCATCGACGCGCCGGATTCGGCATGCTGCCAGTCGGTGAAGTTCACCTCGGTGTAGTACTGCTCGATGTTATCGATTGACAGACCATTGGTCCACGGGAAAGTCAGGAGTTTGTCTTCACCGGCGAAGTAGTACTCGACATGGCATTGAGCGCACACATAGGTCCGCATCTCCTGCCGCGTGGCCTCCGTTACGTCGATGCCGCGCGCTTCCATGGCATTGATGAACGCCGGCCGGGTGATGGTCAGCTCCATCGTCTCCGGGTCGTGGCAGTCATGGCAGGTGCTGCCGCGGTGCAGATTGGCCGACAGTTCGTTGTATGGGGTGTGGTTGAAGTTTTCCCATCCCATTTCGGCGATCAGCACCGGCGTCTCCGCCGCATGGCAGTTGGCGCAGGCGCCCGGCTGGTTGCGCTCGGTGACGCGACGCGTCTGCTGCTGGTCGATCAGCGCATAGAAGTGGCCGCGCTCCTCGTTGTGGTCGATGCTGAAAGCATAACCGGCCCACAGTCGGACCATCGCCGGGTTGTTCTCCAGCTTGCTGTACGGTTCTGAACCGCCGTACGGCGTGCGGCCGTAGTTTTCTTCCGTACGAGAGAACATTTCATAATGAATCGGGAAATTCTGTCCCCACACCGCGGGGTCGAGTTCGTCCTCGCCGATCTCGACAATGCGCAGGGGCGACTGGAGCGCCTCGGTCTGGCGCTGGTTGATGTTGACCAGCAGCGCGGCAACCCCGGCGGTCAGCACAACCGCCCCAACGAAAACCAGAGCATAGATGAAAATCTGACGTGTTCTCTTCATGGGTCATATTCCTCGTTGAAGGTGGTCCGAAGCAGTTGTCGCAGCCACACGCCTACTGCGTGCTGCGGTTCTGGTGGCCGACATTGCCATGGCAGTCGACACAGCGGCGGCTCTGGTCCTCATGCGTGGCATACACCAGATTCACCAGCGTCTGATGACAGCCGATGCAGTTCTCCTGGGCGATCTCGGCATTGTGCGGCTTGATCTGGATGTTCTCCGGGTAGTTTCCGGTTGTGAACGCCAATCCATGATTGAAACCGTTCACCGCCTTGGTCACCCACTTGCCGACGAAATCGTGCGGGGTATGACAGTCATTGCAGGTGGCCACGTTGCGGTGGCTCGACACCGCCCAGGCGTCGAACTCGTCGCGCATGATGTGGCAGTTCACGCACGTCGCCGGGTCATTCGACAGATAAGACGTGCCCCTGGCGTAGACGAACGTAAATGTTCCCAGACCGACCAGTATCCCCAGTACGAGCGCCAGCGCGCCGCCCATGATCATGGTTCGTGAAAGTGATCGAACCCTTCGCGGCATCGCCATTCCCTCCGTTGCAGGTCTCGAGGCAAACGCACACTCCAAAGCAGGTTTTGGGCCTGCCCGGCGTAGCAATCAATATCGGTATCGTATCAGGGATGCTGCGAAGAAAACTTGATGCGGATCAACTTCGCTGAGGAATGATGGGGTCGTAGGTTTCGGCTTCGGCGATGCTTTCCAGCGCCGGTTGGTCGAGGATGTCGATGTGCTTATGGGAGCAGGTCAGAATGCCCTGCTTTTCCCAGGCCGCCAGCGTGCGATTGATCGTTTCCACAGTCGTGTTGGCGAATTCCGCCAGATCGCGCTGCGACAATGGAACATCCAGTTCGAGACAATGATCCTGCTGGATACCGAACTTGTCGGCAAACTTCAGGAGACACTGCGCCAGCCGGCGGTCAACCCGCTTGGTGGCCATGTGCTGCACCCGCTCGTGCCCTTCGTGCACATGGGCCGCAAACAGGTCGATGATCGTCAGCGCAATTTCCGGAAATTGCGCGATCAACCGGCGCACCTCCTGCCCCTCGATACCGATGACGACGGTATCGTGAATCGCCTCAATTTGTGCGGGATGCGGATAGGGGTCTGATGTCGCCAGGAGGCCGAATACATCCCCTGGGCCGTAGATCTTCAGCGCTACCGCCTGCCCATCTGCCGAGTAACTGATCAGGCGAATGCCACCCGATTCGACGAAATAGATGGAGCGCAGAATGTCGCCCTGATGAACAAGGATGTCGCCGTCACACAGGCCGCAGACGCAGGCACGTTCGGTCATCGCTCGGAGTGCGCGGCCAGAGAGATGACGCAGGGAGGGAATCTCTCCTAAGCGCGACCAACCGTCAATGCCAATGCCTCGGATCACCTGTGTTCAACCTTTCGCTCGGCGACGGCGCAGCGACAACCAGAGGATTTCCGCGCTTGGTCAACATCATTATAGAAGGTCGGCCTGTATGAGGAGAGTGGCATTCGCGAGACCGGAATAGGACAAATGTCATTTTTCGGGTGGAGTAATACGAGAGCAGCCGAGGACGACGACTGCGCGCCCTCGGCTGTTCAGTGATACGAAACGACTCAGCGGGGTACCGCGTCGCACCTTCCGGCATAGCCAAAGGTATTGGCGTAATCGACCATCCAGCCTGGTCGCTGAATCATGTCGCGCTGAATCGGGTCGTCATAGGTGATGTTGTACCACACCACGCCTCCCTGATCCTGCCAGGAACTGATGGGGTACAGATCGCTCGGCACGCGAGCCAACAGGTTGCCGCCGGGGGAGTCGAACACCGAGGTCTCCGGCTGGTTGGTCACGACGGCACAGTCGCCCGGCTGATAGGGGGGCGGCTGGGTCGGCGGAACCGCGGTCGGCGGCTGGTTGCAGTTACCCTGAGACAGGAAGTACTGAGCCTTCACCTGCGTGTTGTTGGTATAGGCGCGCAGTTCATGATTGGCGTTGTAGTAGGCCGTGATGGTCAGCGGAATAGTGACCACGAAGTTGCCGTCTGCACCAATCGAAGGATAGTTGCCATAGTTGGTGCTGGTGATCTGGCCGCTGGCGAAGTCGACATCTTGGAGCGTCACCTGGCCGGCGGGTGAAGCAGCGTTGCCAGTATTGGCGACGTTCACCTGAGCGTTGAAGGTCACGCCGCAGGTCGTCGACCCGGAAATCGAAATGCCGTTGACCAGCACGTTCGACTGCGCCGGCGGTGGGAGCGGGCCTGGCGGAGTCACGAACGGCACGCTGCCCAGGTCTCCGGCGATGGTCACGACACCGGTGGAGACCCAGCCAACCAGACCGGCAGGCAGGCGAATCTGGAGCCATGCCGCACCTGTCGCATCACGCCCGGTCACATCGGCGCGCTCGCCCCCCAGCAGGTAGCCGACAATGGCGCACGAGTAGTTATCGACCACGTTGCAGCGGCGGACATTGACCGAAGGTGTGCCAGGAAGCGGCGAGACGTAGGGATCGGTCGGAGGCGGCTGCGTCGGCGGGATCTGCGTAGGAGGAATGGGAGTCGCTGTCGGTTCGCCCTCACCTTCAGGCAGCAGACCAAGTTCCTCCAGGATTGCCTCGCGGAAGCGGTTCAGAAAGCTGTCGAATCGGGTGTTATTGACGCGAATGGGGGAAACCGTATCCGTGTAAGTATCGCCTTCAAGCGTGTTGACGGTCAGACGCAGTGCGTACAGGCCGTCGGTCACTCGGGTAGTATCGAGCGTCGCCAGCGTGCCGTTCACGACCGGTTGGGTGATGCCTACCGTCGCCGGCAGCCATGGGGCGCCCGTCGGAAAAGTCAGATCATCGTTTAAGGGCAGATATTCCAGGTAGTAGTAGGCCATTCCGGGGACAGCGGCGGTGCCGATCACATCACCCGTGCCCCAGACTTCGCTCACGGGCGGGGGCCAGTCGATGTGAACCGGCTCTTCGAGCACGGTGCCGCCCTCCTGCGCCAGCCCTGTGGGAACGGCGAGCACGAGCGCAATGAGAGCCACCAATAAGACGATACGTCTGGACATAGGAGGTCATCCTTTCAATGGGAGGATTCTTAGTATACGGCTGAAGCCCTGGCATAACAACCCGAGTCGGTGTTGTCCTCGCAATCGGTTTGACATAGAATGATTTCACATTGAACCATCGGAGAACCTCCCCATGCCCACGCATTACAGCGGTTCGCCCGACGCTGTGCGCGCCCTTGATGCCTACATCAAGCTCACACGCGCTGCCGACTCGGTCAACGAACGCATCAATGCCTCTCTCACCCAACACCGCCTGACCGTCAGTCAGTTCGGCGTGCTGGAAGCGGTCTATCATCTCGGACCGTTGTACCAGCACGAGCTGGCGGCCAAGATCCTGCGCAGCACGGGCAACATCACCCACGTCATTGATCAACTGGAGGCGCGCCGTCTGGTTGAACGCCAGCGCAGCGTCGAAGACCGCCGTTACATTGCGGTACACCTGACCAATGACGGGCGGGATCTCATCGCCGGCATTCTTCCCGATCACGTCGCGCGGGTGGTCGAAACCTTCGGCTGCCTCACGGCGCAGGAACAGGAGACGTTGGCTCTGACTGTGCCGCAAACTTGGCCTGGGCGGATGAGCGCGGCGACGGAGGCGGGTGCTCATCAAGTTCTTACACAATTTCAACGCGAAATGATTTACTATTCAACTATCTACAATTGAACGAACTGGCGGATACCCGCTGAAGGAGTTGGACCGATGCAGCGCATCCAGGGCATTCACCACATTACCGCCGTCGCGGGCGATCCGCAGCGGAACGTGAACTTCTATCACGAAGTGCTGGGGCAGCGTCTGGTCAAGACCACGGTCAACTTCGACGATCCGGGGACCTATCATCTGTACTACGCCGACGAGATCGGCACGCCTGGCACGGTGCTGACCTTCTTTCCCTGGCGCCACATGAAGCGCGGCGTGCGCGGCAATGGCGAGGTCGGGACGGTCGGCTACACGATCCCGCTGGAAGCCGTCGGTTACTGGCGCGATCGACTCGCTCACTATCAGATCGACGTACGCGAAGAAACGCGCTTCACCGCGCCGACGCTGGTCTTCGAGGATCCGGATGGCATGGGCCTGGAACTGATCGGCAGCGACGAGCCGGGCCATATTCGCTTCTGGTCGCAGGGACCCATCCCGGAGCGGGTGGCACTGCGCGGTTTCCACAGCGCGACACTGTTTGTCGACAACATCGCCCGCATCGACCCGCTTCTGACGGACGTGATGGGCTATACGCGAGTCGGCGCCGACGGCGATCGGGTACGTTATGGCGGCGCTTCAGACGATATCGGCCTGTACCTCGATCTGGTCGAGCGGCCCGGCGCCCCGGCGGCCCAGTTTGGCGCGGGATCGGTGCATCACATCGCATTTCGGACGGTGGATGACGCCGAGCAGCTAGAGTATCAGAAGGCGCTGGCGCTGAGCGGCTACGGCGTCTCGCCCGTGCGCGATCGCCAGTATTTCAACTCGATCTACTTCCGCGAGCCGAACGGCGTGCTGTTCGAAGTCGCCACCGACGCCCCCGGCTTCCTGGTCGACGAAACGGTCGAGACCCTGGGCACAGCGCTCAAGCTGCCCTCGTGGTACGAGTCGCAGCGCCCGGCCATCGAAGCACGCCTGCCAAAGCTGGTCCTGCCAGACTTCGTTCCGCAGGCGGCCAACGGCTGACTCTCGTCGCGACGCACGGCTTGAAGACGACTCGCGGCACGACTACCGCGGGTCGTCTTTTTGCGCGATCAGCGCATCTACCTGCTCCACCTTGAGGGGCGGCAGCGAGTCGTCAATGCGGTTTATAAACAAGAGCGCCTCGTCCATCGTCGCGCAAATATAGTGACGTACCCCAACGATCTGATGCGCGACGGAGACAAGGAAGCGCGTCACTTTGGAGCTGCTCACGTAGAGAGACCAGCCCACACGCTGATTGCGCAGGGAACGCAGCATGGTCTGCATATCGTTGAGCTGCACTTCGTGCTTGATCATGTGGCGCGCATCGGTGATGGTGTGGACCAGTGGACCGCCCTCACCATTGCGCAGATTGGCCTCATCGCGCATGGCCATGGATTCATCCAGGTATTTCACCAGCTCGTCGCGCGTCAGAACGTCGTACTGCCGGACATAGAGCACTAGGGCAGGAATGAGGGAGCGCACCAGATAGGCCATAGTTTCCTCTCGTTCTCGGCGGTTTTGAAAAGCATACACCGGGAATGAGGATGGAAGATTAGTGAGATTCCTGCCCTTCCGCCTGCCGGGCCGCCATCCAGCCGCGCAGCCAGTCGAGCGTGGCCGCGAACGCTTCTTCGGCTGAGACAATCGGGGCATATCCCAGTTCTCGCGCCGCTTTCTTCGACGTGAACCAGAAGTCGCGGCAGGTCGATTCCACAGCATAGCGCGACAGACTGATCTCGCGATCTTCGCCGGCCGCCGCTCTTCGGGACCGCCGCTCGTTCAGATCAGCGACCATTCGCATCAGCGTGTAGGGCAGAGTCCGCACCTTGTAGCGCACGCCCAGCGCATCAAGGTAAGGCGGGAACAAGTCGAAGAAGTTGCCCGGCGCCTGATCGGTGATGAAATAGGCCTGGGCGGCCAGCGGCGAGTCCAATGCCAGTCGCTCGGCGGCGAGAACGTGGGCGTGCGCAGCATTCTCGATGAAGAGATGGTTGAAACGAGACTTGCCATCGCCAATACGGGTATACATGCCGGAGTCCAGCACGATCTGGAGGACACGCGGGAAGCGATGCCGGTCCCCTGGACCGAACAGGCCGCCGACGCGCAGTGCGCACGTCGCTACCCCGGCAGCGCCGTTGGCCGCCAGAACAGCCTGCTCCGCCAGCATTTTGGTCGTGCCATAGTAGTCGAGGTGAGCCTTCGGGTACGGCAGGCGCTCGTCGCCGTTAGCGATGGGCGTCCCGTCGAAGACCACATCGACGGAGCTGGTGTAGATCAGCCGCGACACGCGCTGCGCCTGGCACGCGGCAATGAGGTTCTCGGTCCCCCGCACGTTCACTTCGTACATGGACTGCGATGGCGTCGCCTGCTGGCTGACCTTGACCGCGGTGTGGATGACCGCCTCGACGCCGTCGCATGCGGCCATGACTTCTTCCATCTGGCGCACGTCGCCCACCCGGCTCTCCACCCCCGCGTCCGGGTGCGGAGAAAGGTCGAAGCTGCGCACCGCTGCGCCCAACCCACGCAACCGGCGCAGAATTGCCGAACCGAGCGCGCCATTGCCGCCGACCACAAGCACCGTCATCTCAAGTCGTCCCCTTCTTCACAAGACCGCTCCCATTGTAGCGAAAATGCTGAGAAAACCTGTTGATTTGCGCACTCGTGCTCCGCCTGACGGAAATCAAACGAACGCGCTAGAATCGAGGGTGCGAGACCATTGCCAGGAAAGAGGCGCGCTCATGTACGAACCCGTCCACGAAGATGCGGATGCCCTGGAGGGCGGCGAGATCGAAGCATACTGCGTGCGCGATCGCCAGCGCGTGGTCATGCTCAACCCCACGCCGGTCTGGACCGGAAGGGGCCGCCCGGCGATGCGCGGCGACTGCCCTATCTGCGGGGGCAGCGTCTTTCGCCTGGGCAAAACGCCGGCCCACGATCAGCTCGCGCGTCCCTCCGCCATCCATGTTGCAGAGCCGAAATCCAAACGCGCCAAGCTGGCGCCCGACTCGGTCTACATCGCCTACGAAGCGGAAGACAGCGAGTTCGCCATGCAGCTCGCGTCGGATCTTGAACGGATGGGCATGCCGCACTGGCTGCACGACCCGGAACCGCAGCGCGTCCAGTGGGCCGGAGGCGTGCACCCGGCGCTGAAGGAATGCGGGCGGATGGTGCTGGTGGCCTCCCCGGCGACGCTGCACGCGGACAATCTGAGCACCGCGTGGCAGTTCTTCCGTCAAAAAAGCAAGCCGATCTTCATCGCGCAGCTCCTGGGCGTCGATCCACCGGACGCACTGCGCCGTGCGCCGCGCTTTGATTTCGACGCAAACTACAAGTTGGCCTTTCGCGGTCTGCTCGCCGCCCTGAACGAATAATCGGTCTGCACAGGGGACCCGCAGATTAGCCGGCAAGGTTGAAAACCTGTTGAGCGGCAGTCGGCCTTCACCACCTGGCTCAAAGGCTGTCAGCGGTCACGAGACGAGAAGGAAGAAGAGAGCCTGCCCCGATAACGGGGCAGGCTCTCCTTATCTATGGACAGAGTTCTTCAGGACAAGGGGCTGCTAGGCCTTCAACTGCTCCATGAAGTGCTTGCGGAACTTCGCTACCTTCGGCGCGACGACCACACGGCAGTAGCCCTGGGAGGGGTTGCGCGCGAAGTATTCCTGATGATAGTCTTCTGCCGCGTAGAACGTCGACACCGCCGTAACCTCGGTGACGATCGCGTCGCGCCACAGCTTCTGCCCCGTGAGCTCGGCGATCGTCGCCTCGGCCACGGCCTTTTGCTCAGGCGTATGGTAGAAGATGGCTGAGCGGTACTGCGTGCCGACATCGTTCCCTTGACGGTTCAGCGTGGTGGGGTCATGGATGGTGAAGAAGACGTTCAGCAGATCGCGGAAGCTGACGAGGTCAGCATCATACTGGATCTGGATCACTTCGGCGTGATTGGTCGTGCCCGTGCAGACGAGCTCATACGATGGGTTCGGCATGCGCCCACCCATATAGCCGGACACCACATCGGTCACGCCCTTGAGCTGGTCGTATACGGCTTCCAGGCACCAGAAGCATCCGCCGGCTAGCGTCGCCGTCTCGATTCTCATGGATTTCTCCTCTCAATTGGAGCACTTTTTCCCTCACAATAAAGATTAGACGAAGAAGATGAAGGGATCGTTACAGCTTAAGGAATCACTTAGTTTTTACGTTTTACGAGTCAGAATACTGGACATAGGAAGATGGTCAGAGTCAGTCAGCCGAAAACTTCGGTCAGCAAATTTGCGTTTTCTAATTGACAACTAGCTTAGAATCCAATATGGTAATGACAGGGTTAGCTAAAACGAAAGGACTCATCATGGCAAAGAAGGCTTCGGGTGTCGATTTCTACGATGTGAAGACCCGCTCCAAGGTGTCGGTTCCAGAGGGCGACGTCCTCAAGACCACCTATGTCACCAAGAACGGGCAGACCCGCTATGCCCTCCGTGGGAAGACTTCCGACGGGCGTATGCTCACCAAGTTCGTCAGCAAGGCGGACTGGGACAAGGCCAGCTACAAGGTCGAGAAGTAAACCTTCTCGTCTTCTCTCATCGTAGGAGAAGGTAAGACCGGGCGCTGCCCGGTCTTACCTTTTACGCTCACTGACGCTCGGCTCCCTCGGCCTGAAAGAAGCGCTGGAGCCAGCGTCCGCGCCAGGCTGCCCGCAGCGCGAGCGCCCAGGCCGCGGTCACCAACGCAATCAACGCATAGCCGCCTACCGGCAGGGCCACAATCTCGAAGAACTGACGTGCCGGCTCGATCACGACGACCAGCAGGAAACCGATCAGCAGGACGCCGGCCAGGAGCGTCGGCCGAAGGTCACCGCTGTAGGTGTCACCCCCTTCAAACCAGCGCAGCGGAGGTTCCACGAAGAGGACCAGCACCAGGCCCGCGAACGTCGTGAACACAGTCAGCGTGGTCTGCGCCGTCAGGGTGGCCACTTCTGCGACATAGGTCTGCGCGTCCAGTTCCGCCGCGATTCCGGTGAACTCCTCGAACTGTGCCATTGCCTCCGGCGTGACCGGAACGTCAATCATCTCCTGGCCGGTGAGATAGAACACGCTGACGTAGAGCAGCGTTCCGACGAAGAAGATCGACAGGGCAGCCGGCACGACGAAGGTCGCAATCTGCCGCAGCAGCCCGCCCCGCTCTAGCTGCGCCGGCTTGGCCCACAGCGCTAACCCGAGCGTCGGAATACCGACGCCGAAGAGGATGAGCAGCGCATTGTGCTTGGGAATAAACGGAAAGCCGACGCCAATCACGGCGATGCCGACGATCAGCAGGGCGGCATAGCAGACGCGCACGAGGAACAGGCGGAAGACATCCTTCATCCCCGCGACAATGCGCTGGCCTTCTGTAAATGCAGCGGGAAGCGCGCCAAACGAGTCTCCGAGCAGGATCATGTCGGCGACCGACCGAGTCGCGGCGCTGCCGGACTCCATGGCGATGCCGAGATTGGCCTTTTTCAGCGACAGCACGTCGTTCACGCCGTCGCCGATCGTGGCCACGTAATGGTTCTGCGCCCGCAGGGCATCGACGATGCGCTCCTTCTGCTGCGGCGTGATGCGCCCGAAGATCGTCGTTTCCTGCACTATCTGGGCAAACTCGGCGTCGCCCATCGCGTCTAGCGTGGTCCCACTGGCAGTCTTCAGACTGCTGTTCAATCCTACCTGCCTGACCAGCGCGGCGACCGTATTGGGGTTGTCGCCGCTGATGATCTTCAGCGTAATGCCTGCGGCAACGAAGCTGTCCAGTGTCTCCTTGAGTTGCGGACGGAGTTCATCGCTCAGGCTTACAATACCGAGGAGGTCGAGTTTCGGCAGGATGGGCTTGCCTTCTCCATCATGCAGCGGAGCGAGAACCGGGTTTTGGCCGAAGACCAGGACGCGCAGCCCCTGATCGGCCAGCCTGGTGATGTGCTGCTGGGCCGACGAATCGAGCGCGAGGTGCTCACTCAGGTTCTCTGGCGCGCCCAGCACATAGATACCCTGCACGTCAGGCCCGTCGAAGGCCAGCGCACTCCACTTGATCGCCGACGAGAACGGCACTTCCTCGACCGTCGGCTGCTTGTCCCCTGGCAGCCCGTTGATCAGCGCTTCGCTCGTCTTGTTCGTGGAGCTGGCGCTGCGGGCGAAGATGCCTAGCAGCCGCTTCAACTCATCTTCTGACGCCTTTATCGGGTGAACCCCGTGGAACAGGATGCGGTTGGCCGTCAGCGTGCCGGTCTTGTCGGTGGCCAGCACCGTGACGTTGGCCAGCGACTCGACGGCGTTGGTCTGCTGCACCAGGGCACCCCTGCTCACGATGCGGACAGCGCCCATCGCGTAAGAGAGAATGACCATGAAGAACAGGCCGTTCGGGACCAGCCCGGCGATCACGGCGGCCATCTGCACCTGCCGCACGAACGGCACGCCCGAAATCAGCGCGCCCAGCAGCACCAGAAAGCCGATGATCAGCGCCAGCAGAATGAGCAGGCGAAGGAGAAAGTTGACCTCGCGCTGGAGCGGGGTGAAGCTGATGGCGAACTTACGCGCGTCAGCCGTGAGCTTGTTGGCGAAGCTCTCCTGACCCACGCGCGTTGCTTCATACCACCCTGCGCCGCTGATACAGAAGCTGCCGGAGAGCATTTCGTCGCCTGGGTTCTTGGTCACCGGGTCACTTTCGCCCGTCAGCAGCGACTCGTCAGCCTCGACCTTGCCGCCGCCCAGCTTGCCATCGACCACGAACTGGTCCCCGGAGCGCACCACGACGATGTCGCCGACCACCAGCTCATCCGGCTGAATCACCTGCTCTGCGCCGTCGCGTATCACCGTGACCTTCGGTCGCGTCAACAGGGCGATGTGATCGAGCTGGCGCTTGGCGCGCACCTCCTGCACGATGCCAATGACGACGTTGAACAGAATCAGGCCGACGCTCGTCACCGCATCGCCCACCCGGCCGATGGCAACCATCACCGCGCCGATGCTGAAGAGGACGATGTTGATCAGATTCAGGACATTGGCGCGAATGATATCGCCGTAGGTGCGGCTGGTCGCCAACTGAATGTTGTTCCCCTGCCCCCGCGCGCGCCGGTCGGCCACCTCACCGGCCGTCAGTCCGCGAGGTGCGTCCTGCGAGATCTGCTCACTCTTCGGCGCGGAACGTTGAGTTTGCACGGCTCAGCCTTCTCAGATGCATCGGATACAAACACGAAACAGTATAGCGACGAAAGGCGAGCACCGACATCAGACTCTCTACGAATCTCTTGTGACATTTTTCACCAGTCAACCATGACACCTTTCAGCGCGGAGCACCGCAGGCTTGGTCATAATCCTTGTTTATGAAATATTCGCTCATGTGGATGAACGCATAGACCGATGCACGCTCCCAAACTGCTCATTCGCGCCTCTCTGTTCACTGGCATAGCCTGTATCGCCCTGGGTGCTCTAGCGCAGGGGCTCACAGCGCCCCCGCTTCCAACGCTGGAGCCATTCACGGACACCGCCTGCCTGGAGTGTCACACGGACGAAGCAAAACTGCGCGAACTGGCGCAGGAAGACGCTCCGGCGGAGGCCGAATCCGAAGGGCCTGGCTGAGGGGGGTCCGTGGCTCCGATGGAGCCATGGCAGCGCGTCTGGATTGACGCCGAAACCTACAACCAGGACATGCATGCTCTGATCAACTGCACCGCCTGCCATGGCGGTACCGCGGTTGATGACTTCAACATCGCCCACGAAAACTTGATCGACCGTCCGGCGGAAAACGTCGAGACCTGTGGACGCTGCCATACCGACATCGGTGAAGCGAGCGCCAACAGTCTGCACAGCACCCTGGCAGGCTATGACACGCGGCTGTACGAACGCAGCGTGCCGGAAAATCACGCCACCATCGCGGAGATGGAGTCGTATCACTGCAACGACTGTCACGCAAGCTGCGGTGACTGCCATGTCAGCCAGCCGTTAGGTGTGGGTGGCGGTCTGCTGGATGGACACAACTTCGTCGAGACGCCGCCGATGAGTCAGACCTGCACGGCCTGTCACGGCAGCCGCGTCAAGAACGAATACTATGGACTGAACGAGGGAATCGCCAGCGATGTGCACTTCCGGTCCCGCATGGCCTGCTCCGACTGCCACACGGGCGACGAGATGCACGGCGTCGATCCTGGCGTCATCGATGCGAACCATCGCTATGACGGCGAGCAGACGCCGGACTGCGAAGACTGCCATCAGGAGCAGATCGGCGTTGGCTCGGGGATCGACATGCACGAGGTGCACGGCACCGAGGTGCTCTCCTGCCAGACGTGCCACAGCACGACGTACACCAACTGCGTCAACTGCCACGTCGAACGCAACGAAGCAGGGGCACCGTTCTACCGGGTTGAAGAGCATTCCCTTGGCTTCTTCCTGGGTCTGAACCCGAATCGCAGCGCCGAACGGCCCTACCGCTATGTCCCGCTGCGGCATGTGCCCGTGGACATCGACTCGTTTAGCTTCTACGGCGAAGACCTGCTGACCAATTTCGATGCCCTGCCGACCTGGGTCTATGCCACGCCCCACAATATCCAGCGCATCACCCCGCAGGCAGAGTCCTGCGTGAGCTGCCACGGCAATGACGAGGTCTTCCTCACACAGGACAAAGTCGACCCAGAGGAATGGACGGCCAACGCCGGTGTGATGGTTGAGGCGGCCCCGCCGCTGCCCGCGGGCTACGAGGAGTATGTCACGACTGAAGAGGCGCCTGCTGAAGAGGCTGGCGGAAGCGACGACTTCTGGGGCGGCGAGGCTGCCGCACCAACCGCCGCGCCGGCCGACGATGGAGGTGGATTCTGGGGTGATGATGCAGAAGCCCCGGCGCCTGCGGAAAGCTCGGACGATTTCTGGGGCAGCGATGACAGCGCGCCGGCCCCGGCGCCAACCCCCAGTGGAGACAGTTTCTGGGGCAGTTAACAGCCGATTACATGCGCAAGCATAGGAGTATTCACAGCATGAAGAAGTTCCTACTTTTAACCTTCGTACTCCTGATGGCCATCAGCGGCCTGACCGCTCTGGCACAGGACGTCGTACTCGACGCGGTCGTCGAGTACGGCAGCAATCTACCGCAGGGCTACGGCACCATCCGCGTCGACGATGTCGTGACTGCGGTTGTCGAACGCGAGCCCATCCTCCTGGATGTTCGTGAGGTCGCCGAATACGAAGCAGGGCACATCCCCGGTTCGTTCAACGTCCCGATCCGCACTCTGGCGCAGAATCTGGCGCTCCTGCCTGATCAGGACGCCGAGATCATCGTGATCTGCAAGGGCGGCGCTCGCGCCATGATGGCACAGGCCTCGCTACGAATCCTCGGCTACAACAAAGCGATGACCTTCGCCGGCGGCTATGATGCCTGGGCCGGTGAAGAACTCGAAGTGACGACCGACGCCTTTGTACCGGAAGCAGCCGAAGCCCCGGCGATCGACCCCGCCCTGCTGGCGGCAATCGACAGTGTCCTGAGCGGGCTTCCCGAAGGCTATGACCTGGTCAGCGCTACCAACCTGGCAGCCGAACTGGTCGAACAGGCGCCCATTCTGATCGACGTGCGCAGCGCGGAAGAATATGCCGCAGGCTACATTGAAGGCGCGCAGCACCTGTGGATCAACGACTTCGTCGCCAACCTCGATCAACTCCCTGCCGACAAGGACGCCGCGATTGTCGTCTACTGCGGTGGCGGATGGCGCGGTGGCATCGCCAAGATCTTCATGGATCTGCTGGGCTACACCAACGTGCGCAACCTCTCCGGCGGCGTCTCCGCCTGGAAAGCTGCGGAGCTCCCACTGGTGGGCGTGCCGTTCGACCTGGCAAGTAGCCTGACCGAATACGTGGCGGGCATGCCGGAGACGTTCAACGCCATTCGCGTCGACGATCTCAAGACTGAACTCGATAGCGGCGCCGAGCTGTTCGTGCTCGACGTCCGTACGGTCGACGAATACACCGAAGGCCATATCGAAGGCGCAGTCAACGTCCCGCTGAACGAACTGACCGATCACCTGGATGTCCTGCCAGCCCTGGATGCCCCGTTCGTCGTGGTATGCGGCAGCGGCCATCGCTCCGCCCTGGCCATGACGGCCCTCAACCTGCTGGGCTACAGCAATGCCCGCAGCATGCTGAGCGGCATGAGCAGCTGGACGGCCAAGGAATACCCGGTCGTACAGGAACCGACCGAAGGCGTCGCAGGAACCGCGCCGGCATTCGATGCCGATCTGTTCGCCGCGGTAGACGGCTTCGTCAAGTCCATCCCGGCCGGCTACTGGACGGTCAAGGCCGCCGATCTCAGCGTCGAGCTGGTCGAGAATCCGCCAGTGCTGGTCGACGTGCGCAGCGATGGCGAATTCGCTGCCGGGGCAATCGAAGGCGCTCTGCATATCCCGCTGGCCGACTTCATGACCCGTTTGGCCGAGATGCCCACCGACCTGACCACCGCCATCGTGCTCTATGACAACCCGACCCACCGCAGCACCATCGCCATGTCGCTTCTGCGCATGCTGGGCTACGAGAACGTGCGTGTGCTGGGCGGCGGCGTGGGCGCGTGGGAAAAGGCCGAGCTACCCCTGGTCGTCCCGGTTTCGTAATTCGAGAACATCGGAATTCTCTGGGGCGGGCGCAGGCAAACTCCGTTTGCACGTCCGCCCCACCTGCACGTCGCAGCCGCATTTGTGAATGCGGTCTCAGTTGGAGGATCGACAGCGTGTGTCTCTTGGCCCGGTCGGCAAAAATCGCGTTGACGTTGGCGTCGGTGGTGTTGCTCATGGCGGCGCTCACGACATCCGCAGCGCTCGCTCAGGAAGTCACCCCGGAACCCGTGCCGCAGGATTGCGCCGAGTGCCACCTCGATATCCTGGCCACCTGGGATGACAGCGCCCACGCGCAGGCCTTCTTCAGCGAGGCGTTTCAGGCAGCCTGGTCGCCCGCAATGATCACCGGCGACTGCCTGACCTGCCACACCACCAACTACACGCCGTACAACGATCAGTTCACCCACAGTGGGGTCGCCTGCGCCGCCTGTCACGGCGAGACGCCGGTCACCCACCCGCCGGAACCTCTGGCTTTCACCCCCGATGAGACGATCTGCGCAGACTGCCACATCACAACTTTCCGCGAGTGGCGCGCCAGCGGCCACAGCGCCAATGAGTTGGCCTGCGCAACCTGCCACGATCCGCATACCCAGGCGCTGACCACGGGCGACGCGACCGCGTTGTGCGTGAGCTGTCATGACACCGATGAGAAGCCGCTCGCTCAGAGCTACGCCCACGTCACGCACGCGGAAACCCCGTGCGCCGACTGCCACTGGCACCAGGCGGATCCCGCGCCGGAACACCTCCGCACCGGCGTCCTCCCTGCGACCGGGCACGAGAGCCAGGTCACGGTGCGCACCTGCAATGACTGCCACAGCCTTCAGGAACGGTTCATCCTGGCGAGCACGAGCGAAACTGCGCCCGTTGTCGAGCAGGAACCGCAGTCGGCCGAACTTGCCTCGGTGTCGGATCGCATGATGGGCGTACTGCTCGGGCTGGGGATTGGCGCCGTGATGGCGGTGCTGTTCTTCTCGCGTCGGCGGTCATCCAACCCGTAGGCTGCACCGACCCGTTCATCCAGAACCGAGCGAGTTACGCGGTCGGGAGCCTTGCCCCCTTTGCAGCGACTAGCTATCGCTTGCCGAGAGATAAGCGTTGAGGATGGTCAAAGC
Organism: Candidatus Flexifilum affinis; assembly: GCA_016713325.1. Lineage (GTDB taxonomy): Bacteria > Chloroflexota > Anaerolineae > Aggregatilineales > Phototrophicaceae > Flexifilum > Flexifilum affine. The sequence goes on along the minus strand of JADJPJ010000089.1, from coordinate 61,862 downwards.
AGGACCATTCCGAAGCACCTGCACACTAGGCGCGATGAAACGCGGTGGGTATAAATCGTGGACCCACCCGATCACATGCCAGGTGCGGCTACCCTGCCGATGGCAAACAGCGCCAGCACGGCGATCAGCAGCATGATCAGCACGACCACCACCACGTAACGTCGCATGACATCCCCTCCAGTATGCCCCGCTCTCATCGACTGCTTAGTGACCGCCTTAAGCCGCATTGTTACAATAGGAGCTATCGACAAAGGAGCCGGATAATGTCCAGCCTACGGTCAAGATTCAATCAACTCGATGATAACATCACGGTCTGGATGGCGCGCAATGGCATTACGCTGCTGCGCATCAGTCTGGGAATCGTCTTCTTCTGGTTCGGCATTCTGAAATTCTTCCCCAACGCCAGCCCGGCGGAGGATCTGGCCGCGCGCACCATCGACCAACTCACTTTCGGCATCGTACCGCCCAACGTCGCGCTGCCTGTCCTCGCGGCGTGGGAAGTCCTGATCGGCCTGGGCCTGATCACCGGCAAATTCATCCGCGCGACGATCCTGCTGCTGGTGGTGCAGATGCTCGGGACGATCACGCCGCTGTTCCTGTTCCCCTCCGAAACGTGGATCAACTTCCCCGTGTCCCCCACGCTGGAAGGCCAGTACATCATCAAGAACATCGTGCTGGTCACGGGGGCGATCGTCGTCGGTGCCACGGTGCGCGGCGGCGACCTCGTCTCCGACAAAGACCTGGCGGACGCCTACCACGCCAGGTTGGAGTCGGAGAAGAGCTAACGACCAGGAGTCGCATATCGTGATGGCGTGGGCGGATGCGGCCTAACCATGCTCTTTACGGACGCCCCAACCTTCCTCTACGCGCATGACGGCAAAGGCCCATCCGTATGTGAGCGAGCAACGAGGCCGAGCGACAGGGCGAATTGCGTCTAGGCGTGTAGCCCCGCCTCCGGAACGCTGACGGGTGAGGCACCGCGCGGCTCAACCGTGCCATAAAGAACCGATGCTGCGGCCATCGCCGCCTGAGGTCGGAAGCTGAAGGCGCACACATAAGTGGCCACGCCCGGCAGATGCGCCAGCTCGTACGGGTCGCGCAGCGCCACCACGATCAGCCGATCGCCGAGGACCTCCAGCAGTTTGGCAATCACCGACCCCTGGCTCGACTTGTCGAAGTCGATCCCTGGCAGCGGGTAGTTTTCAGTCACGGCAATCACCCGCGCCCCCGACTCCAGCGCCTCGCTGCCATCGAACTCGCCATACAGGACGCTGCGTGCCGTTACGAAGGTGACGTCGGCGGCGCAGGCGCGCATCGCCTGTGCAAACCAGTCGAAGGCAGGCACCGCCTGGCTGGGGCCGATCCCGCGCGTGGCGGTTAGGATTTCGTAGGCAGCGCGGACGGTCGTGTTGACGACGATCACCGGCGTTTCGGCTTCGAGGGGCAGAGTGCCGGGCACAGATCGCAGGACGGCGACGGCGCGTTCGGACGCCTCCAGCGCGACCGCCTGGTGCTCCGCGCTGCCGATCGAGCTGACTTCTGGCGCCGCACCCAGGCTGCCGAGTTTCGCTTTTAGCGCCAGGTTGCGGCGGACCGCATCGTTCAGGCGCTCCTCTGGCAGGTCACCCCGCTCGACAGCGCGGACCACCGCCTCGATCAGCGCCGTCTGCGAGTGCAGATACTGCGCCGAATCGTGGCCATAATGCTCTTCGGCCAGCATGATCATGTCGACCCCGGCATTGAGCGCGCGCACGGCGGCATCGGCCGGCGCATAGAAACGCGTTATGGCCTTCATGTTCATGCTGTCGGTCAGGATCACGCCATCGAAGCCCAGTTCGCCGCGCAGCAGATCGGTCATGATGGCCCGCGACAGCGTCGCCGGGTTGTCGGCGTCGAGGGCCGGAAAGAGAATGTGCGCCGTCATGACGATGTCCGCGCCGGCGCGGATGCCCTCGGCAAACGGCTTGAGATCGATGGCAAACAGCTCTTCGCGGGAGCGGCGCACCGACGGAATGCCACGGTGACTGTCCTCGGTGGTGTCGCCGTGACCGGGGAAATGCTTGACCGTCGCGAAGATGCCGCCGTCATGGGCGCCGCGTACTGCCGCCGCCGTCATGGCGCCCACCTGTACCGGCTTCTCGCCAAAGGAGCGCATGCCGATGATGGCATTATGCGGGTTGGAGTTGCAGTCGGCGCAGGGGGCCAGCAACGTGTTCAGCCCGGCGGCACGCAGTTCCTCGCCGATCACGCGGTACATCCGGTAAGCCTGCTCCGGGTCGCCGGTAGCGCCCAGGGCCATGTTGCCGGGTCCGGGGATGCTGCCCTGGGCGATCACCCCCCAGGCCCCTTCCTGGTCGCACCCCAGCAGCAGCGGGATTTGCAGGCGCGTTTTAGCGGCATAACCCTGAAGCGTGGCGGTCATTTCGGCAGCGGCGACAGGGTCCGGGAGATTGTCGTTGCTGAGGTACGACGCGCCGACAAAATACTGCTCGAACAGCACACGCGCTTCATCGAGCCGGTCTTTTTCGAACGCTAGCAGGAACAACTGCCCGACCTTCTCCTGAAGCGTCATCTGACCGAGTAACATCTCGATATTCATAGATTCTCCAGTGAAACTCTTGCCAAAAAGAATCGTGCAAACCTTTACTTGACCGCCCCCATCGTCAGCCCGCGGACGAGATACCGCTGGAAGAACAGCGCCATCACGAACGGGGGCAGCATCGTCACCACAGCCGCCGCCGACATGTCCTCCCAGGCGACCTCATACTGACCGATGAACAGCGTCAGCACGACGGTCATTGGCTGTGACGCCGAAGTGCGCGAGAAAACCAGCGGCAGCAGGAAATTGTTCCAGGTCGTCAGCAGCGCGACCAGGAACACGGCAATCATGCCGGGGCGCGCAAGCGGGATGATGATGCGAAAGAGGATCTGCCAGCGGTTGCAGCCATCGACCATGGCGGCATCTTCGATTTCGCTGGGAATGTCGCGGATGAAGGTGGACATCAGCCAGACGGACAGCGGCAGTTCGAAAACGATGAACAGCAGGATCAGCCCATGCACCGTATCCAGCATGTTGAGCTGGCTGATCAGGAAGAACAGGGCAATCAGCGCCACCCAGAAAGGCAGCGGCATCATCAGCATCAGGAAAAAGAAGGCGAATTGTTTGCCGCGAAAGCGCAGACGCGCGAAGGAATAGCCCGCGCCGGTCGCCAGAAAGGTGACGACGGTCGCCGAGGCGATACTGATCACGATGCTGTTGCGCAGCCCGTCCCCCATCAGGCCGGCGGTGGGCGAAAATCCGCCATCGCGATAGGCCGCACCCTGCGTGAACAGCGTGACGTAATGGTTGAAGGTCGGCTGAGCAGGAAACCAGATCTTGTAGGGTCGCGCGTACAGTTCCTGACGGGTCGAGACGCTGGAGACGAACACCCAGTAGATCGGGGCCAGCGCCCAGAACAGCAGGATGGCGCTGCACAGGTACAGGAAGTACAGGCGGCGGCGCTTTGGGTTGAAGATCTCGCGCAGGGTCATGAGTCGCGCACCCCTGGTTGTAGAGACGGCGGATGAAGATGAAGCCGACGCCGATCGACATCAGCAGGATCAGGTAGCTCAGCGCCGCGCCACGTCCGATGCGCAGATCGCGAAAGACCAGCTCATAGTTGTAAAGCATCAGCGTTTTGGTGAACGGATTGATCGCCCCGCCTGCCGAGCCGCCCGCAGTCAGCGTCCACACCACGTCGAAGATCTGGAAGGCAGCGATGAATTCCACCACCAGCGTTACGGCGAACGACGGCAAAAGCAGCGGAAAAGTGATGCGCAGGAAGCGCTGGAGGCTGTTGGCCCCGTCCACGCGCGCAGCTTCGTGAAGGTCGTCGGGGATGCCCTGCAAACCCGCCAGCAGCACAATCGTCGGGAAGGCAAAACGAGTCCAGCTTTGCACCACCGCCACCCACACGATCTGCGTCGAGGGTTCCTGCAGCCAGTACTGATAGTCTCGAATGATGCCGAACTGGTACAGCAGTCCGTTCAGCGCGCCGTACTCGCCGTTAAGCAGCCACCCCCAGAGGAAGCCGTTGACCACCGGCGGCACCATCCAGGGCAGGATCGCCAGAGTCCGTACCACCGCGCGCCCGTAGAACTTCTCGTTGAGCAGCAGCGCCGCGCCAAGCGCGATCGTCAGCTCCATGGGCAGGACGATGGCCACCAGCACAAGACTGCGCCCGGTCACCTCCCAGAATTCGTCATTTCCCAGCAGATAGGCGTAGTTCTCGAACTGGACGAATTCCGTCGGACGATTGTTCAGCCGCAGGTTGCGGTTGGTCAGGCTGGTGCTGAAAGTGTCTATGGCCGGGTAGTAGATCAGCAGTGCGACCACGAGGATGATGGGCACGAGGATCGTCAACACAAAGATGGCGTCCTGCGTCGCCGCGCGGCGTCCCTGGAACATGCTGCAAGCTCCTCGTTCCTTTGGAATGGCTCATGGAAAGGCTCAGATGACGAGATCAGCGCGCGAGAGCGGAACGAACAGCAGTGCTGGGCGGACACCGGCAACCTTCGTTTGCGCGTCCACCCCTGCGATGGCTCAGAATGGTGGGCCGGCATTCGCGCCGACCCACCGCTCGCAGCAAACTCCTGTTCGCGCTCGCGCTATAGCTCTACTCGTATTCAGCCCTGAGCTCGTTCCATGCCTCAGCCAGTGCGTCGATCACGTCGTCCGCAGGGGTTCCGGTCTGGGCCGCTTCGAGGATCGACTCGGTGACGACGTTGGTGAAAGGCCCCCACCACAGCGCATAGCGCGGCAGCTCGTTGACCTTGCCAGCCTGGGCGACAATGGCGTCGTAGCCCTGGATCTTGCCCTCGTCGTTCAGCGCCGTGGCGACCGACATCCGCGACGGATAGAGACCGAACGCGTCATAGATAGCCGTCTGCTGTTCCGGTTGGGTGTACCACTGGATGAACTGCCAGGCGGCATCCACGTTGGCGGAGTTGGCGTCGATGCCCAGGCCCGCCGGGAAGCTCCACGTATTGCCGACTTCCGGCAGCGGCAGGTATTCGACATTCGGCGCCTGCTGCGAGGAATCGGGGTTGTTGGCCACGGCCACGGAACCCTGCCAGCCCTGGTGGAACGTACCGACGCCGCTCCAGAACAGGGCGTGCTGGTTGATCGAGCCGGCCAGCATTTCGGGGCTGATCAGGCCGTCGGCGAAGAAGCTGAGAAGCAGCGCCATCGCTTCGCGCGCCTTTGAGCCTTCGTCGGCGAAGACCGGGTTCAGGTCGCCGTCGAACATCGGGTCACCCATTGACAGAGCCATCAGGTACCAGGACCAGTCGATTGCGCCCAGGGCGATCGGATACTCGTCGAGGCCCTGATCCTTGAGGGCGCGGGCCATGTCGCTCAGCTCTGCCCAGGTGGCGGGCGGCGCGTCGAATCCGGCTTCGGCCAGGCGGGCGGCATTGTAGTCCATCATGACGAGCTGCGAATAGACCGGGAAGCCATAGGTCATGCCGTCGATGTTCCAGAAGTCGAGCTGGGTGAAGTCGCTCATGTCGACGCCGGCGATCAGGTCGTTGAGCGGCAGCAGATTGCCTGTGGCGACGATGTTGGAGGGCGCTTCTTCCGTCAGAAAGACGACGTCGGCGGCAGCCTGGCCGGAAGCGCTGGCGATCTGGACGCGGCTGAACAGGTCGGCCATCTGCACAGACTGGATCTCGACGGTGATGCCGGTCTCGGCTTCGAAGGCACGCAGCGCTTCTTCATTCGGCGGAACACCCCAGGCGGGCGTCAGAAAGGTAATCTTGTTCTCCTGCGCCATTCCCGGCAGGACCATGCCGAGGAGGAGCACCAGAACGACGACGGAGCTAAACAGACGGAGGAAACGGTGACTGTGCATAATCTCTCCTGGCAGCTAAACAGCAATAGTTGCGTCCAGCGAAGATTGTGTTGCATTTCAAGTTGGTTGGCAAGCGTAATATTGCCACATAGTATTCAATGAGCTCCGGGGCGGAGCGGTTGTGAAGCGCCCTGCCCCGGCGCAAGAGCCGGCAATCGGGAATGCGAGCAGCCTACTCCAGCGAGAAGGCGCGGCGCAGATCGTCGAGCGCGGTATCTTCCATGGGCACCAGTTCACCCAATGGCAGTGTGTCGATCAGCGAGCGAGCGCTGAACTCCAGCACCTCCAACCGGTCGAAGGCCTGGAGCACCGACGTGCCGAGAGTCAGCACGCAGTCGTTTTGTACGAGCGCACGGGATGGCGCTCCGAGATCATCTCGGCAACTGTCTCCGGCGAGCTGTACGGCGTGCCGTAGGAGATCAGCGGCACATCGCGGAGCATAATGTAGCTTTCCGGGATCGTGCGCGAGTCGAACTGGCAGGCGGTCACGGCATAGGCGGTGGCATTCGGCGGCTGCGCCGTGATGATGGCGTTGACGCCAGGATGGCGCTTGTAGATGGCCTGGTGCATTCGCGAGGAGCGACTGGGTGAAGAGCCGCGCTCGCGCGCCCCGTCGCGGATGAGCACCAGCGTTTCCGGTGTGACGCTGCGTCGATCCTGACCGGTCGGCGTGATCAGGAAGCTGCGATCATCCACGCGCGCCGAAATCACCCCTTCGGTCGAGATCATCAACTGGCGATCGCAGGCCCGAGCCACGATGGTGGCAATCTGGCCGCGCAGCTCTCGTTCCCGGCTGCTGTGCTCCTCCAGATCGAACTCCGGCAGCACGAGGTGGGCGTTGTCGAATTCTTCGAGCTGCTCGTCGGTCAGGCCGCAGGCAACGCCAATTGCGCGGGCGCGCAGGAGGGTGCGAGCGCAGAAGTCGAGCGTCTCCATCCTCTGATAGGCGGCGAGCAGGGTGCCGCCGCCGGCCACAGCGCCATGGTTTTCAAGGAGCACGCTGTCGTAACCATCGGCGAAGGTCTCGGCGATGGCCGCTCCCAGCGCGAGGCTGCCCGGCGTCGCATATGGTGCGTAGCCAACGCGGCCGCAGACCCGCATCGCCTGGGGGATGATACGGGTGTCCGGGATGATGCGGGCGATGCTGAAGGTCACCAGCGCCGGTGGATGGGCATGGACGACAGCACTCAGGTCGGGGCGACGTTCGTAAATGGCGCGGTGGAAGGGGTATTCGAGCGAAGGCTTGTGCGGCCCCTCGATAGTGCCATCGGGGAGCAGTCGCATGATGTCGCTGGCCGTCAGCGAACCCTTGTCGATGCCCGAAGGCGTGATCCAGATGCTGCCATCGGAGTCCTTGATCGACAGGTTGCCGCCAGAAAGCGTGGTTAGCCCGGCGTTGTAAATGCGCCCCATGATGCGAGCGAGTTGTTCACGGGGTGGGAGCAGGTTGAAATCCATCAGTGTCACCTTCAGTCATATTTATCCAGCGTCCGATCGACCGCGTCGACGTACTGCCCGCCGAACAGCCGAACGTGCACCAGCAGAGGATACAGGTTGAGGAGATCGCGTCGTTCTTCGAAGAATCCCGGCTGGAGAGGACGCTGTTCGGCATACCGAAGGAAGAAGCCTTCGTCGAAAGTGCCGAACAGGGTGGTGAACGCCAGCTCGATTTCGGGGTCGGCATAGTAGATGGCCGGGTCGATGAAGGCCGCAATCGCCCCATCGAAGGCCAGGATGTTGCCCGTCCACAGATCGCCGTGAATCAGCGCCGGATGTTCCGGCTCGATCAGCCACGTGTCCAGGCGCCTGGCCAGATCGTCGATGCGGCGGCGCAGCGCCAGCGGCAGCCGCCCTGAGCGAAAAGCGATGTCAGCCATGTGCAGCAAACGCTGATCGCGAAAGAAGTCGATCCACGAGTCGTTCCAGGAGTTAGGCTGCCGCTGCCCGCCGATCAGCGTATCGAAGTCCATACCAAATCCGCTGGACGTGATGCCATGGAGCGCCACGAGGAGGTCCGCCGCATGCTCCTGCACGCTGTCGCTGATACGGCTGTCGCCCGGGATGTATTCCATAAGCAAAAGGGCCGGTTCGAGGTGGAGCACCGTCGGGATCGGAAGACTGCTGTACTGACGCAGGTAAAGCAGCATCTCCCCTTCGATGTCCAGGCGCGCTTCGGCAGTTTCGCCCACTTTGGCGACGATCACTTCGCCATCGGCCAGCCGCGCCCAGTACACCGCGCCAACCATACCGCCGCGCAGCATGCCCGACTCGATCACCGGTTGGCCGAGAGTGTGCGCGATAGCATCACGGATCAGGGGGTGCATGACAGAATCCCGTCCAGAAACCCCGTAACGATAGCCGCAATTCTATGCCAGCGGCGCGGATTCGACTACAGAAGAATGACAGCTTTTGCGCATGAGGATGAGCCAAAGCCCCGCGACTCAAGCGGAGTGATGGCGGCGCGGATCAGCCCTGCGCAACTTCCCGCGCCTCGATCTCGTCGAGGATCGACTCCAGCGTGACCTCACTCAGATCCGGGTAGCGGACGTGCGCCCCTTCCAGCGAGGCGTCGCCCAGACCGACCACCCAGAAGCCGCCGGCGCGCGCGGCCTGCACACCGTCGACGGCGTCCTCGAAGACGATCGTCTCGTGCGGCAGTACGCCAAGCCGACCGGCCGCCCAGATGAACAGATCCGGCTCCGGTTTGGCGCGGCGGATCATGGTGGTATCGGCGATCGTGTCCATGCGGTCGAACAGTTCCAGCTTGCGCAGCACGAACTGGGCGTTCATGCTCGAAGACGCGACCGCCATCTTGATGCCCTGCCGGTCGGCATCGTCCAGCAGACTCGCCACGCCGGGCAGAATTGCGGCCGGGGTGAGAAAGGCGATGAAGGCCAGATAGTGCATATTCTTCCGTCGCATCCACTCCTGCGCAGTCTCTTCGTCGATGTCACGGCCGTTGAGCAGCCGCTTCAAAGTCTCGCGGCGCGACACACCGCGGAGCATATCCCGAAACCCCTCAGGCACGGGCAGACCAGTCTCGCCTGCCAACTGAAGCCACGCGCGGTAATGCAGTTCGACGGTATCAGTGATGACCCCGTCGAGGTCGAAGATCAGCGCGCGAATGTGCTGTGACATATTTTCCTCGCGTCGACGCGCGGCTCAGTCGGCGATCTGTTCCAGTTCGCCGCCATCGCCCCTCAAGCGCCGGTAAGTCGCCTGAAGCGTCAGAGCATCGGCGACGTGGAAGGGCAGCGGCGCTTCGACGCCGACCGTGCCCCCTACATTGAAGTCAATGAAGGCTTGAAGCAGTTCCCGATAATGCAGATCGGCCTCGTTCAGCGGCAGATGTTCCTTCTCGCCCTTGGCCGTGTAGGCGATACCGCTCATGTGAAAGTGCAGCTTGCTCAGCCCCTCCTCGCCCAGGCCGTCCTTGACGCACTGGAGAGCATCGGCGAATTCGGCATAGCTGTTGAAGGTGCCGTCACCGCGTCGCGCGTGCAGGTGTGCCCAGTCAATGCACGGCAGAACCCCGGGAACCTCGGCGCTCAGTTGAACAACCTCGGCGAGCGAGCCGAACATGGCCGACTTGCCCATCGTTTCCGGTCGCAGGTTGACCTGCACGCCTTCTTCCCGCAGGATGCCCGTCAGTTCGAGCAGCTTTTCCTTGGCGCGCTCATACACCTGCTCCGGAGGCTGGCTGTGATAGCTACCAGGATGAAAGACGATATCCCGGGCGCCGGCCAGATAACCTTTGCGCGCCGCGGCCATGAGGCGGGCGTCGCTTTTCTCCATCAACTCGGCCGTCTGACTGTTGAGATTGATGAAGTACGGCGCGTGAACGCTCAGCGTAACGTTCGCCGCCTCCGCGGCGGCCTTGATTTGCGCGCACATCTCATCGCTGACGCGCACGCTTTGAACCCATGCAATTTCCAGGTGGTCCAGTTGCAATTCGCGAATATGATGGATGGCGGCGACAGTGCCACTCGTCGGGGTGCTTTGCGGCGACCCCACCGTGCCGAAACAAAGACGATCCTTGGGGAGTGGCTTCTGTGCCAAGCGACTATCCTTTTATGGAAAACGTAAATAGCACCAGGGATCATTGTAGCAAACAACCCTGGTGCGTCAGGTGAGAAATCACAAACATAGAGAGGACATTCATCATGTTCGCGCATCTCGCCCTCTTTCGTCAGCGGGCCCTGGTCACCGCCCTGGCAGCGGCCGTCATCATCTTCATCGTCTGGAACATCCCGGCCCTCAGCGGGGTGCTCTATCCATTCCGGCTGTTCGTGACCTTCGTCCATGAGACCGGCCACGGGTTGGCGGCTCTCATCAGCGGCGGACACTTCGAGGGGTTCGTCATCCAGCAGAACGGCGGCGGCTTCGCGCTGACGTCGGGCGGCACCCGCGCGCTCATCCTGCCGGCGGGTTATCTGGGCGCAGCGTTGTTCGGGGCGGTAGTCTTCTATCTGACCAATACCCTGCCCTACCCACGCAGTATCTCGCTGGGCCTGGCTGTGCTGCTGGGCCTGGTGACATTCCTGTACACAGATCTCCTGTCGCTGGCCTTCCTGGTCGGGCTGGGCATGGCGGCCGTGCTGGTGCTGCTGTGGCGCTATGCCGACCGGGGGGTCAACATGCTGGCGCTCAACCTGCTGGCCATCCTCACCGGTCTGAATGCCGTGCTCGACCTGGTGTCCCTGACCGGCAACGCCCACATCAGCGCCGGCCCACTGCGCAACGATGCAGCCGCATTCAGCGCAGAGATCGCGCCGCTCGTCCCGGCGACGGTCTGGGCGCTGCTGTGGGCGGCCATCGCCATCATCCTGGTCGGAGGCGCGATCTATTTCAGCCTGATCCGCAGGCGCCGCTGAGCAAAGCGCGGCATTCGCGCCAAAGATACGACAGCGATACAATCGTAAACGCGGCGTTCTACAATGAGGCGTAGTTGATGCAGCCGAATCTCGTCGGTCAGAAGCTCGGCAAGTACACCATCCGCGAAATGCTCGGGATGGGCGGCATGGGCGCCGTCTATCGTGCACACCAGGACGATCTCAGGCGCGACGTGGCGCTCAAGGTGATCTCCCCGAACTTCGCCGCGCAGGAAGAACTGGTCGCCCGTTTCATCCGCGAAGCGCAAACCGCGGCCTCGCTGGAGCATGCCCACATCGTGCCGATCTACGACTACGGCGTGATCACCAACCAGTTGTTCATCGTCATGCGCTTGCTGACCGGCGGCACGCTGTCACAGCGCATCGAAGCTGCCCGCAAGACCGGCCGACTGCCGAGCGCCAGCGAGTGCGCTGCCCTGCTCGATCAGCTTTCTGGCGCGCTGGACTACGCCCACGCCCGCGGCGTCGTGCACCGCGACATCAAGCCCGGCAACATCATGTTCGACAACCACGGCGACGCCTTCCTGGTCGATTTCGGCATCGCCAAGGCCGGCGACTCGACGAATCTTACCCGCGGCAGCAGCGTGATCGGCTCGCCGCATTACATGGCCCCCGAGCAGTGGCGCGGCGATCCCGCGACGGCAGAGACCGACCAGTACGCCCTGGCGGTCGTGCTTTTCACCATGCTGACCGGCAAGCTGCCGTTCGAGGCGGAGACGCCTTACGCCGTCATGCAGCTTCACATCAACACCCCGCCGCCCTCGCCAACGGTCTTCCGGGCCGATCTTCCGCCGGCGCTGGGTCTGGTGATGGAGCGGGCGCTGGCCAAGGATACGTCAGCCCGCTTTCCTTCGGTGCGCGCCTTTGCCGAGGCCTTCCGGCAGGCCGTGGGCGAGCGGGCAAGCCACGAGACAGGGTTTTTCACCCGCCCTATCGAAGTCACCCGGACGACGGTCCTTCCCAGCGGGACCGGCTCCCGCCCCGGCACAGCCAACCCGGTCACGAGCGGCACGTCGCCCTCACAGAGCCTGAGTCAGACCATTCGCCAGCAGCGCGTCGGCTTGGCTGTCGGACTGGGCGCGGGGCTGATCATCGCCGTGGTCGCCGGCGTCTTGCTCTTGATGCAGAGCCGGGGCGCCGCCGACGTCAGCGCGACGCAAACTGCCCAACACGCCACACAGTTGGCTGTGGCGCTCGTCACGCCAACGCCGGATGCTGGCAGCGCGACGCCTCTGGGGAGCGTACAGCTCCTGACCACGCCGACCGACACCGCCAGCCAGGGGCAGGCCGGCGCCACCAACACATCGAGCGTTTTGGCTGAGCCGACACAGACCGCGACCCTGCCGCCCACCGAGACCAGCACGCTGCCCCCAACCGACACGCCCTCAGCGACGGCGACACCGCTGCCTACCGAGACCCTCACCCCATCGCCGACCGCTACGCCCACGCTGTCGCCGGAACAGATCGCCGAGATTGCAACTGAATCGCGGGCTGTCATTCTGCGCGTCACCGCTACGGAAGAAGCGGCCCTGACTCAGACATCGGAGGCTTTGGCGGCGGAAGCGGCCGGAGCGACCCAGGCCGCGGAAACCGCTGCCGCGCAGGCTATCGAGACCCAGCAGGCGCGCGCCACAGCCACCTGGGCGTCCATCGCCACCAATGCCTTTGGAACATTGCAGGCCGAAGAAGAAGGCACGCGTCAGGCCTTGAGCGTTGCCGCAACCCTCGATGCAATCGTCCGGAGTACGCGCGCGGCCAATCTGGCGGCGGAAGCGGCCACGGCAGCAATGGTGCAGGCCACGCTCGACGCTCAGACTGCGGGTACTGCTGCTGCCCTCGCCACCCTGGAAGCGCAGTCGACGCAACAGGCCGTACAGACCGCGAATGCGCTTGAGACGCAGTCTGCCCAGGCCGCTGGTACAGCCGCGGCCATCGCCACGCTGGAGGCCCATGCGGCCGAGACGGCCGCGGCGCAAACCGCTATCGCGCAGAACCTGGCCACCGCCGAAGCCGCGACCGCTGCCGCGCAGACAGCCGCCGCACAGATCCAGACGACTGCGTCCGCCGCGACGGCAACCCGGCAGGCCGAACTCGCGGCCCAGGAGACGGCGAATGCGGTGCTCACGGCGCAGGCCGCAGTCGCCGCCACGGCCCAGGCCGCACTGGCGGAACAACTCACCGCTACCGCCGGCGGAGTCGCCGGCACCATGGACGCGCTCAATGCCCGCGCCACCGCACTCCGCGCCACCGCTACTGCCCGCGCCGCCAATGCCCTGACCATCCTGGAAGAGACTCAGCACGCCGTCGAGACGCTTCAGGGAACGCTCACCGCAGCAGCCTCCACCGTCATAGCGCGCCAGACCAGCACGCCAGGCGGAGTCGCCGGCACCATGGACGCGCTCAACGCCCGCGCCACGGCCCTGCGCATCACGGCGACCGCTCGCGCCGCCCTGGCAACGCCTACGGTGCCGCCCAGAGTGCCGCCCAGCCCAACGCCGATGGCGACCGCCACGGCCACGCTCTTCCCGACCGCGACACAACCGCCCGTTGTCGAAGGACCGCCCGGCATCCTCAGCCCTGGCGACAGCATGCAGCGGCAGGTGTTGACGACCCGCGATGATGGCTTCATCCAGACGATCTACCTGTGCTGCGCGGCCCACGACGTGTATGTCGAGGTGGTTTTCGAAGCGCCGAACACGGCAGAGTACTGGGATTTTGGCATCGCCGTCCGCGAACAGGAAGCGTCCAACCAGGAGCTCCGCTTCTACATTGCCAACAACCGCACCTGGCGCTTCGATCTCGGCGCGCAGACACAGATGAACGGATCGCACAGCGCCCCGTTCGAGACTCGCGCGGGTAGCGTCAACCGACTCACGCTGGTGGCCATCGGCCGCACGGGTATCGCGCTGCTCAATGGAGAGGTCATCGCCGTGCTCGATTTCTCGGCGATCGTGAACTCGGGTGACCTGTACGTTGGCACGGAGTTTGCCGACGGCAGCCCGCCAGGGGTCAACATCCCGGTGGTCAGCATCAACACCGCGGCGCTAGACTCCGCTTTCGGTCCGCTGTCGGGCACGCTGCCCCATCAGTTCAGCAACAACCGCGTCGAAACAAGCGTCGCCGGCAGCCTTCGAACCGAGTCATTCATTGCACGCGGCGTGCTCGACGTCCCGTATGCCCTCTCGCAGAATAGCTGGGATATCGGCTTCGACTTCCGCAAGGCCAGTGCCGACCGGTTCAGCCGCCTGATCGTCGACGCTCAGCGCCAATCCTGGTATCTGTACGACTTCGACCGGGAGTTCGAACTGCTGGAGTCCGGTCCGGTGGGGAATCTGCGCCAGGGAGTCGGCGACTCCAACGAGCTCATCCTGATCGCCGCGCGCGGCCACGGCTACCTGATCGTCAATGGCCAGCCGGCGGCGCGGTTCAGCCTTCCTGAAGTCGTAGGCGGCGGCCAGATTGAACTGGGCACCGGGTTCTTCACCGGCAACGAGATCGACGGCCGGCAGACCAGTTTTGATGATTTCGAGGTGTGGACCTTCGCCGACCAGCCGTAGGACGCGGCGGAGGAGCCGGCAGGCGCTGCAGTGCGCTGGTCGGAAGACATGGAGGCTGGCCGTGGCAGATGTATTCATCTCTTACTCGCGGCACAACATCGCCTTTGCACGCCAGTTGTTCGCGGCGCTGCAGGACGGCGGTCGCGACTCCTGGGTGGACTGGGACGACATCCCCATGTCGGCCGAGTGGTGGCAATCGATTCAGGAAGGAATCGAGGCCGCGAACGGATTTGTCTTCATCATCACCCCGGACTCGCTCGCTTCTCCGGTCTGTACGCTGGAAGTCACCCACGCCATCAGCAACCATAAACGTATCATCCCGGTCGTGCACGTCGACGCGGACATCGCCGCGGCCTACGGCAGGCTGGCCGCCATCAACCCGAGCGGCTTCCTGGAGGGCATCCTCCAAGGGCGCGATCTGCTCGACATCGCGCGCCGCAACTGGAGCGTGGTCGAAAGTATCAATTGGTTGTTCTTCCGTGATTCGGACAACTTCGATGCCAGCGTCAGGCGGCTCATCGAAGTCGTGGAGACCGATTTCGCCCGCGTGCGCCTGCACACGCGTCTCCTGCTTCGGGCGAACGAGTGGCGCGACAAGACCTTCGACCAGAGTTATCTGCTGTCCGGCACGGATCTCCGTGAGGCCGAGCGCTGGCTGAAGATCGATGGCGACAAACCGCCGCATGCGACCGAGGCGCACAAGGCTTACATCCGCGCGTCTCTGCATCTTGAAGAACAAGAGGCCGCCGAACGCCAGCGTCAGATCGACGAACTGAACGCCGCGTCAAAGCGAGCCGCGGACGAAGCGCTGCGCGCCGAGCGACTGCGCCGCCGTGCCAGCGTCGCGACCGTCCTGGCGACGCTGTTGGTACTGGCGCTGACCGTGGCAGCACTCGTCGCCGTATCCCAGATCAGTGACGCCAACCAGCGCATTGCCACGGCTACGGTGGCGCAAGGCGCGGCGCTGGCCGACGTCCAAACCGCGACTGTCTTTCAGGGGCAGGCGCTTCAGCGGGCGGATGCCGCGGACACGCAGGTGGCAGTCGCCGGCGAGACGCTGGCGCCCATTCCGGGCACGCTGACGCAGGCCGCGCTGCTGCGCATCGACGCCGAGAATGGCCAGCATATCCTCAACGAACTGAGCGCCGCGCTGCTCAACGTTCAGGCAAATATCGGCGTTCGCGCACAGATCGCCCGCATGGACCGGTT
The DNA here is from genome assembly GCA_016713325.1 of Candidatus Flexifilum affinis. Classification (GTDB taxonomy): domain Bacteria; phylum Chloroflexota; class Anaerolineae; order Aggregatilineales; family Phototrophicaceae; genus Flexifilum; species Flexifilum affine. Next base: position 46,313 of record JADJPJ010000089.1, on the reverse strand, counting down.
GGTCGATTTGTATCCCGACAGCGCCCTGGCTTATCGCTCCCGCGGGCTGGTGCGCACCCGGCTGAATGACCTGGAGGGCGCGCTTTCGGACTACGATCGCTCGATCGAACTGGCGCCAACCTTTGCCGACGCCCTGCTCAGCCGGGGTAATCTCTATCTCCTGCTCGACCGGACGGCGGATGCCGAGGCCGATTTCACCCGGATCATCGCGCTCGAACCGAACAATTCCGTTGCCTATTACAATCGAGGGCTTACCCTGGCCAGGATGCAGGAGTTCGATTTCGCGCTGATCGACTACAACCGCGCCATCCAGCTCGACCCGGACTATGCCGAAGCCTACAACAACCGTGGCGTGACGCACTATGAATTGGGGATCTTCGACCGAGCAGCAGCCGATTTTGAGCGGGCCATTGCCCTTGGCCTGGATGGCGAGCAGACCTATCGCAATCTGAACCTGGCTCTGGCCGTGCTGGCTACGCCAACCGTCGACCTCCGCACCGTCTTTCCTGTCACGCCCTCGCCCACGGCCACGGCGACGCTGCGAGTCGTACGTCCGATCGAGCAACCGCCATTCGCGGTGACTTCGACCGCCATCGCTCCAGAGCGAAGCGGACGCTCACAATCAGCGAATCCAACCCGGGATGCCTTCATGCTGGTCACGGCGGGACCGGCGCAGGCGACCATGCCGGCGCTTCCGGTCGGGACGTCCGTGTTCCAAATCGATGATGACATCATCATGGTGACCTTCGGCCCGGCACAGGCAACCATGGAACCGTTCAATCCCTGACCGTGCGCCGCTGCCTCAGCCGACGCGGCGGCGCACAATGTTATGCATCGTCACGCTGACGGTGATGATCAGGCCGTAGATCAACTGCGTCCAGAAGCCGGTCAGCCCGATGGCGACGATGCCGGCGTTGATCGAGCCGATGATGAAGGTGGCGATGAACGTCCCCAACACCGAGCCAACGCCGCCGAATGCTGAAGTGCCGCCCAGGAAAATGGACGCCAGTGTGGTCAGCAGGTAGCCCTCGCCAATGGTCGTGAAGAAGTTGGTCACGTGCAGGCTGGCCACCAGACCGGCGAAGGCGGCCGCGGCTCCCACCAACGCAAACAGCAGAATGCGTGTCCGATCGACATTGACGCCCATCAGGCGGGCACTGTTGACATTGTCGCCGGTAAGGTAGGTGTGCGCGCCGAAACGATGCCGGTTCAGGAGCAACCAGATGGCAATAGCGATCAGGACATACCAGATCATCTGCATCGGCACGTAGTCGAAGATCTTGCCAACCACCAGCTGGCCGAGCGGTGAATTCTTCGGCTCCGTCAGGACTTCGCTGCGGCCATTGGTCACGATGAGAATAACACCCCGCCAGAAGAACTGGGTGCCAATCGTGGCGATCAGCGGTGGAATACCCAACCGTACCACGATCAGGCCGTTGAGAATGCCGACGCCAAAGCCGGACGCGATGCAAGCGGCGAAAGCGATCCAAACGCTGCCAGTGGCATCGAACACCTGGACAAAGGCGACGACGCCCACCGCCATGATGGATGGAAACGAGAGGTCGATGTCGCCGGCAATAATGACCATCGTGAGCGGCAGTGCGACGATTCCGAAGAAGGGTACGGTCGCCATGAACGATGCATAGATCTCCGGCGCCAGGAAGGTGCGCGGCGCGGCCACGATGAACACCGCCCACAGCAGCAGCAGGACGGCGAAGATGCCGATCTGCAGCGCGTTGCGGCGCACGGTCGTGCGCATCGAAGGCGCAGGAACCGGGGTCACTGGAGCCCCGGTCGTTATGTTCTCCATAGTTCCCCCTGTCAGTCGAGGCTGCCGGTCTTGGCGACGCGCCGCATCTTGTCGAGAAGCTCGTTCAGGCTCAGGTCGCTGGTGCGGAATTCTCCGGCAACCCGCCCGCGATCGAGCAGAACGATGCGGTCGGCGACTTCGTAAACGTGGAATATATTATGGTCGATAAAAATGACCGATTTTCCGGCGGCGCGCACCTGCTCGACGAACTCCAGCAGCTTGCCGGTCTCGCTCAGCGCCAGGCCCATCGTCGGCTCATCCAGGATGATCAGTTCGGCCTGGAAGTAGAGTGCGCGCACGATGGCCACCCCCTGCTTTTCGCCGCCGCTGAAGGTCTGCACCGGGGAATCGGGCGTGACGGCCGACGACGTGAATCCCATATGATGCTGCATCAGACGCTGCGTTTCTTCGCGCATCCGCTTGATGTCCATCATGCCGAACCGATTGGTCAGCTCACGTCCGATGAAGATGTTGCGCCACAGCGACTGCTGGTCGGCCAGAGCGCGTTCCTGGTAAACCGTCTCGATGCCAAGCTGTCGCGCCTTGGGTACGGTCAGATTCTCGACGGGCCGGTTGTTGAACAGGATCTGACCCGAATCCGGCCGGTGGTAGCCGGTAATGATCTTGATCAGCGTCGACTTGCCCGCGCCGTTGTCGCCCAGCAGACCAATGACCTCCGCCCGATCGACATACATGTCTACGTGGCGCAGGGACTGCACTTCGCCAAACGATTTTGTGATTCCGCGTAATTCCAGAAAGTGAGTCATCTGTTGCTCCAGCCGCAGTCCAGCATCGCCCGATAGAGTCCCTCTCCATGCGAACGACGCTCACATGGAGAGGGATTGAGGGTACCGCTACGGACTAACGAATCTGCTGTTCGACCAGGCCGGCCAGCAGTTCAATATTGTCGGCGTGGGCGAAGCCGGAGCCGGTATCGATGTGCATGCCGCTGAATGCGAACTTCTCGGTCAGGCAGATCTGGAGGATCGGCAAATAGCCCTGAAGCCACTGCTGCTGATCGATGACCAGGTCGGTCCATCCGCCGCGAATCGCCTCGACAGTCGCCGGGGCGAGGTCGAAGCCGGCCATGAAGATGTCATCCGGGCCCTTGCTCGCCGCTTCCAAGTACGCCTGCTGCGTCGCCGTCACCGAACCGTGATCGGTCACGATGATCTTGACATCCGGGTTGGCGCTGACGTAGCCGGTGAAGGTGGAAATGCCGGCCGAAGCGTCAGCATTCGTGGAACTGTCGATCTCGATGTAGTCGACCACCACGCCGGCCTCTTCCAGAGCATCAATCACGCCCTGGGTGCGCTGGCCGCGCTCGCCCTGGGAGAGCAGACCCCAGACCATGGCCTTCTCGCCTGACTGCACGCCAGAACGCGCCACGGTCTCGCGGCCAAGGTTAAAGCCGGCCGAGTAGTTCTCGGCGCCGACATAGCCGAAGCCGTTGCCTTTGTAGGTCGCTTCCAGGCTGGCGAGCTGGGTGTTCTGGCTGGTGACGATGATACCGTTGGCTTCCGCTTCATCGACGAGCGCCTGGAAGGCCTCGACGCCGGGGTGGCCCATGACGGCGATGCCATCGGGGCTGGTGGCCGCCGCTTCGGAGAAGCCGGTGATCATTTGCGCGGGGTCCCACGACGACCAGACGTACTGGACGTTGGGTCCCAGGTCGGCGGCGGCCTGAAGCGCGCCGTTGTAGACGACGGTGGCAAACGGATCGCCCGCCGCGCCGCCGGGGAAGAAGACGATGTCGACGCCGGCGCACCACTTGCCGTCGTCCTGCGCTACAACCATCCCGGCCGGAACAATGAGCAGGCCGAGCAGCGCCACTGCCGAAAAAAGGCTGATCACTTTGCGCAACATAGGGGATCCTCCAAAGAAGAAGTACAGAGTAAGAGAGGGTTACAACGTGGAGGCGAGGCCGTCTCGCCTCCACGTGACGAAACAGGGACTCAGCATCCCCGCGTTCGCAACAAGAACTACGGAACCGTGGGTTCGCCGTTGTCGGTCTCTGGTGCACCGGCAACCGGTTCGGTCCACAGATCACCCGCCAGATAGGCGTCCAGATTGTCCGGCGTCACCACCACCGACGGCGTCAGCGTGATGTCCGGCACTTCCTCGCCCGCGAAGATCGCCGCCATCGCGTCGACCACCGCCACACCCATGCGGAACGGGTCCACGCCCAGCGTCGCGCTGAACTGTCCCTGCGCCAGCAGGTCGAGCGTCGGCTGATTGCCGTCGATGCCCACCGCGAAGAAGTCCTCGTTGATCACCAGGCCCAACTGCTCCGCCGCCAGCGCCGCGCCAATGGCCATCTCGTCGCTGTTGCCATAGAACACATCGATGTCCGGGTTCTGCTGCAGGGCGATCGCCGCTACCTCGGAACCACGGGTGCGCAGCCATTCCGCGCTCTGCGACCCGACCACTTCCACGTTCGGGCAGTTCTTCTCCAGGCCGGCGTTGAATCCCTGCGTCCGGCGGTGGCTGAAGATGCTGTCGATCCCTTCCAGGATGTACACCTTGCCCGTCGTCTCCGCCGGCGTGCTGCCATGCTTGCCCGCGATCAGTTCGCAGGTGTAAGCCGCCAGGGCTTCGGCCCCGCCCCACTGGTCGTAGCCGATATACGTTTCAACGGTGCCCTCTGAGAAGGGGGTGATGAAGTTGTGTGCCAGGATCGGCACGCCGCGCTCGTTGGCGCTGGTCACCGCCGTGATGGCGCTGTCGGTGCCGATCGGATTGATGCTGATGGCCTCGACGCCCTTCTCCAGAAGCTGCTCGACCGTGGTCACGAAGGCGGCAAAGTCGCCCTCGCTGGCCGGCGCCTGCACTTCCAGCGTCCAGCCCAACTCTGCGGCCCGCGCCTGCGCGCCTTCGACCATCGCCACGTGGAACGGGCTGGTCAGCGCCGGGGGCACGAAGCCGACGTAGTGCGTCATCGCCTCCTGCGTCGCTTCACCTGCCTCCGGGACGGTCGGCAGGCCATTGTCAGTCTCGGGGGCGCCGGCAACCGGTTCGGTCCACAGCTCACCTGCCAGATAGGCATCCAAATTGTCCGGCGTCACCACCACCGACGGCGTCAGCGTGATCTGCGGCACTTCCTCGCCCGCGAAGATCGCCGCCATCGCATCGATGACCGCCACACCCATGCGGAACGGATCTACGCCCAGCGTCGCGCTGAACTGCCCCTGCGCCAGCAGGTCGAGCGTCGGCTGATTGCCGTCGATGCCCACCGCGAAGAAGTCCTCGTTGATCACCAGGCCGAGCTGCTCCGCCGCCAGCGCCGCGCCAATGGCCATCTCGTCGCTGTTGCCGTAGAACACGTCGATGTCCGGGTTCTGCTGCAGAGCGATCGCCGCTACCTCGGAACCACGGGTGCGCAGCCATTCCGCACTCTGCGACCCGACCACTTCCACGTTCGGGCAGTTCTTCTCCAGGCCGGCGTTGAATCCCTGCGTCCGGCGGTGGCTGAAGATGCTGTCGATCCCTTCCAGGATGTACACCTTGCCCGTCGTCTCCGCCGGCGTGCTGCCATGCTTGCCCGCGATCAGTTCGCAGGTGTGAGCCGCCAGAGCCTCTGCCCCGCCCCACTGGTCGTAGCCGATATACGTTTCAACGGCGCCCTCGGAGAAGGGAGTGATGAAGTTGTGCGCCAGGATCGGCACGCCACGCTCGTTGGCGCTGGTCACCGCCGTGATGGCGCTGTCGGTGCCGATCGGGTTGATGCTGATGGCCTCGACACCTTTTTCCAGAAGCTGCTCGACGGTGGTCACGAAGGCGGCAAAGTCGCCCTCGCTGGCCGGCGCCTGCACTTCCAGCGTCCAGCCCAACTCTGCGGCCCGCGCCTGTGCGCCCTCGACCATCGCCACGTGGAACGGGCTGGTCAGCGCCGGGGGGACAAAACCAACGTAGTGGGTTTCCTGCGCCCGAATGCCCACTGCGGACAGTGCGAGCACGAGCACGATAAGAAGTACGAGCCGAACATTCCTGTTCTGAAGCATGAAACTCCTCCTAAAAAGCTTTAGACTGCAACTGGCTAACCCGGCCGTTGCCGGGCTTGAACCCACGCAAGAATGAATACCCGCGGCCGCGCGGTAATTTTTGATGTTTTCTGCCGCTCTCAGGCGGCACGGCGACGCATGCGCAGCCATGGTATGTCGCCGCGCCGAAAAACGTCGAGCGCGACGGCCAGAACGATGATGACGCCCAGGACGATCTCCTTGGCATTCGACGGCACGCTCAGATAGACCATGCCCTGTTCGACCACACGAATGATGAACACGCCCACCAGCGTACCCCAGATGCCGCCCTTGCCGCCGGTCAGCGCCGTCCCACCGATAACCACGGCGGCGACGCTCATCAGCGTCATGTTGGTGCCATTCTGATAAGCGCCGGACACCAGGCGTGACATGACCAGCACGCCGCCGACGGCCGCCAGCAGCCCGCTGATGGCATAGATGCGAATTTTGACCAGATTGACGCTGATGCCGGACAGTCGCGCCGACGTCTCGTTACCGCCAACGGCGTACGTATAGCGACCAAATCGCGCGTGCCGCAGTACGATCCAGGAGATGAAGTAGATGATCAGGGCGATGATCAGCACCATCGGAATGCGGATAGCGCCGTCTTCGCCGACGCGGATCACCTGCGTCATGAAGCTGAGAAACTCGTCTTTCTGGATGTTGATGCCCGCGCCATTGGTGATGACCAGGGACACGCCCAGCAGGATGCTGCGCATGCCCAGCGTGACGATCAGCGGGTTCATATTCAGCCCGGTGATCAGCACCCCCTGGAAACCTCCGATCAGCGCGCCGGCCGACAAGGCGATCAGAATTGCCAGATACGACGGAATGCCATTGGCAATCTGCCCGCCGGCGACATTGGTCCCGGCGATCAGAATGGCGGCGATCACGCCGGCAAACGACACCATCGCCTCGACGGACAGGTCGATGCCGCCAGTGAGGATGACGTAGGTCTGCCCGGCCGCGACGATGCCGATGGCTGCTGCTTCCAGGCCGAGCAGCATGAGGCTGGTCGGCGATCGAAATGCCTCGGAGAGCGTCCACAGTGCGGCCAGCATGAACAGCAGGACGAGCAGCGGCCCGGTGTTCGAGATGAATCGCCCAATGCTGCGATAAGGGCTGGACCCGACTGCGGGTGAAGGTGCTGCCGTTCGTTCCATCAGGGATGTCCTTCGTCTCTTCGATGTCCCGTCGCATATTCAAGCAGGATCTCCTGGGTCGCCTCAGCGCGGCTGACAAATCCCGTCACCGAGCCCTCGTGGATGACCATGATGCGGTCGGCCATGCCGATCACTTCCGGCAGTTCCGAACTGACCATCACCACCGCGCCGCCGTTGGCGACGAAGCGGTTGATCAGACGATAGATCTCGACCTTCGCGCCGACATCGATGCCTCGCGTCGGCTCGTCGAACAGGAGGACGCGCGGCTCAGTGGCCATCCACTTGCTCAGGACGATCTTCTGCTGGTTGCCGCCGGAAAGACTGGAAACAATATTCTCCGGGTCGGCGACCTTGATCTGGATGCTCTGGATGTACTTCTGCACCAGCGCGCGCTCTCTGCGCCGGTCGATGAGCGGGCCGCGCGCCAGCGCCCGCAGCACCGACAGAGTCATGTTCTCGCGCACGGCCATGGCCATGACCAGTCCCTGCTGCTTGCGGTCTTCCGGCAGCAGGACGAGGCCGTGACGAATGGCATCCTTCGGGCTGTGAATACGAACGCGCTCGCCATCCACGTAGATCGCCCCAGCGTCGATCGGATCGGCGCCAAAGACGGCGCGCAGCAGTTCGGTGCGTCCCGCGCCGACCAACCCGGCGATTCCGAGCACTTCCCCGGCGTGCACGCTGAAGCTGATGTCCTTCAGACGGTCACCCTGGGTCAGCCCCTCGACGCGCAGCAGCTCGTTGCCGCGCGGCGCCGCTTCCTTGGGGAACTGCTCGTCCAGCCTCCGGCCCACCATCAGGCGGATGAGCTCGTCCATGGACAGATCGGTGTTGTCACGGGTGGCGATATGATGTCCGTCGCGCAGGATGGTCAGGCGGTCGGCGATCTCGAAGGCTTCGTTGAGATGATGGGAGATGTAGACGATGGCCACCCCGGCGGCGCGGAGCTGGCGGATGATGGTGAAGAGGTCGTCGATTTCGTGTAGGCTGAGGGCAGCGGTCGGCTCGTCCATGATGATGACATCCGAGCGGTGGTGCAGCGCCTTAGCCACTTCGATCATCTGCTGCTGTCCGACACCCAGCGTCCCCACGAGAACGCGGGGATCGACATTCAGGTGCAGGCGCTGCAGCAGCGCCCGCGCCCCTTTATGCATTTCTGGCCAGTTGACCAGCGGCCCGCGCATGATCTCGTTGCCCAGGTAGATGTTTTCGGTCACCGTGAGCAGCGGGATCTGATTCAGCTCCTGGTGGATGGTCGTGATGCCGGCCACCTGTGCCGCCTTCGGCGTGCGGAAGCTGACGCGCTGACCCTTGAAGATAATCTCCCCGGCATCGGCCTCGTACACGCCCGCCAGGATCTTCATCAGGGTGGATTTGCCCGCGCCGTTTTCTCCCAGCAGCGCATGCACCTCGCCCCGGCGAACATCGAAACCGACATTATCAAGCGCCACCACACCAGGAAAGCGCTTGATAATGCCCCGCATCTCCAGGATGACCGGGTTGTCGGCGTTCACGTCATCGACGTCCTCACCGCCCTGTCAGAACTTGCGCCTGGTGTACTCGCGGCATGATTTGCGTCTCGACCTCGACATCCTTGGTCGGCGTAGCCACGTCAGCGAACAGGAGCCAGTCCTCAATATGTTCCACGACCGCGCCCGGCTGAACCGTGGTCAGCGGTCCAAGCGACTCGACTTCTAGCATCACGTCGTTGGTAAAGACCTCGACGTTGCTGCCGAAGTCAGGATATGGCGCTCCTGCCTGGTAACCGAACATCTTTACGAACAGGGTCCCACCCAGCACGTACCCCGCCCAGCCATCCGGGACACTGGCGCCGATCTTCTGCGGCACCGCCCCACTGACCGACCGCAGCAGCACGTAGCGGGTCCCCCACGTCCAGCGCGGGTCAGCCATGTTGGTGTACGCCCAGATGGCAAGGTTGTTCTTCGGCAGCAGATTCTCGGTGTGGCTGCCGCGCGGCGGCAGCGGAATGATTGCCGTCCCCCCGCTCGCCACGACCGACAGCGCCCACGGGGCAAAGGTGACCGCCCACTGATTGGTATTGTGCAGCCGGTGAATGACCTTGACATGCGGCGAACCATCGCTCATCCGCATCTCGATCTGCTTGACAATACCGGTGTCCGCCTCGACCGGCTGGGTGAACACCGCGCCGTTCTCCACCGGCTCGACCTGCACCGGGCTGTTGTCCGGCGAATAGGTGCGAACCGGGTCTTCCGGCGAATGCCACAGGCGGTGGCCGCCGAAGTTGATCCACTTATCACCACTCGTGACGCCCATGCCCTTCGGATTCTCATAGAAGAGGTTGGCGCCGCCGGGCAGGCCGAAGCGGATCACGCGCGGACCGACATCCGCTGTGACCACCGCTTCAATCTGCCCATTGCTCAAGGTGTAGCAGTTCTGCCATCCCCCAAAGGGGGCCTTTGTCAAATTCACCGCCATGGTGGTTTCGCATCCCCTATCTGAATTGCTGATCCGACGACGAACCGCTACTTGTGGAAGTAGGTCTCCCAGCCGAGATACTTGGTGAACGCTTCGTAGACTGCGCTGGCGACGCGCGTCTGGTTGATCGAGACGTGATGCTCGTAGCCATTCTCGCAAACGTGGGCCAGCAGCTCCTGGAAGCGCGGGACGCGCACGACACCATAGCCACCAAAGGTATCGATCGGGTCATCCGTGAAGTCGCCCTCGCCCACATAGGCGATGACCTTGCCTGCGAAGTCGTCGGTGCTGATGCGCAGATAGGTGAACGGATTCTGCTTGACACGGCCGTAGATCGTGCCGTAGGTGTTTTCCTTGCCAACCGAACCGGCGATGATCTCCTGATAATCCATCACCGGGATCTCGTCGACGAACACGTCCTTAGGCAGGTTCGAACAGTGGAAGACGACCGCCTTGTCGGGATCCTCGCCGTAGTTGTTGTTCCAGTCGACCAGCGCCGACGGTTTGCCACCGGCGAGCTGCATGGCCAGCATGGCCAGCGCGCCCACGATATCCGTCTCGCACGCGGCCGGGTTGAGCTTGTTGCTGCTCATGCTCATCAGCGTGCAGGGCACGACGCCAAAGTACTCTTCCATACTGGTCCAGCACTGGATCGCCGTCGCATCGAGTTCGTGGCTGGCCATCCAGCCGTCCAGCACCACGCCGAACTTGGCCATACGATACAGAGACAGTTCAGGGACACCGGCCGTGCGCGCGTAGCCGCGAATCTCGGCCAGCTTGGCCTGGACGACGTCGTCGCTGTCATTCAGACGCTCGATGCGCCCATAAACCTCGCTGAGATCCAGCGTCTCGACGGTGATGCCGGAGCGTTCCAGCAGCTTCTCGCTGAAGCGGACGGTCTTGAAGGCTTCCGGACGCGCGCCCATCATGCCCAGGCGCGCCGTCTTCATGCCGCGCACCACACGGCAGACCGCAGCGAAACGATCCAGGTCGGCCATGAACTCGTCCGAAGTCGGGTCCATGGTGTGGCCGCTGGTGAGGGTGAACTTGATGCCATACTGGCGCAGGTTATTGCAGGCGCTCATCTTGCCGCAGAAGCTGTCACGCCGGTCGGCGATAGTCATCCTGGTCGCGTCATCCGGGAAAGCGTGGATGAGCATGGGGACGTTCAGACCCGACCAGCGCACCGTGTCGGCAATCGGCCGCTCTTCGCCGAAGTTGGGCAGCGTGAGCAGGATACCGTCGATTTCATCGGCGTGCTGCTTGAAGAAATCGGCGCAGTAACGCGCCTCCTGGTGGTTGGAAATGCTGCCGACGGTGGTCGCCTCTTCGGGGGTGATGATCGCGCGGATGCCGGCCTTCGCCAGTTGTTCGAGGATGATCTTGCGACCACTCTGGGCGAGATGATCGGGGAAGAATCCACGATTGCCGACGATGACGGCCAGCGTGACAGGACGGGTGGTCAGACGAGAGGCTGGGACAAGTTCGGGTTGGCTAAGGACCATTCGCTGTTCTCCTGAAAATGTTCATTCATATAGAAGCGGCGTCACGAGCGGCAGGCCGCCGCTGGCCGTTTGCATACGACTATCGGAGCGCATTGTGAACGCTCACAAGCGATTAGAACTCGATTTTCCGGGGCTGTCAAGGAGTTCCAACAGGTTGCACAACTGCCATGTTTCGTAAATTCTTCAGGCTTATTCGCCTCTCTATGCATTAGACTTTGAGAAGCTCGGTATCTCCACCCGAACCCCATCGACGATAACGACGAGGAACTCGATGATCGCCCCACCCGCTTCACAACAAGTTGCACGCCGCCTCACCCAACGCTACTCGCTGGCGCTGTTTCTCATTCTGCTTCTGTCTATCGCAGGTCAGGCGCTCATTCAGTTGTCGCTAACCAGTCAGGCCAGTGACTCGCGCGTGGTCAATGTGTCTGGCCGACAACGTATGTTAAGCCAGCGTCTGAGCAAAACGGCACTCGCGCTTCAGGTCGAAACCGGCGCAGCACGCGACGCACGAGTGAATGAACTGGAGTTTGTGCTGAACCTCTGGTCACGGTCACACGAAGGCTTGCAGAGTGGCGATGCCGAGATCGGCGTGCCTGGCAACAACAGTGATGCCGTGAATGCGCTGTTTGAAGAGATCGAACCCAACTATCAGGCGATGTTAGCTGCAGGTCGGTGTCTCCAACCACGCGAAAGCGGAACGGCACCAGCCGGCTGCGAGTCTGACCCTACGGTGCTGGTATCAACCATTCTGGCCAACGAACCTGATTTCCTCACCGGCATGGACGCGATCGTCTTTCAGTATGACGCCGAAGCAGCGGCTCGCGTCGGCCAGTTGCGAACCATCGAGCTCATCCTGCTCGCCGTCACCATCGTCGTGCTGGCGCTCGAGGCCGTGTTCGTGTTCCGGCCCATCACGCAGCAGATCAGCATCGCACTGAATAAGCTTGTTGAGACGCAGAGAGACCTTCAGGCAGCAAACGAAACCCTGGAGCACCGCGTTGAAGAACGTACATCAGCTTTGGCGCAAAGTAACAGCGAACTGAAGGCTGCCAACGACGAGATTCAAGCCTTTGCCGGGCTGGTGTCGCACGATCTTCGCAGCCCGATTGCCGCGCTCAAGGGGTATGCCACCGAACTGCGCCGGGATCTGGTCGCCCTGCAGAAGTCGGTCAGCCCGCTCATCCAGGATCCGGCGGTACGCGAACTGCTCGATCAGTACCTTCCGGAGTCGGTGCAAGCCATCGAGCAGGCCGCCCTGACGATGGAGCGACTGACCAAAGCGATCCTGCGCCTGAGCCGCGAGGGTTATCGCGATCTGACCTGGACCATCGTGAACAGCAACGATCTGGTGCGCAGCGTCATCGCCGACTTCGCCACCGAGGTTCAGGCCCGTGGCATTGAGATCGAAGTCGCCCCACTGCCGGTTATCAATGCCGATGAACCGGCCGTGGAGCACACGTTTCGCAACCTCATCAGCAACGCTATCAAGTACAGCGATCCCAAGCGTCCCGCCAAGATCCGTATTCGGGCCAAGCAGGATGGTAAAGGTACAACCTTCCAGATCGAAGACAATGGCATCGGAATCCCTGAATACGACCACTCCAAAGTGTTCAGCCTCTTTGGCCGCGGTTCGATGGCCAAGGGTCTGAGCGAATTCGGCGAAGGTGTGGGCCTGCACTTCGTACGGATGCTCATTCAGCGACACGGCGGCAGCATCGACTTCCAGAGTCATGTCGGCGTCGGCACGACCTTTTCGTTCACAATCCCCAACCATGTGGAGGTTCCGAATGTTGCCTGATCGGGTGATTCAAGGGCTGCTTGTCGAGGATGAAGCGCCTCATGTTCGTCTGTTTGAGCGCAACGTGAAACGCATGCAGATCCCACTACACTTCGAGGTCGTCACAGATGGTCTTGCAGCGGTCAACTATCTGAACGCGAACTCGGCCACCCTTTCACCCGACTCGTTCGTGTTGGTCCTGGATCTGAACTTACCGATCATGAGCGGCTTTGAGGTGCTGGAATTCATGAAAAGCGATGCCAAACTGCGCGACATTCCGGTCATTGTCCTGACAACCTCTGATGACCCGCACGATGTCGCCAGGATCGAGACACTCGGCGTCAAGCATCATCTCATCAAGCCGATCGACTTCGAACGGTTCGGGAATCTCCTGAACAAGATCATGGTCTGAACGGCGCAAGGACCACAGCAACGATCCCGGAAATGGGCAACGATTGAGGGCACGGGCGCGCCGCAATCACGGTACAATATTCCATGCGCGCAGCCTGCGCGCCCCAGGTAGTTCCAGTTGAGCGTGAGGACACTTTATACCCATGACCGACACAGCTCCAACCGGCGGAATGTCTCTTGCGGAAGAGCGCGCCGCTGGCTGCCCCATCAAACCCTGCCGCGGCGCCAGTGACAACGACACGATGCTCCGCAGCATCCGCAGTGAACGTCTGCTCTGCCTGTACTGCGCCACGCGCACGCCCACCGGCTACATCGGGCGCGAAGAAGCCCGCGCTTCGGAAGACAGGTTCTTCAGGGCAACCAACAATGATTACGTGATTCAGTTCGCCGTCAGCGCGATCGGCGCAGGAATCGCGAGCGCGATCGCGTCCATCCTGGGCGTCTTCCTGTTCGTCATCTTCATTGGCGCGGCCGCCGGAGGCGCTATCGCCTCGCTCGCCCGTCGTCTGAGCGGGCGTCGGCTGGGTCGCTACTCCCCGCAGATTGCCGTGGCCGGCGCGGTCATCGGGTCGCTGCTCGGCCCAGTTGTCGTGTTCTACCTCCGCTCCGGGCGAATCGTTCCACAGGCGGCGGTCAATCTGAACTCACTGGTCTGCGCCGCGGTGATCAGCATCGCCATGTGGGCCATCATGAAGGGACGCATCTAGTCTGCCCGGCAAGGGCGGATGCGGCCGCGCACCAGACAGTCCGGCCCAGGGGCGGGCCGGCGGCTCGCCCCCCATAGGCAGCAGGATGCCGTTTAGCTCGCCCCGATCTGCCCGAAGTTGGCCGCGAGCAGCGAGAAATCGCTGATACTGATGATGTCATCCGAATTGAAGTCGGCTCGGACGTCAAAGCCCGCCCCTCCGGAGGAAGTACCGAAGGCCGCCGCCAGGATTGAGAAATCCTGAATATTGACGCCATTGTCGTCGTTGGCATCCCCCTCACGCAGTGTACCTACATTGAGCGTGACGCTGCCGGCGTTTAGCGTGAGCGTGGGCGCGACCGCCAGTGAGTGTGGCCCCTTGACCCACACCTTATAGTTCCCCGGCAGCAGATTTCCGACGGCAAACTGCCCGTTCAGATTGGTCGTCCTCGTTCCGTTGAACACTGGAACACCGCCCGCGCTCGGCGTGATAACGACGTCCAACACCTCGATGTAGTTGGCATTGGGGGGTGTCCCCCGTCCCTCCAGGGCCGTGTTGAAGGTGGCGTTCGACGGCTCCACCACGTCGATGACGATGAAATCGGTGTCGGATTTCTCGTCGGCCGGTCCCAGCGACCCGCTGTTGCCGTTGTCATCAATCTCGAAGACGATTCGCGCCTGACCGACGAAGCCAGGCGCCGGTGTGAAGGTCAGGTTCGCCAGATAGAAGTTCATGCTGCCCAGCGTAGCAGTCGCCAGATCGGAGGTCATTTCGAGATTGTGGGGCCAGGAGAACGTGCCGACGCTGGACGGCGGCAGTGCGCCGTTGTGGTGCTGCACATCGATCTCCATGTCCAGCGTGCCCATACCGACGTCGATATCAGAAACAGACATAGGGATGGCGACCGTGGTGCCGATGGTCGTGTCTGGCACAGGGTTGACCAGATGATTAACCGGGTTATTGTTGGTCGCGCAGTTGGTTGGCGAGCTCTCGCCGGACGCGCATACGTCGATGATGATGAAATCGGTGTCTGATTTCTCGGTGGCGTTCAGGCCGCTGTTGCCATTGTCGTCACTCTCGAAGACGATTCGCGCCTGCCCTGCGAATCCTGTCACCGGCGTGAAGGTCAGATTGCCGAGCGCGGAGTTCAGGTCTGCCAGAGTGTCTGTCGCAGTATCGGACGTGACAAAGCTGCCGTAATCCCACGTTAGCCAACCCACCTGAGATGGCAGAAGCGCGCCGTTGTGGTGTTGTACGTCGAGCTCCATATCCATCGTGCCGAGGCCCACATCACCGTCGTCCACGGATACAGAGATACCCACGGTCGTACTCAAACCGGTATTCGGCGCGGGAGACGGCAGGACATTGAACGGCGCATGGTTGAATTCACAATTGGTCTGGTTGGACAATTCGTGCGCCGCACAGACCTGGATGTCGAACTCGGCCGCATCGAACATCGGTGTCGGGGGCGTCCCGGTGTTGCCGTTGTCATTGATCAGCATGGTGATGGTTGCGGTGCCTGCAAAGCCCGGATCGGGGACAAAGACCATGCCATCCAGCGCAGCGTTCAGACTGGCCAACGAGTCCACAGCCGTGTCGGACGTCTCGACTGTTCCTGCGGGCAAAGAATAGTCCCAGATGAAACCGCCATGCGTGGAAACCACCAGCAGAGTCACGTCTTCGCTGCCAGCGTCCGGGTCGCTGACATGGAGGCTGTTACTGATGTTGATCGTCGAATTCGGAAGTCCCCACTGAAGGGTTGACGGAACCGTGATCACCGGCGGCTGGTTGACGGCGGCCAGCACGACGCCGTTGGCTGCCAGCAGCATCAACACAAGGCACAACAACGGCAGGCGTCCCAGAAGATGGCGCACGATGTCCCCCTATCGATTTAGAGCAACAATGATGAATCAACTGTACTCAGGGGGCAGATTCTACGCAAGCAACCTGCTGTCGATGCAGCGCCGAGGCGATCAGGCCTGTGGGGATCCGGTGCTGGCGCGCACCACCAACCGGGGGGTAATAAGACGCTGGCCGTTGGCCGCTTCCTCGTCGGCGATCAGCTCGATGAGGTAGGCCATCCCCTGCCGGCCGAGTTCGGGGAAGTCCTGCGCGACCGTCGTCAGCGGTGGGTCATAGTAGGCGGTCTCCTGCGCGTCGTCGAAGCCGATCACCGAGACATCGCCGGGCACCGTCAGACCGCGCGCTTTGAGAGCGCTGATCGCGCCGAGTGCCATGGGGTCATTGCCCACCAACAGCGCCGTGAACGGCCCGCCGCTTTCGACCATGCGAATGGTGGCCGCATACCCGCTGGTCGGCGTCCAATCGCCCGATTCGATCAGGATTGGCTCCAGACCGGCCTCATGCAGACCGGCTAACCAGCCCTCGCACCGGGCGCGGGCGCCGAACCAGTCAAGGGGACCGTTGATCAGGGCGATCTGCCGGTGCCCCAGTTCGATCAGGTGGCGTGCCGCCGCCACCCCGCCGGCGCGTTGGTCGATGATGACCGACGGCGCGGCGGAGCCATAGGCGGTATCGATGAGGATGAGCGGCGTGCTGATGAGCTGGCTGACGATCAGTTCAGCGCCATAGCCGGCCACCGAAGCGATCACCAGCGCGCCATCGACCCGCCATGAGAAGAGGCGATCCAGCACGGGCTGCAAATCGCCACCCTTGTATAGGCCAAGGTTGGCATTGATCACGTCGTAGCCCGCCTCCCGTGCCGAATGTTCGACATTCACCAGCATCTGCATCGGTCCATAGAACTCGATTCCGCAGCTGATGACTGCGAGAGTCCAGGACCGATGCGAGGCGAGGCTGCGTGCCGCACGATCGGGGCGATAGTGAAGCTGGCTGATGACTTCCAGAACGCGGGCGCGGGTTTCGGCCTTCACACTCGGATGATCGTTGATGACGCGCGAAACTGTCTGATACGACACGCCTGCCGCCGTGGCCACATCCAGCATGGTGACGCGCCGCACGCGCCCGCCGTCCGCCATACTACTGACCGTAAACGTTCTGGTAGCGGTCATACAGCCGATCGATATCGGACTGGGCGATCGGGATCGGATTGCCAAGCTGCATCGCCAACCAGGCTATCGCCGCGTTGTCTTCGGTCATCACCGCCGCCTTGACGGCCGCTTCGGCATCCTTGCCGGTAGCGAAGACTCCGTGGTTTTGCAGCAGGGCAGACGGGCTGCGGCTGTCCTTGAGCGTCTCCACCACCACCTTGCCGATCTCCTCGCCGCCGATGAGCGCGAAGCCGCCGCAGGGAATCGACCCGCCGAACTCGTCGCCCATGGCGGTGGTGATACACGGAATCGACTTGCCCACCACGGCGAAAGCCGCGGCATAGCGCGAATGGGTGTGCACCACACCGTAGACGTTCGGCATGTTCCGGTATACGTAGCAATGCGAGGCCGTGTCCGACGACGCTTTGTAGTCGCCCTCGACGATCTTGCCGTTGATGTCCACGACCACCATGTTCTCCGGCGTCAGCTTGTCGAAGGTGATCCCGCTCGGCTTGATGACGACCAGATTGGTCTCGGGGTCGCGTCCGCTGATATTGCCGCTCGTCCACGCGACCAGATTGTTGCGCGGAAGCTCAGCGTGCAGAGCGCATACCCATTCGCGAAGTGCAGGTAGAAGCATTGTCTATTCTCCACGCGCGGCGTTGCGGATTCGCTTCAGCCGCTTCATGACGTCGTTGGCGCCACGCCCAAAATAGCCGTAGAGCGTCTTGTATTCGGCGTAGAGCGCATCGTAGACCTTCTGGTTCTCCGGAATGGGCTGGACGACCTCTTCCTTGAGCTTGCCCATCGTGTCGGCCGCGGCGTGAATATCCGGGTAGACCCCGGCCGCCACCGCAGCGTGCATCGCCGCGCCGAGCGCAGGCGCCTGCGCCGACCCGGCCAGCTTGAGCGTCCGCCCGGTGACGTCCGCATAGATCTGGCGGAGCAGCGCGTTCTTATCCGGTAGTCCGCCGGCTGCGACCAGTTCCTTGACCTCGACGCCGCGGGTCTCAAAGGCCTCGATGATCTCGCGCGTACCGTAAGCCGTCGCTTCGATCAGGGCGCGGTAGATGTCGGGTGCGCGCGTCGCCAGCGTCATGCCGACGATCGTGCCGCTCAGCTCGGTATCGACCAATGTGGAGCGATTGCCATTCCACCAGTCAAGCGCGATCAGCCCGTGCTCGCCGACCTTCTGCTTGGCAGCTTCTTTTTCCAGGTAAGTATGCAGGTTTTCGCCGGCAGCACGGGCCGCCTCGTGATATTCCGGCGGCACGGCGTTATCGACAAACCAGGCGAAGATATCGCCCACGCCGCTCTGCCCGGCCTCATAGCCATACAGCCCCGGCACGATGCCGCCATCGACCACGCCGCACATGCCCTCGACATCCTGACGCTCTGCGCCGGACATGATGTGGCAGGTGCTGGTGCCCATGATCATGACCATCACACCGGCCTGGGTCGCCTTGACCGCCGGCGCGGTGACGTGCGCGTCGACGTTGGCAACCGCCACGGCGATCCCCGGTCGCAGGCCGGTCTTCGCCGCCCACGCTTCGGTCAGTCCGCCGGCGTTGGCACCCAGAGGCACGAATTCCCGGCCGACCTTCTGCTCGATGACGTCGGCAAAGTCCGGGTGCAGCGCGGCGAAGTACTCGCGCGACGGGTAATCGCCATCCTGCACCAGCATCTTGTAGCCGGCCGTGCAGGTGTTGCGAGTCTTGACGCCGGTGAGCTGCCAGATCACCCAGTCGGCAGCTTCGATGAACGTGTCGATCTGGGCGTAGATCTCCGGCGCTTCTTCCAGAATTTGCAGCAGTTTGCTGAAGAACCATTCGCTGGAGTACTTGCCGCCGTAGCGTTTCAGCCAGAGTTCCCCACGCTGCCGGGCCACGGCGTTGATCTTGTCGGCCTGTGGCTGCGACGCGTGATGCTTCCACAGCTTGACATAGGCGTGGGGTTCGCCTTTGAGCGCTTCGATCGAGGCGAGCGGCGTGCCATCGGCCTTCGCCGGCATTGGCGTGCTGGCGGTGAAGTCGATGCCGATACCGACGACTTCCGCCGGGTCGACCCCGCTCTGCTTGAGGGCGGCGGGGATGGTGTTCGCGAGGACGGCGAGGTAATCCTCCGGGTGCTGAAGCGCCCATTCGGGAGGCAGGCGCTTGCCCGTCGCCGGGAGGATCTCATCGATGACGCCGTGCGGGTAGTCAAAGACCGACGTAGCGACTTCGCGCCCATCGCGTGCATCGACCAGCACAGCGCGCCCGGAAAGCGTTCCAAAGTCTATCCCCAGGGTGTAAACCATCTCACTTTCTCCTTTCAAAATCCTTCTGGCCAACGGCGCACCCGGTCTCGTAGGGACACCCTTCTGGGGTCCGTCGGGAGGACGCGCCGTAGCGCGTCCTCATTCTCATCTTGTCGCTGAACAAGTACACGAACCCGCTTCATCTGACGGGTTGCTGGCGTAGGGGCGGACCAGTGTGTGTCCGCCCGGGAATGGCGGGCGGGGATATTGCCCCACCCCTACGGACAACGTCGTCATAATCATCTTGTTGAGGTATTAGAGCGCTTCCGGACGATCGGTGCGGCTGGTCAGCTTGACCGCCGCCCCGGCCGCAGCAGCGTCCGCCAGGGACAGCATGATATCGAGAACGTGATACGCCAGCTCGCCGGAGGCGCGGAACTTGCCCCCCATCGCGGATGGCGCGGGCCATGTCAGCCACACCGGCGCCGCGCTGAATGTCGGCACGGCCCACTGAGTCCAGGGTTTCCCATTCGCGATTCTCGCGACTCCATACCCGGACATCCCCACTGAATGTATTGGGGTCCGGCACTTGCAGCGACGACTCGGTGCCATAGATCTCGATGCGTGGCAGCGAGGCGGCGTGGACGTCGAAGCTGAAGATGACCGTCGCAATCGCCCCGGACTCGAATTGAAGCAGGCCGGTCGTGTGCGTGTCGATCTCAACCGGCACCGCCTGCCCGCGGATCGTCTCGTGGCCGGCGACTCGCACTTCCTTGGCGCGTCCCGCCATCGCGCTGACCTGGGCTACAGGTCCGAGCAGGTTGACCAGCCAGGTCAGGTAATACGGCGCCATGTCGAGGACGGGGCCGCCCCCATACTGGAAGAAGAAGGACGGATTCGGATGCCAGCTCTCCGGCCCGGCGGACAGCATGAAGGCGACGGCTGAAGTCGGTCGGCCGATCCGGCCGTCGTCGATGGCCTTGCGCGCGGTCCGGCCGCCCGAGCCATAGAACGTATCGGGTGCGCAGCCGACCTTCAGGCCCCTGACTGCCGCCAGGTCCAGGATTTTCTGGCCGTCGGCACGGTTCAGGGCAAACGGCTTCTCACTGTAGCAATGCTTTCCTGCTTCGAGGATCTTCTGACTGACCTCGGCATGAGCGGCAGGGATAGTCAGGTTGATGACGATGTCGACGTCAGGGCTGGCCAGCAGTTCATCCACCGAATAAGCCGTCAGACCACGCTCAGCAGCAAATGAGGCCGCGCGGTCCGGAAGAAGGTCGGCGCAAGCGGTGACTTTGACATCGTCCGGGAAATGGCTGCATCCCAGGAGGTAGGCCGGGGCGATATTCCCCGTTCCGATCAGACCAACATTGAGCGGCATTTGTTTCAATCCTTGTGGAAGACTGTTTTCCAGGACTCCAAGAGGAATTGGAGGCCATGTGAACCTTCACATTTTTGTCCATTATGACGCTTTTTTGGCCTGTTGCAAAAACCAACCGGCGCCGTCCGAGAGCTGGGCGGCGCCGGGGGAGTGTTTCAGTTCCTGACCAGTACGACTGTCCCGTCGCCGGGCAGGGTCACGCAGGTATAGCCGGGCGGCATCACGCGTGAGGAGACAAACCGGGGGATGCGCGGGGCTTCCGCCGCGCTCAGGAAAATTGTCCGTCCTTCGCCGGCAAAGCAGATCTGACCGCCGGCGGCGCCTGGACCGTCCTGGGAAAACACGTCGACGGCTGCGAGGACCCCGCGCTCGATCACGGCAGCGCTGCCGATCTCGCCGCCGCTGCGCAGAAACTGGCCGTCGACGGCGATCGCCCGGGCGAAGCTGCCGGCGGGGAGGCCGACCAGCACGGCGTCGGTCGAAATTGAGTCAGGCAGCGCCACCGGCACCAGCGACTCTACCACCGTCCGGCGGGTCAGCGTGGCGCCCAGCTCAAACGCACCCGCGTCGCACAGCCCGTCAACCAAGAAAAAACCGCGCTGATCGGTTGAGTCCGTGCAGCGTCCACGGTTGACGGCCGGGCTGGTACCCCGGAGCGCCAGAGTCGGAATGCCGCCGCCGAAGTCGCCCAGTTCAGTGAGGCCCGGATCGCCACCGATGATGTTGGCAAAGCCGTCGAGTTGGACGATTCGGCTGTCCTCCCCCACCCCGTCGGCCGTGCTGTTCCCGGCGACGATGCTGCTCTCGGCCGTCAGCCGGTCAGCCCACACGCCGGCGCCCTCCGTCGAGGCGCTGTTGCGACTGACCGTTACGTTCGTCAGCACAACCGATTCGTCGCCCTCGACGTTCAGGCCCCCACCGAAATCTGCACGGTTATCCACAATCGTACTGCGCTGAATCGTCAGGGACGCTCGACTGCCGCGAATACCGCCGCCGCGTCCGCTGCCCATCGGGCCATCGTCGCCGTCGCCGCTCGGATTGCGGATGCGTATTCCTTCACGTTGACGGTCTTCAAGCAGCCCATTGCCAAAGCCGCTCAGGCTGCCCTCCCCGCCCGGTCCACCGACGCCTGCCACGGCAGAATTGTCGTAGAGCGTGCTGCGCGCCATGGCAAGCGCAGCACTCTGGACGTCGATAGCGCCGCCGCCGCTGTCGCCGCCCGGTCCGCCTATGCCACCCACACCGCCCGGTCCACCATTGTCATATCCGGAGACACCCAGGAAAGAGGACAGCAGATTGCGGAAGTTCTCCAACGTTCCCTCGCGACCGCCAAAGGTCGTCAGACTCCCGACAAAGTCGCCACCGGTACCGCCGGGGCCGGCCTTACCCCCTGGCCCGCCGGGGCCACTCTGTGCCACACCTGCCGTGACGACGCCGCGCACAAGCAAGACGGTTCCCCCCGTGAAGGCAGCCGCTCCACCACGAGCAGCGCCGCCCGGACCGCCCGCTCCACCCGGACCGCCCAGACCGCCATCCCCATTTTCGAGGCCGCCATCGCCGCCCGCATCACCCGGGCCGCCTGCACCACCGGAGCCGCCGGAGGCAAGGTTGTCGACGAACTGCACCTGCGTCAGGGTCACGATGCTGTCCTCGCTGGCAATGGCTCCCCCATGCCGATGCCACCCGCGCCACCCGTCCCGCCGGAACCCCCTCGACCACCCATTCCCGCAGGTCCAAGCTCGAAGTCCGGGCCAAAGCCGCCACCGCCGCCACCACCGCCCGGACCACCGTCTCCGCCAGTTCCGCCCTGCCCGCCAATCACCTGGTTCTCGCGGAAGGCACAACGGGTGATTGTGACCTGGCCCCCTGAGCTGAAGATCGCGCCGCCGGCAGCCAGGCCGCCAAGACCGCCCGTACCGCCGATCCCGCCAACGCCGCCGTCACCACCAAAACCCCCTGCCCCCAGGATACCGATCAGCGTCCAGGGAAAACCGCCGGTGCCACCGATGCCGCCCTCCCCTCCAAGGGTTCCGGCGCCAGCAACGCCACCCGCGCCGCCGCGGATGACGTTGTCGTCGATCACGCAGTCGCGCATTTCCAGTGCCCCGCTGTTGTAGCTTGCGCCGCCACGAACCGACCCACCCGCAGCGCCTACGCCACCGGGTGTGCCGGCCTCGCCGTTTCCGCCCTCTCCGCCCATGCCTCCAACCAGGAACCCCGGAGAACCCGTAGCCCCGAACTCTCCCTTCTCGCCAATGCCAACGCCATCAGCGCCGCGACGCCCATTCCCGCCTGTCAGGCGGCCACCTCGAAGCATCACGTTTTCCAGACTCAGGCGCCCCTCGGGGGCGATCTCCAGCAGGCGAAAAGGAGGGGTGCCGCTCGCTGTGCTCCGCTCAATGACATATCCGCCGCCGCGCAGGGTAATTTCGCTGCGGATCACGGGCAGGCCATTCAGACCCTCGGCGCGCGCGGTTAATTCGACATTCTCCGTGAGAACGATGAGATCACGTCCGCCGCTCCCGGCTGAGCAGGCGCCGACAGCAGCAGCAGTGTTCGCGGCGCGGATCGCATCCGCCAGAGTGCAGCCGTCAGCGACCCGGATCGTTGCAGGTGGAGCGTTTTGCGCTGTTCCTGGCTGAACGAAAAGAAGAACAACCAGCGCAAACAATAGAGTTCTTATATGCATTTCATGATCTCATATGTTTTGCAGTAGTCTGGCATGGTTATAGTTCGCTGTCAAACCGACTGGCGCGCTATCATCTTCTCATTCGAATGGTTTCAGGGGGGAATCTCACCATGAATCAACGCTACACCCTTTCGCACCACGATGCGATGCGCGTCCTGGAAGTGATCCGCGCCGAGTTGGACCGCGATGGCCGAGGCGCCGCGGTCGCCGTTGCCGACGAACACGGGGAACTGGTGGCACTGTTGCGCACCGACGGTTGCCCGCTGCCGAGCATCAACAACGCCATCAATAAGGCCTTCGTCTCGGCGCGCGAAGGCGTGCCCTCGGGTAAGGTCGGTCAGAAAGCTCGCGACGAAGACTGGAACATGACCAACTACGGCGATCTCCGCTATACCGGCTGGGGCGGCGGCGTGCCGCTGATCTACCAGGGTCAGGTGGTGGGCGCGGTCGGCGTCAGCGGTCTGCCGGAGGCCGAAGATGTGGTACTGGCCGAACTGGGCGCGAAGGCGCTCGGGGGTGGAGCGCCTTCGCGTCCGTAATCTCAGGCGCGCGCCGGCGGTAGGCCATTGTCGAAGTTATAGTAGAAGTCCTGAAGTGGAAGGCGGAAGGCCTCGACCTCGCGCCGCACCTGGTCGGCCGGTTCCCCGCCGACCAGGACGCGGGCGATGAAGTCGGCGATGGTGGCCATATCATGCTCCATCAGGCCCAGGCGCGTGACTTCGATCGTCCCCATGCGCAGTCCGCTCGGTCGGTCCCAGTCCGCCGGCGTGTCGCCGGGGATGAGATTCTTGTTGGTGATCAGGTTGGCTTCGGCCAGACGATGCGCGACATCCAGGCCGCCGCCAAAGCGCTTGACGTCGGCGATGACCTGATGCGTGGTCGTATAGCCGCGCTCCGCGCCGATCACGCGGATGCCGCGCTCGTCCAGCGCCTTGCCGAGCGCCTTCGAGTTCCGGACGATCTGGGCCATGTAGAGCTGGCCATATTCGACCATCTCCGCCGCCGAGACGGCCAGCGCCGCCACCCGGTTGACCTGGTGCGTCGCCGCCAGCACCGGGAAAATCGCCGTCGTCAGCGGCTCGGTCAGCGCTGGATCGTTCCACATGATCATTCCGCTCTGCGGGCCGCTGAAGGTCTTGCCCGCCGATCCGGTCAGTACGGCCGCGCCCTCGCGCAGGGGGTCCTGGAACTGGCCGCCAGCGATCAGCCCGGCCTGGTGCGCGCCGTCAAACACGAATGTTCCGCCCCACTGCGAGATGATCGCGCTCATTTCGCGAACGGGCAGCGGGAACAGCGTCATCGACATGCCCATGACGACCAGCTTTGGCCGCACGCGCCCGGCTTCTTCTTCAAACTTGTCCAGTTCGACTTCCAGCGTCTCGGCGTCGAACGGCACGTCGTGAATCTCGACGCCGCGGGTGCCGGCAGGGCCGTCGACGCGATTGCTGGAGTGCCCGCCGAAAGGCTGCGCCGCCGTCATCACGCGGTCGCCGGGTTGGGCCAGTGCATGATAGACGGCCATGTTGCCGAGCATGCTGCCCATCAGCCGGTGGTCGGCGTAATTGCAGCGGAAGGCCTTCTTCAGCAGCTCCACACACAGAGACTCGACCTCGTCGATATACTGCGTGCCGGCAAACCAGCGGTTCACGCGCCCGATGTGGCCTTCAGCGGCCCGCGTGCCGATCTCGGCGGAGAGCAGGCGGCGCACTGTCGGGCTGGTCGGCGCTTCCGGGGCCAGCAGGTTGATACAGCGCTTGCCGCGCCATTCTTCATTGCGATTCACCGCCGCGATGACGGCATCGGCCATGCCCTTACCGCCGCCGGCAGCATCCAGAATGGCGCGCGCATTGGCGAGGATTTCCGGATCGTGGACTTCGAACTGTTGGCTCATGTCGGTGTGTCCTCAGAACAGATTGAACGCCCATTAGTGTATCCATCCCCGTCGCCATACGGCCAACCTTGCCAGGGATTGCCCCCATCAGTCCTGTTCAGCGGAACAGAACCGATCGGTCAGCTACATAACTTCTGAACATGCACGCGCTATCATAGAAAGCGTGACCGGCATTCAGGCAATGGCAACAGGCAATGACCAAGACGCTTCTCGTCGTCGACGACAAACTCTCCGTACAGGCGCTTCTGCGCGACTATCTGACCGAAAACGGCTACCGGGTCGTGACCGCGTCCAATGGACGCGAAGCCATCTTCGTGGCACGCCAGGAGAAGCCCGACCTCATCCTGCTCGACATCATGATGCCGGAAATGGATGGCTTTGCCTTCCTCCGCACCTACCGCAAAGAACGCGAGACGCCGGTCATTCTGCTGACGGCCAAGCTGGAAGAAACGGATAAGGTGATCGGTCTCGAACTCGGCGCGGACGACTACGTGACCAAGCCCTTCGGCATGTCCGAGCTGGTCGCCCGCATTCGCGCGGTCCTGCGCCGCACCGAAAAAGCCGCCAGCGCCTCCATCGGCGTGCTGCGCTCCGGAGAGGTGGCGCTGGACCCGGAAACGCGACTGGTCACCGTCGGCGAACGGCGCATCGAACTCACTCCTTCCGAATTCACGCTGCTCACCTGCATGATGCAGTCTCCTGGCAAGGTTTTCGCGCGGCTGGACTTGCTCGAAGCGCTGAAGGGAGACTCGCTCGAAGGGTCGGAACGCACAATCGACGTGCACATCCGCAATCTGCGATCCAAGCTCGAACCCGACGGCGAAGAGCCGCGCTACATCCAGACCGTCTTTGGCGTGGGCTACCGGTTCAGCAATGATTAGGTCCCTCACGCTCAAGTGGGTCCTCGCGCTGATCCTCACCAGCCTGGTCGGCGTGATCCTGATTGCCGTGATCGTCAACACGATCACGGCGCGTGAGTTTGACCAACTGCTGATCGACCAGGCCCAGACCTCACTCGTGGAGGTGGCAGCCCGTTACTACGAGGCCAACGGATCGCTGGAAGGATTCCGCGACGAAGCGCGCCAGATGGCCGGCAGCGCATTCGGCGGCGGCGGACCGGGCAGACGGTCGTTTTCCGGGCGTGACGGCCCCGGAGATGATGGACCGGCGCCCGGGTTGGTGCTGGTCGATGCGGAAGGTGATGGTAGCCATCGACGCCGCCGGCTATCGCTTGAACGATCGTGTGCCCGCGGACGCGATCAAGTCGAGCGTGCCCGTCAAGGTCGACGGCGTGCAGGTCGGCGAAGTCTACTTCGTCGGCGGCCTGCCCGAGCTCGACGCGCGCGAACAGCTTTATGTCTTCGCGATCTACCGGGCGATTCTGGTCGGCGCGGCGGCGGCGATCGGCGTGTCGGTACTGGTCGGCCTCATTCTCTCCCGCGCCCTTCTGCGACCGCTGCGCGCCCTGACCAGCGCGGTCCGAGCAATGCACGCGGGCCAGCTCGAACAGCGTGTCGACGTACGCTCGCAGGACGAAATTGGCCAACTGGCGGGCGCCTTCAACGAGATGAGCGCACAGGTCGCACGCGCCAATCAACTTCGGAAGCAGATGACCGCCGACATCGCCCACGATCTGCGCTCCCCACTGACGGTCATATCCGGCTATCTGGAGGGACTGCGCGACGGCACGTTCAAGCCCACGCCTGCCCGCTTCGACACCATGTTTGCCGAAGCGTCACAGTTGGGTCATCTGATCGAAGACCTGCGCACCCTGTCGCTGGCCGACGCTGGGGAATTACGACTGACCCGTCAGGCGATCAACCCCGGCGAGCTGCTCCACGCGGCGGCGGAGGCCTTCCAGCCGGCGGCCCAGGCCCGTGGAATCACGCTGGCCGCCGAAGCCACGCCGAACCTGAGCGCGGTGCCGCTGGATCGAGAGAGGATGAATCAGGTGCTCGCCAACCTGATTGGCAACGCCTTGCGCTACGCCCGTTCGCACATCACGCTGAAGGCGGCGCCGGAAGGGAATGCGGTTCGCCTGAGCGTGGAGGACGATGGCGGTGGCATCCCGGCCGAAAAGCTGCCCTTCATCTTCGAGCGGCTGTACCGCGCCGACGAAGCTCGGTCGTCGGCAGAGGGGGAATCCGGTCTGGGGCTGGCCATCGCGCGCGCCATTGTCGAGGCGCATGGCGGGAGCATCCTGGCGAGCAGTACTACCGGCGTCGGCACGCAGTTCACGATCCTGCTCCCCATGCCCACCTGATGGTTGGGCTTCAGGTCATCAGAACAGGTCGAAGTCGGGCTTGAAGGTCTCGAATTTGCCGGTGGCCTTGCCCCAGGTCGTCTGCACGCCAATGACGTAGGCCGCCGGCGGCCCCTTGTGCAAAAAGGCGACGAGCTGATTCAATTGAGCGCGAGTGCCTTCGGCCATCACCTCGACGTCGCCCTCTGCCAGATTGCGCACCCAGCCGGTCAGGCCCAGTTCAAGCGCCGTCTGCACGGTGTAGTACCGGAAATTCACGCCCTGAACCAGCCCACTAACCAGGGCATGCACCTGTTGGAGTTCTTCGGTCATCGGGGAAATCCTGCCCTCGCGTCACGTCACTACAAGGGCATTCTAGCGCGGCTTTCGCGGGAGGGGCAAACCGAAGCCGGCCTTCGCCCCTCCCGCCAGAGATTTACTTGAACATGGTCTCTTCCACCGCGCCCAGAAACAGGGTGCGATTCAGCGGCTTGGCGAAGTAGCCGTCGAACCCGTAGCGAAGCGCGTCGTGCTTCAGTTCCGGAGTGTGGTAGGCGGTGACCGCGATACACGGCAGGCCGCTGAGGTTGGGATCTCTGCGAATGGCGTTCAGAAGCTGAAAGCCATCTTTTCCGGGCAGCGCCAGGTCGATGATCGCCCCGGTATACGCGCGCGATTGAAGCAATTCCCAGGCATCCTCGGCCGTCCCGGCGATCTCACAACTGACCTTCACCTGGCTGAGCAGACGGGCGACCACTTCCTGGCCATCCTGATCATCTTCAACGATAAGAATAGGGTTGAACGACATGTCCATTTCCTCGGAGATTGCTACGGCGCCTTGAGAAGCGGCGCATATTCAGGGATCTGGCTCAGCATCGAGACAAGCTGCTGAACGAAGCGCATCGGGTCGATCGGCTTGGTGACATAGCCATGAAAGCCCGCCGTCAGGCCGCGTTCCCGGTCGCCCGCCATGGCATGGGCGGTCAGTGCGATGACCGGCAGCTTGGGCCGTTCTTGTTGCAGCAGGTACAGCAGTTCCCACCCATCCATGTCCGGCATCGACAGGTCCGTGATGACAAACTTGACAGGGTCGGGATTCGCCTTAAAGGCGGCGATCGCGTCCTTGCCGTTCAGGGCGGTGGACACCCTGGCGCCGGCGATCTTCAGCATCCGGGATGCCACTTCCAGGCTGTCCCTCTCGTCGTCCGCGACAAGGACTTCCCACCCGACGAAGGCCCGGGGTATCTGCATCATTACGCACCCCCTGTCTTCATCGGCGCTGCCGACTCGAACTGGCCGTTGCCCCCTGCCAGGCTCTTGGCGAAGATGTGCTCCGCCTGTCTGCGACGATCGCCGGGTTCGTAGCGCGGCAGATCGAGCGGGAGCTCCACGGTGAAAGTGCTGCCTTGCTCGACTTCACTGACCAGATTGATCGACCCCTTCATCAGCAGCACCAGACGCCTCACGATCGCCAGGCCCAGGCCGGCGCCTTGCTGCGCGCGCGTCGAGGTGCTATCGACCTGGAAGAAGTCATCGAAAATGAGGTGCTGTTTGGACTGCGGGATGCCGACGCCGGTGTCGCTGACGCTGATGATGAAGCGGTCATCACGGCGCTTGAAAGCCAGGACGATAGACCCTTTTTCCGTGAATTTGATAGCATTGCTGACCAGATTGGTCACAATCTGCGAGACGCGTGTCTCGTCCTGGTTGATAGTGTCGGGCAGTGTCGGATCCACTTCCAGTTCGAATTGCAGATCCTTCTCGCGCGCCAGCGGCTTCAAGTCGTTGTACAACCCGGCTGCAACGTAGCGCGGGGACATATCGCCGGGGACAATTTCCAGGCCGCCGGTCGAAATGCGCGACAGGTCGAGGATATTGTTGATCAGCGTCAGCAGGCGGTGTGCATTGGCCAGAGAGCGTTCCGCCATATGATTGTTGTCGTCGTCCATCTGTCCACTGTATAACATCAGATGCAGGAAGCCGATCATGGCGTTGAGCGGGGTGCGCAGTTCGTGGCTCATCGTCGCCAGGAACAAGTCCTTCATGCGGGCGGCTTCGACGGCTTCACGGCGCGCCAGGTCCAGGTTCTTGGCCACGTTGTTGAAGGCGACGGCTGCTGCTGCCAGTTCGTCACGACTTTCCAGCACCAGATCGCCGGTCACCTTGCTGGCGATGATCTGCTCGGAAGCACGGCTGAGCGCGGCAATGGTCTTCTTGACCGACAGATAGAAACCGGTGAAGACGTAAGCGGTCAGGGCCAGTGTGACCAGGGTGACCACGACGACAATCGTCCGCCCGCGCGCGAAATCGTCGATACGCTTCTGCAAGAGCCCATCGAGCGACTGCGAGACCTGGTGATAGAGGGCGAAGCTGGTGTCGATCGCCTCACTGGCTGTGGCAAAGAAGGTCTCCAGCGCTTCCGGGGTGAAGGCCGCAAGTTCATTGGCGTCAGGATCAAGCAGGGTACTCGTAAGCAAATACAGAGACCCATTCAACGCCTCTGTGTTACTGGAGCTCGGACCGCCCAAGCGAATTTCCAGTGACGGATTCTGCTCGAAGGAGTAGGCATACGATCGGATGTTCGACAGAAGCGCAGAGTCGGCCAGGCCGGACAGGATCGTCAGGCGAGTTGCGTCGGACGGGCTGACGACCCCGGAAGCCAGTGCGGATACGCCGTAGCTTCTGAGCTGGCTGAAGTAATCGATCGTCAGCGGCAGCGTGGTGATAACGCTGTTCATCAGGTAGTAGCTGTCGATGTCCGGGTCGAGGATGAGGTTGGAGGTGTTGCCGACCAGGGTCACCAGGGCGCGAATCTGCTGGCTCAGAGCCACGTGACGTTCTATGCTCGCGGCGGCGGTCAGACCGGGAACCGCCGTGCGCAGAGTCTGCCAGGCATCCTTGATCTCGGCCCAGGCGGTCGTCGCTTGCAGATCGGCACCAAGTTCCGCGTCAACGGCGTCCGCAACGCCGATCTGAGCCTCAATCGCCTGCTCTACCTGGCGCAGTTCCTGGCCGTAACCTGTCGCGCCGCTGAGTGAGGCGCTGGTCAACGCGGAGTGACGCTGCACCAGGGTCAGCAGATCGATCAGCGGCGCGTTATATTCCAGACCCAGTTGTTCTTTGGCGCTGAAGCGGATGTCATGATCCACGTTCGTCAGATACTGGCTCATGACAATGACGAGCGGGATCGCGAACAAGATACTAATAAGCAGGAATTTCTGTAGATATTTGAGCCGGTTCATCATGGAAATGGCCGGTGCGATGATGCGCTGCATTGAAGTATCTCCTGAAGTCGCAGAGTTCCAAGAGGAATAGATTGTCAAACACTGCGATCTGCTGTTCACATCATAGCGATGAATTATTTCAATGGAAAGATGTTGAAATGGATAACTCGACTGTTAAGTTATGATTTCACGGAAAATTCATGAACTGCACAGCTTGAACCATGAGCAAAAAAGGTCGGCGCGAGAGGTTACAAGATTTCCCTTATAATGCAATTACTTTCATCGCCGAATGCACTGCGAAGTTCGTCTGTGACAAGTGGGGAGGATGAAGGTGAAGAAGCTTGTGGTTCTGTTTTTGCTGGCCCTGCTGATGCTGACGCTGACCGCTGCACTGGCAGGCGGCCGTCCGCTGTCAGCGACGATGTCCGGCGCCGCGGAAGCGCCCGGACCAGGAGATCCCGACGGGAGTGGAACTGCGTATATCACACTGAATCAGGGACAGAATGAAGTATGTTTCGAACTGAATGTCTCTGACATTGCTCCGGCAACGGCAGCCCACATTCATCGTGGGGCCGCTGGCGTACCAGGCCCTGTGGTGGTCGGCCTGACCGCGCCCACCAGTGGCAGTTCCAGCGGCTGCATCACGGGTGTCAGCGAAGATCTCATCAAAGAAATTCGCCAAAACCCCGAAGCGTTCTACGTCAATGTTCACAATGCCGCCTTCCCGGCAGGAGCGGTGCGGGGCCAGCTCTCGAAATAGACGCCGCTCACCTTTGAGCCATATGCACTAAGGCCGCATTGGGAGAGCCGTGATCGGGCGATCACGGCTCTCTGCATTAAGTAACAGCATTCGACTCTGGTCCTGGGTAAAGCGCAGTTCAATAGCAAGTGCTTTGATGGCCTCATAGATGCGTACGGCACGGGCCAGCGGAGGCAGGCCAAACAGCAGGTTGTCGACCGGCGTCCACAGAGCGACCGTCCCCAGAATGCTGACGGCGTTGGCTAGCAGGCCGCGCAGTCCTGGCGAGAGGAACTCGGCATTGGCCAGACCGGCGCCCACGCCAAGCGAAATGGCCAGTATCAGGACGCCAATTCGCAGATTGCGGCGGATGGTATGCCTCCTGGCCTCCAGTGCCGTTCGCGAAATGCCGATCATCACGTCACAGTAGCGTTCGATGGCCTCCTGCACTTCACGCGGCTCGATCCTGGCCGCGGAAGCTGGCAGTTGGAGAACAACACGGCGAGATCGCCCAGGGGCTGGCCATCGAGCGCGGCGACAAGCTGATCCATTCCCGAAAGTGCATGATAGCCAGCATGAAACGGCGTCACCTGCGGTGCGGTGAACAGGTCATCGATCTGCTGGAGCTGAAGGGTGAGAGTTGTCCAGGCAGGCATAGGGCATCCTTGGTGTTGTGATGTCAGCGAACAGCGATTATAAGAGAATTCCTCTTCGCGCCAACCTGGCGTCTGGCCGTGAATGCAAGAACCGCGTACAATCTTCTGAATACGATTAACCGTATTCGATTTCAAGCTATAGGAGTTGACCCGTGTCAACGACCATTACTCGCCGCGAATTCCTTCACAGGAGCCTGATCATGGGTGCAGGCATGAGTTTGAATCGCCACTTCTTCCTGGCCCAGGACGGAACGACCCTCGTTGCGCCACCCGCTGCCCCATTTGAAGTCACGGGCAGCATCGCGCCTATTCACGACCCGGTGATCATTCGCGGAGAGGATGCATACTACCTCTTCTGCACCGGCGTCAATATCCCGGTTCGTCGATCGGTCGATCTGGTCGAGTGGAAGACGCCGTATCCGACGACGGTGCACCGTTTTCTCCCACCCTGGGCAGCGGAAGCGATCCCCGGAACGGAAAACCCCTGGGCGCCGGATATTGCCTACTTCAATGGCAAATACCATCTCTACTATTCCGTCTCCACTTTTGGCAGCAACCGCTCGGCGATCGGACTGGCGACCAACACGACCCTGAACAGCGACGACGACGGCTTCGAGTGGGTCGATCAGGGGCTGGTCATCGACTCCCAGCGCAGCGACACCCATAACTGCATTGATCCCAACATCATTCTTGACGAGGATGGCGTGCCCTGGATGAGCTTTGGCAGCTTCTGGTCGGGGATCAAGATGCGTCGCCTGGATCTTGAGACCGGCAAGCTCTCCAGCGAGGACGAGACGTTGTATCCGCTGGCGTTTCGTCTCGTGAACTCCAATTCGGTCGAGGCGCCGTTCATCGTTCGCAGGGGCGACTTCTACTACCTGTTCGTCTCGTTCGACTTCTGCTGCCGCGGCGTGGACAGCACCTATCGCGTCATGGTCGGGCGTTCGGAAACGGTGACTGGGCCATACGTGGACCGCGATGGCGTGGAAATGCTTCGCGGCGGCGGCACGCAGGTCACATTCCCCGACGACCGCTGGAAGGGCCCCGGTCACTGTTCCGTGCTGCGCGAGAACGATACGGATTATCTGGTGTACCACGCCTACGACGCGGAAAGAAACGGAACGCCAACGCTGCGGATCAGCCTTTTGCAGTGGGATGACGAAGGCTGGCCCTCGGTTCTATGAACCTTCAGGGGCATGGCGCAGGTTCAGCATGCCACGCCCCTACACGACACTCTATGGACGCACGATGCGGAAGGTTGCATCCTCACGCGCGGCAAGGGTCGCTTCGCTCATTTCCACCAGCACAGTGACCCCCAACATTCGGCCGACCATGCGTCCCGGCCGGCTGTACGATTCCAGGGAGATCCACTCGCCGCCCTCAGCACCTTCAGCCACCGCATGTCTGACCCACCATGTCGCATCCCCGGCGAACTGATCCGTCCGATCGTCCGTCTCGATGTAGAGGACGTTGTCGCGCTGCCGAATGTAGTACGTGGGGAAATTGACCGACTCAATGGAGACCGCGGTCGGGTCGGCCAGACCGGGGACAAGGACGAACATCGAATCGGCGATGGGGCGTGGTTGGACAACGGTCTTGATCTGGTACGCAGAGTGGCGCAGGAAATAACCCGGCCGGCTGAACGATTCGATGTGAACCACCTCCAGCGGCGGCAGTTCGACATCTTCGCCCGTATCTCCTGATGGCAGTTCGATCGCCGTTTCAAGCGACAGCGCTTCTCCGAAGTTCGGCATGCCGTCTTCGTTCCAGATGAACGGCTGGGCGCGAGTCGTGCGCGTGCCATCGCAGGCATAATCCTCCGAGTCGTTGGCATGGTAGACAATCCAATCCTGCGTGCCGTCCGGCGACTGGAAGAACCCGTTGTGGCCGGGTCCGAAGACCCCGTTTTCGTCGGAGCGCACGAAGACCGGTTCCGGGTGCTTCACCCAGGACTCAGGATCGAGCGGGTCACCACCGGCAAAGCGCAGCAGACCCAGCTTGTAATCCGGCGTGGCGCACGCGCTGGCGCTGTAGACGATGAAGGTGTCGTCACCATGATGCAGGGCGACCGGCCCTTCGTTGACATTTCCGCCCATCCGCTCCCAGGGGTGTTCAGGTTGCGAAATCACCACGCCGGGCGAGCTCAGCGTCCAGGGATCAGTCATGGGTGCGATCAACAGGGATTGCAGCCCTTCCACCCACGACGAGAACAGAAAATAGGTCTGCCCGTCGAGATGCAGGACGCTGCTGTCGATCATCCAGTAGTCTGTACCCGGAAACTGGACACGCCCCTTGTAGGTGTAGGGTCCCATGGGATCTGTCCCCACGCTCTCCAGGACATGCGTGCGCTGGAAGTCCAGGGTGATCGCCCGCCCGGCCGAGTAGTAGAAGTACCAGTGCTGCGTGCCATCCGGTGCGGTCAGCAGATGAAACTCCGGTGCCCACATGTTGCAGCAGCGCGAGGGGTCGGTCTCATGATAGATCTCAACCGGCTCAGCCGTCTTCAATCCGGCCAGCGTCGGCGAGCGGCGCATGACCAGCGTGGACGACCAGGTGGTGGTCGCCAGATAGTAGTTGCCCTCGTAGTAGGTCAGCCAGGGGTCGGCGCCGCCATTCGTGTTGAGCGGGTTCCGGAACGTCCACGGCGGCGGCGCATCCGACTGAGCCCCCACTTCCGGAAGCACAAGAACTAACGATAGCAGAGCGAACAGAACAAGGATGTACCGTGGGAGCTTTCTCATAATGACTTCCTGTCTACACGGCATTGCCTGCCCGACTGTCGAGGGGCAGGCCAGCGGCCCTGTCACGACGACTAACGATAGGGGCTCACCTGAGTGCGCCCCTGAGGACGGCCGCCTCTTCCAGTTCGGCGGGAATCTGCATGAAGAAATGGAGCAGAAGAAACACTCCAAAAATGTGGGCCGCGCCGGGGAAGATCAGCGCGTTGAACGTGTCCAACCACTTCAGGTCGCGCACAAGCAGAGCGTTCGGGATCAGCGTCACGTTGACCGCACTCAGTTTTCGATTCGCCTGACCTCCCACATAGTGACATAATGTAACCGAATGCATGTATTCGTATGCTCTCGCCGATTAGAACCTAGACATGGAAAGCTGTCAAACAGATCAAAACTGGTCCTGTGAAGTCAGCTTGGCAGTGTGAAGTAGTGGCATAATGGACGCTATTCCTGCTCTGCCAGTTGTATGTCATCTCGCGTCACCAGCAATGACGCGGTTTTTCCGTTTGCCAAGCTTCCAGGCGAAGACAAGGATGTTCGATGGCGAAGAAATCTGCGGCCCGGCAGAAGATGCCTACAATGTACGATGTCGCCAGACTGGCGGGAGTTTCCCAGCCGACGGTGTCTCGAGTACTCAACGACAACAACACTTCAGTACAGATCAGTGACGAGACACGGCAGCGCGTCATGGCGGCGATCGAGGAGCTTGGCTACCGGCCGAATATCCTGGCACGCAGTCTTCGCACCCAACGCACTCAGACCATCGCGCTGATGATTGCCGACCTGTCCAATGCCTTTTACCATCCTGTCGCGCGCGCCGTGCAGGACATGGCGCACCAGCGCAAGTTCGAAGTGCTGATCTTTAACAGCGATCATTTACACGAGAACGAGATCCACTTCTGCGAAGTCGTGTCGCGACGCCCGGTCGACGGTGTCCTGATGTCGCCCTACCACCTGACGCCGGAGGACATCGACAAGTATTTCAGCCCGTCGCAGACGCCGGTCGCCGTCCTTGGCCCCCATGTCAACCACCCGCTGGTCGACGTGATCTATGTCGACGACGAAAGGGCCTCGTACGAGGCAATTTGCTGGATGATCGCCGAGCGCGGCTACCGCGACTTTGGCTTCCTCGGCGTGACGGACAACCTCAGGCCCGGTGCGCGGCGATTCCGAGGCTTCCTGAGGGCGCTTGACGAGTCTGGCATCACCTTCGATGAGCGTTTCCTGGTAAAAGGCGACTTCACGCTGGAAAGCGGCGTCGATGCGGCCCGGCAGTACCTGGCCCTGGAACGACTCCCTCGCGCTATCTATGCCATCAACGATCTGATGGCAATCGGGCTGGTCTTGACTCTGCAAGAGAGCGGTGTGCGAATCCCGGACGACGTTGCCGTCTTAGGGTTTGACGACATTCCTGAGGCGCGGATCGTGCGCCCTATGCTGACAACCATCGCTCAGGATCCCCGTGAGATGGGCCGCAGCTTGGTGACCGCGCTGTTCGAGCGGATGGACAGTGTCGAGGAGTTGCCCCGGCGTATCATTGAAGCGAAGTCGCACCTAGTTGTGCGCGACTCCGCCTGACCGGTAAGCCATCGTTGCCTCTTTTCTTCTGCACACACCTTCCGCGCCTTGAGGCAGGTGCTTTGGGTAGAGATAGACGATCCAGTCTCAAATGCATGTCGTCACGGGAGTCGATCCCGCAAGCGCCTCTGTGGCGGCCTCACTGAGTCTGGCGCAGAGGCGCTCTTCCTACGCTCCCCTCCCCCACCCGTTCTGCTCTTGCCTGCCTCCCGGTGCTAGAACGAAATGGGCCGGACAGACGATGTCTGTACTGGACTGGATGATACGATTGCGAGGAGAAGATGGTTTAGTTTCAGGAGTCAAGAATGCGTCTCACGAAGCTTCTGACTGCCTTTGTCCTCATCATTCTCCTCACCCCTTCGATTTACGCCCAGGAAGCGACACCCGAGATAACGCCCGATCAGCCAGGTCAAACGCCTGAGATCACCGAGGTGCCCCAGCACGAGGCACAGGGGTACGTGCGTTTTGGCCACTTCGCGCCCGACGGCCCAGCAGTGGACGTTCGACTGAACGAGGAGCAGGTCGCACAGGGCCTTCAGTTCACCGAGTTCAGCGACTGGCGCAATGTGCCCACCGGCAGCTATACGCTCAACATAGCTGCCGGCGACAACGCCACCGAAAACACGCTCCAGTCGACCCTCGAGATCGCCCAGGACACCTGGGTGACGGTGGGCATTGTCCCACCGACTGGCGATGCGGATGGCGGCCTGGGCATCGCCGTGGTCCCTCAAGTCATGTATACGGAGCTGCCCTCGACGGCGCAGGTCACCTTCGTCAACGCCATGACCGCCGATGAGACCATCGATTTTCAGCGGGACGACGTCATCTTCATGGCCAACGTCCCGCGAACGACGGCGGAGTCGCACATTCAGAACACCCTGCCGGTCGATGCTCGCGTCTTCAACTACAACGTCCTGCGGGAGGGCGAGCCAATCCTTGAAGCGACAGAGGTCGATACCAACGATACGTCCTCGTATCTTCTGGTCGCCGTCGGCAGCCCCGACGATCCTCAACTGCTGGTAGACGAGACACCCAACTGGGAGATCCGCCTGCTCGACGGCACCCTGGCCGCGCCGGGCACACTCCTGGAAGTGATGCAGACCGA
Organism: Candidatus Flexifilum affinis; assembly: GCA_016713325.1. Lineage (GTDB taxonomy): Bacteria > Chloroflexota > Anaerolineae > Aggregatilineales > Phototrophicaceae > Flexifilum > Flexifilum affine. The sequence continues at coordinate 8,992 of JADJPJ010000089.1, read as the reverse complement.
ACCACTGGCTGCGCCGTTCCTGGCCGCGCTGGAGCAGGCGGATCTGACCGATGTGCTGACCGAGCCGGGTCCTATCACACTGTTTGTGCCCGCCGATTTCGTGATGGATGACGTCGACCTCAGTACTGAGGAACTGGCCGGCGCTCTGCGCAATCATATGGTTGAGGGAGACTATCGCGCAGCCGATCTGCTCCTGCAGGAACCGCCCGCTCTTCAGGCACTGGGAGGTCAGCCGCTGACCATCTCGCAGACCGAGCAGGGTTTCGTGAATGATGCGCAGCTCATCAAGGTCAATCTGGTCGGCTCGAATGGCGTCGTTCACATTATCAACAGTGTGCTGAGTCCGGCTTCCACAGAATAGATGACCGACGGCCGCGACAATAACCCACGTGGGTTATGACACTACCCCACGCCCTGGAGTACCTTTCCGATAACAACCCATTGTTCTTGTCGGGAGGGTACTCAAATGTCTGTGCAATCGCTAAATCGCTGGGGCGGCGCCTTCATCCTCGTGGTGGCGGCGATCACACTGGTCGGCGGGCTCATCCGCTTTGCGGCGCTCGAAATGAACGCGGGAAATCTGGTGCTCGGACAGGCGCTCTACACCGGCGCGTCTCTGGTGGGAGGTTTTGCGTTCGTCGCCCTATATGCGCCCCGTGCAACGCGCATGGGCAAGCTGGGCTTCGCCGGTTTCATCTTCAGTTTCCTCGGCGTCTCGCTGAACATCACCCCTGCATTCCTCTGGCTGGCGAGCGTCACTGGGCAGGAATGGGGGCACGCAGCCCTGATGTACGCGTGGGGTACGGTGCCTCTGCTGGTCGTCGGCACCTTCTCTTCCATCATTGGCCACATCCTGTTCGGCATTGCGGCGGCCCGTTCGGGAGCCTATCCCCGCTGGGCGGCCTATGCACTGATCGCCAGCGCCGTCGTCGACCTTCCCGTCGAGCTGCCGATGTTCGGCGCGATGTTCACCTCGATCTGGCCGCTCAGCCTGGTGCTCTATGTGGTGGCGCTGGCCTGGATGGGCTACACCGTGGTGCGCAGCGGCGTGCGGTCCCCTGCCAATTCGGTGGCCTCGACAGGCGCAGCCCTCGCCTGACTGTGGGAATTCACGACCAACAAGAAGGACAGCGCGGCGTGAAGGCCGCGCTGTTTATTCGACCGCTACCGGGGTTAACTGCACCGGGGGCTGCCCTCAGGGCAGTTCTTCTCCGGCAGTGGCAAAGTGGGTCGCCAGCAGCGAAAAGTCGCTGATGTTTACTGCCCCATCAATGTTGAAATCGGCGCGGGCATCGTAGCTGGCCTGCCCCGCGGCCTGGGCGAAACTCGCGGCCAGGATCGAAAAGTCGGTGATGTCTATCCGGTTGTCGTCATTGGCGTCTCCCTCGAGCAGCGTCGGGATCGTCAGCACGTTGCTGCCGGGGGCCAGTGTCACCGGGACAACCCGCGCCAGCGTATGAGAGCCTTTGAAGCGGATGTTGTAATCGCCCGGCAGCACCGACGTCGTGAACTGGCCGGAATCGTTGGTCGTGGCGACGTCGTGAAACACAGTTGCGCCGCCCGCCTGAGGCACGATGCTGACCTGAAGAGTCACGATCCACTGGGGGCTCGGCGCGGCCAGTCTCCCTTCAAGGTCGACTCCGCCCTCAACGATCGCGAACTGGTCGAGGGTGTAATTCAGCAGGTTGATCGTCATCCGCTCGACGCGGGAATCCTTAGGCCAACCGGAACGACCGTCGAGCAGATAAGGCCAGTAGTTAGTCGCGGCGGAAAAGACCAGGGCGCCACTGGGCGCTTTGTACAGCGTTCCGTTCGCATGCGTGCCGTATTGAGGCGGCGCAGGCGAATGCGAGAGGATTTGCAGGTCGGACGGTGTCAGCCCGTTGTCGAAAACGCGATCGTACTCGTATCCCATCAGGCGCTCGATCGAATCGCCATCGTGCAGGCCGGTGCCCGCATACACCCAGTGCTGGGCGTTGGCCACCACCCAGGGAAAATGCTCACCGAAGGCCATTGCGGTGTCAAACATCACCCCCAGGAGCTCGTTTTCCGGACGGCTGACCGGCTCGTCACGCCACCTCACTGTAGTCAGCCATGGGGTGTCACTGACGCTCATCGGATCCGACGTGTTCTTGTAGCAGACGATGACTCGGTTTGCGATCCCCGCCGAGGACGGTTCAAAGCGTATCTGGTAGTACACATTGTTGGAGGTGAAGAACAGCAGATCCTTGCCCTGGTCGCGCGCTGCTTCGACATTCGCGCGCATATTCCAGGACCAGTATTCATCATGGAAATTGGAGAGGAACACCTCGCGATTGGCCATCAAGTCGGGGCTGGCTTCCAGGTCAACGTTGGTGGCATAGGTGACGTCGTAGCCGTTCTTCTCCAGCCAGCGAACCATGTGGTTGTCGCCGGTGTCGTACAGCCCTGCTCCATAGGCATCAACATAGGGTCGATCGAACGAAACAGCTACAGCGCGCCCGTTCACCGAGTTGTAGTTATACAGGCTCTTCCCGCCCCAGTTGTTGTAAGCCTGATAGGTCGTCAATGCCACCTGGAAAAGAATGTCTGACTGGCGCGCGTCGTCGCGCAGGACAAAGATAATATAGCTCCCTACGTCCTCATAGTTGCTATGCTCAATCAGCCAGATTTTGTAAACTCCGCTCACCCAATTGGATGCTGTCTGCAAAGTGTAGGTCACGGGCCAGTTGGCCTCGACAAGGCCTGTCACCGGATCTGGCTCGGGAATGGGCTGGACGGTCCCAGGAATATTGCTGATCTGTCTGATGAAGCGCTGGCCTACCCCGTTGTACCAGCCCTGTCTGAAGATCAGAATATCGAAGGTGGGATACTGCGAGCTGACATGCAGGTCGATCGACTCGCCGACGTTGACGCTCGCTTTTCCGGCATACCCTTCAATGGGTTTGCCACTGGTCCAGACGTCGGGAGTCACCCGCGGCGACATCTGTGTCGCAGCGTCCGCCTCTTGACGCGACGCGAATTCAAATGATCGTCTGACCAGGTCTTCGCGGTCGGGCAGCAGACCTAGACTCGTACCGGGAAGCCGGTTCTCCTCAACAATTGGATTGGTTGGGTCAACCTGCGGAGTTCCGCCGATCTGCGCGTGCGTCACATTGCGCAGGCCGACGCCAAAGCAGACGAGCAAAACAAACGTCGCTGAACAGACCGTCCAGACTCGACCCAATCTTCCCCTGGTCATTTTGGCTCTCGCTTCGGTACTGGCGCCGCCTGACCGCTCGAATCCCCCCGCCGACCAGTCAGACGACCTCAAGGCTCCACTTCGCCATGGTAATGATGGTTCCTAACAAATAACTTAAGTCTCATCTATGCAGTCATGAAAGGTTGTTAGTTTCTAAAAGCGTAAAGTAAACGGCGAAGGCGGACGTCATTCTCGGCAGTCATTTGCGGGCAGTCCCCCTTCTCAATTGCCGGGCATGAGGAGCCGGCGAGAACGAAGAATACCTTCACTTTTTCACCCGTTCACCTTGCGCTTGGCGCGTGCTACACTGCTGAATACCTTCGCATGGTTTTGTGAAGGTCTGGATGGTAGACCGCTGGTCCCCTCGCCCATGTGGCAGAACAGGACATAGGTATGCCCGATCCTACAAACCAGCCAACAACGACCGAGGCTCTCTCACCGATTCTTGCAACGAAACTCTACCTCCCCCCACCCCGGCTGAACGCTGTCCGCCGCCAACGCCTGATCGAGCGGCTGAACGAGGGGCTGCACCGTAAACTGACCCTTGTCTCTGCTCCCGCAGGCTTTGGCAAAACGACCTTGATCAGCGAATGGCTCGCCGCCTGTGAACAAGTCACCCCAGGGCTTCGCGTGGCATGGCTGTCGCTCGACGAAAGCGACAGCGACCTCGCGCGCTTCCTGACCTACCTCGTCGCTGCTCTGCAGACCTTAGCGCCCAACATTGGGGCCGGACTGCTGCCGCTGCTGCACGCCCAGCAGAAACCGCCGACCGAATCCGTATTGACGTCACTGCTCAATGAGATTGCGCACCTCGCCGAACGCTTTGTCCTCATCCTGGACGACTATCATCTGGTGGATGCCAAAGAGGTGGACGATGCGCTCGCTTTTCTGGTCGAGCACCTGCCGCCGCAATTCCATCTGGTGATCACGACCCGTGAAGATCCAAATCTACCTCTTGCCCGACTGCGCGCCCGAGGACAATTGACCGAAGTTCGCGCCAGGGATCTGCGGTTTAACGCTTCTGAGGCCGCCGAATTTCTGAATCAGGGTATGTCTCTGCGTCTCTCGGCCGAGGATATTGCCGCACTGGAGGACCGCACAGAAGGCTGGATTGCCGGCCTGCAATTGGCGGCGCTTTCCCTTCAGGGTCACCAGGACATTCCCGGCTTCATCCGATCATTTGCCGGAGACCACCGGTACATCGTGGATTATCTGGTCGAAGAGGTCCTCCAACGCCAGCCCGAATCGATCCGGCAGTTCCTGCTTCAGACGGCGATTCTCGACCGGTTCAATGCGTCGCTCTGCGATGCCGTCACGGGTCAGCAGGATGGCGGCGCCCAGTTGGAAGCGCTGGAACGAGGCAATTTCCTCATCGTGCCGCTGGACGAGAAACGCCATTGGTATCGCTATCACCATCTTTTTGCCGGCCTGCTCACGGCCCATTTGCTGGCAGAGTATCCCGATCAGGTCGCAGCGCTGCATCTGCGCGCAAGCGACTGGTACGAACAGAACGATCTATCCGCCGAGGCCATCCATCACGCACTGCTCGCGCAGGATTTCCAGCGCGCCGCGACCTTGATCGAACGGGCCGTGCCGCAGATGCGCCGGAGTCGGCAGGAGGTCACGCTGCTGGCCTGGCTTCAGGCGCTCCCCGACGAGGTCTTCCGCTTCAGGCCCATCCTCAGTGTCCACTATGCCGGAACGTTGTTGCAGAGCGGCATACTAGACGGCGTTGAGGCCCGATTGGCCGACGCCGAACGTTGGCTGGGAATAGGTGAGCGGCCTGATGTACTGTCGGGGAACATGATCGTCGTGGATGAAGAGGAATTCCGCCGTCTGCCGGCAGTTGTCGCCATGTACCATTCCGCGATGGCCCTGGTTCTGGGCAACGTGGCCGATAGCGTGAAATACGCCCGGCAGATCCTTGAACTGGCGTCTGACGACGACCATCTCCTTCACGGAGCAGCAGAGTCCTTGCTGGGGCTCTCGTTTTGGACAAATGGGGACCTTGAAGCAGGACAGCGGTGTTATACCGACGGCGTCATCAGACTGCGGAAGGCTGGCTATATCTCTGACGCGATCGGCTGCACAATCGCCCTGGCGGATATTCGACTGGCACAGGGTAGGCTGCGTGGCGCTATGAACACCTATGAGCGCGGCCTGCAGCTTGCGAATCAGGGTTCGGTGGTGCTCCGGGGCGCGGCCGACATGCTCGTGGGCATGAGTCGACTGCACTGTGAATGGAACGATCTGGATGAGGCTGTGCAGTGCCTCCAGAGAAGCGGGGAGCTCGGCGACTTTGCCGGGTTACCTCAGAACCCATATCGCTGGCGTGTGGCGATGGCGCGCATACGGGAGCTTCAGGGAGATGTCGATGGCGCTCTTGACCTGCTGGCCGAGGCAGAGCAAGTGTTTACGAGTGACTTTTCCCCGAATGTGCAGCCGATCCCGGCGCTGAAAGCGCGGCTGTGGGTGGCGCAGAATCGATTGGGCGATGCCCTCAACTGGGTGGATGAACAAGGCCTATCCAGTGAGGACGACCTCAGTTACCTGCGCGAATTTGAGCATATCACCCTGTGCCGGGTACTCCTGGCGCAACACCGGAATGATCGCGCCGGTCAGTCGGCGCTGGAGGCCATGAGACTCCTCAGCCGCCTGCTGCAAGCAGCCGAAGCAGGCGGTCGCCTGAGAAGCACAATGGAAATCCTGGTGCTGCAAGCGATCGCGCACCACATGCTTGGTGATCGCGCTGACGCCCTCATGCCGCTCGAACGCGCCCTGACGCTGGCGGAACCCGAGCACTACATCCGCCTGTTTGTGGACGAAGGCCCGCCCATGGCCGATCTTCTGGAAGAAGCCGCACAGCGCCGAGTGACCCCGACCTATGTCAGACAGCTCCTGGCAGCCTTTGGCGAGGTGAGCAAAAGACACGAGTCACCCAGGGGTTGATCGAACCGTTGAGCGAACGCGAGCTGGACGTGCTGCGTCTGCTGAGAACCGACATGAGCGGGCCGGAGATTGCGCACAAGCTCATCGTGTCGTTGAGCACCCTGCGAACCCACACCCAGAACATCTATACCAAGCTCGGCGTGAACAATCGTCGGGCAGCGGTGCGCCGGGCTGAGGAACTCCATTTGATCTAGCGTGCCCCCGCACAACCCCGGCATGAGGTTCATGAACCCCATGCCGGGCCTCTTTGCTTTCCCTACCCATCTTCCCAAATCACAGATCCTCACCTCAATCCTCATATGTGATGACGACTGCTCATCACATTGCTTTGTATCCTGTTCACAAGTAAGAAGCGCATACAACCAGATGAACTCTTCTCAACAGGAGGGCCATAGACGAGGCAGAGAATGAGCAAAGCACCTGCACCAGCCGAAGACCATGACCGGCCAATACGCTACCAGATACGCATCAAGGGGCACCTTGACCGCCGCTGGGCCGACTGGTTCGAAGGACTGACCCTCTCGCTGGAAGCCAATGGCGAGACATGGCTTACCGGGCAAGTAGCCGACCAGGCCGCGTTGCATGGATTGCTGAGAAAAGTGCGTGATCTGGGCCTGCCGCTGGTCGCGGTCGTACAGATTGATCCGGACCAGACGGGTGCACCCGGTGACCATGCCTGATCCGCAGCACACTCGCTCGCGCTCAGGGGTGCGTTCGACGAAGTATCCAACATGGTTGTAAGGATGCGCTTCTGCGCGTCCGCCGTGATCGACAGTCTTCCGGCTGTCCCTACAAGTGGCGTCACTCACCAGGTGCACCACTGAAGTCTGACATGTCCTGAAATATCCAAGATGGAGAGCAATCCCATGAAGGCAATTGTCGCAACGAAGTACGGCACGCCGGAAGTCCTGGAGCTTCGCGAAGTCCCCAAGCCGGCGCCCAAAGCCAATGAAGTCCTGATCAAGGTCTATGCTACGACGGTGACCTCCGGCGACCGCCGGGTGCGGAGTTTCGACGTTCCGCGTTCCTTCTGGATCCCGGCGCGGCTGACGCTGGGACTGACGCACCCCAGGAAGGCGATCCTCGGCATGGTGATCGCTGGAGAAGTCGAAGCGGTCGGCCAGGGCGTCACGCGCTTCAAGCCAGGAGATCAGGTGTATGCCTATGACCTGACTCGATTAAGCGCCTACGCCGAATATGCCACTCTGCCGGAAACCAGCGCGATCGCCATCAAGCCTTCTACGGTCTCCTATGAGGAAGCCTCCGCCCTTCCCTTTGGAGGCGTGACCGCCCTGTACTTCCTGAAAAAAGGCGGAATCCGTAGTGGGCAGCGAGTGCTGATCTACGGCGCTTCGGGCAGCGTCGGGACGGCGGCGGTACAGGTGGCGAAGCATTTTGGCGCTGTCGTGACAGCCGTCACCAGCGGGGCAAACGTCGGGTTCGTCAAGGCCCTGGGCGCCGATCACGTCATTGACTACACGAAAGAGGACTTCACCACCCACGGCGAGACCTATGACATCATCTTCGATACTGTCGGCAAGACATCGCACTCTGGTAGCTTGAAAGTACTCAAGCAAGGCGGAAGCTACCTTCAGGCTGCGGCCGGGCCGGCAGAGATCATCCGAATGAAAAGGGCCGCGAGGAGAACCGGTACGGTGCTTGTTTCGGAGACCGCCACGCCAACCACGGACCTCCTCATGGAACTGCGGAGCCTGGTCGATGCGGGGAAGCTGCGAGCCGTGATCGATCGCTGCTACCCGCTGGAGCAGATGGTCGAGGCACACCGCCACGTCGATCAGGGTCACAAGAAGGGGAATGTCGTCGTCACGGTGCGCGATACCGGCCGGCACTAGCACGCGGAGCACGGCCGCGAGGTAAGACACTCCACGGCCGTGCAGTCTATTTGATACTAAGTATCAATAGGATATCATGACATGTTGGATACGGTGATTGTTGGCGGCAGCAGTGCCGGATTGAGTGCCGCCCTGGTGCTGGGTCGTTCCTTGCGAGACGTCGTGGTCATCGATGACCAGAAACCGTGCAACCGCTTTTCGCGCGCCTCGCATGGCTTTCTCACCCGCGACGGTGTCCGCCCTGCTGAGTTGCTGCAGATCGCGCATGAACAACTGAAGCGCTACCCCACCGTCGTTCTGAAGACGGCGACGGCGCAGCACATTGAGAAGACCGATAATGGATTCGAGATCGAGAGTTCGGATGGCTCGACGCTGCGTGCGCGAACAGTCCTGTTGGCCACCGGCCTGCGCGATGATCTGCCTCGCCTGGAAGGGATCGACGGGCTGTGGGGGAAGAGCGTCTTCCACTGCCCCTACTGCGACGGCTACGAAGTCCGGGGCAGAGCGGTTGCCGTCTACGGCGTCGATAACACGGCTCTTCACCAGGTGATGCTGCTCCGCAACTTGACGGATCATCTCACCCTTTGCGCCGCCGAGGGATGGACACTTACGGGTGAGCAGCGAAAAAAGGTCGTTCGTCATGGCATTCGGATGATTGAACAACCGATCGTATCCTTCGAACATGAAGGCGCACAGATTCAGGCCATTCACTTTGCCGACAGCACCACCATGACGGTCGACGCGCTGTTCGTTCGCCCAAAGACGACCCATCGAACCAGTTTTGCTCAGGACCTGGGCTGTACGATCGATGAACGCAATGTGATCCAGGTGGATATTCTGGGACGGACGACTGTCGAGGGCGTCTACGCAGCGGGGGATATCGCCTCGCCGATGCGCAGCGTGGCGGTGGCTGTGGCCCGGGGCGCCGCAGCCGCGTACGGGATCAACGCGGATCTGGTCGAGCAGGATT
>JADJPJ010000088.1 GCA_016713325.1 Candidatus Flexifilum affinis | reverse complement strand
CCCGCGCCTGCCACTGCGACGATCAGATTGCCGGCCGCGTCGAAGGCGATGCCGCGCAGCATGGGGATCGCCGACCACTAGCTCGCCAGGCAGCGGCGGCAAGTCCTGTGCGAAGGCCGGTGCAGCGAATAGGATCAGGCACGACGCGACGACGGAGGGAATGATGCGGGTAGGCTGGAACAAAACGAACTTGCTTCATGTGCTCGCTCCTCGTGTTTCCAAAGTTGGCACAAAATGAATCGCCTCCCCACGCACCCCCGTGGTTTCCTGGCCTGTTATCTGCTGTTTGCGTGTTTGTGCGATCTACTTCTGAACTAGAAATCCATCGTGAAGTGATCGAGCCCAGATTCGACTCTGTGTACGTAAGATCTTGCAGCCTGTTTCACTGGTGAGCAACGAGGGTCCCAAGTGAAGCTTCAACTCCTTGGCCGGACTCCAGATCACATGACGACGAACCGGTGACTGGTTTCGTGAGCGGCAAAGTCCAGGCCCTGCTCTGCTATCTGGCGCTGACCCCTCAGCGGACTCATCTGCGCTCCTCCTTTGCCGCGCTGTTCTGGAGCGACATGCCTGACTGAAACCTTCCACCAACCTGCGCCAGGCCATCGCCAATCTCAAACGTCTGCTGGAACCTTACTTCGACATCACGCCAGAGCGTCGCCTTCAAGGCCGAGGGCGCGCACTGGATCGATGCTGCGTCGAGTTCATGCGCACCCGCGACGCAGGGCTGTACCGCGGCGAGTTACTGGCAGTTTTGGCATCGCCGACGCGCGGAATTCGGCGATTGGTTGACCGGTAGCGCGAACGTCTGCGATCAGGCGATCTCCATACTGCGCCAGCGAAACGGCGTCTCAGCAGTCTGCCACGGCGGCAACGGGGACCGCCATCGCGTCATGCACCGCCACAAACTCCCACGATCCGTTTCAGGAAGGATCGCACCGCCAGCTCATGATGCTTCTGACCCGGCAGCGGGCGGCGACCGGCCGCGCTGGCACAATATGAAGAGGTGCCGCGAAATCCTGGGATCGCGAACTGGGTGTAGAACCAGAGATAGAGACGGCACGATTGTGCTGAACGCATCAGGACTGACGCAGCTGACCTACAACTGACCCAAGAGACGACGCCGTTCATAGGGCGCACAGCCGAGGCTGGACGAGGCTGTCGCGACGACTGAACGATCCCACCTGTCCCCTGAACAGTGCCATCGTCGGCCTGGGCGGCATGGAGCAAGACGCGTCTTGCCCTGCGCCTTGGTTACGCCCCGGTGAGCCGCATGCTGCACAGAGGCAGTCACGAACTCGGCTGACCTCGATACGCCCGCTCGACATTTCTCACTGCGCTAGCCGATGCCCTGCGCTTGCAGTTGACCTTCGGTCGGTACCCCACGCGGCCAGATCCTCGATTACCTGCGCGAAAACATCTGCTCCTCATTCTGGATAATGTCAGGCGGCTCACCGGCATTATCGATGACTTCCTGGCAGAGCTGATCACCGCCAAACGGCGAAGAGCGATCTGCGAAACAATCGCGACCTCTTGCCAACGTTTCAATCACCGAGGCGAATGGATGCTGGCGCTGGAAAGGAACTTACCGTGTGGCGAGCTCCCGCGAGGATGGAGCGACTCCACCTGCCATGACACTCTTCTGGACGACGGCGGCCGAACGCGTCCGCGGTGACGACCTGCCTGCGCCGGCAACCCGGCCGGGGTGATACAGCGCATCTGCGCGCTGGTCCACAACGTACCCCTGGCGATTGAACTGGCGGCGGCCTGATTCCCGCTTGCACTGACGGTCGCGGAACTGGCCGACGAAATCGGCGCCAACGTCACCGGGCTGGAAGCAGATCACCACCGCAACGAGGAACGCCACAGCAGCCTGCGAGCGGTCTTCGACCATTCCTGGCAGCTCTTCTCGGCGCAGGAGCAGCGGGTGCTGATGGCGCTCGCCCCTGTTCCTGGAGGCTTCTTACGCGAGTCCGCTCAGGCTGTGGCAGGGCATCACTCGTCATGCTGCTCGGCATTGTCGACAAGATGCTGGTGCAGCGTCGGGAGGAAGGGCGATTTCGTCGTCCACCCAATGCTGCGGCAGTACCCGCTTTCGAAAAGCTGGCCAAACTCCGGCCTGTTTGGAGAGACACAGGACCTCTACTTCCGATACTGAGGAACTGCAGCAGCGGTCAGGCGCGCCTGAAGACGCACGAGCAGCGCCGCGCTGCTCGACGAACTCCTCAAGAGACTGATAATATCCATACGGCCTGGGAACGCTGGCGGTCCGCGCGGTTCGCCCTCCCCGATATCCTGAGGATCTGCTTCCCGGTGTGTCACTCTTTCACGATCTGAAGTCGAACTGGCATGGCTGGCGGTGTTGGAGGGCACTTGAAGCAGTTTTCGCACCTTGCCGGCGGCGAGACTTACGCTATCTGGCTGTCGCATCTGGCGCTGGCCGTAGCGCCTCGATCAGGCGGAAGAAGACAAAAGCTGGGTTGACTCAGCTGGTACTCCCTCCTCGTGATAATCCCGCTCATATCGACGCCATTGCGCACGCGCCCTACTTGCCCTCGGCTACTCGAGGCGCTGCGTGGGAGCGCACAGTCTGGCTATTCCCTATGCCGAAGGGACGCTCGCCCTGCGCGAAACGCTGGGCGACGAGGTGAGATCGCGCGCAGTGCCTGATGCGCCTGGCCAGCGGACATGCCCGGCGCGCGCAAATCGAAGTGCACTATGGCGACTCGCATCGCGAACAGATGCTGGAACACCTGGCTCGGGCGCTCCCACGCGGAGCGTACCATCGCGAAATCAGCGACCCGCATTGGCGATGCGATTCTCGCCGCCCGGCTTCAAACCCTCATGGCCAACCTTCTGCTGATGGAAGGCAACCTGGAGGGCGCGCGCGAACTGCATTGAAGACCCTGCCGGTCTACAAATCCGTCGGCAGCCTGGATGGAATCTGCATGGTCACCAACGGTATGGGCAACGTCGCCTTCATGCGCGGGCAATGTCGAGGCAATCGAGCAGTATCTGGAGGCCCTGGCGATCGCCCGTCAGATCGGCGCTTGGAACTGGAGAGCCAACGCGCTCAACAATCTGGCAGTGTCGTCGTTCCACCTGCATGAGCTGCGGGCGTCAAGGCTTCTTCGGCGCAGAGTCAGGCGGTCTTCCGCGCGCTTGGCCATGAGCAGTACGTCGGAACGATTCAAAAGACATCGACAACGGGATCGACGGACCTGCCGCCTCCGGCTGACGCGCACGCCGCCACCCATTCACGACTTCTTTACGACAGGCCGCTATCTTTGACTCATCGACCTGGCTGCAATCACCTGCGAAAGTGTCGCGGCGAGGCAGGAAGATGCAGGCGGAGCGATCATGTCCCAACATATCGACTACTCGATCAGGCCTGGCTGCGCCTGCATGGAGCCAGGCCTGGAACTGCGGCGATCTGGCGGTGCGCCGCCTCTTTAGGCGCCAGCGTTACCCTGATGACCCGAGACACGCGGACGTACAATCTCTCGGCGTCGCCCTGGCCCGCTGGATGCGCAGCACTCACCCGTCGTCACTCGATTGTCAGGCACAGGTCGTCAGCTCAGATCGCACCACAGCGCATGAACGCGTCAAGTCGTCATGCGCGTGGATCTCCGCTGTCTGCGTGGCGGCGGCTGGACCGGAACGCGCTTCCACGCCACGCTACGACTGCGCCCAGAGCATGACCTTGACGAATGGACTCTCGTGAGCGTCGATCTGCGTCTTCCAGAGACCATGACCCGGAGTCCGCTTGACCCGGTACGGCTGAACAAGTATGCTGGCAAGCGAGTCAATCATTCAACGCTTCAGCCAACGCCGCAGGATGCCTTCCCATACGTCGGGCGCGCTGCGCCCGCACCAGGAGTATTCGTCATGAAGTCGAAACAACAGACGGCCCAGGCGGACGACTTCCCCCGGGGCATCGGCCAACCGGCCCGGCGGGCGCTGCACGGGGCAGGCTTCCGCCAGCTCGATCAGTTGGCCGGGGTCGAGGTCAAGGATATCGCCTACCTGCACGGCATCGGCCCGAAGGCCATCCAAGTGCTCCGCGAAGCCCTGGCCGAGAAAGGGCTGGCCTTCGGCGGGGAAGAAACCGCCTCCTGAGGACACCTCCCCCGCCATTCACCAGCGCAGCAGGATCGCCTCCATGGTCAGCCCCGGCCCGAACGCCATCATCACACCATAGTCGCCGGGCCGGGCAGTGCCCGCCTGCAAAATGCGCTCCAGCACGAACAGCACCGTCGCCGAGGACATATTGCCATAGTCGCGCAGTACGTCGAGCGAGCACTGCACCTGCGCGTCCTCGAGCGCGAGCTGCGCCTGAATGTACTCCACAATCCTCTTGCTGCCGGGGTGGATGGCCCAGAAGCGCACGTCTTCGCGACGCAGGCCGTTCCGCTCCAGCAGGCGGGCGACGAATGGCACGATGTTGGCCGCCAGCAGATCCGGCACGTAGCTGGAGAGATACATGCGGAAACCCTGGTCGGTCAGGTTGAAGGTCATGTGTTCCAGCGTCTGGTAGTCGCAGAAGGTCTCGGAGTCGATCAGCGCCGGGACGAGCGCATGGCCCTCCGGCGTGTCTTCGCTGCCCCCGGCGCCGATCAAGGCCATGCCCGCGCCATCGGCGAACAGCGAGGTGGACACCACCGTCTCCGTCGAGATCGTCAAACTGGAGATGCAGCGTGCACAGTTCCAGGGCCAGCAGCAGCGCCAGCCCGCCGGGGCGCGTTCGCACGCTGTCGAGCGCCCGCCGCAGGCGGGGAAGGCGCCATAGCAGCCATGCCCCACACCTGCGTCCGCGCCAGATGCGAGGGCAGACCCAGGCGCTGCGCCAGCAGAAGGTCCAGCCCCGGCACGCTGAAGCCCGTGCAGGAGACGACGACAAAGCTGTCGATGTCGCCGGGCGAGACGCCCGCCCGCTCCAGCCCGGCGGCGATCACCCGCTCACCCAGCGGCATGGCCTCGGCCATGTAGCGGTCGTTGCGCTCCTGAGTCGATCGCGGCTGGATGAAGTAGTCGGGTTCGATGGCGGAATAGCGACACTCGACGCCGGCATAGCGCATGGCAGCGCGAATGGCGCGGGCGCGTTTGCTGCCCTGGGCGGTGACCAACTCCACGAAGAACTCGGTGATCTCCTCCTGTCGATAGCACTGCGTCGGCACGCCCGTCTCGAGGGCGAGCAGTTTCGGCGCGTTCATCATGTGGCTGCTCCAGTAAACCAACATCACGGGTGTGCTGCACCAGCCAGTTGCCGGCAGAGGAAAGCGCCGCAGGACGCGCAGCGCGGGGGAAGAATGCGCGGGCGCACCAGTGCCTGATGAAGGAGGCGTCCCAACTGCAAGCGGCCGCGGAAGGTACGCGCCCACGTCCGGGCGTAATCCGATTTGGCCATCTCGGCTGTGGCCTCACCTGCAAGGAAGCGCTCCAGCGCCTGTGCGGCCAACCGACCGCTGTGCAGCGCCATCGCCATGCCATCGCCGGCAAGCGGGGCGATCATGCCCGCCGCATCGCCGGCCCACCAGCAGATCCCCTCCAGCGGCGACTTGGCGCACAGCGGCACCTGCCCGATGCTCAGCCGGGCGTCGTCGAGCGGGACGGCATCGAGCAGCCACGCCTCCAGATGCGGATTCTGCGCGCGCATCCAGGCGATGAACCGATCGACGGGCGGCGTTCCGTTGGCCCCGCCCGCGCTCGCCTGAAAGACGGCCTGATCGACCAGCAGGCACACGTTGGTGCGGTCGTTCTCGACCTGCGAGACCCCACAGTAGCCGCCGGGGAAGATGTGCAGATCGATGTGCTCTGGCAGCGGCCGCCCTCGAAAGTGCCGCTTCAGTCCGATCAGCGGATGCGGTTCGGCGAAAAAGCGCCGCCCGAGGACCCGATCCAGGTTGCTGCGCCGGCCATGCGCGACGATCACCCCAGCCGCCCGCACCTGTGTCGCCCCCACCGTCGTTTGAGCCGTGACGGTGAAGCCGTCGAGCAGCGTCCCGTCGAGTTCGGTGACACGGGTTTCGCTGTGCACCTCGACGCCCTGCCGCGCGGCATAGTCGGCCAGCGCCGCGTCGAGTGCATAGCGGCTGACGCTGAATGCCGGCGCGGGCAGGGCCGCGCACCACTCGACGCCGTCGGGTGCGGTGAGGCGCAGGGTGCGGATGGTCGCCGGTCCAAGCGCGTGCAGATCCGGCAGGAAACCGACGGCATCGAATAGCGCCGCGCACTCCGGCGAGAGGAACTCCCCGCAGACCTTGGACCGTGGGTACTTTCCCGCTTCGAGCAGGGCCACAGCACGCCCGGCCTGCGCCAGCGTGATCGCCGCCATGCAGCCGGCCAGGCCTCCGCCAATGACCACAGCGTCGTAATGCACCGCGTCGAGAATCGTCATATGTGCTCCGCCACCAGGGTCATGCGCCAGGAAAAGTGACGGGTTACCCGCGCACTGCGCAGCCCTGCCACGCGGGCCAGGGCCAGCAGCTCGTCGGGCGTGTAGGCGCGCCAGATCGAGAGCAGGCCGTCGTCGCGCGTCATCGGGTGCAGCGGAGCGACCGCCCCCAGCAGCCGGAAGGCGGCCATCGGCGTTCGACCGCGCGTGATGTCGCTCGTGATGATGCCGCGCCCTGCCCACTCGAAGGTGTGGCGCAACAGGTGAACCACGGCATCCGGATCGAAGTGGTGAAGGACCAGGGAGGAGATGAAATAATCGACCGCGCCGGCGGCGAAGGGAAGCGCCAAGCCATCCCCCTGCACGAAGCGCACGCCGGGGTGCGAACGGGCGGCGGGTTCGGCGGCGTCCAGGTTGCGCGCCGCAATGTCGAGCGGGTAGACGTGCAGCGGCAGGCCCTCCCGCGCGGCCCACCGCGACAGATGCAGCGCCAGTTGACCCGACCCCGCGCCAATGTCGGCGACATGCACAGGATGCGAGGCGCTGCGTAGCGCCGGCAGCAGGTGACTCGTGACAGCCCCGACACCGCCGAAGACCCGGTTCAGCCGCCACATGTCCCGCAGATTTGCGCGCACATCCTCTAGCGTACCCAGTCCCTGATCGAGCAGCTCGGTGTCCGTGCGCCGGGGTGGAATCAGCACTGCCAATCCCCTCACTATGCGAAGTTGCCGATGGTTGCCGGTCATTTCATTGTGTGCAGCGACGATTAGGTGATGGAAGAATGTCCGATAAGGATCGGATGAACGCGCCCGATCAGCGCGTGCCGATCAGCAGCAGCAGCGCGCCGAACTGCGCCGCCGCCGAGGCCATGAGCAGCACGATGGTGTGAAAGGCGAAGCCGTTCCAGCGCTCAGGCCGGCGCCAGTCGCCGCGCCGGGCATGCCACAGCAGGCCGATCGCCAGCGGCAGCAGCAGCGCCACGGCCAGCGCGTTGGCCGCCGGCAAGCCCAGGGCCACCAGCGCAGGCAGGATCAGAAAGGCAGCGCATACAAAACCGACGTACAGGCGAATCGCCGTGGCCCCGCCGAACATGACGACCAGGGTCTGCTTGCCGGCAAGACGGTCGCCTTCAGCGTCGGGGAACTCGATGGCCAGCAGCATCGCAAACTGCAGGCAGCACAGCGGCGCGCTGACCAGCAGGGGCAGCAGGTCGACGCGCCCGGCGTGCAGCGCGTAGCCGGTCAGCGGCGTCAGCAGCGTCACCACGATCATCGTCGTCGCCTCGCCTAGCCCGCGCGAATGCAGACGCAGGGGCGGCGCGCTGTAGAACCAGGCGGCCAACTGCGCCAGCCCGAGCAGCGCGAAGGTCGTCAGGCCGGGCTGCACGACCAGGCTCAGGACGAGATTCGCGACCAGCGCGACACTCGCAGCGCCGAGTGCCACACGCAGCGCCAGATGCGGCGGCACGGCCCGCTCGACCAGCACACGGCTGCCGCCCGACCAGTTGGTCGGGGTGCGGTTGGCGCGGTCGGCGTCAAGGTCGAAGTAGTCGTTGGCGTAGTGGGTCATCACCTGCGTGGCGGTGATGGCGATCTGCCCCCACAGCAGCGCCGCAACGTTGAGTGGCGCGCCGGCGTACAGGGCCATCGCTACGCCGAGCAGATGCAGCAGGACGCCGCCGGCCAGAAAATGCAGCCGGCCCAGCCTGATCAGGGCCAGCGCCGTCGCAGCGAGGGATCGACTTCGCGCTCGGTCGTCGTATGCCGGGTCGGAGGATAACGAACGTGTCTGCATACGGCCATTATGAAGGCGTCTTCTGAGATGCGCATGAGCCACCTGGCGCGTTCGCCGGCGCCAGGCGCACTAAAGAGTCATGAGAAATGAGAAGGAACAGGACCGATAGATAATCGAAATGAATCATGCCGGATCGGTGTGTGCTGCTCCGCCAAGGGCGCTGATGGGAAGCTCATCGGCTAGGCAAAGGCAATCTAGCTAAAGGAGCTAGAACGCAGACTTGTCTTTTGGTCCCTTGAGTGGACCTGTCGGTTCTGTAGCCGAGACGCTTTAGCCCCGGCGGGAGTAGCCATGACGAGAGACAGCACTGCGAGATCCGGCCAGACCGGCAGGTCCGCCCTGCAGCTTTGCGCCCTGCCGTCGGCCCCCTATGCGCCGGCGTAAGCGCTCGATGGCGGCTCCGCGCCGGCCGGTTGGTAGGGCAGAAAGACCGTCACCGTCGTCCCCTGCTGAAGTCCCGAGCTTTCGACGGTCACCGTACCTCCGTAGGCATCGACGATCGACTTCACCAGCGACAGCCCAAGGCCGGTGCCGGGCACATCGCGGGCGCGGGACTTGTCGGCGCGGTAGAAGCGCTCGAAGACGTGCGGCAGATTGGCCGGGGAGATGCCCTGCCCGTTGTCGCGGATGACGCTGCGCACACCATTCGCCTCAGACTGGATTGTCCAGGTGATCTGGCCGCCCCTGGGGGTGTACTTGATGGCATTCTCCAGCAGGTTGCGGAAGACGATCATCAGGTGGTTCAGGCTGCCGCGGATGGGGATGATCGTATCGGGCGCCTCCACGGTCAGGGCAATCTGGCGCGCATCCGCCCGTGCCTGCTCCTGCTGCTTCAGGCTGGCCGCCAGCCGAACGATGTCGATCTCGCTCCGACCCAGTTCGGCGCGGCCGGCGTCGAAGCGCGAGAGCAGAGTCAGGTCCTCGACCATGGTGCTCAGCCGCCTGATCTCCTCGTCGATTTCGACGATGTACTGCGCCGTCGTCTCCGCATCGAGATCCTCCTCATAGCGCAGCGCCTCCGAACGCAGGCGGATGGTGGTCAGCGGCGTGCGCAGTTCGTGCGAGGTATTGCTGGCAAAGGCGCGCTGCTCTTCCAGCATGCTCTGGACCTGCGACGCCATCACGTTGAAGGCTCGGCCCACCGCGCCGATTTCGTCTTTGCGCAGATCGGTCACCCGGTACGACAGATCGCCCTGAGACAGCCGCAGAGCCGAATCGCGCAGACGCAGCAGCGGCAAGATGATCGAGCGCGACACCCACAGCGCCGCGATCACGGTCACGGCCAGCACCGCGCCGAAGACCAGCAGCAGCAAAACCCACCGATCCCAGATCAGCGCATTCAGGTTGTCCAGGGGTACGCTGAGTTGGACGATGCCGAACCCGTAGTCCTGGCGAGAGCCGTTCCTCAGAGGCGCGGCCGTGTACAGCGCGGGACGGCCGTCTTCATCCTCGCGCTCGACCACGACCACGCCATCGCGGATGGCCGTCTCCATCTCCGGCGCGTCGCGGAAACCCTCGCGGCCGGGCGGCGATCCACCGCGGTCGCCATCCAGGTTGTACACGGCCACCGTGCCGTTGAGATGCGTCTCGTACTCGGCGATGAGGGCGTTCAGCGCCGCCTGGTTCTCCTCCGTCCAGTCCTGATCGTGGTTCGGAAGCGCGGCGCTCAACCCCTGGCTGAGGAGGTGCACCTCGTTGAGCAGGCGCTGTTCGTAGTCGGCGCGGGCCGCCTGGGCGATCTGGCCGCCGGCGACCAGGGTCAGCGCCAGAAAGCCGACCAGCAGCAGGCCGACGTAGGCCAGGAGCAGGCGCTTGCGAATGCTCAGGTTATGCAGGCGGTCGAACCACGGAAGCATAGGCCGGGACAGGGACGAGGCGTTCATGATCGCGAAACCGGCGCAAAGCGATAGCCGACGCCGCGGACCGTCTGGACATATGCCGGATCGCTCGGATCGTCCTCCAGCTTTTCGCGCAGCCAGCGGATGTGCACGTCGAGCGTGCGCATGTCACCCCAGCCAGTCGGTGCCCCACACCTTATCGAAGATCTCGGCGCGGCTCACGACTTCGCCCAGGTGCGACACCAGCAGGCTGAGCAGTTCGAACTCCTTGTAGCGCAGTTCGAGCTTCTGCCCTCTCTTGTAGACCCGGCGCTGAGCAATGTCGATGCGAATCTCGCCGATGGTGATCGACTGGTCCTCCTGCAGTCCCGCCCGGTCGAACTCCACCCGGCGCAGCGCCGCCTTGATGCGGGCCAGCAGTTCGCGCGTGCTGAACGGCTTGCTCATGTAGTCGTCTGCGCCCAGTTCCAGCCCCAGGACTCGGTCGATTTCCTCGTTCAGCGCGGTCAGCATCAGAATAGGCACCAGGCTGGTCTCGCGAATGGCCTTGCACACCTCCCAACCATCCATCTCCGGCAGCATGATGTCGAGGATGACCAGATCCGGCTTCTGGCTCAGGACCATCTCCAGACCGGTTTTGCCGCTGCTGGCGACGCTGGTCTCATAGCCGGCGCTGCGCAGCGCGCGGGCCACCGGCTCAGAAATCAGCCGATCATCTTCAATCATCACAATCTGGGCCATGGCTACTTCGACCTTATCGACTTGCTGGGGAGGTTCCGGCCGTGCAGTTCCGGCGCGCGCACCTGTCGTTATCAGTATCGCACCGCCTGCCCTGCGCGATCAATCAGTTGGCGCAGGATTTAAGGATATTTGAGGTTCCACTGCCGGGCACACTGGGTTCTGTGCGGCGCCCTCCGCACGCCCACCGCCCGGGGTTAACTGGCCGCGCAACCTTAAATCGGATTTGAGGTTATTTGAGGTGCCTATAACCACGGCCCCACGGCTTCCGGCTAAAGTGATGAGCGTGTTCGTCCAACATCACAGGAGCTGTTGACATGGCGACGCAAACACTGAATCCGAAAACCATCGTCCAGGACCGCGCGGTCAGCAGACGTAAAATCAACAAGACGCGCCTGAACCTCTTCCTCGACCTTTTGCTGGCGCTGGTCTTTATCGTCGAAATGGAAGAGCACTTCACCGGTTTGGCGCTGCACGAAGTGCTCGGCCTGGTCTTCGCCGCCGCCTTTCTGCTGCACATCCTCCTGCACTGGGACTGGGTCGTCAGCCTCACCCGAACCTTCTTCAGGAAGGTGCTGCACGAGTCACGGCTGAACTACGCGCTCAACGTTCTGCTGTTCGCCGACATGGTCTTCGTCACCATCAGCGGCATCCTCATCTCGCGCACCATCGGCCTCAACCTGTCACTGGCCGAGGACTTCCAGCGGACCCTGCAGACTCTGCACATGGTCGGCTCCGAGCTGGTGCTGATCATCGTCGCCCTGCACGTGGCGATGCACTGGAAGTGGATCAAGACCTACAGCGCGAAATACCTTTTGGCTGGCTGCCGAAGCGCGCCAACAGCGACGCCTCGAAACTAGGCCGCCGCGGAATCCGAAGGAGAAGCATCTCATGGCACGCCTGGAACGCAAGAACACCAACGAACTTCGGGGGTTCATCATCCTCGTCGCGATCGTCATTCTCAGCGGGGCTGTCCTGTGCTCGCGGGGCGATCTGATCAGCCCGGTGCAGAGCACGACCCTGGTCCTGAGCATGAGTTCGGGAGAGCCAGGCTTCGCAATGGCCGAGGACGGCGCACTGCCCGACCGTGAAGCCGCCGACGCATCGACCAGCGCGGCCGCCGCCGAAGCAAGTGCCGTTGAAGCGAGCGCTTCCGAGTCGGCAAACGGCGCCGTTGAAGCCAGCTCCGCACAGCCCGCTGAAGAAACCACCACCGGCACGATGACGCTCGAAGACTTCACCACGGCGCTGGCCGCCGCCGGGGTGGACGTGGAGCAGGTGTCAACCGACATGACCGCCGAGGGTCGGAGCCTAGACAATCTGCTGGTCGTCGTCAACAGCGGGCGTGTCACGGTCGAAGATCTGGCCGCGCGTCTGAAGGGCGACGCCCCCAGCGGCACGGAGCCGCCGGCGAACGTGGCGGAAGGTGGGAGCACCAGCCTGTTCGACTTCCGCTGGGAGGAATTGGGCAGCGTCGCCTACAACCTGTGGTTCATGCTGGCCGCCACCGTCTTCATCATCGTGATCGGCCGCCCCGCCGGGTGGCTGGTCAACCGCATCAAGCGCAACGCGAGACCGTCCGCAGCATAGTGCGGATTTCCCGAAACACCATTGAACCTTATCACGACTATCACGTCCAATCAGGAGAGATTCATGAAGACATCCCGTCGCAAGAATCTGGCCATCAACGCCCTGAGCGCTTCCGTCCTGGTCGCCTCCGCCGCCGCCAGCCTTTCCGGCATCAGCGCGCAGAGCGGCAGTACCCCACTGGAATCCGACACCATCACGACCACCATAGAGCAGGATGGTCCGCGCGGCGGCCGTGGCGGTCGCGGCGGCGGCAACCACCACCTGCAAGGCATGGATACCAACCCGGCGGAAGTCGAGCTGGCGCCGGCACAGGATACAGTCGAGGCGACTCAGTCGACGGAGAAGGTCGAGGGTGCCGAGTTCTACGATGGGCAGTACTACGGCGACGCCGTCTATGCCGACCGCTGGGGCGTCATGCAGGTGGTGGCCGTGATCGAAGAGGGCCAGCTCGTCGACGTGCTCATCGCCGATTACCCGCGCAGCACCTACGAGTCCGACATCATCACCCGCAACGCCCTGCCCACGCTGATCAGCGAGGCCATTGAAGCGCAGGACTCCGACGTCGACTTCGTCTCGCGCGCCACCGACAGCAGCCGCGCCTTCGTACAGTCGCTGGAATCGGCACTGCTCGATGCGGCCATCGGCCTGGACCTATGAAACAGACCCGCTGGCTGATGGGCATGCCCATCACCGTGGAGATCGTCGATGCCGCGGCCACCACCGCGGCATTCGACGAGGTCTACGACTACTTCAACTATGTGGACCAGACCTTCAGCCCGTTCAAGGAGACCAGTGAAGTCTCGCGGGTCAACCGGGGCGAGCTGGCCCTCGACGAGACCTGCGCCGACATGCAGATCGTCCTGGAACTGGCGGAAGTGACGAAGCAGGAGACCGGCGGATATTTCGACGTGTGGCACAGCGGCGTCTTCAACCCCTCCGGAATCGTCAAGGGCTGGGCCATCGACGAAGCCGCCACCCTGCTCTACGAGCGGGACTTCCGCAACTTCTATGTCGATGCCGGGGGCGATGTGCAGGTGTATGGCAAAAACGCCCGGGGCAAGGCGTGGAGCGTCGGCATCTGCAACCCGTTCGACCTCAGCCAGATCGTCAAGACTGTCACGCTGGACGACCGCGGGATCGCCACATCGGGCAGCTACATGCGCGGCGCGCACATCTACAATCCGCGGAACGGCAGTGACGCACTGGAAGAGATCGTCAGCATCTCGGTGATCGGCCCGGACGTGCTGGAGGCCGATCGCTTTGCGACGGCGGCATTCGCCATGGGTCGCACGGGCGTCTATTTCATTGAATCGCTTCCGGGCTTCGAGGCCTATATGATCGACCGCGCCGGCCAGGCGACCATGACGACCGGCTTCCCCGCCTACGTGCGCATTTGAGGCCCACTCAACAGATGCGCGGCAGCAGCTCCCCCGCCGGCAAATCGACCACCCGCCGTGCGCCGATGCCGGTTCGCGCCAGCACGATGCCAGGGTGCGACTCGACCACCGTGCCGATGCGCCGCGCTTCCCGTCCCAGTGGATGCGCCTGCATCGCCTCCAGGACGGCGTCGGCATGTTCGGCCGGGAGGATAGCGACCAATTTGCCCTCGTTGGCCACGTAGAAGGGGTCCAGGCCGAGCATTTCGCAGGCCGCCCGCACGGCCGGGTTGACCGGCACGCGGTTCTCCTCGAACTCGATGCCAATGCCGGAGGCCGTCGCCAGCTCGTTGAGCACGGCGGACAGCCCGCCGCGAGTCGCGTCGCGCAGCACATGAATGTCTTTGGTCACTGCCAGCATATCGGCCACCAGGCCGTTGAGCGGGGCCGTGTCGCTCTGGATCTCCGACTCGAAGCCCAGCCCCTCGCGCACCGACAGAATCGTCACGCCGTGGTCGCCGAGCGGGCCGCTGATCAGCACGGCGTCGCCGGGGCGCGCCCGGTTCGCGGCGATGTGCACCCCCGGCGGAATCACGCCGATGCCGGTGGTGTTGATGAACAGGCCGTCGCCGTGGCCGCGATTGACCACCTTGGTGTCGGCGGCGATCACCTTGACGCCGGCCGCGTCGGCCGCTGCGCCGAAGGTCGTGACAATGCGCCCCAGATCGTCCAGCGGCAGGCCCTCTTCGAGGATGAAGCCGGCGCTGAGGTAGAGCGGTGTCGCCCGCTCATGGCCACGTCGTTGACCGTGCCGTTGACGGCCAGGTCGCCGATGTCGCCGCCGGGGAAGAAGAGCGGGCTGATCACGCAGGAGTCGGTGCTGATCGCCAACCGCGACGCGCTGCCGTTTTCCCCGACCTGAAAGATGGTCGAGTCGCCGAACTGGGCCAGCAGGTCGTTTTGAAGCAGGGGCGCGAAGAGATGGGTGATCAAATCGGCCATCATCTTGCCGCCGCTGCCGTGGCCCATGACCACGGTCGGGTAGTTGCGCAGCGGCGCCGGACAGGTCGAGCCCGCCAGATTCAGAGGTTCGCGGACGTCGTCGGTCACGAGAGCGACTCCTCGGCCAGCGAGGCCTCAAAACGTCCGTAGCGGTGATAGGCGGCGCAAGCCCCTTCCGACGAGACCATGGTCGCGCCCAGCGGCGTCTGCGGGGTGCAGGTCTTGCCGAAGGCGGGACATTCGTTGGGCTTCTTCAGGCCTTGCAGGATCTGACCGCTGATGCACACCGGCGACTCCTGTGTGGTGATCGACTGCACTGACGGGAAGCGGCGCTCGGCGTCATAGGCTTTATAGGCGTCGCGCAGCCGGTAGCCGCTCATCGGGATGATGCCGATGCCGCGCCATTTGCGGTCGCACAGTTCGAAGACGTCGTTGATGATCTTCTGGCCGGCGGTGTTGCCCTCGCGGGTGACAGCCCGTGAGTAGGCGTTTTCCACCGCCGCGCGTCCGGATTCCAACTGCTGCACCGCGAGCAGGATACCCCTGGCCAAGTCGACCGGTTCGAAGCCGGTGACGACCATCGGCACGTGGTATTTGGCCACCAGCAGTTCGTATTCCCAGTAACCCATGACGGCGTTGACGTGGCCGGGCGCCAGGAAGCCGTCGACGCGAACATCTTCGCTTTCCAGCAGCGCAGAGATGGCCGGCGGGACGGTGACGTGCGAGACCAGCACCGAGTAGTTGTTGACCCCCAGCGCCTTCGCCTGATAGACCGACATGGCATTGGCCGGTGCAGTCGTCTCGAAGCCGACGGCGAAGAACACCACCTCTTTGTCCGGGTTGTTCTGGGCCATCTTGAGGGCATCGAGCGGCGAGTAGACCATGCGAACATCGCCGCCGCCGGCCTTGACACTGAAGAGGTCCTTCTGCGAACCGGGGACGCGCAGCATATCGCCGTAGGAGGTGAAGATGACATTCGGCATGGCGGCGATCGCCACTGCCTTGTCGATCAGCTCCAGCGGGGTGACGCACACCGGGCAGCCCGGCCCGTGAATCAGCTCGATCTCAGGCGGCAGCAGTTGATCCAGGCCGCTCCTGAGGATGGAATGCGTCTGTCCGCCGCAGACCTCCATGATGTGCCAGGGGCGCGTCACGGTCGCCGCGATCTGATCGATCAGGCGCTTCGTCAGCTCGCCGTCACGGTATTCATCGAGATACTTCATGAAGATCCTCTCTTCTTTAGCCCGGCCCGCCAGACTCGGCATCCAGGCGGCCCAGTTGGACCGCAGCGATCATCGCCTGGCCGAGCGCCAGCCCGCCGTCGTTGGGCGGCACCAGCCTGTGGGTGTAGACGGTCAATCCCGCCGCGCGCAGCAGTGGCACGGTCTTTTCCAGCAGCGTCACATTCTGGAAGACGCCGCCGCTCAGGGCCACTTCGCGCAGGCCGGTACGAGTCGATAACGTGATGCAGACATCGCGGATCATCTCGGCGACACCCTGGTGGAAGCGCGCGGCGATGACTCCGGCGGGGACGCCGGCGCGCCAATCGGCGACCACGGCTCGAATGACGGGCGAGGCGTCGACGAACGCATCTTCGTACGTGAACGCATAAGCCGCGGCATCGGCGCCACGCGCGTCGACAGCCGCTTCCAGCTCAATCGCGGCCTGCCCTTCGTAGGTGCCCGCCTGGCAGACGCCGATCAGCGAGGCCACCGCGTCGAACAGCCGGCCCATGCTCGATGTGAGCGGCGCATTCAGTCCGCGCTCCATCTGCCGCAGGATCGTGGTCCGCTCGGCTTCGGTCAGCGCCGCGATCGGCAGCAGATCGCTATCCAGGGCACAGCCGGAGGCCAGCAACATGCTCAGCGCGAAACGCGCCGGCTTGCGCGTGGCCGCGTCACCGCCGGGCAGCGGCACCGGCTTCAGGCAGGCCGCCCGTTCAAAACCGGCATAGTCGGCGATCAGGAATTCACCGCCCCAGATCGTGCCGTCCGTCCCGTAGCCGGTGCCGTCGAAGCAGACGCCGATGACCGGGCGTTCGCCGGTCAGGCCATGCTCAGCCATGCAGGCCGCGATGTGGGCGTGATGGTGCTGCACCCCCACCGCCAGGAGGCCTTCTTTTTCGGCGCGGGCGATCGCATAGCGTGCCGCGCGGTAGTCGGGGTGCAGATCGTAGGCGATGGCTTGCGGCCGGATGCGAAACAGCCGCTCGAAGTGCGACACGCCCCCCACAAACGATTGCAGTGTCTCGTAGCTTTCCATGTCGCCGATGTGGTGGCTCATGAAGGCATAGGCGTCGCGAATCACGCAGAAGGTGTTCTTCAATTCGCCGCCGACGGCCAGCAGCGACGGCACGTCGAACGGCAGCTGCACCGGATACGGAGCATAGCCGCGCGACCGGCGCACGGGCAGGTCCGCGCCTTCGAAGACGCGCATCACCGAGTCGTCGGTACGCATGTGAATGTCGCGGTCGTGCATCAGGAAGGCGTCGGCCAGATCGGCCAGCGACTCGCGCGCCGCTTCGTTGTCGGTGACGATCGGCTCGTCGCTGTGGTTGGCGCTGGTCATGACCAGCGGCGGCAGCCCTTCGTCGAGCAGCAGCGCGTGCAGCGGCGTATAGGGCAGCATCACGCCCAGGGTCGCCTGCCCCGGCGCGACATCGGGGGCGATCGCCTGCCCCTCCGGGTCGCTTCGGCGGCGCAGCAGCACGATCGGCGCGGCGGTCGAGGTCAGCAGGCGCGCCTCGGCGTCCGACACCTCACAGTGCCGGCGGACGGTCGCCAGATCGGCCATCATCAGCGCGAACGGCTTGGCGGCGCGGCCCTTGCGGCGGCGCAGTTCCGCCACGGCCGGGCTGGTCGCGTCGCAGGCCAGATGGAAGCCGCCCAGTCCCTTGATGGCGACGATCTTCCCTTCACGCAGCAGACGGGCGGCCGCGTGCAAGTCCATCATCGCCCCGATCGACTTTGCCGTCGGTTTCCAGCCATATCTGCGGCCCGCACGCCGGGCAGGCCACCGGCTGAGCGTGAAAACGGCGGTCGGCCGGGCTGTGGTACTCGGAGGCGCAGTCGTCGCACAGAGGGAAGGCGGCCATGGTCGTAAACGGCCGGTCGTAGGGAATATCGCGGATCAACGTGAAGCGCGGCCCGCATTGCGTGCAGTTGATGAACGGGTAGCGGTAGCGACGGTCGGCCTGGTCGCGCAGTTCGCGCAGGCAGTCCGGGCAGATGGCGATATCGGGCGAAATCGGCTGGAAGCCATCGGTGACCGGCGCGCTCTCGCTAATCGAGAAGCTGGTGTGCCGTTCGAACTTGCCGGTGCGTACGCTCAGGTGATGGACTCGCGCCAGGGGTGGCGCCTGCTCGGTCAGTGCGGCGACGAAGGCTTTGAGCGAAGCCGGAAGGCCTTCGGCATGGATATCGACCCCGGCAGACGTATTGCGCACCCAGCCAAGGACGCCATGCTGGCGGGCGAGGTTGTAGACGAAGGGCCGAAACCCGACCCCCTGCACCACACCCTCGATATGGATTTCCAGCGCCCTGTCCATCACAGATCTGCGCTCCCAGTCGCTATGATCGGGGCTCGCTGGTTCCGGCCGCGACCTGCTCGTAAAGCCATTCGGTCCAGGCGGCCAGTCCCTCGCCGGTGGTACAGGAGATCGGGAAGGTGGTCACGCCGGGGTTCAGCATCTCCACCCCCTTGACGAAGGTGTCCATACTGAAGCGCACGTAAGGCAGCAGGTCGATCTTGTTGATCAGCACGGCGTTCACGCCCCGGTACATCGGCGGGTACTTGTACGGCTTATCGTCTCCCTCGGCCACGCTGGCCACCAGGATGCTCCGGTGCGTTCCCAACTGGAAGCTGGATGGGCAGATCAGGTTGCCGACGTTCTCCACGATCAGCAGGTCGATGGACGACAGATCCATAGCCTTGAGCGCCGACGACAGCATGACCGCGTCCAGATGGCAGTTGCCGCCGGTGTTGATCTGCACCGCCTGCATGCCGGCAGCGGCGGCGCGGTCGGCGTCGATCGACGTGGCCAGATCGCCGTTGATCATGCCCAGGCGCAGCCTATCCTTGAGCCGTTCCTGCGTCGCGACGATAGTGCTGGTCTTGCCCGCGCCGGGCGAAGCCATGATGTTGATGCCGAAGATGCCCGCTTCATCCAGCACGCGGCGGTTCTGCGCGGCCAGTTGATCGTTGGCCGACAGGATTTCCTCAACCACAGGGACCCGGATGGTCTTCATCGTCATGGAAATGCCCTCATTTCTCTTCTGCGCGCTGCACGTCTGAGACAGCCGTTGCCGGGTCCTCTTCCAGGCCCAGTTCGGCGTCCAGCTCACCCAGTTCGCGCAGCAGTTCCAGCGTGCGCTGCGCTTCTTCTTCGTCCACTTTGCTGATGGCAAAGCCGACGTGAATCATCGTGTAATCGCCCACCTGCGGCGCTTCGAGATAGGCCAGGCAGGCTTCTCTGACGACACCGCCAAAATCGACCTTGCCCATGAGCAGGCCGGAGACGTCATGAATCTGGGTGATCTTCCTGGGATGGCCAGGCACATGGGAGCGTCCTTTCAACTCAATCTGCGGTCACGGGTTCAGCAGCATGTGCCGCCGGTTCGACCTCAATCTCAATGGAGTCGAGGCGGAATTCGTCTCCGGCCGACACCTGCACGTCGGTGCTCTGACAGTTCGGGCAGGCCAGCGTCCCGCGATCCGGCAGATACGATTGATTGCAGTTCAGGCAGAGCATACGCGTCGGGATGCGGTTCAGAAATGCAACTGCGCGCCCTCGGCAATGGTGTATCGACTGATGATATCCAGTAGAACTGCACGGGATCGTCAGCCGATCGACGAGAGATCGCCTACCACGGGTACAGACTGGTGATTAACTGCGTCCTTGCGCATGACCTAACGCAGCGCTTTGTTCTTGCACTTTGCGTGACCGGAAGCTCATGCATGATGCGACCCTCACTTGCCCCTACGTACTCAGATGCCCGCGGATGGGTTGCGCAATGTGTAACTCATCTGCATTCTGGCGCAGAGAGTCGAATCGACAGGCCGATAAACGTCATGCATGGGCGCTAACGGTTATCACCGATCGGCAGGTCAGGGGCTCTCGGACCGGGATGGAGCCGGACGCGCACACAGTGGATTGTTCATCGTTGAGTGGTTGTTACGAGATTGTCACACTGAACCCTCACCCCGACCTCCGGTCGTGCCTCTCCGTTTAACGGGAGGGCGCTTCTGCTAAGCAGCACAGCGGTAGGTGGGGGGGACCACGCCTAGCCTGGACAGGCACTCCGCCCTACAGAGTCTTCGTATCGGTGTTCCAGCCGCCAGCCGTCAGCGTTCGAGCCGGCTTCCGGCACGACGACCAGGCGACCGCCACTGTCCGCGGCTCGCCGGGCAGCAGGCAGAAGTCGTTGTCGCTTAACTCGGCAGAACCGGGACTACCGACGTCGCGCGCATCCTCCAGCCAGACGCCAGAGGCGGCATTTGCCGCCGTCGTTCTGGGATCGTCACCCGCCGGTCGGCAGCGGATCGGTCGGCATCAATGCGGAGGGAGGTCCCCGGCACGTCCAGGGGTGGGGCGGGGTTGGCGGCGTGGGTGAACCTGGCGATTCGCCGCGAGATCACGCCCGGATGGATCGGTCGGGTGCAGGTCGAGGAAGAACACCTCTGCCAGGCCAGCCAGAGGGCACTCGACCGCCGTCAAGCCATCGCCCCATCCGCCGGGATCGGCGCGGCGGCGGAAATAGTCGCCTCCCACTGCGCGTGGACCTGGCCGTCAACCAGGACCAGCCGCGCGATCAACCGCGCATCCGGGATCGGCTCGTTCCCGGAGTGGTTGGCCCAGATTTCGGCAGTGGAAGGCCGGCTGTCCCAGCCATGCGCCGGTCACAGACCTTCGCCGAAATCACCCGTCAGCGGCGCATAGGTGCGGGCCACCGCATAGTACGACGGCTTGGGCTGGCCAAGTAGTCGACCGCGGAGGTACAGGCGAACCATCGGGTACGGCTCGTTGAACTGCCCGGGGAGCGTGCCACTGCTGCAGAACACCCGCCGCCGGTCGGCCTCCAGGGCATAGCGCAGCCCCTCCGCCTGCATGAACTGGGTGGCGGATCAGCATTTCGACATGAACCAGGGCGCCAAATGTAGCGTGATCCCTTGGGCCCGCCTGACCCACCACGCGCCCGAGATGCTGCCAGAGCGGGTTGTCCAGCCGCACCGGGCGCTGCTGCGCCGGGTCGATGACGGCATCGAGCGCCTTGCGATTGGTAATCCCCTCGACGCCGAACTCGCTGTGCAGCAGCGACGTGCTCAGTTGTACAGCGCGTACTGACCGGTCACCCTGGAACTCCCACGGGCCATGGACGTCGTGCAGCAGAAGCCGGGTCAGCGTGCATGTTCTCCAGCGTGTTGCCGGGAGGCCAGGCCGGTCGGCGAGGTCGGCAGCCAGCGCCGGTCAGGATCGAGGCGCGCGACGACGGCCTTCAGCGCGGCCAGCACGGGATGCGTGTCGTCCAGCGGCCGGAGTCTCTCCCCGCCGGTCGGTTCGTTGCCGCCGCACCGCCGCTCCAGCGAGGCATGGATTTGCGCAGTCGGGATAATCTGCGCCGCCTCGCGCACCATCATGTCGATATGGGCCGGCCAGTCGGGCGGCGCGTGTTGTCGATGCCGGAGCTGGACTGGATGAATTCCTCCCAGATCAGAATGCCGTGCCGGTCGGCCAGTGCGTAAAACGCCTCCGTCTCAAATCAGCAAAACCCGCCCCACACACCGCAGCAGGTTGACGTAGGCGTTCTTCGCCAGCCGAAAGAGGTGCGCCAGCTTGTCAGGCCGAGGCACGCCGTACGCATCCCGTCGTCGGCACCCAGTTCCAGCCCTTGATGAATCTTCCGCCCGTTGACCGCAGCGTGTAGGGCAGCGCGTTTACGCCAGCACCTTCGTTAAGGTGCCCACTCGATGCGGCGGATGCCGAACGTCACCATACGGCGATCGCTCTCCCCTTCTTCCGCACTTGCGGTCGGGGATGGAAATCCTCTACGACCACCTCGGCCTCATACGGCGGCTGATCCCCGTGACCGTTCGGCCTCACAGACGCGGCCATCAAGCGTGATGGTGTCCTCCCAGCGCGTCGTCCCGGTGGGCAACGCGGCCGGTCGGCTAGGCGGTCGTCACGACGCTGCCGCCCAGCCGGAGGGTCGTCGCATCTGCACAACTGCGGGCTGGAGGGCGCTCAACTCGACGGAAGGAGACGGCGACCTCGGCGCGGCGCAAGTCCGGCGCGAGCTGCGGGCGGGCGAACACGTCGTCGATACGCAGGTTGCCGGTGACCCGGAGAAGCATCCTGCCAGATGCCCAGGTGGACCATGCGCGGGCAGAAAAACCACCATTAGGTCATGCGGCTCTTGTGGGTGCGAACGCAGCTGGTCCGCCTTACCTGCAACTCTGTGAGCGGAGCCGGTTCGATGACCACGGCAATCAGGTTGTCGCCGTCGTAGTTCAGACGGTCGCTCACGTCGAAGACGGCGGGGTGGCATGCCGGTGTGGATCCCAGCGGCTCGCCGTTCAGGAAAAAAACTCATGGTAGTCCACCCCGTCCAAGTGCAGGCGGATCTCTGCCGGCCGCGC
Source organism: Candidatus Flexifilum affinis (assembly GCA_016713325.1). Taxonomy (GTDB): domain Bacteria; phylum Chloroflexota; class Anaerolineae; order Aggregatilineales; family Phototrophicaceae; genus Flexifilum; species Flexifilum affine. The sequence continues at coordinate 2,528 of JADJPJ010000088.1, read as the reverse complement.
AGCCTCGTCGACGCGGAACGTCTTTTAATGCAGCCAGGTGCGCGCTGGAACCCATTCCAGGAGTAGGCTGTTCCGTTCGAAAATAGGGGATCCAGGAACCTCGCCGGCTGTCCACAGGTCGTGCGTCACGCTGCCCGGCACACTGCCCCGCCGCCAGGAGACGGAGGTCGCGGGTCGCCGGTTTGTGCGAGGAGTCTCGCCAGCGCCAGTCCTCGCCGATAAAGTCCTTGAACTGCCAGTCATCCCATTGAAACGAAAGCATGCATATGCACCGCCTGTGTCCGTATCCGTGTGAACCTGGGCAAAAGGTCTCTGCCTGGTTCACCAGAAGTTTGATCTGACAGTAGGGACGCGCTTCTAGGCTTGTCCGTAGTTGAGCGCGATACCGTGGGTGGGTCACAATACACCTATGCGATGTTTCAACCCCTCCCTTAATTTTCCCCGCTTCGTAGGGGAGATCCCGCCAACCCGATCACCAACTGTGGTGACGCAAGTTTCTCCCCTCCCTTGCGCCAGCGTGGAGGGGGCCGGGGAAACAGGGGGTGTGAACTTACAAGCCCTTCTGGGCGTCCGCTGGTATCAGACGCGCCGTTGCGCGTCCTACAGCCTCCGCGGCCGCCGCACACCCTTAAGTTGGTGCAATGGAACGCCTTGATAACGGACTACGCTCTGGCAGATACCAGGCTTCGCCTGCTGGCCAGACGATGGCCGTCGATGGTCAGATCCACCGCACCCGCGCGCGCCGTGGCCGGGCGCAAATCGTCGGGCGGCGGCCGCACGGTAACGACACCTGGCCCTTACCCCGTGCTTCCAGCGGGATGATGGCTGTTCCGCCCATGCCCAGCCACCCCGGCGGCGCGACCAGCACGCCACGGTCGCCTGGAACCAGCCGGTCGTAGGGATTATGCACCTCGACCTGAGAAACTCGATCGGCTCGCCGTGCGCCTCTGTCTGATAAGGGCGGATCCGTGCCAGAAAGCCTTCCGTCCCCAGATCAGCGAGTCCGGCAGCAGCTCCCGGTGCAGACGCTCCACGGCATCGCCCAGCGTCGCCAGTTTGCCGAAATAATTGGAGGGCACCCAGAATGGCCGCCAATGCTTCCGGTCAGGATCAGGTTGGGGTTCAGCCGGCGGTAGAGTTCGGCGCTGAGCACGTAGTCCGGGCGTCGGGAAACGATTGGGATAGACGTAGTTCAGTTTTAGCCCGTCATCCGCACGATGCTGATCGCCTGCCGCCAGCACGCGATAACCATCCACCTCAGAAAGCGATGGCGACGGCATAGCGGGTATGCCCGGGCAGGGGATGCAGCGTGAAGGAATATTCTTCCCAGGTGAACGGCGTCTCCAGCGGCAGGCGGCGGTCGTAAGGGATCAGGTCGTACCAGATGCACGGCAGATCGTACTGGAGCGGCTGCTCAGGATGTCGGCAATTAACTCCGGCGCCCAGTGCTGCGTCCCCTAAACCGTCCGCAGCAGGTTGATGCCCGCCCCGTGATCGTCGTGGAAGTGTCGGCGAGGACCCCGTCGACCCGGTCGACGCCGTACTGCCGCTTGAGCGCCGGGAGGTGTACATGCACCGCCGGCGCAGAGCACGGTCCGTCCCAAGTGGGATGCCGGTGATGAAGTCGTAGCCAAAATCGATCATGAGCGCCTTGCGGCTCTGGGAGATCAGCACGAAGGTATTGTGACTGACGCCCGGTGCATCAGCAGATGAGGGGTGATGATCTGATAAGGCCACTCGCGCAGTTCGTACAGGCGCAAGTTATTCCCGCGGAAACTGCAGAGCTTGACAACCGGTCTGCCAGCAGATCGATCGCGACGATCGGCTCGATCATCGGCGCGCCGTGCAGAAAACGGCAACCGGTCCGGCGTGGCGCGATCATGCTGGTCGAGCAGCGCGACGAGGCCAGCCGCGACGCCTTCACGCGCCGTTGTGCGTCCATTGGGTGGCCGAGAGGCTCCACACCCTTGCCCGGCGCGGCGATCAGGTCGCCGCTGAAGGCGATCCGCTGGCCGCCCATTTCGGTCCACAGGTAGTTGAGCCGGTGGTGTGACCCGGCGTCGGAAGGACAGTGAAGCGCATCCCGGCGAACGTCTGCTGGTAGTGATCGCACCAGCGTCCCGGCGATCGGCTAAGGCTCCAGCCGAGAAAAGCGGTCCTGGCGCATGTAGTGATTGCAGGCGATCTCGCGGGCCTGCCGGTGGGCGTCGACGCGGCAGAAGAGGTCCTGCTCGGTGTGGGGCACCCAGATCGGGATGCCGGCCGCGACGGCGAGCGGCAGTCCTGCCCCTGGTGGCGGTGGTGGTGTGTCATCAGCACCGCGACCGCCGTTCGACGCCGATCTGCGCCGGGCAGTCGGGCACGTCGCCGCTGCCAAATCAGATGAGCACCGCCTCCGCCCCATTTCTCAGGACGTGAACGTTGCGGGTGTCTTCAAAACAGTACGGGTTATCGAGCAGGCGCTGCATGAGGGGGATACTCCAGGTATTGATGAAATGACTCTATGGGTAATCGAGCGGACTTGCCTC
>JADJPJ010000087.1 GCA_016713325.1 Candidatus Flexifilum affinis | reverse complement strand
AGGCGAAGGGGTTCTCGCAGATCTGCTCGGGCGACAGGTACGCGGGTGTTCCTGTCAGCCCGTCGGCGTCCGTCATGTACAGCGTGGTGGAGGGATCTCTTCAAAGAGTTCAAGCTGCGCTTTGAGCAGTTCCTGGTGTCGCGTTTGGACTCGGTCTGGCGGTCTCGCCCGACAGAAGGTTCTTTGAGACCAAAGTCCGTCAAATACACGTTTTCCCATTCGTCGAGGCAGGTGTTGCCGGGTTTCAGGTCGCGATGGATGATGCCCTCCATGCGTCACCGCCAGCGCATCGGCGATCTGGTGGAGCAGACGGGCGGCGAACTGAAGTCGACGGGGGCCATGCTGGTTGAGCACCGATCGCAAACTGCCGGCGCGCAGCAAACGCATGACAATATAGACATCGTGTTCCGCTTCAAAGTAATCGTAGAGAGGGTGATATGCGGGTGCTCCAGCCGCGCGATGAGTCTCCGCATCAGTGGCAAAACGGTGCAGGAATTCTGTGAATGTGGGAGGCATATTGTCGACGCAAAATCTTGATCGCCACTTCACGTCCAATAGCCGCCTGATAAGCGCGGAAGACCGTTCCGACACCGCCTTCGCCGATCTTCTCCACGATATGGTACCCGTGAACGGTCTTTCCGATGAAGTATTGTGGATCATCGGGCTCTGTAGGACTACCTGTTCTCGTGCCGGCTCCCGGGCGCGTCGACAAGTGTCTGCATGTGTGCCGCTGCTTTTTAGCAAGGCGAGCCTGAATCGCCAAACAGCTCTTCCTGGGTAAAGGGCTTCGTCAGATAGTCGTCGGCCCGGGAGGTCCATGCCGTAGCGCATCGAGCGTTTGTCCGCTTTCGCGCTCAGGAAGATGAAGGGCACTGAAGCCAACTGCGGTTCCAACTGAAGCCGGCGCGCGTACTCCGTAGCGTCAATTCGGGCATTGTGATGTCGCTGATGATCGTGTCGGGGTGTGTCGCGAGCGCGAGTTCCACCTTCACGTCCATCCTTCGCGCTGGCGACGTCATATCCCTCGAATACCAGCAGTTCACCCATTGCTCGCGGATAATCGGATCGTCTTCGATGATAAGTATCCATGCCACGAGATCGGGCGATATTTAAGCACCATGCTGGGGCATTTCCGAGACAGTACACCGCACATCGAGAACCCTGGATGGTGCGGCGACCTGTGACCCAACTTTAGCACCATATAAGCAGTTGATCGAACTCTCCTGTTGGCTGGTCTCGTAGGAGCCTGGTAGGCAGGTCTCCACGCTCTTGTGTGTTGCACCGATGTGGCTCAGCGACAGGCGCAGGAAGGGTCAAAAACCCTGCCATGTGACAGGGGTCGATTTCTCTCGTCAGGTCGAGGAGTGATGAACACTCCCGCTCTCGTTCTCTAGCTCATCCTGTGAGCTTCCTGCTCCTCAGACGTAGGCTGTTGCTCACGACGAAGACAGAAGACATGGCCATTGCGGCGGCTGCCAGCATTGGGCATCGAGCAGGCCAGCCATCGCCGCCGGGATCAGGATGACGTTGTAGAAGAAGGCCCAGAAGAGGTTCTGGCGAATGGTGCGCATCGTGGCTTTGCTCAGCGCGATGGCCCGCGCCACCCCGCGTAAGTCACCGCTGACCAGCGTCACGTCCGACGCTTCCATGGCGATATCTGTGCCGGTGCCGATGGCAATCCCGACGTCTGCCTGGGCCAGAGCCGGCGCATCGTTGATGCCGTCGCCGACCATGGCCACGCGCCGCCCACTTTTTTGCAGATCCGCCACCACGGCCGCCTTCTGATGCGGCAGCACCTGGGCGCGCACCTGCTTGATGCCTACGGAGTCGGCGATGACCTGCGCGGTGCGCGGATTGTCTCCTGTGATCATGACGACATCGAGGCCCAAGCTGAGCAGCGATTCGATGGCCTCCCGCGAGCTGTCCTTGACCGTATCGGCGATGCCGATCACGCCAATCGGCTGGTTGTTCACTGCGACTCCAATGGCTGTGCGTGCCTGTGCCGTCAGACGCTCGACCTCAGGCAAACCTTCCGCGCCGATGAAGGCCGGGCTGCCCACGCGAACCTGTGCACCGTCGATGGTGCCGGTGACCCCGCGCCCACTTTCGGCCAGGAATTCTTTCGGCTGGCCGAAGGTCACACCCTGCGCCCGCGCATGATCGACCACCGCACGCGCCAGCGGATGCTCGCTGGCCCGCTCGACGCTGGCGGCCAGGCGCAGCACTTCCTGTGCCGGCACGCCGTTGAGCGGCAGCACATCGGTAACGACTGGTTCGCCCTGGGTGATGGTGCCGGTCTTGTCCAGCGCGATCACCTGTAAACGGTGCGCGGCTTCCAGCGCCTCGCTGTTCTTGAAAAGCACGCCGGTTTCCGCGCCTCGGCCGGTACCGACCATGATGGCGGTCGGCGTGGCCAGACCCAGGGCGCATGGGCAGGCGATGACCAGCACGGCTACGGCATGCACCAGCGACTCGGTGAAGCCGACCTGTCCGATGAGCAGCCAACCCAGGAAGGTCAGCGTGGCGAGCACCAGGACGACGGGGACGAAGATCGCGCTGACCTGATCGGCGATGCGCTGGATCGGCGCTTTCGACGCCTGTGCGTTTTCCACCAGCCGCACGATCTGCGCCAGGGCGGTGCCCGCGCCGACGCGCTCGGCCTCCATGATCAGCCGGCCATTCTTGTTGATTGTCGCGCCGATCACCTCACTGCCGACCTGCTTGTCGGCCGGAATCGACTCGCCGGTGAGCATCGATTCGTCGACAGCCGACGCGCCGTCGATCACCACGCCGTCGACCGGGATGCGCTCGCCGGGACGGACCACCAGTCGGTCACCGACCTTGACCTGCTCGATGGGCACCTCGACTTCTTCGCCATCGCGGAACAAGGTGGCCGTGCGCGGCGCCAGACCCATCAGCTTCTTGATTGCTTCGCTGGTCCGGCCCTTCGCTCGAGCTTCGAGCAGCTTGCCCAGGGTGATCAGGGTCAGGATGACGGCGGCAGTCTCGAAATAGACGTGGCCGTTGGCCAGCGGGCTGTCCTGCACGAACAGCGTGGCGGTGAGCACGAAGATGCTGTACAGATAGGCCGCCAGAGAGCCGAGTGCGATCAGCACGTCCATGTTGGTGGTGCCGCTGCGCACCGCTTTCCAGGCACCGACGATGTACTGCCGACCGACGATGATCTGCACTGGCGTTGCCAGCAGAAAGAATACCAGTGGGAAGCCCGACCACAGCAGCCAGGCCAGGACATCCGGCACACCGTGCATGGCCGCCATCGCCGGCGACATATCCTCCATGGCGACTCCGCCCATATACGTCGCCATGACGATGTCGCGGCCCATGCTCAGCAGGAAGAGGGGCAAGGTGAAGATCGCGCCGATCAGCACCAGCCGCCGCTGCCTCTGGATCTCTTTCTCACGCGCTTCGCGCTCCACGTCGGCGACTTTATCGGCGGCCACGCTGGAAAGGTCGAGCACGCCGTAGCCGGCTCGCTCCACAGCCTGGATCATGTTGGCCTGGCTGATGAGACCGAGTTGGTAGGTGACGGTGGCTTTCTCTGTCGCCAGGTTGACGATGACGTCCGACACGCCTTCGGTCTTCTTGAGCGCCCGCTCCACGTTGCGCACGCAGGCCGCACAGGTCATGCCGGTGATCGGTAGATCGATTGTTCTTTCAGGGGTTGCACTCATGCTGCTGGTTTCCTTCTTGCCATGAGACCGCTAGCCGAAATGAAGGGGCTGATCGATCTCGTGAACCTCAAACTCATTTTGGTCTTGAACTTCCAGAAAGCTCGCCAGAATGGGGCACGACGCTGCCGATTCGTCTCCGCCCGGACATTCCCGGCGGAACTGCTGGAGCACCTGCTTCATGGAGTGCAAGTGCGCGATCTGCTGATCGATCTCCGCCAGTTTCACGTCCACCATGGCGCGCACGTCGCCACAGGTCGCTTCATCGGCATGGAACTGTAAGTCGAGCAGAGCGCGTATCTCATCCAGCGAGAAGCCGACAGCCTGCGACCGCTTAATGAACTGGAGGCGCTGAACCGCCGTGTCGTCGTACTGCCGGTAGCCGGAAGCGGTTCGTTTTGTCGCCGGCAGCAGTCCGCTGCGCTCGTAGAACCGGATGGTCTCCGGGTTCACATCACAGTGCTTGGCCAATTCGCCTCGGGTTCGCATCATTGCTCGCATACGTTCTCCTCTTGCGGGCACGCTTCCAGTGTAAACCCTGTAGGTCACTACAGGGTCAAGGGCGGAAAGAGGGCCGGTGAAAATGCCCGACAATGACTCAGACCGGAGAGTGACCCGAATTCTTACATCAGTGGCACGAAACCTGTTCGCAGGCGTCAGTCGTTGGCCACGCGAACCGCGCAATCAGGCTATAGTAGACGGATTCTGCACAAATTGGGGAAGGCTCTGCCCGCGTGACACGCACTCTAGGGAAGATCGGCATAACTGCTGCTGCTGCCGGGATCTCCGTCGCATACTTCCTGATCCCGGCCTGGTATCGCGTTCCTCCTTCGCTCACCCTTTCGCCGCTCTATGCCGGGCGATTTCTCATTTTGTTCCCAATGCTGTTGGCCCTTGCAGCGTGGGGAGTGGCGGGGTTTTCCGGCCTGCGCACTGTGCGGCGGACGCATCGCGCAGCGCTGTGGGCGACTCTTTTGCTGGCCTTCGCCTTGTGGAGCTTTTTCTCGCAAACATGGGCATTCATGGGTCGATCTCGGCCGGACGTCGCGGAGACGGCAGCGCTGCAACTCGGGGCGGCAGCGTTGTTCGCCCTCATCACAGCGTGTGGCCTGGTGCCGGTGCGCCGGCTGGCGATCGTCCTCGTAGTCGGCCTGCTGCTCAACTCTGTCCTGGTCATTGGCCAGTCGATAGTCCAGCATGATCTGGGACTGCGCGCGCTCGGTGAGTTCCGGTTCTCGCCGAGTACAGAGGGAGTGAGCATCCTGGCCGCCGGCGCCCTGCGCTATGTCCGGCCGTATGGCCTCCTGCCGCATCCCAATATTCTGGCTGGTTCGTTGATCCCTGGCGTGTTCGCCGCTGTCGCGCTCGCGCTGGGCGATCCGCGAGCCGCCGTACGCGCTTTGGCGACCCTCGCCACGGTTCTAGGAACAGCGGCGCTTCTGCTGACCTTCTCCCGCTCTGCCTGGGTCGGCGCTGCCGCCGGCGGGGTGGCATTCGTCGTGCTGAACTATCCCTCCCTGCGAGCCGCAATCGGATCCCTGCGCATGAGAACGTCAGGCACTGCCTTCCCGGAGAGCACATTTCCGGATGTTCCCCCGCGCCGGCTGTTGTCGCGCGTGCTTCTGCTCGGCATGCTCCTGACACTGGTGGGCGGCGTCTTTGCCGTTCGCTACTGGCCCTATGTGACGGCGCGCGCTGGGATTGGCGAGGAGTCGGTTGAACTGCGCTCTATCGCCGATCGCCTGGTCTTCACCGACTTCGCGCTGCGTTCTATCGCGGAACGTCCGGCTGTCGGCGTCGGGATCGGCAACTTCCCCTGGCGAAGCAGCTACTATCTTCAGACCGAGTTTTACGACCTGCAGGGCGACTACGTCCACCACATCTACCTGGCTGTCACGGCTGACCTGGGGATCGTTGGGCTGCTGCTCTACGTGGGCGCGATGCTGGCGGGGGCGGCCGCTGCGGTTGGGGCGATCAGGAATGCGGCGGGGGGCGAAAGGCTGATCCGGGCAGGGATGCTGTCCGCGGCGGCAGCATTCGCCGTGGTCGGCTTGTTTGACCATTACCCGTATACGATTCTACACATCCAGGTCGCGCTGTGGGGATGCTTTGCGGCGGCCCTCCAGCCTGGCCCTCCGCTTCGCGGGCCGGGGAAGCCCCTCTGAAGGATCGGTTGACACGGCGCATCACTTCCAAGGGATCTGCTGCCCACCGTTGCTTGACGTTCTACAAAACTCGCGCTAAAGTCAGTGCTCTGTGAAACGTTACAAAGTGCTGGTCTTAGAAATACTTTGATTCGTGATCTAGTGTGGGTTCAATAAGATCTATGGCACGCCGAGTCACTTTGCGAGATGTCGCGGACCGCGCTCAGGTATCGGTGACTACTGTCTCGAACGTCGTGCGTGGGTGGCCTTACATTGCTGCGGATACCCGCAGTCGTGTGGAAGTCGCTATACAGGAACTGGGCTATTCGCCGCATTCTATCGCGCAGGGGCTGCGCACCGGACGCACTCAAGCCATCGGGCTGATTGTTCCGGATCTGGCGAGTCTGTACTTCGCCGTCATGGTGGAGACGGTCGAGACCGTGGCCCAGCAGCGCGGCTACAACGTTTTCGTCATCAACAGCCGCAACTCGCCGGAATTGGAGGAGCAGGCCATCGATCAGGTCGCGTCGCGCTGGGTCGATGGGCTGCTGATTGTGCAGAGCACTCGGTCTGCTGACACCAGCAGTCAGTTGCGACGTCTGCAGATTCCGGTCGTCGCTATGGAGCGCGTCCCGACGGATTATTCCGGCCCCTCCTGCATGATTGACAACCGGGAGGTCGTGCGCCTGGCAGTCGATCATCTGTGCGCACTGGGTCACCAGGACATCGCAATGCTGGTTGCGCCGCGCGACATCACGGTCGTCGAGGCGCGCGTCCAGGCCTTCATGGAAGTCACGAAACGGAAGGGGCGTCTGATCCCCACCGGCGACGACTTTGGCCTTCACGGCGGCTACACTGCCGCGAAGCGCCTGCTCGACTCCGGCGCGCCACTGCCGACGGCCCTGTTGGCCAGCAACGACATGATGGCGTTGGGGGCGATGCGTGTCTTCTCAGAGCGTGGAATTCGTGTGCCGGAGGATATCTCGCTGATCGGCGTCGACGACGTGCCGTTCTGTTCGTATCTCACGCCGGCGCTGACGACCGTTCGCCAACCCCTCGAACTGCTGGCCAGCGCGGGCATCACCCTGTTGCTGAGCCTGATCGACAAGAAATCCCCGCCGGCGCAGCACATCGTCCTGGTGCCGGAACTGATCGTGCGCGAGACCACTGCCGCGCCGCGAAAGGAAGCCGTATGAGCGCAATTCTTGAAATGCGGGCAATCAACAAGGCGTTTCCGGGAGTGCAGGCGCTCAACAATGTTTCGCTGACGGTGGAACGCGGGCAGGTCCATGGGTTGCTGGGGGAGAACGGCGCGGGCAAATCCACGCTGATGAAGATCCTGGCCGGGGTCTATGCCCCGGACTCCGGCGAGATCATTTTTGATGGTCGGCCAGTGACCATCGCCACGCCATATCAGGCGCAGCAGATGGGCATCGTCACGATTTACCAGGAATTCACGCTGGTTCCCCACCTGACGATCGCCGAGAACGTCTTCATCGGACGTGAACCGGGCGCCGCGGGGTTCATGAGCTGGAGGCGCTTGCGCGACCAAACCCGCGCGGTTATAGAAGGGCTGGGAATCGCGCTCGATCCGATGACGCCGGTCAGTGCCCTCAGCGTGGCCGAGCAGCAGATGGTGGAGATCGCCCGAGCGCTGTCGATGCAGTCGAAGATCATCGTCATGGATGAGCCGACCAGCGCGCTCAGCGAGAGCGAAGTGCGCCAGCTCATGTCCATCTGCAACGACCTTAAGTCGAAGGGCATCAGCATTATCTTCATCACCCATCACCTCGAAGAGGTGCCGCGCGTCTGCGACGCCATCACCGTGCTGCGCGATGGCCAGAACGCGGGGAGCGCGCCGATTGCGGCGGTGAAGCTGGACAACATCATCCAGATGATGGTGGGGCGAAGCGCCAGCGAGTTGTTCAAGCGCACTAAGTCCTACAGCACGGATGATGTCGTCCTGCGAGTCGACGATCTGCGCACGGCGGCGGATCCCAATAATCCCAACAAGACCGCCCTCCATGGCATCAGCTTCGAGGTGCGTCGTGGCGAGATCCTCGGCATTGCCGGGTTGATCGGCGCGGGCCGCACAGAAACCGCGCGTGCGGTCTTCGGCGCTGACCGCTATGAACAGGGCACGATCACCTTCGAAGGCAAGCAGGTCGAAATTCGCTCGCCGCTCGATGCGATTCAGCTCGGCATTGGCCTGATCCCGGAGGATCGCAAGCAGCAGGCGCTGTTCCTGGCGCTGGCCGTGCGCGAGAACCTGACCATCACTGCCCTGAAGAAGCTGCTCCACTGGATCAACTTCGTCCGTTTCGACGCTGAACGGCAGATGGTGGAGCGCTACCGGCAAGCGCTTAACATTCGAATGGCCGGGCAGGAGCAGACTGTCGGAAATCTAAGCGGTGGCAACCAGCAGAAGGTGGTCATCGCCCGCTGGCTGGCCATGGAACCCAAGTTGCTGATCGTCGATGAGCCGACACGCGGCATCGACGTCGCGGCCAAAGCGGAAGTTCACCAATTGCTGGACGAACTGGCCAGCCGGGGCATCGCCATTGTGATGATCTCCTCGGAACTGCCGGAAATCCTCAGCATGAGCGACCGTATTCTGACTATTCGCGCAGGGCGGCTGACCGGGGAGTTCCAGCGCGCCGAAGCGACCGAGGAGCGCCTGATGGAAGCCATGGCGCTTGCACAGGCACAGGAGAGAGCCACATTATGACCGCAGGGACCTCTGCACAGACGGGTGCACCCGTGAGTTCGAGACGGACGGATGTTGTGCGGTTGCTGGGGCAGTTCGCGCCGGTGATCTTTCTCGTCGTTCTAATGGCCATTTTCACTGCGGCCAACCCGCGTTTTCTGCTGCCGCTCAACCTCTGGAACATCCTCCGCCAGGTGTCCATCACCGGCCTGATCGCCATCGGCATGACCTTTGTCATTTTGACTGCCGGCATCGATCTGTCAGTGGGTTCGCTCCTCGCCCTGGCCGGCCTCGTCTGCGCCGATTTGTATAAGGGTGGCGAGTTTTTCACCCGCCTGTTCGGCATCGATGTCTCCGGTCTGGCCGGTAATGTCGCCGTCGCGGCGCTGGTCGCCATGCTCATCGGCATCCTCGGCGGCTTCATCCAGGGCATGGCGGTGACCAGGCTGGGGGTGCCGGCCTTCGTCGTGACACTCGGTGGACTCTCGGTGTTTCGCGGCGCGGCCCTTCAGTACTCCAACGGCGGGCCGATTAGTACCTTCGATGCCAATTACACCTTCTGGGGGCAGGGCAAGGTCCTGGGCGACGTGCCGGTGCCGGTGATCATCTTCCTGGTGTTTGCGGTTCTGGCGCACATTGTCCTGCGCTATACCCGGTACGGACGGCATGTCTACGCCGTCGGCGGTAATATTGAAGCAGCGCGGCTCTCCGGGCTCAATACCCGCCGCTTGCTGCTCAGCGTTTATGTGATCGTAGGGTTTTTCGCGGGGCTGGGCGGGTTCGTCCTGTCCTCGCGTTTGAACTCGTCCGAAGCGGTCGCCGGAGACGGATACGAGTTGACGGTAATCGCCTCGGTCGTCATCGGCGGCACCAGCCTGTTCGGGGGGCGAGGAAGTGTTCTCGCGACCGTCATCGGCTCGGTGCTGATTGGTGTGCTCAGGCAGGGGTTGGTCTTGCTGAACGTGTCGTCGTATATCCAGCAGATCACCATCGGCATCATTATCGTTCTCGCCGTCTGGTTTGACCAATTCATTAAGGCCCGCCAGAAACGATGAGACAAGATGGATACCGGCATTCGTAGCCGGGCATCCGCAGGACATAGGCTCTCACAGTCGTTGATTTAAGGAGTGCTTTACATGTTGAAACAGGCGCGTTTGTTGCTAGTCCTGGTTGTCGTCGCATTGCTCGCCCTGTCGCTGCCTGTCGCAGCACAGGATCAGATCACCGTATTGAGTTCCATGCCCAGTCTGTCGTTCCCGTTCTTCGTCCACATGCAGGCGCAGATTCGTGACGAGGCCGGGACCCTTGGCGTCACTCTGCTGGAAACCGATGGCCAGAACAGCACATCCAAGCAGACGGCCGACGTCGAAGCCGCCATTGTTCAGGGCGTCGCGGCGATCGTCATCAGCCCTCTGGATGTCTCTGCCATGGCTCCTGCGCTTCAGCAGGCAGTCGATGCCGGAGTGCCGGTCGTCACCGTTGACCGCCGCGTTGACGGCGTGAACGGTATTCTGGCGCATGTCGGTGCCGATAACGTCGGCGGCGGCGCGGCGCAGGGTCAGTGGGTGCTTGACAACTACCCGGATGGCGCCCGCATCTTCTACCTCGAAGGCCAGCCTGGGGCCGGCCCTGCGATCGATCGCAAGGCAGGTTTCTACAGCGTCATCGAAGCGGCGGGTGATGCTTATCCGATCGTCTTTGAACAGACGGCCAACTTCAATCGCGCCGAAGGTCTCAGCGTCACCGAGGCCGGTCTTGCCGGTCTGGAAACCCCGCCGGATGTCATCGTGGCGGCCAACGACGATATGGCTCTGGGTGCTTTGGAAGCGATCAATGCAGCCGGTCTGGGCGACACGGTCAAGATCATCGGCTTCGACGCCCTGCCGGAAGCGCTGGAGAGCATCGCCAATGGCGGCATGGATGCCACTGTCGAGCAGTTCCCCGGCTTCCAGGGTCGTCTGGCGCTGGATATCGCGGTCGAGTTCGCGCGCGATGGCATCAATCCGGACAGCCCGCTGCAGCTCGTCATCCCCGTCGTCATCGACAGCAACAACCTGATGGAAGGCGAACGTATCGCCGAAGTGCCCGGCCTGGCTGACATGATGGGTGGCGAGATGGGTGGCGCGGCGCTGCTCGGCGACGAGATTGCCGCTTGCCCGACCGACACGGCGCTGACGGTTTACGGCTCTATGCCCAGTCTGTCGTTCCCCTTCTTCGTCCACATGCAGTCGCAGGGACGCGATGAAGCTGCGGTAATCGGCAACATCTCCTATATCGAGACCGATGGCCAGAACAGCACGTCCAAGCAGACGGCCGACGTCGAAGCCGCCATCGTCCAGGGCGCGCAGGCGATTGTCATCAGCCCGCTGGATGTCTCGGCGATGGCCCCCGCGATTCAGCAGGCGGTCGAAGCCGGCGTGATCGTCGTGACGGTTGACCGTCGTATCGAAGGCGGCGAGGGCATCCTCAATCATGTCGGTGCCGACAACGTCCTGGGTGGCGAGGCGCAGGGCCAGTGGGTGCTGGACAATTACCCGGATGGCGCGCGCATCTTCTATCTGGAAGGACAGCCAGGCGCCGGCCCCGCGATCGATCGCAAGGCGGGCTTCTTCAACGTCATCGATGCGGCGGGCGATGCCTACGAGATCGTCTTCGAGCAGACGGCGAACTTCAGCCGCGATGAAGGCCTGAGCGTGACCGAGGCCGGTCTGGCGGGTCTGGACACGCCGCCGGATGTCATCGTGGCAGCCAACGACGATATGGCGCTCGGTGCTCTGGAGGCGATCAACGCCGCCGGGCAGGGCGACACGATCAAGGTTGTCGGCTTCGACGCTCTGCCGGAAGCGCTGGAGAGCATTATGAATGGCGGCATGGACGCCACCGTCGAGCAGTTCCCCGGCGGTCAGATCCGCACGGCACTGCGTGTGGCGGTCATGGAAGCGCGCGGCTGCGACTACACCGTCAGCAACCCCGTTCTGCTGACCCCCATTGTGATCGATGGTGCGAACATCGACGCAGCCGAGCGTATCGGCGAGGTGGCCGGCGGCTAGCCCCGGTCCTACCTGAATGTCTTGGTTGTCGGGGCATGGTCATCCATGCCCCGATCTGAATTCCAAAGGATGACGACATCCAAAGGATGATGATATGTCCAATCGAAGTCTGATAGAGCAGGCGCTGGAAACCGGCGCGGGAATCTTCCGTCTGATGCCCACATGGGTGCCGCGTTCGTTTTGCGTGCCGGGCCGGCGGCTGCGGCTGCATCCGGACGATCTTTATGCGCTCGGCGGAAACCGCGGCGGCATCGACGAACGCTGGTTTTCCAGCACAACGAAAGCCGATAACGGCCCGTTGACCCCGCATGACGAGGGCCTGAGCTACATCTTCGTCAGCGATAAGCTCAAGATCACTCTGAGCGAAGCCATCGAAGAAATGGGCGCGGAGATCCTGGGCCAGGACGTCATCGATCGTTACGGCGGATGGGTCATGTACAGCAAGTTTTTCGACAACATGTACCCGCTGCCGCATCACCTGCATCAGAGTGACGAAAAAGCCGCCGAAGTCGGAAAGCTGGGTAAGCCGGAAGCCTACTATTATCCCTCGCAGTACAATTTCGCGCTCGACACCTTCCCGTACACGTTCTTCGGATTGAACCCCGGCACGACCAAAGATCAGGTCGTGGAGTGTCTGAAGAACTTCGAGAAGGGCGACAATAAAATCCTCGCGCTTTCCAAGGCGCATCGCCTTCAGGTCGACACCGGCTGGTACGTTCCGCCGGGCGTGCTGCACGCGCCGGGAACCCTGTGCACCTACGAGCCGCAGCGGGCCAGCGATGTCTTCAGCATGTGGCAGTCGCTGATCGCGGACTACTACGTGGTCGATCGCAGCCTGCTGACCGTCAATATGCCGGCCGACCGGGCGTACGATTACGACTACATGCTGAGCCTGCTCGACTGGGACGCCAACACCGCCGAGGACTTCGTCGACCGCTTCTATCTGACACCGGTGCCCGCCGGCGCTCCTGAGGCTGTGGATGGTTTTGAAGAGAAGTGGATCACCTATGGCACCGACTGGTTCAGCGCCAAAAGCCTGACCGTGCAGCCCGGACGCACAGTCACCGTTGCGGATCCCGCGGCCTATGGCCTGATCTGCGTACAGGGTCACGGCATGTTTGGCCCGCACCCGATCGGTGCGCCGACGATGATCCGCTTCGGGCAGATGACCGAAGACGAGATGTTCGTCACGGCCGATGCCGCCCAGGCTGGCGTGCAGATCACCAACGGCAGCACGACCGAGCCGCTGGTCATCCTCAAGCACTTCAACCCCGGCAACTCGGAGATGCCCGCGAAGTAGCCTCCTTACTTCAGAGATTTCTGTGGCACGGCGCGCCAGGGAAAACCGACAGGCGCGGAGGCGTTCCCCTCCGCGTCTGTGCATTTCTGCTCTCTGCTGCTAGACCCTCGTTCCGCCTCGCTCTCCATCTGGTAAAATTGACCGCTTAGCTGACTGCTGCCAGAGCTCCGCCGACCCGAGGGAATATGGGAATCGCAGCGCGTTTGCGCGAAAACATCATCCGCACGTTCAACCTGCGCCAGGCCGTGCGCATGGTGTACAGCGCTTCCCCGCGCCTGTTCGCTGCCGGCGTGGTGCTCGTCATCATTCAGAGCGCCCTGCCGGTCGTTGTCCTGTACCTGACCAAGTTGATGATCGACGACATCACGGCGCAGCTTGGCCTGCCCGCTGACTCTCGTGACTTCTCGCGTATCCTCTTGTTGATAGCGCTGGTCGGGCTTGTCACCTTGCTGGAAGTGGTTTTCTCGACGCTGAATGCGCTGGTCGCTGAAGCGCAGGGTGACGTGGTGGCCGACTCGATCCTGACCCGCATCCAGCTCAAATCGGTTGAGGTCGATCTCGCCTACTACGAAAACGCCCAGATCTATGACAAGCTGCACCGCGCCCAGGCCGATGCCCCGTTCCGACCGCCGCGCATCGTCAACGGCTTGCTGCGCATGGGGCAGAGCAGCCTGTCGCTGATCGGCATGATCGGCCTGCTGGCCACCGTCAACCTGTGGATCGCTGTACTCGTCCTGGTGGCTGCACTCCCAAGGCTGCTTGTCCGCCTGTGGTCGTCGCGCACTCTGAATGCCTGGCTGAAGCGTCGCAGCGCCACCGAGCGACTGCTCGTCTACTACAACTACCTGTTGACGCTGAGCTACTATGCCAAAGAGATTCGACTGTTTGACCTGGGCAAGCTCTTTGCGTCACGCTACGCTCAGACGCGCCGGACTCTCCGGCAGGAGCGCCTGGCCATCTCGACGCGCCGCTCGGCCTTCGACATCGGCGCGCAGGCCGTGGCCGTGACCGCGCTTTTTGCCGCCTATGCGCTGGTCGCCAACGATGCGCTGATTGGCGGGGTAACCATCGGCAGCCTGGTCATCAGCTTCCAGGCGTTCCAGCGCGTCCAGGGCTACTTCGGCGATGTGCTCTCGCAGCTCGGTCTGCTGTACGAGGATAATCTTTTCCTTCAGAACTACTATTCGTTCATGGCCATCCAGCCGCAGATCTCGGCGCCGGCGAACCCGCTGCCCCCTCCGGCTGAAATCCGCAGCGGGATCCGCTTCGAAGATGTCTCGTTTTCCTACTCCTCGCGCGCCAAACCGGTCCTGGAAGGGATCGATCTGGAGATCAAGGCCGGTGAGGTGGTGGCGCTGGTGGGCGAGAATGGCGCGGGCAAGACGACGCTGGCCAAGCTGCTCTGCCGCTTGTATGACCCATCGGGTGGCCGCATTACGGTGGACGGCGTTGATATACGATCATTTGATCCTGCGGCGCTGCGGCGGACGATCAGCGCCATCTTCCAGGATTTCGTCGCCTACAATATGACTGTGGGCGAAAATATCTGGGTGGCGGATACGACGACGCCGCTGGATCTGCCACGAGTCGACGTGGCGGCGCACAAAGCTGAGGCACACCCCGTGGTGGAGTCGCTGCCGAACGGCTATGACACACTGCTCGGCGATTACTTCGAGGGTGGGCAATCACTCAGCGTCGGCCAGTGGCAGAAAGTGGCGCTGGCCCGCGCCTTCTATCGCGATTCGCAGGTGATCATCCTCGACGAGCCAACGGCAGCGCTGGACGTGCTGACCGAGGCGGCGGTGTTTGAGCATTTCAAGCAGATCGCCCAGGGGAAGACCGCGCTCCTGATCAGCCACCGTCTGAGCACCGTGCGCATGGCCGATCGCATCTTTGTGCTGGACGACGGCAAGATCGCCGAATCGGGCACGCACATCGAGCTGATGGCCCTCGACGGCATCTATGCCCATCTGTTCCGCACGCAGGCACACAACTACACACTGGGAGAAGATCAGGCACCGCCGGCACCATGAGCAACGCATCGATCACCCGACTTCTCGCCCGACCGTTTAGCAATCCGATTGCCGCGGGAGTGATTTACGCAGCAGTCCTGATGGGCCTGGGGGCTTACATCGTGGCGGGCGTCTCGATCACGCCTTTTCATGGCGATGAGGCCACTCAGATCGCCATGAGCCGTGATTACACTCTTATCTTCCGGGAAGGCAATCTCGACGTAGTGCGCTATCAGGAAAATCCGGCCGACCCGGCGGTGCAGGAGCTGCGGCTGATCAACGGCGTAGTCAACAAGCTGCTGGTCGGGCTGGCGTTGAGCTTGCGCGGCTACATGGCTGACGATCTCAACCAGCCATGGGATTGGGGCGCGGACTGGGACTATAACATTGCCAATGGCCATGCACCTTCGACCGACCTGCTGATCGCGGCCCGTCTCCCGTCGGCGCTGCTCACGGCGCTCGGCCTGCTGCCGATGTTCGCCCTGGGGTGGATGGTCGGCGGCCGGTCCGGGGCGCTGATCGCCGTGGTGTTGTATGCGCTCCATCCTGCGCTGCTGGTTAACGGCCGGCGGGCCATGATGGAAGGCAGCATGATCGCCTTCAGCCTGTTCACCGTGCTGGCCGGAGTCTGGTTTGCGCGCACCCGGTCGTGGTGGTCGGCGATGCTGCTGGCGTTGGCGGCGGGGCTGGCTTTGGCCAGCAAGCACACCGCCGTGTTCACTCTGGTTGCCGTTTATGGCGCCTGCGCGCTGCTGGTTCTGGTTGATTTCGCCCGCGCCTCTCGCGAGCACGCCGACAAACCACCGGTTCGCGCCCTGCTCTGGCTGGTCCTGTCGGCGGTCGGGGCGCTGATGTTATTCTACGCCCTCAATCCGACATGGTGGGGCGATCCAATCGGGCGTGCAGGGCAGGTGCTGGCCCTGCGCAGCGATCTGCTGGCTGGGCAGACGACGGCGTTTGGCGGCTACCCGGATACAGGCGCGGCGCTCAGCGGTTGGCTGCGCCAGGCGTTCATCCCACCGGCGCAGTACTACGAAGTTCCGGCGTGGGCGGGCGCTATCAGCGGCGAGATTAGCGCCTATGAAGCCTCGGCGCTGGATGGCGTGCGCGATCTTCAGGCCGCGGGTCTGGAAGGTGTGCTGTTCAATCTGCTGTTGCCGCTGGCGGCGCTGGCCGGGCTGGGGTCGCTGATCGGACGGGGGAGTCGGAACCCACGGGCGCGGACTGTGATTGTGCTCTGGGTGGTGGCGATGGTCGTGACGACCGCGCTGCTTACCCCACTGGAGTGGCAGCGCTACTATCTACCCGTGCATCCGGCAGCCATGTTGATGGCCGCGGCCGGCGCCGCGTGGTCGACCCGCCCGGCACAGAGATCGGCACGAGCCAGCGAAGGCGTTGAGCCGCCAACCCGTACCGATACCGCCTGAAGAACAGCCACGAATCACCTCACCTCTCAGTCTCCTGTCCATGAAATGGAGAGGAGAAGCTAAGCGAAGCGCAGCAGGGGAGAGGACGTTGATGCAGTTCGAGGAGTTGCCTAGAGTGCGGCAATCGCCATGGCGAGGTGCCGCTGTACTTTCTTGGTGTTGAAGCGCTGCCACATGGCCGGGACACCCGCACACAACGTGGTCTTCTTTTCCTCCAATCGCTCGACATATTCCTGGAGGGCGGCCAATACGTCGTCGTGTTTGCCCGGCGAGAAAGCGTTCATCAGGTCTGTCAGGTGCTCCTGAGCGACCGAAATGTCATTCAGTTTCCCCAGATGATCCTGGATCAGCTTCATTTCCTCGATGAAATCACTGGTGGTGCTCCCCAGCACGTCGCCGAACAGCGAGACGACGTAGCGTAGTCGCTTGAATTCGATGCGCAGGGCGTGAAGTGTGGGGAGGTCGGCGTCAGGCAGTACGTCTTCGTAGGCGCGCACGGAACCCAGGTGCCGGTAGATCATCTCAGGCAGGATATGGCGTAGACGAATAGGCAGGATGTCCTCGCTATCCCCGCTCCTCGCCCCCTTGCCTGGCGAGGTGAGAAAGGCGCTGAAATCCTTGACGAATCGCTGATAGCTGCCGCGATCAAACGCATCGATGAGACGGTCGCGCGCCTTGTCTCGCTTCTGCTTCAGATAGACGACGCCTTTGTCCAGTGCGAGGCGAGTCTCTTCAGGCAGGTCCGCCGCATACTTCTCCAGGTCTTCGATCTGAACGTCCAGGTCGCGGACCGTGCCGAGGCTGCGGGCGATCTTCTGCATCTTTTGCACGTAAGGCGTGATCGCCTTCGCTTTGAAGTAGGGCTCCAGGAGCCGCAGGGCGCTGCGCATTCGGCGAATCGCGACGCGCATGTCATGCACGTCTTCAATGTCCTCGCCAGTTCGGCTGCCATCTTCGTGCTCGAGCATATTGATGAGTTCGGCAAGCAGGACCTTGCGCCCTGCTTCCGCCATTAGATCGTCGGGAGATAGAGGCTGGTTTACTTCTTTCAGTACCGCGATCAGTTCTTCGTGCTGCGATATGGTTTTTTCCAAAGTGAGCCGCCGGAGTAATGGAGGGTCGAGATATCCTGTATTTTAAGAGATGGTTATAACTATGTCCAGAAAGCTTAACATATTATAAAAGTAG
The DNA here is from genome assembly GCA_016713325.1 of Candidatus Flexifilum affinis. Taxonomy (GTDB): domain Bacteria; phylum Chloroflexota; class Anaerolineae; order Aggregatilineales; family Phototrophicaceae; genus Flexifilum; species Flexifilum affine. The sequence goes on along the minus strand of JADJPJ010000087.1, from coordinate 1,208,641 downwards.
TGCTTAAAGTAAGTTCTCTAAAACTGTGTCTGCTGCAGGATCGCACGGAAGAAGTCCAGGATCGTCAGGCTGGGATCATTGATGATCTGGCGCAGACCATCATTAAGAATGGCCCACTGGTAAATCTGAACAATCAGCAGCAGGGGATGCCGATGCTGACCACACGCACGGGCAGACGCGCGATGGCGACGGAAACCGGAGTTTCGCTGATCTCGTTCAACTGCTGACGATCGTCGAGCAGGCGAAGGCGCTGCATATTCGGATCGTCGCGCTGGCCGTTGAGCTGTACGTAGCGGAACAGGTTGTCCATACTCCGCGCATCGGTGCTGTGATGCCGCTGCCACGCCTCTTCGATGCGGTTGATCTGATCGTTAAGCGCGTGAATCTTCCCCTGAATAGTATCGAGCTGCTCTATCAGTACCTGTGTCTTGCGCTCACGCCAGCGTTTCTGCCCACGGGTGTACGGGCTGCGGATGAGCACAAAGTAGTGGACATAGAGCAGGAGCAGAGGGATCACGATGTTGAACGCCAGGATGCGGCCCAGATCCTGGGGCAGCTCGGGCAGTCGTCCCTCGGTGAGCACCTGACTGAACGGCACTGCGAACAGATACAGCGTGATGATCAGAACGATCAGGAAGCCGACAGGCAGCTTCTTGACCAGGGCGTCACGCTCATCGGCAGGCAGCGTCGAACGGCCCAGCGCGGCGCCATAGAAGGCCAGCAGCGTGACGAGTAGCACATAGAAGGGCAGGGCGAAGAGCAGGGCCAGCGCCTGCTCGCTCGTCTCAATCAGGGCGCTGCCCCGCTGAAGCACCTGTTGGCGAAGCTGGCCGATCAGCCCGCCCGTGTCGCCGAGCAGCAGCAGGTAGGCCGGGATCAGCGTAGAGAGCACGCCGAGAATCAGCAGCATGTCCATATCGGAAACAGTCGACAGAATGCTCGACAGCCGCGTAGGCAGGCGCTGCAGGAGATCGTCCGGTAGAAAGCGTTCGCGCAAACCTCGCCCGCTGATGTAAACGATCACCAGCAGGACGAGGATCAGCAGCCACAGCACCGGCGTGATCGACAGGACCGCCTGGTCGAGGTTGGAGTTGCCCAGCAGACCCGCCGTGCGCGGGTCGCCGCGCTCCAGGAAGCGCCTGTAAATCAGCTGTGTGCAGACGATCAGCGCGAGCGGCGCCAGCAGACGGGCCAGTCGCACCCACGTCCGGCTCTGGCTGAGCCAATCGTTCCAGCGCTGCACCCACATGAACTGCATGCCCAGGTAGTACAGCCAGGTCACGGCGAGCAGCCCGCCGGCGTACATCGGGTCGATCCGCACCGAGAAAACGTCCGGCTGAAACAGGCGCACCAGCACATTGGCGCCAACCAGCGCCGCCAGGCCGGTGGCAATCAGCTCATTGGAGGCGAGGAGCAGCTGCTCCCACAGGGGAATGGCGGTGCTGAAGCGCCGGTGGAAGGCGCGCGTCTGCACCAGGAGAGAGCGCAGGAACATCCAGCCGACCGCTACCAGCATGATCAGGATGAAGTAAGTCTGTTCGCTGTTCTTGCCGGTCATCGGCGCGTCGGGAACCAGCCCGAGGATGGCGATCCATAACGCCGAGTAGAGCCACGTCAGCAGGATGTGCAGCGCATGCACCCGCGTGAACCGCTCACCGACGATGGCGCGGCGGATCGGTGTGTCCGCTGCCAGCAGAACCAGGACGATCAGGTTGGCCACCGCCAGGGCGATCCCTACCGGGTGGTTGATTGCGATTCGGGCAACGATGTGCATCACACCCAGCGCCATCAGGACCGGGACGACAAGCCGATCGAGGCGGCTGTCGCCGGTTGCGACTGCGCGCAGGAGGGTTTCGGTGGTGACGCGTTTCGGGTCTCTTTCCTGTGTCATAGCAACATCATAGCATAATCCGCTCGTTCGGCAGGGTGTGACCGCATGTTACAATGCTGACACCTGGGGGAGAGTTGGTCAAAAGAGTCCCCGGAGTTGGAGTGGAGATGATGACCCTGCACAGTTCACAGGACCTGAACGATCTCGCGGCTGCAAAGGGACATTGGGAACAGACGACGCTGAAAAAGACCCTCGACAAAATGCCCGAGCAGCGCCCGCGCTTCATAACCCAGAGCAGCGAGCCCATTGAGCGGCTGTACACGCCGCTTGACGTGGCCGACATCGATTATCTGCGTGACCTCGGCTTTCCTGGCGAATACCCCTATACCCGCGGTATCCATGCGACCGGTCATCGTGGCCGGTTGTGGACGATGCGCATGTTCGCAGGCTTCGGTACGGCCGAAGAGACGAATGCCCGCTATCGCTACTTGCTGGAGCAGGGCAACATGGGGCTGTCCGTCGCCTTCGATCTGGCGACGCTCATGGGCTACGACACCGATGCGCCCGAGGCGCTGGGCGAGTTCGGCAAGTGCGGCGTCGCCGTCAGTTCGCTCAAGGACATGGAGATCCTTTTCGACGGCATCCCGCTCGGCGAAGTCTCGACCAGCATGACCATCAACAGCCCGGCGGCCGTCATCTGGGCGTTCTACATTGCCGCCGCCGAAAAGCAGGGCGTGCCAATGGAAGCCTTGCGCGGCACGCTGCAAAACGACATTCTCAAGGAGTACACCGCGCAAAAGGAGTTCATCTTCCCGCCCGCGCCTTCGATGCGGCTGGTGACCGACACGATCGAATTCGGCACCCAGCGCTTGCCACAGTGGAACACCATCAGCGTGAGCGGCTATCACATCCGCGAGGCTGGCAGCGCCGCCGTTCAGGAGTTGGCCTTCACGCTGGCCGACGGCCTCGAATATGTGCGCTGGGGCGTCCAGCGTGGGCTGGATATCGACTCGTTTGCGCCGCGCATCAGCTTCTTCTTCAATGTCCACAATGATTTCTTCGAGGAGATCGCCAAGCTGCGCGCCGCGCGGCGGATCTGGGCGCGGGAGATGCGCGAGACGTTCGGCGCGAAAGACCCTCGCTCCTGGCTGATGCGCTTCCACTGCCAGACCGCCGGCGTCAGTCTGACGGCGCAGCAGCCGGAAGTGAACCTGGTTCGCGTGGCTATCCAGGCGCTGGCGGCCGTCATGGGCGGGGCGCAGTCGCTGCACACCAACAGTATGGACGAGGCGCTGGCCCTGCCGAGCGAACACGCCGTCACGCTGGCGCTGCGCACGCAGCAGGTGATCGCCGAAGAGACCGGCGTGATAAACACCATCGATCCCCTCGGCGGCAGCTATTTTGTCGAGGCGCTGACCAACCAGACCGAGCGACAGGTCTACGATTATTTCCGGCGCATCGAATCGCTGGGAGGCGTCATTCCAGCTCTGGAAGCCGGCTTCTTCCAGGGGGAGATCGCCGATGCCAGCTACCGGCACCAGCGCGAGATGGACCAGAACGAGCGCGCCATTGTCGGCGTCAACAAGTACGTCAGCGATGAACCGCCGGCCATCCCGATCCTGGAGATGGACCCGCAGGGTTTCGAGCGCCAGTGCGCACGCCTGGCGCGCCTGCGTCTGGAACGCGATAACGAGCGGGCAGGGGCAGCCCTGAACGCCCTACGCCGCGCCTGCGAAGGGACGGACAACACCATGCTCTATCTGCTCGACTGCGCGCGCGCCTATTGCACGCTCGGCGAGATCGTCGACGTGATGCGCGAGGTATTCGGAATCTATCACGAGCCGGTGCAGATCTGATAGCGATCGCACGGGGCCGAGAGGTGAGCGTAAAGCCGGCTCAGTAGAGGGTACTGAGAGACGAAGTCATCCTGGGGAACAGGACGTCGATCAGTGTGTTTCGTCGCTCCCACACCAGGAAGTCGGGATAGCGCTCGGCCAGTTCGGCGCGGGTTCGCCAGCCGAAAACCAGCAGGGGGAACAGCAGCGGCGGGATGCAGATCGCGCCATCGTTGATCGGCACGGGTGTCGTTTCGACGCTGGCCAGCTTTCCCGATTCGAAGCGCAGGACCACCGTCTCGCGATACAGGCAGATAGTCAGTGTATCGGTAAGGCCCGCGAACATGCTTCCGGCGATGCGCTGCTCGAGCACTGGGGCGATAGTCCGGAGCAGATGGGCGGTGTCCGGCACATGAAGCTGCCACTGGTACCTCCCCGTGTCGCGGGCGCCAAAGTCGGCCGCCGTCCGGATCAGCGGCGTGCCATCCGGTACGATCAACCGGATATACGGTTTGCTGCGAGCGACCGCCTGACTCTTGAGGATCGGCAGCAGCGCGCGGGCGCTGGCATGGTCCAGGCGCGACACCTCGCCGACGTTGAGTCCTTCCCCAAACCCATGGTGTTGGATGAACCAGTAGCCCACCGGCTGACCAGCCCTATCGAGCAGAACAAAGATGTCGAGGCCTGTTCCCGTTCCGGGCCGGCCTCGAAGAAATAGCGCCACACACCCTCTTCTCGCAGTGAGGAGATAGCGAATGCCGCACGCGCCTCGTCACAGAGCCGCGCGAGAGTCGGAATGTCCTCGATCACAGCCGGTCGGAAGCTGAAACCGACAGGCTCGTCGTCGGGAATCTGCCGCAGCTCGATCTCCCAACCGCCTTCGAGGGGCAGCGCGTACTCGTAGCCGAACTGGCGGTAGAAGTACGGAATCCCCTGAATATGACTGAGGTGGAATCCGCCCTCGCGAAGCAAATCCTTATGGCGGACGTTCAGCGCGCGAATCAGGCCCCGGTTGCGATAATTTTCGAGCGTGGCGCAGATGCCCAGCTCACCAGAACGCAGCTCGACCCCGGCGTAGTTCCAGCGCCAGGGAATGAGGCACAGCGAGGCGACGACCAGGCCGGTGCTGTCTTCCTCGGCGTACAACCAGTGTTCGGGTCGGGTGTCCGGGTGACTGAGGATGAGTGCGCGCGACATTGATTCTTCCTGAGGTCCGAAGGCGGCAGCGTTGAACTTCGCAACGCGTTCGACATCCTCGACCGAGGCGACCGACTTGATGGTGAATCCGTTCCCCAGGGACTTGATGTATGGAGTTGAAGGGGTAAACATGGGTTGTTCAGGTCCTTAGAATTTGAGCGACAGGCACCGAGAAGCCGGGAAGGATATCGCCGCCCTCCAGAACGTCGTTCATCCCGAGAACTTTCCTGCGCTGACCGGGGATGTGAACTTCGATTTGCTGCTTGTGTGGAAGTACATTCCAGCACACTATCCCAGCCTTTTTGAAGGCTTTCAGGTTATCGGCTGTCTCCCCAACGATATCCGGTTCGTCTGGGAACGTGACTTCCACGGCCAGGTCCGGCGACATTTCGATAATTCCGACATCAGGAAGGTTCGTCAAGCGAGTCTTCTTAATGAATGCGACCGCAGGTGACACTTCCGCGTCGTCGACAACAAACGAGGCGCCGGCCGATAGCACGTACCCTAGATCGCGTTCGGCAACATGATTTGCGATATGACGAAGGATCTCGACGACAATCTGTGAGCGGCGCGGGCTCATCCAGTCGGAAAAATTCTCTTCAAAGGACGACAGAAAATCTCCAAACGAAGGAAAACCTTCCAGTCCGCTGCTAAACAAGCTATCCGTCTTCACATCTTCGCCGACGATCTCCGTTTCCGTCATATTCATGACCTCGGCAAGACGGGTATTCACGGCATCAATGTCGAACTTTTCGGGATCGAAGTGTCTACCAAGCCACTCCAATTGTTCTCTGGATTCCCCCCGATCTGGGTTGCGGAGCGCATCGAGCAGCATCTGATAGCCCCAGACCCCGCCACAATCCTCAGGCGGGCCATTCCGTTTGCCTTTCGTACAACTGGGCAACACATCGGAACTAAACGTTGTTCTGATCTCTTCGACCTTGATCGTGTGTTTCCAGGTATCGCCGAAATCGTAAAGGTAGTCCAACCGCTGTCCGGTCGATTTCACCACGTCCTTTAGGGTGACTGCGCGCAAGTCCCGCACTCGTAACGGATTGGGGCCAACAGCAGGGTTCGGAACAGAGTATTCGATCCCCCCTGCAGTGAACGAGAAGAGATGATAGTTCTCCCATGGCATTGCCACTTGAATAAACATGTGCAGATGCAGGAGATCGGTGTCACCGGAAACGAGCAGACGACGCCAGATCGGTGGCGTTATGTCATCCAATGTGACCTTCAGAACGTATGTAAGTTTCTTGTCCTGTGATGGCATCGAAATCACGCCTCCTGTCGTTCGGAATGCGGAACTTGCTCGCAGATACTGCCCCTGGCGTAGACGAGTGGTTTCTCAGCGATGTCTAGCGACCGCATCAGAGCGAATTCGTGACCACCCTCACACGCACCATATAGTATACTCCACGGCATGACTGAACTCACGCGAGCAGTACTCATCACAGGGGCATCGAGCGGGATCGGCTATGCGACAGCGCTGACTTTCGCGCGGCAGGGGTGGAACGTCGCGGCCATCGCGCGGCGGGTCGAACGACTCGCTTCGCTGGCCGAGGCGGCGATCGGCTTTTCTGGAACGATACTACCGCTTGAAGCGGATGTGACCGACCGAGAAGCCGTACAACGCTGTGTCGATCAGGCGGTGGCGCGCTTCGGACGGCTCGATGTCGTCGTGGCCAACGCAGGACTCGGCCAACGCGGGGCGGTGGCGGAGGCCGAATGGTCGCACATCGAAGCGGTGCTGCGAACCAACGTCGAGGGCGTCTACCATACCATTCGCGCGGGCATCCCGGCGATCCGGCACACGCGCGGCCAGATCGTGATTATCACGTCGGTGCTGGCAACGCTGATCGCGCCGTACTATGCGACGTACGCGGCTACGAAGGCCTTCAAGGCCAGCCTGATCGCATCATTGCGTATGGAGTTGGAAGAAGACGGCATCGCCGTGACCGACATGCGCGTCGGGCGCACGGCCACCGACTTCAACGCCAACCGGCTCGGATCGACCAGCAGCGCGCCCAAGCAGTCGCACAAGCTGGTCCCGGTCATGACGCCGGAGTTTGTTGCCGATGGCATCCTGCGCGCGGTCGAGCGGCGATCGCGCGTGGTCTATCTCCGCTGGTTCGACCGGATGCTGGCCTGGGGCGGCCTCCTGGTCGCCCGGGCTGATGGGGCGATTCTCGCGCGCACAATATAAGTGATGGAGTCGGGCGAACCGTCCGGCTTATGAATGACAGGGCAGGTGAAGGCAATCGATGGCTGTCAAACTGAACTCGATGCGGCTGCTGGAGCAGAACAAAATACCCTACGAAGTCCTTGAATTCTCCGACGAACTTCGCGATGCGGAGGAAATCGCTGAGGTACTGGGGATACCGCCGTTCCTTGTCTTCAAGACGCTGGTGGTCGAGCCGGATGGCGGCGGAAAGCCCATCCTCTGTATCATCCCGGCCGACAAGCGACTGGACCTGAAGCGCCTGGCTGCACTGGCCGGGGAGAAGAAGGTGCGCATGGCGGCGCATAAAGAGGCAGAAGCCATGACCGGGCTGAAGGTCGGCGGCATCAGCGCGCTGGCGCTGGTCCAGAAGAACTGGAAAGTCTTCCTCGACAAGTCGGCGTCCGAGCACCAGCACATCGTGGTCAGCGCCGGCCAGCGCGGGGTCGATCTGCGCGTGCCTACCCTGGCGCTCATCAACCTGGTCAGGGCGCGCGTGGGCGAGATTGCCGGCGATAGTGGCGAGAACGAATAGTCACAAACTGGAGCGAGGTAGTGCGATGCATCACGAAAGGCGCAGGCGTATGAAACGGGTGGCGCTTCTCCTGACGGCAGCAGTGATCGGTGCCTGCTCGATTCAACAGGCGCCACCGACCGATCCAACGTCGCTGCCCGTCGACGATATGACGGCAGAGTCGGTGCGCCAGACTCTGGCCGCCTCCACCGCCCCGCCGCTGACCGTCACGGTCATCAGCGTCGATACGCCAACCAGCTTCGACGACATGGAGCCGGCGACCGCGGAGATCAGCGTCGAAGGTGATCGGGTCGCAACCGGACCTTTCCCGACAAGCAGTGCCGCGCTCATTGCCTTCGAACCGCAGCCCGGCGCGGACCCGGCGGAGTTTCAGCCGCGGCGCCTGACCTTCACCATCGACGTACGCGACTCCAACAGCGAAGACACCGGCCTGCTGAGCGTGACCATTTTCGTGCCAGAGAACCTGACCGGGGCGCACAACCTGGAGAAAGCCACGGCGATCATGGTCGATCAGTTCGGGCTGGTGGTGTCGCTCGCCGACCTTGACGATGATTTCCTGAACTTGGCCGACCCGGCGGGCCTGGCGCTTCAGGGCGATATCCGCGTGCTGACCAATGACGACACCTTCACCGCCGCCTTCGACTTCACGCTGACCAGCGGCGTCACCGGGCAGAGCGTGCACCTTGTCGGCCGCGCCAACCAGATCCCGTACATCGAACTCTGAAAAACACGGCGGAACAACAATGCGCGCTGGGAGTCAGTCTCGCAGCGCGCATCATGGTCGGTCGAAAGAGGGCGACTTCTAGCGAGAGAGGAAGCGCGCCATCTCGAAGTCGCTCTCCCGTATGGGGCGAATCTGGCTGATCGCTTCCTCGATGGGAATGGTCTTCATTTCGCGTCCCTGCTGGGCGACCATCACGCCGGACTCTCCGGCGTCGATCACGCGGACTGCTTTGACGCCCATTCGCGTGGCCAGCAGGCGGTCAAATGCGGACGGACTGCCGCCGCGCTGGATGTGCCCTAGAATGGTGAGGCGGATTTCGAAACCGACGTTCTTCCCGGTCAGGAATTCCGCCAGATCCGTGACTTTGAAGGGCGCACCTTCCGCAATCACGGCGATGGCGTGAGTTTTGCCGCGCACATAGGCGTCTTCCAGGGCGGAAGCGACCTCTTCCATCCTGACCTCACGCTCAGGCGTCACGACTACTTCCGCGCCGCCGAGGATGCTGCCCATCAGCGCCAGATAACCGCAGTTGCGGCCCATCACTTCAATCAGGAACGCGCGCTGGTGCGAGGTCGCGGTGTCACGAAGGCGGTCGAGGGCATCAAGAATGGTGTTCAGCGCCGTATCCACGCCGACGCACATGTCCGTCCCGAAGATGTCGTTGTCGATGCTTCCCGGAATGCCGACCGTCGGAAACCCCTGCTTGTGCAGCGCCAGCGCACCGGTCAGGCTGCCATTGCCGCCGATGACGATCAGTCCCTCGATGTTCTTCTCGTTCAGCCGGCGCAAGGCCTTCTTTTGTCCTGCCGGAGTCTTGAACTCTTCATTGCGGGCCGTCTGCAGAATGGTGCCGCCGCGCTGGAGAATGCCGCTGACCTCAACGCTGGTTAACGGGTTGAAATCGCCATTCATCAACCCGGAATAGCCCTGTCGAATACCGTAGGTTTCGATGCCCAGTTCCATACCCGTTCGCACGACCGCGCGAATCGCCGCGTTCATGCCGGGAGAATCCCCCCCGCTGGTCATCACCGCGATGCGTTTCATAGTCTGAGATGCTCCCCTTACACTGAGCGCGCGACTATTTTAGCGTCCCGTTTCGGCGATACCAGTCTCATCGTGGATTTCGACTTCGATGCCTTCCAGCTTTTCGATTTTGCGGACCAGCGCTTCGCAGCACTGGGTGGTCTTGTCCTTGAAGCGCAGCACGTGCGTCGGAGCGCCCTCGCTGACCAGCACGATTTCGTAATGATCGCGGCCAAAAAAGGCGTTGATCTCGCCGACCAGCTTCTGGAGACGCCAGCGATCTCGCTCGTCGCTCGCACTGCGCCAGAATCGAACACGCAGGAGCTTGGCCGGCGGCAGGGGTTCGGACAGCTCGACGGGCGGGCCGACGAATACCTCGTCATCGTCGATCAGCGGCGGCAGCTCGTCGAAGCCTGGCGGCTCCGGTACGCTCGACGGGGAAGGTTCAAAGGGGGGCGGCGCAGGCTGCCGGGCCGCATACCTGGAGGAGTCAGCTGGAGCAGGCGAAGAGGAACGCGTCGCGGGCGGATTCTGCGCAGAGGCGTGGCTGCCATTTCCGTTTCCCGGCTCCCCGTCGAAAGGCGGCTCCTCGTCCATTCCATCAAGCCAGAACGGTTCAGGTGCTTCGAGGGTGGCCAGCATCGCCGGGTTGTCGGAGATGCCAGTTTCAAACTCCTGGGTGACGTGCTCCACCTGAATCTGCGGCTCGCCACGCCCCAGGTCGAGCTTGCCGGTGACCAGCACGACTTCGCTGACTTCCTCGAAGAACTCGCCGTACTTGTCCCAGGTCTTGGGGAAGAGGACGGCGTCAACGGTGCCAAGCCGGTCTTCAAGCTTGACCACCGCCATCATGTCACCGGTTTTTGTGACGAGTTTGCGGACATTGCTCACCAGCCCTGCAAAGCGGACTGACTTGCCGTGCATGCCGCCGTCGGCGTTCTGCACATCGAAGCTGTTGGTGACGTTGGCATTGGCCAGCATGGGCAGGAATTCGTCGATCGGATGGCTGGAAACGTAGATGCCCAGCAGTTCGCGCTCCCACTCCAGCATTTCCCGCCTGCCGACCTCTTCCATGTGGGTGAGCCGGCTCAGCAGCTCGTCGGAGGAGGGCGCCATGACGTCGCCAAACAGGCTGATCTGCCCGACCTCTCTTGCCCGATGCTGGTCGATGCTGAAGCTGACGATACGGTCCAGCGCCGCCAGAAGCTGTGTGCGCGTGCCCATTACCCCGAACGCACCGACCTTCGCCAGCATTTCCACGGTACGCTTGCCGACATGACGCAAATCGACGCGCGAGGCAAAGTCGGCCAGGTCGCGGAACTGGCCGCCGGTCTCGCGCTCCTGAATCAGGTTGGTGAGGGCGCCGACGCCGGCGTTCTTGATGGCGGCCATGCCGAAGCGAATGCCGCGCCGTCCATCCTCGAGGGGTTGGATATCGAAGTCGAGTTGGCTTTCATTGATGTCCGGCGGCAGGATGGGAATGTCGAGCCGCTTGCACTCCGCCAGGAAGGTCGTGACCTTGACGGCGTCGTCGAAGTAGGTGGACAGGAGCGCCGCCATATACTCGGCGGGATAGTGGCACTTCAGATAGGCCGTTTGAACCGTTATGACCGCGTAATCCGCCGCGTGACTTTTATTGAAACCATAGTTGGCGAAGAATTCTATCTGGTCGAAGATCTTGCCCGCGGTGTCCGTATCAACGCCGTGTTCAGGACCTTTCTCGTGAAGATGGCTCGGTGCTTCTCCAGGTCGGTCTTTTTCTTCTTCGACACCGCTCGGCGCATCAGATCTGCTTCGCCCAGCGAGTAGCCGAACAACTGCTGGCCGATCTGCATGATCTGTTCCTGGTAGACGATGATGCCGTAAGTCTCGTCCAGGATCTCGGCCAGCTTCGGATGCAGATAGGCAACCTTTTCCTTGCCGTGCATGCGCGCGTTGTACTGCGGGATGAATTCCAGCGGCCCCGGCCGGTAGAGCGATACGCCGGCGACGATGTTCTCGAACTTAGACGGCTTCATCTCGCGCAGCATCGTCTGCATGCCGCTGCTTTCAAGCTGGAACACGCCAACCGTTTCACCCCGGCCCAGCATCTCGAACGTCTCTCGCAGCATGCGATCCTGGACCGGATCGCCGCTGGGACGGTAGGGGATGTTGTCCATCGAGTAGCGGATGCCGTGATGCTTGGCGATCAGATCGCACGCGCGGCGCAGATAGGTCAGCGTCGACAGGCCGAGAAAGTCGATCTTCAGCAGACCGATGGCCTCGCAGGTTTCCATCGGGAACTGCGTCACCTGGCGCAGGCTGCCGTCCTGATCGCTCTCTTTGGTCTGGCGGTGCAAAGGCAGATACTCGACCAGCGGACGATCCGCGACGATGACCCCGGCAGCATGCGTCGAGGCGTGGCGGCTGACTCCCTGGAGGTGCGACGCCGTGTCGATGACCTGCTTCAGCACGTCGCTGCCCCCGTACAGCTTCTTCAGCTCCGGGTTGCCGTCCACGTACTCGTGCACCGGCTTTGGCTTGGGTTCGGTCGGAATCAGGCGCGCCGCCTGATTGACCAGCGCCAGATCGACGCCCAGCGCCCGCCCGACGTCGCGCACCGCCGCCTTGGCCCCCAGCGTTCCGAACGTAATGATGGCCGCGACCTTGTCCTCGCCATATTTGCGCGAGGTATAGGCAATCATCTCGTGCCTCCGGTCATCGGGGAAGTCCATGTCGATGTCCGGCATGGTGACGCGGCCGGGGTTGAGAAAGCGCTCGAAAAGCAGGTTGTTCTGAATGGGATCGATGTTGGTGATACCCAGCGAATAAAGCACGACACTGCCTGCACCGCTGCCGCGCACATTCCACCAGATGTCGGTCTGGCGGGCATATTCGCACAGATCCCAGACGATCAGGAAGTAGGTGGCAAAACCCATCTTCTCGATGGTGCTCAGTTCGAATTCCAGCCGTTCACGCAGATGGGCGTCCTGGAAGGCGCGGTCGCCGTATCGCCAGACGAGCCCCTTTTCGGTCAGGTGGCGCAGGAACGAGGTGCTGGTGAAGCCTTCGGGCACCGTAAAGACCGGGAGATGGTACCCCTTGCGGCTCAGATCGATCGAACACATTTCGGCGATTTTGACCGTATTGAGGAGTGCCTCGCCGTCGTTGATGTGTCCGAAGGCCTGCCACATCTCTTCCGGGCTGGCCAGGTAGTAACTGTTGTCGCTCATGCGCATCCGGTCGGTCTCGTTCTTGAGCGCTGAGGTCTGGATGCAGAGCAGGGTGTCGTGCGGGTCGTAATCGTCGGCAGAGATGTATTGCACGTCGCTGGTCGCGACCAGGCCGACCTGATCCTTCTTCCCATTGCCAATCAGCCACTCATTGACCGAGGCGATTTCGTCCAGCTTGTGGTTCTGGAGCTCGAGGTAGAAGCGATCCTTGCCGAAGGTCTGGATGTACCAGTCGACAATCTCGCGTGCACCCTGGTCATTCCCGCGCATGATCATGCCGGGAATCTGCCCGCCCAGGCAGGTGCTGGTGGCGACGAGGCCCTCGGCGTGCTGTTCGAGAAATTCCTTGTCGATGCGCGGCTTGTAGTAGTAGCCTTCGAGCTGAGCGGCGCTGGCGATCTTGAGCAGGTTTTTGTAGCCCGTCTCGTTCATCGCCAGCAGCAGCAGATGATGATTGTCCCGGTCCCGGCCTGGGTCGCGGTCAGACATGCGCCGGTCAAAGGATGTGATGTAGCCTTCCATGCCGATGATCGGCTTGATGCCGGTATCCTGGCAGGCATTGTAGAAGTCAATGACGCCAAACATCGTGCCGTGATCGCTGATGGCCAGGGCATTCATGCCCAGGCTCGCGGCACGCTTGGTCAGTTTCTTGATATTACAAAAACCGTCCAGCAGGGAGTATTCCGTGTGGACGTGCAGATGTACAAAAGGTTGATCGGCCATGCCTGGAAAATGCGTCCGTATGTTCGCTTCGTACCCAAGTATAACACCAATCGATGCTAAAATTGACGACCTGAGGAGGGCGTTATAGACCCTTCCGTTCGTACCGGATACCTGTGGGTTGGATTGTATTGATAAGGGAATCAAGGTGGAATACGTAAGGCAGTATCATAAATCGGTCGCGTGGCTGATGGTGCTTATCGTGGTGATCGGTTTCGCCTCGCTGGCGCCGGCTCGTGCGCAGAGTGCAGCGGGTTCGTGCGGCGGGGCCATTCCAGTCGAGCCGGGCATGAACGAGGTGACCCTGGAGTCGGGCGGGCAGACGCGCTCATTCTTGCTCCACGTTCCGGAGAGCTACGACGGTACGTCGCCTGCGCCCGTCGTCTTGAGTATGCATGGGTTCTCGTCGAATCCCGACCAGCAGCGGGAATTCTCCCGCTGGGATGAACTTGGCGAGTCCGAGGGTTTCCTGACCGTCTATCCACGCGGGACGGGCTTCCCGCTGCGCTGGAACGCCGGCCTCTTTAGCGATCCGGGGGTGGGGGTGCTGGGCGCGTTGCTCGGCGAACAGGCCGACGATCTCGGATTCTTCAACGACCTTCTGGATTATCTGGAGTCGAACTACTGCATCGACGCGCAGCGCGTCTATGCCACCGGTCTGAGCAATGGCGGAGGCATGAGTAACCGGCTGGCCTGCGAGATGGCCGACCGCATCGCCGCCATCGGTACGGTTGCCGGCGCTTATCCTGAACTTGAAGAAGGCTGCAACCCCAGTCGCGTCGTGCCGGTGATCAGCTTCCACGGCGTCGTCGATCCGATTGTTCCTTATGAAGGCGCGGAGGACATGGGGCTGCCAGACATCAACGAGTGGATTCAGGATTGGGCCGCCCGCGCTACCTGCACAGAGGCGGAAAGCACAACTGGCGGCACCCCTGACGCGGTCACGGTGACCACCTACACGGCCTGCCAGGATGACGCGGAGGTCGTGCTGTACTCCATCCCCGATGGCGGCCATACCTGGCCAGGTGGTCTGGAACTGCCGGAGTTCCTGGTGGGCAAGACGCGCCAGGATATCGATGCGACGGCGATCATGTGGGAATTCGTCAAGCGCTTTGCCATCGAGTCGTAATCGCGCGACCAGCCGGTAAGGACATTCTTCTTACATCTTGCGAACGCCCTCCTGTTCTATAATGAGGGCGTTCGTGATCGTCTGCCCTTCACAACTCGGCCACCAGCGTTGGAGGTCGATTGACCCAAGGCCATTGCTGCTCATGCCAGAACTCCCGGAAGTAGAAAATGTAGTCCGCGGCCTGCGTGCCCCGCTGATCGGTCGGGTGGCAGGGGAGATGTGGTACGACTGGCCCCGGACCATTCGCCTGCCTGATCCCGCCTCATTTGCCTCGCGCATCACCGGTCAGACCTTTGTCGCCGCAGAGCGCCGGGCGAAATACATTCTGCTCAGACTCGACCACGACATTCTGGTCGTGCATCTCAAGATGACCGGCCGCCTGTATGTGACCGACGCCGTTCTGTCCCATCCGGATGACCGCTGGGTCCACTTTCGCCTGGGACTCGACAGCGGCAAGGAGCTCCGTTTTTCCGACGCGCGCAAGTTCGGCTTCGTCGCGCTGGTCGGTTCGATGGAGGAGCTTGCCGTCAACCTGGGCCCGGAACCGCTCGAGGCCGAATTCACACCGGCCTACATGCGTGAACGGCTGGCACGGACCCAACGGGGTATCAAGGCCGTGCTGCTCGATCAGGCCTTTGTCGCCGGAGTCGGCAACATCTACGCCGACGAAGCGTTGTGGCGCGCCAGGATTCATCCCATGACGCCGGCCAGTCGGCTCAGCGCGGCGGCCATCAAGCGCCTGCACACCGCGGTTCGCGGGGCGCTGGCCGATGGTGTGGAATTTGAAGGGGCCAGCATCAACTGGTATCGAAAGCCGGACGGAACGACGGGCGAAGCGCAGAATCACTTCTCAGCATATGATCAAACTGGCGAACCCTGCCCCCGCTGCGGGACACCCATCGAGAAGACACGGGCGGCGGGGCGCGGCACCCATTTCTGCCCGCGCTGTCAGCGGCTCTAATCATCCAGGAGGCGACGCGACATGGATAGCGGCTTTGAAGTGTTTTTCCGGCAGATCCCGGTCGGTCTGATCTTGATGTTTTGCGGGTCGGGCGCGCTGCTCATCGGTGCGCTCGCCTATATTGTCTGGTCTCGCGGTCGGCGCCGGCGTCAGAAGGACGAACCGGAGCTGGATGTGGTGATGGAGGTCAAGCCGATGGATGATGATTTGATGCCCGATCTGGACGAGCTGTCTCACCCCGGCGCGAAGCCAGCGCCGCCGCCAGGGGTATCTATGCCGCAGAAGTTCAATGCTCCACCTCCGCCGCCGTCCTTGGACACCGCTCCTCCGCCGAACGCTCCCGCTCGCCCACGCGCTTCCTACCGGTTGGCGCTGAGCGATGGCGGATCGGCCGATGCGGTAGAAGTCTTCACCGTGCTGCGCGACGTGGCCGACGGCACGCTGATCGTACAGATCGGCAGCAAGGCCTATCGGCATCCCATCGAGGGTGCGGATGCCGACTTCATGCGGCGGCTGAATACGGCGCTGCGCGATCTGAACAACACTGCGTTCCCGGCAGCGCCGACTCCGGTGAGTACACCGCTGGAATCTTCAGCACCCTTGCTGTCTGAGCCGGATCTGGACATGCCGTCTGACGAAGATCTCGTCGATTCGAAGCCGTCAGTAGAGTCGCAGTGGACTGCCCCGCCGGCTGACCCTGTGAGCCCAAGTCCCCTGCCTGGCGACCTGCCCAAGTACCGGATGGAGGATCTGCCGCCGCTGACCGCTCGGCGTGGCCGCGCGGCTCCCAAGGTCGAGATTCCTACATTCAACATTGGTGCGGCTATCGAAACCTTCTTGCAGCACAAGCGGCACATCAACGGCGATTTCCCCGGCCGGAAGATTCACGTACGATCGGGGTTGGGCGGGGGAATCGTGATCGAGGTCGACGGCCAGTTCTTCGACGGCGTCAGCGACGTCACCGATGCCGAGGTGCGGACCTACTTGCAGAAAACCATCGAGGAATGGCAGAGCCGGCAGTGACGGCGGCGAATGCTAGAGGTACGGTTCGTCGACTTTGACGACCGCACACTTGCCTTCCGGTCCCTGGACATACCGCCCCATCGGCCGAACCGGGTCATGCGGGAAAATCAACAGGGCGTTGGTCTCCAGCGCCCACTTCTGGTAGATGCGCTTGGTCTCCAGCGTGACGACGGGCTCCAGGTCATAGCCGGTCATCCAGCCCAACCGCTCGAAGTGAATGGCGTAGCTGGACAGGTCGCAGGTGAACATGGCGTACTGCCCGCGGCTCTCCAGAATGACGCTCATGTGGCCTGGCGTATGCCCCGGCGTCACCACCCCCTGAATCCCTGGCGCGAATTCGGTATCGCCTTCCAGCAAACGCAGCTGGCCGCTCTCATAGAGGGGGACATAGTTCTCCGCCAGATACGTGGCGCGGGTGCGCTCGTTGGGGTGGGTGGCGTCGTGGTATTCCCGGGCCTGTACGACGTATTCGGCGTTGGGGAACATCGGCACGATGCGGCCATCCGGCGCAATGCAGGTATTGCCGCCGCTGTGGTCGCCATGCAGATGCGTATCGATGACCAGATCGATGTCGTCCGGCGTCAGATCCAGCCGCGCCAGCGCACCCCGCACGCCGCCGGACGAGCGGTCCATGAACATGTACTTCCGCTGCTTCTCGGGGACTTTCTCTCCATAGCCCGTGTCGATCACGATGTTGCGGCCGCCCACCTGGACCAGGAGGACGTGCTGAGTCATAGGCACGCGGTTCTCTTCGTCGGGGGGCATCATGTCGCGCCACAAGGCGCGCGGCACCAGACCAAACGCGCCGCCACCTTCGACCAGGATATCGCAGTCGTTAATCAGGTGCAGGCGCATGTCGCCCAGGGTGATCACTGCCGAGGGTCTCCTTCGTCGGCGCTGAGCCAGGTGTTGAAACGCGCAACCAGGTTGGCGCGGCCCTCCGGCGCCAGGAATGCGGACTCCGCCGCAATGATGATGTGGCGCTTGATATCGACCGGGCTGAAGCCAAGCAGCTTCATGGCGGCGCTGTATTCATCGCTCAGCGTGATATTCGAAATGAGTGGATCGTCGGTGTTCAGGGTCGTCCGAACGCCCTGCTGGTACAGGCGTTTGACCGGGTGGGCGGCATAACCGCCAATCACCCCGCTGTCGACATTGCTGGTAGGGCAGACTTCCAGCGGAATGGAACGCCGGATGAGGAGTGCAATGACCTCAGGATCCTCGACCGCGCGCACCCCGTGCCCGATGCGGTCGGCGCCGAGCGCTTCAACCGCCTCGCGAACCATGTCCGCGCCGGACCACTCGCCTGCGTGTGCCGTAATGAACAACCCCTCCGACTTGGCGCGCTCGAACAGCTTGGTGAATGGCAGCGAAGAGAATCCCATCTCCTGACCGGCGAGATCGATGCCGACCACGCCGCGATCCTTGAAGTTGATCGCAGCTTCAACAACGCCTTCACCAATTTCCAGGCTCTCGTGACGGTTCATCGACAGGATGAGTCCGCACTGGATGCCATACACGCTCGACGCTTCAGCCGTGGCTTCACAGACCCAGTCGACGATGTCGTCGAAGGCACATTTCATCAGATTGTTGAGCGCTTGCGGGGTGAAGCGAAGTTCCATATAGCGCACATTGTCGGATGCCGCGTCGGCGATCACTTCGTGGGTGACGCGCTGGATGATGGGCTTGGAACGATAGAACTGGCGCAGCACACCGAACTTGCTGAGGAACTGCTGCCAACTGCGCGGCTCTCCCGGCATCATCTGCACGAAGGGACGCAGGCCTTCGACCGTGACGCTGGGCAGCGTCAGACCGTGTTCCATAGCGATAGACAGCAGTGTCTTGAGCCGAAGTGATCCCTCAAGGTGGCGGTGGAGTTCGATCTTCGGCAATTTGCGCGCCTGTTGCAGCAATGCGTCATCCATCGCAGGCGTTCCCCCTTTGTCTCTATACCTGTGTGGGTCTCCGCAGATGTTGCTTCGCCGATTGTAGTCGGATTACGCGCGCTCCGCCAACAACCAGCTCCAGTACCGCCACGCCATCATCACGGCGAGGGTCGCAGCCACGGCCGGCAGACCCTCGAGCAGGAAGACGCGCAGCCCATCGGCCAGCGAGCCGGACTCGGTCGATAGCAGGGTATAGGCGAATCGCGCTCCTGCATTGAGGAGCATCAGACCTGCGGCGACGAAAAAGCCCAGGTAGTAGCGGTGCGCGCGCGTGGCGTCGCCCAGCTTGCGACTCAGCAGTCCCAGCACCGTGTAGGCAAAGGCAACGGCCAGCGGGGCGATCAGCGCGGCGACAGCGGCGAGGGCCATGCGTCACGCCTGCCTAGCGGTCGGCAGGCCTGCGCTGACCGGCCATGCGCCAGTAGAGCAGGGCGCACAGGACGATCAGCAGCAAGCCTGCCGCGGCGGAGAGCAGCAGCCCGATAATATCATTGACCATTTGCAGTCGAGTTTGATGCACGGCCTCGACGCCGAACAACGCGATGGAGACACCATACAGCCAGTAGTATGTCTTCTCCTTGGAAAATCGCTGGTAGAACCGCGCGATCAGCATCAGTATGCCGATCGCGGCGGCGAGCAGAAACCAGGTGTAGAGGGTGAGAAGCTGGCTGAAGGCATCGGGATTCATGACACGGCGCCCTGTTCGATTACCGTCTGAATGGCGCGCGCACGGAAGTCCCGGTCTTCGCAGGCGCGCAGGAACCGCGCGACCTCATCCTGGGCAGCGACTTCGCCAGTGAGCCGGTAGAGGGTGTGCACCCCGGCCAACTGCGCGCGAAGCAAGCCGCCATCGACCAGCTGCGGCAGGGCGCTGGCCACTTCCTGTTCTTCGCGTCCGGCGAAACGGGCAATGTTCTTGGCGGTCTCGGCCGCATACGGGTTGTTGTGGAAAAACGTGATCACGTCCCATTTGGCAAATGTGTTCATGATCGTGCGCACAAACGTCAGCAGTGCTTCCTGTTCGCGAATATCCAAATCCATGAGCCTACTCATGACTTTCCACGATTACTCGGCCACGCCCATACGGTCCTGTTTGTAGTGGCAGTGCTTGTACTTCTTGCCGCTGCCGCACCAGCAGGGATCGTTGCGACCGATGTTCGCCCGAACGCCGCTCTTGCGCACCGGTTCCGGTTTGCTGTTGGCGACTGCGCCGGGCTTTGACATTTGCAGATTCTGTGGCGCGGCGCGCTGGACGACCCGCTGCATCTGCGTTGGGGTGCCCACCTGGACACGGAAAATGTCGCGCGCGGCGCGGGTGCGAATCTCGTCCTGAAGCGCCTCCCACATCTGGAAGGCCTCACGCTTGTATTCGACCAGAGGATCGCGCTGGGCCATGGCGACCAACCCGATGCCTTCGCGCAGCACGTCGAGGTCGGTCAGGTGACGTCGCCAGTAGAAGTCCATCGCATTCAGCATGACCACTCGCTCGACCCGGCGCATGATGTCTTCACCGAGTTCGCTGGTCTTGCGGTCGTACGCCTCGATCAGCGCATCCTCGACCATGTTTTCGAGGTCTTCCATGGATTCTGCTTCAGCCAGCGCATCCGGCGTGACACGGGTCGGGACCGGGAAGACCGTATAGAGCTGGCGCAGCAATGCCGCCATATCCCAGTCGGCAAGGTCGCCGCCGCCCTCGCCCTTGAACTCGTCGAGCACGTCCATGGCCGCGCCGGTCAGAATGTCGAGGAACTCCTCGCGCATGGCGTCATTAGCGAGGACTTCGCGCCGCTGGCGGTAGATGACCTCGCGCTGCTTGTTGACGACGTCGTCGTATTCCAGGACGCGCTTGCGAATGTCAAAGTTGTAGCCTTCCACGCGCACCTGCGCCTGACCGATCGACCGGCTGATAATCGGATGCTCGATCGGTTCGTTCTCCGGGATCTTCGCCCAGTTCATGACGCTCTTGACACGATCGCCGCCGAAGCGCTTGATCAGGTCATCTTCCAGGCTCAGGAAGAAGCGCGACTCGCCGGGGTCGCCCTGGCGGCCGGAGCGGCCACGAAGCTGGTTGTCGATTCGCCGTGCCTCGTGCCGTTCGGTGCCGAGCACGAAAAGCCCGCCCTCCTCCAGGATCTTCTTGCGATGGGGTTCGATCTCACGGGCAATCTCGGCCACCAACGCCTTGAACTGCTCTGGCGGCACCTGAGTGATGTCGACGCCGTCGCGATGAAGACGATCGCGCGCCAGACCCTCCGGGTTGCCGCCGAGGAGGATGTCGACACCACGGCCGGCCATGTTCGTCGCGATGGTCACCATTCCGAGGCGGCCGGCCTGCGCGATGATCTCGGCCTCACGCTCGTGCTGCTTGGCGTTCAGGACTTCATGCTTGATGCGGGCTTTGGTCAGCGCCTTACTCAGTCGTTCACTGGTTTCGATGGCGACGGTGCCGACCAGGATCGGCTGTCCGCGTTCCTGCCGGCCACGGATTTCGTCGATTACCGCGTTGAACTTGGCGTTCTCGTTCGCGTAGATCAGGTCGTCATGGTCCTTACGCACCATGGGCCGGTGCGTCGGGATCATCATGACTTCCAGGTTGTAGATCTTCTCGAACTCTTCGGCTTCGGTCTGAGCTGTACCGGTCATGCCGGCCAGCTTCTTGTACATGCGGAAGAAGTTCTGGAAGGTGATAGTCGCCATCGTCAGGTTTTCGCGGCGGACTTCCAGGCCTTCCTTGGCTTCAATTGCCTGGTGCAGACCTTCCGAGAAGCGCCGGCCATACATCAAGCGGCCGGTGAACTCGTCGACGATGATGACCTGCCCGTCCTGGATGATGTATTCCTTGTCCAGGTGGTAGAGCGCATGGGCGCGCAGCGAGTTATCCAGGTAGGGGACCATATCGGCGTGCTCGGGCGTATACAGTCCGTCGACGCCGAGCGCCCGCTCGATCCGCTCGGTTCCGGCGTCGGTCAGATAGACGACGCGGTCCTTGATGTCGATGACGTAATCGCCATCCGGCTCGACGTCATCGTCGTCGACGCTTTGCGGACTACTCTGCTTGAGCGTGCGGACGATCTGAGCAAAGCGCCGGTACAGGTCGGACGGTTCGTCGGCCTGGCCGCTGATGATGAGCGGGGTGCGCGCTTCGTCGATCAGGATGTTGTCGACTTCGTCGACGATGGCGAAGTTCAGTTCTCGCTGCACAGCCTGCGGCAGATCGTTGATCATGTTGTCGCGCAGGTAGTCGAAGCCGAATTCGTTGTTGGTGCCGTAGGTGATGTCGGCGTGATAGGCCTCGCGGCGGGTGACCGGGCGCAAATTCTGCAAACGGGCATCCTCGGAGGGGAAGTTCGGGTCGAACAGATAGGACCCGCTCGTCGGGTCATTGCCCGTGTTCTGGATGACGCCGATCGACATGCCGAGCAAATGGTACACCGGGCCCATCTGCTGAACGCCCACCTTGCTCAGGTAGTCGTTGGGCGTGACCAGATGCGCGCCGCGGCCGGCGAGGGCGTTCAGATAGAGCGGCAGCGTAGCCACCAGCGTCTTGCCTTCACCGGTCTTCATTTCGGCGATTCGTCCTTCGTGCAGGACAATGCCGCCAATCATCTGAACGTCGTAGTGGCGCAACCCGATGGTGCGAACGGCCGCTTCTCTGACTACGGCAAAGGCCTCCGGCAGCAGATCGTCGAGCGTGTCGCCTTTGGCGACGCGTTCTCGAAAGGAGTCGGTTTTGCTACGCAACTCGGTATCGGTCAGCCGTTTGAGAGCTGGCTCGAACTGATTGATACGTTCGACGACTTCGCGATAGGCCTTGAGGGCGCGGGCCGTAGGGTCGCCGAAAACGGATGTGACGAGATTCTTGAACATGCTCGCCTCTGCTACAGGTGTCTTTCACGGTATTGCGACACGCGATTATAGCATAGCGACATATGCGAGGCGTTAGAGATAGAAGAGAAGGGGCCAGCTTCTGTCCGGCACACCGCCATCACAATGTTCTATACTTGTCAGGGTCTATTCGAATCTGGCATCTCGCGTGCTCGTTCCATGACGGTTCTGGTTGGCGCCCTCAGGCGAACCAACCGATGAGAGATCGGTGGCATCATGTGTGGTATCACGGGGTTCTGGCACCTGGGCGGGGGCGAAATCGCTGCTGCCTCCGTTGTGAAGGCCGCGGCGCTGATGCGCCACCGCGGACCGGACGACGAAGGCTATTGGTTTGCGAACTCTGCGACCGGTCGATGGGCGCTGCGTGGGGGCGACGATACCCCGCGGGAGATTGGACACTCGCACCTCAGCGTGCCTCTGGACTTCGCGCCGGATCTCGCACTGGTCCATCGACGACTGGCGATCATTGACCTGTCGCCGGGGGGGCACGAACCGTTGTGCAGCGTCGAGCAGGACCTGTGGCTGACCTTCAACGGTGAGATCTACAACTATCTTGAACTACGCGATGAATTGAAGGCGCTCGGCTGCCGTTTTCACACCGAGGGCGACGGCGAAGTGATTTTGCAGGCCTACAGGACCTGGGGAGTATCGTGCCTGGAGCGTTTCATCGGCATGTTCGCCTTTGCGCTCTACGACCTGAAGGCGCGACGGCTGTGGATTGTCCGCGATCGCTTCGGCATCAAGCCCCTGTATTACGCCTTCGATGGCGCGCAGTTCGCCTTCGCCAGCGAGATCAAAGCCCTGCGCCCGCTCCTGCCGGCAGCGCTCCAGCCCGACATGAGTCAGATGGCCTGGTTTTTGCACTACGGTCTGGTCTTCAATGCCCCGCACACCTTCTTTCAAGGGGTGCGCGAGCTTGCCGGCGGACACTACCTGATGGTCGAAAATGGCAACGTGGGCGAACCCGTGCCGTACTGGGACATCAGTCTGGAGCGCGCGCGGGCTACCTACGACTACGCTCGCCCGGAGGAAGAGCTGCTGCGCCTGCTGCGCGATGCCGTGCGCCTGCGGCTGCGCAGCGATGTCCCGGTGGGTACCTGCCTCAGCGGCGGTCTCGATTCAAGCGCGATTGTTGCCCTCGCCACGGCGCAGCTTCGTGAGACGACTCCGTCTGGCCAGATGAACAGCTTCAGCACCATCTACCCCTTCAAAGGGATGGACGAGGGCCGTTACATTCATCTCGTCAGCGACACCTATGGCACACGGCGGCACACGATTACGCCTGATGCTTCGCAGTACCTGGACCGGCTCGAGCGCATAACCTGGCATCAGGACATTCCGACCGGCACGACGGGTGTGTACTCTCAGAATCACGTGATGGCGCTCGCTCATGGCGTGGTCACTGTGCTCCTGGACGGCCAGGGCGCGGACGAGTTGTTTGGCGGTTACCTGAGTTATGTCGTGGCGCAGCTCAAGAACCTGCTTCGACGCGATCCGCTGCGCGCCGGCCCCCAGTGGATGCACTTTGCCGCCGAGGCGTGGGGGCGCTTTCAACCCTGGTTCACGGCGCGCGAATTTGCCAGCCGCAGCCTGGGCTATCTGCGTCACGGCCGTGTGGCCGACAACATTCTGACGCCCGAACTCGCCGGAATGGCTCACGCGCGCCACAAAGAACAGCCGCCGCTCGATCTGCCGGGGGCCGATCCGCTCAACCGCATCCTGTATCGTGCGCTGCGGCGCGACAGCATTCCGGCGCTGCTGCACTACGAAGACCGCAACAGCATGGCCTACAGCATCGAGGCGCGTGTGCCCTTCCTCGATCACCGCCTGGCCGAATTCGCCCTGGGTATCCCTGGCGATATGAAGGTGCATGGTGCGGTCAACAAGGTGATCTTGCGCCGTGCGCTGCGGGGGACGGTCCCCGATGCTGTGGTCGATCGCCGCGACAAGCTTGGGTACCCGACGCCCTTCGGCCAGTGGCTGCGGACTGAGGCGCGCCTACAGCAGGACGTGCACACCTATCTGTTCGACTCCGTCATGTCGCGAGGATGGGTCGATCCGCAGCAGGTTCTGTTGCTGTGGGACCGTCACCTTCAAGGCGTTCAGGACTCCAGCCCGCTCATTCACCGGCTGATCACGGCCGAGATGTGGTTCCGCCAGCAGGGGAATAACTGAAACCATGCATGTCCTCGTCGTAGCCTCGTACTACCCGACCGCCGAGAATCCAGTCACCGGCATCTTCATCGAAACACAGGCGCTGATGCTGCACCGCGCGGGGCATCGTGTTGGCGTCCTGGTCACCCCGCGTCTGGCTGCCACTCGCGAGACAATCCGCCGGGACGGGTTGGCTGGGCTGAAGGCCGTGACCCGCGAGACCTACTTTCCCTATGACGCTGACATGCCGGTCTACCGCATGCACTGGGGATGGTTCCCTCGCCCTCTGCCGCCCATCGTCGCGCCGCTGACGGCCAGCGCCGGCGCTGCGGCTTACCGGCAGTACGTGAAAAGCCACGGCGCGCCGGACGTGTTGTTCGCGCACAACGTCTTTTACGCCGGATTCCTGGCGGCGCGCCTCAAACGGCAGTTCGGTGTGCCGGCGGTTCTGCTGGAACACTCCAGCAGCTATCGGGAAGGCAGGGTGATCTTCCCGGGGCAGGGGCGGATCGCCCGCGCCACCTTCGCGGCCTGCGACCCGGTGATGGGGGTGAGTACGGCGTTGGCGCGGTCCATTGCACCGTATCTCAACGGCAAAACCTGTACGACGCTTGGCAATCTGGTCGATACGGATTTCTTCGCGCCGACCGACCCGCCGCCGCGTCCTCCGGTTGTTTTCTCCTGGATAGCGATGTTCACACAGCGCGTCAAGCGTCCGGATGTCCTCCTCAAGGCCTTTGCCAGGGTGGCCGAAGCTGCGCCGGACGCGCGGTTGCACCTGCGCGGCGACGGTTTCATGCGGGGCGAAATCGAGTCTCAGATCGCTGCGCTCGGCCTCGGCGATCGTGTGACACTTCTTGGAGCGAGCGACCTGGCTGGCGTGCGGGACACGATACGCGCGAGCCACGCGGTGATCTCGTCGAGCGACATCGAGACGTTTGGCCTGACGCTGGCTGAGGCGATGGCCTGTGGCGTGCCAGTGGTTGCCACCCGTTCAGGTGGCCCCGAAGATTTTGTGACCCCAGATGCCGGCATCCTGACGCCCCCGGGCGACCCTGAGGCGCTGGCCGAGAGTATGCTCAGGATAATCCGCGACTACGGTCGTTTTGACAGGACTGCCGCACGCAATCTGATCGTGGAGCGCTTCAGTGAGCGGGCGCTGATTGTTCGGCTGGAAGCGGCTTTCCAAGCCGCGATTCAGTAACCGGGCGCCGTCCGTGGCACGAGGTAATACCAGTCCTGCGGGCCCTTGCGCTCCGTCAGCAGCGTCAGACGATGCTCACGGGAAATGAACGACAGCTCCGGGTGCCGGTCTTCGTCTGCAGGAACGGCGGACAGGACGGAGAGGTCATGCGTGGCGGCGAATCGCTGGCGGATGGTCAGGCCGTGCTGGGTGCTGCCGAAATCGTGAATCTCGACCAGGATCGTCGCCGTACGGAGCCCAGGCGCTGCTTCAGGGTCCAGGATGTCGCTCTCGCACCCTTCGCAATCGACGACAATCAGCGTCTTCTGATCCGGTCGCAGGCGCGCGTTCAGTTCGGCGACATCGCAGAGCCCGCGCACATGGACGCGATCCGCAACCCCGTTGGCTGCAACTAGTCCGGCGCACAGGTCGCGCGCGCGGTCATCGATGTCATAGGCGTAAACCTGGGATTTGGGCAACCTCAGCGCCATGCCAACGGCGTAGTAACCTTCTGCGCTGCCCACGTTCAGAATGATTTCCATGTTGCTGGCAACGGCGCGTTCGACGAACGGATGAATCTCTTGCTCAAAACTGCCCAGCAGTTTGGGGATCAGGGCATGGGCCGCTGGAATGCGGACGTAGTGCATGCCTGCGAACGGCCCGCCGGCGACTTTCAATTCGATGCGGCCGAGAACCTGGTTTTCCAGACGGCGGTGGCGCAGATAGATCCCGGCAGTGGTGAACAGCCTGCCACTGATGATTCCACGAATGACAGCGCCTGAATAATGACGAATCTGGTTGAGCAAGCGCATGTCTTTCTCCCGTGATAGACTTGGCGTATGGTCGATCTGCACCGCGCGTAACTTTACCATAGTGGTGTCTTTGTGCGCATCTGGATTGTCACCCAGTTCTATCCCCCGGATACCGGCGCTGCTGCCATCCGTTTGAGCCGGTTGGCGCGCCTGCTGGCCGAAGACGGTCATGGTGTGACCGTGCTGACCGTCATGCCGCATTACTGGTCAGGCAGTATCCCGGAGCCCTATCGCGGACGCCTGTTCATGCGTGAGACGCTCGACGGAGTCGAAGTCCTTCGTTCCTGGCTGTATGCTACCCCGAGCAAGCGCGCCCGTGCCCGTCTGCTCAACCAGATCAGCGCCATGATCATGGTGGCGCTGCGCGGAACCTTCGCCGCACGCCCCGACGTCATCCTGTTGGAGTCGCATCCACTCTTCATGACTCTGGCCGGCGGCTGGCTGAAACGCATCAAGCGCGCACCTGTGGTCCTCAACGTCAGCGATCTGTGGCCCGAGTCGGCCGTGGAAACGGGCATCCTCTCGCCCGACAGCCTGCTGGTGCGGTTGGCGCTGCCGGTCGAACGCTGGGCCTACCGCGATGCCGCGCAGATCGTGGGCATGACTGATGGCGTGGTGCAGGGCATTGAGCGCGTCGGCGTTGAGCCAGAGAAGGTGACGCGCATCACCAACGGCGTCGATCTGGAACGCTTCCGCCCCGGCGCCGGGACCCGCAGCACCCTCCGCGACCGCTTTGGCTTCGCGCCCGATCAGGTCGTTGCGCTGCATGTCGGCAACATGAGCGCGACCTACCATTTCGATCCCATCATCGACTCCGCGGCAGCGATGCCCGACGTAGCCTTCCTGTTTGTCGGCTCCGGCACCCAGGAGCCTGCCGTGCGGTCGATGGTCGCCGAGCGCGGCTTGGCCAACGTGCATTTCGCCGGCGTGCTTCCGCATGATGCCATGCCCGACGCCTGGGCCGCCGGGGACATCTGTCTGATCTCGATGGGCGATCACACGCTTTCCTACGGCACCCGGCCGGCCAAACTCTACGAAGCGCTGGCTTCCGGGATGGCAGTGGTCGCGGCCATTCGCGGGGAAGGCGCCGCGCTGCTTGCCGAATCCGGCGGTGGGGTGGTGGTGCCGATCGGCGACTCGGCGGCCATGACCGACGCTATCCGAGCGCTATCAGCCGATGTGACCCGGCGGGTTGCCCATGGTCGGTCCGGGCGCGCCTATGCCGAAGAAAATCTCTCTTCGCAACGTGTGAAAAACGCCTATATCGCGATTATCGAGAAGGCCATTCATCAAGTTCTCAGCCCCCGCTAAATTGGCCATCACCGCCATGGACGACACTCCTCTGCGGTTTTGTGCTTGAAGAGGATACAGTGATGTTCCAGAATATGATGACGCGCTGGAAAGATCGAACAGCGGTCGATTACGGTATTGTGCTGGCCGTGGTCGCCTGCCTGGCAATCGTCGCGCTTGGGGTGTATCTGACGCGTTACGAGCTGGAACTGCCGACGGCGCCTACAGACGGCTTTTTTTACGAGTGGCAGCGGGCCGATCCTGATTTCTGGTCGCGCGCCACTGCCTGGATCGGCTTCGGTCTGCATCAGATCGGCGTCTGGGTGTGCATCTACTACGCGCAGAAGCACTACACCAAGTACACCGATCAGCTGCGCGGGGCCAACTGGGCGGCGCTCGGCGTCAACACGCTGTTCATCGTCCTCCACTTCTTTCAGACGATGTTCTTCTATGACGGCATCGCGCAGGATCTGCCGAGCTGGACGGCGCAGTTCACAGTCATCATGATGCTGTTCGTGATTCTGGCGATGGAGAACAAGCGGCGTGGTCTGTTCTTCGGCCGTAAGGTCAAGTTCCGCCAGGAATTCTACGCATGGATGCGCCAGTATCACGGCTATGCCTTCAGCTTCGCCGTGATCTACACCTTCTGGTTTCACCCGATGGTCTTTACGCTGGGCCATCTAGGTGGCTTCATCCACGTGATTCTGGTGATGGTGCAGGGGTCGATCTTCTTCACCAAGATGCACGTCAACCGCAACTGGAAGTTCCTCCTGGAGGTCCTCGTTTTGCCGCACGCGGCGCTGGTGGCCCTGAACCAGGGCGGCGGTCTGGTCTACATGTTCCTGTTCGGCTTCATCGCTATGTTCATCATCACCCAGATGCATGGCCTTGGCCTCAAGCGCTGGGCGTTGTGGGTCTATGGTCTTGGCTTTGCCGCCGCCGTCGGAGTCACTTATCTGATCCTGCGCGAACCGTATCAGGTCAATGAGGTCATCCGCATCCCGGCCATCCTCTACCTGATGCTTTTCATGATGTATGGACTGTGGTGGTTGTGGGCGAAATTCACCGGCCGGCTCAACAGAACGCCGCGCGAAGATCGCCTTCCGGAGGGCGCCGCCGCCTGAGTTTCACGCTATACTTGGGGGTATGGCGACGCGACATCTTCTGAACCTTGTCGGGGATCGGCTGCGGACGCTGCCGATCCTCGTGCTATACCTGACGGATGGCTGCAACAGCCGCTGTGTGACCTGCGACATCTGGCGCAGTCCGCGCCGCAACATGCGCATGGAGTTGATCGATGCGCTGGTCGAGGATGCGGCGGCGCTGCACACGCGCTGGGTTGTCCTGAGCGGTGGCGAGGCCACGCAGCATCCCGACTGGGCGACTGCCGCGCGCAAGTTCCGCCAGATCGGCGCCCGAGTCATCCTGCTGACCAATGGCCTGCTGGTGAGTCGTCAGATCGAACAGGTCATTGCGGACACGGACGAACTGGTCATCAGCCTCGACGGGGGAACGGCCGAAACCTACCAGGCCATCCGTGGGCTGGACGGCTTTGAACGGGTTCTCTCTGGCATCGCCGCCGCGCATCAGGCGGGCAAGCCGGTGACGACGCGCACCACGCTCCAGCAGGCGAATTTCCGCGAGATCCCGCAGATCATCCAGGCGGCTAAAGACGCCGGCGTCGACCGTATCAGCTTCCTGACCGTTGACGTGTTCAACCCGATCGCGTTCGGCCCCCGTTTTTCCAGCGACCCGACACTGGCGCCGATGGTCATGGGTAACGGCATGGCGCCGCCGGAGCATCACCCCCCAGCGACAGCCCTCACGCTCGATGAATGCGACGAGCTGGACGACGTCCTGACTCGGATCGAGCGCGACTTCGCTGCCGATTTCGCCCAGGGGCGGATCGCCGAGTCGCCGGCCAAGCTTCGACAGATGGCGCGCTACTTTCGGGCCATCCTCAAGACCCAGTCGATGCCGCCCGTTCGGTGCAATGCGCCCCACACCTCGGCGGTCGTGGAAGTGGATGGACAGGTACGACCCTGCTATTTCCTGCCGACGATGGGGCAGGTCGATGCGACGGGTCATACTCGTCTGGTCGACAGCCTCAACACGGAAGCCGCAGTCCAACTCCGCCGTGAATACCGGTCCGGGCAGCGCCAGGAGTGCGACTCGTGTGTCTGCCCGCTCTACAAAGGCGCCCGCGCGCTCATAAATCTATGACCCTCAGTTCGCGTGGTCTGTTCGACCTCATTTTTTACGGATTGTTCTTCTTCATCAGCGCCATGCTGCTCCTGCGCTATGGGTTGATCGCCGCGGGCATGTTCAAGGGACCAGTGCTCTCGATCTATGCACGTTATGAGCCAGACGATATGTACTACGCGCTGCCGCTGGCGCTGCTCGCGGTGGCGCTGTTCGTCCTGACGGGCTCACTGCTCCTGTCGCTCTTTGTCCCGCTCGCCGCGCGCGGTGCAATCCTGGGCGCCCTGATTGCGCTGTTGTCCTACGTCGCTTACTTCATGCGCTTCAAGGCGCGCGAGCGCCCGGATATTTACAGCCCGGTGCCGCTGTGGGCGGTTCGTTTGCGCCAGCGTACCACCCGTGAAGAGCGCCGGCGCATCGCGTTTCTCTGGCTGCGGCTCCCCTGGCGAACCCGCATCCGCTATGATGTCAGCGATCATCACTTCGAAATGTGGTGCGATCTGGTCATCCTGGGCACGATCACGCAGACGATGAACGATGCGTCGGTCGAAGCGGCTGGTCAGCGTGTCGCCCATGATATGGACGATCGGTTGTACCCATGAACCTGCTGCGGCGTCTTGCGCGTGCTGAGCGGCGTCCGCGCCCGGCTCCGGTGTTAAGCAGCCTGGACGCTTACGCGCTCTGGGCAGCGCAATACCCACCCGAGGCGCACAACTTACTGATGCAGGTCGAGGAAGCGGCGGTCATTGAACTGCTGCCCGACGTCACCGGCGACGTTGCTGCCGATCTGGCCTGCGGTACCGGTCGCTATGGGCTGATGCTGCGCGAGCGTGGCGCGCGCCAGGTGATCGCACTGGACAACAGTCCGCACATGCTCGCGGGCTGCTCCCTGCCGTTTCGCGTTCTCTCGTCGATGGACAATCTGCCCTTGAAGTCGGACTCAGTCGATGTGCTGGTGTGCGGCATGGCGGTCGGCCATCTGCCGCAACTGGATGCCGTTTATCGTGAGATCGGGCGCGTGGTCCGCAAGGGTGGGGCCGCGGTGATCAGCGACTTTCACCCCTTTCTGGCGCTTGCCGGTGCGCAGCGCACCTTCACGGCGGACGGGGTGCAGTATGCCGTCGAGCATAAGGCCCATCTGTATGCCGCAGTCCACGCTGCCGCGGAGGCCGCCGGGCTGCGCATTGATGCGGTGCGCGAGCCGGCAATCCCAGGGCATGCGAACGGCAGCCCGGTCGCGCTGGTGGTGCGCCTTATCGTCGTGAGATGAGGAAGTAGCCGCCCAGCAGGAGCGCGATGATCGCAGGCGGAACGCACAGCGATAGGATCAGACGGGGGAAGTTCTGCACATTGGCACTGCCGAGTGCCAGCCACAGCAGTACGAACAGGATGATTCCGCCGACGGCCAGGATTGCCCCGGCTGTGAGCATCCGCCGCAGGGTCGCGGGATCGAACGGATTCTGGTTGTTGCTCATAAGGTCTTCCCGAGGTCATCCGGATCAGCATTGGCCAGGTCAGAGGCGAGATCACGCCGAAACAAGGTCGGATCGTGTGATAACGTTCACCCCGGTGCTAGTTTAGCACCATGCCTACGCCTTTGGGTAGCTTGTGAAGAACCCGGTTCTCCGGGATACTGTGATCAGACCCAAACAAGACATGGTGTTTTTTCGCGCATTTTTGCGGCTTCATCTGTAAAGGTTGACAGGTATGTTCCCTGCATGGCTTCGCCGTCCGCTGTTGATCGTCTTTTTGCTGGGGGTTCTGGGCGTGAGCGCCGTAGCTGCACAGGCGCCTCAGCCCATCAACCTGAATGAAAACAAGGTTGGCTCTATCGTGCAGGCTGGAGGGCGCGCCGAATTCACCCTGAATGCCGACGCTGCGCGCTCGGTGGCCATTCAGGTCCTTTCTATCGTGCCGGGCCTCCGTCCGGAATTCGAGGTGATCAGTCCCGCGGGCATCATCGTCGGCGGGATCAGCAATACCAACGGCATCGACATTGTTCAGGGCACGGTGTCGCTGCCGGCAGCCGGCAGTTACGTGATACGGGTGAGGAGCAGTGCCAACACAACCGGCGATTTCCTGCTGAGTATTCAGTCCTCCAATGCCACGGCCAGTCCGCCTTCGGCGATCACGCCAGGGCAGGTCATAACAGGACAGGTCGACTCTCAGACCGGCTTCCGCGCCTTCTCGTTTACCGGCAGTCTGACCGATACCGTCTTCATCAACGTTCTGGCCGACCCGGCCTCGGTCGCGCCGATCGTCACCCTGAAGGATGATGGCACCGACGAAGTGCTGGCGCTTTCCAGCGCGCGGCTGAGCGGTGTGCGTTACAGCATTCCGCCGACGGCCTTCGCGGTCAACTATGTCGTCGAGATTTCCTTCAGCGGCGCGGGGCTTGCTCAGGCGTTCAGCCTGTGCGTCGAGGTGGCCAACAGCGGTGTGACCTGCCCGGGGACCACCGGTGGCAGTTCTCCGCAGATCGTCCCGACAGTTCCCGTGCAGCCGCCACAGGTCACGCCGACCTTCCAGCCGGTTGTCATTCCGCCTACTGGCGCCTGCCAGGTGGCCTCGCTGACCGGCGCGACCATCAACGTGCGCCAGGGACCGGGCCTTGATTACGCGATTGTCACGCGCTTGCAGCCCACCCAGCTTGCCCTGGTCTTCGGCCGCACGCCCGACAACAGTTGGTATCAGATCAACCTGAACGGCATTCTGGGGTGGGTGTCGACCACGGTCGTGCGAATCGGCGGTGTCTGCAATACCGTCCCGGTTGTTATTCCGCCGACTCTGCCGGCGCCTCTTCCGACGGGCACGAACCCGGTATTTACCGCCACTTTTACGAGTACGCCCCCTGGCGCAACTGCTACGGCCACGCTTCCTCCTGCACCGGCCCCGACGCTGAACTTCAGCCTGCCGCCGAACTACGGGAGCACGGCGCTGACTTCCGGCTTCGTGCCCGATCCGTTCCAGGTAGGCATCACGTCCGGTGGCACCGTGAACGTCAGCTACCTCGGCGGTGGCTGCACAGGCTTCACGACCACATCGCCGGATTTCAGCATCAACTACACCTCTGGTGCCTTCCCGACGCTGCGCATGTACTTTGTCGGTTCCGGAGACGCGACGATGGTCATCAACACTCCCGGTGGAAGCTATTTCTGCAACGATGACAGCTTCGGCACGCTCAATCCGACCATCGACTTCAATTCGCCGTCGTCGGGCCGCTATGACGTCTGGATCGGTTCTTTCGCCAGCGGCACATTTATCAGCGGGACACTCTCCGTGACGGAGAACACAGGCAACCACCCGTAACGGCGGCTGCTCTCGCAAACAAAACGCCCACCTGTGCGCTGCACGGGTGGGCGTTCTGTTTCAACTTTCAGAGGGACCTGGGCTCGAACCAGGACTGACGGCTCCAAAGGCCGCTGTTCTACCATTGAACTATCCCTCTATGGACATCGCTAGTATAGCATGACCTGTTGGAGAGTGAAGGCCTGTGTTGGCGCTCAGGACTCGCCTCTGCGCTGCCGGTAAATCTCCAGCGCCTGCTCCATGAAGGCCATCAGATCGTGATCGCCCTGAGCGGGGTGCAAGGGGTGAGTGGCCAGATCGCTGCCCTCGTACATCTTGCGCAGACCGGCTTCTATTTCTGGGTTTGAAGCGGTGAATCCTTCGATCAAACGCGCCATGTCGGCTGCCTGGGCCTGCACTTCAGGGGCATCCGGCGGGAAGTGGCGCACCGCGCGAAACCCGGTGTAGACACTCTCCCAGGCATCAGCCGACGCATGAACATATTCCGGCGGCATTTGCGCGGCGCGTTCCTGAACCCAGGCCCAGGTCTCCGGCGGGAAGAACTCCTGGATGGTCGCGCTGCGATCCAGACTGGCGAAGCTGCGAATCAGCGCAGCTACCCCGTCCCAATCCGGCGCGTCCGATTCATCCAGTGCCTTGAGCGTCCGGCTGAGAGCGAACGACGCCGCCTGCAAACGGGCGATCTCGTGGTCAACGGCCGCTTTCTGCGCGGCCAGCGAGTCCTTCAGGTTGGCTTGCGGAGCGTCCAGCAGGTCGCGAATCTCTCTCAGCGTGAAGCCCAGGTGCTTGAGGGTCATGATCTGCCCCAGGCGGAGCAGATCGTGCTGCTGGTAGCGGCGGTGCTGGCTCCATTCGGTACGTGCGGGTTTGAGCAACCCGGCTTCATCCCAGATGTGAAGCGTCCGCACGGTGACGCCGGCGAGCTTGGCCAGCTCGCCGACGGTATACCCCTCTGCCTTGCGCGCGTTCACCTGCGGCTTCCAGACTGCCTAGCCGGAGGTCTGCTTCTGCAGCTTCGACCATTCATCCTTGAGCGATACCGTCTGGTTGAAGACCAGATGGTCCGCCGTGGTGTCCGAGTCGACGGTGAAGTAGCCGATTCGCTCGAACTGGACCTGCTTGCCGGCCGGGGCGCCCGCCATGCTGGGTTCGATGTAGGCGTGCTCGATGACCTCCAGCGATTTCGGGTTGATGTAATCCATGAAGTCGCGGTCTTCTTCCATATCGCTGGGCTTCTGCACCGTGAGCAGGTAGTCATACAGGCGCACTTCGGCGGTCAGCGCGTGTGCGACGGACACCCAGTGCAGAGTCGCTTTGACCTTGCGGCCATCCGGCGAGTCGCCGCCTTTGGTGGCCGGGTCGTACGTGCAGCGCAGTTCGACGACGTTGCCGTCCGCGTCCTTGACGACTTCCTCACATTTGATGAAGTACGCCGAACGCAGGCGAACCTCGCGGCCAGGCGCGAGGCGGAAGAATTTCGGCGGCGGCTCTTCCATGAAGTCTTCCGCCTCGATGTACAGCTCGCGTGAGAAGGGCACCTTGCGTGTGCCGGCCGACGGATCCTCCGGGTTCACCGGCGAGTCGAACCATTCGACCTGACCCTCCGGATAGTTCGTCAGCACGACCTTGACCGGGTGCAGCACCGCCATCACGCGCGGCGCGATCTTGTTCAGATCCTGCCGCACGCAGTGTTCCAGCATGTGAATATCGGCCCAGCCGCCCGAGCGCGAGACGCCGACCATCTCGACGAAATCGCGGATCGATTTCGGCGTATAGCCGCGGCGGCGCATGGCCGAGATTGTCGGCATGCGCGGGTCATCCCAACCCCGGACGAAGTTGTCGGTCACCAGACGGAGCAGCTTGCGCTTGCTGGTCAGCATGTAGGTCACGTTGACCCGCGCAAATTCGATCTGCTGCGGGTGGAAGATGCCGAGCTGATCGACAAACCAGTCATAGAGGGCGCGATTCAGTTCGAACTCCAGCGTGCAGATCGAGTGCGTCACCCCCTCGATGCTGTCGCTCTGGCCATGCGCCCAGTCGTACATGGGGTAGATGCACCAATCGTTCCCGGTGCGCGGATGATGCGCATGCAGGATGCGGTACATGACCGGATCGCGCAGGTTGACATTCGGCGAACTCATATCGATCTTGGCGCGCAGCACCATTTCGCCGTTCTTGAACTCACCCGCCCGCATGCGGCGGAAGAGGTCGAGGTTTTCCTCGATTGGACGGTCGCGATACGGGCTGTTAAGGCCCGGTTCCGTCAGCGTGCCGCGGTGCTCGCGAATCTCGTCGGCCGACAGCTGATCGACGTACGCCTTACCGTCCACGATGAGCTTTTCCGCCCACTGGTAGAGCTGCTCGAAGTAGTCTGAGGCGTAGAACAGGCCCTCCCACTCGAAGCCGAGCCAGTGCACGTCGCGAATGATACCGTCGATGTACTCCTGGTTCTCTTTCGTCGGGTTGGTGTCGTCGAAGCGCAGATTCGTTTTGCCGCCGTAAGCATCCGCAATGCCGAAGTTCAGGCAGATCGACGCCGCATGACCGACATGCAGATAGCCGTTTGGTTCCGGTGGAAAGCGAGTGTGGACCCGGCCGCCAAAACGACCCGTGCGATTATGCTCATCGATGATGTCGTGAATGAAGTTGCGCTTGCCGGTCGCTTCCCTCTCTCCGGCCACGTTTGTCTCATCGTTTGCCATCGTGCCGTTCTTTCCGTGTCCTGACTATGCCACATCTGCAAAGCATTATTCTACCACCCCTTCGACGGGAACTTCAGCGATAGTTCGAGCGCCAACTCTGAGAAAGGTGTCGCATTCTCTTACGATGTGAGGTCTCGATTCATTGTCGAAGTGCCCATCACGAGCAATAATATGGGCGTGATTCAGAGGCCGAGCGCCCAGGCACAGGACATATGGCGATCAAAAACGATCTGACCGGCCACCAAATCGGTCAATACCGGGTTGTCTCGCGACTGGGCGACGGTACTTCTGCGACCGTCTATCTGGCGCAGCAGATCACCGCCTTTGATCGTAACGTAGCGATTAAGGTTATGAGGCCGGAACTACTCGGCGAACCCTCATTCGCCGAGCGGCTGGAGACTGAAGCGCGCACGATTGCCGCGCTGCACCATCCCAATATTCTGCGACTGATCGAATATCTTGCTGACGATCGCTATCTCTGCCTGGTGATGGACTATGCGCCGGGGGGCAGTCTTGCCGACCTGATGGGCCGCGGCCTGCTGCCGCTGGCGGAGGTCGAGCGTCTGACGGCTCAGATCGGCGAGGCCCTGGATTATGCCCACAGCCAGGGGGTGATCCACCGCGACCTGAAGCCGCAGAACGTTCTGCTGGATGCCTCCGGCAATGCGCTCCTCTGCGACTTCGGTATTGCCAAGCTGCTGGGCGAGAACATCAGCAGGACCCGCACCGGGGCGATTATTGGTACACCTGGCCTATATGTCGCCTGAGCAGTGGGAAGGGCAGCCCATCGATGCCCGCTCCGACATCTATTCCTTCGGTGTGCTGAGCTATGAGATGCTCACCGGCGATCTGCCGTTCAAGGCGGACACCACCACGAGCATGATGTTCCAGCATCTACACACCTACCCTCCGCCGATCGATTCCCTGCGCGAAGGCATGCCAGCGCCGGTCAACGAAGTGGTGAAGCGGGCCATCGCCAAACAGCGTGATGAGCGCTATGGGTCGGCGTCTGAATTCTCGACGTTGTTGCGGCGCGCGCTGCATGGCCGGCAGATCGAGCTTTCGCCCCTTAGCCCCTTGCCTTTACAGCGCTACATCGCTTACGGAAATGATCCGGATTCATCGACGATGGAACTGCCCGTCGTGCGGACGACCTCTACGCGAGCAGCCGCACAGACACAGCAGTCTCATCCGACGGAGGCTCTGAACCCGCCTTCGCGCACCCCCACCATTTTGCTCGTGCTCCTCTCTCTGCTGGTGGTCTTCGCCGTCGGTATGTTCCTGATCGTGAACAGTCAATCGACGAACACGCCGCCCGAGGCGACGGCAAATCCCACTTCTGCGCTCTCCAGCGGTCAGCGACTGGACGGGCGCTCGGTGCTGCAAGTTCGGGTTCCTCAGGGCTGCTTCAGCATGGGTAGTGATCTTCAGAAGGATCCGGATGCCGGCATCGATGAGCTTCCGGCGCACCGCGTCTGTGTGAATGGCTTCTGGATGGACGTATACGAAGTGACGCACGAGGCCTACGCGCCCTTTGTCGAAGCCGGCGGCTATGCCGATCCTCAATGGTGGTCGGAGGCGGGGTGGACCTGGGTGCAGAGCAACGGTTTCGAAGGACCAGAAGATCGCGCTGGAAGCAGTGCCGATCTTCAGCCGCGCATCAACCTGAGCTGGTACGAGGCGGACGCCTATGCTCGATGGCGCGGTGGACGGCTGCCCACCGAAGCCGAGTGGGAGTATGCCGCCCGTGGAGAGGCCGGTCGCGTCTTCGCCTGGGGCGATGGCTACCAGTTGGGCTACAGCATCATCAACGAAATTTCGCGCGGTGGTACGGCCCCGACTGCCCCCGATCTGGTGGGGAGCCGGCCGACCGACCTCAGTTGGATGGGCGTCTATGACGTGGTCGGCAACGCGTGCGAGTGGGTGGCCGATTGGTTTGGCCGCTACGAAGAAGGGGAGCAGGCTAACCCCACTGGCCCGGAGACAGGGACCGAGCGCGTCATCCGTGGCGGAAATTTCCTGAGTTCACCGACCACCGCTCGTCTGGCTGTCCGCACCTCGCGCGATCCGGCTCAGCGCGCGCGGTCCTGCGGCGTACGTGTGGTCACGCCAGGGTGACGCATGACGCGTGAGCAACGGGAGAGTACTGCGGAATTCGTCAAAACTTAACAAAATCTCTATGTTCCATGCCTCATGCCTGGGTTACCCTTGTGCATTGTAAGGACGGGTCTGTTTTTCTGAGCGCACTTATAAGGCAGGTCAAGATGAGTTCCCATCGCATAGTCCGCCTGTCACCGCTTCTTGTCCTGGTACTCCTTTTCGCAGGCTTGACTCTTCCTCTCTACGCCCAGGATGAGGGGGCATTTTCCCTCACGATCATGCACACCAATGATACGCGCGCCAACCATCTACCCGACAATGCGGGAGACGGCGGCGCGGCCCGGCAGGCGACTGTCGTACGCGAGATCCGCCAGGAAGTCGAGAATACCCTGCTGCTGGATGCGGGCGGTCGCTTCACGGGGACACTGTTCCATCGTGTCTATGCCGGCCAGGACAATGCCCAGATCATGAACGCGTTGGGATATGACGCGATGACCGTCGGCAATCCGGAGTTCGATAACGGCGACACTATTCTGGCGCAGTTCATCGACGCGCTCACCTTCCCTGTGTTGGCGGCCAACATCGATACCTCGCGCTCCAACGATCTGGCGGGCAAGTTTCTGCCTTCGATTGTCCTTGAATTGGGCGGTCAATCCGTTGGCCTGATTGGCATCACCACCGACACGACACCTCGCTACTCCTCACCGGGCCGTGAGCTGATTTTCGCCGGGAACTATGCCGAGATCATTCAGAATGAGGTGGACAGGCTGGCGGCGGATGGCGTAAAGATCGTCATTGTCCTGTCCTATCTTGGCTATGACCAGGACATGGCTATCGCTCCGGCGCTTCGCGGTGTGGATGTCATCATCGGGGGGAACACGCGTACGCTGCTGAGCAATACGTATGATGGTGCGGACGGTCCTTATCCCACGGTGCTGGCTGGCAGGGACGGCTCGACCCTTCTGGTCGTCCAGTCCGGTGGTGGGGAACGTGGCGAACTTCGGTATATGGGCCGCCTGGACGTCACTTTCGACGCGGGGGGTCTTCTGACCGCCTGGGGCGGAGACACCATCTTCCTGAGTCGCTATATCACGCCCGACCCGGATGTCGCGGGTCTGGTTGACGATTTGAACACGCAGGTCGAGATCGAGCGGCAGCGTCTGATTCGGACGTCGGATGCGCAGCCGGTGATGGTGGTCAATCCCCGCAATGTGCAGACGTGCCGCAGTCACGAGTGCGCGCTGGGCAATCTGGTCGCTGATGCTCTGCGCTGGCGAACGGGCGCGGAAGTTGCGCTGATCAACGCCGGTGCCATGCGCGGTGGTCTGACCCCGGGCCCGCTGGAACGCGGCGAGGTACTGGAATTCCTGCCTTTCACCAACCGCCTGACCACTTTCGACATACGCGGCGCCGATCTGCTACTCGCGCTGGAGAACGGCGTCTCGCGCGTCGGCGAATCCAGCGGCACCGGCCGCTTTCCTCAGGTTGCGGGCATGCGCTACACCTACGATCGGAGTCTGCCAGTCTACAGCCGCATCGTCAGCGCCGAGATTCTGTCCTCGGATGGCCAGAGCTATGGGCCGCTTGACCCCGATGCACTGTACACCGTCGTCACCAATGATTTCATCCGTAAGGGCGGTGACGGCTATCAGGTCTTCGCCGACCGCGGTATCGACCCCGCCGACACGGTCATCTTCTTTGACGATGTCTTCATCGAATATGCGCGCGAGCATTCGCCGCTCGATCCGCACCTTGAGGAGCGGATCACCGCGCTCACCCTGCCGTAGCGCGGTCACTCCAGCTCAGGTCGGCCGCGTGTCCCGCGTGCGGCCGACTTTTCCTCACGCACGGGCTTGACATGTAAGCGAATCCTAACGTATACTTGCATGTGTAAGCTATAGCTAACACAAAGAAGCGGGACCCGTGAAGCATACAGGACAGGCGGACGCAGACGTGTTCACTGCGATCGCGCACCCGGTTCGCCGGCAGATCCTCGACCGGTTGGCCAGAGGCGAGATCCGCGTGAACGACATTGCCGCGCCCTTTGATATTTCGCGCTCGGCGATCAGCCAGCATCTCAAGATCCTGCTGGACAGCGAACTGGTCGTGCGCGAACGTCATGGTCGCGAGCAGGTCTACAGGCTGCGCCCGGACAATCTCAATCAGGTGGCAGAATGGCTCAAGAAATACGAGGCTTTCTGGACGGAAAAACTGGATGCGCTCGGCGAATTTCTCGACTTGCTGGACGCGGACGACGACTCGACGCCATCAACGCCATCTTAGGGAGGAGCAATGCGCCGCGATCTCTCCTTTGACAGAGTCTACCCGCATCCGCCGGAGCGAGTCTGGCAGGCGCTAACCGACTCCAGGGCAGTCGCGAAGTGGTTTGCCGACAACGACTTCGCTCCTGTGGTCGGCCACAAATTTCGCTTCCGCACTGATCCAGGGCCAAACTATGACGGCATCCTCTACTGCGAAGTGACGGAAGTCGATCCGCCGCGCCGGTTGGTGTACACGTTCATTGGCGGCTACATGGAACACACAACCCTCGTCACCTGGACGCTGACACCGGTGGCGGAGGGCACCCACGTCAGGCTCGAACACACCGGTTTCACCGGACTTACCGACGTCGCAGTGGCCGACATCCTCAGCGGTGGCTGGCTGACACAGCTTCAACGGCTTGCAGGCGTTTTGGACGGTCTCGACCTTGCAGGCGAGTCCCCGCCCGAGTAGTCGTTCATTCTCATTTCGTCCTGTTCCACATCGTTCTGTTCCACAATTGAAGAGCATCAGCAGAATCACGCAAAGGAGAGTGTGAGGCATGATCACGCACATTCAGGTCGCGACCGTCTATGTCAGTGACCAGGACAAAGCGCTTGACTTCTACACCAGTATCCTCGGCATGAGCAAGTGCGTCGACATGCCGCTGGGACCGGGTTACCGATGGGTCGAAGTCGCGCCCGACGGTGCGCAGACTTCCATCAGCCTGGCGCGGCCGGCGGACCCGGCGCAGACGCTCGGCGGATTCACCGGATTCATCCTCAACACCGACGACGTGCATGCCTTCTACCAGACGATGAAGTCACGCGGCGTCGTCTTCAGCCAGGAGCCGACGGCGCAGCCCTGGGGTGGCATTCAGGCCTCGTTCAGCGACCTGGACGGCAACCAATTCTTGATTGCGCAGCGCACTTCCTGAAGTCCAGGTAGAGCGCTCCCCGATAGCCGGTGGCTGAATAGCAGCCGCCGGCTGCCTCTGATATTGCGCCTCGCACACCATTCGAACACACTCGTTTGGCGTGCGAACAAAAGGGTCGCAGTCCGCAGCAAGCCAGTGGAACTTGACAGCACCTGCGCAACACCGGGACAATCCAGAGACTTTTCTCACACAGACAGACGGACTCTGAATATGGCTCGGGCTGGTGCACATGTCTGCTGAGCGGACCAGGCCCTACTATGGCTGGTATATCGCCCTCACTCTGGCGCTGACCGAGACCATCTCTTGGGGAATTCTCTACTACGCTTTCTCCGTCTTCCTGACCCCGATGGAAACGGAACTTGGCTGGTCGCGCGCCGAGCTTACCGGGGCTTCTCGTTGATGCTCCTGGTCACTGGAGGCATGGCCTTTCCCGTGGGCGCCTGGATAGACCGGCACGGCGCACGCCACCTCATGACTCTGGGATCAGTCTGTGCCACGCTTCTGGTGATCGCCTGGTCGACGGTGTCGACCCTCCCGGCCTTCTACGCTCTCTGGATTGGCCTGGGCATCTGCGGGGCGGCGGTGCTTTACGATCCGGCTTTCGCGGTGGTGGCCCACTGGTTCCACGCGCGGCGCAGCACCGCGCTGGTGGTGATCACCCTTGCCGCAGGGTTGGCCAGCACGATCTTT
Organism: Candidatus Flexifilum affinis; assembly: GCA_016713325.1. GTDB lineage: Bacteria > Chloroflexota > Anaerolineae > Aggregatilineales > Phototrophicaceae > Flexifilum > Flexifilum affine. The sequence goes on along the minus strand of JADJPJ010000087.1, from coordinate 1,166,761 downwards.
TTGCCGCTTTCGGATGCGCTGCTGAATGCCTTCGGGTGGCGCATGGCCGTGCTGATCCTCGGGTTATTCCTCGGAGTTGTGACCATCCCGCTGCATCTGCTTGTCCTGCGTCGTCGGCCGGAAGATATGGGCCTGCTGCCCGATGGCGCCGTCCAGCAGCCCGGCGTCCCGCGCTCGGCGCTGCAAGGCACGCCCGTTCCGGGAGGCGGTTCGGGCGCGCACCTTCTGGCTGCTGACCCTCACCTTCTCCCTGCACTACCTGGCAGGCTCGGCCCTGCGCGTGCACTTTATCCCGTACATGATCGGCGCCGGCTTTGACTCCAGCACCGCCGCCGTTGCCACTGGCGCAATCGGTCTGATGCAGGTGGGCGGGCGTGTCCTGTTTGCGCCGCTGGAGAGGCGCCTCTCCATGCGGACACTGATGGTCGCTATCTTTGGGTTGCAGACCTTTTCGCTGGCGCTGCTTCTGGCCGGCAACTCCGCTTTCGTATTCGGTGTCTTCATCCTCCTCTTTGGCGCGGCGCAGGGTGCCGGCACGTTGGCAAGGCCGGCCATTCTCGCCAATCTGTACGGCGCGGCAAACTTCGGACGTATCGCCAGCATCATGACGATTTTCCTGACGGCCGCCAGCACGACGGCCCCCCTGATGGCCAGCCTGATCTATGATGGTACGTGCAGCTACCAGCCGGTCGTTTGGGTTGTCGTCGCGTTCGGCACGGCCTCGACCGGCGTCGCGCTGCTGGCCCGGCGCGAGATCGTCCGAACCTCTGCACCTGCTGTTTCGCCTGCGAACGCCGCTTAGGAGCGACAACATGCCATCCGCTGTGATCGTCCGCGCCGCCGCTCTCGCCGATGTCCCGGCGATCGCCGCAATCTACAACCAGGGAATTGTGGCTCGCACGTCCACCTTTGAGACCCGCCTGCGCACGGCTGAAGACATCGCCGCCTGGGGCGATGGCGGACCGCATCCCCATCTGGTCGCTGAGCTTGAAGGTCAGGTCGTCGGATGGATCTCGGCCTCGAACTACCTCCCACGTGACTGCTAAGCCGGTATCGCCGAATTCTCTGTGTACATCGATGGCGCCCATCAGGGGCAGGGCGTCGGCGGTCGTCTTATGGAGGCCTTCATTCCGGCCTGCGAAGCGGCCGGCTTCTGGAAGCTGGTGTCGCGCATCTTCATTGAGAATGCCGCCTCGCGCTCGATGTGCCGTAAGTACGGCTTTCGCGAGGTCGGCATCTACGAGAAGCATGGGAGGCTCGATGGCATCTGGCGGGATGTGGTCATCGTCGAACGTTTGCTGGAGGCAAATCTACGCTAAAACCGCCGAGCTCAGGCAGTGCGTAGCAGCGGTTGGATCCGCCAGTAGGTCAGCGACCGCCAGAGCCATTCCATCAGCCCGAAGCGGAAGCGCCGCATCCACCAGGCACTCACCAGCATCTGCGCGCCGAAGAGCAGCAGGACGAGGGTAAGCGTCAGGGCAGGGGATACCCGATCGTATAGTCCGAAGCCATAGCCATAAAACAGCGTGGTGCAGACCAGAGACTGGGTCAGATAGTTCGACAGCGCCATCTGACCTACCGGGGCGAGCCATCGCAGTCGCTCGGCGTTGAGCAGTACCGCGGCAACGTAGGCAAAGCTCAAAGCTGGAGCCCCGATGTGGACGGCGATGCTGACCAGCCAGGCGCTGTTTACCGCGTAACCTGCCACCAGCAGCGCGCTGCCGACAAGCCCAACCGGCAGTGCGACTTTCCACCATCGCCGCAGGAACGGACGGTAGCGATCCGGTTGCTCCAACAGACCCTCGCGGCCGACGACCAGACCAAGCAGGAACATGACCAGGACCATAGGGATCTGAATATCGACCATCGGCTTCTGCTGGGCGACTCGATACTGCACCAGGGCGACGTAACTGTCTCCGGTGTAATACGGAAGGCCGGCCGTCGTCATGCCGACGCTAATTTGCTGCAAGTTGCTGGCTGCGCCGAAGCCGACAAGCCCCACCATGCCGATTGCCAGCGCCAGCCCCAGGAGAAGTCGAGTGGGCGCTCGCCGCAGGAGGAGCAGCATTAGGCCGGCGATGGCGTAGAGACGCAGAATATCGCCATCCCACACCAGAATGGCGTGTGCCATGCCGATGACTAGCAGTACCACCAACCGGCGCAGGTATAAGCCGACGAAGTGCCGTCCGCTGCCTTCGACGCGGCGCATCTGCACGGCGAAACCGACTCCAAACAGGAAGCTGAAGAGAAGATAGAACTTGGTCATCGCCAGCACGACGATGCCCAGATCGACCACCTGATCAACCGGGCTGCCGCGTGTGCCAAGGGTGCCTGCGCGCAGGCCGGAGCCGCTGAAGTCGAGCATGTTGACGAGCAGGACTCCAAAGAGGGCGAAGCCGCGCAGCACATCCAGGACGATGATGCGATTCTGTGTCGGACGATTAGGGTCAGCCATGGCCGGTACCTTCTTCGACGGATGATCCACCGATTTGACAAACCTGCTGTCTGTCAGAACACTGCCACTCCGTACATGGTTTCGAATGGCAAGTCCTCACCTCGCGTCACACACTTTCGTCGGTACACTGTGCCAACTTCGTGGTAATCTAGGGGGGCGCATCCCGAGGGGAGGGTGTCGACATCGTGCCGACGTGCGGCGCAGAGCCGGCGGCGTGACTCCCCTGAACTCAAACCGAGGTCGACTCTATGAACATTGCAATCATTGGCTGCGGGCGGATCTCCCTGCGTCACAGCCAGGCGCTACGCGACTTGCAGCGGGAACGCACGGTGAACGTGGTGGCCGCCTGTGATGTGGTCGAATCGCGCGCTCGCCATGTGGCGGAAGAGTTTGGCGCGTCCTTCATGACCGACTATCACGAGGTGTTGGCGCGCAAAGATGTTGACCTCGTCTCGATCTGTGTGCCCTCCGGCCTCCACGCTCAGATTGGCCGTGACGCTGCGCGTGCAGGCAAGCATGTACTGGTCGAGAAGCCGATCGCCTTAACGCTGGAGGATGCCGACTCGCTAATCGAAACCTGCGAGCGATCGGGCGTGGTGTTAGGCGTGGTGTTGCAGAATCGCTTCAATCCGCCGATGCGCGATCTGCGCGCGCTGGTCGACTCGGGGGCTCTGGGCCGCCTGTATCTGGGGAGCGCCACCGTGCGCTGGTATCGTCCGCAGTCGTACTACGAGGATGGCTGGCACGGCACGCTGGCCATGGATGGGGGGGCGCTGATGAACCAGTCGATCCACCACATCGACGCGCTGGTCTGGCTGATGGGGAGGCCAAAGAGCGTGTTCGCCTACACCGGGACGATGGCCCACCAGATGGAAGCCGAAGACGTCGGCGTTGCCGTCGTTCGCTTTGAAAATGGCGCGGTGGCGACCATCGAAGGTTCAACCGTCACGTACCCGGAGAACCTCGAAGGCTCGGTGGCGCTGTTTGGTCAGCACGGGTCGGTGAAGGTGGGCGGAACGGCGCTCAACCGGAAGGTCTTCTGGAAGGTCGAGGGCATGCTGGAACAGGAGCGCGAGATCCTCATGCGCGAGGCGGTCGACCCGCCAACGGTCTACGGGTTCAGTCATCGCGAGCAGATCGCCGAGATGCTCGATGCCGTCGAACAGGGGCGCACCCCGTCCACACACGGTCGCGAAGCCCGCCGGTCCCTGGAACTGGTGGTGGCGATCTATCACTCGGCGCGCGAGGGTTGTGAGATCTTCCTGGACTGAGCAGACAGGCGCGCCGGCGGCACGCCCTGATCGGCGCTGACGAATCCCCTCAGCCCAATTCGCTCAGGGGGTCTCGCCGGCTTCCGGACCGAAGGCATCGGTGACGATCTGTTCGCCGGGCGGAAAATAGCTGATTCCCATGAGCGGCATTCGGGTGCGAAGGCGCTGCATATCATAGCCCAGCGCCATGTGGCTGCGTGCATCCGGCCGATTGATATCGAGAAGCGGCGTGTAGAAGTAGCGGTACTCGCGCGGCGCCCTGGCGAGCAAATAGAGACCCGTGCGGTTGATCCAGGTATTTGTCGTGGCGTCAAACAACTCCCAGTGATCGTCGACCCAGACCTCGACCCAGGCGTGTTCGGCGACAAATTCGATGGTGCGATACGTCAGGCCCAGGGCCGTGGCGATGCGTGACTGAGGCAGGACGTATGTTCCGCAGTGGGCGAACTCCTGCTGTATGAACTCGACAATGGAAGCTGGAAACGTCGTTTCCCCGTACGGCAGGCTGATGTGACTGATGTACATGGCGAAAATTCCGGCGAGGCGGGCGGGATGGTCCTCGCGCCACAGGATGGCCAACCGCTCGTGGTTCTGTTCGTAATACTCCACCACGCGCGCCAGAACTTCGTCGTCGGAGGTGAGCCCGCCGGCCAATTCTTGCAGCGTCGGCATGTCTGGTCCTGGCTGGTGTTCGAACACCAGCTCGTGGGCGGGCGGCTGAACGGACGTCTGCTGACTCATCGGCTGCTGCGCCGAGGGCATGAGGAAAATGACCAGAACTGCGATCAGATAGCGCATCAGACCCCTCCCGAATGGACCCGCCTAATTATGTGGGCTGTTCGCAAAGACCTCAATTGCCGAATCCTGGCCATTATCACGACTGGCGCATCCGTTGCGACGCTCTGTCAGGCTTCACACACAGCGCTATGCATGGCCGTTCTGTCATCTTGTGACCCTGAAACCCTTGCAGTGGACTCCTTTTTGGGTCAGGACTAGAATCAGGGGCAGCATCCTCTTCACACGAAGCTGTCTGGAGCCGCTCATGCGTATGCGAAACCTGTTCGGCGAGACCCTGCGCGCCAGCCCGGGCGAGGCCGAGATCGCCAGCCATCAACTTCTCCTGAGAGCCGGCTATATCCGGCAGTTGGGCGCCGGGATCTTCAGCTATCTGCCGCTGGCGCACCGTGCCATGGCCAGGATCGAGAGCATTCTTCGCAGTGAAATGGAGGCTATCGGCGGCCAGGAGATCACCATGCCGGTGGTGCACCCCGCCGAGATCTGGAAGGCGAGTGGACGCTGGTTCGCCATCGACGCCTCGCTGGCCCGCTTACAGGATCGGGCCGGGCGCGATCTGGCCATCGCCATGACGCATGAAGAGGTGATCGCCGACCTGGTGCGCAAGGACATTCGCTCGTACCGGCAGCTTCCCGTGCTGCTCTACCAGATTCAGACCAAGTGGCGCGATGAACCGCGCCCGCGCGCCGGTCTGATACGCACCCGCGAGTTCACCATGAAGGATAGCTACAGTCTGGACGCCGACTGGGAAGGGCTGGATCGCCAGTATCGCGCGCACTATCAGGCGTATTTCAACATCTTTCGCCGCTGCGGCCTGCCGGTCATCGCCGTGGCCAGCGACACCGGCATGATGGGCGGCCGGCTGGCGCACGAATTCATGTATCTCACGCCCGTCGGCGAGGACACCCTGTTCACCTGCGCGAACTGTGGCTATGCCGCCAACCGAGAAGTGGCCTCGTTTCGTAAGCCGACCCTGCCGAGCGCCGCGTCCCTGCCGCTGGAGCAGGTGGCCACGCCGTCGACGACGACCATCGACTCGCTGGCGGCACTGCTCAACATCAGCGCTGCGCAGACGGCCAAAGCTGTTTTCATGATGGCCACCGTGAGCGAAGGCCAGGTCGACGTCGAGCGCTTCATCTTCGCCGTGGTGCGCGGGGATATGGAACTGAATGAGACTAAGCTGACCAATGCCGTCCAGGCCAAGGCCCTTCGCCCGGCGCGTGAGGACGAGATCCGCGCCATCGGGGCGGTCCCCGGCTACGCTTCGCCGATTGGGATCGGCGCCGGGGCGCTGGTCGTGGTGGACGACGCCGTTACCACGTCGCCCAACCTGGTGGCCGGCGCCAACGCCGAGGGCTATCATCTGCTCAACACCAACTATGGACGCGACTATGCGGCCCACATCGTCGCCGACATCGCCGCTGCGGCGGCGGGCTGCGGCTGCCCGATCTGCGACCAGCCGCTCGACGCAGTGCGGGGCGTGGAGGTCGGCAATATCTTCAAGCTGGGGACGCGTTACAGCGAGGCACTGGGCGCCACCTTCCAGGACCGTGAGGGCAAGGAACGCTCGGTGGTGATGGGCTCGTACGGCATCGGGGTGGGGCGGTTGCTGGCCTGCGTCGCCGAGCACTGCCACGACGACGATGGCCTGATCTGGCCGGTGACCATCGCGCCGTATGCGATCCATCTTGTCTCAATTGCCGGCGCGGAAGCTGAGGCCGATGCTCTGTACGACGACCTGCGCCGGGTAGGCCTGGACGTGCTGTACGACGATCGGGAGGAGCGGGCCGGTTCGAAATTCAAGGACGCCGATCTGCTGGGCATCCCGGTGCGCATCACCGTCAGCCCGCGCACGCTGGAGACGCAGAGTGCCGAACTCAAGCGGCGTGGCAGCAAGGACGTACCCCTGCGCGTGCCGCTGGCCGACCTTCTGGATGTGATCCGCGCGCTGATCGCCGAAATGCATGCCGAGATCGACGCCACTCTGGGCGAAGAAATGTTCCGCGAATAGGAAACGTTGGAGAGGTGCGGAGCGGGGCGGCACCTCTGGCCGCCCCGCTCTTCACTGTGGAGTTAGCGCGCCGCGCCGGCCGGGGCGATGTTCTGATTATGACGGAAGACGTTGTCCGGGTCGTACTTCCGCTTCACCTCGGCCAGTCGCTGGTAGGTTTTGTCGGGATAGACCTCGCGCAGCCGGGCTTCTCCCTCGATTTCCAGGAAGTTCAGATAGGCGCCGGTCGCGCCGGGGCGCATGGCCTGATACAAGCCTTCGACCCAGTCACGGTGCGCGTCGTATTCTGACGGATCGAACATCGCAGCCGCCGCTACGACCAGCAGGTTGGCGTTCCGGTGCGCAAAGGCCGTTGCGTCAGTCGGGACGCGCGCCATGGCCCCGCCGAGCGGGCGGATCTGCACCGCGGTCATGGCGCTCTGCGATGGCACGCGGTCGGCTGCCAGATGCGCCAGGATCGCTTCGATTGCCGCATCATCCAGCGAGTCAGCGAGGAAATTGCGTGCCACACTCGTATAGTGTTCAGGGATATCACCGCCTTCCGCCTCGTAGATCGCGCGGTAGGGCATGGGCTGAGTCATGTCGGCCAACGGCTCAGCCAGTTTGCGGAACGGATCCAGCGCACGCTGCCCAGCCTCCACGTCGCCGACCCATACGGGCAGCACCATGACGACTGGCATCCCCGCCATCGACTCCGGTAGGCCGAACATTGGCGAAGCTCGCATGACCGCCGAGATGATCCCCAGCTCCTCAGGCGCACGGACTGAGAGGTCGATCACGCCGCGTATCACCTCACGTGTTGCCGGCAGCATCAGCATGCCGCCGATCACCGTCTCCACCGGGTAAAGCCGGAACTCGAACGTCGTCACGACGCCGAAGTTGCCGCCGCCTCCGCGCAGGGCCCAGAACAGGTCCGGGTGCTCCGTCGCGCTGGCGCGCAGAACTCGCCCGTCCGCCTTGACCACCTCTGCCGCGAGCAGCGAGTCGATGGTCATGCCGTACTTGCGCGTCAGCCAGCCGATGCCTCCGCCCAGGGTGATGCCGCCCACGCCGACAGTCGGGCTATCGCCGAATGGTGTCGCCAATCCATACGCGCTGGTCGCAGCGGTGAACTCCCCGGCCGTAATTCCGCCCTGCGCTCGTGCGACGTGCGCCTGCGCATCCACAGTGATGCCGCGCATTCTTGACAGGTCGATGACCATGCCGTCGTCGATGGTGGCGAAACCGCCGTTGTTGTGCGATCCGCCGCGCACCGCCAGTGGCAGATCTTGCTGGACGGCGAAGCGCACCGCCGCGCTCACGTCGTCCGCGTCGTGGGGGCGGACAATGACCACCGGATAGCGCTGGAACAGCGTGTTGTGGATACGCCGCGCGCCTTCATAGTCGCTGTCGTCGGGAAGTATGACGTCGCCGCGGAACCGGCGGCGAAACTGAGAGATCTGGTCTGCGAGGAAGTCTGGCACGGATGAAGACGAAGGTGTCTTCTCAGCGTGTTTCATCTTTTCCTCCGATCCGCGGTTGCGGATCCTGTACGGAAGTTTGATGATAGCACATAAGTTCTTTTCCGGAGCTTGGACTTTCTTCCCACTTTCGAGCTGATCCGGGTGACGCGCATCCACGACGCGGCTCTCCACCCGCTTGCAGGCCGTCTCTCACCATCAGTTGCAGTTGTTGACGGTCATGAGTAGAATGAGCGCAGATCATATTTCCAGAACTTGTGAGTGCACACCCTGTCACGGTATCACCGTGCAGGATTTCTGACGCCAATGACCTCTGGACATCGCGAGATGTCGTCTGACACGCCTCGGCGCATCCCTTACCTCCCCACCACGCACCGCGGCTCCAACGTGATCCTGAAATGGAAGCGTCTCTCAGTCCTGACCATCAGATAGGTTGGCACTGATACCTCCACCATTGGACTGCATGCCAGACAATCAGGAAGGGTCCATGACAGATCTCTCGACACGACACGCATGGAGGCGGATGTTGACCACGACTTCACCTCTCTTTCGCTATGGGGTTGCGGCCGGACTGGTAAGTCTCGCTTTCATTCTGAAACTGCTGCTTGACCCATTGATCGCTTCGGAGAGCCCGTTCCTACTCTTGTCGGCAGCCATCTTCGGCAGCGCCTGGTACGGCGGTCTGCGAGCTGGCCTGCTGGCGACGGTGCTCTCTGCCCTGATCAGCGATTACTACTTTCTCGCGCCGAATGACGATGTGGTCGGCAGCGATCTTGGGTCAATCCTCCACTTGCTGCTCTTTGTGTTGGAAGCACTGCTGCTCTGTGTATTGAGCGAACGACTGCGTACAACCCGAGCTCGCGCTGAGATCGGGCGACTCGAAGCGGAACACTTCCGCCGCATATCTGCGGAGCGAGACCAGTGGTTACGACTGCTCGTCGAAGGCGTGCATGACTACGCCATCTACATGCTCGACCCGGGCGGCCGGGTCGTGAGCTGGAATGGCGGCGGCGAACGAATCTTTGGCTACCGAGCCGATGAGGTGATCGGGACGCACTTCTCGCGCTTCTTCCCAGGCGGTTTTGCGTCCGCTGAGGGTCCGCTTCAGCAGGCGCTGCGCGCAGGTCGATTCAGTGATGAGGGTTGGCGCGTCCGCAAGGATGGGTCCCGCTTCTGGGCAAACGGTACGATCACGCCGCTTCGAGACGAGCACGGTGCAGTTCGCGGCTTCGCTAAAGTCACGCATGACGTGACCGACCGCATGCAGGTTGAGGAGGCGCTGCTCGTGAGTGAAGCCCGTTTCCGTGCTCTGTTTGAACAATCTCCGCTGGTTATCCAGGTGTTTGACACCAGCGGCAAGACCATTGCCGTGAATCCAGCCTTCGAGAAAGCCTTTGGCACTTCCGAGGGCAGTGCGCAAACCTACAACATCCTGGAAAAAGCCAAGCAGAATTATGGTGCGCTGCAAACCCACATCGACCAGTTGCTCGCGGGCGGTATCATTCATACGCTGCCCATTCCACTTGAAACTAATGGCGGACCTCACTCGGTCAATCTGCCCTGGATCGAGATCACTGGATATCCGGTGAAGAACGACACTGGCGAAGTTCAGGAAATCGTCCTTCTGGCGCGGGATGTCACCGACCGGATGCGAACCCAGGAGGCGCTCCGCGAATCGGAGGCGCGTTTTCGCAATATGGCCGACCACGCGCCTGTCATGGTCTGGGTAACCGAACTGGATGGATCATGCAGTTATCTGAGTGAGACATGGTACGACTTCACGGGACAGACGCCCGAAGCCAGTCTTGGCTTTGGATGGCTGGAGGCGGTGCATCCCGACGATCGCCTTCACACGGAGTTGGTGTTTCGGAATGCTCTGGAAAAGCGACTGGCCTTCCGTCTGGAGTACCGCCTTCGCGACAGAAACGGAGCCTACCATTGGGCAATTGACTCGGCGCGGCCAAGGCTCGACGTAAACGGGGGGTTTCTCGGCTATATCGGCTCGGTCATGGATATCACCGAACGCAAACAGGCGGAAGATGCTCTTCAGGCTTCAGAACTGAAATATCGCACTCTGTTCAATTCCATGGACCAGGGTTTCTGCATTTGCGAACTGCTGGTGGACGCCGCAGGTGAACCGGTTGATTATCGCTTCGTCGAAGTCAACCGAATGTTCGAGCCCCATACTGGACTTGTCAATGCGACAGGTCGGACGGCGTTGGAACTTGTGCCAAACCTGGAGCATCACTGGATCGAGACCTATGGCAGAGTCGCTCTGACTGGGGAACCCTTCCACTTCGTCCAGGGTTCAGAAGCAATGGAGCGATGGTTCGACGTCCACGCCTTTCGTATTGGCAAGCCGGAAGACCGACGGTTCGCGATTTTATTCACCGACATCACCAGCCGCCGTCAGGCCGAAGAAATCCTGAATCAGCAGCGCCAGATTCTCCAGCAGATTATCGACGCGCTTCCAGTGATGATTTGCCTCTACGAATCCAGCGACAAATTCCTTTACTTCAACCCGGTTTGCGAGCAACTTCTCGGCTATGGCGCCAGCGAAACGGCAGAGATCGATCTGCTCGAAAAGCTTCTCCCCGACCCCGAGACGCGACAGATGGTGCGCTCCCTTATGGATGCGCCTGATAGGGAATGGCACGATTTCCAGTTCACAGCGCGCGATGGCAGTCCCGTCGACTCTTCGTGGGCGGTTATTCTGCTTCCGGATGGGCGTCATGTTGGCATCGGCATTGATCAGAGAGCACGCAAACGCGCCGAGCAACGGGCACTCTTTTTGCAGCGCCTTGCGGCAGCGCTCTCGACAGCGGTGACCCTGGAAGACGTTGCAAGGATTTTCCTTCAGCGGGGGGTTGAGGATCTTGGCGCGACCGCTGTTTCAATTGCCTTGCTCTCTGACGATCAAAACATGCTGCGAATCGTCGGTTCCGTCGGTTATCCGGAATCGCTGATCGAGAAATGGCGAGAATTTCCGACCGATCACCCTGCGGCGCCGCTCGCCTACGCCTATCGGAACCAGACCGCCGTGTTCATGGGTTCGCCGGACGAGCGAGCCACCCTTCTGCCAGAGAGCGTGGCACTGAGGACAGACGAAGGCCATAAGGCCTGGGCCGTCCTGCCCTTTGAGGGCGGTCAGACGCTCGGCGGAGCTATCGCCCTGACGTTCTCCAACCTCAAAACGTTTGACGCAGACGAGAGGGCGTTTCTGCACACCTTGACGGATTACTGCGCCCAGGCCCTGGATCGAGCCCGCCTCACCGAACAGTCGCGGATGATGGCGGCGTTCGACGAACGGCAGCGCTTGGCCCGCGAACTTCATGATGCCGTCAGTCAGGTGTTGTTCGCATCCACCATGATCTCCGACGCCCTTCCGTCGATCTGGAAGAGGGACCCGGATCGGGCGATGACTCATCTGAAGGATCTCGTGACGCTGAATCGCGGGGCTTTGGCGGAGATGCGGAAACTTCTGTTGGAGCTCCGTCCGGAATCGATCGTCCGAACGCCATTCGCGGAGCTTCTTGACCATCTGGCCAAGGGGGCGCAGGCGCAGAAGTCCTTTGCCGTCGAGACAGACGTTCAGGTGCCGCCGGAGGGTTTGCTGCCCGCCGAAGCGCAACTTAACCTCTATCGGATCGCGCAGGAGGCGTTCAATAATATCGTCAAGCACAGCAACGCAACAGCCATCTCGGTCACCTGCACCTACCGCGAAGATATCTTCTTCCTGCGCATCAGCGACAACGGCAGCGGTTTTGATGGTCAGCATGTCGCGAAAGGGCTGGGGATGAACGGCATGCGCGAGCGTGCCTCCGCCATAGGTGCGGAGCTGGATGTCGCGAGCGAACCGGGCAAAGGCACGCAGATCGAGGTGCGCTGGCAGGTCTCTCAGGAAGGCGCCGGTCAGGTTTCTTTCCCGAGCCACCAGTAGGGTGGCGCTTGGCCAGGCAGATGCGCTCAGGGAAACAAAAAACGCGGCAGGAATTCCTGCCGCCTTGAGTGCTGTGGGACCTGGATTTGAACCAGGATTAACGGATCCAGAGTCCGCGGTTCTACCGTTGAACTATCCCACATCAATGAGGAATCATGTTAACACGCTTCCCGTGGGCGATCAAGGCTGAACCGTTCAACTACTTGCCGAAGCATCCCCGCGCGCCAGACCTGTTTCGATATAGCGTGTGAGCTGCGCCTCTGTAAGCATTCCGGTGTGGGTCCCGTAGACCGAACCGCCCGCATCGAGGAAGATGCTGGTCGGGTAGCCGGAAATGCCGAAGGCTTTCTGTAGCTGCGCCTGCTGGTCCAGAACCACGGGGAAACGCAATGACAGTGCGTTGATGAACTGCCCGACCTGTGCCGGAGCCTCGGAGTGGTTGATTGCCATCACGGTGAAGCCTTCGTCGTGGTACCGCTGATAGGCCTGCTGAATAGCTGGCATTTCGGCGCGGCAGGGGGGACACCACGTGGCGCAGAAGTTGAGCATGACGACCTCCCCACGATAATCGCTGAGGCGGACCGTCTCGCCGGTCAGCAGAGGGGCAGTGAACTCAGGAGTCTCGCCAGTGGTAGCGCTAGAGGTTGCCGTCAGCATGAGGATGGCTACGCCGACCGTCAGGAAGCTCACGGCGAGCACAATGAGCAGTTGGCTGCCGGCGGATTTCTTCGCGGCGCGTTTAGCGGTGGAGCTGCTTTGCTTGTTCACGGGGGAAGCCTCGCTTCGGACCACGCGTGCCGACCTTCGCCTGGCCAGTACGCGGGTCGAATTTGCCGGAAGTCCGGCCGATTCGGGTATGCATCACAAGCCTACCGGAATCAACGTTGCCCCTGGTACAGCGGCCGGCTTATGGATATCCATAAGCCGGCGCTTGGGGCAGACAGGATGAACACAAAGCGTATGCGCCGGGTCACGACATTCGAGTGGATCTGCCGAACGCCCGCAAGCTCCACGCGAAGCGGTTGCGGTCACCTGGTCTGGAGTTTCGCTCACAGGTGGTGCCCATCGCTGACGTTTGCGAGCCGAGTGGCGCCACTGGCCGGAACATGGCCAGTCTGTTTAGCCTGTGAGGGTGTTCGCCGCAGCCTCCAGCCGGCCCAGGGCGGTATCACGCCCGATCAGCGGAAGGGTGTCGAACAGGGGCGGAGTGACCTCCTGTCCGGTCAACGCGTTGCGCAGCAGGCTGAAGAACTCCTTGGGTTTCATACCCAGCGACTCTGCTGTGGTTCGCAACGCGGCTTCGATCTCTGCGGCGCTGAACTCGGCCAACGCGGCCAGCGCGCCATGAGCTGCCCGCAGTGCTGCCTGCGCGGTCGCGACGTCGCCTTTGTAGCCCTTGAGGATGGTCTCGCGGGGTAGGGCAGGGAACTCGTCGCGGAAGAGGAACCCCGCGTAGGCCATCACTTCCTCGGCGCTCAAACGCTTCAGGCGCGGCTGGAGCAGGGGCGCCAGGGCGAGCAGCATGTCGATGTTGACTTCGTAACCCGCGTCTTCCAACACCGGTCGCAGTCGCTTCGCCAATTCCATGGGGTCGAGCTGGCGGATGTAGACGCCGTTATACCAGTCAAGCTTGTCCGGTTGGAAGGCTGCATTGGTGGGGTTGATGCCATCGGGTGCGAAGCGCTCAATGGCTGCCGGGAGGCTGTAGACTTCCTGCTCATCGCCAAAGTACCAACTGCTGTTCAGCAGGTAATTGACCAGAGCCTCGGACAGGTATCCGGCGGCGATGTATTCGTGCACCAGCGTCCTCTGTGACTTGTCGCGCTTGCTCATCTTGCCCTTGCCGTTGGGATTGAGCATGACCGGCACGTGCGCATAGACCGGTATCTCCCAGCCAAAGGCCAGCCACAACTGCCAGTGCACTGGCAGCGAAGACAGCCATTCCACAGCGCGCATCACGTGAGAGATCTCCATAAAGTGATCGTCCACGACGTGGGCCAGGTGATAAGTCGGGAAGCCGTCGGCCTTGAGCAGCACGGTATCCTGAAGCACGCTGTAGTCGAACGACACGTCGCCCTGAATGGCGTCCTTGACGTGGATCTGGCCCTCCAGCGGCATCTTCAGGCGGATGACCTTGGAACGCCCCTCCGCCTCGAAGGCGGCGCGCTGCTCCGGCGTCAGGTCACGGTGGGCGCGGTTGTAGCCGGGCTGCTCACCGCGCGCTTGCTGCTCCTTGCGCGCCTGCTCCAGCTCGGCCGGAGTCTCGTAGGCGGGGTAGGCTTGTCCCTGTTCGACCAGCCAGTTGGCCCACTCCTGATAGAGCGGCAGCCGCTCCGACTGGACATACGGGCCGTAATCTCCTTCGACTTCAGGACCCTCATCCCAGTCCAGACCGGCCCGCCGCGGCGCCTCCATGAGGATGCGCAGGGCATCGGGGTCATAGCGCTTCTGGTCCGTATCTTCAATGCGCAGGATGAACGTTCCGCCATGACGGCGGGCGAACAGCCAGTTGTAGAGTGCGGTGCGCAGGCCGCCAATGTGCAGCGAGCCGGTGGGACTGGGCGCAAAACGCACGCGCACGGGGCGTGAAGATGAGGCGGTCAAGCCGATGTCCTTTCGATGATACTCGGATGGTCCGGGAATGGCGTGGGACCTGCAAAGAGGTCAATCATACCATAGCCACGAGAAGTCTCACCGGAGCACAGCGCCCGAACCCTCACGGCGTGCTAAAATCGGCTTCTGTCACGCATCTGCCTGCCCAGCGCACAGGATGACCTCATGCCGGAACGCATCGACGTATTCATCAGCTCGACCAGCCGCGATCTGCGAAAGTATCGCGACAAGGTCAAGGATGCCGTGCTGAACGCCGGCGGCTTCCCCATTGCCATGGAGGAGTTCGACGCCACCGAGCGCAACGCCCTTCAGAAGTGCTATGACGAGGTCCATAAGGCGGAAATCTTCATCGGCATCTACGCGCACCGCTACGGCTTTGCGCCCGGTCCCGATATGATCTGCATCGACCAGAGCGGTGTGGAATTTATGGGTGACGGCACCACCAGCATCACCGAGTGGGAGTATCGCTGGGCGTTGGAGCGCCGTCTGCCGATGCTGCTCTATGTGGTGGCCGACAACGACGACGATGGTCAGCCATTGAACTGGCCGGCGTCTTTTGTCGATGGCGAGCCGGACCGCGCGCGGTTGGCGGCGTTCAAACAGAACCTGATGGGCAGTCACGTCGTCGGCTTTTTTCAATCGCCGGACGATCTGGCGCGGCAGGTGGCCGGGGCGCTGCCCAAGATCCTGGTACGATTCGAAGAAGATACGATCCAGCCGGCGGGTCGGCGTGACTTCTACCGCCATGTCAACCTGCCGGCGAATTTCGTCGCCCGGCCTGACCTGCTGACGGCCCTGCGCATTGTGCTGCTCGACCGCGACGATGGCATCGCTCTCCACGGCATGGGCGGGATCGGCAAGAGTGTGATGGCCCGCGCTCTCTGCGAAGATGCCCAGGTTCAAGCGGCCTTCCCGGACGGTATTCTCTGGGTGTCCCTGGGGCAGGAACCGCGCGAAGACGATCTCAAGGCGAAACTCCGCGCCTGGATCGAGACGCTGGGCGGCGCAGTTGGGGACGCCGCGCCATCAATCGAGCGGTTGAAGGAGACCCTGGCCTCTTTGCTGGCGGAACGCGCCTGCCTGCTGATCCTGGACGACGTCTGGCGGCGGCGTGATGGCGACCTCTTTCGCGTGGGCGGCCCGCGCTGCCGGATGCTGGTGACGACGCGCGACGCTGAAGTCGCGCACGTCCTGGGCGTCCCGATCGCGACGGTGCCGCTCATGTCCGACCGTGAAGCGTCCGACCTGCTCGACCATTGGTCGGACGGAGCGCTCCGGGAGGCGCCGGCCCAAACCCGGAAGCAGATTTTCGCCGATACGCTGGGACGCCTGCCCCTGGCCATTCGTCTGGCGGGTGCTCAGCTCCGCGGACGCCCTCCGGCCGACTGGTTGAAAGCCTTCGACGCGCGCCGCCTGGCCGCGCGTCGCCCTGAGTCGGTGCATGACAGTCTAGCGCTGACCTTCGGCTTAAGCCTGGATGCGCTGCATGACGCCGATCGCGCGCTGTACGCCAGTCTGGCCATCTTCAAGGAGGATGTGGCGGTGCCGCTGGTAGCGGTGCGCCGGCTCTGGGGCGTGCTCGACGGGCTGGACCCCACCGCTGTCGACGACTTGATCGTCGATCTGGCGGCTCGTGCGCTGCTGGAATTGGTCGACGAAGCCGAAGCCGGAGCGGAAGCCGATGGCGCCGGTCGCTCGATAGTGCTCCATGATCTGCTGCGCGAGTTTGTGCGCGGCGAACTGTCGGACCCGGCCCAGGCGCACCGCGCACTGCTCGATGCCTATGGGGGCTGGGGGCGCTGGCATGCCGTGCCTGACGATGGCTACCTCTACGCCCATCTCGTCTATCATCTGGTTGGCGCGGGTGAGGTACAGGCTCTGCGCGGACTCTTTCTGGACGATCGCTGGCTCCATGTCCGCGTCGCCGCCGACGCCTACCGCTACGACGGCTATGTTGCCGATCTGGAAACGGCTTACTTCGACGTTGCCGAGCCCGAAGCGCACCGCCAGATCGAATCCAGCCCGGCCACCTTTGGCGCTTACGTCGATCTGGCACGCTATGCCCTGATTCGCACGACCATCAACAGCCTGGCATCCAACCACATTCGCGAGCTCATCGTGCGGGCCGCCGAGATCGGCCTGGAGGGTTGGTCGGCCGAGCGCGTCCTCAGCATCGCCCAGCATGTCGCTAACGCTGGCAGCCGTGCAGCCCTGTATGGCCGCCTACTGGCGACGGACTGCCTGACCACGGTTCAACGTGCGACCGCCATTCGGCGGGGCATGGAGTCGGCTCAGTACGTGCGCGAACTGCATCTGCGCATTCCACGACATGCTGCTTTCTTGCCATTCCTGGACGGAGAGGAGCGCCGCGCCGCCGTATCGCTGCTGATGGCGCATCTGGGCGTGGTCTCCGAGGCGCGCGCTGCCTGTCAGGCGAGTGCATTGGTAGTGCTGAAGGAAGAAGAGGGCCGCTCGACTCTGCTGGAACAAGCCATCGCCGAGGCCTTTGGCGGCAAGTCGGAGCGTGTTCTGGCCGATGCGCTTGTCCTGCTTGCCCCTCACATGGCTGAGCCTCATCACCAACGCACGCTGGAGGCGATTGGCCGATTCGACAACGAGCAGTACGCGGTTCGTGTGCTGGAAGCGATGCTGCCACACCTGCCTGCGTCACTCCTGGCTCGGGCAGGCAAGTCCGTCGATGCACTGACTTTCGCCGGGTTTCGCGCCCGCGCCTGCGCCGCTCTGGCCTTGCGGAGCCCCGCTGACCATCCGCTGCGTGCCCAGTGGATCGCGTCCGCTCGTGCCGATGTGGGCGAAGAGATGGACTGGTGGGTCTCGGTCGTGGCGCTGGCCGGCCTCGCTCGCGTGGTCGATGGCGCCGATCGTGAGGCGGCGCTGGAGCGCGCTTATGCCATCGTGGAGAGTCTGAAGAGTCCCCGTTCGCAAGGCCGTGCGCTGGGTGTCCTGGTCGAAGCTCTGGTCGCGGACGACCGTGAGTGGGTGCGCCGGTGTCTGGAACTGGCCCGCACTTTGGTTATCGACGACGAGGCGTTTGCCGATCTCCTGGCCCGTTTTGCCGGAAAAGCGACATCGGCCGAAGACTTGCGCGAAATCGTCATCGACATTGCCGGCGCACTCGACTACAACTTCGCGCGCGGTCTGCTCTTCGAAGCCTACGCGCCACTGCTGGACCGGCAGCTGCTTTCAGACGTGCTGTCGCAGACCTACCGGGTTCGCGACGAACGCGCGCAGATCGAGGCGATCGCAACGCTGTCGCGTTTCCTGCCCGATGTCGAGCGACAGGCAGTGTGTGAACAGGCGCTGGGCATGGTCGGGAACATTCGCGATGAGCGCACCCGCGGCAGGGCGCTGGCGCCCCTCATCAGCGCGGTCCCAGATGTGCTCTTCGACCGGACTCTGGCGAAGGCGAGAGAGATCGGTGACGCATCGGCCGGGCTAAAAATCGTCATAGGGCTGATCGAGCGCTTTGGCGGCAGCGTGCCCTCGGCTGCGCTCGACATCGCCCGTCGGATCGCCGATCCGGGCAGCCATGTCGAGGCATTGGCCGTGTTGAGCCATTTGATCTCCAGTGAGGAGCGCGCCGATCTCGTGGCGCGGGCGGCGGCCGGGGGCGAACGCACCGTGCGCAGCATGGTCTACCTGGCATTGGTCGAGGCGCGCGATGCGGCAGACGAAGTTTCGCGGGATGCCGCGCTGCATCGCGCGCTGACCGCTGCCCGGCGAATCTCATCGCCGGTGCTGCGCGCCTGGTCGTTAGTGGACATCAGTCGCATCCACTTCAACGACGAAGCGGCCGCACTTGCCGCCCAGATGTTGGAGCAATGCCTGGTGATTCGCAATGAGTGGACGCGGGCCTCCGCGCTGGCGGCGCTGAGCGTGGTGCTCACGCCGGCTCAGCGGCAGCGAGCAATTCCCAATATCGTCGCACTGAAAGATCCCTGGGCGCGCATCTGGGCCATGGCTTCTTTCGCCAACCGGCGCGACGCGGATCCGCAGCAGATTGCCGACCTGCGTCGCTTCCTGATTGGACACATGAACAGCCGCCGGGACGTTAAGCGCGACTCCAAGCTGCAATTTCTCTCCGCCCGCTCGATCTACCACGCGCCGGCATTCGACGAGGAAACGCTTGCGGCGCTGGCCCGATCTGTGGTCGAGATCTGCTGGCAGTGGCGTTGGTTATGAGGTACTAGGTCCGTCTGCTGCGCATGATCACGCTTTCGGCCAGGCCAATCCCGGCCAGTGTCGAGAGCAGCGAAGTGCCGCCCGAGCTGATGAAGGGCAACGTCAGACCTGTCACCGGCATCAAACTGAGATTCATGCCGATCGAGACGGTGGTCTGAAAGAAGAGGAAAGCCGCGACACCGTAGCAGATCAGGCTGCCGAAGGGATCGGAGGCCATGCGTGCGCCGCGCAGCACCCGGAAGATCACCACGCCGATCAGGATCATGACGGCCGTGGCGCCGACGAATCCGAATTCCTCGGCGATCACGCTGTAGATGAAGTCGGTGTGGCGCACACGCAGAAAACGCCCGACGTTCTGCGGACCCTGGGCATAGCCTTTGCCCAACAGACCGCCGGAGCCAATGCTGATGTTGGCCTGCAAGATGTTGTAGTAGGCGTCGGGATCGGCCTGGGGGAAGACGAAGGAGACGATACGCTGCTGCTGGTAGGTCTCCATGCGCGTCCACACGAGCGGCAGCGCCAGCGTGAATGCCAGACCGAAAGTGACGATATGGCGTATCTTCAGCCCGCTGGCCCATAGCATGATCAGCCAGATAACCGCGAAGACCGCCGTGATCCCCAGGTCCGGCTGAATGAAGATCAGGCCGGCTGGAATGCCAATGTGCAGTGCCGCCTGCGCCAGCGTGCGCAGGTCACCGATCTTCTCGTAATTTCGCGCCAGGAACTGACCAAGCGTGACCACGATCAGCACTTTGGCGATCTCTGCCGGCTGGATTGGAATGCCAATATTCAGCCATCCGCGCGTCAAACCGCCGTCTCCTTCGACGCCGAAGAAGAACACGACGACCAGCAGAATGACCATCAGTCCGTAAAGCCAGGGGCTGATACCGCCGAGTAGTCGATAGTCCAGGGCGGCCAGGCCAAACATGACGACAAAACTGATGATGGCGTAGCGGATCTGATTGGGTACGCGGTTTATCAGCTCCGGGTCGATCGCGCCGAGGGTGGCGGACCGAATCATCAGCACGCCAAACACTGTCAGACCGATCGCCAGAAGGACCAGCACCCAATCGAAATTCCGCCAGATTGTTCCACCACGACTCATGAGGCGCTCCTACTGCCATCTACGCCGCCATTATACTCGTGGGTCACAAGCGCTTCACGGGTTGCGGTGGCTCACCGAAAAAACGCCCTGTACGCAGGATTCCGAAGCCGCTAAAGTACCTTGCTGACCGGCACCGCGGCGCCGAGTTTTGCTCCTGCCGTTAGCTGCTGTGTGGTTATATCGAGCAAAGGTGGTTTATGCCGAAGCGCGCCTGGTTCATGCGTCATCTCGATATCCTTCTGCTGGTCGGCGTGCTGCTCCTGCTCCTATCCGTGCTGGCTGTGCGCGGGCTCGACCTGGGGTACATTGGCGATGTCCTGAATGTTGATTACCACTTTGAGCGTTATGGGCTGTGGCAGGGGACGCACTGGTTGGTCGCCGACTTCTGGGCACGCCACCTGCTTGGTGGCATTTACGGGGCGGCTACACACTATCTCTTCCCCGGAAGTGACGCCGCCTGGTATGCACTGGCGCTCGCCACGCACTACGTCGCCGCCGTGACGGCATACCTGCTTGTGCGTTCTCTTTTCAGCGGACGCATAGCACGCCTTCTGGGCTGGCTCAGCGCCGTGATCTTCGCGGTAGCTCTTCTGGATATACCGTCTAACTTCGAATTCCCCAGCATTATCAGTCGCAATCTTCCCCTGGCGTTTGCCTGGTTGTCGTTGCTGCTCTATGCGCGCTACCGGCGTGGTGGCCGGTCCAGTCGGATGACTCTGCACGTGTCATTTGCGCTTTACGTAGCCGCTTTCACCGCCTACGAGCAGTCGGCGCTGTTCTTTTTGCTCTATCCGGTGATCGCGTTCTTTGAAGCTTCCGGCCGCCGTTCACCGTGCGCCTTCGTCCGTGAACTGGTCGAGGATCTCTTCCTGTTCCCGGTGTCGGTTGCGGTCTACGTTTACGTGCTGCTCTTTCTCTTTCCGGGTCGAGGCGGATTCAGCTTCTCACCGGCCTGGATTCTCCAGCAGTGGGTGGATGGACTGCGAGCTCTGTTCGACCCGACGCGTATCGCCGGCCAGATTAGCGGCGCGGTAGGCGAAAGCAGCCTGGCGGTCTTCGTGCTTCTGGTGCTGTTCGTGAGCGTGGGGGTGTGGCTGGCGCTGCGCAACGCCGGCGATGAAGCGAATGAGGAGCGCAGCCTGCTTGGAGCGATGGTCCTGGGCGCGCTGGCCAGTCTGGTGACTATCGCCAGCGCCTCCCTTACCGCCTTCAACCTCGCCACCGATCCTCGCCTGTTGTATCCGGCGCTGTTCAGTGCCCCGCTGCTGATCCTCAGTCTCATCGCCTGGGGTGCTGCTCGTCTGCGAGTGTCTCCGCTCGGGCATGTGCTGATCGCCGTACTGGCTGCGTCCCTGATCGTTGCGGGTGGCTTCAGCCTGATCAACACGCACAGCCGCTATCAATCGGCCAACCTCGTCCGCCAGCAGAGTTTGGCAGCGCTTCGCCAGGCGGTGCCCGAAATTGTCGAACCGGCACGACCATACTTTTTGGTGGTCACCAACGCCGTCGATCCGGACTCGTTTCAGTTGAACATGCGCGACATCAACTTTCCATTCCTTCTGGACCGACTGTACGGAGTTGATGGTCTGATGGGCGATGGCGTGTATCTCCGGTCCGAGGGAGCGCTGGCGGCCGACGAAACGACGACTCCTGTGGGCGCCATCATCGCCGATGAGGACGGGATCCACTCTCCGCTGCGACCGGGCGAGATCATCGATCCGGACCGGCTTGTGGTGGTGTTTTACGATGTGGATACGGGGACAGTTCGCGTCCACGAACGGTTGCCGGAGGAGGTGCTCACTGGCAGCAACATTGTGGATAGGGTGGGGTTGGACTGGGCGACAAACTGGTCGCAGATCAGGGTCGCAGAGGGATCTGTCAGCCCGCCTTAGCCGAGGAGTTCTTGGCGTCGCCTGCCTCAGGTTGGTCCGGCAGGTCGTCGTTCTCGTCCATTTCCGGCGGTGCGTCGATCGGCTTCACAAACGGAACCTCGGCGACCAGCAGATTCAGGCGGTCGCGGCTTTGCAGCCCGATGTCGACGTTGTGGTCGTCAATCGTGACGTACTTGGCGATCACCGCCAGAATCTCGCTTCATTTCCTCCATCCGCTCCGGAGGAATGTTGATACGATCGTGAATCAGGACAAACTGAAGCCGTTCTTTCGCGAGAATGCTGGGGCTCTTTGCGCTGCGTCCCAATAAACGCGACAGGAAATCCTGCATGTTCGGCCCTTTTTGCTAGTGTCTTCCGCCAAACAGCCGGCCCAGGCGTTTGAAAAAACCATCACTGTCCTGAGCAGACTTCATTGGCAAATCTTCTCCTATCAGCCGGCGCGCGATCTCCTTGTAGGCAGCGCCCGCCTTGGACTGCTCCATCATCGTAACGGGTTCGCCGCTGTTGGACGATGGGACCACGTTCTCATCTTCTGGCACGATGCCGATCAGCTTAATGGACAGCAGATCCACCACATCTTCCGGGGACATCATGTCGCCCTTGCGGACCATTTCGACCTTGAGCCGATTCAGGATTAGCCTCGGGTTCGGCTTCTTCTCTGCCTCAAGGAGCCCAATAATCCGGTCGGCATCGCGCACGGCGCTGACTTCCGGGTTGGTCACGACCAACACCTCGTCGGCGGGCGCGATGGCGTTGCGGAACCCGCGTTCGATCCCTGCCGGCGAGTCGATCAGCACAAAGTCAAACTCCGAGCGGAGCTGGTCAGTGATCTGCACCATATCCGCGGGGCTGACAGCGGTTTTGTCGCGCGACTGGGCTGCCGGGATCAGAAAAAGATCAGAGAACTGCTTGTGGCGAATCATCGCCTGACGCAGTTTAGCTCGGCCCTCGACCAGATCGACCAGATCGTAGACGATGCGGCTCTCCATGCCGAGAACGATATCCAGGTTTCGCAGCCCGATATCGGCGTCGATCATCACGACTTTCTTGCCCAACTGCGCCAGCGCAACGCCAAGATTGGCCGTGGTCGTCGTTTTTTCCGACTCCACCTTTGCCTGACGTGATCGTGATGACCTTGCCCCCCATGATCTCTCCGTGACTACTTCCAGGCTTCGACAATAATCTGACGGCTGCGAATAAGCGCCATTTCCGGGCGCGCTTTGTGCCGCTTGTCGGCCGGCGCGACGGTGATGAACCCGGCGATGCGGAGCTGCGTCGGCATCATGTCCAGCGCGCAGACGACGGCGGATTCGTCGCCATTCGCTCCGGCGTGAACGATCCCACGCAGACGCCCCCAGATGATGATATCCCCGCTGGCGATGATCTCCGCGCCGGGGTTGACATCGCCGAAGACGACGACGTGGCCCTGGCTGCTCACCGTGCGACCCCCGCGCAGGGTTTTGCGGATCATCACCCCGACCGAACCATCTTCTTCTGATGACTGCTCGGACTCCACGGCGGCAGGCGGCGGGGTGATCAGGTTGCCGCGAACGTCGAGGGCGGCAGCGGCGTCGAGCGTGGTCTTGCTCTCCGTCAGCACATTGATGAGCGTCAGCCCGCGACGGTCCAGCATCGCTTTGAGCGACCCCAGTTCATGGCGGGTGACCGGGCGCGATCCGACATCGATGGTGATGCGCGCCCCGGCGAAAAATGTGCTCTGGCCGTCGATGCGTTCGGCCAGATCTTCGACGAGCGATTGCCACTCCTCGCCGCTTTCCAGCGTGACGAGCAGCCCATCGCGAAATCCCTTGATGCCAATTGCGTGGTCGTGCATTGCTTTGTTCCGAATCGGGTTCGGCGAGAAATTCTGCCAGTGGATCCGTCGTGATCTGGGATAATCGTATCTGCAAATGCAATTTGGCGCTAGATAGCCCCGACCGCACGCAGAAGCATGAAGAGTGGCAGCAGCGCAAAGGCCGCCGCCGCACCGACGTTCGCTGCCGTGCCGGACGCCAGGATCGAGCGGCGCAGCCAGACAGTGAAGGTGTACATGGCATACGTCATCCAGTAAACCTGAATCATCAGCAGTGGCAGGAGCAGCACCGGCGCGTCGAAACCAAAGTAAATCAGGCCGAAGCCAAGGTAGCAGCCATATGCCGTCATGGTCACGACGCCGACAGGGGGGTGCCATCGCGACAGGCGGGCCAGCCCAAGGATACCCAGGACCAGGCCAAACGCCGTGAACTGCCCGACGATCAGCTCGATTATCTTTAGCCAGCGCTGCGGCTCGCGCCACGCCTCGCCGATCAGAAACGGGATGTGGGTGATGATCTGTGGCGTCTGGTCAGCGGGAAAGCCCCACCATTCGGGCGTGACGTAGGTGAGCAGAATGCCACGCAAGCCGACGATCGTCATGGTGGCAAAAGCCCCCCAGGTCCACACGGGCAGACGGACCCTGGTCAGAAAAAGATTGAGGGCCACCGGCGGCGCAAACAACATAAACAGGGGATCGTTAGCGATGCCTACAGCCAGCAGCAGGAGCGGGCCGAAGGTGTGCTGGGGGCCGATGCGTGTCGACTGCCCCTCATCGGCGCGGGGGTTGCTCGCCAGCGCCCCGTCGGTGATCAGATAGATCAGCCAGACAGCCAGCACCGTCGTGACGCGCAGGCTGCGCGGCGTGCCGACCGCGGTGAGGAAGATGATTGCGAACACGGAGAAGGCAGTGGCCAGCGCCATAACTGGTCGGCGCGTCAGGACCATGAGGATGGCGGCGGCCGCGCTGGCGGCCAGGAAGGTCGCGGCCACTTCGCCAGCGTCCAAAGACTGCGCGCCGCCGGTCTGAATCCAGAACGAAGGGCTGAAGGCCAGCGCCAGGCCGCCGACCAGGGCGAGAGCCGGGCCCATGGGACGCAGCGCCATGGCCATGCCGACTACGGCTGCAGCCATGCCGGAAGCGCGAATAACCGGCGTCGAACCCAGGGCTACGAAGGCGATCCAGGCGATGACTCCAGCCACTAAGGCCGGCAGCCAGCGACGAACCTGCTGGCGGTTTCGGCTGTTCCAGCCTGCGGCATGCTCAATCATGCCGAACGGGTTTCGGTGTTTCAAGTCTGACACCGCCGTAGTGTGTGCATAGACCATCTCATGAGGGCAGTACGATGTCCGGGGTGCCTCGCTCATTCTTGAGCCGGAAGTATGCTTCCAGGGTTTCGACCACGACTGGCAGCGCCACCGCCGATCCCTCACCGCCATTGTAGACGAACGCGATGGCGATGACCTCCGGGTTCTCGTAGGGTGCATAGGCAGTGAACCAGGCGTGCGCGGGCCAGTTGCCTGGCCGGCACAATCCAAGGGGTCGAGCGACCTCGTCGCAGTATTCCGCCGTGCCGGTCTTGCCGGCGACCGTGACGTAGGGTAGATTCGCCGACTGGGCGGTGCCATTCGTGACCGTGAAGCGCATCCCCTGTTCGAGGATACTGATATTCTCGCGCGAGACGAACGGCGGTCGGTAGTTCGAGTCGAAGCGCAGTTCGGTGCAGAAACCGTCCTGGAAATCATAGTCATCTGGGACGTAGACGGTGTAAGTGCGCCACGTCTCCAGAAACTGATCCGGGTTGACGTCGACCTGGCCGGTATAGGTGTCCGGGTCGCAGCGGGACGGGTTGAAAAAGTCGCTGCTAGGCTCGCAGCGGCATGCCAGGCTGTCCTCTTCCCGCATGATCATATCTTCCAGATACAGGAGACGCAGTGGCTCGGTCTCCGGAATGTTCTCGATCACCAGATTGCGCATGACCGCCGGCTCGAACTCCGCCACGACGTTGTCTTCCGCGTCCAGCACTTCGCGGAGCAATGCGGGCCGGTAGAGCGTTCCGCCGTTGGCAATTGCCGCCACAGATGCGATGAGCTGGAGCGGGGTGACATTGACGTAGCCCTGGCCGAAGGCGGCGTTGTAGGTGTCGCCCGTGGACCAGTTCTCACCGTAGTTGCGCCGTTTCCAGTCCGTATCGGGCATGCGGCCGGCGTTCTCGAAAGGCAGCTCGACGCCGAGCTTTGACCCGATTCCAAAGGCCGTCGCGTAACGGAACAGGTCGTTGATGCCCAGCCCGCCACTGCGCAGCACCGCCGTCGACACAGTCGGATTGCCGCCGCCGACCTGATAGAAGTAGACGTCGCAGCTTTGGGCGATGGCGCCAATCATATCCAGGTTACCATGTCCCTGGCGGTTCCAGCAGACGAAACGCTGCGCGGCGGCGGTGTCGTTCGGCGCGTAGCGGTTGGGCAGCAGCAGGTCGCCCGGATCATTGAGGAACGATCGTGGGTCGATGACGTCCTCCTGGAGGACGCCCGCCGCCGTGATCAGCTTCCAGATCGAGCCGGGCGGATAGAGCGATTGGGTCACGTGGTTGACTAATGGCTTCAGTGGATCTGCGGCCACGTCCAGGTAGTAGTCGACGTCGATAGTACGGGCGAAACGGCTGTTGTCGTAGGTCGGGTAGCTGACCATCGACAGGATCTCGCCGGTCTGTGGGTTCATCACCACGACGACGCCGGTCTGGCTGACGATGCGACCGGCCGTCGCGTTGATCAGGTCGATACGCTTGGTCAGGGCGTCCAGTGCGGCGGCCTGTAACTCTGTATCGATGGCCAGTTGAAGGCTGAAGCCAGGGATCGACGCTGTGGACACCAGGGGTTCGCCAACCTGCTCGCCTGCGACGTCGATCTCACGTACGATGCGGCCCGGCTCTCCCGCCAGGGTGTCTTCGAAGTACGCTTCAAGGCCAGCGTAGCCGATGCGGTCAAAGGCGGGGTCGTAACCCTGTTCGATGAGCTCCAGTTCGCGCTCGGCCGGGATGCGGCCCATGTAGCCGATAATCTGCGAAGTGAGTGCACCCGTAGGGTACTGACGCACCGAGGCCACGTCGACGTCGACACCGGGGAGCGTGAAGCTCTCTTCCAGGATCTGCTGGGCGACGCGCTGTTCGACGTCATAGGCGATGACCACCGGCCGGAACGGCGCGATACCTTCGCCGGTTGCAACCAGCTCCTCGATGCTGGCAATCTGTATGCCTGAGGCCCGGGCGATGGCGGCTGTAGGGGGAACCTCGGTCAGCGCGGACAGTCGGTTGAAGATACGCAGCACCTCGTCTTCGTCGGCCGGCAGTTCGGCTGGCACAACGCGGACGTTGAAGGCCGGCACATTGACGGCCAACGGGATGCCGTTGCGGTCGTCGATAGTGCCGCGCGGCGCGGCCACCGGCAGGCTGTTCAGCCGATTGCCATCGGCGGCGGCCTGCCAGATGTCATGGTCGACAAGCATGACCTGATACATCCGTATCCCGAAGAGGGAAAAGATGGCCACGATAATGCCGATGAAGAACGTCAACCGCCAGCCATAGAAGGGCGTATTGTCTTGCATAGGAGATTACCCCTGAACCTTCACTGCGGAAGCCATGTCCCCGCCGAATCGCCGCTGGAGGCTGCGAACCATCAGGTAGATGGGCACCATGGCGATGAGGTTGTAAACCAGCGTGGGCAGCACGACGTTGAGCAGAGCGCCCAAAATCGGCACACGAAATCCGACGAACGAGAGGAGGAGGATGTAGATCGTCTTGTGAATGAGCGTGCCGGTGATGACCAGACCGACATGTGAGACGAACCCGACGCGATACACCTGAGAACGCAGCCAGCCAACGATAGCGATCGTTATCAGCAGCCCAATCACCGTGGCGCCCGTTGGGGCGGCCGAAAGTAAGTCGGCGCAGATGCCGCCGACGAAGGCCCAGACTATGGTTTGATCCTGTCGCCCGTGCAGCGCCCAGCTCAGGACGATAAGGAAGATGAGATCCGGCTCGCCGTTGGCAACGCGAAAGATCAGCGGGACCAGCGTGGTTTGCAGGATCGCCGCCAGCGCCAGAACAGGCAGGCTCAAGGTTACGGCCAAAGGATCATTCCTCGAAAGTGCCGAGATCGACCTGCTGGAAGTCGGTGATCACCAGCACGAATTCCAGGGTATCGAGCGAGACCAGGCTGCGAACCTGCGCCACCTGATAAAGGCCGGACGCGGCGAGACGGACGTTGGTCACCTGACCGACGACAAGGTCCGGCGGGAAGTTACCGCCCAACCCCGAGGTGATGACCAGCTCTCCATCGGTCACCTGGGAGTCCAGCGGAATGAACTCCATTTGCAGCGTGCCGGCAGTCAGGCCGACTACGGACCCTTCGTCGCGGGTCGCCTGGAGTCGTGCGCTGATGAAACTGGTCGGGTCGTTGATCAGGAGCACGCGCGAGGCGTTGGCGCTCACCGAGATGATTTTCCCGACGAGGCCCTGACCGGTTATGACCGGCATGCCGACGGTGATGCCGTCGCGCGTGCCCCGGTTGATGATGATGGTGCGCAATATCGCAGTCTGATCGTTTCCGATCACGTCGGCGGTGACGAATTCCTGGTTACGGGCCGTCTGGACATAGTCAAGCAGACTCGTCAGCCGGTCGTAGTCGCTGGCTTTTTCGCGTAGTTCCACCAGTTCTTCCTGATAGAGCGCCAGCGCAGTCTCCAGGTCGGCGATGCGCGCCTGAAGCGCCTGAACTTCGTCGAAGCGCGAGACGGTGTCGTTCAGTGCCCGGCCGAAGCGCGAGAAGAAGCCAGACACCGCCTGAAGTGGGACCGCGGCCAGGCCCTCGATCGGCGCGAGCAACCCGGTGGCGCTGGCGGCGACCAAGCCGCCGGCAACCAGCAGCGCCAGGATCAGGAATCCACTGCGCCTGGCTCTCAAACCTCGGCGACCGGTTCTCTCAAGCATGGCGATTTACCCGTGGCGTGTGCTGCCGCGTTCCAGACCGACGAGGAGCCGGCGCAGATTGTTGTAGTCTTCGAGGATGCGGCCGGCGCCGCGCGCGACGCAGGTCATGGCGTCGTCGGCAACCCAGGACCGGATGTTGATCTCTTCCTGAACGCGCTGGGCCAGTGCCCGCAGTTGACCGGCACCCCCGGCCAGGCAGATGCCGCTTTCCATCAGATCGCCGACCAGTTCAGGTGGCGTGTCGTCCAGCGCATCCTTGATGGTGTCGATGATGATGTTGACCGACCCGGCAATGGCTTCGCGCACCTCGATTGAGCTGATCTCGACAGTAGCGGGCAGCCCGGTTACGAGGTGGCGGCCCTTGACGCTTTCGATCTTTTCCTGGGGCAGGGGATAGGCCGAGCCAATGGCGATCTTGATGCGCTCGGCAGTTGGCTCGCCAATCAACAGATTATGCTTGGTGCGCATGTACTGGACGATGTCTTCGTCCATCTCATCGCCGGCAACGCGAATCGAGCGGCTGATAACGATGCCGCCCAGCGAGAAGATGGCGACCTCTGTGGTGCCGCCGCCGATATCTACAATCATGCTGCCGCGGGTTTCCTGCACAGGCAGGCCCGCGCCGATGGCCGCAGCAACCGGCTCTTCAATCAGAAAGACTTCGCGAGCACCCGCGCTGACGGCCGCGTCATAGACGGCGCGCTTCTCGACCTCGGTAACGCCGCTGGGGATGCCGACCACCACGCGTGGCCGCGGAATTGGCACCCAACTCTGCTCATGGGCTTTGTGAATCAGATGACTCAGCATCGCCTCAGTGATTTCAAACTCGCTGATCACGCCATCCCGAATCGGACGGACGATCTGTATATCCTTGGGGTTTTTGCTCCACATCTCTTTCGCCCGCGCGCCGACCTCGATCGGGCGGCGGGTTTTCTTCTCAATCGCGACGAAAGACGGTTCGTTGATGACGATGCCTTTGCCGCGGACGCTGACCAGCGTATTCGCCGTACCAAGATCGATGCCGATGTCGAGGGAGAATAAGCCAAAGAAGTAATCCAGTGGACCTAACACAACGTTCTCCTGACGGCATGAACCCGCGCGGGATTATAGCACGTTTTGTACTCAATACGCGCGCCGAGGCCGCTTGTAAGGCGACGGTCATCATGCGGATAGCATATTCTTTTCCCTACGGTTATACTTGGATTTCCCAAGTGTTGGGATCTTGAGTGGCTCGACACAGTAGCCCAATTATTATATGAATCTGATACAGATCCTTCGTCGCAACGTACGCGAACAGCGCATGATAGCAGTGGGCGAGACTATTCTGCTTGGTGTGAGCGGGGGCCTCGATTCTATGGCATTGCTCCATGCACTGGCCAGCCTGCGCAGCGCCTTTCACGTGACATTGTTTGTCGCTACCCTCGATCATGGCATTCGAGGAGTCGCAGGCGAAGAAGATGCCCGCTTTGTCGAGGCGACAGCCAAAGAGTGGGGTATCGCCTGTGAACGCGGCCGAATCGACGTGCCGGCGTTGGCTGTGGCGCAGGGATTGAGCCTTGAACAGGCGGCGCGCACGGCTCGGTACGAATTCTTCGCCTCTGTGGCATCCGGGCTCGGCATCCAGAAGATCGCGGTGGCGCACCACGCCGACGATCAGGCGGAGACGGTGCTTCTTCATATGGTGCGGGGGTCCGGCCTCAACGGATTAGCCGGCATGCGCTGGATCTCTCCTCTCCCCTCCGACCCGACCCTGACCTTGATCCGTCCCTTCCTGAACCTCCGGCGAAGCGAGATCGAAGCCTATGCACAGGAGCAGGAACTCGCAGCGCGTGAGGACGCGACCAACGCCGACACAACCTTTACCCGCAACCGCCTGCGTCACGACGTGCTGCCGCTTCTGCGCACCATCAATGCGGATGTCGATGGCGCGCTGACCCGCCTGGCCGACAATGCAGCCAGTGACGAGGAGTTCCTGGAGATGACGCTCAGTACAGCGAGTGCTGATCTGGCGACTTTTCTCGATGAGCGGGTCATTCTGAAACGTGCAGATTTTGTTGCACTGCATCCGGCGCTTCAGCGTCGTCTGATTCTCCGAAGTGTTCATCATATTCTCATGAATTCCGACGATGCCACAATCATGGTCGCTCACGAACGCGTCAAAGCCGCCATCGCCGTGGCGCATGCCGGCGCGGTAGGCGCCGTCGTCGAACTGGGACGCGGACTTCAGCTTCGGGTTGATTACGATCGTCTCTTCCTGGAGTTCGACGGTGAACCCGCTGCCGAAGCGGCCGCCGCGGCGCTGGTTGCGGCCGAAACGGATATACCCGTTGTTCTGCCTTTCTCCATCGATTTGCAGGGATGGCGGCTTCACGTCGATGTCGTCAAGTCGTCCACGGTCGACCGCGCCGACGGCTGGACGTTGTTATCGGTCACTCCTGGAGCGAGTGTTCGGCTGCGCACCCGGCAGGTCGGCGACACCATTCGCGTCGGACTCGGCGAAGGCAGAGTGGGCACGCAGGCGCTGAGCAAATGGATGATCAATCTCAAGATTCCTGCTGCGCTGCGCGATCGCATCCCGCTTATCACGGTGGACGACCAGATCGCCGCTATCATCTGGCGTGAAATCGTGATCAGCGCTGACCACAAGTGGCAGCCCGAAAGCTCCCAGCGTGAAACCCTGCGTGTTCAGCTTCTGGCTCCGACTTCAGAAGTCGTCTGATCGCTGGCATTTTCTCAATTTTCGATTTATTCTTGTATATCAGACAGAAGGTGCGTTGCATTTTAATTGAGATAGGGTATCCTTACATTCAACAAATGCTTCACATGCCGACTAATGGTCAAAGGTAGATTGCATGACCGATTCGATGAACGACGCCGCTCCCGAGAATGCCCTCGTGTTGGTCGTGGATGACGAGAAAGCTATTCGCTATTCGGTCTCTCGTACTTTGCAGAAAGCAGGGTACCAGGTGATTGAGGCGAGTAGTGGGGAAGAAGCGCTGGAAATCCTGACCGCAAATAAAGCCGACGTGGTGCTCACCGACATTCGTATGCCGGAGGGCCTGGACGGCGTTGACCTGCTCCGCCGAATTAAGGCGATTGACTCCGATATGGTGGTCATTCTCATGACGGCGTATCCGCACCTCAGCTCGGCGGTCGAGGCGCTGCGCCTGGGCGCGCACGACTATCTGATCAAACCCAGTTCCGGCCAGGACATCCGCATGAGCGTCGCGCGCGGTGTCGAACGGGCGCGCAACCTGCGCCGCCGCCGCGGCCTTCTGGACGTGATCCGCAACAACCTGGCCGAGCTCAGCCGTTCGGCGGACGACAAGATGACTGGCGGCATCCTCGTGTCCAACGAGGTTCTGTCCAAATCTCGCGATCTCGCGGTCGATATGTCGCCGGAAGGTGTCATGACCCTGGGGCCGCTGACGATCTTCCTGGGCCGCTACAAGATTTCCATTGACGGGCAGTCGATTGAGCTGACGCCCACCGAATTCGATCTGCTGCTGTATCTGGCAGCGCATCGAGGACGTGTGGTGTCGTGCCATGAGCTTGTGCGCGAAGTGCGTGGCTACAGCGTTGAAGAAGCCGAGGCTCGCGAAGTGATTCGCCCTCACGTCAGCAACCTGCGCCGCAAACTCAAGGAATGCGGCGATTATGAGGACTTGATCGTCAACGTCCGCGGCATCGGTTACCGCCTGAACACGTCTACCGAATGATTTGGAAGCGCTGCGGGGCTATCCTTGCCCTCCTGCTCATGCTTGGAGGAGGGCTACTTCACGCGCAGGAGACGGGGCAGAATGACTCGATCCTGGTTGAGTCGCGCCTCAGTGCCATGACCCTGGAGCAGAAGGTGGCTCAGATGTTCATGGTCACCCTCCATGGCAGCGTCATGACGGAGGTCGGCGCCGCGCACCTGCGCGCCATGCAGCCAGGGGGTATCGTGCTGTTCAGCGCCAATGCCGGCAATCCTCAGGCTGTCGCCCGGCTGACCAATGCGTATCAGGAGACCATCACCTCTGCTGGTGGGGTGCCGGTCTTGATCAGCATCGATCAGGAGGGCGGCGTCGTTACCCGGCTGACCGAAGGTTTCACCTTCCTGCCCACGCCGCTTCTGCTGACGGCCGCTGGCGCCGAAACGACGGCTGAGGTCGCAGCCATGATGGCCCATGAGCTGGCTGCGGTTGGCATCAACATGAACCTCGCCCCGGTCGCCGACCTGGAAACATACGCCGACAACCCAATCATCGCCCGCCGTGCCTTCGGGAGCGATCCGGTGCTGGTTGGCGAAACCCTTCAGGCATATATCGGCGCGCTCCAGGCGAATGGCGTACTGGCCACCGTCAAGCACTTCCCCGGCCACGGCGAAACCCGCCAGGACAGCCATGCTCAGCTTCCGGTCGTGGATCTGCCGCGCGAACGTCTGGAGAGCGTAGAGTTGGTCCCATTCCAGTATGCTGTCGACGCAGACGTCGCCGCCGTGATGGTGTCGCATATCTGGTTCCCGCAGCTCGATCCCGTCCGCCGTCCGGCCTCGCTCTCACCTGCAGTCATCACCGATCTCCTGCGCGGCGAGATGGGCTTTGGTGGATTGGTGATGACCGATGCGTTGGACATGAACGCCGTCGACCTCGAATTCAACTACTACGATGCGGTCGTCATGGCCGTGCAGGCTGGCGCGGATCTGCTGGCGACAGGGCCGAGCACCGGGCTGCCTGTCGCTGAGGCGGCGATGCAGCGGGTAATCGATGAAGTCCGCTCTGGAAGTATTTCCGAGTCCCGCATCGATGAGTCTGTCCGGCGTATCCTCGCCACCAAGCTTCGAATGGGCATCCTCGACTGGTCGCCCCAGGATATCTCCAGCGTGCCCAGTGACTTCGCGCCCGACACTGCCCAAATCATCGACGGCCTGTATCGCGATGCGGTCACCGTCGCCTATGACCGAAATGGATTGGTGCCGGTCCCGCCCGACAACTCAGTGGCCGTGATCTTCCTCGCCACCCGCTACCAGATTCAGCAGGAATGCGCGCAGTATCGCAGTGACATCCGTTGGGTCGGGATCAACGACAACCCGACGCCGGAGCAGATCGGGTGGGCGACCGAAGCGGCCAACAGCGCCGATGTGGCCATCGTATGGACGCAGAACGCCATCGACAATCCCGAGCAGCAGGCGCTGGTCAATGCACTTCCCCAAGAGAAGACGGTCGCGGTCGCCATCTGGTCGCCTTACGACTGGCAGTCCTACCCGGATGTGTCGGCCTACGTCGCGACCTATTCTCCCGGTCGCCCGGCGGTTCCGGCGGCGTGCGCCGTCCTCTTCGGTGCCGCCGAATCGAACGGTCGGCTTCCGCTCACGCTCCGCCTCGATCTGCCCGCCGGCAGCCAGGACCGCTAGAGCTCATTCCCTCACCAAAATCGGCGCAGGCTGAATGCTCCAAAAGGCGCAATCCCTTCGGCGAAGTTGAACAAGATGTTGGGCGCGCAGTCGCTGGCGCGCTCTCTGAATTCAGGCTACGCTTGTAGGGAGCACGCAACTAAACCAAAGGCGATGTGCATGAGCGAGTTGCCGGGAGATCATGATCTGAATGCCTGGCAGATCGAACGTCTGGAACTGCGGCGACGGCTGTGGTCCCTGCTCGGCGATCTGCCGCCGCTGTACACTCCGACGCCCCAGATCGACGATGTGACACACCATTCCGGCTATTCGTTGCATCATTTCACATTCGACAACGAGGCCGGTGCGACCGTCTACGGCTACCTGCTCGTCCCGGAAGGCCTGCGTCGACCGGCCCCGGCAGTCCTCTACCATCACGTGCACGGGGGTCACTACGAATGGGGCAAGAATCAGCTCCTGACCCCCCATCATACGCACGGGCGGGTCGACGGGCTCGAATTTGTGAAACGGGGATTCGTCGTGTTGGGCATCGATGCCTACTGCTTTGGCGAACGAGCTCATCAGGGGCCGGCGGGGGAGCGTGAGAGCGGCCAGCAGACCGAATATGCTCTGGCCAAGCAGTTCCTCTGGCAGGGCCGGTCACTGTGGGGCATGATGGTGCGCGACGATCTGCTGGCGCTGAATGTGCTGCTCTCCCGGCCGGAAGTCGACCCGACGCGGGTGGCCGCCACCGGCATGAGCCTGGGGGGGTCGCGTACGACCTGGGTGAGCGCGCTCGACGACCGCGTCACCCTGACTATCCCTGTCTCGCAGATGACGCGCTATGCCGATCTGCTGGCCGAGGGAGAACTGAACCGGCACAGTATCTACTACTATGTGCCGGGTATGCTTAAGGCAGGCATCGACATGGAGCACATCGTCGCGCTGACGGCCCCTCGCTCGCAGGTCATCCTGACCGGCGACCGCGACCCGTCGTCGCCGATTCGGGGAGTCCAGATCATTCGCGAAGCGGCGCAGCGCGTGTATCGTCTCCATGGGGCCTCCGACCACTTCAGCGTGACGATCTATCCCGGAATCGAACACGCCTACACCGTCGCCATGCACGACGATCTGCTGGCGGCGCTCGAATCACGTTTCCGGTAGGCGCTGCGCTTCGGCTGCACATCGCGTTACTGCTAGAATCGAATTTCCGTTCGTTGAGGCTGCGGAGCTACCTCTCGTGGACGTTCTACTCGCACACTGCTACTTCCTGTACGAGGACCCACACGAGCGGCAGATCATGAAACCCTACCCCCCACTGGGGATTCTGCATCTGTCGTCCTATCTCAAGAAAAAAGGCTTCCACGTCGGCGTCTTTGACTCGACGTTCGCCGACCTGGCAGCCTTTCGCGCGCGGGTCACCGCCGAACGCCCGCCGGTGGTCGGCCTGTACGTCAATCTGATGACCAAGTTCAATGCGCTCAAGATGATTCGCATCGCCAAAGAGGCTGGCTGCACGGTCATCCTGGGTGGACCGGAGCCGCCGTACTATGCTCGTGAGTATCTCGAACATGGTGCCGACATCGTTGTGAGCGGGGAGGGCGAAACTGCGCTGGAGGAACTTCTCCCTCACCTGGCGCGGCACGGGTTGAATGGCCTGGAGGCAATCACCGGCATCGCCTACCGTGACGGTGACGGCCGCACGCGCACCACGCCGCCGCGCCCGCAGATGCCGGATTTGAGTGCCAACCCCTGGCCGGATCGCGAGGCGATCGCCATCGAAGCGTACATGGACGTCTGGAAAACCCATCACGGCCAGAGCTCGGTCAGCGTGATCCAGGCGCGCGGATGCCCCTACACCTGCACCTGGTGCAGTCACAGCGTCTACGGGAACACCCACCGCCGGCGCACCCCGGAGGACGCAGCCGATGAAGTGCTGTGGATACGCGATCGCTACAACCCCGACCTGATCTGGTACGCCGACGACGTGTTTGCGATCAATCGGCGCTGGTTCTTCCAGTATGCCGAGGCGCTCAAGAAGCGCGGCGTGCGCATCCCCTTCGAGTGCATCTCGCGCGCCGACCGCCTGGACGATACCGTGATCGATACGCTGGCCGAGATGGGTTGCTTCCGCCTGTGGAACGGCAGTGAGAGCGGTTCGCAGCGTATCCTCGACGCCATGCAGCGCAAGGTTGACGCCGGGGACGTCCGCGCGGTGACGCGCAAACTTCAGTCGCGCGGCATTGAAACGGGTATGTTCATCATGCTGGGGTACGAAGGGGAAGAAATCGCCGATCTGGAAGAGACGGTGCGGCACCTGCAGGAGGCTAACCCGGATATTGTCCTGACGACGATTGCCTACCCGATCAAGGGAACGCCGTACTACGCCCAGGTTGAGGATCGCCTGGTCGCTGACCGCCCGTGGGAGTCCCGCACTGACCGCGATCTGATTGTCGTCGGGCGGCGCAGCAAACGCTTCTACAGCTACGCCACACGCTGGATGGTCAGCTCGGCCGCTCTGAGCCATGAGCGCGGCAAAGCACCACTGACCCGTCAGGCGAAGCTGCTGGCCAACGTGGCGGTCGGTCGCGTCGGCATGACCCTGACACAGTCGGAGCGGGAAACGCCTTCCGGCCGTACCCCTGTGCCGGTCGCCCCCGTCGATGTCCCGGCAGGCATTTGACGATCTGGCGTCGGGCTACGATCGGGAGTTCACCGCCAGCCCGATCGCCCGTCACCTGCGCTCGCGTGCCCAGGCGCGCCTGCTGAGCTATGCGCCACCGGGGTCCTCTGTCCTCGAACTGGGCTGCGGCACCGGCGAGGATGCGTGCTTTCTGGCGGCACACGGCTACACGGTGACCGCCACGGATGCCAGCCCGGCCATGCTGGGGCTTGCGCGCGCCAAGTGCGCCGGGCGAGGGGCAGTCCGCTTTGAGCCGCTCGATCTGAACGGCGCTCTCCCATCCTGGTCTGAACAGGCAGGGCATGCGCTGGCCTTCGCCAACTTCGGCGTGCTCAACTGCGTCCGCGATTTGCCTCGGCTGACTCGCTGGCTGGCCGCACATCTCGCGCCCGGAGGGGTGGCGGCCTTCGGAGTGATGGCTCCGTTGTGCCTTTGGGAGATCGGCTGGCATGCCCTCCACGCCGAGTTCGCCACCGCCTTCCGACGCCTGCGAGCGAGCACCACCTTTCAGCCGGACCCTTCAGCTCCGCCGATTCCGCTCCAATACCCCTCCGTTTGCCACGTGACCCACGCCTTCGCGGCGGAGTTCGAGCGCATCGAGGTCCAGCCGCTTGGCGTGTTTCTACCACCCAGCGACGTCTATGGCGCGGTGGAACGGCGGCCACGTCTGTTGAAGCTGCTTCTGAGTCTCGACGACTCCATCGGCCGGGCCCGCTGGCTGTCGAATGTCGCCGATCACTACTGGATCGCCTTTCGACGCCGGTGACGGGTGCGCCAGGCCGGTCACACGGCAGCCCCCTCTGCCTCTGTGCGTGCGGCTGATGTATTGTCTGCGGTCGGAGTGGGGTCTTTGAGTTCGCGCATCGCCGGGCTGAAGCGGAACACCAGCGCTGCTGCCAGATAGACCGCACCGTAAAGCACGAATGCACCCTGGGCGCCCAGACCTTCCATCAGGAAGCCAGCCGCCAGCGCGCCCGCCGGCATCGCCACCATCACGCCCGCGCTCAGTACTCCGAACACGCGGGCGCGCAGCTCGACCGGCACCCGTTCATAAAGGAAGGTGTTGAAGATCGGGTTGAGCGGCGCTACTGCGATGCCTGCGATAATCGCAAGGATGGCCAGCGCCCACAGCGGAGGCACCGCAGCGATCGCCAACTGCATCAGCCCGGCGGCGGCGAAGCCGAAGACGAGCAGAATTCGTCGGGGTAGCCTGGTGGCGACAAGACTGTAGATCAGTGCCCCGACCAGCGACGCGGCGCTGAGCACACCGATCAGAAAGCCGAGGTTCGTCGCGCCATTTTCTGCGCCGTATACCGTCTCTGCCCAGACCGGCAGCGATACGGCGAATCCGGCCGAGTCCATCATGTTGGTGATCATGACGACAAGCAGGATCAGCACAATCAGGCCGTCACGGCGCACAAACCGGAGGCCTTCGCTGAAGTCCTGAGCGAAGCTGGTGTTTGGCGCGTCGGCGCGCTTCGGTTTCTCGACCAGGGCTCCCGGAATCAGCAGGGCGATGGCCGCGGCCGAGACGAAGAAGGTGACCGCGTCGATGAGAAGCACCGTCGGCGCGCCGAGGGCTGTCACCATCAGGCCGGCCACGGGCGCGCCGACCATGGTGGTCGCCCGGCGCACTGACTCGGAGTAGGCGGTGGCTTTCTCCATTGGAATGCCGGCTTCTCGAGCCAGTTCAGGCAGCATGGCGCGCCGCGCTGAGGCCCCTGGTGCGTCGAGCAGGTTGGTGAGGAAGACGAGTCCAAGCAGCACGGGGAAGGACAGTCCGACGGTGAAGTGCAGGAGGGGGATGAGCAGGATCGTCGCGCCGCTGGCCAGATCAGCAGTGACGCTGGCCCTCTTGAATCCCGTCCGATCGACGAGCGGGCCGCCGAAGAGCATGCCGATCACGATCGGGGTGATGCTGAAGAAGGCGGCGATACCGGTCTGAATAGCGCTCCCCGTGGTCATGAGCACGAACCACGGAACGGCGATGGCCGCCATGGCATCGCCCGTCACCGAGATCAGTGTCGCCGCATAAAGCGTCAGCAGTGGACGACGGTTTCTCGCAGAAAGCGCGACTTCAGATGCCATCATGAACCTTTCCGACCAGACTTCCGCAGTACAATGGGCTCACCTGTCTATACCCACGTATACGTCGAAATCCGGCAAGGGTGTTCAATTCCGATGATCGCGCGGCGCATCGATGCCAACTGGATCGCGATTCGCCACAGGTGGCGGGCGTCAGGCGATGGCTCCCTCCTCCTTTGCGCTGTCGCGGAGCGCGGATGACTTCCCATCGGCCGCCGGGGTGGGGCCTTCCAGCTCGCGCATGGCGGGGCTGAAGCGAAACACCAGCGCCGCCGCCAAGTACACGACGCCGTAAAGAACGAACGCTCTCTGTGGCCCGAGGCCTTCCATCAGGAAGCCTGCCGCCAGCGCGCCAGCTGGCATGGTGACCATCTCGCCCGCGCTCAGCACGCCGAACACGCGGGCGCGTAGCTCGACCGGGATGCGCTCATACAAAAAGGTATTGAACAGCGGGTTGAGCGGAGATACCGCAATCCCCGAGAGGATGGCGAAGAGGGCCAGCACCCACACGGGCGGCACTGCGGCGACGGCCAACTGCATCAGGCCTGCCGCGGCGAAGCCAAACGCGAGCAGGCTGCGCCGGGGCAGCCGGGTAGCGACGAGGCTGTAGAGCAATGCCCCGACCAGCGACGCGGCGCTGAGCACACCGATTAGAAAGCCGAGGGTCGTCGCCCCGTGTTCTGCGCCGTACACCGTCTCGGCCCAGACCGGCAGCGATACGGCGAAGCTGGCAGTGTGGATCATATTGGTGATCATCAGGATGACGAAGATCTGGACGATCAGGTTATCCCGCCGGACGAACCGGAAGCCTTCGGCGAAATCCAGCGCGAAGCTGGTCCTGGAGGCGTCTGCGCGCTTTTGTTTCACGACGAGGGTGACCGGGATCAGCAGGGTGATGGCCGCTGCGGAGACGAAGAAAGTCGCCGCGTCGATCAGAAGCACGACCGGAGCGCCGAGCGCTGTCACCAGCAGACCGGCAACCGGAGCGCCGATCATGGTGGTCGCCCGCCGAACGGATTCGGAGTAGGCTGTGGCTTTCTCCATCGGTATGCCGGCTTCTTTGGCCAGTTCGGGCAGCATGGACCTCCGTGCTGCGGCGCCTGGCGCGTCGAGCAGGTTGGTGAGGAAAACCAGGCCCAGCAGGACCGGGAAGGGGAGACCGACGCTGAAATGCAAAAGAGGGATCAGCAGAATCGTCGTTCCACTGGCGAGGTCGGCGGCGATGCTGGCGCGCTTGAAGCCTGTGCGGTCCACCAGCGTGCCGCCGAAGAGCATGCCGATCACGATCGGGGTGATGCTGAAGAAGGCGGCGATACCGGTCTGGATAGCGCTTCCCGTGGTCATGAGCACGAACCACGGAACGGCGATGGCCGCCATGGCATCGCCCGTCACCGAGATCAACGTCGCCGCATAAAGCGTCAGCAGCGGACGCCGGTTCCTCGTCGGAATCGTGGCTTCAGATGCCATCATGAACCCCTTCGAACGAACTTCGACTGTACAATGGCTCACCTGTCTATACCCACGTATACGTTGAAGTCGTAAGGGTGTTCAATTCCGATGATCGCGCGGCGCATCGATGCCAACACCGTCACGCTGTCGATCAGCAATCTGGGCGGAGCACTCCTTTCGTTTGTGCTCACTGTGCTGATCGGTCGCGCGCTTGGCCGGGAAGGACTCGGGGCCTACACGGTCGCCCTGGCCTGGACCTTTCCCCTGGGACTGCTGGTCGATTTCGGACTGAGCATGCTGTTGACGCGCGATGCCGCCTCGGACTCGGCCCATGCTCATCACACGATGCGCCAGGTCGTCTTCCAGCGGGTGACCATGGGGGGGATGGTGGTGTTCGGGTTGATCGCCGCGTCTTCCGCCCTGAGCGACGATCCGGTCGTCCAGCGGGCAATCGTCCTGGCCGCGCCGATGATCATTCTGCTGCCGCTGTTCTCCACCTTCTCGGCCATCTTTCGGGCGCGCGGCGACATGCGCCCGGTGCTGCGGCTAAATGTCGGTATGCTGTCGGCGCAGGTGGTGTTGACACTCGTCGTGTTCGCGCTCGGTGGGGATGTGCTGGCCGCCCTGGCGGTCAACACCCTGACCTCGGCGGGGCAGGTGGCTGCTGCCTGGGCGATCTGGCGGGCACGATTTCGCTCGCCGAGCGATGTGGCAGTAGATCAAGATTGGCATCTCTTCGCCTCGATGGCCCGCCTGATGCGCGCGGGACTGCCGTTCGCGCTGGCCGGCATCTTTGCCGCGCTCAACCTGCGTCTGAGTCTGATTCTGCTGGAGCACCTGATCGGGCCGGAGGCGGCCGGGACATTTGCCGCCGCCAGCCGCATCACTGAAGCGGCAAAACTGATCCCGAATGCCATGTACGGCGCTCTGCTGCCTGCGCTGGTCGCCCTTGCCGCCAATCGCGTAGAACTGGATCGCGTGATGACACGGAGCATGGTTCGGCTCGGCGGTTATGGCGCGGTGGTTACGGTCGTGGTTCTCGTCCTGTCGCCTCTGCTGCTGTCGGTGATCTTCGGAGATGATTTTGGCGGACGGTCGACTGAGGGCATTGCCGGATCC
Source organism: Candidatus Flexifilum affinis (assembly GCA_016713325.1). Taxonomy (GTDB): domain Bacteria; phylum Chloroflexota; class Anaerolineae; order Aggregatilineales; family Phototrophicaceae; genus Flexifilum; species Flexifilum affine. Next base: position 1,125,506 of record JADJPJ010000087.1, on the reverse strand, counting down.
TCAACCGTTTTGATCGTCCTGAGCCTGGGACTGCTTCCCGGCGGTGCTGAGGGGAATTCGCACGGTCCGGCTGTTTGCTCTGCACGCGGAGGGCGCCGTCAATTGGATCAATGCTCTGACCCTGGCGGCCCAGGCGATGGTCGGTCTTGCACTCATTCCGGCCCTCGGCGCAGTCGGCGGTGCGCTCGCGCTGGTGGTCGCGGATCTTTTTGCGTGGCTTATGTTGGCTGCGTCGTCAGGAAAAGAGATGAGGCAAGAGGAATGAGGAATGAAGAGGGCGAGAAACCGTGGGATGAGAGATAAGGTCTGAGGGAAAACTCAGCCAGCCTGGCTTTTCCCTCATTTCCCGTCTCTCATCCCTCATGACTTCTCTCTATGGCTTCTTGACCTGCACCCGGCGGCCGGTCTTGATCTCGATCTCGCCGCGCGCGTCGCCTTGCAGATTCCAGTCACCGTCGCTGACCACCTTGACCCAGAAATCGCCGCGCGGGATCAGCCCTGGCGCGTTGAGCCTGATTGCCAGCGCCTTCATGCGCTCCTGCCGGATCAACGCGATGCGGCTGACCAGATCCTGCTCGCTCACGCCGTTCTCGACCACTTTGGACTTCGGCTTGACTTTGAAGAACTGCTCCGCCAGCCCGATCATGTCGTGGAACAGGCCATGATTGATCGACATGTCGAAAAGCAGCGCCTGGCCGAGCGGCGAAACAACGCCGCGCGGGATGATGCTCAGATTCTGCACGCGGTTCCAGTATAGCTCGGTGGCGATCTCGTCCTGCACCTGCTGCATGGCCGGATCGGAAGCCGACAGAATCAGCAGGTCACGCAGTCGGGTGTCGCCACGCAGGCCCGCCTCGCGATTGAGAATGCGCGCGCGGTAGTTGTTGCGCAGTTCGTCGGCGACCGCGCCGCTGGCCCGCTGAAGGTAACGGTCCACCACCGAGAAGAGACTGCCGGCTGCCAGCGTGAACTGGAAGCGTCCGTAACTGACGATTCCGGCATCGCGATTCTGGTAGGTGCCGTAGCCGCCGCCTTCGAAGCCGGCGGTGATGTTGAACGCCGCCAGGCGGACGCGATCCGGTGAGTTGTCCACCGGCGTCGGGCTAGGGTCGGGTTTCTGGTTCTGGCTCCGGTTCGGGGTCGGGTTCTGGTGTTGGCGTGGGGCCGGGCGTCGGGATCGGCGTCGGCTCCGGCTGGGGCGTTGGATCGGGCGTTGGGGGGAGCGGCTCACCTCGCTTGAGCGTCGAGGCGCGCGTCGGCTGCGCCACCACGCCATAGCCCGACGCCGAGCAGTCCCCTTGAATGTCGATCTCGTCCGCGCGAACCCAACCCATGATCCCACCAGAAAAACGCAAGCGCAGCCAATCGGCGCTGTCGCCGGCGGTCTGACCTTCGACCACTTCGTACCCACTCAGGTTGAGCGGCATGGCGCCCAGATACGGTTGGTCGGCGCCCGGCGCGATGCGCACCAGAATCTGTTTGCCCGTCGTCGAGGCTTTGCCCACTGCGATGCAGGGATTGGTCGCCATTCTCGTTTTCTCTCTTAGCTGCTGAAAGCCGCGATCTGGTCATCCAGCTTGGTCGTTTCGACTTCGGGGTGCGACTCCAGCAACGCCCGGAAGCGTTTCATGTACGTCACTATGTCGGTCTTCTCATAGGCCTCGAAGCGCATGGTGATTGCTGGCTGAGTGTTGCTGGCTCGCACCAGTCCCCAGCCATGTTCGAAGATCGCCCGCGCACCGTCGACGGTCACCACTTCGTAATCCTGTTCCAGCGCGGCGCGGATTTCGTCGATGATCTGGAACTTCACCGCATCGGGCGCCGACATGATGATCTCTGGCGTCGCGTGCAGCTTGGGAATATCCTCGAACAGCTCGCCAATCGTCTTGCCGCTCTTGGCGATGATTTCCAGGGTCTTGAGCGCCACCAGCGGGGCATCGTCGAAGCCGTAGTAGTTCTCGCCGATGAACATGTGACCGCTGACCTCGCCGCCGAGAGGCGAGTTGAGTTCGCGCATCTTCGCCTTCATCAGGCTGTGGCCGCTCTTCCACATGAACGGTTTGCCGCCGTACTTTCGGATCTCGTCGGGGAGCGCCTGGGACACCTTGACGTCGAAGACGATGTAGGCGCCGGGCATGCGGACCAGCAGATCGCGGGCCAGCAGCGCCAGCAGACGGTCGGCGGCGATGTGATGGCCGTGATTGTCGATGAATCCGCAGCGGTCGGCGTCGCCGTCGAAGGCCAGGCCGAGGTCGGCGCCCAGCTCAACGACCTTGGCTTCCAGATCCTTGGTCATCTCCGGGTCTTCAGGGTTGGGCAGGTGGTTGGGGTAGGTGCCATCGCTCTCGCAGTACAGGCAGGTTACGTCGAGGCCGAGGTTCTTCAGCACCTGCGGCACGTAGGAGCCACTCAGGCCGTTGCCGGCATCCATGACCACCTTCAGCGGCCGGCTGATCGTCACCTTCGACTGGATGGTCGCCATGTGGCGGTGGATCATGTCGTAGTCCTGCTCGACCTCGCCTCGACCGGTGGCGAAGGCATCGTTCTGGATGATCTTGAGCAGATCCTGGATCTGCTGATCGGCCAGCGCCAGCGCGCCGTAGGCCATCTTGATGCCGTTGTAACGGTTGTCGAGGTGGCTGCCGGTGATCATCACGCCGGCACCCTTTTCGCCGTGACTGGCGGAGGCGAAGTAGACCGTTGGCGTCATCACCTGCCCGATGTCCACCACTCGCATGCCGGTGGACGCCAGGCCTTCGATCAGGGCAGCTTTCAGGCTGTCCGACGAGGCTCGGTTGTCCTGCCCGACGTAGACCTGTTCCGTCTGGAAGTGAATGGGCAGATAGGTGCCGAGTGCCGCGCCCACCAGCTTCGCCAGTTCCGGCGTGAGCTGCGCGTCCGGCGTCCCGGCGGTCCCCCGAATGTCATACTTGCGAAATACGCTGGTGATCACAGCAGGCATGGGTGGTTCTCCCCTCTGAACAGGTACGAAAAGCCGATCAATCGGCGTAAGGTTGCATGCTTATTTGCCAGACATCGCGCTAGACCTTCACCTCCTGCCCGTTGACCAGCGCCGAAAACTTGAGGGCGCTGCCATCTTCCAGCGTGCCCACGGTGATCTCGGTGCCGGCGGGCGGGTTGGCGCGCAGCAGAAAGTCGGCCAGCGGTTCGCGCACCGACCGGCGGATGATGCGCCGCAGCGGCCGCGCGCCATATTCTGGCTCGTCGTTCTGCGCCAGCATCCAGCGCATGGCTGACTCGGTGAAGGTGATCTTCAGACCGCGATCGGCGGCCAGCTTCGCTTCCTTCTTCAACAGCAAGCCGAGAATCTCGTACAGTACCTCGTCGGTCAGGCTGTTGAACATGACCACTTCGTCGAGGCGGTTGAGGAATTCCGGCCGGAAGTAGGTGCGCACCTCTTCCATGGTGTCCTCGCGAATCTCGTCGGTGATCACCGGCACTGCCAGGTACTCCGAACCGAGGTTGCTGGTCAGGATGATCACCGTTTCACTGAAGCTGACGGTATTGCCACGCCCGTCGGTCAGGCGACCTTCCTCGATGACCTGCAGGAGGATATCGAGAATACGTGGGTGCGCCTTTTCCACCTCGTCGAATAGCACGATGATGTAGGGCTGCTGCTTGACCCGCTCGGTGAGCTGGCCGCCGGACTCGCTGTCGACATAGCCGGACGGCGAGCCGATCAGCCGGTTCAGGCTGCTCTCGTCCTTGAACTCGCTCATGTCCAGCGGCAGCATGGCGTCTTCGCTGCCAAACATGAACTCCGCCAGCACCTTCGACAGCTCGGTCTTGCCGACACCGGTCGGGCCAAGGAAGAGGAAGGCGCCGATGGGCCGCTTGGGGTCCTTGAAGCCGACGCGCGCCGTCTTGATCGCCCGGCTGACCGCCAGGACCGCCTGATCCTGTCCCTTGATGCGCTCGCCCATGTATTCGACCATACTGGCATAGCGCAGGCGCTCGTCCTCGCCCAGCTTGTTGACCGGTACGCCGGTCATCTGGCTCAACGCCAGAGTCACGTCCTCGGTGTCGAGATTTTCGCCGTCCGAGGTGACTGACTTGAAGGCCAGGTTGGTCTGCTGGCTCATGGCCACCATCGCTGCCGCTCGATGCATGAGTTGTTCGGCGCTGCGGGGCAGGGGGGTGGCTCCCAGATAGCGCTTGGCCAGCCGCACCGAGATGCCCACCACGTCGACAGCCACCTTCAGGTTATAGTCTGACTCCAAGTGGGGCCGGATAACGTTGAGGATTTCGATGGCTTCTTCGACGGACGGTTCCGGCACGCGCAGGATGTGCAGACGCTCGGCAAGACCGCTCACGGTCGCGATGCGCTGGTTGAAATCCTGCTCGGTGGTCGTGCCGATTAACACCGGGTCGTCGCTCAGAAAAGCCTTTTGAATGAGCGGCGTGGCCTTGGCGAACTCGGCGCGGATCGGTCCGCCGAAGAAGCGGTGGATGTGCGGAACGAAGAGAATGCCGCCCGCCGCCGAACTCATGCCGGCGCGCACCGCCTTCTGATCGTTGTCCAACAGCGCCGCCTCGTCGATCTGGACAAGGCTCTTCAGGTTTTTCGGGCCTTTGCCCTCGCTCATCAGCAGGGCCAGGCTGTAGGCCAGCGTACGCTTGCCTACGCCGTCCGGGCCGATCAGGATGACGTGTCGGCTGAACGACTGTGTCAGGAGGTTGATCATCTCCCGCAGCAGGTCTTCGCGGAAGTAGACGGCGCGCAACTTGCCGCTCTTGGCGCCTGCCACGAAGTCCTGCGTCGTCCCGCCGGTGCGGATCACCTGCGAGGTGTCGCTGGTCACGTCGGTGATGGCCTTGGGGTTGATGCCGACCTGACGCAGCAGGCCGCCGGTGCTGATCGTTGCCTCGCTGAGGACCGAAAGCACATGGTCAGTGTCGGCGCGCACTTCGTTCTGGGCCTGGGCGCGGGTGAGCGCATCGTCGATCAGGATGATCGACTGCCGGCTGAGCGGCACGCGACGGTTGCCCTTGGCGACGAATTCCAGGTTCCCGTCGGGGTCGCGGCGGCTCTCCGAGGCGAGATGAACCTGGCGCTCCAGCTTCTCGAGGTCGACTCCACGGCTGTTGGCAAAGATATCCAGGACCCGCGCTGCCGCGGTGTCTTTGCGTTTCAGCAGCGCCAGTAGGATGAGTTCGGGCATCAAGACGGATTTACGGTACTGGTCCTTGAGCGCGACCGCGTCGTTGAGCACCGCATCCATATCTTTCGAAACAAGATCTGGGTTAAGCGTTCCCATGCAGTTCTTTTCCGCACGATGATGTTAGACAGCCCTAAAGTTACCCCGAAACACGCTTAGAAACAACCCGATCACTGGATCAGGTTGCTATCGCCACGCACTTTCTCGCGACCTCCGCACGATCATGCGTTACACTCCGCACACGGCGACGGCGATCGCAGTGCCTGACGTGTCAGGCCATCCAGCACGCCTGCGAGCGGTCACCCGCGCTGCCCGGCAGTGCGGGCAAGATGACGAAGGAGAATCCCATGATCGAGAAGATCCCGTTTGGTCGTACCGGCCATCTGAGTACCCGGACGGTGTTTGGCGCCGCGGCGCTGGGCCGAGTCACACAGGTGGAAGCCGACCGTGCGCTGGAAGTGCTGCTCGCCCACGGCGTCAACCACATCGACACGGCGGCCAGCTACGGCGACTCGGAACTGCGTATCGGGCCCTGGATGGCGGAGCATCGCGACCGCTTCTTCCTGGCGACGAAGACGGGAGAACGGACCTACCAGAAGGCGCGAGACCAGTTGCACCAGTCCCTTGAACGCCTGCGTGTTTCTTCGGTGGATTTGATCCAGCTTCACTACCTGGTCGATCCTGTCGAATGGGAGACCGCCATGGGACCGGGTGGCGCACTTGAGGCGCTCGTGGAGGCCCGTGACCAGGGGCTGGTGCGCTTCATCGGCGTGACTGGCCATGATGTCAGCGTAGCAGCCATGCACCTGCGGGCGCAAAATCAATTCAACTTCGATTCGGTGCTGCTGCCTTACAACTTCATCATGATGCAGAATCCGCTGTATGCGGCCGACTTCGAGGCGCTTGTCCAAGTGTGTCGTGAGCGTAACACGGCCATTCAATCGATTAAGTCGATCGCACGCGGGGCGTGGGGGAACAGGCCTCATGCCAACGCAACCTGGTACGAGCCGCTGACGGAGCAGTCGGCGATCGACAAAGCGGTGCACTGGGTGTTGGGTCGTGACGGGATCTTTCTCAACACGGTTGGCGATCTGTCGCTGCTTCCCAAGGTGATCGATGCCGCCAGTCGCTTTGTCAGCCGTCCGAGCGATGAAGACATGCGCGCTGAACTGGAGCATGCCGGAATCACTCCCCTGTTCACCTGATCGCTCAAGCGCGGCAGATCAGGATCGATCCGCCCCGGCGCAGGGTTTCAAGCAAGCGTGACGTTCGGTGTGCGCGCCGAGTCGTGAGGCAGTTGCGCCAGGGCATCCAGACGGGCGCGGGCCGCCGGCAGCGTCGCCCAATGATAGATCATGGCTGCTGTCTGGCGCAGATGCGCGGGGCGGAGAGCGGACGGCTGACGGGCCAGCGTGCGCAAAGCGCGCGCCGTCTTGCGTGACCGATACTCCTTGTGCACGACGGTGTGAAGCTGGCGATAGAACTCGGTGCGGAACGGGCCGCGATAAAGCATGGCCAGGTCTTCGCTGTCCACCCAGTTGACGCGCTCGCTCAGCTCGTGCTTGACGCTCTCGTAGAACCTGGTGCCGGGTAGCGGATAGCTGACGCTGATGCCGATGTCGTCGGGCATCAGGTCGCGCACCATCTGGAGCGTCTTCTCGATGTCCTCGCGCGTCTCGCCAGGGTAGCCAAACTGAAGGAAAAAGCCGACCTTCACCCCATGGTCGTGAAGCTGCCGTGCCGCGGCATAGATCTGCTCGACGGTGGTGCCTTTTTCCATCGCATCGAGAATCTTCTGTGACCCGCTCTCTGCCCCGACCCAGACGGTTTTCGCACCGGCCCGTGCCAGCGCCGGGATAGTCCTCCCGCGCAGCAGCAGATCGACCCGGTTCAGGCATTTGAACGGAATGCGCAGGCCACGCGCGTCAAGCAGATCGGCAAATTCCTCGATCCATCGATCGCGGATGCCCATGATGTCGTCCATGAACCAGATGTGGTCCGGGTCGAAGTGCTCCTTCAGCCAGGCCATCTCTTCGACCACGTTTTGCGGGCTGCGCACGTTGTAGCGCTGACCCCAGATCGGCTTGGCGCACCAGTTGCAGTGGAACGGGCAGCCGCGCGTGGTCACCAGATTCATAGAATAGTAGCCGTGACGCTCTCGCCAGATCGACCGGTAGCGGTCACGGTCAACCAGATCCCAGGCGGGGAAGGGCAGGGCATCCAGATCGGCGATCACCGGCCGGGGCAGGGTGTGGGCCGTCGTCCCGTCAGGCGCGGTGTAGGCGATCCCGGCGATCTGGTCGAGCGGTCTGCCTCGCCCGTTGTAGAAGTCGATTACCTCCGGTAGGGCGGCATCGCCCTCGCCGATCAGCACGACGTCGGCGCCGCGCTTCAGGTAGGCGTCGGCATGGTCGGTTTCGTCGCTTCCGCAGCAGATGACGATGCAGCCTCGCGCCTTGGCGGCGTCGATCATGACGAAGGCCGCCTCGCGCATGCGCAGCAGACTCATCTTGCTCAGATAGTTGAAGTTGTCTTCGAACAGGATGGCGAAGCGCGGTTTGTGCCGGTCCAGCGCCTCTCCCCACTCCTCGGGCGAATCGGCCAGCATGGCATCGAACAGCGCGACACTGACGCCGTGCTGGCGCATACGGCTGGCAGCGTACAGCGTGCCCAGCGGCGGGTACGGCTGCATCGCTTCGTACAGCTTGGGATCGAAGCGCAGATAGTAGGACTGACCGAAGAGAAGTTCAGTCATGGGCCGGTCTCAATGGGCACGGTGCTGTCATGCATCGGGCGTCGATCTTCATTCGATGCCGCGAACCCGCTTCGGCGTGATCCGGATCGGCAGCGAGAACCGCTCGGCGTACTTCTCCGGCGTCGACTCGACCATGTACGGCGCATTGCCGTATTTGGCCATGTAAGTGGCGTTCAGGTGGGGCGCCGGGAGGGTCGGGTCAACGGCGCCGACGCCATCGACCACGAAGTATTCCTCGCCTTCTGCGTCTCCCGCGAAAGCCAGCGCGATGTGCGGGTTAGCCGTCAGGTTTTTGACCTTCTGCGACCTCGGAATTGTGTAGAAGTAGAACGAGTCGCCGTCGCGAATGAACCAGATCGGCGTGATGTGCGGCCGTCCGTCCGGGTGAATGGTGGTGCACCAGACGTAGACGGCGCCTTCGATGAGTGAGTCGAGTTCAGCGGGAATCAGCGGCACGGCTATTCTTCCAGTCCTCGGATGCGAATCGGACGAACGCGGATTGGTACGTTGTAGGCTTCGCTCAACTGCTCGGCCGTCATGCCGGTGGCCGCCATGCCTTCGCCATACTTGGCCATGTAGGCAGCATTGCCGATCGCCCGCGGAATCGTCTGGTCCACCTGCGCGGTGCCCAGAACGACGAAATAGTTGCCGGCATCGGCATCCGGCGTGAAGCTGAGCGCCACGTGGAAATTGGCCTGGATGTACGTCAGCTTGGCCGCGCCTGGCGTGGTGTAAATGATGAACGAGTCCCCTTCGCGCACAAACCAGACCGGGGTGGGCATCGGCATCCCATCCTGACGGACTGTCGTGAACCATACGTAGTAGGCTTTTGCGATCAGATCATCGTACTCAGGAGGGATCACGCTGCTCATGGGCGGTCCTTTCACTGTGCGAACCCCCTTTATTGTAGCGTCAAACCTGCTTCTTGTAGTGTGCAGCGCCGCATCTGGTGCGCAAGATCGCGGTGGATGCGCTTGGGCCGGCCGTCGAGCGTCGCTGGGACGGAGGGCACGTCGCGAAACTGGGTCATCAGGTCTGCATCGCCGATCTGCGGCACGCCCTCGCGCACGACGAGCGCCAGATCGGCCCGGCGAAGGGGCATCACGGCATCGGCGCGCATGGCGATCCAGTCGCTGTCCGGGTTATGTTGCAGGCCCGGAAGGTGGAACCTGTGGCGCTCCAGCGCGACCACGGCGGATTCGTCTGCCGTCGAGAGCGCGTTGATCTCGTCCAGCAGATCGCCGTCAGCGGTCAGCCGCGAGTCGCTGCCGATCCAGACCGTGCCGCCGGCCGCGCGCCACGCCTCGGTGTTGGCAGTCTGCCCGAGCAGAAAGCGATTGGTGGTGGGGCAGGTGACCAGCGCCCGCACCTGCGGTGCGGCATCAGAAACGTTGTCCGGCGTCAGGCCGACGCCATGCACAATCACTGTGTTCAGGTCGATACCGCCGAGCGCATCCAGGCGGGCGTACTCGCCGGCGGCGGTCGCGTCGGTGCCTTCGGCGAGGTGGATGAAGAACAAGCTGCCTCTTGGGATGCGGCGGAGTGCGGCGGCGATCTCGGCCTCCGTGCTGAAATGGAGCGAATGCGCCCAGGCGTAGCGGCGCAGCACGCGGACAGGGTACTCGCGCCGGAAAAGCTCTTTGTGCGGGGGATTGTGATGGGCGACGGTCAGCGCGCCGCACAGCAGATTTTTCAGCCCTCCGATGAACAGGCGATCCGACAGTGGATAGGCGCGCAGCTCGCGGAAGGGTGACGCACCCAATCGGACGTTCATGTCTTCACCCCATTCGCGGGCGTTGCCGTAGCAGGGGCGGAATTTGCTGCGTGGATAGTGGTTGAGCTCAAGGTGATCGTGCGCGTTGACCAGCGCCGGCAAAATCGCCAGGCCGTCCATGTCGACGCCGAGCGGAAGCTGAAACATGCGGGGGCCAGCGCCGATCACGATTCTCAGCTTTCTTCGGGCGCGCTGGAGCAGCGAATCCCGCACGGCTACTCGGACGACTTGCCGAGATGAGGCAGGTTGCGGCTCACCATCTCCTCGCCGAGCTTGTTGACCAGCTTCTCGCGCAGCTTCGGCGTCTCCTCGGCCCACTTGGACCCAAGCTGTTCCTTGCTGGCGGTTCCCCCGCGGCCGGCGTCGGCGGCCATACCCATGAGCTGTCCCGGCGCAGACGTGATCACCCGCTGCACCTGCGCAGCGCCGCAGACCGGGCAAGCAGGGGACGGAGCGTTCATCGCGTGGCGCGCTTCAAACGAATGGCCATTAGCGCAGCGGTAATCGTAGAGCGGCATTGCGGTTCCCTTGCTGGACGGGCGTTGCTCTGACTCTATCCCGGACGGTCCATGTTTTCCAGAATAGAGGGGTCGATCTTGTCGTAGAAGTAGTCGGAAAACGGCTTGAGCACTTTGCAGACGCGGATCGTCCGGTCGACCAGCTCGTCCTTGAGGAGATCCTCGTCGCTGATCGGATGGCTGGCCAGGAACTGCTTGTAGCGCAGCAGGTCGATGTCCGGGTGATCCTTGCTGAAGCCCTTGGGCGCGGTCTTGAGCTGTTCGCCTTCCATCGTCCCGAAGGTGGACTTGAACGACTTCGAGGCCAGAATCTTGCGGAGCGGCCGGGCATCGTCGGCGATGGCTTCACGAATGATGGCCAGCGCCTCGGAAGGCGGCATGTACAACCCCCCGGCGATGAAGCTGTCGCCGGGCTGCACCTGTATGTAGTAGCTGGTGCCCGACGTCTTGCGGCCCTGCGGACCGATCAGCGCGCCGAACCACGGCTTATACGGCGTTTTGTCCGGCGAGAAACGCACATCGCGGTGGATGCGATACATGGCCTGTGCCGGCGTCAGCGGGCCGATTTCTTCGACCTCGTCGAAGCGGGCAATCACCTCGGCGACGAACGACTCGAAGGCCGCGTGGGCGGCATCGTAGCGCTTCTTGTTGGCCTTGAACCACTCCCGGTCGTTGTTCCTTCGCAGATCGCCCAGGAATTCGAGGGTATGACGCAGGGCTTCCGGCATGAACGCTCCTCCTTCGACGACACTGGCGCACTGTCTTTCATTATAGCAAATTTGTTCGCTCAGGGCGCTGTCGCTATTCCAGGCGGATGCGCGGGTTGAGCAGGGCATAGGCGAGGTCGGCAACGAGGTTGGCCGCCGCGAAGAAAAACACCGTCACCATGACCGACGCCTGCATCAGCGGAATGTCCTTGTCCTCGACGGCGGCGGTGAGCAGCCGCCCCAGACCCGGATAGCTGAAGACGTTCTCGATCACGATCAGGCCGCCGATCAGCCAGCCAAACGAGAGGGCGATCACGGTGATCGTCGGCAGCAGGGCGTTGCGCAGCACATGACGGATGATGACCTGGCGGTACGGCAGCCCCTTGAGAGTCGCCGTGCGCACGTAGGGCTTTTTCAACTCGTCAATGACCCCGGCGCGCGTCATGCGCACGACGTAGGCCATCAGGACGAAGGTCGCCGCGACTGCCGGAAGGATGAGCTGACGCAGCGTCTCGCCCAACGGCGCATTGGCGGGCAGCGTCGCCCCGGACGGAAACCAGCCCAGGCCGAGCGCAAAGACGTTGATCAGCACCAGGCCGGTGACGAACTCTGGCAAGCCGACCACCGACAGCGTAGCCACGTTGATAGCGCTGTCGATCCAGGTGTTCTCGCGCAGCCCGGCGATCACCCCCAGCGTCACCGACAGCGGAATGCTGATCACCAGCGTCACCACGGCCAGCTGTATCGACTTTCCCATCCGGTCCATCACCAGAGGACGGATGGGTGGACGCCCACCCGTGAAGGCGCGCCCCCAATCGCCGGTGACGAAGCCCATCAGCCAGTTGGCATACTGCGCCGGGACCGGCTCATTGAGACCAAGTTCCTCGCGCAAATTCTCCAGGGCCGTTTCCTGCGCGTCACGTCCCAGGATCAGTCGGGCGACGTCACCTGGCAGGAGCTGGGTGAAGGCGAAGACCAGGATCGACGTCAGAAAGAGAGTCAGGGCCAGCAAGGCCAGTCGTCGCACCAGAAATCGCAGCATGGTCTACCCCTTCGCCGGCGGCTCGGCGTCTGGTTGTACGCTGTTCAGAGCCTCAGTGCCCGGCGCACTCGCCTGTAGAACGGCCAGATCTTCGACCGGGATGTGGCAGCGAATGAAGTGGCCATTGCCGGCCTCCTGAAAGGGAGGACGCTCGACTTCGCAGATCGGCCCAAGTTTACGCGGACAGCGCGTATGAAAGCGGCAGCCGGTCGGCAGATCGCGCGGGCTGGGCAGCTCGCCTTCCAGGCGGATGTGTTTGCGGGCCACCGTCGGGTCGGGCACCGGGATCGCGCTGATCAGCGCTTCGGTGTACGGATGCGACGGCGCGCTGTAGACCTGTTCGACCGACCCCTGCTCGACGATCTCGCCCAGGTACATGACCACGATCCAGTCGGCGAGGTAGGCGACGGCATCCAGGTTATGGGAGATGAACAGGTACGACGCCCCCTTGGCCGCGCGCAGATCCTTGAGCAGATTGAGCACGACTGACTGCACCGATACGTCCAGCGAGGACGTTGGCTCGTCGGCGACCACGAGCGCCGGGTCGGCGGCGAAGGCGCGGGCGATGGCCACCCGCTGCTTCTCGCCACCGCTCAACTCGGTAGGGTAGCGCCGGTCATAATCCTCGGGGAGACGCACTGCCGCCAGCAGTTCGCGCACCCGCCGGCGGATCTGATCGCGGGTCAGCTTCTCCTCCGACAGCCAGTGGATCGTCCGGCCGATCTGCTGGCCGACGCTGAGGTAGGGGTTGAGGGCGTCATTTGGGTTCTGAAAGACCATTTGCAGCTCGCGCAGGGCGGATCGTGGCCGGCGGTTCAGTCGTAGATCGAGCGGCAGGTCGAGCAGTTCCATCTGGCCGGAGTCGGCCGTCTCCAGCCCGACGATCAGCCGGGCCAGCGTCGTCTTGCCGCTGCCGGACTCGCCGACCAGTCCCAGCGTCGAACGCTCGCGCACGCGCAGGCTGGCGTCGTCCACGGCGTGGACGGCGCCTTTCCGCCGCATCAGGAGCCGGTCGAGCAGATTGGGCGGGTCAAAGACCTTGTTCAGTTCCTCCGCCTTGAGGACGTAGCCGGCGCGCGGTGCGGCATCCGCCGGCTGATGCTGCTGCGTCGTGTCGATGACCAGATCGCCGCGGGCGATCTCCTCCCAGCGCCAGCACTTCATCAGACGGCCGCCTTCAATGATCTCTAGCGGCGGCTTTTCGGCACCGCACTTGTCCGCAGCGACCGGGCAGCGGGGCGCAAACACGCAGGCCGGTGGCCGGTTGGACAGTGAGGGCGCCACGCCCTGAATGGTTGGCAGGCGTGTCTCGCTGCCTTCCGTCACCCGTGGCAGGCTGGCCAGCAGGCTGATGGTATAGGGGTGCAGGGGCCGCTTGTACAGATCCACCACCGGAGCGCAGGCCATCACCTCTCCGGCGTACAGCACGGTCACCCGGTCGCACAACTGCGCCACCAGCCCCAGGTCGTGCGACACGTAGAGCGCGGCGGCATGCGTGTCGCGGATCAACTCGCGGAACAGATCGACGATCACCGCCTGCGTCGTCACGTCGAGGGCGGTGGTCGGCTCGTCCAGGACCAGCAGCCGGGGCTGTGTACTCAGGGCCATGGCGATGGTGACGCGCTGCTGCATGCCGCCGCTGAGCTGATGGGGATAGCGCCGGGCGATCGTCTCCGGGTCGTTGATGCGCACCTTGCGCAGCATCTCAACCGCGCGCTCGTGCGCTGCCCGCTTTGACAGTCCCTCATGTAGCTGCGTGATCTCCGCGATCTGGTCGCCGATCGTGTGCGAGGGGTTGAGCGCCGCCAGCGCGTCCTGCGGCACCAGGCTGATGTGCTTGCCCCAGATGGTGCGCATCTCGTCGCGCGACTTGTCGAGCAGGTTTTCGCCGTCCAGCAGCACTCGCCCGCTCGTCACCCGCGCGTTCGACGCCAGGTAATTCATCATCGCCAGCGCCAGTGTCGACTTGCCACTGCCGCTTTCGCCGACCAGCCCGTGGATCTCGTCGGGCATGATGTCCAGACTGATGTCTTTGAGGACGGTGCGCCAGCCGTCGGCGAGCTTGTACTCCAGACTGAGGTTCTCGACCTGAATGACCGGTTCGGTCATAGAAGCTGTCCTTCATAGCGGAAAATGCGCCGCAGCCCGTCAGAGAGCAGGTTGACCCCGACGATCAGCAGTACGATGGCGCCGGCCGGGAACCACAGCGCCCACGGCACCTGAGAGAACGCCGTGCGCGCCTCGTTGACCATCCGTCCCCAATCCGGCGACGGCGGCTGCACGCCCAGGCCGAGGAAGCCGAGCGACGCCGTCAGGAAAATGGCGTAAGAGAAGCGCAGGGCGGCCTCGACCACCAGGGCCGGGAGCACGCTTGGCAGGATTTCGCGGAACAGGATATAGGCCACCGATTCGCCGCGGAGTCGCGCCGTCTCGATGTAGCCGCTGCCCCGTACGTTCAGCGTCGACGCGCGGACCACGCGCGCCACGATCGGCGTGTACAGGATGACGATCACCGCGACGATGCCAACGGACGATGGCCCGATCGTGCCGAGCATCACCAGGGCCAGGACCAGCGCCGGGATCGACAGCAGGGCGTCGAGGAGGCGCGAGACGACTTCGTCGATCCAGCCTCCGTAATAGCCGACGAACAACCCCAGGCTGGTCCCGAACAGCACCGCCAGCGTGGTCGTGATCAGCGGCAGGACCATGATGTCGCGAGCGCCCCACAGCACCCGGCTGAAGATGTCGCGCCCCAACTGATCGGTGCCGAACAGGTGCTCGGCCGACGGAGGCTGGCGCGCCGCGCCGCGGATGATCTCGTCGAAGCGGTAGGGCGCGACCATTGGCCCGAAGACCGCTGCCAGCAGGAACAGGAGAACGATGACAGCGCCAACGAGGGAGATGGGGCGGCGCACGATCTGCGCTGCGGCATTTCTCAGCATGCTCGACCCCTGAAAGAGATTCAACGATTGTCGGTAGGGACAAGGCCTGTCGTGTCCGGGCAGGCCGGAGGACGAGGCGGGCCTCATCCCTACGATGCAGGACTGAAGATGATTAGCTGCTCAGCGTGACCGTGCGGAAGTCGGTGCGGCCGGGGAACGGCGCCATCTCCAGACCCTGCACGCGGTCGCTCTGCGCGCCGATCAGCGGGGCGAAGAATGGAATGATAATCGGGCCACGATCCAGGAAGATCTGGCTGACCTGGCTGTAGATGGCCTTGCGTGCTTCGGTGTCGGCGTTGGCGCGGGCTTCGGCAACCAGCGCTTCCAGCTCCGGATCGACAAAGCGCGACTCGTTGAAATAGGTGGCGATGCCGGATTCAAGATAGGCTTCCTGCAAGAGGAGCTGCGGCGACGGGCGGGCGCCCCAGCCGGTGATGCCCAACTCGACGTCGAAATAGTTCTCCGGGTTGCTCACGTCGTAATACAGGTTGACCGGGATCTCCTGCAAATCGACGTCGATGCAGCCCTCCGCCCACAACTGCTGGAGCGTCTGAGCCAGAAGCGGCTCGTAGCCGAAGTCGAGCGGGTAGTACAGAGTCGACGAGACGCGGCCGATGCCGGCTTCTTCCAGCACGCGGCAGGCTTCGGCCGGGTCGTAGGACTGATTCTCGACCGTGTCGTCGTAGAAGGCGGAGAAGACCGGCGCGATCGGGTCGTTATTGCCGACGACGCCGCGCCCCTGGGTGATCAGTTCGTTGATCAGGTCGCGATCCGTAGCGTACTTGAAGGCCTGGCGCACGGCGACATTCTCGCCGAGCGAGCCGGCATCGGTGCGCAGACGGATGACCGGGTGCTGGCTGGTTACCTGCTCGATGACTGTGACGCCTTCGGCGCTGGCCAGGCGGTCGATCTGATCGACGGAGACCTTGGTGATGAAGTCGAGCGAGCCGCTGAGCAGATTGTCGACCTGCGCGACGGGATCGTCGATGTAGATATGCTCCATGCCGGTGATCCCCGGCGCGCCTTCCATCCAGTAATTCGGGTTCGCCGCAAACGTGGCGCGCGCGCCCGGCTCGAAGCCGGTCAGGATGAAGGGGCCGGTGCCGTTGAAGTTGGCCAGGGTCGCATCGCCTTCGCCGAGCTCGTTTGGCGTGCTCTGGCCGTCGGGGATGATCAGCGCTTGCAGCGCGCCCACGCCGTAGAGGAAGTCGGCATTGACCGCCGGAATAGTGAACACGACGGTGCTGGCATCGGGCGCTTCGACGGTGAACTCGCTGCCGAGCAGGTTCAGCGCCGGCGAGCCGACGTCCTTCAGCCGGTTGTAGGTCCAGACTACATCGGCCGAGTCGAAGGCCGAGCCGTCATGGAAGGTGACGCCCTCGCGCAGTGTGAAGGTATAGGTCAGGCCGTCGTCACTGATCGTCCAGGACTCCGCCAGGTTCGATCCGATGGTCGAGTCCGGCAGGACTTCCACCAGATAATCGTAGATGGCGCGATTCAGCATTGTTTCCGGGTCATTGGTATGCAGCGCAGGGTCTAGCACCGTGGGGGCAATCATTCCGACGCGAAACGGCACCGCATCCTGAGCCGAGACGCCAACCGCCGCGAGCAGGGCGGTCACGAGCGCGACCAGAAGGACGAGGCGGTTCACGCCGCGGGACTGAGAAACCATAAGCTTTCCTCCCAATAGAGTCAGGCAAGGTGCGCTGCGCCGCAATCGCAGAGGGTTAAGCTTGGTGGTAAACAGGCGATCGGCGCGCGGTCACGATGGAATAGACGCTTGAAGGTCGATCAACGTTACACCCTGCTGGACCGATTGCCCTGGTTTGAAGTGAACTGCGGCGACCGTGCCGTCATAGGGTGCGCTGATGCGATGCTCCATCTTCATCGCTTCCATCACTATCAGTATAGCCCCCTTTAGAACAAATTGTCCGATTTCTGCCTCTACTCTCAGAATCTGGCCGGGCATGGGCGCCCGCAGCGACCCGGCCGACTCGCGCGCGGCGCGGCCCACGGGCAGCGGATCGATCCATTCGAAGCAATACGCTTCCCCGCCGACCTGGACCCAGTGCTGGTTCCCCGCCTGAATGACCGCTACCGGAAGCGTGTGCTCGTCCACGGTCAGCCGTTCGTCCGACCCGGCGACCACGGTATACGACTGCTGTTCGATGGTGACCGCGAAGCGATCACCCCCTATCGCGTCGACCAGCACGTCGATCTGACGCTCGCCCAGGCGCAGCCTCTGCTTCTGCGGCCGGTACGGGTTGTTGCGAAAGCGATGCGCTGCCCGGTCGATGCAGTTGAGCGTCGCCGCGATGACGGCGTGGGCCGGCAGATCGGCGGCGGGGGTCATCAGCTCCGGGTGGCGCTCCAGAAAGCCGGTGTCGAACTCACCGGCTGCGAACTCGGAGTGCGTCAGGACGCGGCGCAGAAAGGCGATGTTGTGTCGCAGACCGAGCAGCGTCGTCCGGCTCAGCGCGTGATCCAGCCGGCGCAGCGCTTCGGCGCGGGTCGGGGCGTGGGCGATGATCTTGGCGACCATCGGGTCGTAATGCACGGTGATCTCACCGCCGGTCTCGATGCCCGAATCGACGCGGATGCCGGACGCTTCCGGTTCGCGCCACAGCAGCACCGGCCCGGTTGCAGGCAGGAAGTCGTTGGCCGGGTCCTCGGCATAGACGCGCACCTCGACGGCATGGCCCCAGCGCTGGACGCTGGGCAGAAGGTCGGGCAGGGCGGCACCCTCGGCAATCTGGAGCTGGAGCGCGACCAGATCGACGCCGTAAACCAGCTCGGTCACCGGGTGCTCGACCTGGAGGCGGGTGTTCATCTCGATGAAGTAAAAGTGACCTTCCGGGTCGAGCAGGAATTCGACTGTGCCGGCGCTGACGTAGCCGAGCTGTTCGCCGATGCTAACCGCGGCGGCGCTCATCTTCTCGCGCAGGGCGTCATCCACGATAGGCGAGGGCGTCTCCTCGATGATCTTCTGGTGCCGCCGCTGGATGCTGCATTCACGTTCGCCGATGGCGACCACATTGCCATGCTGGTCGCCGACGATCTGAATCTCCACATGGCGCGGGCGGGTGATGTACTTCTCCAGCAGCAGGGTCCCGTCGCCAAATGCGCGCTCGGCCTCGCGGCGCGCGCCCGCCAGCGCTTCGGCCAGGTCGGCCAAATGGTCCACCCGGCGCATGCCCTTGCCGCCGCCCCCGGCCGACGCCTTGACCAGCAGCGGCACGCCGATCTGGGATGCGGCGTCGGACAGCGCCACGTCGCTCTGGTCGTCGCCGCTGGTGCCGGGGACGAGCGGAACGTCGTGGAGCAGGCGCTTGGCCCGTGCCTTGTCGCCCATGGCCTCGATGGCCAATGGGCCTGGTCCCACCCAGGTCAGCCCGGCATCTATCACCGCCTGGGCGAAGGCCGCGTTCTCCGCCAGGAAGCCGAAGCCCGGATGGACAGCGTCGGCGTCGGTCCGGCGTGCGGCGCTCAGGAGGGCCTCGATATTCAGGTAGCTTTCGGCGGCCGGCGGAGGACCGAGGCGTACCGCTTCGTCGGCGGCGCGAACATGCGGGGTATCCGCGTCGGCGTCGGAGTAGACGGCGACGGTGGCAATGCCCAGGTCCCGGCAGGTGCGGCAGATGCGGACGGCGACTTCGCCCCGGTTGGCGATCAGCAGCTTGCGGATCATGTTGGCTCCCCTGAGGATGCCCATTTCGGTGGGCGTTTGCTCATGGCGGCCATCATGCCTTCGGCAGCATCCTCGCTCTTGATCAGCGTGTTGAGCAGGCTGGCGCGCGACTGCGCCGTCGCCGCGATCGGGTTGTCATAAAAATGGAAGATCAGCTTCTTGCAGGCGGCCAGGGCGTTGGGGCTGCACTGGCGCAGTTCGTTCAGCAGGTTCTCCACTGCGGCGTCGACCTGATCCGCCGCGCACACTTCGGAGACCACCCCGTAGCGCAGGGCGTCCTCGGCACCGAAACGCACCCCGGTCAGCATCAGCCGGCGGGCGACTGTCAGGCCGAGGCGTTGCAGGACGTAGGGGGGAGATCAGCGACGGGGCCAGGCCGATGCGCACCTCCGGCATGCCGAGGATCGCGCCTTCGGCGGCGATGGCGATGTCGCTGACACAGGCCAGGCCAAAGCCGCCGCCCAGGCACGCCCCTTCGATGACCGCGACGACCACCTTCGAACAGCGGTTGACCCGGTCGAGCAGGGTATCCATGCGTGACAGCCGGGCCACCTGCTCGTCTTCCGGCATTTCGGCGGCGGCGCGCAGATCGGCCCGGTCGCCGCCGGCGCAGAAGTGGCCGTCTGCGCCGCGCAGCACGACCGCGCGCACGTCGAGCAGGGCTTCCAGCGACTCGAAGGCGGCGATCAGCTCGTCCATCATGACCAGATTCATGGCATTACGCACGTCCGGCCGGTTGAGGGTGATGCGGGCAAACGGAGCGGAGGCGTCGACGATCAGGGTTTCCATTGGTTCAATCCCAGGGCATGTAGAGCAGGGCGCCGGCGAGAGACTTGCCAAGGCTGTCGATGCGCAGCGAGCGGGTGCCGCCGCCGTCGAGGGCGGCATGGCAGACGAAGTTGACCGCCTCGATATTGTCCAATTCGTAGCGGATCACGTCACCGCGCACCAAGCCGCCCAGGTGCGCCTTGACCCGCTCCGCCGTCAATTTGGCTTTGATTTCCTGGTAGGCCTCCGGCGTGCGGGCGATCACGCTGATGTTGCTGATGTCGCCCTTATCGCCGGCGCGCCCGTAGGCAAGGTCATACAGTCTGCGAGTCATCGTTCACACTCCGAAGTATGTGATTTGCGGCTGGATATGTTCGCGGCTGACCAGCGCCGACCACAGGCCGACCACCGGGCTGGGCTCCGCGCCGACGGTCAGCCCGCTCACGCTCATGCCGGCGGGGCAGGAGAGGCCGTTGGCCATCGCCCGGCGCACGGCCGTCTTCAGCGTGTCGGCGTCGGCGGCCGTGAACACCACGCGCACGATCACCTCCAGCGGGTCTTCCGGCAGCGTCGCCAGCCCGTTGAACAGCGCGTCCATGCCCAGGAAGGAATAGCCGACCCGCTCGATGGGCAGGCCCATCCACGACTCTTCGAGCATGCGCTGAAGCTGATCCACTTTCTGCCACGCCTTCGGGTAGCCGATGGTGAAGATCAGTTCGCGCTTGTAGCCCTCGAAGCGGTTCATGTTGACCTTCAGCTTGTCCGGTCGCGGCCCACCGGTCACGCCCCTGACGCACACGCGATTGTCGCCGACCTGTTCCAGACGGAGCGTGGTGAAGTTGGCCGTCACGTCCGGCGTCAGGTAGCGGCCGGGGTCATGGACTTCGTAGAGAAGCTGCTCTTTGACCGTCTCCAGCGTGATGAACCCCGGCGTGCCCGGCGTTTTGGTCAGCACGAACGTGCCATCCGCCTCAACCTCCGCGATCGGGTAGCCCAGCCTCGGCAGGTCGCGAGGGTCGATCTCGTCGACCAGGGCCAGGCTGTTGCCGCCGACTACCTGCCCGGTGCACTCCAGCAGGTGGCCGCAGACGATCCCCGCCGCCAGTCGGTCCCAGTCGTCCCAGGCCCAGCCGTAGTGGGCGATCAGCGCGCCCAGATACAGGCAGGGATCGGCGATTCGCCCGGCGATCACGATGTCGGCCCCGGCTTGCAGAGCCTCGACGATCGGCGCCGCGCCCAGGTAGACGTTGGCCGTCACAAAGGCCTGATTGGCCGCTTTCGCCAGCGGCTCGCCGGTGTCCAGGTTGGAAAACGTCTCGCCCACCCCCTTGAGTTCGCCCAGCCGCGCCAGCAGGTCGTCGCCGGTGATGGCGGCGATCTTCAGGCCGGTCAGACCCTTCCTGGCCGCCGTCTCGCGGACCAGCTCGGCGGCGGCCGTCGGATTCAACCCCCCGCCGTTGGTGATCAGCGGGATCTTTTTGGCGAAGGCGGCTGGCAGGATGCGCTCGGCGATGACGCGAATATCCCAGGTGTAGCCGCGCGCCGGGTTGGCCAGGCGGTCCTTCTGCAAAATCGCCATGGTCAGTTCGGACAACGCCTCGAAGCAGACGACATCGACGTGTCCGCCTTCGATCATCGGCAGGGCCTTGGTCACATCGTCGCCGTAAAACCCCTGTGCGGACCCGATTCGGTAGGTCATCGGTTCACCCCGGCTTCGTTCGGGGAGCATGCCCTCAAGCCGCGCGATGATGCCCATCATCACCTCGTCCGCGCCGCCGCCGATGCTCAACAGGCGCGCATCGCGGTAGTAGCGAGAGATCGGCGTCTCTTCCATGTAACCCATGCCGCCATAGAATTGCAGGCAGGTGTCGCCGACCTCGCGGGCCAGTCGCCCGGCCTTGAGCTTGCACATCGAGGCGATTTTGGTCACTTCCAGCGAGGTCTCGTCCTCGGCCATGAGCGAGGCGCAGTAGTAGTTGAGCTGGCGCAGCGCCTCGATCTCGGTCAGCAGTTCGACCAGCTTGAAGTTCACCCACTGGTTGTGCACCAGCGGCGTGCCGAACGTCTTGCGCTCGTGGCAGTAGGCGATCGTCTGGCGCACGCATTTTTCCATGCCGGCCACCGACGACACCGCGCCGACCAGCCGCTCGCGCTGGAACTGCTCCATCTGCAGGTAGAAGCCCATGCCTTCCTCGCCGATGCGGTGGGTCTGCGGCACGCGCATGTTCTCGAAGGTCAGCACGGCCGTGTCGCTCGACAGGTTGCCAAGCTTCTCCAGCTTCTTGCTGACGATGAAGCCTGGCGTGTCCGTCGGTACCATGATCAGCGACATGCCCCGGTAGCCGCGCATGTTGACGGTGTCGCTGGGCGGGGAGGTGCGGACCAGCAGGCACACCCAGTCGGCCTGCGTGCCGTTGGTGATCCACATCTTGCTGCCGTTGATGACGTAGTCGTCGCCGTCCTTGTCGGCGCGGGTGATGATGCCCGCCACGTCGGACCCGGCGCCCGGTTCGGTCACGCCGATGCAGCCGACCATCTCGCCGCGCAGGGCCGAGGCCAGAAAGCGCCGCTTCAGCTCGTCGGAGCCGTACTTGGCCAGGGCGGGCGTGCACATGTCTGTATGCACGCTGATGCCCATCGGCACGCCGGCGCAGTCGCAGCGGCCGAGTTCTTCCATCAGCACGACGGTGAACCAGATGTCGGCCTCCTGCCCGCCATACTCCGCGGGGTAGCTGAGGCCTAGGAAGCCGAGGTCACCCATCTGCTTCAGGACGTCATGGGCGGGCCAGGTGCCGGCCTTCTCCCACTCGTCACAGTGCGGGTTGAGTTCTTTCTCGACAAACTGGCGGACGGCTTTGCGGAACATGTCGTGTTCCGCAGTAAAGGGGCGGTAAGGCTTTACGGGTGCGGTTTCCATCACCATGACAATAATCCTTTTTGTCCAACTTCGGTCCACTTAATCGAATAACGGTTGATCCTTGGTGAGCACCTGACTGCGCTGCGTCCCGCCGGCGAATTCGGCAAACAGCGCGCGCAGGTCCTCGAGCGCCGCGTCTACATCGCGGCGGCCGTTTGCATGATGCGCTTCGACGGTGACGATACAGTCCGTCGTGTCCTCCCGCGAGGCGCTCTGGTCCGACTGGCGCCAGCACCAGCGGCGGGCGTAGACCAGGCCGGTATCGTCGGCAAAGATCACCTCGCCGGGGTCGGGGTTGACGATGTCGGTCGTGCCCAGGTTGGTGAACGGCTCCGTCCCGGCGGCATCGCGCACGGTGATGCCGCCGGTCAGGGCACGCGTATCCACCACCGCGACGGGCAGGCCGTAGCGGATGCTGACCAGATTGCCGATGTCGACCAGCCGGTTGATGCTGGGGATGTCGCCCTGCTTGGTCAGCCGGCGGAGCAGGGCCTCGCAGGCGCTGCGGATCTGCGTGGGATCGACGCCAAACGACCGGAAGACGGATCGCCAGGCGGCCAGCGACTCGATCTGGCTGAGCGGGATGTCGCCGATGCGGGCCAGAACCGCGCGCTGCTCAGCGGCGAAGCGCTGCAGCAGTTCCGGCTGCGATATCCCTCCCTGCACGCCGCGAAGTTCGATGATGCCGCCAACGACATTCGGGTAGCGCGCGATGATGGAGTCGGAGTAGCGGAAAATCGCCGTCATCGAGGGCGTCCCATTCCGCGCTCGGAGAGGATGCCGACAACTGCCAGCACGATCACGCCGCCGCAGCAGACGACGCTGATGAGTCGCCCGGTTTCGGAGGTGAAAAAGGCGTAGAACGCCACCAGCACCAGTGCGATCGCCACCACGATGAAGATGATTCGAGACGTGCCGCTGAGATTACGGAGCTGATTCATAAGCTTTCATTCCACTCCTTACGTCTGGTCGCGCGATCCACCCGCTGGAGCACACGAACGCCCGGAAGCAACAGCAGCATGACCACGAGGACTGTCGGCCCCATCAAGTAATCCTTATTGTCGAAGGGTTGTATGATCGTGATGACCACCAGGTAGACCGTCGTCGCGTAGATGACGAACAGGGCGACCGAGCCCAATCGAAGCAAGACGCGCTGCATTCGATACTCCTATCCTGTTCAATCCGCTGCCGGTTCAGGGAACAGCTCACGTAGAGGTAGCGAGAAGCCGGGCAGCACGTCACGCCCTTCAATCGTCTCATCAGCACTGTACATACGAATCTCTCCGCCGGCCGCGAATTGGATGACCGTTGCCGAGTCAGGATCAACGACCCAGATGAGCCGCGTGCCGTGTTCCAGATAGAGCAGCACCTTCTTCATGACACTCGCGGTTCGGTCTGACGGAGACAGCACTTCGATCGCCAGATCGGGCGCGCCTTCGACAAACCCTCGCGATGGGGTGGGACTCATGCGCGCCTTGCTCATGAAGCCGACATCGGGGGCGGCGACAATCGCCTTACCCGAGCCGCCTTCAGTGCGCGACAGGAATTATCCCGTTTCCGCAGCGGTCACCCGACCCAGATCATTGGCAAGTACATGGTTGCCCACGCGAACGGTCAGAATAAAGGTAGAAGAGCCGTGTAATTCCCCTGTTGGCGCCATCGGCACAATCACCCCTTCGATCAGTTCGTAATGCCCTGGATCGTCGGCCGGCAGATTCTGGATGAACTCCCAGAACTCGTCAGCGGAGACCAGCGTCTGTGGCTCTCGCAGCACCATCGCGCCACCTCACATCCTGAACACCCCGTACTGGGGCGGCGGTTGATTCACCCAATCGCGGTTGTAGCACATCGATAGCCCCACCGCCAGCGCCATTCGCATATCGCGCGGGTCGATCAGCCCATCGTCGAACAGGCGAGCCGTCGCGTAGTACGGGTCGGACTCCTGCTCGAACTTTTGCCGCGTCATGGCCTTCATGACTTCAATAGTGTTCTGATCCGGCTCTTCGCCGCGTTTGCGGGCCGCGTCTTCGGTGATGATGCCCAGCACGCCGGCGGCCTGTTCCGCGCCCATGACGGCAATGCGGCTGGTGGGCAGCGCGAAGATCAGCGTGGGATCGTAGGCGCGACCGCACATGGCGTAGTTGCCTGCGCCGTAGCTGCCGCCGATCAGCACCGTGAACTGAGGCACGTTGGAATTGGCCACGGCGTTGATCATCTTGCTGCCGTGCTTGACGATGCCCTCCTGCTCGGCCTTGCTGCCGACCATGAAGCCGGTGATGTTTTGCAGGTAGAAGAGGGGGATGCGCCCCTGGTTGCAGAGCTGGATGAACTGCGCCGCCTTGTTGGCCGATTCGCTGAAGAGCACGCCGTTGTTGGCCAGGATGCCGATGGGGTAACCGTCGAGGTGGGCATGGCCGCAGACGAGGGTCGAGCCGTAATCCGGCTTGAAAGGCAGGAATCGCGATCCGTCGACCATGCGGGCGATGACTTCGTGCATGGCGAGCGGCTGGCGGATGGTATCGACGGGGATAATGCCCAGCAGCTCGTCCGGGTCGTACAGGGGCGGTTCCGGCGCCACACGGTTTGGCACAGGCGCCTTGCGCCAGTTCAGATTGCCGACGATGGCGCGGCCGATGCGCAGGGCGTCGGCGTCGTCCTCAGCGATGTAGTCGGCCAGCCCGGAGATGCGCGCGTGCATCTCCGCGCCGCCCAGCGTCTCGTCATCGACCTCTTCACCCGTGGCCATTTTGACCAGCGGTGGCCCGCCCAGGAAGACCTTGGCCTGCCCGCGCACCAGCACCGTGTAGTCACTCAGGCCGGGCAGATAGGCGCCGCCGGCGGTGCTGTTGCCCATGACCAGCGAGATCTGCGGGATGCCGGCTGCGCTCATGCGGGCCTGGTTGGCGAAGGTGCGTCCGCCCGGTACGAACAGATCCGCCTGATGAGGCAGATTGGCGCCGCCCGATTCGACGATGTATACGCAGGGCAGCCGGTTGATCGTGGCGATCTCCTGCGCCCGCAGGGTTTTCTCAACGGAAATGGGATAGCTGGTGCCGCCTTTGACCGTCGCCTCGTTGGCGAAGTTCATGCACTCGACGCCGCTGACCACGCCGATGCCGTTGACGCCACCGGCGCCGGGCGTCTCGTCATTGTACATGCCCCAGGCCGCCAGGGTGCTCAATTCAAGGAAGGGCGCGCCGGGGTCAAGCAGCAGTTCGACGCGTTCGCGTGGGAGCAGCTTGCCGGCGTCGAGATGTTTCTTCACGGCGCGCTCGCTGCCACCGGCCCGCACCTTGGCCTGCCGCTCCGCCAGGGTCGCCACCAGGCCGCAGTTGTGGGCGTAGTTGGCGCGGAATGCGTCGCTGGTGGGATCAACTCGGGTTTCAAAAAGGACGCTCATAAATTCAACTTTGCGATGACTATTCGATGACCGGGATTCTACCGCAAGTCGCCGTTTTTCTGCACCTGAGCGCGCTGAGCTGCTGCTTAGTCCTGAGCGTGGCGTTCGGCATGGCGCGCGAGGATGCGCGTGACGCGATCGTCAAGTGCGATGCACGCCTCGGCCGTCGGGGCCACGCAGACGTAGTTGACGTAATGGACGGGGTGGGGCAGTTCGAAGTAGGCGACCGGATCGTAGGCGAAGACCCCGTAGGTTGTGCCCGGCGCGAGGGCGACGAACTCCGGGTCGAGGAGAAGCTCGTCCAGGTTGTCGAGCCGGCAAGGGACCAACCGGAAACGGGTGTGGACGCGATCCGGGTCGATGCCGTTGCGCACGAGCAGCGCGTAGGGGTAGCTGGAGGTGCAGAAGCGCGCGTTGATGTCCACCGCCAGCACGTCGCCGTCCGGGGTGTGGATGAAGTCGACGCCGAACACGCCGTCGAAGCCGTCGAGCTGCTCTCCGATCCGGCATGTATAGTCGATCATTGCCGCTCGCTGCGCCGGTGTGCCGCTGGCCGGTGAGCCATTGCCCCAGTGCAGCCAGTCGCGAATGTACTGGTCGACCAGGAACAGCGGTTCGACCTGACCCTTCCAGCGGATGGCATTGACGATCGGTGTGGCGACGACCGGGTACTCCGTCTCGGCTCTCAGCGGGAAATGGAGCTGGTCCGCCATTCGGTCGACATCGTCGGCGGAGGCAAGATGGAACAGATCGCGATGGTCCAGCTTGATCACCATGCCCGGATAGGGGCGGCGGCTATCCTGCGCGAAGGCCTTCAGGTCGGCAAGGGAATCGCAAAGGCGCCATTGCGGCGCTGGGATGCCGTCCAGGAAGTGATTGAACCGCAGCTTGCTGTACAGCCGGGAGAATGCGTCATGGGAAGGAAAGGCGTGCACGGCATGATCTGGCGATGAGATGGCCTGCGCCACGGCATCGACGCCTCGCCCCGGATCGTTATAGAAGCTGGAGAGATGGAGCCGTTCTCGCTGTACATCCTCGCGCAGCGCTGCCAGCGCTGTTGAGTCTGCAAGCAGGTTATGGGTCAGGTTGTTCGTGCGCCATGCTGGCTGGATGATGTGGCTGTTGAATGCGCCGAGCGATCGCAGATGATCGATTGTCGCTTCACCATAGCCATCCAGCGTCGCGGTGACGCAGACGGGCGGAGAAAAGAGAAGGGGGTTGGTCGTGTACTGCCCCCAGCCGCCTACGCCCTCGTGGTCGGTCCAGTCATCGTGGAGAAAAGCGCAGCTCTGAGTGAAGTCGTGCAGGAGCTCCAAGCCATGCTGAACTGCCTCGTGCACGCCTAAGCCTCACTCTTGGGCTGCGGTTCCTCGGTTGGCGCGGGCTGATCTGCCGCCGGCATTGGGCCGGACTTGCGGCCTCGGATATGTCTGGCTTTTTCCTGGAGGCTGGCGAAGAAGTCGGTATCGACGATCTCGTCGACCTGCGCGCGCGCCTTGGCTTCATCAATCTCGATTTTCAGTTCTTCGACCTGCTTGCGCAGTTCGACCTCGCGGCCCTGCACCTTGCTGACCATGACCCGGAAGACATCGGCCAGAATGCTGAACTCATCCTGAACATAGCTGCCAGAGGGCGGCAGCGGTGCGGTGTAGTCGCCTTCACCGATGCGCTCGGCGGCGAGGGTCAAAGTCTTGATCGGCCGCGTGAGCGGAATCGAGATCAGGTAGACAACGACAAAGAAGATGCTAAAGCCGATCAGAAAGCTGGGGACGGCGGCATCCAGAATCTGACGCTGCACGCTGGCAACGTACTCGGCTCGGTAGTCGATACCCAGCACACCCACGGGTTCGCCGGCTTCATCGAGGATGGCTTCATAGCCGGAGATCCACTGGCCGAACTCATCTTCGTAAGGTTCAAGCAGAAGCCATTCACTGCTCGCTCCGGTGAAGAGCGCGTCAAAATCGGGGTAGTCACCGATTCCAAAGTCAGCGACCTGTTGAAAGCGGGCGGTTTCATCGTCTTCCGGGGCGGTGCGCGCTGTCGCGCTGGCGACATATACGTATTCGGCCAGTCTTTCGCTAAACGCGAATGTGTAGATGCCGGTGCGATAATCGACAGACTTGATGGAGGCCAGCCAGTCGACAATCAGCCAGAAGCGCGGATCGTCGGAGTATCCCGCTTCATTCGCCTCGCCGAATTGGGCTACACTGCGAAAGGCATCGCCATCGATCCCTCGTGCGGTACCTTCCAGAAGCACGCGCAGGTCTTCCGCAAGGCGGTCCATGGCGCGGGCGGAGGCAAACTGATACACGACCAGGAAGCCGCCGATGAAGACGATCGAGAACAACAGCGTCAAGCCGATGACCAGACGCGCGCGAACACTGACAAAGAGCGGTTTGCGGCTGCTAGGTTCCTGGTTCATGGGTGTCTTCCTGTACATCGAGATCGGAGGGTCTGTAGCTCAGACCGGGATCGAGCACACGTCCCGCCTTGTGGCAGCGGCGCGAAAACTCGACCGTGAGCGGTTGGAACCCGAGGTCGGTGAATGCATCCACCTGTGACCGGGATACGAGAGCGAAAATGAGACGGTCGGTGAAGATGTGGTCCACCCACGTCTCCGGGTCGAGTATATCGTCAGTTCCGACAGTTGGCAGATAATTATCATCCCACCAACGCTGAACGAAGTCGTCGATGAGCATCCGCCCATTCTGGTGGGCGATGTTGTTTCCGTTGAAGGGATCGATCAGATTAAGGGTCCGTGCTGCCAGATTCACCGTTTCGACGATGCTGTAATGGCCTTCTTCCCACACATGGCCGTTCGGCTCCAGAAAAGTACCCCGCCACTCGACTGCGACCGGGAGGCCCCGGTTGACTGTGATCTCAACCAGATCCTCGACGCTCGAGTCGTACTTGCCCATCAGGAGGTAATCGGGTGTGAGGTCCTGCACTGCCGCCGCCAGTTGATCGACCCGGCAGCCGCGGGTCGGGATGTGAGATCGTATGCCGGTGGCTTCGGCGACCCTGTCCTGCGAGAAGTCGCGTCCATAGACCGAATAGAGCATCGCCAGCGTCGCTGGTCCGCAGTACCAGTCTTTCTGAACAATGTGTTTGATTCTGTGCGGTGCCAGCATGTTCTCACTGTCTCCTGGTCGCTAGAGTTCGAGGTCTTTCAAGACAGAGGCTGTTCGCTGTCGCCGTTTCAGCCGCCAGTTGAAGAGCGTGGCATCATAGGTGCGATACATCGCTCTCACTGCAATGATACCGACAATTGCGAATAATAATCCAACAGAAAGATACAGCGTCTCGGGGGATATCCCTGTCGGTACGCCGAGGACGACCGCGCCGATCACCACCGAGGCGATGATGGCCCCGATGGCAAAGTTATAGCCATCCGTGAAAATGCTGACCGCACCTCGCACATCCTCTGGCATGAGTGCCAGAAAGGCCTTCTGCGCCGGCAGATCGATTGAGCTGTTTACCAACCGGATGACCGCCCGCGCCGCTGCCACGAAGAACAGACCCGGTCCAATAAAGACGAAGAGTGCGCCGACCAGCACGATGATCGGCACGGCGACCAGCGCGTTCTTGATGCCGTAGCGCTCGATGAGCCGGTTGGCGATCAGATTCTGCGTCAGGATGACCAGAATGGTCATGACCAGTCGGTAGATACCGTAAAATGTCTGGAAACTGACTGCCGACCCCTCAGTGAACGTTTCCGTTGCCACCGCCAGAAAGTGATAGTCGATGATGGTGAGGACGATAAACGCGCAGAAGCTGGCGATCGTCATGTAGCGCAGCGCAGCGATCCGTCGAATGAAATCCCATCCCCGGGTGACCGTCTCGCGCCAGTCCTGTTTCTTTTCCCGTCTCGTGATCCCATGTAAATCGGGCTGTCGAAAGCCAAAGTGGAGCAGAGCGAAACTCATCAGATACAGCAACATGTTCAGGACCAGGACGGCGGGCGCACTCGCTCCGACAGCGGAGAGGATGAATGGCGCGGCGGCGGCCAGACTCAGACCGAGGATCTGGCCAATGGCCGACCAACTGGCAATGACCGGGAACAATCGCCTGGACTGCGCGGCGGAGAACAGCTCGCTCGCAAAGATCCAGAAGATCAGGGGCAGGAAGATGTTCTGCTGCTCGACCAGCAGGAAGAGAAGACCGTAGGTGATGGTCTCGGACACGTCGGAGGCGAAGAGCACTGCAAGCACGGCGAAGATGGCGGCAAAGATCAGACTGTAGGCGCGCAGTAGCTTCAGACGGCTGAAGCGGTCGACGATCAGGCCCTGGATGCCGCCCACAGCCAGGATCATCACCATGTCGATGATCCATAGGATCAGGATGTTTGATACGTCGACCGATCCGAGAAAACCCGCCACCGCCACAACATCCCCGGCCTCCAGTGCCAGGGTGTTGAGCATGAGCACGAGACCGAGAAGAATAACCACCCGGCCTTCGCCTTCTCGAATCCGCAGCAGGTTTTTGAGAGAGTCAGACATCGACAATGCTATCCCCTTCAGGGGTAGGTGAGCAGGCCCATATCCAGAATGTGAGATTATTCGGGCAGAATTAAGTATAACGGCATTCGACGCCGGACGGCACGTGGAGATTTGCCAACAAAGTAAAAACTGCTAGGCGTGATCGGCGTCAAGCGCAGCGCGGAGCGCCTCTGCCACGGCCACAAGATCTGCAAAATCGGGAGATGGCGCATCACTTACACCGGAGTTTGCTTCCTGCCCGTGCGGCAGCGAGTCGATCCATTGGCGGGTGGCAAGGTCGGCGCGGGCCCGATGGGCCAGCAGCACATCACGCAGCGCTGGATCGCGGCCGCTGCGAAGGTATTGGGTTTTCAGAAGCCGCAGAAGCACATCGGCTGAGCCGGTGCGCAGCCCTAAAGTCAGCGCCTCGCTGAGGTGCTGGTTCCCTTTGGCCGTCTCCCCGGTATCGATCAGGTGTTCAGCCTGGGTCCAGAGAGCAATGGCCAGAAAGCGCGCATCGCCCAGCTCGCGCCGGATGGCAATCTCCTCCGCCGAGCAGCGCAGCGCCTCATTCAGGTCACCCAGGGAACGGTTGTTCAGAGCCAGCTCGTTCAGACAGTGAGCGGTCATAACACTGTCGCCCATGTCGCGTACCAGGTCGAGCGCTTCGCGGATCAGGCCGCGCGCCCTGGTGAACTCGCCCCGCAGGCGCCATGTCGAACCGAGATTGATCAGGCTGATAGCGATCCCCTGCTTGACCCCCAGCTCGCGAAACAGCTCATGACCTTCGCTGAAATGGGCAAAGGCACCTTCGAGATCTCCCTGTTCTTCGAGCAGGTGGCCCAGGTTGAGCAGGCTCATGGCGATCCCCCTGCGCTCGCCAATTTCGCGGCGGATGGCCAGGCTTTCGGCGAACCGTGCGCGCGCTTCATCCTGTTTGCGCAGTGCAGCAAGGACGCCGCCCAGGTTGTTCAGGCTGCTCGCGATGGTGCGGCGATCGCCGATCGTGCGGCGCATGGCCAGGCTTTCTTCGTAGGCGCGGCGGGCCGTTTCATGATCCCCGGCGGTATAGGCAATGCCGCCCATGCCGTGCAGACTATCGGCGATGCCTGCCGAGTCGTTGAGCATGCGATAGATCGCCAGACACTGCTGATAGTGCTCCGTGGCCTGTTCGCCGTTCGCCTGCCGCTCCTCGACCTGGCCGAGGCCAAAGCAGGCGTCGGCGATACCGCGCTGATCGTTCCGGGCGCGGGCATCCTCCAGGGCGAGTTCGAAGATCGAAATCGCCTGCTGGTATTCCCCTTTGTTGACCAGGACGCGCGCACGCAGCAGCAGCGCCCGTGACCGCCAGTCGTTGTCCTCGGGCAAGCGCGCCAGGACTGCCTGGCAGAGCGCATCGGTTTCCGCATAATCCCCCTGGTAAAGCGCTGCCTCTGCCGCGAACACGTCGAACGGAATTGTGTCGGCCGTGTCACCGGTCAAGGCCCTGACGGTCTCGACAATACGCTGGACGTCGCGGTAGCGGCTGCTCTTGAGGGCAGCGCGCGCCGCGATCTGGGCATGTGGGAGCGCGCGCTCCGGTTCGTTGGCCGCCAACAGGTGTTCGAACAGGGCCTCCGCGT
Organism: Candidatus Flexifilum affinis; assembly: GCA_016713325.1. GTDB lineage: Bacteria > Chloroflexota > Anaerolineae > Aggregatilineales > Phototrophicaceae > Flexifilum > Flexifilum affine. The sequence continues at coordinate 1,093,715 of JADJPJ010000087.1, read as the reverse complement.
ACTGATCGTCCGCCGGGTAGACGCGCTCGATGGCGTCGGCGATCCGGGTATGGTTCTGACGATAGAGCGTATCGGGAAGCTGGGCGATCAGCGTTTCTCGCAGCTTATCGTGGCTGAATCGCCAACGCTGATCCGACACTTCCAGGACGGCGGCATTGGCGCAGGCCGTCAGCCAGGCTTCGACGTCCAGGCCTGGTGGCGCCATGAATTTCAGCAGAGCCAGGTCCAGGTCGCGACCGGCCAGCGCTGCGACCTTCAGATGTTCTGCTGCCCACTCGGGGACGCGGTTTAGCCGCCGGCTTACTGCTTCCTCAATTCCGCCGGCAAACACGCGCGCGGGCAGTTTTTCCTGCGCGATGCGGCGCAGATCGCCGGCTTCCTCAGCAAGCGCGCGGAGAACTTCGATCATGAAGAAGATGTTGCCTTCCGTCTCCCGTTCGAGCAGCTCGACCACGGCCGCATTCTCGCCGACAGCACCCAGCATGGACTCGGCCAGCGTGGCGATCTGCGGCGCGGGCAGGCGCTGAAGTATGAGCGGCCGCGCCGACGGCAGCGTGCTCGGCAGGTCTGGTCGCTCTTCACTGCGATAGGTGCCGACGATCAGCACCGGGCAGTCCTTGAGTCCCTCGCAGATCTGCTGCAGGAGGTTGAGGCCATCCCCCGCCCAGTGCAGATCTTCGAGTAGCAGAAGGATGGGATCGGGCGACGCTCTGAGCAGAGACGCCAGAGTGAGGGCGAGACGCTGCACGTACGCCGCGCCCTGAAGGTCGGCCGCCGTCGCCACACTGCGTTCGATCAGCCGATCGATGTCGGGCACGAGTGGAAGCAGCACACCCGCCTGGAGATCATCGGGTGGCGCGCTAAGGACCAGACTGCGGACGGGGACTCGCCAAAGCTGATAAGGGAGGCGCAAGTCGGCATAACTCTGGCCGCGGAGAACCCGCCAGCCATCGACGAGCGCGACGGTGCGCAGTTCGTCCAGCAGGCGCGATTTGCCGATGCCGCTTTCCCCACCTACCAGCCATAGAGCCGCCAGGCCCTCGGAGCGGACCTGTTTCAGCATATCCTGGAGTGCCGACATTTCCCGCTCACGGCCAGTGAACGTGGCAGCCTGAAGGAAGCTCTCTCGCGCCGCCTTTTCTTCATGGGGAACAGGCTGTCCCAGCGCCCGGCATAGATCCTCCATCACCTCCCAGGCGTCGGAGTAGCGCTCGTTCGGATTTTTGTCCATCAGACGCGCGATGACCTTGCGCAGCGGCAGATGGTCGCCCGACAGGTCGTCGTAAGCGTAAAGCGGCGTCCAGTCGGGACGATCATCCAGTACGGCATAGAGAAGTCGGCTGAAGTTCGAAGTGTCGTACGGATAGCGCTCGGCGAAGAGCTCGTAGGCGATCATCCCCATTGAATAGAGGTCTGCGGCGATGCTCGGATGTCCGTCGCCGAGGAGTTCGGGCGCCATGTAGCCCAGCGTGCCGCCCGGCACGCTGGGCAAAGTCCCCACCTGGGAGAGTCCAAAATCGAGCACCTGCACGATGCCGTCAGGCTCGACAAGGACGTTGCTCGGCTTGAGATCGCGGTGGATCACACCTCTCCGGTGTAGATAATCGAGGGCGGAGAGGGTCTGTAGCAGCAAATGGAGCCGCTCGGCGATGGGGCGGTCCTTTGCATACTGGACGATGGGCCGGGGTGAGTTGAGCAGGCGCATCGTGAAGTAGGGCGACCCCTCCGGCGTGAATCCATAGTCGAGGACGCTGATCACGCTGGGATGCCGCAGCGAGGCCAGGATGCGAAACTCCTGCGCCAATGCCAGACGATCAAGGGACTCCCAACTGTCATCACCAATGCGCGCGGCAACTTTTTCAGCGCGACATGATCGCCCGTCAGACGGTCCAATACCCGATGCACGACGCCCATTCCACCGCTGCCCAGTTTTGCCAGCAGGATGTATCGGTGGTCGATGACGATAGGGGCCGTCGCTTCAGTGATCATGGTGTTGCGCGCCTACTTCTTGATGCATTCTTAATGGCAGTTTTCGTTGTTGTCAGGTTTACCCTAGATTCTAGGGGGGCATTCTATCGTTCTTCGCTGACGAAGTGTCAAGAAAGTGTCACGATGATGCCTTTCGTTCCTTGCACTTCTGGCAACTGGTACTAGAATAACCACGTCCAAGTCACAAGGCGAGAGATCGAAATGTCTATCAATATGCGCCGGATGCTTATCGGGCGCCCGCTTCCAACCAGCGAAGCGATCCATCAGCGCTTGTCTATTCCGAAAGCGCTCGCAGTTTTCTCCTCAGATGCTCTCTCATCCACAGCCTACGCAACAGAAGCCATACTCCTTGTACTGGTCGCTGCCGGATCGGGCGCTCTTGGCGTCTCGATGTGGATCGCCCTCGGCATTGCTGCGCTGCTCATCGTGGTCGCTTTTTCTTATTACCAGACCATCCACGCTTATCCCAATGGCGGCGGCGCATACATTGTATCCAAGGATAACCTCGGCATAGGTCCCGGCCTCGTTGCCGCGGCTGCTCTGCTCATCGACTACATTCTCACAGTCGCTGTGAGTGTTTCCGCTGGCGTCGCCGCATTGACCTCGGCGTTTCCGGCCTTCGACCCCTGGCGTATCGAGGTGGCGCTGGTGATTGTCGCTTTTATCACCGTCGTCAATATGCGCGGCGTCAAGGAGAGCGGGACGTTCTTCGCGATCCCGACCTATGCGTTCATCCTCGGCGTGTTCGCCATGATCGTCGTCGGCGTTCTGCGCGTGGTCACCGGTGATGTGCCGGAAGTCACGCCGGAAACGCTGGAAGGTGTGCAGCACTCTACCGAGGCGTTAGGCGGGCTAACTCTCTTCCTGGTGCTGCGCGCTTTTGCCGGCGGCTGCACGGCCCTGACGGGCGTCGAGGCCATTTCCAATGGTATTCCTGCCTTCAAGAAGCCGGAAAGCGACAACGCCGGCAAGACGCTCATCATCATGGTGACGATTCTGTCCACCATGTTCGTTGGCATCACGTTCCTGGCCAATTCTTTCCCGATCGTGGTCAGCCATGAACCGGGAACAACGACCGTCATTTCGCAGGTTGCGCGCCATACCTTTGGCGAGGGCACCTTCTTCTTCTTCTACTTCCAGTTTGCGACGTTGTTCATCCTGTCGCTGGCTGCCAACACCGCCTATGCGGACTTTCCGCGTCTGGCGTCGCTGATCGCGCAGGACCGCTTTCTGCCGCGCCAGTTGACCAACCTGGGCGACCGCCTGGTCTTCAGTAATGGCATCCTGGCGCTGGCCTTTGTCGCGAGCATTCTGATCATTCTCTTCGATGCTCGCGAACATAACCTGCTGCCGCTGTATGCCGTTGGCGTTTTCCTGAGCTTCACATTGTCGCAGAGCGGCATGGTCATCCATTGGATGAAGGAACGTCACAAGGAAGGCTTCAAGCCAACGATAGGCTGGCGCTTCAAGATCGGGCTGAACGGTTTTGGCGCGCTCGCGACGTTTGTCGTACTGTGCATTCTGCTGATCACCAAGTTCGTTGAAGGCGCGTGGCTGGTCGCAGTCGCGATTCCCCTGGTCGTCTTCTTGTTCCTGCGCGTGCACCGGCATTACGTAGATGTCGCCCACTCGCTTACGCTGGATGGGATCGAATCGTGCGACATCAGCCCGGACGTGTATAAGACGCACAACCGCCAACCGGTGGTGGTGCTGGTGAACAGTCTGAACCGCTGCACGCTCCAGGCGCTCGAGTTCGCCGTTCGCTTCTCTGACAACGTGCGTGCGGTGTCGGTCGCCGTCGAACCGTCGCAGGTGGAGTGGCTGATGAAGCGGTGGAGCAAGCTGAATGTGCGTATCCCACTGGATATCGTGGACTCGCCTTTCCGCGAGATCGGCCGTCCGTTGATCAAGTATCTCCACGAGGCCGACGAGCACAGCCCGGATAAGAATCTACCGACAACGGTCATTCTGCCGGAGTTCGTCGTTTCGACCTGGTGGGAAAAGCTTCTGCACAATCAGACCAGCGTGGCGATTCGCGAGGCGTTGTACCAGGATCAGATCGCGCGTGGACGCGGGCGTGCAGTCATCAATGTGCCGTATCGTATTGGCGACGACCTTTACGAGCCGGTGATTGCCCGCAAGAAAGCCCTTTCGCCTGCCGCGACTCTGCAACCAGAGGCGGCAGCCAGACGATTGAACGGCGTCGGTCCCGAAGAGCGTCCTCGATAGACGCAGGCAAGTCTGAATAAATCTGAACAAAAAGGAGGCCTGACACGCCTCCTTTTTTTTTCCTGCCGCGACTAGTCGCTCCAGGCGGGCAGCGTCACGAAGAACGTCGTGCCTTCGCCCAGAAGGCTTTCCACGTCGATGCGCCCGCGGTGGAGTTCGACCAGCCGCTTGACGAGGGCCAAACCCAGACCGCTGCCCTCGACATTCTGCGTTTCCGGCCGGCGAACCCGGTAGAAGCGCTCGAAGACCGCTTTCAGATCCTCGGGGCCGATGCCGATGCCGCTGTCGCGAATCGCGAAGCGGACCATGTCCTCGCCTTCGGAAGCGATCGCCATTTCGACCTGGCCGCCCGCGGGGGTGTACTTCACCGCATTGTGCACGAGATTGACGAAGATCTGTGTGAGACGATTGGGATCGCCGATCAGGGCAGGCAAATTCTCGCCGGAGGGAATGACCAGTCGCATGGATTTCGCCTCCGCCGCCGGTCTAATCCAGTCGCGAACGTTGGTCATGAGCTGCGCGAGGTTGACCTGCGTGCGCATCAGCTCGGCGCCGGTGTCCAGCCGGGCCAGATCGAGGAGATCCTCAATCAGCTTGCTCATGTTATCCAGCGACTGGAAGATCATGGCGATGTAGTATCGCGACCGTTCGTCCAGCACCGGATTACGCATCTCCAGAAGTTCGACATAACCCCTGACCACCGAGACCGGCTGCTTGAGGTCATGCGACAGGACCGACATGAAGTCGTTCTTGATCTGATCGGCGCGGCGCAGTTCAGTCAGGTCGCGCATGGTCACAATCCAGCCGATGTCCGGTTGATGCGCCACGCTGGCGGCAAACGTGCGATCCTCGGACAGGCTGATCGTCTCATACGATTTTGAGCCGCCGGTGACCGCCCGCTGATACAGACCCAGGAGAGGCGTGTCGGCAAAGGCCTCGGCAAACCTGCGACCGATGCACGATTGGTCGGCCGGCAGGCATAGCACATTGACGGCGGAGTCGTTGATCAGCAGGATGCGTTCGTCCAGGCCGACGACGATCACGACGTCGGCGATTTCGCGCAGAATCGAAGTGGTCTTCTCCCGCTCGCGCACCTCATTGGCATACAGCCGCGCGTTGTCGATGGCGGTGCCGGCACGCGCACTCAGATTGGTGATGAACTGAAGATGCGCGTCACTGAATGCATCGGCGCGGCGGCTCTCCACGCTGATCACCGCGATCACGCGCTCCTCCCGTGTGACGGGCACCGACATGTGCGAGCACATGATGCTGCCGTTGGACGAACCATCCGGGCTGCCATGAAGCGAGGCGACGTTCTCCGCCCGGTTGTTCAGCGCGGCGCGCAGGGGAATGTTGTCTTCCTCTGACGCGGCGAGCAGACTCTCCGGCGGATGCTTATAGCCGAGGCTGGCCACGGGGCGCAGTGAGCGGGACGTCTCATCAAAAAGGGAAAGGTAGGCACCGTGCGCCCGTGAGTAGCGAATGGCCCAGTCGAGCGTGATGGCGAACACATCGTCCAGTTGAATGGAATCGCTGAGTTCGCGATCAATCTGCGCCATGATTTCCATCTCTTCGGCGCGATGGCGGCGTTCCTGCTCGGACCGCTGGTAGCGATCCGCATTGGCCAGCGCGACCCCGACAGTGCGTGCTAACAAGGTCAGAACGTCACCACGCTGGGGATCGATCCGACCGGTCCCATCCTGCGCGACCAGCACACCGTACAGCTTGCCGTTGGCCCCTGCTGGGGCGCTGTAGGCCTCTCTGGGCGGCAAGATCGTGAAAATTGAACGCATCAGCGAAGCGGCGGCCGGACCCGCATCGCCGGCGAGGATGGCGGGGTCGAGCGTGGCGGGCTGCTGCCGCTCCCAGAACCTGAAAGGATCGGCGTCCGGGATGACGTCGATCGTGATGTCCTGTGTGTCGAAACTCCGCACGTTGATGCCATCGGCCACCGAGGCGATGGCAAGCGTGTTCGGTCTTCGGCCCGGCGTCAGCAGCATGACCTGCTCGCAGCCCAGTACATCGCGCACGGACGGCGGGATCATCGGCAGCAGAGCGTCGAAATCGTTGATGCTTCCAAGAAATAGGCTGAGAGCAAAAGCGCCTTTATAGGCTTCGGCTGTGAGTTCTGCTGGAAAATAGTCTGTTGGCAGCATCGTCGAGTTCCCCTAATTCGCGACACGCGCACCGTTCGCGAGGGTTGATGCGGTAAACGTCATTATAGTTCACTACGAAGCAGGTAAGCAAAATTCTTTACAGTGTGCATGAAAACAGACAGACATAATCATGACCTTCATTGGCCTCGTCAATTGTCGGTATTTCTCAAGTCCGGTATGATAGGGCGTAGATCAACGGGCGCATTGTCGCTCAGGAGGGCAGCATGGGCGATTTTTCCAATATCTCCGCGCGGATGAAAAGCCTGCGCGAGCCGGACACAACTGCCGAGGAGAGTTCGGTCGACTTTGAGGAGTCGTACCGTATTCGCGCGCGGATGGTCGGCTTGCTGCTGCTGGATGCGCGCCGCAAGTCCCAGCGCAGCCAGGAGGATTGCGCCCGGCTGCTGCGGGTGAGTATCGATCAGGTGAATCGCTGGGAGATGGGCGATGAAGTGCCTTCTCTGCCGCAGCTGGAAGTCCTGGCGTTTCTGCTGGACGTGCCTGTCAGCCATTTCTGGGGCATGGATACCTTCGAGGCGACGGTCCAGGATCCAACCAGCGCTCAGGGTGAGTATCTGGCGCTGCGCGATCGGATGATCGGCGCGCTGCTGCGGTCGGCCCGTGAAGAGCGCGAGATGTCCCTGGAAGACCTGAGCGCAGAGACCGGGCTGGCAGCGGCGCAGATCGAGCTTTATGAGCTGGGTGAGGCTTCCGTGCCGATGCACGAGCTGACGGTCCTGTCCAACGCTGTGCGCAAGAATATCGGCTATTTTCTGGAGACCTACAGCCATCTGGGCGAGCTCCTGGCGATGCGCGAGGAGTGGAAGCACTTCACCAAGCTGCCGGACGAAGTCCGCCGCTTCGCCGCGAACCCACTGAATATCGGTTTTATCGAAATTGCCATCATGTTCAGCCAGATGCCTGCCGATCGCCTGCGGCGAATCGGCGAGAGCGCGCTGAACATCGCCCCCTAGCGGCCACTCTGAACAAGGAGACTGACTCGTGAGCAGCGCACAGGAACTTCAGGAAAAGGGCGTCAAGCTGTTTCAACGCAAGGATTATGAAGAGGCGGCGCGTCTTTTCCATGAAGCGCGTGAGGCCTACTCGGCCGCGGGCCAGGATGACATGGCCGCGGAGATGCAGGTCAATATCGGGTTGGTGCACCGCGCCTTAGGCGAACACCAACCGGCTCTGGAAGCGATGCAGGAGGCGCTGCGCGTCTTTCAGGCCATGAATGACCGCAAGCGGATGGCCATGGTGTTGGGCAACCTCGGCGGAGTCTATGCGGCCATGGGCGACCGCGAACAGGCTCACGGCGCCTACCGGACGGCGGCCGATCTGTTCGACGAGCTTGGCGAAAAGAAGCTGCATGGAGAGACGTTGGTCGCCATGGGCGCCCTGCAAGTCAAAGAGGGCAAACTGGGTGCGGGCGCGGCGTCGTATCAGGCCGGCTTGGACGAACTCGACGAGCTTTCGGCGAGCCAGAAGGTGATCAAAGGCCTGTCGGGGTTCGTCAACCGTCTGACGGGCGGCACCAAACCGGACTAGATCATTCTGTGATGAATGCGAGATGGACGCCAGCGGCGAGCGTGCCCGCTGGCGCCGCTTATTGATGTCTGCAATCACCCCCAAAGCATCACATCGCTGGATCGCGCTGTTCGTCGGTCTGGCCAGCGTCTATCTGCTGGCCTACAGCGGCGTGTCGGAATCGCGCGACTCGAACCGGCTGTTTGACGCCGTGGGCAGTCTGGTCGAGTGGGGGACTTCCGCCTCGACCTGGCCACATGGGAGAATCCGCCAACCGCGCAGGTCGCCGAATGGTTTCCACTGGAATCGGCCGCCGTTGAGCCGGGACAGATCTACGCGGCAGCGCCGCTGTATGCGCTGGCACGGGCCGTGCCGGGGATCGGGCTGGCGCATACCGTCTGGCTGCTGAACGCGCTGGTGACAGCCGCGGCCGGCGTCGTGCTCTACGCGTTCGCGCGCGCCCTGGATGCCAGCCCCGCAGCTTCCCTGATGGCAGCGGTTGCCTTTGGCGTGTCCACTGCAGTAGTTCCCTACAGCAAGACTCTCTTCCGCGAATCTCTGACGCTCCTGCTTCTTTTGTGCACCGCCTACGCCGCGCACCGGCTGGCGCGCTCCCGCTACCGTTCGCTCGGCTGGGTTGTGCTGTTGGCATTGGCTGCTGCTGCGCTGCTCCTCACGCGCGCCTCGGCGGTGTTTGCCGTACCCGCGCTGCTGATCCTGCTCATTCCCCCTGGAGACACCCCTGGTGCGTCGCCGCGTCTGACGGATCGCAGCGCACTGCGGCGGATCGGCCTGGGAGCGCTGGTGGTCGCAATGGCGCTGGGCCTTCTGGTGGCCGGGCTGACACTGGCGGGGGATCGGCTCGGTCTGGGCGCTCGCTACAACGTCGCGGCACGGCTGCTGGCAGCATCGACCGACACCCTGCCGGTTGCTCTGCACACCTATCTGCTGAGCGTTGGCGGCAGTATCTGGGGGACATCGCCGGCGCTGCTGCTGGCGATTCCCGGCGCCTGGCTGCTCCTGAGGCACGGTCGCCTGCGCCTCGTTCTGGCGGCGCTGCTGGCGGTGCTGGGCTTCGCGTTCGGCTATGCGATCTTCAACGGTGACTTCTGGTTTGGCGGGCTGGCCTGGCCTCCCCGCTTTCTGATTCCGGTCATTCCGCTCGCGCTGCTGCCCGCGCTGCCGGTTTTCGAGCGAGCGGCACGCCGACCGGTCTCCGGTTGGGGCGCTCTCGTGGCCGCTGTGGTGCTGTACGGCATCTGGATCAACATCACGGCGGTTTCCCTGCCATTGCCCAGCTACAGCGCCGCACTGCCGCCCGCATCCCGCGGGTTGGCAAGTGGCTGCGGGGTCTCTTACGGTCATGGCACGCCGGCGAGTGCCGGGCCACCTGGTTCTGCCGCTGGCGCTGGCCGCCGCCTGGCTGTTGCTGACTGCACATGGACTGTGGCTGCTTTACGAGCGCGATCCACGCTACCAACCGGACAACGCCGCGCTCGATGCCCTGCTGCCCATTCTGGAAGCGGAGACGACCCGCGACGACATGATCCTGCTGAGCAGCCCGCGCTATGTGCCGTATTTTCAGAATCGGGGCAAGCTCTTCGAGGCCGGCCGCGTGGTGGCGCTTGAGCTTCAGTACGGCGAGCGGGTGAGCGAGTCACAGCCGGCGCTGGTCGAGAGCGATTATCCGCCGGCGCTGCTGACCAAAGAGACGACCCGCTTCATCACCAACCTGGCGCAGACGCGTGACCAGCTCTGGCTGATCGTGGACGGCAGCCCGGAGTTGTGGTGGAGCAACCGCCCGGTCGAGCATTACCTGTCATCGCTGTACTACCCGATCCGCACGATACAGACCGGCCCGCTGACCCGCTTGATCGAGTTCAGCACCATTCCTGCGCCAGATCCCTTCGCCTTTCGTGGGCCTGCTCTTCTGACCGACCTGCTCTATGACGAGAACCTGCACCTGGCCGGCATCACTCTCCCGCGCGGCGACACGTTCGCTCCCGGCGAGGTCGTGCCGGTGTCGCTCAATTGGACGCTCGACCGTGATGTTGAAGCGCGCTACACGGTGGCGCTCTACCTCCGGGACTCAGCCGGTTGGCAAGTAGTGCAGAGTGATCTCCATGCCGATGAACGGGTTCTCCCCGACCGATGGCTGGCGGCCGGGCCTGCCATTTGGGATCACCGAGGGCTGCGCCTGCCTGAGGGGCTGCCCTCGGGCGATTATGCCCTGTGGGTCAAGGTGTATTCGTTGGAGCCAGACGGCAGCATCCGCGATCTGCCGGTGAGCGGCGCCGCGACTCTCGATGGGGTTATCGGCGTGCTGCCGGTCACGATCAGTGTCCGGTAGCGCAGACGCTCATTGCCCACGCACCAGGGCCACTTTGGCTTCGTGGCTCATCAACGGGTCCCGGACGATCTCGTCTTTGAATTCCACGCTAATGAACATGCAGTAGAGGCTAATGCCCAGCGCCGCCGCGATCAACGCCGCCTGAACGATCCGGCCCGGACGCAAACGCTGCAGGACCACTTCGATGGCCAGTGCCGCGCTGACGCACAGGATCGGCGTGAAAAGCAGCAGGAAACGGGGGTCGTAGGAGACGAAAATCCACCATGCTGCGAAAAAAGGCACGGTGAACCACAACAACAGCGCGTGACCATCGACATGCGGCTCCGGGCGGCGTCGGTTACTCAGCGACTGCGCCAGACGCACCGCCGAGAAGGCGACACCCAGCAGGATCAACCAGCCGGACGCCAGAAAGTTGTCGGTCAGGGTGATGAAAATGCCCAGGGTGCGCAGGGAGCGCTCCGCCTGATCGGTCCAGGCCGTGTCCGGGATCAGGAAGCCGGCGCCGATCAGGTTGCGGATGTACCACGGTGCAGCGATCAGCCCGCAGAGTGCGAGTGACAACACGGTGGCGCCAAGCCTGCGGCTGAGTTCGTGCGCGTGCCGGTGTTTCCAGAGGGACGCCGCGAGCCAGATGGCCAGGAGTGGGACGCCGAGCAGAGCGGCGTTTTTAGTGAAAGCGGCGAATCCCATCATCAGGCCGGCCAGCGCCGCATCGACGCCAGCGCCGTTCCGCCAGAAACGCAGCGCGAAGGTGGCCGCGAGCGTGTAATAGAATGCCATGGGCAGGTCGACGTAGCCGGACGAAGCCCAGCGCACGAACGCCGGCGTGAGCGCCAGGATCAGCGCCGCCAGCAGTCCGGTGCGCCGCGTGCCGATCTCGCGTCCGAGTAGAAAGACGGCAGGGAGACAGCCGAGACTGAGCAGCGCTACGACCGTCTTGGCCAGATAATCCTGCTCCCAACCGGCCAGTGTATAGACCATCGCATAGTTGAGCGGCACCAGGATAGGGTAGGCGCGGTACAGACTTTCAGCGCCAATCAGCGGCTGGATGGAGCCCCGCTGAAACATGTCGAGCGCCGCCGGCCGGTAGATGCCCAGCGCGTCGGGCCTGGAGAAGGGGAAGTAAGCACTGTTGAACAGGATCGCCGCGGCAATCACGCCGATCAGGGCGATGGCTCCCCACTCGATCCTGGTCAGGCTACCTGCGGCGTCGCGCAGCGGGCTGCGCCGAACGCGCCGCCGCGCGAACCAGACGATGACCCCGGCGGCGGCGAACAGGCAATAGACGACGCTCACCCCGGCCAGTGTCCAGTGTCCGGTCAGGAGGGCGCTCCAGAACAGGATCAACGCCACGACCCCGGCCGCCAGCGCGACCGTCAGCGTTAACGTCATCACCCTGCCACCGCGAATGGCTGCGGCCCAGGGAAGAGCGCCGAGCAGAATCAGCGCCACTCCAACCCAGGGCGCCAGGGCAGCGATCACTGCTTAACCGACCGAGTGCCGGAGTGGCTCACCGCGCAGGCCCGCAATCAGATTCTCGGCGGCGATCGTCGCCATTTTGTCGCGCGTACCCACGGTGGCGCTGCCGACGTGTGGGACGACGATGCAGTTGGACAGGTGCATGAGCGGGTGCTGGGCGGGCAGCGGCTCCGGATCGGTCACGTCGAGCGCGGCGGCGGCGATTACCCCCTGGCTGAGTGCCTCGATCAGCGCGGCGGTGTTCACAACCGGACCGCGCGACGCATTGATCAGCCGGGCAGTGGGCTTCATTTTGGCCAGCGTCTCCGCGTTGATGAGGCCGCGCGTTTCCGGCGTGAGTGGGCAGTGCAGCGACACGAAGTCGGATTCGGCCAGCAGTCGATCGAGGCTGACGGCCTCCACTCCGGCAGTGCGGGCTTCCTCGGCGGTCAGATCCCGGCTGTAGGCCAGCACGCGCATCTCGAAGGCCTGCGCGCGTTTGGCGACGGCGCGTCCGATGCGGCCAAAGCCGATGATGCCGAGCGTTGCGCCAGGGAGATCGATTCCGAGCAGCGCGGTTGGCTCCCAGGTCACCCATTGACCCGCCTCGATGAATCGCGTGCCCTCGTACAATCGGCGGGCGCTGGCCAGCAGAAGCGCCATGGTCAGGTCGGCGGTCGTTTCGGTCAACACACCCGGTGTGTTGCCCACCGGTATCTTCCGGGCTCTGGCCGCCGGCACGTCGATGTTGTCGACGCCCACCGCCATCTGGCTGATCACGCGCAGACTCTCCCCGGCGGCGTCCAGAAACGTAGTATCGATCCGGTCGTTGATGGTGGTCAACACGCCGATAGCGCCACGGGCGCGTTCGCAGAGCGTCGCATGCGGCGGGGGCAGCTTGTCGGGCCAGACATCGAGCGGCAGGTTGGCTTCTGCGCAGAAGCGGCGGACGCGATCCAGTCCTGCGGCGGGAATGAGGCGTGTGACGAATACATGACCGGTCATTGGCGCAGCTCCTCGATTTCCTGTGGTCGTCAGGGTCTCCGTAGACGACATCGGACGGATTATAATGCAAGGGCGTCGTATGGGGGGAGGAACGACCATCGCTGCCTGTCCTCTGGCGGATGGCAAGACAGAATTTTCGTGTAAGGAGATCCAGGTCAAATAGGCCGGTTCGCCCTTTTAAATTATTCCAAATTGGTGTTACATGGTCTGGCGCCTTGCATTAGGATAAGTAAGCTCGCTTCTCAGCAGGAAATTCCATGTCCGCCGAATTTGTTGCACGCGGTTCATTCACGAGTAATCGTCGAAACCCGCTGCGTTTCGTTCTGTCGCACGTCATGCGACATCCAGTTTTCGCCATCACCATGGTCGTCGGCGCGCTCTCGAATGCCGTTTTTGCGACCGCAGTGCCCTATTTCATCGGTCAGGCTTTCCGGGCGGTGAATGAAGGGCAGTGGATCGATGTGGTGGCTAATGCGGCGCTGGCGGTGATCGCGTCGCAGCTTATCCGTGCCGCGCTTCAGGTGATGCGCAATTTCTCCTCGGAGATTTTCGCGCAGCGCATCGAACGCGACGTGCGCGACGAGCTCTATGCCAGCCTCCTCGGCAAGAGCATGACCTTTCACGATATGCTGCCGGTGGGCGAGATCATGGCGCGCGTCACCAATGATGTGCGCGAAATGAATCTGATGATGAACCCCGGCATGAACCTGCTGATCGGCTCGGGCTTCTTCCTGATCGTGCCGTTGGTCAGCGCCCCATTGATCTACCCCAGCCTCATCTTTGTGCCGCTGGCCTTCACAGTGATCTATGCGCTGGTGCAGACGCGCTACATGCGCAAGCTCCGCCCGCAGGCCGAGGAAGTGCGTGTCTCCTTTGGCAAGATGAACGCCTATGCCTCCGAGGCGCTCGAAGGCTTACAGGTCGTCAAAGGGGCGGCCCAGGAAGATCGGATCGAGGCGCACTTCAAAGGAATAGTCGATCGCGTTCGGCAGGCGCTCATCCGCCAGGGCATCATCGAGTCGAAATATATCCCGCAGCTTCTCCTCGGACTGGTCGTGTTCGGCGGTTTTGTCCACGCAGCAGTGCTCTACAATGCCGGACTGATCGACATCGGCTCGGTGGTGACCTATGTCGGTCAGATCGCGCTGTTTGGCTTTCCGGTTTTCACCTCCCAGTTCTCGTTCTCGCAGATCTCCAACGGTTATGCCAGCGCCGAACGCATCCTGGCCATCATCAACACCGAGACCGACCTCGACCAGAACGAACAGGGATTCGCGGCGGACATTCGTGGGGAGATCTCGCTCGAACACGTCGATTTCGCCTATCACAGCGGCGACAACCTGATCCTCCAGGACGTGCATTTCACCGTTCCGGCGGGCAAGACGGTGGCCATTGTCGGCCAGACGGGTGTCGGCAAGACGACGATCACCAAACTGATCAACCGTACCTACGACGTGACCTCCGGGCGTGTGCTGGTCGATGGTGTCGACGTTCGTGACTGGAACCTGGCTCGACTGCGCTCGCAGATCAGCATCATCGAGCAGGACATTTTCCTGTTCAGCCGGTCGATCGCCGACAACATTCGCTTCGGCAAACCAGATGCCACGCTGGACGAGGTGATTGCGGCGGCCAGGAAAGCGCAGGCCGATGAATTCATCTCGACGTTGCCCGAAGGATACGACACCGTGGTTGGTCAACGCGGCGTGACGCTCAGCGGCGGGCAGCGGCAGCGCATCGCCATCGCCCGTGCCTTTGTCACCAACCCGCCGATTCTGATCCTGGACGACAGCACCAGTGCCATCGACAGCGCGACCGAGGACCGAATTCAGCAGGCGATCTGGGCTGCTTCGCGTGGGCGGACCACCATCCTCATCACGCATCGACTGTCGCAGATTCGCTGGGCGGATCATATTGTGGTGCTGCGCGGTGGTCAGGTCGTCGCACAGGGAGCGCACGATCATCTGCTCGCCACGTCCGATGCCTACCGCCGCATTTTCGCGCGCTACGAGGCAGCTCCCGCAACCGTAAAGAATCAGGGCTAAACCATGGGCATTCTTGCTGGGTTGGGTGCGGACAGCTACGACCGCACATACGATGACGGCGCGCTGCTGCGGCGCGGGCTCACGTACTTTGTTCCGCATCGCCGCCGCGTGGCAGCGATCATGGTCCTGGTGCTGGTCTTTGCCGCCATCGGCGCGCTGATCCCGGTGGTAACCTCGGTCGGGGTTGACGCGCTGCGCACGAACGACTCTTCCATGCTCCTCGTGGTGGTGGTCGCGCTCGGCATCATCGCGGTCGGCGACTATTTCATCTATCAACTGCGCCGACGGTTCGTCACACGACTGGTCGCGGATCTGATCGGTAAGCTTCGCGAAGACGCCTTCAACGCCGCTATCGAGCGCGATCTGTCCTTTTACGACGAGAACAAGACCGGCAAGGTGGTGAGCCGCATCACCAGCGACACGCAGGACCTGAGTCAGGTCATCGTGCTCACGACCGACATCATCGCCCAGGTGACCGAGTTCCTCCTGGTTTTCGTTGCGCTGCTCAGTCGGGAATGGCGGTTGACGCTCATGGTCCTGGCCAGCATGCCGGTCGTCATCGGCGCGGCCCTGGCGTTCCGGCATCTGGCCCGCGTCGCCACCCGCCGTGGCGCGCGGTCCCTGGCCGTGGTGAACGACAACATTCAGGAGAGTGTCAGCGGGATCACCGTCGCCAAGAACTTCCGGCAGGAGGCGATGATCTACGACGAGTTCAGACAGGTCAACCGGCAGTCGTACAACGTGAATATCCGCCGGGGGTTTGTCTTCGCCACCATCTTCCCGACGATGAACGCGCTCTCCGGTTTCGTGGTCGCCCTCGTGGTTTATGCCGGCGGCCAGTACGCTATCGACGGGGTGATCGCAGCGGGGGCGTGGTTCCTGTTCGTGCAGGGCATTGACCGTTTCTGGTTCCCGGTGATCAACATTTCGTCGTTCTGGAGCCAGCTTCAGCTCGGCATGAGCGCCCTGGAGCGCATCTTCGCGCTCGTCGATGCCGAGAACACGGTGAAACAAACGGGCAGCGTCAAGCCGCCGGCATGGATCGAGGGTGAGATCCGCTTTGAGAACGTCACCTTCTCGTACAACACGGGGGGCCACGTGCTGGATGACTTCTCCCTGCGGATTGCTCCAGGGGAAAGCGTCGCCTTTGTTGGCCACACGGGCGCAGGCAAAAGCTCGATCATCAAGCTGATCACGCGCTTCTACGAATTCCAGCAGGGCCGCATCCTGGTCGATGGGCAGGATATCCGCACCTTCGACATGGAGGCCTACCGCTCGCGCCTGGGGATCGTGCCTCAGCAACCGTTCCTGTTCAGTGGTTCGGTCATGGACAACATTCGTTACGCCCGGCCGGACGCGACCGATGCCCAGGTGCTGAAGATCGCCAACAGCATTGGCGGCGGCGAGTGGATCGAAACCCTGCCGGAAGGCCTGAATACGGATGTGGGTGAACGCGGCGCTCGGCTGAGTATGGGGCAGCGGCAGTTGGTGGCGCTGCTCCGTGTGCTGGTCCAGCGTCCGGCGATCTTCATCCTCGACGAGGCGACGGCCAGCATCGATCCGTTCACCGAAACGCAGATTCAGGATGCCATCGACCTCATTCTCAAGCAGTCGACGTCGATCCTGGTCGCGCATCGCCTGAGCACCGTGCGCAGCGCCGACCGGATCATCGTGCTGCGGCAGGGCGGAATCATCGAAGAGGGCAGTCACGATGCGCTGATGACCCAGGGCGGACACTACGCAGAGTTGTACAATACCTATTTTCGACATCAGTCGCTCAGCTACATCGAAAACGCGCGCGACATGTTCCACGCGTCTACCACAAGGTAGGTATTGGCATGCAACGAACGAGTCGATTCACGCAGGGCAGAACCCTGCTGCGCCTATTGGCGCTGGTCGCAGTGATGGTTATCATGTCCGTCGCCTGCTCCGGCACGGCGCCGGCCGATCCGTCAGCCTCGCTTCCAGCGGGCGATGCACAGCGGGGGCAGACGTTGTTCGCGGAGTCGGTTGGAGGCGCTCCTCCCTGCTCGAACTGCCATTCGCTGGATGGTTCGGGGACCGACGGCCCGACCGTGGCCGGCTACGGAGCCGCGGCCGCATCGCGCGTCAGCGGTATGTCGGCTGTCGCCTATACCTATGACAGCATTGTCCATCCATCTGCGCATGTCGTGTCGGGCTACGGCAACCTCATGTACAATCAATACGGTCGGCGGCTTTCGCCTCAGCAGATCGCCGATCTGATTGCTTATTTACTGACTCTTTGACGGGAGGTTTTCTGTGGAAGTTCCGGTTATCATCCTGATCATCCTGCGGTCTTGCTGGTCTGCTCCTGTACGCGACTGGCAGCCCGGCTTATTTCACGCAGTTGGGCAACGCCGTCCTCGGCATTGGGGCGCTGGCCGGGCTGGCGGCGACCATCCACGGCGGGGCGGTCACGGGGCGCGCCACGCGTGCGTTCGGCCAGAAGCTGGCGACGGAAGTGCCGGAGGGCGAGGGCAGCATCTCGAATGGTGCCCTCACCTCGATTCGCGAATCGGCCGCGGCGCTGGCGCAGCACTCGCGGATCAGCACCTTCCTGATGATCATCGCGCTGCTCGGTATGGGTCTGGCACGCTACCTGTAACTCACTGACTCGCCACACGTTTAAACAGAACGGACGCCTTTAAGGCGTCCGTTTTTGTTTTGCTACTGTGACGGTTCAGAGTTAGCCGACCGTCTCGGGCGTGGCTTCAGGAGTTGTCTCCTCAGCGGCGGCTTCGGCCGTAAGCTCGATGATGTCGACTGGCTGCTCAGCGCCGCTCTGGCCGTCGACCGGCTGATTGCCAATCACGGCCGGAGCGTCCTGGAAAGGTGCGAACTTCAGCACGCGGCCCGCTTCGGCATCAGAGATGTAGACGTTGCCGGCCGAGTCGACCGTCAGGGCGCCAACCTGATCGAACTGGCTCATGTCGACCGGACTGTCCGACGGCTGTCCAAACGATCCCACACAGTTGCCTTCGGTATCGTAGACCAGCACGCGGCCGGCATCCGGGTCGGAGACGTACAGCAGGTTGCGCGACTCGTCGACGGCCAGATAGGGACGGCCGATGTCGGCGTACCAGCCCCGGATGGGGAAGGTGAAGAGTGAAATGCCATCCAGGCTGAAGACGGACACGCGGCGGTTCCAGGTGTCGGCGACGTACAGCCGTCCATTGCTGGTGACGGCCAGACCGGATGGCTCGTCGAGCTGGCCGGCCGCGCTGCCCGCGGAGCCGATATCGCGCAGCCAGTTCCCGTTGCGATCGTAGACGCGGATGCGCTTGTTGCCCGTATCGGCGACATAGGCATTGCCCAGTGTGTCGAGGGCGACATCGCGCGGACCCCAAAAGGCATCGACCGGTTCGACCTGAGCGGCAGCGCCGAACTGCCCCGGCTGACCCCAGCCGAACAGGTTTTGCCCGTCCGGCGAGAAGGCGCGTACCCGGTAATTCCAGGTGTCGGCGACGTACAGAGTGCTGTCCTGCGCGACGGCGACGCCATTCGGGCGGTTCATCGGCTGCACGAACTCGCTGGCGCCGTTCAGCGTGTTCAGGAAGTTGCCATCCATATCGAAGACGCTGATCTGGTTGCCGAACTCTTCGGCCACGTAGACGCGGTTCAGCGCTTCGTCGACGGCAATGTCGAGCGGGTGGTTGAGCGTCGTGCCGGTCTCGAATCCGAATTGGACGAGGGCGTACTGCTGCTGCCAGTTTTCGGTGCAGACGTTCACCTGCATGTTTTCCAGCGGGTTGAAGACCGTCCCTTCGCCGACGCCCAGGTTCCATACCTGCGCGGCGATGTCCTTGCGCACATAGAAGTGCAGCTTCTCGGACACCGGCCAGCTCTCCAGGGCATAGTTGCGCCCGGTGGCCTCGCCATACTTGCTGTAGTCGCGGCTCCACCAGATATTGAACATGCCTTCACGGATCAGCGCGGCGTTGGTGTTCTCCGGGTTAAAGTCCAGCGCGTTGAGCACCCGCTGCCCATTCAGATAGAAATATTCCTGATCTGGCCACCACATGCGCACATACTCGAAGCGGTAGTAGCGATCTTCCAGCAGCGGCTCGACCCGCGAGCGCACATCGTCGCTGGCATAGACGGCGACGGCATCACCGATCGTGCCGGGCGTCGGGTTGCTGGCGAAGAAGCGGGCGTTGGTCAGATCGCGGAAGTACCAGGTCACCGGCCAGGCATTGCCACCCCAGGCGAAGGAAATGCCCATGCCGTCACTTGTCCGGCGGCTGACCTCCTCGATCTGGTCCATCATCAGCTTGACGCCGGGCGCCGCGTGGGCGTATACCAGGGTTTCGGTGGCCAGATCCTGATTGATGAACGAGGCCATCCACGCATGGCGAGCGGTCAGAAGGGCCAGTCCGAAGAATGCTGCTACCCCCACCATGCGACTGAAGTGTCCCCAACCGGTCTGTCGGATCAATCGATAGATGAGGAAGGCCACCAGGAGTCCAAAGGCGAGAATGCCCAACCACTCGTTGAGTCTCTGGAGCTGATCGACCTCCAGACCGCCGAAGGGTGCACGACCGACGACGAAGGGGATCACCGCCTGGACAATGGCGACTCCGAGCAGTGGGATGAGGAGCATGTACAGCCAGCCGCGCCTGACAAAGACCGTCCAGTCCGTGTTGGTGAATACGGCGCCGAAGTACCAGGCCGCCATAAAGATCAGCGGCGTTGTCATGTGCGTGCCGAGCCAGGGCATTTTTTCGCCCGCAAGGGTCAGCGCCAGGAACATCAGAGCGGCCCACCAGGCGACGAACAGGATGAATGAGGGGCGTCTGAGCCAGTTCGGATGCGTAATGGGCCGTCCCGATTTCTCTACGGGATCAGAGATTTCGCTGCCCGTTTCCGCCTCGCTGGGCAGGGCCGGGTCTGAGGGCGGCGTCACGGGGCTGATGAGATTTTTCCACAGCTTGACGAACCCGGCCAATGAGGCAAGGAGTGCGCCGACGATCGGGAGATATTCATACACTGGCATGACGGCCAGCATGTAGTAATACTGCGGCTGGCTGCCACGTTTGACCGCCTGCTGCTCCAGCCAGTAGCCGAGGCTGCCCACCATGCCCGAAGCCAGACCGACCGGATTGGTGAACATGGTCGTGAAGAAGAAGGCGAAGGGGATATGGAAAACCAGCGCAGCGATGATCCAGCGCTTGGCATTCCAGGCCAGACCTATCGAAATCGCGATGATGGCGAACGGCAGGAGGGACAGTGCCGAGCGTATGATCCCTTCCTGCGTGTAGTCGGTGGGCTTGCCGCCGCTGATGCTGGTGATCAAAGGTGACAGCCAGGGCAGGATCAGCGTGCCCATCACCAACATGATGTCGAGTTCCGGGAACCGGTGAAATGCCTTGCGCCACCAGTTCGAGGCGCGGGAAACCAGCGCCAGCGCAGCGACGACAAAGGCGAGGGCAAAGGCGGCTATCGTTGGCGCATAGCTGTAGACCGCTGACGGATCGACCGGGATGTCCTCGACACCTTCTCCGGCGATGGCGCGCGACGGCTGCTGAGTGATCTCTTCGACGGCGATGAGCGCCGTAGTGACTGCCAGTGTCAACAGGAGAACGACAATCAGGCTGGCCGGGTTGAAGCGTCCGCGCTTGCGCATGGCCGCGTACAAAGCGGTGGCTACCAGCACCAGGATGAGCACCACCAGGACCAGCAACGCCCAGGTGATGAAGACGTTGAAGTCAAAACTCGTTGCGCTGCCGCTGAAGAGCAGACCGAACTGCTCGCTCAAGGTGGCCAGGCGCTCTTCCAGCGAGGCGTAGTTGAACAACGCGATGCTGAAGACGGCGATCATGAACAGTGAGGCCACTGTACCAAGGGTGACGCTGACAGAAATCATCTGAAAACCCAGACGCGCCGGCCGATGCGTGATGTACTGGAATGCACGCATGGCGAAATAGAGCGTCAGGGCGGCCCCAAAGATCGCGATGTAGATGAACGCCGTCTCTTTGGAGCCGAGGTTCCAGATCAGGCCGGCGGCCAGCAGGTACAGCCAGCGCGCTTTACGCCGCAGATGATCCGGTCCGTCGAGGTACATGAAGATGGCGTAGGCGGTCAGGACGGCCGCCAGGATCGAGGGCGTGTCATGCCGAATATAGCGATTGTAGTAGAGGAGCAGGGGGGAGATGAGCAACATGATCGAGGCCAGCATCGCCCCGTAGCGCCCGATCCAGCGGCGGAACAAGAGGGGCGAGAGAATCAGCAAGACGCCCAGCGCCGCGGGATAGATCCTGGACGTGAAGTCGTTGTCGCCGAAGAGGAAATAGAAGAAGGCCGTGACGTGGAAAAGGATCGGGCCATGCATCAGCGGCGTATGCTGGAAGTCACCTGCCTCCATCAAACGCCACGAGTAGTAGGTGTGCAGGCTCTCATCGGGGCTCCTCGCGCGGTCGCCCAGGACGTAGAAGCGCGTGAAGACAGCCAGTACGAAAATCAGGACGTAAGCGACAGTGTACCAGTCCAGGCGGATCTCGCGCGCCAGGAACCGGCCCAGCGTCCCGCTCTGTTCCTGCCGTTCCCACTCAAGGTTTGGATGTGTCGTTGCCATAGTTTAGGTACTCAATCCCTTGTGTCGTGAGCGCCTGTGCGTCAGTCGCGGCTGTTCAACATTATCCGTCAAGCGCCCGATGTCGCATCGGGTTCGTCGGTCGCATCTGCCCCTGGGGCATAGTTCCCCAGAAGGGGCGGCGTCAGCGTTGCTTGCGCATCGCTCTCCAAGAGGAACACAGCGGCGACAGGCGTCGAAAAGGGTTCCTTTTCGGCCGCTATGGGCTGTGTGGGCACACTGGCAACCGATGTCATCGGCGTCCAGGCCATGGCCAGCAGCACCACAGCCAGGAGCGCTGCGCCGCTGGTCATCAGTTTTCGGGTGTCGATTTGCCGCCGCCGCAGCGCGATCTGTGAGGCGATCTCTCGCGCCACATCAGCTCGAAGCGCCCGGCTTCTGCGCCGCGCCCGATCATCGGCACGGCAGCGGACATCGACTGGACGAGATCGCGCTCCCGGGTGTACCGCGCATGACAGGCGTCGCAGGTGTCGAGGTGCCGGGCAAAGCGCGTTCGCTGGGCGGCCGGGAGTTCGCGGTGAATGAACGCTGGGAGCGTCTGACGTACTTCCCGGCAGGTCATAGAGGATTGCGTGTTCATGTCGCCTACATCGCCTAAATCACATTGCCCGTACCACATTACTTGCACTGCATTGTCTGCCACTATAGGGTTGCAAATGCTGCTGCTCTATGACCTGCTCAGGCCATCCACAATTCTTCCAGCAGGCTTGCCCCTGCCGGCGTAAGCAGCCCGCGCAGCGCCTCGTGCGCCAGACGGACGCGGCTTTCTGCCGTCTTCTGCGGACAGTC
Organism: Candidatus Flexifilum affinis; assembly: GCA_016713325.1. Lineage (GTDB taxonomy): Bacteria > Chloroflexota > Anaerolineae > Aggregatilineales > Phototrophicaceae > Flexifilum > Flexifilum affine. The sequence continues at coordinate 1,071,560 of JADJPJ010000087.1, read as the reverse complement.
CATCACCTCAGCGATCTCTCGATAGGTTAGCCCATGCCCGTAACGCAGCACCACCGCTTCGCGCAGACGGGGGGCAAGTCTACGAAGGGCCGCTTCGACTGTTTCCTTGACACTCGTCCGCGCAGCCGCGGATTCCGGCTGTTCGGAATGAGGCGCAGCCAGGATCGCTCCGAGCGCATCGGTCAGGCCGAGAATCTGCGGAGATCGCCCGCAGCGGCCGCCGCGATCAGCGCGTCGAGGGATGCATCCTCGTCTTGGGGATTCCTGGGAGATCCGGTTGCGTTCGTCATCATGTCGGCATTATACACGGTCGTCCTGGCGCTTCCTCACCCAGCCCCGCTCAGACCCCCTTCTACCCCTGCGTAAATATCCTGCCGCAGCCACAAGACGATGCGGTCGTCAAAGATAGAGAGGGCGCTTCCGCCGGCCAGTCCCTGGGTCCAAAAGGCCGGCAGATCGACCCAGCGGAGTGCGCTCGAAGTCCAGGTGCGGGTGATGCGAAAATCCTGTCCCACATAGCCCGCGCCGAGATCCGGGGTGACGCTCGAAGAGACCATGACGACAGGCTGCTGGATGGCCTCCTGGTAGTCGCGGACGAATACCGTCTGGGAAAAGTCGCGCAGCAGCCAGGCCACGACACCATCCGGTTGGGCGACGGCGTAGACCGGCACATCGGGGAATCCTCCGCCTTCGCGCTTCGCCAGTTCGAGCAGGGTGGCGCGCAGCAGACTGGTGTCGGTGCTGGTGACCTGGCTCTCCCAGAACTGCGCGGGGGTTTCTCCGCGGCTGACCGCCAGCTGCCAACCGCTGCCCAGGGAAGTCAATCCGAAAAAGACGCCGACGCCGATCCCGATGCCCTGCCAGGTGGTCCGTGCCCCCCAAAGGCTGGAGAAGAGGAAGAAGCCGATCAGGATAAACATCAGCGCGACGAAGAACAGGACGATCGAGTCGCTGGGGAGGGCAACACTCGACAGCAGACCATCAGCCGCGCCGGTCAGCGCCCGCGACAGCGATTGGGCGGCGAGGGTGAAGACGGCCAGAGCGCCGATGAGCCCGAGGGCGACGACCCAGCGCGCCCAGCCAGGTGCAGGCAGAAACTCGCTGGCGTCATCGCTGCTGAAGCATGCCGTGAGGAGACGAGATGCCAGCCCGGCCAGCGGCAGGGTGAGCCAGAAGGCTGCTGCGGCGCCTGCGCCTCGAAAGACGATGGCGGCGATGGCGCCCAGGCCGGTCATCAATACGAAGAAGCGGTCGACGTCCTCCATGGCGCCGCGCAGCAGGAGGGCGATCGATACCAGTCCCATGATCCACAGGTAGGGCTCATGGAAGAGTGAGACGACCAGTGGGTGCAGGGCCGTCGGTGGTGGAGTAGAGGGAGCGATCAGCGCTCCCAAGCCGGCAAAAGCATTGCCGACAGCACTGAGTCCTGACGGGTACAGCAGAAAGCTCGTGCCGCCGACCAGGATGGCCGCGACCGCGGCAAGAATCGCCGTTCCCCAGGGAAAGGTTCGCTGTGAAGCCCCTGACGCCCACAAGTCTTTTTGGCCGTCGTCGTCGGTCTGAGGCCGATCCCAGACGAAGGTGACAAAGGCTGCCACTCCGACGATCACGGCGAAAACCACCCCGGTGGACCCGCTCAGGAAGAGCAGCCCGACGGCAAAGATCGCGGCAACTGCTGCCAGAGAAGCCCCGTCACCTTCAGTGCGCTGTGTCCAGGCCTGTACCGCCCAGAGCATTCCGGCCGCGAACAGCGCTGCCCAGACCATCACGTCGGACTCGCGCGAGGCGACGAGCAGCACCGGCGACACCGCCAGCAGCGCGGCCATGGCGAACGCACGGGCCTGGCCGAGCCGCTCCCGGAAAAGGAGCGGTATCAGCACCAGCAACGCACCAGCAAGCGCGGTGAGAAATCGCGCGCTGAACTCCGAAGCGCCAAGCAGGGTGAAGCCGAGGGACTGCGCCAGAAAGACGATCTGGCTTTGCGCCGCATAGACCGGCACGTCCGGCGCGGGGTTCAGGACCCGCCAGGCCGCCAGCGCCTCATGGGCTTCGCCAGGGCTGAGCGGCACAGTGTCCAGATGGGCCAGTCGCAGCAGCAGCGCCAGCACAGCAAGCAGCGCGTAAGCGATCAGTTCGACGCGGATGGTCACGGCGGGCCGACTTTCGGCGGCCGTCCAGATGTGCTCCGCTGCTGTTCTCGTTGTCATACTCATGGTGCTGTTCCTGTTCAACTGCCAGAGGTGACTTCGAGCACCTGCTCAGGCACGCGATAGACCTGGGTTTCGCCGTAGTCGCACACCAGCTTGAGATTGTCGCGCAGCTTGAATTCGACCGCGGCCAGCCGGTCGCCATAGGCGCGGCGCTCAGTCGCGCCGACGAAGACATAATCCACGCCGTACATCGCCAGGATGCCGCGCGTGGCGTTCCAGGTGGGTTCGGTGTAGATGACGTCGATGTCGCTCAACCGGGAGCCGACCAGCGCCCCCAGGGCGTCCCCTCTCCACTGGCCCTGGTGACCGTACCAGTTGAACAACACCGGGATACCTTCGAGCGTGCCGGCGATGCCGCAGGCGCCATTGTAGGAGTTGCCGGCCGCCTGCACGACCAACACATCATCGCCGGTGACCTGCTGGTCCAGGCAGGCCAGCGCCGTCATGTCGTCCGCGCTGATGCCGCCCATGACCATGTAACTTTCGGCGCCATCCAGGGTTGGCACGCGGCTGATGCTGTTCGGCCCGCGCCCGGCTTCGACGGTGGCGCGGAAGTAGCCGGCCATGAACAGGTAGGGCGTGGCGATGAGCAGGACGACGGCGACCACCGCGCCAAAGGCCGCGCGTACCGCCGGCGAGGGCAGGCGCAGACGGCTGTCTCCAAGGATGCTGTACACCGCGTAGGCCGCCGCGACGCCCCAGACCAGCCAGGCCTGATAGTAGAACTTGAAGACGGTGTTCATGCGTGTGCCAAAGTTGTCGCGCAGGTAGACGAACTCCGGCGCCAGAGTCAGGGCCGCGCCCAGCGCAATCAGCAGAAGGGCCATGCCTGTGGCGATGGGGTAGCGTGACGAAACCTCAGACGATCCATCGGCTTCAGCCGCAGCGCCAGTACGGCCGAAGAGCCTTGCGGCGACCAGGGCCAGCATCAGCGTCAGCAGCAGCGCGGTCGGAAGGTGCGTCATCCGTTTGGTCAGCACTTCCATCAGCGCGGGGCCAGCACCGCCGTTCTCGCTGATCACGCGGCTGAGAATCCCGGACGCCCCAGGCAGCAGCGCGCCGACTACCGCCAGCAGAATCATCGCCAGGGCCAGAATGGCCAGGATGCCTAGCCCGAGGGTCACCCCGAAACGCATGTCCGACCGGCCGCGCCCGCGCCACACTTCGATCAACAGATACGGTACGAGTACGAGCAGCAGTGGCCCGAACATCAGGAAGAACTGATTGAAGCTGGTCGGATCGATCAGGTTGGGCAGAATGCCGGCAAGTTGCGAACGGAAGGATAGCAGGAAGGGGAAGACCGAGATCACCCCGATGACCAGCAGCGCCACGCCGAAGAAGACGATCCCCCACCAGTCGCCCCCCGTCAGCCGGCCCGTCCTGCCTGCGATCAGCCTGCGCAGCCCCTCGGCCGCCGCCAGTCCGAGCAGATAGATGGCGCCATCCCAGGTGTTCAGGAAGAGCAGCCCGCCGATGACGACGCCGTAGAGCAAAGTCTCACGCGTATCGGGTCGGCGGCGGGTCAGCGCCACGTTCAGCATCAGCCCGACGGCCAATGCCGCGAAGGGAATCGCCAGTACATGCGGATGGTTGTCAGAGAGTACGAAGCTGAACGCCGGAAATTCGTCGATGACCTCACTGTGGTTGCCGTCCAACCCCCGGTCGCTGATGGCCCTCGCTGCCCGGAACCACCACCAGTAATCCCAGGTGTCGAGCGCGCCGGAAACGTCCGGCGGTTTGGGCTGAACGCGCTCGTTCATGTTCCAGAAGGACAGGTATTCCTGGGAGGCCATGCCGGTCTGGTAGGGGTATTCGACCAGCGGCAGCACGAAGTTGCCCATGATCAGCACGAAGGTCACGCCGAGCAGACCGGTTAGGATCGCCGGCCCGGCGCCGCGCCGTCGCTTAAGGCTCGGGTCGTCGTCCAGGTCCGGTTCGTCCGGGGCGGCGCCACGGGAGCGGACCAGGTTGTAGACCACGCCGTAGACACTCGATGCGACCAGGGCGAAGAGCAGGGCGTGGATCATGCTGAAGCCGACGCCGCTGCTCACCCCACTGAGGGTGCTGAGCATGGCGGCGATGACATAGCCGAAATAGTAGTAACTGATGGCGTAGCCGGCAAACCATGGGTCGTTGGGCGGAAAGGCTTCGCTGCGCATCACCCCGCTCAGAAAGGCCAGTTCCATCGGTTTTTCGGTGGTGAACGCGTCGTTCTGGTGCGCCTTGTAGATGGCCCAGACGATCAGCGCGACGGCGAAGAGGATTTCTCCCACGAGAATGCCGGCGCGATGGGCTTTCCACCAGGCCCGCAGGTCGATGCTCGCTCGGTTGGTGAGGACTGAGCCGAGCCCGATGGCCAGCACGATGGCATAGGCCAGCGCCATGCCGCCGGTGTCGTTGCGAACGAAGCCCAGGATGGCGAGCAGCCAGAAGACAAAGCCCACCAACAGCAGCCCAAGTGGGCGCGCCAGGGTGATGCCGCGGTCCGGCAGCCCACCGAGCAGTCGCAGAGTCAGCGGCGTGACCACCAGTCCTGCCAGCGTCACCAGGAGCCACCAGCTCAGTATTATGCCGCCTTCGCGGACGAGGAATTCCCCCATAAGGTTTATCCAAACTCCCGCAGTTCAGCATCGGGGACGACATGGTAGAGCAGGGTCTCGCCGTCTTGATACACCACTTCCAGCAGCCCGAGCCGCGTCATCTCCTCGAACTTCGCCAGCCCTTCGTCGCGATAGTAGGCTCGCTCCATGCGGCCGACGACGATGTATTCGACGTCGTAGAAGCGGATCATCTCCCAGGCGGTGCCAATGGAATCGGTGTGATAGAAGGCGTTGATGTTGGAATTGCGCATTTCGACCAGGCGGCCCATCGGTTCGAGCGTGCGCTGCTGCCGCTGGTGGAAGTTCCAGCCGAGCACCGCCGGGAAGCCGGTGTAGATGCTGACCCGTACATTCCAGCGATACTGGGTGTCGTTGCCCAATCCCTCGATGATGACGGGGTTGCCTGGGAGGTTCTCCTGCATCCAGCGGATCAGCCGGTAGTCCTCGTCCAGCTTGAACGGAGCGCGCTCCGGGTAGAGCGCCAGCACTTCAGGATCGCCTTCCCACTGGGAGGCCGTCAGCATGTAGGCCGCACCATCCAGCGTCAGCGGCTGGTCGTTATCGAAACGGAAGACCGATTTCCCGCGCGCTGCCATCACCGGGAACAGCGCGGCCACGAACACCAGCACCGCGCAGAGAGTCCCCCAGACACCGCGGACACTGCCCGACCAGTTGCGCATCGAGGCCATCATCCAGGCGAAGATAGCTCCACCAACCGCGCTCAGGAGCAGCCACGCCTGAAGATAGAACTTGAAGACCGTGTTCTGGCGACCGATATCGCCGTCCAGCACGATGTATTCGACGCCAAGGGTGAGGCCGAGCGCCAGGCCGATCAGCACCAGGACGAACTGCATCGGGCGTCCCTGACCGGGACGCAGGATCAGGACGCCGGCCCAGACGATCAGCGGCAGAGCAATCAGCGTCACCTGATAGTCGCGAAGGCTGAGGATGGCGGCGATGACCAGCACGCCGATTGCCGACATGACCGCCGCCAGAAGCCAGAAGAAGCGGCCGCGCAGGGCGCGCACCGATACGGAGCGCAGCCAGCGCGCCGTTTCCCAGATGAGCAGCGAGACGACCAGGAAGAGGAAGAGCCCGTTAATGTCGAAATAGGCCCAGAGCGGCGTCTTGCCGTCCGTCCACGGTTTGATGCTGTTGTAGGTGGAGGCGTACCAGGTGGTGAAGGGTAGGACCGCCGCGAAGCTGATGGCGACATAGCCACCCACGGACCCGACGAACGAGAGCAGGGATTGGCGCGTGAAGCGGGCGAAGATCGCGGTTGGCGCACCCCCTGCCGTAGTGATGCGAATCCCCTGCGCCAGCCACCAGGCCAGCGCCAGACCGACGCCGCCCAGCAGCAGGTAGGTGATCCAGTCCCAGGTGTTGGTGGCGCGCAGCATGCCGACGGTAATGCCGATCAATGCGACGGTCAGCACAGAGAGCGAACGTGACCGAACGGCGGCGCCGCGTTCAACCTCGGCACCCTCTGCGCGACGGCGTCGGCGCCCGGCGATCAGAACCTCGTTGAGCAGCAGGCCGACGATCATCAACTGCATGGGCATGGAGATCATATGCGCGTGCAGGTCGCCATAGACGAAGGTGAAGATCGGCATCTCGGTGATGGCCTGCCCCTCGACACCTGGCGTTTCAGCCAGCACGCGGCTTGGCCCCCAGAACCAGCGTTCCGCGCCGACGGCGAGCTGCTGCCCGTTCAGGAGCTGTCCGGCGCCGCCGACCAGGCTGACGGCGAGCCGGTAGGCGTTGTTGAACTCGTAGCGCAGCGAGTCGACGATGGACGGGTCCTGCGCCCGCTGCATCAGTTCCAGCATGGCAATGTCGTCGGGCTGGTGGCCGGTCTCTTCCACATACAGATCGAACACGTAGCGCTCGTAACCTTCCGGCGCGCTGTAGCCGCCCATGCGGGCGACCCCGGTCAGAAAGACGCGCGGTGTATCGAGATTGCCCAGCACGATCGCCAGGAGCAGCGCCGCGATTCCGGCCAGCATCGGGCTAGCCTTGATCTGCCAGCGATCGGCGAGGCGGCGCGTGGCGGCAACCAGGTCGTGGGCGACCCCGAACGCGGCGATGCCGGTCAGCGCGAACAGCGTCGGGATGATCAGGTTGAAAGCGATACTCGGCACCGTCTTGAGCAGCAGGACCGGCGTGCCCACGATGACAAAGCCGAAGTAGTAGTAGTTGAGGAAGCCGCCGCTGTGCCAGGGATCGTAGGGCGGGAAGATGGTGCTGCGCAGAACGGCGTTGAAATAGGCAAAATCCATCGGCTTCTCACCGCCGAAGGACGGATGCCAGAGATCCGGGTTGCTCAGTCGCACGCCGAGAAAAATCAGGAACGCCGTCAGCGTGATGGCTTCCACGATCAGCAGCTTGCGCCAGTTTGCGCGCACATAGCCGCCGAATTCCGCGCGCCGGCGCCAGACCAGCGCCACGCTGATGACGGCCATGACTGCCAGTCCGCCGGCCACCCCGATCTGCGACCAGACCGGGATGCGCACACTGGCCAGCACCCACAGTCCCCAGCCGATCAGGAACATGCCGGCGAACTTGGCGAAAGTGTAGCCGCGCAGCGCCAGGCCCGGCAGCAGCGAAAACAGCGCCGGGAAAGTGACCCAGCCGAAGATCATCACCGCCAGCCACCAGATGGCGACCGTCACGACCGGCTCGGTGTTGAGGATACTCCCGGCGTCAAAGCGATCCGACCAGGTGCCGCCGCTGTACTGAGTCTCACGGGTTTCGTCGGTCAGCATCAGCCGGGACGGCGCTTTGGCGGCTTCTTCGCTGCTCAGCGTGTGAACGGCCACCAGCGTAGGATCGCAGAAGTACTTCTCGGTGCCCGGGCAGTTACGATAGACCGGAGCATTGTAGACGCGGTCCAGCGGCACACTGTAGAGGATGTCGAGCACTGCGTCGTGGTTGTAATCGGCCGTCTTCCTGAAGATGAACACGGCGGGGTGGTCGTAGACGTGGAAGGATTCTTCAACCTCGAATTCCTGGGGCCATTCCGGGGAATCGTAGGTCGGCAGATACTGGTCGCTGACGCGCAGCGGACCCAGTTCGAAGGTCTCGTCGAACTGCGCGGCGATCTCGTAGCCCAGTTCGCCGGCGAACAGTTTCTTGTAGTAGAGCGTCGTCATCGGCCAGCGCTGTGGGTTGCGCGCCAGTTGATCGTAGAAGCGGTTGCTGCTGATGACGATGTAGTCGCTGTACTGGAGCATCTCCAGCATGATGATCCGCTTGGTCGGCTCGTCCTCGTAGACCAGATCTGGCTTGTAGCCGTTGATCTGATCGTTCCACGGGGAAATGCGACGGCAGTCGCGGCCATCCCAGATCAGGCCTGGCGGTGGATCGTCGGCCTGAGTGATGCCTTCGGGATACGCGCAAACGCCGGTCGGCACCGGATCATCCCAAGCGCCTTCCCAGGTGAAGATCGAACCACCGCTGATGACGTCGTCCTCGCCAACCAGCTCGACCGCCCACTCGTAACTTTCCCCTTCGTTGACAGTGACGGGGTTGGGGATCGGGATGGTGTACGCGTTGCCGATCGGGTGCTGGTCGCGCGGAAGATCCGACGACCACTGGAAATCGATGACGGTCGCGCCGAGAGGCAATTGGCGCAGGGTGAAGCGGAGCGTCTCCGGTTCCGGATCGTCGAGCGGATCGCCCAGGTGCGGCGCGTAGATTTCCGAGAGCGTGCCGGTCGCCGGCATGGTGACTTCGACAGCGACGCGGGGCGTGATTGGCGATTGCAGGCGCGACACCCGCGTTTCCAGCGGCGCGTCGGAGTCCGTATGCCAGATATTCAGATTGATTATGGGCGTGCCTTCCGGCGCGCCGTCCACGCGCATGGCGAAGTCGCCCGGAAGCTGCTCATGAACCCAGTGGCTGGCCTGCACGCGGGTGAGCTGGTGGCGGTAAACATTGGTGAACATGGCCGCCCACAGGAGCGTGAAGGCGGGCACGAAGATGACCAGCACACGCAGCAGGCCGGCGGCGATCGGCGACCAGCGCGCTTCGGACCGCTTCCGCGCGACCCAGCGCCACAGGCTGACCAAACCCCAGGCGGCGAGGACGACGAGTGTTGGATAGAGCGGCAGGAAGTAGCGCATGGAAGCGACCCAACCGCGGCCCAGGTAGCCGAAGTAACCGGATACCCAGACGATCAGAACGATGTTGGCGAGCGCGCCGGGTTTGCCACGCACGATTCGCCACAGGCCCCAGAACAGCGCGGCCCACGCGGCAATGCCAAGCGGCGCGCCCATCCCCCACAGGACCATATTGTTCAGAGCATACAGGTAGGGTGTACGGCCGAGCCACTGGAAGTTCGGCGGGCTGTCGATCGAGCCGGCAACCAGCGCCTGCGCGGTGCCCATGTTCTCCAGCCAGCGATCATGCAGCGTAAGGAAGGGGAAATCCCCTTGCAGATTGACGACATCCAGGAACCCGGGGCCATCGAAGGCGTACGGATTGAACACACGGAAGAAGAGCACTGCCACAATGCCGGCGGCGACTAGACCAAACACATGGGCGCTCACCGCGCCGTCGCGCTCTCGAACCGGCGCGCGGGAGAGCAGGACGGGGAAGGCGCGAACGGCGGCGGCGACGATGCCCAGTCCGAACATGGGCAGCAGGTTGATTCGGCTGGCCAGCGCGCAGCCGAAGGCGATGCCGAACAGGAGGTAGTTGCTGAACCGTCCGCTGCGCTGAATCTCGACCGCCGTGAACACGGTCAGCGTCGCGAACAGGTTGGCCAGCGCGTCCACCGTGCCGAAGTGGCCGATTTGAATGGAGAAGACGGTGGCGGCATAGAGGAAGGCCGCCAGAAGGCCGACCCACTTGTCGTGCAGGCGCATGCCGATCAGGAAAGCAAAGACGATGCAGGCCATCTCCGAGAGCGCCGACATAATGCGCCAGACGAGATTCACGCCGTCATAGCTGGTCCAGTACCAGGCCGCGGATTCACCGGTCGGGCTCGGATACAGCGAGTCCCACAACTGGCCGTAGACGTCGGCCGCCCCGCGGGCGATGAACAGCGGCAGCGTTCCGTACACGTACAGGCCGTGCGCGCTGTTGGCATTGAGTGGATTCAGCGGGCTGCAAAACGCGTCGAAATAGGACCCTTTGCCATCCGTCTCCGGGTAGCGCTCGCGGCACATTTCGACCTGTTCCTGGCGCTTGAGTTCATCGCCGCTGGGGTTCAGGTTGCGTCCCAGACCCTGCGCGACGTCCGTCAGGAAGCGTTCATCAGGATGCAGATGCGTGAAGTCATCCCAGTTCAGCCCCATAAACCGGAAGGTGCCGCCGATGAGCATGATGCCGATCAGCAGCACTCCGACCAGGACATCGCTCCGCGCGATCGCCCCGGATTTCACACGGCGGGCGCGCACCGTGCTCAGATTCGCCGCTAGGGTTTGGGTTCGCTGCATGGCTGCCGTCTCATCGTCCTGATAGCTTTGTCTTATACAGAAGGATCATGGCATATCCTCAGCGGGGCGCGACCGGGTCCAGACCGGCTTCGCGTAAAATGCCGTTCATCATTTCCAGGCCCGGCGCGGTCACGCGAACGATGTCGTACTCGCGCGGCATGTAGGTGGCCATGCGTGTTTCGATGCTGTTCGGAAAGTGCTGCGCCAGCCACTGCGCTCCGGCCTCGTCGTCGACCGACAGGAAAAAGAGCAGTTCGCGGTTGGGGTCGAGCAGGAAAGGATCGCCCTGGTCGCGCGTCATGCCGCTGCGCAGCGACATGGCGATATCTTCCGAGCGCAGGATGGTGTTCGACCACTGGGGCGATCCGCCAGCGATGCCCAGCGCGCGATGGTCCCACCAGTATGGATAAGCCAGGATGAAGACGTTGCCGTAGCCGTTGCTGCCGGCCACGGCGAAGTCGCGCATCACCTTGCCGCCGTCGCTGTAGGGGAGGGCGCTCAGCAGATACGACTCCCGATAGCGCACGAAGTAGTTTTCCATGTTGGCCGAGAAGCTCAGGCCGACCAGCGCGGCGCACCCGGCTATTGCGGCCACGACGCCGGCGCGCCTGACCAGCCGTGCCAGGTCCAGCGCCAGTGCGCCCAGTGGCAAAGCCACCATCAGGTAGATGCCGGGAATCAGTCCGCTCATGCGCGTATGGCTGGGGTTCTCGATGGTGATGGCGAGCGCCAGGACCGTGGGCAGCATGAGAATGGCCGTCGCCGCCAGCATGAACCAGTCGCCTGGATCTCCCCGCCGTGCGGCGCGCGCCAGCCAGGCCGCGAAGCCGACGACCAGAAGCCCGCCGGCGATCGGATCGAGCGCCGGCTGGTTAGGCGAGTTGTGCAGCCACGTGACATCACCTTTCCAGTGGAAGGCGAGCAGGGCATTGCGGACGTTCATTGTCAGATTGGGAACGACGGCGACCAGCGCGTCAATCTGCTCCTGAAGCGTCGGCGTGCGCCGGACCAGGTTGCCGTTCTCGTCCATCTCCTGGTTGATGGCATCGCCGAGCATGCGGGTGACCGAACGATTCCAGAAGTCGTTCGGGAACTCGACGGAATAGCGGAACAGGGGCACAAAAATGACCCCCGTGATCACCAGAAGTCCGGCCAGGTTGCCGACCAGTGTCAGACGGATGCGCGCGGTGGACCTGCCAATCAGCAGGCCGATCACGGCGCAGGCCGCGATCACCAGCGGGAACATGCGCATGACCTGATAGCCATACAGCCCGAAGCCGAGCGCGATGCCGGCGTAGATGAAATCCCAGCGCCGGTTGTAGCGCAGCCCGCGCACCAGGAATGTAATGACCATTGCCGCAAACAGCGTCGTCAGACCGATGCGCAGCCCGATCCGGCTGAGGAAGACGTGCCAGGAGCTGACGGCGACAAATGCCGCCAGAAGCAGACCGACAATCTCGCCGAGATGCTTGTCCTGCCTTCCGACGATCTCTTTCCCGGTCCAGTAGAGGACGAGGATGGTGAGCATCCCCTCGATGGCCGTCGTGACTTTGATCAGCGTGAAATCGAGTTCCAGACCCGGCAGCAGAGAGAGCAGCGCGGCGAAGTAGAAATGAAGCGACTCACGCCCGCCATTGTTGGCGAAGAAGACGTTGGTGCGCCCATCGAAGATGCCGCTGATGTCCAGGATCTTCTCGACGTGATCGCTGGTCATTTCCGGTGGTGTGCCGGCCAGGTCGGTGAAGCGGAAGTAAGCGCCGACGGCCAGGATCAGCAATAGCGCCAGCAGCGATGGGGTCACACGCAGACGAACACGACGCAGCGCCGTGCCGGCGTCGGCCAGAAAACGAAGCGGCGACCAGCCTTCCGGCGCAAGTGCCCAGACGACGCCGAGGATCGACACGAACCAGGCGATCACCCCTGGGTCGTGAACTGATTACCGGCGGTCCACAGGAATGCCCCGGCGGCTCCGGCAAAAGTGAGCACAATTGCGAACATCCGGCCCGGCGTCAGCGGCAGCATGGCCATGTCGTCGCAGCGGAAGGGCGGAACCCAGACCGGGTTTTCATCCCGCCGGATGCGCAGTGCCCGACGCCAGACAAACGGGAGCATTTCGGCGATCAGCCAGAGTACAAACGCGATGATGAACTGCGTCAGACCATGCTCGATGTAGCCGGTCTCGGTGCGGATCTGCACCGATGCCATTTCAAAGTTGCCGAGGAAGGCGAAAACGAGTGCTACTGCTCTCAGGAGCATGCGAAGAACCCGCACCTGCGCCGGAATCTGCGCGCTGATGTCGACATCCAGTCGCAGCGCGGCCTCTGCCGAGTCACCAGTCCGTTCACCGGCTGCAATCGCCTCCTCGTCGGCGATCGCTGCCACGGATGCACCCGATAACCCTGGTTGAGGGCGAACGCGGTCCGCAGGCGTCGCGCCACCCGCCACGCCTCCGCGCCAGGGCTGGCGGCGAGCGTAGACCGACGGTGACTGCGCTTCTTCCAGTGCCTCGCGCGGCGCCAGCGATACCGCCACCAATGCGCGCAGCGTCGGCCAGGGCCGCCGGACGAGCATTCGGGCCGCTTCAGCCAGCGACAGATCCTCGAATTCGCGCGGCGGAGCCGGGGCAGCCTCATCGGAAGTCGAAGTCTCGGCCGTATCGGACTCGCCAGCTTCGACGGCCTCTATGCCGGTTGAATGCGACGTCGCAGAAATGCCCGACGCCTCGGAGATACCCGACGCCTCAGAATGGGCCGACGCCTCGGCGGGGCTCGACGCCTCCGCGTCATCCGGGCGGGTTGTTTCGGTCACTGGCTCGTGGTCCGGCATCTCGCTCGCCGGGGGGTGTTCAGGCGTCATGTTCTTCCCTGCATCCGGTCGCACCAAAACAATCGTTGCCCGCCTGCGCCTTAACCGGGCTTGCGCGCTTTCGCCGCCAGATTCACTGTAGAACGTCCGACCGGCTCGTCCAGGACGTTACGCCGATCGAACCAGTTGAAGATGGCGACCCCGAGGTTGATCGGGTTGAGCAGACTGCCATCATTATGATCGAACTTCGTCCGATCCGCCGCCTTTGCGGCATCCTCAGGCAGTATGCCCGATTCCAGCAGTGGTTTGCCAAGGCCGTACACCAGGTTGTGAATGAATGGAAAACTGTCGTGCGTGAAGGCCCGCTCGGCCTCCAGGATCAGGCCGGAACGCAGCACGCTCTGGCGGAGCTGGTCGCGCCGGTAAAGTCGCACGTGGTTGGCCCAGATGCCGGCCAGGGGGCCGCTGCGAATCGGACGCTTGAACAGATACTCCAGTACCCGGTTGATCGGATCCCACCAGAACGGATAATCCGCATTGGGCACAGTGATGGCCGCCACGCCGCCCGGCTTCAGCACGCGCATCGCCTCTTTCAGCGCGGCGACATCGTCGTCGACATGTTCGAGGACTTCCGAAAGGATGATGCCGTCGAAGGTGTTGTCAGGGAAGGGCAGGGTGTAAATGTTGCAGTTCACCAGCGGCAGGTTCGGCAGGTGGCCGACATTCCAGTCCGCCTTCTGGATGACGTCGTAATCCAGATCGCCTCCGACCACGCGGACACCGTCGCACACATAGCGATACATGTTGAGATAGAAGCCGCGCCCACAGGGCATGTCCAGAATAAGCATGCCGTCGCGCGGAGGAATCCACTCGAAGATGGATTGCACGCGCTTCTTGAAGGCCATATCGGCCTCATTGCGCGTCATGTGGGCGATGACGTCAGGGGAGACGTACTCCTGAGACGCGTTTGCCGGGGCCTGCATAGCCGGGGTGTGCTCACCCGCCCGGCCATTGACCAATCCCTCAGGGCCGGCGGGATTTCTTGGCGTTCTGGCGGAAGTGTTGTTCATAACGGTCAACCGTCTCTTGAAACGAGAATACTTCGGCGATCTGCTCACGCGTTTTGTGATACTGGGCCGTATCGTCCAGGATCTTGACCAGTGCTTCACCAATGCTCTGCGCATCACCCTGCGTCGCCAGGAGGCCCATGCCGGTTTCCTGCACGGGGACGCGCCCACCAGGAATATTGGTCATCACCACGGGCGTCCCGGAGAGCATGGCCTCGACCTGCACCAGAGCAAAGCACTCGGTATCGCTGGGGAGTACCAGCACATCACAGGCGGCAAAGAAATTGGCCATATCCTGGGTTTCGGTCAGCAGCCCCAGGAATTCGATCTGTTCCTGATATCGCTCGACCAGGGCCCGGTGATGCTCCCACGTGTTCTCGTAGGGAATGTCGTACTCCCCGGCAAAGATCAGCCGGGCGTTCGGGTACTTCTGATTGACGACGTCCAGCGCGCGGATGGCCAGATCCGGTCGCTTTTCTTCGACGAACCTGCCGGCAAAGCCGATCACCGGGCCGTCTTGTTGCGACCACCTGGCGCGAAGCTGAGCGACCACTTGAGGATCTGGGGCCGGCATCCGGATCGGCGGATAGACGACCGATACCTTGTGAAGGTACGGACGCAGATAGTAGGAATGCTCGGCGTAATCCTGGCTATAGGCCAGGAGCCGGCTGGCGCGGTTGGCCAGCATCCGGTACATGAGAAACATTGATCTCTGGATGAGCCGGTTTATCAGCCCGTTGGGGAGGATGAGATCGCCGTGATGCGTCGCGATGACGTTTGTGCCCGTGATGAGTGACAGGAAAGCGACCAGCGCCGTCTCCAGCATTGGCGTGTGGACGCTGACGATATCGTGCTGCCACATCAGCTTGAAGGCGGCCCAGGGATAGGCAGGCATGATCATGCCCCTGCTCAAACGAATTGGCGCCCACAGCCTGACGACGCGCACCCCTTCGTGCATCGTGGTGTCATCGCGGGGGAGCTGATCGCTGTAGCGTGCGGTGAGCACGGTGACATCGTGGCCGCGCCGTACCAGCTCCTCGGCCACACGCTGGACATGAATCGTCAGACCTGTCCTGTGCGGGAAGTAGTACAGCAGGCAAATGAGGATCTTGAGCCGATCCGGGGCTGCCGGATGTTGGGTGTTGGTCGCAGTCATCACGTTCCGTTGCAGGGTCGTGGCGCGCAGAGCGCACCGGTGAAACCAGCATATCGCAATCTCATTTATACACGTTGAGCGCCTGAACTCCTTGACTCAGCTCACCCAACGACAGTCTTTCCGCATAGAGACCGATCCCGCCCAGAATGGCATTGATCAGCAGATTCAGGCCGTGGATGGTCACCGCGAACGCCGTGGCGGTTGCCAGTGGCTCCCCGTAGCCCATCGCCGCCAAGCCCACCCAGACTGAGGCCTCATACGTGCCCAGATTGCCGGGTACGGCCGGCACCGCCACGGCGAATGAGGCGGAGGCGGTGAACAACAGGGTCGCGGCGATGCTTCCCACTTGAGGAAAAAAGGCCACCATCAACACGTAGCCGCTGGCGACGGAAAAGACCCAACTGATTGTCGTCCAGACCAGCGCCATGACCATGTCCTTCGACTGGGTGAGCGGCGCTAACCCATCGAACACATGGCCGGCCAATGCGGCCACATTGACTCGTTGAGCGACTTTCAGCCGGCCGGCGAGGCGCTCGATCTGCGCCAGCACCTGCTCCCGGCGCGATGACAGTATCACGAGCGCGGCGAACCCGACGACGGTCAACGGCAGCATCAGCAGGGCTGAGGCGCGCAGCACATCAGGAAGGGGCGCGAACCCCAGCGCCAGGCCCAGGATGACCAGGACCGCCAACACATCGAGCAAGCGTTCAACCACCACCGTGCTCAGCGATTGCAGGACTGGCACCGACGCTGCGGGATCACCGGATTCGTGTGTCGGCAGGGTCGCCGCGTGCGGGTGTCCCACCGACTGAAGGTGACTGACCGTACGACCGGAGCGCTGCGCAATTCTCCCGGTTTCTGGGCTGCGGGCTGCCAGAAAGGCTCTCGCCAGTTCACCCAGGCGCAGCGGTAAAATGCCGTTGGCCAAATAGGCGACGTTCAAAATGTGGAAGCAGCGTCTGTAAGTCAGCCCTCCGCCGAGCAGTACACGCCAGCGTGCGGCGCGCGCGGCCAACCCCAGCAGGATGAGCCCCGCGACCGGTAGGATCAGTTCGAACCGGGCGGACCGAAGCGCGTCGCCGAACTGCGCAAGATCGACCTGAGTCAGAAAGAAGACCAGGGCAACCGCGCTGATCAATGCGCCGATCAGGGCGAACCGCCATTTCTTGAGGGCTGCTGGCACGATAGGAGCTGAACTTGTATGCGTTCCGACAAACCGCGGCATTATATCATGGTTGCCAGTGGCGCATTGTGCCGAAAGTGCGCGGAACCAAGGGCCAGTCGTCAAGGCCATCTGTGAGGCGATCCCTGCGCAGAACTGCCGGAACCCACATCCTGCCCGCTTGGTGAATTGCCACAAAGGAACCGCTGTGTGCATCGAAAAAACCCGCGGCTTTGGTGATTCTGTTCAAAAAACGCTCCCGTTCTTAGTGATTCCAACCGATTGCACGAGCAAGCGGTATCCTCTACTATCCTCTGCGTTTGGTGAAACTATCTGAAAGGATGCCGATCTCATGGCCACCCCCCTGCGCGAATTCCTCGAGATTCCGTACGATGAACTGGAAGAGTTGAATCTCGAAGCGAAGCACCTTCGTGCCAGCCGTACTCCTGCCGACCAGATCCGGGAACTGCGGATGAAGTACCTGACCGATGAGAAGCGCATCAAGGCGGTCACGGTCTGCTTTTCCGACCTTGAGGGTCGGCTGCACATGCTGGACTACGACAAGAAGTTCCTGCTCAAGTCGGCCGACAATCTGACATTCGACGGCTCGTCGGTGCGTGGTTTCACCGCTCAGTCCGAATCGGATCTTCGTCTGGCGATCGACTGGAGCGCCTTCTACTGGGTCCCATCTGATGTTTTCGGACCTGGAAAGGTCCTGGTCTTTGGCGAGGTCCTGGAGAAAGATGGCGCGCCGTTTAGTGCCGATATCCGTTCGATTCTGAAGCAGTACACGGAGACCCGCGCTGCTCAGGAAGGACTGACGTTCAACGCCTCGAACGAAATCGAAGGCTTCCTGTTCAAGGGCAGTCGTGCGGAACAGGCATTTGTCGATACCCGCGAGCTCGAGTTCGTGGGCCGTGGTGGTTACTATCACTCGCTGCCGGGTGACCCCCTGCGTGACTTCATCGACAGCGTCGCGGAGTCGCAGCGCGCCCTGGGTTACCAGAATGAGAAGGACCACCCGGAAGTCGCTCCGTCGCAGTTTGAGCTGAACTACTCCTATGCGGAGGCCCTGATTGCCGCCGACCAGGTGCAGCTCTACAAGCTGCTGTGCCGCCAGATTGCCGAGCAGCGGGGGATGACCGCCAGCTTCCTGCCGAAGCCCGTCCCCGGTGTCAACGGCAGCGGGATGCACACCAACCTGTCGATCGCGCAGAACGGCACCAATCTGTTCTGGGAAGAAGGCGGTCCGGAAAGCATGTCTCCGCTGGCCTGGGACTTCGTGCATCGTGTTCTCTATGCCGCTCGCGATATCTGCCTGGTCCTGAATTCAAGCGTCAATGCCTACCGCCGTCTTGACCCGCACTACGAAGCGCCCAACCAGATCAAGTCTTCGCCGGTCGATCGCGGGAGTATGATCCGTATCCCGGTGGGCAATTCTCGCTCGGCGCGCGTCGAGGTTCGTTCGGTCGGCGCGGATGCCAATCCGTACCTGGTCATGTACACGCTGCTGCGCACCGGCACGGAAGGCGCGCTGCCCGCGGAACGTGTGCTTGACACCGGCATGTACCTGCCTGACAACATCTATGATGCCATCGACGACTTCTCGGGTAGCACCTGGATTCGCGATCTGCTTGGCGCCGATGTGCAGGCGAAGTTTGCCGACCTCAAGCGCGCTTCGGCCGATCGCTGCCCTCGCCTGCTCGGCAGCGTGATCAAGCGGTCGGAGATCCAGTTCCACCACGAGGTTCAGAACCAGTCGCTGTGGAACAACTTCTAGAAGAATGCGTGATGAGGGACTAGAAATGAGGAATCACCCATTTTCATCCCTCGCTCGATGAGTCATCCGTTTTCAGCATCAACCCAGGCAAGCGGGGACGAGCCATCACAATGCGCTTGATTCCCGCTTGTTGTTGGGGTCAGAACTTGACAGCCCGACCGTTCCGGCGCTATCATCAAGGGCAGTTGCGGGTGTAACTCAGTTGGTAGAGTGTCTGCTTCCCAAGCAGAATGTCGTGGGTCCGAGTCCCATCACCCGCTCAGCAGTAGACCGTTCTCTGGCAGAACGGTCTTTTTGTTTGCCGATCTACTGGGTGGTCTGCCATAACGTCTGGCGGATGGCCACGATCGACTCCGTGCGGCGATAGTCGACGCGGACGATGTCGCTGGTACGGAGTCCTTCGAAGCCGTCAAAGTACAAGGTCGTGCGCAGGTGATCGCCGGGCAGAAAAGCCTGGCCGTTGCCGTTCGGGAAGCCGCAATTTGTTGCCGGCCTCCAGGCGCCATCCGCCGTGATCGCGACGATTCGATTGCATTCCAGCCACAGCCGGTCGCCTGGAAAGCTCGCCATGTTGATCTCGCCCGCGAAGGCGACACGCGCCGGATCGGACAGAGGCGCCACCGCCCGGAACGGATTGAACGTCTCCAGATTGGCATGCGCTTCAGCCGAGAGATCGAAATAGGTGGCCTTGAGCGTGCCCGAGTTGGGGACCTGCGCCGTGAAGGTCAGAGTCAGATCCAGGGGACGGTTGCGCGGCGTCGGCGGCAAACCAGAACGTGACGATCTGTTCGAGATTCTGCGGCACATAGCCGCCGCCATTGGCGTTGGCAAACCCGGCCCGCCACTCTTCCGGCAGTTGGTCTGCATTTTCAACAGGGCGTGCCCGTCGCCCGTGGGCCAGAAGCTGTGTCCCATACCACTCCCAGGGTTGCGATAGCGTTTGCAGCGACATCTCGACGGCGATGAGGGTCCGATTCTCCGCCTGGAATGTGCGTACTGGCGGGATCACGCGCGCCATGCCAATGAGCAGACCATTGCGATCGGTGAGACGCGCCAGTTCTCCTGGGTCGGCGCCTTGTTCGGTCGTCGCGCCGAAGTAGCCCGCCCAGACTTTCCATTCGCCGCCTATCCTATGGTACAGCCAGAGCGGCATCGTCATGACCTGGCCCCGCGTGCCGGTGAATGCGACATCGCCAAACAGCCGCACGCGGTCGATGCTGCCGCGCAGGCTGTCTGGCACCGGCGCGGCGCGTACCAGGTTCAAGTTCACGCGAGCGGTGCAGGGCTGTGGTATCTCGCCGCTGGCCAGGAAACTGGCCGTCCAGCCGGCGAAAACATCCGCCTCGACATCGACGGCGGCCATCCACAAGAGCGTGTCCATGTCGCCCTCACAGAGTGCGTTGCTCCAGGTGGTCGCGGCGCGGGCCTCATCGCTCATCTCCTGTCCGGCAAAGGCGAACATCGCGATGCCGATCAGTAGGACGGCGGAAGCAAGAACGACGGTGAGGACCTCCTCTCGGGTGACCTTCATGGCTGCAAGCCTCTCGACAGGCCCATGATGACCTGGGCAATAAATGATAGGGCCTAACCCAACCGGAAGGACGGCCGCGTCCAAGCGCCTGGGAATAATGAACACCGGCGCAATGGGAATTGCCGTCAGCAGGGCGTAACGCCCGACGCTGGTAACCGAGCTGCTCAGCCCTGGCAGGATGGACAGCGCGGTAAACACCACCAGGCCCCATGGCAGTCTGCGTCTGGAGGCCAGTACAATGAGGATGCAGAGTGAGAGCAGGGCGACGAGAAGCTGATAGTCTTCGAAAAGCAGCGTCCAGCCGGCTTCTGAGAAGCTGTGATTCAGCACAAACCGGAATCTCTCGAGCACCCGATCCCACGGTGGTACCCAGTCGACACGACCGTAGGCCTGCACAGCCGTCATCGGGCTGAGCGGCAGCTGGGTGACATGGCTGATGCGCAGCATCCAGGCCGTATATGCCAGGAGCGGCAGGCCGCAGGCGAGCAGTCCGTCACGCCAGAACTGCCGGGTGGTCAGTCCGCGCCAGCCTTCCTTCTGAATGACATCTGCCGCCAGGACCACGGCGAAACCGGCGACCTGCAAAACTGCCTGTGGCCGCACCCACACCGTCAGGACGGCCACCAGCCCGGCAAGCGCGATCTTTCGCCGAAACAGCAGCAGGAAACCGGACGCCCATAGGGCCAGGTACAACGGCTCGGCGTAAGACATCAGCCAGGTGTAGCCGCTGCCGAGGAGCGGAAAGGCGGTGTAGAGCACTACCCGCTGTGCCTGATCCATCCCCCAGAGGTGGCGTGCCAGCATCCACAGGGCCACCATTCCGACCAGCAGGAAGAGCTTGCTCAGGACGAACAGCGCAACATAGCCTTCCAGATTGGTCACGCCGATGAGCATTCGCAGCAGGAACGGAAACAACGGGAAACGGACGCTTTGTATGCCCTCGCTGTATCCCTGTTCGGCGATCAACAGGTAGTCGTTCGGATCAAAGTGCGCCAGATTCGCGGCCCAGTCATTGGGGTAGAACAGGCTGCCTTCCATGACGCCGGGCACCATCTCCATGCTCACACCCCAGAAGACGGAGATCACGCACAGGGACAGCCAGACCGGCATTACGCGGATCAATGCGGTCAGAACGTGATAGTGCGAAGGAGTGGTGGAGAGTTCGACATCGGAGGCTGCGTTCACGGGGATCCTGTCGTGTCTGGTGCATATCGTCTCCTGGATTGTACCGGAAATTGGGGGTACGCGGAGCCAGCATGAGGTGGGGGATGTGGTGCAGATCGGGTATCCTTAAGGGCTGTGTTTCAGATCTATCATGGAGTTCGGCCCGTTCCCGATCACGCCTGATGACTACTCCGACAACATCCGACATCGCATCTCAAGCCGTCTCCTTCCGCCTGACCGGTCCATGGCAGGTCCACCCCATCCCGCTCGATCAGTGCTATGATCCCTCGGCGCCGATGCCGGAAAGCATCAGTGTTCAAGAGTGTACCCATCTGCAGTTGGCGCTGTATCCGGAGCAACCCTACTGGGGGGATGCCCTCCGGCGCATCAACGAACAGGCCTGGGTCTACCGGCGCAAGTTCACCATGCCCAAAGGGGATTTCAAGCGCGCCCGACTGCGCTTCGAAGGTGTGGACTACTACGCCCAGGTCTGGCTCGACGAAGCTTACCTTGGCGAGCATGAGGGACATTTCGCCCCCTTCGAATTCGACATCACGCCGCACCTTGATAAGGACACCGTGACTCTGACCGTCCGAGTCACTTCGCCCTGGGATCCGCCAAATGCCACTGGAACATACCCGACTGACCACGTGGTGAGGGGGCTGGTCAAGGGGCTGTACGAGC
The DNA here is from genome assembly GCA_016713325.1 of Candidatus Flexifilum affinis. Lineage (GTDB taxonomy): Bacteria > Chloroflexota > Anaerolineae > Aggregatilineales > Phototrophicaceae > Flexifilum > Flexifilum affine. The sequence goes on along the minus strand of JADJPJ010000087.1, from coordinate 1,049,960 downwards.
ATGGGGAAGGGGTCATCCCGCCCAACGTGAACCCGATTGGCATCTGGCGGCCCGTCTGTTTGCTGCTGGACCAGGGGGTGAGCATCGATCACGTGCGCATTCGTACCGACCTGAATGGGCGGACGGCCGTGCAACTGCGGGTGACCAATGCCACGCCAGACGCATGGCAGGGCGCGCTCGATCTCCGTGTCGAGGCCGAAAATCATGACGGCCCGGGCGCCCACCTCCGTCTCGAAACAACGGTTCTGCCCGGGACTCACACCCTCGACGAGATCATTCAAGTGCCCGACCCGCATCTGTGGTGGTCGTGGGATCAGGGCTCCCCCGATCTCTATCGGCTGGATGCATCGCTGATGGATGCGGGCGGCGCGGTGTTTGCTTCATCCCGGCACGTGTTCGGTATCCGCTCGGTCCGGCTCTCGCGGACGCCGCGTCGCTTCACCTTCTGGTTAAACAATCGGCCGGTCTTCATCCGCGGCACGTCCTACATGCCCTCCATGTATCTATCGGAGTGCACACCGGAAACTCTGTCACGCGATGTCGCCCTGGCGCGCGACGCACACCTCAACCTGCTGCGCGTCCACGTGCATGTGTCGCCGCCGGAGCTGTACGATCTGTGTGACCGGAAAGGGATGCTGGTCTGGCAGGATTTCGAACTGAACTGGATTCAGGATCCGTCGCTCGAATTTGAGCAGCGCGCCCGCTCCATGCAGCGACAAATGGTCGAAATGCTTCAGAATCATCCGGCGATAATGGCCTGGGCGTCGCACAATGAGCCGACCATGGTGATGGTGCGTCGCCACAATCTGGAGCGGCGGCCCGACCCCGCGCTGTATGCCGACTTGCAAACACTGGACCCAACGCGACCGGCCTTCATCTGCTCCGGCCAGATGGAAGGCGATTGGCGCCGGTCCGGGGATGCGCACTCTTACTATGGGGCGTTCTGGACGTCGCGCTATACCGATATTTGCGGTCACCATTTCCTGCTGAATTCCGAATTTGGCTTCGAGGCGCCCGCCGCCGCCGATACGTTGCGCCGCTACCCGGAAGTCTGGGAACGGCTCAAGCACCTGGACGGGAAAATCGACGATCTGTGGACCTACCAGGCGGCGTTGATTCAGTTTCAGGTGGAGTATTTCCGGCGGATGCGTCCTGAAGGCTGCGCGGGTTATGTACACTTCTGGCTGACCGATCTCGTGCCGCAGGTGGGTTGCGGCGTGCTCGACTCCAACCGGTTAGCCAAAGGTGGCTACGATGCGCTGCGACGCGCCTCGCAGCCCCTCCACGTCGCGTTGGAACACGATGGCCGCCGCCCGATTGCGGTCTGGGTGATGAACGATACGCAGCGTTCCTATGAGCGTGCCGTCGTGCACTGGCAGATTCACAGCCGGTCGGGTGAACTTCTCGCGGATGGCAAGACGCAGATCGCCGTGCGCGCCAACGAGACGCAGCGCGTGCCCGGCGCCCACTGGACGCTGGACCCCGCCACCTGCGGCCGGATAACGCTGACGCTCAGCCAAGCCGGTGGGGAACTGCTCTCGGTGAACAGCTATGAATCGCCATTTGCCCCGTTGAGCCGGCCGACCGGCTATCCGTGGAAATTCGATCCCTTCCTGGGAACCAAAGTCTTTGACCGGCCGGACGCGCCCAGTCTGGCCGACCAGAGCCAGAGCGGCCTGGTGCGGCGCATTCCACTCAGGGTGCGGGAGGCCGCTGCCGAATGGGCGATGCGTCAGCACCTGCCGAACCAGGTCACCACTTGGATCGCTCGGCTGGCCGACACGATGATGAGCCTCGGATAACGCGGCGTGTGGAATTCACCATGCTGCGTACCATGTATTGGAAGTGAAAAGGTGGGTGCGTCATGTCTTTGCCAAAGGAAAAGGTGGTTCTCACCCAGGAAGAAGAGACTCTGCTGATTCCGCTTTATGCCAAGGCAGTGGGGAGCCGCGGGCCGAGTCCGATTTTCGACGACGCCAAAGCGCAGGAAATTCTCAGTCGGGTTGAGTACGACTTCGCGCGCCTGAATGTCCCGCGCAAGACCGCTATCACGCTTTGCCTGCGGGCTGCCAAACTCGATGCGTATACAAACGAATTTCTTGCACAGAACGCCGGTGGTCTGGTGATTCACCTGGCCTGCGGGCTGGACAGCCGCTGTGTGCGCGTCCGGCATGAGGGCGCCGAATGGGTCGACCTCGATCTGCCCAAGGTGATCGAGCTGCGGCGCAAGTTCTATCCGGAAGGTCCGGGCTATCGCCTGATCGCTTCGTCGGTTACCGACCATGCCTGGATGGACAGCGTGCCGGCCACCGGTCGGCGTGTGCTCATCGTCGCCGAAGGGCTGCTGATGTACCTCAGCGAGACGGAGGTTCGGGCGCTTGTCCTGCGCTTGCAGGAGTGCTATCCCGGTTGTGAGCTGGTCTGTGACGTGTTCAGCGAACTGACCGCCCGCCGGATTGCGGCGCACCCATCGCTGCAGAAAACCGGTGCGGTTGTGCAGTGGGGCATCGACGAGGCGCGTGACATCGAGCGCTGGGGACAGGGTATACAGCTCCGGGAAGAGTGGTTCTTCTCTCAGTCAGAGGCTGTGAGCAAGCTTGGCCTCGGCTATCGCCTGGCCTTTCAGCTTGCCGGCCTCTTCGCCGCGGCCAACAAAGCACACCGGATCGTCCGCCTTGTGCTGGCACCTGCTCGCTGACAGAACATGAACCGGTCCCGCGACCATTGACGCGAAGCGCCGTGGCCACGGGACCCCATATCGTTCTGGCTCGCCTACTTCGATACCGGTTCCTCAGTGGTCTTGGCCACCGGGATCGCCTCAGCCCGCACGAACTGGCCGCCGTTTTCCGCCGCTGTGCTTTTCGGCTGCGCGGTCAAATAGCTGCCATACAGACGCCACTCGTCCAGGCGGCATGAGTGCACCAGTTTGCCATTCCACACCGTCATATCCGGGCAGCTTTCGCACATGTCGACGCGGCCATCAGCCAGCAGGTCTGGCCCCTGGATGATGCCGATGCTCTGTACATACATCGGCTTGAATAACTCGGATGGGTGCCTGAGCACTTCACGCCAGAACTTGCCCGTTGTGGCGCGAACCTCTTTGTCCAGCAGGCCGAGCAGGAAGGCGATCTTGGGGATCTTGTTGCTCGGCGAGTAGATGACGTAAGTTCCGTGCCGGAGATGGTGGAAGACCTGGAACAACTCCATCACCTTTGAGCCGACCGATCCGTACATCTTGTGCTGGGTGCCGAGCTGTGCCGACACCAGCCAGGTCATCTTGTCTTCGGTCTGGCTGCCGCCCATATAGGCCGCCACTTCGTAATGCGGGAAGTCTTCCTTGATCTTGGCGTAGACATCGGCCGAGGTCAGGTACGCTTCTTCAGTCGACTCGCCGAAGTAGCTGGTCTGCGGCTGAACGGGCGCGCCGCCCGCGAAGTAGTTGTAGCCACCTTCCATTTCGGCATTGCGGAAGCCAATCATCACCAGGCCGTGCACGCGGTCGATGTTCCTGTTGGCCCACTTGACCATCTCGGGCACGAAGTGCAGGTTGCCAGGATAGACGGTCATGCCGAAGCTGACGAACAGCCCGCCGACGGAATGGGCCATGTCGGCATAGTGCTGTCGCAGCTCGAACAGCTCCATCTCCGACTTCCCCTTCCAGTGGGGGCGCTGTTGTTCGCTGTCGATGTGGAAGGTGAAGCCGATGACGCCGGCCTTCTTGAGTTCAACCATGAATTCCCGGTTGTTCTCCAGCTTAATCCCGTTGGTCAGGATCAGGGGCTTCATCTTGAGACGGCGGATGTACGCGATGATCTCAAGGATGTTCGGGTGAATCAGGGGCTCGCCGCCGGCGATGGAGATGTTGTCGCAGTTACGCCACTTCTTGACCAGGGCGATCTCCTCCTTCACCTGTTCCAGTGACTTGTGACCCTGCATGCCATTGATGCGGTAGCAACCCCGACAGTAGGTGTTGCACTTGTCTGTGACTTCCAGCCAGCCGATGGGGTTGTCGTTGCCTGACCACGGAAACCGATAGAGCTCACGTTTCGACAACTGCATTTCGATTGCCTTTCGTGCGCACCGGGGAGCCTCGGCAAGGGGGTTGATGGGGAACGGCCGTACGGCGAAGGGATTAGCGCTTCGGAGATGCGGGGTTCTCAGATTCTCAACAAGCTGTCGATGACTGCCCGTTCAACTAAATTGCAGCTTCCCCAATGGTAACGCCAATTATTTAGCGTCGCAAAGTATTTTCTTCAGAATCGTGACAAATGACATGTTTCTGCAAATACCTCACGGGAAAATGCCTGCCAGGCGCGCTATTCATCACGATCGCCACGACAGAGGATTGACGCAAGTCATCGTTTCTCCTAAAATCCTTCTGCTTCGTTCGCAAGTTGTGCGCCCCAAAAGCCCGTTCTTTGCGACTTCAGGAAATCATCCTCAGGCCTGGACCTGGGTAAAGGAGTGCTTTAACCGTGTCTCAAACTTATACCCTCGCCGCAAATGCACGTACTGTGACCGGCAAGAAGGTTGGCCAGATTCGCCGGCAGGGCCTGGTGCCCGCCGTCATCTATGGCGCCAAGGTGCAGCCTGTTCATCTTCAGATCCCTACCGCGAACTTGAGTTGACCCTGCTCAAGGCCGGCGGCACGCACCTGATCGACGTGGATGTCGATGGGGCAGTCCAGACAGTTCTGGCGCGCTCCGTCCAGCGTGACGTGCTCAAGGGCACGATCATTCACGTCGATTTCATGGCCATCGACAAGATGACCAAGATCGCGACCGAAGTCGCGGTGCACCTGGTGGGTGAAAGCCCGGCCGTGGCCAGCCGTCTGGGCATCCTGCAGCAGGACCTGATGACCGTCACGATCGAGGCGCTGCCCGCCGACCTGGTCGACGCGTTGAACGTCGACATCAGCTCACTGACTGACATTGGTTCCGTCGTCCACGTCAGCGATCTTCAGCTTCCGTCGGGCGTGGCCGTCCGTAATGATGCCGATGCATCTGTCGCGCGCGTTGTCGCCCTGCGCGCGGTTGTCGACGAAACTGCGGCTGCCGAAGGCGAGGGTGGACCTGCCGAGCCGCAACTGGTCGAGCGCAAGCGCGGAGACGAGTTCGAGGAATAGTCTGCCTCGAACACCCAGCGAGATCGTCAGCGGGGAGCCAATCTGGCTCCCCGCTGTTGTTTGTGGTCAAGGTTTCGCGATATTGGGCAGACAGAGAGGGGTTACGCGCTGTCCTCGTCGTCAATTGCGTCGTCAACGGCCCCGTCAACAAGGTCGTTGTCAACGGTATCGTCGTCGGCTTCGATTTCGATCTCGTCCAGCACAACATCGTGATCGCCGTTGAGCTGCGGACCTTCCACCTCGCCGTTTTCTGTTTCGCCCAGTTCATCTTCGGGGGCACCGTCGAGGATAGTCATCCCGACAATTTCGTCTGTACGGTCTAGTCGGACCACACGCACACCGATAGTGGCGCGGCCAACGTCACGAACACTCTCGGGCCATATCGACCCTGAAGCCGGTACTCCTCGACGGGCGTGCGCTTGCCATAACCCTTGCGCGTCACCACCAGGATGTGTGTGTCGTCCTCACGCAGCACGTCCATGCCCGCAATGGCATCACCGTCAGACAGTCGCATCGAGTTAACGCCGGCGGCCTGCCGTCCCAACACGCGCACTCGATCTTCGCTGAAGCGGATGCTCTGGCCGCTCTCGGTGACCAGAATGACGTGTTGCTGGCCGTTGGAAAGGGCTGCCCAGTTGAGGGTATCGCCTTCTTCCAGCGCAATCGCGATCTTGCCGCCAGAGTGGACGTTTTCGAACTCGGACATGGCGACGCGCTTAATGCGCCCCTGGCGGGTGGCCAGGACGAAGTATCCTTCGCTGCCGAAATCCTCGACGGGAACGATGGCGGTGATGAATTCGTCGGAGACCAGACCAAGGAAAGCGTGAACGAGGGTGCCCTTGGCCGCGCGAGCTGCCTCTGGCACGACGTAGCAGCGCTCGCTGTACACTCGCCCTCGGTTGGTGAAGAAGAGGAGTGTATCGAGACTATTGGCCGAAACCATGTCGAAGACGCCGTCTTCATCCTTGGTGGTCATGCCCATGACGCCCTTACCCCCACGACGTTGGGCGCGGTAGGCATTGGATGGGACCCGCTTGATGTAGCCCAGGCGCGTGAGAAGAATGACCACTTCCTCGTCGCGCACCAGATCCGCTTCGGTGAACGCGGTCTGGACGCCGAACATCACTTTCGTGCGCCGCGCGCCGTTGTAATGCTCCGCCAGTGAAGTGATATCCTCGCGGATGACGTTCATGATCTTGCGCGGCGAGGCGAGCAGGTCCTCCAGGTAGGCGATACGCGCGGACACGTCCTGGTATTCGTCGAGCAGCTTCTGACGTTCCAGCGCGGCCAGGCGGCGGAGCTGCATGTCCAGGATGGCGTTGGCCTGCGCTTCGCTGAGGCCAAAGCGGTTGACCAGCCCGGCGCGAGCGCTTTCCGTATCGTCAGCGGCGCGAATGGTCTGGATAATGGCATCGATGCTGTCCAGTGCCTTGAGCAGCCCTTCCAGAATGTGAGCGCGCGCCCGCCGTTTTTCCAGCTCAAACTGCGAACGGCGAGAGATGACGTCGAAGCGATGCTCGATGTAGATGGCGAGCATTCGCTTCAAACTCAGCGTGCGCGGTTCGCCATTCACCAGGGCCAGCATCTGGATGCTGTAGGTGCTTTGCAGCTGCGTGTATTTGTAAAGCTGGTTCAGCACCTTTTTCGGCTGTGAACCGGCCTTGAGCTCGATGACCAGACGCATACCCTGGCGATCGGATTCGTCACGCAGGTCGGCGATTTGCTTGAGCCGATCGTCGCGCACCAGGGTGACGATGCGCTCGATGATCGCCGTCTTGCTGATCTGGTAGGGAATCTGAGTGATGACGATGCGCGGGCGACCGCCGGGGCCGTCCTCGAACTCATAATCGGCGCGGACCGTCACCCGTCCCTTGCCGGTTGCATAGGCTTCCTTGAGTTCATCGCCCGCGATGACAATGGCGCCGGTGGGGAAGTCGGGACCCTTGACGAAGTGCATCAGATCGTCGACGGTGATATCGTCCATGCGATCCCACTCGTCGATCAGGAAGCTGATCGCACCCGCCAGCTCACTCAGGTTGTGGGGCGGGATGTTCGTGGCCATGCCGACCGCGATACCGCTGCTGCCATTGAGGAGCATGTTGGGCAGGCGCGAGGGCAGTACCGAGGGTTCTTGCAGCGTGCCGTCGAAGTTCTCGCCAAAGTCGACGGTGTTCATGTCGATGTCGGCGAGCATCTCCTCGGCAATCGTCGCGAGTCGCGCTTCGGTATAACGCATGGCCGCCGGACTGTCGCCGTCAACACTGCCGAAGTTGCCCTGGCCATCCACAAGCGGGTAGCGCAGCGAGAAATCCTGGACCATACGCGCCATGGCGTCATACACAGAACTATCGCCATGCGGATGGTACTTACCCAGCACCTCGCCGACGATACGTGCACTCTTCTTGTACGACGAATTGGCACGGATGCCCATATCGTACATTGCGTACAAAATGCGCCTGTGGACCGGTTTCAGACCATCGCGCGCATCCGGCAGCGCGCGGGCCACGATCACGCTCATCGCGTAATCGAGGAAGCTCCCACGCATTTCCTCATTGATATTGACGGGGCGGATTATCCCGAAGTTTTCGACCATATTTGAACGCGACTCGTGATCTGCTAGACGGAGGTTTTGCACAATTACTCGAACAATTATACCACAAATTGTCTGAAGAATCCAACATGCTTACAGCGCATTACCAGTATTGATAATACGTTTTCACTGCAACTGCTGCTTGCCCCGCCAAAGTCGCTGGGGTACAACAGTGGGCCAGACAAGAACCCATTGAAACCGAACGGAGATTTTCATGAAAGTATTGCGCTTTGTGCTGCTGGCTCTGCTTATCCTCATCCTCCTCGTAGGGCTCGGCGGTTTTGTTTTTTTCTGGGACACTACCCGCGGACCGCTGCCGCAGACGGTCGGTGCGCTCAATGTCGAGGGATTGCAGGCGCAAGTGGAGATTCTGCGCGATGACATGGGCATTCCGCACATCTATGCCAGTAATCCACACGACCTGTTCTTCGCTCAGGGTTTTGTGCAGGCGCAGGATCGTTGGTGGCAGATGGAGCTATACCGCCACATCGGCAGCGGCACCATCAGCGAGCTCACGGGAAAGGTGAATGCTTCGCTGAGCAACGACATCTTTATCCGCACGGCAGGCTGGCGGCGCGCGGCTGAAAGGGATGTCGAACAACTCTCCGAAGAGACGACGGCCCAGCTTCAAGCCTTTGCTGAAGGCGTCAATGCCTACATCCTCAACCGCTCCGCCGATGACCTGGCCATGGAATACCGGCTGCTGGGCCTGACCGGCGTCAACATTCCGGTTCAACCGTGGACGATCGTCGACTCTGTCGCCTGGGGAAAGGTCATGTCGTGGAATCTGACGGCAACCTTTGGCCGGGAACTGGTGCGCCAGGAACTCCTTTCGACGGTAGGTGAGGAGATGATGGTCGACTATGCGCCGCCGTATCCGTACGGCGTAGAGGGCATTCCGACGATCGTGCACCCGGAAGACCTCCCCATCTCTGACGAGACGCTGACGAACCCCACCGCCGCGGCGACGCGGGTCGATGGATCGTTTGGGCTGGACGTGGCGGGCGGCTATGCTGCCGGTGGCCGGCTGGCCGGCATGGTGAGCACCGATGGCGATACCGGGATTGGCAGCAACAACTGGGTGGTCAACGGCACGCTGACGGCCTCCGGGCTGGCGATGCTGGCCGACGACATGCACCTCAGCCACAGCATCCCCGGAATCTGGTATCTGGTCGGCCTGCATTGCCTGCCCAGAACCGACGAATGTCCGTACGATCTGGTCGGCTTCGCCCTGTCGCCTGCGCCGTCGATCATCGTCGGGCACAATGACCAGATCGCCTGGGGCTTCACCAATGTTGGCGCGGACGTGCAGGACCTGTACGTGCTGGAATGGAACCCCGACAACCCTCTGCAATATCGATGGCATGGTGAATGGCGAGACGCGGAACTGATCGAAGAGACGATTCACTTCGGCGACAACGAAGGGGAGCTGACGATTCAGGTGCGCGAAACGCATCTTGGACCGGTCATCAATGACAACGAATTCGATGCGGAAACCGGGACGCTGGCCGGGTTCAATACCGAAGATCCGCTGGTCCTGCGCTGGACGGGCAACGACCCGAATCGCTTGTTCGACGCATTCTTCGGTTTCGCCACCGCCACCGACTGGGAATCCTTCCGGGCCGCCGCGAGCTACTTCGCATTGCCCGCGCAGAACCTGGTTTTCGCCGATGTGCGTGGCAATATCGGCTACCAGACCCCCGGCCTGATGCCGATACGCCCGGCCGACCACGATGGGTTGACGCCGTATCCGGCCGATGGTGACGAAGACACCTGGCAGGGCTATATCCCCTTCGACAATCTGCCTCGCGTGTTGAACCCGGTGCGCAATTACATCACCAGCGCCAATCACGCCGTCGCCCCACTTGAATACTACGCGCAGTTGAACGAAACATTGGGCATCGAGGGCAATACGCTGCTCAGCTACGATTGGGCGTACGGGCAGCGCGGCGGCCGTATCGAGCAGTTGCTGCAGGAGCGCGTCCCACATAGTACGCTGACCTTCCAGGACATTCATCGCGACAACAAGGATGTCGTGGCAGAGCGCATCATGCCATACCTGGCGCCGCTGCCGCTTGGCGGTTCCATCGCCGAGGCGCGGGACTTCCTGCTGTCCTGGGACTTCCAGATGAATGCCGAGAGCGGTCAGGCCGCACTGTGGGCCTACTTCACACGGCAATTAGTGCGGCAGATCTTCGAAGACCAGCTTCCGGACGGCATCCGTGCCGGCACGCGCGAGCTGTTCTCGGCCTGGCTGATCATGGAAAAACCGAACAACGTCTGGTGGGATTCCTCGGAAACCGCCGATGTCGCCGAGAGCCGTGACGATATTCTGGTGCGCGCGTTCACCGACGCTGTCAACGAGATCGCCGCCGACCTGGGCAGCAACCCGGCCGAGTGGTCGTGGGGTGAGCTGCACGGCATCGCCTTTGTCAACACCCCGCTGGGTGACAGTGGCATCGACCTGATCGAAGATGTCTTCAACCGGACTGTCCTGGGTTACGGCGGCGGCAGTGATATTGTCAACGCCACCTCCTGGGATGCCACCAGTGACAGCTTCTTCGCAGTCTCCATTCCGTCGGAGCGTGTGATCATCGACCTGGCTGACTTCGACAACAGCCTGGTTGTCCTTCCGGTTGGGCAGAGCGGTCATCCGTACAGCCCGCACTACGATGACATGATCGAGATCTACCGGACCGGCGGGTATCTGCCGCTGCGGTTTGGCCGCAGCGCGATCGAAAACGCAACCAAGGACCGTCTGATCCTGAGCCCCGCAAGCTAATTCGCGCGGCACGCATAAAACAAAACCCCCGTCTCCACGAGCTTGCTATGGAGACGGGGGTTTTGTTCAGTTGATCTTCGACAGTGGGGTGTCTACGACGAGAAGAATGCCAGTGGGTCGACCCGTATGGTGCGTGTCAGTGACAGCGGGACGACGGCGTTCGGCCGGCAGACTCGAATTTCCAGGTGAAGATGGACGCCGCGCGAATTGCCGGAATTGCCCATCGTGCCAATCGGCGTGCCTGCGCTGACGTTACGTCCTTCGCCGACGGCAATGTCCAGGAGGTGAGCGTACAGGACGAAGACTCGTGCCTGTCCCTCGGTGAAACCCTTGGCCAGAACAGCCCGTCGACCATTGAGCGACAGGACATCCCACGTGTATTCGACGATGACCAGGTTGCCAAAGCCGTAGTTCCAGGGATTCTGCTGGCCCAACACATCATTCTGCTGCTGCTGCGTCAGGTTGTTCGAATCCAGGTTGGGACGGTCAGCGGTGCAGGGAGTGCAGCTGTAGGCGCCGTAGACCGTGCCTTCTGCCGCGGCGGTGATCAGCATGCCTGCGCCGCCATCGCTGGCGATGAAGTCGACCCCCTGATGCACGCCATTGCCATACCAGACCGGTTCTTCGAACTTCAGACCCACGTGATAGCGCCGCCCGTCGGCCGTGCTGACCGGCGTGCCGAAGCGTTCCGGAACGGGTGGCACTTTCGACGGATCGTAGACATGGATTTCTGCGTACATCTGATGCTCGAAGAAATTGCCCTGTGGATCGCGCGGTTGCCAGATGGTGCGGTAGTTGCCGGGGACCATCGGCGCGGTCAGTTCGACCGACACGTCGGCGTTGCGTCCGCGGCGCGCTGCCGGAAGTGGCACCGAGTCCGGACCGCCCATGTGGTCGCCGTCCACGAAAACGAGCGCGAATCCCTGATCCCAGGTGGTCTCCCCCGAGTTGCGGATGCGCCACGTCTTGGTGAACTTCTCTCCCATCTTGAGTCGTGTGCCGTCGGGAATGGTGAGATCGGCCACAAAGCGGGCCTCGCTCGTTTTCGCCTTCGCCTCTTCCTGCGGTACGACGAGAATCTGCGTGTATAGAATCTCGCCAAAGAACTGTCCAGCAGGGTTCTTCAAACGCCATGTGGTCTGGTAACTGCCGGAGGTCATTGGGGCGACCAATTCCACGGCGACCTGGACGACTTCGCCGGGACGTGTGTCCGGCACGCGAACACTCACCCCCGCGCCCATCGGCTCGTCGGCGTAGAATGCCAGGAGATAGCCGTCGCCCCAGCTTGTGGTCCCGGTGTTGCGCACCTCCCAGATCTTCTTGAAGGCCGTGCCTGGCGCGAACCGCGTTCCATCCGGCACGCTGACGTCGGCGCTGTACTGCGCCTCGTCGCGCAACGGTACGTCGGCTTCAAACAGCGGCTCGGGGTCGATGATGTCGGGGACGACATATCCCGAACGTCCTTTGCCCAGGTGCTGAACGGTGAAGAACAGGCTGAGTTCCGTTGCGCTTCCACTCTGCCCGGCGATGCCGATCACGTCGCCGGCGTTGACGAACTGGCCGACCTGTACGGTGGCGCGTTCCAGATGCCCGTACCATGTCACAAAGTTGTCGCCATTCCAGTTGTGGCGAATTTGCACGTAGTGGCCATAGCCGGGCGGGTAATTCATGATCTTGGAGATCACGCCGCGCTGGGCGGCGACGACTTCCAGCGGGCGATCCGATGTCGCCGGAACGTAGAGAATGCCTTCACGACGCTGTACATAACGCCGATCGTACTCGGCTGGATCGTCGAAGCGCGATCTGACCGCATGCGGCCAATTCATCGGCCGGCGCAGTCGGATCGGGCCAGGAGAGTCGGGATCAACCGGGGGCGTGGTGACTTTTCCGCCCGAAGTCCCATCGACCGGGACGGTATCCCGCTCGCCGATAGGCGCTACCTTCTCTTCGTCGCGCTTGTCGTCCGAATCGATGGGCGGCACGTCGACCGGGTCCGGCGTTGGCTTGGGCTGGGTGAGCACCCGCAGGAAGCGGGGCACGTCGGCGGCAAACGACCGTGCCGTCTCGCGCAGTCGGTCATAGTCGGCGTGGATGCGGGCGAAAGCATACAGGTCGCTCACGCCCACATCGCGCTCGGATGCATCAAATGCCCAGATGAGTGCCGTGAACGCGCCCGTATTTCGCCAGTTATTCAGTTCATCCCGCACGAAGGCCGCGCGATCGCCGCTTTCGCTGTGGTGAGCCCCGACTTCGCCGACGTAGAAGGGTTTCTCCAGAGCCCTGGCGATGGCGACTTCCCCGCCCGCATGCGCTTTTTCTCCGTCATGCGCGTAGTAGTGGATGGAAATGGCATCAATGGCGGGCAGACTGTAGAGCTTCCGGCTGAAGGTGCTGAGATCTTCGCCATCTTCCAGCGCGCAGACATGGCGGCTGTTGACCAGACCGGTTGAGATCAGGTGGGCGGGCGAGATGTCGCGGATCGTCTCGCTCACCTCGCGGGCAAAGCCGATGAAGGCCGTGCTCGCGGTCTGGCGGGGCAGGCGCTGGCCGCCATCCCGCGGGTGTAGCGCGAATTCGTTGCCCAACTCCCACATCATGATGGCCGGGTGGTCCTTGAAGGCCGTCGCGAAGGCGCGCGCCGTCGAGAGGTGAAAGCGGCGCCATTCGCCGTTGATCCAGAAATCGGAGTGGTAATGGCCGTGGACCTGGGTGTGCCAGGGTTCGGTGCCGGGGATGATGAAGCCCGCGCCGGTCAGACCGTCGTCCAGACAGACGATGGCCTGCATGTCGAAATTATCGAGCTGGGCCAGCGCCGCACGCATCCGATCGATCGAGTCCTGTGTGGAGAACGCCCGGTGGCTGGCGAAGATACGGACAACCTTGACGCCGAACTGGCTGAGTGTAGCGAGTTGTTGACTTTGCAGCGCTTGCGAGGTGTGTTGAACTGCCGGGGTGCCGTAAAATGCAAACTCGCGCATGTTGACGCCAGTTCGCCAGGGAATCGCGACCATAAGAAAGTCCCCCTTAAAGGTTTCAGGTGCAGCGTGAGTTGTGCAGCCTAAAAGCGATCGTTCACCCTGCGGGGTGCCACCCGATGGGTGTTGATATTTTCGATAACGGATGGTTATGTCTTCAGGTGGGCGGCCGCCGGTCCTAGAGCACCAGTCGTCCGGTCGCCAGCAGCAGCGCCACGCCGATGACCAGCACATTCATGAACATAAAAATCGACAGGAACATGCGCTCGACCGCGGTCATCCCCAGGAAGCGCTTCTGCTCCGGAATGTCTTCGAAGACGAAATCTGCGGTGGGGTCGTAGTCGAGCTGAGGCTCAAGTGTGCCTCCGCGCAGCGAGTCCAGATCGAAGCTGGAATCGTCCGCCTTGCTGCGTCGCGATTGTGTTTTTCCGGTCATATCATCCCTCTCGTGAAGTCCTGCCCCTGGCATTGATTGTAACATGAGTTTTAACTTGCCCGCTTCCAGACGCCTTCCACCAGACGGAAGAGAACCGTCTCCGCCGCGCCTCCGCTGTGGATGACGGTGGCGCGCAAAGTGACCGTGCCATCCGCCGATTGCTCCGGAAGGGCTGATTCGACTTCGACCAGGGTGTTGGATGGCCCGCTGGCGAAGCGGCTCTGCGCGGTAGCCATCACGCCGGAATCGGTCGTGTCGTAGAGCGCATAGAAGGCCGTCTCCGCGCGCTGCCCGATCAACGCTGCCTCGGCACGCAGGCGGTAGGCGAGAAAGTCACGCCAGTCGGCATTGAGTTCGCCGAGCAGTGGCTGATTCGCCGCCTGACCGACGGCCGCGATCGTGGTTTGCGGAGAGAGCAAGAGCATGATGCGGCGCAGGACGTCGACGCTGTAATTATCCGCAAGGCTGGTGAGCAGGTGGGCGCCGGTGTCGATACCGGCGAGCTGCTCGATCAGGTAGCTGCCGATGGAGTCGCGGAGGTAAGCGGCATCGCTGGGGGCAGACGCCTGATAGGAGGAGAGCCAGCGGTCCACCCACAGGGTGGCCAGGGTGACCTTGAGGGACGGATCGAAGGGCTGATCGAGACGCGCGCGCTCGATGTACGGAGAGGGCAGGCGAAGCCGCCAGGAGCCGTCCGCCGCCCAGCCCGCGACCAGTCGGTCGTCTGGAACGATTTCCACCGTCCATTCAGGCATCGGGGCGCAGTCGAAAACGCCGCAGGTCAGTTCGATCCAGCGTGGGAGCTCTGCGGCGATGGCGGCGGCGATCGGTGCGTCGACATCCTGGTAGGAGACTCTGAAGCGCTCTCCCTGTGCGACGTGCGGTTGCCCCCAGAAACCATAAGCCGGCGGCACATGGCGCCAGCCTTCGTCAAAACGCCAGTAGAACCAGACCCGACCATACGGAATTCCATCGACGATTTCTTCGACATGCACCCGCCCGTTCTGACTCTCGATGGTGGTGTCGATGATGCGTCCTGTCAGATTGACCGACCGTGAGGCATCCTGCTTGAGCGCCTGGTAGGCGTCGAAGCTGCGCGTCTGCTCGGCGATCCAGACTTCCGTGAGGCTCGTATCTTCCGCCCGCCACTGGACGTCAAGAAACGCCGTCAGGTCTCCCAGGCGGAGCGCGGTGACCTCGGCTCCGACTGTGGTATGCAGTTGGCGCTGGATGGCGCCGTCCACTTCGCGGAGACGCAGCAGCACAATGCCGATAATCGCGGCGCCGGCCAGCACGAAGATGGCCAGGACCAGCAGAAAACGAAACTGCGTGACCCGTCGCTGACGTTTGGAGTCCGGGTCTTCGCCGACGCGGAGCGTGTTGCCCTGTCTGGCGTCGATCTCCCAATCCAGTTTGATACCCATAGCTGTAGTCCGATTATCCTAAAGCCAGGTCGCCGGCGACCGCGCGTCGCACGGCGCCGTCCTGACCACGTATGCGGAGTGCGCCATCGCGATCGACACCGATGGCCTTACCGTGGAGTGACTCGCCTTGCGCCGCGATCGAGACGGTTTTGCCGATCATGTTCAGGCGCCTCTCCCAGGCCGCGAACAGCGCATCGCTGCCCAACTGCGGCGTCCAGAAGTCCAGTCGCTCCAGCAACGATCGGAGCAGGGCCGCACGGTCGATGTCGGAGACGACTTCGCTCAGGCTGATGGCGGCCCCCTCCAGCGGGGAGCCGGCGAAATTGACGCGCACATTGATGCCCATGCCGAGGACCACCCCGGTCAGAGTCTCACCCTGCCAGTCGGCTTCCGGCAGGATGCCGCACACTTTCCGTCCGTCGATCTGCACATCGTTGGGCCATTTTATCCCGGTCTGTTCCACGCCTGAAGCCTCAACCGCATCACAGACCATCAACGCTCCGAGCATGCCGATGCGGCTCTGGGCCGATGCCGCCGGACGGAGGATCACGGAGAGCATGAGGGCCGACCCGGTCGGCGAATGCCAGCTTCGACCCAGTCGCCCGCGTCCGGCAGTCTGCTCATCAGCCAGCACGACCATCCCTGATGGCGCGCCTTCGCGCAGAAGGGCCATGGCCCGGTCGTTGGTGCTGCCGATGGTCGGGTGATATTCGTAGCGCCGGTCGCCCATCGCCCAGGACAGGCGCTCAGGCGTCAAGTCGTTCATGCGTCCTTGCTCTTCAACACTACTGAGGCGGTGTAGACGATCAACATCTGACCGGGGCTGTAGAGCAGCCAGATCAGGTCGGAGATGCCGGCGAAGACCCATTTGGAAAAGATCGACCCCGCGAGAATTAGATCGCTGAGCAAGAACAGAACCCCACCCGACGCCAGCCCGCTGAACCGGCGCTGATTGAGGGCCAGCCCGGTGGCCGCACCGGCGGTCGTGGCCAGCAGCAGCGCGTAGGGCAGCGCCGCAGCATCCATGACGGTGTGCGACGCCTCGCGACGCGACGACGGCAGCCAGACGATCTTCAGCCAGCTCGCCAGACCGAACAGCCACCAGCCCATCAGCGCCGGCAGTCGATGGCGAGTCAGGCGATTGTCGTTGCCGAAGCGTAGAATGCCCAGACTGTAAGCGATGTGACCCAGGCCAAACGACGCCATGCCGCCCAGGACGGCATTGTCGCCGGGGACGATCAGCCGGGCCATGAAGAAATCGCCAATCGTGCTGAGCGACATACCGGTCGCCAGACTGGTCAGCAGGCGGCGCACTGCGGGCGGTTCGTCCTTTGCACGCGCCCGCCACAGCCAGGCGGCGGCGGTCAGCGTCAGTGAGGCGCCCATTCTGGTCCACAGGGGCATGCGCCTGCCTTCCTCGCGGTTCGGTCGTCCGAAGATATAGCCGCCGAAGAGCAGGACAGCCCAGACGATCAGCAGAATGATCTGAAGAGGCAGCGGCCCCCTGCGCGTGCGCAGCGATATGTCCATTACGGTGCTCCACCAAGACCCGCCCGTGTCCAATACAGAGCGTTCATTGTATCATCCCGTCGTCAGCGGGTATCATCTGACCTGTTGAACTTGCCGCAGGATAGGCAGTTGGGCATGGACCACCTTTACACACCTTGGCGCATGGCGTACATCCGTGGTGAAGTGCGACGGGAGGACGTTGGCTGCGTCTTCTGTGGCCTGGGCCGCGAGACCGATCATCCTTTGCTCATCGCGCGCTCTCAGTACATTTACGTCGCCATGAACCTGTACCCCTACAATAACGGCCATCTGATGGTCATCCCTTACGAGCATGTCGCTTCTCAGGAGGCGCTCCCCGTCGAGGCTTTGGCCGACCTGATGGTCATCGTCAATCGGTCGTTGGGGGCGCTGCGAAAGCTGTATGATCCGCCGGCCTTCAACCTGGGCGTGAATCTCGGAAAGGCGGCGGGCGCGGGCATCGCCGAGCACTATCATTTCCACATTGTTCCCCGCTGGCCGGGTGACGCCAGTTTCATGACCACCGTCGGCGAGACGCGGGTGATCCCCGATACGCTGGAGAATACGGCGAATGAGCTGCGCCAGGCCTGGAAAACGCTCTACGACTGAGCGCTGCAATGGACAAGGTTGCAAGCTGGCACTGCCGAACATGGATGCAACTCCGCATACGGGCAGTTCTAGAAAGGAATAGGTATTTTGGCAGCACAAAGTGGGCACGATGTTGTCATTCTGGGCGCCGCTCGCACGCCGATTGGCAAATTCCTGGGCGGGTTAGCCGGCCAGACCGCGGCGCAGCTCGGGCAGGTGGCGGTCCGCGCGGCCGTCGAGCGATCGGGCATCGACGTCAACGACGTGAGCGAGGTTATCCTCGGCAATGTGGTAAGCGCCGGCGTGGGGCAGGCGCTGCCCCGGCAAATCAGCCTCGGCGCGGGCGTCCCAGCACATGTGGGAGGCCTGGCCATCAACAAAGTCTGCGGCAGTGGGCTCAAAGCCGTCATGCTGGCGGCGAACGCCATCAAGTCCGACGATGGCGAGTTGTACATCTCCGGCGGGGCCGAAAGCATGAGCCAGGCGCCGTTCCTGATTCGGGACCACCGCCTGGGCTACAAGTATGGCAAGACGGAGATGATCGATGCGCTGCAAAACGACGGGCTGTGGTGCCATCTGTGCGACTGGAGTATGGGCAACGCCGCCGAGTTCATTGCCCGGCAGCTGGAAGTTGGCCGCGGTGAACTGGACGAATTTGCCTACAACAGCCACATGAAGGCGCAGGCCGCCACTGTCGGGGGCCGCTTCAAGGACGAAATCGTCCCGGTGGTCATCCCCGGCAAGAAGGGCGACACCCTCATCGACCGCGACGAGTCGATCCGCCCGGAGACGACGATCGAGGCGCTGAACAAGCTGAAACCGGCGTTCGAGGCGGATGGAGTGGTCACGGCGGGCAACGCGCCGGGCATGAACGATGGGGCGGCCGCCGTTGTAGTCGCCAGCCGCGCCTATGCCGAGCGCAAGGGACTCAAGCCCATCGCACGCGTCGTCGCCTATGGGCAGGCGGCTGTTGAACCGGCCTGGCTGTTCTACGCGCCGGTCAAGGCCATCCCGGTGGTCCTGGAACGCGCCGGTTGGACGATGGACGACGTCGATCTGATCGAGCTGAATGAGGCGTTCGCCTCGCAGGTGTTGGCCGACGTCAAGGGACTGGCCAGGGACGGCCATTCGCTGCCGCTGGAGAAGCTGAACGTCAATGGCGGGGCGATTGCGCTCGGCCACCCGATCGGTGCGTCGGGGCGCGCGTGCTGATCACACTGATCCATGCGCTGAAGCAGCGGGGTTTGAAACGGGGTATTGCCTCGCTGTGCCTCGGCGGCAGCGAAGGTGTCGCGTTGGCTGTGGAGATCGAGGACTGAATGACGATGCAAATGATGAATCTGGGCAAGACAGGGTTGAAGGTTTCGCGGCTCTGTCTGGGCTGCATGACCTATGGCACGCCGGCCTGGCGCGACTGGGTGTTGGACGAAGCGGCCAGCCGCCCGTTCTTCGTCAAGGCGCTGGAGGCAGGCATCAACTTCTTCGATACGGCCGACGTCTACTCGCTTGGCGTCAGCGAAGAGGTGACCGGCCGGGCGCTGCGCGAACTGGCGAAGCGTGATGACGTAGTGGTCGCCACCAAGGTCTTCAGCACCATGAGCGACAAGCCGAATCATGGCGGTTTGTCGCGCAAGTGGATCATGCAGGCCATCGACGATTCGCTGCGCCGACTGGGCATGGACTATGTCGACCTGTACCAGATTCACCGCTATGACCCCGAGACCCCGATCGAAGAGACGATGGAGGCGCTGCACGATGTGGTGAAGGCCGGCAAGGCGCGCTATATCGGCGCCAGCAGCATGTACGCCTGGCAGTTCGCCCAGATGCAGCACACCGCCGAGAAGCACGGCTGGACCCAGTTCGTCTCGATGCAGAACCACTACAACCTGGTCTATCGCGAGGAAGAACGGGAGATGATTCCGTTCTGTATGGATACCGGCGTCGGTCTCATTCCATGGAGCCCGCTGGCGCGCGGTTTCCTGGCCGGCAAGCGTACCCGCGAAGCGCCAGCCACGACCCGCGCCAAGTCGGACGATTACGCCCACCGCTACTACTACATGGACTCCGACTATGACGTGGTCGACGCGGTCGCGGCGCTGGCCGAGGCGCACGGCGTCAAACCGATCCAGATCGCGCTGGCCTGGGTGCTGCACCGGCCGGGCGTGACCGCGCCAATCATCGGGGTGAGCAAGATGCCGCAGTTCGACGAGCTGCTCGGGGCGCTCGATATCCAGCTATCGCCAGAGGATATGGGGTCTCTGGAGTCACCCTATCGCCCGCACGTCATCCTCGGACACTAGACTCATGACCGCGCGTCCTGCGTTTCGATCCCGTTCGTTCGGGCCGGATGACCTGGACGCGCTGTTGACCTTCGTCGGCCGCTGTAATGCCGCCGATTTCTGCTGCACGGTCCACCCCGGCGATGTTCGCCACTTCATGAGCAACATCCGCCGAGGAGGCGATGTATCCGACAACTACCGTCTGTTCGAAGATGAAACCGGCAGCCTGGCCGGGCTGCTGACCCTCTACGGGGGCAAACGGCTGGGCTTTGAATGGACGGTCATGCCCGACGAACAGACAAGCCCGCTGGTCGATCAGATGGTTGCCGTCGGCGAGGCGGAAACCCTGGCGGCAGCGCGCGCCGCCGGCGCCGACTCGTTTCGTGTCGAAGTGCTGGATTGCGATCATGCCGGCGTCGATCTCCTCAAGGCGCGCGGGTTCACCGAAACCGATGGGGCGGACAACCTGCGGGTGACCCTGCGGTCGCTGGAGTCGATCCCAGAACCCGTCCTTCCCGAGGGCTTCACCATTCGTGCTGTCACCGGCGAATCGGAGGCAGATGCGGTGGGCCAGTTGCATGCCAGCGCCTTCGGATCGCGCTGGGACGCCGGTGAATACGTCAAAGTCATGCGCTCGCCCGCCTTTCAGGTCGATCACGAACTGGTGGCCGTCGCGCTGAACGGCGATCTGGCGGCGTTTCTGGTCTACTGGGTCGATCCGATCAGCCGGAGCGGGTTGTTCGAGCCGGTGGGTTGTGGCCAGGCGTATCAGCGGCGCGGGCTGACCCGAGCGCTGCTCTACGAGGGCATGCGACGCATGGCGGCAGAGGGCGCAGTCGTGGCGCAGGTCAAGCATGAGTCGCCGGAAGAGAACCCGGCCTCCGCGGCCCTGTACGCCTCGGCCGGGTTCATGCCGTTTGCGTCGTACCGGGCATTCGTCAAGTCCGTGTAGCCGCCTCTCGCGACACCAACCCCAGAGCCCGTCAGCCCCCGATGGGTTCCACGTGAAGCGCCGCCAAGCCGGTCCAGACCGAGCTCGCATCGCCCTGAAGCAACGCGACGTATTCGCTCAGCGCCTCTGCGTCATGGTCTAGCCCCTCCAGTGCCATGGCGCGGTAGTAGTGCAGGCCGCGGATGACTTCCGGGTGGGTATCGGATCTGCCCAGGGTGAGCGCGCGATCCACCTCCGCCAGCAGCCGTTCGTAGTCGCCCATGCGCAGAATGCCCCCGGCGCCAAAAAGGATGTCTACAGGCTTATCCGCGATCACGTCTGGCGTGGCCGTCGGCGTAGACTCAGGGAGCGCAGGCGGAACATAAGACTGCTGCGCATCGGACCATTCAAAGACAATCCCACCCACACGTTGGGGCTGCCCAAAGACTTGAACGTACGGGGAGCCGGCGAAGAACTGCCGGCCGTCGGCGCTGAACAGGCCGTCGAGGGACGCAGCTTCGCAGACCGGCGCCTCCAGCATTTGCCTCAGTGCGCTGTCGACCATCTGCCATAGCTGGACGCTGCCGTAGCTCCTTTCGCGTGAAGACGCCGATGTGTCCCCACAATCCATGGGTCCCATAAAGTCATAAAGACTTGCTTCTTCGTTGTAAGGGTGATGGTCGAGTATCACCAGATCGACCAGGAAATGGCCGCTGCCATCGGGCGTGGCGCGCATCATCCGCTGCGTGTATGCGTTGCGCCGCCGCACATCCGGTCGTGAGAGGGTGTAATGGTCGCCTTCAGCCACGAAGAGCAGGGGCGGCACCATCGCGTCGAGCCACACGAGATGCTCGTCGGTACCGTCCTGATTCCAGTCGGCGACGATCGTTTCATGGACGGAGAGGTTCAGGGCTTCGAGCTGCGCCGCCGGCAAAACATCGGTCGGAAAGGTCTGCGCCGCCAGCACCGCATTGATCAACCCGGGCGCGTCGCAGCCGGCCCGCTCGGCTCGGGGTGGAATATTCGACATATTTCCTTCCGGACGAACCTCAAATCCAACCTTGGGGCCGGTGTAGGAGAGCATTTTCTCCCGCGCAGCCCAGGCGTTGTAGGCTGCGACGCACATCGCCTCGGGCGAGGCCGCTGCGTCCATACCGTAGATCATGTCGCCAAAGGCTCTTGACCATAGATGCGGTCAATTTGACGGTCAATGTCTTGCGGCAACGCCGTTCTGGCCCGGTCGAAATCGCCGCTCAGTGCGTAGGCCAGCGCCAGTCGGTCGCGCGCGTACAATTCGAGTGTCGCTGTATCCCCCTGGATCAGATCGCCGGATGCATCCCATCCCGCGGCCAGGCCTGCCTCGTAGATGGGAATCGCCGCGGCATACTGGTGGTCCCACATCAGGCGTTCAGCCTGTTTGAGTGCACAGCCGATGGTGTTGTCGAACGTCGAGGTGGGCATGTCTGTCGTGAATGCCATGCCGTTCCAGTCGAGGACGACGTTGTAGCGGGTAACGCAAAGCCAATGGTCGATGGAACGGTGGGTCAGCACGAGTTCGAGCGGCGCGTCCTGGTCGGCGTTCTCGACCGCCACGCTGCCTGGACAGAGACCATCGATATCGGCCAGCACGTTGACCAGCGCCTCGCGCTGCCACGTCAGGACGTGAAGTTCACCGCAGGTTCGCCAATAGGCAGTCACCGGGATCACCCATTCCGGCACATCATCCCCGGTCAGGTCGCCATAGTGTCCCGGTCGGTAATCGCGCTCCGGCAGGATGCGGTCATCCACATTCTCGGGATACCAGGCGAGCGGCGTCTGAATGAGACGGTAGCCGGAAGGCTGCGTCGCATCCCGCCGCAGCACCAGAATCATCTCCCCATCCATCTCGAGGCGGAGCCAGTAGGTGTCTGCATCGTCGTCGTCAAAAGTTCCTAACGGATGTACCGACACACCCGATTGGCCCAGGATGTCGATTGACTCGACGGCGCTCAGGTCTGTGGGGTTGTCGCGAAGCCAGGCCAGAATCATTCCGCCGTACCATTGAGGAGAGTTCAGGTACCCCCTACCCACCCAATCCCAAACGCCGAACCGCCGGTAGAATGCGGCCAGCAGTTCAAACTCCTGGGAGAAAACCTCCTCCAGGCTGTAGCTCGCTTCAAACTGAACAATGACGGCATCGTCAAGCGGTGATTGGATGTTCTTCGGGTGCGTCGTAAGCCGCATGCTTTGCCAGAAGTTGTCCGCTTCGTAGGTCAATAAGCGTGGCACGGCGCCCAGGAATTCAGCGACCGGCGGTGTGCGAAGGCGGTAGTCCTCCTGCGCGTGCAGCGAGGACGAGAAGATCATGACGAGAAGAGCGAGGATGGTGAGAGCGGGTTTCACCTGTGCAGCCCCTTTGTGCTTGCATCCGGTGAAGTATAACCGTTAAGGAACTGAAATGCTCATTTCGGAGGCCATTCGAGCCCCCACCGCCTGAGCGACGATCGCCCACCCCTCCGCCGACAAATGCACCGGCGAATTGGTGAACTCGTCAGGCGGCACCGCGTCCCACAGGTCGAGGCAGGACCACACCTGCGCGGCGCACTCGTCGGCCAGAATGACGCGGTAGGCGTCGTAGGCCCAGCGAGGATACCAACTGTTGTAGCGCAGGTCGCCGTTCGCGCCGGGGGTAATGAAGATCGGTTCGTTGACGAACTGCAACGTTGCCCCGGCGGAAGTCACTCGCTCGGCTCCCGCCGCCAGCACGTCGAGGGCTAGATCGGCGCGGTCGAGCTCTGACGGCCCTTCAATGCTGTTCCACGTCGAGTCGGCCTCCTGATCGACGCGCACCGGCGTGAACTGCGCCGGGATGGCCTGGTCAATCCCGGTCGCCGCCCACGAGAAGCCGAACAACTGTAATCGTAGCCAGTCCGCCAGTCCGCGGCGCGATCCGAGGATCGTACTATCCCACCACGTCGTCTCGACAAAACGCTCGTCGGCCGGGTCGAGCGCCAGCGTGTAGCGGGCGATCAGGTCGCGGGCGCGTTCGGCGTTGCGCTGCACCAGCGGCGGGTAGATCTGCTTGTCGCGTGGCAGTCCGTCGAGGGTGAGGAACCAGATCACTGCGTCGGGTTCATACTGCATGGCTTCGTCGAGCAGCATCAGGTCTTTCAACACGGCCTGAATGGGGTAGGCGAGGTTGTAGACCACCACTCGGCGACCGTCCGGCGCGCGCAGATCCAGCCGGTTGAGCGCCGCGTCGAGCGTCTTGTCCGGCTCCAGCAGCCAGCCCCAGATGCCCGGGTCGCCGATCAGCAGCACGCGGAATTCGTCGTCGGCTTTCGGCCGGCGCACGGTGTGCGAGGCGAACATGGCAGTCACGCTGTCCGGGCTGAGGCTGTAGGCGGCGGTCGGGTTGTCGCTGTAGGGCAGCCGCGTTCGCCCAGGGACGATCGTGTTGTAGATCGAGACCCCATTCAGCCAGTCCATGGCGTTGGTCGCGACGAAGAGGGCGTTACACAGCGCGAAAAGCACCGCCGTTTTGGTCAGAATGCGAGCGAGCTTGCCCCAGGTCATAGGCGTTTCACCAGCCGATCCCGAACAGCCGGCCCAGAGCGCGCAGCGACTGATTGACGTCTGGCAGGGCGAACCACACCCAGCCCAGAGCGATGTAGTGGAAGGTAATGAACCACGACAGGATCGTCCACAGCCGCTTCTGCCTCGGCTTCTGATTCAGCTCACGATACCAGCTTCGCGTGGCGTCGCTCCAGCGTTTGTGGGCATAGAGTCCGGCGGCCTGCCACACCCCCCAGATGACGAAGTTGGGCGTCACCCCGTGCCACAGTCCGATCACCAGCATGGTCGCCAGGTGGCCGGCGCCGACGATGACCGCTGCGGACGCCTTGCGCTCACGGCGCAGCAGGGCTCGGGTCAGCGGCGAGAAGACGTAGAAGCGCGCCCAGTCGCTCAGCGTCTTGTGCCAGCTCTGCCAGAAGGCGGTGATGGTCGTGCGCAGGTAGGGCCGGTCGAAATTCTCCGGCAGTTTGATGCCCAGCAGAATGCCGACGCCGATGGCGATGTCGGAGTAGCCGCTGAAGTCGAAGAAGAGGCGCAGCGCATAGCCGTAGACCAGCAGCCATAATGCGCCGGTGCTAAGCGCCTGGTCGGCGTTGACGGCGTTGAGCGACAGTCCGAGCGCCAGCGTATCGGCGATGACCAGCTTCTTGAACAGCCCCATGGCGATGCGCCCGCCGCCCTGTGCCCAGCGGTCGGCGTTCCAACGCTTTGGCGTCCGGTAGTCCTCGGCGAAACGCTCGGCGCGATCGATCGGCCCGGCGATCAGCGCTGCTGGAAACAGCGCGTAGGCCGCATATTCGCGCAGGCTGAGCGCCGGCAGGAGGCCGCTGCGGCGGTCCATCAGCGTGTGCAGCAGACGGAAGGCGAGATAACTGAAGCCGAGCCAGTTGAGGTCAAGCGCGCTGGCGATGGCCACATCCTGATCGGTCGCGGTCCGCCAGGCGGCGGCGATTGCGCGCGCCAGGAGTTCGGTCTTGAGCACGGCGAACAGGAGGATCAGCAGCAGGATGAAAGCCCCAGTGGCCGCCTTCAGGCTCCGCCGGTGGAGGAGATTCCACGAAAGCCCAGCAACACCAGCAGCGACCGCCAGCCCGGCGGCCAGCACCAGCAGATCGGGCGGGCGAGATGGGGTGAGGCGGGCGGTGTCCGGCAGATAGCGGTTGAGCGCCATGAGCAGCACGACGCCGACCAACATGGCGGCTGCAATCAGGTCTTCGCGCGTGGTTCGTTGATCCGTGGCGCGCGTCCACCACCAGCCGGCGATTACCAGACCAATCGAAACGGTCGGCAGGAGGAAATCGCTGAAGCGAATCGGCAGGCGTGGCTGGAGCAGATAGACGGCGGCAGCGCCGGCAATCAGCAGCAGCCAACCCCACAACCGCCAGATTAGAACCCTTGATAAATCCACGTGGGGGCGCTGTCCGTCGTGACGATGATCAGGGCGATGATCAGCAGACACAAGCCCAGGGCAATGCGGTTTTCCCGCGAAAACAGCCGGTCAAACAGGCGGCGCATCAGCGGACTTCTTCGCACCACTTCCACTCACCGTCCTCCTGGACAACGCGATAGGAAGCAAGCGGGAAGGTCGTCGTTTCGGTGCCATAGACGGCGACAATCGCGCCCGTGCAGGAGACCACGTCGGTCTCGCCTACCCGCGAGCACGAAGCATCCTCCAGGCGCGCCTCGACCGAGCCGAAGGAGGCTGCCTGCTGTTCCCAGGTGGCTTCGAGCTCGCTGCACAACAGGGAACGGACGGTCTCACCGTCGGCTTTTGCTTTGGCTTCCATGTACCGTAACACGACGTTTGCCGGGTCGCTGGTGGTGCTGCTGCCGGAGCAGGCCGCAAGGAGAAGGACCGTCAGCAGTGCGAGGAGCCCCCATCTCACGGGCAATACTCGCGGGAAAGATGCCTGTCGAAAGTGCATGTGCTTCGCCTCATCCTACCGCATTGGGATCGAGAAAAATCGTCCGGCGAATCTCGTCCAGCATGCGCAGCGCCAGCAAATTGCGCAGATTCGCGCCGGAATAGGCCGGGAAACTATTGTCAAAGCGCAGCGTGTTGGTACCCCAGTGATTCATGTGGATGCCGTCCTGCTCCAGACCATAGCCCGACAGCGGCCGCGTGGCCAACCACAAGTTGATCAGCGGCACCTCGTAGTCGATGGCGATCTGGATCACCTTGTTGTTGAAGTTGACGGACTTCCACCAGTTGGGATCGTTGGGATTTGCGCTGAACGTCGAAAGGACCGGAATCACGCCCCTGGCCAGAGTCTCCTCCACCAGACGGCGCATCTGCTGGTCGTAGGCGACGTCATTGATGTTCTTGACGTCGTTGCCGCCAAACATGACCAGCGCCACGCTTGGCTTCTTGCGCCGGAGTTCGCATTCGAGCGGCGACTCGCCAGACTGGCAGACTTCCCCGGCGGCCCAGGCGGGGTCGAACAGGGCATAGGTGTTCAACCCGATGCGGGAGGCGACGCTCTCGACCTGGGTCGAGGCGCCAAAGTAGTCGAGCGTGTCCTGCAGGTAATCGTAGGGACCGAGCGCCGCGCCCGGACGGCTCATCAGTGTCATGTAGAGGGGGTCGGCGCTGACACTGTCTCCGATCTTGGTGACCACATGGCTGTAGTTGCGCAGTTCCAGGCCGCGCTGGTAGACCTCACGCATGCGCTCGCTGACCGGCGAGATGAGCGGAGCGCTATACAGGGCGGTGAGCGAAGGCGACTCGCTGTTTTCCGGCACCGCGTCCGGCAGCGGACTCACCGGGACCTGGCTGAATCGCAGTTCAGGGCTGAGGTTTAGAAAACCGCTCAGCACCCAACCATCCAGGTACAGGTTGCCGTCTTCGAGATGCTGCTGAATGCGCACCCAGGTGCCGACGCTGTTGCGCTCAGCAATGGTGACCGGGACGCCGGCGCGCAATCGTGCCTGGGTCGGGTAGGTGGTGCCGGGACCCTGACGCACGTTGACATCCTGAAAGGCGGATGTCAGCAGCGGGTTGCCGCTATCCTGAGCGATGGTCAGGATGGGTAAAGCCGCCAGCGTCAGCGCGGCAGCCACAATTGCCAAAAGTCGCATCATAACGGGGACAACCCCAGCGCAAGCTGCTCGAAGTAAACGGCATCGTTCCAACGGGCTTGTGGAATCGAGCCCATTATACAAAAGACGGGCGGTCGGCACATGCCCAAGAACCTTACTGCAATTAAGAAGACACCCCGGGAATGCCGGGGTGTCGGTTGCTTCTGGTGCCGAGATGAGAGCCTAGTAGCCGAGCACGCCGACCACAGAGCGCACGGCGCTGGCGCTGACTTCCAGCATGGCCTTCTCTTCGTCGTTGAGCTGCATCTCGATGATGCGCTCGACGCCGCTGGCGCCCAGGACCGCGGGCAGGCCCAGGTACAGGCCCCTGTAACCGTACTCGCCATTGGTGAGGACGGCGCTGGGTATGACACGTTTCTGATCGCGGACGATAGCCTCGACCATTTCGACCGTGCCGGCTGCCGGGGCATACCAGGCGCTGACGCCGATCAGACCGACGATCTCGCCGCCGCCCTTGCGGGTGCGGGCGATAATCTGCTGCAGCTTGTCTTCGGCGATCAGTTCCCGCACCGGGATACCGCCGATGCTGGTGTGGCGGGGCAGGGGGACCATTTCATCGCCGTGGCCGCCGAGCACCATGCCGTGAATGTCACGGACGCTGACGCCCAGCTCCATTGCCAGGAAAGCCTTGTAGCGGGCAGTATCGAGCGCGCCGGCCTGGCCGATGACACGGTTGGCCGGGAAGCCGCTTTCATTCAGCGCGACGTGGCACATGGCATCCAGGGGATTGGAGACGACGATCAGCACTGCGTTGGGCGAATACTTGACAGCTTCGCGCACGACGCTGCCGACAATCGCCTGATTGGTGGCCACCAGTTCGTCGCGGCTGGGAAAGGTTCCATCCGGCTTCTTCTTGCGCGGCACGCCGGCGGTCACGACCACGACGTCGGAATCGGCGGTCATGGCATAGTCGTTTCCACCCGAAATATTCAGGTCGAACTTCATGACCGGCGCAGCCTCGAACAGATCGAGCGCCTTGCCTTTGGCGAAAGATCCAGGCGGATCGCCCACGATGTCGATCAGGACGACGTCGGCGATCTCTCGGCTGGCGATCCAGTGAGCGCATGTCGCGCCGACATTGCCCGCGCCCACAACGGTGACTTTGCTTCGAGCCATCTTCATTTACTCCGTTGACTGCAAAAAACTGGACTCAAACGACATGACAAATAACTTCCATGAACATAACGCAAACCCGCTCGCATGGGTAGTCACAATCACACCAGCCGGCAATAAACACCCCTCTCCCTGTTAAGGCCAGGAAGAGGGGAGCTCTTCTTGCTGGATGGCATATGGCCTGGAATTACGAATTCAGCGAGCCAATATCCCAGTGTGACGGCGATCGCCAGAGAACGCTGAGCAGCAGGCGCCGGATGGCGATCAACTCGTGCGGCATGCGGTCATAGAGCTTCATCACCAGTTCTTCGTGTAGGAGCAGTTCCTTCGTCCAGTCCTCACGATCGACGGCCATCAGTTCCTGGAAGTGCGCTTCGGTGAAGTCTTCCATGCCACTCCAGTCGAGATCGTTGAAGCGCGGCATACGCCCGATCGGCGCTTCCACCGCGTTGGCGGCGCCGTTGGCGCGCTCGACGATCCAGCGGAGTACGCGCATGTTCTGGCTGAAGCCCGGCCACAGGTAATTACCCTGGGCATCCTTGCGGAACCAGTTGACGCTGAAGATTCGCGGCGGGTTGCTGATCTGCCGGCCGATGTTGAGCCAGTGATTGAAGTAGCTTGCCATGTGATAGCCGATGAACGGCAGCATGGCCAGCGGGTCGCGGCGGACGCCGGCTGCGGCATCCAGCGCAGCGGCGGTCACCTCGGAGCCCATGGTCGCGCCGATGTAGACACCGTACGACCAGTTGAAGGCCTGGTATACGAGCGGCACCGTGCTGGCGCGGCGGCCGCCGAAGATGAAGGCCTTGATCGGCACGCCTTCAGGATTCTCCCAGTCCGGGTCGATACTCGGGCACTGACTCGCCGGGGCGGTGAAGCGCGAATTCGGGTGCGCGGCCTTGGCCTTGCTCGCTGGCGTCCAGTCATTGCCCTGCCAGTCAATCGCGTGGGCCGGCGCCTGCCCATCCATACCTTCCCACCAGATGTCGCCGTCATCGGTCAGAGCGACGTTGGTGAAGATGATGTTGGCCTTCAGGGTGTCCATCGCGTTCGGGTTGGTCTTGTAGGACGTGCCCGGCGCGACGCCAAAGAAGCCAGCCTCGGGATTGATGGCATACAGGCGGCCATCCTTGCCCGGCTTGATCCAGGCGATATCGTCGCCGACGGTCGTCACCTTCCAGCCTTCGAATTCCTTGGGCGGGACGAGCATGGCGAAGTTGGTCTTGCCGCAGGCGCTGGGGAAGGCTGCCGCGACGTAAGTCTTGCGGCCAGACGGCTCCTCGACGCCCAGAATGAGCATGTGTTCGGCGAGCCAGCCCTCATCGCGTCCCAGCACGGAGGCGATGCGCAGCGCCAGGCATTTCTTGCCGAGCAGGGCGTTGCCGCCGTAGCCGCTGCCATAGGACCAGATCGAACGTTCTTCAGGGAAGTGCACGATGTACTTGCGTTCGACCACCTGCTCGCAGGGCCACGGCACATCCTGCTGGCCGGGTTCGAGCGGTACGCCGACCGAGTGCATGCAGGGGACAAAATCACTGCCGGTACCCAGCACCTCAAGAACGGCCGTTCCCATGCGTGTCATGATGCGCATATTGGTGACGACGTAGGGCGAATCGGTGATTTCGATGCCGATGTAGGCGATTGGTGAACCCAGCGGGCCCATCGAGAAGGGGATGACGTACATCGTACGTCCGCGCATGCACCCGTCAAACAGACCGTTGAGGGTTTCGTGCATTTCTTTCGGGTTCACCCAATTGTTGGTTGGACCCACATCGTCTTTATTCAGGCTGCAGATGAACGTGCGGCTCTCGACACGAGCCACATCAGACGGATCGGAGCGCGCCAGGAAGCTGTTTGGTCGTTTTTCCGGATTCAGGCGGATGAACGTGCCGCTCTCCACCATCAAATCGCACAGCTGCCGGTATTCTTCTTCGCTCCCGTCGCAGAATTCGACTGCGTCGGGTTTACAGAGGG
Source organism: Candidatus Flexifilum affinis (assembly GCA_016713325.1). Lineage (GTDB taxonomy): Bacteria > Chloroflexota > Anaerolineae > Aggregatilineales > Phototrophicaceae > Flexifilum > Flexifilum affine. The sequence continues at coordinate 1,019,562 of JADJPJ010000087.1, read as the reverse complement.
CTACCGCGTCGCGCACGAACTGCTTGAAACGTTCGCTGCGCGCGGCCTGAGGAAAGATCAGCGTCTCGGGGTTCACCGGTCGGACCTCGTTTGGGATAGTCATTCCTGTCTCCAATGAGTTAGGTTCTATCCAGTTGTTGTTGGACACTGCTCACTATAACATGCCGGTTTGGGATTGCCTTGTGACAGATCGCTCATAGCCTTGTGCGATTTGTCACAAAGTTTTGCTAAAGCGAGTCTTTGTTGATATGCCCTTCCTCCGTCAGATGAGCGGTCGATCCAATGTGTGCCAGTTTCCAGCCAGACTCCTCCTCATCAATCAGTGTGACCGAGGTGTTGCTCAGCCCGTGCCCCCCGGAGCCCTCGTCGGGAAAGAGCTTGAGGAGCAGCGCGCGAATCCAGCCGCCGTGCGTGACGATAGCGATCTCAGGACCAGGCTCGTGGACAATCACCGACTGCCAGAACTCGTAGGCGCGGTCCTGGAGCATCCTGCGCGACTCGCCTTCCGGGAAGACGAAGCCCATATAGTCTTCGCCCATCTCCCGGACTTTCACCGGGTGCTGCTTACTCATTTCGTTGTAGGTGAGCCCCTGGAACACGCCGAGGTTGATCTCGCGCAGTCGCTGATCGTACCGCGGTACGACGTTCAGCCGTTCCCCGATGAGCTGCGCGGTTATGGCGGCGCGCTGCAAGTCGCTGCTGAAGATCGTCCGGACCGGGCGTTCCTTCAGATGCTCGGCCAGCACCTTGGCCTGACTGATGCCGGTGGCGTTCAGCGGCACATCCGTCATGCCCTGCCATCGCCCTTCGACGTTCCAGTCCGTTTGCCCATGTCGGATCAGTAGAATCCGTTTACTCACCAGTACGCCCTCCGCGTTGAAGGTCCAGGCTGAGCGCAACAGTATAAAACGGCATGTCGTCGTGCCGCCATAACCGATCCGCGGATTTCGTGAACCCATCCCGTCCAATGTGTCTGGGTGACGCGCGGTGTGAGGTTGACGGAACCACGCTGCGGCGGCACAATTGAGGTCAATTCGGACGTCGAGTCAATGCAGTCTATTGAGGAGCGCAATACGTGGAAAGTCATGGACACCCCAGCAGGCAGCCTATCCCCTTCGGCCTGGCGTTGACGGCTGGCGCGGGCCTTGTTCTGATGCTGACCGCGCTTGGTCTAGGCGTCGCGAACGCCGAGATCGCCAACGGTGGCTTGATCGGGTTTCTCTTTGTGGCCGGGCTGCTCCTTCTGATTACCGGGATTGGTATCTGGACGGCGGTGGTGCGACCATTCGACCACTTCGACGACATCAATCAGCCGAAAGATACCGGGCACGGCCACGGCCATGACGCGCCCGTGCCCGCCAGCGAAGAACTGCTGCTGCCGGAAGGGATGCAGGGCAGCCTTGAGGCGGGCGAAGCGCACTCCGCGCTTCCGGCCGGAACTGGCCATGCCCACTGATCTGCTGCATCTCGTCGGGCAGGCTCACGGCGGAGCACCATGGCGCGCGTGACGATACCCGAACGCCGGCCTATCTCAGATGCATTCTCCGGCTTTGTCGTTGAGGTCGAAGCCGAAATAGCGCTGGCGACCGAACCGCCGGCGGGCGCGGCGGTCAGGGCGAATGGCGACTTGGTCGTCCGATATGGGCTGCGCATGCTTGGGAAGCCTCACATCACATTGGTGCCCGGTCTGGTCGCCATCGACTACGGGACGATGCTCACCGGTGAAGAAGCCTGGGAGTTCATCACTAAACGGAGCAACCTGTATCCGCGGGCCGAGGTGTTTGGCTGGCGGAACGACGGGCGCGAGGACATGCTCACGATCAAGCTGCTGGACCTGGCCCTTCGCCCGCAGGTTCTTGTCTACCCTGACAGCGGCAGTACCGTTCCTATTGCGAGTCCCGTCCGCCTGATTGCGCCGGATGATGCGCCCCTAGCGCCTCGGCTGCGCCAGTACCTGAACCTGGAAAATTGATGAATCCTGATCCCGAACTTGATGATGTTTTCTCGGACGATCTTCCGCCCGACCACCGCTCCGGAGAAGTTGCCGTGGTTGGTGTTCCCAATGTAGGGAAGTCGACGCTGATTAATCGGCTGCTGGCCCAGAAGATCGCCATCGTCAGCCCGAAGCCGCAGACGACACGCCGGCGTCAACTGGGCATATTGACTAATGAACATGGGCAGATTCTCCTGGTGGATACCCCAGGGCTCCATGCGCCGCAGCATCGCCTGGGAGAATACATGGTCCAGGTGGCGGAGACGGCCTTTCGAGAGGCCGACGCCATCCTGGTGCTGGTTGATGCCTCGGAAGCGCCGGCGCGGCGTGACCAATACCTCGCCGACACGGTCGCCCGTCTACGCGGCGATACGCCGGTGATTCTGCTGCTGAACAAGGGTGACCTGCTCAAACCGGAACAACGTGAAGCCAAAATTGAGGCCTACAAGGAGTTGGTCCAGACGGACCATGTCCTGGTGATCAGCGCGCTCAAGGGCGACAATGTTGATGCTCTGGTCGAGCTGCTGTTCAGCCTGATGCCGCAAGGACCGCGTTACTACCCGGTCGATCAGGTGAGCGACCTCAATCTGCGCTTCGTGGCTGCCGAGGTTATCCGCGAGAAGATCATGATGGCGACCGATGACGAACTGCCGTATTCGGTAGCCGTGGAGATCGAGACCTATAAGGAACGGAGCGAGGCCCTGCATTACGTCAGCGCCATCATCTACGTCGAGCGCGACGGCCAGAAGGGTATTCTGATCGGCAAGAACGGCGCAATGATCAAGCAGATCGGGGCAGCGGCGCGTGAAGAACTGGAGCAGCTTCTTGAAGTGAAGGTGTTCCTGGAACTGCACGTCAAGGTCCTGAAGGACTGGCGCAGCGACGAGAATCTGCTGCGTCGCCTGGGCTATCGGCTGCCCAGAGACGAAAAGCGTTGATCCCCTCGCAATTCTCGAACGGAGACTGACTCATGAATGAGGCTGAGGTGCGCCAGACGCTGCGCGCTTACATCACGCGGGAGCTGATTCGCGACGCGAAGTACCCGCTCAAGGACGATGAGGGGATTATCTCCGGCGGGCTGATGGACTCGTTTGCGCTGGCCGAGCTCGGCGTCTTTGTCGAGAAGACCTATGACATTTACATTCCCGACCCCGACCTGACCGTCGCCAAGATGGACACGCTCGACCTGATTGTGGCGCGTGTCCTGCGCGACCTGAAATGAACCCTCGCACAACACTGTCTGAACGACTCGCTTGGTGACCCGGACGACACCCTTGATGCTTACACTCGATACCCGATCGCAGGTTCTCACCCTGCTGGACGCGGCCGCTCTGGGGCCGACAGGACAGGATGAAGCAGCGCTGATCTTCGTGAGCCAGACGCAGGACCCGGTTACGGTCAGCCGTCGCGCTTTCAGGCAAGCCGTCCTGGAAGCGGCGGCGGCCTTGCTGAACCAGGGCGTTGGCGCCCGCGACCTGATCGTCATCGCCCATGTGCAGAGCCTGGAGAGCATCGCGACCTTCTGGGGCGCGCTGTGGATCGGGGCGATTCCGTCGATGTTCCCGACGCTCACCGAGAAGCTCGACCCGGAGATTTACCGGCGCAGCATCGGCGACCTGGTGGCGCGCGAAGGCGTAAAGGCCGTCTTCACCACGGAGGAGTTCGCGCCGTATCTGCGCGAGGTTGTCCACTGCGCGGTGTATAGCTCGGCGGCGGGTGTGACGGGAGACGAATCAGTTCTGCCGGATGGCACAGGCTATTCCGCCGATCCCGACGAGATCGCCTTTCTTCAGCACTCCAGCGGCACGACAGGCCTGCAAAAAGGTGTGGCGCTGTCGCATCGTGCTGTCCTGAACCATCTTGCCAGTTACTGCGATGCCATCGCCATCGACGAGTCCGACGTCGTGGTGAGCTGGCTGCCGCTCTACCATGACATGGGGCTGATCGCCGGCTTCCTGATGCCGCTGATCCAGGGTATCCCGCTGGTGCTGATGTCGCCCTTCGAATGGGTCAAGGCGCCGGCTATGCTGCTGCGCGCCATTTCGGAGTATCGCGGCACGCTTTGCTGGCTCCCCAATTTCGCCTACAACCACTGCGCCCGGCGCATCCGCGAGCGCGACCTGCAAGGATTGTCGATCGCCTCGATGCGGATGTTCATCAATACGTCCGAACCGGTGCTCGCGTCAAGTCATCAGATGTTCTATGAGCGCTTCGCTTCGATTGGCTGCCGGCGTGAGATGCTCTCCACCAGCTACGGCATGGCCGAGAACGTCTTCGCCGTGACACAGACCCGTTTCGGCATCGTGCCGCCGGTCGAGACGATTGACCGTGTTTTGCTGGAAGAGCAGGGGCGGGCGGTCGTGGTGCCGGCGGACCACCCGAACGCGGTGGTCAAGACTTCCTGTGGCGAGCCGATCGACGGCACAGAAATGTGTGTGATCGATCCGTCGACTGGTCGGGTGCTCGGCGAGCGTGAAGTCGGCGAGTACGCCATTCGCAGCAACTGCCTGCTGAGTGAGTACTACCGGCGGCCAGATCTGAACCCGATCGAGGCGGATGGCTGGTACAGGACCGGCGATATTGGCTACCTCGCCGGGGGACGTGCCTACGTCAGCGGACGCGTGAAAGACCTGATCATCAACGGCGGAAAGAACATCTTCCCTGCCGATCTCGAAGCCATCGTCAACGAGGTTGGCGGCGTCCATCCGGGGCGCGCTGTGGTCTTCGGTGTGTTTGATGAACGCGAGGGCACCGAGTTGATCGCTGTGATCGCCGAGGTGCGCGGCGCCCCGGATGGAGAATCGCTGCGCACTATCATCGCCGATCTCCGCCGAACGGTGGCGACGCGCGCCGGCGTGACGGCCAGCTTCGTCAAGCTGGTCGACGACCGCTGGCTGATCAAGACCTCCAGCGGCAAGATCGCTCGCAATGCCAACCGTGCCAAGTGGCTGCGCGAGCGGGAGGAAGAGCAGTCGGCGTTGAGCTCCGAAACATGAGGTCGCTTGATTCTTGATTCGACTGCTGAGAGTCGCACAGGGCATACTGATGTGCGCCCTTCTGCTGGGTTGGCCGGCCGCCCTGCCCGCCGCAGCGCAGGATGCCGTGATTGACCCCGAAGCCGGGCGCGTCAACCTGCGCGCCGCTCCCTCTCTTGAAGCGAGTATCCTCGATGTGCTGCCTGGCGGCGCTCGCCTCTCCGTGCTGCGTCTCTCAGCCAGCGCGAACTGGGTCTACGTCCTCACCGAAGAAGGTGAGGTGGGCTGGGTGTACCGCGAACTTACGTCGTTCACGGTCGAGGATGCCGGCGTGATTCTCGACGGCCGCGTCGCGCTGACGCCTGAGCAGTCTGTCGAGGTGAGCCGGCTGTACGCAGTCGGTCAGGCGCGTGGTCTGCACGGGGAAAGGTTCGTCAAAGTCGGCGACAGCCTGAGCGTGGCCGATCAGTGGCTTAAGCCGATCTCCGAAGGGTACTCTCGAATCGCCGACTATGGCTATCTGCAAAATGCCATCGACGGATTCAGCGGCGAATCGTATGCGCGCGCGTCGCTGGCCACCGGCATCGGCTGGACGACCTTCTCGGTACTTGCGCCATCTTACGCCGACGAGGAGCAGTGCCTGGAGGGGGAGTCGCCACTGCTGTGCGAATACCGTCTGATGCAGCCCGCAGTGGCGCTGATCCTGCTCGGCTCCAACGACGTCGGCATCCTCGATGCCGGGGAATATGCCTACAATCTGCGCCGCATCATCGACCTGACGCGGGAGCGGGGCATCATCCCCGTGCTGAGCACCATTCCGCTGCGCATCGGTTTCGAGGAGCGCGTCGACGCCTTCAACCAGATCGTCCGCGGACTGGCCGCTGAATACCATCTTCCGCTCATCGACACCTATGCCGCGCTGTGGCTGCTTCCCGGACATGGGTTGGACGAAGATGGCGTGCACATGAATGCGCCGCCGCGTGGCTTCGAAGGATCAGTGGATTTCCGAGCCAGCAACCTGTACTACGGACATGTCGTCCGCAACCTGACTACACTCCAAATGCTCACTGCGATCCGGGAAGTTCTGGACGCCTCATGAGGAGACCGCTGGCGCTGGCGTTCTTTGCACTGGGCGGCTGCGTGGCCGCCGAATTTGCCCCGCTGCCAACCCACGTCGTGCTGCCTACCCATACGGCGGTGCTCACTGAGACCCCCATCACTGAGACTCTCGCCGAAGTCGCGCCCAGCGTAACCATAACATTCGCGAGTCCCGTCAATACCGAGATGATCTCATCGCCGTCGGTGACCCCTCAGCTCGCGGTCACCATGCCCATTCTGCTGCCGACGCCGCCGGGCGCAGAGGCCGCGACGATTGACGAGCTGATGCCTTCGCCAGTCCCGAGGGAAGCGGAGATAGAGCCCCAGACACTGTCAGTTGCACTGGTCGGCGATGGCGCTGCTCCCCAGGTGCAGGTGCTGGCGGCGCTGCCCACCCGCGCCCTGCGGCCGGCGCCTGAACTCGCCCCGGCCATGCCTGAACTCGCGCCTCCGACCATCGCTCCCCCCACGCCGATCGCTGTCGCGGTTATGCCGACCGCCGGGCTGATCCAGGCGCCCAGCGTGGACCTCGGCGCCTTGACTGTGGAAGAAGCGGCGCTCATGAATGTGCCGGTCTTCTGGCAGTTTGGGCCCGAGCAGGTGCGCGGCATCATCGAGCGCGGGCGGGCCATGGGCAACAACGGGCAGGTGTTCACGACGCTCGGCGACAGTAACTCGCTGAGCGGCGACTTTCTGCGGCCGCTGGTCCTGGAGAATTACTGCACCTGGGGGGGATTCGCCCACTTGCAGGAAGTGGTGCGTTACTTCAGCGTCCCGCCGGCAGCTGGGGATGCCAGTTCGTTCACGCACCAGAGCATCGCCGTGCAGATGGGCTTCAACAGCGCGGCGGCGCTCGACCCCTTCTGGGCGACCGATCCGCGCTGCGCAGGTGGTGAGACGCCGCTGGCCTGCGAACTGCGCGTCACCCGGCCGGCTGTGCTGATCGTCATGCTGGGCGGCAAGGACGTCGGCACAATGTCGCTCGACGCCTACCGCACCAACATGATCCGCCTGGTTGACGAGGCAATCGGCAAGGGCGTGGTTCCGGTGCTGACCACGTTCGTGGTCCTCCCTGGCCGCGACGTGTACACGCCATCCTTGATGTTCAATCAGGTGCTGGTCGATCTGGCACGCGAGCGGGGCACGCCGCTGATCAACCTGTGGGCGGCCGCCCGCGCCCTGCCGGACAATGGCATCGCCAGCGACGGCACGCACCTGCGCACCAATCCGGGGCAGTTCTGCGACTTCACTGGCGGTGAGCGTGAGTATGGCGGCACACTGCGCAATCTGTTGACCTTGCAGGCGCTGGACTTGCTGCGGGTCAGCCTGGCACCATGAGGGATACGAACGAAAGGAAGAGGGGGAAATGGAACGGACCGTCGAGAGCGCCTTTGAACACAGCCTGGAAGCGCTGTGCGACCTGATCAACGAGTCGTTCGTGGGTTACGTTGGCGGCGAAGTGCACTTCATTCCGCGGATGCTGTCCGGCTTTCTGGTCCAGAACGGGATCAGCCTGGCGCGCAGTTTGGTGGCGCGTGTCGACGGCGGGCCGGCTGGGATCGCGCTCCTGGCGCGGCGCGGGTCGTCCGTCCGTGTGGGGCTTATGGGCGTGGCGCAAGCGGCGCAGAACCTTGGCATTGGCCGCTGGCTGATCGGCGAGATTGAGCGGGAAGCGCGCGAGAATGGCGACCATCGGCTGGAACTCGAAGTGATCGAGCAGAACCCGCGCGCCGTACACCTGTACGAGGCGACCGGCTTTCGGCACATGCGCCGGCTGATCGGCTACAGCGGCGAGGGGCTTGGCGGGACGCCGGAACCGCTCCAGCCGGTCGAAATTGCGGACGCGGCGCGGCGGATCACGGCCTGGATGCCCCCCGATACGCCCTGGCAGTGCAGCGGTGAGAACCTGGTCACCTTCGGCCCGCCGTTCGCCGCCTATCGCATGGGCTATCGCGCAGCCGACGCCTGGGCGATCGTCAGCAACCCGGCCGGGGAGGCGATCACCATCAACGGTCTGGCCGTGCCGCCGGAGCAGCAGCGGCAGGGGGTCGCCACCCGCCTTGTCGGCGCGCTGATCGCGGCCCATCCGGGCAAATCGTGGCGTGTCCCGCCGATCTGCCCGGAAGAATACGGCCCGATATTCACACGGAACGGCATGACGCGGGTGCCGATCAACCAGTTTCAGATGGAGAAGTCGTTCACCTGACGGTCAGGGCTGTTCCGGTTGACGGATGGCCTCCAGCCGGGGGGCGATCTCTTCCCACTCGATGCTGGTCACCCGGCCGTTGTCGAACTCCGCCAGCATCCACTCATGCAGCGCCAGCAGGGCTGGATCGTGCTTGGCCAGATCGAGGCCAGTGTGCTGGCGGATGACGAAGATCAGCCCGGCGACGCCTGAATCCTTGGTGAGCGAGACCTCCAGCGGACGGCCGAGCAGCTTCGGCACGTCGAATGGCGCGTACATCCACCAGAACTTGTTCAGTCCATCGGCGTGGACGCCGGCGCGGGTCCGGTGGGCGTCGCGCCCGAAGAGCGGGTACTTCGGCGGAATCGGCTCGTTCATCTCGGCGTACAAATCGACCAGGTCGTTGAGCGCGTGGAAATCCGGTTGCTCTTCGGCAAAGTAACCCATGCCGATCAGGTGCATCAGCACGGCCTCGAGCGGAGCATTGCCGGTGCGCTCGCCCTTGCCGAGCAGCGTGCCGTTGATGACCGCGCAGCCCGCGCGCACGGCCGCCAGGCAGTTGGCGACGACCAGGCCGGTGTCGTTGTGCGGATGGAACTCCAGATCCTCTGCCGTCACGCCCAGCCCGCGGATGGCCCGGACCATGCCGGGGGACGCTGCGGGGCAGGGCCACGTCGTCGTAAGGGAGTCCCAACCCCATCGTGTCGCAGATACGAAACTTGGGGCGCAGCGCTTCACCGTAGGGCTCGGCCATGGCTCGGGCCGCCTCGACAAACGGCAGGATGAAGTCGAGCGAGGCGCGGGTGGCGTCCTCCAGGTGCAGGCGCGGGCGGATGCCGGCGTCCAGCGTCAGGCGCACGGCCTCCAGATAGGTCTCTGCGGCCTGGTTACGTCCGCCCGGCTTGAACTTGTGGAAGGTGTGGTAGTCGGAGGCCGAGGCGAGCATGCCCGTCTCGCGCACGCCCAGCGACCGGATCAGCGCCACATCCCTGGCCGTCGCGCGAATCCAGGTGGTCGGCTCGATCGGCGCGCCGGATTCCCACCGTTCCAGCGCGGCGACCAGGGCATCGCGGTCGGAGGGCCGGTAGACGAAGAACTCCGCCTGTCGGATAGCGCCGGACCTGCCGGTGAAACGGCACATAATGTCGTAAATGGCCAGGCTCTGCGCCGCTGTCAGGGGCAAGCCGCCTTGCTGGCCGTCGCGGTGGGTCGTTTCGGTCGTCCAGGCCGCGGCCGGCCAGTCGACAGGGCGCCCGCCCTCCCAGAGGATGGCGGGGAAGGAGTCGCGCGGAAAGCTCGCGGGAAAATACTCCGGCTCGGCCGGTTCGGTCATGATGGGCATAGCAATATTCCCTCATACAAATGACAGTGAACGATCAACAGCGTAGAATAGTTGATTAGCTGTGTCAATCTTGATGAGAGAATCAATATGATGTTGTGATGCCGGTCCCGTTCAGACGCGATCACAGGCTGTCACATGATATGCCAGGAGAGGCCGCACAAATCCGCCAGCCCGTCGCCGGATGCAGTGAGACAAACGACCGCATTAAGGAGTATATTATCTATATATCTACGAATTAGGTGAGCGGAGCGGCGAATGAGTGACGTATTCATCTCCTACTCGCGCAAGAACGGGGACTTCGCTCGGCACCTGATCGAACAGCTCCAGGCACACAAAAAGAGCGCCTGGATCGACTGGGAAGGCATTCCGCTGACATCACCGAACTGGTGGGCCGACATTCGGTCCGGGATCGAGGCAGCGGACAGCTTCTTGTTCATCATGAGTCCGGCCTCGATGGCATCCATCGTGTGCAATCTTGAGCTCGACTATGCTCTCGAACTCAAGAAGCGCATCGTGCCCATTCTCTATCAGGATATCGTCTCGCGCGACGCGTTTGCCACTATTGCGGACTTCGAGCCAGACGCCGCGATGCAGGAGCGGCTGTCAGGCAAGGATCCTCTGATCATCGCGCGCGACAACTGGCACCAACTGAATCACATAAACTGGGTCTTCTTCAGGCAGGACGACAACTTCCAAGAAGGCCTGAAGCGGCTGACCACGGCGATCGAAACCGATCTGGAATACGTCAAGGCGCACACCCGCTACCTCACCAGAGCCACTGAATGGGAGCATGCTGGAGAACGGGAGGACCTACTGCTGTACGGCAAAGACATTGACGGCGCTGAAGTCTGGCTCCGACAGGCCGATGCCTACGCCGCCGCAGCAGATGGCGCCAAGACAGATGTGGTCAATCCGCTGCCGCAGGCTCTGCAGCGGCGATTCATCCGTGTGAGTCGCGAAGCAGCCGACCGTCGTGCAGCGCAGCTCATCGCACTGGAGGCAGGTCGCAGGCAAGCAAGGAACAACCTGCGTCGCGTCATCGGCATTGGCAGTGCCGTAGGCGCGATCGCCATTGCCGTCATCGCTGCGGCTGTCCTGGTGCAGCAAACGCAAGAGGCGAATGCGATCGCCGACGCGATGGGTGAAATGGCCGAACTGCCCACCTTCACAATTGTGTCTGCCTCTGGCGAAAGCATCGCCATCCCCGCTTTCATGATCCATCGCCATGAAGTCTCGTACAGGCAGTACCGTCTTTGCGATCAGTATGGGCCGTGCGACCCGCCTGTGCACACTTGGCCAGCTGACGGTGGGTTGGAATACGACTACACGTCGGCGCCTGACGAGTACCCTGTTCAGAGCGTAACAGCCGGGGAAGCGACGGCGTTCTGTGACTGGATCGGGGCGCGGTTGCCGTCGGCTTTCGAATGGCAGTATGCGGCGCAGGGCGAAGACAAGCATCCATTTCCGTGGGGGGACGACCTCCCCGATCAGACAAGTGTGCGCGTCAACATGTTTGTAGAGGGGAAGGGCGATTCGGCGGGTCACCCGGTTGCCGTGGATGACCGGGATTATGCCGGTAGCGCTTCGTTGGAGGGTGGAATCATGCACCTGTTGGGCAACGTGCGCGAATGGACGAGTACGCCTGTCGACTGCGACGGCCTATGCCTCACGACGTGGGAAATCACGCAACCATCACCTGGGAGTCTGCAGGTCATGGGACACAGTTTCTGGACGGGCTCGCTTTCTGAACGTGTTCTGCGCACGAGCCCAGACAGCATTCTATTCGATGATGCCGCCGCTCCCGATTATCCCGATGAGACCATCGGTTTTCGCTGTGCCAAGTCGCGTTAGTCGGTCCGTACTACCGAAGAATCGGGCAAGTGACGTATGAAACTAAGGAGGAAGCCATGGTTATTTACAGGCGGCTGCAGACCTTTATCGCCATCGCATTGCTACTGATCTGCGGTACAAGCATTGTCTCTGCCCAAGACGATGTGGGAACCTGGGCGATCGAGTCCATATCCCCATCGCGAGGTCAGCCCGGTGAGCGGGTTCGGCTGGACACCAACGCGAGTCAGCTCGTTTGCCGCATCTACGACACGCGCGGAATCGATACCGTCAGCGAATTTCTCGGCCTGACTTCCGACGGAGGTGTTCTTGAGTTCACAGTGCCAGACTGGGATCCTGGAACATACGGCATAAGCTGCGCCGCGACCAGCCCTCCCGGCGGGGGCAGCGTAATCGGTTCGACGAATAACGTGAACTTCACAATCGCCGTGCAGCCTGGACAGTCTCAGCAGGCGCAGCTCCCTCAGCCACAGGACTACTTCGGTCCCAACTGGTCGCCACCATGGCTTGAACCGTTATCTCGTCACTTTGGACAGGTTTCATCGACCAACCAGCGCGTCTCTCGCACGACCACGATCTCCGTGGGGAACGTCGACCTTCAACTGCGGCTCGAGGCGGCGAACAGCGCGCAGTTCAATGCCTACGTCAGCACAGCGGAGGTGTTTTTTGAAGTGCTGTCTTCTGCAACGAACTTCAGAGTCAGCAGGGACAACCTGTCAACGAGTCAGGGCTGCCCGCTGCCTGCCCTGATGGCGAACGACCGCGCTGGACGCGTGCTACCGGATCCGCCGTTGGACAATCGACTTCGCGCTCAGGCGAGAATCAATGGTGAGGTGGTCGGCGCAATTCGACCCGGCGAAGAGTTCTTCGTTCTGGATGGCCCTGTGTGCGCTGACGGCGTCCACTGGTGGTATGTACAGTCTGGCGCGGGGACAGGATGGACAGCGGAGGGGAGAGGCGAGTACTACACCGAAACCTATCCCGAAATTGATGTCGAGATCTCCGTGACGGGTAGCTACCCATCCGCACAGACGAACGTGCTTTACTTCTACGTTGACCCTCAGATCGGCCCCAGCGAAATACACCGCTATCGCTCTCGTGACGAGTTCAGCGCGAGTGCACGTGCGCGCGTCACGACCGGGGCAATCGCCCTGGCGATGTTTCGCACGTCACCGAGCGGCTACTTCCGGGGCGTGAGCGCTAGCGCGAACAGTTACACGTCGTGGCTCAGCGATAATGCGGAACCGGACTCCGCTCGCTACTCCGCGACCGTGCGGGGCGTTGGCGAACGCAGCAACTATTTCCTTCAGGGGACGTTTGAGCTGCAATAACGGCAGAGCGGGAGGCAGCGCACGTCTGAGACCGCCAGTTGGCGTACAATGATCGAATTGCGCTGCCACGCTTGATGCAACAATCAACATAGCAATGATGCGAAAACGGTACATGACGGCGACGGAAGCGGCGGAGCGGCTGGGGATCAGCCGGGCGACCCTGTACGCCTATGTGAGCCGAGGGCTGATCCGCTCCGAAGAAGGCAGTGACGCCACTCGCGAGCGGCGCTATCACGCGGAAGATGTCGAGAAGCTGGCGGCGCGGAAGACCTATCGGCGCGACCCCGGGAAGGTGGCGCAGGACGCGCTCCACTGGGGATCGCCCATGCTGGACTCGTCGCTGACCCTGATACACGACCACCGCGTCTACTACCGGGGTCACGATGCCGCGGCGCTTGCCCGCGAGACGACTTTTGAAGAGGTGGCTGCGATCCTGTGGACCGGGCGCGATTCGGGTGGGGCCGCATTTTTCGCCGGCGAACCACCGGTCACCCCGTTGGAGAGCCTGCCGTCGTTCGCTGCACTTCCGTCCGCGTCGCGCATGGCCGCGGCGCTGGCCTTTGCCGGGGCAGACGATCTGGCGGCCTACGATCTGAGTGCGCCGGCGGTGGCTCGGACCGGGGGCCGCATTGTGCGACTACTGGCCCGTGTGGCCGCGCCTGAACCTGGCGCCAGCCGTTCAGAGGCTCGCCTGGCTGCACGTCTGGCGTGCGTCTGGGGCTGCCCAAAGGCCGCACGGCTGATCGACGCGGCGCTGATCCTGTGCGCCGACCACGAACTCAATGCGTCGTCGTTTGCAGCGCGCGTCGCGGCCAGCACCGACGCCAATCCCTATGCCGTGGTGGCTGCCGGGCTGGCGGCGCTGACCGGCTTCAAGCATGGCGGCAACACCGAGCTGACCGAAGCTTTTCTCAGCCAGACGGGCGACCCGGCGCGGCTGGTGTCCGAGCGGCTCCGCCGGGGTGAGCGTATCCCCGGCTTCGGACACCGGCTGTACCCGGAAGGCGATCCTCGGGCGGTCACGCTGACGGCGCTGATGCGCGAGTATGCGCCAGGCGCGCCGGTTCTTGCTCGGCTTGACGCACTCAGCCAGACCATGGGCGAGATCAAAGGCGTTGCCCCGAACATCGATCTGACGCTGGCGGCGCTGGCCCGCCTGCTGGATCTGCCAACGGGGACGCCGCTGACTCTATTCGCCATCGGCCGGTCTGCGGGGTGGATTGCCCACGCCATCGAGCAGTACACTGCCGGGGACCTCATCCGTCCACGTGCCCGCTATGTCGGGGAGATGCCATCCGAGGGGTGAATTCCTGGCTGGCGAGCACATGGGAACGCCCGACCGCGATAGTTCTGTGTGGCGAACCGTAAGGGTAGGCCAGCGTGTCCGTCGCGCTCGTTCACCGCCTGAAGAGCGCGTCCAGCGAGGAGGTTTGGTGCAGATGGCTGCGGAAGGCGCGGCACTCGGCCAGGGCCGATTCCAGCTTGGCGCGAATCTTGCCGGCGTTAAGAGCGACGTCACCGGTGCCCGGCTCCAGGCGCACGACGTAGGTGGAGTTATTGGACAGCCGCAGCGCGCCGGTGGCCTCCAGCACCGCCAGGCCCAGGGCGACGCAGCGCTCGGTGGCGGCCATGGCCGAGGCCAGCGCCTCCCAGTCGGTCACGCCGTCCTTGTTCTGGAGCGCGTATTTTGCCAGCCCGAGCAGCCGGCGAAGGAACGAGTCGGCGTCGGGGAAAGCCGGATCGATGGCGAAGACGTGGACTGCCCGCGGCTGCGCCACGTCCAGGATCGCGCGGAGCACGGCCCGATCGGGCGGCGTGGTCCACAGGGCAAGGGTTTCACCGGGTTGGAGTTCAAGACGGTTGACTCCAGCCGCCGGATCGCCGCCCTCGCGAAAGACCTGCGCCCCGTCGAGCGCCAGCAGCGCGCCTTCCGGGTCCGGATCGCGGCGGTGATCGACCACTTCGATGCGCACGGCGCTGGACGTGACGCGACCGGACTGCGAATCGACGTATTCGACTTCGACGCGGCGCACCCCTTTGTAGTCGCTGGCGCGGACGGTGCAGGCCAGGTCAAAACCATCGTCGGGCAGCGGCAGCGCGGCGCTGTCCCACCACATCACTTTGAGGGAGTCACCTGTGGCATTTTCGACCGTCAGCGCGCGGTGGGCACCGTCACGCCCGACCGTCCGGGCGTCGCGCAGGCGCAGATCGCGAATGGCCAGCACGACCGGTGGATTGCCAGGGCCGAAGGGGGCGAGTTGCTCCAGCGCGGCCACCAGATCGAGCGCGACAGCGGGAATCTGCGTCTCAATGTCTACGGTCAGCGTGCCAGGGGTAACTTCGCCCCGCATGGAGTGGACGGTTCGGCCCAGGGCGCGGCGCAGCCGGCCGATGTTCTCCGGCTTCAGGCGCAGGCCGGCTGCCATCGTGTGACCGCCATAGCCGGTGAGCAGATGGGCGTTGGCCGCCAGGACCGTCGTGATGTTCACCCCGGCGACGGAGCGCGCCGAGCCCCGCGCTTCTTCCCCTGGTGGTGACGCCAGCAGAATGACAGGTACGTTATAGCGTTCGACCAGCCGGTTGGCCACAATGCCGACGACGCCGGCGTGCCATTCCGGCCCGTGCAGGACCAGGATGTCGGCGGAACGCATCGACGAATCGGCGGCGATTTGCGCCTCGGCCGCGCCTTCAATCTGGTCGCAGAGCAGGCGTCGCTGGGCGTTCAGGCTCTCCAGGCGCAGCGCAATGGTGCGCGCAGCGTCGACATTGTCGGCCAGCAGCAGCTCGACGCCCACGGCGGCATCGTCCAGGCGGCCGGCGGCGTTGAGGCGCGGCGCCAGTACAAAGCCGATGTGGCCTTCATTCAGCCCAGACGTGCCGAGGGCTGCCGTTTCAGCCAGGGCGGCCAGGCCTGGTCGCAGGGTGGCGCGCATCTGGCGCAGGCCGCGCTGAAGCCAATAGCGCGTGTCGCCGGTCTGGAGGGCGACGTCGGCGACGATGCCGAGCGCGACCAAATCGACCAGACGATCGATGAGCGCCGGGTCCGCCTCCATGGACCGGGCCAGCGCGCGGATCAGTTGAAAGGCCGCGCCCACACCGGGCAGCGTGCGCATCGGGTGGTCGTCCGACAGGCGCAGTGGATGGATGATGGCGGCGGCGTTCGGGAGCGTTTCGGGAAGCTGGTGGTGGTCGGTGACGATTGTATCGACGCCGCGTTCCTTCGCGTAGTCAATCGCGGAATAGGCGTCAATGCCCGTGTCGCAGGTAACGAGCACACGCGCGCCCCGGTCGATCAGCCCGCTCAGCGCCGGCAGGTGGACACCGTGACCTTCGGACAGGCGATCGGGGATGTGCCAGGCGACCTGCGCACGGAGGGCGGTCAGGCCCTCGACCAGCAGGGCGGTGGCCGTCTGCCCATCGACGTCGAAGTCGCCCCACACGGCGATCTGCTCACGGTCGGCGATGGCGCGGCGGATGCGCGCGACGGCCTGGGTCATGTCCGGCAAATCGAACGGATCGGCCGGGGCGTAGGCGTCGGGGTCGAGAAAGGCGCGTGCGGCGTCGGGCGTGGTGATGCCGCGCCGCCAGAGCGCAGCGGCGACCAGCGGGTGGCCGGCGGCGGCGATCAGTTCGTCGGGTGGGGCGATGGGGGAAGGCTCAAGCCAGGTGAGGGACATAAAACGTGTATTCTTTCAGCGACTACAATGCATCCAACAAGCCGCCCGTCAGCGACGGCATCACTTAAGCGCGCATTGTACGATACCGCTAAAAGGCGATCTCCGCGACCTGCTCCAGATCGAGCGAGGGGGTAGGCAGGTCCTCTTCATCCGCGCCGTTGACCAGCGCCAGCGCATCGCCGGCCTGGGTACCGCGCTCGCAGAACGAGCGGTAGACGCAGAAGCGGCAGTGACGGACATCCGGCGTGAGCGGAAAGGCGGCCAGCTCATTCGGCCGCGCCAGCAGTTCCGCAGTCAGGTCGTTCAGCCGGCTCTCGACGCGGGCATGGGCGGCGGAGTCGTAGGCAAACGCCACCGGCTGCTCTGGCGCCTCGGCGAACCAGTAAATCATGCGAATCTGCTCCGGCGGTATCGGCATTCCGCCGTTCAGATGCGCTCCCGCGCGCGCCAGCGCATACGGGTAAAGGAGGGTCTGCCACCGTTCGGCCAGTTCCTCGCGCGTCCCCGGCCGCGGCGCCGTCTTCCAGTCCACGATCACAGCCGCCTCGCCGGGCTGCGCCGCCAGCAGATCGAATTTGGCGACCAGACGCCGGTCGGCCAGCGGGAGGGTCAGCGACAGCTCGGCGTAGCGCTGTGGCGGCAATCCGGCCAGGGCGGTGTTCAGGTAGCGGTCGAACCACTCGGCCAGTTCTTCGTCGTCGAGTGCGGTGCGCAGCGTTTCGGCCGGGACGCCGATCTGATGCTGCTGCACGAGTTGATGGAAGCGCTCGCCCTGGGCCAGCCGCTCCTCGAAGTCGAGCATCGGCTCGGATTCCGGGGCGGGGTAGCGCTGGCGCAGCAGGCTGCGCCAGCGCTTCGGCGTGCAGGTTCAGGCCGTCACGGGCATAGTACTTCTCATTGTAGTAGTTTTCACCCGGCAGGCCGGACGGGAAATCATAGCTGTTGACCGAAAGCAGGTAGACGCGATCCCACTCCAGCCCCTTGGCGTTGTGCATGGTGGTGATGGCCACCCGACCGCGGTGCTCGTTGGGGTTGAAGGCGCGGGCGGCATCGTCCATGCCCAGGAAGCGGCGCTGATTGCGGGCGATGGAGGCCAGTTCGTCGGTGAACTGCGGCAGACGCCAATCCGGCTGGCGGCCGGCGTAGCTGCGCAGCACGACGGCCAGACTGTGCGCCAGGGCCAGGTCGGCCTCGCTGCGGAAGAGATCGCCGGCCAGCACCAGCAGGAGCTGATCGATCGGAAGCACGGCGGCGTTCTGCCAGCGGCGCACCAGTTCGCGGAATGCCGCCAGCTCATCTGCGGCCAGGGGATCGGCCTCAGTCAGCGCTGCGGCCTCCGGGTCCTCGTTCAGCCAGTCGCGACCGCCCGGCGCCGGCGACAGGAAGTCCTCGACGCGGACGATCTTGCCCAGGATGCGGGCGATCTCCAGGGTCCGCACGTTGAGATCAATGTCGTCGCGGGTCTCACGCTGCCACACCCGGTAGACCATCGACAGCCACCCCGGCGCGTCCGGCTTGGTCAGGTAGTTGAGGACATTCCCCAGGACGCCTGCCGCCTGCCGTGTGCTGGTCGAACTTTGCAGCACTTCGACCGTAGGCAGGTCGAGGTGGTTCTTGTTGATGAAGTCGATGAGCTGGTAGCCCCGCTGGTTGCGCGGCACCAGCACGGCGCAGGTCTCTTCAGGGTGATCGGGCAGCCAGCGCGTCAGCGACTCGGCCACGTATTCGATCTCCTGAGCCGGCGTGAACATCTGGCCGACGAAGACGATGCGGGCCTGGTCGGCGGGCGGATTCGGCTGTGGATCGTTCGCGCCGGTGGGGCGGATGTACGGCGGCCGCAGCGGCCGGCGGCTGCGAACGACGGCATTGGGGTGTCCGGTGGCCGTCCAGTCGATCAGATGGTTGGCCAGGGCGATGATCGGCTCGGCGCTGCGGCCGCTGTCCGGCAGGTCGACGGCGCGCACGCCGGGCTCATCGAGGAAGCGCCAGAGCAGCTCCGGGTTGGCGGTGGTGAACGTCTCGTAGATGGCCTGATTCGGATCGCCCATACGGACCCAGTTGCCATCGTCGCCGGACAGAAGGCGAAGGATGCGCTCCTGAAGCCGGCTGCTGTCCTGCGCTTCGTCTTCGAGAATGTAGCGCCAGCGGGCGCGCAGGCGGCGCAAAAGGGTGACATCCTGTTCCAGCGCGCGCAGGGCCAGCCGGATCAGGTCCTGAAAGTCGACGGCGCCGCGGTAGTTCAGGCCGCGTTGGTAGCTCGCATAGATGTTGGCGCACATCTCCGCCAGGATCAGCGGCTGGTCGAAGCGGGTGACGTTCTCCATCACCTGCTCGGGCATCAGGGTGAGATCCTTGGCGCGCTGGATGAAGGCGCCGGCGATCTCGGTGAGCAGACCCGGCACGTCGTCGCGAACCACGGCCTCTCGCCTGTGCCCTTCAAGATCGGCGGCGATCAGTTGCTCGACCATGGCCGGGTCGGCGCGCAGGTAAGCGGAGACGGCATCGCTCAGAATATCGCTGGTCTCACGGTCGTCCAGGATGACGAAGCCTTCGCCCAGCGCCACCAGACCGGGGTTGTCGCGTACGATGTCGGCGCACATGCTGTGCAGCGTGCGCACGCGATAGCCGACATTGGCCAGCAGGCCGCGCTCCTTGAGAAAGCTGCGGATCTGCGCGTTGAAATTCTCGACAGCGGCGTTGACCAGCGTGACGACCAGCACCTCTTCACCTTCCCGGATGCGGTCGGCCACCAGCCGGGCGGCGAGCGCCGACAGGGTGCGCGTCTTGCCGCTCCCCGGCACCGCCGCCACACCGAGTTTGCCGCCGGTGTATTCCAGGATCTCGCGCTGTGCGGGACGCGGAGAGAACTTCATCGCGCCACTCATCTCTGATCCACCCATCTCCGAGCCACTCATCCTTGAGCCACTCCTCGCTCATCGGAAGCCGCATCGCCGCTCAAGCGGCGGAGCAGGCGGTTGATGACTTCCAGCAGCAGTCCCTGATCCATGCCGCCGGTTTCGCTCAGTTCCGTGAAGCCGAGATGCACGCCGGTACGGCAGCGACGCAGCAGGCCGGCCACCAACCGGTAGAGCGTATCGCGCCGGTAGTAGTCTTCGTTCTCGTCGGTCCAGGGCGCGCCCGCCTGCCAACCCCGGCTCAGGACGATCGGATGGGTGAGCGGCTGAAAGATGCGCTCCGACCAGCCGCGGCCGCCGGCATCCAGCCAGAACTGGTGCGACGCCGGCCGGTTGTTCATCAGGAACGTGTAGGCGGGGGCGACCAGCACGGCATTGGCATCCGGCCGCTGCCACGCGCCGATGTACTGGTTGGCGATGATGCCCGTCTCGACCATCCGTACATACTCGCGCGAAATGAGGGTGCCGCCCAGCGCCGGGTCGGTCGCGAAGGTGTTCATGCGCTCCAGCGTGTGCCGGAAGCCGCGCGCCGAGTCGACCAGCGCGGCCACGGCGTCGGCGGCGATCAGGTCGCGATGCAGGCCGTAGCCGCGGGCCGACAGGACTTCGCCGAACAGCCGGCTGAAGAAATGATCAAGCGCCGGATCGTCCAGGCGTAATGGCTGAAGTTTCTTTTTGCGCCCGCGTTTTGGTTTGGCATCGGCAGGCGGAGCCGTCGTCTCCTGAATGTACGTCTCCAGCCAGACGCGGAGACGGTCGTATTTTTCGCCGACGGTGTAGGTGATCCGCTCCTGAAGGTCCGCCGCGATCACCTCGAACGGCGCCAGACGCACTGCACCATCAGCGTACGGGTACGCAGCGTTGGCCAGCATGTGTGCGCGGGCCAGATCGAGTGAATCGGTCTCACTGGCGCTCAGCGCGGCCATCAGGGCATAAGACAGATCGCGTGGGTCGACCGCCAGCCCCCACGAAGGATGCGCCAGTCTGGCCAGCACGATCAGCGCGCGTACCACCGGCTCGTCACGCAGTGCCCGTGATGGCCGGTGCGACCGTGCAGGAACACCCCGCTCGCGCAGCCGTTCGATCAGCGAGAAGCGCAGGGCGTCGCTCATGTACGGCGCAAGAATGGCGATTTCGCTCGCCGGCACGCCCTGCTGGATCAGATCGGCGGCGGCACCCGCGGCCCAATCGAGGCTCTCCGGGGTGAAGCGCGTGACGTGATAGTCGAAGGCGGCGCCGGGGCGGCCTTCGACGCGCTCGGCGTACTGACCCATGATGGTCGACAGTTCGGAGGTGAGCGCCTGCATGTCGGGCCCGGCCACCAGCGAGTCGGTGAATTCGATGGTGCTGTCGCAGAAGGCGCGCAGGCTGGAAGCCGAGTCTTCGTCGGCGCCCAGAAAGCGGCGGTAGCCGGCGTCGCTGTCGAACACGACGAGCGCCGACTCGCAGCGCTTCAGCCAGCCGGCGAAGAACTGGTGAGCAGCCGGCGTATCTTCTTCCACATTGTCGAGGAAGAGGTGCGATGCCCGGCTGAACAGCGCGTCCGAGCAGACCGGCAGCGTATGCCTCATGAAGGTCTCGATCAGCAGCGAGAAGTCGAGCAGGTTGTGAGACAGGCAATAGGCGCGATAGCGGTTGATTGCGTCCTGCACCTCGTCGAACATGCGCACCGAGGCCGCGTCGCCAGCCCAGGCCGGCTTGAGGCGGTCGGCCACTTCCGTGTGTGGGAATCCGACGACCGCGGCCTTATTGAGGTTGTCGATCAACTGGCTGTACAGACGGCCGCGCGGCAGCGTCACCGAGCCGAAGTAACCCTGCTCGTCGACCAATGGGTCGGCGATGCGCGCCATCACGTACTGGGCGGTCTCCAGGCTGAGGAATGTCGGTGGCGTGGCAGGTGTGACGAAACCGGCCGCAGGAGCCACCAACTGCCAGTAGAGGGCGACCATCTCGCGTGCGATACCGCTGACGGTGGTCACGCGCACCTGACCGCCTGGCGGGAGATCGGCCCGACGCAACGCCTCGATGTAGGGCAGGGCAAGCGTGGGTTGAGGGGCGATGACCAAGATCGAATCAGCCGGCGTCCCGCTCTGGAGCAGACGGAGCAGCCGCGCCACCGCAGCCGTGGTTTTTCCCGTTCCCGCAGTGCCTTCGACGAAAACGCGTCCGCGAGTCGGAAGATCGGCCACCTGGCGCTGAACAGGAGTGAGATGTTTTGGATCAATCATGAACAAATATTCTACCACGACTCACGAGTTTTGAACACTGTACAGCGCCTATCTCGTATAGGGAAATGTAAGCAGCAACCGGGACATGATGTGCAGTGAATGAGACAGACGCCCAACTGGTGATTTTAGCGCAAGATGGCGACTCTGACGCCTTCGAAGCGCTGCACAGCCGGCTGCTGCCAGGACTGCGACGTTTTGCGCGGCGGCTGGTGGGCGATCCGCTGGAGGCGGAAGACATCACGCAGGAAGCACTGCTGACGCTCTATCTCAACCTGTCGCACATCGACCCGCCTGAACACGTGCGCGCCTACGTCTACCGCATTGTGCGCAACCGCTGCTATGACAGCCTGCGACGCGATGGCCGGCGCGAGACGGTGCCTCTGGATCAGGAAGACGGCGGCGGTATGCGAATCGGGTTCGATCTGCCGGACACGTATGCAACCCCTCCGGAGGAAGCGGCCAACTGGCTGCTGCTCGAACTGGAGGTCCGCGAGGCGATCGACTCGCTGCCGGACTTGCAGCGTCAGACACTGATGCTCTACGCCGAGGCCGAGCTGACCTATCACGAGATCGCAGAAGTGATGGGCGTGAGCATCGGGACCGTGAAATCACGGCTTTTTCACGCCAAGCGGACCCTTCGAGGTCGGCTGCGGCGGCAGACTCTGGCAGCCATTCGTGAGGCGCTGGACGAAGAAGATGATGAAATGGATGAGGATAAGGATGGTCCGCTTCCGGAAACGACCGGATTGACCCCGGAACGGATCGCTCAAGCAAAGGAGATAGCGTAATGGAACCGGCACGGCTGCAACGACTTCACCAAATTCTACTGGCTGCGCGAGCGCTGCATCGCTCCGTGGAACGCTCGCTTCAGGAGGGCTTGTCCGCCGGCATTGGTCGTATGGCGGTCAAGCAGTATATGGGCATCCAGCGCCAGCTCGCCGAGATGTTCCCAGACGACTTCACGATCACCGAGACGCTCGCCCTGGAGACGGATGCCAACATTCCGGAAGACCACATGCTCGGGCAGGTGCAGCTCGCTTCCAGTCAGCTCATTCTCTACCTGGAAGGGTTGATCCGTGAGCACCGTGTTGACCCCGGCGCACAGTATGCCGATTTCGACAACCTGCGCAACCTGGGCAAAGATCTGTCCGAGCAGATCATCAACATGACCAAGACGACCATTCGCCGGGCACTGACGAATGTCGACGTCGATTTCGACTTCGACATCGATACCGGAAAGAGGGGTGGGCAATTGAATATGGAAGGCGCCCAGCTCGAAGGGGCGAATTTCAGTGGGCAGAGCCTGCGTGGCTCGGTCTTCAATCATGCCAACCTGAAGGATGCCAACCTGAGCGGCGCGCAGATGTCCGATGCCAGTTTCTCACACGCCGAACTTGTCGGCGCCAATATCTCGGGCACGTCTCTGCGGAATGCCGCTTTGGATCACGCGAATCTCACAGGTGCGAACCTGAGCGGGGCGAATATGCGCGACGCAAACCTGGAAGGGGCTACGCTGGAAGGCGCCAATTTGACCGGCGCGAGCCTGCGCGGCGCCAACCTTGCCTTCGTGAACCTTCGCGGCGCGCGGTTGGATGGCGCGAATCTGCGCGATACGAACCTGGAAGCGGCCGACCTGCGTGGCGCCCGGTTGGATGGCGCGGTGATGCGCGATGCCAACCTGGAGCGTGCGGATCTGAGCGGCGCCCGGATGGATGGCGTCGACCTTCGCGATGCTAATCTGACGGATACTATCCTGCCGGAAGGCTTTGAGCGCATGGGCGTGACGACGCGCAGCAGCGGCATGCCACGACCGCCGCGCCCACCGATGCCACCGCGGCCGCCGATGCCGCCTCAACCTCGCCGGCGTGTGGAGATTCACATCGACACCGATGACGACGAGGGGCTGTCGCCCGACAAGCCCAAGAACGATGATGTGGTCTAGGCGCCGGCATCGCCGGGGGTGTGTACGAGGCGCGTACACCCGGCGGCCTCCCAGTAAGCCCGGCAAAAAGTCGCCTCAACCGAGCTGTCTGCCCCTTTCCCTCTGATTTCAGCCAGGGCAGCGCCGCCTTTCTTCATCGGAATGGACGGCGCTGCTCTGATTCACACCGCGTGGACCGCCTCACTTTTCGCTTGCTTATTGTTGCCTGTACAGAGGTCCAGTGCCGCTTCGAGACGGCCCTGCTATAATCACGCTCGAATCCGCTTACAGGACCCTGTCCGTTCATGCGCTCCTATCTTCTGCTCCTGCGAAACAACCCGGATTTCGCCCGGTTGTGGTTGGCCCAGGTGGTCAGCCTTATGGGTGACTGGTTCAATACGATCGCACTGATGGCGCTTGTTGTCGCCTACAGTCCGGAAAGTTCCGGCATGGCGGTCAGCGGCCTGATCCTGGCGCGCTTCGTCCCCCCGATGCTGATTAGCCCCGCCGCGGGCGTGCTGATCGACCGCTTCGATCGCCGCAAGCTGCTGATCTGGTGCAACCTCCTGCGTGCCTTCGTGCAGCTCGGTTTTTTGCTGGCGACGACTGGTCCCGAATGGCTGTGGCTGATCTACGCGCTTTCGGTCGCGCAGTTCACGCTTTCGGCCGTCTTCGAGCCGGGCGTGCAGGCGATCACGCCTTCCCTGGTGCAAGACGACGATCTGATTCCTGCCAACACGCTCAACAATGTCACCTGGTCGGCCATGCTGGCCGTTGGTGCCGTGATCGGTGGTGTGTTTGCTGCTGCCCTCGGCACGAACGCGGCCCTGGTGTTTGATGCCCTGACGTTTGTCGTGGCCGGGGTGTTGACTCGCATGATTCGAATGCCTGTCACGGCATCCTTGGATACTGTGGTTCATGCGGCCGGCGTGGAAAAGCAGAAGGTGACTTTCCTGGATGGCGTGCGCTATCTGCGCGCCCATCCCCAGACTGCGACCACCCTGCTTGTCAAGTTCGGCGGAAGCCTGGCTAACTCGGACACGTTTCTGGCGGTATTCGCCACTCGTCTGTTCGTCGTCGGCGACGGCGGCACACTCTCGCTGGGAATCCTGCACAGCGCCTTTGGCATCGGCGCCATCGCCGGCCCGATCCTGTTGAACCGCATCAACAATGGCGAGGTCCGGCGCATGCGCTGGCTCATCCTGGTGGGCTTCGTCTGGATCGCCATGAGCTGGTTCGTGCTGTCCGCCGCCGACGCCCTGCTCGTTGTGTGCATCGGGTTTTTCATCCGGGCGATGGGCGGGTCCGTCAACTGGACCTACAGCACGGTCATCATCCAGAAAACCACGGACAACGCTTTTCTCGGGCGGGTTTCTTCGTGGGATTGGGCGCTCTTCTACGGCGCGGTGGTGATCGGCACGCTGATGAACGGCACGCTGATCGACCGGGTAGGGGAGGACAACATCCGCATTGTGACCACGCTGATGGGCATCCTCAGTATCGTGGTTCTGCTTCTATGGTTTGCCCTGGCGGGCGTCCTGGAGCGCCGGCGCGATCGGACTGTGGCTCCGGCCACAGGTGTGACAGGCGATTGAGGACGCTTCAGAGCGATGCGACACACTACCGCCAGTAGCTCAACAAGATGAGAATGATGACGTTTTCCATAAGGGCGCGGCAATGTCTACGCCCGCATTCCCGGGCGGACACAGGCAAACTTCGTTTGCATGTCCGCCCCTACGCTATCAACCCGTCAGATGAACCTGATTCGTGTGCTAGGAATTACCTCCCATTGCGACGAGTCGTACAATTTCCACAAGATTTAATCCATTCAGTTGAATTTGTGTCAAAATTGATCCTGAAGTCAAATACGGAGAGTGCGATTGAATTTAACACGATCTTTGTCATACCTTTAATAAACTGACCGTTTTGGCAGATAAGCGTAAACCAAACAGTGCTATAGTGATAAGAACCGAGTGTTCGAATTGTTCAGTCTGACGGATTAATTACGGCGCAGTGGTCTGTAATATACAAGGCATCACCCGTCCACGCGCCTGAGACGCTCGCAGGAGACAATTATGGAAACCCACCTATTCATGGATCCGGACTCCGCTTTTAGCGTATGCTACCGCTATTGGAGTTCCGAATCGGAGAAATACACCGGCGCTGACGCTCTGCTCACGGCTCTTGAATCTGGTTGGACCATTGATGGCGATGTCTTCCGCCAGGAGTTCTGGCTATCGGGCGTTCGTCCAGTGTGCGTCTTCCACCTAGAACTGGTGCGGGGTGAGCAGCGCGCCAAGATGCGTGTGGTTCACAATCCCTACCTGGTGCGCCTGTTGAAGAACCATCGAGCGAACGTGGTGACAATCAACCAGCGCAACCAAGAGGAGATTGTCCGGTTCTACTAGGCTTCTCAGCATTGCGCTTCAGCGATCGAGTGGTCCGTCGCTGAGCCTACCACTGTGAGCGGGTCGGGGCGGTCAGAAACCGCCTTTTTGTTTGCCTGCTTGTCGTCGGAATTCAATGGTCGCTGATCGGCCGGTGGCTCCGGTTTGACACAGCCTTTGCCGTGAATTAAGCTTGCTGTCGGGTATTGCGCCTGGCTGTCAGCAGCCAGGAGACCAATCCTTGTTCAGGCGTGCGGGGCGCCGCGCATGGGCCGCGTCACCAGCCGATCCAGAGGGCAATGTGATCGAAATCATCAAGATTATCCTGCTCGGCATCGTCGAAGGTCTGACCGAGTTTCTGCCGATATCGTCCACCGGGCACCTGATTGTCGCTGCCTCACTTCTCCGACCGGGATTCAGCGAAGCGGCTGAAGATACGTTTGTGCTCTTCATACAGTTCGGCGCGGTTGTGGCGGTGGCGTTGTACTACCTGCGCGACCTGATCGCCCAGGCGCGCGCATTTCCTTCCAGCTCGACGGTGAGGCGCTTCTGGTTCGGCATCGTTCTGGCGGTCATCCCGGCCGGCCTTGTCGGTATTCTGCTGCGCGGCTTCATCAAGGAGGTGCTCTTCACGCCCGTCGTGGTGGCGACGACGCTGATCCTGGGCGGCATCGTGTTCATCCTGTTCGAGCGCAGTGCGCTAGCCAGCCGCCCGGCCCAGGATGACATGATGCAGGTGACGCCGCGACAGGCCCTGCTGATCGGCGTTTTCCAGGTGGCGTCACTGATCCCCGGTGTGTCGCGGGCAGCCGCATCGATCCTCGGTGGCATGTGGATCGGTCTGTCCCGCGAAGCGGCTATCCGTTTCTCCTTCTTCCTGGCGATTCCCACGCTCGGCGGCGCGACGCTGGTTGATTTTCTGCTCAGCCTCGACGAGATTGGCGACGCCAACTGGGGATACTTCCTGCTTGGCGCGGTCGTGTCGGGCGTAATGGCCTGGCTCTCGATTGGATGGCTGCTGAAGTTCGTGGCGCGCAACCGCTTCACACCCTTCGGATGGTATCGAATCGGCGCGGGACTCATCATTCTGATTCTCGTCGCCATCGGCGTTCTTTAATTGCAAGGATTCAGAAGCGGCGGCATAATTCTGTAATGAAGGTCTTCAATCCTCTGTGGGGCAGTAGGAAAGCGTACTAGGCGCCATGACACGGATACTTGTAGTTGAAGATGCCCACACCCTGCGGAAGGACATCGTCGAGATGCTCCAGTTCGAAGGGTTTGAGGTCGATAGTGCAGAAAATGGCCAGGAAGCGCTCGATATTGTTCGCACGCGGCAGCCCGACCTGATTATCAGCGATATCATGATGCCTGTCATGGATGGCATGCGCCTGCTGGAGATTCTCCGGGGTGACATCAATACCGCGACGATCCCGCTGATTTTCCTCACGGCGCGCAGCGACCGTCTGGACATGCGCCAGGGTATGGAACTGGGCGCGGACGATTTCGTAACCAAGCCCTTTCATGTGGGCGAGCTTCTGGCGACGGTCAAGGCCCAGTTGAAGAAGAGGGCCGTGCGCGACAAGGAAGCTGAGAAACGCATGGAAGATCTGCGTGGCAACATCATCGTTGCCCTGCCGCATGAATTGCGTACGCCCCTTAACGCGGTCCTGGGCTTCTCCGAACTGCTGATCACCGACGCCGGTGACATGCCGTCGGAGCGTGTCCGCGAAATGGCGCGCCATATCTACAACGCCGGTCAGCGTATCTTCAGCCTGGTCGACAGCTACCTCCTTTATGCGCATCTGGAACTGACGATGACGGATGCCCGGCGTGTTGCCGAAGCCCGCGCCGATGTGACCATCCATCCTGAGACCATCATCGGCCACAGCGCGCATGCGATGGCCGGACGACACAAGCGAGTGGATCAGCTTCAGTTGACGATGGAGCCGGTGTTCGGCGTCTGCATCGCCGAGGTCTATCTGAAGAAGCTGGTGGACGAGCTGATTGACAACGCGTTCAAGTTCTCTCCATCCGATGCGCTGGTGCGAATTGAGACGAAGGTGGATGGTGGGCTGTACAACATCCGTATTTCGGACAATGGGCAAGGGCTGACTCCCGATCAGGTCGCCAATGTTGGCGCCTACATGCAGTTCTCCCGGCGGATTCAGGAGCAGCAGGGGACGGGCCTGGGCCTGGTGATCGCAGAGCGCATCTGTGGTCTGCACGAGGGAAAGTTCCAGATCGAAAGCAGCCCAGGAGCGGGGACGACAGTCACCGTCGGGCTGCCTATCCGCGCCAGTGACGGTTGAGGATGTGCTCGTGAGCGGCGGGTCGCGTTTGTGCGTCTCGACAATCTCGCTATAATAGCCATCTAGAACTGCGTCGCGCCCGCGGGAGGAGTCTGTAATGCCGGTAAAACACTTGCGTAGATGGTGGTTATCGACAGGAATAGCATTCCTGGTGCTCGCGGCAGGCTGCTTCCAGCCCGCCGGCGCGGGGCTTGAGGCCACCAGTCTGGCGCAGGCGCTGCCGACGTTCACGCCCATTCCCTCCGCGACGCCCACCGACACGGAAACCCCCGCGCCGGAGAATACGCCGACCGACATCCCGTCGCCGACCATCGAATTCCTGGTGACCGAGACGCCTATCACCCCTGAGGTAGGCATCACCGAGGTTGCCTTGGCGCAGGATATCGAGCCAATCTGGCAGACGGCGACGGCAATATACCTGGAACAGATTGGCGGCGTGCCGGTTCAGGAACCCACCCAGGAGCAGGCGATCGATCCGCTTCTGCTCACCGCCACCGCGCTCGTCCGCGAAGCGACGCAGACGGCAGAGTATCCGCTCACCGCTTCGGCGATGCCGCCGGTGTTCTTCACCCCGACCTGGACGCAGCCCGTCGTGGTCCCGACCTCTCAGCCCATCCTGCCAGGCAACGACTGCATCCATCAGGTGCAGAGTGTCGGCGAGAACCTATTCCGCATCGGCCTGAACTATGGCGTTCATTATCTGGATATCGCCTACTATCCGCCAAACAGCATCGTCAACCCGAACCTGATCTACCTTGGCCAGACGATCGTCATTCCGGGCTGCGGCTCGACGGGGCAGGTGCCGCCGCCGACCTGGACGCCAGGACCGACTGTCAGCTATCCCACCTACACGGGCGGTTATCCGACCTACACCGGCAACTTCCCGACGTTCTCGGGTCAGCCGTTCAGCTATACGGTGCAGCCGGGCGATACGCTGTTCCGTCTGTCTCTGTCGTACGGTGTGCCGATCTCGACCCTGGTGGCGAATAACCCGCAGATCGTCAACATCAATCTGATTTACGTCGGAGATACGCTCATCATCGGGTAGTTCGGCAACGCGTAGGCGCGCCGATGTCGTTCGTTCGCCCTAGACTTAACGCCAATCATACGAATTCGCCCGCCATTGTGGCGGGCGCTTGTTTTTCAGCAAAAGGATAGCCGTCGATGCAGGAAGACATCGAACACAGCGAGCTGATTTACCATGGACGCGTCTTCGACCTGAGTGTTGTGGACGTCACCCTATCCAACGGCAAACGGGCGAAGCGAGAAATCATCACTCATCCGGGCGCGGTGGCCATCGCAGCGCTCGACGCCGATGACTGCCTGCTGATGGTGCGCCAGTATCGGTCAGCCGCCGGCCGGGTGCTGCTGGAGGTGCCCGCCGGGACGCTGGAGCCCGAAGAGACCCGGTCTCCGGAGGAATGTGCAGTGCGCGAGCTCCAGGAAGAGGCGGGCTTCAAGCCGGGAAGCCTCCAACCGCTGGGCGGCATCTATGTCGCGCCGGGCTACACCACCGAATACATCTATCTGTTCCTCGCTACCGACCTCACGCCGTCGCGTCTGGCTTCGGACGACGACGAGATGATCGAGGTCGTGCGCGTTCCTTTTGAGGAAGCGATGCGAATGATCGAAACCGACGAAATCTGTGACGCCAAGAGTATCGCGGCGCTGACGCGCGCCTGGGGGTTCCTTCAGAATTCTAGAAGAGGCTGAACAAGATGGCCAAGGTGTTCATCAGCTACCGAGACAGCGGCGATGAGCTCCGAAGAAGGCTCGTCAACGAGCTTTACGACCACCTCCAGAGGCGCGGGCACGCGCCATTTCTCGACAAGCGGGAACTGCACGGCGGCAGCCACTGGTCGAAAGAGATCTTCGAGCGCATTGAAGAGAGCGATGCCCTCGTGGTGCTGGTCACGAAAGATGGCGCGTCGCGGTGGGTACAGCGGGAAGTCGATTATGCCCGCGCCTGCCGCGTCGGCATTGTCCCGGTGGTGATGCTGACCACCGATCTGGTCATGGATCCCGAGACGGGCAGCGACCCTGCCGCCGAGATGATGAACGCCCTGGAGATGCACGGCATTCATTACGAAAAGGCCCTGACGAGCGTCGATAACCCGGAAAGCCGATTCGCTGATGTCGTCAGCGCCATCGAGACCATGGTTACGCGAACCCGCCAGGACCAGAAAGCCTGGGTCGACCGCCTGACCGGCAAGATCTGGAAAGACAAGGACGCCAGTAATCTGTTGCTGCAACCGCCGAAGCCGACCGTGGCGCGGCGGGCGACCTATGCTTACTTCCTTACGGACATCAAGCCGCACTCCACCACCATCTATCTCGGCGGCGGCGATATCACCGAGGTCAGCCAGATCGACGTTCTGGTGAACTCGGAAAACACCTATATGCAGATGCAGCGCATCTTCGAGCGCGCGTCCGTCTCCAAATCGGTACGTTGGAAAGGCGCACAGGGTATCTCGGTCAACGACGCCTATCTGATTCAGCGGGATCTGGTGCAGGAAGAGCTGTACCGGGAGATCTTCGACAACGGCAAGTTCACACCGGTCGGTTTGGGCACGGTTATCGTCACCAGCGCCGGTGATGTGCAGGGAAAGCTGGTCCAGCAGGGGTTTAAGTACGTATTCCATGTGGCAGCCGTCCCCGCGCACCCGGTCCGCGGCGAGGAGAAGCTCGATCCGTCGCAGGCGGAGAAGATCGGCGAATGCGTGCTCAACTGCCTGGCCCGTTTTGATGCGCTGGCTCGCGAAGAAGGGCGTCCGCCGATTCGCAGTATCGTGTTTCCTATCCTGGGCACCGGCAACGCAGGTCTGGACCTCGACATTGCGACGGTGGAGATCATCAACGCCATCAAGCAGTATCTTTCCAGCACCGACGCTACCCGCCTGGAGGCGATTACGCTCATGCCCTTCCGCGAGGGGGAGATCCGCAAGGTGGCGAACCTGATGGACCTGCACCTGCGCCGGGTGAACCACCCTTGAGTGAAAGCACCTTCTGCGTGTAGAATATCGATTCTATTCCGACAACTTGATACGCCGAGTGGCGTATTTTTTTGGAGACCAAGATCATGCAGCACGAACTGCTGGACGCCCTTAAGACCCCTGTTCCGAACCATCCAGAGTTCGGCCCTGGCGACACCCTCAAGGTGCATGTTCGCGTCGTCGAAGGCGACCGCGAGCGTATTCAGGTATTCCAGGGGATCGTGATCGCGACCCATGGCGGCGGCAATGACCGGACCTTCACGGTTCGTCGTATCGCCTCCCATGGTATCGGGGTGGAGCGTACCTTTTTGTTCAACAGCCCGCGTATCGATAAAATCGAGGTTCCGCGCCGCGCCAAGGTTCGCCGTGCTCAGCTCTACTACATGCGCAACCTGCGTGGCAAGGCCGCCCGCCTGAAGGAACGCCGTCGCAAGTCCGCCGTATAAACGAAACTTGTCTCATGCTGAACCTGGGGACTGAGCTGCTGGGCGCTTTGCTGCGTCTGGCCATAGCTCGGTCCCTGATCGGTTGTTGAGCTGACTTCAGGAGTACCCCCTTGCGCCCTCTCATTGGAATCAGCATGTCGGCCGGCCTGTCGCCCAACGGGCGACTCTACCACCGATCCTACGCGATGAACGCGAAGTCGATTGCCGATGCCGGCGGACTGCCGGTGTATGTGCCGTCAGGACTGCCCGAGGAAATGCTGCGCGAAATCTATGACCGCCTGGATGGCGTGCTGCTGCCCGGTGGCGGCGACGTGCGGCCGTCGATCTACGGTGCGGAGCCCCACCCGATGACTCACGAGATCGATGATCAGCGGGACGTGCTGGAAATCGCGCTGGCGCGCTGGGCTTATGCAGAGGACGTGCCGATGTTCGGAATCTGCCGCGGCCATCAGGTGGTCAATGTGGCGCTGGGTGGCACGCTGGTTCAGGATATTCCCAGCGAGATTGGCGACGACATCATCCATGACACGCCCGATGATCTGCCGCGCTCGACCATCCGCCATGAGGTGACGCTGGCGCCGGAAACCCGCCTGTCAAGCATTCTGGGCGGCAGTCGGTTCGAGGTCAACAGCCTGCACCATCAGGCGGTGGGCCAGCTTGCGCCGGGGATGATCGTCAGCGCCCTGTCGCCGGCCGACGAAGTGGTCGAGGGCCTGGAAGCGCCAGATCGAGCATTCGCGGTGAGCGTTCAGTGGCATCCTGAGGACCTGTACCAGACCAGCGAACCGATGACCCGGCTGTTCAAGGCGTTCGTCGACGCCGCTCGTGACCACATGCTTAAGGATCGCGAGCGAGTCTAGGCACTACACAAAGATCAGGATGCGTTCAGGGGCTGCGGCTGTGATGGCTGCGCCGCCTGGGATGCGCCATTCGGCGCGGTAGGGGTCTCGGCCTCCTCCGCGCTTTTTTCTTCCTCCACCCCAAAGGGCAGGATGCGCCGGGCGTCTTCAGGTGGGGTCATGGGCAGCATGACATGGAAACGCGAACCGGGATAGGCGTTCATATCGTGACCGGGGCTTTCCGCCCAGATGCTGCCTCCGTGCCCGAGGATGATGCCGCGCGCAATCGTCAGGCCCAATCCCGGACCGGCCCCCATGAACTTGTATGCACCGGTCGAATGCCGAGATGGATCATAGGCGCGGTAGAACTTGTGGAAGATGAGTTCAAGGTTCTCCGACGCGATGCCTACGCCGGTGTCCAGAATGACGACATGGATGCAGTCGGGGCCATGACCGTTGCCAGGGGCCAGTTCACTCTTGATCTCAATGCGACCGCCGTCCGGCGTGAACTTCACGGCGTTGACGATCACATTGCGGAAGGCCTGAACCAGCCGCTGCAAGTCGCCCTGCATCGGAGGCAGGCCACTCAACCCGACCGCTCGCAGCGAAATCTTGCGCTCACGCACAGCATCGGCAAGCGGATCGATGGCCATGCGCACGACGGTCTCGATGGTGGTGGGCTGGTAGCGCAGGTCCATGGCGTTGACGTCGAGCTGGCTGGTATCGAGCATGGCGCCGATCAGTTCTTCCATGCGCTCTGTCGCTTTGCGCAAGTTGGAGGCGAGGCCGGCAAGCCGCTCCTTGTCCAGTGAGCCGCTCTCGTTGAGCGCGTCGATGATGTCGCTATAGCCGCGCATCTGCGCCAGGGGTGTGCGCAGCTCATGGCTGGCGATGGTGATGAAATCAGTCTTCACCGAATCCAACCGTTCGATCTGGTCTTTGGTCTGCTTCAGGTCCTGGTTGAGCGCTTCCAGCTGCGTGTTCAGCTGCACCAGCTCATCCACCCGTTCCGCCTGTTCCACTTTGGGGTTCGTCGCGGTGTCGCGCCGGCCCCTACGGCGGTTCACTCCAGCCTGCTCGGCCAGCACATCAAAGAAGATGTCCAGCGCCACGCGCAGACTGAGGATAGCGGCGGAGGCGGTGATCCCTAAACCCAGCAGGGTGAGCGGATTGCGCTCATGGAGGACGCTTCCCAGCGTGATCGCCAATGCGATGACGACCGCTCCACCGACCAACGTGATGGCCACGGTGAGCGGAAGGCTGTAACGCAGGGCCAGCGTACGGAGTTTAATCAGCATCGGCCTGTCACCTTGGCCTCTACTTCAGGATGTAGTAGGTTCCCTTCTTGGAACCGACTTTGAGCAGGATGCCTCGTTCGACCATATCCGCCAGATCGAGCCGGAGTGTCTCGGCCGAGACGCCCTGGCACAATGTGCGGTACTCGCGGTTGGTGATCGAACCATGGTCGCGGATGTACTGCAAGGCGCGCGCCTGGCGGTGGTTGGTGTTGCGCACCCAGTCCGGGGTGGCCAGCTTCTCCCGACTGTTGTACAGCGTAACTGAGAAGCTGTAGGGGCGCGCGTCGAAGACAGGTGGACGGTGGCCCGCCTGTTCCATTTCTTCAAGCATGCGGTCGATGCCCAGACCCAGTTCTTCGATGTAGCCCCACTGGAACAGGCCATTGACAATGCGCGGGTTGCGGCTGAAGTGCTCGTCGATGATGTTGTCGACGGTGATGAAACCGGGCAGGCCACCGGGAGAAATCACTTCTAGCCGATCGGAATACATGCGGATCTCGATGCGCCGCCCCTTGAGACGGTAATCGCGATGGCAGATGGCGTTGACGATGCCTTCGCGGACGGCGAACTGCGGATACTCGTAGGTTTCCTCACGCTCCAGACCTTTGACGACAGCGCTCACGGCCATCTCGCTCCAGATCAGATTCCAGCAGGATTCGATCAGGCGGGGGAGGGGGCCGGTCAGTTCTTCACGGCGTGAATAGCCGGCGAGACCATTTTCGCCACGGGGCGTCTTGCCCACGAATTTGGCGAAGACGATTCCCGACTGGGGCAGCCAGTGCTGCGGATACTCGCTGAAGAGCAGGATGCCGCTGACCGTGGGACGACCGGCGTTGTCGATGGCGCCGATCTCGCGCAGCAGATCGTCGATCTTGCCGTTGTACGGGCGCTTGGTGCGTTCGGCACGCTTGGCCAGATACTCGTCGATCATCTTGCGGCTGAGATCGTCTTTGGTGGCGCCGGGCACATATTCGGATTCGTAATCGCCGGTGCTCTTGGCGCTGGCCAGCTTGAGGATCTCCTGCCCGCCGAGGGGGCGATTCAGGATTCCCTCGCGAATCAGTACGCGACCATCGGTCAGGGCGTGCAGTTCGATGCTGCGCGGCACGCGGACCGCATAGACGATGAGGCCATCATCCATTTCGACGGGTTCCCAGTTGCCGGTGACGACAGGCGGGCTGCACAGGGCGTCTGCTTCACGCAGCACCTTGGTGAGGGTGTCCTGTTCAAGCTTGATCCCTGGTTTTCCCTCGGAATCCAGTCCCATGACCAGGGTCCCGCCATCGGTATTGGCGAACGCGATCAGGATCTCCGCAATGGGAGCCGACTCCGGCTTTGCGAGAAATGCCAGCCGTGGACCCTGTCCATTCTTCAGAAAATCGGGATTTAACATGTGCCTTCAATATGGGTGCGCCGCCGAAAGTGGACCTATTGTAGCATGTTTTTTTCGCAAATATGGCCGGCCGTGTTAAGCCTTGACGACGATTACGCGGCCGTTGGCAGCCCGGACCAACCGGTCCCAGATGGCCGCGCCAAGCCCGTCGCGCCGGGTCCAGGCGATGTAAATCGTGTCGGGAGTTTGCGCATCCAGCTCGCGCAGGGCTGCAAACAGGCGGGCGCCGGCATCCTCTAATTCGGTGCCCAGCTCCGCTCTCAGTCCCTCGAAGCCTGCAAATGCCGCGGCATTGTCGCTCACGACCAGCGCGGTTCTCTGGCCCGATGCGACCGCAGTGGAGAGGTCGACCAGCAAGCGTTGGTTTACGGCGTCGGCGTCCTCCCCGGTATACACGGCGACCTGGGCGCGCGGCGCATAGTGCTTCAGCATCTGCCCAGGCGCACTGGCGGTGGTGTCGGTGTCGAGGTAGCGCGGTGCGATTTCGACATCCGGGATCAGCAACCGGATTGCTTCGACAGGGACCCCGCCCGGCCGCAGAA
This sequence comes from Candidatus Flexifilum affinis, assembly GCA_016713325.1. Lineage (GTDB taxonomy): Bacteria > Chloroflexota > Anaerolineae > Aggregatilineales > Phototrophicaceae > Flexifilum > Flexifilum affine. The sequence goes on along the minus strand of JADJPJ010000087.1, from coordinate 983,842 downwards.
TCACGGGCGGCATGACGGTCAGGTCGAGGATGGTCGATGCCATCGAGGTCTTCAAGGACGTGCGCGGCGGTCGTGGCGCTGGGACGGCTGAAGGTGTTGGCGCTCGGCGCGGCGATCGGGACTCCTGCCGCTCGTATCAGGGCCTGGGCGGTCAGATGCGAAGGCATACGCACGGCTACCGTCTCGCCGCCGGCAGCCACGACCGCTGGAATGTTGGGCGATCGCTTGAGAACGAGGGTCAGCGCACCGGGCATAAAGGCTGCCGCGAGATGGCCGGCGATGGGCGGTAGTTCCACCGCGACCTGTTCCAGTTCTTCCGGCGCGGCGATGTGGACGATGACCGGATCGGTGAAGGGGCGGTTCTTGGCGGCGAAGATGCGCGCGACCGCCGCCGCGTTGGTGGCGTCGGCGCCCAAACCGTAGACGGTCTCCGTCGGAAAGGCAACCAGGCCCCCACTGCGAAGGATCTGCGCAGCCTGGTGGATGGCCTCATGAGACGGGGGCAGAACAGGGGTATGCGTCATGATGCTCAGTACTCAACCCAGCCGTGCGCCTACGATCTGGGGATAGCCGCGCAGAAACTCGTCGACGCCAACGGCTTTGCGGCCGGCAAGCTGCAGCATGCTTGGAGCGAACACCCCTTCGCCTGTACCGATCTCCAGGAGACCGCCGCGCCGAATCACCAGACCTGGCTCCCCGTGACCGTCAGAGACCTCCCCGTCAAGCACTTTGAGCACCTGACTATCCCAGGTGGTGAAGGTCCCAGGCCAGGGGGTGAAGGCGCGCATCGTGCGTTCGATGACGGCCGCCGGCTGCCTCCAGTCAATCCGGCCTTCGTTTTTGTCGATGCGCGGCGCGAAAGTCACGCCGTCTTCCGGTTGCGGCTGAGGCTGGATTGTCCCGTCAAGATAGCCGGGCAGCGTTTCGAGCAGCAGGTCGGCGCCAAGCACCGCCAGTTTGTCGTGCAGCGATTGTCCGGTTTCGTCTGGCGAGATGGCGATGGCGCGCGCGCGCAGCATCGGCCCGGTATCCAGCCCGGCGTCCATGCGCATGATGGTGACGCCGGTCTCGGAGTCTCCGGCGCGGATTGCCGCCTGAATAGGCGCGGCTCCTCGCCAGCGCGGCAGGAGTGAGGCATGGACGTTGATCGAACCATGCGCCGGGATGTCCAGCACAACCTGCGGCAAAATCTGTCCGAAAGCCGCCACCACGTAGAGGTCGGCTTCCCAGCGTCGGAGCTCTTCTGTCGCCTCGGCGCGGCGAATCTTCTCCGGTTGGAACACGGGGATGCCTGCCTCCAGCGCGACGAGCTTGACGGGGGACATCTGGACCTCGCGTCCACGCCCCGCCGGTCGATCTGGTTGGGTGACGACGCCGATCATAGTATGGTGGCGGATCAGGGCCTGAAGCGATGGTACGGCGAAGTCGGGCGTCCCCATGAACACGATTTTTGCCATATGTGTGAAAGACCTTTAACAGGTTACAATAAGCAGACCGGATGACATGGCGAAGATAGCCTAGGATTTTAGCACACAGAGATCTATGCCTGGAATGAAACGCTGGCAGGTTGCGCCGTCCGCGCCTCCGGAACTCCTGGCGCGATACCGCCAGATGAGTCCCTCGATGGCGCAGGTGCTCTACAATCGCGGATTGACCAACGAAATTGATGCAGCACTCTTCCTGCAGGCGGATGATATCAGCGCAGGCAGCGCGCTGGGCTTTCGCGGAAAGCGCACGAGTATCGATCGCGCCCTGGCTCGCATTCGCCAGGCGATCAAGTCGCGCGAGATTGTCGCCGTCTATGGCGATTTTGACGCGGACGGGGTGACCTCGACCGCGCTCCTGATGCAGACCCTGCGATCGCTGGGCGCCAACGCCGTCGCCTACATCCCACATCGGGTCGACGAAGGGTACGGTCTGAACAGCGACGCCCTGATCAAGCTGGCGCGCCAGGGGGTGAAGCTGGTCATTACGGTGGACTGCGGCATCCGCTCGATTGCCGAGGTCGAAGATGGCAAGGCGTGTGGGCTGGATATCATCGTGACCGACCACCACACCATCGGGCCGGATGTCCCCGACGCCTACGCGGTAATCAATCCCAAACTCGATGATGTTGCCTATACCGAAGACATGCTGGCCGGTGTGGGTGTCGCTTTTCGTCTGGCAGAAGCGCTCCTGACCATCGCCGGAGTCCAGCCCCGCCGAAATGGCGCGACCGGGCAGGGTCCCATGACCGTCGACGATCTGCTCGATCTGGTTGCCATCGGTACAGTGGCCGACCTCGCGCCTCTGAACCGGATGGAGAATCGCGCCCTGGTGCGCCGTGGTCTGGCTGTGCTCAACCAGGGCCGCCGGCCGGGCCTCCGCGCCTTGAACGAGGTGGCCGGTCTGAAGCAGGGCGCTCTCAATGCGTCGAGCATCGGCTATGCCATTGGCCCCCGGCTGAACGCTGCCGGCCGTCTGGACAGCGCGATGATTGCCTATGAATTGCTGACCACTCGTGACGAGGCCAAGGCTGCCGATCTGGCCCTCAGATTGCAGAACCTGAATCTTCAGCGCCAGGAGCTGACGCGGCAGGCGCAGGATTTGATCCGCGGCCAGATTATCGGCGCGGAGAACGAACCGCTGATTTTCGCCGGAGACAGCAGCTTCAAGCCGGGCATCGTCGGGCTGGTGGCCGGTCGGCTGGTCGAAGAGTTCTACCGGCCGGCCGTGATTCTGGAGCAGGGCGAGACGGAAAGCCGGGCCTCCTGCCGCAGTATTCCCGGTTTCGACATCACCAGTGCACTCGACCAGTGCGCTGAACTGCTGGTTCGTCACGGCGGTCACGCGCAGGCAGCAGGCTTTACCGTGGTCAACGAGAACATCCCCGCTTTGCGCGAGCGGTTGACCGATCTGGCACGTTCGGCACTGGAAGCCCAGGAACTGACCCCGACCATCGATGTCGACATGGAGCTTGATCCGAAGGACATCACCCTGGAACTGGCGGTCGAGCTTCAGCGCCTGGATCCCACCGGCCACAGCAACCCCTCGCCGATCTTCGTGACGCGGAATTTGCGCGTCCAGGACCAGCGACTGGTCGGCAAGGACGAGCGCCATGTGCGGCTAAAGCTCGGACGCAGCGGCCTGTCGCCGATCGACGCCATCGGCTTCCACCTCGCGGAGAACTACCCCGATGGCGCCAGTCGCGTCGATGTCGCCTACCAACTGGAGATCAACGAGTGGAATGGTCAGCGCACGGCGCAGCTCAATCTCTTGGACGTACGGCACGCCTCACCCTGATTCTGCTGGCGGTAATCTTACCCGCCCTTTCGCTCAACGCTCAGGATGAGCCGCTCAACCGATTTGGCGCTGTCGAATCCTTCTGGCTGCCCGAAGCGGCCTGTGAGCTTGGGGTGGGCTGGGAGCGCATCATCTTCGACTGGGCGCAGCATCAGCCGAACTCACCCAACGACTGGAACACGCTTAATGTGGACGACCGCTGGCTGCAAGCGGCTCAGGACTGCGACCGGGAGGTCGTGGCGGTGGTCAAGCACACGCCGGCCTGGGCCACCGACGGGCTGCCCAATGCCGGCGTGCCGCGTGGGCTGTATCTGCCGGTGGACGACCCGGGCAATCTGTGGGCTGGCTTCATGCGCCGGGCGGCCGAATACTACGCGACGCGCGGGGTGAGCCGCTTCATCATCTGGAATGAGCCGGATATCCCGGCCGGCACCTACGGCTTCATCTTTGCAGGTTCGCTGGACGATTACTTCCAACTGTTGAAAGTGGCGTCGATCGCCGCGCATCAGGGAAACCCGGAGGCGCGCATACACGTGGCCGGGACGACGTACTGGCACGATGTGAACAACGATCGACCACTCTATGTCGATCGCCTCCTGGACCGGATCGCCGCGGACCCGGAAGCGCCGGCGCATGGCGATTACTTCGATGCGCTGACTGTACACGTCTATTTTCGGACCGATACGGTCTACGACATCACTCGTGCCAATATCGAGGCGCTGGAGCGGCATGGGATGGGTGACAAAGAGGTGTGGATCGTGGAGACGAATGCCTCTCCCAACCTCGATCCGGCGTGGCGGGTGGAGCGCCCAAACTGGCAGATCACTCTGGAGCAGCAGAGCGCCTTTCTGACACAGGCCGCGGCGCTGGGACTGGCGGCCGGGGCGGACCGAATCGCCGTCTACAAACTGTTCGACTGGTCACTGCCGGCAGGGGCGGAGTCGTTCGGGCTGATTCGCGCCGATCAGACCAGACGACCGGCGTTCGACGCCTGGCGTACAGTCATCACAGAACTGGAGGATGTGGCGGAGGCATCGCTGGCGCGAGTCCCCGAGGTGAACGTCGTCTGGCTGCGTTATGAAGAAAGTTGGGGGACGCTGATCGCGTGGTCTCGAACAGCGGAGCCGGTCGAGTTCGAGATCAGCCTCGTGTCGCGCGGTAGAACCACATCCGCAATCCTGATCGGGAGCGATGGGCAGGAGCTGCCGCTGCGAAGCGTTGACGGCAATTTCCGACTCGTTCTGCCCGGCGCGATTTGCAACGCGGTCGATGGATGTGCTGTCGGAGGGCAGCCGGTGATTTTTCGCTTTCCGGAGCTCCTCAGTTCCACGGCGATAATCGTTGGCGGCGAAAGGAAATGGATTGAGTTTGGCCCGCTTCAACCGTTGGCGCCTACTGCGTGAAGGGCATGCGCAGTCGCTGTGGACGTGAGCCGAAGCGCTCAATCTCGCCGCGCGCCTCAAGGTCGAGTTTGATGGTGGTCATGTACCAACCGAGGGAGCCTTTGAAGCGGTCTTTCAGACGGTCCTCAACTTCGGCTGTCAGTTCTGCAAACGTCAGCTCGCGGTCAAAGAGGACTTCGCGCAGGGTGTCAGCGACCTGGTTGTATTTGCCGAGATCGATCCGGACGCCCTGTTTGCCTTGAGGATGAAGGGTGAGAATCCGCTCTGACATGACGCCCTCCTGAAAAAACGAATATTGTACATTATACTGTACGGATGTTCTAAAGTCAATGAGAGCCTGGTAATGATTGGATGAAATCTCGTCTAAAACCGCTATACTAGGCGTCATATTGGAATCAAAGAAGAGAAATCCGGATGAGCACACCGAAACAGTTTTCGTACGGCGGGCAGGCCGTCATTGAAGGGGTCATGATGCGTGGCGCGCACAAGTTTGCCGTCGCGGTGCGCAACCCTAAGGGCGAGGTCGTCATCCACGAACAGCCGATCAACGCGGCCGTGTACCGCGGATGGATCAGCAAGACGCCGTTCGTTCGGGGCGTCGTCGGCCTGTGGGATGCGCTGGGTCTGGGAACGCGGGCGCTTATGTGGTCGGCCGACGTTGCCCTGGGTGAAGAGGAGAACGTCAGCTTCAACGGCCCTCTGGGCTACGGCACATTGGCTGTGTCGCTCCTGCTCAGCGTCGGGCTTTTCTTCGTCATTCCTACTGCGGCGGCATCTGGTCTGGAAGCGCTATTGGGCCTGGAGCACACTTCCTTCCTGGTTAACTTGCTCGAAGGAGTCGTCCGGCTCTTGATCGTGGTGGGCTACATCGGGCTGATCGGCCTCCTTCCAGACGTAAAGCGCCTGTTTGGCTACCATGGGGCAGAACACAAGACCATCAACGCCTATGAAGCCGGCGCTGAGCTGACCCCGGAAGTCGTGCAGCACTACCCGATCGAGCACCCGCGCTGCGGCACCGCCTTCCTGCTGACCGTGGTTTTCGTAAGCGTACTGGTGTTTTCGGTGTTCGGCCGGCCAGACTTCATCTGGTTGGTCATCTCGCGCATTCTGCTTGTGCCGGTCATCGCTGGGATTGCCTACGAGTACATCCGCTTCACCGCCAAGCACATGGACAATCCGATCGTCCGGGCGGTGATCATCCCCAACCTGGCGCTCCAGCACCTGACCACCCGCCAGCCTGATCTCACGATGATCGACGTCGCTATTGCCGCCTTCAAGCGCGTGCTGGTATCCGAGCACATCATCGACGAGGCCCAGGCCCCGGCTGCCGAAGCCGAAGCGGTTGTCCCTCAGCCGGCCGCCGGCGACTGATCGGCATCGATTCACTTTCGCAAACAAAAGGCGGGGTATGGCCAATAGACCATTCCCTGCCCTTTTTTGTCCCCTGTCAGTGTCGGATTCAGCTTCCGAGCAGTTCGCGTCCGCGGGCCGCGTCCGCGTGAATCTGAGCAATCAGCGCGTCAATCCCGCTGAATTTCATCTCCGCGCGCAGCCGGCGCTCGAAGGTGAAGGTCAGCACCTGATCGTAGATATCCCGGTCGAAATCGAGCAGGTGCGCCTCGACCGTGACGCCCTGGCCGGCGAAGGTCGGACGGTTGCCGACGTTGGTGACGGCCATGAACTTTTCATCTCCCAGGGCCGCCCAGCCGGCGTAGACGCCATTGGCCGGAATGACCTGCTCCTCCCACACCTGGATGTTGGCCGTCGGAAAGCCGATGGTGCGCCCCCGCTGGGCGCCGTGTACGACCTCGCCGGTAACGTGGTAGGCATATCCCAGCAAATCCTGTGCGCGCTCGACCTCGCCCTGAGCCAGCGCTTCGCGGATGGCGGTGCTGCTGATGGCGCCGTCCTCCCCTGCATCGGCCATAAGCAGTTCGATGACGTTGACGTCGAATTGGTGCACCGCGCCCTGCGCGCGAAGGAAGTCCACGTTACCTTCCCGGTGGTAGCCGAGCGCGAAATCGGCGCCGACCCATAGGGCGCCGAGCTTGAGATGCTGCACCAGACGCTCGGTGAAGGCGGCGGCGCGCACCTGACGGAGTTCTTCGTCAAAGCGCAGCGTGACGACGACATCGACCCCCAGGTCACCCATCATGCGGGCGCGGTCGTCGGGATGAAGAAGGTAGTAGCGCCCCGTCAGCCCGCGCACGACGACGTCAGGATGCGGGTAAAAAGTCACCACGACTGCAAGCCGATCGGTGGCGCGCGCTTCTTCAACCAGGCGACGGAGGAGATAGCGATGTCCGCGATGCATCCCATCGAAGACGCCGATGGTGACCACCGACGGCTTGACGAGGTCGATGGCGCCAAGATCTGAAAGGTGAATCATTCGGAGTCCATTTCTGAGTCCCCGTCTCCGAGGCCGCTGGTATCGTCAGCAGGGGTGATGTCTGCGAAAACTTTGGCGGGACGCAAGCTGCCTTCGCGCACGTTGCAGACGGCGACCAACTGGTCGTCGCTGTCGAACGCCATGATCGTCTGGCCGTCGGGAAATTCGGCGGAAAGCGCCGCCGCTCTCCCATGACGGAGGTTGAGCTCCGCTTCCAGGTCCAGCGTCACCCGTGGGTGTTTTCGCAGAGCACGCGTCGGCGGGATCAGGTGGGCAGTTGCATTCTGACCTGCGATCAGTGTATCCAACACTATTGCATCCGCAAGTTGGAACTCGCCGCTCGTTGTACGGGCCAGGCCCGCCAGGTGCGCGCCGACGCCGAGCGCCTCACCCAGATCGTGGGCCAGGCTGCGGATGTAAGTGCCGGCGGAGCAGGTCACTTCGACCGTCAGGCGAGGGGATGCCCAGTTCAGAATGTCGATTGCATGGATAGTGACGGGGCGAGGTGGGACCTCGACGATCTTGCCCTTACGCGCCAGCTCATAGAGCTTGTGGCCGCCCTGTTTGATGGCGCTGTACGCTGGGGGCCGCTGGTGGATTTCGCCCTGAAAGCGTGGAAGTGTTGCCAGGATGTGCTCAAGCGTGATGTCGGATGGATCGAGCTCAGCCAGCACAGTGCCGTCGGCGTCGTAGGTGTCGGTCTCGACGCCCAGGTGGACGATGGCACGATAGACCTTGACTTCGCTCATGACGTACTCGCTCAAACGAGTCGCCGCGCCCACACAGATGATCAGCACGCCCGTCGCCATCGGGTCGAGCGTGCCGGCATGACCGACCTGACGCGTCCCGACAATACGCCGGATTCGGTTGACGACGTCATGGCTGGTCATGCCAGCGGGCTTGTCGACGTTGAGAAAACCGAAGCTCATGGAATTGCAGGGGCGCCTACCACATACGCCTGACGAACGAGGGGCAGCACGCGTGCCCTGGCCGCCTCAAGGGGACCGTCGATGGTCGCGCCGGAGGCCTGTTTATGGCCACCGCCACCCAGTGAGAAGGCGACCACGCTCACATCATAGCCGGGCTTGCAGCGGAAACCGACCTCAACTCGGCCATCTTCTTTCTCTTTGAAGACCACCGAAATCTGCGCTTCGTTCGCTGTCGCCAGGAACTCGACCAGGCCGCCATCGGTTACTTCCGGCAGCCCGGCCTGTTTGATATCGGCCTGGGTCACGGTGGCCGTGATGATGCCGTTGTCCAACTCCATGGCCGGCAAAACGGCGCTCCACAGCTTCATGACGGCGAACTTTTTACTGCTGACGGTGCGCTGCATGATGACGTTGAGCGGCGCGCCCGCGTCCATCAACTGCTGGGCCAGGGTGAGGGTTGCCCCGGTGACATTGCTGGTCCGAAAACCGATCGTATCGGTGACCAGTCCGGTCAGGAGTGGCGTGGCGATTTCCGGTGTCAGCGCTTGGCCCATGGCGTGCAGCCAGCGCTGGACGATTTCGGTGGTTGAGACTGCCGTGGGCATCACCAGATGGATGCTGCCGAAGCCGGTGTTGGTGACGTGGTGGTCGATGTTCATGACCAGCTTACTGCTCGCACGCCCCTGCACGCCGGCGGCTCCGCTCCGCTCCTCATCACTGGAGTCCAGCGAGATCATCAGGTCGTACTGACCGGCAACGGCTGAGCGGACGGTATCTGCGCCTGGCAGAAATGACAGGTAGTCCGGTACGCCGCCGTCGACAGCCACCTGCGCGACCTTGCAGCCGCGCTGGCGCAGCGCATTGGCCAGCCCGAGCAGCGATCCGATGGCGTCGCCGTCCGGGCTGACGTGTGTGACCAGCAAGATCGACGAAGCGGCGTCGACGGCGGCTGTGGCACGCTCCCATTCGGGGCTGACGGCATACGGCACGGAGACTTCAGTCACGTTCGTCCTCTTCCCTCACGTCGATCAGTTCATCTTCGTCTTCTTCGTAGTCAGATTCCTCGGCAACGTCTACGTCTGCTACGGCCGATGCGCCGGAGACGCCAGCATCGTCGAGCGGAATCTCCAATCCAGAGAGAATCTTGTTGATACGTTCGCCGCGTTCCAGGCTGGCATCCCATTTGAATGATAGTTGGGGCGCACGACGAAGGCTCAGGCGGCGGGCAACCTCCCGACGCAGAAACCCCCTGGCGTGTTCTAACCCGAGCATGACCTCTGCTTCGCGTTCTTCCTCGCCCATGGCATTGACGTAGACTTTGGCGTACATCAGTTCGGCGTCAATCTCGACGTCGGTGACCGTGATGCCGGCCAACCGGGGATCGGCGACTTCGCGAACAATCAGCGTGCTCAGGATTTTGCGGATACGCCCGGAGACGCGCTCCTGTTTGTAAGGCATCTCTCGCTCCTTTCAGGGGTGCATGACGAGCGCCGTCGACGGAGTTTCTCGGCGGCGCTCATCCAACCAGTCGGGGACTAGCTGACCCGTTCACTGATATAGCACTCGATGCGGTCACCCGCTTTGAAGGCGTCAAACCCGCTCAGACCGATGCCGCACTCAAAGCCGGCGCGGACCTCGCGAACATCTTCGGTCAGACGCTTGAGCGAACCGATGGTGATGTCCTCGCCGAGAACCTGATCGCCCCGCTTGACGCGAACGCGCGCATTGCGGCGAATCTCGCCGTCCACCACCATGCAGCCGGCAATCGCGCCGATGCGGGGGACCCGGAAGAGCGCCCGCACCTCGGCTGTGCCGATTGTCTTGTTGGCATAGACCGGCTGAAGCATACCCTTGAGGGCCAGCTCGATGTCTTCGAAGAGGTTGTAAATGACGTTGTAGGTACGGATTTCGACGTTCTGCGAGTCGGCCGCCCGGCGCGCCGCGGTGTCCGCTTCGACGTTGAAGCCAATGACGATGCCGTGCGAGGCGCTGGCCAGCATGATGTCGCTCTCGTTGATGGCACCGACGTCCGCTGACAGGATGTGAGGCTTGATGCTCTCGGCGTTGTCTTCGATGTGTTTGATGTGGTCGACAATCGGCTGGAGCGAACCCTGCACGTCAACACGCAGGATCAGATTGAGTTCCTTGGCCGCACCCTGACGCACCTGGGCGAAGATTTCCTCCAGGGTAATGGCCGCACGTGCGCCCTTGACCTGGGAGGCTTCCACTGCCTTGCGCCGGTCGTCCGCCATGCTGCGGGCCAGTTTGTCGTTGTCGACGGTTTCGAAGATGTCGCCAGCGTTCGGCACGTCATGCAGTCCGAGCACCGCGACCGGGGTCGAGGGCAGGGCCTCGTGAACCTGACGGCCGCTCTCGTCGAACATGGCTTTGACCTTGCCATAGCTGGAACCGACGACGAGGTAGTCGCCGCGCTTGAGCGTGCCGTTGAAGACGAGCAGGGTGGCAATTGCGCCCTTCTGCTTGTCCATACGCGCTTCCAGAACGGTGCCGGTCGCCACGTCTGCGTCGGGGTTGGCAAAGATTTCCTGGTCGTCGGAAACCAGCGTGATGGCTTCCAGCAGGTCGTCAATGCCCTCACCGCGCTGGGCCGCAACCGGCACGACGAAGGTATCACCGTCCCAGTCCATGGGCGTCAGACCGAGTTCGCTCAACTGCTGCTTGACGCGCTCGACATTGGAATTGCGCTTGTCGGTCTTGGTGACGGCGACGATGATCGGCACATTGGCGGCACGCGCATGGCTGAGTGCCTCGCGGGTCGTCTGCATAACACCGTCGTCGGATGCGACCACGAGAATGACAAGGTCGGCACCCTGGGCGCCACGTGCGCGCATCTGGGTGAACGCCTCGTGACCGGGGGTGTCCAGAAACGTGATGGTCTTGCCGTTGTGGACGACGCGGTAGGCGCCGATGTGCTGGGTGATGCCGCCCGCCTCGCCTTCGGCGACATGCGTGCGTCGGATGGTATCGAGAAGGGTGGTCTTGCCGTGATCGACGTGACCCAGGATGGTGACGATGGGCGAACGCGCCGCCAAATCCTCTTCCCGCTCGTCGCTATAGACACGACGCCACGTCTGAGTTGTCTGCTCACGCTGGCGCTCGCGCTCCGCCCTGGCGGCGGCAGCGCTGGCTGACTGGGCTTCATAGCCCATTTCCTCGATGACGATGGCTGCGGTCTCGAAATCAATCTGCTGATTGATCGAAGCCATGATTCCGTTTGCGATCAGGCGTTTCATCACATCGATGGGACTCGCGCTGATCAACTCTGCGACCTCGCGGACGCTGAGGAAGTCTGGAACTAAGACGACCTGTTTTTCCTGTGCCATACAAACATCTCCTGGATGGAGCGATGGCACAGGATGGGTCTCAGACCTTCCTCCTGGCTTCCATCGCTCGCGCTATGTAATTGAGTTGAGGCGCAGCCCCAGCCACATTGCAGAAACGCCTGCGCGAGCCGGTCATGAGGCTGCCTTGTACTTCCGAATTCGTTCGCGGTCTTCAGGTGTGAGCGCCGTACGAAGCGCCTTGGCCAGAAGATCGCCGGACGCGGCTTTTTCCCAGCACGCCGGGTTATCGCAGAGATACGCACCGCGTCCCGACTGTTTTCCAGTCGGGTCCACCTGGACACCGATGGACGCACGCACGATCCGGGTCAACGACCGCTTGCCTGCCTGCTGCCGGCAGACCACGCAGGTCCGCACCGGGACATGCTTTGGCTTGACCGGTGCGGCATTCGCCGTCATATGCCCGCGATCCTCATTCATCCCATTCTTCCCACTCGCTGGGACCATGCTTACGCTGTCGCTTCACCACCATGCCGCCGCGACTCTCGTCGTACACGAGCTGACGACCCTTCTTCTTCTTACCCTTCTTCTTGGAGGGCAATTCGCTGTCGTCCGTCTCAGTGAAGTCAGGCGCGGCTGCTTCGAAAGCGGGCTCGCGCCCCGGCTGCGGACGCTTGGCACGTTCACCGTCTGGCTGGGCTCCTACCGCGTCCAGTACCCCTTCGGGCTGGGCGGCCTGTGCTTCCTCGGTCTGGGGTGCACTGGAGGCGGCTTCAGCAGCCTGCTGCAAGGCGATCTCCTCGGCCTCGGCCGCGGCGTAGGCCTCTTCTGGAATGATCAGCCGGTCGAGCGCATCCTGAAGAGTCTTGAGCGCGTTCGGCGGCGCTTCGCGCAGGGCGGCTCTGATGCGATTCTCGTCCACCAGGAAGCGCAGCATAACTTCGCCGACATTCGCGAAGGGCCGCAGCGCATCGATAACACCTTCCGGCACTTCCAACTGCTCGACAGGCATGTGGAACGCCGCCGTGGGTAGGGTGCTCTTGACAGCCGCGATCTCCGCCTGACGCTCCTTGCGCCGCTGTTCTTGAACCTGGAGCAGACGTCGCTGGACGAGGTCGGCAAACTTGGCCAGGGCGTTGAATTCCTCGGCCATGACGGCTTTGGCCATTTCGCGCTTGGCCATAATCCGGCGTACGTCGTTGACCATCTCGGGGTACTGATCGTTGATGGTATTCAGCGGCGGCCGGTCGATCGACTCCAGGGCCTCGCTCACGGCCTCCGGTACACTCTTGATGTCGATGCGCCAGCCGGTGAGCTTGGCAGCCAGACGGGCATTCTGACCTTCGCGTCCGATGGCCAGCGAAAGCTGGTCTTCGGGTACGACGACCAGCGCTGTACGCCCGTCGTCCGGATCATCACTCAAATAGACGCCGGAGACTCGCGCCGGACTGAGCGCCTTGGCGATGAACGACTCGTGGTTCGGGCTCCACTCGATAACGTCGATCTTCTCGTGGAGTTCGGTGACGATATTCTGAATGCGAATACCGCGCTGGCCGACGCAGGCGCCGACCGGATCGATGCCTTCCTGAAGGGCCGCGACCGCGACTTTGAACGACCACCGCTTCGCGGGCGATGTTCTTAATCTCGACCTGTCCGTTGAAGATTTCCGGGACTTCGTATTCGAGGAGGCGGCGGAGCATGTTGCGGTGGCTGCGGCTGACTACGATCTGCGGTCCGCGGTTGGTATCTTCAACTTTCACAATATAGGCGCGCACCTTGTCGTGCGGCTTGATTTTCTCGCCGGGGATCTGCTCCTTTTTCGGCATGATCGCCTCGGCGCGTCCGAGACTGATGGTGACCACTCCGCCGTTGATGCTTTGCACCGTGCCGTGGACCAGATCGCCCTCGCGGTCCTTGTACTCGTCGAGCAGCGTTTTGCGTTCCGCCTCGCGGATTTTCTGAAGCACCACCTGCTTGGCCGTCTGGGCAGCAATACGACCGAACCGCTTGGTCGTGCCTTCCAGCTGCACCATCACCATGTCACCGTAGTTGGCATTCGGGTCGAAATAGCGCGCCTGTTCGAGAAGGACCTCTGTGCGGTCATCCTGAACATCGTCGACGACTTCCTTCTCGACGAAAATGCGAGCGCGTCCGCTGGTGGCATCGATGTTGACTTCGACGTGCTGCGCTTGCAGCCCAACGTCGCGCTTGTACGCCGAAACCAGCGCTGTGCGCAGCGCTTCCAGCACGACATCGCGCGAAAGTTCGCGCAGTTGAGAAATCTCGTTGAACGCGACTTCAAACTCACTTTTCATGGTATTCCGTGTTAGCTCCCAACGGACTAGCAAGGGGATGTGCCGCGGCGGACAAACGAACACGCACTGCTGCATCTGACACCGATACACAAAAAAGTGGGTCTGCGCCCACTTTTCGTCGCTCATAAGCATACCATGGTTTTTCGTCTGTGACAAGACTTGTACCCCTGTCTTGAAGACAGCGCCGGCGATTCGACGCGTAGCTCCGCCGTGCCCAAGGTATGCTATAGTGTTAGCGAGTGCCCATTCATTGAGAGAAGAATCTACCAGAAAGTGGGACGGGGGAATGAATCGTGAGTAGTCCGCCAGACAGTAAGCCACCAGTAGCGCCAGAAGCCAGCCATCCGCCTATCCAACCCATCAGCCAGGGGAACTCCCCGCCAGTCAAACCTGGTGACAGCGCGTGGATCTGGTGGAAACAGCGCCCGAGGCGGGACTTTCCCAGAGAGCCAGATCCAAGCTTCACCCTGGTGAGCGAAAACCTTATTGAAGATTTGACAAAGACACTTAACCTCGACGCGGAGGCGGTGGCTCGAGTCAAGCTCGATATCTCGCACCTTGAGGGAGAGCTGCTGCGCTATTTCCGTGAGACTGATTACAACGCCAAGCGATTTCAGAATGGGTTTCGACTGTACAACTGGCGTCTGCTGATGCTTTCGACCGTGGCCACCATCATCGGCGCATTTCAGGCGATCAGCCTGTCCATTAGCCCGGCACTGCTGCTCGTCCTCGGCGCTATGGAAACGATCGTCGCGTTGTACACGGTCTATGTCGTCAACGCCCGCGGCCGAGAATCCTCCGTGGATGATTGGCTGAAGAACCGGCGCATGTCGGAACAACTGCGCCGCGAATTCTTCCGCTATCTCATGTATTTGCCGCCATACAACCAGGATGAGAAAGAATACGAGCGCAAACGCAAGCTTTCGCACCGCGCGGCGATGATTTACGCCGAGCAGATTCCGGACGAACCGTCGATCCTTGAAAGAAGGGCATCATGAATCTCGCTCGCAATGACCTCGAGGTCCGTTATCAAATCTTCGAGCACGCTCTGCTTCAGGACCAGCGGGCGTACTACAAGCGGGAGATTGAGCGCAATCGACGAGCCGGCCAGCAGATCACCCGGGTACGGGCGTTTTTCGCGTTCCTGGCCGGTGTGGCTTCTCTGCTTGCGGCGATCATCGGCGGCCTGACGGCGATTCAGGGCGGCAATAGCGCCTGCAACGTCAACCAGCTCTCCGCAATCGCCGACGCCAATTTGCCGTCAAAGCAGGCGGATCAGATCAGCAACAAACTGGAAGCGACGGTGACCGAAGGCAATGCCCTGGTCTGCGTGCTCCTTGGGACAATCACCCCCGTGCTCATGATTATCGCGGTGGGCGCTCCTGCGCTGGGCGCGGCTTTCACCACACTGGCGGATCTCTATCAGTGGGATCGGCTGTCGTCCGTATATGAAACGGCCCAGAAGAGCCTCGCTGTGGCCGATGCCTTGTCTCCCATTACCGAAGAGCCAGATGATGTCTTCCTGGCGAGCATGCATGCCTATGCCGAGGGGACGCTGACGGTGATGCGGGACGAGACGGCGCAGTGGGGCCAATTGGTCAAGATGCCGGATGCACTGCAGGAGTACGTCAACGCCGCCCGCGACAAGTTTGCGCGCGAGGCGGGCAACGGCCCAGACGAACCCGGCGGTTGAGCGATTTATTACAGGGATTCTGCCAGCACGGCCGCGATCTGGTCATGGGCCATGTCGTGGCCGTTTTGATTCCAGTGGGTATCGCCGTAGAAGTAGCGCTGCTCGCCGCGCGCTGCCGCTGCGCGAAAAGCCGGAGTAAGGTCAAGAAACTCAAAACCGGATTCGGCGGCTAACTCGGCCAGCAATGCCCGCTGGGCGTCAAACGCTTCAAGCGAGAACGGCGCGGCCGTATGCAGCTCGTAGCCGAATGGTTCCGGGCTGACCCGTGCTCGAAGGTCCGCGAGCTGGGCGTCGGTGAGCTGCTCGACATGGGTCTGTGCCTTGAAGGGGATGTAGACCACGATGAAGCGCACCCCCGCCGCTTTTGTCGCGGTCGCCGTTTCGCGCAGCGCATCGGATGTGAGCTTCCACGGTTCCGTCTGTCGAAGCGCGTCGGGCGGCAGCATGGCGTTGGCGAAGAACGGCTCGTAGAAGGCCAGCGGTGAACTTTGCCGATCCTGGATGGGGTAGGGGCAGGTCAGGCGCGGCGCCGCCAAGAAGGCCACCAGCCGGGGCGTGACCAGAAACTGCGCCAGGGGAGCACGCCAGGCGCGTGACTCGTAGGTCTGGTTTGCGGCTCGCAGCGCGGCGAAGTCAGCATTGTTCTGCAAGTCGTTGCCGCCGAAATAGGCCAGCACGACTGTCTTTGGCCCGCGTGCCAGTCCATGTGCCTTCAGCAATGCCAACTGCTCCAGCGTGCCGCTGTCCGGCAGGCCGAGGTTGTATACGGTAGGGGCCAGGCTCTCCCAGAACGGCTGCTGCACTGACTCGGCCTCGGTGAACGAATCGCCCAGCACGACCAGATCGACGGTTGCCGGCAGATCCGGCGCATTTCGGAACCCCTGGGCGTCGCGCGTGAAGCGGACGGTGTACGGTTCAAACAACGGCTCGGACGGTGGGGTGAGGCACGAGAGCGCGTATAGGTCGCCAGATCGGCCGTCCAGGGTGCGCTGGACTACCGCACCGGCCGGAAAATGGCGCGCTCCCGTGGCCGGGTCGCTGGTGATGCCCAGGCGCATGGGATACTGCGGCAGGGCGTAGATCAGCGCCGGCGGCAGGCGGAGCAGGGCGATCTGAAAAACGCTTCGACGGCGATCAGGGTGATGAAGAGGATGACCATGACCTTCAGGACGGCCAGCGCCAACAGTCTCAGCCGGGAGGCCGGCGTTCTGGTCCGGCTGACCTGCATTCTATCCTCATTGGACATGGATCATCCGGGCGGTGGCTCCCCACTTGTGCCCCAATTGGCGGCGAGCAGCGAGAAATCGGCAATGTTGACCGCGCCATCGCCGTTGAAGTCGGCACGGTCGTCGAAACCAGCCTCGCCCCTGGCAGTTCCAAAGGCGAGGGCCAGCAGCGAAAAGTCGCCGATGCCCACTTGATTATCGCCAGAAGCATCGCCAGCGCGCAAGAGGTCCACCGTGATCGGGTTGGCGCCATCCGCCAGCGAAATCGATTGCCGAGCGGCCAGCGTGTTCGACCCCTTCACCCAGAGCGTGTACTCGCCGGCCGGCAGGTGGCCGATAGTGAATGCACCGCTGTCGTCGGTGGTGAACGGCGAGTCGAAGAGGGGTGTTGTCTCGCCCGCAGGTGTGAGGATGACGCGCACTGGGGCGATCCACGAGTCATGAGGTGGGGTGGGCCGGCCCTGCCAATCGAGGTCGGCGTTAAGCTCAGCGGGGGGAAGGGAGGTGCGGGCGAGGACGACAGCGACAAACATCTCGTCAGGTGAAACTTCAGGGTTCAGCACTGTATGGTAGACTACGAATCTGTGGTCTGGGGTTATATGCGGATTCGTACCAAAGGCTGCACTTTCGTTCGGCCAACGCGATTGCAGGAAGTACTGGGACGTCAAGCGATCAAATAGGTAGATATCCGCTTGCCCATTCGGGTCCAACGCCGAAAAAGAATCGGGTGTTTCGACAAGGATGAACCGATGATCGGCACTGACGTCCCATGCATGGGCGTAGAAGAAACTCGACGGATCGCGGGGCGTTGCCCAGAAGGTTTGGCCTGTCACCCGGTCATAACCGTATCCGTCACCCGAGTCTCCGACGTCTAGCGCGTGGAGATTGGTTGCCCACGTGTACATAAGTACAAAGCGTCCGTCATCCGAAATCCATTCGCCACCGACGAAGTTGTTTGCGGGATCTCCCAACGAGTTTACAGATACCAGGGTTGTAGTGCCTGCATTTCGATCGCGCGCCAGTGCTTTGAGGATCGTCCGTGAATCTCGCAGAGACAGATTAGAGGCAAGACTGGTGTACGATACAACTCTCCCGTCGTCTGAGACATGACCTGGCCACGACTCGTCATTGGCTTCCTCTCCCAGTGAATTCAAAGAGACGCGTTCGCAGTTGTCAGTCAGGCGATCAAGCAGGAAGACATCGTTCTCGCCATTACTGTCACCAGGAACGATGTTGTCCGCAGCTGAACCAAATACAATGAAACGTCCATCTGACGACATATCGCCGATAACGGAATCGCCATTTGCCTCAGATCCACCCATCCCATAAGTAACGCGCTCGACAATCTTCGTTTCGTGATCGTAGATGAAACCGTCGCGATAGCCTCCTGTGTCTCCGAGAACCAAATCACTCTGAGCAGACGTAAACGCAACATGCCGTCCGTTTGAACTGAGGAATACATTGTAATTTCCACTATTTGGATCGCCTGGCTCTCCCGAGGGTGTTCGATTGACGAGCGTTGTCGTGCAGTTCTGCCGGTCGTGAAGGAATACATCGAACGTGTTGTTTGTGTCGTTCGGGACAATCGTGCTGTCATCGGAAAGGAACGCGATAAACCGCGCATCATCTGACAGGTCACTGACAACGTAAGATTCCACCGGCTCACCGCCAGTTTTCACGCTGACAAGCATGATGTCCGACGTGGTGTCGCAGCCTGTGGCGCGCGTGGCGATGGCAGACGGGGATACGGACAGGAGCAGCGTGAGGAGAACGATCAACAGAGGTTTCGACATGGAGGACTCGTTCAAGAGGATGGCAGAGGATGCGCATCCTGTTTATTTGCAGTAATGTACTAATCTTAACGCCGATGCCAATGTCTGGCCATCAATTCTCGTGCGGCGATGGCCAACCGCAGGGGGAGCGCCCACCGCGTCAGGAAACCCCGCCGAGCTCCTTGAGGCGCGCCAATCGATCCGGTTCGTTGGCGACCAACCATGAGTCCTGCGACAGCGCAGTGTAGGCATCGGCGAAGTGGGGGCGGGCCGCTTCAGGCTGACCCAGTGCGAGCAGACACTCGCCCAGTTCTTCATCAACGTAGCCGTCACGTGAGCCTGTCTTGAGGTATTCGGCGTGAAGCGCGCGCTGCACGTCCAGCGCCTCGGCAAGGCGGCCGAGCGAGCGGAGTGTCCGCCCGATACACCACTCCGCAATTCGAGTGGTATCGGGATCGCCGGCCGCCTCGCGCCAGGCCAGCGCCTTGCGGAAGATCTCCAACGCCTGTTCGAAATCGCCCATGTCGTGGTAGGTCCAGCCGATATTGTTGTACAGCGACCCCAGCCACTGGCGGGCGCGGGGCTGGTCGCTCGCGTCTGCAATGGCCAGCGCTCGCCGGTTCCACTCCAGAGCTTCCTGCGGAGGTTCGACAATGCCCATCATGTGCGCGGCATCGACCGCATAGCCGTCGTCGCCGACCTGTTGCGCGGCCTCGAAGGCCTGCAGGAACTGCGGGCGAGCCTGTTCGCGCTGACCGGACGAGTTAAGGACTCGCCCGCGTTCCAGCAGGTAGCGGACCCGTGCCAACGAATTCCCCGGCGGGAGTGCCGCTTCAACTTGATCGAGCGTGCGGTGGGCGTCGTCAAACCGGCGCTGAAATCCTTGCGTTCGGGCGATCTGGGTCATGAGCTGGGCCACGAGGTCGGCATCACCGGACGCCTCAGCCGCGGGCAGCAGACCCTGAAAACGGGTTTCCGTCGCGGCCGGATCGCCGTAGTCCCACAGGGAGTCGAAGTCGGTCAGGGAGAGGTCGGCCATGTCAGACACCTAGCTGTCCTGTGCCATGCGCTTGAGTTCGTACAGCTTGGTCAGCGCCTCGATCGGGCTGAGCGCGTCCACGTCCATCTGCTGAAGAGCAGTCAGTGCTGGGTGTGGGGCATCATCGATGAAGCTGAGCTGGGCCGGATTCTGCCTGCGCTTCTTCTTGGTCGGCAGTTCGAAATCGCTGCCCTGTTCTTCAAGGGTGCGCAGCAGCTCGCGGGCCCGGTCGACCACGGGGCGGGGCATGCCGGCAATCTGTGCGACGTGCACGCCATAGCTGCGGTCGGCGCCGCCAGGAATGACTCGATGCAGGAAGATGACTTCGTCCCCTTTTTCGGCGACGGCCACGTTGTAGTTCCTGGCGCGGGGCAGCACTTCCGGCAGCTCGGTCAGTTCGTGGTAGTGGGTGGCGAAGAGCGTGCGGCAGTTCAGGCGTGGGTTGTTGTGAATGAACTCGATGACCGCGCGAGCGATGGCCAGCCCGTCGTAGGTGGAGGTGCCGCGCCCAACTTCGTCCAGGATCAGAAGGCTGCGTCGGGTGCTGCCGCTCAACAGACGTGCGGTCTCGATCATCTCGACCATGAAGGTGCTGTAGCCGGCGTGAATCTCGTCCTGGGCGCCGATGCGCGCGAAGATGCGATCGACCATGCCGATCACCGCCTCATCGGCCGGGACAAAGGAGCCAATCTGCGCCATCAGGGTGATGATCGCCACCTGTCGGATGTAGGTCGATTTACCACTCATATTGGGGCCAGTGATGATGTGCACTCGGCTCATCGTGTCGAAATGGGTGTCGTTGGCGACATAGCGGACGCCACTTTCCATCAGCCGTTCGACGACCGGGTGACGGCCGGCCTTGATGACGAGCAGGTCATCCTCGGTCAGCGTCGGGCGGGAGTAGCCCTCGCGCGCTGCGACTTCCGCCAGCGAGAGGAAGACATCCAGATGGGCCAGCGCCCGCGCCGTTTTGAGCAGTCGTTCCGAGTGGCTTGCCAGCGCTCGGCAGACCTCGTCGAACAGACGGCGTTCGATATCGAGGATCTGCTGCTCGGCGTTGAGCACCAGCGTCTCATATTCCTTCAGTTCCGGCGTGATGTAGCGCTCGGCATTGACCAGGGTCTGCTTGCGCTCGTAATCGTCGGGCACTTTTCCGGTGTTGGCGTGGGTGATCTCGATGTAGTAGCCGAAGACTTTGTTGAAGCCGACCTTGAGCGTGGCAATGCCGGTGCGGCGGCGTTCGCGCGGCTCCAGCCCGCCGATCCAGTCACGGGCATCCTGTGTCGCCTTGATCACGCCGTCCAGTTCCTCGGAGTAGCCGGAACGGATGACTCCCATCTTGTCGAGCGTGGTGGGCGGCTCGTCGGAGATCGCCCCAGCGATCAGTGAGACGGCCTCACCGCACGGATCCAGACGGTCAGCTAGTGCGACCAGGGCGGGCATCGCGCGGATGCGATCGCAGATGGTGGGGACAGTGTCGAGCGTCTGGCGCAGCGCCAGCAGTTCGCGGGGGATGGCTCTTCCGATGAGCAGGCGGTTGGTCAGCCGCTCCAGGTCGGAAATCGACTTCAGCAGATTGCGCAGTTCCTGGCGCAGCAGCTCGTCGGCGGTCAGCGCTTCGACGGCGTCCAGGCGGGCGTTGAGGCGGCGCAGGTCGAGCAGGGGCTGGCTGATCCACTCGCGCAGCAGGCGCGCGCCCATCGGGGTGATCGTCCGGTCCAGGACGCCCATCAGGCTACCGCGCGCTTCCCGGCTGCGGATGGTCTCCGTCAGTTCGAGATTGCGGCGCGTGAAGGGGTCGAGCACCATGAAGTCGGCGGTGGTATAGGGGCGTAGGCGGGTGATCTGCGCGAGCTGACCTCGCTGCGTGGTATACAGGTAATCGAGCAGGCCGCCGGCTGCGCAAATAGCCGCCGGCATTTCGCCGATGCCAAAACCGTCGAGGGTGCGGGCGCGAAAATGCTCGGTTAATCGGTTAAACGCGTTGCCGCGCTCAAAGCGCCAGTCCTGCACCGAGGTCAGATGCACGCCGCCGGGCATGGTCGCGCCGCGGTTGGCCCAGGCTTCGGGGAGCAGCACTTCGCGAGGGGCCAGGCGGGCAATTTCCTCTGCCGGTCGTGTCGTCGCCGACGGGATAGATGGCCATCAGGTAGTTGTGCCGATCTTCAGACAGCAGCTCCGGTTCGGTGATCGTGCCGGGGGTGACTACCCGCGTCACCTCACGCTCGACGAGGCCACGGCCATTGGGTTCGGTCACCTGCTCGCAGACCGCGACGTGATAGCCTTTCTCGATGAGCCGCGCGATGTAGGAGTCGACGGCATGATAGGGCACGCCGGCCATGGGCACGCGTTCCGACTTGCTGGTTGGGCGGCTGGTCAGCACAAGGTCGAGTTCGCGCGCCGCGGTCTCGGCATCCTCGTCGAAGGTCTCGTAGAAATCCCCCAGCCGGAAGAGGAGAATGCAGTCGGGATGTTGGCGCTTGATCTCCAGATACTGCGCCCGGAGCGGTGTGACAGGCTGGGTCATTGGTTTGCGTTTCTCTCACGAACAGGGCAAAATGATAGTGCTGACAGCTTGAACACCTATTCTAACAAACAGGTGTGGAGCCGCAAGAATCAAGCGTGGGGAGAGATGCCGACGCCATGGCGGTCCTATCGGCTTCAGCCAGGCAATGCCTTCAATCTGATCGGACTAATCTGAACACCTGCTGGCCTATGAGGCTTTCTTCATGAACGAGATCATGATCGGAATCGATCTGGGCGGGACGCGTCTTCGCGTGGCCACGCTGGATCAAGAGCTGAACATTCTGGAGCGCCACGAGACCCTGACCGAAGCTCATGAAGGCGTCGAAGCGACGACCGCACGCATGGTGGCGTTCGTGGGCGACGCCCTGGCCTCCTGTGAGCGCGAGCATTTGGCGGGGATCGGTATCTCGTGTCCAGGGCCGGTCAACCCCAACGCCGGCCTGCTGGTTGCCCCGCCGAACCTGCCCGGTTGGCACAACGTGCCGCTGGTGCAGATGTTCCAGAAGGAATTTGGCTACACCACGTTCATCGGCAACGATGCTAACGTCGCGGCCCTGGCGGAGACGTCGCGCGGTGCGGCGCAGGGCTTTCGCAACGTCATCTTCATCACCATCAGCACCGGCATTGGCGGTGGCATCATCAGCGACGGCCGACTGCTGCTGGGGCGCGATGGCCTGGCGGCAGAAGTCGGCCACATGGCGCTGGTCGTTGGCGATACTGTCACCACGCTGGAAAAGGAGGCGGCCGGCCCGGCTTTGGCACGCAAGGCGCGGGCGCGAATCGAGGCGGGGGACCGATCGATGATGACCGACATGGTCGAGGGTCAGATCGAGCATCTCAGCGGGTCGATCGTCGGCAAGGCTGCTGTCGAGGGCGACCCGGTTGCCGTCGAAATCGTCAAGCGCGGCGGGTTCATCGTCGGCCTGGGTCTGGCCAGCCTGCTGCACCTCTTCAACCCGGAGATTATTGTGGTTGGCGGCGGGGTGAGCAACGTCGGCCCACTCCTGTTCGACGCCATGCGCGAATCGATGGAAGCCCACGTGATCGACCGCGCCTACACGGACAACCTGATTCTGAAGGTTGCGGCGCTGGGCGAGAATGTCAGCGTGATCGGCGCGGCGGCGCTGGTGCTGACGCGCGGCGGCATGGAAGATGTCGCCAATGTGACTCGGAAACTGAGTGGGGGAGGGTGAGCATGTCCGATCAGGCCCTGCGTCAGCAGTTGGCCAATGTGCTGTCCGAACGTCAGGCGCACATGGGCTTTGAGTCGGCCGTTGCCGGCTTTCCGATGGAGCACATCAACACGCGCCCGACGGGCGTCGACTACACCTTCTGGCACCTGGTCGATCACCTTCGTTTCACTCAGTGGGACATCCTCGATTACATTCGCAACCCCAAGTACGAGTATACCTCGTGGCCGGACGGCTACTGGCCGGCAAGTGACGCCACAACCGATGCCGCTGGGTGGCAGAAGACGATCGACGCTTTCCTGGCCGACCGCGCTGAACTCGTGCGCATCGTCCGCGACCCGGCCACCGATCTGTACACGCAGATCCCCCACGGCGAACCGGGACACAATGTCCTGCGCGAGATCCTGGTGGTGGCCGACCATAACGCCTATCACGTGGGCGAATTCGCCATTCTGCGCCAGGTGATGCAGCTCTGGTAACTCCAGGATAGTCACAATCGCGCAACGTTCCTAGCCATTCGGTCAGGATTACAGGATGCGTTAAACATCGTATTCTGTAAGACAACCTCTGTGAATGCTGCAAGACATGTATTCGCAAAAGCATCTCTTCCTGTGCCTATGGAGAAGCGAACGATGTTCAGATTGCGCTTTGTGTCCGTTCTGGCTCTGATGGTCGTCCTTATTTTTTCGGTGGTAGTCGTGTCGGCTGCCGACTATGGTTTCAGCGGCAACATTCTCGCCGGCGCGCAATACGATCTCTATACCGTGAACCTCGTCGCCGGCGAAAACGTGGTCGCCACGCTCGTCTGTGACGAGCTCGTGCCCGGCAGTCGCCCGCTCGATCCGGTGCTGAGCGCGTACTTCCCGGGCGTCGATCCTAGCGATACGATCAATGCGAACTTATACAACGACGATGGCTTCGGTCTGGACGACGACCCCAACGGCGTCGACTGCGATGCCTTCGACAGCTCGCGCATCTTTTTCTCTGCGCCGGTGACCGGCGCGTATACGTTCCGTGCCGACGGCTTTGGCAGTTCGACCGGACCGTATACATTGACGATTCGCTCCGGTGGCGGCAACCCGATGGCTGCCGACGGACGCCTGAATCCTCAGCAGGATGCGCCGATCGTGCTGTACTGCAATGATGGCTCTGTAGACGCTTACTCGGTATCCGGGCAATTCCAGGGCAGCGTGGCCGATGGCGACTCTGCAACCTTTGGCGCCGCAGAAATTCGCCCGACGGCTGATGGTCGAATGGAAGTCAGCGCCGGTCTCCCCGATGGCAAGACATATCTGTTCATCTGGGATGGCTGCGCGGCAAAGGGCAACTGGGAAGTCTACAACGTCGCCAACGGCCTGCCGACTCTCTACGACAGCGGCGATTACGCCCCTTAATCCATGACAACGATAGTCGTCTGACTTCACGCAGCGGGCCGGCCACCATGCCGGCCCGTTACTACCTCGCAATGTCACACACGCACACGACACCGCCGCTTCTTTTCAAATAGCCCTCATATATTCGGCATGTTACAATGCCGACCATGCTGACCCTGCTCGATTTCCGCGTACGCCAGCGCGACTTTCTGCTGGAAATCTCGCGCGCCATCACCGCTCAACTGGATCTGAGCGAGGTCTTGAAACGCGTGCTGAACGCATCAGTGGCCATGCTCGGTGGACAGATCGGCATCATTGCTCTGCGCGACGGAAACGGCGTGTACCGGGTGCGGGCGACAATCGGCGTCGATAGCAGCCGAGTTCCAGAGATCGACGCCGAACTGATGCAGATTTTCGACGAAGATGCGGCTCTCGACTACAGGACCATGGAGGCGCGCCTCAAGGAGATCGCCGAATCGCTCGACGGCCGTATGCGCCAGACGTTTGCCCTGCCGCTGAGTTTCGCCGGTGAGCCGATGGGGGTACTCGTCGTCTTCCGAGCGTACCTGGCCAACGCCACGCCCGATGACGTGCAGGTTTTGCAGAGTTTCGCCGATCAGGCAGCGATCGCGGTGCATAATGCCCAGCTCTATGCCCGCATCGAGCACGAGCGCCGGCGGCTGGCAGCGATCTTGCAGCACAGCGCCGACGGTGTGCTGATTCTCGACGCGCGGGCACAGGTCCTCAGCATCAATACGGCGCTGGAGCGCATGACCGGCTGGCGCGCAGCCGATGCCGCGGGCCACGATCACGACGACGTGATCGTCTGGAGCAAGCGCGAAGGGATGGACATCAAGCAGGCGCTTGATGCCGGTTGGTGGTCGAACGGCTCGGGTTCGCAGGAGACTCTGTACGTCGAGGGCGATCTGGAACGGCGCGACGGTCTGACCATCAGCCTGGGAATCATCTATGCCCCCCTGTATAGCGCGGAAGGCCAACTGGTGAACATCGTGGCCGATGTGCGCGATATCACCAACTTCCGGCAGGCTCAGGAGATGCAGAGCACGTTCATTTCGATGATCTCGCACGAGCTGCGCACCCCAGTGGCCCTGATTAAAGGAAATGCCGCCACACTGCGCCGCGACGACGTCGTGTGGGAAACGGCGACGGTGCGGGATCTGGCCGGGGTCATCGAAGAAGAATCCGACCGGCTCAGTATTCTGATCAACAACCTCCTGACGACCAGCAAGATGCAGGCGCAGCGCAAAATCGAACTGAATATCGACGATGTGCGCCTTGACGAACTGGCGGCGCGTACCGTTGAACGCTTTCAACCACAGACCCGCATTCATAACCTGAAGCTCAAATTCCCCGAGGATTTCCCCGTCATCCGCGGGGATGATCAGCGGCTGATGCAGGTGTTCGATAATCTGGTCAGTAATGCGATAAAATACGCGCCCGGCGGCGGCGATATCGAGGTTGGCGGCTGGTTCGACTCGGAAAGTGTGACGGTCTACGTTCGCGATCAGGGCGTGGGCTTGAGCGATGCCGATCAGACCCGTGTCTTCGACCGGTTCTACCGCGTCGGAGGGGCACTCAGCCGGCGCACTCAGGGCACGGGGCTGGGATTGTACCTTGCCCGCCAGATCATCATGGCGCACGGCGGCGACATCCGCGTCGAAAGCCAGCCCGGAAAGGGCGCGACGTTTTATTTCACCCTGCCGCTCGAATAAGGAGACCCTCAGTGGCAAGACAGATGACGATCAGATGCGCGAACTGCGGCCAGCAGTTCGCGACGAGTGTTGAGTCGGTTGTGGACGCGGCGCGCGACCCGGAAGCCAAACTGCGACTCTTGAGCAATGCACTCAACGTGGCTCAATGCCCCAACTGCGGTTATCAGATGGCAATCGGCACGCCGGTGCTGTACCACGATCCTTCCAAGGAACTCCTGATCGGCTTTGTGCCACCGGAGCTGAACCTCAGCAACGACCAGCAGGAGAAGATGCTCGGCGATCTGATGCGCGAGCTCACGACGCAGATTCCCAAGGAGTCGTTCAAGGGTTATCTCTTCCAACCCCGGCGAGCGCTGACGATGCAGGGGCTGGTCGAGCAGGTGCTCCAGTCTGACGGCGTTACCCCGGAGATGATCGAGTCGCAGAAGCAGCGCGCCCGCCTCATCGAACGGGTGATGCAGACGCCGGAACATGCTCTCGCAGCCGTCATCGCCGAAAACGACGCCTTGATCGACGGGCAATTCTTCCAGACGATGAACCTGATGGTGCAGCGGCTCGCCTCCACGGGTGCGGTAGACGCCGCGGAACAACTTCTGGCCGTGCAGCAGCTCATCGCCGAGCATTCCTCCTACGGCCGTCAGGCAATGGCCCGTGCTCGCGAGGAAGAGGCCATTGTGCAGGAAGTTGCCGACGCGGTGGAAGCTCTGGGTGAAGAAGCCGACCGGCCGGAGTTCATGGCGCTGGCGCGGCAGTATGCCAACGACGAAACCCGTCTGCGGGCGCTTGTGGGTCTGGCCCGACCGGTGTTCGATTATGTGTTCTTCCAGGAAATGACGACTGAGATCGGCCGTGCCCCGGCATCGGAACGCGATGAACTGGAGAGCCTGCGTGAACGTATCCTGGCACTGACGCAGGAAGTCGATCAGCAGTCCCAGGCGGCTCTGCGCGCGGCCGCTCAGCTCCTCCAGCAGGTCATCAACGCGCCTGACATCGACGAGGCGGTGAGACAGGCCGCACCGCTGATTGATGGTACGTTCTTGTCGGTCCTGGAGGCCAACCTGCAGCAGGCCCAGAGGAACCGGGACCAGGCTCTATTTGATCGTCTGTCGCATGTTTACGAACGGGTGAGCGCGCTGCTGGAAGACACCATGCCGCCGGCGCTGCGCTTCGTCAATGAGCTGCTGGCCACCGAGTCTGATGAAGCGGCGACGACTCTGTTGAACCAGCGAGGAAGTGAATTCCAGGCCGATCTGCTTCCCACCATCGATGCGGTCGAGAATGTTCTGGCGCAGCGCGGCGAAAGCGACCTGCTGCGCAAGCTGGTCTTTCTGCGCGCGCTGGCAGAGCGGATGCTCCCCTAGACTGCCGCGTCGCATCGGCCCGGACACGGACCGAGGCTTTCCAAAAGTGCAGCGTGACCGCCTGAGGGCCCCGATCTCGTCGGGAAAGACACGCTGCACAATCTTACGGTTGCCCTACGGCTATGGAATTCTCTTGCACCTTGTTGTAGATTAGCATGCCGGATGCTTCCACCATGATTGCACGACGCGTGACCGGTGGAATTCGCACTGGGTGCAACACTAACCATCTGCATGAGGATGCATAACCTATGCTACAGAGCAAGACCTCTCTCATTCGCTTTCTACTCGTCTTGATGCTGCTCGTCGTTTTCGGCGTACTGGGCATCGCACCGGCGGCCGCTCAGGACGACCTCCCCGTCGATCCGCTACAGCGCGCTTTTCGGGTCGTCCGCACGGAACTCGAAGAGAAGTTCATTGTCGATCTCCTCTACGTTCAGAACTGGAGCTTCGAGGAAACCGAGTTCGTCGGTGGTATCGATGCTTGCCTGGACAACCTGGACCCGACGCAGGCGCGCGGCCAGTATTACGGCTGGCGCTTTGTCATGACGGCCATGGACGGGCGTCAGTTTGAAGGTCGCGCGAGCTTCGACAGCACGATCGTCACGGCCTGCGACAAGGTCACAGCTGCGGCGGCGGCCCCCGAGGCCCCTGCGGCAGATCCCAACCTGCCAGCTCCCGTTGCCGGAGCGGGCGCTGTCGGCGGCTTCGAACTCGGCGGTCACGCACTGCAGCTCAACGCCGGTACGGTCGCGGCGATGCGCCGCGCGGGCATGAACTGGGTGAAGTTCCAGCACCGTTACGCGCTGGGACAGGACCCTGGCGCAGTCGCCGGCCTGATCAACGCGGCGAAATCGAACGGTCTGAAGATCCTGGTTGCGGTGGTTGGCAGCCCCTCTGAACTGGGCGCGAACTTCGACAGCTATGTCAATTCTTTCGCGAACTTCCTGGGTGGTGTTGCGGCGCTGGGTCCGGATGCCATCGAAGTGTGGAACGAGCCTAACATCGACCGCGAATGGCCGGCCGGACAGGTCAACGGCGCGAACTACACGCGTCTGCTGGCAGCGTCCTTCAACGCCATCAAGTCGCGCAACGGCAACGTGATCGTGATCAGCGGCGCACCTGCCCCGACCGGGTTCTTCGGCACGGCGGGCTGCACGGCGCAGGGCTGCAATGACGACGTCTTCATGCAGCAGATGGCTCAGGCCGGCGCGGCCAGCTATATGGACTGTGTGGGTCTGCACTATAACGAAGGCATCATTGCTCCGTCGGCCACCGGTGGCGACCCGCGCGGCAGCTATCCCACCTACTTCTTCGGCTCGATGCTGAACCGTGGCTACTCGCCGTTTGGCGGCAAGCCGGTCTGCTTCACCGAACTGGGCTTCCTGTCGCCGGAGGGCTTCAGCACGCCACTGCCTGGATCCTTCGCCTGGGCGCAGAACACGTCGGTGGCGGAACATGCCGCCTGGCTTGCGGAAGCCGCAGCGCTGGCGGCGCAGAGCGGCCGCGTTCGCCTGATGATCGTCTGGAACGTGGACTTTCCCGAGTTCACCGCCAGCGACCCGATGGGCGGCTATGCCATGCTGCGTCCGGGTGGCGCATGCCCGGCGTGCGATACACTCGGCACGGTCATGAGGCGATAGTCGAACCGTCTCTCGACGGTTCTCATTCCAACAAGAAAACGGGAGGGCATGCGAAGGCATGCCCTCCTGTTTTTTCATCTGGCGTTGTTCAATCGCCGGCGAGCGGAAGAGCGGTGTTGGGGTCGCTCAGGCCGTACTGGTCCAGAAGTTCCTGATAACGACGCAGAACCGGATGCCCGTGATCGTTGAAGTGGCCCTTGACCTGGTTTTCATCCAACTGGGCGGCACTGTCCGGGATATGCATCTTCGGGGAGAAGCGGTGCACCTTGCGGCGGAATTCCCACGCTTCGAGTCGATCGCCGATGGCCCCGCCGAGCGCGCGCTCGGTTAGCGTTTTCAGCAGATTCCAAATGCCGCGCGGCGCATCGTCGTTTTCGAGGTAGAACGCGTCCTCGGCGTTGGGCAGAAGATTGACGACCCAAAGGTGGGAGCGGCGCAGCAGGTCATAGAGATTCCGACCGACCACCGGTACCATCTGCGTGACTTCATGCGCGATGAACAGGTCTCGGCGGCTTTGCACCAACGCCGTTTCCGCCAGCACGAAATTCGGGCAGACGACTACGCCGCGCAGCTTTGAAAGACGGACGACGGCGATGGCGCACAGGCGCGCCAGCCATACACGGCCGTGCGCCGTCACCAGAAAATAGTCGAGGTCATCGTCGGCGTCTGAAGGGTTGCGCATGGCGAGCGCGCCCGTAATGGCCACCATCCGTACAAAAGGCAGGCGGCCCAGCCAGCGCCCGTAGAGCACCGCC
This sequence comes from Candidatus Flexifilum affinis, assembly GCA_016713325.1. Classification (GTDB taxonomy): domain Bacteria; phylum Chloroflexota; class Anaerolineae; order Aggregatilineales; family Phototrophicaceae; genus Flexifilum; species Flexifilum affine. Next base: position 953,914 of record JADJPJ010000087.1, on the reverse strand, counting down.
TTTGGCCACAGCGCCGTTGCCGCCGCCTCTCTCCGCTGCCGGATGCCGGCCAGCTCGCTGCGCCCGGCGAGCATGACGAAGCCGCCGGAGAAGTTCAGGATGTCGCGCTCTGACAGAGAGGCCAGGGCGTGCTCCACCTGCGCCGGCGTCACCGCCTGCGGGGCAATCAGGAAGTGATGCACCTCACGCGGCGTCAGAGGGAAATTGAAGATATCAGCATAGAGAATAGTGCGCAGTACGGCGGCTTCAAGAGGCTCCATAAATCAGTCGAGGCGCACTTTCATCCCTGAACGATGCTCATTCCCAGGACCAGATCCACAAATCTTCATACAGACAGGTGGTTGAATTGGGCTCAAAGTTGACGGCGGCGATTGACAATGTGCCATCGACCGGCTCATCTTCCTGCGTGCCAGCCAGTTGACCGTCGACGTAGAACACCAGTCTAGTGTCGGAGGCGACAATGAGCAAGTGACGCCGCGTCGCGTCCGGGTTGGACAGCACGCCGGCGAGACCGGGCGCAAACGTATCCCCGTCACGACGCGAGATACCGAATTCCCCTTCCTGGCTGAAGAAGGCCATGGTGTAATGTGTGTCATCCACCACGCGAAAGGCGATGCCGCAGCCCGCGAACCCGCTGTTGTCGGCGCTCAGCGACGTGGTGACGCCAAGCGCGAAGTTGCGGAAGCGGGCGCCGCGTCCGATCCCCAGGAGATTGATTCCCGCGCGGTTGTACTGCACAGAGCTTTCCGGGACGTTCAGCGTCATTTCGCCGTTGGTGCCGATGGGCAGTTGGCGGCGAAGCGCGGTCACCGTAGCACGGCCGTCTGCGGAGACGAATACGCTGTCGGGCAGTTCCTGCGCATCGCTCTCGCTGTCAGGGATGGTGATAATCAGGTTCGCGTAGGTGATGATGTTGGTGGTCGCCAGGGCAGAAGGTGCTGCCGCCGCCAGCCCGACTTGCCCCGCCTCCAGCAGCGCTTCGTCATCTACGCTGCCGATGTAGGCCGAGTCGTAGAAGAAGTCGAAGCCAGTACCTACCGCCAGCACGCCGAGGCTGAAGGGCGTCCGACCGGCGACGATGGCGGGATGAGGCGTCCAGTCGCGGATGACGCGCTCTCCTTCGGCGGAAACCTCGCTGAAACGCCACAGCCCGTCGTCATTGATCGTGTAGTGGTAGCGCGAAGCACCCGTACCACGCAGCGTCAGGCCCGCGGACCATGCGCTGGGCGGGCTGCTCACGGCGATCACGTCGACCTGCACGAAGGCATCGCCCACCTCCGGAAGGCCTTCACCCGAGGCGAAGCCGGTCAACTGGGCGCCTTCGAGCGTCAGGATGACTCGATCCGGCGTGGCGTTGACCGTGGCTCCTTCAGGTTCGGCGGCCCATCCGTCCTCGCCAAAGCCGACGATGGACGTCTGAGCCAACCCCGGCGTCACTTCCAGGGTATAGCTGCCTGAGGTATCGGCGACGCTGCTCACGGTCAGCGTATAGGTGTCCGTGCGCGGAAGGGTCAGCGCCTCCAACAGGGGATCGAGCGAAGTCGGGATAGGCGCGATCATCGTCGGCGCTGACCACGCGGCCGCTGCCGTCGGTCAGAGTCAGCGCGGCGTCAAGTCCGCTGGTCTGCGCCGACACGCGAAAGGAAATGACCTCACCGCTTTGGCCCGTGAACTGGTAGCTGTGCGCTTCGCCCGCGGCCAGATCGCCCGTGACGGTATCGAGCAGGTTCAGCACGTCCTGCGCCTGAGTATGCGGGAGGGCCAGCGCGAGGCTGACGAAGACGGCCAGCAGCGCGATATGCTTGCCTATCATTTGGGGGTGGGCATCCATTCCGAATAACGTTGGTAAAGCACGTCGATGAAGGCGATGAAGTCTTCCTGAGTCATCTCGGCGCCGGTGACCCAGCGCATGTTCTCGGCCTCGCGCAGACGTTTCTGCTCGCCCGCCAACCGCAGATCCTCGCGGTCGTCATCATTGAGCGTTCGCGACTTCTTCGGTTCCAGGAGCGGGAAGGTGGCCTTGCGCGCAAAAGGATCGACCTTATTGGGCGGCATGAAGGTATACACGCACAAATTCTGGTCCTCCGCTGTCAGCGCGCAGGCGAACATCGACCAGCCTTTGGGGATGCGCGCCCGCTTCTTGATGACAAAACGCCACAGCACGGCACGGGCCGGATCCTCAGACAGGATCTGCGCCTGGCGCTGGCCTTTGAGGAGCATTTCGACGCCGGTGCGGTCGATACGGACGGTGCGACCGCTGACCCAAACGCCCTTGAGGTAGCGTTCGGCGAGCAGGGTGGCGCCGTAGGCCACCGCGAAGCCGACGATCACCGCAAGTAAAGAAGGCCCTTCGGAGGCGATTAGCGAGCTGACCACGAAGAACACGATCAACCAGACGACCACAAAGGTCGCCAGTACGGCGAGCCGCAGACCGGAGTGCTCACGGTCGACCTGAAAGACAGCGTCATCCAAAACAGGAGGTTGTGTCGACATCAAAGATTCCACCAGGGTCTATGAACTGCTGCGTTGAGAGAAATAGATAGCGCGAGCGGCCCTTGGATGCGCGGGTGTGACCGGCGCGAAGGCTTCGTCGACCAGCGCGGCAACATGAAAGCCGGCTCGCCCAAGCAGTGCGCTCACCACCTGCACCGGAAAGCCGTGACGCGACTCAACCATCCGCAGCCGCTGCCAGCCCTGACCCGCCGCGACAAAGACGCGCAGATCATCGAGGCGTGTCTGCCGTTCATGGTCGAACTGGGTGACGACAAAGGCGGTGAGCTGATCGTCGTCGCGAATGAGGTGCGTGGCATCATCGTCAGCCGCCAGACCTTCCAGTGTGTGCAGGTCGAAGATGAACAGCTTGCCAGCGGACAGTGACTGGGCCACACTTCGGAAGAGCTGCTCAAGGTCGCGCACGCTGTTCAGTTCGTTGGCCACGTCCAGAGCGACGACCAGATCGATCTCGCGCAGCGAGTCGAGCGCTTCGATACCACCGAGCTGCCATTCCAGCGCCAGCCCGGCCGAGTCAATACTGGCGCGGGCGACCTCCAGCATTGCGGGGGATCGATCGACGCCGACGACGTTGAAGCCCTGGCTGGCAAACCAGGCGGTGCTGGCCCCCGTGCCGCAGCCAAAATCGACGACGCGCCGGCCAATCCAGTCGAGGCCGTGGGCGAAGTGAACGATTTGCGGCGCGATGCGAGTCGCAAACTCACTCATGCCCAGTGAATCGTAATACGGTGCAATGGCGCCGTAGAGATCGCTCATGTTGTCGCCGCGACTCCTCTTTGAAGGCCGCCATCACTGGCGGACGGACAAAACCGCGTAGGTATAGACCAGGCCAAGCTCATCGCTGTAGATTACTACACTGCGAAAGGGTGACAGGTTGAACCCTTCAGGGAGTTCATATTTTTGCGCCCCGACACTGCTCAAGAGCGGCCCGACCTCAAACGCGTCCGTCTCGCCGGCGCGCATGGCGTCGACCGTGGCGGGCGATTCTGCTGCCGTCAGTACGACGCGCAGATCTGGCCCGTTCGGCATCGCAAAATCCTCGAAGCGCAGCAGAAGGAGGTTGTCTACACCCTGATAGGCGGTGATGCGTCCCTGACCCCAGCGCACGGGGTCAATCCGGGCAAACGTCCCGGCGGCGATCGGCACCGGTGCGTTCATCTCGGGCATTTCCTGATCTTCCTCGGGAAGGGGAATGCGCGGCTGCAACGCTGTCGTGACCATGCGTACCGCACGCGGCGGATCGGTCGCGGCGATCTCCTGATAGGCTCGCTGCTGATCGGGGGGCAAGTTAGCAAAAGCGGACTGCATATCCATGGGCAGACCAGGGAAGAGCACTGTCACTTCTTCGCGCGTGCCCAGGACCGCCGTCTGCCAATAGGGAAAGGTATAGGTAGCGATGACCAATAGCGCGCCAATCACGATGAGTGCTAAGCGCAGTCGCATAGTCTCCCCTTCACGTCAACGGGGGAAGCGTAACACAGCGCAGGTCAGTTGACCAGCGGCGGTGATTTCAGGTGGGCATGTAGTAGCCCTGGCCCGGCGCCGTGACGATGTACGTTGGGAAGCGCGGCTTGTCTTCGAGCTTCTGGCGCAGGCGGGAAATGTTCACCCGCAGGACGGAGTAGTCGCCTTCGTAGGTCGAACCCCAGACGGAACGGAGCAGTTCGTCGTGAGTGACGACTTTGCCCGCGCTGCGCATAAGGGTCACCAGAATGCCATACTCGACGGGTGTGAGATGCAGCTTTCGGGTGTTGAGGTGCGCCTGGCGGCGGGCGAGATCAATCTCTAGCTGACGGATCCGCAGGCGCGGTTCGAGAGTCGGGGTCCAGCCGACGCGGCGCAGGAGCGCATTGATACGCGCGACCAGTTCCTCGGGAGAAAACGGTTTGTCGACATAATCGTCCGCGCCCATTTCCAGAGCCGCGACCTTGTCACCATCGCGCGTGAAACCGCTCAGCGCGATCAGCGGCGTCAGCGACGCCGTCCGCACCTGGCGCACGACTTCGAGACCGGACATATCGGGCAGACTCATGTCCAACAGCACCAGGTCGGTGTCCGCTGTCTCCAGCCTGTTGAGCGCATGTTGTCCGGACTCAGCAATAACAGCCTGAAAGCCAGACGTCTGCAAGAGATCCGTCAGCATTTCAGCCGTGATTTCATCATCCTCGACGATCATGATCCGGCGGAGAGATTCAGACTCTACGGTCGCGACAGCCATGATTCCCACTCGCTTGGCATTACGAGAATTCAACCCATTCAAAACATACTTGCTATTAAACCAGAAAAACAAGGGACACGCAAACAAATCTTACATTATTAGGATTTACGCACGCTCATTTTCGGTCATCTTCTTTACCCAAACAAGGTCGTAATCCACCTGCCAACGCTCAATGTAGATCGTATCCGCGTCCATTGCGGCAAACTCCGCGACCAATTCGTCGCTGGAATAGAGCTTGCCCGGCATGAGGCGTGTGTTGATCCGGTTGCTCAGCAGCAGCAGCCCTCCCGGCCGCAAAACGCGCATCAGCTCAGTCAGGACAGTGTGGCGATCGATCATGAACTCGATCGCCTCCAGGCAGGTGACAACATCGAATGTGCCGTCGTCAAACGGCAGGCGTTCGGCCGGCGCCAGCATGCAGATCGCGCGGGTTTCGTCGGCCAGCTTCGCCTTGGCCTGTCGCAGCATCCGTTCACTGAGATCGGTCGCCACGACCCGACCTTCAAAGCGCATGTGATGCATGAGCGCCAGCGGCATGCGCCCGGTCCCTGTGGCCACATCGAGCACGATGGGGTCAACCTGGGGAGCGATCTGTTCCAGCAGCGGCTGGGCCAGAAACTGGTGCTCGTATTCGGACCGATAGTGCTTGATAGAGTCGTAGCGGGACGCGTAGACGTCGTACAGCCATATGACCACCTGGCGGCCCAGATACACGCCTTCAGAGGCTATCAGCAGCCACCAGGCAAGCACTGCGATGCCGGCGACGACCAGTGCCACCAGCACCACATCAAGCAGGTCGATCACAGCAGACCTTTTTGCCGCAGGTAAGGCTCACAGCGCAGAATACCTTCGGCCAGCCCCACCTGCTGTGTCCATCCGAGGCGTTCGCGAGCTTTGGCGGTGCTGAAGGTCGTCTTCTCCAGATACTGGCGCAGTAGCTCCGGCAGGTCGCGCAGCAGGGACGATGGCGGCGCGAAGCCCATGATCGCCCCGGCGGCCGTTTTGGCTAGAAAGGCGGTAAGGCCAGCCAGTTCTGATGGCCGGCGAGGCGCGCGTAGCCGAGCAGCCACTCCCGCCAGGTGGGGGCGGGGTCCGGCGTGCAGTTGAAGATCTCGCCATTCAGCGATTCGTCGCCCGTGATTCGGACCAGCATGTCGACCACATCGTCGATGAAGATGGGGTGCGCCGAGCCGCTGCCGTCGCCGGGAAAGAGGATCGGGTTGCGGGTGGCATATTTGAAGAGCGCGTCCGTCCAGTTGACCGAGCCCGGCCCGTAAATCATGCCGGGTCGAACGATGGCATGGTTCAGACCGGTGTGCAGCGAGACCTCCTTGATCGCCACTTCGCCGCCGTACTTGGTCTTGGCATAGGCGTAGGCGCCGGGCAGAGCAGGGGTCGATTCGCTGACCACTCCGCGCCGGCCGAACCCGTAGACCGCGATGCTGCTGATGTAGACGAGCTGCTTGATGCCGGCGAAGGCGCACTCCTCGGCGAGGGCGCGCGTGCCGTTGAGATTGACGTTGCGCTGCTCGTCGGGATGGCCAAATGACGCAGCGCAATGAACAACGTAATCGCAGTCTTCGACCGCACGACGGAGCGACTCGCGGTTGGTCATATCGCCGCGGGCGACCCGCAATCCCTGTTCCTCGACTGCGGCGGCTTTCGCTCCGGAGCGGGCGAGGGCGATGATAGGCGCGCCAGTTTCAGCGAGCCGTTTCGCCAGCGCGCTTCCCAGGAAGCCGGTTGCGCCGGTGACCAGAATCGGTTTACTGCGACGTTCACTCATCGTTTAGCAGCCTCGAGAGACGTTCGATCGGACGCCACTGAATTATAGCCGGTTATGCATATCAGTTGCAGATGCGCAATGGCGACCGTTCGCGTCATCCCGCGGCGGGGTCAGGAGGCGATTGACGGGGCAATGAGGCCGAGATGGTTTCCCACCGGCCGTTCGCGACCTGGCACGTGGGTGTGTATGGGCGAGTTGAGCTGAACCGGGTTCCCGGCAGAGTCGGCTATGACCAACGTGGTTGAGCCGCCGCCGTCGAGATTGATGGCGTCCCAGGCGCCGAATTCAAGTAGTAGGTTGGCGGCTTCATCCAGAGTGGCGCCTTCGCTGTAATTGGCCTGGCGGCCATCGACGACAAGCAGAATCAGGTGACGACCGCTCTGATCGACAGCAACGGCCGTGCGTGGGTGCAGGTCGTTCATGTACGCGTTATCCTGCCAGGTCGCCTTTTCACCGTCGACCACCAGCGTGTGCAGCCGGAGATGAGATTGTAGGGGTGGGCATGCGTGCTGTTGATCGATGCCTGGTTCTGCGCGGACAGGTGCAGCGTTGGAACACTTCCCGGCGGTGAATATCCATCCGAATAGCGATCGCCCAGCGAGACAGAAGGTACGTGCAGAGTAATGCCATCGCCTTCGCGGGGGTAGAAATTGAGGAGATCGCCTGGTTCCCACGGCTGGAAGCCATCGGCGTTGATGGCCAGAGACAGATGGTTCGCGCGCAGGAAGCTCGATGTCGTGAGCGCTGCCTGTTCGTATTCGCCGACGGGATCGTGTGGCGTGACCAGGAACGACAGACCGGGTGTCGTCAGGTCGATGCGCACGACATGGACGATCTTCGGATCCTCACGACCGGGGCGGACTTCGCGGACGTACTCGACACCCTGGAACAGCATCCGGCGTTCGTTTGAGGGCAACGGTCGATGATTGTGCCACAGGGCGACGCCGGTCAGTAGTGCGGTGATGATGAAGCAGGGGATGAGTAGCGGCCGGCTTCGACGCCAGCGCCATGCCACCAGACTGCTCACCAGTGCGAGCAGCCCGGCGGCCAAAGCGATGCGGTCGAAGAGGAGTTCGAGGGTCATCAGTGGGCGTCGTCAGGAAGAGGCAGTGAGTTCCGGTCTGTCCTGGTCGCGGAACTGCATGGCGTAGAGGCGCGCGTACAACCCACCCCTGGCCATCAACTCGTCATGCGAACCCAGTTCGATCAGATTGCCTTTTTCGAGCACGGCGATGCGATGGGCCACGTTGATGGTGCTCAGACGGTGGGCGATGATGACGGTGGTGCGACCCTGCATCAGACGACGGAGCGCTTCCTGCACCTCGTGCTCGCTTTCGCTGTCCAGGCTGCTGGTCGCTTCGTCGAGGAGAAGAATACGCGGGTCCTTGAGAAGGGCACGGGCAATGGCGATGCGCTGACGCTGGCCGCCGCTCAGCTTGATGCCGCGCTCGCCGACCAGCGACTGGTATTGGTCCGGGAAGCCCATGATGAACTCGTGGGCGTTGGCCGCCGTAGCCGCGGCGATGACGTCCGCCTCGCTGGCCTCCAGCTTGCCGTAGCGAATGTTCTCGAAAATGCTGCCGCCGAAGAGCAGCGTCTCTTGCGGCACGATGGCGATCTGTTCGCGCAGGCTCTTCTGCGTCACCGTGCGCAGATCCACGCCATCCAGGCAGATCTGGCCGGCGCTGGGATCGTAGAAGCGGGGGATGAGGTTGAAGACTGTACTTTTGCCGGCGCCGCTCGGGCCGACCAGCGCCAGCACTTCACCCGGCGCGATATCCAGATTGATGTTGTGCAGCACCGCCTGCCGGGTGTCGTAGCTGAAGGAGACGTCGTCGAACGTGATGCGGCCCTGGGCCGTGGTGAGCGTCTTCGCATCCGGTGCATTGGTCACGCTGGGCGGGGTGTCAAGGATCTGGAAGATGCGCTTGCTGGCGCCCAGCGCCGCCTGCACCTCGGTATACAGCCCCACCAGCGACCCAAGGCTGGCGGCGACGGTTGTGCCGTAGACCAGGAAAGCGACCAGTTCGCCGCCGGTGAGCCGGCCTTCCAGGGCTTCGCGCCCGCCGAACCACAGTACCGCGCCGATGCTGCCAAATCCGGCGAAGGCCGTGATTGGGCCGAGGATTGACCGGATGCGCAGGACCTTGATGGCGGCTTTGTAGGCACGGCCGATCGCCGACCGGTAGCGCCCATACTCGTAGTCTTCGCGCACGAAGGTCTTGACCTCGCGAATCGACTGGATCGTCTCGTTGGCGACGGTGTTGGCTTCTGCCAGTTCGTCCTGAATTTCCTGGCTGCCCCGCCGCAGGGCGATACCGAAGCCAAAACCAAGGATGAGCAGAATCGGGATCAGCACCGCGATGAAAACGGTCAGCCGCCAGTTGATGGCGATCATGATGATCACCGACCCGAGAAGGACGAAGGACTGCTGGATCAGCGTATTGACGCTGGTGGTGAGCACGCCGCGGATGGCCGTCACGTCGCTGGTGAGGCGGGAAACCAGCTCGCCGATGCGCCGTTCGGCGAAGAAGCTGAGTGACAGCTCCTGAAGGTGGCGGTAGGTATCACTGCGCAGGTCGAGGACGATGCGCTCGCCGACCAGATTGACAAAGTATGTCTCCACCAGAGTCGCGACCGACTGAAGCGCGAACACGCCGAGCAGGATGAGCACCAGTTGATCGAGCAGTTGGGCGTTCTGCGCCTGAAGCACGGTGTCGACCACCTGCTGAATCACGGCGGGAAAGACCAGGCTCAGGCCGGCGCTCGCCAGCAGCCCGATGAAGCCGATCAGCATCAGGGCGCGGTAGGGGCGCAGATAGCCCAGCAGTCGCCGCCACTTGACCGGGATATCCGGCGTTTCGATCTCTTCTTCAGGACGGCGACGTCGCCGCGAACCACGCATCATGGGTGGATGGCCTTCTTCTTGTTGTCGGGATGGGTGCAGGAACGGACTGCATTATACGGTTCATGTACGGCAAACGGGACGGGGGAGTTGTACGGCGCGAATTGCAGACAGCGCGTTAGGCCGAACGGGCAGCGCTGAGGACAATACCCTGGGTGTCAATCGGGATGACCCACGAGCGGGCGCTGACCCCGTGGCCGCTGAAGGCATGGACCATAGCGTCGGCAATCGAGCTATGGTCGCGGGGCGCAAAGGCGATCAGTGCTGGTCCCGCGCCGCACAGGGTGATGCCGGATGCGCCGAGATCGAGCGCGGCTTGCCGGACTTCCTCAAAACCCGGGATGTGGCTACTCCGATGTGGGGCGATCAGTGCGTCGAGCAGTCCGGCGCGCAGCAAAGCGTGATCCTCGCGCCTCAGCCCATCGATCAGAAGGGGAAGCGCGGCGAGGTTGGACAGGGCGTCGCCCAACGGGACACGTTCGGGGATGGCCGCCCGGGCCGTGACGGCGAAATCTGCAATCTCCGGGAGGACGACGACGGTTTGCATCGCTTGAATGGGGAGCTGTGCGTAGGACAGCGCCTCATCGACGTACTGGCTCGCGGTCAGCCCGCCGAAGAAGGCCGTCACGCTGTGGTCGGGCCGCCGGCTGACCCCGACGGCAAAGCGCAGAAGCGCCTCGCGCTTGAGTGGGCTGCCGAGCAGATTATTGGCACCGATCACCCCGGCCAGCAAGAAGGCGGCTTCCGAACCGAGTCCACTGGCCAGGGGGATCTGATTGTCGATGTGGATGGTCAGCCCGAGCGGGGCGCGCTCGTGCGCCTGAAAGACACGGATCATACCCAGCAGGACGGGGTGACGCAGGCCGATGGCGTAGCGCCCTGCGCCTTCGCCGCTGGTTTCGACCACCAGCTTCTCGTCGCTGCGATCGCTGAACTCGACTCTCAGCCGCAGGCCAAGCGCAAGACCAAGGCTGTTCAGGCCGGGCCCCAGGTTGGTCACTGTGGCAGGCAGCGAGACGGTGACCCGGCGCATGGGCGGCTACTCCGGCGATGCCGGTCGCGAGACGACGAGCTGCCACGGAGCATCCGGCGCAAGATCGATGGTTTCTCCGGAGGGGAAGGTCACGCGAGTGCCGTCCGCTGCGCGCCGTACCGTCACCCCCTGATGCGACACGGTCACTGGTTGGTCCCAGGGGAACGCTCCGCCCGTCCAGACGCGGTCGCCGGAAATGATGCGGACTCCGATCACGCGCAGGAACAGATGGAGTGGGGCCAGCCCGCCAACGTGGCCTCGCGCGCCGAGACCCTCCACTTTATCGGCATGATAGCCTTCATAAAATGCTTTGTGCTGCTTGACCACCGGGATCATGCCTGCGAAAACGCGGCGGAGCAGGTCGGCGGCGGCGGCGTATTCGCCGGCTTCGACCAGCGCTTCGCCCATCAACGTAAGCCAGAACCCCCAGACGCCCGCGGCGAACTCGATGCGCTGCGGTTGGTAGTGCGGGTCCTGTGCCGAGAACATGAGGATGCCGTGTTTTCGCCAGAAGTGGTCGGGCGAGCGGAGCAGGCGCAGGAGATCGGCGGCGTGGTCCGGCTCGATGTCGACGGCCCAGAGCGGCATCAGTGCCGTGATGTCCAGTGGAGTGGTATCGACGGTGCGGGCGGAGTATTTGAAGAGTGGGATCAGTCCCTGGATGGCGATCTGGTCAATACGGCGGTAGGTCAGCCGTGTTGTGTAGCTGCCACGACCGGCGGTCCAGGCGAATTCGCTGCCCTCGACCTGCTCCTTCACCGCTTCATTTTCGGCATTCAGTCCGTCGATCATCAGAGTCATAGCGTTGGGCCGCGACGTACCGCCCACAATTTCGACGATCAGCCGGGCAGCGGACTCGAAGGCGATCGGACCGACCGTGCGTTCGTTGGCGGGGCGGTCGCGGAAGAGATCAGCCGAGGGGGTTAGGGCGTGCGAGTCGCGATCGCGATGCGTATAGCGGCGAAGGTCGTCGCTCCAGAAGGTCGCAAGCGTACGCCTCAACCCCACGACGCGTTCGCTCAGCGCTTCGTGGTCATCGGAACGGTTCAGGATCTGTGCCATCTCGCGCAGACTGAGCGCTTCCGAGAGAAGATAGGCCAGGAGATCCGGCGATTCAATATAGCGAATGTCGGCATTCTGACCTTCTGTCAGGCCGCGCGAAAAGATGGGCAGGAACGGGTAAGCCGTCTGCGCTTCGGACTGCCACTCCGGCGCGCCATCACCATCGGCATCGAGGTCCGGGGCGAGCCAGCGATCCAGAAACTTGCGCAGCGGATCGAAGACCCGTTCCAGGAAGGTGATGTCCTCGGTGTACTGCCAGAGGCTCCAGGCCAGGCGAGCCAGCAGCGGCAGGCAGAGGACGCCTCGCGCTTCACCGGCGATACCCGGCGCCCAGTCGATCCATCCGTCGGCTTTCTGCACGGCCAGGTAGTTGAGCAGGATACCCTGGGCGGCCTCCGGCGCGACCGGCGCCACGGTCAGCGCCAGCAAATAGGCGCTGGTCGGGTGCTGTCCGCTGCGACTGCGGCTGATGCCGGTGCTGGTCGGATCCTGCGTGGGACGGTAGCCCTCATCCGGCTGTCGAGTGGTGACGAACGACGTATGCGGAAGCTTGCCTTTGGTGCGCACCAGGGATTGAAGCGCCTGCTGGTAGGAGAAGGCCAGCAGGGCATCCAGGTCATCGTCCCCGGTTCGAATGTCCGGCGCAGCGGAGCGCGACCGTGCCCCGGAAATCGCAGGTTTGTTCCAGCTCGCCTTTAACCAGCCCTCAGCCATGTCCTGTGACTGGCCGGCCCTTGTCCCGCCCGCGAGAATGGCGCGAATCGTGACCGTGCCTTTCGCCCCGAGCACGGCCAGTGTCGAGAGCTTCTGCGGGCTGTTTCCCGGAGAACCGTCCTCAAGGATCAGCACGGGCTCGATGTCGCCGCAACGGCCAAAGGTCAGAGCGGCGGCCCCGTCACGGTTGCGCAGACCGGTCGGCCGGCGCTCTGCGCCTTCGGAAGCGACGAAGGCCACCAAATCGAGATTGACCTTGGTCGGCGTGGTCGATGTGTTGCGCAAAATGAAACGAATGCCGACTGTGCGCGAGTCGAGTGCGTAATAGGCGGCCTGAACCAGGATGTCGCGCGACAGATGGGCCTCTGACTGGAGGAAGCCTGGCGCGAAGGCCGTGATGCGCGGGGCGCTGCTATAGGAATCGGTTTCGAAGATCGATTGGTTACGGATCCACCACATGGGAACGACGCTGGCCAGGCCGACACGTCGACCAAAGCGGGTTGAGAGTGCCAGAGCCGGGGTACCTGGGGAACCTAGTGAAAGCTCCCAGATCTGATCGTCGCGGTAGTCTGTTGGAGTGGTTCGGGCGTCAGCGGCAAGCGTCAGCGCCAATGGAGCGGCTGCATTCAGTTCCCAGACTCGGCGCGTCATGACCATTCCTTGTGCGATTGAGGGCCGCCGTTGGGCCAATGCGATTGGTTTCGGCGCGGCTCCATCCTGACATCGGGAGCCGCGTCGCTGTGATTCGCCCGTCAGTCGTTGCCCAACTGCCAGGTTCCGTCGGTTTCGTTGAAGCGGAACAGCTCGCCACCCAGGCTGAAGAGGATGTGGTAGCCTGGACCGGGCGTAAACGTTCCTGTCGCCGGGTCGACGCTGCCGCCCGCATGATACTCGTAACGGCTGACGTAGCCGAATTCCGGCGTCACGCCCCAGCCCAGAATCTCGCGGAGATTTTCGGCGTCACGCCACAGCTTGCCAAATCCACGCTCCGGCTGGTAGCGCCCTTCCGGCGGAACGAGTGACGGGTCGGTTTCCGGTTCGCCGTCGACATAGTTGTCCTCGTAGATAGTCCAGGTGCCGCGCCCTTCGCTGGTGACGATCATTACCCAGAGCTGGCCGGTCGGCTGAATCCAGAACATGCGCCCACCTTCGAACAACTGCTCCGCCACGGTGATCTGCGCGACGACCGGCGTGGGGAAACCCGCGGGCAGCGGCGTCGGTTCATTGGCCGGCTGCGCGTCGGCTGCGCGGTCGGCTCCGTGACTGTGGGTGCGGCTGTTGTGGGCGCAGGGGTAGGGAGCGCCTGCGTGGGGAGGGCGGGCTGGAGGGTACCCTGCGCCTGGGCGACCAGCGTCACGGCGGCATCCCGCGTGAGGTCGAGGACGGTCTCAGTCGGGTCAGGGGTTGCGGTCACCACCACGAAGATCGGCAGTTCCTGGCAGGCGCCAACGAGAACGGCCAGTGTCAGAGCGAGCATCAAACGCATGCGCATAGATTTCTCCGGGTATAAGACGCCACCCGCACACGCGATGGACGATCGCCAGGCAGGGCTGCGTCATTACGGTCAACATTCAGCAGGGCATATCCAGCGTGTGGATCACCCTTCACGCGAAGATTGTAGCAGACCGAAACCCATGTGCAAGCCATGTGGCGGCTGCAAACCTTTAGCGAGTCGGCGGTAGATCTCGGGTAGAATAGAGGTAGAATAGCACAATCATTAGCGTCCGATTCACGGTCAATGAGACATAATCGTAGGGCAATCACCAGCATGACGTCCGCCATTCGGCCCACCGGCCTCACGCTGAACAAGCGAGAAAACTATCTGGAAATCACATGGAGCGATGGCGCTGTCTGCCGCTATCCCCTTCCTGAACTGCGCGAAGCCTGCCCCTGTGTGGAATGCCGGGGTGGCCATGCCTTCATGGGTCGAGAGCATGATCCCAAAGATATTCTGGTTCTGAAGCCGAAGCGCTCGTACACCATCGAGCGTCTCGATCCCATCGGTAACTACGCGATCCAGCCGATCTGGGACGATGGGCACCATACTGGTCTTTACACCTGGGAATACTTGAGGCGCCTATGTCCGAGAACCGCCGACGTATGACTGCAATGCAGCTTGCCGAGTGGCTTGAACAGTTCGTATTTTCCGCCGCCCACGGTGTGCGCGCGGAGACGGCGGGTATTCTCGATCGCTGCCTGGAATCGGGACGTTCTGAGGAGCTCGAAGCGTTGGTCAACCGGATTGTCATGCAGCCGGAGACGCGGTTGGACATGCTGAGCGAAATGGCTGAAGTGGTCGAAGGCCGCCTCAACGAGCTGCGCCAGCTTCATTTTGAACGCTGCGAGACGCTGGCGATCACTCTGCGTACGCTGTGGGAGATTGACCTCCCCGCGGCGGCCGTGCGCGATCTGGTGTCAGGCGCGAGCGAAAACGACCTGGTTGCCATGATGTCGGCGCTCGCTGCCGACCTGGGTGATGAAGAAGAGACCAGTGACGATCCTGAGCATCCGGTCAATCAGCTCGCCGCGCTGGCGCACATCGACTATGACGTGCACCTGATGGGTTACCTGTACGAGTTCGTGGACGACTGGACCATCGCCATGGAGATGATCGCCTTTCGCAGCGCCTGGGAGCGACGCAATGACGCCCCCGGTGGCTTTGATGGGCTAGGGCTGGCGCATTGACGTCGTTCGACATCCCTGATGCGCCGCTGTGTCAACCGATTTCCCGATCTTGGCATCACGGCTACCGAGCGCCGCTAGGGGGCCATCCGGCAGTTTCCGGACGTTGCTCCACGCGTCCCGCACTCGAATAGACGGCCATCCGGCAAGTACGCAATGGGCGTGTACGACACCAGGCCGTCTGTGACCTGCGGCGTTGGCGGTAGGGCCGACTGCGAACCGATCGACGCGCTGACCGGCAGCCCCAGGGCATCCCGGACGGGTGCATAGGCCCCCCACACCAGACGGAACGGCGTGTTCGTTTCGAGAAGATCGTCTGCTGGTTCCGGAATCGCGACGTCTACCAGGCCTTCGAATGGGATACAGTAGGCATAGGACGGCAACTGCCCGTCGGTCACGAACGGAGACAATACGATTCTGCCGTTCTCTGCCGTGCTGTAGGCGAAGACGCACGGCTCGCCGATGCGCTGGATCATGAAACCCTTCTCGAACGCCTGATAGCGAATGAGAAAATACGTCAGCTCACTGGTTGGCTCTGGCGCGATCGCTCCCTGCGCGCCGTCTGCCGTTAAGGACGGAAGGGGGCCGGGGATCCGGGTCGGTGTGCGGGTGTTGGGAAAGTCGCTTTGTGTCTGTGTGATCATGATCCAGATCACAGCGCCAATGGCCAGCACCAATCCCATGATCATGGTGAGGACCCGCTCGGTTCGCCCTGACATTGCTTACTCCGATAACTCGAACAGCTGCATCTCGGCGACGACGGGACTGGCGAGCAGATTGCAGGTTCCATCCACGTCAGGGGGCCGGACTTCGCCCAGGGGCGCGTCCGGATTGAAGTAGTTGTAGACCAGTCGAGCGCCTTCTTCGACGATCGGCTCGGATTCGGCAAATTCCAGATAGCTTGGGTTGTGCAGGACGATCACGAAGACGTAGGCGCCGCCTGGGGAGAAGACGACTGCCGCATCCCCGTGCGTGTCCTCGATCCAGCCGTGTTTGTGGGCGACCTTCACCCCGGACGCGGTGCCGGATTCTATGAAGTTGCCGATCTTGTTGTAGCTCATGGTGTTCAGGATATGGCGGCACTCGTCCGGTGTAAATGCGCCGTTGGTCTGGCTCAGCAGCGGGCTGTCGGTGCCATAGCCGCACTGATAAATCCCATCGAGCAGGGCGCCCAGCTCGCTCACGGTGATCTGGTTGAACGGGTCGGGCTGCGCCGCCTGCTGATTGACATCGGTGATGCGCGTGCGCGGGGCCTGCGGTGTGATAAACGGGTCGTTGGCGTAAGGTGTAAAGATGAACGTGCGCTGCAAACCGATGCTTTGCAGAAATTCGCTGACCCGGTTTGCGCCTTCATAGGGATTGCCGCCGCCCATCATCGCAAGCATCTCGTTGGTGCTGATGTTCTCGCTGCAAACCATCGCTTCGGCAATCGTCAGCGCAGTCGGGTCATCCGGGGGGCGATCCAGCAGACGGTAGAGCGCGGTCAGGATGGCGATCTTGTTGAGGCTCATGCCGCTGAAGGCGAACTCGTCTCCCAGCGCCAGGGCCTCGCCGGTTTGCAGGTTCTTCAGGTAGAAGCCGCCCAGACGGCTGGTGGCGGGGTCGAAGCTGGCGGTCTGCATCATCTCCCAGAGCGATTCTCCGAGAGCCCGAAACTCAGGACTCACGCTGCCGTCAATGCCGCTCACGATATCGACGGGTGAGGGGGTGGGTGTGAGCGTCGGGAGATTGAATGATGTCTGGCTGACCGGTGTCAGGCTGAAGAGGTTGCCGGTGATCTCGATAAGATCGACGCTGACCCAGGCAAAGCCAGTGGGTGACGCCGAATAGACGATCTGCGCCCAGGGGAACTGTGTGTGATAGGCCACGATCTGGAAGGACTCGCCGGCAAAACCCACGCCAACGCGCGGGTACTCGACGCCTGGGCCGTAACGAATGTTGATCTCGCCGAGGACCGTGCCCGTGACTCCTGTCGGCGCCGCAATCGTCGGAGGTACTGAGGCCGTGGCGGTCGCCGCAAGAAGCTGGGACGCGGTCGCCGCAAGGAGCTGAGACGCGGTCGGTGTGATTCCTGGAGCCGGCAGCGCCGCGGTTGGCTGACCGGCAGGCGCGGCCCCGACTTCCATTTCAGTGACCGGCACGCTGTTGAGGTCGCCCTGGATGGTCACAATATCGCGAAAGACCCAGCCGATCGGCTGGCTGGTCGTCAGGTCACCCAGCAGAATCCACGGGAAAAGCGCGCTGCGGCCGACCACGGGGTAACGCGTGCCGGCCACGATGTTGCCCATTATGTCCGAATCGATGCTGGTGGCGCGGCGCAGGTTGGCCTGCTGGATAGCCTCCGCGGTCACCACCGGAGTCTGCGCGGTTGTCGCGACGCTAAGGAGCAGAATCGCGATCAAGGCAGCGCAAAGCGGAATCAACTTTCTCAAAGTGTTCGTTCCTCACCCTCGAATCGTCACGTCGGCCAACTGAGGACCGTTCCGGGATTATAGCACGAGCGGCTTGGGGTTCCCGTGCGCATGGCCCACGCCTCTCCGGCGCCGACCGACGTTGTGCGATCCTTCACAATCTTAACGGCGAATTGACACCCTCAACGAATCTCTTGTCACGAACTTGATGACTGGAGTACTAGAGTCGTGATAGTCGTTTGCTGAAGGTAGGAAAGTCATCTTGATGAAGACCATACTGGTGCAGATGTCCGACCGGAAATGGACGATGGAGGCGCTGCATCAGGCATGCAGTCTGGCACGCCAGCATCACGCCCAGGTCATTCTGCTGCACATCATTCCAGTCACCCATGCCAGCTATCTGGGGACAAGTTATGGGCGAACAAATCCCGTAGGTCGCGAGATTGATGATCTGTATGAATATGAGGCGACTTTTGAAGACTATGGCGTCGATGCGCTGCTTCAGCCGATGCAGGCGGTGACGACTGTGGAAGCTATCGCTGCTGCTGCTGAACTGCTTGGAGCCGATCTGGTCTTTGCGCATCTGCCGTTTCACCGTTTTCCCCTGTGGCACCGCCACCAGATCCGGGCACTGAAAGCTCGCTTGCAGGCGTGCGGGAGTACCCTGGCTACGCCCAAGTCGGACCGAAGCCTCATGTTGTACACCCTCGAAGACGGCACGGCTTCGCGAACCCCCTGCTTGAGTTCGCTGGGCGGGCATCGTGGCTTTTGACACGTTCTTGACTGACCCAGTCAAAACGCTGACAACTTCCTGATTCCCCGTCTGTAGACTCATCCTCCGTCGCATGCATCAAGGAAAAACCGGACGATGTCGATTCATGAAGCGCAGGAACGCCTTGCGAATCTCGTCATTGGCAAGCGCCTGCAAACGGCAGATATTTCACATCAGACCGCTACAAACCCGATAGCGCTGGCTGTTCTCGCGAGCGACGCGCTTTCTTCAGTGGCCTACGCCACTGAGGAAATCCTCATCATCCTGAATATGGCGGCGATCAGCGGTTTCGTCTTGTTGGGATTCCGCGGAAATGCCGCCTCCATTCCCGTCGCTATTGCCATCGCGGTACTCATCGCCATTGTCACCATCTCCTACCGCCAGACGATCTTCTCCAACCCTGCCGGCGGCGGCGGGTATCGCGTAGCCAAAGAGAACCTGGGCGAAGAACTGGCGCAGGTCACCGGCGCTGCGCTGCTGACCGACTACATTCTGACGGTGGCCGTCAGTATCAGCGCCGGCGTCGCCAATGTCATCAGCGTTGTTCCCGGACTCCTGCCTTATCGGGTGCTCATGACCGTGGGGATCATTTTGTTCATGACCTACGTTAACTTGCGCGGCGTGAAGGAGAGCGCCCGCCTCTTCTCCATTCCGACGTACTTCTTTCTCGCCACGATTGGCGTTACGTTGGTGGTTGGATTCGTCAAGATGGCGAGCGGCGTGCTTCCTACGGTGACCGACGTCGAAGCCATCCAGCACACGACGCTGGAACCCATTACCCTGCTGCTTCTGCTCCGTGCGTTCTCGTCGGGATGCACTGCTCTGACCGGCATCGAGGCGATTTCCAACGATACGCAGCTGTTCCGTCAGCCCCGCGCTCGAAACGCCGCCAAAACGCTGGTGGCCATGAGTGCCATTCTGATCACTCTCTTCCTAAGCATCACCG
Organism: Candidatus Flexifilum affinis; assembly: GCA_016713325.1. GTDB lineage: Bacteria > Chloroflexota > Anaerolineae > Aggregatilineales > Phototrophicaceae > Flexifilum > Flexifilum affine. The sequence goes on along the minus strand of JADJPJ010000087.1, from coordinate 934,874 downwards.
TCCTGGCCAACGCGGTACAGGCGATCCCGTCCCACGAAGAAACGATCATCAGCCAGCTCGCGCGTACTATCTATGGTGAAGAGGGAATCGGGTATGTAGGCTATGTTCTCACCATGGTTGGCGCTTTTGCCGTCCTGTTCATGGCCGCGAACACGCCATTCGCCGACTTTCCGCAGCTTGCGGCCCTTCACAGCGGAGACGGCTTTCTGCCACGCCAGCTCACATACCGCGGCCGGCGTCTGGTGTTTAGCTGGGGCATCTACACACTGTCCTCGGCGGCGATCTTCCTGGTGATCGTCACCGGCGCGATTGTCACCAACCTGATCCCGCTCTACGCCATCGGCGTATTCATGGGATTCACGATCAGCCAGACCGGCATGGCGCGCCGATTCTGGAGGGCAGGGCATGTGAAGCCGGGGGAATTCACCTGGGGATTAGAGACAAAGATCTTTTTCGATCCACGGTGGAGGCTCAAGCTGGCGGTCTCGGCAGTCGGTGCCATCATCACGTTCGTCGTGATGATCGTGTTCATTATCACCAAGTTTACGAACGGTGCCTGGGCCATTGTGCTGCTCATTCCAATGCTCGTGTGGATGTTCTTCCGTATTCACCGCCACTATAAAGAGACTGCGGCACGGCTCAAACTGGCGGATGTTCCGGCTTTCGACCGCCCGCCAATTGTCTTTGACCCCAAGGTGCATCGTGAAGTGGCGATCTACTATTGCGATACCTGGTCGAAGCTGGCCGTGTCGGTCGTGAACGCCATTTTGAGGCGCGGACTGCCGATACTGATCGTGCATGTGGACGTCGACCCGAAGCGCACCGAGGCGTTCCAAAAGCGCAGCGAGGAAATTCGTCAGCTGAATGGCTGGGACGAGGGAGTCGCCATCGTCATCGACGAGCCGTATCGCGACCTCTATGACAGCGTGGCGAGATCGCTTCAGACGATGCGGAATACCTATCCCGAGGTGTACTTCCAGGTCTACATTGGCGCACTGCGGACACGTTTTCCGTTCAACCTACTGCACATGTCCACCGATCGGTTTCTGCGTGACGCGCTGCTGCAGTCGGATGACGTTTCGCTCAATATCAAGCAGATCGACCTGGACTCGCTGCCGCTACCTGAAGGCTTCAAAGTGACCTTCGAACACGTTCACGACCATCATGCCCACGATGAAGAACACGCGCTCGTCCCTGCGAAAACATGAGTCGATTGGCGAAACTGAGCGGAAATCGGCATTGACACGACTTCGGACTGTGCTAAAATCACATCAACTTGAGCCGAAGTGGCGGAATTGGCAGACGCGCTACGTTCAGGGCGTAGTTCTGGAAACGGAGTGCGGGTTCGACTCCCGCCTTCGGCACAGGAAAACCCGGCAATCGCCGGGTTTTTGATTCCTGGTTTATAATCGGCGACATGGCAACCAAAACCCGACCCGGAGCACCGCCTCGCAAGAGCGGTCAGATCAACAGCGTTCAGGTGATGTTCGCCGTCATCCTGGCAGTCGTCCTGCTGTTGGCCATCAACTTCAGCAGCCGGATCACGGCGTCGCAGCCGCTGCAGGAGGCGTTCAACCGCGTGCAGGGCGAGATCGAAGGCTTGCAGGCGGAACATGCCCGGCTCACCGAGCTCCGCGACTATGTCATGAGTGATGCCTACGTCCAACGCTGGGCCCGTGACGATGGCAAAATGATTCGCCCTGGTGAAATTCTCTACGTTCCGGTACCGTCCGGCGTCGAGGTTGAAGAGGTCGTTCCGCCGCCGGTGGTACTGGCGGAAATCCAGTCCGGCTCTGACCGGGCGGAGACCTGGGAGTTGTGGTGGAGCCTGTTCTTCGATACGCCTCCACCCCCTCTATGAGGTCGCGGGGCGCCCCAGTCCTGGCTGCAACTTCCTTTTTTGCATGACGACTTTCCATGTAAATATAGAGGAGATGACACGATGGCAACCGCAGGGCGTTCACTGTCAGGCGTCACCGCATCACCTTCCCGTACCGGGCGGCCGGCCGGCAGCGCCGCCTTCGACTGGTCCATGACGGGGCTGTCAGCCCTCTACCTGGCCGGCCTGTGGGTCGACGGATGGGCGCACTTCCACGGTCGAGTGGATGGCAGCTTCTTCACCCCCTGGCACTTCCTGTTTTACGGTTCTTTCGCCATCGTCGCTGTATTCCTCCTGGTCAATCACGTCCGCAATCTGCAGAAAGGGTATGCTTTCAGTCGCACCCTGCCTTACGGCTATGGTTTGTCCATGGCGGGGGTTGGCGTGTTCGCCTTTGGTGGCGTCGGCGACATGATCTGGCATACGCTGTTTGGCATTGAAGGCGGGACGGAAGCGCTGATGAGCCCGACTCATATCCTGTTGGCGATCGGCATGTCGCTGATTTTCACCGGGCCATTGCGTTCGGCGTGGGCGCGCTTTCGGAGCCAGCATGAACCTGGCCTGGGGTGGGTGGCGCTTGGACCCGCCGTTGCTGCCGGGGCTTTGTTCGTCACTTTGCTGATGTTCTTCACCAGCTATGCCAACCCGATCGTCACGCCGCAGGCAGTGATGCTGGGTTCGCGCCGGGATATGGCGCAGGATTTCGGCGTGACCGGCATTCTGCTCACGACGAGCCTGCTGATATCGCTGCCGCTGCTTCTGTTGTGGCGCTGGTGCGTGCCGTTCGGGACCTTTACGTTGACCTTCGGCCTCAGCTCGGCGCTGCTCACCGTTCTGAACGATGCATTCATTCTGATCATCCCCGCTCTGGCGGCCGGGCTCATCGTCGACCTTCTAGTCGCCTGGCTGAAGCCGTCGCCGGCGCGACTCTATGCCTATATCGCTATGGGTGCGGCTGCACCGACCTTCTACTTCGCGCTTTACTTCATCACACTCGCCAGCAATTCGGTCATCCGGTGGAGCGTGCATGTCTGGTCCGGGTCGATCTTCATTGCCGGAATGATCGGCGGCATGATCGCGTTGCTGATCAGCGCGGCGGCGCGGGAACCCGACGCCGCTGTCGACGAGTAGGTGGCTAAGCCGCAAGGCGTTGCCCAGAAACGCTGATAGCCTTCAGAGGCTGGGGATGTAAGACCGGGCCTTCTGGATCCTTAGTTGTGTGGTGGTTGTGTGGTGCCAGAGATGAGCCCATCATCGATCTTGCCACCCCTCCCCAAGACTCCTACAATCTTGAACCATATTCTCAGAAGAACCGATCGACCTCATCATCAGGACTGCCCAACTTGAAACTGCTGCCGCAAACTCTCGCCAGCGCTGTGCACAGCGCGATTGCCAACGCTCAGGCTTCCGGAGCGCTGCCCGCCTTCGACCTGCCAGAGATCGAAGTGCGCCCACCCAAGCGCGCTGACCAGGGGGATTATGCCGTTTCGCTGGCTCTTGCCCTGGCCAAGCCGACGGGCAGGAAACCCCTCGACATCGCCAATGCGATTGCCGAGCACTTCGTCAAACCGGCGTTCATCGCGTCGGTGGAGGTCGTGCCGCCTGGGTTCATCAACTTCCGCCTCGACGACCACTGGTTGAAATCCCAGGTCGAGTCGCTGATTGTCGAAGGCGAGAACGTCTTCCAGCTCGATCTGTATGCAGGAAAGCGCGCTCAGGTCGAGTTCGTGAGCGCCAACCCCAGCGGCCCGATCACGGTCGGCCGCAGCCGGGGTGGTGTGATTGGCGACACGATGGCCCGACTGCTGGAAGCGGCCGGCTATCAGGTAGAGCGCGAGTACTACTTCAACAACGCCGGCCGGCAGATGCGCAACGTCGGCAATAGCCTGAAAATTCGCTACTTGCAGGCGCTCGGCAAGCCGGTCACCATCCCGGATGCAAAGGATGAGAACTTCTACCAGGGCGACTATCTGAGCGACTTCGCGAGGGACCTGGCAGCTGAGGTCGGAGAAGGCTGGATCGACTCCGACTGGCAGCCGTTCAAGGATTACGCCGAAAAGCGCATGTTCCAGTGGATTCGGGAGAGTCTGGCCCAGGTGCAGATCGTTCACGACGTGTTCTTCAACGAGAATAGCGGCGCCATCTGGGATGTCCTGGAGTCGCTGGATCAGGCTGGCTTCGTCTACAAAGCGACCGTCCCCGAAGGCGCCGACAAGGAGGATGTCGAAGAAGCCGGCGGCAAAGGCGAGGCGGTTTGGTTCCGAAGCACGCGGCTCGGCGATGCCAAGGACCGGGTGCTGGTCAAGTCGTCGGGTGAGCCGACGTATACTCTCCCCGATATCGCCTATCACGTCAACAAGCTGGAACGCGGCTTCGACCTGCTGGTCAACGTGCTGGGCGCTGATCACGGCGCGCAGTACAAGGTCGTCCAGTATGGTGTGCAGGCACTGGGCATGGATCCCTCGAAGATCCATGTCATCATCAACCAGATGGTGCGCGCGGTCCGCAATGGCGTGGAAGTCAAGATGAGTACGCGGCGCGGCGTCTTCGACACACTTGACGCGCTGGTCGAAGAGACGAGCGCCGACGCTGTGCGTTATATGCTGCTCGCCCGGAGCGCCGACTCGCATCTCAACTTCGACCTGGACCTGGCCATCAAGCGCAGCAATGAGAACCCGGTGTACTACATCCAATATGCGCATGTGCGCTGCGCCGGCATTTTCCGTGAGGCGGCGGCGCGCGGCATCAGCGATGAGGGTGCGGATATCAGTCTGCTGGGGGAGGCGGAACTGAGCTTCCTGCGCAAGGCGATGGAACTGGGCGAGGTGATCGAGGCCTCGGCGCGCCATCTGGAGCCGCACCGGATCGCCTTCTATGCGCTGGAATTGGCCAATTCCTTCCACCCAATCTTCGACAACGTGCGCGTGATGCACACCGAAGTGCCGCCCGACGTGGCGAAGGCACGGCTTCGCTTCTACCGAGCCGCGCAGGTCGTGTTCGCGCGCGTGCTGGATCTGATGGGAATGACCGCGCCGGATGTCATGTGAACACCCAGCCGTTGAACCACCATACGCCGACTTTACCACTCAGGAGAGAGCAGAGATGGGGTTGAAACCCGACCACTGGATCCGCAAGATGGCGCACGAAGCGCGCATGATCGAGCCGTTCACCGACGGGCTGAAACGCGAAGGCGTGATCAGCTACGGTCTGTCGTCCTACGGTTATGACATGCGCGTGGCCAACGAATTCAAAGTCTTTACGGATGTTTATTCGGCCGTCGTGGATCCGAAAGCTTTCAATCCCCAGTCCTTCGTCGATATCGTCACCGAAGAAGTCTGCACGATTCCGCCGAATTCCTTCGCTCTGGCACGGTCGATCGAGTACTTCCGCATTCCGCGCGGCGTGCTGTGCATCTGTCTGGGAAAGTCGACCTATGCGCGTGCTGGGATCGTCGTGAACGTCACTCCGTTCGAGCCGGAGTGGGAGGGCTATGTCACGATCGAAATCAGCAACACGACCCCGCTGCCCGCCAAAATTTACGCCAATGAGGGGATCGCGCAGGTGCTGTTCCTGGAAGCCGATGAAGGCTGTGAGGTCAGCTACGCCGATCGCAAGGGCAAGTACCAGGGACAGACCGGAGTCACCGGCCCCCGGGCGTGAGGCGCTGCGCCTGACGGATGTTCTGCCTGGATGCTCACAGGAGGTTGCCGCCATTGTCGACAATGGCGGCAACCTCCAATTGATCGTCAGAAGGCGCACCTGTACAATAAACTCAATCTGTCTTTCAGTCTGAACACGTAGGGATCAGCGATGGAGATTTCGCTCATATCCCCTGGACTCTGGGCAGAGCAACTCCAGATGGGCGCATAGCTCAATTGGCAGAGCGCTTCCCTTACAAGGAAGATGTTGTAGGTTCGAGTCCTACTGTGCCCACTTCGATGACAGGAAGCCAGCATGTTTGCTGGCTTCCTTCATTTCTGCACCAACTTTCCTCTCGACAACTTGCGTCCGCCATTGTGACTGCGCTGCCCAGGTTCAACGTCATGAACTGAGGGGCGGGAGTGCGGCAATCGCTTCCCCGGATTTCGTCTGCCAGTTCAGGTGTGAAGCTTCCACTGGCCTGCCAGAGAACGTTCCCCTCTCGATCCAACACATAGACCTGAGTAGCGCTCGTGTCCGTCACATCGAGTGACTGCAGGAATGCCATCTGATCGGTCAGGTAGAAGATGTGAGCGGCCTGGCGAATGCCGGGGTCGCTCACTGCGGCCATCATCCCCGCACTGACGAGCAGCCGAATCGGCGCTGCCAGATCGGGCAGGGCGGCCAGGCTGTAATAACCGAGATCAGGGTGCGAAGCCGACAATTCCTCAAGCAGCGGCACAAAATCCAGCACGAGAACCTGCTGATCGCGATCAAAGGGCATGACCACCAGTTGATAGGGTTGTGTGAAGTCCGCGGGAAAAGTATGTCTTTCACCGTTCAGGTTGTCACCCGTTATGGTGGGCAGCCTCAGGCAGTCGGTTTCACGGATCAGACAGGGTGTCTGGACGGTAGTGGATGGGGGGATGGCCAGAATGATGACCGTACCCACCACAACGATCACGGCCGCAATCAGACTCGCGATAACCCTACGCTTCACAGACAATCTCCTTGGCTTGCGACCCTTTCCGGCCGCCACTGAGGGATTCTATCAGGCCTTGACGCTCTCCACTGTACTTGGGATTCAGTGTGAAGAAGTGTTATCGTATAGATGAACTCGAGTGCGCGCGCAGTATGGGGCAAACGTTTCGGTCCTGTCAGACGCGGCTCAATTACCTTCTCACTTTTCCCCGGTAAACGAACATGTCCAAAAACAGATTTGTCTCTATCCTGGGTATTTTCTCGCTGCTGCTGGCGGGGTACATTCTTCCGGCCGAAGCCAACGGCGCACGCACTGACGTCCGATCGTTGATCGGCGCTCCAGACTCCGTGCAGGCGCAAGAACGAACCGGCCGCACCTACTACATCGATTCGCAGAACGGCGACGATAGCCATGATGGACTTTCCGAAGAGACCGCCTGGAAATCGCACACCCTGGTCTCGGAGCTGCCGCTGAACCCAGGCGATACGGTGGCCTTCAAGAGAGGATCGGCGTTCTCCGGTCCCATCCAGCTGACCTCTTCCGGCACCGAAGAAGATCCGATCCTCTTCACAGCCTATGGGGAAGGGGAACCGCCCCGCTTCACTAATCCGAACGATCGCGACCTGAACGGGAACGCCATTCGGATCTCGGGAAGCTGGCTCATCGTCGAGAACCTCTACTTTCATGACACGCCCCCCACCCGAAACGCAAGTCGGCCGCACAGCATCTTTCGGATGGGGGCAATCTACAATATGCCGGGTGCCAATCACAACGTCATTCGCGACAATGTGTTCGTCAACTGCACGAAGGCCATCCAGTCCACAGGGGAGTTCACGCTCATCACCCGCAATACCATGGACGGACCGGACCACGCTCTGTGGATCAATGAAGGGGCCGGCGGGGGATGGGGGCCGATGGGCATTCAACTGGGAATCGGTAATCAGGAAATCTCGTACAACACCATCCGGGGTTACCTGACTACGGACAGCGCCTACGGTTCCGACGGCGGTGCAATCGAGCTGGACGATGGGCGATATCACAAGGACAACGTCACCATTCATCACAACTACACCGAAGGCAATGCCGGCTTTCTGGAATCGAGTTGGGAGTTCGACTTCATGCCCTTCGTCCAGGAAGTCCACAACCTGAGGGTGGCCTTCAACGTGAGCGTGGATGGTCAGGACTGGCTGTACATGTGGGCGCCCTGTCACGACTGCACGTTCGACAACAACACGGTCATCCGCACTCACGACTTCGGCAGCCCGCTAAACGACGTGGCCTACCTCGACTTTGAAGGCATCCAGTTCCGGAACAACCTGATCGTCTATTCCGGGGATGCGTATCAGGGGCCTGGCGCCAGCGGCATCGTCACTGAAAACAACTGGTACTTCAATGTCGAAAACCCATCTCGGACGCACTGGGATCGGCAGCAGGCGGGCAGCGGCGACCCCGGTCTGGTCGATCTCGTGGGTGGCGACTACCACCTGACGTGCGACAGCGCCCTGATCGGCAATGGGACGAATCTCAGCGCGATGTATGACGTCGATTTCGAGGGCAACGCGCTTCCTGAAGATGGCGCGTGGGATGTCGGAGCTTACCTGGCGCAGGAATGCGGATCGTGAGTGCGGTACTCGAGTTAATGGCCCGGCAGCTCCACGAACTGGGTGTTCGTGAACACGGCGTGCTGCTGGTTCATTCCTCACTGCGCTCGCTTGGCCACGTTGAGGGTGGTCCGGAAACCGTCATCCGCGCCTTAGTCAAGGCGCTAGGTGATGGCGGAACACTTCTCTTTCCTGCCCTGTCGTATGAGACGGTCAACAGCAGGAATCCCCACTTTGACGTGCGGAATACCCCGTCCTGCGTCGGCGCCCTCCCGGAATACTTCCGGCTTCGTGAGGGCACAAAGCGTAGTCTCCATCCGACCCACTCCGTATGCGGTGTCGGCGCGCAAGTCGATGATCTCCTCCAAGGGCACCGCAACGATTCCACGCCTTGTGGCGAGAACTCTCCCTTTCACAAACTGCCGCATCACGGGGGTCAGATCCTGTTCATTGGCTGCGGATTGCGACCCAACACCTCGATGCATGCTATCGAGGAACGGGCAACACCCCCTTATCTCTATGGGGATGTGCTGGACTACTCGATCACCGATGACGATGGACGCGTCTCAACCATGCGAGTCCGCCGTCATAATTTCCGCAACTGGACGCAGCGCTACGACCGAGTTGCCCAGGTGCTGGATAGTGATGCGCTGCGTGCGGGCAAGGTGTTGGAAGCGGAGTGTCACTTGATTGAAGCGGCGCCTCTCTGGGTCGCGGTCCGCGAGAAGCTGAAGGAAGATCCCGTCTTTTTTGTCGATTGGCACGAGGCTCAACGGGCGTAACGCACCTGGGCGATCGCGATCGCAGCCTACGGTCTTCTTTAATTGAAAGAGGCGACAAGACGACCAAAGGTAATTCGCGTCTTCCTTGAGTACCCATCCCAGACCACAGGCGGACTCAGCAACTTGGCCCTATGCGGGACGAGTCAAACGCGGCAGACTTCTCCCGTTTTGCGTAACGCACAGGAATGTCATGGAAGCACAAGAGTCGCAGGCCCTCAGCCAGGAGCAGCGCGAGCGGATTTACCGTCGCAACTTCATCTATTTTCTCGCCGATGGCATCTTGTTCAGCCTGGGGATGGGGATCATCGGCCCGACAACGCTGATCCCGGACTTTGTTCGTCGGCTGACCAGCTCCGAGGTGCTGATCGGCATCTCGTCGAGCATCTTCGATGTCGGCTGGACGCTCCCGCAGTTGTTTGTGGCGCGCTTCATCGTGCGTGCCGAGCGCAAAAAATGGTGGTTCATCGTTCCGAACATCCCTATGCGCGTTCTGATGCTGGTCTTCGCCGGTATCACGGTCGTTCTGGGGAAGGACCGGCCGGAGGCGATCCTGCTGGCGTTCATTCTTCTCTACGGGGCATTCGCCATCGGCGATGGCATTGTCGGCGTCCCCTGGGCGGATCTGGCAGGCACGAGTATGGATGGCCGCTGGCGCGCCCGGATGTTCGGCCTAATGGCGGCCGTGGCCGGGCTGGTCATGCTGGTTCTGTCGCCGCTGATCGGGCAGGTTCTCGGCGATGCCGGTCCCGGGTTTCCCAACAACTACGCGCTACTCTTTGCCGGTGCGGGGATCATGTTCGCGCTGTCGACGATACCCGTGTTCTTCGTCCATGAACTGCCGGGTGGCAAAGCGATTGATAAGCTCCCTTCGATGGGCGTGTTCCTGCCGATGCTGGGTCGGGTTCTGCGCCACGACGGACCTTTCCGCGCCATTCTGATCACCCGTATGCTGGCCAGCCTGTTTGCCATGGCGAGTCCGTTCTACATCGGTTTTGCCACTGTCGATTTGGGGCTGTCGAGCGCCGTGGCTGTTCCGACGCTGCTCGCCCTGCAGACGATCGGCAGCGTCACCGGGGCACTCCTCTATACCTGGCTGGGCGCGCGCAACAACCTGATGTACATCCGGATGGCCCTGGCGGTCGCCGCCATACTGCCGATCAGTGCGCTGGTCGCCTCATTCGTGGGACCGCTCCCGCTCTACATCGGTTTCCTCGCCTCGGGCCTGACTGTGAGTAACCTGTTCATCAGCTTCCAGAACTGGGTGATCAGCTACGCCACACCCGACCAGCGGCCGATCTACGCCGGGCTCTTCAACACTGTCACCGCGTTGGTTTCGCTGATCGCGCCGTTCATCGGCGGTACGATCGCGCAGCAGTTGGGCTACGAGACGCTGTTTGTCGTGGCGCTGGCCATGGGACTGACGGCGTTGTTCGTCACGGTACGCTTCGTGCGCAATCCGCACCGAGAAACCACTGCCGCGGGCGTCGTCGCGAGCTAAGCGGTACCGAAGTCGAAAGCGAGAGGCAGACTGTCATGGATGGCAGTCTGCCTTTGATTCCTGCGATTTTAGCGGAGCGTGACGTTCACCTGACAGCTGTCACGACCGGCTACCGGCGCGATGATGTTCCCTTCGACGGCCACCCCATCAACGCTCAGTGACACTGCGTTTCCCGGCCCCTCTCGCCGAACCTGGATACTGTACGTGCAGCCCTGATAGCGCCGTGTCACCTTGAACTCATTCCATGACGCCGGAATCACCGGCGCAATCTGCAAGCCGCTGAGCGTGGGGCGGATACCCAGGATCCACTGAGTGATGGCGACATAGTTCCAGGCGGCCGTTCCGGTCAGCCAGGAGTTCTTGGCCTCTCCGTGTGTCGGCGCGTCTTTTCCGGCGATCATCTGTGCATAGACGTACGGTTCGCAGCGGTGCAGCTCGCTGATCGTCTCCCGCGCCGAGGGATTGATGCGCGAGTAGTAGTCGAAGGCGTTGTCCCCCGAACCGAGGATGGCCTCGGCGATCATGATCCACGGGTTGGTGTGGCAGAAGATGCCGGCGTTCTCTTTGTAGCCCGGCGGGTACGACGAGATCTCGCCCAGTTCCAGATGATAGGTGGCGTAGGCGGGCTGCTGGAGCACGATTCCGTGCGGCGTGGCCAGGTGCTTGCGCACCGACTCCAGCGCCAGCGCCGCGCGTCCATCGTCGATGCCCATGCCGGCCATGATGCAGATGCCCTGCGGCTCGATAAAGATGCGCCCCTCCGCACATTCAGCCGAGCCGACTTTTTCGCCAAAATGGTTGTAGGCGCGCATGAACCATTCGCCATCCCAGCCGTGCTGTTTGACGACTGCGGTCAGACGGGCGGCGGAGTCGCGGTAGTAATGCGCTTCCGCGTCATTGCCCTGCGCTTCGGCCATTCCTGCCATATCCTGGGCTGCGATGCCAAACAGACCGGCGATGAACACCGACTCAGCGTTCTTGCCGTCCTTGTTGGTGGTCGTCTGGAAAGACTCGCCCGGCTCGACGGAAAAGGTGTTGAGGTTAAGGCAGTCGTTCCAGTCGGCGCGGCCGATCAATGGCAGACCGTGCGGCCCCAGTCGTTCCAGGGTGTACTGCATACTGCGGCGCATGTGTTCATAGAGCGGCTGCTCGCTGCCCGGCACATTGTCAAACGGCACCGGCACGTCGAGGATGGACCAGTCGCCGGTTTCTTTGATGTAGGCCGCCACGCCGAGCACCAGCCAGAGCGGGTCATCGTTGAAATTGCTGCCGACTGCATTGTTGCCGCGCTTGGTGAGGGGCTGATACTGATGATAGGCACCGCCATCATCGAATTGAGTCGAGGCGATGTCGAGGATGCGCTCGCGGGCACGCTCCGGAATCATGTGCACAAAGCCAAGCAGATCCTGAGTGGAGTCGCGGAAGCCCATGCCGCGGCCAATGCCCGACTCGTAACCCGAGGCAGAGCGCGACATGTTGAAGGTCACCATGCACTGGTAAGCGTTCCAGATGTCGACCATGCGGTTGGTGTGTTCATCGGGCGTCGCGACCTGGAGGATGCCCAGCAGATCATCCCAGTACTTGCGCAGTGCGGCGAAGGCCGCATCGACATTCTCCACCTTCAGATAATGGTCGATCACCGCCTTAGCGCGCGATTTGTTGATCACGCCTGGCGCTGACCATTTATCGTCGCGCGGGTTTTCCTGGTAGCCGAGCAGGAACGTGATCTCGCGCGTCTCGCCAGGGGCAAGGTGCAGTTCGACCCGGTGCGATCCAACCGGCGCCCAGCCATGGGCGATGGAATTGCGCGAGGCGCCCTGTTCGACGGCCAGCGGCCGGTCGAAGCCGCGGTAAGGCCCCAGGAATTCGTCGCGGGAGGTGTCAAATCCTGCCAGTGGGGCAGAGCAGGCAAAATAAGCGAAGTGATCGCGGCGTTCACGATACTCCGTCTTGTGGTAGATCACGCCATCTTCGACCTCGACCTCGCCGATGCTGAAATTGCGCTGGAAGTTGGTCGCGTCGTCGTTGGCATCCCACAGGCAGAATTCCACGAACGAGAACAGGGACAGGTCGGCCTGGGTGGCGCGCTGGTTGGTAATCCGCGTCTGCCACACCTCTACGGTCGATCCCTGCGGGACGAAATAGCGCACTTCCGCGGCGATGTCCCGGTAGCTGGAGTCAATGGTCGTGTACGACAGGCCGTGGCGGCAGGTGTACCGGTCGAGTGGGGTCTGGGTGGGCTGCCAGGTCGGTGACCAGTAGGCGCCGTCGGCATGATCGTGAAGGTACAAGTAGCGCCCGCCGATGTCACGAGGTGCGTTGTTGTAGCGATAGCGCGTCAGGCGGCGCAGGCGGGCATCGCGATAGAATGAGTACCCACCGGCCGTGTTGGAGATTATGCCGAAGTAGGCATCGGTGCCGAGATAGTTGTGCCAGGGCAGGGGGGTATCCGGTCGCGTGATGACATACTCACGCTGTGCATCGTCAAAATAGCCAAAACGCATCTTGTCAGATCCTTCGTCTGGCGGACTAATCCGTGTGTGGGAGCGTTCCCAGACACTAAATATGGCTCTTTTGACGCCGTCTTGTCAAGAAATCGGAGGTGGCGCGCGGAAAATATCGCCCCACCACGGTGGACCCTCGATGATGGGGCTGAGGTGGCCGAAGGATCGTTACCTGCAAGTCGGCGCGGAGGCTAGGCCGTCTCGACGTCGAGAGTCAGGAATTCGACCTTCGGAATGTGCCGGAAGCGATCGGTCATGCCTTTCGCTTCCAGCCGGCGGACCAGATCGATCTGCGTATTGGCGAGCAGCACGCCGGTATAGGCGCCGTGGCGCAGCTCGTCAATCACGGCGTTGACCCGGTTGTCCGCCGCGCTCTTGACCGATTGGATGTGCGCAGCGGGCACGCCGGCATTGCTGAGGATCGCCGTCGCATGCTCGACACACTGATCGGCCTGTGAAAACGCAGTCTCTTCCGCTCGCCAGGCGGCTGTGACTTCCCTCCTGACGTCCAGCGGTTCTCCACCGCCATGCTCCCAATAGTGTGTCGGGCAGCAGCAGAACAGGGTGAAAAAGGTGTGAGGGAGGTCGGGGAACCGAGTTGCCACGGTGCGGAGACCGTCATAAAAAGCAGAGGCATTTTCCATTACGACCAGAATGTTTGGACCCAGTTGAACCGGAATGGGCACGCTCATCGTCACGATTCCTCCTGTCAGAGACTCGAACAGCAAGCGTTCAACGAACGGGGTCAATGTATCTTTATCTCTATTGTAATCCTGTAGCGCCGACCGTGATCAGGCCATTGCATGCCGCCGCGGGTGGACGATGGTCAGCCGGAGCCGCTGACGAACTCCATCGGCTTGACCCGCGGGAAAATGTGGATGGCGAAGCTCAGCCCCGCAAAGAGAATGCCGACGCGCCCGGCCAGTTCCAGTTCGCGAATGCCGAACCACTGTCCCGCAGCGCTGCACAGGACGCCCAGGTTGATCAGCGTGAAGGCGACAACTGCCAGCCAGACACGTCCGTGTTTGGGCGGCCTGGCGAAGCGCGGCAGAATCCAGAAGGCGACGCCCATCGCCAACTGTATGATCCAACCGAACATCAGCATTTCGACGTGGACCTGGAGCACCCGCCAGATGGTCGCCTCAAACGCCGCGCCCTTGTTGAACAGGAGCAGGGCTCCGACTGAGAAGCCAATTCCCAGATGCAGCAGGGCTGCGCGGACCATCCAGACGCTCAGTCGGGGCATCGTTCAGCGCTCCTTGACCCTGGACCAGGTGTTGACAACGAACAGCCACCCGGCAATCACCTGGAGGACCGCTGAAAGCGTCAGCACGACGCCGCCGGCCGGGCCAGGCTGTATGAAAAGCAGCGGCTCGCCGACGATGCGCAGAAGGAGTCCGACATTGAGCGAGAGGAAGACCGCCCAGCCCAGCCGTGAACTGCCGCGCGGTTGCTCCTTGGACTGCTTGGGGAACATCCAGTAGGCGACGCCCATGATGAGCTGGGTGATCCAGCCGACCATCAGGAGGTGCAGGAAGGCGGGTCGGAGGGTCGCGATATACGGTGAGAGGTTGAACACGGGCTGTGCAGCGAGTACGACACCGAGAATCAGCGCGAATGCGAAGTGGAACAGGCCCGCTTTGATGTGATATCGTGCCAGGGGGGGCATGTGGTTGGTATCCTGAACTGCCTGAAACGGGCGAGGACCGCCAGCGATCCTCGCCCACGTCGAATTGAATTAGTGTCCGGAACCCTCCGTCACCGTCTCACCGTAGAAGATCTCCGGATGATTTTCGCCATCGACCAGCATGAAGGCGGCGAGCCCCCGTTCCATGCGACTGAGCGAGTGATCGACCAGGATGTATCGCCCTGGCACGTCGACCTGGAACTCCACGACGGTGGCGCCACCCGAAGGAACCATAGTGGTCTGTACATCGGTCAGCGGCGCGCTGGTGATAGAGGCCTGATCATACACCCGGTCGAAGATCTCACCAATCATATGAAGGGAGGATGTGTAATTGGGGCCACCGACGCCGAAGAAGATGCGCACGGTTTCGCCAACGCTGGCCCGCAGGGCGTGCTCGTCGCTGGTGAGGCCACCGGCCGCGCCGTTGAAGACCAGATAGTCGGCGTCTTCGTGGCTCATGTGGTCCATGCTGAAGGTCTGATGGCCCTGCGCGCCATACGGATATTCGGTGTAGATGTCGCCCTGCATGACGTAGAACTCGCGATCCACAGGCGGCAGTCCGCCGGGCGGCTCGACTAGGATCAGGCCGTACATGCCGGAGCTGATGTGGTGCGGGATGCTGGGCGTGGCGCAGTGATAGACGTACAGACCGGCGTTCAAGGCCTTAAAGGTGAAGACGGTCTCGGCGCCCGGCATGGTCTGGGTGTAGACGGCCCCGCCGCCCGGGCCGGTCACGCTGTGGAGATCAATGGAGTGGGGGAAGAGGCTGCCGGCGTCATTGTGGATGTGCATCTCGACCGTGTCGCCCTGGCGCACACGCAGCATGGGTCCGGGGACCTGGCCGTCGAAGGTGAAGTAGCTGAAGGTCGTGCCGTCCGCGAGGATGCCGGTGACTTCCACGGTGCTCGGATCGATGCGCACGTTGGTCGGTCCGCGGTCGCCGATGGGCGCGGGCATGTCCGCCGGGTCGCGAACCACGGAGACGGCGTCAGCCGCTGCGGGGGCAATGGTCGCTGACGTTTGGGCGGCGGCTGCTTCCTGGGGGGCGGCGGCCTGATCTCCCGCTCCGTCGACTGACGCGGGGCCGTCAATGCGCAGGGTGCCCCACATGCCGATCTCGTGGTGGCCGGGCACGCTGCACGAATAGACGTACTCACCCGGTTCAGAGGCGACGAATTCAATGACACTCTGCTGCTCATCCTGGATGAGCTGGCCGGTCGTCAGATTCAGGACGCTGATGGTCAGGTCATGCAGCACCGGGTCGCCATTGACGACAGTGATGCGCACGGTGTCGCCGACGCTGGCGGTGAGCAGCGGGTTGATCTGACCATCGATGGTGCCGCCGACGCCCTGGAAAGCCATGGCCGGAGTCAGACCAATGACCGTGCGCACGGTGTACTCGACCAGTTGGGTCTCGGCTCCGGCAGCGGTCATGTGGGTGTCATGCGCCAAATCAGAGGCCGGCGCAGCGACGTCGGTCTCATTTTCGGCGGTGACGCGGCGCAGTTCAATGCGGACGGGCAGCGCGGCCAGGATGAGCACCGCGATGCCCACAAGCACTGCGGCCGCGAGGTTCGGATTGAGTGATTTGCCGTTCATCATTTTCCTTTACATGCGCTACTGGGACCTGAGGACGAGATAGGGGAGTTCGATTGCGCCCACCGGACAAACTGACTCGCAGGTGGCGCAGTAGGTGCATTTCGAGAGTTCGACAAGGACGGCCTTGCCGTTCTGTAGGCCGAGCGCGCCGGTGGGACACTGCGCGACACAGTCGCCACAGCCGTTGCAGGTCGCCGCAGCCACTCGGGGCATCCATTCACCTACATTCATCGCTGTGCCTTCTCTTCATTTGTTTCATTGAAGTGTTTCATTGAAGGAAGCGTACAGGCGAACGCCAGCGATGGACTTCAGCTAGATGAAGTCGGGTGGGAATTTGGGGCAATGTGAAAGTGATCAGCAAAACGTCGTGACGATTGTCACGCAGTGCGGGGGCTAGAGCATGGCGATAGAGCGGAGCAGATCCTCGGCCACAATGCGAATCTGGTGGCGGTCGCACTGGATGGCGCCGGTGGATTCGAGTTCGCGCAGGGCCGTGCTGACGGTCTGCGGTGTGGTCGCCAAATGGGCGGCCAGTGCTGCCCGGGTGACGCCCGCGCCGCTGAGCGCCGGATCTTCCACCTGCTGAAGGAGAAGGCGCGCCACCCGGACGGTGACCGAGTACAGGGTCAGATCCTCGATCTGGCGGATCAGACCACGGACCCGGCCGGAGAGCAGCTCAATCACCCGCAGCGCGAAGACGCTGTCTTGCAGGATGAGATCGCGAAAGATCTCCGAAGGCAGGACCCACAGCCGGGAGTCGCTGAGCGCGGCGGCGCTGGCCGGGTTTGCGCCGCCGTCCAGCGCGCTGATGTCGTTGAAGGTGTCATTGTCCCCGAAGATGCGCAGGATATGTTCCTGGCCGTCGGGATTGAGCTTGAAGACTTTGATGCGACCGGCCTCGACCAGCCACAGCCCCGATGACGGTTCGCCCTCCAGGAAGAGGATTTCACCGGCGCTGTACAGCCGAAGGACGGCCGACTGCGCCAGAGATGCGATGCGTTCCGCAGGCTGCTGCCGAAAATACGGAAGGCGCCCAAGATAGGTCTCCAACGAGAACTCGGCGCTCATTTCCGCATTCGATCCCGCTCAGGTTTCGGCGTCCAGCTCCGGTTGGGAGCCGGCTCGGTCCAGGATGGCAACAGAGGCGCCAGAGTCCGTCATCAGGGTGCTGCCGGGCGTGGCGAGGGCCAGTTTGACCACCGCGATACCGACCACTTCCCCCTGGCGAAGCTGCACCGCGCTGGTCAATCGGCCGACTTCACGGCCGTCCGATCGCAGTACGGCAGGGGTAGTCACCGGCGTGTCCATGCGAACGCGAACGATGGTGCGCGCCAGACGGCCGCGGCTTTCCATACGGGCGATGATTTCCTGGCCGACGTAGCAGCCCTTGGTGAAGCTGATCTCGTCCCACAGGCCGACTTCCAGCGGAATGTACTCCGTGCTGAGCTCGGCGTTGATGCCGGGGCGTCCGGATAGGACGCGCAGCGCGTGATAGGCGAGGGATCCGGCCGGTCGAAGGCCAACATCACCGCCCGCTTCGATCAAGGCAGCCCATGCCTGTACGGCATCCTCTTCACGGAGAATGAAGCGCCACGGGTCCAGTCGTGGGTCGCCGCCAAAGGGTTTGTCGCGCAGGACGGTGGCGGCCGTGCCCTTCAAGTCGGTCTCGACGCCGTGCAGCGGCTCCAGGTTCAGACCAAGCTTTGTCGCGACCGCGGCCGCCTGTGGTCCGATGAGGACGAACTGCCGCGTCCCCGGACGGGCATCGCTCACCCGCAGGTCATCATTGAAGAAGATATTGCGGCGCAGATGCCCGGCTACCGCGTCGCCGCGGCCGGGTTCGGTCAGCATCAGGGCTGTTTCACCCAGGTTGCAGAGCGTCACCCGGTCAATGATGCGGGCGTTCGGATTGGTGAAGATTGTGGGCGCGGCGGCGCCTGGCGCCAGCGTTTCGACTGCGTTGGTGCTGATGCGGTGCGGGAGCGCCAGCCGATCGCGACCCTCCAGCCGCAGACGCCCCTCATGCGAGCGGTCCATGAGGATGGCTGCGTTCAAACCGGCATCGACTTCGCCAGCCTGATCGCCGAAATGAAGCGGAATCCCGTCGCCGGCCAGTGCCGCTCCTGCCTGGGAGAATACGTCGTTCATCGTCTGAGAAACAGGGGTCATGGGGTGATCAGCGTCCAATTCCAACCCTCCGGCGCGTCGATCTGCTCCATAAGGGGGACGAGATAGGTATAGGTGACGATCTCGACGCCATCTTCGTCGTGGCGATGAGCCATGGTCATCGGGGCGCGGAATTCCTCGGGGTCGGTTTCCGGGGGGAGCGGGATGGTTGGGAGCGCCTCCTGAATGGCGCGGCGCGCGGCTCTCGCGGGCTGCTCGTCCTGCACGCAGACGGCCAGTGGATACTCCGGCGCACGGTGGCGGGCCAGGGCAGTGCCGCCAAAGACCGGCACGGCCTGGGCGTGCAGGGTGTAGCGATAGGTGATGATGGAATCGCACGTCGCCTGGTCGCGTCCACCGTCCAGCACAGCTTTGATGATGGTCACCAGCTTGTCCGACGCGTGGTCGACATGATCGCTGGTGATCACGGCGTGCGACTCCCGCGCGAATTCCAGTTCCGCGCCCACGCGCAGCAGCCGCAGCGCAATCGAGGCCGTCGTCTCGCCACGAATGCGCATCCGATCGATCAGATCGGCGATGGTGGGCGTCTGAATGAAGATGCTGACCACATTGTCGGGGAGAGCTTTGCTGACCGCGCGGGCGCCGTACATGTCGATGTCGGCGATCAGGTTCTCCCCGGCGTTCAGGGCTGCTTCCAGGCTCGGTCGGTGCATGCCGTAGTAGCTGTCGTGGATTTTCTGCCACTCCAGCAGCTCGCCGTCTTTGAGCATCCGCTCGAATTCCGATTTTGACACGAAGAGGTGCTCGCGACCCTGCGCCTCGCCGGGTCGCATGGGTCGTGTGGTCGCCGTGGGGAGCTGCCGCGCCAGTCCAAGTTCCAGCACCGCCTTCATCAGCCGGTTTTTTCCCGCGCCTGCCGGACCGGCGATGATGAACAGGGTTCCGGTTTCGACCGTCTTGATCTCCGGCGTCATCGGGGCACTGGCCGAATCAGAAGGTAAAACAGAGGACATAACCTTGCTCCTGCGAGGTACTTGAATGGCTTAAGGATACCAGTCCGGAATGAGATCGTCATGAGTCAAGCGCCGACGAGCCGACGATGGAAGAGAAAAACGCCGCGCTGGAATGCTCCGGCGCGGCGCTGAAGGGGAAAGCTGCTGAAGACTCCGACAGCCTAGTTGACCTGTATGCCTGCGATCCAGACGCCGTCGTCGGTCATCGAAGAGTCCGTCGCCGAGCGGGCATCCATGCGGAAGCGGATCATCGACCGGGATTGGTTTCCGGCCGCGGCCAGACTGGCCAGGCGCGTCTCCCATCCTGAGACCATGCCGCGCGTCCAACCCGCTCCGATAGTATCGACTGTGGTCCACGTGAAGCCGCCATTGCCGGAGACTTCGACGTAGAGGGGCGTCTGGTTGCCCATTGTGTACAGCGCCTGATAGGACAGCGTCGGGCTGGCCCGGCCGGTGAAGTTGAAGTAACCATCGAGGATCAATGCCGAGTCACCACGCTCCGCCGAGTCTACGACGGTCCACGAACTCCCGGAGGGGGTGTTCGGGCTGTCGCTGAAGCTGAAGTTGCGCTGTGAGATGGCCAGGTAGACCACGGCTCCGCCGCCATTTTCATAGAAGTCGAGCGTCAGCGTTTTGACCAGGTCGGGGCCAGGATCCACGGTGAAGGTGGCAAAGTTGGTCTCCGGGCCGTGATCATCCCAGTTGTTGACAATGTAGCCACCGGGACCTCCACCAAACGGCGCAATCGACGTGTTGGTTACATCGTTGATGCTGAGCCGGATGCCGTCATCCGAGACCATTTCGACGCGGTACGTAGCGCCGCCTTTCAGGGTGACCGTTCGCGTCCAGCGCGCTGCCCACTGCTCATAGAACTCTGCTGGCGCGAGACCACCCAGCGGCAGAGCCGTCGAACCCAGGAACATGTTGATGTCGGTGACGCATTCCGGCCCGACCGGCGCCGTCGCCAGGTAATTGACACTGCCCGGTGGGCAGGACGCCACGGGGGTCGCCTCCTGGACCAGATTATTGAAGCTGGTCGAGTCGCACCAGCCATAGCCGAGACCACTGCAGTCGAAGTACCAGCCCAGCCAGCGGCTGGGACCGAGGTCCTCGACCGACCCACCGGTGCCGACGAAATACTGCTCGGTGATGCCCCAGCTGCCTTCGCTGACCCAGTTGGCGATGGAGTTGGCGTTGTCGGAGAAGATGAGCGCCTTGTTGGGCAGACCATGGATGAGCGAGATGTCGTCGATGAAGACATCCATGTCATCGGTAGAGGATGATTCCATCGAGAAGCGGATACGAACTCGTGAGCCGATGTAGCCGGTCAGGTTGACCTGCGCGCGGCCCCAGGTATCGACCCGCGAGTTTGTGACCCCATAGACGTTGTTCTTGGAGTCAATGGTGATGGGCTGTTCGGTCCATGCCGTCCAGCCGCCCATCTTTCCGTAGGTTTGCACGGTCGGGGATTCGCTGGCGTTTTCGGCTGCGATTTCCACACGGAGGTTGCTGTTGGCGCCAATCTCGTAGTTGGTCCAGAAGTACATGCGTACATCCTGAGTGGCAGGAGTACTGGTCAGATCGATGATCGGGACCATCTCCAGATACATCTCGGCACGGCGCATATACTCGGCGCCGCCTGGACCGCCCGCAAGCGCCAGGGAACCGGTGCGCGCCGAGTCGGTCGTCACATCCCAGATGCCGCCGCCGTGGTAGCGCTGTGTCCAGTCGATGGGCAGGCCCAAGCCTTCCGTACTGTCCAGGTAATCGACGAACATACCACTGCCGCCGATGGCCGTGGGCCAGAGTTTGAACACGGAGTAACCGGCGTCGTCGATGCTGATCTCATCGACATAGACGCCATCCGATGCGGTGCCGTCCGTGTCGAAGACAAAACGGATCCTGATGTCGTCTTCGTCCAGAATGCTGTCGGCGTTGGCTGCGATAGCCGCCCAGTTGGCGCCGGCCTTATCCTCGACTTCACGCCGCAGGTTGACTTCAATCCGCTCCCAGGCGTCCTGGCGGCGCATCGTCGTGGCGTGAATGGCGCTGTCGTACGACCAGATCGTCGTCCACGAGGCGGAGGCTGCCGTCCACATCTCCACGTTGAGCTGCACATTAGCGCCCACGCTGCGGCGGTGCCAGAAGGTCAGCAGGGGTTCGGACGCGGCAAGCCGACCGGGCGCATCGGTCGAATTCTCAGGTGTGTCATTCAGCAGGTCGATAGCGCTGATCAGTTCCAGCGTGTTGACGGTGTTGAGCGGATAATTGGAGCTCGGACTGTCGGAGTACGTCCATCCGGAGGAAAGGGCGCCGGCGCTAATCATCGCCAGTTCGTCGGTCTCCTGGTTGGGCAGTTCGGCGCTGCGTCCCCACCAGTCGCCGATGTTGGTCCAGTATGCTGTGAAATTCGCGTCGGACTCGGCGTCATCGTAGAACGGGTAAGCGAAGTAGGGTGAAGCATCTTCGCGTTCCAGGTAAATGTCGTCGATATACCAGCCATCGCCCGTGCTGGCAGCGTTATTCTGCACTGTCAGCGCGAAACGCAGTCGGAAGGTCGAGACGGGAATCTGCGTCAGATCGAGGACCATCTTCTGCATGACCGTGTTGGATCGGGCGGTCTGCTCGTTCGGGCCGGGCGTCCCTGGTGACGTGAAATTGAGCAGCAGGCCGCCGTTCGGGACGGTGGTCCAGGTGTCCGGCGCCGTGTCGCGCGAGTCGGTCGTGTATTCGACGCTCAGACGCCCACCATCCGGCACATCGTAGGCCATCCAGAAGGTGAGCAGGGGCGTACCCGTGTCGCCTTCGAGATCAGTTGCCGGCGGGCTGGCGAGGTCGACCAGCCGTTTGAACTCCAGGTAGTAGATGCGCTCGCCGGAGCCGCTGCTGTGCTTCTGATAGTTGGTGCCGGGGCTCTGGTCCCAGGCGTAGCCGCTGGGGCCGCGCTTGATGGTGGACGTCAAATCCCAGCGCCAGGCGGTGGTCGTTTGCGGCAGACCCGGATTGTTCTGCAGGGTGTTATCGGTGTCGGCGTTGAACAGGAAGTCGTTCATCTGCACACGCGTGTCGAGATTCCAGTAGTCGCCGATGGTGTAGAAATCGGCCGACAGCGGTTCGTCGGTGACCTGCAGATCGTCGATGTGCCAGCGGAATGGAGTCCCGCCGCTGCTGTTCAGCTTGAAACGGAAGGTGACGCGCTGCGATGTGCCGCCGTAGCTGGCGATCGGAACCTCGTTGCGCGTCCAGTTGTAATTGCTGCCGCTGCTGTGAAGCGTGATGGGCGATCCCCAGGCTTCGTTGATCCCGTCCACGTACTCCGCAAATTCGATCGTGGCGGTGGTGCTGCCGGTACCGGTGAAATCCCAGAGATCCCAGAAGCTCAGGACCGGGTTGGCCACGCCGCCCACATTGACATAGCCGCGCAGTTCCAGATGGCAGGTGGCGCCACCCGTCCAACCACCCGCGCCCAGGTTGTCGAACTGGAAGTTGGGCGAGTTGGAGTCGCCCGCGTTGTTCACCTGTCCCCAGGGGCAGTTCGCCGCGCTGTCATCGGTGTTGATGGTCGCTGGACCGCCCGCCGAGAAGGACATGTTGCTTGCGCCGGTGTTGTACCTTCCACGAAGTAAAGCTCGAAAGTATGGGTGCCCGCGGTCAGGTAGCTCTGAGTGGACTCGCCGAAGCGCTGCCGCTGAGGCTGTTGTCGAAGGCAAAGTTGCTGCCGTCCTGATACGCAAGCGCAGATAGTTGTTGGCGGTAAGCGTGAAGTCGACCGTGACAGTCCGGGCGATATTCGTCGAGGTGAAGATGGCTGCTGCGCCATAGCCACCAGACCCGTAAGGTTGGATGACCTGCGCCGGAAGATGGCCATGTTGGCCCAGATCTGGCCAGGCAAGTCCGGTGCCGACCGGGGAACATATGACGAGGTTGTCGGCGCTGGTTGATGTCGAATTAAGCGCCGAAACCACTGGCGCATCCGTCGCCCCGGGCCGTGCCGGCGTTGTCGTACCACTTGCGCGCCACCGCCTCCTCGGCAACCAGAAATCCGACCCATCCAGGCGCCACCAACGCGGGTTACCGACCTGATCGACATGTGGGACATCGAAGGCGTAATCTTCCGGCGTGGGGCTGGGGCCGATCGACGGCGTGAGCGATGGCGTCAGCGTGTCGGTTGGTGTCGGCGTCGGCGTGTTCGACGGCGTCGGCGTAATGCTTGGCGTCGGTGTATAGGTGTTGGTCTGAAGGATCGAACCGGCGCTGGTCGGCGGCTGCTGAATAGGAGTCGGGAAGGGGGTTTCTTGCTGTGGGTTCGCGGCGATCCAGGTCACCGTTGCCCAGAAGTCGACCGGTGCACCGCCGGCAGCGCTCAGTTCTCCCGCGCCACGGCCGCACACATCGGCGCTTCCCTCGCCCGCCAGGTTGTCGACCACATTGCAGAAGACGTTGCCAATGGCCGGTCCTGTGGCCGCGATGGCGAATGCCATCCCCACCGCGAGCAGCACGAGAATGAGGGCATACTCGACGAGTGCCTGCCCGCGCGCTGGTTTCAGCGCGATTCCGACGCGATTGTGCTTTATGTCTACCATTCGTCTTTTCCCTGAAATCATAGCGATTGAATCCGTGGTCGCTGCAGGCACGACTGCCAAACGACAGCATACTGATAGCCGATTCGCACTATTCTAGTTTACTCAAGACAGGGTACGATTGGGGCGCATAAATTGTCGTAGAGTTGTACTAAACCCTAAACAATCATATCCAGGGATAAAACATCCCTTTTTGAACACCACCAATCAAGGAAATCGAGGAAGAAATGACCGCGAAAATCATCGACGGGACGCAGATTGCGGAGGAGATGCGGAGCGAGATCGCTGAGGAGGTGAGTCGCTTCACGACGACGTATGGGATGCCTCCCGGCCTGGGCGTGGTTCTGGTTGGCGACAATCCTGCGTCATCGAGCTATGTGCGTATGAAGCGGCGCGCCTGCGAGAAGGTCGGCATGCGTTCGGTCGGCCACATTCTGCCGGCGGACGCCACTCAGGAAGAGGTCGAAGCGGCGGTCGCCAACCTGAACGACGACCCCGGCATCCACGGCATTCTGGTGCAGCTTCCCATGCCGGCGCACATCGACGAACACAAAATCCTGAGCATGGTTCGCCTCGACAAGGATGTCGATGGCTTTCATCCGATCAATATCGGCCTGCTGGCCATGAAGGGGTCGTGATCCCCTGTTTACCCCCGCGACTCCCACGGGTGTCATGGTCCTGCTGAACCGCGCCGGCGCGAAGTTGAGCGGCGCCAACGCCGTCGTGGTGGGGCGCAGCAACATCGTCGGTATGCCGGTGGCCCTCATGCTGATCCGCGAAAACGCCACGGTGACGATCTGCCACAGCCGCACGGCGAACCTTCAGGGAAGGTGTGCGAGGCCGATATCGTCATAGCGGCGATCGGCAAGCCGAACTTCATTCACGGGAGCTGGCTGAAGCCGGGCGCCGTCGTCATCGACGTCGGCACCAACCAGATTCCCGATGCAACCGATTCGCGCGGCTATCGCTATGTCGGCGATGTCGACTATGACAGCGCGGTCGAAGTGGCGGGCGCCATCACCAAAGTGCCGGGCGGGGTCGGGCCGATGACCATCACGATGCTGCTCAGCAACACGCTCAAAGCCGCCTGGAGAATGCACCAGCAAGGCTGATTGCGACATCGCGCGCCGTCGTGCTAAACTTCACAGACTTTGTCATCGACCGATTCCAAAGGCGAAACGCCTCATGGCGACGCTGCTCCTGCAACACATTCATACACTGATCACCATGGACAACGGCGGCCGCGATTTCGAGGACGGCGCGGTGTTTATCCGCGATGGCGTCGTCGAGAAAATCGGGGCGTCAGTCGATATTGCACGTGAACTTGCTGAAGCCGGCACGACGGCCGACCGGGTCGTCGATCTGAAGAACCATATCGTGCTTCCCGGTCTGGTCAATACGCATCACCACATGTTCCAGAGTCTGACGCGCGTGATGGCGCAGACTCACGAGCTGTTCGATTGGCTGCGCTCGCTCTATCCGATCTGGAGCCGCCTGAACAGCAATGCGATTTTCGTCTCGGCAAAGCTGGCGATGGCCGAGCTGATGCTTTCGGGCTGCACCACTTCCAGCGATCATCTGTATCTGTACCCCAATGATGTTCGGCTGGAAGACGAGATTCGCGCCGCGCAGGAGATCGGGATGCGGTTTCACGCGGCGCGCGGGGGCGATGAGCCTGGGCGAGAGCAAGGGAGGGCTGCCACCGGATACGCTCGTCGAAGGCGAAGAATCTATCCTGAAGGATATGCAGCGCGTCATCGAGGCGTATCACGATAAGAATCGTCATGCCATGCTGCGCGTGGTGCTGGCCCCATGCTCGCCGTTTACTGTCAGCCAGGACCTGATGCGAGAAGCGGCGGCGCTGGCGCGCAGCCACGGTGTGCGCCTGCACACGCATCTTGCCGAGACCAAGGGCGATGTGGCCTACAGCCTGGAACACTACGGCCTGCTGCCCGGCGACTACGCCAATGAGACCGGTTGGGTGGGCGAGGATGTCTGGCACGCCCACTGCGTGTGCCTGAACGATCGCGAGATCGGGTTGTTTGCGCGCACCGGCACCGGCGTGGCGCACTGCCCGACCTCGAACATGCGGCTGGCCTCGGGCATCGCGCCCGTTCGCAAAATGGTGGACGCCCGCGTCAAGGTGGGCCTTGGGGTTGATGGCTCCGCCTCCAACGATGGCGGCCATCTGCTCAATGAAGCTCGCATGGCGCTGATGCTCCAGCGCGTTGGCGGCGATCCTGCCGGAATGTCGGCTCGCGAGGCTTTGACGCTGGCCACACGCGGCGGTGCGTCGGTCCTGGGCCGCGATGACATCGGCTCGTTGGCTCCTGGTATGTCGGCCGATCTGATCGCCTTCCGGCTCGACCATCCGACGTTCGCCGGTGCGCAGCACGACCCCATGGCGGCGCTCGTCTTCTGCCAGCCGCCCAACGTCGATCTTTCAGTCATCAACGGCCGTATCGTCATCGAAGATGGCCGTCTGACAACCATCGATCTGCCCGTCCTGGTCGAACAGCACAACGCGATCTCGCGGCAGTTGTTCCGTGGCGATTAGGTCGAGTGCGCGCATGAGCGGGGGAGGGCGTCGGTGACGGTAGCGGGGCGCATCGCAGTGGCACGGGGTGATACTCCGGCTGACCTGATCCTGCGCGGCGGACAGCTCGTAAACGTCCTGTCGGGTGAGATCTACGAAACCGATATCGTCATCGCCGAAGGCTATGTGGTTGCGCTCGGCACCGGCTATCAGGCGACCCAGGAAGTGGCGCTTGGCGGCCGCTTCGTCTGTCCCGGCTTCATCGATGCCCATGTTCACATCGAAAGCAGCCTGTGCACGCCGCCGGAGTTTTCGCGGGCTGTGCTGCGCTGCGGCGTCACCACGGTCATCACCGATCCCCACGAGATCGCCAACGTCCTCGGCCTGGAAGGCATCCGCTTCATGCTGGAGCGCGCCAAGCACGGGCCGATCAACATGTACGTGATGGCCTCGAGCTGCGTGCCGGCAACCCATATGGAGACGAACGGGGCGCGCCTCGAAGCGGAAGATCTGGCGCCGCTGCTGGCGGACCGCTGGGTGCTTGGCCTGGCCGAGATGATGAACTACCCCGGCGTGATCAACGGCGATCCGGCAGTGTTGGAGAAGCTCCGCGTATTCTCCGATCTCGTGCTCGACGGCCATAGCCCATCGGTCAGCGGCAAGGCGCTCAATGCCTATGTCGCCGCCGGCATCATGAGCGATCACGAATGTCGAACCGTCGAAGAGGCGCGCGAAAAGCTCCGGCTTGGGATGACGGTCTTCATCCGCGAGGCCACCAACGCCCACGACTTGCGCGCGCTGCTGCCGCTCGTCACGCCGGAGAATGCACAGCGCTTCTGCTTCTGCACCGACGATCGCCAGCCAGCCAGTCTGCTGGACGAAGGATCGATCGACCACATGGTGCGCACGGCCATCGCCTGTGGCATCGATCCGATGACGGCGATCCGCATGGGCACCCTCAATACCGCCCATTACTTCGGTCTCCACGAACTGGGGGCCGTGGCTCCAGGACGCCGCGCCGATCTGGTCGTCTTCTCCGACCTTCACGATCTGCGTGCCGAACAGGTCTACCGGAGCGGTCGGTTGATCGCCGAGAAGGGCGCGGTGGTGCACGTCAAGCCGCCGCTCCGCGCCATCGACCTGCGCAGTTCGATCAACCTGGCGCTGCGACCGATCGACCTCCAGATTCCGGCGCGTGGCAGTCGCATCCGTGTCATCGGTGGGTCGGATACTCGGCTCCTGACCGAGCCCCTGATCGTCGATGCCCGGATCGAGGATGGCATCGTGGTCGCTGATACCGAGCGTGACATCCTCAAAATGGTAGTCATTGAACGCCATCGGGCGACAGGCAACGCAGGGCGGGGGTTCATTCATGGCTTTGGCCTGAAACGTGGCGCGATTGCCGGGTCGGTCGCGCACGATCATCACAACATCGTCGCCATTGGCGTAGACGATCAGAGCATTGGCCGCGCGGTCGCAGCCGTCGCCGAAATGGGCGGTGGTCTGGTTGCGGTGGCTGGCGATGCGGTGCTCGCCTCACTGCCGCTGCCCATCGCCGGGCTGATGAGCGAGCAGCCCCTCGAAGTAGTGCGGCGCGATTACGACGCCTTGATTATGGCCGCGCAGCAGATGGGCAGCGCCATGAATGATCCGTTCATGGCCATGAGCTTCATGGCGCTGGAAGTGATTCCATCGCTGAAATTGACCGACATAGGTCTGGTGGATGTTGACCGCTTTGAACCCGTGGACCTGTTTGTTTAGGAAGGCTGGAAATGGCTGACGATCTGATTACATCGTTGCGATCACTGGCGAACAAATGGGCGTTGAAGGCGCGCGACTTCGCGCGCGAAGCCAAGGCGGAAGGCGCAGATCCTGAAACGGCCGCTTACAACCGGGGCTATGCCGAAGGCTTCTACCGCGCAGCGACCGAACTGGCTGAGGTCATTAAGGGGAAGTCGGGGACAACTTCGGCGACGACGTCGGAACGCCCGGCGGCGCCTCCTAAGCAACCGGTCGTGCCAGAGCGGCCCCCAGCGCGCGCCCAACCGGAGTCGCTGACCGGCCGGACTGAGCCGGACCCCAACGCCGGCGGGCGCTGGAATGCGCCATCGAAGATGGTCAGCAGTGCGTCGACGAGCGGTGTTACGCCTGGGCGACAGGGAACCCAGCCGCCGCCGGCTGCCCGTCCAGCAGCGGCCGATGCTGCCAGCGCCGCCTATGCCGAAATGCCTCTCGACGAAGTCCTGGTCATGTTTCAGTACGCCGGATCAATTCCGCGAGATGTGCAGGTGATGGGCGACAATGTTTTCCGGGCGATCTTCTCTCGATGGGAGAACCTGACGCCCTCCGAGCGTCAGGCGAAGGTGGCGAAAGCGGATCACCGGCTGGTCATTCTGGAGTCTGGATTCACGAAGGATACTCGCGATCCTTATCTCGATTTTGCGTTCAAGAAACAGAGCTGAGCAGTTCCAACACAGAAACGGAATTTCCATGGTTGAACAAGCAGTCATCCAACAGATTCACGCACGTGTGACCGCCCAGCGCGAGGCGATCATTCAGTTCCTCAAGGAACTATGTGCGATTCCCAGTTACGACAGCCAGATTCGCGCGGTCTGCGAACGCGCCGAAGCCGAAATGAAGGCCCTCGGGTTCGACCAGGTCTGGTTCGACAAGATGGGCAACGTCGTCGGCAAAATCGGCGACGGCCCGGTGAAGCTGCTCTACGACAGTCACCTGGATACCGTCGGCATCGGCGATCCGGCATCGTGGGAGTGGGATCCGTTTCAGGGCAAGGTCGAGAACGGCATCTTCTATGCCCGTGGCGCCTGCGACGAAAAGGGCAGTACGCCGGGCATGATCTACGGCCTGGCTATGGCGCGCGACCTGGGGCTGCTCGACGGCGTGACCGGCTACTATTTTGGCAACATGGAAGAATGGTGCTACGGCATCGCCCCGCACGCGCTGGTCGAGGCCGACGTGGTTCGCCCCGATCTGGTCGTCATCGGCGAGCCGACCCGCATGCAGGTCTATCGCGGTCACAAGGGCCGTGTCGAGATGGAAGTCGTCGCCAAGGGCAAGAGCGCTCATGCCGCCAGCAACTTCCTGGGTGACAATGCCATTTACAAGTTGCTTCCGCTGATCGAAGCGATCAGCAAGCTGGAGCCCGAGTTGGGCGACGACCCCTTCCTGGGACATGGCCGCATCACCGTCACCGACATGAAGGTCAAGACGCCGAGCATCAACGCCGTTCCCGACGAAGCGACGATCTTCATCGACCGCCGTGTGACCTTCGGCGAGGATCCGCAGACCGAACTGGAACGCATTCAGAAGCTGATCGGCGATCGCACGGATATTCAGGCGAAAATCATGTTCTACGACGATCCCAGCTATACGGGATTCGTCTTCCCGGTCGACAAGATCTTCCCGGCCTGGGCGCTGCCGGAAGAACACGCGCTGGTTCAGGCAGGCGTCCGCGTCGGCGAACTGCTGTGGGGCAGCCCACTGCCGACCGGCAAGTGGGACTTCTCGACCAACGGTATCTACTGGATGGGCAAGGCCGGCATTCCGTCGATTGGTTATGGTCCTGGGAATGAGGTGCACGCGCATACGGTGATCGATCAGGTCATTCTGGATGATGTGGTGAAAGCGACCGAGTGGTATGCGCTGCTGCCGGGACTGATCAAGTAGTATGGCGCTTGATGCAAACATGGTCATCGGCTGCGCGGATGGCCTGACCCTGGCCGTGGCTGGATCTGAACTGGCGATGCAACTGGATGGAATGACGGTTGCAATGACCGACCATTCCCTGAACGTGCTTGAAACATTTCGGGTGCCTCGCCGGTTTGAGGACGGTGTCAAGCGACTGGAGCCGCTCGCTCGAAACGCGAACGAGTGGATGATGCTAACGCGCGAGATCAACCGACTGCTTCAGGCGGGCGTCCTCAACAGCGATAGGCGGCTGCCGACCAGCACTCAGGACCGACTGCCAACACCGACGGAAATCAAGCTGCACCTGGATCTGCTGCGTGATACGAATCGCACCGAGGCCTACCTCAAGGCGTTGAGCGCCGTGGTGCGGCCTGACGATGTTGTGGTCGACATTGGCTCCGGCAACGGAGTACTGGCGATGGGCGCGGCCCGCGCCGGCGCTCGCCACGTCTACGCGATCGAGGCAAGCCCGATTGCGCCGACGACCCGCCGCATCTTCGAGGCCAATGGGTTCGGAGATCGCATTACCCTGATCGAGGGTTGGTCGTTGTCCGTCACGCTGCCCGAGAAGGCGGATCTGGTCATCAGCGAAATCCTGAGCAACGATGTCTTTACGGAAAATGTGCTGCAAGCTACCCGCGATGCCGAGCGGCGCTTTCTGAAACCGGGAGGGCGCATCCTCCCTGAAGAAGCGCGTATCTTCGGCCGCCTGGTGACGGTTGGCGAAGGTGTTCGCGGGCGCCGTACGATCGCGCCGAGCGACGTCGAAAGCTGGTCGGCACTGTACGATCTGGATTTCACGCCGCTGTATGAGTCGCAGTGGCACGGGCAGACTCAGACGTGGGTCAGCCCGAACGCCGTCGTAAACGGCGGCGAGATTCTGAGTGACAGTGTGCTGATCGGCACCGTGCGTCTGAGTCACATCACGTCACTGTCGTACTCGGCCTCGGCTGAAGTCGTTTGCACCAGGGCGGGGCGTCTGGACGGCGTGATCGGTCATTTTGAACTGGACGTCGCGGCCGGCTTCGACATGACGACCGATCCGCTGGAAGTAAAGCGGGCCAATTCCTGGATGAACCCGCTGTGGTTCTGCGAACCTGTCCAGGTGCAGCCTGGCGATCGCGTTCGCCTGACGCTGAGCCACGAGCATCGTGATCCGCTCAGCGTCGAACTCAAGATTGAGCTTATGACGAACGCGCTATAATTCTCAGAAGTGTATTCGAAGCAGTGACAATTGCCCGCATCAAGGAAAACGTATCATGCAAACCGATCTGCGCGGTCGTGATCTGATCACGACCCAGGAATGGACGCGAGAAGAAATCGACACCCTGCTGGACGTGGCATGGGATCTCAAGCGAAAGCGCGCGCTGCGCGAGTCGCATGCCCTCCTGCGCGACAAAGTCCTGGGTATGTTGTTTTTCTTTACCAGCACGCGCACCCGCGCCAGCTTCGAGGCCGGCATGGCGCAGCTTGGCGGCCACGCCATGTTCATCGATAGTGAAACGACCCAGATCAGCCATGGCGATACAGCCAAGGAGATCGGTCAGATCATCGGTCGCTATACGGACGGCATCGCCATTCGCCAGTGCGACTGGAAGTTCGGCAATCAGTACATCCGCGAAGTCGCGGAGGCGAGCCGCGTTCCGGTGCTCAACATGCAGTGCGACGTCTACCATCCCTTCCAGATTCTCGCCGACCTGATGACCATTCAGGAGAAGTTCGGGCGTGATCTGCGAGGCAAGACGATCAATGTCAGTTACGCCTATGCCAGCAGCTACCAGAAGCCCTTGAGTGTGCCGCAGAGCCTGATCCTGCTGATGGCCCGCTATGGCATGAATGTGCGCCTGACGGCCCCGCCGGAATTCGGCCTGATGCCGGAGATTGTCGAGCAGGCCAGAGAGAACGCGCGCCGCAGTGGCGGCACCTTTGAGCAGTTGGACGACTTCGACGCCGGCTTCCAGGACGCCGACATCGTCTATCCGAAGTCCTGGGGCTGCTGGATGACCACTGAGAACAAGGAAGAGTCCTCCAAGATCGGCAAGCAGTACACCGACTGGATTACGGACTCGCGCCGCATGGCAATGGCCAAGGACACCGCCATTTATATGCACTGCCTGCCCGCCGACCGCAACATCGAAGTCACCGACGAGGTGATCGACGGCCCGCAGAGTGTGGTGTACGACGAAGCCGAGAATCGTCTGCATGTGCAGAAGGCGGCGATGGCCCTGACGATGTGCTAGTCTTCTATACAGAACGACAAACTTGAACTGAGAGCGCGAAAGCGAGCGGTTCTTTCGCGCTCTTTGTATTGAATAATGCTGGCTAAAGGAAAATAGACTATGGTAGGCAAGCTGGCGGCCGTCGCCATTGGCGGCAATTCCTTAATTGAGGACCCCAAGCACCCGGAGGTCTCCAACCAGTGGGAGGCCGTGCGGGTGACGTGCCAACATGTCGCCAACATGATCGCCGAAGGCTGGAGCGTGATCATCACGCACGGCAATGGCCCGCAAGTGGGCTACATCCTGCGGCGTTCCGAGCTCGCGGCCGAGCAGGTCCATACCGTCCCCCTCGATCTGATCGTCGCCGACACGCAGGGCAGCATCGGTTACATGATCCAGCAGTCGCTCGACAATGCCCTGCGTCGTCTCGGCATCAACCGCACAGTGCTGACGGTGGTTACGCAGGTGCGGGTTGACCCAAGCGATCCGGCGTTTGCGCGGCCTACCAAGCCCGTCGGCAGCTTCATGACCGAGGCCGAGGCGCGGCGCTACGAAGCTGAGGGCTGGGATGTGATGGAGGATGCCGGACGAGGCTGGCGGCGCGTGGTGGCATCGCCGAAGCCACAGGCTATCCAGGAGATCAACGCCATTCGCGCGCTGGTCCTGAACGACTACGTGGTGATTTCTGTTGGTGGCGGCGGTATCCCTGTGATCCGCGACGACCATGGTGAATTGCGCGGTACGTACGCGGTGATCGACAAAGACCGCGCCAGCAGTCTGCTGGCTCAACAGCTTCGTGCCGACCTGCTCGTCATTTCAACCGGTGTGGAAAAGGTCGCGCTGAACTTCAACAAGCCGGAACAGCGTATGCTCGACCAGATGACGCTCGGCGAAGCGCGTCAGTACATTGCTGAGGGCCACTTCGCGCCGGGGAGCATGCTGCCCAAGATCGAGGCGGCTGTGGAATTCGTCGGCATGGGCGGTCCGCTGGCCATCATCACTGATCCGCCGAACCTTGCCCGTGCGCTGCGGGGCGAGACCGGTACCCGCATCGTGCCCGGCTGAGGAGGCTGGCGTGGCTGAAATGCTGAAACTGAAGTGTTCGGTCTGCGGGCAGGAATATGCCCCCGAGTCCGTCGAATATACCTGTCCGGCTTGCGGGCCTGTCGGCACGCTGGACGTACTGTACGACTATCCTGAACTGAGCGGCCGTCTCGACCGCGACCGGTTGACAGCATCACGCGTCCAATCGATGTGGCGCTATCGAGATCTGCTGCCCCTGCCGGATGATGCCTCGGTGCCACCCCTACGGGTGGGCATGACGCCGCTGTACGACGCGCCGCGGCTGGCTGCCGATCTGGGCGTGCAATCTGCCTGGGTGAAGGACGACGGTGCCAATCCCACCGGCTCACTGAAGGATCGGGCCAGCGCCCTGGTCATCGCTCGGGCGATAGGGAAAGGTATCCCCACTGTGGCGACCGCCAGCACGGGCAATGCCGCCGCGGCGCTGGCCGGGGTGGCGGCATCGGTCGGCATGCCGGTGGTCATCCTGGTTCCAGCTGCCGCGCCGGAAGCCAAGATCGCCCAACTGCTGATCTACGGCGCGCGGGTGGTGCTGGTCGAGGGCACATACGATCAGGCCTTCGACCTCTGCGTCGGATTGTGCGAGCGGGCAGGGTGGTACTGCCGCAATACCGGGATGAACCCTTTCACCGCCGAGGGCAAGAAGACAGTGAGCTATGAGATCGCCGAAGGATTGAACTGGGAGGTTCCCGATGCGGTGGTCGTGAGCGTTGGCGATGGCAACATCATCGCTGGCGTACACAAGGGCTTCGTCGATCTGCACCGGCTTGGGTGGATTTCGCGCATTCCGCGCCTGATTGGTGTACAAGCTGAAGGCAGTTCAGCCCTGGCACGCGCCTGGAAGAACGATCTGGATGTGCGCGACATGGGTCCCGAACCCGCCGACACGATCGCCGACAGCATCAGCGCCGGCCTCCCGCGCGATCGGTCGAAGGCGTTGCGAGCGGTCCGCGAGACGGGCGGCACCTTCGTCAGCGTGCCCGACTCGGCCATTCTGGCGGCCATACCCCCGCTTGCCCGGCTGACTGGCGTCTTCGCCGAACCGGCGGCGGCGGCGGTTTACGCTGGCGCGCGCGCTGCGGTAGAATATGGAACTCTAAGGCACGATGAACGCGTTCTGTTGTTGTCTACGGGCACAGGCCTTAAGGATGTGCGGAGGGCGCAGCAGGCGGTGAGCGGCGGACTACGCGTGCCGGCCGATCTGGACAGCATCTGGCAGGCCCTGCAAGGTTCATCGGCCGCGATCTGATTGTAAGGACTCAGGGACGTTGAGCAACCATCCACGATACTCCATCGTTGCGCCTATCTATAATGAAGAGGGCAACATCGAGCTGCTGCACCAGCGCATCGCCGAGGTGATGGGCAGCACGGGTGAGTCGTGGGAACTGATCATGGTCAACGACGGCAGCACTGACCGCTCCCCGGAGTTGATCGACGCGGCCGCCGCACGCGACAAGCGAATCCGGATCCTTCATTTTGCGCGCAACTTTGGCCACCAGATCGCGGTGACGGCCGGAATTGACCACGCCGGCGGCGATGCGGTCGTGCTGATCGATGCCGACTTGCAGGACCCGCCTGAAGTGATCCTTCAGATGATCGAGCAATGGAAAGCCGGCTTTGAAGTCGTCTATGCCGTTCGCGAGCACCGCGAAGGCGAGAGTTGGTTCAAGCTGATGACGGCCAAGCTCTTCTACCGCGTCATTTACCGTATCACCGACGTCAAAATTCCGCTCGACACGGGCGACTTCCGACTGATGGATCGCAAGGTGGTCGACGCGCTCAAGTCGATGCGCGAGCATAACCGCTTCATCCGGGGCATGACGAGCTGGGTGGGCTTCCGGCAGACGGGAGTCAACTACATCCGCAAGCCGCGGCATTCGGGTGAGA
Source organism: Candidatus Flexifilum affinis (assembly GCA_016713325.1). GTDB lineage: Bacteria > Chloroflexota > Anaerolineae > Aggregatilineales > Phototrophicaceae > Flexifilum > Flexifilum affine. The sequence continues at coordinate 899,550 of JADJPJ010000087.1, read as the reverse complement.
CGAAATACCCCCTGCGCAAGATGATCCGCTTCGCCTGGGACGCCGTCACGGGATTCTCGTTTTACCCCCTGCAAATCATGGTTTACGTAGCGCTGGTGTTGGGCGTGCTGGCGCTCGTAGCAATACCGGTGGTGGCTCTGCTGCGGCTGGCCCTGGGCATGGAGTTTTTTGGCGGACAGGCCACCACGATCATCCTGCTGCTACTGTTGAGTTCCTTCCAACTCTTTTTCCTGTTTGTTCTGGGACAGTACGTCGCGCGGACCTACGATGAGGCGCGCGGCCGGCCCCTGTATATCGTTGCGACGCGGCGCAATTTCGAATCCGAGGCCAGGAACATTGCCCAGCCCGATGCGCCCCGCGAACCGGCAACACTGGAGCGTCAGCCATGAACCTGACCGATGAGTCTGGCGATCTGCAGTCGCAGATTGCGCACTATCGGGAAGTGGTGCTTCGCTACGAAGCGCTGGACGAAGAGATTGACGCGCTGATCATGTCCTATGGCGGCAGCAGCGACAAAATGCCTCCGCATGATCTGAACCGTTACCGTCTCCTTGCGCGTGCGCGGGATGAGTTGTTCAGCGAAATGCGGGCGCTGGAACAAACGCTTGATCTAGATGACGACGAAACGGAGACTTTGACGTGATCACCGGACCTACCTTTGCGGAAATGCTGCACCCTGAAACGATCGACCCTGCGATCCGCCGCCGCGCCCTGGAGGCGAAACGCAGTGATCCGCTGGACCCCATCAACCTGTTCAACATCACCTGGCGCGATGAAAACAACCAGATCTACTACGTCGTCCTGCCCCATGAGCTGACCGGCGTCGACGCTGAGATTGTGCTCCTGTATGGCAAGCGTTTCCCTTCTGGCAGTCACAAGGTCGGCGCGGCCTACTCGGTTCTGCTCGAAAAAGAGATGTTTGGCGAGGTTGATCCGTCGACGCACACACTGGTCTGGCCGTCCACCGGCAATTACGGAATCGGTGGGGCCTGGGTTGGTGGTCGGATGGGCTGCAAGAGCATTGTCGTGCTGCCCGAAGGGATGAGCCGCGAGCGCTTCGAGCAGATCGAGAGCTACGGCGCCAGCATCATCAAGACCCACGGTTCGGAAAGCAACGTCAAAGAGATCTACGACGAGACGCACCGGTTGGCAAAGGAACCGAATACCCGCATCCTCAATCAGTTCGCGGAGATGGGTAACTACCGTTTTCACTATTATGTGACGGGCAATACCATCCTCGAATTGACCGAAGAGCTTGCCGCGCGAGGCATCGGGAATGGCAAGGCTGCTGCCTTTGTATGGGCGATGGGAAGCGGCGGCACCAACGCGGCGGCCGATCGCATCAAGCAGGCTTTCCCGGATGCGCGCAATGTCGCCCTGGAACCGATTCAGTGCCCGACCCTGTACAACAACGGTTATGGCGCTCATGACATCGAGGGGATCGGCGACAAGCATGTGACGTGGATTCACAATGTCTGGAGTGTCGACGCCGTGATGTGCATCGACGATCTCTCCTGTAAGAAGGGCCTCCAGCTCATCAGTGAGCAGACTGGCCGCGAGACGCTGATCCAGCGCTATGGCGCGGATCCACAGGTTGTTTCGCAGCTTGGCGATCACCTCGGAATCAGCAGTATCTGCAACATCCTCGGCTCGATCAAGACTGCAAAGTACTACAATCTGGGCAAGGGGGATGTCATCTTCACCGGGGCAGCCGACAGCATCGACCGTTACTACTCGGTGATGGACAATATGCGTGCCCAGTACGGTGCTCTGGATGAAGCGTCGGCCTGCGGACGCATTGAGGGTGTGTTCCATGCGGCGACGACTGATTGGATTGCTCCTGGCACGGCGGAGAACCGGCTGCGCTGGCACAACCTGAAGTACTACACCTGGGTCGAGCAGCAGGGCAAGACCGTCCAGGAACTGGATGCCCAGCGCGACCCGGAATGGTGGATGGGGCACCAGGCCAAGGTGGCGGAGATCGATGCCCGGTTGAAGGCCTCGCGCTAAGCGCGCGGTGCGTCATGTATCCCGAAGATGTGGTCCTCGTCGGTGTGATCAATCACCCGCGCGATCTGGCATATGCGCGGGATGAGCACTGGTATCGTATCCCCGTGGACCGCATCAAGCGCGACCTGAGCACGGAGCCGATTGACTATCTGGCTTTTTTCCTCAGCCGCCGATTTGGCGATCAGAACGGCACCATTCCGTATTTCGCGGTCAGGACCGGCATCGAACTGGCGACTCGTGCGGATCTGATCCCGCACGAGTCCGAGCATCCGCGCGCGGACGACCGCTACTACCGGATGGCGATCGGTAACCTTCAGCAGAAGCGGCCGCCCATCGCCAACCCGACTCATCGTGCGATCGCCTTTGTCTACACGACGTGGGACCGCTTTTTCGCGGCGGAGACGATTGCCGATTTGTACAGCGAGAGCGACCGGTTTGTCGAACGCCTTCAATCTCGCTTGCAGCGCGCTGGTTTGCCTTCGGACCGCACGTGGGCCGCGCAGAAGCGCAGCGACCCATTGGCGCCGGCGCTGCGACTGCGCTGCCATGATGGTGAGACGCTGGTCGTTCGGCTGCTGGAGGCCGAAGCGGAAGCGTATAGTCGCAAGCAGCTGGAAGTTGTGATCCAGCAGATCCGGGAACGGGTGGCCCGCAGCGATGGTCCGCTGACGCTGAATATCCCGGTCGTTTACTGATGTTTCGCAGCGCGAGCACACCGCTAATCGGGGCAGGAGAACCAAAATGACGGCGATGTTGATAATTCACGGAACACTCGTGACGCAGTCCGAGGTCGGCATCCTGGAAGATGGTGCGCTCTATATTGAACATGGCGTCATTCGCGCTGTCGGCCCGACTGCGACACTGACGGAGAGCCACCCGACGGCGGAGGTGGTCGATGCGCGCGGCCAGTGGGTGATGCCGGGTAACGTCAACGCACACACGCACTTCTATGGCGCATATGCCCGCGGTATGGCCATTCCGGGCGACCCGCCGGCCGATTTTCCGGCGATCCTGCGACGCCTCTGGTGGAACCTCGACAAAGCGCTGGATGCCGATGCGGTGCGGCTAAGCGCGCTGGTGTCGCTCGTCGATGCCATCCGCACCGGCACAACGACACTCTTCGACCACCATGCCAGCCCAAACGCCATCGAGGGAAGCCTCGACCTGATCGCACAAGAAGTGCGGCGGGCCGGCGTCCGAGCGGCGCTTTGCTACGAGGTCACCGACCGCGATGGGCCGGAGAAGGCCGAGGCCGGGATCGCCGAGAACGTTCGCTTTATCCGCGAGCGGGGCGCTGATGCGCAGGTGCAAGCGCTGTTCGGGCTGCACGCCAGCCTGACCCTCGGCGAAGACACGTTGCGTGCCTGTGCGGAAGCCAACAGCGGCGCCGTGGGTTTTCACATTCACGTCGCGGAGCACGAGGCCGACGAAGCGGACAGTCTATCGCGCAGTGGCAAGCGAGTGGTTCATCGCCTGCGCGATCATGGTATTCTGGGCGCGCGGACCATCACCGCACATTGCGTCCATGTTGATGCGGCGGAGACGGACCTGCTGCAAGTGGCGAACGGCTGGATCACGCATCAGACCCGATCCAACATGAACAACGGCGTTGGGGCCATGGCTTTTGACGCCTTTATCGCACGCGGCATGAATATCTGCCTGGGCAGCGATGGGTTCTTCGGCAGCATGTGGGAAGAATGGAAAGCGGCTTACCTGCTGCACAAGGTTGTCCACCGCGACCCGCGCCAGGCGAACGGCGGCTTCGTGGCGGATTCGGCGCAGCGCAACAACCGGCTCGCCGCGCAGGTGTTCGGAGGCCGCTTCGGCGTGCTGGAGGTCGGAGCGCATGCCGACGTCATTTTTGCCGATTACCACCCATACACGCCGGTGACGCCCGGGAATTTTCCGTGGCATGTCATTTTCGGGTTCGACGCTTCGGTGGTTACGACGACCATCGTGAATGGTAAAATCCTCATGCGAGATCGAAAGCTACTTACCCTGGATGAACGAGCGATTGCCGAAGCCGGACGCGAAATTGCCCCGGCGGTGTGGGCACGCTATGCGACCATTGCGGAGACGACGATATGAGCGATGCATCAACAACCGGGGGCGACGCGCTCCTCATTACCATAGCGGTGCTGGGTGGGACCGGTAAAGAAGGCAGCGGCCTGGCCATGCGCTGGGCACTGCGCGGTTACCGCGTCATCATTGGCTCGCGCGATGCCGAGCGCGCGGCCGCGAAGGCAGCCGAATTCAACGAAAAGATTGGCGGCGATTACCTGATGGGCATGTCCAACGCCGACGCGGCGGCGCAGGCCAACCTGGTCGTGCTGAGTGTGCCATATGATGCACATCAGTCGACGTTGGAAAGCGTGCGCGACGAACTTGACGGCAAAATCCTGGTCGACGTCACGGTGCCCTTAATGCCGCCGAAGGTGCGGGTCTGCTACCTGCCGCCGGCAGGCGCGGCCGCGCTGGAAGCCCGAGACTGTGTTGGACCCGGCGTGCGCATCGTCTCGGCGTTCCAGAACGTCAGCGCCGAGAAGATGGCCGACCCCGAAGCCGATGTCAACTGCGATGTGCTGGTGTGCAGCGATGATGAGGCGGCCAAGGCGGAGGTCTTCCAGTTGGTAGAAGCGGCCGGTATGCGGCCGATCGACGCCGGGCCACTGGCCAATGCCGTTGCAGCCGAAGCACTAACCCCGGTGCTGCTGCATATCAACAAGAAGTATGGGGTGAAGGGTGCAGGGATTCGCATCACTGGACTGCCCTAGGTGGATGCTCCTTCGTTTCAACTGATTGCACTGCCGGGCATCCCGATTATCAAGCCCGGCGACGATCTGTCCCGTCTGATTCTGGAAGCGGTAAGTCGCGCAGGCGAGCACCTGCGCGACGGCGACATCGTGAGCGTCACCAGCAAGATCGTTTCCAAGTCCGAGGGGCGATTCGTCCGCCTTGCGGATGTAGTGCCGAGTGAGCGCGCCCTCGAACTTGCACAGCTCACCGGCAAGGACCCACGTATTGTCGAGCTGAACCTGCGTGAAAGTGTAGAGATCTCGCGTACGGGGATCAACACCATGGTCACGCGCCATCGGCTGGGATTTGTCTCGGCCAATGCCGGCATCGACCAATCGAACGTCGATGGCACCGACGAGACGGTGCTCCTCCTGCCGGTCGACCCGGACCAGTCGGCCAGACAAATCCGCAGCGCCATCCAGAGTGCCGCGAATGCCAGGGTCGGTGTGATCATCACCGACTCGCATGGGCGGCCTTTCCGATTGGGCAATGTGGGTGTGGCGATTGGCGTGGCAGGCATGCCGGCGCTGGTCGATCTGCGCGGTGGCGCCGATATGTTCGGCCGCATCCTGCGCGTGAGCGTGCAGGGCTATGCCGATATGGTTGCCTCCGCGGCCTGCCTGCTGACCGGCGAAGGCGCGGAAGGACTGCCCGTGATTCTGGTGCGCGGCCTGCACTACCCGGATATTGACGGATGCGCGTCGGAGATTAACCGTCCGCCGGAGACCAGTCTCTACAAGTAGTCCGGGGACTGCCGGTGGACCCTGATCCGACGCCAGAGTAGCGAGGGAAATTTTCGCTTGCAGACCATCCTGCGTCGCCGCTCGATCCGGCGCTATACCGACAAGCCCGTGCCGCGTTCGCTGATCGAGCGCACACTGGAGGCGGCGATCTGGGCGCCGTCGGCGCATAACCGTCAGCCCTGGCGCTTCGCTGTAGTGACCGAAGCCGGGACGAGAGCGCTCCTCGCCGAAGCGATGGCGTCCCGACTGCGGCGGGACCTGGAAGCGGATGGCGTCGACGAAGCGGCGATCGTCAAGGATACGCAGCGGTCGTATGCCCGCATCAGCAGCGCGCCGGTGGTGATCATGGTCTGCTTGACGATGACCGACATGGACGTCTATCCTGATGCTGGACGATCCGCGCTGGAATATCACATGGCTGGGCAGAGCACCGCCATGGCGGGGATGAATTTGCTGCTGGCGGCCTACGAGTCGGGGCTGGGCGCGTGCTGGATGTGTGCGCCGCTTTTTTGCCCGGATGTCGCCCGAACCGTCCTGGCTCTGCCCGAGGATTGGCAGCCGCAAGGCTTAATCACAATGGGATATCCCGCCGAGAGTCGCGAGAAAACGCGACACCCTCTGGAAAAGACGATTCTATGGCGTTAGAACCAAGACAGGAAGACAACCGCAACGTCGTCGTGTTTGTGGGCGGCGTGGGCGGTGCGAAACTGGCGCACGGCCTGGCGCAGATCCTGCCGCCGGAGCGGCTGACCGTCATCGTCAACACTGGCGATGACTTCTGGCACTATGGCCTGCGCATCTGCCCGGACCTGGACACGGTGACGTATACCCTGGCCGGCGTCGTCGATCCGGCGAACGGCTGGGGACTGCGCGGCGACACGACGGCTATGCTCGACGCGCTGCGGCGTTTCGGCGAACAGCCCTGGTTCCGTCTGGGCGATCAGGATCTGGCGACGCACCTGCTGCGCACGCTCGCGCTTCGGGATGGACAGCGCATGACGGACATCAGCGCGCGGCTGACGAAAAGCCTGGGCATCGCGCACACCGTGCTGCCGATGACTGACGATCCGGTGGCAACGATGATCCAGACGATCGAGCAGGGCGAGCTCGACTTTCAGGAGTATTTCGTGCGTTATCGATGGCAGCCAACGGTCAAGGCGATCCGGTATGCGGGCGCGGAGGCGGCACAAGTGACGCCGGAGGTGCAGAAGGCGCTCCTCGACGCCGACGTCATTCTCTTCGGCCCGTCGAATCCCTGGCTGAGCATCGAGCCGATCCTCAGCGTGACGGGCATGCGGGCGTTGATCGCTGGTCGGCCGGTGCCGAGGGTGGCGCTAACTCCGATCGTGGAAGGTCAGGCCCTCAAGGGACCCGCTGCGAAAATTGCCGCCGAACTCGGATATGAGGTTTCTCCTCAGACGGTGGCCAACGCCTATCGAGGCGTGATCAACGGGTTTGTCTACGATGTACGCGACGCCGGGGGGCCGTTCGACATTTTGCATGAATTTTCGGACATGCGAACCTCATCTTGCGATACGATAATGCTAGATGAGGCGAGTCGGGCGCGGGTAGCGCGCGTCATACTGGACTGGACCGCAAACTGGGAGGCTGACCATGAGCATATGGGTGATCATCCCCGTTAAACCGCTGAACCGGGCGAAGAGCCGGCTTGAGAGCGTGCTCACCCCGGACGCGCGTGCGCGCCTGTCGGAATTCATGTTTCGGCGGGTGCTGGCGGCGGTCAAGAGCACCAAACAGGTTGCCGGGGCATTGGTCATCAGTCGCGATCAGCATGCGCTTGCCATTGCCCGCGAGCTTGGCGCGCATACCTTGCAGGAGAGCGGGAACCCCGAACTCAACACCGCGCTGACACGGGCCACGCAGGTGGTGATCGGCTGGAAGGGGAGCGCCGTGCTGATTCTGCCCGCCGACCTGCCGCTCGTTACGGCGGAAGATGTGGCCGCGATTTCCGAGCTGGGCCTGTTCGACAACACCATCGTCATCGCCACCGACTCAAACCGTGACGGCACCAATGCGCTGTTCACCCGGCCGGCTGGTATAATCGAGTATGCTTATGGTCCAAGTAGTTTCTCTCGTCACATTGCCCGTGCCGAGGCGATTGGCGCGCGTGTGAAGGTTTACGAGTCGGAGCGTCTGGCGCTGGATATCGACGTGCCCTCCGATCTGGAGATTTACCGGCGTCTGGAGCCGGAAGTCGATCAGGCGACTGCGCCTAACAATGTCACTTAACGCAAACAAGGAATAATGATCATGGCAGATCGTGTCGCGCTTTATTTGCAGGATGCTCACCCGCTACAGGACGCCATCAAGTACGTCCAGTATGCCGAACAGCGCGGTTTCGAGGCGGTTTGGCAGGCGGAGAGCCGGCTCGTTCGTGACGCCGTCGTGCCGATGGCGGCCTTCGCGGCGACGACGAGCAAGATCAAGATCGGCAGCGGCGTGATCAACAATTGGACGCGAAATGCTGCCGTGATCGCCGCCACTTTCCTGACCCTGGACGACCTCGCGCCCGACCGCATCATCCTGGGCATCGGTGCCTGGTGGGACCCGCTGGCGTCGAAGGTCGGTATCGAGCGCCGCAAGCCGCTGCTGGCGATGCGCGAAGTGGTGACGGTCGTGCGCGATCTGCTGGCGCGCAAGCGCGTCACGTTCCACGGCGAATTCGTGAACCTGACCGATGTCGAACTCGATGTTGTGCACGGGCGGAAAGAACCGCGCAACGTGCCGATCTACATCGGCGCGACGGGCATGCAGATGATGGCGCTGACCGGCGAAATCGCCGATGGCGCAGTGCTCAATTACCTGGTCTCTCCAAAGTACAACGAAGAAGCACTGGCGCAGCTCGAAGTCGGCGCCAGGAAATCCGGCCGCCCCCTTGATGCCATCGACCGGCCGCAGTTGGTGGTTTGCTCGGTCGACCACGACCGCAAGAAGGCGCTCGACGGCGCGCGCAAGCTGGTCACGCAGTATCTGGGGCAGCAGCCGCACATCATGAAGGCTTCTGGCGTGAAGCAGGAGCTGCTGGACGAGATCGCCCAGGTGCTCACCTGGCCGGCGACTGAAGAGCAGATCGAAGACGCGATGCGCCTGGTGCCGGATGATGTCGTGCAGTCGGTGACGGCCAGCGGCACGCCCGACGAAGTACGCGCCAAAGTGCGGGAATATGTGGCGGCCGGCGCGACTTGCCCGATTCTGTATCCGCTCGGTCCCGACGTGCGTCTGATGATCGACACGTTTGCCAACGGCTATTCGCGTTAGAACGGCGCAGGCAGCCGCACCAGCGGACCGCCGCATGACGCCTGTTGACATCGACAAGGTGATCGCCGTACAGGACAAAGCACGCAGACGGCGCGCAGCGCTGGCGGCTGTCGTCTGTGTCCTGATTGCGGCGGTCACTTTCGTTGTCTATGCGGGGCAGGGGCGCAGCGCCGCCGGAGGGGTGACGCTGCTGCCCCTGGATGACGCCTACATTCATCTGCGCTATGCCGACCAGATCGCGCACGGCCAGTTCTACCGCTATAACTCTGATGATCCCCCGACCTCCGGCGCGACCAGCTTTCTGTATCCCTACTTGTTGGCCATCGGTGTGCGCCTCCCGGCCGATCCGCTGGATGCTGCGCTCTGGTCAATGGCCATTGGCGCGGTCGCCTTCGCGGCGTCGGGCCTGCTGATCTACCTCATCGCGGAATTGCTGAAGGCTGGCACGCTCCTCTCCGCGCTGGCGATGCTGGCCTTTATGCTGGAAGGCGCGAATGCCTGGCACGCCATGAGCGGCATGGAGACCTCGCTCGTGGTCTTCGCCAGCCTGCTGACGCTCTACGCAGTGATAGGGGATCGGCTGCGTCTCGGCGCTGCCGCCGGGGCGCTGAGCGCTCTGCTGCGTCCTGAAGGGGCGCTGATCGCCGGGCTGGCGGTGTTCGCCCTGGGCGTCAAACAGATTCAGAACGTGCCAAACCGGCGTTTATGGCTGGTTCCGCCGCGCTGGGCGTGGCGGCGCCAATGGCTGTGGCTGCTTCTCCCCATTGTGGCGGTGGGCGTGCAGCCGCTGGCCAATCTGCTGGTGACCGGTTCGGTCGTCGCCACCGGCAACAGCGCCAAATCGCTGTTCGGCATGGTGCCGCCGAACACGGACGAGATTATCCGTCGCATCGTCGACAACTTCCTGCGCATCTGGCGCGAATTCCTTATCTTCGACAATCTTCTGGTGGTCGGTCTGCTCCTGGTCGTGGTCGCGGCGGCGCTCTGGCGGCGGGACCGGACCTTCACGCTGATGCTGGCGATCTGGGCGATCCTGTTCGCGCTGGCTATCAGTACCCTGGATACGGCGTTCTGGCATTTCAAACGCTATCAGATGCCGCTGCTTGCGCTGCGCCCGGTGCTGGCGGTGGTGGCGGCGGCCTGGCTGATGGCCACCTTGCGAATGCTCCGACTGAACGCGGCTGGAGCCACCGGCCGTCGGGATGTTCTGCCCTGGCTTGGGTTGGTGGTCGCGGTCGGGTTGATCGTGCTGAGCACTCTCGGCGCGGCGTCGATCGGCCTGAGCGCCGCCTCGGCGTTGAGCGACTACATGCTCAACGTGAATCTGGTCCGCCAGCAGCCTTATACATTGGCTCAGGTTCTGCGTCAGTATCCCGATCGCGAGGCGCGTGTTGCGGTGCACGACGTCGGCCTGATGCGCTACCTGGGCGGCCTGGACACCGTCGACATCGTCGGCCTGACCACGCCCGGCGCTGCCGATTACTGGCGAAATGGTCCGGGTTCGGTGGGGGAGTTCATCGAACGTCAGAGGCCGGACCTGATCGCTAACTACGGCGTTGGCCATGGGCTGGGTCTGGGGTATCTGGCAGAGACCGACCTCTACGCCGAGACGTTGGCCGAGTTTGCGGTTGCAATGACCGACGATGAGCGCCCGCGCAATGTCGCCCTGGCGGCCGACGTGCAGGGGATCTATCGACCGGATTGGACGGCGGCGGAGCGCGCTGAGTCGAGTCCTCTGTCCGGCCTGACGCCATATCTTCGGGGCCTGGAGCTCGTCGATCAGTTGGATGTAGCCGACATCGTATCTGAGCGAGATCATGCCTATCGTTGGACCGCGGTGCAGCCTCTTGGCGGATTTCCGACCGAGTATAGGCAGTATGACCAGATCGGCTGCATCGCGGGAAGCGGCGGGTGCGTCAGCATGGATGGCGGGCGGCGCATCAACGGGGAGGAGTCGTTCGTGCTCAACACACGGCCGGGACTGGATCTGGTCCTGATCGCCCGCATTCACGCGGCCGATCCTGGCGCCCTGGACGTATATGCTGCCGGGGAACTTGTGGCGCAGCGGATCATCCCTGCGCTGCCTGGCAACTGGCTGGATGTGCCAATCTTCATCCCCGGAGAGCTTGTCAGTGAAGCCACGACGATCCGCCTGGTTCCGCGCGTGTCGGCTGATTATCAGCCGTACTTCTACCGCGCCTATCAGGGGGAGTACACCGCGAGGGAGCTGAGCAGCACGATCGCGTCCTTACAGCACGACGCCATTCGGCTAGGCGAGGCCGCGATCACCGTCGAGACCTACGATGATGGACGCCGGTTGCTGGTCGTCCGCCTCCCATGGTGGACGGATGGGCGTGCGACGGGCGACCTGAAGCGTTACCTGCACATCCTCGATTCCGACGGAGTGGTCGCGGCGCAGTCCGATGGCTACCCCGCCAGGGGGTCGCTGCCGCCCGGCAACTGGTTGGCCGGTATGTTTATTGAGACGGTGGAGATTGACGTGACGGCGTCGCCCGCGGGCGTCTATACGCTGGTGACCGGCCTCTATGATGCTGTGAGCGGCGAGCGCCCGACTGCCACCGGCGAGACGGTTGACGAATTTGGGCGAATCGGCATCGGCGAAGTGACGCTGGGTCCGTAGGCCGCTCGCGGGCCACAATAGCATCCAGCTTTAACAGCCTGTAAAATGGCGTAACGAGACCTTTCTGAACCTGGTACTTTTTCTGGTGAAAATCCTCTGTGTGAGTGACACGACGGTCCAGCAGTTGGAGAACGCCGCGCATCTGCGGCGGCGGTACAGCGATGTCGAACTGATTGTGAGCTGCGGAGATCTGCCGTCGCACTATCTGGAGTATCTGACGTCGGTGCTGAATGTGCCGCTGTTTTATGTGCGGGGTAACCACGACACCGGTTACAGCGAGCGTCCGCCCGGCGGCGACAACCTGCACATGCGGCTGCTCAAGTATCGCGGCATCACATTCTACGGAATCGAAGGATCGCTGCGCTACAACATGAGCGCAATTCAGTACAGCCAGGGCGAAATGCGCGGAATGACCTTTCAGGCCATGACGCGTTTGCTGCCGAGGCGCCTGAGCCGGGGTTATGGGGTCGATGTTTTCGTCACTCATGCGCCGGCCAAGGGGATTCACGACCGCGACGATCTGCCTCACAACGGCTTTAAACCATTTCTCCGCTTCATGCGCTGGATGAAACCCCGCTATATGATCCACGGTCACACCCATACCTGGGACAACCGCGACACCGTGCGCACTCAGTACTACAACACCTGCGTCATGAATATCAATCCGGTCACCGTCCTGGAGATCGACTACCCCGGGGGGCCGCGGGGGGGGGGCGGCGGGGGGGGGGGGCCCGGGCGGGGGGGGCGCGTGGGGGGCCCCCGGCGCCTGGCCGGGGTTGGGTGGCCTGGGGGGGGCCGGGCGGTTTGCGTTTCGCGGGGCCCGCCCGGGGGGGGGGGGGGCGGGGGGGGGGGGGCGGCCGCCCCCCGGCGTCTGCGGTCGGGGGGGGGGCCGGGGGGCCGGGGGCGGGGCGGCGGGGGGCGGGGCGGCGGCCCGCTGCCGGCGGGGCGCCGCGCCCCGGGGCCGGGCGTCCGCTTTCCGCCCCCCCGCGGCCGGGGCGGCGGCGGCCGCCCCCCCTTCGGGGGGGGGGGGCCGGCCCGGCCGGGGGGCCCCCCCGTGCCCGCGCGCCCCCGCCCCCCCCCCCGGTTCCTGGTTTGTGTTGCTTGCGGGTGGGCGGCCGCCCTTCGCGTGGTTTTTTCCTCGCCCCCCCTCCCGTCCCCCCCCCCCCGTGGCTTCCTTCCTGAGAGGCCACGACGGAATTGCGCTACAATCTATGAAATTTAGCTGAGTCCGGTAAGCACAACCGCCGCGGACAACATTGTCCCGAACGGGTTGCGCTTTATCCTAACCTGTCAGCCTCGTTGAGACGGATCACAAAGCGATGTGGAAGCACTACTATACGGTCGGTTCAACTCAGGATGCGCTGGAACTGCTCGCGGAACATCGCGATAAGGCGCGTGTCATAGCCGGGGGCACGGACCTTCTGATCGAGCTTGAGCGCGGCGTCCGGCGCGGCATCGATGTCATTATCGACGTTTCCCGGCTGCGCGAACTGGATGGCATCAGTCTTCAGGGCGACTCTTTTCTACTGGGCGCCCTGGTCACGCACAATGATGTCGTGGGCGACGAACGCCTCGTCGGGCGTGCCCTGCCGCTGGCGCAGGCCTGTTGGGAGGTCGGCGCGCCACAAATTCGCAACCGCGGCACCGTCGCCGGCAACCTGATCACCGCCTCACCGGCCAACGATACCATCACCCCGCTCTGGGCGCTCGGTGCGACGGTGACGCTCTCCTCTGTCGAAGGGGAGCGCACTGTGCCGCTGAATGCCTTCTACACCGGGGTGCGCCGCACGGTCATGCGCCCCGATGAACTGCTGACGGCGATCTCCTTCCCGGCGCTGGCCGAAAATGAGCGTGGTATCTTCCTCAAGCTGGGGCTGCGCCGTGCCCAGGCCATCTCGGTGGTCAACTGCGCGGTGGTCCTGAGCTTCGCGGCCGAGGGCGAGACGGTTGAACACGCGGCCATCACGTTGGGCAGCGTCGCGCCGACGATTTTCCCTGCGGACGTGGCCGCTTCGTCGCTGGTCGGCAAGCGGCTGACAGGGGATGCCATTCGAGAAGCGGCGCGACTGGCCGCGGCGGCGCCGTCTCCTATCGATGACGTGCGCGGCACGGCCGAGTATCGCGTCGAAATGATCCGGGTACTGGTCGCGCGCGCGCTGCGCCGGTTGGCGGCGAACAGCGAACGTGACGGTTTTCCGCAGGATCCGGCGATGTTGTGGGGCGTGGCGCATGGCAAAGCTGCGACGCCTGAAGGTGCCCGTTTGCTGCACGATGAGTCTGCGCCGATCACGGCCACCATCAACGGTGTTACGGCGACGTTCTCCAGCGGCCAGGACAAGACGCTCTTGCGCTGGCTGCGCGAAGAGGCCCATCTGCCCGGCACCAAGGAAGGTTGCGCCGAGGGTGAGTGTGGTGCGTGCACGGTTTACCTGGATGGCGCGGCGGTGATGTCGTGTCTTGTGCCTGCGCCGCGCGCACATGGCGCGGAGATCGTGACTATCGAGGGCATCACCCCAGCGGACGAGCTTCACCCGCTCCAGGAAGCGTTCATTGAGACGGGCGCGGTGCAGTGCGGTTACTGCACTCCGGGCTTCATCATGTCCGGCGCGAAACTCCTGGAGGAGACTGCTTCGGCCAACGGGGCAGGGGAATCGCCTGAAGGCAGCGCGCCGACCGCGGCGCAAATCGCACAGAGTGTTTCCGGTAACCTGTGCCGCTGCACGGGCTACTATGCCATCATCGAAGCCATCCAGCAGGCCGGAAAACGCGCGGCGCGCGAGAAGGAGAACAGCATATGACCAGCCAGGTGAAAATTGCCTCGAAGAAGAGAACTCGCTGGGCGTGGCCGGTTGTCGGCTTTGTGATGATCCTGGCGCTCTCGGTCATCGCCTATTTCCTCGCCCCGTCAGTGCAGGGAACGATCGACGATCTTTTTCCGCAGTTCCGACGTGAGGGTATGTCGAATCAGACCTACCAATTGATCGTCGCCGGCTTCACCTTCGTGATCCTGCTCCTTTCCGCGACGCTGCTGGTGTCACTTGGTGGTCGGCGCAAACGCCCACTGGACGTCACCAACCGTTCACTGGAGAAGGAGCGCGCCCAGATGATCGCCGATAAGAAAGCCCTGAAGCGTCGCCAGCGCCGTCTGAACCAGGAGCTGCGCGATCATGTTCGCAACAAGGATAAGTAGGCACCGAGACCACGCGACACGATCACGCGACTAGCAAGCGCACTGTTCGAAGGGATATCCCATGGAACGAACCGTCCCGAACACGGGCAGCGAAGCCATTGAGCTGTACATGCGGACGTACTATTCGCTGATGCGTTCGACGCACTATATCCAGATTGAATCGCTCTTTGAAGCTCACATGGGAGTCGATTCGTCGCTGCATGAATACTCGCGCAGCCACAAACCCGACGTGTCTGCCCTGACCTATGCCACGCTCCGCCTGCCGCCGTGCATGGCGCAGGTCGAATTCGTGATGCTCGGGCAGCTTGAGAAGTCGTTCGTGAATGCCGGCCTGCCGGTGACGAGCTGGGAGCGGGTTTATGCTGCCGGCCGCCGGCGGCGTATGCACTGGGATGGCGATCGCCAGCTCGCGGTTTTCGTCGCCAGTCGAAGCGACATCGATGATTTGATCCACATCCTGACGGCCTACCAGATTGAGTGGAACAAGCTGCACGTGCTGCTTCAGAACGAGGTGGCCAAACTGTTCCTGGCTCAATACCCTGGCCGGCAGTCACGGCTGAGCGACTCTGAGCGCGACATGCTGTCGAGCGTTCTGCTGATCGAGTCGGAAGACTTGCAGCGCCTGGAAGTGGCCTGGGGCGCTTACTTTCTCCCGACCTTGCAGGCGATGGCGGAGGCTGAGAAGAGCATTGGCTTCCGGCAGATCGCCGGGTCGGTGGCCGACTACCGGCGCGCCACCTCGCACTGGTGGGATGATCTGATGGACACGGTGGGCGATACCGTCGACCTGGAAGATCGTCCGATCTACTTTGTGAGCAGCAATACCCACTGCCTGCCGAATCTGCTGACGGGGTTTGTCCTTCGCGAGGACCGGCAGTTGATCGAGTATATCGTGTCGCCGGGCAACGAAAAGCTGAAGCAGGAATACACGGCTATCCTGGACGACAGTGGCAAGACGACGATCCATAACTTCTTGTACTACATACTCAAGAAGTATCTGCGCGACCAGGGCGAGGCGCCGCGCCGCCGGCTGGAAGAGTCTGAGGCCGAGATCGGCATTCACCGGATCCCCAGCCGTCACGGCTTCGACGTCGAGGCCCAGGTGATCGAGCTGAACCGGCTCCGCGCCGACTGGATCGATCCGCGTTTGCTCGACGGCGCCGAGCCGAGCCTGGATTACCTGATGGGGACGGACGCCGTCATCCTCAACATCGACTATCCGCTGGGTTTGGGCGCATATGAATTGCTGATGCGCGTGACTGAACAGGTCACCAGTCTGCGCGGAGTGTACGTCATGGGCAAGGCGGCAACGCTCAATGCCCGCATTGGCGATGTCATGATCTCCAATGTGGTCCACGACGAGCATTCGCAGAATACCTATATGTTCTCGAACTGCTTTACGGCGCAGGATGTCGCGCCGTTTCTGTCGATGGGCATGGTGCTCGACAACCAGAAGGCGATCAGCACACGCGGCACCTTCCTTCAGAACTCGCGCTATATGTCGGTCTTCTACAAAGAAGGCTATACCGTCATCGAGATGGAAGCAGGACCTTATCTATCGGCGGTCTATGAGACCTTCCGACCGCAGCGGCACCCGCAGAACGAAATCGTCAATCTGTACGGCGTTCCGTTCGAAGTCGGCGTCCTGCACTACGCCTCTGATACGCCGCTGACCAAGGGCAAGAATCTCGGATCGAATCTCAGCTATGCGGGGGTCGATCCGACTTACGCCACCGCCATTGCGATTTTGCAGCGCATCCTCCAGAACGAGCGCCAGCGCCATGGTGTACGCCAGCGCGCTGTGCGGCCGAATGGACTCAACCCGGTCGAGGTAGCAACTTGAACGAAAACGGACATCATTACGTCGGCGAGTCGATCCTCCGAATCGATGCCGCTGATAAAGTCACCGGGACCGCGCCCTATCCCGGAGACTTCGACAAAGTGGGCCAGTTGTATATGAAGATCCGCTTCAGCGACCGCGTGCATGCGCGCGTCGTCCGCATCGACGCGGCGCCAGCCATGGCGCTGCCCGGCGTGGTCGCGGTATTCACCGCAGCGGATGTGCCTGTCAACGAGTATGGGCTGATGACCAAGGATCAGCCTGTGCTGTGCGGACCGGGCAGCAGTAAGCCGGGCGCGGACGTCGTTCGCTGCCTGATGGATATGGTCGCCGTGGTGGTTGCCGAGACGGAGGCGCTGGCTGCGGAGGCGGCGAAGCTGATCGTCATCGAGTACGAGGATCTGCCGGCCGTCTTCGACGTGTTTGAGGCCATCAAGCCCGATGCTCCCCAGATACAACTGGATGTGCCGGGCAATACCCTTTGCCACTATCGCATTCGTTATGGCGACATGGACGCGGGCTGGTCCAGGGCGGACGTCGTCATCGAAGGGGAATATCAGACCGGCTACCAGGAACATGCCTATTTGCAGCCGGAAGCCGGCCTGGGATACATTGACGAACAGGGACGCACCACGATCGTCGTGGCCGGCCAGTGGACGCATGAGGATCAGGGGCTGATTGCCCACGCCCTGCACCTGCCGCTCGACGAAGTACGCGTGATCTACCCCGCCATTGGCGGCGCGTTCGGTGGCCGAGAGGATATGTCGATCCAGATTGTGATGGCCCTGGCTGTTCACCGCTTGCGCCGCCCAATCAAGACGATCTGGTCGCGCGAGGAGTCGATCCTCTATCACCACAAGCGCCACCCGATCCACATGAAAGTGAAGCTGGGCGCCACCCGCGGGGGCGATCTGGTCGCACTTGAGGCCGAGATCGTCGGAGATGCCGGACCCTATAACTACACGACGACCAAGGTTCTGGCCAATGCCCATTTGATGATCGCCGGGCCGTATGTCATTCCCAACTGTCACATTGACACCTACGGCGTGCTGACCAACAACATCCCCACCGGTGCCTATCGAGGCTTTGGCGCCCCACAGGCACTGTTCGCGGCCGAAGGCATGATGAACAGGATGGCGCTTGCCCTGGGCATGGACCCGGTTGAGCTACGTTTGCGTAACAGCATCCGCGAGGGCAGTCGGCTGAGCGTAGGATCGGTTCTGCCTCCCGGCGTGTCGATGCCCCAGGTGATCGAGTCCTGCGCTGTGGAGAGTTATTGGACTGAAACCGTCGGCGGATGGGCGCGTCAGCGCCTCGAACAGCCCGCGGACCCGGCCCTGCGGCGTGGAGTGGGTTTCGCCTGTGGGCTGAAGAATGTCGGCTACAGCTTCGGTTTTCAGGAAAAGTCGTGGGCAGGGGATCGAGCTTCGAGGGGACGCCGAAATCGAAGAAGCCGTGGTCAAGGTCGCCGGCGCCGATGTAGGGCAGGGGGCTCATACCGCCTTCAAGCAGATGGCCGCCGAGGCGCTGGGCGTGTCCATCGAGAAGATTCGCATGGTCGTGTCGGACACGGCGGAGACCGGCAGCAGCGGCAGCGCCTCCGCCTCGCGCCTGAGCTTCATGACCGGCAATGCCATCCGTGGCGCGGCGGCGGAGGCGCTGGAGAAGTGGCGCAGCGAAGACCGGCCAGCCGAGTCGACACACGTGTATATGGCGCCAAAGACGAGCTTCTACGACTCGGAGACTGGCCAGTGCGACCCGAACATCACCTATGGATACGTGGCGCAGGCCGCCGAGGTCGAGGTCGATATCGAAACCGGCTTGATTCGCGTCGTGCGCGTCGTGTGCGCGGATGACGTGGGCAAGGCGATTAATCCGAAGCTGATTCGCGGTCAGATCGAGGGCGGTGTCGTTCAGGCGTTGGGCTACGCGGTCATGGAGCATCTGATCAGCCGGGAAGGCAAGATTCTCAACCCGTACCTGTCGAGGTACCTGATCCCGACGGTCTACGACATCCCCGTGGAGGTCAAATCCGTGATCCTCGAATTCCCTGACCCGCGCGGTCCGTTTGGCGTGCGCGGCATGGCGGAGATGCCTTTCCTGCCCCTGGCCCCGGCTATCGCGGCGGCGGTCTACGATGCGACCGGCGTGTGGCTGGACGAGATCCCGATGATCCCGGATCGGGTGGTCAGGAAGCTGCGCGAGGCAGGCGTCGGCGTCCTATGATCGCAGCGGTTGTCCTGGCGGCAGGCTTGTCCAGGCGCATGGGGAGGCCGAAAGCGCTGCTCCCATGGCGCGCGGGCGAAACGGTCATCGAATCGGTCGTCCGGGCCGTGCACGCCGCCGGGATCTACTCGGTGGTGGTGGTCGGCGGCTACCGTCTGCCGGAGGTCAGCCGCGTCGTGACTCCTTTGGGCGCACAGATGACCATGAACCCGGATTATGAGACGGGGGAAATGCTGTTGTCGCTCAAAATAGGGCTGAACGCGCTGCCGGATACCGTCGACGCGGCGCTGATCGTCCTGGGCGACCAGCCGCGCATTCGGCCCGAGGTCGTGCGACAAATCGTCGGCCAGTACGATCCCATGCAGCCTCGCATGGTTGCACCAGTGACGCGGAGCGGCGGCACGATTCGGCGCGGTCACCCGATCCTGATTCCCCGGTGGTATTGGGCGGACTTTCTAGCGCTGCCAGAGAGTGCGGCTCCCCGCGAGGCGCTTGACCGGCGCGCCGAGGGGGTGCAGTTCATGCTGGTAGAAGACGACTCGATTTTGAGCGACGTCGACACGCCGGAGCAGTATGCGGCAGAACGCGAACGTGCCGGTCTCCCGCCGCTGGACCTGGCGGAAATCGGCTGAATTTCGTTATTCGTCGTAACTGTGGGGATCTGGAACTGCTAGACCGCTGCCTGATCGGCGCGGTTTTTGAGGAAGCCGATCAGCCGGCCGACGATGGTCTTTTTTCGTTCCTGGCTGGCCTTGTATTCGGCATAGAGCTGCGTCGTCAGGCGGAGAAGATCGCTGACGTGCATGCGCGCGCCGTTGACAATGACCCATTCCGAGTTCACGACACGGAGTTCGCGTGGCACGCGCTGATAGAGCTTGTGGTAAACCGCTGCATAACCCTGTAGGGCCTGTTCCACGGTTATCTGCATGATAGTTCGCGCTCCACCCGTCCGGGTTCGGTCGCTCTTCCCAATACGCCCATTGTAACAGGGAATAAATCATCGCGATCACGCAGGCGTGGCAAATTTCGTAAAACTTTTCCTAAGAAAAAACGAAATTTTCCGGCGGATCGGCGAAGGGTATGGGACTCACCTGGAACGCATTATGAAATTCATCAACTTGCGGCTCGTTATTCGGTCCACAGAGCTTGACGAGTATAATCGGAGTTGAATGCTAAGGAGTGCTCGATTGTTCAACATTGAAGATTACCAACGTGCAGCCGAGACCATTCGTGCGAGGACCAGGCATCGCCCCCATATCGGCCTCGTTCTCGGCTCCGGGCTAGGCGTGCTTGCAGACGAAATCACGGACGCCGACTCGATTCCATATGAGGATATTCCGGGTTGGCCGCAGTCGACGGTTCAGGGACATGCCGGCCGACTGGTTATCGGCGATCTGGAAGGGCACCCGGTATTGGCACAGCAGGGGCGGGCCCACTTCTACGAGGGCTACAGCCCCCAACAGGTGACTTTCCCGATCCGGGTGATGCATCTGCTCGGTATCGATACACTGATCCTCACCAACGCTGCCGGTGGGGTCAACCCGAATTACCAGACGGGTGACGTCATGGCCCTGATCGACCATGTCAATTTCGTCGGGCTGACAGGCATCAACCCCCTGATTGGGCCAAACCTGGACTCGTTCGGTCAGCGCTTCATTGGCATGGCGCATCCCTACGATCGCGCGCTGCGCGACGCGGCGCAGGAGTCGGCTGCCGAAGCGGG
The DNA here is from genome assembly GCA_016713325.1 of Candidatus Flexifilum affinis. Lineage (GTDB taxonomy): Bacteria > Chloroflexota > Anaerolineae > Aggregatilineales > Phototrophicaceae > Flexifilum > Flexifilum affine. The sequence continues at coordinate 879,102 of JADJPJ010000087.1, read as the reverse complement.
CATCGGGCTGCATGTCGGGGTGTACGCCGGCGTGTCCGGGCCGATGTTCGAGACCCCGGCAGAAGTCCGCATGCTGCGCACGATCGGCGCGGATGCGGTGGGCATGTCGACGGTGCAGGAGACGGTGGTGGCGCGCCACTGTGGTATGCGTGTTCTCGCGTTTTCGGGAATCACCAATGTCGCCATCGACCAGAATGATTTCGCGGGGGAAGCCAACCACGAAGAGGTGCTTGAGGCGGGCAAGGAACTCGTTCCCCGGATCAAGAAGATAGTGCTGGGTGTCTTGAAGAAACTCGAATGAGCCCTCTTGTTTTTCTGATCGAGCAGACCGCGACCGGGATGTATATCTTTGTGGCGATCGGAGTCTTCCTCGCGCTGCGAAGCCTGTCGCGGTCGCAGCGTGCCTATCGCGCCACCTACTTTGAGCTGGAACGCGATATGGCGCGCTTCCAGCGGGTGAACGCGATCACGGCGCTGGTCCTGCTCATCGAGGGCGCGCTGATTGTCTTCGGCGTGCAGCGGATCGTGGCGCCCACCCTACGCGAGACGCTGACCATGCCGAATACGTTCAACTCGGTCGTCAGCGATGGCATCTTTCGCACACCTACCCCGCCGCCCTTCACGGGCGGTGTGGTGATCGACACCAGTAATGTGCAGCTCGGGCAGGTCGATCCGGCGGCACAGATTCTGCCGACACCGACCCTGACGCCCACGCCGGTGGGCACCATCATTCCCAACGCCGCGCCTGCTCAGTGCCCCGATCCGAACGTTCAGCTTCAAATTCCGGCCAATGGCATGATCGTCTTTGAGCCACTCGCCGTTCGCGGCATTGCCAGTGGCCCTAACTTTGCCTTCTACCGGTTCGAGATCAACGGGCCGGCGACCTTTGGCAGCTTCGCGACAATCGGCGTCGACGGCACCAATGCGGTCGCCGAAATGGGGGTGCTCGGTCAGTTTGTGCCCAGCTTCTACACGCCCGGGGAATACCGCTTCCGCGTGTCGGTCTTCGACATCACCAGCACGCAGATCGGTTCGTGCACCGTGACCATCTATATCAGCGAGCCTATTCCGACGGCAACGCCGCTTAGCGCTGAGACGCAATGACCCCACCGACGCTGGCATTTGTCGGTGCCGGTCGCGCGGCGACAGGCCTGGGGCGCGCCTTGTTCGACCGGGGCTGGCGCATCGAGTCGGTGTGCAGCCATGGCGGCGAATCGGCACGGCGGCTGGCGGAGTCGGTCGGCGCTCGGCCTGTACTTCACGCGTCTGACATCACCGGCGATTTGGTCATCGTCAGCGTGCCCGATGGCGCCATCGCCGATGCCGCCGGGCAGCTCGCCGCCGCACCATCGCTCTGGGAGGGCAGAGGGGTGGTGCACACCAGCGGCGCAACCGGCATTCAGGCGCTGAACGCTCTCGCCGAACGCGGCGCGATGATCGGCGGGCTGCATCCGGCATACCCCTTCAGTGCGGACCCATCCGTCACTCCCAATCTGAACGGCGTCACATTCGCGGCCGAGACTCAGGACGATCTGCTGAGTCAATGGCTAACCGCGCTGGTCGACTCACTTGGCGGAACGGTGCTGACACTGCCGCCGGAGGCTCGCCCCATCTACCACGCTGCTCTGGTGTTCGCCAGCAACTACACGATTACGCTCATTGCGCTGGCTGGCCGTCTGATGGAGTCGTTTGGCGCCGCGGCAGGGCCGGCGAAAGGCGCGCTGGATGCGCTGGTGGCCGGCATGGTCGAGAACGTTCGCCGCGACGGTGCCACAGCCGCGTTACCGGGGCCTCTCGTTCGCGCAGATGTCGGTACAATTGAGGCACACATGAGGGCGCTTCGGTGGCTCGATCCTGATGCGGCACGGCTCTATGCGGAATTGGCCCGTGCGACGTATCCTATTCTTAGGGCACGAGGAGTGCCGCCGCACAAACTCGAGGAAATCCTGCGCGTCCTCGGTGAGGATGAAATCCATGCGAAACACGATTCGTGAGATCCAGCAATTACAGTCCGACAATATCCCCATCGTGCTTGTGACGGCCTACGATGCTTTCAGCGCCCGGCTGAGCGAAGCGGCAGGCGTGCCTGCGCTGCTCGTCGGCGATTCGCTGGGAATGGTGGTCCAAGGACACGAGCTGCCCATTCCGGTCACGCTCGACGACATTATCTATCACGCCCGCATCGTCACGCGCGTGACCACCACCCCTCTGGTCATCGGCGATATGCCGTTCATGAGCTACACCATCAGCGCAGAACAGGCCCTCGCCAACGCCGCCCGTCTTATGCAGGAGGGTGGAGTGGGGGCGATCAAGCTTGAAGGTGGCGAAGCAATGGCGCCGACCATTCGCCGCCTCGTCGACGTTGGCATTCCGGTCATGGGCCACATTGGCCTGATGCCTCAGAGCGTCTACAAAGTTGGCGGTCTGCGTGTTCAGGGTCGTGACCTGGAAACTTCCCAGCGGCTGCTTCGTGATGCTCACGCCGTCGAAGAGGCTGGCGCCTTTGCCATCGTTCTGGAGGCTTTGCCCGCCTCGCTGGCACAGGTCATCAGCGATCAACTGCGCATTCCGACCATTGGCATCGGCGCAGGGGTTCATTGCGACGGCCAGGTGCAGGTGTTCCATGACCTGGTGGGTCTGTACGGCGATTTTGTGCCACGTCATGCCCGGCAGTACGTCGACGCCGGCAAGATCATCCAGGAGGCGATCAAGCAGTACTCCGATGATGTTCGGTCGCGTCAGTTTCCCGACGCCGACCACAGCTTTGCTATGAAAGACGATATTCTTGCGGCCCTCCTGTCCACGAACAGTCACAATCGTACGGGTGAAACAGACGATGACGCAGCAGATTGACTCGGTCGGTGCAATGATGGAAATCCGCCAGGCGCTCAAAGGGAGCGTGGGCGTGGTGATGACGATGGGCGCGCTCCATGAGGGCCATATGTCCCTGGTCGAGGCAGCACGCCGCGAAAATGAAACCGTCATTGCGACCATTTTCGTCAATCCCACACAGTTCAACGTCGCCGAGGATCTCGCGAAGTACCCCCGTACTCCGGAGCGGGACATGGATATGCTGGCGCGGGCCGGGGTCGATTACGTCTTCACACCCACGGCCGAGCAGATGTACCCGCCGCGCCACCAGACGTACGTCGAGGTGGAACTCGTATCGGCCGGTCTCGAAGGCGAATCCCGACCCGGCCATTTCCGGGGCGTCGCGACGGTGGTAGCCAAGCTGCTGAACCTGACGCGACCGACACGTGCCTATTTTGGGCAGAAAGACGCCCAGCAGGTGGTGGTTATCCGGCAGATGGTGCGCGATCTCAACTTCCCGACGGAAATCGTGGTCTGTCCGACCCAGCGTGAGCTGGACGGGCTGGCTATGAGTTCGCGCAATGTTCGCCTGAGCGTCCCGCAGCGCGAAGCAGCAAGCGTCATCCATCGCGCGCTGCGCACAGTCTCCGAGCGATTCGACGCGGGAGAGCGAGGGTCCGTCGCACTACGGGAGGCCGCGCTCGCGGTGCTGCAATCGGAACCGATGGCCCAGGTCGAATATGTGGCCGTCTGCGATCCGCGCACCTTGTTCGGCATTCGTGACCCATCGAGCGGGCCGATACTTCTTCTGGTAGCGGTCAAGATCGGTAACGTCCGCCTGATCGACAATGCGCTGCTGCCCTGGTCGCTCAACGAGCGGGGGGCCCTGTCGGTGCATCTCGGCGTAGCGGGTTAGAAGTTGCTGAGTTTACGCGGATTTTGCACCTTTCATTGAAACTTCTTGTGAAGAGTCCCGTAAACTCTTATCAGTTTCGATGGTTGTGAGGACGTTGAACCATGTTTTTCGACCCGCAATATCTCCTTCTGGTGGGCCTGCCGACCCTCGTGCTGTCGCTTCTGGCTCAGTTGTTCGTAAAGTCGGCCTATAGCAAGTGGAGTCGTGTCCGCAACAGCGCCGGCGTGACCGGCGTGGGTGTCGCGGAACGCATCTTCGCTCGCACCGACGTGCGTTCTGTTCGCCTGGAGGGCGCCCCCGGCCAGCTCAGCGATCACTATGACCCCGGCAGTGGCGTCGTGCGCCTATCTCAGGGAATCGCGACCGTACCGTCGGTTGCAGCTATGGCGGTCGTCGCCCATGAGTTGGGCCACGTGCAGCAGCATCAGCAGAACTCGCCGCTGATTGCCGCGCGCCAGTTTCTGGTGCCTGGTGTGCAGATCGCGCCGCAGATCGGCTATCTGATGATCATTCTCGGCCTGATTCTGAATTTCACCGGCCTGGTCTGGTTGGGCATCATCCTGTTCGGCGTGATGGTTGTGTTCATGCTGCTGACCCTGCCAGTGGAAATCGACGCCAGTCGGCGCGGTTTGGCGCTGCTCCAGCAGTCCGGCCTGATGCAGACCTCAGATGATACCGGCGGCGCGCGTCAGGTATTGACGGCCGCGGCCATGACCTATCTCGCGGCGGCAGTCTCTGCGGTGCTCCAGCTGCTGTACTTCATCAGCCTGGCCAATCGGCGCAACTGACCACAAGCCAGACTTGCGGCAATCAACAAGAAGAAGCGGATGTCCATCCTCGGGCATCCGCTTTTCTGTCTAGAAGTCGGAGCGGTCGATGTTCCGCCGCAGGCGTTCCATGCGGCCGCGTTGGGGACGGATGCGGTTGACCACGTCGTTGAGCTGCCGCAGGGTTCGGCCGAGGAGGACGCGCCACCAGGCGACGCGGTAGAGCACCTGCCGGCGCTGCTTGTAGAGCACGCGCGACCGCTCTTCCGGTTCGGGAGCGCTCCACTTGACGACCATCGCCGCCCAGCTCAGGCCACCGCCGAAACCAACGAAGGCGATGTTATCGCCGGGCTGGATGCGCCCCTGTTGAACGGCCTCGACCAGGGCGATGGGGATGGACGCCGCCGACGTGTTGGCGTAACGGTCCATGTTGCAGACGAAGATCGACTCGTCTACTTTGAGCGAACGCGCCGCCGCGCTGATGATGCGCATGTTCGCCTGGTGCGGCACGATCACTTTGAGGTCGGCGATCGTCAGGCCGGCGATGTCCAGTGCCTGGGTGATGCTCTCGGCAATCACCCGGGTGGCGAACTTGAAGACCTCGCTGCCATTCATGAACATCTTGGACATCTTATGGCCGTCGGACAGGGTGGGGATGGAGGCGATGTCGATGCTGCCTACGGAGGGCACACCGAGCAGATCGCCGCCGGAACCATCCGACCGCAGCACTGATGAGAGTACCCCGCCCTCGGTGCTGCCGGCGGTCAAGACCACCGCGCCTGCGCCATCGCCGAACAGGATACAGGTGCCTCGATCGGTCCAGTCCAGGATGCGGCTGAACGTCTCGCTGCCAATGACCACGGCGGTGCGAATAGATCCCGACTTGATCGCCTGCGCCGCCATGTCGACGCCGTAGACGAAACCGGAACATGCCGCGCTGAGATCGAAAGCACCGGCTGTTGACGCGCCCAGCCAGGCCTGAATCAGGCTGGCCGTGCTCGGAAAGATGAATTCCGCTGTCGAGGTCGCGCAGATGATCAGGTCGATTTCAGTAGGGAGGATATCGGCTACGTCGAGTGCAGCCTGGGCTGCTTTGAGCCCGAGCGTGGCCGTCGTCTCCTTATCGCTCGCGATGCGCCGTTCCCGGATGCCGGTGCGCTGCGTGATCCAGTCATCTGTCGTGTCGATAAAGGCAGCCAGATCCTGGTTGGTCATGACGCGCTCTGGCACTGCCATGCCCCAACCGACAATGTGCGCATACGTCGGTTCTCCCCCGCCAGAGCGGGAGGCCGCACGTCGCTTAGCTGTTGCCATTCGCGCTGTACTTGCCGAATATCAACACGGCATTGTGACCACCAAAACCAAACGAGTTGCTCATCACGCGGTTCAGTTCCTTCTGCACCCCGACATGCGGTGTGTAGTTGAGATCGCAATCCGGATCCTGATCATCCAGATTGACGGTCGGCGGGATGAAGCTGTTGTTCAAAGCCATGATGCAGAAGACGGCTTCGACCGAGCCCGCGGCGCCCATCAGGTGGCCGGTGACGGACTTGGTCGAACTGATCGGAACGTTATAGGCCTGCTCGCCCAGGGCCAACTTGATCGCCAGCGTTTCGCTTCGGTCGTTGAGCGGGGTGCTGGTGCCATGGGCGTTGATGTAGTCGATGTCGGCGGCCGTGAGACCGGCGTCTTCCAGCGCGCGGCAGATCGCCTTGGCGGCACCTTCGCCGGTCTCCAGCGGAGCCGTCACGTGATAGGCGTCAGAGGTGTGGCCATAGCCCAGGACCTCAGCATAGATCTTGGCGCCGCGAGCTTTGGCGTGTTCCAGGTCTTCCAGAATGAGCATTGCCGAGCCTTCGGCCACGACGAAGCCATCGCGATTGACGTCGAAGGGACGCGATGCGCGTTCTGGCTCATCGTTGCGCCGCGAGATGGCCGTCATGTTGTTGAAGCTGGCAATGGCGACGTCGACGAGTCCGGCCTCGCTGCTGCCGGCAACCGCCACGACGGCCTGACCACGCCGGATGATTTCCGTCGCCTCCCCGATGCAGTTATTTCCCGTGGCGCAGGCCGTGGAGATGGCGAAGTTCGGCCCGCGCAGCCCGTGACGCATTGAGATCTTGCTGCTCGGCGAATCTGGCAGCATCATCGGCACCAGGAGCGGGCTAACGGACTTCGGCCCCTTCTCGATGAATGCCTTGACGCTCTCGAAAATCGTTGTGATGCCGCCGATACCGCTGCCGACGACGCAGGCGACGTCGTAGCGGTTTTCGTCCGTGATCTCGAGACCGCTGTCCTCGATGGCCTGCTGAGCGGAAAAGACCGCCATCTGTGTCACCCGGTCGGTGCGGCGCGCCTCGCGCTTGCCCAAGAATTCGTCGGGATCAAAGCCTTTGACTTCGCCGCCAAAGTGGTTTTCAAGATGGGAGGTGTCGAAGCGCTGAATAGTACGGATGCCGGTGCGACCAGCGGCGGCATTCTCCCATGCTTCAGCGACGGTGTTGCCGGTGGGGCACCGAATGCCCAGACCGGTTACGACAACGCGACGACGTTCCACGACTTAAGCTCCTCAATACTTTCTCGCACGCCGCAAGCAGCCCGTTCAAACCAGACTGGCAACGGTGTGGTGAAGGGTCCCGTTAGACTATCAGAAGTTTTGAACGACTCAAAGGATAGAAACACCCGTATTTCGCAGACGTTGCTTCTGATCAAGTTGCATGATATGTCACACGGAAAACGCGTGGCGGTTTGACGTCGGGGCACGGGTACAGACTGACTGCGCTGGGCATGGGTTGTGCTATAATTGTCGCCCAATCTTGGAGGTTAGGCCTTGATACTCGTCACCGGGGCAACCGGCTTTATCGGCAGACACCTGGTCAAACGGCTGCTGATGGACGGTTGGCATGTTCGCTGCTTACTCGATGAACGACGAGCGGCTCATCTTCCCTGGGAGATGCCGCCAGAAGTTGTTCTCGGCAGTCTGCATGACGAGGAGGCAGTCTTTCGAGCCGTCACCGGCGCGCATGTCATCATCCATTTGGAGAATGCGCAGTGGTGGGGACGTCCGCGTGACCTGGAGCGCGTGGAGCTTGAAGGAACGCGGGCGCTGGTCACCGCTGCCCGATCCGCCCGCGTCGGGCGGCTGATCACCGTCAGCCATCTTGGCGCGTCTCCATCGGCGGCCTATCCGCTGCTGCGTTACAAAGGGCTGGTTGAGGAAGTGATTCGCTCCAGTGGCCTTGCCTATACGATCCTTCGCGCCGGCATCGCCTTCGGTGAAGATGACGCGTTCATCAACCACATTGCCATGCAGCTCCATGCGACACCGCTGGTCTATCTGCTGCCGGGGCAGGGTGAGGTGGTGCTGCATCCGCTGTATGTTGAGGATCTGGTATCGGCGCTGGTCGTCAGTCTGTCGGCGATTGACACCGTCGATGCGACGATCGAAATTGGTGGGCCGGAGTACATCACGCTGATCGATCTGATTCGTACCGTGATGCGGGTCACGGGCACGTACCGTTCTATCGTCTCGGTGCCGCCCTACCTGCTGCGGTGGAGTGCGGGGTTCTACGGACGGATATTTCCCCGATCGCTGATTACCTCGCAGTGGTTCGACCTGATCGCGACCAGCAAGACGGCGCATCTCGGCAATCACTATCGTTATTTTGGTTTTCAGCCGCGCCGCCTGGAAGACACACTGCTGACCTACATGCGTGGAAGACGCTACGGCGCGGAACTGCTGCGCGAATCGCTGCGCCGGCGGCCGGTGAGAGCCTGAATGTTGGACTGCGGTTCTGAATACGGTGATGCAGGTGCCCGCGAGCGGCCCTGCCTATGGAATCTGTTCGCAGATCACCACGTGAGGATTGAACTCGTCAAATGAGCGGAGAACAGGAACTCGAGATCCAGATCAGGCCGTTGCGCACCATGGAAGACATGGCGCCGGCGGTCGATCTTCAGCATTCTTACTGGGGAGATGAAGCTGAGGCGGTCGTCCCGGCGCACATGCTGTTTTCGCTGGCCAGCTTTGGCGGCCATGTCCTGGCCGCGTACGATGGCGACAAGATGGTCGGCGTGCTGATCGGCTTTCTCGGCACGAACATGGACGACCCGGACCGGCCGGCGATGGCGAACTTGCAGGTCGTCTCCAAGCGTATGGTGATCCTGGATTCCTATCGCGGCCATGGGATCGGATACAAGCTGAAACTGGCGCAGAGGGAGATCGCCATCAAACAGGGGGTGCGCCTGGTCGTCTGGACCTTCGATCCGCTGCTGGCTCAGAACGCGCATTTGAACCTGCGCAAGCTGGGCGCGGTCTGCACCTCCTTCAAACCGGATTACTACGGCACCCGCGCAGAGAGTGGCCTGGCCCGCCTGGGTGACTCTGATCGGTTGTTCGTCGAGTGGTGGGTGACCCACCGACGTATCGAAGAGCGGTTGTTCGGCAAGCGCGCGGATCTCACCCTGGCGCAGTACTTACAGGCCGACACGATCATCGTCAACCCGGCGCAGATCACGTCCGATGGCATGCTGATTCCGTCTGATACGGGAACGCTCCCGGCGACGTCGATGGCGCTGGTCGAGATTCCGCTCAACTACTCGTCCTTTGAGACGGCCAATTCCCGACTGGCGAAAGCCTGGCGCGAGCACATCCGCAGATGGTTCGACCTGCTGTTCCAGCGCCACTTCGTCGTCACCGATTTTCTTCGAGCGCAGCATGAAGGGCGCGAGCGCGGCTTCTATCTGCTGAGCTACAGCGGAGCCCAGTTCGAAACCTTCACGATGAATTAGGACAAGAACGATATGCGGTCAATACACGTCAAGGCCATTACGCTGTATGAAGTCGCGCTTCCGCTGGCAGAAACCCTGCGGACCAGCTTCGGCGAGGAGCCGTTCAAGACGGCCGTCCTCGTGGAGGTCGAGACAGACGAGGAATGCACCGGATGGGGTGAGATGTCGGTGGAAATCGACCCGGGCTACAGCAGCGAAACGATGGGCACGGCCATACACGTTGGCCGTGAATTCATGGCGCCGCGGCTGCTCGGCAAGGAGATCGGCGATCCCACCGAGGTTCGCGAGATTCTGCGGCCGGTGCGCGGACATCCGCTGGCTAAGCATGGTATCGAGACCGCGGTCTGGGATGCCTTTGCGCGGGCTAACGACATGAGCATGGTCGAACTTTTCTCCCGCCATCTGCCGGCGGGGCACGTCTCACGCGGCTATGCGCAGGTCGGCGTGAGCATCGGCATCAAGCCGAGCGTGGAAGCGACGCTGGAGACCATCACTAAACGGCTTGGGCAGGGCTATAGCCGCATCAAGCTCAAGATTGAGCCGGGCTGGGATGTTGAACTGGCCCGAGGCGTGCGCGCCGTCTATCCCGACGTCATGCTCATGCTCGACGCGAACAGCGCCTATACTCTGGCCGATGCCGAGCACCTGAAGCAGTTGGACGACCTGAACCTGCTGATGCTGGAACAGCCGTTGGGCTACCATGACATCTACGAGCACAGCAAGCTCCAACCCCAGCTCAAGACGCGAATCTGCCTGGACGAGAGTATTCTGACGGCCAACGACGCCCGCATGGCCATTGAATTGGGCGCGTGCAAGATCATCAACCTGAAGCCGGGGCGCGTGGGTGGCTTTGCCGAAAGCCTGGATATTTACCGTGTCTGTATCGAGGCGGGGACTGACCTGTGGATCGGCGGGATGCTGGAAACCGGCATCGGCCGTGCCGCGCATGTGGCCTTTGCTTCGCTGCCGGGCGTGACGCTGCCCTGCGACATCAGCGCCACCGACCGCTACTTCAACGAAGATATCAGCGAACCCCCGTTTGTGCTGGGCGATCACAGTCGAATCGCCGCGCCCGAGGGCGTGGGGTCGGGGGTGACGGTGCAGCCCGACCGTGTTGAAACCGCTGCGCGTCTCTGGAAGACGCAGTATCCTTACTCAGCCTAGGGGAGTCATCATGGCATTTTCGGGAAAGACGGTAGGCTTCGTCGGCAGCGGCGTGATGGCGGAAGCGATGATCAAGGGCCTGATCGACCGCGACCTGCTGGAGCCGGGGCAGATCATCGCGGCCGACCCGCGCGAAGACCGCGGCAGTGAACTGGTCAGCCGGTACGGGCTGCGCTTCACGACCGACAATGCCGAGACGGCCGCCAATGCAGACGTACTCGTCATCTCCACCAAGCCACAGGTGGTGGGGCATGTGTTCGAATCGATTAAGGAGGCCGGCAGTCGTCCGGCCCTGGTGCTCAGCATCCTTGCCGGAGTGCGCGTGAAGACCCTGACCAGCGGACTGGGCAACCCGAATGTGGTGCGCGCCATGCCGAATACCCCCGCGCAGATCGGCGAAGGGATCACCGTCTGGACGGCGACGCGCTTCGTCTCCGACAAGGGGCGGTAGCAGGCTCGTGCACTCCTGGGGGCGCTGGGTGACGAAATCTATATGGAAGACGAGAAATTCCTGGACATGGGGACGGCGCTGAGCGGGACAGGCCCGGCGTACGTCTTCATGTTCATGGAAGCGCTGATCGATGCCGGAGTGCACCTGGGCTTTTCGCGCCGTGATGCCGAAAGACTGGTCCTGCAAACCGTCCGCGGTTCGGTCGACTTCGCCATGCAGTCCGGGATGCATCAGGCGGTGCTGCGCAACCAGGTGACCAGCCCCGGCGGTACGTCGGCGGAGGCGATCTACCAGATGGAGAAGGGCGGTCTCCGCACCGTCATCTCCAAAGCGGTCTACGCGGCGTACCAGCGCTCCGTGACCCTGGGCAAAGAGCAGGAAAAGAAAGAAGAGGATGATTGAACCCACGAAATCTCACTTGTGGGTTTTTTCACGAGATGTGGTAAACTCAGTCTACGAAAAGTGGACTCCCGACAATTCATCCGTTAGAATTCTCGCCTAACTTTGTTATGCGAGACTAGATGCTGGTCTTTCGGCGTCAGCCTTGGCGCTTACGGAACATCGCGCAGTGGATTACCGCGTATTTTTGAGGAGACACAGATGGCGGAAATCTCCAGCAACATCTTTGAAACGCTGATGAAGCAGGTACAGGACTTCAGCCCGTCGGTCGAGGCGGTCGAAGTCGGTTACGTGCAAGAGATCGGCGACGGCATCGCCCGTGTGAACGGTCTCGCGAACATTCGCTTCAGCGAGCTGGTGCGCTTCGCCAATGGCGTGGCGGGCATTGCGTTCAACCTGGAACAGGACGTGGTCGGTGTCATCATCATGGGTGACTACGACACCATCCAGGAAGGCGACGAAGTGCGCCCGACCGGGCGTATCGCTTCCGCGCCTGTCGGCATGGGCATGGTTGGTCGCGTGGTCAATGCGCTGGGCGAACCGGTCGATGGACGCGGTCCGATCGTTGCGGCTGACTACTACAACATCGAACGTATTGCCCCAGGCGTGATGGAACGACAGAACGTCAACCGCCCGGTGCAGACCGGTATTGTGGCCATCGACTCGATGACCCCGATTGGCCGCGGCCAGCGCGAGCTGATCATTGGCGACCGCCAGACGGGCAAGACGGCTATCGCCATTGACACGATCATCAACCAGAAGGGCAAGGACCTGTACTGCATCTACGTCGCCATCGGCAAGCGCCGCGGCGAGGTGGCTCGTCTGGTCGCCACCCTCGAAGAAAACGGCGCGATGGAATACACCACCATCGTGACTGCGACCGCCTCAGAAGCGGCCGCCCTTCAGTACATCGCCCCCTACGCCGGTTGCGCGATCGGCGAGTGGTTCATGGAAAATGGCAAGGACTCCCTGATCGTCTACGACGACCTGTCGAAGCACGCCTGGGCCTACCGTCAGGTCTCCCTGCTGATGCGTCGTCCTCCGGGACGTGAAGCCTACCCGGGCGACGTCTTCTATCTGCACAGCCGTCTGTTGGAGCGCGCCGCCCAGTTGAGTGCGGATCGCGGCGGCGGCAGCCTCACCGCTCTGCCGATCATCGAAACGCTGCTCGGCGACGTGTCCGCCTACGTGCCGACCAACGTCATCAGCATCACCGACGGGCAGTTGTTCCTGGAGACTGACCTGTTCAACGCCGGCCAGCGCCCTGCCATCAACGTCGGCATCAGCGTCAGCCGCGTCGGTGGCGACGCGCAGACGAAGTCGATGAAGAAGGTCGCCGGCGGTCTGCGCCTCGATCTGGCGCAGTTCCGTTCGCTGGCCGCCTTCGCCCAGTTCGGTTCGGATCTGGACAAGTCGACCCAGCGCCAGCTCGATCGTGGTCTGCGCCTGACGGAACTGCTCAAGCAGCCGCAGTATCAGCCGCTCTCGCTGGGCGACCAGGTCGCCCTGCTGTACGCCGGTACGCGCGGTATGCTCGACTCCGTCCCGGTCGATCGCGTGCGCGCCTGGCAGGAAGCCTTTCTGCGCGCCTATCATGGCCAGTATGCCGCCGTCGCCGACGCCATCGAAACGACGAAGGCGGTCAGCGACGAGATCGAGGGTAAGCTGAAGGCGGCCATTTCCGAGTTCACCGCGAGTTGGAGCTAACCCGGCGCGCGGCGTATCACCGAGGAGTGGTTAAATGCCTTCAGCACGCGAAGTAAGAAATCGCATTCGCAGTATCAAGAACATTGGACAAATCACGCGCGCCCTGGAGGCGGTCTCTGCCTCCCGTGTGCGTCGTGCTCAGGCGCGCGTGCTGGCCAGCCGCGCGTTTGCTGAAAAGGCCTGGGAGATTCTGCTGAACGTGCAGAATACCGCCGCCCGAGGCACGCCGCTGCATCCGCTTTTGACTCCCCGTAGCGAAGTCAAGAAGACGATGATCGTGCTGGTCACCTCTGATCGCGGTCTGGCTGGCGCGTTCAACTCCAACATCATTCGCGTGGCCCGGCGCTTCCAGGAGCGCCTTGGGGTGCCTGCCGAATTTGTGGCCATTGGCCGCAAGGGACGCGACTCGCTGGTGCGTTCGCGCCAGAACATGGTGGCCGAATTCCCTGCCCATCGGAACCGACGATCGCCTTCGTTTCGCCGATCATGCGTCTGGTGACCGAAGCCTTCCTGAGCGGGCAAGTGGACGAAGTATTCATCGCCTACACCGACTTCATCAATACGCTGACGCAGCGCCCGCGCGTGTCGCGCCTGCTGCCGCTGATTCCGTACTAGACTGAAGATCAGGCGTTGGTCGAATATGTGAAGGACGTGCCCTTGGTCAGCGACACCGTCGCCGACTACGATTACGAGCCGAACGCGGCAGCTATCCTTGATGAAATCGTGCCGCGCTTCACCCTGCTTCAGTTGTACCAGGGCATCCTGGAGAGCCAGGCCAGCGAACACTCTGCACGTATGGTGGCCATGCGCAATGCGTCGGACAACGCCAGCCAGCTCGCCGAAGACTACACCCTGGTCTACAACAAGGCGCGACAGGCGGGCATCACCGCTGAAATCCTCGACATCGTCGGCGGCGCCGAAGCGCTCCAGGCGACCCTGGATAAGGCAGCCGAAGAGATCCTGCAATCCGCGCGTATGGAAAAATCGATCGTTCAGCCCGCCCGTACCAACGGTGCCTCGCGTTCCGCGGCGGCCAAGCCGGACGACTTGACGGTGATCGAAGGTATTGGACCGAAGATGGCGGCAGCCCTGAAGAAGGCCGGAATCGACACGTTTGCCAAACTTGCGGCGGCCAGCGTGGACAGCCTGAAAGCGGCTATCAGTGCGGCCGGCATGAGTTTTTCGCCGAGCCTGCCCACGTGGGCAGAACAGGCGGGATTTTTGGCGCGTGGCGATGTGGACGGTTTGAAGAAGTTTCAGAGTCAGCTTGTCAGCGGGCGCAGGGCATAGCGCCTCTCATCCATAGCAGGAGAAGGAATACATATGGCTGAAATTCAGGGGCGCATTTCCCAGATCCTCGGCGCGGTGGTCGATGTCGAATTCCCCGCGGGAGAGCTGCCCGATATCTATCATGCTATCCGCGTTCCCCGCGAAGGGAATGACGATCTGATCCTCGAAGTCCAGGTGCTGCTGGGCCACAGCGTCGTCCGCACTGTCGCCATGGACACCACCGACGGCCTGCAGCGCGGTGTTCCTGCGTATGCCACCGGCGCGCCGATCCTGGTGCCGGTTGGCGAAGCGTCGCTGGGCCGCATCTTCAACGTGCTCGGCCGCCCGGTCGATTTCGGCGACGCTATTCCGGCGGAAGCGCCGCGACGCCCGATCCACAACTCGGCGCCGGAGTTTGAAGAGCAGACCACCCGCATCGAAGTCTTCGAGACCGGCCTGAAGGTCATTGACCTGATCGCCCCGATGACCAAAGGCGGCAAGACCGGCATTTTCGGCGGCGCCGGGGTGGGCAAGACGGTCACCATCATGGAGCTGATCAACTCTATCGCGACTGAGCACTCCGGCCTGTCGGTGTTTGCCGGTGTGGGCGAACGCACGCGTGAAGGTACGCAGCTCTACTACGAAATGAAGGAAGCGGGCGTGCTGCCGAAGCTGGCCATGGTGTTCGGTCAGATGAACGAGCCGCCCGGTGTGCGACTGCGGGTCGCGCTGTCCGGTCTGGCTATGGCCGAGTACTTCCGCGACGAGGGCCGCGACGTGCTGCTGTTCATTGACAACATCTTCCGTTACTCGCTGGCGGGCTCGGAAGTATCGGCGCTGCTTGGCCGTATGCCTTCGGCAGTGGGTTACCAGCCGACACTGGCCGACGAGATGGGCCAGCTGCAGGAGCGCATCACCTCGACCACGACCGGTTCGATCACGTCGATGCAGGCTGTCTATGTGCCCGCCGACGACTACTCTGACCCGGCGCCGGTCGCGGTGTTCACGCACCTGGACGGAACGATCGCTCTGGAACGCTCGATCGCTTCCAAGGGTATCTTCCCGGCTGTCGATCCACTGGCCAGCACCAGCAAGATCCTCGACCCGCTGGTCGTCGGTGAGGAACACTACCGCACCGCTCGCGAGGTCCAGGAAGTCCTGCAGCGCTATAAGAACCTTCAGGACATCATCGCCATTCTCGGCATCGATGAGCTGAGTGATGACGACAAACTGCTGGTGTCGCGCGCCCGTAAGATCGAGCAGTTCCTCAGCCAGCCGATGAAGGTGGCCGAGCAGTTCACTGGGCGTGAAGGACGCTACGTCAAGATCAAGGACACCGTGCGCGGCTTCCGTATGATCCTTGACGGCGAGTTGGACCACATTCCGGAGCAGATGTTCTACATGACCGGCTCCGTCGAAGACGTGCTGAAGCGCTACGACGAGGCCGAACGTTAACCGGCTCGACCCGGCTGTGCTGACCCCACCGTCTATGGGCGGTGGGGCGGCGGAATGGAGAACGCGATGCCGATTGCAGTAGACATTGTGACACAGGAAAAGGTCGTCTTCAGCGAGGCAGAAGCCGATATGGTCATCATCCCGGCCACGGAAGGGACGATGGGTGTTTTGCCCCACCACGCGCCGGTGCTGACGACACTTGGCTATGGCGAACTGGTGATTCGCAAGGGACGTGCCGAAGAACGCTTTGCCATCTATGGCGGCGTGGTCGACGTGCGCCCGGACAAGGTGGTCGTGCTGGCCGATCTCGCCGAGTCGTCATTCGACATTGATGAGTCGGCGATGGAAGCGGCGCGGTCCAGTGCCGAAAAAATGATGCGCGAAGGCGTCCCCGCAGAGGAGAATCGCGAGGCCCAGCTCACCCTGCGCCGCGCCGAGCTGGCTCTCCGGCTCAGCCGTAAGGTGCGCGGAACAGGATCGTCTATCCTGCGCATTGTGGATGAAGAAGAGGGCAAGTAGCCGGTTAGCCCGACCCTACAATGCGTGAACAATGCGCCCGGTGCAGAGCTGATCTGTGCGGGCGCATTTCATTTGAAGAGGTGGAGTTCTATGTCGACTACGGCGCCGCTTCAGATCTATACGATTGGGCACAGCGATCATACTCTGTCCGAATTCGTCGCACTGCTGCGCCAGCATCGAATTGCCGTGCTGCTCGACGTACGCAGTGCGCCGTACAGCCGCTGGGTGCCGCATTTCAACAAAGCCACCCTTGAAGTGGGCTGTAAGGAGGCAGGAATCGACTATCGCTACGCCGGGCAGGTGCTCGGCGGGCGGCCCGAGGACCCCGATCTGTATAAGGATGGGCAGACTCCCGACGCGGTTCTGCCGCGCGAACTGTATTTGAAGCGCGTCGATTACCTGGAGATGATGCAGCGTGATCCTTACCGGCGCGGCGTCGCACGGTTGGTCGAAATTGCGCGCGAGCTGGAACCGAAAGGCCAGCGCGTGACGGTGATGTGCAGCGAGGGCGACCCTCTGAGCTGCCACCGTCACCATCTGATCGCTCGATCGCTGGTTGATCCGACTGTGCGGGTCGTGGATGCCTTTGTCGAGGTTTGGCACCTCCTTCGAGACGGTAGCGCCGAAGCAGTCGATCCGGCGGTCTTCGAGGAACCGCCGCAGCAGAACAGGCTGTTCTGAAGTACCCTGTTTACCTGACTACATCATAGTGTTCGTGCGGAACGCTCTTGCTCTTTACCTGCTGATAATCTGGTGCTCGGCGACCCACCCGTCGAGATCGGGGCGGCCGGGGATGCGGACGAAGTACCACCAGACCGGCGTGCCGTTGCTCAGGTAGCCGCCGAATGGCACCCCACGGATGTTCATGTTGGTCGCAGACGATGCTGTCCAGCGCACGCGCCCATAGGCTGGCGCGGGCCGAGTCCAGACGTCGGCCGCGGCTGCGACGGTAACGGTCTGACCAAAAGTATAGCGCGGCGGCGCGCCGACATTTGCGTACCCCACGACCGACGCAGGCGTCAGGGCGCTGGAGAATAGCAGAGTCTGCACGTTATCGGCGCTCTCGACCGACCAGCCGATCTGCCCTGTCGGCGAGAGCACCTGCCACCAGACATAGCCCTCGCCCGAGACTGGGCCGCTCAACACGCTGACGACCGCGCCAAAGGGGAGTTCCTCCATTGCATCGGCTGAGGTGGACGGGTTCGCGCGTAAGTTCAATGTGTCGCCGTACTGTGTGAACACCCGCGCGTAGGTGATGGCCAGCGGACCGCTCGGCGTAGCGGTGACGACCGTGACGGGTTGGGTGGGCTGAGGAGTGGCCGTCACGACGATGATTCGCGGCGTCACGGTGATCGTCGGGCTGCCGGAGACCGGTTCTTCGTCGATGATGCGGACCATCGCGATGACCGGGTTCGCCGCCAGATCACCCAGTTCCAACGATGTCACCTCGAAGTTCACAGGCCCGTCGACCAGCGATGTCACGGTCATCGTGAAGAGCAGATCGTCGGCGGGCGGCGGCGGCATGCCGAGCGCCGCAGCGGAGAGTGTCACCTGGCCGGCCTGGTTGTCGACACTGTTGTCGATGATGAAGACCGTGCCGGAAGCCTGCTGACCCAGATAGATGCCGAGTCTGACCGAGTCCACACTGAACTGACCGGGATCGAAGGCCAGGGCGATGGCGAAGAGGCTGCATTGCGCATCGCCGCAGTCGAGGCGGACTTCGACCTCGCCGGTCTCGCCGCTCTGAAGGGTAGGGCGGTCAAAGGTAATGGTGGCCAGCGACTGCGCCACCCCTGTCGATAATCCAAGCAGCAGGCACGCCGCCACCGCCGCCACACAGGTCGCTAACCGGATGTAAACTGCCATCTTCCACTCTCACTAAGCACGAACGTCTGGCCGTCGGGACCGCCGAAGGTGACCCAGCCATCGCGCAGGGAATACTCGACGCCGGTCTGGTAGCCGACCTCGGCGTGCAGACCCCAGCTCAGGGCGGCCCGCACATCGGCCCGGTTATGCCAGACAATGCCAAAGCCGCGGACTGGCACAAAGCGGAGGGCCGGTGGATCGTAGTTGCCGGCCGCCTCGACCTGACCTTCCTGGAAGTAATCGCCGAACACTTCATAGTCACCGTTGTTCCGGAGCACGTAGATCTGGTCGTTCAACTCCAGCCAGACCATCGTGCCGCCTTCGAAGCCCTGATAGGCAGCATTGGACCGGGCGCGGATCGTATTGGCCGTTCCGGTCTTCTGGATCTCGACCAACCAGTAGCCGCTCCGGTCGCCCTCAGCCGTCCAGCCAACGGCGCCAGCGTAGTTCACCCGATACCAGGCATAACCGTCGGCACATTCCGGTCCCTCCAGCACCAGGAATTCGCCCTCGGCGGGGATGCGCCCGACTCGATTGGAGTCGATGTCCGGCCGCGCCCGCAGGGTGTTCGGATCGCCGGGTGTCACCTGCGCCCAGTCCCCCGGCTCAAGCCGGCTGGGGAGCGTCCCCAGGCAGTCGACCACGCGCGTCGGCTCTGGCGTGGGCTGCTGCGTCGGTGTGGGTCGCGGTGTCGACGTGGCGCGTACCTGGCGGACCTGCACGATGCCGCCGATCACCTGTGTGGGCAGCGGCTCCAGGTCGCCGATCTGGATGTCGACGACGCGGATGGTCGCCGTACCCTGTTGGAGCGCGGTGACTGTCAGCGTGAAGAGCACGTTATCGTCCGGTTCTCCCGCCTGGCCGATGGCGGCGGCAGCAAAGAACAGAGTGCCGGCGGCGGAGTCCACCACTTTGCTGAATTCCTGGGCGCCGTCGCCCAGATAGCCGCCGAGGGCAACGTCGTCCAGACGCACGATCCTCGGTCTATCGACTGCGAGTTCGACTTCGAACGCCGTGCAGGCCGATTGGCCGCAGTCGACACGAATTGCGAGCTCTGCCGTCTCACCCACGGAGAGCGCCAGCGAGTCCAACTCGATCTGGGCCGTATCCTGGGCGGAGAGCGTTCCTGTGCTCAGCAGAAGAAGCGACAAGACGAGAGTGCCGAGCCACGACCGGCTTACCAGAAGAGGGAGAGCGGCTTGAAACCCATCTCTCGCTGAACGTCCATGCGCCATCACTTCATCTCGTTTCTCAGCAAAAGTCTCCGAATTTCAGCGTGCTTGGGCGTAGATGCGCTGCACATATGACCCGGCCCGATAAGTACCGTCTTCGGTCGTCACGGACGATTCCAGCCGGTAGCGGATCTCCAGTACGGCCGTCTCATCAGGCTGCCAGTCGGTGAGGATCGTGACCCATCCGCGGCAGCGCGCCTCGGTGGAGTATTCGTGCAAATCCTCAACAGGCGTGTTGTCGACAAAGAACCCCACCGACATGACGTCGAGCATCGACTCCAGATGCCTCTGATCATCCCCGCACCAGACGAAGACCCAGCGGTAGCGCTGACGGGCGCTCACGTCGATGCTGTACTCAACGAGCCCAGGCTCCTTGATGTCCTGGAACTCGAGATCTGCCCAGACGCTCTCGTAGGCGATGGCACGGTTGATCGATCCCGGATTGAACGCGTCCACCACCGGCGAGGGATTGGCGACCGCCGGTCGCAGGTCGCGCGTCGGCTCTGGCGTCGGCGTGGGGGCGGTCACGCGAAGTGTGCCACTTCGTACATCTGTGTTGAACGGGGTTAAATCGCCAATGGCCACGTGAGCGAACTCGACGCTCGTCCTGCCGGCTCCGTTGGCCTGGATCAGAAGTTCGAACAGCACATCGCCTCCGTCGGCAGGTGTTGGGCCGAGCACCGTTGCCGCGTAGGCCAGGGTCCCGCTTCGACGGTCAAGCTGTTCGATGACCACGTAGGTGTCCGCGCCGAGATAGTTCCCCATCCGCACCTGCTGAATTACGGCGATGGACGGATCCAGGATGAGTTCAACCTCGAAGACGGCGCAGCGCAACGGGCCGCAGTTGGCGCGCACTTCCAGGATCGCCTCCTGTCCCACTTCAAGAGCGACCGGCTCAATTGTGATGGCTGCGGTTTCCTGAGCGACGGCGCGCGGGATGCTCACCACGCCGAAGACCATGGCGATCAGAAGAAGTGCAGAGAGTAATTGGGAATGCCCAGCCCTCTGCCGCTCAGCCCACCGCATTACAGTCCGCTCCGTACTGCCTCGATACGCGCCGCAGGTCGAAGATATCGATGTCGCCGTCCATGTCGAAATCAAAGCGCGCCAGATCGTCCACATCGCGGCTGCCAACCGCACCGCCGACGAGCCGGACGTCGAAGATGTTGACCTGTCCATCGGCGTTCAGATCGGCACTCTGGCAGGGTGTGAGCGTGGCCGTCATTGTAGGCACAGGGGTGTCGGTCGGCGGGATGGGCGTCGCGGTGGGCGGCAGCGGGGTATCGGTGAACGTCGCCGTAGGTAGGGGCGTATCGGTCGGAATCGGGGTCTCCGTCGCCGGCGGAGTGGGTGTGAATGTGTCGGTCGGCGTTGGGGTGTCGGTCGGCTCCGCCTGCAGCGTGACGCTGAAGAACTCGATGTTATTCATCTCGCTCGACTCTGCCACTGCCTCGGTGAAATCGACCTCAAGCTGCACGACATAGGCGCCCGGCTCGCGCAGCGGCACGTCCGCCTGCAAGGTGACCGTCTCGCCGGGCGCCAGGCTGGCTGCCTGCCCCTGGGCGAAGATCAGATCGTCGGGGCGCAGGCGGAACTGGAAGCGAAATGAACCGGTGTCGCTTGCGCCGTCGTTGCGAACCGTGGCGGTGATGGGCAGCCGTACCTGGGCGGCTCCCACAGCCAACTGTGGCTGCTGATCGCCGTCCATTGAGACGATCACCAGATCGGATGGCCTGGGTGTGGCTGTCGGTTCAATCGTGGGTGTGTTCGTAGGCGTGACCTAGGCTCTGGGGAAGGGCTGGACTCGGAGACGAGAGGCAGCGCCGCAGAACCCTCTGTCGCTTCCCTAGTCGTAATAATTGTAGGCGGCGGTTCGGTCGGAGATGAGGTCTCTGTCGGCGGGCGCGTTGCCGTTGGCTCTGTTTCCGCGGAAGACTCCACGGTAGGCTCCGCGCCCAAGGCCGTCATGCCGGCGTCGTCCGTCACTTCTGCGCCTACCTCGTCGGTTAATTGGGCCTGGCTTACCGGCGCGCGGGTGATGATGATGACGGAACCACTATTTTCCTGTGCTGGACTGGTGCCAGTGACATCCGCGGCGACCGCCTGTGTCGCCGGCCCGGGCGGCTCGTTGTTGTTCTGGTTCTGGGCGATCAGGGCGAATGCCAGGATGGCGATGATGGCCACCGCGCCGCCGCCGATCAGCCAGGGCAGAAGCGTGCCGCGCTGCGCCGTCCTCCCCCTGGCCAGGCTGGAAGGATGGCGCGAGCCGCTGCCGCCCGCCGTCTGGCGCCTGCCGCCGGATCCGTCGCCTGAACCGGACCCCGGTCGCGACCCGGTGCCCGTGCCCGGCGGCGAAGTCTGCCGAATCTTGTAGGTAAAGAATTCGGTGTTGGTGCTGTGCATCGGCGCGACCACGTCGAGGAAGGCGCCGGCGAAGCTGGTGATTGTGGGGTAACGCTCCTCCGGATCTTTGGCGAGGGCGCGCTGCAAAACATAGCTGATGCCCTCCGGCACGTTGATGGCCAACGTGTGCACTGGTGGAGGCGGTTCGTTTAAGTGCTTGTACATCATGGTGTGCGTGGCGCTGGCCTCGAAGGGCAGCTTGCCGCTCAGCACGTTGAAGATTACGATGGCCAGCGCATACTGGTCGACCTGCGGTGTCGGGTTTTCACCGCGCCACTGCTCCGGGGCCATGTAGGCGGGCGTGCCGATCTGCGCGCCGGATGTCGTCATGTGGACAGTCGCCTCTTGCAGACGGGCGATGCCGAAGTCCACCACCATGGCCGAGCCGTTGTTGTCGAACATGATGTTACTTGACTTGATATCGCGGTGAATGATGCCGCGGTCGTGGCCAAACTGAAGGGCACTCGCGACCTGCCTCAGCATCTCGGCGATTTCGCGAAGGCTCGGAAGAGGTTGGTTGGCCCGTTCGCGCTGGGCGATGCGCTGAGCGAGCGACCCGCCCGTCAGCAGACGCATGACAATGTAGGTGATGTTGTCCTGCGTGCCATAGCGATAGATGGGGACGATGTGAATGTGTTCCAGGCTGGCGGCGGTGCGGGCTTCCTGGGTGAAGCGCTGAGCATAGTTCTCCTGGTGAGAGAGGGCGGAGGACATGACCTTGACGGCGACTTCGCGGTTGAGGGCCCGGTCAGAGGCTCTGTAGACGGTCGCCATGCCGCCCCTGCCGATGATCTCGACCAGCTTGTATTCACCCAGTACGCGCCCGGTTAGATCGTCCGTCGCCATCGTCGCCCCCATTGTCCGCGGGTCTGCCTGTCTACTGTGCGATTATAGCGTGGACAGCTAAGCGCGCCGAATCGATTGACAGACATAGCTGGTCTTCCAAGGATGGCTATCGTACCCATGGCGGCTGTCTGGCGTGCACTGTTGGAAGGGTGCGGCATGGTATAATCGCGCTGTTTTGCGAGGAAATGGGCGGACATCCCGCCGGACAACCCTATGGGCATTTTGGATAAGCGACTTGGTGTTGACCTCGGCACGGTCAATGTGCGCATTTACGAGAATGAGCAGATCGTCCTCAACGAACCCTCCCTCGTCGCTCTCACGGTAGAGGATGAACGCATCGTCGAAATTGGGCAGCCGGCGAAGGAAATGCTTGGGCGTGTAGACGACGAAGACGTGCAGATCGTCCGCCCGCTGCAGAACGGCGTGATCGCCGACTACGAAGTTACCGAGGCGATGCTGCGCTACTTCTTCGGCAAGGTCGCCGGACGCGTGCGTCTCTTCAAGCCGACGGTCGCGATCTCTGTTCCGTATGGAGTGACCAGCGTCGAGAAACGCGCGGTGCGCGAAGCAGCGCTCTCCGCCGGCGCGCGCGAAGCGTTTCTGATCTGGGAACCGCTGGCGGCAGCGATCGGCGCTGGGCTGCCGGTCGGCACTCCGGCGGGGGACATGGTGGTGAATATCGGCGGTGGCATCACCGAGGCCGCCGTGCTGACCATGAACAACATCGTGCGCGCTGAGAGTGGACGCATCGGCGGCCTGCGCTTCGACGATGCGATCATCAGCTACGTGCGCCGCAAGTACAACCTGACCATCGGCCAGCCGACCGCAGAATCTGTCAAGATTCAGGTCGGATCGGCCTCACCGCTGCCGGAGGAAATGTCGATGGAGCTTCAGGGGCGCGACAACGTGAGCGGCTTGCCGCGCACCATCACCATCACCACGGGGGAAATCATAGAAGCCATCGAGGAACCGCTCAAGGAAGTTGCCAGCGTGGTGCGCGCGGTTCTGGGGCACACGCCGCCGGAACTGGCCTCCGACATCATCGACCGCGGCATCATCCTGACTGGCGGCGGATCAATGCTGCGGGGTCTCGATCAGTTTCTCACGCGGGAGACGGGTGTGCCGGTGTATCGGGCCGATAACGCGACGATTGCCTGTGCGGTCGGGGCAGGGCGGGCTTTGAACGATCCCGCCATTCTGCGGCGAATTGCTCAGGGACTGTAGTTCAGGTAGAACGTCATCCGCTGCAGATGGATCACGGGGTCGATGTACTGGACGTGGACATCGGGTGGCGTCTTGAGATTGATCGGTGCGTAGTTCAGAATGGCCTTGACGCCCGAAGCGATCAGCATATCCGCGACATGCTGCGCGGCTTCGGCCGGCACGGCGATCATGGCGATGCGGATGCCGCGTTCAGGGATGACGTCAGGGATGTCCTGGATCGGCAGGATTGAGAAGCCGTTGATCTGCTTGCCAATCTTGTCGGGGTCATTGTCGAAGATGTAGACAATGTGGAAGCCGCGGTTGGCAAAGCCCTTATAGTGGGCGATCGCATTCCCCAGATCGCCGGCGCCAACGAGCGCAACTTCCCATTCGCGTTCGATCTTCAGGACCTGTCGAAGCTGTTCGGTCAGGAAGGCAATCCGATAGCCAGTGCCCTGCTTGCCAAACCCGCCGAAATGGGAGAGATCCTTGCGTATCTGCGCGGAGCTAATCCCCAATCGCTTGCCGAGTTCCAGGGACGACGTGACCTCGTGCCCTTCCTGCGCCAACCGTTCCAGTGCGCGCAGATAGACTGGGAGGCGGCTGATGACAATATCCGGAATACTGGATGCCATATCAGTGCTGCTCTCCTGTAGCGACCGCGAAAACTTCCCTGATTGTGAAACGTGACTCATTTCAATATTATCATTTCTTGATTTTCTTCGCTAGACAGGCTTTAACATTGTGCTTCCGTGTGGGCACAATGTCCAAAGTCATGGCTGTGATTTCGCAAAAAGAGGGGCGGACTTGTTCGGGTCCGCCCCTCTCCTTTTCCATCAACGCGCAGTGACGCGTCGGGCTGGTTACTGAAGGCCCGACAGGTCAATCTCGGCCTCGGAGGTCTCCAGGATCTCCTCAACCGTCACTTCGACTTCGGCGTTCGCCGGGTTCACGCCGGTGACCAGCGTGCCTGCGGACAGTGCTTCCTGAATCTGTGCCAGGACGTCGTAGTAGGCCTCCGGAATGTCGGACTCGTTGGGACCGGCGTAGGTCATGCCGCCGTTGGCCACGTCGAGAATGTAGTTGCCGCCGCCGGGGAAGGCGTCCATGTCGCCCTCGGCCAGGACGGCGACCATGTCGCGGACGCCGACATCGACGCGCTTGATGCCGCTGCTGATGATCCTGTCCGCGCCAGGAGTTTCGCCGGCGCCGAAGGTCGTGAAGTACTCATCCTGGTCGACTCCGATGACGTACACGCCCTCAGCGGCGGCTGAAGCGATCGCGCCGGAACCGGTGGGACCACCGCCGCCGAAGAGAACGTCGACGCCCTCGCCGATGAACTGCTGGGCCGCCGCCGCGCCGCGATCCGGGGCGGTGAAGCTGTCGATGTACACGCCAAGGATGTTGACTTCCTTGCCCAGCAGGGAGGCCATGTACTGGATGCCCTGCTCATAGCCGTTGCGGAAGCGGACGACCGGCGGGATGTCGATGCCGAAGACGCCGCCGATGACATTGCTCTCGGTGACCATGGCGGCCAGCGCGCCGACGAGGAAGGCCGACTGGTCCTCACGGAACTGAATGCCGACGTAGTTGGTCGGGCCTTCAGCGACGAACTGGTCGATGCCGATGAAGTACACATCGGGGTTCTCCTGCGCCGCGGTCAGGGTCGCATCGGCGATCAGGAAGCCGACCGTCACCACGATGTCGTAGCCTTCCTGGATGCAGGTGCCAATGTTTGCAGCGTAGTCCGTCTGCGCGGCAGTTTCGATGAAGGTGGTCTCAAGGTCGTAGGCCTCGGCGCCTTCCAGCATGCCTTCATACGCAAACTGATTGAAGGTACCGTCATTGACGCGGCCGACATCGGTGACGAGGCATACGCTCTCGACAGCGGACTCCTGAGCGGAGGCGACGCCGAACATGCCAACTACGATGGTCAGCAGGACGAAAACAAACAGGCGAGACTTGGACATACGTGATCTCCTGAAGCAAGAAGTGAGTGTTTGCGGCTCAGATTAAGCTGCTCAAAGATAGCATCTTGCCTTCGTGGTTGCTACAGTGATTTGAGCACAGTCTAAAACTGCGCTCACTTTCGCGCGGTATACTGATGGCGCGAACTATCCGAGTGGCTGACTGAAGGAGATTATGAAGGTACGCCGAACCATCTTCGTGCTGGTCATCATCACCCTGACGCTACCGGCGCTACTCTTCGCGCGCCGCGCCGGGCAGGAGACGGAGAGCGCTCAGACGGCTGCCGATGTACAGTCGCTGACGCAGTACGTCGTGACGACCGGCACGCTGGAAGTGACTATTTCTGCCCTGGGCTTTGTCGAGGCCGATCAATCCGCGGCGATCAGTTTCAGCGCGCCGGGGCGTATTGCCGAAGTCCTTGTCCGCAGCGGCGATACGGTCCGCAGCGGCGACATGCTGGCGCGGCAATCCGACGAGACGCAGCAACTTGCCCTGGATGCGGCTCGCCTCCAGTTGGATGCGGCGCAGCTCCAGCGCGAGAACCTTCTGGCCGGGCCCGACGAGACTGATTTGGCCATTGCCGATGCCAACATTGACGCGGCCATGGGCGCCTACAACAGCGTTGCCAACGCCGTCGATCCCGATCAACTGCGCGCGGCTGAACTGCAATACGCGGCTGCTCAGCAGGCGCTGACCGATGCGCAGACCCGCCGATCGACCTCGAATGGATCGCCAGAGCAGATCGCGCTGCTGGATGCCCGGGTTGGCGAGGCGTCGTTCAACGCCGAGATCTCCCGCCTCAGCGTGGAATCGTTGCGACAGGGCGCGTCGGGCCAGGCAGGCGCCGCCTGGGCGCGCGTGGAGCAGGCGCAGGCCGAACAGGATCGGCTGCTCGCCGGGCCGACGCAGGCGCAGATGGACAGCGCCGATGCCGCAGTGGCCCGTGCGCAGCTCGCAGTCGACCGGGCTCAGCAGGCGGTAGACCGGACCGTCCTCACTGCACCGTTTGACGGACTGGTCACCGGCGTGAACGGCCAGGCAGGCTCGATAAGCCTGCCCGCAGTCGCGGTCGTGACCCTCGCCGATCTTGATCCGCTGCGCCTGCGGGTTCAGGTGGATGAAATCGACGTTCGGCAGGTGCGCACCGGCATGGATGCGCGGGTGCGACTGGATGCGCTGCCTTCGCTCAGTCTGCCGGCCCGGTTGGAGACGATCGACCTGATTCCGGCAATAGAGGGCGGCATCGTCAACTATGGCGTCGAAGTTGTGCTGCCGGAGGCGGATCCACGCGTTCGCCTGGGCATGACAGCCGAGGCGCAGATCGTCACGGCTCGGCGCGACGGCGTCCTCGTGGTCCCAAATCAGTACATTCGCCTCGATCGCCGCACCGGCGAAGCGTTTGTCAGTTTGCTTCAGGCGGATGGCACGCTGGTCGAGACGCGAGTCGGCCTGGGCCTTCAGGGCAGTGATGCCAGCGAAGTGGTCGAAGGCGTGCGCGACGGCGATGTGCTCGCCGTCGATCTCGGCAGCGACTCCATCACCGGGCTGGGAGGGTGATCATGAAGCGGCTCATTCGACTGTTCATTTTCGCCACTGCCGCTTTCGTCGTGGTATTCGCGGCCGCACTCTACCTGCAGGCTCAGCGCGAGACCCGGATCGAAACGCAGGCCCAATCGGTCGTCGACTCGACCACCATACGGCGCGGTGACCTGTCTGTGGCCATCAACGCCACCGGGGCTGTGATCCCGGAGGAGCAGCTCCCGCTGTTTTTCGAAGGCGCAGGGCAGGTGGTCGAGATCGGCGCCAACACGGGTGACAAGGTCCTGGCGGGGGATGTGATCGCTCGCCTGGATACGACCGAGCTGGACGCGGCCATTGCCGAGGCGGAGATCGCGCTCCAGCTTCAGTGGATTGCCTATGACGCATTGAATTCGCCGCCGCGCGAGGCCGATCGCGCTGTGGCCGAGGCGGCCGTGAATGCGGCACGAGCGGCTCTGAATGCCGCCTATTCTGCTGGCAACCTAAACGCCGACGATATCGCCGCGCTGCAGAGCGAACTCGCTCGCAATCGTCTGTGGCAGGCGCAGCTTCAGCGCGACATCAGTGTGAATTCGACGGGATTCTCGCCAGACATCTCCGGCTTCATTCCCGACGACCTCGAGGTGCCGCAGGAGGTCATCGACCAGATCAACCAGGGGCTGTCCGGGTTGTTTCCATCGGTGCCGGGAGCCAGCGCCAGTGATTTCGCGTCCGGTTTGACACAGGCTGAGTACGGTGTGGAGATCGCCGACGCCAATGCGGCCGCCGCCGACGGGGGCGCCGATCAGGGCAGCATCGCCCAGGCGAACGCGGCCCTGGTGTCTGCGCGAGCGGCCCTCGATCGGTTGGACAACGGCGCCAGCGAATCGGATTTGCGCGCTGCTGAAATCGGCTTGCAGCAGGCGCAGAACGCTGTGGAGCAGACGCGCACCGCGCGCGAACGGTTGGTGCTGGTCGCGCCATTCGACGGCGTGATCGCCCAGAATAATCTGGCCGTGGGCGAACCCCCGCCCGGCCAGGATGCAGCCGTCGTCTTGGTCAACCTTGACGCTCTATACGTCGATCTGTCGGTCGACGAAACCGATGTCATCGAACTGACGCCTGGGCAACCGGTCACATTGTCGTTTGACGCGCTGCCAGATGTCGACCTGACCGGCGAAGTCTTCGAGATCGCCGTTGCCCCTATTCGCGCCGCCGGACTGGTGACATACCCCGTCCGTGTATTGCTCGATTCGACCGATCAGCCGGTGCGCATCGGCATGAGCGCGACCGCGACTATCACCATCCGCGCGCTGACCGACGTTCTGGTGGTTCCCAACCGCTTCATTCGCATCGAGCGGACAACCGGCGACGCCTATGTCACGGTGGAGCGCTCGCCCGGTCGTTATGAAGAGGTTCGGGTGCAGTTGGGCGTCCGCAACGAAATTGAAAGCGAATTGGCCGGTGGGCTCACCGAAGGCGAACGCATCGTCCTTCTCCCACGCGGGACCTTTGATCCGTTTAGCTAGACGTGTTCGCACCAGCCATTCAACGAAGGGGAAGGCGTGGTCAGTCTGTTCAAGCGCAATGGAAAACAAACCCCGGTTCAGGTCGACGCCCTGGGCCGCAAGCCGGTCATCGAGATCATCGGTGTGACCAAGGTCTACAAGATGGGCGACATCGAGGTCCATGCCCTGCGCGGTGTCGATCTCACCATCTACGAGGGTGAATTCGTCTCGATCATGGGGCCGTCCGGTTCCGGCAAGAGCACGCTGATGAACATCCTCGGCGCGCTTGACCAGCCGACGGAGGGAACCTACCGACTTGACGGGGTGGATGTCAGCCGGTTGAGCGAGGGCGACCTGGCCAAAGTTCGGAACAAGAAGATCGGCTTCGTTTTTCAGAGCTTCAACCTGCTCAAGCGGACGACGGCGCTGCGCCAGGTGGAACTTCCGCTGATCTATGCCGGCGCGGGTGGCCGCACCAGGAGAGCGACGGCGGCTCTCGAATCGGTGGGGCTGGGGCAGCGACTCAACCATCTGCCGAGCGAACTCTCCGGTGGCCAGCAGCAGCGCGTCGCTATTGCCCGCGCTCTGGTCAACGAGCCGGCGATGATTCTGGCTGATGAACCCACCGGCAACCTGGACTCGCGCAGCGGCACCGAGGTCCTGGAAATCTTTCAGTCGCTCAATCGGGAGCGGGGCATCACCGTGGTGTTCGTCACACACGATTCGTGGATCGCCCGCCATACAGGCCGTGTGGTGATGCTGCGCGACGGCGAGATCGTCGCCGATGCGCCGATTGCCCAACCGCTGGTCGCTGGCCAGGTGGAACGCCCGAGCATGGAAGACGAAATGGAATCGGTGCTGAAGGTTGTGTACGAGGGCGGCAGCCCGGAGGAGTTCAACTGAGCGCTGCAACGTTTTTGCGCGTTCGGGGTTCTGGTCACACGATGCGGCGCCACATGGAGCGCGGCCAGATGCACCAGATTCAGGTGCACCATGTATGGAGATGACCATGACGGACTACAGCATCCCGGAAATTGAGGAGAAGCTGCGCGAAGTGCGCGATCGAATCGCCGGCCTCATCCAGACGCTTCCCGACGAGCGCTTCTTCACCGGCTCGGCGCAGGACTGGTCGGCCGCCGACTACGTGAAGCACCTGATTCTGGGCATCAAGCCGTTCGCCAAGGGACTTGGGCTGCCGCGCGAACGGCTTCAGGCGATGTTTGAACGCCCCGATCGGCCCTCGCGTTCATACGAGGATTTGGTCGCTGCCTACGAGGACGTCCTGGCGGCCGGGGGGCGGGCCGAATTGGTCCCCACGGTGATGCCCACAGGTTATCGCATGCCCGAGGGGATCGCGGGTGGGGCCGACGAGAGCGCCTATCTGCTCGACACCTGGCAGGACTCAAACGAGCGGGTGTTCACGGCGCTTCGTGGTTGGACGGATGACGACATTGATGCCTACCAGATGCCGCATCCGGCGGTGGGGATGGCCACTCTTCGCGAATGGTTGTACTTCATGCACTTTCACAACCAGCTTCATGCCGGTGACATCGCGCGCAAGGGACAGTGAGGCGAGGACCCTCAGCACTATGCAGATGATCGACTAAACCATGTCTTTTCTGGAATCGATGCGTATCGCAATCGGCAGCCTGCTGATCAATCGGCTGCGTGCCGTGCTGACCACGCTGGGGATCATCATTGGAGTCGGCGCGGTAATCGGGCTGATCAGCCTTGGTCGTGGCGTGGAGACGTTCATCGCGTCCGAATTCCAGGCGCTTGGCTCTAACGTGCTGTTTGTCTTCTCATCGCGACCCACCAGCACCACGCGCACGACCATCCAGCCGATTACGACGAAAGAAGGGGAGGCGCTCCGCAACCGGGCGATCGCGCCGAGCATTCGCGCGGTGGCCATGGAGACGCAGGTGTTCGGCGCGGTCAGCGCCGGCAGCAATGCGGTGCAGCTCGGCGTTGGCGGCGTGACACCCAACTATCTCGACGTGCGCAGCTGGGAGATCCGCGATGGCGCCTGGATCAGTGAAGAGGACAACGATCGCGCAGCGCGGGTCATCGTCCTGGGAACGACGATTGTCGAGCGGTTGTTTGGCGACAAGGAGATCGACCCGGTTGGGCGCACCGTCACCGTCAACGAGCGCGTCTTCACCGTGATCGGCGTGCTGGCAGAGCAGGGTGCCGGCGCCGGCTTCATCGGCGATCAGAATGAAGTGGCCTACATGCCGATCGTCACTGCGCAGACGCGAATGGGCAATGCGCGAACGCGCGACGGCGGCTATCGAGTGGACGTGTTGCACATCCAGGCGATCAGTGAGGAGGCGATGGCCAGCGCCACGCAGGAGGTCGAGACCTTCCTCAGCGACGCCCACGACGTGCAGTTTCAGGGTGAGCAGGATTTCACGATCATCAATCAGGCCGATCTGCTGTCTTCACTGGGCGCCGTGACCGGAATTCTGACACTGTTTCTGAGTTTGATTGCCGGGATCTCGCTGCTGGTGGGCGGCATCGGGATCATGAACATCATGCTCGTCTCCGTGACGGAGCGCACCCGTGAGATCGGGCTGCGCAAGGCGGTGGGCGCGCGCGGCGGTGACATCATGCTTCAGTTCCTGATCGAGAGCACAATCCTTTCCCTGCTGGGCGGGGCGGTGGGCGTCGCGCTGGGCTGGCTGATCATCACCATCGCGGGTCTGCTCGTGCCCGATCTGGAGCTCTCAATCACGAGTGATGCAGTGATCTTGGCGACCTTCGTCAGTTCGTTCATCGGCATCTTCTTCGGCCTGTACCCTGCGAGTCGGGCCGCGCGCATGCGTCCCATCGATGCACTGCGCTTTGAGTAAGCAGAGTGATAGGCAAACCCTGTGATGCGATTTCGCAAACACCTCAGACGGTTCATGATCATCAGCCTCATATTGGGTGGGCTGGCTTTTTCAGCGCTGGTGCTGCCCCGTGTCTACAGCGCGATCCGTGCGGTCGGAATGGTCTACCCCGCGGATGCGGTGCCGGCGCGGCCGGTCGCGGTGATCTTCGGCGCGCAGGTACTTGCCAGCGGACGCCCCAGCGCCATGCTCGCCGATCGCGTGCGTATGGGCGCCGAGCTGTACCAGGCCGGGAAAGTCCGCGCCCTGCTGCTGACCGGCGATAACTCCGAGGTGAACTACAATGAGCCGGAAGCCATGCGGCGTTACGCGCTCAGCCTGGGGGTGCCAGACGAGGCGATTGTTCTCGATTACGCCGGCTTTCGCACCTACGATAGCTGTTACCGGGCGCGCGACATTTTCCAGGTCGACGCGGCGATTCTGGTGACTCAGCGCTTTCATCTGGACAGAGCGCTGATGATCTGTAACACGCTGGGAATTGACTCGATAGGGGTGGCCGCGGATGTTCTGCGGCCCCAGGGCTATTCGCGCCGGGCGTTGCTCAGCAGCCAGATTCGCGAATTCCCTTCGACAACGCTCTCCCTCTTCGACCTGATCCGCGGCGACCTGCCAACATTTCTGGGCGATCCTTTGCCGATCTTTGCCGATGCCGGGTGTGCGGAAGGATGTGGGGCCAATGTTTGGCGGATTTGGTGAGAATATTCGGGTGGCGCTGACAGGGCTGGGCGCGAACAAACTGCGCTCGGCCCTGACCATGCTCGGCATCACCATTGGTGTGGCCGCGGTGATTGTGCTCGTGTCGCTCGGACAGGCGGTCGAAAACTTTGTGCGGGGCGAGTTTCTGGGACTGGGCACGAACCTGGTCCTGGTGCTGCCCGCCGAGGACAGTCGCGGCGCCACCGTCCGCATTACCATCGACGAAGTCGAGGCGCTCAGCGATGTGATGCGCGTCCCCGATGCTCTTTACGTCATGCCGCAGTTGAACCTGAATCGCACGGCATCATTCAACGGCCGCGAGGCTCAGGGACGGATTCGCGGTGTGACCGACCAGTTTCCCGAGATTCGCGATCGTGCAGTGGTGGCCGGGCGTTTCTTCGATCGCACCGAGGTCGATGGGTTGGCCCGCGTGGCGGTGATCGGCACGACGGTCGTGGACCGCTTGTTCCCAGACACTTACCCGATCGGCCAGACGCTGCGCCTTGGCGACGTTAATTTTCGGGTGATTGGTGTCATGGCCGAGGCTGGCAGCCCAAATCCGTTCGCGGGTGACGAGAACGATCTGGTCTTCGTACCCATCACGACCGCGGGTACTCGCCTCAGTGGGGAGCGCGATCTGCGTGGCGACCGGCCGATCTCCAGCGCGCTGGTGCAGGCACGCAACGAGGACAGCATCGACCAGGTGGCGGCACAAATTCGTCAGACGCTGCGTGAGGAACGGGATATTAGCTTCCGCGACGAGGATACCTTCCAGATCTTCACTCAGGACGATCTGCTGGAGTCGCTCGGCCAGATTACCGGTTTGCTGACGATCTTTCTGGCCATCATCGCCGGGATCTCGCTGCTGGTCGGGGGCATCGGCATCATGAACATCATGCTGGTGACGGTGACTGAACGCACGCGCGAAATTGGCCTGCGTAAGGCCGTCGGCGCGCAGAAGAACGATATTCTCATTCAGTTTCTGATCGAGGCGGTGGTGCTTTCGATCCTCGGCGGGGCCATTGGCGTGAGCATCGCTCTGGCCGGCGCGCTCTTGGTCTCGTCACTGTCTGCCGATCTGGCCGTCAGTGTCCGTCTGGACAGCATCATCCTGGCCACGGCGATTTCGCTGGCCATCGGCGTGTTCTTCGGCATTTACCCCGCGAATCGTGCCGCTTCGCTCAACCCGATCGATGCCTTACGATACGAATGAGCACAAGTGCGCTTCTGCGTGTAAGATTTGGTACAATACCCGTCTATTATGTGAACGACCTCTGTTGTAAGGTGCCGGCATGGTGTCGCCCAACATGGTCTCGCCCAAGAGTCAGAATGGCAAGCCAATGGATAAGCAGACAGAGAACCCGCTGCTGGTCTCCATCCATGACGACATGCTGGCAGGGCTGGGTCAGCTCTCAGAGTACTTCGGTTTCTCCAAAGTTTTCGGTCAGCTCTATGCCGCGCTGCTGATGAGCGACTGCCCCCTGTGCCTGGACGATCTGGTGGAGCGCCTGGACATCTCAAAAGCGAACGTCAGCATCACCATGCGGACGCTCGAGAACATGGGTATGGTTCGCCAGGTGTGGGTCAAAGGCAGCAGCCCTCGGCGGAAGTACTACAGCGCCGAGACCGACTTCTGGCAGATTATCAGCAACATCCTGAAGAGTCGCGAGCTGCGTGACGTCGGCCGAGCGCTGGACGTGATGGATGCCAACATCAAGCGGCTGAAGCAGGAACTGCCCGACATGACCGACGAGGATCGCGCCATCGCCGGCGTGTATACCGAGCGCATGCGGCAGATGCGCGAGTTGTTCGAGTTCGCTCAGATGATGATCCAAGCCATTCTGTCTCAGGTCGACGAACCGGTCGAAGAGGCCGGGCATCCATCTGCTACGCTGCCTGGTGACGTCGACTAGACTGGACGCAACCCGTCCCGTATAATCCAGACGACCATGGGGGTGTGGCGGAACTGGCAGACGCGCATGACTTAGGATCATGTACCTCACGGTGTATGGGTTCGACTCCCATCATCCCCAAGACTTCGCTGCCGGGGGCGGTCAAATGGACTGCCTCTGGTCTTTTTTCCAGGTCCTCGTGCCGGATTCTGACAGCCTTCTAATACACTCGTTCTGGTCAGTAAAAAGTACGAGATGCTATAATCCCGGTATTCTACAGCAATCACGCGTCAAGGAATTATCGTTGAACGTTCAGACAGAACACCAACCCGACCACACTGCGCTACTCACCGTCGAGATAGACGATGCTTCGTTTGAGGATGCGCGAAAGCGAGCCGCGCGCAGTCTCTCCAAGAAAGTGAACATCCCCGGTTTCCGCAAGGGCAAGGCTCCGCTTCGGATCCTGAGCAACTACGTGGGCGAGGGCAGCATCATCGAAGAGGCTGTCGAATTGCTGTCGCAGGATGTTTATCGCGCGGCACTGGTGCAGAGTGGGGTGAATCCCTACGGCCCTGGTGCTCTGGTGGACATCAAGACCGAGACGATGCCGCCGACGCTCGTCTACACGGTCCCCCTCCAGCCGACGACCGACCTGGGCGACTATCGCTCGCTGCGGCTGGACTTCGAGCCGATTGAAATCACCGACGATCAGGTCAACCGTTCGATGAAGGCGCTTCAGGAACAGCAAGCCGTCGTCGAGGAAAGCCAGCATCCGGCCGAGATGGGCAACCGGATCACGATGGCGCTGCACAGCTACTTCGTGGATGACAAGGCCGAGGAACCGGAGAGCGAGCCTGAGGCCGAGCACGATCATGACGAAGAACATGATCACGACGAAGTCGAAGGTCACGACCACGAAGGACACGACCACGAAGGACACGACCACGACGATGCTATTCACGAGCATATGTCCGATGATCAGGAAGTCTACCTGCACGAGCACGAGATGCAGTTCACGCTCGACACGGAGAACGACCTGGTGCCCGGCTTCGCTGAGGCAATGGTCGGCGTAGCGCCCAATGAGACGCGCGAGTTCACGTTGGAGATCCCTGCGGACGACGAAGATGACGAAGTCGCCGGCCGCACGCTGCGTTTCATTGTGACGGCCAAAAAGGTCGAGAACATGACGCTGCCAGCGCTCAACGACGAATTCGCTGCGCGCGTAACCAAGGACGAGGAGCAGCCGCTCTCGCTGCTGGAGCTGCGTATTCGCATGCGCGAGAACCTCCAGAAGACGGTAGAAGATCGCCAAAAGGCCGACTACTCCCGTCAGGCGCTCGATAAGATCGTGGAGCAGGCGACGCTGGCGTATCCCGAGGCCATGATTGTCGATCACGTCAACATGCTCCTTGAGGATTTCGATCAGCGGCTGCGCCGGAATGGCATCACGCTCCAGGATTACCTGAAGATCAACCAGAAGACCCAGGAAGACCTGTACACAGACTGGCGCGGCGCCGGCGAGAATTCGGTGAAGCGCTCCCTGGTTCTGCAGGCGTTGGTTCTGGCTGAGCGTCTCTCCGTTGATGAGTCGGCGATCAATCGCGAACTGGACCGCTTCGTTCAGCAGTTCGCAGAAGACTCACGAGATAGTTTGCGTGAAGCGCTGGCGGCCGACCGCTCGATGCGCGACAACATCGGCAGCAATCTGCTCCAGGACCTCGTCTTCGAGCGCATCGTTGCGATTGCCCGTGGTGAAGCGCCGCCGCTGCCGGAGGATACCGCACCGCCGGCTGAGTCATCGACCGAAGTGAGTGAGAATGTAGAAGCTGTCCCATCTGAGCAAAGCGATACGAGCGAGAATGAGGAGACTTCATCAACATGATTCCGCATAACGTCATCCCGATGGTGATCGAGCAGGGCAGCCGCGGTGAGCGGGCCTACGACATTTACTCGCTGCTGCTGAAGGAGCGCATCATCCTCCTTGGCACGCCTATCAATGACCAGATTGCGAACCTGACCGTCGCCCAACTGCTCTTCCTGCAGAGCCAGGATCCGGAGAAGAACATTCAGATGTTCATCAACTCCCCCGGCGGCGTGATCTACTCGGGCATGGCGATCTACGACACGATGCAGCAAATCAGCGCTCCGGTCAGCACCACCGCTGTTGGCATCACTGCCAGCTTCGGCACGGTCGTCCTCACCGCCGGTACAAAAGGCCTGCGTTATGCACTGCCGAATGCCACCATTCACATGCACCAGCCGCTTGGCGGGTCGCAGGGCCAGGCCTCGGACATCGTCATTCAGGCGAATGAAATCATGCGCCTCAAGGAACGTCTCAATTCCATTCTGATGTTCCACACGGGGCGCGAGCGTGAAGTGGTTGAGCGCGATACCGACCGCGATTTGTACCTGAGTGCAAATCAGGCGGTCGAATATGGACTGATCGACTCGGTGCTTGAGAGTACCAAGCCCAGTCCGGTTGGGATGAACGGGAAGAAATGAGTTTTCCTCCAGGTAACCAACGCTGTTCCTTTTGCCGCCGCAGTCACGATGAGGTCGAACGGCTGATCGCGGGACCGGATGGCGTCTACATCTGCGACAACTGCGTCGAACTCTGCCAGCGCATCCTATATGAGGAGGCGCCCAGCTATCAGCGCGAAGAGGTGCAGTTCGAGCTGGAGACGTTGCCCTCCCCGCGGGATATCCTGGCGCGCCTGAGCGAGTATGTGATCGGTCAGGAGTACGCCAAGCGGGTCTTGAGCGTCGCCGTTTACAACCATTACAAGCGCATCCGCAGCGGTGGCGTTTCGAACGGCGTGGAACTGGACAAGAGCAATATCCTGATCGTCGGGCCGACCGGCAGCGGCAAGACCCTGCTGGCACAGACTCTGGCCCGTATCCTCGATGTGCCGTTCTGCATCACGGATGCGACGTCGCTGACCGAGGCCGGTTACGTGGGTGAGGACGTCGAGAACATCCTGCTCCGCCTGATCCAGGCCGCGGATGGCGATATTGCCCGTGCGGAAAAGGGCATCGTCTACATTGACGAGATCGACAAGATCACGCGCAAGTCGGCGGACAACCCGTCGATCACGCGCGATGTCAGCGGTGAGGGTGTGCAGCAGGCGCTTCTCAAGATTGTCGAAGGAACCCTGGCCAATGTGCCGCCGCAGGGCGGTCGTAAGCACCCCCATCAGGAATTCCTCCAAATCGACACCACGAACATCCTGTTCATCTGCGGCGGGACGTTCGCGGGTATCGAGGAACATATCGGCAAGCGCCTCGGGGGGCGAGGCATCATCGGCTTTCAGGGCGCACAGCGCGAGGACGATGAGCCGGTCATTCGTTTGAGCGACAAGGCCAGCCTACTGCATCACCTCAGCCCGGAAGACCTGATTCACTTTGGGCTGATTCCGGAATTTGTCGGCCGCCTGCCGGTGGTCGTCAGCGTCGATCCGCTGGATCGCGATGCGCTGATACGCATCCTGACCGAGCCGAAGAATGCCATCGTCAAGCAGTATCAGCAGCTTCTGGCGCTCGACGGTTTGCAGCTCGAATTCGCCGATTCGGCCCTGGGCGCGGCGGCCGATCTGGCGTTGAAACGTGGCACCGGTGCGCGTGGCCTACGCTCGATCATCGAGACCCGGCTGCTCGACGTGATGTTCGAGGCGCCCGGCCGTGAAGATGTCGATCGGGTTGTCGTGGACGACACGGTGATCAATGGGGTGCAGCGGCCGCACCTGTACGACAGCGATGGCATGCCGATTGGCTACATGTCGGCCGTCTCGCTGGAGAATCCCACCTCGGGCGGCGGAAAAGGCAAGCTGAACAGCGCTGCTTAGCGGTGTGCGCTGCCAGGCCGGGGCATCATCAATAAACAGGTCGTCGTTGCTACTCAAGCAACGACGACCTGTTTTTTTCTGGATAGCACGGCTTCGAATTACGGGTTCGGTTCCAGCGTCACAACCTGCTGCGAGGGATCGAGCAGGCTTGCGAATTCCTGGACTTCGGCACGGCCGGTACGACCCACGCCCTGCCAACCGTACGGCACGACCCAGCGCGGGCGCATCTGCTTGAGCGCAGCCACTGTTTGCTCGGCAGACATCTCACTGGCGCTGCCGATGGGCAGAATGATGACGTCGGGACGGGTCGAACTAGTGTCGGGTAGGGCAGCCGTGCGACCTGTATAGTACACGTCATACAGATGGGTCGAGATGACAAAGCCAACATCACCGGACTCATCTGGCCGGCCATCCGCGCGATACACGGGCAGCGCCTTGACACAGGCCCGCTCCGCCGATGTACTCTGCCATGGACGCAGGACGACGACTTCCCCGGTGACCGCTTCCGCGGCCGATGGACCGACGATGATGCGCGTCTGCTCTCCACGCAACTTGTCGATATCGGCCAGTGAGCAGTGGTCGTACTGGCTGCTGCTAATGAGGATCAGATCGGCGGGTCGTTCTGGTCGGGCAACTCGGCGAGGATTGATATACACGTGGACGCCGTTGAGTAGTGCGAAACTGGCGGCGCCATGCCAGCGAATGGTCTCTAGCATAGTCTTCTTCATGGTTGGACAAGAAACACCGCTTCAATGTAACGCGAACCAAACCGAAGTTCAATACTTGCATGCTTGTTAATTGACGTTTGCACCAGGACAAAAGCACGAAAGCGCGCTGCAACAATCGTGCTATACTGACGGAAGACAAAATGACAGGCCAAGCGTTTGATCTCCGAGAAGATGAAAGCTAAAGGCAGGAGCCATGACTGATCGTCCCATCTCACGCATCAGCCCGCAGGGCACGGGACCCATCAAGAGTCTGAGCGGGTCAGGTTCCTCGGGCAGCGGCCTGACCGGTACGCTGTCGCAGGGCTGGTCACCGCCGCCCGTGAACTCGCTGGCCGATACCGGGCTTAACTTGCTGTCTCTCGCCGACCTGGTGCTGAAGGTGCTGTACTTTGGCGGCTATATGGCCGGCCATCAGATTGCCGAGATCGTCAGACTGCCGTACGTCGGCGTGCTCGACGGCGTGATGGACTTTCTCAAGAAAGAGAAATTCGCCGAAGTGAGGGGGACCGGTGGCGTGGGTGAGGCCGGCTTCCAGTGGCTTATCACCGGAGCTGGCATTACCAAAGCGCGCGAGGCCCTGGAACGTTCCCAGTACGCGAGCGCTGCGCCGGTCACGCTTCAGCAGTATATCACCGCCATGCGGATGCAGAATCGCGAACGGCTGATCGTCCACGAGCCGGAGATGCGCGAGGTGCTGAAGGAGCTGACCGTCTCGGAAGATCAGATGTCCCGCATCGGCGCGGCGATTAATTCCGGACGGTCGGTGTTTATGTATGGGCCTCCGGGCAATGGCAAGACGACTGTCGCGGAAACCGTAGGACGCCTGGTGCTGGGCGATGACATTTGGATTCCGTACGCGTTCGACGTGGACGGGCAGGTGGTGCGCGTCTTCGACAGCGTCAACCACGAAGTGGTCGAAGATGTTTCACGCGTGCGCATCGGCACCGGTATCGCCAGCGACCCTCGCTGGATCAAGATCAAGCGGCCGATGATCATGGTTGGCGGTGAACTCACGCTGTCGGGCCTGGATCTGGTCTACGATCCCATCAACAAATACTACGAGGCGCCGTTCCAGGTGAAGGCCAACGGCGGCATGTTGCTGATCGACGACTTTGGCCGGCAGCAGGTGCGCCCGCGCGATCTGCTCAACCGCTGGATCGTGCCGCTCGAAAAAGGCGCCGACTTCCTGACTTTGTCGACCGGCCGGAAGATTCACCGACCCAACGCTTGACCAGTTCCGTGAGATCTTCGAGAACGTGTGCCGCAAGCGGGGCATTGCCTATGATGAGGCCGCGCTCAAGTATCTGCTCAAGAAGTGGTATGCCGAGACTCAGCGTTCGCTGCGCTGCGTACACCCGCGCGATATCATCAACCAGTTGATCGACATCGCCACCTACTACAACCGTCCGCCGACGCTGACCAAAGACCTGCTCGACAAGGCCGCCGCATCCTATTTCGTCAATCTGTAGAGCAATCTGTCGCCATCTGCCGGGGTGGGCCAACGCCCGCCCCATTCCCTCGATTTTTCGACGTCCCATTCCCAAGTGATGCCGAAGTCCATACACTATACCCCCGACCGGACGCGCTGCTGCGGCAGGCTTCGCGTAGAAGGTGCTCGACATTAGTGTATAATGGCGAACACATTCTCGAACGGTGGACCCAGGGTGTACCCGAGCGGTTTCCTGACGATGTGCGATGGCTGAGGTCGCAGTCGCCGGAAAGGCAAGCGCAGTATACAGGCTGAATCCTGGCAGGCGCCCTGGTCCCACCCGCGCAAAACGCAATCTGCAGAATAGACATACTCAATGCTTGATCAAGTCAAGATCTATGTGCGCAGCGGCGATGGGGGAGATGGCACCATCGGTTTCCGCCGTGAGAAATACGTGCCCCTCGGAGGTCCAGCCGGCGGTGACGGCGGACGTGGCGGCGATGTCATTCTGCGCGCCGTCCGTGGTCTCAACACGCTCTCGCCGTTCAGCCGGAAAATTCACTTCAAGGCGGACCATGGCGAACGTGGTGGGCAGTCGAACCGTACCGGCGCGAGTGCCGAGTCGTTGGTGGTCGATGTTCCGCCGGGAACCGTCGTTCGCGATGCCACCACCAATGACGTGATTGCCGATCTGGTGCGCCCAGGCGACTCGGTGATCGTCGCCCACGGCGGTCGTGCGGGACGTGGCAACGCCCGTTTCGCCACCCCGTCGAATCAGGCGCCGCGCGTGGCCGAAAAGGGGGCGCCAGGAGAAGAATTCTGGCTGATCCTCGAACTGAGGCTGATCGCCGACGTTGGCATTGTCGGCGTGCCGAATGCCGGCAAATCAACGCTGCTATCGGTCATCACGAACGCCCGTCCGAAGATCGCCGAATATCCATTCACCACGCTGGAGCCGAACCTGGGCGTCGTGTTGTATGACGATCGAGAGATGGTCGTTGCTGACATTCCGGGTTTGGTCGAAGGGGCGCATATGGGGGTGGGCCTGGGACATTCGTTCCTGCGGCATGTCCAGCGTACCCGCCTTTTGATCCACCTCGTCAACGGCGCGAGCGACGATCCCCTGGCGGACTACAACCAGATCAATCAGGAACTGGCGCTGTATGATGAACGGCTGCGGCAGCGTCCACAGATCGTCGCGTTCAACAAGATGGATCTGCCCGATGCCCAGGCGCGACTCGATGGCATCAAGGCGGCACTGCGCGAAGAAAATGTCGAGGTGCTGCCCATCTCTGGGGCAACCCGGCAAGGTGTTCAGGCGCTGATCCAACGAATGTTCGCGGTCTATGACGCGCTCCCGGTGGAAGTGCCGATTATCGAAACAATGCCAATCTACGATCTACCCGAAGAGCAGCTTGTCTTCGATGTTCAGCATGTCGACGAAGGCGTTTTCCGCGTCGTAGGCAAGCGAATCGAACGCGCAGCGGAAATGACGTACTGGGACTATGAGGAAGCGATAATGCGCTTCCAGCGTATGCTCGACACGCTCGGCGTGACTGATGCGCTGCGCAAGGCCGGCGTCAAAGAAGGCGACTCGGTGTTTATCGGCGAACATGAACTGGAATGGTCGGACTAACGTGACGGAACGTGTTGGCATCCTTGGGGGTACCTTCGATCCGCCGCATCTCGGGCACCTGGTGTTAGCGGAATACGCTGCCGAGTCTCTGGGACTTTCGCGCGTGCTGTTCGTGCCGGCAGCGGACCCGCCGCACAAGCGCGGCATCGTGCGAACATCGATCGACTACCGCCTGCCGATGCTCAAACTGGCCCTGGGCGATCGCGAGTCGTTTGTCGTGTCGCGCATCGATATCGACCGACCCGGCCCTCACTATGCGGTCGACATGGTGCGCCTGCTCCAGGAGTCAATGCCTCAGAGCGAATTCTACTTCCTGATGGGCAGCGACTCGTATTCGGATCTGCCGAACTGGAATCGGCCTGCCGAGCTGGCTGCGGCCTGCAAGCTGGCCGTAATGGACCGTCCAGGGCGCGAGTGGTCGCTGACGATGCATGACGCCATCATCCCCGGTTTATCGAGCCGCGTCGGCGTGATCCATTTCCCTCGCCTTGGCATTTCCTCGACGGAGGTCTCCAGACGCGTTGAAGAGGGATTGAGCGTGCGCTACCTCGTTCCCGATTCGGTACTGGATTTCATCGCCCAACATGGACTTTACCAACATGCGAAAGAACAACCTTCCGGGACTCTCCCGTGAAGCCGAGCATCAGGCCTTGCCTCGCAGCACTCGCCTGAGTTGGCATTTCCGCACGATCCTGCTGGCCCTCGTGCTGATGGTGGCGACCGGTGTTGCGATCGCGCAGGACGTTGCAATTCCGACGCTGGTGCCGCCGACGGTAGTGCCTAACCAGCCCGTGGTGGTCAGCAGCGTGGTGCCGACCGAATCCGGCATCGCTCACATTCTGCGCGATGGCAAGGTACGCGTCGGAATTCTCTACAACGAACCTCCCTTCGGCGAATACAGCATTCGCGGCGAGGAGTACGGTTTCGACGCCGATCTGGCCCGGGCCATGGCGGAGGCCTGGGGCGTTTCGGTAGAGTTCCTCCAGGTCACCCGCCAAACCCGTATCGACATGGTCGAGACCGGGGCAGTCGATCTGCTGATGGCCGCTCAGCCGCACAACCGCGCTCTCGACAGCCGAGTGGAGTTCAGCCAGGCGTACTATCCGTCGGTACAATCGCTGTTAGTACGTGAAGGCGATGGCGCGACTGTGCTGGACCACATGGCCGACCGGCAGATCGGTGTGATTATCGGTACGCGCGGCGAGGGCGCCGTTGAAGAGTGGCGGGCTCGCGTCCCCTACACGTTCAATGTCCAGCGGTTCCTGACGTTGGATGAGGCGCTGGCCGCCCTCGACACGCAGCAGATCGATGGTGTGGTCGAGAGTCGCACTCGCCTGACACGCCGGCTGGCCCCAGGCAAGCAACGTTTTGTCGATGTGCCGGTTACGCCGGAGCCGTTTGCCGTGGCCATGCGCCGCCAGGATGTCCATCTTCGCCAACTGGTCGACAGAACCCTTCAATACCTATTCCTGAACGGCAAGCTGGATGAGATCCATCAGAAGCACTTCAACGGGGAAGGGTACCCCGGCGACTCGTTCCGCATCTGGGACAACGTCGGCACCGAAGCGCCGCGGCCTGACCAATTCGGCCAGGACATCCCGGCGCCGGTGCAGTCGACGCTGGCCAATTTGCAGAGCACCCAAAGCCTGCGCGTCGCCGGGCTGCGTTCTCTGCCGTCGGATGCCCCGGAAAGCGAACGGCGAGTCGACAACGTCAACCGTGCACTCATCAACGCCCTGGCTGCTCGCTGGCAGGTGAATGTCGTGCCAGTCCCTGACAATGGGCAGAATCCATTGGATGTGGTCGCAGCCGGTGGGGCAGACATTGCGGTCGGCGTCGAACCGGATTGGGCGCGTGCCTTGCAGGTCGACTTCACCGGACACTATCTGGTGCATGGCTTCCGGCTGATGGTGCGGACTGCCGACAATATCGGCGGTTTTGGCGATCTGCGCGGCAAGATTATTGGCGTCCTGCAGACCGATTCCAGCGCCCGCGACCTCGTCGGCGTCTTCGCTCAACGGGAAGCGGCTGTCATAGACGACTTCTTCACGATTCTGCGTGAGCAGGATGCAGCGTTCACTCTGCTGGCCGAGAACAATGCGCACGTGGTATTCGGCGACAGCCTCAAGCTCATTCCTCACGTCCAGGCGGACCCCGAGCATCTGGCGCTGACGACCAACGCCGCAGGGCGCCCGCTGTGGTACACACGCGATTTCCTGGGCTTGGCGGTGGCCCGCAACGATCTCGACTTCCGCCTGCTGGTTGAGTACACCCTCCAGGATCTGTGGCAGGAGGGCGCGCTTCCTGATTTGTTGAGTCCGGTAATGCTGCCCGGCGAGACCCCGCTAATCGAGATCTGGCCAGGGCGCGGGACAGTGCAGGGCGCTTTGCTGGCAGGCTAATCCAGGCCTACTGGCATCGTTCAGGGCGCTATGCGGCGCATATTCAGCGCCGGGCAGTCTGGCTTTCGCTTTGGAAGGGGATACGGCAACATGGCATCGCAGGCCACGCCTGAGCAGGTGGAGAAAGCGCGTCAGGCGGTGATGCGCTTCCGTGAACTCCTCGACCTTATGCATATTCGGCTCGACTCCTACGAGCGGGCCTATGCCAACCTGTTTGCACACCTTCCGGCAGAGACGGCAAGCCTGCCGGAAAAGGAACGCCAGCGT
The DNA here is from genome assembly GCA_016713325.1 of Candidatus Flexifilum affinis. Classification (GTDB taxonomy): domain Bacteria; phylum Chloroflexota; class Anaerolineae; order Aggregatilineales; family Phototrophicaceae; genus Flexifilum; species Flexifilum affine. The sequence continues at coordinate 834,526 of JADJPJ010000087.1, read as the reverse complement.
CAAGCGGCCCATACCGTCATTGACGATGACAAGGCGCTGGTTCGGGTGGTACTGACCGCCCGCTTTGATTCTCGCGACTTCGAGCGGGAATATGAGGCGCTCCATGACCGTATTGTCGAGCTGCACGGTCTTGATTTAGAGAGCGATTCTTGAACAGGAGTGGATGAGTATGAAGAAGTGGGTATTCGTTGTTTCGCTGCTACTCTGCTTGGGACTGGCCGCCGGGATCAGCGCGCAGGATACGTCCAGCGCCCTGATCGTCGCGACTCAACTCGACGATGTGATCACGCTCGACCCAGGCCGGGCGTTCGAGATCACCAATCTGATGATCCACCATGCCACCTACGAAACCCTCCTTGAGATCCGCCCCGACGATCTGACCACGATTCAGCCGCTGCTGGCGACGGGCTATACCGTCTCAGAAGATGGGCTGACCTACACCTTCACATTGAACGCCGACTCGCGCTTTGCCTCCGGAAATCCGGTCACGTCAGAGGATGTGCGTTTTTCCTGGACGCGCCTGAAGAACATCAAGGGCAACCCGTCCTTCTATGCGGACGCCATCGCCGCGATCGGCACGCCGGATGAGCAGACGGTGGTCGTCACGCTGACCGCGCCAACACCGGCCTTTGCCACCATCGTAACGGCGCCGGCCATGAGCATTCTTGAGAAGGCCGTCGTGATGGCGAATGGCGGTACCGATGCCGCCGACGCGGACTCGACCGACACCGCCAATGAATGGCTGTCGCAGAACAGCGCCGGATCCGGTCCGTTTGTCCTGACCGGATGGACCCCCGAGACCGAAGTCACGATGGTGCGCAACGACAACTACTGGCGCGGACCCGCAGCTCTGGCTGCGGTCACGCTGCGCAACGTCAACGACGCGACGACCTCGCTCCAACTGCTGGAACGCGGTGATGTCGATATCTACGAGAATGTCGACAAGGATCTGGCCGAACAGATTCAGGCGAATGGCGACCTCAAGCTGGAGCTCGGCCAGACGCTGAACCTGACCTATCTGGCCCTGTCGCCGGATGCCGCGACGTTCAACACCCCGATGGCCAGCCGCGAAGTGCGCCAGGCCATCGCGCAGGCCATCGACTACGAAGGCATCATCGACGGTCTGATGCTCGGCTATGCCGATCGTCCGGCTGCGCCGCTGCCCATCGGCGTGCAGGGTTCGGACCCGTCGGAGCGCTACGAGCGCAATCTGGACGCGGCCCGCGCGCTGCTGGCCGAGGCTGGCTATGCCGACGGCTTCGATCTGACGCTCTACATCGGACAGGGCGCGCCGGGCGGCATCCCGTCCGAGACGCTGGCAGCCAAGATCCAGGCGGATCTGGCCGAGATCGGCATCAACGTCGAGATCAACCAGCAGCCGACGTCGAACTTCCTGACAGCGTACCGTGCCCAGGAACTGCCGTTCCTGTTCGCGACCTGGTCGCCCGATTACCTGGATGCGACGATGTGGTCGGACTACTTCTCGTATCCGGATGGCGGCCTTGCCCGGCGTATCCGCATGGACGTGCCGGAGATCGCTTCGCTGGCGCAGCAGGCGGCGTCGGAGACGGATCAAGCAGCGCGCACGGAACTGTACCGTCAGTATCAGACGCTGCATGTGAACGAAGCGGTGTTCGTCCCGCTCTTCCAGCAGCAGATTCTGTATGCACTGCGCAGCAATGTCCAGGGCTTTGGCTTCCACCCTGTCTATTCCCTGGATTTCTACACGCTGAGCAAGGGCTAAACCCTGGCATGATTTCCTCGTTTGGGGCGGCGGTTCGTCCGCCGTCCCGAACGCCGGTACTATTATCCCTCCATAAGTCAGGCAGCGATGATCGTTCGATATTTGCTCCGTCGATTGCTGTTTGCGATCCCGATGCTCTTCGGGATCTCGCTTGTGCTGTTTCTTCTCTACAACATCGTGCAGGTCGACCCGCTGGTGATGATTGTGGGCGAACGGGCAATCGACAACCCGGAGATCGTCGCCGTCGCGGTGGAAAAGTGGGGCCTGGACCGGCCCGTATGGGAACAGTACCTCACCTATGCCACCAACATGCTGCGAGGGGATTTCGGCGACTCGTTTCTCACCAAGCGCCCCGTTCTCGACGATCTGCTGCTGTTCCTGCCGGCTACCGTCGAACTGGCCCTGAGTTCTCTGGCCTTCGCCGTCTTTATCGGCATCCCTCTGGGGGTGATCGCCGGAATCCGCGCCGGCGGGTTGGTTGACCGGGTCACCTGGCTGGTGTCGCTGCTGAACGCCAGCCTGCCGCCGTTCTGGACCGGGCTGATCTTCCTGACCATCTTCTACTACTTCCTCGGCGTTGCGCCGGGGCCGGGGCGACTGGATACCCGGCTCGCTTTTCCGCCGCGTGTGACGGGATTTCTCAGCGTGGACGCTGCCCTGGCCGGCGATTGGGCGGTTTTCGCCAGTTCGCTGCACCATCTCATGCTGCCGACGCTGATCCTGGGCGGCTTTACCCCTGGCCCTGGTGCTGCGCGTCGTGCGCGCCTCGATGATCGAGGAGCTGCGGCGTGAGTACGTGCGCACCGCGCGCAGCAAGGGTCTGCCGCCGCGCGCGGTGGTCATGCATGCGCTGCGCAACACGATGATCCCGCTGGTGACGATCCTGGGGTTGGCTTTCGCTGGCCTGCTGTCCGGCGCGGTCATGACCGAAACCGTCTTCGACTGGCCCGGCCTGGGGACTTATCTCGTGCGGGCGGCGGCGAATCTTGACTATCCGGCTATTCAGGGCGGCACTCTGCTGATCGCGCTGGTGTATATCGTGACCAACCTCATCGTTGACGTTTTGTACGGCGTGCTCGATCCCCGGGTACGACTCGGATGAGCGCCATTACCGCCGTACAAGCCCTCCAGCGCGAAGCCCCAGTACCCCGTCGTATGCTGCGGCACGCGCGCAAATACCCGTCTTTGTGGATTGGCCTGGCTATCCTGCTGCTCTTCGTCCTGATGACTCTGTTCGCCGAGGTGCTGGCGCCGGTCGACCCGCTCAAGCAGAACCTGCGCGATCGCCTGGAAGCACCGGGAGCGGTCTATCCGTTTGGCACGGACGAACTCGGCAGGGACATCTATAGCAGGGTAGTGCACGGCGCGCGGATTTCGCTTCCGGCTTCGTTCATCGTCGTCGCGGTGTCGCTGATCGTCGGCGTCCTGCTTGGCGCGGTGGCTGGATTCTTCGGCGGCGCGGCGGAGGCGGTCATCATGCGTCTGGCCGACGTGACGCTGGCCTTTCCTTCGGTGGTGCTGGCGCTGGCCATCTCCGCTTTTCTCGGTCCCGGGCTGACCAACGCCATCATCGCCGCGTCGGTGGTGCTGTGGCCGGAATACGCGCGCCTGATGCGCTCGCAGATCCTGGTCGTGCGCGCTCAGGAGTACGTTACGGCGGCCCGCGCTCTGGGCGCCCGCGAATACGCGATTCTGTTCCGGCACGTGCTGCCCAACGCCTGGACGCCGCTGATCGTAAAGGCGGCGCTCGACATCGGCGGGATCATCCTGCTCGTCTCGGCGTTGAGCTTTCTCGGCCTGGGCGTGCAGCCTCCGGCGCCGGAATGGGGCGCGATGATTGCCATGGGGCGGACCAAGTTCTTCCAATGGTGGTTGGCTACTTTCCCCGGACTGGCCATTTTGCTGGTCATCCTGGCGTGCAACCTGATCAGCGAGGGGCTCCGTAACTGGCTCGACCCGCACTACTGATCGACAGGCTCCGCGCTTGATCGCTGACCAAGGGTTGCCAGAAGCACGCCGAGCAGAATGAGCGCGCTGCCGAGAAGCTGCTGGGGGAGGGGGATCTGCTGGAACAGAATCGCCGCCGCGATCGCGCTGCCGATCGGCTCCATCTGCGTGGCGATACTCACGTAGGTCGCGCTCAAATAGCGCAGGGCGTAGTTGAATGAGGTATGCCCGATGAGCTGCGGCGCCAGTGCCAGCAGAAGGATCATCAGATAGCCGGTGGTCGAGTAACCAGCGAACGATGCCCGGTTGGCAATCGCCAGCAGGACCAGAAAGACCGCCGCGATTCCATAAACCAGCCAGATATAAGGGAGCAGGCTGAGCTTCGCCCGCACCCGGCGTCCGGTCACCAGGTAAAGCGCAATCGATATGGCGCCGGCCAGAGCAAGGATCGCGCCTGTTGCCGACGAGCCGCTTTCGACGACTGAGACCTCTCCGCTCAGGCCAATGGTGACGCCCCCGACAATGGCCATCACCAGACCAAACATGACCAGACGGCGGGGCAGCACACGCAGCAGCAGGAATTCGAGCAGCGCCACCCACAGCGGCCCGGTGCTGACCATCACGACGCTGATCAGCACGCTGGTGTACTCCAGCGAAGCAATCCAGGTGGCGAAGTGGACTGCCAGCCAGAAGCCTGCCGCCCCGGCCAGCAGCAGATCGCCCCGTTCCAGGGACGCCAGCTCGCCGCGATAATCGATGATCCCGCCGCCCGCTCGCGGAGTTCGGGGCCGCGTGAACCAGACGAATGGCGTGAGCAGCAGCGCCGCTAGAGACAGCCGGCCGGCCGCGATCACAACCGACGGCATCCCCTCCTGAAGCGCATAGGTGATCAGGACGGCCGCGCTCGAAGTTGCCAGGACGCCCAGAACCAGCAGGATGTAGACGCGCGGCGGCGCGGCGGAGGTTGTGCTCATCGAAAAGCGGCCTTTCTGGGGCGTGAGGGTGTGAACCTGGCGACAAGTCTACCTGTTCAAGCCTGAGTGTTCCATGAGACCCTGTACGAATGACCAGTTTTTCAGGGGGCAGCGTATGAAAACCGCGCCCGCCCGTGCTACAATGAGGCTTCTTATTGAAATGTAAGATCTCAACTGAAGGAGACTCGGTCATGGCCTTTACCCTACCTGATCTTCCGTATGCTGAGGACGCACTCGAACCCAACATCGACGCGCAGACGATGAATATTCATCGTACGAAGCACCACAATGCGTATGTCACCAACCTCAACAAAGCGCTCGAAGCGCACCCGGACCTCCAATCGAAGTCGATTGAGGACCTGCTGGTCAGCTTGGGCAACCTGCCGGAGAGCATTCGCGGCGCCGTGCGCAACAACGGCGGCGGCCACTGGAATCACAGTCTGTTCTGGCGCACCATGAGCCCGAACGGCGGCGGTGAGCCGACCGGTGCGCTCGGCGAGGCCATTGCGCGCGACTTTGGCTCCTTCCAGGCATTCAAGGATCAGTTCAAGGCCGCCGCGACCGGTCGTTTCGGCAGCGGTTGGGCCTGGCTGGTTGCGGCCCCGGATGGCAAGCTGAGCATCGAGTCGACTCCGAATCAGGACAACCCGGCAATGGATGGCAAGAAGGCGATCCTCGGCCTGGATGTGTGGGAGCATGCATACTACCTGAAGTACCAGAACCGCCGCCCGGATTACATTGATGCCTGGTGGAATGTTGTCAGCTGGAGCGAAGTGGCCAAGGAATACGGCCGCTAGAGTTCGCCGCTCGTCACGTAAGATGGTTCCGCAGCCCTCATTCGCCAGTAGCGAATGGGGGCTGTTGCTTTGAGTGTCGACCTGCTGTGCCGCCCATGAAACCTGGACGTGCAGGGTTTCACAATCACGCTCAAACGCGCTACAATCGAATTCGCTTAGTCGATTTGGAGATTAGTGAAGGTTTGCGCCACCATGGTTGAATATCGCATCGAAAAAGATTCTCTTGGCGAAGTGCAAGTTCCAGTCAATGCTCTTTACGGCGCTCAGACCCAGCGTGCGGTTCTGAATTTTCCCGTCAGCGGCCTCAAGCCATATCCCGCGTTCGTCTGGTCAATGGTGATGATCAAGCGCGCTGCTGCCGAGGTTCACAAGGAACTCGGGCTGATGGACGCCAAGGTCGCCGATGCCATCATCCAGGCGGCTGAAGAAGTCTTCAACGGACAGCACGCCGATCAGTTCGTGGTCGATCCGTTCCAGGCGGGGGCGGGTACTTCGCATAACATGAACTGCAACGAGGTCCTGGCCAACCGTGCGAACCAGATCCTCGGTGTCGACATCTCCGATCCCAAGAAGCCGGTTAACCCCAACGATCACGTCAACATGGCGCAGAGCACCAACGACACCATCCCGACGGCCATTCGCCTCGGCGTGCTGTGGCGTTTGGACGAGTTGATCGCCACGCTCAAGCGCTGCGCCGACGCGTTCACTGCCAAGGCTCAGGAGTGGGATGACATCGTCAAGAGCGGGCGGACGCACCTTCAGGACGCCGTGCCGATCCGGCTGGGGCAGGAAGTCGGCGCGTGGGCGAAGGCGCTCTATCGCGGCATCGAGAAAGTCGAAGCGGCGGCCGAAGGCATGCGCCGACTCGGAATCGGTGGCACGGCGAACGGCACTGGCTTGAACGCGCACCCGGAATACCACGCGCGGATGGTGGCCAAGCTGACCGCCCTGACCGGAATCAAGCTGTACGAGAGCGACGACCTGTTCGAATCGATGCAGTCGATGGGCGACGCTGTTTTCTTCAGTGGGGCGGTGCGCGCCGTCGCGCAGGATCTGATCCGCATTGCCAATGACATTCGCCTGCTGTCCAGCGGCCCAACCACCGGCCTGGCGGAAATGACCTGCCCGCCGGTTCAGCCGGGCTCGTCGATTATGCCGGGCAAGGTGAACCCTGTCCTGGCGGAGATGCTCAACCAGGCGATGTTCCACGTCATGGGCTGCGACTTGACGGTCATGATGGCCGGGCAGGCGGGGCAGCTTGAACTGAATGTTATGATGCCGATCATCGCGCATAATCTGAACGAGATGATGCAGGTGATGATCGGTTCGGTCAATGCTTTCACCGATAAGCTGGTGGTCGGATTGACGGCCAGTCCCGAGCGCGCGACGGCGTGGCTGGCGCGCAATCCCATCCTGGTGACGGCGCTCAACCCGATTATCGGCTACCAGAAGGGTGCCGAGGTGGCCAAGAAGTCGCTGGCTGAAAACAAGAGCATCATCGAGGTGGTGGTCGAACTGGGTTACATGACCGAGGCGGATGCCCGCGCAGCACTGGACGCCCGCCAGATGACCGAGGGCGGCATCCAGGGGGTTGCGGCTGGAGGCTAAGCCCGGTACGCGTAGCACGGTGCGTGAACGGTCGCATTACAATTCGTAAATTTGCCGGAATTGTGGCTGCCCCGTTGGGAGGGTAGCCACATTTCAGGTATACTACCCGCCTGTAATGGCGATACCATTTCGAAACAAGGCGCTCATCGCTCGTGGCGACCCGCAAACTTGGCAAATACGAAGTCATCGAACGCCTGGGGCGTGGTGGCATGGCAGAGGTCTACCGTGCCTATCACCCCAGCCTGGATCGGTTTGTCGCGATCAAGGTGCTCCACCCATTCCTCGCGGATGACCCCGAATTCAAGAGCCGTTTCGAAAAAGAAGCCCGCAACATCGCCAGGCTGAAGCACCCGAACATCGTCGGCGTCTACGACTTCGAAAACGATGCGGTGAGCGAAAGCTACTACATGGTGATGGAGTTGATCGAAGGCATGACCCTCAAGGACATGCTGTATCAGCTCTCGGAGCGCGGCGAACACCTGCCGCTGCGCGAAGCCATTCGCATAGGCCGCGAGGCCGCCTCGGCGTTGGCCTACGCGCACAACCAGGGCATGATCCACCGCGATGTCAAGCCGGCGAACCTGATGTTCGACCGCGACAACCGCGTAATCCTCACCGACTTCGGGATTGCCAAGATCGTCACCGGCGCTCAGTTCACCGCAAGCGGCGGAATGGTGGGCACGCCCGCCTACATGGCCCCGGAGCAGGGCCTTGGCGAGCAGGGCGATGAACGCAGCGATCTGTACTCATTGGGGACGATCCTGTTCCAGATGGTCACCGGTTCGCTGCCTTATGAAGCGGAAACGCCGCTGGCCATCATCCTCAAGCACCTGAACGAACCTGTTCCTTCGGCCAGAGACCGCAACCCGGACATCCCCGAGGTGGTAGACCGAATCATTCGCCGGCTCCTGGCCAAGCAGCCGGACGAGCGTTATCAGACGGCTGGCGCATTGATCATGGACCTAGAGCGCATCGAACGCGCGTTGGATCGCGATCCGTCCGGCCAGCACATGGACGAACACGAGACCATCGACCTCGGAATCGCCAAGCCGTCCAGGACCGGCGAACTGCCGGCTGTACAGACCACGGCCGAGATTACATCCAGCGCTGGATCGCGCGGGGGCGGAATTGGCCGTTGGCTCCCCTGGATGCTGCTCGTCATCGTCTTCTTCGGTGGAGGCTTGTTGGTTGCCGCGCAGTCGCCTGGCGGCATCGGTGGGTTCCTGGGGCTGGTCGCGCCGAGCGAGACTCCCACGGCCACTGCGGAGCCCTCCATCACCCCGACCGACGCTCCGCCAACGCAGACGATCGATCCCACAGTGACGGCGACGTTCACCGAGACTTCCTCACAGACGCCTAGCCCTACGGCCACCGAGGCAAGCACGCTGACACCAACACCCCCGTTGACCCATACGGAGACGCTGGTGCCGACCGCGACGTCGACGCTGCGACCCACGGAGACGCCTACCGCTACGCTGACCTACACGCCGACGCCCACCTTCATGGACGCCGACATGGACGCTCACGGCTTCCCGAACGCCCAGCCCGACTCGCACGCCGACTCCGTCGGCGACGTTCACCCCCTCGATCACCTACACCCCTTCGGTGACGCTGACGCCGACTCTGGACGTGACGCAGACGCTGATTCAAGCGACACTTCTCTCGGAATTTCAAACCGCGACCGCAGCCGTCTGTGATTTCGACTACGCCATCGTCTCGCAGGACCCACCGGACGAGACCTTTGTGCAGGCCGGAACCAGTTTCACGCGGGAGATCATACTGCGAAATGCCGGTGACTGTGCCTGGGAACGCCTGACGGCGCTCAACTTCGTCAGCGGCGAGAACTTCAACATTGGCGCACGCGTGGTCATTCGTGACCGGGTCGAGATCAATGAGCAGGTCACGCTCACTCTGAGCGGCCAGGCGCCGCGCAGTAACGGGCTGCTCTCCGGAGTATTCGAACTGCGTACCCCCGGTCAACTGCTCGTCGGCAAGCCGCTCACGTTGACCGTCAACGTTTTTGGCGCATGAACAACCCTGAACAACAGACATTCTGAAGAGGATCACATGGATCGGAATCAGGCGTGGGAGATTGTTTGCGAGTTCGTCCAGTCCGACAGCCTGCGCAAGCATATGCTGTCGGTGGAGTTCGCCATGCGCGCCTACGCGCAGCACTACGGCGAAGACCCGGACTCGTGGGGGCTGGTCGGGCTGCTGCACGACTTCGACTGGGAGGTTCACCCCACGCTTGAGCAGCATCCGATGGATGGCGCGCCAATCCTGCGCGAGCGAGGCCTGGGCGAAGAGGAGATTCGCAGCATCCTGAGTCATGGGCCGCTCGCCGGAGACGACCGAATCACCCTGCGCGATAAGGCGCTCTACGCGGTGGACGAACTGACCGGGCTGATCACTGCGGCTGCTCTGGTGCGGCCGTCGAAGAACGTGCGCGATGTCGAGGTGTCGTCGATTCGCAAGAAGTGGCGTGACAAGGCCTTTGCCCGGGGTGTCAACCGCGAGGACGTCGAGCAGGGCGCGGCCGTCCTGGGGGTCGAACTGTGGGATTTTCACGTCCCGCTGGTGCTGAAGGCGATGCAGGAGCATGCCGAAGAGCTCGGCCTGAGCGGGCAAGGAAGCTGAAAACAGACGGAACAGGCGATCTCGTTCAGGCAGATTCGTAGATTTGCCTGCGGAGAATAGCCATGTTTACGCCGCTTGGGGAACGGCCAAGGCGGCCATCGCGTCAGTCCTCCGACATTCCGATTCCCCAAAAAACAGGGCAGAGAAGTCTCTTTCCGCCCTGTTTTTTTGCTTTAATGGCTGCTCATCCTTACGTCTGAACGTGGATGGGCGTGCCGTAGTCGGCAAAGTTGTAGAACCATTCCGCTTCTGGCGTGGGCAGGTTCACGCAGCCGTGGCTCATCGGTTGGCCGAAATTCTCGTGCCAGTAGGTGCCGTGGAGCGCGTAGCCGGCATAGAAGTACAGGATGTACGGCACATCGGGCAGATAGTAGCCGGGGCCAGTCATCGTCTGTGCGACATATTTGCGCTGCACGGTGAAGTCACCCTGAACGGTTGGCGTAGCCGGCAGGCCGGTTGAGGCGAGTACGTTGCGCACCAGGACGCCATCCTCATAGGCGTAGACGCGCTGTTCGCTCAGGTCGACGATAATCTCGCGACCGGCGCCGATGCGCGCGGAGGGCGCGGCCCCCGCCGTGACGAAGCTGTAATCCACGCCGGGGATGATCTCACCGCCGGGGATGATCAGTTCGACCCCCGGGAGCACCAGATCGGCATTGTTGATGCCGTTGGCCTGGGCGATCTGAAGCCAGCTTACGCCGTAGGTCTCGGAAATCGCGACCAGCGTCTCGCCCGACTGTACGACGTGGGTGATGCTGCTGTAGACCGATCCCCTTGCTGCATCCGGATCACCGGTGGCTTCGGTGCCCGCGCCGGGGACGACGACCAGTTCCTGGCCGCTGTAGATCAGGTCCGGATTGGTGATATTGTTGAGCTCGGCCAGTTCTTCCAGGCTCATGTTGTAGCGCCGGGCGATGCTCCCGAGGCTTTCGCCCCAGGCCACCCGATGGGTCTGCTGGTCCTGGACGGCCGGTTCCGCCGCTTCGGACTCCTCGGCCGCGGCTTCTTCCTGCGCGGGTGCCGCTTGCGGGTCCGTAGATGCTTCTTCCTGCGGTACGTCCGGAAGCGCCGCGGCGATCTCCAGGGCAGCCACCTCCGAGGAGGGGATCACCAGGGTCTGACCGCTGTAGATAGTCCAGGTGTTGGAAATAGTGTTGGCCGCTGCGATAGCTTCAACGCTGATTCCGTACTGCTGGGAGATTCTGAACAATGTCTCTCCCGGCTGAATGACGTGCGTCAGCTGTTCCTGAGCCATGGTTGGCACAGCCAGCAGCAGCATGATGACGAAGAGAAAGAGAAAGGAAGTGCGCAGTCTCACGGAATCGCTCCCCACCCCACGGGCACTGATAAACCTAAGTTGTATGTAAATAACACCTGCCGAACATTCTAGCATGAATCCGCGAACGCTACCGACACAATTGCCCGCCCCGCAGTTTGCCAGTACAATTCCCACAGGTTGTATCTTGCCGACGAAGCTTGTGACCGAAAAACGCCTGAACCTCCATGCTGACACGCACCTATAGAGTCGCCGACAAACTGGGCGTCGTGGCGCTGAAAAGTAGCCTGGCGCTGGTGGATCTGACCCTGGATGGGATCGGCGCCATTCGGAAGGCTGCCGTCCGCTTGTTTGCGATCCTGGCACGCATTGTCTGGATTGTTCTGCGGCCGTTTGGCCTGCTGCTGGCGGCGCTGGCCGGGCTGTTGTTCGGCGGGGCGAGGCGTACCGTTTCGCGAGCATCGGAGGCGGGCTCTACGTCGATGGCGCGACGGGCCGCCCGCGCGCAGATCGACTCCACCGTCACAGAAGACCCGCTGCGCAGCCAGAATCGCGTCTTGAGCGGGCTGATCGTCATACTGCTGGCCGTGCTGGTGGGCGTCGTGCTCTGGGCGACAGGGCAGGGCACCCGTTCAGAAGGGGATCTGCTCCCCGTTGCGCTAGACAGCGGCGCTGGCGCGTTGGTCGCCAGCCCGACTATAGTCGCGGCGGTGCCGACGGTGCCGCCTTCCGCAACCCCACTTCCCCCGGCGCTCAGCGCCCGCGGCACGATCGCCTATGTCGTGAGGGAGAATGGTCAGAGCGATATATATGCAGTGCCCATCGGCGGTCGCACCCCAATCCGTCTGACCAACGATGTCGCCGACGATCGCGATCCGGCCTGGTCGCCCGACGGGCAGCGCCTCGCCTTTGCCTCTCGGCGCGACGGCAACTGGGAGCTCTACGTCTACGACACGGCCACCGGCGCGACCCGGCGCCTGACGACCGATCTTGCGTTCCAGGGAGCGCCTTCGTGGAGTAACGACGGCCAATACATCGTCTTTGAAGGCTACCTGGGTGGCGATCTGGGACTCTACGTGCTCCGGACCGAAGACGATCCGACGCCGATCGCCGTTCCCGGCGACGCCAATTCGCCCGCGCCCGAATACTCTCCCTCCTGGTCGCCCGACGGCCGACGTATCGCCTTTGTGTCGCTGCGCGAGGGAAACCCGGACATCTATCTGTACTCGCTCGACGATCAGAGCGTCGTCAATCTGACGCGTACGCCTGAGCGCAGCGAAAATCATCCCATCTGGAGCCCGGACGGCCGCTGGATCGCGTTCACTGCGCTGGATGCCGGACAGGAAAAAGTCTTCGTCATCTCAACCGACGACGGCACGTCGCAGGTGATCAACTTCGGTAGAGCGCCTGCCTGGTCGCCTGACGGATCGAGCATCGCGGCGGCCGTCGATACCATCGATGGCTCGCAGATCGTCGTAGATCCGTTCGCGGCCAGCGGCACGGCAGCCATCTTGCCGGCGCCTGCGCGCACGAACAGCATCACCTGGACGGGACAGCCGTTGCCACCTGCGCTGATCAACAGCGGTGGACTGCCGCCGGCAGTCACCGAACCGCTATTCGTCGAGGAAGAAGAGCAGCGCACAGGCGACCCGCCGTATCGTCTCAATACGATCCCTGGCGTTGAGGTTGAGCAGTCGGTGCTGAGCGACCGGGTGAACGACTCCTTTAACGCGCTCCGGGTGGCAGCGAACGAGCAGATTGGCGTCGACCTGCTAGGCACCCTGGACGATGCCTTCTGGCAGATTGACCGCCCTCCGGAGCCAGGTGTGCCGCGCAGCGGCAACTGGCTGCTGACCGGGCGTGCGTTCGCCCTGGTGCGTTCGGGCATTAATGGCTTCCCCGCGCAGTTCGAAGTTGTTCGCGAGGATGTTGGTGTCGAGACCTTCTGGCGCGTATTTGTGCGTGTCAGCGAGGATGCACAATCCGGCCAGCTCGGCGAACCGCTTCGGATGCTGCCCTGGGATTTCGCGGCAAGAACCTCTGGCGACGTCGAAGCCTACGATCAGGGCGGCAAGATCAAAACGGAAATGCCGTCCGGCTACTATGTCGATTTCACCGAGCTCGCGCTGGACTACGGCTGGACGCGTGCCGCGGCCGGTCGTGACTGGCGGGCCAACGCTGCGACCATCAATTTCTGGTTGTTCGAGAAGCGCGACAGCCTGACCTGGTTTAATGCGATGCGCGAGCTGTATACCGAAGCGCAGATGGGTGGCTTCGTGCCCACGCCGACTCCGGGTGGGGCACAGGCGCCGACCATTCCGGCGCCCACGCTCCAGATTCAACCATCGGTCATTCCCGCGACGGCCGCGCCCGAGGGCCCGACCGAAGCCGCGCCGGTTCTGCCGGAAAACCCGCCCACACCGGAAACAGAACTCGAAGGATAAGGGGCGCAATTCGTGCAGCGCAGCGGTGGTGGTTCAGGTCTCCTGTTGGTCCTGGTGGCGCTGGTCGTGTTCGGCGCGCTGTTGTTTGTGAATGCGCGGCCCACGCCGGAACTTCGCGTCATCGTCCCGACAGAAGCCAACCCGACAGAGCCCGAGAACGGCTGGGAGCGCATCCTCGAAGCCGGTTTTGGGAGCGACAGCACACCGCTGCCGACGATCGCCATCCCCACAGCCCCGTTCATTGCGCCGACGCTCTCGTTGATTGAAACGCCAGGCGTGCAGTCGCCCGATGAACTGGGCGGAGTCGCCGCCGGTGATGTCTCGCAAATCATCGCTGTGACGCCGACGCTTCCCCCACCGACGGGCGCCATACTCGCGACGGCTGTGCCGCTGACCGCGCTGGCGGTTACGCGGCCTCCCCAGGACTGGCAGCCGCCGCCGCTGGTTCCACCCCTCTCGCGTGACGCGCTGGGGCGAGATCATTATTTCTTCCACCGGCCGGTCGATTCGAACGCGACCAATCGCGGGCTGTTCTACTATCCGTACGGCTCGGATGGCCCGGACAACAACTACCGCATTCACTCCGGTATAGACATGCCGAACGACATCGGCCAGACCGTTCGTGCGGCCGGCTCTGGCGTGGTGATCTGGGCGGGGCAGGGGTTCCAGGAGACGGCGAGTTACGGTAACACCGTCCTGATCGAGCACGATTTTGGCCATGACGGGCGGCGCCTGTACACCCTGTACGCACATCTGTCGGCGGTGCTGGTGTCCGTCGGCCAGCCGGTCGCAGCGCGCGATCCGATCGGCCTGGTCGGAAACACCGGCCGCGTCACCGGCCCCCATGTGCACTTCGAGGTGCGCATGTCGGCCCCGGACAGCGCCGAGCTACCTGGTTATGGCGATACCTATAACCCTGTGCTGTGGATGGCGCCCTACGTCGGCAGCGGTGTAATCGCCGGTCGGCTGACCGACTCGCGCGGGAGGCTCCTTCAAGACTCCGACATCACGATTCGTAACTGGGCGACGGGCCTGACCTCCGACACGACCACAACCTACATCCTGCCTGGGACGACGGTCGACATGAACCAGGACCCTGTGTGGCAGGAGAACTTCGTGGTCGGAGACCTGCCGGTTGGTCGTTACGAAGTCATCGCCACCGTGGACGGCGTACGAGTCTCGCGTACGGTGACTGTCCTCGAAGGGACGACGACCTTTGTCGAGCTCTCTCCGGCCGAACCGACCCCCACGGCCTGACACCTCCTGATTGGAGCGTCACAGGGAGGCAACGTTGGGAAAGCGCCGATAGCGTGCCTGCTGTCTTTCCGCTACACTTACCATATGCCGCGAAAGCGGACGCGTAAGAATCCACTTGAGGAGGATGCATTCATGCATCGTACATTCTTGCAGCGCTTGCTGCTGTGCATGTCGATCGTCATGATGACGATGAGCGCCGTGCTGGCGCAAGAGGACGGGCGCGCGCTGCGTTCTGGTGAACCGGTCACGGGCAGACTGGACAGCAGCGCAATTGTCCAGGTCTACACGTTATCGGCGGCGGCGCAGCAGGAGATTGCTCTGACAGTGAGCAACACGCTTGGCGTGCCGCTGGCTATCACGCTCACGGACGCTGCCGGGAATCTGGTTGCCCAGAGCGCCGATGCCGGCACCGATGGACAGGAATCCCTGTCAGTCTCTGTCATCGCCGAGGGTGTGTATTCTGTGACCGTATTTAAGGCAGCGGGTGTCAGTTCGATCAGTTCGGTCGACTTCACGCTGAGCGCGACGTTGGGCGGAGAAGAGGCGACCAACGAGGCAACGGATGAAGCAACCGATGAAGCAACTGCGGAAGCGACCGCCGCGCCGGACAGCACCGTCGTGGTGCAGCCTCCAACCGGGGGCGTAGCGTTCACGACCGGTCAGTTTGTGACGCAGAGCGGAATGAGCGTCTCGCTGACCTGGGACTCCACCGACGACCTTGACCTGGAGGTTCGCGACCCAATCGGCGGATCGCTTTACTGGGAGACCCCGACCGACGCGGTTGGTGGAAGCATCAGTCCCAACGTGAATCAGCAATGCGCAGTCACGACCGCCGAGAATCCGACCGAGACCGCTTCCTGGTCGCCGGGCGGTATCCCCACGGGAAGTTACGAAGTCCTGGTGTACTATCAGCAATCGTGCACCAACGATAACCCGGCGTCATTCACCGTTACCATTACCGTGAATGGGACCGCGCTGGACACGATACAGTCGACCATCAATCCGGGCGACGTCTTTGTCTCCAGTTACCGCGTCGATGCCGACGGCACAAGCGAACTCACCGGTCTGAGCGGCGTCGTGACCGACCTGCTGCCCGACTCGGTCGAGAATATCCTGGCTGCCGCCGTGCCGATTCAATTCGGGATTCCGCTGACCGGCGTGATTCGCAATGACCAACCCTACCAGGCGTATTCGTTCGAAGGACGCACCAACGACTCCGTCACCGTCAGCCTGGAGGCCTCGGGTGGCAGCCTGGACACCTTCCTGTTCCTGCTCGATCCGGCAGGCAATATCGTTCAGACGAACGACGACCTCGACATTGGTGCGACGAATTCCCTGATTAGCGGTGCGTTGCTGTCGATCGATGGGATGTACACAATTGTTGCGACTCGTTATGGCAAGCGTATTGGCGGCACTGAAGGTCCGTACACGCTCAATGTCACGAGCGAGGCGCTCAACCTTCCTGCCGAATTCCTGGCTCTACCGCGCGGCTCGCTGGAAGTCCGCCTGTTGTGGAATTCCGGCGCGGACTTGCAGCTTCTGGTCCGTGATGCGGCCGGTGATGCCGTCTTTGACGATGTGACCGAGATCCGCAGCGGTGGCCGCCTTGCCGCGCAGGGCAACGTAAACTGTCGCGCCAGCACGGGCACGCCGTTCTCCTACATTTACTGGCCGACCGAGCTTCCCCCGCGTCCCGGCGTGTACGAGGTCGAGATCTGGTACCAGAACGACTGCGGCGACACCGCGCCGGTCGCCGGTTCGCTGTTCATCAACTACAACGGCCAGCAGATCTTCAATGACACGGTTCGCCCGATCCCTGGTGAGCGCTATCTGACTAGCTTCACGATCACGGCCGACAACACTGCGACGCCCAGCGACGGTGGCATCATCCGAGGCATCAGTGACCTCGATTACGCGGCTGAACTTGGCTCGGCGATTTCGATGCTGCCTGGCGAAGCTCGGAGCGGTATCATTACGCAAGACAACAAGTTCGACGTGTATCTGTTCACTGCTTCGGCGGGCGATGTCTTCAACATCGCGATGAATACGACGTCCGGCACGCTGGACCCGCTTTTGTATGTGATGAACGCGGCGGGAACGGCGATCGCCGAAAATGACGATGCGGTAGCCGGTGAAAACACAAATGCGCTTGTCGCTAATCTCGCCTTGCCAGCCGACGGGCAATACATTATCATTGCCACTCACTTTGGGGGACGCTACGGTGGCACAACCGGAACGTACACGCTAACCCTCACGCGATTGAACTAGCGCGCTGACAGAGAGTGCATTGTTGAGGCAGGCCACCTTGGGCGTTCCTGCTGAAGGGCCTGCCTCAATCCTCACATTCGCAGCGTTTGCCGGCATAATGAGAGAAAAGTCTATGAACCTACGCAAACTGCTGCCAGGAATCATCATTCTGCTGGCCCTGGTCTCCGCGTGTTCCCCGCCGCCGCCTCTGCGAGACGACAAGATGCTGCTCGACGAGAGTCTCGTGAGCAACGAACCGTGCACGGCGCCCTGCTGGAACGGCATTACGCCTGGTGAGACCTCTTGGCGTGATGCGCTTACCACGATCGAAGATGACCCAAACCTGAATGACCCAACGACTCGCGATACAGATGACGAAGCGTTCCCGGATGCCGTTGTCGCTGAGTTTCAGCGCCCCGAGGGTTCGGCCTGCTGCCAACTGATATCGCTCGATGGCGAGACGGTTTCCACGGTTTTCGTTCGACTTGCCCCCGGTGTGACCGTGGGTGAAGTGATCGGTAATTTTGGCGAACCTGCGTATCTCGCAGTGAGTCCTTATTCTGACGACCCACCACAGGCCCTCGCCAATCTCGTCTATCCGAATGTCGCGACAGTGATTTATGTCTTCCTTGCCGGAGCGACTTCAGGTGAGATTAGCGAAGAGAGTGACGTGATAGGCGCGTTGTATATCACCTCCCAGGACATGGATGACTTGCTATTGAACAGCTCGCTTCACGTCTGGGAAGGGTACAATACGTATCAGTACTACGATCAGGGTGAATTCGAGATTACCCCTCAGCCTACGCCGACCGCCACTGTGGCAAGTCCGTAAAGCCTTTAAGAGTTCAAGAGGATCTTCTCCGATGAGTGAGGAAACAATGGTGGTAGCTCCCACTTCCATTGACGATTTGGCCGTCGCGATGGAACTGCAAGGCAAGGTCAAGCGTATTGAGCTGTTCGGCGCGTTTGTCGACGTTGGCGTCGGCTTCGATGGGCTGCTTCACATTTCGCAGTTGGGACGTCCCAATGTGCGCAACGTCGAGGATGTCGTCAAGACCGGCGATACCGTCACGGTCTACGTCCTCCGCGTTGACCCGGAGGCGCGGCGCATCGCGCTGTCGCTGGAGAAGCCCGCGCTGCTGTCGTGGGACAACATCCGCGAAGGCGAAGTGGTCAAGGGCACGGTCGTGCGCGTCGAGCCCTTTGGCGTCTTCGTCGAAATCGGCGCAGAGCGCCCCGGCATGATCCACGTGTCGGAACTGGCCACCGGCTACGTGAATTCGCCAGAGGATGTGGTCAAGCTTAATGAGGAAGTGACTGCGCAGGTCATCAAGGTTAATCGCAAGAAGAAGCGTATTGACCTGAGCATCAAGAAACTCGAAGAAAAAGACAACGCCCGCGCGGTCGCCGAGGTCGAGAAAGACGACGAGCCTGTGATGACGGCGATGGAAATGGCCCTGCGCCGTGCCATGCAGACCAACAATGAAGCGCTGGTACCAGAACGCGCGGACAAGCTCGAAGGCGGGCCTCGCCGCACGCCAGAACGTGGCGGCCGACGCCGCGAGGGCAACCGTCGCGAACGAGAGCGGGATCGTCTGGAAGATATCTTCGAACGCACGCTGCGCAGTCACAAGGGTTAGACCCGTCTATCCAGCACGGCCGCTCAACAAGCGCCTACAATCCACGAAGTCATGAAGGGCGCGAAGAACACTGTTCTTCGTTCGCTTCACGGCTTCGTGGCTTTTTTATGAGGCTGGCGCGGAGAAGAACTGTCGATACAGGCGAATGCTGGTGACGATCAGCGAGAGCCCGGTGAGCGTATGCGCAGTCAGGCACCAGATACAGAGCGCCTGAATCCAGACAACGGATGCGAACGTCAAGTAGCAGTGGAAAGCGAACCCGAACAGCGTGATGCCGAAGATGGTCAGCAGGCCGTAGCTGTTCAGGAACTTGATGCGCGGTTCAAGCAGGAGCAGCAGAAACACCACGATGTGCAGAGTCAGCCCCAGGTAGGCCACCGGGATGCCAACAATCACCGAATAGATGCTGTTCGTGACTGCGTCACAGTTGAATGCGCCGCCTTCAATACAGACGACTGAAGAACTCGTCGCCTTTGTGTATGACAGGTAGCCGTTCACAAAGAGATTGACGAACTCGATCAGCAGAGTCAAATGTCGAAGGGTGAAGCGCTGTGCCAGAGACGCGCCGCCCACCCCCGTCGTTGCGTTGGTCGAAGCCATGTGCTCTTCCTTGCAGCAAAATGAACATGTAGGTCTATTTTACTCGGGCCTGGGCGCCTGCGTAGCGTCGATTAGGTGCTTCAGCGAGAATCACAAATCTCTGAGCAGTCTCACCGAAAGGGGCGTTCCAGCCGGCACTGAATGCACACCTTCGGGAACAATCAGCAGTCCATCGGCGAGCACCATCGACATCAGGGCCCCTGAACTTTGTGTTCCCGTGAGACGGGCATGCCAGCCGTCGGCTTCCAGGTTCAGCTTCACCCGAAAATAGGTGCGGCGGCCGTCGGCGGGGATGGACTCGTCTACGACTGCCCGGACGGTTGGCAATGAATCGGGACGCCCGCTCATCTTCATCAGCGCCGGTCGGACGAATACGTCAAACGTCACCATGGCCGAGATGGGGTTGCCGGGCAGCCCAAAAAAGGGCACTCTGTCTGGTCCCAGAGAGCCATAGGCCAGGGGCTTGCCCGGCCGCAGGTTCACCCTCCAGAAACCGATCTCACCAAGTTCGTCCAAGACCGTGCGCACAACGTCGAACGCACCAACCGAAACGCCCGCCGAACTGATGACCACATCCGGATTGGCTTCCAGCGCCTCCAGGAAACACTTGCGTACATCTTCGATGGTATCCCGGGCGACCGGAATTCGGATGGCTTCGCCGCCATAGTGCCGGACGAGCGCGGACAGGGTGTACGAATTGCTTTCGCGGATCTTGCCTGGAGCGAGCGGCTGGTCGACGTCGATCAGCTCGTTACCGGTGCTGACGATCGTCACTCGCGGTCGACGTACCACTGTGGGCTGCCCATACCCAAGGGCCGCCAGAACCCCGATTTCCGGCGGGCGCAGCAGCGTCCCCGGTTCCAGAATGGTTTGCCCCCTCTGGATGTCTTCACCAATGGGTCGGACGCTGGCGCCAACGCCCACGGAGCTGAACACCGACACATGTGTCGGTAGGGGCGCTGCGTCTCCGGCGCGGAAGTTTTGATCGGTTGCTTCGACCGGCACCACCGCGTCCGCGCCTTCTGGGAGCGGCGCACCCGTCATCACTCGCGCTGCCTGCCCGGGTTCCAGCCGCTGCACAGGAGAGGCGCCTGCCGGGATGTCCATGGTGACCGCGAGGGAGACTGGCGCCGCCTCAGACGCGTCCGAGGTGTCGACGGCGCGGACGGCAAATCCGTCCATGCTGCTGTTGGCAAATGGCGGGAGGTCGATATCCGAAACGATTTTGATGGCGATCACTCGGTCGAGCGCATCGATCAAGGGGATCTGTTCAGCAGATAGGACGGGAATCTGCTCAAGAATGCGGCTGACGGCGTCGTCAGGATTGAGTAGGTCAGGCACGCCCGGAATCCTTTCTCCATCGGCGAGTCAAGTTCGACAATTCTAACGGATTGTAGAGGTTGCGACGTGATAAGGCAGTGTGAAATTGCGTTACAATAGGATGATGTAACGTTAAAATGCGGGTGAAGCGTTCCAATGACTAATGCTCCAGCGGTATTGGGCGGCGTACAAGCTCTTCTGGAATTGCTGCCTGACTTGACGCCAAACGATCGCTCCCTCATCGAACGAGCCTACCACATTGCTGAGACTGCGCACTCGGGCCAGGTTCGACTGAGCGGTGAACCGTTTTTCTCGCACTGCGTGGCTGTTGCCACCATCCTTGCAGAACTGAAGCTGGACGCCGAGGCTATCGCGGCCGCGCTGCTCCATGATGTGGTTGAAGATACCGATATTCCACTTGAGACGCTTCGCGCGGAATTCGGCAAGTCGGTCGCGCTGATCGTCAATGGTGTGAGCAAGCTGCGGAACCTGCCCGAGGTGACGGTCGGCGACAAGCGCAGCAAAGCGTCGGCCGACCGCAGCTACGAAAACATCCGCAAAATGGCGCTGGCCATGAACGACGATGTGCGAGTCGTGCTGGTCAAGCTGGCCGACCGCCTGCACAACATGCGCACGCTGGGTTACATGCCGGCCGAGAAGCAGCGCCGCATCGCCCAGGAAACCCTGGATATCTATGCTCCTCTGGCCAATCGTATGGGGATCTGGCAGTTCAAATGGGAGCTGGAAGACCTTTCCTTTCGCTATTTGAACCCCGAGAAATACCGCGAAATCGCCAAGCGCGTCGACGAGCGCCGCGCCGACCGCGAAGGCTATCTTAAGCAGGTTATGGACACTCTGCGGACGGAAATCGATCATAGCGGTATTACAGGCGCTCTGATCAGCGCTCGCCCCAAGCATATCTATAGCATTTACCGAAAGATGGAGCGGAAAGACGTCGACTTCGAGCATGTCTACGATGTGCGTGCTGTTCGGGTGATCGTCGACACAGTGCCGAAGTGCTACCAGGTACTGGGCATCGTCCACAACCACTGGCGACCCATTCCGGGCGAATTCGACGATTACATCGCCGCGCCGAAGGAAAACTTCTACCGCAGCCTGCACACCGCGGTGCGCGACAATCAGGGCAAAACCCTGGAGATCCAGATTCGCACCATGGAGATGCACGAGCACGCCGAGTACGGTATCGCCGCGCACTGGCGCTACAAGGAAGGGCGCAAAGCGCATCAGCGCGACATCGCGTTCGAGGAGCGAATCAATCACATTCGCCGCCTGATGGAATTCGGGGGCGATACCGATGATGCCGCGGCCTTCGTTCAGAAGATGAAGGCCGAGGTCTTCCAGGACCGAATCTACGTCTTCACGCCCAAGGGCGACATCATCGACCTGGCCAACGGGGCGACGCCCATCGATTTTGCCTACCATGTGCATACTGACATCGGCCATCACTGCCGGGGCGCCAAGATTAACGGGCGGTTGGTCAACCTGACCTATACCCTCAAGACCGGCGATCAGGTCGATATTGTCACGCAGAACCGAGGCGGCCCGAGCCTGGATTGGCTGAACCCCAACCTGGGCTATGTGAAGACGGAGCGAGCGCGCGCCAAGATCCGCCACTGGTTCCGCAAGCAGAATCGTGAGAAGAGCATCCAGCAGGGCCGCGAGGTCCTGGAACGTGAACTAAAGCGCCTGGGTGTGCTGGACAGCATGTCTCTGGATGAGGTCTCGACTGGTTTTCACTTTGACAAGCTGGACGACTTTCTGGCGGAAGTGGGCACCGGCGGGATCAACGGCGCACAGATTGGCGCGCACATCCTCGAACGAGAGAACGCCGCCGAGCAGGCCGCGGATGAGCGTTCTTTGCTGGTTGAACGGCCGACGACGATCCCCAAGAACGGCGGCAGCATCGGCATCAACGTTCTCGGTGCAGGCGGGATGCTGGTGACTCTTGCTCGCTGCTGCAAACCGGTTCCAGGGGACGCCATCGTTGGGTTCGTGACGCGTGGTCGTGGGGTTATGGTGCATCGTGTGGATTGCGGTAACATCATCGCGGAACCCGAGCGCCGCATTGATGTGGAGTGGGGGCAGCAAGATACCCACTCGCAACATGCCGTCGACATTGAAATTGTGGCCTATGACCGGAAGGGGCTGATGCTGGATATTGCAACGGTGGTCGCCGACGAAAAGATCAACATGACCAGTGTCAATGTCAGCACCAAGCAGAATATTGCGACTTTCTACCTCACAATTGAGATCGGCTCGCGTGAGCAGCTGTCCCGTGTGCTGTCACGTCTGGAGACTATTAAGAGTGTCACAGAGGTTCACAGACGGTATTCCGTGTAAGTGACGACCGTCTCATCTGTTTCGTCGTATTCTCGCTTGCAGTCGCGAGATAATGTTGCACTTCCTCTTAGGACTCCTTATAATAGCCGATCTCATACTAATGGTCATAAGACCATGGATCTAGAATGAGTGTTCTGAATCAATAGTAAGCATCAGATGCACCGGAGGGAGAGATTCGGATGCGCCTGGCGAAAGCACGGAGCCTGGTCGAAAAGCAGTTGGAGGAGCTACCTCATTCGAAAAGGATAATCATTGCCCATCCAGAGTTTAACATAAGATATCTTGTCATCGCCGAAGCTGTAGAGAGTGGGGCTTTCTACATACGGCTTACAGGGGCAGAGCTATCTCCTGAGGCCATACAATCACAGATCGATGACGGCGTCCGTGCGCAGCGCAGCGAATCCGGACGTCATCGGGGAAAAAGCGATCTTGTCCTCGACGACTGTGATCGTGCAGATCCTTCGGCATTACCCCAAATCGTCAGCGCTTTGCTGGCGAATCGCGGCATTCGTCGTGTATTCCTGGTTTCGCGGACTGTGCTCTCCTCCGTGATCGAGGATGCATCTCTCCGTCCGCTGCTAGGGCTGATCCCTTGCCGTGAGGACGCGTTCCTGCTCGACTACGGTGACCAGAAACCCGACTTTCCAACGATCGAGGTCCGAGCATTCGGTCGTGGTCGTGTACAGGTCGCAGGCAGGATTATTCAGGAATGGGGCGGGGCACTGCCTCGATCCATGTGTTTTTTCCTGGTGGACAAAGGTATGGTCACGCGCACTGAGATCTTCCGGACGTTCTGGCCGGATATGTCGGTGGCAGACGCAACCAATGTCTTTCACGTGACCAAGCGCAAGGTCAGCGAAGTCCTCGGCGTTGGACTCACGCAGTTCGGGTCTGGTTTCTACCACCTGGCCACGAACCTGAACCTGACCTACGACGTCACCCTGTTCAATGAGCTGTACAACCTTAGCCAGGTGACACAGGGCGCGGAGTCGATTGACCTGCTTGAGCGGGCGGTCGATCTCTATCGTGGTGATTTTCTCATCGGGGTCGATACGCCGTGGGTGGTCGAGCGCCGGGCTGCGCTGCGCGGAATTTTCCATGACATTCTGGCCATGTTGGCAACCCGCTATGAAGAGGTCGGCGACCCGGCCAGCGCCTATGCAGTTCTGCTGCGCGCCTCGGCGCTCGACAACGCGCGCGAGGATCTTGTTCAGAGGATTCTGCGTCTCGCGAAAATCTTGAAATCACCGCAGGACGGCGAGGCTGTCTTCAAGCGGTTTTCGGCAGCGCTGCTGCGGCAGACAAACCTTGAACCGGATGGAGTGACACGCCAGCTTTACGAGTTGCTTCGAAAAACCGGCGTGTAAGTTACGCTCGTTCAGACGATTTCGGGTTAGGTCGAGCGCCAGACATCGGCCTCAGTGATATTGTCGACTAGCCGCCGTTTGCGGCGGGCTCGATCTCTGCCGGCAATTCAAACTCGGTGGCAGGCATGATGGCCTGCGTGACGCGTTCATGGTTCGCCAGCGCAATCACGAAGTCACCACGCTTGTCGCGCCGGCCGTTAGGGCGGCGCTGAGTTTTACAGCAACGGCGCGCGCGTTGCTGGTGAAGAGGAGCAGAGTCTCGTCGAGCCCGCCCAACGCGGCCGCGGCAACCCCATCTTCCGGATTGGTGATCTTCATTGTTACGACGCCACTGCCGGCCCGTCCCTGTGTCGGATAGTCGGTAATTGCCGAACTTTTGGCGACCCCGCCGCTGGTTACGGTAAGCAGATGGGTGTTGGGCCGCACGATCATGGCTCCTACGACTCGATCCGCGCCGTCTCCAAGTTTTATGCCACGCATTCCTCCTGTCGCGATCGTCGTCGGTCGCACATCCGCCTCTTTAAAGCGGATGGCCTGCCCGGTGGCGGTCACCAGCATGACTTCATCGTCCCCGGTGGTCGGCAAGACCCAGCCAAGGCGATCGCCATCCTCAATGTCCATGACTTTGAAAACGTGTGACATCATGCCCGGCAGATCGGCGATCGACAGGCGCTTGACCTCGCCCAGCGCCGTGGCGAAGCAGAGGCGCCCGGACTCCGCCTGCGCCGGCAGGCTGAGGACTGCCGTCACCTCTTCGCCGTTCTTGAGGCCGGTCAAATCGCGGTAGGTTGTGCCTTCGCCAGCGGCTTCGATCTGTGGGAGCTGATGGGTGAGAAGCGTGGCACAGAGGCCCGCGCTGGTGAACAAGTAGACGAGATTGGAGAGGTCCGAGGCGAATATGAAGCGAGGCGGATCGCCGGCTGCACTGCGCAGCTCGGGCATCGTGCTGCCAATGGTCCTGCCCATTTTCCCGGAGGCCGAGAAAACGACCCAGGTCTTCTCCTGAGGCAGTGTCAGCGATTCGACCGTGACGGTTCTGCTTGCGGTCTCGTCGGTGATAATCGTCCGCCGCTGGTCACCGTAAGCGCCCTTGATCGTCCGCAGTTCTTCGTCGATGACGTCGCGCAGCTTGCCGTCGTCGGCCAGAAGACCTTCAAGATAGGCAACCTGCTTGACCTTCTCCGCAAATTCATCTTCGATCCGCTTCCGCTCGAGCGCGGCGAGCCGGCGAAGCTGCAAATCGAGAATCGCCTGGGCCTGTATTTCCGAAATCGACAGAAGGCGCATGAGGTTGTTGCGCGCCGACTCGGCGTTGCGCGAACGGCGAATGGTGTCGATGACCATATCCAACTGGTCGAGCGCTTTGAGCAGACCTTCGAGGATATGTGCCCGGGCGCGCGCCTGCTGAAGCTCGTATTCGCTGCGCCGCCGCACCACCACGATGCGATGGTCGAGATAAACCTTGAGGGCCTGCTTGAGCGTGAGCAGCTTGGGCTCATTATTGACCAGTGCCAGCATGATGATGCTGAACGTTTCTTGCAGTGGAGTCAGCTTGAAAAGTCGCTCCAGAACGGTCGTTGGTTCGGCGCCGCGCTGCAGCTCGATCGAGATACGCAGACCCTGCCGGTCGGATTCGTCACGGAGGTCGGCGATACCCTCTAACCGGCCTTCGCGGACCAGGAAAGCGATGCGCTCGACAAGGGCGGATTTGTTGGTCTGATAGGGCAGTTCGCTGACGATAATGCGCGACTTGCCACGGCCCATGTCTTCGAAGTGGATCTTCGCGCGCATCGTGATTTTGCCGCGACCTGTGGCGTAGGCGCTGACGAGCGAATCGTCGCCATTCTCAAGACCGTCGACGTGTCGATAGACGATGCCGCCCGTCGGGAAGTCCGGTCCTTTGATGAAGCCCATGATGTCCTCGACGGTGATATCGTCGAAGGTATCCCAGCGTCGCAACATGTAGTGCAGGGCGTCGCAAACCTCGCCCATGTTGTGCGGCGGAATATTGGTGGACATGCCAACGGCGATCCCCGATGCGCCGTTCACCAGCAGGTTAGGGACGCTGGCAGGGAGGACGAGCGGCTCTTTCAGCGTGCCGTCGAAGTTCTCGCCGAAGTCGACCGTGTTCATGTCGATATCGATTAGAAGCTCTTCGCCGATCTGCGTCATGCGCGCTTCGGTGTAGCGCATGGCGGCTGCACCGTCACCATCGATACTGCCGAAATTTCCCTGACCATCAATAAGCGGGTAGCGCATGGAGAACTCCTGCGCCAGTCGAACCAGGGTCTCGTAGACGGCGACATCTCCGTGGGGATGATATTTGCCCAGGACTTCGCCGACGATACGCGCGCACTTCTTGAAGGGCGTCTCTGAGCGCAGACCCATGTCGTACATCGCGTAGAGGATGCGACGGTGGACGGGCTTGAGACCGTCGCGTGCATCCGGCAAAGCGCGTGCGACGATGACACTCATTGCGTAGTCGAGATACGCTTCGCGCATCTCTTGACTGATGTTGACAGGTACTACAGCCGAAGCAGACATGCGGTCGTCCTGTAGATGAGTTCGATAGATGATGAGAGCGTGCCGGGCTACACCTTGTTCAGCGCCGCCACCGAGCGGAAGCTTCCCACGGCGGACGCGCGCTCATTCTATGCACGACATGTCGCGTGTGTCAACCGACGGAACACATGTTCTATTGTAGCACATCTTCTGGCAAATACGGTAGGGAAAGCGTCTGGCGTCAATGCTTGATCTCTTGGTCATCGTCGTCTATCTTAGGGCGGATCATTCGACGCAAAGGTCGTTCATGTCATTCAAACGGACTTCATTCGCCATCTTTCTGACTCTAGCGCTGATCGCCAGTATGGCAGGATGTCTGCCCCAAACAGCGTCGATCATCCCTCTGACTCCCAGCAGCACAAATCGTGCAGCTTTCGACGCGGCGGCCCTGGCCACCCAGTCGCAGCAGCGCGCAGAGCAGTTGGGGTCGCGAATCGAAGCGGTAGCCGCGCAACCTTCGGTAATGCCCGTTCAGCTATCGATCGTGACGGACGGCAACCAGCAGATCCCGACCGTTACCTGGCTTGGACCGGTCATTGGACCCGGTTACCAGCCTCAGACCTTCGCCCCAGCGCTGACGGCAACACCCGATGTGACCAGCGGACCGGTAACCGGCACCGGTGCCAGCACGGCCGTACCCACTGGCGCGACCGGAACGCCCGCTCCCGTGTCGACGGGCACGCTCTTCCCGGATGTTCTGCCCGATCTCGATCGCTCACGTCTCGGCGTCCAGCTTGACGTCAATCTTGAGCAGAGCGACTGGGATGAGGCGATGTTTCGTCTGAACGAGCATCTTCCGCTGGGGTGGATCAAATTCCAACTGCCCTGGCGAGATGTGGCACCGAACAGCGCCGGTGAACTCAGCACCTACTGGCAGCGTACTCGCCTGTATCTGGAGGATGCCGACCGCCGCGGCTTCCGCATTCTGCTCAGCGTCGCCAAGGCGCCACCCTGGGCACGCTCGACGCAGTCGGCCGATGGCCCGCCCAGCGATCCGTCGCAGTATGCCGCATTCCTTACCCAGATTCTGGGCGAGGTGGGCGACAAGATTGATGCCATCGAAATCTGGAATGAGCCCAACCTGCTTCCGGAATGGAGTGGCGCTCTCCCGTTCGATGGCTCCGGCTACATGCGGCTGTTCGTCGCCGGCTACAGTGCGATTCGCGCATACTCGCCGTCGATCGTTGTGGTGACCGCCGGCCTGGCGCCGACCGGGGACAGCGTGGGCAGTCGGGACGACCGCACCTTTTTACGCGAAATGTATGCTGCCGGTCTGGGCAATTACCAGGATATCGCCATCGGCATCCACCCCTATAGCTGGAGCAATGCGCCGGACGCTACCTGCTGCGGCAATTCCGGTTGGGACGACGATCCGCACTTCTTCTTCTCGGACAACCTGCGCGATTATCGCCAGATCATGGTTGAGAACGGCCACAATTCGCCCCAGATGTGGGTGACCGAATTTGGCTACGCGACGTGGGACGGCTTCTACAACCAGCCGGCCGGAACGGGGAACGAGTGGATGCTGCGCAACGACAAGTGGGATCAGGCGAACTACACGATCAAAGCTTTGTCGATCGTGCAAAGCCAATCTTTCATCGGGCCAGTCTTCATCTGGAACCTGAATTTCGCCACGCTGGCGGGGCTGATCGAGAACGGCGACGAACGAGTTGCCTACAGCCTGGTGGTGCCCGGCGAAAGCGGAGAAGTCATCGTCGGCTCGCCGAACCGCACCGAGCGACCTCTGTACTGGATGCTCTTCGATGCCATTCGTCCCGAAGTGAACCTCGACACCTACGACTGATAGGTACGCCCGTCAGGGCATGAGATCTCGAGTGAACCAACCAGAGGGCAGACGCCCCCTGGTTGGTTCCTTGTTCTATTCAGTTGTGGAACTTGCGCTCAGTCAGCGGCCTTCGCGGGCAACTTCGTTTCGGCCGGCATCGGGAGGTCGACGGCCTGTTCCTCGCGGTCGCTGCGACGCACGGACCACACGATCAGGACGATGCCCACCACCGAAATAATCAGCACCGGGATAGTCGCCTCCGGCCCCTGCGTCTGGACGACCAGCGGCGCCAGGATCAGCGCGACGAGGTTCATCACCTTGATCATCGGGTTGAGGGCGGGGCCGGCGGTGTCCTTGAATGGATCGCCGACGGTGTCACCGACGACACTGGCCTTGTGATTCGCACTGCCTTTACCGCCGAAGTGTCCATCTTCGATGTACTTCTTGGCATTGTCCCAGGCGCCGCCTGCATTGGCCATAAAGACGGCTTGCAGCTGACCGGAGACGATGACGCCTACCAGGAAGCCGCCCAACGCCTGTTCCTTGAATAGGAACCCGACGACAATCGGCGATAGGATGGCGATCAGGCCCAGTGGGATGAGCTCGGCCTGCGCTGAACGTGTCGAAATAGCGACGGCCTGCGCGTAGTCCGGGGTCTTCTCGCCGCTCATGATTTCTGGGATGCGGAGCTGTCGGCGAACCTCAGCCATAATGAAACCGGCCGCCCGGTTGACGGCCTTAATCAGCAGTCCGCCAAAGAGTAGCGGCATGGCTCCACCGAGCAGTACGCCGACAAACACCGTCGGATCTGCCAGGTTGATTGACCTGCTGAAGGTCGCCAGTCTCTCTTCAGGCATGACGCGCTCGATGTCGATGAAGAACGAACCGAACAGCGACACCGCCGCGATTACTGCCGAACCAATCGCGATACCCTTGGTGATGGCCTTGGTCGTGTTGCCGGCTGCATCAAGGTCGGCCAGGATCTGGCGAGCCTTATCGTCGAAGTCCTCAGCGGCCAGCTCGGCCACACCGTTCGCGTTGTCGGAGATCGGGCCAAAGGTATCCATCGAGACGTTGTTGCCGGTGTGAGAAAGCATGCCCACGCCGATCAGCGTGACGCCGAACAGCGTGTACAGGAAGCGATCGGCCGTTCCAACATCGCGCATGCTGATGAGGAACAGCACGAAGACCATCACCCAGAGCGCCTGGAAGATGCCACTGACGAAGTTCTTGCGGGTGTAGCCGCGACCAATCGCCAGCACGGCCAAAATGACGCCGATGATGAAGACTGGCGTCACCAGTTCCGGCGGGAAGGTCACACTGTACACCAGAATGGACGCGATCAGGCTGGACGCGATCACCAGAACCGACCACACGCTGGACAGGTATCCAAGAGAGATGCCTTCCAGAATGACCAGGGCGGGGCCAAAGGCGGTTGCCTTGGCGATACTCTGAACACGCTTGCCCTTGGCGCTCGTGGCATAGGCCGTTAGCGGATTGAAGACCACGGCGAGGGCGACGCCGATGGCGACCAGCGAACCCAGCGACAGGTGCGAGAGCAGATCGCCTCCGGGATCCTGAGCGCCGGCATAGAAGACTGCCAGGAGGAACGTGGAGATGATGGTGATGGCGCTGGAAATCTCGTAGCTCTTGTACATCGCCTCTTCGGCATCGTCGACCTTCCACATGGAGACCGCGTAAGTGCCGACGATGGAGCTGACTACGCCGATGCCACGGACCAACAGCGGCAGCACGATCCAGAAGAGCTGACCCGTCAGGGCAGTGAGCGCCAGGCCGAGGATCAGACTGGAGACGATGGTGACTTCGTAGCTTTCGAAGATATCGGCCGCCATACCGGCGCAATCGCCAACGTTGTCACCGACCAGGTCGGCGATAACGGCTGCGTTACGCGGATCGTCTTCCGGCAGATCGGCTTCGACTTTGCCGACCAGGTCGGCGCCAACGTCGGCCGCCTTGGTGTAGATGCCGCCGCCGACGCGCATGAACAGCGCCAGCAGGGTACCGCCGAACCCGAAACCGAGCAGCACATCCGGTGCTGCCTTGCCGAAGATGATGAAGATGAGTGTGCCGCCCAGGAGACCGAGGCCATCCGTGAGCATGCCGGTGATGGTGCCGGAACGATAGGCGATGGTCAGCGCGCGCTTGAAGCTGGAGCGAGCCGCTGCAGCGACGCGTACGTTGCCCTGCACCGCCATGTTCATGCCGATGAAGCCGACAGTCGCGGAGAAGGAAGCGCCCATCGCGAAGGCCAGCGCGCGCCCGATGGCGATGCCGGTCACTGCGGATGAACATTCCACGCGAGCGGCAACGCGCTCAGGGTTGAATTCCGCGTATTCGAAGTTGGTGGCGACCTGCTTGGCGGTCAGCGCGCCGTTCTCGAGGGCAACCATAACCTCTTCCTGAGTGGGACCCAGCGGCGCATTGGCGGAGATGTCCGCCGCAAACGCCGCTTCAACTTCGGTTGGACAGAAGAGTTCGTTAGCCTCGCCCGTCGGCTTGACGAGCGCGACGCTCAGAAACATGGCGACCGTGAGGATGCCGATCAGAATGACAATCGTGCGCAGCTGGGTTCGCAGGTAGGCGTTGGCGCCATCCTTGATGAACCCCCAGATGCGCTGCATTGCAGCACTGCCTTTGTCGGCGGCGAAGGTCTGGCGAGCGAGCCAATAGGCGTAACCAAGCGCCACAAAGGCAGTTGCCAGCACAATCAGAATCATGAGTTGCTCGAAGGGTTGGATTCCTTGCATGGCTTGCATCTAAGTAGTCCTTTGATGAAACGCACCGAATGACAACTCATCCCGGTGCCCGGAATATTTGAAGGGGGTAGACCGCCAGACACTGGAGATGAGTAATCGTGTCCGGTACGATATTTTAACGTGGATCGCAATGCTTGCTACAAATTGTGCATTAATTCACAAATAAACCATGACAAAAGCCACGGAAACAAAAACGCGGAGACTGTAGCCCAGTCTCCGCGTCTTGGTTTATGACTTGCAACAGGTCCGACTACTCGCGCTCGACGTTGCGAATGATGTTCTCGTCACTGTCATCGTCGTCGTCGAAATCGTTGACTGCGTCAAGGGCGCCCTGCGCCTCAAGCGTGGTCACCGGTGCGACCAGTTCGCGATCCTGATAGGTGAAGAAGCCCGTACCGGCAGGGATGAGCTTGCCGATGATGACGTTCTCCTTCAGGCCGTAGAGCTGATCGATCTTGCCCTCGATGGCTGCGCCTGCCAGCACGCGAATGGTGTGCTGGAAGCTCGACGCCGAAAGGAAGCTGTCGGTATTGAGCGCCGCCTTGGTCACACCCAACAGCACCGGTACGCCGGCGGCCGGCTCCTTACCCTTCTCGATCAGCTTCTGATTCATGTCGATGAGCGCCAGCTTGTCGACCAATTCGCCTGGCAGCAGTTCACTGTCACCGCTGCGGGTGAGCTGCACTTTGCTCATCATCTTGCGGATGATAACTTCGAAGTGCTTGTCGGCGATGTTCACGCCCTGGTTGCGGTAGACTTCCTGCACTTCCCTCATCAGGTAGAGCGCAGTTTCCTCCGAACCCATGATACGCAGAATGCGATGCGGGTTCTTCGAGCCTTCGGTCAACTGCTGGCCCGGGTAGACCTCGGCGCCGTCGAAGACGCCATCTGCGAGGCGTGCGCTGGACGGAAGCTCGTATTCCGCTTCCTGACGACGCTCGTAGCGAATGAAGATGGTGCGAGTTGGCACTGCAGACTTGCCCTTTGCCTCGGTCTCGATGTAGACCATGCCGGGCATGGATGCCACGATCTTCTCGCCGCTATCCTCATCCAGGGCCAGGATGTGGCCCGCTTCGACCTTCTGATCGTCTTCGACATTCACCGTCCAGCCCGCCGGAATGACGTGCTGTTCGTTCTGGACTTCGCTGTCAATGACAGTCGCCAGACGGACGCCGTCTTCGCGCTTGGTCAGACGGATCACGCCGCCGATGTCGGTCATGACGGCCTCGCCCTTCGGCTTCTTGCGCGCCTCGAAGATTTCTTCAACGCGCGGGAGACCGCTGGTGATGTCGCCCGAGGCCTGCGCCGTACCACCGGTGTGGAAGGTGCGGAGGGTCAACTGGGTGCCCGGCTCGCCGATCGACTGGGCGGCGATGATACCCACCGCCGTGCCAATTTCGACCATTTCGCCGCGGCCCAGGTCGCGCCCATAGCAGAGGGCGCAGCATCCGTGGATCAGCGCGCAGGACATTGGGCTGCGCACGTAGATTTCTTCCAGCTTACTGTTCTGGATGGCGTCGCTGACTTCTTCGTCCAGCATGCCGTTGCGCGCTACGATCAGGGTACCCGTCTCCGGGTCGTAAACATCCTGCGCCGCGCACCGCCCCAGAATTCGTTCGTACAGCTTCTGACCGGCGACATCATCGGCACGGCGGACCCAGATGCCGGACTGAGTGCCGCAGTCGGTGCGGTTGATGATCATGTCCTGCGCCACGTCGACCAGACGGCGGGTCAAGTAACCGGCGTCGGCCGTACGCAGCGCCGTGTCCGCCAGACCTTTACGCGCGCCGTGCGTAGAGATGAAGTATTCCAGCGCCGTCAGACCTTCGCGGAAGTGGCTGCGGATGGGCAGGTCGATGATGCGGCCTGACGGGTCGGCCATCAGACCGCGCATACCGGCGAGCTGCGTGATTGGGCCAAAACCGCCCTTGGTCGAGCCGGAAAGCGCCATGACGGCGATCGGTCCGTAGGGGTTCATGGTGCTGCGGATCAGGTCCTGCAGCGTGTCCTTGGTCCGGTTCCAGACGTCGATGGTACGCTGATAGCGCTCTTCCTCGGTCAGCAGACCGCGGCGGAAATCGCGTTCAGCACGGTCGACGATGTTTTCGGCATCTTCCAGAACCGATGCGCGCTGATCCGGGACGGTCAGGTCGGTGACTGCCATGGTCGTGCCGGAGATCGTCGCATAGTAGAAGCCGCGATCCTTGATGGCATCGACGATGTCGGTCGTACGTTCGGATCCGAGCTTCTGGTAGCACTTGGCGACCAGGTCCTGAAGCTGCTTCTTGCCCAGCGTCTCCTGAACGAAGCGCAATTCGTCGGGCAGGATGCGGTTGAACAGGGCGCGTCCGACCGTCGTCGCTTCGGGCTGCTCCGGCGTCCGGTTGGATCGTCGTAGTAGTTGCCCAGCAGGATCGGCGTATGCAGTCGGACCAGGCCCAGGTTGACGAGTGATTCGACCTCATCCAGATCGACGACCATGCGCCGCTCGGAGAGGTTGGCCTCGACCAACTGCCCGGCCATCTTCTTTTTCTTGAGCAGCTTGCGCATCTCGACGGTATTGACGAGCATGCAGTCGGCTTCGCCGCTCAGCACCGCCTGAATGGCGGCATCGATCGCACTCAGCGTGACCTTACGCTTGCCCTGATCGTCCACCTCCACCTGTTCGTCAAAGACGGTCAGGCCGGGGATGTCGAAATTCTGCGACCAGAAATAGCCTGGTGGTACGGGCCGCGACCGCGACCTTGACATCCGGCGCCCCGACGATGACCTCGAAGCGGCGGAAATCATTGGTACGCTGCGGCGTCGACCAGACCTCGACTGTCGGGTCCATGGTCAGATAGTAAATGCCCAGGACCATGTCTTTGGCGGGACCGACGATCGGCTGGCCATCCGCGGGCTTGAGCAGGTTCTTGGTGCTCAGCATCAGCTCACGGGCTTCCTGGACCGCCTTATCGCTCAGCGGGACGTGCACGGCCATCTGGTCGCCGTCGAAGTCGGCGTTGAATGCCGCGCAGACCAGCGGGTGAATCTGAATGGCCTTGCCTTCCACCAACTGCGGCTCGAAGGCCTGGATGCCCAGACGGTGCAGGGTAGGGGCGCGGTTCAGAAGGACGGGACGTTCCTTGATAACCTCTTCGAGGATCTCCCAGACTTCCGGCTTCTCGCGCTCGATAAAGCGCTTGGCACCCTTGACGTTGCTGGCATAGTTGTGACGGACCAGTCGGCTGATGACAAAAGGCCGGTATAGTTCCAACGCCATCGTCTTGGGCAGACCGCACTGGTGCAGCTTGAGGCGGGGGCCGATGACGATGACCGAACGGCCGGAATAGTCGACTCGCTTGCCGAGCAGGTTGCGGCGGAAACGCCCCTTCTTGCCTTTGAGCATATCGCTCAGCGACTTCAGCTCACGGCGCCCGCGGCGGCTGAGCGCCTTGCCGCGCTGGCTGTTGTCGATCAGGCTGTCGACGGCCTCCTGAAGCATGCGTTTCTCGTTGCGGACGATGACGTCCGGCGCGCCGAGATCGAGCAGGTGCTTCAGACGGTTATTGCGGTTGATAACGCGACGGTAGAGGTCGTTCAGATCGCTGGTCGCGAAACGGCCGCCGTCGAGCTGGACCATCGGGCGCAGATCCGGCGGAATAACCGGGAGAACGGTCAGGATCATCCACTCGGGCCGGTTGCTGCTCTTGCGCAGGCTTTCGACCACACGCAGTCGCTTGGTGGCCTTCTTCTTGCGCTGCTTCGAACGGGTCGTGCGGACCTCGTGCCAGAGCTCTGTCGCCATCTTGTCGAG
The DNA here is from genome assembly GCA_016713325.1 of Candidatus Flexifilum affinis. Classification (GTDB taxonomy): domain Bacteria; phylum Chloroflexota; class Anaerolineae; order Aggregatilineales; family Phototrophicaceae; genus Flexifilum; species Flexifilum affine. The sequence continues at coordinate 799,386 of JADJPJ010000087.1, read as the reverse complement.
ATCGACATTCTTGAGGATCTCGTAAAAGGCTTCCGCGCCCATATCGGCCTGGAAGACGTTGCCATAGCGCTGCTTGAGTTCGCGGTAACGTGGCTCCGACAGGAACTGGAGCACACGCAGCTCCGTCATTTCGGAACGGGCGCGTTCGGCCTGCGTGCGAATGCTGGAGACGCGATCGTTCAGCTCCATCATATGTTGATCGAGCTGAACCGTGGTCTGGCCCACCAGTCGGTCGGCTTCCTGGTTCAGATCGGTGAGCTGCTGCTGGTGCATCGCTTCCGTATCGGTCTGAAGCTGGCTGATACGGTTCTGGACGACGTTCTGCACCTGGGTGATGTGATTGGTTTCGACCGTCTCCCCCTTGGCCACGATGACGACGTTGGCGCTGGGGAAATCAATGTCTGACGAGGCGACCTGGCCGACGAGGGTTTCGATGCGGGCCTGGACGCGCCTCGCCTCGCTCATCATCTCTTCCATGAGACGCTCGAACTCGCCGTCGTAATGCGCCTTCAGCGCCTTCGTCTGCGCTTCGTAGTCGCTCAGAAGCTGATCGCGCTGAGTACGCAGTTCACTCATCTGCGTATCCAGGTCGCTGCCCAGATTGGACTCTTTTTGCTGCACTTCACGCTCGACACGACCCATCGCCTTCGCGCGCGCTTCCTCATCGACATGAGTCACGACATACTGCGCGAAGTACAGGACGCGATCGAGGTTCCGGCGGCCAACATCGAGCAGCATGCCCAGGTAGCTCGGAACGCGACGGGTGTACCACACATGAGCAACCGGCGCTGCCAGCTCGATGTGGCCCATTCGCTCGCGACGGACGGCCGCGCGCGTCACTTCCACACCGCACTTATCGCAGATTACCCCGCGATAGCGGACGTTCTTGTACTTACCGCAGTAGCATTGCCAGTCACGAGTGGGACCAAAGATCGCTTCGCAGAACAGACCATCTTTTTCCGGACGTAAACGCCGGTAGTTGATCGTTTCTGGCTTGGTGACTTCGCCATACGACCAGGAGCGGATCTGTTCTGGAGAGGCAAGACTAACGCGGAGAGCCCTGAATTCTTTTGCCTCCAAGGCGTTTCCTCCTCTGCGCTACAGCGCCAACACACGGGAGAGGTTCTTGAGTGACAGGTTGTGTAGAGACAATAAAAAAGCGACTGAAGTGATCATTCAGCGCATGAGGGTGATTTGACCGAAGCCAACGAAACCAAACGCAAATGACATTATAGCCCTCTCTCGTGGGGAATGTCAAGAGGGCTTAACAGAGGAGACTATGGGCTGAGACAGCTATGGTGTCTGTCATTTGATGAACATACTAACGCATTTACAACGGTTGTCAAGTCGTGGGGAGTGCCCCCTCTGCCTGTCCTAATCGGATTTTTGCGCACCCTTAAGCTTCTCCAATGCATCCCCCGCAGCCGATTGGCTAGCTGCTTGTTTGCTTCTTCCAACACCCTGACCGGCGACGGAGTCGCCAATTCGCACGATGACTGTCCAGACCTTTTCGTGATCGGGGCCAGTCTGTCCGACGACATCGTAACGTGGCGTATTGCCCAGATGTGCCTGGGCGAACTCCTGCAGCTCGCTACGTGCGTCCAGGTCGATCGGTGCGGCGTCCAGTGCATCGAGCCGCTCCACCAGCAGTGGGGTGGTATATCGGCTCACTGCCTCCATTCCCTGATCGAGGAACAGCGCGCCCATAACCGCCTCGAATGCGGCACAAACGTTGTTGCTGCGCTGTCGTCCGCCGCTGGCTTCTTCGCCTCGGCCCATCCGCAGGGCGCCGCTCACGCCGATGCGCATGCCAAGCGCCGCCAGCGAATCAGTACGGACGAGCAAAGCGCGCAGCCGGGTGAGATCGCCCTCCGGAAGGTGAGGGTAGCGCAAGAAGAGAAGCTCGCTGGCGACGAAGTCGATGACTGCGTCCCCTAGGAACTCCATCCGCTCATTGTCTGACGTGACATCCGGATGTTCATTGCGGAACGACGGATGGGTCAGCGCCTGACGCAGCAGCGCAATGTCAGAAAACCTCAGTTGGCTTTGCTGTAGAAAGGTGACGACCGGATCCGCTTCATCGCTGTGGTCCGAACGACCAGGTTCCGTCTCATCATCTGCCTCATCATCTGAATGAAGTGGCGGCGTGTGCCTAGCCATTGAACCTCTTGATCACCAGAGAAACGTTGTGGCCGCCGAAGCCGAAGCTGTTGGACATGGCGTAGTCAATCCTGACCTCACGCGCGGCATTGGGCACGTAATCGAGGTCACACTCCGGATCGGGTTCCACAAGGTTAATCGTGGGCGGCACGACGCAGTCCAGCATGGCCATGATGCTGAAGACCACTTCCATACCGGCGGTTGCTCCCATGCCATGACCGGTCATGCTCTTGGTCGAGCTGATCGGGACCCTGTATGCCTGCTCGCCGAAGACGCGCTTTACGGCTTTGGTTTCCATGACATCATTCAGCGCCGTTGCCGTGCCGTGCGCGTTGATGTAATGGATCTGCTCAGGGACCACGCCGGCATCTTCGAGCGCGAGTCGGATGGCATGGCTTGCGCCCTTGCCTTCCGGTTCCGGCGCTGTAATGTGAAAGGCGTCGGACGTGGAGCCATAGCCGACGATCTCGGCATAGATTGTCGCTCCGCGCGCTTTGGCCTGTTCGAGTTCCTCCAGAACCAGGACCCCGGCACCCTCGCCGAAAACGAGGCCTGCGCGGTCTTTCGAAAAGGGGCGCACGGATCCGGCTGGATCGTCGTTCATGCGCGAGCATGCCCCAGTACGGTCGAAGGCGGCGATGCCGATGGGGATGATCGGCGCTTCGCAGCCACCCGCCACCGCCTGATCGATCTTGCCGAACCTGATCATATCGTAGGCGTGACCAATACATTCCGCGCCGGTTGCGCACGCCGATATCGGGGTATACGAGGGCCCATTCGCGCCCAGATCGATGCTGACGATATCGCTAGCGCCATTGACCAGCAGCATCGGGATGCCAAACGGTGAGACACTGCGCAGATCGTTCGATTCGATCACCTTGCGCGCCTCTATCCAATAGCTTCCAATGCCGCCGACGGCTGAACCGACGAAGATGCTGGTCCGCAGTCGGTTCTCGTCGTTCACTATCAGCCCTGATTGCTCAATCGCCATCTTCGACGCGGCGACGCCGAACTGCTCGTTCAGGTCGCGGCGCGCGTCTTTGGCGGACATGAATTTCGTCGCGTCCCAATCGCGCACTTCCGCGGCGATTTTGACCTGAGAGGTCGAGGCATCAAAGCGCGTCAACGCGCTGACGCCGCTCTTGCCCGCTTTGAGATTCTCCCAGGTTTCCGCAGCGCTCTGTCCAAGGGATGAAACTACCCCATAACCTGTCACTACCACCCTGCGAGTCATCGAGTTCTTCCTCCAATTTGCGCTTCGCGCACGGATGGAGTATAGCGCATCTTGTGCCTAATCCTCCGGTGTAGGATGGTACTTGCCTTCGATCCAGGTGCTTCCATCCGGGCGGACTTCCTTCTTCCATACTGGTACGATTTCCTTGAGCCGATCGATGCCGTAACGCGCCGCTTCGAAACACCCCTCGTCCCGATGTGCCGAAGAGCAGGCGATAAGTACCGTGTTTTGACCAACTTCCAAAACGCCTACGCGTTGAACGATGGCGATGCCCTGAACGCCCGCCCAACGCTCGCGAATCTCCTGCGCCACCTGGCGCATCTTGGCCAGCGCCATGGGGGCGTAGCCTTCGTATTCCAGGCGTATCGTCTGGCGTATTCCCCCATCCGCTCCAGTTTCGCCGCGCACTGTTCCGCTGAAGACGCACACCGCGCCGGTGGCCGGGATGGTGATCGCCTCGATGATTTCGTCGATGCTGTACGGCTCTTCCGGCAGACGGAAGATCTCGGGGTAGGGCGCTGCTTCGCTGCTGCCGCCGCTCACGGGCGGGAAGAAAGCCACCGTATCCCCATCCTTGACGCGGTATTCGGGAGCGGCGAATTCCTCGTTGAGAGCGGCGATGGCACTGCCCAGATGACGGGAAATCGACGGGAAGCGCTGCGCCATTGCCTGACGCACATCAGCCACCGTGGGGTCACCCTCCGGCAGATCGAGGTCGTAGGTCTTTGTGCCAGCCAGATCCTTCAGAGTTGCAAACAGCAGTATCTTGATCACCATCGCTGGTTCCCCATCCACGCCTTCATCGCGCGCCTCGCTTCTTTCACGCTCATTCTTCTTTGCGATAGTCGCCATGGACACCGCCGCGCTTCTCGACGAGTTCGATGTCGCTGATGCGCATCGTCCTATCCACGGCTTTGGCCATATCATAAACGGTCAGCGCAGCTGTGCTGACCGCGGTCAGCGCTTCCATCTCGACGCCTGTTTTGCCGGTTGTCCTGGCTGAGGCGACAATGCGCACTGCGCTGTTCTCTTCATCGAGTGTCAGGTCGACAGTGATGTGCGAGAGGGCAATTGGGTGACAGAGCGGAATCAGTTCCGCTGTACGTTTGGCCGCCATGATGCCGGCAATGCGGGCAACGGTGAGCACATCTCCTTTCTTGACCGCGCCATCGCGGATGAGTCCGAGTGTTTCGGCCCGCATGTAAACGGCGCCCTGGGCCACGGCGATTCGTTCGGAGTCCGGCTTAGCGCCAACATCCACCATCTGCGCACGCCCGCTGGAATCGACGTGGTTGTGTGAGAGTCTGGTTGCCCAGAGGGCTCGGGATTGATGGCGATCACCGAGGAACTTGCCAGGCTGATGTACCGGCGCCCCGGACAGCCGAGCGGCGCTCAGGAGGGGAAGGCCCGAGCGGCGTAGCAATGATGCTTTCCGGGGTGACTTCGATCTCCGGGAACCGCATCACTGAAGAACGCCGTTGCCCAAGAGCTATGGCCTACATGTCCAATGTAATTATAATGGATGTAATTATACGGCGCGTATCTTGTTTTGCCCCCTGCCGGGGTGTATACTGACGCGGTATTTTCCCCCGATTTGGAGCGGCGAAGTGGGTATTTTTCGCGATGGATTGTCGAAGACTCGTCAGTCCTTTTTTGGACGCATTGGGCAGCTTCTCAGTGGCGCCGATGCTATTGACGACGAAACCTGGGATGATCTCGAAGCGCTGCTTCTTCAGGCCGATCTCGGCGTCCCAACGACACAGGCTGTTCTGACGGAGACGAGGAATCGCGCGCGCAAGGATGGGCTGAAGAAAGCTTCGGAACTGCGCAAGCTTCTCAAGCTGGTTCTCCGCGAATCACTGCGTCTGCCGCCATCCTTGAACATCAGCGGCCGGGAACTCTCGATTGTTCTGATTGTCGGCGTGAATGGCAGCGGCAAGACCACCACCATTGGCAAGTTGGCGCATCGTTTGCGCAACGTCAACCAGCGCAAGGTGATGCTGGCCGCCGGCGATACCTTTCGCGCGGCAGCGATCGAACAGCTCCAGAAGTGGGGCGAGCGCGTAAACGTGCCGGTTGTGGCCAACAAACCTGGCACCGATCCAGCCGCCGTCGTCTATGACGCTACCGCGGCCGCCAAAGCACGCGGCTTTGACGTGCTGATCGTCGACACTGCCGGACGCCTGCACACCAATTTCAACCTGATGGGTGAATTGGCCAAGATTCGCCAGGTATCTGGCAAGATCGTCCCCGACGCTCCGCACGAAACGCTGCTCGTTCTCGACGGCACCACCGGCCAGAATGCCTTGCAGCAGGCCGAGAAGTTCCGCGAAATGGTCGACGTGACGGGGGTCATCGTCACGAAATTGGACAGCACCGCCAAGGGTGGAATGGTTTTCGCCATTAACCACGATCTCGGTCTGCCGATTCACTACGTGGGGCTGGGCGAGAAGATGGATGATCTCGTCCTGTTCCAGCCCGAGTACTTCGTCGAAAGTCTGTTTGACGACGAAGACGAGAAATAGGATCTAGGAGCCTAATGGATAACCTGATCTCTCGGTTGGAGGAGTTCGCGGCGGCGATCGCCGGTTTCATGGAACGCCTGGGCCTTGAGTCCAAGCGCCGGCGCCTGGAGCGCCTGGAAGCGCAGGCCAACGAACCCGATTTCTGGTCGGTTCCCGACTCCGCACAGAAAGTGATGCAGGAGATCTCCAAGCTGCGCAACGAGGTCGAGCGCTGGCAGGGGCTTGCCGCGCGCATTGCCGATGCCCTGGAACTGGCGCAGATGTCCGACGCCTCGCTGCTGGAGGAGCTTGCCCAGGAAACGGAGAGCCTGTCGGCCGAAGTCGAACGCATGTCGCTTCAGGCCATGCTGTCGGGGCCGTACGACAACGAAAATGCGATTCTGGCCATCCATGCCGGCGCCGGAGGCACCGAAGCGCAGGACTGGGCGCAGATGCTGGAACGCATGTACCTGCGTTACGCCGAGCGCAATGGCTTCAAGGCCGAGTACATCCACCGGATGGAAGGCGAAGAGGCCGGTATCAAGAGCATGAGTATCTCCATCAAGGGAGATATGGCCTACGGCTATCTACAGAGCGAGACCGGTGTCCACCGACTGGTGCGCATCAGCCCATTCGACGCCTCGGCCCGGCGGCACACCTCGTTTGCCAAAGTTGAACTCTGGCCGGATATTCAGGGGGAAATCGAGATCGACGTGCCGGAAAAGGATGTGCGTATAGAGACCTACCGGTCCAGCGGCGCCGGCGGCCAGAACGTTCAGAAGAATGAGACGGCCGTCCGATTGACCCACATCCCGACCAATACTGTCGTCACCTGCCAGAATGAGCGCAGCCTGACCCAGAACCGTGAACGCGCCATGCAAATCCTCAAGGCTCGGCTGTTCGAGATGGAGCGGCAGCGCCGTGAAAAGGAACTGTCCGCGCTCAAGGGCGAGAACGTCGACGCAGGGTGGGGCAATCAAATCCGCTCGTACGTGCTGCACCCGTATCAGATGGTCAAAGACCACCGGACGGGCTACGAGGTCGGCAACCCGAACCCGGTGCTCGACGGAGACCTCAACAGCTTCATGGAAGCCTATCTCCACTTCAAGATCAGTGGTAGAGTGGTCAGTGCGGATTCCGAAACGGACGATTTCGGCGAAGCTGAACCGGAAGCACAGGGCTAACACTGTCGATGGCGCACGTTTTCATCAGCTATAGCAAGCAGGATATTGCCTTTGCACGTCACCTGCGGCAACTGCTGGAGAACGCGGGCTTTCCGGTATGGATGGACGAATCGGCGCTGGTGCCGAGCGAGCGCTGGTGGCGGCGGATTGAAGAAAACATCCGCACCTGCGGTGCCTTCATCGTCATCATGTCCCCCAACAGCCAGGCGTCGGATTGGGTGGAGCGCGAAATCCTGCTGGCGGAACGGCTGCGCAAGCCGATCTTTCCACTGCTGCTGGCCGGCGAGGCCTGGTCGCGACTGGCCAATATCCAGTATGTCCCTGCCGAAGATGGTCTTCAGGCCGGGCTGCCGGACGAACTGCACGTCGGTTTATCACGCTTCATTACGCCGACGCCGGGGCAGGTGCAGCCTATTCCCCCTTCACTGGATGAACCCACCGGTCCATTGCCAGGGACCGCCGGGAATACGCGCGTTCGTCGGGCGCTGATTCCCGCCGCGCTCGGCACACTGGTCTTCCTCGCGCTTCTATTCATCGTGCCGACGCTGACCGCGCCGACCGTCACCCCATCTCCGACACTGACGCCTACGTTGGCGGTCACGGCCACCCCGACTACGCCGCCGCTGCTGCCCAATCTCTCTGTCGGACGGCTCCGCGTTTCGCCACGCGTGCCGGTGCCTGGGCAGGTGTTTATCCTCAGCATGACCATCACGAACAACGGTGAAGGTGAGTCTGGTTCCTTTAACTGGTCGTGGGATGCCAGCCTGGACCCGCCCGTGCGCCAGAATACGCTGGTCGGTCGTGTCGAAAGCATCCCGCCAAATGGTTCAAAGAATATCAGCTTCCCGGTTAGCTATGGGTGGTGGGGCGCCTACAACACGCAGCTTGTGGTAGATGTCGACTCGGAGGTGTCGGAAGTCGACGAGCGTGACAACCGTGGGCTGTTCGCAATCACCCTGAGCAGCGATCCGTTCGAGATCGATTTTTCGCTACGCCCCCCGGCCGATCTGGTCGAACCGCCATTCGACGTGACCGAGGACAGTTTCATCGCCTGGAATCTTGGCTTTTCGCTGGTTCCACCGGATGGCGTTGAATGTCCGGAGGGCCGCTTGCAGATCGTCGAGGACAATGGCGACCTCGTGCTTGCGGTCGACGGTGTGGTCGGCTCGTGCGCCCGCAGCCGGGTTCGCATCGATGTGCTGCGCGACAGTATCGGCGCCGCGCTGGTGGAATTGGTGCCTACGGTCGACGGTGAAAGCGCATCTGTTTTCTACTTCGACTCTCCGACAGCGACCAATGCCTTCGAGACCGTCGCGGCAGTCAATCTGAACTCGGGTGTGCCGGCGCTGCTTGGCACTGACGATGACACCTCGCGGCAGATACGACGGATCGAGATCGCCGTCAACCTCGGTAGCGTACGCATCACCCGCCTGATGTTTATGGATCCTGCCTAGTTTCTACTTGTTGCTGTAGACAACCACGCCGTCCCGCCGCACGACAATCCAGTACGATGCGCCATGCCAGCGCGAGCCGGTCTGCACTTCGTAGCTGACCTGGACATCCTTCTCGCTAACGGCAAAGGCATGTCTGACGCCGAAGACGGTGTAGCGCTCGCTGACCAGCGCTCCGTCAAACCACACGCGCTGGGGTTTGGTGAGCGATACGCCGGCCAGGTCGATGGTGATCTCATGGCCACCCACAGAAAGGTGGCTGACGCCTACGCCAGATGCGGGCGGCTCGACAGTGGAAATGGCTAAGGTCGCGTCTGTCGTAGCACCGGTGGGTTGTGGAGCGTCTGCATCAGCGGCAGGTGAGTCAAACAGCCCGCGAATCTGGTCGACCAGGCGGCTGATATCCGAGGTGGTATTGGGTTCCCCGCGCAGCACCGCGCCATTGAGGTACGAAAGCTGGTAGAGGCTGGGCGGTAGTTGATCGCCCGCCGGCATCTGCGCACCGTCGACCAGCACTGGAATGACGGCGCGGACGTGGCGCATCCCGATCTCGACCTCGAGTCGCACGTAGTCGGCTGAGTTATCGAGACGGCGCTGGCCGCTGTCGTCCGTGACGGTCAGCCAGTGCGGGCCGATAACCACCAGCAGCACATCGCTCAGGATGATGGCTTTTTCGATAGCAGCGCGAAAATCCTGTGACAGGCGGATGGAGTCGACATCCTTGAAGACATTGTCTTTGCCAACTGCGGCGGCCAGTGCGGTATACAGACGATCGGCCGCTGCCTGACCGTCTGCCCGCCGGTAGGAGATGAAGACCTTCGGCATGTCGCCTCCCAGGTTGACGGCTTAGCGTGCCAGCACGATGCCGGCGTAGGCGATCCGGTGGTCGCTCGCCTCGGTGCTCAGCACGCCAACACCCTCAGATGGCAGATTGCACAGCCACAGATAGTCGAAGCGCGCCCGTGGCTGGCCTTGTCGCACGAATGTGGCACTGATCTCGATGGGTAGCCCAGCGAATGGATCGCTGAAACCTGCGCCGCGCATCTGCTGCATCAGCGGCGAGTCGGGCACGTTGTGCATGGTTCCGCCCAACACGGCACGCCCGACATTGAGGAGCAGGCGCCGCCCAGCATACGTCCGAAGATCTCGTTCAACTGCCGCTGCTGATCCTGTTCCTGCGCGCTGAGTTCACTTGTCCCCAGATCGAAGAGCGGACTGAGCCAGGTGTTGTAAAGCGTCACCACCACATTCTGATCAGGGACGATCTGCACGCGCTGCACACCAGTCTGGCTGCCCAGGCTGGCCAGAAGCTCGCCATCTGCGAAGCCAATCTCGATGTTGGAGAGGACGGCTAACCCTTGCAGCGACTCGTTGGTCGGGAAGTAGCGCCGGTCCATCCCCAGGCGGCGCGCCAGCCACAGCGCCTGATCGACGCCGCTGCTGACCAGTCGCCCAGCTTCGACTTCCTGAAGCAGCACCACATTGGCGCCGCTCTGCTGGATGGTTCGCGCGACCTGCTCTAGCTGGCCGACGTAGTACTGGTCATAGCCGCCATGGATATTGTAGGTGGCGACCCGAATGGTCGGCTCACCCCGTACGCCGGCAATGACTGGCGGCCGGACTGCGAACGTGCCGACGGCCACCAGCACGCCCACCAGGACGATGGCCAGCAGCGAGACAAGCGCGGATGCACCGCCCATCCAGGGGATGCGCCGGCGGGTTTGTATGATCGGGATAGAAGCAATGAAGAGGGCCAGCAGCATGACGCCCAGGCCAAAACCGCGAAAGCCGCGCAGCAGCGGCGGCACATACGGGTTGAGGAATGCGTAGTCGCCGGTCAGATCACGAACAAAGGCGTATTCAAACGTAAAGATGTCGCCGACCACGAGCAGGGCAAACAGCGCCAGCCCGATCAGCACGTAGAGGCCACCGAACGAGCGTTCCTTTTCCGCTTTGGGTCGTGCCACCCACCACCAGACCAGCGACGACAGGGCGGCGGCCACGGTCAGGCTGACGCCGGCGACCAACCCGTTGAGGCGCGTGCCGAGGACAATCAGCAGAGCAATCAGCAGCAGCCACAGCCAACCACGTGCGCCGCCATCGACCGCGCCGATGAATCCCCGCGCCCAGGAACGCACCACGGGGATGATCGGGAGCAGGGTGGCGCCCAGCAGGGCAGGGGCAAACAGGGTATAGTCGACACTTGCGCGAGTCGCGACCGCGTTGGGGAGGCCGAACAGCGCCAGCCAAAGATAGAGCTGCCCGCCGATACCCAGTGCACCCCACAATGGGATCAGTCCGCGATCCAGCGCCGCGCCGGTTTCATCGTCGCGTGCTTGCCGGCTTTGCAGCAACAACGAGATCAGGGCGAGCAAAACTGAGACAATCGCCAGACCGATCTGTATATTGAGGAAACCCGGTGCAATCGACAGGTCGTTGGTGTTGCCGAACATGCGAATAAGCATATCCGCGGCGAACCCCAGCACGAAGAAGTAAGGCAGAGTGCGCAGACGCCGACGCGCCATCGCCAGCAGATAGAGCAGCCCACCGCTGAACACCACCGCCGCGGCAGCCGTCGGCGTCAGGACGCCCATGTCAAACATGAGCAGCCGTCCGGCGATCACCACCAGCGCCGCGACCAGCGGCATGAAAGGCAGGTTGATCACGAGAGAGCCGATCAAAGGCAAGAGCAGCAGTACGCCCAGTGTCGTCCATTCGGCTGTGACCTGCGCCGGATTGATGGGAAGTGGATCCGGCAGGATCGCACCCGCGGCCTGGAGCGCTGTGACGACGGATGCGCCCGCTGCCCGGCTGTAAAGCATGGCGATCAGGAATCGCGCGGCCTGGACGAAAAACAACCCGATGAGCCCGGCTTCCAGGGTCATGGTGTGGTGTGGCTGAAGGCGTCTGAACATACAGAATCTCATTTGAGTGCGGCGCTAGGTGACAGTTTACACTAGGCATATAATCGTGCCAATTCGCAAGGGAGAATTAGTATGGAACACGCCCACATTCTTTTGAGCGGCGGCATCGTCATTACCATGAACGAGAAGTTCCAGGTGTTCATGGATGGTGCGGTTGCAATCAGGGACAACGCACTGGTTGCGGTTGGCAAACGCGAAGATCTGGCCGCGGCGTATCGCGCCGATCAGGTCATTGACTGCGCCGGCAAGATCGTCATGCCCGGTCTGGTCAATGCGCACACGCACGTACCGATGACGCTGCTGCGCGGCATGGCCGACGACCTGCGCCTCGACGTCTGGTTGCTCGGCTACGTCATGCCGACAGAGCGTACGTTTGTAACACCGGAATTCTGCGAGCTGGGGACGCTGCTGGCCTGCGCCGAGATGATCCGCAGCGGCGTGACGGCCTTCGCCGACATGTACTATTTCGAGGAACACGTCGCCGCCGCCACGGCGCGCGCGGGCATGCGGGCGGTGCTTGGACAGTCGATCCTGCAATTCCCGACGCCGGATGCCAGCAGCTACGAAGAAGGTATCGCCCGCTGCCGCAAGTTCATCGAGGAGTGGCGGGGCCACCCGTTGATCACTCCGGCCGTAGCGCCGCACGCCCCCTATACCAACCCGGACGAGTCGCTTCGTCTGTGCACCGATCTCGCCAAGGAGCAGAACGTACCGCTCCTGATCCACATCGCCGAGACCAAACTGGAGCTGGAGAACAGCCTGAACGACCTCGGGAAATCCGTCGTCGAGCATGTCGACGATGTCGGTTTGTTCGAGGCGAAGGTGCTGGCGGCGCACTGCGTACATATCTCCAAGCCGGAGATGAAGACGCTCTACGATGCCCATGCCGGCGTGGCGCATTGCCCGACGAGCAACCTCAAGCTGGCCAGCGGCATCGCCCCAGTGACCGCCATGTTGCGCCAGGGATTGAACGTGGGCATAGGCACGGATGGTCCGGCGAGTAACAACGACCTCGACATGTTCGAGGAGATGCGTCTGGCCGCCATTGTGGCCAAGACCGAGGCCAACGACCCGACTGTGGTCCCGGCCCGCGATGCGCTGCTGATGGCGACTCGCCAGGGCGCGGCGGCACTGTTCATCGACCACCTGACCGGAAGCCTTGAGCCGGGCAAGCGGGCCGACCTTCTGATCATGGATGCCGAACCCCTGCACAATTCGCCGCAATTCCTGCATGATCCCAATGCCGTGTATTCTCGCATCGTCTACGCGGGCAAAGCCAGCGATGTCAGCGACGTGCTGTGCGACGGCCGCTGGCTGATGCGCGATCGGGCGCTGCTGACGGTCGATGTGCCGTCCATTCTGGACGACGCGCGCCAGGTTGCCTTAGAGATCGACGCCTTCCTGCGCGAACGCGAATCGAGCGTTCTGAGCAAACTGCTGGCCATCGGCGGGCTGCGGCAGAGCGAAAGCTTCGAAGTGCAGTTGAAGGTCCGTTTGAACGAAGACAGCGATGCGCAGATTGAGCGGCTGCTGCGGCACCCGGATGTCGACGTCCTCAAGCAGAATCATTATATGCAGTATGACACCTGGTTCCTCTTCGATGAGCCGTCCGAGGGGAGTGTTCGCTATCGTGAGGACGTTCGGGCCGACGCAGTGGGTCAGCCGGGCACCAGCCGCGCGCGCCTGACGCTGATCGAGTTTGAGACGGAACGGGTCTTCCACGATGCAACACTGCTCTCGCATTCCCGGTTCATGGCCGATGCGACCAACACGCTGCGTTTTTATCGTGAATACTTCCGGCCCACCGAGGAACGCGACCTTCAGAAGGAGCGCCGGCGCTGGCACATCCTCTATCAAGGTGTGCTTTTCTACATCAACCTGGATCGCCTGGTCAAGCCGCAGCGCGCCGAGCGCTACGTCGAGATCAAGAGCCGCACCTGGTCGGCTCGTGACGCCGAGCTGAAGGCCGAGCGAATTCAGCAGATGCTGGCGATCATGGGACTAGCGGAGGACGCCGTCGTGCGCGAGGCGTACCTGGACATGACGCTGGCCTGAGGCCTTCTCAATTTGGCCAGGGTGGGAACCCGTTTATAATGGGGTGAACACCCGAAAAACAGGAATATTGTCAGATGCGCCAGATGAATCTGCGGACGAGATTCACATTGATCATCTCGATCATTTTCGTCGCCGCGTTCATCGCGGCGTGGGCAATATTCACTCAGGTCCTGCAGCGTCAGGCCGAAGACGAGATTCGAACACGGAGCATGGCGCTGATGGACCTGCTCGGCGCTGTTCGGACCTACACAAGTGAGCATGTCAATCCGCTGCTGGTCGACGATCTCGACGTCCAGCCGAACTTCATCCCAGAGACCGTCCCCGCCTATTCGGCGCAGACGGTCTTCGACAGTTTCCGTAGCGCCCGGACCTATAGTGGCTCTCTATATAAGGAAGCGGCGCTCAATCCGACGAACCTCGACGACATCGCCACCGATTTTGAAGCCGCCATGATTGCCTCTTTTGCGGCAGACCCGAGTCAGCTAGAACTTAGCGGCTTCACGACGGTGGATGACGATCTGCTGTTCTACAACGCCCGACCACTGGCCGTTACCACCGAAACGTGCCTGCGCTGCCACGGTGATCCAGCGGCCGCGCCGGCGAGCCTGATCAATACCTATGGCAGCGCTAATGGCTTCGGCTGGCAGCTTGGCGAGGTGGTGGCTATTCGTATGCTTTACGTCCCGGCAGAGGAAGTGTTCAGCCAGCGCCAGCAGGCGCTTGGCCTGGTCATGGGAATCCTTGTCGTGGTCTTCGTCGTGGTCGTCGTCGCGATCAACGTTGTTCTGCGACGCACGGTTGTCCGCCCGGTCATTCAGATCGCGCGGCTGGCCAACCTGATCATTACCGATCGCCTCACCCTGGATTCCCCTGAGGTGGATACCGTTCGGACGATCGCGCGGCGCAGCGATGAATTCGGCGACACGGCCAAGGTGATTGAACAAATGGCCTCCGAGATCCATGCTCGGGAGGCCCGTCTGAAGCAGGAGATTCGATCGCTTCGTATTCAGATCGATTCGGAAAAACAGGCACAGCAGGTTGAAGCGATCACCGATTCCGACTACTTCCGCCACCTGCAGAAACGCGTCACGCAGATTCGCGGTGGTACACGGGAGCACGTCAAGCACCAAGACACCCATGCGTCGCAGCCCGAGATTGGTACAGCAGAGCCAGACACCGGCTGAACTGGCCCACCGCGTCAGGAGCGTCCATTCATTGAAAACTTCCCTGGAAATCATCGTAATGGATGCCGCCGACGCGCGACAGGCGGCCTCTGGCGGCGCAACCAACCTGGAGGTGGTCCGCGATCTGCCGCTCGGCGGACTCACCCCGGACTTCGACACCTTGCGTGCTGTACGTGCCGCCGTCGATCTGCCGCTCAACGTCATGGTGCGCCCGCATGCGCGCGACTTCGTCTACTCACCCGCAGAGGCTGACCAGATACTCGCCGATGCCGGAGCCGTCACGCGCCTGGGGGCGGATGGTGTGGTCTTCGGCGCGTTGACTTCAATCGGCGACGTCGATGTACCGCTGCTGTATCGCGTGATCGAGACCTGCCGCGCCATTAACCCGTCGATCCAATTCACATTCCATCGAGCCATCGAGGAGGCAGCAGACACGGATAGTGCCCTGACAACGCTCACCGGGCTGGTCGATCGGGTATTGGCGTCAGGTTTGCGGCCAGGCCAGGGGGAGAATCGCGATCTGCTAGGCGACTGGGTGATGCGCTATGGCGCTGGGATTCAATTCGCCTGCGGTGGTGGGGTGACATTGGAGAATGCGCGCCACATTTTCGAAGCGACTGGCGTGCCCGAGATTCACGTGGGCGGGGCGGCGCGCACCAAAGGTGCTGTCGAGCGGGTGAAAGTGGCGGCCATCGTGGCCGCTCTCTCCGAGCAGAGGTGAGCAGGCCGGCGGCGCATCGCCTGCCAGATGCGCCGCCGGCAGCATTTCTCGACGGGAAGATCCCGCTGCCCTTACTTCGTGATCGGCAGGTACAGGTCCAGTTCGAGCTGCGGGTTGTCGGCCGACCCGAGGTGCTCTTCAAGCCACTGGTGGGTCGCCATTCGATACGGACTGCTTTCGCACCAGATGCTGAGCAGCTTCCATGACTCGGGGATGGCCTCGCCTCCGCCCTGGAAGTGGGCGACCGCGAACAGCCCGCCCACGAACGTCTTGAAGGTCACGGAACCTTCTACCTCGCCGGCCTCAAGGTCTTCCGGCACCTGAATCCAGAACTCGTAGCCATAGTTCGGGCTTCCGGCAGACGGACTGGGGTTGTTGAAGCCGAAGATGCGATGGCTCTTCGGTTCCCTGAGCAGGCCGAGCGGCTCGGCCCAGTCGATCAGCTTCTGCCATGCTTCACCCTCGGGGCTGGCGCTGAAGGCATGGAAGCTGGCGACGCGCATCGGCTCAAGACGTACGATTCGGACAAGATTCTCGGTCATGGTTATCCCTCGTTGATACGGCTAGCAGCGGCCCGTAGTCGTCGTTGCGCCCGCAACGGCGACGCGCAACCGCGGCTACACCTTCATTGTCGAACGACTTGACTGACATCCAGTGTCAGTCAAG
This sequence comes from Candidatus Flexifilum affinis, assembly GCA_016713325.1. Lineage (GTDB taxonomy): Bacteria > Chloroflexota > Anaerolineae > Aggregatilineales > Phototrophicaceae > Flexifilum > Flexifilum affine. The sequence goes on along the minus strand of JADJPJ010000087.1, from coordinate 783,303 downwards.
CTTCTCCTCGCTATAATCACGAGTGTTTGAGGTTGCTGAGAACCCCCTGCCATGCGTGCTGATCGCCTGATTACCCTCCTGCTTCTTCTTCAGAAACATGGCCGCCTGACCGCCCGTGAGCTCGCCGGAAAGCTCGAAGTCTCCGAACGCACCATCTACCGCGACGTTGACGCGCTGACGACAGCGGGCGTGCCCATCTATGCGGAGTACCGGCAAGGTGGGGGCTATGCGCTGGTCGAGAACTATCGCACGACGCTGACAGGACTCAACGATGACGAGGCTGCCGCGCTCTTCATGCTAAGCGTTCCCGCGCCACTGGAGGCGCTTGGCCAGAGTGAACCGCTGAGGCGCCTGCTGTTGAAGCTGAGCGCGGCGCTGCCTGATGCTCGTCACTACGATGAGGAGCGGGTGCGGCAGCGTATCTACCTGGACTCAACGTGGTGGTTTCAGGAAGAGCAACCGGCTCCGTTTCTGAATGTCGTGCAGGAGGCGGTCTGGAACGACCGGCAGATCTGCATCCGTTACGGGTTGCCGATGGTCGGTGGGGTGGAGATCGATCAGGTCGTCGAACCCTACGGCCTGGTGGCCAAGGCGAGCGTCTGGTATCTGGTGTACGGCTATAAAGGGGCGACGCGCGTCAAGCGGATTGCGCATTTACGTGGCGCACAGCTCCTGACGAGCGGCTTCGAGCGTCCGGTGGGTTTTGACCTGGAGGCCACCTGGCGCGAATGGTGCGCCGCTATCGAGGATAACCACCTGCCGTATCGAGTCCGCGTGCAGGTGGCGCCGCACTTTCTGAGGGAACTTCCGGACCATCTAGAGAGCAGTCCGGATCTCCAGATTGGTGTTGTTGAGCCTGACGGTTGGGTCCAGCTCGAGCTGCGCTTCTCTTCGTTTGCCGATGCCCGACAGCGCCTGCTCGGCTGTGGCCGGGGCGTGCGCATTCTCGAACCAGAGCCGCTGCGACTCTCGGTGCTGGATTTCGCGGCGCAGATTGCGGATCTGTACAGCGCCGGCTGCTCTGCTGACTAACCGTGATTCAGCCGGAAGCCATGCCCGCGCACGGTGATGATGTACTGCCAGTCCGGGTCAAGTTCGGCCAGGCGGTCGCGCAGCCGGCGGATGAGCGCGTCGATAGCCTGCTCGCTCACGCCTTCGCCGAAAGCTTCCGGCCAGACGGCTTCGACCACCTGCTCACGGGTGCAGATGCGCCCGACATTGGTGTACAGCAGCTCCAGCAGACGGTATTGCGGCGGGCTGAGGGGCGGGTCCAATTCCACGCCGTTGATAAAAACCCGGCGGGAGTCGATATCGAGCTTCATACGGCCGCCTTCCAGATGCTCCGGCACCTCGAAGGGCATCGGGGCGGTCGAACCGGAGGCCACGTACTCGATCTTGACCGTCATGGCGAGTTGGATCTTGTCGCCATTCTGAAGGCGGCGGGTGCCTTTCAACTGCTCGCCGTTGACCCAGGTGCCGTTACGGCTTTCCAGGTCTTCTACATAATACTGCTCGCCCTGTTGGAAGATGCGAATGTGCTGTCGCGATACCTGACGTTCGGAGAGGATCAGCTCGCAGTCCTCCCCGCGTCCCAGAACGACCTCGTCAGAGGGCAGTGTCCAGTGGAGATCAAGCGCTTTTTCTTGCTGAATAATCAGGATAGGACGCTCTGGACTCTTCTCGGGCATTTCGCCGCCGCTCCTCGCTGAAGGTGTCATCTTAAATCAGCCGATAAAGACGCCTAACACATTATACAAAATTCGGTGTGATTGATCGCTTATCCTGTTCGGCCCGGAATGCGGACTGGGGCAGATTGCACAAAACCCGTCCATAGCCCCTGGTCGCGAAAGATCGGTGTTGCCTGCGGAATTGGGGAAGTGGTGATGACCCCGTTAATGTTGTTACGATAATAAGCAGTGACTTCCATCGATCCATTGATGAAATCGCCATCGGACAGCACGTTCCCAGCCGGGATCTCGATCGTGTGCAGGCAGCGCTGGCGCGGCTGGAGCAGGCGGATGTTGGTTTCCGGCACGGAGGCGCCATCCTGTCTGCCGGTGCCAATCGGGATCGATTTGACCGGGTTGAAGATGATCCCCAGTCCGCTGGTGTTGTTATCTCCGACGACGACCTGCGATGGATTAAACACGAAGGGGACAGTGCCCACAGTGTTGTTGATTACGGCGATCGTGATGTATAAGGCGCCGCTGCCGTCGACGGGCAGACCGCTGCTGCGGACCACCAGGCTGACCGGCGCGGTTGACGCCCGTCCGAGCAGCGATTGATGATTGGCACGGTCATCGGCCATTTTCAGCCGGTCGCAGGGAGCGCCCTCATACAGTTCCGGAATCACGTTGGCCACCAGATTGGGCAGGTAGCGAGGCGCGAAAAACAGCAGCGCCACGATCAACATCAGCCCGACAACGGCATTTCGGTTATCCCCACCTCGGCGAAACAATACGTTCTTCCTCTAGTGTGGTCTTGAGTCAATATCCTTCAGGCGTCGCCTGAGGTGTTCAACCACTCGGCCGTCTGCGCCAGCAGCGGGTCGAACGCCAATGAGTCCATATTGTGCCACAAAATGCCATGATCGTGCCCGCGGAACCAGGAGAACTGACGGCGAATGAAGGCGTGCGTGGCGATTTTCGCCTGTTCCACCGCGGCGTCCAGGGGCAAGCCGTCGAGCAGATGAATGGCGAGCTGCGCATACCCCACGGCACTCATCGAGGGCAGGCGGCGATGGTAACCCCGTTCGAGCAGTCCGCGCACCTCGCCGAGAAAGCCCGCTTTCATCATTTCATCGAGGCGGTGGTCGGCCCGTTCGCGCAGGCGATCGCGTTCCAGCGTCAGGCCAATGACGCGTGTCCGGTACGGGGGAGGCTTTTTCGTGCGCTGGGCGCTGAACAGCTTCCCGGTGATCTCAATGACTTCTAGCGCGCGAATGATGCGGCGCAGATTGCTGCCATCCATCAAGGCAGCCGCTTGAGGATCGAGACGCGCCAACCGCTCGTACAGGGCGGCCGTTCCCACCTGCGCGGCTTCGGCTTCGAGCTTCGCGCGTGTGACCGGGTCGGGCGGCACTTCTGGCGGCGACCAGCCCTCGACCAGGGCTGTGATGTACTGCCCCGTGCCGCCGACGAGCAGCGGCAGTTGCCCGGCGCGGTGAATCGCTTCGATGGCCGCGGTGGTCAGTTGCAGATAACGGGCCAGCGACACCCTCTTCGTCAGGATCGGCGATGTCTATCAGGTGATGGGGGCGCCGCGGCGCGCTGTGGCGGCGTCGGCTTGGCCGTGCCAATGTCCATGCTGCGGTAGATCTGCCGGCTATCCGCACCGATAATTGCGCCGTTCAGGTGCTGAGCCAGGGCAATGGCCAGATCTGTCTTGCCGACGGCTGTTGGCCCCTGGATGACCAGGAGGGGAATGGTGCGCGAATTACCAGTCAAAGGCATCCTGATAGTGCTCGATCCTGGGTCGCTGATGGGGTGCGAAGATGACTGAGATGACGTCGAAGCGCCAGTGGGTGTCGTTGAGTTGCTGCTCTGTGAGGTAGTAATGGGCCGTGCTGACGAGTAACTTCCGTTTGCGGAGCGTGATGCTCTCCAGCGGATTGGCTTCGGCAGTGTGGCGCGACTTGACTTCCACAAATACTCGGATACCATCGGCGGACTCCGCAACGATGTCAAGTTCGCCCAGGCGAGTGCGCCAGTTGCGCGCGAGCACCCGATAGCCGTGCTGAGTCAGATACTCCGCGGCGAGTGTCTCTCCGCGTTCGCCTAAACTCTTTGAGGTCAATTGTGACATGTTGCACCAGATCACGGAGGTGAAATCGTAAGACATTCCATAGCGAATACGCGCCTGACCCATATAATCATGGACTGCCTTCGTTCCACCAATTCTAACATGTTCACCTCTGGAAGGAGACGTTATGGAGTTTCTGACGAACAACGCCGCTCTATTTGCGCTGATTGTCAGTGTGATAGGGCTTGTCTTCGCCTTCTTCACGGCTCAATGGGTTATTCGCCAGGATGCAGGAACAGCCAGGATGCAGGAGATTTCCGGCTTTATCCAGCAAGGTGCGCGCGCCTTCCTCAGTCGTGAGTATCGTTATGTAGCGGTTCTTGTTGCGGTGGTGACCGTCGTCCTGCTCATTCTCAGCGGCATTCCCGGTTCCGGGATGAGCCCGTGGACGGCCCTGGCGTTCGTTTCAGGCGCGGGTGCTTCGGCACTCACCGGCTTTTTCGGGATGAGTATCGCCGTGCGCGCCAATGTGCGCACAACCGCTGCTGCATCCAGGAGCCTGAACCAGGGACTCCGCGTCGCTTTTGCGAGCGGCACGGTGATGGGCAGCATGGTCGTCGGCCTGGCGCTGCTGGGGATCAGTCTGCTGTTTATCCTGTTCACCAATGTCATCGGCCTTGATACGCTCGCTGCTGCCAGTGCGTTGGCCGGTTTCGGGTTTGGCGGGACCTCAATCGCTATCTTTGCCCGGGTGGGCGGTGGCATTTTCACGAAGGCCGCAGACGTGGGCGCAGATCTGGTGGGGAAGACCGAAGCCGGTATCCCGGAAGATGATCCGCGCAATCCTGCCGTGATCGCCGATAACGTCGGCGACAACGTCGGAGATGTCGCCGGCATGGGTTCGGATCTCTTCGAAAGCTATGCGAGTTCGATCATCGCAGCTATCGCAATTGCCGCCCTGGTGACGACACTTCCCGGTGTTGCGGTTTCAGGTGAAGAGCTCAAGCTTCGGCTGGAGGCTTATCCGATCCTGGTGGCAGCGGCCGGCATCATCATTGCTATCGCAGCCTCATTCCTGGTTCGCACCGAAGAGAAGGCCACTCAGCAGGCGCTCCTGGGCAGCCTGCGACGTGGTGTGTATGCGGCCAGCGCGGGCGTCGCGATCGCCATCATCATTTTCGGCCTGATTCTTGAACTTGGCACGGGTGTCATTCTTGCCACCCTGTCCGGCCTGCTGGCAGGCGTGCTGATCGGCTTCTTCACCGAGTACTACACCAGTGACACGTACGGACCGACTCGCTCGATTGCCGAGAGCTCGGTCGGCGGCCCGGCGATCGTCGTCATTCAGGGACTGTCGGTCGGTATGGGTAGTACCGTGCTCCCGGTCATTGTGATCATCTTTGCCACGCTTATCGCCTATGGCGCGGGCGGGCTGTACGGAATCGCAGTCGCAGCCGTTGGGATGCTGGCCACGCTGGGGATTACTCTGGCTACCGACGCCTATGGCCCGGTCGCGGACAACGCCGGCGGCATCGCCGAAATGGCTGAACTAGGTGAGCATGTGCGCGAGCGTACGGACGCGTTGGACAGCCTCGGCAACACGACCGCAGCGACCGGAAAAGGATTCGCCATCGGCAGCGCCGTCATGACGGCGCTGGCGCTGATCGCCGCGTTCATCGAGTCGACCGGCAGCGCTACCACGAACAATGCGACGTTCCAGGAGGTCATCCTGGACCCGCGGCTGATCACCGGCATTATGCTGGGCGCCATGCTCCCGTATTTCTTCAGCAGCCGTACGATGATCGCCGTTGGCCGCGCCGCACAGCAGATCGTTCTGGAAGTCCGCCGCCAGTTCCGCGAGATTCCCGGTCTGATGGAAGGCAAGGCACTGCCAGATTACGAGAAGTGCGTCGCAATCAGTACAGAGAGCGCCGTTCGCGAAATGCTCCTGCCGGGCATCGTCGCCGTGCTGGTTCCGGTCGGTATCGCAGTCCTGACTTTACTGGGGCGGGGCAATGACCTATCGCGTTTTGTCGGTGTTGAGACGCTTGTCGGCGTTCTCCTGGGTTCGCTGATCTCGGCGTTCCTCCTTGCGGTCATGATGGCCAACGCTGGCGGCGCCTGGGACAACGCCAAGAAATACATAGAGCGCGGCAATCTGGGCGGAAAGAAGTCCGACGCGCACAAGGCGGCGGTTGTGGGCGACACGATCGGCGATCCCTTCAAGGACACGTCCGGCCCGTCGCTGAATATCCTGCTCAAGCTGCTGGCGATTGTATCTCTGGTGATTGCGCCGCTCCTCGCGGTTTCGCCCGGCTAACGCGCCGTCGCATCCGAAGCTGATCCAATCCAGGGCCGCCTGAAGCAAGACTTCGGGCGGCTCTTTTGTTGGTAGCGACACGACATTCTCCGGAAGTACAATTGTCGCGTTGTACGTATGAAAGGTCGACTGAATGAAATACTTTCGCTTATTGCTTCTGCTGGCTTTTTGCCTGATACCCACGGCGAGCGCCCAGGATGAACCCTATCGCGATTCGGCGATGCCTATCGAGGCGCGCGTCGAGGATCTGCTGGCGCGGATGTCGCTGGAGGAGAAGATCGGGCAGATGACACTGGTCGAGAAGAACAGCATCGCGCCCGATGACATTACCGGGTTGGCCATAGGTGGCCTGCTGAGCGGTGGCGGTGGCTATCCTCAGCCGAACACGCCGGAAAACTGGGCGGCCATGGTCGACGGCTTCCAGGAGTACGCACTGGCCACACCGTTGGGGATTCCACTCATCTACGGTGTCGACGCCGTCCACGGGCACAACAATGTTTTTGGCGCTACCATCTTTCCGCACAACATCGGCCTGGGTGCGACTCGCAACCCTCAGCTGGTGGCAGAGACGGCGCGCATCACGGCGCTTGAGATGGCCGCGACGGGCATCTTCTGGAACTACGCGCCGGTGGTGGCGGTGCCGCAGGACATCCGCTGGGGACGCACCTACGAGGGATTCAGCGAAGACACAGTGCTGGTCACCGAACTGGCGACCGCCTACCTGAATGGATTGCAGGGCGAGGACCTGGCTGTGCTGGGCACACCGAAGCACTTCGTCGGCGATGGCGGCGCGGTGTGGGGTAGCTCCACAACCAACAATTATGCCCTCGACCAGGGCGTGACGGACGTGGACGAAGAGACTCTGCGCGCAGTGCATCTGCCACCGTACCAGGCGGCTGTTCAGAATGGCGCGCTGAGCATCATGATCTCGTTTTCCAGTTGGGGCGGTATGAAGATGCACGCCCAGCAGTATCTCATCACCGACGTGCTCAAAGGCGAACTCGGGTTCAGCGGATTTGTCGTTAGCGACTGGGGTGGCATAGATCAGATTTCGCCAGACTACGCTGCGGCCGTCGTCACTGCGATCAACGCCGGCGTCGACATGAACATGGTCCCGTACGACTACCGCCGCTTCATCGGTGTGGTGGAGGCGGCGGTCGAGCGCGGAGATATCTCACTGGAGCGTATCGACGACGCTGTGCGCCGTATCCTGCGAGTCAAGTTTGCCCTCGGGCTATTCGAGCAGCCATTCCATGTTGCCGAGCTCCTGGCCGATGTCGGATCGGCCGAACACCGCGCTGTAGCCCGCGAGGCGGTGAGCGAGTCGCTCGTCTTGCTCAAAAATGAGGGGGATGCCCTGCCGCTGCCGGCCGATCTGAATACGGTTTTCGTCGTCGGTACGGCCGCGGATGATATCGGCCTTCAGAATGGGGGGTGGACGATTGAGTGGCAGGGTGTGCCGGGAGACAGCACGATTGGAACGACCATGCTTGAAGCCGTCGAGGCATCGGTTTCGGATCAGACGACGGTGATCTTTAGCCCGAGCGGCCGCTTCCGCGATGCGGTGGATGCCAACGGACAGCTGCTCCGCGCCGACGTCGCCATCGTCGTGCTGGCTGAAGCTCCGTATGCGGAAGGGCAGGGGGATCGAGAAGACCTTAATCTCCCGGAAGGCAACGTCACCCTGCTGGAACGGGTGCGTGAGCGAGCGGATCGGGTGGTGGTCATTCTACTGTCCGGCCGCCCGCTGATCATCAACGATGCGCTGGAACAGGCAGACGCTTTTGTGGCCGCCTGGCTGCCCGGCACGGAGGGGCTGGGCGTGACGGACGCATTGTTCGGCTATCGCCCGTTCACCGGGACGCTGCCCCATTCCTGGCCGGCCAGTATGGACCACGTGCCGTTGGAGCGGATGCTCAATTCCGCGGTGGCGCCGCTGTTTCCGTTTGGCTTCGGTCTGACGACGACGGCGACACGCGACTTCGCCGACGCGCCGGCAATTACGGATGTCTATGTGCCCTGATTCTGGGGATGTAGCGCCGGTCACTTCGTCTACCAGGCTCATGGCACGCCATGAGCCTGAGGTTTCTTAGGCTCAGAAGGGTATCGTACCCACCCACTTGCCTGCATGAATGTTGGTTGTGGTGCCGCGCGCAACTTCAAAGAACCCGTAGTACTCGCCATCGGCATAGGCCATGGTAGAGAACCAAATCTGCGATAGAACCGTCGGATCATTCCAGCGCAGTACAGGCTCGGCCGCGCTTGTGGTCCAGGTCAAACCGTCATCCGTGCTGGTGGCGAGGCCATAGGCAATATTCTGCTGGCGGCCGGTGAAGGTTCGGAACAGCATGACCAGGCCGTCCGGCGTGGCAACGACATGGGGCTGATGGGCGACGTCGGCGTCCCAGGGTACCTGGGCAGCGGTGAAGACCGGGTCGCTCTCGGCGTGAAGCGCGCCTGTGGTGGCGGGGTCGTCATGCTTTGTCCAGGTGATCCCGTCTGTCGAGGTCGCCATGCCGATGGCCTGGGCAGGAAATTCAGACGCATAGCCGCTGTAGAACATGACATAGCCGTCGTTTGTCTTCACCACCGACGGAACGGTCACGCCGAATTCATCCCAGGCGCCGGTTGGCCCCGCGGTCAGCAGCGGCTCCGCATGAAATGTCCACGGGCCTTCGGGTGCTGGGGCAGTGGCACGGATAATCTGCATGCCGGGGCTTGTCTGTTGATCGACCCAGGTATAGGCGTAGAGCACCCACGTGCCGTCGTCCTCGACCATGACACTGGAAGCCAGATAGGCGAGATGATAGAACGGTGCGTCTTCCGGTGCGAGGATGGGCGCGTCACCGACCGGTTCCCAGGCAAGCCCGTCAGACGAAATGTGATGGGCAATACTGACCGGAGCAGGCCAGGCAGCAAAGCCGTTACGGAACATGTGGAAAACGCCATCGTGAAATAGGACTGCTCCGGGATCGGTGTAGCGGCCATCCCACGTGCCGCTGGGTCCGTGCTCGATGGCGGCTTCTTCGGGCAGATCGAAAGCCAGCGGGCGGTCCGACTGCGCCTGCAAAAGCGCTACAATCGTCAGACAGCACAACAGGGTGAAGATCATGGCGAAACGGTTGCGCATCATGAATCCTCCTCAAGTGACAAAGAGAGTATCAGACTGACAGATGCACTACTGCGAAATGCAGTATAAGGTTCAGGACTGGTGCACAGGGTGAGGTGAATGGTGGCGCTAAAGTACATGCTTCTGGCGATGATCGACATCATGCCCCGGACAGGCTACGAGCTCGGCAAGTTGTTCGATCACATCCTGAGCAATTTCTGGACAGCTGACCAGCGGCAGGTCTATCACGCCCTGGATAAACTGGAGTCCGACGGTTGGATCACTGCCGAGCGGATCATTCAGGAGAGTGCTCCGAACAAGAATGTCTACTCGATTACGCCTACCGGCAAGGAGGCACTGCGATCATGGCTGACCACACCGCAGCCGCCGCAGCCGACACGCCAGGAGTGGCTGGCGCAGGTATTCTTTGGCGGTCTGGTCGAGCCGGAGGCGCTGGAGGCGCTGATCGATGGCCGCAAAGCCAGCCTGGAGGCGCGCGCCTCCGACCTGGAAAGACACCTGGCCGACTATCAGCGCGTGCTGGAGAATCCGCCGCCGCGCGACTGGGGTTGGATGTTCGCCCTGCGCATGATGATGTTTCGTTACGTCCGGGCGCAGCATCAGGCCGAGCGCCGATGGCTGGAGGAGGTGCGGGTGGTCCTGGAACTGCTGAAGACACTTCCGCCCGACGACCTGTTACTGGCAAAGCGGCTGCTGAAGGAACTACTTCAATGTGGGGAGGAATGAAAAGCGCGAAGACTTCTCTTGAAAGTCTTCGCGCCGTCTAGTCGCTGATTAACGGGTCTATTTGACCGGCTTGCGGAACTTATAGCCGTAGACAATCATGCCGCGGTCGCCTTCCGTAGTCAGCTTGCGCGTCACCATTTCCACGCGATCACCAATCGTGGGCGGCCCTTCGAGGTCGGTGACCTGTGCGGTCACAAACGCCCCCTCGTCGAGCTTGACCAGGGCGACCACATAGGGCGCCTGTTCTTCATAGCCCTCGGGCGCTTCGCGCACCACGGTGAAGCTGTAGATCTCGCCCGTCCCGGCAAACGCCTGACGCGCGAGCGGCGTCGACGCGGGGCGTTGATCGGCTGTCATTGGCCTAGGCCTTCACAGGGATACGCATGGCCTGTGTCTGAAGCTGCAAGGCGATAGGCTGCTCGCTGGTTGCGGTGACGGCGCGCGCTTGCAGGCGCATCTCGCCAGTTTCGTAACGAACACCTTCCAGACGATAGCGCTTCGCCTTCATACGCCAGTGCCGTGAAATCTGCATCGTCTCTCTCTCCTACCATCATGCGCCTCGAATGGGCGCCACTACGTTCGACCTGGTTTGTGCGATTACGCACGGATTGTGCATTTGCGCACAAGTTAAGCGCATTGTATAGCCGGATCGCTGTCAATAGCCCTCAATTGAGCGAAGAGAGAGCTTCAAAAGACTGTCAAAACCTCTCACATTCGCCTCTCATTGACCATTGATCGGATGAAAGCTGGCGCCTTTCTCACTCTTGCACAAGTGAATACTGCAAGATTTTGTGCACTTCATCACAAACGACTAGAGCGCCAGAATATGAGTGAAGGCAGTGCTGCCCAGGCCACCAACGCTCTGAATCATGGCGATCTGCGCGTTCGGAACCTGGTTTGGACCTGCGGTTTGGCGCAATTGCAGTGCGGCTTCCACGGCCTGATACACGCCAGAAGCTCCAACCGGGTTGCCACGGCTCTTGAGACCACCAAAGGTGCTCACGGGCAGACGGCCGGTCAAACCGATCGTGCCATCCTGCGACAGACGCCAGCCTTCGCCGCGCGCCGCGAAACCGGACGCTTCCAGCGACAGGGTGGCCATGATGGCGAAGGAGTCGGTCAGCTCTATCAGGTTGATCTGTTCGCGAGCCACGCTGGCGCTGCGCAAGGCGCGTTCTGTGGAGATCTCTACGGCGCGCAGCCACAACAGATCGTCGCGCTCCCCCAGCGTGAGTGAATCGCTGGCGGCGCCGCCGCCGATGATGCGCACGGGGTGGGGTACGAGATCCTGGGCGCGTTCCGGCGTGGTCAGGATGACTGCAGCGGCCCCATCGGCATCGGGGGCATTGTCGAACAGGCTGATCGGGTCGGCGATCATCGGCGCTCTGCTGAAGGCGCCGGGCTTAATGGTGTTGCGATACATGGCGTTGGCATTCTTCGCACCGTTGGCATGGCTGTTGATGCTGAAGCCCTCGAAGGCGGCCAGATCGACGCCGTATTCATACATATAGCGGCGCATCAACAGGGCGGCCAGGGCGGTCAGTGTCGCACCGTGCACGCTTTCGTCGTCCGCATCCACGCTGACACCGCGTGCGCGTGTGCGGGCCGTGCCGATCATGTCGGTCGCTTTCTCGACTCCGAGCACCATGACAGTGCTGGCATCTCCGGACCGGATCGCCTGGATGCCGGCGCGCAGGGCTGCGCCGCCGGAGCCCTCAGCGGCTTCGACCGTGTAGGTTTCTACGCCACGCAGACCCGCGAAATCGGCGATCAGCGGGGCGACGTGGGACTGCGAGCTGATGGTTGGGCCGAATGCGTTGGCCACGATGAGCGTATCTACAGTCTCCAGGCCGGAGTCGGCGAGCGCAGCGCGGGCCGCGTCAGCGCCCAGATCGCGCAGCCCAAGCTGCCAGTGTTCCCCTACCGGCGTTTGCCCCATGCCGATAATCGCTACATCTTGCATGATGGATCCTTCTCCATTGATACTGTTGGCTGCTTTCCGGGCTAGAGCTTGAGGAGACCGCGGTAGCGAGTGTAAGTCGCATAGTCGATGACCGACCGGCGGGCAATGTACTCACGCGTCCGCAGAGCTAGATCGCGAGTAGAGTGGATGCGTTCGGTGACCTTCAGGTCAAACGCGTCAGAGCCTGCGCCGCTTCCGTAGCTGATCATCAGAATGCGGTCCCCGGGCTGCGCTTCGTCAAGAATCGCGGTCAGGCCGATCATGCACGAGCCGGAGTACACGTTGCCGATGTCGTTGGCCAGCAACCCGGTCTGCATCTGATCGTCCTTGAAGCCGAGCAGCCCGGCGGCGCGCTGCGGAAACTTTACGTTCGGTTGGTGGCAGACCACGTAGCGATAGTCGGCGGCGGTACTGCCCATCATCTCCATGATCGCTTTTCCGGCGCTCACCACATGATGGAAATAGGCCGGTTCGCCCGTAAAGCGCTCACCATGCGATGGGTAGCTCTCGTCGGCGCGCCGCCAGAAGTCGGGCGTGTCGGTGACGTAGCTGTAGCTGCCCTGGTAGACGGCGACAGATTCCTCGGCCGGGCCAAGGATGAAGGCCGCGCCGCCCGAGGCCGCAGTGTACTCCAGCGCGTCGCCGGGGCGGGATTGGGCGGTGTCCATGCCGATGCTGAGCGTGTACTGGCCCATGCCGCTGCCCACGATGCCGATCGAAGCCTGGACGGCTTCCGTACCGGCCTTGCAGGCAAATTCCCAGTCGGCGGCCTGGATACTGGGCGAGGTACCGATACTCTCGGCGACGATCGTGCTGGTCGGCTTGACGGCATAAGGATGGCTCTCGCTGCCCACCCAAACCGCGCGCAGCGCCGTCGGGTCGATGGCCGCGCGCGCCAGGGCGTTGCGGGCCGCTTCAATGCTCATGGTGGTGACGTCTTCATCCGGCCCGGCAACCGCTTTCTCGCGGACCGGGCTGCCATCGGGCGTGCCCAGCCACAGCTTGGCGATCTCCGTGCCGGGCAGCCGCCAGCGCGGGACGTAGGCGCCGTAGCCGACAATGCCCACGGCTCGATCCGGCCGCATCAGGAAATTGGTTGAGCGTCCGCTGCTGTTCATGTTTTGCATGGATCACTGTCCTCTAAGTTCTGCCAATAGGGCCTGCGCGCGCTCGGCGCGTATGTTGTCTTCCTGAATCATGCGCGCGACGACCTGCGCGACTTCGGCCGGCGTCGCGCCAGCGGCCACCGCGAGCTGGCGGGCATGCATGCGCATGTGTCCCCGCTGGATACCCTCCGTCGCGAACGCGCGCACGGCGGCGAAATTCTGCGCCAGGCCGACGGCTGCCATGATGCCGGCGAGTTGCCCGGCGCTGGTGATGCCCAGGATCTTGAGCGCCACCCCGGCGGCCGGATGCACGCGCGTGGCGCCGCCCACGATTCCAACGCTCAGCGGCATTTCAATACGCGCGCGCAGATTGCCGTCGGGGTCCTTCCAGAATCGGGAGAGGCTGGTGTACCGGCCGCTGCGACCGGCATAGGCATGCGCACCCGCTTCCAGCGCCCGCCAGTCGTTGCCGGTGGCGATGGCGACCGCGTCGACACCGTTCATGATCCCTTTGTTGTGCGTTGCTGCGCGGTAAGGATCGGCTTCGGCGAAAGCGCCGGCCTCGACGACGGCCTGTACGACCTGTTCGCCACTGAGGGTGTCCGTCGCCAGTGAGTTGGCCGGGATCATCCCCTCGGCGGCGGCCTTACGGCGGTCCGTGAGGTTGCTGAGAATGCGCAGCACGACGCGCCCGCCGGTGATGGCTTCGACAGTCGGGGCGAGATGCTCGACCGCGGTGTTGATGGCGTTGGCGCCCATGGCGTCGCGCACGTCGAGCAGCAGATGGACAATCAGCATGGGACCAGCCGCGGTCTCGGGGAGCAATCGCACCTCGATATCTCGTGCGCCGCCGCCGCGCTTGACGATACTTCCGCCGACCTCATCCGCCAGGGTGAGCAGTCGCGCCCGATTGGCCTTGATGGCGCCGGCCGCGACGTAGAGATCGTCCACGTCCATGACCTGGATCTGCCCGATCATGATCGGCTCGTCGGTCGAGGTTGTGAAGCCCCCGCCGTCACGAAACAGCCGGGCCGCATTGCTCACGGCGGCCACTACGGACGGCTCCTCGACCACCATTGGCACCAGCACGTCCAGACCGTCGACCTGGAAGTTTGTGGCAATCCCAAGCGGCAGCGCGTAGACGCCGACGGCATTCTCGATCATGTTGTCGGCGGCGGCAGCGTTCAAGCCGCGCACGCCGACGAGTACCGCCTGCTCCTCAGGAGTCAGACCTGCCCACTCGCCGACAATCGCGGCGCGCTCTGCCAACGAACGTTTATAGAAACCTGGAAGTCGTGATGTGTGTTGTGTCATGATGCGGAATGCTAGCGTAGGAAGGCTGCAAAAAACTATCGACTTGTGAAAGGGGGCACAAAGCGTCAGCTGCCGTGAAGCCGAATAGAATGCCAAACGGGGGGAAGAGAACTGTCAAAAACTATCCCTGCCTGCCAGGTCTCTGAAGTCCCGGCTCCAAACCGAGTCACCAGTTCCTCATTGAGTCGAAGCGTTGCGCTTCCGTCCAGTTCGACGTGGAGGTAGAGCCGGTTGCGTTCTGATCGGATGTGGATGAAGGGGTGCCAGTCGGGTAGGGCGGCATTGGATAGGCTGTAACTGCCTTCGGGATGAATCACGAACTTCAGGGGTTTCGCGTAGTCAGTCCCTTCGAGCCAGAACCCCCAGAAGCGGCCCGCTTCCGAAAACGTTGCCTCCGTTTGCAGCGTGAACGGAGGCTTGATTCCCGTCGTGGTCAGCGCGACCCACCTCAATCCCTCACGATCCGGGGCAGAGAATTGAGGTAGGCTGTCGGCGTTGTAGATCTGCCTGGGAGCGACGGGCGGATTGGCAGCGCCTGCCACCAACGCAAACGCCAGAATGCCCGTCACCGTAATCGTCGTGACAAGCAGGACGGTCACCCACCGAAGTCGGGTCGAAACCTTATCCACTGGCAGTCCCAATAAAGCAAAAGGACGCCAGTCAGGCGTCCTGAAGGTCCGAGAACAGCAGACGTCGCTGCGCGCGAAAGCGCGCAGGCAGCTCTGGCTCCTAGTCGGGCAGAATCCGCGTATCCAGCAGTGCGTCCAGCCAGACGACGAAGATCAGGCCGATGGGGAAGCCGGTCCAGAAGAAATACTGGCCACCATACTGCTGGATGCTGATGGGGTGGCCGCCCTGCACCGGAATACTCGGCAGAATGACGATGACGATGAACGCCGCCACCGCGAAACCCAATACCATCGAAACAGCCCACACAACGAGGCGCTTCAGCAACATGACCTGTCGAGTCTCCTGAGTACACCCTGACTGATGATTGTTCCCATTTTAACGAATACCTTGCACGATGGCAACGGAGGCAATGTCCTTTTCCTACGGACGGTGTTATCTTTATAACGAATCGTTGACAAGAATGCATTCGACTTGCCTAAAAGACGGCAAACTGAATGGGGTAGAAGGGAACCGTTGTGGCTGACCTTTTTGACAAGGCACTGAGTTATACACAGGCGAAGGACGCGATGGCCGCGGGGATTTACCCGTATTTTCGGGCGCTGAGCGACACCGAGGGGGCGGTCGCCACGTTCGAGGGTAAAGAAGTCGTGATGATTGGTTCCAACAATTACCTGGGACTGACCACCGACCCGCGCGTTCGCCAGGCCGCGAAAGATGCAATCGATCGTTACGGAACCAGCGTCACCGGGTCCCGTTTTCTGAATGGCACGCTGAAGCTGCACCTGGAACTCGACAGGCGCCTCGCCAAGTTTGTGGGCAAAGAGGCGGCGCTCGTCTTCTCGACCGGGTACCAGACCAACGTCGGTACGATCTCGGCGCTCGTGCAAAAGGGCGATTACGTCATCATCGACAAGGACGATCACGCCAGCATCGTCGATGGCTGCATGATGTGCCGCGGTGAAATGAAGCGTTTCCGCCACAGTGACCTCGGCAGCCTGGACGACGTGCTCAAGCGTCTGCCGAACGACGCCGGCAAGCTGGTCGTTGTCGACGGCGTGTACAGCATGGGCGGCGACATTGCCCCCCTGCCTGAGTTGGTCGAGATCTGTAAGCGCCACGGCGCTCGCATTATGGTGGACGATGCGCATGGCATTGGCGTCACCGGGCAGGGACGCGGCACCGCGGCGCAGTTCGGTCTGACCGACGATGTCGATCTCATTATGGGGACGTTCAGCAAGAGCTTTGCGTCGATCGGCGGGTTCATCGCCGGCTCGGCCGATATCGTTCACTATATCCAGCATCAGGCTCGCTCGCTCATCTTCTCGGCTGCCCTTCCGGCGCCGCAGGCTGCCGCTGCGCTGGCGGCTCTGGACATTATGGAGACCGAGCCGCAGCATGTGGCTACTATGTGGGAGAACGCCGAGTATATGCGCGCTGGCCTCAAGCAGCTCGGCTACAATACCGGGCGCAGCAACACTCCGATTATCCCGATCATTATCGGAGATGACTTCCGCACGGTCATGGCATGGCATGCACTCATCGAAGAGGGGGTCTATACCAACCCAGTGGTGCCTCCCGGCGTGCCTCCGTCGAGCAGTCTGCTGCGGACCAGCTACATGGCGACGCACAAACGCGAACACCTTGACCGGGCGCTGCAGGCCTTCGCCAACGTCGGCGAGCGTCTGGAAATCGTCCACCAGAAAATGGACATCAGCGAAGTCGGCTAGAAGACGTTTGTTTCAGGTGTACACAGTACGCGCCTGAAGTCAAACAGAGTGGACCGGGGACGTTATAGCGCCCAGAAGTGTCCCACCATCAGGAACAATCGCACGACATTACCCAAAACAAAAGGCCCGGCTGCGCAGCCGGGCCTTTTGCTTTCACCAGATTTGTGAGCCGGGTTTACTTGCCGCGCCGGCCGGTCAGCAGCTTGTGCAGCGGGTCCAGCAGGCTGTAAGCAACTGGCACCACGATCAGAGTCAGCAGCGTACTGCTGAACAGACCACCGATCACAACCGTCCCCAGCTCGGCGGCGATGATCGCTCCTTCGCTCAGACCAACAGCAAGCGGGATCAGCGCGAAAATGGTTGCCAGCGCCGTCATGAGGATCGGCCGCAGACGCCGGCCGCCGGCCTCGTAGAGTGCATCGTGCGTGGACATGCCGCGTTCGCGCTGGTTGGCCAGTACGCGGTCGATCAACACGACGGCGTTCGTGACGACGATGCCGATGAGCATCAGCATGCCAATGAGGGCCGAGATGCCCAGGGTGCGGTCGGTCAGCGCCAGCGCGACGGCCGCGCCGACCGGGGCCACCATAATGCTCAGAATGATGTCGAGCCAGTGGACGACCGAGCCGAAGGTGACGATCAGGATCACGACGACCAGTGCGATGGCGATACCCATTGCTCCGAAGAGCGCCGCAAAGCCTTCCGTCTGCTGTCGCGAGTCGAAGCCTTCTTCCACCGTCAGGGTTGCCGGCAGGTTGGGGAGCGCCTTGACGGCGGTGATGGCCTGTTGTGTGACGCCGATGGCGTTTTCGGTTTCCAGTTCGGCGCTGAAGCTCAGAGCCGACTGCCCGTCGATGCGGATGTACGTCGTCGAGTCGCCGCCGGCCGCTCCCGCCTGGGCCAGACTGCTGGTGGCGTTGGCCAGGCCGTCAACATTATTCAGGGCCGCAATGACGTCGGCGTTGACCGCTTCCAGATCTTCCTGCGGGCCGGCGATCACCAACTGGAAGCCGCCGAAACCCTGCTCGCTGAGCGACGCCCCGGAAACAGTGACGTTTTCCTTGCCGAAGACCGCTTCCGCTGCCACGCGGACTTCACCGGTCAGAGCGTCCAGTTCTTCCGGCGACCCGACCCCCAGACTCACCTGCGCCTGCGCTTCGTTGACACTGGTCGAGCCAAGGATGATGCTCTCCAGCCCGGCGCCGCCGCCGATGATCGTTCCGACGCTTTCGATCGCTTCTTCATCGAAGGTTTCGCGGATAACCTGCTCAAATTCGACGACCTTGGCATTGGTGTCGAGGATTTTGGTGCCCGGCGGCATCGACACGGACACGGTGATCTGCGGCTCGCCAAAATCAGGCAGGAAGGCGAGGGGGCGCGATCCGAGCAGAACGCCACTGAAAATCAGCGACACGAACGCGACCACCAGGATAATGGCGGCATTGAGACGCTTGTCGAGCGCCCAGCGCAGCACGGGCAGGTAGACGCGCTCCGGCGCGCCTTCTGCCTCGTGACCGATCTCACGAGGATCCAGGAGCAGGTAGGCTGCGACCGGCACGACCGTGATGGCGACCACGAAAGAAGATCCCAGGGCGTAGGTCACGGCCAGACCGAAGGGCAGGAAGAACTCGCCGATTATGCCACCCGTCAGGCCCAGCGGCAGGAAGACCACCACCGTGATGACCGTGGCAGCGAAGATGGCCACCGAGACGTCGCGTGTGCCGGTCAGGATTGCCTGGCGTTTGTCGCCGCCCTGCTGCACCTGACGGAAGATGTTCTCCAGCACGACGATCGAGTCGTCCACAACGCGGCCGATGGCGACGGTCAGGCCGGACAGAGTCATGATGTTCAGCGTGATACTTGACGGGAAGAGGCGGAGCAGGAAACCCATGAGTCCTTCCGTCTGACCCGTAGAGAGAAGCGCATCATGGACCAGTGGCGGCATCCAGCGCATCAAGGCCATGGCCATCAGTACAGACAGCGGGATGCTGATTGCTGTGACGAGTGTGCTGCGCCAGGAAGGGTAGGGCAGTTTGCCAGGGAAGAGCAGGACGATCAGGCCGGTGACCGCACCGCCTATCAGCAGGACACGGACAACCACATCCAATTGCTCGAAAGCCGCGCCGAATTCCAGGCCTGTTTCGCCGGCACGCTGGGCTGTCAAGAGGCCAAGGATGCCCAGGAACAGAGCCACCATGATCGCGCCGATAATGGCGCGAGGACCCCTCGACCAGGCGCCGCTGCTGAGAAAGACCAGAATGACGATGATGGCGAAGATCGCGCCCAGACCCCCTTCGCGGGCCACGCCGTTGATCGACTCTTCGACGAAGCTGGCCTGCTCGAAGGCCACACCGATGGTGACGTCTTCGCGCTCGGCGTCGATTTCCTCGAGGAGATCCTCAACAATGTGGAAGGCCTCGACGTTGTTGGCGTCTTTGGTCTTATAGACGGTGACGTTGAGGCTGGCATTGCCGTTCAGTCGTGTCACGGTGTCTGTTGGTGCGAAAGGCACCGCGCCCGATGCGATGCGGTCCTGCACGTCCTGAGGCAGGCTAGCGACCAGCGACTCAGAGAGAGCCTGGAGCGCCTCGATGCGCAGATTGGCCACCAGGTCGGGTTCCTTGCCAGCCATGTAGTCGAGCTGCTCCGGAGTCAGCGAAGCAAGCAGTCCGGCAGCAAAGTTCGCACCCTGGGCTGTGTCATACAACCCATTGATAAAGCCCGATGCGCTGGGGAAGAAACGGCTGAAGTCATCGGCAGTGTCAAGTTCGACGCCGATGAAATCGCCGATGAACTGCCACTGCGAGTCAAGCGCCGGGGCGTTCGGGTCGCCAGGGACAACATCCTGCTCATACAGGGCGGCCAGTGCTTCTGCCGCTGACGGCTGGTCGCCCGCCTGGATGGCGCGTACCTGGGCGGCGGTTTCGGCATCGAGTGCGTCGATGACGTCCGCCGGCACAACTTCCAGCGCCGCCGGCGACAGCTTAGCGATCACTGCGCTGTTCAGCGACCCATAGAAATCGGGTTCATTAATGGCCAGGAAGCGCAGAATGCTCGGACTCAGGCTGTTGAAGAGGCGCACTTCGTAGCCGCCAAAGTCGGCCGGGGTACCGGCGTTGATTTCGTTGAGCACGAAGGCGGCGCTGCCATCGCCAAGCTCAAGCAGATCGCGGGCGGAAGCCAGACCGCTCTCCGCAAACTAGGGCTGACCGGCCAGAGTCGCCCACACTTGATCGAGGGGCGGCTGCGCGGCGGGTTGGGCAAGGACCTCATCTGACAGCACATCGTACACCTGAGCCGACAGGCTCGGCGCGAATGTTTCGTCATACTGCGCGATGAAGCTGAACGCGTCTGGGCTGATGGCGCCGACGATCGTGCCAGCGCCACCGGGAATAGGCAGGCTCGGCGTACCTTCAGGCAGAGCATCCGGGTCACCAAGCAGCATCAGGAAGTTCAGCAGGTCCGCTGCGCGGAGGCTGCTGCCGCCAAACTGCTCTGCCAGATCGCCAGAGAGTTCCAGGTTGATCAGATCGTCTGCTGTGTTCAGCTCCGCGCCGATGAACGTGCCGATGAGGGCCATGAGCGCTGGCATCGGCGGGCCTTCAGGGATTTCCGCTACGGGATCGTCGGTTGCACTCGGCATGGCCGTTGGCGCGGGATCGTCGCTCGAAGCCTCGACCGTCGTATTGGCGCTCGCCACTGCAGCGGCTTCCGTGCTCGTGCCGGCGATGCTGAACGAAGCAAGAGGAATGTCGTCAAACGAGAATTGAATAAGCTGCGGGGGCTGGATGCGCCAGGCCTGCGGCAGGTCGACTGGTTCCGGTTCCGCGCCGGACCCAGTGACGGCAACGGCGATAGCCTTCGCTGCCAGTGCGTCACGCGTGAAGCCATCCAGACTGGCCAGGAATTCCGCCGGGAGTGCTGCAAAAGCGTCCGCGGGCATCGCCGCCAGGTGATCGGCTTCGAAGTATTCCACCAGGGTTGGGTCGACGGTCAACATCTGCTGCACCACATCGGCCGTCAGATCATTCGTCTGGCCAATCGCGCCGACAATCGCGCCGGTCTCAGCGAAGTTGTTGATCACAGCGCCCACTGATCGGGTTAGGGTACGCATCTCGCGCAGATCGCGAGCATTGGCGAAGCGGTCAATCTGCCAGCTCTCCGGGAGGGCCGGCGCGTCCTCCGGAATCGTGAACGCAACGGTTTGGAGGGCGGCGACGGCAGCCTCGTCCAGAGCCACGCCATTCAGAGACGGCACCTTGTCCGAAACGATGGACCAGACATCCGGGGTCAGTCCCAGCAGCAGGCTCTCCGTCTGACCTTCGTCAGATGCACTGGCGCTGGTCGGCATCAGGCCGTTCTCATCGGGCAACAGCTGCCCGCCGCTCACCTGAACGCTTGCCACCTGGTCGACGCTTTCAAGCAGGGGTACAAGTTCGTTCTCGACCAGGCTGCGCAGTCCAGATTCAGCGGATCCGCTAGACTCGGTCTGAAGGGCGAGGTAGGCCAGCACGCCCTCGGTTGTCTCCGGCGAGAGTGCCGACCAGACCTGCGGGCTCAGTTGGAACAGGAACGTCGAATCGCCTTCGGCCAGCCAGATCAGCGTGTCGGCCGGTAGATCCGCCAGCAAACGGGCGGCAAATGCCCCGGCATCCTCGCCTTCAGGCGGCTGAATGCGACGCACCGGGAACCAGACCTGGTCCAGAGCGGACTCGATCGATGCTCGAACGAGGGCCTGATTCTGCCCGAAGTTGTTGCGTGCGGTGATGACGGCGCCAAAAGCCCCTGTGGTGGTCGATTCGACGTTGACGACTTCCGGCACCGTCTGAATGGCTTCCTCAAGACGTTTGCTCACGACATTGAGCACCTGCTCTCCGGTCATACCGGAGGCCTGGGCCAAAATGATCGTCTGCGGGAAGGAAATCGAGGGGATGAGTTCCTGCTTGAGCTGGGTGACGGCAATGATGCCGGCCGCCGAAACGGCAACCGCCAGCACGATAGTGATCAACCGAAAACGTAATGAGAGGGCGGTTAGCGCACTAAAAGCGCGTTTCATCGGCGAAGACTCCTGGATTGTCCTGGGTCATGGCTGGTCTGCGTCTGAAGAGCCGCCAAACGTGCAGCACGTTCTGGCGCTCGCAGATGCGAGCACAGCTTTACACGCATTGTTGGTAGGACAGGGGCGTGTAGCCGGCATTATAGGGTTGGCGGTGAGTACCAACAAGGTGATGTTCACGCATGTTAAGCATTATTCATAAACGGCTGCAAAACTCATGCCGCCGATTGCCACAGAATACGTTACGATAGAGGCAAGCATCAGACCTATGCCCAAGATGGAGATCGCAGCGGACCATGGATGACTACCTGGGACAATTCAAGTCGCGCAAACGGCAGACACAGGAGCTCATCAGCATTTCGCCGACAGGGCTAATTTCGCTTGCACGCGAACAGCGGCTGGTCATCCGGACTCTGCTGCGATCGGCAAGCCCGGAAGGGATGCGGCATGGTGATCTCCTGGCAGCCACGGAGCTGAGCGAGGCTGAGCTGGCGGCGGCGATCAAGGCGCTGGTCGACAACGGGTGGGTGGTCATCCATCAAGGCCCAAGCGAACGCGAGACTCGCTACCGTGCTGTGCTGCGCATTGTCGCCAAGCAAGCCGCAGGCAGTCGATACTGGAGCGTCCTCATGGACGACAGCGGCGAGGGGACAGGGCGTGGCCGGAGCGCGATGAGCACGGAGATGGAAGAGAATCTACGCCGCTTCCTGCCGTCAAACTTGTTTGAACGCCTTCCTGCAGTCGATGCGATGACCGAAGCCGTTCAGCACCTGAACCGCCTGCATAGGGCGATTAGCGCTTTCCTGCCGCTGTACATCGCCGAGGGCGATATTCTGACGACGGAGCGCTATACCGCCCTGCGCAACGGCACTTTCATTTTCGCCGATGTCTCCGGCTTCACCGCCATGTCCGAATATCTGGCGCGGCGTGGGCAGGGTGGCGCGGAGAATCTCACGCTGGTCATGAACGCTTACTTCTCGGAAATGCTCGACATCCTGGCCAAGAGCGATGCTCAGGTTCTCAAGTTCGCGGGCGATGCCTTGCTGGCCTTCTTCCCTGCGCGCTCGGAGACGGATCTGTCTGACGCGCACAAGGCGATTCGCGCGGGTCTGCGCATGCAGCGGGCCATGATCGAGAACTTCCAGCCGATTCACACGCCGCAGCTCCTCGACGTGCTGGGTCGCGAGAAAGAGCACGTGCTTTCCATGACGGCGGGTGTCGCACGGGGCGCGCTCTTTGAGGCGCTGGTCGGAAATGCGACCCAGTGCGAACTCATGGTCCAGGGCGACCTGCCTGGCCTTGCGATGCAGGCGGAGGCCGTCGGCAGCGGTAACGACGTGATCGTTGACGGCGAGCTGGCAGCGAGAATCGGCGTCGGCTTCACGCTGAAGCCGGCTGCTGATGGTTTTATGCAGGTGCTGGACACCTTTGGCGACAGCCTTGACGACTACGAGGTTGAGCTGCCCGTCCGTCGCCGAGCTAAGACTGGCGCACTCTTCGACCTGGAACCGGCCAATCTGCAGGAACACATTCGCGTCACCCTGGAGAAGCTCAACCCTGCTGCGACGTATCTGGCCCCGGCGGTACTCGACCAGCTCATCCTCAGCGGCGACTATCGCGTCCCCGCCGACAACCGTTATGCAGTGTCGATGTTCATCCATGTGACCGGATTTGCCGAGATGCTTCGCGCCTGGGGGGCCGAACACCTCAACTCGGTGTGCGAACTGGTCGAACGCTACTACACGATGGTGCAGCCTCTGATCGCCTCGCGCGGTGGATCGCTTATTCGCTCTGACCCCTACGAGTTCGGCGTCAAGATCCTGGTCATTTTTGGCGCGCCGGTCGCGCATACCGACGACCCGCTGCGAGCAGTCGATGCCGCCCTGGCCATGCAGCGTCAGCTTGAACTGCTGCTGGCGCGTTTTTCTGACGAACTGCCGGAGGCGCTTCGCCCAGCCCTGGAGATACGGCACCGCTTCGGGATTGCTCGCGGCGAGGTATTCGCTGGCGAGGTGGGATGGCGCGCACGGCGAGAGTACACGGTCATGGGCGATGCCGTGAATCTGGCGGCGCGCATCATGTCCAAGACGCCGTTTGGCGCGATCTGGGTCGACGAGCGCATGTTTGAACGCGTGCAGTACCGCTTCTCACTCGACCCTATGCAGCCGCTACGGTTGAAAGGCAAGACCGGACAGATTCAGGTGTATCAGGTTAACGGCACGCGTGGCGCGGAATTCGTGCGCAGCCAGGAAGATACGACCTTCGTCGGCCGCTCGCTGCTGCTGCTGACCGTCAGCCGTGCGCTGGAGCAGGCGCTGAACGAACGGACCCGACGGTCCTTCCTTCTTACTGGCGAGGTGGGGTCGGGCAAGACGCGAGTGGCCCGCAAAATCGCGCTGACCGCCCAGGCCATGGGCTATACCGTCGCGCTGGTTCATCCGCAACCGGGCGCGTCGCGCAGCGTTCTGTGGGCGTCGATCATCTCGAGCCTGCTGTACATTCCGGCGGAGGCGACGCCGGAAGAGGCGCGATCGCTGGCCATGGTCGGATTGCAGGCCCTGGGGCTGACGGACGATGTTCCGGCTCTGATTCGCATCATCGTCGAAGAAGGCGGCCTGTACGCGTACGATCACACCAGCACTGCTTCGGGAGCGATGCCTCGCCGCGAGCTCTCGCCGCTGATCCTGCGGTTCTTCCGCGCATACGCCGAACGCACACCAACCCTGATCGTGATTGACGACGTGCATCAAGCCGGGTCCGATGCACACGCGATCATTCGCGAACTGCTGCTCTCCCCGGACGAAATGCCGCTTATCATCGTCGGCACGGGCGACCCCGGTCTCATCCTGGATATCCCAGCAGAGCATTTCGACGTGGCCGATCTCAACGAAGACGAGACCGAGCAGGCGGCTGCCGCTCTGCTTGGGGTGGCCGAACTGGGAAATCGACTTAAAGAAGTGATCTGGACGGGCAGCGGCGGCCGGCCTTTGTTCATCGAGGCGCAGCTTCGGGCGCTTAAGGACGCGAACATGCTGCTTGAGGCAGGCTGCACCGTGGAACTGAAGACCGATGCGACCACGCCGCCGCTGCCGAACGAACTGCGCGATTTGGTCAGCGCCCGAGTGGATCATCTCGGCCAGGATGAGCAGGCCGTGCTCCGAGCGGCTGCTGTCCTTTCAGAGGCGTTCGCCGAAGGAATCAGCCAGGATGCCCTCAATGCTGTCACTCAGTTTGACGATGATCAGCGCCTTGCTGTCGCCATGGAAGGGCTGGACCTGTACGGACTGCTGATCTGGGATGAGCGAAGCGCTGTCCGGTTCCGACATGGTCTGGTGCAGCAGGCCGTATATGCCAGTCTGACTCGCGCCGCGCGACTCAAGCTGCATCGCCTCGCCGTAGATTACTGGAAGCAAGAGACGGATGATCCGGATCAGCCGTTCCGCGTCGCCTATCATCTGGCCCGTAGTGGGCTGCTGCCTCAGGCGGTGGAAACCCTCACTGCCGCGGCGGAAACGGCCTCGTCACCGGAGCGGGCGATGGCACTCTACAGAAAATCCCTGGAGCTGCTGCCTGACCAGAAGCATGTCGTCAACGAGATCGAGCGGCTGGGGGGCTCAGGCGAAGCGAAGGCATCGCCCTCTGGCGTGGACGGCAGCTAACGTTGGCGCGGTGGCCTGGGTGGCGGCGGCATGGCAGTACGGGGCGAATCAAGTGGAGAGGAAAGGTTCGTGGCGGTTCGCCGAACCGCCACGGGGGCTACCGCTGATGAGCAGTCGTGCGACGTTGTGGAGCTGCTGGGTGATGTGATGGTTCGGAAAGCGTAGGGCAAACACGCCGGCGCTGGCGAGGATCATCATCTCGTCCGAATGGGGCAGGACCGCGCCAACCGGGCAGTTGTAAATGGATTCGACCCGCTTGCGCACCTCGTCGAAATCGAACGATGTCGGCGTCTTGTTCACGATCAGCAGCATGAGCGGCACATCCAGCTTGCGCGCGACTTCGACCGTGACGCCGGTTCCCTGATAGTCCTGTTGGTCGGGGCGCATGATGATCGCCAGCGCATCGGAAATGGCCACGGAGAGCAGCGTTTCCTCATTCAATCCCGGATGCGTATCGATGAGCAGGATGTCGAGCTTCAGCTCTTTAACCAGACTCTGAAAACCGTCATTCAGCAGTCCGACATCATACCCCTCGCGAAGGATGCGCGCGATTTCACCCACCTTGATACTCGACGGGATCAGGTACACCTTGCCACCGGGAGGAATAGCGCCGGCGCCACCCTGGCTCTTGCCATTGAGGTTCTCTGTGACATCGTGCGCCGCTTTCTCGATCTCGCATTTGCCCCACAGATAATCATTGAGCGAGTACTTCATGTCGTCTTCGCGCAGGCCGAAGAGCACATGAATGCCCGGAGAGTTGATATCCGTGTCGATCACGCCCACACGCATTTTCTGGCTGGCATAAATCGCGGCGAGGTTTGCGGTGGTGTTGGACTTGCCCGTGCCACCGCGAAACGAGTGGACCGAGATAATTTTGGACACGAGTTCAACTCCTCAATTGATGAGCGCTGGGCGTAGACGCGCAAATTTTAGCTTCAAATGTGGAACGCGTCCACACGAGACTAGCCTATTATAACCAAAAGGCCGTATCGCCGCCGAGTGCTGCGGGAAAGATACCGCGCGCGATGCCTGCTTCAATGGCGTCCGTCTGATAAATGGTGACGGGCAGCTTGGAGGGCCGGAACAGCCCGTAATGCAGGAGGGTGAAGGCCAGCACGGATTCGATCGCTCGTTCGACCGGCAAGGGTGGTTCCGCCCGAATGTGCAGCGGCTGGACTGACCCTTCCGTGGACTGAACGAAGGCTTCGCTGTCGTTCAATCGGAACAGGCTGCCCCAGGACGGCGGCTCGATGCGACCCCCTTCCAGCGCGTACAGCCGTGGGACGCCCGCGCGAATCAACTCGACAGGCGAGAAGGTGGCTTCCAGCTCATCCTCCCAGCGACCGAGCGACTGGGCCGCGTCGCGCTGGAGCCTGCCGTCCACGTGCACCACAGCCGTCGTGCTGCGCAGCAGTCGTGCCGGCAGCAGCTTGGCCAGCAGTGCGTCCGGCAGGCCCTCCCCATCGGGGGCGTAGTGTCCCTCCACCGCATGAGCGAGCAGGCGCCCATCACTTGCGTAGATACGTGAAATGCCGGTGATGTGGCGGCCGTCGCGCTTCTCCTGCTCGAACAAGCTAAGCCCGACGACTCGCTCGGCGAATGAGAGTGGCTCCGCCAGCAGGAAGGGCACGCCGCCGGCACGGGCCAGCATGCCCATCAGGATGTGAGGCATCTGCGCCGGATCCTGCATTTCAGACTCGTGGACGATGAGCGACGGCAGCCCCCGGCCGATGGTCTGCAGGCGCACGTAGCGCTCACTGACCGCTTCCTCTTCGGTGGCCTCGGTTTCGTCCGGCAGGCAGGCGATGATCAGTTCGGCGTTTTCCTTGGCCAGCAGCCGGACAGCGCTGTCCAGGTTGGACTGCGAGATGACGCGCATGTCGCGCACGCGAATGACGTCGATCGTGAAGCCGGCTTCGCGGTCGGCGGCGCGGCGCAGGGCTTCAAGAAAGTCCTTGGCGCCATCAGGCGCCGCGTCGATCACGGCGATGCGCAGCGGCCCCTTCTTCAGCCGGTCGGGCACGGCGGCGCTGCCATGGGCTAGAAAGTCCTGGGCGAGTTTCTCTCGAACAAAGGGACGCGGGCGAGCGTCCCCCCAGCGAATCGCAATCTGCGGTCGGACGGTGGAGAACAAATCGGGCACGGTTCCGGAGTTGAAGGCGTTTGCGACCAAGCCGCCTTCTTTGATCACGTCGGCCACGATCTTGACCATCTGCGCGTGGGCCGCAGGTTTCAGATGCAGCGCGCGATCGAGCTGGCCCTTGTTGATGGCAAACTGAGCGATGTCGTCCGGGCGAATGACCAGGTCGAGGGCATCGGTGACGTAATCGTAATCGCGTATACCCGAGGCCACTCTGACCACCCAGTGATCGGCCTGTGCAGCGCCGATCATCTCGCGCATGGATGCGCTTTTCGTCAGTTCCAGTAGCCGGGAACGGTGTTCGCCCACGGGTCCGACCAGACGCACGATCTCGCCCTGCAAGCCGGTCGCCTTGTCTGCCACCCACAGGCCGACCGCCTGGGTGGGGTCGGACAGGGTGGCGACATACCCCTGAAGATCGGGTTCGTAGAGCAGGCGGGAGACCACCGAGACCGATAAGGCTGGAGACTGCTCGACCGACCAGGTGCGCATACGATATTCGCGGATCACGCGGGTATTTTTGATGCTGAAGACCGTCCGCGCCAGCGCGTCGACGATGGCGGGTTCCATAGCAGCTAGCGGACCACGCACCAGCCAGTCGGCCGATTGCAGCGCCGAAGGCTGCCAGCCAAATTCGGCCTCAATGCTGGCCAGCGCCACGAAGATGCGGGGGTAGGCGCCGCGCACATCGTCCACGAAGGTCGCCATACTGGCCGGAGTGACGGTGATGTCGGCGATCAGCCGACCGCCGATCCAGGCCCAGTGGCTGCCGAAGACCTCACGAAGGTGTCCGGCCAATCTCGAACCGATGCGGCGCGCGTTCTGCTGTGCCAGCTCATCCCCGCCCATCACCAGCCGGTAGGCGAATAGGGGAGGGATGGCCTCCGGTCGTATGGGGAATACCTCGACAAACAAATGCGCGTTGGGCATGGGCTTATTCGATCGGCCTCTGGGGATTATTTCCCCAATCCTTCCAGGAGCCATCGTAGACCGCTCCGCCCTCGTAGCCGGCCATTCGAAGCGCGAGCAGCCCGAAGCTGGCCGATACGCCGGCGTTGCAGTAGAAGACCACGTTCTGCTCTGGTTGGTCCAGATCGATGCCTGCCGCAGTGAACTTGAGCCGCAGGTCCTCAGGGTTCAGCAGGTTGCCGGCGGAATCCAGCAGATCGGTGCGCGCGAGGTTGATCGCGCCAGGGATGTGGCCGCTGCGCGATGCCCGCGAGGTGCGTCCAGCGAACTCGTCTGCGCTTCGCACGTCGATCAGGATCTGGCCCCTGTTCAGACTGTCGGCCACCTGGTCGCCATTGCGATAGAGTTGCTCAACGCAACGAGGTGAGAATGTGCCCGGCGTGACGACGGGGAGAGCGGCCTCAATCGGGCGACTCTCCGCGATCCACTGCTGCCATCCGCCATGTAGAATGGCCACGCGCGCGTGGCCGTAGTAATTGAGCGCCCACCATAGACGCGCGGCGAACATGCCGCTCGCATCATCGTAAGCGACGACCAGCGTCTCAGCGCTTACGCCGATGCGCCGCATGGCTTCAGCGAAGCGTCTCGAATCGGCAATCTGGGCGTGGCGCGGATCGGCAGGGTCTGTGATCTCGTGCACCCAGTCCACGAACACTGCGCCAGGAATGTGGCTCGTCAGATAGTCGTCATGGTGGTTGTAGTAGTGAGGCAGCGCGGCGCTGGCGGGTAGTACGTGGCCGCGAATGTCGACCACCCGCACCTGCGGATTGTCGAGATGCGCTGCCAGCCAGTCTGTTGTCACCAGAGGTCCCATGAGATTGCTCGCAGTTCGTCCGCCGAGTTCCCTACGCAAAGAGGACGCGGTGCGCCGCGTCCCTTCAATGTAAGCCATTTCAACGCTATCATTTTACCTCGTGATGAGGATTTTCGCTTTACTCGCTCTTCTAATTACCGCGGCTGGCTCCCTGACAGCGCAGACCACTCTGCCCCCATGCGCCGAACGTCCGACCGCGCTCAGCGAACCCTGGATTCGCGTCGGCTTCGCCTGTCTTGAGCGCGTCGTCGACGATGCGTCAGCCGGAGAGTTCGGCTATACCGCGCTTGCTGCCGGCGGCCCTGGCATCCTTTACGCCGCCCGCCCGCTCGCCGGGCAGGTCATCCGGCTCATCGATGAGGATGGTGACGGCCTGCCGGAGACGCCGACGGTCGTCGGCGAGGGGCTGACGCTCCCCAATTCGCTCACTTACCACGATGGAGCTCTCTACGTCGCCGGCGGCCCGCACGTCCATGTGCTGCGTGACGGATCGCTGACCACGCTGATCGACGATTTGCCGATGGGCGAGTTTTGGACCGGCGGCGTGGCCGTCTTCGATAGACGCCTGTATGTGGCCATCGGCGCGGCCTGCGATTCGTGCGACCTCAATGAGACCACGTCCGAACATGGCCTATTGCTGAGCTTTGCTCTGGATGGAAGCGATCGGCGTGTCGAAGCTCGGGGGTTGCGGAGCCCTTACGGGCTGGCTGTTCACGATGGCGACCTGTATGTGACGGACTCCGCGCCTGACGCCGCGTTCGACATGCCAGATCTGGATGAGATCAACCGTTACCTGCCCGGTGCCGATTTCGGCTTTCCTGACTGCCTGGGCCGCTCAGCTTGTGACGGAACGATGGCGCCAGTCGTCTCCCTGCCGACTGCCAGCCTGCCGACCGCGCTGGCTTCGTACACATCCGATGCGCTGCCGCATCTCACAGGCAAACTGCTGCTTGTCCTCAATGGTTCGCGCAATCAGCTTGAGCTGCGCGGTTACCGCCTGGTCGCGGCTGATCCCTCCGATGGTAGTATCACTGACATCATGCCGGCCAGGCCCGAGGATGGTCCTCAGGCCGACTTCACGACCGATCAGATGAACTTTCGGGGAAGTGGATACTATCCGCATCGCCCGATAGGCGTGACGGTCACCGAGCAGGGTTGGATTTATCTGAGTATCGGCGGTGGGCGCATCCTCGCTCTTCGCCCCTGAGCTGTTCTCCATTACTCCCATCGAAGGACCCTGATGATTCCCTACTGGATTGCCGATACGCTCAAAGGACTGCCGATTTTCCTGGTGACGTTGCTGGGTATTGGCGTCCCATGGGCGTATGTTCTGCTGCCGCAGTCCGAGCGCCGCGACCGTCCGACTCTGCTGGCATTGGCGCTGGCGGTCGGCGCCGCGCTCATGACTGCGTGGATGTTCGTCCTCGGGACGATCGGCGCTTCGACGGGAACCTCGCTTCTGCGTTGGGAGGGCATTGCCCTCGGCACTGCGCTGCTCGCTGCTTTGCCTCTGGCTCTGCTGATTCTGCGGCGGAGATCCTCGTCGGAACCGCAGTCGTTGACCACCGCTGAGTCCGGGAAGCCGACTCTGGACGAGCGCTGGCTCCTCTTCCTGATTGCGTTGGCCTTCATCGTGGCCGTAATCGTCATCATGTTCTGGCCGTTCACTGCGTTCGATGCGCTGTGGGTCTACGGTTACGAGGCACGACTGTACGCGCTGACGGGTCATATCCCCAACACGATCGACTACTACCCGCAGTTTCTGCCTCTGCTTTACGCGCTCGGGCAGATCGACGGCGTCAACGATCACACTGCTCGGGCGGTGGTGCCGCTGCTGCACCTTGGAGCGATTCTGGCTTCCTACGTCCTCGGCCGGATGATCGATGGCCGTCGGGCAGGGGTATATCTGGCGGCACTGTGGGCGCTCTTTCCTCATGTGGGAGAGTGGTCGCGGGCCGGCGATCTGGAAATTCCACTGACGTTCTCGTTGACCCTGTCCGCAGCCTTCTTCCTGAAGGCCTGGAATGACGCAGGTCCGGCGGGTGTGAAACGGAACCAGCGCACAGCGCTGCGCTACGCGGCGATAGGAGGGGCGATGTTTGGCGTTGCCCTGTGGACCAAGCCGACGGCCGGCGCCTTTGCACTTGGCGTAGGATTGATGATGGCCGTGGAGGTTTTTCGCGTGGCGAGCCAGGGGGCGCGGACTGCCCGGTCGCTTTGGCTTGGCATCCGCCCACGCCTCGAGGTCGCCGCGGTCACAGCGCTGGCCTGTGCGCCGCTCGGCGGTGTCTGGTACGTCCGCAACCTGCTGCTGGGCCACAAT
This sequence comes from Candidatus Flexifilum affinis, assembly GCA_016713325.1. Lineage (GTDB taxonomy): Bacteria > Chloroflexota > Anaerolineae > Aggregatilineales > Phototrophicaceae > Flexifilum > Flexifilum affine. The sequence continues at coordinate 751,685 of JADJPJ010000087.1, read as the reverse complement.
GCCGTCGACTTTCCGCCCGGCTACTGGCAGACACTGGCCGAGCGCGGTGGCGATGATCTCGGCTTTCCGCTGCTTGCCGCGCTGGTCTGGGCGATCTGCCTCTGGGGCCGTGACGGTGCCTCACGTCGAGCGGGTCTCATTGTCGGAGTGCTGCTGATGGTCGGTGCGGCAGCGCGCTCCATGTTCCTGCCGGATCTATCGTTGGAGGCCCGCCGGTTGACGTTGATCGAGCTGGCGGCCTTCGTAGCTGGCGCAGGTCTGTTCCTTCGATCGATGGTCGGCTTCCTGCGCGGCACTGAGAGTGGGCGAGCGCTGCTGCCGCTGGCTGCGCGGATCGGATGGGCTCAAGTCCTGGCGCTGCCATACTTCGTCGTGTGGTTTTATGCCTATAGTTACCACTACCGGCTGCTTTTCGCCGTTGTGCCGCTGCTGCTTCTGCCTGTCGCCGTACTGGCTGCACGCTGGGTGCAGGATGTCTGGCTGCGGCATGGGGCACTCCGGCCGGTCGTGCTCGCCGCGCTCACGGCGCTGGCTGTCAGCGGCATCATCAGCCCTGTTCCCGACAAGTTTGCGGGCACTGACTATCTCTTTACCGATGCGCTCCCGGACGATGATGCCCGTTATCGCAGTGGCAATGCCGCTCTCATGAACATCGTCGACGGCCTGCGGGTGTGGGAAACGGATCACCCGGATGACCGGCTGGTCGTTTCTGCTCCGGGCGTCGATAGGCTGCCTTTCTTCTTCCCACTTGCCGACATCCGTGTCGAAAACGCGCCCACACGGTTGAGCGATCTTGCCCATGCCGCCTATTTCATCTATGGCCTGCCGGAAACGCGCGGGGAGTACGAAAACGTACCGTTTTTCCGCAATCAGGTGGTCAACGCGCTGGGGCGTCAGGATATCGTACGGCGTGCGTGGGGCTTGGACGACGGCATCTTCAAATATGATGTCTTCGAGCTGAACCTCAATCAGCGCTGGGTACGCCCGGAACCGTTGGGCCTTGCGATCGAGGACGTCGTCTTTGGGGACTTTGCCCGCTTTATCGGCTATGATCTGGGCGGGCTGGAACTCTGGGAAGGCCGCCGGATCATCGCACATCTGGTCTTTGAAGTGATCGCGCCGCCTCCGGACGACTATTCGATATTCTTACATCTGCGCGATGCTGACGGCGATCTCATCGCCAACTGGGATGGACCGACCGCGCGCACCGATAGAGGGTACTACTCCACGCTGTTGTGGGAGCCTGGTGAATTCATCACGGATGAACGAAGCCTTTCGCTTCCCGATGGGGTGGCGCCCCTTGGAGAAGGCTACCGGCTGGTCATCGGGTTCTATGAGGCAGAGACGAATGAGCGCCTGCCGGTCACCGTGAATGGGCAGACCTCCGGCGACGATTATGTGATCGATAGCCGGATGGCCATTGTGCCGCCACGGCAGTGAGGCCGCAGATGTCGAACGTTCGGATTTCTCAGGGCAATGCCGTAGAGTTGTTATAGCGTTTTCGGTCGTAACGCATTAAACTTGATGCTCCCAATGTAATGCAGAAAGCTGGTCTGCAGATGACGGACTCATCACCTATCGAATTGATCGTTCAGGCGCTGGACACCACTATCAACGAGACACGGCAGCTTGAGGTGTTGACCGAGCGACTCACGCAGGTATTGACCCAGAATGGCTTCCAGATCGCGGTGGATATCCCCGCCGTGATGCGCCGCATGACGGACCGCCTTGAAGACACGGACAAGCAGGCAAAGCGTGTGTCCACACAGGTGGAGAACCTCGAAGAGCTACTGCGAACGTTCTCGCTGATCACCGGGTCGCTGGAACTTGACGAAGTTCTGGAAGACGTGATGGACACGGTCATCCGCATTACCGGCGCCGAACGCGCGTATCTGCTGCTGCAGGACAAGAACACCGGCTCGCTGGAAATTGCCGTGGCGCGCAACTGGGATCAGCAGAACATCAACGACGACGAAGCCATCTTCAGTCGGAGCGTCGTCAATCAGGCGATGACCAGCAAACAAGCCATCCTCACTTCGAACGCGCAATCCGACGTCATTCTCAAAGATGCCAAGAGCGTGATGATGCATAATCTCCGCTCAATTCTGTGCGTGCCGCTGGCGCTTTCCGGCCAGCCGATCGGGGTGCTCTATACCGACAACCGCGCCTCTGCCGATGTGTTTCGCCATGAGGCCATTCCGCTGCTGACGGCCTTTGGCACGCAAGCGGCGATTGCCATCGACAACGCGCAGCGCTACCAGCAGGTCAAGCGCGATCTCGAAGAGGCCCGCCTGGCCATTCAGGCATTGAAGATCGAGATCGATCGCCGCCGCGTCGATGAAGAGGTCAGCCAGGTGACCGAGTCCGATTTTTTCCAGCGTTTGACTTCTCAGGCGCGTGAAATGCGCGACCGGAGCCAGAAGAAACTCGACAGCGAATAGGGTGTACAACGATGAAGAAGACGCCTCTCCTGAATCACCCGATCTCCAGTGTAATCGCCTCGATGGGCCATACCGACATGCTGGTCATTGCCGATGCCGGACTTCCTATCCCACCGGGAGTGGAGCGCATCGATCTGTCAGTTGTCGCGGGCATGCCGCCTTTCTTGGACGTGGTCAAGGCCATTCTGGGCGAGCTTCAGGTGGAAAGGGCCATCGTCGCCAGCGAAATGCGCGAACGGAGCCTGCCGGTGCGCGAGGCTCTCGCTGATATGCTGGTGCATATCCCCATGAGCGATGTGCCGCACGACGAATTCAAACGGCTGACTCAGTCGGCCAAGGCGATCATTCGCACAGGAGAATGCACGCCCTACGCCAATGTCATCCTGGTTTCGGGCGTGGTCTTCTAGAGAATTCCCCAGCGCCGGGCGGCTGTTTCGAGGATGGTGTTGACCAGCCGCTCGTAACTCCATCCATCCACCTCAGCTTGAAGGCAGAGATCGCTGAATCCGGGGGTCAGCCCGGGCAGCGTGTTGATCTCCAGAATGTGCGGTTCCTCGCCACTGTTCGCGTCCAGACGGAAATCGACGCGCGCGACATCGCGGCTGCCGGTGACGCGGAAGACGGCCGCGGCCAGCCAGCGCAGATGATGCGCTTTCGCCTCCGGCAGATTGGCAGGGCAGTGGTAGCGGTACAGGTCGGAAAGATCCTTCTTCACCCGGCTGGTGTACACATCTCCTTCCGTGTCAGCCGTCAGGCGGGTATCCATCTCAAGCACCGGAAAGAAGTGAATCGACTCGGGCAGTGGTTCGCCAACTTCGGCACTTGGCAGATGACGGGCGGCAGTCGGCGCCAGGTTGCCCACCATTCCGACGGTGACCTCCCGTCCCTCCACATAGCGTTCCACCAGAATCGGCTGGTCGTAGCGTGCAAGCTGCGCGGCAAGCTGTTCGCGAAGCTCGGCCTCGGTTTCGACAATGCTGTCGATGCTGACGCCCATGCTGGTGCCTTCGCGGCTTGGCTTGACGAACAGGGGAAAACGCAGCGTCCCGTCCGGGTAGATCAGGTCCTCATCGACCGGCAGGTCGGCGCGCTCGAAGACCTGAAATTCCGGAGTGGGCAGGCCATGATAGGCGAGAATGCGCTTCGTCATCGGCTTGTCCAGGCCCAGCGCCTGAGTGAGCACCTGGCTGCCCGTGTACGGGATGCGGAGCATTTCCAGCACCGCCGGGATCTGTGCTTCGCGGCCATCGCCAAAGTGACTCTCCGCGATGTTGAAGCAGATATCCGGACGGTACACTGCCAGCTTTTCGATGAGACTGAAGGGGGGAACAATCTGAGCTTCGAAAAACTCTGCCTCGTGGCCCCCGGTTTTCAGCGCGTCGACGATCGCGCCGACCGATTTGTGCGTGTCGAGATCGTCCCACTGGTCGGGTGACATGCCGGGCCAGGTGGGGGCATTGACCTTGAGATTGGCGAGAACGGCGACGCGCATACTCGTTCCATTTCGTATGGGCTTGAATGAAGATTGTTGTCAGTATACCCCTGAGTCAGGCGCCAGAACGGTCCGAATTCGGGCCATGAACTCGCTGTAGCTGTAATAGAAGGAGCGGCGTCTGAGCGCCGCTCCTTCCACAGAATTCCTACAGATGCAGCTTCTGCGCTGATACCAGGTCGCTGCCTAGTCGCCGCTCGGAACTGCCGTGGGCTGCGATCCGTTGGTCGAGGACGTTGCTTCGAGCTGGTCCTCGTGACGGTACTGGCTCATGTACAGATCGTAGTAGGCGCCGCGCTTCTCGATCAGCGAACGGTGTGTGCCGCGTTCGATGATCTGGCCGTCCTTCAGCATCATCACCACGTCGGCGTTGCGAATGGTGCTCAACCGGTGGGCGATGACGAAGGCGGTGCGACCGGGCAGGATGTGCTCGAAGGCCTTCTGAATCAGACGTTCAGTGCGGGTGTCGATGCTACTCGTCGCTTCGTCGAGGATGAGGATTCGCGGGTCCTTCAGCACGACGCGGGCAATGCTGAGCAGTTGGCGCTGGCCCTGGCTGAGACCTGAGCCCCGCTCGCCGAGCACCGTCTTGTAGCCGTCAGGCAGGCGCTCGATGAAGACGTCAGCATTGACCAATTTGGCGGCTGCAATGACCTCTTCGTCGGTGGCGTCCATGCGCCCGTAGCGGATGTTTTCCAGCACCGTGTCGCTGAACAGGAACGAATCCTGCAGGACAATGCCAATCTGCTGGCGCAGGCTTTCCATGGTGACATCGCGGACGTCATGCCCGTCGATACGCACGCCGCCGCCGCTGACATCGTAGAAGCGCGGGATCAGATTGATGATCGTGGTCTTGCCCGCGCCAGTTGGACCGACGATGGCCACCGTCTGTCCGGGTTCGGCAGTGAAGCTCACATCCTTCAGCACCGGCTCATCGGCCTTGTAGCCCGCATGCACGTTGTCGAATTCGACGCGCCCGGTAATCTGCGGAATGGGCTTCGCACCTGGCTTGTCCTGAATCTCAATCGGCTCGTCCAGCAGGCCAAAGATGCGCTCGCCGCCGGCGATGGCGCTCTGGATGTTGGTCCACAGCACGGCGATCTGCGTGATCGGCTGGTTGAAGCGCTGCACATACTGAATGAAGGTGAAGACCACGCCAAGCGAGATTCCGGAGATGCCCAGGACCGGCTCGTCACCGAGGATGGACAGTCCGCCGACGATGACGACGACGCCGAGCGCCACGTAGCCGAGCGCTTCCAGGACGGGGTTGAGCGCCGCCGTGAAGGCCGCCGCCTGAATGTTGGCTGCCCGGTTGGCCTGGTTGACGCGCCGGAATTCCTCGATGGTCTCTTCTTCGCGGTTGAACGCCTGTACTTCGCGTGCGCCGGCGATGCTTTCCTGAAGCTCGGCGTTGACGCTGCCCATCTGCCGGCGGGAGCGGCGGAAGGCGCGGCGGGCCTGGTTGCTGATCCATACTGTGGCGACGAACATAATCGGGACGACGGCCAGGCTGACGAGCGAGTAGGCGACATTCGTCCCCAGCATCTTGACGATCAGCCAGACCATCAGCAGCGCGCCGCTGACCACCTGGAGCAGTGCAAAGCCAAACGTCTGCGCGATTGTTTCTGTGTCGCTGGTGATGCGGCTCATCAGGTTGCCGACTTCGTTCTCGGCGTAGAAGCTGAGCGACAGTCGCTGGAGCTTGTTGAACAGGTCGTTGCGCAGCTGTTTCAAAACACGCTGACCGCTTGAACTCATTGAGTAGAAGGCCAGACCTGCCAACACCGACCCAAAGACGAAGAGGCCGAGCAGCAGCAATGCGATCTGGCCCAGACCAGCCAGCTTCATCTCGTTGGTAATCGTGTCCATGGTCCCGTTCTGCATGGCCTCGGCCACGGTCGGGTCGAACCAGCAGACCGACGCTGGCTGTGGAAACAGATAGCAGTCTACGGCCTGACCGATGTAATCCGGCGTCACAACCTGTGTCCACACCTGGATCGTGATCAGCACCAGTGCCACGACTACGCCGACCCAGGTCCGGCGGAAGTAGCCGGCGAAACGCGCCAGCGTGCCACCGATGTTACCGGCACGGCTGGTCTCTTGTTCGAATAGACGGCGTCCGCCGTCAAGTCCCATCATGGTTTGTTGTCCTCCGCAATGACCGCTGCCATCTCGGATGTGATCTCGACATCGCCGACAAGTTGTGAGTTGTAGATTTCGGCGTAGATCGGGCTCTGCTCCATCAGTTCGGTGTGGTTGCCGGTGGCGACCACTTTGCCTTTGTCCAGCACGAGGATCATGTCGGCATTGACGACCGTGGAGATTCGCTGTGCGATGACGAAGCTGGTGCGATCCTTCATGAGCTTGTCCAGCGCCTTCTGAATCTTGTACTCGGTCAGCAGGTCGACGCTGCTGGTGGAGTCGTCCAGAATGAGCAGGCGCGGGTTAAGCAGCAGGGCGCGAGCGATGGCAATGCGCTGCTTCTGACCGCCGGACAGGGTAGTGCCGCGTTCTCCGACAGGTGTGGCATAGCCGTCGGGGAAACTGGTGATGAAGTCATGGGCTTCGGCGGCTTTGGCGGCGGCGATCACTTCTTCGTCAGTGGCATCGGGCTTGCCAAAGGCGATGTTGTCACGGATGTTGCCGCTGAACAGGTTGGTCTCCTGAAGCACGATGCCGATTTGCGAGCGCAGGCTGTCAATGGTCACATCGCGCACGTCGTGGCCGTCGATGGTAATGCTGCCTTCGGTGGCATCGTAGAAGCGCGGAATCAGGTTGATAATCGTCGTCTTGCCGCTGCCAGTCCCGCCGAGCAGGGCCACGGTCGTGCCGGGCTGGGCTTTGAAACTCACGTCGCAGAGCACCGGTTCGCCGGAACTGAAATACTTGAAGGTCACATCCTTGAACTCGACCGCGCCGGTGAGCTGCGTCAGCGTCAGCGCATTCGGTTTCTCCGTAATGTCGCTCTTGGCGTCCAGGATCTCGAAGATGCGGTCCGCGGAAGCCGACGCCTGCGCCAGCAGGGAGATGATGAAGCCGAGCTGGCCGAGGGGGAAGAAGACGTAGATGACATACAGGCTGAACGACTGGTAGTCGCCAAGGGTCAGCGTGCCGTTGATGATCTGCCCGCCGCCGAAGTAGAGCAGGGCTGCCTGCCCGACCTGGGCGATCAGGAAGATGACGGGGAACAGGAAGGAGAAGGTCCGCGCGACGCTCAACTGCTGGGTCAGCACATCCGCCGACTTGCTTTCAAAGCGGTCGCGCTCGTAATTTTCACGAGCGAAGGCGCGGACGACGCGCGTGCCGGCCATATTCTCCTGAAGGACCGTATTCAGCGCTGAGAGCTTCATCTGCACCGCCACGAAAAGCGGCTGGCTGATGCGCCCGAAGATCATGAAGATGACCAGGGCGACCGGCAGAATGGGCAGAACCACCAGCGTAAGCTGCCAGTTGGTGAGGACCAGGATGACCAGCGTGGCGATCAGCAGCAGGAAAGCCTGCGCCGTGAGCACCAGACCCTGGGCGATGAAGAGCCGCAGACGTTCGACGTCGTCGGTGGCGCGAATCATGAGCTGACCGGTCTGGTTCCTGTCGTAGTAGCTGAACGACAGCCGCTGAATCTTTTCAAAGATCTCGTTGCGGAAATCGAACGCGACGCCCTGCGAGGTCGCCTCCGCCATGTACGCCTGGATGAACGAGAACAGCCCGCGGGCGAGGGCGAAGATCATGACGAAGATGGCGGCGTTGACCAGCCATGTCGTGGCGTTCCCCTGGATGTCTTTAAGTTGATCCACGGTGTAGCCGGCGGCGCCGGCGGCCAAGGGCTGCGCAATCTGCGGCAGCCCGAGAATCGTCTTGGCGGTGAATCCCTGGGTGATGGAGTTGATCATGTTCTGGATCAACTGTGGCACTGCAAGCTGTGCCAACGTCGCGACGACCAGGGCGAGATACGCAGGGATGTTCGTACGCTTCTGCCGACCTAGATAGCGGATAGCGCGTCCAAGTCCGCCGCTGCTGCGCGGACGTGCACTGCCACCGCCCCATTGTCTGGAAGCCTGTGCTTGCAAGGCGACACCTCATTTCTTAAAACGTTTGCACTGCTAACAATAGGAGGATGTAAGGTGAGTGTCAATAGATAGAATTGCCAGGGATACCTGGCCAACTGTCTGAGAATTCGCTGAACGTATTTTTCTCATGCAGTTGCTATCAGGTATCATTTCCACGGCTTACACTGAGATCCACCGAATGATCTGAACACGTCACCTCTTGACCACAAGGAGCAAGATTATGCCGGCACGTACAGCACAGGCGGTTTGGAAAGGCAATTTGAACGACGGTAGCGGCGCGCTCAAGCTGGGCAGCGGCGCTTATGAAGGCGCATATTCCTTCCTCTCTCGCTTCGAGGATGGCAGCGGCACAAACCCGGAAGAACTTCTCGGTGCGGCCCACGCCGGATGCTTCTCGATGGCGCTGGCAGCTCGTCTGGCCCGCGAAGGCCACACGGTCCACAGCATCGAGACGACCGCAAACGTTCACCTGGAGAAGGGGGAGAGCGGTTTTGGCATCAGCCGCATCGATCTCGTGACGACCGGCCGCGTTGACGGGATCACTCCGGAACACTTCGCCGAAGCCGCCGCGGCGACCAAGGATGGCTGCATCGTCTCGCGGGCGCTGGCCTCCGTGCCGATGACCATCAACGCGACTCTGGCCTAAGCCAGATCTCGTAAATTATCAGCGGGCGAGGCGTCGCCTCGCCCCTACAACCGACGCGCTGTAGGGGCGTCCCACGGGTCGCCCGGTGAAGGCCAATTTTCCAGCGAGAATTAGGCAAGATCGCGAAAGAAAGCAATCACCGGGCAAGTCTGCATTGGCTGACTCGCCCACTTGATTCCGGGTGGTACACCGTGCACTGCGGCGTCCGTCTGCGACAAGGTTTCGCAGAACCAATCGCATTTATATAGTCTGGATGCGGTGAATAATAATCGTCAAGCCTGACGGTTGTCGGTATAATGCCGAAATCACCTTAGGCTTTCGCTTGTCTCAGCGACCAATCTACGAGAATGGAGTGCGATGGAACTTGCTCTTGTCGCCAGTTTGCCCTTCGCTCTCGCCGCCGTTCTGAGTATGGCTGGTGAACGACTCCACAGCGCTGCACGCACGCTGTTGACCGCTGCGGCTGCCGCTGGCCTTTTTTTGTACTTTCTTGGATATCTTCCGATTGTCACCGAGCAAGGGCCAGTCGAAGTCACCTTCGAGTGGGTCAGCGCGCTGGGCCTGAACCTGACCCTGTATCTCGACGGGTTGTCGCTGCTGTTCGCGCTGCTCATCACCGGGGTGGGCGTCGTGGTCGCACTCTACACGGGCGACTACTTCGGGGCGGATGAGGAACCAAACCGGTTCACGTGGCTGTTGTTCTCATTCATGGGGGCGATGCTGTGGCTGGTGCTTTCCGGCAACCTGATCACGTTATTCGTCGCCTGGGAGCTGACCAGTATCACTTCTTTCCTGCTGATCGGCTTCAAGAGCAAGAAAGATGTCAGTGCGAGGGCAGGGGCTATGCAGGCCCTGGTCATTACCGGCGGCGGCGGGTTAGCTCTGTTGATTGGTCTGGGTATTCTCGGTGCGGCGGCCGGAACATTCGAATTGAGTGGCGTTCTCGCCGACACCGGCCTGCGCGACCACCCGTACTACACCGCGGCAGCCATCCTGATTTTCATCGGCTGCTTCACCAAGAGCGCCCAATTCCCGTTTCAGTTCTGGCTTCCCGGTGCTATGGCGGCGCCATCGCCTGCGTCGGCCTATCTGCATTCGGCGACGATGGTGAAGGCCGGTATCTATTTGCTGGCGCGCCTGTATCCGCCCCTCGGTGGGACCGACCTGTGGACGACCGCACTGGTCGGTATTGGCCTGACGACAATGCTGGTCGGCGCGGTCATTGCCCTGAGCAAGCGCGATCTGAAGGGACTACTGGCCTATTCCACCATCAGCCAGCTCGGCGCGCTTGTGGCGTTGATCGGACTGCCGGAGTCGGCTGGGTTGAAAGCGGCCTTCGTCGGAATCCTGGCGCACGGGCTGTACAAGGCCGCTCTGTTCTTGACGGCTGGCGCCATCGACCATGCGACCGGCACGCGCATCATTGACAATTTAGGTGGGCTGGCGCGGAAACTGCCCGGCTGGGCAATCGTGGCGATCATCTCCGCGGTTTCGATGGCAGGTATCCCTCCGCTGTTCGGATTCGTCGCCAAGGAAGTGCTGCTAGACGCTGTGCTGCATGGCTATGCTGTAGCCAGCCTGCCGCTCATCATCGTCGCCGTGAGTGCGTCCCTAACCGTGACGGCCGCCCTGATTCTGATCTTCGACGTCTTCTTCGGAAGTCCGGCGCATCACGAGACAGAGCATCCAGAGGTCGCCCATGGCCACCCGCCCGCACGGACCATGGTCATTGGGCCGGCGCTGCTCGCAATCGGGTCACTCTCCCTGGGTCTGCTGCTCGACCCCATCGTGACGCCGCTCATTACGCCTGCCGTGTCCAAGGAATTCGAACTCTACCTGTTTCACGGCATCAACACGCCGCTCATCGTCAGCATGGCGGCCATCGCCGCGGGTGTCGTGCTCTTCGCCTTCCGGCGTGCCTGGCTTGGCATCCGGCTGCCGCTGCCGAGCGGTGAAGCTCTGTACAACCGCGTGATAGACGGGGTAGGGTGGTTGGCTGAACGGGTCCTCTCCACCCAGACGGGTCATCTGCGTTACTACCTGATCGTTATTCTGGGCTCCGTGGCGCTGCTGATGATCCCCGCTGCATTCACCTACCGAGGTGGCTGGCTGCTGGAACTTACCTTCGACGATTCAGGTGATGTTCTCAAGCTGATCCTGCTGATGCTTTCGGTTGGCGCGACGATTGGCGCCATCCGAGCGCGCCGGCGATTCGTCGCGGCGCTTTCGCTAGGCGTCATGGGTTACGCCATGGGCGCCGTTTTCTTGTTGGAGCCGGCGCCAGATGTTGCGCTGGTTCAGTTCCTGGTAGAAACGCTGTCCACCGTGCTGATCATCGTCATGATCGGCCGAATCTCCAGCGGCTTGCGTGACCGGGCGACCCAGATTGAAAGTGAACAGCCTTCGCTGTCCCGGCTGCGAGACATGACCATCGCGACGATCATCGGGATCGTAGTCGGTCTGTTCGCCCTGGCCTCTGTGCAGGACCGCGCCCTGCGCAGGGCGAACGTGGCTGACTTCTACCTGGCCAGCGCCAAAGTTGACGTTGGCGTCACCGATGTTGTCGCAGCAGTGGTCACAGACTATCGTGGCATGGATACGCTGATCGAAATCACGGTGTTTGGTTTCGCCTCGTTGTCCGTTCTGACTCTGCTCACGCTGCCCCAGGCGCGTGAACTGCTCATCGGAAAGGGGCGCGGACATCGTCACCTCGGCATTCCTTATGTGCATAACCCTGCGGAAGATACCTACGGCGTGGCCAAGTTCTCGACGCCGCTAACGCGGATGGCGGCTAACGTCCTGTTGCCGTTCGCGCTGATCATCGCACTGGTTCATCTTTTCTACGGCGGCGATGCGCCGGGGGATGGCTTCACAGCGGGGGTGGTATCTGGGCTGGGCGTGGCACTATGGTATGTGGTATTTGGTTACTATGAGGCGAAGCGGCGCTTGCACCTGCTGCGCCCTGGCGCCCTGGTCGGCATCGGGATCGGTTTGGCGCTGATCAACGCCATATTGCCACTCGCTTTCGGCGGCGCGTTCCTGGCGCATACCAGCGTGAAGGGCATTGATCTGCCCGGCGGCCTGCACCTGTCGTCCACGCTGCTGTTCGAGACTGGCATCTTTCTTGCAGTGTTTGGCGGCTCCAGTGTCATTATCGAGGCGATTGCGCATCCGAAGGAGACAGAGACGCTGTGAATGCCATTTTTGCGATCGTCACCGGTGTGATGTTCGGCCTGGGGGTCTACCTGCTGCTGCGCCGCGATCTGGTGAAGACGGCAATGGGCTACTACGTCCTGTTCACGGCCATCAACCTGTTTTTCCTGGCAGTTGGCGTATTTGATGGGACTACCGCACCCTACGTTGGCAACGAGGGTCAGCCGAGCGATCCGCTGGTGCAGGCGCTCTTGCTCACGGCGATTGTCATCAGCTTCGGGACCTATGCGCTGCTGCTCGGCATGATCAACGTCGCGTCGCGCCGCTACGGGACCATTGACTCCGATGGTCTCGACGAGCTGCGCAAGTGAGGGGCCGATGACCAACTCTTCTATACTGGGGCCAGTATTCATTCCGCTTGTCGGGGCAGTCGTCTGCCTCCTGCTGGCCCGCAGCAATCGGGTACAACGCTACGTTGGGCTGGCCTTCATGATCGTTGCCTGGCTGTTCAGCGTCTCGGTTCTTCTGTCGGTTGTGGACGGCGGCGTGCAAGTCTATCGGATCGGCGGCTGGAGTGTTCCCTATGGCATCGCGCTGGCGGTCGACATGCTCAATGGGCTGTTCGGCGTAATGGCTTCCACGGTCATGACCTGCGGCGTGCTGTATATCGTCGGCAGCAAGGACAAGAGCGCCAATTTTCCCGCATTCATGCCGCTGATGCTGGGCATGGCGACCGGTCTGGCCGGAGCGTTTTACACGGGCGACATTTTCACTCTGTTCGTCTTCGTCGAGCTGATGGTGATCACGTCGGTCGGGCTGACGGCGATCTCGGACAACCGTCTGGGGCTGGAAGCTGCCATCAAGTATCTGCTGATCAGCGCCATGGGAACGCTGCTCCTGCTGCTCGGGATAGGTGCGATCTACGCCAGCTTTGGTTCCTTGAACCTGGCCGACATCGCTCAGTCGCTGGAGACCGGCCAGCGCCCGCTTCTCGCTCAGGTTGCCGCGCTCATGCTGATGTCGGCGTTTCTGCTCAAGAGCGCCGTGTTCCCGTTCCACTTCTGGCAGCCGGATTTCCATACGACATCCCCGACCGCAGTCAGCGCCATGCTTTCGTCGGTTATCGTTAAAGTCGGCGTCTATGGTTTGATCCGGCTGACGACGCTGCTCTTCATCCCGGAGGCGGAGCTCCTGCGGTTGGCACTGCTTGCACTGGGAATCGTCGGCATATTCTTCGGAGGACTTGGCGCTTTCCGAACCAACGACGTCAAGCGCATGCTTGCCTATTCGACCTTTGGTCAGATTGGCTTTATCCTGGTCGGCATCGGTTGGGGGACGCCTCTGGCGCTGGCGGCAGCGATTATCTATGCGGTGAACCATGCGCTGATCAAATCGTCGCTGCTGATGCTCACCGGCGTCGTGTCCAGCCGGCTCGTGAGCAAATCGGCGTCATTTTCGAAGCTCCAGGGTGTCGGCCTGCCGATGAAGTGGATTGGCATCCTCTATTTTGTCGGTGGGCTCTCGCTGGCCGGCGTGCCTCCACTCAATGGATTCATCAGCAAGCTGGCGTTGGTTCAGGGCGGCATCGGCGCAGAAGGGTGGATTCCGCTCATCCTGGCTATCGGTGGCGGAATACTGACCCTGATGTACATGGTTCGCACCTGGCAGTACATTTTCTACACTCAGCCGGCCGAGGAACCGCAATACCGCCCCTACGGCGACAGTCCACTCGCGCCGGCCCTGCTGATCGCGCTGTGTGTGGTGCTTGGCATCTACGCGACACCGCTGGTGAGCGCCGCACAGCAGGCGGCCGCGCAGCTCGCCACCCCGAACATCTATATCGCCGCGGTGCTGGGAAATTAGGATGATGCGATGATAGGTACGGCTTTGTTGGCGGTTCCTCTGGCGTTGATCTGGATGCTGCTCAACAACCACATCACGCTAGACAGCTTCCTCATCGGCTACTTGCTGGGGGCGCTCGTGGCCTACGCCTCCGGCGCAGGCCAGGCCAGCGTGCGGCTTGCGACGCTGCCGCGGCAGCTTGCTGCGCTGCTCGTATACTGCGTCGTGCTGGCGCGCGACATCTTCCTGTCCGGGGTCGATGTAGCGCGCAAAGTGCTCAATCCGCGGAGCCTGCGCCCCGGTATTATCGCCGTCGATCCGCTCGATCGGGGATCGTTTTACGCCGCGCTCAGCGCCCACAGCATAACGATCACGCCGGGGCAGCTGGTGGTCGAATTCGATTCCGAGAACACGATGTATGTGCACTGCCTCGACGTCGAGGCAAGTGACGGCACCGTGGAGCGCGATCAACGCAAACGACTTGGGTTGTTCAAGAGGATTCTGGGAGATGGGTGATCTTTCGTCGGTTGTTGATTTCTGCGCGCAGGCGGCGCTCTTGATTATGACGCTGCTGCTCTTGCCGTGCGCCTTTCGAGTGGTGACCGCCTCGTCCGCCGCCGAGCGTCTGCAGGCGATCGACACGATTACCACGCTCCTGATCGGTATTATTGCGCTGCTGGCCTTGACGGCAGGTAATGCGCAGTACATCGATGTTGCCATCGCGGTGGCCGCTCTGTCTTTTGTGGGCACGCTTGGAGTCGCCCGTTTTCTGGCAGAAGGGAAGGCCTTTTAGTGATCGGTCAACTTCTTGGACTGCTGGCACTGGCTATCGGTTTGGGCTTCGCCATGATTGGCATCCTCGGACTGCTTCGTTTTCCCGATGTCTACACGCGAATTCATGCGGCCGGAAAAGTCTCAACATTGGGCCTGGTCGGGATTCTGGCCGGCGTGGCACTTCTGATGCCGGAAGCTACCCCTCGCTCAATTGTCCTGATCCTGTTTTCCGTCGTGACCCTGCCGGTCGCTTCTCATGCGATTGCCGGAGCTGCGTACAAGCGGGGAGAGCGCGGCAAGGGCTATATCCGCGACGATCTTGCGCCTCTGTATGAAGCCGCCGAAGAATTCGGATGGGTTATAGGCAATTTCGCCTTAGAGGGTTGAGATGAGAAGAGGGCCGCGGTCCGAATGGACCGCGACCCTCTTTTTTGTCTTCCATGCCGCAAGAGCGTCGGCTAATTCAGTTCATTGCGAATCTGAGCGCTGAACAGGTACTCGTAAGTGCTGCGCGCGACGCCTTCAACCAAAAGCGCGCCGAGGGGCACTTCGTCGCTGACCGGCACGGTCGCGGCAATAGTGACGACGCTGCGGCCGCGCTGCACGAAGGTCACCGCATCCACGGCATCCTGCTCGCAGACCGTCCGGTTGCGGGTGAACACCGGAAAAGCGATGCCTTCTTCGGTCCCGCTGGTGAAGCCCTCGTCGGTGTACCGGCTTTCATATCCACCTTCAGCCAGCGCCGCGTCTGCCTCCTCGGGGGAGGCGAAGCGGTCAAGGGTGTAGCTGATGGCCATGAAGCCCGCTGCGTTCAGATCGCACGAGGCGTTGGTGACGCGGTGCTGCACGCGCAGTTCGTGGCCGTGCGACTCCAGGAAGGCCGCCGCATCGCCACCCATTTGTGCCGCGGTTTCTTCGGTGGTGAAGACCCCGCTAGTTTCGGCATCGACCAGCAGCGGCTCAGGGATGGTCGCCGCCAGCTCGTCGATTACGGCCTGGTAGTCGGAGGCGGCGGAAGGCTCCGGCGCTGCGTAAGTCGTCTGTACGGTCGACGGATCGGTGATGATGATAACAGTATTCAGGCTTTCGCCCGGTTCGGTCGCCGTCGCCGGATCGCGCAGGTCGAAGGCCGTGACGTTTTCCTGGCCTTCCAGGACCTCACCAAAAATCGTGTGGCGGAAGTCGAGATGGGTGGTTGGCGCCGTGGTGATGAAGAACTGGCTGCCGTTGGTGCCTGGACCGGCGTTGGCCATGGCCAACCAGCCCGGACGATCGAAGGTCAGAAAGCCGACGAACTCATCTTCGAACTGGTAGCCCGGCCCGCCGGTACCGGTGGCGGTCGGGTCGCCACCCTGGGCCATGAAGTCCGCAATCACGCGGTGGAAGGTCGTGTTGTTGTAGTAGCCCTGCTGCGCCAGGAACACGAAGTTGTTCACGGTCACAGGAGCAAAATCCTCAAAGAGGTCGACGTAGATGGCGCCGGCGCCGGTGCAGAGGATGGCGGTGTAGTTGAGGGCCGGATCCAGCACCTCTTCGGCCGCCTCAAACTCCCGTGTCGCCGGTTCCGGAGCTGCGCCGGCCGCATCGCAGATCTCCTGCGGTGTTCCTGTGCTCTGAGAAAAGGCGGCCGGCACCAGAGCCAGTACGATGACGACCAATCCCCATATCATCCCTGTTCTAAACTTCACGCTCATCTCCTTTGTTCGATCGGAAGGCCCATTGTAAAGCATGGTGCTGTGTTATGTAACCGAGTGTCACGCGCGACTACTGGCTCAGTTCCAGGATAATCATCTCGTACGGCTCCAGCTCCGGCAGTGGCTCATAGTCGACAAATGCGCCGTCTGCACTCAGGGTTGGCGGCACCACGCCCTCCGGTCCAACGACGACCTCCCATGAACCGCTCACCGGCAGCGCTGCATCGGCGGAGAGGGCATAGTCCTCGAGAACGTCGTCGTACATATTCATGATGACCAGCACGGCCGGTCCGCCGGCGCCCTCAGGCATGTCGATGAAGCTGTACACGTCGCGGTGGGCGGACTCGACATAATCACGCAGTCCCTGGCCCAGGCCAAGCTCGGCCCGCAGCCGGATCAGGTCGCGATAGGCGCTGAGCAGCGACGCGGGGTCATCGGCCTGAGTCGCCACGTTGACCTCGTCGGCGTCTTCCTGGAGGGGCTGCCAGGGTGTGCCGGTGGTGAAACCGCCGGTTGCTGCGTCGGCTTCCCACTGCATCGGGGTGCGAATCCGCTCGTCCGGCTTTCGGCCGTTCATGCCAATCTCTTCGCCGTAGTACATGAATGGCACGCCTGGGCTGGTCAGCAGGAGCCGCGCCGCGGCGATCGCACGCTCCATATGGTTGCGCAGTTCAAAGATCGCCCGGTTCTGGTCGTGGTTGGTCAGGAAGGCGCCGAAACGCGAGTCGGGATAGGAGCGGACAGCATTCTGGATGGCGGGGACCAGGTTGTTGACGCGGCCGATGCTGGCGCTCTGAAGCATGGTGCGCGCCAGGTCGAACTCGAAGGCGATATCGACTGCATTGTCCTCGACATACGGGACGACCAGATTGGTGTTGCTCCAGATTTCACCGACCACGAAGGCATCGGGATTGATCGACTTCACGTGGGCGTTAAAGGCGGTCAGCCACTCACGCGAAGGCCGTGCATGTTCGACTGTACTGCCTTCTTCAATCAGGAATTTGACCGCGTCGAGCCGAAAGCCGTCGACGCCGACCTCCTCCAGCCAGAAGCGCGCCACGTCGTACATCTGGGCTGTCACGGCAGGATTGTTGTAGTTCAGATCGGGCATGCCATCTTCAAAATAGCCGTAGTAGAAGCGCCCGCCTCGTGGGTGCCAGACCACTTTGTCACCCGAAGCTCTCCAGCCCGGGTCCTGGTCTTCCCACACGTACCAGTCTCCGAACGAGGCGGCACCCTCCGCGGAAGCGCGGAACCACGGATTGTCGTCGGCCGTATGATTGATGACCAGGTCGATGATGACGCGGATGCCGCGCGCGTGGGCCTCCGTGAGCAGCTCGCGGAAGTCTTCCATCGTGCCGTACTCCGGGTCGACACTGTAATAGTCGAGGACGTCGTAACCGTGGTAGCTGAATGACGGCATGATCGGCATCAACCAGAGGGCGTTCACTCCAAGATCGGTGGCGGTGGTCGGGTCGCCATCGTTCAGATAGTCGAGGCGCTGCGTCAGCCCGTCGAAGTCGCCGACGCCATCGCCATCGCTGTCATAGAAGCTGCGCACGAAAACTTCGTAGAAGACCGCTGTTTTCCACCAGGGCGAGGAGTCCTCCTGGGCCTGTGCACGCTGGATTGACTGCAGCCCCGAAAACAAGCATACCAGTGCCAGTGCCGCGAAAAGTCGTACTAAACGATTACGGTAGAGCGAAGACATGGTTCGTGTATCCCATCTCTATACCCTAAGAATTCGCTTAGGGGAATGCGAATTTTGGTGCCCAGAGCGAGATAATTATACCCATAGCACAGAGATAAGGACGGCACACGCAATATGACGGACTACGACGTGATCATCGTGGGGGGACGTCCCGCGGGCGCGACGCTGGCAGCGCGTCTGGGTATGGCGGGCCTGCGCATTCTGCTCGTGGAACGCGCACAGATGCCGTCACTGCCCGGAGCATCCTGCCCGATCGTATATGCACCGACCCTGAAGATGCTCGACGAGATCGGCGCCGACGAGTTGGCTTATGCTCGTGGCACACCACGCATTCAGCGCATGGTGAACGAGACTCCAGGACTTGAGACTGTCCTGACGATACCACTTGCTTACGGACGTGACTACGCTTATGCCATCGACCGATCCCGCTTTGACTTCGCGCTGTGGGAAAACGCGTGCCAGCTTCCGACGGTTGACAGTTGGGCCGGCGCGTCGTTGACCGATCTGCTTTGGGATGGGGAAAACGTGGTTGGCGCCGTGATTCGCGAGGCGCATGGGCCACAGAGGCACATCACGTCGAAGCTGGTGATCGGCGCCGATGGTCGCTTCAGCACTGTGGCGCGCAAGGTAGGAGCACCCGAACGCGATGAGCGCGACCAGCATCCGGCATCGATCTATTACGCCTACTGGAGTGGGGCAGAGCCGTATGATGCGCTGGGTCCTACGGCTGTGGCGGGTGGCCCTGGTTATGGCTATGGCTATCTGGTGATGGACAGCGCCGATGGCTCCACAGTCGTGGCCTTTGAAGGTCAGTCGGCGCTGCTGAACCCGCCAGCAGGGCAGATCGATGACTTCTACGCGGGGTTAATTGCGCAGAACCCGCCGGTGGCGCGGCGATTGGTCCGTGCCGAACGTCAGACACAGGTGCGTGGAATGAAGGCCATCGGCAATCTGTACCGCCAGCCAGGTGGACCCGGATGGGCATTGGTGGGCGATGCCTACCACCAGAAAGACCCGATTGACGGGCAGGGGATCTATGACGCAGTGCTCACGGCGAAGCTGCTCGCGCGCGAGGTTGTCGACTTCTTCGACGGGGACAAGCTGTGGTCGGAAGCGCTGGTGAGCTATGATCAGACATCGCGCCGCGAAACATATCCGATGTACATGCAGACCGTCGAGCGCTCTCGAGCCAGCCTTTATGATCGTCCCTCGCCCTGGGCACGGACGCTGGTCCGCTGGATGCTGCAAGACCCGGTAATGCAGGAAGCCGTCGGCATGATGCTGACACGGCAGCAGGTGCCTGATCAACGGCGCGATCTGCCGCTGATGATTGGCGCAGTCATGCGCGGCCCGTTGAGGGAGTTGAGCCAACTGCTCGATAGGATGGCGAAATGAGTGAATTCGTGCACGTTCATACCAAGCAGCCGGTGCTGGCCGTTGGCAAGTCACCGGACGCGGCCCGCGCGGTCGTGATCCTGCTGCATGGGAGAGGCTCGAACGCTCGCTCGATTCTCGGCCTCGTGCCGGAAATCGAGCATCCAGACTGCGCTTTCATCGCGCCTCAGGCGTCCGGCTACACCTGGTATCCCTATCCGTTCATCGAGCCGATTGAAAAGAACGAGCCGCACCTCTCGTCGGCGCTCAAGATCGTGCACGAGCAGATCGAGCGATTGGAAGAGTCGGGCATTCCCTCGGAACGCATTCTGCTGCTCGGCTTCTCGCAGGGCGCTTGCCTTGCGCTGGAGTCGGCGGCACGACGCGGTGGACGATTGGGTGGTGTGGCCGGCCTGAGCGGCGGGCTAATCGGCCAGACGCTCGACCGGTCGCGCTACGCCGAAACGATGGACGGCACGCCAGTATTTTTCGGGTGCAGCGATACGGATTCACATATCCCGAGGAATCGGGTCGAGGAGTCGGCGGGGGTGTTCCAGGAACTGGGGGCGACGGTGACCATGCGCCTTTACCCGCGCATGGGCCACACCATCAATGAGGACGAGATCACCATGGTGCGGTCGATGATTGCGCACATTGCCGGAGAGCACTAGATCAAACATTTCTGCGTCGAAAGCGGGCAGCAGGTGTCCGCATTGCCTGTCCAGACCCCTGGGAACAAGGGGTGGATAAAGATGAACATATGTGCTATAATCATGGTGTAATTGAGGGAAAAGAAGAGCCCCCTCAATGAGGGTGAAACACTGTGAAACCGACGGACATCAAGAGACTTCAGAAACGCAGTCGTGAGATGCGGGTCAGTCGTGTGACGCCGACCACTCTGGTGGTGTACAGTCGGTCCAACCCGCAGCTTCAGCACATCGTCACGATCGAGTGGGACCAGCGGGCCGGGATTCGTGCGCGCTGTACCTGTCCATGGGCACAGCACGGCGGGGCGGCCTGTTCTCATGTGCTGGCGGCGCTCAATTTCCTGGCGGCCGAGAAGAATCGGACGATCAGCTTCTGGCTCAACGCGGACGACGCTCGACGGCAAAAACACCGTGTCCTGACGTTGAGAGCCGGTGATGGGGATGTCTTCATCACCAGCCGCCCGCTGGAGCATGCGCAGGCGTCATAGGACTGGCGTTTCCAGGCGCAGGATCACTACCCCTGATCCCGCGCCTGTTTTTTTGTCTGTTTCTTGAAAGGGGTTTCAATGCACGCTCAACTTGCAGAGGCTCATGGCATTTATCGGAGATCATTGTGATTGGAAAAGCCGTGATCTACGTCCAGGCGATGGAAAAGAGGGTACCACCGCGCGTCCTCGATTGGGTCGGCTGACCGACCCAATCGCAGGCGGCGCACTGCGCAGAGGCGGTGCGCCGGTTTCTAGGCCTCGAGTTTTTCCCTGGCCTTGATTTCCTTCTGCCGCTTTTCGTTGCTCAGCGTACGCTTACGAACGCGCAGCGCTGCCGGCGTGACCTCCAGCAGTTCGTCCTCGGCAATGAACTCGATATAGTCGTCGAGGCTCATGTTCAGGTCGAGGTTGACCTTCTCCTCTTTGCCGAAGTAAACCGTGTGCACTGCCGAAAGCTGCTTGGTCTTGCAGACGTTTATGGCCAGATCCTCGTTGCGGATATGGATGCCGACGACCATGCCCTCGTAGACTTCGGTACCCGGGTCGATGAGGAACGTGCCTCGCTGCTTGACCTGATCGAAGGCGTAGTTGGTCGACTTGCCAGTCTCCCAGGCGACCAGGCTGCCGAACTGCCGTCCCGGAATGGTGCCGGCGTACGGCTCATAACCGTAGAAGAGCGTATGAAGCTGTCCCATTCCGCCCGTGGCTGTCAGGAAGCGTGAGCGCAGACCGAGAAGCCCGCGTGTGGGGACCAGGTAAGACATGTAGGTGGTGCCTGACTCGGTGCTCATATCGACCATACGTCCACGCCGCCCGCCCAGCATTTCGACCACGGTGCCGGTGAGATCGTCAGCGACTTCGATGTGAACTTCTTCGACCGGTTCCATCAGTATTCCGGTATCGGCGTCGTCCATCAGAATGACTTCGGGCTTGCTGACCTCGAACTCATAACCTTCGCGCCGCATGGTCTCGATCAGGATGCCGAGGTGCAATTCCCCACGACCGCTGACGACGAACTTCTCTGGCGACTCGCCATCTTCGACGCGCAGCGCGAGATTGTGGCGTGTCTCGTTATAAAGACGCTCACGCAGCTTTCGCGAGGTGCCGAGACCGGTCTTGCCTTCTTTGCCTGCGAATGGCGACGTATTGATGCCGAAGGTCATGCGCACCGTCGGCTGTTCGACGCTGATGGGCGGAAGGGGTTCAGCAAAGGCCGGATCGGCAATGGTATCACTGATAGAAATACGGTCGAAGCCGCCGAACGCGACGATGTCTCCGGCAAAGACTTCCTCGACTTCCTGTTTGGCGAGGTTGTGATAGGTAAACAGATAGGCAATATTGCCCTTCTGCGGCTCTCCCTCGACAGGAATACGGATGACAGCCTGCCCGCGGCGCAGAACACCCGATCGGAGACGGCCTACGCCGATTTGACCCTTGTAGTTGTCGTACTCCAGGGTTGTGACCAGCAGACGCGGGGGCATGTCTTCTTCGATTTCAGGCGGTGGAATCTCCTTGATGATGGTCTCGAAGAGTGGAGTCAGGTTGTCCACAATCGTGTCCGCCTCAAAGCCCGCCTGACCGTCCAGGCCGATCGCATAGACGACTGGAAAGTCGGCCTGCTCATCGTTGGCGCCCAGCTCGATAAACAAATCGAACGTCTCGTTGAGCACCTCGGCCGGTCGTGAATGCTGCCGGTCCACCTTGTTGATGACCACGATGACCCGCAGGTTCTGCGCGAGTGCCTTGCGCAGCACGAAACGCGTCTGCGGCATAGGGCCTTCGACCGCGTCGACAAGCAGCAGCACGCCGTCGACCATGTTCAGCACTCGTTCGACCTCGCCGCCGAAATCCGCGTGCCCGGGTGTGTCTACGATATTGATCTTGATACCGTTCCAGGTGATAGCCGTGTTTTTGGCCAGGATTGTAATACCGCGCTCGCGCTCCAGGGCATTGCTGTCGAGGATGCGCTCGCCCGCTGAACTCGCGTCACGAAAGACCTTCGACTGCTTGAGCATTCCATCGACCAGGGTAGTCTTCCCGTGATCGACATGGGCAATGATCGCGATATTGCGAATATCGCTTCTTTTTTGCGTCACACGTGTACCTTTGTAGTTCCGATTTTATGGGATCTAGCTTCACCCTTATTGTAACAGGCGAACATTAAGCGATATAGAGTGGGTTCCAGACATTCAGGCGCGCTGCACTTCATCGCGGCTTAAAGCCCGACTCCGGAACTGAACTGTCGCCAGAATAACCCCGGCGATGATCAGCCCGCTTCCAACCCATAGGCTGGTTGTCATGACCTGATTCAGAACCAGGACGCTCAGCAGCGCGCCGACCAGCGGCTGCGCGAAGAAGTAAAGTGACGCCACCGATGCGTCGACCAGGGCGAAGGCGCGGCTCCACAGCCACATGGCAGCCGCTGTCGAGACAATGCCAAGATAGAGCACGCCGAGCAGCACTGGTATCGTGATCTCGCCCATCGGCCGGCTGGGGAGCTCAAGGACAGCAGCCGGTAGAGTCAGGATCAGCCCCCCCGTCAGGCCGTAGATGGTGATGACCGTGGTGTCGGAGTCTTTTCCCACGCTCACGCGCCGGACCAGCACCGAATACAGTCCCCATGTCAGCGCGGCGACCGCCAGGGCCATATTCCCGAAGAAGGTGTCGGACGAAAAGTCGGCGCTGGCCAGGTCGATAATCACCACCACGCCCAGGGTCGCCAACAATACGGCGGCAACGCGACGCATTGTCAGGCGTTCCCTCAGCAGCAGTGCGGCAAAGACCAGGATAAAGGCGGGGGAGGCGCTGGTGATCAGCGATCCATTTACCGCCGTCGAGCGATCGGTCCCGATGAACTGAGCACCAACGCTGACGCCAAAACCAACCAGACCCACGGCCAGTAGTTGAATCTGCCGGTTACGGGGACGGTCCACGCGAATCCCCTGGAGGCGGGCGATGATAAGCAGCACCACGATCGCCATGATGAGCCGAGCGGAGAGCAGGGTAAACGGAGGAATGACCGGCAGGACGAGATCGGAAACGACATACATACCGCCCCAGATTGCCGCGGCGCTGATGCCGTAGATGGCGCTTCGTAAAGCACGACTCATAAGAACGCGAATCCCTCTCTTGCATTGTGCAAAAGATCACAAATGGCTATGCTCGGATATTGTGCGCTTCTTTCTTGTAACTTCATCCGAGTTGGCTATACTTGTAACGGTCATGCGAACATCATCGTAACATTTCCTGCGTATGATGGATAGTTCGCGTGCGTTTGCCGGAACGTTGTCCCATTTTGAACGGAGAGTCAGTTTATGCGCACAAAGAGGTTTATGCTCGTCATGCTCGTGCTGGTGGCCGCGCTGAGCCTTAGCGTGGTTCTGGTACAGGCGCAGGATACGCAGGTGATCAAGGTCGCCTCGCAGAGCCCGCTCTCTGGACCTCAGTCGGTCCTGGGCATCAGCATTCGCAATTCGGTGGAACTGGCGATTGAGCAGCTACAGGGACCGCTGAATGAACTGGGCTTCACAGTCGAATACATTCCCTTCGATGACCAGGCGAATCCTGATGTTGGCGTTTCCAACGCGCAGAACATCGTCAATGACGCAGCCATTCTCGCCGTTGTCGGCCACCTGAACAGCGGTGTCGCTTTGCCGTCGTCGGAAGTCTACAATGATAACGATCTCGTTATGGTCTCCCCGGCGAACACCAACGTCAACATCACCGATCGCGGCTACGCCACGGTCCATCGTGTCTGCGGTCGTGACGACACGCAGGGCGCTGCAGGTGCGGCCTTTGCGGCCACTCTCGACGGCGTGGAATCGGTCTACGTTCTGCACGACACGACGGCGTATGGCCAGGGCGTTGCAGAGTTCTTCATGGCGGAAGCGGAAGCTCAGGGCCTTGAGGTCATGGGCTTTGAAGGTACTGAAGAAGCGGCCAACTTCGACGGCATCATCCAGCCAATCCTGGCGCTGGAACCCGACCTGATCTACTTCGGCGGCATTTACTCGCAGACCGGTATTTTCATCAGCCAGGCGCGCTCCGCGGGCTATGAGGGCTTCTTCATGGGTCCCGATGGCTTCGACTCGTCGGAATTCGCTGAACTCTCCGGCGACGCTGGCGTCGGCACCTATTACACGTCGGTTGCTGCTCCGGTGACCGTGTACGAAAATGCCGAGCAGTTTGCGGCCGATTACGAAGAGAAGTTCGGCGAGGGCGTGCAGCCCTTCGGCGCGCAGTCGTACGACTCGACCGCGATCGTTCTGCAGGCGCTTGCCGCGGCGATCGAAGCCAATGGCGGCGAGATGCCGACCCGCGCTCAGGTTGCGGAAGCTGTTCGCGCGACCGAGGGCTTCGCTGGTCTGACCGGCGACGTTACCTTCGACGACAATGGCGACCCGGAACTGGCCAACTACTTCATCCTCCAGGTTGCCTCGGCCGACTCGGCTGAATGGAACAACAACGAACTGCTGTCCTCCCTGGCTATCCCGTCGCCACTGATGGCTGAGGCGATGGGTTCGTAACACCCTGAGACGTCCACATTGGGGCAGCAGCCTCGCTGCCCCAATATCTCTCTCGCGGTTCGACTGACGAGGTTCTCCATGACAACTGAAACCTTAGCGACACGCCCGACTTCGGGCCTACTTGACTCACTGCGTTCAAACCCGACGTTCAGGCGTGTTCAGTCGAGCTGGGTTTACCGCTTCATCATATTTCCCATCGGTCAGATGCTCTTCTTCGTGATCGCCGCGGCGACGATCATGACAGTCATCGCCTATGGCGTCGCTGTCATCGTTCCTGAACCGCGCCCGAACATCATTCTTGCCGATCAGATCAGCAAGCAGCTCCCCGGCATGATCATCAGCGGCATTGGCATTGGCTTCGTCTATGCGATGATCGCGCTGGGATACACGCTGGTTTATGGTGTTCTCAAGTTTATCAATTTCGCCCACAGCGAGATCTTCATGGTGGGTGGCGTCA
Organism: Candidatus Flexifilum affinis; assembly: GCA_016713325.1. Lineage (GTDB taxonomy): Bacteria > Chloroflexota > Anaerolineae > Aggregatilineales > Phototrophicaceae > Flexifilum > Flexifilum affine. The sequence continues at coordinate 726,313 of JADJPJ010000087.1, read as the reverse complement.
TCGGTTTTGAGCTGACTGATCGGCTGGCCGCAGCCGGCAGTATCAGCGCTATCAGCCCCTTCATCCTGATTCCGTTGATCGTGATCACCTCGATGGTAGTCAGCGGTGGACTGGCAGTGGCCATCGAGCGGGTTGCTTATCGCCCGCTGCGCGGCGCGCCACGGCTGGTGCCGCTCATCACCGCAATCGGGCTGTCTTTCTTTCTCATCGACGCCGTACGCGCCGTGGTTGCGGTCACGCGCAACGACTTCAACCTGACGTACCCCACGCAGCAGCTCGACTTCCTCAAGAACCCTGTCCCGCTCACCTTCAACGGCCCGGTCGTCGGCGGTTTCTCGCTCGGCGGCACGACCTACGAGCAGATCACGGCAGACGGTATCGTGCTGGACGAGTGGGATGTGGAAGGTGAGACGTTCAGTTCGATCACCGTCGGTGGTGTCGCCATCGGCGGTCATCCCGTGAAAATCCGCGACATTTCCACCGGAGAGACCGAATACGAGACGATCCTTGTGGATGGTCGGGATCTCGACGACATTGAAGATGGCGCGAATATTGTCAATATCCGGGTTACGGTCATCATTATTGTGGTGAGCGCCGTCATCATGCTGGTGCTGCTCAACTACTTCGTGAATGGCACCAAGATTGGGAAAGGCATCCGAGCGGTCTCGCAAGACCAGACAACGGCCGGGTTGATGGGTATCAACGTCAACCGTATGGTTGCCATCACCTTCTTCTTAGGAGGCGCCTTCGGCGGTGCGGCGGGTGCTTTGTTCGGATTGAACGTCGGAACAATCACTCCGTATGTCGGCTTTATCCCCGGCTTGAAGGCGTTCACAGCAGCCGTCCTAGGCGGCATCGGCAATGTCACCGGTGCGCTCCTGGGTGGCCTGACGCTTGGCATGGTCGAGTCCTTCCTGAACGGAACGCTCGTCTACTTCCCGGCGCTGGGGCAGCGCTACACCGACATCTTCGCCTTCTCGGTGCTCATCCTCATTCTAATCTTCCGCCCCAGCGGCATCCTTGGCGAACGCGTAGACGAAAAGGTATAGGCAACATGGCTACTGCAAAACCTGCTGTCTCTGCTCGTCAGGCGGTAAGCGGATTCTGGGGACTGTTCCCAAGTTCTTCCGTTGGCACGCTTCTTGCCTCCGGCTTTCTGGTTGTCTATCTTGCAGTCGTGTTTGTGCTGCTGATGTCGCTGGACCGCGCTGACACCTGGTTCGCAATTCAGAGCACAATCGTGTTTCCAGCTTTCGTGCTGGCGCCCCTGTTTATTTTTTCAGCGCCGGTGCCGGGCTTGTTTAAGGGTGTCCTGATCGCGCTGGTCATGCTGATTCTGATGCCGGTGATCGGCATTGCGGACAGTAGCTACCTCGAACTGGCCGTGCAAATTTGCATTTTCGCCGGCCTGGCGCTCGGCTTGAACATCGTCGTCGGCTTCGCCGGTCTGCTCGATCTGGGCTATATCGCCTTCTTTGCAGTCGGCGCCTATGTCTGGGGGATGGCTACTTCGACTGCGCCCACGATCTTCAACGAACTGGGTCTGTTGATCCCGCCGGATTCCCAGGCGATAGCCTTCATCGTGTTCATCTTTATTGGGATTATCGTCGCCGGGCTGGTTGGCATTTTGCTCGGTCTCCCCGTTCTTCGCCTGCGTGGCGACTACCTGGCAATTGTCACGCTGGGGTTTGGTGAGGTCATTCGCATCCTTGCCCGCAACATGGACAGTCCGACGAACTTCACCAACGGCAGTCAGGGCCTGCTCAATGTGGGGCGGCCACTGGTGAGCACGGACATGGTGACGCGAATCGGCGAGCTTTCCAATACGCTGAACATCACGGTGGTCGGCAATCTTGCACCGCTGACCCAGCAGTTACTCTTTTACTTCATCGCGATCCTGATGCTGGGCCTTATTCTGATTGTCGCCAACCGCCTGCAGAACTCAGCCCTCGGCCGGGCGTGGACCGCCATTCGTGAAGACGAAGTCGCGGCAATCGCGATGGGCGTGCCGCTGGTGCGCATGAAGCTCATGGCGTTCGCGCTCGGTGCGGCGTTCGCCGGCTCCATCGGAGTACTCTATGGCGCCAAGCAGACGTTTGTCAGCCCAGAGTCGTTTACGCTGCTGAACTCCATCTCCATCCTGGCGATGGTCATTGTCGGCGGACTGGGAAACATCAAGGGCGTCCTTCTGGGAGCGATCATCGTCACGCTGCTGCAGTTGCAGATGCTCAAGAATTTTTCTCTACAGCTAAACGCGCTGAAGAACATCGACTACGCCATCCTCGGCTTTCATATTCGCGATTGGCCGACCCAGTTGGAGCCGGCCAAGTATGAGCGCCTGGTCTTCGGCATTCTACTGGTGCTGATGATGATTTTCCGCCCGGCCGGTCTCCTTCCCGAGTCGCGCCGCAAGCTGGAACTGTCGCGCGATGACGAGCGTCCTAACGAGCCGCCGAGCGACATTCCTGGTACGCCGAATAGCCAACCCGCCATGGGCGCAGGAGACTGAGACCATGCTCCTACAGATCAAAGATGTCAGTAAGTCGTTTGGCGGCATTCGCGCGGTGCGCGCGGTTAGCCTGACCATAGACAAAGGCAGTATCAGCTCGATCATCGGCCCCAATGGCGCCGGAAAGACGACGTTGTTCAACCTGTTGACCGGCATCTACAAAGCCGACACCGGTTCAATCGTCTTCAACGGACGTTCGATGATGGGTCTGCGTCCGGATCAGGTCAACGCGGCAGGGATGGCCCGTACGTTCCAGTCGATCCGCCTGTTCCCGACCATGACTGTGCTTGAAAATGTCATGGTCGGCGCGCATTCGCGGCTGCGGATCTCGATCCTGGAAACGCTGTCGCGGGTGCCCGCATTCATTCGCCAGGAGCGGGCTGTCACCGACAAAGCCACGGATCTGCTGCGCTTCGTCGGTCTGGCAGGGAAGGGGGATGAGGTTGCCCGCAATCTCCCCTATGGCGATCAGCGCCGTGTCGAGATCGCGCGCGCTCTGGCCAGCGATCCGCAGCTTCTTCTTCTGGACGAACCAACCGCGGGGATGAACCCGAATGAAAGCGCCACTGCCATGGCGCTGTTCCGCCGTGTGCGCGACGAACTCGGCATTACCGTCGTCCTGATCGAACACGATATGAAGGTGGTCATGGGCATCAGCGAGACCATTTCCGTGCTTGATTACGGCGAAAAGATCGCCGATGGGACGCCGACGCAGATCCGCGCCAATCCGCGGGTAATCGAAGCATATCTGGGACGAGGGGCCGCGAGCGGCATAGACCCCAGTAATCCGAACCCTGTCAGTGCGGAGGCAGCAAAGTGAAATCGTCCAACGGCGCGCCGGTGCTAAAGATCGACAATCTTCACACCTACTACGGTCACATTCATGCGCTGAAGGGGATGACTCTCACTGTTGATGAGGGGGAGATTGTCACGCTGATTGGCGCCAATGGCGCGGGCAAGAGCACGACACTGCGCACCATCAGCGGCATGGTTCGTCCCCGACAGGGCAGTATTCACCTCCGCGGAAAGTCGATTGTCGGCTTGAAGTCGCACGAGGTCGCGGCGATGGGGGTCGGTCATGTCCCGGAAGGCCGCCGAATCTTCCCGCTGCTGACCGTGCGAGAAAATCTGGAGGTCGGCGCGTGGAACGTCAAGGATCGGTCGCACTTCGATCAGCGTCTTGATCAGGCGTTCACGCTGTTCCCACGCCTCAAGGAGCGCGTGGCCCAGAAGGGCGGCACGCTTTCCGGCGGTGAGCAGCAGATGCTGGCGATCGCCCGCGCCCTGATGGCGGACCCCGATGTGCTCCTGTTGGACGAACCGTCGATGGGGCTGGCACCGGTCCTGGTGGAGGCGATCTTCGACATCATCCTGCGCGTCAACAAGGAAGCCGGTAAAACCATCCTGCTGGTTGAGCAGAACGCGCTGATGGCTTTGGAGATCGCGCATCGGGGTTATGTGCTTCAAACGGGGGAGGTCGTGCTGAGTGACAACGCCCGCTCGCTACTGGGCAACGAGCAAGTGCGGAAGATCTACCTCGGCGAGCACTAATCCTCGCTTCGTGAAGACCGTCTGGCTGCAACCATGCAGTCGACGGCAGTTTCAAGGTGGCAAATGGCGAAGTCAGCGCATATCCTGATCGTCGACGACGAAGCCACCGTGCGCGAGGTGCTGCACAAGTACCTTGAACGCGATGGGTTTCGCGTTTCCGAAAGCGCCGACGGACAGGATGCGTTGGCTTTTTTGCGTGAACAGCATCCCGATCTGATCATCCTCGACATCATGCTCCCCGGTGCTGATGGCTTTGCCGTCACCAGGGCGGTGCGTGGTGAAGACCCGACGCTGGTTGTTCAGGATGGCATCCCGATCATTTTGCTGACGGCGAGAACCTGCGAGCTGGATCGCATTTCCGGCTTCGAGCTGGGTGCGGACGACTACGTGGTGAAGCCGTTCAGTCCTCGCGAAATGGTGGCTCGCGTCAAGGCGGTCCTGCGTCGCAGTGGAACCACCCTCGATGACGAGGAGATGCGGCCTTTCACCGTCGCTCACCTCGCAATCGACCCCCGTGCGAGAGAAATCCGTGTCGACGGCAAACTGATGGCTTTCACCGCCAAGGAATTCGACCTGCTGCTGTTTCTGGTGCGCCACGCGCGGCAGGTCTTCAGCCGCGAGCACATTCTGAATCAGGTATGGGGGTTCGAGTTCTACGGTGACGAAAGTACCGTAACGGTGCACATTCGCCGACTGCGTGAGAAGATTGAGCCTGACCCCGGACAACCCCGCTTCTTGCAGACGGTGTGGGGCATCGGCTACAAATTCGACCCCACCCCCTGAACCATGGATGAATCGATTCAGACCCTTCTGCTCCTCCTGTCGGGAATTGCCCTGATCGCGATGGGCGTTGCCTATGTGATTTACCGCACACGGCTGTTGCGCCGCCTGCCGAGCCTGCGCTGGGCACTTCTTATCATGGTCGTGCTGGTGGTCGCGCTGCTGTTCGCCAATGTCTGGGTCAGCGCGCAATTGATGTTCATCAGCCCCTACGATCTGGAAGTGACCGGCGTGCTGCTGATCTTCGCAGCGCTCATCGCCGTGGGTTTCGGCTTCTTCGTCTCACGTGCCATCACCGAAGCGATCGGCGAGTTAGGCAAGGCGGCGGAGCGTGTCGCACAGGGACGCCTCGATACCCGGCTGCCGGTGGAGGGCCGGGATGAGCTTGCCCAGTTCGCCCGTACTTTCAACAGCATGGCGCAGAGCCTGCAAGACCTCGACGAGCAGAAGCGTCAGCTCGACTTGCAGCGGCGCAATCTGATCGCCTGGACCTCGCATGATCTGCGCACGCCCGTGACGTCGATCCGGGCCATGATCGAGGCTCTGGCCGACGAGGTGGTGGTCGATACTGCCACCACTCAACGCTACGTGCACGACATGCAGTCGGAGATTGAGAGTCTCACGCGGCTCATCGATAACCTGCTGGAACTGTCGCAGCTGGATGCCGGACATATCCGCTTGGACTTGCAGCCCACGTCACTGCGCGATATGGTTTCCGATACGCTGAGCGGAATGAGTGCCCGAGCGGCGCAGGCGGGAATCGCGCTTACCGGCCGTGTCGCCGATGACATCGACATCGTGACCATCGCCCCTGACAAGATCCAGCGTGTGCTGAACAATCTACTCGACAACGCCCTGCGCTATACCCCAGCGGGTGGGGTAGTGACGATTCGCCTGGAACGCGACCGTGACACGGCGCGCGTCGTGGTGAATAATCATGCGCCGGGTATGGAAATGCTCGATGTTACCAGCGCTTTCACCCGCTTCTACCGGCGTGAGACTTCGCGCGCTCGTTCCGACGACGGCCGGCGAGGCGCCGGGCTGGGGCTGGCCATCGCCCGCGGTTTTGTCGAGGCACACGGCGGAACCATCGAAGCGCTTTCCACGCCTACCCAGGGCGTGACCATAACGGTCAAGCTGCCTATGAACTCTCGCGAAAGGGAAATGCACACAACATGAGTCAAATCCGCGTGACGGTCTGGAACGAATTCTGGCATGAGCAACACAACGAGCAAATTCGCGGCGTCTATCCTGACGGCATCCACAGCGCTATTGGAGAAGGGCTGAAGGTGCATGGTTTTGACCAGGTGGGCTATGCCACGCTGCCGGAACCCGAGCATGGTCTGACCGAAGAAGTGCTAGCCAATACCGACGTTCTGCTGTGGTGGGGACACATGGCGCACGACAAGGTCAGCGACGACGTGGTGGCCCGAGTGCATGCGCGTGTGCTCGATGGCATGGGCCTGATCGTCCTGCACAGCGGCCACTACGCAAAGATCTTCAAGAAGCTGATGGGCACGAGCTGCGACCTGAAGTGGCGGGAGATCAACGAGCGCGAACGCGTGTGGTGTGTCAACCCTGCGCATCCGATTGCCGATGGCCTACCGGACTACTTCGAGATCCCGCATCATGAGATGTATGGGGAACCCTTTGGGATACCCGAACCGGACTCGCTGGTTTTTGTGAGCTGGTTCCAGGGGGGGGAGGTCTTCCGGGGTGGGTGCTGCTTCTCGCGCGGGCGCGGCAAGATCTTCTACTTCAGCCCTGGCCATGAGACGTTCCCCGTCTACTACCAGGCGGAGGTTCGTCAGGTGCTGGCCAATGCGGTGCGCTGGGCGGCACCCACGAAGGGCCCGCGAATCTTCGTCGAGAATCGCAAGGAACCGCTGGAAGCGATTGGTTGAAGATGAACCTCGATTCACATCTGCAGATCACCCTCGACATTGTTTATGAAGCTGGGCGACTGACGCTCGGCTACTTCATGCGCGGCATTGCGGTGGAACGCAAAGGCGATTCCAGCCCGGTCACCGAGGCCGACCGCGGCGCCGAGCAGTATCTGCGTAAGGCGCTGAAGGCACGCTTCCCGGCTGACGGCCTCATCGGGGAAGAGTTCGGGAATGAGCCGGGGACAAGCGGCCTGACCTGGATCATCGATCCGATCGACGGCACCAAGTCCTTTACGCACGGCGTACCGATCTATGGCTGTCTGCTGGCACTGGTCAACGAAGCGAACGAACCCCTGGTGGGGATCGCCCATTTCCCGGCGCTGAACGAGTCAATCTACGCCCGAAAGGGTGGCGGCGCGTTCTGGAATGGCAGGCCGGCGCGTGTGTCGAACGTTTCCCATCTGGCGGATGCCGTCGCTCTGTGCAGTGACATGAACAACTGGACCGGACGCGAAGATGCGTGGGACCGGATCGTGCAGGCGACGTATTTTCAGCGAACCTGGGGCGACTCGTATGGGTATGCCCTGGTCGCAACCGGGCGTGCAGAAATTATGGTAGACGGTTGGATGGCGATCTGGGACAGCGCGCCGTTTGGCGTGATCCTTCCCGAAGCGGGAGGCACCTTCACCGATTGGAAGGGTGTTGGCCGGATCGATGGCGGGGAGTCGATCGCGACGAATGGGACGCTTTTCAGCGCCGTGCATGAGCTGCTCAAGCCGCGATGAATTGCGCCAGAGTCTTCACGAACGTTCGCGGATCGATCGGTTTTGGAATGTAGGCATTGAAGCCCGCCATGAGCGCACCCTGCGCCGTGGCGGGTGAATCGTACGCGGTAATGGCGACAACGGGAATGTGGTGGGTGGCGTTGTTCGCTCGGATGGCGCGGAGCATTGCCCAGCCATCGAGCTGGGGCATTGCCAGGTCCGTGACAATGAGCGTCGGCGTCATTCCTTCCAGAAGCGCCAGGCATTCGCGGCCATCGACGGCGATCGCCACGTCAATACCGTGATGCTCCAGGATCTTGGAGATCATCTGCCGGCTGTCAAAGTCATCCTCAACAAGAAGCACTGTCCAATGCGAATAGTCCAACGCAGCCGCCTCTTCGGTAGGTTACTTTGCCTGCTGATGCCGTTGATACTCTAAGCATCGCATGATTTCGGTGAGAAAAGTATTGAGACGGAATGGTTTCGAGATGTAGCCGTCGAAGCCTGTTCCCAGGATGCGTTCTTTGTCCCCGATCATGGCGTGTGCGGTGAGCGCGATGATGGGAACGCGCTGGAGCGTGGGGTTCGCGCGCAGCAATTCGAACATCTCCCACCCATCCATCACCGGCATGGACAGGTCGAGCAGGATAAGCGAGGGCTGAAGCGACTTGAGCATCTCAAGCCCTTCCTTGCCGTTGCTCGCCGTGTGGACCTGCGCGCCTTTAAAGGTCAGCACCTTGGTCACGAGGGTCAGGTTGTCTGCTTCGTCGTCGACGGCCAATACGACCCACGAGGCGAGGTCAGCCGCGCTACCGGTTTTCCCACTATGGGACGCGTCCATGTTCAGGGCACCCTATGCTTCAGCGGACATGACGCGGACCGCTGCGACATCATCAAGGTTATCTGTCACGTCGATCATGGGCAGTGCCACTGTGAATGTGCTGCCCACTTCAGGGGCACTTTGCAACGTGATTGTTCCGCCCATCATCATAACAATCCTGCGCACAATCGTCAGACCCAGGCCCGTGCCCCCGTACTGGCGGCTTGATGATCCGTCTACCTGTCGGAATTCTTCGAAGATCGTCTCGTGAGCGTGCAACGGAATGCCGATGCCGGTATCGCTGACGGCAAACTCCCAGTGCTTGTGCTGGCGAGATTTGACGGTGATGGTGACACCCCCAGACTGGGTAAACTTCACCGCATTCGAGACCAGATTTGTGATCACTTGTCCGAGTCGGGCGGAATCCTCGACCAGCACTTCAGGGAGCTGATCGTCGATCTCGAGCGCAAAGTTCAGCGCCTTCGCCTCTGCCAGCACCCGGTTCTTGTCGAAGATGGACTTGAACCATGACCGCACAATGAATGGCTTGCGAATCAGGTTCATGCGCCCTGCCTCGATCTTGGCGATGTCCAGAACATCGTTGATCAGGCCCAGAAGCTGTTCGGCATTCGCCAGAACGCGCTCCTGGTAGCGCGTCTGCTCCTCGTTCAGATCACCGGTCATTCCCGCGAGTTGGATCTCAGTATAGCCGATAATCGCGTTGAGAGGGGTACGCAGTTCATGGGACATATTGGCCAGGAACTGATTCTTGAGCTGTGTCGCAGCCTCGGCGATCTCGCGGGCCTCGGCAAGGTCGGCATTGGCCTTGACCAGTGCGGTATTTCGCGCCTGAATCTCGCTTTCAATGCGCTTGCTCTCGCTGATATCTCGCAGTGTGATGACACGGCCGATGAGCTCCGAACGTTCGCTGCGAAGGGGAGACATGCGCAGTTCATAGTGAATGGTTGCGCCACCCCGTGTCGTCTGCACGACATCCTGAAGGGGTTCATTGGTGCGGTAGCGGTCGACCAGCTCGGGCTGCTCTTTGACCATTGGCGCGAGCTCGACGAATCGGCGGCCGATTACGTTGGCCGCGGCGTCGCCAATCAGACTGCTGCCCGCGGGGTTGATGTCCACCAACCGGCCCTGCAGGTCGAGCACGAATACGGCATCGGGTAGGCTGTCGATCACCAGGTTGCGGGCGACCGGAACGATGTCAAGGAGATGATAGCGAAGCAGGCCCCATGTCAGGGCGGTGCCGGTGATGGCAAAGGCAAACGGGGTCAGGTCGAGCTGAAGGTTACCGAAGATCGTCAGCGCGTTGGCAATCAGTGGCGCCGCCACCGCGACAAACAACGCCAGCAACTGCCGGCGATGGGCACTCGGCGCGGACATGAACTGGCGCAGGAGCAGGCCCGTCCCCACCATGATGAGTATGTATGAGTAGACGGAGTGGGCCCAGAACCAGGTACCCAGCTCGGTATAAGAGGCGACCTGCCCGGCCGTCACCGTGAGTTCGATCCGATCCCACATCAGGTGATGCAGATCATTGGTCCAGATCATTGCGGTGGTCACGAACGGCATGATGAGCAAAATTGCCAGGGCTTTCCGGGTGATGATGTCTTTGCGCCCGATGTACCCTGCCGAGAATGCCAACCAGGCGACGGGAACCAGCACGACGCCGAGGAACTTCAACCGGTAAGCGAGCATCCAGATGATTGTGTCGCTGGCTGTGACCTCGATCATGTAGTTGGTCGTCCACCAGACCACTGCGACGAGCAGCGCTACCATGGCGGTCGAAGCCGCAACGGCACTTCTTCTCAACCCCCAGATGCGGGCCGCCAGAAGTGATGTGAACAACGCCGTGATTCCGAGAAGGATGACTTCAAGCGATTGACTCATGAGGGGCGGCCTTACAACGATGACTAGAGCAATGCGGACCTGCGCAGGCAGGGGGTGAGTGCAGGCATAAACAAGACCTGCTTCCTTGAAGCAAGTCTAGGCAATTGTCTTGCTAATGTCAATTGGACGAGGGCGTTATTCAGTGATTTTTAGGAATTCACTGACCTCGTCACGGTTGGGGAATGATGACTGCGTGCCGGGTTTGAGGACCGACCGGCTGGCGATGGCACCGGCACGACGCACTGCCTCTTCGGGCCTGAACCCTGCCGCAATCAGATAGGCAAAACTTCCCACAAACGAGTCGCCTGCGCCGGTCGTGTCGACGGCCTGAACCGGCGTGACTGGAATCTGAACGAGTGAGCCATCGCTGGTGACGAGCAGGGCGCCACGCTCGCCCAGCGTGATGATGACGCCAGATGGACCACTGGCCTTCAGGGCCAGAGCGGCGGTCTCGGCCTGTTCCAGACTGCGAACGGTGCCGCCGGTCAGCATTTCCGCTTCGACTTCGTTCGGGATAAGCCAATCGGTGAGCGCAAGCAGTTCCGAAGGCAGGGCGGCCGCCGGCGCGGGATTCAGGATGGTGACCACGCCCGCCATCCGCGCGATACGAAATGCTTCCAGTGTGGCCGCGATCGGCGTCTCGAGCTGGCACATCAGCACTGACGACTCCTGGATGGCCGATGCGCACCGGCGTACGTCTTCCGGCGACAGGCTGTCGTTCGCGCCGCCGACGATGACGATATTATTCTGGCCGGTGGCCGTGTTGACGACGATCAGCGCGACCCCGGAGGCGCGAGTCTCGTCGAAGAGCACCGTTGCGGTGTCGACGCCGACGCTGCAGTAGTTGGCAATGGTCATATCGCCGTAGATGTCGCGGCCCAGTTTCGTGATGACCTTGACGTCCGCGCCTAACTTCGCGGCCATTACGGCCTGGTTTGCGCCTTTGCCGCCGAAGCCCATGTTAAAGCGGGAGCCGTGGAGTGTTTCGCCGGGGGCCGGCAAATGTGGTGCATAGGCGATCAGGTCGATATTGGAGCTGCCGACCATGACCAGTTTTGGACGTTGTTCACCCGCCATGATGTGTGTCCTTTGGGGCGGGGGCGCATGGAAGGCCCCCGCAGCAAAACGTGAATGACGCGCAAGTCTATGAAAATGCGACCCCGACTACAGGTTGACGGTGCCGCACACGTAGGTCTGAATGCCCATGGTCTGGAACATGGCTGCTTTGGCGGCCAGCGCTTTGTCCGCGTCAGCGGCCGATGGTGCATAGGCCACCTGAATGTGATTGGCCTTGTGGCGGCCCATCATCTGGTCGCGGGCGACGCCATGCAGGACGGCATGCATGATCGGCCACTGTGGGGTGGTCGCCTGCCAGCGCCGCTCGGTCTCTTCACGAGGAAGCTCGACGACCGTCGCGCGGCCGAGATCCGCATGCAGCTTGCCGCCCATGACGTAGACCCGGCTCCAGACGATGTCGCCGGGCTTGCTGATGCCGCGGAGCGTGCCGCCGCCCGACGGGAAGTACATGATCGGCTGGCGATCGCTGTAAGCGCCGGCATAGCCTCCGATGTAGTGCGAGGCAGGGGCAGCGCCGGAGATCAGAAACACCCAGACGTAGTCGTCGACGCCGTTTCCTGTGTATTGCTCGCCCCAACGCAGATCGTGCAGCGTATTGGCCGGGTCAAAACCCATCGCTGTCCAGACTCGGTTCGTCACCAGCCCGTCGACGCCTGCGCACTCGTCTACTTCGTTGAAGTGGGGCAGGGCACGGCCGGCATACAGCTCCTGGCCGGTGGCGGGGTCGTAGACTGGTGGGCGCTCGACATTGTTGAGCAGGCCCTCTACCAGGTCGCTGGCAGGCGCCATGTCTTTCAGACCCTGCTGATACTGAATGCCGATGGTGTCGCAGCCAAACTCGTGGGCGATGCGGACTGCGGCGATGTACATCTTGAGCTGATCGCGAATCTGACCGTCGGTGAGATTGGCGACCGGGTCGGCCCCGGTATTGAACGTAAGGCCGCGCTGATCCAGCCAACGCCGGGCGGCATCAGCCTGTTCGTCGCTGACCGTGCGCATGGCGGCGACCAGCGCCGATTGGCTGAGCCGCTCCTTGTAAAGTCCCCCGGCGTTGATCAGTTCGTCGTCGATGATGGCGTTGTACATGCCCATGCAGCCTTCGTCGAACACGCCCATGATGGCCTTCTCCTGGGCGAGCTGAGCGCCGAGACTCTGGCCTAATGCCCGCTCGTCGGCTGGCAGATCGTTTGGCCCGACTGGCCGGACATGCGAGGAGTCCTGGTCGATCTTGCCCTCGCGCAGCCACTGGCGGATGGCCTTCTTGAAGAACTCATCCGTGAAGTCTTCGCTCCAGATGGTGCTGTAAGAGATCCCCGCTTTGGTCAGCGAGCCGTTCAGGTTGAGCATGCCCACCAGACCGGGCCACTGACCGCTCCAGTTGGCGACGGTCAGGATGGGGCCTTTGTGGGCACGCAGACCGGCGAGCACGTGATGGCTGTACTGCCAGACGGCCTCAGCGACGATCAGACGGGCATTCGGGTCAATTCGGGAGAAGACATCCATACCCATTCGCTGGCTGTAGATGAAGCCGTGTTCCAGGGCCGGGTCGTACTCGTGTCCTCGTTTGACGGTAATGCCTTCGGCGGCGAAAGCAGCAACGACCTTGGCTTCCATCTCGACCTGGGCAGCCCAGCAAACTTTGTTGGCCGAGTGGCGCAGATCGCCGCTGGCGATCAGAATGGCCTCGTCGGACCCTACCGGAGCAGGCTGGGACAGTGTTGGCAGTGCATAGGCACACATGGTGGTTTCCTCAGCAAAGCATAGTATTGGCACAAAACGGTAGAGAGTCTACCTCGTTTGGGCATCGGAGGCGATTCAAGAACCGTTTCGGCGGATGCCACGAAAGTAAGCAAAAAGTCGAATAGTCGGTAATGAAATGCGAGACTACCGGCCCATCGTGTTTGCGCTTATTGTGATGACATTGACGACACGAGATTGATGAGTCTATGGGAGTGGTGCGATGCCTGTCCTGAGCGATTTTCGGCACTTTGATGGTTTGCATTGGGCGACTGGCTATATCGTCAATGCTCTGGCGTACCAGGGCGTGACTGCGCCTCACACCGGCAAACCGTATACGGAAGCGATGATCATGGGCGTCAACGGGGGAATCTGCGCGGGCTACTTCACCTTTCACTACGAAGGCTTCGATCCTCAGGTCGAGCTGCTGACCTACTATCCGTTCAACGAGACACTCAAGGCGGTCTTCGAGCGCCTGAACATCCCAACCGACGTACGCCAGACGGATAACCCGACCAAGGCCACGGCTAACATCATTAATGCATTGGCGCGAGGCAAGCCGGCGATTGTTTGGGCGGACATGTTCACGCTGAGTTACACCGCAGATCGGCCCTATTCCGACGCTCAGATGATGACGCCGATCCTGGTCTTCGGCCACGACAACGATCGAGTGCACATTGCCGATCGTGCACGCGTGCCGCTTGAAGTCACGGCGGAGAATCTGCTCAAGGCGCAGGGCGCCGTCAGGAAGTTCAAACATCGTGTGATGACTATGGACGCGCCGGACAGTGCTCGGCTGCCTGAAGCAGTACGGGCCGGCATTCAGTCGACGATCGCCATCATGACCGAACCTCCGCACTTCGCGCCGCAGGCCGCGTCGAACTTTGGTTTTGCCGGCCTCAAGAAGTGGGCCGACGAACTGGTCGACACAAGGACGAAGAAAGGTTGGGCACAGAAGCGTCCGGTCGGACCGGCCCTCTACAACGTCCTGAAATCATCCTATCGCTCGCTGGAACTCTATTTCACCGGGGGCAGTGGAGCGCGTGGCCTGTTCGCCGATTTCCTGGATGAGGCAGCGGACGTGCTGGAACTCCCAGCGCTCAGGCAGGTAAGCGCGGATTATCGAGCGAATGCGGTGTTATGGCGTGAGCTGGCTGAAGCGCATCTGCCGGACCGCATCCCGCTCCTGAGTGAAACGCGTTGGCTGATGCGCCGAGAGTACGACCTGTTCATCGAGCGGGGTGATGCGTTGGTCGAGGAAAGGCAGGACCTCACGCAGCAGTTGGTGGATCTGCGCTCCCAGACAGAAGAATCATTTCCACTGAACGAGGCGCAGGCCGCCGAACTGCGCGCAGATCTCCATGAACGTGTGCTGGCCATCCGCGACGCAGAGATGTCTGCGCTCGAAGCCTTGAGATCTGCGGTCTCCTGAAGTTTGTGCACTTTTGATTGACAAGCCGCCGCGGGGTGCGTTATACACGCCTGCGGCGGTTTTGTTGTTTCTGCCAGACGATTTCTGTCACGTGAATTCTGTCAGACGACGAGTTCTTTGAGGAGAACCTGATGAAGAACGTTTTGCGGATAGCGCTGCTGGCGCTGTCTGTCCTGCTATTTGGGCTGACTGCGACTGCGCAGGACGATGCCCCTGATCTGGTCGTGATCCCCGGCACAATCCAGAGCGTGTTGGGGTGCCCGGGAGATTGGCAACCAGAGTGCGAGGCGACGGCGCTCGCCTATGACGAGCGCGATGACCTCTGGTCTGCGACCTTCACACTACCGCCTGGAGAGTATGAGTACAAGGTCGCGCTCGAGGGCACGTGGACGGTCAACTACGGTCTGAACGCCCAGCAGGATGGACCGAATATTCCGCTGGTCCTGGAAGAAGAGACGGAAGTCCGCTTCATCTATCACCACGGGACGCACTGGGTGACGGACAGCGTGAATTCGCTGATCGTTAACGTACCAGGTAACTATCAGGATGAGATTGGCTGTGGCGGCGAATGGGCCCCCGACTGCCTGCGCAGCCTGCTTCAGGACCCGGATGGCGACGGCGTGTACGTCTACACGGCGGAGCTGCCGGCCGGGACATTTGAAGCCAAAGTGGCCGCAAATGAGTCCTGGGATCTGAACTGGGGTGATGGCGGCGCGCAAAACGGCCCGAACATCCCCTTCACGGTCGCCAAAGATGGACAGAAGATTGAGTTCCAATTTGACACCAGCAATAACGTGGCGACCATCATCGTCGGCGGCCAGCTCCCGCCTAGTTCCGGCAATCTGACGCAGGCGCAGGCTCACTGGGTGAGCGCCGACACCATCGCCTGGAGCGCCGACGCTCCGGATGGCTCGGAAGTGCGGCTGTACTACAGCCCGACCGCCGAATTGGTGCTCAGTGACGAAGGGCTCGAAGGCGGAGAATACCTCACCCTGACGCCCGATGATGCTGGCATTGGCGAAGGAGCGGCGGCGAAGTTCCCGCATCTGGCAGGGGCCAACGCCTACAAGTTGTCGGCTGAGGACGCACAACGCGCTCCGGAACTGCTGCGCGGTCAGCTTGCGGTCGTCATCGCGGGCAGCGATGGGGCGCCTGTGGACGCCACGGGCTTGCAGATCCCCGGCGTTCTGGACGATCTGTATGCGACGGATGCGCCCTTGGGTCTGATCTTTGGCGACGGCAATGCCCCGCTGTTCAACCTGTGGGCGCCGACGGCCCAGAACGTGCGAGTCCATCTCTTCGCGGACAGTGACCCAGCGTCTGAAGCGATTCAGGTGCAGGACATGGTCATCGACCCGGCGACCGGTGCCTGGCAGTACTGGGGCGAACCGAGCTGGTATGGCCAGTACTATCTGTTTGAAGTTGTCGTCTACGCGCCTTCGACGGGCCTGATTGAGACCAACCTGGTCACCGACCCATACTCGGTCAGCCTGGCCATGAACAGCACGCGCAGTCAGATCATCAGTCTGAGTGACCCGGAAACCATGCCCGACGGCTGGCCTGCGGTTGCAAAGCCGGCCCTTGAGGCGCCTGAGGACATCGTCCTCTACGAACTGCATGTGCGCGACTTCAGCATCTATGACGGGACCGTGCCGGAACAACACCGCGGCAAGTTCCTGGCCTTCACCGACACCGACTCGGCCGGCATGCAGCACCTGCGTGGACTCGCCGAATCGGGCCTGACGCATCTGCATCTGCTGCCTGTGTTCGACATCGCCACGATCAACGAAGACGCTAACGCGCGTATCGCCATCAGCCCGGAGGCGCTCGAAGGGTACGCGCCCAATGGCGAAGAGCAGCAGGCGCTGATCAATTCGGTGCGCGACGACGATGGCTTCAACTGGGGCTACGATCCGCTGCACTACACGGTTCCTGAGGGCAGCTACAGCACCGACCCCGATGGCGCGGCGCGCATCCGCGAATTCCGCCAGATGGTTCAGTCGCTGAATGAGAACGGTCTGCGCGTGGTCATGGATGTGGTCTACAACCACACCAACGCCAGCGGCCAGTCTGAACTTGCGGTCCTGGATCGTATCGTGCCCGGATACTACCACCGGCTGAGCCCGCAGGGGCGCGTCGAGACCTCGACCTGCTGCGCCAACACGGCGACCGAGCATGCCATGATGGAACGGCTGATGCTGGACTCCTTGCGCGTTTGGGCGGTCGATTACAAAGTGGACGGTTTCCGCTTCGACCTGATGGGCCATCATATGCGCTCGAACATGGAGAACGTCCGCGCGATGCTCGACAGCCTGTCGGTCGAGACCGATGGCGTCGACGGTTCACAAATCTACGTCTACGGCGAAGGCTGGAACTTCGGCGAGGTGGCCGACAATGCGCGCGGCGTCAACGCCACGCAGCTGAATATGGACGGCACCGGCATTGGCACGTTCAACGACCGCGTGCGCGATGCAGTGCGGGGCGGCAGCCCATTCGGCGGCCTGGTCGAGCAGGGATTTGCCACCAGCCTGGTGGTCGATCCGAATAGCGCCGATACGCGAACCGACGCCGAAAAGATGCAGAAGCTGCTGCTGTTCCAGGATCAGATTCGCGTCGCGCTGGCCGGCAACCTGGCGGATTACAGCCTCACGGATCGAAATGGTGAGATGGTCACCGGGGCGGATGTCGACTACAACGGCAACCCCGCCGGCTACACCGCCGACCCGCAGGAGCACATCGTCTACGTCGAGGCGCACGACAACGAGACGTTCTTCGACGTGATTCAGACCAAGTCGCCGGAGTCGCTGCCGCTCTCCGAACGAATCCGCATGCACAACCTGGGAATCGACCTGACAATGCTCAGCCAGGGCGTGCCATTCTTCCACGCCGGCATCGACATGCTCCGTTCCAAGTCTGGAGACAAGGACAGCTACAACAGCGGCGACTGGTTCAATTTCCTGGACTTCTCGTACCAGGACAATGGCTGGGGTCGCGGCCTGCCGATCGCCGACAAGAACAGTGAAAACTGGCCGCTATGGGGGCCGCTGTTGGCCAACCCCGACTTACAGCCGACCGAGTCAGACACTCTTGGGTCGGTGGCCCATTTCCAGGAGATGCTGAGCATTCGCCGCAGTTCGCCGCTTTTCCGCCTGCGCACGGCTGAGCAAATCACCCAGATCGTTAGCTTCCCAGGCGCGGGCGCCGAGCAGATGCCCGGTGTCATCGTCATGGCACTGACCGACCCGGCCGATGCCAGCATCGATTCTGAATACGCGATGATCGTGGTCGTGTTCAACGCGACGCCGGAGACGGTCGAGTATACGCTGGACACGGCGGCAGGGATGTCGATGACGCTGCACCCGGTGCAGGTCGACTCCGCGGACGCCGTCGTGAGCGGCGCCACGTTCGACCCGGCTACCGGGACGTTCAGTGTGCCAGGGCGCACCACCGCCGTCTTCGTTGCGGGCGACCAGAGCTAGCCTCTGAGATTCACAGTCCGTACGAAGAGACCCCCTGACCAAGGCCTGGTCAGGGGGTCTTTTCATGGGCTTTCATCAGGGCGAACCTTGAGCGCGTTGGCGTTTGCTGGCGCGACGGCTGCGCTGCAACGTGAAGCGCCGTAGTGCTCCGGGGCGGTGCGTCTTGCGGAAATCGATGGGGAGCGAGCGGTCGCTCACCCAGGGCGCGTAAGGCGCCATGGTCATGGCCGCCAATGCCAGCAGCGGACGGTCATAGTTGACACGCCACCCGGCATAGTCGCGCCAGGCCTGTTCGCGGTCGGGTTTGAGCGGCATGCCGTGCTCCGCAAGCCGGTCCAGAAGCTCGTTGAATTCCACCTGCGAGATACTGATCGGATCGTCCGGCTGTGGGGTGGGGTTGTAGTCGAAGGCGAAGTAATCGGCGATATGGCGGAGCGCTACATATCCTGCGCGGATCATCAGACGGGCAGACGCCGGCGTATCCCGCTCGACCGCCGAGATCAGAATCGCGGCGGTGTCGAGCATGACGCCCGCGGCCGTCACCCAGGATCGGTGCGGATCCGGCGATCGGAAGAAGACCAGCGCCACGAGGGACGTGTGCGATTCGTCGATTTCGGCAAACCAGTGTTCCCACTCGTGCCATGTCCCGTCGAGCGCCCCCAGGCCACCGATGCGGTACGCTCGCAGGATCAGCTCCTGCGCCGAGGGAGGCGCTCCTGCTCGCGCCTCCAGCATTGTGACCATGACCTCGCGCTGGCTGAAAGCGCTGTACATGGTCGGCAGGTAGGCGATCAGCAGTGCGACCATCGTTAGTCCGAAGATGGCCGCCGAGAACTCAAACGCCAGCGACGCAATGCCCTCCGACTTGGTGAATCCCAGCGTCAGCAGGGAAGACCCGGCGAGGCTGAAGGAGTCGTAAAGGGGTAGAGCGAAGGCGGACCAGAACATCAGGGTATAGCCGGCGATAATCATCAGCACCCAGACTACTGGAAGGGTGAGCAGTGCCATCGGAGCGAAAAGCGCCATCTGCGAATCCCGCTCTTCGTAGGTTTTCGCCCGGACGGCCCGCGTCCGGAACATGACGTAAACCGCACGGAATACCGTGTTCGTCAGTGGATGCGAGGCGCTCCGCGGCAGGATGAACGTTCGGATGGCCGCCGCCACCACGCTGATCACAATCGCCGCGCCAATGAGAAAGACCACGACCCGCCCGATGAAGTCGAGGATCTCAGGCAAGAATTTCTCCAAGCGCCTCGACCAGTTCGTTCGCGTCGCTTGCGTCGTTGTAACCCTGGAGCGAGATGCGCAGGTAGGGTATCCCGTTCAGCGCGTGCACTGGCACTTCGATGCGGTACCGGCTGAAGAGCGCCTCCTTGAGGTCCTCGGGCACGACGTTTCTGGGCAGTGGGATGGCGCACATCTGGCTGATCTGCTCGGGCGGGACAATCGGCTCCAGTCCGGTCAAGGCATGAATCGCGTCCCGCGTGCTCACCAATAGATCGTGGCAGCGCGCGCGGACGGTGTCCCAATCATAGGCGCGCATGAAGGCGATGGCCGCTGGCACGGAGAGGAGCGCCGCCGGATCGCGCGTGTCCCCTGTTCATGAAGGCGCGCAGTAAAGTCGGCGTCGTCGCGCCAGCCCCAGGACAGGAAGAGCGGACGCATGAGTGGTTGAAAGCGCTCGGAGACATACAGGAAGCCCGTTCCCTTGGGCGCCAGCATCCATTTGTGGCAGCTCCCGCCGTAGAAATCGGCCGCGATGTCGCTGACATTCAGCGGGATGTGTCCCGGCGCGTGCGCCCCGTCGACGATCGAGATGATCCCGGCCGCGCGCGCCTGCTCGCAGATCGCTTTAACGGGGAACCACAGCGTGGTGATCGACGTGATATGGCTCAGAAAGACGATCCGGGTCCGGGGGGTGACGCGCGACCAGAATTCCTCCAAAAACGCCTCGTCGCTCGTGTAGGGCAGGGTCACCGGGACGATCACCAGTTTTGCGCCGGTGCGCCGGGAGATGTCGTTCCAGATCAACTGGCACGGATGGTATTCGTGATCGGTCATCACGATCTCGTCGCCCGGCCCGAGCGACGGCATAAGCGCCTGCGCTGCGAGCGAGACTCCGGCGGTCGCATTTGGGACGAAGACGCAGTCTTTTGCCGGACAGCCGACGTACTCGGCCAGGGCATCGCGGGCTTCGGCCATGAGCTGCGGGGCGCGCACCTTCAGGAATCGAAAGGGATTGCGCTCGAGTTCGAGCTGCCACTTCTGGTAGGTCTCGAAGACGCTGATGGGGCATGCGCCGAAGGAGCCGTGATTGAGATAGGTCACGGCCGGGTCAAGTAGAAATAGAGGGCGCAGGCTGACGGCGTCGTTGGCCGGCCTGACGACCGGGCGGGTGGCTCCGTTCATTGAGTCTCCGCGGCGAATCGTTTGAGGGTAAATAAAGACAGATCCCGCAGTGCCTGGCCGGTCAGCGCAAGGTGGGCGACGGTTTGCCCGAGTACCGGGCTGAACTTGAAGGCGTGGCCGGAACAGCAGGAGGCGATGACGACGTGCGCATGCTCGGGGTGGGTGTCGATGACGAAATGCTCGCCGGGCGTGTTGGTGTAGATGCAGACGCGGGAACTTCGGTGAGTGGCCGCGCCCGGAAGGGTGGCCTGGGCGAAGCGAGTCATGTCCGCGATGACCTGTCGATCGGGCGTGCGGTCGGCTGACTCCGGGTCGATGGGGGGGCCGCCGTGCAGTCCGATTTTGACGCCGCTCCCGTCGATGTCAGGCGCGCCGTACAGGACTTTCCCATAGTCATTCTGCAAATGGCCAATCCAGATCGGAAAGCGATCTGGCGCAAAATCTGCCGGGGAACTGGCGGCGAAATAGTTCTCCTGGGCCGCCACTGGCTCCAGAGGCAGGGTCACACCCAGCGGTGACGTCCAGGTGTTCAGCCAGGCCCCAGCGGCGAGTACCAGACTTGCGCCGTTGAACGTCTGGCCGCCTGCCAGGACAGTCACCGAGTCACGATGGATGGTCAGGGAGGTCACGGGTGTGCGGTCGCGTACGTCCGCGCCGTGAGCCTGTGCCAGTCGTACGAAGGCGCGCACGGCCTTCGAGGCGCGCAGGACACCGGCATCGGCCTGATAGAGCACCTCGAACGAGTCGTCCAGGCGGAACTGGGGAAAACGATGGGCCGCTTCCTGAGCAGAGATCACTTCATGCGGAATGCCGGTGGCGAGGAGCGTGCGGCGCATGGCTGTGAAGAGTGGCTCAGCCGGGGATGCGAAATCGATCCCTCCGGTTCGCACGTAGAACTGCTCACCGGCTTCGGCTTCCAGCGCCAACCAGGCGGGAAAAGCGTCGCGCGCCATGGCGACGTAGACCGGGTGATCGTAGGCGTAGCGGATCAGGCGGGATGCGCCGTGTGAACTGCCGCGCCCGTGGTCGATCTCGAACTGTTCCAGGAGGAGGACGCGCGCGCCGGATCGAGCAGCGGCGTAGGCTGTGGCGCTGCCGATCGCGCCGGCGCCCATCACAATCACATCGTACATGGTGTCCACGCCTTGTGTATAATTCGCGAATTCTAGCATAAGACGGTTTGTCTGACGGAGTCCACAACTATGACGTTCAACGTAATCGAGCGTGCGTCGGCGCTTGAGGAGCAGATCATCGCCTGGAGGCGTGACTTTCATAAGCATCCTGAACTCGGATTTCAGGAATTTCGCACGGCGAGCGTCGTAGCGCGGGAACTGAACGACATGGGCATCGAGGTGTCCACCGGCGTTGGCAAAACGGGTGTGGTCGGAATCATCGGCGATGCTGACGGCGGACGGGTGGTTGGTATTCGGGCCGACATGGACGCCCTGCCGATCCTTGAAGCCAACGCGGTGGATTACGTGTCAATGCACGACGGCGTGATGCATGCCTGTGGTCACGACGCCCATACCGCCATTCTGCTCGGTGTGGCGCGGATGCTGGTCGAGATGCCGGACAGGCCAAAGGGGCAGATCCGCCTGCTGTTCCAGCCCTGCGAGGAGACAGAAGGGGACGATGGTTACAGCGGCGCCTGGCACATGATCAAAGACGGCGCGCTGGACGGCGTCGACCGGGTGATTGCGCTTCACGTCGCCAGCGACATGCCCGCCGGGAAGATCGCCATCAGACCTGGCTACATCAGTGCCGCCGCCGACAACTTCTTCGGCACAGTCATCGGCCGTGCGACGCACGGTGCGCACCCAGACCAGGGTGTCGATCCAATCTTCATCGCTGCACAGGTGATCAACGCCATTCAAGGCGTGGTCAGCCGCCAGCGCGACCCGGTACACCCGGCGGTTGTGACGATCGGCCGGATCAATGGTGGTACGGCCGAGAACATTATTCCTGACGAAGTAACGATGAGCGGCACTATTCGCAGTTATGATCGCAAGGTTCGGGAGAAACTGTGGGCCGACGTTGAAAGGGCCTTCGCAGTGGCCAGGGCTTTTGGCGGCGACTACCGGTTCGAGCTCAAGAAGGGATGCCCGAGCACGCACAACGACCCGAAAGTGGCGGAGCTGATCCGCGATACCACTATCGAGCTATTTGGCGAGGATCGCCTCCACGAGCGGCTGCCGAGCCTCGGCGGGGAGGACTTCAGCCTGATGACCGAGGCGGCCCCGGGTGCCATGTTCATGCTGGGGGCAAAGCTGGACGAAATCAACCGGCCGCACCACAACCCGCTGTTCGATCTGAACGAGCAGTCGTTCAAAGACGGCGCTGCGTTGTTGGCGGAGACGACGCTGCGTCTGCTGCAAGGCGCGTAGATACAACGGGCTGCCGCTTTCCCGAAGTCGTAGGGAGGCGGCAGCCTCACCTGATCATCAGATAGGCCAGCCAGGCTGCCCAGCCGATCACCAGCCAGAAGCCAAACACCCCGTGCAGTCGCGCAGTGCGGCCCATGGCCTGATGCAGCAGCTTCTGATCCTTGCTGGTGGAGAAGATGGCGACCAGACGGCGCGCTTCCGGCACCGTCAGCAGCACAGCCAGGGTGGCGATCGGCATCAGCTCGGCGACGACGAACGCCCCAATGGCCAGATATGCCGAGACCACCAGAATGAAATAGAGCTGGCGCGCGCCAACTTGACCCAACCGGACGGCCAGCGTGTTCTTGTTCACGGCCTTGTCGGCTTCGAGATCGCGAATATTGTTGGCCAGCATGATGGCCGCGACCATGAAGCCGATCGGAATGCCGACGATGAGTGCCTGCGCGGAGAATTCGCGGGCCATGACGTAGTAGGCGCCCAGCACCATCAGCGGACCCATGAAGATGAAGACGGCGATCTCGCCCAGACCGTGGTAGGCGAGGGGGAACGGCCCAGCCGTGTAGGTGATCACCACCAGGACCCCAAACAGCCCGATCCACAGGAGCAGCGGTCCGCTCTGCGTCAGCAGGTACAGGCCGATCAGCGACCCCCCCACAACGGTGACGATCGCGCCGATCAGCACTTCGCGCGGGGTCATGACGCCATGCTTGATCACCATCCCCTGGCCGGCCTGTTTAAGTTCCTCGGCGCCGCGCCGGAAGTCGAAGTACTCGTTGATCAGGTTGGCGGCAATCTGAAGCAGCAGCGCGGCGATCAACGACAGGGCAAAGCGCATCAGGTCGAAGACGCCGTTCTGAATGGCCAGGGCCGCGGCTGTACCGAGAGGGACATAGGTGGCTGTCAGCGTGCGTGGACGCGCCGCGCGGTACCAGGCGCTGAATCGTGATGGTTGAGGTTCTGCCATGGCGGGTTGCCTGCTGCCTTATGTGCATCGCGGGAAACGTGCCCCGATTATAGCAGGTGACCGGCATACAAAAACCGAGCTCCGCCCGGCGGACCGGACGGAGCTCGTTAAGGGGGAGCCACACGGGGCATTCAGCCCCCACAAAGAATGGAGCAAGCCGCGCCGGGCATCACCAGGGACGCCCGGCGCGGCACGGCACGCTAATTGTTGGAGATCACGGTGCTGCCGACGCGGACCGGGATCTGACGCGGCTGAACTTCCGGCGTCTTGGGCAGGCTCAGCTTGAGAATGCCGTTCTCCAGCGAGGCCTCGATGTTGTCGATGTTCACGGCCAGCGGCAGGCGGACGCTGCGCTGGAACTTGCCGAAGGTCCGCTCCAGAAGGATAGCACGCGCTTCCTCATGGGTTTCCTGACTGATCTCTCCGGAGATGGTCAGGACGCCGTCGTGGAAATTGACCTGAATCTGATCCGCCGTCAGACCGGGGACCGACGCAGTGACCAGGTAGGCCCGATCGTTCTCATGCACGTCGAGCGCCAGGGTGCTCACCGCCGCCGGACGAGAACCGCTCCAGGCTTCCTCGAAGAGGCGGTCCAGCGCGTTCTGCATGACGGCCATTTCACGGATCGGGTTCCAACGGATGATGGTGCTCATTTTGTTCCTCCAACGCCTCAGTCATACATCATATCGTTCACTGGTTTATGACCACTACGATAGATCGGCCATGTAAGAGCGATATCGACTCTGCGTTGGAGGTGTATATGAGACTATAAGAATTATGTCTGAGACGTGCCAGCGGGCGAAGGCGCCCTTCCATAGAGCTTCGTCATCGCGGCCAACCGTCCCTTCGCCGGCCCCTCCAGCATATGCGGTGTAAAGCGCCACTGCCAGTTGCCGTATGGCTTGCCGGGCGTGTTCATTCGCCCTTCGCGGCCGAGGCTGAGCACATCCTGAAGCGGCGCGATGGCGGTATGGGCGACCGAGCTCCAGGCCAGTCGCATCATATCCCAACCGGGTTCGATGGTGCGGTAGTCGCGGTCGACGTAGCGCATCAGATGATCGCGAGCGTCGTCGCCGCTTTCGTCGCCCAGGAACCAACCCAGGGTCGTATTGTTGTCGTGCGTGCCGGTGTAAACGATGCAGTTTTCGATGTAGCGGTGCGGCTGATATTTCTCGTCACCTGAACTTTCTCCAAAGGCAAACTGCAAGACTTTCATCCCCGGTAGGTCCAACGCATCGCGCATGGCCTCCACCGACGGTGTGATCACGCCCAGGTCTTCGGCGATGATGGGGAGGTGGCCAAGTGAGGCTTCAATGGCGTGGAAGAAGGGCACGCCGGGGCCTGCGACCCACTTGCCGTTACGAGCGGTTTTGTCGGCGCCAGGGACCTCCCAGTATTCGTCGAAACCGCGGAAGTGGTCGATACGGATGATATCGACTTGCTCCAACTGCGCCTGGAAGCGGCGAATCCACCAGTGGTAGCCATCCCTGGCCATGACGTTCCAGCGATAGTGCGGGTTGCCCCAGAGCTGGCCGTCGACCGCGAAGTAATCGGGCGGTACCCCGGCCTGGGTTTGCGGTTTGCCCTTCGCATCCATCGCGAACAACTGCGGGTTGGCCCAGACATCACTGCTGTCATGCGCCACGAAGATCGGCAGGTCGCCGACAAAACGGACCTGTTTGTCCTTGGCGTACGCTCTCAAGGCCGACCACTGCTCGGCAAACACCCACTGCTGGAACCGGTACTGGTCCAGTTCTTTGGTGTTGCGCTTCTCGGCATCAATCAGCGCGTCGTGATCCCGCAGAGCCAGGGGTTCTTCCCACTCCGTCCAGGGCTTGCCGCCGTGCGCATTCTTCAGCGCCATGAACAGCGCGTAGTCTTCCAGCCAGTGAGCACTTTTGCTGCTCCACGCCCGAAAGGCGTCGACGTGGGCCTTGCTGCCCCGTTTTGCGAACCCATCGTAAGCTTTGCGCAGCACTTCCGTACGCCAGGGGATGATCCAGCCGAAGTCCACATGGTCATCGGGGAACGGGGGCTTATCGGCGATGTCCTCGGCGGACAGCCAGCCGATATCGATCAGCATATCCAGGCTGATCAGGTTGGGGTTGCCGGCCATGGCCGACAGCGCCTGATAGGGTGAGTCGCCATAGCTGGTCGGACCCAGGGGCAGCACCTGCCAGATCGACTGGCGGGCGCTGTGCAGCCAGTCGACGAATTTGTAAGCCCACGTTCCCAGATCCCCGATGCCGTAGCGACCGGGAAGCGATGTCGGATGCAGAAGTATCCCGCTGGCGCGCGGAAAGAGGGTCATGCGGTCCTATCCTTTCAGGACATGTCGCAAAATGTGCATGAGATGCGCGTAACATATCACATTGCCTGTCGGCTATACTATAGTTTCGTGCAGATGGACAAAAACACCAGGGCGTGGATGGATATTTTACGCGGAAACGTAGAGCGAATCACTTTCAACAATCCGGATAACGGCTATACCGTACTGACTCTGAAGGCCGACCCGGCACACTCCCGGCCCAAGACGGATGGTCTGGTGACCGTCGTTGGTACGGTTCCGCCGATCACCGGCGGCGAAGATCTGGAGTTCCAGGGAACCTGGGTCGAAAACCCGAGGTACGGTCGGCAGTTCAAGGCCGAAACCTGTGTGCCGGCGGCGCCGAGCTCACGCGAGGGTCTGATCGCCTACCTGGGCGGTGGCCTGGTCAAGGGGATCGGACCCAAAACGGCCGAGAAGATCGTCCGGTTCCTGGGGAAGGATGCTCTGCGCACCATGGACAATGACCCGGATCGCGTCTTCGACGTGCCGGGGCTCAAGCGCGATCTGGCTGAGAAGCTGATCATGGCCTGGCGCGACGGACAGGACAGCCGGCGGGCGCTCATCGACCTTCAGGGAATTGGCATCTCCGGCGCCATGGCCGCCCGCATCGTCAAGTACATGGGCACGGATGCCGTGCAGATGGTGCGCAAGAATCCGTATACCCTGGCCGACGACGTCTACGGCTACGGCTTCGTACGCGCCGATGTCGTGGCCCGCAGCCTGGGGCTTGCCGAGGACGATCCCAACCGCATCCGGGCGGGACTGCGCTACACGCTCAATCAGGCCGCTTTCGACGGGCACGTGTTTCTGCCCCGCGCCGAGCTGATCCGGCGGGCAGGGGCGGCGCTGGCGATCGGTCTGAACGAGGACCTGCTCAAGCGGATCATCGCCGAAGAGGTGTTTCAGGAACGGCTGATGGTCGAGGGCGAAGCCCAGAGTGACGAGGCGGCCATCTATACCCCGGAGTTCTACGAGGCGGAGACCAACGCCGCGACACTTCTGCGGCGTCTGGCGGGCTACGACTCGCCGCTGACAAAGTCGGCGAGCAGTGCACTGGGCGATGGGCTGCTCAAGTCCCTGGAACGCGAACATGACCTCGCCCTGACGAATCAACAGCGCGATGCAGCGGCATCAGTGCTGCTGCACAAGGTGACGGTCCTGACCGGCGGCCCAGGTACAGGCAAGACGACCACTTTGAAAATCGTCATTCACGCGCTCGATGCGCTCGACGCGACGTTTGCGCTGGCGTCGCCGACCGGGCGCGCTGCCAAGCGCCTGAGCGAGGCGACCGGCCACCCCGCCATGACCATCCACCGATTGCTCGGCTTCTTTCCCGACACCGGCGAGTTTCTCTACGACGAAACCAACCCGCTCGATATCGACGCGCTCATCCTGGACGAGACGTCGATGTTGGACCTGATGCTGTTCGATGCAGTGCTGCGCGCCCTCAAGCCGGAGGCGCACCTGATGCTGGTCGGCGATGTCGATCAGCTCCCCAGCGTCGGTGCGGGCAACGTGCTTCGCGATGTCATCGACAGCGGCGCGGCCCAGGTCACTCGCCTGAAGACCATCTTCCGCCAGGAAGAGGGGAGCATGATCATCGCGAATGCCCACCGCATCAACGAGGGCGAACAGCCGATCCTCGATAACAATGGTAGCGACTTCTACTTCTTCGGAGCGGAGGACGCGGAGCAGACGGGCGAGTTAATCGTCGACATTGTCCTTAATCGACTGCCGAAGAAGTTCGGCATTGATCCGCTGCGCGACGTGCAGGTGATCGCCCCGATGTACCGCGGACCCGCGGGCGTCGACGCGCTGAACGCTATGCTTCAGCAGGCGCTCAACCCGCCTTCACGGGGGCTGGAGCACCGCGCTGGCTCGCGGGTCCTGCGCGTCGGCGACAAGGTCATGCAGACCAAGAACAACTACGATCTGGACGTGTTCAACGGCGATATCGGCTACCTCTCCGAGATCGACCGCGAATACGGGATCGGCGTGGAGTACGACGGCAATACTGTGTTGTATGAGTATAAGGACGTGGATCAACTGATCCATGCCTATTGCATCAGCACGCACCGCAGTCAGGGTTCCGAGTATCCGGTGGTCGTCATGCCGGTGCTGACGCAGCATTACGTCATGCTCCAACGAAACCTGCTGTATACGGCAGTCACCCGCGCCAGACAGCTCGTCGTGCTGGTCGGCAGCCGGCGCGCCGTCGGAATCGCCGTGAGCAACGACCGGGTCACAGAGCGCTTCAGCGGGTTACGCAACCGTTTACGGGGTCGGCAGCCGTTCTGATGGCGCGCGTTGCGCAGGGTGTGCCGCGCGCTATAATTTCGGGCTTCAGTAGCGAAGCAAGCTCAATTTGAATATCTTGTTTCTAGATAACCGATCCTGGAGCGCTTGCCATGCCTGACCAGCCTATTCGTTTTGACCTGCCCCAGTCAGCCATTCCCACGCACTGGTATAACGTCCAGCCGGATCTGCCGCGCCCGCTGCCCCCGGTGCTGCATCCTGGCACCAAGCAGCCTATCGGACCGGCGGATCTTGCGCCGCTGTTCCCGATGGCTCTGATCATGCAGGAGGTCAGCCAGGACCAGCAGATTGAGATTCCGGAAGAGGTGCGCGAGATCTACAAGCTGTGGCGTCCTACGCCGCTGCTGCGCGCGCGACGGCTGGAAAAGGCGCTGGATACGCCGGCGAAGATCTATTACAAATACGAGGGCTATTCGCCGAGCGGCAGCCACAAGCTGAACACGGCCACGCCGCAGGCCTACTACAACAAGCAGGAAGGCGTCTATGGCCTGACGACCGAGACTGGCGCAGGGCAGTGGGGAACTGCGCTGTCGCAGGCCTGCAGCTTCTTTGGCCTGGAGTGCGTGGTTTACATGGTCAAGGTCAGCTACCAGCAGAAGCCGTATCGCCGCGTGATGATGCAGACCTTTGGCTCCACGGTCTACGCCAGCCCGTCGGAGAACACCAACGCTGGGAGGAGCATTCTGGCGGCGCACCCCGACAGTACCGGTTCGCTCGGTATCGCCATCAGCGAGGCGGTCGAGGCGGCGGCGACCAGCGGCGGCAAGTACAAGTATGCGCTCGGCTCGGTACTGAATCACGTGCTGATGCACCAGACGGTGATTGGTCAGGAAGCTCTTCAGCAGATGGAGCTGGCCGGCGACTACCCGGATGTCGTCGTGGGCTGTGTCGGCGGCGGCAGCAACTTCGCCGGAATCGGCATGCAGTTCGTGCACGAAAAGCTGAAGAAGGGCAAGAACGTGCGCATTGTGGCTGTCGAGCCGGCCGCCTGCCCCAGTCTGACGCGCGGCAAGTACGCCTACGACTTCGGCGACACAGCCGGCATGGCCCCGATGGTCAAGATGTACACCCTGGGTGCGCAGTTTGTGCCGCCGCCGCTGCACGCCGGCGGCCTGCGCTACCACGGCATGGCCAGCATCATTTGTGAGCTGTATGACCAGGGCATCATCGAGGCGACGTCTGTCCAGCAGCTCGACACATTCGATGCGGCCATCCGCTTCGCGAAGGCTGAGGGCATCATCCCCGCACCGGAACCGTCGCATGCCATCGCCCAGGTCATCAAAGAAGCGCTCGACGCAAAGGAAAAGGGCGAACCGCGCACCATACTGTTCAATCTATGTGGTCACGGGCACTTCGACATGGCCGCTTATGAGGCGTATCTGGGCGGCAAGCTGACCAACTACGAATACCCGCAGGAAGACATCGAAGCGGCGTTGGCTGCGCTGCCTATCGTCGAAGCCTGATTGTTCGGTCGAGGGCGGCGAGATGACGGTGCTCAAGTCGCGTCTCTCGCCGCCTCAATGCGATAAGGTGAGGTATGAATCAGGAACTCTGGACAGCGGTCGATGACTACTTCGACGCTCTTCTGCATCGGCCCGATCCCGCCCTCGATGCCGCATTGCAGGCGTCAGAAGCAGGGGGCCTGCCACAGATTCAGGTAGCGCCGAACCAGGGCAAGCTGCTCTGGATTCTGGCGCGAAGCCTGAACGCCCGGCGCATTCTGGAGGTCGGGACGCTCGGCGGCTACAGCACGATCTGGCTGGCACGGGCGCTGGCCCCTGGCGGCCACCTGATCACGCTCGAACTCATGCCGAATCACGCCGAGATCGCGCGCGCGAATTTCGTAACGGCGGGACTGGACGACCGTATCGAACTACGGGTGGGCAGCGCCGTCGAGCTGCTGCCGGCTCTGGCATCCGAAGGCGGCGCGTCGTTCGATCTGGTGTTCATTGACGCGGACAAAGAGAACACCATCACCTATTTCGAATGGGTGCTCAAGATGGTTCACCCAGGCAGCCTGATCATCGTGGACAACGTCGTGCGCAGCGGCAAAGTGATCGACCCACACGAAGCCGAGAGCCGTGTGCAGGGTGTGCGCCGCGCCATGGATCGCATCAGCGCCGAACCCCGTGTGAGCGCAACTGCACTCCAGACGGTCGGCAGCAAGGGCTATGACGGTCTGGTGCTGGCTTACGTGATCGGCTGAACGTCCGGATTTTCGGCAGGCAGTTGACGAAAATGAACATATGTTCTATAATGGCTGGATGTGCAGCCTGAACACAGGAGTTCCGCATGACGAGTGTGGTGTGGGTTGAAGTTCCGGTCAAGGACATTGAACGCGCGGCGCGGTTCTACAAGTCGGTGTTTCAGCTTGAGGCGGGAAATGTGCAGGACGACGGAGCGCGGCGCACGCTGACCCTGTTTGGCGATGGCGGGTCCGGTGGTCCTGGTTTCTCGCTGAACCAGACGGCCAACTTCGAGCCTGGCGACAGGGGCATCTATGTCTACATAGACTGTGGTGCTGATCTCAGCGAGCATCTGGGGCGGATTGAGCCGGCCGGCGGAATTGTCGTGACGGGCAAGACCTACATGGCTGGGGCAGGGTACTACGCCTCGGTGAAAGATACCGAGGGAAACCTTTTCGCACTTTATTCCGTGACCTGATCTTCGATGACAGAAGGAGTCGTCGTCAGACCTATCGTCTGACGACGACTCCGTTTTGATTCTTGCGAAGCTAGCCTTCGATCAGCATACGCTCCGGGTCTTCCAGCAAATCCTTCACTCGCACCAGGAACTGCACGGCCTCACGGCCGTCCACAATGCGGTGATCGTAGCTGAGTGCGACGTACATCATCGGCCGAATCACGATCTCGTTTTCGACCACCACTGGGCGCGGCTGAATTTTGTGCAACCCAAGAATGCCCACCTGGGGCGGGTTCAGGATCGGCGTGCTCATCAGCGACCCGAAGATGCCGCCATTGGTGATGGTGAAGGTCCCCCCGCGCAGATCGTCGAGCGAGAGCGAACCCTCGCTCGCCTGCGCCGCGAACCGCTTGATGGCTTTTTCGATGTCCGCGAAACCCATCCGGTCGGCATCACGCAGCACGGGCACGACGAGACCTTCCTCCGCGCCGATGGCCACACCGATATCATAGTAGCGCTTCAGCACGATTTCTTCGCCGTCGATCTCCGCGTTCAGACGCGGCTGCGCCTTGAGGGCGCCAATGGCGGCCTTGACGAAGAACGACGACAGACCCAGGCTCACTCCGTAGTCGGTCTTAAAGCGCTCCTTGTGCTTTTCACGCACCGCCTGCACGGCTGACATATCGATCTCGTTAAAGGTGGTCAGCATGGCGGCAGTCTGCTGTGCCTCGACCAACCGCGCGGCAATGGTCCGGCGTCGTCGCGACATCTTCGTCCGCTCTTCGCGCCGGCCGTTAGATGCACTGGTGCTCGCGGCCGACGCGGCTTTGGGCGCTGATGCGGCCGGCGTGGGCGCAGGTTCGGCCGTCCGCGTGGTCTCGACAAAACGCTGGACATCCGCTTTCGTGACGCGCTTGCCGGGACTGCTGGCTTCGACCTGCGTGAGATCGACCTGCTGTTCGTGGGCGACTCGGCGCGCAACCGGAGTCGCGACCCCGGTCGCCGTTGCCGGTGCAGGGGGCGCGGCCAAAGCGGGCTGAGCGGCCTGAACAGGCGGTTGCGTCTCAGTGGCGGCGGGCGCCGCGGCTGTCGCGCTGGCCGCTTCCGCGCCTTGCGCTTCGTCGATGTGGCCCAGCACGTCGCCGATCTTCACGTCCGCGCCTGCGGCTTGCAGGATCTTCCCCAGGACGCCGGCTTTTTCCGCGCCGACTTCCAGATCGACCTTGTCCGTTTCCAGCACGACCAGCGGCTCGCCAACTGCGATGCTGTCGCCTTCGTTCTTCAGCCAGCGGGCGACGGTCGCCTCGATAATGGACTCGCCCAGGTCGGGTACGACAATGTTTATCGCCATAAGCCTCACGCCTGTCTCACTACAATATCCGTCACGGGTGCGGGTACATCTCCGGTGAATGCCGCCGTTATCAGGGCCGCCTGGTTCTGCTGGTGCTGCGCGGCCGAGCCTTCCGCCGGGCTGGACATGCGCCCACGGCCGACATACTGAAGGGGTCTTTCAAGGGATCGCTCATCAACCAGCTCACGCAGGCGAGGGCGGAAGAATTCCCAGGCGCCCATGTTTTCCGGTTCTTCCTGCGTCCACTGGACTGATTCCAGATTTCGATAGCGGTCCAGCAGGCTGCGGATCTCCGACGTCGGGAACGGATAAAGCTGCTCGATCCGCACAATGGCCGCATCTGCGGTCTGTTTGCGCGCTTCGCTGGAGACCAGATCGATGTAGACCTTGCCGCTGCACAGGATAAGCCGCTTGACCTGTTCCGGCTGGACTTCACGGTCGTCAATGACCGGCTGCCATCCGCCGCTCGACAGCTCGCGAAGGGACGACATGACCAGATTGTTGCGCAGCAGGCTCTTAGGCGTAAGGATGATGAGCGGGAGCGGATCGGTCTCCAGCAGGAGCGCCTGCCGCCGCAGCAGATGGAAGTATTGCGCCGCGGTGGTGGGGTAGGCGATGCGCATGTTCAGGTTGGCGGCCGAATTCAGGAACCGTTCCACGCGCGCACTCGAATGATCGGGGCCGGCGCCCTCGTAACCATGCGGCAGCAGGAGCACCAGAGAAGGCGTAAGACCGAACTTGTCGCGCGCCGACACAATGAACTCGTCGACGATCACCTGCGCGCCATTGATGAAGTCGCCGTACTGCGCCTCCCAGAGGACCAGCCGACTCGGGCGCCTGGACGTTGTAGCCGTACTCGAAGCCGAGCGCCGCCGCCTCGGAGAGCGGGCTGTTGTGGATCTCATAGGCGGCTTTGGCCTGAGGAAGGTTTTCCAGCGGGCAGTAGCGATCGCCGGTGCGCGAGTCGTACAGCACGGCGTGGCGCTGGTTGAACGTCCCCCGCTCGGCATCCTGGCCGGTCAGCCGAATGGCGGTGCCATCTTCAAGGATGCTGGCCAGCGCCAGATCTTCAGCGGTAGCCCAGGAGATGGTGGGGGCATCGGCGTCGTCCAGGGCGTTACCCCGCGCCATCAGCGCCTTGGACAGCTTGGGGTGTGCCGCGAAGCCATCGGGGAACGTCTGCCAAGCTTTGTTCAGTTCGCGCAGGCGGGTCATCGAAACCGCCGTCTTCGACCGCCGCGCAGTTCCCGGCTCGGGGATGGGCGGCCGATAGTCGGGCGCATCTTTCTCCGGGTCGAGCGACTCCAGTTCACGCTGAAGGACATTCATCTGCTGCTCAACCAAAGCATTGGCTTCCCCGTCGTCGATGATGCCCCGCGCGACGAGCTGACTGGCCCACAGCTTGCGCACTGTCTCGTGCGTGTTGACCGTCTGGTACATTTCCGGCTGAGTGAAGCTGGGATCATCGCCCTCATTGTGGCCGTAGCGGCGGTAACCGATCAGGTCGATGACGATGTCCTTCTTGAACACACCGATGAAGGCGACGGCCAGTCGCGCAACCGCGATGCAGGCCTGCGGATCGTCGGCGTTGACGTGGATGATCGGCATTTTGAAGCCCTTGGCCAGGTCGCTGGCGTAGAGCGTGCTGCGCGAATCTTCCGGGTTGGTCGTGAAGCCTAACTGATTGTTGGTGATGATGTGGATGGTCCCACCGGTCGTGTAGCCCTGGAGATTCGACAGGTTGAGCGTCTCGCTGACGATCCCCTGACCAGGGAAGGCGGCATCGCCGTGGATCAGGATGGGCTGCGTCAGGCCCGGGTCGAAGCGAGGTGTCCCTCGCTGGCTGACCTCCGTGCCGGCAGCGCGCGCCATGCCTTCGACCACCGGGTTGACGAATTCCAGATGGCTGGGGTTGGGGGCGAGCGTGATTTCGATGTCGATCTGCACGTCGGTTCTGACCTGACGGCTGCCCCCCATGTGATACTTGACATCGCCTGTCCAGCCGAAGTAGTCGCGGCCCGGTTGGCGGCGCACCGGATCCCGGAATTCGGCGAGGATTTGCCGGTAGGGCTTGCCGAGGATGTGCGCCAGCACGTTCAGTCGGCCCCGGTGAGCCATCCCGACCAGGACGCTGCGCTCGCGCTGAACGGCGAGCTCCGAGATGATCGTGTCCAGCATCGGCACCAGAACGTCCAACCCCTCGATCGAGAAGCGGTGTTTGCCTGGAAAACGGCGGTGCAGGAACTTCTCGAAGACTTCAACTTCGGTGAGGCGCGCCAGCAGAGCTATGTCATCGGACTTATTGTTGGACGGGGCATACTCGCCGCATTCAACGGCAGTGCGCAGCCAGTCGCGCTCATCCGGCCGGCGGATGTGATCGAAATCATAGCCGATGGTGTCGCAGTAAATGTCCTTGAGCAGCCTGATCGCGTCGGCCGCATGGGCAGCCCGTGCGGCCACTTCGCCGCCTACCAGCGAGGCCGGCAGGGTGTGCAGGTCGGCGTCGTCGATGCCGTGAAAGGCCGGGTCGAGGGTCGGGTCGCCAGGGGGCGGCGTTCCCAGCGGGTCGAGTTGGGCGGCGCTGTGGCCGTAACCGCGGATGGCCGCTGCATAGTTGACCGTGCCGGCTACGGCGGCGACATCGACCGGCGCAGCCGCGATCGGCACGCCGGGCGACGTCGCTAGACTCCCGTTGGTGGCTGGGGGCGGTGATTGTTCAAAGAACCGACGGGTGGCTGCATCCACCGACGCCGGGTCCTGCAGGTACCGGTCGTACAGCTCCAAGGCGTATGCGGCGTTTGGACCGGTGAGTTCGTTCCACAACGTCATGATGTTGTCCCGGACAAGCTGAATTGGTGCTGTCCATCATAGCGATAACGCCGCCAAAACGCGAGAGCGTTACCCCCAGAGTCGTTCCAGGAAGCGGACCTTCTGCAAGTGGTGGAAGCTCTGGCCGCCTTCGTGATTGTTGAAGGGATAGATCTCGATCTGCTTGTCGCCAGCGTAGTGGTTGTAAGCGGCGTAGACTGTCGATGGTGGGCAGATGTCGTCCATCAGGCCAACGGAGAAGATCGAAGGTGCGCCCGCTCGCGCCGCGAAGTTCAGGCCGTCGAAATAACTTAGCGTGGTGAAGGCGGTATCGACCTTGTCGCGATGGATCTTGAGATATCGCGCGATCTCATTGTAGGGGGCGGTGTCGATGATGGTCGTCGCCCGGCGGTAGTGGCAGAGGAATGGCACATCAGGGAGCGCCGCCGCAACCTGGTCGCGCAACAGGCCGGCGACCGCCAGCGTGATCCCGCCGCCCTGGCTCCCGCCCGTAATTGCGATCTTGCCGGAGTCGACCTGGGGATGTGCCGAAGCGGCCTCGACGGCGCGCACGGCGTCGGCGAAGACGCGGCGGTAGTAGTAGGTTGTCTTGTCGAGAATACCCTGGGTCATGAACCCTGGGTAGAAGGGGTTGGCTCCGTCGGTCGGCAAATCGGCGGTATGTCCGGGCGACCAGGCGCTGCCCTGACCGCGCGTGTCCATCATGAGCGTGGCATAGCCGCAGGCCGGCCACTGGAAATAATCAAAAGCGAAACCGCGGCCGCCGCCATAGCCCTGATACTGGACTACACAAGGCACCAGCCCATCGGCCTGCGTCGGGATGATGAACCAGCCTTTGACCGATTGTCCGCCGTAGCCATTGAACGTGACGTCGTAGGTCTTGAAGACTTTCGAGCCCTGGTCTATGGGTTCAAAGCGGGCATTGAGTTCGCTGCCGCGCGTATAGGCCAGCGTCGCGGCCCAGAATTCGTCGAAATCGGGCATTTCCTCACGCGTCGGGCGATAGGCCTGGAGGTCGTGCAGGGGCATATCAAAGAACGGCATGGCATGCATCCTTCGGATGAAGCGCAACAATCATGCCGAAGAATGTAACGCGCCTGGGCACCAGTCAGCGAATCGTGATGGCAGAAGAGCGGGAGGGCTGAGCATGAGGAAGATGCCGCTCAGTACTCCGGAACTGTCTGTTGATGTGCAACGACGCTAAGCGGAACTGCGCGGAGTGCGCCAGCGCTTGAACGTACCGACGATGCCGTACGGGAAAACCAGCACGACCAGGATGAAGATCATGCCAAGGATCAGCGTCCAGTTGGCGCCAATGTCGATGGTGACGCTGCCGACCTCGATGACCAGATCGCGCAGCAGACGATCGCCCAGATGCAGCCCGGCCGCGCCGATGATTGGACCGGTGAATGTCCCGGTGCCGCCGATGATCGGCATGAGCAGCGGATCGATGGTATAAGTGACATTCAGGAGCTCCGGGCCAACCTTCTTGTTCAGAATGACCTGAAGCAGACCCGCCAGGGACGCGATGACGCCGGCAAGCGTGATGGCAATGAGCTTGAAGCGCAGAGTGTCGAAGCCGATCGTCTTGGCGCGTTCCTCGTTTTCTCGAATGGCGAGGAGCACCGCGCCGGTGGGGGAGAACATCAGCCGGCGGATGAACAGGAAGGTGGCGACCACCAGGGCCAGGGCGATGTAGTAGAACACCAGGCGACTGCGGGTCGGATCGATCCACTCTGGCAGCTCGGTCAGGGAATAGCCGTCTTCCGCGCGCGTCACGGCCAGACGACTGAAATACACATAGCCCATTTCCGCAATGGCCAGCGTGAACATGGTGAAATAGACGCCGCGAAGCCGTAGCGTTACCAGGCCGATCCCCAACCCCAGTGCGGTGCTGACCACCAGCGTCAGCACGACGCCAAGCAGCAGACCTCCTTCGGTGGTCAGGTCGGTGTATTGGAGGACCCAGCCGAGAATATAGCCGCCGATGCCAAAGAACAGCGCGTGACCGAAGGAGATCACCCCGGTGAAGCCGAATATTAGGTTGTAGCTCATGGCCAGCACGGCCAGGATGAAGACCTCGATCAGAATGCCCTGCCAATAGATCGACTGGCCGACCGGACGGCCGCGCACGCCGAAGGGACTGTCTCCCGTGATCCAGCCGATGGCATGGGGGAGGACGATCAGCAGCAGCGCCAGGACGATGTAGAACCAGTTGGAACTGAGTGTGCGACGAAGCATCGGTTCACCGACCCTTACCGAACAAGCCGCCGGGGCGCAGCAGCAGCACCAGAATCATCAGGATCATCGGCGTCATACTCGCCAGCACCGGCATGCCGATGGCCGGCGAACCGGCGAACACCTGCATGACCGCGACCGCAAGGCCCAGCAGGATACTCCCAATGGCGGTGCCAATGTAGGAACCCATGCCGCCGAGGACGACCACCGCGATCGCTGAAAGCAGGAAGAGATTAGCCAGGCCGATCGAGGCGCCGAGGAAGGGTGCGGCAATCGCGCCGCCGAACGAGGCCACTGCGCAGCCGATCGTGAACACCAGCGTGAAGACCATGCGCACATTGATGCCCAGGGCCTCGACCATCTCGCGGTCTTCGACCCCGGCGCGAATGATAATGCCAATTCGTGTGCGCTGGAGGAGCAGGCCGATGATCACAATCAGCGCGAAACCGATGCCTATGACCACCAGCCGGTAGACGCCAATGCTCTGGCCGAACAGCTCGAAGTTCTGGTCGCGCAAGGCGAACAGTTCCGTCCAACTGTATGGGGTTGTGTTCCACACCCACTTCACGGCCTCAGTCATAACGATAGCGACGCCGAAGGTGAGGACAATCTGGAAGATGGGACGGGAGTAGAGCGGGCGCAGCAGAACCCGTTCCAGGAACGCACCAAGCAGTGCGCCGACGACGACCGCCGAGACGACGGCCAGGAAGAAGCGCACATTGGGATCGGGGATGCTCACGATCAGATCTGGGCTGTGATGGACCGAGTAACTGACGTAGGCTCCGACCATGAAGTAGGCACCCTGGGCGAAGTTGAGCACGTCCATCAGGCCGAAAATGATCGACAGACCTGCGGCGACCAGAAAGAGCAGCATGCCCTGGAAGAGCCCTGACATGATGGTGATGCCGAAACTGCCAGAACTGGGTGCGATGATGTACCCGAAGCCGATGACGACAACCATGAGCACGAGAGAAACGACGATGTTCGGTTTCATGCCACACCTAAGTAGCGCTGAACCAGCGCACGATCTTTGACCAGGTCGCTCATCATCCCATACGCGGGACTCTGACCCTCTTCGATGATCGTATAACGGTCGGCAAGCTGGCTGGCCATACGGAAATTTTGCTCGACCAGTAGGACCGTCGTCTGCTGAGAGAGCTGGCGGATGGCGTGCATCAACTGCTCGATGATGACCGGCGCCAGCCCTTCAGAGGGTTCGTCGATCAGGAGCAGGCGATTGTCAGGGACGAGGGCACGGGCAATCGCCAGCATCTGCTGCTGTCCGCCAGACAAGTTACCTCCAGGGAGGTGGATGAGGCGCTTGAGATCCGGGAACAATTCGAAGATGAGCGTTTCCTTGCGTTCGAAGTCGCCGCCCCGCCGCTCGGCGATGATCAGGTTTTCCCGCACGGACAGCGCCTTGAAGATGGCGCGATGTTCGGGTACATAGCCGATGCCGAGGCGGGCGATGGTATGCGAACGCAGTCCATTGAGGCGTTTGCCATTGAAGAGGATCTCACCGCTGCGGGGCGGCGTGATGCCCATAATCGAGCGCAGCGTCGTAGTCTTGCCGGCGCCATTGCGACCCAGCAGGACACCGATGCTGCCGGTCGGCAGACTGACGTTGACGCCTTCCAAAATATGGAACTGGCCGATGAACGTGTGAATGTTTCGTACTTCGAGGATCGTATCACTCGCCATGATGTCCCCCCGAGGCGGCCTCGTTCAGATCGCCGTACAACTCGCCGAGATAGACGCTCTGAACAGTCTTGTTGGCGGCGATCTCGGTGGGTGTTCCTTCGGCCAGGAGCTTGCCCTGGTTCATGACTGTGATGCGATCCGAAATTCCCATGACGACGCTCATGTTGTGTTCGACCATGACAATCGTTTTGCCGGCTATCCGACGAATTCT
This sequence comes from Candidatus Flexifilum affinis, assembly GCA_016713325.1. GTDB lineage: Bacteria > Chloroflexota > Anaerolineae > Aggregatilineales > Phototrophicaceae > Flexifilum > Flexifilum affine. The sequence continues at coordinate 687,001 of JADJPJ010000087.1, read as the reverse complement.
GTCGATCGTCTGAATCAGCTCCGGCACCTGCTCGGAGGCCATGCCCGCCGTCGGTTCGTCAAGGAGCAGGAGCTCAGGATCGGCGGCGAGCAGGATGGCGAGTTCCAGCTTGCGTTTGGCGCCATGGGGGAGCACTGTGGCGGGAAGCATCGTTTCCTTGGTCAAGCCAACCAGGTCGATGACCGCATGGGCACGCTCGACGTACTTCGCGAGGGAATCGGCACGGCGGAACAGCCGGTAGTTGTCTTTACCCAGCGCCTGAGCTGCCAGGCGCACATTTTCCAGCACAGAGAGGTTGGAGAAGATGTTGGTGATCTGGAATGACCGTCCAATGCCCAGGTGGGCACGCCGGTGCAGAGGCAGCCTGGTGATATCGGCGCCCTTGAACAGAATCGTGCCACTCGTGGGGAAGTGATTGCCCGTGAGCAGGTTGAAGAATGTCGTCTTGCCGGCGCCGTTGGGACCGATGATCGAATGCATTGACCCCTGTCTCACGGCGACATTGACGTCGTCAACCGCGACCAGTCCGCCAAATGCTTTTCGTAAGTGCTGTGTTTCGAGAAGAACCGTCTCTTGCATAGTGTCCTGGTGACCGCATCATTGCATTGGGGCGCCATCTGCTGCCGGCGCCCCAACGTTCGTAAGTGACGAGGAAAGTTGCCGAAGGACTACGAGCCCATGGACGCCATGAACTCTTCGTTCATCGCGCAGCGGTCTTCCGGCGCCAGGCAGGGCGGCGCGATGGTCACTGCATCTGCCTCTTGCAGAAGGGTGTAGAACTTGAAGTCGGGGTCATCGAGATTTTCAAGCTGCACGATGTACATCGGCACCAGGACCTGATGATCGCCAGGACGAATAGCATACTCACCCTTGGGGCCGCTGAAGGTCAAGCCTTCAAGCTGCGGGATCAGGGCTTCCGGAAGTGTGTCGCCAGCAGTCGCTTCGACGGCGGCTGACAGCGCCTGGGCGGTCGCGAAAGCGCACTCGGTGAACAGATCGGGCACATCGTCGTAGACAGCAATGTGCTTCTCGACCAGCCAGTCGTTGATCTCGTTCTGAGGCAGCGAATAGTGGTAGACGATCCAGGAGATATCGCCGAGATTGGACGGAGTGGCCGCCAGCTTGACAATGTCGTTGGAGTTGAAGGCGCCGAGGACAGTCATCTGTTCGCGAACGCCGAGTTCGTCCAACTGCTGGTAGAGCGGAATGGCCGTGTCGCCCGCCCAGATCGGAACCAGCACGTCGGCCCCGCTGTCCAGGATCTGCTGAATGTACTGCGTGAAATCGGTTGTCTCCAGGGGCGCGTAGATGGTGCCCACCGGGAAGGTGATGCCGGCAGCGCTGTAGGTGGCCACGGCAGCATCAGCCGACGAACGTCCAAAGTCATAATCGGCGGCCAGGATGACGAACTCATTGCCGAGATTCTCGGTGGCATAGTTGGCGAAGGCTGCGAAATCCTGGAACGTGTTGCGGCAGACGCGGAACGTATTGACGTTGAAGTTCGCGCCGGTGATAGTCGGCGAAGCGCCAGGCGCGGCGAACAGGATGGTGCCGTAATCCAGCGCCACCTGCTGCAGACCGACGGTCACGCCCGAGGAGGGCGCACCCACCAGAATCTCGACGCCTTCCTGTTCGATCAACTCGCGCGCCTGGCTTGCGCCCGTCTCGGCATCGCTCGCCGTGTCACGGATCAGAATTTCAACGGGGCGTCCGCCAATGGTCACGGCGGCAATCGCTTCTTCGATACTGTCATAGTCCGCCGGATCGAGACCGGCGGCGTAGACCAGACCGAGCTGGAAGCCGTTTACGAGTTCGACGCCATAAGTGGCCAGCCCGGTGGACAGGTCGGTTAGGATACCGATCTTGAGCACATCCTGTGCGCTCGCCGACACAGCGCCAAAGAGCATCAGGGCTGCCAGGACGAGCAAAATGAGCTTCTTCGACATAAACAGGTACTCCCTTATGCAAAGCGAAACATAGAAAACTGGTAAATCGAACGGAGTCAAAGACCCCGGATTACCCAATGTGCTGGTGCAGCAGCGCGTTGAACTCGTCGAACTTCTCAATGAAGGGCGTGTGCCCGCAGTTGCCGAAAGTGACTTCCTGATACTCGCCACCTGCGGCCTTGTACTGTTCCAGAACCGCTCGCGTCTGGCTGACCATCGGCTGCTGCTTGAGGTTGTCCGTGCCGGGGAAGCCGGGGACCGCACCCATTAGACCGAGGGTGACCATGTCGAACAGCGACGTGTCGCTGATGATCTGGTCGTCGGCCCCGCGTATCCATAGGATCGGCGGCTTCGGGTCAGCACTCCACAGACGCGACACATCGCCTGCGTACTTCGGGCTGAGCGCATTGTTGACACCCCAGGAGCCGGGCGCTACGCCTGGCCAGTTCTGTGAGGGCACGAAATCACCCGGATAATGCTTGTCGCTGATGTGTGTGGACAGCATCGAGGAGAGGAGTTCTTCCTCTCGCGCTGCTTTGAATGGTGGCTTCCAATAGAACAGGTTCATCACCATGCGCGGAGACGACTGGGGATTGTCGATGCCGCGATCGCCGGCCGCAATGCGCGGCGGCAGGTTTGGATTGATGATGCCGCCGCCCGACCCCGCATAATCTGGCCAGTTGGCTTCACCGTCTAGACCGTGACAGGACCCATAGCCGTACGGTGAGCCTGGCGCAGCGACCGTCGCGGTGAGGAAGCGCTGTGGAGCGTCCATCAGCAGGCGCCAGGTGACAGACCCGCCCATCGAGTGGCCGCAGACGTGAACTTTGTCGAGACCGAGTGCGTCAAGAAGCGCAATCGCATCATCGGCCAGGTCGCCCATGCCGCGGGTGGCATCGATGAACTTGCCTGCTTCGGCGTCGCCGTAACCACGCTGGTCATAGGCGATTGCCCGGTAATTCGCCGGCAGCGCCAGCATGGTTTCTTCCCAATAGGTTGCGCTGGACAGGTTTCCGTGGATGAACAGCACCGGCGTCCCATCTTCCGGCCCGCTGAAGAGAACGCGAGTCGTGATGCGGCCTGATGCGATGGTCCTGGCAGTGATGCCTGGCAGTGTTGGAATTGACATAGACTCTCCAGTAGCCCTCTAGTCCAAAAAGACCTTTACATGACTCGTGCGATATTACGATGCACAAGAGGTTCCTGAATGTTCAAGGTGTAGGAAGATCCCGGCACCTTTTTGGACGTTTCTGCGCTGCCCCTGCTGACCTACGGTGTTCCGTAAAGTTCCTCAAGCAGACGCTTGTCGATTTTTCCGGGACCCGTCTTCGGAAGCTCGTCGACAAAGACCACGGTTTTTGGTACCTTGAACCGAGCCAGACGTCTCTGCATAAAGGCGATGAGCTCGCCAGCTTCAAGATGCGCTTCGCTGCGAACGACCACGACCGCCCGTCCGACTTCGCCCCATTTTGAATCCTCGACGCCGATCAGAGCCGCCTCGGCAACAGCGGGATGGGCGTGCATGACGCTTTCGACTTCAGCCGGGTAGATGTTTTCCCCACCGCTGATGATCATGTCCTTGAGGCGGCCGACGATGGTATAGTAGCCTTCCTCATCGCAGCTTGCCAGATCGCCCGTGTGAAGCCATCCATCGCGGATCGCCTCGGCGGTGGCCTTCGGGTTGTTCCAGTACCCCGGCGTAACGTGTTCTCCACGAATGAGCAGCTCGCCGGCCTGGCCGGGAGGGCACTCGCGACCATCGGGTCCGACCACGCACACGTCGACATGCATCAACGGGAAGCCGACCGCACCCGGTTTCCGACGTACATCGGCCGGTGGCAACCAGAAGGTGTTAGGGCCGGCTTCGGTAAGCCCATAACCCGTCTTGAAATCTACCCCCTTGTCCCAGAAGCGCTCGAAGACAGGCAGAGGGCAGGGGGCACCGCCGCTGATAATCAGCTTCATGCGCGAGAAGTCGGCCGACTCCCACTTCAAATGCTGCTGCATCACCACAAACATCGTGGGAACGCCGAAATAGAGAGTCACGTCGCGCGTTTCAATGAGGTCGAACACTTGTCCGGCATCGAACCCGGAGCATACGAGGCTTTTGCCCCCGACATGGATGAGCGGAAGCGTGAAGACATTCAGGCCGCCGGTGTGGAAAAGCGGCGCATTAAGGATGGCCACATCGTCGGCGTCCAGGCCCCAGCTCATGACCGTATTGACGCTGTTCCAGGTCATGTTGCGATGCGTGAGGATGGCGCCCTTGGGCAGTCCGGTGGTTCCGCCGGTGTAGCAAATCACCCACGGATCATCCGGGTTGAGTTCGGGACTTTCGTTGAGGGTGTCCGGCAGTTCATCCCGTTGCCAGAAGGGCAGGTCTTCGCTGTCCGCCGGGCAGTCGAACGCGACAAAGTGGCGAATTGCGGTGACGCGCGGGCGAAGTTCATTGACCTGATCGGCGTATTCGGGCGAGTATATCAGGATGAGAGGCGACGCATCCTCAAGCAGATGCTCGAGTTCGGTAACTGTCAGCCGCCAGTTGAGGTTCTGGAGGATTGCGCCAGTTTTGCCGCATGCCATCCATACGTCGAGGTACTCGATGCAGTTGCTGCTGTACACGGCGACCCGGTCGCCCCTGCGAACGCCGAGCTGGCGCAACAGATTGGCCGTACGGTTGGCGGCGCAGTTCCAATCTTCGTAGGTGATGTGCCGGCCGGTTGCGACATCCTCCAGCGCGACGCGCTTCGGCGTCAGTTTGGCGCGACGGTCGAGCCAGTCGGTGACGTAGAAAGATCTTTGGTGACCACTCATATTTCGTGCTTTTCAGACTAGAGGAAGAAAACGACCTGTTCGCTGCATGTACGCCGCGTAGCCCGGATAGACCTGCTTGAGCAGCCCCTCTTCATACCGTGACTTGACCGTGAAGAAAACGGCGATCACGATGAACAGCGCCAGAGTGACCCAGCTGCCATGCATCAGTGCTGTTCCCAATACGCCCGCCAAAACCGCCGTGTAGATGGGATGGCGCACGAACCTGTATAGACCTGTCGCAACCAGCGCGGCACGCCGATCAGGTGAGGGTGAGATGTTGGGTAGCGAGGCGTTGCGACGCTGGTGCTCCAGAATGGCGAGTGCGAGCAGACTTGCCGCAGCCAACACCAGGATAATCCCGGCCACGACTGCCACGCTCGTGGCGGTGCGAGGCAGCAGTACCCACACCGCGGCGTAGATGGCGAAAAGTATGAACTGACCGATCACGAATGCCTGCGGTCGCTGCATCACTGCCTCATGAATTGAATGCACCTGATAACGCAACTGACCATCGCGATCACCCCCAACGGATGGCGATCGCACTCCAAGTGTAGCCCGTCCCTGCCGCCGCCAGTACAATCAGATCGCCAGGATGGACTTTTTCCTGCGCCAATCCGATCTCAAGCGCCAATACCTGATCGACGCTCTGGATGTGACCGTAATTCTCCAGGTAGGCGCTCTGATCGGGGGTCAGGCCGACGGCCTCCAGAATCTCCAGATAGAAAGAGCGCTTCATGTGGGTGATACCCAGGAACCTGAGGTCCGCCATGGTCGCGCCGCTACGCTCGACAGCTTCACGAATCACCCGGACGAAATTGGGCAGGGAGACCTGTCCCAGACGCTCTGCCATGTAGGCATTGTCCGTTACGTCGAGCCGGCCTCGAAGGTCGCCCAACGCTTCGCTGCTGCCTTCCTCGACCGCGCCTAGCGCTCGCGTCAGAACGACCGTTTCCGACAGGGTGCCGTCAGTGATGGCGGAAGACCCGAGGATCAGATTCCGCGTGGCGCCATATTGCAGCAGCATTGCGCCGCCGCCTGCTCCGAAGTTGAACATGAAGCGCGCGCGCTGATTGGTCGGGCTGACCAGGTCGTTTTCGCGGCTGCCGGCGGCCAGCAGGACGTAATCCTGGTGGGGCGCGGCCATCATCAGTGCTCTGGCTGTATTGATGGCGATCGGTGCGCCGGCGCACAGGGCGTACAGGTCAAAGGCATAGGCGTTGACCGCGCCGACATTGGCGGCAATTTTGGCCGCCGCGTTCCATGGCCATGGCAGTCACCGTATCGGCTTCCCCGGCGATGTGGCGCTGGTGGATGCCCATCTTCTCGCGCAGAATGTTCTCAGGGATGCCGGTGCGTTCGACAAGCTCGGCGGCGGTCTCGACATGGGGGGGGAAGGTCGTGCCCCAGCCGACGATCCCTACGGGTTCACTCATGTTCCGAATGGCTCCAGACGCTTTCACTTCAAGAGGTGTTCGAACTCTGTTGACTATAATACGCAGGGGGGCGCCTATGCAACTCCTTGTGCCGTGACATATGTCACGTTTCCCGTAAGGGTAGACATGTGGGAAAACCGCCTGATTCTTGATATAGTGATGCGAATCCTTCACATGTACCCAGACAGTTGGCGAGCAAGGAAACACGCGCATGTCTCAACCGCTGACGATTCTGTTCCTCTCCAGTTCCTTCAAGGGCGAAGTGATGCTCCAGACAGCCAAGGCTCTGGGCTGCAAGGTCATTCTGATGACCGAGGAGAGCCTTCACAACGAGCCGTGGCCGCGCGAGAGTATTGACGCCTTCCAGTTTGTTCCGGATCTTCGCCGTTATCAGGATGTAATCAATACCGTCAGCTGGATGTGCCGGGGGATGAGCATCGACTACATCCTCCCCCTGGACGAGTTTGAGGTCGAGTTGGTGGCCATGCTCCGCGAACACCTCCGCCTGCCGGGCACCGGGGTGACGGCGACCAGGCGCTTTCGCGACAAGCTGGCCATGCGCCAGATCACACGCGCGGCCAGTATTCTGGTTCCCGACTTCATCCAGATCAAGAATTACGACGGGGTGCGTGACTTCATGAATAAGGTCCCGCCGCCGTGGGTGCTGAAACCTCGCACTGAGGCAGGTTCCATGGGCATACGCAAGCCGAGCAGCAGTGAGGACGTGTGGCGGGCGCTGGATGAACTGGGCGACCGCCAATCGTATTATCTGCTGGAGCAGTTCATCCCTGGCGATGTCTATCACGTTGACGCCCTGACGGTGGATGGCGAAGTCGAGTTTGTCAGCGCCCAGAAGTATGGCGCGCCGCCCATGCAGGTGTACCAGGGTGGCGGCATCTTCATGTCCCGCGTTATACCACACGAAACCGATGAAGAAGAAGAGCTTTGCTCGCTCAATCGCGTGGTACTCAGGGCGTTGGGGATGGTGAATGGGGCGTCTCATGCCGAGTTCATCAAGTCACATGCCGATGGGCGCTTCTATTTCCTGGAAGTTGCGGCGCGAGTCGGCGGCGCCTTTATCTCCGACATGATCGAGCACGCCACCAACATCAACCTCTGGCGTGAATGGGCGAAGCTGGAAGTCAGCAAGCTGCGCGGCGAAACCTATGCAGTTCCGGCGACCCGACGGGACTACGGTGGCGTTATGGTCACGCTGGCTCGCCAGGAGCACCCCGATCTTTCCGTGTACAACGATCCGGAAGTGGTTTGGCGCGCCAACAAACCGTATCACGCGGCCTTGGTGGTTGTATCACCCGACCAGTCGCGCGTCGAGTCGTTGATGACCTCCTATCTGGAGCGGTTCGCAGTGGATTTCGCAGCATCCGCCCGTCCTATGGATGCGACGCGCACCGGCCAGACCGGGTAACGGACTTCTCGCAGCGCCGAGAACATTCGGCGTCTTTCTCTTTATCCTGGTCACCCGGAACCATTGCACTCAGCCACGAACATGACACTCTTCAAGCCGCCATACCCACACGACGATCCGGTGACGCCGCAAATCCTGCCCACGCCCGATCGGCTGAGCGCGCCGAATGGATTCAGCGGACGCGGGATTGTTGTCGCCTTTGTCGACTCCGGGTTTTACATGCATCCCGATCTCGCCGGACGTATTCTCGTTCATGTTGACGCTTCAACCGTTCATGTTGTCGAAGAGCCGGCAGTCGCCCAGGCGGATGATCTGAGCTGGCATGGTCAGATGACGTCCGTGATCGCCTGCGGCGACGGCACACTTTCGGGTGGGCGCTATCGTGGTCTGGCTTCGCATGCCTCGGTCGTGCTGATCAAGGTCAGCAGCCCGCGCGGGCAGGTGAAGGAGCGCGACATTCTGCGCGGCCTGCGCTGGCTCATCGACGCCGGACGCCGATTCAATGTCCGCGTCGTCAATCTCTCGGTCGGCGGCGATTTCGTCAGCGCCGACCCGGATCATCCACTGCACTGGGCGGTAGCCCGGCTGACCGAAATGGGGGTCACCGTGGTGGCAGCGTCTGGCAACCGCGGCGCGGGAGAAGTCGTCCCGCCGGCGAGCGCCCCCGAGGCTCTCGTCGTCGGCGGCTATGACGACGACAACTCGCTCGATCGCAGCCGATGGGCTATGTTTCATAGCAACTTCGGGACTGCTCACGATGGTACGACCAAGCCAGACGTCGTGGCGCCGGCCCGATGGATCGCGTCGCCCATCCTGCCCGGATCGCTCGTCGACCGCGAAGCCTACTGGCTTGGCCCTCTGCTCGCAACCGAGAGCGAGCGCGCCCTCAAGCGCCTGTTGATGAGCGGCTATGGTGACCTGAGCATCTCGCGCGACCAGGCCCAACGCCCGGACGCGAGTCTGTACTCGCTCCTTCAGGCGCGAATCAACGGCCACAAGCTGATCGACGCCCGGCACCAGCATGTCGACGGCACCTCGGTTGCCGCCGCGATCACAACCTCGGTCGTCGCTCAGATGATCGAGGCGAATCCTCGTTTGACGCCCCGGGAAATTCAGTCTATTCTGAAGCAAACAGCCATTCCGCTGCCGAACATTCCCAACCACCAGCAGGGGGCAGGAGCAATCAACCCGGCACGGGCTCTCGAATTCGCCGTTCAATATCGCCTGTCTCAGAGCGAAATCACCTAAGGGACGAATGCACGATGAATCGCGAACATCACCGCTGGTACAGCCCCTCTCTGAATCGCGATATGCAGCTCCTGGTTTTTGGCCATGGTGGAGCACCCATCCTCATCTTTCCGACGTCCAAAGGGCGCTTCTACGAGTGGGAAGACCGTGGCATGTTCTGGGGAGCGCTTCGCGAACCACTGGAGCGCGGTTGGTATCAGGCCTTCTGCGTGGACAGCATCGACGAGGAAAGCTGGTATGCGTGGTGGGCGCACCCGGGTGGTCGCGCCTATCGCCACCACCAGTACTTCGAGTATCTGCACAACGAAGTGCTGCCCTTCATCCGCTGGAAGAACCGGAACCCGTACACTATTGCCATGGGAGCCTCCTTTGGCGCCTACCACGCGGCGGCCTTCGGGCTGAAGTACCCGTGGGAGATTCGCCGAATCATCGGGCTGTGCGGGCTGTATGACATCCGCTCGTTCACGGGCGGCTACAGCGATGACTACGTTTACCACAACAACCCGATGTCGTTTATTCCAAACGAGAGTGATGCCAAACGCCTGGAAGCGATCCGCAGGCAGGAGATCATCCTGGTCGCCGGCTCGGGCGATCCGCAGGTGCAGTGGTCGCGGGACTTCAGCGCCATGCTGTGGAGCAAGGGAATCTGGAATGCCTACCGGGAATGGGATGGATGGGTGCACGACTGGCCGTACTGGCAGCAGATCGTGCCACGTTACTTGGGTGGGGCTGACTGAGCCCTGCCGGGAATGGGATGGATTATGCGCATCGGTTGATGCGATTTCAGTTTAATGATGTGTCTTATTCAAATAAGGTGACTCGAAATGAGCGACGGACTCTTGAAAATAGGCCTGCTTGTTGGTCGGGAATGGTCATTCCCTCCCGCGTTTCTCGACGAGGTCAACCTGCGGACCGCGGACACTGGGGTGATGGCGGAATACGTCAAGGTGGGCGGCACCCAGATGAACGAGCCATCGCAGTACCGGGTGATTGTCGACCGCATTTCCCACGAAGTGCCCTATTATCGCAGCATGCTCAAGAACGCGGTCCTTCAGGGTACTCTGGTCATCCACGATCCCTTCATGTGGACGGCGGACGATAAATTCTTCGGAGCGTCGATGCTGGCGAAGATGGGCATCCCGCACCCGAAGACGGTGGTGCTGCCAAATAAGGAATACGTCCCCGGCATCGTGCACGAGGAGAGTCTGCGCAATCTGATTTACCCGATCGACTGGGAGGGGATTGTCGAGTACCTGGGTGGCTTCCCGCTCGTACTTAAGGATGCGCACGGCGGTGGCTGGAAGTCGGTGCATATCGTCCACGATTTGAACGATTTGTTCGAGAAGTACAACGATAGCGGCCTCCTGACCATGATTCTCCAGGAATACATTCACTGGGACAACTATGGGCGCTGCATGGGCCTGGGTCAGCAGTACGTCCACGTGATGAAGTACACGCCGCGCCCTGTCTACGGCAACAACTACCTGCCTGAACACGATTTCCCCGCCGAACTAGTCGAGCAGCTGGTCGACCACACGCTGCGCCTGAACCGCGCATTCGGATACGACATGAACGCGGTGGAATTCGCAATCAAGGATGGCGTGCCTTATGCCATCGACTTCATGAACCCGGCTCCAGACATGGACGTGAACTCCCTTGGACGCGTCCACTTCGACTGGATGGTCAAGACGCTGGCCGATGTCGCTATTGGCTACGCGACCGACCCGAATGCGCAGACACGCTCACGCTACCGGTGGGGACAGCTCGCTCAGTCGCTTGACGGCGGAGGATAGTCGACGATGCTGCGCGAAGCGATCGACGCCTACCATGAGATTCTGAGCGAGGGCAATCTTGCCGCCGAGACGGATGCGGAAATGCGCGGCCACCTGCGTCAAATGGGGCTGTATTTCGGTGACCGCCCGATCTGTACGGTGCTGCGCCCACACTTCTACTTCACCGATCAGTGGGCGTATCTCAAGCATGAGACGGAAATTCTCTTAGGGGCATTCGCGCGCGCGCATGAAGCCTGCCTGCACAGCGCCCAACTGCGACAGCAGCTCGCTTTGCAGGCTTACGAGGAGCAGCTTTTTAGCCTGGATATCGGTGGGGTCGTCCCCTGGACGACCTCACGGTTGGATTCTTTTTTTCGGCCCGAGCAGGGTAAGCTTCAGTTCGTCGAATACAATGCCGAAACGCCGGCCGGCATGGGCTATGGCGACGTGCTGGTCGAGCTGTTCGAAATGCTTCAGCCGATGAAGCGCTTCGAGAGACTGTTCCACGTCCGTGCGATGCCCATGCTCAAGGATCTGCTCTCGGTGCTGCTTCAGACCTATGCCGAATGGGGTGGGGTAGGCAAGCCTCAGATCGCCATTATGGACTGGCAGGATGTGCCGACTCTCAATGAACACGAGCTCACTCGTCGCTACTTCGAACATGAGGATGTGCACGCTTTCCTGGTCGATCCGCGTGCCGTGGAGTATCGAGGTGGGGCGCTGTGGGCGGGCGACCGCAAGATCGATCTGATCTACAAGCGCGTCCTGATCAACGAGCTGATCGAGCGCCTTGGTGTGGACAACCCGATTGTCCATGCCTATCGTGACCACGCCGTGCTGATGTCAAATTCCTTCAGCTGCAAGTTGATGGCCAAGAAAGCATCTTTCGCTTTTCTGAGCGACGAGCGCAATGCACACCTTTTCACCGCGGAACAGCGTACGGCCATCGAGCAGCATATCCCCTGGACCCGCCTGATCAGCGATCGCAAGACAGAATTTCAGGGGCGTGAGGTCGATCTGCTGGAATTTCTGAGTGAGAACCGCGAACGGTTCGTGCTGAAGCCTAACGACGAGTACGGCGGCAAAGGCGTGACTCTGGGTTGGGAGTGCGCTCAGGACGAATGGAATGAAGCGCTCCGCCAGGCGCTCGCGACGCCATCGGTAGTGCAGCATCGGGTGGAATCAATCACACGCCTCTTCCCCTCCTGGATCGATGGCAGTCTCGACATCAGTCCGCGTTATGTGGATGCCGATCCGTACGTCTTCTCCGGTCGAACGGTCTATGGCTGCCTGACCCGTCTTTCTTCGGTCTCACTTCTGAATGTCACGGCTGGTGGTGGATCGGTCGTGCCGATGTTCCTGCTGGAACGTCGCGAGCATTGATCGACTTTTTCGCGCCGGGCTGCTTTTCCCGTGAGCCGGCCAGTTGCTCCCAATGCGCCACACAGGTTTCCTGAGATGCAGTGACCATCCAGTCCATAATGGTCTGGAATGGTCGCTGCGGTCAGGCTACACTTAATACTGCCGCATCGAAAGCAATAGAGTTCTAGGGAAGGAAGGCCGCTGTGAGCGTCCAGGCGAACGCGGATGGTGCAGTGTCGTCTGCACCGAAAGCGCGCATAGCGAATGTACGCTGGCTGCTCGGCTACATTGGCAGACATAAGGGATCGGCTGTTGGCTCGATCGTGACGGGCATTATCGGTGGTATTGCCACGTCTGCCGAACCCCTGATGATCGGCATCATCGTCGATCATTTGCAGCAGGGTCTGTCCATTGACCAGATGCTGGGGGACCTGGCCATCCTGGTCGTCGTCTCCCTCATTGCTATTCTCGCTTTCTTTGGAATGCGATACTACAGTGGGGATATCGCGTATTCTGTCAACTATGACATCCGCAAAGATCTCTACGACAGTCTGCTGACGCAGGAGAATGCGTTTTTCCAGCGAAACGCCATCGGTGACCTGATCGCACGAGTCCACGCCGACACCGAGATGATCTTTCGACTGCTGGCGATTGGCTTCAACCGCTTTGGCGGTGCTCTGTTCAACCTGATCACCGTGTTTATCTTGCTGGCGATGATACATCTTCCGCTGACGTTTGTGGTTTTCATTGTGCTCGCGGTGAGCACAACGTTCCAGATTCGGGTAGGGGCTGCGCTCAACCCGATGTTCGAAAAGGTGCAGGACCAGGGCGGGGTCATCTCGTCGATTGTCCAGGATGCGGCAAGCGGCATCCACACGATCAAAACCTTCGGCCGCGAGGACAGCTTCATCGGTCTGTTCGGCAAGGAAAATCGCGAATACCGCCGGCGCTGGCTCTTTTTCAAGCGCCGGTATGAGCCAGTGGGCATGCTGCCCAATATGATCAGCACCATGGCGACGGCCGTTGTTGTATTGTTTGGCGGCATCCTGGCCATCCAGGGCGAAATGAGCCTGGGCAATTTCACCCAATTCCTGTTCTACCTGGCCTGGATCAGCCAATCACTCCTTCATCTGGGGACAATATACCAGCGCTACCAGCAATCTCTGGGCGCGCTGGCGCGTCTGACGCTCCTTCTGCGCGAGCCGGAGATTGCCTCGCGACCGGATGCGGTCCATCTACCCGATGTCCACGGCGATATTCGCTTCGAGAATGTTGGCGTCGAGATTGACGGCCAGTGGCTGCTGCGCAACGTGAGTCTCGACATTCCCGCCGGCACCGTCGTCGGAATTGTTGGTCCCACTGGATCGGGCAAGACTCTCCTGGTCAGTCTGCTGGCGCGTGCGCTCGATACCAGTGAAGGGCGCGTGCGGGTGGATGGCGTGGATGTCCGGCATCTGGATCTTGCCGACCTGCGCCGCGGTATCGCCTACGTACCGCAATCCACGTATCTGTTCAGCGCCTCGCTGAGAGACAACATCCGCATGGGTCGCGAAGAGGCCAGCGAGGATGAGCTTCTGCGGGCCGCTCAGATTTCCCGCGTCAGCAACGACATTCCGCAGCTTCCTCGTGGCATGGACACGCTGGTGGGCGAAAAAGGGGTGATGCTCAGCGGCGGCCAGAAGCAGCGCGTCGCTATCGCACGAGCGGTGGTCCGTGATCCGGCCATCCTGGTTCTGGACGATGCACTGTCCAGCGTCGATACACATACGGCGGCCGATATCCTGCACGGACTGAGGGATGTGCTTATCGAGCGGACCAGCCTGATCATCGCGCACCGCATCGCCACGGTGAAGGACGCCGATCTGATAGTTGTGATCGACAACGGGCAAATTCTGGAAAGCGGCACCCATCAGTCGCTCATCGCACAGCACGGAATGTACGCGCGCATGGCCGCGCGTGAGCTGGAGGAAAGTGAAATTGAGCTCATCCGGCGTTGATGCTCGACGATTGTCGGCAGCAGATCTCCAGATCTCGAAGATCACTGACCGTTATCTGTTCCGAATGCTGGGGCAGTTCCTCGCCCCTTACCGCAAGCAGCTCATCCTCGTCTTCCTTGGGCTTGTGGCTGTTTCGGTCATGTCCACGGCGCTGCCTTATCTGGTTCAGCGCGCTGTGGACGGCCCGATTTCGCATGGCGATCTGAGCGGCCTGATTCCGATTGGACTGCTTTACTTCGGTTTAATCTTTGCCATCTTTGCGCTGCGTTTCGGCTACATCTATCTGCTGCAGACGGTAGGCCAAAACACCCTGCGTGACCTGCGCGCCCGGCTCTTTGAGCACATTCTTCGCCAGGACATGCGCTTCTTCAATGTCACACCCGTAGGCCAGCTCGTCGCGCGCATGACGAATGACATCGACGCGCTGACCGAGTTGATCTCCACCAGTATCCTGATGGTGGCGACCAACATGGTCACTCTGGTCGGCATTATTGTCGCCATGCTGCTCATCAACGCGCGACTGGCGCTGATCAGTTTCCTCGTCCTGCCCGCGATGATTTTTGTGACCGTCTTCTTCCGTAAGCGCATCCGCAGCGCCTCGATGCGATACCATCGACTCGTCGCCGAGAAGCTTGCTTATCTCAATGAACAGCTCGGCGGCATGCTGGTGATCCAGTTGTTCGGACGGCAGGCTGTCAGTCGCCACGGATTCGACGAGAAGAACGTCGCCTATCGGGAAATTCACACAACCCTGCGTGACTACTACACCTGGTATGCGTCGGCTCTTCAGGTGCTCACTACATTTGGTTTGTCCATCGTCCTGTACGGGGGCGGGCAGGGCGTGTTTGCAGGCTGGGCGACTATTGGCATGCTGATCGCCTATGTCGATTACACGCGTCGCATGTTCGAGCCTATTCAGAACCTGGCCGAGCAGATCGCTCAGGTACAAACGGCATTGGCGGCCGGCGAACGCCTGGCGCGTATGCTCCAGGTAGAACCGGCAGTGGCTGAACCTGCCACGCCGGCGTCGACCGAAGGACGCGCGCTCACCGTCGAGTTCGATCATGTGACCTTTGCCTATGAAGAGGGCAATCCCGTCATCCGCGACCTGAATTTGCATATTCCGGCGGGTCAGCGCGTTGCCATCGTCGGCGCTACAGGCGCGGGCAAGACTTCTCTGGCCGGACTGGTCGGGCGATTCTACGATGTTACTGTCGGAGCGGTGAGGATCGGAGGCAATGATGTGCGCCAGATTCGCAACAGCGACCTGCGCAACCTCGTCACTATCGTGCCGCAGAACCCTTACTGCTTTACGGGTACCATCGCGGAGAATATCAGTCTGTTTGACACTTCGATTCCTCAGGAGAAGATCGCCGCAGCGGCGCAGGCGGCGTGCGCCAGCCGCTTCATCGACCGGCTGCCGCATGGGCTGGATACCCCGCTTCTGCCAGGGGGGGCCAATCTGTCGCAGGGACAGCGCCAGCTCATCGCTTTAGCGCGTGCGCTGCTGCATCACCCGCACAGCATCCTGGTGCTGGACGAGGCGACCAGCAGCATCGACACGGAAACCGAGGAAGATATCCAGAGCGGGCTGCACCAGGCGCTTCAGGGTCGCACCAGCATCGTGATTGCGCACCGTCTAAGCACGGTGCGGCAGGTGGATCGTATTCTGGTGATGCGCCGGGGCGAGATTGTCGAGGAGGGAAGCCACGACGAATTGCTCGCGCTCGACGGACTGTATGCGCAGTTATATCGACGCCAATTCATCGAAAGCGAAGAGGTTACATGAAAGTCATCATCGAAGGCACCTACTTTGGCGCCGTCAAGGTGCTCAGCCACGAGTACTTCCAGGATCACCGCGGCTTCTTCCTCGAAGTCTATCGCAGGGACGTCTACGCCGAAGTTGGTTTACCGACGGAGTTTGTCCAGGTCAATCTTGCCGGTTCCACGAAGGGCGTGCTCCGTGGGCTGCATTTTCAGTGGGAGCCTCCGATGGGCAAGCTGATCCGCGTTTCGCGCGGGGAAGCGTTTGTGGTCGCGGTCGATGTGCGAAAGGGGTCACCCACAGCAGGTGGATGGCATGGTGAAGTGCTGTCGGACCAGAATCGCCGGCAGATGTGGGCCCCGGCAGGTTTCGCGCGAGGATACTGCGTCCTCTCCGACTATGCCGAAGTCGAATACCTCTGCACCGGAACCTACAATGGCGCAAACGAGTCGGGCATCCTTTACAACGATCCGGCCGTGGGTATTCGCTGGCCGATCGACAACCCGACTCTTTCCTCGCGCGACCTGGGCGCGCAGACGCTTAGCGCGTGGTTCGAACGCCCAGAATCAGACAAACTCCCTTATCCTGGCTTGTTCGCCGACGCATAACCCTTCGGGTGTGTGCTGTGCCAGCGCCAAGCGCTCTCGATGATCTGCTCCAACTCGGTGTATTTTGGTTTCCACCCAAGTTCATGCTGAATGGCGCTGGAGTCGGCGACCAGCTCGGCCAGATCCCCGGCGCGCCGCGCTCCGTACGCCACGGGGATCGGATGCCCGGTGACCTTGCGGGCGGTTTCAATCACCTGCTGGACCGAGAAGCCGTGACCTGTTCCCAGGTTGTACGCACGGCTGGGACCATCGGCGAGCGCATCCATGGCCAGGATGTGGGCTGAGGCCAGGTCCAGGATGTGAATGTAGTCGCGGACGGCCGTACCGTCGACGGTGGGGTAGTCCGTGCCATAGATCGTCACCTTTTCGCGCTGGCCCAGGGCGACCTGAAGGACGATCGGGATCAAATGGGACTCCGGGTCATGGTCTTCGCCGATGTGGGCGTCAGGGTGCGCGCCAGCGGCATTGAAGTAGCGCAGTGCGCAGCTTCGGAGGCCGTGGATGCGGTCTGCCCATAGGAGGAGGCGCTCAATCATGGCCTTGCTCTCGCCATAGGGGCTGCCAGGGATCACCCGTTCTTTTTCATCGATGGGCACGCGCGCCGGCTGATCGAAAAGGGCCGCGGTCGACGACAAGATGAAGCGATTGACCCCATGGGCGGCCGCAGCTTCAAGCAGGTTGGCGGCCCCCATGACATTGTCACGAAGATACTTGAAAGGTTTCTGCATGCTCTCCGGGACGACGATGTAGGATGCGAAGTGGTAGATCCCGTCAATGGGGTATTCGACAAACACCTTGTTGACTGCGGCGATATCGAGGAGATCGGCGACGATCAGTGTGGCATCCGGGTGGACGGCTTCTCGATGGCCCGTTACCAGACTGTCGAGCACAACAACGCGATCGCCGCGCTTGATCAGCGTGTCGACCATGTGACTGCCGATATAGCCTGCGCCGCCCGTCACGAGAACATTCATATGCGATAGCCACCTTCTACTGTGAGTGTGGGATTCTGAGATTATCCCAGAATTACCCAAATATATCCCAAGTTAACCCAACGTGCCGGAGCATCCGTGCGAAGTTGCGATAACTCCACCTTGTGCACAGAGCAAATCAGGCTATAGAGACCGGCCCGAGAGCAGGCGAATTTCTTATGCGCCGTCGAGCTGCGCCAGCGCCTCCGGTCTGAATTCGAAGATGAGATCGATCATCACATCGGTGGTGAGATTCAGCCGATATTCCACGACGATCTGGTCCAGGTCATAAGTCGTTGTCAGCGGCGGATTCGACTCAACCACCTTCGTGCCCGGTGGAAGGGTGATCTGAACTGTCACAGGATCGCCGCGGGTCCCTGGTTGCTTCTGAATGAGCAGTCGGTAGCGTCCATACCTGCCAAACTGCTCCCAGCCATTCGGAGAGTCGTATTCGAACTGAATGCGACGCGAGTCGTTGAATGGGACGACAAATGCCGTGGACACCATCCACAGGTCGTGCAATTCACTCTGCGAGGGGTAGTTGGTGTTGCGTGGATAGTCCACCAGCGTCGAATCGGACGGCCCGAAAACCTGGAGCAGATTGCCGTAATCCAGTCGGCCATGGAATTCCGGATCAACCGCCGGGTCGCTCTCCGCCAGTTCTTGCGGATATTCATAGGCGATTGTCAGCCGTTTACCGAGCAAACCATCGTCATGCAGGACCACATCATAAGTGAGTTCGCGGACGACCGAGCGGTTCGACTTGTTGCCCAGGTTGGTGTCAACCACCATGAGGTAGTCGCTGTTCGCTGTGGTGCGCTGAGCACCGGACCAGCCGAGCAAGTCGATCGCGTTGTTCAAATCGGAATTCGCCAGGTGCACCATGACGTGCTTCTCCTGAACCGCGCGCAGAAGGGCATTCATGATCAGATTGTTGGTCTCGGGGTCACTGCTGGATTCCTGCCACTGCGCCATGATCTGCTGGTAGATGTCTGCGACGAACTGCTTGTGCGGTTCCAGACCGCTGCTATTGGCTCGGATATCGTAGACCAGCCGCCGGAAGTTCGCAGAGGTGACTTCCAGACCCTGCGCGGGCACGGGGACAGAACCGAGGGCTTCCAGGATGTACTCGAAGCCGTACAAGTCAATCGAGATAACGCCATCTACAGGCGCATGTTCGTTGCTGCCATTGTTGTAGTACCACATTGCCATTTCGGCGGTACTCGGGAAGTCGGCATGCCAGCTCCCATCCCAGGCCGCATACATGGGTTGACGGAACTGGATCCACCAGGGGGGAATCGCGAGTTGATCCGCGAGCTCATCCGTCGGCGGCATCGGACTGGTAGCGGTGGACGCGCTGTACGAGAAATCTGTGATGCGGCCTCCCCGGACCTGGAACCATCCCCAGGTGCTGAGGAACCCACCTGATGGGCGAAGTTCATCGCTGTTCACGGCCAGAACAAGGTAGGTCTTGTCGCCATCGAGGCCGAGAACGACGTTCAACAGATCGTTGGAATTGATCAGGACACTGTTCAGGCTCGACACCTGAGCGTAAAAGTCAATGATTCGCTCCGTCATGCGAATGATGTCCAGAGACGCGTTCTGAACGTTGAGGCCGTCGATCATCACCCGTGCCTCTTCGATCTCCGTCTGAGCCTTCACGAACTGGCCGTTACCAATTTCCAGCAGTTCGACCAGGCGGTCGCCGGAGGAAACCTGCGACAGTGCGCTATCGGCATCTTCGCCGGCCACAAGGTAGAACACCGCGGGCCGCAGGCCGGACAGCATCGTCTTCGCCGAAGATGTGAGCTTGCGGGCGATGTCAAGGCTGCGGAGGGCAGCGTCGACGTTCGGGTCAATCGTCTGGAAAGGACGAACGAGCGCCAGCCGCCGCTGGCTGACTTCAAGGCTCTCATCTACGCCCTCGACTCCATCAGCCAGTCTCTCGTAGTCATTCAGGGAGACATTCGCCGCGGAACCGCCTTCAATGCTGGTGAGGATGCGTTCCAGTTCGGTGATCGAGGAATTGATTGTACTCAGCGAGTCGACCACGAGCGCAGCATAAATCACGACTGCCGCGATAGAGATGCTGACGATGCCAACGATGATACCGTTGAAGCGCCGACGAACGCCCAACCGCTTCATGAACTTTCGAACGAAGCCGCCCTTGCGTTTGCGCCGCCGCACCTTACGACGCGGTTCAGGTGTCGTATACAGAGGGCTTGCCGGGTTCGCCGAGCGGACAACAACAGGTTGCTGCTGCAGCTGACCATCCACGGGGAAGGATCGGGTGAAATCGCCATTGCCTAACCTATTCGGTCGCGTTCGATAATGTGTACGGTATGGTGTTGAATCACAGCGGTTGGCGCAGCGAAGCCTACCCGTCCGTTCTGTTGATCAACCGGTTGCTTATCACGTTTGTTGTGGAAGTTTCTGCTCGTCCGGCAGACCGTTCAGGGCCTCGTTCGAATCAAGTGACGCGTAGGGTGTGATGATACGAGTCATCGCCTCCAGGGCATCGGCACCGCGGCTGAACGTCTGGGTCAGCAATGTGTCGATGGCGGTCCAGAATCGCGCGGCATTGAAGTCCTCACGCCAGGTGTTCACCTGCATAATGTTCGGGTGCAGCGTCTCGTTAGGCGACTCAATCTCGTTGAAGAGCTCCTCATGCATTTTCTCGCCGGGGCGAATTCCAGTGAACCGGATCTCGACGTCGCGATAGGGACGGAGACCGCGCAGGCGAATCATGCGTTCGGCAAGCTCTACGATACGCACCACCTCGCCCATTTGCAGGACGTAGATGTCATCGCCGTCCGTCAGACTGGCAGCATGGATGATCAAATTCACCGCTTCAGGGATGCTCATGAAGTAACGCGTCATGTCCTGATGCGTCACCGTCACCGGGCCTCCGCGATCGATCTGGCGGTTGAATGTCGGTACGACGCTGCCTCGGCTTCCCAGGACATTCCCGAAACGCACGGCGGCATAGTACGTGGTCGTCTCCGGTTGGACGGAGAGCGCATGAAGCATGAGTTCGCAAAGACGTTTGCTTGCACCCATGACGCTGGATGGCTTCACCGCTTTGTCGGTAGAGATGAGCACGAAGCGATCGACGCGGGCCTGATTGGCCAGTTCGACGAGGTTGCGCGTCCCGATCAGGTTGACGCGGAGCGCCTCTGAGGGATAGTACTCAAGCATCGGCACGTGTTTGTATGCGGCCGCGTGAAAGACCACCTGTGGCTGATGCTTCCGGAAAACGTCTTCCAGGGATACGCGCACCGTAATGTCGGCAAGCACAGCCACAAGCGGAATATCCGGGTGTTTGCTGGAAAGCTCAACGATGAGGTCGTGGAGCCCGCTTTCGTTGTTATCCAGCAGCACGACCCGCGTCGGGCCATAGCTCATAATCTGGCGGCTGAGTTCGGAACCAATGGAACCTGCCGCACCAGTGACCAGGATTGCCTTGCCCATCACAGGTCCCAGATCCACATTCTCGTGAGGCGATACGGTGGATCTGCCGAGCAGGTCTTCCGCCTGGACGTCGCGCAACACTTCCGTTGAATGCTGCGCGGCGACCATTTCCTGGATGTCGGGAACGACTTTTATGAGTGCCTTGGTTTTTTCGCAGATCGTCAGAATTTCGCGAAAACTTGGGCCGGAGATGTTATGAATGGCGACGACGATGAGGTCGACGGCGTTACGTTCCGCCAATGCGATAATGTCGTGTCGGGTCCCGATGATACGGCAGCCCTCAACGTACATACCCCTCTTGGAGAGGTCGTCGTCGATGAAGCCGACTACGTTGTAGCGACTGTGCTTGAAGCGGTGCTTTAACTGCCAGGCGAGAACCTGACCCGACTCCCCGGCTCCCACGATCAACACACGTGTCGGATTCTCCGGAAAATCATGCAGCACGAACGCATTCCAGCGCCAGCGGAAACCACTTGCCAGGCGCGATCGATAGCGGACGGCAACGAAGCCCACGAGAGAGCAGAGATTGCCAAGGATGATTACCTGAAGGGGGAACTGATTCTGCTGCCGCAGGACCGCCAGAAGCACGATGGTCGCCAGAGAAGCAGCGAGCACCGCGTTGACGATGAGCATGACCCCATGGCCGCTGGTGCGCTGCCATATTCGGCGATAGACGCCGAAGACAAGCAGCGCCAGCACCAGGATACAGGCGTTGAGGAGCAGGTTACCAAAAGGAATGCGGAAAGTAACATAGTCGCGATCGGTGAGTACCAGAAACACGATCGTAACCATGTATGCGGCGATGGCAATGACGATGTCTACTGCAATACCCAGGCTTACGCGCCAGACGCGCCTGAGGCGCAAATGCCTGTTCTCTCCACTCGTGTTGCTCTGCATCAATTTCCCTTGTTTAACCCCTCAGCCGCGTTATACCCTCTGTCACCAGTCGCCCTTGTCGTTCGCTGTCAAAAGGCTTGCCGGTGACATTGCTGCTTTATACAAACATGCCACGGCATACGCGAATCAGAGCCTGAATTCTCCGGATCAATCTCCCGAAGAATTCGCAGTCTCAGGTTCTTCCGGGGTGGCCTGACCACGCTCACGACGTGCTCCAGCATTCTTCCCACGCTGGGGACCTTTGGGCGTCGGCGTGTAGTAGTAACCGTAGGAGTAGGTGTACTCGTAGGTCTCGTCACGCGGGTTAAGCCGGTTGAGAATGATGCCTTTGACTTCGAGATTCAACTGCTCGAAGCGTTCTTTCGCCTTGAGTGCCGCACCACGGCGAGTCTTGCTGGCATCAAGGACGACGAGAACATCGCCCTTAGCGGTTGCCGCAAGTACGGTCGCGTCGGCCACCATCAGGCAGGGGGGTGAGTCGATCAGGACAACGTCGATGTTCGGGGCGGCGCGGAAGGCTTCAATCCATCGCTGCATTAGGGCTGAGCCCAGAATTTCCGTCGGATTAGAGGGAATGAAACCGCTCGTGATGACGCGCAGGCGCGGTACGGAAGTATTCTGCAGGCATTGACGGAGATTGGTGGGCATCTTGTCTTCGCTGTCGCCGTCCACGGCATTGGTGCTTGGATCGGCAAACAGCAAGGTGGTCAGACCGACGTTGTTTTCCAGCTCGAAAATCTCGTGAATCTTGGGGCGACGCAGATCCGCGTCGACGAGCAGGACCTGCAAACCCGCCAGGGCCATGGTGATGGCGAGATTGGCGGCGGTCATACTCTTGCCTTCTTCCGGGCTGGGGCTGGTGATGATATAAACGCCTTTTCCCGTGTTGCCGCCCGAGAAGAGCAGATTGGTGCGCAGGGTTCGGTATCCCTCCGCAATGGGCGACATAGAGGGGTAGTTGTAGACCAGGCGATCGTTGTACGAGTCGGTTCGCTTGCCAATGCGCATGATGGCGCCCATGACCGGCAGTCCGAGCGTCTGTACTGCGGTTTCGCTGGAACGAACCACGTCGTCGAGGTATTCGAGGGCGATTACGGCGCCAAGTGCGATGATCGCGCCGATCAGGCCGCCGGCGAGCGCCGCGCTAATCAGATTGACGCCAGCCGACGCCGTCGGAACGGACGCGCGTTCAAGGATTTCCAGCCGGTTGGCACGCTGTTCCAGTTCATCGATCGACTGGTCGTAGCTGATGATGACGTTGGAAGTCTCACGAATTTCGCGCTGGAGGTCGTTATTCTGGGCCTGGAGTCGGAGCAGTTCCTCGGGATCCGTCGTGAGGGCGATCTGCTGTTCGAGCTGCCCCTGTTGGTCTTCAAACTGCTGTTTCATCAAAGAGAGCTGTGCGCGCTCACCGCGCTGGCTTTCCAGCCGACTCAGTTCGGTGGCGTTCAGGCCTGGGGCCGTTACGATCAACTGCTCGGCGAGCGCATTCGCCAAATCGGCCGCCAACTGCGGATCGTTATTGATGACGGTGATGCGGAACAGTGAGGTTTCCGGTATTTGGCGCGCTTGAGTGATACCTCTCAGTGCGGCTGATGGAAACCCCTCCAGGCCTACTTGTCGCAGCGCCGCTTCCAGGACGTCATTCAGTTCGAGCAGCTCAATGTATGTCGCAACCAACTGCTGGGCGAGGACAATCTCGCTGACATTGGGATTCGCCTGATTGATATAGCTTCCGATGGACATGACCACGGACGCTTGATACGTGGGCGGCGTGCCGGTGTTGAGGATGAATGTAATGCCACCAGCAATGAAGGCTGCAATGACAATCAACCACGCCCACTTACGTGCGAAGCGCAGATAGTAGGTGATATCCATTGGGCGGTGAACTCCTGGGTCCGTATTCCATTCGGTATTGTAAAACGCAAATACTAAGTTGACCATAGGCCTTCTACTGGGGGTACGGAGCGTTTCTCTCCAAGATGAGCGGATTTTCGGGAGTTTTTCATAACTATGGGGTTCCGCCTGACCGTTGGTTGGCTGAACGCATTCGGCAGAGCCTCGCATATCGCGGTCGGAACTCGCAGGAAATCCTGTACGGCGATTCCTGGTCAATGATTCATTGTCTGAATCGCTTAACAAATGCTTTGCAGCCGGACATTCAACCTCTGACGCGCGCTCAGGTCAGTGTGGTTGCTGATGCGCGTATCGACGGACGCGCGGCTCTGGTCGATCATCTGCGAGCCAGGGGGGAAGACGTCAGCCTCGATTCCGGCGATGCCGCGCTGATCCTGGCCAGCTACCTGACATGGGGCGAACGCTGTATCGAATATCTGATTGGCGACTTTTCGTTCATCGTCTGGGATGACAGAGCGAAGAAGCTGTTTGCGGCGCGCGACCACATTGGCAAACGTTCGCTGTACTACGCGCAGACGAGAGACGCACTGATAATCAGCAATGAATTGCGTCCCTTGCGCCTGCTCCCGGACCTGAACCTGGACCTCGATCCGGTGTATATCGCCGATTTTCTGGCTCTGGGTGAGGGTTTCTGGCTCGATCGGACGGCCACGCCATTTGCGGCGATCCGCCGGTTGGACCGAGGACACCTGCTTATCTTCGAGGGCGGTGCGCTTTCGATCCGACCCTACTGGATCCCGCCGGTAGAAACGCCACCCCTGCGCTATCGCCGTGAAGAAGAAACCTTGGAGCATTTTCGGTCTGCCTTCCGCGAGGCCGTGCGTGACCGACTTCGCGCTGATCGGGTCGTTCTGACTCTGAGTGGCGGCATGGATTCGTCTACCGTCACGGCCATCGCTGTTGATCTGATACGTAATGGCGAGGCCAGCGCTCAGTTCACCGCCATCACGACCTCCTACAGTCGGCCCGATTTCCAGGATCCCGAAGAAGCCTACAGCCGAAGCATCGCCGAGCGCCTTGGCTTCGCGGAACATCATGTCATCAGACGGGTGGAGAGTCCGAGGCTGCTCCTTCCTTATGTTCACATCGCCAATGCTATCCGGCCGATGCTAATGCCCGATATGTCGCGGCACTATCTGGAGCGGCTTGCATCCCTGGGGCAGGTCACGTTTTTCGGCCATCTGGGGGATTCGCTCGGTGGCAATCTGCCGCTGGCGCGCGCGCTTCCGCATATGCAGCTGGCACGATTCAGTCGCGCCTACTTCACACTCTGGCGGGCGTTCGGCAAGAGGCCGAATCTTGGATCCGGCGCGCTGTCCCGGTTGCTACGACGGGGCCAAGCTCGACGGGCGGAGGCATACCCGTTTCCGACGTGGATGAACCCGGACTTTGTGCGGCAATTCGCGATTCGTGAGCGTTGGGAGCAGTACTGGAGTGGATTGGCCAATCTAGAGGAGGGGAGGGACAAGGTCCGCAACCCGTATCTGCTGCGAACGGTCGCCGACTACGATCATTACTCCTACGACGAATTCGCCGGCGTTGATTTCGTGCCTTCGGATGCAGTCGATCCGTATGGTGATGTGCGGGTTCTGGACCTGCTGTTCAGGCTGGATCCGCTTCCCTGGTTCCACAAAAAGTACCTCCAGCGACAGCTCATGCGCGGTTTGCTTCCGTCGGAGGTTCTGAATCGCCCCAAACAAGTCTTCGGCGACCTGACGGGTTATCTGCTGGGACTTCCGGAGAGCGCCTGGATCGATCGATGGATTCCAAGCGGTCCGCTACAGGCATTCGTAGAGCGGAGTCGCATCCCGACGATCACCGGAAAACATGCCAGAATGATGGCCGGTCAACTCATCCATCTTCGCCCGCTGATGCTCGACCTATGGCTGAGGGGTGAGCAGGACATTCTGCGACAACAGCTTACCGATACTCATGATGAGGCTCTCTGATGAATGTGGCATGGCATCGCTACAGTTTATATGGTCTCAGAATCCGCAGTACCGCGCCTATTCATGGACTGCGTGAATTCGCGGATGATGCCGCCGCCGATCTCACAATATTTGATGATGAAATGCCCCCCGGACTCGATTCCGAATCTCCACGCTGGGTACCCGCGGAGTCTCTCACGCTTGCAGCGGACGCGCCGTCAGTCATGGACAAACAGACTGTTCGCCAATCCGATGACGGACAATTCCTGCAATGGCGCTACGGCGATCACATGACCCTCGCTTTCAGTATCGATGGTAGTAAGTTCTACACCCGCTGGGGCACGCATGTGGACCCCGCTGTACGTGCATTCAACATCTTCGGACCGGGACTAGGGTTGGTGCTTCGCCTTCGCGGGGTGCCGGCGCTCCACGCGAGCGTCGTCGACATTTCCGGAAAGGGGATCGCCATTACAGGGGCCAGCGGCGCGGGAAAGTCGACTCTTGCCGCGGCATTTGAGCAGAGCGGGGCTGAGGTTCGTTCCGACGATCTGTGCGCCCTCTACGTGGTGGGAGAGCGACTCCTCATCCCCCAGGGACCTCCGAGGGTTCGCCTGCTGCCTGATGCCGCACATGCGCTCTTTGGCGAGACCGGCACGTTTTCGCCGGCACCCGATCACGAAAAGCTCGAGCACCCACTTCATTGGCTGACCGTCGGTACCATCGAAGAGGTGGTTCCACTGGAGGCTGTGTACATACTGGCGGGGCGGGAAGAAGTGTGGCGGATTTCGCAGTTTGGCGGATCATCGGCGCTGTTCACGCTGATGCGTTCGGTGTATCTGCGCTTTCTCACCAATGCCTCGATGCGTCAGAGGGACTTTGAAGTCATCGACGCACTTCTGCAAAGGATCCCTGTGTTTCTGATGGTGACTCCGAATGGTCACCACCAATTAACAAAACTATGTCGAGAGATCATCTCTCGACATAGTTCGTAGTAACCGGAGGTTGTAAAGCGGTTGGTGCTGCGTGAAATGCCATCAACCCTCACTGAGCGAGGGATTGTGGCGACTAGCCGCCGCCCGATGTGCTCAGGTCGGTTAGTTCCTGAGCCAGCTCAGGACTGACCAGTTCCAGATCGACAGGCAGCTCGGGCACGGTGATGGGAGCGGTGACGCCGCCATCCGCGGGCACCGTCGTCGCTTCAGGCGCCGGTGGCACAAAGCAGGCCTGAGAACCGAAAGGATTGTCGCTAAAGTTGGCACCGCTCCCGCAGGCCTGATCGAGCGAGGAACCGTTCAGGGTCAGGGTCGTAAGGTTCTCGAGCGGTCCAAAAACTGTCAGGTTCGGCGTTGCATATCGCTTCAGCATTCTAGATGCTCGTGCCATGTGCGTGATTCCTCCGGGATTAGTGCGGAAACTAGCGGTAAAACCCATGCGCGTTAGTTCACCTATGTCAGTATACAGGTATTCGAACCATTTGTCACGCATTTCTGCGAAAGACTTACAAGATTCATGCAAGTCACGATCGGTTGTGCCCATTGCCTGTCCGATCATGCGACAACATGCACAAGACCAATCCCTTGCAGCTCGCTTAACAGACGTACGGCATCCCGCTGCGCCTGATCGACAGTGACATCATACTCATCAAGCAACGCTTCAACAAGTGACTGAACTGTTTGTGGCGACTGAACCTGATTCCAGATGAATGTCCCCACCTCGTCCAGACCGTAATAAATGCCATTGACGACATCGAGAATGACGGTTTCGTTCGGCATCTCCGTGGAAATCTGGTTGCTGCTTGCGACTAGCTTGCTGTTCAAATCAATCATCGTGCATCTGCCTGCAACCGGCGTAGTTGGTGCCTGGTTGGATGTCATTGGTCAGTCCGATTATATCACGACCGCTACGCGAACATCTAGCCAGGTGGCACCGTGAGATCGCACACCAGGCTGTAGCTCAGACGCTCGCCGATGATGCGATGCGTGCCCTCGGTTGCGGTCCAGTCGCCGGAGAATGAGCGCGAAACTGCAGTGGCCGTCAGGCGCTGTGGCTCTTCTGCCCGCACCTGGAGTTGAGTGGCGCCGTCGACAACGATTCTCCCCGGGTCAACGCCTGGCGCCGCCATGGCATCGCCAAGACTTGCGAAGGAGGGTGGCGTGAAGCGGAAAGTGACCTGCTGGCCGACGCGCACAGGACCATTGCCGGCCTCACATGTCTCCAGAACGACAAGGTTGGTGGGCGGTGGCGCTTCTGCATCCGCAAAGGGTATTGCCTCACAGACGCCGCGCTCACGCACGGACTCTCGCTTTACCCAGTCGCCCGAGATGATCTGCCACCAGGTGTTGCCGTCCGGGTCGAGCGCCTGCATTGACGGCACGACCACAGCACCGCTGAGCAATTGGCCGGTGGCTTCATAGAAACTTCCCGGCCCGGCGTAGAGAATGTCGTTAATGCGCATGGCCCGGCGGCAGGTCGCGTCTACGGTCGGTATCGCCTGAATGACGGTATCGCTGGTCGGAACGACAGGTATTGCCGCATCTGCTGACTGAGTGGCAATCTGCTCGATGCTGAGCGGTTCGCTCACCGCAGAGATGGGGCGCGGCAGCCTGTTGAGGTGCAATCCGACGAAGTCTGTGACGTCATAGGGCTCCGGGACAAGGTCCTGGGTGGATGCGAGGCCGACCTCGTCCAGTGAGATGAGCACTCGCGAACCGGTGGGAACGGCAATGAAGCGGGTGGCATCGTCAAGGTTCTGCAGGTCGGTTGTGACGGCGACAGAACCTTCGATCACATTGAGATTGAAAGTTCCGCCTGGTTTGGCCTGGAGGAAGACCGTTCCAGAGATGTACATAAGCGTATTGTTGCTGACGAGTGGATACTGGCCGCGCGTGTCCGCTGTCTGAACCAGCAGGCCGCTTTCCGGCGCACCCTCGCAGGGCGCATCGTCCTGGCCGCTACTCAGGAAATTGAACAGGAACGGTCGTGCGTAGCCGGCTTCCGGATCTTCCACCGACTCTAGGAGCAGGCCGCCACTGCTGACCGAATTGCTGGAGACCCAGCTCATTGCATCCAGGTCAGGGGTGAAAACGCGTATCCATCCGCCGGATGTGGTGCGGCCATTGGCGGTCAGCGTCGTATTGACGGGAACCTGGCGGATAACTTCCGAGGATTGATCGGGGCGACTGCGAAGGAGGGCGGTCGCCGTGGTAACGACTTCCAATTCTGGCGCGCGGCGGCTGTTGTTGGCAAAGAGGGTGTTTCCGAACAGCCACATGGTCGTCGTGCGACCTTGCGACCGATGGAATGATGCATGCAGCTTGAGAAATGCCGTGCTCCAACTCGGCGCGGCCGACACGGTGCGGATCAGTCGGATGTCGTCCAGCCGCACCCGGTCTCCCGGTTGTTCGAAGAAGCTGGCGGCCACTCTGGCTTCGACAACCACATTTCCCGCACCAAAACAAGTGCCATCTGCGGCAGTTGCCGACTGGCAGGTAGTCAGCGCTCTGGAGAAGGCTTGCTCGATAGTGCCGGGACAGGTCTGTGCGTTCTGCGCGCGGACGGATTGCACAGTCATTCCGATGGTCAGAATGGCAAGGACGAGAACCGCCATCTGCCCTGACAGCGCGGCGTGGTGCAGTATGCGGTGCAAACGCGAGTCGCTGTGTTTCATATCACTCCAATACTTCCTCACGGCTGTTCCTCTCGGGAAGTGCACCAAGTTCTAGCATGGCCCAATAGTAACATCTGTCATTGGACTGCGTCATGCTTGAATTGGCCGCCCGCCTGTATGCCGTGGGGTACCCGTACATGATCAATTGGATCTCTTTTGGCTTATACTCGAATTGGCGAAGATCACCTGGATGCCGCTCAACGAGGGAGTTCGCGAATGAGGCGCGCCGCCGTTCTGATGCTGGGTTTGTTCGTGCTCGGTATCGTTGGGCTGGTTTTCGGTCAGGACTCGCCGCCTGAGTTCTTCTCTCGGCTTCGCCAGTTGGGTGGGCTGCCACCGGCGAGTGTACGCTACGATGCGGTGGGTGACCAGCTTGCCCTCGTCCAGACGGATGGTTCGCTCTCTCTCATGGATGCGACCACGCTGGAGACGCGCTTCGAGCTCTACGAGAGCGGCACGTACAACGCCTATCGGTTTAGCCACAGCGGGCGATGGTTGGCCCTGGCCATCGACCGACGTGTCGAACTGTGGAACACCGAAAACGGCTCTGTCGCCGCAACCATCGAACCCCCTGGCTCCAATTACGTCACCGGACCGCTGATGTTCTCGGACGATGACTCGTACCTGGTCTTCACTGCGGTGGTCCCCGCCTCACAGGCCACTCGTCGCAGCGAGAACGATACCGATCTTCTGCCCTGGCTGTGGGATGTCAATGCCGCGCTCGACCTGGGCGATTCCCGGCTTCCCGGCCGTGTCGATGCGTACGCGTTTTTCGACTATCGCTCCGGCAGCTTGTTTATGGGTCCCAGTGACATCCTCCTGGCAGCCATTCCTGGTCGGTATCAGTTGATCGACGCCCACGCCAGCGCATTGGTTTCGTTTCAGGATATTGAGAGCGAGCGCTTTGAGAACGATCCGGTTTCGCTGTGGTTCAGCGCGGCTGGCAATTTGATGTATGTGCTCAAGACGGATACTGGCAACCTGGTTCAGGTGGACACGCGAACCCGCGCCGCCTACGAGATCCCGCTTGGCCGCGCGCTCAATGCGCTGACCCAGGCAGAACTGAGCACGGCCGGCTCCTCTGGTCTTCAGCATGTGATGGGGCAGAGCAGTAGTGAGGTTATCCCGTTTGTGCGGACGCTCTTCGGCTACGACTATCGCGCCGACTGGAACTACCACCCGCTGACAATCACCTTGCTCGACATCCTCCAGCCGGCGACAGCCGCCGCTGGACGGGTAGGGGTGCTCCTGTATCTGTTCGACGAAACTCGAGGCGTTGGCAGTGTGGAATTCCTCAGCCCCGCCGGCGGGCAGGTGTTGGCCGTACATCCCGGTGCGCAGCGCATCGCGCTCCGCGAAGTGGGCGCAGAATCGCCCATAGCAATCTACGAGCTTGAGGACGGCCGCCCTGTGCTGCGCTTCGATACGGCGATCAGCGACCTCGAAGGCAACGCGCTTTTTGCCTACGATGCTACCGGCGAGTCGATATTGGCAGGGTGGCAGCGTTACGATGCCGCGAGTGGGCGCGCGCAGTACGAGATTTTGGATTTCACCCCCGGTTTCCAGGAAGTCTATTTCACCGACGACAGCCGCCGGCTCGTCACCATGACCGATACGGAATGGTGGCTCTGGGACATCGAGACGGGATCCGTCCTGAGACGGGAGCGCCTTTCGTTCACGGGGCCGCGTATCGAGAACTGGCCTGACGGTCATCGTTTTCTGGTGGATGCTCCGCCTGAAAGTGACTTCTACCCTGGCATCGAGATCTATGATGTCGCCGCTTCGGTACGGCGCAGACTTCAGTTCAATGTTCCTGCGGACATGTCATTGCAGCGCGTTATTCCCAGTCCGTCGTGGGAGAGCTTTCTGGTCGTCTACGCAGCCGATCCCTCAAGTCAGCATGCCCCGAATGGCGCGGTGGCCGTGTATACCATGGGCTTCGGTCAGCGTGCATACATCGCCGGGACCGATCTGCCGGCGAATGCGGTGGATTTCGGCTGGATCGACGATCAGACCGCTTACGTGGTGGGCAGCTCTGTCGGAGGCGCGCCGGATCGAATCTATGGCATAGAGTACGATTCATCCGGCGTGCCCGCCTGCCTGCTGGCCAACTATCCGGACCTGAGAGATACCTGGGGCAAGCTCTGGGAGCGGATCGCCTTTTATCGCCCGGCCGATGATGTCGCCCGACTGGCGCAGCAGGTCTGCCGCGCGCCGGACGAAGCTGCTGCGCTCGCACTTCACACACCGACGCCGACGCTCACGCCCGCGCCGGAAGCGACCAGCGCCCTGGTGCGCATCGCTGGGGTGCCCGAGTGCCTGACTGAACGTTTCACCGACCAGGCATTGGCTTTTTCCCGCGAATGGCGGACGCTGACCGAAGGACTGTCCGCCGAGCAGATCGAAGAGCTCGGCGTGCTGCTGTGCGAAGGCCTGAGCAGTGAATTTGCCGGCGGATATGTGCCGCGGGTTGGTGGCGCGAGCACTACATTGATCTATGCCATCAACGTCACCACCGGAGCGCGCGTGCGTCTGCCTTCACTGCCCGAGCGAACGTCCAGTGTTCCAGATGTAGATCTCGTGCGCGAAGCGTTCCGACGCCAGTATGGCGTGCGCCCGTCCGAGATGGTCCTCAGCCCGAATCGTCAGCTTGCCGTGGTACGCTCCAGCGCGAACCATGCCATCATCTACCGTCTTGAGAAGGCATACGACACGATGGTCGCGGAAGCGACGGCAACCGCCGTGGGCACGGCTCAGGCCATACCCAATGCGATTCGCATTCGGCCAACCGCCACGCCGCTCCCGGACAGTGTGGGCACGGCGCTGCCGACCCTCACGCCCACGGTCATTCCGACTCGACTACCCTTCGTGGAACCCACGTTGTCGCCCGAACTGGTGCAGGAACCGGAAGAAATCTGCCCCTATGTTTCGCCGGTCTCGTTTGCGGATCGCTCTGCGACCTTCGCCATGATGGGACGCCTCCTCGGCACCGTGCCGAACAGCGGCGTCATGTGGGCGCTCGACATGTCCACCGGCCACCTGGCGCCGGATGAGACGCTGCCGCCCTGCGCCCTGGGTCTTCCCTGCGACTTCTCCTGGGACAATACCTGGATGCTGACCCTTGACGGCGGTGTTGTCGTTTCGCGGCCAGACGGCAGTGTTGCCACTGTTCTGATGGCTGGCGACGAGCGTGACGCTGTGCTACAGGGCTACGGCTGGTACGACAAAAATCGTGTTTATCTGGACTTCCTGGGCTACGTCCCGGAGGAGAGCCAGTCCGAACAGCTCCTGCGCGAGTTCTACAATGTCGAGACCGGTGAGTTCAGTGCGTCGGAACCGGTCCAGGATTCTGCTCGATCGATCAATGGCCTGCCGACCGAATTCGTCAGCCGGCAGCCCCTTGGTGGTTCGCTCGTGGTGGTCAGAACAGCGCTCACTCTGTCTGATCCCGATCGAGTGAACGGCGGGGGCGGCTATCGCTACTTCCTTTATGATCTGGCCACCGACACCTATCAGTTGTTCGCGGAGACCCGCATAGGCGAGACCGCTGTTCTCGAACTGAACGTCGAGTGGGACCCCACAGGGCGCTACCTGTACTACACGCCACCTCGGCCGACCGATCCTTACGTGGACGGTGTTCCAGGCGTTGACCCCGTCGAGATCCGCGACACCCTCATGGTCTATGATAGCGAGACCTCGACGTATTTCTCTTCAGCCCCCTTCAACTGGATGCAGACCTGGACGCTCGATGGCCAGTTTCGCTATGGGGAATACTCCCTCGACGCGGACGAACGACAGGAGCGACTCGACACTGGCCGCCCGGTGCCATCGTTCATCCTGCGCGATCCGCTCACGGGTCAGGCTCGTGTCTACTGCCCACCCGAGTCATGGTGGGTCTACTGGGTTACCCAGTGGTCACCGGATGGTCGCTTTGTGGCGTTCCTCGCTCCTCAGCCCGGCGATCAATCCGAGACCTCGCGCTCCTACTTCACGGTTTATGTGCTGGATGTCGAGACGGGCGAGGTGGTCGACATGGGCGCCGACATGAACAACATCCTGGTCTGGACGGCGGGGGAGGGCGAATACGATGACTGAGCCGCGACTCGGCCGGGTACTGGCGGCGATTGGTTTGTTTCTTGTCGTTGGCTTTTCCAGTGGGGTTGTGGGCCAGGACTGCCAGTCGGATTGTGCGGCAGCCGAAGTCGACACGACGATCTCTCCGTATGACGTCTATGTCACCACTCAGGATTTCGTTTCGCTGCGTATCGGGCCAGGCACTGCCTTCACCCGATCTCAAATCGTGCCCGCTGTGCAGACATTGCCGGCTGTGGGGCGAACGCCGAACGGCCGCTGGATACAGGTCGTGTATGGCGGTCAGCGCGGTTGGATCGCTGCCCGCTACCTGGTCTGGAGCGGCAACCTCTCGGCGCTGCCCGTCTCGACCATGGAGGAGCAGACACGCGTCGTTCGCACCGGAGCCATCGGGTATATCCCGGCCGGCACGCCACTGTACGATCGCAACCTTCTGCCCGCCGCGACGGCGAGCGTCGCTCAGGAGGTCGAACTGATCGGCCGGCTGGGCAGCGGTCGCTACATCTGGCTGCAAGTGGATTATCAGGGAGCGCCGTACTGGGTGCACTCGTGGGAGATCGACTACGACAGTGAGTATGTGCACACCCTCGACATCGCTTACCTCATCCCCTATACCCGCCTGGCGCGTGGGCTCGATTCCGATATCTCACGCACGGGAAGTCGACTCGCAGTCATTGAGGATATCTGGACCCGGCTGGCCAGCGGCGGGAGCGTCTCGTGTGGCAACATTCCGGGGCTTGTCCAGCGCGCCACGCGCGAGGTCGATTTGCGCCAGGAACCGGTCTTCGCGCCGGTGATTGAAGCGCTAGACGCCGCGATTCTCGATGTGAATACCGCGATCTCCGCCTTTGACTCGGCTTGTCAGCGGCCGGAAACCGCGTTTTTTCTGACGCAGGAAGAAGTCATCGCCGTATTGACCAGGCTGACCGATGCCCGACGAAGCCTGGTACTGGCCGATGCCCTGGCGGCAGCGCTCTTCCAGCGCGATCCAATCGTTATCAGCAGCCGGGGCGGGTAGCTCCGGTTGTGCACCACGCCGATGGGGGACTCCCATTTTGGCCAGTCTGCGCCTCGACACACCATCCATACAAAGGGAGACAGAAGGTGAAGCGACAGATCCTGTTCATCGTGCTACTCGGATTTGGCCTTATGCTGGTGGCTGGCGGACTCTCCGCGCAGCAAGACGACCCCGCGCGCGAGGTGCCGCTCGTCTGTGACAAGTTCACGGACAGTCCGACCGCGGAACGCGTCAGCTACTACATGGGCGAGGGTGTCGCTTACTTCCGTGCCGGGGAGCTTGCTCGTGCCAACGACAGCTTCAGCTGCATTGTGGAGCAGATCGACAGCCGTTATGCGCTGGGCTTCGCAAGCCGGGGTGTCGTCTATACGGCACAGCGCGACTATGTCGAGGCGATAGAAGACTATGGCTCGGCAATCGGGACTGACAGCAGTCTGGCCGGCGCCTACAACAACCGTGGCATTGCCTACGCTGCACTCCGCGAATTCGACGAGGCCGTCTCCGACTTCAGCCGGGCGCTGGACGCCCAGGCGGAGTACAACCTGGCGCTGGTCAATCGCGGCATCGTCTACGCGGAGTTGGGCCAGTTCACGGATGCGATTGCCGACTTGGAGCGCGCCATCGAGAACAGCGGCATCGACCGGGCGGTGGCTGACCTGCGCAGGCCGGATCGCCGTGGGGATGATCCGCTGCCCGTTTATGACCGGATCGACGCCCACGTCTATGCGGTGCTGGGCATCGTTTACTCGGAATTCGCGCTTGCCAACTACCAGGATTACCTCCTGTTGACCGATCCGTTCGGTGACCGGCGCATCCAGAGCGCGGCCGGGGCGCTGGAATCGCGGGCGAACTTCGATCTCCGACTCGACGACATCTCGTGGCTGCTGGCGGCGGAGTTCATCCCCGGAGGCTGATCATGCATTTGGTGCTGTATCGTTGGACGCTCGCTGTTGCGCTTCTGATGGCGCTGATTTTGCTTGCTTCCGGAGCTGGAGCGGGGGCAACCCGGGCCCAGGAGCCGACGCCTGACCCCTGTCAGCCGCCTGGCGACGCGGCCTACTTCGTCGGGATCGCCAATGCCTGGTTCGTGGCGGGCGATTACACGCGGGCCATCCTTGCCTACCAGTGCGCGCTCGATCGTGATCCAGGCAGGGCAGAAGCGCTGGCCCGGCGCGGGTACGCACGCTCCGCTCAGGGAGACGACGAAGGCGCGCTGGCTGATCTCAACGCCGCACTGGACCTGGACGACGACTATGTCGACGCCTACGTCGGCCGGGGAGCGCTGTACACCCGGCAGGGCATCTTTGCGCTGGCGCAGGCGGACTTCGACCGCGCTCTGGTTCTGGAACCCGACAACGTGGTCGCGCTGCAAAACCGTGCAGTTGTTCACGCTGCGGAGTTCAACTACAGCCAGGCCCTGGCCGACCTTAACGCGGCCCTGGCCATTGCGCCGGACGATCCCGAGCTGCATGCGGCTCAGGGCGCCGTATACCTGGCGCTGGCCGCGCAGAGCTATGGGGAATTTCGGTCTCTGGCGGGCGGCAACGTGCCAGTCACCGGCGGTGTGCCTCAGACGCTCTATCTGGCACTGGAGCGCAATCTGCTGACCGGAAACTACGGCGAGTGGGTTGGCTTCCTGCGCCCCCCCGAGGATTAAGGATATGAGACGCATCGCAGTACTGATGGGAATCCTCCTGATCCTGTCGGGGCAGCCGGCCGCAGCGCAGGAGGGCAGCGGCGCGCTGGTCATCGACAGCGCCAGCCTGCCAGACATAAGTGTGCTGTACCCGAGGCTCTTCGCCGTCGACGAGATGGGCCGCCTGATGCCGGCAACCGTGGCGAACGGCGGTCTGATCGAAAGCTGGACGGTTGAATTTGGCGACTTCTCTCCTGATAACGACCTGTCACAGTCGGAGACTCGCGTGGTATTCATGCTGCGCGAGGATGCGTTCTGGGCTGATGGGACGCGCGTCAACGCCTACGACGTTTTTCGGAGCATCGAGCAGAACTGGAGGCGCTTCGGAGATGGGTTGCGGATCGCCGAGTGGTCTTTCGTGGTGCCGGTGTCGGAAGAGAGCCTGGTGATGGTCTACGAAGGCGACTCCTGCTCGGCACTGGAGGCGCAGGGAAACTCCACGATCACGGCCGCCGATCGCAGTGGACCGTGGACCGTCGATCTGAGAAACCTGATGATGTCGGACGGTGATTCGCTTGACCAGCGGTACGAAGAGGCTCGGTCGCTGATCTACGGGTCGCCCGATATGAACTCTGCCGACCAGTTTCAGGCGGTATCGGCACAGCATCAGTACGTTGAGCGAACCGACGACCATGAGCGGTATCGAATCGGTGACCTGGCGCTGACTGTAGAGACATCGCGCTTCGGGGATCGACTCGACGAGGTCAACGACTTCATCAGTGGTGAACTGGACGTGATCGTCAATCCGCCTTATGTCTACCGCTCCGATCTCCGGGCGGTTCCCGATATTCAGATTGTCGAACAGGTCGGGCGCACGTGGTACGCGCTCGGCTTCAATTTTGTCGACTCCAGCGAGCCACTGGACGCTTTCGACGAGAAAACCGGAGAACCTCAGGAGCAGAGGGCCCACCCGTTCTTCAGCCACCTGAAGGTGCGCGAGGCGGTTCGTCTGGCGCTGGACATCAATGCGCTTGGCGCGGCAGCGACGGCCGGGCATTACACTCCGCTGGCGAGCGATCAACTTCCCTGGTCATGGGCGTATAACCCGGATATTCCGATGCCCGAGTACGATCCGTTTGACGCCGCTCAGATTCTGGAGGGGCTGGGCTGGCGTGACTGGGATGGCGATGGCGTGCGCGAGTGCCAGGGCTGCGCCACGGCCGAAACTGGACAGCCCCTCTGGTTTTCGTTGACCTATGACGAAGACGATCTGCAACAGATCATCGTGGCGCGCGGGATTCAGGAGCAGCTTGCCCGAATTGGTGTTGGGGTTGAATTCTGGCCCTACTACGGGAGTGCTTCGATCCTTGGCGCTGTAGCCGGCCAGACTTTCGACGCCTACCTCCTGCGTATCACGGAGCGGTCGCCCGTGGCCGCTGACCGTGCGTTGCTATATCGCCAGAGTGAGGATCGGCTGAACAGTGGCGTGAACGTCACATCCTACGTGAATCCGGAGATGGAAGCCGTGTTCGACCGTGCGGCTCACGCCCCGGACTGTGATTACGACGCTCGCGCAGAGGGGCTGAGCGAGGCCAGCGCACTCATTTACGAAGACATTCCGTACCTGCCGCTGTTCGCCGGCAATGACTTCTATGCGGCCCAGGGATGGGTAGGTGGGTTTGCGCCGCGCCAGAACGATCCCTTCTGGAACATGGCCGACTGGGTGGTGAATCGATGACAATGCAGCCTGCTGTTCTGCGGCTCATCGCGCTGCTGGCCGCGCTGTTCGGGGCAAGGGCGGCCTCTGCCCAGGACGATGGCTACACCTTCCGAGCGACGATGATCTTCGGCAGCGCCTTCGTGCGCGCTGCACCTTCTGAGGATGCCGAAGCCGTGGCCTCCATCTTTGAAGACAGTGATGTCGAGGTCATCGGCCGAAATATCGACGGCACGTGGTACGAGGTGCGGCGGCCGGGACGTTCGTACAATCTTGGCTGGATGCTGGCCGAATTTCTTGATCATGACGACGGGCTGCCCGAGCTGCTACCCCTGACCAATCTGACGACTGGTTGGGACGGCCCGTTCATACTCACACGAGACCCGGGTTTCGCGACTTACGCAGTGGATAACCTCGTAGTGCGCGATTCGCCTGTGGTGCGCACAGGCCGGCAAACTGGAACCATCCCGGCCGGCGCGGTACTCCCTGTGCTGTACCGAAATCACAGCGGCACCTGGCTGTTCGTGAACTACCGCGGCACGACCGGATGGGTCGCGACGTTCAACACCCGACCGGTCCCTGGAATCGAGCGGGCGCCGGTCATGCCGGGTCTGGCGGCAGAGGCGGAGGTGATCTTCGAGCAGATACCGCCGGAGATCCAGCGGGCGCAGATCGCCAGGCTGCGCGAGTATCTGGGCGTGACTCGTGAGGTGGCCGTAGGCCTGGAGTACCTCTGGTATTCGGTCTACACTCGCGAGATCATGCCCTGCGAACCGCCCGATTTCGTGCGCGACTATCCGTACACGGCCCAGGATGCACGCGAATTCCCGGAGCTCATGCGCTATCTGCCACGGCTGGACGAGGTGGGTGCGCTGATCAACGCGGCCATCGAACCGTTGAGTCGATGCGGTGTCTTTGATCGCGAGGTCGCGGCGCGGGCGCGTAATGCGGCCATCAATGCCCGTGTGGCCATCGACGCGACGCTTGGCGCCATCGAACTGGTCGAGGAACGGATCCGATAATGGGTCGAGAAGAGGGCGGCTTGAGGGTCGTCCTCTTCATTGACATGAGTCGTGTCATGGGCCGCCGTCACCCGCGCTCAGAAATGGCCGGGTGTATCCCGTGTAGGGTTTGTCGAACGTGCCGCCCGTCTGAAGGAGGCAGACCTGCTGCCACTCGAAACGGTAATTGCTGTACGTCCAATAAGGCGCGACGCGCCATGTGTAGGTGCCTTCTTCCTGCGGAAGCTGGCCGAGGATGATTTTGCTGGTTTCGGACGTACTGTCGAAGGCACGCCGCACCCCTGTGGGAGAAATCACGATGACGCTGTAGACATTGGCGCCAACAAGCGTAGGGTAGGTGACCACGACTTCGCGGTCTCCCCCCATGAAGTCACCAATCCGCGAAAACGATCCCTGCCACTGTTCACAGACGTCATAGGAGAGATCGAAGTCTTCGGGAACACGCCCGTTGCGGTCGCGCGGGAGAATGCGCCCGATCGGGAGGATGCTGTTGAAAGCCGTGCTGGTGCGCAGGAGTCGCGCATACATCCATGCTCTTCCGCCGCCATACTCAATTTGCAGCCACTGACGCCCATCCCAGCGGGTGACAAAATCCCCGGCACGCCCCAGGATGGTGACGGACGTGTTGCGCGGGATGCGGTCTATGGTGGGGTAAGCGAAGTCAGGACCGGAACGCACTTCTGCGCGGTCGACATCGACGATGCCGAAGATCTGCTCTCCCTGAGCATCCGCAGAAGAGATCAAAAGCAGACAGAAGCCGAGGCAAAGGATTGCGAGCAGAAAATAAG
The DNA here is from genome assembly GCA_016713325.1 of Candidatus Flexifilum affinis. Taxonomy (GTDB): domain Bacteria; phylum Chloroflexota; class Anaerolineae; order Aggregatilineales; family Phototrophicaceae; genus Flexifilum; species Flexifilum affine. The sequence goes on along the minus strand of JADJPJ010000087.1, from coordinate 647,506 downwards.
GTCGATTCCGCATGCAGCTACTCCAGGATTGCCGTTCAAAACCAGAATCATGACGCAAGCTAGACTTAAGTGTAGGACACTTTTCGTTACCGTTGTTGTAACGTTGAACTATAGTCATGAACGAGCCCGCCAACGAATCAACAGTCACTCCACGAAGTGCAATGAACAATGTTTGTTGCAGCGGGTGAATATTTTGTTTAATTCTCGTGACGAGCAAAAAGCGGTATAATCACAAACCGTAGCCAATGCGTACACCTGAACACATTCCACTTCATATCGGTTTATTCGGCATCCTGTCAACATTAACGGGGGACTATGATGTCTAAGAAGATCCTATGTGTGCTGTCGGAATATGGATACTGGGGTGAAGAACTCGTCGGGCCGCTCGAAGAGCTGGATGCCGCTGGATACGAGACCGTCTTCATGACCCCGACCGGCAAGCGCGCCCACGCCCTTCCTCCGAGCATGAAAGCGGGGTACTTTGACCCGCCGCTCAAGAAAGTGGTCACCGACGAGTATTATGGCGCCAAGACGACCGAGATCGACGGGTCGACCCGACTGGACAACCCGATCAGTCTGAAAGACTGGTTCCCGGAGCGTCCCTACTTCAATGACCAGAACTTTGGTCACGAACTGGTCGCCTATCACAAGAAGCGTGACGAAGCCTGGGAAGACCTGGCTCAGTATGACGCGCTCCTGATGGTCGGCGGCAGCGGCCCGCTGATCGATATGGTCAACAACCAGCGCCTGCACGATGTGGTCCTAGGTTTCTACAAGCAGAACAAGCTGATCGTCGCCGAGTGCTACGCCGTCACCATCCTCGCCTTCGCGCGCGATTGGTCGGAGCGCAAGAGCCTCCTCGCCGGCCGCCACGTCACTGGCCATGCGATTGAGTACGACTACAAGGATGGCACGGGCGTCCTGGGCATCGATGCCAACTTCGGCCCTCCATTCTTCCCTCTGGAGTACATCCTCCGCGACGCGACTCAGCCCGGCGGTCAGTATCATGGTGGGGTTGGCCATGAAAGGTCGACCATCCTCGATTATCCCTTCCTCACTGGCCGGTCGACTCAGGACTCGAAACTGGTCGGTCAGCTCATGGTGCAAATTCTCGAACAGGGTCTGACGCGCTACGGCTGGTAGGTCTGATTTCCAGGGGCGGCCGGCGTGTCACGAACATGCCGCCGCCCTTCATCTTCAATCTCGCGTGTCATCAAAAGACTTGAGGGGGTGTTATGCCCGGCAAACCTGGACGTTACGCGATGATCGAGCAGTTCCTCGCGGACGACATCCACTACATGTTCGGCAACCCAGGCACTGTTGAACAGGGCTTCCTGGATTCGCTGGAACAGTATCCCGATTTCAAGTACATCATGGGTTTGCAGGAGACGATCGCCGTCGCAATTGGCGATGGCTATGCGCGCGCCACCCGTAAGCCCACAGTCGTTCAGCTTCACAGTGGCGTTGGGCTTGGCAATGGCATCGGCATGATGTACCAGGCGATGCGCGGTCACGCGCCGCTGCTGGTAATCGCCGGTGAGGCAGGTATCAAGTACGACGCGATGGATGCTCAGATGGCTGCTGACCTGGTTTCGATGGCCAAGCCAGTGACCAAGTGGGCGACACGTGTTGTGGACCCCAATTCGCTCCTGCGCATCCTGCGCCGCGCGATCAAGATAGCAATTACCCCGCCGTCCGGCCCGGTGTTTGTGTGTGTCCCGGCTGACGTGCTGGATGCCATCAACAACGAAGAGGTCTTCCCGACCTCGATGCTCGATACGGCGGTCGCGCCATCGCGGGAGTCGCTTCAGAAGGCTGCTGAGATCCTGGCCTCCGCGCAGCATCCGATCATCCTGATGGGCGACGGCATCACCTTCAGCGGCGCGCAGGACGAACTGGTGCAGGTGGCCGAGATGCTTGGCGCGGACGTCTACGGCGTGGACTCGTCGGAAGTGAATATCAGTTCACTGCACCCACTCTACAAGGGAACGACTGGTCACATGTTCGGCAAGGCAAGCGCGAATATCACGCACAAGGCGGACGCGGTTCTGGTCGCCGGCACCTATGTCTTTCCCGAGGTGTTCCCCAATCTCTATGATGCCTTCAAGCCCGGCACAAAGATCATCCATTTCGATCTGAACGCCTATGAGATCGCCAAGAACTTCCCGGTCGATCTGGGAGTCGTCGCCGATCCGAAGGTATCGCTGGCCGGGTTGGCCGATGCGCTCAACGGCACGCTCAGCGCCGACGCCAGGGCCGCTGCGGCTTCCCGGATGGACACGGCACGTCAGGCAGCCGAGGCGGCGCGAACGGCTGCTTTGAACAAGGATCAGGGGCGTCGCGACGAGTACCCACTGCGCGCCTCGCGCTTCATGGAGGAGTTGGCCAAGCACGTGCCGGCGGATGTCATGGTCTTCGACGAAGCCCTGACGGTTTCGCCCGACGTGACGCGTTATCTGCCGCCCACTTTGCCCGGCCACTTTTTCCAGACGCGTGGCGGTTCGCTGGGCGTTGGCATTCCGGGGGCGCTAGGCGTCAAGTTGGCGCACCCCGACAAGACGGTGATCGGCTTCACCGGCGATGGCGGCAGCATGTACACCATTCAGGCACTTTGGACGGCGGCGCGCTACAACATCGGCGCGAAGTTCATCATCTGCAATAACCAGAGTTACATGCTCCTCAAGCTGAACATCCTGCAATACTGGAATGAACAGGTCGGCGACCCGGTGCACGAGTTCCCGCACAGTTTCGAACTCAATAATCCGGTCGTGAATTTCGCCCGGCTGGCCGAGTCGATGGGTGTTCCGGCGGTGTGTGTGGATCGGCCGGAGCAGGTGGAACAGGCTGTCAGGCAGATGCTCGAAACCGACGGGCCGTTCCTGGTGGATATGGTGATCAGCAGCGAGCTGCCGTAGTGCAGTTCGCTGCTGCCCAGAGTGTAATTGGTTACCAATAAGGGGGAATAATGACACAGCTCGCACCGTTGACGAAGCAGGAAATCGAAGCGATGGTGATCGACTGGTATCAGGGCCTCGATGTGCACCGTGCCCAGGTCGACATGATCAAGTACATCCACAGCACCGAACTCGAGATGGTTTTCCCGGAAGCGACCCTGCGCACGCAGGCGGAATTCGAACTCTGGTTCCAGGGTGTCATCCGCATCTTCTTCGACGAAGTGCACACGATGCAATCGCTCGATATCCAGGTTTCGGAAGATGGCTCCAAGGCCGACGTGAAGCTGGTGGTCCGCTGGGAGGCCAGCCGCTGGAAGGCTCCCGCCGCCAACAGCGAACGCCTTCGCTTCGACGCCTACCAGACGTGGATCATCAAGCGCTGCCCGAAGTCGCTGGCTCCGGCCATCACCCTTTATGTTGTGGATGAGCTTCGGCAGCTGGAGGGCGGGGTTCCCCTCTAGTCCGCGAAGTGGTCCAGCGTGGTAGATCGTTCCGTTTCCATTCTTTATATACCTACAGGAGTGTTTCACCATGGCCAATACCGATCTCGTTCTGACGATGTACGATCTGTTCTCCAAGGGCGACATGGCTGGCATCAAGGCCACGGTCTTCCACCCGGACATGAGCTGGACGATGCCTGGGCATCATCCTCTGTCTGGCCGTATGGAAGGCGTCGATGCGGTTATCTCGTTCTTCGGCGCACTGTTCCAGGCGGGCATCACCGTCGACAACGTGCACTTCGGTGAATTGGATGATGGCACGGTCGTCGAGAAGCACACCGGGCACGGAAAGATCGGCAGCGAGGAATTCGTATTCCCGACCTGCACGACCTACGGCATCAAGGATGGCAAGATTCACGAAGTGCGCGTCCACACCGGCGATCAGCACACCGTCGATCGCTACATGTGGAGTATGTTCACGCTCAAGGGTATCCCGGCGCGTCTCGCGGAATAGCCGTCGTCCTTTCGCATTGCCTTATTTTCTAACAGCGGACTCGCTGGGAGGTAACGTATGCCTCATGTGACTGCAGAACTCGTCAAGCTGGCCTATGACGCCCTCGCGTCTGGAGACAAGGCCGAGATCGACAAGTACTGGGACAACAATATGAGATGGCTCGTCCCGGGGCACAACCCGCTCTCGGGATGGCACTACGGTCTGGATGCCTTCCTTGCCTTCATGGGGCAGGTGGGCGCACTTTCGAATGGTAGCTTCAAGATGACGGGCGTCACCGTGCTGGTCAATGATGAGTGGTCGGCTGACGTGACTCACAACCTGGGCTTTCGCTCCGGGCATGAGGGCACCGGTCAGGTTCCGTACACCAAGCTGGATATCGATGTGATCCACCTGCTGCGCTGGCGCAACGGCCGAGTCATTGAAGGCCGCGGCGCGATCTTCGGTGACGGTACCAACGAATACGATTTGTTCTGGTCGCCGGTGGCCTCACACAGCGGTCAACGACTGAACACGACCGAGACGCCTCTGACCAACCGCGATGTGATTCGCAAGGTGGTCGAGGAGGTCTGGAACATCAATGCTCAGGATCGGATTCCCGAGTATTACAGCAAGAACTACGTCTTCTTCCAGGAAGGCGGCGGCGAGGAGCTGGGGCAGGACAGCGTCAAGCGCTGGCTCGAGACCCTCCATACGGCGTTCCCGGACATTCGCTACCAGATCGATGCGGTCTATTGTGAGGCTGACAGGGCGGCGATGCGCTATCACGTCACCGGCACGCATACCGGCGACTTCCGCGGTCTGCCCCCGACCAACAAGGCGATCAACCTGACCGGTCATATGGTGTTCCGCCTGTACGACAACAAGATCTCGGTTGCGCACGGCTACTGGGACATGCTCGGTTTGCTGCAGCAGCTCGGGATTCTGCCGGTGTTCGGCGGTCCTGGGCGCTAAGCTTGGCCTGGTCCCGCAGCGGATCGGATTTGCACGGATGGGGGCGTTTCGTTTATGCCCCCTTTGCTCGCAATGCGCGTTGCATTCACGGTGACTGCGCAGCAGCAGGGCAGTCCCACTCATTCGGAGGGGTGAACAGTGCCAACCACACCACAACACAATAAGAACCAGGTGGTCCGCTTCTTCCTGGCCGCGAACAACGATCAGCTTCAGGAGCTGGATAAGCTCATGGTCGAGGACTTCACGACCTATGGTCCGCAGTCTCTCCTGCCAAAAGCGGTCGGTCGCGATGCCCACAAGCAGGGATCGGCGGTTTCAAGCAGACCTTCCCGGACGCGAAGATCGAGATCATTCACATCTTCGCGGAGGGCAACAAGGTGATGACGCATCAGAAAGTCACTGCGCGTCACGTCAACGAATTCTTGGGCGTCCAACCGACGTTTCGTTTCCTGACGTGGACGGCGACCCAGCTCGCTCACTTCAACGACGACGGCGTCATGTTCGAGCGATGGGTCATCGAGGACTTTCTGTCGATGTTCCAGCAGCTCGGCATCATGCCGACGAAGTTCGGCGGCTGAGGTCGAACGACTCGCGTTCCCAACACGCACGGAAGGTTCAGAGGAGAAGTTTTCATGGGCATCGAACTCAACAAGCAGAACGTGCAGCGCTTTTATGATGAGGCGATCGGCAAGGGCAACGTCGACGTCATTGACGAACTGATGTGCTCGGAATTCGTACATCACGGCGACGCGCTGTTTCCGTACATCGGCGGCAGCGAGGCCATCAAGCAGGGTGTTGGCGGTGTCAAGGCGGCCTATCCCGATGGCCATACGGTGATCGAGGAGATGGTGGCCGAAGGTGACGTCGTCGTCGTCCGCCTGACCTGGCGCGGTACGCACCTTGGTCCATTCATGGGCAAGGAACCTACAGGCAAGGTCCACAAGTGGGCAGGCATCTCCACATATCGCTTCAACAACGAAGGCAAGATCATCGAGCGGTGGGCGAACATGGACGTAATCCCACAACTCATTGCCCTTGGCCTGCTTCCCGAGATGAAGCTCGGCGGCGGCTAGTCCCGGTTCGTTGCATTGCGCCTGACGACAACAAAGGACTTCGATCGTGTCTGTCGATGTGAACAAGAATCTAATCACCGAGTTCCATCAAGTCGTCATGGTCGAGCGTCGGCTGGATGAGGTCGCGCAGTATATGCGCGACCCTCTGACTGACCTGAACTCGACCGGCAAGTCCGAGACCGTGCAGCATGTGCAGCAGTCGCTCAGCAGCTACTTCAGCGCTTTTCCTGATCTTCAATCGACGATTGAGGATGTGACCGGCGAACGAGACCTTGTTGTCTGTCGGGTGAAACTCTCCGGAACTCACCAGGGGGACTTCATGGGCGCCCCTCCAACCGGTAAGCCGATTAGTGTGTCGGCCATGTACGTGTTCCGTCTTGCTGACAAACAGATCGTCGAACGCTGGGAGTGGGTGGATCGGATGGGTATACGAACGCAGCTCGGAATCCAAAACTAAAGTATGCACGTTTGATCCTGTTTTTTGCCCGGGGGGATGAGTAAGTGGGTGACCTGCAAGAGAGGAACAAGGCGCGGGTCCGCGACTACATAGAGAATGTGATCAACAACCACATCCTCGATCGTTTCGCGGATTACATCCCTGAAGATGGTGTCGATTACAGCGCACCGCCTGGTATTCCTCAGGGACATGCGGGCACACGGATGTTTTTCCAGATGTTTTTTGAAGGGTCGTCGGACGCCCGCAATACGATTCACGAGTTGATTGCTCAGGACGACAAAGTGTCGGTGGTTTCGACGATTTCGGGAACCCACGATGGCAATCTGATGGGGCTGCCGGCAACTGGGAAAGAGTTTTCCGTGCTCCTCCTGGAAACGGTGCGTCTGGTCGACGGCAAATATGCTGAGCGCTGGGGCGGTCTGGACATCGTCGGACTGATGATGCGGCTCGGCGCCATGCGCGACCCGGAACAAAAGGCGCGAGAAGAGCAGTACGCGGCCATGGTCCACACCTACATCTCCGGCGTCAACCAGGACGACGAGGCGGCGCTGCGTGCAGTGTTCCACAAGGATTTCAATGACCACAACAGCGCTCAGGTGAGCGGATTGCCGCCCGGCGTCGAGGCCGTGGTCATGGCCCATCACATGCTGAACCAGTCGTTCAGCAATCTCACGTTCACCGTCGACGAGTTGATGGTGGAAGGCGACAAGGTCGCCATTCGCGTGCACGCCGTCGGCACGCATAGCGGCGAGTTCTATGGTTTTCCGGCGACCGGCAAGGAAATCTCCTGGACGGCGCATCGCATCCTGCGGGTTGAGGATGGCATGTTTGTCGAAGCCTGGAACGAATTCGACCAGGTCGGCATCCTTCAACAGATGGGGGTAGTCCCGTCGTTTGCTCCGCCGCCCAACCCGGAAGCCAACAAGGCGCTGGTCCGCCGGCTGTACGAAGAGGAAAACAAACACAATATCGACATCGTCGACGAACTGATGTCGCCCGATTTCGTCATGCACGGTGATGCGCTCAACCCGTACGTCAAGGGGCTTGAGCCGGTCAAGCAGGGCGCAAAGATGACGCAGGATGCGTTCCCCGACCTGGTCGTCGAGATCGAGGATATTCTCGCCGCAGGGGACAAGGTCATGGTACGTCTGCGCTGGACAGGGACCCACAGCAAGCCGTTTATGGGCATTCCCGCTTCTGGCAAGAAGATGACCTGGACGGCAATGGCAACCAACCGTATTGAGAATGGGAAGATCGTCGAACGCTGGTTCAATTCCGATGTCTTCGGCCTTCTTCAGCAGTTTGGCCTGATCCCAGGGGGGAGTTAAGGCAATGGCAAATGAAAGTCCACAGAGTCTGCTCTGGCGGCTGTCACAGGTCGCGCCAGAGGAACCCTTTGCCGAGCAGCGAGGGATCAACTATCGTGCGCGGCCCGTCGATGACTCAAGCCCCAGTCGCGCGGAACAGGAAGAGGTCGCGCGGCGCTACTCTGACGCCATCAACCGGCGTGACTTCGGCACCATCATGGGATTGCTTGATCCGGAGATGGTCGATTACTCGCTCCCTGGCGCGCCTGCCTCTGCACAGGGGATTCAACAGGTCTACATGACGCTGCTGGCGTCGTTCCCGGATCTTCAGTTCGCGATCGACCATATTCATGTTGACGGTGATATGGTCGTGCTGAATGGGCAGTATCGAGGCACCAGCCAGGCGCCTTACTACAATACTCCAGCGACGGGCAAACCCTTCGCAACGTATGTTCTGGAGATTTTCAAGGTTCGTGATGGGAAGTTCGTCGAACGCCACTTCTGGTTCGACGCCATGAAGATAGTGCGCGAAATCACCGCGCCTTAGGGAGGAAAGTGTCATGGCGACAACACCGGAAGAAAAACGCGCGCTGATCCTCAAGTACTTCACCGAGGTGATCATCCCGCGCAAACTCGATCTCGTTGACGGTTACATCCACCCGGATGTGATCGAGCACAGCGCGCCTGTGATGAACATGCCGGCAGCAGAAGCCGCGAAGGCCTTTCTGCGCCTGAATTTCGACTCGTTCCCCTGGCTCTGGTACGACATTCATCACCTGCTGGTGGATGGCGACGCCCTGATCCTGATCGGCTATATCGAGGGAGAATTCACCGGCAAGCCGCTGCTGGGAACACCCCCGACAGGCAAGAAGTTCCGTATCCCGAATATCGAGGTCATCGTCGTCCCCGAGGTTCAGTTCGTTGAACACTGGGGTGGCATCGACATGATTGGGCTGGCCGAACAGCTCGGACTGCCGTTCTTCGGCATGGACAAGAAAGATGCCCCGCCAGACTACAGCGAAGATGCCAGACGTCTGGCTGTCCAGTATATCGAGAGCATGAACGAGGGCGACGTCGATCGCACGATGGAGGTTTTCGCCGACTCGTTCGTTGATCACCAGGTGGTTCCTGGAGGCGCGACGCTCGGCAGCACCAAGGCAGACGTGCGGCAGGCTCACATGATGCTCAAGGATGCCTTCCCGGATGTCCAGTTTACGCTGGAAGATCTGCTGGTCGAAGGCGACTCAGTGGTCATGCGGGTGAACGGCGAGGGCACGCACCAGGGCGCGTTTTTCGGCATCCCGGCGACCGGCAAGCACATCCGCTGGACCGGCGTTCGACTGCTGCGCCTTGAGAATGGTCTCTTCGTGGAGGGCACGAGCGAGCTGGATCAGGTTGGCATTCTCCAGCAAATGGGGATGATACCGACGCCACCGGTGATCTATGACACGGAAGGGAACAAAGCGGTGATCATATGGCTGATCGAGCAGTTGAATATGGGCAACATTCATGCCTACGACGAAGCGATGGCCGCCGATGTGATCATCCACATGGAAAGCAACCCGGCTCCGCTCAAAGGTGCGAAGTGGGCCAAGAACGACGATGCCATGCTGCACGCTGCTTTCCATGACTTCAACCGGACGGTCGAAAGCATGACGGCGTCTGGCGATCGTGTCGCGACCCGGATGCATTTCACCGGGACTCACAGCGGCGCCTACATGGGGGTGCCCGGCACGTGCAAGGTTTATCACTGGAGTGGCATCGTGAACGATCGCTTTGAGGATGGCAAGATCGTTGAACGATGGGTCAATATCGACAGATTCACACTGCTTCAGCAGGTCGGGATCATTCCGAGCTTTGGCTGATAGGACTGAAGTCGCCGATTACGGGTCTGTACCATCAGGAGAACCTATGACGACAACAACTGCAGCAATCAAGGCGTTGGCTGGCCAGTTTCAGCAGGCCATCAATCAACACAATGTTGATGCCGCTTTCGCCCTCGTCGACGACCAACTGATCGACCATGCGCAGCCTCTGGGTTCGCCTCCCGGCCAGCAAGGCCTGAAGGCGTTCTATGAGATGCTCGTGCAGGCCTTCCCCGACCTTAAGATGAATACCGAGGCGATCAGCGCTGAGGGCGACTGGGTGGTGCTGCACATCATCTTTGAAGGGACGAATACCGGCTCCTTCATGCACATGCCTCCGTCCGGAAAGTCGATGAAGACGTATGCAGTCGAGGTCTTCCGGGTCGCCAACGGCAAGTTTGCCGAGCATCACCAGTGGTACGACATCATGGCCATTATTCGCCAGATCACCGGCACGGGGCCGGAACCGATCATGGGCACACGCGCTGGCGAAAAGCCGAATACCACTGCGCCGGATCAGAAGCGGGCACGCATCCAGCAGTACTTCAACGAAATGGTCATCCCGCGCAACATCGACCGGATGCCACACTTTCTGGGTGACAAAGTGCTGGATCACAGTGCTGCGCCAGGCATGCCTTCCGGGGTCGAAGGCGCGCGCATGTTCCTGAATATGAACTACGCCGCGTTCCCCTGGTCGGAATACGACATCCAGCACGTGATCGTCGATGGCGATCTGGCCACGGTTGTGTTTACCATCGAAGGTGAGCACACCGGCGCACCCTTCTTCGGCGTGCCGGCGTCTGGCAAACGTTTCAAGGTACAGTGCATCGAGATCGAGCGCGTCCCTGGCGAGCACTTCCTGGAGCACTGGGGTGGCATGGACTTCGTCCAACTCAGTTCGCAGCTCGGACTGGGCCTGTTTGGCGAGAAACCCGAACAGCAGCAGGCCGCGATCGAAGCGGACGTCGCCCGTTTGATCGAGTTGTACATTGGCGGGATGAACGAAGGCAATATCGACAAGTGCATGAGCGCCTTCGCCCCGACCTTCATCGACCACCAGATTGTTCCGGGTGGCGCGACGATGGGCAATGACTGGAATGCCGTGCGCCAGGCGCATATCCTGCTTCATGAGTCGTTCCCGGATGTCCAGTTTGGCATCCGCGACGTCATTATCGACGGCGACACAGTATTCCTGCTGGTCAAAGCCGAAGGTACGCAGCAAGGGGCTTTCTTTGGGCTGCCGGCAACCGGGCGGCATATCAAGTGGACGGCCACCCGCGTGCTCCGCTACGCCAACGGTCAGTTTGCCGAGGGCACCAGCGAGCTCGACCAGGTGAGCATCCTCCAGCAGATGGGGATCATCCCGACGCCGCCGGCCATGTACGATACGGCCGGCAACAAGGCGATGGTGCGCACGCTGATCGACGAGATCAACAAGGGGAATCCCAACGCCTTCGCGATGTTTGTCGCGCCAGATGTGCGCACGACGTTCGACAGCGCGGAACAACCCGTCCGTGGGGTGGGCGCTCTGAATGCCGATCTCGGTATGCTGCGCAGCGCCTTCCACGATCTTTACATTGAGATCGAGTCCCTGGCTGCGTATCACGACAAGGTGTCGGCACGCGTGCGGTACAGCGGTACGCATGCCGGCGACTTCCTGGGATTCCCCGGATCCGGGCAGAAGTACGTGTGGAGCGGGGCCATCACCTACCGGATCGAAGACGGCAAGATCACCGAAGTCACGACCAATACCGACCGCTTCACGCTCTACCAGCAGGTCGGGCTGATCCCGCGCTTCGGCTAAGCCGAAGCGCCATTCCGCTCAAGGGTATTGGAGCAGCGAACCAATCACTGCTCCAATACTGGGAAAAGTGCAAGTTTGGGCTACGCGGAAACAGAAGGGGCTAGATACATGATTCTTGTGACAGGTGCTACAGGCAATATAGGTCGCGAGCTCGTGATGCAGCTTGCACAGACGGGAAAGCCGTTCAGCGTCATGGTGCGCAATGCGGCCAAAGCCAAGGCGATGTTCGGTGCTTTTCCGAGCATCAAAGTCGTTGAAGGTGATGTCTCGAAGCCGGAGACGCTTCCCGGTGCTCTCGAAGGGGTCGAGCGTGTCTTTCTGCTTACCCCCAGCGACTACCGTCAGGTGACACAGCAGGGGAACTTCATCAAGGCAGCCAAGTCCGCTGGCGTCAAGCACATCGTCAAACTGTCAGTGGTGGGCGCCGCGCCAAACGCCCCTGCGCAGTTGATGCGCTGGCACGCTCAGAGCGAAAAGGACTTGGAGCAATCCGGCATTACGTGGACCCATCTTCGTCCGCATGTTTTCTACCAGTATTGGCTGCAACTGGTCTATCCGATCAACATGTCCGGCGGCTTTTATGCCTCGCTCAAGGAAAACGTTCCGCTTCCGGCGATCGATATTCGCGATATTGCGGCTGTGGCTGTTCGGACGCTGACCGAACCCGGACACGAGGGAAAAGTTTACCGCCTGACCGGTCCGGAAGCACTGACGAACGTCGAGGTTGCCGAAAAGCTCGGTAAGGTTATGGGCAAGCCGGTGTCTTACTCCTATGCACCGCCGGACCAGACCAAGGCGGGGATGCGCCAACTCGGCATGGAGGCGTGGTTTGTCGATTTCGTGGTCGGCATGGACGAGGCTTACAGCACCGGCAATTACAGTGAAGTCACCTATGACTTCTACAAGATCACCGGTCGCCAGCCCATCAGCGCCGATCAGTTCTTCAAAGACTTCGGTGACTTCATGCGCAACCCACCACAGTTCGATATGAGCGCCTTTGCGGGAGGAGCGCCGGTCGTGGACGTTGAAGCGAACAAGGCAAAAGTCATCCGTCTGTACGACGAGATGAACAACAACAACTTCCCCGCGCTGCGGGAGATTATGGATCCGCACTTTGTCGCGCATGGCGAGACGATGGCGCTCGATCCCAGCGATCCGGACCACCTTGCTGCTGTCGAGCGTGGCATCCAGTTCGCCAAGTGGATGTTCCCCGATCTGTACGTCCGCGTCGATGATGTGGTCGGCGAAGGGGACAAGGTTGTTGCGCGTCTGACCTGGTCGGGCACGTTCGACAATGACTTCCAGGGCATCCCCGCCAATCATCAAAAGATGGAATGGACAGGCATCGCGATCAACCGCTTCAACGAGCAGGGTCTGATTGCCGAGCGTTGGTTCAATAGCGACGAACTTGGCATGATGCGCGGCATGGGAATCATCCCGCCGATGGGCGGTGGTGCACCGGCCGGCGCTGACGCGTCCGCTGCGCCTGCGACCGACGCACCTGCTGCTTCCGCGCCGGCGCCGCAGACCGAAATGGCGGTCGCTTCACCGGTCGGCCCGGTTACAGGCGCGAACGAACTGGAACGCAACAAGAATATCGTCCGCTACTTCTACGAGCACGTCTTCACCGAAGGGCACGTGGAGAAGCTCAAGGACATCATGGACGAAGATTTCGAGGATCACGGCGAGGCGCTGTTTGGCAGCCCACACGGCCGCGCCATGCTCGAAGGGGGAATCGCCCACATGTCCAAAATGTTCCCGGTCAAGGCCGTCGAAATTCAGGACATGATCGCGGAAGGCGACATGGTTGGAGTCCGCGGCGTCATGACCCTGCATCATGTGAATGACTGGCTCGGGCCGGCGACGAACAAGATGCTGACGTGGAATGGTCTGTCGGTCTTCCGTATCAAGGATGGCAAGATCGTGGAGCGCTTCTTCAACTCCGACAGCCTGTACATCCTGGAGCAGCTTGGCTACTGGCCGGTGAACAAGTAACCGGCCGTTCACTTTCACAAACCGACGCACAACTGCACGGCCGGCGCAACCGCTGGCTGTGCAGCGCGAGTACTGGCTTACACAAAGGAACCGCATTCATGAGAACGCCTCACGAAATCATCCAGAAGTATTACGAGTACGCCAGCGAGGGTAACTGGGACGCCTGGTGCGATCTCTTCCATGACGACTACGTCATGGACGAACAACTGGCGGGGCGTGTCGTCGGCATGGAAAACCTGCGCAACATCATGCGCGGCTTTCCGCAGGCCTACAAGGTCTTCCAGAACAGCCCCAAGCACATCCTGGTCGATGGGGATCGCGGCGCGGTGGTTTCGCACATCTCTGCTCGTGCGATGAAATACCCCGACGAACCGATTGAAGCCGAGGCCATGAACTACTTCGAGTTTCGGGAAGGGAGGATCACTTATATGGCTAACTTCCATGACTCGAAGCCATTTGCTCCCTTTCTTCGCCAGCTTTCCGAAGGGTAGACCCGACATGACAGAGCGCACTCACTTCGATTTCATCGTAATCGGCGCCGGTGCAGGTGGGGCGGTGGTTGCCAACCGACTGAGCGAAAACCCGAATGTCCATGTCCTCCTCCTGGAGGCAGGCACGGGCGAAATTCCGCCAAACGTTCGCATCCCGGCGGCGTGGCCGACCTTGTGGCATACGCCTGTCGATTGGGACTACTACAGCGAACCCCAGGCCGCGCTCGACGGCCGCCGCGTGTACGAACCGCGCGGGCGGATGGTCGGCGGTTCCTCGAACATGTACATTCTCATGCATATTCGTGGACATGAGTCCGACTTCGATAACTGGGCGTACAATGGGGCGCCTGGCTGGGCGTACAAGGATGTGCTGCCGTACTTCCAAAAGGTCGAAGACCAGGAAGATTACACCAGCCCATGGGCCGGCCATGGTGGCATGATGAGCGTCATCAACGCCAAAAATCATAACCCGAACCCGCTCTCCGAGGTGTTCATCGACTCCTGCATCGAGTTGGGCCATCCGCACACGGATGACTTCAACGGCCCCAACATGATTGGCGCCGGTTGGCATCACGTCAACATCAAGGACGGCAAGCGCCACGCCGCCAATGAAGCCTACATCGAACCGTTCATCGGCAGCCGTCCGAACTGGACGCTGAAGACGAATGCCCAGGTGACCCGCCTGGTGTTCGACGGCGACGAATGTGTCGAGGTCGAGTATGTCACGGATGGACAGCTCCACAAAGTGGCCGTCAAGCAGGAAGTGATCGTCTGCGGCGGTGCCATCGAGTCGCCCCATATTCTGCTAAATTCGGGTATTGGCCCAGCCAGACATCTGCGCGCCTGGGACAAGCAAGTCGTGATCGATCTGCCCGGCGTGGGAGAGAACTTCCACAACCACGTTCTGACCGGCGTGATCTATGGCACGCGTGAGGCCGTGGCGCCGCCGAATCTCCAGATGTCGGAAGCGGCCATGTTCTGCAAGTCAGACCCGGGTTGGGTGGGGCCGGACATCCAGATGGCGTTCATCGGTGCGCCGTTCGACATTATCGTTGGCCAGAAGAATCCCAACGCCGTCAGCATCCTGCCGGGCGTGGTGCGCCCACTCTCGCGTGGGAACATCCGTTTGCAGAGTGTCGATCCGCTGCGCAAGCCGGCGATCAATCCAAACTATCTGGGCGCCAAGTCCGACGAGGACCGCCTGGTCTGGGCATTTAAGCTGGCGCGCGACATCTTCAACTCGAAGACGTTTGCGCATCACGTGACCGACGAACTGCTGCCTGGGCCGCAGGTCAAGACTGACGACGACATCCGCCAGTTCGTGCGCAGCCGCGCCGACTCATACCACCATCAGTCCGGCTCCTGCAAAATGGGCCTGGACGAAATGGCCGTGGTCGACCCGACCTGCACCGTCTATGGCACGAGCAACGTGCGCGTCGCCGACGCCAGCGTCTTCCCGTTCGTCCCGTCGGGAAACTGCCACGCTGCCATTATGATGATCGGCGAAAAGGTCGCCGAAATGATCAAGCAGAAGCACAATCTGTAGTCGCATCTGCAAGACGTTAAATGTTTCGACCATAGGGACGAGAATAGCTTCTCGTCCCTATAGCATTGATCTGACCAGTGACGGGGGGCGTAGATGAGACTACAGGGCAAGAAAGTCGGCATCCTCATCGAGAGCGACTACTACGAGAAGGAAATCTTCTACTACGAGCATCGCTTTCCTGAAGAGGGCATTGAACTCCATTTCCTGAGCCGCCTGTGGGGACAACCTTATTTGACCTTCAAGGGGCATGAATACCAGGCTCCGTTCGAATGCCACCGTTCACTGGAGGGCATATCGGACGAGGAGCTGCGCAGCTACAGCGCTATCATCGTTCCTTCTGCGATCGTCTCGGATCGCCTGCGCTATACCGAAGACATCAACAAAGTGTCGCCCGCCGTGCAATTCCTTGAACGGGCCTTCGCGGAGCCAAACATCATCAAGGGCATCATCTGCCACGGCATGTGGCTGGTCTCCCCAGTGCCGCACCTGGTACGCGGACGGAATGTCGTTGGTCACATCAACCTGCTGGGCGACATTCGCAATATGGGCGCCAACTACGTCGACCAGGACGTTGTCGTCGATGGCGACCTCGTGACCGGGCGCACGGGAGGCCACTGCCATCTGTTCGCGCGCAAAATCATTGACCTGATGATTGAAAAAGAAGAGGTGCGCTGATGGAATTCAACCATATCGGACTGAACTGCAAAGACCCGATCGCCGTGGAGAAGTTCTACACGAAGCACTTCGGTTTCACCCGCGGCCGCGTCATTCCTCTGGGCGAAAACAATCAGCTTGTGTTCCTCAAGGGGCCTGGCGTCTATCTGGAACTGTTCAACACGACCGACGATCGGCCTCAGGCCGCGCCCGAAAAGGACGGCTACACCTACGTCGGGCCGCGCCACCTGGCCTTCAAGGTGGACGATGTCGACGCCGTGCTGGCCGCGATGGGTGATGACGCCAAGGTGACCCTTGGCCCGCTGGATTTCGGCGCGTTCATCCCGGGTTGGAAGACCGTCTGGATCGCGGATCCGGAAGGCAACATCGTGGAAATCAGCCAGGGCTATGTGGATCAAGACAACCCACCGCCGCTGGCCTAGCAGCTTTTCGACGTGAAGAAGGAGCGAGGACAACGTGAATAACTTCGATTTCACTTTTTCTGACTTGGTCGCGGGCTATGTCTCGCACTTCAACCGTGCCGAGCGTATCGTTACGCTAAGCACTTCCGATGGGCGGCAGTACACAGGCAAGCTGACCGACAACATCTACGCACGGTTCTCGCAGAACCTGGGCGAAGGCTGGCCCGATGCGACGAGCCGCCTGGGGCAGCTTCTGGTCCCCGGTCAGCTCGTTTACGCCTACGGCATCTTCTATCCGGAAGAGCAGAACCGGTTCGAGATCAAGAACATGGTCTTCCCTGGCGATGGCCCGTCAGTATACCGCCACGAGGAACCGGATTGGTGGGTCAAGCAGGTCGATCAGATCGCCAATTCGTACATGCAGTGGCAGTTCAACTGGCCCAACGAGCCGATTGACTTCCGCAATTACCGTACCTTCCTGCACCTGGCGGGCACGAAGCGCGGCGACTTCCTCCAGGAAACGGATACGATTTCGCGTCTGGTCTATGGTCTCGCCTCAGCGTTCATGATGACCGGCAAGGACCAGTATCTCGAAGCGGCGGAGCTTGGCACGGAATATCTGCGCGAGCACATGCGCTTCTTCGATATGGACGAAGACCTGACCTACTGGTACCACGGTATTCAGGTGAGCGGCGAGCAGGAACAGAAGCTCCTGACCTCCGAGTTCGGCGACGACTACGACTCGATCCCGGCTTACGAGCAAATCTACGCGCTGGCCGGCCCGGTCCAGACATATCGCGCGACTGGCGATCCGCGCATCCGCCACGACGCCGACATGACCCTCAAGCTGTTCGAGAAGTACTACTACGATCCGAAGCTTGGCGGCTACTTCTCACATATCGATCCCATCACCCTCGACCCACGCGCCGAGATGCTGGGTCCGAACCGCGCCCGCAAAAACTGGAATTCCGTCGGCGACCACGCGCCGGCATTCCTGATTAATCTCTACCTGGCGACTGGCGAGAGAGCTCATGCAGACATGCTCGAACACTGCTTCGACATGATCACTGAGCACTTCCAGGATTATGAACACAGCCCGTTCGTTCAGGAGAAGTTTCACGAGGATTGGTCCCACGACTATACCTACGCCTGGCAGAAGAACGGCGGCGTGGTCGGCCACAATCTGAAAATCGCCTGGAATATCACGCGCATGGTCTCGCTTAAGAACAAGCCGGAGTACGAAGCGTTCGCCAAGCGGATCGCTGAAGTGATGCCAACCATTGGCATGGATGTGCAGCGCGGCGGCTGGTACGACGTGATGGAACGTGTTCTCAGACCTGGCGAGAAGTTCCACCGCAATGTCTTCCACGATCGCAAGGCGTGGTGGCAGCAGGAACAGGCAATCCTTGCCTACCTGATCATGTACGGCGTCTACAAGGACGAGGAATACAAGAAGCTCGCCCGCGAATCGGCGGCTTACTACAACGCCTTCTTCCCGGACACGGGCGACGGCGGCGTTTACTTCAACGTTCTCGCGAACGGCATCCCATATCTGCTCGGGAACGAGCGACTCAAGGGCAGCCACTCCATGAGCGGCTACCACTCGATGGAACTCTGCTACCTCGGCGCGGTCTACCAGAACCTGCTCATCAGCAAGGTCGGCATGGACTTCTACTTCAAGCCGACGGTCGAGAGCTTCCCCGATGGGCTGCTGCGCGTTGCGCCGGATCTGCTGCCTGACGGGTCAATTCGCATCGCGTCGGTCGAGGTTGACGGCCAGCCGTATACAGACTTCGACGCCAATGGACTTACGGTCACCCTTCCGAAGACGGAGAACCGTGTCAAAATCAAGGTTCGTATTGAACCTGTCTAGTCAATGGTAAGGGAGTGAATTATGGCGCTGACAGTCAACGTCCAGGAGCTGATGGGACATTCCGTAGTGGTCGTCGAAGGCGATGTTGACGGCGCCACCGCGCCCCAATTGCAGGACGCAGTCCTGGCGGCGGCCGGTCCCGGCTGCCGCCTGCTACTCGATATGTCCCAGGTCTCGTATATGTCCAGCGCCGGTCTGCGCGTCATGCTGCTGCTGTACCGGCAGATTTCCGCGAATGCCGGAAGCAAGGTCGTCCTCGTCGGCTTGCCCGAGGATGTGAAAGAGACAATGGCCGCTACCGGATTTCTCAAGTTTTTCGTCACTGCCGAAACCATGGATGAAGGCGCTGCGGCGCTGGAAAGCTGAGAGTGCCAGTGGCAGAACAGCGGATTGATACCTATCCAACTCACCAATACCAGGGATACGACCTTCGCCCCGGCAGGCCGCTGCCTTTCGGGGCGAGTATTGTGCCTGCCGGCATCAACTTCTCGATTTACTCCAGCGCGGCAACGTCGTGCACCCTGGTGCTTTTCAACAAGCACGAGCGGGAGCCGCTCGTCGAGATTCCGTTCTTCGATGAGTTTCGCATTGGTGACGTCTATGCCATGACGGTCTTCGGTCTCAATTGGGAAGAGATCGAATACGGCTATCGCATGGATGGGCCATGGGACCCGGAGAACGGCTATCGCTTTGACCAGACCAAGATCCTGATGGACCCCTACGCGCGCATCATTGGCGGACGTGAAGTCTGGGGTGTCGACCCGGACTGGAGCGACATCTACCACCATCGTGCGCGTCTGGTGGCCGACGACTTCGACTGGGAACGCGACAAACCCCTGGAGACGCCCATCGAAGACCTGGTCATCTATGAGATGCACGTGCGCAGCTTCACGGCCCACGAGTCGTCCGGGGTGAACAGGCGGGCGCGCGGCACCTTCGCCGGGATTGTGGACAAGATCCCGTACCTTCAGGCACTCGGCGTCAACTGCGTCGAACTGCTTCCGGTGTACGAGTTTGACGAATTCGAGAACAGCCGCATCAATGAGCAGACCGGGGAGCGGCTCTACAACTACTGGGGCTACAGCACTGTTGGCTTCTTCGCCCCGAAAGCGGGCTACGCGGCGACCGGTCGCTTCAACATGCAGGTCGACGAGTTCAAGAACCTGGTCAAACAGCTCCATGCGGCCGGCATCGAGGTCATGCTTGATGTGGTGTTCAATCACACCGCCGAAGGAAACGAACGCGGACCGTACATCTCGTTCCGCGGTCTGGACAACAAGACCTACTATATGCTGACGCCGGAAGGTTACTACTTCAATTTCAGTGGTACCGGCAACACGCTGAACTGCAATCACCCGATTGTGCGCAACATGGTCCTGGACTGCCTGCGTTACTGGGCGGCCGAGTTCCACATCGACGGGTTCCGGTTTGACCTGGCGTCAATCCTGGGACGGGCGTCTAATGGCGCACCATTGTCGAACCCGCCGCTCCTGGAGCAGCTCGCGCACGACCCGATTTTGGCGCACTGCAAACTGATCGCCGAAGCCTGGGACGCTGGCGGGCTGTATCAGGTCGGCTCGTTCCCGGCATACAATCGCTGGGCGGAGTGGAACGGCAAGTACCGGGACGGCATTCGTAAGTTCGTCAAAGGTGAAGTGGGCCTGATAGGCGAGGTCTCGCAACTGGTCCAGGGTTCGCCCAATATGTATACCTCGCGCGGGCCGACCGCTTCGGTC
Organism: Candidatus Flexifilum affinis; assembly: GCA_016713325.1. Taxonomy (GTDB): domain Bacteria; phylum Chloroflexota; class Anaerolineae; order Aggregatilineales; family Phototrophicaceae; genus Flexifilum; species Flexifilum affine. The sequence goes on along the minus strand of JADJPJ010000087.1, from coordinate 627,424 downwards.
AACTTCATCACGGCGCACGATGGCTTCACGCTGTTGGATCTGGTCTCGTACAATGAGAAACACAACTGGGCCAACGGCGAGAACAACAACGATGGCGCCAACGACAACAATAGCTGGAACTGCGGATGGGAAGGGGAGACGGACGATTCCGGCATCACCTCGCTCCGCCGCCAGCAGATCAAGAACTTCGCATCCATCCTGATGGTCAGCCAGGGGGTGCCGATGATCCTGATGGGAGACGAGGTCGGCCGTACGCAGAAGGGCAACAACAACACCTACTGTCATGACAATGAACTGAACTGGTTCGACTGGACGCAGACGGAGTCGAACAGCGACCTTCTGCGCTTCTTCCAGAAGATCATCGGGTTCCGCAATGCGCACCCGATTCTGCGAAACCGGTTCTTCCTGTCCGGCAACGACTATCTTGGTCTCGGCATGCCGGACATTTCGTTTCACGGGACAGAGCCTTGGCAGCCAAGCTGGTCGGATGGCAGTTCACGAACACTGGCGTTCATGCTCAACGGCGATTATGCTAGAGGGGGCAAAGTCCGGGATGACTATCTCTACATCGCGATGAATATGTACTGGAATGCGGTGAATTTCACCGCACCGGCGCTGCCTGCCGCTATGCGCTGGCATGTGGCGGTGAACACGGCAATGCCGAGCCCTCAAGATATCTGGGAGCCGGGTAACGAACCGGTACTGAACGGAAATGATATCTTGTTGGGCGGTCGCTCTGTAGTGATACTTGTTGGTCGTTGATCGGCACTCAAAAGGGGAGACTTCACATGGCTTTTGATGCAAAACTTGAGGTCGCTAACGGAATCGCCAAGATCACGTTGAGCGGTGAACTGGATGCGAGCGTTGCCGGTGATTTTCGCACGAAGATCGAAGAGGCCGCCGCCCAAAAGGTGAGCAAGCTGGTGCTCATCCTGGATGCGCTCGAATACATGTCGTCTGCTGGTCTGCGAACTCTGGTGTTTGCCAAGCAGAAGATGGGGACCAGCGTCAAAATCTACGTGGTCGGCGCGACCGAAGCTGTTTCTGAACCGATCCGGCAGACCGGTTTCCACCACAGCGTCATCATGATGGACACCTACGACCCAGGCGTGATCGAAGCCTAAGCGCGTCTCTGCTGTTTCCGCTGGACGCAGGTGCGCCCGACGACGCCGTCGGGCGCACGGGCTTTGCATCTCTCGCTTCGACATTGATTGGGTGGCGAAAATGGCAGAACCTGTTATAAACAGCAAGACGATCTCTGGAAATGCCGATCAACTTGGCGAATCGCTTCAAGCCATCCGCGACTTCGTGATGTCGGCATCCGCATCGGCCGGTCTGGAGAAACAAGCAGCGAGTCGCTTGCGTCTCGCTGTTGATGAGATTGCAACGAATATTATCCTTTATGGGTATCAAGAGGCGGGATTACAGGGGATGTCACCATCGAGTCAGCGCTAGACGATGCAAGACTCCGTGTCACGCTGATCGACCAGGGACTGCAATTTGACCCGCTGGAAGAACACGATATGCCGACCGACACAGACGTGAACATGCCGATTGAGAATCGCGAGGTCGGTGGATGGGGCATATTCCTGGTGGTAAGGAACGTGGATGAGTTCAAGTACGAGTATATCGACGGAAAGAACTTCAACCATTTCATCATGCTGCGCTCGCCGCAGACATGAGAAGGATGTGATATGTCGGAAGGGATCCATCGTCTGCTGGTAGTAGACGACAACGTTGCGAATCGCGAGAAGTATGCGCGTCACTTCCTGGCTGCTGGCCAGGAAGTCGACTCCGTAGGCGACGGTCAGGATGCGTGGAACATCCTTTGCGAGCGCGACTACGACCTGGTGATTACCGGAGTCAATCTCCCCGGGCTAACCGGTGAGCAGCTTCTGCATGCGATGAAGGCCGATATGCGACTGGCAGATGTACCTGTGCTGGTCGTTTCGTCGGTCGCAAATGTCGAGACCGTCAGCCGGATGATCGACAGCGGCGCGGATGACTACGTTCAGGAGCCCGTTGAACCCCAGGCGCTTGACCTGCGCGTGCGCATCGTGATGCAGAAGAAGCAGCTTAAACTGCGCGAACACTCTCATCTGGAGCGCGTCGAAAAGATGGCGCGGATGATGGAAGAGGTCATCCTGCCGATGGGCATCGCCCTGTCGACCGAGATGGATTTTGATCACCTGCTGGAGCGCATCGTCAATGAGGCGCGTTCCATATGCCGCGCCGATGCCGGTACGGTCTATATTCGCACCAACGAGAATACGCTGCGCTTCGCCATCGTCATGACGGAATCGCTGGGCATTCATCTGGGCGGTTCTTCAGGCCAGGTTGTGAACTTCGCCCCGCTGCCGCTCTTCGACCGCGCAACCGGCCAGCCGAATCACCACAACGTCGCGACCTACGTGACCCATTCCGGCAAGTCGATTAACATTCCGGATGTGTACACCGCCGACGGATTCGACTTTTCGGCGACCAAGGTCTTCGACAAGCAGAACAACTATCGTTCGGTCTCCAGCCTGACGGTGCCGTTGAAGGATAACACCGGCAGTGTGATCGGCGTACTGCAGTTGCTCAACGCCAAGGATGAGGACGGGAACATCGTCGCCTTCGACGAGTTCTACCGCCTCGTGGTCGAATCGCTGTCGTCGCAAGCGGCTGTGGTGCTGAACAATCATCTGCTCATTCAGCACCGGCAGAAGATGGCGAAGATCGAGAATGATATCCAGATCGCCCGACGCATCCAGACCAACTTCCTGCCCAATACCCTGCCAGTTGTACCAGGCTGGGAACTGGGCGGACGCTTCCAGCCTGCGCGAGATGTCGCCGGTGACTTCTACGACTTCTTCCTGATGATGAATGACCGCCGCTTGGGGATCATCATCGCTGACGTCTGCGACAAAGGGGTAGGCGCGGCGCTCTTCATGTCATTGACGCGCAGTCTGCTGCGCGCGTTCGCTATGCAGGCGCACAATGTGAATTGGGCGGAAAGCCTGTTCGAGATGGAAGATCCCCGGGCGACGCTGCGCACCGTGGGCGGTCGGTTGGCTATCCGCGCGAACGCGCTAAAGACCGCTGTCGTGAACACCAACGAGTACATCACCGAGCACCATCTCGACCTGAACATGTTCGCCACCATGTTCTTCGGCATGCTCGACCCGACCACTGGCACGCTGGTCTACATCAATGGCGGGCACCCGCCGCCCATGATCATCGCGCCGGATGGCACCATCAAGGCGCGCTTGGAGCCGACCGGCCCGGCCGTTGGCATGTTCCCCGGCGCCGATTTCGAGCTGAATGAGTACAAGCTGGAGCCGGGCGACATTTTTACGGGTTTACCGATGGCGTCACCGACGCGCGCAACCCTGCCGGTAAGCTCTTCAAAGAGGAGAGCCTGCTCAAGCTGATCACACCGCCGCTCAACAGCGCCGCTGGACTGCTCGACCGGGTGGACAGCGCGCTCTACAATTACATCAGTGATGCCGTGCAGTTCGACGATATCACGATGGTCTCGGCGCGCTATTTGCCTCAGGAATAGCCACACACAAGCAAGATGACGGCGGCGGATGCGAGGGAAACCCCTCGCATCCGCCGCCTTTTCTATGTTACGTGACGTACTGTCAGGTGCACGCGGATCACAGGCCGGAGGTTTTGGCCTTCTCCGCAGTCCAGACATCTTCGTGACTCTGCGCGCGCGCCACGGCGGGCTGCTCAAAGATCGCGAAGACAATCAGCACCAGGAAAGCGAGGATCGCCATTCCGAACGCGACCGGAAAGGCGACACCAAAGCCCCCCCGCAGCACCAGAGCGGCAATGGCCGCCGGGAAGACGGCGCATGCGAGCACCACCGCCAGCCCATGAAGAAGTTCTGCCAGGGTCCCGCCACGTACCGGCTCATTCTTGAGCGAACGCGGAATGATCCAGATCGCCAGTACTCCGCCGAGTACCAGTCCAATCAGCAACGCCTGCTGCCATATTTCCATCGTATCCATACCTCGAGTCTGCGGCGTGGCTGCCTAGAACAGCGGATAAATGAACGGCGCGGTCGCAGGGTTGCTGCTCAGGATGATCAGCACGATGAAGAGCGCCAGCACGACGATCATCGGGATCAGCCAGTACAGCTTGCGCTTCCATAGAAACTTGAACAACTCGCCGAGGATTCCCAACCGACTCAGAATATCGCTCATGATCTAGCTTCCTTTCTCGACGACATGTGTTCCCATGACGAGAATATCGATATCGCTGTTCTGATAGGTGTTCCAGGCATCACGTGGCGACGTGACGATCGGTTCGCCGCGCAGGTTAAAGGACGTGTTCAGCAGGACTGGCACTCCCGTGATGTGTCCGAAGCGTTCGATGACGCCATAGTAGCGTGGGTTGGTCTCCCGCTCGATGGTTTGTAGGCGCCCCGTACCCTGATGACAGACTGCCTGGATCGCGTCCTGTTTGTCGGCATGGATTGGGCTGACCATCAGCATATAACGGGGTGCTTCGTGTTCGGCGACGCCGGCATAGTTGAAGTACTCGGTCGCCCGGTCGCGCAAAATGACGGGAGCGAAGGGTCGGAACGGCTCGCGGAACTTGATCTTGGTGTTGACGACCTCTTTCATCTCCTCGCTGCGTGGGTCGGCCAGGATGCTGCGGTTGCCCAGCGCGCGTGGTCCCCACTCAAAGCGGCCCTGGAAGAACCCGACGACCTTCTTGCGCGTCAGCCGTTCGGCAAGATGGTCGAGCATCTGATCTTCGCGATCGGCATAGTCGACATAAGAGACACCTTTATCCGCCAGGAAGCTACGAATGTCGCCGTCTGAGTATTCCTCACCCCAATAGGCATGGGGCATGATCCAGCTACGCGGTTTGCCCAGCACCATGTGGTAGGCCCACAAGGCCGCGCCGACCGCGCCGCCGTCATCCCCTGCCGCCGGCTGGATGTAGATCTCTTCGAACGGTGTCTCGTTCAGGATGCGGTAGTTCGCCTTGGTATTAAGGGCCACCCCGCCTGCCATGACCAGCTTGGACTTGCCGGTCTCGCGGTGCAGGATGTTGGCGATGGTGATCAGCGCGTCCTCGGTCACCCGCTGGATACTCGCGGCGATATCGGCGAAGCGCTGATTCTCAGCCATAGCCGCTTTCTCGCCCGCACGTTCCGGGTTGGTGGCCATCGTGAAGAAATCGGACTCGGCCCCGCGGGGTTCACCGAACAGGTCGATGAACTGCTGGTTGTAGGTCGAGTGCGTCGAGTAGTGGAAGCTGAAGTAATCCATGTTGAGGGCGAAGCTGCCATCAGTCGGATCGATTGAGAACAGCTTCGCTATCCTGTCCAGATACCGGGGTTCTCCGTACGGCGCCATGCCCATGACCTTGTACTCGCCATTGTTCACCCGGAAGCCGAGATAGGCGGTAAAGGCGGAATACAGCAAGCCGATGGAGTGGGGGAAGCGCTGCTCGCGGTACAGGTTGATGTGGTTTTTGCCGCCGGAGTCGCCGACCCAGGTCGACTCGGCGGTTCCCATGGTAGTGGTCGTCCATTCGCCGACGCCGTCGACGGTCAGCACCGCCGCCTCGCGGAATGGGCTAGCAAAGAAGGCGCTGGCGGCATGGCTCATGTGGTGGTCGCAGAAGAGCACCTTGTCGGTCTTCACGCCGGTTTCTTTGGCGATGATGCTCTTGATCCATAGCTTGTCTTTGAGCCAGTTGGTCATGGCGTCGCGCCAGACATCGGCTGACTGCGGGAAAGTGTTCAGCGCGGTGAGCAGGATACGCTCGAACTTGACCAGCGGCTTCTCGTAGAAAACCACATAGTCCAGGTCTTCACCCTTCAACTTGGCATAGCGCAGGCAGAACTCGATCGCTTTCTTGGGAAAGCTGTTATCGTGTTTCTTGCGCGAGAAGCGTTCTTCCATGGCGGCAGCGATCAGCTCGCCATCGTCGCCGATCAGCGCGGCGGCGGCGTCATGATAGAAGCAAGAAATGCCCAGAATCGCCATGGCTTACCCCTGTTCCCTTGCTTCTTCAAGTGTATTGCCCGCCGGGGTCCGCTCGATCCAGTGCGGTTTGCTTGCCTCCCCCCGGATTCGGAGGGGATCGCTCGTCAGTCGCGACACCAGCGCGAAAGGCACGAAGATCGTCCAGTAGAAGATGGTCACGACGGCGCGTCCCTGCAAATCGCCGATCGCGCCGGTGATGATGCCAAACCGCGCCCATGCCAGGCGGACAATGTCGCTCAATGATGGCTCCTTGACGTTACGATACTTCGATTCTAGGGCAATCTTCGGTGATTCTCAAGTGAAGGGGCCTCAATGGGCGTTGCAGCCACCTTTTCATTGCCCGGCATTCAGAAAGAATTCATGAGTGATGCGCTCGCCAACGTAATGATGAAAGGCCACACTGGGGTGAGCATCGCGCGGAGAGACGATGCGTTCGTTCAGTGGCATCGCGTCGGCGGCATCGAAGAGCTTGAGTACTTCCTCAACGCCGGCACTGGCAGCCGCATCTGCAACGCGATCGACGTAGGCGATGCTGCGATAGGGGTCGGCCATGTTAGGGAAGATAACCAGGATAAGTCGCGAGCCACGCTCTTGCGCCGACGTGACAAACTCGATGATTTCCTGTTCGTGGGCACGCCAAACGGAGGGGTTATCGTCGGCCGCATAGCGCCGCTCCCAATAGTGGGCGTCAAAGCCGGCGGTGACGCGCGAATAGAGATAATTCGCCAAGTACGAGTCCTGCGTAATGGGGTTGGCGGATGGCGGCGCTTCGTAGAGCCCGAGGCGCAGCAGCGTATATTCGATGTCGTTCAGAAAGTACTGCCAGATGATGATGTCGGGTGCGACGGGCAGCATGCGAACGGTATCGGTTTGTTCGACGGTCGACGTTCCCAGGAGTCCGAGGTTGAAAACGCGATAGCCCTCACCCAACGACTGGGCCAGTATGTCCGTAAAACGGTCAGCCGGATTGGCGATGCCCCAACCCGCGGTAAATGAATCGCCGACAGCGGCGACAGTCACTTTACCCGACCAAGCGTCAGCAGACCATTCAGAATCGCGATAGCCATGTGAATTCTCCTGCCAGTAGCGCGCAATCCAGTTGGTCTTGGCCAGCGCACCTTCGGAGTCGGCATGGATGAAACGGAAGTAGGCTTCGCCGAGTACCAGCAGGAGGACGAGCGTGCCGTAAGATACCAGCAGGGCACGGAAGACCGAGCGAAGTCTCTTCCAGCGATGCTGGAGTCCGCCGATCGAAAAGACGATGCCGCACCCAAGCACTCCCAAGACGAGCGCCAGCATCTTAGCTGGCTCCCGGCGCGTCGAAGTATTGGCCGGCGATCAGGTCGCCGACGAAGTGATGGAAGGCGACACTCGGGTGGGTGTCCTGCGGCGAGACCATGCGCTCCTGCGGAGTCCAGGCAGCCGCGGCGTCAAACAACTTCAGAATCTCGTCATGGCCGGTTGCCTCGATCGCCTGCGCTACTCGATCGACATACGGGATGCTGCGAACGGGGTCAAGCATGTTGGGGAAGATGACCACGATAAGCCTCGCCCCGACCGAGTCAACATGGTCGATATAGGCTTCGATCTCCGCCCGGTGCAGGTCCCAGAGCACGGCGTTATCGTAGGCGGCGTAGTTCTCGCTCCACCAGTCGCGGTTGTAGTGGGGGTCGATCAGCCTTCCGATTAACCGATTGTAGAAGAAGTTCAGGAGGTACGACTCTTCGGCCCAGGCTGGAGCTGGTTTTGGAGTCGGCAGGACGCCCTGCGACAGCATGGTGTAGTTGATGTCGTTGAGAAAGTACTGCATGATAACCACATCCGGCATCTGAACAGGGTGCGACTCCAGCAGATCGAGCTGCTCCGGCGTCGACGTGCCATAAATGCCTAGGTTCATGACCGTGTAATCGCTTCCCAGGCGGGATGCAAGCACGTCCGTATAACGGTCAGCGGGGTCGTCGATGCCCCATCCGGCGGTGAAGGAGTCGCCTGTCACCAGGATGGTCGTCTTGCCGGTCCACATGTCGGACGTCCACTCACGGTCACGAAAGCCGAGGGAGTTGACTCGCCAGTTGCGATCGAGCCAGTTGAGTGTGGCTTTCGAGACGGTGTTCTCGGACTGCGCGAAGCAACAACGGAAAAACACTTCCCCGGCGCCGAACAGCAGAATCAACGTGAAATACGTCACCAGCAGCCCACCGGCCGCTCGTCTGAGCGCAGGAGCGCGGCGCTGAACGAGCAGCGTGATGAGGAGGATGCCGATGGCGAGTGCCGCGATGAAAATGGGCGTCATTGAGCGCGATCCAGCCGAAGAATGGTCCCCTTGTAATCTACGATATACAGCTCGCCGGCCTCGTCTTCGCCAAATGAGCTGACGATCCGGCCGGTCTCCATGAACGGCTGAACCTTCCATCGTCCGTCGGCAGCCTGGAAGAGCGACCAGGTGCGGCCGTTGCAGTAGTCGCCGAAGAAGTAGACGCCGTTCAACTCCGGCAGATTTGCTCCGCGATAGACGTATCCGCCCGTGACTGAGCAGCCCACAATGTGCGGATACTCGGCGACCGGTGCGTCGAACTCGTCGGCCATGTCCGCGGTCCCGCGGTAAGGATGGTTTGCTTCCATCATGAACCAGCCATAGTTGCGGCCACCCGGGCTGCCGGCCGCTTCATAGTTGATTTCTTCATAGTCGTACTGGCCGACATCGCCGATATAGAGGTCACCGGTGGCGCGGTCAAAACTGAAGCGCCATGGATTGCGCAGGCCATAAGCCCAGATCTCCGGCAGCGCATCGGCGATGCCGACAAACGGGTTGTTCGCCGGGATGGCGTAGGGTCGGTCGCCGTCGCGATGGTTCACATCAATGCGCATAAGCTTGCCCAGCGGAAGCGTGAGGTTCTGTGATGTAACACCGGGATTGTCTCCCAGAGAGCCACCATCGCCGATACTGATGTACAGGTAGCCATCGGGGCCGAAACTGATATGGCCGCCGTTGTGGTCATAGAACAACTGCTGTGCCTGATAGATGATCTCGCGGCTGCTCGCATCGGCGACGTTGGGGTCGTCCGCGCTGACACGATAGCGGGCAATGACATTGTTACCCAGTTCATCCGTATGGCTGACGTAGAAGACACCGCTATTCGCATAGTCAGGCGCGAAAGCCAGCCCCAGGAGACCTCGTTCAGTATACCCGCCCTGAAACACATCCTCGGAGAGCAGCATACTCACGTCAAGAAATGGGTCGAACAGATAGTCGTCATCCTGGACAACCAGGATATAGCCCGTCTGCTCGACGACGAAGAGTCGGCCACTGCCATCGCCGGCATGGGTAACGTACAGCGGATTATCAAAACCTGACACGATTTCCGTCCAGGTGTAGTTCGTTCCCACCGGCACTTCCGGCACAGCAGGGGAGTCCTGCGCTGCTGCTGACGACGCCAGCAGCAGCGCAGCGATCGACAGAAAAATCCGAAACATGGTGTTGTCCTCAATCCATTCAGGGCCGGCAGTGCGACGGGAATAGAGTCATCACCGCTCTTCCGCCGGCCGTGGAGCTATCCATCAGTTTCACTGTTATCTGGCACAAAACGGATCGAATCCACGGCAACTGCCAGGCGGCGCTGATCGCCGACCATGCCGATCTCCGCCGGGACCGTCCATCCGTCATACTCCAGGCCAAAGGTCAAGTGCTCGCCGCTCCCCACCACACTCGCAGGCAATACAAAGGCAGCGGCTTGGAGTGAGTCTACCGAAATGGTGCTGTCGCCGTCCAGTAAAACCCCGTTGACGTTGACGCGCAGTTCTCGGGACCTATAAAACGCCTGTGCGGTGATTTGGAGCGTGTAATCGCCTGGTGGCAGATCGAGATGCAGCGTGGCCTGTGGGTATTCGCCGGCCCATCGGATGGTGGTGTCGAAAATTGCCTCGGCATGATGCCAGCCCCAGCCGGTGTAGGCCAGGTCATCTTGACTGCCGATATCGATCTCGTAGCGGCCATCCTGGCGAAGCGGCGGAGTCCGTGACGGGCAGCCGTCCGGGTGCGCGACGGTGCGATAGAAGACGGTGTTGTCCTCAATAGCAAAAGGACACACCAGATCGCGCAGGCTGTTCAGATAGCCGATAATTTCCTGGAATGTAGGGCCTTCCAGCCCGATCCAGTCCCCATGGACGACAATATAGCCCAGTTCCCAGGTACGGATGCGTTCCTCAATCTGCGCCCGGACATTCTCGGGTTCCAGATAGCGGCGCTGCCCCATCCAGGCCAGCATCGGGTCGTCGTAAAGCCAGTACCAGAAGTGGCTGAGCGGCGCGCGAGCGATGGCGCCATTCAGCATGCGCTTGCCGTGTGTGATCCCGTAGAACTGCGCCTCCATCGGCTGGAACTCGCCCACCCAGGCTTCGCCGCTGCCGCCGGCCACTGGCACTTCCAACACAACCAGATCGTCATAGCCAGGGCCGCGTTCCTCGCCAATCGTGTGGTAGGCCGGATAGTCGCGCGTCACGGGCTGCACCGGCATGGGCGCGAAGAGGTGAGCATCCGTGACAACCAGCAGCAGTGCCGGTGCGACGACCAGTGCCGCCCTTGCTTTGTTGAGCGTGACCAGGGGCGACAGCGATTTGCCAGCGAACAACAGCCCGGCGACGATTATGGCATAGTCGAAGCGCGCCGGGCTGCGAAAAAGCCCGCCGAACGCGCGATGGAGCAGGGCATAGGGTGCTTCCACCGTCGACCCGGCCAGGGTGACGAAAGGCCCTGCAGCCAGGACCAGCGGCAGGATCATCACGGCCAGCCAGAACCAGGCGCCCGGCAGGACACGTTCTTGGCGTTCACTCCGGCGCCGCTCAATCAGCTGCGCCACGACGCCCAGGACGACCAGAGGCAGCACCAGCGCGCCCAGCGTGATGCCACGGTCGTAGGTGCCAAATCGGCTGATGAAACCGGCAGGGAAGGCAATTGAGGCAGCGTTTTCGATGGCCTGCGGTGACAGCTCGCCAAAATCGTAACTCAACAGGGCGGGCAGTGGGCCGGCAACCCACAGAAGGATGACTGCCACCGCCAGCGCCAGCACCCCGGCCACAGCCAACTCGACTCGCTGCTCCAAGGTCGGCTGACGGATCAAGGTCACCAGACCGTACGGGACGAGCAGGAAGGCCAGAAACAGCATGTGCTGGAAATCGGTCAGCATGGTGCCGTAGAAGGCCAGGCCGAGCAATGCAGCCCAGATGAATCGACCTAACCCCTGCGCGCGAGCGATGGTTCCCCAGGTCAAGAGGCTAAGCGGCAGCCAGAAACCGCTCAGGTAGTTGACCGTCGTCAGCATGGCGGCCAGCATCATACCTGCACAGACTTGCAGCAGGACGCCGAACGGGAGCGCCAGCGCTGGATGGACGCCCCCCTGCCTGAGCAGATGGTAGAACACCCAGCCCGTGAGCGCCATCGACAGGACCATGATGGTGTCCATGGCCAGCAGCGTGCCGGCGCGCCCGCCGCCAAAGAGCGGTTCGAGCAGCGCCCACGCAGGAAACCAGAATGGTGTCAGCGTGTGCAGCGCCAGGTCGGTGGTCGCCGGGAACAACACGAAGTTTGTCTCGTAGACACTGAGGCCCGGTGTGGTCAGCGCGTGGCGAATCCACCAGAAGTTCCAGTGGAAGTGGTAGTAATCGGTGGTCCACTCCCCGCCGGTGTGGGTGGTCGCATTGAAGAGCAAGGGATAGAGGGCGATGCCTGCGATCAACAGATAGAAAACGAACGGCGCGGTCGGCTGGACCAACGCACTGAACGCGGGCCGCTTGTTCATTGGGGCAGCAGCCTCACCCGATCGACGGCTATAGCGAGCCGCCGCTGGTCTTCGCCACCCTGGACATCGGCTGGAACGCGCCAATCGTCATAAGTGAGGGCCAGGCTCACATGCTGCCCGCTGCCGATCGCCTCGGCCGGGATACGAAACTCGAGCATCTGTATTGCATCGGGCTGAAGTGCGGCCGAGTCCCCGACGTCGACGCCGTTGACGATCAGCCCCACGAGTGCGAGGCTCGAAGTAGGCCTGAGCCTCGACCTGCACCACATAATCGCCTGGTGGGAGATCCGCGTAGAGGACGGCTCCCGGCTGCTCGCCCGCCCAACGCAAGGTGACGTCGAAGACGTTTTCTGCGTAATACCAGCCCGTGCCGACGTGACGCACATCCGCTTCTGAGCCCACGTCGATGGCGAACGCGCCGGAATCGTCGAGCGCTGGCGTACGCGGCAGGCATCCATCTGGATGGCGGCGCGTGCGATAGGCGACGATGTCTCCCTCGACGCTGTGGGGGCACAACAGATCATCCAGGCTGTTGAAGAAGCTGATGATCTCCTGGACTGCCGGTGTGTCTCGGCCGATGAGATCGCGATGAAGGATGAAATAGCCAATCTTCCAGGTTTCGACGCGCTCCCGCATCTGTCGCTCGACGGTTGCCGGCTCAAGGTAGCGGCGCTGGCCCAGCCAGCTCAACATCGGATCGTCGATCTCCAGGTAGTAGAAGTGCTCCAGCGGCGCGCGGCTGATAAAGCCGTTGACGATGCGCTTCTGATGGACGATCGTGTACCACTGGAGCTGTGTGGCGCGAGAATCGCCGAAAATGACCTCGCCGGACGCTGCGCCCGTGGGAATTTCGATGATGACCTCGTCGTCGTAGCCGGGGCCTGTCTCCTCGCGTATTGTGCGGTAGATCTGATAGTCGGTTGGCACAGGCGTGAGGGGTGCGGATTCGAACAGGCGAACATCTGCGACCAGAAGGAGGAGGGCCGCGGAGACAAACCAGGGCAGGGCGTTCCGCCGGCGGGCCAGAATAGGCTTCAGCGCGAGGGCTGCGAACAGCGTCGCCGCGACGATGGCGATGGGTAGAAGCCGCCAGGGCATGCGGAACATGCCGTTGGTCAGCGCGTGCAGCACGCGGAAGGGAAGGGGGATTTCCAGATCGCCCACGATGAGCGTTGGCCCGAGCGCGAAAATCAGCGGAGGCAGCATCAGCGCGAACCAGAACCAGGCTCTCCAGCGCAGTCTTCTCCGGGTGAGCCAGCCGGCAATGACACCGAGGGCGATCGCAACCGTGATCCATGCGCCGGCGGACGGCGCCGACCACTCCCACCAGGTGTCGCTCATGCGCAGGAATCCTGCGGGCAGCGGGATGCCAGGGCGGTCTTCGACAATGCCGGGTGCCAGAGTCCCTTCGAATTCCAGAATATGGGGAAATGGACCGGCAAACCAGAGGAGCGCGAAGCCGACCGCAATGCCCACGATACCGCAGGCAATAAGGGCAGCACGGCGCTTGGAGCGCCACAGCGTCAAAAGGCCGTACGGGACGAGCAGGAAGGCTGCAAAGATCGGGAATTGCAGATCGGTGAGGGTGAGGCCCCAGATCGCGAATCCGAAGCCGATCGCGATGACCATGGCGCGCCACTGTTTCCGATTCACCGCGTGGGTAATTTCACTCCAGATCAGGAGCAGCGCCGGCAGCCAGAACCAGTCCATCAGGTTGATGTGCGTGTTGTAGTAAAAATACCGCAGGGTTGGCGCCGCCTGGAGTGCGGCCCCTCCCATCAGCGCCGCGGCCGCTGACGCGCCTTCACGTCGCAGTAGAAGGAAGAGCAGAATGCCGTTGAGTACACAGGCAACGTAGATAATGACGTTCATCGCCGCGAGTGTGCCGACAAGCGGCTCAATCAGCGCCCACAGTGGATACCAGAAGGCGGTCAACGCGTGGTAGCCGAGATTTGTCGTATACGGGAACATGGTGAAGTTCGTCTCGTATACGCTCAGCCCTGGAGTGGATGGCGCAAAGCGCAGCCACCAGAAGTTCCAATGGTAGTTAAAGTAGTCAAATCCCGCGACACGAGTGCCGGTGGCAAACAGAATGGGATGCAGAATGAGGAAGGCCAGCAGCCCGTAGAAGATGAGTGCCGCGCCTGCCAGACGCCAGTTTCCCCTGAATTTGTTCAGCTTGTCGTTCCCTGTCCATTGCTGCTGCGGCATGCGGCCGCTGTTCCTGCGCGAGACACATGCCCTCATCCTCCATCGATGCGCCTGATCCAGAAATCGCAGTGGAGGACGAAGCGTAGGCAAATCGCGCGTTATTGTATTGCATTGCACCGCGATTCAGACTGGCGATTTTTCACCGAATCCCCTAGATTATGGCGCAGGGTAATTATTGTGCCAAACGTCACATAAGGAATAGCCGATGAAACGAACCATCCTCCAGCATGCCGCGGCGATTCTGCCGGTCGTCGCCATTCTTCTGGTGCTGGTGTTCACCGCCATGCCCACACAGACCGCGGAGGCATGCCTGCCGTGTGACTGCACGGACATCACCAGCCACAACTGCTTTGGACCCTACCACCTGTATACCCCGACGAGCGGCGATTCCTGCGCGATTGACATCTGGCTGGTCGAGGGTGACAAGGGACGTCGCACGGTCTACGTCACGGACGCGCAGCTTGCCCGGCTGCCCGAGTTTCCCGAACAGAACACTTTGATCCGCGAGCGCGGCGTCATCGCGCTGTACAAGCTGACCAGCGGTGAGTATCAGGTCAATGTCGGGCCCGACGCCGAGAAGAAAGTCTACGTCATCAACTTCACCGGATGCCCTGCCGAGAATATCTACGAGTCCAATTTCGTGCAGGGTGAGTAGCCCAAACGAAGGCATGATGCATTCATCGTGAACCCCCTGGGGCGCGCGGACCCGGCACTTCGCCGGGCTGTGCGCCTTTGTTTTTGCCAGGACGCCACGCGCTACCTCATCATCTGCTGTCTCGCCCATTCGATGGTACGCAGCATGCCTTCGGAACGCTCCACCTGAGGCTGCCACCCCAGTAGCGCCCGAGCGCGGGCGATGTCCGCGGCGGAGCGCCGCATATCGCCTGGCTGCGCCGGTTCATACCGAACCGGGTAGGTGTCGCGGCTGTGGCCGAAGGCCCCCAGCACCAGATCGCACAGCTCGTTGACGGTGGTTGGCTGGCCCGTCCCGATGTTCATGACCTGCCCGTAACTCGCCTCATTGTCCAGCGCGGCAACCCAGGCGCGGGCGACGTCGTCAATGTGGACGAAGTCGCGCGACTGTTCGCCGTCGGCGTGAATCGTGATCGGTTCACCGCGCAGAACATTCCCAATGAAAATGGCCAGCACGCCCTGATAGGCATTGGTGAGGCTCTGACGCTCGCCGAAGACGTTGAACATGCGGAGCGACGTGGCATTCAGCGTGAAGCCCGGTTCGCGCCGCGCGGCGGTCAGATGGACATAACGCTCGGCAGCGTACTTGGAGACTGCATAGTACGAGATCGGGGCAGGGGGGGCGTCTTCTGGCGTTGGGACGTCCGCCGCATGGCCGTAAATGGTCATCGAGCTGGCGAACAGCAGTCGGCTGACCCGATGCTGTAAACAGGCTTGCAGGACGTTGATGGTCCCCACCGTATTGACGTTGAGGTCGGCAGCCGGATCGGCGTAAGAGAGGCGGATCGACGCCTGGCCCGCCAGGTGCAGCACGGCGTCCAGCCCGCCTGCGAAAACCGCATTCAGGTCTTCAGGGCTGCGGACGTCGCCCTGAATGAACTGCGCTCCGGCAGGAACATTGGTCTTCACGCCTGTGCTGAGGTTGTCCAGAATGACGACCTGGTCGCCTGAGCGGAGCAGGTGTTCGGCAAAGTGACCTCCGATAAAGCCGGCTCCGCCGGTGATCAGAATTCGACGGTTCAATCACGTGACTCCGTTGCTTCAAGATTCTCTGAAGCCAGCGTATTGGCCTTGGGCCACGGCTGGAAGTCGCCATCCTGGTGGCGTGTATCGTGGCGGACGAGCAGCCATTCGAACCAGACTGTCAGCAGGGTATACAAATACCGGCTTCCCTGTTCCTTCAGTTTGAGCGCCGACTCGCCGTGGGTCCGGTTGCTCCAACTGATGGGCACCACTTCGTGCGAATAGCCGCGCACCAGCGCCTTGAGCGGAATCTCGATGGTTAGATTGAAGTGCGGCGATACAAACGGACGGCAGCCGGCGATCACATTGGCGCGATACCCTTTAAAGGCATTGGTCGTGTCGTTGTAGGGAGTGTTGAACATCAGCCGGATGACCAGATTGGCCAGTCGGTTGATGATCAGCTTGAACTGCGGATAGTTGTTCACCTTCGAGTCACGCCTGAAGCGGGAGCCAAAAGCACAGTCCGCTTTGTCGCGCAGAATATGATAGTAGCGAACGACATCGGCCGGGTCGTCAGAGGCATCGGCCATATAGATCACCACGGCATCGCCGGTGAAGCGATCCAGACCGAAAGCCACTGCCCGGCCAAACCCGTTGCGGCCCGTGTTGCGCACGCAGCTGATGCGAGGATCGCGCACACTTTCGGCCAAGACGACCTGATGGGTGCGGTCGGTGCTGCCGTCGTCGACCACCAGGATCTCGAAATTGCGGATGCCTGCCTGGTCCAGATGGTCGCGCAGGCGCACGATCGTCGTAACGACGTTGGCCTCTTCATTGCGCGCGGGAATGACGACGGACAGCTTCATTCTGTCTGCTTTCAGCTCAGCATTTCGAAATCAGGAACCGCCCGAACCGCCGTCTGAGGCTGCGGCCAGGACTTCGCCACTGATCACCTCATAAAGTGCCTCAGCGGCGATACGATGCGCCAGTGGACCCGGATGCGTGTCGAAGCGATTGACGATCAGTTCGCTGGTCGAACGGCCCAACAGCCGCTCACCCATATCGATCACCGGCACGCCCGCGTCCGTGAAGAACAGCCTGACACGGTCGGTTGCCGGTTTGGACTCCGCAATGGCGGCAAGGTGCGGCCAAAGCAGGACGATCAGTTGAGCGTCATGCTGGCGCGCCCATTCGACCATTGCATTGAGATTGTTTGCGTGCCGAGGCCAGAGGTCATCATTCAGATGTGCCTGTATGAGATCGTTGATGAAGTTGCCCGACCGGACCGGGGACGTGAACTGAATCAGATTGTAGTAGATGTAGTTGGGCAGGAAGAAATTCAGCACGAACCAATGTAGATTCTGATCCTGAATGAAGTCGAAATTGGCATCCGGGTCCAGTTCGGTGCCGGCCATCAGATAGTCGATGTCGTTCAGGTAGTAAGACAAGACGACGATATCCGGCTGGATTGGATATTGGTCGAGCGTGCTGACCATGACGTCGCTGTCGCGCCCCGATGCGGCGACCATCAGGACATCAGCGCCATCTCCCAATTGCTGCTCCAGAAGCTGCCCGAAAGTCTGGTTGATGTCGTTGATCCCGTGTCCGACGGCAAACGAATCGCCGACGATCGCGATCTGAGTGAGCGTTCCGTCGGGGTCTGCCTTCGGTTCGTAGTCGCGATATCCCAGGGAGTTCAGGCTGTTCCACAGGAAGTTCTTGTACCAGTGGTAGTTCATGGCTGTGAAGCCATAGCCATCCGTGGTGATATAGAACACCCGAAGATAGCCTTCGCCCAGGAAGAACAGCACCACCAGAGTGGTCAGCGTAATCAGGACTCCGGTCGCACGGCTCTTGCCGAGTCCCGCCGCCAGCGTCCGTCCGCGCGCGCGATTCAGATCGAAGACCAGGAGGTAGAGCATGAACCAGAGGACGAAACACAGATAGGTGAATTCCGCGCCGACCAGCGGCCGGCCATTGGTGGGCTGGTAGGCGACCAACCAGGCGCCCAGGGTGACACAGAAGGCGACCAGGATGACCAACCAATAGAGCGCGGGCGAACGACGGAGTGTGCGCAGCGGCTGAGCGACCGCGTCTCGCAGCGGGGTGTCGAGGATTCCGACGAGCGTAACTATGGCCATCAGGGCCGCCAGGGCAAAGCGCCAGCTTTCCTCTGGCGCTGCGTCCGGTGTGGAGATGGCAAAAAATACGCCAACTGCGGCGGCAGCGATCCAGACAAGTGTCCAGAAGCGATTTGGCATCTATGCTCCTCAGGTGCTGCGCGCGCAGCGGAAGCCGATGAACCAGTTGCGCTCGTCGGCGCCCAGGCGGAAGCGGATCGTCGTGCCCGCGCCATTGTCGATGTAGCTGTTGATCCCGCCTCGATAGACGCGCGGGGCCTGCAAATCGGTCAGGTCTTCACGGCCATCGGTCGGGTCAAAGGGATAGCGCGCATAGATGCTGCTGACAAATTCGAAGACATTGCCGCTCATGTCCATCGCGTCGACCCACGAAGCGCCGGCTGGTCGGCTGCCAACGGACTGGGTCTCTCCATTGGAATTCTGATCGAAGACAAGATTCTCAGCAATCAGTTCGTTGCCCCAGGGATAGGTCAGGCCGTCCGGACCGCGTGCGGCATACTCCCACTCCGCCTCGGTTGGCAGTCGCGCTCCGCGGCTGGCGCAGTGATCGCGCGCTTCGCTCCACAGCAGATTCTCCCGCGGGCGATCGTCCCCCTGGAAATTGCCAGGGCTGCCGTAGACGGCATTGGTCACTTCGTACTTGTCGATCCAGTAGGCGTGTTCGAAACAGATCTCGTGGGCTGGCCGTTCATCGCGCCGGCCTTCGTCGGAGCCCATCATGAAGCATCCGGGCGGGACGAGCACCATCTCGACGCCGGAGATCGTGGCAGATTGGGGTGTCCAGTCGGCGTTGGTGGCAGGCGATGGCGGACCCGTCGGCGCAGGGGTCGGCGTTATCGCGGGGGTGGAGGTCGCCGGTGGGAGGGTTTCGCCGCAGGCTGCCGCCCCGAGCAGCACCGCACTCCAGATCAAGAGCAGGGTCAGGCGCATTGCCGCTTAACCATCCTATCATCTATGTACCGTCCGCGATTATGCCGCTGTGCGGTCACACCTTCAAGTGGGAGCAATTGCCGGGTCGGTCAGCGTTTTTCAGAAGTCACGTGTTACGGTACACTTGGGCCTCTGCAACGCAATGGCACTGACGAACCTTGACAGAGGGGGACGCATGGCGGTTCTGGGGGTAGATATTGGGGGGTCGGGGATCAAGGCTGCGCCGGTCGACACAGATAAGGGTATTCTGCTGGCCGAGCGCTTTCGAGTGGAAACGCCTCAGCCGGCCACCGTGGCCGCGGTCGCACCATTGCTTCAGGAGATCGTGCATCATTTTGAGTGGCACGGTGTGGTTGGCTGTGGGTATCCCGGGGTCATTAAGCGCGGCACGATCTTCACGGCCGCGAATGTCGATTCGACCTGGATGGGGCTGGATGCCAGCAGCTTTCTGGAGCAGGTAACCGGCTGCCAGACCTACATGATCAATGACGCCGATGCCGCGGGCCTCGCCGAAATGCACTTTGGCGCGGGGGTCGACCAACGCGGCGTCGTCCTCGTCCTGACCATCGGAACCGGGATCGGTACGGCAATGTTTGTCGACGGCATGCTGGTGCCGAATCTTGAACTGGGCCACATTCAGATTCGCGGAAAGGACGCGGAACACCGCGCCTCCAATCGCGTTCGTGTCGAGCGGGACCTGTCGTGGAGGAAGTGGGCGGCACGGCTCAACGAGTACCTGATGTACCTGGAGAATCTGCTCTGGCCGGACCTCATCATCATTGGGGGAGGGGTGAGCAAGAGTTTCGCCAAGTATGCGCCTCATATCGTCACCCGCGCGCCGGTCGTCGCCGCCAAGACATACAATGATGCCGGCATCATCGGTGCAGCGATGACGGCCTTCCATCCGGAGTCCATTGGGCTGCCAGGTGAGTGACAAGAAGGCTCTCAAAGAGTCGTCCGCGGGGATGCGCCTTATTGCTCTGGTGACGATATTCAACGGCCAGGATGTGGCACGCCTTGAGCGCTATATTGCCGATAGCTTCAGCGTCGAGCTGCTCGCGTCGATCGACAGTCAGGCGCGCGCGGACGGCTTGCGCACACTCCGTTCGGAGATCGGCAAGTTACAGGTGCGGCAGGTGATTGGCGCCAGCAAAGAGAACGTCATTGTACTCCTCCGCTCGGAATTCGGTAACGACCTGCTGGTCGATCTTCGAGTGGGGGAGGAGTATCCTCACACCATTCTTGACATCAGCATCACCTCGCTAAACCTCCCACAATAACCGAAGAACCTGATCCTCGGATGGCAGGATTTGGTCACGATTGAGGAAGCCCTGCGCCAGCGTCTTGATTTGCTGATGAAGACGGCAGAAATTGTGAACAACAAGGTGACGCGCGCCGAGATTCGCGATGAGATCGCCCAAAATCAGTGCCAGCTTGGTATCATTTCAGACAACGAATTCAAGGTGGTCGAACGCTTCCTTGAGTCGCTCAACAATGAATTAGGGCAACAATTTCAGAGCAAGCGAGAACAACGTGACCAAAGCACTTCTCAAGAAACTGGATATCCGCGCGAATAATCCAGGAACGGCGGCCGGATCGGAATGGCTCGCCAGTAAGGGGGCCAACCTCACTTCGTACAACCCCACCACCGGCGAAGCGATTGCCAAGGTCGTGCAGACCAGCGAAGCCGCCTATCATCAGACCGCCGAGAAAGCCGCCGAGGCTTTCCAGACATGGCGCATGACGCCGGCCCCCAGACGGGGCGAGCTCATTCGCCAATTGGGCAACGCCCTTCGCGAGCTGAAAGAGCCGTTGGGCGAACTGGTCACGCTCGAAATGGGCAAGATCAAGGCCGAGGGAATGGGCGAAGTCCAGGAGATGATCGACATCTGCGACTTTGCGGTCGGGCTGTCGCGCCAGCTCTACGGGCTGACCATGCACTCCGAGCGTCCCGGCCACCGCATGTATGAGCAGTGGCATCCCCTGGGGCCGATTGGCATCATCACCGCGTTCAATTTCCCGGTAGCGGTCTGGTCGTGGAACGCGGCGCTGGCGGCGGTCTGCGGCGACACGATGATCTGGAAGCCGTCGGAACTTGCGCCGCTGTCGGCCATTGCGGTGCAGAAAATCGCCCATCAGATCAGCGCCGACTTCGGCGTCGACGGCATCTTCAACCTGGTCATAGGCGGCGGCGCGATCGGCCAGTTGATGACTCTGGATCATCGGCTGCCGCTGATCAGTTTCACCGGCTCGATCCGCACCGGCCGTAAGGTGGCGCAGGCCGTGGCCGGCCGCCTGGGCCGAAGCATTCTGGAACTGGGCGGCAACAACGGCATCATCGTCACGGAAGATGCCAACCTTGACATTGCGGTTCGCGCTATTCTATTCGGCTCGGTCGGTACGGCCGGCCAGCGCTGCACGACATCGCGCCGCATCATTGCCCACAGCAGCATCATCGACCAGCTGACCAACCGGCTCGTCAAGGCTTACCAGACCGTTCCTGTTGGCGATCCGCTGGCTGCCGGGACGCTGCTGGGGCCGCTGATCAACGAGCAAGCGGTCGACAATATGATGGCCGCTGTGGAACGGGCAAAGGGCGAGGGTGGACAGATCCTGTCCGGCGGCAACCGTCTTCCTCAGGTCGGCGCCAACTTCGTCGAGCCCACGATCATTCGCATGCCACAGCAAACGTCGCTGGTCTGCGAAGAGACCTTTGCGCCCATTCTGTATGTGATGGCCTACGAGACCGTCGAAGAAGCGATAGCCATCCACAATGGGGTGCCGCAGGGCCTGTCGAGCGCGATCTTCACGACCAATCTGATTACTGCAGAGCGCTTTCTGTCGCACGAAGGATCCGACTGCGGCATCGCCAACGTCAATATTGGCACAAGTGGCGCAGAGATCGGCGGCGCGTTTGGCGGTGAGAAAGAAACCGGCGGCGGTCGCGAATCGGGCTCCGATGCGTGGAAAGGCTATATGCGGCGCCAGACGAACACCGTGAACTGGTCTTCCCAACTCCCGCTGGCGCAGGGCATCCAGTTCGGCGGCTGACAGCCGGGCCAGGCAGAACGTACGTGCCTCAGACTATCACTGCCGAGCTGTTCACGATCGGGGTGATGCTCTGTTTTGGTGGCAGCTTATGCAAAGCAACCCTGTAGAACGAAAACGAAAGAACGACGCTTCATGGACTTCAATCTGACGCAAGAACACACCATGATCCGGGATATGGTCTACAACTTCACCCGCAAAGAGGTGATGCCAATCATCCGGGAGCATGACCGTAATCACACCTTCCCGAAGGAACTGCTGCCCAAGATGGCCGAGCAGGGTTTCCTGGGCGTGTGCCTCCCGGTGCGCTTTGGCGGCGCCGGGATGGACTTCATTTCGCTGGGACTCGTGGCGGAGGGCCTGGAGTACGGCGACTCTTCCATTCGCGAAACGGTTGCTGTGCACCTCGGCCTGCATGCGCTCCCCATTTTCCAGTGGGGCACAGACGAGCAGAAACGTGAGTTTCTCCCGGCGCTGGGTACTGGCCAGAACATTGGTTGCTTCGGACTGACCGAACCCGGTGCAGGTTCGGACGTGGCGGCGATGGCCAGTCGTGCACGTAAGGATGGTGACGACTATGTGGTGAGTGGCGAGAAAATGTGGATCACGTTGTCCGATGTCGCCAATCGCTTCCTCGTCTTCGCCAAAACGAACCCGGAGGCCGGCCCGAACGGCATTACCGCTTTCATCCTGGAGCGTGGCTGGAAGGGGCTGACGACGGGCAGTATCGAGGGCAAGATGGGAGTCCATGCCAGCAACACCGGGTGGATCAACATGGAGGAAGTGCGCGTGCCCAAGAGCCACCGTCTGGGCGAAGAAGGCGAGGGCTTCAAGATTGCCATGAGTGCGCTTGACAACGCCCGCTATACCGTCGCAGCGGGAGCAGTGGGCGTCATCCGGGCCTGCATCGACGAGTCGCTGGCCTACGCGCGGGTGCGCAAGACATTCGGTAAGCCGATCATCGAGTATCAGCTCATCCAACAGATGATCGCCAACATGGGGCAGAGCCTGGCGGCGGGCGAGCTGCTGGTCTGGAAGGCCGGTTGGCTGAAGAACCAGGGCCTGCGCAACACGCGCGAGACCAGTATGGCGAAGTGGTTCTGCACCGACGCGGCCCGCCGTGCTGCGGATGACGCCGTGCAGATACATGGCGCCTATGGATATTCCGACGAGTATCGCGTCGAGCGCCACCTGCGCAATGCCAAGAGCGCAGTCATTTACGAAGGCACGTCGCAGATTCACACGCTGATGCAGGCCGCCTATATCAGCGGCGAACGCAAAGACCGGCCGATGCGCTGCGAGATGCCGGCTTATGATCCGGAATACTGGCAGGCAGAGGCCTGAGAGTCGGAGCTGCTGATCTGGGTCTGGGGTGCTAGAGGAGATGCAAAAGGGTGGGGGAGTTCTCCCACCCTTTTGCTTTCGCTAGATATCGAGGTTGCGGACACTGCGGGCGTGGGTCTGAATGAAACGGCGCCGCGGAGGCACTTCGCTCCCCATCAGCATTTCGAAGACATCATCCGCTTCCGCCGCGTCTTCGATGGTGACCTGGAGGAGCGTGCGCTGTGCCGGGTCCATTGTGGTCTCCCACAACTGTTCCGGGTTCATCTCGCCCAGACCTTTGTACCGATTGACCTTCACCTTATCCGGGTCCTTGAATTCCGCCAGTCCGCGGTTGAGCACCTGGTTTTCGTGCATGCCGGCTGCCGGGTACAGGTAGCGGATATCCTTTCCGTGCTGCAAGCGGAAGAGCGGTGGTTGGGCGATATAGAGATGCCCCTCCAGAATGATCTTCTGCATGTGGCGGAAGAAGAAGGTGAGGAGCAGCGTGCGGATGTGCGCCCCATCGACGTCGGCGTCAGTCATGGTAATGATTTTGCCGTAGCGAATCCTGCCGGTGTCCAGATCTTCGCCGATGCCTGTACCAAGCGCGCTGATCAGGGCCTTGATTTCGTTGTTGTCGAGCATCTTGTCCAGGCGGGCACGTTCCGTGTTCAGGATCTTGCCTCGCAGCGGCAGAATGGCCTGGAAATGCCGGTCGCGCGCCTGCTTGGCGGAGCCGCCGGCGCTGTCACCCTCGACCAGGTAGATTTCCGCCACTGCGCCGTGCTGCGAACAGTCGGCCAGTTTGCCGGGAAGCGTAGAACTTTCCAGCAGGCTGGGGCCGCTGCGCACCAGATCGCGTGCTTTGCGGGCGGCTTCCCATGCGCGCATGCTGGTCATGCACTTCTCGACAATGCGCTTGGAGTCGCGGGTATTCACTTCCAGGAATTCGTTGAAGCCTTCCGTCACCACAGAAGAAACGACGCCCTGCATTTCCGGGTTGATGAGCTTAACTTTCGTCTGGCTCTCGAACGCCGGGTTGGGCAGCTTGACGCTGACAACCGCCGTGATGCCCTCCAGCGTGTCGCGGCCCGAGAAATTGCCGTCCTTGTCTTTCAGGTATCCCGCTTTGCGAGCATAGCGATTGATTGCGCCGGTGATCGCTGAACGCAGACCGGTCAGATGCGTGCCGCCGTCGGTGGTGTTGATGACGTTCGCAAAGGCGATCTCGTTCTGATTGGCCGAGTCGGTGTACTGGAGCGCAACCTCGACACTCACGGAGTAGGGGGGCTTGCCTTCAGGCGTCAGCTCGACTTCTCGTTCCAGGTGGACAACCGGGTGAAGCACCTGACGGCGTCGATTCTCCCAGCGAACATAGGAGTGCAGGCCACCCTCGAAGTAGAAGGTCAACTCGCGTGGAAACGGGCTCACGCGTTCGTCCCGCAAGGTGATCATCAGACTGCGGTTGATAAAGGCGATCTCGCGGAACCGCTTCTCCAGTGTCGTGAAGTCGAAGTGATTATGCTCCATGATGGTGAAGTCGGGCCGGAAGGTGATGACGGTACCGGTCGGTTCGCCCGGCTCAAGCGGTCGTATGGCGGTGACATCGGAGGTCTTGATGCCCAGGCTGTAGGTCTGCTCCCACAGCTTGCCGTCACGGTAAACCTGAGCGCGCAGGAAGTCGGACAGGGCATTGACGGCCGAAGCGCCGACACCATGGAGACCACCGCTGACCTTGTAGGCATCGTTGTCGAACTTGCCGCCGGCGTGCAGCACGGTGAAGACCACTTCGAGATTCGGTTTGTTCAGCTTCTTGTTCATGCCGACAGGGATGCCGACGCCGTTGTCGGCGACCGAAACAACGTCGTCGTCATAGAGTGTTACGAGAATGCGGTCGCAGCGGCCGGCGAGTGCTTCATCGACTGCGTTGTCGACGATTTCGTAGACAAGATGATGCATCGCCCGAACATCGGTGCCCCCAACGTACATGCCAGGGCGCTTGCGTACCGCCTCCAGACCCTCCAGGACCTTGATGCTATCGTCATCGTAGTGCATTTGAACAGGCGGCTGCACAAGATTAATCACTTCGTCAGTCATTCGTGCTCCTTGAACCGGGCCGGACAGCGCACCGGACAACATAAACCCCACCGTCTGCTTGGTCGACCCATGTCACTTACGGGAACGCCATTGTGAGGTAACAGCGTACGAGCTCTGAATAGGAAAACGCCTATCAACAATTTTACCTGAATCAGGGGAAAAAATCAACCTGAGGATAGCACAAATGTGCGGGTGCGCCGTCGCTTGACAGAGGGGAGCACCTCCCACTACAATGACCTCAGTGGGACGCCCTTGTAGCTCAGAGGATAGAGCAGTCGCCTTCTAAGCGAAAGGCCACAGGTTCGAATCCTGTCAGGGGCACAGCAAAGCGCCCGCGCATCATGCGCGGGCGCTTCCGTTTTTGCATGCCACGGCGCTCTGCTAAATAGCGCGATTAGCCTTTGGCTATGAGTTCATTGTAGAGTTTGCGTGTGACGTCCTGAACGCGCCCGTTCTCCGACGCGACATGCTGCTCTAGCTGGCGGAACTGGGCAACGGCCTCGCTGCGCCGTCCGAGCGTCTGGTAGATGCGCATCACTTCGCGGTGGAAGTCTTCCCGAGAGAAGTCTGCCGCCAGTCCGCGCTTGTACATGACCAACGCGTGCTCCGGGAGCTGCTGATCCATCTTCCATTTGGCCAGCGCGTCCAGGGCTTCCAGATAGCCGGCGCGGAAATCTTCGCGGCGCTGGGTGATCCATGGATCAGTGTGTCCGTGCAGGAAGGGACCACGATACAAATCGGATGCCGCCTGCCAGGCTGCCAGCCGTTCGGAATCAGAAAGACGAGTGTTTCGACCATCCATCAACTTGCCGACGAAGTGCATGACGTCGTAGTCGACATGCAGGGCCGGGTTAATGCGATAGTAGCCATCGTCGTGGACCAGACCATCCATTTCGAGCGCCTTGTGGAGGCGGCGCTTCGTCACATGGAACACATTGACGGCCTGATCGGTATCCAACTCCGGGCCAGAAGGCGCGGCAAATCTCCGAACGCGTGATCACTGGACGGTCGAGGGCAAAGAAGAAGAGCAATCTGGGCAGGTGGCCTTCCCAGATGTCCACGGACATCTCATTGAACAGGACAAAACCGGGACCAAGCGCGTAGACTTCGAGGGTGTGTTTTCCGCCAGCGAAGTTATAGTAATTTTCGCGAACGACCTCGCTGTCCTTGAAGATGATCGCGCGGCGACGGGCGATCATTGGCACCCACGAGAGACGAGGAAGAATGCGGCTGTTGATCACGATCTTGCAGTGATCAGGTAGGTTCTGGACAAGATACTCGATGAACCACTGGATATCATCTGCGCCATGGCTGCGGTCATATTCGTCCAGCACAAGCAGGAAGGGCTTGTCGCTGAGCTCGGCAATGTCGCGCGTGGCAGCACTCACCAACTTCGCCGAATCCTGCCAGTCGTCGCTGCTGAGCAGGTGCAGATGCCGGCCGAAGAGCGGGTTTTGGCCGATCAGGTCATGGGTCATGCCGTTGAGCATGGCTAGAAGATCGACATCATCTGGTCCCAGAGCATAGTAAAATACCTGGAACTCGGCACTTCTGGTCAAGCGGGCGACAAATGGAGTACGAAAACGGCTGTCGGGGTGCAGTAGAATCAAGCGACCCTGATCAGCGCGCTCCAGAAATGCGGCGTAGATTTGATCGAGGATAGCAGGAAGTTTCATAGTCAACACAACCCCCGGATACAGACAGCGAATATTTCAATAGTATAACATGGATTATAAGCAAGGTGCTAGTCGAATGTTGTGAAGTTGTCTACAGTTCTATTGTTTCGGCTGTAACGGAGCAACGATAGGAATCTCTGGTGGCATCTTTAGCAAACCGTCCACCCCGTACCTTGGGCGTGAGCCTTGCCATTCTGGCGAGCGTCATGCTGTTCACGCTGCTGCCTCTCCTTCAGGTCAGTGTTATTTACCTGATTCAATATCGAATTAGTCAGATGAGCATGCCCGTGGACGGAGGCGCCGGGCAATCGGTGCCGTTTGCGGTAGGCGGGAGTTCCGAGGGAGTCACAGACGCCGGTCTGATAATTCAGGTCGTCCTGGGCCTTGCGTACGTGCCCCTGGCGCTCATGGCGTGGCGCGGCCGTCCTCGCTCGATCCGGCTGATCATCATGGGCTTCGTTGTGGCGCTTACTGCCATTACTGTGGTTTTGATGGTTGCCAACCTCACATCAAGTCCCTCGATACAATCAGGCATCGACAGTGGGGGGGATCTCGCGCGACAGTTGACGATTGGCCGCACAGTCCTAAGCGCACTGATCGCGCTCTATGTGGTGTGGTATCTCAACCGGGGGCCGGCGCGCGCGTTCTTTCGCGGCCACTACCTGACCGAACCTGAGTTGGGTGCCTGAATTTGTAAGCACCAGAGCAGGATCGCTGCCCTGGTGCCGCATTAACCCCTAAAAGCGCTTTGCTGCCAAGTATCCGCAGGCGTCTATCTGCCGTTCTTCTTTTCGCGTTCGGCCATTTCCATCAGCACCAGTTCGCGCCGCAGAGTCTTGCCCACCGTGGTCTTGGGCAGCGCTTCGACAAACGTGAAGCGAGTCGGCACCTCATACCGCGCGAGGCGCTTGCTGGCGAACTCGACGAGTTCCGCTTCGGTAGCAGTCGCCCCAGGCTTGAGCACTACCCATGCCTTGAGCGCCTCCTGGCCTTCCTTTTCCGGATGCGGGATAGCGGCGACGGCCACATCCATGACGGCCGGATGATCCGCAAGCACCTTGTCGACGTTGACCGGGAAGACGTTGAAGCCGCCGATCAGCGCCATGTCCTTCTTGCGGTCGACAATGTAGAAGTAGCCATCCTCATCCATGCGTGCGATGTCGCCGGTATAGAGGAAGATCTGGCCATCGTGCATGCGCAGGGCATTGGCGGTTTCGGTTGGCATGCCGTGATAGCCAAGCATCAACTGTGGACCCCGCATGATCAGCTCGCCAACTTCGCCGATAGGCAGTTCGGTCTCGCCGTCGTCCAGGCTGACGATGCGCACATCCATATCGGGGAAGGGCAGGCCGATAGAACCTTCGCGATTCTCGCCGAACAAGGGGTTGGCGTGGCTGGCGGTTGGCGCCTCGCTCATGCCATAGCCTTCGAGCAGCTTGCCGCCCGTGATGCGCTCGAATTCGCGCTTGGTGGCGGGAGGTAGGGGCGCAGAGCCGCTCATGCAGATGCGGATGCTCGTGACGTCGACTTCCTTCGAGCTGACGCGCGGATGGTTATTGATGGCGTTGTACAGCGCGGGCACGCCCATGAAGATCGTCGGCTTGAACGTTTTGATGACGTCGAGGAGATCGTTGAAGTCGCGCGCGTTGGGGACCATCACGATGCGCGCGCCAAGTGACATGGCAAACCCGACCACCGTGATCAGACCGTAGGCGTGGAAAAAGGGGATGGCGCCGAGAAAAACTTCTTTGTCGCCCTGCGAACCCTGATCGCTGCCCAGAAGGACCGCCATGCACTGCGTGGTATTGGCCACCAGTGCCTTGTGCTGCGACATCGCGCCTTTGGGGACGCCGGTGGTGCCGCCCGTGTACTGAAAGATTGCCAGATCGTCGCCGGAGACCGCAACGTTCGGCTTTTTGCCGGCGTACTTTTCGAGCAGATCCTGCAGCCAGTAATCATTTGCGGCCAGTGCTTCCACGTAGTGGCCGTCTTTTTTCTCGCGGGCTAACGTGAAGAGCAGCCGGGCGAGCGGGGTCAGGTATTCCTTGACGTTCGTGACGATGAACTTCTTGATCTGCGTTCCCTGCTGGACCGACTTCAGCGCCTTGTAGTACAACGTCAGGCAGATGGCAAAGGTCGCACCGCTGTCGTTGAGCTGCTCCTTCATCTTCTCCGGCGGGTAGGTCGGGTTTGTGGCGACCACCACACCGCCTGCCTTCTGCACCGCAAAGTAGCTGATCACAAAGGCGGCGGTATTGGGCATGATCAACCCGACACGATCGCCTTTCTTGAGGCCCAGGTCGACGAGCGCAGCTGCCAGTGCGTCGGTCGCCTGGTCGACCTGAGCATAGGTGAGATTGGCTGCGACCCGACCGAATATCGGCAGATGGGCGCTGGTTGTCAGCGCGATATTGTTGGGGGCACGACGGGCGCACTCGCGCAGGAGCTCGAAAAGGGGCTTGTTGGGGTACGGTTCGAGAGTCGCAGGTACGCCTGGATCGTAGCGCTTGAGCCAGGGTTTGTCTTTATAGGTAACCATAGTGACTCCAGTCAAATTCTCTATATTTGATTAATCAAACACAGATTCGATTATATGAGATGACTGGAAGACCGTCAAACGCAGTACGTCACGCCCAAACGCGCCAAGTATCCGGGATTCGGGTGACCTGTCCTTCGCGTGTGATGGCGATATGTTTGCTGTGGCCCTGCACGAGAATTTCCCTCGTGTCGGCATCCACGATTTCGTACTCAAACGTGAGGCCTCGACTGCGCATCTCGCCGATCCAGCAGCGGACCGCGATACGCTGGCCATAGACCGCCGGTTTGATGTAGCGGGCGTTCACTTCGGTGACGGTGAGATAAATGCCACTGCGCTCGATGCTGGCATAGTCGCTGCCCCGGGATCGGGCATAGTGACTGCGACCTTCTTCGAAGTATACGATGTAGCTGGCGTGGTGGACGATGCCCATGGCATCCGTCTCCGCATAACGGACGTACAGTGTCGTTTCAGCGACGTAGTGTTCCTGGGTCAAGATGATCCTCGCGTTTTGTGCGCATTGTTCAGAGCGAGGTCACGTGTGCCGCTCGCATCTATGCTATAGTTTGCCGCAGGAAGCGCGACTTTTATAGGGACGCAACGAATCGGGAGGGGGGGCCATGACGATTCATTTCGGCCGAGAAGTATGCGGACGCTTACCCATTGCTGTTGAGCGCGAATGGCTGGTGACGAACGGAATCGGGGGATACGCCTCTGGGACGGTTGCCGGCGTGCTGACGCGGCGTTACCACGCGCTGCTGATGGCCGCTTTACAGCCACCGGTTGCTCGAACCCTGCTGCTGGCCAAGCTTGACGAAGTTGCTCGTTACCGGGGACGAGACTATCCCCTGCATACCAATGCCTGGGGCTCCCGTGCGGTAGAACCGCAGGGTTACCGTCACATAGAATCGTTTGAACTGGAGGGCACTCGGCCGGTATGGCGGTTCGCCTTCAGCGATGTCCTGATTAAGAAACAGATCTGGATGCAGCAGGGCAGCAACACCACATACATTCGCTACACGATGGTTCGCGGTTCAGCGCCGGTTGTCCTTTCGCTGCGGGCACTGGCCAATTTCCGCGATTCGCATGGCAATACCCAGGCCGGCGGAGATATGTACGCGATCGAATCGGTTAAGCGCGGGCTGAAAATCACGCCTCCCGGTGCGATTTCCTACTACGTTCTGAGCGATCGCGCGGAAGCGTCTTCGCGGTTCGACTGGTACCTGGACTTTTCATTGTCTGTCGAGACCGAGCGTGGGCTTCCCGACCGGGACGATCACGCTTATGTGGGCGACTTCACGGCGGCTCTTTCCGAAGGCGAATCGTTGACTTTTGTCGTGTCCACGGACTTGGTGGAAACCATCGACGGCGCCGGCGCGCTGGCGGAACAGATCGATCACGAGGCGCGATGCATGCAACAGTCCGAGCGGGAGGATGCTCCTGCGTGGATTCGCCAGCTTGTCCTTGCCGCAGATCAATTCATTGTCAAGCGGGCTTTGCCGGAAATGGCCGACGGCCGGACGGTGATCGCCGGATATCACTGGTTCACCGACTGGGGGCGGGATACGATGATTGCGCTGCCCGGCCTGACTCTTACCACCGGCCGGTCGGCCGATGCCGCGATGATCCTGCGCACCTTTGCGAGTCTGGTCAACCAGGGTATGCTGCCCAACACTTTCCCGGACGCCGGCGAGGCGCCGATGTACAACACGGTCGACGCGACGCTCTGGTACTTCCAGGCGATCCGTGCCTACTTCGAACACACGCAGGATGCGAACCTGATCCGGGAGTTGTATCCCGTGCTAAAAGACATCATCGACTGGCACGAGAGGGGGACACGACACGGAATACAGGTCGATCCTGAGGATGGGCTCCTCCGCTCCGGCGAGCCCGGCGTGCAGCTCACCTGGATGGACGTGAAGATCGACGACTGGGTGGTCACCCCGCGCACAGGGAAGGCTGTTGAAATCAACGCGCTCTGGTATAGCGCGCTGCTCACGATGCGGGAATTCGCCGATCTGCTCAAGCAATCGGCCGATGCGACACGTTTCCAGGAAGCCGCTGCGCGCGTGCAGGCGTCATTCGCGCGCTTCTGGAACGCCGAAACCGGTTACCTCTACGATGTGCTGGACACGCCCGAGGGGAACGCGGATGCCAGCATGCGCCCCAATGCGATCTTTGCCGTCAGCCTGCGGGATGGTCTACTCAACGACGAGCAGGCGCGCTCGGTGGTCGACGAGTGCGCAGTCAATCTGGTCACCTCATTCGGGCTGCGCACCCTTGCCCCGGATCATTCGCAGTACAGCGAACGCTATACGGGTGACCGCGCTGCGCGGGACCGTTCCTATCATCAGGGGCCGGTCTGGGGATGGCTGATCGGCGCGTTTGTGGAAGCCCATCTGCGCGTCTATGGGGACGAGGTTGCCGCCCGGTCGTTCATTCAGGCTTTCGCCGACCACCTGCACGACGGTGTGCTTGGATCGATCGCGGAGATCTTTGATAGTGTGCCGCCGCATCAGCCGCGGGGCGCTGCGGCTCAGGCCTGGAGTGTTGCGGAAGTGCTGCGCGCCTGGGTGCTGACTCAGCCCTGACCAGGTGGTCTCCGCATGCAATGATGCCTTTATTGGAACAAACAACTGCGGAAGAAGGGGTGGCGTTCTATATGGTAAGCAGCGAAACAGTGCTGTGTCCAATCTGCGGCCGCATTCACGAGCGATGGGTGATGCAAGAAGTGGATTGGCTGCCTTCCGAAGTCCTTGAGCGGATGGCCGAGGACAACCCGAACTGGAGGCGATCGGACGGCGCATGCCCTGCCTGTGTGCAGAAGGCGCTCCTGGTGGTCTTGCTGGAGAAAGGGGAAGCGGCCGCGGAGGAGTCGATCCAGTCCGTCTGGCCGCTAGACGCTGAGGCGGCCTTTGGCATCCTGCCGACCCCGCTGCGTATGCATGCCGACCCAAGATTTACGGGCAAAGGGGTGACAATTGCTTTCATCGACTCCGGTTTCTACCCCCATCCTGATCTGATACGCCCCGCCAATCGTATCAAAACCTGGGTCGACGCCGGGAGTGACCCGACACGCACTCTGTCCTTCGGACCCGCGGACACCGTTCGCTGGGAAGGATGGGACGACGGCATGCCGTCGCACTGGCACGGGCTGATGACCAGCACGACCGCCGCCGGGAACGGTTGGCGCAGCCATGGCCTTTACCGTGGTATTGCCAGCGATGCTGAGCTGGTGCTAATTCAGGTGATGGACGCGCACGGGCATATCACCAATGAGGGCATCGCCCGCGCTCTGCACTGGTTGGAAGAATATGGCATGGATTTGGGAGTCCGGGTGGTCAATATCTCGCTGGGCGGTGATCCAGTCGAGCGGCTGGCCGACAACCCGATCGACATGGCAATCCAACGTCTGGTCGACTCCGGGATCGCCGTGACGGTGGCTGCCGGCAACAGCGGAGAACGTCGTCTCAATCCACCGGCCACCGCGCCGGCCGCTCTGACAGTTGGCGGCCTGGACGATCACAGCCTGTTCGACCGCCGCAACGTGGAGATCTGGCACAGCAACTATGGTGCGGGGATTGGTGGCGTGATCAAACCTGAGATCGTCGCCCCATCGATCTGGGTGGTGGCACCGTTGCTTCCCGGTTCGCAGGTGGAAAGCGAAGGGGTGGAGCTGTTCTCGAAGCGCATTTACCCGAACAGCCCTCGCGCGCAGCAGATCGCCGAGTACAAGCTGGTGACGCCGTTCTATCAGCATGTGGATGGTACAAGCTTCGCCGCGCCCGTTGTTGCCAGCATCATTGCCTGCATGTTTGAGGCCAACCCGGCGCTGAGTCCGATAGAGGTCTACGACATTCTGCTCCACACCGCCCACCGTATCCCGGGCGTGCCGGTCGAACGCCAGGGGTATGGGGCGGTTGAAGCCGGGAAGGCCGTCGCCGCCGCGCTGGCAGAGAGTGACAATGTCTAGGGGTTGCCTTCGTCTTCTTTCATCTATTCAAGTGTTATAATCAGCCGCTGGTGAATGTAATGATGTGAGTGGGGTTGGGCATGGACATTAATCAAGCCGCCCGGATGATCGAATGGTTAGATGAAGAGCGCCGCCGTGACAAGGCGACGATTTCTACACTACAGGAACGGCTTGCTCAGCAGCAGGAGGGCATGGATGGCCTTCTGAAGCGGCTGAATGCGGTTGAATCGGACAGCGCAAAGCTTCAGGGTCAGGTTGCCAACGCCACCCGCGAAGTCGAACTTGTGGAGCAGATTCGTAAGGAGATCGCGACGCAGATCGAGCAGGTCGAGGCGAAGCGACTGACCGCAGAGCGCGAGGCGGAACGCCGCGGAGAACTGTCGCGCGAGGCGGCGAACCGCTCTGTTCGCGAACTGGTCGACAAGATCGGGCGTCTGGAGCGCCAAACAACCGAACTCCCGGCCATCAATGTCGAAAAGGATCGGCTTTCCGGCGTGGTTGCGGCCCTGCAGCAGCGCATCGACGATCTGTTCAAGCGGATGGAAGATCCGGACCGGCGTCTGGCGCACCTTGAAGAACAACGTCGGCAGGACGCCCGCCGGCTTTCGGAAATCGAGGGCGAAATCCCCGAACTGCGGAAGGCCCATGAGTCTCAGAAACCGAAGCTGACGTTGATCGAAGACCTGTCGCTGCGCAACGAGCGCCGCATCCAGGAACTGATCACCAGCGAGCGTGATCGTAAGGAGCAGATTCAGCAGTTTATCGACCAGGAGACTCTGCTCGACCAGCAGCGCGATGCGCAGATTAACACACTGTTGACTCGGTTCAAGACGCACGACGAGCAGATGCAGCAGAATGCCGAGCGCTTCGAGACGTGGGCAGAAGCCTACCGCGAAATGAAGAAGATCATCGACGACTTTGAGCGTATCGGCGACCGTCTGGAGCGCCGCATCAACGAAGTGGCCGAAATGCAGCGCCTGAGCGAGGAGCGCTTCCGTCAGGAGTGGAACGACTGGCGCGGCGACGATCAGAAGCGCTGGAAGCAGTTCACGTTGTCCAATGACGAAGTCTGGCGCCTGCACGACAAGGAGTTCGAACGTTTCGTCATGCGCTTCGCCGAACTGGAAGCCATGCTCCCGCCTGTGCAGGAGAGTCTGAACCGGGTCTGGAATCTGGAACGCGAACGCGCCAAGCTCTATCGCGAGCGTTATCAGGCCCTGCTGATGGAATTTGACTCCGGTACCAGCATCCCAGTCCATAATCTGCCGAAGTCAAACGGCAACGGAAGCGGCTAGGCGAGGGAATGCGCGTTATCGGCACAGCCGGGCACGTTGACCACGGCAAATCCACGCTTGTCAAATGCCTGACAGGAATAGATCCCGACCGCCTGGCGGAAGAAAAAGCCCGCGAAATGACCATCGACCTGGGCTTTGCCTGGCTGTCTCTGCCCGGGCTTCCCGATGGCGAGATGGTGGGAATCGTCGATGTTCCAGGACACCGCGACTTCATCGAGAATATGCTGGCCGGTGTCGGCGGGATTGATGCGGCGCTCCTGGTTATAGCCGCCGACGAAGGCATCATGCCCCAGACCCGTGAGCACCTGGCGATTCTCAATCTCCTGGGAATCCACCACGCGGTGGTAGCACTGACCAAAGTCGACATGGTTGAAGACCCCGACTGGCTGTATCTCGTCAGCGAGGAGGTCGCCGAGGCGCTGGCGCAGACACCGCTCGCCGGCGCTGCGATTCTGCCCGTCTCGGCTAATACGGGGCAGGGCATCCCGGAATTGCTCACAGCGCTGGCTACGCTGCTGAAGTCGCTTCCGCCGCGGCGTGATCGCGGTGTGGCGCGCATGCCGATCGACCGCGTGTTTACGATCGGCGGTTTTGGCACCGTGGTCACAGGCACCCTGCGCGGCGGCGCGCTGCATGTCGGCGATGAAGTCGTGATTGAACCGGCTGGACTGACGGGTCGTGTGCGGGGATTGCAAAGCTATCAGACCAGCACAACGAAGGCGCTCCCCGGAACGCGTACTGCGGTCAACGTGACGGGCCTCGACCGACAGGAAATTCAGCGGGGCCAGGTGCTGACGCGCCCCGGTTTCATTCAGCCAACCGATCTGTTTGACGCACAGGTACGCCTTCTTCCTGATATCGATCGGCCGCTGGCTCACAACACCGAAGTCAAGGTATTCGTCGGCACTGCCGAGGCCCTTGGCCACGTGCGGGTTCTGGCGGAAGAAGCGCTTCAGCCCGGCGAAACCGGCTGGATCCAGGTTCGCACTGACGAACCGCTGGCGCTGGTTCGCGGCGATCGCTTCATTCTGCGGCTGCCTTCCCCACCTCAGACTATCGGGGGTGGTGTCGTGGTGCAGTCGAATGCCCCGTCGCGCTACCGACGATTTCAGCAGGACGTCATCGATCGCCTGGAGCGACTGGTGCGCGGCTCACCTGCTGAATTGGTGGCCGATGCAGCCGCGAGTGATGAACCATCCAGCCGTTCGGCGCTGGCGTCGCGCGTTGATCTGGAGCCGGCCGAGTTCGAGCAGGCGCTTGAGGAGGCGGAGCAGCAGGGGTTGATCGTCAGGCTGAACGATGGTACCTGGATGGAATCGGGCCGTTACGAAGCGCAGATCGATCGACTGCATGGGGTGCTGGCGAATTATCACGCGGCCTATCCGTTAAAAGCAGGCATGGCGCGCGAAGAGTTGCGCAGTCGAATGGGTATCCGGACTGCGGCGCTCACCGCACTCCTGGACTCAAGCGATCTGTTTTCCAGCGAAACGACCGTTGTTCGCCTGGCAAACCACGCAGTCCACTTAACGTCCGAGCAGGAACAGCGCCTTGCGGATCTGCTCCAACGGTTCGAGGCCGTTCCTTACACGCCACCCTCGTTTCAGGAGGCGGCTACACAGGTGGGTGAGGACGTGCTGCGTGCGGCGATTGACCTCGGGCGTCTGATTCAGGTCGCGCCCGACGTGTTGTTCGGCCCCGAGGCTTACGGCGCACTCGTCAGCGGTACACTTGATCTGATCGATCAGGATGGCAGTGTGACGGTTGCCGCGCTTCGCGACCGCTACGGCACGTCGCGCAAGTACGCGATTGCGCTGCTGGAACATTTGGACGCCCTGGGTACGACGCGTCGGCAGGGCGATGCCCGCGTGCGCAGCATTCGTTAATCGCTCAGCTCGCCCAGGTCCACGCGGACGATGTTGGCCCCCAGCGCGTGCAGTTTCTCTTCGATCCGTTCGTAACCCCGATCAAT
Source organism: Candidatus Flexifilum affinis (assembly GCA_016713325.1). Classification (GTDB taxonomy): domain Bacteria; phylum Chloroflexota; class Anaerolineae; order Aggregatilineales; family Phototrophicaceae; genus Flexifilum; species Flexifilum affine. The sequence continues at coordinate 590,781 of JADJPJ010000087.1, read as the reverse complement.
CTGCTGGATATTGCTGATACGAGTCTCGCCGCGCGCGGCCAGGGCGGCCAGAAGCATGGCCATGCCTGCGCGAATGTCCGGGCTGGTGATGTTCGCCTGCCCGATGAGGGCGGTTGGCCCCTGGACCAGCACGCGGTGCGGATCGCAGAGCGTGATGCGCGCGCCCATGCGCATCAGGCGGTCGGTGAAGAAGAAGCGGCTTTCGTACATCCAGTCGTGAAAGAGCACCGCGCCGGCGCTCTGAGTCGCGATCGTCAGCGCCACGCTCATCAGGTCAGAAGGAAAGGCCGGCCAGGGCTGCGCCTTGATGATAGGGATGCGGTTACCCAGGTCGGGGCGGATGGTCAGATCCTGATGAGCGGGGACGACGATGTCCTCATCCTCGACCTCCCAGTGTACGCCCAGGCGGTCAAAGACGAGCGCGATCGTGGAGAGATAGCCCGGATCGGCCTCGCGGATTCGAAGCTGACCGCCGGTCATCACTGCTGCGCCGATCAGGCTGCCCACTTCCATGAAGTCAGCCCCGACGCGCGTGTCGGTGCCGTGCAACTTCTCTACGCCGTGGATGGTGATGCGGTTGGAGCCAATCCCCTCGATTTGCGCGCCCATCGCGACCAGCATCTTGCAGAGATCCTGGACATGCGGCTCGCTGGCGGCGTTTTCGATCACGGTGGTGCCTTTGGCGAGGACCGCCGCCATAATCGTGTTTTCGGTCGCCGTCACGCTGGCCTCGACCAGGACGATGTGCGCGCCCCGGAGATCGGTCGCGGCGATGCGTACTGCGCCGTCAAATGACACCGTCGCGCCGAGCTTGCGCAGCGCATAGACGTGCATGTCGATGCGACGCTCTCCGATACTGTCCCCGCCGGGCAGGCCCAGAGTCACCTCGCCGCAGCGTGCCAGCAAGGGGCCGGCAAGCACGATGCTGGCTCGAAGGCGGCTGGTCAGCGCGGCGTCGATATGGGAGGTATGCACATCCTTCGCGTGAATGCGCAGCGTCTTTGGTTCGATCCATTCCGCGGAGGCGCCGACGAAGCGCATGATCTCGATGATGCTGCGGACGTCGCCGATATCCGGCACGTTGCGCAGGATCATGGGCTCGTCTGTGAGCAAACAGGCCGGGATCATCTTGAGAGCGGCATTCTTGTTTCCGCTGGCGGTAACTTCCCCGGTGAGGGGATGCCCACCTTCAATCACAAACTGCTGATGGCGCATGTTCACTATCCTGCTTCAAGGGTAACTGGGTCGCCCACGTTCACGGTGAAGACGTCGGCAAAACTGCCCAGGTTAATCGAAAGTTCAAGAAAGCCGCTGCTGCCGATGAGCGCAAGCGCCGCGCCCGGATAGGCTTCGCTGTAGGTGTGGCGAATGGTGTCCAGATGCGTGTCCCCCACGGTGATCGAGCAGCGGCGGGCCAGCGAAACCCGCGGCGCGATCGGTGCCCCAAAGGCGGGTTCCAGGCGCAGATGATCATCTTCCAGCCACTGGAAGCGGCCGATGCTGGTTACGACGTTGCCGAAACGGTCGATCTGTATGACTTCGCCGGTGACGCGATCACCGTCGGATGCCAGGGTCGGCTGGTCAAGAACGTGCCACTCTGCCAGAGGGCTGCCAATCTGAGTGAACGGCACGCCCGACGCAAGGTGGGCGGCAACCGGCGCAAAGATATCGCGCCCGTGAAAGGTATTGCTCACCACAGTCAGCTGGTATGCCGGATTGTCCAGCAGAACGCGCTCGTGCACTTCCGTCTCCTGAAGAATGTAGGAGAGCACTCCATTGTCCGGTGCAACGAAGAGTGCTTCGCCAGCGCGCACCGCGATCGGCCGCCGTGTGCTGCCGACGCCGGGGTCGACCACGACGACGAAAACAGTGCCGGCCGGGAAATAGCCATAGCTGGCAAGAAGCGTCAGCGCCCCGGCGCGAATATCCTGAGCCGGCACCGCATGCGAGATGTCGATGACGTTGGCGTCCGGGGCGATGCGGGCGATGACGCCCTTCATCACGCCGACGAACGGATCGGTCAGGCCAAAGTCTGTCACCAGCGCAATTGTTCTGCGCATTGGAAGGCTCCTAGAGCGGCGAACGCGACAGTCATTATAGCGAATGTGGCCACCTGTGCAGACATCAACCCAGCGGCGGGAAAATCTGCACGCGCTGGCGAGTTGACGGGTCGCGACGGAGTGATTACAATCGGCATCATGAACGATCAACTTGTTGTCCATCTGCATCACCCTGAACCGCAGTCCAACGCCTAGCGCGTGCTGGTGTAAGTCGTCGTCAGGTTGTACGGACCGAACGAAACCCCGCAGCGGCGCGGGGTTTTTTGTTTTGTGGAAGGGGAGTATTGAGTGCTCACGGTCATCGATTACGGTGCGGGCAACCTGCGCAGCGTGGTTCATGCGCTCACCTATCTGGGCGCGACGAGCATGCGGATTGTGCGGGAGCCGGACGAACTTAAGGGGGCGACGCGCATCATCCTGCCGGGGGTAGGAGCGTTTGGCGCGGGCATGGAAAAACTGTACGCGCAGGGACTCGTCCAGCCGATTAAGGAGGCGGTGCACGCAGGGGTGCCGTACCTGGGAATCTGCCTGGGGATGCAGTTCCTGTTCGAGACCAGCGACGAGATGGGCCAGCATAACGGCCTCGGCCTGCTGCCGGGGCGTGTCACGCGCTTCCCCGAGCGTCCTGGTCTGAAGGTGCCGCACATGGGCTGGAACAACCTGCACATGGCCCGACATTCGCCGCTGGTCGAAGGCCTTGAGACCGGACAGTCTGCCTATTTCGTGCACAGCTACTACTGCGAGCCGGCTGATTCCAGCGACATCCTGATCACCACAGACTACGGCGCACCGTTTTGTTCAGGCGTCGCGCGCGGAAATCTCTTCGGTGTGCAATTCCACCCGGAAAAGAGCCAGCAGACCGGCCTCCGCCTGCTCTCCAACTTTCTGAAAATGACCGAACGGGTCGAGGTTGTGGCATGATCGTTTACCCAGCCATTGACCTGAGCGCAGGGAAAGTTGTCCGCCTGCGCGAGGGGGATCGTAGTCGCAAAGTGGAGTTTTCCGATGCCCCGGCGGATGTGGCCCGGCGCTGGCTCGACGAAGGGGCAGCCTGGCTGCACGTCGTCAACCTGGACGGCGCGTTTGGCGGATCCAATCAGAACCTGAAGGTGCTGGAGCAGATCTCCGCGCTGGACATTCCGGTGCAGTTTGGCGGCGGACTGCGCGACTCGCAGTCCATCCGGTCCGCTATCGATGCCGGAGCCCAGCGCGTGATCCTCGGCACCATCGCGGTGCAGAAGCCGGAGAGCGTCCGCGAGATCGTGGCCGATCTGGGCGGAGAGGCCGTCTGTGTTGCGCTAGATGCAAGGGACGGCTACGTGGTGACGCATGGCTGGCAGCAGGCTTCGCAGATGACGCCCGCAGAACTTGGCAAACTGCTGGTCTCCTATGGCGCGAAGTACGCCCTCTTTACCGATGTCAGCCGCGATGGACTGCTCGATGGGGTGAATGTGAGCGCGACCGAGGCTCTGGCGACAGAGACCGAGCTGAAGGTCATCGCGTCCGGCGGGGTCGCTTCTTTGACCGATGTGCGTCGTCTGGCGGAAGGCAAAATCGTGGAGGGCGCAGTCATCGGCATGGCGCTGTACACCGGCGCCTTCAGCCTCAGACAGGCTCTGGAGGCGGCCGCAGGATGGAACTAAGCATGCCACTGAAGCGGCTCACGGGCGTCCATGGTCGGGATGTGGTCAAGCGCAAGGAGAGTACCTGATGCTGGCAAAACGGATTATTCCCTGTCTGGATGTCAAAGATGGCCGGGTGGTCAAAGGCGTGAACTTCGTGGATCTGCGCGATGCAGGTGACCCGGTGGAGCAGGCAGTGGTCTACGATCGCGAGGGCGCTGATGAGCTGGTCTTTCTCGACATCACCGCGTCGCACGAAAACCGGGGAACCATGCTGGAGATGGTTCGCCAGGTGGCCGACAGCATCTTCATCCCGTTCTGCGTGGGTGGCGGCATTCGAACCATCGAAGACATTCGTGAGACGCTCCTGGCCGGCGCGGACAAGGTCTCGATCAACAGCGCAGCCGTTCGCGACCCGGATCTGATTAGCGAGGGGGCCTGGGCTTTTGGCAGCCAGTGCATCGTCGTTGCCATCGATCCCAAATGGGTGGAGCAGGATCAACGTTATGAGGTGTTCATCAGCGGCGGGCGCATCCCAACAGGCCTGGAGGCAGCGGCCTGGGCCCGCGAAGTGGAACGACGTGGCGCAGGCGAGATCCTGTTGACCAGCATGGACCGCGACGGCACCAAAGCCGGGTATCACCTGGAGTTGACGCGCCTGATCGCCGAGTCGGTGAGTATCCCGGTGATCGCGAGCGGCGGGGCAGGGGCGATGGAACACTTCCGCGAGGCGTTCGAAGACGCACGAGCGGACGCGGCTTTGGCGGCGACGCTGTTTCACTACAACGAACTGCGCATCGGTGACCTGAAGCAGTATCTGGCGGAGCAGGGGATTCCGGTGCGCCTGGGCGGGTGGGAGCTGCTATGAGCGGCGCAATCCCTCAAGAGGCTCTTGCCGGACTGCTGAAGTGGGACTCCACCGGCCTGATTCCGGCGATCGTTCAGGATTCGCGCAGTCAGCAGGTCCTGATGATGGCCTACATGAATGCCGATTCCCTGTCTCGGACGCTGGAGACAGGCGAGACGGTCTTCTGGAGCCGGAGCCGCCAGGAGCTATGGCACAAGGGCGCCACCAGCGGCAACGTGCAGCGCATCACCGAAATTCGAGTGGACTGCGATGCCGATACTCTGCTGATTCTGGTCGATCCGGCGGGGCCGGCCTGCCACACTGGCGCTGTCTCTTGCTTCTACAGAACCCTCGACGACCTGACGCTCTCATTACCCCGTGCAGAGGAATGAACTCACCATGTCGGAAATGCTTCTTTACCTGGAACGACTGATCGCCGATCGCCGGGCGAATCCGCGGCCGGATAGCTACACCAACTCACTGATAGATGCAGGGCGTAGCCGCATGGCCCAGAAGGTCGGCGAAGAGGCCACTGAGGTCATCGTTGCCGCGCTCAGCCAGCCCAAAGGTGAACAGGTCGCCGAAATCTGCGACCTGTTCTTTCATCTTCTCGTTCTGATGAACGAGATTGGAGTCTCTCTTGACGACGTCCAGGAAGAATTGAACCGCCGTCACCGCGCCCGAACGGAGGGTGGCTAGCTGGACGGAGGCGGCTCGACCTCGGGGATCTCAGCTCCTTCGGGCAGAAGAGTCGCCACTCGAGACCACGCCCAGGCAATCGTGCCGTCGGGCATCTCAACCTGGAACCAGATCGTCTGGCCTTCTCCCGAGCGGCCCAATGCGGGGAGCAGATCTCCGGAATTGGCGGTTGTGACACGCTCATAGGAAACGCCCGGGCCGGCCCTCAGACTCGTGCTATCCTGCTCGATGCGGACCACTGGCGCGGCGGCGTCCGCCGCGCTCGCCTCACCTGAACCCGCCTCGGCGGATCCGGCGTCATCCGTGGCTTCGGCTTCAGCTGTGCCTTCGGCGGCCTCAGTCGCCTCCGAGGCATCGTCTACCGTATCTGCCGCTTCCGTCGCTTCGGCTGTTGGTGGAACATCGGATGGTGCAACGGTTGGCTCGGCTGTCGGATCCGAAGTCGGCGTGGAGGTCGCAGCGCCCCCACCGCAGGCGGTCAGGAGTAGCGCCAGGAGAAGAACCAAGGGTAAGAGACTGCGTGAAAGAGAAAAACGCCGGTGCATGTGCTGCCTTCTTTCTGGTGCGCACGACAGGTGAGTGACATTTCGCCTTGCTGTTCATTCCTTAATGTACTGCATTCCGCCACCTTGCGACAAAGCGAATTCACCTAGTTCACATATTTTGATCATTTGGTCGAAGCGCTGTATTACACCAGGGGCAACCAGCGCATTGATCGGAAGTGCCGCATCAAACAGCGTCATCGGAGTACAATTAGGCTGCACATGTGATGCGTCGCCGCGATGATGGTCGCAAAGTCTCAGTAGGAGTGGCACGATAGTGGTGGCACGATGGCCTCACCGGCTGTGTGGACTCCGTGTGCGTTATGGTCAGCCATGAGAATTGCAGAACTGTTTACCCAGCGAGAACGTAAGGACAATCAGACGATGGCACCTTGTGATCATTACCTCCAGCGGAAGAACACTGCGCCGAATGCCGCCGGCTGCGAAGAGTGCATGAAGACGGGCGACAAGTGGGTTCACCTGCGCGTCTGCCTGGAATGTGGCCATGTGGGCTGCTGCAATTCCTCGAAGAACAAGCATGCGACCAAGCACTTTCATGACACGGGACATGCGATGATCCGCTCGCTGGAGCCCGGTGAGGAGTGGGGATATTGCTACGTGCATGACATGTTCTACGAGAAAGTCTAGCTTCGACACAGCCGTCAACCACGAGTTAGGGTAGGCAGGATATGAGAAACGTCAAGGTGTTCGTCTCATCTCCGAGCGATCTGCGCGCGGAGCGGGCCATCGTGGCCGAAGTTATCCGCATTATGAACGAACGCCCGACTATTCGCGATCGATACAAGTTTTCGCCCTACCTGTATGAGGAACATGCCCCTGCGTTGACCGGTGACGGGCCGCAGGAGGTTGTCAACCGCGAGATGATCCAGCCACAGCATGCCGACATCCTGGTCTGCATGCTGTGGTCGCGTATGGGAACCCCGCTCGGTCAGATCAACCCGGACACGGGAAAACCGTATCAGAGCGGCACGGAATACGAGTTTTACGAGGCCTATCGCTCGTACCAGCGCCGCAAGTCCCCCAGCGTGCTGCTGTATCGCTGCACGGCGCCGGCGGCCGCGCCAGCGGATCCGGAGCAGGTGGCGATTGTCGACGAGTTCTTTCGTCGCTTCGAGGGGGCAGATGCGCAATTGCGCGGGCTGTACCGGTCGTTCAGCAATCACGATCAGCTTCGTGAGGCCCTGACTCACGATCTCGACTTGCAGATCGCGCGCCTGGAGCGGCCATCGCGGCGCTTTCTCGATCAGGTAGTGCGCCCATTCTGGCTGCTTTTCCTGCTGCTGGTCGTAATGCTGGTCGGCCTGGCCATTGCACTGCCACAACTGACAGCACCAGGGGCGCCGCCAATCCAGAATTACGGCTTCAACGTGGCGATGGCCGGCTTCTCCACGCTGCCCGGCTCCGACATCGCGCAGGCCGACGTGCAGGTGCTTTCCGAAGCGCTCTACACAAGTTTTGTTCAGCGGCTGGATAGTGTGCGGAGTGACTTGTCGATTGACGTCGGAGTGTGGTCACCTGCCCAGGTTGGATCTGTTGGTGGCGCGACGCCTGAAGAGCGGGCCGCCAGCGCCGCTGCGCTGGTGGAGCGGCTGAAAGAGCAGCACAACGCCCGAGCCGATATCGTCGTGTACGGGCTGGTCAGTGAGAATGGCAGTCGCATCGCGGTGTTGCCGGAATTCTACATCACCGAGACCTGGCCGGAACTGAGCGAACTCTACGGCCGGTTCGAATTGGCTTCCGCGCTGTACGCCCGCAATATCGATCAGTCCCGCGCTCTGAGCGGTGAGTTGTCGAACCGATCGCAGGTGTTGGCTTTCATCACGCAGGGCTTGGTGCAGATGATCGCCAGTAACTATGACGAGGCCGGACGAGCCTTCAGCACCGCGCTGTCGCTGAACCAGGATATCGTCGGGCGCGATGTGATGTATGTGCTGCGCGGCAATGCCGCTGTTGGGAATTACAACCTGATCGTTAGCCGAGGGTTCATCGGCACTGAAGTTCGCGAGGTGCGGCGTCTGCCCGGCCTGATTGAGCAGGCGGAGATAGATTTCCGAGCAGCCGTCGACCAAAACCCTGATTATGCTCGGGCCTACGCCGGGTTAGGGACGGCCCAGTATCTGGGTGCGCTGGAGGGATCGCGCGTCTCGCGGTCACTGAGTGTCAGCAGTGAGCTGATCAGCAGCATCGAGAGCACCTTCGACCAGGCGCTCAACGCCAAAGACAACCCGCCGAGCGCCGACATCGAAGCCAAGGTTGCGTTTGGCCTGGGACAGGTCGAGGTCCTGCGCATGCTCCAGGGTGAGGTCGAGGCGATCGCGCGCGCCAGGGAACACTTCGAGCGTGTGATTGCGCTCTATGGCGGTGGCCAGAACACGCGTATCAGGGAACTGGCTGCCGAATCGACCGCGCGGTTGGCCCTGATCGCTCGCTTCGAGGGCGACTACGAGACGGCGCGTACGACCTATGCGCAGGCGCTGGAGCTCACCGATCTGGAAGAACGGGCGACGCTGATTCAGCGGGGGCTCCTCGAAGTGACCATCGAGGCTGCCCGAGCTGCCAGGGATTTCGATGCCGCCGCTGCCGGTTACGACGAACTGCTGGGGCTGATTGTGCTGCCGGACGAGCGTGCCTACGCGCAGTACCAGTATGGCAAGCTGCTGATGGAGGCCGGCCGCCTCGATACCGCGCTCGCTATCTATGAGGCCGCTGTGTACCGGGATCCAGAGGCCACTGAAGCGCCGCAACCCCAGAACGATTTCAGCGAGTTTCCGGGCCTGGGCGCGACGCTGTGGGTGGAACTTGGCAACGCTTATTACGAGGCCGGACGCCTGGAAGAGTCGATCTTTGCCTATCAGCAGGCGTTGGCACTCGATCCCACCGGTCAGGGACACCTTGCAGACGTAATCGCCGAAACTCAGGCAGAACTGGACGACCAGGGCGGAGAATAAGATCAGCGGGGAGGATGCTGGACAGCGGCCTCCCCGCCCGCTCGCTCAGCTCCCGGGCTCAAGCCAGTACGTGCTTCCCTGACCTTCGGCCGTCCAGCCGACCTGGCCGTTGAACTCCACCTGCCACCATGCCAGCCCATTTGCTGGACCGCACTGCGGCCCGGCCAGCACCGTGAAGGTCGCGCCGCCGGGGATATTGTCCAGGACTCGTCCTGACTCAGGCGCAGCGCGGAGTCGGTTGGGATCGCCAGGCAACACCCTGCCGATATCACCCGGACTAAGTCTTGGGAGTGGGGAGCCGGGGCAGACAGTGGTGACCGGCGCAGCACCTCTGGTTGAGCTGCCTGTCGGCGGCCAAGCAAGCGCCTCGAACGTCCCTGAATAGGAAATGCCGTCATAGCTGGGCAACCAGGCTTCCGCACCATCTGGCAGGCGGATGCGCCACCATTCATTGCCATTGCTGTCGGTCGTCGACTCCATCAGTACGACTTCCGTCTCCGGTTGTATCTCACGAAGCCAACGGCCGGTTGGCTGGTCATATACCGGCTGTGGCCCAGCGCGATAGGTGCCGTCACCGTTATCGAGAGCGCCGGGTTGAATTTCGGCGCGCACTCCCGGAGCCGGATAGGCATAGACGCTGATGAAATCGTTGGACGAGGTCCAGCCCGTCCGGCCGTCTTCCAGGCGCAGCCGTTTCCAAACGTGGACGCGTCCACTGGAATAGGCGGGCTGTGATTCCAGGATCTCCACGACGGTACGCGGTGAGACAGTGCCCGTGGCAGATGTGCCGCTAATTCGATCGTACAGGGGAATACTGGCGCCCGACTGCGGCATGATGGGCTGCGCAAAGCGCTCAAAGTCGCCGTCGCAGGAGATGCCTCGCGCGTCCATAGCGCTGAATATACTCGCTCCGACGCTGAGGTGTGAGTAGGCGGGTTCTGGTGCGATGTAGGGTTCGTAGACGAAACCGAGTTCGGCAAACGCCTCTCCGTCGAGCGCCGGGTTGACAGGGTAGTACTGTCGGCCAATGCCAATGGTGGCGAAGAAGATGTCCGACCGTTCGAACGGCGCGGTGCGTCCCACCTGGATGTCGAGGACGATCGCCCCACTGGCGTCGGCACGCACGTTGCGCTGCGCCACGAAGTCGGAAGAAAAGTCGCCCGTGCTGCTGAACGCGTAGAAGTAGAGCGTGATTTGCTCGTCCGGCGCGAGGCCCATAAGCCACTCCAGACCGTCACGGGTCGGGACGTAGTTCCAACAGAAAGGATAATCGTAACCGAAAGTGTGAGTCAGGTTTCCCTCAGGATGATTGAAGGTCAGGATGTAGATGCCTAGCTCCATCCCGTAGGTCCATTCCATCGAATAATCGTAGCAGTGGCTGCCGTCTTCGTAGTGGTTCAGTTCGATGGCCACCTGAGCGCCACCGGGATAGATGAGCGCAGCCGCAGGCGGCGTCGAGGACCGGTAGCCACAGGCGGAGAAGTAGGCGCCGTAGCCAGTGGCCAGCGCGCCCGGCAGAGAGTCCCATGTGGGGCGTTCGGGGATGAGGATCAGCTCACCCGCACCACCGCCCAGACCGCCATAAAAGATGTCTGTGGGGATGCCTGGGGGAGCAGGCTCATAGGCATTCAGGTCGATTCGGGTGATGGGAGGGGCTGCATAGCGGATCGCCTGAGCCCTTACGGACACAAGTCCAGTCGCAAGCGACAGCATCAACACAGTCCAGAGGACGAGCGGACGGCGCATGGCAACCCCCTTTTGAGCCCAAGGTGTGATGCTCGTATTGTAGCGCAATTCGAGGTAGGGCGGTTCAAAGGCAGCGAACCGCCCTTTGCGACTCAGGAGGAAACGGGCTCGTGCGGCGGGTGGGCGCGCGTCCAGTCTTCGATGGCCTGCTCAAGCTGGTCGAACGAGTCGAGGATGAACAGCGTGTTATGAAACTCGTGTGGGCTGGGGGATAGCGCTTCGAAGGCTTCTAGCGTGTACAGTTGGAGAGTGACATGTCCGTCGAAGACGCGTTGGAGTTCGGCGACCGAGGACATTAACCCCGCGCCGAGGGCCTTCAAGGCGCCGTATTCGCGCAGAAGGCCAAACTCGACGGTATACCACCACAAACTCCCGAACGATCTGCGCTCTTCGGGCGCGTACTGAATGGCGGTCAGCGCAAATTGGTGGATGTAATCGGCGTAGCGTTGGTGGGCCATGAAGGGCAGATGGCCGAAGGCATCGTGAAAGATGTCCGGGAGAGGCGTGTAATCGAGTTGATCCTCAGAGCGAATGTACTCCGTGATCAGGAATTCCTTGCGCGCCAGAGCTTCAAACCAGTCCTGGCCTGAAGAGTACTGGACGTCGGTGCTGACCAGCCGCCAGCCCGTGAGATCCTGGAGGTTTGCGCTGAGGGCCGCGAAATCAGGGATTCTATCCGGCGTCAGGCCAAGGCGGCCGATGCCATCGAGCCACAGCCGGGAGGCATACCGCTGTGCCTGATCCCATTGGCGACGGTAAAGAGCGCTCCAGATGGCGCTGTCTTCGTCGCTGAAAATCTTGAACGGGCGATACTGCCTTGTTGGGTGGTGCCGCAACATATCAACCTCCTGTTGCGATTTTGGAGGGCGGACGATTAAGCGAGATCGTGTCGGTCACCCATGCATAGTCGCTGCCGGCCAGGCGACCGATGGGATTAAGCCGCGCAATATCGATTTTGTCACTACCGAGCAGGACCTCGTCGTTGACGTGCAGGTGCAGAACCCGGCCGATGACGATGCTGCCGCTGCCAGGTGCGTCGCCGATGTCGACGATTTGGGTCACTGTACATTCGTAATGGACTGGCGACTCGGCAACGCGCATGGGGCGCACCCTCATGGCCGGCAGGGGCGTGATGCCAGCCAGGGCGAATTCATCAACGTCGGCGGGGAGTTCGGTGGACGTCAGGTTCATGGCGTGGATCAGATCGACAGTGACGATGTTGACCACGAACTCACCCGTCGAACGGACATTTCTCAACGTGTCTTTCTGCGCTCCATCAGCAGTCCGAATCATGGGGCAGAACAGCACGTGCGGCGGATTGGCGCAGACGGCATTGAAGAACGAGAAAGGCGCCAGATTGTGATGGCCTGCGTCGTCGATGGTCGATACCCAGCCGATAGGGCGCGGCACGATTGAACCGATCATCAGCTTGTAGAACGCGTTCCAGGGCAGATCGGTAGGGGTGAAATCCATCGCGCTCTATACTCCATCTCCGGCGAGCCAGGAGTCCATATACTCAGGCTTTTCGCACTCCAGCGCCTCGGCCGTGAGATGAAGCGGGTTGAAGGTGTCCACCATGACGGCCAGCTCCTCCGTCTTGACCGCGCCAATGCTGGCCTCGGTCGCGCCGGGCTGTGGTCCGTGGGGAAGGCCGGAGGGATGCAGAGTGATGTCGTATTTCTCGATGCCCTTTCTGGACATGAATTTGCCGTCACAGTAGTAGATCACTTCATCGGAGTTGATATTGGAGTGATTGTACGGCGCCGGAATGGCCTCCGGGTGGTAATCGAAAAGGCGCGGCACGAACGAGCAGACGACGAAGTTCCAGCCTTCGAAGGTCTGATGCACGGGCGGCGGCTGATGGACGCGCCCGGTGATCGGCTCGAAGTCGCGAATGTTGAAGATCCACGGATAGAGATACCCGTCCCATCCGACGACGTCGAACGGATGGTGGTCGAGGATATGGCGGCTGATGCGATCGCGCGCCTTGACTCGCACAGGGAACTCGCCCCGCTCCGTGTGCACCTCCAGCTCAGAGGGAACTCGAATATCGCGTTCGCAATAGGGCGCATGCTCCAGAAGCTGGCCGTAGCGATTGCGGTAGCGCTTCGGCGGCTCTATCTGCGAGGGCGATTCGATCACGAAAAAGCGGCATGCGGCCGGATCGTCCAAGCGCATCTGCCAGGTCGTGCCATAGGGAATGACGAGGTAATCGCCTGGCTCGAAAGGCAGCACGCCGAACTGCGAAGTGAAGTCACCGTAACCTTCGTGCACGAACCAGACCTCGTAAGCCTGCGCGTTACGGTAGAAATCGGTCATCGACTGATCGGGCCGCGAAAGCCCGAGCGTCACATCCTTGTTGCCCATCAGCACACGGCGGGCTGTCACTGGATCGCCCGAACCGGTCGCCCCCTTCGTCCTAAAGGCGCGGTGCCGAAGGGCGCCAAAGTCGACATAGGTTGGCTGGGCAGGGCCGCAGTCCTCTACCGATTTGACGCGGGGTGGCAGGAATTCGTGGTAAAGCAGGGACTGGATGCCCGAAAAGCCTTCCAGGCCCATGACCTCCTCGCGATACAGCCCACCGTCGGGCTTGCGAAACTGGGTGTGCTGTTTGTGTGGGATCTTCCCCAGGCGGTGATAGAACGGCATGAGAAAAGCCTCCTAAGAACTTGCCTAGAGCGAAGGCAGGGCCAGAGTGGGACCCGTGCCATTATGCGAACGATGTGGTAATCGGGGTGCGGAGGAGTCCCAGGCGTTCGACTTCCAGTTCGACGATGTCGCCGGGCTGAAGCCAGGGACCATTCCCCGCCGTCAGCTCCAGGAGACAGCCTGTTCCCACCGTGCCCGAACCGATGACATCGCCCGGCAGCAGCGTGACATCCTGCGAGGCCCGCGCGATCATTTCGCCGAACGACCAGTGCAGATCGTGCCAGTTGCCGCGGGAGCGCTCCACTCCGTTGACCCGCGCGATCATGGTCAGGTCGTAGACGCCCGCGCGACCCGTTGCTCGATCGGCCAATTCCGCTGCGGTGACGACGACCGGTCCGAGCGACGTTGCGAAATCTTTGGCTTTCGCCGGGCCAAGGCCGACGGACATTTCCAGCCGCTGCACGTCGCGGGCGGACCAGTCGTTCATGATGGTGTAGCCGAGAATGTATTCCTCGGCCTCTTCGGCAGGGATGTCACGCCCGGTTCGCCCGATGATCGCCGCGACTTCCAGTTCGTAATCCAGCGCCTGCGTGTAACCGGGAATCGGCACAGACTCGTCGTGCTGATAGATGGCGCTGGCGTTCGAAAAGTAGAAGACCGGGATCTGATACCAGGCTTCCGGCACGCTCCGTCCCCGGTTGGCATTTGCCGTTTTCACGTGCACCTCGAAGGCATAGAAGTCGCGCAGCGATCGGATCGGCAGTTCTAGCGGGATGGGCATGCTACAGGTTGCCTCTTCGTTCCTGTTCCAGTTCGATGGCTTCAAACAGCGCCTTGAAGTTGCCTTTGCCGAAGCCGCGGCTGCCGTGGCGCTCAATGACCTCGACGAACATGGTCGGGCGATCCTGAAGGGGGCGAGAGAAGATCTGCAGCAGATAACCTTCGTCGTCGCGGTCGACCAGGATGCCCAGCTCGCGAATCTCGTCCAGCGACTCATTAATCGATCCAACGCGCTCAGGGAGAAGCTGGTAGTACTCCTCCGGCACGCGCAGGAATTCAATCCCGCGCGATCGCAGCGTGCGCACGGTGCTCAGAATGTCGCCGGTGGCGAGCGCCAGGTGTTGGACACCAGGGCCCATGTAGTAATCGAGGTACTCCTCAATCTGGCTCTTGCGCTTGGCGTCGGCAGGCTCGTTGATCGGCAGCTTCACGCGGCCATTGCCGTTCTGCATGACCTTAGACATGAGCGCGCTGTATTCGGTGCTGATGTCCTTATCGTCGAAGTGGAGAAGCTGGCGGAAGCCCATGATGCGATGGTAGAAGCCTACCCAGTAGTTCATTTTGCCCAGTTCGACGTTGCCTACGACGTGGTCAAGCGCCGCGAGTCCGGCGGATTCGACAGGGTAGTCGAGCGACTTGTAGCCCGGCGTGAAGACCCCGTGGTAGTCGGAGCGATCGACGAAGACGTGGAGTGTCTCGCCGTAGGTTCGGATCGCGGCGGTTCGAAAGATGCCAAACTCGTCGCGCTCCTCTCGAGGCGCCCACTCTCCGGGCGCGCCGCGCGAAGTGGTTGCCTGGTAGGCAGCGCCGACATCGTCTACGGAGAAGGCGATGACCTTGACACCGTCGCCATGCAGCATATGGTGCGCGGCAATCTCGCTGGAGGGTTGATAGCTGGCGCTCACGACCAATCGGATGGTGCCGGACTCCAGCACGTAAGAAGCGAACTTACGATTTCCAGTCTCCAGGCCTGAATAGGCGATGGGCCGAAAGCCGAAGGCTTTCCACCAGTAGTACATGGCTTGCTTGGCGTTGCCGACCCACAGATGCAGGTGGTCGATGGCCTTGATCTGAAGGAAATCTGCCTCCTCGGTCATTGGACGTTCGGTTTGCAGCAAATCCACCATGTTCTTTCCTGTCACTCAAACTTACGGATGCATGACACGGGCGAGGCGCTGGACCGCATCGCGCAGCGCTTCGGCAGGGAGCGCGCTGAAGTTCAGGCGCATGGCCGAGCGATGTCCGCCGGTGACGGAGAACGCCGCTCCCGGAATGTAGATCACTTTCTCGACAGCGGCGGCGGTTTCAAAAAGCGCCCAGGTGTCAATGTCGCCGGCCAGGGTCGCCCAGACGAACAGGCCGCCTTCGGGCCGCGTCCAGGTTGCCGACTCGCCGAATTCCTCCTGAAGCGCTTCAAGCAGCGCATTGCGGCGTTCACAGTGTACCTGGTTGAGGTGGGTCAGATGGGGTTCAAGCAGACCGCGCGAGAGGAATTCATGGACTGCCCGCTGGATCAGCGTGGAAGACTCCAGATCGATCGACTCGCGAATCGCGGTGATGCGCGGTAGCAGCGCTCTTGGCGCAATCATCCAGCCCAGTCGCAGCGTAGGCGCCAGAATCTTGGAGAATGAGCCCAGATAGAAAACCTGATCCAATTGGTCGAAGGCTTTGATGGGAGGCAGCGGAGTCCCGCTGAAACGCAGCATCGAATAGGGATCGTCTTCGATGACGGGTACCTGATAGTGCGCGGCGAGGTCCGCAATCCGCTGACGCTTCTCGACGGTCAGACTTACGCCCAAAGGATTGTGAAAATCTGGGATGAGAATGGCAAGCCTTGGACGAGGCGTTCGCGAGAAGGCTGCTTCCAGTGCCTCTACATCGACGCCTGTGGCCAAATCAACCGGGATGCCGATCACCTCTGCCCCCCGGCCCGACGTAACCTGCTGGATTCCTGTGAACGTCGCTTCTTCGACCACAGCCAGTGCGCCGGGATCCAGCAGCAGACGCGACAGAATGGTCAATCCCTGCTGGTTTCCGTTGGTGATGAAGACTTCGTCTGCGGTGCATTCGACTCCGCGCTGGCGCATCATGCCGGCGATCCAGCCGCGGAGTGGAGCGTAGGGCGGACTGTATTGCAGGGCGCGACCGCCGTCACGCGTCAGCACCGCGTCGATGCAGTCGCGCAACTGGTCGGCGGGAAGACAATCGGTGGCCGGCAGACCGCCGGCGAGCGAGCGAATATCCGGCGAAGTCGCTAAGCGCCAGCAGGTCGCGCATGACGGAGCGCTTCAGATGGCTGGCTTCTTCGCTGATGGACTGTGATGGTATGGCAGCGGCGACAGGTGCGTTCATGGAGCGAGTTCCTCATCAAGAACGGCAATATTCGGTCGGCGCTGGAAGTTCAGTCGAGCAGCAATCCTGTAGAGTACTTGACCTCAGTCAGCACGATGCTGGTGGAGATGCGCGCGATACCTGGAATAGGGGTGAGCTTCTCCATCAAAAATATCTCAAGTTCTTTTCGCGTTCGGACGGCGACCTTGAGCAGGTAGTCATACTCACCGGTGACAAAGTAGCACTCCAGTACTTCCGGCATCTGAGAAATTGCGCTGCCGAAGACATTGATGTTCTGCATCTGATGCACCTGGAGGGTGACATTGATGAGACACAACATGTCATAGCCGAGCTTCTCCCGGTCGAGGAGTGCGACATAGTGACGCACGAACCCCAGTTCTTCCAGGCGCTTGATGCGGGCATGGACGGCCGGTGGAGATAAGGATACCCGTCGCGCCAGTTCCACGTTGCTGATGCTGCTGTCATTTTGCAGTTCCGACAGAATAGCCTTGTCGATGTCATCCAGCTCCTGATAAGAATATTTCACAGTTTTCCCCTTCTGTCAAGCGATTGTTCTGGAAAACAGGAAAAGCGATTATGTTCATTCATGCATAGTTGGTGCAATCGGAACATAATTCAGTGCTGCTCGTGGCGTTTTGTGATCATGTAAGGAATCACGTGATACGGCGTTTCGCTAAACATGATATAACAAATACGATAACTGCATATCCAACTCTCTAACCGATCGCTCACAGGTGAATACGTGGACCTCTATTTGGAGCCGCCTGGTTTCCTCGGTACTGGGGCCAGCTTGCTGGCTGATCTCACGGTGGTTGGCTATATCCTCTTGATCTTGCCTGCGATGATCGCGGGCTTCTTTTTTGCCCGGCGGGGCCAACACCGGCCTCACCACCAGGTCATCATGAATGTCATCACCGGGGTGAACTGGGTACTCATCGTGCTGCTGATGCTGGTGGCCTACCGATTTGACGTCGCGGAGCACATCGGCCGCGAACCCGGCAACCTGCGTTACCTGCTGCCAACCATACACGGGCTTCTGGGCCTGCCGGCGCAGCTCCTTGCGACGTTCATCATGGTGCGCATGGCGATCGAGGATCGGGCTGTGGCATCGGCCACGGCGCGAGGTGAGCGGAACCTGCGCCCCTACTGGTGGAAACATGCCAAGCCGGTGATGCAGATTGCGCTCGGACTCTGGCTGGCGACCGCAGTTTTAGGGATCGGCAGCTACGTAGTGCGCTACAATGTGATTACACCGTTGGCCGAAAGCGGAGCTGCCCCAGTGGTGACCCCTGAGGTGACGGAGCCGGCCGTGACGCCAGAGGTCGAGGCTGCCGAGATGACCCCGTCGGGCGCCGCAGCGGAACCCCATTCCACGCCGGAAGTGGTGGAGACGCCGGAGATCGCGACCACGCCTGAGACGGAAAGCGATTCATGAGTAGGGAACAGCAGCGATAGCTGGGCGAGACCAGGTGACGGAGTGTGATGATGGGTGTGCTGCGACGCCGTGAGGAATACGAACAGATCGAAAAAGCTTCGTTGGCGCCGTATGCCCTGCAAAGCCACCTCAGCCGCGGACGCCGCTATCCACAATCTGAGTCCACTTACCGGACCGCCTTCCAGCGCGACCGCGATCGCATTATCCATTCAGCGGCATTCCGACGCCTGGAGTACAAGACCCAGGTCTTCGTAAATGACGAAGGTGACTATTTCCGCACACGGCTGACCCACACGCTAGAAGTCGCTCAGATCGGGCGGACGGTTGCGCGGGCGTTGGGAGCCAACGAAGATCTGGTCGAGGCCATCTGCCTGGCGCATGATCTCGGCCACCCGCCGTTTGGCCATGCAGGCGAGGAGACGCTCGACGCACTGATGGCCGATCACGGCGGCTATAACCACAACCTGCAAAGCTACCGGGTCGTGACCGAGCTCGAACGGCGCTATGCCGAATTTCCTGGTTTGAACCTGACGGATGAGACATTGTTCGGTCTGGCCAAGCATGAAACGGATTACGATCTGAGCAGGGCCGCGGGACTGGACCCGACACTGCGCGCCAGCCTGGAAGGGCAGATCGCCAATGCGGCGGACGAACTGGCCTACAGCGCCCATGACCTCGACGATGGCCTGAATGCCGGCTTACTCCTGCCGGGCATGCTGAGTGGACTGCCGATCTGGGAACGGATGCTGGATGCGGTGATTAAGCCGGGAACGCCGCTTCCGGAGGTCAGCCGCCATGCGTTGATCCGCGAGTTGGTCGGTCTGCTGGTCAACGATCTGATCGAAGAGACGGCGCGGCGGCTCGAAGCGCTCAACCCGCAGGTGCCGGAGGACATCCAACGGTACAGTGCTGAGGTAGTGAGCCATAGCGAGAGTATGCGGGTGATGGCAAAAGACCTGAAGAAGTTCCTGTATGAAAACATGTATTTCAGCTTTCGACCCTAAGGTTAGGATGCAAGGCCGTGGCGAGCGAAACGATACTCAATGGACGCTACCGCTTGATCGCTCAGCAGGGCAGCGGTGGGATGGCTGTCATCTACAAGGCGATCGACCAGATGCTCGGTCGCCAGGTGGCTATCAAGATTCTGCGTCCCAGTCTCACGGCCGATCCCTCGTTCCTGGCCCGTTTTCGTAACGAGGCGCGGAGTGTCGCCAACCTCCAGCATCCGAATATCGTCACCGTGTACGACGTTGGTCAGGATGGACCGACGCATTACATTGTGATGGAGTTTGTCGACGGAAGCGATCTCAAGAAGACCATCAAGGGGGAAGGCGCCCTGTCTATCCTGCGCGGTCTGAAGCTGAGTGTGCAGCTTTGCGCCGGCATTGGCTTTGCCCATCGCGCCGGGCTTGTGCATGCCGACGTGAAACCGCAGAACATTCTGCTGACGCGCGATGACACGGTAAAGGTCACCGACTTCGGCATCGCCCAGGCGCTCACCAATACGCCTCCAGGCGAGCGTCAGTCGGTGGTATGGGGCAGCCCCCATTATTTCGCACCGGAACAGGCGCGCGGCGAGCGCCCATCGCCGGCCTCGGATGTCTACTCCATTGGAATCGTGATGTTCGAACTGCTGACCGGACGTCTGCCTTTCAGCGGTCAGAATCAGCAGGAACTTGCCATGGCTCACATCCGCGACCCGATTCCTCTGGTCACCGACTATAACCCGGCCGTTCCGGAAAACTTGGCCCGCATCGTCTACAAGACGATGAGCAAGGAACCGGAACAGCGCTACCGCATGGCCGATCAACTCAAGAGCATCCTGGAGGCCTTCCTGGACCGGGGCGGGGTAGAGCTGGCAACACCCTACACGGTGCCGCCCGGCACCACATCGCCCACGGCGCCCTCGCAGCCCAAGGGAAGCGGCGGATACGACCGACAGGGGACTCCTCCGCCGGGGACACCGCCACCGCAGCAGCCGAATATCCCTCTTCCACCTTACAGCACGCATGTTGCTGGCAGTGGCTGGCAGAGCGGCAACGCGGCCTCCACACCTCCGCCGCCGCCTGGTTCCACACCCCTGCCCCGTGGCGTCGAGCCTTTACCGCCGACGCAGCGGGTGGATCTCGCGCCAAATGCGCCGGGACAGGTCTTTCCTCAGCCGCGATCGCCGTATGGCAATGCCATGCACCAGCAGCCCGCCGGCGCGCAAGGGTACAGCGGAAACACCAGCCAGCTTAACCCGTCTGTGAGTCAGCGCATGCAGCCACCACAGCCTGTGCTGGATCTGGTAACGATCTTACTGGCGCTGATCGCGTTTACCGCGGTGGCCTGTCTGATTCCGCTCTATATCCTGGTCTTTCAGGCGCGCTTCGCCGGTTAATCCTCAGCCGGTTGGCGAAGTCATCGACGGCACGCTTGAGAATACCCGATACTGGTCAACCAGTACCGTCGCATCGCCATTGTCGGTCGCGATGTAGATGCCGATGCGCCCGTCTTTGAAAGTCGAGTCGCTCACCCGAGTGACCCGGCGATTGTTGACATAGGCTGTAAACTGCCCGTTGAGGATGGTGACTGCTAACCGGTTTGGCTCGCCAACCGGCTTGACTGCGGCGTTATCAGTCCATTCCTCGGCCTCACCCCGGAGTTCCTGCCATACCCCGTTGGCACGCGTCCAGATGCTGAAGCGCCCAACACCGTCGACCGCGAACACACTGTAATTGTCCTCATCGTGATAGTGAAACACGATACCGTAAGCGCTGGCTCTTTGGCTGCCTTCTTCCAGCCGAGCCTCCATAGCTATTGACACGGTCTCGTACAGCGCATTCAAACTGAAGATGCGCGTGGCGGCCGTGTTCGGAAGCGAATTCACCAGTCGGAAGAAGCCGGTCGGGGTAATCTCGGCTTCCAGTGCATTGGACTGGGTCTGCAGCCAGTATTCGTTAAGCGCTTCATCCTGGGCGAATTCCGACGTGAAGTAGATGTCACCTGGCATCGACGCCGTGCCGGCCGAGTCTGTTTCCGTTATCTCGAGCGAGTTGGCTCGCGAGAGGGCAATCACCAGGATGATAGTGAGAAGCCCTGCGAGGCCGACCAGGGCCAGAACTCCGGTTACAGGAGCCGTCCTGCTCGGAACCTGCAGTCCGGCTGTGGTGCGCCTGGCAACGTCACGACCGGCAGTCTCAGATTTCAACGCGAGGCTGCCGATCGGAACCACTGTCGTGGGTTGATCGCCATCTCCGAAGATGGTGCGCAGCCCGCCGGAAAACTCGCCTGCCGTCTGAAAACGGTCCTCTGGTTCTTTGGCAAGGGCGCGGCTGAAGAAGACGTCGGCCTTAGGAAAGGCAAGAGTGCCGGTATCGGCAAGGCGCGGTACCGGTGAGTTGAGATGCTTGAACATGACGGAGAGCGTGTTCTCGTCGTCAAATGGTGGACGGCCCGCCAGCATCTCGTACAGGATGATGCCCAACGAGTAGAGATCGCTGCGCGCGTCTCCGGGATCACCGGCGGCCTGCTCGGGGGACATATAGACCGGCGTTCCGGTCGTCGTCCCCTGTTGAGTGAGCCGCTCCGCCCGAATCAGACGCGCGATGCCGAAGTCGGTGAGTACAGCCAACCCATCTTCACGGACGATGACATTGCCGGGCTTGACATCTCGGTGCACCATGCCATGCGCGTGCGCATAACCCAGCGCATCGGCGAGGTTGCGCATGATGGACAGGATGCGGTCATCAGGAATTCGCTGGCCGGTACGCGCCGCATCTTCCAGGATAGCGCGAAGAGTCTGCCCTGGGATGTAGGACATAACCATATAGCACAGCGCACCGGTTTCGCGCTGCTCGACGCTGAAATCGAAGACCTGGACAATATTCGGATGGTTGAACGACGCGACGATCATCGCTTCGCGTTCAAACCGCTCCAGAAAGGCGGAATCCTCCGCCAGATGTTCGTACAGAACCTTGATCGCCACCAGCCGGCCGAGCGTCGGGTCAAAGGCCTTGTAGACGCGAGCCGTGCCACCGGCTCCAATGCGCTCTTTAAGTTCGTACCGACCCAGTCGTAACTGTGAACTCTCTGCCATGTATCCGGGTTCTCTCTCAGATTGCGCCTGTCTACTGCTGAGCTCGAGCTCTCTCTCTGAGGGCCTCAAAGAGTGGGCGCGGCGTCTCGGCGGTTGGGTTGATGCTGAGATAACACACTTCGGCATTATCCGTCTGGAAAGCGCAGCCATTGAGGTTGCTCAGAATCATGACGCGAACAATGCCGAGATCTTTCCCCATATCCAGCGCGGCCGTCGTGAAGGCTGCCTGTTCTTCGGGAGTGTTGTAGGTCACGTAGATGAAATTGCGCAGAACTTCCTGACCAGGTTCGGCGACGCCCCAGCCGAAGGAGGTGATCCATAAGGGCAGCGCGGGCGATACCATCATGGCGGCCTGCGCATAGGCATCGAGCATGGATTGGAAGTAGAAGCTCACATCACCGGTATGGGACTCAACGCCCTCCGGGACTTCGCAGCAGGCGACATCAGGCGGGTTGCCAAACCCGTAGGGATGCAGCCCGATGCCATCGGCGAAGGTGTTCAGACCTGCCTGAAGCAGTTCCGTCAGGAAGCGCCGATCGTTGATGGCATTAAATCCGTCATCCATTCCTGTGGGCGCAAGTCCACCGCTGATGACGAGGGCAGTGCTGTCGCCAGCCTTAATCGCAGGATAGGCAGCTCGCAACAGTTCGGCATAGGAGGCCGCACTCAGGGGATGCACCGCACTGTTCCATTCGCGGCGCAGGTTCGGCTCATCCCAGATTTCGTAGGCCTGGATGCGGTCGACATAGTGCGAGGCGAATTCCGTCAGAAACTCGGCAAACAATGAGAAGTCATCGGGCGGACCACTTTCGTCATGCGCCGACCGAGTCCAGTCCGGGGCGCCGGAAATGGTCAGCAGAACCTGAATGCCGCGGGCGTTGAGCGCATCGACCGCCGCGTCTAACTGGGAGTAGTCGATCACTCCCGGGACTGCTTCAAGATCGCTCCAGTCGGCGGTCAACTTTGCCCATTGGGCGCCGAGAGCGGTGAGGACTGCCGAGTCCACCTCAACCGACTGCGGTGAGGTATAGAGCGCGATTCCCAATTCCATCGGTTGTGGCGGCAGGGTAGGAGTAGGAGACTGCGTCGGCGTTTCGGCGCCTGTCGAGTTGGGCAGAGCCTGACTCTCCGGCGTCTGTTCTGCCGTACTCGTCGTCGCTCCCTCTGTCACTACTTCATCTGTGGCTGGGGCGCCCGGCTCGGGTGATGACGTGGGTTCGGGGGAGGCCCCTTCCACTGTGGCTGCCAGGCCCGGGCTGGGCGTGACGGTGACAAATGGGAGGTCCTCCGCCGGGATGTAGATCTGCTGGCCAATCTGGAGCAGGTTGGCATTGGCGATGCGGTTCGCCCGGATCAAGGTGCGCATGCTGATTCCGTAGCGCATGGCGATGACGCTGAGGGTGTCGCCAGACCGTACTGTATATACTGTGTATTCGCCGACAGGGGTAGGCAGGGGCACAGGGGTATTCTCCTGTGCTGCCGCGCCTGAAGCCACGATCATAAGCAGCACGATGCACAGTACTAGCCACCACCTGTGTTGAGCAGACATTAGGTTCTCCCCGACGAACATGCCATACAACGTGTGTTAATCGTAGCGCGGGCGGCCCGAACGCGCCAGCGGATGTCCCTTAGCGAGCCCCATGTTATGGGTTGGCACTGGGTGTTGATCGGCGGGATAATGGAAACGAGTTGCATTGAGGATGGAAAGGGTATGAGCTTGCTTCGGCGTGCGATCGGCATCCTTCTCGTTCTATCGATCTTCGCGGTCGGCCCGGCCGGCGCGCAGGATCGATCGCTGGTGTGGAAACGTTGGGATGTGCTGATTTCTTCCGTGGATACGACAGAGAACTTCTTTCGTGTCACCGAGTTCTATGATGTTCAGTTCTCTTCCCCCTGACGAACGTCGAGGGTATCGACAATGTCAGCGTGACTCAGAACGGGCGCCCGCTGGCAAATTCGTGTTCCGGCAATGAGGGGACGGTCTGCGTTCGCACTTCCGGCGGGGATCTGGAAATCACCTACAACTTCACCGATCCGGTCACGAGCACCACAGAGCATTTCGAGATCAGCTATGATGTCTGGGGAGCGTTGCGCGTCTACCCGGACGGCGATCAGCTCTGGTGGCAGGCGATCCCCTCCGAGCATTTTGGCTTCCCGATTGAGCGCAGCACCATCACCGTCGAACTCCCTCAGGGCTACGCACCACGCGAGGCCCTGGACCCGGTCGTGACGTATGGTGCATCGTCCGAAGTTAGCGTGAGTGGTACAACGGTGACGGCGACCGCTACCGAGGCCATTCGCGGCAGTGAGCAGTTCGAAATCCGGGTGCAGTACCCACATAACCCGAACGCCCGCCAGACGGACTGGCAAGCCGGGTTCGACAACGAACGCGCATTTAACGAGAACACGGTGCCAATCATCTCCGTGGTCGGCATCGCGCTGGCGCTGCTGATCGGTATTGGCGGCGCGCTGGGTATCTACGCTCTGTACAACGCACGCGGGCGTGATCCGAAGATTGGCCCGGTTCCGGAATATCTCTCGGAACCGCCGTCGGACCTGAGGCCGGCCGTGGTGGGGGCGCTGATCGACGAGCGTGCCGATCCTCGTGACGTCATCGCGACGTTTGTCGACCTGGCTCACCGGGGATACCTCGTCATCGAGGAAGAAAAGACGGATGGGCTGTTTGGGCTGGGTGGCGGCAGTCAGTTCACCTTCAAGCGGACCGATAAGCAACTGGATACCCTTGAGCCCTGGGAACGCGCCTTGATGCGCAGTATGTTCAAGGGCGACCGGATGGAGCGCGATCTGGCCGCGCTCAAGGAGACCTTCTACAAGGACATCGCCCGCGCGCAGCAATCGCTGTACGATGAACTTGTGAGCAAGGGGTTCATGGCGCACAATCCGGAGACAACCCGGAACAGTTATGGATTGGCCGGCGCCGTTCTTCTCGGCCTGGCCTTTGTCGGCGCGTTCATCCTGTTCCCGATGTCCGGCCAGTTTGGAGCGGGCATTGTTCTTCCCGTGCTTTCGCTGCTCGTGCCGGCTGCGGGTCTCATTATTGTCGCGCCAGCAATGCCGGCGAAGACACGCCAGGGCGCAGAAGAATCGGCCAAATGGAAGGCCTTCTACCGCTACATGGCGAACCTTGAGCAGTATGCGAACGTTGAGGAGGCGACCTCGCGCTTTGCGGATTATCTTCCGTATGCGGTCGCGTTTGGCCTGGACAACAAATGGGTCAATGCCTTTCGACAGGTGAGCAACATGCCCATTCCACCGTGGTATTTTCCGACCTACCTGCGACCCTACCGCCGTGGCTATATTCCCGGCACACCGATCGCGCCGAGTTTTGGCGGCGATGGCGGCTCTGGCTTTCCAGGTGACCTCGCGCGGGCTGGTGCTGGCGGCATGTCGCTGGACGATCTGTCGGGTGGCCTTGCCGGCGGCCTGGAGTCCATCTCGGACGGCCTGAGTCGGATGCTCAACGATGCGTCGCGGGTCATGACCAGCCA
Source organism: Candidatus Flexifilum affinis (assembly GCA_016713325.1). Lineage (GTDB taxonomy): Bacteria > Chloroflexota > Anaerolineae > Aggregatilineales > Phototrophicaceae > Flexifilum > Flexifilum affine. The sequence goes on along the minus strand of JADJPJ010000087.1, from coordinate 565,490 downwards.
ACCGCAGGCTTCAAGCGGCAGCAGTGGGAGCTGGCGGAGCGGCGGCGGTTCGTGGAGCGGCGGCGGCTTCAGTGGTGGTGGTTCCAGTGGCGGTGGATCGAGCGGATTCGGGTAATCAGAGGAGCGACATGAATCAATCACGATTGGTGGGTCTGATACTTGGCGTCGTTGGTCTGGGCGTTGCGCTGATCGCCGGGTTGTGGATCGCTTCGCAGGTCTCGGCAGGATCGCTGGAGAGTGGTGGGGCGCTTCTGGGCGCAGGTCTGGTGTTCATACCGGTTGCGCTCCTGCTCGGTTTTGGCGTATACCTGTTTGTGCGCGGCGGCACGCAGGCCCAGGAAGAGTCGGTTATGCAGAAGCAGCGGCAGCTCCTCGACATTGTAAGGAGTCGCGGCCAGGTGAGCGTAAACGATATGGCGCTGGAGATGCGAGTGAGCGTTGACGCGGTGAAAGACATGATCCATCAGTTGGTGGGGCTTCAGGTCTTCAGCGGCTACGTCAACTGGAATGAGGGCACGCTGTACTCGGCCGAGGCGTCAAATCTGCGCTCTCTGGACAAGTGCAAGAACTGCGGTGGTGAGATCACGCTGGTGGGGAAGGGCGTTGTCGCGTGCAAGTACTGCGGTACGGAATATTTCCTTTCTTGAGCTGCGACGGCCATTGGATCTGGATGCATAGAACAGGAAGTGTGTAATGTCCGATCTCTACGATCAAATCGTCAGCCAACGCGGATCGCTGGAGTCGCTCCTCGCGCGAATTCCGGGCTTCCGTGGATACGTCGACAAGGCTGCACGTCGAACTGCAGACCGGATGATCCGCGATCATGTCGCCGACCAACTGCGCATGCGGGTGAATCGCCTGGCGCAGATCGAGCGGCAGCTCCTGGACAGCGGTGGGCTCGGCTACATGAGCAAGACGCAGAGCGCCAAGACGAAGCTTCAAACTTTCCACGACCGCGTGAAGGCGGCAGCGCCGGGATATTCCGGTTTCATGGAGGCCGTAAAGGTTGAATCGTCGGATATGGAGCGTCTGTATGCATTCGACGAGGCGCTCATTCGCTACGCCGATCGGTTCGCCGAGGCTCTGGATACACTGGAAAGCGCTGTTGGCCAGAACGATGGTGTCGACGCGGCAATTGCCGACCTGGATCGCCTGACCATTGAGGCGAACGACGCCTTTGCCCTGCGCGAGGAAGTGTTGTTGGGTATCAGCAAGAGTGTTTCTGGTTAATTACGGCCTGCGATGAGCCAGGCGTCCATCAGGAGGATCAGAACGAATGCGCATCATTGATGTAATCGACCATACAAATGTCGCCCCGGACGAACTTGCCTATCGTGAACCACAGGCGGGAAGCGGCGACTGGCGGATGGGGTCTCAGGTCATCGTCGGCGAAAGCCAGGCGGCGGTCTTTGTTCGCAGTGGTGAGGTGCTAGACAAGCTGGGGCCCGGGCGCCACACACTGTCCACGGCGAATCTTCCCATTCTGTCCGGGCTGATTGGGCTGGCGACGAGCGGACGTACCCCATTCACGGCGGATCTGTATTTCGTCAATCTGAAGGATATGCCTCAGGTTGGCTGGGGTACCAACCCGCCAATCGTGATGGAGACTCCCGGCCGCGGTATGGGCGTCGTTCTGCTGCAAACGTTCGGCGTGATTGATATTGGCGTCGACGATGCGGTCCGCTTCGTGAAGCAGTATGCGGTCGGCCGGCCCGTTCTGCGCCTCAACGACATCAAGGATCGCATCCAGGCGATACTGGTGGGCGAAATCGCGGAGCTCATCCTGAAAGCGGAGGTGCAAAGCATTCCGGACGCCAACCGGCTGCTGGGTGACCTTGAAGGGGCGATGCTCGCCAGGGTCAATGAGAAGTTCGCCGCATTGGGCATGCGCATCAAGGCATTCGAGGCAAATCCCTTCAAGGCGAAGGAAGACGTGAGCCTTGATGAACTGCGCAACTACATCACGGCTGAAGCCTACGAGCGGTATGCGAACGAGCGCCGCTTCGGAATTGCCGAAACCGCCGCTGGGAACCCTGGCGTTGGCGGCTCGCTCGCTGGCGCAGGCGTCGGTCTGGGTGTCGGTCAGTCCCTGGGACAAACCCTCAACCCGGATCAGACGGAAGTTCAGCGCCGCATGATGGAACAGCAGATGCAGATGCAGCAGATGATGATGAACATGATGGCCAATCAGATGGGCCAGAATCAAGGGCAGCAGCCGGCCCAGCCAGCGCAACCGGCCCAGGCAGCGCCCGCGAATCCGCAGACCAAGGAGGAAATCCAGGCGCTCCTGGATGCCCTGGACAACAGACTTGCCAGTGGAGAACTCAGCGAGGCAGCCTACAATCGCCTTGTCGAGAAGTGGCAGAAGCGCCTCGACGAGATGGGCTAGGGCAGGGGAGTGTTGTGAGCTAGCCTAGCGCGCGAGGACACTTTTGAGCGGAATCGTATAGGCGTCAGCGCCATCCGCAAGGGGAACGCGCCGACCGGATACAGGATCGTAGAAGCCGATGACGAGACTGTAGCCGTCCGGCGTGTTTTCGTTTGGCACGGCTGCTGAGCTTCCTGTCAGCGGAATGGTGTGAAGGTCGCGAAAGACCACCCCTGTAGCCCATTCATCCGTACTGCTGCGTCCCGCTTGAGGGAGTTGATCGCTCTGCGCGACGATGCCACTCCCATCAACGAGATGCACGAAGACCTTGAGCGGCATGTCCGTGGTTGTGGTAGGCTGCCAAAGAAGCTGTGCTACCAGTGTGTGATTGGGTTCGAACCAGGCGGCCAGCCCGACAAGCTCGGCGGTTTCCTCATATGTGGCCAATGGAGCGGGTGTGATTTCCGTAGGACTGACTTCCCAGGGCACAAAGTATTGGGCCGGCAGGCCGTCAAGGCGTACGCTGCGCACCGTTTGCATATTCTCTGTCAGCCAGCTTATGGCGTCCTGCGCGTTGGGCCATGAGGCCTGCGGGTTCGCAACATACCAGATGCCTCTGCTTTCGACGCTTCGCATAGTCAATGTATCACGGATCTCGTCGGTGCTTTGGCGAGGATTGGCAGGGAGCTTGGCATCACAATCGCTGGAAAGGGCATATTCCAGGCAGTAGAAGGTGAATGCTTCGTCTGCAGCGGCTTGAATAATTGTGTCATCCGGGTTGATGCGCTCGCCTACATAGGCTGCCAGTTCTCTCCAGGCCGGACTTTTCGTATAGTCATACACATAGACATAAAATGCGAACAGCTGTAGAACAAAAACAACAACGAAGACTCCACGCGCATAGAAAAACCGCCGAGAGACAAAAAGCGCAACCAACAACACCAACGCCACCGAAACAGAAAGAACGTAACGCGGCGCAAACACGCTCAGGCGCAATGAGAGAAAGGAGAGGCCAACAACAGGCACAACCACAAGAAACAACAGCAGAGCAGTCTCGCGCCACCTCACCGACATCAATAGAATCAGCGACGTGAGTAGCAAGACACCCAAGGCCAGAATCGGCGCCAGCACCTCAAACGGGATCGCCTCACCAAAGTACAGCATCGGAAGAAACTCCAACCACAGACGCTCAAAGCTGAAACCAGTGGATGTTCCCGCGTACCCACCACCGCTCAGCAGCCGCTCCTGCAAATACCACGGTGCCACCAGCAGTCCAACAACCACCTGTGCCCCAATCCACCTCACAACCATCGGTCGATCGACCAACCATCGCCATGACGAATTCCCAGCCCGCACTCCACGCCGAGTACACCCGAGACAGTAGAGGCATACAACCCAGAGACTCAGCGCGGCAAGTGGGAAAACTTCGAGATAGTACACGTACAGCGACAACACGGCAGCAGCAACATACAGTACCCAGTCCAAACGCCGTCCATGTGAGAGCGCACGCAAGCCCAACCACAGTGCCAGCGGACTCGCCACCGACCAGACCGCATAACTGCGCGCGTCCTGAGCATGCCAGATGGCAAAGGGATGAACAGCCCACAACAGCGCGGCGAGCAGGCCGACGCGCCGCCCCGACAGACGGTGACCGAGGGCAAAAAGAAGTGGTATACCAATCACGCTCAGCAGCGCTGGGAGAAATCGGACGACCTGCTCCTGCGAGCCGATTACCAGGGCATAGGCACGATACAACACATAATTGACCGGGCCTTGCGGATCGACCGTCACGATATTTGCAAAAGTCTGAGACAGCGGCTCGCGCATCCAGTGAAGAACAGTAAACGCCTCATCACCGCGCAGTGGGACAGCATTCAGGCGATACAGCCTGAATGCTGTCCCAAGCAGCGTAATGAACACGACGAGCAAGAGGGTACGGGAGGTTGTGAGTCGCAGCTTGACTTGCATCGAAAATCAGCGCCGAAGCGTAGCCGCCTCAAAGGCTGCGATCTGATCGGTCGTGAGGACATCCGAACCCCTTGCGCCGGTGCCGAAATCCTTGATCAGGCCCTTCAGAGGAAGCACAACGACCTTTTTGCCGCCTTTCTGATCGTACTCGGCAACGCGAACTTCCACGGACGAGCTGATGACCTCGACCGACACACGCGGGTCATTAAAGACAATGACCGGATGCACCTCGATACCAGGTGCAATCGGCTCCAGCAGCTTCTTCACGTGGTCAGCGGCTCGCTGGGCATCCTGAGTCGGATTGCCAAGGCCATCAAAGCGCAGCAGACCAACGATGCGCCCAATCGCAGTGCGGCGAGTGCGCCACTGGTCATTTTCGACTGCGAAACGCCCGTCCTGGAAACGCGTCACGAACGCGAACACCCCCTGAGGACAGACCAGGACATGACGGGCAGGGAAGTGAAAGTAGCTGTAAAGTACGCTCCGATTGCTCACGCCTTTCAGGCCGGCGGCAATCAGCTTCTCGGGGCGCGGATCACGCACCCAAAGATTCGTCATTCGCACCGAGACGATAGTCGAGATGAAGGCAATCGGAAGGATGAGCGCCTGGAGAAGTGCCACGACGGCAAAATCACCTTCCGAGGAGACGACCTGCTGGTTAATGATGAAAAGTCCGCCAATGAGAATGGCGAAGGTCGCGAAAAAGAGGTACTGAGCGATCTGACGATTGCGACGCACCAGGCGCTCATTGGTTTCAACACGCATGCTGGACTTCCGGGGTAATTTCGATGAGGGTGGGCCCAATTGGACAACGAATGGGACGCGCTCTTGCGCGTCCCCCGAAAAACGACCACAGGATCGATGACGTTCAGTGCAGAATCAGCTCGTGAAGTAGGCCAGATGACCCGGATAACGAATCTCTGCACAAATCAGATCGCCGACGCGCGCCGTAGGCAGGATTGTCCACGTACGAGGATTACCGTACGCGCTGGCCATGACGGCGCGATCGATATCCTCAGCGGCCGGTCGAATACAGTGGGTGATGCGGACGCTCCAGCGGTTCGGTGTGACACCCGCTGCCTTGAAGCCGATCACGTCATAAACCTGACCTCGAAGCGTATAGCCGGCCGGAACGCCTGGAGCCTGCCAGGCGGGCACCTGCGTGCAGTGCAGGTTAATCTGATCCTGGTAGCTGATCAGTTCGTCCGCTGTGTCCCAGAGCAGGGCGCCGCACAAGGGGTAAGGCGCCAGCACAGAAGTGCTTGGTGTCGGATTCGTACCCGTGCCAGTCCCTGTGCCGCCCGCCCCGGTGATCTCCACTGTAATGCGCGCTTTGCCACTCATATTGATGCTCACTGGCGCGCTACCATCCGCAGGACCCAGCACCGCAGCCGAAGCCAGATTGTTCAGGTCAAACCGTGCACCCGGTGTCCACCCCCACCAGGTGAGAACAGAGGTGCCGGATGTATCAGAAAGGAATACCGTGTCCACGGGAAGATAGAAGCCCACCCAGATGACCGGCTGCGTAATATTCACCGGCGTAGGAAGCACTGCAGTAAAGGTGCCGGCCGAATTGACAGTTACCTGTGTGGTCCCAGCCAGTGTCGCATTGACCGGAGAGCCACCATCAGCATCCTGATAGATGACGACATCAGCAACAGCACTGGGCACTGGCGTCTGAATAGTGATACTGACACGGTCGACCACCGCCGGGCGAGCAATGCCAATGCTCTGAAGATCGAACCCGTTCATAACCAATGTGTACTCGCCAGACACGAAGAATGGCGCATTGCCAGATCCGGAATTCAGAGAGAGTGTCGTATCGCCAGCGTTCACCACACCGCCAAACAGAACCAGCAGGCCCATCAGAAGAACTATCCGCCATTTTGTTGCCATAACTTCATCCTGTTCCGCTCAGAGGATGGCTTGTTCCATCCCCCCCGGAGCAGTCAGAGGGAATGAAAACCATCGTCGCGAGTTCGCTTGTCGCGTATTGTAGGCAGGACAGTGCAGTGGGTCAAGTTCACTCCCTGTATTCGACGGGTGAGCGCGGCTATAATCATGCGCTTTCAGGGTAGGGAATTGGTCTGGGTCACGCCATGCCGGAAATCGCAGTTCTGGGTCTAGTATTGATCCTTGGTCTGGGCGCATACTGGTCGATGGTGATCTTTCCACGCCAGCGCGACTTCCAGAAACGCCAGTCCTTCGTCAGCACGCTCCAGACAGGCACTGACGTCATCACTTACGGCGGCATTGTCGGCAAGATCGTCAACATTGAATTTGAGAAAGGTTTGGTCCACCTGGAGGTCTCTCCGGGCGTGATCTTGCGCGTGATCGCGGCCTCAATCGCACGAGCCTACGATCCCGGCGAATTCTCAGACGCGGAATAAGGACACTATGGGAACACAATTGCGTTGGCTCATCGTCATTTTGCTCCTCGTCGCGTTCGCTGCCTGGGTGAGCTTGCCCGACACCACGGGTCTCCGCTGGGACAGCGACGGGGATGGTGTGCAGGACACCGGGCTCGCCGTCCAGCAAAGCCTGGGTCTCGACATCGTAGGAGGCCTGCGAGTCCTCCTTCAGGCGGAACTGCCTGAGGGTAGCTTCACAATCGAAGATCTGCGCCAGACAGCCAATAATGTCGCGCGCCGCGTGAATGCGTTGGGCGTCTCTGAACCCACAGTACAGGTTCAAGGCACAAATCGGGTGTTGGTCGAGCTACCAGGGGTCACGGACCGTGAAGCCGCTATCAAGGCGATTCAACAGACGGCGTTACTGGAGTTCGTCGACTTCAGCGGCATGGCGTCTTTCGTCGATGAGTTCACCGGCCAGCGAATCCTGACCTCACAGCAGGACACCATCAACAAGGCTCGCGGCGTCGCTGCAGATCCCGCGTCCCGGGTGAGCCCACTCAGCGGTCTGCCATTTGAAACGGTCATGACCGGGTCAGGACTTCAGTCTGCGGTCGCACAGGTCAGCCAGGATGGCCGTGGTTGGGTGATCGTTTTTGAGAATACGACCGAAGGCTCGGCAGTATTTGGCCCGTATACAGGCTCGCATACCGGTCAGCCGATGGCGATTGTCCTGGATGGTGTGGTTCTCTCCGCCCCAACCATCCAGGATCAATTGGATACGGGCGGTGTAATCAGTGGTGGTTTTGCCGAAGAAGAAGCGAAGACCCTCGCGCTGCAACTGCGCTCCGGTGCGCTCCCAATTCCTTTGCGTGTCGAAAGCGCGGAAACGGTCGGCGCGACGCTGGGTCAGGAATCGGTCAATTTGAGTGTTCGTGCAGGTGTTCTCGGCGTGTTGGTGATCTTCCTGTTTATGATCATCTACTACCGCGTACCGGGAATTGCTGCGACACTGGCGCTGGTGACCTTTATCCTCTTCAACTTTGCAGTCTTCAAGCTCATCCCCGTCACCCTGACCCTTCCAGCTATCACCGGTTTCCTGATTTCAATCGGCACCGCGGTGGATGGCAATATTCTGATCTTCGAGCGCATTAAAGAGGAGATCAGAGGCGGCAAGGGGCTGGATGAGGCGCTTGAGAATGGTTTCCATCGTGCATGGCAGTCCATTCGCGACTCGAACTTGTCGACCATCATCATCTGCGCTGTACTGTTCTTCTTTGGCCAGACGCCCGGCGCGAGCATCGTTGCTGGCTTCGCGGTGACGCTGATGATCGGACTTGTCATTAACCTCTTTACTGCCGTTCTCGTGACCCGAGCCTTCCTCAGTGTTCTGGTCGTCATGCTTCGACAACCACTGCAACATCGCAACTGGCTGCTGGGAGTATAGTAAGCAATGTTCACATTCGTTCAGAAGCGGCGGCTGTTCTTCCTCATCTCCGCAGCAATCATCATTCCAGGCATGTTGATCATGCTGTACTCGCTTGCCACGACGGGTAGTCTGTTTCGGCTGAGCAACGACTTTCTCGGTGGGAGCATCTATGAGCTTCAATTCACGGATGCCGGTGTCGACGAGACTGCCCTCCGAAGTGTGTTCGGCGAACTTGGGAGTTCTGACGTCACTATCCAGCGTGTCGGCGCGGAAGCCGACTACCGCTGGTCCGTGCGTACCGGTTTCCAGGATGCCGAGACAACCGATGCAATCATCAATCGCTTGAACGAGATCGCTCCGCTCGACCGAGACCGGTTGTTCATCGAGACCATTTCTGCCACGGTGGGGCAGGAGGTCACCCGATCGGCAATTGGCGCTGTGATCGTCGCGGCGGTGGTCGTCACGGGCTTTATTGTGCTGGCTTTCCGCAAAGTGCCAGATGCATTGCGCTACGGCGTCTGTGCCATTGTGGCCATGATTCACGACGTGCTGATTGTCTGCGGCCTCGTCTCTCTCATGGGTCTGATCGCCGGTTGGGAGGTTGACGCCCTGTTCCTGACCGCCGTTTTGACCATCGTAGGCTTCTCGATCCAGGATACGATTGTCATGTTCGACCGCATCCGCGAGAATATTCCGAAGTACCTGGGCGAGCCTTATGAGGTGATCGTGAACCGCAGCATCCTGGAGACGCTGCACCGATCGCTGGCGACACAGCTCAATGCCTTCTTCATTATGGCTGCCATCCTGCTGTTCGGCGGCGATTCGATCAAGCAGTTCATCGCTACGCTGTTCATCGGGCTCATCTCCGGAACCTATTCGTCCATCGCAATCGCTGTGCCGCTTCTGGTATCCTGGGAAAAGGGTGAGATCCCGTTCCTGAAGCCTCGCCATCTGCAGCAGCCAGCGACCGCCGAAGGATAAGGCTATGCTTGCTGTCGTCTTCGATGGAGAAACTCACCGTGTCACAGAGGCGCCTTCGCCGGCGCCACAATTGGATGAAGTGCTGGTTCGTGTCCTAAAAACCGGCATCTGTAATACCGATCTGGAGATCCTCGCCGGATACATGGGGTTCCGAGGTATTCCGGGTCATGAGTTCGTCGGGGTGGTGGAGCAGGGGCCTTCCGAATGGCTAGGGAAACGTGTCGTCGGCGAGATCAACATCAGCGATGGTACTTGCGACATGTGCAAAAAAGGGATTCCCAGTCAGTGCCGTCATCGGACGACCCTGGGCATCGATCGTCACAACGGGACGTTTGCCGAATACTTCGCACTGGTCACCCGGAATCTTCATCATGTGCCCGACTGCATCAGCGATGACAGTGCAGTATTTGTAGAACCGTTGGCGGCGGCCCTTGACGTCGTTGAAGTCACACCAATCTCTCCTGGCCAAAATGTCGTGCTCATCGGCTCAGGCAAACTCGGGCTGCTGGTAGCCCAGGTTCTGCGGATGACAGGATGCGATCTGTCTGTGATTGTACGTAATCCGGCTCCGGCGCGGCTTCTGGAGCGATGGGGAATCCGAACAATAACGCTGGCTCAAGCCGAACGTCAGCAGGCATCCGTAGTTGTCGACTGCACAGGGAATAGTGAAGGTTTTGCAGCCGCGCTTGACCTCGTCAGGCCGCGCGGAACGATTGTCCTCAAGAGCACGTATACTCAGATGCCGACTGCTGATCTGACCCGGGTTGTGGTCGATGAGGTTCGGGTCATCGGAAGCCGCTGCGGCTCCTTTGCGCCGGCGTTACGACTTCTGGAGAGCGGGCACATCGATACTGCATCGCTTATCGAAGGACGCTACAGTCTCCGTGAGGGGATGAATGCGATCGAAGCCGCTGGTAGACCCGGCGCACTCAAGATAGTGATGGAAGCCAGTCAGTAACGTATTGGTGAACCGCTGCATCACAATAGCACTTCGTTGAGGAGTGCTATTCCTGAACTTGATTCTCTGCGGCCGGGAGGGTGAAGTAGAACGTGGAACCCACGCCAACTTCGCTCTCCAACCAAATCATGCCGCCATGTCCCTCCACGATTCGTTTAGCAATTGTCAGACCCAGACCTGTTCCCTGAGGGGCGCCAGGTGTGTCCGCAATCCGGAAGAACTTCTGAAACAGCATTTTCTGATCCGCGCGGTTGATGCCCGGGCCGGAATCGGCCACGGCGATTTCCACGAATGGCTCGTCGTGTCGTGTGCTGAGGTATGACGAAATGTGAATCGAGCCGGCTGGTCGGTTGTACTTGATCGCATTGGTCAAAAGATTCAGCAGGACCTGTTTGATCTTTCCGCGATCGGCCACAACCAGGTAGGGTTCGATACTCGCCGAAATGGTGATGTCGCGGTCTCCGGCCTGCGGCGTAACAATCTCGATGCATTCATCGATGACGTTCAGCAGTTCAAAGCGCTGCGCCTCCAGTCGCACCCGCCCGCTCTCCAGGCGCGAGAGATCGAGAAACTCATTGGTCAGGCGAATGAGTCGATCCGTCTCTTCCTGCATGGTATCGATGAGATCGTCGCGCCGTGAAGCGTCGACCTGCGGGCTCTTGAGCAGAACCGTCGTCGTTTTGAGCGCGGCCAGGGGCGTGCGCAGTTCGTGGACCATCTCGGCCATAAAGTCGCTCTGTTGGAAGAGGCGTGAATTCTCTATGGCGATGGCAGCATGGCCAGCCAGAATCGTCATGATCTTAATGTCGGCATCATCGAACCGACGGTTATCATATTTGTTCAAGGCTTCTAGCGCCCCAATCGTCGCGCCCTGCGCCTTGAGCGGAATAGCCAGCAGGTTACGGGTCCTGAACTGAAGTTGATCGTCCACCTGCTTAAAGAATTGCGGCTCGCGCGTGACGTCCTGAATAACTCTCGCTTCTCCATGGCGTACCACCCATCCGGCGATGCTACCGTCGATGGGTACGCTGATACGCTCCAGTTCCGTCGACGGAACGTTGAGCGCCATCTCGAAATAGAGTTCTCCAGTGGCCGGCTCCACTAGGAGGAGTGAAGAGTCCTCCGCCTGGGTGAGTTCAGCAGCGGCCTAACGATCTGTCGAAGCAGCGCCTGATGGTCAAGGTGGAATTGAGCTGGCGGGTGATCTCGAAGATTCGCTCATACCGTGCCAGCAAGCCGACCAGATTGGCATTTGTGTCCGTCACCATCGACGTGCCCATTATGATCCGTTCGATCCTTCCAGACGACATACAATCAGAGGAAGCACATCGGCTGCGTCTGTCGCTAAACAAATCGTCGCCCGGTTATCGAGGTGCGTGGGCGAGAGGTTGATGATAACAAGCCGCGCATGTCGGCGAAGCGCGATCATCGGAAGGTCGCTTGCAGGTGCAACTTCCAGGGAAGATCCGACAATCAGCATCAAATCGGCACGACTCGCCTCTTCACGAGCCGCCTGAATCTCCCGATAGGGGAGCTGCTCCCCATACAGAATGACATTTGGCTTGATGACACCACCGCAGTATGGGCAGCGAGGCAGAATGCGATCTTCCAGAAACTTGAGAATGAGCGTCTCGCCCTCAAAGAGGCGAAAACAGTGCGTACACGTCGCCTCACGCATGTGTCCATGGAGCTCATAGACAACCTGGCTGCCCGCGCGAGTATGCAATGTATCGATATTCTGAGTGATGATCGACTTGAGAATGCCCATGGTCTCCAACTGAGCCAGGGCGAGGTGGGCGGGATTTGGTTCAGCGTCGACGGTCAGCCGGACGAGAGGGTAGACCCAGTCATAGAAAGCACGAGGGTTCTGGCGGAAACCATATATGCTGGCGACTTCCAGAGGATTGACGTTCTCCCAGAGCCCGGAATTTGGACTGCGAAAGTCCGGAATTCCGGATGGGGTGCTGATGCCGGCTCCCGTAAATGCGATTGCATGACGCGCGGATCGGAGCAGTTCAGCGACTTGCTCCACTGCCTCGATTTCATACGCCATGACCCACCTGACGAAACTGTGCTATTGGCTGAGCACTCCGGTCGCCCGGACGCGCGCCACGATGTCTTCGGACAGCTTGATGATCTGGCTCGACGCGATTGCGGTAGGCTGGAACATCACCGCCGGGACATTGCCTGAAGCGCCTGATTGAAAAGCTCCGAAGCCAGGGCAATGACTGAGCGCAGTTCGATACCAAGCGCATGTTCGACATCGCGCCACGACGGCGGTGTGGCGCTGGCGGCACGGCTGACAACCACCGCGTTGAGACGCTGCTGTTCGGCAACGGTCGAGCCAATTTCCTGCACGATTTCGCGCGCGGCCATCAGCGTTGGATAGACGGGATCAACCACGAGAATGAGCTGATCGCACTCGCGCTGTAATCCATAGTTGATAGGGTTGAGGCCGGAGCCGAGGTCGACAAAAGTCAATCGGCTGAGGGAGCGAAGGCTCTTGAGTACTGCGATGCCCGCCTCGCGATCCCAATCGATTCCAGTCTCGGCCACGCGCAGCGACGAAAATAGCCCGCGTAGACCTGAAGCGTGGCTGACAAGCTCGGATTCGACCAGGCGTGGTGAGATTTGATCCACCGATTTGGACAGAACATTGGCCATGCCCTGTGCACGTCCCAGGCCGAGACTGATACCCATCGTCCCCATGCCCAGTCGGAAGTCCGCGACAACGGGATTCTCTGCGTTCAGCACACGGGCGGCTGCGAGGTTCAAGGCCAGCGTCGTCGATCCGACACCGCCCTTTGCGCCGAGCACACCGATAACCTTACCGCGGATGGATGTCTGCGGGCGCTGCGACGCGCTACGCGAGAGGATAGAACGTACCCGCGAGGCCAGTTCGGCAGGGTGGGTCGGCTTTGTCAGGTAATCGTCCGCTCCCGCTTCAAAGCCGGCGACTTTGTCGTCGATCAGCGTTTTTGCGGTGAACATGATGATCGGAACAGCACGGGTTCGGTTGTCGGCGCGCAGGCGGCGGCAGACTTCATACCCATCCATATCCGGCATCATAATGTCCAGAATGATGAGATCCGGACGATCTGACGCGGCTCGGTTCAGCGCCTGGAGGCCGGAACTGGCGGCAACCACCTCATAGCCATTTCGCTGAAGCATCAATCCTATCAGCTTAAGGCTGTCAACATCGTCATCAACAACGAGAATTCGCTCAGGCATGGTGTCTTCACAACGAAATAACTGGGTGCGGACGCTGCGTTGAGTCTAGCACGAACGCATACCCGGCGCAAGCAAGGCTGAGAGGACCGTAGCGATTATTGCCGAACTAACCCTAAGGACGCTATAATTCCATACCATAATGCACATAACACCACGAGCGCGTGAAGAAGGCGGGCTGAATGCAGGTCGAATTCTCTGAGAATGATCGGCTGCGTCTTTTGGACGCTGTTCTGAAGGGCGTTGGCGACCCGATCCTCATCTTCAACGAGCAATGGCAGCTGCTACTGGCAAACGAATCGGCAGAGAAGACGTTTTCGGGCGCGATGGCTGGTGCGACGCTGGAAAGCGTGTTCATGGATACGGTGTTCGCCGCAGCGGTTCGTAGCGGCAGCGTGCCTCACGAATGGGAGACATCTGAAAGCGCATTCAGCTTCCAGCCGAAGCTGGTTGTAGAACAGACAGATGAGCTGCGCCCTGCACGATACGTGTTGGTCCTTAGGGATGTGACGTCGCTCAAAAAGCTGGTCCACAACCAGCATGAGTTCGTCCACATCGTGTCGCACGATTTGCGCACGCCCCTGACCACGATAAAAGGGTATACCGGCATGCTCGGAACTGGCGGCACGCTGAACGATCGACAATCGGGATATGTCAAGAAGGTCATGTCCGGGATTCAACAGTTGACGACGCTCGTCGACAATATTCAGGACGCCGGCCGGTTCGACATGGAATCCGGTTTTTACCTCACAAATCGCGACCAGTGCGATCTGACCGAAATCGTCCGCCGGGTGATCAACAACTATGTGATCCCAGCCGAAAAGCAGGATCTGGAGCTCACCATCGACATCGCTCCGGATGTGCCTATCATCAACGCAGATGCCAACATGCTGGAGCGGGCGATTATCAATCTGGTCGATAATGCTGTGAAATACACGCCCAATGGCGGGAAAACCACGGTTCGAGTCTACCGGGAGGCCGAACGGTTGGTCATCAGCGTGACGGATACCGGCCTGGGCATCGCACAGGAAGACCTCAAAAGGCTTTTCCAGCGCCACTCGCGCATCAATCGCGAGGAGTTCAAGCGCATCAAAGGCACCGGGTTGGGATTGTTCATCGTGCGGAATGTCGCGCTGCGCCATGGCGGCGAAGCGTGGGTACAAAGCAAGCTGAATGAAGGCAGCACTTTCGCATTCTACATCCCACTGACCGGACAAAACCTCGTATTCAACAGTGAGACCTGATCGTGGTCCATGTCAATTCAAATACTCTCTGAAGAAGTTGTTGCGAAGATCGCCGCGGGTGAGGTGATTGAGCGGCCCGCCTCTGTCATCAAGGAACTCATCGAGAACGCAGTTGATGCCGGAGCGACTTCCATCCATGTCTCGCTCCAGGGCGATGGCCGGAAGCGTATTCAGATTAGCGACAATGGCTGCGGCATTTCGAGCAGCGAGTCGGAACTGGCGTTCGCGCGCCATGCGACCAGCAAGCTGCGGGAGTCTGACGATCTGTTTCATATCCAGACTCTTGGCTTCCGCGGCGAAGCACTGGCCAGCATCGCGGCAGTCAGTCACGTTACGCTGACGACACGCGCCGAAGAAGACGATTATGGGACTTTTCTTCGCGTCGTAGGCGGCCGCGTTGAACATCACCGGGCCGTCGGAGCCCCACGTGGCACAGTGCTGACGGTGGAGAATCTCTTTTTCAACACGCCGGCGCGACTCAAGTTTCTCAAGAAAGAGATCACTGAGAAGCGGCATATCGCTGGCATCGTGACTCGGTATGCAATGGCCTATCCAGGCATTCGTTTCACGCTTGAACAGGATGGTTACGAGGTCTTTCGAACCAGCGGGAATGGCCAACTCATCGACGTGGTCGTAAACGCCCTGGGCATCGAACAGACGCGTGACATGCTTGAAGTCAGCCAAACCTCGGGAGCCATCCAGGTGGTTGGTTTCACGTCAGCGCCTCGCCTGAATCGCGCCGACCGTCAGCGCATCACGTTGTTCGTCAACGGACGGTGGGTGCAGGACAATGGCCTGACCTTCGCCGTGATCCAGGCTTACCATACGCTGCTGATGACCGGACGATACCCGATCGCTGTGCTGATGATCACGCTGCCGCCGGAAGAGGTGGATGTCAACGTGCACCCGACCAAGGCCGAGGTACGCTTTCGCGATGCAGACTTCGTGTTTGGGGCAATCCAGCGTGCCGTGCGGCGTGCCGTTATCGAGCATGGCGCGGTGCCCCGTCTTGGCGCACTGCGCAGCGGACAGACTTACAGCGGAGAACACCCTCAGAGCGCCATGGACGATCAGGACAGCGGGCGGCAGCTTGGCGAGCAGATCGCGCTGGACATGCCCCTGGAGACTCCTGGCCAGTTCGCACGCCACCGTTCGATGATCACCCGCAGTGATGTCGACGCCGAGACTTCTCACATTCCGGAGGGGCTGGGCACGCCCGCGCGTCCCCGAAGCCTGCCTCCACTGCGGGTCGTGGGGCAGATCGCGTCAAGCTACATTGTGGCGGAAGGCCCGGCGGGGATGTATCTGGTCGACCAGCACGCCGCGCATGAGCGTATCCTGTACGAGCAGTTCATGGCCCAGTACCTCGAACACGGCACTATCACCCAACTGGCGTTGGAAGCGCAGACGATTCAGGTCGCGCCGGACGAAGCCAGCCTGCTTCAAGAGAAGCTGCCTATCCTGACGGAACTTGGTTTCGACCTGGAACCGTTCGGACCTAACCTCTTCATCGTGCGGAGCGTACCGGCAATGCTGGCCGACACAGAGCCGGCGCTGGCGATCGCTGGCATACTCGATGATCTGGCGCAGGGCAACCAGCCAGGCATGGCGTCCATTGAAGAGAAGATCATTGTCCGCGTCTGCAAAAGTGCTGCCGTCAAGGCAGGGCAGGTGTTGAGCCACACACAGATGCAGGGCTTGCTCCAGCAGCTAGAGCGCTGCCAGTCTCCTCTCACGTGCCCACATGGGCGGCCCACCATGATCCACATGAGCAGCACGCAGCTTGAGAAGGAATTCGGGCGCATCCAGTAGTGATGCGCCCGCTCTGCTGCTCTTCTAGCCAGCGCGGCTCTGCCAGAAGAACGTTCGGAAATCGGTCGGCGGGCTGATGAAGCGGTATGCCCCTTGTTCATTCTGGGTCGCGACCGTCACGCGCCATACAATCGTATGCGTCTGACCATCACTTGGCACCAGAAAGTCCGGGAGTTGGTAGGTCGTGCTGCGCGCGATGTCAATATGTTGTGTCCCCGAAGTCTGATCCTGAATCTCAATCAGATACACTTCACCCTCACGGAGGATGCCGGCGCTGACCCATTGAAGCGGGAATGCTCGACCCGGCGCCGTGGCATTCGACGGAGGGAACACGGCGACCGGTGGGGCATAGGTTGGCGTTGGCGTTGCCGTCTCCAGTCCGGAGAAGGTGGGGGAGAGCGTAAGCGTCGGCGTTGGCGCAGGCACATTGACCGTATCGCCTACGCGCAGAGGCACGTTGCAGTCCGGACCTCCTGAGGGGTTCGAGAAATCGCAGCTGATGAAGAACAGCTGCGGGTTGAGCGTCGCCAGGAGCGGCAAGTTGGCGTTGTACTCACTGGCAATGCCCAGAATGGTGATCCCCTCGCGAACTTCAACCTGAGTGATGTCTGAGAAACCGGGGACTGTCACCTGGTTGGGCCGAGCGGTCTGCGTCAGATCGAAGCCCTCCGCAGTGGGCTGGCGGGTGGGCAAAGGGATCAGGATGCTCGAGCCTGGCGGGGGGAGCTGGTCCGGGCTCAGAATGTTCGGGTTGATGCGAAGGATCTCGTCAACCACCGTGGCGTTGCGATAGTAGAAGGGCGCCTGCTGAATGATGTGCAGGAGCGTGTCATTCGACTGAATGACATAGGTTGCGTATGGGCTGAATGTCGGGCTGGGCGTGAACGTCTCCGTCGGAAGCGGCGTTTCGGACGGCGGCAAAGTCGCCACCTGCGGCGCTGAAGACGCCGTCGGACTAGGTGGCACGGGTGTCAGAGTCGGCACCGTGGTATCGGTCTCCCGGGGTTCAGGCGGGGTAGGGCTTATGGGTGGTGCAGGTTGAAGCTCACACCCTGCCAGAACAAGTCCGGCAATCAGAATAGCCAGTAAGAGAAGTCGCGTCATGGTCAGCTCGTTTCGGCGCGCCCTTCCCAGGTGAAGAGCCGCGGATCGGTTACATAGCGAGGATTATCCAGTTCGGACATTCGCACAACCCCCACAGACCACTGGTAGTCATGCGGTTGAGATGCTGTACTCTGCCAGCTCTCTGGCAGGATGAAGAATAGATCGCGCGTCTGCGCTTCGAACACGGCATTGGTATTCAGGTCATTGACCGTCACCAAATAGTGCTCGTCCTCCGCCAGCACACCAGTACCCACCCAGCGCAGAGTGATCAATTCGTTGCGCAGGAAGAACGTGCGGTCAGGCGGCGAAATCAGACTGGGTGCATTGAACGTCGGTGTGTAGGTCGGCGTCGGTGTTTCGCTGCCGGAGAGTGTAGGAGAAAGTGTGGGGGTCGGCGTTGGCGCTGGGACGCGGACCTGCTGCCCTGCGATGAGGAAGACGATACAGGTGGGTCCGCCAGTGTCGAGCCCAAAGTCGCACTGGGAGAAGGCGATTTCCGGGTTAAGCTGCGAAAGTGTCTCGGCGTTGGTTCGATAGGAATAGGCAATCGAGGCCATGCTCTCGTTGGGCTGCACCAGATGGTACATGATGCCCGGCAGGAGAGTCTCAGTGGGCAGGATAAACGGAGTCTGGGTGACAAAAGACTGATCGCCGCTCTGCTCATTGGGATCGGGAAGGGAAGCCAGCAGCGCAGCTCCGGGATTCAGGGTCTCATCGACCGTGGGAGCGACTGCAACTTCAGCGGCGGCGTTGGGATCAGGAGTGGGCGTTGGCCAGGGCACCAGAATCTCCTGGCCCAGCTGGATCAGCTCTGGAGAACTGAGATTGTTCAGTTCGAGTACCTGCGCCATGACATCCAGGCTGCGATGCCCGCAGTTGAAGATAATGCTGATAAGGTCGTCGCCTGCGTTCACGACGCGTGTGCAGGGTCCAGGCGTGCTGGTCGGCATGGGCGTTGGCGGCGGAGGCGTGACCGTCGAGATCACCGGGGTGGGGGCGGGCGTATTGGTTTCCAGCATGATCGGTGCAGTCGGAGACAACACAATCGTCAATTCCACGGCCGGCGTCGTGTCCGATGCGATTGGCATCAGACGACTGAGGAGAGGTATCGCCACGGCGGCCGCAACCACAAGAAGCGCCACCACGAGACCCCCAAAGAGAAGACCGCCACGGCGGCTGGCCTCGTGTTCGGACAGGTCAATCTCGCCATAGCGCTGCTCGAACTGGGGTGCACCCGCGGATTTACGATCAGAACGGGCAGATGTCTCGGGCACATCATGCAGAGAGGCGCCACACGTTGAGCAGATTGGCGCGCTGCGATGGGCACGTGTGCCGCAGATTGGACAAATCTTGAAAGAAACCATGACGGGACATTATAGCCGGTCGGTAGAACAGGTTCGAGTGTAAACCGTTATAATCCTGGATAATTGCGGTTGCTGAAGCTTGACTGTGAAGAGGGAATTGCCGTGAGCGTCGAGAAGAAACTGCTGGCATATCATCTGGGCAGACTCGCTGACAAGAATCCGGAAGTGCGGCTGCGCTCTATTCAAGAGCTGGCTGAGCTGGGAGACATAGAGGCCATGGCTGTCCTCGAAACCACCTTCAAAGAAGATCCCGATCCGGCAGTACGCCAAGCGGCACAGGAAGCAGGGCGCGCGATTTTTGTGAAGAATCAGCCCAGATCAAGAACGTAACGAAGTGGCGCGAGACCGGGTCACCCTCCACGTATGAGGGTGACCCGGTCTCGCGTTCAACCACAGAGCGAAGCGAGACGTTCACCGATCTGACGCGCGCTTGCCTGAAATGTCTCCAACCGGGCGCGCTCACGCTCGACCACATCCGGACGCGCGCGGCTGACGAACTGCTCGTTGCCGAGCATCCCCTGCGTACGCCCGATTTGCTCATTCAGCTTGTCCAGCTCACGAGCCAATCGCTCGCACTCAGCCGCGGTATCCACGAAATCAGACAGCGGCAGGAAGGCGTTCACATCGCCCGCCACCACGGAGGCCGCTTTTTCCGGCGTCCCCTCTCCGTCCTCCATGAAACGCTGATCGGCCACGTTGCACAGTCGCGAGAACATATAGCTGCACGAGTCGAGCGCGTCCCGGTGTGTTCCTGGCCGAATCAATGCCGTGATTCTGCGAGAGGGCTCAACGTTGTACTGATCGCGGACATTACGAATGCCGCGCACCAGATCGATCAGCAGAGTCATTTCCGCTTCGGCCTCATCGTCGAAGTAACTCTCATCGGCCTTCGGCCAGGATGCCAGAATGAGCGCCTCACTGTCTCCGGAATGGCGCGGTATGTACTGCCAGAGCTCCTCCGTCACGAACGGCATATACGGATGGAGCAGGGCCAGTGCGCTGCGCAGCACGTGGAACAGCACCCGGCGTGCGCTGGTTTTCGCTTCCGCATCTCCCTGGTAGAGCGGATACTTGCTGATCTCGATATACCAGTCCGCGAACTCGCTCCACAGGAACTCGTCGATCTGTCGGCCCGCTTCGCCATACTGATACGCCTCGAAGAGGCGCGTGACATTGGCGATCAGGTGATTGAGCCGGCTCACGATCCAACGCGCCGGCAAGTCGAGGGTGTGATGGGGCGGCAGACCCGGCTCCAGCGGCCCTTCGAGATTCTGGGTGACAAAATTGGACATCTGCCAGATTTTGTTGACAAAGCGCCAGTTCCGCTCGACGCGCGCCGTATCCAGGTTGATGTCGTTGCCCGGCGTGCTGCCGGTCACCAGGGCGAAGCGCAGCGGATCGGTGCCGTACTGCTCCATCAGTTCCAGCGGATCGATCACGTTGCCCAGCGTCTTACTGATCTTTCGGCCCAGCTTGTCACGCACCAGCCCGTGCAGGTACACAGTATGGAAGGGCGGTTGGTCCGTGAACCAGAGCCCGAGCATGATCATGCGGGCCACCCAGAAGAAGAGAATGTCGTATCCCGTCTCCAGGATGTCGGTCGGATAGAATCGCGCCAGATCGGGCGTCGAACTCGGCCAGCCCAGCGTACCAAAGGGCCACAGACCACTGCTGAACCAGGTATCCAGCACATCGTCGTCAGGCGTCCAGGTCACGCCATTCGATGAACCTGGGGCCGACTTGCCCACATGAATGGATCCGTCCGAGCCATACCAGACCGGGATGCGATGTCCCCACCAGAGCTGGCGGCTGATGCACCAGTCGTCGAGATTTTCCAGCCAGTGGAAGTAAACCTTCTCGAAACGATCGGGGACAATCTGAATGCGACCATCGCGGACCGCCGCGATCGCTTTTTCGGCCAGCGGCTTGATCTTCACGAACCACTGCTCGCTGATCATCGGTTCGACAATTTCACCGCCGCGCTGCGTGCGCGGAACAACCATCAGGTGATCCTTCACCTCGATGGTCATGCCGGCAGCGGTCATGTCGTCCCAGAGTTTCTTGCGGCACTCGAAGCGATCCAGTCCCGCAGGGCCCGGCGTTTTCGTTCAGAGTGGCATCGCGGTTCATGATGCTGACCATCGGCAGACTGTGCCGCTGGGCGAGCTGGTAGTCGTTGAAATCGTGCGCCGGCGTGACCTTCAGTGCGCCCGTACCGAACTCACGCTCCACATAGGGATCGGCAATGACGGGAATAGGCCGATTGAGCATGGGCACCAGCGCATTCTTGCCGATGAACTGCCGATAACGGTCGTCCTCCGGGTGCACCGCCACTGCCGTATCCCCCAGAATGGTCTCGGGCCGAGTGGTCGCCACAGGAATGAAACCGCCACCTTCCATCGGATAGCGGAAGAAATAGAGCTTGCCGATTTCTTCTTCACGCTCAACTTCCAGATCGGAGACAGCGGTCTTGAGTCCCGGACTCCAGTTGACCAGGCGCGGTCCCTTGTAGATCAGGCCCTGTTCATAGAGACGGATGAACACGTCGAGCACTGCATCCGAGAAACCGGCGTCCATGGTGAACCGCTCGCGCTCCCAATCGCAGCTTGCGCCGATGCGGCGGAGCTGAGTGACGATCGTGCGGCCGTATTTTTCTTTCCATTCCCAGGCTCGCTCCAGGAATTTGTCCCGCCCGATTGCTTCGCGAGTCGTGCCTTCTTCAGCCAGCAATTTCTCGACCTGAAGCTGCGTGGCGATGCTGGCGTGATCCGTCCCCGGCACCCAGAGCGCCGCCTTACCGCGCATGCGCTCGAAGCGGATCATCAGGTCTTCTAGCGTGACGAACAACGCGTGCCCGATGTGCAGCGCACCCGTGACGTTGGGAGGCGGCATGCTGATGACGAACGGCTCAGCATCGGGAGGTGCAGCTTCAGGCTTGAAGCAGCCCTGCTTTTCCCAGTAGTCATAGAGGCGTGGTTCGGCTTCTTTGAAGTCGAAGTTCTTGGGCATCTGCTGATTCGACATGTTCTTCTCCAGGCTAGCCGGGTTTCCGGGCAGTCAACATACGTTCTGAGCGGTCGAACTGGTCCTCGATGGCGGTAAAGCCGACTTCCAGGAGGACAACCTTGACCTCGTCGGTGGACAGTGGGCGAAAGATGACCCTGCGCTTGGTCGTTTCATAGCTGCGACCTTTTCCTTGTACGAGAAAAAGGTTCTGCCTTGCCAGTACCGGGGGACCATCGCGCCATTCCCAGAGTTCGAAAGTGATGAACTCGGAGCCATCCTCGAGACGATGGGCGAGGCCAGGAATAAAGCGAGGCCGATCCTCCATAAACGGTGCGAAATCACGCATCCCAATCACGACGAAGCCACCGGGACGCAAAAGCGAGTGGAAATTGCGGATAGTTGCCTCGATCTCCACGTCTTCCGTGACATGGGGCAGGGCATTGCCTTTGGTGATGACGGCGTCGAACGGCCCCGACACGACGTTCGGAAGGTCGATGAAATCGGCATTCACGAAGTTGATTTTTTCGCGCACGCCGTACTGCCGGGCAAACTCGATCGCCTTCTTGAGCATGCCCTGACTGGGATCGGCCGCGACGACCTCGAAACCGAGCTGCGCCAGAGGGATGGACTGCGCACCGGCGCCGCAGGACGCATCCAGGACGCGCGTGACCCCCTGATTGCGAAAGATCGAGCGCAGCCCCAGGCCCTCGCGTTCGAGCTGAACTTCCCAGTCGCGAAAGAACAGAGGATAGTAGCGGGCTATCTGATCGTAGAAGGAGTTGGTGTTGTTTCTTGCCGGCATGGCGCGCCCTCGGTCGCAAAATAAAAAGCCCGTCTCATCAACAAGGACGAAACGGGCCGTATTCGCGGTACCACCTTGCTTCCCCTGCCATGACCGGCACCGAGGGTTAACTCCGGTGACGTTCAGACAGAAAGGCGCTCTCGACGCAATAACGGGCGAACCCGGCGGCGCTTAGTGACCTATCAGGCGTTCAGCGCTGCAACTCGCGGGGGACGTTCGGCAGGCTTGTGTACGCAGGCTTTCAGCCGTTGGCCTACGCTCTCTGAAACAACAATTTCTGCTTACTCTTCCCGGTCATCGTCGTTGGGATATGCAGTTCTGGCTCAAACTGTACCACGGCTGCTCAGGCGACGTCAATCCCCCGAGGCGGAGTGCCGGGCGTGAGCGCGAAGCATGCTGCGAATGCGATCCGAGACCATGTCGATGGCCACTGTGTTGAAGCCGCCTTCGGGAATGATCACGTCGGCGTAGCGCTTGCTGGGCTCAACAAACTCCATATGCATGGGGCGGACCGTCTGCAAGTATTGCTTGATCACCGACTCGGCAGTACGGCCGCGTTCCATAATGTCGCGCTGAAGGCGGCGAATGAAACGCAGGTCGGCATCGGTATCGACAAAGATCTTTGCATCAAAGAGAGGGCGGAGCGAGGGTTCCGCCAGGATGAGAATGCCTTCAACCAGGATAATCGGGTGAGGCTCGACCGTCAGGGTCTCTGATTTGCGGGCATGATGGGTGAAATCATAAACTGGAATCTCGACTGGCTGCCACGCCTGCAACGCAAGGATGTGGTCGCGCATCAGGGCGGTGTCGAGTGCGTCCGGATGGTCGAAGTTGACGATATCACGATCGAGCAGGGGGATGTTGACGAGATCGCGGTAGTACGAGTCATGCGGCAAGTAGGCAATGTTATGGCTGCCGACGCGTGCCAGGATGGAATTGGAGACCGTGGTTTTGCCAGAGCCGGTGCCCCCGGCGACCGCGATCGTAACAGGGCGGGGATGTTCAGTCATATCGGGTCTGACTCCAGAATTCGATCGGGGTCAACGCGCGGAAAGGCGAAGCGCGTTGTTTCCCGACGGTGCACACACAAGGAAATGCCCGCAGCGGTCCAGGTAAGACCGGTGCGGGCACATTTGAGCCACCCAAGGGATTTGAACCCTTAACCTCTCGCTTACGAAGCGAATGCTCTGCCGTTGAGCTAGGGTGGCACGACAACAAAGATTTTAGCATCGCAGTCCGTTGGCGAAAAGGGTTGGTTGCGGCTCAGTGTCGGAAATGCCTCACACCGGTAAAGATCATCGCGATATCTGCTTTATCCGCGACCTCGATAATCTGCGGATCACGAATGGAACCGCCCGGCTGGATTATGGCGGTCACGCCAGCCGCCACCGCTGCTTCCACACCATCGGGGAAGGGGAAGAAAGCATCGGACGCAAGCACGCTCCCCGCCGCCCGCGGGCCGGCTTTCTCGATTGCGGTGCGCACGGCATCCACCCGGTTGGGTTGACCGCCGCCAACGCCAACGGTCGCATTGTGAGTCGCCAGCACAATGGCATTCGACTTCACGTGCTGGACGGCTTTCCAGGCATAGGCGAGATTTTCGCGCTCTTCTTCATTGGGCTGTCGCTGCGTCACGACCCGGTAGACAGAACCTTCCGGATCTCCGAGATCGACATGCTCGACCAACAAACCATTATGAACCGAGCGGATTTCGAGCTGTGTGCCATCCACTCGGCCGGGTACCTGAAGTAAGCGGCAGTTCTTGCGATTTTCGGTGAACAACGCCTGAGCGCCAATGCTGAAGCCGGGTGCCGCAATGGCTTCTACAAACAGGCTGCCAAGGCGCGCGAAGAACTCCTCATCGACCACACGGTTGACCGCGATAACCCCCCCAAACGCAGAGACCGCGTCAGACGCCAGCGCGGCAGGGAAGGCCTCGGTAATGCTGTCAGCCGAGGCAATACCGCAGGGCGTCAGGTGCTTGACGATGACCACAGTCGCTTCATCGAAGGAACTGACCGCACGCCAGGCAGCGTCCAGGTCCAGGATGTTGTTGAAGGAAAGCTGCTTACCTCCCAGTACCGATCCGCCGAGCGGGCCGGTGCCGGGCAAACGCGTATAGTAGGCCGCCTGCTGATGCGGGTTTTCGCCGTAGCGCAGCATATCGACGCGTGTCGAAGCCAGGGAAAGGTGTTCTGGTAGTTCGTCCGTGACGATCGAGGTGGGCAGGTCGCGAGTCAGAAACGCGTGGATGGCTGTGTCGTAGTCACGCGTATGAGCAAATGCTTTCACCGCGAATTCACGGCGCTTCGCCAAATCAACAGTCTGGCCGGCTTCGTAACAGTTGAGGATGGCCTGATAGTCCGCCGGGTGACACACGACCACGACGTGGATGAAATTCTTGGCTGCAGCCCGAAGCAGCGTGACACCGCCGATATCGATTTGTTCGATCGCGTCCTGCAACGCCACACCCGGATCGGCAACCGTTTCCTGAAAGGGGTAAAGATTGCAGACGACGATGTTGAAAGGAGCGTAGCCGAACTGCCGCAGTTCGTCAAGATCGTGCTCGCTGTTTTGGGCCAGGATGCCGGCGTGGATGGCGGGGTGGAGAGTCTTTACTCGTCCGCCAAGCATATGCGGCACGCCGGTGATCTGTTCAACCGACACGACCGGAAGCCCGGCGTCGCGGAGGGCTCGTTCGGTCCCGCCGCTGGCAACAAGATCGAATCCGAAGCGATGAAGGGCTTGAGCGAATTCCAGGATACCTGTCTTGTCATAGACACTGAGTAACGCACGGGGCATGCTGTTTCCTCTATATGTTGTGAAATACTTCACAAGTGACACAAATCATTGTATAATAATGATGATTGTCACGATCATCATCAAGTGTATGGTTCCAAATGACTCCAAGACGTACCAAGGTCATCGTCGTCGGAGCAGGCTTTGGCGGATTATACGCTGCCCGAACACTAGAAGGCTACTCAGAGATCGATGTACTGCTTATCGATCGCAACAACTACCACACGTTCACGCCATTATTGTACCAAGTCGCGACGTGTGGACTTGAAGCTGAGGAGATCGCCTATCCGATCCGCGGAATCTTCCGCAAACGCTCGAACGTGCGCTTTCTCCTTGGGGAAGTGCAGTCGATCGATGTCGATCAGCGGATCGTCGAAGTTCAGACGCTGGACAGCATTCAGGTGAACTCATACGACTACCTCATCGTAGCGACGGGAAGCATCTCGCACTTCTTCGGCAACGAAGGGATTTCTCGTCATGCATTCGAGTTAAAAACACTGGCTGATGCCCTGAAGCTGCGCAGCCACATCCTCTCCATGTTTGAACGCGCGGCCTGGCTACCCGATGACGCTCTCCGCTATGCCTATACGACCATTGTGGTTGTCGGCGGTGGTCCCACGGGCCTGGAGACAGCCGGCGCCATCAAGGAGCTGTATTCACATGTCCTGGACAAAGAATTCAACGGCATGACACCGCGAGTCATTCTCGTGGAGGCTGCCGATCGCCTTCTCCTGGCCTACCCGGACAAATTGCAGGAATCGGCGCGGCGCCAGCTCGAGTCGCTTGGAGTGGAAGTCGTACTGAACGATCCGGTCGAAATTGCCGAAGAGGGGCGGGTGATTCTCAAGAGTGGTCGCGCCATTCCAACGCATACGCTAGTCTGGTCCGCCGGGGTGAAAGCAGCTCCAACAGGCGCTCTCCTGGGCATTGAAACCGGCAAGGCTGGGCGCATCAACGTCACGCCGAGCCTGTCGATCGTAGGTTTGGACGGAGTCTATGCAGTGGGTGATCTCGCCTATCTCGCGGACGAGAAGGGGCAGGCGTACCCGATGCTCATCCCTGTCGCCAAACAGCAGGGCATGCTGGCTGCGCGAAACATTGTACGGAAGCTCCACGAGCAGTCTGAAGAGATCTTCGGCTACCGCGATCGCGGGATTATGGCGACGATCGGGCGAAGGCGGGCCGTTGCATGGCTCTATTATCGCGTGCAACTGACAGGATTCGCCGCTTGGGCGGCATGGCTCGGCCTTCATCTCATTGCGCTGCTTGGTTTTCGCAACCGCCTCAACGTGTTCATCAACTGGGTTTGGAACTATTTCACCTTCGACCGTTCAGTGAGGATTATTCTTCCTCGCTTTGCTGCTCGTGACAAAGTAGACGAAGCCGGGGAAAAGACGGCGATCTAGCACAGCGCACTTGTCGCGTTGGCCGGAGGATGGCTACAATTAGCCTCACTGTGCCCGATGGAGATTGTGGAACGATAGGATCATACGATGAGTGTCGAGCAAACCCTGCTGAAGAAACGTGATGCCAAAGCACTGCCCCACTTGCAGCAGTACGCGCCGGTGTGGATCGTCGACCAGAAAGTTATCCCCGATGACGAAGCCGTGCAGTTCAATGCCGTGTTCCAGCATCCCGCCTACGGCTGGGTCACTCGCCGCTATCGTTTCGATGGCTTCAACAACGTGTTGTACCACAAGGGACAGGTGCGAATCAGCGAGGATCACGCGCTGGAAGTTCAGCAGAATGATCCTTACCTGTCGGCAACGGTTGCCGATATTCCGAACGCTTACGGCGGCTAAAGCCGAAGTACGACGCTGCGGCAGATGCCTTTCAACCGCGTCATCGGAGGAGCACGAGCATCCTGAGGCAACGCCTCGGGCTGCTCGTGTTTTGTTGCATGGCTAGATCACATGTCCCGATGGTAATGCTGCGCGTTGTCAGGATGCTTTGAGCATGAATACCCGCGTGTCTACACCGCCCATGCGATACTTGTAGGTTTCGTTTCCACGCAGGAAGTCGAAGACGGATCGTCCCGATTCGATGGCATGGCGAATGTCATATGAGAGAAGGACGATGCCGGCGCTCAGCGGCGCACTGGCTTCAGGCTCCATGCCGGAATTATAGACCAGCACATGGCCGCCGTAGTCAAAGTTGCAGTAGGCCGCGCATGGATTGCCATTGACCAGCAGAAAGCTCATCTTCAGCCAGCCTCGCTCATGCATCCGTTCGATGATGGCGCGAAAAAAACGATCGTTTTTGGGGTCGTCCAGAAACACGGCCTTCTCCGGATGGCTGGCGCGCATCAGGTGCAGGAATTTCTGTGTCTCCAG
Organism: Candidatus Flexifilum affinis; assembly: GCA_016713325.1. GTDB lineage: Bacteria > Chloroflexota > Anaerolineae > Aggregatilineales > Phototrophicaceae > Flexifilum > Flexifilum affine. The sequence continues at coordinate 537,743 of JADJPJ010000087.1, read as the reverse complement.
AGTGAGATCGGCGTCCGGCCCGACGATATAGTGACTCACGGATTCGCCTTCAGCGCGGCGGATCTTGCGGCGGATCTCGTGTCGCTGCTTTTTGTCGAGCGCCTCCAGATAGCCTTCCCAGGTCGAGGGAAGCTGGATCACAGGGCACACTTCCTGCAGGACGACGTCAACGTTGAAACCGACGATGCGCATTTTCTCGGGCAGAATGGCAAGAGCGGGGGAGGCCTCCTGCAAATTGCAGAAGTTGATCCTCGTGTAGGCACTTCGATTTTCCATGAGGAAACCTGCCAGGGCCTCCAGCACCTCTTCGGCGTGCCCAGGCTCCGCGATCACATCGACGTAATCGGTCACGTCGATACAGCCAACCACCCGGACAACACGTTCGCCCTCGTGGGGCTCGATGAACCAGGGGGCAATACCAAGAAGCTCACCCGAGTCTGAACGGCAGGTGATGAGCCAGAGGTCGCCGGCTTCGTAGGAATCCCACCAGGTGGACTGCCATTCCCAGGTCAGAAAAATGATGTTGGCATAGCTGCGTTCGAGCAGCGAATCCCATTCCTGTCGAAGTTCATCAAACGCGGCACGCGTAGTGTGGACCTTCAGCTGCAAAATGTGTCATTCCCTTCAACGAATCCATAGAGTTCAACGTTACTCAAGCAACGTTAGTGCGAAATGAAAAGCCGTCTCGGCTTTTTCAGCACGGGACGGCTCAGTTTGCCTAGCGCGGATTGTGTTCGGGCTTAGGCCGGCGCACGTTCGGCGGTGCGCTGCTTGTGTTCGTAGGCCAGCGAGCTGGACGTGTCCACATCGAAGACGTGCATGTTGTCGAGATTCATGGTGACGCCGAGACGGCCGCCAACGCGCGCACGTGTGCGCGGGTCGGTACGGGATAGGAACGTCTTGCCCTTGTCGTCCTGAAGGTAGACGATCATTTCGTTACCCATCTGCTCGACGACGTCGACGTTGGCATCGATGAGCGCCGGGGTAATGCCCGCAGGCTGGAATTCGGTATCGTGAATATCCTCAGGACGGATGCCGAAGACAACGCGCTTGCCCACATGATCGCGGAACGGCTCGGCCTTGGCAGCGGGCACCTGGAAGGTGAACCCGGAGGTCTCGACCACAACTGATCCACCGTCACCGCCCTTGAGCGTCGCATCGAAGAAGTTCATCGACGGGCTGCCCATAAAACCAGCAACAAACTGATTGCGCGGGTTATGATAGAGGTTGTACGGGGTGTCGATCTGCTGCAGCTCACCAGCGTTGAGCACGCAGATGCGCGTACCCATCGTCATGGCTTCCACCTGGTCATGGGTGACGTAGATGAACGTCGTGCCAAGACGCTGGTGCAGCTTGCTGATGAACGAACGCGCTTCAACGCGCAGCTTGGCGTCGAGGTTGGACAGCGGCTCATCCATCAGAAAGACGGCAGGTTCACGGACGATAGCGCGGCCGACCGCAACACGCTGGCGCTGGCCGCCAGAGAGCTGGCGCGGTCTACGCTCGAGCAGAGCTTCGATACCGAGGCTCTTGGCTGCTTCGCGTACGCGCTGGTCGATGATGTGCTTCGGCGTCTTGCGCAGGCGCAGACCGAAGGCCATGTTGTCGTAGACGGTCATATGCGGGTAGAGGGCGTAGCTCTGGAAGACCATGGCCACGTCGCGATCTTTCGGCGCAACGTTGTTGACCACACGGTCACCGATCAGAATTTCGCCTTCGCTGATTTCCTCCAGGCCGGCGAGCATACGCAGGCTGGTGGACTTGCCGCAACCAGACGGGCCCACGAAAACAAGGAACTCTTTGTCTGCAATTTCAATGTTTAGGTCTTTGACGGCAACAGTGTTGCCTGCGTAGCGCTTCCAGACGTGCCTGAAAGTAACACTTGCCACGAGGTTTCCTCCATAAGAGAATTAGAAGGACGTTAAGCTCCGATTATCGACGAAATTGTGGAAACTGCACGAATTAGTTGCACTCATGCTGTTCCACTCCTCTAGGACAAGATTATAGTGCAGTCTGTACGAATTGCAACATTTCGTTATCCGTTTTCTACATTAATGTTTTCCGCCGACAGGTTCCTCCCATGACACGTGAAGTGAACGCAGAGATCATCGCCATTGGCACAGAAATCCTGCTTGGCGCATTGACGGACACAAATTCGGTCTACCTCGCTCAAGTCTTTCGCGACATGGGCATCAACCTGTTCTTCATGACTTCGGTGGGTGATAACGAACAGCGGATCGAGTCGGCGATTCGTATCGCGATGGGTCGCTCAGACGTGGTGATCACCTGTGGCGGCCTGGGACCGACCGTAGACGACATGACGCGCCAGGCGGTGGCCGCCGCGACCGATCGTGGTCTCGCTTTCCATCAGGAGCTTCTGGACAGCATCGCCGCACGTTTCGCGACTTTTCGTGTCACCATGACGGAGAACAACCGACGGCAGGCTTATGTGCCCGCAGGCGCGATGATCATTGAGAACCCGGTCGGCACGGCGCCATCTTTTGCTGTAGAGGTTGGCGACAAGACGATCATCAGTCTGCCCGGCGTGCCGCGCGAGATGAAATTCCTGATGAGCGAGAAAGTGATACCTTATCTGCGCGCTCGCTACGGGCTGAGCACTGAAATCATCAAAGCGCGCACCCTGAAGGTGGCCGGGGTTGGCGAGAGTGCTCTGGACGAGATGATTGGCAACGATTTGCTCGCCGGGCACAACCCGACGATCGGCCTAAACGCGCACAGCGGGCAGATTGACGTACGAGTGACAGCCAAAGCCGACAGCATAGAAGCGGCCGAAGAGATGATCGACGAAACGGTCAGCGCACTGATGCACCGAATTGGGAAACACATCTACGGCGTCGACAACGCGCTCCTGGAAGATGCCCTGGTGACGTCGGCGCAAGCGCGGGTCGCACAGCTCGCCATAATCGAAGGTGGCATCACCACCGAAATGATCCCACGGCTGATGAAATCCGCGAAGGATGGAGCAGTGGCGGTGAGTTCCCAGCAGTTTCCGACCCTTGCGGAAGCGGCGGAAGCGCTGCAACTCGATGCCAGCGCGCCGATACGTACTCTTGCAGAGGAAGCTGCTCGCAAGGCAAGCCAGGGAGGCGCCGGCGCAAGCCTGGTCATTTTCAGCACTCCGGATGAGCATGTCGACAACTCCGATCATGAGGCACGAACAGCTGTCGCGGTATGTTTTGGCGAGCAGGTTCTGTCGCGAAGTTACGGATTTGGCAGCAGTAGTGAAGCCGCAACGTCATGGACCGTTACCTGGTCAATGGCTATGCTGTGGCGTTTGCTGACTGAAAACAATGAATCCCTCTAGATATCTGAACAAACTCACGGCTGTCCAGAAGGACCGGCGCACAACGCTCGGGCTGATGCTGCGGCCACATCTTCTGGAAATGCCACTCGCGATCCAGCGCCACGATGATCCGTTTCTGCCGTTCAGCAAGGCGGTAATCAACGTCACGCGAGATCTCGTCTGCGCCTATGTATTCGATCTGGCGAGTTATCTGGCGATCGGCGCCGCGGGGGCCGTCGCGCTGGAGCGGTCGATCGCCTATGCCCGAGCCGATATGCAGACCGTAACGATTCTGCACGCGCCGTTCGCAACCGGCGATTTCGCGACCGCCACCGGTGACACGGCGCTGGCAGTGGATGCGGTCACGCTCACGCCGGACGCAGATCCATCGCCTTATCTGACAATAGAACTGGGCGTGTATGTGGCGAGCCAGGCGGCGCGGGCAGCAGGAGGTTGGTTTGATCCAGTTGTGGGTCACATGCAGATTGAAAATATCGGTGGTGCGCTGAAGATCGATCTAATTCCGAGTCAGGTAGTCAATGCGCATCGTCGAGAGGATTTTGAAGAAGCCCTCCGCCAGGCTGTGCAGACGTTTGACCGATGACTGAAACCCTGAGTCAGCACCTCCTGGACGCGGCACTGATTCTCTTCGGAGAATTCCATACTCGGGAGAGTTCAGATTCCAGGCAGCCTTTTGCGCTGCAACTGGAGATGCTGGCGTCGTATCCGGCAGCACTGCAAAACGCGGCGCAGGCGACCGCAAAGCTACTCCAGGAGGGGCCACGACCCGAACGGCTACTGTGCGTCCCTGAAGCGCTTCCGCTGGCAACGCTGGTCTCGCAATATGCCGACCTGCCTCTGGTATACCTCGACCGGCAGGGGAGGGAGGCTTCCCTCGTTGGCGCTTACGACATCGGGCATCCCACGCTGCTGATTACCAACCATCAGGCGCCGGGTGCGCTGCACGGCCTGATCCAGTCCGCGAGGCGTGTCGGGCTTGAAGTGGCGGGCATCGTCACGTTAGTGGGGTGGGGCAGTTCGGGGAACTGCGAGGGTGTGCCAGTCTGGCGGGTACTAACCCTGGAAGAGGTCATCGCGGCCGCCGAGGATCAGGACATCCTGCCCAGGCAGCACGCAGATCTCGTTCGCGCGTGGATTGCCCAGGCAGATGTTACTCCTCGTCAAGACTGAGCAGCGCCATGAAGGCTTCCTGTGGCACTTCTACAGCTCCGATCATCTTCATGCGCTTCTTACCTTTTTTCTGCTTCTCCAGCAGCTTCTTCTTGCGTGAAATATCGCCGCCATAGCATTTGGCGAGCACGTCCTTGCGCATCGCCTTCACATCGGCGCGTGAAATGACCTTCTTGCCGACAGCTGCCTGGATCGGTACCGCGAACATCTGCCGCGGGATCAGATCCTTGAGACTGCTGACGAGGCGCTGTCCTTTATGGTAAGCGTCGTCCTGATGGACGATGATTGCCAGCGCGTCGACCGGTTCCCCATTAACGAGAATGTCGAGCTTCACAAGATTGCCCGCGCGGTAGGTGTCGAAGCCGTAGTCGAGGCTGGCGTATCCACGCGTGATGCTCTTCAGTTTGTCGTAGAAGTCGACGATGAGTTCAGAGAGCGGCAGCTTGTACGTGAGGACCACGCGCGTTTTGTCGAGATACTCCATGTTGACGTACTCTCCGCGCTTCTTGATGACCAGATCCATCAAGGCGCCGATGTATTCTTCCGGCGTGTAGATCTGAATTTTCATCCACGGTTCGCGAACTTCGTCGATGCCGCTGGGGTCCGGCAGATAGGCTGGGCTGTCGATAGTGATAGTGGTGCCATCGCGCATCAGGATCTGATATTCCACGCTCGGCGCGGTGGCCAGGATATCGAGATCGTACTCGCGCTCCAGCCGTTCCTGGATGATCTCCATGTGGAAAAGTCCGAGGAATCCCACGCGGAAGCCGAAATTCAGCGCCTGCGAGGTCTCCGGTTCGAAGACGAGCGAAGCATCATTGAGCTGAAGCTTTTCCAGCGCATCGCGGAGTTCGCCATAGGCATCGTTGTCGGTAGGATAGAAGCCGGCAAACACCATCGGCTTGACCTGTTCATAGCCGGGAACCGGTGTGTCGGAGCTATTGAGCGCCAAAGTCAAGGTATCGCCGACACGACACTCACGAACCGACTTGAAGCCGGTGGCGACGTAACCCACTTCACCGACGCTGAGCGTCTCCACCGGTCGCATGCCCGGGCTGAAAATACCGATCTCCACCGGCTCGAATCGGGCATCCGTTACCATCAGCTTGAGCATCGACCGCTGGTTGAGTTCGCCGTCCACCACACGGATGTAAGCGACGACACCTTTGTAAGAGTCATAATGCGAGTCGAAGACCAGCGCTCGGAGCGGTGCTTCAAAGTCTCCTTTGGGCGATGGCACACGTTGCACCACTGCTTCCAGGACGTCCTGAATACCGACACCCTGTTTGGCGGAGATGCGCAGAATGTCTTCCGCCGGGAGGCCGATCAGGTTTTCCACTTCCTGGGCTACCTCATCGGGTCGAGCAGCAGGGAGGTCGATCTTGTTGATGACCGGGATGATCTCGAGGTCGTGCTCCAGCGCCAGATAGAGGTTGGCGAGCGTTTGGGCTTCGACACCCTGACTGGCATCGACGACCAGTACTGCTCCCTCGCATGACTGAAGCGCACGGCTGACTTCGTAGCTGAAATCGACATGCCCAGGGGTGTCAATCAGATTAATCTCGTACGTATTTCCATCGGTGGAGCTGTACTGCATACGTACAGCCGATGCCTTGATGGTGACGCCGCGTTCACGCTCCAGGTCCATGCTGTCGAGAAGCTGGGCCTGCATATCGCGGTCAGCCACCGTGTTGGTGAACTGAAGCAGGCGATCCGCCAATGTGCTCTTCCCATGATCGATATGGGCGATAATGCAGAAATTGCGTATGTTTTGCGGGTTCATATCCTGCTTGCGAATCGTCGTAATACTGTCGGAGTGCCGAGTATATCAGATAGAGACCCGTTCTTGAACGGACGTTGTAGGCACGAGCGGGTTTGCCGCAGAGGGCCTACGGGGGAGTCAACTCATCAATCATGGCGTCAATTGACGTTTCGGTTGGTGCCAGGAGATCGTTACCGGAGCTCCAACTCAGGCGTGCGAGGAATTCGATGTTGCCGGCTGGTCCTTTGAGCGGCGATCGAATTAATCCACAGGGCGAGAAACCGATCTCTGCCGCGAAGTGAAGAACCTCCTCCAGAACGCGGCGATGGACACGTGGGTCTTTCACGACGCCACCCTTGCCCACATCATCGCGGCCAGCCTCGAACTGCGGCTTGATCAATGGAATGACGTCGGCTGACGGCGCCAGCCAGTTTTGAACGACGGGCAGCAGCAGCTTCAGCGAGATGAACGAGGCATCAATGGTAACCCGGTCGACTTGCTCCGGCAGCGTTTCGACATAGCGAGCGTTGGTTCGCTCCATGGAAACGACTCGCGGGTCTTCACGCAACGTATAGGCGAGCTGGCCATAGCCGACATCGAGCGAATAGACACGGGAAGCTCCGTGTTGCAGCAGACAATCGGTGAATCCGCCGGTACTGGCACCGACATCGGCACAGATGCTGCCCGCGATCGACACGGCAAAAGCATCGAGCGCAGCGGCGAGCTTTTCACCACCTCGGCTGACAAAGCGTGGCTTGCTTTTGAGGATGATCTCCGCGCCGGGCTGGACCAACGTGCCAGATTTGTCGATCTGCGCCCCGTTGACGAGCACCTCGCCGGCCATAATCAACGCCCTCGCTTTTTCACGACTGGGCGCGAGACCCTGCTCGACAAGGAGTACATCCAGGCGCTGCTTTTCCGTCATGCACGCTTCTCCATCATTATCAGCCAGGGGTCATGTATATAGGAATATCAAGCGGCGGAGTGTCGGCGGCGACCTCCAAACCGTCGGCGGTGATCGGGAGATAGCCGTCGGTGATGATGAGCAGGCTGTAGGGCGCATCCGGCTGGAGAAGCCGGTCGATGATGAAGCGTCCATCACGGTCCGTCGCTGCCAGTGCATAGACCTGCTGCTGATCCCATCGTTCTGAGAAATCTTCGACGTTGAAGAGGTCGCTGATGACGATGACCGTTGCCCCCGAAATACCGGCGTCTGTCTCCACATCGAAGACCTGACCGCGCATCTGCACGCCAGAAGCTTGAGCAAGGCGGTCAATGGGCAGCTGCCCAATGCCCACGCGAGCTTCTGCGCGGGCAAATGTGAGACGATTGATGAGCAGCTCGATGCCGTAGGTGCCATCCGGAACCCCGCCGGGAGCGGCTAGGCGCATCAGGTAATTTTCGCCACTTTCACTCGAAGACCACAGCGTCGTCTGTTCGTAAAAGGGTTCGCCGTCGACGGTCCAACGCAGGGTCCAGAGGGTGCCGGGGCGGATACGCTTCCAGTCGAAAAGGGCGTAGATCGACTCCGTGCCCGACGTGAAGGTCGTCAACGGCGCAGCAGTCAGCGCTTCAGCCGTCGTGGACGCTGTGGTGAAGTGAGCGTCCTCAAAGATGCTCGCGAAGTCACCCACAGGCTCACCAGCGAGGGTGAAGTCAGAAGTGGCGGCAAGCCGAAAGCCCTGGCCGATGTCGAGGTAGAGCTCCAGCCTGTACGAACCAGGGAGAAGCCCCGCCGGGTCCTGGATGCGGATCGTCTTCGTGCCAGAATCGCCCTCGGCCCACTCCAGCGTTTCGCGCAAAACCTCGGCGCTTTCATAGTACCAGATGGATGCCCAACGCATTCCTGGCGTCAAGTTGCGATAGATGAAGCGCGCGCTGGCAATCGTGCCGGTGGGGAGTACGAACCCTGTGCCCACGACGCCGCCGCTGGTGTTTTCGATGCCGAAAGCAATGTCACTGAACACGGGGACCACCTCGTTTGAGCCGCCGATCAGTAAACGCGCGCTTTCCGCGACAACCCCGTCGATCAGCAGGGTGAAGTCGTAGACGCCATTGGACCAGGGCTGCCCGCCGCTGCCGACGTACCACATGCCGTTGGTTCCGCCGCTCCAGCGCACCGGGGGTAAGCTGAACGTCGCATTGTTCACACCATTGCTGGAGACTCGCAGCTCGTAGACGGTAGTTTGCCTCATGTTTGCGTAGTTGAAGAACAAGTAGACCCGCTCGGTGCCGGAGGGAAGCGAACGAACAACCGAGGTCGGCATGCCGGCATCGTTGACGCTGGGGGAGAAAAAAAGGCGCGAAAAGGCAGGTTCACCAGCTGTAGCGCCAACAGGAATGGTAGGCGCCGCAATCTGGAGATCAAGGCGCAGCGTCGCCGCGCGGTATAACGGTCGCGCAAAATTGGACGGGCGAAGCGCGTTCGTTTCGCCGCCGAGGGGAACACAGCGATCCGCTGAATTGATCATAGAGTCCTGGTTAGAGTCCTGTAGGGACAGGCACCGCGTCTCTGGCCCCGTACCCAGAACAGGAGAGGTGGTCGGTATGCCAACAAGCAGCCCATTCTGGTCGTAGGCGCCACCGCCACTCATCGTCCCTTCCAGGACAATGCTGGTCTTGATCCAAGCCCGGTCGCCGCCGCTGGGTTCAGCGCCGAAACCGGTAATCGTGGTTCGCGCGATTCGTGCAGCAGAGTCGCCGAAGTCCGGGAAGCCAAAAACAATAAGGGTGTCATCCAGGTTGAGAGCGCCCGAATCGGCAAGCTCGACAAAGGGCAGCGAGAGCGCATCGGTATTGATCAGGCGGCCGTCAATCTGACGATCGATTTGTACAAGCGCGATATCGAGCCCGATATCTGCCTGCACGATGCTTGCGCGATAGGTCGGAATGGGCGGCGCATCCGCTTCCGTTCCAATCGCAATGATCAGATCCTCACCGGGGCAGTCTTCATCGGTCAGTATCGCGTGGGCGTTGGTCAAGATCAGACCGGTACGGGTAACCAGCGTTCCCGACGCAGCGCAGGTGATCACGGGCGTGACACCTGCCGAGTCGATCTGCATCACAAAGACCGTGGCCCGGCGTATTCGGTCCTCATCAAAGCCGCGAGTTTGAGCTCCTACGTCGCTCGCGACAAGCAGCTCCAGGAACAGAAACACCCCCAGGACGGCAGCGACTCCCAGATGCCGCCCAAACCAAGAATGACAATCAGAATACCAGGACATCCAGGAACCTCTCAAACGTCGGAAAGTTCTCCTCAAAGGTGTCTGCGTCGGATAGAAAGCTGATGATGATCGCCTGTCCGCGCTGAACGACGATAATGTCCACACCAGCGACAATCCCGGGAAGTTGTGCCAGGAAGGCATTGTCGGCAGTCGCCGCATAGGCGTAGTAGACCGCGAGTGCCTCACGCTCGTTGGGCAGCAGAATAGTCTCGCGAGAGAGGATCTGGAAAGCCGACAACTGCGAGCGCCGCAGCGTGAGCACATCGACGACGTTGCGGGCGGAAGCCGTAGAAGCCATAGGCTCTGTCGTCACCTGTATGGTGGTCTTGAAGGAAGGCACACGCATATCACGGACACGGAAGACGTAATCACCGTCGGTGTCAAGCAGCCAACCCTGCGGATAAAACGCGCGGATACCTGCCTGGCTGTTGCTGTACTGGACAACGGCATTGAGCGAAGACTCACGGAGATTGAGGCCGATAAGGATGGCCACCGCGGCGTAGATCAGGACAAAGTAGTGTCCCCAGCGCTGTCGCTGTGTGATCGTTTGACGTTCCGCTGCAACTTCGATCAGGGCCATCAGCGTGCATCCTCGGCGCGCAGGCGTTCGCGTTCGCGCCTCTCGGCGGAGCTAAAGAGGAAGATGTTCACAACCAGCGCAACCGCCGCGACCGCCAGTGCGAAGGCAAAGCCAAAGAGCGGACGCGCAAAGCTGCCCTGCGACGAGAAGGTCGCATTCTCCAGCCCGGAGATGATGGGCTGCGCAATGCCGGCAAATAGAGCCGCAAGCGCAACAGAAATGGTCATGAAGAATGGGGTAGGGTGATCGAAGCGCGTCTCTGCCAGCCCAAGGCTCACGAAAAGACTGGCGGCAATATTGATAGCGAGATGCTCGAACATGCGGAGCGCCACAACATCCAGACTCATCGACGGGTTGGCCAACACCACATTGATGGACTGCACGGTTGCGAAGCCGACAGCCGCGGCGAAGGCATAAGCCACAGCGTCGGTACGGATCCGGAAATGGTCGCGCCAGACCGCGTAGCGAAGCACGATATACTTGCTGACTTCCTGAATAATACCCAGGGTGAACGTGTATCCGAGAATGCGGTTGATAGCGCTTTCGTGAGGCAGCCACAGTTCCGGTTGCAGAAAGCCATCCAGAAGCGGTAAGGCAACGCCGCTTGCGACGAGTGCCGTGACTATCACGACAAAAACGAGTCGATCGCGCGGCTGAGATACGCGACGTTCCGGAAGTACGGACAGCAGAATCCAGACCCCAACCGGCAGCAGCACCAGAACAGTGTTAAACGCCGGCGCAATCGCAGGGGGAAGACGAATACCGAGAAGGGAATTCGCGACAAAGATGACGGCTGTCGCTGCGGCCAGCACGACAATCTGAATGATGGCGCTGCCCCACACGTGGCGGTACGGATAACTCTCTTGCTCTTCCTTGATAGGATTGAGGAGTGGTCCGCGGGTTGCTGCCATGGATGTCTCGAACGTATCCTTATCTGTCGCTCAAATCAGGGCTATTATACAGGTTCACATGGAGTCATCGGGGAAAGTAGACCGATTATGAGGCAAATCCATCACTTCTTCCGACCAAGTGGTGTCTTGATCGCTGTACTTCTTGTCGCGCTGTGTGTTGCTCCAGGGAAGGTCAGCTCTCAGGCCGGAGGACTCAACCGCGTCGTCTATGGACTGACCTTCCAGCCCAGCGGGTTCGATCCCCACATTCACGCTTCATCCGAGCTCGGGATACCGCTTCGCAGCGTCTACGATACGCTGGTATACCGCGATCCTGCAACGCAAGCCTTTGTGCCCGGTCTGGCGGAGAGTTGGGCAATTTCCAGCGATGGTCGCGACTACACTTTCAATCTGAAGCGCGGCGTCCTCTTTCATGACGGAACACCGTTCAACGCCGCCTCGGTCGGCGCGAATCTGGATCGCATCACCAACCCGGAGACCGGTTCACAGAAAGCCCTGTTCCTACTCGGTACCTATCAGGGGTACACAGTCGTTGACGATTACACTATCAGAGTCACGCTGAGCGAGCCCTACAGCCCGCTTCTGGACAGCTTCAGCCAGGTCTATCTGGGTATCGCAAGCCCGGCCGCACTCGCCGAATTCTCCAACGAACGCTATCAGTTTCACCAGGTCGGCACGGGCCCCTTCGTCTTCGTGGAGTATGTCCCTGGCGATCGCCTGATCATTCGACGCAACCCGGATTATGCCTGGGGACCGTCCTTCTACTCCCCGGAAGGGGTGACCAGCGTGAACGAGGTGGAATTTCGCTTCTACACGGACCCGGCCGCGCGCGCGCTGGCGCTGGAAAGCGGAGAGGTTGATATCATGGGCGAACTGCTTCCGCTTGATGCGCGGACGCTGAGCGCAAGCAGCGACGAAGTCGCCGTGAAACCGGTGACAATCCCCGGCCAGCCGCTCCAGTTCCTGATGAACGCGTCGCGCTCCCCAACCGACGAACTGGTCGTCCGCCAGGCACTGATAGTGGGGGCGAACCGTGAGGCCATCACCGACGCCATATTTCAACGCTTCTCGCCGATCGCCTGGGCGCCGCTGTCATCGACAACGCCCTACTACAATGCCGATCTTCAGGGAGCCTATTCTTTCGACCTTTCCGCCGCGCGCGATGCCCTGGCCTCGATTGGATACGGTGACAGCAACGGCGATGGCATATTGGAGCGCAACGGCGTCGATCTCGAGGTACGTCTGATCGCTCCGACCTGGGGGTCAATACCGGAGGTCGCCCAACTATTGCAGGCCCAGTGGCGCGACGTGGGTATTCGCACCGTGATCGAGCAGGTGCCAAGTCGCAACGCGCTGTTCGAGGAAGTTGACACGGGCGAGTATAACCTTGTCGCATGGTATGAGTTCGGAACTGACCCTGTGTTCCTGAGCCGTTACTTTTCAGGCACCGGCGACTTGAACTGGACGGGCTTTAATTCCCCGGAATTGGACGGTCTGCTTGCCGAGGCGGCGAGACAATCGGACGAAAACGCACGACGCAGTCTCTACTATCAGGCGCAACTCCGGATCATGGAGCAGGCACTGGTGCTGCCGGTTCGCGACTACGTCAATCTGAACGGCTATCGCCGGCGCCTCAACGAGACCGCCTTTGATGCATACGGCTGGTTCCCGCTCATTCCGAACATGAGCGTGAGTTGATCATCGCCGAATCCGTGCTGCGGTCGACCTCGCGCGTGGTCTGGCGCGCAGTTATCGCAATTGCGCTGGCCGCAACGTTGGCGTTTTTCGCCCTGCGAGCTGTTCCTGGCGATGCGCTGACGGCTCAGCTTCGGGAGAGCGGCGCGAGTGACGAAGTTATCGCTGAGCGGCGCGCTGCACTCGGCCTGGACGCGCCGTTGAGCATGCAGTACAGCGGGTTCATGCTGAGGCTGCTCCGCGGCGATCTGGGCGTTTCTCTGCTCGACGGGCGCACGGTTGCGGAAATCCTGGTCGAACAGATTCCGGAAACGCTGGAACTGGCGACGGCGGCCATGTTGGTCGCGATACTTCTTGGGTTCATTATGGGGGTGGCTGCGGCTGTGCCTAACGCGCTTTCAGCGCCCGCCCGGGGCGCTATCGCGCTTGGCCTGAGCACACCAATCTTTTTCACCGGGCCGCTGGCCATCACCATCTTTGCCACCTGGCTGGACTTGCTTCCAGCCGGTGGAGCAGGGCGCTTCGATCAGTTGGTGCTGCCGGCTGCACTACTGGGCTTCCACAGCGCCGCGCCGATCGCTCAGGTGGTCCGGGCATCGCTGGAAACAACATTGAACGAGCCGTTCATCCTGGCGGCGGAAGGTCGAGGACTCACACGCCTGTCCATCCTCTTTCGCCATGCGCTGCGCGCATCCCTGGCTCCCGCGATCAGCGTAGCGGGGTTGGAGACGGGTTTCCTTCTGGGTGGGGCTATCATCACCGAAACGGTGTTCTCACGTCCTGGCATCGGCAAGGTCATGGTCGACTCGGCTCTGCGCCAGGATTATCCGGTGGTGCAGGGCGTGGTCGTCTGGAGCGCCGCGCTCTACATCGGATTGACGGCACTGGGAGATGCTGTCGCCGCAATGTTCGATCCGCGCCTTCGAGGTCTATCATGAACGGTTGGCGTCAGCGCTCGTCAGTGTCGAGCCGTGTCCTCACCGCAGCGAGCCTGTTGTGTCTACTGCTAGCGCCGCTTGTCGCCCCATTCGACCCACTGGCGGTCGAAACCTCGCAGCAGCTCGCAGCACCGGGTCAGACATATCTCCTGGGTACCGATCTGCTAGGGCGGGATGTGCTGAGTCGATTTCTCTTCGGTGGCCGTCAGAGTCTCCTCATTGCCGCCGGGGCGAGTGCACTGGCAATGGCTTTTGCCCTGGTTCTTCGCCTGACTGCGCTCGGCTCAGGGCCGGTGGGGGAGGCGATGCTCGACATTGTCAATCAGGCTCTGCTGGCCGTGCCACCGCTCGTATTGGCGCTTACGATCACCACCCTGGCTGGACGAGGAGAATTCGCTATTTTGCTCGCGGCGGGGTTGACACAGATAGCGCCGTTCCTCCGGACGACACTTGTGGCGGAGAGGCAAGCTCGCGGGCTTGGACAGATCGAAGCAGCACGAAGCCTGGGGGCAACGCGGTTCCATCTGTGGCGTTTCCACCTCCTGCCCGCGATGTCTCCGGTCCTGGCAGCCAGTGCGGGGGTGGTCTTTGCGCAGGCGCTGCTTATGGCGGCCGCGCTGAGCTTTCTGGGCTTTGGAGGGGAAATCAGCAGCCCGGAATGGGGGCGAATGCTCTACGAGGGGCGGCAGGTACTGCGTGTGGCGCCCTGGGTGGCGCTTGCCCCCGGTATCGGCATCACGCTACTCGTCATCATCGTCAATCGCGGTCTGCGCCGGCTGGCGGCGCATCCGCACGGATGAGTGTGCCGAAGGCGGCTTGCCCGAACAGCACGCCAGCGATCTGATTGGGATCGCCACCCATGATGCGGATCGAGAGGTTCGGCACCCGCTGGACCAGCGCCAGCATGGAGCGCACTTTCGCCGCCATTCCGCCGGTAACATCGGTGCCCGCCGAAGCGCCCAACAAGCGTTCAACCTCCGGCAGCAAGGCAGGCGTGATGAGCGGAATGACCGTTCCCGTCTCGTCGAAAACGCCGTCTACATCACCCAGAAGAAAAATCTCGCGAACCTGAAGGTGCTGGGCCAGATAGAAAAAGACCGTCTCGGTGGAGATGATGGTGCCGCCGCGCACTTCGTCTAGCGAGACGTCGCCGAACACCAGGGGTACCAGCCCATGCTCCAGAGCGGTCTCAAGCGGAGCAAGCGCCATGGAGATAATTTCGCCGTCATGGCTGCGCGCGGATGCCGAGGGCTGAATTCGCCAGATGGGCAACCCCTGCGCACGAAGTGTGGTGCAGACCAACTGATTGAGATCAGAGGCGGCCGTGGCGACGTGTGCGAAACCGCGCCAAGCCGAGTTTCACGAATACCTGGTGGGTCATCTGATCTCCGTGGTCACCACGCGCGCCGCTCCAGCGTCCTGCAGCGCCTTCGCAACGCGGTCACGAGTTGCATCATTCACCAGCGCGATCATGATTCCGCCGCGTCCGCCTCCAGACAGCTTGGCGCCCGAAGCGCCGGCCTGGAGGGCGGCATCGACCAGACGGTCGAGTTCCGCAGAAGAGACAGTTAGTTCACGCAGAAGGGCATGATTTTCGGTCATCAGGCCGCCCAGACTATCGGGCGTTCCGGACTCGATGTAGCTGCGAGCGCTCAGAACCAATTGGCGTATCGCCTCGAAACGGTCTTTTACACCCACTCGATCTTGATCGTACAATGCCCACACCGCAGCCACCGCCGCACGCGTTGACGAGGGATTTCCAGTGTCGCCAATTACCAGTTGGAACGGCTTACCAACCGTGAACGGTTTCGGACCTTCTCCCTTGATGAAGAAGACGGGTTTTTCGTAGACAATGACCGTATTGTCGATGCCGCTGGGCGTCCCGTGGTGCAGTTTTTCGACTTCATACACCAGGCGGTTGAGGGTCTCGGCGTCAATGGCCTGGCCGACGGATTCGCACAAGGCCCGTGCTATCGCCGCCGCGACAGCCGCGCCACTCCCCATGCCGCTAGCAACGGGGATGTCCGATTGCAGATGAATGTCTAGAGCAGGCGCGGTCAGGTCGAATTCGCGCAGCACCAGCCGAACTATCATGGCCAGCGCGTTATCCACCACATTTGAGTCGAGGTCTGCGGGAAGGGAATCTGCGAAGCCTGGAGCGTAAATTCTGACGCCCGGGTGAGCGGCTGGAACCGCCTCCGCACGTGCACGAAGCGTTGACACCGGTGCAGCCAACGCCGGAATGCCATGGACCACTGCATGTTCACCGAAAAGGATGATCTTTGCCGGAGCGCTGCCAAGCGCCATGTTCTGCGAATCCTTTTGGCTGGCTCGCCATTGATGATGGGGATTATAGCGGGGCACGGTCATCCTGTATACTCACGCCGTCGGCAGAGTAGGGTACCCAAAGAGAGGTTTGACGAACGACCATGCCACAGAGTAGCGCACGCGCTCAAGCCCATCCAAACATCGCTCTCATCAAGTACTGGGGCAATCGCGATGATCGCCTGCGCCTACCGGAGAATTCGTCGCTAAGTTTCAACCTCAGCGGCCTCACCACGACTACGGAGGTCACATGGACCACGGATACGGAGAACGACCGTCTGACTCTGAATGGCAGCGAAGCCTCGGGTGAGCCACTGGCACGTGTGGTGCGGCATCTTGATGCGCTGCGTGAGCGTCTGGGCATTCAGGGGCGCGCCGACGTGCATTCAGAGAATAACTTCCCAACCGGAACAGGGATCGCATCGTCGGCCGCCGCGTTTGCCGCGCTCACTGCTGCCGCGACGGTCGCTGCGGGACATGAGCTGAGTGAGCGTGTTCTGACCACCCTGGCGCGTCTCGGCTCGGGCTCCGCGTCGCGCTCAATCCCTGCAGGCTTCGTCGAATGGCACGCCGCGGATACGCATGACAACTCCTTTGCGGAAAGCATCGCCTCGCCGGACTATTGGGGCCTGGTTGACATGATCGCGGTCGTCAGCACCAGCCACAAAGCCGTCGGATCGACCGCCGGGCACGCTTCCGCGCGGACCAGCGATCTTCAGTTTGCCCGCGTCGAGGGCGTTGCTCGCCGTCTCGAACGCTGCAAGGAGGCGCTGCTTGGGCGGAATTTTCAGCGGCTTGCACAGGTTGTGGAAGAAGACAGCAACATGATGCACGCGATCATGATGACCAGCCGGCCACCGCTCTTTTACTGGCTGCCGGAAACGATGGGCATCATGGACGCCGTGCGCCGCTGGCGATCGGAGGGCCTGGAGGTATGCTATACCCTGGACGCTGGCCCGAACGTTCATTGCATCTGCGGCGCAGGAAGCGCCGACGAGGTAAGAAAGAGACTGGTCACGCTGTCTGGGATCAAGGATGTTCGCACCGCGCCCCCAGGGGGCGGTGTGACGATCGAACGCCTCGCGTAAGTAATCCGTCGTTTGTTCTGCATTGTACTCCGTCCTATAATCAAGCCAGCCTCAATTTTGAGGAAAGGCAATTCTACCGTTCAGGAAGCAGACGTAAGGTCTCTTGATGTTTGAATTTCTCCTGGGCAATGATGTCCTGTCCGCGGTAATCGCTTTCGTCGTCGTTTTGATTCCGGCTGTACTGGTACATGAGATTGGGCACTTCGTCGCGGCCAAGCTCGTAGGCATCACCATCCTCGAGTTTGGCATTGGTATGCCACCTCGGATGGTGAAACTGTTCACCGCCGGAGGCACAGACTACACATTGAACTGGCTGCCGCTCGGCGGTTTTGTGCGGCCGCTCGGGGAGGACATGGTCCGACAGATGGGTGATGATGCCCTCGAAGAGGATCGTAAGGTCGCTGTCGAACGAGGCTTCGCCAAGGCTGTGTCGGTCAATGAAGCAGAACCACTGGCGAGAATCTTCTTTCTGGCCGGCGGTGCGCTGGTGAACTTTATGTTCGCGATCGTGCTGTTCATTGTCATCGGCCTGATGGGTGTACCGAACGTCGCAGGTGGGCTGGTCAGTATCATCTCGCTTGACACTGAAGGCTCGCTGAGTGATATGGGGCTACGTGAAGGGGATGTAATCGCTAGCGTAGACGGGCAGACATTCGAGACAGGCGCCGATTTGCTCAGCGCGCTTGCGGCATCGGTCGCCCCAGTAACCATTGAGGTCATCCGTCCAGCAACGGAGACCGCGGAAGAGGAGACGCTTGACCTGACATACGCGGGGGATAGCGCCGTTGCGGACGCCGCGACACAGAATCATCCCATCGTTGTTCTCGTCGCCGAGAATTCACCCGCGGCTACAGCGGGGCTGCTTCCGGATGATCTGGTACTCCGCTTCAATGGTGAGCCGGTGAACGGCGTTCCGGATCTTCAGGGCTTTACGGCCGATCATCTCGACCAGGAAGTGACGATCACCGTGCTGCGCGACAATGCAGAGGTCGATCTTCTTCTGACTCCAAGAAGCAATCCGCCGGAAGGCGAGGGCGCGATCGGCGTGACCATCGCTGATGCTCAATACAACCGTGGGCTGGGTCTGGCGTTCCAGGAAGGGCTGCGGACCGAACTGCAACCGCTTGCACTGGGCGAGGCCGTCACTTACAGCTTCGAGCGCGTTGGCAATGTCTTCTCGACCATAGCGGCGATCCCCGGCCAGCTTCTCTCCGGCACAGCAGACCCTGAGTCATTGCGAGTCACCAGCCCGCTCGGAATTAGCCAGGTTGGCGGTTTCTTCCTGCAAGAGAGCATCGAGCGCAATCAGCCAGGGATTATCCTGGAATTCATGGCGCTGATCAGCATTGCGCTCGGACTCACAAACCTGCTGCCCATCCCGGCTCTGGATGGCGGCCGCATCCTGTTCGTACTGGTCGAGGTGGTGCGAGGGCGACCGATCGCCCCTGAGCGCGAAGGCATGGTGCACCTGGTGGGGCTCGCGCTGCTGCTGTCCCTGATGGTCGTGGTGCTCCTGAACGATATCGCGAATCCACTCACCGATCTTCTGCGATGAGAGGCGTGAATCTGAGATCATGACAACACCCAAAATCTATCCCTTTCAGGACGACAATCCGCGCGATTCCCAGCCGGAACCCGTCGAATTCGATACGCTTGTCACGGCACTCATTGAGGAAGAAGCAAGCGAAGGCGTCATCAGCACGTCCATCTATTATGGTCTGTCCGAGCTGAGCGACGAGAATATCGAACGGCTACGGCCAATCTGGGATGGGTTGGACGATGACTATCGTCTGCGCCTCATGCAAGCATTGACCGAGGCCAGCGAAACGAACTTCGATCTGGATTACAGCGCGTTTGGGCAATTTGCACTGCGCGATGAGTCCGCGGCCATTCGTGCGGCTGCTATCGATCTGCTCTGGGATGATGTCTCGCTGGAGCATATGCACATCCTGATGACTATGGCAACGAGCGACGAGAGTCCGCTTGGCCGTGCAGCTGCCGCGAGCGGCCTGGGCCGGTTCATCTATGCCGGTGAGATCGATGAGCTGCCCATTGAAGAGACAGACAAGGCACAGGAACTTGCCCATTCGATCTACCGGAATGCCGGCGAGGAGATCGATGTCCGCCGCCGGGCACTGGAGGCGTTGGCCAACTCAAGCAGCGACAACGTGAATGCGGCGATTCGAGATGCCTATGAAAGCAGCGACCATCAGATGAACGTCAGCGCGCTCTACGCGATGGGTCGGTCGTGCGACGAGACATGGGCGAATACTGTCCTAGGAGGAAATCACCGACTCCGACGACGAGATTCGCTACGAGGCTGCGCGTGCCGCGGGTGAACTCGAAATTGAGGAAGCGGTACCGGACCTTGCGAAGCTGGCTTCGGATCCAGACCGCGAGATACAGGAGGTCGCGATCTGGTCGCTGGGCGAAATCGGAGGGGATGAGTCGCTACGCATCCTGAATCATTTGCTACAGAGGGCTATGAAGGCAAAAGACGAAGGCCTCAAAGACGCGATTGAAGAGGCTATCGGCAATGCATCGTTGAGCCGCGGAGCGCTGTACATGCTGGACTATGGTGACTAGACCGGCAGATTGTGCATGATGGCGTGATCACGTCGTGTCATTAAGCAGCGCGGCCCATCTCGCCGATCGGTCGAGGTGGGCCGCGTACTTTCTCAACCTGCTGAGATCAGGTAAGAAGGGGCATGAGCTTCATAGCAAGCCCAGTGTCGCCCTGAATTTTGATCTTGCCCATCATGAAGGCCTGCATGGGATTGATGGCGCCCGAAATCATCGCGGCGAAGTCGTCAGCCGAGGCGCGCACCGTCATTTTAGGGTTTTCGGCCGCGCCGCTGCCCACCTGCATGGTTCCGTCGGCAAGCTTCATCCAATAGGTTCCGCCATTATCGCCGGACAATTCGAACGCGATGACTGCGTTCACGCCCTCGGCTTTCGCAGGATTAAAGCGTTTCACCATATTGTCAAAGATCGCTGACACTTCTTCACGCGAAGGCATATTGCTCACTCCTCGAAAAGGGATTAACCGTTCGACACGGATGTCCAAAACTGACCGGTAGTATACAATTAAACCCCAAGCATTACGACAGGTTTAGAATAAGGGAAGCAGCTATGAATCTTCGGCGAGTATTGTTCGTCGCCCTTGCTGCTCTGGCGCTGTCGAATCATGTGCTCTTCGCACAGGAAAATCCTGAACTGCCGCCGGGACAAATCGCATTTATCGGCGCCGATCTGAACGCGTACACCGTTCGCGTCGGCAGCGAGTCTCCAATGCAACTAACGGAAGATGCCCGCACTAGCGGAAGATCTCCGCGCTTCTATCAGTGGCCAACATGGTCCACAGATGGACGACTTGCCCTGTTTGCCAGCGTATTCGACCGGGAGGATTTTATCGGCACCGAAGTCCTGATCTCCGGAGATGGCCAGTTGCCTGCCACGAGTGCTCATCTCTTTGACCTTGATGTTTTTACCTACGCGTACTGGTCACCGCAGAACTGCTTGGATGACGCTGTGTGCCGTGATCTGGCCGTGCTCCTCACCAGGCCTTCGGCAGGTGGTTTCGTGGTTGAACTGGTCCGCGATCTGGAGGCGGATGACCAGGCCGTGCTCACCGATAACGGCTCACCGTTTTACTTCAGCTGGAGCCCGGACGGAACGCGCATGCTGTGGCATCGCAACAATACCGACCTCGATATCTATGACACAGTCGAAGGGGAAATCAGCAGCAATCTGGATGCGTCGGCAGGCGCATTTGGTGCTCCCTCATGGTCGCCGATAGACGACCGCCTGCTGATCGCCGGTCTCGACCTCCAGAACGAGCGCGAGCAGCTTATGATCGGTTCTGTGGACGAAACTGTCACGCCGCTTGTGACAGGCCTTCAAGGGCCGACCGCGTTTCTGTGGTCGCCCGATGGACAACGAATTGCGTACACCGACAACCGCGCAGAACTCGTCGTTGTCGATGCCTCAACCGGTGAAGAGATCCGCCGATCGTTCCAGACTGGCGTGGTCGCATTCTTCTGGTCGCCGGACAGCCAGAAGATCGCCTTCATCACGCTGAGTATCGACGACCCCGACCAGTTCAGCGCGAAGGCCGACATCGGAGCGCGACTGGCGTCCATGCAGCAGCCTCCTGTCGGTCTGGCATGGACAGTCCTCGATCTGGCCGCCGAAACTGAAAACACCTTCAGCAGTTTCGTTCCCACCAACGAACAGGTTTATCTGCTGACCTTCTTCGACCAGTTCGCACAGAGTCACCGGGTGTGGTCTCCAGACAGCCGGCACCTCGTTTATGCAGAACGCGTGAACGGGCAAGAAGTAATCAGTGTGTTGAACACAGCGCAGCTCTTCGCTACCCCGCTGAAAGTTGCAGATGGCAGTATCGGAATATGGAGCTTTCAATAGGTCGCAGGCTTTTTCACTATTTGCTTGCCGCCCTTGTGTGGGCGGCAGTGCTTGGCGGATGTGCGCTGACGCCAGCGCCAGAACAGGTGATTGTGATCACGGCGACGTTCCTGCCGGCAGATGGCAATCCGACGGCGACGGCGCTTAACTTCGCGTCCCCAACCGTTGTGCCGACCATTCCGTCGCAGTCGAGCAACGGACAGCCCCAACAAGTTCAGGAGTATACCGTTCAGGCGGGCGACACTCTGTTCGCGATTGCCGAACGGTATACGCTGCCGATGGAGCTGCTGGTCAGCGAGAATCAACTGGAGAATCCGGATGCTCTGGAGGTTGGCCAGGTTCTGAGGTTACCCAGTATCGCGGAGACACCAGGTAGCGCCTTCGCAATGCTTCCGGACAACCGCCTGGTACGCGGCCCTGGTAGCCGAGCGTTTGATCCTTCGGCCTACATTGCCGGCCAGTCAGGATACATTCGACAGGCGACCGATGTGGTGGACGCCGAACTCCTCAGCGCGACGGCAATTGTTACGCGTGTTTCGCTAGAATACAGCGTCGATGCTCGATTACTTCTGGCCCTCCTGGAATACAAAGGCCGGTGGATCAGCCAGCCGCAGTTGAGCCAGGCAGCGATTGATTATCCGCTCGGTGCTCCAGCATCCCCCGCTGGATTCGACCGAAAAGGGTTGTATCGCCAGCTCACATGGGCAGCGGACAACCTGAATCGAGGCTATTACGGGTGGCAGCAGAACACTTTCTCGCGATTGCAAACCATCGAACCCTCGCGCGTTCTCGTAGAGCCTTCGCTGAACGCTGCGACTGTCGGGGTTCAGTATCTTCTCAGTCTGACAGCGACACTCGACGAGTGGCGGGGACAGGTCGATCCTGAGGGATTCTACGCGACCTATGCGAGTCTGTTCCAGGATCCATTTCAAGATGGGCAGGGCGCACCTGTGCCCACAGGAATCGCACAGCCGGCGTTGACTCTGCCATTCTCTTCCGGCGAAACGTGGTTTTTCACCGGAGGGCCTCACGGCGGCTGGGGTTCGGGCAGTGCGTGGGCAGCAGTCGACTTCGCGCCGCCTGACGATCTGACCGAGAAGACTACCGCCTGCTACGAGTCCGATTATTTCGCGACCGCTGCTGCTGATGGCGTCATTGCGCGCAGTGGAGACGGATCGGTCGTCATCGATCTGGACGGGGATGGGGATGAGTCGACGGGATGGACGCTACTCTATCTACACATCGCTACACGGGATAGAATTGCCGAAGGTGCCACCGTTCGCACCGGTGACAGAATTGGAAGGCCATCCTGCGAAGGAGGCTTCTCAAATGGAACTCATCTGCACTTTGCGCGTCGCTACAACGGCGAGTGGATACCAGTAGGCTGTCCGTCATGCAAGGATGCATTTCTTCGGCCAGAGTTGGTGATGGGGAATTGGTCCTTCGAGGGTCTGCAGGGTCAAGAGTATCAGGGCTACATGCTCACCGATACGGAACGACGCGTCGCCGAGCAGGGGAGGAATATCGCTGACAATCAAGTCTCCTGGTGAAAATGATGAGACATAATCCACCGATGAAGGTCCTTATCCTTCTGTCGGCAGTCTGGCTGCTGCTGACTACGATAATCGCAGAGCCGGCCCTGGCGCAGGAAGCGACTGCAACGCCGGCCATCATCAATCTCTCCCCGTTGATCCCAACAACGCCTGCGCCGGAAGTGAATGAATTCGCGACGGCGACACCGCCACCCACGCCGGTCAGTCTCGTGCGCATCGAGGCACGCGACTTCGCCAACGTACGCGCCGAACCGAGTACCGAAGCGGCGCAGCTAGGGACGATCCGGGCCGGCGAGACTTTTACAGTTATCGCTCGCTATGTGTCGTGGATTCAGTTCCAGTATCCGGCGGCCCCCAATGGGAGAGGGTGGGTGTATGGCGAACTCGTCAATGTGACCGGAGATCTGCTGGCTGTTCCCGAAATCGACCCGTTCGCACAGCAGTCTGCCGGTTCAAATGCCGTTTCGGATAGCGAGGCCACCCTGGCTCTGCTCATTCAGACGCCGGGCGGGGTGCTGACGGCCACGGTCCAGGTTGGTGGGCTGGAGGCTCTAGGCAGCAGCGCCGATGGACAGGCACTAACACCTATGCCGACATTTACGTATCCACCAGGGCTGAATGCCCCGGTTCCCACACAGGTTGGCGACTCAATTGAGCCAAATGACGGGGCAGAGGGTATTCAGGCAAGCTCAGGGACACCGCCGATCGTGCCAATTGTGGTCCTCGGCGGGCTTGGGTTGTTAGGTCTGGCTATTGGGTCTCTGCGCAGAAGTTAAAAATCAAGCTTGCAGTGGAATACTTACAACAAGCGCCGGCCGGCGAGATCTCGCCGGCCGGCGCTTGTTTGGTGGGCAATCTAGTGGCTGCAGCTGCCGCAGCCGCACGAAGAATCTTCTGCGCTGGCGTCCTGGCCTGTCTTGAAGGAGTGACCGCAACCGCAGGATGAAACCGCATTCGGGTTATCGATGCGGAACCCGCCGCCCATCAGGCTATCCACATAATCGATGCAGGCGCCCTGAAGATACATGAGGCTGGTGGGGTCCACCACCAAGCGCACGCCGTCGCCCGCGTCGATAACCGCATCAAAGTCCTTGGGGGTCGGCTCGAACGCCATACCATATTGCAGACCTGAGCAGCCGCCGCCGGCCACGAAGACCCGAAGAGCATAGCCGGGGATCTGACGCTGTTCCAGAAGAGAGCGAATGATGTTAGTCGCGGCAGGCGTGACAGTCATCACCATCTCATCGGTAGCCACATCGGTATTGGTGATTGGTTCGAATACCATTTTCGAGTCCTTCTTCTCGGCGTGCTTGATTTCTCTGAGTCCATTATAGCATCATGCGACAACACCGCCAATAACAATCATCTCTTTCAGAAAAATTCATTTTCTTATGCGGGGAAATTCCTTACTCGGAATTGGCAGATAGTAGGAGCAGCGCTCGTCACCCTGCGAAACCAGGTCCGTGCGGCGAGGCACAATGCCTAATAACTGACTGACGAGACGCATATCCATGCTGCACAAGGCACTGTTCTGAGAGGCAAGTTGGTGATAGGGACAGTTCGCGGTATGCAGCATGTAGCCGCCTTCTTGTGCTCGCTCCCAGTAGGCATCATAACCGTTTTCGTTCAGATACTCGACGACACGATCGAGGCGTTCCTCAAAGGTGCCATCCGGAACCACGAGTTGACTCGCAAGGTGGTCGGCCACCCCCTCGAGTATGACGTTTGCACCCTCTGCCGGCAGGTGGGCGCGGATCTCGTGCAGAAGGCCGGCCGCAAGCCGCTCGTAGTTGTTTGGAAAGTACGAGCGCGCCTTTTCGGTAAGGGCATAGACATGCTGAGGACGGCCAGGGCTGTTTCTACGTCGCAGCTCGGGGCAGGAGATGAGTTCGTCGCGCTGAAGCAGCTTGAGGTGATGACGGACGGTCACTGCGGTAATCGCACCGCGGCGCAGTTGAAGCTCGTCGACGATGTCGTCTACCGTGACCTGGCCGCGCCGTTTGATGATTTCAAGGATGTGTCGACGCGTTTCCTGAATAGAGAGTGCCATTTGCTAAGTCTCATCTACATCATAAAAATTAGTGTAGCACCTCGTAAGCGTAGATGTCAATTTATGCCCACTTCCACATCCGACGGTCATTGACTGACAACGGGGACGCGTGTTAGGCTTACGCCTTATTTGCACTCTCCAGGGGAAAAACGGTGAGCATGAAAGTCGCCTTTCAGGGTATTCCCGGCGCATATTCTGAACAGGCGGTTCGGCAGCATTTTGGTGACACCGCCACAGGCTATCCTTGTCCGACATTGAGCGCGCTCTTCGAAACCCTTGCTCGCCGGGATGTTTTGTACGGCATGCTACCGGTTGAAAACGCTCTTGCCGGGGCTGTGAGCCAAGCGTACGAACTGCTGATGGATTCCGATCTGCGCATTCAGGCTGAAGTCATTCTGCACGTCCATCATATGCTCCTGGCGCCATCAGGGCTGCGGCTGGAAGATGTGAAGCGAGTGCGTTCGCATCCGCAGGCGCTGGCACAGTGCGATCAATTCCTTCGGCGCCACAACATCGAACCCGTACCCTATTACGACACTTCCGGGTCCGCACATGACCTGTCTCAGGATCCGGGCGATGGGCATACGGCAGCGATAGCCAGCGAGCTTGCCGGTAGTCTGTACGGCCTGGAGGCTCTTGCGCGCAACATCGAGGATGCAGCGTTTAACTTCACACGGTTCTTCCTAATCGGTGACGAAGATCCAATGCCCGGGGAGTACAACAAGACGTCGATCGTCTTTGCGACTCGGAACCGTCCGGCGGCCCTCTATGAATGCATTGGCGAATTTGCCCAGCGAGGGCTCAGCCTCACCAAGATCGAGTCCCGGCCCAGGCGCAACCGTCCATGGGAACCGATGTTCTTTGTTGACTTCGAAGGACACTGGCAAGACTCGGCATGTCAGGAGGCCCTAGCGCGTCTCCTGCAGCGCGCCTCATTCGTCAAAATGCTGGGCTCGTACCCAGCCGTGAAAGCAGACTGGGTAGGGATGTAATTATGCAAAAACTCAATGTCGCCATACTTGGCGCGACGGGCGCGGTTGGTCAGCGATTCATTCAACTGTTGGAAAATCACCCATGGTTCGAGGTCATTGAAGTCATAGGCTCCGAGCGAAGCTCTGGGCGTGCCTATGGGGAAGCAGCCAACTGGGTTCTGGATGGCGAGATCCCGACGTCTGTGCGCCACCTGACCGTGAAATCGCTTGACGCGCAGCTCGAGTCGCCGCTGGTGTTCTCGGCGCTTCCCAAAGAGGCAGCCACACGTGAGATGGAACTGGCGGCTGAAGGGCATATCGTCTGCACGAATGCCTCTCTCAATCGCATGGTCGAGGATGTGCCGCTGCTGCTGCCGGAGGCCAATGCCGAGCATGTGCGATTGATTGACGTGCAGCGGCGCAAGCGCGGCTGGACCAGTGGCGCAGTCGTTGCCAACTCGAACTGCACGGCGATGCCAGTCGTCATGGCACTGGCGCCGCTGCGCCAGTTCGGAATTCGCAAGTGCCTGGTTGTCAGCGCACAGGCGATCAGCGGGGCAGGTTATCCAGGAGTCGCATCTTTGGACATTCTGGACAATATGATTCCATACATTGGCGGAGAAGAGGAAAAGCTTGAGACGGAACCGCTGAGAATGCTGGGGTCTCTCGAAGGTGAAACCATCGAATGGCTGGACACCATGATGAGCGCTTCCTGCAACCGCGCACCCGTGATCGATGGGCACCTGGTCAACATCTCCATCGAGTTGGCCGAAAAGCCGAGTATGGAAGTGATCATTGAGGCATGGGAATCTTTCCGCGGGCCTGACCCGGTCAGCGACCTGCCCAGCGCGCCCAAGAAACCGGTCATGTATCTTCGCCAGGCAGATCGCCCCCAGACGCGACGAGATCGCAACAATGGCAATGGCATGTCCACGTCTGTTGGGCGACTTCGTCCTTGCCCTCTGCTCGGCTACAAGTTCGCTGCCCTTTCTCACAACACAATTCGTGGTGCGGCGGGGTGCAGCATCCTGAATGCGGAGCTTCTTGCGGTAACGGGCTATATTCCGTCCTATGACCTTCAAAGAAGCGAAGTCTACGGTACAGGGTTATAACGATCAGGTCTCACGAAAGGTGTTGGAGGACTTCATGAAAGTATTCATTGCCGGGATTGATGGTTATCTCGGCTGGTCACTGGCACAATACCTGACGGCGCGCGGGCATTCCGTAGCCGGCACGGACAAGTTCCAGCGCCGCGCCTGGGTCGAGGAAATGAGCAGCGTGAGCGCGATGCCCATCAATGGGATTGCGGAGCGCCTCACTGCCTTCCGCGAACACTACGGCAAGGATCTGGTCTTTCGCGAAGGCGATTTGCTGGACTACGACTTCCTGAAGGGATTCCTCGCTGAATTCCAGCCCGATGCGATTGTCCATCTGGCCGAAATGCCCTCCGCGCCGTACTCGATGATCGATCAGGCTCACGCTGCCTATACGCATAACAACAATGTAATCGGCAGCTTGAACGTGCTGTGGGCCATGCGTGAAGTCTGCCCGGATGCTCATCTGGTCAAGTTAGGCACGATGGGAGAGTATGGTACTCCGAATGTCGACATCCCCGAAGGGTTTTTCGAGATTGAGTACCGCGGTCGGACGGATCGACTGCCGTTTCCGCGCCAGCCGGGGAGTTACTACCATCTCACAAAGGTTCATGACACGAACAACACCATGTTCGCGTGTCGGATCTGGGGACTCCGTTCGACCGACATCATGCAGGGTGTTGTGTTCGGAACTCGTATCGATGAGATGGGGGATGATCCACGCCTGTCCACGCGGCTGGATTTCGATCAGTGCTTCGGAACCGCAGTGAATCGCTTCTGCTGTCAGGCGGTCATTGGGCATCCCTTGACGCTATACGGGCGTGGCGGTCAGACACGCGGCTTCTTGCCCCTTCGAGACTCTATGCAGTGCTTGACTATCGCGATTGAGAATCCACCGAAGCCAGGCGAGTACCGCGTCTTCAACCAGTTTGAAGAGTGCTATACCGTCGAAGGACTGGCGCATAAGGTCCGCGAGGCAGGACAGGCAATTGGTCTTCCAGTCGAGATCCTTCACTACGACAATCCGCGCAAGGAAATGGAAACTCACTACTACAATCCCGATCGCAAGCACCTGATCGATCTCGGCTACAAGCCAACCCATGACGTGGTTGCCGAAATGAAGATCATGCTCAGCGATCTGCTTCCACACAAGGAACGAATCCTGGAGAAAAAAGCAATCCTGGTGCCGGATATCCGATGGGATGGCACTCGCCGGCGCTCCCAGGTCATTCAGGAAAACGTCGAAGCCGTCAAATCCTAGTCAAACTACGTGGAGATCATGGTTCAGTACTTCAAGCTCGACAGCTTAACACAGGACCAGCTCGACCGAATCATGCGTCGAGCTGAGACGGACATTCGAGATTTACTACCGCGCGCCCAGGAAGTGATCGACCGGGTAAGAATAGAAGGCGACATCGCCGTTGTCGATTATGCGCGGCAGTTCGACAGTGCAATGTTTGAAGCATCCATGCTGCGCGCTTCGGACGCCGATTTCCAAGATGCGCGTCGGTCCCTTGAACCTGATGTTATCGATGCAATCGAGCAGGCGCATCGAAATATCGAACACTTCCACCGGGAGCAATTGCCGGAGCCGATGTGGTTCTCGGAAGTCAGTCCCGGCATTCTGGCTGGTGAGAAGGTGAGTCCGATCACCAGTGTTGGCCTGTACGTCCCGCGCGGAAAGGGCGCATTCCCGTCGGTGATGCTCATGCTTGCGACGCCGGCCAAAGTTGCGGGTGTTGAGCGGATCATCGTCGTCAGCCCGCCAGCGCCTAATGGCAAGGCGGACGCCGCATCGTTGGTCGCCGCCGAAGTCTGCGGTGTGCGCGAAGTTTATGTCGTTGGGGGAATGCAGGCGGTCGCCGCGCTCGCCTTCGGCACCGAAACGGTGCCGAAGGTTCAGAAGATCATTGGGCCGGGAAGCAGCTACGTCTCGGCCGCCAAGCGCCTGCTCTATGGGGTTGTCGATGTGGGATTGCCGGCCGGCCCGAGTGAGTCCATCATCCTTACGGACGAAACCGTTGACCCTCGACTGGCGGCACTTGACCTGTTGGTCGAAGCGGAGCATGGCCCAGATTCTGCGGCGCTCCTGGTCACGCACAGCGAATCGGTCGCGAACGGGGTTCTGGAAGCGCTGCCTGGTTACATCGCGGAACTTCCTGAATGGCGGCGCGCCTTCGTCGAAACGGTTCTGAGCAACTATGGTGGGGTCATACTGACTGATAGCCTGACAGAATCGGTCAATTTCGTGAATCGCTACGCGCCGGAGCATCTCGAAGTGCTAACGGCCGAACCGTTCGTCACACTGATGCAGATCCGAAACGCTGGAGAGATTCTGCTAGGGCACTACACACCCATTCCAACGGCGAACTACTGCCTTGGCCTGAACGCTATTCTTCCCACGGGTGGGTTTGCCCGCTCTTTTTCGGCGGTCAGCGTCTGGGACTTTCTCAAACGTTCCGGCGTTGGTTATCTGTCCCGCGAGGGCTATTCCAAACTTCAAGGTATCACCGCCAGGCTTGCTGACTACGAAGGCTTCCCTGCACATGCTCTGGCCATTCGCCGGCGCAACGACATCCTTGGCCTATGAGCGGGGATATTCTCGGCACTGTTCAATCACTTCAGTACACGGACAAGCGAGCAGCCGAAAGGCTGCTCGTCCCGTTCATCCGCGAGACATTCACCCTGGATGTCGAAGATGTCACGCTCCGGCCGTCGGCCGTTTCGCTCAACTCATTCAACGGCTATGCCAGGCTTCGTGATGGCGATCAGGTGTTCTTCAAGACCCATATCGAAGCCGACAATGTGATTGACGAATACTACAACGCAGAGTTGCTTGCTCACGCAGGCTATCCCGTCTTGCGACCTCTTTATTCCTCGCAGCAGTCCGGAAAGCAGTTTCTCATCTATCCGATGGTGACCTGCCCGTCGGTATTCGATGTGGCGTGGGAAATCGAAACTGGCCAAAGGGCGTTCGATCCGCAGCTCATAACGGCGCAGCAGAACACCGATGTAACCCTCTACGAAATCTACCGCCGCACTCTTCAGGAACAGCCGGCGGCAAGTGCCCGCATAGCACCCGTCCATCAGTTGTTCTACCACCGTCTGACCGGCGGCCGCCTGGACCGCTTTTACGGGCCAGGAAGCGCCATTTCCTGGCAAGATGAGCGTATTCCGGTTGAAGAAGTGTGGAAAGCGCGATGGATCATCAATGGTACGCAGTACGATGCTGCGCTTGCCGAATTGATCGCCGGCGCGATCGAAATGCTGAATCCCACGCAGGCAGGTGCCGCGGTGGTTGGTCACGGAGATGCCCACAACGGCAATCTATTCTATTGTGAAGACTCATCGCATCTGACGTACTTTGATCCCGCGTTTGCTGGAACACATGAACCGCTGTTGGATCTCACCAAGCCCTTGTTTCATAACGTCTTTGCCATGTGGATGTACTATCCCACAATCATCGATGAACGGCTCCACCTGACGCTACGGCGTGACGGGAATGTCTGGATCGTGGATCACGATTACGTGATCCACCCAATCCGGCATGCGTTTCTGGAAAGCAAGGTTACGCGAGTGCTAGGCCCCATACTCCGTGAGATGTCCAGCCGTGAACTCCTGCGACCGGACTGGCGCTCTTACTTGAAGAGCGCGCTGCTGTGCTGTCCGCTGCTGACGATGAATCTTGCGGATTCCAACCGCTTCCCGCCGCAGATCGCACTTCTGGGCCTGGCCATGGCCGTGCAAATGGGCGCAAACCCGGTATCTGGCTCACGTGGACTGCTAGAGTCTGCACTCGACGATGTAGCAAGCACGCTCTCGCTTTAGTTCACCGGCTGGATACTTCTGGCTCAACCTCGTCGAGCACATTCTGAAGTCGGCGAAACGTTGGCGAGTATTCCATGAAAGCATATCGGACGGGCGTGACAGTGGTCTGCGTCCCGCCTGCGCGTCGAAGATGATCGATAGCGGACAGTAGGTCGCGGCTGGCAATGATGAGAGTCACGGTGTGCCAGTTCGGCTCACCGCCATAGATGGGGGCCACAGTCGGCCCCTGGAGCCCGCGCGTAACCGGATTCGCCGCAATTCGGCGGGCGATATCCTGCGGATCCTCGCCGCGTATGTTGACCGTCAATTGATAGTACTTTTTCCCTTGCAGCGCAGCATCGAAGTATTCCAGAAGCAGACGCGTCACCTCGCGCTTCGCCGTCGAGTTTCTCAGTGCAGAACGATTTCCAATAAGGCAGGCTTGAGATTCAAGGATGATGCCGTCGTCAAGCGGCTTGAGATGGTTTTCGCGAAGCGTCGTGCCGGTCTGCGTGAGATCGATGATTACATCGGCATAGCCAATCGTTGGCGCGGCTTCGATGGCTCCCTCGGCATTGACCAGCGTGAACTGATGAATACCATGCTCGTAAAGAAATTTCCGCGCCAGACGAGTGAACTTCGTCGCGATCCGAAGGTTGCGCCCGTGCTGCTCGCGCATGTCGTGTGCGACTTCGGCAAGATCGACCATATTGCTAACGTCAATCCATGATTCCGGCGCTGCCACAATCAGCTTGCACTGGCCGAAGCGCAGATCTTCGTGAACCACAATGACTTCGTCAAATGGCTGCTCGCGCACGACGTCCAGACCCGTCAAGCCAAGCTCCACGGTGCCATCCGCCACCTTGTAGAGGATATCGTTAACTCGCTGGAACAAAACAGAAATAGCGGGAAGCTGTGCGATGACGCCCGTATATTGTCGTGGGTTTGGTTTGTCAACGCGCAGTCCACAGTCGCTCAGGAAGCTCAAAGCTGGTTCGGCGAGCGCCCCTTTGCTGGGGAGCGCGAAGGTGATCTGTTCATCCATGGGACAGTCGTCCTGTTCTGGCAAGTTCAAGAACTTCCGAAAGCTGATTGACTGTGAATGCTTGGCTGCCAATCGTGAGCGCGCCATCCGCATCAATGGCCACATCATTCCGCCCAAGTACAGCGCCGTTCCTTGTTTGAACCAGCACAGTATGGCCATCACCTCGCAGGCGCGTTGCCCACCAGGCGGCAGCTCTCGCCTGTGCTTCGTCCGCCCAGAGCACTGTAGGAGCCGGCTCGTCGACTTCCTCATGGGCGGACTCGCCCAGTATTCTGTCTACGTAAAAAGCCATCCCAACCGCAGGGACATCGTCCCCACCAAGCAAGCGCACAAGTTCATTGTAGCGGCCGCCGCCAGCAACCGTCTGGCCGGAGTGCGTGACAAGTTCAAAAACGGTGCCCGTATAGTAGTTCCAGTCACGGGCCATCAGCGGTTCGACATTCACGGACGCGAGGTCAGTGCCGTAGTGCTGTATCAGCGAGATCTGCGCCTCTAGTTGCTCAAGAGCATCCCGAGCGCTGGTCTGATAATTATGCAATATCGCGTGAAGCTGCGGCAGCGCATGAGCCGCTGGCTTGTCGATCTGCTGAAGCTGAACAAGCTGTTCCAGCGCCTTAACGACCTGTCCCCGAAGAGCCGCACGCTGCGACTTGCGCTGAAGACGCCTGAGGATATCTTCACGCGTGCGTCCGGCGAACCCAGTTCCTGCTTCAAGCAATGCTGTGACACCGGCATTGTCATTCGAGGTAACCGTCTCTGTTGATGACTGTAGCCGCGAGAGCCGATCGTAGAGGCTCAGGACATGGTCCACACCTCCGCTGATCAGTTCGTGTAGGTGATCGAGCAGGAACTGAGATGTACGCGAATCAAGGTCAAAAGAGTCGAGAACACCCCGAAGAAGCTGCACACTGCCGATGGTGAGCTGGGGCCGATGACAACCAGCCGCGTCCAAACCATCAACAGCGAGCGCGACAATCTCTGCGTCCGCAAGCCAGCTGTTCCAGTTAATGAGTTCGGCGCCAACGCTGTAGCGTTGAAAGACGTGTCCGGAGTCCAGAGAGTCTTCAAAAACAGGCCCGGCAAATTGCCAACGCGCCGGCAACATGTTGCGGAGCGTGTCCAAGTGAAAATCGCCGAAGGCTTTGGCTGCTGAGGCTGTGAACTCTGGTCGCAGCGCAAACTGCCGCCCGAACCGATCGAAGGTGAACAACCGCTGAATGAGCTGGTCACCCGCCTTGGTGAGGAAAAGATCGGCGGGTTGCAGAATTTGTGTTTCGAGACGCTGGTAGCCAAAGCGATCCAGGACGTCCTGGATCGCTTTGGTCAGACGGTAAAGCCTCGTCTGGGAGTTTATCAACTGCACGAAGAATGCCTCGCTTGCGACGGATCGGATGTTATCTTTCGATGATAACCTGCTTCCACGTGGCATCCCAGATGCAGTTGACGTTCTCTTATTGGTACTGCCCTGAACTATACACGTAAACAGCCGGACCAGTGTCTTCGGGGATAGTCAGATCGATTTCGGAGTCACTCCACTGGTACAGCCAGGCTGAATCCGTGATCGAGAGGTTTACGCATCCGTGACTGTGACGATATCCAAAACCGTCATGCCAGTACGTACCATGCAGTCCAATGTCTCCGTCGAAGTACATTGTCCAGGGCACTTCCTCCAGATAATAGAAGTCCGGTTGTCCATAAGCACCACTCATCACAGTCCTGGGATAACGCACATACACGTGGAACAGACCTTCGCTTGTGGGCCAATCCTCCAACCCGGACGACACCAGCGTGGCAAATACGGGGCGATCCTGCTCATAAGCTATCGCAACCTGTTCATAGAGGTCGACACTAACCCATTTTTCCGTATCTACCTCGGCAGGGCGACCGACAGGATCGACACGAGCAACCAGGCGCTGTTCTACCCACTGATCGAACCCAACCTGGTACCACGTCCACCCGTCGACATCGACACTGGCATAAAAGCTAACGACCGTGTATCGCAGCAGAGCCAAGTCACCGTCAGAAGGCTCAGAGCCCGGTGTTCGGCTGGGCACGACGTTCACGAGAATCCAGCCGACATCGTAAGGGAGACCCGCTTCCGGAATCAGTATTCCTGCAAAGCGCGAAGGCTGCGTCGAGCGCAAGTGCTCATTGATGATCCACTCTCCAGGATTGATCTCTGTCCAGACATCCTGCGTCGCCTGGCTCGTGACAAAGTTGAAGCCCTTGTCCAGAACACTGACGGAGTTTCCGCTCGGGGCATCATGAATGGTGACGCTCTCGAGGACTCGCTGGTAATGTCGGTCGTACAGCAGGGTTTCGTTGGCGGGTAGCTGCTCGACCCCCGGCGCCGGATAGCTGGCCACAACATCAGCGGCAACCCCACAGGGCTCACAGGGAACATCGCTGGCGTTGGCAGCCCACATCCCCGGCCCAAGCAGCACCAGAACCAGCGCCAAACTTGCCATGCATTTCGCAATCATTCCCAGGCTCCCATGACCATCTCTCTTCATTGCCCTCTTTATAGCGGATTTCCGTGTAACGCTTCAACCGTTCCAGGCCTACGCAAGTTAGGCGCCATAGCGACGCTTGCGAGGTGGCGTTCACTTGGAGCAGAGCCTGTGTGTGTTGAGCGTAAAATGCAAAAACCGCTTATACTCTACCTCTATACAAATGCATATACGCGGTCAAACAGGCCTGACTCAGCGCCTGCGTCCGCGTAATAGTGCGCGGAACTGGCATCAGGGAGAATAATGATGGCTTCTCGTCACAAGCACTTCCTCATCCTCCTCATCAGTAGTGTTTTAGTCTTTGCTTTTGTGGTTCCCACCTCACTAGCGGCTGATCGCGAACAGGCGCAGCTTGCAATTCCGATACTGGTTGTAAACACCAGCTTCCTGAATGTTCGCAGTGGCGATGGCCCGCAGTATACGGTCGTGGCAACGGTAGTCGGCGGGACCGAACTTCCGGCACTGGCATCAAACAGGGCAGGAACCTGGTATCTGGTCTCCACGCCTGTCGGCAACGGCTGGGTTGATGTCGCCTTCACGCTTCCGCGCGGCGACTTTCGCTTTGTCCCGACGATTGATGTCGAAGCGCCCGCACAAGCGGTTGGTTCGACACCATTGACAATCGGACTGATCGGCGCCAATCCAGCGCCGGTGGCTTCCACGACCAGGACCGTGACAAGCGAGTTCGGCAAGTTGAACGTTCTGTCGGTCAATCTGAGAAGCGCTCCCGACGACGCCGGAAGCGTGATCACCACGCTCTTTCGCGATGACAACGCCGAGTTTGCAGTGGTCGGCCGTGCCTTCGACAAACGTTTTGTGCTTTGGGCAGCAATCGTCGTCCCCAACTACGGCACAGGCTGGGTGGAAAGCGCTAAGCTGATCACTGAGGTTGTTGAAGAGCGCGCCGTCGTGGTGGGCGGTACCGGAAGCGATGGTAGTGGAATTCCTTTTCCAAGGCTTGAAGCGCCCATCATCGTCGTGAACACCAGCTTCCAGAATATTCGCACAGGCCCAGGCGGGCAATACACCGTGATCTTGAGTGTTCCTGGTGGTACGGTCTTCAATCCGGTTGGTATCACATCGGACCTTACCTGGTATCTGGTGAGCGGCGATTTCGGCTTTGGTTGGATTGCCAGTGAGTTTGTACTCTTCCGCGGTGACTTTCGCAACGTCCCCATTCTGGAAGACTTGTACTAAACTCACTTCCATGGATAGGTTGGGCAGTCAAACGAACTGCTGATGGAGAGCTTCCAGTCATGCAAATCGCCTACGTCGAAGACAATCTGGGAAATGTCGCCCTGGTCGAGCGAATCTGTCAGATGACCAACGATACGCTCATCACCTTTGGAGATGCGGACTCTGCACTCACTGAGATCATGCCGGACAGCGCAGATCTGATCCTGATGGACCTACATCTAGGGGGTCGAAGCATGGACGGATTGCAGCTCACTCGGCTACTACGCCAGAAAGGTGTCGATTCGCCAATCGTTGCGATCACCGCCTTTGACTCGATGGGATATGCTGACCAGTACCTCGACGCCGGCTGCAACGAGTACATCGTGAAGCCAGTTTCAGTGAATGATCTGATTCAGCTGCTCGACGAGTATCGAGCTCAGCAGTAAGGCCGCATGGTCACGGCCCAGGAGCCACAAAAGACGTCGGCCATCGAGCCGGCGTTTTTATTTGCCAGTTTCTTCGTAAACATATTTGCCCATCTGTTGTTCAACGACTTCGCGCCGCGTTATCCACGAACATTATGCGCTGTCCAGATGCCGGCTATAGTTTGAGCAGGCTTGTTGTCACCAAGGAAGAGTGGAATCAATGCAACGCGCCATAACCTACGTGATACTCCTGTTCATTGTACTGAGCCTCCAACCGCCAGCGGCCGCGCAGGATGAGGTGCTGCCGTCCTACGATATTGAAGACCCCGATCAAGTTCCGGCGCCAATGCCTGAGGTCGAAGAAGGGGGCTACGATATTGTCAATATTCTGCTCCTGGGGAGCGATACGGAGAATCCACGGAATGCAGGGCGCACTGATGTGATGGTCGTCGTCTCGGTGAATCGGACAGCCGGAACCGTTTCTTTCCTCTCAATTCCGCGCGATCTCTACGTCTATATTCCAGGAGAACGTGTCTATCGAATCAACAGCGCGTTTGGCTATGGCCAGCAGCGCGACGGACAGGGGATTGCGCTGCTCAGCGAGACTATCCAGTATAACCTTGGCCTTACGGTGGACTTCTATGCCCGCGTTGACTTTCGGAGCTTCCGCGATATCGTCGATTCTTTGGGTGGTGTCGATGTTCCTGTTGACTGTGCCATCGAAGACTGGCGACTGAAGGAGGATAGCCTGGATCCCGCTGTGGAAGAAAACTGGGAAATGTTTTCGTTACCCGTTGGCATCTACCACTTCGATGGTTCGCTGGCGCTCTGGTACGCGCGTAGCAGAAGAACGACCAGTGACTTCGATCGCGGGAGGCGGCATCAGGCACTTCTTCGATCGATGTGGCGGCGGGTTCAGGAGCTCGGATTGGTACAGCAAGTTGCCGAACTCTGGCCAGAAGTGAGCAGTCGGGTGACCACAGACCTGAGCGGGCAAGACATTCTGGGCCTCTTGCCGGTCGCCACGTCTCTCGATAGCACCCGGATACGCCAGTTTGTACTCAGACAAGGACACGAAGTACAGCCGTGGAGTTCACCGGAAGGTTCCAGTGTCCTTGTACCTGATCGCCGCGAGCTTCACGAGCTGCTTGAGAATATGTACCTGCCGGCTACGGATCGCCAGCTTGTTCGAGAGACGCCACGAATTCTCATCGTGAATGCCAGCGGCTTCCGTGCTCTGGCGCAGGTCGCTGCCGACAGGCTGGCCTGGGAGGGCTTTGAAGCGATAATCTCCGAAGATTCCGCGCCCTATCAGGAGCAAACGTCCCTCATCGATTACAGCGGGCGAAGCAAGGGGGGCAGCCTCGGCAAACTCATATCCATTACGCGCCTGAATGAGGCAGACGTCAGTGTAGAAATTCAGGCAGGCCGAGCTTACGACTTCCAACTGACCCTCGGGGGAATGTACAGCGCTTGCACCTACGACCGATAGTGCCTTATCTGGTTCTAGGAAATTATCTATATTAGTCGAGAAAGGTAGGCGTGACACTGCCAGAGGAGAGCTCAGTCATTTCTTTTTCCAAGGGAGCCGCATGATCCACTGCGACGCTGTAATACACAGTGACGTCTGCTCCAAAGTCTTGGTCGGTTATATCGACCTCATAATGACTAAGCAGCCGAAGGGTGAGTTCGTAGAGAGAATAGGGCACCTCAAGAGCATAATTCGCGCGCTGAATTTTGCGGATGCGAGGCAGCGCTGCAAGTACAGCGCGCGCTGCCTCGCTGTATGCTCGCGTTAGCCCGCCAGTTCCAAGCAGCGTTCCACCAAAGAAGCGCGTGGTCACAACGACAATATCGCCAAGCCCACTTCCTCGAAGGACTGCCATGGTTGGCGGTCCACTGGTACCCGAGGGTTCCCCGTCATCGCTCATGCCATCGATAACGGATGCCCCGTGGCCAACGCGGAAGGCATAGACATGGTGATTCGCGTCAGCCATCTCCGAGCGTATTACATGGATGAAGGCCCTGGCAGCTTCTACCGAGTCGACATGGCCGGCGGTGGTTACAAACCGGGAGTTGACGACGATTGTCTCCACTCTGGTAGTCGTCGCCGGAATCTCGTGGCCTTTAACCTCGGACATCGGCACCCAGACCATTTGTTCCGAGGTACACACGGAATACAGGGGGTTCAATGAACAGGCTGTTCTTGGAGCGATCGACGCGCAGCAGTCGCTTCTGAACGAGCATCGCAACCGCATCTTCGGTATCGCTGTTGACGGTATAGGGCGAGAGCCTCGCGACGGCTCTAAGCACCGTCTGCTCAGAGTTATTGAGGCTTTGCCAGATAGTCTCGCACTCCAGAAGGATGGATTTTCTTTGGCAGAGAAGGGTAGCGAGCTCGTCTGGGGTGCCGATGGCAAGTGCCGGCGATTGGTCTAGGGCGAACCAGCCCGCTCGAATGAGCCCGGCGAAACGACCGGTTGTGTCGAGAAGGGCCTGTACAATAGTGTCTGCCGGAGGCTTGGCGCTGCGTTTCGACAGGTTCGCGACCATGTCGAGCGCATCCTGCGCATTGTAAGGGCCTATGTAACGCACACTGTCATTGAAAAGTTCGAGAAAGGGTTCGATGAGCAGGGGGTCGAGACCGAAGCGATCGACCAGCACGGGCAGAGGAGACCGTGAGAAGGTAAGAAAGCACAGTTGGGACTTGTAGGTGTCACGCAGGCCGCGCAGCGTCTGAAAGAACTTGATCGGGAGCTGGCGCAGCGCCTCCTCGAACTCGTCCAGGATCAGGACGATCTTTATTCCTTTGCGCAAAAAGTAGCTGAGGGCCAATTCAAAGTACCGAAGGCCCATTGTGGCGAAGAGTGGGTTACGGCCATCCTG
Source organism: Candidatus Flexifilum affinis (assembly GCA_016713325.1). Lineage (GTDB taxonomy): Bacteria > Chloroflexota > Anaerolineae > Aggregatilineales > Phototrophicaceae > Flexifilum > Flexifilum affine. The sequence goes on along the minus strand of JADJPJ010000087.1, from coordinate 498,783 downwards.
TAGGGCTTGATAGATGTCGTAGAACTGACGTGCCTCATCTGCGCTAAGAAGCTCGAAGGGATAGAATACCATAAATAGCCGATGCATGAGGAGTTCGTATCCCGACCACGCCCGCAGCGCGTCGCTAGCGGGCTCAGGCAGGGGGGCAAGCATGTTTGCATCGGCATTGATCAGTTTCACATCTCTGGATATCTCGTCGCCCAGATAGTGGGACAGAACAGCCGGGTTCATGAGGTGGGCAATCAGGTTAGACTTGCCGACGCTACCGACGCCGACCAGCGAGCAGGAAGATGAGGCCCGAATACGGTCTAGCACAAACCCAACATCTTCTTTGCGAAATTCTAGCCGGTAAGCTCTTTGCGTCATTGGAGTTGGTCCTGTTGGTGGGTTGGGATTGACCCTCGCCGAGCGCTGGTGTAAGAATCATGGGCCCCCGGGGCCAAGAATGCGCCAATGATAATGCTGAACGAGGATGGACGAAAGTGAATTCTGGGTCAGGCACGCATGAGTACAAGTATCTTGACATCATCACCGCGCTCTTCGTAACGGTTCTCCTGCTCAGTAATCTTCTCAGTAGCGCGAAGATTATCGATCTTGGCACTTCGATCGGATCCATCGCGCTGATATTCGATGCTGGAACGCTGGTGTTTCCCATCTCGTACATATTCGGTGACATCCTGACAGAGATCTACGGTTATCGGAGGTCCCGACGGGTGATTTGGATGGGTTTCGTGGCGACCGCGCTACTGGGCTTTTTCGTCTGGCTTGCCGGTATTCTACCGGGGGACAGTTTCTGGCAGCAGACTGTCGGGCAGGGCGCCTACGATGCAATTCTGGGTGGTGTGAGTGGCCTTGTCGTCGCAAGTCTTGCAGCGTTCTTCCTCGGCGAGTTCTGCAACAGTTACGTCCTGGCCAAGATGAAGGTGGCGTCTCAGGGCCGTTTGGTCTGGGCACGGACAATTGGCAGTACTTTGGTCGGCCAGGCCGTCGATACAGTAGCTTTCTTTTTGATTGCGGCCGCACTTGGCGTATTCCCGATAGAAATCCTTGCATCTCTGATACTCACGAACTATTTGTTCAAGGTGGGCATCGAAGTTCTGTTCACTCCCGTCACTGTCCGCATTATTGCCTGGGTAAAGCGGGCGGAGCGTGAGGACGTTTACGATACCGACACGGACTTCAATCCCTTCCATCTGACAAGTTGATTCGCTGACGACTCGTTGTGCACAACGTGATTCGGACCCATTACTTCATGATAACAGACATTATCACAAGTAATGGGTTCGTGGGAGTTTTCACTCCCCAGGAACAACCAAGGTGCTCAGCGCCCATCCATTCGCAATTCGATTGAGAGTTTGCTGAAGTGATCGGACGCCACTGATGGCATCCGCAGCTTCAACGTTATGGGCGCCAACCGCACACATCCATTGCGCACATTCACTCAGTGAAACGCCTTCGATCAAGGCATACAACAAAGCCGCATACGCAGCATCACCGGCGCCCGTTGTACCAACCACATCGACCTGAAATGCCGGATGATAGACTGCGTCATTTGGCACCAGTCCGACGTTCGTAAATCGATCCTGAATGCGTACAATAGCTACACTAGATCCGCTGCGCAAATAGACGCCATACGCTCCGAGCTTGAGTCCCACAACAGCCATGTCGCCACATGCCAACAACTCAGAAGTGAGTGCATGTAAACTCGCCATCGAGAGGTGCGCCTTCCAGTTGCGACCATGATTGCTGGACGAGGGATGCAGCATGAACAGAGCTTCTTCGATGCTCGGCACAAAGATGTCGACGAACGGTAGGACACGCTCGAGAATTCTGCGCCAATCCACTTGACCGCTTGGACCGGTTGGATCGGGCAATGCCATATCCATCGAAGCAATAACGCCTGTTTCCCGAGCACGCCGATACACGTGTACGAGCTCGTCTCCATCGTCGGCATACAACCTGGGAAGAATTGGCGGGTAACCGAGATGGAAGATCTTCGCATTCTCCAGCAATGTGTAATCGATATCATCACTGGAAAAAGTCGCGTTCGTGCCTGTGCAATGCAGGAACACTCTATCCATTCGCTCTGGCGACAGGACAAGGGTGTATGAGCTGCTCACCCCTGCCCGGACCTTGATATGCCGCGCCAGCGTGGGATCGCGTCGCTTCAAGAAGTCGAGTGTAAGTTGCCCTAAGAGATCTCCTCCAACAGCGGACACGAAGGCCACATTGGCACCAAGACTGTGCAAGGCCAAACCGGTATTCGAGACCGAACCGCCGGTGGACAAATCAAGCGGGCCTACTTCGGTGAGCCGGCCGGGTGATGCAAGCGCCTCGGCGCTTACATGTCCCATCTGGGGGATGAGATCAATACACAGATGCCCGCTCACGACGATGTCAGGAGTTGTCGATTCTTCGCTCATGGCCCTACCCTACCGTCGAATCGAGGCTCACTGCACGTTTTTCCGCGTGGGATGCCAGTGCTGCTGTCAATACCTGATGCTGATAGTGCGTTTCCTGAGGGGTTGCGCAGTAGAACGGCTGACGCATGCCCGATATCCCATTCGATAGCTGATCGCAAAATGCTGCCCACATCTGAAGGAGTGAATCAGTGAAGCCAAACTCGAAGATGCCTCCTGTAATGGTTGGATAACACGAACTGTAGCCGAGGTCGGTTGTGCGCCAGGACTGCTCGCCTCCGGCCTCATAGTCCATCCATTTGAGCGTCTTGGGATACTTGGTTGAGAATTCAATGCTTTGCTCAGTCCCAACAACCCTCAGGAACCACGTGTTTGTTTCACCTGGCGCGATTCGATAGGTCTGGATCGTCATTGGGAAGCGACTGCCCTCATGATCGACGTCGCAGATGAGGGTGGCGTTATCCCACGTTTCGCAGGGAACAAGATTGCCAGATGAGTCGTATCTTTCGGTCACAATGTTATTCAGCGCTGCAAACACGGACATAGGAACCCAGCCAGCGCGCAGCGGGATATGTAGAGCGTGCAGCCCAAGGTCGCCCATACACCCATACTCACCATTGATGCTTACCATCCGTTTCCAATTGATCTTCTTGTTTGGATCGAGGTCACTGCTGTGCAAGAACCCAGCCTGGACCTCAATGATCCTTCCGAATTGATTCTCGCGTATTGCCTGGACAATTCGTTGTGCGCCCGGATAAAACGGAAACTCCGACGAGCATGCGACAACGACTTCGGGATGGTCGCTCATGGCTTTCTGAATGGCCTGATTAGCCTTCAAGTCGATTCCAAAGGGTTTTTCGCCGAGCAGATGTTTTCCCGCACTGATGATGTCGATGTACATTTGCTCGTGCAAGTTGTGCGGCACGGCACAATAGACTGCGTCGATATCTGGACGATCCAGAAGTTGGCGATAGTCGGTTGTCTGCAAAGACTCGCCAAAACCGTTATCTGTGAACCACTCAAAGAGCACGGGGTTGGCATCACAAATGGCAGTGATTTGAGGCGCAAAATCAAGATCCAGGAGGTGACACCAGCGAGCGGCAGCACTAGCGAATTCGCGCCCCATCAGGCCCAGGCCAATGATCCCGAAGCGAATGATGCGTTTCTGCTTTGGCATTTACTGCTCCAGGAGTCTGTATGCCTGCTCAGGCGAATAATCATCATGCACAACGCCCATGAGTGCTCGGGTCATCATCTCCGGGTTGCGGTGCTGAATGACGTTGCGACCATAGACAATGCCTTTAGCGCCCTGCTCCATCAGAACGTGGGTCCGCTGCAAAATCTCCAGATCGGGCACCTTACCACCTCCGCGCACCAGAACCGGTTTGTCACCTGCGACCTGAATGACTCGGTGGTATTCCGTCGGATCGTCGCACGGATCGGCCTTGATGATGTCCGCGCCGAGTTCAACGGCCTGCCGTACCAGCGTCACGATTTTTTCCAGATCTCCATCGACCATGTAACCGCCACTGGCATCGTTCGCCTTCATCACCAAAGGCTCAACCATTAGTGGCACGCAGTACTGCTCGGAAACCGGCTTCATGAAGGAAATATTCTCAATGCACTGACGATATACGCCTGGCTGATCTGGCAAATTGAACAGATTCACCACGACGCAGGCTGCATCGAGTCGCAAAGCCTGGAGCATGGCATCATGAATCAGATGAGAATAGAGGCTACGAGGGAGCTGGCGACCATAGACATTGGCAATATCAGTACGGAGGACCAACGCCGGCTTGGTTTTTCCCGGTATCGCCTGAAGCAGGGATGCCTGGCCAACACTCAATTGAACAGCATCGGGTGCAGCAGCAACAAGCTTCTGCACTACATGATGCATATCTTCGATCCCATCCAAAAAGCTGCGCTCACCGAAAAACCCGTGATCGACCGCGACATCAAAACACTTTCCATCTGGGGCAAACAACCGATTCATCCGCGCATTCATCGAAACGACCTTAGCTCTGGTTCGAGTACCGTTCTCTGATTTTGCCCAATTCGGCGTTTTTTGCCACTAATGCCCTACTGACATAACGAAAGTGAGCATAGGACGTTTGTTGCCATGCGCTAAAATAGCATGGTACTCCGAACCAGCATATGTGAGTCGACGACCATGTACCGTCTTCCGCTGTTCCCTCTGAACACTGTCTTGTTTCCTCGGATGCCAATCAATTTGCATATCTTCGAAGAACGCTACAAACAGATGATACGTCATTGCATTGAGAAGAACTTGCCCTTTGGTGTTGTCCTTCTCGAGTCAGGGTCGGAGGTACAAGAGATCGGCGGACCGGCCGTCCCCTTCTCTGTCGGTTGCAGTGCCCAGATTACCCACGTACAGCACCTCGCCATGGGCCGAATGAATATCACCGCCGTCGGACATGAGCGCTTTCAGGTTCAGCATTTCGAAACCGAGAAGCAGTATCTGGTCGGAGTGGTCGAGAATCTGTCACTGCGCATTTCCGACGCATGGTCAATCGCCGCAACCGGAAGACGACTGCGCGTGTGGGTCGAAAAATACCTGGCACTCATGGAACGAGCGGAGACCATCCAGGTAGAGCGTTACCAACTACCCGCTGACGACATCGACCTGACTTACCTTGCGGCATCGATCCTGAAGATTCCCATGTCGGACAAGCAAAAACTGCTCTCCGAGGATGATCTCGCCCAGCTCATGGACCGATTGCGAGAATTGCTGCGGAAGGAAGCCACCATTCTGGACGTTCTTGTTGCCGCGAGCGGCCAGGATGAACCCCTGCCCTTCTCTCATAACTAGCTCTCCGCAAGAGGCACAAGCAAGGTCTTTCGACCGTGCCAGTTTAGTCGTACTTCACTGGAATTGAAACTCAACTCCGGAGCCTGAGAAGCATGGAACGCACACAAACCTGGATTACCGAGGAGTCTCAAGTTGCACTCGAGCGAATGCGCTCCTCCGTCGCTGCAAGACTCTCTGGTGACCCTGATTCACCCGTTTTCCTGGAACGCCTTGTGCGGCTGTTCCCGCAGGTTTTCGAGTGGTTCATACAGCTCTACGGTGCGCGTTACGATTGCCACTTCCATTTGGAACAGACCCTGCTCACGTTGGCCGATGCGTTTATACAGCGACCGCCAGAACTCCGTCAGATTGACGCCATGAGGGAAGCCAATCCTGGCTGGTTCAATACCAACGAAATGATGGGCGCGGTTTGCTATGTTGACCTGTTTGCAGGAGATCTGCGAGGTCTTCGCGATCGGCTACCATACTTGAAGGAGATGGGGATCACCTACCTTCATCTCATGCCTCTCTTCGCTGCGCCGGCCTCAAATAATGACGGCGGCTATGCGGTGAGCAACTTTCGCGAAGTGAATCCCAGCCTTGGTACCATGGACGAGCTTCGGGTACTGGCCTCAGAATTTCGCGAACATGGTATCAGCATAGTACTGGACTTTGTATTTAACCATACTTCGGACGAGCATGAGTGGGCGCGTCGTGCTCTTGCGGGCGAGAAACGCTATCAGGCGTTCTATCTCATGTTCGATGACCGCACGCTACCTGATGCCTATGAGCCATATCTGCGCGAGATCTTTCCGGATCAGGCCCCGGGCAGCTTTACGTTCCGCCCCGAGATTCGTAAATGGGTCTGGACAACATTCAATACCTTCCAATGGGATCTGAACTACGCCAACCCGGAAGTCTTCCAGGCGATGATCGGTGAAATGCTGTTTCTCGCTAATCAGGGAGCGGACGTGCTGCGACTGGATGCCGTCCCTTTCGTATGGAAGGAGTTCGGCACCAATTGTGAGAACTTACCAGGCGTTCACTGGATTTTGCAGGGCATCGGCGCCCTGGTTCGCATCGCTGCACCAGGGCTGGTTTTTAAGAGCGAGGCCATCGTCCACCCACGGGATGTTCACAGCTACATCTCGCCGGAAAAGTGCCAACTCTCTTACAATCCAATCTTGATGAGCCATCTCTGGGATGCATTGGCGACACGTGAGGTCTTCATGATGCGCCACGCCATGCAGCATCGCTCCGCACTCTCCGATGGGTGCGCCTGGATCAATTACGTCCGGTCACACGATGATATCGGGTGGGGCTTCGCGGACGAAGATGCCGCTGAGGTTGGCATCAACGGTGCTCATCACCGGTTTTTCCTGAACCAGTATTACACCGGTCGATTTCCAGGCAGTTTCGCCACAGGCTTGCCGTTCAACTACAATCCACGAACACAGGACATGCGAATCTCTGGCACAACTGCGTCTCTTGCCGGTCTCGAACGGGCACTCGAAACCGGAGATCTGGAAGCAGTTGATACATCAATCAAGCGTATCCTGTTGATCTATGGGATTGTAATCAGTATTGGCGGCATCCCGCTGATCTATCTCGGTGATGAACTGGCAACGCCTAACGACTATTCCTTCGAGGATAATCCGGGCAAGGCGCAGGACAGCAGATGGGTACATCGTCCGTACTTTTCCGAAACCAGATACGCCAACCGCCATAATGTTGACATCCCTGAGGGGAAGGTTTTCCAGGGTTTGCTCCGGATGATTGAGATCCGCAAGTCCAATCCGGATTTTGCCGGCGGCCAGAACCAGTTTTTCGATCTTCAGAACAAGCATATCTTCGCCTATCTGCGATCTGGAAAGATCCTGGTGCTGGCGAACTTTTCGGAGTTCGGGCAAACCGTTCATCATGAGGCGTTGCAGGAACTGGAACTGCCCAGAGTCGTGGCCGAACTCATCACCGCACAGCGTGTCGTGCTCGACGGAGATCTGCAACTAAATCCATACCAACTGCTTTGGCTCGACGTTTCGTAGGCGACACATTAGCGCCTGCGCAGTACGTAAAGACGAGGGTGAAGGCCTCGGAGCGTAATTCGAAGGGCCTCGTCCGTTTTCCACGTACTGCTGTCCTGTAGAAGGGTCTCCATCAGCCTCACTTCATGCGACAAGACGACGAAGCGCGCGCCGATTGAGGCAATTCGCGCCGCTTCAACCAGGATGAGCGGGTAGGCTTCAGCGTTGAGTTGATGAGAGCCTATTCGCTGCCCAAATGGCAGGTCAGCACACAGGGTGTCGAACGCGCCCGTCGGAAACGGAGTCTGGGCTGCGTCGCACTGCACCATCAGTATCCGCCCTGCGATCTTCGCCTGCTTAGCATTTTGCAGTGCGCAAGCAATGACATTCGCGTCGAGTTCCACACAAATCGAACGATTCGCGGGTTGTCGCAAGGCGTGTTCGATGGCGATACTGCCGGATCCGCTGGTAAGGTTGCACAGTGTGCCAGCCTGAGGCGAAGCAATCTGGCTTATTACGCGAGCGACGCTGCCGTTGAGGGCGCCCGGCATGTCACAGACACGCCAGTCGCGAGTCGCGCTCGGACGAGGGGTGAGCCGCACCAGTGACTCCCATCCATCGGTCGATCTGGAACGCCTGATGCGCAGAAGGACGTCTCCCGCAGCATCATCGACCGCGAGCCCAACTTGATCGCTCAGCGACTGCTTCAGTCGAGACATGATGCTGCTATCGGACCCCGCCGCTGCGAGGTGCAGTGTCTTGAACGTGCCAACCGGATAGCTCTGGATCGTTCCAAGGATTTGTTGTTGCAGTCTTCTGAAATGCTGATCTCCGAGCAACGCCTTTGGGCGAGGGATGGGATATTCCTGCACAGAATAGACCGCTTGTACGCACGCCAGTCGATTGAGCCCCGGGCTGCGAGGGGCAGAAAACCTAATCTCGTCGTCGTGTCGCTCAAGCACTGCAATATCCCGAGCAAACGTCTGACGAAGCTCGTCTTCAACATACTCGGCAAGCCCGGACACAAACTCAGCAATGAAGACTTCCGTTACCTGTGCACGTCTCGGATCTCGGTTTGCTGTGCGCGGTCTACGCGAGACAGACATCTGGCGCAACCTTATATTCCGCTGATAGAGAATTTAATCCGATTAGCGTACTCGAGGCAGTCATCGATACTGCATCAATCCAGACTCGTTGGCATAACAAGCCATAGACTACAATAGACATTGGATAATTCCGAATCTGGCACATAAGCACCGGCACATGGCAGACCTCAACTTGACGTCGCATGGCACCTCACTCTCTGGAGAATTCTTGTGACCTCGTTTACTTTACCAGCAATACCGGCGCAGCTAACCTGGCAGAATTCGCCGCGCGAGTGGAACATCACGGCCGAATCAGGGCTGGTGATCACGGCCGGCCACAAAACTGACTGGTTCATCGATCCGAATGGGAGCTTCAACATTGGAAATGCGCCGAACGCGCTTTTTGTTCCACCAGCCGGCGACTTTCTCCTGAGCGCAAAGATTACCGTGGGATTTGCCTCAACATTTGATGCAGGTGTATTGCGCATTCACGAGCGGGACGATGTCTGGGCAAAACTGTGCTTCGAGTACTCTCCGCAAAGCATCCCCACGGTAGTTTCTGTCGTGACGCGTGGTTCCTCCGACGACTGCAACTCCTCCGAGATCGACGGGAGTGCTGTCTCTCTGCGCATCGCGCGTCTGGGAGATGCCTTCGCTTTCCATTATTCAATGGACGATACTTACTGGCACTTGGTCCGGTACTTCACGTTGGGAACTCTGAACAGCCTTCAGATTGGATTTTCAAGCCAATCACCTGCCGGTCAAGGATGCACCACCACCTTTACCGGCATCAGTTTTCGTTCAGCAACCCTCACAAACCTTCGCAATGGTGAGTAAGTCTTGGTTTGACAACAAAAACTCAGCCTGTGCGGCTGAGTTTCAAGGAAATGGTACAAGCTTGCCCCATAGGGGATTCGAACCCCTGTTTTGGCCTTGAGAGGGCCACGTCCTAGGCCTCTAGACGAATGGGGCCTGACTGCCAGGATAGTATCAGCATCGCCTCGGCAAATCAAGCGGTGATTTACTGTGCGCCCAGAGGGATTCGAACCCCCGACCAATGGTTCCGAAGACCATTGCTCTATCCACTGAGCTATGAGCGCAAGTCACTCTTTGTAGTATTGTATTCGCAGATACGGGTTGGTCAACCTGCAACTCGGCGTTCAAACATGATTCGATTGTGCTGGCTGATTTGGAGACCAATCGAGTCGCCCAGTGTGCTCTGGATAGCAACAGCGTGCGAAAGCAGCTCATTCGCTTCAACATATTTGCCGCGTTTCACCAGCACGGCCCCCAGGTTGGATTTCGCGCGAGCAATGCCGAAGTGATCGCCTATTCGTTGAGCACAAAGGAGTGCTTCAGCGAAATAACGACTTGCAGTATCCAGCGAGCTGAGCTGCTCGCGACACCGGCCAATCACGGTGCAAACGCGCACGCGAAGAGGTAGATCGCCGGGCGCCTCTGCCAGAACCTGCTCGGCAAGTCGTGCGGCCATTCGAATGTCGCCAATGAGCAGCGACGCTTCAGCGAGAAGCACATAAACGATTGGGTCACCGTTCAGGTGTCTCAAGAGCGAAAGCGCTCGGGGCCCGTCGCGCTGCTCTATCGCGACTTGAGCCAGGATAAGGTCTATTCGGCGCCTGAATATCAGATCTTGTTGAGCCAGGCGTGACTGTGCCGCTCGATTGAGCAGATCGTGTGCCGCAACCAGGTTTCCCTGAAGGATGTATGTCAGCGCCAGTTCAACAAGCGCTCGTGCCTGTTCCTGGAAATCCCCTTCCCGACCACATCTCTGAACAGTATTCAGCAGCATCACTGCCGAATGATCCAGTTCGCTGAGGCGACGAAGCGATGCTGCGTAGGCGATCTCAAGGCGTACATCGATGTCGTGGTTCATCCTACGGAGCGCATCAATCGAGGCAATCCACTCCGCGGCATTGAGTCCGCTTTGCTGCTGGTTATGCCAGCATCGAATCAGCCAGTTCTCGAGGACCGGGTAGGCGGGAAGAGACCAGGAGGACGTAGTAAGTCGAACAAGCATATCCGGAAAAGCCAGTGCCGATTCGTTATCGAAGTACGCAGCGATAAGCTCATCCACAATCTGGCGCACCACCGAATGACTACGGTACCCGCGACTGATGAATAATTGGGCAGCATCTAGAAGGATGTAGCAGTCATGATGAATGCGCTGAACCAGCATTTGAGATGCGAGCACCGAGATCGAGCCTGTGCCCGCCATGGTGCCCCATATCGTGGTCAGCATACTGAGGCAGCCCTCGTGTTTGCCAAGAAGCCCCAGAGCACACCAGATGCGTTTCGATTGCGAATCCTGACGATCAAACGTCCGCGTGAGGATATGACGAATGACATCATCTTCAAGAGACGACCAGTCCAAATCATCCCAACGCGCGGCCGCAATGCGTAGCGCCAAGGGATGTCCGCCAAATGCACGATACAGGTCTTGCGCAATGCCGGTGGTCAGATCGAGATCTGTTACCCCGCGGGCTCTGAACACATCCTGCGTGATCTGCAGCGCTGCCTCTTCGTCTATCGGCTGCAGGCGCATGTGATAGCCGACTGTTCGCAGCATTCCCGTGAACTCTTCCGTGATGATGACGACGAGCGCGTCCGCCAGATCGCTCAAAAGGCTGTTGAATGCGTCGACGTCCTTCAACAGGGAAGATGCATCGTCCAGAACAATGATCGTTTTGTATACGGCCAACGTTCTCCGAATATCCATATTCCCGTCATCTACCTGCATTCTGGCTACAACGTCGTGGCGGACATACTCGACAGATGCACAGTGAGGAATCCAAATGACGCGCTCGATGTTCGGATCATGCTCGACAATCTCAAGAACCAGACGTTCGGCCAGAGTCGACTTTCCCAACCCGGAAAGCCCCGTCAACAGCACGTGCGCGGCTGCATCGGTCCGAACAAAGGTGTGCAACCCAGATAGCACATCATCCCGGCCGTAAAGCTTCGTCTTTCCGCGGGTTGGAAGTGCATTGATCAGGCGTATGCGCCTTTCCTTGAGGCGGGCTTCCTGTTCCAGACCGACCAGGTGTCGTGTCAGAAGTTTCTCGCCCAGGCTGATGTATCGACGCAGAGTGCGCTCATCCATACCATACAATCGGGCAAGTACATCGACCTTCACATCCGTCAGAGTTTGCACAAAGCGATGGTAAAGCGTACTCCAGGCAAGAAGCTGCATATGTGCTGATGCAACATCAGCCTGTACCGCTTCAAGGAGTTCTTTGACCGAGGTCTCATCGCCCGCGGCCGGCAGCCCCTGGTTGGTGCGAAGGATGCCAAGTTGATGTGTAATGCTCGAAGTGAGTAGCGTATGTAACGCGTATTCATGAGAGGTTTCTGTAGGAGGAAAATCTGGGGATTGAACGATGTTTTCTACGACCTGCAAATGGAGCAACCCCGCATACCGCGCTCCGTCTGATGTCGCGAAGATAAGCGCATTGAGGGCAGCCGAGACAGAGTCACGAGTTATATAAGGATCACCATGTGGCATCTGGAAACGTCATGACTCCTGCATGCGCTCCAAGTCGCTTGTACATATGAAACCCGGTGAAGGAATGTCCAAGTATTCCGTCGTGGATAGCCCACGAACGACCTCGGATTGTCTTCCAGGCGTCCGGTTGCCGAAATTGCGAGTTCTCGTCGAGCTTGGCATGCAGCTCACCACCTGGCCGAAACTCTCGATCGATACTGCGCATTTCCTGAAGACCACGCACATAGGCAAAACCATATCGCTCGAACACGATAGCATTATGATACGAGAGAGGTTCTATAAAGAACAAGTCGTGGGACATGCGCTGCACAAAAGACTCGAATAGCGGCACAAGCTGGCGGAAAACCCTCAGGCCGGCGCGCACCTGACCTGGTGCAAGTCCGGCGCGCATCGCTGCGATTTCCGCCGGAACGTTTCGTGAGGAAGTGCCGAGATTTGTGAGGTTGCCATTCTGATCGCGATCGGTACTGAATCGAGGTGCGTCAGGATCGTTGATGATAACCAGAAGGACCAGGAGTTGATTATTGAAGGTATCAGCCATGTTGAGGTAAAGCATCGGATCGATATCGTGCGCCCTGCATCGAACTTCAATCTCTAATGCCCGACTGCCTTCTGGCGCCCGGACGTTGGCAACTGGCAGACCATCCGCACTGAGTGTTTCGACGTCGATCCCGTATTTCTCTAGGAGCCAGTCCGGGATAAGCTCCCGGTAAATCGCCAGCTTCTCAAGGGAAGGCAGCGTGTTGATCCCACGTATCGAAACAGGCCTCTCGCTCATTCGCGGCTCTGTTCCTTCAATGCCTGCCTGATTTGCCTGTCACTATCGCGCTTGGCAACATCGGCACGTTTATCATAGAGCTTCTTGCCCTTAGCAAGTGCGATCTCTATCTTTGCCCTGCCCCGCTGGAGGAATACCATGGTCGGCACCACGGCATAGCCGCGTTCGCGCATTCGACTGATGATCTGAGCAATCTCCTTCTTATGCAGCAGCAACTTACGTGGCCTGAGCGGATCGGTATAGCCGTAGGTTCCGGCCTGCTCGTAGCCTTTGACATGAACGTTCATCAGCCACAACTCCCCTTCTCGCTCCTGGACAAAACCGTCCTGAAGACTGATGTTGTGACCTCGGATGGATTTTATCTCGGGGCCGGTGAGCACCAGCCCGGCCTGAAAGGTGCGCTCCAGATAATACTCATGTGAAGCGCGCCGATTCCGGCTGATGATCTTAATGCCCTCTTCACTTGTTTGGGTCATGACGAAACCCCTCTGACCACTTCTACAGTTTGGAGATGCTGGATGGCAGCGGCAAGCTGGGCATCCCGTCCATCGCCACCGTTCTCAATCATAATGTCCGGCTCAAGCCCGACTGAATCCAACGCCCGCCGTGATGGAGTGAACCATTCGGCTGACGTAATATGTAGCGAAGATCGGTCGGACAGGGGAAAGATCTGCTGCACAGTGCCCTTTCCATAGGTGCGTTGACCGATGAGAATTCCTCGTTCGTTATCTCGAAGAGCTCCGGCAACCAATTCCGCGCCGCTTGCGGTACCGTTGTCGACGAGGGTGACGATGCGCTGTTCGAGCCAGGCTCCCCCACTGGAAGCCTCATACTCGGTTTCGCTCGACGAATCAACTTGGTAGACAATCGTGCCGTTATCGAGGAATTCGTCTGCCACGTCGATCGACTCTTGCAGCAGACCCCCCGCGTTACCACGGAGGTCAAGAACGACGCCGGAGATGGCCTCTTCGCGCAGCACATCAAACGCACTGGTCAGTTCCTCGGGAGTTCGACTGGTGAATCGAAGGATTTTGACGTATCCGAGTGAACTATCTTCCGTGAGGACCCTCCAGATGACCGACGGGACGTTGATGACATCGAACAGGATGAACAACGTTTGTTCAGATCCATCGACATGAACGACGGTCAGCTCGACTCCATTCCCTTCCTTTACTTCACCACGAAGAAGCTGATCAATCGCATCCTGTGACTGAGCTGCACTCACTAACTGGCCATTGATCGCTTTCAGGATGTCTCCGTTCAGTATCCCTGCGCGGCTGGCCGGGCTATCTTCAAATGGGAACAGCACGAACTGACCTTCAGTGGTTCGCGAAACCTGAACACCAATCCCCCCATAGGTTCCCGCCAGAACATCCGACTCGCTCGCGGCGACCGGCGGCTCGATGAAGAAGGTGTAGCGATCGTTCAAGGTCGCAAGAAGTCCACGAACTGCGCCGTAGTGTCGGGCGGCTTCGCCAGGTTGCTCGCGAAGATAATGACGATCGAGCAGGTTCTGCACTTCGCTGAGCAATGCATAGGTATGACTGCTCTGAAAGGCAATGCCGTGGGCCAGATCGGGTTCAACTAAATCACGGACGAAGAACCCAGCAAAAAACACCAACGCCAACACCAGACCAACAACAATGCCTAGTAGGATGGGGCGAATTGAAGATCGAGATCGCAGTTGCATCGGTTACACATTCACAAACATCATGCTACGCGAACGCTGTGCCATTGTATCATTACAGAAAGAGATCGCTTAGCCTTGAGTAATGCACCAGTTGGGCCCGCACCATGGCACACATAACGATAGCTGAAGAACAGAAACCACTCGTCCTGGTCGTGGATGATGAAATCAACACGACCGTCATGCTTCAATACATCTTCGAGCGCGAAGGATTCCGCGTAGAACGTGTCACGGATGGTGTACTTGCTGTCGAGGCAGCCCAAACCCTTGTACCGGACCTGATCCTGCTCGATATACTTCTGCCACGCATGAATGGCTTTGAGGTGTTGGCGCGTTTGAAGGCGTCACCCATCACCGAACACATTCCCACTATCCTCATCACGGCAAATTTGCGCGAACCATCCGACGTGGCCCAGGGCCTCGATCTGGGCGCTGATGATTATCTGCAAAAGCCATTTGCACCTCAGGAATTACTGGCGCGCGTTCAGAGCAAGATGCGGGCCCGCCAACTCGAAGAGAGCCTGCGGCGGAGAACAACCGAGCTGGAATTCCTGCTGGCAGCGTCCGAGCGTCTGGGGCGATATCTCCATCGTGATGAAGTGCTTGATGTCGCGCTGGAACTGCTACGTGAATTAGTCAAAGGCGACCACTTCGTTGTTCAGTTGATCGACGAAAGCGCCAAGCTCATCAGCAATGTCAGCTTTTCCAGTCAGTCCTCACAGCCTCTTCCTGAATATGCTCGCTCCCTCATGGAGTGGCTCCAGTCCAGTCAGGAGTCAAGTACATGGCATGGGGATAACCGCTTTCCCTCGTCCCATGTGCGCTCCTACAACGGAATGTCTGCAGTGATTCAAAATAGCGACCAGATCCTTGGCGTGATCACTGTTGCAAGCCGCGACGCTGTGTATTCTCCTGAGCAGTCACGCTTGTTGGTCGGTCTTGGCCGGCAGGTAGCCATGGCCCTTAGAAATGCGGAGTTCTACCAGCTACAAAGCATCTACACACAGGAACTTGAGGCGACGGTGCAGGCGCGAACAGCAGAACTCATTGCGGCACAAAAGCTGCTCGCTCGCAATGAGAAATTGGCTTCGATCGGCCATCTCGCAGCGAGCATCGCCCATGAGATCAACAACCCGCTCATGCCCATCAGCCTGCTTCTAGAGCAACTTGAAGAAACCATACGAGCAACGCAGTATCCAATCGATCTGGAAGACTTGCAGATCGTTCGCGAAAACGTGCTCCGAATTCAGCGTATCGTGCGTAGCCTGCTCGATTTCGCTCGCCAGGATCCGGAGCTTCGCGTACTCGATGTTGGAAAACTGCTCGAATCAGTCCATAAGCTCAACCAGCACAGCTTTGAAATGGAACGAATGAAGTCTGAGACGGTTGCTGAGCGATCGCTTCTGGTCTTTGGAAGCAAAGATCAGTTGGAAGCCGTCTTCATGAATCTGTTTCTAAATGCCCAGGCTGCTATGTCACGCGGCGGTCGTCTGCTTGTCAGCGCGCGTGCGCAGCATGACGAAATCCTCATCGTGTTCGAAGACAATGGTCAGGGAATCGCGCCTGAAAACCTGGATCGTATCTTCGATCCGTTCTTCTCGACCAAGCAGAACGGTTCTGGCCTTGGACTATTCGTCTGTTATGGAGTTATTCAGGGACATCACGGCACAATTAGCGTTGAAAGCGAGGTAGGCAAAGGCACGAAATTCATCATTCGCCTACCTCGCTCAAATGGAAGTGCGTAGTTACTGCGCGAGTCCTAGCGGAGCGCAACCCAGGTCGCGGCAAACTGCTCGGCCGTTGCCGCACCCGCTGCATACTCAGCTGCGTCTGCCCGCGCCGCTGCCACGGTGACGAGAACTGTTGTCTCCGCACAGTTAGTCAGGCGGACACCGATCGCCTCGGCGCTTTCTGGAGCATCACTCATCATGCGGGCCAACGTCTGCATGACCTCAGGAAGCAGCGTTCGCACCTCACGGCCAGGCGCGGAACAGACATTGGCCATGACCGTTGATCCCGTGCTTAGCTCTTCAATGGCAACCCCGGTAGGCGCCAGTTCGTAGCTCTGCAGCGCCGCTTCGAAAGCGGTCAGCGCCTGATCTGCGACAGCTACCTCATCGGTTGGCTCGGTTGTTGCAGCGCTTTCAACTTCGGTTGCCTCGACAGCGATCACAGTTGGGGCAGCAACTTCAGAAGTGGCGTCAGTGACCGCTTCACTGGTTTCCTGCGCCACAGCACCCGCTTCTGTGGGCGTTTCCTCCGTAGTTGCCGGCACCGCGATCGTGGGTGTTGCGACGTCCACCAGCGCGGGAAGCGCAGTTTCCGTAACGCCCGCAACGACGATCGCGGTGGGCGCGACCGTGGCCGTGCTACCGTCTGGTTGGCCCGCATTCGGATTCAGTAAGAGGAATACCAGCACAACGGCCACAGCCACGACCGCAAGCACAATCAGCGTTGGCACAGGCGAACGACGCCGTTCGGCAGAGACTTCTGGCGCTGGGCTAGTTCGAGAGACGCTCTCCGGCACACGTACGGGCGCTTCAGGTACGGAAACCGGAGGAGGCGCCGTAATGGGCTTGATCTGCGGACGATCTTCGACAGGACGCGCCTGGCCGACCGCAGGCGTATCGAGCGGGAATTCCGCATTCAGAAGATCGAGCATTTCTGCGGCGCCTGGATAATCGGGCGCAATCCGCAAGACTTGATCGAGGGCGTGACGCGCCTCCGCCGGATCGTTCACAGCATGCAAGTATATCCACCAGGCATCTGCACTATCGGGGGACGCGTCAAGTACGGGCTTGAGGGTACTGATCGCATCTTCTAGTCGACCGGCCTCGACATGTTCGAAGGCTTGACTGAGCTTCGACTGAGTATCGTCACTCATGCGTGGGATTCCCCTTCAGAATGCGAGAGAACTATGTGGAGTGTACAACAACGCCAAAAGCCTTGCAACACGAGCGAAAAAGAGGCGGAACCATCGGAATTCCGATGGTTCCGCCTCTATGCTGTGCCTCGGAAAGGATTTGAACCTTCACGCCTTGCGGCACACACCCCTCAAGCGTGCGCGTCTGCCAGTTCCGCCACCGAGGCAACTAGACGAAGATTATACGCTCAGTGGTGCGGATGTCAATCCTTTTGCGCTCCGTTGCGATAGGTTATCATCCTCAGATTACGCACATGATGCAGCCGGACCGGATACGACCATGTCTCTTCGAATTGCAGTTGACGCGATGGGCAGTGACAGCTGCCCTGCCCCAGATGTCGCAGGTGCGATCCTCGCCGCAAAGGAGTTTGGCGATCGGATCTTCATAGTGGGTGATGAAGCGTGCATTCGTCCCGAACTGGTAAAACATGAGACCAAAGGCCTTGATCTCGAGGTCGTCCATGCGCCGGACATTATCACCATGGAAGATAAGCCCAGCGCCGTTGGCAAAGACAAGCCCAAGTCGTCGATGCATGTGGGGATGCGACTGGTTCATGACGGAATGGCTGACGCGTTTGTCACGGCTGGCAATACTGGCGCAGCGCTGGCCATCGCCACGCTCTACACGCTGAAACGTATCCCCGGTGTCAAACGGCCTGCACTGGCCGGAACCATTCGACTAGGAGACATTGCCGTCACCGTTCTCGATGTTGGCGCCAATGCCGATTCGAAACCCGATTGGTTAGCTCAGTTTGCACTTATGGGCGAAACCTACGCGCGGCTTTCTCTCAAAATTGACCGTCCGCGTGTGGGTTTGCTCTCCAACGGTGAAGAAGACGGAAAAGGCAACGACCTGGTCCGTGAAGCCGGAGCGCTGATTCGTGAGCTGCCGCTGAATTTTGTGGGCAATATCGAACCCAGGGAACTTCTCGAAAATGGCGCCGATGTTGTCGTGGCAGACGGATTTGTGGGCAACATCATGCTCAAATCGCTGGAAGCGGCCACCCGGGCCATGGGAAATTTGATCCGCTCGGAAATCAAGCGCAACCCGATAACCACGCTCGGCGGCGCGCTCGCTCGTCCGGCATTTCGAAGTGTTTATCGGCAGATTGATCCATTTGAAGTGGGTGGCGCGCCTCTTTTAGGAATCAATGGTGTTGTAATTATCGGTCACGGAAGGTCAAACCAGATTGCCATCAAGAACGCTGTTGGACAGGCGCGCAAAACTGTCCTGGGCAAGGTGATTGATGCAATTGCATCTGGATTGCATTGAACAACCATGAGAGGAGGAGACGGCAACTCTAGATGCCGTCATAACAGATAAGATGGATCTACTTCGTAACGGTCGTCCACGTGTTGTCATCACCGGTATGGGTGCCGTGACAGCGCTTGGTGGAGTGAAATCACTCTGGGACGGGCTCAAGAATGGCAAGTCGGGTATTCGGCGTCTCGAAACCATTAACGTGGAGCACGTGCCGGTGAAGATCGGTGGTGAGGTCCGCGGTTTTGATCCGACAGTCTACATCGAGCCCAAAGAAGCCCGGCGTATGGGCCGCGCATCTCACTTCGCGGTCGCGGCCGCGGCGCTGGCGACAGAAGACGCGGGCATGACTAAGGAAGAGATTGAACGTGAAGGCGAACGTGTTGGTGTTGTCATCGGCACCACGCTCGGCGCGCATGAAATGGCCGAGCAAAACACGTTCAAGTACAAGACCTCCGGATATCGGAAGCCCAATCCTCTCACGCTGATAAACTCGCTGCCGAACATGCCCGGCCACTATGTCAGCCGCTTTTTCCGCACCTTTGGCCCGTTGCTTGCACCTTCCACGGCTTGTGCGTCCGGTACGCAGTCCGTCGGCGAGGCGAGCACCATTATTCGCGACGGCCGCGCCGACATGATCATTACCGGCGGTGTTGAAGCCGTGCTCCAGGACTATGCTCTCGCCGGTTTTGAGGCCATGGATGCGTTGGCAAGCGGCTACAATGACGATCCTGAAAGCGCGAGCCGCCCATTCGACAAGAACCGCTCCGGTTTCGTTTTCAGCGAAGGCTGCGCGATCTTTGTCATCGAGAGTCTCTCTCACGCTCTTCAGCGCGGTGCGCGTATCTACGCGGAGGTCCTCGGCCACGCTTCTTCTTCGGATGCCTATCACATTGCTGCTCTGGAACCCTCTGGTGCGGGCGCAACCCGTTCCATGAAGTGGGCCCTGGAGGATGCGCGGGTCAACACCGAGGAGATCCAGTACATCAACGCTCATGGCACCTCCACGCAGGCCAACGACGCCATGGAGACACTGGCCATCAAGCGGCTGTTCGGCGAACAGGCGTACAGCATCCCGATTAATTCGACCAAGAGCATGGTCGGTCATGCACTCGGCGCGTCCGGCGCGATCGAAATCGTTGCCTGCGTCATGAGCATGGTCGATGGCTTCCTCCATCCCACGATCAACTATGAAACGCCAGATCCGGATTGCGACCTTGACTATATTCCGAACGTTGGCCGTGAGATCAAGGGATTGAAGCGCATTTTGTCGAATTCCTTCGGACTGGGCGGCCAGAACGCCAGTATCGTGCTGGGCTCGATCTGATTCCAGAAGCCCACCCCGTAAGGCCCAGAAATTAACTACCACGCACGCGGCGCTTCAATAGAAGGAAGCGCCGCGTGCTGCATGACGCTATAATCTGGCGCAATGTGAGATGAGGCATACGTCGTGGCCGATCAGCATTATCAGGTAGAGTCCCTGCTGGCAAAACGCGACTACAAGCGAGCCGAAGTTCAGATTGCGCGAGCGCTTCGTTCGAGCCTGGATACTATCGATCGTGTCCACCTGCTGCTGATGCGCTCTCGTGTTCGGCTGAAAACCGGACGTGTCGATGAGGCGCTGATCGATCTTCAGAAGGTCCAGGCACTCAACCATGACATGTTCAGTGAGCCTGTTGTGTTAGAGCTCTACGCCGACTGCCATCTGCTGCGCTTCGAAATGGCCACGGTGGGCTTTGCGGATCGGACCGACATCGCCCGTGCTCGGGAAATCTACGAGCGCATACTGGAAACGGCCTCGAATTATCGAAACACAGGCTGGATTCACTATCAGCTTGGCCGGGTACTGCTCACAGAATATCGCAGCGAAGAAGCCGCCAGAAGATTCCAGACTGCCCTGCTTGAGCCCACCGAAGTGCCGGCGCTCACGGCCTACTGCTATGAGCGTCTTGGGTTCATCGAATTCTATGAGATGAGGCAGCTGGAACGCTCGCTTCACTTCTTCAACAAGGCTGTAGATACATACCCTACCGCGGAAGACCCATACTGGCTCGTCCAGGTGCACATCTTGCGAAGCCGGGTCCTCCGCGAACTTAAGCATGCCGGCGACGCGGTTGCCGCCGCTCGGACGGCCGTCGACATTGCCTCGGCGATTGAGTCACGACGTGGCCTTGCGGACGCTTTGCTCAGCATTTCGGAAACGCTGTTCCCCTTCCCGGAGTATGACCGCGAAACTGTCCCGTACTTGCAGCACTTCATTCAGATCAGCAGGAAACCGCTGGGTATCGACGTGACATGGGCGAGAGTTCACGAGATGCTAGGGGATATCTACTATCGCACTGGTCAACATAACGGTGCGCTTGCCGCTTATGAAGCAGCGTTTACTTATAATCCATATACGCCGTGGGAGATGTCCCTTCAGTACCGGTTGGCCAAGAGTGCCTATCAGGCGGGAGAATACAGCCGAGCATTGCAGGCCCTGGATCGCATGATGCGCGGTGCCAAGGCGGATAACGAAAACATCAATGACTATCGCGTCTACAACTTGCTCGGGAACTGCCTCTACGCTCTGAATCGATTTCCGGACGCAATCCAGGCATACGAGCGTGCCATGTCGCTTGTCCCTCCGGATGCGCCAGAGCTCGACCAGATTCAACAATACCTGCGCGTCGCAACCGGCTTTGCGCGACGTGTATAATTGCCGTACGTGGAGAATTGTTCTGGAAACGGCATGAAGTCGACTATCATCGTGATAGGCGGCGGATTGGCTGGCAGCGAAGCGGCATGGCAGCTGGCCGAACGTGGCTATCACGTAAAACTGTATGAGATGCGCCCAATCCGGGCGACTGGCGCGCACGCGACCGATCGCCTGGCTGAGCTGGTGTGCAGCAACTCCTTTGGCTCGAAGCTACCTGACCGCGCCTCTGGCCTGTTGAAAACCGAACTCACGCTGCTTCGTTCGCATCTGCTTGCCTGCGCAGAACGGGCCGCCGTGCCGGCTGGTGGTGCGCTCGCCGTCGATCGCGAGCAGTTTGCCGAACTCGTCACCCAATCGCTGGAAAATCATCCATTGATCACGCTTGTGCGCGAGGAAGCTACGGAGATCCCTGTCGACGCGCCTGTCGTGATCGCCACCGGCCCCCTGACTTCCGAGGCTTTTGCGCAGGCGATTGGATCGCTGACCGGACAGGAACACCTTTACTTCTATGATGCCCTCGCCCCTATTGTCACGGCCGAGAGCATCGATATGAACATTGCCTTTCGAGCCAGTCGCTATGGCCGTGGTGATGACGATGAGGGCGATTACATCAACTGCCCCATGACTCGTGACGAATACGAGCGCTTTGTTGACGCCGTCATACAGGCGGAACGAATCGAATTGCGAAGATTCGAAACCGAGGATGATCTCTTCTTCGAAGGCTGCCTGCCGATTGAGCAGATTGCCACGCGCGGACGCGACGCACTGGCTTTCGGCCCCATGCGTCCCGTTGGCCTCACGGATCCCCGGTCGGGGCGTCGACCACATGCCGTTGTGCAACTGCGTCAGGACAACCTCGCTGGCACCCTTTACAACCTGGTTGGCTTCCAGACGAACATCCGCTGGGGAGAGCAGAAAGAAATCCTGCGCATGATCCCCGGCCTGGAAAATGCCGAATTCGTGCGGTTGGGCCAGATGCACCGCAACACATTCATCAACTCCCCTGCCCTTCTCCATCCCACCCTGAGGCTGAAGTCCCGGCCAGATCTGTTCTTTGCGGGCCAGATCACCGGCGTTGAAGGGTACATGGGAAATGTCGCCACCGGCGTGGTCGCGGCGATCAACCTTGCGCGCCATATTGCTGGAAAGTCCCCCTGGATACTGCCTCCGACGACGATGCTCGGCGCACTCTGCCACTACGTTGCGCATGCTGAACCCAAGTACTTCCAACCGATGAAGTCCAACTTTGGCATCCTGCCGGCGTTGGACATCACCGTGAAAGACAAACGCGCGCGCTACCAGAAGTACGTCGAACGCGCGCTGCGCAATCTCCGTTTCTCAATTGACGAACTGCAAGACGATTACCTGCTTTCACAGCATTCGGAGGCCACAACTTGAACCGTACTCTGCTTCGCGCATTCGCCGTAGTTCTGCTGGTTTTGCTTGCCTTTCCCTCTGCTATTGGTGCTCAGGAAGAGACGCCTTCCCTGTTCTTCGATGGTGACGCTGCTTTTGACCATGTGGCCAACCACGTCGGAGTCGGACCGCGGCCCGTGGCGACTGCGGGAAGCATTGCAGCCGGCAATCTGATACTCTCCCACCTCGGTTCGCTCGGATGGCAGACCGAGGAGGATTGGCACATCATCAATCTCGGTAGTCGTTCCGCGCTGCCTCCGGAAGCGCAGGCGACACTGGACCTGTGGCAACCGGTCGATATCGGAACGCTGTTGAGCGGACACTTTGCTGAACAGAATCAGGCAATCGAGTTCGATCCGCTCTATGTTCCGGTGCGCAACTTGGTAGCCAGTTCTGGTACTGGAAGCACAATCATCATAGGCGCACACTACGATTCACGCATCTACTCCGATAAAGATCCGGACGAATCGCGTCGCAGCCTGCCGATGCAGGGCGCAAATGACGGGGGCAGCGGCGTTGGCGTCCTGCTGGAACTGGGGCGGGTCATCAGCGAACACTACACCGTCAACCAGGAAATTCGCTTTGTGTTCTTCGATGCGGAGGACAACGGACGCCTTCCCCCATTCCCGACCTTGATTCCGTCGACGCAAGGTTATCTGCTTGGCTCCGTACTTTACGCCAGCCAGCTCGATCTGAACACCGAGACCATTGACTATATGCTGCTTCTGGATCTGGTCGGCGAATTTGACCAACAGTTCCCGATTGAAGGCTATTCCAGCCAGTCGGCGCCGCAGATTGTGGAACAGATCTGGCAGGCAGCAGCCGATCTCGGGTACCAGGAGCAGTTTCCCAATGAAGTCCGGAGCGCCATCACCGACGATCACCTGCCCTTTTTGCAGCGCGGAATTCCCGCAGTCGACATCATCGATCTGGATTATGAGTACTGGGACACGAGCCAGGATACCCTCGACAAGATCAGCCCCGAGAGTCTGGAGCGCGTTGGACGCGTCCTGGAACTCTACCTGCTGCGGAGTGGCGTGATCACGCCGAAATAGAGTAAGGAAAGGATAATTGATGCCTGCTCCTGCCACTCGTCTCGGCAGCCTGCCGCCCTATCCCTTTGCGACCCTCAATCAGCGGGTGCGCGATCTGAATGCTGCCGGGCATGATGTGTTGAATATCGACGTTGGCAATCCGGATATGCCACCGCCGGAAACGGTGATCGATTCGCTGAAGCGCTCTGCCTCCGAGCCATCCCATCACGGCTACGCAGGCTACAAGGGCACGGCGCCGTTTCGTGCGGCTGTGGCCCGCTACTACGACCGCCGTTTTGGCATCCGTATCGATCCGGAAACGCAGGTGCTTCCGCTGCTAGGCAGCAAAGAAGGTATTGTCAACCTGACCATGGCTTATGCCGATCGGGGTGACTTCGTCCTCGTGCCGGACATCGGCTATCCCGCCTACTCGCTGGGCGCTTTTCTGGCAGGCGCGCAGGTGAAATATGTGCCCATCTGCGCCGAACATGGATTTCGGCTGGACCTGTCTGAAGTGGCTCAAATGCTGCCAGATCACCCGAAGCTTCTCTGGGTGAATTACCCAAACAATCCGACCGGCGCTGTCAGCGATCCCGCTTACTATCAGGCATTGGTCGATTTCTGCCGCGAACACGACATCCTGCTGGCTTCCGACAATCCCTACGTGGATGTCACCTACGATGGCTACACCGCGGGGAGCGTTCTGCAGGCCGACGGGGCTTTTGACACGGCCATCGAGTTCATCTCCTTCTCGAAAACATATAACATGGCCGGTTGGCGGTTGGGAGCGGCTGTCGGCTCTGCAAGTGCCATCGCCAATCTGCTGGTCGTCAAGAGCAACGTCGACAGCGGCCACTTCGAAGCCATCTATGATGCGGGTATCACAGCCATTGATACCACGCCACAGCCCTGGATCGACGCTAGAAATGCCGTGTATCAAAGGCGCCGCGATCGCATTCTTCAGGCCCTTCCATCTATCGGTCTGGAGGCGAATATGCCTCTCGGCTCTCTCTACATTTGGGGGCGGGCGCTGCACGGTGATGGCTCGTGGTATGCCGAGGCCGCGTTGACAGAAGCGCACGTCTCTCTCGCCCCCGGTGCCATCTATGGCCCGGGTGGTCAACCCTACGTCCGCATGAGCGTCGCTGTTCCAGACGATCGCCTGGAAGAGGCGCTTCATCGCTTGAAGGATTGGTATGCAGCAAGATAACGATTCGACTGAAAGTCTAGGCCAATACGACTTACGCGAGGTCATTCGGCCGCCCGAACGTGCATTTCTCGTCGGGGTTGGGGTGCGCGGCGCGCGTCCGCTGCTTTCGGTCGACGACTCTTTGGAGGAGCTTAGCCTTCTGGCATCGACGGCTGGCATGACCGTCGTCGGCGACACGCACCAGAACATGAACGCCGTCGATCCTGCCACCTTTGTCGGTTCCGGTAAGGTGGACGAGATCAAGGCCTCGATCCTGGCGCTGAATGCGCCAGTGGTGGTCTTCGACGACGAACTGTCTCCGCGTCATCAGCGGGAATTGGAGAAGCGTCTGGGCGAAAACGTGAAGATCCTGGATCGGTCAGCGTTGATCCTCGACATCTTCGCCCAGCACGCTCGAACGCGTGAAGGCGCATTACAGGTTGAGCTTGCCCAGTACGAGTATCGTCTCCCTCGCTTGACTCGTCAGTGGACCCACCTTGCTCGCCAGGCAGGCGGCGGTTCGGGACGCTCAGGCGGCGGCGGCGTCGGTCTGCGTGGTCCAGGCGAGACGCAGCTTGAGGTCGACCGCCGTGAGATTCGGCGCAAGATCATCAAACTGAAGGAAGAGATTGAGCATGTGCGCTCTCACCGTGGGCGCCATCGGGCGCAGCGCGATCGAACCAATGTGCCCCTAATTGCGTTGGTTGGCTATACCAATGCCGGCAAATCCACCCTGCTCCGCGCGCTGACGGGTGCGGACGTTTACGTGGCCGATCAACTCTTTGCCACGCTCGACACGACCACGCGCCGTGTTCAGATGCCGTCCGGTCGGTTTGCACTGATGTCGGATACCGTGGGTTTCATCCAGAAACTGCCGACGACCCTGATAGCGGCATTCAAGGCCACCCTCGAGGAAATTGCTGAAGCAGATGTGCTTCTCGAAGTCGCGGATGTCAATCATGGCAACGTAGTCCAACACATCGAGACGGTCGAAGATACACTTGCCGAGATCGAAGTGCCGCCTGTGCCCCGTATTCTCGTTTGGAACAAGATGGATCGCTATTCTGGCGAAGCGCTGCCCGCTGTCGAAGATCCGTCGCGCTATTCGGCTATTGTGCCGATCTCTGCAGCCACGGGCCAGGGGTTACCGGAACTATTGCAGGCAATTGAGACTGCGCTTATGGCATCGCTCTATACCTTGAAATTGCGTCTGCCTTACGAGCGCGGCGATCTCGTCGCCATGCTGCATGAACAGGCGAGCGTAGACTCCCAGAACCACACGGAGCAAGGCATCGAGATTACCGCCCGCATGTCCGCGCCACTCTATGAACGTTTGAAATCATACAGGGTGTAACGTGATGCTCAAGTGGTTCGATCGCTCGCCAATCATCGCTCGCTTCCTTGAGCGGACTTCCGGAACACTCGCCCGACGGCGCGGCCTTCCTGTCGTGATTGGTGTATTGCTCATTGCCATTAGCTTCATCATTCAGCTTATTGACCTTGCCACTAACTCTGCCCTGCTGAGCCTGTTGTGGACCATCACTCACCATCTCGGACTCATCATCGCGTTTGTCGGTATCCTGATGTTCGAACCACTCGGGCGGTAAGCTTCGCGATGCACTATGCCGAACTCCGCACTCCGGACGAATTCGAGCAGGCAACCGATGTTGAAATTGCCGTCTGGGGTTGGACCCACGTGACGCGGTTCCAGGCAACCTCTTTCGGGCAGTGACCCACAACGGCGGCGTACTGATTGGTGCCTATGACGACAGGGCCTTGGTCGGCATTGCCTTCGCGTTCTATGCGCATCGTGAGGGCCGTCCCATCCTATGGTCGCATATGACCGGGGTTCTGCCAGGCTATCAGGGCCAGGGTGTTGGTGAAGGATTGAAGAGGGCGCAACGTGATTGGGCGCTGGAGCACGGCATCGGCGAGATCCGTTGGACCTTCGATCCACTTCAACGTGGCAATGCCAATTTCAACCTTGTCCGCCTTGGCGCCGTTGCCGATGCCTACCACGTAAACCTATACGGCACCATGAACGATGCCATCAATGCCGGACTGCCCTCCGATCGCGTTGAGGCGTGTTGGCACCTCAGGAACGCTTCGCAAGAAACAGACATCACCGCGCTTGCCTCGGCGCATGTTGTGCTCGCGCACGACACGCAGTCGAGGCCGATTGTTCGGGCTCTTGGCGACGCAAAATGCATACTGGCGGAAATCCCGCGCAATTTGCCGGAAATGCGAATCGAGTCCCCCGAATTTCTCCTTGACTGGCGTCTTGCGGTTCGAAAAGTTCTCCTGGACGCGTTCGCCAGAGGGTATGTCGCCACTTCCTTTGTCAAAGTCCCTGATGGCGATGCAGAAGCCTACCTGCTTAAAAGGTTACGAGATTAGGCTTTACTGTTATAATGGCCCGCTATCTCGAGCGCGCTAATATTGGACCTGCGCCACTGATGCTCATACGGAGAGTTTGAGGAGAGATGATCAACATGTGGAAGCGACTGTCGCTGCTGGCTCTTCTACTGCTCGTACTTGTGGTACCTGCCGTCACCGTCGCACAGGATGCCCTGCCCGACCTGGGCGGACGAGAACTCGTCGTCGCCGTCGAGAACGCCTACCCCCCCTACAACTTCATCAACGAGGCTGGTGAAGCGGTGGGCTGGGATTACGACACCTTCCGTGACATCTGCGGATTGATCAACTGCGTGCCGGTGTTTGTCGAAGCGGCCTGGGATGGCATGCTGGTCGCTGTGGCGGCGGGTGAATATGACGTCGCCGCCGACGGTATCACCTATACGGCCGAACGTGACGAATCGGTCGACTTCTCGATGCTCTACCAGGCGTACGACGAGACCCTCCTCGTGCGCGATACTGAAGATCGCTTCTCAACGGTTGAAGAGCTTCTGGCCGTTGAAGACTATGTCGTGGGCACACAGGTGGGCACGACCAATGAGATTACGGCACATGCCATCTTCGGCCAGGACAATGTTCGTTCGTACGAAGTCTTTGGCGCCGCCATTGAAGCGCTCCTGAATGGTGACCTGGACGCCATCGTCGTCGACCGCCCCGCGGCCGACGGTTACATCGCTGAGCGCGGTGCGATGATAACAATTGAGGAATCGCTCTCGGGCGTTCAAGGTCTGGCGTTCGCCTACCCTTCAGGCAGCGACTTGGTCGAGCCGATCAACTCGGCCATGACCGCGTTGCAGGAGTCTGGACGCTGGGACCAGATCTATCGTCGCTGGTTCGAGCGTCCGGAACTTCCGGATCTGCAAGGCCGTGAAGTGACGATTGCCGTTGAGAATGCCTATCCTCCGTACAACTTCATCAATGAAGCGGGCGAGGCAGAGGGTTGGGATTACGACACATTCAACGAGATGTGCCGCCGTCTGAACTGCGTGCCTGTTTACATCGAGACGGCGTGGGACGGCATGCTAATCGCTATCGCCGCGGGTGAGTACGATGTGGCCGCGGACGGCATCACCTACACGGAAGAGCGCGACGAGGCTGTCGACTTCTCGATGCTTTATCAGGCGTATGACGAGACCCTGCTTGTCCAGGTTGGCGAAACTCGCTTCACGACTTCGTCCGAACTGATCGCGCTGGGCGATTACGTGGTTGGTACTCAGGTGGGCACCACCAACGAGATCACGGCCCATGAGATCTTCGGTCAGGAAAACGTCCGCTCGTATGACGTCTTTGGCGCCGCTATCGAAGCCCTGCTCAACGGTGATCTTGATGCGGTGGTTGTCGACCGTCCCGCGGCGGATGGCTATATCGCCGAAAACAGCAGCCTTATGACGGTTGAAGAATCGCTCTCCGGCATTCAGGGGCTGGCGTTTGCCTTCCCGACCGGCAGCGACCTTGTTGAGCCGTTCAACGCGGCCATGGAGTCAATGATGGCTGACGGCACGTGGGACGACATCTTCGTGAAATGGTTCGAACGGTAACCACGACGTGAATTCCAGGCGCGCACCGGCGGTAATACCGCCGGTGCGCGTTTCATTTATCGCATCATCCAGTTCCAGCGAGCGGCTGTACCAGGCGGTTGCTGCCAAAGTGAGCCATCATGTCCCTGATCTCGCAAGATTATCGTTCCCCGCGCCAGTTTGCTGATGTGCGCAAGTTAGCTCAGAATATCGGCCGACGTCGCTCCTGGTTCATCGCCTTTATGGCGTTGGATATCCTCGTAATTCTGGGAGTCATCGCCGACCCTATCCTCGTCGAGACCTGGAACTACATCGTTCCAGGCATCGCGGTGACCATTCAGGTGACTATTGTCTCTTTCATCCTGGCCACCATCGTGGGACTCATCACTGCGCTCGGTCGAATCTCCAGCAACAGCATCGTCTACAATCTTTCCACGCTTTACGTCGAGCTCTTTCGCGGGTTACCCTTGCTGGTGATCATCCTGATCTTTAGCTTCGTCATCACACCAGCACTCATCAACTTCGTGACAACCTTACCTTTTCTGGACGATCTGTTGCAGCGGTTGGTCGGCATTCCCGAAGATCGGATTTCCACGACGCTGCTCCGGACGCGCGACATCGAAGAGACGACACGCATCATTTTCGCGTTCGCGCTGACCTACGGCGCCTTCATGTCTGAGGTGTTTCGTGCCGGCATCGAGAGTATTGGACGTGGACAGATGGAAGCAGCACGGTCGCTGGGCATGACCTATACCCAGGCGATGCGCTACATCATCCTGCCCCAGGCGGTCCGCAATGTGTTGCCCGCCATGGCCAACAACTTCGTTTTGCTGCTCAAGGACACTTCTCTGGCCTCTGTTGTGGCAGTGCCAGAGATATCGCATCTGACGCGCCAGTATTCCAGCAACCGTTTTCGCTATCCGCAGGGGCTGCTAATCCTGTCGTTCATCTATGCGAACCTCACGATTGTCATGTCGATGGGCGTCTACTGGTTGGAATCTAAACTGAGAGCGGACAAGCGAGACTGACATGGATACCACTCAGAGACCCATTATTCAAATTCGTGGCGTCAGCAAGCGCTTCAAGAATGTCGTCGCGTTGAAGGATGTCTCGCTCGACATCAACTCCGGCGAAGTGGTCGTCGTCATCGGTCCTAGTGGTTCGGGGAAAAGCACCCTGCTGCGCTGTATCAACCGGCTTGAAACCATCGACGAAGGCGACATCTGGGTCGATGGTGTGCACCTGGATGCCGCTGCCACAAACATCAACCGGGTTCGCGAGGAAGTGGGCATGGTATTCCAGCAGTTCAATCTCTTCCCCAACCTGACGGTTCTTCAAAATGTGATGCTCGCCCAACAGATTGTGCGTAAGCGTTCCAAGGACGATGCGGAGAAGAATGCGCGTGCTCTCTTGGTCAAAGTGGGCATCCCAGAGAAAGCGGACGTCTACCCCCCCAAGCTGTCTGGCGGGCAGCAGCAGCGTGTGGCCATTGCCCGTGCCCTGGCGATGAACCCGAAGATCATGCTCTTCGACGAGCCGACTTCGGCGCTGGACCCGGAGATGATCAAAGAGGTGCTGGACGTGATGCTCGATCTGGCCAAAGAAGGGATCACCATGGTCGTGGTGACACACGAAATGGGTTTCGCGCGCGCGGCGGCCAACCGCATCATCTTCATGGATCAGGGTGAGAAGTTGGAGGACACCACTCCGCAGCAGTTGTTTGAAAACCCGGAGAGTCAGCGCCTCCAACAGTTCCTGAGTAAAATCCTAACCCACTAGCGACAACCAGTACATGTCAGGGCTGAACATCTCGTGGACGAAGAGCCGGAGGTCCGGGGTAACGACCAGTCCGGCCAGGGGCGCGGCAAGATCGGTGTACAGAACGATCTCGACCTGCTCGTTGGTGCAGCCACCAGCTTCCCGACAGGCTTCCGGGTCTACACGACCTACCACGCCGCGTGTGCCCAGGGCATAGGCGAAGTACAGGAAACCATCAGAACCTAGCTGTACACCTGTCGTGTTTTGTAGTCCGCTGACCAGCACCTGCGAAACGGCGTCCGTTCGCTCGAACTCCCCACTGACGACGTCTTCGAGCGGGTACCATTCGATGGCGCGGCGTGTGCTGCCGGTATTGGCCACATACACGATGTCTTCATCCACGAAGAGGCCGGTTGGCGCCGCAAGATCGGGGACAGCCACCGTGTTGGTTCCAGCACGGTCCACCACGTTGAGTGTATTGCCAAGCAGATTTGTCAGCAGGAAGCGCGACTCATCCAGCGCGACAATACCCCACGGTCCGCGCAGCCCGCTGATGATAGTCCGCACCCCATTTCGAGTAACCTGCGCAAGGGTGTTCGCCCCATAGTCCGGCACCCACAGAACGATGCCGCCATTTGCGTCTTCTTCAACGTGAAGTGTGTGGGCGTTCCGAATTCCGTAGATATAGGTGCGGGTCGCCCCAGTTGTATCGTCGATCTCATAGACGGTGCCATCGCCTGTGCAGGCGGTATACAGCTTGCTCTCAAACCAGCCAAGGCCATTTGGTCGCTGAACGTTGGCCGTCAGGCGAACCAGATCTGCCTGGGTCAGCGGGAACGAAACCGAAGCGGCTGCCGGCGTTGCGCTGGGGAGCGCCTCGGATGCCGCAGACGGGGTTTTGGACGGCGCCGCCGTTGGGGTGGCCTCAGATTGCGCTGAGACGACCGCCGCCGCGATCAAGAGGAGCAAACATAAGGCGAAGGCGCTAAGCCACCTGTTCATCTTTCGGCCGGGTGTCGAGCGTCGTGGGATCACATAAAGGGAGCGCAAGATAGAATGTCGTTCCTTTGCCTTCTGACGATTTGAACCAGACATCACCATGATGATTCTCGACAATGGCCTTCACAAGACTCAACCCCAGGCCTGAGCCATTGACATGTTCCATTCCTGTTGGGCTGGCACGATAGAAGCGGTCGAAGACGAAGGGTTGATGCTTCTCCGCGATGCCAGGGCCAGAGTCTGCGATCTCGAAGACCGCCTGACCGGAATTCCGTGAAACACTGACTCGAACTATTCCTCCTTTAGGCGTGAACTTGATGGCGTTCTCGCCAATATTCACCAGAGCGCGCTCCAACTGACCTGCGTCCCCAAGGACCTCGAGGGCTCGTACGTCGGCTGGAGCGTTGATTGCCAGTTCGAGCTCGTTGTCTCTCGCTTGTCCGGTCAGTTCATCGGTCAGGCGAATCACGAGATCATCGACCAGGATGGGCGACAGCCGAAGCTTGCCCTCACGCAGCTTCTCAAGATCCAGAACCCCGCGAATGATCCGACTCATCCGCTTGAGCTGCTTATCAATCACGTCAATAGAGTCCATCGCTTCCGATGTATCGTCGACGCTCAGGTCATCGCGGAGCAGTTCAAGATAGGCCATGGAGGCTTGAAGCGGGTTCTTAAGGTCGTGGCTTGCCATCCGCAGCATTTCGTTTTTCAGGCGGTCCAGCTCCAATTGATGCTCGAATAGGCGCTGGTAGATGATAGCAACGGCGATCTGGGTTGCCAACATCTCCAGCATGTAGTCGTCTTCCGCTCGGAATAACCTGCCTTGCTTGGCCGAGACGACCATCAGAACGCCCACTACCTCATCCGCATGCACGATGGGTGTGCAAATGATCGATCCAAATGCGTCTCGCGCGAATGGGAAGTCATCACTCCCCCGCCATTCCCGGCCATAGTTGTCGACATGGATCGTTTTGCGCGACGCATAGGCCTGCAAAGCCATGCCTGTGGGCGAGGCGCTGCCGCTGCGATCGTCACTGAAAGGCAGCCGCCAGGCGTAGATCAGCTTGAGGCCGCCGCCTGTGCTCGCGTGAACGAAAATACCGGCCCCATCAGCGTGCAGCAGCGTCGCCGCGTACTGCACAATCTTGTCGAGTTGTGAATCCAGCGACTCCTGGTTGGCGATCGCCGCGCTGGCGGTGCGAAACGTCTCGACCTGAGATGTCCGATCCGCCAAAGGGCGGATGATTTCCTGTTTGACGAGTGCGAAGCTGATCAGCAGCGAGGCAATCGCGCCCAGGTTGTTCGCGACAATCCACAGACCCAGCTCAGGATTCAGGAAGGTGGAAAACTGGGCGAAGACCAGAAGCAGAAGCCCCGCCCGCAGAAGCCACGCCCTGATTCCTCGCCGGTTCCGCCACAGGAGCAGCAAGGTCCCTCCGCCAAACACCGCCATAAACACGATGAGCAGCGGCTGCGACCGGTAGTTCAGGGGAGATGTCAGCAGATCGGCTTCGCCGGAGCCGAGGAGCATCGCCAGTCGGTAGGCCACAATCGTCATGACCGACATGATGGCCAGTCCGCGAATGCGACGCGTATAAGCT
Source organism: Candidatus Flexifilum affinis (assembly GCA_016713325.1). Taxonomy (GTDB): domain Bacteria; phylum Chloroflexota; class Anaerolineae; order Aggregatilineales; family Phototrophicaceae; genus Flexifilum; species Flexifilum affine. The sequence goes on along the minus strand of JADJPJ010000087.1, from coordinate 465,646 downwards.
TTCACCACGGCGATGGTCAGCGCGAAACCGGAGACACTCGCCCCGGTGAAGCCCAGGTCAAAGACGATGCGCGCAAATCGCGTCACCTCAGGGGGGAGCTCTGCAAATGCTGCTGCCTGGATGAAGAGTGCGCTGCTGTTCCAGAGGATAATAAAACTGAGGAAAACGGCGAGAAACTGATTGATCTCGCGCCGCAGATCGCTCCACAGCATGATCATTAGAAATGCGAGCGAGAGAGGCGCTGCCACCGCATTGATGATCAGGCTGGCTGGAGTGATGTCGATCACCTGAAATCTCCCATGTGCACCGCTTGAGACTCAGGAACCGTCGATCTGTTTTTCGAATCGGTATCCGATGCGATGCTCAGTGAGAATATAGACTGGGTTGGCCGCGTCCCGCTCAATTTTGCGGCGGAGCTGGCTGATATACACGCGAGGATAGTAGATATCGTCGATGTACTCCCTACCCCACACCTGTTCCAGCAAGTCGCGTTGCGAGACGACTCGACCCGCATTCTCCATCAAAACTGCCAGGAGCTTGAACTCGGTCGGAGTCAGATGCACGCGGGTCGATTGCACATGGACCGTGCGCCGGTGCAGATCGACATTCAGGTAGCCATCATCGTATTGTTGTGCGCTCTCAGAGGAGGACAGAATTGCCCGCCGGCGCAGTGCATGGATGCGCGCGGCGAATTCATTCAGCCCGATAGGTTTCTCAAGATAGTCATCTGCGCCGGCCATCAGACCAGCCACGACGTCATCTTCGCTCACCGCCTGCGCCGAAAGCATGACGATCGGGGCGTCCGACACTTCCCGGATGCGCCGGCATACTGTCAGACCGTCCAGGTTGTTGGGCATGACAATGTCGAGAACCACCAGGTCAGGGCGTTCTGCGTGGAATCTGCGAAGCGCTTCGGTGCCATCTGCGCAAAGCAGGACGTCAAAACCTTCGCGTTTTAGGCGTTTGCCCAACGCTTCACGTATGGGTGCCTCGTCGTCAACGATCATGATCTTCATAATAGGAGAGTGTAGCATTGCACGCAAAACCCAAGAAGTGGCCTATCTCTCCTACCGTACAGCGGACAGAGTCAACCCGGGAAAAATGAGGCATAATATGAGCGCTTTCACAATCAAGAGAGGCTATTGCTGATGTCAGCACCACACAAGCAGTTTTCCGCGTGGTTCATGACGGTGCTCTCCCTGGCAGTGCTGATCATGGTCAGCGGCTGCAACTTGAGCGGTGCGCCTGAACAGACGCAAATCATTCAGACGGAGACCCCCTCGTCGTCTTTCCGACTGCGGTGATCCCACCCACGGCACTCATACCGCCAACATCTCAGTTCCCGCTGAACATCGCTATCCTGTCGCCCGCCCCGGGGAATATTGTCGCGGGCAATGTCCAGGTCTTGGGTTCGGCCAGTCATCCCCAGTTCCTCCAGTACCAGCTTGAGTGGGGACCAGACCCGAATCCGGGCAATCTCTGGTATCCGGTCAATGCACCCCTCTTCAACCCGGTCGTGAATGGCTTGCTCGGCGTCTGGAATACCATCGGTGTCCAGGACGCTCGCTATCAGTTGCGCCTGCGGGTCTATCTTCGCGATGGGCGGGTCGAGCAGACGGTCGTGAGCAACATCACCGTTCAGAACCGTATCAATACCCCGGTGCCCTCCGCCACCCCGATCATTCCGCGTCCCATCGCTGCCTTCACGCAGGATGTGACGACAGGCAATTTCCCTCTGACGGTACGGTTCTTCAATCAGTCGACCGGCAGCATTAGCAGCCTTGCCTGGAACTTCGGAGATGGCTCAACCAGTGCTGAGGCCAACCCGGTACACACATTTGGCAGCCCGGGACTGTACACAGTTCAGCTCACTGTCGCTGGGCCGGGCGGGACATCCAACGTCTCGCGCCAGATCAGCGTGACCAGCCCCAGCGCTCCGGTTGCAGGCTTCACCCAGGATCGGCTGGGCGGTGTCGCGCCACTGACCGTGCAGTTCACCGATCAGTCTACCGGCACGATCAACAGTTACTTCTGGAACTTCAGTGATGGCCAGAGCAGCATTGAGCGCAATCCGCTGCACGTATTCACCACGCCAGGCACATACAACGTCATTCTGACCGTAACCGGCCCTGGCGGCTCCTCAAGTGTGGTGCGCCAGATCAGTGTCAGCAGCCTCATCCCGCCGACAGCGACATTCCCGCCGCCGACCCGACATTCACCAACACACCAGTTCCGCCGACGATCACCTTTACGGCAACCTTCACCGACACGCCCGTGCCGCCATCGTCGCCCCCCCTCCCGCCGCCCCTGTCTGTGAACTATGTCTTCAGCGGTCTTTCGAGTGATCCGCTGGTCGTACAGTTCACAGATCAGACGACGGGCGGTGTGCCGCCCTACAGCTACACCTGGGCCTTTGGCGACGGCCAGTTCTCCAATGAACAGAATCCCGTCCACACCTTCCCCACCGGCGGCACATATGCAGTGCGCCTCATTGCCATGGATGCCAACGGCAGGCAAGGAGAAACGACGCAGAGTGTGGCTATCACGCTGTCGCCGACGCAGACGCCAATTCCATCGGCGACCCTGACTGAGACTCCGGTGCCACCGACGCAAACGCCAATTCCATCGGCCACCCTGACCGAGACTCCGGTGCCTCCATCATCGACCCCTCTTCCGCCGCCCTTGTCGGTGAATTACGTCTTCAGCGGTGCGTCGAGTGACCCGCTGGTCGTGCAGTTCACGGACCAGACCACCGGTGGTGTGCCGCCCTACAGCTACACCTGGGACTTTGGCGACGGTCAGTTCTCCAACGAGCAGAACCCGGTCCACACCTTCCCGGCTGGTGGCACTTACCCTGTGCGCCTCGTCGCCATGGATGCCAACGGTAGACAAGGCGAAACCACGCAGAGCGTGAACATCACCGTGCCGCCGACGGCCACCCCGCTCCCGCCGCCACTGTCTGTGAACTACATCTTCAGCGGCGCGTCGAATGACCCGCTGGCCGTGCAGTTCACGGACCAGACGAGCGGTGGTGTGCCGCCCTACAGCTACACCTGGGACTTCGGCGACGGTCAGTTCTCCAACGAGCAGAGCCCGGTCCACACCTTCCCGGCTGGCGGCACATACAACGTGCGCCTCGTCGTCACGGACTCGACCGGCGCACCCGGCGAGACCACGCAGAGCGTGAATATCACCGTTCCCCCGACGGCCACCCCACCCCCGCCGCCACTGTCTGTGAACTACATCTTCATCGGCTCGCCAAGTGACCCGCTGGCCGTGCAGTTCACGGACCAGACGAGCGGCGGTGTGCCGCCTTACAGCTACACCTGGGACTTCGGGGATGGTCAATTCTCGAACGAGCAGAGCCCGGTCCACACCTTCCCGGCTGGCGGCGCATACAACGTTCGACTCGTCGTCACGGATTCGACCGGCGCACCCGGCGAAACCACGCAGAGCGTGAACATCACCGTTCCCCCGACGGCCACCCCACCCCCGCCGCCACTGTCTGTGAACTATGTCTTCAGCGGCGCTTCGAGCGATCCGCTGGTCGTGCAGTTCACGGACCAGACGAGTGGTGGTGTGCCGCCCTACAACTACACGTGGGACTTCGGCGATGGCCAGTTCTCCAACGAGCAGAACCCGGTCCACACCTTCCCGGCTGGCGGCGCATACAACGTTCGACTCGTCGTCACGGACTCGACCGGCGCACCCGGCGAGACCATGCAGAGCGTGAACATCACCGTTCCCCCGACGTCGACGCCGGTCCCAGCGCCGATCAATGCGAGCTTCATCACCAACCCGTCGGCCGATCCGCTGGCCATTCAGTTCAGCGACCAGACGAGTGGTGGTGTGCCGCCCTACAACTACACGTGGGACTTCGGCGATGGCCAGATCTCTAACGAGCAGAATCCGCTCCATACTTTTGCCGCCGGTGGCACCTACCCGGTCAAACTGACGGTGACGGACTCAGGAGGTACGCTCGGCGAGGTCAGCCAGGAAGTCGTGGTCACTGGCCCGGCACCGACCCCAGCACCTACTCCGGGCACCGCGGACAGCGCACCAGTCTTCCCGGATCTGGGTGATCCTCGCATCAGCCAGATTTACCAGGTTGGCTCCAGCTCCGGCAACCTCCCGTCCGTCTTCACATACGCGGGTGGGCTGCCCCTGGCCCAATCCGAAATCCTGCGCACCTTTGGGCCTGGCCAGACATACAATCTCAATTCTCAGCCACAGCTCCAGGCGATTGTCGACTGGTTCAACCAGGCAATGGCGGATGGCAGCACCAGCTTCTCTCGGGGCAGCCTCACCGCCGGCGCCGACTGGCTGGCCAGCGATGTTCTGGATCCGAATCGCGCGGGCGTCAGCGCCTGCACTCCCGGTGAAACACCCCTGGAGTGCGAGCTGCGGTTGACACAGCCGGTGCTCGTTTTCATCGGCGTTGGTCTCAACGATGCGATCCAGGGTGTAGACGTGGGCGCCTTCGAAAGCACACTGCGGCAGATCGTTTCTACGACGGCAGCTCGCGGTGTTGTTCCAGTGCTTCTTACCCTGCCGCGCACGGATCTGGTCGATACGGCTACGGCGCAGCAGTACAATGAGGCGATCTTCCGGATTGCTCAGGAGTCTGGCGCGCCGGTGCTGAACATCTGGCGTCTGCTCACCGATCTGCCCCAGTTCGGCATCTCTGGGACAACCCTCACCGCCTCCCCGACGGGGCAAGGCGACCTGGATCCCGGTGCGACCGGCAGTTTCGGTGCAAACGCTGTGAATAACGCACTGCTGCGTTTCCTGTCGGAGTTCCGAACCACCATACTCGCAGGCATCTAATCTGTATTCACCTTATGCCCCGGACGCTGTTGCAGCGACATCGCGATAGCGTCTGGGGCATGTAGATTACGGCTGGAACATGAAACGACTTCTGGTCTCTCTTTGCATTGTCTTTCTGGCGTTGCTGGCCGTTGGCTGTACGAACGCGAATCAAGCCTCGGCGCTGATCGTGACCTTAATGGTGGACGGCCGTGAACGTAGCTATCCACAACAGGGGTCGGTGACCGTTGGCGAATTTCTAAGTCAGAACAACGTGGAGCTGGGGCCTCTCGACGAAGTCACCCCGCCGCTTTTCACACAGATTTTGGACGGTATGCGGGTCACCGTCGTCAGAGTGCAGCAGGTCGAGGAATGTAGTCAGAGCGAAATCCCCTACGCCGAGCGTAGGATTCTGAACGAAGGTCTTCAGTCTGGCGAGGAGCGGATCGCGCAGTCCGGGCAAAACGGCATTGAAGAGACATGCGACCGAACGACGATTCGCGACGGCCAGCGTATGGAATCTGCGCCTGTGCGGTCGACCGTCATTCGTGCAGCCCAGGATGCCGTCATCTATGTTGGCCCCACAGGCCAACTGGACCCCGTTCAAATCGATGGCACGCTCTACTACCTGAGCAACAACAATCTCTGGATGATTCGCGGCAGCAGCACCAATAAGCGTCCGCTGACGACCTCTGGCGATGTCGATGGTCGGGTGCTCCGTATCTCGCCAGACGGAGGACGAATCCTGCTCACTCGCTCGACTTCTGAAGCGGACTCGGACATCGCTTTCAACCGGTTGTGGATGCTCAGTACGACTGGCAGCGCCGCGTCTGAGCCGATCGCCCTTCCGCCGGAAAACGTGCTCTTTGCAGACTGGGTTCCCGGCCAGGAAGATCTCATCAGCTATTCCACAGGCGAAATCACGGAGAATGCTCCCGGGTGGCAGGCGTACAACGACCTGTGGCTTGCACGCGTCGATCCTGCATCCGGTGAGCTGCTCAATGCGCGCGAGTTCGTCCCGCGATCCACGGGCTGGCTCAACAGCTGGTGGGGCTCGGTCTTTTCCTGGTCACCGCGTGGCGACCAGCTCGCCTGGGTACGAGCCGATTCGATGGGCCTCATTGACCTGACGACCGGCGCCTTCGAGAACCTGGTGACCTATCCGGTATTCAGCACCCGCCAACCCTGGTCATGGCGCGCCGATGTGTCCTGGTCGTACGACAGCTCGCTGATCCTAACCACCGTTCACGGCCGTCCCATCGGCAGCGAGCCAGCGGAGACCAGCCCGGCATTTCATGTTGCCGCGGTGGCCACGGACGGAAGCTTTTCGGCGGAGGTTGTGCGCAATGCCGGCATCTGGTCGAAACCCAGTTACTCGCCCCTGCGCGCCGACGGAACTGGGAGCATGGCGTATCTGAGCGCTCGCGATATCGCCAACAGCATCAGTGGCTCGGCCGAGTACGATCTCATGGTTGCCGATCGCGACGGCAGCAACGCGCGCGTCGTCTATCCTCCCGATGGCCAGGCGGGTCTGACGGCTGACCGACCCTTTTTCACCTGGAATCCAACCGGTGAGCAGATCGCCTTTGTGTATGGGGGTAATCTCTGGGTAGTCGATGTGCAGTCCAGCATCGCCCATGCCCTGACGCTGGATCGCGCTGCTTCGTCGCCGGTCTGGACGCAATGATTCGAAGCGTTCTCGTCCTCATCGCGTCTACTTTTGTACTGTTGGGCGGTCTCGTGTCATTCGGTTCGACCGTCCAGCAGCGTGAGGATCAGATGCGTGGGACAGTCGCACCTTTGAGCACCGTCGATCTTCCCTTCCGGGGGCCTCGTCTGGGGGTGAATGCCGAGCTCACCCGCTACACTCCAGCCGAGCTGGTCGATCAGCTCACGTCCATGCGCGCCATTGCCGTGCACTGGGTACGGCAGTTCTTCCGCTGGGACGTGGTGGCCGTGGAAGACGGGAGTTTCGACTGGTCAGCATACGATCCCATCGTCGCCGCCTTCGATCGTGAGCACGACATCGAGCTTGTCGCCGTCCTCATTGGGTCGCCCCTGTGGGAACGAGATCCGCGCGCAACAAAGGCGGACAGCGCCCCTCCTGCATCACCGGAAGCATTTGCTGCATTTGCCTCTGCATTTGCTGAGCGCTACGGCAACATCATCGACGTTTATCAGATATGGGATGAGCCGAACCTGGGCAGCGCATGGGGCGGCCTCGATCCTCAGCCTGCCGACTATCTGGCCATTCTGTCGGCGGCCTATCGCGCGATCCACGAAGTCGATCCGGGCGCTGAGGTCATTACGGCGGCGCTTGCCCCAACCGTCGAACAAGGCGGTCAGAACCTGAGCGACTGGCGATATCTGGAAGCGCTTTACCGGTTGGATGGCGGGGCTTTCTTCGACGCCGTGGCGGGCAAACCCTATGGCTTTGACAGTTCTCCGGAAGATCGCCTCGTCAGCGAAGACCATCTGAACTTCTCACGCATTGTCGGCCTGCGGGAAGTCATGCTGCGCTATGACGATGGCCACAAGCCGCTTTGGGCAAGCCAGTTCGGATGGAACAGCCTCCCCTCATCCTGGGCGGGTTCCCCTTCCATCTGGGGAAGTACAGCCTCCGAACAGCAGGTCGCCTTCACCCTGGGCGCTCTGGAGCGCATTGACCACGAATGGCCCTGGATGAGCGGCGCGCTTATTCAGCACTGGCAGCCGATCGAAGGTTGTGACGATCCGGTCTGGGGCTTCGCGCTGATCGACTGTTCCGGCGTCCCACGGGAGATGTACAGTGCCCTGGAGAGTACCCCGACCGTGTCGGCAGCGGGTATCGGTCTCCACGCGCCGGCCTCACCCTATGCGAACTACAGCGGCGTCTGGACCTTCAGCCCGCTCGGCGCCGACATTGGCTGGATTCAGGACTCCTCGTTATCTTTTGCCTTCGAGGGGACCGACATCGGTCTCGTGCTGCGCGAGGATGATTATCTCGCCTTCCTGTATGTCTGGGTCGACGATCAGCCGGCCAACGCGCTGCCTATCGATGCCTCTGGACACGCGTATATCACCCTGACCAGCGGCAGTCGCTCCGCAGAGTTGGATGTAGTCCCGGTGGCGACCGGCCTTGCGCAGGGAACGCACACGGTAACCGTCGTCGCCGACCGGGGATGGGACCGCTGGGCCCTTGCGGGCTTCGCTGTAGGCAATGGCGATCCATCCACCCCCTTCGACCGCACGCTTCTGGTCGCCGGGTTGACATCCCTGGTGGGATTGCTTGGCTTCGCGGCGGCATTCCGTCCGATGAACAGGTCTGCGGTGGCGCGTACCACCTCTAGCTTCTGGCAGTTACTCTCCGAAGTCGGACAGATCGTCGTAAGCCTGCTCTCCGCCTTCGGCCTGATGCTTGGAATGCTGCTAAGTTTTGGGGATGGTCTGCCCAATCTCTTTCGGCGCGAACCTGTGCAGGTCGGCATCGCCGTGCTCTCCGCTGGCATCGCCTACCTCCAACCCCATACCATCCTTCTGATGGCGAGTCTCGTGGTTCTCGCCTGGTCACTCTACCATCAGCCGCGGAATGGCATTCTCCTCACGCTGTTCTTTGCGCCGTTCTTCTTGTTCCCGGTCGAACTGGTTCGCTTCGCCTTTCCAATGTCCGAGCTGGTCCTGCTGATCACAGTGGCTGCGGCTAGTCTTCACGGGTTTGTACGCTGGTCACAGACCTGGCGCGGTGGGAAGCAGGCCCTCTCCATATCGTTGGCGAGGGCCACCGGCCTGGATCTGGCGTTCGTCGCCTGGGTCGGGCTTGCTGCGATCTCGCTGCTCTGGGCAGCTGAACGCGCGCGGGCCATGACAGAATTGCGCGTCCTGTTCGTTGAACCCTTTCTATTCTACGTGCTTGTGCGCGTCATGGGCCACGACCGGCAGTTCGTGGTCCGCATCGTCATCACGTTGCTCACCGCCGGCGTAATCGTCTCCCTGATTGGATTAGGGCTGTTCATTGCAGGTCAAAGCATCATCACGGCCGAAGATGGTGCGATGCGCCTGGCGGGCGTCTACGGCTCGCCGAACAACGTCGCGCTCTTCCTGGGTCGATGTCTGCCCTTCGCGCTCGCCTTCGCCCTGCTGGCTGCCGATCGTCGGGTAAAGGCGGCCTCCGCGGCCGCATCGGTGCTGTATGCCTTGACCATCCTCCTCACTCAGAGTGCGGGGGCTCTGCTCCTCGGCCTGCCCGTGTCGGTGACCGTTGTCCTTCTGCTGACCTTTGGACGACGAGGATGGTTTGCCGTCGCGGGTATGGGCGTCATTGGAGCGGGTGCGCTTGCGATCGCGCTCCGCTCCGCGCGTTTCCAGCGCCTTCTGGACTTCACCCAGGGCACCAACTTCTTCCGCCTCCGCGTCTGGGAAAGCGCCACGAATATGATCGCCGATCATCCGATCGCCGGACTTGGCCTGGATCAGTTTCTATATGCCTATCGTGGCAGTTATATCCGCCCGGATGCGTGGCAAGAGCCGAACCTGTCTCATCCGCACAACATCCTGCTGGATCTTTGGATACGCCTGGGCATCGTGGGTGTCCTGATCTTCGCACTGATGCAGCTCTACTTTTGGCGCTGGGCTCGACTGCTGCTGAAGGCACTCCCCAGGCGTGATCGCCTTCTCTCCATCGTCGTAATCGGCGCGGTCGGCTCTATGGCCAACCTCCTGGCGCACGGCCTCGTCGACAACAGCATTTTCGTCAACGACCTGTCTTATGTGTTCGTACTGCTTCTGAGTATAATATCGAACATTAGAGCTATTGACGCTGAAGCGGGAACGGTGGTGTAATGTGATGAAACGGTTTGTAAGCGGTGCGTGGTCAGGCTGTGCATATGACGAAGGTGAAGATCAATAAGGTCACTATTCGTCTGCTGAACGCAGATCTGCTCACTGTGCCCGCCGATGGCATCGTCACCCCGACAGATCCCAACCTCACCATGGAATTTGAACTGGCCCGTCGCGTCGGCGCAGAGGTTCCGCGCGAACTATCGATCATGGGCTGGTGCGACGTCGGGTCAGCCATCGTGACGTCCGCTGGCCGTCTGCCCTTCAAAAAGATACTTCACGCAGTGGGACCCCGTTGGGGTGAGGGTAGTGAACGTGGCAAGCTCGCCAACGTGACGCGCGAATGTCTGCGACTTGCTGAAGAACACGGTCTGCATTCGCTGGTGATGCCGGCCATCTCCACTGGCTCCCTGGGCTACCCTGTCGAAAACTGCGCCCTCACCATGCTCACCCAGATCGTCGATTACACCTTCGAAGATCTCCGTGCCCTGCGTTCGGTACTTTTGTGCCTCCAGGATCCGCATTCGCTGGAAGCATTCAGCCTGGAGCTGGATCGGCAGGTCGAGCAGTTGCGCCAGTCGAACGAAGGCCACGTCCAGGTCTAGGTCCCACATCCGGGAACTTCCCCGCTCCCGTCTTTTATGACGATCTGGTAGACTCCACCTGTTGGTTCCATGCTGTCAACTGTCTGGAGGCACCGTGCGTGTTCTGATCACGGGTGGAGCTGGTTTCATTGGCTCGCATCTCACTGACCGTTTCTTGAAGGAAGGACACCACGTCATTGGCGTGGATAACCTGATTACCGGGAACACCCGAAACATTGCCCATCTCGTTGGGCATGAACGCTACACCTTCGTCAAGCATGATGTGACGCACTACCTGTACTTCGAAAAGCCGATCGACGCGGTCCTGCACTTTGCGTCTCCCGCGAGTCCGGTCGACTATCTGAAATATCCCATTCAAACCCTCAAAGTGGGTGCTATGGGAACGCACAACGCGCTTGGCCTGGCCATGGCCAAGAATGCGCGCTTTTTACTGGCCTCGACGTCGGAAATCTATGGTGACCCGCTCCAGCATCCTCAGCGCGAGGACTACGCCGGCAATGTGGACCCCATCGGTCCGCGCGGTGTCTACGACGAGGCAAAGCGCTATGCCGAAGCGCTCACCATGGCCTATCATCGGGAGCACGGGCTGGATACACGCATCGTGCGCATTTTCAACACCTACGGACCGCGCATGCGGCTGGACGACGGTCGCGTGGTGCCGAATCTGATTGGCCAGGCGCTGCGGGGTGAGCCGCTCACCGTCTATGGGGATGGCAAGCAGACGCGCAGCTTCCAGTACATCAGCGACCTGGTCGAGGGTGTCTACCGCCTGCTCATGAGTGACTACAACGAGCCGGTCAACATCGGTACGCTGGAAGAGATGTCGATCTACGAGTTTGCCGAGCGTGTGAATGCGCTGACAGCGAATTCGGCAGGAATCGTGCTGAAAGCCACTGATCGCGTGCAGGGTGATCCGCAGACCCGCCGGCCCGATATCGCACGGGCGAAAACGATACTGGGCTGGTCGCCGGCAGTCTCACTCAGTGAGGGGCTGCCACTCACGGTCGAATACTTCCGCAAAGTCATCTGGCCGGATCCAACATGATCGACCGCCGGGCGCAATGGGCCATCATCGCCGTTGCGGTTGGCGTCGCCCTTTCGCTCCTTCAACTCGATGTCACGCTTCTTGCCGTAATTATTGGTATTACGGCGATGGGCTTCTTCGTAACACCCCTCGCGCCACTTGCCCTGTTGTTGGCAGTGGCGCCGCTTCGTACGTTGATCCAGACTGAAGCGCCTGGCTCCATCCCTGTGGACGTCGGACAGCTCCTTTTCGCCGTCTTCGTCCTCTCCTGGTTGGTCCATCGTCTCAGTCGTCTCACCTTACTGCCGAACTTGAACCTGCGCAGGCCGATCCTTCTGGCGTTGGTTCTGTTTCTCATGGCTTCGGGGTTGACCGCTTTCGTCGCTGTGTCACTTCATGCCTGGCTTACCGAATGGCTCAAGTGGGTGCAGGTGACGGTGATGGTGATCCTGATCCTGGACCTGTGCCGCCGTGATGGCGTCTTCTGGGTTGGGTTCGCTATCATCGCTGCAGCTCTGGCCAATGGTGTGATCGGGTTGTACGAGTTCTTCGGGGGAAGCGGTGCGCTCCATCTTCTGGTCGAAGGTCGCTATTTCCGCGCCTTTGGAACATTTGGTCAACCCAATCCATTTGGTGGGTTCATGGGCCTGGTCGCTCCACTGGCGATTGCCTTGTTGTTGGCGTCCGTGGTGCGAATCTGGCAAAGGCGCAGCAGCACCGGAGGACGCCTGCCACTCTGGGCCGCCGCGGCTTTTTTCGCTGTCGCCTCCTCTGTGATTGTCTTTGCGCTCTATGCCTCGTGGAGCCGCGGTGCCTGGCTGGCTTTTGCGGCCTCCGGCGCTGCCATGGTCATCGCCCTGCCCCGGCGAACGCTGCATGCCATTCTTCTTCCATCAGTGGGCGTGGTCGCAATAGGGTTGATCGCGTTGTCTGGCTTGCTTCCTGCGTCGATCGCTGCCCGGCTGAGCAGCGTGACGAACGAAATCACCGCCGTTAGCGATGTGCGTGGTGTCGATGTCTCGCCGGAGAACTACGCCAATGTAGAACGGCTGGCACACTGGCAGGCCGCCATCAATATGGCGACAGCCAATCCGTGGCTGGGTGTGGGCTTCGGCAACTACGACAATGCCTATCTCAGCTACAACCTGCTCTACTGGGATCTTTCACTGGGCCACGCTCACAACTACTACTTGAATGTTTTTGGCGAGACTGGCATGATCGGGCTGTTAGCGTATGGCGTGTTGGTACTCACGATGACCGCCCGCTTGTGGCGAATTCGCCGGCACCCGGACGCGGCCGTTCGATGGTTGGGCATTGGCCTCTTGGGTTCTTGGGTTTACCTCACGGTACACAGTCTGACCGATAATCTCTATGTCAATAATCTATTTCTACATATCGGTGCTATCATTGCTCTAGTCGCAGTCCTTGACGACCAATTGTCCAGCGTGACCTATGACTGAGGAACGGATGAGTCAGACCATCAACACCATCAAGAGCCGGGGCGTGGCAGTTCGTGACACCCTCGATGCCCCCATCGCGGCCGTTTCCACCCGGCTCGGCGGCAGCAAGTCGAAAGAAGTCGAACGGTTTATAAAGTTCGCCATCGTTGGAGCGGTTGGCGCCATCATCGACGCTGGCACGCTGTTCTTCCTTCAGGCGACGGTGCTCCACCCTACCCTTCAGGATCCCGACATGAATGTAGCGATCGCGCAGACAATCGCTTTTGTCGCCGCCATCCTGAGCAACTTCACCTGGAATCGCCTCTGGACCTACCCCGACTCGCGCACGCGCTCGGTTCGTCATCAGATGACGCTGTTTGTGGCCATCAGCGTTGTAGGTTGGGTAGGCAGGACCATCTGGATTACTGCGGCGCACGATGCTCTCGGCGGTCTGTTCATGCCCTGGGCACTGCCCTTTATCCAGATCTTCCGCGCCGGCTATATTCCATCTGCGACGGCCGCTGCCAAACTGGGGACGATGGTTGCCTGGTTCATTGGCGTTGCCGTGGTGATGGTGTGGAATTTCATCGCCAATCGCTTGTGGACCTATAACGACGTCAGCAGCTAAAGACGGCCGGAGCCACCTTGGTCGAAATTGGCATCGACTATACGCCTGCGGTCGAGCAAGGCGGCGGTATCGGGCGCTATGTGCGCGAGCTGGTTGCAGCGCTGACAGACGCGCCCGAGGATCTGCATTTCCGACTGCTTGCGGCAGGCGCTAATTCCATCACCAATCCATTCCCCGGCAGTAGCCGGTTCTCCTGGCATCCATCGCCGTTGTCGCCTCGCTGGTGGGCGCGCATCTGGCATCGCGCCGGGATTTCTGTACCGATCGAGTGGACGGTCGGTCGGGTCAATCTCTACCACGCGACTGACTTTGTACTCCCTCCGTTGAGCGCGCGCAGCCTCCTCACCGTGCACGATCTTTCGTTTGTTCGGGTCCCGGAAGCAGCCAGCCCCAACCTCAAGCGTTATCTGGATGCTGTGGTTCCCCGGTCAGTACAGCGCGCCGACCACATCCTTGCCGACTCTGCTGCGACCAAAGCCGATCTGGTCCAGCTTTATGGCACGCCCGCCGACAAGATCACCGTCTTGTACAGTGGTGTTGGACGCAGCTTCTCGCCTGTTGCCGATGGTGCCGCAAGGGAGGTGGTGCTCGGCAAGTATCGTCTGCCCGACCGGCCCTTCATTCTCTCCGTCGGAACCGTGCAGCCGCGGAAGAATTACGAGCGCCTGGTCCGCGCCGTCTCTGCACTGCGCGGCAGGGGCCATGATCTCGATGTGGTCATCGTCGGCGGGCGTGGTTGGCTCGAAGATGGGATTTACCGAGCAGTCCAGGAAACTTCCATGGCCGAGCACGTGCATTTTGCCGGTTTCGTCGATGATGCAGATCTCCCCGCGCTCTACAGCGCCGCCTGTGTGACTGCCCTTCCGTCTCTGTACGAAGGGTTCGGTATCCCCGTTCTGGAGTCCATGGCCTGCGGGACACCGGTCCTCACCTCCAACGTCTCCTCACTGCCGGAGGTCGCCGGCGATGCCGGGCTGACAGTCGACCCACTGGACGTCGAAGCAATCGTCGAGGGGCTTCAAACGTTGGTGCTGGATCAGGCGTTGCGCGATACGCTGATCGAGCGGGGGCGCCGGCGCGCTGCTCGGTTCACCTGGCAGGCGGCCGCGGCCGAACTCTGCCGCGTCTATCGAATGCTCCTTTAGGGAATCGGCGAATTCTTTGCTGCTATAATGCGTCTAGCTGCTGAGCAGACTGGGGAGACAGAAATGGCGCGCAAATTCTCGATCGATCCCACTAAGCCCTTTTTTGTATTTGACACCGCTGGAGACTGGCATGCGACGGTCCTCGGCTGGTATATCTTCGATGTGCGAGGCGATTACATCGGATTCGTGCGGAACGCGAACTACGATGTATTCACCAGGTCTGGCGAATGGATTGGCAACCTCTACCCTGACGGCCGCGTGATACGCAATCGTAATGCTGAGCGCCCCCCTCTGCTTAAAAACCTCCCACCGGTCCCGCCCAAACCGAAGCTGCCGCCGCGAGCGCCCCTGCCACCCATCAACGGAGATCTGGGTTACAGCCGCATCGATGTGCTCGAATGGGATCCGGACATCTTCAAGCGTCTGTCCGATCTCGTGCCGGATGCGGGCGAAGAATGACCGTCCAGGAACGACCACTGAAGACGATCTCGGCGTCTCGCTGCACCCTGAGCGCGCTGATGGGGCCGCAGGAAGCCAATACGCACGGTAACGTGCACGGCGGTGTCATCATGAAGATGGTCGATGAGGCGGGTGCGCTGGCTGCCATGCGCCATGCGAACCGCCCGGTTGTCACCGTGGCCATCGACTCGATGACCTTCATGGAGCCGATTTTGCTCGGTCACCTGGTCGTATGCAGCGCCGAGTTGACGTATGTGGGCCGTACTTCCATGGAAGTACGTGTCGAAGTCACCACGGAGAACCCGTTGGAAGGCCAAAGCAAGGTGACGAACATCGCCTATCTCGTTTATGTCGCCATCGACATGGAAGGCCACCCCACCGAGGTTGCCCAGCTGAACTACGAAACGCCGGAGGAAGAGGCCCGCGCTGAGCAGGCCAGACAGCGCCAGGCCTATCGCAAGCAGCGTCGTGACCTATGAGTGAAGTCTTGTCATCCGAACAGGATGATGGCACGGATATCGAGCAGCACTCCTCTTCGCTGCTGAACATTCTCAGTAACGCCGGCGCACAGCGTATCCTGAGCGTCAAGGCGCCTGATCTGGGCCTGTCGGATGCGCCGCCTTACCCATTCATGGCCGTTGTCGGGCAAATGGAAATGCGCATTGCTCTGCTGCTGGCGGTGATCAATCCTGCTGTTGGCGGTGTGCTTTTGATTGGGCCGCGCGGTACGGGCAAGACGACCACGGTTCGGAGCCTTACCCAGCTTCTGCCGGATGCTGAAGTGAGTGATTGCGAAGAGGGTGCCCTACCCGCTGATCTGGAGCGAGAGAATGCAGCGACTCTCTATCCGGACTGCGACGAAAAATACGCGGCTGGGCAGCCGATTTCGCACTATGAGCCGGTCAAGCTCGTAGAATTGCCTCTCAACGCCCGACTGGAAGATGTCGTCGGCGGTGTGAATGAGCGCATTGCCGTGCAGCAGCAGCGGATCCGTTTGGAGCGAGGCATTCTGTCCAGGGCGGACAACAACCTGCTCTATATTGACGAGGTCAATCTGCTGCGCGATGAGATCATCGATGTCATCCTGGATGCTGCGGCCCAAGGGCATTTCACGGTGCGCCGTGGCGCCATGGCCGGCACTTTTCGAGCGCGCTTCGTCCTCATCGGTTCGATGAACCCGGAGGAAGGCAGGCTTCGCCCGCAGATCCTCGACCGCTTTGGGTTGAGGGTGACAGTGCGCGGCCTGACGACGACGGATGAGCGTCTGGAAGTATATCGGCGGGTGCGCGACTATCGGCAGAACCCGGCCATGTTTGTTCGCCAGTGGGAGCGGGTCAGTGCTGACACGCGCGAAGAGATCATGATTGCGCGCGAGATCCTGCAGCACACCACATTGCATGACGATGCGATCGCGCTGGGTCTTCGATTGGTGCGCGATCTCGACATCGATTCGCACCGCGCGGAATATACCCTCTTCGAGGCATCCCGAGCCTACGCCGCGATGGATGGACGCGACCTGGCGCTTCCCTCCGACGTGGGAGCGGTTGCGCACATGGCACTGCGTCAGCGGCGCAGCGAATTCATGGTGAACTTTGCGGAGAGCCAGCGAGAAGAAGATGAGCAGATCCGGCACCATATTGACCGCATCACTGCGAATTGACGAATCAGTACTGGGCCTCCGCACCTGGAGTGCCCTGCTCGGAGCAGCGCTCTTGGTGGCTGGCTTGATCTCTCCCTGGGTGGTGACACCCGGCGCGGGAACCACCATGAATGTGATGGACTTGGCGGAGTGGATGACCCTCCACCCGGCTGTACGTGCGGAGTCCCCTACCCTTTTCTCTGCATTGAGCCTGCGGTCGGTGTTGCTCTGGGTTTCGTTTGCGTGGGCCCTTCTGTCATATCCACGCTGGGTGCGTATTGCCGGCGTTGTCCTCCTTGCAGTCGCACTGCTTCCCCCAATTGAGTTTGTGTTCAATCCAGGGGATGGCAATTACCAGCAGCTGCTTCTGCTGGCCGCGCTCACGCTTGTCGCTGGCATCTCAGCGTTGCTCCTTCCGCAGCGATGGCGCAGCTCCCCGCTCATCCAATGGCTGATCGGCGGCGCTTTCTTCCTGAGCACTGGCTATGGGTTAGCGAGAGGCCTCGGACTCATGCAGAGCTTTATGAGCGATGCCAGTCTAGGAGTGGGTGCGTTGTTGGTGGGGTTGGGAGTGGTGGCGTTGCTGGGTTTTGGTCGGCCGGCTCACACGTCGCGCGAGCGAGGAACAAAAAACGGAACACTCCGTTAGAGGGGCGTCCCGTTTTCCTGATGAATGACTGTGGCGGAAGTGTGCCGCGAGCAGACGAGCCTAGGTCATGCGCTCGTTGATGTAGGTCACTGCCTCGCCGAACGTGGTGATCTTCTGCGCGTCTTCATCGCTGATCTCACCACCAAATTCCTCTTCGAAACGCATGATCAGTTCGACAAGGTCAAGGGAATCCGCTTCCAGGTCCTCGCGGAAACGAGCGTTCGCCACAACCCGCTCGGGTTCGACACCCAGCAGTTCGACGACGATGCTGCGAACACGCTCTTCGGTACCAGCCGCCATAATGAAAAACCTCCAGTGGCGTATGAGATGGTTGCCGTGATTTCTCTAGTCAAAATGCAGTTGCAAATTATACAGATTGTACAGCAGGCTGCTAGTGTTGACAGAACGAGAAACCGTAGGCTACGATTTCGTATTGTTCAATATAGGGAACACTTGCCGATGGCTAAAGTGACACCGGACACGCAGATCGAGTCTCGCAAAGCAGACCATATCCGCATTAACCTGGAAGAGAATGTGCAGTTTCCTCGCCTGACAACCGGTCTGGAGAACTATCGTTTTCTGCACCAGGCTCTGCCGGAGCTGGACCTTGCGGCCATCGATACGACGGTAGCGCTCTTTGGCAAGACACTTCGCGCGCCCCTGCTCATCTCCTCGATGACAGGTGGCACGGAGCTGGCACAGCATCTCAACGAAAACTTGGCTGTTGCCGCACAGGCCCAGGGCATCGCCCTTGGGCTGGGTTCACAGCGTGCAGGCCTTCGGGATCCGTCACTGGCGAGGACATATCAGGTGCGACATGTGGCGCCTGATATCCTGCTCCTGGCGAACGTTGGCGCAGTACAGCTGAACTACGGTTATGGCCTAGATGAATGCTGCCGGATCGTCGATATGATAGATGCCGACGCGCTCATTCTCCACTTTAATGTCCTTCAGGAAGCAGTTCAGCCCGAAGGGGATACTAATTTCGCGGGGCTTCTGGGTCGCATTGAGGCGGTATGTCGCGATGTCGGTGTTCCCGTGATTGCTAAGGAAGTCGGATGGGGTTTCTCTGAACAGAACGTGCGCGACCTTGCTCAGGCTGGGGTAAGTGCCATTGACGTTGCAGGTGCGGGCGGAACATCGTGGAGTGAGGTGGAGTATCACCGTGCGCCATCGGCGTTTCATGCGCAGGTTGCTGCGGCCTTTGCCGACTGGGGAATTCCGACGGCGGATGCGATTCGTTACGCCGTTGCCGGTGCCCCTCACCTGCCTGTCATTGCCAGTGGGGGTCTTCGCGACGGTATTGATGTTGCGAAATGTATTGCTCTTGGTGCACTTGTTGGGGGTTTGGCGAGTCCATTCCTGAAGGCGGCAAATGTCTCTGTTGAGGCTGTTGATGAGTTGATCAGAACCCTGATCGCTCAGTTGCGCGTTGTGATGTTGTGTAGTGGTGTTGCTTCTGTCTCCGCATTGCAGCAGGTTGAATTGATTGAGGTGTTGTCTTGAGCGAAGCCCTGGGCGCCTATCTTCCTTCTTTGTATATGACTATGCGAAGCATTGTTGATCACTGGACGGCTGCCTATCCTTCGGCCCTTGCCGCTATGCTACGCTATCCAATGGGATGGGTTGACGAGACCGGCAATCCCAAAGAATACCCTGCGGGAAAGCGCATTCGGCCGCTCTTACTGCTTCTCTGTGCCGATGCCACGGGTGGAGACTGGCAACACGCACTTCCGGCGGCAGCTGCAGTCGAGTTCCTGCACAACTTCTCGCTCGTACACGACGACATTCAGGATGACAGCCCAACCCGCCACGGACGCGACACGGTCTGGCGCGTTTGGGGGAAACCCAACGCCATTAACGCTGGCGATGCGCTATTCACCATCTCCTATGCCACTATGAGTGATCTTCATCGTACCGACACGCCGACGCCGATCGCGTTGGAAGCGATGTCGATTTTCAATCGTACCAATCTGGAACTCATCCGCGGGCAGTATCTCGACATGGCCTTTGAGACCCAGGCAACCGTCACGGTCGAAGAATACATCTCCATGATACGCGGCAAATCTGCCGCGCTGATCGCCGCCTGTGCCCAGCTGGGCTCGCTCATCGGTTCGCGTGATCCTCAATGTGCCTCGCTCTATGCCGAGTACGGGCTTGCGCTCGGCCTCGCCTTCCAGATACGCGACGACATCCTGGGGGTGTGGGGCGACCCTGCGCTGACCGGAAAATCGGCGGCCACCGACATTCTCACCCGCAAAAAGACATTACCTGTTTTGTTCGGCCTCGCGCAGGATCCAGAACTCGCGAAAATCTACGCGACCAGCGAGATTTCCGATGTCGGTGTTTCTACCATCATTCGGATGCTTGAGGGTATTGGCGCTCTTGACTATGCGAAGGGCCAGGAGACGCGCTACTACAATCAGGCTATGCAGGCACTGGAACAGGCAAACCCTACCGGAGCCGCGGCCGATGCGCTGCGCGGGCTCTCTCGCCAGTTGTTGGGACGCGCCTACTAAACCAGTTCGCGGAAAACGGCGTTACTGAGAAAACGGCCCCTCTCCGTGAGGTGAGCGTGCGTCTTGCTGATGGCGACAAGGCCGTAGGCCTCGAATCGGCGCAGCGTCTCACCGTGTCGTTCGAGCAGCGAGATACCGAATCGGGCCTCGAACGTCTTCAAGCATACGCCTTCGCGCGTCAGGCGAAGCCCCATAATCAGGAACTCACTGATTTCGTCCTCCAGGGTGAGAGATGTAGACTCTGCCACGGCAGGGCTCTGCGGAAAAGGTAGTTCGTCGACCAGCGAGTCCGTCAGCACCCGTATGTAACGCTGCGGACTCAAGACGGTCGAGTACCGCACCATGCTGGCGAATCCGTGTCCACCCGGCCCCAGCCCCAGGTACGGCAGACTACGCCAGTACTGGAGGTTGTGCCGACACTGGAAGCCTGGCAGAGACCAGTTGCTGATCTCGTACTGCTCAAATCCCGCCCGGGCCAGCACACTCTCCGCGTCTCCGTACATATCAGCGGACAAATCGTCTTCCGGCATCGGCAGCATCCCGCGCTCAACCCATGTTTCCATCGGCGTATGCTCCTCGATCGACAGCGCATATAGGGAGATATGCGACGGTCGCAGCGCGAGCGCCTGCTCCAGTGTATTGGTCCACTCCTCGCGTGTCTGGTGGGGAATCCCGAAGATTAGATCCACATTGATATTCGCAAACCCGCCCAGACGCGCCGCCGAAACCGCTCGCGCCACATCATCCGTATCATGGCGTCGCCGAAAGAGTGCGAGATCGCGCGCATTTGCCGACTGCATTCCGAGGCTGATGCGATTGTATCCGACCCGGCGCAGCGCCGTTGCGTAATCCAGCGAGACGTCATTCGGGTTCGCCTCAAGTGTGATCTCTGCATCGGCCTCCACCACGAACTGCCGCTGCAGGGTGTCCAGGATGTGCTCATGCTGCTCTACACTCAGTAAGCTCGGCGTACCACCTCCGAGAAACACAGTCGTCACCGCACGTTGAGGCGCCTTCGCAGCCACAAGCTCGATCTCCCGGCACAGCGCCTCGACATAAGCGGGCACCAGATGGTCAAGGTTTGTGTACGTATTGAAGGCGCAGTAGGTGCATTTGGTCATGCAGAATGGGACGTGAACGTAGATCGCCAGAGGATGCTCATAGGTTAATCGATCCCGAGAGACAAACGTGTTATTCTGATTGCCACATTCATCTGACTCCAATATAATGGCGTTAGCTGGATCGGTTCTCATTGTCACCTCTTCATCTCGTGTCTTCATGAGTCAATAAGGCAATCTTCGATGCCGGAAACAACTCAGTTCTCGAACACTGGGCGCGAGAACGCACAGGACAATTCCTTAAGTCCAACTTTGTGCTCCAGAACCGATACAAGATTATCGGTGTCATCGGCAGCGGCGGCATGGGGATGGTCTATCAGGCCCGCGACCTGAACTTCACCGACGTCAAGAAGTTGGTCGCCATCAAGGAAATGCAGACGAACACGGCTGACCCTGGCCTGCGCTCCTCGATGCTGAAAACTTTCCGCCGCGAAGCCAACATTCTCGCCGCGCTCAGTCACCCGGCGATCCCGAAGATCTTCGACTTCTTTGACCTCAACGATCGCGCCTACCTGGTGATGGAATACATCAATGGCAGCGACCTTGAGGCTCTGCTCACCAAGGCACGCGAACTTCCGTTCGACAAGATCATCGATTGGGCCATCGAGCTCTGCGACGTCCTGCACTTCCTGCATACCCAGAAACCAGATCCGATCGTATTTCGCGATCTGAAACCGTCCAATGTGATGATTGACAGCCTGGGTAAGGTACGGCTCATTGATTTCGGCATCGCCAAGGCGTTTGTCAGCGGTGTCAAGCATACCATGATCGGAACAGAGGGCTATTCCGCGCCAGAGCAGTACAAGGGCGACATGACGCCCCAGAGCGATATCTACAGCCTGGGCGCCACAATTCACCAGTTGCTCACTAAGAAAGACCCTCGTCTGGAGACACCTTTTACCTTCCACGAACGTCCAATCGCCAGGCTTAACCCCTCCGTTCCGGAAGGCTTGATCGTGATCGTGGAACGCGCTCTGAGTTTCCGGATCGAGGATCGCTTCCCTTCCTGTGTCGAGATGAAGGAAGCGCTTGAGCGGCTGAAGCATCAAGCCATGGTACCCGCACATAGCTTGCAGTTTTCCCCTCCCCCACCCCCCGCTCCGACGCAGGCCGTCTACGCCCAACCACCGACCGAAGCACTGGCCTACGGTCAGGTGACCAGCGTCAGCGGCGTTCAGCCAAAGTGGGTTTTCACCGCCGAAGACGAGATTCGCAGCGGTCCCGTGGCGACCGGCGAACTTACCTTTTGCGGCGCCTATGATACAAACATGTGGGCGGTCAACACCGATTCCGGCGAATTGGTCTGGAAGTATGCGACAAAGGGTGGCATCACTTCGACGCCGGCCATTGACGAGTCCAATAAACTTCTGTTGTTCGGCTCTGAGGACTGCTCGATCTACGCCGTGGATTATCGCAGCGGCCGCGTTGCCTGGACACATCAGACCAAAGAGCGGATCCGCTGCAGCCCGCGCGTCGAGCACGGGCACGTCTTCATCGGCAGTGATGATGGCAAAATGTATGCGCTGAACGTTGGAAATGGCCGGCTTTTGTGGGCCTACGATGCGGGCGCGCCGGTCCGAAGCCGGGCCTTTGTCACGGCCGACCTGGTCATCTTTGGCGCGGAGTCTGGGCGAGATCACTGCAGTGAGTCTGTCCGGCAACCGGAAGTGGACCTACCGCACCAAGCGAGCGGTCATGTCAGCGCCGCTCATCGACCCGCAGGAAGGGATTTGCTTCATCGGATCGGGCGATGGCTTTGTCTACGCCCTTGACGCCAATACAGGTTTCAACTCCTGGCGTTTCCGCACCAACGGCCCGATCTATGCATCACCGGCCGCCTACAAGGGATTCATCATCGTTCCCTCGACCGACACCTTTGTCTACTCGATCAACACGCAGACTGGACGTGAGCGCTGGCGTTTTCAGAGCGACTCGCCATTGGTTGGCTCCGCGCTGGTGCATCAGGATGCCGTCTACGTGGGCAACACCAATGGGGTTCTATACTGCCTGAACGCCGAAAACGGCAAGGAGCGGTGGCAGTACAAGACCAACCGCTCGATCACTTCGACCCCTTTTGCCGCCAGCAACGGCCTCATTCTGGTGACGTCGATGGATCGCAAATTGTATGCCTTCCCGCATGTCGCTTAGACACGATCAGTCCTGGGCACAGCCCACTGGAGTCTTTTCATGAATTTTCTTCGGCGCCTTTTTGAGCCGTCGGATGCAAAGAAGAGCCAAGACAAGCCGGCAACTACGACTGTTCCCGAGATGCCGGCCGCGCCTATGAGCCCCGCCGAAGAGATCGCGCCGCCTAAAGTCACTGCCCAACTGCAATATGGGGATGGGGCAACCCGCCCGCTCAATGAAGATGTGCTCATCAGCTTTCTAACCCCGCGCCACACGACGTTCGGCCAGATCACCGATACAGGCTCTGTACGTGGCAATAATCAGGATGCGGCGTTTTCGTTCTATGCCTGTAGCCGCAGTTCCGAGGAACGTCCCGACTTCGGCCTCTTCGTTCTTGCCGACGGGATGGGTGGCCACCATGACGGAGAAAAAGCTTCCGCCATTGCCGCGCGCACGGTCGCGGACACCATTCTGAGCTCGATCTACGTCCCAATGCTGAAATCGACCTATGACAGTCAGACGCCCATTACCGAAACGCTGGTCGAGGCCATTGAGGAAGCCAACAAACAGGTGCACGCGTCGATCCCGGATGGTGGAACAACTCTCACCTGCGTCGTGCTGATGAACGACCTGGCCTACATGGCCCATGTCGGCGACAGCCGCCTCTACCTGGTCAGCCGTGGCAGCATCGAGCAGCTCACACGCGATCATTCCCTGGTTCAGCGGCTCATTGAGCTAGACCAGCTAACACCCGACGAAGCGGCAGACCACCCGCAGAAGCACGTCCTGTACCGCGCGCTCGGTCAGAACGAGAATGTGGAAGTCGACTCACTTACGCGTCGGCTGCCACCGAAATCTCGACTGCTGCTCTGCAGCGACGGCCTTTGGGGGCTGGTTGAGCAAAATGATATCGCAGACATTATCACGCAGGCCGCGCAGCCGCTCGATGCCTGTCAGAAACTCGTTGCGCTCGCCAACAAACGCGGTGGACTGGACAACATAACCGTTATCGTCGTCTTCATGCCAGATTAGAGACGCCTGCGCCATGGACACCATCCTAGATCCCTACGTGATTCTTGGCATTGCGCGGGACGCATCCACCGAGGATATTAAACAGGCGTATCGTCGTGTCGCTATGCGTCTGCATCCAGACAAGAATCCTAATGTCGGCGCCGTAGCGCAGCTTCAGGATATCAATGCTGCCTACGAGTTGCTGACGGACCCGGAGCGACATGCCCGCTATCGGGATTCTTTGCGCAAAGTCGCCGGGGATATTCCGTCTGAGTTCATGCTCCGTGTTACCCCAAGCAAGCGTTACGTCCAGCCTCTCGAAGAATCACAGGTGGTCTACCTTCTGGCGGAGACGTATACCCATCAATCCACTATCGAAGAGGCCGAAACGCGCCGGCAGAACGTCCGTCTGAATCTGACCCTCCTTCTCGACCGTAGCAACTCGATGAATGGCAGTCGCCTTGAACGCGTTAAGGCTGCGGCACATCAGATCATCGATGCGATGGGTGAAAACGACTTCCTCTCCATCGTCACGTTCAACGATTTCGCGGAGGTCGTCGTTGAAGCCTCCCCTGTCGAAAATCGTGCCCTGATGAAGGCGCGCGTTGCCATGATCCGCGCATCCGGAGGCACCGAAATTCTTCGCGGACTCCGATTGGCCGTGGAGCAGTGCCGCTCGAAACGGTCGAACCGCTACGTCAACCACATCATCATGCTGACCGATGGCAATACCTACGGCGACCAGCCGGACTGCCTCACCCTTGCCGACGAGATCACACTAGAAGGCATTGGGATCAGCGCGATGGGAATCGGCCAGGAGTGGAATGACGAATTTCTCGACAAGCTGACCAGTATTACAGGCGGCGGCGCGGAATACATCATGAGCTCCAGCGCTGTTCAGCGCTTCTTGAACGATCATGTGCGCAACCTGGCCAACACCTTTGCCGAGCGACTTCACATCTCTATCGCTCCGGATGCGGAAATCAAGCTCGACTCGGCGTTCAAGCTTTCACCACGACCTCAGCCTCTGACCATCGAAAAACCGACCATTCCGGTCGGCAACCTTCAGTATCACAAAATCACTGCGGTCCTCTTCCAGCTTGAACTTCCGCCTAAACTCCCGGAAGGTTTTCGCTTCATCGCGCGCATCTCCGTTCGCGGGGATATCCTGCTCGACGAAACGATTCCTTTCATCGCGATCAGCGACATCTCGATCGGGGTATCGTCTGAACCACAGTCCGAAGAGCCTCCTGCCAATGTGGTCGATGCCCTGGGCAAACTGACTCTCTACCGTATGCAGGAGCGCGCTCGCGAGGCGATCGACCGTGGGGATGCCAAAGAAGCGACCCGGCGGCTTGAGAATCTGGCGACGCGCTTGCTCGAACAGGGGCAGGAGGAGCTCGCCCAGCAGGCTCTTGCGGAGGCCCGGCAGGTTGCCTACACCAGCACCCTTTCCGACAAAGGCAGGAAGACGCTAAAATACCAAACACGGTCTCTGTTATTGGGTTCAGGGACGAGTAACGAGTAACTGTTAGATTGTTCGGATAACATGCCAATCTGCCCGTACTGTGAGTACAAGAACAAAGAAGGACTGCTCTTCTGTGAAGACTGTGGTCGACGTCTGACAGGTTCCGATCCCGCAGCGACGCTTCCTACGCGCAAGGTCGACGAAGGCTATGACAACTTCGCGCTGCGCACAACCTGGGGAACGGCGCGGTTTGAACCCGAGGCTTCTATCGTGCTTCACATTCGCGATGCAGCGCAGCCCGTATCGTTTCGGCCAAAAGATCAGACCGTCCTGGGGCGCGGCGACGCCAGCAGCACCATCCAGCCAGATCTTGACCTGACCCCGTACGGAGCCCTTGAAAAAGGTGTATCCAGAGTCCATGCGGCGATTTTCCGCAGCGAGGATACGCTGATGCTGGTGGATAAGGGCAGCTCCAACGGAACCCATCTCAATGGACAGCGTCTGGTACCACACCAGCCGCGCGTCCTGCGCAATGGGGACGAAATTCGCCTGGGTAAGCTCATCGCCCACATCTACTTCAAGTCGCGAGCCGAGTGACAGAGGCCGATCACCCACATGATTACAGTTCTCGTCCACATCAACAACGCCGAAGCGGTCAAAGGCGATATCGAAGCATTGCCCCAAAGCGGGGACAATGTCCTGACCGTAAAGAATCCACGTGAAAAGACCGATCGCGAGGCAACCTGGTTGGAAGACGGAGTCACCACCGTAGTCATTCCGTGGTGGCGCATTACCTTCGTGGAGGTCCTTCCGTCCGGTGCCGACGCGGAAGAGTTCCCGCTTCCATTCCGCGACGACTAGAGCGAGAAGCCCGGCACAGAAAGTGGTTGCAGATATGACGATGCGCACAACTCGACCCTCAGGGAAGCGCATTCTGGTCGTGGACGACGAGCCGAGGATGATCAATTTCATCCGCATGAACCTGGAACTGGATGGTCACCAGGTCATCGAAGCGCATAACGGTCTTGAAGCGCTAGAATCCGTGCGGACCCGCTTGCCCGACATCATCCTCCTGGATGTGATGATGCCGGAGTTGGACGGTTTTGAGACACTGCGCATGCTGCGCGAGTTCTCGTCAATTCCGGTCATCATGCTGACGGCCAAGGGTGAAGAAAACGACAAGGTCTACGGCCTGGAGTTGGGCGCCGACGACTACATTACCAAGCCTTTCGGCCCACGCGAGCTTTCAAGCCGCATCAAGGCAGTGTTGCGCCGCGCCGATATGCCGGCAACCACCCCAGAGCAAGCCATTCTTCGTGTGGACGACCGGTTGAGCGTAGATTTCAACCGGCGCGAAGTGATCGTCAACAACGAGCGGATCAAGCTACGTCCGACCGAGTATCGCCTGCTCTACCATCTCATCGAGAATGCCGGTTGGACGGTTTCACACGACCAGCTCCTCGCGAAGGTCTGGGGCTATGAGTATCGGGATGAAGCCCATTATGTCCGCTTGTACGTGAATTATCTTCGCGAGAAGATAGAGGAAGATCCATCTCATCCGCGCTATATCCTGACCGAGCGCGGAGTCGGATACCGCTTTGTCGACTACAAGCGGCTCCAGGAGCCTTCCGACCACTAAGCAAAAAAAAGAGCGCCGAGTTCATCGGCGCTCTTTTCTAACCGGCCTCAGCCGTGTGCTCTGCCTTCAGTGTCTCGTATTCCGAGCGGAACGACTGCTCCAGTTCCTGCTTTTCCTCTTCCGAAAGTGCGGTCCGCGTCAGACCGGTCAGTGCCATCTGTACAACCTCGTCAGGCGACATCTGCCCCGCTGACGCCGCCAGGAAATACTCCTGGTTCAGACTGGTCTGGTAAAGTGTAGGCAACTCGGAGCCGACCACCAGCGGAACGCCATGATCGAGCAGAGTTCGAATAGGCAGATCGTTCTCGCCTGCGACCCACTTGTGCTTGATGAAACGGCTCGGGCTGAACGTCAGGAGCGTCCCCTGTTCGACCACCTGGGCCATGAGCGCCTCGTCGGTCCAGATGCCCTTACCATCCACAATGCGCGTCGGACTCAAGGTGGACAGCGTCTCTCCAATGCCGGCAGGATCGGTGTGTTCGCCAACGCGAACGACTCGCACCAGATCGCGTTTCTCCGCCGCACGAAACGGCTTCTCGAACTGCGCCGCAGGCTGAACGTCATCGCGACCGATCAGGCCAACGCCGATGACGCCCGCGCGCTGAGCCGGAATGGAAACGCCCCAACGTACCGTATCCTCCACCCGGCGAGGCTCATCGCGAAACGCATTGAGGATCCACTGCAAGCGGATACCCCATGCCCGTTCCGCCCGCTGCCGGCCGTCGTTGATCGCCGCAAACAGACTTTCGAGATCCAGGCCAGTGTCGGCGTAGTACTGGGGACAGATACCCACCTCGGCGTAGCGTACGTGCTGCTGATGCAGACGCGTCGCCAGATCGTAAGTGAGTTTGGAGAGGTCTTCATTGTCGCGGATCCACGAATTGGCCACCTTCAGAATATCGTAGAGCCGCGCATAGTCTGGCTTCTTCAGCAGACCCACCCAATCGTTATAGTGCTTGAGCGTTTCCGGAATGTCGTACTGCTCGGAAATCAGCGTCAGCCGCCTGATATCGAAACTTCCCTCAAGCTGTACGTTCAGCTCGACCTTCGGCATGGCCTCGATAAAGGACTTGAGTGACATAGATCGTCTACCTCCTTAGCGCTGCTCGCTGTCGGGCATGTCTTCATACGCGATAGCTGACCGGATGAAACTGACAAACAGAGGGTGCGGAGCATTGGGCCGGCTCAGGAATTCCGGATGGAACTGCGTGCCCACCATAAAAGGATGATCGGCGAGCTCCGCGATTTCTACGAGTTCATGCGAAGGGCTCAGTCCGCTGAACGCCATCCCGTGCTCTTCAAACTGCCCGCGATACACGTTGTTGAACTCGAAGCGGTGCCGGTGCCGTTCTTCGACCATGTTCGCCTGCTTGTACGCTTCCCAGGCATGCGAGTTGGGCGCGAGCTCGCACGGGTACACGCCCAGCCGCATGGTGCCGCCCAGGTCCGTGATCCCTCGCTGGTCCAGCATCATGTCGATCACAAAGTGCTCGCTGGCTGTCTCGAATTCCGAGCTATTGGCGTCTTCCATGCCGAGGACGTTGCGGGCGAAGTCGATGCACATCGTCTGCATCCCCAGGCAGAGGCCCAGATATGGTACTCGGTTTTCGCGCGCAAAACGTGCGGCGAGCACCTTCCCCTCCACCCCTCGATAACCGAAGCCGCCGGGGACAACCAGTCCGCTGACCGCTTTCAGTTGCTCCCACGCGCGCTCTTTTTCCAGATCAGAGGAGTTGATCCACTCGATTTCCAACTTGCGATCGCAGTGAGCCGCGGCATGGAGAAGCGCCTCTTTCACGCTCATGTATGCATCGTGCAGCTCGACGTACTTGCCGACCACGCCGATACGAATGGGCTTGCTGACCGCCCGCATCCTGCTGACCATCTGACGCCAACCCGAAAGATCTGGCGTACGCTTCTCCAGCCGCAGTTGATCGACCAGATACTCACCCAGCCCGGCATCCTCAAGCACCAGCGGCACCTCATAAATCAGGTCCGTGGTCTTGAGCGCAATCACCGCGCGTTCCTCGACATCGCAGAACAATGCGATCTTCGAGGTCACATCCTTCCCAACCTCGTAGTCGGTCCGCGCGATGATAACCTGGGGCTGAATGCCAATTCCGCGGAGTTCGCGGACGCTGTGCTGCGTCGGCTTTGTCTTCAGTTCGCGCGTCGCGCCAATATAGGGCAGAAAAGTCACATGAATGAACAGCGAGTCATTTCTGCCAAGCGACGTCCGCAGCTGACGGATAGCCTCCAGGAATGGCTGCCCTTCGATATCGCCGACCGTGCCGCCGACCTCCACAATCACGATGTCGGCATTTGTCTCTTTGCCAACCATCAGGATGCGCCGCCGAATCTCATTCGTGATATGCGGCACGACCTGAATCGTACCACCCAGATAGTCACCACGTCGTTCCTTCTCGATCACGTGGCTGTAGACCTGACCGGCAGTGACATTGCAGGTCTTATCCAACCGCTCGTCGATGAAACGCTCGTAGTGTCCCAGATCCAGGTCTGTTTCTGCCCCATCCGCCGTGACGAACACTTCGCCATGCTGATACGGACTCATCGTTCCCGGATCCACATTCAGATATGGATCGAGCTTCTGAATGGCTACTTTGAAGCCGCGCGCCTTCAGGATCCGTCCGACTGCGGCTGCCGTCACGCCCTTGCCGACGGAGCTGACCACCCCGCCAGTGCAAAAGATGTACTTGGGATTGTTGGCCATTTATCGAACCCCATGCCACAAAAAAGAGAGGCGGGGAGCTGAACTCCCCGCCCATTCCGAACCTACACTAGAGTTACTTGCGTGGCGAAATCTAGACGAGACGTTCGAGGTCGTCGGCTGTACGTCGCATATCTAGGAGAATGAGGCCCAACCGCGCACCCTCGCGGGCCAGCGTGGTGAGCACGGCTTCCTCACCAATGGACATCAGAATGACAAGACCAGCCTCGCCACGGATATACACCTGATCGAGCTCCCCACGGCGGAGTTCAGTCGCAATCCGTTCGCCCAGGGAGAGCATCGCGGCAGACATTGCAGATACGCGGTCTTCTTCGATTTCGCGAGGGAGCGACGAAGCCATGGCCAGTCCGTCGACGCTGACCACTGCGGACGCTTCAATTTCGGGCGTGGTCGCCTGTAATTCGCGGAGACGATCGACCATCAATTCTGTCCGCGACTTTGCCATGAATAGCGTCTCCTCTTGCGTGGTCTTTGCACAAACTGCCGAAGCAGACTCACCTGATGATTATACATGACGTGCTCTAAACGGCAACTAGGCGGATCGGCTATCATTCACAACCCAGACTGTTACATCCGTCGGGATTTCGACTATACTGAACGGGATCCGTTCACTACGGGGTTCGTTCACAAAGAACACTCACTGTATGCACAATCATCCCAAAGACAACCGTCAGGTCACAGAGAACCGCCCGCGCCACATAGAAATCGTTCAACAGGTGGCGGAGCGGATTACCCACAACGTGAATCAGGTGATTATCGGCAAGCGCAATGAGATCCGCTTGACCGTCCTTGGCTTGATCAGTCAGGGCCACATCCTGATTGAAGACATCCCCGGGGTGGGCAAGACGATGCTGGCCAAGGCGCTGGCACGGTCCATTGGCAGTTCCTTCAGCCGCATTCAGTTCACGCCGGACATGTTGCCCTCCGATGTCACGGGGGTCTACCTCTTCAATCAGAAGTCGCACGAGTTCGAGTTCAGGGCGGGCCCCATCATGGCCCAGATCGTCCTCGCCGACGAAATCAATCGTGCCAACCCAAAGACTCAGTCGGCGCTTCTCGAGGCAATGGAAGAGAAGCAGGTCACCGTCGACGGCAAGACCCACACCCTTCAGGAGCCGTTCCTTTTACTCGGCACGCAGAATCCTATCGAGTACGAGGGGACCTTCCCGCTCCCCGAAGCGCAGCTTGACCGCTTCATGCTGCGCATCCACCTTGGCTACCCTGCCCCGGCTGAAGAGCTCGCCGTCCTGACATCGCAGCAGCATACGCATCCCATTGCCGCGCTCTATCAGGTCGTCAGCGTGCAGGAACTGATTCAGGCTCAGCAGGCCGTCCGCGAGGTTTATGTCGCGGATGAAGTCAAGCGCTACATCATCGACATCGTCAATGCGTCGCGCCAGCACCCAGACGTGTATCTGGGCGCCAGCCCGCGCGGTTCTCTGGCCCTCTTCCGCTGCTGCCAGACACGCGCAGCGATGGCGGGTCGCGAATACGTGATTCCCGATGACGTCAAGGCGCTCGCCGAAGTGACCCTTTCCCATCGCATCATCATCGGGCCAAGTGCCCGCATTCGCGACATCTCCTCGCGGGCGATCGTGCAGGACATTCTTGCAGCGACTCCCGTGCCGGGGGCATCCGCTCGCTGACCCATGCGAAACCGCCGTAACGCGCTCTACTTCTCCATATCCGCATGTCTCATTGCGGGTCTTCTGACCGGGCGCGCATTCTTTTTCAACCTTGCCTATTTGCTGGGTGCCATGATCCTGGTGTCGATGCTGTGGGCATGGTTCTCCATCCGCTGGATCGGCATTACCCGGCGCACAAGCTCTTCGCGCTCGCAGATCGGGCGCCGCTTCGATGAGATGTTTCTCGTACAGAATCGCGCTGTGCTGCCCAAACTGTGGCTCGAAATTCATGACGACTCCGACCTGCCGGCCCATCGCGCCAGTCATGTCGTGCCCTGGCTTACCTTTCGCGCCAGCTATCGTTGGTACGTCGAGACCACCTGCCAGGCCCGAGGCGAGTTTCGCCTCGGTTCACTCAGCATCATCAGCGGTGATCCTTTCGGGCTGTTCCTGCTCCGGCGAAATCTCGCGGCCACATCCCGTCTGGTCGTCTACCCGCTCACCGTTCCGATCGTCAAGTTCGCCATTCCATCGGGGGCGCTGACCGGCGGGGAACATCAGCGACAGCGGGCGCATTTCATCACCACCAATGCGGTCGGCGTCCGCGAATACGTCACTGGCGACAGCTTCAATCGCATTCACTGGCCAACCACCGCTCGGCGCAACCAGCTCATGGTCAAGGAATTCGAGATCGAGCCAAAGGTCGATGTCTGGCTGTTCGTCGACTTTTCCGCTTCCAGCCTCGCCGAGTTTCCAGGGCTGCGTCGGGCCAACGGCACCGGCGCCGTCCTGCATAGCGGGACCACCCTGCCGCCTTCGAGCGAGGAGTACGCGGTCACCATTGCGGCCTCGCTGGCGCAGTTCTTCATCGAGTCCGATCGCGCCGTGGGCTTCGCCGCCTATACCCCCAATCGGGAAGTCTTGCAGCCCGAGCACGGAGCGCGGCAGTCGCTTCGGGTGATGGAGATCCTGGCCCTGGCGCGCAGCGTCGCTCAGCGCAGTCTGGCGGAGATGCTCGCGCTGGAAACGCCCTACATTTCCCGCGGGGCAACTCTTGTCTTGATCACAGCCTCGTCAGATCCCGCCTGGATTGCCGAAGCGCAGCTCATTGCCCGTAAGGGCATTCGACCGGTCTGTGTCCTCCTGGAGCCCCAATCGTTTGGTGGACCGGCGCCGGTCGACGATGTGCGCACCATGCTGCGCCTCGCCAATATCCCGACCTTCATCATTCGCTGTGGTGACGACCTGACCGCAGTTCTGGCGCAAACACCAATCTGAGGGAATTCAGGCGACCATGACAGAACAGACGCTTTCGCATCCGAGCACCAACATCGCCGGATCCGCCATTCGCCGCTGGTTCGTCCCGGTGGCGGTGTTCGCCAGCGGCGCGACCACGCTCGCGGTCGAAATGGCCGCTTTTCGGCTGATGGGCAGCGTCTTCGGAAGCAGCAATCTCATCTGGGCCAACATCATCGGGATGATTCTGCTTTACCTCACTGTTGGCTATTATGTCGGCGGTCGGTGGGCGGATCGTTCTCCACATGCCACGACCTTTTATCGAATCATCATGGTCGGTGCGTTCCTGTGCGCGCTGGTCCCTTTTATCGCGCGTCCAGTGCTCACGGCTGCCGCAAATGCCGTGGTCAGCGTCGATGCCGGAGTCGCGGTCGGTTCGTTTCTCGCCGTCATCGTGCTGTTTGCCGTACCGATCACCCTCCTGGGAACCATTTCACCCTTTGCCATTCGACTGATTGTCATCGACGTCAGTGGCTCCGGGCGCGCCGCCGGTCGTCTCTATGCCATCAGCACCCTCGGCAGTCTGGTGGGGACCTTTCTGTCCGTCCTGGTCACTATCCCCGAGTTAGGCACAACTCCAACCTTCGTCTTGTTCGCCGCAATCCTGTTCGTCGTAGGCATCCTCGGTCAGGCGCTGCACGCCGGATGGCGGGGAAGCCTCTCTTACCTGCTCCTTCCACTGATCGTCGTGGTGATGACGTTCACAGCCAGCGCCGGACCTCTGCGTGACCCGCTGCCCGGCGCTACCCTGTTGTACGAGGACGAAAGTGCCTACAACTATATCCAGGTTCAGGAGACATCCGACGGCTATCGCTACCTCTATCTCAACGAGGGTCAGGGCATCCACAGCGAATGGCATCCTACACTTCTGGGCAGTGGCCGCACCTGGGATTTCTTCCTGGTAGCGCCCTACTTCAATGCGGCGCCGTTCGCTCCACAGGATGTCGAGTCCATGTTGATCGTCGGATTGGCGGCCGGGACCATCGCTCGTCAGTACACGCAGGTCTATGGCGGACTCCCGATTGACGGCATCGAAATCGACCCGGCCATCGTCGATGCGGCCGCGCAGTTTTTTGACCTCAATCAAGCGATGATGCCCAATGTCAACGTGATTGTCGAAGATGGTCGCTATGCCTTGCGGGGTGTCGATCGCCGCTATACCGTGGCCGCTATTGACGCTTATCGCCCTCCGTACATCCCCTGGCACCTGACCACGGCCGAGTTCTTTCAGGAAGTGCGTGCCAGGCTGACTCCAGATGGCGTAGTCGCCATCAATGTCGGCCGTACGCCGCAGGATCGCCGGCTGGTCCAGGCGTTGACCACCACCCTACTGGAGGTTTTCCCGACAGTTCACACCATCGATGTGCCGCTGTCGTTCAACACCATTCTCGTCGCCACGCAGGAGCCCACCACCTTCGACGACTTCGTTCGCAACTTCGATGCGCTGCCGTCCGATGCCCATCCGCTCCTGAGGTCGACTTTCGAGCGCGCCCTGGAGTCGGTCGTGCCGACATCCACTTCGGATATCGTTTTCACCGATGAGCGCGCGCCTCTTGAGACGATCGTCGACTCTCTGGTCGTCAATTTTCTGCTCTCCGGCGGCGCCGAGCAGCTTCGCTGAATAGGACGACTGGAAGAACATCCGAATGATTCGGCTCGCGCAAAGCGTAATGATCGTCCTCACCCCGCTGCTCCTGGTGCTCATCGCCGTGCGCCTGGTGATGACTCCGGTGTACCTCCAGATTGAATACACCCGGCCGGGCTTTCCGGACGATCCTTACGGATTCACCCGTGATGAGCGTCTTCGCTACGGGCCGCGGGCAGTGGCATTTCTCATCAATGATGAGCCACTCACGTTTCTCGGCGACCTGACGTTCGACGACGGCACGCCGCTCTTCAACCAGCGTGAACTTGTTCATATGCACGACGTGCAGATCGTCACGCGATACGCGTTCCTCGCTGCGGTAGTATTGTCCGTGTTGTACGTTGCCTGTGGGTTGTGGCTCGCAAGCAGGAAACGAGCCGCACTTGCGGGAGCGTTCCAGCGGGGAGGCATCGCCACACTTTTGTTGATTGTTGGCATCGTGGTGATGGCCCTCGCCGCCTGGGATCGCTTCTTCGTGCTGTTCCACGAGCTCTTCTTCACCGATGGGACGTGGTATTTTCCGACATCCGATACGCTCATCCGCTTGTTTCCGGAGCAGTTCTGGTTCGATGCGGCGATTGCAATAGGCGTTCTTTCTGCCCTGGGTGCCGTCGCAGTGTGGGCGGCAGGGGTTTTCATTGTGCGTGCGGTTAAATGACCTTAATCTGCTTTGACAGAGAAGCGCCGCAGTGTTAACCTAGTGTACCGGTATCGGATGCATACGGACTTGGGGATGAACCGAGCAACTCCGCTTGGAAAATGGTTCACGCCCGGCATCGGTGTGAAACGATGGCTTGTGCTGCTTGTTCTGGGGATCATCCTGGAAGCGTATGCCATCACGTACGGCACCGTACCGCATCTCTATCCCGATCCGGTCGGCGGAACCCCACTGGGTCGTCTCCTGATTGCCGCAGGTATTCTGATCCTTGGGGCAGCGGTCATCCTCGTCGCGCTCATCGGCTTCGCGCGACGGCTCCTTGCGCCTTACCAGGCCATGCATCCTACGCCCGTCATCGACGCGGTCTACACCCACAGCCGCCGTAACAAGGGGCTGCGAGTCGTCGCGGTTGGCGGCGGCACCGGGCTGCCGGCGGTGCTCAAGGGGTTGAAGGCTGTCACCGGCAATATCACGGCGGTCGTCACGGTCGCCGACGATGGCGGCAGTTCAGGTCGCTTACGTCGCGACCTGGGTGTGCTTCCGCCCGGCGATTTGCGCAACAACATTGCCGCGCTCGCCGACGACGAAAGCCTGATGACGCGCCTTTTCCAGTATCGCTTCAATGGTGGTGAGCTCGCAGGCCATGCGTTCGGCAATCTGTTCATCTCTGCCCTCTCCGGTGTCACCGGAAGCCTGGAAACGGCGCTGGTGGAGATTGAACGTGTGCTCAACATCCAGGGAAGTGTCTATCCATCCACCCTGGAAGACGTCACGCTCAGTGCCAATATCCGCGTGGGCGGTTCAGCCCGCCCGGTGACAGTGATCGGCGAATCACAGATCACCGCCATGAACGGCACGATTGAAAAGGTCTGGATCAGCCCGGTGAGCGCCCAGGCGTTCCCCGGTAGCGTGGCCGCTCTGCGCGAGGCCAATCTGGTGATCATCGGCCCCGGCAGTCTCTACACCAGTATCCTGCCCAATCTTTTGGTCAATGGCATCGTGGACGCACTGCGCAACTCGGATGCACTCAAGATTTATGTCTGCAACATCGCAACCCAGCCGGGCGAGACGACCGACTTTACGGTCGCCGACCACATTCTGGCTCTGGAGCGCCACATCGGCCGCGGAGTTATTCAGGTCGTAGTGGCCAACAACGCGTACCCTCAGGAGAACGCGGGCGTGAACACACGTTATGTTCAGCCTACTCCTGCCGACCATGAAGTTTGGCAGCGCTACCGGGTCCACTATACCGATCTAGTCGATACAGAACGCCCTTGGCGGCATGATCCGCAGAAACTCGTCAAGGCGATACTGTTCTTGAGCGAAGCAGAGCGCACAGTTAACGTCGCGCAGCGGCGCGCGCCTGCTCAGGACGCTCAAAGAGAAGCTTACACTGCCAGTTAGCTCACACGGAGGAGATTCCGCATGGCAATTCGCATTGGCATTAACGGTTTTGGTCGTATTGGACGTCTGGCTCTCCGCACGCTCCGCGAGCGTTATCCAGGCGAAATCGATGTCGTCGCTTTCAATGATCTCGGCGACCTGGATACGATGGCGCACTTGTTCAAGTATGACTCGAACTACGGGCGCTATCCGGGCACGGTTGAAAAGCGTGAAGGCGGGCTCGTCATCGATGGCGACGAGCTCAAGGCCCTTTCCGAAAAAGACCCGGCCAAGCTCCCCTGGGGCGATCTCGGCTGCGATATCGTGATCGAGAGCACCGGCCGCTTCACCGACAAAGAGACGGCCTCGAAGCACCTGACCGGCGGCGCCAAGAAGGTGATCATCTCCGCCCCGGCGAAGAATGAGGACATCACCATCTGCCTCGGCGTCAACGAGGAAAAGTACGACCCGGCCAATCATCACATCGTGTCGAATGCCTCCTGCACGACCAACTGCCTTGCCCCCGCGGCCAAGGTGGTCAATGACAACTTCGGCATTCAGCGCGCCCTGATGACCACCATCCACAGCTACACCAACGATCAGCAGATCCTCGATCTGCCCCACAAGGACCTGCGTCGTGCTCGCGCAGCCGCCGTCAGCATGATCCCCACGACCACCGGCGCGGCCAAGGCCGTCTCGCTGGTCATTCCCGAGCTGAAGGGCAAGTTCGACGGCTTCGCCATCCGCGTGCCCACGCCGACCGTCTCCCTGGTCGACTTCGTTGCCGACCTCGAGAAGCCCACCACCACCGAGGAACTGCTCGCCGCCTTCGAGGCCGCCG
This sequence comes from Candidatus Flexifilum affinis, assembly GCA_016713325.1. Taxonomy (GTDB): domain Bacteria; phylum Chloroflexota; class Anaerolineae; order Aggregatilineales; family Phototrophicaceae; genus Flexifilum; species Flexifilum affine. Next base: position 428,358 of record JADJPJ010000087.1, on the reverse strand, counting down.
CGGCCACCAGCAAGCTTGATGGCATTCTCGGCGTCTCCCGTGAGCCGCTGGTTTCCGTCGACTATCGTGGCGACAGCCGTTCGAGCATCATCGACGCGCTCTCCACCCAGGTGATGGGCGGCACGATGGCCAAGGTCGTGACCTGGTACGACAACGAATGGGGCTATTCCTGCCGTATTGCCGACCTCGTGAAATTCATGGGTGACAAGCTCTAATCACGGTTGGTTGCACCATTCACAGGTTTGTCTTTTCTGTAGAGGCGCGGCCAACCCCCGCGCCTCTCTGTTGTCCGGTTCAAGAAAGAGGCGCAGTAATGGACAAGAAAACGGTTCGCGACATCGACCTCAAGGGAAAGCGCGTCCTGGTGCGTGTCGACTTCAACGTGCCGCTCGAAGGCAGCACCATCACCGATGACACGCGCATTCGCGCCGCTGTCCCTACCCTCAAGTACATCCTGGATCAGCAGCCGCGGTATGTCGCACTGATGTCTCACCTCGGGCGGCCGAAAGATGGCCCGGATCCGAAATTCTCTTTGAAGCCAGTGGTCAGCGCCTTGGCCGGTCTGCTGGGGCGCGAAGTCGCCTTTGCCGAGGACTGCGTCGGCGACGTGGCCAGGGCGGCCGCTGCTGCGCTGCCGGATGGCGGCGTCCTGCTGCTGGAAAACACACGCTTCTACAAGGCTGAAGAGAAGAATGATCCGAAGCTGGCGGCGCAGATGGCAGAACTCGGCGATGTGTTCGTCATGGACGCCTTCGGCTCTGCCCACCGCGCGCACGCCTCGACTGTGGGTGTCACCGAGCATTTGCCGGCCGTCGCAGGTTTCCTGATGGAAAAAGAGATCAACTATCTCGCCAGCGCCATCGAGAACCCTACCCGGCCATTCATCGCCATCCTCGGCGGCGCCAAGGTGTCCGACAAAATTGCGGTCATTGAATCGCTGCTCGACAAGTGCGATCGCCTCCTCATCGGCGGCGGCATGGCCAACACCTTCTTCAAGGCGCAGGGCTATGAGCTGGGCAACAGCCTGGTCGAGGCTGACGCAGTGGAGACGGCCCGCGCCCTTCTCGGCAAAAGCGGCGACAAGTTGATCCTGCCCTCTGACGCCGTGATCGGCGACAAGTTTGCGGATGACTCGCAGACCCAGGTGATCGCCGTCAGCGATGGCGTGCCCGCCGGCTGGGCGATCTACGATATTGGTCCTGAAACAGTAGCTCGCTTCGCTAAAGAACTGTCGACAGCCGGGACCGTCGTCTGGAATGGCCCGATGGGTGTCTTCGAAAAAGAGCCCTTTGCCGCCGGAACCCGCGAAGTCGCGCAGCTGCTTGCGAAGCGCACCGCTGAAGGTGCGGTGACCATCATTGGCGGCGGCGACTCGGTCGCGGCCGTTGAAGAGGCGGGACTCGCCGATAAGGTGAGCCACGTTTCGACAGGCGGCGGCGCCAGCCTTGAGATGCTCGAAGGGAAAGTCCTGCCGGGCGTAGCGGCGCTCAAGGATCGCTAATTAGTCTTCTGCCGGCCGTGTCCTCTGTGGTCAGCGGTACGGCCGGCGACTTCGGCTCATGTCGGCGTTACAGGTGCCTCGTGAGCTGTGCAGCGGAGTGCGCATGGCGCTTTCGGTTGGCGACCAGATCGGGCGTTATACGATACGAGGCGTCCTCGGACATGGGGGCATGGCCTCGGTCTATAGTGCAACGCACGATCGACTCACGCGCTTTGTCGCTCTGAAGATCATCCATACCAGCATCGAGCAGGCACATCAGACGCGCTTTGTGCGTGAAGCGCAGATCGTCAGTGCCCTCGATCACCCCAATATCATTCCCGTTTACGACTTCGACGACAGTGGGGAGGTTCCCTTCCTCGTCATGAAGCTCATCGACGGGCTGACGCTCAAAGCCATTCTCGCTCAGGGCCCCCTCCCAACCGACGACATCCTGCGGATTGTCCGAGCAATCGCCAGCGCGCTTGACTATGCCCATGCCAGAGGGGTGCTTCATCGCGACGTCAAGCCGTCGAACATCCTGATCGACTCCAATGGCGTGCCATACCTGAGCGACTTCGGGCTGTCCCGGCTGATTCTCAGCCCCGAAAGCACCATCAGCGAGGGCATGATGCTGGGCACGCCTTACTATATGGCGCCCGAGCAAGTGCTGGGCGCCGAAATCGATCATCGCGCCGATCTCTACTCGTTTGGCGTCGTCATCTATGAAATGCTGGTCGGCAAGGTTCCCTTTGGCGCCGGCACCCCATACATGATATTGCAGGACCACGTGCACGCGGATCTGCCCCGCCCTTCCGTGCTGAATCCGAAAATCGCGTCAGGTGTCGAAGCCTTCCTTGTGCGGGCGCTGGCAAAAGATCGCGACCAGCGTTTCGCAAGCGCCAGCGAGATGATCAGCATACTCGAGCGCGAGGTTTCGAGCGGTCCTGATGCTATCGCGCCGAACGCTGAGTCGCGGCGCCATCTCGACCAAACACTGGATCAGCAGCTCGAAGATCGGCAGGCGGCCAGACCGCTTCCCGGAATCCGTCTGGAAGCGCCGACCCGGACCATGCGCCGCCAAGCGGACCAGCGTCGTCCGGCGCGTCGGCCATGGCTCGTGACAGGCGCCGTCCTGACGACCATCTGGGTAGTCGCGATGGTCGCATTGCTGATCTCACTGGGCCGGTCGCGTAACGTTGGCGAACTTCAGCCGCCGCCCATCATTCCGACCATGCCGTTCGAGAACCTCGAACTGCTTCGGGCACAGGCCAACCGCCGCGCCAATCCTGACGACGCGGCAGCCTACCTGGGGCTGGCCCACGCCCAATTCGCCGAAGGCCTCGACCGCTTGGCCTTGGCCACGCTTCGTGAGGGCGCGGAACACGCCGAGTACCCGCTCTCCTACTGGCTGACCGCCGGCGACATCGCTCTGATCACCGAGCAGTATTCCTCCGCCGTACTCGCCTACATGCAGATTCTCGTTGAAGCGGAGGATACAGAGGCATTTGAGAGCGTTCGGCGGCAGGTCGGACCCGTGCTTTACGCCCTTGCCGGCGAAGCCCGGCGGCTCCAGCCCAGCCAACTGGCGGAACTGGTGCAGATCGTCCGCCAGCAGCAGTCGCCCCTGGTCATCGCCTTTCTCAGCCGAGCCCTCATCGTCAACGACAATCTGCGTGTCGCCGAAACGGCTCTGGCGCGTGCGCTGACACAGGACAGAACGCTGGCCGAAATTCATCTGGTTCTCGGCGAGCTTCATTTCGCGCAGGGCGAAACGGACAGAGCGCGGGCCGAATGGAGCCTTGCGCGCGAGGCCGCCAGTGAGCCAGAATGGGTCAAACTTGCCGCACAGCAGTACCTGGACAGCTTAACCGAGTAAGTAGAGGATAAATCCTGATGCGGACACCGATAGTCGCTGGCAACTGGAAGATGTTCAAGACCGTTGTCGATGCAGTCTCGTTCGTCACCGAACTCGCGCCTCGTCTCGCCGAGTATTCCGCGGTCGAGCGGGTCGTCTGCCCACCCTTCGTCGCGCTCTCGGGCGTGGCCAATGCCCTGGCTGGAAGCTCACTGAAGGTGGGCGCTCAGAATGCCCATTGGGAAGATCAGGGAGCGTACACCTCTCAGATTTCGCCGGCCATGCTGGTGGGTCTGGTCGAATATGTCATTATTGGCCACTCTGAATGCCGCGCTTACCTCTGCGAGACCGACGAAATGATCAATCGCAAGGCGAAGGCTTTGCTGGCCCACAACCTCAAGCCGATCATCGCGGTCGGTGAGAGCCTGGCGCAAAACGAGGCTGGCGAAACCGACTCCTTCGTCGGTGGCCAGGTCCGCGCCGCGCTCGACGGTATCAGCGCCGAAGCGATGGCCAACGTCGTCATCGCCTACGAACCCATCTGGGCCATCGGCACTGGCAAGAGCGCCAGCAGCGCCGTGGCTCAGAACATCATTGGCGGCACCATCCGCAAAACCCTCGAATCGCTCTACGGTGGTCAGGTGGCCGACACCGTGCGCATCCAGTACGGCGGCAGCGTCAAGCCCGACAACATGGCCGAGTACATGAGCCAGCCCGATGTCGACGGCGCGCTGGTCGGCGGAGCGTCGCTGAAGATCGAAGATTTCGCCAAGCTCATCGAGGCCGCCGCACAGGCGAAAGGCAGCTAGTCTGACCCTCATCGAAGTTGTTGCGCCCTGGCTCATCGCTGCCGGATTGCTTTATGCAATGCGGCGTCTTGAGCGCTGGCTGCACCAGCACGTGTTCAAAGTTGGCTGGCTGGTGACCAAGAAGCAGCGCACGACCACTCTGCTCTATTACACGTTCTTTCTGCCCGGAGTCGTTCTGCACGAGTTTGTGCGCTGGCTGACCGCCAGTCTCTTGAACGTCCGGGCAGATCGTGCGATCAAGCTCCCCGACGAGCAGCAGATCGCCGAACTCAAACTGAATTTCGTCCGCATCCATCGCAGCGCCGGTGAACTGCGCACCGCCCTGATCAGCGGCGCGCCCTTCCTGGTCGGCCTGGTGCTGATCTACGTCATCAGCCAGAACGTGCTCAATGTGCCCATGGCTTTGGCGGAGCTGGGCAGCGGCACCGCTACCAGCCTCACGGACGCGATCAACATCGTGGTCAACACGCCGGATGTCTGGCTGTGGGTCTATCTCGTGTTCACCATCGCCAACACCATGATGCCTTCCGGCAGCAGTCTGCGCGGGTTCCGCCTCCTACTGCCGGTGCTCGGCGTTGGCGCAGGCCTGCTGATCCTCCTGGGCGTCGCCGGTGACGTATTCCGCAATTCGCTGGCGGAACCCTTATCCACCGCCGCCAACGTCCTGACCCTCACCATTCTGTTCGTGATTGGCGTCGATCTGCTCGTGACGGCGCTGCTCGGCACCATCGAGGCGGTCATCGAGCGCATCACCGGCGACAGTGCCACCTTCCAGAACGGGAAGCTGACAGCGATCACGCGGCAGGAGCGCATCCGCCAGCAGGAACAGGAGCGCCAGCGCCGCGAGCGTCAACAAAAGGCGTCTGCCAAACGCGCCCCGGCCGGCCCCCCATCGATCTACAGCCTTCCACTGCCCATTCCGGATGGACCCGGCAAAGAGCCTGGCCAGACAGTCACCGTCCGCCGCGACGAGCAGTCCGTACTCATGCCGGGGTCGGAAGCGACTGGAGGAAGCCCTCGGCAGACCCCGATGGTGATCCCGGGCGCTGTTGAGAAGCCACCGCTGGTCGAAAGGCCTGCTGTTTCCGAGAAACCTGCTGCCACGAACAAGTCGGATGCCGAGGATCAATCAGCTGCCGGCGCGAAGCCGCCGCTGGTCCAGAGACCAGCCCCGATCGGCCGACCAGCTCCTGGTGAAAAGCCGGATCCGGTGGATGAACCGGCCACCAGCCCGAAGCCGTCGCTGGTCCAGAGGCCAACCCCACTTGGCCGGCCCGCACCTGGTGAAAAGCTGGATGACGAGGATCATCCAGCCGCCGGCGCGAAGCCACCGTTGGCCCAAAGACCATCCCCATTCGGCCGAACAGCACCTGGCGAAAAGCCGGATCCGGTGGAGGAAGCGGAAGGGATCGGGAGACCTCGCCAGGTCCAGAAGCCGCCGGCGTTGAGCAGGCCCACGCCAATCGCGACGCCAGAGTCTACGGATGGACCAGTGGTCGCTGAGAAGTCGACCGTAGTCGAAAGACCGTCAGCCTTTGCGGCGCCCTCCGGTCCACTTCGACCCGCAATCCGTCAGGGTGCCGACAGGCCAGGAGCGGAGGAAACCGGCTCAACCGCGTCCGGCCTCCGGCACGGCAGGCCAGGCGCTCAGGCTGAGCCAGAAGAAGGGTCGCGAGAAGGCAAATCCGGACGCGTTCCTGCGGGGCCTGACAACCCCGACGAGGAAGTGGACGATGAGGACGATGCGGCGGGCAAGCCCGCTGCCGGCAGGTCCTGGCCTGCGAGCGACGATGACCCGCCCGCCTGATTGCGCCGCTGCAAGATCACAAAACCTGCACTCGCGATGACAACCATGACCCCCATGGCGATGAACTTGAACGTCCGGCTCGTCGTCGTCAGAGTCAGCCCCCCGAACATCGCGCAGAATGCATAGTAGCCCAGCACCATCGATGAGGGCTTGACGCCCATATCCTGTAGGCGAAAGTGCAGGTGCCCACGATCGCCCACGAACGGATTCTTCCCCTGCCGCACGCGATTCAGCACCTGCCAGATGCTGTCCAGAAGGGGCAGCCCCATGACCAGCAGGATGGTCGCCATCTTCGCGCCGCCGATGATCGCCAGGGATCCTAGCAAGAAGCCCAGGTACGGCGCCCCCCCGCCCATGAAAATGCGTGCGGGATAAAAGTTGAAAAAGAGGAAACCCAGAGTCGCGCCGACCAGCGCGAGATGCAGCAGGCTGACGCTGGTCTGCGCCGGCTCCACTCGAAAGGCGCTATTGGCAAAGAGCACGATTCCGGCAATGCAGGCCACGCCCGCCGCCAGGCCGTCCGCACCATCCAGCCAGTTGACGGTATTCATCATGCCGACCAGCCAGAAGAAGCTGATCGTCACTGTGAAGATGAACGGCCATGGCTCAGTCTGGGCGCCGGTCAGCGGGTTGTTGAAGTACTCGATGAAGATCTGAAAGAGGATAGCCACTGCCGCGGCCGCGAACTGACCCAAGAACTGCTGCATCGGCGTCAGCTCGAACATATCGTCGAGCAGGCCGACGACAAAAATCAGAGTTCCCCCGGCGAGAAGCCCGATCAGGCGAATCTGCTCGTAAGGGTCCAGGCGGGGCACCGGCAGGAGTTGGGCGGCCAGCGCAGCGATGGTGAACCCCGAACAGCGCCAACCCGCCCAGCTTGGAAACGCCTTTGGCGTCGCTCTGGCTTAGGCGGCGTCCACCAAATTTCGCGGTGATGTTCCAACGCCTGCCCAGAGCCTCGGCAATCGGCGACATAACCAACGCCGAACCCAGAGCGAGCAGCAGTACCAGAAGATAGGCGACGGGGATACTCATGTGCCGAACTGGCGGTCTCCAGCATCTCCGAGGCCTGGCACGATGAAGCCCACCTCATTCAGCTTTTCGTCGATGGCCGCGATGTGGATCGGCACATCCGGATGAGCCCCGCTCAAACGCTCCACCCCTTCTGGCGCGGCAATAAGCCCGACGTACTTGATGCGCGGAACGCCCCAGCGCTTCAGGATGTCGACGGTGGCGACGGCCGAACCGCCCGTGGCCAGCATCGGGTCCAGGATCAGGCAGACTTCAACTGTAGGCTCATTGGGCAGGCGGTTGTAGTATTCCACCGGGCGCAAGGTATTCTCATCACGATAAAGTCCGATGTGCCACACCTGCACGCTCGGCAGCAGCATCAGCGCTCCCTCGACCATCCCCAGGCCCGCGCGCAGCACCGGGACCAGCCCGATTGTGTCGATCAGCTTCGCGCCGCTGGCGGTGCCCATCGGCGTCGCGACGTTGCGCGGGCTGAGCTTCAGATCCTGCGTCGCTTCATAAACCAGCAGCAGCGCGAGTTCGCGCAGCAGCTCGCGAAAGCTGCGATGGACGGTGTCTTTTTCACGAAGCACGGTGAGTTTGTGTGCTACCAGCGGGTGCTGCGATACGTGTACGGACGACATGAAGCCTTCATCCTTTTTGGGGTCGGTACGGGCGAATTGTACGTCGCTCCATAGGTTGAGTCAAAGCTTCGCATATTGCAATCGTCCTCCCTTCGGCTATACTAAGTTATCGAACATTTATGCAGATTATCCAAACGAGTTCTGGGCGATGGCGGACGATGGACGTGCGGTAAGTGGCAAGCGGTTGGTCGATGAGCGCGACAATATTGCGCTCCGCCCCAAGATGCTGCGCGACCTCATCGGCCAGGAACTGGTGCGGGAAAATCTGAAGATCATGCTTGAGGCGGCCAAAGGGCGTCATGAGCCGCCTGATCACCTGCTCTTCTACGGTCCCCCGGGCCTTGGCAAGACGTCGCTCGCCCACATCATCGCCAACGAACTGGAAGCCAATATCCGCATCACCGCAGGCCCCTCCATCGAACGTGCCGGCGATCTCGCTGCCCTGCTCACGCACTTGAAGGCGGGCGACGTCCTGTTCATCGATGAAATCCACCGCCTCGGTCGTGCCATCGAAGAAATCCTCTATCCGGCGATGGAGGATTTTGTCCTCGATATCGTCATCGGCAAGGGGCCGGCTGCCAAAAACGTCCGGCTGAATCTACCGCGATTCACCGTCATCGGGGCGACGACTCAGCTTGCGCTTCTGGCCGGACCGCTGCGTGACCGCTTTGGTGCGCGCTTCCGCCTCGATTTCTACGATCAGCCGGCAATGGAAAAGATCGTCGAGCGCGCCGCCAGGATGCTCAATATTGAAATCACGGCGGAAGGTCTGACGGAGATCGCGCGCCGCTCGCGTGGGACACCGCGCGTCGGGCTTCGACTGCTGCGGCGATCGCGTGATTATGCGCAGACCCGCGCCGACAGCATCATCACCGGCCCGGTCGCCGGTGAAGCACTGGCGCTCATGGGCATCGACTTCCTGGGCCTCGACGACATCGACCGGCGTGTGCTCGACGCAATCATCAACGCCTACGAAGGCGGGCCGGTAGGCCTTCCCACCATTGCAGCCTCCATCAACGAGGACAGCAGCACGATTGAAGATGTCTATGAACCGTATTTGATGCAGCTCGGCTTCTTGAAGCGGACTCCACGTGGCCGCGTTGCCACAGCGCGCGCCTATGAGCACCTGGGAATTCCCTACCAATCTGCCAACCGGCTTGACCAGAACGGCCAGCCGAAGCTTTTCTAGAAACCTCCGTCTACCACCATCCATGAAGTATCGCGATGAAACTATCAGAGTTTGACTACGAGCTCCCAGAGCACTTCATTGCTCAGACGCCTGCCGAGCCGCGCGACTCCTCGAGGTTGATGGTGCTCAACCGGCGATCCGGCGCCGTCGACCATCACCGTTTCAACAAGATCGGACAGTTCCTACGTCCAGGAGATGTGTTGGTCCTCAACACCACACGAGTCATCCCCGCGCGGCTAAACGCGCACAAAGTGGAAACCGGCGGTGGTGTTGAGGTCCTGCTGCTGCGCCAGATTGATGAACAACATTGGCGCGCACTCGTGGGAGGCCGCCGCGTCAAGGTCGGGACGCGACTGCGCTTTGACGGAGCAGATCTCGAAGCGGAGGTCGTCGAGGCGCACGAAGAGAGTGAACGCACACTGCGCTTCAACCAACCGCTCGACGGTCTCCTGGACGATCTTGGGGCGACGCCGCTGCCGCCGTATATCACCGCTCCGCTCCACGATCCCGAGCGCTACCAGACCGTATACAGCCGGCAGACCGGCTCAGCCGCCGCGCCGACCGCCGGTCTGCACTTCACCCCGGATCTGCTCTTGCAGCTCCGCGACCAGGGCATAGTCTTCGCCCACTGTGTGCTCCACATCGGCCTGGGAACCTTCCAGCCCGTGAAAGCCGAGAACATCACCGAGCACCGCATCCACAGCGAATTCGCGTCGTTGTCTGCTGAAGATGCCCGCATCATTAACGAGGCCAAACTGGCCGGCGGGCGCGTCATCGCGGTCGGTACGACTTCCGCGCGCACGCTGGAGACGGCAGGTATCTTGAGCGAGGGAGGAGATCCGGAACACCCGGATCGCTCGCCGGATGCCTGCCCGTGGCGTCCGGTGGTTGCCTTCAGCCAGGATACGCGACTCTTCATCTATCCCGGCTATCGCTGGCGCATCCTGGATGGGATCATCACCAACTTCCACCTGCCCCGTTCCTCCCTGTTGATGATGATTAGCGCCTTCGCCGGTCTGGAGGCGACGCGCGCGGCCTACGAGACCGCCAAGCGCGAGGGCTACCGCTTCTTCTCGTTCGGCGACGCCATGTTCATCGCCTAGCCGAGAAATTTCGGATTGACCTTTTCGTTCGTAGGTCGTACAATTTCGCGCTTGTTGAGTTCATTTCTTAGTTGATCTTTCGCAGCCAATTTTCCCCGTCGGGCCTGCACAGCACGGACGGCGGCGAAAAGCGAAGATTGGGGATAAGATGTACGCAGTAGTCCGCATTGGTGGACGGCAATACCGTGTTGAAGCGGGCACACTCATTGACGTGGAGCGCATGCCGAACGCGGTTGACGAGGCCGTCGTCCTGAATGATGTTCTTCTGGTCGCCGACGGCGACGCCACCGTCATCGGTCAGCCCAACGTCGGCGGGGCATCTGTCGCCGCGACCGTGACTTTGCAGTTCCGCGCGCCCAAGGTCATTGTCTTCAAGTATCGTCAGCGCACCAAGTTCCGCCGCAAGCGTGGGCATCGGCACTACTATACCCGCCTGCGCATTGATGCGATCAACGTCTAGATTTCAGGCAAAGGTGAAAAATGGCCCACAAAAAAGGCGGTGGATCAAGCCGCAACGGACGTGACAGCAACTCCCAGCGCCTGGGCGTGAAGCGCTTCGGCGGCGAGTTGGTGATTCCTGGTAACATCATCGTGCGCCAGCGCGGAACGAAGTTCCACCTCGGCGAGAACGTGGGAATGGGCAAGGATCACACGATCTTCTCCAAGATCCAGGGCTACGTCGTCTTCGAGAAACTGCGTGGCAAGCCAGGTCGGCAGCAGATCAGCGTCTACGAGCAACTGCCACAGGCGAAAGAATCTGGCGCAGACTAGCGTCTGTGTTGGAGTGCTTTAATCGTTCACTTTATCCCTGTGCGTACGGACAGACCGTGCGCCGTAAAGGATCATCATGAAGGAATCGCTTCACCCTAAGTGGTACCCCGAAGCCACGGTCACTTGCGCCTGTGGCAATACCTGGAAGACAGGCGCGACGGTCGCGGAAATCCGCACCGACATTTGCTCGGCGTGCCACCCCTTCTACACCGGTGAGCAGCGCATTATTGATACCGAAGGTCAGGTCGATCGCTTCCTCAAGCGTCTGCAGGTTCGCGATAACAAGCGCGCCGAGCAGGTGCAGCGTGAAGCGGCGCGCGAGCCGGAAAACGCCCCCATCGCCGAATTCGGCCTGGAGCGCAGGTTTGTCACCGCCTTGAACGAGGCGGGCCACAACACCGCGGGCGATCTGGTGCGGTTGATCAGCGAACGCGGCGAGGAATCGCTCCTCGAGATCACAGGCATCGGTCGCAAGGCCATCGCCGACATCAAGAAGGCGTTGGCCGAGCGCGGTTTTGACTTGCCCTCTGGCGAGTCCGCCGGATAAAGGTAGTCGGAGCTTTGCATCAAAGCAGGCAGTCGTCCCCCGGGCGGCGTGCCTGCTTTTATTTTGTCAACTGGTCTCTGGCCAGCCCACCACTAGTATTGCAGCGGCCCCTCTTGCGCGGGTCTCAGGGGAGGATGAAATGCGTCACAACACCGGTCAGATCGAGGTGATCTGCGGCAGCATGTTCTGTGGAAAGACCGAAGAGTTAATCCGTCGGGTTCGTCGTGCCATCATCGCCAAGCAGACCGTCCAGGTCTTCAAGCCGGCCATCGACGACCGTTTCGGCGTTCAGACGATCACCAGCCACACCGGACAGCACCATCACGCCGTCGCCGTGGACTCCGCCAGGGCCATTTTGCCATTGGTTGGAGAGGATACGACGGTGATCGCCGTCGATGAAATCCAGTTTTTTGATGCAAAGATTGTCGAGGTGATCGACGCACTGGCCGAACGAGGTATTCGCGTGATCTGTGCCGGGCTGGATCTCGATTTCCGCGGTGAGCCCTTCGGGCCAATGCCGGAGATCCTTTGCCGCGCCGAAGAAGTGATGAAACTACATGCCATCTGCGTCGTCTGTGGTGAACGTGCCAGCCGCACCCAGCGACTCGTCAATAACCAACCGGCCCGGTACGACGACCCGATCATCTTCGTCGGCGCGTCCGAGTCTTACGAGGCCCGGTGCAGGGAACACCACGTCGTGATCAGGGCATAGCGCAGATCGAATTTTGGCGTTACACTTATTTAGGTACGCTAAGCAATTCGGACATCTGTGATACAAGGAGATTTCGCATGAGTGTAGCCAGCGCGAACTATGCGCCTTCTGCTCTCGCAGCTGACCAGTCCAGCCTGTGGCTTAGGAACCGGAACTGGGACCTCATTTTCATATCCCTCAGTGTCATTCTGGTCCCCCTGCCCTACCTTTTCTATCTGGTCATGGTGCAATTGGGAATGGACTCGGATGTCAGCCGCAACATGGTCAACGGCTTTGTTGCCATCGCCGTCGGCGGCCCCCACATGATGTCGACCTTCCTGCGTACTGGCCTGGATAAGGACTTTGTCCATCGTTATCCGATGCTGATCCGCTCGTCGATCATTATCCCGATCGTGGTGGTTTCGCTGGCCTTCCTCAACCTGACCCTTCTTCTGACGGTCTTCTTCTTCTGGGCCTCCACCCACGTGCTGCACCAGGTCGCTTACATCGTCGAACTATACAATCACAAAGAGAACAAGATAGTCCGTGGCAGTGCGGTCTCGTTCTGGTCTCGCGCCATCGACTACGCAGTGGTCATGACATGCCTGTTCCCCTTCGCAGCGCTCAAGATCAGCCAGGGCAGCTTCGACATCGGCTCCAACGACCTGACCGCCGTCATCCCTGAGCTCTTCCAGGCCGAGTGGTTCTTCTATTTTATGACCGGCCTCTTCTTCATCGCCCTTGGCGCCTTCATCGTCAAGACGGCGCGCGAATGGCGCGGGGGTTACATCAACTGGCCAAAGACCATCTTCATGAGCCTGACGGTCGCAGTGGCCTTCATCATCCCGTCACTGCCGAACCTCGATACCGCTTTCCAGGGCATGAACTGCTGGCACTCCTTCCAGTACCTTGCGTTGACCTTCTACATCGTCAAGATCAAGCAGCAGTACGGCATGCTTGAAAAGGATGCGCCGCTGGTTGCGCGCTTCGGTAAGGGCAAAGACTCGCGCGGTCTGTTCGTCCTCAGCACGCTGATGCTCGTCGGTTCCATCGTCGTGTTCGCGGTCGTCTGGCTCCTGGCTGGCATCATTCGCCCCGGCATCGACTCCAATCAGCACTTCGACATCGCCTACTACACCGCCATCCTCTCATTCCTGTGGATCCACTACTACCACGACCATTTCCTCTTCACCAACTTCGAAGCCCTGGACATGGCCTACGGGAAGAAGTAGCCGGTCCGATTTGACAGCCAAAGACAAACGGGGCAGCACCCGCAAGGATGCTGCCCCGTTTTTGTTTCCTGCATAAGAAAGTTAAACTCAGCGCAAATGGCCGTCTTTGGGCCACGTCCGCGGTGCAATATATCCCGCCGAACGAAAATGGCGCATCCGTCACGCCGGCCGCGCTTCTGCGCGCCCCTCCACCAGATGTTCCGCGATTTCTCGGATGCACCACCAAAGCGTGTCCGAAAAGTTGCGATTCGGCAGTGTTTCGAGCACACATGGTGTGCCCCGACAATGATCGGCGCTGATGGAGGAGCGGCCAATGTGCCCGCCCAGGTCTTCGAGGTCAGAAAGCACGCCCTAGTAACCCAGAGGCTCGCTGACCCACTGCATCGGATCGACAGGTACGCCGCTCACCCACAGTTCCCAGTGCAGGTGCGCGCCGGTGGCTCGCCCGGTGCTGCCAACCGAACCGATCACCTGCCCCTCCTCGACGAAATCTCCGAGGCTGACATAGCGCTCCGTCTGATGCCAGTAGCCGGTGTACACGCCCCAGCCATGATCGAGCACGGTCGCCACACCGCGCACATTCAGCGTATCCGCCAGGACCACGCGGCCAGCGGCCGGCGCCAGAATCGGCGCGCCGGTGGGAGCCGCGAAATCGGTGCCTGTGTGGACGTTTTCGAAGGTGCCGTTGTTGTAATTGCGGCTGTTCCCGAATGGCGAAGACAGCGGCGCGGCGGCCGGCAGTCCCATCAGACTGGTGAAGTAGCGCTCCGGTGTGGTCAGGGTCATCACCTGTTGCAGCAGCGCGATCTCGGCCTGATCGACATTGGGATTGATCAAATCGAGCTGGTCCGCACCCAGCGTGAGCCATTCCTGCCGGTAACCGCCGCCATTGACCTGAATGTTGACGTCGAACGACGTGGCGGCTCCAGCAGAATCGCTGACCGACAGTGTCAGCGGGTAGATCCCCGCTGAAGTGCCGATGGGAACGCCGATAAGGATGGAGTGAAGCGTGCCGCCGTTCTGATTGAACGCGTGCAGATCAGTTTCCAGAAACCGCCCGGTGACAGTCACGGCGGTGGTCGTGGCGAAATCGACACGGGCCGAACGTCCCTCCACAAACACCAGCGGCATGATCGTCAGGCGCTCGACCGGCGCGGGCAGCGCCCCCGCATACTGCGGCGGCGACACCCCCGGGATGACCAGCTCCTGGCCGGGATATATGAGCGATGGGTCAGTGAAGGCATTGGCCTGGACGATATCATTGACGCTAACGCCGTACTGCTTGGAAATCGCAAACAGACTTTCACCCCGCTGCACAATGTGCACCATCGTGCTCGTGGGGTCGCGCTCAACGGCAGCCGAGGCGACCTCAACCACTTCGGGCGTTGGCGTCGCGGCACCGTCCGCTGGTTCGTCCGCGCCAGGAGCTTCAGCGGCAACTGGCACACCGGCGGCCACCGGTGCCGGCTCCTTGACCGGTTCTGCGCCCGGCACGGTCAACCGTTGCCCGACGAAGATCGTCGCGGGATCGTCAATGCTGTTGGCGCTCGCCAGTGCCTCGGCTGTAGTCTGGTAGACAGCGGCGACACTGGCCAGCGTCTCGCCGGGCTGCACAATATGGATGATCGAGAGTGCGGTTTCCGTCTCTTCGGTCGATCCCGGCTGCGGAATGATCAACCGCTGCCCGACTGCGATGCTGTCCGGGTTTGTGATCCCGTTGGCGGACGCCAGTTGGTCGATGGTCAGACCGTAGCGCAGCGAGATCCGGTAGAGATTCTCGCCGCGCTGAACGACGTGCACGCTGATGTTCGGTTCATCCTGCCCCAGCCCGGAAAACGGAGTAATCGACAAAAGGACCAACAAGAGCAAGATGCCACGGTAACGCATGTCAAACCGCTTCCTCGTCAAAACGCAGCCGGTCGCCAACCTTTACGCGGTCCAGGATGTCGGTGTTCGCTTCCAGATAATACTGTGCCGGCCCCTGCGGCGCGTACATCGGTCTCCAGGGTCGGGCAAGCTGCTTGTCGACCACTCGGCCGTTCTTGTCCAGCCACACCACGCCGATGCTGAAGAACATGAAAAACATGTGGATGGTGCTGTTCGCCCGGCTCTCCGCCTTCGTGACGAACAGCAGCCCTTCGTCTCCTGGGAGGCGCGAGACAAACTGCAAGCCCTTCAGATGACACAGAAAGCTTGTGCACAGTTTGGCCCGCGCCAACACCACTTCATTCGTTCCGGCGTTTCGCAGGATACGCCACTTACTCACGGAATATACAGCAGCTGGCCGACATAGATACGATTGGCATCGGCAATGCGATTCAGCCGCATCAGATCGGAGATCCGCACATTAAAGCGAATAGAGATCACATACAGCGTGTCGCCCGGTCGCACATAATACACCGCGGTCACTGCCGGCTGGGTCGCGGTCGGCGGAACAGGCGTCGGCGGGATGCGAGTCAGCGTCGGGACAAACATTGTCGGCGTCGCGGTCGGCACACCACCAACCGGAATGAGCAGCAGTTGGCCGACGTACACCAGATTCGGATTCACGATCCGGTTGAAGCGCGCCAGATCGCGCGCCGGCACGCGGAACGCAGCCGCAATCGAGGACAGCGTGTCGCCGTAGCGCACGGTGTAGCGAATGGGTTCGACGACAACTGCCGAAGCATCCACCGAGGGCGGCACGGTTGGCGAAGCCACCACGACCGGCACCGCGGTCGTCGGTTCAATCACCTGCACCTGCGCAGTCGGCGCTTCGACCGTGGGTGGAACGGCTGTCGCGGCGATCTCCGTCGTCGGTTCAATGATGATAATGGTCACTTCCGCGGTCGGGGCGACCGGTTGGGTCGCCGTGGGAAGCGCAGCAACCGGGATGAGGAGCTGCTGGCCGGCGTTGATGAAGGCTTCCGGTCCCAGACCGTTGGCGATGATGATCGCTTCCGCGGTCGTGTTGTAGCGCTCCGCGATCGCCGCAACAAAATCGCCGCTTTGAACGGTGTACGCGATCAGGAATGGGAAAACCGTCAGGTTCAGCGTCGGCGATGGCGTGACCGTCGGAGGAATCAGCGTTGCGGAAGGCGGCAGTGCTGTCGGAACGATCTCCGTCGCGGTCGGCACGGCGGTGGGCGGCGGCTGCGTCGGCAGCGGAGTCACGGTTGCTGTAGGTTCGACCTCGATCACCTCGACGGTGGGCTCTTCCGTAGCCTGCGGAGTCGCTTCTTCAGTAGCCTCTTCCGTAGCCACTTCCTCGGTCGCTGCTTCGGTCATCAGAACCGTCGCCACCAGCACCGGGGCTTCGGTCTCTTCCTCAGTGGCTTCGACAGTCGCCTCAGGCGTCGCCGCCGGCACTTCTTCAGTCGGCTCTTCGGTAGGAGGCGCCTCAGTAGCTTCCGCCGTGACCTCGACGACAGCTTCCGTCGCAGTTGGCGCATCGGTGGGCAGGTCCACGATCTCGGTGACTGCCTCCGTAGCGACGACTTCCGTTGCAACTTCTTCTGTCGCGACTTCGTCAGTCGCAACCGCCTCAGTCGCCTCGGCAGTCTCCGCCGCGCCTGCGCTGACGACGGTCAGGCTGGCCTCGTCCAGGTAGACGACGTTGTTCATCAACACCTGGTTGACCACCGAGCGAACAAACACCGTGACGGCATCCCCTTCAGCGGTCGCCTGCACGCTCAACTGGATGAACTGATCGGTGGTGCTCTGCGCTTCCGACCACACGATCGACTCGCTGGTGGCGTCTTCGCCGCCGGTCGGATCGATGCCGACCTCGATGGTCATGTCGGCTTCGGCCGCGCTCACATTGGTATCGTCGCCGCTGGAGGACCACAGCCACGCGAAGATGCTGAACTCAACCTGGTCGCCGGCCGTCAGACCGCTCACACGCTGGTAGACGCCTGCGACATGCGAGGCAAAGAAAGAGAAATACTGCTGTGCGTCCTCGCCTTCTTGTATGCGAGGCGTACCCATGCCGCTTACGGTATCCGAAGCCGGATAGTACTCTGGTTGCAGCGCGCCATTGTCGGTGATTGACCACGGTGTCCAGCCCTGCGCGATCTGACCAGGCACCACGCCGGTGACTGGGTCAAAGGGCGGCTCAAAACCTGGATTAACAAGCAGGTTGTCCTGGGCCATCAGCGGGCCCCCCGATAGACAGAAGCATATTACTGCAAGCGCAAGCACCAGCCATGCCCGTCCATTCTTCATTGCCGTTCCTCCAAACGCCCTATAATGCGCCATTAGTGTACATCGGTTTGCGGCTACGCGCTTTAACCAACCCTTGCGTGGCATGTGGCAGTCTCTTGCGTAGCGGGAACCGACGCGTGGCGAGAACTTTGTATGGGAAGACTGTTCAAACCACCGTATACTGGTAATTGGGATGGATTCTAGAGTATCGGCCCTGCCGCACAAAATGCCCACAATCAAAATTGCACTTTGCACGCTTGAACTTGACCTTGCGGGTGTGGAGACTCTGAAAGAAAAACGGAGCATCATCAAGTCCCTTCTCACCCGAATGCGCAATACATACAATGTTTCGACGTCCGAGGTCGATCACCACGATATTCCAGGGAGCAGCGTCATCGCCTTCGTCGTCGTTACGACGGCGACCAATCATGCCCACAGTACAATCTCAACTGTGCTGAACTGGATCGAGAAGCAGTACCCTGACGCGGAAATCGTAAACCAGAACATCGAGATTCTTTGAACACGCACAGCTATGCCTATTGGCGCAATGCTTTCTCGCGCAACGCCTACCAGCCTCCACAACGGTCAACGCTCTATGCGTCTACATGAGGTCCATGCCAAAGCACTGTTTGCGCGTTCAGGCATTCCAGTGGTCACGGGTGAGCTGGCGCGCAGCGTAGACGAGGCGCGGGCCGCAGCGCGGCGCACCAAACTGCCCGTCGTGATCAACGCTCAGGTGCTGGCGAATGAGCGCGTATTTCGTCCGGCCCAGACCTTCGAGGACGTTGAGGAAATTGCCGCTCGCCTGCTGGAGACTCAAGTAGACGGCTATGCCGTGCGCCAGCTCCTGATTGAGCCAATCGTCGAGGTCGAGCGAGAGTATTCCCTCGTCGTCGAGTTCAACCAGTCCCGGGGCCAGGTGACGATTGCCGCTTCGGCGCTGAATGGCAAGCGGGCCACATCCGAAACGATCGATCCGTACATTGGCATTCAGGCCTACAAGTCGCGCTATCTGGCCAGCGGCATCGATTTGCCCAGTGAAGTGTGGTCCGACTTTGTGGGAATCGCGCGCAGTCTGTACGAGTGCTACGTCCGTTTTGATGCGACGCGGGCTGCCATCCACCCGCTCGCCCTGACCCGGTCGGGGCTGCTGATCGCGCTGGGGGGCAAGCTCGACATCGATGACAATGCACTGTACCGTCAGGCGGAACTGACGGCCCTGCGTGACGTTCTCGCTGAAGCCGATCTCCCCTCTCGCATGGTGATGGACCGGGTATGGCTCTCGCGCCTGCCAGGCACGATCGCCTGCATTGCCAACGGTGCCGGTATCGCCATGATGACCGCCGATGCGCTGCACGACTTCGGCAATGGTCTCGATCCCGGCGCGGTTATTGAGATCGAGGGCGAGCCGACGACAGAGCTTCTCCAGGCGGCCTTGCGAAGTCTGCCTCCAACAACGCGCGGTGTCATCCTCAACCTGTTCTGTGACCGCTTCAGCGCGGTCATAATGTCTGACGACATCAAGCGTGCGCTCGTTGGGGTGCGGCTTCAGGTGCCGCTCATCGTGCGTCTGGCAGGACAGGAAGCCGACCGGGCGCGGGAGCTTCTTTCTGCGCCGCCCTCGCCTGTTGCTTGCGTCGCCACCATCACGCACGCGGTCGAGCTGCTCTCGCTCTCCCTGGCAAATGAGACCATATGGCAATCCTGATCAACCCGGACAGCGCTTTCCTCATCCAGGGCATCACAACTCGGGAAGGGAGCCATTTCACCGGGCAGATGCTGTCCTATGGCACAGCCATTGTGGCGGGCGTTATGCCGGAAAAAGGCGGTGCGTGGGAGCACGGCATTCCAGTCTTCGACAACATCCGCACAGCGGTGGAAGCCACGGGCGCCAACGCCTCGATCGTATTCGCGAACGCACCGGCAGCCGTCGATGCCATCTATGAGGCCGTCGAGGAGCAGTTGAAATTGGTCATCTGTATCACTGACGGCATCCCTACCCAGGACACCCTTAAACTCAAGGCCTACCTGAGCCGCAATCGTCACACCCGCCTGATCGGCCCAAGTTCACCGGGCATTCTCATCCCCGGTCGCTCCAATGCGGGCATCGTGCCGGGGTTTCTCGGCGCCGAGGGCAAAATCGGCATTGTCTCGCGCAGTGCCTCAGTCGCCTACGAGGTCATGGCCATGATGTCGGCAGCGGGCCTGGGCCAATCGACGTTCGTCGGCGTGGGCGGCGACCCCATCGTCGGCACCAGCTTTGCCGACGTCCTCGCGCTCTTCGAGGAAGATCCGGAGACGACCAGCATCGTTCTCATCGGAGAAGTCGGTGGCGCGGGCGAGCTTGAAGCGGCGGCCCACATCAGCAGCCGGCTGACCAAGCCGCTCATCGCCTATGTCGTAGGCCGTTCAGCAGTCCCCTTCGTGCGGATGGGCCATGCGGGGGCCGTCATCACCACGCCAGACACCACCGCCCAGGCGAAAGTGGCGGCCCTCAAGAGCGCCGGCGCCATGATCGCCCATTCCGTAGACGACATCATTGCGCTTCTGCTCGCGGCACACGGCTCTACCGGCCGATGAGCGTGCAGAAGTTCGTCGGGTTGGTGTCGCACGACACAATGGCTGAGACAAGGAGGTAGGCAAAGCCGAGGATCAGCCCACACCCGCCGACGATGGCGATGCACCCGCAGCCGGGCACGGGTCCGGCGCCAAATGCTCCCAGAACCACCTCGAAGATGTTGCCGATCAGCTCGATGCCGACGCCAACAATCTGAAGTCCGAACCCCAGTACAATCGCCAGAACGCAGCAAAGACATCCGATTCCAACCGCCAGCAGAATCGAATTCGGGTCCAGCGTGGCAAGCAGATCCATAATCTCACCTCTGACATGTGCCTTCTGTGGTCTCGCTCATCGACCACGGTGCATCATCGGAAGCGCGTTGATAGCACTCGCAATAGGTGTGTCCGTCTTCCTGGCCAGCCCATAACACATAGGTGATAGTCGTCTCGACGCAGACTGTCTGCGCGTCCGAAGACCGGACCACGCCATTCGACACGCCGACGCCGCGCGTGTCTGCCTCCATAATCACCCAGGCGCGAAGCTCTTGCCCTGGGGCGCCCCCGGTCGCCACGCGTAGCTCGCCCTGGATGGCCAGAGTGAGCAGCAGGCATGGAGTCAGCAAAACGGCAAACCAGACAATCAGGACCAA
Source organism: Candidatus Flexifilum affinis (assembly GCA_016713325.1). GTDB lineage: Bacteria > Chloroflexota > Anaerolineae > Aggregatilineales > Phototrophicaceae > Flexifilum > Flexifilum affine. Next base: position 407,828 of record JADJPJ010000087.1, on the reverse strand, counting down.
GATGCAGCCCATACGACGGAGCGGGCTTCTGCGCTTCGGCGGCGCTTCTGGCGTGAGCTGTTCGATATAAGTCATTCGGCGTCTTCCTCGGCAAACCGCATCACGATCCGATCGTCGGAATCATAACTCACGTGCACAAACCAGGGTGCGGTGTCCCCGTCGAGGATGCGCGGCAGGATGTGCGGCAAATCCTCCACCAGATCGTAACGATCCAGCTCGGCAATCGGTATCCAATGGAGAGTGCCCTCCGCGCAGTCGTCCCGCGTCTGGCGTGTCTCCAGCAGCCCGACGAAGACGTACAGCATGATCCCCGTCTTTTCCCCGGTGTCGATGTTGTACATAGCCCTCAGCGTCAGCTTGCCGGCATTGATTCCTGTCTCTTCTTCGATTTCCCGCCGAGCACTGGTCAGCGGATCCTCGTAACGCTCGATATGCCCACCCACCCCATTGTAGCGGTTAGGGAACACCCGTTTCGTCGGCGCCCGCTTCATCAGCAGGACGTCGTCGCCATTCACCAGAAAACACAGCGTGCGCGGGATGACCAGCCATCGTCCCTGCGTCGCGTTTGCGCCCTGTTCCTGTGCACCCAAGAGTTTTCTCCGCTTTTCCATCCAGCCTGTCAGTGTCACGCGCGGCCGTCCTTGTGTCGCGCGCCGTGCAGCATGATAATCTTATCCAATAATCCCTGCCCAAGGAGTGGCATCGCGCATGGTGACGCCCGACCCGGCTCCGTTCCCCGATCTGCGAATCGTCCACACGGACTCGCTTCACGCTCATGAAGAGCACGACAGCCAGCGCTCAATGCCCCTCATCGAGCGGCTAAGCACCGCGGAGTTCATGATCAATCCCCCTGTGGTTACGCCGTTGGGCGCAAGCCGCTACGTGATCCTCGACGGAGCCAACCGAGCCCATGCTTTTCAGGCCCTGGGCTACCCTCATATCCTGGTCCAGGTCGTTAGCTACGACAGCGGCCAGGTCGAACTCCGCACCTGGAATCACATTGTCAGTGATTGGAGCGCCGACGAATTTCGCGGCCAGCTCGACGACCTGCCCGAGGTCGAACTCACCAATGGTCAGCATACCCGCGCCCTGGCGCACGTTCTCCTCCGCGATGGTCGTGTGTTCGCCGTGCGCTCGCCGATCCAATTATCCAGCGAACGCAATGCGGCGTTGCGCAGGGTCGTGTCGATCTACCAGCGCCGGGCGACGCTCCAGCGTTCGGCGGAGCTCGAACCCGACCAGGCCTGGCTCCTCTACCCCCAGGCGTTCACGCTCATCACTTTTCCAGCGCTGCGCCCCGCCGACATCATCACCGCGGCGAGATCCAAGGCGTTCATCCCGCCAGGCATCAGCCGCCACATCGTCCATGGCCGCGCGCTGCGGGTCAATTATCCGATGGCGCTCCTGCGCGATACGGAGACAAAACTCGGCGACAAAAACCATGCACTGCATACCTGGCTCCAGGCTCGACTGGCGACGCGCCAGGTGCGCTTCTACGCGGAAGCCAGCTATCTTTTCGACGAATAAGCCTAACCCGTAGACCCAATCAGGAGGAGGCAACATGGATCAGACTGTGGAAAGCGCCCTCAAGCAGGCACTTCTCGAAACTGACGACACGCTCTACGCGATGGTGCGGCTCCAGCCGACGGGCATCACCGCCGCAGCCGGCATCCTCGCGCAGATCGGAGAGCCCTTCTCGGCCCTGATTGTCGATCGCCACGAGGTCACGATGATCATGCCGCAGGAGCTTGTTGAGGACTTTCAGCCGCGCCTCCGCGACCATGAGGTAAGCCCGGTGCAGTACCGGCTGATCACCCTGGACGTCATCCTTCAGCCAACCTTGGTGGGTTTCCTGGCGCGGATCACCCAGGCGTTGGCGGCCGCAGGGGTTACGGTCATGGCCTTCGCCGCTTTCAACCGCGATCACCTGCTCGTCCCTGCTGACCAGTTCGAACGCGCGCAGGCGGCCCTTCGCGGCTTGCAGTCCGGCCTGTAAACCGATACCATGCGCAGCACATTCGCAAGCAAGACTGACTCGAGGGTGCAATGAATATTCCGTTCTTCGACAGTGCGCCGCTGCCACGAGACCAGGTGCGCATTGAAGATCTGGAATTGGTCGTCTATCCCGATCGCTTTCGTATTTTCATCCATGTCGTGGTAAGCCTCTTTCAGGAGCGGCCCAACCTCCTGTTGGTGGCCCGTGCCGCCGACGGCCGCGTGGCCGCCGAACTGAGCATCATCGAGACGATGCACCACGATATGGAATTCACCATGCACCTGCGCGGCGCCGACGATCCGGTGGGGCAGTACACGATGTCGGCCGAACTGTTCTACGAGTCGCGCAACCCACCGCAGGCTGTGCGAGAACTCCCCTTCGAGGTGCCGCCTCTGGATGAAGATCGGCAATCGTGATCGCCAAGCTGATCTGGTTCACGCCTGGCTTGTACGGCCAGATGATCCGGCACGCGCAGAGCGCAGCGCCCGACGAGGCCTGTGGCGTGTTGTTGGGGAACCTCATCCCGAATGGAATAGCGCAGGTGGCCCAGGTTATCCAGGTCGAAAACATCGCCCCGGATCCGCGCGTCACTTATCACCTCGACGATCGCCGGCTCGCCCAGATCATGGGCAGCCTGGAGCGTACGGGACAGGACGTTGTCGGCTTTTTTCACTCCCACCCACAGTCCGACCCCATCCCGTCGCAGTCGGACGTCAGGCAGGCATACTATCCCGATATTCCCTACCTCATCGTCGGGCTGGGGGGCGCGCGTCCAGCGGCCGCAGCCTGGCGCATGCGCGATGGCGCGGTCAGCCGGGTGGATATACAGGTGAGCGACGACCTCCCTCCACCACCCAGAAGTGAAATCTCCCCGCTCCAGAAATGGACGGTGCTTGTCACTGCCCTCCTGAGCCTGCTGCTGGTCATTGCCTGGGGGCTGACCCTGCTGCCGCCCGCGCCAGAAATACCGCGCTGACCATCCTTCGCGCCTGAACGGAGAAACCTCGATGCCCGTTGCCACCTACCTCGTATGCGCAGTGATCGGCCTCCTCGTTGGAGGAGTGGTCAATGTTCTCGCCGACGACCTGCCGAGGAGGCGTAAGCCCCAATGGCCGCCGCGTTATCCGGATGGCTCCACACGCCCCCCGATCGCCTGGCTCGGCGTCACCGCCTTCCTGTTTGGAAAGCGCACCTCTCCGACCGGGTCAAAGCTGCGCTGGCGTTATCCCCTGGCCGAGCTGCTGACGGCGGGGCTGATGCTGCTGACCCTGTTCGCCACTGCCGACGACCCGCGCATGACGTCGCTTCAGCTCATCTTTTGGCTGGCCTATATGGCCATCTTTGCCCTGATCACTGTCATCGACCTGGAGCACCGGCTCATTCTGTTTGTGGTCATCATTCCGTCGGCCCTCCTCGCCGTCGCCGATGCCCTACTGACCGACTACGGCGCGGATCTCGGTCAAGCGCTGATCGGTGGCGCGGTCGGGTTCGGCGTGTTCTTTTTGCTTTACATGGGGGGGTTTCTGTTCGTCGCAGTCAGCGGCGCACTCCGCGGCCACAGCACCAACGAGGTCGCCTTTGGCTATGGCGACGTCATGTTGATCACCCTGTCGGGTCTCATTCTGGGCTGGCAGGCGCTCATTCCGACAATGTTCCTGACGGTGTTCCTCGGGGCGTTTGGCGCGCTTGTCTGGATTCTCTCGCGCTTCGTCTCGCGCAGCCGCTACAGCCTGTTCACACCGCTGCCCTACGGCCAGTACATCGTGATCGCGACCATCTTCCTGCTGTTGTTCGCGACGGAGTTCACGGCCTTTCTTTACCGGCCGATCTGACCGTCAGACCGTTCGATGATCCCGCCGCCCAGGCAGCGCTCGCCATCGTAGACGATCGCCCCTTGCCCTGGCGTGATATCGCGCGCCGGCTCATCGAAGGTCACGCGGATGCGATCGGCGGTCAGAGGTTCGACCAGCGCCGGCGCCGGCTTCGCCTTGTACCGGATTTTGACCTCTGCCCGGAAGGGCGTGGTCGGGGCAATGCCACTCACCCAGTTTACGCGCCGGGCCGTCAGTGCTTGCCCCCCCAGTTCATCCGCCGTCCCGACGATCAGGCTATTTTCCGCCGGATTCATGCCAATGACATACAGAGGCTGCGCTGAAGTCAGGCCCAGGCCGCGCCGCTGCCCGATCGTGTAGTTCGCCAATCCCTGATGTTCGCCGACCACTTCACCGCCGCGCCGCACGATCTGCCCTTCGGTCATGACATCCGGCGCGTGTTCGCGCAGGAACCGCCGGTAGTCTCCGTCTCCGAGAAAGCACAGATCCTGGCTGTCCTTCTTGGACGCGGTCGGAAGGCCGATGCGATCCGCAATTCGGCGCACTTCGGGCTTGGGCAGGTGCCCGATCGGGAACATCGTTTTCGCAAGTGGGGCCTGCCCCATCACGCTCAGGACGTAGCTCTGATCCTTCGACTCGTCCAGCCCCTTGAGGAGCGTGTAAGCGCCATCTTCGGCGCGACCGATGCGCGCATAGTGACCGGTAGCCAGGAAATCGGCGTCCAGGGCGAGAGCATTGTTCAGCAGAAAGTCGAAGCGAATCTGCCGGTTGCATTCCAGGCAGGGGTTGGGCGTCAATCCCTCGCGGTGCTGATCGATGAAGTATTGAACGACCGTGTTTCTGAACGTCGCTTGGGTGTCCAGGATGTAGAACGGGATACCGAGCTTGTCCGCGATTCGCCGCGCATCACTGACCTGTTCCGGGGTGCAGCAGCGATTGTCGGCGCCGTCGCCGATCGTGGGTTCCGACCACAGGCGCATCATCATGCCGATCACGTCGTAGCCCTGCTCGGCAAGCAGCGCCGCCGCAACCGAGCTATCCACGCCGCCGCTCATGGCGACGACGACTCGCGTGTTCTTCACATCCTTCATGTCTGCGCTAACCATTCCACTCACTTCATCGCCGGCAATAATGACTCTCGGCAGACTAGCTGCTCAAAACAGCGCCCAGCTTGCGCACCCGCTCGACCGCCAACTTCAACACGTCGACGGAATAGCGGATATCATCCTCTGTCGTGGAACGCCCCACCGTCAGGCGGAGACTGCTCAGGGCCTGTTCTCGCGAGTACCCCATCGCCAGCAGCACGTCGGACGGTTCCGGGTTGCCAGTCTTACAGGCGGACCCGCTGCTTGCCATCACGCCGGCCACATCCAGATGCATGAGCAGCGTGTTCGCTTCTACGCCGTCGAAGATGAAGCTCGCATGCGATGCCAATCGCTCAGTCGAGTGTCCAGTCAACAGCGCCCCCGGCACCTCCGAAAGCACCGAATCGATCAGCAAATCCCGTATGACCCGGTAGTGTGCAGTAAACCGGTCAAACTCCGTATACGCCAGCTTCAGCGCCGCGGCCATCCCGACGATTCCCGGCACATTCGACGTGCCGGCGCGCCGGGCATTTTCGTGGCTCCCGCCGGTCTGCGAGGGAACCAGGTCCACGCCGCTTCTCACGTACAGCAGGCCAACCCCCTTCGGACCGTAGAACTTGTGCGCCGACAGGCTCAGCATATCCACGCCCAGGGCCTTTGTGTCGAGTGCGATCTGGCCCGCCGCCTGCACTGCATCGGTGTGATACAGCACGCCTTGTGCGTGCGCCTGCGCCGCGATCTGCGCAATTGGCTGGATCGTCCCAACCTCGTTGTTGACGGCCATCACCGATACCAGCGCCGTGTTGGAACGGATTTCCGACGCTGCATCCTCCGGGTCCACACGTCCATCAGCACCGACCGGCAGCAGCGTATAGGCGCAGTCCGTGTCCTCGGAAAGCTGTGTCACGGTTTTACTCACGGCGGGATGCTCGACGCGTGAAGCGATCAGGTGGACTTCACGCTGCCGGCGCCTGGCCATCAGCGCGGCCCCTCTCACCGCCAGGTTATCGCTTTCCGAGCCGCCGCTGGTGAATACGATTTCGGCCGGCGTGCAGTTGAGGATACGGGCAATCGTCTCCCGCGCCTCCTCCATCCCCCGCTCGGCGTTGCGCCCTGCGCGATGTGACGAGGAAGCATTGCCATACGTGTCGGTGAAGAACGGCAGCATCGCTTCCAGCACACCCTGATCCAGAGGCGTTGTAGCAGAATGGTCCAGATAGACCGCTCTTCTTTCCATTGAAGGCTGATCCCACTCTATGTGCGTTGGAATAGTCATTGTACAACGGCCCTCCCTGCCTTTGCAGGCAGATATTGTCCCGTGCGTACAATCGCAAACGAGGTATCATAGAGGCTGTTCCGCACAACCCATAGCGATCGAGCAGATCTCCGGCATCTATCCCGGATGTCTGGTGACTGCACACAGCGTAGCAATCAGAAAGGAACCATCATGTCCGTAATCGAGCAGATTCAGGCGCGCGAAGTACTGGACTCGCGTGGGAATCCCACGGTCGAAGTTGAAGTCACCCTGGCGGATGGCGCGTTTGGCCGGGCGATCGTCCCGAGCGGCGCGTCGACAGGCATTCATGAGGCGCTTGAGCTTCGAGACGGCGACAAGAGCCGCTACAGCGGCAAGGGCGTTCTTCGCGCGGTTGGCGCGGTCAACGGCCCCATTGCCGAGACCCTCAACGGCATGTACGCGCTCAACCAGATCGAAATCGACAATCGTATGAATGAACTGGACGGCACGCCGAACAAGGGCAACCTCGGCGCCAATGCCATCCTCGGCGTGTCACTCGCCGTCGCCAAGGCGGCCGCCATCTCCGTCGATCTCCCGCTCTATGCCTACATCGGCGGTGTGCATGCCCACGTGCTGCCCGTCCCCATGATGAACATCATGAACGGCGGCAAACACGCGCTCGGCAGCACCGACTTCCAGGAATTCATGATCATGCCCGTCGGCGCCAGCTCGTTCAGAGAAGCGCTGCAGTGGGGCGTAGAGATCTATCAGACGCTCAAGTCTGTCCTCCACAAGGGTGGTCACAGCACCAACGTCGGCGATGAAGGCGGTTTCGCGCCCAGCCTCGGCTCGAATCAGGCGGCGCTCGACGTCATCATGGAGGCTATCGTCAAGGCCGGCTACACCCCTGGCGAGCAGATCCGCATCGCACTCGACCCCGCCACCTCCCAAATCTACAAGGACGGCAAGTATCACCTGGAGATCGAAGGCCGCGTCCTGAGCGGTGAGGAAATGGTCGAATTCTGGGCCGACTGGTGCAACCGTTACCCGATCATCTCAATCGAAGACGGTCTGGCCGAAGAAGATTGGGCGAACTGGTCGAAGCTGGTCGCGACCATCGGCGATCGTGTCCAGGTGGTGGGCGACGACCTGCTGGTCACCAACGTCGAAAAGGTGCGCCGCGCCATCAAGGAAAAGGCGGCCAATGCCCTGCTCTTCAAGCTCAACCAGATCGGTTCGCTGACCGATGCCCTGGCCGCCGCGCAGATGAGCCAGCGCCACAACATGGCCGTCGTCACCAGCCATCGCAGCGGCGAGACCGAGGATACGACGATTGCCGATGTGGCCGTCGCCATGAACGCCGGTCAGATCAAGACGGGTGCGCCCGCGCGCACCGATCGCGTCGCCAAGTATAATCAACTGCTTCGCATCGAGGAGGAGCTGGGCACCGCTGCGCGCTATGCCGGTCTGTCGGCATTCTCCAACCTGAACTTTGACCTTTAGTCTCGATCCGTCCTAACAGGCGCTTTGCACTCGAAAGGTATTGCCGTGATCAGAAGCCGCATCAACGGAAAGCGTACCAAGATTGTTGCGACTATCGGCCCGTCGTCGTCGGATGAAAACACGCTTCGGCAGATCATCCGGGCCGGGCTCGATGTCGCGCGAATCAACTTTTCGCACGGCAATCACGAAACGCACAGCAAAGCGATTGACGACGTCCGCCGCATCGCTTACGAAGAGAACGCCGTTGTAGCGGTGATGTGCGACATCCAGGGTCCCAAGATCCGCATTGGCAAGATCGCCAAAGAACCGCTGCATCTCAACATTGGGGACGCGATCACACTGACCCTTGACCCGGCCGACGGCACCAACAATGTCGTCCAGCTGCCCCATCCGGAGTTCGTGCAGGATATCAAGGCCGGCATGCAGCTCCTCCTGGATGATGGCAAGATGGAGTTCAAAGTGGAGGCCGTCACGGGGCGTTCGCTGGTCTGCGAGGTCGTAGTGCCGGGCGAACTGACCAGCCGCAAAGGTGTCAGCGCCCCGAACGCGCGGCTTACCCTGTCGGCTATCACCGACAAGGACCGTGAAGACATCGAGTTCGCGCTGACCAAAAAGGCCGAGTACATCGCCATGTCCTTCGTCCGCAGCCCCGATGACCTTCGCGAAATGCGCTGGCTCATCAAGCATCTCGGCGGTGGCGCGGCGGTCATTGCGAAGATTGAGAAGCACGAGGCCCTGGAGAACATCGAGGAAATCGTTGCTGCGAGCGACGGCATCATGGTCGCTCGCGGTGACCTCGGCGTCGAGACCCCGGCCGAAGAAGTGCCCTTTCATCAGAAGCGCATCATCGGCCTCTGCAACGCCGCCGCCAAGCCGGTCATCACGGCCACGCAGATGCTCAATTCGATGGTCGATAATCCGCGGCCAACCCGAGCGGAAGCGAGCGACGTCTACAACGCCATTCTGGACGGCACCGATGCGGTCATGTTGAGCAACGAGACGGCGATGGGCTCATACCCGGTCCGCGCCATCGAAACGATGGTCAACATCGCGGCCATTGCCGAGCAGAACATCAACCGGCCGAGCACTATTCCGGATCGGCCGGTGGTCCTGCACGGCGCTGAAGGTCGCGAAGCGGTGTCCGACGCCATTAGCCAGGCGACCTGTCAGATCGCCGAGACGCTGGGCGTCAAAGCCATCGTCACGTCGACGATTTCCGGCTATACGGCGCGGCGTGTCGCTAAGGAACGGCCGCATACGCCGATCATCTGTGTCACGCCCAATGAACTGACCTATCGCCGAATGGCGCTGGTTTGGGGAGTGGTGCCGCTGCTCGTGCCGGAATTCAAGTCGATCGACGAAATGCTCGGCGTGGTCGTCCGTGCGGCGCACGATGAACACCTCGTCAACATCGGCGACATGCTGGTGATCATCGCCGGCGTGCCCTTCGGCGTGGGCGGCCAGACCAATTTCCTGAAAGTCCACCGCGTCGGTGAACAAAACGAGCTGGACACGCCGTAAGGCAAACGCGCTAGAGTCTGTCCGAATATGCGTCTTCTCCCGTAGGGGCGATCCGATGGGTCGCCCGTGCGCGGAGGCGCCCGGCAATGTTCAGATACGCTTCAGACGTCTTCGCCTTCGACAAACTCGATCGACTGTGGTTGCGAGCGATAGCTGGAGGTATCCTGCCAGGAGCTCCGGCTTTCCTGAGGCTCCCGATTGTAGGATGGCGACGTCGCCTGGACGTGATCCACGCGGCCGGCAACAGGGGTGACACAGTACGGGCAGATATCCCAGCTCAGTTCCAGCATACGACCGCAGCGCGTGCAGGGCCGCTTGAGACGCGTATGGCAGTTGGGACAGGCCTGCCACTCGTCCTCGACGCGCTGTTTGCACCCAGGGCACGTCGGCTTTTCCTCGATCTCCTGGAGCAGCGCCTCTTCTTCCAGGGAACGCTCATATGCCTCGGAGAGCGTCTCGCGCGGCCGGAGGAAAATGTAGATCAGCAGGCCGGGCAGTGTCAGCACTGCGACCAGCAGCGTGACCAGGATCTGCCCGAGCATATCGCGCGATCGGGCGCGCATGTCGCGAAATGTCCAGACGATCATCGCCAGCCAGAAGACCACCAATACCAGTCCGCCATAGACAGTACCGATCGTCAAGAGGCCGCTGGTGTCACCAAAGTCGATCCCAAACATTATCCCCCCTGCCCCTCGTTGGTTGTAATCGGAATGATGGCCTGGTCGACCTGGAGTTCGACATTGCGCACCAGCACGTCGTACTGGTGACCTGAAGCATAAAACCGCATATTTAGCAGTGACTCGGGTCGCTTGCCCAGAAGCTCCAGCGTCGGCAGAAGATTTTCGCTCTCGTAAGTGTACCATCGCTCCGGATTGATCATCTCGTGCCGTTCGGTGCACGTATCGCACTGCGGCGGGAAGTCCGACAGCGACGGGTTGATACTGCTGAAGAATCCGTGAATCCAGTGCTTGATCTCGCTGTCGCCGGCTGTGGAGAGCTCCATCCGCAGCATCAATGGGCACTCGCTGCCGTCGATGCCGCACAGGCTCAGCGAATGGGAGACGATCTTGAACGTGGCGCGTACCGAAAGGTGCCGGATCATTGACACATCCAGGCCGTCATTGCCGTAGAGCTGAATGCAGCGGCTCTCGCCGTGTGACTCGGCATTTTCGCCGCGAACCAGACGCAGCGCCGGAATGCCATCTTCCGCGATCAGTTCGATTCGCCCCTCGGGGCCGCTGTCCTGAAGACTGCTGCATCGCCACACCTGTCCATTTCCCTGATCGGTGTTGGCATTGAAGTCCAGGACGTTGGCCGTGGTGAAGGTCGATGCGCCCAGAGCGTTCACCAGCGCGGGCGCGTAGTAGAACTGCGTGGAGTCCTGGAGCGAAAGTACCCCCTGCTGCGAAGCCGGTATAGGAAACTCCCGCTGATCGAGGGTCACCAGCCGAGCGCTTCCCCCGCGATTCACAACCTGCAAGTGCGTTCCACCCGCCACCACACTGTAGCGTCCCGGAGCTTCCAGATAAACACGCTGACCCGCTGGCGTCTCAAGCATGACCAGGACCGCACGAGGAAGATGACCCAGAACCTCGACATCGATCGCGCCGCTGACATCGTCGAGAACGACCAGATACGGTTCCGTGCTCCAGTCGAAACGAGGACGAACAAATTGCCGGGTGACGACCGATGCGCCATCCTTCATGGTCACACGCGTTACGGCGACATTGTTGGCATTCGAGTCGCGAAACGTGATGGCGGCCTGTGACTGCGGCGTCATGACGACGTCACCGGTGCCAAGCGAACGCTCGTTTCGTACCGCCTGCTCGATCAAATCCGCGCCGATGAGCGTCGCGGTCGCCCGGCTCACCTGAAGCTCAGCGCGGATCGGAATGGTTGACTGGAAGATGAAGTAATGGATTCCAACAATCGCCAGCGCCGCGACAACGCAAAATACCGAAAACGAGATCAGCAGGACGCCCCAGGCAAGCTGCTGTCGGCTACGGAGCATCGGGGTTGCGGCCACTGTGGTTGTCGTGCGTACAATACTGCTCATGTTGTCGACTGCTCGTCACGTGACACTAGGCGAAGCATTATAACATAGACGACCGGACGCTCTTCGGTTCACAGCGCGTATCAAGTATAATGCGTTCCATTATGACCGGTATTTACGGGAGTTAGAAGCCATGTCGGGTCACAGCAAATGGTCAACGATTAAACGGAAGAAGGGTGCGGAAGACGCCAAGCGCGGCGCCCTTTTCACGCGGCTGGCGCGCGATATCGTCGTGTCCGCGCGTGAAGGTGGCGGTGACGAGAACGCCAATGCCCGTCTCAAGCTGGCCGTTCAGAAGGCCCGAGCGGCCAATATGCCGAAGGACAACATCGAGCGCGCCATCCAGCGCGGCACCGGTACCGGTGATGATGGCGTCGTCCTTGAGGAAATCACCTACGAGGGCTACGGCCCGGACGGCGTCGCCATTCTGGTCGATTCGCTCACCGACAACAAGAACCGTACCTTGGGCGACGTCAAGAGACTTTTCAACAAGTCAGGCGGCAACATGGCGTCGGCGGGGTCTGTGGCCTGGCAGTTCGAGCAGAAGGGTTATATTGTACTTGAGGCCGAAGGGCTGAATTTCGATGAGGTCTTCATGACGGCCGCGGAGGCCGGTGCCGATGACGTGGTCAGGAAGACGACAGCATCATCGTTTACACCCCGCGCGAGCAGTTCGGCGCCGTCGAAGAGGCACTGGCGGCCGCTGGCTACGCGATCAGCGATTCGAGCCTGAAATGGGTCGCCAAGAACGAGTCGGAGATTGGCATCGAGAGAGCCGTACAAAACCTCAAGCTGATGAACGATCTGGAAGAACTGGATGATGTCCAGGGCGTCGCTTCGAATCTCCTGATCACCGATGAGATCCTTGAGGCTTTCGAAACCGAGTGACGCTGACGCTGGGCATCGATCCCGGAACGGCAACAGTCGGATTTGGCTTGGTGAAGGAACTCGACGATGGGTCGCTTGTGGCAGTTGACTATGGAGTCATCACCACTCCGGCAGGCCATCCGATGCCGGACCGGTTGGCGATGATTTACGATCAACTGACAGGATTGATCCGGCGCCATCAGCCCGAGCGCGCCGCGGTCGAAGAGATGTTCTTTGGCAAGAACATCACGACGGCCATCACCGTCGCCCAGGGTCGCGGCGTCATTCTATTGACGCTGAAGCAGGCGGGCCTGCCGATTCGGGAATACAAGCCCAACTTCATCAAGCAGGCCATCTCGGGTTACGGCGGCGCGAAGAAGCCGCAGATGCAGGAGATGGTGCGCATGCTGCTTGGGCTGGACACTATTCCGCGTCCGGACGATGCTGCCGATGCACTGGCCATTGCCATTACGGACGTGAACAGTTCGCACAGCGATACGGAAGGTCTCTGGACCTGAGTGCGAGTCTGCACTGAGACACCGAAAGACTCTGGACTTGATTGCGAATCAGCTTAGCGACACAGAAGGTCTTAGGACATGATTGCGAGCCTGCACGGCGTCCTCGCCGGCACTACTGCCGATTCAGTCGTCATAGCCGTCAATGGTGTCGGCTACCGGGTATCGGTGCCTCGGAACAGCATCACCGCCCGCCAGGATGACGAGATCTTCCTTCACACCGAGATGATCGTCCGCGAAGACGCCATCACGCTCTATGGGTTCTCGACGCTCGAGGAGCGCGATCTCTTCAATCTGCTGACCCGCGTGTCCGGCGTCGGCCCCAAGCTGGGGCTGAGTGTCGTCGGCACCATGACTATTGACGGTCTGCGCAACGCCATTGCCAGCGGCCACCCGGAGATGCTGACCCGTGTGCCCGGCATTGGCAAGAAGCTGGCCGAAAAGATTCTGTTCGAACTGAAGGATAAACTGAAAAGCGGCGACGGTCTGGTCGCGTTCACGCTGCTCAGCGATGTCAACAAAGATGTTATGGACGCACTGGCCGGGCTGGGATACAGCATCGCCGAGGCGCAGGCAGCGCTCTCGACAATTCCCCACGATGCGCCGGACAGCTTCGAGGAGCGCTTGCGGCTCGCGCTTCAGTATTTCGTCTGATCCCGCCCCGAGGAGCACTCTTGTCATGACACCAGAACTGATCGGCCAGCGCGTCCCCGTGCTCGACAAGGGGTTTGTCGAACTGCTCGACATGATGCCGCATCCTTTGACCGGCGTCTCTGGCGATCTCTCCATCGTCAATGCGGCTCGCGTCAGCTTCATGGGTGAGAGCAAAGGGGAAACGGCGGACAAAAAGCTGCTCTTCTACCTTCTGCGCAACCACCACACCAGCCCGTTCGAGATGGTGAAGTTCAAGTTCCGCACCCGCGCTCCGCTGGTGACGTACTGGCAGTGGGTGCGCCATCGCACCTTCCACTACATGAACGCCAATGCCCAGTCAGGGCGCTACACCCCGTTTGAAGAGAGCGATCTCTATGTGCCGGAGGTCTGGCGGAAGCAGTCGAAAGACAACAAACAGGCCAGCGAAGGCGCCCTGGAGGCCGGCGAAAGCCAGGAGCTAACGGACGCCCTTCTCGCTCACTACGATCAGAGCTTCGCGCTCTACCAGCGGGCGCTCGACGCCGGCGTCTCCAAAGAAATGGCGCGGCTCTTCCTGCCGGGCTTCAGCGTTTACTACACGTGGGTCATGAGCGTCGACGCGCTCAACCTGATGAACTTCCTGCGCCTGCGTATGGCGCCTGACGCGCAGCACGAGATCCGTGTCTACGCCCAGGCCATCTACGAGCACTTCTTTAAGCCCGCGCTCCCCTGGACCGCCGAGGCGTTCGAGCTTTATGTGCTCAGGAACCAGCAGGATTGAGGTTAGTCCTTTCCTCCTGCTGGAGTAACCACTATAACGACGCCATTCTTGGCGCCTCATCCGTATCAGGATGAGAACTTCATGTCCGCCGTCGATTGACCCCGGGGTGGGGTGTAGAACGACGGACAGGCATTTCGTCGGGTCCATGAGCAAGTATCGGGCGAACCCAGTGCCTGCCCAACACTCACCCCCTGAACACACCTTCTTTGGGCGTCAGTTGATCGGGATCAGCAGCGCGCCAATCGCAGCGCAAAGCTGCGTGCCGGCATTGTCGAACGGCCGCACTTCCCAGAAGTAGCGCGCCTGCCCCACGAAGAGGTGTGATCCAAAATCCGTGGTCGTCTCGCCCACGATGGTCGCGAAGACCGTATTGCGCGCCTCATCAAACAGCGCCACCCGGTAGGCCAGCGCGTTGGGCACAACCGTCCAGGTGACCCGCGGGTTCTCCCGGCGGTTGAAAGTCATCGCCGTCTGGTCGTACTGGATGGTGAATCCGGCACAGGCCTCGCGCGTCGGTGAAGTGAGCAGCACGGCGTTGGCCATGTCGAAAGTCGGCACCGGCGTGCCCTGCGGCATGGGCGTCGGCGATTCAAGCGGCGTAACCGACGGAGTCGGCGTCCATTCGGGCGGCAGCGTCGCCCTCAGCAGCGGCGTCGCCGTGGGCAGGCCAGTGGGAAGCGACTGCCCGCCAGAGGGCATTGCCGTGGCCGCCTGAGTCGCTGGCGGTTGCGCCGGAGCTGGCGACGCGGCCGGTGTCGCGCAAGCACCGAGCGCCAGCAGGAACAGGGTAATCGTGCTGAAAATCCATCGCGCCATATGTTCCCTACCCTATTGTTCGATGCCGATGATTGAACCGATGACGACGAGCGTGACCACCAGGAGCAGAATGAGCGAGCCCAGGAACACGTACACCCATATCACAGGACGTTCCGGCGGCAGTTCGCCTACGTAGCCGATCATCAGCCGCCAGCCGATCATATACATCACGACCCCCGCGCCCGCAGCCAGCAGCGCAGGAACGAGCACCGTTTCTGAAGCGAAAAAATACGTCAGATACAGATTGTCGATCAGCGGCATCAGCAGCAGAGTCAGACCCACAGAGTATGCCATGACCAGGCCGATTCGCACGATTCGCGGCAGTCCGAGGATCTGCGACGCCAGCGAAGTACGCCCTTCCGTCCGAGTCGATGCTTTCACGAGCTTGCCTCTCCAGGCTGCACGCTGTTGATCGTGTGGGTCGACGCGCGCACGAAGTAGTCGATCATGGCGCTCCGCATCGGTTCGGGAATGCCCACTTCGTCGACCGCGGCCACCATGTGCTCAAGCCAATGGTTGCGCGCCTCCTGGTCAATCACGAACGGCATGTGGCGCATTTTCAGGCGGGGGTGGCCGCGCTGCACCGCATAAGCCTGGGGTCCGCCAAAGAGCTGCGAGAGAAACAGAAACTGCCACTGTTTTCCCTCTTCAAGATCGGCGGGGAAAAGTGGCCTCAGGACCGAGTCCTGTTCCACCCGGGCATAGAAGGCGTCCACGAGGCGGCGAAACACATCCTCTCCGCCAACAAGTTCATAAATCGTGCGTTCTTCTGGCAAAGTCATCTGTCAGGTCACCAAACTTTGTCTGGACAAGACCAACGGCGGCGGTAGAATCCAATCTTACGAATCTCAATTATACGGTATTCGCCTGGTTCAATCCCTCAGGAGCATCAAAACATGAATTGTCGTCAGCGCCGAGTAGCGATGCTCATCCTTGCTGTGTTGATTATGGCACTTCCCCTGCGCTTACCCAGGCACAGGATGAGGCAGACGTTCGCGTGGCCGGCTCAGGTCTCGCTGCACCCGTCCTGGAGGCCGTCGCCGCGCAGCAGGATGTCGCGCTCGACATCTCCGTGGTCGGTTCCAATGCGGGTGCGTCGACGTTCTGTGCAGGTGGCACAGACATTGCGCTCTTGACCCGTCCTCTCAGCCCGGAAGAAGAAGCGGCCTGCAACTCCAATGGTATTGCCTTCCGGGAATACCTGCTGGGACACAACGTTCTGAGCCTCGTAGTCAACACCGCTGACGTGCTGCCGCAGTGCCTCTCCTCCGCCGCGCTTGACGCGATCTTCGCGCCGAGCGCCACCGCGACGGAGTGGCCGACGGTCGACGGGACCGACTACAACCTGCCCCTGTCCATCTTCATCCCATCGTCGGACAGTGTGGCTTATGCCCTTCTGGACTCGGCTGTCACCGGCATCGAACTCCGCAGCGACGCGGCGGTGAACGTTCTCGGTGGCGCCGCCGCCATGCTCGAAGCCGTCAGCGCGACGCCCGGCGCCATCGGCGTCGTGACCGGCAGCCCGGATCTGGGCGAGACGCTGCGCGCGGTCCAAATCGACAATGGCGTCTCCGGCTGCGTGGATGCGACCGTGGACAATGTCGAACGCCGCACCTATCAGGCAGCCAACCGGCTCTTCGCCTACGTGAATGAAGATGCTGCCGAGTCCGCGAGCGCCCTGCTGGAAGGCGCGTTCTCCGGTACAACCCTGGCCGATCTGGAACTGGCGGAATACACCGCGCCCAGCGAAAACGCCCTGGCCCAGAATCAGTCCATCCTGGCGGACGCGCTGACCGGTCGTCAGTTCAGCCGTGAAGTCACCGAGTTTGCCATCCCGACAAGCCTGGTGGGCGAGATCGGCATCGCCGGCGCGACCGAGGCTGGCACCTATCTTCAGGCGCTGACCACCGGTTTTTCGACGCTTTATCCGGGCGTGCTCCTGAACTACACCGCCGAGGGTCTGGCCAGCGGCGTTCAGAAGTTCTGCAATGGGGAGGTCGATATCCTGGCCACCTATGCGCCTCTCACTGAAGAGCAGCTCGCCACCTGTTCAGCCAACAACGTCACGCCGGAGCCTTATTACATGGGCAGCCAGGTCGTGGTTCTGGCCACCCGCGCCGGGGCCGAATATGGCGTCTGTCTGACCACCAACGAAGTGGCGACGCTGTGGGGCGCCACCAATGAAGGGGTGATCGAGAACTGGAGCGCGCTGCGCGACGGCCTGCCCGATCTCCCCGTACTTCTCTTCAGCCCTTCCGGTGGCAGCATCAATCGCGACCTGCTGGTGCTCAAGGCCGACCTCGGGCAGCCGGTTGCCCCGCGCACCGACGCCCAGGAAAACAATGACCCGGCCTATCGCGCAGCCGCGGTGGCCAATGCCGACGGCGGTGTGACCTTCATGTCCTGGCAAGAATTCGTCAATCTTCCGGCGGACGAGAAGTCGCGCATCCAGGCGCTGCCCGTGGAGGGCGGCGAAGGCTGTGTCGAGCCCTCTGAAGCGACGATTGCCGATGGCACGTATGCGCTCTCCCGTCCGGTGACCCTGCTGGTTCGTCGTCTGGCCATCGGTCGGCAGGACGTTCAGTCGCTGCTGTGGTATGCCTCCAGCGACGAGAACTACGCTCTGGTGACCGGCGCGGATCTCGTCGGCCTGCCCTTCGAGTCGCTGGTCGAGCGCCGCAGCAGTCTGGAAGCCCTCTTCACGACCGCGGCCGAAGAAGCGGCCAACGCCGTCCTTGAGGAGCTTGCAGCCACGCCGGAGGCCACTTCCGAAGCGACTCCGGAATCATCCGGTGACGCGACGCCCGAGGCCACGGGCGAGAGCAGTGGCGGCTAGCCCCAGCGTCGCTGAAGCATCGCCGCTGCGACTCATCGTAGTATTCAGGATGCGAAACCCCTGCGCCGCAGGGGTTTCGCTTTTCTGTCCCCAAGGAGTCTTCTCAGCAATGCGTCTGGAACACGCTTTGTGCGAACATGCTTGCCGAACGTTTATAATACGCCCAATGCTATGAGCCCAATCGACAAGGACGCCAGATGCGTGGTGAGTTAGTATCGGTTGACCTGGAAACCACCGGGTTTGACCCCAAGCAAGATGAGATTATCGAGATTGGCGCGGTGCGCGTCGTCGACGGGCAGGTGGTAGACGAATTCAGCACACTGGTTTATCCGGGACGGCCGGTCCCATCGACGGTGACCACGATCACCGGCATCACCAACGATGACCTGGTCGGCGCGCCGCCTATTCGCAGTGTGCTTCCCGACCTTGAGCGGTTCATCGGCAGCGCCCCGCTCCTGGGGCACAATGTCGCCTTTGATGCCAATTTCCTGGCGCGCCATGGTCTGTTCGAGCGCAATGCCCGCATCGACACTTATGAGCTGGCCTCGGTGCTGCTGCCGACGGCCCCACGCTACGCGCTCTCGCAGCTCACCGCTATGTTCGGTTTCGATATCGAATCGGCGCACCGGGCGCTCTACGACGCGCGCGCTACGGCTTTCATCTACAACGAGCTCTGGAAGCGGATCCTCGACCTGCCCATCGCCCTGCTGGATGAAATCGTGCGTCTGTCGGACGGAATTATCTGGGACGGGCGTGCAGTCTTCGCGGCCGCCCTGGAGATGCGCCTTGAGCGCGGCGAACGCAACGCGGGTGAACTCTCCTTCCCGGCGCTTCGGCCGCCGAGCGCGAACGGCGATGACCTCGCAGCCAGGGCATCCCGAACCCTGCCGCCGCTCTCGCCGGGCATACTGGACGAGATTTTTGGCGAAGGCGGCGCCCTCGCCCGTCATTTGGGCAGCTTCGAGTTTCGAGCGCAGCAGGTCACCATGGCCAACGCCGTTATGGGCGCGCTGACCGAATCGCGTCACGCCTTCGTCGAGGCCGGCACCGGAACCGGCAAGTCGCTGGCCTACCTGATCCCGTCGGCGCTCTGGGCAGCGCACAGCGGGGCGCGCGTCGTCGTGTCCACCAACACCATCAATCTGCAAGACCAGTTGATCGAGAAAGACATACCGACCGTCCGCAGTGTGCTCGGAGAACCGGTGCGCGCCGCCGTGCTCAAAGGCCGGTCCAACTACGTCTGCCCGCGCCAGCTCAACCTGATCCGGCGGCGCAAACCGGGTAGTGTCGAAGAACTGCGCACCATCGCCAAGGTACTGGTCTGGATGCTGACAACGACGACCGGCGACCGGGCGGAAATCTCGCTGCGCGGCCCCGAGGAAAACCTGGCCTGGCATCACATGAGCGCCGACCGGGACCGCTGTTCCCTCGACCAGTGCCGGTCCATGGGCGGCACATGCCCCTTCTACCGCGCCCGACAGAACGCTGAGGCAGCGCGGCTGGTCATCGTCAATCATGCCCTGTTGATGGCGGACGCTCAATCCGACAATCCGATCATCCCTGCCTACGACTACTTGATCGTCGACGAGGCGCATCAGTTGGAAGACGCGGCCACCAATGGTCTTGCGCGCCGCCTGGATGCCGTCTCCCTGCATCGCCAGATTGCCGACCTTGGCGACTCACGGTCGGGGCTCCTCGGCAAGCTGCTCGAAACCATGCGTCGCGTGGCGCCGGTCAAGACACAGGAGCGCTTCGCCGCCTTCATTGGCGATGTCGCCGGTGTGCTGCGCGCCATGCGTGTGCACGTCAACCGGCTCTTCGATGCGTTCCGGTCGTTACTGCAAGAGATCGACCTCCCGCAGGAGACTTACTCCTCGGTGCGTCTGACCAACCAGATTCGATCGCGCACCGAGTTCGCCTCTCTGCAAAACGTCTGGCACGAGCTCAACGACTACTTCGAAGGGCTGTCGTCGGCGCTTCAGCAGGTCGTATCGGCCGCCAATCGCGTCGAATCGATGCGGGAGAGCGACCTGGGCGACATCCTCAGCGGAATCGCCAGCGCGGCGCAGTGGTTCGAGGAAATGCGTGAGCACCTCAACGGGCTGATTCACATGCCGCGCCCGAACATGATCTACTGGGTGCAGGTGGGGCAGACGCTGGACTATGTCGCTCTGCACAGCACCCCGCTGCGTGTTGGCACGCTTCTCAACCAGTACTTCTGGGAGGCCAAGCGCTCGGTCATTCTGACCAGTGCGACGCTGCGCGCCAATGGGGACTTCAAGTTCATCCAGGATCGGCTCGGCGCGGAGAACATCGATACCATCGAGATCGGCTCCCCGTTTAACTACAAGTCCTCGACGCTGGTCTTCCTGCCTGAGGACATGCCAGACCCGAACGACAAGCAGCGCTATCAGCATCAGGTCGAACGCACGCTGATCGACCTTGCCAGCGCGCTCAATGGTCGCATTCTGGCGCTGTTCACCAGCTATGCCCATCTGCGCCAGACCGCCTATGCCATCACCCCGCGACTTGCGCTGGGCAATATCGCCGTATACGACCAGAGCGATGGCAGCAGCCGGCAGGCGCTGCTGGACGGCTTCAAATCCGACGAACGCGCAATCCTGATGGGCACGCGCAGCTTCTGGGAGGGCGTCGACATCCCCGGCGAGCGTCTCAGCGCGCTCGTCATCCTGCGTCTGCCCTTCTCCGTCCCGTCCGACCCGATTGTGTCTGCACGCTCCGAGACCTATCAGGATGCCTTCCACGACTATTCCCTGCCCGATGCGGTTGTTCGCTTCCGCCAGGGCTTTGGCCGTCTGATCCGGTCCAGTACCGATCGCGGGGTCGTGGTCATCCTGGACGCGCGCGTGACGTCCAAGGGATATGGCCACACTTTCCTTGATGCGCTTCCTGAATGTACAATTCAGCGTGGGCTGCTGAGCGGCCTTCCGGACGCGGCCCGGAACTGGCTTGTTCGAAATCCAGAATGAATCATCGAGCCGCAAACTGACGAATGAGTGACGTGACTGTCATAGACGCGACTGACATATGAGAACACCGAACGGACGCCAGTGTCTGCACTACTATGAGGACTTCAATCGAGGACGTGCCACTCAGGAATGCCGCCTCGAAAAGCAAAACCCGCATTCGCTGAAGTGGGTGCCTTCCGATTGCGGGCGCTGTCCTGTGCCGGACATCTTGAATGCCAATGCCAGCCCACATCTTGAACTAACCCTGACGATCAGGAGTACAATGCTTGGTCTCAAGCGCGTGGTTTCGGTGACTGCGCACTGTGAACGTCACGATAGGAACATTGTGGATCCCTATGTCGGCTGCCCCGAATGTGCATCGGAGCGCGGAGGACTGGACATCTTCCGTAACGCGCTGGAGGATAACGATGGCGGCAAAAACACCAGCGACGGCTGACCCGCTTGTTCAGGGGGACACGCTTCCTGCGTCCAGCCCGGTCGCCACAGCGATCATCATCGGCGCGCGAACTCTTCGCCCGGTCATGGAAGCGCTGTGGCGGTCTCACGTCATCACCTATGCCGGTCGCAGCCTGGGAGAGGTTATCCGCTGGATTGAGACTGAACCGGTCGACCTGGTGATCGCCCACGCGAACAAGCGGGGCATTCAGGTGGTGGAGCGCCTTCGCCAATGGATGAGTCCCTTACCACTGCTGGTGCTGGTCACGGATGAGCAGTCCTCTCCCATAGAGTGCGCCGCGGCTGATCTCGTCTTCATGCTCGATGACCCGCGACTCGTCGAAAATGCGCTGCGCGTTCGCGAAATGATACGGCGGCGTCCCCCCGCGACCGTTCCCACCGCCCCGGCTCCGGGCGATGCCGAACTCCTGAAGAACATGATCGTCAAGACGGTCTCGCACGAACTGCGCACACCGCTGCTTCAGGTCAAGTCCGCCGTGGCCCTGCTGGCCGATGGCGATCAGGATCGCGAGCGCCTCATCGAGTATGCGACGGAGTCTACGGCGCGCCTGGAGACGGTGGTTCAGAATATCACCCGCCTTGCCGAGAGCCTGGACATTCGCCCACAGGAAATCCAACCTTCAGACATCTTTAACTATGCGCTCCGCCACCTTCGACGCAGTTGGGAGTGGCGCGACAAAGTTCATCGCATCGACCTTCTGGTTGCGCCAAACCTCCCCACCGTGTTCGCCGACCGGCAGGCGCTGGGGTCGCCGTGCAGCTCTTGCTGGATAATGCACTCAAGTTCAGCGCCGATCGCGTCACGGCCTCTATTCAGGCGGTTCACGCGCAGATGGTCGAGTTTCGCGTCACCGATAAGGGCATCGGAATCGCGCCTGAAATGCTGGAACGCATCTATGAGCCTTTCTACCAGGTGGATCATGCCTCGGCACGTCGTTTTGGCGGGACAGGCGTCGGTCTGGCCATCGTTCGCTTCATCATGGATCGCCACGGCCTTTCAATTGCCGTCACCAGCAAACCGGGCCACGGCAGCAGCTTCTCATTCCAGCTTCCGGCGATGCCAACCGGTGATTTGCCACGTTAGATTCCGATGTGAACCCGCCTGTTTCGTTGACTCCGCCCCTCGATCGGGATACAATATTTACAAGATTTAATTAGTACTGAATTTCACAAATCGTGATACTTAGCCATCGACAGGACGACAGGCATGGCCATTCACATTGGGCAGGGGCCGGCAACCGTTGCCCCGGCAAATGAGCTATCGGAGCTGCTGAATGCAGCGCTCGAGCAAGTCGACGCGCGCATGAGGCAGGCTACCCACAGTGAAGTCTCAGTGCTTCAGCAGGCCAGCCACCACATCCTTCAGGCCGGTGGCAAGCGTGTTCGTCCTCGGCTGCTTATGCTTTCCCATCTGGCCTGTGGAGGGCAGTCCCTCAGTGACGCCGTAGAGATCTCCGCCGCGCTGGAGCTGGTGCACACGGCCAGTGTGGTCCACGACGACATCAACGATCACGGCATGGTGCGGCGTGGCCGACCCTCCGTGAATGCCCTCTGGGGGCGCACATTCGCCCTGCTGACAGGCGACTTCCTGTTTACCAAGGTCTACGAACTGATGGCGCCCTATCGCGACCTCAACGTCGATCTCTCGGTAGCGACTGTCGCGCTCGTGGAAGGCGAAACACTTCAGGCAGCCGCCGTGAAAGAGAACAATTACACGCGTGAGGTGTACTACCGCATCATCGGCCTGAAGACTGCAGCGCTCTTCCGCGCTGCCGGCGTCCTCGGGGCGCGCCTCGCCGGAGCCGACGCCCATCTGC
Source organism: Candidatus Flexifilum affinis (assembly GCA_016713325.1). Taxonomy (GTDB): domain Bacteria; phylum Chloroflexota; class Anaerolineae; order Aggregatilineales; family Phototrophicaceae; genus Flexifilum; species Flexifilum affine. Next base: position 384,890 of record JADJPJ010000087.1, on the reverse strand, counting down.
CCAAGGCGCTGGGCGATTTTGGATACAACGTCGGCCTGGCCTTCCAGATTGTCGACGATCTCCTCGACCTGACGGCCGATACGGATCAGTTGGGCAAGACCTCGGGCATCGATGTCGAACAGGGACGCGGATTCGCAGCGGCGCATGGCTCTCCTTCCGACGTCGTGGCGGCCATACGCGAGAAAGCGGCCAGCAGCGACACCATTCGTGAAGGGCGGTTGGTTGCCCAGGGTCTCGTGGCCAGTGCCATCGCGATGCTCGACGTGCTCCCCGAAGGCGAAGCGAAATCCGAGCTGATTGAACTGGCGCACGGCGTCGTCAGCCGCACCTTCTAGCGTCCATTCGTCTCGCCTCACTCCCGTCGGAAACCTCAAGGCACTTGCCCGCAGAATGGTCTGCCGGCCGGTGCCTTTTCAATTCCTGGCCTCGCCAGCATCCTGAGGACAAATCATGATCAAGATCGCCACCGTGCAGCAGATGCGTGCCATCGAAGCGGAAGCCGATGCCCGCGGGTTATCCTATGCGGAAATGATGAGTCGCGCGGGAGACGCGGTTGCGCAGCGCGCCCTCTCCTTCATCGCCTCCCTGCCCGCGCTGACGCCCGCGCAGGTGACGGTTCTGGTCGGCCCTGGCAACAATGGGGGCGATGGGTTGGTCGCCGGCTACCGGATTGCGACGCAAAGCAACGCCGTTGTCCGTTTCTACCTGCTGCGTCGGCGCGCCGACGATGATCCCGTCTATGCTCCGGTCAAAGACGCCGGTTTGTTCGTCGCGCACGCCGAGGAAGACCAGCGTTTCCGCGTCCTGACGCACGCCGTCGCCAGCGCCGACATCATTATTGATGCCCTCTTCGGAATTGGCATTCAGTTGCCCCTGCGCGAAGAGTCCGCTCGACTTCTGACGGTCGTCCAGCAGGCGCTGCGCGAAGTCGAAGTCCCTCCCCCACCAGCATTCTCCCGGACCAGCTTAACCCGCAGCCGAAGCTCCACCGCAGAATCATTGCCGTCGACTGCCCGAGCGGGCTTGACTGTGACACCGGCCAAATCGATCCGCATGCTCTGCCGGCGGATGAGACGGTCACCTTCATCGCGGCCAAGCCCGGTCTGCTGATGTTCCCCGGCGCCAAGGCCGTGGGGACGCTGGTCTTCGCGACGGCCGGCGTCGAAGCCGATCTCCCTGGCTTGGGGGTAATCCGTCGAGGGCTTGTCGACGATGCTTATGTGCGCTCGGCGCTCCCGGCGCGGCCTCTGAACGCCAACAAAGGCACGTTTGGCAAAGTGCTCGTCGTCGGTGGCTCAAGTCATTACGTCGGGGCGCCGGGGCTGGCGGCGCGTGCGGCCTATCGCATGGGCGCAGGGCTCGTCACGGTAGCCGCGCCGCGCGCCGTGACCAGCATACTCGCTGCCGGGATCTCCGAACCAACCTGGCTGCCGTGCGATGAGCTCAATGGCACGATCGCGCAAGGAGCGCTTTCGCCGCTGCTTGAAGCTCTCCCCCAGTACGACGCGCTGGTCCTCGGTCCTGGCCTGGGTCAGGGTCCGCAAATGCCCCAACTGATCACGGGTCTGATGGGCAAAGCGAGTGAGTTGGACTGCCCTGTCATTGTCGACGCCGATGCGCTCAATGCGCTGGCGACGGTCAACAATTGGCCGTCGTTCCTTCCGCAGCACGCGGTGCTGACGCCGCATCCGGGCGAGATGTCGCGGCTCACTGGCCTGAGCATTGAGAGCATTCAGGAAAACCGCCTGGAGATCGCGCAGGAATACGCGACACAGTGGAACACCACCGTCCTCCTCAAAGGGGCGCACACCGTGATCGCCTCGCCCGACCGGCTGAGCGTGCTGCCGTACAAGTCTTCGGCCCTGTCAACGGCGGGAACCGGAGATGTCCTGGCAGGGATGATCGGCGCACTGCTGGGACAGCGGCTCTCGCCTCACGATGCCGCGGCGGCGGCCGGCTACCTGCACGGCCTCTCCGGTGTTCATGCGGCTGGAGGAAGCGATCGATCGGTGATGGCGGGCGATCTCATAGATGCTCTGCGCGACGTGCTGCGGCAGATCGAGGCGCTATGAGCCGGATGATCCAGCACTGCCCGCCCGCAGTCGGCGCTCAAGGACTGCCGACCGGCCATCTGACAGGCTGGCGCTGACCCGGTCGGTCTGGTTGCGAAGCTGCTCGATTTCCTTCTCGGTAGACGCGCGCAGAGTGCGGGCATCAAACGGGGCATAGAACAGGGTCACCACGGCGCCGATCAGCAGCCCCAGGAACAGGCCAACGACCAGCATGCCGCTGTCGGACTCATTTCGCATGAGGCGTTTCCTTCTGCTCGGCACGAGTCATCGCCCGACGAATCCCGAACAGGTTGCTGAGCAAAACTGATAAGCCCGCCAGGAAACCGCCCGCGCGGACGATCGGCTGAGTCACGTTTTCGCTCATGAACTCCACGGTGCCGCGGACGGTCGAAAGCGTCGATTGGGTGCTGTCGATCATCGGCTTCACCTCCGTTTGCAGGAGGTTCACCAGGCGCGCGACTTGCAGGATGAGGATGGCAAGCGCCAGAATGATGAGGACACCTTCAAGCACGAGGAAGATGATCACCAGGTCGCGAATGACGCGCACCGCTTCTGCGAAGCTTTCGCCGCCGGCGATGCTCAGAACCAGTGCAATGATGAAGAGCACGATCAGTATTGCGAACAAGCCAACGATGCCGAGGATAATATTCCGGCGCAGCTTGTCCGTGCCGCTCTTTTCCGCAGCACCAGTGACCGGAGTTCCGGGCGGGAGTTCGTTAACCATCCAGTTTAACCTTCAATTCATCCGTCGTGGACGGGTACCGCTGGTTAAGAGCGAGGCGAAGGTAAGGGCAATAAACGCGCTGAGAATCGCCGGAACCAATCGCAGCGTACCCACATTGCCAAACTCGACCTGGAAAGCCGCTCCGATGACCTGCCCGAGTGCAAAGCCGATCCATCCCGCCATCAGCAAGATCGCCAGTCGGCGTGCATCGCCACCGACAAGGGTATGTGTGAGAGCTCCGAGTAGGGTCGCCAGCATGATGGCAAATACGAAGGATGGTAAGGGCAGAGGACACTCCTTAGCTTTCCGTCGTCGCAATGTAAATTGTAGCATGCAAACCGCTCACTTGAACACGTCTCGAAAGTCACTATAATCGCTCTATCATGAGAACAATCGATCATCGTATCCTCATTCCGGCCACTCCTGAGCATGTCTGGGAGGTGGTCAGCGACATCAGCCGCAACCCGGACTGGCAGGTGGAGTGCTCGGACGTGATATTCCTCACCTCCAAGCGCAGCGGACCGGGCCTGCGCTGGCGGTTCAACGGCGGCGGCCATCGGGAATTCGTCTACGAGGTCAGCGCCTGGTATCAGGGCTTCGGGTACGAATACTACTTCGTCGATGGCCCCCATTTCCGCGACGCGCGTGGACGCATACGGCTTCAGGAAGTCCCCGAGGGCACCATTGTCCAATGGACCTTCAGCTATGAAACCGGCGGCGTGCTGGGAGGTGTGCGCACCTCACTGGGGCTGCACAACAGCATTGACCATACGATGCAGGACAGCCTTCGACGTCTGTGGCAGATGTTGAAGGGCGACCGCCGCACGATTGACGAGGGGCCATCCAAGGCGCTGATGAAGGATGCACCCGACGTTGAGGCGCGAACGGCCTACCAGCCCCGTCACACCTTCAAAGAAGGGACTCCTAAGCCTGATACGGAAACCCCGCGCGCACGCCGGCCAGGGTCGACAGCACCTCGCTCGATGCCAGTCGAATCCACACCAGCGACACCGCACGCGCCTCCGCTTCCAGCGCCTGAGCCGCCGGTAATGCACGAGGATACCCGGCCGAACCGCGCCGCCACCCCCGATGGTTTCGTGGCGGACGAAGGCGCTTTTGTCCCGGCCGACTTCCCGGCCGAGCCAACCTTTCTCAGTGACCTGGAAGAGATGGCGCGCTTTGAGCCGCCGCCGACTTCCGCCGCGACGCAGCCGCACACGATTCGCATCACGCAGGAAACGTCTTTTCCGGCCGCGCCAGCACAGTCAACCTCGGTTGCTAACAAACCTGACGAGCCTGCCTCGCACGTGGTAGCCAGTCCGCAGAGTCCAGCACCATCGGCCGAAGCGCCGGTTGCTGAATTGGCGCCTCCGCCGGTCGGCGTCACAACGCCTGACGCTCCGATCGCGGAGCCTCCGGTGTCGAGCGAGGATACCCCTGCGCGGCCCATGCCTGCCATCCGCCGTCCCGAACCGGCGGACAAGGCAGCGAGTCAGACGCAATCTTCGCCGCAGGAACCGGTTCACTCCGCCACCCCCGAGCGGCGGTCCGAAGCGCTGGCCTCCATTGGCGACACGCGCTCCATCTGGGAGATCTTCAATGTCCCCCGCCCGAGCGAGCCCGGCGAAACCGCAGTGGTGACCAAGCCTTCCGAGCCGGCCGCCGAGGCAGAGACAACGACGCCAGTGCCGTCGGCGGCTCGTCCCGTCCTTGACTCTTCGCCGGCCGTGCACTACGGGCTCGCCGCCGGCACACGCGGTCTGCGCCAGTCCATGCGTCGCCGCATTGTCCGCCTGCGACGGCTCGGCTAGTGCCGCATCGCAAGCGCGCCCTTTAAATGCAAAACGCCCCGGATTCACCGGGGCGTTCTTGTTTGGGGTGAGTGAAGGGATTTGAACCCTCGACCTCCTGTTCCACAGACAGGCGCTCTAACCAGCTGAGCTACACTCACCATGCAGAAAAAAGTATAGCATGAGCGGCAAAATCTGCCAGACTCAGTTTGCCGCCCGCTTTCGCCCGACGATCACGGTCACGCGGCTGTGCGGGCATTCCTCATCGAATACGTCCACCTCGAACCCATAAGGGCCGAAGATCGGCTGGAGCTCGTCCGCGCTGAGCGCGCCACCCCCCCGCTGACCGGTGATCCGATACAGGAACTCGATGCCGCGGGCAATCAGGCCTGTGCCAGTGAGTACGGCACTGGGCACGATGACCAGGCGCCCGTCGGACGTCAGAACCCGTGAACACTCCGCCAACGTGCGGGGGTCAACGATGAAATCCGTGGGAAACGTGCTGATCACCGCGGCGAGCTGACCATCGGCAAAGGGCAGGGTCTGCGCCCGCGCACGCACCAGGTGAGCCGGCAGCCCTCGCCCCAGCAAGCGCCGCCGAGCGATCCGGCCCATGGATGGCGACAGGTCGAGGCCATACACCCGGTAGCCGGCGGTGGCCAGATCGCTTTGCAGGTGACCCGGGCCATGGGCCAGTTCCAGGACCGGACCCGTGGTGTTGGGCGGGAGAAACCTGAGCGCCACCCGGGTCCAACAGCGCCACGCACCCAGCGAGACCACCCAACTGACCAGATCGTAGGTGAACGCCGCCTCGTTGTAGAGAAGGCGAAAGCCGGTTCGGACCAGCGTCTGCCACAAGCGCGGCGCATCGTTCACGAGGAGACGTCGTCCGCCTACAGCCGCTTGCCGACCTGGAGTTGATCGCCCTCAACCCGTACGGCATAGCGCTTGATCGGCGAAACCGCCGGCGGGCACAACGGCTGCCCGGTCCGCACGTCGAAGCAGGCGCCGTGCTTTGGACACTCCATGCTGTAGCCCTCCAGCGCGCCCTCGGCCAGATAGTATTCCTCGTGCGAGCACATATCTTCCACGGCGAAGTAGGCGCCGTCGATGTTGAAGACGATCACCCAGGTGCCCTGGACTTCGGCCACCAGCCGCTCCCCGGGTGCCAGTTCGTGGGTCTGTGCGACGGTTACAAAGTCGGTCATTGGCGCAGCCTCAATCCTCGTCGTTGTCTTTCCAGGCTTCTCGACCGTACAGCCCGATCTTGAGCACTTCCAGGCTCAGCAGTGCGCACTTCATCCGGTTCGGCGTCAGCGGGATGCCAAGCATATCCAGAATGGTCTCCTTGGAAAAGCCCCGGATCTCGTCGACCGTCTTGCCCAGGATCTCCTCGCCAAGCAGCGACGCCGACGCCTGGCTGATCGCGCAGCCATCCCCTTCCCACCCCACCGTCGTCACCCTGCCACTCTCGTCTAGGCGCAGGGTCAGGTGCAGGTGATCGCCGCATAGCGGATTGTTCGCCTCATAATCGACGTCAGCCGGATCGAGCACGCCATGGTTTCGCGGGCTCTTGGCGTGGTCGAGGATCATTTCGCGGTACATGTCATCCATGGTACGGACTTTCGGAACAGTGGATTCGGTCGCGACTTATACAGAAAACGTGCGCTTGGCGGCGTAGAGTCCGTCGACCAGCCGGTCGACTTCTGCCATCGTATTGTACAGATAGAAGCTGGCGCGGGCGGTGGCGTTCAAGCCCAGTCGGTCGTGCAGTGGCATGGCGCAGTGATGACCCGCTCGCACGGCAATTCCCTGGGCGTCGAGTACCTGAGCCACATCGTGCGCGTGCACCCCATCCAGCATGAAGGTGGCGACCGCACCATGCGGCACATCTTCCGGGGTAATCAGGCGCAGCCCCGGCACTTCGACCAACCGCTCCAGGGCGTAGTCGATAAGCTGCTGCTCGTAGGCATGCACGGCCTCCATGCCGACTCGCTCCAGATAGTCGACCGCGGCGCCCAATCCGATCGCTTCCGCGATCGACGGCGTGCCGGCCTCGAATTTGTACGGAAGCGCGTTCCACTCGCTGCCTTCCAGCCGCACGCGCGAGATCATGTCGCCGCCGCCCATCCACGGGGGCATCGCTTCGAGGAGCGCGCGCTTTCCATAGAGGACGCCGCTGCCCGTGGGACCCAGCATCTTGTGCCCGCTGAAGGCAAAGAAGTCGCAGTCCATCGCCTGAACATCGATCTTCTGGTGCGGCACCGCCTGGGCGCCATCCACGACGATTACGGCGCCTGCCTCGTGGGCCAACCGCGCCATGTCCTGAACCGGGTTGACCGTGCCCAGAACATTCGACGTATGCACCACGCCGACCAGCTTTACCGGCTCATCGCGCAGCAGCGCACGGTAGGCGTCCAGATCCAGGCTACCGTCGTCTCGAACGGGCACGTAGCGCAGCTTGAAACCCCGCTCCGCCGCCAGCAGCTGCCAGGGCACGATATTCGAGTGGTGCTCCATCTCCGTCAGCACCGCCACATCACCAGGGCCGAGATTGGCGCGTCCCCACGCTTGGGCCACCAGATTCAGGCCCTCTGTCGTGCCTCGCGTGAAGATGACCTCACGCTTGCTGCCGGCATTGATGAACTTCTTCACCTTCACGCGCGCGCCCTCGTAGGCAGCAGTTGCTTCTTCACTCAGCTTGTGGATGCCGCGATGGACGTTGGCGTTGTAGCGAAGGTAGTAGTCGGACATCACGTCGATCACCGCGAGAGGTTTCTGGGTGGTCGCCGCGTTATCCAGATAGACCAGAGGGACTCCGGCATGATGTTCCTGCTGCAAGACCGGGAAGTCTTCGCGCAATCTCACTACGTCGAGCGCCGCTCCTTGAGCGTCAGCGGACATGGCGCTCTCCTTTCAACTAATCTATTCAAGTTCGCAACAAAGATGCGCGCTTAGCGACGTGAAGTCTATAAAAAAACAGAGCGTGCCTCAGACGAGACACGCTCTATTCTACCGCATCTTCGCCTCAGCGTCCGGTGACAATTTTCGCTTCGAGCGAAGCGCGGAGGCGATCCTGAACACGCTCGAACGGAATGCGCTCCAGCAGTTCCTCGAAGAAGCCTTCAGAAACCATCAGCTCAGCCTGATCCCGCGGGATGCCGCGGCTCATCAGATAGAACACCGGCTGTTCCTCGAGCGTACCGAAGGTCGCCGCGTGCGAGCAGCGCACGTCGTCTGCTTCGATCTCCAGGCCGGGGATGGCATCCATGCGCGCATCATCGCTCAACACGAGATTGCGACAGGCTTGGAAGCCATCGATCTTCTGCATATTTGGAAGCGACTTGATCATCCCCTGCCACAGCGTGCGCGCCGTGTCTTTGGCCGCGCCCTTAAACAGAAGGTTCGAGGTCGTGAGCGGCGCGTTATGGTTCTGCTGCGTGTCGAGATCGAAGAACTGAGACTTGTCGGCGAAGAACATGCCGCTGACCTGACCGTTCCCACCCTGGCCGTCCAGTTCGACCTCGATGAACGCCTTGACGAAGCGCCCACCCATCGTGCCGATCACCCAGTCCAGATTGGCGTCGCGACCGATGCGCGCCCGCTGGTAGCTGAACTCATAGGTCTGGCGATCCCAGTCCTGTAGGCCGACATAGCGCAGTGTGGCCGAATCGCCGACCAGCAGTTCCGTCGCGCCCAGATAGAGCGACTGTGCGCTCTGATCTGCCGACAGGTAGTCGACCAGCACGGTGGCCTGCGCAGCTTCCTCGATCACCACCAGGACGTGTCCCAGCGTTGCACCCGGCTGATCGTTGTACATGACGATATGGATCGGCAGTTCGGCGGCCGTCCCACGGGGCACGTACACGAACGCACCGTGCGTCCACATCGCTGCGTGCAGCGCGGCGAGCTTATCCTCGCCTGGCTTCACGGCCCTGGTCATCAGATTCGGTCGAACCAGATCTTCATGATCGCGGCACGCCGTGCGCAAGTCGGTGAAGATCACACCCTGATGGGCCATTTCTTCAGCGACTTCCGTCTGGACGATTTCGCCATTCACGAAAGCCAGAAAACCACCCTGCTTATCGCCGGCCAGCGGCTCGCGATTGGCCGCTGGGACCGTGCTGATCGACGCGCCGGCCTCGGCAAGCGCCAGGCGACCGGCCTCATCCCAGCGCAGGCTGCGGAAATCGGTGCGCCGCCAGTCTTCATGATTCCGGTCGGGCATCGGCAGGTGTTCGTAGAGATCCCACGCGGCCAGGCGGCTTTCGCGCACCCAGGCGGGTTCATTCAGTTTTTCGCTCAGGGCCACGACGTCGGCCGAGGTATAGACCGGGGCATCTGGCGCGTTCGAGCGGCGGCGGGTTACGGCAACCACACTAGGTTCTCCTTCAGCAGCATGGGCAGGTTCGTCTTGCCAACATGGGCAGTCTTATGTGGCGCCGCTGCACGGTGCAGCGGCGCGGGCGTTTCATCATGCGGGGCCAGAATGGTCCCGCTCAGCCGATGGAACCTTCGAGCTGGATCTGGATCAGACGGTTCATCTCCAGCGCATATTCCATGGGGAGCTCTTTGACCAGCGGTTCGATAAAGCCGTTCACGATCATGGCGTTGGCTTCATCTTCGCTCATGCCGCGCGACATCGCGTAGAAGAGCTGATCCTCGCCGACGCGGGATACAGACGCCTCATGGCCCATGGTGACGTGCTTGGCATCAACTTCCATCGTCGGGTATGTGTCCGAACGGCTGCGATCGTCCAGCAGAAGCGCATCGCACACCACGTTGCTCTTCACATTGTCCGCGCCCTCGACGATCTTGAGCAGGCCACGGTAACTTGCGCGTCCACCGTCCTTGCTGATCGACTTCGAGATGATCTGGCTGGTCGTGTTTGGCGCCAGGTGCGTGATCTTCGCGCCGGCGTCCTGGTGCTGTCCCGCGCCCGCAAAGGCGATCGACAGGACTTCGCCGTGAGCGCCTTCACCCGCCAGGATGACGGCCGGGTACTTCATGGTCACCTTGCTGCCCAGGTTGCCGTCTACCCATTCCATGGTAGCCCGCTCGTAAGCCATCGCACGCTTCGTCACCAGGTTGTAGACGTTGTTCGACCAGTTCTGAATGGTCGTGTAGCGGCAGCGTCCGCCCGGCTTCACGATGATCTCGACCACCGCACTGTGCAGACTGTCCGAGCTGTAGATCGGCGCCGTGCAGCCCTCGACGTAATGCACGTAGGCATCTTCGTCGACAATGATCAGCGTGCGCTCGAACTGACCCATGTTCTGCGTGTTGATGCGGAAATACGCCTGAAGCGGCATTTCGACATGCACGCCCTTCGGCACATAGATGAACGAGCCGCCAGACCACACCGCGCTGTTCAGGGCCGCGAACTTGTTGTCCGACGATGGGATGATCGTGCCGAAGTACTCCTTCACCAGATCGGGATAATCCCGCAGTGCGGAGTCCATATCGGTGAAGATCACGCCCTTGGCTTCCAGATCCTTGCGGATGCTGTGGTACACCACCTCGGACTCGTACTGCGCCGTCACGCCCTGAAGATACTTCTGCTCCGCTTCGGGGATGCCGAGACGGTCGAAGGTGTTCTTGATCTCCGCGGGGATATCATCCCAGTTCTTGCCCTGGCGATCGGTCGCGCGCACGAAGTAATGGATGGCATCGAAGTCGATTCCGCTGAGGTCGGCGCCCCAGTTCGGCATCGGCTTCTCCAGAAACAGGCGGTAGGCGTCCAGCCGGTATTCCGTCATCCAGGCCGGTTCGTTCTTCATCTTACTGATCTCGAGCACGCCATCAGCGTTCAAGCCAGCCTTGCTCTTGTAGGTGTAGTGCTCCTCTTCGCGAAAGCCGTACTTGTCGGCGTAGGAGCCGCCCACTTCTTTCAGCGCGCGTTCCTGTTCGCTCAACTGCTTTTCACTGGCGATCGTATCAACCACGATGTCGCTCCTTATTCTTGACGTTGTTTGACACTACTCCGCCACTTCGAAGCGCTCACGCACCCACTCGTAGCCGGTCTCTTCCAGGCGCAGGGCCAACTCAGGCCCGCCGCTCTCGACGATTCGGCCGTTGAACATCACATGAACATGTTCCGGACGAATGTAGTTCAGGATGCGCTGGTAGTGAGTGATGACGAGGACGCCGAGTTCGGGGCCGCGAAGCTGGTTCACGCCTTCGGACACGATGCGCAGCGCATCGATATCCAGGCCGCTGTCGGTTTCGTCGAGAATGGCGACCGTCGGTTCCAGCACGGCCATCTGCAGGATCTCGGCGCGCTTCTTCTCACCGCCGCTGAAGCCTTCATTCAGGTAGCGGCCGGCGAAGCTGTGATCCATATGAAGCATGTCCATTTTCTGGCGCATGAGCTTGCGGAAGTCACTGATGGAGATGCCTTTGCTTTCGGGGTTTTTCGCCTTCATGCGGGCGTTAATCGCCAGGCGCAGGAAGTTGGCCAGCGTCACGCCGGAGATTGAGACAGGATACTGGAAGGCGAGGAATAGACCCGCCCGGCTCCGTTCATCCGGCTCCATCTCAAGAATGCTGTTTCCGTGGAACAGAATGTCCCCGTCAGTGATCGCGTATGCAGGGTTGCCGAGCATCACATTTGCCAGCGTGCTTTTTCCAGAGCCGTTCGGCCCCATGAGCGCGTGAACCTCACCCTGCTTTACCGTGAGATCTACACCCCGAAGGATGGGTTTGCCTTCGACTGAAACATGCAGGTTCCGAATTTCCAATGCAGCGCCCATGCTGGCGACGACCTCCGATTTGATCTTGGTTAATTTAACTTTGTACCCACAGGTGCAAAGATACAGGGAAGTATAACAGTCCCGTCGGTCAAAGTCAACGTTTTTATCATATTGATTATAAAAATTGACTTAGAAAATCCGCTATGATACGATCGGATTCTGGGTCGTACCATGAAACGGATTTGAGAAAATGAGCGACGAAACTCGCCAACAAGTCACAATTGAAGGCCTTCGTGAGGCCTTGCGCGCCGTCGTCGATCCTGAGATCGGCATGAATGTCATCGAACTGGGGCTGGTCCGCGGCGTCGAACTTGCCGACACGTCCTGCCACGTTGTCATGATCATGACGACGCCCTTCTGCCCTTACGCCCCTGCTCTCCTGGAACAGACGCGGCGCACGGCGCAGGAGTATGCAGGGCTACCCACGACGATCGAGATGGGCATGGAAATGTGGGATCCGACGATGATGGAAGATGGCGCTGCCGACGATTGGGGCCTTTTCTAAATCAGTTCGGAGCGTTTGCCGGTCTTCCGCAGGGGCGAGCCGCTGGCTCGCCCGCGCCGGCTCGACCACACGAGGATACATGGGGCACTTTCCACCCCCGCCGCAGTTTCTCATCGAATCCAAATCTCACCTGCGCCGCTGGACACATGGCCGATGATCGCCGGCTGGTCGCCGGCCGCTTCGAGGTCTCTAACGAGCGCCTGGGCGTGTTCTTGCGGAAGCGCAATCAGCAGCCCACCTGAGGTCTGAGGATCGTACAGCAGCGCCTGCTGCACCTCGTCCAGGTGATCAGGATAGCGCACCCACGTTTTGAAATAATCTCGATTCCGCCCTAATCCGCCGGCCAGTGTTCCAAGTGTTGCGCATCGCAGCGCGCCATCCAGCCAGCGCAGCGACTGGTACTCGATCTCGAAAGCCATCCCGCTCAAGTGCGCCATTTCGTGGGCATGGCCCACCAGGCCATAGCCCGTGATGTCCGTGACGGCATGCGCCTGATATTGCAGCGCCAACTCGGAAGCGGCGCGGTTCAGCCGTTTCATGCTTTCGACCGCGCCGCGCAATTCGTCTTCCCGTGCGACATCAGCCTTCAGTGCCGTCGTGATGACGCCGCTGCCCAGCGGCTTGGTCAGGACTAAGGCATCTCCTGCCCGCGCGCCGCCTTTCGTCAGAATGCGGTCCGGGTGTACCCTGCCGGTGACCGAAAGACCATATTTTGGCTCCCGGTCGGTAACCGTGTGGCCGCCGGCGATCACTGCGCCGGCTTCTCGGACCTTTTCTGCCCCACCGCGCAGGATCTCCGTCAGCATCTCCAACCCATAGCCGTCCGGATAGGCCACCAGATTGATGGCCATGATGGGCTGGCCACCCATGGCATAGACATCGCTTAGTGCGTTGGCGGCCGCGATCGCGCCGTAGTCGTAGGGGTTGTCGACGACGGGCGGAAGAAATCCATGGTCGAGATAATCGCAAGGTCGGGCGACAGGCGCGCCACAGCCGCATCGTCGGGCGCGTCCAGGCCGACAAGCAGATCCGGATAATCTTCAGTTGGAAATATTCCCTTGAGCGGCTGCAAAACTTGCGCCAGGTCACCAGGACCGAGTTTGGCCGCTCAACCTGCGCAGGAAGCCAGCGCCGTCAGTTTTGGAAATGCCACGATACGATCTTTACACTACAGAGCACCGAAAATACTATACCGTTTGCGACCCGACCTTGAAAGGCTGGTTTCGCTGGAGTATACTGAAATCAGTTACGGGGTGTGGCGCAGCCTGGCTAGCGCGCTTGCATGGGGTGCAAGAGGTCCCCGGTTCAAATCCGGGCTCCCCGACACTTGGAAGACAGAACAACCTTTCGCAACGCAGTATGCTTTGCAAAAGGTTGTTTTTATTTTGTGCGCAATTTACTAGAATTTTTCGCTAGCCATTGTTACAATCGCAATTGGGCATGAAATTTCTTTGCCTTTGAACCCATACCCCCACCTGTGAGTATGACTAGTTGAACAGCAGGCGAGGTTAATGGGTTCATCCCATGGTTGTTTTGTCTTAAGGTAGGAGTGTAGCAAGTATGAATAAAGTCTTCAGGATTGTGACGGTGGGCATTGCCGTGATGCTCATCGCTGCGCTGGTCGTGATCCCCACGTCCGCGCAGGACCAGTGCTGCGAGGGCGGCGTCATCGTCGAAGGTAACCTCGGCGGCGATCCCGCGACGATGAATCCGATTCTGGCCAGCGACACCGCAAGCACCCGTGTGATCAACCTCATGCAGGTCGGTTTCCTGGGCGTCGATGTTGACCGTGCCGTCATCGCTCCGGATCGTCCGGGTGCGCTGGTCAAGGACTGGACCATCAGCGAAGATGGCCTGACCTACACCTTCAACCTGCGCGATGACCTGCAGTGGAGCGATGGCACCCCCATCACCTCCAAGGACGTCGCCTATTCGTGGGACGCCATCAAGGCCGGCGCCGAAGGCCTCATTGACGTTCCTGCCGCCTATGTCATCGATCCGTCCGGCGCGACCGGCATCCTCGATGTCACCTTCCCCGATGACTACACCGTCGTCGTTCAGTTTGCGTCTGCCGAATGCACGGCACTGAGCTATGCTGGCGCGCTCGTGCCCGTCCCGGCGCACCTGATGCCGGAAGACGTCTCCACGCTGATGGACGCCGAATACAACCTGAACCCAACCGTCACGAGCGGCGTGTTCAACTTTGGCGAACTGCGCCCCGGCGAGCAGGTTTCGCTGCTCGGCAATCCCAGCTACAGCGATGCCGCACTCGGCTTCGTCAGCCCAACCGGTTACGTTTACAAGAGCGTGCCGGATCAGACGGTCATGGTCGAGCAGTTCCTCGCTGGCGAACTCAATGTCATCGACGGCCCTGCCGTTTCCCGACGCCAGGATATCCGTGACTCCGACGCGCAGGTTTACCCCTACCCCGGCAACGCCTGGGACTATCTGGCGTTCAACCTGGCTGACCCGAACAACCCGCAGAACGCTTTTGACGAAGCTGGCAACCCGATTGACCAGGGTAACCACCCGATCTTCGGTGACGTCCGCGTGCGCCAGGCGATCTCCAAGGCAGTGGACGTCGAGTCGCTGATCTCCGCAGCCGTCTTCAACGAAGGCAGCCGCATGAGCTCCTTCCTCATCCCGGCCTCCTGGGCCTACAACGACGACCTGCCTGTGATCGGCTTCGATCAGGAAGCTGCCAAGGCGATGCTGGCGGAAGCTGGCTGGGCCGACAGCAATGGCGATGGCGTTCTTGAGGCGACCGCCGACGCGATGTATGCAGAAGAAGGCAGCGAGCTGACCTTCACCCTCTACACCAACCAGGGCAACACCCGCCGTGAGGCGATTGGTACGCTGGTCCAGGATCAGCTCGCCCAGGTCGGTATCAGGGTCGATTTCCAGACCATCGACTTCAACACCCTGCTGGACATCATGGACAGCCAGACGTTCGACACCATCATCCTCGGTTGGCGCAACGGCTACCCGGATGATCCGGATGCCACCCAGCTCTTCACCCCGGCCAGCGACATTATCGGCAGCGGCAGCAACTTTACGTCGTTCAACAACGAGCGCTTCACCGAACTGAACCAGCTCGCCAAGAACGTCCCCGGTTGCGACCCGGCCGAGCGCGCCGCCTACTACTATGAGATGCAGGAAATCATGCAGGAAGAACTGCCCTATCTGTGGCTGTTCACCCAGGATGGCATGTATGCTGCATCCGCTGATTTGACCGGCTTCGATCCCCGTCCGTCGCAGATGCTGTGGAACATCGACACTTGGGCGCTGTCCACCCCTTAAGCGAAACGTTCGCTTAAGGTAATAGAGGCACGAATGACGCCGCCGCCTCTCACCCGTAGATTGGGGGGAGGGGGTGGTCGTTTGGAACCGTGCAGATAGAGCAGGGTTGACAATGGTCAAATACACGCTTCGGCGACTCATTCAAGCGCTTCCCACGATGTTTGGGATCACCATTCTCTCGTATCTCCTGATGTACTTCGCGCCAGGTGGTCCGGTCGCTGCGCTGACCTTCGGCCCGAATGTCCCGCAGTATCAGAAGGAACGTCTGGCCGCTCAATTGGGGCTAAATGATCCACTCCCTATTCAATATCTCCGTTGGCTCCTTGGCGATGACTGGATGCGGTGGGACTCAGACGGGGACAATGTGGCCGATGGCAGCTTCCTGCTGCCCCTGGACGCAGATGGAGACGGCGAGCCCGAACCGCCAGGAAACCGCTACGGCATCCTTCGCGGTGATTTTGGCCGGTCGTTCTTCTACAAGCAGCCTGTGCAGTCGATGATCGGCGCCCGGGTGGCAGCAACCCTCGAACTTGGCGCGACTTCACTTCTCCTCGGGATGTCCCTGGGGGTGCCGATCGGCATACTGGCCGCCGTTCGCAAGGGCGGCTGGTTCGACAATGTCACCCGCATCCTGGCTGTCATCTTCAACGCCATCCCGGTCTTCTGGTTGGGGCTGATGCTGATCCTCATCTTCGGATCGACGCTGGGCATCCTTCCGATGGGGGGACGCTGTGACTCGCGCATCCTGACCGGCGGTTGCCCGCCCTTGTACGGTCGCATCGAATACCTGCTGCTGCCGACATTTGTGCTTGCGACGGGCTGGATCGCGGTGCTTTCGCGCTATATGCGCGCGTCGATGCTCGACGTCATGACCCAGGATTACATGCGTACCGCGCATTCCAAAGGTCTGGCGGGCCGCGTCGTGTGGTTCAAACATGGGGCGCGCAACGCCGCCATCCCGCTGGCGACCTTCCTGGGCCCGGCAATCACCGGCCTGCTCAGCGGCGCAGCGATTACCGAAACGATCTTTTCCTGGCCCGGACTTGGACGTTTTGCGGTTGAGGCCGTGACCGCACAGGACTACCCCGTCGTCATGGCGGTGGTCATCATCGGCGCCATCGCAACCATTCTGGGTTATCTCCTGTCCGACATCCTGTACGCGGTCATCGATCCGCGTATCCGGTTCGACTAGGCGCAAGGAGGACAACATGGCAACCAATGTAGCTCGCCTGGAAATCGACCAGGAAGATCGCCGCGTCGGTCAATCTCTCACGCAGCTGGCCCTTCAGCGGCTTCGGCGGGACAAAATGACGCTGATTGCGTTGGCCGTTGTCGCTATCATGATTCTGCTGGCGTTCGTCGGCGCGCCGACAATCTCCAACGCGCTGGGCGTCAACCCCACTCTGACGAACGCGAGCAGAACTTTCGTGGCGCCATTCCAGCCGAACAGCTATCCGAACATTCTCGGCACCGATGATCTCGGGCGCGACCACCTAGCCCGGCTTCTGTATGCCGGTCAGGTATCGCTCTCCGTGGGGGTGCTGGCCGCGACGCTGTCGCTCACCATCGGCGTGACCATCGGAATTATCACCGGGTTCTACGGCGGCGTGGTCGACGATATCATTAACTGGATCATTGCCACGCTCAATTCGATCCCGTCCTTGTTCCTGCTGCTGATCGTGGCCGCCGTCCTCCGCCCGAGTCCCCAGACCCTGGTCCTTATCCTGGGCTTTCTCGGCTGGACGGGAATCACACGGCTGGTGCGCGGCGAAACCCTGTCGCTTCGCGAACGCGAATACATCGTCAGCGCCCGCGCGGTCGGTGCTTCACCGCTGAGAATCATGTTCTCGCACATCCTGCCCAACTTGTTCTCGGTGATTGTCATTGCCCTGGCGCTGGACATCGGCGGTGTCATCCTCGTCGAGGCCGCGCTCAGCTTCCTGGGACTCGGCATTCTTCCGCCGACGCCAAGCTGGGGGAACATGCTTTCCAACTCTCGCGAGTTCTTCGTCAAGGGCGCCCACCTGGTCTTCGCGCCGGGCTTGATGATCTTCGTGACGGTGCTGTGCATGTACATCATCGGCGACGGGCTGCGGGACGCATTCGATCCGACGGCCAAGAATTGACTCGCAGAAGGCAAGTCATTGTGCTGTTCAGTTAAGAGGCGCGGTTCACTCAGTCAGCCGCGCCTTCTTAACCGACGAACAGCCTGCGCCGGTACATCTCGTCCGGGCGCCGGTAGATGTGCATCACGTCCTCGTGCGACATGAAGACCGGCTCCCCCACCGCGCAAGCACCGGCGAAAATCCCCGCTGCTTTCACACACATCGCGGTGACGTTGAGAATCTCCGTAGGAGTCTGCCCCAGCGCGATCAGCCCGTGATTCTGCAATAGGATCACCTTCGGCGCTTCCCCATACTGCTCCATGTAACCCTTGACCTGTTCGCGAATGGCGCGCGCCAGCGGAAGGCCAGGGTCGACATAGGGCACAAACACCGACTCCGGTCCACAGAGCACGGCATCATCCGGAAACAGCCTGTTTTTGGCAAACTGCTCGGCGCGGGAGCTGCACAGGAGCTGGTTCACCGCCAGCGGGTGCGTGTGGCCAATGTAGTTCACGTCACAGCCATGCAGCAGCATCGCATGAAACGTCACCTCGACAGAGGGCCGCGGTCCGTTTTGGGGGTCCACGCGTGCCGCCATCATCGCCTCTTGCAGCGCGGCGCCTTCCAGAGGGCTATCGAGCAAGTCCAGAATCCCCTCGAAGGCAATCTCGACGAAGCCGCCCTCGCCGATATCCTGCATTCCCTTGCCGCTGGCCTTTACCCAGAAGGAATGGGCATCGACGCGCGCGGACGTATTGCCCTCTCCGACGACGACGAGATTCTGCTGTGGTTGACCGAGCTGCCGGGTCATCAAGATCAGTTCTTGCGGAGCTGTGCCGGCCATCGTCTTACTCCAATCGTTCGAATACAAATAAGAATCGGGGTGGCTTGCGTGCCACCCCGATCGGAGATCATTGTCCTGCATGGGGATGGGCCGGCAGACCATACCGATCTGCCGGCGCTCCAGCGTAGCCTTTAGAAGTCGAAGTCGTCGATGTTGTCGGCGGTGTAGATGAACGGCGGGCCAAGCAGCACTTCGCTGCCATTGACAACCTGGAGTTCACCGAGACGGCCGGCCATGACAGACGTATCGCCAGGGCCAAACTCGCCATCGACAACCGCGCGCAGCACGTAAACCGCCGCGTAACCGAGATCGATTGGGTTCCAGAGGACGACCGACTTGACGCAGCCTGCGAAGTCACCTGTCACATACGGCTTCATCGCGTTCGGCGTCGCCAGACCGACGACAGCGACCGCGTCTTCTTCACTGCCGGCCGCGCCGTCAGCCGCCCCGACCGCGCACAGACCCGCCTGCGCAACCGCGTCAGCAGCCGCTGGGGTGGCGACACTGGTCATGCCGAATATGCCGTCCAGGTCGGGACCATACTTGTTGATGAGCGTGGACGCCTGGTTGAAGGAAAGGACGTTGTCCTCCTGCGCTTCTACAGTCTCCAGCCAGCTCAATTCGGGATAGCATTTGCTCTGATAGGCTTGCATCTCGGCAATCCAGCGGGCCTGGTTCGGGGTTGTGAAGGTGCTGGTAACGATGGCGAAGCTGCCATCAGCGCCGATTTCGGCGACCATGCTGTCGATCATCGCCTTAGCAATGCCATTGAACTCGGCCTGGTTGACGAACCACTCGCGGGCCGACGGCTCGCTGTTGGCGTCATAGCCGACCACATGGATACCCGCTTCGAGCGCGCGGGTCAGGACCGGGGCGATAGCGACCGGGTCATTGGCGGCGAACAGAATGCCGTTGACACCCTGAGTGATGTAGTTGTCGATGACGGCGATCTGGTCGTCAATGTTGGCTTCGGTCGGCGCATCGGTCGTGACCGTCACATTGCCGAGTTCTTCGGCGGCCTGCTGCTGTCCGAGGGTCGTCGCGGCGAAATAGCCGATGCCGACCAGTTTCGGAACGTCTACGAGGACAATCGGCTGACCGGCGAGGTCAGGCGCGTTGGCGGGCTGGCCGCCATCGTATTCCGGCATGTCCATTTCTGCAGAGGCTGCTTCGGCCGCCGTCGCGCCTTCAGCAACCGGGCATTCGAGCGGGTTGACGGGAAGATCATCCGCGCCATCCCAACGATCCTGCGCAGCAGTCGGCATGGCGAGCGCAAAACTAAGCACCAGCACGACGCACATCAGCGGCCCAACAAGCAATTTCCTGTTCATCTTGAATACTCCTGAAACGATAGACGCTATCTGCAATCAGCACACTGCGGGAAACCCGATTTTCTCGATCTACGCGATACGGCATCACCTCCTTTTATGGGGGTTCAATTGACCGCGCTGGAGCGGCGCTGGATGAAGTTATTGATCAAGATGGCAAAGATCAGTACCGTGCCGATGACGACAATTGTGCCGTCGGTAGTGACTCCCGAAAGCGCCAGGCCGTTTTTGAGCAGTTGGATGAGTACAAAACCGATGACTGTGCCGATAATGCTGCCGCTGCCGCCAAAGATACTGGTGCCGCCGAGCACAACCGCCGCGATGGCGTCCAGTTCCAGACCGCTGCCCATATCCGAACGGGTGGTGGTCACACGCGAAACGAAAATCCATGCCGCCATGCCGGACATGAAGCCTGAGAAGCCGTAGATGATGATCTTGTAGAGGCCAACCGGGATGCCGGAGAAGCGCGCGGCGACTTCGTTGTTGCCGATGGCGTAAAGCGAACGCCCGAAGACGGTGCGCGAGAGGACGATGGCTGTGATGATGACGAAGACGAGAACGACCCAAAGTTGCGTGGGCACGCCGAGAAAGGTGCCCTGCCCCAGGACGTAAAACGACTCTGGATAGTTGCGCACGGAACGCGCCTGGCTGATGCCCTCGGCTAGCCCGCGATAGAGCGCAAGCGTCGCCAGCGTGGTAATGAGCGGGGGTACGCCGATGCGGACGATGATGAGGCCGTTGACGACGCCGCAGAGCGTGCCGACGAGCAGCGAGAAGATGACGGCGAGTTCGAGCGGCCACTGGAATGGTCCGGACGGATTCCACATGTAGCCAAGCAGGATGGCACAGAGTCCCATAATCGAGCCGACCGAGAGGTCAATGCCGCCGGTGACGATGATAAAGGTCATCGGCAGAGCAACAAGCGCAATTTCGGTCAGCAAGCGACCTTGATTGAGTAGGTTATCCACCGTAAGGAATTTGTCTGATCCCAGGGTGAGGAAGAGCATGGCTATCATCAAGATAATGAACAGAATGACTTCCTGCCGAAGGAGGAAGCTGCGAAGCTGTACGCCGCGGTTCTGTTCGATTGGCTGGCGGGTGGTGGTCATGGGATCAACCTCGTTCGCTGGCACGATTGCGTTGGCGACGGAGGCGGTCTACCAGTACGGTAACCAGGATGAGCACACCGACGACCGCACGAAACCAATAGGGCGAAATATTGATGAACACGAGGGCGGAGTTGATAGCGCTGAGCAGGATGGCCGCCAGCATCGCGCCGACGGTCGTGCCGATACCACCCAGGATGCTGACGCCGCCGACCACCGCCGACGTGATGATCTGCAATTCCAGGCCCGCAGGCACCGTCGATTGGATGATGCTTAACTGAGTCGCCCAGAGCACCGCCGCGATGCCGGCGGTGCAGCCGTTGATGATGAAGACGGTCATGATAATGCGTTTCTCGGAGATGCCGGACAAGCGGGCGGCTTCGGCATTGCCGCCGACGGCATATATGGCGCGCCCGGTCGAGCTGTACCGCATCCAGATGGCCGCCAGAATAGAGAGGACGATCATCAAGAGGATGGGCGATGGAATTTCCGGCACATTGAGTCCGAGGAACGAAAAAGCCGGCGATTTCATCTGAGCCAGGAAGTAGTCCGATGGCAAGTCCGTGATCCAGGCACCGCCGGTGATGGAGATGAGACCGCCTTTGAGAATGCTGAGCAGACCGAGCGTGACGACAATCGCCGGAATGCGCAGGTAGGCGACGAGGAAGCCAATGACGGCGCCGACGAGCGCGCCCGCCAGGATAGGCACGAGCCAGGATACCCAGATGGGATAGCCGTTGATGGCGATGGTACCGCTGAGCGTGCCCAGAACGCCGATCAATGAGCCGATGGAGATGTCAATGTTGCGCGAGATGATGACCATGCTCATGCCGATGGCCGCGACCGCAATATAGGCATTACCGTTGAGGATGTTGATGAAGTTGCGTTCGGCCACGTAACGCGGATTGGCGCTGCCTACGAGGACAATCAGAACGACGAGGACGAGGAACAGGATTACTTCCTGCGTGAACATGATGCTGAGGACGCGCGGCAGAAGGCCGCCGCTGCGCGATTGCGCCGGAGGACGGGTGACTGAGCTGGCGGTCGCCGTCATTGGTAGTCTCCTTGCGGGGTGGGCACGCCATTTGGCTCGCTGTCTTCCCGCATCATGGCGGATACAATGTTCTGCTGCGTGGCGTCCTTGCGGGCGAACTCCGCGACAATACGGCCTTCACGCATGACGAGCACTCGGTCACTCATGCCGAGGACCTCCGGCAGTTCACTTGAAATCATAAGGATCGCCAACCCCTGGCTGGCTAACTCGCTGATGAGGCGGTGGATTTCCGCTTTTGCGCCGACGTCAACACCGCGCGTCGGCTCGTCCATGATGAGCACCTTTGGTTTGCTCGCCAGCCACTTGCTGACGACAACTTTTTGCTGATTGCCGCCGGAGAGCTTGCTGACCAACTGCTCCGGACTATAGGCGCGAATGCCAAGCTGCTCGATGGCGTGGGCGGCCAGCTCGCGTTCGGCGCGGCGGTTGATGAAGCCGGTCTCAGTGAGCGTTTTGAGGACGGCGAGCGAGACATTCTCGCGAATGCGCATCTCACGGATCAAGCCCTGCGTACCGCGATCCTCGGGCACGTAGGCAATGCCATGTTTCATCGCATCACCGGGGTTGCGCACACGGATCGGTCGACCGTTGAGGATGATTTCGCCGCTCTGGGCAGGCGTGATACCGAAGATGGTTTGCGCCACTTCGCTGCGCCCGCTGCCGACAAGCCCGGCCAGACCGACGATCTCGCCGGCGCAAACCTGGAAAGAGACATCGCGGCAGAGCGGCTTGTTCCAGAGGCTGCGGACTTCCAACACCGGCGCGCCGACAGTCGTATCGAGTTTGGGGAATAGATTGTCGATGGTGCGCCCGACCATCATGCTGATCAGGTGGTCGGGGGTGACATCCTTGACAGCGTTGGTGCCGATGTACTGCCCGTCCCGCAGCACGGTGACCCGGTCGGCCAGTTCAAAAACTTCGCCCAGGCGATGGCTGATGTAGATGATTGCCACCCCGCGCTGGCGCAGCAGCCGGACAATCTCGAACAAGCGGATGACATCCGCTTCGGTGAGCGCCGCCGTTGGCTCGTCCATGATCAGGATGCGCGCGTTGATCGAAAGCGCCTTCGCAATCTCGACGCGCTGACGGTTGCCAACGCTCAGGGAGCCAACTTTGCGACGAACATCCAGGTCGTGGATGTTCAGTGACGCCAGGATTTCCTTGGCCCGACTGCTCATCTCCGCCCAATTGATCACCTTCATCGGCCCAAGCTGCCGGCGCGGCGCATGCCCCATGAAGATGTTTTCAGCCACCGTCAGTTCCGGATAGAGGCTCAGCTCCTGGTAGATCGTCGCGATACCAACCGCCTGGGCTTCGCGTGGGTTGGTCAGGTGCACAGGCTTCCCATCCAGGCGAATTTCCCCGGTATCCGGTTCATGCACGCCCGAAATGATCTTGATGAGCGTCGATTTGCCCGCGCCATTCTCGCCCAGAAGTGCGTGAACTTCTCCGGGCATCATGTCAAAATGCACCCCCTGGAGCGCGCGCACTCCAGGAAAGGACTTTGATACATCCTTTAGCGTCAATAGTGGTTCCATAAAATGAACTCTATCCCTATTGGGTCATTGTCGGCACGAAAGCCAGGAAACGCTGGTAGGCGCTCTCCCACTCCTCACGTTGGCTGGGCTGGTAACTCACGGCATTGATGGTCGTAGACAGGACCTGGCGTGCCTGCGCGACGTTCGCCAGCTCGCCAACGGCGATCAGTTGTACGATAGCGTTACCCAGCACGGTGCCTTCCGCCGGCCCTGCCACCACCTCGCGGCCGATCGCGTTAGCCGTCATCTGGCAGAGCAGGTTGTTCTTGGTGCCGCCGCCGACGATATGCATGCGGTCCACCCGGTGCCCGCTGATGCTCACCAGGCGATCCAGCGAATGCCGATACTGCATCGCCAGGCTCTCATAGACCGTGCGCATGACCTGCCCCACCGTTTCAGGAATCGGCTGAAG
This sequence comes from Candidatus Flexifilum affinis, assembly GCA_016713325.1. GTDB lineage: Bacteria > Chloroflexota > Anaerolineae > Aggregatilineales > Phototrophicaceae > Flexifilum > Flexifilum affine. Next base: position 361,360 of record JADJPJ010000087.1, on the reverse strand, counting down.
CGTGCGGGCGCAGAATTCGCGGATCCGCGACGGTATGTCGCCGGGCGGCAGGAACAACGGGTCATCCGGGTAAATGAAGCTGCGGAAGGGTTCTGCCTCCGACGCCAGCCGCGTCAGTTCATCATAGCCGTATTCGGCGCCCGCTGACCGCCAGGTCGCTCGGCATTGCTGCGCCAGCCACAGGCCCGTAATGTTCTGCAGGAGCCGGTACGTGCCCTCGACGCCACCCTCGTTGGTAACGTTGGCTGTGTACGATTCGTCAGTGATGACTGGGCTCGGAAGTTCCAGGCCCAGCAGGCTCCACGTGCCGCTACTGAGGTAGGCGAAATCGTGTGAGGTCGCGGGTATCGCCACCACCGCCGAGCCTGTGTCGTGGCACGCTGGCGCGTGCACGGGGATACCGCCATATTCGCCCAGCCGGGTACCAGGCTGAACAATCGGAGGCAGCACGTGTGTTGGGAGGCCAAGACGCGTGAGCATTTCGCGATCCCAATCGCCCAGGCGCGGATTGTAGAATTGGGTGGTGGTCGCATTGGTGAACTCCGCGACCTTTTCCCCGTTAGCCAGTAATTGATCAGATCCGGCATCAACAGGAAGGTCTGCGCCGCGTCGAGCTGTGCGGGACTTTTTCGCAGGACGCTTGCGTACTGGTACAGGCTGTTGAGGCCAAGAAACTGAATGCCGGTACGTTCGAAGACCTCGCGGCGCGGCAACCGTTCGAAGACCCATTCCATGGCGTCATCGGTCCGGGCATCCCTGTAATGGACAGGATTCCCCACCAGGTTACCGTCGCGGTCGAGCAAGCCAAAGTCGACACCCCATGTCGCCACGCCGATGCTGACCGCGTCCTCGCGCGCTTTTTCGATGCCGGTAGTGATATCCTGCCACAACCGCAGAATGTCCCAGTACAGAGTCCCCCGCGCCATCACCGGCACATTGGGAAAACGATGCACTTCTTCGACGGTGAAGCCCTTGCCATCGAATTCGACTGTGGCGACTCGCCCCGATTCCGCTCCCAGATCAACTGCAATGACCTTGCTCATGATGCCCTACCGTACGTAGGCGCCGGGAACGCCGCCATCGACGGTGATGATGGCGCCGGTGGTCTTCGCGCTCCGCGCTGAGCCCAGGAAAGCGATGGCCTCGGCGATGTCATCCGGGGTGATTTCGACCTTGAGCGTATTGCGCTTGCGGTAAAAATCGTTCAGGTCCTCGACTTTGATGCCGTACTGCTGAGCGCGCGCTTCCTTCCAGGCGCTGTCCCAGATGCTGCTGCCCTGAATGACCGCGTCTGGCAGGACGGAATTGACGCGGATGCCATGGGCCCCACCCTCTTCCGCCAGGCAGCGCGCCAGATGCACCTCGCCAGCCTTGGCCGCGCTGTAGGCCGAAGCGCCCTTCCCGGCCGCCAGGCTGTTCTTGCTGCCGACAAAGATCATCGACCCGCCGATGCCCTGAGCCTTCAGTACCTTGAAGCCTTCGCGCGCAACGAGGAAGTAGCCGGTCAGCAGGATGTCGATCTGCCGTTGCCAGTCTTTCAGAGAAGTCTCCTCGATCGGCGATCCTCCCGCGATGCCGGCATTATTGATGACCACATCCACGCCGCCAAAGCGCAGCACCGCCTGCTTGAAGGCGTTGACAATTTCTTCCTCGCTCGTCACGTTGGTATGGACGTAGATCGCGCGGCCCTTGCCGTTCTTCTTCTCAATCTCGGCGGCCGTCTCCTTGCCACCTTCGTCGTTGATGTCGGCCACGACAACATGCGCGCCATCTTTCGCCAGCCGGAGCGCGGTCGCGCGCCCGATGCCGCTGGCCGCGCCGGTGATGAACACCACCTTGCCGGCGTAATCGCGATCCGGCGGCGCCAGCTTCAGCTTGTACAGCTCCAGCGGCCAGTACTCGATGTCGTAGGCTTCTTTTTCCGTCAGGCTGACGAACCCGCCCAGACCCTCGCTGGCGCCCAGCACGGCAATAGCGCGATGATAAAGCTGGCGGCTGACATCGGCATTGGTTGCATCCTTGCCAGTGTTCACCATGCCCAAGCCTGGGATCAGAATAACGCGCGGTGCGGCATCACGCAGTTCATCGCCGGGTTCCTTGCAGCGGTCGAAATACTCGCAGTAGCCAACTTCATACTGCTTCACCCCGTCGACGAGCGCCAGCTTGAGCGCGTCGACGCCGTCCGACGGCGCCCAGTCGATTAACAACGGCTGCCGCTTGACGTGAACCAGATGATCCGGGCAGGCCGCGCCCTTCTGGCTGATCGTCCCGATATCGCTGCTGCCCACTGTGTCAAGCACAAGCTCGCTGTCGTCGTAGCTGAGGATGGCGTGGCGGCGCTGAGAGACAGCGCCGCGAATCACGGGAAGCACCTGCTCCATGATGGCGGTGCGGGCTTCTTTATCCAGCGCCCGCACGCGCAGATCGCCGAAGACGCGCTTGCCGCGCGTTTTGTCGGCCAGATAGTCTTCCGCTTCCTGAATGATGGCGATCGTCTTGTCATAGGTGGACTTGGAGTCTTCGCCCCAGGTGACCAGGCCGTGCTTGCCCATGACCACGCAGTCGATTCCCGGATTGTCGATGACTTTCCCGCCGATCCACTGGCTGAGCGTGAAGCCGGGGCGGATATACGGCACGTACGCCATGCGACTTCCATAGACCGCGCGAGCCGTCGCTTCAGCATCTTCCGTGCAGGCCAGGCTGATCAGTGCATCCGGGTGCGTATGGTCGACATGCGTGCCGGGAACGAAGGCGTGCAGAAGGGTCTCGATACTCTGGCGCGGCCGGCCTGGTTCAAACACCGTGCGTTCCAGATAAGCGACCATTTCTTCATCGGTCATCGCTTCGCGCTGGAACAGCGGGTCGATTTCGTCCATCTTCAGCAGCGCGAACCCCCCTGCCTTGATGGTTTGCACGTCCGAACCGGATGCCTTGACGGCCAGAACACGCACCTGACGCCCGACGTGGTCGGTCATCATCAGCTTGGCGCTGGTATTTCCACCATAGATATTGACGACCGAACGGTCGCGTCCCAGGAGATTGCTGCGATAGACCAACCCCCAGGTCAGGAAGCAGGGCGGCGTCGGCATCATTCCATAGATTTTGAGGCATCGCACGGGATCCTTGTGGTGAATGCAGAATTCACACAATCATTAGTCAAAACAAACATTTCAGTTTCGTTCGCTTTCATTCTTCAACAGTCTAACCCGCGGCGAAAGAGATGTCAAATTAGTTCTCGCTTGCACAATTCAACCGCCGTTCACGTTTTGCGGCGACCTTATCACACATCGACCACGTCCACACGTGCTCCAATGGAACGTAGTTGCTCGACTTCATCGGCAGGCGCATTGGAGCTTGTGATCACGTAGCCGATCTCTTCCGAGCGAATGAACGTGTAGGGTGCAACTTGTCCCCACTTGCTGGCATCGATGACCACCACAGGCTTCACGCAGCGTTCAAACAATGCCCGCTTGATCGCCACCTCGTCGGCATCAATGTCGGAGACGCCGGTCGCTTTGCTGACGCCCCGCGCGCCGAAAAAGCCGATGTTGAAATTCATGTCTGGAAGCCCGGACGGAAGGCCGACGACCGAGATCGAATCGCGTCGCATACGTCCGCCAGGGATGATGACCTGTACCTGTGGGCTCTCCAGAAACCCCTGGGCGATGATCAGACTGTTGGTGACTACCGTCAGCTTGCGCAGATGCCTCATGTTGACACACCTTTCGGAACAACATACACTGACGGACAATGAAAGGGATCAAAACCCCATGTACATATCATTCTAATTGAAAAGGGCATCATGAACGCATCCCATTACAACATCGTCGCAGACCAACTCGAAAGCCGTGGCATCAACACGGCCTGGGTCATCGACCTGCTCAAGCGCCAGCACATCGAAACCCCCTCCTGGGGGTATGCCAACAGCGGAACGCGCTTCAAGACGTTTCCCTGGAAGGGCGCCGCGCGAAACATCCACGAGAAACTGCAGGACGCCGGTTACATTCAACGGCTCACCGGTGTTGCCCCCTCCGTTGCCATTCACATCCCGTGGGATAAGACCGACGACTACGCCGCCCTCAAGCAATATGCCGCCCAGCAGGGGGTCAGCATCGGCGCGGTCAACCCCAACCTCTTCCAGGATGAGCAGTACAAGCTGGGCAGCATCACCCACCCCAGCAGCGCGGTCCGCGAGGAAGCGATCGCGCACATGGTCGAGTGCTGCGAAATCATGGAGAAGACGGACAGCAAGCTGCTGAGCCTGTGGTTTGCCGACGGCACCAACTATGCTGGGCAGGACAGCATCGTCGCCCGCAAGGAACGCATGGAGTCGGCGCTCCGGGCAGTCTATGAGCATCTGCCGGCGGGGTCTCGCATGCTGATCGAGTACAAGTTCTTCGAGCCAGCTTTCTACCACACCGACCTGGCCGACTGGGGCATGGCCTATGCGACCGCCCTGAAGATGGGCGAACAGGCGCAGGTGCTGGTCGACACCGGACACCACGCGCAGGGCACCAATATCGCCCACATCGTGGCCTTCCTGCTCAGCGAGGGTCGCCTGGGCGGATTTCATTTCAACGCGCGCCGCTATGCCGACGACGACCTGATCGTCGGGACCAACAACCCGCAGGAACTTTTTGAGATCTATTTTGAGTTGGTCGCGGCAGGGGAACGCTCGAAAGATGTTGCGTTCATGATCGATCAGTCGCACAATATTGAGCCAAAATTGGAAGCAATGCTGTACAGCGTGATCAACTGCCAGATCGCCTACGCCAAAGCCCTGATCGTCGATTTCAAGACGCTGCACGCGCAGCAGCAGGCCGGTGACGTGCTCGGCGCCCACATTACGCTCATGGACGCCTACCACACCGATGTTCGCCCGCTGCTCGCCAAAGCGCGTGAAGAGATGGGGGTTCCGACGGACCCGATCGCTTACTATCGCGGGGATGACTACGCGAAGCGCGTGGGAGACGAACGGGGAACGGCCAGCGGTGCCGCCGGCTTCCCCACCTGATCACGCCCAGGGCATCGCCGATACGGCACATCCGCAGCGGCATCCCATCACATTCAGAAAGGAAGTACCCTTCATGCAGTATCGTGACTATGGAAGAACGGGGTGGAAAATCTCCGAGATCAGCTTCGGCGCGTGGGCCATCGGCTCGGCCTGGGGCGACGTTTGGGACGAGGAGTCCCTGGCAGCGCTCCACCGCGCCCTCGACCTCGGCGTCAATTTCTTCGACACGGCCGACGTCTACGGCGATGGGCACAGCGAGCAGCTCCTCGCTAGGCTGCGCCGCGAGCGCAAAGAGCAATTCTACGTGGTGACCAAGGCCGGGCGCCGGCTCAGCCCGCACACCGCGGACGGCTACAACAAGGAAAACCTGACCCGCTTTGTTGAACGTTCCCTGCAAAATCTGGAGACCGACAGCCTGGATCTGGTCCAGCTCCACTGCCCGCCAACCGAGGTCTACTACCGGCCCGAGGTGTTTGGCGCGCTGGACGACCTCGTCAAGGAAGGCAAGATCCGCTACTACGGCGTGAGCGTGGAAAAGGTTGAAGAGGCACTGAAGGCTATCGAATTCCCCAACGTCCAGTCGGTGCAGATCATCTTCAACATGTTTCGCCTGCGCCCGACCGAGTTGTTCTTCAGCGAAGCGAATCGGCGCAAGGTCGGTATTCTGGCCCGCGTCCCACTGGCCAGCGGTCTGTTAACCGGCAAAATGTCACGCCAGACCACCTTCAGCGAGTCCGATCACCGGAACTTCAACCGCCATGGCGAGTCCTTCGACGTCGGCGAGACCTTCTCCGGCGTGGACTACGACACCGGCCTGGATGCCGTAGACGCGTACCGCGCCATCCTGCCCGAAGGCGTCTCGATGACCCAGTTGGCGCTGCGCTGGATTCTGATGTTCGATGCGGTGTCCGCGGCCATCCCTGGCGCAAAACGACCCGCCCAGGTGGAAGAGAATATCGCCGCTGCATCCGTCCCGGCGCTCTCCGACCACCAGATGCAGGTCGTCAAAGAGGTTTACGACCGTCTGATTCGTGAGCAGGTCCATCACCTCTGGTGACCACTCCGGCCCTGCGTCAAATCTGAAGACTTGGAGAGGAGTAGTCTGGACATGATACTCCTCACTTTTATGCCTACCCCCCGACGGCCAGCACCCCGTCTTCGATGCAGGACGTATAGCCGCTGCCGAGGATGACTTCGAAATCCACCGTGCGGTTAGGATCGGGCTGCTGGCGAATGTTCTCTGGCAGGATGTTCAGCACCCGCGCAATTCGCTCTGCGCTGCTCCCTTTGGTACGGCCGGTGTAGTCAATCAGGATCGACGCCTCGCCGACCTGCTCGCTGGACGGGCCCATGCCGATCGCGCCGATGCCGTCCCAGGCCAGCCGTTCGGCTGCCACACGATCCCAGTCGGTGTTGCCCGACCCATTGTAGACATGCACGGCCGCGGCCCGGAACTGAAGTTGATTCTCGGTCGGCGGCGTGTAGAAATCCTGAAGCAGTTGGCGCATCGTGTCGTAGACCGGCAGCTGGACATTGCTGCCGTCCGGCGGCTGCCAGGGGATCGTATGATAAGTCCGCGCCAACCGGTAGTTGTCGATTTGACTGGAATCGATGCTGAGCGCCAGCGGCACGAGGCCGAGAATGTCCTCCAGGGCGAGATTGGTCTCCACGTATTGGCCGCCCTCGTTCCACATCGGAATGACGTTGCTCAGCAGCCCGGTGTCCCGTGCCTTGCGCCAGATGGCCCGCAGAAGCTGCTGCTGCCGTCGGCCGCGGTCGAAGTCCGAACTGCTGTGCCGCGAACGCGCATACCAGAGCGCTTCCGCGCCGCTCATGTGGTAGTAGCCAACCGGCAGCACATAGTAGTCTTCATTGGTCGACGGAACCGCGCCGGCCGGCACCTCTGCCTCAATCAGCGGCAGATCCTCGATGGCGCAGTCTACGGCCAGGTCAACCCCACCTATGGAATCGACAATGGCCTTGAATCCGGTCAGGTTGACCATCGCGTAGTAGTGAATGTTGATGCCCAGGTTGTAGAGAAGCGTCTGGCGCAGCAGACCGAAACCGCCGTCGGTCCAGCCGCCCGTCTCGCCATGAATGTAGGCGAGATTGATGCGCTGCATGGTCCAGCCGGGGATGTAGACATACAGGTCGCGCGGCAGGGTCAGCATCGCGACCGTGCCCGTCGTCCGATTGATCGAGACGATGATGATAGTGTCGGTACGAATGAATCCGTCCTCGGTCAGCTCACCGTCATGGCCGAGCAGCGCGATGTTCATCAGGTCGTTGCCGTAGCGATCCAGCGGCTGAACCGCGGTCGGCACGGCCGTCCCACCGGCCTCGGCTGCGACTGGCCCACTGTAGAAGTAGACTGTCGGCAGCGGGCGAGTCGGCTCCGACGCAGGCAAAGTCATCTCGACCGTTGGCACAGCCGTCGGCGCGGGGGGTTGGGTTGCCTCCGAAGCCGGCTGCGGCGTATTGGTCTCGAATTGCAGGTTCAGATCGGCGGGCCGGTTCCACGAGACCAACTGGAGATTTCTCGACTCTCCCCTTCCCTGATCGGACGGTGCCGGAGTGGCCGATTCAACCGCGCTTGCCGCGAGGGCGGTCGCCGTCTGCTCGAACAAGGGCTGTCGGCGCTGAGCGGTCGACTGCTCGTTGGTCCGGGCGATGAACGAGTCGAGCAGTTGGACCGCGAAAACGACGCAGGCCAGCAGCATCAACAGCGGGACCAGCCGAAACAGAATGAAAGACAGAGCCCGGCGGCTCCGAGGAAGTCTAGATGATGACATATTCCATGTCCATTGATCGTGCCGTCACGGTTTGCGGATTCCGCCGTATCACTATAGCCGAATCCGTAGCGTGACGCGACGCCGGATCTTCTATCGTCGGCAAAACGGCGGAGAGATCGCCTGCCAGCCGGATCAGGAAGGCAGTTGGAGCGCCGTGGGCAGTACAAACGGCGTTTCAGTCGGTGTGCGGCTGGGCGTCGGCGTCCGACTGGAGGTCGGCGTCCGACTGGGAGTCGGCGTAGCCAACGGTGTCAGCGTGTTGGTCGGCGAAGGCGTCTGGCTCGGGGTGCGGCTGGGCGTGGCCGTCGGGCTGGGCGTCCTTGAGGGCGTCACGGTGAAGGTCGCGGTCAGCGTTGGCGTGAGCGATGGCCTGGGCGTCGCTGTCAGTGATGCAGTCGGCGAAGCGGTCGGCGTCGGGGTGCGCGTTGCGGTCGCTGACGCAGTCCGCGTCGACGTTTGGCTCGGAACCGGCGTTTGGCTGTTTGTCGCGGTCGGAACCGCGGTAAACGTACGTGTCTGCGAGGCAGTCGGCGTCCATGTCGCGGTCGCGCTGGGGATCGGGCTCGGCGTCTGGGTCGGCGGAAGCGTCTTGCTTGGCCGCAGCGTCGGCGTGCTGCTTGGCACAGAAGTCTCGGTCGGAACGAGGACCGGAGTGTCGGTCTGCGTGGGCGCAGGTGTCGTGGCGGCAGGGGTGTTTGCATCGCTCGTCACGACGACTGTCGGCGCAGCCATGGTGGCCACGACATTCTGAGGCGCCGGCGTGTTGGAGATGGCGAGGATTATGGCGAAGACGACGGCAAGGGCAATGACACCAAGCGCGACGATTGCAGCAACGATCTCTCCACCGATGTCACGCCGCATGGGTTACTCCGGTTCGTGTACGACATCAATAGGCAGTTCGACGCGGAAGGTTGTCCCGACGCCAGGGCTGCTCTCCAGGGAGATATGCCCGCCGTGCGCCTCCACCAGCGCTTTGGCTATCGCTAACCCTACCCCGCTGTCGCCAATGCCCTGAAGGAGCGGGTTGTCGGCTTTGTAGCGGCGCGCGAAGACACGTGTTTCGTCGCCCGGGTCGACGCCGCCACCCTCGTCAGACACAGAGATAATGAAAACTCCCTGGTTGTGGATGGGCGCCGCCCAGATCGTGATCTCACCGCCCTGCGGTGAGGTCAGGTAGGCGTTGGTCAGGAGCTGCGTCATGACCTGCTTGAGCGCGTCGGTGTCCCCGCGAATCATGGGCGCGTTTTCCGGCAGATCGAGGTTCAGAATAATCGACCGCTCCCGAAGTTGGGGCGTTGCGTGCGTGATCGCGTCTTCGATGATGGTGACGGGGTTGACACGCTCCGGCATCAGGACGATATCACCCGTCTCCATGGTGACCAGGCGCGCCAAGTCTTCCAGCATCTGCGTCAGCCGGCTGGCATTCGACAGCACCCGCTGCAGGAAGCGGCGCTGCATTTCGCCGAGGATTCCAGCGGTCTCATTCAGCAGAAGGTCGACGTAGCCAATGATCGAGGTGAGCGGTGTGCGCAGTTCCTGAATCATGCCCAGGACGGCGGCGCTGTCCTCCTGACGCATTTCCTCGACCAGCGTGCTGGCGGGCTCGCCGGCGCGGCGTTCCAATCGTCCAAGCTGGTCGATGGCGTCCCCTGTCGCCGACTCCGCCGCGCGCAACTGCTTCTCCAGCCTGATGCGCTGCTGCGTCAGTTCCTCGATCATCTGCACAAGCGCGCCAACCCCGTTGGCATTCACGCTCTGCATCCGTTCGCGGTCACCCTCCACGCGCGACGTCAATTGGTCGCGTTCGACTTCGATGGCGCGGAGCTGGGCCATCAGCCGGTCGCGTTCGCTGCTCAGCTCGCTCTGCTGCTCGCGCAGTGAGCGGATCGTATCCTTCTGATCCTTCTGCTCACTGCGCAGTTCGGCGACTTCCTGCTCGAAGGAGGCAATCTCGGCCATGACCCTCGCATAGCGGTCCTGCACCGCCTGCTGGCGGGTCGCGAGTTCATCCCGTTCCGTGCGAAGGCGGTCACGCTGTTTGAGGGCCGCCTCGCGATCGGCGGCTAGGTAATTGATCTGTACCTGAAGCGCGCTGAGCTTCTTCTGGCGCTCATCCTCCTCGCGGATCGCCACTTCAACGCGCTGGCGCTCCTGCACGAGGGTATCACGCTCGGCCTTGACCTGATCGAACTTGACCTGCAAGGACGCGCGCTGTTCGTACAGGCTCTGGATGAGCTGCGCCAGGCCATGCGCTCCGTCGGTGACGCCCAGGGAATGAAGCTGATCCTCAATTCCGGTCAGACGCTGCTGCAAAGCCGTCCGTTCTTGCTCCAACTGTGCCTTCTCGCGGCTCAGCCGTTCGAGCAGGTCGTGCACCACCACCGGAATGGGCGCACCCGATCGGAGCGTTTCAATCTGCGCCTGTAGCCGATCCCGTTCCGCAGTAAGGTCGTCACGCTCGTTTTGCAGAACGGCGATCATGCTCTTGAGCATCGCGTCGCTGTCTGTTGAGACGACGCCGATCAGCGCTGTCTCGGCATCACGAAGCCGGCCGGCCAGCCGATCCCGCTCATCGACCAGGCGCTGCTGCTCATCGACCAGGGTCGCGATTCGCTGCGAGATCGACTGCGTCTCTTCAGTGTCTTCCAGCGTCGTCGCGATACGCTCGCGCTCATAGTCGAGTTCGACTTTCAGGCCGGTCACGTGCCCGGAAAGCTGTTCGATCTGATTTCGAGCGCTCTCAAGGTCCGTGGTGAGCGCACGCAGTCGTTCATCGGGGAAAACCGACTCTTCGGCCGGCGCCGTCTCATAGGCCCCCTCGGCGCCCTGTTCGGCGGACCGACTGCTGGCCCGGCTCAACGCCAGCAGTTTGGCACTGATGATGGCGATCCCTTTGAGGAGCTCGCGCTCGCTGTCGGTCAATTCGCGTCGGGTGTAGGGCATGCCAAGCAGAAGGATGGCAGTCAGGCTGTTGTCGTTGACCAGGGGCTGAATGTAGGTTGGGCCGAGGGCTTCGATATCGAACCGGCCGTAGAGATCGCGCAGTTCCTCGACATTTCGATCGGGAAAGAGCGGCCGCTGCTGACGGCGTTCGATGGCATTGACCAGGGTCGGCTGTTCGTCGAGATTCAGGGATGCGTCGGCGATGGCCCGTTCCATGACGCGGTCGTGACCGAACATGACGTCGACGTGGGTCGCGGAATTGACCGACAGCATGACGCCGATATCCGCCTTCAACATGTTCATGGCGGTTGTCACGATCCGCTCCGGGATGTCGAGCGGTGTCGCGTTTTCCAGCATCATGCCCAGCGCCCGCATTAACTGCGCGGACTCCCGGTCGCCCGACGGTGCAGCCGCGGGCGCCGATACCGTTGGCGCACCAACCACGGGAGGCGCGCCGGTAACTACGACACTGGCCGACGCGTCAACCAGTTTCTCCTGACGGCTCCGGTCCAGTGAGAAGACGATGTGCCGGTAGATCACGGCCGGGAGGATGGCAGCCGACGCCAGGCTGGAGAGGCGCACCAGGCCGGCATAATCGCCGATGATGTTGCCCTGAGCCATCTGAATCAGTGTCCCGACGAACCCCGGCAGCAGCAGCACGAAGTAGACCAGCTTGAGCGGCGCATCCAGAATCAGCGAATAGAATGCGAGCATCAGCAGCGCACAGATGATAGTCAGCAGAATGGGCACGATCGTCCAGATCAGTCCCAGCTGACTGAGATTGAAGTCGATGCGCGCGTAGGAGAAACTCCAGTCGCTGCTCTGGAAAACATAGGCCAGCGCGAGGATGAGCAGGCCGCCGAGCAGCAAAATATTCGGCGTGCGGCCCCAACGTTCGTGGGTCGCGGTGGCAAACGCCCAGGCGGCAATGGCGATTGCGCCCGTCTGCACAACGCGTTCCAGCAGAGGAAGAATCGCATCGCTGCTGATATTGGTCGTCAGCGCGAAAAGTGCGCCAAGCATCAGGACGAACCAGCCGATGACTGTACCGGCCGCCGCCAGCACAAAGCGACCAGCGGCTCTATCGCTCTGGTTGCGGAGACGAAAACCGTAGGCCATACCCAGCCCCGCGAGATTCAGGACCATGATCGCGAGGAAGTACAGCAGGTCTCCCGGTGGGCGAACCAGTAAACTGCTAAAGTCGATCTGCATAGTCGCCTGGACGGTCTCTTGGCAAAGGACCCAAGACATAATAAGGCGAAAGAACATCGCCAGTATAACATGATTATAACGGCGGTGCTCGGCACGCCAACAGGTCTACTTCACGCCAGCAACGCGAGCGGCGCAACGGCGGAGCAAGGTTGACGCGCCTATGCCCTTCCATTACACTTGCCACGCTGTTCTCGTATGGACCCGACAGCCGCACGCCCCGAACTGTCCCTGTTTGTTCCGGGCTGCTCTCGTAAACATGTTTCGGATGATCCCATGACGACCAGTCTAAGCGGCCTCGGAACGCGTCGCAGAGGTCAGCGCATCTCGATCCTGCCGGTTTTCTCCTGGCTGTTCATTGCCCTTTCAGTCGGTCTTCTCCTGCTGGAGCTGGTGCGCTTCAGCCAGACGGCGGAGCGCTTTGCCGCGGACGTGACGGTCGCCCAGATTCCAGTCGGAGGGCTGACCAACACGGATGCGGCCTCCCTTCTGGAACGCACCTATGCCTCCCCGATCACGCTCTGGTATCAGGAGAGTCCTATCATCATGGACCCGACGGCGCTCGGCTTCCGCCTGAATCGCGATGACATGCTGGCGCAGGCGAGAACCGGCGGTGATTCTCAGGGAGCGTTCTGGTCGCGTTTCTTCAACTATCTCACCGGGCAGCAGGCCCAGGCGACTCTCGATGTGCCTCTCTCGGCCGACTTCCAGCGCAATGCACTGCGCCAGTTTGTCGAGGAAATTGCCCGCCGCTACGATCGGCCGCCGGGTGCAGCGGGCTACGATGTCGCGACGCTGACGTTCCGTCCGGGTAGTCCGGGCTACGAAATGAATATCGAAGAAGCAGAGGCGGTGATCGAGACTGCCCTGTATGACCCCACCCAGCGGGAAATCGTGCTGCCGGTCACGAGCACCGATGGTTCGAGGATAGGCATCGAGACCCTGCGAGAACTGATCGTCGCCTATCTGGACTCCCAGGGGTTCGTCTTCGATGGACAATCAACCGTCGCATCGGTGTTCATCCTGGATCTGGAGACCGGTGATGAGCTGAGCATCAATAGCGACGTCGCCTTCTCCGCCGCCAGCACCATCAAGGTCGGCATTCTGATCGACTATTTCCGTGAGCTGCTGTTCGCGCCGAGTGACGACGAGGCCTTCCTGATGGCCCAATCGCTTCTGTGCAGCAACAACAGTTCTTCGAATCTGATTATGCAGATCATCGGTCAGGACGATCTTTTCGCCGGCATCGCCAGCGTGACCGAGACGCTCCAGGCTACCGGGGCACGCAACACCTACATCTCCGCTCCCCTGTACCTGGGTGGCGACCAGGTGCTGGGCTCGATAGCGGCGCCAGCGACCCAGCCCAACACATCCTTCAATACCGGCGCCGATCCGTTCAATCAGACGACGACCGAAGATCTCGGCACGGTCTTCAACATGATCTATGACTGCGCCAAGTATGGTTCAGGATTGATGGTCGCTTTCCCTGAAGGCGATTTCAATCAGAGTGAATGCTCGCAGATGCTGGAGCTCATGTCGGCCAATGACCTGGAACGGCTCCTGCAAGGAGGTATTCCGGAGGACGCGCGCATCTCGCACAAAAATGGGTGGCTGGAGAACGTCCACGGCGATGCAGGGATCGTCATGCCGCCGAACGGCAACGACTACGTCATCGCTGTCTACGTCTGGGAAAACGCTGAGTTCTTCAGTTTTACGCGCGCCTGGCCACTGATCGAGGGCGTGTCACGCGCTGCCTGGAATTACTTCAGCCCGGAAACGCCGCTCATCGCCACACGCAGCGATCTGCCCGAGACGGCCATGGAATGCACGGTGTTTGCCCCGCCTTACGGTGAGGTCAATTTGAATGACATCAACAGCTGGCGTACAAACTCGAACTGACCGAGGCTCGTATCGCCGAATCAGTTTCTGAGCAACGCGTCGGCCTGTTCGACAGTGGTGGCCGTGACAAAAATCAGATTCAGGCCGCTCATTTCGAGTAGCTCATGAAGATGAGGCGGCAAGGACGTCAGGATCAGCCGTGCGCGTCGCTCACGCAGACGCTGCCAGATGCTGACCAGGTGTTTGAGGCCGCCTGATGAGAGATGCGTAACACTCTCCATGTCGAGGATGAACTGGCTCCGGCCTCTTTCGGTCCAGACGTTGATTTCCTCCCCAAGTCGGCTGACGCTGTGCGCATCATACCGACCAAAGCCCGTGAGCAGCACTTGTCTGCCGTCTCGATCGACGACGGTGAACGGCGTCAGGTCCGAAACTGGATGGGCGATCGGACCTTCAGCCGCGCCCTCAAACCGCTTGGTCAGGATCAGGTGGTTATGGCCATCCTCGTACGCATACCGAATATCGTCCATCAGCCGCTTGATAAAGTAAATTCCCCATCCCCCCGAGGCGCGCGCGTCCATACCGGCCGTCGGATCCGGGTCCGGGAGTGATAAAGGATCAAAGGGCTGCCCGTCGTCTGTAAGCGTGAGGACCAACTGACGGTCTTCGACGTAAGAGCAGATCTCGATGCAGGCGCCGGGGAGTTCGCTGGTACGAGACCCATGCTCAACAATATTGGTGCAGGCTTCATCGATTGCCAGGTAGCAGTGGTAGGCCTCAAGATCGTTCGAACCCGCCTCCAGCGCTGCGTTCTGAGCGAATTCACACGCCTTCGCGATCTCCTCGTAGCTGCACGCGATCCGCAGACATTCCTGGTTCACGTTATGCGTGCCTCAATAACTGGCCACGGCTGCCTGAGGCGTATCGAAGACTTTGAGCACGGTGTGCAGGCCGGAAAGTTCGAGAACATCCCGCACCCGCGCCGTCGGGTTCGCCAAACGAAGATCCCCGCCGAGGGGTTCGAGCTTCCGGTACGTGTTCACCAACTCGCGAAGTCCTGCGCTGCTCATGTAGATCAGCGGGCTGAGATCCATCACAATCCGAATGCGTCCGTGGTCGATGAGATAGCCAAGCTGCTCGCCCAGCTCTGAGGCATTGGAGCTGTCCACGCGTCCCTTGATCTCGATGATGGTGATGTGAGGTTCGATGTCGTCTCGTTGAGTCGTATGGAATTCCAGCATGATCGACGGACACTCCGCATAGGCGATGCCGTAGGTTCTCGCTTACAGTATAGCGACTTCTGCGAAAACCGCGAAGAGACCCGTTACAACGGCGCGTTCGTCACTAAAATGGATCCAGCACACCGTCTGCGCAATCGCACGGTCCTGATCGAAGGGGTTATGGATACAGGGATCTTCACGCTACTCACCATCTTCATGACAGCCATGGTTCTGATGATTCAGCGGACGGAGAAAAAGCGCCGTCTGCTCGTCACTATCGTCATGCTGCTTGTCGCCGAGCTCATCCGGCGCTATGTGTGGTATCGCGGGGTGCACGACGAGGCCTGGATGGCGCTCGCCCTGGCGCTGACCGTGAACTTCCTGTTCTGGATGTTCATCGGGCGCTACAACCCGGTGGGGAGCAGCGAGGAGATTCAGGTGATGGGGCTGGATGACTGAAATGCGGCAGGGCGCGTCACGTAACCCCCGTGACGCGCCCTGCAACGATACCGGACTTCTTTGGTCCCTACTGAATGACGTTGAGCGGGATAACGTCCGAATTCTGAAGCATCATCACGCTCATCCGGGCCGCAATCGTCTTGGCCAACTGCTGGAAGGCCTGCCCTGCGGCGCTCTCCGGGCTGATGACGGAGATCGGACGGCCGAAATCTCCGCCCTTGCGAACCTCCGCATCGAGCGGAACGCGTCCGAGGAACGGGATACTCATCTCCTGGGCCAGGCGTTCGCCGCCCCCCTCGCCAAAGTAATCGCCCGTCATATTCTCGACAATTCCCAGCACCGGCACATTGAGCGTCTCAAACATGGCGGCGCTGCGTCGCGCGTCTGATACGGCCACGGCCTGCGGCTGCGTCACGATAATTACGCCGGTTAGCGGGAACGACTGCGCCAGCGATAGCGGCGCGTCGCCCGTGCCCGGAGGCAGATCGACGATCATGTAGTCCAGCTCGCCCCACTTGACATCCACGAAGAACTGGCGGATAGCGCCGTGCAGCATCGGTCCGCGCATAATCATCGGCTTGTTCGGGTCCGTGAGGAAGCCGGTGCTCATCGTCTTCACGCCATAGGCCTCGATCGGCACCAGCTTGTCTCCCTCGATGCGCGGTTGCCCATAGCCAAGGCCGAGCATCATGGGAATATTGGGATTCAGAATGTCGGCATCGATCAGGCCGACGCGCGCGCCAAGTTCCGCCAGAGTAACGGCCAGGTTGGTGGCCACTGTCGACTTGCCGACGCCGCCCTTGCCACTCGCGACGGCGACAATACTGCGCATGGGAACGTCGAGCCGGCCCATGATCTTGCGGTCCGTCGGCACCTGAGCATCCCACTTGATGTTGAGGCTCTTGATCCCTTCGACAACGCCAACGACGGCCCGATTGCAGCTCACCACGAATACGTCCTTCAAGGGGCAAGCCGGCGTGGTCAGGACCAGTGTGAAGGTGGCCACCCCGTCCTGAACCGACAGGTCGCGCACCATATTCAGCGAAACAATATCGCGGTGAAGCTCCGGCTCAATGACCTTGCTGAGCTCCGCCATCACCTTCTGTTCGAGTTCTGTCATCAAAATCGCTCCGATACGTCCTTGTGGACATGGCAAAAAGTATAACGCTCATCAGCGTAAATAATAGTGAGAAACGTCATATTTTCCGGTGTCGTACCGCTGAGACAAAAGGAAAAGCCCCAGCATCGGTTGCCAGGGCTTCACTCTGATAAAATCCTGGAAGCGTGGGCGCGCTATTCGCCGCCCTGCTCTTTAGCAGCACGCTTGCGGGCCAGCGCAGCTTCGCGCTTGGCCAACCGCGCGGCCTTCTCGGCATCGACGTCATCCGCGGCGGGTGCGGCCTCGGCCACCGGGGCAGCCTGCCCACTCGCTTCTGCGACAGGCTCAGGCGTCGGTTCCGGCTTCGGAGCATTGGCCTCCAACATCGAGCGGATCTGCTGCCAGTTGGCCGCCGGTGTGAAGGGAATCGCAGCGGGTCCGCCGCTCTTCTTCTTTTCCTTGACCGTGTCGGTGTGTTCCCAGCTACCGCGATCCTTCGCCTCTTCACTGGCAGTGGTCGGCGCGATGCTCATCCAGTAGCTGAACGGCTTCGACAGGCGCGCCTTATCGTGAATGTGATGAGTCGTGCGGTCGTAGCTGGCCAGTTCGTAGTCGTGATCCATCTTGATCGCGTCGAACGGACAGAACTCCGCGCAGTAGCCGCAGTTCATGCAGATATCGATGTCGATGTAGAAAGCTTCCGGCTGCGGGACCGGCCGCTTGGTCACCGGGTCCTCGCCACGCACAATCCAGATGCACTGGGGCGGGCAGACTTTCGCGCAGATGCCGCACGAGGTGCACCAATCTTCGCCTGGGGTCTCCGGGTGATCGGCATCATTCACGACCAGGAACGGCACGAAGCGGAAGCGCTCCGGCACGGCGATTTTCTCTTCGGGATACTGCACCGTGTACACACCGCGGGTGTCGACGCCCTGGCGCTTTTCGAAGCTGGAGTTCGGTCCGAAGAAGCGGCGCCCGGCATAGCGGATGTCTTCAGCATATGTTTCGAAGAAGTGCCTGAACGTGACGCCAAGCCCCTTCAGAATGCCCATTCCGTACATACTCACTCCTCGCTGTCCGTCCAGCCGCTTACCGGTCCGTCTCACCCAGTACGATATCGATGCTGCCCAGGATCGCGACTACGTCGGCGACCTTATGCCCCTTGCACATAGCGCCCAGAGGGGTCAGGTTGATGTAACTTGGCGCCCGCACGTGATAGCGCCAGGGATTCTGCGGCCCCTTGGGGTCGCCTTCGGAGACAACATAGAAGCCGAGCTCGCCCTTCGGGTTCTCGACGCGGCCATAGGCTTCGCCCAGCGGAACACGAGGCATGTAGAGCGCTTTGTTGCCGGTGAAGAACGGCTCACCCTTCGACTTTTCCAGGCGCGGCAGCACCTGCTTCAGGATGCGAACGCTCTCACGCATCTCGTCCATGCGAATCAGGTAACGATCGTAGATGTCTCCGTTGTAGCGGACCGCGACATCGAAATCCAGATCCGGGTAGATGCTGTACGGTTCCGCGCGACGCACATCGTACGGTACCCCGCTGGCGCGCAGGAGCGGACCGGCAGCGCTGTAGGCAATGGCCATTTCGGGCGGCAGGTACCCTACCCCGATGGTGCGCGAGCGGATGATCTCGCTGTCGGTCAGATAGCGGTCGAGTTCGTCAATCGCGCGCGGAATACGCTCGGTGATGAGCTCGGTCAGGTAATCCATCGTGTCGAAATCGCGCACCCGGTCGTTGACCAGGTTGGCCGTGCTGCGAATGCGCTCGGGCAGATCACGCGCTACACCCTGGAAGCGCATATAGTTGCACATCATGCGGCTGCCGGCAGTCGCTTCAAAGAAGTCCAGGATCTTCTCGCGTTCGGCGATGGCATAGAGCGCCGGGGTGAAGAAGGCACCCAGGTCGTTGAGCAGGAAGCCGATCGCCCACATGTGATTGACGATACGCGTCAGTTCCACCATCAGCACGCGGATGGCCTCCGCGCGGTACGACGGCGGCGCGTAGCGCGAACCAGCCGACAGCAGCTTTTCGACCGCCATGGCGTAGCCCATGTTGTTGCTCATGCTGGAGATGTAGTCGAGCCGGTCGGTGAATGGCATGTTGTGCAGCCAGGCGTTGCGCTCGCCAATCTGCTCGTGGTTACGATGCAGATAGCCCATGACCGGTTCCAGGTTGACCACCGTCTCGCCGTCGAGCGTCACCACCATGCGGAACACGCCATGGGTGCTGGGGTGATGCGGCCCGAGGTTGACGACGAGCTTGTCGGTCTTGATGCCTTCGGTCTCAAACGCGCTGACGTCAACACCCAGGCCCATGCCGCTGTACAGCGATTCTTCGGCGGTGTCGGCGCGCAGACGGCTGAGATCGAGGTCTTCGGGGTACTTGACGTTTCTGCCGAAGATATTCAGTTCTTCAGCGCGGCGCACGTAGCCTCGGGGCCAACGGCTGTCGAAGGGCTTGTGCTCTTCCTCGTAGTAGGCCTCGCGCCAGTCCTTGCGCATCGGGTGGCCGTTAAAGCCCTCCCAGAGCAGAATGCGCTTCAGGTTGGGATGGCCGGGGAAGCGGATTCCAAACAGGTCGTAGGCTTCGCGTTCCTGGAAGTCGACGCCGGGCCAGACGTCGATCAGGGAGGGGACTTCGGAATTCTCACGGCTGGTCTGCGCCTTGAAGACCAACGCCGACCCACCCGACGTGCGGTAGGCGTGGTAGACCATCTCCATGTGATCGGAGACGCCGAGGTAGTCCACCGCCGTCGCGCTGGAGAGATAATCGAAGCCCAGCTCGTCACGGAGAGTGCGCGCCACGTCGACAAGCTGCGGCGTGTTGACAATGACGCCGCTGTAGCCAGATCGCGAATCATCCTTGATGGCGTCCGGGAAACGTGCCTTCAGGTACTCGACCGCATTTTCAATGGTTCCGGTCTGCGCCGGGGCAAGCATCTGATCCGTCATGAGAAGTCCTTACTGTGCATCCTTGGCACGCTTGCGGGCGAGAGCCTCCATGCGGCGAGCCAGCCGGGCAGCGGCTTTCGCTTCGTCCACAGGTTCTGCTGCGGCGGTCGATTTCGCGGCCACGGCAGGCGCGCCGCCTTTCGCAGCATCAGCACGCGCCCGTTCGATCTGGACGCGGTCATAAGCCGCCTGCGGCAGGGCGCGCAGAGCGCCACCTGAAGCAGCCCGTTCGGCTTGCTGGCGAATCAGTTCCATCTGGCGCGGGTCGATGATGTCGGCGCCGAGGATGGGCAGAGGCACCGGGTCAGATGGGCCGACGCCATACCAGGGCACATCATCCATATTGGCGAGCGACTGCCCGTCGATCTTCTTCTGAAGCGCGATCAGACCGTTGATCAGTGCCTGAGGTGTGGGAGGGCAGCCTGGCACGTAGACGTCCACCGGCAGGTACTGATCGATGCCGGATACGACGTTGTAGCCTTCTTTGAAAGGTCCGCCGCCGCTCGCGCAGGCGCCCATGGCCATGACGTATTTCGGCTCAGGCATCTGGTTGTACAGACGCACGATCGGCACGACCATCTTCTTGGTCACCGTGCCGGAGACGATCATCAGGTCAGACTGGCGCGGGCTGGCTCTCATGACCTCCATGCCGAAGCGCGCCGTGTCGTAGCGCGATGCCGCGGTGGCGATCATCTCAATCGCACAGCAAGCCAGACCAAACAACATGGGCCACATGGAGGAACGGCGGCTCCAGTTGTAGATCCGGCTCAAACTGGTGATCGCAATGTTGTCTTGAAACTCGGCCGGAACAGGAAACTCCGTATCGTGGAGCTCCCGCAGCTGAATATCGCTCATCTAGAGCCTACCTCCTCATACCAGTCTCGGAGTATCCCATTCAGGATGCCTTCATTTGCCAGTGCCGGGTCGTCCGCGAAATCTGGCAGCGCGACGATCCATTGAAAAAGCTGATCAGTTCCCACAGAGTCGATGTCAGCGTTCGGGAATTCCTCGATCAGCCTCAGGACGATCTCGTAAGATGACTCCCAATACAACACAGTCCGTTGGGTTCCGTCTTGCCGACAAATTCGATACTCTATTTTAACTCAGGTCTCCGATCCATTCACCATATATCTATGATAGAAATCTTAAATATTCGATTGGCGCCGGGGTCCTGTGGAGCCGTCCGGATGATCACGGAGGTGACGGTCAGGAGCGAGTGTAGGACTCTCTCTTAACAACTGTATGTATTGAGTATCAGAACCCGTGTTCCACGCGCGGTGAACGACAGACGAGTATAGAAAACGGCGATCTGTTTGTCAACAATTTCACAAACCATAGCCGCTCAGTGTACATCGATCACGCGCGCTCCTTCCACTGCGACCTGTGTCCAGCGGGCCATGCACTCAATATGCGCCTCAGCATAGACCACTCGCAGCGCCTCAGTCACATCTTCGGCCACCGCCGGCGTTTCGCAGATAGCGCACAGTGTTGGCCCTGCCCCACTGATCACCAGACCCTGTCCGCCCGCCGACTTGGCTGCCGCACGGGCCTCCGTCAGCATCGGCATCAGATGCGCGCGCGCCGCTTCGATCACCTCATCGCCTTCCATCGCGGCGGACATGGATATAATGTCTCCGCGGTAGATGGCGTCGATGAGCCGGGCCACCATCGCCGTCTGTTTTACCATCTGCCGCAGCGGCACGGTCGCAGGCAGCACGGCGCGCGCCTGGGCGGTGGGCACTTCCACGTCAGGCGTAACGAGCACCAGATAGAGCGATTGCGGGATGGGCAGCTTGACGATTTGATGCGCGCGGATGCCGAAGGCCAGCGTGATGCCACCGAAGAGGCACGGGGCGACATTGTCGGGGTGATAGCCGCTGGCAACCGCTTCCCCGTCGAGGCACGCCGGCAGCAGATCGGCCTTTGAAAGCGGATAGCCCAGAAGCGCGTTGGTCGCGACGGCGGCGGCCACGGCGCTGGCCGCGCTGCTCCCCAGGCCGCTGGCACTGGGAAGCCCCTTCTTGATGGTCAGCCGCACCCCATGGTTGACCTGGGCCGCCTTCAAGACACTCTGCGCCGAAACACAGGCGGTGTTCTTGGAAGGGGTGCGCGGCAACCGACCGCCATCGCCTTCTATATTCGCGAGTGTTACGCCAGGAGTCTCGGTATATTCGGCGATGACGGTGTCGCCAGGTTCATCCAGCGCCAGCCCCAGAATGTCAAAACCAACCCCGAGGTTGGCTACAGTGGCAGGAGCGAAAGCTTCGGCTGTAGAAAACGCCACGTTGATGCTATCCTTTAGAGTGCCCCCGAGGCACCGGGTCTAGCGAAGCCAGAGATCTGATGAGGCGCAGATGAAAAGCATCTTACAATGCATGGATTGCGGACGGCAATACCCAACGGACGCGGTAGGCTATACCTGTGAAACCTGCGGTGGGCTGTTGGACGTCCAGCACGATCTCGAGATGCTGCGAAGCCAGGTTTCCCGTCAGCTCTTTGACGACCGTCTCGGAACCTACGAGTTTCCTTATAACAGTGGCGTTTGGCGTTACAAGGAACTGATCTACCCGGACATCGCGGCCGATCAGATCGTCAGCCGTCCCGAGGGCAACACCAATCTCTATCCTGTCCCTCGCCTGAGCGGCTATGCCGGCGTCAAGAACCTCTACCTCAAGCATGAGGGGGAGAACCCCACTGGCTCCTTCAAGGATCGAGGTATGACAGGCGGGTTGACGCAGGCGCGCGTCCTCGGAATGACACGGGTCGCCTGCGCTTCCACCGGAAACACTTCAGCCTCGCTGGCCGCCTACGCAGCCTGGAGCGGCATTCAGGGAATCGTCCTGTTCCAGAACAAACAGGTCGCGCTCGGCAAACTGGCACAGGCCGTCGCCTATGGCGCTGTGTGCATCCGCATCGACGCGGACTTCGACGAGAATCTCGCCCTGGTCCGTGAATTGTCCGATCGTCTGGGGATTTACGTCCTGAATTCGGTCAACCCTTTCCGTCTTGAGGGGCAGAAGTCGATCATGTTCGAGACCATCCAGCAGCTTCGCTGGCAGGTGCCGGACTGGATCGTCGTGCCAGGCGGCAACCTGGGCAACAGCTCGGCATTCGGCAAGGCGCTCTGCGAACTCCACGAGCTTGGTTTGATTGACCGACTGCCGCGGCTGGCGGTGATCCAGGCAGAAGGTGCTAATCCGCTCTATCGCGCCTTCCAGAACGGTCTGGAGTCCCTGGAACCGATGAAGGCCGACACCATCGCGACGGCGATCAAAATTGGCAATCCGGTCAACTATCCCAAGGCGGCGCGCGCCCTGCGCTGGACAAACGGCGTCGTCGAACAGGTCACCGACCAGGAGATCATGGACGCGAAGGCCCTCATCGACGCGCAGGGGATCGGGTGTGAACCTGCGTCCGCCTGCTCGCTGGCCGGCATCCGAAAGCTGGTCAGCCAGGGCACGATCAAGGCTGACGAGACCGTCGTCGGCATACTGACCGGGCACGTCCTGAAAGACCCGGATGCGACCATCGGCTATCATGCCCAAACGCTGCCCGGCCTCCATGCGGTGCATCCCAATCAACCGCATGAGGTCGCCGCCAGCGTGGATGCCATCAGCGACCTGCTTGCAGCACTGGGATAGACGCGGTGAGCTAGAATGGAAAGATGGAAAGTGCATAGAGTGAGCAGTTCTATGGACCAGGATTTCACGATCAGCGTGGCGATTATGAGTGGTGTTGAGGACGGCATGATCCTCGAAATGTCACCGTCCGCCAACGGCAGCAACTCGACCCAGGGCTGGTCGCTGTCCATCGGCCGACGCGACGACAACGACGTGTGCCTGCGCAACGACACCTATGTCTCGCGCTTTCATGCCCTCGTTCACTATCGTGGCGGATCGTGGTGGCTGGAGGACTGCAACAGCAAGAACGGCACCTTCCTGGAAGACGCCAGCGACGACGCCCGTGTCAGCGGAACTGTTCCGCTGGAAGCCGGCCAACTGTTTCGAGTCGGACGCACCTGGCTGCGTCTGCAAGCCTAGGTCAACTCATGGCGACACTTACGTTGGGAGACATCCTGATCAATGCTCGACAGGAGTCGATCAGGATGCGGCACTACTATCTTGGCGTCGAGCACCTGTTCATCAGCCTGCTGGAAATTCAGGGCGGGCTCACCACAAGTCTGCTCGAAGAATACGGCATCACCCCTCGCTACGTCATCGACGCCATTCGTCGAGTCGCCGGCAAGGGGAACCGCCAACGCCTGTGGGCGGGCATGCCGAACACGCCGCGCGCCGATATCATCCTGGGCATCGCCAACGATCTGGCGCTCGAAGACGGTCGGAAGGACATCACCGAGCGGGACATCCTGACTGCCATTCTCGATGAAGGCGACAGTATTCCGGTGCGGGTACTGCGCCGTCTGCGCATCGAGCCCGCGGCGCTGCTGGACCAGGCGCGTGACCTGCCCTCGCAGCGACTCACGAGCATCCCGGCGAATTACCTGCGAGTCGAATTCGGCTCCGGGTTCGACGCAGAGACCGCTGTCCCGGACGACCACCTGCTGGTCATCCGCCGGATGTTCCAGAATTCGCGCAGAGTGCGTCTGGAACGACGACTGCTGGGTGGACACTCGTCCGCGGCGCTGTATGTGGTAACCCCATCTGACAGCGATGGCAGCCTGGAATCACCCGTCGTCGTCAAGATCGATCACGCCGACAACATCCTGGAAGAAGCTTCCCGCTACGACACGCACGTTCGCAGTGCGCTTCCGCCGCTAACGGCGCGTCTGGAAGACAAACCGATCACCGTCGAGACGTCCGACCTGGCCGGGCTGCGCTATACGTTTGTGACCGACGCCGACGGGAACAGCCGCGATCTCCGCGAGGCCGCTGGAGGCATCCCCAATCTGGGTGAATGGATCGAGCGGTCGCTCTATCCGTACTTCGGCCGAACGTGGTGGAACCAGCGCTACCCCTATCGCTTTCAGGTGGGGATGGAGTACGACTGGCTTTTGCCGCCGCTGCTGGTTCTGGACTACCTGCCCGACAACGATGTCCCGGCTGACGCCGTCACAGTTCGTGAACCGGTCAAGCGGAAGCAGTTCCGAAGCCTGGATTACGGCACGCCCGTGGTGATCGAGGACTTCACCGTCAACCGCGTCTACCGCGAGGACAATGCCATCCAACTGACAATGGGCAAAGGCACAGAAGCGACCCGCAGAGCCTACAAAATTCTGCTGCGCGGCGTCAACCTCTCAGAATATGCCTTCTTCCGCGGCGAGATCGTCGAGCGCGTCGCCGGGCGCGTGTACGAAACGCGCACCACCCTGCTGCGCCAGACACTTGATGCTCTCTCCCCCGATTTTGACCCTGCCGCCGAGACGATCCCCTGGATAGAAACCGTTGGACGCCTGCCCAACCCGCTGCGCGCGTACGATGACGCACTCGACGAGTTCTACAACGGCTCGCTCAGCAAGATCCATGGTGATCTGCACCTGGGCAATATCCTTGTGGGGGGAAACAACGATCCATTCCTGATCGATTTTGCGCAGACGCGTGACGGACATACGCTGTTCGACTGGGCCATGCTGGAACTGAGCCTGCTCAACGACATGATCATGCCGGCCGTCGGCGAGGGGTGGGATTCGGCGCGCTACATGCTGGGCTTCCTGGCGCTGATCAATCAGGGAAAAGACATCCCCTCGCTGGCGCCAGAAATGCGCCGCGCGTTGGCGCCGATCCAATCGGTACGTGCGGTGGCGGAACACTGTCTGGCGCGTCCGAATGCCTGGGGGGAATACTTCATCGCTCTGGGGATGTGCGCCATGCGCGCTTACGGATGGGAAACCATCTCTCTCGGAGCGCGTCGCCTCATGTTCTACGTCGCGGCGCTGTCCTTCCACGAACTTCGCGACAAGCGCCACGACGATGGCGCGGAGACGCGGACGACCGGCGGCCTCTCCGGCTCGCCGGACTGAGTCATCGAGGGCCGGGGAAGCGGCGGAATGTTCCGCCATCTCCCCGAAACGCAATCTCGGGCCCCGGGGGGCCCCCCCCCCCCCCCCCCCCCCCCGCCCCCCCCCCCCCCCCCCCCCCGGGGGGGGGGGGGGGGCCGGGGTCGGGGGGGGGGGGGGGGGCCCCCCCCCCCCCCCCGGGGGGGGCCGGGCCCCCCCCTGGGGTTCCCTGAATCTGAGAGAGTTGCCCATTCTTCCCCCGGGTGGGCGCGCCAGCGGCTCACCCCTACGGGACTGTGCACATCCAGGCGGATACGTCCTAGATTCCTGACAGAATGGCTGCCGCGTACTCTGTTGTGCTGATGAAGGCACCGCCACGTGGCGCGATATCTGCCGTGCGGGCTCCATCGGCCAACGCCTTGTCCACCGCCTGTTCCACCAGCGCCGCTTCGGCCTCCAGCTTGAGACTGTAACGCAGCATCATGGCTGCGCTGAGAATTGCGCCAGTCGGGTTGGCCTTGCCCTGGCCGGCGATATCCGGGGCCGAACCGTGCACAGGCTCGTACAGGCCAATATGGCCGGCGCCGAGCGATGCCGAAGGCAGCATGCCGAGCGAGCCGGCCAGCACCGACGCCTCGTCGCTCAGAATGTCGCCGAACATGTTGCTCGCGACGATGACGTCGAAGCTAGCCGGGCGAGTAATCAGGTGCATGGTACAGGCGTCGACCAGGACGTGGTCGAGGGCTATTTCGGGATAATCCTCGTGCACCTTGACCACGGTACGCCGCCACAGGCGCATCGCGGCCAGCACGTTGGCCTTATCGACGGAGGTCAGCTTCTTGCGCCGCCCTTGGGCCGCGCGGAAGGCGATGTGGGCCACACGCTCGACCTCCGGCACCGAATAGTATTCGGTGTCATAGGCGAAGTCGTCATCCCCCTGCTCCTTGCGCTGCCCGAAGTACATGCCGCCGGTCAGCTCGCGTACGAAGAGGATATCCACGCCCTCGAGCAGTTCGGGGCGCAGCGGAGTGTGGGCGGCCAGCGCCGGATAGGCTTTCACCGGGCGGAGGTTCGCGTACAGGTCGAAGTGCTTGCGAATCTTGAGCAGGCCCTGCTCCGGCCGCACGGGGGCCGTCGGGTTATCCCACTTCGGGCCGCCCACCGCGCCAAGCAGGATGGCGTCGGCGCCTTCGGCCGCGCGCAGCGTCGCATCGGGCAGCGCCGTACCGGTGGCATCAATCGCGCACCCGCCAATCAGCGCTTCCTCGAAGGAAAACTCGTGGCCAAACTTCGCAGCCACTTTCTGAAGTACTGCGACAGCGGCGGCCGTCACTTCGGGGCCGATGCCGTCTCCGGGAAGAAGTACTATGCTCGCTTTCATCTGCTCTTCTCTTTATGTGTGTGCAAAACACGAGCCGGCACATACCGGCTCGTCAGTCACTCGCCCAACGAAGGGTCAGGTTGGATTGACCCTCGTGTTATTCGGCATGGCTCAGCCAACCTGCTGAATCACGCCCACAATGCTGCCCTCGCTGTCCTTGAACCAGGCCGCCAGCTCATCACCTAAATCGGCAATGCCGTCAACCGTCGTCAGACCGGGAAAGTCATAATCCTCAAAGACAACACCCTTCGCGCGAAGCTCGGCTACGGTCGCCTGAAGATCATCGACGCGAAGTGTCAGGATGGTATGCTCGGCCGTGCCTGCAAAACGGGTTTCGTACAGGAGGACCTGCGAACCCGCCACCGTGTAAAGTATGCCATCACCGACGGCCACCCCCTGCGAAAACCCGAGCCGAACTTCATAGAAACGGCGCGCACGCTCCAAGTCACTTGCAGGTATGACTGCATACATACCCGTGTAGCTCGTCATGCTGGTTTCCTTTCGCCACAGTCGATGCCCACAGTGTAGGGGTTCGGCCGGGGTTCCGTCAACCAACGTTCTCGAGTTCTGCCCTGGGCTGGTCCTGTGACAGGCACAGGCCATATTCGACGCTGTCGACCAGCGCCAGCCAACTGGCGCGGATGATGTTGCTTCCGGCGCCCACCGTGCTCCAGCGGCGCGTTTCGCGCTGTGTATCGATGAGCACGCGGGTCAGCGCAGCCGTACCGTTGCCACTGTCCAGAATACGCACTTTGTAATCGGCAAGCTGGAATTCGGCCAACTGCGGGTAACGCGGGACGAGCGCCTTGCGGAGGGCCATGTCCAGGGCGTTGACCGGACCATTGCCCTCGGCAGCAGTGTGCACCACTTCGCCGTCGACGTCGAGCTTCACCATAGCCTCGCTGATCGCACCACGCCCACGTCGATCCTCGACGATGACGGTGAAGTCGATCAGGGTGAAGATCGGCTTGTAGTCCGGCCGCGCGCGATGCAAACGCACCGCCACAGAGGCCTCCGCACCCTCGAAGACAAAGCCCTGGTGCTCCAGCTGCTTGATCTCCTCCAGCACCTTCAGGGCCTCGGCCTTGGAGACGTCCAGGCCAAATTCCTCGGCCTTGCTGAGCAGATTGCCCTGCCCCGACAGATCGGAGACCAGAATGCGCATCTCGTTGCCGATCAGCGTCGGATCGATGTGCTGGTAACTCTGGATGTTCCGTCGCATCGCCGCGACATGAATGCCGCCCTTGTGGGCGAAGGCGCTTTTGCCGACGTAGGCGAGATGATGGTCCGGCGCCAGATTGGCCAGTTCCGCGACCGTGCGCGAAACATGCGTCAGGTGGCGCAGGCTGCCTTCGGGCAGGGCCTCGTAGCCCAGCTTGAGTTCCAGATCGGGGATGATGCTGCACAAATTGGCATTGCCGCAGCGCTCCCCATAGCCATTGATTGTCCCCTGAACATGCGTGGCGCCCGCGCGCACGCCGGCGAGCGTGTTGGCCACGGCCAGTTCGCCATCATTGTGAGTATGGACGCCCAACCGGACGTTCGGGAACAACTCACGGGCAGCGGTCACAAAGCGCTCGACTTCCCAGGGCATGGAACCGCCGTTGGTATCACACAACACCAGGCATTCAGCGCCGCCGTCGACCGCCGCCCGCAGCGTATCGAAGCCGTACTCGAAATCGAGCTTGCATCCATCAAAAAAGTGCTCAGCGTCGTAGATGACCTCTTTGCCGATGGATTTGAGATAGCGCACACTCTCGCGAATCATGCGCAGATTTTCGTCAGGAGTGGTCTGAAGCACATCGGTGACATGCAGCATCGATGTCTTACCCACCAGCGTCACCACCGGAGTCTTCGCCTCGACGAGCGCGATGATATTCGGGTCGGTCTCCGGATCGCTGTTTTTGCGACAGGTGGAGCCAAAAGCCGCGATACGGGCATGGCGGAGTTCGACCGACTGAACCGCCTCGAAATAGGCAGGCGTCTTTCGGGTTGGAACCCGGCCATCCGCCTTCAATGTAGGTGACACCCAGCGTATCCAGAAGCTCGGTGACGCGGAGCTTGTCCGCGACGGAAAGCGAGATTCCTTCACGCTGCGTGCCATCGCGCAGTGTGGTGTCGTAGATCTCGATGCGCATGTGTTCCTCTCAGACTCCGTGAAGAAAAACCGGCCCGACGAAAGGGTTCCTCACATCGGGCCATAACGTTTATGCAAGTGTCGCTACACGTGCGGGGTGCGCGGCTTCGTACTGCGTGACGTCCGCGTCCAGGCCAAGCAGGTAGCCAAGCTGATCGACGCCGTTCAGCAGGCAGTGCTTCGAGAAGCCGTCGATCGGGAACTCAACCCCTCGACCATCGGGCAGACAAAGCGTCTGCGTCTCCAGATCGACAGTAACCTCGGTCGTGGCGTCTTCCTGCGCCATACTGATGAGCTGCTGGTGCGTCTGCTCGTCGACGATGATCGGCAGCAGGCCGTTCTTCAGCGAGTTATTGCGGAAGATGTCGGCGAAATAGGTACTGACCACCGCCTTGAACCCTGCGCCGACCAACGCCCAGGGGGCATGCTCGCGCGAGCTGCCGCAGCCGAAGTTGTGGCCGCCGATCAGGATCGATGCGCCCTGGTGCTCAGGCTGGTTGAGGATGAAATCCGCTTTCGGCGAACCATCCGCGTAGTAGCGCCAGTCACTGAAGAGCGCCGCGCCAAGGCCAGCCTTGTCCGTCACCTTGAGGTAACGCGCGGGGATGATCTGGTCGGTATCGATGTCGTTGGTCGCCAGCGCAACGATGCGCCCGGAGAACTGTTTGATGGGGTCCATGGCTATGCATACTCCCGTTCGTTGACCAGAGTCCGCGGATCGGTGACCACGCCGCTGACCGCAGAAGCGACGGCCGTCAGTGGGTTGGCCAGGAAGGTCCGTCCGCCCTTGCCCTGACGTCCCTCGAAGTTGCGGTTGCTGGTGCTGACGGCGTACTGTCCGGGCCGGAGTTCGTCGCCATTCATGGCGATGCACATCGAGCAGCCCGCCTCGCGCCATTCCGCGCCGGCCTCTTTGAAGATGCGGTCCAGGCCCTCCGATTCGGCCTGTGCCTTCACCTGCTGCGAACCGGGGACGACCATCATGCGCACACTATCGGCCACCTTGCGGCCCTCGATGAAGCGCGCCGCCTCACGCAGATCGGTGATCCGTGAGTTGGTGCAGCTGCCGACGAAAACCACGTCGATCTTCTTGCCGAGCAGCGGCTGGCCGGGCTGCAAGTCCATATAGCGCAGCGCCTTGTCGAGCGCCATCTTCTGGCTGAAATCCTTGAGCTGATCGGGGTCGGGCACGGCGCTGGTGATCGACATGCCCATGCCGGGGTTGGTGCCATAAGTGATCATCGGCACGAGCTCGTCGGCGTTGAGAGTCACTTCGGCGTCGAAGGTTGCATCCGAGTCCGAGGGCAGTTGACGCCATTCGGCAAGGGCACGGTCCCAGGCCTCGCCCTTTGGCGCGGCGGGCCGGCCGGCGACATAGTTGAAGGTCGTGTCGTCGGGCGCAACCATGCCGGCGCGTGCGCCGCCCTCGATCGACATGTTGCAGATGGTCATGCGCCCTTCCATCGAGAGCGCGCGAATCGCCTCGCCCATGTATTCGAGGACATAGCCGGTGCCGCCGCCGACGCCGATCTTGGCGATGATCCCCAGGATGATGTCCTTGGCCGTCACCCCGGCGCTCAGCCGTCCATCGACGCGAACCGCCATGGTCTGGGGTCGGTACTGGAGCAGCGTCTGAGTGGCCAGAACGTGCGCGACTTCACTGGTACCGATGCCGAAGGCCAGCGCGCCAAACGCGCCATGGGTGCTGGTGTGGCTATCGCCACAGACGATGGTCATGCCGGGCTGAGTGAATCCCTGCTCCGGGCCAATGACGTGGACGATGCCCTGATTGCGGGTGCCCAGGTCGTAGAGGGAATGCCAAAGTCGGCGCAGTTCTTGCGCATCACGTCGAGCTGCGCCGCCGCCTGCATGTCGAGCACCGGGATGATGCCATCGGCGCCGCGCGGAACGGTCGGCGTGCTGTGGTCCATCGTGCCGAGCGTTTGATCGGGCCGACGTACCTTCAGCCCGCGCTGGCGCAGCTCGGTGAACGCCTGCGGCGACGTCACTTCGTGCACCAGATGCAGATCGATATACAGTACCGCCGGCAGGTCAGCCGACTGCTGCCGCACCGCGTGCTTATCCCATACCTTCTCGAAGAGCGTCTTGCCGCCTGCCATGTGTTGGTCTGTCTCCATGTGTTCGTGCGTACGGTGATTGACCGCGCCGGAAGAAGCCTCCTCCGGCAGGGGTCATGATATGTTTCTCAGGACTGCGCCGGCTCCGCCGGCACTCCGGCGACCGAGGCGATGCCCACTGTCGCGGCGCTGCCCTCCGGCTGATGCTCACGGTAGCCGGTCGCGGCCATGAGCCGGTTCAGCGCGGCAAGATAGGCCTTCACGCTGGCGACGATCACATCCTTGTCCGCGCCATAGCCGCCGAAAGACCCGCTGCCATCGGGCAGCGAAATTCGCACTGTGACCTCGCCCAGCGCATCGATTCCTTCCGTGACGCTGTGCACGTTGTACTCGATCAGCGTGTTCGGGACGTGAATGACGCTGTCCAGCGACTTGTAGCAGGCATCCACCGGTCCTACCCCAACTGCCGCCTGGACATACTCATGACCGTCCATGTCGACCAGTCGCGTCGTCGCGGTGGGCATGCCCATCGTGCCACAGGTCACCTGAACGTCTTCCAGGCGATAGAACTCGGTCGGCCGATGAAGTTCATCCGTCATCAGCGCTTCGAGGTCGGCGTCGGTGACGTTCTTCTTGGCGTCGGCCAGCGACTTGAAGCGCGTGAAGATGTGATTCAGGGCATCCTTGTCGAGGTCAAACCCCAGTTCCTGCAAGCGGACCTTCAGCGCGTGCCGGCCGCTGTGTTTCCCCAGTACCAGGCGGCTCTGCGTCCAGCCGACGCTGTCCGGGGTCATGATCTCGTAGGTACTGGCGTTCTTCAGCATGCCGTCCTGGTGGATGCCGGCCTCGTGGGCGAAGGCATTTGCGCCGACGATGGCCTTATTGGCCTGCACCTGCATACCGGTATAGTTGCTGACCAGCCGGCTCGTCTTGACGATCTCGCGCGTGTTGATGTTGGTGCGCAGCGAGTAGTATGGCGAGCGGGTGTGCAGCGCCATCACGACTTCTTCCAGGCTGGTGTTGCCGGCACGCTCGCCAATGCCGTTGATAGTCACCTCGACCTGACGCGCCCCGGCCATGACGCCGGCCAGCGTGTTGGCCGTGGCCAGACCCAGGTCATTGTGGCAGTGCACCGACCAGATGATGCCGCTGCCCTTCCCGCCGCCAGGAGTCTCGGCAATCAGATTGGAGATCGTCTCGTACCATTCCTGCGGCGTCACGTAACCGACCGTGTCCGGGATGTTGAGTGTGGTCGCACCATTGGCAATGGCGACGGCGCACACCTCGACCAGGAATTTCGGATCGGTACGGCCGGCGTCCATCGGGCTGAATTCGACGTCGCTGGTGAAACTGCGCGCCAGCGCGACCGCCTTGCGCACCACCTCCAGGGCTTCCTCGCGGGAGAGCCCGGTCTGGTATTTCAGATGAATGTCGGACGTGCCGAGGAAGGTGTGAATGCGCGGTTTAGCCGCATCCTTCACGCCTTCCCAGCAGGCCACGATGTCTTTCTCGACCGCGCGGGCCAGGCCGCAGATGGTCGGACCATCGACGGTGCCTACTTCGCGGGCGATGCGCTGCACGGCCGCCAGATCATCCGGCGATGCCGCGGGGAAGCCCGCTTCGATAATATCGACGCCCAGGCGCGCCAGCTGCCGGGCGATCTCCAGCTTTTCGGCGCTGCTCAACGTTGCGCCGGGGCTCTGTTCGCCATCACGCAGCGTGGTATCGAAGAACAATACGACGTTTTCGTCTATGTCACGCGTACTCATGTGGGGCCAATCCTTTCGACTGAATAAGCAAGTGCCAGCTTTGAAGGTCGCTAAGGCCGTCGTCTGCCAAAAGGGATCACCCCCTTTCCTGTACTACGCCGGGTTCCGATTCATCCATCGCGCGCATCTCCGGTCGACAAAAGCGGCTCTGGTTAGTCCGACTGCTTGATGTGTTTCGCCTTCAGGAACGGCATCATGTCACGCAGGTCAGCGCCCACCTTCTCGATGAGCAGATCGTGTTCCGTCGCGCGGCGCGGCCGGAAGTTCGGGCGGCCATTCTGATTCTCTTCGATCCATTCCCTGGCGAAGGAACCGTCCTGGATGCGTGACAGCACGCCAGCGAACATTTCTTTGACTTCACCCTCGACCTTATCGCCAACGGTATAGCCACCGTACTCGGCCGTGTCGCTGACGCTGTACCACATGTAGCTCAGGCCGCCTTCGTACATCAGATCGACGATCAGCTTCAGCTCATGCAGACATTCGAAGTACGCGATCTCGGGCTGATACCCACCCTTCACCAGCGTCTCGAAGGCAGAACGAACCAGGGCGGTCACACCGCCGCAC
Organism: Candidatus Flexifilum affinis; assembly: GCA_016713325.1. Classification (GTDB taxonomy): domain Bacteria; phylum Chloroflexota; class Anaerolineae; order Aggregatilineales; family Phototrophicaceae; genus Flexifilum; species Flexifilum affine. The sequence continues at coordinate 327,942 of JADJPJ010000087.1, read as the reverse complement.
AGCACGACCTGCTCGCCGAAGAGGTCGGTTTCCGTCTCTTCCTTGAACGACGTCTCGATGACGCCGGCGCGCGTGCAGCCGATGGCCTTGGCGTAGGCCAGCGCCAGGGACTTGGCATTGCCCGTCGCATCCTGATGCACCGCGACCAACCCAGGCGTGCCGGCGCCCTCTTTGAAGACCTCACGTACGCGGTGACCGGGCGCCTTGGGCGCGACCATCGATACGTCAATGTTGGCCGGCGGCGCGATGGTCTTGTAGTGAATGTTGAACCCGTGGGCGAACATCAGCATCGCGCCCGGCTTGAGGTTGGGCCCGATGTCGCTGGCATAGACGGCCGCCTGGAGCGTATCCGGGATCAGCACCATGACAATGTCCGCCATTTTCGTCGCCTCTGCGACGGACTTCACAAGCAGACCATCCTGCTCCGCCTTGGCACGGCTCTTGCTGCCCTCGTGCAGTCCGATGACGACGCAGCATCCACTGTCCTGGGCGTTCAAGGCATGGGCATGCCCCTGGCTGCCATAGCCGATCACGGCGATGGTCTTTCCGTGCAGCAGCGAAATGTCCGCGTCTTTGTCGTAGTACATTGTTGCCATCTGGCGTTTTCTCCCGGTGCGTATGGCTGATGATTTCCTGGCTCAATTGTGGCACGTGAGCGCTGATCTCAGCGCCCACGTGCCTGTCGCGCAGCGTCCTAGACGCTGTACACTTCGTATTGTTTTTGACCACCCTGCGCGGTGACCGGCGTCACGGGCTCGTAATCGGAGTCGAGGATGCGGACGCCGCGACCCATGGCGACGACGCCGGTGCGCACCAGTTCGAGAATACCGATCGGCTTCAGTTCGTGGATCAGGGCTTCCACCTGATCTTCCTGAGCGGTGATTTCGACGATCGCCACCTCCGGTCCGATGTCGACGATGCGCGCCGGATAGCGCTCGCAGATCAGCGTCAGCCCATTGCGGGACTCAGCGTCATTGGCGCGCACCTTGATCAGCGCCAGGTCGCGGCTGACATGGGGTTCGGTCGACACGCTGGCGACGCCGACCACGTTGATCAACTTGAGCAGATTCATGTGAATCTTGTAGGCATCGCCACGGGTAGCGTCCACCGCAATAGTCATGCGCGACAGATGCGGTTTGTGCGTCCGGCCGACCGTGAGGCTGTCAACGTTGAAATTGCGTCTGCGGAACAGGCTCGCCACACGGTTCAGGACGCCGGGCTTGTTCTCCACGAGCGCGACAAGCAGATGTTTATTGTGAGTCTGGTCAGGCATCTTCGCAGCTCCTTATTTCGCTTCTTCGCCCGGCTTCGGACGACGGATCATCTTGTCCAGGTCGGCTCCGGAAGGCACCATCGGGTAGACGATATCTTCGGCTTCGACAACGTATTCGATCAGCACCGGCCCTTCCACGCTGCGGGCAAATGCCACAGATTCCTCGATCTGGTCACGGCGTTCCACACGCATCGCTGGAATGCCATAGGCATCGGCCAGCTTCACAAAGTCCGGGCTGAACATTGGGGTCGCGTGGTAGCGCTGCTCGTAGAAGAATTCCTGCCACTGCCGCACCATGCCCAAATAGTTGTTGTTGATGATGGCAATGATCACCTTGAGGTTCTCCTGCTTGGCCGTCGCCAGTTCGGCCAGGGTCATCTGGAAGCCGCCGTCGCCGACGATCGCCCAGACCTCTTCGTCCGGCAGCGCGAACTTGGCGCCCATAGCGGCAGGGAAACCGAAGCCCATGGTCCCCAGACCGCCACTCGTCAGCATGGTGGCCGGCCGCTGGTGTGGGTAGTACTGCGCTTCCAGCATCTGGTGCTGGCCGACGTCGGTCACCGTGATCGCGTCGCCGCCCGTATACTTCCACAGATCGTTGATCACCTGCGCGCCCCATAGCGCGTCGCCGGTGTCGCGGTTGATAATGTCACGCTCGTCGGCATCTTCGTGCCAGTCCCGAATTTGATTCAGCCATTCGGCGTGCGAAACACGCTTGACGCCGGGCAGCAACTGGTCCATCACGGCGCGGAGATCGCCAACGATACCCACATCCACACGAACGTTCTTGTTGATCTCCGACGGATCGATGTCCACGTGGATCTTCTTGGCGTTGCGCGCATACGTCTTCAGGTTGCCCGTGACGCGATCGTCAAAGCGCATGCCGAGGGCGATCAGAAGGTCGGCCTCCTGAATGGCCAGGTTGGACGCCGCCTCGCCATGCATGCCCATCATGCCGATCACCAACGGGTGATTCTCCGGCATCGCGCCCTTGCCAAGCAACGTCAGGGCCACAGGGATCTGCGCGCGTTCAGAGAGCTCACGGAGCTGCTGCACGGCGCCGGAAAGCATGACACCGTGACCGGCCAGAATGATCGGACGCTGCGCCTGATGGATGAGTTCAAGTGCCGTCTCGATATCCGCCTCTGAACCCTGCTGCGGCGGCTGGTAACCCGGCAGGCGAATCGGGCCTTCCGGATAGACAAACTCGATCTTCTCGATCTGGACGTCCTTCGGGAAATCGATCAGAACCGGGCCTGGACGGCCCGTGCGGGCAATGTAGAAGGCTTCCCGGACAATATAAGGGAGTTCATGGATATCCATGACCAGGTAGTTGTGCTTGGTGACGGGGAGCGTCACGCCGGTCACATCGGTCTCCTGGAACGCGTCAGAGCCGATGGCACCGCGCGTGACCTGACCGGTGATGCAGACGATGGGCGACGAGTCCATCATCGCCGTGGCGATGCCGGTGACCAGGTTGGTCGCGCCCGGACCGCTGGTGGCAATCGCAACGCCGACCTTGCCGCTGGCGCGCGCATAGCCGTCGGCCATGTGCGCCGCGCTCTGTTCGTGACGGACCAGCACATGGTGGATTTCAGGATATCTGGTCATCGCATCGTAGGTCGGCAAAATCGCGCCGCCCGGATAACCAAACATCACATCAACGCCTTCGCGTTTCAAACATTCGAGAAGAATTTCGGCCCCGCTCAGTATCATGGTGTCTTACCCTTGTCGCGTTCGCTATGCTCTCGTCGGCTGATTAATCGCTTGATCAGTCACCGGGCGCGGTCTGGCGGACGTGGGTCAACCAGCCATGCCGGTCCGGAACTTCGCCAGACGTCACCGCAAAGAAGGCTTCCTGCACCGCCTTCGTGATCGGTCCCCTTTTACCACTACCCACCTGGATGCGATCGACTGACCGTACAGGGGTGACCTCGGCGGCGGTCCCTGTGAAGAAAATCTCGTCGGCGACGTAAAGCATGTCGCGCGGCATTGTTTCAAAGCGCGCGGTGTAGCCCAGGCCGGACAGCAGGGCCAGGACACTGACACGGGTAATACCCATCAGAATGGACGACGCCATGCCGGGGGTATAGACCACGCCGTCGAGGATCACGAAGATGTTCTCCCCGGCGCCTTCGCTGATTGTCCCGTTATAGTCGAGGGCGATACCTTCATTGAAACCGTTGTCGTGCGCTTCCATTGAAATGAACTGGCTGTTGACGTACTGCCCGCCAATCTTGGCCATTGAGGCGAAGGTGTCCGGGGCAATTCGGCGCCAGGAGCTGACCTGGACGTCGACGCCATTCTCGATGGCCTCCGGTCCCAGGTAGCGCCCCCACTCCATGGTCATGATGATGGCATCGACGGGGTTCTTGCGCCCTTCGACGCCCAGGGGGCCGGCGCCACGGAAGACGAGCGGGCGAATGTAGCACGACTCATGTCCGTTGCGTCGAATGGTTTCGAGGATGGCCGCGTTGATTTCATCCTCGCTGAAGGGCATGTTGATCCGCGCTATCTTGCAGGAATTGGCCAGGCGGCGGGTGTGCGGTTGCAAGCGGAAAACCGCCGGCCCCTGCGGCGTGGCGTAAGCGCGTACCCCTTCAAATACACTCGATCCATAGTGGAGCGCATGAGTGCTGATGTGCACCGTTGCGTCTTCCCAGTGGACGAACTCTCCGTTTTTCCAGATCCACTCAGCAGGCATCCATTCGCTCCTTCAAATCACCTTGCACCGTAAGGTATTCGGCATCGATTTGCCGCAAGATACGCAAAAGAAAACGCGCACTCTGATTCACTTCCGGTGATTATTCCCGGTTGTATATCTCAGAGAGCGCGTCGTGGGTAGGGCGCTGGCAGTCGGCTTCGAACATGCGCTGTGCATCCGCCGACTGACGCGGGCTTTCGGAGGCCGCCTGATAGGGCTCCGTCCACGGACTGGTCGCACAACTATCGGCGAACGACATTTGCGGCTCTCGCCACTGGTCCAACATGGTCTATCCCTGCTCCCCTAACAAAAAGCCCCCTGTTGAAGGGGGCTTTGTCATCTCGCTGCTGCAATTAGCGTCTTACGCCAGACAAGCCCCTATAACCCGCCGCTAATAATGAGGACGAGTACGCAAAGAATGATGCTAAGGCTGAGGCTGATCTGCTTGCGCGACTTCATGACTCTTGTGCCATTTTGCTCAAACGTCGTCATTGAGCGTATCCACTATTGACAATTGTGTCAAGCCCTCCCCCACTCTGTAATCTAAGTTCGTACAGAGTGACCGGTTTGCGCTGGACATTCAGCACAAGGATCGCCGCGCCATGCGTCCGACGAAAGATTTCAGGCACGACGGTCTCCAAGCCATGACTGCGCATTTTCCCACTGGACACGCACGGCCTCTGGCGCTGTGCCCCCGAAGGCGCTGCGCCGCGCGACGGACGCCGCGAAGTCGAAGACGGATGCGACATCCGCCTCAAACAGCGCCGACTCGGCCCGCATATCGTCCAAAGTCAGGGCCGACAGCACAACATCACGCTCCGCGGCTTTGCGGACCAGCCGTCCGCTGACGCCATGCGCTTCGCGGAATGGCATGCCGCGCTTGACCAGATAATCGGCGAGATCAGTGGCGAGCATCGATTCGTCCAGGGCCGCCCGCAGACGTTCGGGCCGCAGCGCCAGCGTGTGAATAACCGCCGTCACCACCGGCAGAAGCATCGCCAGGGTATCGAACGAGTCCAGCAAAGACTCCTTGTCTTCCTGCAAGTCCTTGTTATAGCTCGTCGGCAGGCCCTTGAGCGACGCCATCAGACCGGCCAGGTTGCCGATCAGTCGGCCGGCCTTGCCCCGCGCCAGTTCCATCGGGTCGGCATTGCGCTTCTGCGGCATCAGGCTGGACCCGGTGCTGTAGCGATCGTCCAGGCGGATGAAGCCGAAGGACGGGTTGCTGAAGATGATGATGTCCTCGGCCAACCGGCTGAGATGCACACCCAGCAGCGCGAACGCGAACAGCGTCTCGGCCACGAAATCGCGGTCGCTGACGCCATCCAGGCTGTTTTGAGTGGGCGCGGTGAAGCCGAGTGCCTGCGCCAGCGCCTGACGGTCGACCGGAAATGGCGTGCCCGCCAGCGCGCCGGAGCCGAGCGGGCTATATGCCGCGCGTTTGCGGGCGTCCTCCAGCCGTTCGACGTCGCGCGCCAGCATCCAGAAGTAGCTCAGCAGCCAGTGGCCTGCGGTGATCGGCTGGGCGGGCTGCAAGTGCGTATAGCCGGGCATCAACGTGTCGAAGTGCCCTTCCGCCTGAGCGACCAGAGATCGCTGGAGCGCCAGCGCAAGGTCCTTGACCCGATCGATGGCCTTCATCGTCCACAGCCGCCAGTCGGTCGCCACCTGATCGTTGCGGCTCCGGCCGGTGTGCAGTTTGCCGCCGACCGGGCCGACGATCTCCGTCAGCCGGCGCTCGACAGCGGTGTGAATGTCCTCGTCGGCCGGGTGAAGTTCGAAGGCGCCGCCTTCGAACTCGGTCCGCACCGCTTCCAGGCCGGCGACAATCTGATCCGCCTCAGCCGGAGTGATCACCCCGGCCTGAGCAATGGCACGGGCATAGGCGATGCTTCCGGCGATGTCTTCGGCATACATCCGCCTGTCAAAGCCGATGCTGTCATTCAGCCGCCGCACCTGATCGTCGGTCGGCGCGTCAAAAGCGCCCCCCCACAGCATCGCGGCCTAATCCCGCTTGAACTTGCTGTAATCCGGGCTGGCGATACCGGCTCTTGCCGCCACCGTCGAGCGACAGCAGCGCCTCGACCTTCATGGGCAGGCCAAAGAGCTGAATGAAGCCCTCGGCATCGCGCTGGTTGTAAACATCCTCTTCGCCGAACGACGCATAGTCTTCGCGATACAGGCTGAGATCGCTCTTGCGCCCGGCGATAATGATGTTGCCCTTGTACAGCTTGATGCGGACCGTGCCACTCACGCTTTCCTGCGTGACCGCGACAAAGGCGTCGAGCGCTTCGCGCAGCCGGGTATACCATAGGCCGTTGTAGACCAGTTCGGCATACTTGACGGCCAGAATGTCCTTGTAGTGCATCGAGTGCTTGTCCAGGCAGATGCTTTCCATCGCCTGGTGGGCACGATGCAGGATGGTGCCGCCGGGGGTCTCGTAGACGCCGTGGCTCTTCATGCCGACCAGACGATTCTCGACCAGATCGATGCGGCCGACACCATGCTTTGCGCCGATCTGATTCAGGCGAATGAACAACTCAACGGGTGGAAGTTTTTCGCCGTTCAAGCCGACTGGCGTGCCCTGCGCGAACTCAATCTCCACGTACTCCGGTTCGTCCGGCGCGTCTTCCGGGCTACTGGTGAGCTGGAACATCGCCTCTTCCGGCTCCAACCAGGGATTCTCAAGCAGCCCGCCCTCATGGCTGAGGTGGAACAAGTTGCGATCGCGGCTGTAGATCGACTTCAGCGACGCGGTGATCGGAATCTGGAATTCCTGCGCATAGGCGATCGCGTCTTCGCGGCTGCGGATGTCCCATTCACGCCAGGGCGCGATCACCTTGAGCTTCGGGTTGAGGGCCATGACAGTGACCTCGAAACGAACCTGATCGTTGCCCTTGCCGGTGCAGCCGTGGGCAATGGCGTCCGCGCCTTCCAATTCGGCAATTTCGACCAGATGCTTGGTGATCAGGGGACGGGCGAAGGACGTACCAAGCAGGTACTCACGTTCGTAAATCGCCCCCGCGCGCATCGTCGGGAAGACGAAATCGGTCAGGAATTCCTCGCGCAGGTCCCGGATGTAGAGTTTGCTGGCACCTGTCTTGATGGCCTTCTCTTCCAGTCCGTCCAGTTCCTCTTCCTGGCCCAGGTCGGCCGTGAAACAGATGACTTCGCAGCCGTACGTGTTTTTCAGCCAGGTGACGATGACGGAGGTGTCGAGCCCGCCACTGTAGGCGAGAACCACCTTCTTGACTTCTTTGGTCCCCATGTTGCGCTCCTCAAAGAGATGTCCGAACTCATGTATTGAGTGAGAAAACAAAAAGACCCCGAAGGTTCGGGGTCCTTGCATCCACCGCAAAATCGACTGCTAGCCGCTGTGAACGCCAAACTCCCCGAACTCCACATGAGTACGGCGACGACGGATACGGCGGAAAATCGACTTCTTGAACATGGCGTATAAGGATAGCGTGCAAAAACGCTTTGTCAAGAAAGGTTCACGCCGCATCAATTCAGGGCAGTCCCCTCGAACATCGACTCACAGATCATGAGCGGGACAAAGCGGCGCATCGCGATGCGCCACTACATCTTGGCGGACATTACAATTCGGCGGAAAGGAAAGCGATCAGATCCGTATTGAACTCGTCCGGTTTCTCTTCCATGGGCAGGTGCCCCACTTCAGGATACGTCAGCCACCGAGCGTTGGGCAGTTCGTCGCGAAGCCGCTCACCAACGGCGATGGGCACCCAGGTATCATTTTCACCCCAGACCAGGAGGCTCGGCGCCGTGACTCCCTCAAGCTGCTCGCGTGTGAGCGGCGCGTCGGCCGTCGGGCGACCGAAGAAGATGTCGAGCAGCGCCTCGTCCCAGCCGACGACTTTCAAGCTGCGCTGGTATCCGGCCGCGACCTCCGGCGTCACCACGTTCGGATCGTAGTAGGCGGATTTTTGCAGGTCGGTGAACAGTTCCGGGCGCAGGAAGAGGCGCATGCCAATGCGCGCCCAGCGGTTGACCGGCGCAAAATGGACCAGGCTGGTCAGCAGCGGCGAACCAGGCCCACTCTCGTCGGCGTTGAGCCCCACCGCCCCATCGACGAATACCAGCTTTTCGACGCGTTCCGGGTAGCGCACGGCGAAATAGGCGATGACGCTGCCGCCCATGCTGTGCCCGACCAGAGTGGCCTGTTCGATTCCCAGTTCATTCATCAGCGCCGCCGTGAAATCCGCCTGTTCAGAAGGCGCGAGCGGCAAATTCTCGCCGGTCTTCTGCGACAGTCCGTAGGGCGGACGATCGAAGGCGATGACGCGATATCCGGCCTCGGCAACCGGCGCGATGGTCTCGCGCCATGAGACGGTCGACGCCGCCCAGCCGTGGAGCAGCAGGACAACCGGCGCGGACTCGTCACCCTGTTCTTGCAGGTAGGTGCTCATGCCGTCCACCTCGATGAAGCGGCCATCCGGGTCGGCGAGGGACTCTGCCTCGACACCTACCGGCGGCAGCGGAATCAGCAGCGGAAGTACGAACAACAGGAAGACCAACACGAGGAGAATGCCAAGGATGCGTTTGGTGCGTTTTGACAGCCGGTTCATGACTTCACTTCCTTGAAGGCAGCAAGGGAACGTTCGCGCGCGACATGATGATCGACCATGGGCGGCGGGTAATTCTTCGGCGGAGAGCTCATCGCCCACGGCTCGTGAATGAACGGGTCAGGCACGTCGCGCAGTTCAGGCACCCAGCGGCGAATATAGGCCCCATCCGGATCGAACTTCTGCGATTGTGACACCGGATTGAAGATGCGGAAGTAGGGCTGCGCATCGGTGCCGGTGCCCGCCGACCACTGCCACCCACCGTTATTGGCCGCCGGGTCGCCGTCAATCAGATGCTTCATAAAGAAAACGTCGCCCTCGCGCCAGTAGATGAGCAGGTCCTTGGTCAGAAAGCTGGCAACAATCATGCGGGCGCGGTTGTGCATCCACCCGAGCGCCTGAAGCTGGCGCATGGCCGCGTCGACCACCGGGTAGCCGGTTCGCCCCTCCTGCCAGGCCCGCAGCTCGTCGGGCGCGTGTCGAAAGGCGACCTTCTCGTACTCCGGTCGAAAGCTGGTGTTGTAGGCATGCGGGAAGTGGTACAGGACCGACATGTAGAATTCGCGCCAGGCCACCTCGCTGATCCACGTGTCGACCGATTCCCTTTGAGCGTCGGTCTCGGCCCGTGCGCGCGCTCGGTCGGCGGCAGCATAGGCCTGACGCGGCGAAATCATGCCGAAGCGAAAGTACGGCGACAGCCCGGACGTGCCGCAATCCTCACCAGGAAGAAACGGATCGCCGGCCAGCAAATCCCGCCGGGTCTTGTAGTCGAAGACCGGGCCATCCATAAACGCCTCAAGACGGCGCAGCGCCTCCCCTTCCCCGGCCGGCGCCACGTCAATGGTTTCGCCGAAGCCCAGGTCGGAAAGCGTTGGAATTAGTTCCTGGCCGTCGCTCAGGAGCGAGAATCGACCGTGAAAAGGCGGCACCTCCGTAGTCGCAGGTTTTGGCAGTTCCAGCCATCGGCGCTTGTAAGGCGTATAAACCTTGAACGGCATGCCGTCTCCCTTGAGCGTCTGTTCCGGAGAGTGCAGCATAGCGTCGTCGAACAGATGAAGCGTCCCGGACAGGAGGCGCGTAAGTTCGCTGTCGCGCTTGACCGCGTAGGGTGAGTAATCGCGATTCGCATAGACGCCGATGACGCCGTCCATCTCGGTGAGCTCACAAAGCATAGCTGCCAGGATCGCCATGCCGGATGAGCAGTTGCCCGCCGTGCTGGCGCAAATCTTTGTCCAGTGCGCGCAGGCCGGCCAGCATGAATTTCAGTCGGGGAAGCCCGAATCGTTCGCCGCGCAGCAGGGCCGGATCGAAGATGAACAGCGGCACGACGCGTTCGGCGCCAGACTCCAGCGCTGCCTGGAGCGCCAGGTTGTCACTGAGACGCAGGTCGCGACGAATCCACCACAGGGCAACCCGCATACTCATGTGAGCACCTCATCGGGCACAGGCTCCTCGGCGGCAACCCTCCGCGACGACCGTGCGTGATCGTGCTGACCGGGGACAACACGCCGCAAGACATCCTGCGCGACGCGCAGCGCGCCCAGGCTGACACCAGCCGTCGACTGGCCGGGGAAGATGGAGTCGCCCACCAAGCGCGCGTTCGAAAGCCCCGTCCACGGCGAGCGCGCGCGGAACAACGACGACTGCGGAAATCCGCCGACCATGCCGAGGTGGCGCCCGGTGTAGAACTCGTACGTCACTGGCGTGCCCGGCAGGTTGAGGGTCACGGCCGAACGAAAACCGGGGATGGCGCGCTCGATGTTGCCCAGCATTTTCTCGGCGTACTCGTCCTTGCGCGCGGCGTAGGCGTCCGGGTCGCTGGTGAGCAGATCCCACCACGGCCCCACACGGGTGTGCGTCGTCACGGTCACGGCGCGGTGGCCCTTCGGCGCACGGTCGGCATCCCAGTGCGGCGACATCGACAGAAAGACGCTGCGCGTCTCGCCCAGCGGACCGTCGTAGGACTCCACCACCTGGTGATGATCCGGCAAATCGTCTGGCAGCGCGTCGGCGCGGACGCCCAGATGCATGACGAAAGCGCCCCACCCCGCCTCGCGCGATTCGACTTCATGACGCAGCTTCTGCGGGCTGTCATCGCCAAGGAGGCTGTCGAGCGACCAGGGAGTCAGGTTGGCGATCAGGAAATCGCAGGGGAACTCGTCGCCGCGCTTCGTCTTCATACTGACGACACGGCCATCGCGGACGTCGACCTTCGTGACCTTCTGCCGGTATCGAACCCGACCGCCGAGATCACGAATCCTGGCGACCAGCGTCTCGGCGATGCCGCCCATGCCGCCGCGGGCGTGGTACACGCCCTGCCGCGCCAGATCGAGCGCCGTGGCGCTGTAGACGGCATTCGCACCGCGCGACGTGGTTTGCGCCGAGATCAGGAGCTGCGCGTCGATGAAGCGAACAAAGGCCGGATCATCGGCAAGCCGGCTGAGCTTCAACCACTGATAGGCCGACATCAGGGCATAGGGCGCCAGTTCCAGATCGCCCGGCAGATTGCGCAGCGCCGCCCGAATCAGTTGGGCGGCTTCGGCGGCGCTCGCCGGCGGCCAGGGCAATCCCTGTCCTGAAAGCGACCAGCCCAGCGAGGCCAGCCTCGACTGCGCCTCCCAGAAGCGGGCCGTATTGGGGAATGAGGACACGACGTCGACGTTGTCGCGACACAGCCGGACCTGACGATCCGGCAGGTGGACCACCCAGGCGGGGTCATGCAGCCGAACGTCCCAGGTGAGATCCAGCTTCTCGGCGATCAGGGCGTGGGGACCATCCGGCTGGAACCCGCCTGCGACGGTGGCCCCGGCATCGAAGCGGTAGCCCTTATGAGAGAACGTCCCGGCCGAGCCGCCGGGATAGGTCTGCCCTTCCAGCACCGTGACGTCGCAGCCGGCCTGGGCCAGCAGCGCAGCAGCCGTCAAACCGCCGATGCCGGCGCCGACCACGACGATGCGCGTAGGCCGGCGGGTCATGACGCTGCGTTCCGTAAGGCAGCGTCCTGGGCGATGTGACGAACGGCAGCGCGCGTCGCCATCTGGCGGTAGATGAAGAGAATGCGCAGGGGCAGTCCGTCGAAGAAGAGCCGAGTGAAGAGTCCCGCCAGGCCGGCCTTATGGGCGATCTGAATGCGATCGCGAATCTCGACACCGCCCGGCATATCAGTCGCGATGTGCTCGTGGACCCAGACAGCCATCGGACCGGTCAGCATGCGATCGACAAAAGAGTACTCAGTGGGGCCGGGTTCGTGACGTGAGAGCCATCTGAAGGGGATGGGTCCGAACCAGAGCGTGAATTCCAGCTCACCTTCCTGGATGGATGTACGGCGGTCGTCGTTGATGCGAAAAAAGATCGGCGGTGGGGTCAGCCGAGTCGGTGCGTTTGGCGTCGAATAAAACGCCATGACCTGCTCGGCGGTTCCGGGGATGATGGAGCGATGTTCAAACGTCTTCATGTTGGGCGCTATCCGGCTAGAAACATACCCAGGATAGCGCCCGTGCATTATTTCACGATCACTGACGGCTGAACACTTGATGAGAAGCGAGGCCGTTTGGCGATTACTCCTCCAGCGTGCTCAGGTCGCCCTCGGGCTGACCCATGGCACGCGCGCGCAGCACACGCCGCATGATCTTGCCGGAGCGGGTCTTGGGCAGCACGTCGACGAATTCGATCTTTGTCGGAACGGCGATTGGCCCCACCTCATGGCGGATATGGTCCTTGAGCTGGTCGCGCAGCGCGTCACTGGCCTGGAAGTTGGCGCGGAGGATGCAGTAGGCGTAGATGACATTGCCGCGCACTTCGTCAGGCACGCCGATCACCGCCGACTCCGCGACCGCCGGGTGACTGACCAGACCAGACTCGATTTCCGCTGTGCCGAGACGGTAACCGCTCACCTTGATCACATCGTCATTACGCCCGATGATCCAGATATAGCCGTCCTCATCTTTACGCGCCGAGTCGCCCGTCACATACCAGCCCTGTTCCTTGTAGTGTGCCCAGTACTGATTGACGAAGCGTTCAGGATCACCATAGATCGTCCGCAGCATACTCGGCCAGGGGGTCTTGATGACCAGATTGCCCTCGACACCGGCCGCGACCGACTGTCCTTGCTCGTCCACGACATCGACGTCGATGCCGGGGAACGGTCGAGTGGCGCTGCCTGGCTTCAGACCCACGGACGGCAGCGGCGTGATCATAAAGCCGCCGGTCTCCGTCTGCCACCAGGTATCCATGATCGGACAGCGCTCCTTGCCGATCACCTTGTGGAACCAGCGCCAGGCTTCGGGATTGATCGGCTCGCCCACCGACCCGAGGAGGCGCAGGCTGCTCAGATCATGACGGTTCGGCCAGGCATCGCCAAAGCGCATCAGACCACGTATGGCCGTCGGTGCGGTGTACAGGATGGTGATGCCGTAGTGCTCGACCATCTTCCACCAGCGGTTGGGGTATGGGAAGTTGGGCGCGCCTTCGTACATGAACGAGGTCGCGCCGAGAATCAGTGGCGCTGTAGACGATGTAGCTGTGCCCGGTAATCCAGCCGGGGTCGGCGGCGCACCACCAGCGATCCTCATCCTTGATGTCGAAGACCCACTTGAGGGTGGTCGACGTCTGGACCTGATACCCGCCGTGCGTGTGCAGAATGCCTTTGGGTTTGCCCGTCGTGCCGCTGGTGTACAGGATGAAGAGCGGGTCCTCCGCGTCCATGACTTCAGTTTCGCAGACCTCGCTGGCGATCGGCAGATTCATGAGGTCGTGGAACCAATAGTCGCGCCCCTGCTCCATCTTGATTGGCTGGCCCGTGCGCTGCACGACCACCACCGATTCGACGATGGGCGACCGCTTGACCGCCTCATCGACCATATCCTTCAGCTTGACGATGTTGCCGCGCAGCCACGCGCCATCGCAGGTGAGCACAACGCGGCTTTGCGCGTCCTCGATGCGATCGGCGAGCGCCTGCTCGGAAAAGCCGCCGTAGATCACGCTGTGAACCGCGCCGATCTTGGCGCAGGCGAGCATCGCCATGGTCAGTTCGGGGATGCGCCCCATGTAGATGGTGACGCGATCGCCCTTCTTCACGCCAAGGCTCTTGAGCACGTTGGCGAACTTGTTGACTTCCTTCCACAATCGCCAGTAGGAGAACGTGCGGCGGTCGCCGGGCTCACCCTCCCAGATCAGTGCTTCCTTGTTACGCCGCCAGCTTTTCGCATGGCGATCCAGGGCGTTGTAGGCGATGTTGGTCTTGCCGCCGACAAACCACTTGTAAAACGGAGGGCTGCTCTTGTCCAGGACCTGCGTCCACGGCTGGAACCAATCCAATGCTTGAGCCGCCTTCGCCCAGAAGGCCTCGGGATCGGCCATCGCCTCACGGTATACAGCGTCGTAATCGGGGACATGGGCATTGTTGACGATGTCTTCGGAAGGGTAATACCACTCTCCCACAGGAGGCGCGAATTCCTGCTGCGTCATAACAATTATTCTCCTGCAACATATCGTAGAACGCAGGAATTATACGTCCGATCATGCCTTAGGCAAAAAGCCAAGGCGTAGGTCAGCAAAGATTAAGCAGAGTCACCTTTCGACTTTCACGGACTGCGCTAGAATGGCGTTTCGTAGTGTCACCTCACGCCAGACGTAAGGTCTCGAACAGATTGAGGAATGGCAGACCATGAAGAAAATCGCAGTGCTAACCAGCGGTGGCGATGCGCCCGGCATGAATGCGGCGATTCGTTCAGTGGTGCGTACAGGGATATCGCTCGGCGCCGAAGTCTACGGCGTGCGCCACGGGTTTCAGGGCTTGATCGACGGCGCCATCGTCCCGTTGGGGGCCCGCGACGTCGGCGGGATCATTCAAGCGGGCGGCACCCTGCTGGGCAGCGCGCGCAGTGACGAATATCGCACCGTCGAGGGGCGCGAGAAAGCCAAAGCAGCTTTGCAGGCGCGTGGGATCGAGGGTCTGGTCGTCATTGGCGGCAATGGCTCTCAGGCAGGCGCCAAGGCGCTGAACGATATGGGCTTCCCGGTCGTGGGAGTCGCCTCAACCATTGACAACGACCTGACCGGTTCCGAAATCACGATCGGGGTCGATACGGCTCTGAACATCGCCCTGGAAGCGATCGACCGCCTCAAGGTGACGGCCTCGTCGCACCGGCGCGCCTTCATTGTCGAAGTGATGGGCCGGGACTGCGGGTATCTGGCGCTGATGGCCGGCATTGCCGGTGGCGCGGAAGCCGTGGTCATTCCGGAAGTCGAGACCAAGCCGGAGACGCTGGTCGCCATTCTCAAGGAGGCCTGGGGAAGAGGCAAGACCAACGGCATGATCATCGTTGCCGAGGGCGCCCAGCACGACAGTAACGAACTGTATGCCTATCTGAAGAGCCGTTCCGAAGAGGTCGGCTATGACATTCGGATGACGATCCTGGGCCATGTTCAGCGCGGCGGGATTCCTACGGCATTCGATCGTCTGCTGGCCACACGCATCGCGACCGAGGCGGCTCGTCAGCTCTGCCGGGGCCATCGCGGCGTCCTCGTCGGCTGGAATCAGAGCCGCGCGACGATCACGCCTTACGAGGAAGTGGTCGGTGTACACAAGCCGCTCGACATCAGCCTGTTCGAACTGGCGGACATTCTAGCGCAGTAGCCGGCGCACCGCACAGGGGTGGCGACTCCTCCGTCAATCCTGTGCGGTGTTCCATGGCTCCGGCATCACGACCGGGGCGCTCCGGGGAGCAGTGAGGCGGCTTCTTCGTCGACAATCCACGTCAGCTGACCGTGGACCGGGTTCACCATGGCCGCCGGGAGCGTCGGCGACTCGGTCTGAGCAAAGACCTCCGCCAGTGCCTCCGCCTTATCTGCTCCCAGGACATAGAAGAAGACATGCGCGGCGCTGTTCAGCAGCGGCAGAGTCATTGTGATCCGCCACGAGTCGAGTTTCGGGACATAATTAGCAACCACTGCTCGTGAAGTCTCGTTCAAGGCGTGCGTATCGGGAAACAGCGATGCGGTGTGCCCATCCGCGCCGAGGCCAAGCAGAACCACGTCGAAGCTGTAGCGACTGCTCCGCGACTCGAAGTACCGGCGCACTTCGTGTTCGTATTGTTCAGCGGCTTCTCCCGGCTGTAGAAAACTCTGCACCCGGTGGATGTGAGACATCGGTATCGGCACATAATCCAGCAGGGTTTCGCGCGCCATCTTGGCGTTGTTGTCGGGGTGCTCATACGGCACGCAGCGCTCATCGCCCCAGAAGACGTGCGTGAAATTCCAATCGATATCGTCGGCAAATTCATCCCCCAGCATCTTGTAGGCTTCTCGCGGTGAGCTACCGCCGCACAGAACAAGGGAAAATCGCTCTCGCAGCGAAATGCACGATTCGCCGGTGCGCGCGACCAGCGATGCCAGCCCACGCGCAGCCGTCAACCGATTGGGAAAAACCCGCAGTGTGCCGGCCATGCCTAATTTTCTCCACAGTGTACGCGCCAGCGCCGCCCATCATCCGCCAGCAGCATCTCGGAGTCGGACGGCCCCCAGGTACCGCGTGGGTAGGTCAGCATAGGCGTAGCGCCCGGCGAGGCCCATCCCCTCATGACATTGTCGATTAGTTTCCAGGACAGTTCGATCTCGTCTTCGCGCGTGAACAGCGCTGCGTCGCCCTGCATGGCGTCGAGCAGAAGCCGTTCGTAGGCGTCGGGGAGCACGCCCTGGAATGACGAGCTGAAATGAAATCCCATGACGACAGGCTCAACCTTGTTCGGCGAGTTCGGCACCTTCGCCTGGAAACGCAGATGGATGCCCTCGTCGGGCTGGATGCACATCGACAGAATGTTCGGGTCGAGCTTCTTGCCCGCCGGCAGATTGAAGAAGAGATGCGAGGCCGCCGGAACTGAACGACGATCTCCGAGGCCTTGTTGGCCAGCGCCTTGCCCGATCGCAGGTAGAACGGCACGTCCATCCAACGCCAGTTGTCGATGTAGAGCTTCAGTGCGGCAAACGTCGGAGTCGCTGATCCTGGAGCGATGCCCGGTGTCGACGTATACCCTTCATACTGCGCCCGGATGGTGTCCGTCGTAAGGATCGGGCGGACCGCGCGCAGAACCTTCACCTTCTCATTGCGGAGGGCATTGGCATCGGACGACGCCGGCGGTTCCAGGGCGACCAGAGACAGAAGCTGCATCAGGTGGTTCTGGAACATGTCGCGCATGACACCGGACTTGTCGTAATAGCCGGCGCGGTGTTCGACGTCGACCGTCTCCGACACGGTGATCTGCACATGGTCGATATAGTTGCGGTTCCAGATCGGCTCGAAAATGGCGTTGGCGAACCGGAAGAACAGCAGATTCTGCACCGTCTCCTTGCCCAGGTAGTGGTCGATGCGGTAGACCTGCCCCTCGCTAAAGGCGCGGTGCAGCGCGTGGTTCAGCGCCGTCGCCGAAGCCAGGTCATAGCCGAACGGCTTCTCGATCACCAGCCGGCGGTAGCCTTCTTCCTCGTGTGTCATGCCGGCATCGCACAGGTGGCCGACTACGGCTTCGTAGTACTCGGGCGAAATCGCCAGATAGTAGAGGCGGTTGCTGTTGCCGTTTTCGAGCGCTTCCAGCGCCTTGTCCAGATGGCGAAAGTCCTCGACGTTCGTCAGGTCGCCTCTCACGTAGTGGAGGCATTCGGCAAAGGACTCCCAGGCCGCGGCGTCGAAGTCGGGCAGCTTTTCCGCCCAGGATCGCAGCGTCTCACGAAAAAAAGCGTCATCCCACTCGCGGCGCGCGTAGCCGACGATGCGCCAGTTGCGAGGCAGCTTGTCACGGCGGTAGAGGCTGAACAGCGCCGGAACCAGCTTCCGACCCGTCAGGTCACCTGTCGCACCCAGGATGACGAGGCTGGTACCGCCGCCGTCTGCGCTGTCTCCGTTCATGAGCTGCCCTCTTGCTTCACGACTGCGTGACCTCCGAACTGGTTGCGCAGCGCAGCGAGCATCTTGGCGGCGAAGCTCTCATCCTGGCGACTGACAAAGCGCATCTGAAGCGCCAGCGTGATCACCGGGGCGGGCACGTCAAGGTCGATAGCCTCCGTCACGGTCCAGCGGCCCTCCCCACTGTCGGCAACCCAACCCTTGAGCGACTCAAGACCGGGGTCGTCGGCCAGGGCCCGCGCCGCCAGATCCAGCAGCCAGGAGCGAACGACGCTGCCATAACGCCAGATCTCCGAGATCTGCTGAAGATCCAGTTCCAGCGCAGACTTAGTCTGCATAATCTCGAAACCCTCGGCAAACGCCTGCATCATGCCGTATTCGATGCCATTGTGCACCATCTTGACGAAATGCCCTGCCCCGCTCGGGCCGACGTGTCCCCAGCCCAGATCGGCCGCAGGCGCCAGAGTCTGGAAGATCGGGCTAAGGCGCTCGACCGGCTCCTTTTCGCCACCGATCATCAGGCTGTAGCCTTCCGTGAGGCCCCAGATGCCGCCGCTGGTGCCGACATCTACAAAATGGATGTCGTGTCCCTTGCATTTCTCGAAACGCCGCTGCGAATCCTTATAGTTGGCGTTGCCGCCGTCGATGATGGTATCGCCGGGGGACAGCAGAGACAGCAACTGGTCGAGCATGGCTTCTGTCGTATCGCCCGCCGGCAGCATCATCCAGACGGCGCGCGGGGCGCTCAGCTTGTTCACCAGGTCGGGGATGCTTTCGGCAGGCGTAGAGCCGGCTTCCGCGGCAACGCGCACCGGCTCGGGGCTGCGATTCCAGACCACGGTCTGATGCCCACCCCGAACAAGTCGCAAATTCATGTTTGCGCCCATCCTGCCTAGACCGATAATCGCGAGCTGCATGTCCGCCTCCTGTAGCGTTGGTCAGTTTTACCAGAGTTGCTGTGAATTCACGTCCCATTATCCATTGGGAAGCCGCGCGCGCAAAATTTACGCACCATCGACCGATGGCGCTAACCTCACCAACTCACGGGAGTTACAATAGGAAGCCTATCCTGAGGCGCCGCTCCACCGAGGTGAACGTCATGCGCCCGAATATGACCCTTTCAAGATTGAGGAGCGGCGACGTCGCCCTCGGTCTCTGGCTGCAACTCGGCAGCATCCCAGCCGCGCGTGCGCTCGCGGCCCAGGGCAGCTATCACTGGCTTCTCGTAGACCTGGAACACACGGCAACCGATCTCTCGACCGCCTCGCTGATGATGACCGCAATCGCCGACGTCAGCGCCGGGCGAGTATCGCCGCTGGCCCGCGTTCCCGTCGGCAGCATCTTCCACATCAAGCAGGTCCTTGATGCCGGCGCGCATGGCGTGCTGGTGCCCATGGTCAACACCGCCGAGGAAGCCCGTGATGTCGTGCGCTTCTCGCGCTACCCACCGGTAGGCGACCGCGGCGTCGGCGGATTTGCGCCGTTTTTGAGCTTTGGCGCCAGCCGTGCTGAGTACACGCGCGAGGCGAACAATCAGGTCCTGGTCGCCATTCAGGTCGAGACGCAGCAAGCAGTCGAAAATATTGAGGACATCGTCAGCGTTCCCGGCATCGATGTGATCTTCATCGGCCCGAACGATCTGCACATTTCGTATGGGCTGACTCCGCGCTACTGGAGTCAGGAGCCCACCTTCCTTCAAGCCGTTCAGAGAGTCGTCGATGCCTGCAAGGCGCACGGGGTGGCCGCCGGCATTCTGTGTGGTGACGGCGCCACCGCCAAGCAGCGGATTCAAGAGGGCTTCACCTTCGTGGGCGTGGGCAGCGACCAGGGCATTCTGCTGCGTTTCGCCGGGATGCAGGCGGGTGAAGTCACCAACACACCGGAACCGGAAGGGTCGTGGACCTCGGTCGTCCGCTTGGACCGTTAACTCATGTAGCAATCCTTTAGTTAGCAATTCGGCTTGACTTGTACTACCCCTGTGTTAAGCTTGATCTTGCACCAAGGTGAAGTTCGCCGGCAACAGGAACAACGATGAAGACATTGAATCTGTGGAAAGCGATCTTTGTCGCGCTACTGGCGCTGCTTCTGATTGCGCCCGCCTCCGCGCAGCAGCCTGAACTGGCCGCCCTCCTCGAGGTCCTCGAAGGATCTGTTGAAGTCAACCGGGTGAACACCGAGCAGTGGATCGCAGTACGTGTCGAGGCGATTGTCGGCGTCGGCGATCGCATTCGGACGGATGCCACGGGTCGCGCCCGCATCACCTTCTTTGCGGACGGAATCGAAACGGAGATTCTGGCCGCCTCGGAAATGCGTATCGAGCAGTTCCGCGGTTCGGAAGAGGCCTTTGAACTCAATGTCGAAGTCCTCATCGGCCAAACTGCGCAGCGCATCCAGCGTGCCCTCGACAGTTCTTCAAGTTATCTCGTGACCACCCCAGGCATGACCCTCGCCGCGCGCGGCACGGAATTCACGGTCCGCGTGGAGGATGGCGGCCGGTCGGCGATGCTGGTCACCGAAGGCACGGTCGATGCCGGCAAGTCCGCTCAATCAGAGGATGCTCAGGTGCCTTCAGGGTTCGGCGTTCGCGCCGCCGTCGACAGTGAACTGAGCGATGTGGTGCGCGCGACCACCTTCGCCGAGCTGGACGCTGCGCTCGATGGCTGTCCGGCCACTTTGACCACACCGGACGACGTCAGCCTGAATGTCCGCCTGGCACCACAAATCGACGCACCGCGCATCGGGACCGTCAGCGCCGCTGAAGTCGGCCTGCTGTACGGCGTAACCGAGGGTGGTGACTGGTATCGCATCGCATTCCGGGGCGGATTCGCGTGGATCCTGTCTTCCACGGCCACCATCCCCGAGACCTGTGCCGGTTTGCGCGTCTTCCCGAACGACCACCCCTTTGAGGATGCATCGCTCTACGAGAGTCTGGGCGATCCGCTCACTCTCGACGAGTTGCCGCCGTCGCCCGCCGAGACACCAGAGACAGACTCGGGCGGCTAGGCGGCGTGACACCTCGCATCTCTTCTCGCACCAGAGACCAGATCATCATCATCGCCGTTGCAGTACTGGTGGTGATGATGATCTGGCAGAGCGGGTTCTTCACCACGGCCCGACTGCGCATCAGCGACTTCTTTTTCGTCGGCACCATATCGTCCTCCGCGACCGTGCAGCGCAGTGAGCCGGCGCCAATCTCTATCATCGCCATCGACGACCAGAGTCTTCAGGCCTATGGACGCTCACTGACGTCGTGGGATCGCACGATTTACGCCAACCTGGTCGATCTTCTGTCGGCCAGTGGAGCGCGCGTCGTCGCCTTCGATCTCATCTTCAGCGAACCCAGCGAAGCCGATGCAGCCGTCGCCGAAGCGCTGGAAGCCGCCCGTGCAGGTGACAATCGCATGCGATCGGTACTGGCAGTCGCCGGCGCCGGGACCCTGACCCGCGACACCTCCCTGTCCGCGGATGGCATCCGATTTCAGTCCGCGCTGGAGCCCGTCCAGGCAATTGCCGAACAAGCAGACTATCTTGGCTACGTCAATACGGTGACAGACGTCGATGGCTTGATTCGGCGGCAGCCGTCGCTGATCGGCACCGAGAGTGGAGAAGTAGGCTTCTCGTTCGTGCTGGCTACTTACCTCGCCTACCTGCGAGTCCCGGCATCGGCCGCCGAACAGCTCTTCTCGTTTGAGGACAATGCCTTTGCGCTTTCCGAGGGCACGACCGTCCATCATGACAACTTCGGGTTCTGGCGGCAAAACTTCGTCGACATTACCCGCGAACCCTTCCCCACCTATTCGCTGGTCGACGTCCTCGAAGGGACGATCAACCCGAGCGACTTTGACGGCAAAATCGTCATGGTCGGGTTGGCCAACAGTCAGGGCCTAGCGGACACCTACTACGTGCCGCTCGTCACCGAAGGACGCCCAGTCGCCGGCGTGCAGATCCTCG
Source organism: Candidatus Flexifilum affinis (assembly GCA_016713325.1). Lineage (GTDB taxonomy): Bacteria > Chloroflexota > Anaerolineae > Aggregatilineales > Phototrophicaceae > Flexifilum > Flexifilum affine. The sequence goes on along the minus strand of JADJPJ010000087.1, from coordinate 306,532 downwards.
CGCATGGGGTCGCGACGCTGCTCTACAACGAAGTCCCCTTCGAGCAAAGCCCGGCGTCGATCGTGGTCATGCTCACGCTGCTCGCGGTGGTCAGTTCGATCGTGTTCCTGCGTATTCGCTGGTACGTCAAGCTCATCGCCGCGCCCCTGTTCGTCTTGCTGTTCTTCGTCGGCGCCTCCGTCAACTTCTCACTGCGGCACGAGCTGGTCAATCTCTTCGACGGGACGCTGGCCATCCTTCTTCCCGTCGGACTCACCCTCGGATATGAAATTCGCGTGGAGCGGCGTGCGCGCACCGAGGCGGAACTGCTCTTCAAGAGCGCAGACGGTCAGCGCCGGCTGCTGGATGCCGTGCTGATGCGATCCCCCCTGCCGATGATCATCGTCAATTGCGACTTGCACATCATCCGATCCAATCGGGCCTTCGATGCGCTGTTCGGCAGCGGCAATCCTAGCCTGCTCAGCCGATTGAGCGGCGGAGGCCTGAATGAGAACACCTTTGACGATGTCCGCGCGTGCCTCATCGGGCCGAAGCGGGCGGCTGCCAAGATTGTGTGCGGCGAATCGTCGTTTATGCTCCAGGCCGCTCCGATCCAGGAGAGCGATTTCGTCGTCGCCACCATGACCGACGTAACCAGCCTGGATCAGCTTGCGGAACTGAAGACCCGCCTGATCCGCATCGCGGCGCATGACATCCGTAATCCGCTCAGCAGTATCATCGGGTTTGTCGAGCTGCTCATGCTGGACCGCAAGGTGCTCTCCGAACGTCAGATCGACATGCTGGAGCGCACCAAACGCTCCGCCGATTCGATCAACGCTATCATTACCAATCTGCTCAAGCTGGAGCAGCTTCGCTCGGCAAAGCTGCCAATGCAACCGGTCATGCCTGCGATCTGGCTGGGTCAGATCGCCGAGGGGCACGGGCCGGACATGGCGCGCCGTCAGCACCATTTCGTCACCGAGATCCAGGGAGAACTGCCGGTGATCAACGCCGAGCCGATCCAGCTTGGCCAGGCCGTCAGCAATCTGCTGAGCAACGCCGCTAAATACACGCCCGACGGCGGGGAGATCTTGCTGCGCGCCAAGGGGACCGAGGCGGGACATCTGCGCATTGAAGTGACAGATAACGGATTCGGCATTCCGAAGGACGCGCAGGATCAGATCTTCGCCGAGTTCTACCGAGTCCAGCACGGTCAGGCGGCGGAACGCCCAGGGACGGGACTCGGCCTCAGCCTGGTCAAAACGATCGTCGAGGCCCACCGTGGGCGCGTGTGGGTCGAGAGCGAGGAAGGCAAGGGAAGCTCCTTCTTCATCGAGCTTCCGGTCAATGAATCGAAGAGCGAAAATGGTTCACGTCGCTGAAACGCTGCTGCGCACGTTGTTGAGCTCGCTGCTGCTGGCTGCCGGCGGCTGGTTGAGCCTGGCCCCCATGGCCGCTACCCTGACCATCACGTCGGAGACGGTGACCGTGTCGCGCGCAGATGCTGCGAATGTATTCGATCTGCGGCAGGACGCCGTCGCCCCGATCGGCGAAGGTGATGTGCTGACGACCGGCTCACGCGGACGCGCTTGGATCGACGTCGAAGGCGGCGCCCGGCTGCTGCTCATGCCCGAAAGCCGGCTGGAGATCGTTTCGTTCCAGAGAGAGGGGGCTATCGCCCGCCTGCTGGTGAACCTGGAGGGGCACATTATCGCTTCGGCAGGAGATGCAGCACTGGTCACGATCGAGATTCAGACCGACCATCTGCGGGTCACGCCGACAGGGCAAGCCGCCGTCTGGACAAATTTCGAAGATGGCGAGGTCGTGACGGCTGCCACGCTGACCACCGGCTATGAGGATGCCGAGGGCAACGGCGGAACACTGGAGGCCGGCCAGGGCCTTTATGTCGATGGCGAGACGGAGTATGTCACCCAGCTTTCCCAAGACGCGGTGTTCCTGCATGCGGCGCAGCTCATCGGACTGTGGCGCGGCTGCCCCGGAATCGTCGTGAATACGGGTGCAGAATTCCTCAACTTGCGCGTCGGTCCTGGCCTCCAGAGTTCAGCGATCGGCTACACGCCACCCGGCGGTGCGGTCGAGGTTCTCGGCATCAGCGAGTCGCGCAACTGGTATCGCGTTCAGCGACTGCACGGCTTCGGCTGGGTGCGGGGATACTATCTCAGCTACGGCTGTCCCGACGACTTCCCGACCTTTCCGAACAACCGGGTCGAACAGAATCTCGAACTGCGCGACGTCCAACCGGATGAATACGCGCTGCTCGAACCGTTCTATGGCCCGCCGGATGTCAACGTCTGGGTCTACCGTTCCTTCCGAGATTCTCCTTATGCCGAAGCCGAAGCGGACCCGCCTTAGCGATCCTCGGAGCGGGCAGTATCAGACGATATAGGGGGTGCTCGCCCCGGTCTTCGACATACCATCCGGGTCGATGCTGACGTCGATGCAGGCAGGCTTGCCACTGGCCAACGCTCGCCGCAGCGCCGGCGCAATGTCTTCCGCACGATCCACGTGTTCGCCCCATCCCCCCAGCGCCTCGACCACGCGGTCGTAGCGGGTCGGCTTCAGCGAGGTGGCGACCGCCCGGGCAGCGCCCATCATATTCTTCTGCGGCGTCCGAATTTGTCCCCACCCCGCATCGTTGCCGACGATGGCGGTGATAGGCAGGTTGAAGCGCACGGCGGTGTCGAACTCAAAGCCATTCAGGCCGAAGCTCCCGTCGCCGCTGATGATCAGCACTTTTCGCTCCGGGAAGAGATGTTTGGCGGCGATGGCGAACGGCGCGCCCACGCCGAGACAGCCCAGCGGGCCCGGATCGAGCCACTGGGCCGGACGGGTCAGGTCGATCACCTTGGCGCAGGCGCTGACAATATCCCCGCCATCGCCAATGATGAGGGTCTCTTCGTCGATCACCGACGCGATCTCGGCAGCAAACCGGAAGTGATTAACCGGCACATCGTCCAATTCCGTCCACTGGCGAAGCTGGGCATCCTTCCTGTCCTCTTTCTCGCGCAGCGCCTGCAGCCAGTCGTCGTAGCGAAGGCCTTGCAGTCCCTCCGCCAGCGCCTCCAGAATCAGGCGTGAATCGGCGCACACGGCCACGTCGGCAACACGGTTGTGATTCAGTTCCGCCGGGTCGTTCTCGACCTGGATCAGCTTCGCCGCCGGGTACCAATCCTCAAGTCCGTACTTCAGCCGAAAATCCAAAGGCGTGCCGATCAGCACGACTACGTCGGCCTCGCGGGTGGCGGCGGAACGCACCGACTTGAAACAGTGCGGGTGGTTCATGGGCAGCGTACCTCGCCCTGCCCCATTGGTGAACACCGGCACAGCCGTCTGGTCGGTCAGCACGCGTAGCGCGTCATGCGCGCCATCCCAGTAGACCTGGGTGCCGGCAACGAGGACGGGCCGCCTGGCTTCGCGCAGGATAGTGAAGATCGCCTGAAGATCGCTCAGCTCGGGCTCGATCGGAGCAATGCGCACGCGTTCGCCGATCGGCATCGCATCGACGGCGTTGAAGAGGACATCGAACGGCAGCTCGATGAAGACAGGGCCGGGGCGTCCACTAAGCGCAAGTTCGTAGGCCTCGCGAAACCGCGCCGGGATATCCTCAGTCCGTTCGACTGTGATGCTGGCCTTCGTAAAGGTCCGAAACATATCGGTCTGGGGCATTTCCTGAAGCGCGCCCATTCCCTTCGTCTTCAGGGGAGCCGCGCCGCCGAGCAGGATCATCGGGCTACGCGCCTGATAGGCGTTGGCGACACCTGTCACGGCATCGGTGACGCCCGGCCCGGCAGTCACCAGCGCGACGCCAATGTTGTGTGTCAGCCGGGCATGAGCATCGGCTGCATGGGCTGCCGCTTGTTCATGCCGAAAGTCGATCAGGGCGATGTCGTTGTTCAGACAGCCATCGTAGATGGGGGCAATGTGGCCACCACAGAGGGTATAGACCGTGTTCACGCCCTGCGCCTTGAGCGATCGGGCAACCAATTCACCGCCATGCAAGAACTGCATCTCTGAAATCCCTCATCAACAAGCGTTTTGAGAGATTATAGCCAGGAGCCCCGGCAATTGCCTGAACCACGCTTCTCACGTAAAGTTGTAGAAGCAGCATTCACCGGGGGTAAACATGCGCATAGTTTCGCTCTGCTTGATCGTATTGGTCATTTTCGGCGCGTCTGTTACGGTGCTTCAGAGTCAGGAAGCGGCCTGTTCCGCCTATCTGGAACAGGCGCTGGCGGCGGTACAGGATGCCTGCGGAGCCACCGGCCGCAATCAGGCGTGTTACGGCAACTTCTCCATGCAGGCAACCACGCGCGAGGCGGCCATCATCCTCGACTTCGATGCCCGCGGCGATGTCGCCAACGTCGCCGACCTTCAGACGCTGCGTCTGGACGGTCTGAACACGGAGGCCAACACCTGGGGCATCGCACTGATGAAGATCCAGGCGAATTTGCCGGACAGCCTGCCGGGCGAAAATGTGACCTTTCTGCTGTTCGGCGACGTTGAAATCGAGAATGCCGCCAACTCGGTTGCCTCGATAGCGGTGACGACCCTCAACGCCAGCAATGTGCGCCAGCGTCCTTCGACCGAGGCGACGGTCATTGGTTCGCTCACTTCCGGCGAGACCGTGACCGCAGATGGCCGTACAGCGGATTTCACCTGGCTGCGCGTTCGCCTGCCAGACAGCGACTCGCTCGGCTGGGTATCCGCCGATCTGCTTCAACCCACGGGAGATGTAGCGACGCTCAGTGAGGTCGATCCCGCCAACGACACTGTGCCCTTCACGCCGATGCAGGCGTTCTATTTCCGCTCGGGCGCGTCGGGAACCACCTGCGAGACCGCTCCGCAAGACGGAATCCTCATCCAGACACCGGAGGGCGTTGGACAGATCAGCCTGCGGGCCAACGACGTCGACATTCAGCTCGGATCGACCGCCTTCATCAAGGCGCAGCCCGGTGGAAGCATGTCGTTCAGTATTCTGGAAGGCGCGGGGCGCGCCCGGGTTGACGGGGAATACATCGAGGTGCCGGCCGGGTCGTGGGTAGAAATCCCAATGAGCGACGATCTGAGCGCGTCGGGCGCGCCAAGCAATCCCAAGCCATACAACAACGACTCACTTCAGAGGGTGCCGGTGCAACTGTTGCCGCGGGAGATCACCATTACCCCCTCCCTGACGGAGGAAGAGATCGCTGCCTTCCTTGCCGCCAGGGAGGATAACGGCCAGGGGAACTAGGAGCCGGCCGCGCTGATCGCGTAAGTGACGATCAGCTTGACACTGACGGCGAGCTGTCCTTCGCTGACGGAGGCGTCGCCCGCACCGCCACCCATGCCATACATGGCGGCCTGCGGAATCGCGCCACCCGTATCGACCTCCTCGACGCGGACCACCTCTCCAAGGGTGGCTCCCAATGCCTGGGCGATCTGCTCGGCCCGGGCGCGCGCGTCGTAAATGGCGGAAAGGCGGGCCTCGTTGGACAGGGTGGACACGTTCGCAATGCCAAAGTTCAGGCCATTGATGCTGTTGGCGCCAGCGTTGATGGCTGCCGTAATCACTTCACCGACCTGCTGGACATCGCGCACGGTGATGGTCAACATGTTCTGCGCGCGATACGTCCGGGCACCGGTCGGCGAGCCCGAAGCAGGGTCAAAGGTATCCTGCACCCAGAGGTTGATGGTGTTGGTCTGGATGTCTTCGGCCCCAATCCCAAGCGCCATCACGGCTTCGCGAACGTTGTCGATCTGAGCGTTCACCTGGTTGAATGCTTCAGTGGGGTTCTCGTTGGTCGCATCGACGCCGATGTACAAATAGGCAATATCGGGCGCGCCGGCCGCCTGACCAAAACCATTCACGGTGATAGTGCGGGCAGCAGGAACGTCATCCTGTGCTGCGGCGGGAAGCGCCAATGCCAGAAGGGCGACAAGCAGCAAAATCAGGCCGCCGGTCGTTCGACCAATACTCCGCTTCATCATGCTTTTCCTTGTGCTGTACCAAACAGTTTGGCTTAATGCCATGTGTAATATTATACGAAAAGTGGCCGCGTCGATCCTACGTGAGTCCTACGAACCCCCCATGAATTATGGTCGGAGTAACTAACCCCGGATCGCGAAACGTTAACGACAAGGCCCATTCAATGCGGTATAGTTGAGGTATATTTCACCTCAACACCCAACAATGAGGGAGCTCGCAATTCTTCCCGAAGTCGCAGGTGCACTGTTTGTCTTTCTCCTCATGGCGGCCGTCACAGAAGACGGAAAAAACGTCCTGGAGACGGATATCCAGGATTACGTCGTCCGTGCCCAACGCGGTGACCGCGAGGCGCTGGCCATCCTGTATCAGCTTCACGTGCGCGCCATTCACCGCTACATCGCCGCCCGAGTCAGCGTGAAGGAAGACTGCGAAGATATCACGGCAGAGGTTTTCGTCGATATGGTGAAGGCGCTGCCGGCGTACCGGCCGACCGGGGCACCGTTCGCGGCCTGGCTGTATCGAATTGCGTCCGCTCGCGTTGCCGACTACTATCGTAAGAACGGAAATACGGTCCACGACGGTCAGATCGACCATCTCCAGGATCCTGGCTCCAATCCGGAGGAGGCTCTGCAGAATGATGAGGCCATCGCACAAGTTCGCCGCGCCCTGAACCAGTTGAGTGAGGAGCAGCGGGTCGTCCTGATTATGCGCTTCGTCGACAGAAAGAGTCATGCCGATGTCGCGTCGGCGCTTGGCAAATCGACCGCCGCTGTGAAGACGCTGCAACATCGCGCCCTGGTCGCCCTGAGCGAACTGCTGGGCAGCCCACAGAAGGCCCGCCACTACCTGCGAGGCACACGTGAGTGAGAACACCACGGATCCCGAGCTGCTGGCGAAGCGGCTCGATCAGGTCCTACCTCCAAACAGCAGCAAGACTCCGCCAGAAACTCCTGATTCGTTGGTGAACGCCGCGGCAGCGATCGCGAGGCTTCCGGTGTCCCCCTTGTCTCTGGAAGCCATCGCGCGCATGGAAATGCGCATGCTGGTCGCCTTCGAAGCAGAATACGGCCAGCGCCGTGGTCGACATGTCACCGTGCCCGCCGGCACGTGGCGCCTGATGCAGACAGGGTTGGCGGCCAGCGTGGCGCTGCTGCTGCTCTTCCAGGGGGTGGCCCCTTCTGTCGATGCGAGCACGCCGGGCAATCCTCTCTATCCGATCAAGCGGCAGATCGAGCAGCTGGAACTCACTGTAACAGAGCTGACCGGCAATGCGTCGGCACGATCCGCACTTCTCATCGATCTTGCTGAGCGTCGCGCCGAGGAGTCGCTCGTCCTGATCGACCAGGGCCAGCTCGACGTCTCGTTGGTCGAGAGCGCCGCCAGTTCGCTCCTGGCGGTCGACGATGCGGCGATTTCCGAATCGCCACGTCTGCGTTTGCTCCACGCGCAGGCGGTGTTCAGCCTGAATGCCGTGATAGACGAAGCGAGAGCCGAGACTCTGGCCTCGCCCGAACTCCTCGCTGGGCTCACCACCCGACTGGAAGAGGCGGCGCGGATCGATGTCACCGAGCCGGTCGGTCCGCCACCTGGCCCGGTGGATGGCACCGCTCTCCCGATCCCGGCCGACCCCGGCGCGAGTGCGGTCGGCACCGAAACGGCTTCTCCGGAAGAAACGGCGGCAGCGCCAGATCCAGGGACCGACTCCCCTGACAATGCGACAGACGCCGCGACTCCCCAGGGGGCCGGCGATGAGATCACCGCCACAGCGCCGGGCGCCGGAGCGAGGTCAGGGACCGAGACGCCATCGCCACCTCCACTGCCGACCCCAACGCCGACACTGCGCCCAAGCAACACCCCGCGACCGACCAATACGCGGCGTCCCAGCCACACACCGAGGCCTACTCACACGCCGCGACCGAGCAATGCCCCGCGCCAGGATCCGACCGCACGTCCGACGAACACCGAGGCACCCACCTCGGAGCCTAATCCGGGCCAGATCATCCAGACAAGCGGCCCGCCGGGTCAGGGAGGTGGCAATCCGGGCGGCGGCAACCCCGGCGGTGGCAACCCCGGCGGTAGCAACCCGTAGACCAGTCGCAAAATAGGACACCGCGGCAAGGCACATTCCTTGTCGCGGCGTTTCCAGGAATTCAGACAGTCGTCGAGCGAGCTGCATTCACGTGCGCGCGATTATTCGCTACCGACGGAACCCTCCCCGTGCTCCGATGCTCATCACCGTGCCCGACGCCTTGAAGGTGGTGTAATCGACGCCTCCCGTGTAAGTCCCGCCGCTGTAGACGCCATCGCTGGCGACGCCGTTCGAGCTTCCGCCCAGAGAAACCGGGTAGCTTCCGCCAGTCGTCAGCTCACCCGACGAAAGCAGGATGGACTGATAAGCCTTGCTCGGCGCGAACGTCAGGAGGTCGGTTCCCTCACTGCTCCGGATGTGCACCAGCGTGCCCGCGGGCTGCGTCGAACTGAAGTTGATAAGGAGCGACGCCTGCGCGGAAGAGGTGCTGGGGGCCTCGGCCATACCCGAACTGCCGGCAGCGACCAGCCATCCACCCGAGATATTGAACCAGGCGTTATAGTCCAGCGCGCCATTCATCTGCTCGGTGGGTCCGTGCACGACCACCACCCCACCGGTCATCTCGATTGCGCCGTTGGAGTCCAGACCGTCACCGCCAGCATCCACCGTCAGCGTGCCTCCGTTAATGGTGAGGTAGAGACTTGTCGATGTGACTCCCCCCTGCCCTTGACGTCCGCCTCGGCCCGGCCCGCCCATCATGCCACCGCCAGAGCCATCAGAGACGTTCACGCCGTCGTCGCTGGCAACCACATGGGCGTTTCCGCCATTCAATATGATGATCGCGCTCTCGATGCCCTCGTATGAGCGGGTGATCTCCAGATCGCCGCCATTGATGGTGATGGACGCATCGGCATGAACGCCGTCGTCGCCTGTGGCGACGGAAATCGTCCCGGCATTCAGAAAGTGTTTTAAAAGTAAGGATCACGGGGTAAGCTGGCGGGATGAAGACACGAAAGCCATACCCCAGTGATTTGGACGACAAAGCGTGGGGCGAGATCGAAGCGATCTTGCCGAAGCCATCGGCGATGGGCCGACCGCTGAAGTACAGCCGCCGGGAACTGCTGGATGCGATCTGGTACGTGCTGCGCAATGGGATCACGTGGCGGGCCATGCCCCATGATTTTCCGCCTTGGCAGACGGTGTATTCGTACTTTCGCCTGCTGAAGCAGCAGGGCTTATGGAAAGGCCTCAATGATCGGCTGCGCCAACAGGTCCGGTTGGCGGAAGGGCGGCCGCGGAACCGGAGCCTCTTGATCGGGGACAGCCAGACGGTCAAAACGACCGAAAAAGGGGGCCTCGGGGATATGATGGCGGCAAGTTGATAAAGGGACGCAAGCGGCACATTGTAGTGGACACCCTGGGCTTGTTGATTGCGGTACTGGTCTTGCCCGCCAATTGGCAAGACAAGGAAGGGTTGCGTTTCCTGCTGCGACGGGTCCCCTGTTTGGACGCTGGCTGACACTGCTGCTGGATGGCGGCTACGAGAGTGAACCGCTGCGCCTGTGGTGCCGAGAACTTTCGGAGTTGACCTGCAAGTCGTCAAGCGCTCCCAGCAAGCCAAAGGCTTTGAAGTTCTGCCCAAGCGCTGGATTGTCGAACGCACCTTCGCCTGGCTGGGCAAGTATCGTCGTCTCAGTAAAGACTACGAAGCTTTGCCATCCACCTCCGAAGCCTGGATCTACGCCGCTATGGTTCATCTCATGGCTCGTCGTTTAGCTCGTTCGTGAGTTTTAAAACACTCTCTCAGTATGATGCTTGAGTTCGAATGCAGGCCGTCGTCGGCCGAGTCGATGCTGAAGGTTCCGCCACTTATTTCGAGAACCACACCCGCCTGATGCCCTTGGCCGATGCATCTGCGGCAAGACGGCCACCGCTGCCGCCTCCAGCGACCAGTGAGAAAGTGCCGCCGCTGATCATGACGCTGGTCTGCGCAGCGATGGCATCACCACCCGCGGTAACGTTGACGATACCGTCGGTGATTGCGATGTAGCCTCGGTCGGCGTCCTCCTCGTTATCGGATTTCACGCCATCACCACCAGCGTTGACGCTGATCGTGCCGCCTTCGATCACCACATAGTCCTTGCCGCGAATCGCGTCGTCGACGGCGCTGACCGTGATTGCTCCACTGGCAATGACCAGGCCGTCCTTGCTGGCAATGCCGTCGTTGTAGCTGCCGGTCACCATCAGCGTCCCGTTGCCATAAACGGTCAGGTCGCTCTTGCTGAAGATCGCAGCATTGGCTTCATCTTCTTCTGGCGAGGCGTACACATAGCTGGTTCCGTCGGCGACCCCATTCGAAGTGTTGTCTGCCAGGACGATCATCGTCTCCTCGGCGTTGGCAACATAGATCGGGGAGGTGGTGGAATTGCTGATCTGGACGCCGTTGAGGATCAACCGGACCAGGGCTTCATCCTCCGTGTCGACAATGATCTGGCCATCGGCCAGGACGCCGCTGAAACTGTAGTTGCCGGCAGACCGGATGGTCACAGTGCTGCCATCCACCACGGCGCCTGTACCTTCTACGTTAGCGGTGTCGCCGGTCAGCACGATGTGGGTGACAGCCGCACTGTCCCAGATGTAGTCCTCCGCGCCGGCGTGGTCCTCGACCGGTTCAGCCTGCTCCACCACGGGGATAGTTGAGGCAGCGCTGGCGGTCGTGCAGCCGATCAGAAGCGAGAGCGTGAGCAGGAACGCCAACAGGAACAGCTTGCTTCGATTAGTCATGTGGTTGTCTTTCGAGTTGATCCTCTTTGGAGCTGGTGGGCGCCGGCCCGTGATTTCGTCTCGGTGCGAGCCGGCGCATGAGTCACGCTGCAATGACGATAGCGGAGTGTTGTTCAGAAGTTATTCAGACGGTTGCGGCAGCCTCTGGGTTTTGCATCCTCAGGCTGCCGGCAGAGCGGCCTGGAGTCCCTGGCATCCGTTGAAGTTCAACCAGTGAACAAAGTCGCCAAGCGTATCTTCCTCAAGCATCTCGCTGTAGGCGCGGCGCTCGACATCACGGAGGAAGATGGCCGAAATGACCGGTTCGCCGTCAACCGGCTGACCATAGGCGATCAAAGTCAGCGTTCCCCCGGAATAAAAGCCCAGCTTGGAGCCATACTCGGCATACCATTCGTTGATGAATTCATTTTCGGTCCAGCGCAGCGCATTGCGGGTCATCGATCTGACATTCGCAGAAAGCCAGCTTTCATCGGTATACACAGACCGGAGTACACTCAGGAAATCGTTGATCGTTCCGCGGGCTGTGTGCTGTTCGAGAAATGCCGTCTGCACACTCCAGGAGGGGAACTGGCTGCCACGTCCGGAGCGATAGCGAATTTCGGCCTCTCGCCAGACTTCGTCGTCGATGTATCGGACAAGATAGTCTTCGCCCTGCTCGCGCGACAGCGACTCCAGGTCGCGCACCGTGGCTTTGCCCGTCTCGTGGTTGTTCATGAGCAGGGGAATCATGGTGAGCGAATGCGGAGCATCCGTATGGGTCACACCCAGGGACCAGTAGAGCGCTTCCCAATCTACCGGCCCGAGCCTGTCGAGAAGATAGTCCGACGCCGCATTGGAGCTGTACGAAACCATGCCAAGCGCCAGATCCCACAGCGAAATCTGGGCAACGTCATCGGGGTACTGAGACATGAAGCGGTCATGCGCGCCGCGATCGGTGCGCGGAAGGTTGTAGCGATCCAGCACCTCGACATCCACCATTTCGTCCGTGCGAATCTGACCGGCATTCACGCGGCGTGCGTATTCAATGTACATGAGCAGCTTGGTCACCGACGCCAGCGGGAAGGGTTCGTCGGCATTGTAAAGGACCGCGTCTCCAGGGTTCGCCAGCGGAACGCAGCCGACTGCCACATCCTCGGGCTGCTCGGAGAATTGTTCCCACAAGCGCGTCAAATCGAACGCGCTGATGGCCGGCTCCTGCGCGTGCAGGCTACCCGGAGAAACGATCAGGTAGGCAAATGCAAATAAGATGGTCCATCGTGCGGTCATGTGATATCCGAGCACTGAAGCGTTGGGTTCGTTGCTACTCCAAGTTTAATGGCTGTAGCAGGGAATAGGTTAAATCGGACTTAAAACTATGTAAATTCCAGGACTACCCGCCGCAGCGAGCGATATCCCCAAAAACTCCAATTACGTTTTACGAATCCTCAAGTCAATCTGCATAATTCCTTAACAACTTATCACTAGGCTTAACATCAGACAGGCGCCTTGACCTGTGATAGCCGCTCCGGACACCATTGAGCATGTTGGGAATACCATGATTGCAGTCTATCCTGATGCGCCCGTACAGACGCCAAAGACCTCCTGGATGGCCGCTCAACTTCACCCGCTGATCGCGAAGTTCGAGCCGATCGATCTGGCTGGCCTGGCCAACGTCGCGCTGCTTGACCGCATGGAAACCAAGTATGTCCTGGGGATCAGCCAGCTGTGCAGCGCCCTTCAGTCGCTCACCGATCGCTACCGCGTGCTGGATATCAACGGCATGCGGCTCAATCACTATCAGACCGTCTACTTCGACACGCACGACTTCGTCCTCTACCAACAGCACCACAACGGTCTGAGCTCGCGCTACAAGGTGCGCGCCCGCAAGTATGTCGATTCGCATCTCGCGTTCCTGGAAGTGAAGCACAAGACCAATCGCGACCGAACGGTGAAATCGCGTCTTTCGATCCCCGACATTCTGACCGAGATCCCCTTCGAGTTCGATCACTTCATCGATAGCAACACGCCGTTCGATGCCGGGACAGTGGAGCCGAGGCTCTGGAACGATTACATCCGGTTGACTCTGGTCAGCACGACGCATGAGGAACGCCTGACACTGGATCTCGATGTCACCTTTCACTGGAATGGCGAGTCGAGTGCCATGCCAGGAATCGTCATCGCCGAGGTGAAACAGGACCATCGGTCAAGCCAGTCCGACTTTATCCAGCAGATGCGGCGGCTTGGCGTGCGTCCGGCCGGGTTCGGGCAAATACGCCGCGGGGTTTATTCCCGGCATAGCGGCGTCAAAATCAACAACTTCAAACCACAGATCTGTCACGTGCAGAAGCTCATTCGGGAAGAACTAGGACATGGACTCCATCATTGAGGCAGCGGTCAGTTTCGCGCTTAACCTGATCATCGTCGTGGTGATCGTGCGTTTCATCTATTACCCTCAGCAGCGCGACAAGAACTACGTGTTCACGTTCTTTGCATTCAACACCATCATCTTTTTGTGATGGGACCGTTGAGCGATACCAATATCGGCGTTGGCGTTGGTTTCGGACTGTTCGCGATTTTCCCATCCTGCGTTACCGCACCGATACCATCCCGATCCGGAGATGACTTATCTTTTCACACTCATCGCCCTGCCGGTGCTCAACTCTATTCTGCTCAATAACGCCAGATACCCCGAGTTCGCCGTGGTCAATGTGGCCACCGTCGCGGTCCTGTTCATTCTGGAACGCGGCTGGGGCTTCCGGTACGAGGTCCGCAAGACGATCGTTTACGAACGGATTGAACTGATCCGGCCGGAAAATTGGTCGCTCCTGCTCGACGACCTGCGAACGCGCACCGGCCTGCCCATCAAGCGGGTGGAGATTGGGCGGCTGAACTTCCTTCGTGACAGCGCTCAGCTCACGATTTTCTACGATGCGGACGCGCTCAGCACGCCGCTCGTCGGCTATGCCATCGATCCGATCCGCGCCTACGAAGACGATTGACCCAGTCCACCAACTCGTTCCCAAAACACGTCAGGAGAACCCTACGAATGAAGAGAAACAACTTCGTATTGATCGCCGCCTGTCTGATCCCCAGCCTCCTGGTGTCCGGCACGAGCATCACCGCTGCCCAGGAAAGTCGCCCCGCAGGTTGGGACGACTATTCTCACGGGAACGATGCCGCTCCGGACTATGCGGTGGTTTTCCCTGATGCTGAAGTGAACATACTCACGATCAGCATCGCGCCGGAAAACTGGCAGGCGATGCAGGAGGATATGACCACCCTGTATGGGGAATTCGGGTCGCGCGGGGGCGGAGGCATTCCGGGAGGCTTTCGTCAGCCCGGTGACATTCAGCAGCCGCAAGGCGGGCAGCCTCCTCAAGGTGGGCAGGGAGGACAACCTCCGCAGGGCAACCAACAGGGCGGCGGACCCGGGCAGTTCCCCGGTCGGCCAGGCGCTCCCGGCTTCAATCCGTCTGACGCGTTCCCCCGACGAGAACCCGATGTGGTGAGCGTCGGCATCGAGTTCAACGGCCAGACCTGGACTCATGTCGGCATGCGCTACAAAGGAAACTCCAGTCTCAGCGGCACCTGGGGTCAGGGCAGTCTGAAGCTGCCTTTCCGCCTCGACTTCGATGAATTCGAGGACGCCTACCCGGAGATCGACAACCAGCGGTTCTTCGGCTTCAAGGAACTGAGCTTCTCCAGTAATTTTCGCGATGCGTCGTATCTGCATGAGCGGGTGGCGGCGGATATCTACCGCGAAGCCGGAGTCCCTGCCCCGCAGACAGCCTTCTATGCCGTCACTCTCGACAATGGGTCGGGACCGACTTATCTGGGGCTGTTCACCGCGGTAGAAATGGTCGAGGACACAGTTATTCGACGCAGTTCTCCGACGACAGCGGCAACGCCTACAAGCCGGAAGATGCCGCCGCCACCTTTGCGCTGGGCACCTTTGAAGAAGAAGCATTCGACAAAGAGACCAACGCCAGCGACGCCGATTACAGCGACGTGCAGGCGCTTTACGACGCGCTGCACGACGAGAGCAGGCTGACCGATCCGGCGACATGGCGGAGCAGCCTTGAAGCGGTCTTTGATGCGGATGGCTTCATGCGCTGGCTGGCCGTGAACACGGCGATCCAGAACTGGGACACCTACGGCACAATGTCGCACAACTACTATCTCTACAACAATCCGGCAACCGAGCAGCTTACGTGGATTCCGTGGGACAACAACGAGGCGCTCTCCGGGGGTGGTGGATTTGGTGGCTTTGGGGGCCGCGGGCCTGCCGGGATGAGCTCGGGGGCACTCGACCAGGAGAGTGTTGGCGATAACTGGCCGCTGATCCGCTTCCTGATGGATGACCCGGTGTACCACGAGCTGTATGTGAACTATGTCGAAGCAACCGTGACCGGCGCCTTCGAGCCGGCTCGGATGACGGCCACTTACCAGGCGCTCCACGAGCTAATCACGCCCTACGTGCTTGGCGATGGAGGACAGCAGCGGGACCCGCAGCTCGAATCGACCGGGGCCTTCGAAGCATCCCTGACCAGCCTGATCGATCAGGTGAACGCGCGCTACTCGGCGGCAATGGAGCACGTCAACAGCGAACGTGTAGGTTAGCGCCTCTCACGCCCCACAATGCAAGCGCAGCGCCAGCCTATATGGACTGGCGCTGTTCCTGTTCACGTGATTTGCGGCGGCATTTGTAGTCTGCCGGATAGCACCAATGCTGTCCCTACAAGGTCCGCGCTTACGGATCAGAGAGCATTAGCCCCCACCAACGCATGTAAATCTGAGCGGCTTTCTCCAGTTCGCTGATCTCGACCCATTCCACATCGCGGTGCGCCTGCTCGATAGAACCGGGGCCGAACAAGACAACTTCCTCGGCCAGCCCGCCATAGGCCCAGGCATTCGAAGCGTACGGCGCGACTCCGGGCGCCCTGCCCGTCCATGCGCTGAGCTGCTGCACCAGCGGGCTGGCCGGGTCCTGGTAGAAGGGGTGAAGCCCGTGGAGTTTCTCGGCAGAGAGCGGCAGCGGGCAGCTTTCCATCGCCAGCGTGAGGATTCGGTCGCCCTCTTCAGCAGGATCTTCCCCGGCAGTCAGGCGGCGATCGACGTTGATCGTGCAGCGATCCGGGATGATGTTGTGCGCCTGGCCTCCGCGAATCATCGTGACGCTGAGCGTTCCCGTCCCAAGGCTGGAGGTCGGTTCTTCCTCAATGAGGCGCTGGTGTTCGGCCATCATGGCGCTGATCACCGGTACGGCGGCGGTGATGGCGTTTCTCCCCTGTTCGGGCCGGGAGGAGTGCGCCGCCGATCCGGTGATTTCCAGAATCAGTCCGACGGAGCCTTTGTGCCCATGTACCGGAGCGCACAGCGTCGGCTCGCCAACGATGAGCTGGTGCAACGAGAATCCCTTGCGACGAACCCAGTCGCGGAAGACACCCGCCCCATAGGCACCTGTCTCTTCATCGGCCGTTCCGCAGACGACCAGGTTGAACGGCAGAGTGACGCCCTGCGTATGGATCGACTCCAGCAGCGTCAGCAGAATGGCGATGGTGGCCTTGGTGTCGACACTGCCGCGTCCGTAGACCCGGCCATCGGCTACGCGGCCATCGAATGGATCGCCTTCCATCGTTTCGACGCTGACGGTGTCGAGGTGCGCGTCGACAGCCAGCCAGCGGTCGCCCGCCCCGCGCCATACCCCGTACACATTCGGCCGTCCTGGAAAGACCTCTTCCTGTTCGACGTGCCCGCCAAAGGCACGGAACCATGCCGCGACCTGTTCGGCCAGACGCGCCTCGCTGCATGGTCCGGAGCGAGCACCGGCGTTCGCCGGCCCCACGCTTGGGATCTGCACAAGCTGCGTCAGCCATTCGACGATGCGTTGGGTTTCAACCATGGTAATCCTGCGGCGGTTTCATTGCGGCGTCCAGGTAAACATGACACAATTATCCGTCTCGTGCACGATCTCGCAAACAGGAGCGTTCCATAATGGCTGAGCGAAATCTTCCTGAGTGGATGGGCAAGAATCGTGGTATGACCCCGGAAGAACTGGCGGAGTTCCTGGCCGGCCCCGTGGTCGCGCGCATCGCCACGGTGGATGACCAGGGCTTCCCCTACATCACGCCGGTCTGGCAAGAATGGCGCGATGGCGCGATGTACATCATTCCGCGTGAGAAAACTACTTTTGTAAAACACTTGAAGGTCAACCCGAAAGTTGCCATTTCCGTCGCGCTCGACACGGGTACCTACACCCGCATGCTGATGCGCGGCACAGCCGAAATCCTGTTCGGACCTGCGCGGATGGAGGGGCTCGTGCTGGAAATTGGAGAGCGCATGTCCCTGCGCTACCTCGGGCCGCATGGCCCTGAGTATCTTGCTGCCAGCATCGACCGGCCGCGTTATCTCATCCGCGTCGCCCCGTCGCCGGATCACAAGCTGATCACCTGGGACGGCGTCGAGTGGGCGGAGAAGTATCTGAACGAACCGAAGTAACGGCCGCTGGGGCGGGTTTACAACGTCACGATTGGACGCGATTGGCGGGGTGCACCGATGTGTGCACCCCGCCAATTATTGGTGCTGCACAGGGGCGGGCACGCGCACCCGGTCTGCCTGTGCCCCCCGCAGCGAAGTCTTCTGCAAATACGCTGTCAGAGCTTTCTACGCCTTCAGGGCATGCTGAGCCACAAAGGCGCGCAAGCCGGTGACCAACTGCGCAATATCGTCGTCGGTGACCGCGCCGCCCATGTGCCCGATGCGGATCACCTGCTCCTTGTAGGGTCCGAAGCCCGTCGTGATTTGCAGGTTATATTCGCGCAGCAGATAGTCACGGATGGCCGGCGAGCCGACGCCCTCGGGGACGAAGGCCGCCGTAATCGTGGGTGCCATCATCGAGGCGGGGACGAACAACGGCATGCCCATTTCTTCCAGGGCGCCGCGCAGGTGATCCGCCATTTTCTGGTAGCGCGCCCGCCGGGTCGCTACGCCCTCGCGCAGCAAAGAACGCAGAGCGGCGCGCAGAGCCAGCACAATCGGCGTGGGCATTGTCACCGGGAACGGATGCCAGTCGCCCCAGTTTTCGACGTACCACTGCCATCGCTTGAGATCCAGATACCAGCTTCGCGGCGTGTCCTCCGGCCGGGCGCTGATTCTGGCCAAGGCGCGGTTGCTCACAGCGACGATACCCAGACCAGGAGGCGCGCCCAACGCCTTTTGCGAGGCCGATACGCATAGGTCAATGCCCCACGCATCCGTCTGCAGGTCCGCGCCGGCCAGGCCCGTGACCGCATCCACCAGCAGCAAAGCGTCGGATTGGGCATGAACGGTGCGGGCGATCGCCTCGATCGGGTTCAACACGCCGGTCGAGGTTTCCAGGTGCACAGCGGCCACGCCAGCCGCTTCGGGGTGGTTCTTCAGCGCCTGCGCGAAGGCGTCCGGGTCGAGCGCCTGTCGGGGCTCGCTGGCGACCACCACCACATTCACGCCGTTCGAGCGCAGAATATCGACCAGGCGCTCGCCAAACCAACCGTTGTTCCCGGCAATCACCGTGTCGCCGGGCAAAAAGGTGGAGTGCGTGGCCGTATCTACCGCGAGGCTCCCGGAGCCGGGCAGCATGTACACACGTCCCGACGTCTCATATGCAGCCTGGAGCAGTTGGATAGTTTCATTGTGAACTTCGACCCACGCATCTCCATAATGTGCCTGAATAGGCTGAGCCAGAACCGCCAGAACATCAGGTTCCAGCTCGACAGGGCCAGGAATTAGCAAACGCGGCGGCATGGCAGATACGCTCCTTACGTTGGACCCGGTGGCGATTGTTGCGCGTACTTATGGAGTATGTTACAACAGGGGACAGTTTCCTCCCATATACCAATAGCATCCACGGTGTGACCGAGTATGGTCATCAGGTCCAATCTCAGCACCGCAAATACATTGCGCAGATTCATCGTTCAATACGGTGTCTACGTATCGCTGGCTCTGCTGCTGGTGGTGGCGCTGCTGATTACGCCGAACCTTTACAGCTCGCAGACGCTGACCGTACTGCTGAAACAATCGGCGCAGCTTGGCATCATTGCCATCGGGCAGACTCTGGTGCTGCTTGTTGCCGGGCTGGATCTTTCGGTTGGCGGCGTCATCTTCCTGACATCGGTCGTGATTGCCCGGGTGAGCAACGGCGTTGACGCCATGCTCCCGGTCGCCATCGGCCTCTCGCTCCTCCTCAGCGCGGTCGTCGGCCTGGCCAATGGGTTCCTGATCACCAAGCGGAAGATCCCGCCGTTCGTCGCGACACTGGCGAATTTCATCCTGGTCCAGGGCGCGGTCCAGGCTTACACGCGCGGCGTGCCCGGCGGATTTGTGCCCGATGGACTCAGCGTGGTCAACCAGTCTGCCGGATTCATCTCGATCCCGGTTGTGCTCTGGCTTGCGCTGACAGCACTTTTCGCGTTCGTACTGCGGCGGACGACTTACGGACGACGCCTTATCTCCGCGGGCAGCAACCCGGTAACTGCGCACCTCACCGGTCTGCCCGTTGACCGACTGAGGATGTCGGCTTACGTACTGTGCAGCCTGTTGGCCTGCATTGCCGGCGTCGTATTGACCGGCTACGTGGGCTACGTCGATCGCTTCATCGCCAGTGGTCTGGATCTGGATGCCATCGCGGCGGCCGTCGTCGGCGGCACCCTGTTCATCGGCGGGCGGGGAAGCGTCCTCGGCACGCTGGCCGGCGTGCTGCTGATCCAGGTCCTGAGCACGATGGCACTACTGCTCGGCCTGACGATTCAGACGCAGTTCATCATCAAAGGGGTGGTTATTCTGGCGGCCGTCGCCCTTTACAGCATGGCCCGCTCAGATTAAGCAACAGGGGATCAGTTTACTTGATATGCGAGGAGTAAAGACAATGAAACGAGTGATATTGTTGGCTTTGAGCTGTCTGCTTCTGGTCGGCGTCGGCGCGTTTGCCCAGGATGCAGAGACCCCTCAGTTCACCGAAGAGGAGATTGCCGCGTCGCCTTACCTGCAAAGCGTCCTGGCCCGTCAGGAAGAAATGTACGACACCAGCGCCTTCGCCAAGGAAGGTCCCTATCGCATTGCTCTGGCCGCGCAGGGCACCAGCAACTCCTGGTCGGCGCTGTTTGACGAGCATGCCCGCTGGTATGCCGAAGAGTTGGGACCCGAGGTCATCGGCGAACTGCTGTACGCTGATGCTCAGGCCAGCGCCGACATTCAGGTGCCGCAGGTCGAAGACCTGCTCGCGCAGGAACCCGACGCGCTGATCCTGGTCCCGATGGGCGCGGCCGCGCTTTCGGCGCCGGTCGAGCGCGCGATGGCGCAGGGTGTTCCCGTCATCCTGTGCGCCAGCACCGTCGACACCGACAACTTTGTTTCCGAGGTCGGCACCAACCTGTACGCCAGCGGCTCGTATCTGGCGCAGTATCTGGTCGACCAACTGGGAGGCGAAGGCAGCGTCGTCATGATGACCGGCATCCCTGGCGCATCCACCTCCGACGTCATGGAAGCAGGGGCGGAGGCCGTTTTTGCCGCCAACCCCGGCATTACCGTGCTCGACATTCAGCCGGGCAACTGGTCGACCGCCGAGGCGAAGTCGATCATGGAAACGTGGATCGCCCAGTATGGTGAGGAGATCGATGGCGTGTGGTCGGGCGGCGCTCAGATGTCGCAGGGCATCGTCAGCGCGTACCTGGACGCCGGTGTGGCCATCCCGCCGATTGGCGGCGGCGAATTCGGTAACGGCTTCCTGCGTCTGGCGCTGGAGAACGACATCAGCTATGGCGCATGGCAGTACCCCAACGCCATGGTCACGCTGTGCATGGACACCGCCGTGAAGATCCTCCAGGGCGAGTCCGTGCCGCGCTTCATCGACTTCCAGGACAGCATCCCGAACACCCAGTACTTCACTGACGCCGAAGGGGCGGAGTACTTCAACCCCGACTGGAGCGATGACGTGTTTGGCCCCATCCTGTTCCCGGAAGAGCGCCTCGAAGAGCTGGGCTTCGTCGTTTCCGGCAGCTAACCCTGTTTTCCGGGGCGGCCTGTTCGGCCGCCCCGCCCTTCTCACGGCAGAAGCGACGAACCACTCATGACACAGCCCGACTTCATCCTGAACATGGACCGCATCTGCAAAGCTTACGCCGGGGTGCCGGCACTGCGTGATGTGTCGTTTTCCTGCGTGCGAGGGCAGGTTCATGCACTGGTCGGGGAAAATGGCGCCGGGAAATCGACCCTCATCAAGATCCTTGGCGGGGCGGTTCAGGCGGACAGCGGCGAGATCACATTCAAGGGTCGCCGCTTCACCCATCTGACGCCCCGACTCTCGCTGGACATGGGTATCAGCATCATCTATCAGGAACTGGCCCTCAGTCCCTTTCTGACGGTCGCCGAGAATATCTTCCTGGGCAGGGAACCGAACCGCCTGGGGGTAATCCAGACGGCCGCGATGCGCCAGCAGGCCGCGGAGATCCTCAGCAGGCTCCACGTGCAGATCGACCTCGACGCGCCGATCAGCGAGCTCACGGTCGCCAAGCAGCAGATGGTCGAGATCGCCAAGGCGCTTTCCCGTCAGGCGGACCTGATCGTCATGGATGAGCCTTCGGCGATCCTGGTCGGCCAAGAACTGGAGCAGCTCTTCCTGACCATCAAGTCGTTGGTCACACACGGCGTGACGATTGTCTACATCTCGCACCGTCTCGACGAGGTTTTTCAGATTGCCGACACCATCACCGTGCTCAAAGATGGCGCAGTGGTGGGCAGCCAGCCGCGAGCAGGTCTTTCCAAGCGCGAGCTGGTGCAGATGATGGTGGGACGCCCCCTGGAGGAAGTCTACCCTCCCCCAACCAAGCAGCGCGGCGAGCCGGTCCTGGTGGTTGAAGGAATTTCCAATGCGCGTCTGCGCGATGTCAGCCTGACGCTCAACGCGGGCGAGACCCTGGGCATCGCCGGCATGGTCGGTTCGGGACGGACGGAACTGGCCCGCGCCATCTTCGGAGTCGATCCGGTGACCAGCGGCCGCATCCTGTTCAACGGACAAATGGTCATGCATGCCAGCCCGGCCCACGCCATTCGCAATGGGCTGGCGCTCGTGCCGGAAGACCGCAAGGCGCAGGGATTGTTCACCGGCCTGCCGATCCGCCAGAACATCACGCTGCCCATCCTCAGGCGTCTGTCTTCCAGCGGCATTCTGAACAGGAAGCGCGAAGATGAAGTGGTAGCCAACGCGCAGAAGAAGCTCGGCATCAGCATGGCCAGCGCGGAGCAGGAGGCCCAGTTCCTGAGCGGCGGCAACCAGCAGAAGGTGGTCCTGGCCAAGTGGCTGGAGACCAAACCGAGCGTGATCATCATGGATGAGCCTACCCGCGGGATCGACATCGGCGCCAAGTTCGAGGTCTACCAGCTCATGCGCCGGCTCAATGCCGAGGGCGTGGCGATCCTGATGATTTCCTCCGAACTGCCCGAGATTCTCGGCATGAGCGACCGCATCGTGATCATGCGCGATGGGCAGATCAGCGGTGAGCTTTCGCGCGAGGTCGCGACTGAAGAGGCCATTATCGAACGGGCAACGAGCGGGGCAGAAGTCTGATGAGCACACTCGCACTTCCAACGCAGAGGATCCGGTCACGTCGCTTCTGGCGTCAGAATCGCGGCATCCTTGCCGTCTATGCACTGGTTTTCGTCATGGTGCTGGCGGGCGCCCTGTTCACCGAACGCTTCCTGAGCGAGCGCAACCTCTTCAACCTGCTCAGACAAGTATCTTTCCTGGGCGTGGTCGCGCTCGGTCAGATGCTGGTCGTCCTGACCGCCGGCATCGACCTGTCGGTCGGCTCACTGGTCAGAGTCTCAGTGCTCGTCTCGGCCATTCTGATGAATGGCGACTCCAACAACACGCTTCCTGCCGTGCTGATAACGCTCCTGGTCGGCGCCGGCGTTGGCTTTGTGCACGCCCTGCTGATCAACCGCCTGAATATCAGCCCGTTCATCGTCACGCTGGCGTCCTTCGTCATTCTGCGCGGCGTCGCGCTGACGATCTCCACCTCCCCAATCGGCAAGGCCAGCCGGGAAGCGCTGCTGTTCTACGATCAGAAGATCGGCCCCTTCTCCGTATTTTTCGTCCTGCTCGTGATCCTGGCCATCGCCCTGATTTTCGCGCTGCGCCGTACCCTCTTCGGCCGCTACGTCTACGCGGTCGGCGGCAATCAGGAGGTGGCGCGCCTATCCGGCATCCCGGTGAAGCGCGTGCGCTACGGCGTCTACGTCCTGTGCAGCCTGCTGGCATCCGTCTGCGGTCTGATGTGGCTCAGCCGCATGGGCGTTGGCGACCCGGTGATCGCCGATGGTCTGGAACTCACGACCATCACGGCGGTGATCATCGGCGGAACCAGCCTGTTTGGCGGACGCGGCGGCGTCATCGGCACCGTCGGTGGGGTGCTGGTGCTGGCCGTCCTGGCCAACCTGATGGTGCTGTTCAACGTACAGCAGCAGTTCCAGGGGCTGATCGAAGGCGTGGTCATCGTCGCCTCGATCGCGCTCTACAACCAGGACGGCAAGTCCTAGACGAGATTGGGCGGCACCCCCAACTGCCGGAAGCTCTTCGCGGCCTGCGCGATGTGTTCGTGCCCTCCGCGCAGCGAGATCTGCAGGTGGCCCGGCAGCAGCGCATCGAATTGCAGTGCCTCGACCTTGAAGACGCTGGACGCATAGGCGTCGATGCGGCAGTCGTGGATCGTCTGTAACAGGATGCGCCCGCCCCAGAAGACCAGATCCGCCCCCAGCAGGTAGGTCCGGTCGGCGCCGGCAAAGTGAAAACTCAGATGACCGTCGCAGTGGCCGGGCGTCTCGTAGGCGGTCAGCGCGAGATCGCCAAGCTGGACGACATCGCCTTCGCGGAGTTCGCGGTCGACCTGACACGGCTGCAACACGAAGTCGGCCGGGTAGAAACCGGCAACTTTGGCCACATCCAGCGCCACAGCCCGCTCGTCTCCGTTCCGAATGACGGGCGCGGCCAAGGCCGATGTGATGACCTCCACATCGAGTCGCCCCGCCGCTTCCGCCGCCGCTCCGACGTGGTCGCAGTGGTAGTGTGTGAGAATCATCTTTCGGATACGACTGGGGTCCAGGCCGTCTTCGCGGATGTTCTCCAGGATCGTGTCAAAATCGTGATCCAGCCCCAGGCCGGGGTCGACGAGCGCAAGCTCATCCCCCCCGTTAAGCAGGTAGACGTGACAATCAAGCGTGCCGGAGAGGCCGAATCCAAAACGGCCGCCGCCGACAACATGGACCTCAGGTGTTAGCTTCATGAGATGGGCTCCGTACCGTGTTCGAGTATTGGGTCGACAGGAAGACTCTGAATTGTAGCGCCCGGTGAAATTGTGTGCGGTCGATCGTAACGCGTCCCCGGCCCTGCGACGAATCGCACAACGCTCGCCATTCGGAGATGCCGACAGGCCGCAACCCGTGCCCTCCGATTCACGTAAATGAGCACAGCAAGTGGGATGTGTGCCCACGCGATTTTTGCGGCATCACACCGGCAGCGCCGGCACTTTCAGGGAGGCAAACATGTGTTGTCTGATTTCCATTCTTCTCCTTATCGGCCCGCGCGCTGCTGCGCTGGTGTGGGCGCTGACGGACTCTGTGCGGTGGCAGGGGACATTCGCAAATTTCGTACTGCCCTGTCTCGGCATCGTCTTCCTGCCCTGGACTCTGCTGGCCTACGTGCTGGTCTCTCCTAACGGCGTCGACGGGTTGGACTGGGCCTGGTTGGTGATCGCCTTCCTGATCGACATGGGCAGCCTGTCCAGCGGCGAGGTCAACCGCCGCCGTCGCAACAACTAGAACCGGATTATTGTGCGGATCGACCGGATCGGTCGATCCGCTTATGAAGCAAAGTGAGGAGAATCCATCGTGCATTGGGAGGAATTGACGAGCGACGAGTTCCCGCAGGCGGTCGAACGGTCGCAGGGCGTCTGCCTGCTCCCGCTCTCCGTAATTGAACGTCATGCCCATCACCTGCCCCTGGGAACGGATATGTACATCGGCCGCGACCTGTGCCGCCGGGCCGCTGCGCTGGAACCGGCCGTGATCTTCCCCGATTACGTGTTCACCCAGATTCTGGAGGCACGGCACTGCGCCGGCACGATCGCCATCGATGCCGATCTCCAGGTGCGGCTCCTCGACAATATCTGCCGGGAGATCGCGAGAAACGGACTGAAGAAGATCGTCCTGGTCAATGCCCACGGCGGAAACGATCACCTCATCCACTACTTCACCCAGTTGCAGCTCGAAAGCGCCCGCGATTACGTGGTCTACGTCGCTGAACCGCCGCTCAGCGAAGCGGATCGGGTCGCCGTGGACGCGCTGTGGCAGACGACGGTCGATGGGCATGCGGGAGAGCAGGAGACCAGCGCCATTCTGATCATCCGGCCCGATCTGGTGCGGCGCGACCAACTGCGCGCGGACGGCGAAGGATTGCCGCTGAACCGGCTCAAAGCGCTGCGCGATCTCGGCGTGGGGACCGGTATCTGGTGGTACGCCGATCATCCGACGCACTACTGCGGCGACGGCAGCCCCGCCACGGCGGAAAAGGGAGATACCTGGCTGTCAGCACGCGCACGGGCGCTGGCCGCGGCTCTTCGCGCAATCAAGGCGGACACGGAGACGCTGCGCCTTCAGAATGAATTCTGCGCGGCGTCGCAGCACTGATCGTTGCATCGACCCTGCACGATGCATTCCGGCTTTGGTAAGGCCCGGCTCTCGGTCGGGCCTTTTGCGTTCCTGCGTGAAGGAGCCGGGAAGACTCCAGGACTTGTTGCAGTCCGAAACGTTTCGGAATACAATGAAGTCAGAAGGGTTTACTGATTCTGAAATAGAGCTATGGTTAAACTCAAGGATTTGGCGGAGAAGACCGGATATTCTGTCACCACGATCTCTCGCGCGCTGGGCGGCTACAGCGACGTCAATGAAGTGACGCGCCAAACTATCATCGAGACCGCGCGCCAGCTCGGCTATCAGCCGCACGCGCCGGCACGCCAGCTCCGCAACCAGCGCACGCAGACGATCGGCTTGGTCATCCCCGCCAACGACCAGAGCTTTTCCAACGACTTTTTCAACCTGCTCCTTCGCGGTATTGGCGACGCTGC
The DNA here is from genome assembly GCA_016713325.1 of Candidatus Flexifilum affinis. Taxonomy (GTDB): domain Bacteria; phylum Chloroflexota; class Anaerolineae; order Aggregatilineales; family Phototrophicaceae; genus Flexifilum; species Flexifilum affine. Next base: position 280,623 of record JADJPJ010000087.1, on the reverse strand, counting down.
CGCTCGCGAAGGCTATGATGTGCTGATCAGCGCGCAAATTCCCGGCAAGACCGAAATGGACGCCTACGAGCGCTTCGTCGGTGGTGGGCGCGTCGACGGCATGATCGTCGCCCGCACCCGCCAGGGTGATGAGCGTTTGCACTATCTCAAGGCGTTGCAGCACCCCTTCGTCGTCTCCGGGCGAAGCTCACCTTCCGAGGACTCCGATTTCGCCTACATCGATGTCGATAGTGAGAGTGGCATTCGCGCCGCCACCGAGCACCTGATCGCGCTCGGCCATCGGGACATTGCATTGCTGCTTCCGCCGCCCGACATCGCCTACACGGAGTATCGTCGCCGTGGTTACGCGGAAGCACTGGCGACCGCGGGGATCCTGTACCGGCCGGAATACGTTCGGCACGGCGACCTGCTGCGCTCCGGCGGCTATACCCTGGCGAACGAACTGCTCGATGAGCACACTGCCCTGACCGCCATGGTCTGCGCCAACGATCTCATGGCGCTCGGCGTGATCAGCGCTGCCCAAAAGCGCGGACTCGCCGTCGGCAGCGATCTGTCGGTCACCGGTTTTGACGATATCCCCCCTGCCGAATACGCGCAGCCTGCTCTGACGACCGTTCATCAACCCGTGTACGAGATTGGTCAGCGACTCCTGCACATGCTCGTGCAGATCATCACTCGTAAGACAGGACCGGAAACGCAAACACTGCTTCCGGCAAGTCTCGTGGTACGCGACTCAACAGGCGAAAGGAGGTGATGCGCGACACGCCAGCGTGAAGTGTCTGACTCTTCATTCTGTTCCGCTCGTCCGTTATCGAGAGAGGTTGATTGGTCATGATCGCGAAATATCGTTTTCTCCTACTGAGTCTGATCCTGCTTGTTTTTGCCCTCCCCGTCGTTGCACAGGATGACGGGACCGTTACCCTGGCCTCCACACAGTTCAACGTCGTCGAAGAAGCCGAGAAGTTCCGTGCCATCCTTGGCGACTACGAGGGCGGGACGGCGGAGTTCGCGCCTTCGGAAGAAGGCCCGATGCTCGACCTGCTGCGGGCCGAGGCACAGGCCGGCTCTGGCATCAGTGATGTGGTTGCCGCCCTACACGGCACGTTCCCGACACTGGCAAACGAAGACATGCTGTTCGACCTGACCGAGCAGCTCGGCGAGATCGAAGCTGCAAACAATGTCTCCGACGCCTTCGTTGAACTGGGCCGCATGGGAACCGAAGACTACCAGTACTACATCCCCTGGCTGCAGGCAACCTACACCATGGCGGCGCACAACGATGCGCTGCAGTATCTCCCTGAGGGCGCGGATGTCAACTCGCTCACCTGGGAGCAGCTTGCGGCATGGGCGAAGAACATGTACGACGAAACCGGCGAGGCAAAACTCGGACTGCCGGTGGCAGGCCTGTTCCATCGCTTCCTGCAGGGCTACTTCTATCCCTCGTTCACCGGCGGCATGGTGACCCGGTTCGACAGCCCGGCGGCGGCAGAAGCATTCGCTTTCCTGCGCGACGAACTGTGGCCCTACGTCAACCCGCAGTCGATCAGCTATGAGTTCATGAACGAGCCGCTCCTCTCTGGTGAGGTGCTGGTCGCTTTCGACCACGTCGCACGGCTCAAGCCAGCCTTCGACGAGAGCCCCGACGACTTCATCGCCTTCCCGGCGCCGGTCGGCCCCGAGGGACGTGGGTTCATGCCGGTGATCGTCGGTCTGGGCATCCCCTTCACGACGGACAATCCTGAGGGTGCAGAGGCCCTGATCAGCTACCTCATGTCGCCGGCCGCGCAGTCCGCCGTCCTGACAGAACTGGGCTTTTACCCGGTCATTGATGGTGTTGACATGAGCGGCCTGTCGGCGGGCGCAGCCAAGCAGGCGGAAGCCGTGACGGCGCAGTCGATGTCAGAAGACTCAATCGTGGCGCTGCTGCCCATCGGTTTGGGATCGCGCGGAGGCGAACTGAACCAGATCTTCCGAAACGCGTTTACCCGCATCGTCATCGATGGCGGCGAGATTGAGACGGTCCTGGCCGAAGAAGCAGCCACGCTTCAGACGCTGCTGGATGAGACCGGCGCGCCGTGCTGGGCGCCTGATCCGGCCAGCGAGGGCACCTGCCAGCTCGAGTCCGGCATGTAGACGTTTGCTGCACTGTCGCAGGCTCTTTGAGCCTGCACCCGAGGGGATGTGCCGACATGGCACATCCCCTCACCCAACCTTTGGGTCAGAGGAAAGTAGATGTTATATGAAGCGCAATCGCTGGGTGCCCTATTTACTGCTTTTACCGTCCGTGATCTACCTGGCGCTTTTCTTTCTATACCCCATGACACAGGCAGCGCAACTGGCCTTCAGCAGTGAAGGCCAGTTCCTGAGTCTGCGTGCCGAACCGAACGACAGTGCGTCGGTCAGCGGAGCCCTTCTCCTTCAGACCGAAGTGCGCATCCTGGAACGCAGCGAACTGCAGGAAACGCTCCCCAGCGGCGCATCGCGACCGCTGTTCTGGTATCGCGTCGAGGCCGAGGATGATACGGGCACGACGGTCGAGGGATGGGTGAGCATCCGCAATGTCTTCATCGAAAACCGGCGCACGTCAGAGACCGCCCGTGTGACTTCCGGGGAAGCGGTGCGCGAGTTCTCGCTGACCCACGTCAACCGCATGTTCACCGACTTCCGCTTCGACGACGCGCTATGGACGACTCTCCTGCTCATCATCCTGATCATCCCGGCGCAGTTCGTCCTGGCCATCATCATGGCGCTGGTCCTGCAAAGTCAGATACGCTTCAGCGGGCTCTTTCTCTACATTTATGCGATTCCACTCGGCCTGTCCGACCTGGTCTCGGGCATTCTGTGGTTCGCCATCTTTACCCAGCGCGGATTCCTGAATTCACTGCTGGTCGAAGCCAACATCCTCGAACTGCCGTTCATCTTCATTCAGGCCGGGCAGATGGGCTGGATGATCACGATCATTGTGCTCGCGGAGATCTGGCGCGCGACCTCGATCGTCATGGTCATCGTCGTTTCCGGTCTGCAGGCCATCCCGCGCGATTATATGGAGGCGGGTGAGGTGTTCGGTGCGTCCTGTGGCAGCGACTGCGGCACATCATCCTTCCGCTTCTAAAGCCGAGCCTGCAAGTCGCGCTGATCCTGCGCACGATCCTCGCCTTCCAGGTATTCGCGATCGTGATTGCCATCACCGGGGGCGACATCATGACGGTCCTCTCCAACGAGACCTTTCGCTGGTACGACCCGGCGCGCTTCAATAATCCGAGCATGGCCGCCACCTATTCCGTGTTCATCATGATCATTTCCCTGGGCGTGTCACTGTTCTATCTCCGCGCGGTCCGATCTCAGGAAGAGGTAGTGAAGACCTCATGAGCGCCGAAGCGATTCAACCTGGGCTAGCCGTACTACCTAACGAGCGAGAACGCCAACGGGCGCTGATGCGCCTGCGCGTGCGCCGCGCTGCCGTGTACGTGATCGCCGTGCTGCTCGCCATCTGGATCCTGCTGCCCATCTGGCTGATCACCAACATGGCGTTCAGTACCCCCACCGCTGTGCGCGCCTTCCCTAAGGCTTTCTTTCCGAACCCCATCTCCCTGGATTCGCTGACTTTTTTCATCAATTCTGAAGGCATCATCCGGGCGCTGGGCAACAGCATCCTCGTCGCCGTACTCTCGCTGATCATCTCCACCTTGATCGCCGTCCCGGCCGGCTATGCCATCGCCCGCTACATGTTTCGGGGGCGCGATGCTATTCGACTGCTGATGCTGTCGGTGCGCGCCTTCCCGATTGTGGTTCTGGCCGTGCCACTGGCGGTGATCTTCATCCGACTGGGGTTGTACGATCAGCCGGTCACGCTGGCGTTGATGCATACCGCGCTCACCTTGCCGACCACCGTGCTGGTCGTGTCCAGCGTGTTCGCCAGCGTCCCCTATGAGTTCGAGGAAGCGGCGCAAATCTTTGGGTGTACACCAATCCAGGCATTCGTCAACGTCGTGCTGCCACTGTCGCTGCCGGGCATCGCAGCCTCGGCCATCCTGACTTTCGTCCTGTCGTGGAATGAGGTGTTCGCAGCCATCCTGCTGACCAATCAGAACCGCACCCTGCCCGCGCACATTCTCTACAACCTCGATAAGTCGAGCGATCCGTTCAAGTTCGCAGCAGCGTTCTTCATGCTGGTGCCGACGATGATCTTCATCTTCTTCATCCGACGCTATCTCTTCAACATGTGGGGCTCGATCAACAAGTAGAGGGTCGTGATTCATGTCTGAAATCGTGATTCAAAACGCCATTAAACGGTTTGGCAAGTTCACCGCCATCGACGACGTCAGCCTGACCATACACGAACATGAATTTGTGGTGCTGCTCGGCCCGAGTGGCTGCGGCAAGACCACCCTCTTGCGGGCCATTGCCGGCCTCGGCATGCTGGACAGCGGGCGGATCACCATCGGCGGACGAGATGTGACCTACCTCGCGCCACGCGAACGGCAGATCTCGATGGTTTTTCAAAATTACGCCATTTTCCCGCACATGACGGTATTCGATAACATCGCCTTCGGGCTGAAGATGCGCCGGGCCGATAAGAACCAGATCCGCGAGCGGGTTGAGTATGCCGCCAACCTGCTGCACATCGAAAACATGCTGGAGCGCTACCCGAGCCAGATGAGCGGCGGGCAGCGCCAGCGCATCGCCGTCGCGCGGGCCATCGCCTTCGACAGCCGCGTGATTCTGATGGATGAGCCGCTCAGCAATCTCGATGCCCTGCTCCGTCTGGAGATGCGCGCCGAACTCAAATCGCTGCTCAAGCGCCTGGGCGCAACCACCATTTACGTAACCCACGACCAGATCGAAGCGATGAGCATGGGCGACCGGATCGCAGTGATGAAGTCTGGTCGCATTCTTCAGGTCGACCAGCCAACGCGCGTCTATGACCTGCCCAGCGACCATTTTGTCGGCGGGTTCATCGGAAATCCGCCGATGAACTTCGTGCACGGGCAGGTGCAGAAGAGCGACGGCGCATACTCCGTCCAGATCGGCGACTTCGTGCTGACCCCCGTCACAGAAATGCAGTCGGCGCTGGCCTCGTATATCGGCAAACCCGTCTTGCTCGGCATTCGCGCCGAGTGCATGGAACTGGTCACGGCGCCCTTCCATGACACGCTGCCGGTGACGGTAGACGTGGTCGAGCCGCTGGGCGCGCAGAATCTGCTGACTGCCCGCATCGACAAAGACATCATCAAGGTGTCAACCTCGCCCGACTCGCCCATCCGCATGGGCGACAAGGTGTGGCTGCGCTTTCCCCCGAACAAGATCCGCTGGATGGATGTCGATACCGGGCAGTCGATTGCGCCGGATCTTTAGCAGGTGCCGGCATGAAACCCGCCGACTTCGGCGCGAACGGCATCAATGGCAGCGTCGATGCGCACGGACGGATCATCGCGCTCAGCTTCTATCAACCGGAACATGGCTATGTGACGCTGACCACCGCCGACCCGTTCCCCGATGACAAGCGCTACGATCAGCCGGCGGTGCGCGCGTACCGTGCCGGCCTCGCGGCGCTGGACGGTTTTGGTGTGGAGTTCGACTCGCCGGTCAAGTGGGTCTATACCCAGGCTCAGTCGGGCGTCACACCAGACGTTGCGACGGGTCTTCGCTTTCAGGATCGTACGAACGCCACCGGCATGACCTTCGTGTACGGCATCACGGCATACCAGCGCTGGAGGCTCAACGGCAAGTCAGCGCGTTTCACTGGGCGTCTGTCGTTGCAGCGCTGCGCTTACACGCAGTTGACCGAAGGCGGGGTGATCCCTGCACCGCCGGTGGAAACCAGCGTCAACTTTGAACAGCATGGCACGTTCGGCATGTGGACAATTGAAAATCCCGCGCTGCCCGCTGCCGTGTGCATTGTCGCGCCCTTCGGCGGCGACTCGTATGAGTTGGAGACGGTCGGCGCGGTTCGGGTCGATCTGTCGTTGGTGGGAGATGAGGTCGCAATCTGCCTATCGACGGGACGCAACGCACTGGAAGCGCAGACTCGCGCCCTATCGTTTTATCCGCCAAGCCCTGGGCGACTGGCCGAAGCGTGCGAGGAATTGCAGAAGATTGGAAAGCGCCTGGAAGAGGCAGGCAGCACTGGCAGGTTGGACTCGGTCGCGCGGCGTGGTCTGGCGTACAGTCAGAGCATGGCCATTCCGGTCGGCGAAGGCGCGTGCCTGCTCACCGATCATATGCTGCTGCTGCTGTCCTGGAATCGGGATGCCTATTATCTGGCGCGCGCGCTGCTGAGCTGGCACGCGGACATGCGCGACATCGTACACCGCCACCTGATCTGGATGTTCGAAATCGCCCAGCGCAAGAACGGGGCTTGGGGACGCTGCTATCTGGCCAACGGCATGATCAAAGACCCCGCGTTTCAACTCGATCAGCAGTTGTTTCCGCTGCTCGAACTGGCGGAATATGTCGAGGAGACAGGCGATCGTGCCACGTTTCAGCGGCTCGAAGGCTCAGTCTATGCCACTCTCGACATGCTCTTTGCCCGAAGAGCCGATTTCGCCGCGCTCTTCCCGACCGACGAGACGCCTGCCGATGACCCGATCGCCCTGCCCTACCACCTGTCCAGCCATATCCTTTTCTGGAAGACACTGGTGAAGCTGGAGCGGATCTGGATCGGGACCGGATCGTTGAAGGACGAGATCCGCACCGCCGTCGACCAGCACTTTGCAGCAGAATGGGACGGCAAGCACATCTACGCCTATGCCACCGACGGCAAAGGCCACCATCATCTTTATCATGACGCCAATGACTTTCCCACAGTGCTCGCGCCTCTGTGGGGATGGTGCGACAACAGCGATCCCGTCTGGCGAGCGACCATGGAGTTTGCCTTCTCGCCCGCCAACAAAGAAGCTTATTTCGGCGGCCATCTCGGATCGGTGCACACCCGCGCCGCGTGGGCGCTGGGCGACGTGCAGGAACTGATCATCGCGGAAAATCTCGGGGATGAAGCGAGGCAGCGCCGGGCAGTAGAATCGCTGCACCGCGCTGGTCAGCCGGACGGTTCTCTTCCGGAAGCCTATAATCCCGAAACCGGTGAGGTCGTTTCGCGCCACTGGTTCGCCTGGCCAAATGCCGCTTACGCCTGTGTCCTTCTAGGAGCCTTCAAGCCATGAATATCGGTTTCGTTTCCTCTCGACTGTCGGGCACCGACGGCGTCACCCTGGAGGTCGCCAAGCTGGTGACGCTTCTGCGCGAGATGGGTCACGAATCGTTCTATTGTGCCGGCGAACTCGATCCGGTGACTCCGCCGGCCCGCCTCGTCCCGGAGATGCACTTTGCCCACCCGATCGCCAGGCGTCTCCATGATGAGGCGTTCAGTACGGCGAATCCGCCCGCTCGCCTGATCCGCGAAATCTACGCGAGCGCCGATCGGCTGCGCGCCGAACTGGAAGCGTTTGTAGCGGAGTACGACATCGACCTGCTCGTCTCACAGAACACCAACGCCATCCCCATGAACATCTCGCTCGGCGTAGCCATCGCCGATCTGGCACGGCGGACGCGGCTGAAGGTGCTGTGCCACTCGCACGACTTCTACTGGGAGCGAACGCGCTTCATCACCAACGGCATCCAGAGCATTCTCGACGAAGCATTCCCCCCGAAGCTGGAATCGGTGCGTCATCTGGTGATCAGCACGGTCATGCAGCAGCGTCTGTACACCTGGCGCGGCATCCCGGCGCTGTACATGCCGAACGTCTTTGACTACGAGAATCCGCCGCCGCCGCCGGACGACTATGCCATGACCTTCCGCTCCGAGATTGGGCTGAGCGACGCCGATCGGATTGTCCTGCAGCCGACGCGCATCATCCGCCGCAAAGTGATCGAAAAAGCGATCGAATTGGTGCGCAAGCTGGATGATCCCCGTCTGATTCTGCTGGTCACCGGCCACGAGGGCGACGAAGCGATCGGCTACGGTGACTGGCTGCATGAAGAAGCCGACCGCGCTGGCATCCGCTACCGGATGATCGGCGACTATATCGGCGCGGAACGGGGAGAGAAAGACGGACATCGCGTCTATAAGCTGTGGGACGTGTATCCGCATGCGCACATCGCCACCTATCCGAGCGATTACGAGGGTTTCGGCAATGCCATGCTGGAGATGATCTATTTCCGCAAGGCGTTCATCACGCATACCTACCCGGTCTACGTGGCCGACATCAAGAGTCGCGGCATCAAGGCGGTGGAGTACAATTATGATCTCACCCCGGATGTCATTGCGCAGACCCGCCGCCTGATCGATGATGCGTCGCTGCGAGACCAATGGACGGAGCATAACTACCGCGTGGCAATCGAGAACTTCTCGTACAGTGTCGCCCGCCGCGTGCTGGAACAGGCCTTGAGGCGTTTCGATGACCCCTTCTGACCGGATTCGACTCCTGCTCAGCCAACTCTATCCGGATCACGTTCAGCCGCTCTTTGATGCCATCGAAGAGCGGCTTGTACGTGTCAAAGCGCCTCCTGCTCGAGGGGAGTTCTTCTCCGAGAAGACTGTCACGCTCATCACCTACGGCGACTCGCTGCGACGTGAGGGAGAAACCACCCTTGCGCACCCTGCACCGTTTCCTGAACGATCACCTGCGGCACGATCAGCCAGCTGACCTGATCGATACGGTACACATCCTGCCGTTCTACCCATACTCCTCGGACGATGGCTTCTCAGTGATCGACTATTACGCCGTCAACCCGGCGCTCGGCACCTGGGAGGATGTTCGCGGTCTGAGCCGCGATTACCGGACGATGTTCGACGCGGTGATCAATCACATGTCGGCCAAGAGTGAGTGGTTCAGGGCTTTCCTCGCGGACGATCCGTCGTTTGCGAATCTGTTCATGACTGAATCGCCGCAGACGGATCTGCGCGATGTGGTACGCCCGCGCACATCGCCGCTCCTCACCCCGTTCACTAAAGCCAATGGCGAGACGGTGCACGTGTGGACGACCTTCAGCGACGATCAGGTCGATCTCGATTACCGGGCTCCCACGACATTACTGCGCATCCTCGACGTTCTTCTGTACTACGTCGAACAAGGGGCGCAGGTCATCCGACTGGACGCGATTGCCTTCATGTGGAAGGTTGCCGGATCGAGCAGTCTGCACCTGCCCCAGACGCACGCGGTCATCCGCCTTCTTCGCGCCGCGCTCGACCGGGTCGCGCCGCATGTGATCCTGATCACCGAGACCAACGTCCCGCATGAAGAGAACGTTTCGTATCTAGGCGCAGACGAAGCGCAGCTGGTCTACAACTTCACCCTGCCGCCGCTGCTGCTGCACACGATGATCACCGGGAACGCCGCGAAGCTTGCGGACTGGATCAACAGCCTGCCCGCCCCGACAGAACACACAACCTTCTTCAACTTCACCGCCTCGCATGACGGCATTGGCGTTCGACCGGTCGAGGGCATTTTGTCGGCCGATGAGCTGGCGCAGATGATCGATCATGTGGAGGCCAACGGAGGACGAGTCAGCTATCGCGCGCTCCCCGATGGGGGCAAGAAGCCATATGAGCTCAACATCAGCTATGTCGATGCCACCGGCGCAGTCGGAATCTCGACTGGCGACCATATCGCGCGCTTTCTGCTGACACAGGCGGTCATGCTGTCGCTGGCCGGCGTCCCGGCCATTTACGTTCACAGCCTGCTTGGGTCACGAAACGATGATGCCGGTCTGGAGCGGCTGGGCTACAACCGGGCGATCAACCGGGAGAAGCTGAACGCCGATCAGGTCGCCGCCGAGCTTAACGACCCCGGGAACTTCCGGGCCCGTCTTTTCACCGCCTACGCTGCTCTGGTGCAGGCGAGGCGCGAACATGCTTCCTTCCATCCGTTGGGGTCTCAGCGCGCGGAGTCGCTCAACAACGGAGCAGTCTTGTCGTTGGAACGCACCGCCCCCGATGGCCAGGAGCGGACGACCGCGCTGTTCAATTTCAGCGACCGATCGCAGACCGTGAGGCTCGAGCCGGCAAACGCCGTCGGCCTGAAAGCCTACGAATGGCGCTGGATCTTCTCCCGATGACAGGCTGCCTTACCTTCCAGAAGCAACACGCTCCACCGCGGACTGGCGGCGATGGCGACCACCGCCAGCCCGCGCATCTCATCTGATCTTCGCCGGACGGGGATGCAGGGTTTTGCTGCCGGTGAAATAGCCCAGCCAGTCCTTGCGCCAGGCCGTCCGCAGCACGAGCATCCAGATCGCGGTGACCACGAGGATCAGAAGGTGCCCCCACCAGGGAAGCGCCAGCAGCTCCGCGAACGTGCGCAGCGGCTCGATCAGCAAGATGGCGAAGAAACCAATCCCCAGACCGCCGGCGATCAGCGTAGGCCGCCAATCGCCGCTGAATTCGTCTCCACCCACAAACCATTTAATGGGCGGCTCGACAAACACGACCAGCAGCAAGCCGGAATAGACCAGGAAAGAGGTCAGGGCCGTCTGTGCGGCCAGCACCGCGACCTCACCCAGGAACTCATCGGACGTGGCGATGTCGTAGTCGATGCCCGCGTAACGCTCAAAGGAATCGATCATCTCCGGCGTAACGTCCACCTGGCTTTCCATCACCACGGTCATGAACGCGGCGCCTACGTAGATCACCATGCCGAAGATGTACGTCACCAGGGCGGCAGGAATCACGAAGTGGGTGATCTCGCGCAGCAGACTACCCTTCGGCAGCGCGCCGGGTCTCGCCCAGAGCGCCAGCACGAGGGTCGGAATGCCGACGACGAACAGGGATAGGAGGGCATTGTGCTTGGGCACCAGCGGGAACCCGAGGTTGAGCAAGCTGACCCCGATAATCAAAAGCGCCGTGTAGGCCACGCGGGTCAGAAACAGACGCAGGATGTCCTTCATGCCATTGATGATTCGCTGGCCTTCGGTGAAAGCCGGCGGCAGCGCCTCAAACGAGTCGCCCATCAGGATCATGTCCGCGACATTGCGAGTCGCGCTGCTGCCGCTCTGCATGGCGATACCGATGTCGGCCTTTTTGAGCGAAAGCACGTCGTTGACCCCGTCGCCCATCATGGCTACATAGTGGCCCTGCGCCTTCAGGGCGTCGACGAGCGCCTCCTTCTGTTCCGGCGTGATGCGGCCGAAAACCGTGCTCTCGACGGCTGCGTGCTCGAATTCCGCGGGAGACATGGTCGCCAGATCCGGACCGGAGACATAGGTCAGGTCGCCAGGGAAGCCCGCCTGTTTGGCCAGTGCGGCAACGGTCTGCGGGTTGTCGCCAGAGATCACCTTGACGGTGATCCCATTCTCCCGGAAGGCGTTGAGTGTCTGCTGCAGATGTGGGCGCAGCTCGTCCGTGAAGGTGACAAAGCCCAGCAGAGACAGATCGGGCAGGACAACGCCGCCGACCTCATCATGCAGCCGGCTCGGTTCAGGATTGAACGCGAAGGTCAGAACGCGCTTTCCTTCGTCGGCCAGGACCGTCAACGTCTCATCCGCCCCATCCGGGAGGGTCTTGATATGCACGCGGAGCATCTCCAGAGCGCCAATGACGTACACCCCCTTGAGCGCCGGTTGGTCAAATGCCACCGCGCTCCATTTGAGGCGGGATGAAAATGGCACCTCATCAAGCAGCGGGCGCTTTTCGCCGGCAAGGCTTGCGAGAAGCGCTTCACTGGTCTTGTTAGTCGCCGACTGGCTGCGGACGACGTCGGCCAGCAGCCGCTCGATGTCGGCTCTGCCCTTCTCGAAGGGATGCACGGCCTCGTAGACGATGCGATTGGCGGTGAGGGTTCCGGTTTTGTCGGTGCACAGGACGGTCACACGGCTCAGGCTTTCCACGGCGTTGGACTGCTGCACCAGGGCGCCCTGCCGTACAATGCGCACGGCGCCCATCGCGTAGGCCAGAATGACCATGAAGAACAGACCGTTGGGCACGAGCCCGATGATGACGGACGCGAACTGCACCTGACGCATGAACGGCGTTTCCGACAGAATGGTGGCGAAGAGCAGTTGGATACCGAGGAAGACCGCCAGCGCCATCAGGAAGCGCAGGATGAGGTTGATTTCCTTTTGCAGCGGCGTCTGCACCTGCTGGAACTCGCGGGCACTGGCGGTGAGCTTGTTGGCGAAGCTGTCATTGCCGACGCGCGTAACGGTGTAGTGCGCCCCGCCGGATACGCAGAAGCTGCCCGAGAGGATTTCGTCACCAGCCGCTTTCTGAATCAGATCCGCTTCGCCCGTCAGCAGCGATTCGTCCATCTCGGCATTGCTTTCGCCGACGACCACCCCATCAACGACGATCTGGTCGCCGGGATTGACCTTGATCAAATCGCCCAGGACCACCTGGTTCGGATCGATCTCACGCGCCTGGCCGTCACGAATGACCGTTACGCGGGGACGCGTCAGCAGCGCGATGCGGTCGAGCTGGCGCTTGGCGCGCACCTCCTGAAAGATGCCAATCACCATATTCATGCCAACCAGCCCAACACTGGTGGCCGCGTCGCCGACACGGCCGATCGCCACCATCACCGCCCCAAGTCCGAAAAGAATGATGTTGATGGCGTTGATGACGTTGCCGCGAACGATCTGGCTGTAGGTACGGCTCGTCTTGAGGGCGATGGTGTTGCCCTGACCCTGCTGCCGGCGACGGGTCGCCTCGACTTCGGTTAAGCCGGACTGTGGGATGATCTGTTGGTGAGTATCGGTACTGAGCATCGGCTGTCCTGGTCCTCCGCGAAAGCAAACAGCACAGTTATACCGACTGCGCCTCGTCGGCACAATCCAGGACCTCGCTTCATGCTGGTCATCGGCGTCACCGCCAGACAGAAAGAGAAGCGCCAGGTCAGATCGACCTGGCGCTTCCGATGTACTCTAATGGGTCGCTGAAAAGCCCCTGACCATCCGCTCCCGATCAGGTGATTACGTTCAACCAGCCGCCGTCGACATAATAGGTCGAGCCAACCGAATAGCTGGCGCGCGGCGAGCAGAGGAAGACAAAGAAGTCGGCTACTTCCTCAGGTGTTGCGAACCGGCCGATCGGGGCATTGTCCTTGGCGATCTTGTCGAGATACTCATCCGGTGTCTGCGACGTGTTCTGGGTGAGCAGAGTCGCCGTCTTGCGCCAGTCCGGTGTCATGACCAACCCGGGGTTGACGGTGTTCACGCGGATGTTGCTCGGTATCAGTTCGTTGGCGAGGCACTTCGAGAACATAACCAGAGCCGCCTTGGTCGTGTTGTAGATAGGCTCGTAGCCCAGCGGCTGACTCGCGCAGATCGAGGCATTGTTGAGGATGATCCCGCCGCCTCGCGCCTGCATCATCGGAGCGACGGCTCGGGACAGCCGAACGGCCGCCATCACGTGCAGTTCCCAGTAGTACTGCCATTTGTCATCGGGCGCGTCCATTATTTTCTCTTCGCTGCCCGTGCCGGCGTTGTTGATCAGAATATCGACGCCGCCAAACGCCCGCTCGATCTCCTGGACGAAGCGATCGCAATCATCCGCACGGCTCACGTCAGCCGGTACGCCGATCGCCTTCACTCCATATTTGCTCGCAATCTCCGCGGCTTTGGCCTGCACGCGCTCGGCATTGCGCGCCGCCAGGGCGACGTGCACGCCTTCCTGCGCCAGGCCTTCCGCAATCGCAAGGCCAATACCGACGCTGCCTCCGGTAATTGCGGCTACCTTGTCTTTCAACTGCAAATCCATCTTTCAGTGCTCCCTGTCTGGCAATCGGGCCGCAGCAGTCCGCAACCCCAATCAATCCGCATTGACTGTAGATCGAGTTTGCCCCGGCTGCTACTTGATAATTGGCATCTTGCTTCGGTCGATCGTCATGCCAACAGCGATGATCAGGACGATCCCGAAGACAATCTGCTGCGCAAACGCGTCGACGCCGACAAAGTTCATTCCCGTCCGAATGACGGTGATGATCAGCGCACCGAGCACGGTGCGCCATACGCTCCCCACACCGCCCGAAATCGACGTACCGCCGACCACGACGGTCGCGATCGCCGGAAGCAAGAATTGGTCGGCAATGCGCGGTCCGCCGCTCGACAGGCGGCAGGCGAGCATGACGCCGGCCAACCCCGCCAACCCACTGGAGATGGCAAGGGCGATGATCTTGTTCATGGGGACGTTGACGCCAGAGGCCCAGGTCGCCGCTTCGCCGGACCCGATGGCGCGGCTGTACCGTCCAAAGGGCGTGTAATGCTGAATGAACAGGGCGAAAGCCAGGACGAGTGCGGCGATGAACAGCTCGTTCGGTATGCCCAGCGTGTCGGCGGTAACCCAGGTTGTCAGCGCGCGATCCGCTGCGCTGATGGGCACAGAGGTCGCGTTCGAGATGAGCAGACCGATTCCGGTCCAAACCCCGGCGGCGGCGAGCGTCACGATGAATGACGGCAGCAGCAGGCGCACATGCACAAGGCCATTCAGCAATCCGGCGCCAATTCCTACCGCGATGCCGATAAGGAAAGCAAAATAGCCGAACTGAGGCAGCGCCAGCGCGACGACCACGCTGACAAAGGAGGCAACGGCCTCGATGGACAGGTCGATCCCGCCGAGCATGATGGCGAACGTCACTCCGGCGCCCATCACGAACAGAGTGGCGGTGTCGGCCGCGAGAACTATGAGCGTCTGCGGCGCGAGAAATTCCGGCGTGACCAAGCCGACCAGAATGACCAGGACGATGAGCACCACAAACGGCATCAACTGCCTGACGTGTTCCGCGTCAAGAGCCGTCAGCCGCGCCCCGATCCGTGTTTCCCTGATTTGATTCATGTCATTTCCTCTGGCGGCAGCCGCTACACCATGTGCTCGATCAGGTCGACCTGCTGGGGCTTGTTGCCCGCGGGCGCTTCAAACTGCCGGGTAATCGCGCCGTCGCGCATGACGAGAATGGTGTGGCTGAGGCCGATGATTTCCTCCAGCGTGTCGGCAATCAGGATGATGGCAATCCCCTGATCGGTCAGTTCGCGCATCAATTCGTAGACATCTTCCTTGGCGCCCACGTCCAGCCCGCGCGTTGGATGATCGAGGATTAGAATCCTGGACCTGGCGTTCATCCATTTGGCCAGCACGACCTTCTGCTGATTGCCTCCGCTCAGGTTAAGGCACATGGCCTTCACGCTCGGCGTGCGAATCACCAGCTTTTTCACCCATTCGGCGGCCATCGAGCGCTCCCGCCCGTGCTGGATGACTCCACGTCGGAGCACCTGCCTGATGCTGGCCAACGACATGTTGTGCATGACCGGGAGGAACATCACCAGCCCTTCCGTCCGCCGCTCCTGGGGAATATAGCCTATTCCGTGTTCGACAGCGTCTGATGGCGATGGGAAATGCACCGGTTGGCCGCGAAGCAGAATGTTTCCGGCCGTCGGTTTCATGAACCCGAACAGCGTGCGGCAGACATCCTCTCTTCCAGAGCCGACGACGCCAGCGATCCCAAGGATCTCCCCCTCATGGAGTTGGAAGCTCACGTCGTGGAAAACGCCGCCGTGCGCGAGGCCTTCGACCGACATCACGACCTGTTCGCCGTAGGCGTGCTGTTTTCCCTCGCGGTAGTACTCGGCTTGCAGGCCCCGCCCCACCATGAGCCGGTGGAGATCGGACACGTTCGCGCCTGAGGCCGGGATTTCAGCCACCACGCCGCCATCTTTCATTACATAGACGCGGTCGCTGATCGCCAGCACTTCATCGAGCCGGTGCGAGACGAACACGAATGACGCCCGTTCGCGCAGGCTGCGCACACGGCTGAACAGGATGTCGATTTCGGCACGCTCCAGGACAGAGGTCGGCTCGTCCAGGAGAATGATCAGGTGCGTGCGCAGCTCTTCTTCGAGCGTCAGCACCTTCGCCATTTCGACCATCTGACGCTCGGCGAAGCTGAGGTCGTCGGTCTGCCGGGCGGGGTCCACTGTGCTCTGCACTTTCTCAAGCTGCCGCCGTGCCGACGCGTAGAGTTTCTTCCACTGGATCACCCCGAAGCGCATGAACCGCTCTTCGCGACCCAGATAAATGTTCTCGCCAACAGATATATTGGGCAGCAGGGATTGTTCCTGAAACACCATGCCGATCCCATGGCTGGCCGCAGTGCGGGGATTGTTGAGAGTCACCGACTTGCCGTGGATGATGATCTCGCCTTTGTCGGGTGCATAGACCCCGGCCAGCACGCGCATCAGGGTGGACTTGCCTGCACCATTTTCGCCCACCAGGCCCACCACTTCGCCAGGATAGATGTCGATGCTCACATCCTTCAGCGCGTGGACACCGGGAAAGGACTTGTCTATGCCGCGCGCCGTCAGCACCGGTACGCGGTTATCCTCTTGCATTTCGTTCATGTCTGAGGCCCCTGGTCGCATCATTTGACTATCTTGATGCGGGCGCGATTCAGCGACAACGCCACCGCGACAACGATCAAAATGCCTTGTACGGCCTGCTGGATGTAGGGCGATATGCCCATCAGCACCATGCCATTGCTCAGCACGGCGACGATCAGCACGCCAACCAGCGTATTCAGCACTCCGCCGACTCCGCCAGAGAGCGCTGTGCCACCGATGACCACTGCGGTGATCGCGCCGAACTGCTTTCCCTGGATGATGAGCGCATTGCCCATGCCGAGCTGCGCGGCAGCGAATAAACCGGCAAGGCCGTAGAACATGCCTGCCACGGTGAAAATCATGATCTTGTAACGGCCAACAGGGATACCGGAGAGCGCCAGGAGATCTTCGCCCCCGCCGATCCCGTAAGCGTAGCGCCCCAGCCGTGTATAGCGCTGAATGATGTAAGCGATGATCAGGACCAGCACTGCGATCCAGACCATGTACGGGATGTCGAGAAAACGCTCGAGGGCCAGTGCGCGAATACTGGGATCGAGCACGCGCACCGGTTCACCGCTCAGCAGGACGGTGGCCGCACCCACGCCAACAAAACTCATCCCGAGCGTGCTCATGAACGAGGGGATGCGTATGCGAACGTGAATGAAGCCGTTCAGAAAGCCCATCAGTCCGCCGATCGCCAGCGCAACAAAGAGACCGCCCCAGCCGAAATCGTTGGAGTTTCGGCCGTTCAGGACGGTCATGCTGACCATTACCGCGCTGAGCGCCGTCGTGCCTTCCAGCGAGAGATCGATGCTTCCCAGCAGAATGATGAACGTCTCGCCCAATGCGATCAGCAGGGGTATCGCCGCCGTTGTCGCGATTCGGATGAAGTTGCGCCCCTCGAAAAAGCTTGGGTTGACGAGGCCGATGAACAGGCCAAGCACGATCAGCACCAACACGGGCCCCCATGCCCTCATCAGAGCGCGAAACCGTGCGCGATCCATTGCCAATGGTGGTGAAGATCGAGCGTCCGGGGATGTGGCTTGTGAAGACATGGTCTGCGAACCTTACTGTTTCACACGAATGCGTTGAATGCCCTGCCAGAGGGCCACGCCAATGCACTGAGCAGGGGGTGAGATGCCCCACCCCCTGCCGTTCTTCAACACACAGACGGTGACCTAACTGCTTGCCGCCAAATCGCGATACTCGATCTGCCCCGTCACGCGACCCCAAATGTCGTCCCAGTCGATGACCGGCACGTCGAGAATGTTGGTGTTGTAGAACTCCTCGACATTCGCGGCAGTGACCATCACGCCGGTGCCGTAGAATTCGCGATGCTCTTCCGGTTCCGTCGCCGGGTCGAATGCGCCCATAGCGGCGTTGAGGCCGATTGACAGGGACATACCACCCTGCCAGAAAGGATCCCAAGCGACCGTGGCCGCCAGTTCGCCCGCCAGCACGCCTTCGACCGCCAGGCGGGTGCCGTCGATGCCCGTCACCGGGATCTGGCCGGCGAGACCTTCCGCGCGCAGCGCTTCGAGCGCGCCAATCGCCATGTTGTCGTTCGCGGCCCAGATGCCCTTGATATCACTGCCAAAACGCGTGAGCCACGCGGCAACTTTGTCGAATGCTTCCGTCTGCGACCAGTTCGCGATCTGCCAGTCCAACAGTTCGACGCCCGGATTAGCTTCCAGGGCCATGTCGAGGCCGGCGCGACGCTCAACCGCCGGGACGTTCGCCGGGATGCCGCCGAGGCCGACGATGCCGCCGGACCCGCCGATCACGTCGATGATCGCCTGCGCGGTTTCCATGCCGTAGCGGATACCGTCGAACGAGATGTGCGCAACGTAATTGGGATTGAAATCCCACGGGTGCAGGTCATCCGGCTTGTTCCACTGCGTGACCACAAACGCGCCGGCTTCGGCGCAGGCCTCCACAATCGGGCGGGCATCCGGCGAGTCATTCGGATCGACGTCGAGGACCATCTTGCCGCCGGTACGCGCCAGCATCGACTGGATGTCGGCGATGCCTTTTTCGCTGTTGCCTTCGGTCAGCAGGGTGACGTGCTCTGCGCCGACCGAGGCCGCGAAGAAGCGGGCGCCAAGGTTCCAGCTGTTGTGATATGGATTGGTGAGCGAGCGAATGGAGGTGACGAGCGTCGGAAGTTCGGCGCCCTGCGCCAGAAGCCTGGTCAATCCGGTCTGGGCAAACATTGCGGCCGCAATCGCGCCGCCGGTGCCGCGAAGGAAGCTACGACGAGAAATCTTGTTCATGGTGTCTCCCTCATGAGAGTCTTTTTTAAGGATGTCGCTGATTCGAAACCGATGCAGCCGTGCCGACCGTGCCAATCGCTAGAACGACTCTTCCGCTGAATCTCCTTTCCGGAATCCAAGTCCGCCGAACCAATCGGAGGCGCGAACACAGGTCACGGCCTGACCCTGTGTCACAAGCGCCTCGTGCGACGCGAATGCACGTCCAACCTGGTGCTCCTCTGGATCAGGGAATACCAGATAGACCTCCAACCAGTTCCAGCCTGTCCCTATCAGGACGGCAGCTCCTGGCACGTTCAACTCCTCTTTCAGGCAAGGGCGGAGTGGATCAGTCGCTGCACCGCAAGTGCATCGCGACCGTCTTGCGCCTCGCGCAGAGCCGCACGATCCAGCCGACCGATCAGGCGAGCGTAAGTCTCCAGGGCGCGAATACTCTGCGAGCATGCCTCAACGACCGGCTCGCGCTTCGGCACCAGGTCGAGCGTCAGCCAGCCGCTGTAGCCCACCTCGTCCAAAGTCAGGAGGAATTCGACCATTTCCCACAGATGAACGGAGCCTACCACAATATCGTCATCACCCATGCCGTAGTTGTCGTTCACGTGCACACCGACCAGGCGATCCAGGCGTGTCAGGAGAACGACCGACTCAGCGGGCTGCTCCCGTGCCATCAGCGCATGGCCGAAGTCGAGATAGCCGCCCACATTGGGCAGCCCCAGGGTGCAGCCGAGCAGCGCCGCCTTTGCCGCGCTGCTGACCAGCATATGGGTCCGCGGCTCGTGTAGTTTGTATTCAACGCCAATGCGGGTTTCCGGATCGAACTCGGCGAGCTGCCGCACCCCGTCGGCCTCCAGTTCCCAGAGGCGGCGATAGTCGGACTGGAAGTGATAATCCCAGCCGTCCTCCCCCGGCCACAGGCACATCTGCCGTGTTCCGAGAATGTGGCCGATCTCAATGGCCTCCTTGCCCCGGTCGATGGCCTGCTGGCGAACCTTCGGGTCAGGCGACGTGAACGCCCCCTGAATCCATGTCGGCTCGGTCCACACGTAAGGATTCACCGACACCGGCTGCAAGTCGCAGTCCTGGAGCCAACCCTTGACCTCATGCGCGTTCTCTCGCGTGACATGCAGGGGTGAGATGAGTTCCAGTCCCTTGAGGCCGGGGACCGACGCAGCCATCTTGATCTGATCGAGGACCGGATTGGTGGAGGTATAGCCGCCGAATTTCTCGGCGGACTGAGCAAAAACCCATAGACCTGAAGAATAACGGAAGGTCATAATAAGCTTCTTTCGGTGCCCTCGTCCATGACCCTACGGAGGCAGCCCACGCGATTCTTCGGTACTGGGTTCCTGGGAGGGTAGAAAGAAAACCATCCAAGGCAGGGTGCGAAGGTACTTTTATTTGAAGAATCTTTGGGCTGCACGGCGCGTCATGAGACGAGTCCGCATCAACATGTCATTACATGATTATGTTATAACCTATTCGGGCCGGCGTCAAATTTTCCTCCCTTTCCACATCCGGTGCCGGGGATGACTGGTCGGACAATACAAGAAGCCCGACTGTATCGGGCTTCCTGTCAAAGACTGCGAATTTCGATGGCGTTGGCGGCTGCCAGCGTCTGTTCGGACTTAGCTCTTGTACCAGGACGTGGAGTTCGCCGGCATGCTGTAAAGCTGGGTCCAGGGTCGCGCATACTGGATGCTGAGCTCGGAGAGCCGTTTCATGCGATCGGCCGCCGTGACGCTCAGGAACTGCGCACGCGTCGGAGCGTCCATGGTCACCGCTTCCTTCCAGATGGCCCGGCCGGCAAGCCAGCCAGAAGCACCAGCCTGGCAGGCAATGCGCGTCTGCTCGGCGAACGTCGCAAAATCGACGCCCGCGCTCAGCAGCACCCACGGAACCTCCGAGGCCGCGCTGATCGCCTCACAGGCAGCCATCCACTCGTCCTGATTGCTGTGGAAGGCCGCGTCATATGGGAATTCCATCTTGAGCACGTCGGGGCCAAGCGCGCCCAGACGATTTTCGATCACCGCCTTCGACCGCGTGGCGGCAAATGCGGCGCTTTCCTTCGAAACCGAAGCATCCAGGCTGTACGACATGGGCTCCAGGAACACCGGCAAACCGTGCGCGTGCGAGTCCTTAATCACGCCGGCAATCACGCCCTCGATTTCCTCGGCCAGCGCACCGGTGTCCGGATGATAGTAGGCGAGCAGTTTGACGGCCGACGCCCCCATGTTCTGAATGCTGGCCACCGACCATTCCGGGATGAACTCGATCCGGCGATAGGTCGCATCGCCGCTGTAGCCGCTCTTTTCCAGGGACATCAGCAGGCCGCTGCTGCGCGCCATGGTCAGGGCCGCCTTCAGGCCGTATTCGGCATCCAGCAGCACAGCGCTGGCATGCGCTGAAAGCGACGCGACGATTTCGGCCTTTACGTCGACCGCGTGCTCATAGGTTGTGCCTTCCGGCAGCATTTTGCGGTAGGTCCCGCGTTGGTCAAACGCCAGAATAGCGAAAACGTCGCCATCCAGCGAGGTCTGGCGCAGCCCGCGCCACTGTCCCGGACTGATTGTCTGCATCCACTTCTCCTCAAACTGATGCTTAATCCCGGTATGCATCCAAGAACGCGGCCACTTGCGCCGCGGATTTGGCGCCAGCCATGGGGCCTTTTTCCGTGCAGGCCAGCGCGCCGCAGGCATTCGCATAGCGCGCCGCGTCCACCGGCTTCGTCCCCGAAAGCCATTGAACGAGAAACCCTGCATCAAAACAATCGCCGGCGCCTGTCGGATCAATCGCGTTCACGCGAAAAGGCGCAACACGAGTCGTCGTAACACCCTCAGCCGTCATCTCAACCACGGAGCACCCCTGATCGCCAGCGTGTACGACGACAAGGCGCTCGGGCCGCTCGATCACCAGGCTCTCTACTGCGAACGCCTCTTCCGGCATGGCGGTCAGAGTTAGCAGTTCCTCACGTGTCATCAGCACCACGTCGCATGCGCTCATGAATGGCGCGAGCCGGTGACTGGCCTGAGCTGGATCGAGAAGCTGTGGTCGTAGATTCGGATCGAAGCTTATCCGTGCGCCTGCCGCCTGCGCCCACTCCAGGGCACGCAGTCCCAGCTGATAGGCCTCCTCGTGCATTGACAGAGAAGACCCTGTGAGATGCAGACATTTCAGGCCGTCAAACATCTCCGGTCGCAGCGACTCAGGACCAATGTGTCCCGCGGCTGCATGACGCAGGTGATAGACAAAGTCGCGGGAGCCATCGCGCGCATAGGCGATGAAGGCGACGCCGGTGGTCTGATCGGGCACGACGCGGATGGCTGACGTATCCAGACCATCCGCCGCGAAGCTGTCGAGCATGAGCCGGCCAAAGGCATCACTGCCCACCGCGCCAACACAGGCCGAACGCGCACCCAGCCGCGCCGCCTGCACCGCAAAGATAAACGGCGCCCCGCTCGGGTAGGGCCCGACAAAGGGTCCGGGCTGGTCGAGCGGCTGATCGACGTCCGTCCGCATGATTTCGACGAGCGCTTCGCCAAAGGTGAGCAGATCGTAGGCCATCGTGCGTCAGGCCGTTTCCGCCACTTCGCCGAACCCAACAATGTGCCGGACGATCAATTCTTCGGTCGCCGCCTCGCGCGGCAGGTTCGCGGAGATCTTGCCGCGGCGCATGATCACTATACGGTCGGCGACGGTCATCACGTCCTGCATGGTGTGGCTGATCAGGATGACCGGCACCCCCTGGTCGCGGAGCGAGCGGATCAGCGAAAGCACCTTGCGCTGTTCGGGAACGCCGAGGGCGGCCGTGGGTTCATCCATGACCACCAGCTTGGCATTCCAGTAGATGGCGCGCGCAATGGCCACCGCCTGACGCTGGCCACCCGACAGGTTGACCAGTCGCTGCTTCAACGACGGAATGTGAATATCGAGCTTCTCCAGCACCTTGGCCGCCTCAGTGCGCATGAAGTCATCATCCGTCACCGGGATAAATCCGAAAGCGCGCTTCTTCTTTTCTTTGCCCAGAAATACATTCGCGCCGACATCCAGGTTCTCCGCCAGCGCCAGGTCCTGGTAGATGGTCTCGATCCCGCGGTCGCGGATTTCCGACGGGGCGTGATGGGTGATCTCGACCCCGTCGAAAAAGATGTGGCCCTGCTCCGGACGATAGACGCCGCTGACACACTTGATCAGCGTTGACTTGCCGGCGCCATTGTCGCCGAGGAGTGCGACGACTTCGCCGGGAGAGACCTCGAAATCGACCTTATTGAGCGCCGTCAAGCCGCCGAAGAACTTGGACACCTGCTTGACGCTCAGAACGGGCTCAGCCATTGCTGCGCAGCCTTTCCAGAGCCGCCTGCGCCTGGTTGACCAGGACGGCGACAATGATGACGACACCGACGACGATGAACTGCCACAGGGGGTCGATGTTGAGGATGACCAGGCCTGTCTGCAAGACGCCGATGATCAGCGCGCCAATCACCGCGCCACTGATCTTCCCCTCGCCGCCAAACAGGTTGGTCCCGCCAATGACGACCGCCGCAACCGATTGAAGCAGCGCGGCCTCCCCCGCCTGGGGCGCACCGGCGGTGAAGCGAAAGAGATGCAGAACGCCGGCGATGCCGGCGGTGAAAGCCGAGAGAACATAAATCAGGATCAGGTGTCGCCGCACATTGATGCCCGCGCGCAATGCCGCATCCTGGTTGCCGCCAATCGCGTAGGTGTGACGGCCAAATTTGGTCCGCCCGAGGATAAAGGCAAAGACGACCACAACGACCGCCGTGATAATCACTGGATAAGGCAGGATTTGCGCGACTCCGCGGATGACTTCAGGCGGCAGATCAGCCGGCCTCTGCCACCACGCTAATCCCTGCCCAGGCACATAGAAGGCAACGCTGCCATTGCCGATGGCGCGCAACACCCCGCGCAGCGTCTCCGGGAGATTACCAACCACCTGCTGGCCATCAGTCAGCAGAAACGCCGCGCCGCGCACAATGCCGAACATGCCCAGTGTCGCGATGAAAGGGGGAATGCGCACACGCGCGATGAGCACGCCGTTGATGAGTCCCGGAATCAGCGCGGCCAACAGCGCTATGATTACACCGATCGCAATGGCCGGAGCGAGATCGGTCCCACCATTGACAAGATCGCGCATGGTTCGCGCCGACACGACCGATGCCAAACCGACCGTCCAGCCAATGCTGAGGTCGATGCCACTGGTGATGATGACATAAGTCTGTCCGATCGCCATCAGCGCGACCAGCGTACTGGTGACGAGAATATTCGAGAAGTTGTTCAGGCTAAAGAAACCGGTACCGGTGACTGAAAAAAAGATCACCATCGCCAGGAGGAATAAGTACGCCCAGATCTTGGTCACAACGTCGAGCACGTTCGGGCGCGACGCCGGCTGGTTCGCTGCAACGGCGGCCATCTGCTTGATTTCCTCTTCTCAACCGTGAGAGCGGTGGGGTGGGCACATGCCCACCCCACCGTCACGCTGAATAGTGCCTCTTGAATGCCTGGGCGAAGCGCTTAGTTGCCGGTGTAGATGAAGGCAGCAGCTTCTTCGCTGTCCACGTTTTCCGCATTGAACACGAAGTAACCAGTCGGAACGCGCTTCGGAACGGACGTGTAGCCGCGCTGATTGGCCATCGAGAACACAACGCCAAGGTAGCCCATGTCCGACGGGATCTGCGCGATCACCAGCGAGACGGTGCCGTCACGCAGGTAGCCGATGTTCTCTTCCGAAGCATCGAACAGCGCCACCTGGACGCCGCCCGCCAGACCAGCGTTCTGGATCGCCGCGCCGGCGCCGAGAGCGCCGAACGTGTTGGTCGCGAACATGCCGGCAACATTCGGGTTGGCCTGGAGCACAGCGGCGGTCTGCTGCTGCGCGGTGTCGGCGCTGTTGTCGTTGTAGTCGACGCGGACCACTTCCAGGCCACGATCGGCGGCAGCGGCCTCGCAGCCGTCTTCGCGCTGGTCGGTCGTGCTGATGCCCGGACGCACGTTCTGGATGTAAATCTGAGCGCCTTCGCCAAGCGCATCGGCCAGGGCCGAGCAAGCGATGTAGCCACCCTGGAAGTTATCGGAGCCGATGTAAGACAGCGGGAAGGTCACTTCGCCGGCCGCATAGTCGCCATCGCCGATGAAGGTATCGACGGTGATGACCGGGACGCCCGCTTCGTGAGCTTCCTGCAGGACGGGGATCGACTGTTCACGGTCGTTCGGGGCGGTCACCAGCGCGTTGATATCGCCACGGGCCACCAGAGCCTCGATGATCGGTGCGCTGACGGTCACGTCAAAACGTTCCGGGTCCTGCTGAATGACGGTGATGCCATAGCGGGAGGCCGCCGCGTTCACGCCGCGCGACATGGTGATGTAGAACGGATCGGGGTTCACACCCGGCACGAAAGCCAGGTTGAACGACGAGTCGAAGGCGGGCTGCGCTTCGGCTGTCGCGCTGCTGTAGATGAAGCGCGCGTTGTCGGGATCGTCGACGTTGTCGCGCGTGAAGACGAAGTACCCGGTGGGGATGCGCTTCGGAAGCGACTGCACGCCGTCCAGCGCCGCAACCGCCAGCGAGACACCGAGGTAGCCCATGTCGGCGGGCTTCTGGGCGATCACCAGCGAGACGGTGCCGTCACGCAGGTCGCTGATGTTCTCTTCAGAGGCATCGAACAGCGCAACCTGGACAGCATCGGCCAGACCAGCGTTCTGGATCGCCGCGCCAGCGCCGAGAGCGCCGAACGTGTTGGTCGCGAACATGCCCGCAACGTTCGGGTTGGCCTGGAGTACAGCGGCGGTCTGCTGCTGCGCGGTGTCGGCGCTGTTGTCGTTGTAGTCGACGCGGACCACTTCCAGGCCACGA
Organism: Candidatus Flexifilum affinis; assembly: GCA_016713325.1. Classification (GTDB taxonomy): domain Bacteria; phylum Chloroflexota; class Anaerolineae; order Aggregatilineales; family Phototrophicaceae; genus Flexifilum; species Flexifilum affine. The sequence goes on along the minus strand of JADJPJ010000087.1, from coordinate 255,186 downwards.
TCGGCGGCAGCGGCCTCGCAGCCGTCCTCGCGCTGGTCGGTCGTGCTGATGCCCGGCCGCACGTTCTGGATGTAGATCTGAGCGCCTTCGCCAAGCGCATCGGCCAGAGCCGTGCAGGCGATGTAGCCACCCTGGAAGTTATCGGAGCCGATGTAGGTCAGCGGGAAGGTCACTTCGCCGTTTGCATAGTCGCCATCGCCGATGAAGGTATCGACAGTGATGACCGGGATGCCCGCTTCGTAGGCTTCCTGCAGGACGGGGATCGACTGCTCACGGTCGTTCGGGGCGGTCACCAGCGCGTCGATATCGCCACGGGCCACCAGGGCCTCGATGATCGGGGCGCTGACGGTCACGTCAAAACGCTCCGGGTCCTGCTGAATGACGGTCACACCGAGATCTGCCGCCGCCTGGTTCACACCGGAGGCCATGGTGATGTAGAACGGATCGGGATTGACACCGGGGACAAACGCAATCGTATAGCCGTCATCCTGAGCCGACGCGAGCGGCGCAAGTGACATCGCCACAAGTAACAGCGTGGCGAGCACAAACAAACTCTTCTTCATCTGGTCTAGCTCCTCAAGAATTGCATCGAGAATGTGAGATCGGGCTAATTGCATGCCAATGCTTGAACTTACTCTCGTACACCGTTCAGTTTTTTCAGCCAGGACTCCTTTCCACGGGCTTGTGCATCGTTTCACACGGCAGTCACAATGAGGGTCGCTGTAGCCCTGTGACTTATGGTAACGTTCAAGGCATGGTCCGTCAACTCACGGCACACAGGGATGCAGAGGACATGAAAATACTCGCGGTGGTCAGCGGTGGAGACGCACCAGGGATCAACGCCGCACTCTGGCATTTTTCACGCATCGCCGCAGCGCATGGCGACATGCTCGTTGGCGCAGATGGCGGTTTTCCGGCAGCCGTCAACGCACCGCATGTGTCGCTCACGCCGCGCATCCTGGCCCCGCACGTCAGTCTGGGTGGATCGTTCATCGCCTCCAGCCGCGAACCCGTCATGCGCGATCCTGTGGCTCGGCAGGCGCTGGCCGCCCGGCTACAGTCTGAAGGCATCGACGGCATCTTCCTGTTCGGCGGCGATGGGACGCTCAAGCACCTGCCGTCCATCCTGAACGAGATGGGAGTCGCCTGCATCGCCCTGCCAACCACCATCGACAATGACGTGGCCGCGACCGACCGCACGCTGGGGTTTGACAGCGCCTGCAACTTCGCCTACGCCAGCATCGACGGTGCCATGGCGACAGGCCGTGCGCTGCCTGGGCGCATCTTCACCGTCGAAACGCTCGGCGGCGGCACCGGACATCTCGCGCTGGCCATCGGCTATGCGGTCGGCGCCCATGCTGTGCTGGCGCCCGAGATTCCGTTTGAGCTGGACTGGCTGGCCGACCGGGTTCGGTCCGCCTTGTCGGCGGATGGCTACGCCCTGGTTGTCCACTCGGAAGGGGTGCCCCAATCGCGCGAGCTGCCTGCGTTGATCAGCGAGCGCGTTGGTGTGCGTGTGCGCGACGTCCATCTGGGTCATGCACAGCGTGGCGGTAGCCCTACCCACCTTGACCGCGCGCTTGCGGCATCGTGGGCCACAGCAGCCTACCAGGCATTCGCTTCAGGCACACGCCGTGGCACCTTGCTCGAACAGCGCGGCGCCCATGTGCTGTTTGAGGGCGATCTGAACACCTTCCCTGCCCCGTCCATCGATCGAACGCACTATGACCAGATCAACGGGTTGTGAATCGATGATCCTCAGCATTGACTTCGGCGGCACGCGAACCCGCGCTGCCCTGTTCAAGCGCCGCGATGACGGTCTGACGATGGTCGCGCGGCAGGAAATCCTCTCCAATGTGGCCGAGCCCCAGGCGGACGTGATCGCCCGAATCATTGCGCTGGCAAAGCGCGTTGTGGCCGTCAGGCCGCTCAGCGCCATCGGCATTTCCGCGCCAGGGCCACTCGACCCGCACACCGGCATCATCTACCATGCGCGGACCCTGCCCGGTTGGCAGAATGTGCCGCTGGCTAGCAATATCAGCGCTGCTCTGGGCAATGTGCCTGCTTTCATGCACAACGACGCCAACCTGGCCGCGCTGGCCGAGTATGCTCGCGGAGCGGCGGAGGGCTGCGACCCTGTCGTCTATCTGACCATCAGCACCGGCATTGGCGGCGGGCTGGTGATCGGCGGCCGGCTGTACAGCGGTTGGAGCGGACTGGCCGCCGAACCCGGCCATCAACTGGTCGCGCTGCCGACCGGAGAGCTGGTTCGGCTGGAAGACGTCGCGTCCGGCACCGGGCTCGGCGCCCTGGCACGCTCCACACTTCAGCAGTCCGACAAGGCATCGACGCTGCGCGAGATGCCTCTGGGACAGGTCGACGGCCGGGCCGTGGGCACGGCTGCACAGCGTGGAGACCCATTCGCAGTGTCCGTCGTCGAGCAAGCGGGGCGATATCTGGGAATTGGGCTGGTCAACCTGATGCACGTGATCAGCCCTCAAGCTATCGTGCTCGGCGGCAGCGTCTCGCTCCTCGGTGACCTGCTGCTGGCGCCGGCCCGCGCCGTGATCGACGAGTACATCCTCGATCGGCGTTTCCTGCCGCCAGATCTGATTCGTCCCGCGCGGCTGGGCGACGACGTCTGTCTGATCGGCGCCGCCTACTACGCCCAGCACAATTCGTCGTAACCGGAGAACAGCCGTGTGGATCGTGCGATGCAGTAGGCAGAACACCTACCGCATCGCACACCCCCCAGACTACGGACCCGCCACACTGATCGTCTGGGTATAGAGATTGTTCGACTCGTTGCTCTCGCTCACCGAATTCGCCGTATCCACGGCGACTTTGGTATTGATCGAGGCATAGGGACTCGGATACCCGGCATAGGTGCAGGTCAGGATGCGACCGCCGCGCGCAGACATACTGTCGAGATCCCATTCGCAGGCCGGTGTCGCGTAATTTTCTCCGGGGTACCAGGCGATGTGGAAGCCAGTCCCGCTGACCGCCGCGCTTCCCTGGTTATACACACCGACGCGAACGTTGACCGGCTGGCCGCGAACGGGAGTCGCCGGATCGAGCGAGAACTCGCTGATATAAAGATCAGGTTGGCCGCCTCCCACGCCGCCGGGCTCTGACACGCTGATTGCACGGCTGAGCCATGGTTGTTGAACTCGTCGCTCTCTGTGACCGCGTTCCCGGTGTCCAGGACGACGAGCGTGTTGATCGCCGCATAGGCGCTGGGATAGCCCGCATAGGTGCAGGTCAGGATGCGGCCACCCCGCGCAGCGAGACTGTCCAGATCCCAGCCACAGGCCGGCGATCCGTAGTTCTCGCCGGGGTACCAGGCAATGTGGAAGGCACCAGAAACCGGCATGCTGCCCTGGTTGTACACCCCCAGACGCACATTCACCGGCTGGCCCTGTACCGGGGTAGACGGATCAAGCGCAAACTCGCTGACATACAGATCGGGCTGGCCACCGCCTCCGGGCGGAAGCGTCGCTGGAGGAGGCGTCGCGGGCGGCGGACCGAACGTGTTGATAAGGGGAAGCCCACCACAGTCGCCGAGTAAGGTGCTGACCCACCCGGCAATCCAGCCCGTGGAGCCTCCCAAATTGGCCGCGTACCACTGTCCATAGTAGCCGATGACCGGCAGTTCCATGCTCCCCGCCGCCTGCCCCAGCGTGGCATACTCGGTACCCGGACCCGATCGGATGTTCACAGCGCTGCCGTCGGCGCTGCGGATACGGCACCCGCTCGCATCCGGCGTTGCCGTTACAATCAGCAGCGGAGGCGCTGCGGAGGCGGCACCATGTGGCGCATCCAGGGCCAGCGGTGGGTTTCCGTAGGCCGTGGCCCAGACGAAAGCCATGGAACCGCTCAGCGCCGGGTCAGAAAACACGGGTCCGGTTGGGGCGGAAGTGCTTTCACTCAGAAAATACACGCCGTCTGCGGTGCTGAAGACGAACCCATTTGGCACGCCGAGGATCTGGGCCACCTGCTGCTCTATCGGCAGGAGGACGGCCGTCCCCAATCTGATCCAGTGCAGACGGTCGACAGTACCGTCGTAGCGTCGGAAGAACGCGATACGGCCATCGGCACCCCAATGCGAATCATAGACTGTGCTCAGGCCATCGGCGAAGAATAGACTGACCGGCACGAAGTCACCAAGGTGGTCCGGGCGCACCAATCCGACCGCATTCGTGGTAATCGTCGCCATGGCGCCCGCGGGCGGCCCAGGCGCATAGCCCGATTGCTGATAGGCTTCGATCGCCTGACCATTCGGCAGAATGTCGACGTCACTGACGCTATAGGGGCTGCTGATCAACGCCTGCGACACCCCTGGCGCGCCCAGAGGATACCAGTCGACCGCCCCATACGGATCGCCTCCTGTGGGTCGGTCAAAACGAATGACCACCGTCTCGTTGAGCGTCGTCGGATCTTCGCCGAGCAGCAGAACCTGCGGAACCGTAGGGATCGATGCGAGGAATTCTCCGCCGACAAAGCTGGCGATCTCGATGCCGTCACTGCGCAGTTCGTACACTTCGGCGCCGGTCGCCATGTTGAACACGACCACACGCCATCCGGCGGCGGTCGCCGGGACGGCAGAGAAGCTCACCGCAATCTGATCGCCACGATCGGACGAGTAGCGATACCCCAGGTGCGCCAATTCATTCGCCGGTGCTTCATAGACGCGGAGCCAGGTGCCTGTCTGCAGATCGTAGAAACCGACGGCAGAGGCTCCGCTGGACAGACGAGCCGCCTGTGCCAGAAAGCGCCCATCCTGCGAAATGTGCATGGCACGAGAAGTGCAAGGCGCGCCCGCCGCCTCATTCGGCAGCGCTGGGCGAGGAATGGACGCGGCTTCTCCTGCGGGGCTAATCCAGTGGAGCGTGTCGCTGCATTGGTTGTGGACGACCAGCCACCAGTCGCTGGCCGGGAGCAGCGCGGCGCTTCCTGTCGGGTCAAGACCCTCGACCGGATAGGCGGAAAACAGAACGAAGAGCAAGGCGGAAACGAACAAGAGGCGGGGATTTCGGACCAGTGACATGGCAACCCTCCTGTGTCGACGCATATGGAAGTGATGCGCACGTCAGGCGGCCAGGACAGAACTGGTCCGACCTTCAAGGGTTCACTTCCGGGAGAGCGCGGCCGACTTCCGCGGGTGAGACAGTCTCTAGGGAGTTTGCTGCCGAGACAGAGCAGTCATAAAGGCCCATGCTGCGCGGAGAGATAGCCTATCGCTCCAATCCCAAGTATAGGATTTGACGCAGCAAGCTGTTAGTGATAGATGTCACAATCCAGCAGAGCAGAAGAATTGGGCACCCGCGAAAGGTTCTGGCCTACGCGACAACTCCATCGAAGGCATCTGAGCGATCATCGCGCGGATGACTGATGATCGGTCAGGTGCTCCTGTTCGAGCATGGTGGCGGAGTGCAGATGGGCGCTGGCCGGCGGCCCCGAGCCAGAAGTGAAACGCGAACCGCGTGCCTGTGGTGAAACAGCGAATCAAAATCAGGACGGTAAAGGTCGTGTATTGCGGTTGATCTACACCGGCATTTGGGGGATGAAGCGATGTGAAAAAGCCGCTATCGATATAATGGACGTAGGGGTAACCCTCAACTCATGACGACATCACGAAGAGCTGAAACATGGGCAAGATCGACCGCAGCTGAGGGCCACCATCCACTCGGCCGCCAAATGTAGGAGCAAGACCATGCGGCGCATCTGGCTGATTCTTCTCACCGTTTTGGCGGTTGCAGCCTGCAATCTGACATCGTCTCCTCCAACGATGATCCCATCCCCTCCGCCGAGCCTGCAGGCTTCTCCTGCCCTCATCACCAGTGTCACCCCCCCGACGACTGCCGCGACTCCGACATTGTTGCCCATACCGAACCTGCCGACGATCGGTGTTTCAGTGACCAGCGTACCAATTCTGGGTGCGCTCTGCCCGGTCTATACCACCTATTCCGGCGCAAGATCCGACAACAAACTGAGTCTGCGTTCTGCCCCGAGTGCAGGGGCCACACAGGTGTTCCGAGTGCCGAATCAGGTCGAGGTTCTGCTGGTACCCGGCTCGTCAGAGGTCGAGGCCGACGGATATCACTGGCTGAACGTGATTTACGTGGAGTCGGCGCAAACGCGCTACGTGGGCTGGATCGCACGAGACTCGTATCAACTGAACGGCGTGCGCGACCCATCAATCGCGACACTCCGTCCGGCAGGCACGCAGTCACCCTGTTAGAGAACCGTCGTGTGACCCATCCTGATGAGACTGCGCCAAGCACAATGTGGATTCAGTTCCATACGCGAAAGCCCGGCCATGGGGTCAGGCATCTGCGATTGGCGCGCAGCCTGCTTCCTGGTCTGTCGCGCGATCGCTTGCACCTGCGCGTTCGCTCAGGCGATAATCAGCTCCCCGAGGTCGCGCGAATTTCTTCTCGAAGCGTGTACTCAATCCTGTAGGTTCTTGCTCCGAGACGAAATTTCTGACGTTCTCCACCCTGCGCATTGTCGCCCGGCGCTACGCCATCGACCAGAACCTGGCCTTCAAGGACGTCGGTCAGGATTACCGTGGCAGAAGCGTTGAACGGAATGACGACGTCAAGGGTGACATGGCCCGTGTCATCAATTCGCCAGCCGCTTTCGTAGAGGCCGGCGGCGGTGCGGCAGCACGCCCTCGCCCACTGGAGCGATCGGTCAGGCTTTGGCTCGATCCGCGCATGACGAAAACCAGTGATTGCATCATCGCCTGATGACGGGTTCAAGCCACACATGTCGCGGTACATCCACTCGGCAATCGAGCCATAGGCGTAGTGATTGAGTGAGTTCATGCTCGTTGAGCTGATCGAGCCATCGGGGTTCAGGGAATTCCAGCGCTCCCAGATGGTTGTCGCGCCCAGATTGACCGCGTACAACCAGGAGGGATAATCCTCGTTGAGCAGCAGTCGGTAGGCCAGGTCATTCGCGCCGTTGTTGGAGAGCACCCGGCAAAGATAGGGGGTTCCGACAAACCCGGTGCGCAGATGCGCCTTGTCTTTGTTGAGCCTGGCAATCAGATCCTTCTTCACGCGTTCTCGATGCTCGTCCGGCACAAGGTCCATATAGAGTGCCAGAACATATCCCGTCTGAGTCGGCACGGCCAGCCTGCCAGTCGCCGTGAAGTATTCGCGCTGAATGGCGGCCTTCACCTCTTCGGACAGGCGGCCATAGGACTCAGCGAGTTCAGCCCTGCCTAACACGGCGGCAGATCTGGCCACCAGACGCGTCGAATAGCAGTAAAACGCCGACGCGATGAAATCCTCAGGCGTGCCCCCTTTGCGGGAAGCCGGATCGTCACCATCCAGCGCCAGCCAATCCCCAAAGTGCGCTCCTTCAGTCCACAGACGCCGGCCACCAGACGATTCATCGACCCGGCGTATATAGTCGACCCAGGCACGCATGCTCTCGAACTGCGCTTCCAGAATGGCGATGTCGCCGGAGTGTTCATAGACGGTCCACGGAACGACCGTGGCAGCATCCCCCCAGGCGCTGGAGCCGCCACGTGGCAGATTGGCCATCGGCACGATGTGAGGCACCATCCCATCGAGCTTCGCCTGCTCCTTTGCCAGGTCGTAGGCGAATCTGGACAGGAACGCGCTGGAGTCCATGTTGAAGCAGGCGGTTCCAGAGAACATCTGAATGTCGCCCGTCCACCCCAGGCGCTCGTCGCGCTGTGGGCAGTCCGTCGGGATGTCCAGGAAATTGCCCTTCTGGCCCCACATGATATTTCGGAAGAGCTGGTTCACCTTCTCGTTTGACGTCTCGATCTCGCCAATGACGTCCATCTGGGAATACACCACGCAAGCGGTGAAGTCTTGGATGTCCAGATCGCCCGTCCAACCCGAGACTTTGACATACCGGAAGCCAAAAAATGTGAAATACGGCTCGACGATGGCTTCCTTGCCGTCGGCGATGTAGACGTATTCCGCCCGGGCAGTGCGCAGATTGTCGCGGAAAAAGTTGCCCCCTTGCAGCACTTCGCCGAACTGGAGTTGAATGCGGGTTCCTTCCGGAGCGCTCGTCCGGAAGCGAATCCAGCCGGTCATGTTCTGTCCCACATCGAGCACCGTCTCCCCCGCTGGGGTGTGAATCACGGTGAGGGGTGCGATCTCTTCGATGATCCGCACGGGCAGCGATCTTCTCGCCTCCAGACGTTGTTTGTCGATGTCTATCAGGATAACGCCAGACGGGTTGCCCGGCGCGGGCACGGTTTTCGGAATTCGGGCATCGTAGTGCTCCCCATCAAAGATGCTGCTCTCGATCACCGGGGACGGCTGCGCTTTCCAGGTTCGGTCCGAGGGAATAACCACTTCGCTCCCGTTCGCCAGCGTGATCCGCATCTCGCAGATCAGGGCAAACCGATCGCCATAGACGTCGACAGCCCCTCCGTTCGCGCCGTATCTTCCCTTGTACCAACCGTTGCCCAGCATGAAGGACACGAAATTCTGACCGGCCTTCAGCGAGTCGGTGATGTCAAACGTCTGGTACTGGATCCACTGGTCATAAGCGTTGCAGTAGGGAGTCAGGACTTCGTCACCGACCTTCTCGCCATTGAGCTCGAAGTGGTAGAGCCCAAGCCCACACACATATGCCCTCGCCTGGACAGCCCGCGCCGGAAGGTCGAAGTGCCGATACAGAATAGGATGCAGCCCTTTGTCATCAACGTCCGGGGTGATCCACTCCGCCTGCCAGAGCTCATCCATCTTCCCCGTCTCGAACCAGGCGAGGTCGCTCTCCGCGTTCTCCGTCTCGCCCCATACGCGGACCTTCCAGAAATGGCGGGTACGCGGTTTGAGCACGATAGGCGGGCGATAGGCCACACTGTCGACGACGCTGCCATCGACTTTGCCACTATCGAAGATGACCGTCTCGAAACTGTTGTCGAGGCTGACCACGACCTGTGCAGCCGTCTGCACCGTATCGTGGGTATCTTCAACGATCCAGGAGAATGTAGGCTCGTCTATCGCAAATCCCAGAGGATTGACGACGTGGTTTGTCTTGAGATGGCGTATTTTCACAGTTTCCCTCGTGGGCGCGGTATGATTGTTTTCAGCAGTTTGTCGCGGATTGTGCCCTGTCCTGCATATCTTGGCCAGACAGAGGCCACGATCAGTCTTTCTCGGCCCATGGACCCAGAGCAAGGACCTGAGAACATTCTGCTATGGTCAGGACAGACGGACTGGTACACGAGCCAGGTTCATCTTGACGGGTTGATGGCGTAGGGGCGGACCAGCGTGTCCGCCCGGGAATGGTGGGCGGAGACGTTGCCCCGCCCAACTTCGTCATTCTCATCTTGGCGCTGTACTAGGGTAGACCCAGACAATCCGAGTAGAATCTCGATCTCTTTTTTCAATGCGTTTTTCCGGGAGCGTATTATGCTGAACACCAGCGATATCCACATCCGCGATCCCTTCGTGCTCCCGGTCGTAGCAGAGAGCCAGTACTACCTGTATGGCACAACTGGCCCGCAAGCCTGGACGCCTTCTGCGTCGGGCCTCGACTACTACACAAGTCCCGATCTGCAAAACTGGCAAGGTCCATTCCCCGCCTTTCGGCCTCCGTTGGGATTCTGGGCCGATCGCAACTTCTGGGCTCCGGAAGTGCACGTCTATCACGGGCGCTACTACATGTTCGCCTCCTTCAAGGCCGAGGGCGTCTGCCGGGGAACACAGATCCTCGCAGCCGATGGGCCGCAAGGCCCGTTCTCGCCAATCAGCGATGGGCCAGTCACCGTGCGCGATTGGGAATGCCTGGATGGGACTTTCTTCGTGGATGATAAGAACCAACCCTGGATCGTCTTCTGTCACGAATGGGTGCAGGTCGGGAATGGCGAGATCTGCGCCCTGCGCCTGAGCGATGATCTGACATCTGGTGTCGGGCACCCCATCTCTTGTTCCGTGCTTCCGAAGCCCCTGGTCCCACGAGATCAACTCGAAGGGCAGAAAAGGCTATGTGACCGACGGTCCCTGGCTGCATCGACTGGAAAACGGCGAGCTGATCATGCTGTGGTCCAGTTTCAGCAACGGTGATTACTCCGTTGGGGTCGCAAAATCGACTTCCGGTGACCTTCTCGGCCCCTGGCAGCACGTGGCAGAGCCGCTGTCTGCCGGTGGCGGAGGCCATTGCAGGGTGTTCCGCACCTTCGAGGGTCAGTTGAAGCTGGCTTACCATCGTCCCAACCCATCCCCGAATGAGCGGCCGTATTTCATCCCGCTGCGGGAGGCCGGCTCTGCCGTCGAGACTGTTTGAGGCCGCAGCACTACTCGTAAGTCACACCTGTTTCCCATAAGCGTCTTTTCATACCACCCCTTGCTCAAATAACTTGACGTACTTCAAAACTGACTATACACTGGAATTCACACGTGCCAATTGACACGATACAGTAACTATATCAGTAAATCGAATTTATGAAACGACCTACACAAAAAGACGTTGCACTCAGGGCCGGGGTATCTCGCTCTACCGTCTCTTATGTGCTGAACGACCAGACCCAACTGAAAATTCCGATTTCGGATGAAACGCGCCTGCGGGTGATGGCGGCTATCGCAGAACTCGGTTATGAACCGGATGCGCGGGCACAATCCCTGCGGTCGGGAAGCACAAACATCGTCGGCGTGATCATCCCCGTCATCCAGAATCCGTTTTTCTGGCAAATCCTCTCGGGCATCTCCGAAGGACTTCAGGAAGCCGGGTACAGCCTGCATCTGACTAATCATCCTCTGGACCTCCGGCAGGAAGCAAACACCCTTCGTGAACTGACGCGCCAGCCTGTCGACGGATTCATCCTGCTGGCAGCCGCCAAATATCTCCTACCCAGACTGACCGACTACCTGCGCAAGGCGGGTCGACCAGTGGTCGAAATCACGGCGGCCAGGGCTGAGTTCGACCACGTTGTGCACGCGTATGACAGCGGAACACGCGCCCTGTTGGATCATCTGCTTGGGCTGGGACACCGACGAATCGGATTTGTCTATGGTATTGCCCGGGAAGTGCAGGGGTTTGATCGCCTGCTTACCTACCGCGAAGTAATGGCAGACGCGGGACTGTCCACAAACAAGGCTTTCGAAGCCCACTGCGGCGAATCGCTGGAAGAGGCCTATCAGGCGGCCTACGCCCTCCTCAACCGTGCAGACCGGCCCACAGCGATGCTGGTGATCAACGATATGCTCGCCATTGCGGCAATACGTGCCGCCAACGATCTGGGGCTATCGGTTCCCGGCGATCTTTCCGTTGCCAGCTTTGACGACATCCCATTTGCCAATTACACATCGCCGCGCCTGACGACAGTTTCGGGGAAAGCAGAAGAAAGTGGTCGCGATGCGGTTCGACTGCTGCTCAAGCGCTTCGCAGAGCCCGATCTCCCTCAGCAGGTGACAACAGCACAGGTGGAGCTGATTGTTCGGGAGTCCACAGGACCGGTTTACTCGCCGGAGAAAGGATAGACCTCACGAACGACCCGGCATCCGCTGGGACGACCTCTCTGACGGCCTCTGAATGCCCACATAACGAGACTAAAGGAAGTTCTTTGGTGCTTAGCATGTCCGGTATCATCCCATTTCTCAGGCGCAACGCCGTCGCCTATATGTTTCTTATGCCGTGGCTTGTGGGTTTCCTCATCCTGACGCTCTATCCAATGGCCTATTCGCTGCTGCTCAGCTTCACAGACTATGACTTCACACAGCCCAATGCGACGCAGTTTATTGGGCTTGGCAACTATATGAGAATGTTCGGTTCGGTATTCGGGATCTCCGAGTTTACCGCATCCACAGGCGAAGTGATGCGTGTGGATCCGTACTACATGAAGTCGCTGTCCGTTACGTTTACTTATGTGTTCGTTTCGGTGCCGTTGAAGCTGGTCTTCGCACTCGGCATCGCAGTACTGTTGAACCAGAAACTGCGGGGGGTGCCCTTCTACCGCGCCGTGTACTACATCCCCACGCTCCTCGGCGGCTCGGTTGCAATCGCCGTGTTGTGGAGAAAGTTGTTCGAGAGAGAGGGATTACTGAACGGCGTGCTGGCGGGTCTTGGCTTTACCGATCTCCCCGGCTGGATCACCAACCCCAACTACCTCGCTCGGCGTGCTTATTCTGCTCTCGGTGTGGCAGTTCGGCTCGTCGATGATTATCTTCCTCGCAGGGCTGAAGCAGATCCCACAGGACTACTACGATGCGGCGAGTGTGGACGGCGGGACCAAGGTGCGGCAGTTCTTCGCCATCACCATCCCCTTGCTCTCGCCGGTGATTCTGTTCAACCTGGTGATTCAGCTCATCTCCGCCTTCCAGGCGTTCACTCAGGCCTACATCATCGGCGGCGGCAGAGGCGGCGTGCTCAACTCCACCCTGTTCTATACCCTACATATGTATATCCAGGGATGGACATACCACGAGATGGGATATGCATCGGCCATGGCGTGGGTACTGCTGTTCATCATCGGCGTATTGACGGTGATCGTCTTCCGATCGACGAAGTTCTGGGTGTCATACGGGGTGGGCGAATAACATGAAAACCGGCATGTTTGCACGCCATGGCTTGACTCACCTCTTCATCATCGCCCTGGGGCTGCTGATGATCTACCCCGTGGTCTGGATGATCGTGAGTTCGCTCAAGCCCAACAATATGATCTTCAGCGACCCGGGGCTCTTGCCGAAAGCGGTGACTTTTGAAAACTACCTCACTGGGTGGCGAGGCTACGCAGGGACCTCTTTCGGGACGTTCTTCGCGAATTCGCTCTTCATTTGCCTGGTAGCCATCGTCGGCAACCTGATTTCCTGCACCATGGCGGCGTACGCCTTTGCGCGGCTCAAATTCGCAGGCAGAACCTTCTGGTTCGCGATCATGTTGGCAACGCTTATGCTCCCGGCTCACGTCACGCTCGTGCCGCGCTATATCCTGTTCAACTCGTTCGGATGGGTTGGCTCGTATCTTCCGATCCTTGTGCCGAAGTTCCTCGCGACGGACGCGTTCTTTGTGTTTCTGCTGGTGCAATTCATCCGAGGTCTGCCGAAAGAGGTAGAGGAAGCCGCCATCATCGACGGCTGCGGCAAGGTCGGAGTCTTCCTGCGAATCATCATCCCGCTTGCAACGCCTGCTCTGGTCACGACGGCGCTGTTCACGTTCCTGTGGACGTGGGACGACTTCTTCAATCATTTGCTGTACCTGACAAATCCAACCACCTTCACCGTGTCGAGAGCGTTACGGACATTCGTCGGCGACGCGGGCGCGGTGTCCAACTGGGGTGGCGCGCTGGCGATGTCCACGCTCTCGATCATTCCCGCCTTTATCCTGTTTTTCTCTCTGCAGAAGTACTTCGTACAGGGTATCTCTACCACGGGCATCAAGGGCTAGAGCAACAGCAGGAGGAGATCGTTATGAAATAGGGACAGTGACGTATTTCGGTTTTGTCGGCTGAAACAGTGATCTATTGCCAAAAAAGGAGAGTTCAAAGATGAGAAAGATTCGTGTGATCACGCTCATGGCGCTGCTCGCGCTGATGCTCACGGCATTTGCCCTGCCAATGGGGGCACAGGACAACGCGGGGGATCTCCCCCCTTACACGGGTGGACCGGCCACGCTCCGCATGGGATGGTGGGGTAACGACGACCGCGCACAGCGAACTCTACAGGTTATCGAGTTGTTCGAAGCCGCGTATCCGGATATCACCGTCGTAGGTGAGCCTAATGGCGGCGCGGGCGACCACTTCCAGATTCTCGATACCCAGCTCGCCGCCAGCAACGCCCCCGACATTATCCAGTTCGGCGGCAACTGGCCCGACTACGCGCAATACCTTGAACCGCTCAATGCTTACCTCGGCGAACAACTTCTGATCGACACCGCCGAGCAGTTTGACCAGACAGCCCTGATCCCCGCGACCGATGCCGACGGCAACCTCTATGCCGTAAGCCTGGGCACGAACACGCTCGTCCTCGCCTACAACAAGACGATGATCGAGGCGGCGGGCGTCGCACTTCCTGAGGACAACATGACCTGGGAAGAGCTGCTCGACTACGGTCGCGAACTGAAGGCGGCTCTCCCCGACGGCGTCGCACCCTTCGTGGACAACAGCACCAACACAGCGAATTACCTCAGCTTCTTCTACACGCAGCAGGGTACGCCGATCTGGACGCTGGACAACGGCGGCACGTCCTACGCAACCGTGGAGTCGGCTCAGGCATGGCTGCAAATGTGGGCTGACATGCGCGCTGAGGGTCTTATCCCCGACGCCGACACCACCTACACCTACACCGAGGATGGCCCGGACAGCTCGGCCCTGGTGGCGGGCGATGCGGCGATCGGTCTGATTTGGAGCAACCAGGGAGCAGCGTACCAGGCAGCCATTACCGACGAACTTGGCCTTACGACTCTGCCCGATGGCGGCGAACCCGCATTCGCCATCCAGATGAGCCAGTACCTGGGCATCAACAATGCAAGCGAGAACAAAGAAGCGGCGGTGTTGTTCGTCAACTTCTTTGTGACCAGTCCTGAGGCGGGCGCAATTCTGCAAACCAATCGCGGCATTCCTTCATCGCCGGTCGTGCGTCAGGCGATTTCCGACCAGGCGACCGCGACCGACGCAGCCGTCTACCGAATCTACGACGCGATAGCCGATCGTTCCGTACCGCAAGGTCCGAACCTCCCGAATGACCAGGAGTTCGTGAACGAACTGGAGCTGATCGGGCAGGCCGTCGCGTATGGGCAGTCCACTGTTGAGCAGGCCGCTACGGACTTGCAGGCGTTGATCGAGCGTCTCGCCGCCAAGTAGGCAGCTTCCGAACGAAGTGGAAGGTTTACAAGGCGCGGGGTGGAACGACTCCGCGCCTTTTAGTGTCTTTTCCCCTCATAACATGTGGTTGGCTCACAACACGCCAGACCGATTCCAGGGGTTGAACTCGTCCTCGCCGATGCCCTGCGCCTCGCTCTTGGTGCGCTTCCCCGAGGCCACGGCGATGATCTCTGCCAGCAGATGGTTGGCAGCCTCGTCCATATCACGGCCGTCGAGAACCTGACCGGCATCGAAGTCCATGTCTTCTTCCATGCGCGCATACAGCTCGGTCGTCGACGCGATTTTGAGACTTGGCGCCGCGCAGAAGCCGAATGCCGATCCACGCCCCGTGGTGAAGCAGACCAGGTTGCAACCGCCAGCCACCTGGCCCGTCACCGACACCGGATCATAGCCTGGCGAGTCCATAAACACGAAACCGGGGACCACGATCGGCTGGGCGTAGTCCAGCACGTCCATCAAGGGACTTGTTCCGCCTTTGGCCACCGCGCCGAGCGATTTCTCGTAGATGGTCGTCAGACCACCGACCTTGTTGCCGACACTCGGATTGTTGTCCAGGGTGACGCCGTTGCGCGCGGTATAGGCTTCCCACCAGGCGATCAGATCGGCCAGGCGCTGGCGGACACGCTCCGATACTGCACGACGCATCAGCAGGTGCTCCGCACCGTAAATCTCCGGAGTCTCCGCGAGGACCGCCGTGCCTCCCTGCCGGACCAGCAAGTCGACGGCTCGTCCCAGAAGAGGATTAGCCGAAATGCCGGACCAACTGTCGCTGCCGCCGCACTGGAGTGCGATCGTCAGCTTCGACATTGGCTGCCGTGTGCGGATGTGGTGGTTAGCCTGCGGCAGCACGGCTTCCACCGCAGCAACCCCCGCAGAAATGGTTCTGCGAACGCTGCCCTGATCCTGGATGGTGATTGCGGGTGGCGTATTTTTGCCCGCCCCATCCAGATCCGTCAGAAGCGCATCGGCCTGGTTCGTCTCGCAGCCCAGACCGACGACCACGCACGCCGCGATGTTGGGATGCCTCAAGATGCCCCGAAGCGTGCGTTGCAGGAGTTGGTAATCTTCGCCGCCGATCTGCACGGCACAGCCGAAAGCGTGCGTGATGGCGATCACGCCATCGACATTGGGGTACGCGCGCAGTTGTCCCCCCTGGAAGTGATGGGCGATCGCGCGTGCCGTATACGCCGAGCAGTTGACCGTTGCCACGACGGCGATCAGGTTGCGCGTCCCGACTCGGCCATCCGGTCGCAGAAAGCCCTCGAAACCCGTATCCCTGTCATCCCGGTTTGACGGAGCCGGCGCTGGGTCTGGCCCTCCGCTTGAGGCTGAAACCGGGCGAGCGAAGGGATCGGCGGCCAGGTTCTGCGTGTGGACGTGTTCACCAGCCTCGATCGGCCGGGTCGCAAAGCCGATCACCTGGCCATAGCGAAAGACCGATTCACCCTGCTGGATAGCATTTAGGGCAACTTTGTGGCCGGGCGGAATGAACATGGTTGAGCGCAGCTCGGTGTCCTGAAACACCATCCCAGGGGGGGTTGCGGACCGTGCGATGCCCACGTTATCGCGCTCGTGGAGCTGAATCAGGCGATATGTGGTCTCGGAACTTCCCTCATGCAGCCGCACATTAGTGATCATCTTGTTCTCGCGGTCTGGTCCTGCGTTCAGAACGCCTCATCGCGGCGCGTCTGAGCTCGGCCCTGGGGATCTATGGTCATTCATGGTCTTCTCAAGCAATATGACCAGTATAGCCCAGCCCATGTCAGTATGCATGACCGTTACGTGACCCAGCTCAGCTCTCGCAACGACCTAAATCATGGGGCAGCAAAAGTGGGCTGCGCTCGGGACTTGAGAGTCTCGATCGCAACCACTTCTGTAGCCGACGTCCATGCGTTTTGAACGTGCATTGGCAATTCATTCCAAGTAGGAAGTCGGGTGCCCTGAGGCGTTTTCCACTCCAACCAATTTCCATAGGCACGGTATGCAAGTTGAGCCAACATATTTCTATCCATGATTCACCTTACTTTGACACAATCAGAGAGAATCGTGGGAAGGCGTTTCTGTAGCATAATGCTGATGGGACTCTGCCTTGAGCGGCAGACTCCACCGAATATTCGAACAGACCGGGAACGGACTCGGGTTTCCGAGAAGGTGAGGAAGGAATCAATCCAAGAAAGCGAAAACGCTGCAGCGTTTCGTAACAATCATATAAAGTATAACACGAATAAGAACGGAACGCCGCATCGGTTGCGTACTTGCTCGTCAAACGCTCCTTTTTACTCCATTCAGCTTCGAATGCTGGATGGAACCAGCTCGTCATTCCACACGGTGACAGACCACGATCGTCTGGCGCCTCTTAATGCATTCCCTTTCCAACGTCCTTCTTACGTTCACCGTTGTACAATAAAGGATAAGAGAATCAGACTTTCGCGTCTTCCTCTTTTGCCACTTCAAGTTTGTTGATGCCCGCTGAATCTGTGCGATGTCTTCGCTACGGATTCGATTTTCCCTCGCTCACCAGACAAAGCCCCAAGACACAATTTGGTGACCGCAGCAATGGCGATAAACGGAGCAACTCTTATGGACAAGCGCACCGGTAAGAAAAAGAAGCAACCAAAGAGCCCTAAGGTCAGCGAACCGACAAAGTCCCTCGCAGACCTGCCGACTCTCATGCCGAAGCAGCAGATCTCTCCTCACAAGTAGTAGCTGCCTGCGAGATGCGGCAGGAGCGGTATGCAGGCGCTCAAACCGCAAGATCCTGTCGCTTCAGTCGTCGATCGGCCTATACCTGTCCCTCTCCGTTCGAACAGATCGTCTCAGATAGACGAAAAAAGGAAGTGACCGACCATGGCCCGAACGACCAGGCCCACCCATATCGATCTCATTCTCAACGCGTTTGTTTCAGATCAACATCAGCCAATGAAGGCTGAACTTGAGAACTACATTGCGGAGCTGGAGGCGAGGCAACCGGAACGTCCAGAGCGCATTGCAAGCCTGCTGCACACAGTAGGCGCGGAGTATCCTCCTGATGTCGGGACTTCACTCAATGCCTATATCACCGATCTCGAAGCAAGACAACAGAGCTCTCTGACCGTCAGTCGTCGCGCTGCCGTAACGGAATTCAGCGAACCGCCTGTCTGGTCGCACCAGCGAACATCCGAACTCGCACAACGCCGACTTGAACAGGCTGCGAAAAAACAACAGCGTCATCTGCCACAGTCCAAGTAGACCTAACTGTGTCTACCCGCGCGTCTTCGCCTTGTGCGTAGATGCGGGTTTCTGTGCATAGAGACAACGAATGATCAGTTGTGCCATCCTGGAAGCAAGAAACGCCGACCTTCAGGCGCATATTTCGGACCTGTCCTCATTGATCTTCAGATGAGAGAATGAGGACAAGAAGCAATTCAGGAAAGCGAGCAGGCAATGAATCTCGATGCGGTATCCAGAAAAGACCTGCAGGAACTGGAAAAAACGACGAAAGAACTTCTGGCGGTGCTTCGAAAAGTAAAGCTCCCCAATCCACCCCTGATTAAGCTGCTGGAAGAACTCGAAGCGCAGACGGAAGCACTTCGGCGCGAAAGATTTGACGAGGCTAACCCTGAGTATCAGGGTTACTGATCCCTCCGCGTCGTTGAGACTCTGCCGCGATGCTGGTGCGTCTGAAGAACCAAATACTCACGGCGAGGAGAACGAGCAAGCCCGGCGATGAAGTCGGGCTTTCTTGTTCCAAACGCCTTATGTGATCATCAACGCTAATCTCAATCCCACCCTACTGCTCCACCGCATGTCCCCGACTCCCGACGTCGCCATTCGTTTCACTTCAGCCACGCGCTTACATCAGAAGCAGCACGCCGCCGCTCAAGACGGCGGCGATCCTGACACCCCCTCCCTCTTTCCGCATGATGCCGCTCGTCCGTCTTTTGTCCTGACGACCCAAACACGTTATCATCACGGATCAATAGTGTTGATCCGGGCGGATGTTTACGGGGCAGTGAGATGAAGCTGATTATCGCGATTGTGGACGAAAAAGATGTCGATAAGGTCATGTCCGCGCTGACCGACCAGCACTTGAGCATTACCCATGTCAGCAGCACGGGCGGGTTACTCAGTCCGGGCAACTCCACTCTGCTGCTTGGGGTCGATGAGCACCGCGTGCCGCAGGCCATGCAGGTAATCTCCGAATTGGCGGCTCGTCGTCAATCCATTGTTCCGTATACCTATGAAGGCACCCTGCCCCTCACTGGCATTGCGGAAATACAGGTGGGTGGTTTCATGTCTTTCGTCCTGGATGTCGATCACTTTGAGCAGGTGTAGAACATGTCTAAATTGATTCTGGCCATTATTTTCAATACCGACGCGGTTGATCCGCTCTCCCAGGCGCTCCTTGGAGCGGACTATTCGGTGACCAAAATCAGCAGCATGGGCGGATTCCTGCGCCGTCAGAACACGACCTTCGTGATCGGCGTCGAGGAGGATCGTTTGCCAGGGGCGATGGCCATTATCCGCGACGTGTGCGGGCCTTACAGCCGTCCGGAAGGTCACGCGGCGACGATTTTTGTACTGGACGTCGCCGAATTCGCCCGTGCCTGAAGATTGGCATCCGCTGCACGAGCTTCGCGGTGTCTCCTTGTCGATGACAAACAACAAGCCCGACCGGTCTGGTCGGGCTTTTCATTTCGGGGCTGACTGGTCTCATCTACGCGCACGTGACTTGTTCCTGTTCCCGCCCTACTCCACGTCCTGCTTCACTGGGCTATTCCAATGATACAATTAGGATATGTTGGGTTTACGTAGTGTGACGAGGAGGTACTGACGCGCCTGCTGATTCTCGGAAACATCAGCGCTCCTTGATCATCCAGCACAAGTCCATCCGTCAAACCATGCCATCTGTTTGAATAGGGGAGCGTACGCTGATGAATGATGAACAGCCCGAAGACAAGCAAGTGGCCAACTTACCCACCCCGACAAACAGCGCTGCGCACGTTCCAGTCATCGTTGGGATCGGCGCGTCAGCCGGTGGGATAGAGGCATTCGAGGCTTTTTCACACATCTGCCGCCTGATAGTGGGATGGCATTTGTCGTGATTCAGCATCTTGCCCCCGATCACGAAAGTATTCTCGCTCAGATCATACAGCGTTATACGCAGATGACCGTGCAACAGGCAGCAAACGACATGGACGTTGTTGCCAATCAGGTTTATGTCATCCCCCCAATACAATGCTGGCGCTGTTCAATGGAAAATTGCAGACGCACCAACCCACTGAAGGTATCCATATCAGATTGCCTATCGATTATTTCTTTCGCTCCCTGGCAATTGACATGCGCGAGCGAGCGATTGGCATTATTCTCTCCGGGACTGCCAGCGACGGTACATTAGGGTTAAAGTCCATCAAGGAACAGGGTGGCGTAATCATCGTGCAAGACCCCAGCACGACCGTCTATGATGGGATGCCTCGTAATGCAATTGCTACCGGATTGGTCGATTTTATCCTGTCGCCAGACGCGATGCCTGAACATCTGTTAGGCTACAAAAGATTGGCACTGGACTCAGGCAGGAGTTCGTCGCACTGCCTGAACCCCTTGTCTCCGAATCGCTGCGACAGATTCTGTTCCTGATCCGTGAACAGACCGGACAAGACTTTTTCACTACAAAGAGAGCACAATACGCCGCCGGATCGAGCGCCTCATGGCGGTCAACCAGATTGAGAAGATCCAGGATTACGTTCGGTTTCTGCAGAACAATTCCATCGGCGTTCAAGCCCTGTTTCGGGATATGTTGATCGGTGTAACGAGTTTTTTTCGGGATCGGGAAGTCTTCGAAAGTCTCAAAGCCACCGTTATTCCGCGGTTATTTGAGAACCGGCGGCCTAATCAACCGATTCGTATCTGGGTGGCGGGATGCTCGACGGGTGAGGAAGCCTATTCAATCGCCATTTTGATGCGCGAACAGATGCTGACTCTGCGGCAGGAGTTCAGGGTCCAAATCTTTGCCACCGATATTGATACCTATGCGGTGAATCGGGGCAGGCTGGGTATTTATCCCTCGAATATCGCTGGATGTGCCGGAGCAATATCTGTCACAGTACTTTCTAGCTTCACCCGACGGCTATCAGGTCACGAAGGCGCTGCGCGAGATGCTGACTTTTGCCATCCACAGTGTGACTCAAGACCCCCCCTTCTCTAAGTTGGATTTGATTAGCTGTCGTAATCTGCTCATTTATCTCGACACGGAACTGCAAAACAAGGTATTGTCCTATTTCCACTTTGCCCTCGCTCCAGACGGCTTTCTGGTCCTTGGATCGTCGGAAAGTCTAGGCAACCAGGATCACCAGTTCAAAATCCACGATCTGCAACACAAGCTCTTTCAACGCTCTTACAGCCTCACCGCTTCGCGTTTGAGGATAGGTCTTCCCGTTACCAGTACAGACACCCCTGTAAAGGATGGGCAAACCCTAAAGCGACCGCCAGCAAGCCCGACGCTGCGTGAAGTTACGGAAACGATGCTGCTCAAGGATTGGACCCCCACCTGTGTCATCATCAACCATGAGGGCCACGTGCGCTATGTACATGGTCGCACGGGCAAATATCTGGAGATTGCAGTCGGTGAAACTCAGCCTCTGGATATTATCCGCTCGGCACGTGAAGGACTCAAAACGCCGCTGACTACCGCCATTTATCGCGCCATCACCCAACAGCGCGAAATCTATGAGCCAACTGTGCGAGTGAAGACCGATGAGGTTGGAAACCTTCTTTGACCTGATTGTCAAGCCGCTCACCACCACAACCAGCGAAAATCTACTGGCGGTGTTCTTTGAAGAGGTCAAATTCACAGGTAGCGATGAGACTGAAGATCCGGATTCTCTTCTGCACCCGCTGGATGATCGTGAACAAAAAAACCGTTTACTCCAGCAGGAACTTACCGACACGCGCGAATATTTGCAGGCCATTATTGAAGAACTGAAATCTTCAAATGAAGAAATGCAGTCGATGAATGAAGAATTACAGAGCGTCAATGAAGAACTCGAAACCTCCCAGGAAGAATTGAAGGCAGTCAATGAAGAAATGCTGACCACCAATTCAGAGTTAGAGCGAAAGGTCGAAGAAGTGACCTGGGCGAACAATGATTTGGAGAACACTCTCAACACCATCCAGACCGGGATTATCCTCCTGGATGCCGGATATAGTGTGCGCCGCTTCAATCCAGCGGCGGCTGAGGTGTTTAAGCTCATTCCAGGTGATGTGGGTCGCCCCATCACGCACATTGTTTCGGATTTGGATTACCGGCGCTTACGTGAGGATCTGGAGAAGGTATTTGCGACCCTTGTACCCCATGAGGTCGACATTCAGAGTAAGAAGGGGCGCTGGTACTCGTTGCAGATGCGCCCCTATCGTACTGTTCAGAATGCCATTAAAGGTATCGTGATTGCCTTCAACGATGTGACCGCCCAACGGCGAACGGAAGCGATTGAGGCAGCGCGCCTTCTAGGAGAGAACGTATTTAACTCCGTGCGCGAACCGCTAATCTTGATCGACGCGAACCTGCAAGTGATCAATGCCAATGAATCGTTCTTCAAGATCATGAATGTGACCGCTGAAGAGACCCTGGAACTTCCACTCAGCGCATTAGGCGATGGCGCCTGGAATATTCCGGAATTGGTCGCGCTCATCAAAGCGGTTTTTGAGAACAATACGGTGCTTGAGGATTATGAAGTCACTCTGAAACTCCCGTCCCTGGGGCTTCGAAAAATCCTGGTGAATGCACGGCAGATTCAAGCCGGTGAAAGCCAGCAACCGCGGCTCGTCTTGCTCGCACTTGAGAGTGAGATTCTATGATATATTCTGTTTGACAGGTTGATCTGGGTTATTCAAGCAAGTGTCTGCTTTTCCAAAGAGGGTTCTGGCTTCGTCGCCCTACTGATACGTGTGTCGCTCCTTTACCTCATCAACGAAGGTTTGTCTTGAGGCTGCAAGGTCATGTGCATGACAGAAGAACCTGATGTCACCCAACGTGCGCGGCTTCGCCAGCGAGCCGAACAGAGACTTCTGACATCGCGCATCGGCGCTGTGGATTTTTCACTCGACGATGCTAAAAGACTGATCCATGAGCTGAATGTCCATCAAATTGAGTTGGATCTCCAGAATGAAGAGCTGCGCGTCACGCAGATTGCGCTTGAAACTTCACACCGCAAATATATCGATCTCTACGAATTTTCCCCAATAGGGCTGCTCACCCTCGACAACAACGAGCGAATTCAAGAGGCCAACCTCACTTTTGTAACGATGCTGGGGATTGACCGCGAGAAACTCGTCAAACGGAACCTGTCTGACTTTATTGACCGCAGCGCCCAGGATACCTATCACTTTTTTTTGCAGGCCCTGTACCGCACACAGCAGCCCCAGCAGTGTGAAATCAGCTTGCTCCCACCGAACCACCCACCGCTGGTGGTCCAACTGGATGGTACTGTTCTCGTACAAGCCGAGAATCAAATCAGTTGTCGTATTGCTGTCAGTGATATCACCGAGCGCCACCAGTCCGAGATGGAGATCGAGCGGCTCTATATCGCCGAGCAGGAGGCACGCACACAGGCTGAACGCACAGCGCGACGACTCGCCAGTTTGCAGCAGATTGCGGCCGCGATGTCCAGAGCGATGTCCTACGAGCAGGTCGCTGACGCTGGTGTGCACCAGAGTATTTCCCACATCGGTGCCTGTCGAGGCGAAATCCTGCTGTTGTCGGACGATAGCACTACCCTGCACTCCAGAGGTTCCCGCAGTGGCTCGGAGCATGCCGTCTCGTTATCCCTGAGTGATTCTGCACCCTGGACTGAAGCGCTGCTTCAACAAAAGCCGGTCTGGATTCCATCCATGGAAGAGTATTGCCGGCGCTATCCCCAGGCAGAGGGGATGCCTGCTGAGAACAGCCAGGCGTTTGCCTTCCTGCCGCTCATTGTGAATGAACGTTCCATCGGCATCCTCATTTACAGTTTTGCGAAAATGCAGACCTTTCCTGAGGAAGATCTGTTGTTTATGCAGGCTCTCGCACACCAGTGTGAGCAGGCCCTGGAACGGGTGCGTCTCACCGAGCTGGCGCGCGACAGCGCCGCAATGCAGGAAAGGCAGCGACTGGCGCGCGATCTGCACGACAGCGTCAAACAGTCGCTGTTTGCCTCCACATCAATGAGTGAAGCGCTGCCCCGTCTCATGGAGCGAGATCCGGGGCGTGCGCGGGAGATCCTTGCGAAAGTCATCGACCTTAACCGGGCAGCGCTGGCGCAAATGCAGAGCGTGCTGTTCGAACTGCTCCCGGCAAGCATTGTCAAAACGCCGATGGCTATCCTCTTGCACCAGTTAAGCGAGGCCATGTACGGGCATCGGGAGTTCACCGCCGAGGTGCAGATCCAGGGCGAGGAACTGGCTCTGCCGGCTGAGGTACACATGGCCGTCTATCGAATTGCTCAGGAAAGCCTGAACAACGTTCTGAAGCACAGTCAGGCGACGCAATTTTCGGTTCACCTGCGCAGCCAGCCTGACCTGCTCACCTTGGTCGTCCGCGATAACGGTGTCGGATTTGACCCATCAGACCCGGCGGCTGGCCTGGGTCTTGCCATCATGGAGGAGCGCGCTGCGGCCATTCAGGCAACCCTGAACATCGCCAGCCGCGTCGGTACCGGGACTGAGGTGACATTACTCTGGAAACCACCCGCCTCATGAACGTGAGGGCGCACCCTCTTTTTTGACGCGAGACAAACAAAAAAGCCCGACCGGTCTGGTCGGGCTTTTCATTTCGGAGCTGACGGGTCTCACGTACTCGCGCGTAACCTGCTCCTAATCCGGTCCTACTCTACCCCATTGGTCCTGGCGGCCTCGACTCAACCAATCAAGTGCCATCCAGACGATATCGTCTCACTTCAGTCGCGGCTTGCCCACAGACTCAAAGTCCTCAGCGAAGCTCGATGCGACATCTGAAGTCTGATTGCGCCCTTTTTTGCCCCCCCCCCCCCCCCCCCCCCCCCCCCCCCGCCCGGCGCGGGTTTGGCGGGCCGCCCCCCCCCCCCCCTGTCGGCGGCCGCCCGGTATCTATCCACCAACCGGGAAGAACCCCTCGGGCCCGGATTCCCTGGAGCGTCCGCGGCGGTTTGAGAAATGGATGCCAGGGGCAAAGAACAAAATCGGCGCCAGTTCATGACGGGCGCCGATCCGCGATCCTCACAAGACCGCTCACCGCTCCATTGTGTTAGTTCGTTAGTCCCCTAACGCGGACGATTGCTCAAGGAGACGTGGCTCAGCCGTTTGCCTCTGCCCTTCAGTCTCTTCGTAGACCGGGAAGTAACGCGCGCTCAGGCTGTAGACGGTGACAACCCCCGCTGCGACACCAATCAGAATGGCGATTTCCATCCAATGTGGCGTATAGACTTCACCATTGACGCTGGCAATCGAGAACCAAGTCACATCAAAGCGATTTAAGATTGTCCCGCCCATGATGAACAGCGCGCCGATCAACGAGGCGAGACGACTGAAACGCACTTGCTTGAACGCGAAGAGCCCAATGGGAATGAGCGCGCCAAAGATGATCTCCGCCCAGAACAGCAAACTGTAACCACCGCTGCTCAAGAGCAGATCCCATTCGCCTGCGATCACCAGTTCGCCGAACTTGATCACGACGTAGAATGCCAGAATCCAGGGGATGAACCAGCTCAGTCTCGCCATTGTCTTGATCTTGAGGCTGCGTCCAAATAACCAGTGGCTGAGCGTTGAACCGGCAATCACCAATGAGATTCCCGAAGCAAAGGAACTGATGAGGAAGAACACAGGCAGCAGCATTGACGACCAGAGCGGATGCAGGCGTGGCGACATGATAATGAACATCGTTCCCAACGACGACTGGTGCATGGTCGAGAGCGTCACCCCGGCGATGACGATGGGCACGGTGTATCTCTTGATGAATGGCAGCAGCCATTTGAGCCGTGTGTTTTCCAACAGCACCGGGCTGAGTTCGTAGATCAGGATCAGTGTATACGCAGTGATGCACCAACTGACCTCAAGCAGCGCCGAACTCACGTTGGGATGGAGAAACACATTGTAGAAGCGATCCCAGCGTCCGAGGTCGAACAGCAGAATGACCATCACCGAACTGTAACCGAGCAGCCCTGCCAACACGGTTGGGCGTGTGGCAGCGTGCAGGTCTTCAAACTGAAAGACATAGACCAGCGCCGCAAGCGTGAAAGCGCCGCCTGATAACGCGACAGTCGCTAAGTCGAAGCTGATCCAGATGCCCCACGGAAACTCTTTGCTCAGGTTAGTGGTCGGTCCCAGCCCGACAAACATGCGGTACAGGGCGATACTTAACCCGAATACGGTCAGCGCCGTCGTGATGTACATGAACTTCGGCATGGTGCGCAGTTCGTGCACCACTCTTCGCAGCATGATTATTTCTCTTCCCCTGCCGACTGGGCCAGTATCTTTTGTTCCGCTTCTTGACGGTCTTTTTCGGCTTCTTCCTTGAGATGCTTTATGGTGAGGTACGCCCCTGTCAGGCCGACCAGCATCGCCCCCGCGACCATCGGTGTCCCTTCGGTAACGAGCCGGTTCGAGTACGCTGGTGAGGTGGTGCCGGCAATCGGGAAGCCGAGTTCGTCAAACGGGACGGGCGAAATGTAAAGCGTCGCTGTTCCGCCGTTTTCTTCTTCACCGTAGATGTGCTGGACATACTTGTCTGGGCGTTCGCTGATCTTGCGATGCGCTTCCGCCAGCATATCTTCGTATCTGCCAAACTGGATCGCCCCGGTCGGACAGGTTGCCGCACACGCGGGCTGCTGACCTTCAGCAAGCCGCTGGAAACACATATCGCACTTGATCACGAGCGGCAGTGGTTCATCCCACTGATAAGTCGGCACACCGAAGGGACAGGCGTACACGCAGTAGCGGCAGCCGATGCAAATATCCTGGTTGTAGCTGACGATTCCGTCTTCGCTGCGCGTGAGCGCGCTCACCGTACATGCAGAGACGCACGATGGGTCTATGCAATGCATACAGTGAAACGGCGCGGTGAAGCTTTTGAGATCGGGATAAGTTCCTGTGATACCCGTCTCCTCGATCCAGATGCGCGTACTGTCCATAGGGACTTTGTTTTCGACACTGCACGCGACCATACAGGAGCGGCAGTCGATGCAGTACGAGGCGTCAATTAAGAAGCCATAGCGCGGGTTATTGGCCTGGTGAGACACAGGGTTACACCTTTCGAACCGTGACAAACGTCTGACTGAGCGCCTGACCACCGCTGACCGGATCGGTGTAAGTCACGTGTAACGCCGAGTCGCTTGCACCGACGCCGAACGCCGTCGTCAGTCCTCTAGAGAGATGTCCATGACCGGGAGTCAGATACACGCAGTCGCGGCGGATAGCGGGGGTGACACGCAGGCGGATATGACCGATCCCGACCAGGCTGGCGACTTCGACCCAATCGCCTTCGACAAGTCCCCGATCTGCCGCCACGCTATCGTTTAGCCAGAGGCGCGGTTCATCGGCGTATTTATGCAGCATTTGATTGTTTTGCGTGCCGAACTGGGTCGCCTGTGCCACCTTGCCGGTAAGCAGATAGAACTGCCCGTCCGGCGGCTGCGGCGGGGGCTCCCATACGGGGACGCCGGAAAATCCGACGCGTGACAATGTGTCCGAATACAGTTCGACCATTCCGCTTGGCGTGTTCCAGGTGAAGCCCGCTTCTTCGTGTGGCGGTAGTTCGACGTATCCGCGTGATCGGATCTCCTCCAGCGTAACGCCGAGTGGCGCTAACTGCTGGCGGATGTAGTCTTCTTCATCGGCGTATTGGAAGTAATCGCCCAGGCCGAGTCGTTCGCCCAACTGCTTGTAAATCCACAGCGCCGACCGCGCTTCGCCTTGCGGCTCGATCACGGGCTGGCGAATGTAGACGCGGTCGCCGACGGGCAGCAGCGGATCGTAGCGTTCAAGATACGAGGCTTCCGGCAAAATCACGTCGGAAAACCACGCCGTGTCATTGACGAGAATATCCACCGTGACGATGAAATCCATCTTCTCGAAGGCTTGCAGGGTCTTGGCGCGGTCCGGCAGCGACATCACCGGATTCTGGCGCGCGATGAACCAACCGTGCGCCTGATACGGCTCGCCACTGACGATGTTGTCGCGCAGTTCCTGAAAGACGCCGAGTTTCAGCGGGACGACCGGGAAACGCGACGGCACACGATCCAGGCGCTGAGCCGAGACACGCGGGTACGGCGGCTGTGGAATGGTCCCCAGGGCGCCGCTCGATTCACCGGCAGACGCGCGCATGGTCACATTCCAGTTGCCGATGAGGGCGTTCAAAATCGTGATCGCCCGCTGAGTCTGGAACGAGTTGATGAAATTTGAAGTTCGCCAGCCGTTATGTGCCAGCGCGTGCGGCGCGGCAGCAGCGAATTCGCGGGCGATCCGGCGGATTCCGTCTGGGTCGATGTCTGTGATCGCTCCTGCCCATTCTGGCGTGTAATTGGCGACTTCCTGCGCGATCTGCTCAAACCCGATGGTGTGCCGCTCAACGAAAGCGTGATCGTATAGGTCCTCGGCGATGATCACATTGAGCAGCGCCAGATGGAATGCCAAATCCGTCCCCGGCTTGATGGGCAACCATTCCGTCGCTTTGGCGGCGGTCTTTGTGAAACGCGGGTCGAGGTAGACGACTTTCGCGCCGCGTCCGATAGCTGCGCTCAGATCGCCCGTCTCAGACGTCGAGATCGCTTCCAGGAGGTTGCGCCCCGTCAGAATGATGTAGCTGAGCTGCTCATCGTAGATGCGTTCCGGTTCTTCCATACCATAGGTCATCAGGTTAGCGACGATCATGGCATTGAAGCATAGACTGCGCTGCGTGCCATAATTCGGTGAGCCATAGGCATAGAGTAGATTTTCGAACTGCACCTGACTCAGATTATGCGTGGACGAGAACACCATTGCCTCGGCACCATACTGCTGCTTGATGGCGAGCATGTTGCTGGCGGTGAGATCGAGCGCTTCTTCCCATGACGCTCGGCGGAAGCGCCCTTCCCCGCGTTTGCCGACGCGAATCAGTGGATGCAGAACGCGGTCGGGGTCATAGGTGTTGTACAAGCCCGACTTACCGCGCACGCACAAATGGCCTTTGGAGTGCGGATGTTCCGGGTTGCCATCCAGTTTGACGATGCGCCCACTTCTCACTTTGGCGATCAAACCGCAGCGCCACACGCACATTTCACACATGCTGGGGACAAAGCCGTCGCCGTTTGAATTCAGCATGCCCGCGCCCTCAGCGGCCTGCGCAACCGCTGGCGGCAGCAGGTGGCCGACTGCGAGCGCGCCCGCCGTCACAGCGCCAAGCTGTAAGAAGGTGCGTCTTGATAGATCGTTGGACATCAGGTCTCTCCCGTCCCTATCCGCGTTCTTTGCGGTGCAATCCCACGCGGTCGATCAGGTAAAACAGGAGCAGCGACAGCATCGTGAACAGCGTGATCGTCAGGAATGGACTGAGATTCCATATGTCCGGGAGCACGACATTGCCGACGTTGGCAATCGCGGAAATCGCGGGGAAGACCTGCTGATAAGTCAGGCCATAGATCGCCGCACCGACCAGAAAGCCCAGAAAACCGGGCACGATGTAGTCGAGCTTGCCCTCACCCGCTCCGGCAGCACAGGTGCCGGGGCAGTAGCCACTCAACGCCATACCGACACCGAAGATCAGCCCGCCGACCACGTTACCGACGATGTAGGTCGCGGGGACGTTCGGAAACGTCACCAATCCCAAGCTACGCAGAAGATACAGACCGCTCATCGAGACAATCAGCGCGGTCATCATGAACTTGAGGACTGCCAGATCGGTGAGCCGGAAAACGTTGACGATCTTGTGATACTTGGTCAGTCCGGCCTTGTTGAGAGCAAATCCGAAGAACACGCCCAGGAACAGCGCAATGACTTCAGTTGACATGTTCTAGTACCTCTTGCGGTAGATGATCATGGCGGTGATGATGCCCGACGCAAACATCCCGGCGATGAACAGGAATGCAGCAGGAGCGAGCAGCATCCCGCCGGAAATCGCCAGCCCGCTGGTGCAGCCCCCGGCAATGCCAGCGGCATATTCCAGAATGATCGCACCGACAAAAGCGACGACCCAACGCCGCCACGTCTGCCGTCCGAAGATGCTCTTCCACTGCTCATCGCTGTTGGCGGCGTCTTTCTTGCCCCACTTGAGCGTGCCGCTGGTCGCAGCGCCAATCATCCCGCCGAAGAAAATGCCCACCAGCAGAATGACGCCCCACGTAATTCCCGGCGGCATGATGTAGTTGAAATAGAGATTATCGAACATGTCAGGCGCGATCTGCTGACCGATCAACCCGACGACGTTCTCAAACGCGCCTGATGCGCCGAGTAAGCTATTGCTCAACCAGACCGCCAGCACACCGACAACGCCGAGCAGGATGCCCGCCACGTACGGCGACCACTCATCCCGGCGAATGTACGCCAAGATCGACTTCATGATGCAGAGTCCTCCGGTTTGGTATCGGGGTCAATGGTATTGATGAGGCTGACGACCGCGTCGGTCTTTTTCGAATTTTGAACGAGCTTTCCCAGTGACTTGCGCGTCTCGGATCTGAGTCGCGCCAGCGCTGGCAGCATTTCGACGACGTCGTCGGGATACACGCCCTCGACCGGTTTGGACGAGCCACCCGCAAGGCGAACTTCGTTGACGAGGACGAAACCGCCGCCGCCAACCGCGATCAAGCCGATCAAACCGATCAGCACGACGTTCCCCATGTTGACCGGCCGTTCACCTAAGACGATTTCGTTGTAGCGTTGCTTATAGTCCACCAGGTTGGGATCATCGACGGCCAGTGTATTGCTCGCGGGGACGCCAATCACAATTTGCGCAACGACCGCGCCGCTGTCGCTGGCTCGATCACCTGGGCCGGATGACGACACTGCGACATCCGACCCTCCGCCGGAATCGCCCCCCTGCCGAACTCAACGTTGAGTGCAGTAGCATAGACCTGCGCCCGGTCGGTCAGATCATCGGGGTGGCACTGCACGCACGACGCCTCGACATCGGAAAGCGGCGGGACCATGCCTGTGTGTGCGCTGTCAACTTCGGTGGCTTGCGGATTGCCCGCGTGGCACATATAGCAGAAATCGCCAAAAGCGTGGGAACCATGCCAACCGGTTCCATCATTGTTGACCGGGGCCTGCGCCTGCACTTCGTGACAGTTCTTGCACGATGACGCCTGCGAGCCGCACTGAGCATCCACAGGTTGGGCCAGCAGCAGCATAAAGCCCAAACTCAGCATGGACAATCCGCCGCTCGTCAAAGAAACCAACAATCTCTTGTGGTGCATGCCTTTCTCCTCAAAAAGAGCGCTGCGGCGACACGACCGCAGTGAAACGCTGGCATAGACGATCCAAAGCACATTCGAACTGCGCCTCCAATCATCCGGATGAACGCATAAGCGAATGCTCTCTAAGGTACCTCCCCGTGAAGTGCCCAAGTAGTATGCCGCGTCATAGATATTAAGTGTACTTTGTCACACTTTTTGTGTATGACTTTGGAGTATAACCAGATTGTTGGATGGGAATTGGCAGCAGCATCAGAACTCTGGTGGATGACCTCTTCACTCATCCGCACAGAATCATAAGTAAGGGCTCGTGCGATGGAAAAGAAGCTAGTCAACACAGTTCATTTGCTGCATGATCGGGTCTGCGACGCGCTCGGCAACCCCTGTCGAGTGATGATCCTGAATGCGCTGCGAGAGCATCACCGTTCTGTGACCGACATGGCGACGGACCTGAGCTTCCCGCAGTCTTCGGTTTCCCGACATCTCAGGGTGCTGCGAGATCGGGGGCTGGTCTCGCCGCGCCGCGAAGGATCTGCGGTCTATTATGAACGGACTGATATGCGGGTTATTGAAGTGCTCGATCTCCTCCATGACATCATGACGGACCGCCTGAATCGTCTGGTGGCCAGCGTTGATGGCGAATACACCACGAAGCGGCAGATCAAGACGCCGACCGAGTGGGTCTCATAAACGATCAGCACACGCTCAATCGTGATCCACTGGCAAACTCACTAATGTCAACCTCAACTTCCTTCAGTTTTCGCTCTGCGCTCGTCCCGATCGCCGTTATCATGATGGCCACGGGACTTACGCTGTTGATGTTCCGATCTCAGCCAATGGCACAGCCGATCGTCTCGATCACGCCAACGCGCACGGGCGAGACGGAATACTGCCTGCATTGTCACACCGGTATCGAATCGATCAGCGCGTCCCACAGTATCGAGGAATTTGGCTGTGTTTCCTGTCATGGCGGGGATCGCCACGGTCTCGACGAGGAAACTGCGCACACAGGCCTGGTCACAAACCCCTCAGCGCTCGATACGGCCGAGCAGTACTGTGGAGAATGTCACGCCGGTCATATCCTGACCGTGCAGCGAAACATCATGACCACGTACGCCGGGGCAATTGCGTTCATTCGTCGCACATTCGGTTTGCAGGCAGACGGTATCGCACAGTTTGCCGTTCAACCCGTTGGACATCTGGAAGCCTTCACCGTATCCGATCACGATCCCCAGTCCGTCCAGATGTTTGCCGAAAACTGTCTCTTCTGTCATGTTGCTGGAGAAGGCCTCGCCGCCGTCAGCTTCTATCGCAGTACGGGCTGCGCAACCTGTCACGTCCTGTACACAGACAATGGTTTGTACGAGGGGAACGATCCGGCGATATCGCGCACCGAAGCAGGACATGCGCAGACCCATCAGTTCACGACGGCGATCCCCTACGCGCAGTGTAATCACTGCCATAATCGCGGCAACTACGACTTGCGCACGATGGCATTCGTACCGCGCGCCGACATGCCAGTTGAACTGCCCTCTGAGCGCGAACAGCGCGTCCATGACTACTATCAGCCGATCGGCCAGTTCACCCTTTGCGAGTGGGAACTCGACTGCATCGACTGTCACACGTCACAAGAAGTCATGGGCAGCGCCATAATCACCAATGACCGGTCCGAGACCCAGTACACGCAATGCCAGACATGTCACGGCACACTCGATGCTGCACCGCTCGAAACGATGGTCTTGTCGCCCGACGATCTGGCGATGACGAGGTCTGAGCTAAACCCAAATGTCGAGCTCAGCGTGGGGGACACGATCATGATGACCGAGCGCGGCGAACCCCTTCATAACATTCGCCGGATTGCGGATCAGTGGGTGCTGACAGGGAAAGCAACTGGAGAGACGTACACGATTCCGCTGGTTCAGGGTTCGAGCTGCCAGCAAGATCTGGAAGACCAATCGAGCGCGTCCTGCCACCGGTGCCATGCCTATGATCGGGAGACTTCGCCATGAACCGCCGTGCGTTCTTTCAGCTGTTTGCCGCGCCACGGAATGACCGTAGTGCACAGCGGCCAGACCCTAGCGCGATCGAGCGTCACTTCGACCGTGTCCCGACCGCTGGATCACCACGCCAGTACCGGCGTGGGGCGTGCGTTCTGGTCGAGGATGTGCAGGCGTGGTTGTGCCGTGACGATGGGGGTTTCTATGCGCTCGAGGCGCAATGTCCAGACTCGGAGTGCCTCGTGAGTCCCACCGAGAACGGTTTTGTTTGCCCGTGTCACCGGAACCGGTTCAACGCCGTCGGCGAGCTGGAATCGGGCAGTGCGGCGCGTGGCCTCCGCTTTTTCTATCTGGATCTCGATGCGCGAGGGCATCTGAGAATCGATCGTGACCATGATGTCGATCCCCGGGATCGTTTTATGGCCTGAACAAGCCGCAAGGCAAACAAAAAAGCCCGACCGGTTTGGTCGGGCTTTTCATTTCGGAGTTGACGGGGTTCGATACCTCGCTAACTACGCGATCCTTGTCCCTAAGTCGTCGCACCGGTCGGAAATCGAGGCGTTGATCGCTCAATTTGACGCCAGACATGAACCTCTTTGACAATGGCTGGCTAGTGTCGCGCGGAGTGTGGAAATTCCGTAGTGCACGTAAGGGCCTCTCGACCGGCCTGAATCGGTCGAGAGGTCCAGTTCCCCGCCTAATCCTCGAACATGCTCATTTGCATGCTGCCAAAGTAGGCGCAATCCGCCAGTGTGGTGGGCTGCAAGCCCTCGAAATCGTTCTGCATGACCTTCACATACTGCCACGGCTTGCCCGTAAGCTGAGTCGCGTTTTCGCACCACAGGATCGCGGATCGGTCCTTGCGGATCACGTCCTGGTCATTGCGCCCTTTCGTCTCGATCAGGTAGCAGAACGCCCTCGGGATCCACGGCGACGAAATCGGGATAGTAATGCCGTAGATTGCTGATCGTATCGGTGTACGGGATCGAAAAGCCGAAGATCAACGGCAGCTTGCCGAACCGCGCGACGTCGGGTGCATGATCCAGGAAGCGGGCGAAATCGACCTCGAACCGGTTGTCACAAGGGACGGCATTGAAGATGGTCTTGCGGCAGTTGACCGTTTCCTGTGACCACGGAAACGGCTCCATTGTCCCTAGCGCGCGGCCGTCACTTTCCAGGGTCGGAGTCTGCGCTTCGACAATCAAGCCCTGTAGCGCTTTGGTGAATTCGGTCACGGTGACATGCACCGTCAGACGGCGGCTGATGGCGGCCAGGATGTCCGGGTGTTCGAGTTCGACCTCTTGCCCGAACGCGCGGTACTTGAGGAAGTCGCGGATCTTCGGCGCCAGGATCGCAAACTGGCTGGGCAGCTTGAGGTTGCCGGCGACGCATTGGGCGATATAGGACACGATCTCGCCGGACGTCTGCGGCTGTGGGATCGTGTACTGGCGATCGACCACCTTCTCAAGCGTGATGATATCCAGACCTTCATAGCGGAACTGCTTTTCTTCCACGCTATCGGCCTTGACCGGCAGTTTGGGAATCTTGAATCCCATCAGATCCAGCGATTCAATGGCGTCGCTGAGATCCGTCCTGCGTGCCAGGATCGGGCTGAGTCTGGGCAGTGCGATGTCATAGTCGGCGCGTTCTGCTTCCGGCTCGATCACCGTGATCACGAGCTTATCGTCGCCAACCTTGTAGGTGTCGAGTTGGATCGCTTCATCGTGTTCCAGTTGTTCGATGAACTTGATGAAGCCCTGATTGCCGATGATGTCCACCCGTTCGGTATAGGGCGTATTCAGGCCGCGAAACATGAGGCGCAGACCACGCCCGACGGTCTGTTCGGGCAGGATGTTGGCTTTCGACGTGTAGGGTCGCAGACCGACGATCACCGTCACGTTCTGCACGTCCCAGCCTTCCCGCAGCATCAGGACGCTGACAATGGCATTGACCGGGCTGGAGTCGCGATCCACCTCGCGGGCGGCCTTGCGCGCCACGTCCAGATCCTTTTTGGACACCTCGCCGTGCCGGTCGGTGTGGATGATCAGAGTCCGGTCGCCGGCGAACTCGGAGGGGTATTTGGTGCGCAGCCAATCGCCGATGGAGTCGGCCTCGTCGGTGTTGTTCATCATGACGAACAGCAGCGGCTTCTTGCCGATGGGCGTCAACTGCTCACGGTATTCGCGCCAGCGCTCGACGCCCGCCACGAGGAACGGTTCATAGCGCACGCTCGCCACGTCGCTCGGCGCTTCACCGGCGTCGGTGATCCCTCGACCGGCCGCTTGACGATGCGATCCACAATCGCCTGTTTGAGCGTGTAGTCGCTGATCGTCCAGCCGAACAGCGCGCCACTGTCATAGCGGGGCGTTGCCGAAAAGTCGAGCTGCGCAGCCAGGTCGTGATCGTGGGCGTCGTGGAGATCGCGGATCGTCTGATTCCAGGTGCTTTGCGGATCGTGGGTGTGGTGCGCTTCGTCGTTTAGCACCATCACGCGCGAGTCGGAGCGGGCGATCAACCGTTCGCGGAAGTTGTCGCGCTCTTCCAGTTTGGCGGGCGGCTTCATGCCCAGGACGGCCGTCATGATGTCCGGTTCGCCGGGATCGTCGCCGTTCTGCCGGTCATACAACTGCTAATGTTGGTCAGGTACAGCGCGCCCATCGATGATGCCCGCTCGGATTCGCCGCGCATGTACGTTTGCATGTCCCAATAGATCTGCTTGTCCTTCGGGACGACCGGATCGGCGCGAAAGATGGCTGCACCGGCGAAATCACTGGCAAGTCGTTCGTAGACGATGACGTTGGGCGCGATGATCAGAAACGTCTTGGCATAGGCGGGATCGGCTTCAATGACCGCGTTGAAATACTGCCACGCTATCGCCAGCGACATGACCTTTGTCTTGCCGCTGCCCGTCGCCATTTTGATCGCATAGCGGGCGAACTGGTTCTCGTTTTCGCCGGGCAGGCGGATGCTGCGCGCCAGTTCCGCCGGGACAAAGCGCTCGTACAGGTCGGACGGCCGGCGAGTCTTGGCGATTTCAAAGACGTAGATCATCGACTCCACGGCTTCGCGCTGGGCAAAGTGGTACTCGAACTTGCGGCCGTTGGGCAGACGATGATCGGTGCGAAACCAGTAGTTCAGCAGTTCGCGGCTGGTCTTCGTCGCGCCCTTGTAGCCGCTTTCGCGCCATTCGTTGACGGCAGTGCGGATCGCCGGGACGGCGGGCGCGGTCTTGCCGTAGTTTTCGAGAAAACTGGGTTGTTCGGCGTTGCGCTTCGGGCGTGGCATGGTTAGGCACCCATTCTTATCTAGATGTCTGTGTTATTGAAGAAGCTATCAAAAGATGATATTGGTGTGCCATCTTCACGGTAACTGTCCGATTTGAGACAACCGGCGACATTTGCCAGAACGTCGAAAAATGGCCGCATCCTGGTTGCCAGCTCTATACGAGTCGGATGTTCCTCTAGCACTACCTCACCAAGTGAAATGCGATCTCCGGGGAATTTGACGTCCCTCATTGTGCCTCTGCGCGTATGACACGCGAGACGATGTTCATGGCCAGCCAAAACATCGATACTGACCGCTATAGGAGCCTGTACACCTAGATTCTTCTGAATCTCCAAGCAATCATACACAATGCGGAGTGCAATCAGCTCGAACTCTGATACATAGATAGGCGCCTCGCGCTCTGGGATGGTGCCAGCCCGTATCACTTGCGCCCACTATCGCACCAGTTCGAAAGACCTGACAATAGCCGTTAGCGGTTCCATTCTTCTCAGACATAGCGAATGGAAATGCAAATCCATCTAGATTTGGATGCGCGAGCGCGTGTGCAGCATCTTTAAGTCGGCTTTCGCCAAGAGTGCGTTTCATCCCTTCATCGCCAAAACTCACTCCAATGTCGATCACCGGGACATTGTCTACGAAACCAAGTGGTATTGATTGACAGACGATCAGCATACCGGGATTTAAGCGAACCGGAATTGCCGGGATCCTTGCATTAATGACCGCATTAAGACGACTTTGTCTAAACTGCCTGAGCTGCTCAATATAGCTACCCGCCAAATTGAACGCGCGACGCAGTTCTTCGATTGTCATCTCACCATTACCTATAGAACGACGAATTGGAAATAACCGAGTCTGCTTTATTCGATGAGGAGCAGCAAAGCTCCTGGGGACACGAATCACTATCGCGTTCGCCTTGGATGGATCGCTGAGAGGAACCTTCTCAAATCGAAGTCCCGGAACAGCCGGTTCGATACCACTATTTGCCGCTTGTTCTAGCCGGCGAATCTCAGGGTCGGTTTTGTAGTCAGCTCCCAGGCCATTTATGGACAACGCTAACGCTGTTTTCTTCTCCTCATCCATCCCACAGATGATGAGTCCACCGCGTGCGTTCGCAAACGCGGCAATGTCTGTGAGCAAGTCATTTCGCCACTCTGGTATCGACTTCTGATAGCCGTGATTCTTGAAATCGAGTGTATCGTCTTCAGCAACGACACCAACCATATTCTGAAGATCGGACTCGGTGAGCTGCTTGGCTAAGCCACAATCGAAAGTTATCCACGAAAAGCAGTCGATTGGGATGATCGGGCGTGTTCTGGTTGGCAATGACCTGATCAACAGTGATTTGGAGATCGTCGGGTGATCGATGAAGGCGGTTGGCGACGGTGAGCTGCTTGAAGTGGAGCCAGAAGCGCTCAATGGGATTGAGAAACGGACTGTACTTGGGCAACCAGATGAGCGGGAGACGGTCGCCCCAATGACTGAGCGCCGCCTGAACGGCTTTGCTGCGATGATAGGAGGCGTTGTCCAGAACGAGAATGAGCTTGAGGCGAGGATGCGATGCAGCAGCCGGTCGAGGAAAGCGATGAAGGCGTCGCTGTTCTTGTGCTTGGAGGTGCAGTGGGTAACCTGCCCGTTGCGCCAGTTGTAGGCGCCGAAGACATGGAGGTATTAGGGCGAACCGGGAGCGGGAATGAGCTGGCGTTTGCCGCACTTGGTCCAGCAACGCCGCAACGGCGGATGGAGGCTTATGGTCGTTTCGTCCACAAAGAAAAGCTCGGTTTCTGCGAGTGGGTTGAGGGGGACGGTTTTTTAGCCACTCCAGCACCGTCTGCATCATCGCCTGGGCATCCTGGTCTTGAAGGGCGCTCAGGTCATGTTTCGGCTGTTTCCAGCGATAGCCCAACCGATGCAGCAAGGCGCGGAAGCGAGCGGGACTCAGCAGCACCTCCGTCTGCTCTTCCAGGTACAGGCGCAGGCGGTCGATGGTCCAGATCGTAACTGGCAGTCCCAGGCTGGCGGGGTCCGTTTCAGCAGTTGCTCCAGCAGCCTCACGTACCGGGCGTCCGCTTTGCGCTTC
Organism: Candidatus Flexifilum affinis; assembly: GCA_016713325.1. Classification (GTDB taxonomy): domain Bacteria; phylum Chloroflexota; class Anaerolineae; order Aggregatilineales; family Phototrophicaceae; genus Flexifilum; species Flexifilum affine. The sequence continues at coordinate 216,642 of JADJPJ010000087.1, read as the reverse complement.
TGCCACTCTTCGGCTGATCTTGCAGGCCTGCCACCCCATTCTGGCGAAAACGGCGATGCCACGTCCAGACCGTGGCCCGTGATGGCCACCATCTGACCCACCGCCTCCGGTTTGTCCCAGGTGCAGCAACCGGACGGCGATCGCCCGCTGGCGCACCTCCGGATGCCCGAGTGGTTTATGGCTTGCTCGAGATTGGCAAGCTGCTCGTCATTCAGCGTGAAGTTTACTCGTCGGCTCATGCCTTCGAGTCTACCTCATTCGTGGCTTTCATTCGATAGATGGCTTAGCAAATGGAGCGGCATGACTACACCTTCACCTGCACGGCCTTCGTCGTGTCGTTGCCCAGACTGTCGAACACCTTGACCACGCCCGTATCCTCGCCCTTCGCTTCGGGATGAGTTACCATGGGGCCGTTGGGCAGACGATGATCGGTGCGAAACCAGTAGTTGAGCAGTCCGCGGTTGCACTTCCTCGCGCCCTTGTAACAACCCTCGCGCCACTCGATGACGGCAGAGCGAATGGCCGGGACGGCGGGCGCGGTCTTGCCATAGTTTTCGAGGAAGCTCGCCTGATCTAGGTTACGCTTGCTTCGTGCCATACTGGTCATCTCTTTAGTTGCGGCAGAACGCTGTTCGCTGGGTGTGCATTCATTCGTTTCTTCTCGTAAGTGCAGTACGATTGAAGGAAATCGATAAAGTGTGTCTTGTGTTGTCTCGCGCCGCTGTTGTAATCAAAGACGATGATATAGCTGTATGTTCCCGGCTCGTGTTCGTCTCGCACTTCAAAAACGATTTGATATGTCTCAAAGTCGCCACCAGGGTAGCGTTCACGATAGTCTTCTAGTTTCGGCTTTAGATCGAAGTCGGTCGTGATTGCCATAAAAGAATGCTTGAACATGGATTTTCAAACCTCTTGATAGAACCAAGGAAGCTGGGTTGTTCGGCGTTGCGCTTCTGGCGTGGCATTGTTCATTTCCGCCTTCGAGCGAATCTAGTCATCGGTATAAGTATCTCCAATCAGTATCGCCAGTCTCTTTGCTGCGTGATCGAGGGCGTTTCTATTACGATCCTGGTAAGCGCCCCAAAGCGGATGCTGTTGCACGAAATTGCGCGTTAATCGTTCGTTCGCGATGAAGGCGAGTCGGTGCATTTCAGACTTGCCCGCTCCAGATCAGTCGCAACGTTGGGGAGTGCACCGTTGGGAAATGAACTACTAACCCGTAGATCATCCGGCAATGGCATGTCGGACACGGACAAGCAGGCAGCTATAGCCTTGCCGATAATCCTCGCGTGTTCCACAGGATCGCCGTCGTTATAGCTTCCGCTCCGAGCAAGGTATTCCTCGTATTCAGCGAGTGCAGATGACAACAGATCCATTCTTGATGTCAGGTAATCAAGTTGTGACTTGCGCCGTCCTTCCTTGACGGTGGCGCGTGTCGTGTAGATTGTTCCGAGTATCCCGATGATTCCACCGATAATCACACCTATTAACGCTTCCATCAACCCACCTTCACCTGTACGGCTTTCGTCGTGTCGTTGCCCAGAATGTCAATCACCTTGACCACGACCGTATACTCGCCCTTCGCTTCGTAGGGATGCTTCACCATTAGGCCGTTGGGCAGATGATGATCGGTGCGAAACCAGTAGTTGAGCAGTTCGCGGCTGGTCCTCGTCGCGCCCTTGTAGCCACCCTCGCGCCATTCATTGACGGCATTGCGGATGGCCGGGACGGCGGGCGCGGTCTTGCCGTAGTTCTCAAGGAAGCTGGGTTGTTCGGCGTTGCGCTTCTGGCGTGGCATAAGATGATCCAGGTTTAGGATATGGCAGGCAAACGGGCTGCGAATTCAACGTAGCTTTCCACGACGCTTTGATTGACTGGTTCAGACTCAAGGACAGCACGTGCCTGTGCGAACCTGCTAGCGTAGTTCGTCATAACTAGGCACATGATTACACTCATGACAATTGCAGCGTAATCGAGGTATTGGATGAGTTCATTCGTGTTGCTTGCTGCGGACGTAATCTGAGCAATGCTCAACGCATCCCCGTGCGCATAGGCAGATAAGAAGGCTTGAAAGTTCCCGGCCGCATGGACTCAGGCCGCCAGCGCGGGCGATTTCGGCTGGCGTTCGTTTTGGTTGAATGTGCCCGTCAAGAGAAGCCTTCTTTTGGTCCTTGCTCAATGTGGCAGTAGTGCGTTTTGGTAATTCGTTCACGACAAGACTCTAGGTCTTGTATTACCTTCTGTACACGGGCGATGCGTGGTCCGGTCGGGTTTGTCGGAAGATGCTGCTCGCGCGCCCTAAATCCGTTTACCTCATACACTGCATGACGGTATTCAAAAACATCGTCAGAGAGTGTCTCGTAGTAAAACCGGAACGGCGTGAAGGTACGTGTCAAGAGCAGCGCGGGCGATCACTAGCATGGAGCCGTAATCGAGCACGTAGGCATCATCCGGTTGCCCATCCAGGTTGATCTTCGACCCAAGTGAAAGGTGTTGAACTGAACTTGCGTGAAGGAAAATCTTTGTTGCTGTACGTTCGTAACCAAGCAAACGGTAATCACCAACGGGTTCGCCTCTAATCGAGTTGATCACGCGAGAGTAGTGATCAAGCAGCGTTGGATAGTACCTGCGAAACTGGAGTGGACTGATCAACACTTTGCCCCTCAAGAATCTCTAGTGCACCTTCACCTGCACGGCTTTCGTCGTGTCGTTGCCCAGAATGTCGATCACCTTGACCACGACCGTATACTCGCCCTTCTCTTCGTAGGGATGAGTCACCTTGAGTTGCAGCGAGCGGTCGTGGCGGGTGCGGTAGCTCTGCCATTCGTTGTGGAACGTGTCGTCGCGGTAGTTGAAATCGACCGCCCAATAGTCGATCCAGTCCGACCAGTGCTTGACCGCGTTGATCACGTCCTGTGGCACGTCGTCAAACGGGACCATGAAATCGGTCAGTTCGACCGTCACCTCACGCCCCTTGCCATGCACCTCGACAGACAGCGCGGCCAGCTCGAAAAAGCGGATATCGCCCTGATCCACGGCCTTCTGTTCCAGCACTTCGCGCGGGATGCGAATGAACTTGAAAGATCCTCCGCGCCCGGCGGCGCCGCTCTTGCCTGACCGTCTCCACGCATGTCGAGGCGAAATCCCAGCCCAGCACGTCGATCCGCGACGCGGGCGGCAGAGCTGCCAATCGCGCGCTTTGGAATTCGGCGGCCATCTGCTGCACGTCGGCGCGGACGACCGGGCTGTCTACAGTGCCGACATGAACCAGCGCGCCCACCTTTGACGCGCCGCAGCCACACACAGCCCTCGACCGGCTCGGCGTGGTACAGGTCGAGCATGAAGCGGCGGTAGGCGTGATCACCTGCTCGGCGTTGTCCCCGAACTCAGCGCGCTGCCAGGCCTGGCGTCTCCCTTTCCAGGTTCTGCACGACAAACGGCTTGACACCTTCAATGCCCAGGAGGCGCTTGCGGGCGGTGTGGATGGAAAAACGGCCCAGGTCGCAGGTGATCCAGCGGCGGCCCAGCTTCTCGGCCACGGCGGCCGTGGTGCCGCTGCCACAAAAGCAATCGAGGACGAGATCGCCCTCGTTGGTCGAAGCGTTGATGATGCGTTCTAGTAGGGCTTCAGGCTTCGGAGTTGCATATTGCGTGTTTCTGAAGCTTGAGCAGCAACAGGGCTAATGTCTGTCCATATTGACTGAAGTGGCACTCCTGGCATCTCATCCAGATAGCGCTTGTAGCGTGGCATACGCCCTCTTGGGTGGAAGTATATCCGCCCTTGAGCAGCAAGCTCGTCAAGTTTCTCGACCGTATACTTCCAGTGGTTGCCGCGCGAATTTGGATCAATTCCGCGCCATATTTGTCCCGACGAACCCCGCCTGGTCCCGGCCGCAGTCAAGTTGTCCAGAGCATACTTTCGCCCGGTCGACTCTTCTACATGGCGGTAGAAATTTGCCACGTAGCTGGGGTCATAATTAGTGTATTGCTCATGGAATACAAGAACTTCCGCCTTTGAATAGAAAACACAACATCGTGGATGTGATTCGTGTGTGAATCACTCCTGGCAGACGTTCGTTTCCAAATGATCTCGTTCTGGCATTTGTCCCGGCCAAACATCTCATCAAGCATTACCTTGATATAACCACCCATATGCCAATCGAGATGAACATATAGAGATCCATTAGGCGACAAAAGCTCATACAAATGCGATAATGTTTCGAACAACCACGCGAGAGATACCCATCCAGACCTCTCCCCAGGTATCCGATACGCTTTCTGCTCAATAACGCTCGCTTCTTTCTCAAATTCTAGATCGCCAACTTCCGCCGTAAACGAAAAATCCATCCCAGTCGCGAACGGTGGATCGATATAGATCAGATCCACCTTGCCGGCGAACTCTGGCAGCAGGGAGGGCAGCACGTATTTCTTATCGCCCCAGATCAGCCGATTGCGCCATTCCTGCTGCTGTGCCATGTACGCGAAGAGGTTGCGGTCGCGCTCCTGGGCGCTCTCGTTCACCGTTTCGACCGTCTGGAAGGGCAGCGCCACCCGCAGCGGCGCGACTCGCTTCCCGTCTTTGTCGTATTTGCCATCCCAAATGAGTTCTACCATGTGATTTCCTCGCGTCCCGGCAATTCGAACGGCGCACAATCGGCGTTTTTTTGCCCGCCATTTGTTGTGTCGTGTGCCGTTAAAGCATAGTCAAAGCGCGTTTCTCAATCGACGTTTTGTGCAGAACAGTCGTCAAAGTGGATGACCATTCCGGTCAGATCTGCTCTATACTGTAGTTAGAACAGTTGAGCGCATGGTCATAATTATAGCGAATGAAGAGCCAAAGATGGTAATAGCCAACGGTGATCGTACGCGCGCACGCGTGCGCGTTGACACCCATACAACACTCGTAATTGACCGCCGATATCGTCTCTTCGGGATTCACGAGCTGAGCGTCAAAGAGCAGCGGGATCGCACCCTGCTCGGCTTCAGGAACAGCCTTGCAGACCTCTCGCCCGCAACGGTGCGCGCGCTTCAGGCGGTGGGCGCGCTGCCTTTGTCGAGCATGTTTCCGGGCAAGGGGTTATCGCTTCGCCGCCAGTGTGAACCGCGCGGCGATTGCTCGTGAGCTTGCGCGCGGCGCTCGTGCCGTATGACATCCGGATGCTGCGCGTCTTGGTTGCCCGGAAATTCCTGGTCGAGAGCAAAACGCGCGCTGCCGCGGAAGCAGCTCGGCGATATCTGGCTAGGCGCTGGCGCTGAATACGTCTACTCGATACCGGCTGACGTTCTGTTCGGCTTGCTGGCGCTGGATAAGACTGAGCACGAACGGATCGCCGAACTCGTCGCGCTGAGTACTGCCAGGGCAGCTCGCGACAGACAGCAAAGCGAAACCGAACAATCGAAACCGCAATACCTCACGCCGATCCACTACAAGCCCTCGCTTTGGGATCGGGTGCTGGATTTCTTAGGGCTATAGGGTGAACACAGCGTTCACTGAGGGTTCCGCATAGCAATACCTTTAACCGACTTTCCCACACGGCGCGGCACGCTAAGGGCGAGGAATGAACAAACGCATAAGGGCAGATAGACTGCTCGCGATGGCTCACATCGCTTGCAGCATTTGGAACTACCATGTCTACAACTTCAAGTTGATCAGATCGGACGCATGGTGGGAACTCACCCAGGAAGAACTCGGCGAGACCATGCACCTGGGACGGGCAACCGTTCAGCGGGCAACTGCCCTGCTCGAAAGGCTTGGCTGCCTGACGATTGAGAGGAATCCGCCGAGCGAACCACTAGTCACGTACAGCGGCAGTGAGAGGGAAGAGAAACGGGGTGTCGCTGCTTACCGTTATCGGGTAGAGAAAGAGCAAATCTATAGAGTAGCTGTGATCCTTCATCACCATCAAAGCAGCCTGATTATGATTCAGGACCCAACAGGGTGGATTCATCTGGGACCTCGCCAGGCGGCCCTGGGCTGGATCGATCTTAAGGTCGTGCGCCCTCACCAAAAGCTGCCGACATTCGCAAACACAGACCTGACTTTCTACTTTTCCCACGAAGTGCAGAACTACGAACACGTCAGTCGGGTGTTTATCCCTACGCCGGAGGACATTGACCGCATTTTCAAATCCTCAGCTAGTGATGCAGAAATAACCAGATCTGGCGTGCTATGCTGCTTGGTAGAGGCGCTAAGCGAAACAATCGTAAGCGCCCTGCCCGAAGTCGCCGCGCCGGGTGAAAGAGTGACAGGGTAAGTTCAGCCTGAGGGACCGTACTTACCCTGCCATTTCTGCCACAACGGTGCGCTACACACTGCATATCATTCGTCGCAGCGAATGAGGCAGCATGCAGCTCAGGCGTTGATCTGGTGAGAACAGATGCAACACCCTGATTTCATTCTACCAGAATAGCCAATCTCGCTGACGTGCTTTCTCTTCGCTCTAGCTCCAGGCTAAAGGCATGTCAGTCATCCCATTTACGAGAGCTGAAGAAGCACCAGGTCACGTCCCGATCACCGATTTCGAAGCATGGTTCTTGAAACGTCGGATTGCTGGCGTCAACGAACCGCTTGCCGGGCGCCGATCAGCGGATGGCTGATCGAGCTGCTTTCGCGCGTCGATATCCGTAAGCCGGCCGGACTCGATCTGCTCTATTCGATGATCGGCACCGAAGGCAGACGCCGCGTTGAATGGCAGGATTCGAAGTCTGCCGATCCCATCGCCTATCAACCGGATCAGCCGTCGCCGGCGCTGGGCGTCAAGATCCGCGCGAACGATCTGAGCGGCTTCCCGTCCCGAATTACATCCTTGAGAACTTCCCCGTTTACGAGACAGGCGTCAATGCCCTGGTGGGCGCGAGCGGCACGGGCAAGTCATTCGTTGCCCTCCACATTGCCGCAGAACTGGCCTGTAGCCTTCCCGATGGGCATTCCGTCGTATACCTCGCATTCGAGGGCTTGCAGGGCTATTCCGCGCGTTGGGAAGCGTGGAAATTCCACAGTCGCGCCGACACCAACAACCTGATCTTCTACGGCGATCCCGTGAACTTCATGATCGATGCTGAGCTGACTGCATTCCTCGATCAGATCCGCGCTGATCACCCTGCCCTCTTGATCGTCGATACTGCCGCCCGCAGCATGACAGGGTTCGATGAGAACGCGACTCGTGATATGGGTGTCTTTGTGGCAGCCGTCGAGCGGGTGAAGCGCGAACTAAGCTGCACCGTGCTGCTTGTCCATCACACGAATAAGCAGGGCGGCATGCGCGGCAACAGCTCGCTTTACAACGCGTGTGACAGTGTGCTGTTTCTGAAGCGCGTAGGCGCACAGATAGAGCTGCACAACGAATGGGAATCAGGCGGGAAGAACAAGCACCGACCGGAAGAGCCGACACGTTACCTCAAGCTGCTGCCCAAGTCGGTGCAGGTCGGCGATCAACTCTTTGAGAGTGCCGTCCTGGTCGAATCTGATGTGATCATTCGCGAGACGGAATTCACCCTGAAGCCCAGCGATCTCAAGATACTGAAGGCGATCAACGGCTTTGAGAACGGCTTGCCGCCTCTCGCCATTTCTGAAGCCACGGGGATCAGCAAGAGCACGATCTATCGGAACCTGCAACCACTGGTCGAGAACGGCTACCTGAGCCAGTCTCAACACAACACCTACGCGATCACGGATCGGGGCAGAGAAGCTTTCGGCAAGACCTGATTCCCGCTTCCCATATGAGAACGACAACCTAGCAGGAATTCGCGACTCACGTTGGGAATGTGGGAATGGGAATCTTTGTATCTGAACAGGTCATAACCAGTCACTACAGGTCATAGCAGTTCACGTCTTCCCGATCTGCGATGCTGAGCACTGATGAGAGCATGTTTGACAATGGACTCAATTCGCGCTATTTTCAGGTCTACAACTCGATACAAAGCGAACCGCGCGGAGTGCGGGAACACTCCACGCGGTTCTAACCCGACACTGAAACGGCCAGTGCACGGGCTGCGAAGCATTATATCTCACCAAGAGACGATTCTCTCTTGTGGGCTAAGCGGCTCAACTGACTCCATTGTCGGCTTGGGTCGCTTTGTTTTTCGGGTTCTGAGCGAGGTGATCGATGGCTAGATATCACTTCGCTCAGGGAAGGATTCACGTCATGGAAGGCACTGCCATTCATAGGCGTGAACGCGAATTCGGCTCTGAGTCGTTTGGCGTGCTGATCGTCGTGCACCCAACGCACAGACCGGACATTGAACCCGAACCTACACAAGAGAAGGACGTTCACAATGAAGAGCCAGAGCAAGCCGACGACTCCTGATCCCCGTCTACGCTTCGCGATCTATACCCGCTACTCCTCAGAGATGCAGAGCGAGCTGAGCACAGAAGCTCAAGAGGCACGCTGCCGTCAGGCTATCGCCCAACGCGGGGGAGTGGTGGTCAAGGTCTTCAGCGATAGCGCGAAGAGCGGATGGAGTCTCGATAGGGACGGCTTTATCGACCTTCGTGCAGAGGCAGAGCACAACAAGTTCGATGCGGTCATGGTCTGGAAGTTCGACCGACTCGCCCGCCACCATGATCACGCGGTCATGATCAAGATGCTGCTTCGACACGAGTACAACGTGAAGATCTACTGTGTCGAAGGCTTCCAGTGAGGACGATGACGACTCACCCTATACCGCCATGATGGAGCAAATGCTTGCCGTATTCGCCGCGTTCTATTCGAAGAACCTGAGCAGCGAAACGAAGCGCGGCAAGCGCCAGCGGGCGATCAACGGCGAGTTCAACGGCAGCAGCTGCCCCGCTCGGATACGATCTCGTCAAGCAGCGGCCAAAGCCACACCGGAGCGGCCAGCGGGGACTCAGTATCAACCCGCGAGCCGCTGCCCTGGTGCGTCGGGCTTTCCCGCCTTTACGCAACGGGTTCATACAGTGATGCAGATATCGCCGATTGGCTGAATTCATTTCGCTACATGCGTGCCATCAGAGCAGGTCGAAAACCAGTCAACAGGGACATGATCCGCGAGCTGCTTCAGAACCGCGTCTATACAGGACGTGTGAGGCATACGGATACGATCTACAAGGGTTCTCTAGGTCAGGTCACAATGTCACGCCGCGGCCGCGGCGAATGGTTCGAAGGCAAGCACGAAGGCTTTGTGTCTGATGATCTCTTCGAGCAGGTGCAGCAGGTGCGTACCAACGCGGCACACTACGCAAAGAAATCGAGCCAGATGAAAACCTACATCCTGCATGATCAGATCTTCTGCGCCAGGTGCATTGCTCGGAAACCTAGGGGACTCGCCCATGACAACTTTGGGCGCATGCGTCCCATTGGCAACAAGACTCAGGAAGTCGCCTACTACCGCTGCCTCGCCCGCGATCATGGTTACGAAAAGTGCGACAAAGGTACGTGCACGACATTGATCGCCGATTGCCGACATCCTGATGAACCTTCGCATCCCGGCAGATTACAAAGCGCGAATCTTCCTGAACCCGTACCCTGATGCGCGCTTCACCCGCTGCCCATGCGACAGGATGAAAAGAAAGTTCACTTGCGATCCATCGATCCGCGGGTGATGATGACCCTCAACATGAGGAAAGGCTTGCTGTCCCCTGTGGACCTCTATTTTGCATCAGAAAGGTCGAAGCGCTGCAGAAACGGCGACACCAGGATCATCGGCAATGACGCTCATGTCGGCGTTGTGACCAGTCTTACGAAGAAAGCCAGCACCCAGGGCGGAATATCAAGAGCCGTGTACTGCACGACTTCAAACGGGTGGTGAAGTCAGCCGCAGCACCCATGTGGATGCCTGATGAACGGATGACCCGCTCGGATGATGAGCACGTTTTTCGAGGACCGGCGACGCGGTTCTGAGGACGTGGCAGTTCTCCATTGCAAAAGAAGACCAGCATGGGTGATTTGCGACGAACGCCACAAATGTCGGCGAACTCCCGGAGGAGGCTGGTAACGTCTGGTGGAACAGCCTACGACCAGAAAGGAACTGGTGGTTTGGGGTACGGTCTCAGCTACGCGCGCGTAACTTGCTCCTGATCCCGCCCTACTCTACTCCGTTCTGCTTGGGTGCGTCGGCTCAGTCCACGAGGTCTGGTCATGACCGCATCATCTCACTTCAGCCAAGACTTATCCAGCAACTCAGAGCATAATGCAGGTGAGCTTGACCTATGAGAGTGGCCCTTCGGTGAAGGCTGTAGAAGAAAAGCGAAACAAAGATCGGAGACAAACTGGGTACCGCCAGCGGGCACTACGCCAAGCATAGGCGATAAGCGCGGTCGCAACCCCCCAGCGACGAGCCTGAACTGGTGCCGGCCAGTCAAACAATACGCTTTTCGTGGCCAATCTCAGCCGCAGATTACAATCTCGGTGTGGGCCCATCAGAAGTTGCTCGGGTTCGGACTATCAGCTACTCCCATCTCTCCGATTGTGAACGACGATCAACGCAGACTCCAAATGAACCCTGTTGTCATAAGTTCTTCGACCGAAGCGGTCGTCCCATGAACTGGGTCGGGTGAGCGGTCAACAACACTGACGGATTTCACAACTAATTCACGGCAGAAGCTCTTGTCGAAACCAATTCTAGTCTATCATAAAACATATGTGAATATCGGCTGCTCTCTGGAGAGTGGTGCAGTAAACGTGTGACGGTCTGTCCGCCCGCACCGCCAACACGATGCGCGCCATCGTGGAATGAACCAATGACCTGGCAGGAAACACCATTGACAGCTCCAATGCTGCTCATCGCAGCAATCGTGACACTTCTGGCGGTCTATATCTGGTTGGCGCCAGGCACTCCAATTACTCGGCACGCGGCGCTACTGCTATTCGGAGGTGTGTTTTGGTTAGTGATGGTGACCCTAGAGCTTGCAGGCGGCGATCTAGACACGAAGCTATTCTGGAACAAACTGCAGTATTTCGGATCGGTTACCGTTCCAGTAGGCTGGCTTCTACTTACCTTCCGAATACAGGGCCGCTCTGAATGGAATAGGCCCAACCGCATCGTGGGTCTCTCCATCATTCCAGCGCTGACACTCGTTGCGGTATTGACAAACGAGTGGCACGGACTGGCCATGGTCAAGTCACGAACTGCGAGAAAATGGATCTTTCTATGTCCTGATCAATGGTCACGGCATCATATATTGGACATATTATCTTTACGGTTCCCTTATTGTTACTTACGCTATTCTTTTGCTCCTGCGGTCTGTCGCGCTTGGGCAGGACATGTATAGAGGCCAAGCGACGGCCTTTCTGATGAGTGGGCTCGTGCCACTGGGAGTCAGCATTCTGGACTTTGCCCTGCCTGATCTCTTTGGTGGTCTGAACCCCGTACCACTGGCTCTAGTTGTCGGCGTACTGGCTTTGATTTGGGGGATAGTGCGCTTCCGTTCAGGCGATATCGTTCCAATTGCGCGACAATTGGTGATAGACAGCATGCCAGACGCTGTGCTTGTGTTTGACACGTTACTGCGACTGGTGGATCTGAATGGAACCGCCCGGAGCCTCCTTCGCACAGATCATCGGGACTCGATTGGCAGACCATTGGCCGAAGTCTTCCCGGAAGCAATCGCACTGGTAGGCAGTGACAAGCGTCCTCCGGGCGACGGAATCGTCTTGGTCCAAAGAGGTGCGGGCGCGGAGCAGACTCTGGATATACGCATCTCCACGCTGCTCGACTGGCGTCAGACTGAGATCGGATCCGTGATTGTGGTGCGGGACATTACTGAGGCGACCTTAGGTGCAGAGCGACTTCGAAGCTCACTACGTGAGAAAGAGGTACTGCTGAAGGAGATTCACCATCGCGTGAAGAACAATCTGCAGATCATTTCCAGTCTGCTCAGTCTGCAGTCCTCCTCGATGGAAGATCCACGGACCCTCGCTCAGTTCCAGGACAGCCAGAACCGGATTCGCTCGATGGCGCTCGTTCATGAACGCCTGTATCGATCTGAGAATCTCGCTCGGGTGGAATTCGACAAATACCTGCACGAGCTTGTGGATTCGCTTGTGCAGACTTACAACTCCCGGTCAAAGAACATAACAGCCAAGGTCGATGCCGAAGCGGTCATGCTCGACATCGACATCGCCATCCCCTGTGGGTTGATCGTCAACGAACTGGTGTCGAACGCCTTGAAGCATGCCTTCCCGAATGGGCTTCCGGGCCAGATAGGGGTCGAGATGGATCAGGATAGAGACGATTCACGGTATCGGCTGGTAGTATTCGACAACGGTGTCGGTATGCCAGAAAACATGGATTACCGCGGGACACCATCGCTCGGTTTGAAGCTAGTCAGAAGCCCGACAAGACAAACTTAGCGGAACAATTGAGTTGATCGGCACTCCTGGAACTCGATACGAAATCCGCTTCCCAGGTCCAAGGAACTGCGAAGAAGGGACAACGCGTTGACAGTCGCAACCATCCTGATCGTTGAAGACGAAATGATCGTTGCGCTCGACCTCCAGGAAAAGCTGGAGCGTCTGGGTCATATTGTCCCGGCGACGGCGATTTCGGGCGAAGAAGCCATAGAAATGGCCGAGCAGAATCGGCCGGATGTGATATTCATGGATATTGGATTGCGAGAGGAGATGAATGGGATTCACGCGGCAGCGCTGATTCCGCAGTCAGTTCGGCATCCCCATCGTGTTTTTGACAGCCTACACTGATGCCAACACCAGACAGCGGGCCGAAACGATCTCACCAGCGGCTTTTATCGCCAAGCCCTTCACAGATGATGACCTCAGGAATGCGATCAGCGCTGCGCTGGGAATGAAGAGGTAAAGCCAATGTCGACGATTCAACAGTCGTTACCAAGCCTGCTGATGATCGTCGTGGCAATTGGCGTCGCCGTCTTCGCATGGACACGGTGGAAGCTGCGCCACTTACGTCCGTCTGCCATGGTAGGCAGCCTGCTGCTGTGGTGCGGCTCGCTTTGGATACTGATCAACGCTCTGGAAACGGCGAGCGTTGACGTGAACTCGGCTTCATTCTGGTACAGAGTTCAATTCCTAGCCATTGTCCCAGTACCGACACTTTGGTTGTACCTGGCGCTGCAATTCACTGGGCAGCAGCAGGCGCTGACACGTCCCCGCCTGCTGCTGCTCAGCGCTGTTGCGGTCGTCTGCCTGATCATGGCGCTGACGAACGACTATCACTATCTGTTTGTAGCGAACACCCGCGTTGTGACCTCAAGTCCGATCTTGATTGTCGATCGCGATCCTGGTCCGGTACTCTTGTTATTCTACATTGTTGGATACTCTCAGATCGTCCTTGGCACATATCTCTTGACCCTGAAGCTGGTTCGGACCGAAATGTTCCGTTTGCAGGGCACACTGGTAATGCTGGGCGTCGCATTGTCGGTCGGGGCCAGCATCCTGGATGTGAGTCGGCTCAACCCTGTTCCCCAGATTACTCTCACACCCATCGCGCTTGCCATCGCGATCCCGTTGGTTGCGCTGACCCTGATTCGGGTGCGCCGCGCAGATATTGTGCCAGTTGCTCGTGCAGAGATCATCGAGACCATGGAAGATGCGGTGCTGGTGCTGGATGTCGAGCATCGTATCATCGACTTGAACCCAGCTGCCGAGAGTGTCATCGGGCAGCAACGTGCGGCGGTCTTGGGAAGATCCATCAAGGAAGCCACTTCGGAATTGGCGTTACAGCTCAATACCGGTCCATTACAGCCTATCGGCGGGAATGAGATCCGTTTGGGTGAAGCTGGTCACCAGCGCATTTTTGACGTACGTAAATCCAAACTGAACGATTGGCGAGGACAGCCTCTGAGCCGGGTCATTGTCCTCCGGGATATTACCGAGCGTTACAGATCTGAAGAAGCCTTGCGTCAGAGTGAAGATAAGTACCGGATCCATTTTGCCCACGTCAATGATGTCATCTATTCATTTGATTCGCAGCTGCAAATCACGTCGGTGTCGCCCAGCGTCGAAAGAATCCTGGGGTACAGACCGGACGAACTCATCGGACACTCCCTGTTGAAGCTAGGGGAACTCGCTCTTCTTCCACCGGAGTATTTTGAGAAAGCGGCCAGAGAGGCCAACCAGGTGCTTGGCGGCCAGCGTCTTGACGGCGCCATGTATGAGTTCATTGCCAGAGACGGAACCCGAGTCACGGCGGAGATCAGCGGCAGTCCCATCGTTGTCGACGGCGAGGTCATTGGCGCAGTCAGCGTTGCTCGTGACGTTACGGAACGGGCACACACTGAAGCGCGCCTGCGCGCCTCGCTCCAGGAAAAAGAAGTGCTGCTGAGTGAGATCCACCATCGCGTGAAGAACAATATGCAGGTCGTCGCCAGCCTTCTGAGTCTGCAGTCCAGCACCATCGACGACCCATCCATGCGCGCTCAGTTCGAGGATAGTCAGAACCGTATCCGCTCGATGGCGCTCGTCCATGAACAACTCTATCGCTCGCATGACATGACCAGCATCGACTTTGGGAATTACCTGCGTGACCTGAGTGGTCATCTCATGCAGGGCTACCGAGCCAAAAGCACGGGCGTGAAACTAATCGTCGCAGTCGACGACACTTGGCTGGACATCGACACCGCAATCCCCTGCGGATTGATTGTCAATGAGTTGGTATCGAATGCCTTGAGCACGCATTTCCAGACGATAGGACGGGAACGATCACGATTGGGATGCACATAGACAGTGGGGTTCGTGTCACCTGCGTGTCCAGGACGATGGGGTCGGTGCGCCCACTGATCTTGACTTGACACAAACTAGAACTCTGGGGCTGCGGTTGGTGAAGAGCCTGGCCCGTCAGCTAGATGGTACCCTTTTGCTTCAACGGGAAGCGGGCACGACGGTAATCGTAGTTTTCCCCGCCAATGGCAGCCGAAAACTGGTAGTCAAAACGGGCTAGAAAGAGCGCATCAGTTCCTGCCCGGCATCGTGTCATGAAACGAGACCACTAGTTATGTCGAAGTTTCGAGTTGTTCGTTACGGCATACGAGGTATCCAAATGCTGACCTACTTGCCACGCTTCCAGACGTGGCCCCCCTGGAAGCGGCGGTTAGTGCCGCTCGGAATCTCATCTGCCTTTGTGGCCGTGTTTCTCATCTTGTACCCGATCATTGGGGGCGTAGCAGTCATCCTTTCGTTTGTGCCGGTCGCAGCCATTTCGTGGACGATGGGAATACAAGCAGGGTTGCTGTCGGGGACGATAGCGGTGATGGGAAACTATTTGTTGTTGACCCTCGTGGGTGGGGATGCCACATCAGTAATGCTTCGCGGCATGTTGAGCAGTCTTACGCTTGTCCTCTTGGGTGGGTTGGCTGGCTGGGTAAGCCAGCTGATCGAGAGATTGCGATCATCTGCCCACCAACTTGAGCAAGACCGAGAAGCGCTGCGAGTACAGATTGTGCTTCGAGCGCAAAAAGAACGGGAACTGGCAGCGGCGCTGGCGGAAAAGGACATGCTGCTAAAGGAAGTTCACCACCGCGTCAAGAATAATCTTCAGATTCTATCCAGCCTGCTCAGCTTACAGTCCGGGACAGTTCGGGACGCACAGGTACTAGAGCGGTTTCAGGACAGCCAAAGCCGTATTCGCACGATGGCACTGGTTCACGAGCGACTCTGTCGCTCCGACGACCTGGCGCAGATCGCCTTCGACGAGTATCTGCGGGACCTGACCAGCTATCTGATGGCAAACTACCAAGGACAGCTGAGCGGTGTCACACTCAAGGTCAAAGCGGATGACATCCATCTGGACATCGACACCGCCATCCCGTGCGGGCTGATGGTGAACGAGCTGTTGACGAACGCGCTGAAGCATGCCTTTCCAGATAGGCAGGGAGGCGAGATCGGGGTGGAAGTGCGGCGCAGTGGCGACGGACATTACCACCTGTTGGTGTGGGATGACGGTGTGGGGATGCCAGAAGGAATGGACTGGAGGAAGACGACCTCGCTTGGACTACGACTGGTCAACAGCCTTACCCGCCAGCTTAGTGGTAGTGTTGAGGTGAGAATGACCCGCGGGACGGTGTTCGAGATCCGGTTTCCACCTGGGCGTGTAAGGGAACGGTGATTCATGTTACAGCATGCAGAATTGAGGGATTTCGCGAGTAGCGGTTACGGTGTACCCATGGCGTTTCACGAGTCATTGTCTGCTCATGGACAATGGGCCATGGCGCTAATCCGGCAGATCCTGCAAGCCATAGGGCAAGACGAATCTGTTCCTGATCAACGCTGTGAGTCTTCGCATTTTACGCTCAATGCCACAGCCATCCCGCGGATCCTGGTCGCTGAAGACGAATGCATCATCGCCCTTGACCTGATATCCACGCTGGAAAGATTGGGATACTTCGTCACGGGTCACGCGATTTCGAGCGAAGAAGCTGTTGAAGAGGCGATCAGAACCCAGCCTAATCTGGTGCTTATGGACATTCGGCTGAAGGACGGCAGCGATGGAATCGAGGCAGCCGAGCAAATTCATGCGCAACTGGGAATACCTGTCGTCTTCGTGTCAGCTTTTTCTGATGACAATACGCTGCAACGGGTGAAAGCGGCCAGGATGGCGGGATTTCTCCGGAAACCGTTCTCCCGTCACCAGCTCAAAGAGGTCATTAAGGGTGCGTTAGGACGTTCCGCGAACGAGTGAGGGCACAGAGACAATGAGTCTGACCGAAAGATGGAAGCCCCGGGTTCTTGTTATCAGAGAGAGAATGTGGGACAAACTAACAGAACCAACCATCTCCGTCGTCGATTTTGAGACTCGTCTCAAGTCCCGGTGGATGGCCGCCATTTTTGTCATCCTCGTGCCGTTTGGTATCTTCATCGCAATGGTGCCTCCGCTGGTTGATCATCGTCCGCCTTGGGAAGATCCGCAGGTACAGGGTGTATTTGGGTTATCGATCTTCTTGGTGGTGTGCTACTTTTTGAGCCGGCGGGGACACTATAAGTTATCTGCCGTCACCGCAATTAGTACAGCGACCCTCACGATCTACAGTATTTCACTCATCGACAATGATCCAGGCAACCTCGTTAGCGACGCAACCTATCTGATTGCACCAGTGGTGTTCGGCAGTATTATGTTGTCTCAGAAAAGTACAGTGGTGCTCCTGGTTATCAACATGATTGGCTTACTGCTTCAGCCTTTCTTAAGTCCTCAAGTGAGCATGGAGAACATCCTGAAGGGGCCATTGAGCCTTTTGGTCATGACCTATGCTCTCGTGGCGTTCGGAGGCTATCTGCGTAATGTGCTGGAAAAACACCATGTGGCCATGTTGCAGACAGAAAACGCCGAACGGCGGCGTGCCGAGGAACACCTGAGGGCTTCACTTGAGGAAAAAGAAATCCTGCTGAAGGAAATTCACCACCGAGTCAAGAACAATTTGCAGACCATCTCCAGCCTTCTCAGCCTTCAGTCCAACACAATTGATGATCCACTTACGCTTGCCCAGTTTCAGGATAGCCAGAACCGGATACGCACGATGGCGCTGGTTCACGAGCGCCTCTACCGCTCCGAAGGCCTGGCGCAGATCGCCTTTGGCGAGTATCTGCGCGATCTGACCGACTACCTGCTGGCGAGCTATCAAGGACAAGAGAAGGCTGTAACGCTCAATGTCAAAGCGGATGACATCTTTCTTGACATCGACACCGCCATCCCATGCGGGCTGTTGGTGAACGAACTACTGTCCAACGCGCTCAAGCACGCCTTTCGTGATAGACTCACCGGCAAGATCGGGGTGGAAATGTGTTTCAGCGGTGACGGGCATTATCAGTTGTCGGTGTGGGATGACGGTGTAGGGATGCCTGAGGGCATGAGCGACCTGAAGACGACCTCGCTCGGACTAAGATTGGTCAACAGCCTCACCCGCCAACTTGGCGCCACGATCGAGTTTCGCTCTCGTCCGGGCACGGAAATCACTATTCGTTTTGCGAAACCGACTAAGAATGCATTTCGCTGAACGGAGGATACTCAATGAACCCAGCAAAATCCTCATCGTCGAAGACGAGAGCATCGTCGCCTTGGACATGGAATCCAGACTGACTCCGGTTGGGGTATCACGTCATTGGTATGGCTGAATCGGGTGATGAGGCGTTGAGTCTGGCGGAAGCGTGACACCCGGACCTGGCGCTGATGGACATTCGTCTGAAAGGCGACATGGATGGGGTAGAGGCAGCCCAGCAGCTCCGAAAGAGATTTGACGTTGCCGTGATCTATCTAACCGCATATGCCGACGAAACCACTTTAGGGCGTGCCAAGGTAACCGAGCCGTTTGGCTATCTGATCAAGCCGTTTGACGAGCGTGAACTACACAGTACGGTCGAAATGGCGCTTTACAAAATCACGAGTGAAAAGCGATTGCGCGCGCATGCTGTCCGGTTGAAGGAAGTCATTTCCACCGTTCCCGATGGAGTTGCCTTGCTCGATGCCGATCGTCGTGTCGAGTTGGCGAACGCCAAAGCCTGTGACTTCCTCAACATCCTATCGGGCTCGGGCATAGGCGATGTTGTAGACCGGTTAGGAGAGAAACCGATTGAACAGATCTTAAGCCTCCCAGCCGATAGGAACTGGCATGAAATCAGGTTGGATGGATCTCCGCAGCGTGTATTTGAGGTAAACGTTTCATTCTTGCAGACTGAGTCAACACGGGCGCGTGTTCAGTTTCAGGACCACTTGGCAGCCATCGGTCAGTTCGCTGCGGGTATTGCCCATGATTTCAACAATATTCTGTCAAGTATCCTGCTCCAGCCATACCTGATCATGAAAACTGAGCCCAATCTGTCAGAAGTGAACCGGGATCGACTTGGTTTTATCACCAATCAGGTGGAACACGCCAATAGTCTTGTCAAACAGGTCCTGGATTTCAGTCGAGCGAGTGAGACAGAGATGAAGCCCATCAATCTGGTCCCTCTCTTGAAGGAACTTGCCACGTTGCTGGAACGGATGCTGCCGGAGACAATTCGTCTTGAACTCACCTATCAGGTCGGGGATTGCACTATCAGTGGAGATGTCACTCGTTTGTCCCAGATGATGATGAACCTGGCGCTCAATGCGCGCGACGCGATGCCAGACGGAGGCACCCTGAAAGTCGACTTGACGCGCATCTCCGCACCAGATGCTCTCCGACATATCTCAGGAAGTCATGAGGAATGGATACGCATTGCCGTTTCTGACACAGGAACGGGGATCCCCCCGGAAATAATGCACAGGGTGTTCGAGCCATTCTTTACCACCAAAGAGCCTGACAAAGGTACAGGGCTAGGGCTATCTCAGGTGTATGGCGTCGTGCGGCAGCATGGCGGTCATATTGACGTGGAAATCCGGGTCGGGCAGGGCTCAACGTTCTCCATCCACATGCCTGCCCTAAGCCACTCGTCATCAACGACAGTCCGATTCGATAACGAAGAACCCTCCCTTGCCCTGGGAGACGGCCAGACCGTTCTTCTGGTTGAGGACAATTTGGACACACGGGAGTCCACCAAGGACGTGTTAGAACTCTCGAACTTCCAGGTATTGACTGCCTCAAATGGCTATGAAGCCCTAACCATGCTAGGGCGATCTGAAACCAAAGTCGACCTGGTGATAAGTGATCGGATCATGCCGGGGATGGGAGGATTGGAGCTGTGCCGCGAGTTGAGGCGGAAGAAGAATCCGGTCAGGGTCATCATACTGACAGGATACGCTACAGATGAGGTACACGTTGAGCTACGAACGCTCGGAGTTATTGAGTTACTCACAAAGCCTGTCGCTATCGACAGACTGCTGGACGTCGTCGCCCGAAGCTGCTCGATGAAATCCTGACAGACTGTAGATCGTCAGGACAAATGGTACAGAAGAGGCATTGGACGAAGAGACAAACTGCCCCTGAACAAGCCGAGAGGCTAGGTGGGCGAAACCGTCACTAGTTACATGCTCGCCTTTTGGCCAAGAAACTTGCTGATTCCTGTCTCGCACCGGTAACGAATCTTTGCAGCGGATCCGAAACCGTGCACGAGTTAGGTGCCCCCGATGATTGGTCCAGTTGGTATGAGAGTCGAACGTCGCCTTCGAACATGATTAACAGGTTGCATCTAGCGATAGCCGAAAAATCTGTCTGACTTGCGCGTTTCAGGGCTTATCGAAAACCGCCACGCCTATTGCCATGGGAAGCTCAATGGCCTATCCTGATTGGCATCTATGCCTTGTGAGCGGCCCAACTATCCATCATCTGAACTCGATCAGAACACAGCCCTTGCGTATGCAGCGACATTCATCCCGCGTTACGATCAGTATCCTCTGCAGCTCGCCGACGGCACCTATACTGCGGTCAAGAGCACACTTCACCCTGACTTGATCGTTGCCCATCTCAAGGGTTTCATCACGCTTGGCGCATACGCACTGAGTCCAGAGAACAAGGCGTCCTGGGTGTGCATCGACGCTGATTCGACCGAGCAATGGGATCGACTGCGCCATATCTCGACCTCACTGGCGAAGAAAGAGGCGCCATCGTATCTGGAACCCTCTCGTCGAGGCGGTCACCTCAGGGTTCTTCCTGCCATCCGTCTCCGGTCAGGACGCGCGCCGTTTTGGAAAACAGATTGCCGCCAACTTCAAACTGGGCAAGATCGAGATCTCCCCCAAGCAGGATGTACTGCGCACTGGACCCGGCTCATTCGTTCGTTTGCCGCTGGGCAAACACCGCCTCACCGGCCGGAGATATTACTTCATCACGCCTGCCGGTGAACCGCTCGCGCCAACCGTCCGTGAGCAGATCGCGCTGCTGGCCAATCCTGAGCGCGTCCCGGATGCTTATCTCGAAAAAGTGCTGTCCTACGCGCCCAAAGCACGAGAACACTCCCCTACTCCCGCCTTCAAGCCGGCCAAGACATCTCGAAAAGGCAAATGGCAGCGCGTCGCTGGCACGCCCTCAGAGCGCATCAAGGCAGCAATCAGTGTCCACGACTTCGTCCGCCAGTACGTCGAGCTGGACGCGCAAGGCCGAGGCTACTGCCCTTTTCACGACGACGAGCATATGAGCTTCGGGGTCAGCGAGGATGGCAATTACTGGAACTGCTTCGCCGGCTGTGGCGGAGGCAGCATCATCGACTTCTGGATGAAGTGGCGCGCACGCCAGGGCGAGAACGATAGTTTCAAATCCACGATCAAGGATCTTGCCGACCGCCTTCTGGGATAGGCTTCTGAGACTCTGTAGTGCCCCTTGTTCGCCTTTCCGCAGTGCCACCCGGCACTTGTACCATTCTTGTGATTTGGAGCCGTCCCTGACCCGCTCAGGCCCTCTCCCCTTCCCGATCCATGCCTGTTTCCCCGCTTGACAGGCGATTCCCCGATGTGATTAAGTGGAATTCAGGACCACGCCGGTCCCATCTATGTCCCAAAACACGCAGCACAACCACCAACTCGTTAAGTTCTACGTTCCAATTGGCCTCCGGCAGGAACTCCAGGAGCTCGCCGCCTCCAGGAATATCGCCCTGTCTGCCCTGCTCCGCCTGGTAGTGACCGAGTACGTCCGGCGCAGAAAGGAGAGCCAATGGTCATCTCCGTCGTGAATCAAAAAGGGGGGGTCGCCAAGACGACCACCGCCATCAATCTTGCCGCCGGGCTGGCCCAGGCCGGACACCAGGTCCTGCTCATCGACGCCGATCCGCAATCGAACACCACCCAGGTTTTCATCCACCCGGAGAACGAGATCGAGCTGGATCGGACGCTCTACAGCGTGATCATGCAGTTCGCGCCACTCTCCGCCGTCATCCACGCCACTTCATCCCCCAATCTCGCCTTCGTTCCATCCCACATCCGTCTGTCGAGCGCCGACCTGGAACTCGCGCAGGCACTCGATAATCGCAGCGCACGCCTGAAGCGCGCCGTCGACGCCGTCCAGGATCGCTACGACTACGTCATCATCGACAATCCCCCATCGCTGGGACTGCTGACGATCAACTCGCTCGTCGCCAGCGACCGCCTGCTCATCCCGGTCTCGACGGCCTTTTTCGCCCTGACCGGGCTGGTCCAGCTCCAGGAGACCATCGCCATGGTGCGGCAGACCACTCTGAACCCTACATTGCGCATTCTGGGAGTCCTGTGCACCTTCGCCGACCACACCAATGTCTCGAAGGATGTCGAAAGCCAGCTTCGATCCTTTTTTGGAGATCTGGTCTTCAAAACCGTCATCCCACGCAATGTCTCTCTGGAAGAAGCTCATTCCCGTCATACCCATATCTTCGCCCGCGCTCCCCGGAGCGGCGGCGCGCTGGCCTACAAAGCCCTGGTGCAGGAGGTCATCAAGCGATGAAGAAGTCCGGCCTGGCCGACAGCCCATTCTTTCCCTCTCCCCTGTCAAACCAGAACACAGGAGATCAGAACACATCGCATGGTGTCCAGCCCGTCTACGAGCATTCCTCCGTTCAGGTGAACGTCCGAACGCCTGAACAAACGAACATCCGAACCAGTGAACCGATGAACGTCCGCACGGATGAACAGATGAACACTCGAACGGATGAACACCTGAACGTCGGAACGCATGAACAGATGAACACCTTCAAAGCAGAGCATCCTGCGCGTCCCATTCACCGACAGAGCTACAACATCCACGATGATCAGGCGGAAGCCATTGACGCGCTGGCCCTGCGCTGGCGCAAAGAGCGGGGGAGACACATCACCAAAGGGGAAGTCGTCCGCGAACTCCTGGATGTCGCCCTCAAGGCGTTCAGATGAACGTCTGAACAGCCGCACAAGCGCACGAATGAACACCCGCGCAGGTGTTCACATGCACAACTTCAGCGCCTCTTGACGCGCCTTTCTTCGTTGTTCCATACTGCGATTACAAGCCTTCTGAGTGAGTAGGAGATGTGGACGGCATCGTGGCAGGTGCCACCACCTAGGGGAAGCCCGAACCGAAAGCTCAGGAGCCGGCGTTCGCTAGAGAAAAAAGAATAGCGGGGAGGTCCAGGCATGAAAAAACGCCCTGGAAAGCTCCAAAGCGTCGTTTCTGGGTTCACTTGGTTCGTCTGGAAATGAAGCGACAAGCTGCAACTTGTGCGGATTTTTGAAAAAAGCGAATTCGCGCCAGCGAATTAAGTGTTGAACTTTCTCCCGCCTGTTGTCAACCCCACTGCAAACCCCACCACTTCCCCCATATTCTGAGAATGGGGGAGTGGGAACGGCAGCGACTGCCGTCCGATGTGCCGTTCCTCAGGGAGGGGATTGGCTCGACGCTCGGTTCTGCCCGTCCGGACGGGCCGCCCTCGCCTCTTCCTGCACCCCTCCCGTTCGTCACGTCACCCGCGCGTCGGGCATTTCGTCACCGGTGAAGCGGGGTTCCTCAAGCCCGACTGCCAAAAATCCCGCCGCCGCGCTCACCCCCTCATGAATCATCTCTGTCCAGAATGCGGACAGAAGCTGCTCATGCGTTCAGTCCTGTTGGACTGTCCGACGGCGGTTCGCAATGCGGTGCCCAACCTCGGCCTGCAGCCTCTGTTGGCGGACGAATGCTGCGCCTTCTGATTTTTGGCAGTCGGGCTTACGCCCAACGCGCGGCGGCGAATTTCGACGCGTGCGATGCGCCCATTTATATGTCACGGACCGGCCTCCAACCGCACAAATCGCCAGGCATTTCATCAGCGACAGCTTCGCTCAGTCAGAGCAACAACATGCTACGGTTCTGGGTACGGTTTCAGCAGCCTGAGTCTGTTACCGTATCCCATTGGCGTCCGATTCAAGACTGCTTGCATTCCCAACGCGTTTCGCACATAGTTGATCGCAGGTTCGCATTCACCTCGAGGAGCAGCTCCATGCCGCGCCGCTACTATCGTGATGACGATGCCGCCGCCGCCGATTTTGCCGCCTGGGCCGTCCTGATGACCACCATGGGGATGGCCGCCCTGATCAAGAGTCTCATCCCGCTTCCCAACGCCTACAACCCCGTCGCCCCTGACAATCCGGAGCATGTGAACCCCGCCATGGAACAGCTGCAGCAGCTGCAGCTCAACGCGCCGAAGGTCGATCTGGGAGACCTCAAGCCTCCCGAAAACCTGCGCGATGTTCAGGGCTGGAAGAATGCCTTCAGCAAGATCAAGGATGTGCGTGTTCGTCCACCGGATGACAATCGCGCCATCGTCGAACGCAAGGAAGAGAAGTTCCCGTTCGTCTATCCGGAGATCGTTGGCCAGCCCCAGGCCTTTCGGATTCATGCGGCCAGGGAAGCCGGCAATCCTGATGCCAGTGTCCACCTGGTCGACAAGATGAGTGCGACGTGCCCGCGTCTGGTTTACGAAATCCTGGCCGATGGCCGCGAGACGGTCTGGCGCATTGCCGACTACGAAGGACGCTACCCACCCCAGATTCTCATCGACCACATCCGCACCTATCACCCTGGCGCGGTGGTGGAAAAAGTCGATCCGAGCACCGTTCCGGCTCGCCAGTACCCGTTCTACCGCCAGCTGCTCGTCTTCGGGCTGACCAACGAATACGCTGCGCCTCTGCCGGATTTCCGTGACGAAAAGAACAGCGATCCGCTGGGCCCGCTGTCACGCCGCATGGACTTCCTGAACACCGACCTGGAGGAGCGGGTGCAGTATCAACTGTTCACCTTCGCCCATTCCATCGAAGCCAGCAACCGGGGATCAAGCGGCTGATGCGCGGAGCCGTTCGCCCCCACCTCGGGGATCATCGAAGATCGCAATGACCCGCTCTCCGGTTTCGACCTCAAACTGCTCAATGCCAAGATCGACAGCCGTCTGTATCACACCTTCGTCGCCCTCACCGTCGAAAGCCGAGACGAGAACCGTCTGGCGGAGATCGCCCAGGTGGCTCAGGATATCCTCAGCATCCGACTGCCGCGTTACAACGCCATGCAGGTCGTCGGTCCGCGCAATCTGAAACGGGCGATCGAGGATGCCGATCACGCCAGCATCGCCTGGTTCGAGAGTATGCTGGCCCTCATGGTCCAAACGCGCAAGCGGGAGTGGCGCCTGCTGCTATCGGTGCTGTCGCCACAGGAAATTGCGACGCTCTGGCACCTGCCCGACGAGACCTACGCCGGAGAGAAAATCGCCTGGGCCGTGTCGAATGCTCCAGATGCGCTGCCCAAGGAAGGAGCGGACCGGGTCGTCATTGGCGAGATCCTGCGCGGCGGCTTTTCTCGCCCCGTCTCCCTTGCCGCCGCCGACCGGGCCTACCACCATTACGTCGCCGGCAAGACGGGCACGGGCAAGTCCACGCTGCTGCACAACCTGATCCACCAGGACATCGCCGCCGGGCGTGGCGTGGCGGTGATTGACCCGCACGGCAAGCTCGTCGATGATATCCTCGCCAACAGCATCCCTCTGGAGCGGCACCAGGATGTGGTGCTGCTGGACTGCTCCAGCGACGCCTACCCTGTGCCTCTCAACCCCTTCCGCATCCCCGAAGGGGTGGATTATGACTCAGCCTTCAACCATGTCTACTGGGTGCTGCGCCGCATTTACTCGGACATCTGGCTCGACGGCCGCACCGACATGGTCATGCGCAATGTCGTCGAAGCCCTGCTCTGCGATCCCGAAGCCACGCCGCTGGACATCCGCCGGCTGTTCACCAGCGACGAGTATCGCCAGCAGCTGGTGGGGTTGATGCAGGACCACCCGTCCGTTTCGATGGACACGCTCGACTACTGGGAGGAGTTCGCCGAGCGCTCGAAAGGCGACAAACGCGACATCGCCGACCCGGTCATCACCCGCACCCGCGCCTTCCTGGGCAACCGCACCCTCGAACTGATGACCTGCCACAAACATGGACTGGACTACAGCCGGTTCATCGCGGAGAAGAAGATTGTGCTGGCGCGCCTGAATGGTCGCGCCATTGCTCAGGAGGTTGGCAGCCTCGGAGCGATGCTGATCTCCGGGCTGTTCCTGGCCGCCGAGGCGATGGCTTACACCCCGTCGGAAGCTGATCCGCGCATGTTCGTGTACATCGATGAGGTCGAGCGGTTCGTCACCACGCCGCTCCCCGACATGCTCGCCCAGGCGCGCAAGTTCGGGCTGCCACTGACCCTGGCGAACCAGTATCTCGACCAGCTCTCGCCGGAAACCTACCGGGCGATCGCCGGCACCGTTGGCACGCTGACGCTTTTCGAGATGGGGCTGGAAGATGCCGCCAAGTTCACCCGGCTGCTGGAGCCGGACGTCACGCAGGAGGCGCTGGCTCAGCTTGGGCTGTACCGGATGGCGGTCAAAACCCGTGCTCACGGCGCTTCGGTGCCGGCCTTCATCGCCGCTGCGCGTCGTGCGCCGGAGAGGCGCGGCACACCGTATGCGGAGACGGCAGCACAGGGGATGACCGGCGTGGAAGTTCGTGAATGGCTCAAAACGCGACGGGAGAAGCGCAGCGAGAAGCCGGACGAGAAACCCGATGAGCCCGAGTCCGGACAGGTTCAGGCTTACGAATGACGGACGACGAGAAGCGAACGCGGCTGCCAAGGCACAGGCGTGTCGCTGAATCAGAGCGTCCGCCGATGGTCCTGACGGAGCGCGACTGCGAACTGCTGCGCATGGTCAACGCCTGTCGCGCCCTGCGCACCGACCAGCTCGAAGTGCTTTTCTTCGGGTCGCGCTCCACCGCCCAGTTCCGTCTGGCGAAGCTGTTCCACCACGAATACCTGAACCGGCACTTCCTGTCGGTGGTGTCCGATGCTCCGGCGCGCAGTCCGGCGATCTATACGCTGGGGAAGCGGGGAGCGCAAGTCCTGGTCAGCCGCTTCGGCTACGAGCGGGGCGACCTCCGTCTGCCCAAAGGCGGGACGCTCGGCTGGCATCTGCTGGAGCATCTCCTGGCGATCAACAGCGTTCGCGTCGCCGTCACGATGGCGGCGCGCATCCCGGGATTCCAATTGAGCAACTGGTTGGATGAGACGGTCTTCCGCGCCAAACCCGACTACGTCCAGATCCAGGACAGGAGCGGACGACTCCGGAAGAAGCCGGTCTTCCCCGACAGCTACTTCGTGCTGTCCACGCCCCGCGGCACTGCGCGCTTCTTCCTGGAGGTCGACCGGGGCACCGAGGAACTGAGCCGGTTCAGCCCGCAGATTGCTGTGTACGAGGCGTATGTGGCCAGCGGGCAGTATCAGGCGCGCTTTCAGACGAAAAGCCTGCGCATCCTGGTCGTGGCCTCTAGCGAGAAGCGGTCGACCAGTCTGCAGCGAGTGGTCGCCAGAATGGGCGGGGACGGGAAGTACTGGTTCGCCACACTGGATCAGGTGAATTCGCAGACGGTCCTGACCGCCCCGATCTGGCGTCAGCTGGGGGAGAACCGACTTCAGCCGCTCATTGGCGGTGGATGACAGTAGACAGTCGATATGCTATGCTGCGCCTGGAGTGCAAAGGTGACCGTTGCTCTGGGGTCCTGCGGCGGGACGGAAGGAGAACGTCCCGAAGACGTCTCCTTCCCCGAAGCAGTTCGCGCTACTTTCGCTTCGTCTTCTTGAGAAGCCAGTTGCCGAGCAATAAGTCGACAACGGTCAGGACGGCGAAAAACGCCCCTGCGACGTGTTCTGGTTGCATCTGTGGTTCACCTCCCTTCCGGCTCACCACAGGAAACCGACAGATGCAGCGGTCACCCCCAGCTTCAGTGTACCGCCCTTTCTCACCCCTCAAATTACAGGTTGGGTTGCACAGTGCAAGGCAATCTGCTACGCTGCCTGAAGCCTATGTCGCTCTCCTCCTGCTCCCACAAACGCTGTTTTCGGCCGCTCAGATGCCTGTGGATGCCATCCCTCGGCGCCCAACCGCACCGGAGCCGCGATCCATTCCGTTGTGCCCGCCCATGCGTCTCACAGAGCGCGATAGACGAATCCTCGAAGCCATTCACGCCTATGATGGGATGCTCTCCGCGGGCCAGATCAAACGCCTGTTCTTCACCGGCGACTCGCAGATGCAGCTTCGCCTGAGACTCCTGTACCGCCACGGCTACCTCGCCCGGCCGGACCGCCGCCAGCGAGCCAGCCTCGAGGAACCCGTCTTCTGGCTCGCGCCCAAAGGGGCAGAGTTTGTGGCGGGACTGTCCGGGACACCCTCAGCCGACTTCGCCTCTCGCCGGGAGCCGCGCTGGATGCAGGTCGCCCATGATGTCGCGGTCAACGATGTGCGCATCGCTCTGACCGAAGCCTGTAAGCGTGAACCAGGCTTTGAACTGGAGGCGTGGATCCCGCAGAGCGAGTTCTGGGCGCACCCGGACCGGGTCGAGCACACGCTGCCCAATGGGACCCACGCACAGCGTTTCATCCGCCCTGACGGCTATGCGATTGTCCGAAAAGGGGCGTATGTCTGCCGGCTGCTTCTGGAACTCGACCGCGCCACCGAACACAACCCACGGTTCGCAGCCGAGAAGATCCTACCCGGCATCGCCTATGTCCGCAGCGAGATCTACAAGCGACGGTTTGGGTACAACTCGGGCAAGTGGCTGATCGTCACCACCGGTGAACGCCGGCTTCAGAATATGAAGCGCTCTGCCGAGCTGGTCGCGGAGGCAAATGCCCGCCTCTTCTACTTCACGACCATGGACCGAGTCACGCCCGGTTTACTGCTCACGCAGCCAGTCTGGCGGCGAGGGGAAGAGGAGATGCCGGTCGCGCTTTTTTGATGGACAGGCATCTGCTATGCTGGAATGACCCGCGCAGACCTCGTTCTGGCGCCGGCAACCAAGGCACAGTGCCGGGCCATCTCACCCTACCTCCTGCCGAGGAAGACGCCAGGGGATTCAGCGGCGGGCAGGTTCGCCGCTTCCTGAGTGGGACGAACCTGCGCGGGAGCTTCATGCTTCTTGAAGCCGTGTCCCCGCCTGTGCTATGCTCCGACCATATGCCCTGGCTGAGCAAAGAACAACTGACCCCGCTCGACTCGCAGCCCATCTCGGGTCTTTACGCCCTGCACGGCGATGTCATGGCGAGCGCTTACCAGCGCAAAGA
The DNA here is from genome assembly GCA_016713325.1 of Candidatus Flexifilum affinis. Lineage (GTDB taxonomy): Bacteria > Chloroflexota > Anaerolineae > Aggregatilineales > Phototrophicaceae > Flexifilum > Flexifilum affine. The sequence goes on along the minus strand of JADJPJ010000087.1, from coordinate 187,754 downwards.
CCTGCGCAGCCTCAAATATCCGCTCATCCGTTTTCCATCAGGCATCACTCGCGAGCTGACTGTTGAAAACGACTCGGCGAATATCTTGCTTGCCGGTGGGCTGACCGTACCCTACAGCGGGGGAGCTGCGGCTGCCCTGGAGGCAGTTCGAGAGACAGCAGGCGAGCGCGGGCTTCTCTCCTACCTGGAAGCTGACAACACGCTGGTCATCATGGATCCCGAAACGCGGCGCGCCACCCGGCTCGACTTCGATAGCGGAGAGAACCATCTGGTGGATGTGGTGCGCTTTCCCGAGCACGCCATGGACCTGCTCGATGGTGAGACGAGAGCAGCGCTGCCACCACTGCGCAGCACCGAACGCCTCGGCAGAGATGCTCTTGCCGGCGCCAAGTTCTTCACCCCCGATGCCAACTGGACCTGGTACGCCACAGAGTTCGACGGCGATGATCTGTTCTTCGGGTTGGTCTCCGGCTTTGAGCTTGAGTACGGGTATTTCTCACTGCGAGAGTTGGAGAGCATCCAGGGCGGCTTAGCCCTGCCCGTCGAACGCGACCTGCACTATCACCCTGAACCCTTGCACGTCATTGAGGCGAGACATCGCCGATAGCGTGTGCCACCTGAAACCATGGCCACTCCGGAACGACCACCCGAAAATGAACACATTACTCCCCGAGAGGGGATAACCTGGATGTTCCAGCATCTCTCCGAAGAGGAGCAGGCAAACGTTATGCTGGAGTTCGCCGGCCACGTCCTAGGCTCGGAAGGAATCGCCCTATTGCAGCCTCTGATCGACGAGCGTGCCTCAGGAACCGACTTCGTATTCACCAGGAATGAGCAGCTCTTCAGCCGCATCGGTCACGAGCGCTTTCTCGCTTTTCTGCGTGACCGACGGACAACGATACATGATGCTCAGGTTTCGACAAACACTTATGGCGAATTCCTGTTCGTCACGACCAGCCGCCCGAACCAGGAGAGGCGCGAAACGGTGACCTTCTTTGGACTGGGGCTGCACGAGCCACGCGATCGCTGGTTTGTTGATGAATGGTCCTGGTATTCAAGTGTGGATGACTGGAAACAGGACCAGCGCCTGAACAAGGAGCAGGTGCTGTGGACCATCGAAGAACGCCGCGCGGGCATCCAGGTGGACGCCGCTGGTCACCAGCAGTCCAGGGAAGGCGCAGTCTTCGAGATGTTCGCCGAATTGAGCGATGACGATGGGGCGCTTGCCGATCTCGAGGATGGCATGTTTGACGACATCCTCTGATTCCCGACGAGAATCATCTCGTAGCTAGATGTCTCTTTTTCAGTCTGAAATGCCAGAATCACTGCTAGATGTGCCCGCCATGACTATGCTACGCTGAAGGCATGTCCCGCGAAGGTCAACCACCCTATTCATCATCTATCGTTCCAGAATTTGAGGGTCGACACACCAATCTGTTTGCGTATCCTGAACGCGCCCCATGGGGCAACCCCCGGTATCCTGGCAACTTCAGTGGCAAGTTCGTTCTTGACCTTGTTGACTTGTACAAATCTCGTTCTGTTGCCGATCCGTTTCGGGGTGGAGGAACAACGGAGGACGTATGCAAGGAGTTTGGGATTCCATATTGGTCTGGGGATCTTCGTGATGGCTTCAATATCCTGGAGGATGCATTTCCGCCGTGTTCCGATGGCAGCTCGCCGGACCTTGTGATGTTTCATCTTCCGTACTTCGACATGATTCAATACAGCGGACGGGTTTGGGGCGAAAAACCGCATCCCGCGGACTTGTCAGCAGCAGAAAATCTCGATGAGTTCGTGCGCATGGCAAACGAAGCGCAGTACAACGCATATAGTCACGTCAAGCAGGGCGGCCATGTTGCTATCCTTATCGGTTCAATTCGTCGACAAGGGGTTCTGTATCCGCTGCATCGGATGATAAATCTGTATGGGGAGCTCCAGCTCGACGGGGTTAAGGTTCAGTTCAACACAACCGGCGCGCGCACACCGCATCCGGCAAGGAACATCGCCCTTTTGGTCACCGAGTGGGTCATGGTCATGGAAAAGCCAAAATCATGGATAGTTCCCGTGAGAGTTACTCAACCCGTTAGGGAATTCGATCAGCGGCAATCGGTTCGTCAGACGTGGCGGAGCATTGTGCTGTCAGCTCTCGAAGCTTGTGGTGGCTCAGCATCCCTCAGCCGACTCTACGAGGTCATCGCTTCGCATCGCCGGGCGCAGCAGGCGGCGGCTGAAAGCGTTGACTGGCAAGCGATAGTCAGGCGAGAGCTTCAAGAGGGTGGATTTCAGTCAATCGACCGTGGTGTCTGGCGAGTGACGTAATAGGCGTGGAGATATACCCTTCTTGAGGAAAATATGAAGAGCTGGAAAGTTAGTCAGCATGGCCAGCGCAAGTACTATACGCCGCCAACTTTTACGCTTTTAAGCCCATTTGGGCGATACTACAAATATCGTCCAGATACCTGCCGTGGGCAGTTTACGTTCCCTACCCGAAATGAACGAAAACCATGTTGTCTCTCAACATCCTCGGTAGCCTTGCGCAGAGCGCGGTGCTGCTTTTTGCCCTGACATCTGCCTATAGCCTGGTCTCTACCCGTTCGAAAGGACAACCAGTCCAGCGCTCTGTCATCCAGGGAATTGTGTTCGGACTGTTTGGTATTGTAAACATGGTCTCACCGATTGCGGTAGCGAGCGGTATCTTCATTGATGCACGTGCTGTGATCGGCGTCCTGTCAGGAGCCTATGGTGGCCGGTGAGCGCAGTCATCACCGCAACTCTGATGAGCATCTACCGTGTTACTATGGGCGGAAGCGGGATCACAGCCGGGTTGTGCGGGATATGGGCGTATGCTTTTATCGGCTACTTGTACCATAGGCAGAAAGACCGCCTCTCAAGATTACGCCTAGTACAAATCATTGGCGTCCATTTCGGGCTCGGAGTTCTTGTTGCGCTGGTGAGCTTCTTTACGTTCCTGGTGCTCCCGTTACCGCAGCGCGATCTGGTCATGCAATCAGCTACTCTACCTATGCTGTTGATCTTTCCAGCTGCGGCTGCGCTGACAGGCGGATTTATGTTCCAGCAAGATCGCTATGCTGACACGATGTCCTCACTCACTTCCGAGCGAAAGATGCTCCGAACACGATCGACAACATGCCCGACTACATCTTCATCAAAGACGAGAAGCTGCGCTTTCTCGTCAGCAATATTGCACAGCAAGAGCTGGAGGTGTATCGAGTCCGGATCTCCTCTTGGGAAAACAGCTGCCGAATGTTTTCCATCCGAACTTGCTGCTCATTTTGAAGAGGATGACCGCCGTGTTCTTGCGGGCGAGCCTATTCTCCGGCAAGAACGGCAAACGGTGAACGAAGACGGCCAACCCATTGTGGTGTCCACGACGAAGGTTCCGTTTCGCGATGGTAACGGTTCAGTGGTTGGTGTGATTGGGATCAGCCGAGATGTTACGGTTGAAAAACTACGGGCCGAGGAAGGACTCCAGCTAGAGACTGAGCGCCAGAGAAGCAAGATCTTGCAGACGTTCATTCAGTACATGTCCCACGATTTTCGGACCCCTCTCTCTGTGATTTTAACGAGCGTCTATATGCTGCGGCGAAATCTCGACGCAACCCAACACACGGAACGGTTGGACCGTATCGATAGACAAGTAGAAAGGATCACTCAACTACTTGATGACACTTCGATGATTGTTCAGCTAGATATGGAAACAGCTGAATTTCAGTTCATTTCAACCGACATTGGTGAACTGCTGCGCGCGACGGTTGTGGGCTTTCAAAGTCGCGCGGTGGAAAAAGGCCAAACGCTTGAGCTTGCTCTCGATTCAGAATCTTTACTTGCCGACGTCGACCCTCGGTATTTGCCCGTCGCTGTGAAGCATTTACTCGCAAACGCAATCACCTATACCGGCGCGGAGGGCAAAATCTCCGTCAAAGCACGCAAGCAGCAAGATCAAGTCGAGATTAGCGTCGAAGACAATGGGATGGGGATTGCCGAACCTGACCGACCCCATATCTTCGAGCGATCATACCGGGTGGATAGAGCTCGTTCTCATGGAACCGGAGGAGTTGGAGTAGGTCTTTCTATTGTCAGGAAGATTGCCGAGGCTCATCACGGACTTATTCGCTTTGAGAGTACCCCCTTGGTCGGATCCACGTTCACCCTTTGTCTTCCCACTGTACAAGCTAAACGCGAATGATAGCGGACTGAGCAGAGTTTCGAGGCGGTTAAGTGTTCGGCGACATCGCACAACCTTTATTGAGCGACGTCCGCTTGAGGCTGAGGGCCGTTGTGCTTCGGCAATAACTCGAACCGTGAGGTCAACCCGCGAAAGTGGACAGCCTTATAGTATGCAGAAACGGCTACGAATTCTGTCGATCAGACATTGTCGAATACCGAGTCACGCCCGGTGGTCTGGACTGTATTCTGAAAGAGCATCCCGCAGCTGGTCTAGAATTACCTTGCGCTCGGTGGAGTATCGACGCGTGGTCAGCGCAGATCGCTTCTGCCCTGCTCTGATAGAGCGACCTACGACAATGTCTTCCAGGGCGGCAACGAGCGCTTCGCCCTCTGGCTCGCTCTTTAGCGCCTCGCGGACTGTGGAGATGGCGGCCTTGACGTCAACCTTCATGTCGATATGTCGTATCCATGCTGGGTCGCGATCACGATCCGCGACGCGAACATCAATATAGCGCTCATAGCGTGGCATCGGCAGCTCACGCTCGGCCCGGCGTTTGTCCTTCTCAATTTTGCGGTGGGGCGAAGCGCCCCAGATAGCCAGTTGCACGATGTACGCCGCCGACTGGTCCATAATGCGCATGTCTTTTTTCCATGCCTTCCAGACATGCAGTAGGCCATCCTGTTTTGCATCGTCGAGGCGTACATACGGATAGCGCCGGTAGAAGACCGTGTGGAAAATCGCTTCGTATGGCGAAAAGACCTGTTCGAAGGCGGGGGGAGCCGGCAACAACGGCACTCGCCCCTTCCCCTCCAGGTATTTGCGCGTCGAAGAAAGGATGTACTCAGATCGTGGTGGGCAGGGCTTGCTGGCAGGTGGAGCCTGGTAAATCACGCCCTCGCTCGGCAAATGGTGACTCTCAGGCGCATGATGCAGAGAAGCAGAGACGCGCTCGAAATGCTTCAGCGTCTGATCAAACTTGGACTGTAGGGCTGCAAAGGCTGAGGGTATCTCTGGAGTTGTTGGGGATGGATTGTCTTCCTCGACCCCCTTTTGAACTGCTTTCTTCCGTGGTCGCAGCGGCGGCTGGCGCTCTGTACTGGCATGTCCTGTGTAGCCGAGGCGTTCTACCATTTCGCTCCCGGCTGACGAACAATAATGTGTTTGGAAATAGTTGTGTCTCTCACAGGAATTTAATGGTAGGATAATAGGATTGCAGTGTCAACAAATAGAATTTACGCCCGTAAGCTTATTTGCGGCGTGTTGGCACTATCACATTTCTTTCTTGGCTCATCCAGCCCATTGCATACGGAGAGACAGCCGACGTGCCGAGAATCTTCGATAACAGCCAGGGCTCCGAAAAACTACACGCAGCGCTCATTCAAACGCTGGCCACCGCAAAGCGTGCCGATTTTTGCGTGGGATACTTCAACCTGCGCGGCTGGCAACTCCTCGCCCCAGCCATCGAAACGCTAACCGGCGAGGGAGAGTATCCCCCGGTGCGGCTGCTGATCGGGATGTACCGCCCGCCTCAGGAAGACATCCAGAAGTTGTTCAGTTTCAGCCAACCCGACGATCTCATGGACAATCAGCAGTTGGTTCGACTGCGCCGGAAGATCGTCGAGGACTTCCGCCAGCAGCTCATGATCGGGCCGCCGACCAATGCGGACGAGGCCGGGCTGCGGAAGCTGGCGCAGCAGATGCGTGCCGGGAAGCTGGTCGTGAAGCTCTTCCTGCCCTACCCGCTTCACGCCAAGCTTTATCTGACCTATCACAACAACTACAACCTGCCGGTCAATGCCTTCCTGGGAAGCAGCAATCTGACCTTCGCAGGCTTGTCCGGTCAGGGTGAGCTCAACACGGAGGTCACTGACAACCCAGCCAACGCCGCTCTGGTCAGTTGGTTCAACAAGCATTGGAACAATACCGGCTGTTTGGACATCACCGCCGAACTGATCAAGGTCATCGAAGAAAGCTGGGCGCGCGAAGATCTGATTTCGCCATACGAGGTCTACCTCAAGATGGCCTACCACCTCGCGCAAGAGGCTATCGCCGGTGAAAGTGGTGAGTTCCGGTTGACGCGCCAGATCGCGCAGAAACTATTTGACTACCAGGCGGCAGCGGTGCAGATTGCCGCACACCATCTCAACAAGCGCGGCGGCGTGCTGCTCGGCGACGTGGTCGGCCTGGGCAAAACCCTGATGGCGACCGCTCTGGCGCGCATCTTCCAGGCTGAGCACGGACACAACACGCTCATCCTCTGCCCCAAGAACCTCGTTCGCATGTGGAACGAGTACCGGTCGGATTACGAGCTGATTGCCGATGTCATTCCCTTCAGCCTCGTGCAGCGCAGGCTTCCCCGCTGCGCCGTTACCGCCTCGTGATCGTCGACGAGAGTCACAACTTCCGTAACCGGGAAGGGACTCGCTACAAGGCGATTCAGAAGTACATCGAGGACAACGAGAGCAAAGTCATTCTGCTGTCGGCGACACCGTACAACAAGAGCTTCGACGATCTGGCGGCGCAGCTCAGGTTGTTCCTTACCGAGAGCGCTGATCTGGGAATCCGGCCAGAACGCTATATTCAGGACATCGGCGAGCTGCAATTCACACAGCAGCACCAGACCAACACGCGCTCGATTGTGGCATTCGAGAAAAGCACGCACGCCGACGACTGGCGCGACCTCATGCGGCTTTACCTGGTCCGCCGAACGCGCGGCTTCATTATCGAGCACTACGCAGATATCGATCCGGTCAGCGGCCGCCCGTTCCTGCGCATGCGTGACGGCAGACTCACGTACTTCCCGGTTCGCCTGCCGAAGACCGTGATCTTTGAACCGAATGACCAATTCTCGCGGCTGTACTCGGTCGACGTGGTGCAGCGTATCAACGCGCTCACACTCCCCCCGCTATGGTCTGGGCCAGTACGTATCCGCTCAGGCGCTGACCATCGCCACGCCCGCGGAAGAAACGCTACTGGAGAACCTGTCCACGGCGGGCAAACGCCTGATGGGCTACTGCCGAACCAATCTGTTCAAGCGTCTGGAGAGCAGCGGCGCGTCGTTTATGCAGTCCATTGACCGGCACCTGCTGCGCAACTTACATCTTCCTGTACGCGCTTGAGAACGACCTCGCCTTGCCTATCGGCACGCTGGACGCGGAAGCCATCGATCCGACGACCGAGGACGAAGATCGCGACTCGCTGCAAGCGCAGCTCGACATCGAAGAACAGCCGGAAAACGAGGAGGAAGCGCCTGTCGAGGACGATCCGCGTTACCTGAACGGATACTGGGAACGCGCACGGACGGCCTATGCGCTCTTCAGCACGCAGCACAAGCGGCGATTCAAGTGGCTGCGACCGGCCCTGTTCAACCAGAAACTCGCCGATCACCTGCGCGACGACATCGACCTCTTGCAGGAAGTGCTCGACCACTGCGGCGAGTGGAACATCGAGGGCGACACCAAACTGGCCGCGCTGATCGAACTGGTTGCGCACAGGCATCGCAACGAAAAGGTGCTCATCTTCACCCAGTTCGCCGACACAGTGCGCTATCTGGAATACTTCCTGCGGGAAGCCGGCGTCGACCATATTGCCGCAGCCACCGGACAGTCGGCCGATCCGACGCTGCTCGCGTGGCGCTTCAGTCCGAAGAGCAACGGTGCCCCAGACAAGGTGAATGCCGAGTCCGAGCTGCGCGTGCTCATTGCGACCGACGTGCTGAGCGAAGGCCAGAACCTCCAGGATGCCGCCATTGTCGTCAACTACGACCTGCCGTGGGCGATCATCCGGCTGAGCCAGCGCGCCGGGCGTGTGGACCGCATTGGCCAGGAAGCGGAATTCATCTCCTGCTATTCGTTCCTGCCGGCGGACGGCATCGAGCAGATCATTTACGCCAAAGGCATCTGGGACACGGCGACGAAGCAGAACCCGGCCCTGGCGCAGAAAGTGGCGAACCTGCCTGACGTCATCTATTCGACTCGCCGCTATACCGGATCGGTACAGCGCCCACAGGGCGTGCTGGCCTACATGAAGACCGCCGACGGAGCCGATGCCCTCGCCTGGGTGGACGCGGACGGCAACAGCGTCACGCAGTCACTGCATACCATCCTCCGAGCGGCCGAGTGCCGGCCGGACACGCCCTCTCTCCCCGCCATCCGAACCATCATGCACTGGTGCGCAAAGCGGTCGATCTCATGCAGCGTCAGGATTACCAGGTAGGCGGCCAGTTGGGTGGCCGCGCCAGCACGCGTGAGAAAGTCTACCTGCGGCTGGCCGCCTACATCAGCCGGTTGAAGCGTGAGACGCCGCTCTTCCTGACGCGAGATCTGGAACTCGCGATGGACGACGTCTACCGCTACCCGTTACAGCGTGAGGCGATGGAAAACCTGAGCCGGCAGCTGCGGCTCGAAATCGGCGACGAAGACCTGGCGCGCCTGGTGGTCGCCCTGCGCATCGAAGAACGACTCAGCAAGATTCAGGAAGAGAGCGAAAACCAGGAACCGCGCATCCTGTGTTCGCTCGGTTTGTTCGACCTCCCGACCAGTTGAAAGGCACCCCTTGATGACCCTCTCGACGACGCGCATGCGCGAAACGCTGCAGGCGTTTGACTTCCGGCGGCTGTTCGTCGAAGCACTCGGCTGGAATAAGCTCAACGAGCGCATCGCGCCCTTCACCTTCGAAAACGTGACCTACGCCTTTGCACCCGTGGCCGAAGCGGGGCAGATGGTGGTGGTCACCTGCACGGCCAGCAGCGGCAACATCCCCCCGAGCGGCGCGCGCCGGCAGATCGAGCAGTACATGAGGAAGCTGCACTATGAGCATCTCATCATCTTCCTGGACCGGGACGCCCAGGGACAGCCGCAGACCTCGCTGTGGTGGTGGGTCAAGCATGAGGACGGCAAGACGAAGCCTCGGACCTTCACCTACCGGCGCGGTGCGACGGGCGATGCGCTCCTCCAGAAGTTGGCAGGGATTGCCTTCAGCCTGGAGGAACTGGACGACGAGGGACGCGTCGCCATTGGCGAAGTGACTAGCCGCGTCACCAGAGCGTTCGACGTAGAGACAGTCACCAGGCGCTTCTACGACCAGTTCAAGACCGAGCACAGCGCCTTCCTCAAGTTCCTCTCCGGGCTGCCCGATGGCAGTCCGCGAGACTGGTACGCGAGCGTGATGCTCAACCGCCTGATGTTCCTGTATTTCATCCAGAAGAAGCGCTTTCTGAACGGGAATCCCGATTATCTGCGGGAGAAATTGGCGGAGATGCGCGACGCCGGAAAGAACTTCTACCGCGACTTTCTGCTCATCCTGTTCTTTGAGGGACTCGCCTGCGAAGAAAACGAACGCGACGCCAAGACCAACCGCCTGCTCGGCAGAATCCCCTACCTGAATGGCGGGCTCTTCCTCCCCCACCCTGTCGAAGAGGCGCATGGCGAACAGATCGCCATTGCCGACGAAGCCTTCGACCGGCTGTTCCGATTCTTTGACGCCTACACCTGGCACCTGGACGAGCGCCCCCTTCGCCAGGGCAACGAGATCAACCCCGACGTGCTGGGCTACATCTTCGAGAAGTACATCAACCAGAAGCAGATGGGCGCCTACTACACCAAAGAGGACATCACCGGCTACATCTGCCGCAGCACGATCCTGCCCTTCCTGCTGGACAAGTGCGGCGTCGAGGTGAAATCCATGATGTCCGACGTCGAGCCGTACATCTATGACGCCGTCTCGACCGAGGAGTACCTGCCCACCGAGACCGAGCGCGAATATGCCGCCCGCCGCCGGCGTTACGAGCAGATCAAGGCCGATTTCGCCGCGGGCAAGATCGCCGCTGTTGACGATCTGGTGACCTACAACCTTGACATCCAGGCGCTGGTCGAGGACTGGCTGCGCGGGCTGGAAGACCCCGTGACGCTGCGGCGCTTCTATTTCGAGTGCCTGACCAAACTCACCGTCCTCGACCCGACAGCGGGCAGCGGCGCGTTCTTATTCGCCGCCATCAACATCCTGGAGCCGCTCTACGACCTGGCGCTGGACAAGATGCGCCAATTCGTCGGCGCGCCGGCAGATGCGCCGGCCACGCCGACCCAGGCAGGCATGCGCGTCAAGTACGCGGATTTCATCCACGAGCTGGAGGAAGTCACCGCCCACCCCAACCGCCGCTACTACGTCCTGAAGAGCATCATCGTCGACAACCTGTACGGCGTGGACATCATGGACGAGGCAGTCGAGATCTGCAAACTGCGCCTGTTCCTGAAGATGGTGGCGCAGGTGGACGACGCCGCGCAGATCGAACCCCTGCCGGACATCGACTTCAACATTCGCGCCGGCAACACCCTGGTCGGCTTCGCGACCCGCGACGAAATTGAGGGGCGGCTCTTCGCGACGCCAGAACTGAAGCGGCGCATTGCCCAGGTGGACAGCGAGATCAGCAACTTCCGCCGTTCCCTGGTCGATATGCACCTGCGATCCTCCGATTTCAAGGCGGCCAAAGAGCAGATTCAGGACAAGCTGGCGGCGATTCGTGCCGACCTCGACCAGTCGCTTATGGAAGACTACGGCTTGACCGATCTGAACGCCTTCCGCGCCAGCCACAAGCCGTTTCACTGGTACGTCGAGTACAACAGCGTGTTGGCCAACGGCGGTTTCGATGTGATCGTCGGCAATCCGCCTTGGATTGAATATTCGAAAATTCGCAGAATGTATACTGTTCGGAACTACGTCACAGAGAGATGTGGCAATCTGCACAATTTGGCAACTGAACGCGCTTTGTCTCTGTAGAACAGGTGGACGGTTTTAGTTTTATTGTGCAACTTCCACTCGTCAGTTCTTCGAGAATGCAGGTCGTTCGGAATTTAGCATGGGGGAAGCGTTGTACTCCTGGATCATCTCTTTGATGATCGTCCAGGCAAACTCTTTGACGGTTTGCAGCACTGCCGGAGTGTGATCTTCATTGCTGAACGGCAAACAGCAGGCTCAAGTCGGATCGCTGTAACCAAATATCAGCGATGGCTAACCGAGGCACGAGAACAGCTTTTCGATCAAATTGAGTATGCGCCGATACTTAGCAACACGATTTATCCGGATTTGTTCTCATACGCTTCTGCTTTGCAGGAAACATTGTTCAGAAAGTTGAAGGCGAAAGCTACCAAAACTATCGGGGCTTGCCTTGAAAGACGTGCGAGTGAAGTATTCGTCTTCTATCAAGAAGCGACGCAATAATATTGGGTTAAGCGCTTATCGGTCTTCCATACTATTCAAAAGATGGTAGGTGATTGGAGCGGCCCGCACATGGGCGTTATCTCTGTATCAAGAACATGCTGAGGCAAATGCAGTAGCCGCGATTCCTAAACAGTAGTTTGTTCTACGCCTATTTCGCCAGCTTTCGGTGACTTCTCACCTGGAGCGATCTACTCGTGTCTGGTTATCCAATTACGCCTGGAAATGCTGAACGATCCTGAACTGACACGGCTCAACAAGCTTCTCATGTCTGAGCTTAGGACAAACCCAGCACGCAAGACTATTCGAACCTCTTCGGGACGAACGGATTGAGTATCTTGAGTCTTCCGGGAGCAATCCAAGTCGCTCATCGACGATCGATCGGGCATTGGCGGGGCACTACGGCTTCACCGACGAGGAGATCGACTTCATCAACAATCACGACATCAAGTACCGCCTCGGCAAGGACGCAGACTCTGATGTAGAAGATACGGATACTGGAACACGATGCACAGTACTCGAAGCCCTGGACAAGGTAAGGAGACATGCCTGAAGATGTTCAGTTTGAGGAATTCAGGAGGCTTGGCTGTCGGATGTCCGTAGCGACAACCCTTCAACGGTTGAACTTGGGCATCGATTTGCCCAGAAGCTGATCACACAATGGCTGGACATCGACGAAGCCACCGATGACCTCATTTATTGCGACGGCGTTGGCGACGGCGGCATCGACGCTGCTTTTCTGAGACGCGCGGATGATGCCGACGGCGAACCCGAGCTTGCAGTGGAAGGCGATACTTGGTTTCTCGTCCAAAGCAAGTATGGCAGCGCTTTTCTCGGTGTGAACACCTTGTTTGAGGAGAGCCGAAAAGTGATAGACACGCTGACCGGTCAGCGTGCCAGGCTGTCTTCTCTTTCTGCTGACCTTCTGGAAAGCGCAGCATTTTCGCGAACGGGCCTCAGAGTAGGGATCGCATCGTTCTGGTATTTGCCACCGAAGCAGCGCTCAGCGATGACGAGAAACGAGTTTTGGACGACATTCGCATTCTCGGCCAGGCCCGTCTGGGCAAGATTTTCGAGGTTGATTCCGTTTCGATACACACAATCCATAGACGCATTCTCGAAGCGACAGCCATCGAGCGAACCGCCGTTCCGCTTGGGGCCGCGGTCGTTCCGTCCGGCGATGACCCGTTGTCGGCACAGTACTTCGCGGCTCTACGAGTTCCTCCGAGCGCTATCGCGCCAAGACGGATGATCTGGATCAGATATACGAGAAAATGTGCGCCGCTTTCTGGGTGGGCGAGGCAAAGTCAACAAAGGAATCCAGGCGACACTGCTCAGTCACCCGGAACGCTTTGGTCTCTACAACAACGGCATCACCTTGGTCGTCTCTGACTTCGAAAGAAACGGAGACTCGTGGTCTCTGGTTGAACCGTACATAGTCAATGGTTGCCAGACGACGCGAACCATTTGGGAAGTCTGTCACACTAAGCTCGATTGACTTTCGAGCGTGGGCTCAACAGATGGCTGAAGGGCATGGTATCTACCTGGAAATTCAGCGAGGCGGTTGGGACTCACGACGCGCACTTCAGCGTCAAAGACCTCACATTCAGCAATTCGAACGATGGGCCAACGCCTTTGATTTGCTCAAGGTATACGGTGCCGGTTGGCTCGGTGAACCCGGTAACGCCTTCGGGCGCAACTCCGCATTCCTGCCAAATGGCACCGTCTTCAAGAGGATTATGGAGGACGAGGCTCACAAGCTTGATGTGAATGATCTCGTCGCAGCATACGCCTTGCAGCAATCTGCCAATAGCTACGGATTCGGCCGTGGCGCGCTTCAGACTCGCCGACAGACCCGGTTTCTTTCTACCTGGTTGCTGTGGATCTGCTACGAGCGGTCTTGCGTTCAGCCGGTCTGGAGATAAGCATCACAGACGCGCTGATCGCTCCACCGCAATCCAGACCTCCGAAGCAATAGAAGTCCTCCTGGGGAATGCAATTCAACTCATTGACGAGTACATGGCTCAAGGAAGCGAACACTCCGTCTTCACGGAGTCGAGCTATCTTTCCAAATTCAACGCAGACATGAACGCCTTCCTCCAAGTCAGAGCAGCTTGGCAAGCAGGAAGGTACACCGAGTCTTCGAAGGCTCATCAACGACTATTCGCGGCTTATGGGTCGCACACAGGGCAGTTCTCCTGCCCCACGTGAACTCATCATTCGCGCGCTCACGAGCTGAGCGCTATCTCCACTCGAGCCTGAACTTATCGTGCTGCGAGAGAAACCATGACATTATCGACGCAAACGAAACTTAGCCCGTCTGTCTCTGAGTTAAGGGTTTGCTTTCGCATTGGTGGCATACGCGCTAAAGCGAGCTATCAAGTCACATGCTTGGAATTTACGTAAGTTGGTCATGGTGAATGTGATCTTAGGAGAGTCGCCAAATGCAGTTCCAACCACTTGAGATGATGAACCGACGGATCCTGATTGCACGAGAGAACTCGGACGATGACTATTTCTATTCCCTAATGCTGCTGGGTGAGTTCATCACCAAGCTAATTGGTGCCGCAGTCGTCGCAGCTGTCAAGGAAGAACCAAATCGGCAGCAGTACGGACTTATTCATAGTCTAGTGCGCGCTAACTCAGTCGGCACGTGGGCGCAAAGCATTACAGAGTGCCTGAGCGGAGTGCCGCAGATCTATTTCTTGCCCTGGGCGTATGTCGCACCCACGATGAGAGGGAAGTATCGCCTAACGCCTTGGACTGATGTCCGCCGTTGGCGTACCTCAAGACGAAAGCTGCAAGCGACGCCAGCCTTACTGAGGGTCTACATTGCTTATCGGACGCGACTGATCGACCCGTTAAGGTTCATCTTGTTTACTCAGATCCGGAACTACGCGATGTATATGTTGCAAACGGGGTTTCAAGGCCTCAAACGCGACCTTCGAGTGTCTTTCGTACATTACAGGAGATTCGAGAAGAGAAGATGGATCCGCCTACACTGCGCCGGTCGGAGTTGCCGGCAAGCGAAACAGAGGGTTCCGGCGAGATCCGAGTGTCAACCGAAGCATTTCACAACCTCCAGGACTTCAAACTGGTTACATCGAACGAAAATACGAAGAAAGCAATCTCTCCCTGAACTCACGGGACACCCAGCATCGAATTGTGACATTATTCGGAAGGGGGTATTGGAAGACGTGGATGACCCTAAGCGTCTTGCATCGAATGCGGATCTTAATCTATGCCGTTGCCATTCTTTGGTTCAGCGCCAGGGATATTGACCTGCTACCGGACGGTGCCAAACGTGTGAAACCGCGGGTTTTTACGTTGAAAGATGCCGCATCAGAAATTCTTTAATCTGATGGGCCCCTAATCCTGAGTCCAGAGGAGATGAATGAAACGAAGTTTGATAAAGAAAACTCTCTTTTGTAAAGAATTACCTCATAACCGCCCCCAATGGACCAATTCTGTTCGTCTTTGACAACTTCGAGACTGTGGAAAATCATATGGAGAGTTATGCTGTTGATAGCTACGTTCGACTTCTAACCGCGTTCTTATAACGACGCGTTTCCGTAAGTTCAAAGCCGATTATCAATTGAGCTTGGCGAATGTCTCACTCCGAAGCAGAGCTGATTGATAGCGTTGCCAAGCGGCTGGAGATTACAGGGCTTCTCACCGAGGATTACCTAGAAGACGTGATTCAAGAATCGAGGGCCATCCCACGTCATTCGAATGTTACCGGGAGAGCTGAAGAAGACTCGTCGACCAGCGAAGGTCGAGCGGGTGATCTCTTCTCGAGGACATTCTCGACGCCCTGTTTGAAAGGACGTACAAGCATTTTGTCCCTAGCTGCCGACAGGTGTTTCTGACTCTCAGCTCATGGGATTCCTGGGTTGCGGTTCTTTGGCTGAGAGCCAAGTTTGCTTCGGCCTGGAGACAGAATACATGGATGTCGAAAGGGCAGTGGAGAACTCTATAACAGCTCTGGTTGAGTTGGAGGACTCTGACAGCGACGGAGTTACTTACGTCCACGTTCCGCTTGTTGCATCCAGGTTTGCACAACGCAAACTCGCCGTAGACAAGTTAAGTCTCGAAGTTGAACAAGACATGGAGCTGCTGCGGATGTTTGGACCACAAAGCAGTCAAACCTTCCACATGGTATCGCGCCTCGCATGAATACGCTCTGCACAAGAATTGCGAATATCGCTCGCCTCGACAAGTCGAAATTCACAGAATTTGCTCCAATTTTGGAAGGATTGGCGGGGACATACCCGCCTACTTGGAACTTCTGGCCGATCTCTATAGAGATGTCGGGGCGACCGCGGAAGAGGCAGAGACTTTGACCGCTGGCTTGAGACTGAGCTGGACGAAAGCGCAGCCGCACCAAGTCTGGGAGCGGCTGTCACGGGTGTATCGCATTGAGGCGATGTTGACTCAGAACTGTTCGCGCTTGTGCAGGCGTGCCGCATTGCCAGTGTTCCTCTGCGGTCATCAGTGATACCGCGTATCGAATCAGCCAATTGCGGAATTCCAGCCACTCTGACACTTCCTCGATGCGGGCAAGTTGCGAGGTACGCTCATATCATCATCCGATCATGGAGGCGAGAATACCGGGCAAACGCTACGTCGGATTTGTCGCGCTTGGCGTGGCTGTATGTTCACATAGGCAGGACGGATCGTGCGCTTGAGTTAGCGCAGCAGGCACGGGTGGTCGAACCACAATCATCACTGTCAGAACCTCATCGACAAGCTGAATCGAAGTTAAGCCAGTGTGAGTGATGCAGGATCATCCGAATCAACGGGAAGTCCCAGGTCAAACAAAAATCTGGAAAGCTTGGCAACAACGGCGACTAAGCTACTGAAGCAGTTTGGTGTCAGAAAGCTCAACCCGGGACGCTTGATTCTGCTCTCGGCCGATGCTATGCTTGCAGTTATGCGTGTACCTCCGCCCAATCTGCTTCCTTCCCTAGTTGGATTTCCGAGAACTTCGCTCGAACTGCTCTCGCAACTCATCGACCTCGGATTGGTGCAGACTGCTATTCGTCTGCTTCGAGAACTCCGCACGTCCGTTGCACCCGGAATCGGTCTGTACGAAGTCGAAGACTACGCTGTATCGCTCACCCTGTGTGACAGCAGGGGCCGAGAAGCACGCCTCTCCAAGATTCAGCGGGTGCGCTTCCTGCAAGACAACAGCATTGCCTTTCAGGATCAGGCATGGGGGGATGGGGATTTCCTGCTCGACTACCGGTGCGCGCCGGGCAAAGCCGTGGACTTCTACCAGGATGGTTTCCGTACCCGCATCCTGATTTCGCTGCGCGAGGTCAAGAATCGGGGGGATGAACTGGTGTTTCTCAGCGAGCGCAGGATTCGCAATGGCTTTCGCGGCAGCGAGGAGTATCTTCAGGTCCAGATTGACCACGTCACGCGCATTATGCATCTCTCGGTCATTTTCCCGAAGGAACGCCCTCCCCTTCAGGTCACTCTCGTTGAGGAGAATGCGCACCGGTCGCGAGAATTGCCTGCCAGTGCGGTACGGATTCGCCCGGATGGGCAGATCGAAGCATCGTGGACCCAGCGCAATCCACGGCTGTTTGAAGGGTATATGCTGCGCTGGACGTGGTGAGGGTGAGCTGCGCGCCGCCCACCCTGCACTGAAACCGTTCTACGTGCCCGAACCCGCGCCCTTCATCGCGCCCTCCTCGTGTCTGTGAGCCGCCGGACGAGCGACACAACGCCATTGTATTCGAAGAATTCAGCACCATAGCGTTTGTGTTATAGCCCATTGTATGGCGCAAATTCTAGAATTGCAATGAATTCTCATACACTTCTGGAATATCTGGCGTGGACAATTCCTTCATCGACAACTCCTTCATCGGGCAGCGATCAGAGAAGCGCGCGAGCGGCTCAACATGTCGCAGGAAGATCTTGCCGAGGCCGTCGAGCGTGACCAGCGGGCCATCTCCGAATACGAGAACGGCAAGCGCCGTCTGGCCGCGGTCGACCTGCCCCTGTTTGCGACCGTGCTCCAGGTGCCCATCAGCCACTTCTTCGAAGGTTCGGCCAGCCCCGACCAGGACGCCGCCCTGCTCAACTACTTCCACCTGCTGCCGGACGACCAGGCGAGGCATTCCGCGATTGTGCTCATGCAGACCTTCGCCTATGCGCTCATGCGTGCTGCCTCGTCCACCGAGCGCTGATTGATCTGCAACGGGCAACCTGCTAGACTCATAGTATTATGCAATACTACAATTTCCGGGTCGCGGGTGGGTTTTCTGCCAAACCCGGCTTCTTCGCCGTTCTTGCCTGCGTCAACCGCCGCGCTGAACTCGATAGACTGATTCAATGGGCCGCTCGAAAGCGATTGAACGGCCCCCTCCGCCTCTATCGTCGGCGCCTCCAGGACGAAGAAAACCGCCTCAACCGTTACCTACTCATCTCACCTGTGCTGGTGCGCCGCGCACTGATCGTTCACAGAATCAAGACCTTTGTATTCGCATCGCCGCGCTATCGGCGGGGGTCGGCATCCGCCTACGGGCGCGAGCGCTTGACACATCGGAATAACATCCTATAGTAGATATAAAATAACGCTCCTGACTGGTGGAACACCGGTCAGGAGCTAACCCACCGCGCTGAGGTAAGCAGCGAGGAAGGCTAGAGCGAGTCTAGTGAGCGCGCTCCTGGTCGTCAACTGCTTGATTCCCGGCGGTTGGCGACTTTTTGTTTGTGGGCATTCGCCCAGAAAGGAGTGTATGGCACATGACCGCCCTCGCCCTATCCGCCTCGTTCCCCCCGTTCGCGCCGGCACGTTCGACACCGTGCCCACTCTGGCGCGTGCTGATGACGAAATCACCTACAAGGCATTTCTTGTTCGTTCTGACCAGCCGGAAACCCCAGTAGAGACAGGAGTCCATATCATGCGTTACGCCGCCTATATCCGCGTCAGTGGTGAAGAGCAGCTCAAGGGTTATTCGCTGGATGCGCAGGAGCGTATCATCCGAGAATGGGTCCGTTCCCAGGGCGGGACAGTCGTCAAAGTCTACGCCGAACGGGGTGAAAGTGGCACGACCACCGACCGCACCGCCTTCCAGCAGCTGCGCATGGACGCCCGCCGCGGGACCTTCGATGCCATCATCGTCCACAAGTTTGACCGCTTCGCCCGCAACCGCTACGACGCCCTGGCGATCAAGTCGCTCTTCCGCTACGACTACAAGCTCAAGGTCTTCTCCGTCTCCGAGCCGTCCGAGGACAGCGACGGCGTCATCGGCGCGCTCATCGAGGGCATCATGGAGTGCGTCGCCGACTGGTACAGCCGCAACCTCGCCAGTGAGGTCCGCAAAGGGCGTAAGGAGCGCGTGCAGCAGGGGCTGCACAACAACCGCCCGCCATTTGGCTACGTCAAGGACGAGGAAAAGGTGCTGATTCCCGATCCACATGAAGCGGAGGGACTTCTGCTGGCCTTCAAATCCTATGCCACCGGCAAGTTCAGCGACGCGGATATCGCCCAGCTCCCTCAACAAGAAGGGCTACCACACCAAGGAAGGCCGCCCGTTCTCCAGGGACACGGTGCGGCTGATTCTCCAGAACATGGTTTACCTGGGCAGGGTGTGCGTTATCAGGAGTATCACCGCAGATCCGATCGCCGTCGCAACAAGTCCGTCGCACTCGACTGGTTTGAGGGCAGGCACACACCGCTCATCGCGCAGGAGCTCTTCGACAAGTGTCAGCAAATACGCGCGGAACGAGCATCGCACCACCAGCCGACGAAGCGGTTCAATCACTATCTGCTGCGCGGCCTGGTCTACTGCTACCGCTGCTGCAACAGCGCCCCTCAGGAAAACCCGTTCCCTGCGTTTGGCAAAATGCGGGCGCAGGCACGGTCAGATGATAAGTTTCACTACTATCGGTGCCGCGCGAGGGACTTCAACCACCAATGTGAGCAGCGTTCGGTCCAGTGCGACACGGTGGATTCGCAGGTGATCAACGCCTTGATGAGCCTGGTGCCTCCCCCCGACTGGCGAAATCGCGTGACGGAGGCCGTTGCGGGATTGCTGGGCGAGCAGAGTCTGGACCAACGGCTCGCGACGATCCGAGAAACCATCGAGCGTATGGATTTCCGCTGGGATCAGGGCTTCATCACCGACAAAAACGACTATCTGGAAAAGCGTGTGCGTTTGCAGCAGGAGCTTGAGCAGCTCATGCCGATTCCGGAAGATGACCTGGAACGGGCAGCGGATATTCTGAAGAATTTTCGTCACTACTGGGGAGCCTGCAATGGCGACCCGGAGGAACAGCACAAGTTGGTGAAGCTCATTGTGGAGAGGGTCTACGTGCAGGATAACGATGTGGTGGCCATCACGCTCAAGGCAGACTATCACATCGTTCTGGGGCATAAAGCAGAAGAGCCAACCAGATTCTCGGCTGACTCTCCCTGTTACACGAGCGGAGCTGACGGGTTTCGAACCCGCGGTCTCTGCCTTGACAGGGCAGTGTGTTAACCGCTACACCACAGCTCCTTACATTCATAAAGTTTACTAGGCACGCCCTGCCCTGTCAATGGTCAAGGGATGCGCTTTTTGACCGAAGACAAGGCAGAGATTTCAGAGGGCTTTCTCCAGGATGTTGACCAGTTCATCCTGCGTCAATACCAGCGGATTGCCCTTCATGCTGCTGGCCTTGGCGCTCTTGGCGGCGATCTCGCTCAGATGCGTCGTCTCGATTCCATACTCCCGCAGCGGCGCGATCGCCAGCGCCTGGTTCATCTCCCAGGCCCAGGCAGCCAGATCGTCTCCCGTGGCGTCGGCGCGGCCCAGCACGGCCCGTGCCGCGTCGTCGTAACGGGCGAGCGCCTCACCATCTGGCTGACGCTGGCGCAGCGCGGCCAGGTTGGCCTCAATCACCGGAGGCAGCAGGCGGGCGCACAGACCGCCATGGGGCGCGTCGAACATGCCGCCCAGTACGCCTGCGGATCCGTGCACGGCGCCGAGCTTGGCGTTGGTCAGCGCGATTCCGCCAAGCAGGCTGGCATACGCCATCGCCGTCCGCGCCTCGACGTTGTCCGGCTCGGCGTAGGCCACCTTGAGCGCGGGCGCGCCGACCTTCAGGCCCTGAAGGCAGAGCGGATCGGTGAACGGCGACGCGGCGTTCGAGACGTACGGTTCGATCAACTGAATGAGCGCGTCCATGCCCGAGGAGGCGGTCACACTGGCCGGCGTGCTGACCGTGAGTTCCGGGTCGACCAGGGCCACGGCCGGCAGCATGGTGCGACTGCGCAGGCTGACCTTGACCCGGTGATCGGGCGAGGAGATGACCGCGTTGCGCGTGACCTCAGAGCCGGTTCCGGAGGTAGTCGGCATGGCGATGACCGGCACGCGAACCGGATTCTCCAGGGGCTGGCCCTGGCCGATAACCTCCAGGTAATCCATCAGGTCGCCGTCGTTGGCTTCCAGCGCGGCGAAGGCTTTGGCCGCATCGATCACGCTGCCGCCGCCCACCGCGACGATGCAGTCGGGCCGGAAGGCGCGCACCCGGCTCACGCCGTCCAGGATCAGGCCGAGATCCGGCTCTTTGCGGACCGAAAACGCCTGATAATGGGCGCCCGCCTCGCGAATCAGATCGAAGATCGGCTGCGCCCGTTCGAGCGATCCGCTGTTGACGCAGAAGACGCGCTCGGCGCGGTAGCCGCGCAGCAGGTTGATCAGCTCCGTGCGTTTGCCGGCGCCAAAGATGATCAGCCCGGCGGTGGTGAATTCAAAGTTCATCATCGTCTTCATCCTGGTATGGCCCAAAGGTCAAAGGCGTATACGGAATAAGTTCGATCTGCGGGAGGAAGCGCTCGACGTCGGCCTTACGACACTCCGCCGTCCCCGGCATGATCACGACGGCAGTGGCCGCGGCAAAGCCCAGCCGGATGCCCTCTTCGATTGGCTGGCGGGCCGCCAGCGAGGCGGCGATCCCGGCGAGCACTGCATCCCCTGCCCCGGCGGCGCTTTCCACCGGCACGTTCAGCGGCGGAATGCGGTAGGCGCAGTCGTGCAGCACCGCCAGCCCGCCCTCCCCGCCCAGGGTGATGATCGGCTGCGTGCCATAGCGCTCGATCATCATACGCCCGGCATGATAAGCATCCTCCACCGTCACGATGCGGCGGCCGGCAAATGCCGAGAGTTCATCCTGATTCGGCTTGGCGTAGTTGGGGCGCGACTTCAGCCCGGCGCTGAGGTTCGGCTCACCGGCGTCCAGCACGACGGGAATATCCCGGTCGCGCGCCAGGGCCACAAACTCGGTATAGAAGTCCGGCCGCATGGTTTTGGGGAGGGTGCCCCCCAGGACGACGCAGGTCGCCTGGTCCAGCGCCTGGATGTATTTCATCCGCAGCGTTTCGAGATGATCCTCAGTGGTGATCAGGCTCTCGGCGGTGATGGCCGTCTGGCCGCCCGCATCCTCGACCACAACAATCAGGTTGGTACGAGAACTGCCGTCCACCTGGATCAGGTCGAGCGTGACCCCCTTCGAAGTCAGGAAGCCCTTGATTGTCTCGCCGGCACCACCGGCCACAAATCCGAGGGCCAGGCTCGCGATGCCCAGTTCGCCCAGGATGTAGCTGGCATCGGTGGGCTTGCCGCCAATGCTCTGCAAAATTCGGCTGGCGCGCAGGGTGCGATTCAACTCCCAGGATGGAACGAAGTAGGTCAAATCCATCGAGGTGTTGGGTGTAACGGTGACAATCATGGCGCTACTTCCGGTATTTCGCGGCCGCCGCGGCCAGCATGTCCCGCTGCTGTGCCAGCAGATCGCGCCCACCCAGCGCCGTCTGCGCCTGCAGGATGCAGAAGCAGTTGGTGTCGATGCGCTCCACGGCGTCAAACGCGGCGTCGATGTCCTTGCCGATCAGGAAAATGCCGTGCCACGGGGCGAGAGCGGCCGCGGCGTGCTTGGCGATGCGGTCTTCCTGCCCGGTGATGACCTGGATGATGCGGTCGGCCAGATCAGGGCTGTGGGCGGGCGCGTACTCGATGCACTGGATCGTCCCGAATTTCAGGGTCGCCTCCAGCACGGGCGGGATGGCCATGGCCATCGCCGCGAAGACCATCGCGTTCCGCGGATGACCGTGAATCACGCCGGTGCCGTACTCGCCAAACTTGCGATGCAGTCCGAGGTGGACACTCGCTTCGCGGGTGATCTTGCCGGTGCCTTCGAGGAGCTGCCCATCCAGGCTGACGAGCAGAAAATCGTCGGGTTCAAGCTGCCATCGGTGCGCCTGTCCGCTGTAGCTGGGGGACATGACGACGATGTCATCCACGCGGGCGCTGATGTTGCCGCCGCCGGCATCGGTGAGATTGCGGTCGAACATGAACCGCCCGACTTCCGCCAATTTGATTCGCATCGCGTCGATGCGCTGCTGCTTGCTATCCATTGTGAACTGCCCTGTTACGAACCACCGAAATGAGAATGCGATGAGTGTAGCGCACCGATGGGGGTTACGGCGAGTCGCGGATTGCCCGACGGGAGTGTTCGACAAGGGCCGGCAGGCGAACCCAGGGGTCGCCCCGGAATGACTAATCGAGGAAGCGATACACGCTCATGACATCACCGGCGAAGGGTGTGAACGTGCGAACATAATTCAGCGAGTCGTTGAGCACGACGCCGCCGAGCTCGATCCAGGCATGGGCTTGCAGCGCATTGTCCTTTTTCCGCACGCCGATGCGAAGTTCGCTGTCAATGCCGCGACGGCGCAGGAGCCACCACAGCGCCAGCGAACGCTTCAGGCAGTTGGCTTTGTAAGGGCTGCGTCGAGCAGCGGCGTTCACCATCCGGGCCATCCGAGGCGCGCGCGTCGCTGCGTCGCTCGCCGAGGGGGCGGCGACCGGGGGCACGTGATGTTCCAGCCACGACCGCGTCCTGCGCATGCCGATGCGCTGCAAAGCGACCGCCAGCGCAGGCAGCAGGAGGAGCGAAATGAGGAACGTCCAGCGTTCTTCGCCGGACAAAGCCAGAAAGCTGCGCAGTTTCCGCACGATGATGACCAATCTCGAACGTCTACATGATGTCCTGCGACCGAGGCAGTTCATGATACTGAGGCGGCCTCCGCACGGCAAGCGCGAGCCAATAGGTCCATTGAGCCGGCTCAGGGGCTGGTCGTTGTCTGTCCGCGCCGGACCCGGTACGATTGTCGTGTTTCGCATGCCGCCTCACCAGGGCTTCGAGTTCTGTCGCGCGAAAGGTTACTGCCATGCCACAGGTCGCCTTTGACCACTACTATCGTTATGATGAGCTGGTCAGCCTGCTTCAGGCTTACGCCAGTGAATATGCGGGTCTCGTGCGGCTGGAATCGCTGGGCAGGAGCTACGAAGGACGGGACATCTGGTTGGCTATCGTCACCAACTTCAGCACGGGTGTGGACTTCGAGAAGCCGGCAGTCTGGATCGATGCCAACATCCACGCCTCCGAAGTCTCGCCAACGACCGCGAGCCTGAACTTGCTGCACCGGCTGGTCACCGGCTACGGGCAGGACGAGACCGTCACCCATGTCCTGGATACGCGCGCTTTCTACATCTGCCCGCGCGTCAACCCGGACGGCGCCGAGCTGGCCCTGGCCGACAAACCGAGAATCATTCGCTCCAGCACCCGCCCCTACCCTTACGACGAAGAAGCGCTGAGCGGTCTGAGCGAGCAGGATGTCGACGGCGACGGCCGCATGCTGACCATGCGCGTGCCCGATCCGAACGGTTCGTGGAAGTGCCACCCGGACGAGCCTCGCCTGATGATCCGCCGGGAGCCAAACGAGCGCGGCGGTGTTTACTACAACCTCTTCCGCGAAGGTCTGATCGACAACTACGACGGCTTCCTGATCGAGCCAAAGCCGCAGAAGGAACGGCTCGACCTTAACCGCAACTTCCCTTCACATTGGCGGCAGGAGCACGAGCAGCCCGGCGCCGGCCCCTACCCGACCTCTGAGCCGGAGGTACGGGCCATCGTCGACTTCATCGCACGCCATCCCAATATATCCGGCGCGGCCACCTTCCACACCTGGAGCGGTGTGATGCTCCGCCCCTACGGCACTCAGAGTGACGAGAGCTTTCCCGCCGAGGATCTGTGGACCTACCAGAAGATCGGCGACATGGGCACACAGCTGACCGGCTACCCGGCGATCTCCGTCTTCCACGATTTCAAATACCACCCGAAAGAGGTGATCACTGGCGTTTTCGACGACTGGATCTATGAACACTTCGGCGTTTATGCCTGGACGGTGGAGCTATGGTCTCCGCAGCGCAACGCCGGCATCACCGACTACAAGTACATCGACTGGTTCCGCGAGCATCCGGTCGAGGACGACCTCAAGCTGCTGAAGTGGAGCGACGAAAAGCTCGACGGCAAGGGCTACGTCGACTGGTATCCGTTCGATCATCCGCAGTTGGGCCGAATCGATCTCGGCGGATGGGACCACCTGAACGCCTGGAGGAACCCGCCCCTTCAGTTCCTGCAAGCCGAGGTTGCGCCTTTCGCCGACTGGCTGATCTGGATGGCCGAGATCTCCCCGAGGCTGGAGCTGCTGCAGGCGGCAGCCGAACCGCTTGGCGACGGCTACTTCAAGGTGACGGCAGTCGTCCAGAACACCGGTTGGCTGCCGACCTACGGTGCGAAGAAGGCACTGGAGAAAAAAGTCGTCCGCCCGGTCATTGCCGAAATCACCCTGGGCGATGACATGACGCTCACCAGCGGCATGGCGCGCGAAGAGCTCAAACAGTTGGAAGGGCGCGCCTATGATGGAAGTTCGGCCACCCCCTGGGCGATCTTCGGCGCCAGCACGAAGGACCGCGCCAAGGTCGAGTGGATTGTTGCCGCGCCGGCCGGCGGCGCCGTCTCGCTGACTCTGCGTCACGAGCGCGCCGGAGTGGTGCGCGCTGAGGTCCCCTTGGGCACCTGACCCAGTGTGACCCCTTCATACAGTTCTTGACATTCTTTCCGCTTTGGTGATACACTGCTACCTGTGTCACCGAGTTTTGTTCTCTCACCTTCTGGTGAGCGAAGAGGAGGTTAGGAAACATGGCGAAAATGGGTCTTGTCGTCCGTGCCGGGCAGATACTCCCGTCTCGCGAGCTGAACGCCTAACCAACCACCCTCAGCCTTTGTTGGCGCAGCACTCCTGCTGATCCGCCTCCCTGGCTGATCGTTGTTCTCTCAGTCGTTCTTTCAGCATCAGCGAAAGACGGGCATATCCCCCTTCATCAACCCGTCCTTTCGGCATTCGCGCGAATGCCCCGGGTGTGTTCGGCCATTCCGAACGCGCTGGGCTGTCTGCGTCACTGCGTGACGCAACCGAACCCCAATCACATCTGGTTCGAACTGAAGGAACGACATTCACCATGTCTCGACTCACCAATTACGATTTCGGCGACAGCGACGTCTACGATCTGCCTTTTGACGGCATGAACCTTGCCTTTGAAGATCGTCAACAGCGGCGTAAGCGCAAGCCGAAAGCCAATCACCGGCCGAAAAAATCGGCGGCCGACGTGGTCGCCTCGCTCTCCGATGAGGGCAAGTCGGAGACGGAACTCACCATGACTTACCAGCCCAGCCGCTTCGAAGCGGGATGGCTGGCGGACTCGCTGCGCCCGTTCTACGACCGGGGACTGATCATCGATGTGCTGGCACGGGTACGCGGCGGAAAAGAGGCCAGCGTCTACGTCTGCCAAGCGTCCCCGGCCATTGGCGTACCGCTGCTCGCTGCCAAGGTTTACCGGCCGCGGATGTTCCGGCAGATGCGCAACGACTCGATGTACCGAGAAGGCCGCGAAATCCTGACGGAGAGCGGCAAGGTCGTCAAGAAGACCGACCACCGCGTGATGCGCGCCATCGGCAAGAAAACGGGCTTCGGCGTCGAAGTCGCGCACACGTCCTGGCTGATGTACGAGCAGAACACGCTTCAAACGCTCGCCGGCGCCGCGCTCGACGTGCCGCATCCTTACGGATCGGCGCCCAACGCGATCCTGATGACCTACTATGGCGTTCTCGGGCACCCAGCCCCAACCCTCAGTCTGGTCGAGCTCGACCCGGAGGAGGCACAGGCGCTCTTCTACCGGGCCGTGCACAACATCGAGGGCATGCTGGCGCTCGGGTTTATCCACGGCGACCTGTCTGCCTACAACATCCTGTACTGGGAAGGCGACATCACGGTGATCGACTTCCCGCAGGTCGTCCGGCCACAGGCGAACCCTTACGCCGAGGAGATCTTCCGGCGCGACGTCTCGCGGGTCTGCGATTACTTTGCCGACCAGGGTGTGACGACCGATGCCGATGCCCTCGTCAGCCGGCTGTGGACGACTTACGTTCCGCAAGAGGATTGAGTGCATCCATCCGCGCCCGCCGGTTCCGCACACGTGAACCGGCGGGTCTTGTGGGACCGTCGAATTTCGACTGATGTACTACTTTACAATTCTTGGGTTTTTCAGTATCTTCTGAGCAACGCTTTCGATGCAGGTCACCAATGTGGATAGGAGACGATGGCTAACCGAAGTCAGGACGAAAATTTCACGCTTTTGACGGACGCGCTGCGGCACGCTGGTGCTCGTGGTCTTTCGATCGATCAGGCACGTTCCGTCGTGTTCGGCGGCGATTCGACCGCCGGCTCTCGTACAAAGAAGCTTCTTGAACGGCTCAAATCCAAAGGGGTTGTCCGTACCCAAATGGGAACGGTCGGCATCGTCTACGTCATCAATCAGGGGCGGTAGGCACTTGGGGACGCTCTACATCGTCGCCACTCCCATCGGCAACCTTGAAGATATTACGGTCCGGGCGCTGCGTGTGCTTCGCAGCGTCAGGGTGATCGCTGCAGAAGATACACGGCATTCGCTGAAGCTCCTCAACCACTATGGCATCAGCGCGCGTCTGATGAGCTACCACGATCACAATAAAGAGACGATGACGGGCTCGCTTGCATCGGTGGCGCTGCGCGAGGATGTTGCGCTGATCACCGACGCCGGCACGCCGTGCATCTCGGACCCGGGTTATGAGATGGTGCAGGCAGCGCTTGACGCGGGGATTGCGGTCGAGGTGATCCCCGGCGCCAACGCGATCACGACGGCGCTGTCCGCCTCCGGGCTTCCCGGAGAACGCCTCCGCTTTGTCGGCTTTCCACCGCGCAAGGACTCTCAGCTTCGTGCGTTTTTCGCGGCGCTTGCTTCGGCGCGGGAAACACTCGTGCTTTACGAAAGCCCCAACCGGCTCGTGAAGACTCTGGACATGATGCAGGCGGTGGTTGGCGACCGTCAGGCCGTAGTGACCATCGAACTGACCAAGATGTTCGAGGAGTTCCGTCGCGGCACAGTGGGCGAACTGCATCAGTTCTTCCAGCGCAACCCGATTCGCGGCGAAGTGACAATTCTGCTCAGTGGGGTTCCCTCGTAAGGCGAAACGCCAGCTCATCGCTGAAATCGAAACGCTCGACGTTCCAGTCGGCCCCCTGCACGAGCTGGGCAAAGGAGGCCGCGTAGGTGTCGCGCATGCCTTTCTCGCTGCCACCCAGACTGCGCACCGGGTATGACACGACAATGCAACGCGCGTCGATCTCCTCCAGCAAAGTCCTGCCCACCGAGCGGTCGATCTGCTGGAGGCAAGGGACGGCTTTGACGATCAGCGCTACATCAAACCGGCCCGAGGGCACATGCCGAGTCACGTCGTCGGAGAGGCCACGAGCTTCTACGCCAAGGAGCGGCAGCGCGCCGGTCAGGAAAGCGGCCAGATCGTCCATGACGTCGACCGCCAGGTACTGTGCCCCCGGTACTAGCGGCATCCAGGGCACTGCCAGCGGATTCAGCCCGCAGGCCACGTCGAGCACCGAGCGGATCGGCGGCAGATCGCCGAGCAGCGTCTGGTAGAACGTCTCCAGGATGTCAAGTCGTTCGCGAGACGAGGCATGGGCCGCGAGAATCTCGCCACAGACCTCCCGCCGCTGGCCTTCCGGTGCTGCTTCCAGTGCCTCCAGCCACTCCGCGTAACGGGGGCGTTTCTCCAGATAGGCGCCGACCACCTGATGCAGGCGATTCTTCACCTCCTTGACCGCCTCTTTGTGTCGCCGCCCCTTGGCGAGTTCGATCTCGGCCAGATGCGCGATCAGGTGGCGCGATACCTGCCCGTACTTGCGACTCTCCAGCACCGCCTGGACGACGGCTTCGGCGGCCGTCTCAGCCACGACTGCCTCGCAGCAGTTCCATGAGGCGGGTCATGAAGCGCAGGTTGTGGATCGTGGCCAACCGCACATAGAGCGCATCCTCGATCTCGAACAGGTGGTGGAGATACCCGATGCTGTAGCGCGCACAGGTAGCACAGTCGCACGTGTCGGAGATCGGCACTGCCGTTCGGGTGTGCCGCCCGTCTTCCAGATACAGGAATTCGAACCAGTCGGTCCCGCCCATCGAGGGATCACCCAGCAGACGGTACAGCCGGCCGCGGCGGGCGTCGCGCGTGGGCAGTGCGCTGTCAAAGATGGTGTAGCCCATATCGGCACAGGTCTTGACGTGACCGGGGTGCCCTACCCCCAGGGCGTGCAGAGGGTACTGCGCAGGGATGAGTTCGCGCAGGTAGGCAAACATGTCTTCGACCAGGCGGTTCTCGCCATCGAGCGGAAAGCCGCCATAGCCATAGCCGTCGAAGCCAATTTCCAGGAGCGCCTCCGCGCAGGCCTTGCGCAGCGCCGGCACTGCCCCACCCTGAACGACGGCAAACAGGCGGGGTCGGCTGTTCTCGTCCAGCCGTTTACCCTCGATGAGTTGATCGAAGACTTCGCGGCACCGTTTGGCCCACTTGATGGTGCGGCGCACACTGTCGATCTGCGAGGCGTCGTCAGCGTCCGGGTGGGTGCAGTCGTCCAGGCAGTAGACCACGTCGGAGGCGTAGCTCACCTGTAGCTGAATGCTCTTCTCGGGCGTTAGGTTGTACTTGGAGCCGTCATCGGTGCGGAAGACCATGCCCTTTTCCGTCAGGCTGCCATACTTCGGGTTTTCGCGCACCAGGGAGTACACCTGAAAACCGCCGGAATCGGTGATAATCGGTCCGCGCCAACCGGAGAGGTTGTGCAACCCGTGGTGCGACGTTACCACGGAGGAGCCAGGGTGCTGCATCAGGTGATAGGTACTCATGACCAGACCGGGCACGCCACAGCGTTCCAGATCTTCGCTGTCCACACCACGCACGACCGCGCGAGTCGCATCCGGGAGAAAGACGGGGAATTCGAGGGTGCCACTACCGAGTTTGAGCGAGTTCAACAACTGCTATCCCTTATCCAGAATTGGCGCGATGTGCGGTTCTATGGCATCCGCCGCCGGGCAATGTCGAGCAGGAAGCGCAGGACCTCATCGCGGAAGAAAGTAGGCCGCTCCAGGTGGATCGTGTGCCCGGCGCTCGGGGCGATCGCCAGACGCGCGTTGCGCAGCCGCTTCGCCATTTCGCGCGCAATTCCCGTGAACTTGGCGTCAAGCGCACCGCACAGCAGGAGCGCCGGCGAGTCAAGCGTTCCCAGTCGACTCCACAGGCTGGGCTGGACACCGGTCCCCATGCCGCGCAGGCTGTTGGCCAGTCCGACCGGGTTGTTGGCCAGGCGCTGCTGGCGGAGCGCCGCCCGCGCGTCTTCGGCCAGGGCAGACTGAGAGGCGAAAAGCGGCAGCTTCTCCCAGGCGTCGACAAAGGCCGCGAGTCCCTCCTGCTCGATTTTCTCAGCAAGCTTCTCGTCGCTCTGCCGGCGGACGTCCCGCTCCGCGTCGTCGGCCAGCCCGGGCGAGGCACTTTCGAGCAGGAGCGAGCGCACCCCATGGCGCAGCGCATAGTACAGCGCAAGCCGGCCGCCCATCGAGTAGCCGAGCAGGTGAGGCGCTTCGATGCTGCACGCACGAAATATCGCGTGAAGGTCGGCGGTCGCCCGCTCAATGGCGTACCGTTCCGGGTCCGTGGGCGAATCGCTGCGACCGTGACCCAGCAAATCGACTGTCACGACGGTGAAATCGCCGGAGAAGGCGGCCACATGCGCACCCCAGTTGGCCGCGCTGCCGGTGAACCCGTGCAGCAGGACCAGCGGGTCGCCATGCCCGCTGATGTTCACTGCGTACTCGACGCCATTGATCTTCACAATTCGCTCAGGGCCTGGGCGACGTCGCTCCGCCGCACCTTGCCGGAGCCGGTGAGCGGCAGCTCGCCGACGAAGACGATCACGCGCGGCACCTTGTAGCCGGCCAGACGTCCCCGGGCATAAGCCGTCAGGTCGGACTGGTCGAGCGCACTACCCTCGCGCCGGACAATCATCGCCGCAACCCGCTGGCCCCATTCGGCATCGGGGACGCCCACGACGCAGGCATCGGCAACCTCCGGGTGAGACTTCAAAACGTTTTCGACCTCCGACGGGTAGACGTTTTCGCCGCCGCTGACGATCAGGTCGGTTCGCCGCTGTACAATCCAGAGATCGCCGTCGGCGTCGAGGGTGCCCAGATCTCCGGTGTGAAACCCGGTTCGAGGATCGACCAGGGGTGCGCCCAGATACCCC
Source organism: Candidatus Flexifilum affinis (assembly GCA_016713325.1). Classification (GTDB taxonomy): domain Bacteria; phylum Chloroflexota; class Anaerolineae; order Aggregatilineales; family Phototrophicaceae; genus Flexifilum; species Flexifilum affine. The sequence continues at coordinate 156,828 of JADJPJ010000087.1, read as the reverse complement.
TTCATCACCGTCGGTCCGGTGACGACGATCTCGCCGATTTCCCCCGGAGCGCAGAGTTCGCCTTCAGCGCCTACGACACGCACGCGGGTCTGGCCAATCGGTTTGCCGACGCTGCCGGGCTTGCGGCACGTGTCGTCAGGAAGCAGGGTCGCCACCTGCGAGGCCGCTTCCGTCAGGCCGTAGGTCGTCCCCACAGGCAGGCCGAGGTCGCAGCACCGTTTCAGCAGGTCGGACGATGCCGCCGCCCCGCCGAGCAGAATCAGGCGCAGCGACTCCGGCGGCTGGAACCCCATCTCCAGCAGGCGATAGAGTTGGGTAGGCACCAGCGAAATGAGCGTGACCTGGGAGGCATCAATCGTCTGGGCCAGGTCCTGAAGATCGCGAGTCGGTGGGCCAACCACCAGCGCCGATCGATCGACACACGACCGAAAGAGCATCGACAGGCCGCCCACATGGTAAAGCGGCAGCGAGAGCAGCCAACGGTCGCCCGCACGCGCGCCGATCCGCTCCGCAGAGGCTTTTGCGCCGGCCAGCCAGTTGCCGTAGGTGATCTGCGCGCCCTTGGGCCGGCCGGTCGTCCCTGAAGTGAAGAGGATCGCCTGCACTGCAGCGGGGTCGATGTCGACGGCGGCGTAGTCCTGTGCGGCGCCCGAGAAATGGTCGTCGTCCGGCAGGCCAGGGGCGACACTGCGCGGCGTCCGCGCGATGTTGAAGACCCGTGCGCCGCCCGCCGCCTCCAGCGCCATGGCCTCATGGGCGTTGTCGCACAACAGGATCAGACAACCCGCCGCCTCGATCTGGTAGCGGATCTCGTCGGCGGTGAGGCGGGAGTTGAGCGGGACCACGACCGCCCGGGCGCGTATGGCGGCGTGGATCAGCTCGACCGCGCGGTGTGGGTTGTCCATCAGCAACGCCACGCGGTCACCCGGCCGCACCCCGGCGCTGACCAGGCCTGCAGCCAGGAGCGCGGCGATGCGGCTCAGCCGGGCGAAGCTGTACTCCGCATAGTGCGCGCCCAGATGGGCGAAGTATGGGAGCAGCAGCGCCGGAGAATTCGGGCGCGACTGCTCAGCCTGCGCAAGCGGATCAAGCATTGAAATCACTCAGTTTCGTGGCCAACGCGGCTCATGTAGTAGAGCATGGTGGCATCGCCCGCCAGCACCTGCAAACCGGTCTGGCCGTCGAGGTCGGCGTTGAAGCCGGCCTTCAGGAAACGGATGGCGATTGGGCTCTTGTCCAGGATCTCGCGCGCCCACTGCACGCCTTCGGCTTCAAGTTGTTCGACCGGCACGACCTTGTTGACCAGCCTCATGTCGAGCGCTTCCTGTGCGTCGTACTGCCGGCACAGGTACCAGATCTCGCGCGCCTTCTTCTGACCGACGATGGAGGCCAGGTAGCTCGAGCCAAAGCCGCCATCGAAGCTGCCGACCTTCGGCCCCGTCTGGCCGAAAACAGCATTGTCGGCGGCGATGGTCAGGTCGCAAACGACGTGCAGCACGTGGCCGCCGCCGATGGCGTACCCAGCGACCAGAGCGATCACCGGCTTGGGCATGGTGCGAATGATGCGCTGGAGTTCGAGCACGTTCAGGCGCTCCACGCCGTCGTCGCCGCGATACCCTGCGTCGCCGCGAATCTTCTGGTCGCCGCCCGAGCAGAAGGCGTACTTGCCATCTTTGGGGCTGGGGCCATTGCCGGTCAGCAGCACGACGCCGGTCTGGGGGTCGCGCCAGGCATCCCGGAAGGCCTCGATCATCTCGTCGATCGTCGTCGGACGGAAAGCGTTGCGCACTTCCGGCCTATTGAAGGCGATACGGGCGATTCCCTCCGCCTTGTGATAAGTGATGTCCTGGAATGGCTTGACTTTCTGCCAGGCGATTCCGTGCTGTTCGTCGATCATCCTCTGGGCTTCCTTCTCACTGGTGTCCATGGTTGATTGCTCAGACGCTCAAAACCCGTTACTGATTTGCAGAGATTCAACTTCCGCCCGCACGCGCTGTAGGACGCGGCGCCGGGCGCTCTCGTCCTCGGCGATGCTCGTGCGCACCTCAAGCAGGCGTGCGCGGCCGCGCGTTCCGACTCGGGCGATTTCTTCGCGCAGCGCATCGCGACTTTCGACAACAACGTGGTCAAGGTCGTACAGGCGAGCCACATGCGCAAAATCCAGATCGTGCGGCATCACGAAGAGATCGGTGAAGGGCGGCTCGAAGCGGTTGACGGGCAGCCGCTGGAAAATACCGCCGCCATTGTTGTTCATGACCACCAGCGTGACATTCTGCATGGCCTGGTCTTTGAGCGCGAACAGGCCGTTCATGTCGTGATACAGCGTGATGTCGCCCACCAGCGCAACCAGCGGTGGATCCGGCTCGGCGGCGGCGGCCCCCAGCGCGGTGGAGATATTGCCATCAATGCCGCTCGCGCCGCGGTTGGCGTACACGGTGATCGGCGTGCGGCGCGGCTGCCCGAACTGGTCGACGTGACGCACGGCCAGGCTGTTGCCGACGAACAGTCGCGTTCCTGCCGGCAGGCCGGCAACCAGATCGTGAATGTAGGCGCCGTCGAGGTTCGCCTCGGCCAGCGCGTCGTGCGCCACGCTCCAGGTCGTCGCCTCCACAGCGAGGAACAGGCTCGCCCACTCGGTCGACGTCCGGCCGGGCAGCTCCGCCAGCAAGGCCGCACAGAGCGCCTCCGGTTCACAGTGCAGGAAATGGGTGGTGCGGTGCAGGTCATCCGACCACACGCCATCCGCGGACACCTGGACGTAGGCACGCGCCGGCGCCGCCTCCAGCAGATCGGTCAGCCACTTGGAGGTCGGCACATCGCCGACGCGGATCACCACTTCGGGCAGCGGCACATTCATATTGTTGAGAAAGGTCTCGTAACCGCCCATCACCAGCGGATGCAGCGCCTCGCTGAAGCGCACGCCCGACGAGGGTTCGGCGAAGACCGGGTACTGCGTGTGCGCAGAAAGCTGGGACACCCGTTCTGGAAAGTCACCCGTCGGGCAGTTCGTGCCGCAGACGATGATTCCTCGCTCGCATTCCCGGAACAGGTGCGCGACCATGCCGATCTGCTCGACCGTTGGCGTGACGACGCCCCGAGTCATATGGGTGTTTGCCCGACGCAGTTGGTCCGCATCTTGGCTGATCAGCAGCGGCGCCTCGACGTGATCCGATTCCTGCGCAGTCGGCTCCAGAGGCTTGCGAAACGGAAAGTTGAGATGCACCACGCCGCGCGGCGTGCCATTGGCCAGGGCGTAGGCGCGGGCCGCTGTCGTCTTCAAGTAGCGAATCGTCAGCGCTGCCGGCTCACCCTCCGGCACGGCCAGATCGACCGACCAGCGCACATAGTCACCATAGAACTTGATCTGATCGATGGTCTGGTTGGCGCCGCTGCCGCGCAGTTCAGGCGGACGATCTCCGGTCATGACGATCAACGGAATGCGCGATTCGTGCGCCTCGACCACCGCCGGAAAGAAATTGGCCACCGCCGACCCGGAGGTGCAGACGAGCGAGACCGGCCGTTCCGTTGCGCGGGCCATACCGAGCGCAAAGAAGGCGGCGCTGCGTTCGTCCAGGTGGCGGTAGACGGTCACATCGGGGTGATCGGCGAAGGCCAGAGTCAGCGGTGTGGAACGAGACCCGGGCGCGATGCAGACGGCACGTAGGCCGGCACGGGCCAGTTGATCGACGATCGTGGTGGCCCAGACGAGATTTCGATTAGGCGAGGACATCGATGGACGCTCCCAGGGCATTCAGCATCGGCCTGAATTTCAGCGCCGTCTCTTCCCATTCCCGGCTGGGCTGCGAATCGGCGACGATACCGGCGCCCGCATAAAGCCAGACGCGGTCCTGCTGACTGACCGCCGAACGGATGGCGACGGCGAATTTGCCGTCCAGGTGACTGTCAATCCAGCCCACCGGCGCAGCATACCATCCGCGCGGCACCGGCTCCATGCGGCGAATGAATTCGAGAGCCTCTATACGCGGGCTTCCTCCCATCGCCGGCGTAGGGTGCAGCGCCTCGACCAGAGGCAGCACGCCAGTGGCCTCGCGCAGAGTTCCGGAGATGGGCGTGTGCAGGTGCTGGATGTTCTTCAAGCGCAGGACCGCCGGCTCTGGTGGAATGTCCAGACGCGCCGACAGCGGCCCCAGGCGCTCGCGAATCCCGTCCACAACGAGGGCATGTTCATGGCGCTCTTTCGGATCGGCAAGGATCGCCGCCGCCAGCGCGTCATCCTCCGCCTGCGCGCCTCCCCGCTTGATCGAACCGGCCAGCGCCATCGTCTCGATGCTTGTGCCCTGGACGCACACCAGCAGTTCCGGTGTCGCGCCAAAGAAGGCCAGATGCGGGATCGGCTCGAACAGGAAACGATAGGTGCCGGGATAGGACGCATCCAGATAGTCGAGCGCGGCCTCGACCTGCACACGGCCCGCGAAGCGCAGCTCGGCCACGCGTGCCAGCACGACCTTCTTCAGATCGCCGTCCCGCATCCTGCTCACCGCCGACTCGATCAGGCGAGTCCACTCACTCAGCGGCATTGGGTAGTCGATCCGCAGCGGCTGTGATTGTATTGTGTGAATGCCCTCGGAGCTGCGAAGAGCGCTGCATGCTTCGTCAAGTGCGGCGCGCAGGGCCTCTTCGTCGATCGGTTCGTCCGGGCCAAGCTGGACGTTCAGCGTGAGCCACGTCTCGTCACCGCGCTGAAAGAGCTGGTAGTGGGGCAGCACGAAGTAGGCCGGGGCAAACTGCGCCCAGGTGTGCTCGGTCACAAAGTCGGACTGGAACGAGAAGCCGCCGAACAGGCGCGGCTGAGCCAGGGGTTCGGACTCATCCAGAACGCGTACGCCCTGGAAAAGCGCCCGCGCCTTCTCCTCGACGGCGGCGAAGCGCCGATCCCCCCAGGCCGTAATCTCGGCGGCCAGCCCTACCCCGACGAAGGCCAGGCCATCTTCATGCCAGTAAAAGCGCTCGCGGTCGCGCGCCGAAGCGAGCATGGCCTGCGGGGACAGACCATCGCAGCGGCAGCTCAGACTGACGAGGTGTGGATCGCTCATGATGTTTCCTCATCGGACATAGCCGACACTTTGGAGGAGCATAGGCAGCAGGCTGCTCAGGATGCGTTCCGAGTCCGGCTCTCCGGTATAGACCCAGCGAATCACAATGCCGTAGATCGCGCCCATCCAGGCGTAGCTGACCACTTCGGTATCCACCGGCTGGATGTCGCCAACGCCGATCGCTTCGTCCAGGTAGCGCTTGATCAGGATGGCGAAGCGGTCATTGACCTCCATCCTTTTCTTTTCGAACAGGCTGCCCAGGCCAACGGCCTGAACGAGCAGAATTTTGGCCGGGCGGCGGTAGCGTCCAAAGGTATCGAGGCAGGCCTGTAGCGCGGCCTGCACTCGCATCATGCCTTCCTGCTCACCATCGACCGCTTCCCTGACCCGCCGTTCGAGCAGGTCGGCAAACTGATCGACCAACGCCAAAAACAAGCGTTCCTTATTCGGGAAGTGAAAGTACACCGCACCCTTCGACGTCTCCGACTCCTCGACAATTTCGTCAATCCGGGTGTCATGGTAGCCTTTGGAGGCGAAGATGTTCAATGCAGCGTCCAGAATCTTGTCACGTGTGGTGTCGGCTTTCGACATAACTGCTCCGATAGGCCGCAAGAAAAAGACCGACTGGTCAGTCTATAGTGTACCATTGAGACGGCTTTCTCAGCATAAGTATTCGCTGAATCCTTGTGCCCACACCGACCACCGCCTGGCACCAGACGGGCGTGTTGCACAAGACCTTTGGGCCTGGCGCTGGAATGTCTATAATCAGAACGATACCGAAATTCAGAACAGGATAAGTGCCGATGCTCTCCAAGATGAACCCGGATGCGCTGGAAGCAGTCGCCCACGCCGATCACGGATCTCCTTTTTCCGTTCTCGGTGTGCATCCCCTCGAGTCGAACAAGTACGTCGTCCGCACCATTCAGCCGAACGCGGCATCGATCAGCCTACTTCTAGAGGACGGCCCGGAACCCATCCCAATGCACAAGGTGCATCCTGTGGGCATCTACGAGGTGATCATCACGGCAACGGCGCATCCCAAGCGCTACCGCTTCGAGATGACGACTCACGCCGGAGAGATCATCGTCTTTCACGATCCTTATGACAGCGCGGCCTTTCCCTTCCAGCTCACGGATTTCGACATCTACCTGCTGCGTCAGGGGCGCCATCTCGAAAGCTACGCCAAGATGGGCGCGCACCTCAGAGACGCGGCCGGCGTCCAAGGGGTTAATTTCGTGCTGTGGGCGCCGAACGCGCGCCGGATCAGTGTCATTGGCGACTTCAACAACTGGGATGCCCGTCTGCACCCCATGCAGCGCCTGGGCGACAGCGGGTTCTGGGAATTGTTCATCCCCGGCGTGCCAGAAGGCTCAATCTACCGCTATTCTGTCCGCTCGAGTCAGCACGGCTATCAGGCGGACAAATCCGATCCGTATGGCTTCTATTTCGAGAAGCGTCCGCAGAATGCCTCCATCGTCTACAACCTGGACGGCTACGAGTGGGGCGACGGGGCCTGGATGAAAGAACGCGCGGAGACTTCGCTGCTGAAGAAGCCGATGGCGATCTACGAACTGCACGCCGGCTCCTGGAAGTTCAACGAACGGGGAGAATGGCTGACCTACCGAGAACTGGCTGCGCAGCTTGTCCCTTATCTCAAGGACATGGGCTTCACGCACCTGGAACTGATGCCGATCGCCGAACACCCCTTCGACGGTTCCTGGGGCTACCAGGTGACCGGCTATTATGCCCCGACCAGCCGCTACGGCACCCCCAAGGATTTCATGTACTTCGTCGACTGCTGCCATCAGGCCGGCATCGGCGTGATCGTCGACTGGGTGCCCGCCCATTTTCCGAAGGACGGCTATGCGCTCAGCTACTTCGACGGGACGCATCTCTATTCGCATGCCGACCCGCGCCAGGGTGAACACCCGGACTGGGGAACATTCATCTTCAATTACGGCCGCAATGAGGTGCGCAACTTCCTGCTGTCCAACGCCCTGTTCTGGCTGCGCTACTTCCACATCGACGGGCTGCGTGTCGACGCAGTGGCTTCGATGCTCTATCTGGACTACTCACGCAAGGCCGGCCAGTGGATTCCCAACCAGTACGGCAGCAACGAAAACCTTGACGCCATCGCCTTCCTGCGAGAGTTCAACACGCTGGTCCATCGGGAATTCCCCGGCACCATCACCGTCGCCGAGGAGTCGACCTCCTGGCCGATGGTGTCGCGCCCAACCTACGTGGGCGGCCTTGGCTTTACGTTCAAGTGGAACATGGGCTGGATGCACGACACGCTCGACTACTTCAAGCTCAATCCCATCTTCCGGCGCTATCACCACAACCTGATCACTTTCCTGCTGGTCTACGCCTTCAGCGAGAACTTCGTGCTGGCCCTCTCGCACGACGAAGTCGTGCACCTCAAGGGGTCACTGCTGACCAAGATGCCCGGCGACTGGTGGCAGAAATTTGCCTCGCTGCGCCTGCTGTTTGGGATGCAGTACGCCCTTCCCGGCAAGAAGCTCAACTTCATGGGCGCCGAATTTGGCCAGTGGGAAGAGTGGGGTGAAGCCAAGCAGCTCGAATGGAATCTGACCGCCTACCCCACGCACAGCGGTGTGCAGAACTGGGTTCGCGATCTCAACGCGCTCTATCGCCAGCAGCCCGCCCTCTATGAGCAGGATTTCGACGCGCATGGCTTCGAGTGGCTCAACGCCAACGACATCGAGCAGAGCGTTTATAGCTGGATTCGTTACGCGGAAGATCGCTCGGATTATCTGGTTATCGCGGTCAACGCGACGCCGGTGCCGCGCATGTACTATCGCGTCGGCGTTCCCGATCCCGGCACGTACGAGGAATTGCTCAACAGTGATGCCAAGGTCTATGGCGGCGGGGATGTCGGCAACGGCGGCGCCCTCCACTCAGAATCCATCGCCTGGGGCCACTTCCAGCAGAGCCTGAGCCTCACGCTGCCCCCTCTCGGCATCATCGTCCTTCGGCTGCGCCGCTCAAACCCAGAAGCGAACGGTGCGCACTAGGCGAACGCCAGTATGGACGCAGTGGGGTCGTAGCGCCCACCCGGAGTCTCCACTACGGTTCAATGCGCGGGGCGAGTAGGCAGTTCGCCCCGCGTTCGCTGCCAGAATATGGCGGTAGCGCGGACTTGCGGTAAGATTTGCAATGTTCTTTCATAATGATTGCTTTGCGGATTTATAGTCCATGAGTTCTCTGCTGCTGAAGCGTACTGAGCGCACCCGTGCGCCGTCCAAGAGCGCGGAAACGGGACAATTTGTGCTGCGCCTGGCAGTCGTCGGGGCGCTGCTGGGGGCACTCATGTCCCTGTCAAACGTCAGTATCGGCGCGATCGGTCAGGGACTGGCCTTGGCCCTGGTCGGTGTCGGCGTCTACATCAGCTTTCGCGTCCTCAGCTTCCCCGATCTCTCCGTGGACGGCTCGTTTCCCATCGGCGGCGCGGTCGCGGCCTCGCTCATCGCCGCAGGGACAGCCGCCGAGTGGTCAATTCCGGCGGCACTGCTGGCGGGGGCGCTGGTCGGTCTGTGCACGGCGCTCATTCACATCCTCTTCAAGATCGATGGGCTGCTGGCCAGCATCATCACCATGACCGGAGCCTACACGTTCACGCTGCGCATCATGGGCACCAGCAACATCCCGCTGCTCAATGCGCGGACAGTACTCACCCCCTATGAAGACCCTATGCGCGAGTTCGTCATCAACACCTTGGGCGATTCGTTCCGTCGGCAGTCGAACAACATGGTCGAGATCCTCGTTTTCGGGGTGATCGTCGCCGCAGCGCTGTTCGCGCTCAACTGGTTTATGCATACGCAAATCGGGCTGGCCCTGCGCGCAGCGGGAAAGAACACGCAGATGGTCCGTGCGGTGGGCCTCGATGACAGAGCGCTGATTGTCGTCGGCCTGATGCTGTCCAACGGGTTCGCCGGTCTGGCCGGAGCACTCGCCGTGCAGCAGTTGGGGTTTGCGGACGTGCAGATGGGCGTGGGAATCATCGTGCGCGGTCTGGCCGCCGTGATGATCGGCGAGGTACTGCTCCGGCCGAGGTCGATCGGTCAGTCGGTTTTCGCCGCCGTCGCGGGCATGGTTGCCTTCGAGATCGCCCGCGCCTGGGTCTTTGCGGCTCTCAACCTCAATGCGACAGATATTCGTCTGGTCAGCGCGCTGGTCGTCCTGACGGCGCTGGCCGCGCCCTCGCTGATCGCACGCTGGCGCGAGAGACGCCGCCGGAGGTCCGCGAATGCTCAGCCTTAACGACATCGCCGTCACCTTTCACGCGGGAAGCGCGCTGGAAGTGCGCGCCTTGAGCCGGGTCGATCTCTCGGTCCAGTCCGGCGACTTCCTCACGGTCATCGGCGCCAACGGCGCGGGCAAATCGACACTCTTCAACGTCATCGCCGGCACCGTCTCGCCGGACCACGGCCGCATTGCGCTTGACGATCGCGACATCACCGCGCTCTCCGAAACACGCCGGGCGGCGTGGCTCGGACGGGTGTTCCAGAACCCGGCACTCGGTACCTGTGCCGGGCTGAGCATTGGCGAGAACCTGGCTCTGGCGCTTCGCCGGGGTAAGCGACCTGGACTGCGCCTGGCTCTATCACGGGCTGAACGCGTCCTGTTCGCGGAGCGGCTCAGCGAAATAGGCATGGGTCTGGAGGAGCGCCTGGACACCGATGTCGCCTATTTGAGCGGGGGACAGCGTCAGGCGCTGACTCTGCTGATGGCAACGCTGGTCCAGCCGAAGCTGCTGCTGCTGGACGAGCATACCGCCGCGCTGGATCCGAACGCGGCCGCGCAGGTGCTCGACCTGACCGTCCAGTTGGCCCGCGAGTATCGCCTGACGGTGATCATGATCACCCACAGCATGCATCAGGCGGTGGAGGTCGGCAACCGGGTCATCATGATGAATCGCGGATCGATCCTCTTTGAGATCGGGGGGCAGGAGCGGCAGACCCTGACCGTAGATGACCTGATCAGCCGCTTCCGCGCACTGCGCAAGACGGACGACGAACTGGCCGACCGATCCGTACTCGAATGAACAGTCGTTTGCGGGCTTCCTGGGTATCCGCGACAGCCCCTTAAGGTGCTGTCGTCGATCGGAACTATCGCTTAGTGGACAAGGAAAAAAGGTGATGTTGCGAAAACTCGTGATTTGCTTTGTGCTCGTGCTTCTCGTCGCCTCCGTGGGCAGCAGCGCCCTCGCCCAGGGCGAGGATCTGCCCGTGATTGGCATCATGCAGTTCGTCTCGCATCCTGCGCTCGATGCCGGGCGTGACGGCGCCGTCGAAGTCCTGAACACAGCCGGCTTCGTCGATGGCGAAACGGCGACATTCCTGTTCGGCAATGGCGAGGGCGACATTCCCACGCTGACGACGATCGCCCAGAACTTTGTGGATGAAGGCGCAGACCTGATCATCGCGGTCAGCACCCCCTGCCCTGCAAGCGGCCTACAACGTGACGTCGGATCTCGAAGGGCCGCCGGTCATCTTCAACGTGGTCACCAGCCCGTATGTCGCCGGCGTCGCGCAGTCGGCGTGCATCAAGCCGGCGTGGATCACCGGTTCGCAGGCGCTGGCCCCGTACGCGGCGACCGTGCCGCTGATCTTTGAAATCGTGCCGGATGCCGATACGGTTGGCTACATCTACAACAATGCCGAGGCAAATTCGGTCGCCAACACCGACATCATCACGCCCATCATGGCCGAACTCGGGCTGACGATGGAGGTCCAGACGATCGCCAACTCTTCCGAGGTCGCAACTGCCGCCGAAGCGCTGGTCACCCGAGGGGTGGACGTCTTCTACGTCGCCACGGACAGCACGGTAGTCGCCGGTCTTGAAGGACTCTTGCAGGTCGCCAACGAAAACGGCATTCCTGTGATCGCTAGCGATCCCTCCAGCGCTGCGCGCGGCGCCGTGCTGGCACAGGGTCTGGATTACATGCAGGAAGGACGCGACGCAGGTCGTATGGCGGTGGCCTATCTAAAGGGTGAACTGGACATTTCGCGCACCAGCATCAGCGTTCAGCAGACGAACCTGCTGGCCGTCAATCTCGACGCGGCCGAGACGCTGGGTCTCACCCTCTCCGACGCGCTGATGGAGCGCGCCGGCATCGTCATCGAAAACGGCGAGCAGTCACGCGCCGGCAGCACCGCTCCGTCGGCTGAAGATGCAGCGTCGGCCGATGCTGCCTTCCTTGAGGCGCTGTATTGCACTGACGAGATGATCGCCGAGCAGCAGGCGGCGTTGGACTCAGCCGGGAGCGGCGGATAATCGGGATCTGAGGCGGATCAGGGTGGGCGGCCTCGTCCACCCTGATCCGCATTCGCTTTCAGCCAAGGCCCGCTGCTGCACCCGCCCCGCGCAGCGCCTCGCAGAACGCTTCCCCGGCTTCGCGCAGCAGAGGCTCGTCATGCAGCGCAAAACACAGACGGAGCGACTGGTCGTCGGGCGGGTCAACATAGCAGGCGCGTCCGGGGAAGAAATCGACGCCGCGTGCATGGGCGTGCGCTTCGAGCGCCCGCGCCGTCAACGAAACTGGCAAGCTCGCCCAGATGAAGAAGCCACCCCCCGGAGCATGCCACGAGAGCCAGTCCGGAGCCTTGTCCTTCAAGACCTGAACCAATGCATCATGTCGCGATCCATAGACCTGGCGGACGAAGGCGGCCTGCCGGGTGAACTCCCCTTCTTGCATGAACTGCGCCACAATCTCGGCGGTCAGGCGGCTTGAAGCGGCGTCCGACTTGTATCGGAGAAACGAGCGGCACTGCTCCGGCGTCGCCCAGATCCACCCCAGACGCAGAGAGGGCATCAGCAGCTTGGAGACGGACGCCACCGTGACGACGCGCCCCGACCCCTGATCGTAGTGCTTCAGCGGTGGCGGCGGAAGCTCGCCAAAGAAAAGCGGTTGGTAGGTGGCATCTTCCAGAACGTGAAAGTCGTGTTCCTGTGCCATGCGAACCAGAGCCGTCCGGTGTTGGTCCGTGGCGGTGTAGCCGGTCGGGTTCTGGAACGACGGAATGGTATAGACCAGCTTCACCCGCTTCGGGTTCGCCTGGATCAGGTCGCGCAGCGCCTCCAGATCCAGCCCATCCTCACACATCGGCACGCCAACAACCTGACAGTGACTCATCTTTAGCAGGTCGACGGCAAAGAAGAACGTCGGATCCTCGACGACGACGATGTCGCCCGGTTGGGTCAGGGTTCGGCAAACGATGTCGATGGCGGTCAGGGCGCCTGTCGTCAGCATCAACTGCTCGGCGGCCGCCGGCACCTTCATCTCGGCGGAGAGAAAACGAGCGATCTGCTCCCGCGCCTCGCCGTGCCCCTGGAGATCGCCCCCGTATTGAAACCCTCGGCCGGAAGCCACGACCTCCGCGGCGATGGTGCTCAGACGCCCGAGAGGAGCAATACCAACGTTCGGATAACCTGTCTTAAGATCCAATCGAAAAGACATCAAGTTTTCCACCGTGAGATTTGATTTGCACTTTTTCAAAATTCCGGTGACGATTATAGCGTGTCTGACATGCAATGCGGGGAGACCGTGGTTATAATTGACCACGCGCTCAGGAGTACGAGGGAACAAGGGAAGCCAGAATGGGGGATTATTTTCGTTATCTGGTGACGGTGGACTGCGATCTGACGCTGGCTGCCCTGGAAGAGCTGTTTCGACGAAGCAGTGACCAGTTTTCGATACATGGGGAAGAAGCGTCTCCGAACGCCGGCGATCTCCTTTACGGGTCTTCGATCCTCGGCGACATCGAAATTAACCGCCCTGGAGAAGAAGTCTTCGACGAGGATCTGGACGAACAGCGGGAAATCCTGGACAGCATTGAAGAAGGCACTGAGTATGTCCGCTCTGTTCTGGAGAGAGTGAAACTGATGGTCGCGCTTCAGCTCACCGAGGAAGGACATGGTGCCTATGACCAGATCGATCCGCTGTGGGACCTTCTGTTTGAAAACTGTGATGGTTTGCTCCAGGTAGATGACGAAGGTTTCTATGATTCTGAGGGAGTTGTTCTGGCGTTAGACTAGTTTCGCGTTATGGGAATGACGAGTATAATTCTTCGCAATGATCCGTACTTAGGTTAGGGGACACCAATGATGCGACGGTTCATCCACCTTGCAGCAGTTATTGTTCTTGTATTTGTGCTCACGGTGCCGGCCTATGCGCAGGATGCCGTTGCATCTGTGAACACAGGCACCCTGAATGTCCGTACTGGGCCGAGCATGGGGTTTGGGTCGATCGCCACACTTCCTTTCGGCTTCGGCGTGCAGATGGTTGCCCGCAACGGCGAAGGGAATTGGATTCTCATTCGACTGACCAACGGCGTGACCGGTTGGGTCAACGTCAACTACCTGTTCACTCAGTACAACACCAACAGCCTGCCCGTGAGTGATACCGCGGTGGCGCCGACGGTCACCCCGACGGCCCGCGTGACTGGCGCACTCGTTGCCAATTTGCGCAACGGCGCCAGCACCGACAACGCGGTGATCGGCACCATTCCGCTCAACGAGACGGTGGTCCTGCTCGGCCGCAACTACAACTCGACCTGGGCCTACGTCCGCCGTGCCGATGGCGCTGTCGGCTGGGTGGAAGCGTCCGCGCTGACGGGCACGGTGCCGGTGCGCAGCCTTTCGCTGGCCGATGGCAGCGTTTTCGTGCCGAATGCGCCGTCCCTTCCGGGCACGGGCACGGTTGGCTCGGGCCGCACTCACGTGGTGGTCGCCGGTGACAGCCTGTCCCGCCTGGCGGAGCGCTATGGCACGACGATGTACGCGATCGCCTCGGTGAACAACATCTGGAATTACGATCTCATCTACATCGGCCAGAGCCTGCTCATCCCTGGCTAGGCGCTGATAGCTCAAGACGCGTGGCCCGGAAAAAGTTAACAGCCGTTCTGGTCGCGCATTTTGAGAAACTGATATACAGTAGTTCGGAACCAATCATTCGAGTGAAGAGTTCAAAGGAAAGAAGCTGACCCATGACCACACGCACCCGTTCCCTTAAATCCATTGTTTCGGTCGTTTTCGTCCTCATGCTTGTTCTGGTCACGGCCCTGTCCGCGCTCCCGACCAGCGCCAGCAGTGCGGCCGACTGCGCTGCAATGGGCGCGAACTGGGAAGCCTATCGCATTCGCCCCACCGATACGCTGTCGCATGTCGCTCGGCTGTATGGCGTACCGGTTGCCGATCTGGCTGCCTGGAACGGTATCACCAACTACAATCTGATTTACTGGGGCACCTATCTCTGCGTCGACCTGAGCGTCAGCAGCGTGGTCCCGAATCCGGTCACCGGCGTCGGCGTCCCCTGCGCCTCGAGCGACCTCGGCATCACCTGGGGTGATACCCTCTCTGGCGTGGCCTATGCCTTCGGCAATACCGTCCGCGGCATCACCAATGTGGCCCGTATCGCCAACCCTGACATGATCTTCGCCGGTGAGGTGATCCTGATCCCGCCGATCGGCGCGCCAAGCTGCTAGTTTTCGGCAGCGGCTGCAACAGCTTTTGTGAGGAGACGTCCAGCCCTGGGCGTCTCCTCTTTTTTTCTCACGCTTCGAGTGTGCGCTTCGCGAACGCCAGCACTGCTTCGACTTCTTCACGCGTAGCGGCCGGCCCCCCACCCTGCGACTGATTCGGCTGCCCGCCGCCACGGATCTGATCGAATGCCCGTGACACAATCTTGAATGCCGCCGACATGTCATGGCTCAGATCCGCGCTGCGCGCCAGCACAAGCTGGGAGCGCGGGCCATAACTGCCGAGCAGCGCGATCACACGCGGTGTCTGCACCAGCGCGTTGGCCAATGTGCGAAGCGTGGCGACATCGCGTTCGGCGAAGGCCGCGACCACCCACCGCACCAGCCCGGTTTCAGTATTTGCCTGCAAGAGCGCCGCGGCCTCATAGTTCATGAGATCCACTTCAAGAGCCCGGTTTGCGCGCTGACCGGCCTTGAGGTCGTCGCGCAGCCGGGCAACAGCTTCGGGCATGTCCGCCAGCGAGCAGGTCAGTTCTGCCGCAAGAAGGGTCGTCACCCGCGTTCGTTCCCGGTAGTCTCTCAGGGAACGGCCTCCGCAGCGGAACTCGATGCGCATTTTATCGCCGCGCTTCTCGACCTTCGTGACTTTGATCAGGCCGATCTCTCCTGTCCACGCGACGTGTGTTCCGCCGCAGGCTGTCTGGTCGAAATCCTGAATGTCGACGACGCGAAGACCGTTGGTCGCCAGCGCCTCCGGCAAACGACGTATGCGTACCCCTTCCACCTGTTCGGGATCGATCACGCGTGTCGTCACCGGGCGGTTTTCGAAGACAATCCGGTTGGCCAGGTCTTCGGCCTGCGCGACCGCATCCTCCGTCAGGTCGGCGCGATCGAGGTCGATGGTCACACTGTCCGGGCTGAGGTGAAACCCGACCGTGCTGGTGTTCCGGGTCTGCACAAAGGCCTGTGACAGAATGTGCTGGCCCGTGTGATGCTGCATATGATCGAAACGCCGAGTCCAGTCCAGGGTACACATGACCTCATCGTCCGCAACTGGCGATGACAGGACATGGACAACGACCCTATCGTCTTTGCGCGTCTGGACGTCGAGCACATCGGCCCCGCCGACCTGCCCGAGATCGTTTGGCTGCCCGCCTCCGGTCGGGTAGAAGTACGTCCGATCGAGCACCACCGCCGGGAGTCCATCCACCTGAAGACGCTCGATGACGCGAGAGGAAAAGGCCCGCGTATAGGAGTCGTCATAGTACGCTCGCATCTGTCCAGCTCCCTTGTGTGTTCCGTTTACCCTCCGCCCAAAAACTTGATCCATTGCGAGGCGCAGACAAACGAAGATAATCTATAGAAATTGCTTCGAGGTTGCTTTTCGCCGGAGACATTATGCGCAGAGTTATCTTTTGGGTCCTGATTATCGCCATGCTCGTCGTGCCCGTTCTGCTCCAGGCGCAGGGCGACTCACTCCCGCAAGCGGAAATCGATCGGATTTCGCACAGCGTCGTCCTGATCGTCACACTGGATGGCGATGAACCGATCGCCTCCGGATCTGGGACGATTATGACGCCGAACGGCCAGATTTACACCAACCGGCATGTGGTCGAGGACGGCGACGACTTCGCCATCCTGTTGATTCAGGACATTGGCGAGCAGCCGGTCCTGCGCTACTACGCCACGCCGACGCTGATCCATGATGAACTGGACCTGGCCGTCCTGCAGATCGACCGGGATGAAAACGGCCGGCGGATCGACTCCAACACACTCAACCTGCCGTTTATCGAAATGTCCGGCGCAGCGCCGAACATCGGCAGTCGGATTTTTGTCTTCGGCTTTCCGGATATTGGCGATGGTTATCTCGTGTTGACGAGTGGTTCGATTACGACCATCCAGAACGGCAACCTCAGCGGAGAGCGTATGCCGCTGTGGTACCAGACCGATGCCCAAATCTCACCGGGGAACAGCGGCGGCCTCGCCGTCAACTCCGAGGGGCGCATGATCGGCATCCCCACCGCCGTCCGGTCTGAAGAACGGACGCTGGGGCGTCTGGGCGGCATTCTCACCGCATCGGCCATCCAGAGTGCGCTCAACATGGCCGTCGCCGCCGTGCCGACGCTGACCGCGCCGCAAATTGACGCGACGACCAGCGCGCCCAACGTCCCGCCACCCGATGAGCCGACGGGCGAACGCGCCCTCACCATCGATCTCGCCAGCGTCGAACACAACGTGACTCAGGACGGCGCCATCGGCATGCTGGTGCACACCAGCGTACACGCTATTGGGTACCGGGGGATACCGCTGCGCGCGGCGATCTTCATGTTCTGGGACGACGGCTCGCCGATGCTGGCCAGCACGCGAACGGCACTGGTCAACCGCACAGATCAAGATCAGCTCACCAGCCAGCAGATCCTCACCCCCGGCTTCGACGACACCGTCTACGACGACGCCTGGTTCTTCCTGCCCTACGATCTCTTCCCGGAGGGTGAGAGCGGCTCGCGAGGCGCTTACGTTGAGGCGCAAGTCGGCGTGGACGGAGCGGATTTCACAGCATTCAGCGGCCGCTCGACGTTCGACTATACCTTCCCGGACACCCAGCTCGTGGTCAACCTGACGCGCATCGAACACAACGCCACTCAGGATGGATTGGCGGGCATGAAGGTCTATGGCTATGTCAACGCCATTGGCTACCGCGGTGTGCCCATTCGCGTGGCCCTGTTCCTGTATTGGGAGGATGGCACGCCCATCCCCGGCAGCAACGCGCCGGTCGATTTCCAGACCACTGACGGCGGCCTGACCGTCCAGGATGTGGTCACGCCTTCGTATGACAACTCCGAGTGGACGGAGTTCTGGTTCTTCGTGCCCTACGATTACTTCCCCGGCGGCCTGACGGGGGTCCAGGATGCTTATGCGCAGTTGGAGTTGGGGCTAGACGGAGAGACGTTCTCGACCTGGAGCTTCACCGAGTCATTCCAATTGAATTACGACTGACCCCCAAGAATTATCAGACTGAAGAAACCGAGGCCGGCAATCTTGCCGGCCTCGGTGGTTTCACTTCTGGACTGCTGAACTGCGCTACCGCTGCGCGGCGATCTCGCCGGTCGCGCGCTTGTCCCGCAGCACCTTCAGGGCTGCCTGCTGCGCTGTCGACCGTGGGTCGACATCACCGGCGACATGGCCATCCACCAGAGTGATCAACCGGTCCATTTCAGATGCGACCGACATGTCGTGCGTGACGACGATGACGGTGGTGTTCACTTCGCGTTTGACCTGCCGCAGCATCTGCATCACGGCGTCGCTGGCCTCGCTATCGAGGTTGCCGGTAGGTTCGTCGCAGAGCAGCAGCGGCGGCTCATTGACCAGCGCGCGGGCGATAGCCACACGTTGCTGCTGACCGCCGGAGAGTTGGGTCGGCCGGTGGTGCAGGCGATCGGAGAGGCCAAGCATCCCGAGCAGCTCTTTGGCACGCTTCTGAGGATTGGTGCGGCGCTTACGGGCGAACTGCCCGGGGAGTGCGACATTTTCGAGCGCGGTCAACGTCGGAATCAGGTTGAAGAACTGGAAGACGAAGCCGATCTTCTCGTTGCGCACCTGCGTCAACTGCGCCTCGCTCATCCGGGTGATGTCGACGCCATCGATCAGGATGCGCCCCGCTGTTGGAGAGTCGAGTCCACCGATCAAACCGAGCAACGTGGATTTGCCGCTGCCCGAAGGGCCGACTATGCCAAGGAATTCCCCCTGACGTACGTTCAGCGAGACTCCACGCAGCGCGTGTACGACCACCTCGCCCATGCGCAGTTCTTTGCGGACGTTCTCCACTTCCAGCACGTACTCGCTGTTCTTGCCGCTTCCGCCCCTGGCGCTCATTGATTCCCTTTCCACCCCATCTCAGCGCGCTGACACGAAGACCGCGCGCAGATTTTCACCGGTTTCACTGTGGACATTGTACGCTTAAATCCCTCACCTGGTTGCACGTGCGGGACATCGAGGCTGGTCGCGGGCATGGCTTCGTAGGGATGGCGTCAGCGATTCGAATGAGTCCGCAGTGCGAATCATGATAGACTGTTCGTTATGTTACAGTCACAAAATCCTTCAACTCCAGGTCCAAATCGTCTTCCGCCGCGGCGGCCGGCACAGCAGCGGGCGAAAGCCCGCCAACCCCGCCAGCAGCAGACGATTCTTCTGCTTTTCGGTGCACTGGCCGCGGGTCTCGTCTGCCTTGCCGTGACGGCGATCGGACTGATCATCCTGGCCAGCCCTCCGCGTATCGAACCGAGCGTGTCGGTCGCGGGGGTCGATCTGGGCGGGCTCACGGCCGCCGGTGCGCGCGAACGGCTGACATCGGCCTTGCCTGCCCAGCAGATCCGCCTGACCGATGGCGCCCGCCAGTGGCAGGTCTCTGCCCTCGATTTTGGCGCCGGCATCGATCTGGAAGCCACGCTCCAGCAGGCCGCAGACTCCGCGGCGAATGCCGTACTCACCCCGGTCTATACGATCGACCTCGCCCGGACGCAAACCACTCTGCTCACGATGGCGAATCAGATCGAAATTGAAGCGGTGCCTGGCGTGAACGGCCGCGCCATGGACGCCCCGATCATGCTCGAACGCTTGCGCATCGACGCCGCGGGCGAGCTCGCCGACGGCGTGTTCGAACTGAATATGATCGAGATTCCGGCCCCGGTGCCGCAAACCACGCATGTGGTCGAAGCCGGGCAGGAACTGGCGCTGATCGCGCGTCAATTTGGCGTCGGCATCCAGGACATTCTCGACTATAACGACATCTCCGACCCGGATCTGATCTACCCCGGCCAGGTGCTGACAATCCCTGCCGAGGGCGAGTACGTGCCGCCGAATCCGCCACCCGCGCCGACCACTGTCGGCAGAGCGATCGTCGTCTCCACGGGCGAACAGCGTATCTACGCCTATGAGAATGGCCAATTGGTGCGCTCGCATCTTGTTTCGACCGGAACCATGGTGACCCCGACGGTCCTCGGCGATTACAGCGTTTACGTCAAGCACCGGGCGACCGACATGCGCGGCCCCGGTTACTTCATGCCGCAGGTGCCCTACACCATGTACTTCTATCAGGGCTATGGCATTCACGGCACCTACTGGCATAACGTCTTCGGCCGGCCGATGAGTCACGGGTGTGTCAACCTGCCCATCGACGAAGCCGAGTGGTTCTTCAATTTTGCCTCAGTGGGGACGCCGGTTCGGGTGATCTAGCCCCCTCTCCGCGAGCCCACTCGTCACGAATGAAGCCAGCGCGCGCCAGATAGCGAATGATCTGGCGCGCGTTTTCTTCCGGCGAATAGGCGACCGTATCCAGGCGAATCTCCGGGTTCTCTGGCGCCTCGTACGGATCGTCGATGCCGGTGAAATTCTTGATCTCGCCACGGCGGGCCTTCGCATACATGCCCTTCACGTCGCGCTGCTCGCAGACCACCAGCGGTGTATCGACGAAGACCTCTACGAAGTGGTTGCTGCCGACCATGCCGCGCACGTCCGCTCGTGTAGCGCGGTACGGGCTGATCGCCGCGCACACCGCGACGCCACCGTGCCGCACGATCTCCGAGGCCACGAAGCCAATGCGGCGAATGTTGGTGTCGCGGTCTTCCTGGTTGAAGCCCAATCCCTTCGAGAGATGCGTCCGCACGACATCGCCATCCAGCACGGTGATCTGCCGTCCATGTTCGAGCAGCATGGTCGTCAATACCTCGGCGATGGTTGATTTGCCCGCGCCGCTCAGCCCGGTGAACCACAGGCAGACCCCCTGACGGAAGCGCGGCGGGTAGCTCTCGGCCAGCACCTCCGCAACTTCCGGCCGCGTGAACCAGTCTGGCAGCTGGCGGCCCTTGTTGAGGTATTCCTCGCGTACTTCCGTGCCAGAGAGCCGGGCCACTTTGGCCCCTGCGGGCAGATGCGTTTCTTCCTCGTAGCGGCCTTCTTCGGCCAGGTAGACCAGTTCGCGAAAGGGGATCATCCTGACGCCCAGCTCATTTTCATGCGCGCGCACCAGCTCCTGCGCGTCGTATGGGCCGTAGAACGGCCTGCCGTGCGAGTCATTGCCGGGACCGGCGTGATCGCGGCCAACAATGAAATAATTGGCGCCGTGGTTGCGGCGGATGATGGCATGCCAGAGCGCTTCACGCGGGCCACCCATACGCATCGCCAGCGGCAGCAGCGAAAGCAGCACCCGGTCGGTATCGAAGTAGTGCTCCGTCAGGGCGCGGTAAGTGCGCACGCGCGTATAGTGATCGACATCGCCCGGCCTGGTCATGCCGACCGAGGGATGCAGCAGCAGGACGCCATCCACCTCGGTGATTGCCCGCCGCGTCAGTTCCTCATGAACGCGATGCAGCGGATTACGCGTCTGAAAGGCGACGACGTTGGAGCGCTCCATCTGTTCCAGACGGGCGCGGGTCTCGGTCGGCGTCAGCCGCAGCGAGGTGAAGTCGTAGTGCGGCGGCAGTTGCAGCACCTCCAGGGGGCCGGAAAGGTTCCACCGCCCCCAGCGGTGCATCTCGGCCACGGTGGGATGCCGCGTATCGACAGTGCCAAAAACGGCCAGGGCGGTCGTCTCCAGATCCCAACCGTACTTCTCCTCGACCTTCATGATCGCCAGCAGGTTGTTCTTCTCGTCGCGCAGCGCGATCTCGTCGCCGATGTGAATGTCGACATCGTCGGCGATCGGCAGCGTGATCGGCATCGGGAACAGAGTGCCGTCCGCCAGCCGCATCTCCTGGACGACTCGCCGGAAATCGGCTTCACCCATGAAGCGAGTCAGCGGTGAGAACCCGCCGTTGGCGAGCAGTTCCAGGTCACAGATGGCGCGCTGGGAGAGCTGAATCGAACGCAGATAGCCCGCATACTGCCGGCGCGCAGCGATCCTTTCAGGCTCAACCATCAGGTTGACGAGCGTGCCTCCAAAGGGAGGAATGAGTGCAGAATCGGCTGATTGTCCCACGTTATCCTCGTCTTTTCACATCATCGTGTCAGCGCGAGCCTGGCGGAGCCTTCACGTTCCGCCGGAAACATCCCAGGAGTTCTCGCGCACAAGCAGTGTTACCGTATCATCGGAGCGGGCATCACGCACATAGCCCCGCAGCAGGCGTGTGACCCGGAAGCCGTTGCGAAGCTGCATCGACAGGGTCGGATCCGTCAGGCGGCCCGCGACCACCTGCTCCACGTACGCCTCGACGGATAACCGATCCCGGTGCGACGCGTAGCCCGGCAGCAGGCCGGCCACCAGTTCGCCGCGCAGATGTAGCCGGCTCACCAGCGCTCGACGTGCCTGATAAAGCCGGCTACCGATGCCCAGTCGCCGGAAGTCAGGATGCACCGAGACGACGATGCCGTACAGCCACTGCCCAGCTGGATCGTGTGTTGAAAGCGTCCCACGCCCGATAAAGTCGAAGTAATAGCCGTAGGTATCGTCGTCGAAGGTGCTGTTCGTCCGCATGGTGGTGGTCGAACCGGCGACCACCCACCGGCTATCCTGCATCACCAGCGCGGTCAACTGCCCTTCCGGGAAGTGCGCGACATGGCTGGCATACATCGCAGCAGTGAACGCCTCGCTGTCCGGCAGACCGTCGAAAATCAGGCTGTCCAGGGCCACCAGTTCCTCGAAGTATTGCGGCTCAGTGGGCACAACGCTCACCGCGTCCATGGAGTCCTCTCCGCCGACATGGGCAGCCCTGGGCGCAAAACCCGGCTACAGCGAAGCGAGAATCTCGCTGATCGAGACTTCGCGCCCTTCTTCCGCCGACCGGTAGCACGCTTCGAGGACGACCGAGCGCTGGAAGCCGTCGCGGCCCGTCAGTTCGGACCAGTCGTCCGCCTGTACCGCCTCCACGAAGCGCTTGACCACGCCATAGTGACCGTAGCTCGCGGGCACCTTCGGGCGAATCTCGGCCGATGCGCCGGCAACATCGCTGAAAAGGGTGAGCGTGTCATTGTCGGAATAGTTGACGACGTCAATCAGCGCTCCACCCTCGGTGCCAAGCAGCCGGACGCCAAACTGGTCGTTGATCTCGCGGTACATCGCCCAACTTGCTTCCAGGGTGAGGGTCACGCCGTTCTCCAGGCGCACAAAAGCCGTCGCAAAATCCTCCACATCCATCGATTTGGAGCCGGCGACATCGCCGCGACTGCCGCGCCCGCGCGCGCCAAGTTCCGCATATGCGGCTGCGCTCACCGAGAGCACCTGGGGTTCGCCCATCAAGTGCAGCGCCATATCTAGCATATGCACGCCAAGATCGATGAACGGGCCGCCGCCGGCGCGATCCTTCGAGGTGAACCAGCCGCCCATGCCGGGGATGCCATCTCGCCGCCACCAGAAGGCCTTGGCATGGTAGATTTTGCCCAGACCTCCATTATCGATATGCGTCTTCAGCAGACGTACGTCGCCGCGCTGTCGGTGATTGAACGCGACCATCAGTGCGCGGTCGTTCCGCTCAGCCGCGTCGATCATCGCCTTCGCTTCAGCGGCGTTCCGCGCCAGCGGCTTCTCGCACAGGACATGCTTGCCGGCGTCCATGGCCGCGACGGCCATCGGCGAATGCAGATAGTTCGGCGTGGCGACGCTCACAACCGTTAAATCGTCACGCTCAAGCAGTTCGCGATAGTCTTCATACTGGTAAGGAATGCCGTACTTTGCGACGATTCGGTCGCGCGCTCCAGCGTAGGCGTCCGAAATCGCGACGACTTCCACACCCATCTGCTGATAGGAGATCAGATGCTGTTCACCCGCCCACCCAAGGCCGATGACGGCGGCTTTCATGGTTTTGCTGGTCATATTTCCCTGGTTTCAGCTACACTTAGGGTCAGTTCAAGCGGGAATTGAGTATAGCGGATCGCAACATGGAACATAAGGATCATGTCGAGCTGCTGCGCCCCGGCGTTGTGGCGACCGCCGGCGCGCTTTGGGCAGACCTGGGCGCGGGGTCAGGCGCCTTCACGCTGGCGCTGGCCGACCTGCTGGGCCAGGATGCTCAGGTTCACGCTGTCGATCTCGATCGCAGTGCGCTCCAGGAGAATCGGCAGCGGATGCGAGCGCGGTTTCCCGACCTGACCGCCCATTTTCACCTTGCCGACTTCACCGATCCGCTCGACCTGCCGCTGCTGGACGGCATCGTCATGGCCAATGCGCTGCACTTTGTGCGCGATAAGGCTCGGTACTCAAGCAGGTCAAAACGCTGCTCAAGCCGGGTGCGCCTCTGCTGATGGTCGAATACGACGCCGACCGGGGCAACATGTGGGTGCCCTTCCCCTTCTCCTACGCGACCTGGGAGCACATGGCCGAGAGTGAGGGTTTCACCGGCACTCGGCGAATCGGTTCGCGACCCAGTCGCTTTCTGAACGCCATCTACAGCGCGGTGAGCTTCAAGCCGGCGTCACCCTAGCGCTGCCTTTGCCTTCCTCCGGAGTCGGATTGGCACCAAGGACTCAACAAGATGAACGTCCATCGTCTGCGCCTTACGGATGTCGAGCTGGCCCTGTACGAGCGGGAGGGTGCTCCGCCGACCGTGCTGTTCCTGCACGCCACCGGGTTCCACGGGCGCATCTGGGATCAAGTCATCGAACGGCTGGGCGACGTCCACACCTTCGCGCTCGATCAGCGCGGGCATGGACAGAGCGAGACGCCCACACTTCCGCCAGAATGGCATACCTTCGCCGGCGATGTCGTCGCACTGGGGGATCACTTTAGCTGGACCGGCATCGTTGGCGTCGGGCACTCGATCGGCGGGCACGCTCTGACAGCAGCTGCCGCTGCACGGCCGGGCCTGTTCGCCCGGCTGCTGCTGATCGACCCCGTCATCATGCCCGAAGCGTATTACGTCGGCATCCTGGAAGGCGAGCACTTCACCGCCCGTCGGCGAAAAGACTGGAGATCACCGGACGAGATGTTCGAGCGATTTCGCGAGCGCGCGCCTTTCGATCGCTGGGACGAGGCGGTGCTGCGCGATTATGTCGGGCACGGACTTCGTCCCAATACAGGTGGAGAGGGGTATGTGCTGGCCTGCGACCCGGCCTTTGAGGCTGCCAGCTACAATTACGGCTCAGCAGCCAACATCTATCCGCTGCTCTCCAGCGTCCACATCCCGGTGACGATTCTACGCGCGGCCGGTCACGCCGATGCCAGTGTGAACAATTTCAGCGCCTCCCCCACCGCGCCGGATCTGGCAGGTCGGTTCCCCAATGCCAGGGATGTCAGCCTGCCAGAGTATTCGCATTTTATTCCCATGGAAGCGCCGGACCGTACGGCGGAGTTCGTTCGCGAGGAGATTAACGCTGTGCGTTCATGATCGCCTCGAAGGCCATGTTCACCTCGGCCATCTTGGCGGTGTACTTCTCTATTTCGTCAGGGTGCAGATCCGGGTGATAGGCCCGTGCCATCTTGCGATACGCCTGCTTCACCTCTTCCAGCGAAGCGCCGGATGAGACCCCAAGAATCGCATAGTGCCGCGCGACCGTGTTGTTCTGCCTGGAAGGTCGCGCCGCCTGTTCCGACCACTGCCAGCGCGTCTCGGAACCCGCGGCGCCATAGTGGCGCTGGAATTCCTCCCAGGGCGTCCAGCTTTCGTTCTGCTCTTCCCGGCTCGAGCTGCGCCGATCGCCACCGAACGACCAGTTGCGCCACGAGTAGTCAAACTTCGCGTCCTCGTTGTCGCCGCGCTGTTGCCAGAAGGATCCTTCGCCAAAAAGCGCCACGGCAAAGTCGCCGTCGATATCGCGTGTCGCGGTCCGCAGCCGTTCTGCGCGCAGCGAATGCGCCTCGATAGAGTCACCATATTCGACGCCGCGCGGGCTGCCACCCCAGCGCCACTCCAGATGCAGCGGCCGGATGGTGACGTCGCGGCCGTCGCACCAGTAGGCGTAGACGCGTCCCAATGTCAGGGTATGCAGAGCCGACATCCACTGCGGAGGGTTCACCTCTTCGCTGTTTTCGGGCACCATGCGACCATCGACGATGAACACCGTGTGGACACGCCTGCGTGTATTCATCTCATAACGATCGCGAATCTCGGTCACCCGAATCGCGCGGTTGATGATGCAGATCGCGATCGTCGTGTTGTCCTTGAGCGTGACGAGCAGATCATTCTCCCCTGGCGGCCGCTGAAAGCGCACGATCCGGTCGGAGATGCTGAACTGAGTTGTCAGATAGTCGAGCACAAATTGCTTCATGCCGTCTTGCTGTCCACCTCAAACCTTTGCAAACGGGACTAGGGAAACAAGCGATTCGCAACGTGCAGGTCTCCAGCGTCAACGAACCATGCGTCAACGAGTACAGGTGCCTTGCTGCTGCTTAACGAATGGACGACGAAAGGATGGGATACAACCAGACAGATGATGCCTCACAGCCTCAACTGTCACGCTTATTCTACCTCAAAAACCTTGGAATCAGATCAGCATAGAGGACTATTGAAGTGAGAGACACTTCCGTGTAGACTCTTACTTGCCATTAGGCCAGGGGAGTCTGTGTCAAACGGACTGAGAGGGTGCGTAGAGCCGCACCGACCCTTTACCTGATCCGGATCATGCCGGCGGAGGGAGATGGAGTTCGTGAAACACCCCCACCCCACCCCGCATAGGGGTTTTTTGTTCCCCTGCACAATGGCACCCCAGTCCGTCAACCATGGAGGTGTGCTATGCGCAAGGCCATACTCAGTTTGTGTATCTTCATTGCGGCCGTTGGACTCACCATACTCCCGGCGGGCGCTCAGGACTCCGTTGTACGCTTAGTCACTCATGACAGCTTCAACGCCAGCGAAGAAGTGCTGGCAGCGTTTGAAGAAGAGACGGGTCTGACGGTCGAGATTCTCCGCCTGGGCGATGCGGGAACAATGGTCAATCAGTCGATCCTCAGCAAGGAGAATCCGCTCGGTGACGTGCTGTACGGGATCGACAACACGTTCCTCACCCGCGCGCTCGACGCCGAACTGTTCGTGCCGTATGAATCGCCGCGGATCGAGGTTGTCTACCCCTCGATGGTGCTGCCAGGGAACGAAGTCACTCCGATCGACTTCGGCGACGTCTGCCTGAATTACGACGTGTCGGCCTTCGAAGAGTCCGGCCTACCCCTTCCAGAGTCGCTGGCCGATCTCACGAGGCCGGAGTATGCCGGCACGCTCATCGTGCAGAATCCTGCGACCTCTTCGCCCGGCCTCGCCTTCCTGCTGGCCACCATCGACGTGTTCGGCGAAGAGGGCGAATACACCTACCTCGATTACTGGCAGGATCTGGTCGCCAACGACGTTTTCATCGCCAACGACTGGACGGATGCCTACTACGGCCAGTTCAGCGGCAGCGCCGGCAGCGAGGGGAATCGTCCCCTGGTCGTCAGCTACGCCAGCAGCCCGCCGGTCGAGGTGCTGTTCGCCGATCCGCCGACGGATATTGCGCCAACCGGGGCCATCGTCAATCCCGGCACGTGCTTCCGGCAGATCGAATATGCCGGCGTGCTGGCCAACGCCGCCAACCCGGAAGGCGCTCAACAGTTCATCGACTTCATGCTGGGCGAAACATTCCAGGAGGACATGCCGCTTCAGATGTTCGTTTACCCGGTCAACATGGACGCCGAACTACCCGAACTGTTTGTCGAGTTCACCACGGTTCCCGAGGAACCGGTGGTGATGCCGATCGCGACAATCGACGAAGGGCGTGACCGCTGGATTCAGGCATGGACGGAGACGGTGCTGCGTTGAGACTACGCCTTCAGCAGGCAGGCGCAGTGCCCCTGCGCCTGCTCCTGTTCTCACCCTTCGCCTTTCTGGCGGTCTTCTATGCATATCCAGTGCTGACGCTGTTCGCGATCAGCCTGGCTCCGGCAGGACAGATCGACCTGGGCGTGCTCGCCGACCTGTTCGACACGTCCTACTACGTCAATCTCTTGGGATTCACCTTCGGTCAGGCCGCGCTGTCGACGCTCCTCACGCTGGCGTTGGCGCTGCCCTCGGCCTACGTGTTCACGCGCTTCGACTTTCCGGGAAAGCGCCTGCTGCTCGCCCTCGGGACGCTGCCCTTTGTGCTGCCCACGGTGGTCGTCGCGCCGGCATTTGCCGCCCTCATCGGCGAGTCCGGCCTTCTCAACGATCTACTGGTCTCGCTTTTCGGCCTCAGCGAAGCGCCCATCCAGTTGGAGCGCACGCTGGCCATCATCCTGATCGTGCACGTCTTCTACAACTACTCCATCGCCCTGCGCCTGATCGCCAGCTTCTGGTCGTCGCAAAGCGCCTCGATCGAAGAAGCGGCGCGGGTGCTGGGGGCTCATGGCTGGCGCATGTGGTGGAACGTGCGCCTGCCCATGTTGCGCCCCGCCATTCTCGCAGCGGCCTTGCTGGTGTTCATCTTCTGCTTCACCAGCTTCGGCGTCGTACTCATCCTGGGCGGGCCGCGCTTCGCTACGCTGGAAGTGGAGATCTACCGGCAGGCTACCAGCCTGTTCAATCTGCCGCTGGCGGCCGCGCTCTCAATGATTCAGATGGCCGTCATCTACCTGCTAATGCTCATCTATGCCGGCATTCAGCGGCAGGTAATCGTCGAACTGCGACCCGAGCAGACTCTGCGACGCCCACGACGGTCTGTGGAACGAATCGGCGTCACGGCCAACCTCGTCGTAATGTCGCTGCTGCTGTTTGCGCCGCTGCTTGCCCTGGTCGTGCAGGCTTTCACGCTGGGTGGCGGTTTCACGCTCCGATACTTCACGGCGCTGGGCAACAACCCCCGCGGATCGGTCCTGTTCACCCCACCGGCAGTGGCCATCGGCAATTCGCTCGTCTTCGCCATCGTCACCATCTTTCTGGCGCTGCTGCTGGGCACGCTGGCGTCGTACGCACTGCGCCGAGGATCGGCCAGTCGCTGGCTGGACCCCCTGCTCATGCTGCCCCTGGCGACCAGCGCCGTCACGCTGGGATTCGGCTTCATCGTCGCGCTGGACGAGCCGCCGCTCAACCTGCGCAGCAGCGCGGCGCTCATCCCGATCGCGCATACGCTTGTCGCACTTCCCTTCGTGATCCGCAGCGTCCTACCCGCACTGCGGGCCATTCCGCCGAACGTCACCGACGCCGCTCGGACGCTGGGGGCGCACGGCTGGACTCTGTGGCGCGCGATTGAACTGCCACTGATCTCGCGTGCGCTGATCGTCGGTGCGGTCTTCTCCTTCACCGTCAGCATGGGCGAATTCGGAGCATCGCTGTTCATCGCGCGCCCGGACACCCCCACCCTGCCCGTCGTCATTTTTCGCCTGCTCGGCCAACCCGGCGCCATGAACTACGGGCAGGCGCTGGCATTGAGCGTCATCCTCATGGCGGTCTGTTCATTGGCATTCGTATTGATCGAGCGCTTTCGTACACTCGGCGCGGGGATTTCTGATGCGTGCAGGCGATTTTCAGGGGGCATCTCTGCGAGTCGAACGGATTACCAAACGCTTCGGCGGTCGAGAAGTGCTGTGTGACATTTCGCTGGAGATCCCGGCCGGTGAGATCGTCGGCCTGCTCGGGCCGAGCGGCTGCGGCAAGACGACCCTCCTCCGCATCATCGCCGGGCTGGAGACGCCGGACGAAGGCGAAGTTAACCTGAACAGCCAGCGCATTACCGATCAGCCCGTCCATGAGCGAGGCTTCGGCCTCATGTTCCAGGATCACGCGCTGTTTCCGCATTTGAGCGTGGCCGACAATGTCGCCTTTGGACTGAAAATGCGAGGGGTCGCAGCACAAGCCATTACGCCACGCGTCGAGGAACTGCTTGAGCTGGTCGAGCTTTCCGGCGCCGGAAAGCGCAGCCCGGCGACGCTCTCTGGCGGAGAAAAGCAGCGCGTTGCCCTGGCGCGCAGCCTGGCCCCGAACCCTCCACTGCTGATGCTCGATGAGCCGCTGGGCTCCCTGGATCGCGTCCTGCGCGAACGGCTGATGGTCGATCTGCGCCGGATCATCAAGCAGGTGGGGCTGACGGCCATCTACGTGACCCATGACCGGCAAGAAGCGTTTGTCACCGCCGACCGCATCGCTGTGATGAATGCCGGCCGCATCGAACAGATCGCCGCGCCCCAGGACCTCTACCGGCGGCCGGCGACACAATTCGTCGCCCAGTTCATCGGCCTTCAGAACCTCTACCCTGTCCTGTCGCACCACGATGGAGTGGCTGAGACCAGCGCCGGCTCACTGCCTGTGGCAGGGTCACCGAAGACCATTCTCATTCATCCGGGCGGGGTGCGCCTTTTCGACTTCGCGAAGGACGGAGGCCTCACGCGCAGAGCGACCCTCTCGACGGTGCGATTCGGAGGGGAGACCTATACGATTGAGGCGAAACTCGAGTCTGGCGCCCCGATCGTGTTCGACCATCCGGCATTCAATGGCGCGCCTCCCGAACCAGGGGCGATCGTTCAGTTGGAGATTGACCGCGGGGCGGTCATCGGCCTCGATTAAGCTCCGGACTGCTCGGCCTTCAGCAGATCATCCAGATAGGCATCGAACCCTCCGCCATTGCAGGCATCGATGTAGCGCAGCAGTTCGCCGCCGGCGATCGGGTAGTCAGGGTAGCAGGAGGTCGGGTAAGCACCGCGCGGCGCGTGCACCAGCAGGGTGGCGCCCGGCTCTGGCAGCAGGAGGCCATCGATGCTGCGCTCGACGCGGTCGACCAGCCGCTCGACAGTGACAATCACCGAGCGCGCGACGCAGGCCAGTTCGATATCCACGCCCAGGTTGTTGTTGAGCTTGACCGCCCCGAAGCGATCGCCTTCGAGCGCGTGCAGAACGGCCACGTCGCAGGCCATCGCCGGAAACGCGGTCAGTTCTTCGCCGCTGTAAGGGTCGATCACCGTCTTGACGTCGGGGCGCAGGCGCGGCAGATCCGTGCCGATCCAGGCCTTTGAGGGCATGAACCCCACACCGGCGAGAGCAGCGCGCAAACCGAAGGCAAAACTGGACTCCGTCTCCTCGACAATCACAACCTCACCCCGATTGGCACGCTCGGTGAACATCGGGGCGAAGCCGAACGACTCCAGACCGAAGTAGACGCTTCGCACCGTGCGGACGCAGCCCGCCCCCACCAGCAAGTCGGACTCGAAGCCGGCCGTGAAGCAGAGCAGCGTCAGGTCGCGCGGCCGGGTCTGCCGGCGCAGCAGCGCCTTGGCAAAGGCGACCGGCCGCCGGTACAGGGTCATGCCGCCAAAGGCAATCGTCTGCCCGTCCTCGACCTGTGCCGCCGCTTCTTCCAGAGTCACCCACCTGCCCTGTTGCCGAGTCATCTGCGCCGACGCTCCATGATTCGATAGACTGGACTGAAATGATACACGAACTGGCATGCGCTTTGTCCCCCGCGTTAAAATGCCGCAGTCAACCGTAGGCAACCATAGGCAATCGAAAACTCAGGCAGGGTCAAAATCATGTTGATCACCAACGCGCGGGTCATCACTCCACAGGGAGAGATGCGCTGGATTTCCACACGCGACAGCATCATCAGCGGGATGGGCATGGGAGAGCCCCAGATTGCACCGGATACCGAGGTCTACGACGCCGCAGGACGCACTGTGCTGCCGGGCTTCATCGACGTGCACTTTCACGGCGCGGCCGGTCACGACGTCATGGATGCGACCCCCGAAGCGCTGGAAGGCATGGCCATGTTCAGCGCCGAACATGGCGTCACCGGCTTTCTCGCGACCACGCTGACCAACCCGCGCGAGGCGCTCATCGCAGCGCTGGAGAACGTCCGCAGCTATGCCACCCAGCCCCGAAAAGGCGCGCGGCTGCTGGGCGCACGGCTCGAAGGACCCTATCTGAATGTCGAGAAGGCAGGCGCGCAGAACCCGCAGTACATCCGCACGGCCTCGCGCGATGAGGCGCTTGCGTTTCTCGACCTGGGCGTGCTGCGCATCGTCGACGTCGCGCCGGAAATCGCGGAGAACCAATGGCTCATCGAAGCCTGCACCAGCCGCGGCATTACCGTCTCCATTGCCCATACGTCGGCCAAAGCTGCCGAGGTCGTTGCAGCCGCCGAGATGGGCGTCACGCAGTCGACCCACACCTTTAATGCGCAGACACCTCTTCATCACCGTGAGCCTGGCGTCGTGGGAGCGGTGCTGGCACTGCCGGAGATTCGCTGCGAGCTGATCGCCGATGGCGTGCATGTACATCCGCTGGCCATGCGCATCGCCTGGGCCTGCAAGAAACCGGATGGACTGATGCTCATCACCGATGCGGTGCGCGCCGCCGGCATGCGCGACGGCCAGTACAGCTTTGACGAGCGCACCGTAATGCTGGCCGATGGCGCCGTGCGACTTCCCGACGGAACACTGGCCGGAAGCTCACTGACGATGGATCGCGCGCTCAGGACCTTCATGGCCGCCACCGGCGAGTCGCTGGAAGCCGTCTGGCAGACGACGAGCCTGACCCCGGCGCGCGCCATCGGATTGGCCGACCGAAAGGGCAGCCTGGAACCGGGCAAGGACGCGGATCTGGTCGTGCTTGATGAGACGCTGTCTGTGCAGATGACCATGGTAGAGGGTCAGATCGTCTTTCAGCGATCGTAGAGCGCGATGATCGGCTTTGTGCTCAGTGTCTCAAGCAGATCTCATGACTCATTTATGAGTCACCATTGATGCATCCTTTATAATGAGAATATCTACTCACGGACCGGAGCAAGAATCCCATGAACCCTGCGCCCAGCTTTCTGGGTCGTATGCGAGGCAT
Source organism: Candidatus Flexifilum affinis (assembly GCA_016713325.1). Taxonomy (GTDB): domain Bacteria; phylum Chloroflexota; class Anaerolineae; order Aggregatilineales; family Phototrophicaceae; genus Flexifilum; species Flexifilum affine. Next base: position 124,581 of record JADJPJ010000087.1, on the reverse strand, counting down.
TCCCGCCGCAGCGGCACTCGTCATCGTGTTCTTTACAGGCTATGCCGTCGGCACGCACCAATCGATCAGCTTTGCACAGGGTGATCGGGCAACGCCTGAAGAAGTCGAGTCGGCGTTCGCGCCATTCTGGGAAGTCTTCAATCACATTCAGGACCAGTATATCGAAGAGGTGTCCCTCGACACGCTGGTCGCCGGCGCATCGGACGGCATGGTCGACGCTCTGGAAGATCCATTCAGCGGCTACATGGACAGCGAGACGCTGAATCTGATGAACAGCGACCTCGAAGGCGAATTCGAGGGCATCGGCGTGGTCATCCACACCATCGAGGATTCCGGCGAGATCGAAGTGGTCGGCATCCTCAACGGCGCACCAGCGCAGGGATCGGGTATCGAGCCGGGCGACATTTTCGCTTTCGTCGACGGTATCGACGTCTCCGAGATGAATCAGGCCGACCTTGCCGCGATCGTACGAGGGCCGCAGGGGACGGAAGTCACGATCACCATGCGTCGCGAACGCGAACTGCTCGACTTCGTGCTCACGCGCGAACGGATTGTCGTGCCGAACGTCGAGTCGCGACTGCTGGAAGAAGAGAACATCGCCTATGTTCGCCTGAACAACTTCAACGATCGCTCTCGTGCCGAGATCGATGATGCGCTGGATGACCTCCGCGTGAACCGGCGCGCCGGGTTGATCTTCGACCTGCGCGATAATCCGGGCGGTTTGCTGTCTTCTTCGATCGAAGTCGCCAGCGCCTTCATCGAGTCCGGCCCGATAGTGACCGAGGTTTTCGGCGACGGCAGTGAACAGGAATTCACGGCCAACGGCTCCTTCGCCAATGTCCGCGTGCCTATCGTCGTGCTGGTCAACGAGTCCAGCGCCAGCGCCTCCGAGCTGGTCGCCGGCGCGATGCAGGATACTGGCGTTGCGACGATTATCGGCGAAGTGACCCTGGGCAAAGGCACGGTACAGCAGTGGTATACCTTGCAGAACAATACCGGCCTGCGGCTGACCGTGGCGCAGTGGCTGACTCCGAATCGTCGCTGGATACACGAAGAAGGCATCACACCCGACATCGTTGTCGAGTGGACGCCCGAAATCTTCAATGATCCCAACGATCCTCAGATCGCTGAGGCCGTGAACTGGCTGCTGCTGCAAACCGGCGAACGCGTGAAACTGGACTAACCTCAATTGGGGCAGCGCTCCGGTGCTGCCCCGTATGTCCGCACCTATACACGCGCCAGAGCCCGTGCTAAAATCCGACCGCTTTTGTTACGTCGATCAGGAGTTCCACACATGGAACGCGCTCTGCAAATCGTCTCGATTATTGTCTCCCTGGCCTTGATCGTCCTCGTGCTGCTTCAGGTCAAAGGCAGCGGCCTTGGCGACCTGCTGGGCGGCAGCAGCGAGTCCGGCGGCATCACGCGCACACGCCGTGGCCTGGAAAAGACGCTTTTCCAGTTCACCATCGGGCTGGCCGTCGCCTTCATCGCCATCTGCATTCTGTCCGTCTCTTACGCGGGCTAAGCCGCTTCTTGGTTTTGACCCTCATTCGCTGCTTTTGAATCACGGTCAAGGACTCTCGATGCTGCGTGGTATTCGCTGGCAGGTTCTTGCATTCTTGTTTGCAGCGATTCTCTTCGGTGCCGTGGTCGTCGTCCGGCTGAGCGAGACGCCGCCGGTGTCCGTCCCGACCGCGTCGGTCACGCAGGATGCCCTCCAGCCACTGCCCACGGGCGTTCCCACTCGCCGCCGGATGCCCCCAGCGGGCGACAGCCAGAATACGGCTTCGGTGTCCGGTCCTGCGCAGACCGCTGAGAATGGCCTTTATCGCGAAGCTCTGGTCGGCACCCTTCAACGCATAAATCCGCTTTTTGCTGGACTCAATCCCGTCGATCGCGATGTCTCGTCCTTGATCTTTGAGGGTCTGACACGCACCAATGCTTTTGGCGAGCCCGTGCCGGCGCTGGCCGATCGCTGGGTTATCTCCGCCGACGGCCTGGAATATATCGTTTATCTTCGCCAGGATGTGCTCTGGCATGACGGGACGCCATTCACCGCCGCGGATGTGATTTACACCATGAGTCTGCTGCGGGACCCCCGCTTCCCCGGCGCGCCTGAACTGGGCGCGTTCTGGCGCACCATCGAGACCGAGCAGCTTGGCGAGCACCTGGTGCGCTTCCGGCTGGCACAGCCGCTTGGCGCCTTCCTTGACCGCCTGACCATAGGCATTCTGCCGGACCACGCGCTGCGTGGCACGGACTCGGTCCAGTTGGTCTCTCACCCGTTCAACTTCGCGCCGATCGGCACTGGCCCCTACCAGCTCATGCGCATCGGCACGCAGGAAGGCTCGCAGCCGCGCACTATCGAGCTGGCCGCGGCGCCGGTGTACCGGCAGCGTCGCGAAGGCCAGGAGCTTCCGTTCTCCATTCAACACATCACGTTTGTGCTGTACAACGATTTCGACGCGGCGCAGGCGGCCCTTGCCTCGGGTGAGGTCGATGGGCTGGCTTCCCGCGACCGCGACGAACGCCGTGCCTTGTTCGAGCTTGCGCTGACGCAGAACATCGCGCTGGTGAACGGTTTTGAACCGACCGTTGGCATGATCGTCTACAACTGGGCGCGCGAATCGACGGCCTTCTTCCGCGAACAGCGCGTCCGTCTGGCGCTGGAGACCGGCCTGGATCGTGCTGGTGCGGTGGAGCGCGCACTGCCCAATCTGGCAGTAAAGACGGATAGTCCGCTGATCCCTGGCAATTGGGCATTCCTTCCGGCAGCTACCCTGCCAAGCTATAACACCGCGGTGGCACAGGAAATGCTCGTGACCGCGGCGGAGCGCATCGAACGGCTGAACGGCGCGAGTGACGAGGAGGCAACTTCGGAGGTCGCCGGCGCTACCCCGTCGACCGCCCTCTTCACGTTCACCATCCTGACGCCCAACACCCCTTCGCTGGTATCACTGGCGAACGAGATCGCCACGCAGTGGTCACAGATTGGTCTGGACGTGCGAGTCGATGCGGCCGAGATCGATTTGTACGAGGCACGCCTGCGCGGGGGCGATTTCGACGCCGCACTGGTGGAGATCAGCTTCAGCGGCAGCGGCGATCCTGACGTGTATTCCTTCTGGCATGAGGGACAGTATCCCGATGGCTCGAATTACGGCGGCGTCAACGACCGCCGGATCAGCGAGATTCTGGAGCGCGCTCGCCGGGAACCCTATAACATCAACCGCATTCCCGATTACCGCCGCTTCCAGGAAGATTTCATCGACCGGGCCATCGCCCTGCCAATCTACAACCCGCTCTTCACCTATGCGCTCTCGACGGCGGTCAGCGGCGTGCAGATCGGCTATCTGAGCACGCCAGCTAATCGCTTCGAGAACATCGGCTACTGGTCGATCGACCGAGCCGCGTCCTAATAGGCGTTTTCCCGTTCGAGGATTTCCCGCAGCAGATCGCGGCGCGCTGAACCGCCCAGCGTCTCCAGCTTCCGCACCCCCAGCGGATCGATGACCTCGCGCAGCAGCCGAAGTTCTTCCTCGGTCGGCGGCGGGGTGGTCTCACAGTCTGGCGCGACCGCCAGTTCGAAACCCGTCTTCTTGCGCACATCTTCCACCGTCACGCCGGGATGCACATGCTTCAGACGCATGCTTCCGCCTTCCCAGTCGAACTCGCCCAGGTCACTGACCAGATACACCGGTCCTCGCCCTTGTTTGCGCTCGGCGGTATGGCCCATTCCGCTGAGAAAGTCCAGACGCGGGACAAACGTGATTCGGGAGTGTCGGGGCACGTACAGGTAGATATGCTCCGAGGTCACGGTGACGTCAGGGATGCCGCCTGTGCCGGGCAAGCGCATGCGCGGTCGGGCATAGTCCTTGCCAAAGGCGATATTGTTCGTGTTTCCTGCCGCATCGACCTGCGCCGGACGGAAGAACTCTTTCGGGTTGAAATGTGGCAGCAGATCGGCAGCGGCGCTGACAAACCCCAGATGCAGCAGCCCCTTTCCCAGCCACAGATCCTCGATGCGCCCCACGCTCAGTACCGCCGGCTCGCGGCACAGACTCTGCCCGATGGCCGATGCAAAGCGGACATTGGGCGCGTGCGTCATCTGCGCCAGGATGAATCCGGCCATGACCAGCGGGGTGTTGATGCCCTGCGCCAGCACCTCGCCGTCCTCGACCTGGCGCGAAATGCAGACGCTGATCAGCTCGTCGATGGTGAATTCGATCATGGAATGCTCGCCGCTCTCCGAGAGTGAAGCCATCAATCATACCCTGCTTCGTCGGTCATACGCACCACCACCGGCTTGAACTGGCCGACGACCTCCACCAGATCGTGCTGTACTTCGATCACCTGCTCGATCGGCTTGTAGGCCTGCGGCGCTTCATCCAGTCCGCCGCCCAACAGGGTCACGCCGTGCTCCTTCAGATAGCGGTCCCGTTCCGCCTTGGTGATCGTCTCCTTCGCCTGCCGCCTGCTCATCTGCCGCCCGGCGCCGTGCGACGCCGAGTTCAGCGATTCTGCGAGGCCCCTGCCGCGCACCAGATAGCCAGGATCGCCCATCGAGCCGGGAATCACGCCGAAGACACCCTGCCCCGCCGGGGTCGCGCCTTTGCGATGCACAATGACTTCGCGCTCCGTCTGCTGGTAGCCGCGCGGCGCCGGCATCGTCTCCTTCCAGGCGAAATTGTGATGGTTTTCAACGCTGAACACCGGCTTCACCCCGGCGGCCTTGCTGACGCGCTGATGGATGACCTCATGGTTGGCGGCGGCAAAGCGCCCGGCCAGAGATCTTGTAGCCCACCCCACGTGAACCGCTGTGCGAGAGGAGCGCCAGATACTGCCCGCGCTCCAGCCCGACGTCGGGCCGGTCCTCGTCGAGCCGGAAGGCTCCCCACTCCACAAAGTGGTTGCCGCTCCCGCTCGTGCCGAGCTGCTCCATGGCGATCGACTTGAGGGATTTAAGAAATTTGGTCGCATTCCAGTCGGGGTCGTCGAGCACTTCGTGCTGCGCGCGGTCGTTGCCCGTCCACCTGGCGCCGGCGCCAAAACGGGTCTGCTCCAGCAGCGCCTTTCTGAACTGGCCGATCTTCTGCTGAATCAGAATGGGCGACTCTTTGAACAGCGTCAGGCGCATGCGGCAGGCAATATCGACGCCGACGGCATAGGGGATCACCGCATCCTCGACCGCCAGCACACCGCCGATCGGCAGGCCATAACCGACGTGGGCGTCTGGCATCAGTGCCCCGGCGACGCTGACCGGCAGGCGCATGGCATTGTCCATCTGCTTCACGGCTTCCGGGTCGATGTACTGCTGCCCCCAGATGCGATACGGCAGCGGGTCGTCTCGCAAATCCCCGTATTGGCTCATACCATCACCGTCCATTCATCGCGTGCATTCCGGTTATGCTAGAATGCTGCGGTATTTCCCGAACAAGGCTACCAATCGATGGACTTCCTCGTTGTCGTCGTCCTGGCAGGGCTGATTATCGGTCTCTCAAAGGGCGGGCTGGGCGCGCCCCTGGGGGCCGTGGTCGCGCCGATGCTGACTTTCGCGTTTCCGGTTTCAGAGGCGGTTAGCCTGGTGCTGCCCCTGCTGATCGTCGGCGATCTCTTCGCCCTCGTCGCCTACTGGAAGCAGTGGGACCGGCGCTATATTCTGCTGCTGCTGCCGCCGGCGCTCCTGGGCATCGTCGCCGGTACTTACCTGCTGCTGAGCCTGGACAACCGGGCACTCAAGATCGTCCTCGGACTGTTCACGCTGGCCTTCGTCCTTTACAAGCTGCTGGGCAGCCGCCTGCTTGCGGCGAACTACCAGCCCCGCAACTGGCATGGTGTGCTGGCCGGCTCGGCATCCGGTCTGGCCTCGGCGCTGGCCAACAGCGGCGGCATCCCGTTCACCACCTACCTGCTGCTGCAAAACCTTTCGCCACGCACCTTCGTCGGCACAACCACCTTGTATTTTCTGTTGCTGAACGTCCTCAAGGTGCCGGGCTACATCTACGCTGGACTGCTGAGTTGGGACCGGCTGGTCACGCTGGCCGCCGCGCTGCCGATGATCCCGCTGGGTGTCTTCATCGGTCGATACGTTGTGATGCGTATCGACCGACTGTGGTTCGAGCGTATCCTGCTGATCGTGCTGGCGATAGCCGCCGTGCTGCTGCTCCTGGGTTGACCCGAGGGGCTCGGTTAGCCGGCAACTAGCCGCACGAACTTGCGCTTGCCCACCTGCAAGACGACAGGCAGAGCTTCCGATTTCAGTGTGGCATGCACGTCGGTGATCGGCGCGCCGTCGGCGCGCACGCCGCCCTGCTCGATCAGCCGGCGCGCCTCGCCGCCGCTGCTCACCATGTTCAGCCGACGCAGAATGTCCACTACTTTTTCTTCGCCGCTCAGCGTCGCCTCCGGAATATCCTCGGGGATGCCGCTGCCGCTGCGGAAAACCTCATCCCAGCGCCTCTGCGCCGCCTCGGCATCTTCCGGACTGTGGAAGATGCTGACGATCTCGCGGGCGAGCTGCATCTTGGTGTCATTCGGGTGCAGTGCGCCGCTGGCCAGCCCCGCCTTGATGTCTTCCAGCTTCGGACCTGACCAACCCAGGATCAGCTTGTAGAAGATGGGCATGGCGGCATCGGGCAGACTCATGACCTTGCCGTACATGTCCCATGGCTCGGCCAGGAGCGGAATATGGTTGCCCATGCTCTTGCTCATCTTGGCGGAGCCGTCCGTACCGGGCAGACTCTCGCCCATGATGATGGCGATCTGCGGCTTCTGTCCCAGGCCTTCCTGGAGTTTTCGGCCGGCCACGACGATATTGAAGAGCTGGTCCTGGCCGCCCACCTGCACGTCGGCTTCCTGCGCTACCGCGTCGTAGCCCTGCATCAGCCCGTAGAAGAATTCGTGCAGGTAGATGGGCTGGCCCGACTCCATGCGCTTGCTGAAGTTTTCGCGGACCAGGAACTGCTGCACCGTAAAGTTGGACGCCAACCGGATGATGTCGGCGAAGTCCAGCGTGGACAGCCACTCGTCATTGCGGCGAATGCGCGTCAGGTTGGGATCGAGAATCTTGAACGCCTGCTGCGCGTAGGTGCGCGCGTTCTCCTCGACCTGTTCACGCGTGAGCTGCTCGCGGGCCTTTTCCTTATCGGACGGGTCACCGATCAGGCTGGTGAACGTGCCAATGAGGAAGGTCACGTCGTGTCCGAATTCCTGGAACTGGCGCAGCTTGCGCATGGTGATGGTGTGTCCCAGGTGCAGGTCGGAGGTGCGCGGATCGTAGCCGCAGTACACGCGCAGGGGCCGGCCCTGCTTTTCCGCCTCGATCAAGCGCTCACGAAGCTCGCGCGCCATACTCACTTTGGTCTGCGGATCGCCGTATTCGGCGCCAGACATCAGGATTTCAACTTGTTCGTCAATCGTCGCCATGTGGGTTTCACTCATTTTGCATCGCGCTATGGGTGCAAGTATAGCAGATCATGGCGGCATTGGACCATCATGAACCATTGTGACACAGTGTTGCACGGTTTGGGAGTTGCTGTCAAGCGGCGCGTCAGGCGACCTTGCTAACCTTCTGCACTTTGAAGCGGATGATCATCATGTCAAGGGTCGTCCGCCACAGCTCGATGTCCTGCTCGGCCTTTTCCCCCTGCTCATAGCGCAGCGTCATACGCCGGAGCCAGTAGAAACCGGGGTCTTCCTCGTTAAAGGCTTCGCCCTTGAACAGATAGCCGGGACCTGCGACGCCGTCTGCCGTCTCCCCGCCGCCGACGCAGATGCAGGCCTTCGGATTGGCATCAATGTAGGGGATCTTCTTCGTGTTGCGATCGCTGATGATGATGATGTCGTCACCTTCGACGTCGAACCAGAGCGGCACGGTGTGCGGAAACCCGTTGGGGTCGATGACGCTGAGTCGGGCGATGAAGGGAGTCTGGAGGAAAGCGCGGACTTCTGGGCTGAGCTGCATGATGGTTCTCACTTGTGGTCTCAAAGAGGGTCGGTCTGTGCCGGCGATCGCGTCACCGACCCTGAGACTATACCCATGCCCTCCCCCCACAGGCAAACGCGAACCGCCGCTCCATGAACTCGCACACGGCAAATGCCGACGCTTCGATCATGGCGTCGCAATGCTGTGTCAGCCAGCGTATGTCATTGCCGCCTGTTCAAGTTCAAGAAGTTCGGTCACTGAACAACAGGTTAAGTGGAACACCGTAGCCGAGTATGGCGGCGGCAGAGCAATAAAACACTTCTACACAATCCTGTGCCAGGGAACTATAATCGGCGACGGTTCGATCTACGACACCAGCAGACACAATCGCAGCGGAGCATTCGCTATGAAACCGATGTCCAGCGCGGAAGCGCGGCAGGCATTTCTCGATTTTTTCGCCGAGATGGGGCACAACGTGGTGGCGTCGTCGTCGCTGGTTCCTTCCAATGACCCGACCCTGCTCTTCACCAACGCCGGCATGGTGCAGTTCAAAGACGTTTTCCTTGGCCTGGACAAGCGCGACTACCGGCGCGCCACCACCAGCCAGAAGTGCATGCGCGTCGCAGGGAAGCATTCCGACCTGGAAAACGTCGGGCCGTCGCCGCGCCACCATACTTTTTTTGAAATGCTCGGCAACTTCAGTTTTGGGGATTACTTCAAGCGTGATGCCATCCGTTACGCGTATGCCGTGCTGACTGAAGTCTACAAGCTGCCGAAAGACCGTCTCGCCTTCACCGTTTACCGCGACGACGACGAGGCCTACGACATATGGATCAACGACATCGGCGTCGACCCCAAGCGGGTCGCGCGCATGGGTCCGAAGACCAATTTCTGGCAGATGGCGGAAACCGGCCCCTGCGGCCCGACGAGTGAGATCCACTGGGACAAGACGCCCGAGCTCGGCACCGACAGCATTATCGACCTGATGCAGGCTGAAGACGACCGCTTCCTGGAGCTGTGGAATCTGGTTTTCATGCAGTTCAACCGCACCCAGGCGGACCCGACACATACCGGCGAGTTCGACGTGCCGCTGCCCGCCCCCGGCGTCGACACCGGCATGGGCCTGGAGCGCATCCTGTCGGTCGTCAACGGCGTGGCCAGCAACTACGAAACCGACCTGTTCCTGCCCATCTTCGCCGCGACACAGCGCCTGACCGGGCACAGTGACGAAGAGCGCAATGCCAACATCGTGCCCTACCGTGTGATCGCCGACCACATTCGCGCCGCAGTTTTCCTGATCGCCGACGGCGTGCTGCCCGGCGCCAAAGGCCGCGACTCCGTCTGCCGCCTGGTCATCCGCCGCGCGGCGCGCTTTGGCGAAAAGCTGGGGTTTGATCAGCCGTTCCTGGCGCACGTCGCAGACGCCGTCATCGACGTCATGGGCGGGCATTATACCGATCTGGTAGAGAAAGCCGACCGCATCAAGCGGATCATCACCCAGGAAGAAGAACGCTTCCGCCGCACGATGGATCGCGGCATCGCCGAACTCGAAGCCGAACTGGACAAGCTTCCGCCGGATGGCCAGCTTTCCGGCGACGTGGCCTTCTACCTCAAGGCAACCCTCGGCCTGCCGATCCAGGTGACCAAGGACATCGTCGAAGAGCGCGGACTCGCCGTCGACGTGTCCGGCTTCCAGACTGCCGAGCAGGAGCATGCGCTGGTCAGCGGCGGCGGCAAGGCGATGGGCGAGATCGACATGGGTGAGGCCTACAACGCCGTGCTGGCGCAGCTCACCGCCCAGCCCGACGGCCTGCCGAAGTCCGGCGTCGCCTACACACCCTACGATCCGGCGCCCTTTGAGAGCCGCGTCCTCGCCTTGATGCAGAACGGCCAGCCGGTTGAATCGGTCATGGCTGGCGAAAAAGTCGAGATCGTCCTGGCGAAGACCAACTTCTACGTCGAGGCCGGCGGTCAGGTCAGCGACACCGGCGTGCTGAGCGGCGAAGGATGGCGCGTCGAGGTGGAAGACGTGCGCCGTCCGGTTGGCGGGCTGATCGTCCACGTCGGCGAGGTTGTCGAGGGCACGCCGCGCGCCGGCGAAACCTGCCTGGGTCGAGGTCGACCGCGAACGCCGCGCCGATATCACCCGCAACCACACGGGCACACACTTGCTGCATGCGGCGCTGCGCCACCACCTGGGCACGCATGTCCAGCAGCGCGGCTCGCTGGTCGCCCCCGACCGGCTGCGCTTCGACTTCGCGCACGACACCAAGGTGTTGCCCGAAGAGTTGCACGCCATCGAGGCAGAGATCAACGACTACATTCTGCGCAACTACCCCGTCGCGACGGTGGAGAAATCGCTGAGCGAAGCCAAGGCCGAAGGCGCGATGGCGCTCTTCGGCGAAAAGTATGGCGACCGCGTCCGCACGGTCACGATCGTCAACAATGGTGACCGCTACAGCTACGAACTGTGCGGCGGCTGCCACGTCCGTTCGACTGCGGAAATCGGCACCTTCGTCTTCGTCGGCGAGGGCAGCGTCAGCGCGGGCATCCGGCGCGTGGAAGCGCTGACCGGCCATGCGGCGGTGGAGTACCTCCAGCAGCAGATGGCGACTCTCGGCCAGATCGCCGCGCAGTTGAACGCGCAGCCGGAGCAGGTCGGCACGCGCCTGATCAGCCTTCAGGATGAGCTGGCCAGCGCCCGCAAGCAGATCGCCGTCCTTCAGCGCGAACTGGCCAGGCAGCAATTTGACAGGCTCCTGGCCGGCATGGAGACGATCAACGGCAAGCAGGCGCTTGTCGTCCAGATTAGCGATGTGCCGCTGGAAATGCTCCGCGAAATGTCGGACTGGTTCCGCAATGCGGTCAAGAGCGGCGTCATGGTGCTTGGCAGCGTGATCGACGGCAAACCGCAGTTGTTTGTCACGGTGACCGACGACCTGACCAAGCAGGGCGTTCACGCCGGCAATCTTGTAAAGCAGATCGCCGCCGTGGTCGATGGCGGCGGCGGCGGCCGTCCCAACATGGCGCAGGCTGGTGGGCGCAACGCCGCCAAACTGCCCGATGCGCTGGCTCAGGCGCGCAAACTTCTTGAGGCGTAACTTGCTGCGAAAGGGGTCCGGGATGCCGTGGCCCCTTTCCGCACATCACAGGCTGAGGCTCTGACACTCGATGCCACCCAAGCCAGAATTCGTCCAGCTTGAACCCAATGAAGATGCCGCGTCGGTGCGCGACCGCCTGACCTTTCTGCGCGGCCAGCGTGTGCTGCTGATCTGGCCGGAGCAAGGGACCGCCCTCACCCGCAAGCTGGATCTGGTCCTGGTGCAGCGTGAGGCGATGCGCCTAGCAATCAAGATGGCGCTGGTCACCCACGACGACCAGGTCATTCGCAACGCGCGCGAACTGAACATCAGCACCTTCGAGACCATCGGCGGCAGCGAGAAGCAGAAGTGGCGCCGGGGCCGCGCCAAGGTGTTCACCAACCGCTTTCACAAGCCGAAAGACGAACCTGAACCCGATGAACTGATCGAAGTCGCCAGCCGGGTGCGCGCCGAACCGCTCAGCCCCGCTCAGAGGCGCATCAAGATGCTGTCGCGTCTGGCGCTGGTGATCCTGTTCATCCTGGCAGTGGGTGGCGCGGCTTATGCCGCCATCCCCAGCGCAACCGTGACGATCGTGCCCTTGCAGCAGACGCTTGAGGTCGAGGCGGGTGTGCGGGCGGTGCCGGACAGCGAACTGATGCGCGTCGACGTCGAAACCGGCGTTATCCCGGCCCTGGTCGTGCGCGCCCAGGTCGAAGAACGGGCGACAATCGCCACCAGCGGGGTCCAGCAGTTGGGGGTGGCCCGGGCGACCGGAGCCGTCGTCTTCATCAACAAGACCGGGAATGCTGCGGCTATTCCGGCCGGCGCTTTTGTGAGCACCGGCGCCGGCGCGCCCATCCTGTTTCGCACGATGGTCGAGGCCGAGGTTCCCGCAGGTCAGGGATTGCAGATCGAAGTTCCGATCGAGGCTGTCGAAGAAGCCGCCGGTGACATCGGCAACGTTGAGGCCGGCATGATCAACACGGTGGTCGGCCCGCTGGCTGATCAGGTCGAGGTGCGCAACGTCTCCCCCACCTTTGGCGGCGAGCGGCGGGTCACCAACGCCGTCAGCAGTGAGGATCGCGACCGGCTGATCGCCATCTTGCGCCAGCAGATTCAGGACCGCGCTTTTGACGAGATGCAGCCCCGGCTTGAAGAGAGCCAGTTCCTGATCAGCGAAACCATCGGCATTGTTGAGGAACGCGACGACTGGATGACGTTCTCACACAGTGTCGGGGACTCGACCGACGAGATCACCCTGACCATGCGCGCCGTGGTGCAGGCGACGGCGGTCGACGAAGATCTGGCGCAGCAGGTCGCGTTCGCTCGTCTTGCGGCGCAGATTCCGCGCAGCTACATCGTCCGGCCCGATTCGATGTCCTATGAGCGGCGCGCGGTCACCGGTATCGACCCCGACGGCGGTGTAACCTTCACGGTCTACGCCAGCGGGCAGGCCACCGCCAATCTCGACATAGGGGCGCTCCAGCAGAGCCTGGCCACCCGGTCGAGTGCCGACGCGGTCGTCTATTTGCAGAACACCATTGAACTGGCCGCGGGCACTGTTCCGCAAATCGAGTTGTTCCCGGATTGGCTGCCCCACCTGCCCCTGCTCCCGGCACGCATCCGGCTGCTGGTGGTCAGCCTGTGAGTCAGCTGAAGGGACGGCTGCTGGGAATCGATCATGGTCTGGCGCGCATCGGCGTGGCAGTGAGCGACACCGTGGGCCTGACCGCGCGGGAACTCCTCGTTATTCGACGAACCTCCAAGCGCGAAGACTTCCAGAAGCTGGCGCGCATCGCCGAGGAACAGCAGGCGGTTGGTCTCGTCGTCGGCTTACCGTCAGACTATGATGACCCTGAAGGCGTGTATACTCAGGCGGCGAAAGTACGCACCTGGGTGGATCTACTGCACACCGCACTCTCTCTGCCTCTAGTCCTGTGGGACGAGCAGTTAACCAGCGTCGACGCCCACGAACTGGCGCACCGCCTGAAGCGGCCACCCCGCGCACCGATCGATGATCTGGCGGCACGGATTATGCTCCATAGCTATCTCGATGCGGTACGCGATGGCCTGGCGGATTTCGCCCCGGAGTTTTTCGCGGAATGATAACCCTGTCACCAGCAAGGCGACGCACAGACTGACTATGCGAACCACCCGAATGATCATTGCGGCCGCGGCCGCGCTTCTCCTGCTGGCCGTGATCGCCGTTCTCGCGCTGATCCTGGTCTCCGGCGGCGACCCGGTCGACTTTGTGCAGACGCAACTGATCCGCCTGAGACTCGCCGGTCAGGAAGACGTTCTGAACACGGCGATGAGTTCCGATCGCACGCCCGTCCGGTTCATCGTCAATTCCGGCGACACGCCCAGGGCGATTGCAGCGAACCTTACGAACACTGGTCTGATCGCCGACGCGGACGTGTTCGTTGATTTTGTGCGACTCCAGGACTGGGATACGGAGCTGGAAGCGGGAACCTATTTTCTGAATGCGGCCCAGACCATCCCGGAGATTGCCGAGGCGCTGACCGACTCGCGCGGGAGCTTCATCCCCTTCCGTATCATCGAGGGGTGGCGCATCGAGCAGGTCGCCGAAGCGATCGACGCGAACCCCCTGTTCGGCTTCTCCGGCGCCGATTTTCTGATGGTTGTCGGCCAGGGCGCGACGCCTGACGCGGATTTCGCGGCAGCGGTGGGCCTGCCCGGCGGCACTTCTTATGAGGGTTTTCTGTTCCCGAACACCTACAGCCTGCCGCCGGACATTACGCCGATCGAACTGCGCCGAGCGCTCACCGACGAATATCTGGTCCAGGTGCGTTCGACGGGCGTCGACTCTGCGGCTGCCGCGCAGGGCTGGACGCTGCATCAGGTGACGACACTGGCCTCGATCGTGCAGCGTGAGGCCGTTCGGATCGACGAGGCGCCGCAAATCGCCGGGGTCTACCGCAACCGGCTCGACATTGGCATGAAACTCGACGCCGATCCGACTGTCCAGTACCCGCTGGGCGAGCCGGGGGACTGGTGGCCGCAAATCACCCGTGCAGACTACACCGGGGTGATCTCGCCCTACAACACCTACCTGAATCCCACGCTACCGCCCGGACCGATCGCCAACCCGGGCCTGGCCATGCTTCAGGCGGTGGTCGATCCGACCCCATCCGAATTCTTCTACTTCCAGGCGGAATGTGATGGCAGCGGCTACCACCGCTTTGCGCTGACCTTCGATGAGCACCTGGCCAATAGCTGCTCGTAGAGCCGTCGCTACGCTCGCCCTCGCTCTGCTGATCCTTGCAGGCGGATGCGCGCCCCAGGCGACGCCGGGCATCAACCGGGTGGCGCTGCTCGCGCCTTTCGAGGGCGCCAATCGCCTGATCGGCTATGAGGCGCTCTACGCCGCCCGCATGGCTGCGGCCGATGCCGGCGACCTATGGCTGGAACTCCTGCCGATAGACGATGGTAACAGCCAGGCCTCGAGCGCGCCCGCGCGCTGGCAGCCGATCCACTCGTCAAGGTCGTCATTGTCGTCGGCGTAATGACAACGGGCGCAGAAATCGAGGAAGCGGCGTCGGATCTTCCGGTGATAGTCGTCGGCATCGAGAATGTCAGCGCCATTGACGGGGTGTTTTTCGTTGCCCGCGGTCAGCAACCTGATGCGGCTTTTCGCGATCGCTATCTCACCGAGAACGCATTCGCGCCCGAACCTGGCGCCCTGGCTCGCGCAGTCTACGAGGCGGCGGCGGCGGCCATCGCCGGCGCGCGGACGGGTTCGCGAGCCGGCGCAGCCAACTATCTCAGCGAGCACCTCGAATGACGTCGTAGAACAACGGCAGAGGTTCGCATGGCGTTTCGGCGATCACGAAGGCGCGGTCCGCCCACGACTGGCTAGCCGCCAGCTTGTCGGCATCGTCGTAGTGGATGGTCAGCAGAGGCCCCCCCTGCTCCACGCGGTCGCCGACCTTGACATGGCACTCGACGCCGACCGCCATGTTGATCGGATCGCCCTTCTTCTCCCGCCCAGCGCCCAATTCAAAGGCCGCCATCGAGATACTCAAAGCGTCCACCTGCTGCATCCAGCCGGCGCTCTGGGCCGTCACCACCGTGCGGTTCTTTGCGGCGGCCAACGTCGACGGATCGTCGATGACGCCGGGGTCGCCCCCCTGCCCGACCACCATCCGCCGCAGGGCTGCCCGCGCCGCTCCATCCGCGATTTTGCTCTCCAGCAGTTCCCGGACTTCCTGTTCGTCGGTCCAGCGCAGCCCCCTCCCCGCCAACTGGAGCATGTAGCCGGCAGTGGCCAGACAGTGCTCGCGCAGGTCTTCCGTTCCGCCGCCGGAAAGCGTCTCGATGGCTTCCCTGACCTCCAGGGCATTGCCGACAGCGGCTCACAGCGGTTGGTTCATGTCCGAGAGCATGGCGATGACATCCCGCCCGGCGTCGGCGCCGATGTCGACCATGATCTGCGCCAGTTCGCGGCCATCCTCCAGGGTCGTCATGAAGGCCCCCCGGCCGACTTTGACATCGAGGACGATGCCATTGGCGCCGGCGGCGATCTTCTTGCTCATGATGCTGCTGGCAATCAGCGCCTTGTTGGCGACAGTGGCGGTCACGTCGCGCAGCGCATAGATCTTGCCATCCGCCGGGGCCAGCGCCAGCGATTGGCCGGAAAGCACGATCCCGTTCTCACGCGCCAGCCTGCGAAACTCCTCCGCCGAAAGATCGACCCGGTAACCGGGAATCGACTCCAGCTTGTCGATCGTCCCACCAGACATGCCCAGGCCGCGGCCGCTCATCTTGGCTACCGGCACGCCGCACGATGCCACCAGCGGCAGCACAATCAGAGTCGTCTTGTCGCCCACACCGCCGGAGGAGTGCTTGTCCACCCAGTAGTCGCCGATGTCGGACAGATCAAGCTGTTCGCCCGATCGCGCCATGGCCAGAGTCAGATCGGCAATCTCACGGCGTGACATACCTTTCAGATAGACGGCCATGAGAAAGGCGGACATCTGGTAGTCGGGCACGCCTCCCTGGGTATACTGCTCAATCAGCCATTCGATCTCTGCGGTGGTCAATGCGCCGCCGTCGCGTTTCTTCGCGATCAGTTCAATGGTGCGCACAGTCGGACTCCTCTCGCTCGAAATTGTAAAATCCCTGTAATCTTTGTTGCCTTCTCATGAAGTGCTGATTGAGACACCTCACTTGTTCAGATAAAATCCCTGTATCAGGTTCAGTTGAGGAGAATTCTATGTCCACTTCCGCAGTGAACAAAACACCGCGTCAGGCCAGTGCACCTGCGGTTGGCGGGCAACGCGGTCTGCTCATTATTGGCGCGGTGGTCGTCGTCGCAGTTCTGGCCGTTGTCCTGGTCATCGTCCTGGGCAGCACCAATGCCGCGAAGGTCGACTATGCGTCCGTTCCTCAGTCGCGCGCGACGGATGGGGCATTCGTACTCGGCAATCCCGATGCGCCCATCACACTGATCGAATTCGCCGACTTCGCCTGCCCTCACTGCCAATCCTACCATCCGACGATGCAGCAGTTCATCCAGGAGCACGTCGTCACCGGTCAGGCCAAGTTCGAGTATCGTATCATGCCAACCACCGGCGGGCAGCTTAGCGAGTTCACCGGCCAGCTTCTGGTCTGTGCTGACGAGCTCCGTCCCGGCGCCTTCTGGGAAGGCAAGGATCTGATGTACACCTACGCCACCACCGGCCGCTACAACGGCGATGTCGGCCGTCTCCTGGCGCAGGACCTGGGCCTCAGCTACAGCGACCTGCTGGAATGCTCCAGCGGCGTTAATCAGGTGTCGGTGGATCTCAATCTGGCTCAGAACATGGGCGTGACCGGCACGCCGGCGACCATGGTCCGCTACGCCGACGGCGCCCCCCAGTGGATCAGTTTCGGTGGGACGACCTATGACCGCGGCGGCGCGCCAATCAACGTCCTGACCGCCGTCGTCAACGCCGCCAATCAGATTCAGTAATCTCAGCGTCGATCCGCCGGGCAGGCGACTCCGCACTTGTGGACGCCTGCCCGGTTTTCTTTCCTCCTCACCTTCACTGTCACTATCACCGCACCACCTTCACCGCAGCGGCATGGTCGAATTGACGATCTTCAACCCCTGTTCGGCGTAGCGCCGGAACTTCTTGCGGGCGATATCGGCGAAGTCGATGGTCGGGTGCGCGACCGGCGACATGCAGTCTTCCAAAATGCGCAATTTCTGGAGCACCGCCGGCTGGTCTGCGAAATAGCGCACGATCGACGTGACCGTCTCCAACACGCAGTGGCTCTCCGCCTGCCCGGCCACATAGATGAGGTCGTAGCTGGCGAGCATGTTCAGAAACGAGATGTTGAGCTCACCCATCGGGTGGTCCGGGACCTTGACCTCCGGCTCCAGCATCGAGTAGTACTCGGTCTTGGCGATCATCCCCTTTTCCAGAAAGACCGGTTGGGTCTGACGGGCGCTGGCGTGAAAGGCAATCGCCTCATACAGCGCCGGCGTGATCGCGTGACCGGGCGTGCCGATCAACGTGTGATACGGCCAGATCATCAGTTCCTTCTTAGAATACTCTTCCAGCTTTTCCACATACGCCAGGGACCATTCAGACTCGTACAGCGGCGTCCACATCCCGGCATCGACGTCACTGCTGCGAATCACGGTATAGGGTTCCGGGTGATTGTCGTCCGGGCCGCGCCACCAGGCTGGCGAGAAAATCTGGATCGGCAGGTGACTGTCCAGTGAGGCCGCAATCGTGGTGATGCGATTGACGTTCCGGAAGATCCATTCGATGGTGCGCCCTGTATCCTCGACCGCGCCGGGAACGCTCAGCTTGCCGTCCACATGTACGAAGTCGACCTGCGGATCAACCAGCAGCAGGATCGTCTTGACCTGTGCTTTCGAGGCCGGCGAAGACTCCAGAGCGCGTCCCGCCTGAATGGCCGAGGCGACATCCGGCACGTAGAGTGTTCCGACTTTCTGTGGATCGTAAAAAGCTGGGAAATCCATTCAGGTTTCCTTCCGGAAGGTGACTACCAGACCGATGAATTTGGGCCACATATCGACGTTTGTGATCGCTATTATGAGCATGGGGAGGGGGTTTTTCAAGCAGGCCAACCGGCGAAGAACGCTCGGGCGCCATCCTCCGCCTCGACTCGTCAGATCCAGCGAGCAAGCTGCGCCCCGGTCGCCCGGGAAGAACCCTCGCTGTAGCGAAAAAGCTGGACATAGTCCGGGTAGTCGGTGTCGATGCGCGACTGCCACTCGGCGATGCTGAACAGCTTGAGGCGTCCCTGGATGCGCGCAACGGAGATGACAAACGGCAACCGGGTGTACAGGGCATGCACGAGCGCCTCACCCGCGCCAACTTCGGCGCGTCGTGCCAGCATGCCCAGCGCGCTTTGAAGACGCTTGTGGTCCGGGGCGCCGCGAAAAGCCCAGGCCTGGCGGGGCACGTCTTCGCGAGTCAGGAGTGGCGCGATCGACGTCGGATCGTCGGCTCGCACTTCATCGATCATAAGACAGCCTGGAGCCGCGGCCAGTGCCTCTTCAATGCGCTGTCCAAACTGGACCGACTCGGACTCATCCCTTCCCCAGGTGGGCTGGTAGCAAACCCAACGCTCCGGCAGGCGCATCTCCCCGGTGCGCTCCACCGCCGCGCCTGGGGCTGCATCTTCCGCAATCGCCATCTCACCGGCCAGCGCATTGAGCAGGGTCGTCTTGCCTGTTTCGGTCTCACCGGCGACGACAAACCCGTAGGGTGAAGCGACCAGCCTGCGAAGAACGTCGGCGGCCTCTTCGGTCAGCGCCTGATTGGCCACCAGATCGTTCAGAGACGGCGCGGTGGTCGGGTGCAGACGGATGTCGGCGGTCAGATGGGTGCCGAACGCTGGTGTGACGACGCTCAGGCTCACGCGGCGGCCGCCGATGGTCAGCCCGGTCTCGACGATCGGCGACTCGCTGACCATTTCGGCGCCGGCATCCACCAGCAGCCGTTCGACGATCGTACGCACCTGATCGGCATCCTCGAACAGAGGCGAGACATCCTGGAGTTCGTCGTGTCCGTAGCGCACCGCGGCATGGTCGGCGCCGTTGAGCGCGATAGTCGTCACGAGGGGATCAGCAAAAAGGGCATCCAGCGGTCCATAGCCGAAGAGTTCACTGTAGACGCGCTGCATCAGGGTCGCCTTGTCGTCGGACGTCATCGCGATCGACTCGACGGCGATGACATAGTCGGTGACATCGCGTACCAACCGCATCCGTTTGGATGGCGTGTTCGCCTCGTGCAGCACATCACTCCCGCTGAGTTCCATCATGAACTGCTCGCGAATGCGTTCGGCAAGCGCGGCGACGGAAAACATGCGGGTGCCGCCGCGCCCCGCGACCAGACGCGGTTCCCGCGGTTGTTTGGCGTCTTCATCCGGCATCAGAGTGCTCCTAGATTCACCCGTTGCAGCGCAGGATTGTCGTTCGGTCGGCGGCCAACCTTCGCCATATCGTGCCAGCGGCCGTCAACCTGAACCCGGACAACATCCATCGTGAAATCGGCATTGGTGGTCGGGTCATTGCGCAGCAGCGACGATCCCACGCCATAGATGTCCACCGGAACGCCATCCCGTTCGTACTGCGCGATGCGCTCGCGATTGAAACCTCCCGTGACGACGATCTTGACGCCGCGGGCGAACTCGCGGGCGGCATCTTCATAGGCTGGCGGCACGTCCCAGGACTGCCAGGAAGCATCCAGCGCTGCACGTACCAGCCCCACCAGCTTCGGGTTGACGCCGGTAGGATCGCCCTCGGCGAGTGAAACGTCACGCACATTGGGGCTGGTATCGAGACGAACGCCATCAAGGCGCCAGCGGCGTTGTTCGACGGCATCGCCGGACTGCATCGCCTTCAGGTAGTGAGGCCAGAATGCGGAGACGACGGCCAGTGCCGCGCCAACGGAGTCGTTGTTGAAGTCCACCAGGGCGATCCGCGGGATCTCGACCGGCAGCGTGCGTGCGAAGGCGACCATCGTCTCGGCGGTGTCGCCGAAGAACACCGCGATCAGGGCATGCGGCACGGTGCCGCCGCCTTTCCCGCCCCACCATGCAGCCTGGGCATCAGTGCTCACTGCCGCTCGAACCTGCGTTCCGGATTCGTGGTTGTAGCGTTGCACGGCCAGCCAGTAGGCGTAGCCGTCAATTGCCTGCACTTCGGGAAGGTCGAAGCGCGCAGGGAAGTACAGAATTGGCTTGCCGTGGGCCACTTCAAGCACATCGTAGACGTTGCTGGCAATGCGGGTCGCGCGGGTCAGCACGCCCAGGATAGGCGTTTCCAGCAGCGCGAAGTCCTGGTACAAACCACGGATCTTCATGACCGGCGTGACGTTCTCAGGATGCCCATCGTAGGGGATCATCTCACCATCATGGGTGGCTTCCACTTCGAGCGACTGCCAGCTGGGCTCGAAGGCGCCGTTCAATTGCCGGCCGGCGGCGTGACGCAGCATGACCAGGGCAACGTCGATGCCCGCAATCAGCGCCCGGTTGGCGCGTCGGGTGAAAATCTGCGCCTCGACAGGCAGCTCGCCTGTACGAACAGTCTGTACATCGATTGGAAGAGGGCGCGCGTCACTGCCACTGAAGGTATAGCCCTGTCCGCGCAGCGTTTCCAGGACGCCAATGACGTTTTCGAAGTACTTATCTGCGTAGAAGCCCGACTGCAACCGTTCGACATCGAGCCGGATGATCGCGTTGGTCAATCTGTTGCCATCGAACAAGGTCATTGCGTGTCCCCGTGGAATTCCCAATAAACGATAAAAGAATTAGGAACAAAGGACTAGTCTATAAGCGCGGGTTGACATTGTGGTATACTGCCACGCCGTTATCTATTCTGCACAGCGGAATGAAATCACCTCAATGCATGACATCATTGTAACGGGTTCGATTGCCTACGACTACCTGATGCGCTTCCCGGGTCGTTTCAAAGAACACATCCTGCGCGAGAAGTTGGATCAGGTCAGTCTGAGCTTTCTTGTAGACGATATGACACGCCATTACGGGGGTGTCGCGGCCAACATCGTCTATACCATGGGGCGCCTGGGACTGCGTCCGCGTCTGTTCGGCACGGTGGGCCAGGACTTTGGCGATTATCGCACGCACCTTGAAGTCGCAGGCGTGGACACCACGCTGGTGCAGCAAATCGGCTCGGTCTTCACGGCGTCCTTCTTCGTCAATACGGATGTCGACAACAACCAGATCGCTTCCTTTTATGGCGGCGCGATGGCTCTCGCTCGCGATTTTCGCCTGAGCGACGTCTACGATGGCATCCCGGATCTCGTGGTCATTTCGCCGAACGACCCGGTCGCCATGCAGAATCTCGCGGAAGAATGCCGAAGCCGGGGAATTCGCTTCCTTTATGATCCCAGCCAGCAGATCCCGCGCCTGACCGGTGAGGAGCTGCGGGG
Organism: Candidatus Flexifilum affinis; assembly: GCA_016713325.1. GTDB lineage: Bacteria > Chloroflexota > Anaerolineae > Aggregatilineales > Phototrophicaceae > Flexifilum > Flexifilum affine. Next base: position 103,141 of record JADJPJ010000087.1, on the reverse strand, counting down.
GAGTATGACCGGCGCCTACGCCATGGTCGTCAACCAGTATGAAGCAGAGATGATCTGCGAAAAGACCGGCATGACGACTGAAGACCTTCGGCGCGAAATCGACGTACTCGTCATCACCCGTGGCAAAGAGGGCTCGACCGTCTTCCAGGGAAACGAAGCCATCCCGGTTCCGGTCGTGCCTCCGGAGCGGATCGTCGATCCGACAGGTGTCGGCGATGCCTACCGCGCGGGACTACTTTGTGGTCTCAGCTACGGCTGGGATTGGAAGCTGGCGGGCGAAATCGGCGCGCTTTGCGCAAGTTACGTGCTGGAGCAGGTTGGCACGCAGAATCACACGTTCACCATTCCGGACTTCATATCGAGGTTCCGCAGACATTTCGACGATCAGTATCGACTTGATGCCCTGTTGGCGAAGACCACTATTCAGGAGAAACCATGACCACTGTTGAACATGACGTGAAGAGCCTTGATCTGGCGACCGGCGGACGCTTCCGCATCGAATGGGCGGAGCATGAGATGCCGGTTTTGCGCGCCATTCGCGAGCGCTTCGCCAAAGAGAAACCCCTGAGCGGTGTACGGGTTTCCGCATGCCTCCATGTCACGACCGAAACAGCCAACCTCATGCATACGCTCCAGCTGGGTGGCGCCGATGTCGTTCTATGCGCCAGCAACCCGCTGTCGACGCAGGATGATGTAGCAGCCTCTCTGGTTGCTCACTACGAGATTCCGGTCTACGCCATCAAAGGCGAGAACAACGAAACGTACTACGATCACATCACGGCGGCGCTCGACCATCAGCCGCACGTCACCATGGATGACGGCGCCGATCTGGTCAGCACGATCCACAAGACGCGCCGTGAGCTGCTCAACGGCATCGTCGGCGGCACCGAAGAGACGACCACAGGCGTTATCCGTCTGCGGGCGATGGCCAACGAGGGCGCGCTGGAATTCCCGGTGATCGCGGTCAATGACAGCAACACCAAGCATCTGTTTGACAATCGCTACGGCACGGGCCAGAGCACCCTCGACGGCATCATCCGCGCCACCAACCTGCTACTTGCCGGCCGAACGTTCGTCGTCGCCGGTTACGGATGGTGCAGCCGCGGCATCGCCAGCCGCGCCCAGGGCATGGGCGCCAACGTGATCGTGACGGAAATCGACCCGCTGCGCGCGCTGGAAGCGGTCATGGATGGCTTCCGCGTCATGCCGATGAGTGAAGCCGCCGCAGTCGGCGACATCTTCGTGACCGCGACCGGCGACATCAACGTGCTTGACGTCCAGCACTTCGCCAACATGAAGCCGGGCGCCATCCTGGCCAACAGCGGCCACTTCAATGTCGAGATCAACCTGCCCGGTCTGGCCAAGATGTCGGAAAGTGAACCGAAGCTCGTTCGCCCCTTCGTCGAGGAATACCGCGTCGGCGGCAAGCCGCTCTACGTGCTGGGCGAAGGCCGTCTGATCAACCTGGCGGCGGCAGAAGGCCACCCGGCGAGCGTCATGGACATGAGCTTTGCCAATCAGGCGCTCGGGGCCGAATACATGGTCAAGAACGCGAAGTCGCTGGGCAAGCAGGTCTATGTTGTCCCGGAGGCAATTGACCGTGAGATCGCTCGGCTGAAGCTGGAAGCCATGGGCGTTCACATCGACAAACTCTCCGCCGAACAGGAACACTACCTGAGCCAGTGGCAGGAAGGGGACCTGATCCGCCGTGTGGCGGTCGTAACGGGCGTTTGTGTACAAGGAGAAGCGGAATGTCCAGAATTCGTAACGGTGTTCTCGCAAGTTTCCTCATCATCGCACTCATGGTCACTGCTGTCATTGGCGTTCAGGGACAGGCCGCGGGCGGAGCCCAGCTCCGCTTCGTGCATGCCCTGCCCGGCGCCGGTGCGGTGGACGTCTTTGTCAATGGCAACGTGGCCGTCGCCGATCTGTCTTTCTGCGAGGCCACGCCATATCTGAATGTCCCTGCCGGCGAGATCAGCATTTCGGTTTCGCCCAACGGCGAGAGCAATCCGCTCTGGCAGCAGGCTGTTTCTGCGAATGACGGCATTGCCAAGACGCTGATTGTGTCGTCGACCAGCCCGCTCCAGTTCGCGGAGTTCACGGAAGACCTGAACTCGATCGCCGTTGGCAAGGCGCGTTTCACGGCAGTCCATGCCATCGCCGATGCGCCGGCGGTCGATATCATCCTTGCGGATGGCCGTCCGGTCGTCCCCGGCCTGAGCTACAACGTCCCCTACGGCACGCTCGATCTGCCCGCCCTGTCGTATAACCTGGCCGTTGTGCCCAGCGGCGCGGCGCTGTCGGATGCCATCATCGCGACCGCCCCGTACAGCCTGAACAGCAGTACGTCCTATATCGTGGTCGCCTACGGCACGGCGGCCGATCCGGAAGTCATGGTGCTCCAGGCGCCCACCAGGCCCGAGAGCGCAGAGGCGGGTTGGCTGAAGATCGCGCATTTGGCGCCTGATGCCGGCGATGTCGACGTATTCCTCAATGACACGCTGGTCGCACCGCTGCTCGGCCAGACGGAAAGCACCGTGTTCATGCGCGTTGCGCCCGGTACGTACAGCGTCTCGGTCCGCGCCGGGGGTTCGTCAGACGAAGTGGCCGCCCAGAGCATCGACGTGGCCAACGGCGCCGCGACAATCCTCAATATCACCGGAACTGCTCAAGAAGGACGGATTGAGCCGCTGGCCGTCGATCTGTCGACGATCAACAGCACAAGCAGTCAGTTGACGCTGATCAACCTCGCCGGCGAAGGCTCCGTCGCGGCAGTGTTGGCCGATGGGACGGCTTTGACCGCCGATCTCGCGACCGGCGCCGTCGAATCGGTGGTCGTCCAGCCGAGCACCGAAGACATCAATGTCTCGGTGACGAACGGGAGCGCGAACTCGACCGTTCCGCTGGGTCTTGGCACGGTCTACGGCGGCAACCTGTATTACGTCGCAGCCGTGAACGGCGCCGAAGGCCCCGAAGCTGTGGTCCTCGAACCGGCGGCCATCGCCCAGTCGGTCGACAGCGCACCGCTCTCACTGGCGCCTGTCGCCGCCCCGGCAACGGAAGTTCCACCGCCGCCCACGGCAACACCGGCCCCCGTCACAGAGGTCGCCCAGGCCATCCAACCGACGGCGACCCCGGCAGTGGTCGTCAATCCTGAGCCAACGCTCGTGCCCACCGCGGCGGGTCCGACGGCTCGCATCAGCCTGAACGCTGGAGCCAATCTGCACCTGCGTCAGTACCCCAGCTCCGAGGCCTTCTCTCTGGGCCTGGCCCCGTCGGGCGCAGTGCTTCTGGTCCTGGGTCGTGCCGGCGCGCCGGAGCCGCCTGTTGGTGCGACGCCTGATCCGGAAGCCGAGGAATTCGTCGATCCAGCGGAAGAGCTGGAAGAGGATCAAGATCTTGATCCGGGTTCGACCTGGCTGAACGTTGCCTTTGCCACCGAAGATGGCGGCACGGTCGTCGCCTGGGTCAATGCCCTGTACCTGATCGTTCAGGATGCGCGCGGCTTCCCGCAGCGCCTGGCCGATCTGCCGACGGTCCCGATGAACCGTGCGGGCGAAACGCTGAACAGCAGCATTCAACCGCCCAGCCCGCCGGACCGCACGATCTTTGCCTTCTCGGGCAACGTCGCCCCTGGCGCGCGGGTTCACATCCGCCGCACGCCGGACATCGCTGGCGAGTCGCTGGCGCTGGTGCCCGGTGATGTGCGCCTGACATTCCTGGGCCTCACCGAGGAGCGGGACTGGTACTTCGTGCGCTATGAAGACGCCAGTGCCATCGTCACCGGCTGGATCAGCGCCCTGTACGTTACCGCCTTTGAGCAGTTGGGCCGAAGCGTGGATCTGGAACGGATCGAATCCAATCAGGAGCTCGTCATCCTCACCGGTGAAGAGCGTGGGGGTGTCGAAACGTTTGCCGCCCCGACCAGCGGCATTCCGGAATCCATTCGCGATGTGGTCATCGGCGAAGTCTTCAATCTGAACCCTGGCATCAACCTGCACCTGCGCCGCTTCGACGACGCTGCCTCGGAATCGCTGGCCCTGCTGCCAGGCGGCACCATTTTGACTGTCGATGCGCTGAGCGAAGACGGTCTGTGGGTGCGCGCCACCTATGACGGTGCGGTCGGCTGGGTAGCTTCCGAATACGTGCGCCTGACTTTGAACGGCGAGTCGTTCGATGTCAACGAGCTGCCGGTGGTGGTTGCGCGGCCCCTGCCGACCAACACGCCGGAAGGCGCGAGCGGCGGCTAGGTCAATCTCTTTCTTTGGCGATCGGTACGGCCGGGATGAGCATACGCTCATCCCGGCCGTCCGCCTGCCCTATTCACCCTGGATGTAACGGCTCATGACCAAACGTGCACTGATCACCGGAGTCACCGGTCAAGATGGTTCGTACCTCGCCGAGTTCCTTCTGGAGAAGGGCTACGAGGTCTTCGGTATCGTCCGGCGCACCACTACCGTCAGCTACGAGCGCATCCGGCACTTTCAAGACAAACTGCAGCTCGTGTCGGCCGACCTGACAGATCTCACCAGCCTGATTCAAGTCGTTCGCGAGTCGCAACCGGACGAAGTCTACAACCTCGCGGCCCAGAGCTTCGTCCCCGCGTCGTGGCAGCAGCCCGTCCTCACGGGCGATGTCACCGCGCTCGGCGTCACACGCATGCTCGATGCGATCCGCACCGTCAACCCACAGATTCGCTTCTACCAGGCCTCCAGCAGCGAAATGTTCGGCAAAGTGCAGGAGGTGCCGCAGCGCGAGACCACATCGTTCTACCCGCGCAGCCCCTATGGCGTCGCCAAAGTCTACGGCCACTGGATCACCGTGAACTATCGCGAGAGCTATGGCCTTCACGCGACCAGCGGGATCCTGTTCAATCACGAGTCGCCACGCCGCGGCTACGAATTCGTGACCCGAAAAGTGGCCCGCCACGCCGCGATGATCAGCCTCAAGCTCGTCCCTGAACTGCGCATCGGCAACCTCGACGCCCAGCGAGACTGGGGATTCGCCGGCGATTACGTCCGCGCCATGTGGATGATGCTCCAGCAGGACCAACCGGACGATTACGTGGTCGCCACCGGCCAGACGCACACGGTCCAGCGTCTGTGCGAAGTAGCCTTTGCCGCCGTCGACCTCGACTGGCAGGACTATGTCGTCCAGGACCAGCGCTACATGCGTCCCGCCGAAGTCGATCTGCTGATCGGCGATCCGAGCAAGGCGCGCCAGGTACTGGGATGGGAACCCACGGTATCCTTTGAGCAGTTGATCGAGATGATGGTCCGCGCCGACTACGATCAGCTCAAGGCGGAGCACAAGCTCTAACGTGATCGACACGCACTGCCATCTGAATTTCGATGCCTTCGATGCCGATCGGGCGGAGGTCTTGCAGCGCGCCAGGGACGCGGGCGTTGGCGCGATCATCAACCCGGCGATCGACGTCGAGAGCGGCAGCGCGGCGATTGCGCTGGCGCAGGAGTACCCAGGAATCTACGCAGCCGTCGGCATCCACCCGAACAGCTCGGCGGCAACGGATGCGGACTATCTGTCCGTTGTTGCAGAGCAGTCGAAGTCGCCCAAAGTCGTCGCGATTGGCGAGATCGGCCTGGACTACCACTGGGACTTCAGCCCGAAAGATGTGCAGTGGCGCGCGTTCGAAGCGCAGTTGGAACTGGCCGCGCGGCTCGAACTTCCGGTCATCATCCACAATCGCGAAGCCAGCGACGACGTGATCGCCATCCTCGAGCGCTGGTGCGCGGCACTTCCGGCGTCGCTCCAGTCGCGGCCGGGCGTTCTGCATTCATTCTCAGCTCCACCCGCCATCGCCGATCGCGCGCTGGCCATCAACTTCTGTCTGGGCTTCACCGGGCCGATCACCTACAAGAAAGCCGACGAGCTGCGACGCATTGCGGCACGCACTCCGGTGGATCGCCTCCTGGTCGAGACGGATGCACCCTATCTGACCCCGACACCCCACCGGGGAAAGCGCAATGAGCCTGCCTACATCCCGCTCATGGTCGACCGGCTCGCCGCGCTGCATGGTCTGACCAGGGATGAAATGGCGAGACAGACGACGGCCAACGCCATCCGTCTGTTCAACCTGCCACCACAATAGAAACGAAGAGCAGGGCGATCCGTGAATGGGTCGCCCTGCTCTTTTCTATCGAATTACGATCTCTCGGCTCCTCTAGAGGCTGCTGCCCACCTGAACACGCTCACGAAGCGTGCCGTTCATCAGATCGTTGAGCCGCACTTCAAGCTGTGCCAGCCGCTCGTCCGCCTGCTCCTGAGTCAGCCGACCGTTCTCCACTGCCTGCGCCAGCCGCTCCGTGGCCGAAGCCAGCACGCTATCGATCACCGCCTGCGGTTCGCCGCCGTTCTCCGCGATCACTTCGCCAAGCGTCTTCCCTGACCGCACCTGTTCCAGCACCTCGCGCGGGCTCAGGCCGGTTGCCTCTTCGACGGCGCGTCCAAGAGCACGGTCACGCAGGAGGTCCACGACGCCCCGGTCGACCCGCCCGCCGCGCTGCGGATCGCTGCTCAGCGCCTGATCGACATTCTGCGGCAGGTTCGACAGGACTTCGTCGGCGCGCTCCTGCGTCAGCCGGCCGTTAGCGACTGCTTCATTGACGGCATTGGTGATCGCGGCGATCACCTCGGCGCTGACTGCGTCGACGCTGCCACCATTGGCCGTGATGATCTCGGCAATCGTCTGGTCGGTGCTGCGGATCTGCTGCAAGAGCTCCAGCGGCGCGAGGCCGGTCTGATTTGACACAATGTCGACAACGCTGCGCAGCAGGTTGACTGCGACACGCGGGCGATCCTGCAGGCGTCCCCGCCCACCTTCCCCGGCGCTATTCTGCGCACTCACCGAAGTGGCCACCAATCCTACCGTCAGAACGACCGCTGCCAGGACAATCCGAAACTTCTTCATTGCTCATTCCCTCCATCACTTGCCATACGATTTGCCCTCATCATGCTGCCGACATGTAACCGAAATTCCTGCGCTCGAAGGGCGTATGCAAATTTCTGGTAAAATCCCATGCTGCGTTGCTTTACAGGAACATCAGCGGCATGGAGTTATCGATCCTCATCGTCAGTTGGAACGTCGTCGATCCTCTCGATGCGTGTCTGAAGAGCCTTCAGCCGGCGATCGATCGCGAAAAGGTAGAATTGATCGTCGTCGACTCGGCCAGCAGCGACGAGACGGTGCAGCATCTTCGCCAGCATTTCCCCTGGGTGCGGGTCTTTCCCCAAAGCGAAAACGTCGGCTTCACCCGCGGCAACAACCTGGCTCTGCGCGAGGCACGCGGCGACGTGCTGATGCTCCTGAACCCCGACACCGAAGTGCTGGGGGACGCGCTTCAGCAGATGCTCGACTTTCTCAAGACCCACCCGCAGACCGGTATCGTCGGCCCGCACACCTTGAATTCCGACGGCACGACTCAGTCGACGCGGCGGCGTTTTCCAACCCTCCTCACCTCCCTGTTCGAAAGCACCTGGCTTCAGTCGCTGGCTCCGCAATCGGTTCTCGACCGCTACTACGTGCGCGATGGTTCAGATGACGCCACACTCGACGTCGATTGGGTGCAGGGTTCCGCCCTGATGGCGCGCCGCCAGGTCTACGAGCAGATTGGCCCGCTCGACGAAGGCTACATCATGTTCTCGGAGGAACTGGACTGGTGCCGCCGCGCACGCGATGCCGGCTGGCAGGTGGCCTATCTGGGTTCCGCGAAAATCGTTCATCATGGCGGCAAATCCACCGATCAGGTGGTGGCGCAACGTCACATCTACTTCCAGCAGAGCAAATTGCGTTACTTCCGCAAGTATCACGGCATGCTTACCGCGCAGGCCCTGCGCCTGTTCCTACTGGCCTCCTATGTGCTCCAACTCGGTCAGGAAGCCGCCAAGGGTCTGATCGGGCATAAGCGGCAGCTCAGGCAAGAACGCGTCCGCCAGTATCTTGAGGTCCTCCGCTCCGGCCTGAAGGTGACCTGATGCGCATTGCCATCATCACGGGAGAATATCCACCGATGCAGGGTGGTGTCGGCGCCTATACCGAGATCCTGGCCCGCGAACTGGCCACACAGGGTCACGAGGTGTTCATCCTGACGACGCCACCGGCGGAATCTGGCAGCACCCCTGGCATCGCGGTCAGCGCGACGATGGCGGGCTGGGGACTGGGGCAATTGGCTGCGCTGCGCCGCCGGATAAACGAGATCCAGCCTGATGTCGTCAATCTTCAATTCCAGACCGCGGCCTTTCGCATGTCGCCATTCGTCCACTTCCTGCCGGAACTCGTCGCGCCGGTTCCGGTCGTCACGACTTTCCACGATCTGCGCTTTCCTTATCTGTTCCCGAAGGCCGGGCCGCTCCGCACCTGGATCGTTCATCGGCTGGCCCGGCGTTCTGCGAGGCGCCATCGTCACTAACCACGAGGACGCCGCGCAGCTCGCGGAGCTGCCTCATGTCCGGTTGATCCCCATCGGCAGCAACATCCTGACCGATGCGCCGGCCGGCTCCGAGCAGTATCGAAGCCAGGCCGGCGCTGATCCCGATGAGGCGCTGGTCGTCTACTTCGGACTGGTCAATCGCAGCAAAGGACTGGAGACGCTGCTGGACGCCTTCCGCCGCATTCTCGATCGCGGCCTGCGGGCGCGTCTCGCCCTGGTGGGCGCGGTGGCCGGGGACAGTGATGCGACCAACCAGGCCTATCTCGCCGAGATCGATCGACTGATCGCTCAACACCGCCTTGGACCCTTCGTTCATCGCACCGGGTACCTTGGCGAACGCGACGTCGCCGGCTATCTCACCGCCGCCGACGTGGTCGCCCTGCCCTTCGCCGATGGCGCATCATACCGCCGCGGCAGCCTGATGGCGGCCCTGCGGCTCGGCTGCGCCATCGTCACCACGACGCCGGCGGTCGAGGTCACGACATTCCAGGATGGCGAGAATATGATGCTCATCCTTGCCGGCGATGGGCCGGCTCTGGCCGACGCGCTCCACAAGGTCATCGTCGATCCTGCCCTGCGTGCCCGTCTGCGCGCCGGGAGTGCGCGTTTGTCGAGCGCGTTCGAATGGCCGCAGATTGCCCAGGCAACCATCGAGGTGTTCGATCGGGCGACCAGGAGCGGCGCATGACTCTGCCGCGCTTGCGTCTGCTGCTCGTCGCCGCCTACCTCATCCTGGGGCTGACCTACAGCGTCGTCACGCCACTCTTCGAGGCATCCGACGAACTGTGGCACTACCCGATGGTCAAGACCCTGGCCGACAACAGCCTGAGCCTGCCCGTGCAGACTCCCGGCGAGGCGACGCTGTGGCGGCAGGAAGGCAGCCAACCACCGCTCTATTACATGTTGGCGGCGGTGCTCACCGGCGGCATTCCGACAGACGATCTCGAACACGTTCGCCGGCTGAATCCGCACGCCGACATAGGCGTCGTTCACCCGGACGGCAATATCAACATGATCGTGCACCGGCCCGCCGAGGAGTCCTTTCCCTGGCGGGGCACGATCCTGGCCGTCCATCTGGCGCGGCTGCTGTCGGTGGCGCTGGGCGTAGGCACAGTCCTGGTGACCTTCTCGCTGGCCCGACGCCTCTTCCCGGATCGCCCGGAGGTTATCGTCGGCGCAACGGCGCTCAACGCCTTCCTGCCCATGTTCCTGTTCATCTCCGGCTCGGTAAACAACGACAACCTGTCCAATCTGCTCGGCAATCTGCTCACACTCCAGGTGGTCATGCTGCTGATGAGCGACCAAACGCCGGATTGGCGCACGTATCTGGCGCTCGGATTGACGTCAGGCGCGGGCATGCTGGCCAAATTCAACATCGGCTTCATGCTGCCGGTCATCGCCCTGACTCTGTTCCTGCTGTCCATTCGCCAGCGCAGCATTCGCCCCCTATTGGTCGGTGGCATCATCGCCGGTGGGCTGACCGTCGCCATTGGCGGCTGGTGGTACCTGCGCAACCTGCAACTCTACGACGATCCGACCGGGCTGAGCACGTTCCTGGACATCGTCGGACGGCGTGCAATCCCGGCCAATCTGGCGCAGCTTTGGGCCGAGCGGCACAGCTTCATGCAAGCCTTCTGGGGATTCTTCGGCGGGGTCAACCTCCCCCTGCCCGATTGGGTCTATGCGGTCTTCGATGCCATCGGCCTGACCGGGATGATGGGCGCGGTGGCGTTCGTCGTCGTGCGGATCGCGCGGGGCCGCCTCGGAGCGGAGAAGGTCTGGCGGGCGCTGCCCTACGCCGTCACCCTGCTCTGGATTGCCGTGAACTTCGTGTCCTACCTTCGCTGGACCAGCGAGACTCAGGCCTCGCAGGGCCGGCTGATGTTCGGGTCGCTGTCTTCGATTCTGATCTGGGTGGCAGTCGGCCTGACCTGGTGGCTTCCAAAGCGGTTCCGAGGCCCGGCGATGGGGGTCGCAGGCCTGTGGTTTGCCGGTGTTGCCGCAGCAGCGCCGCTGATTGTCATTCAGCCGGCTTACGCACTCCCCTCCGAAATCATGCCGCCCTCCTCGGAAGCCAGCGCCATTTTCTCCGCCCCTGCCGGCAGCGGACGGCTCCTGCTCCATCATGCCGAGGTCATCAGCGAAGCGGCAGCGCCGGACGAGTACGTGAGCCTCGCCCTGACCTGGGAAGTGGAAGCGCCATTCGATGAAAACTGGAGTCTCTTCCTGCACCTCATCACGGCCGACGACGTGATCATCGCACAGCGCGACATCTACCCCGGCAACGGCCGACTGGCGCTGAGCGATCTGCCAACCGGGCGGGCCTGGGAAGAGCGGCTGGCCGTGCGGGTGCCGCCCAACGCCTACGCTCCGCAGACCGTCGGCATCGTGGCCGGCTGGTACAACCTGACGACGGGGGAACGGCTAATGGCGACGTCGGAGGGCACAACGCTCGCAAGCGCGGGCGAAACCATGGTGCGCCTTGGCGAAACGCAGATTGTCCCACGCGCGTCGGGGTTCGACGTGCCCAACCCGACGGGCATCAACTTCGGCAGGCTGATCGAACTGGTCGGCTATGCGATCAGCGATCTCAGCCCTGCGGCCGGCGGCACAACCGAGCTGACGCTGTACTGGCGCGCACTCCAGCCCGTAACCCAGGATTACATCGTCTTCGCCCATGTGGTGGATCCGGCGACGACGGCGCTATACGCCAGTTCCGATGCCCAGCCGGCGGACTGGACACGTCCAACCACCAGCTGGGCGGTCGGCGAGGTCGTGCAGGATACGCACCCGCTCACCCTGCACCCGAACACGCCGATCGCCCCTGGCATCTATGAGGTGGAGATCGGGCTGTACCTCAACCCCGGAGACGGTACGTTCCCGCGCCTGCGCGTCGTCACTGCCGACGGCGGCATGGCCAGCGACTACGCCTATCTCAGCCGGGTGCGCGTGCTGCCAGCGGAGGTAGAGCCATGATCGCCGCTCAGAAGCGCATGGCTCGACTGCGCAGCCGCGACACCGTCGCGGTCGTCCTTCTGGTCGCGCTGTGGGCGCTGTTCTTCTGGCGTTTCCTGACACCCGTGGAAGCCGACCAGGTGTCGTTCACGCAGGGCGACTTCTCGGCCCAGTTTTTCGCCTTCGCCGGCTACCAGTATACGCGCTTCGCCGAGGGCCAGATCCCGTTGTGGAACCCGTTCAATAACGGAGGACTGCCCTTCATTGCCGACACCCAGGCAGCGGTCTTCTATCCACCCCGCCTGCTGACCCTGGCGCTGGCCAACCTGAGCGGCGGCTGGAGCTACCACGCGCTGGAACTGGAAGTCATGTTCCACGTGCTGGCCTACACGCTGCTCATGTACGCCTTCGTTCGACGGCTGACCAATTCGCCACTGGGTGGACTGGCCGCCGCGCTGATCGCCGGCTATGGCGGCTTCCTGACCGGCTATCCGCTGCTTCAACTGGCCATTCTGGAAGCGGGCCTCTGGCTCCCGGTGGCCGCGCTCGGCATCCTGGAAGCAACAGAGGCAACCCATGCGACTTCGCGGGTGCGCTGGACCTATCTGCTCTGGACGGGGTTCGCGCTGGGCATGTCCTGGCTGGCGGGGCATCCCCAGACCAGCTTCTTCCTGACCTACCTGCTCGTGGCCTTCTACGGCTTCCGCGTCTACCAGCGCCACCTCAGCGCGTTGACCTGGGTGTTGGGCACGGCGCTCTTTGGCACGCTGGCCGCCGGGTTAGCGGCTGTTCAGCTTCTGCCAGGTATCGAGTATCTCAGCCACACGACCCGCGTGGATTTCGGATTCGACGCCAAGGACAACGGTTTCCCCTTACAGGATGTCGTCCAATTCGTCGTGCCGGCGGTTTTCAGCCAGTGGTCACCGCTGTACGTCGGAGTCTCCGGGGTGATCCTGGCGCTGATTGGGGCGTGGAAGCGATGGCGAGAGGCCTGGTTCTGGTCGGCCGTGGTCGTGATCGCCGTCCTGTGGAGCTTTGGCGGAAACGCCGCCGTATTTCCCGCGCTCTACAATGTAATGCCGGGGCTGCGCTTCTTCCGCGGCCAGGAGCGGGCGGCCTACCTCGTCGCCTCCGGTCTCGCGGTGATGGCCGGCATCGGGGTTGCGGTACTGGCGCAGTGGGCATCTGAGCAAGTGGCGAGCAGTGGCGAGCAGATGCGCCGCATGCTCGCCCGTGCGGCCTATGGCGCGGTCCTGATTCTGGTCGCGATTTTTATCGCCTGGCTGTCCGATGCCGCGCTCTATGGCAAGGCCTTCGGCATGATCAGCCTGTCGACCGCGGCCGTAGTCGTCAGCGCCATCGCGATTTCCATACTGACCACGCAGCCGCGCCGGCGGGCTCTGGTCTGGGTTCCCATCGGCATCCTGGCCTTCGAACTGCTCACGGTCCATATGAATTTCGACGCGGTGGTCGACCCGATCCCGCCGGCGGCGCAAATCAGCACGCAGCCACCGGAGATCGTGAGCGCCGCGCTCGCCGACACGGACGGCGTCTTTCGCGTCGACGGGGCACGCGGCCTGACGGGCAATATGGGCAGCCTTTACGGCCTCCAGGACATCCGGGGTATCAGCCCGCTGTGGATGGCCGGCCCGTATACGCTCGTCGAGAGCGGCATGCCGGCTGAACGCGCCTGGGAGCTCTTCGCCGTCCGCTACATCTTCACCGATTGGCAGGAGCTGCCTGTCCCCTCGCAGATTGAGACAACCGGCAATGACGCCTACGGTCCCATCAACCTGCACCGGCTGAGCGATCCCCGGCCCTTCGCCCTGGTCATGCACGATGTCTGGACGGTCAGCGGGGACGAAGAAGCGTATGGGGTGCTGCGCGATCCGGCTTTCCAGCCGCGTCAGACGGTCATTCTCGATACGCCGGTAGCGCTGGAGCCGGGAGAGCCGACTCCCGCCCGGGTGGTCGAGTTCGAACCCGAACGGATCGTGTTTCAGGCCGACACGACATCACTCGGCGTGCTGTCGATCGCCCTGCCCCACTATCCGGGTTGGCAGGCTACTCTCAATGGCGAGCCTGTCGATCTCCTGCGGGCCTATGGCGCGCTGTCGGCGGTGAGCGTTCCGGCCGGTTCGAACACGATCGAACTGCTGTACAATCCGGCCAGCTACCAGATCGGCCTGCTCATCAGCGGCGCGGCCTGGCTGACACTGGGGCTCGCCGCCCTCTTCGCCTTATCGAGAAGGTTCATTCGACATGGTCGTACTCAATCCGGTTCAACGCTGGGTCGCGCGGGCTGATCGGAGGCTTTATGCCGCCGGGGTCGGACTGGCCATTGGCGGCATCGGCGCGACGATCGGCCTGCTCATCGCCTTCCTCGATCCGGTACTGGCGGCCGGGGTAGTCATCGGCCTGTTGGTCGGACTCTACATCCTGACCGACATGATGGCCGCGCTCTACGGCATGATCGCCATCATGGCCCTGCTGCCCTTCGGAACCTTTCCGTTCGACGTAGGCCTCACCCCGACTCTGCTCGACGGCGCGATGGGCGCCTTTCTGATCGTCTACATCTTCCAGTGGATGACCGGCCGCCGCCGTTCCTTACAGCTCACGCCGGTTCACGCGCCTCTGGCTGTCTACATGGGGTGGATGGTCGTCAGCTTCATCCTGGGCCTGCGCTATGCACCGCCTACCCAGACGATTCTGCGCCAGTTCGCCGAGTCGCTCCTGAGCATCGGCCTGGTCTTCGTGCTGACCGACCTCCTGCGCGACACCCGCGTGCTGCGCCGGCTGGTGCTGGTGGTCATGGCCGCTGTCGCCGTTCAGGCGCTGGTCGCCCTGGTGTTGTACGGACTGCCCGACGACGCATCGGAATGGGCACTGGTGCGGTTAGCGCGCATCGGCTATCCCGATGGCGGGGTCATCCGCTATGTCGAGGACAACGCGGCGCTTGCCGAGCGAGCCATCGGCACCTGGGTAGACCCGAACGCGCTTGGGGGCTTTCTGGCCATCTCCGCCGCCATGGTTGCGCCGCAGGTGTTCGCCAAAAGGCCCGTGCTGCGGCGCCGCTGGCTGGCGTGGGCGCTCCTCGGCATCGTCGGCATCGCTCTGATTCTCACTTTCTCGCGCGCTTCGATGCTGGCCTTCGGGATCAGCCTGCTGTTCATCGGAATGTTCAAGGGTTACCGGCGCTTCTGGACGCTGGTGATCGTCGGCGCCTGCCTGCTGCTCGTCCTGCCGCAGACACGCGAGTACATCGACCGCTTCGTCCAGGCGTTCACCGTCAGCGACCTCGCCACTCAGATGCGCGTCGGCGAATACCGCGACTCGCTCCGGCTGATCGGCCGCTATCCCCTGACCGGCGTAGGGTTCACCGGCGTCCCCGACCCGGATCTGTACACCAATGCCGCCAGCATGTACTTCATCATGGCCAACCACATCGGCCTGGTGGGCGTTGGCATTTTCGCCGTGACGATTGCCACGACATTCTGGTACGGCCGCCGCGCCTGGCGCCTGGCCGAGAACGATGACGAGACCCGCGCCATCATCATCGGTTATCATGCAGCGCTGCTGGCCGCCCTGCTCAACGCCACGTCCGATCACTACTATTTCCGCATTGATTTTCATGCCTCAGTGACGCTCTTCTGGCTGGTCGTCGCGCTGGCCGTGGCCAGCTCCCGGCTCGCATTTACCCGTGCCGCGGCCGTGAGCAAGGCGAATCAACCGTTGTAAAGACCTGATGAATCGTGTAGGATGCTGAAGGTCATTTGACCGAATAACCGCATAACATTCCGCTCCATCATCGGCGCTCCCGCGCCCGGTGGGGCAATCCCGAGGAAGGATATTGAACCATCCATGAAGCGTTCTTATGAACTGACGTTCATCGTGCGTCTCGACGGCGGCGATGACAGCGCCGTCAATGCCACTGTCGATCAGGTCCGCGGCTGGGTCGAGGTACAGGAACTCGGCCAGGTTACCCGTATTGATCGCTGGGGGCGCCGGAAAATGGCGTTTGAGATCGACGGGCAGCGCGAAGGCTACTACGTGCTGTTTGAGGCGCAGATCGAACCCAAGGCGCTCTTCGAGTTGGAGCGCAGCCTGAACCTTGCGCCTAACGTCCTGCGCTTCCTGCTGGTGCGCTGCGACGAGTAACCTATCGCAAGGCTAGATCTGCGGCGGAGAACCCCTGTATGGCACGCGGATTGAACAAAGTCATGATTATTGGCTACCTTGGGCGTGATCCCGAAATGCGGTACACGCCGAGCGGGCGCCCCGTGACCAGTTTCAGTGTCGCCACCAGCCGCACCTGGGTTTCTGCTGAAGGAGATCGCCGCGAAGAGACCGAATGGTTCAACGTGGTCGCCTGGGGCAATCTCGCCGAGATCTGCAAAGCACACCTGAGCAAAAATCAGCAGGTCTACATCGAGGGTCGTTTGCAGACGCGCGGCTGGGAAGACGAGAGCGGCAAGAAGCATTACCGCACCGAACTGGTCGCCAATGAGATGATCCTGTTGGGAGATCGACGATCGCCCAGCGACGTAGACTACTACAGCGACAGCAGTGAAGGCTCTGATTACGCCTTCTAGCATCAACCTTGGACGTTCATAACTTACGAGATGGAGAGCTAAACAACATGGCAGACGACAACCGCCGCCGCACGGCGGATGATGCAGCGGACGATGCCGGCGAAGAGATTGTGAGCGAAGTCCGCCCCGAACGCTTCTCACGAGAAGGTCGCGAGGGTCGGGAAGGCCGTGAGGGGGGCCGCGAGGGCCGCGAGGGTCGGGAAGGCCGCGGCGGTCAGCGTCCGGCGCCGTTTGCGCGCAGCCGCTATCGCCAGAACCAGTACTGCCCAAAGGGCAAGTGCTTCGATTATAAGGATATCGACACGTTGAAGCGCTATGTCACCGAGACCGGCAAAATCAAGCCGCGCCGCCAGACCGGCAACTGCTCCCGCTGCCAGCGCGAGCTCGCTCGCGAGATCAAGCGCGCCCGTCACCTGGCGCTGCTGCCGTTCATCGTCATTGCCGACTAGCCTGAGTACTCTGCCAAACACGAGGAACTGCGATGTCGAAACGCAGCACGACGGGGCAGCCCAGGACAGTCGCGGCTAAACCCACCACGCGTGACCAAGAGGCGCGGCCGAAAGGCATTTTGCAGCAACTGCGCCTGAGCGAATACGAAACGAGACATGAGCGCGAGGCGGCAGTCCAGCGGCTCGTGATTCTGGGTATTGGCGCTGCCCTTGGTATCGCGCTGATCATCCTGGTCATCGCATTCGCCGTCGATCAATTCATCCGACCCGGCCAGGCCGTCGCCAACGTAAACGGAACCACGATTACTGTCGCCCAGTTCGCTACCCGCGCTCGCCTGGAACGCGCCCTGCTCGGTGAACAGATCAACCAGCAGATCGCGCTGATGGCCGACCCGGGCATGGATTCGGAGACGATCGTCCAGCAGATCTCCAACCAGCCGCCCTACAGCACCTGGCTGAGCGAGTTAAGCGTCCCGGATCAGCTCGGCAATCGTGTGCTTAACGAGATCATCGAGGATGAGCTGGTGCGCCAGAAGGCGCAGGAACTTGGCATCTCGGTCACGGATGAAGAAGTCCAGGCCGTGGTCAACGAGTTCTTCAACTACGACCCCAATGTCGGTGTCGTCGACCCGACCGCGACTCCTTCGCCGACGTCGAGCCCGACCCCGGTCGTCTCGCCAACGCCTTCGCAGGTGCCCACGGCGACCCAGGTTCCGACCGCGACGCCCTCTCCTGAAGTTGAGCCGACCACGACGACCACGCCCGTGCCCTCGCCGACCCCGAGCTCAACGCCGAACGCCGAGGAGCGCGCACAGGAATTCAGTGAACTGCGCACTTCGTTCAACAGCGCGATCACGTCCACAGCCGGCATTTCTCAGGCAGCGATGGACGAGTTCTTCGAGACGTTGGCGCTGCGCGACAAGGTCCGGGATGCCGTGTTCGCGGATCTTCCGATGACCGACACGTTCGTCAATGCCCGGCACATCCTGGTGGCGACGGAACAGGAAGCGCAGAACGTGATCGACGCGCTGAATGCCGGCGAGTCGTTCTCGGCCCTGGCCGCGGCGCTGTCGACGGACGGCAGCGGTACTCAGGGCGGTGAGTTGGGCTGGGCGCAGCCGAGCCGGTATGTCACCGAATTCGCGGATGCCATCACCAATGCAGTCGTCGGCGAAATCATCGGCCCGGTCCAGACGCAGTTCGGCTTCCATGTGATCCAGGTGCTGGGCCGCGAAGAGCGCGATATCACCGAAGCGCAGTACGAGAGCAAGCTCAACGAGGAATTCGCGACGTACCTCGAAGAACTGCGCGACGCGGATACGACGCAGGTGGAAATCTTCGATATCTGGGCCGACAACGTCCCCGATGAACCCGCCTTCGTAGCGCGCGGTCTGTAAGAGTCGCTTCACCATAACAGCAGGACAGCAAAGAGGGGCGCGCGTATGCGGCCCCTCTTTTGTTGTTATTGCCCTTCGGCTTCCCGGCTGTTTATTGTCGCACCAGAATCGCTAGGCTATAATGCGAGGCATGAACAATCATCGCGTAACACGCCTTGAAACGCATCTGGAGAGACTTATCGAAGGCGCCTTCTCGCAGCTTTTCGGTAAAGCGCTGCGTCCGCATGATATCGCTGTTCATCTTTCCCGCGCGTTGGAAGGGTCCGTCATGCCATCGAATGACAGCGACCCACGGCCGCTCGCGCCCGATCACTTTTTGATTCGTTTGAACCAGGATGTGTACGACCACCTGTTGATCCATCAGCCTCGGCTGGTCGATATTCTGACTCAGCACATGTTCGCGCTGGCTTCTGCCGCCGGGTGTCGCCTGCGCTCTAATCCGGTGGTCATCGTGCTTGGGGATGAAAACCTGAACCCGGCCGGAATTGCTGTGGTCGCCAAGCACCAGACGGACGTCCAGAGCACGACGCAGGTTCTCAGCTCGGCCCGGCTGGAACGCGAACTGTCGCGGATGCCTATCAACCCCGTCCTGGTCATTGATGGCGAGATGACGGTGGCGCTGGTCAAGGCTGTCTCAAACGTCGGGCGCGGGCGGGACAATGAAATCGTCCTGAGCGATCCATTCGTCTCGCGCCATCATGCGCAGATTCGCCTGCGGCACGGGGCATTTTTCGTGTTCGATGCCAACAGCCAGGGCGGCATCAAGGTGAATGACGTGGCGGTGCGCGAACACCGCTTGCAGCCCGGCGATGTCATCCGCATTGGCAAAACGCGATTACTCTATCTCGAGGATTCTCCCCCGGGCGAAGAGCACACCGAAATGCTGCCCCCGTCACCCTCCAGTGGATCATGACATCCGAGACGATCGATATCGACCTCATCCTCTTCTTCCTGCGGCTGATTTCCGGCGCCATTCTGCTGGGAATCCTGGCGGTGGCGTTTGTCACCCTGTGGCGCGATTATCGCAGCGCGGTCGAAAAGACGTCGGTACAGCGCCGCGTATATGGCCAGATGATCGAAGTCGAAGAGATCGAAGACGGTTATCAAGATACCAACGTCTCATATCCTTTACTGCCGCTGACCAGCATTGGGCGCGGGCTGACCAACAGCATTCCCATCAGCGACGACTTCGCCAGCAGCGAACACGCGCTCCTGGCCCTGCGTGATGGACAATGGTGGCTGGAAGATCGCAATAGTCGAAACGGGACTACAATCAACGGACTGCCGATCGTTGATCCGATCATCGTGACGGATGGTGACATTGTCGGTGTCGGCAGCCGAAGATTTCGCATTCACCTGGAGTGATCGCGTATGGAAAGCGTTAGCATCGGTGTGATCGGCGGATCCGGGCTCTACAAGATGCCGGAACTGCGTGATGTCGAGCAGTACAACGTAGTCACCCCATATGGCAATCCCAGCGCACCGGTCATCGTTGGCACGCTGAAAGGGAAACGTATCGCCTTCATTCCCCGGCACGGCGTCGGGCATGTCTTCACGCCATCCACCGTGCCCTACCGCGCGAACATCTTCGCTCTGAAAATGCTCGGTGTACAGCGCGTCATCGGCGTGAATGCCTGCGGTTCGCTCCGTGAAGACTATCGTCCAGGCGATATCGTCATTCCCGATCAGCTCTTCGATCACACCAAGACCGATCGCGGCCGATCCTTCTTCGACACCGGGTTTGTGGCCCATGTCGGCGTTGCCGATCCGATCTGCAAGACGCTCAGCCAGCTCGCGGCCCAGGCCGTGCAAACGGCCGGCGGAACCGTCCACCTGGGCGGCACTTCGATCACGATTGAAGGACCTCGCTTCAGCACGCGCGGGGAGAGCAATATCTACCGCCAGTGGGGATGCAGCATCATCGGCATGACCAACTGCCCGGAGGCGTTCCTCGCTCGCGAAGCCGAAATGTGCTACGTCACGATGTCGCACGTGACGGACTACGACGTTTGGCATGAGGAACCTGTCAATGTGGAAATGGTGGTCGAGACCCTGCACCGCAATCTGACCGTGGCCCAGCAGGCGTTGGCCAACCTGGTGCGCTACATCGAAGACGACGAGGACTGCGAGTGCCATCACGCGCTTGACACCGCCATCATGACGGATCGCGAGAAGCTCTCCAGGGAACAGGTTCAGCGGCTCGGTCCGATTCTGGAACGTTTGATGCTCTAGATATGGCCAATTTGCTGCGAGCGCGTTCAGTCGACGAGGAAAAAGCCGAAGCACAGCCAGGAGCGCATCGCTTCCTCAGCCCTCTGCTGCTCGGTCTGAGCATCCTGTTTCTGCTGGTCAACGCGCTCGCCCTTTACCTGGCACAACCGAGTGGCGACTCCGGCATCTGGTGGATGCTGCTCGTCTGGGCAGCCTGCGCAGTCATCGGCGGCGCGCTCCTTCGGCGCAGTCTGCCAAACAGTGATCCGTTCTTCTTTCCCATCAGCATGTTTTTGTCGGGCTGGGGAATTCTGGCCATTGAACGCGTCGCGCCAAATTTCGCCCAGCGCCAGATCGTCTGGCTGGTCGTGGCGGTTATTGTGCTTGTGGTGACGGCATCGTTCCCGCGACTGATCGTTCTGCTCCGCAACTATCGCTACACGCTGCTTTTCGCCGGCATTGCCGTCCTGGTGATTACAATTCTCTTTGGCAGCAACCCGTCAGGGATTGCCGGCGCGCCCGCCCTCTGGCTGAACCTCGGAGACTTCTTCATCCAGCCATCGGAGCCGCTGAAGATCATCCTGGTGGTCTTCCTGTCCAGCTATCTCGCCGAGCAATACTCTGTCGTCCGGGTGGAAAACGCCGCCTTTGGCCGAGCGCCGTCGCCCAGGATGTTCGGCCCGGTCCTGCTGATGTGGGGCGTCTCGGTGATTGTCCTGGTCTGGCAGCGCGATCTCGGCACAGCGGCGCTCTTCTTTCTGGTCTTCCTCACGCTTCTCTACGTGGCCAGCGGGCAAATCCGGCTTCTGCTCGCCGGGGGCATTCTGGCGCTTGTGGCCGGGGCGGCGGCTTATGTTCTCTTCGGCGTGGTCCGCCTGCGCGTCGATGCCTGGATCAACCCGTGGCCAGAAGCGGATAATCGCGCCTACCAGATCGTGC
Organism: Candidatus Flexifilum affinis; assembly: GCA_016713325.1. Lineage (GTDB taxonomy): Bacteria > Chloroflexota > Anaerolineae > Aggregatilineales > Phototrophicaceae > Flexifilum > Flexifilum affine. The sequence continues at coordinate 82,148 of JADJPJ010000087.1, read as the reverse complement.
AGAGCCTGATGGCTGTCGCCAACGGCGGGGTGATGGGACAGGGCATTGGCCAGGGATCGCCCACGTACATCCCTGTCGTTCATTCCGACTTCATCTTCGCCGCGCTGGCCGAAGAGTGGGGTCTGATCGGAGTCGTAGCGGTCCTGTTCTGCTTCGCGCTGATCATTACGCGCAGTCTGCGCTCGACCGTCTCGCTGCGCCCCTTCCCTGCCCTTCTCGGGGTTGGGTTGAGCGCGCTCCTGGCCATACAAACTATCCTGATCATTGGCGGTGTACTGAAGGTCGTACCGCTCACGGGCGTAACGGTACCGTTCATGAGTTACGGCGGCAGTTCGCTGGTTACCAACTTTCTTCTCATCGGCCTGATGCTCAGACTCTCAGCAGGAGAACAGGCGCTTGCTCTTTCAGCATGAGACCAAACGGCTTCTGGCCGTTCTGCTGGCCATCTTGGGGCTTCTGGCATTGTCGGCAGCCTACTGGGCGGTCGATGGCCCGGACAGCCTGCTGAGACGCCCCGATAATCCGCGTCTGGTCGAATCGGCAGCGGCCATTCGCCGAGGCGCCATCTATGACCGAAACGAGCTTGAACTGGTGACGTCTGCGCCGGCCTCTGCAAACGTGGGCGCATCGATGGTGCGACAGTCGCATCTGGAGGCGGCATATAGTGCTGTTGGTTACTACAGCCTGCGCTACGGGGCGAGCGGCGTCGAACTGGCCTATGACAGCCACCTGAGCGGGGCGGATCGGAGCCCAACGCTTCAGGAAGCCTTCGAGATTCGCATGCTCCACCGTCCGGCGGAAGGGGGCGATATTCGGCTGACGCTCGACGCCAACATCCAGCAGCGTCTGGCCGATCGACTTGCCGGGCTTACGGGCGCCGGCGTGGTAATCGACGTGCCGTCAGGCGAGATTCTGGCGGCCGTGAGCCTGCCCACCTACAACCCGAATACCCTCGATCTCGAATGGGATCAACTCGTGGAGGCGCCTGGCGATCCGTTCTTCAACCGAGTGGTCCAGGGGCGCTACCAGCCGGGGAGCGCGCTGCAAACTCCGATGATCGCCGCGGCCAGCCTGGTCGACTATGCTTTCGATCGCACTTTCGAAGGCGGAACGCTCCCGTATGTGCTGGAACAAGTGACGTCAGAATGCGCGGTCCGACTGCCGGAAGGCGCGCTCACGCTGCAGCAGGCGTACATCTTCGCTTGCCCCTCACCGTTTGCCGCCTTCGCCGAGGAAATTGGCGCGGCGGTGGTCGGCGCGACGTTGGAGACCTTCCATGTAGAGGATTACCCGGCACTGCCAGGATTTGCCCCCGCGATCGAGAACGAGACCGCGCCAACTCCGACGCCGGAATCCACCGAGCAAGCCGAAGCGCCATCGATTGTGGCCTCAGCTCTTGGACAAGGTGATATTGTGGTCAGCCCCCTGATGATGGCGCTGATCACCGCAGGCATCGTCAATGACGGCAACGTGCCCCAGCCCACGCTGCTCGACGCCACGCGTTCTAGCAGCGGCGGCCTTCCCGGCGACTGGCAGGAGCCTGTGGCCACCGAACCCACCTTTCCGATTGCAACGGCCAATACCGCCCGCCTGCTGCAGGATTTCATGCGCGACGCCGTCGCCAACGGCGCGGCCCAGAACGCCGGTCGACCGGAGATCGACATCGGCGGGCATGCGGCGCTGGCCTACGCGGGCGACGAATCACACGTCTGGTTTATCGGCTTCACAACCCTGCGGCAGAATCGCGCGGTCGCCATCGCCATCGTCGTCGAGAACAATGCCGATCCGGGCTTGGCGGCGGACATCGGCGGCGACGTCCTGGCCACCGCCCACGATCTCCTCATGCCTTAGGACCGCACATCAGGCTGGTCTCAGCCGCCTTCCCAAAGCCTACGACGCAGGTGCAGCTTTTTGGCCCACTTGGCGGTCTTACTGTGCACATGGACCATCACCGAGCTGTAACGTCCGGCCGTCTGCGCCGCTTGCAGCGACTCAAGGAACCCCTCAGCATCCTGGAACTCGTCCATCAGCAGCGTCGCGTGGCCATACTCGCCTCGCGAGTGCGCGTCCGACCCGACGGTGCCGGGCAGCCCGTGCTTTTCGGCGAAGACGGCCGCCTTGCGGTTGTCTTCCGGGAAGATGCAGCGCGCGTTGAACGTCTCGATGGCATCGACCCGATCGACAATGCGCAGCAAGTCGGCCTCGTGCCAGGCGCCTTTGCGCAGCCGGTCAAAGGGGTGAGAGACGCTGATCACCGCCCCCTGATCACGCAGCCGCTTAATCGTTTCATCGGGACTGAGCCCCGGCGGAATGGTCTCCCTGATGAAATACCCCAACAGCTCGCCCTGGTTGGTCATGATCTCCTCGCCGACGATAACCCGGTCCGGCGCCATCTTCTGCATGCGCAGCGCGCCTTCGGCCGTGTTGTGGTCGGTGATGGCGATGCGATCGACGCCGCGCTTTTCTATCATGGCCAGGATGGTCTCGAAACGGACGACACAGTCCTTCGACCAGTGCGTATGCGTGTGGAGCTCAACACGCCATTTCACAGACTTTTCCCTATCTACACGGTCAACACAGCCGTCATTCTAGCAGGCGGACGGCGCGTAACAAGCATATGCTATAATGCGGCATCAGCAACCCGTAGGGAAATTGTCGAGATCACGCGCGACCATTTGTGGCAGACTGTCAGCGTTTCTCTGCGATCGTTCAGGCGATAGGGTCTTTATCGATATGGAACAATACCAGAAGCCAATTCACGGCGGACCATCGCCGATTCTCCTGTGGATAGCGTTCGTCCTCCTCTTTCTGTTTGGTGTCATAGCGCTCGCCGGTTTCAGCTATTTTGGCGGCGGACAGCGTCTCGCGTCCCTGATACCTTATCTCGGGCTCGCCGTCGGCGGTACGGCTCTGGCCATCATTGTCGGAGCGCTGCTGCTGCGGCGGCATCTCCCCCGCCTGTTCTGGTTGTGGACGATCGTCGCCGTTCTGATCGTGCTTTCGCTCACTGGCGTGGCAACGATCTGGGGCTACCGGTCGGTTCTGCCGCCGCGGTATCAGGAGCAGTTTCTGACCGAAGTGCCGATTCTGCGCGCCTTCCTGCCGCCCACCCCGCAGGGCGGAATTGTGCCGACGGTGGCTGCCACCAGCGCCTTCTCCGTCGAGGATCTGTTGAGCGCCCCGCTGCAGATCGGCACGCCAACCACCGCCTCGGGTTCTGCTGGCGCCGCGCAAACCACCGAAGAAGCGACGATCGCCCCGACCGCGACCCCATCTCCGACGGTGGTGCCGCAGACCGCCACTACCGCGCCGACGCTGCCGGTGACCGCGACGCTTCCACCAACCAGCGTGTCCGTCGCACCGACGGCCGAGCCAACGGTTTCCAGTCAGCAGGTCGTGGACAGCTTCGCCGCGCCGGTGTCGTCGCGCATCTACGGATTCACTCATGTGCAGCAGGGCTGGAACAACTGCGGTCCTGCCAACGTGACCATGGCCCTGAGCTACTACGGTTGGCGCGAAAATCAGGATTACGCCGCCCGAATCCTGCGCCCCGACAACGAGGACAAGAACGTCTCTCCCAGCGAACTGGTCGCCTTCGTCAACGAACAGACTGGTGTTCGCGCCATCACCCGTATCGGCGGAGACATCAATCTGCTCAAGCAGTTCATCGTCAACAACATCCCGGTGATCATCGAGCGCAGCTACACGCCGGAAGGCTACGACTGGATCGGACACTACCAGACCGTCGTCGGTTACGATGACAATGCGCGTTCCTTCTATGTCTATGACAGCTACCTGGGCACCGGCATCGCCGGCGCAGGTCTGGCAGAGCGCTACGATGAGTTTGACCAGGGCTGGCAGGCCTTCAACCGCGTCTTCATTGCCATCTACGAGCCGGATCGCGAAGACGTGGTGCAACGCATCCTCGGCGAGCGGAGTGATGTCAGCGGAGCCGCGGAGATCGCGCTGGAAGTTGCGCGATCGGAGGCCCAGCTGGACCGTCAGAATCCCTTCGCCTGGTTCAATATGGGCGCGTCGCTGACCAAAATGGGCCAGTATGAAGAAGCCGTTCGCTATTTCGATCAGGCGCGTAGGCTGAACACGCCCTTCCGTATGCTGTGGTACCAGTTCACCCCATTTGAAGCCTACTACATGGTCGGCCGCTACGACGATGTGCTGGCGCTGGTCAACAACAATCTGGTCAATGGCGGGCAGTACGTCGAAGAGACCTTCTACTGGCAGGGTCGCGCGCTCGAAGCGCTCGGCCAGCGCCAGGAGGCTGCCGCGGCGTTTCAGCGTGCGATCGCCCAGAATCCCAACTATGATGAGGCGCAGCAGGCGCTGAACGCACTGAACGCCTAGGGGCCGGACAATGGAGAGCAAGACAGAACTTCGCCCGACTGACGCACCGTCCACAGCAGCGCCTGCCCACACCGGACGGAAGATCGCCGTTGACACGCTGATCGTTATGGCAGCATTTGGCACAGCCAAGGCCATCAGCCTGATTCAGACCTTCGTCATCGCGCGAGTGTTCGGCGTCGGCAGCGAGTGGGATGCCTATGTGACGGCCAACCGCATTCCGGAGTTGATCTTTACCCTGATCGCCGGCGGCGCTCTGGCCCACGCCTTTATCCCCATCTTCGGCGGCTATCTGGCGCGCGGGGATAAACCAGGCGCATGGCGGACGGCCAGTCACGTCATCAACACCATCTTCGTGACCACGTTGGCCATCAGCGTGATCGCCTTTATCGTGGCGCCCTGGCTGGTGGGCAACGTCGTCGCCTCCGGCTTCGACGACGCGACGCGCCAGCAGACCACCGAACTGATGCGCATTCTGCTGCTCAGCACGCTGATCTTCTCGGTCAGCGGCATCGTCATGGGCATCCTCCAGAGCCACAACCACTTTCTGCTGCCGGCCCTGGCGCCGATCATGTTCGATGTCGGCATCCTGTTTGGCGTCCTGGTACTGCTGCCGCTGTTCGGCGTGCACGGCATCGCCCTTGGGGCGGTGATCGGCGCGGCGCTGCATTTCGGCATCCAGGTGCCGGGATTGATCCGCTTCAGGGCACGCTGGCATGCGGAACTTGGCCTGCGCGATCCTGCTCTGTGGCAGGTGATCCGACTGATGCTGCCGCGCATCGTCGGCCTGGGGGTGTTCAGTTTCAACTTCATCATCATGAACAACATTGCCTCACGCCTGGGCACCGGCTCTGTCGCGGCGCTGGACTGGGGCTGGCGACTGATGCAGATTCCCCAGACGCTGATCGGCACAGCCATGGGCACAGTGATCTTCCCGACGCTGGCGGCGCTGAGCGCGGTCGGCAACGAATCGGGCAAGCGCGACGCCATGTCGGGCGCGGTGCGCTTCATCCTGATCGCCACCATCCCCTCATCGATTGGCCTGGTGGTCGTGGGCCGACCGATGATCAGCCTGCTCGAACGTGGGGCGTTCGACGCGTCGGCCTCGGCGCTCGTCTTCAGCACGCTCCAGTTCTTCACGTTAGGCCTGATCACGCATTCGCTGCTGGAAGTGATCGCCCGCAGTTTCTACGCCGACAAAGACACCGTCACGCCACTCTATGCAGCCCTTGGCGGTGCAGCCATCAACCTGATCCTGTCGTTCGCACTCAGCGGGGTGGCAGCGGTGGAAAGCAGCGGACTGCTGCGCGCCGCCGCGCTTCAGTATCCACAGGTAGGTCTTGATGCACCGGCCGGCAATGTCGGCGGGCTGGCACTGGCCAACTCTCTGGGCGTCACATTCGAGGTGTTGGTGCTGCTCGTCGTTTTACGACGGCGCTGGCACGGCATCGATGAATCGGCCATCGGCGCAACACTGCTGAAGGCGCTCGTCGCCAGTCTGGTCATGGCCGCCGCCGTGGTCGCAGTCGGCGCCGTGTGGACGGCGATCGCGCCGGGAACCGGGTTTGCCGTGACACTCCTTCAGTTGGCGCTCCAGGTAGCCGCCGGCGGTCTCGTCTTTATCATCATGGCGTTCCTTCTGCGGATAGACGAACTCCGCAGCATCATTGCAATGGTTCGGCGGCCACAGGCCACAGGGGCGCCAGCATGACCATCGAGATCACTTATCTGACGCTGGGCCTCGCCGCCACCAATGCCTATCTCGTCGCCGATACCGATACCGGAAATGCCATCCTGATCGACCCGGTCGATCAGGGCGATCTGCTGGTCAAGACGGCGACCGATCGCGGCTGGACGATCAAGCTGATCGTCGCGACCCATGCGCATTTCGACCATGTGCTGGCCAGCGCCCACGTGAAAGAGCTCACCGGAGCCCCATTCGTCATCCACGCCGAAGCGGTGCAGCAGCTCAGTTCACTTGCGCAGCAGGGGCTGCGCTTCACCGGCTCGGCCTTCCCTGCCGCCGCCGAACCCGATCGCTTGATCGGCCGCGACGACGAGTGGATCGAGTTGGATGCTATCCGATTGCAGACGCTGTTCACTCCCGGACACGCGCCCGGCCATATCAGCCTCTACATGCAGCCGCACCAGCTCGTTTTCAGCGGCGATGCCCTGTTCGCCGGCAGCATCGGCCGCACCGATCTGCCTGGCGGCTCGATGAAAGTGCTGATGGATTCGATTTTTGGTCGGCTCATCCCGCTCGGCGACGACGTTCAGGTCCTGCCGGGCCATGGCGAACCCACGACCATCGGCCACGAACGGCAGAACAACCCCTTCCTGCTGTCGTGGCAGCAATCGCAGCTTTGAACATTCTCAAGGACCGGACAGATTGACAACGCGGCGTCTCCTGCTGATCTTCCTGGATGGCATAGGTATCGGCGCGGATGCCCCGGCCGCGAATCCGTTTGCGGTGGCAGCGATGCCCACCCTGACAGGACTGACCAATGGCCGGCGCTGGGTCAATGGTATCGGCCGCCAGGTCCACCCGCGCGCGGCCTTCGTCCCGACCGATCCACGAATGGGGATCTCCGGCCGGCCGCAAAGCGCGACCGGACAGGCGACGATTCTGACTGGGCTCAACGTTCCGGCCCTGGTTGGCGAGCATTACGGACCCCGCCCAAACCCACCCATCCGCAAGATCATCGGCGAGCACAGTTTCTTCAAGGAAGTGGTCGCCGCCGGCAAGTCCGCCGCCCTGCTGGAGGGCTACCCGCCGGCATGGCATGCGGCCGTCAACCGTGGCAAACGCCTGCTCGCCAGCTATCAGCAGGCGGCGCACGTCGCAGGGCTGCTCATGTTCGACGAGGGACACGTTCAACGCGGCGAAGCGATGGCCGTTGACTGGACCGGCGAGTCCTGGCGGAGTTATCTCAACCTGCCGGACACTCCAGTCTACAGTCCCTATGGGGCCGGATCGAAGCTGGCGGAACTGGCCCAGCAGTACACCTTTTCCATGTTCCCCCACTGGCTGACCGACACGGTCGGGCACCGCGGCACGGTCGAGGAAGGGGTGAAACTGCTGGAGCTCTTCGACGGCGTGACGGCCGGCGTGCTGGATGGCTGGGATGATCGGAGCGGCCTGATCGTCATCACCAGCGATCACGGCAACATGGAAAACCTCGGCCACGGCAAGCACACCGAGAACGACGTGCCAACGCTTATCATCGGCGAAGGCGCGCACGTCGCCGCCGACTCGATCACGACGTTGGCCGATCTGGTCCCCATGATGCGTCGCTACCTGTTTCCGGCCGAAGAAATCTCTTGAGCGTCGCGACGGTGACTCCCAGGGCAATATCGCTCAGCCAGGCTATGTTAAAGCAACCTGAGGACTGATAGGGTTTTTCAGAGACGGGTTTATACTCATTTCTGTAAGCATTTTTCCGCAAGCGTCTACGTGATGCAGAAAGACAGTTCTATGCCCATCGATGCCGCGTCCATGCGCGACACACTGCGATTCTGGGCGAGCGGGGTGTCCGTGGTCACCACGGCCCATGACGATGAAAACGGCCATCACATCGCCGGTATGACGGTGAGCGCGTTCAATTCGTTGTCGCTCGAACCGCCTCTGGTGCTGACCTGCCTGAACAAAGATACGACGTCTGCGCATCTGATCAAAGCAAGCGGCCTTCTAGCGGTTTCGATTCTGACGAGCGAGCAGGCCTACCTCTCCGACCGCTTTGCCGGGCGGGTGCCTCTGGCCAGCAACGAAGACCGTTTCGATGGCATTCCGATCTTTACCGCAGTCACGGGCGCGCCAATCCTGCGTGGCGCCCTGGCCTGGCTCGACTGTCACGTCCGCACCATACAGGATGGCAGCACCCACTGGATCGTGATCAGCGAGGTGCTGGCGGCCGGCCATATCGATGCGTCGGCAGTCCCCCTACTCTACTACAATCGGGCGTACAACACGGTGGTCACCGAGGCCGAGACGGAACCCGAATAAGCGACATGCTCACACGCCGGTGTTGATCTGCGTGCGGCCATCAATCTGCCGTGCCGCGACCGCTTCCCTTGACTGTAGAACGTTTTGTCCACTACAATGGCCTGCGCGCTGGTATTGAGTAGATGGCATGTTTCAACAGCTTTCAGATCGTCTTCAGGGCATATTTGACGGCTTAGGCCGGGTCGGCAAGCTCACCGAGAAGGATGTCGACGCCGCGATGCGCGAGGTGCGCATGGCGTTGTTGGAAGCCGATGTCGCGCTGCCTGTGGTCAAGGACTTCGTCAAGCGAGTCAAAGATCGCGCGATCGGCGCGGATGTCGCCAGGAGCCTGAAGCCGGGACAGCAAGTCGTCAAGATCGTCCATGAGGAGATGCTGACCACCCTCGGCGAGGGCGCGCGTCTCAACCTCTCGGGCGGTCAGCGGCCACATGTCATCATGCTCGTCGGTCTGCAAGGTTCCGGCAAGACGACGACCGGGGCAAAGCTGGCGCTGATGCTTCGCCGCGAAGGAAAACAGCCGTTCATGGTCGCCGCGGACACCTATCGTCCGGCGGCCGTCGATCAGCTCGTCACGCTGGCCAAGCAGATTCAGGTCGATTATCACGAAGAAGGCACGACAGCCAAACCGCCGGACATCTGCGAGCGAGGCTTGCAGGCGGCGCGCGGCAAGAATGCCGCGGTGGTGATCCTCGATACGGCGGGTCGCTTGCAGATCGACGAGACGCTCATGACTGAGCTCGAAGAGATCAAGCGGCGGACCAAGCCGAACGAGATTCTGCTGGTCGCTGACTCGATGACCGGCCAGGAAGCGGTGAACATTGCCCAGGGCTTCAACGAGCGACTGGGGATCACCGGCCTGATCCTGACCAAGATTGACGGCGACTCGCGCGGCGGTGCTGCGCTATCGATGCGCGCCGTCACCGGCGTGCCGATCAAGTTCCTCGGCACGTCTGAAAAGCTGGACGGTTTCGAACAGTTCCATCCGGACCGTCTGGCGCAGCGTATTCTGGGTATGGGCGACGTCATGACGCTCATCGAAAAGGCCGAGGCCGAATTCGATGAAGCCGAGGCGCTCAAGCTTCAGAAGAAGCTGATGGATAACCAGTTCACGCTGCAAGACTTCCTCGAACAACTGCGGAAGATCCGCCGCATGGGGTCGATCGTGCAGCTTCTGGACATGGTCCCTGGGATGAGCCGCTTCCGCGACCAGATCGATCAGGATCAGGTCGAGAAGCGTATTGGGCGAGTTGAGGCCATCATCAACTCGATGACAATGGCAGAGCGCAACAACCCGAAGGTCCTCAACGCGAGCCGCCGCAAGCGTATCGCCCGAGGCAGTGGTGTGGAAGTTCGCGATGTCAACGACGTGTTGAAGCAATTCAACGAAATGCAGACTCTCATGGGTCAGATGCGCAAAGGTGGCCGCATGCCCGGTTTGCCGGGGCTGTCAGGTCCGCCTCCGCGCCGGCCCCCGCGCTAAGGGACTCTCACCTCTTTCCGCAACTGAGCAGGTCGTTTTTCTCAGTGGCTCTCCGCCGGCTATGGAGCCGACGCAAGAGGGCGTACAACTTCAAGGAGAAAGTACAACATGGTTCGTATTCGTTTGCGTCGCGTCGGCCTGAAGGGCCAGCCGAGCTACCGTATCGTCGTCGCCGACCAGCGCGCTGCCCGCAACGGCGGTTACATCGAGGCCATCGGCTTCCACAATCCGCGGACGCGGCCCTCGACCGATATCGTCAAGGAAGACCGCGCACTCTACTGGCTGAGCGTGGGCGCACAGCCGACCGAGGCGCTCGTCACCCTGCTCAAGCGCACCGGCACAATGGCGCGTTACGAGCGGCTGAAGGCCGGCGAAAAGATGGAAGACCTGGTCGCTGAAGCCGAGAAGGCGCAGGCCCAGGCAGCGCCGGTCAGTCCGCGCACCCGTTACCCTGCACCGGAAGCCGGCCAGGGCAAGAAGAAGCAGAAGGCAGGCTAGTCAGCAGTACGACATTCACGGGATGGGGTGTTTCGCATCGAAATACCCCACCCTCTTCATAAGATTGGTCTATTTGCGGGGAGAGTCTTTCATGGAAGGTCTGGTAGAGTACGTTGCCAAGAGCCTCGTGGATGATCCCACGGCGGTCCGTGTAAGACGCCGCGAGACAGCTTCGTCTTTGATTATTGAACTACGCGTTGCCGATACCGACATGGGCCGGATGATCGGACGTGGAGGCCGGGTTGCCAACGCCCTGCGCACGCTCCTCCGCTCGGCCGAGACGCCTCGTTCGAAGCGCGTCATTCTGAAAATCCTGTAGCGAGCGGATGCCAGAAGCACCGAAATACCTCATCCTTGGACAAATTCTGCGTCCGCATGGCATCCGGGGTGAGCTGCGGATGCGCATTCTCACGGATTATCCCGAACGCATCGCCAAACTCGAGACGGTCTACCTCGGAACTTCCCCCGACGATACACGCATGACGCCGTATCAGGTGGAAGGCAACCGCCTCAGCACGGGCGCCGGGCTGCTCAAACTGCGCGGCGTCGACGATCGCGACGCGGCTGAGCGCTTCCGTGAGCTGATGGTGATGGTCGATATGGCCAATGCTGTACCGTTGGAAGAAGGCGAGTTCTACCTGTACCAGCTATTCGGCATCCGTGTCGTGCTGGAAGATGGTACTCTGCTGGGCTCACTCGTCGACGTCCTGGAGACAGGCGCCAATGATGTCTACATTATCGACAGTCCCACCTACGGCGAAGTGCTGATCCCGGTCACTCCAGAGACAATCCTTTCCACGGATGTTGACCAGCGCGTCATGACCGTGAGGCTGCCGGAAGGCCTGATTCCGAATCGAAGTCCGTCATAAATCAATTCTTCTGCGCTTGACATGACTTCCGCGCCCCTTTATTCTGAGTTATAGGTTCGGGGCAACAGCCGGAAATCCCTTGGACGAAAGATTGTGTTGGCTCGGTTTGAGCCTGACTCCCGGAATTGGGACCAGGCGACTGCGTCGACTGCTGGATGCGTTCCAGGGGCCGGACGCTATCTGGTCTGCTTCGCGAGGCGATCTGCTGGCGGCAGGACTGGACGCCACCACGACAGATAATCTGCTCCGCAGCCGGGCCAGCCTCGATCTGGAGAGCGTCTTCAAGAGGCTCGACACCCTTGGCGCGCGGCTGATTGTACAGACCGATTCCGATTATCCGGCCGCCATGCGACCGCTCCCTGATGCACCGCCGGTGCTGTACGCGCGCGGCGCCCTGATCCCGGCCGATGAAAAAGCCGTGGCGATTGTCGGCACGCGTAAAGCGACCGGCTATGGGCGAGATGTTGCCCGACGCCTGGCCGGAGAACTGGCCAGCGCGGGAGTAACGATTGTCAGCGGCCTGGCCCACGGTATCGACGCTATCGCACATCAAGCCGCTATGGAAGCTGGCGGACGCACGATCGCCGTACTGGGGTGCGGCATCGACCAGGTCTATCCGCGCGATCATGCGGCGCTGGCCCGGCAGATTTCGGAACATGGCGCAGTACTGACCGAGTTTCCGTTGGGGAGCCAGCCGGAAGGACGCCACTTTCCGCGCCGCAACCGGATCATCAGCGGGATCTCGTTGGGGGTCATCATCGTCGAAGCGCCAGAAAAAAGCGGAGCGCTCATCACCGCAGCTTTCGCCCTCGAACAGGGGCGAGAGATTTACGCAGTGCCCGGAAGCATCTTTAGCGCGGCCAGCACCGGCTGTCATCGTCTGATTCAGGATGGCGCGAGAATCGTCGTCGAAGTGAACGATATTCTGGACGATCTTTCGATTACTAGTGAGCAGATCATGACGCGCGCGGCGGTACAGGAAACCCTCCCGCTGACGGCCGCGCAGGTCGCAGTGCTCCGGGCGTTTGGATCGGAACCCGTCCATGTCGACGTCGTGGTGCGTACCGTCGGCATGGCGGCATCGGCAGTCATCAGCGCGCTCACTTCCCTTGAGCTTCAAGGGTACGTGGAGCAGGATCGGGCAAGTCTGTATCGACTCAATTATGCGGCGCAGCATCTTCTGCGCGAGCTGGATTGGCATCAATAGGACTGAAGGAAAATGGAACACTACTACGCAGTAATTCTGGCAGGCGGTGGCGGAACCCGTCTGTGGCCCATGAGCCGGGCAGAACTGCCCAAGCAGCTCCTGCCACTCATCGAAGACACCTCGATGTTCCATGTGAGTATTGAACGGCTGGCGCCCCTCTTCCCACCCGACCACGTGTACGTGGTGACCGGGGAGCGCTTTGCGGAAATGATGATGGCCGATGCGTCGGAAATCCCCAGGGAGAACTTTATCGTCGAGCCTGAGGGGCGCAACACCGGCCCCGCGGCGGCCCTGGCCGTGACGACAATCAGCAAGCGCGACCCGGAAGCGACCGTGGCCCTGCTGACCTCCGACCATCACATTGCCTACAAGGAGCGCTTCCGCTCGGTGCTGGCCAGTGCGCACACCGTCGCCCAGGAGGGATTCATCGTCACCCTGGGCATCTCGCCGTCCATGCCTTCCACCGGCTTTGGCTACATTCGCCGCGGCGAGCTGATGCGCGAGGTCGACGGGTTTGAGTGCTATCATTCGCTCAACTTCACGGAAAAGCCGGATGCTCAGACGGCGCGACACTTCCTGCGGTCCGGGGAGTATAGCTGGAACTCCGGCATGTTCATCTGGCGCGCCGACCTGGCGCTGAGCGAATTCCAACGTCAGCAGCCGGCCATCTACGACCTGATGATGACCTATCAGCAGCATGTCGACAGCCCGGACGCGCAGGCGAAGCTGGTCGAGCTCTGGGCACAAATGCCGAAGATTCAGCTCGACACCGGAGTCATGGAAGGCGCGGAGCGAATCGCCGTCATTCCAGTGGACATCGGCTGGAGTGATGTGGGCAGTTGGGATGCGCTGTTCGACGTCCTGGACCTGGATGTCGATGGCAACGGCTTCCGGGGCGCCTCGCCAAACCGAATTGTGTTTGACACCAGGAACTCTCTGGTCTACAGTGACAAGCTAACTGTCACCATCGGCATTGAAGACCTGGTCGTCGTGGATACCGATGATGTGCTGATGATTTGCCACAAGGATCGCGCACAGGACGTCCGCAAGGTGGTGGACCTGCTGCGCGAAATGGAACAAGTCGACTACCTATAGCCGAAGGCAAGGCATGGCAACCTTACAATCCTACTGTGTAAAGTGCAAGACGAAGCGGGATATCGCCAATCCTGAGGCCGTCTTCACGTCCACCGGAAGTCCCGCGACGCGAGGCACCTGCCCCGTCTGCGGGACGACACTGTTCCGCATGGGCGCGACGGAAGCCCATGCGGGACTGGCCAAACCCGTCGTCCCTGCGGCCGAGAAGAAGACCGGCAGCAAGGCCAAGACGAAAAGCGCTGCAAAGAAGACGGCGAAGTCGGCCACGTCAAAGAAAAAGAGCGCCTCGTCCAAGACGACCGGCGCGAAGACGACTTCAACCGGGAGCGCCGCGACAGCGAAAAAAGCAGCAGCGGCCAAGACCAAGCCGGCCAGCAAGACGGCCAAGTCCGGAAGCGCCACGGCAGTCCGCCGCAGTGGCAAGCTGGTGATCGTCGAATCGCCGGCGAAGGCGCGCAGCGTCGGGCAGTATCTCGGAGCCGGATATACCGTCAAGGCGTCCAAAGGCCACGTGCGCGATCTGCTGGTTTCGCAGCTCTCGGTGGACGTCGAAAACAACTTCGAACCCAAGTATCGCGTTCCGAATGACAAGCGCGATACAGTTAAGGATCTGAAGAACGCCGTGGACCGGGCCGGCGAGATCTTCCTCGCGACCGACCCCGATCGCGAAGGCGAGGCGATCGCCTGGCACCTGCTGGCCGCGACCGACCTGGACAACGGCAACGGCAAATTGCTCCCGGTGCAGCGCGTGGTGTTCCATGAGATCACCAAGAGCGCCGTGCAAGAAGCATTCCAGCATCCGCGCGAACTGGATCTCAATCTGGTCAACGCGCAGCAGGCGCGGCGCATTCTGGACCGTCTGGTCGGCTACAACATCACCGAACTGCTGTGGGAAAAAGTGCGGAACCGGCTCTCGGCTGGCCGCGTGCAGAGCATCGCCACCCGGCTGATCGTCGATCGCGAACGGGAGATTCAGGCGTTCGTCCCGGTGGAATACTGGACCCTGGACGCGCGTCTGCGCAAGATGGCGCGCAATGGCAAAGACGACCAGGCGCCGTTTCTTGCCCGCTTGATCAAGATCGATGGGCAGGATGTCGCGTTCGGCAAAGAAGGCGACGTACGGCCGCACCTGGCGGTCCTGGAACGCAGCAGCTATACAGTCGTCGAGGTGAAAAAAGGCGAGCGCCAGCGCAAGCCCTCCGCGCCTTTCACGACCAGCACGCTCCAGCAGGAGGCGTCGCGCCGCTTTGGCATGAACGCCCGGCGCACCATGTCGATCGCCCAGCAGTTGTACGAAGGCATCGAGATCGGGCCGGAAGGCTCCGTCGGTCTTATCTCCTACATGCGAACCGACAGCACCAATGTGTCGGCGCAGGCGCAGGTCGAAGCGCGCGATTACATTCTGAACCGCTTTGGCAAGGACTACGCACCGTCGACGCCGCCGCAGTATCGCACCCGCGCCAAGGGCGCACAGGAAGCGCATGAAGCAATCCGCCCGACCGGCGTCAGCCGGGAGCCGGATTCTCTTCGCCGCTTCCTGAGCAATGACCAGTACAAGCTCTACACGCTGATCTGGCAGCGCTTCGTCGCCAGCCAGATGGAAAGCGCCATCTACGCCACCCTGCGCGTGGATATTGACGGCAAAGCGGAGCCCGGCACGCCGATCTATCTGCTGCGCGCCTCGGGCAGCACGATCAAGTTCCGTGGCTTCCTCGCTCTCTATGAAGACTCGCGCGATGAAGACGCGGCCGTCGACGAGGACGAAGGACGTATTCTGCCGGTCATGAAGGCCGGTGAGCAGCTCGATCTGCTGGCGCTGCTGCCGAAACAGCACTTCACCGAGCCGCCGCATCGCTATACCGAGGCGAGCCTGGTGCGTACGCTGGAAGAATTTGGCATCGGCCGTCCGAGCACCTACGCGCCCACCGTCGCGGTCATCCAGGACCGCGAGTATGTGGTGAAGGAAAAGGACAAGCGTCTGCGGCCGACCGAGACCGGTGAGACGGTCAACGACCTGCTCGTGCAATACTTCCCGGAGATTATGAGCTACCAGTTCACCGCCGAGATGGAAGATGAACTGGACGAGATCTCGGAGGGCAAGCGGGAGTGGCGCCCGATGCTGCGAGATTTCTACTCGCAGTTCGAGTCACAGCTCAAACACGCCAAGAGCACCATCGAACGACAGACGGCCGACGAATTCATCGGTCGCGACTGCCCGGTCTGCGGCAAGCCGCTGGTCATGCGCTACGGCCGCTTCGGCAAGTTCATCGGCTGCTCGGACTACCCGAACTGCCGCCATACCGAGCCCTATCTGGAGTCGCTCGGCGTGAGCTGCCCGGTCTGCGGCGGGGAGCACGGTGGCGAAGTGGTCGAACGCCGTTCCCGGCGCGGCAAGGTATTCTACGGGTGTGCGCGCTACCCGGACTGCCAGTTTACGAGCTGGCAGCGCCCGCTGGCCATCCCCTGCCCCAACTGCGGCGGTCTTCTGACCGAGCAGTCGCGCAGCAGCGCCAAATGCATCAACTGCGGGCATGTTTCTCGCATTGACCAGCTCCAGGAAGCGGAGCCGGCCTAATCGTCCTCTGTTTCGGGGAGGCCAGGCCTCCCCGGGACGCTTTTCCTACAGCATTTCTCCCCCAAATCGTTTGCGTACTCTCTCTTTCGCGGATAGTATTGTTCTCATTGCCGTCGACGCTTTGCAGAGGTGATACCGCACGGTGCGTGCAACGGCCGTGGATTTCGACGCCGCCGCGGTGGCCATCAGGCGAAAGGTTGTGAGTTCATGATTAAGTCGATACGGGAAAGCATAACAGGCATCTTTGGCGTCTTGATCAAACCGAATTTGCCGCGACTGGCAGTCGTCGTCGCCCTGGTCATTGGCGTACTGGTCGGCCTGTTCTGGGGATACAACGTCCATGAGACCATTTTCTACAATGGCGACCCTCGTACACTGGAGCAGAGCTGGCAGAATGAATGGGTCAAACTGCTTGCCGATCGCTATGCCGTAACGACGGATCGCGACATCAGCGCCAACATCATTGACCTCTTGCAGCGCGTCGACGATCCGGTCGGGATTGTGGACAGCCTGCTTGCCAGCCCAGCCGAAGCCGAGAACGCCGGCAAGCTCCAGGCACTGCGCCCGCTGGCAGAAGCCGCCCAGCCCAACGCCGCTATCGCACCTCAGCCGGAAGACACGTGGATGAGCCTGCGTCCATTCGTCATGGCTCCCCTGGTACTGGCGATTGCCGCGGTCATTTTCGTCGTGATCTACAACCTGCTCATCAAACCGATTGTGGTTGACTCGCTCCGGCGCAGCCTGCGCGGCGAGAAGACCAGCCAGGAAGTCAAGGAAGTGCGGAAGGCGCAGCAGGAAGAGCGCCGCCAATTGGAGACCCGCAAGACCGACTTTGCGGCCGTCTCCAACCTCGGCCCACCGCTGATGCAGCGCATGACTACCTACCCCTCCATGGGCGGCGGCGATTTTGATGAGTCTTACGAGATCGAAGAAGCCGAGATGTTCCTTGGTCAGTGCGGCGCGGTGGTCAGCGATGCCATCGAGACACCGGCCAATGCAGCCATGGCCATCGAGGTCTGGCTCTTCGACAAGGACGACTTCGTCCGCACGCTGACGAAGGTCTTCGTCTCGGATTACGTCTACAACAACCCGAGTCTGCGCGCCCGTGCCCAGGAAAAAGGCGATGTCGTCCTGGCACAACCCGGCGCGGTCATCATCCTGGAGACCAATACGCTCCGTGTTCAGGCGCGTATTGTCGAAATGGCCTATGCCGTCAGCGCCGCACCGCCGAACAGCACGTTCCAGCGTTTCGTGCTGGAACTGGCCGCCTGGCGCAAGCAGCCGGGCGGAGTCCCTACAGTGCCGCTCAACGCGCCGACTCCAGTGCAGAGTTCAAGCCCGGCCGGAGCGCCGACGTTCGCGCCGCCACCGCCGCCGCCAACATTCACCCCGGCTCCGACGACTCCGCAGACGCCCATCCCACCGCAGCCTTCGACCCTGCCGCCCATGGCGCCACCCTCATCCGTTCCGCCACAGCGGACCATTCCGCCGGATGACGATCCATTTGGCGGCACAGGCGACTTCGCGCCGATCGGCTGACCATCGCAAATCCCAGGAACAAGAACACCCCGCGCTGGCGGGGTGTTTTCATGCTGCTTATCGTCGGAAGTCCTGACTTAGTCGGGCAAGAATCGAGGCGCTGTCCCTCGTTTCTCATCCCTCATCCTGCATTCCTTCTTCAGTTCACTTTCTTCACGCGGAAGGTCACCTCACCACCCGGTGTCTTGACGCGGACCTTCTCGCCCTTCTTGCGGCCGATCAGCGCGGAGCCGATCGGGCTGACGTTGGAGATCTTGCCTTCCGCCGGGTTGGCCTCGGCAGCGCCGACGATGATGTAGGTCTCTTCATCGCTGGAACCCTCTTCAACGATGGTCACCGTCGCACCGACGTTGATGATATCCGACTGCCCGTCGTTGTTGATGATGACGGCGGCACGGAGAAGATTCTCAAGGTACTGGATGCGCCCCTCGATGAATGCCTGCTGTTCCTTGGCATCATGATAGTCGGCGTTTTCCTTGAGATCGCCCTGCGAAACGGCCTCTTTCAGCTTTCTCGCCAGGTCCGGTCGACGCTCGTTGATGAGGGTATCAAGCTCGCGACGCAGATCTTCTGCGCCTTCGGCAGTCAGGTATACAGCATCCGACATGGTTTACGTCCCTTCGAAATAGGCAGAGCCCTAGGATTCAGCGATGAGGCGACTGGCGAGCGCAAGCACGTTCTGACGGTGCAGCACTTCCGCGGACCCGTTCAACAGAATTCGACTCTTACCGCAGGTCTCAATATCAATGGCTGCCAACGCGGACTCTCGCGAGCGGTCTGCGATAGCATCGGTGACAGCATCGTGCACGCGCTGCAAGTAGCCCAGATCGCCGTGCAGTTTTTCCTCAATTTCGCCGCGCAGAATGACGTCCCCGTGTCCCTGCACGATGTGCTCGTAGTTCCCGCCGAGCAGGCGTTCGAGGGACCGCTGCAGATCGTCGTAGCTGCCGTCGACAAAGTAAGGCAGCGACATGACGGTATCCGCGCCAAGCAAAATGCGATCTTCCTTGACCAAACAGACGACCGAGTCCGGGCTGTGACCAGCCGCGACCGTCAGCTCGAAGGTCTTGTTCCCGATCTGAAGGGACATCCCTTCATCGCCAAACGTGATATCGGGCAGCACCAGCATCACGTCGCGCATTTCATCGGTCGACGCCTTAGCCCGCTGCAAGCCGACGCGGCCCCGCCGGTCGAGAAATTCACGACAGCGGGCATGGGCGATCACCTGCGCCTCCGGGAACATATACGTTCCGGTGGTGTGATCGGCATGAAAGTGACTATTGATGACGTACCGGACTTCTGACCCGAGGCGAGATTCGACAAAGCGTTTGATTTGTCTGGTCTCATCCGGATACAGGAGTGTATCGAACAGGACGGCGCCATCCGATGTCAGGATGACTGTGGCCGTGACCTGAACATACCGGTCGCTGACAAAAACGGTGATATCGTCAGCTATCCGTTCCCG
This sequence comes from Candidatus Flexifilum affinis, assembly GCA_016713325.1. Classification (GTDB taxonomy): domain Bacteria; phylum Chloroflexota; class Anaerolineae; order Aggregatilineales; family Phototrophicaceae; genus Flexifilum; species Flexifilum affine. The sequence continues at coordinate 63,058 of JADJPJ010000087.1, read as the reverse complement.
CTGCATTGAACCCAGTCCGTTCTCACTGCCAATAATGGAGTGGTGGCAGTATAGTCACGGGAAAAACGAAAATCAAGATCACGAGATGCTTCCCCGGAGACGGATTTCAGTTCAGCACCACGTTCAACCAGGTCGTGCGGTTGGCATAGACATACATGAGCTGCCGGAAGCGGACCCGCCCGCCCTCGCCCACGGTCACCGTGTACCAGTCCGCAGGCAGGTCGCCGAGCGTGAAGTTCTCATTGAACACGCTGTCGCCGCTGACCTCGGTCCCGGCATAGCTGAAGGCGTAGCGCGTGATGCGTGCACTTTGGATGGTCAGCGTAACATCATACAGGATGGCCCCGTTCGAGTCGGTCACGCGGCCGGCCAGCGTACCATAGCCGCCATAGGGTCGGATCCACAGTTCGGGGTTGCGTACACTGTAGAAATTGTAGGGGTCGCCCACACGCACCTCGAAGTGCAGATGAGGTCCCAGCGCCACGCCCGTCCCACCCACGATGCCAATTTTGTCCCCTGCTGCCACGGTCTGGCCAGAAGCCACCTCGACGCGCGCCATATGGCCGTACACGGTGTAGACCGGCTGCCCGCTCGCGTCGGCGACATCATGCTGGATAACGACCAGGTTGCCGTAATAGTTGAAGATCGGCCCGAACTGGATTTCGGTATCCGGTCCCGCGTAGAAGACGACGCCGTTGCCGGCGGCTGACCCAGTTCGTCCCATCGCTTGAGATCGGCCGCGAGAAGGCGTAGTGATCGGCGATCTGGCTGGCGGGGTCGGGCGGCGGAGGCGTCCAGGTGGGGAGCGGCGTCGCGTTCGGATCCGAACCGAGCGCGGTCGGTGTCGCCGAGGCAATCGCCACCATCGTCGGCGGCAGCGTCGGACTGGCGGTCGGCGACGGCGTGACCGTGTCGGTCGGGATCGGGGTGTTCGTCAGCGTCGGCGTGCTGGTGGGCACAGGTGTATTGGTGGGAATCGGCGTCTCGGTTGGGATCGGCGTGTTGGTCAGCGTTGGCGTCGGCGTAAACGTCGGAGTCGGCGTCGCCGTGTCGGTAGGCCGCAGAGTCACCGTCCGCGTCGGCTGAAGATTGGCGGTCGGAACAGGTGTATTCAGCGCAGACACAAGCGTCTGGCCCCCCAGAGAACGACTGCCGCCCAGCGGCACCTCAGAGGGCGTAATTGACGAACTGGGTCCGCAGCCGCCCATCAAGACGACGCCGATGAGTGCAAACCATACAATCGCAAATTTCACTCGAACATGACCTCACGATAATCACCGATGGCGTCGCCGAGCCGGCGCTCCAATGTCGCAGCCGCTGCCTCCGGAGGCAGACGGAGAAACTCAATCGCCGCCCCGAGGAGCGCAGATTGAGGAATCAGACCGACGAGTTCAGTTTTGACGATACGGGTCTCATAGGCGCTGACCAGCGCCTCCAGCTTACTCATGATGGTATACAGAGACGTCGTCCGGAAGTCAATGACATTTATGGACACTTGCGCTCGGCCGCCAACCAGCACACCAATCGATCGAACGCGCGACAGCCCGCCGCTCGATTCACGGATCTGCCGGGCGATTGCCTGCGCAATCTGCACGTCATCCGTCTCCAGGTAGGCGTTGAAAGCGATGAGCGGGTTTCGCGCACCGATCACCGATGCCCCTGCCCCGGTCAGCGACGCCGGCCCAAAGTCGGGCGTGCGCGCCGGATCGGTCGCAATCGCCTGCTTGAGCAGTTCGTAGCCACCGCGACGGATATTCGGCAGGCTGACACGATCTGGGCGCAGCGCCGATGCCTCATACAGGTAGACCGGTATCCGGAAACGCTCCGCGTAGCATCGGCCGAAGGCGCGAGCGCGCTCGGCGCAGGCCGCCAGCGAAATGTCGCGCAGCGGGACGAACGGAACAACGTCCACGGCGCCGATGCGTGGATGCACGCCACGCTGCTGCTCCAGATCAATATTGGCGATGGCGATCTCGGCGACGCGCATCATGGCGGCCTCGACGGCGTCGGGCTGCCCGCCGAACGTCAGCACCGTCCGGTTGTGGTCGACGTCGCTGTGCACGTCGAGGAGGGAAACGCCCTCCGCTGGAACCGCTGACGCGATCCGGTCAATCAGCGGGCGGTTGCGACCCTCGCTGATGTTGGGAACGCACTCGATCAAGGCTGACGTCACGCGGAGTCGTCCTCGAACTTCGGGGGGTTGTGCATGGCGTCATTCCAGGCATTGAGCGCCTTCAGACGCACTTCGCTGATGACTCGCCCATTCAACTGCCCGTAAAGCATCGGGTTTGCCGTTCGATCGACGGCGTAGCGCCACATACGACGGCCCGTACGTCGCAGGAGCGACCGGCAGTTGTCACAGTAGACGATGGCATTGGGACGCGGTATGCCCAGGACGCGATCGACGCGCACATCGACATGCAGTTCACCGGTCCGGCATACCGGGCAGGTGTCGATGATGAAGCCGCGTTCATAGCGCTCCACCATATTCATGCCGCGCCAGTAGAGAAGGATATAGAGGAGAACCAGCGCGATCACCCCGCCGGCGACAAGCGCCTCGATGGAAACGCCGGCGCCTGGAACCTGGGCTTCTGCAGCCGGTTCCCGATCGGGAACCGGTGTGGGAAGAACCAGCGTGGGCGCAATCGTCGCCGCGGGCACCGGGATCACGCCCGCTTCATCCAAGGTCGCAGTGGGCGCCGACGTCCGGGTGGGTGCCGGCGTGGTGCTGGGCGAAGGTGTCGCGCTGGGAAGCCGCGTGGCCGTTGAGGCATCCGTTGGGCGCTCGGTCGGCTCAGGCGTAGAGCTTGTCAGCAGTGCGGCCACTGCGGCTGTTTCTGTGGCAGTGCTCGATGGAGTAGCGCGTACTGTGGTGGCGCTTGGGACGACCGTCTCCGTGGCTGTTGGTGTGGACGTCGCTGTGGCGGTCTGTTCGGCCGTGGGCGTATCGCTCGGAACCGGCGTCCCTGTGGACGATGGGGTCGCGCTGGGCGTGTCACTCGGCACAACCGTCGATGTCGCTGTGCTGGTGGGGCTGACGGCGATCAGCGCGGCACTCTCCGTCGGAGGAGCCGTGACAGTCGGAGTCTCACTGGGAAGCGTCGGGGGAGCAGCGTCGGAGTCGGCGAATTCGTCGCTGTCGAGGTCGGCGTATCACTCGGCGCAACCGTGGCCGTGAACGTCGCACTGGGCGTGTCGCTGGGGACAGCCGTCGCGGTGTTGGTGGACGTCGGAGTAGGCGTCTCGCTCGGCACCGGCGTGGCGGTATCGGTCGAAGTGACCGTCGGGCTCGGGATCGGAGTTGCCGTATTCGTCGCCGTTGCGCTGGGCGTCGCGCTAGGCGTCGCGCTGGGAAGCGGTGTCGGCCATGGCGTGTCCATCGGTGTCGCGCTGAAAGTCGAGGTCGGCGTCGACGTCGGCAATGGAGTCGATGTGGATGTCGCCGAAAGCGTCGACGTCAGCGAAGGCGTGGGCGTTGTGCTGGGAAGCGGCGTCGGCGATAGCGCGTCCGCAGGTGTCGCGCTGAAAGTCGAGGTCGGCGTCGACGTCGGTGCCGGAGTCGATGTCGATGTCGGCAACGCCGTCGGCGTGGATGTCGCCGAAGGTGTAGGCGTCAGCGAAGGCGTTGGCGAGGGCGTGGCACTTGGAAGTGGCGTCAGCGAAGGCGTGGCGCTGGGCGTGGCACTTGGAAGCGGCGTTGGCGAGGGCGTGTCCGTCGCCGTCGATGTCGATGTCGGGTCGCAGTGGACGTAGCGGTGGGCGACGGCGTGAGCGCGCCGATCTCCAGGCGAGGCAGCGTGTCCAGAGGTTCGACCCACATCACCAGCGTGCGCCGGATCCAGCCAAAACCGGAGTCAAGGCGGACCAGGATCCAGCCGGCTTCGCGGTCGCGGCCGACCGGCTCAAGGATATCGCCATTCAATACCGTGCCCACGACCGGGAAACGCAGACCGGGGCCGGCGCGCACGTAGGCCCCGACGACGCCCGCCCGAACCCAGTTGCCGACGGGTGTAGCCGTCGGCAGCAGCACCAGAGTCGGCGAAGGTGCTGGGGTTGCAGCGGGATCGATGGGTGTTTCTGTCGGGAAATCCTGTGCAACGGCGAGTGCCGTGCTGCAGAACACCAGAAGCAGCAGGAGGTATCGAAGGTGTTTGCTCACTCGGTCACTCGTGAAAGGGCGCGGCAAAGACATCCACGAATCGTATCATTCACGCGATAAATTGGCCAGCGTGCGGGGTTCAGCCCGTCATCGTATCGGCCGAACCGATAGTGAACGTCGCGGCGGGAGCAATCGACTGGTCGTTGGCATACAACTGCACAGACCAACTGCCCGGCGAAAAGACGGTTTCGGTCGGCTCGATGTAAAACCACAGACAGAAGTCGTCGTCGTTAACGTCGACGGTGAAACTCTCCGTGAAGGTCATCTCGCCCAAATACAGCCACTCCACACGCATTGTCGTCCCTGCCGTGATATTGAAAGCTCGCGCCGTGACATAGATGCGCTGGATATCGGCTGCAAAGGCGCTCTGGATCACGTCGGCGCAGCCATCGGAATCGCGTACAGTCAGGGCCGTCGCAACATCGACAAACTGCGTGCCACCAGCAACCGAGTTTCCACCCGGCGCCGGCTGTGTCGCGCCGCCCGCACTGCCCACCGAGCCGGGCGGCGCGGGCGTGGCCACCTGTCCGGGGGTGACAACGCCGCTGTCGCTGACAATCTGCTGGGTGGCCGGCACTGCCGCGCGCAGAGTCAGCAGCAGGGCCGCATTGCGGGCTTCAATCTGGCTCAGTTGGCCTTGCGCCGCAGCAACCGTTTCGACGACCTGAGTCTGCGCTGCGAGTCCATTTGCGGCGATCTGTGTCGCTTCGGCGACATAACCTTCGCGTTCAGCGCGGAGCGTCGCCGCCGGGTCTTCCGGGGTCAGAGCGCTGCATGCGGCGGCTGCCAGGGTGACGGCCGTGAGGAACACCCACCGCTGCAGCAAGCGAACGTTGATCGGCATGGCATCTCCTTCGAACACATCGGGACATTAGCAGATTTCTCCTCGATCATCCAGGGGTGAACAACCGACGAAAGCCGAAGGGGTCTTGCGTCACATGGGGTTCGCTGATACACTGTTAGGCGAAGTTGCCCCCATAGCTCAGCGGATAGAGCGTTGCCCTCCGGAGGCAAAGGCACTGGTTCGAGTCCTGTTGGGGGCACAATGAAGGGACACCGCACGTGCGGTGTCCCTTTTCTGTTCCCGCGCGATTGCTGCCACACGGTCTACATCACGCCTGGCAGTGTGTGGGAAATCCGTACATCGAGAGCTACATTGGTCGTTTGAGGGAAGATTGCCTGAACCGCTACAGCTTCGCGCGTAGCCAGGTGGCACAACTGATCCGGGAACCGTGGCACCTGGAGTACAAACTGGAGTGTCCCCACAGCAGCCTGCGTTACTTGAAGCCCACGGAGTTTGTGGGGCATGTCCCGCTTTCAGTCAAATTGATACTGACGTTGGAGGCACCTCACAACCACCGTCTGTCGCTGATTATTGCCGGGAAAACACACGCAATACATAATGAGCACAGCGACAGCCTACCGATGGGATGTTTTATGCGTTTTCGTGGCTGCTTGTTGGCAGTTCTTCTCTCAATCGGGGCTTGTACCCCATCCACACCGACACCAACACCAACTGCTGAACCGACTACACGCACATTTGACGATGGTATCGTGATGGTGCAGGTTCCGGCGGGGTGTTTTCAGATGGGCAGCGAACAGGGCGCAGGCGACGAACGACCTGTGCACCAGCAGTGTTTTGACTCACCCTTCTGGATCGACCGCACCGAAGTGACACAGGGGGACTTTGATCGACTCGCTGGCGTCAAATCCGATTCGCAGAACGCGCCACAGGCAGATCATCCCGTAACTCGCATCAATTGGTTTGAAGCCCGCGATTTCTGTGCGCTGCGGAGTGCGCGGCTTCCCACCGAAGTCGAATGGGAATACGCCGCGCGCGGACCGGAGAATCAGCTGTTTCCCTGGGGAACAGGACATCGTATACAGCGTGGCGGGGATCAAGGTTACTACTCACCCGACTATTTCTCGACCACCCGTCGCGATGGTCGCACACCCAGCAGCACCCTTGATGGGGGAGGAGTCCGCTGCGCCCGCGACGAATCGCCCTAAGAGACTGCCTGAATGTGTGATTCGGAGGGGTTGTTCCACTATTCGAGTCTGATGTTAAGCCAAGTCGCCGCGTATGGAGAAATAGAGTGACTCCCGAAGATTGGACACAGAGGAAAATGAAGTATCCTACGTCCAGAAGGGGATGAACAAGGAGAAGCCCACGGAAGTTCACAGCCGAGTTCAAAAACCAGGTGGCGCAGCAGGTAACGAGCGACGAGCGGACAATGGAGGAGATCGGACGCGAGCACGAGCAGCATTCGGCTCCCCTATAGCTAGTGCACCTAGTCCGATTCGAGCCATTCGTCATACCCACACGCCTTCAGGCGTTCCATTGCGCGGTCGATCGAAGTGGGATCCTGTACATCGGCTTGCGTAAAGCCAGCCGCATCATTGTATGTTTCAACCTTCGTCTTCCCCGTGACTATAGACAATGCATGAGCCAAAGTGCGGAAAGACATTTCAGTGTGCAGCACAGCAAGGAGCCCCCAATAATCCTCCGGCAAGACGCCATTTGGGTAGGCGCAATTCAGCATCTTCATTGTGGGTTCAAGATAGTCAGGTACGCCTGGATCGTCGTCCAGCATGTCTTCCTTCCTTAGAACCTTGTCCGCTCACGAACACACCCATTCCCGGCTTTGGTGTCGCGACCGCAGGTAGATCAGCCCCGTCATTGCGTCAAACGGTTCACCAGTGAAGTCATGGTCAGTCTGCCTCAGGGCCGGTGTTCTCTCATAGCGCCTGTGCTGCTCACCACCCCGCACGCTTCCCACTTCATCCGGGAGCATCCACTCCCAGTTCGCGGCGGAGTACTTCTGAGAGTGAAGACTAGGTCAATGAAGTCACTTCATCACATAGCCCGTCGTTTGCTGGTGTCAGCATGGCTGGAAACAAAACCAACGCTCCTGATTTCTTGAGATAGGTTAGTGTATCTTCAAGCCACAGGTGCCGATACTCGTCAACGAAGTTCGGACGCAGGTAGTCCATATGTGGAAAACAAAATATCTTCTTACCGTTGGCTAACCCTATTGCACAGCTTGCCCGCCATGCCTCACTGCTTAGTTGAGATAGTGGACGTCTATATCTTCCGGGGGTCAAATTGAAGTCTTCTCTGATTTGACGCTCGGAGCCTCGGTACCGGTCTTGACTCGAAGTATCAAATAGCCCATGACGAATCTGCGCTTCTACGGATGTACTGAATAATCCAAATCTTCTAATCTCACTGAAGCGAACTAACCAAGCCGCTTTTCTGCGGTCTGCGCGGGTGTAGAGATTTCCATCTAGTTCGAGCTTCCCACTTTGTTCCTGCAACTCCCCACCAACGATCCAGCTTAACGCCCACGCACCGTCTCCAACAGATGCGTTGAGCAGGTAAGATCTCCCGAACTGGAAAATCGCTTGGAAGCCAACGAGTTTCTCCGAAACTAGTCGTCTTCCTTTACTCTTGATTTCACCTTGAAAAGACAAACCCCTGATAGATATCCCGGTCGTAATTTCCTCCAGATTTAGCTTCAGCTCTATTGGGGGTGCTGCCCAGTCCATCCGGGAACACAACTGACGCCTGGACTGATCCAGCCAAGTGATGCGACAATTCAGCGGACGATTCGCCGTACCGGATTCAATTGTGCGCCTGATTCCCATTTTGTCGAGTTCGCTTCCTCGTCTGACTGCCTGGCCGCTGCGCCTGCTGGTCGTTCTAGCGCTGCTCCATGGCCTGGCGCCTGCCCCACCCCGCGCGCCGCTGGAGCCGCCGCAGCAGGTCGTCACGACAAAGCCGCATCTCTGTATGCACACCCGGCTGATCGACGAGGTCGAGGAGTGGAAGATTCAGCGCTCGCTCCAGCTCATCCGCGAAATGGGCGCATCCACCATCGTCGAGTTCTTTCCCTGGGCCTACATCGAGACGGCCGAAGACGTCTACGACTGGTACAACGTGGACCGGATCGTCCGGCATGCCCAGAATCAGGGATTGCATGTGATCGCTCGGCTCGGCCTGGTTCCGGAGTGGGTACGGCGCCGGGATGCGGACAACATCGGCCTGACGACGCTCAACACGCTGCCGGTCAGCGCCTACGACGATTTCTCGGAATTCGTCGCCGATTTCGCGCGACGCTACCAGGGCACTATCGATCACCTGATCATCTGGAACGAGCCGAATCTGGCCTTCGAGTGGGGGTATGAGCAGGTGGACCCCGCCGGGTACGCGGCGCTGCTTCACGAGGTCTATGCGCGTGCCCACGAGGCTAACCCGAACGTCACCATCCTCGCGGCAGGGCTGGCGCCCACGCTGGAGCCGCCGGGCAGCCCGCACGGGTTGAACGATGTTCTGTATCTCGAAGCCCTCTACGAGGCAGGCGCAGCCGATAGTTTCGACGCGCTGGCCGTCCATACCTATGGCTTCACCCACCCGCCGGAGGCCGCGCCGGACCCGGACGCCCTGAACTTCCGGCGCGCCGAACTGCTCCGCGAGGTGATGCTCCGCCACGGGGACGAAGAGACACCGATTTACATCACCGAATCGGGCTGGAACGACCACCCCCGCTGGACACACGCCGTTTCCCCAGCCGAGCGGATCGAGTACACCCTGGATGCGCTGGCTCTGGTGGAATCGGACTGGCCCTGGGCAAAGACGCTGTGCCTGTGGGTGTTCCGCACACCACAGCCCACACTCAGCTACCCGGATTACTTCACGTTCGCAAACACGGTTTTCCAGCTCCGTCCACTCTACTACGAGGTGCAGGCTTATGCGCGTTCTGGCGCCGCTGCGACGCCGTGATTGGCGAAGGCGTGGGGTGATTGCGGCCGGCGTTTTCATCGTCGTGCTCGTCGTCTTCCGCCTGACGCTCGGACTGAGCAGGCCCTCCCTTTCCGAACTGCTGCCTAACGGCGAACTGCGCGTCGGCATTGACGCCAGCAACCCGCCTTTCGCCGCCTCCACGCCCGAAGGCTACGCCGGCCTGGAGGTCGCGCTCAGCCAGGCGATCGCCGAGCAGTTGGAGGTGCCGCTGCGTCTGGTCGGGTTGGGCTATGACGGGCTGTACGATACCCTCGCCGCCGATCAGGTGGATGTGGTCATCGCCTCAGTGCCGATCGACGTCAACCGCATGGCGCAGGTCACGTACAGCGAGCCCTACTACAATGCCGGGCTGGTACTGGTGAGCGACCAAGGATTGATGTCGATGCACGACCTGCCGGGAAAGATCCTGGCGTTCGAGTACGGTTCGATCGCGCACGCCATCAGCAACGACTGGCTCCGACAGGTGGCGGCGTTTGACACCCTCCCCGCGGAGAGTCCGGCGGGCGCGCTGGAGCAGGTACGGGCCGGCACGGCCGATGCCGCGCTGGTCGACTCGGTGAGTCTGCGTCTGTTCCTGCGCCGGGTCCCGGGCTGGCAGCCGAAAGCATCGCCAGTGACCGATGTGCTCTACGCGGCGGTCACGCGCGCGGATCGAGGAGCGTTGTCATCCTACATCGGGGAGGCAATGGCTGAGCTATTGAGGGACGGAACAGTCGAGGTGTTGATCGAACAGTGGCTGTAAACGCGCCGCGCCGTCCAGGACGGCGCGGCGGTGAAGCCTGTTACTTCTTCTCGAGGGGATACTTGGCTGCATCCCAGTCGGCCTTGCTGACGAATTTGGTCAGCATACGGTTGTCCGACGTCTTGCCGCGGAAGCCATACCGAGTCTGGCCGTTCGCGGTCGTGAAGGTGGTCTTCATGACGTTCTTGTCGTCAAGCGACACCTTCTTGCGGATCTTCACATCGTAGAACTCGACTTGAACCTTCTTAGCCATTCCCATGCTCCTGAATTAAGTGCAGCCGCCGTTAAGTATTTGCTCAGGTCCATACAGGAGGAGTATAACACGCAAGTTAAAAACTGCGCCAGCGAATTGCGCAAGATTTTAACAACTCCACACGCTAGTGGCCAGGGAGGGTCGCCAGCACGCGCTTGATCTTGAGAGCAAGGTTTAAGATCAGTCTATTATCAGAGTCCTCGAGGTTGAGGCCGGTCAGTTCGCTGATGCGCTCCAGCCGATAGACCAGGGTGTTGCGATGCACGTCGAGGTCGTTGGCCGCCTTGGCCAGGTTGCCGTTGGCCTCGAAGAAGCCCAGCAGTGTACGGATGAGATCGCCCTGCTTGCGTTCATCGTGCTCGACCAGCGGGCCGAGCGTCTCCTCGTAGAAGCGCCGCATCTGATCGAGGTTGCGATCCTTCAGCGCCAGCAGAAGCTGATAGAGCTTGAGGTCGCCGTAGAAAGTCGACTGCTCGCGATCCCCGAGTTCGTTGGCGATGCTCACGGCATCCTTTGCCTCGCGGTAGGCGTCGCGCAGCGCACTCAGGCCGACGGCCGGGCGGCTGATACCGGACGCCACCAGGCCGCTTGGCGTACGCGCGGCGAGCTGCTCGCGCACTTCGTCGATGATGCGGCGGGCGCGCGGCGTCTGAGATGCATTCTCCAGCGGATACAGCGCGACGATCACGTCGACATACTGGCCGACCGCGCCAGGGGTCTGACGGCGGGCCATATCGTCGCGGACCAGTGGAATCAGAGCATCCAGGGCCAGGCTTGCGCCAGAACTGCTGGCCGCCCGGTACACGGCAACGAGATACATGGTGTTTGGCTCGAAGCCTGCCTGCTGCGCGCGCGCCGCCAGCATGTCATCGTCGGCCGGAGTGCCGCTCAACCACATCTGAATCCAGTCCCCGCGCGCCTGCTCGACAGCAAAGGCGATCGCCCGGGTCTTGGCCAGCTCCACCGCGCAGACATCCGCTCCGTAACTGAGCACCATCCGGTCGAAGTCGTCGAGGACATCGCGGCTGTCGACCAGGGAGAGATACCCGGCAATGCGCTTTTCCACCCGAAGCACGGTCGTGAAGCCAAGCGGGCTGCGCACGATAGCGCCTTCGGTGCTCGGCGCATCGCGATTCAGCCAGTTCTGGAAGGCGCCGTACGGCAAGCTCTGAAGCAGGCTGCGTCCGGTGGTCGGCTGGGCTCGGCGCGCGACGTTGGGATAGACCTGGGCCATCAACACGCCGGCGTCGTCGTGAATGACGATGGGCTTGGCAGTGACGCGGGCAATCAACTGGAGGAGGCTGTTCAGGTCACGGTTTTCCGCGGCCAGCCGGGTGAGCTGGCGCTGGATTTCCATCGCCCGCTGGGTGATCTGGGCGCGCTGGTTGACGATCAGGGTGTTCACGGCACGCTCGACGCGCGGCAGGCTGCTTTCATCAGGGAGAGCAAGCAGCGCCACGTTCAAATCGTTGGCGGCATTGATGGCGCTCGGCGAGACGTCGTGCTTTGAGGCGATCGCGCAGACGCCGGCGTCGGCCAGCTTGACGATGACGTCAGCCAGGGTCAGGCGGCTGTCGTATGATCGCAGAATGTCGAGCGACACCAGGGCCATTTCGCCGCCATAGACATCAGGGAAAGCCGGCGGTTGCGCCTGCACGGTCACGGCCCAGGTAATGGCCGCTTCGGGATTGCCAGTGACGAGTTGGGTACCCAGCGGGAGTGCAAACTGGAGTAGAGCCTGGAGCGACGCGCTGTTGTTTTCAGTCATGTTCACCACCTACCCTGATAGGCATTGATTATAATGACCAATTACAGAGAAGGTTTCCGACGTTTATGACAACGGATGGCACTTGTTTTGGTGAATTATGACCAAAAATAACACAGGGACGGCACAAATGGCAGTCCCTGTGTTGGCACTCGTAGGCAGATCAGCACAATTATGCTTGGATGCGCTTCACGCCGATGTGCAGCGTCTCACCGTCGATCGAACCATCCTTCTTCGGGTCGCCGTCGGGCGAGGGCTGGAACGAAGCGCGCACGTAGCCGTCGCCGGGAGTGCCCCGCTCGATGGATTGCGCCAGCGTCTCAGCCTTGAGATAGTCGCTGAAGCGCTCGATGGCGTCGTTGAGCCGGTCGCTCGCCTCGTACACCAGCACAATCTGATCGCTGATGTCGAAATCGGCATCCTTGCGCAGTGACTGAACGCGGCGGACGACTTCTCGGGCCAGACCCTCCAGGATCAGCGACTCGGTCAGAGTCGTGTCCAGAGCGGCCAGATACCCCTCGTCTTCGGCGATGGCATAGCCGGCCGCCGAGTCCCGCTTGATTTCGACCTCGACCGGTGTCGCCTCAAATGTCTGACCGTCCAGCGTGACGATGACCGATTCGCCGCGGAGCAGCGCCTCCGCCCAGCGGCGCACGTCGGCCGGATCGCCTTCGCGCAGCGCCTTCTGCACGCGCGGAAAATCCTTGCCGAACTTCTTGCCGAGGACGCTCGGCAGCGGGTTCAGCCGGTAGTTCACCACGTCGGTGACCTGAGTCAGCACCTCGACCTGCTTGACGTTCAGCTCGCCGCCGATCAGCGCGGACAACCGGCTGACCACTTCTGCTTCCTGCGCCTCGCGCAGCCCGAAGCGCGCGATCGCCAGCGGCTGGCGCACGCCGATCTTGACCGTCTCGCGGGCCGCACGTCCCAGACTGACCAGACGCTGCACCAGGCGCATCTCGCGGATGAGCCGGCCATCGATCAGCGCCGGATCGTATTCCGGCCACAGCGTCAAATGGACGCTGTCGGCTGAGCCAGGCACAGCGTCAGCGACCAGGTTGCGATAGAGGGCTTCGCTGACAAACGGCATCGACGGGGCCAGAAGCTGGCTCACTGTCGTCAGGCACTCGTAGAGAGTCGCGTAGGCGCCCTGCTTATCGGTGTCGTTCTCGCTCTTCCAGAAGCGGCGGCGGCTCAGCCGGACATACCAGTTGCTCAGCATATCGATGAAGGCCGCCACCGGACGCGTCGCGCCGGGTACGTCGTAGGTCTCATACGCCTCGGTGACATCCTTGACCAACTGATGCAGCTCGGCGATGACAAAGCGGTCCATCGATTCGCGCTCGGCCACGGCCGGTCGCGGCGACTGCGGCGTCCAGCCGTCGATGTTGGCATAGGTAACGAAGAAGCTGTAGGTATTCCACAGCGTCAGCCACACCTTGCTGACCGTCTCGCCGACCAGATCGCTGGAGAAGCGGCGCGGCTCACCGGGAGGACCGGAGGTGTAGAGATACCAGCGCATCGCGTCGGCCCCGTGGACGTTCATAACATCCCAGGGATCGACGACGTTGCCCTTGCTCTTCGACATCTTCTGACCCTCGCCGTCGAGGATCAGGCCGAGGCAGATGACATTCTTGAACGACGGCGTCTCGAACAGCATCGAGCTGATGGCATGCAGCGTGTAGAACCATCCGCGCGTCTGGTCGACGGCCTCGCAGATGTAATCCGCCGGGAACTGCGACTCGAACATCTCGTGATTGTGCGCCGGGTAGCCCCACTGCGCAACCGGCATGGCGCCGCTGTCGAACCACACGTCGATGACTTCCGGAACACGGCGCATGATGCCGCCTGTGCCCTTCGGGTTCGGGAAGGTGATGTCGTCGACATAGGGCCGGTGCAGGTCGAGTTCAGAGAGATCGCGGCCCGCAAGCGCGCTCAGTTCGGCGCGACTTCCCACACAGAGCATGTCGCCGGTCTGCTCGTCGACCCAGATCGGCAGCGTGGTACCCCAGTAGCGTTCGCGGCCCAGCGCCCAGTCTTTCAATTCGCTCAACCAGTTGCCGAAACGTCCGTCGCGGACGTGTTCGGGATACCAGTTGATCTCCTGATTGTTGGCGATCATCTTGTCGCGATAGGCCGTCGCACGAATGAACCAGGAGTCCCGCGCCATATAGATCAGCGGGGTGCCGTCTCGCCAGCAGAACGGATAGGTGTGCTCGTACTTTTCGGACTTGTAGAGCAGCCCGCGCTTGCGCAGATCCCGCGTGATCTCCGGGTCGGCGTCCTTGACCCACATGCCACGGAACTCGGTGACGGCGTCGATGAACGTACCATCGGCGGCGACCGTCTGCAGAACTGGCAGCCCATAGGTCTGGCCAACGTTCATGTCGTCGGCGCCGAAGGCCGGGGCGATGTGCACGATACCCGTGCCATCGTCCGTGCTGACAAAGTCGCCGGCGACCACATAAGCGTACTTCTGCTCGACCGGCAGGAAGGTGTACAGGGGGTTGTAGTGCATCCCCAGCAGGTCCTTCCCTTTCATGCGCCGGATGACGCGGTAGTTCTCCGGCTGCTTGAGCGCCTTTTCCATGCGCGCCGCTGCCAGGATGAGCCGCTCCGTCCCCTCGCCTTCACCGATCGGTCCTTCGACTTCCACGTATTCGACATTCGCGCCCACCGCCAGCGCCACGTTGGCGGGCAGCGTCCACGGCGTGGTCGTCCAGACCAGGAAGTAGGTCCCCGGCGTATCGCGCAGCGGGAAACGGATGAATACGCTGGGATCCTTGACATCCTTGTAGCCCAGTGCAACCTCATGGCTGCTGAGCGGCGTACCGCAGCGCGCGCAGTAGGGAACGACCTTCAGGCCCTTATAGAGCAGGTCCTTCTCCCAGAATTGCTTGAGTACCCACCACACGCTCTCGATATAGTCGTCGGTGAACGTCACATAGGCATTATCGAGATCGGTCCAGTAGGCCATGCGCTCGGTGAAACGCTCCCAGTTGGAGATGTTGCGCAGCACGCTGGACCGGCACTTCTCGTTGAAGGCCGCGATGCCGTATTCCTCGATCTCGTGCTTATGGGTGAAGCCGAGTTCCTTCTCGAGCGCGATCTCCACGGGCAGGCCATGCGTATCCCACCCCCCCTTGCGCAGCACGTAATGGCCACGCATGGTCTTGTAGCGCGGGAAAATATCCTTGAACGCGCGCGCCAGCACATGATGCACACCGGGCGTTCCGTTCACCGTCGGCGGACCTTCGTAGGTCACATAGCGCGGCGCGCCCTCACGCTCTTCGACCGAGCGCTGAAAAACTCGATTTGCTCGCCAAAAGTCGAGCTGTTCACGCTCAACCTTCGGGATGTCTACCTTGGGACTCACGCTCCTGAACATAACGTCCTCCACGCTGCATAACGTTGCGAATTCTGCGGATTTTGCGACTTAACGACGTATGCGGTGAGAGACGTTAATGAGACGTGGTGTGAGAGACCATCTCAACACCACCGCACCTCCTTCATCGTTCGCCGGATTTTCGTGCAAACAACAGTGGACTCTGCTCTGAATTATGGCTGATCGACGGCATTTTCGGTAGTGGCAGGGGGCTACTCAGCGGCTCTGGATCTGTCGTTCTCCGTCACCGATCCAGAACACTTCCCGTTCCAGTTCGAGGCGCGTCGACCGGTCGGCATTGACCTGGAAGATGCGCGCCCACCACTGCATGGTGAAGATCGAGAACTCGACTTCGCCGGCGCAGCGAGCGGCCAGACTGGTCTCCAGCTGCTGATCCGGCTCGGTGCGCAGTTCGCCGCATTGCAGCGGGGCCACCGTACAGAAGCCGGTTTCCTCGAAGGCGGTCACGATCTCGCAGGGATCAGCAGGAGAAGTGTACGTCCAGATGTCGACGCCATAGGCTTCGTTGACGTGGTCGATCTCGGTCAGCCCGGCGGGGACCGGCGGCAGTGGCGGCGCGAGAATTCCGACCAGCACACCGAGGACGTTCACGCCGATGTAGGCGGCCAGCGTCAAGGCGATGCCGACCAGCAGGATCAGCGTGACGGACGGAAACCGGCTTCGGGGAGAAGCCGGCTGTCCGTCCGCGGAGTCCGCACTGCCCGGCGGCGCGCCGGTCAGCGCAGGGTCATTGCTGCCACTGTTGTTCATATTTCACAATCGTCAGTCCTTCGGCATTCAGGAAGGGATCGGCATTGTAGCGCCCAGGGTAGATGACGATCTGCGTGTACTGCGTCGAGTTGAAACCGGACCGGTCAAACATGCACTTGAACTGGTACAAGACCGAGTTCAGGTTGGACTCCGCACCGGCATTCATCCCTTCCGGTGGCAACCGCACACAAACCTGGTCGCCATTGCCGTAGTACTCGGACATCTTCTGGGTATAGAACGCCGACACCTGCTCCGGCGTGTCCGGCGTGCGGTAGAAGAGATCGCGCGAGCCGGGCAGCACGTTTTTCTCGCCCCAGTATTCCGCACCGGGATAGATGGCCACCTCGAAGGGGACCTGCCGTGAGGCCTGATCGATGAAGAACCAGACCAGCCAGGCGCCCACAATCAGGATGCCCACAATACCGATAATGAGGCTGATTCGAACGATGGAGACTCCCCCACTGCGGGTTCTCGTCCTGGTCGCTGCCATCTGTTCAACTCTCCTTCACATCAGGTCTATGTCAGAAAGAGGACTCCAGAGCGCGCACATCCTGGTGAAGTGCAGCACCATAATCTGTATGAGCGAACCGTTCCGCGCTCGCACGCCAGTATGGCAGTCCAGCCTGGACGAGCGCCGGCTCCGGCGCATGCCCAACGCCCAGTGTGAACAGCAGGTAACGGACCATCAGCTCTCGATGCGGCGTCCGCTCGTTGCCGGGCTGCTCAGCCGCAGCCTCCAGCGCCGAGCGAGCATTCTCCACATCGCCCAATCGAAAATACGCTTCGCCCAGATCGGCCAGCACCACCGGCGGCGCTCCTGAATCGGCAGCGCGGCGAATCATGGCGACGGCTTCACCATAACGACCTTGCGATAGAAGTGTACGCCCAAATCCATATAGAGGGAAATGATGATCGGGAGCTTTGTTCAGAGCTTCAGACAAAACCGCGGCACTGGAGTCGAGATGCCCGAGCTGGCGGAAAGTATTGCCCAGCAACGTCAGAAGCTTGGCGTCGGCACGGCCATGCACGCGGGCGCTCTCCAGCAGTTCGCGCGTTTCATCAAACTGGCCCTGGAGATACAGCTTTTGAGCACGCGTGTACAACGAGGTCATGCCCCGGTTACCATACAGAACAACCAGTTGTATCACGATGACCAGCGCCACCGCACCGATCAACGCCTGCGTGCGAATCTGCTCCGGTCCGGTGAAGATCAGGACCACAGCGCCCAGGAGCAGCGCCAGGCCCAGCCACACCGCCAGGCGCGTCGGACGATCCCACGCGCGATAATCATGACGCAGGTTGCGAATCAACCAGATCATAGGCCGTTGCTATCCTCGCAAATCGCTATCCGAGAAGACCCGCATCAGCATCCGCCAGCGCCTGTTCGATCGCGGCGATCTCGTAGCGCAGGGAATTGCCATAGGCTGTGCCGCTCATCGCCTTCAAGGCCGCCTTCCACACCGAGAGGCCTTCCCTTGCACTCATCATCCGCGCCGCCGCCTGTACGGCTTTCTGCGTCTCCGCTTTGGCCTGATACGCCTGAGTGAGATGATAAAACACGCGCACGGCATAGGGCGCAGGCATGGGGCGCGCGGCAGCCCGCTCGAATGACTCGACCGCGCCGGCTTCATCGCCGCTAAACCGCTGGGTGAAGCCCAACTCCGCCCAGACGATCGGCTGATCGGGGTCCAGCCTGGCTGCCTGCAAGAGCGTCTGCGCCGCTTCATCATAGGCGGCCTGAAGACGATAGCCGTTGGCCAGCGTGATCAGCGCGGTGGGGTTGTTCGGGTAAAGCTGGACCGCCCGGTCGGCCGACGCCTGCGCGCGGGCGAGCTGTCCCGTGTAAGCGTAGGCGGTGGTCAGCAGCATCAGGACTTCTGAAGTCTCTTTCCCCTCGCGAATCGATCGTTCCAGAAGCGGGATCGCCTCGCGGAAGCGGAACGCCTCGATCAGCCGGTAGGCATCGCCATAGCCGGACCCCAACTGGCGAGTCTGGCGAGCCAACAGAATGCCGACGAACAGAAACCACAGGAGAAAGACGGCACCGGCGAAACACAGACCGGCAAACGCCACCAGCGCCAATGGCGACTCAGCGCCATCTCCGCGCGTGAAAATTTCGGCCGTGATTGCGCCGATGAACAGCGCGACGCCGGCAAGGCCAAGCAGAAATGTCAAATAGGTGAGCGTCAACCAGCGCCGATTCTGCATTATGCCCCGGCCGCCAGACTCATCACATCCTGCGAACCGGCCAGCAGCGCACGGGCCGCTTCGACATCCTCGCCGATGGCCGCCCGCAGCGTCTCCGCCTGTTCGCTTTTCAGAATAGTATCCCATTCGTCGAGTCCGGACCGGCTTTTGCGCAATTCCATCACCGCGCCCTGCGCCTGTGCCACGTCACCCAGGCGAGCGTAGGCCCGCGCCCGGTACAGCTCGATCAACAGCCGGTGGCGAGCGTCCTTGACGTTGAGCTGGAGCGCCTTCTCCAGATGCTCAGCCGCCGCCTGCGCCTTGCCAAGCCGATCCTCGATCATGCCCAGATTGTAAAACGCGACCCATTCATCGGGGGCCAACTGCGCCGCGCGCTGGGCGGCGGTGAAGGCCTCGTCATAGTCGCGCGCTTGCAGGCAGACCTCCGCCAGTCCGTTGTAAGCCACTGCCGACTCCGGATCGAGTTCCACCATCCTCCGGTAATCGCGTTTGGCGCGGTCGAGTTTGCCCCACACGCGCAGGACCTCGGCGCGAAAGCGAAGGTGATCCGGCTTATCCGGCTCTTCCTTTATGATCGCGTCCATCATCTTGACGGCTTCAGCATATTCGTTCTTGCGCAGATGGCGAATCGCCTCGCGATATTGCATTGGCATGCGCGACCGGAACAACAGAAGACCGGCGACGATCCAGCCCAGCGCGCCGCCTGCCAACGGCAGCAGAAACTGCGGCAGGAAGAAGATGCCGAGCAGCAGGGCGCCGAACGCGGGAATGAGAATCGCCAACCAGCGCCCCCGATCGGCCGGGTCCATCTTGCCCAGAACGATGACCAGGCTGCCCACCACAGCCGACGCCGCGAGCAGCGTCTGCGCCGGGATGACCCACTCCCCTTCGACGGCATTGAGCATCAGGCTGAGCAGACCGGTGATGCCAATCAGGAAGAACAGTATCCGCAGCCGAACGGGGCCAAGAAAGAGGCTGAGCTGGCGAATGGACCGGTTGATCATGGCTGCGCCGCATCCTCAATCCGGACGTAGAGCCGCTTGTTGATTCCGCCCTTGCTCTTGTAGTCGGTCACTCGGATGTGGCCAACCTCGCGCGTGTTCGCCACGTGGGTACCCCCATCGGCTTGCAGGTCCAACCCGACTATTTCGACGGTCCGCACCTCGAGGATGCCCTCCGGCAGCAGGTTGATCTTGGTGCGAATCAGGTCGGGGATCTTGAAGGCCTCATCGCGCGGCAGAATCTTCACCCGAACATCGCGCGCCGCCTGCACTTCCAGGTTGATCTTGTCCTCGATCTCCTGCACCAGTTCTTTCTGCAAGCGCTCGAACTCGAAGTCCATTCGACCCTCCAGCGGTTCAATGTTGCCGCCGGTCACGCTGGCGCCGTAGTCGCGCCAGACCACGCCGCAGAGGATGTGCATTGCCGTGTGGGTGCGCATGAGCTGGAAACGCCGGTCCCAATTCAGGTGACCGACGACGATGTCACCGACCGAAGCCAGATCTTCCCCGCCCAGGATATGGAGGTTACCGCGATCGACCTTGATGACCGGCAAATGCCGGTCGCCGACGACCAGCTCACCCGTGTCGTTGGGCTGCCCGCCGCCACCGGGATAGAAGGCTGTGCGGTCGAGCATGACGGTGCGCGCGGCCGGGTCCACGGCCGTCACCACAGCGTCGAACTCGCGCGTATAGCTGTTCGTCTGATAAATCAGTTCGGTCATGGTCATGCCTCATCGATCTCGTGTCTCATGCGCACCAGCACCGGCTTGCCCCCCAGGGATTCCCAGAAGGCCTTGCCCTCGGCGTTTTCCGAAGCGACATGCCATTCATAGTAACGCACACCGCTCTCGCGGAACCAGTCCTGCAGGCTCTCGACCAGTGCGCGGCCGATGCCTAAGCCACGAAGTTCCGGGCGCACGTAGATATCCGCGACGAAACCGGTGGTCTCTTGCATGAAGAGGTCGCTCAGCATATCGACGATCATGGCCAGGATATAACCGGCCACTTTGCCATCTGCCTCGGCGATCAGGACGCGCGTGGTCGGGTCGTCTAGCCGCTCTTCAAGTCGCACCGCGTATCGCCGTGCGCCGTCTTTCGCCGCCGGAGGCAACCGGGGGTCCAGGAGTTGGTGATGATCGACCAGCTCCATCCACATCCGGGCAATCGCATCCATATCCGATGTTTCGGCAGCGCGAATGATCACATCCATCATCAGCTCAAGGTTCTCCCCACTACGCGGCTCACTTGAGCCAGAAACCATCCATCCATTCGACGCCGCCCACCGATCGCCAGAAGGCCTGACCGGTGACATGGCGGCGCGCGCTGAGCGCCACCAACCGGTTCACCCCGCGCGCAGCAAACTGCGCGCGCAGCGCCGCCACCAGAGCGCGCGCCACGCCGCCCCGATAGCGATGCATATCGATGACCAGATCACCGATGAGTCCCACTCGTGATCCGACGGCCGGCAGCAGGCCAACCGGCGGTTCCCAGCCAACCACATAACCGGCATAACTTTGGTCGTCGGCCAGCGCCGTGAGGGCTACGGCGCGCGTATCGCTCAGCAGGGCCACGATGCCTGCCGTCCACTCTGTCACAGCAGACGGAGACATACTTCGGCTGTCAGTCTGCGCAATCAGGCTTAACTGGTCTTGCCAGAGAGAGGCGAGTTGTGGGGGGTCTTCCAGGGTCATCGGGCGAATGGTCACCATGGTGGCAAAGCATAGCATTGTCCCATTTTCAGATCAAGCGACCTTATGCGACAATGACCCCATGACGACGTCAACGATTCGCTACGAAGACCTGCCCTTCTGGATGCGGCGCGCCATGCGCAGGACGGATTGGGGAGTCCTGCTCATCCTGGGATTCTGCCTGATCTCCTCCCTGCCCTTCGTTCTCTCGACCTCCATCCCTGTCGGCACGGCCCACGAACGTTACGCATTTCGCGCCGCCGAGATCGCCGAGTCGATTGGCGAGGGCCGGTGGTACCCCCGCTGGACCGATGAAGCAGTGGGCGGCTATGGCGCGCCCATTCCGCAGTTCACGCCGCCGCTCGCCGGATTTCTGCCTGCCCTGCTCGACATCACGCTGATCAACGACCCAGGGGCGGCGATCTCGGCCACGTTTGTCTTCGCCACGTGCCTTGCGGGGACGGCGCTCTACGCGTTCGTGGCCCGGCGCGCCGGTTCGATCATCGGGGTCACCGCGGCGCTCCTGTACGTATTCAATCCGATGATCGGCGTGGTCATGCCACGACAGCTTGGCGATCTCTCGCTCATTCTGGGCGGAGCGTTGCTTCCGGCGCTTTTGTGGGCGGTCGATGGCCTGATGCAGCGCAGGGCCGCAGCCGATCTCGCGGCGGCCGTCCTACTCTCCGCCGGCCTGCTGCTCCTCGACACTCGATTCGCGGCCGCCGGGTTGGGCGCGGCCCTCCTGCTCATCCTGGTGAACCGCTCGCACGGACGGCGCGTCCCCTGGGTTCGACTGCTGATCGCCGGTCTGCTGGGAATCGCCATCGCCAGCTTTCACTGGCTGCCTGCCGCCCTGGAAGCCTATGCAGTTCGGTGGTACCCTGCGGAGATCGCGCCCTCCAACCGGATCGATCTGCTGAGCTTGTTTGCCCCGGTGGTTGCCACCGATCCGGCCGCCCTCCTCGATCCGCCGGCATTCAGCCTGGGTGCCTTTCCACTTGTCGCCGTGCCGGGGGCACTCCTGACCCTGCTTCGCCGGAACACGCAGCGGCCCCTCTATGCCGCATTTCTGGCCGCCGCCGTAGGTCTGATCGTCGCCG
Organism: Candidatus Flexifilum affinis; assembly: GCA_016713325.1. GTDB lineage: Bacteria > Chloroflexota > Anaerolineae > Aggregatilineales > Phototrophicaceae > Flexifilum > Flexifilum affine. The sequence goes on along the minus strand of JADJPJ010000087.1, from coordinate 41,182 downwards.
CGGTGGTCCGCGATAACCAGGTCTGGATGCTGGTCCCGGCCGCGCTGTGCATCTCAATCGCCGGAGCCTCGCTCATCAACCTGCGCGAATGGCTGCCCCTGCCGCTTCGCCGCGTCTTTCCGGTCGCCGTCTGCGCAGTCGCCATCGGCACCGTCCTGCAACCCTGGATCGCCGCCACGGCTGGACTCAACACGGCGGCAACGCCACGGGACTTCTCTTCGGACGCGGCGGCCAGTTTCGAGCAGCGAGGGGTACGGTGTGGCGATACTACCACCTGGGGCCAGCGTGCCTGCGACCATCCCCCCGGATTACGTCTTCAGCGCTGAGTCCCAGCGCAGTCAGATCAACAGCGCGGGCGGGAAACTGAGCATCGTCGCGGGTCGCACACAGATCGGATTGCTCAGCGCGAGCGCTCACGAACTTCACTTGCAGGTGCAGGTCTTCACGCCGACCACGCTGGAGTTGTTCACAGCCCCATTTCCCGGATGGACGGCACAACTCGGCAACCAGCAGTTGGAACTCCACAGCAATCCGGAACAGCCGCTGCTTCACGTCGATTTGCAGCAGGGACAGCGCGGCGAACTCGCCCTGACACTTGGTGCCACTCCACCCCGCCTCTTCGGCTGGCTTCTGACCTGGGTGGGCTGCTGGACCGCTCTGGTGCTGGTGCTACGCTGGCGGACCCGTGGCGATCACGAAGCTGAACAGATCGAGTTCGCGCTGCTCAACCATGCCGAGGCGCGCTTGTTTGGCGTGCTGATGCTGGGCGTGGTCGGCCTGCTCGCCCTGTCCTTCGCACTGCCTGAACTCGCAGCGGCCGGCGGATGGCAGATAGCGCCCGGAACAGGCTTGGCCGGCGTTCAGCCGCTCAACATCCGCTCCGACGCCGGATTGGAACTGATCGGGTACCGGGCCGATTCAGGGAGGATCGCCCAGGGTTCGACCCTGGAGTTCACGCTTTATTGGCGCACCCTGCGCTCTGTCGAAGCCAACTATCGCGCGCAGATCGCCTTTCAGGATCGCTCCACGGGGCGAGTCGACAGCCTCTCGGCAATCCGCCATCCGGGTGATCTGCCGACCACCCGCTGGCTCCCACGCCGTTACGTCGTGGATACCTGGCGAATTCCGATCCCGGACACCCTCTCGCCCGGCGATTACGATCTGGTTCTGACCCTGTTCTCGTGCGATGCCCTGTGCGAAGAACGGCAGTCTGTGACGCTCTTTGCTTCGGACGGCGCCCCGATTGGCACAGTATTAGCTCTCCCCCTATCAACGTCAATAGTTTCGAAATGATCCAAACAATGTTATTTTTGCCCTCCGGGGGGTAAAATTCCTGGTGTAAGTGTGGTTAGAGTCATGCACTCCCAAGAGGATGGCAAATGGACAAGAGCAACGTCGCCGAACAGATTGGGCAAGCCTGGATCACTTTCCGCAAAGGCCAGTTGGATGCCGCCGCCAGCGCATTTCAGGACCTGGCGAATCGCAACAATGACAATATTGATGCGCACTACGGACTCGGGTTGGTTCAGCGCTCACAGGGCAATCGCGAAGCAGCGTCGCGCAGCTTCCAGAAAGCCGGCAGCCTGATTGAAGCCGCGCTTCAGAATGACCCGAGCAGCGACCGGCTCGAAATTCTCCAGAGGATGGTTCAGCAGCGTCTGAACGAGGTGACCGGCGTAGCGCATTAGCCCTGCCTGCGCGGCCTGACATCATGGAAAAACGAGAGCGCCTCGAAAAGACCATCGCCGGGGAACCGACAGATCGCGCCCCGGTGGCTTTGTGGCGTCATTTCCCGGGCGATGACCAACGCGCGGCTGATCTGGCCCTGCCGACCGTCGAGTTTCAGAAAACGTTCGACTGGGATTTCGTGAAGGTTACACCCGCCAGCAGCTTCTGCGTGAGCGATTACGGCGTCCAGGATGCCTGGGAAGGCTCATTGGAGGGAACACGCGTCTACAAGAAGCGGGTCATCGAACGATCGTTGGACTGGACAAGCCTGCGTGCGCTCGATCCGTCAAAAGGGGCGCTCGGCCGCCAGCTCGAAGCCGTGCGGATGATTTGTGACGCAGTGGGCGAGAATACGCCGGTCATTCAGACAATCTTCAGCCCGCTGACACAGTGCAAATACCTTGCCGGCCAGGAGCGCATGCTCCAGGACCTGCGCGCTGAGCCGGACCGCGTCCAGAGCGGGTTGAGCGTCCTGACGGAGACCACTCTCCGCTTCATCGAAGCCTTGAAGCGCCTGCCGATCGCCGGGATCTTCTACGCTATACAGTACGCCAACTATTCGGCCTTGTCCGAATCCGAGTACGTCACGTTTGGCCTGCCCTACGACCAGAAGATTCTCAGCACGCTGCCGGCGAAGTGGTGGCTGAACGTCGTGCACCTGCATGGCAACATGCCGATGTTCAAGTTCGCGCCGCAGCTTCCATCGCAGGTGGTCAACTGGCATGACCAGTCGACGCCGCCTTCCCTGGCCATGGGTAAGACGCTGTTCGACGGCGCAGTGTGCGGCGGGGTCGCTCAGTGGGAAGACCTGCACCAGGGCACGCCCACCAGCATCCGTCAGGCTGTGCGCAATGCGATTGCCGAAACGAATGGACGCCGTCTGATCGTCTCGACGGGCTGTGTCGCCATGATCACGTCGCCACTGTCCAACCTTCGCGCGGTGCGAGAGGGCGTCGAAGTCGCATGAGCATCCGCGTGATCTCGGGAACGGCCAGAGGGACCAAGTTGAAGCTCGTGCCGGGCGACAGCACGCGGCCCATCATGGATCGCGTCAAGGAGTCGCTGTTCAACATCATCGGGCGCGATGTCCTCGACAGCTCCTGGCTGGATCTGTTCGCGGGGACCGGCAGCGTCGGCATCGAGGCGATCAGCCGGGGCGCAGGTTACGCGCTGCTGATCGACATCGAGGCGAGGGCGGTGCGCACCATGCAGGACAATCTTCAGGCCACACGGCTCGCTGACCGGGCCACCGTTCGCAAGCAGGATGCCTTTCAACTGCTGCGCGGCCGCCCGGAGCGGGCCTTTGATTTCGTCTACATCGCGCCGCCACAGTACCAGCACCTGTGGACGAAAGCACTGGAGCATCTGGAAGCGAACTCGGGGTGGGTCGCCGAAAACGGGCAGGTCATTGTGCAGATCGACCCCACCGAGCGTGCGGACGTCGGATCAAAGGAATTTATTCTGGTAGACGAACGCCGCTACGGCAGCACGTTACTTCAGTTTTTTCAGCGTCATGCGCCAGAAATGACGGACATGCACGAATCCCAAACGAATGCACAGGTTCTTTCACAGCTCGAAATACTCGTCGACGAACTTATTCAGCAGTTCGCAATTACGTCTCCGCCAGTCCCTGTCGAGCGGATGCTTCAGGATCCGAAGGCGGGTATGTGGCGCGAGATCGATATTGCCCAGATTTCGATGGGCTTCCTCAAGGTCACTTCGCCCTTTTCACCCCGGATGTCGCTGGCACGTTTCCTCGGCCGCGTGATCGCTCAGAGTGATTGGGCCGTGTCCAGGGGAATGCCGTTCATGACAGACGACGATCCCATCTTCCAGAAGTTCGCGCGCATGATTGTGATGCCGGCACGCATGATTCAGGCGCTCGGTCCCAGCGACCGAACGCCCCAGTTGATGAGCACCTACTTTGAAGTCCCTCTAGAGGACGCGAGTCTGCGCCTGGAGGATCTGAAGAGCTACTCTACGTGACCGTTGTTCAGATAGGTGCGCGCAGCCTGAATTGCATCTTCCAGTGACTGCACCGTACCGCTGACCTGTCCTTCGCGGATAGCTTCCAGCAGATCGCGAATGATCGGGCCGGGACGCAGCTTCAGAATTTTCATCAGGCTATCCCCGCCGACTAGCGCGGGCGGATCGACGAGTTGGTCTGGCTTCTCGAAGTAAGCCTCCAGCAGCGTCTGCGCATTCTCGATCAGGCGCAGCCAGATGTCCTGATCGTAAGCGTGGCCGACGGTGCCCAGATAGTCGGCAAGTATCAGCAATATCAGATCGATGCCATCTTCGCCCAACTCGCGCCAGAATCGGTAGATATCGACCGGGTTGAGGTCGTCTCTCCAGAGCGTGCCGTCCATGTGGTTTTTGACCAGGGACGTGACCAGCTTACGTTCCGCATTGCTGAACCGCAGCGCCGTCAGCCTCCCCAGCGCTGCTTGCGCCCCGGCCGCGGAATGTCCTGGAAAACCTTTGCGCCCCGCCGCGTTCGGCGCAGACTCAACCAAAGCTTTGCCAACGTCGTGCATGAGCGCGGCCAGAAGGAGGATGGATCGGTGCGGGCGGTCGTCGGTGATGACACCTTCAATGCGCTGCTGCATCCGGGTGCGGAAGCGATCCAGCCCGATGGCGACCATGCCCAGGTTGAACTGCGCCGCTGTCTCGTCGCTGCGCGTGCTGCCGATCGTCACACAGATGTCGTTGAGCGCCTCCACCACCGCCAGGCTGTGGTTCCAGGCGTCGAAGACATGCGGCGCCCCCTGCGCCAGCCCGTGCAGGTCCGCCAGTTCCGGGATGATTGTGGTCAGTGCGCCAATCGCATCGGCCACCCGCAGCGCCTTGACCGGCTTCGACAGTCCGAGGGTTTTGACCAGTTCGTCGCGCACACGTTCCACGGAGATCTGGTCCAGATGGGACGCTGTCGCCTTCAGGTCGGCCAGCGTCTCCGGCTCGATACGCAGCCCGAATTGGACGCTCTGGCGGATGCCACGCAGCACCCGTGCCGGATCGTTGCTCAGTGACGCAGGCGTACAGCGCCGCAGTGTCTTCTTCAACAGATCGTCCGCACCATGGAGCGGATCGATCATCACCTGCATGTCGCCGAGCAGATTCACGGCGATAGCATTGACGGTGAAATCGCGATCGGCCAGATCGCCGTTCAGATCGGGGGCGCGCAGGCCGGAGACGTCGAGAATCAGCCGGCCGTCCAGGGTATCGACGATGGCCCGACCCACATCGCGGCTCTCGTCCAACGGGTAAAAATCGCCCCGAAAGTGATTGGCGATCGTGCGAGCCAGGCTCAGCCCACTATCAGGCGTGACCAGGTCGAGATCTTTGATGGGCCGGCGCAGAATGGCATCGCGCACCGCGCCGCCGACAAGGTACACCTCACCGGGCCAATCGCTGAGGGTTTCGCTGAGATCCAGGACAAAGTCCGTCCAGGCCAGTACAACATCAACCATGCGACTTACACTCCACCCGGCTTGGCGACGCCGACAAAAGGCATGTTGCGGAATCTCTCGTCCAGATCGAGACCATAGCCGAAGACAAACCGGTCTTCAATGACAAAGCCCGTGTAATCGATCGGGATGGGCGTTGTTCGGCGCGACGGCTTGTCAAGCAGCGCGCAGAGCCTGACGCTGGCCGGGTGACGGGCCTGGAGGACATCGATGACGAAGCGCAGCGTATGGCCGCTGTCGATGATGTCTTCCACAATCAGCGCGTGCTTGCCCGTGATCTCGCCACGCAGGTCCATGTCGATGCGAACATTGCCCCCAGAAGCCCGGACACCTCGCCCATAGCTGGAAACAGAAAGAAAGTCAATTTCGTGAGGCACGTTGATGTGGCGCATGAGATCGGTCAGAAAGACGACCCCACCCTTCAGGATGCAGATGAGCACCAGGTCCGGCCGGTCCGCATAGTCCGCCGAGATCTGAGCGCCAAGTTCGGCCACGCGCCGGTTGATGGTCTCCGCGTCCAGGAGGACTTCCGCCAAGTATTGGTCATATGCTGCCATGGTATCTTCCCTCGTTAGTCCTCGCATTATAACGCGTTCTGGCGCACAGTCATTTGCGCGGATCGAGTTCTTGCGCTAGTGTGATCATGAAGCTTCATCGCTGCCTGGTCATCTTCTCGTGAGCAATGACCGTGAAAGGAGCTTTTCATGCGTAAAGTCCTGATGATCGTCGTCCTCGTATTTGTCATCGCCGCCGCCTTTTCGGTGGTCCCGGCCAGCGGCCAGGATTGCGCCGGATCGCCGCCCGCCCGCCTGGTCGTCGGCGACCAGGGGCGAATCGCACAGCGTTTCAGCACCCTGCGCGCATCACCCGCCGGTCAGCCGCTCCAGGTGATGTACGCGCCGCGTCGCTTCGTCGTGCTGCAAGGTCCGCAGTGCGCCGGGAACGGGCCGCTCACCTGGTACGAGATCCAGTACGAGACCGGTGAACGGGGCTGGGCGTCCGAAGGTCAGGTGTACAGCCTCTACGGCTGGAACCAGTACTGGCTGGAGCTGGACGTCCAGAACGGATCGTAGAAATCCTGCTCTCGCACCCATTCTAAGTTCAGGAAAAAGAAACGCCGGGCAGGTGCGCCGCCCGGCGTTTCGTCTTTACAGGCCGTGGTGAATTTGCAGACTACGCACACGCAGCGGTTTGGTGCGCACCGCCTTGATGCCCTGCACCGCCGCGGTGGCCGCGCTCAACGTCGTAATGATCGGCACGTTGTACAGCGCCGCCGCTCCGCGAATCAGTCCACCGTCGTAGTGCGCCTGACCGCCACGCGGGGTGTTGATGATCAGTTGGATTTCCCCCGCGCGAATGGCATCGACCACGTGCGGCGAGCCATCGCTCACCTTGTTGATCGTGCGGGCAGGAATCTCCACCGACCGGAGCAGAGAGGCCGTGCCTTCGGTGGCCATCAGTTCGAAGCCCAACTGGTGCAGGTCCCGGGCGATCTTCACGACTGCGCCCTTGTCGAAGTTGTTGACGCTGATGAACACCGTGCCACTGTCAGGCAGTGCCGTATTGGCCGCCAGCTCGGCCTTAGCAAAGGCATGGCCAAAGCTCGATGCATGGCCCATCACTTCGCCGGTCGAGCGCATCTCCGGGCCGAGACGAGCGTCGACACCGGGGAACTTCTGGAACGGCAGCACCGCCTCTTTGACGAAGAAGCCATCGACTCGGGGTTCTTCCAGGAAGCCGATTTCGGCGAGTGTCCTGCCGGCCGCGATCTCCGCCGCGTAGCGCGCCAGGGGAATGCCAGTCGCCTTGCTGACGAAGGGCACAGTGCGGCTGGCGCGCGGATTCACTTCCAGGACGTAGACCACCTCATCCTTAATCGCGAACTGAATGTTGAACAGTCCGCGCACACCCAACGCCTTGCCAATGCGTTCGGTGTACTCGCGAATGATTTCGACATGGTAGTAGCTGACTTTGTAGGGAGGCAGCACACAGGCCGAGTCGCCGCTGTGGACGCCCGCTTCCTCGATGTGCTGCATGATGCCGCCGATGGTCACGCGCTCGCCATCGCACAGCGCGTCGACGTCGATCTCGAAGGCATCGTCGAGAAACTGGTCGATCAGCACCGGGTGTCCAAGCGCCTCCAGGTGCTTATCCAGCCACGCCTCCAGCATCTGCTGGTCGAAGACGATGGCCATGTCACGCCCACCGAGGACGTAGCTGGGGCGGACCAGCACCGGGTAGCCGATCGAGATCGGCGGCAACCAGAGCCTCTTCACGCGTCAGAACTGTGGCACCGGAGGGCTGGGCGATCTCCAGATCCTGCATCAGACCATGGAAGCGCTTGCGATCCTCCGCAAGATCGATAGTATCGACCGACGTCCCCCAGATGGTCGCACCGCCCTCCGCCAGCGACCGGGCGATGTTCAGCGGAGTCTGACCGCCGAACTGCACCAGCACGCCATCCGGCATTTCGCGATCGACGACGTTGAGCACATCCTCGGTCGTGATCGGTTCGAAGTACAAACGGTCGGCGGTGTCGTAGTCGGTACTGACCGTCTCGGGGTTGCAGTTGACCATGATCGTCTCATAGCCCAGGTCGTGCAGGGCGAAACAGGCATGGACGCAGCAGTAGTCGAACTCGATCCCCTGCCCGATGCGATTCGGCCCGCCACCGAGGATGAGCACCTTTTTGCGCTCAGTCGGCGCGCTCTCGTCTTCCGGCTCGTAGGTCGAATACAGATAGGGAGTGAAGGCCTCGAACTCCGCCGCGCAGGTGTCGACGCGATAGAAGCTGGGCACGACGTCAAGGGCTTTGCGATGGCCGCGAACCTCCAGCTCCGACACGCCGAGCAGACGCGAAAGATGGGCATCGCCGTAGCCGAGCTGCTTCAGCGCCAGAAAGGAGTCGGCGTCGAGATCGGCCAGCTTCGCGCCCTCCGGGAGCAGCCCGCGCCGCGCCGCCGCCATATCGCCGAGCTGGCGCACGAACCAGGCGTCAAAGCCGGTGGTCGCGACGATCTCATCCAGCGGGGTTCCATCGGTGAGAGCCGTCGCCACCTGGAACAGGCGCTGCGCCGTCGGCATGCGCAGCGATTCCGGCGTCACCTGCATGACTTTCGCGCCGAAGCCGAGCATGCCGATATCCAGCGAGCGAATGGCCTTTTGCAGCGCCTCCGGGAAGGTGCGACCGATGGCCATCACCTCGCCAATCGCCTTCATCTGCGGGCCCAGGGTGCGGTCGGCGCCGGGAAACTTGTCGAAATCCCAGCGCGGAATCTTCACGACCACATAGTCGAGCGACGGTTCGAAGGAGGCCGGCGTCACCCGCGTGATGTCGTTAGGAATCTCGTCCAAACTGTAGCCCACGGCCAGGAGCGCGGCGATCTTGGCGATCGGAAAACCGGTCGCCTTACTGGCCAGCGCCGACGACCGCGAGACACGCGGGTTCATCTCGATGACGTACACCTGCCCATCGGCGGGGTTGACGGCAAACTGCACATTCGCGCCACCCGTCGCCAGCCCGATGCGGTCAAGCACCTTTTTGGCGGCATTACGCAGACGCTGAAGCTCTTTGTCCGTCAGAGTCTGGGCCGGCGCCACGGTGATGCTGTCGCCGGTGTGCACGCCCATCGGATCGAGGTTCTCGATGGTGCACACGACCACAAAGTTGCCGGCCGTGTCGCGCATCACTTCCAGTTCGTATTCCTTCCAGCCCAGCACACTGCGCTCGATGAGCACCTGGTGCACGGGGCTGAGCTTCAGGCCGCGCTCGGCGACCGAGGCCAGATCTTCCGGGCTGTAGGCGATGCCGCCGCCCGAACCGCCTAGGGTGAACGAGGGACGGATCAGCACCGGGTAGTCGATGCGCTCGGCGACGCGCAGCGCATGCTCGATCGTGCCGACCACTTCGCTTTCCGGGCACTGGAGGCCGATCTCCAGCATGGCGTCCTTGAACAACTGGCGATCTTCGGCCAGCTGAATACTCTCCAGGCGCGCGCCAATGAGTTCGATATTGTGCTTGGCCAGAACGCCGGACTCGGCCAGGGTCATCGCCAGGTTGAGCGCCGTCTGCCCGCCGACGGTGGGAAGCAGCGCATCGGGCTTCTCGGCCTCGATGATGCGTTCGACGATGTCCGGTGACAGCGGCTCGACATACGTCGCGTCTGCGAATTCCGGGTCGGTCATGATGGTGGCCGGGTTGCTGTTGACCAGGACAACGCGGTAGCCCTGCGCCCGCAGCACTTTGCACGCCTGCACCCCGCTGTAGTCAAATTCGCAGCCCTGGCCGATGACGATGGGGCCGGAGCCGATGACCAGGATGGTCTGGATGTCTGTTCGTTTTGGCATTCGTCCTATGCGCCGTTCATGAGTAGATTGAGCATGAGAATCGCTATCACTATCCATACGCCGAGTATCATGCACCCTCTGAGAACATTGAGTCGTTCCCATGTCGTGGTGCGAACAAGCGGGGTTCTGCGTTTCCACAACCTGATTTCATTAGCGAACAGCCTGGGCCCACGCCCAATCAGCATCAAATGTAAAGCTTGAGGCCCCCCCGGCCCCCGCGCCCCCCGGCCCGGCGCCCCCCCCCCCCCTCCCCCCCCCCCCCCCCGCGGGCCCGCCCCCCCCCTTTGACCCGTTTGACAAATTCGTCAAACAGGTAGAGCGAGTCGTGAGGACCAGGCGATGCCTCGGGATGGTACTGCACGCTGAACGCGCCCAGTTCGACGTGGCGCAGTCCTTCGATGGTGTTGTCGTTCAGATTGATATGCGTGATCTCCGCGCCCTGCAGATCGCTGTCCGGGGTGACGGCGAAGCCGTGGTTGTGCGCGCTGATCTCCACTACGCCGGACAGCAGATTCTTGACCGGCTGGTTGCCGCCGCGATGCCCGAAGCGCATCTTGGCCGTCTTGCCACCCAGCGCCAGCGCCAGGATCTGATGCCCCAGGCAGATGCCGAAGATCGGCACCTGGCCCAGCAGGCCGCGAACGCTGTCGATCATCGACACCACCGCCGCAGGATCGCCAGGCCCATTGCTCAGGAAGACGCCGGCCGGTCGCATGGCCAGCACCTCGTTCGCCGGCGTGTTGGACGGCACAACCGTCACGCGCAGACCGCGATCGGTCATCATGCGCAGGATGTTGTGCTTGATGCCCGTGTCGTAGGCGACGATGAGCGGTGCGTTGCTGTCCTCGACGCCGTCGCCGTAGAACTCCGGATTGCTGCGGCCCGTCCAGTGGTAGATCTCGGCGCAGGTCACATCGTCGACCAGATTCCAACCGTTCATATCCGGCGAATTGCGCGCCATGTCCACCAACTGATCGGCATCAAGCGCCGCTTCGCCGTGGGCAATGGCCGCGCGCATCACACCCTTCTCACGAATGTGGCGGACAAGCGCGCGGGTGGCGATGTCGCTGATGCCGACGACCTTCTGCTCGCGGAGATACCCATCCAGATCGCGCTGCGCCCGCCAACTGCTGACCACCGGCGAAAGCGAACGAACGACAAAGCCCGCTACCCACACTTTGTCCGATTCCACGTCTTCCGGGTTAATGCCGGTATTGCCGACGTGCGGCACCGTCATGGTCGCGATCTGCCGGTGATACGACGGATCAGTGAGGATCTCCTGGTAGCCGGTCATCGAGGTGTTGAAGACCAGTTCGCCGGTCTGAACGCCATCCGCCCCAAAGCCGAGACCGGCGAAGGTGCGGCCGTCTTCCAAGGCCAGCAGCCCCGGTTTTCGTCCTGCCTGAAAAGTCACACTCGACTCCTAGCTGCGATAATGACCATTGATGGAGACGTAATCATGGCTGAGGTCGCACGTCCAGACGATGGCGGCGCCGCTCCCCTGCCCCACGCTGAGCCGGACATCGACGGACTCGGCTTTGACAATCTCCGTCGCGAGGGTTTCATCGTAGGCGGTCGGCATGCCATCGGCGAAAAGCAGCAGCCCGTCCTGCTCTCCCGCCCTGGCGATGACCAGCGTCGTCACCTCAGGGTCCATCGGGATACCTGCACGACCGGCCGCCGCCACGATGCGTCCCCAGTTGGCATCGCCGCCGTAGAAGGCCGTCTTGACCAGCGGCGAGGTGGCGATGGTGTTGGCGATCTGCTTGGCCGCCGCGTCGTCCGGCGCGCCGGTGACATCGATGGTGATGAACTTGGTCGCGCCTTCGCCATCGCGCACGACGGCCTGGGCCAACTGCGTGCTGACAGCGACCAGTGCCGCCATGAACGCCGACTCGTCCGCCGCTGACGCCAGCGACGCACCACTGGCGCCATTGGCCAGGAGCAGCACGGTGTCGTTGGTGCTGGTATCGCCATCCACCACGATCCGGTTGAAGCTGACATCCGACGACTGGCGCAGCAGCCGCTGGCACTGCTCGATCGACAGCGCCGCGTCGGTGACGATGACGCTGAGCATGGTGGCCATGTTTGGCGCGATCATCCCGGCGCCCTTGGCGATGCCCGTGATATGCACCTGTCCGCCGGAAAGCGATACAGCCGCGGAGGCGATCTTGGGGCGTGTATCGGTGGTCATGATGCCCTGGGAGGCGGCATGCCACGCGGCATCATCCGCACGCAGGTCGGCGGACGAGAGCGCCACACCGCGAGCGATCTTCTCCATGGGGAGCTGGGTGCCGATCACGCCGGTCGACATCACCAACACCGACTCGACCGGGACGCCGAGTTTTTCCGCCGTCAGACGAGCCATTTCTTTGGCGTTTGCCAGACCCTGCTCGCCCGTGCAGGCATTGGCGCAGCGGGTGTTGACCGCCACGGCGCGGATGCCCTCGCTGGACTGCGCCAGCACCTCCATGTTAAAGAGGACAGGCGCGGCCTTGACGTGATTAGTCGTGAAAACCCCGGCGGCAATGCAGGGCGAGTCGCTGGCAATGAGGGCAAAGTCCAGGACGCCGTCCGCCTTCAGTCCACAATAAACGCCGGCGGTCCGAAAGCCGGCAACGGTTCGCGAAACTACGGTCGCATCAGTCATCTGCATATCCTGAGTGTGAGAGGCAGGCATCTAGGTCAGATTCAGCTAGAGAGCGGCCAGCATGCCGGTCAGGCGTTCGACCAGCGTGTCGACATGCTCGGTTTGCACCACCAGCGGGGGCACCAGTCGCACGACATTCGTGCCTGCGTTGACCAGCAGCAGTCCGTTCTTGTATCCGGCATCGATAAGGGGTGCGGCTTCCACGTCCAGCTCCATGCCGACCATCAAACCACGGCCGCGCACCTGCTTGATGTGCGGGCTGTTGATCTCTTCCAGCCGCTCCTTGAGATATTCGCCCACGCCGCGGACATGCGCCAGGAACGAGGGTTCGGCAATGCGCTCCAGGACGTAGCGCGCCACGCTGGTGATGAACGGGCTGCCGGCGAAGGTCGAGCCGTGATCGCCGGCGTGCAGATGACTGGCCACGGCGTCGGTCGTGAGGATCGCGCCAATGGGCAGGCCGCCGGCCAGCGGCTTGGCCAACGTCATGATGTCCGGCGTGACGCCGGCCGGCTCGTGCCCCCACAGAGTGCCGGTGCGTCCAACGCCGCACTGCACCTCGTCGAAGATCAGGAGCGCGCCATGCTGGTTGCAGAGTTCGCGCAGCGCGCCCAGAAATTCCGGCGTCGCCGCGTTGATGCCGCCTTCGCCCTGCAGCGGCTCGATGAACACGGCGGCGGTCTTGTCGGTGATGGCCTCACGAGCGCTGGCGATGTCGTTGAAGGTGGCGACCTTGACGCCGGGGACAAGCGGTTTGAACGGCTGCTGGTACTTTTCTTTGGGCGTCAGGGAAAGCGAGCCAAGCGTACGGCCGTGGAAAGCATCCGTGAAGCAGACGAGTTCGTGCTTGCCCTCTTCGCCGGAGTCATAGGCCACGCGCCGGGCGAACTTGAGCGCGCCTTCGTTGGCTTCCGTGCCGCTGTTGCTGAAAAAGACGCGGTCGGCAAACGACCGATCGGTCAGGGCGACCGCGAGAGATGCCTGCGCTTCAGTGTAATACAGGTTGCTGGTGTGCAGCAGCCCTTCGGCCGCGCGCTGAATGGCAGCGGTCAGCCCTGGGTCGCCGTAGCCAAGCGCGTTCACGGCGATGCCGGCCACCCAGTCCAGATAGGCATTGCCCTCGGCATCGTAGACCGTCACGCCTTCGCCGCGCGCTAGGACGAACGGCGGCCGCTTGTAGGTTTGGACGACGTGGGCAGCATCCTGCTCGATCACCCAGTTGGTGCTGATACTCGCGATCACTTCACTTCCCCTTCTTTGGCATCGTATATCTTCAAGAATTCGGACCAGTGCAGCCGTTCTTCCAGCCAGTCGCGCCGGTCTTTGCCCTGCGCGATCCATCCGTTGGCGGCCTCATAGCGGATGGTGGCCAGACACCATCCCAGGATCAACAGGGCCGTGTCACGCGTAATTCGCCCGGAAAACAGCATGTGAAGCACCAACTTGCGCGAGTATTCCGATCCTTTTACGAGCGCGTTGTACATGAGATGGTGCAGCTCATGACAATTCGCGCAGAGTTGTATCGTGACCTTGTTCTCGCCGTGCGTCGCCACATCCCACAGGTGATGGCGCTGAGAAGTCGGATATCCGCAGCCCGAGCAGGCTTTCACCCGCTCCTGAAACCTGGGTCGTCTCCGTCGACGCGACAGTTTGTAGCGCTGCAGGCGGTAGAAGTCGAGCCACGAAGCCACCACTTCCGACCGCGCGTTCTCGTCGGGCAGCGCCGCAAACGCCGCCTCAAAGCTCTCCAGCAGTTCGCCCGCGTATTTGTCGCGATAGATGGAGCGCACCAGTTCATAAAGCGCCTGGACCTGTTCGTTCAGGTCCGGGCGCGCCGGCTCTTCTCCGCCCCGATCAACCTGCTTGCCGCTCATTCCATTCTCTCGCTATAGCCCTCCTGCGGCAGTCCCTGTTCAGTGATCGCTGTGATGGTGGTCCCGGTGCCGTCCCGCAGTCCGTCCAGATTTGTAATCACGACCGCCCGTACGCTGCGCCGCAGCGCGCCAGTCGCCGTCCGCACTTTTGGAATCATGCCGCCGAAGATGGTCTGGTCGCCGATCATCGCCTCGGTCTGAGCATCGGTCAGGGTGGGCAGCACCTGACCGTCGAGCATCACGCCGGGAACATTGGACAGAAACACGAGCTGCTCAGCCCCAATTGCCGCAGCGAGCGCGCCGGAGACGTGATCTGCATTGACGTTGAAGTTGCTGGCCGTACCCAGGCAAATGGGCGCAATGATAGGCGTCAGGCCGGCAGCAAGCAGCGCCAAGAGGGGGTCCGGCCGGACCATCGCAACCTCACCGGTAAAGCCCATATCCACACTCAAATGGGCCATTTTGGTCGCGCGCACCAGTCCGAAATCGACACCGGAGAGGCCGATCGCCTGGACACCGCCGTTGACGAAGTTGCGGACCAGCCGCTTGTTGATCATGCCACAAAGCACCATTTCGACCAGCGCCAGCGAGTCCGCGTCGGTCACGCGCACGCCGTCGACGTACTGGGGGGTGATGCCCATGCGCTCCTGAAGCTGGCTGATCTCCTTGCCGCCGCCATGAACGATCACCGGCGGCTCCGGCAGCGCAGCGACGACGCGGACGAAGGCTTCGACGTATTCCGGGCTGTCCAGTTCGTGCCCACTGATCTTGATGACCTGGGTCACAGCAGCCCCATCGTTTCTTCGAAGCCGAGCATCAGATTGAAGCACTGCACCGCCTGCCCGGAAGCACCCTTGCGCAGGTTGTCCGTGACGCTGGTGACGTGGACCAGCTTGTCGGCCGCCGGGGTGACGCTGATCGCGCAGCCATTGGTCCTGACCACATGCTTCAGCGTCGCCTGCTCGCCGGCCGGCAGCACATTGACCAGCGGCTCGCCCGCGTACGTTTCTTCATAGAGCGCCTGCGCGTCGGCGCTGTTGTAGCCATCGGCCAGAGGAACGTAGATGCTCGACATCAGGCCGCGGTCGACCGGCAGCAGGTGCGGTGTGAAGATCAGCATACCGGCGGCTGGGTTGATCTTATGCATCTCCTGCTCGATCTCCCCACATGTCGATGCGAACGGCCGACGCTGTAGGGCGACAGGTTGCTGTAGACCTCGACGAAGTGCAGGTGCGGCTTGGGTTCACGCCCTGCCCCACTGACGCCGGACTTGGCATCGACGATGATCGGTGCTTCGTGGACGATCCAGTCTGCCTTGAGGAGTGGATACAGGCCGAGCAGCGTCGTGGTCGGGTAGCAACCGGGGGCGGCGACCACCGGCGCGCCACGAAGCTGGTCGCGATTGAATTCCGGCAGTCCATAGGGCGTTGAAGCGAGCAGATCCGGGTGGGGGTGGGTATGCCCGTACCAAAGCTTGTAACTCTCCGGGGTATCCAGACGCAGGTCGGCCGAGAGGTCGATCACACGAACGCCGACGTCGAGCGCCCGGGCCGCCATTTTCGCAGAAACGCCGTGCGGCAGAGCGAGGAAGACCGCATCCACCGCGTCGCTGGAGAGCGGAACGTCGTCGGGCTGCACATAGCGCAGATTGGTGAACGGCACGCGCTGCCCCGCGTAGGTCGACGAGGTGGCGAAGACCAATTCGACGCAGGGATGCTTGGCCAGAATCTCCACGGCATCCTGGCCGGCATAGCCGCTGCCGCCATAGACGCCAACTTTCACAGGTTTGGATTCTTGCTCGGGCATTATCGTTGAGTCCACTCCTTTCAGGTCAAGAAAACAAAAACCCCCGCCTCTTCATCGAGGTCAGGGGTCGAGTTTGGCTCAGGTCCAGGCAGTCGTAACCGCGCTACGCCAAAACTCCCAACATGACCTCGGTGGTCAGTGGGCGACGGCTACGAGGACGCAGAAAACAGACGGAAATCATAGACAGGATCTGGTCTTTGGATTGCTTCATGCGAATAGAGACAATGATACCCAGGGCAACGCCGGCTGTCAACAATCGTCCGATCAATCCAGCGCTCACCTCATCTGGGGGCGCGTTCCCCACAAACCACACAAAACCATAACAAGCTGATGGGGGTCGCCACTTTACGAGCCCCACACCCTGAGGCATCTTTAGGCATAGAATAGATGGAAGAAGTGGCATGCTGACGCCTGGCGTCCGCCCCTTCCATAGTGATCTGAGACGAAAGAACGAACGGGTCAGGCACGTCTAATCCATGATCGAAGTGAAGCGATTGACCAAACGGTTCGGCGATCGACTCGCCGTCGATTCCATCTCTTTTGTCGCGAAACCAGGAGAAGTCGTCGGTCTGCTCGGTCCAAATGGCGCGGGCAAGACGACGACGATGCGCATGCTGACCGGTTTTCTACCGCCCACCGAAGGGGCTGCGCAGATCGCCGGGCACGACATCGTCAGCGACTCGCTCGAAGCGCGCAGAAACGTCGGCTATTTGCCCGAACGCGTGCCGGTCTACCCGGATATGACCGTGCGAGAGTATGTGTTGTTCTGGGCGCGGCTCCGGGGCCGCCGTGATGCCTCGTCGCGCGCCGATGCCGTCATTGAACGGGTCAACCTGGGCGACCGGCGCAACACGCTCATTCGCAACCTTTCCAAAGGGATGCGCCAGCGGCTCGGCTTCGCGCAGGCCATGGCGCACGATCCGCCAGTGCTGATTCTTGACGAACCCACGATCGGCATCGATCCGCAGCAGGTTATCGAAGTGCGCGACACGGTTCGCGAGCTGGGCCGGACCAAGACGGTGCTGTTCAGCACTCATATCCTGTCAGAGGCAGACCATGTTTGCGACCGGGTGGTGATCCTTCACAAAGGCCGGATCGTCGCGCAGGGCAAACCGAACGACCTAAAGCGCAAGCTGCGCCCGGGCGCTACGCTGGAGGACGTCTTCCTGAGCATCGTCGGCAGCCACCCCGGAGCCACCCCATGACCGTCTGGGTCATCTTCCGGCGAGAAATCACCCATTTTCTGACGACACCTTTCGCCTACGTCATCGCGGCGGCGGTCCTGATTCTGACCGGCGTCCTGTTCACGCGGGATCTCACCATAAGCTTCAGCACCAAACCGGCCGATCCGGCGCTGGTGCCCTCGGTGCTGTCCTTCGCCATGGTCTTCTTCGCACCTCTGCTCACCATGCGGATGTTCGCCGAAGAACGGCGCGAAGGCACCATGGAACTGCTGCTCACGGCGCCGGTTCGAGAGATTAGTATCGTGATCGGCAAGTTTCTCGGCGCCTGGGCGTACTTCACGCTACTCCTGGCGCTCACACTGGTCTACCAGGCGATCCTGGTCAGCATCACGGCACCGGACCTTGGCCACGCCCTGGCCGCCTACATCGGCATCTGGCTGTACGGCGGCGCGACTCTGGCGGTGGGCATGGTGTTCTCGGCGCTGACGGAGAATCAAATCGTCGCCGCCTTCCTGGCCATGGTCGCGCTGATGCTGCTGTGGCTGGCGGACCAGGCCGGTCAGATCGTCAGCAACATCGATGTTGCCATCATTATCCGACTGCTGTCACTGCAGGGCCATTTCTCGACATCGTTCGCATCCGGCCTGATGCGCGCCGAAGATGTCGCCTTCTTCGCCGGAATTATCGTGGTGATGCTGTTCATGACCTCGCAGATCCTCGAATCGCAGAGGTGGCACGCGTGACCAACAAGAGTGGTTCGCCAATCGTAATTCGTCGGCGCGCGCTGGGCAACCTGGGCAGTATCCTGGCCGCGGGTGGCCTCATCTTCGGCGTGGTCAGCCTGATCTGGACCGGCTTTCAGAGCGGTTTCACGATCGCCGCTTTTGTCGCCGCAATCTTCGGCATCGTGCTCTGGGCGGTCATGACGCCTCAGGAGTTCACCGGCTTTTTCACCGGACGGCAGGCCCGGTTCGGTACCATGGCTGTCTTCTCGACTCTGCTGCTGATCGGAATCGTCACGCTCGTCTACTTGCAGATGCTCCGCGCTGCCTGGACGTTCGATGCAACCCAGGCCACACGTTTCACGCTGAGTCCCGAAACCGAGCGCGTCATCAGCCGTCTGAGCCAGCCGCTGCGCATCATTGGCTTTTACAGCCCGCGCTCTCTGACCGTTCGGGAAACTGACGACCAGTTCTTCCGTTTGTATGAGGACGCTACCGACGGCAGGATCAGCCGCCAGTACTACGATCCCGACGAGCAGCCCGCCCTGGCACGGCGGTACAGCGTGCAGTACGACGGGCAGGTCTTCATTGCCGGCCTGCTTGAGGACGGGTCGATCGATTTCTCGACCCTGGCCCGCGTGCCGTCAAATGGCACACAGGAACGTGACATGACCGAGGCGATCGCGCGCTTCATGATCGCCGGCCGGCTGTCGGTCTATTTCAACGTTGGATTGGGCGAGCGCGGTCCGCTGGATGCCACGCAGGAAGGCATCTCCGCTGTATTCGCCGGCGTGCAGGAGAGCGGCATCAACGCGCGCACGCTGGATCTGGCGCAGATTGCGGCGGAGAACGGCGACATCCCCAACGACGCCTCCGCAGTCGTCTTCGTCCGTCCGCTGCGCGATTTGAACCCAGCGGAGATCGACGTCGTCGCCCGCTATCTGGAACGTGGGGGCTCGCTCTTTCTCATGCCGGATGTCCTCTTTAACGACCAGCCGTTCATGAGCCAGACCGGCGCCTTCAATCTCTTCCTGCTGGAGAACTACGGCATTGGCGCCATTGACGCCGCCGTGGTCGATCCGGGTCTGAGCGCGCAGACGCCGCTGGACGTGATCAGCGCCTTCGTCTTCGCTGAATCCGACATCGCTGCCCGCCTCGATCCCGCCGTTAACCCTACGCTCTTCTCGGTTGCGCGTGCAGTCGATGTAAAACTGTCGAATACACCACCGGACATCGCAACCGGGCGTTTGATCTTCACAACAGACCAGGCTTACGGCGAGACAAACCTGCAGTTGCTGGGAGATACAAACACCACTCAATATGATGAAGGGGTCGACGTACCAGGGCCGCTGACCACAGCCGCCTGGGCGACCAATCTGGCGACCGGTGCAAAAATCGTGCTCGTCGGCGACGGCGACTATGTGGCCAACGGGCGAATTGTCAGCAACACCGATGGCTCAATCCTGGTACCGGGGAACGGAATCCTGTTCACCGATGCGTTGGTCTGGCTCACGGGATTGAACGAGGAGATCGAGTTTTCGCCACAGCTTTTCGGGCAGGGGCTGCCGCTCATCTTCATCAGCCAGCAGCAGATGGACACGATTGTCTTCTTCACCGTCGTGTTCATGCCCGCCGCCACGCTGCTCATCGGCATCGGCATCTGGTTAAGGCGGAGTCGGCGATGAAGGGACGACGCTTCGGGGTGTTGAGTTTGCTCGTCATCTTCGTCGGTCTGGCCATCCTGACGGCAACGCAGGGTCCGCCGGCAGAGTCTAATCAATCACTCACGCCGGTAACGCCATTTTTCCGTGTCTTTCCTGAACTGGCGGTGTTGGATCTAGCGGCGATACGTTTACGCAGTCCCGAAACAAACGACGCGTTGACCGTAGCTCGCGATGCGCAAGGCTTGTGGCAGGTTGTGGACCGCGAAGGGACGCTGGCAGAAGGTGCCGGCAGCAATCTGGCGAGGACCATCTCGCTGCTGCCGTACACCAGCGAAACCGCACCGGTCGAAGCACTCAGCGAATATGGATTTCAACCGGAGGGCATCTTCTCCATTGAAATCGTCTTGATAGACAGCGCGACCCATGTCGTCGCTGTCGGGTATCGGACTCCAACGGCAGACGGGTATTACGCTTTCATCGATGACCGGCCGGAAATGTACGTTCTGGATCGGGCAGCGATTGATTATCTGATCAGCCAACTGCGCGAGCCGCCAGTTGCTTGACAAGATATTCAAAAGTGTTTATTCTGTCTGATTGCATCGGAACAACAGGTCCGTTAGATCTGTTTGCCTCTTTCTGATTTCCCCCCGTTCACCGTCGTTCGCAATCAAGGCGTGAAGCTATCGGGTGGTGTATTGGTTTGTCCTGTCGTGCGAAAGGTAATGGCGATAACGCTGGTGTTTAACGTATGCTGAAGGTCATGGTGAACTTAGACGAACTCCGTAATCAACTCATTCAGCGCGCGCGCAAGCAGGGGCAGCTTGTCGTATGACGACATCCTGACTGTCATCCCGGATGCCGAGCGCGACCTCAGCCTGCTTGACGACCTGATGGATGACCTTCTCGACGCGGGAATTGAAGTCACTTCGGCTGGAGAACAGGCTCGCCCTATGTTTGATACTCGTGAGATGGATCGCGTACTGGAAGATGCCAATTTCGAGCTTGAACTTCTTGAAGAAGAAGGAATCGAGTCGACTTGGGGCTTTGATGACACGCTGATCCAGGATGCAGGTTATCAGCAGGCGCTGGACAGCGACGATGTGGTCGGTCTATATCTGAAGGAAGCTGGCCGTGTGCCGCTCCTGACCGCCGACGAGGAGGTCGCGCTCGCCAAGCGCATGGAGCGCGCGGTCGAGGCCAAGCGCATTATCGATACACGCGGCGACACGCTGCCCCTTGATGATGTCTATACCCTGCGCGATATCATCTCGGATGGGGAACTGGCGCAGGAGCACCTTGTGCGTGCGAATGCGCGTCTGGTAATCAGCGTCGCCAAGAAGTACATCGGCCGTGGCGTGCCCTTCCTCGATCTCATTCAGGAAGGCAACATCGGGCTTATTCGGGCGACCAACAAGTTCGAGTATCGCCGCGGGCACAAGTTCAGCACCTATGCGACCTGGTGGATTCGCCAGGCGGTCAGCCGTGCTGTCGCTGACCAGGGGCGCACCATTCGCGTGCCGGTGCACATGGGCGATCAACTCAACCGTATGCGGCGCATCCAGATGCGTCTGACGCAGGAACTGGGACGCGATCCGTCGATTGAAGAGATCGCCGATCGAATGGAAACCACGGCCGACAAGGTCGAGAACCTGCTGGAGATTGCGCGCCGTCCGGTCAGTTTTGAGACTCCGATCGACGAAGATGGCGACAGCACCTTTGGCGACTTCGTAGAGGACATCAGCAGCCCGGCCCCGGCGGAAGAAGTTGCTACCAACCTGCTCCACGAGCAGTTGAACTCGGCGCTGGATCGCCTGCCGCAGCGCGAAGCGCAGATTCTGCGCCTGCGCTACGGTCTGGAAGATGGTAAAGTCTATACGCTGGAAGAGGTCGGCCAGGCGATTGGCGTCACACGTGAACGCGTGCGCCAGTTGGAAGCCCAGGCCCTCAACCGGCTGCGTCAGTCGTCGGCACATGTGACCCTGCGCGATTATCTCTACGAGGAGTAGAGAGGCGTGCGCTCGAAAAGAAGCTCAGGCGGATGGCTGTGGCCTCTGGCGCTGGTCGCGCTGGGGGTCCTCCTGCTGGCAAATAACTTTCTCCTGATCAGCGGCTTCAACGTTTCTGCGTTGCTGCCGCTGATTCTTGTCATCATCGGCGGCGTCATCCTGATCCGCGGCGATCTGTTCGCCGGGGGCGGTGGCAAGAACTTCGGCATCACACGAGGAGCCGTCGAAAATGCGGCGTTGGAGATCAGCGCCGGCCCGGTCGACGTGCAGGCCTACAGCCTTCAGCGAGAAGCTCGCCTGATCGCCGGCCAATATGCACCGGATGCGCGGCCAGAACTCAACGTCGACGGCGTAAGCGCACGATTGCGCATGGATCGTGCCGCGACGCCTTTCTTCTCGCTCACACCATGGTCGGTCGCCCTCGCTCGGGACCTTCCCTGGAAGCTGTACATCTCGACCCACCTCGGCCAGGTGAGCGCGGATCTGGCCGACCTGATCGTCGAAGGCGGGGTCATCGCCACAGGATTTGGCGACATTCACGTCACAACCCCCGTTGAAGCGCTGGCGCCGATTCACATCCGCTCGACTTTAGGCAGTATTCGCGTTACAGTCCCCCCCGGACACAGTGCCAGGGTTGTCGTCCGCCAGACCCGGCAATTCAGCGTGAACGTCGATGAAGCGCGCTACACCAGTCCTGAGCCGAACGTGTACGTTGCGCGCGATGCCGACCCGGAACGCCCTGAGGCGACCATCTACGTGAATGGCACCTTTGGGGATGCGTACCTGATTTAAGCAACCTAGCGCCTGCCCACAGGTCAGCAAAATGGCGAATTCCGTGAACATGGTCATCCGTGATGCGGTTCTGGATGACGTAGCCGGCTGTCTTGCCCTGGATCACCGCTACGAAACCGATCATGTCTGGCAGATGCATATCCGCCAGGAAGAAGGCTGGCACATCACCTTCCGGCCCGAACGCCTGCCACGCCAGCTCGAAAGCCAGCACATCGTCGATGCGCGCCGGCTGGAGGCCGCCCTTACCTCGCAGCACTGCTTTGTCGTCGCCTCCGACCGGGATACCGGTGACCTGCTTGGCTATCTGACCATGCGACTGGGGTCTATGCCACACCTTGGCCACATCTTCGATTTTGCCGTCGACGAACAGGCACGGCGCTGCGGCCTTGGCTCGCGGCTGTTCTCGGTCGCCCAGAACTGGGCGAGGGAACGGCAGATCGCCCGCTTGCAGGTGGCGGTGCAGACGACCAACTACCCGGCCATCCTGTTCCTCCAGTCGCTCGGCTATACCTTCTGCGGGTTCAACGAGCATCATTACCCCAACCGAGACATTGCGGTATTCTTCAGCCAGGCCGTACGCTAAAGCCCCGCGCCATGAACACGATCATTGTTGAGATACTCACCACCGCCAACGAAATTCTGACAGCGGCGATCGTCGTCATTGCCTCTTCCCTGCTGCTCTACAACCTGACACGAAATCTCCGCGATCGGGTCGCCAGGACCTCGGGTATCGTGCTCGGCTGTCTGACGGTGGTCTATCTCGCCGACACCTTCGTGACGCTGGGACCGCAGTCGACCATCTATGCCATTGTCCTGCGCCTCCAGTGGATCGGCATCGCGTTTATGCCGGTCGCCATGTATCACCTTTCCGACGCACTGCTGGCGACGACAGGACTCCCTTCGCGTGGCCGGCGGCGCCGCGTGATTCGCCTGCTCTATCTCATCGCCCTGGCGTTCGTCTTCATGGCAACGCTCACCGACCTGCTGATTGACCCGCTGACCGTGCGATCCGAGATCGTCATCGGGAGCGACGATGTCGTCTCACTGGTGGCGGGACCGATGTTCCCCATCTACGTGATGTACTTTCTGATCGTCACCGGCGCGGCTTTCCTCAACATGCAGCGCGCGCGCGTCCGCTGCATTGCCCGCAGCACACGGCGGCGCATGGGCTATCTGCAATTCGCGGTGCTCACCCCGGCGGCAGGCACGTTCCCGTTTGTGCTCATCTTAGGGGCGGGCACGGAGAGCACGATCGCCGGACTCGCCCTGGTCAACCTGGCCAACGTCATCGTCATCCTGATGCTGATCTTCCTCTCTTACCCGCTCTCCTTCTTTGGTTCGCGGATTCCCGACCGTTTAGTGAAGATCGAGCTTCTGCGCTTCTTGCTGCGAGGACCCGGCACCGGCCTTCTGGCGCTGGGCGTCATCATCCTGACCACTTCGGGGTCGCGTATCTTCAGCCTGCCCGGTAGTGAGTTCATGCCGTTTGCGGTCGTGGCCGTGGTGCTGCTGTGGCAGTGGTCAGTGGCGCTCGGCCTTCCGTATCTTGAACGGTGGCTCGTCTACCCCGCCGAAGATGCCGAGCAGATCGAGAAACTCCAGGATCTCTCTGATCGCCTCCTGACCCGCAGCGATCTCCTCCAGCAGCTGGAAGCCGTGCTGGCATCGACCTGCGATTATCTGCGGATCAGCAGCGCCTTCGTTGCCGGCATGCGCGATGAAGAGAGCGTCGAAACGATCAGCTCGATCGGTCCTATTCTGCCTGACCCTCAGCAGCTTTCAGCGCAGGCCCTCCAGTTCCGCGACAGCGAAGCGGTGCTCGACAATGGCGTCGACAGTCTGTCGGCAATTCGCAGTTGGAATGGTTTCTGGTTGATCCCGCTGCACAGCAGGCGTGCTGGCGACCATCCCTTTATTGGGGTCATGGGCATCCAGTCCCGGGCGCGCTCCGTGGATCTCACGCAAGACGATACCCGTATGCTGACCGTCCTGGTCCGGCGCGCTGGGCAGGCGCTCGACGATCTTGCGCTTCAGGGAGAACTGTTCGCCCTCCTCGAAGGGCTTCTGCCACAGGTGACGCTCACCCGTTCGCGCGCGACAACAATGGAGTATCGACAAGGCCGAACGGATACGCTCACAACCAATGGCGATGCCGGCGGCGTCGACGAAGAACAGTTCAAAGAGCAGGTACGAGCTGCACTGCGCCACTATTGGGGTGGCCCCGGTCTGACCAGCAGTCGTCTCCTGGAGACACAGCTTGTACGGCGGGCATTGCCAGAGACGGACAACAACCCGGTCAAAGCGCTGCGTGAGGTGCTGCGTCAGGGCATCGAAAGCCTGCGACCGGAAGGTGAACGCAAATACGTCGCTCCGGAGTGGACCCTCTACAATATTCTGGAGATGCGCTTCGTCCAGCAGATCAAGGTGCGTGAGGTCGCCGTGAAGCTCGTGCTCGGCGAATCCGACCTGTACCGCAAACAGCGGGTCGCTATCGACCAGCTTGCGGATACACTGTGGAAAGAAGAGCAGAATTTGAAGAAGAAACCCTCGGCCTGATCCCCTTGTCGGTTCCCCTTCAACAAAACAGGTGTTCGTTCATTCAATTGCCGCGCCTCAGTCTCTAATGCTATACTTATATGGCAGTTTTGAGGGATGACCATCGTTAGTGCAGTGAGTAAGGTGTTGAGGGACGCAGGCATGACCCCGAATTTGCAGCGTCGAGATGATATGCCGCCAGACCTGGAGGAAGGGTACTGGGAGGCGCTGCTGCGCGAGGGAGAGTTCGCAGAAGCTACTGCTCTTGGAACTAGTGAACATCGTGAAGTCACCGCCGACCATAACGGACATAGCGAATCTTCAGTTAACGGAAAAGCGCAGCAGGAGTCGGATTGGGACGCCGTCATGCAGATCAAGGAGCATGACGAGGTCCTGGAACTGATCGTTACGGGTTACAATCGTGGCGGGCTGCTTGTGGAATGGCGAAGCCTACGGGGTTTCGTCCCTGCGAGCCAGCTCATCGACTTCCCCGCGGTGAACCACGAAGCGGCGCGCAAACGTCTGCTCGAAGCCTGTGTGGGCAGAACGCTCAGTCTGCGCGTCATCGAGCTCAACGAGGTGCAGAACCGCCTGATCCTGTCGGAACGCGCGGCCTCTGCCAGTCCTGGCGAGCGCGCCCATATCCTTGCAAAGCTCCAGTCCGGCGATACGGTCGAGGGTATGGTCACAAACCTGTGCGACTTTGGCGCATTCATCGATCTCGGAGGCCTTGAGGGTCTCATTCATATCAGCGAACTGAGCTGGGGGCGCGTCGGTCATCCGGCGGAAATACTCAGCCGCGGCCAGCAAATTCGCGCGACGGTGCTGGAAGTCAACCCCGAGGCGGGACGGGTAGCGCTCAGCTTCAAGCGGCTTCATCCCGATCCGTGGGCCACTGTTGCGCAGCGCTATGAGGTCGGCGAGACCGTCGAAGGCATCATCACCAATGTGGTGGACTTCGGCGCTTTCGCACGCATCGAGGAAGGTCTCGAGGGCCTGATCCACGTTTCGGAACTTGCCGAGGGGCATTTCCTGCATCCGCGAAATGTGGTGACGGAAGGTCAGCACATCCAGGCGCGTATCCTGAGCATCGACGGACGCGCGCGTCGGCTGGGTCTGAGCCTGCGTTCCAACACGTGACCATCCGAATCGCATCGAGACAGTACAGGGAGCTTCTGTGACGCAGAGTCGGAAGCCATCCGGCCGACCCAACGCCAAGGACGCACCGGCATCGGGCAAGCGCGCCGGGCAAAAGGACGGTTCCAAGACTCCGGCGACGCCCTCGCCCGTCATCGAACGTTACACCGTTAAGGCGGAGTTCTGGGACACCATCCTGAGCGCTCTGCCCCCCTGGGCAGACGAGATGGCTGCCATCACGCTGATCATCTTCAGCATTGTCTCGTTCCTGTCGCTGCTCAACGTTTCAGCCGACGCTTCGCTCGCCGCAGCCTGGTCGAGTGCGCTGACCAGCCTCTTTGGGATTGGCGGGATCATCGTATGCGCCGGGCTGTTCGCGCTCGGCGTCATCATCCTCCTGCCCAAGCTGGGCATCGTGATTCGTTTTCCCGCCCGCCGTATCCTGGCCATTGAAATCGTCTTCCTGTCGATGTTGGCGCTGCTCCATCTGGCGGCAGGCGACTCCGAACTGCGAAATTTGGCTCGGGAAGGCCGGGGCGGTGGCCAGGTCGGTTGGGCGCTGAGCGCGCTGGTGGTCAGTCTGTTTGGATCGTCCGTCGCCATCGCGGTCTATGGAACCCTGCTGGTCGTCGGCATCGCGCTGGCGATCGGCATCCGGCGTCAGCACGTCACATCCATACTGACACGCCTGCGCGCCGGCCTGACGGCGCTGGCCAAGGATTGGCAACCGGAGGAACGTCCCCGCCCGGAGCGATCCTCTCTGGATGATGCACTTAAGCCTGAGGCGCGCCAGGTGATCATCGATGACAGCGGCGCGCCTGCGCTCAAGCGGGTGAGCGAGCTTTCACAGCAGCGGGCGCGCGCCTTCTCGCTGATGCTGATTCGTCCTGACCCGGACAGCCTGCCGCCGTCGCTCCGCTATGGGGTCACGCAGCCCTCGCCGGAGGATGACAAACTGGAACCGAGTGAGTCCATCGATTACTCGCAGCACCCTCTGTTCAGGCGTTCATTGACGACGGAGCGCCCCTCGCCGCTGAGTTCCATGCAAGTCATTCAGAAGAAGGGTGAGCCGCCCAGGATCGAGCGGCCTGATGGACGCGTCCGGCGCTACTTCACGCCGGACAACTTCAAGGAAGCGCGGCAGATCGCCAAGCGCGACCCGGTCTATCCGCCGCTGAATCTGCTGGTCGATATGCCGATCAGCGTTCCCGAGGCCACCGAATGGCCCGACGGTGACCCAATACCTGATCCAGCCGTTTCGCGAGACGACCGGCGAAGACGGGGAAGTGGCGTTCAGTCGCACACGCATCAGCAAGATCAGTTCGCTGGTCAACGATTTGGCGCTGTCGCTTTCGGCCAAACGCCTGCGTCTGGAGACTCCGGTGCCAGGCACGAACTTCATCGGCATCGAAGTTCCGAATCGCAGTCCCAGCGTCGTCTCCCTGCGTTCGGTCTACGAAAGCAAGTCGTACTACGAGCAGAATCAGAAAAAGAAGTCACCGCTCTTCATCCCGCTGGGTCGCGATGTCGCCGGCGAGCCCGTCGGGATCGATCTGGCGGGCATGCCGCATCTGCTGATCGCCGGCACGACCGGTTCGGGCAAGTCGGTGTGCATGGCCGCCATGGCCACATCCCTGGTCATGGACAACCACCCGAACGTGGTCAAGCTGGTGATGCTCGATCCAAAAATGGTGGAACTGAGCCGCTTCAACGGCCTGCCCCACCTGCTCGGCCCCGTCGAAACGGACCTGGAGCGCATCATCGGTGTGCTGCGCTGGTGTACCCGCGAGATGGATCGGCGCTACAAGCTGCTCGAAGAAAACGCCGCTCGCAATATCGACACGTATAACTCTCGCCTCGGCCGCCGGCGGCGTGACGAATACCTGCCCTACATTGTCATCATGATCGACGAAGTGGGCGACCTGATGATGAATCACCCCGACGAGACGGAAAAGACGCTCACCCGCCTGGCGCAGATGGCCCGCGCGGTCGGCATGCACCTGGTTGTGGCCACACAGCGGCCCAGCGTCGACGTCATCACCGGCCTGATCAAAGCCAACTTCCCTTCGCGCATCGCCTTCTCGGTCGCCTCGGGCACGGACTCACGCGTCATTCTGGACAGCGTGGGCGCAGAGGCGCTGCTGGGACATGGCGACATGCTCTATCAGGCAGCCGACATGCTGCAACCGCGCCGCGCGCAAGGCTGCTACGTCTCGGACGACGAGGTGCGACTGGTCACGCATCACTGGCGGCAGTGGGCCGCGGATCAGAATAATGGCCAGGCGCCGCGCGTGATTGGGCCGTGGGAACGCGGCCTGACCCGACGCGAATTCCTGGCCGAGACCGATCCGATGCTGGAGCAGGCCATCGAGCTGGTGATCGCCGAAGGGGAAGCCTCAGCATCCCTCATTCAGCGGCGGTTGGGGCTGGGCTATCCTCGCGCCGCCCGGATCGTCGATCTGATGGAAGAACTGGGCATCATCGGGCAGACGCTCCCCGGCGGGCGTGGGCGCGAAGTCCTGATCAAGCCCGGCAAGGACCCGTTCAAGGACATCATCGACAAGCGCGTCAACAAGGAAAACTAAAGGTATGGAGGGGCGAGCCGACGGCTCGCCCCTATGACCAAAGGTTGCGGAAATTGTGAGGGACTGGCCGTCAGGCGACCGGCTCGATCAGGAGCGGCGAGTCGTTGGCCGGACGGTTGACCGCCTTGGAGACTTCGTAGGCCGCCATTTTCCCCGCGTCGTATGGACGCAGCACCGAGCGCGCATCATTCGGACTAATCTCGCCCGCTTGCAGCCACAGATCATAATCAACCGGCGGCACGATGACCGGCATACGGTGATGGATCGACTGCATGAAGTCGTTGGCG
This sequence comes from Candidatus Flexifilum affinis, assembly GCA_016713325.1. Taxonomy (GTDB): domain Bacteria; phylum Chloroflexota; class Anaerolineae; order Aggregatilineales; family Phototrophicaceae; genus Flexifilum; species Flexifilum affine. The sequence continues at coordinate 12,398 of JADJPJ010000087.1, read as the reverse complement.
TCGGTCGTGATGATGGCGTATGTCTTGACCAGTTCCCCGGTTGCCGGGTCTTTCCAGACTTCCCACAGCCCGGCAAACGCGAAAACCGGGGTGTCCGCGACACGAATGTACATCGGCGCCTTGCCGTCGTCACGCTGTGTCCATTCGTAGAATCCCGTCGCCGGAATCAGGCAGCGGCGGCGTTTGAATGCGGTGCGGAACGACGGTTTCTCGGCTACCGAGTCGGCGCGCGCGTTGATGAGCGATGAGGCGATCTTGGCGTCCTTCGACCAGGACGGAATCAATCCCCAGCGCAGGAGCTCGGCGCTGGAGGGGTGTTCGTTGGTGATCACCGGATTGAACTGCGTGGGAGCGATGTTGAACCGGGGCGGAAAATCGGGCACCGACGTCAGATTGAACGCCGTCTGCAAGGCTTCGGGATCAACAGCCAGCACGTATCGCCCACACATCGGTTATCTCCGCTTTCCCTGCTTCAGATCGGGACGTCCCAGTTCGGAAATCTGACGCATCACGCCCAGAGCCGCCAGCGCAAGGCCAAGCAGCTCGCCCGATTTGACACGTGTCGTCCCAGGAGGCAGATCGACCTCGCCCCCGGAACGATTGAACATGTAGGCCGACAGTAACCCGAACAGCAGCCCAGCCACCGCACCAACAAGATAGTTCTGCGTCCGGTTGTTTTTGCGTGACGTCGTCTGAATGGGTGAATTCATTACGGCAGTTCCCTTTTCACATGTGAATCGCTCGTTGACCGTGTTCCAGCCTCGGAGTCAAAGACGCGCGAGGCGACTTTATCCAGAAAGGCGAAGGCGCTGTTCCAACGAATAGTGTAGCCGGCAATCCGCTGCACGACTTTGGCGGCGCGTCCCTCTGCATTGACCAGAGAGTCTCCAAGGCGGGGCAAGCCGCGCGCCGACGCCTGATTCGCCCGTCCCATCAGCGAGATCAGGGCGAGGAACAGCACGTAAATTGGAAGGACGCAGATGGCCAGCGGACACAGGATGGCAATGGTCAGAAAGATGTTGGCGACCGTGCCTGCCTGCCCGCCTGCCAGCGCGACGCCTGTGAGCGCCAGAATGACTAAGAATGCGCCAGCAAATGGCAAGTAGATGCCCAGGCGTACCGCGCGTCGATGCCGCTTACGACGAATCCCCGCGTCTGGCGCGGTGGTTCTCGGTTGTGTGCTGCTGGTATCGACCATCACCCATACCGATTTACGCTTGAACGTGATATAAATTGTAACGCACTTTCTGACGGGATACGAATAGCCAATATGACACTTCATCCCACCCAACTGGTTCTTTCTGCCGAAGTCCAAAACGCATTAACCCGAGGGGACCGCGCCGTAGTCGCGCTCGAGTCTACGCTGATCACCCACGGCCTGCCCTATCCGGCCAATGTCGAGACGGCGCTGGCCATGGAACAAGCGATACGCGATCAGGGCGCGGTGCCGGCCACCATCGCCATTCTGGCCGGCAAAATCGTCGTCGGTCTGAGCGAGGCAGAGATACGCGACCTGGCCCAGCGGCAGGACGTACGCAAATGCAGCCGACGCGACATCGCCATCGCCGTCGCGCGCGGTGAGTATGGTGCGACCACCGTCGCCGGGACGATGATCGTCGCGCATATGGCAGGCATTCGCATCTTCGCCACCGGCGGCATCGGCGGGGTGCATCGCGGTCAACCCTTCGACGTCAGCGCCGATCTGTATGAGCTGGGTCGCACACCGGTCGCCGTCGTCTGCTCGGGCGCGAAATCGATCCTGGACCTGCCGCTCACGCTGGAAGTGCTGGAGACGCAGGGCGTGCCAATCCTCGGCCTCAATACCGACCACCTTCCCGCCTTCTACACGCGCCAGACCGATCTGCCAATCGACGTCTGCATCGGTTCGCCGGAAGAAGCCGCGGCCATCATCGACTCGTCGTTCGGTCTGGAGCTCAAGCAAGGCTTGCTCGTCGCCGTACCGGTGCCGGCTGAGGACGAATTGGCCGGCAGCATCGCCGAAACCGCCATCGCCCAGGCGACACAAGAAGCGCACGACCGGCACCTGAGCGGCGCCAAGGTGACTCCGTACGTCCTGGCACGCGTCGCTGAGCTGACCGAAGGCGAATCGCGTCGGTCGAATGTCTCGCTTCTGGTCAACAACGCGCGGGTAGCCGCGCTGATCGCCGAAGCGCTGCGCCAGCGCCAGCAAAAAGGACGGTAGCGTCACGATGCTCGTCAGCGTCGAAGGTCGCCATCCACTGAACGGGGTCTACCGGCCCGGCGGCAATCCCAATGCAGCCCTGGCCCTGATGGCTGCCGCCCTGCTCACTGAAGAGACGACCCGACTGCACAACGTCCCGCATACGCTGATCACGCAGGCCCTGGCGGAAATTGCCGACGGGCTGGGCGCGCAGATCGAGTGGAGCGACGGGGAAATGACGCTGACCGCGGCGCAGATCAAACGCCGCGTGCTGTCCCAGGATGATACCGAACTCTCGTCCGGCGCCCTGCTGCTGGCCGCGCCTATTTTGGTGCGGCGGCAACACGTCCGCCTGGAGATTGATTTCTCGCTGAACCGCATTCGCACGCATCTGGAAGCGCTGCGCGACCTCGGCATCGACGTCGTGACCTCGGGAAGTGCCGTCGAGCTGAACATCTCCACCTGGGAAAAGAAGGACGTGCTGCTGACGCAGGCGAGCGTGACCGCCACTTCGCTGATCATGATGCTGGCGGCACGCCTGGGCAAGCAAACGACCATCCATAATGCCGCGAGCGAGCCGCACGTTCAGGAGCTGGCGCACCTGCTGACTGCTATGGGCGCAACCATCGAGGGGATCGGCTCGAACATCCTGACCGTCTATGGGACAGAGACGCTGAAGGGTGTAGAGGCCTCGATTGGCCCCAACCACATCGAGGTCGGCAGCATCGCGGCCATGACAGCCCTCTGCGGTGGGCGCGTCCAGATCGAGGGTGTGCGCCGCGCCGACCTGCGCATGATCGGGCGCATCTTCCGCCGCTTCGGTATCCATCTCGACATGGATGAGTCCAACGTCTACGTTCCCCACCATGATGGACTGAGCATCTCCAATCGCGAAGAAGATGTGGACGCTTCCATTGAGAGCGCGCCCTGGCCCGGATTTCCATCCGATCTGGTCGCGGTCGCCACGGTGCTGGCGACTCAGGCCGTGGGCACATCGCTTATTCACGAGAAGATGTTCGCCAATCGACTGCTCTTTGTGGACAAACTGAAGGCAATGGGGGCCCAGATCGTCCTGTGCGACCCGCACCGGGCGATCGTCGTAGGCCCGTCGCGGTTGCAAGGGCTGTATATGGACACGCCAGACATCCGCGCCGGTCTGGGCATGCTCGCCGCGGCGCTGGTGGCCGATGGCGTCACGCAGATCGACAACAGCCAGGTCCTCTCTCATGCGTTCGGGGATGTCTTGAGCAAACTCGCCGCGCTGGGTGCGCAGATCACCGCCGCATGAGCCAGCCGACCGGTCTGACAACGCTGCGCGTTCAGAATCGCCACGCCGGATATCTTGCCGTTGAGCAGGCTCCAGGCGTGGATTCGCATCCGACGCCGATTCTGCTGCTCCATGGCTGGGGTGTGCACTCTGAACTGATGAAGGCGCCTGCGAAGCGTCTCGCGGCGCTCGGTTATCGCTGTATCGCCCCCGATTTTCCTGGCTTTGGTTCAACCCCTGCCCCACCGACGGCATGGACGGTGCATGACTATGCGCAGTGGACGCTCGACGTTTGCGATGCGCTGGAGATGCCGCGCGTTCACCTCTTCGCCCACTCTTTCGGGGCACGAGTCGCCATGGTGATGGCCTCTCGCTCGCCGGATCGCATCGACAAGATCGCCCTGACCGGCGCGGCCGGAATTCCTTCGAAGAAGTCGCTTTCTTCGAGTCTGAGGCTGTCGTCGTACAAGACCGCTCGGTCGGTGCTCAAGACTGTCGGCGCGTCCGCGCTGGCGGATCGGCTCAGCGCCTGGTATGGCACACGGTACGGATCTGCCGACTATCAAGCGGCGTCGGGCGTTATGCGTGAGACCTTTCTCAAGGTCGTGAACGAAGATCTGAGCACCGTCGCCGCGCAGGTGCGCCACCCGACCCTGCTCTTCTGGGGCGCGCTCGACCAGGAAACGCCGCTCTGGCAGGGAAAAATGCTGGAGAAGCTGATCCCCGACGCCGGGCTGATCATCTACGAGAAGGGCGACCATTACGCCTATCTCCGCCATCAGGTTGAGATCGCGCGCACGCTTGATTACTTTCTGCGACACTGATCCTTTGCGATCCATGCCACGAGCCACTCTATGCTTGAACTGTTGTTGACCCTTCTCACGCTGGTCTGGTTCGGCGGCGCCGCCGCCAACGCCTACCGGCAGGCCCGTTTCTTCCAGATTGAAGAGTATATGAACCGGCGCTACCTGCGCTGGATGATCGCGCAGCGGGAGCGCTGGCTGCCGCGTCGCCCGTCGCTGGCCTGGCTGATCGGCTCGGTGCTGGCTTTCGCGCTGGGCGAGTCACCAGGCAGCGCCCTGCCCTCGCTGATACTCATCGCCGCGGCTGCGGCAGCCGTCGCACCGCCACGCGCCGCCGAGATCAAGAAGGCTTTCCGCGCCACCTCCCGCGCCAGACGCCTGCTGGCCGTAACTTTTGTCCTGGTCGCCGTGATGGGCATCGCGTCGCTGACGGTCGCGGCCGGGCTGCCCGATCGCTTCCGTCCGCTGATCCTGGCTGCGCTGGGTTTCACCGGCTTTGTCGCCGCGCCGCTGCTCCTCGTGCTGGCCAACCTCCTGCTCGCGCCGGTGGAAGCGGCCATGCGGCGGCGCTTCGTGCAGAGGGCGCGCAAGGCACTGAACGAGGTCAATCCGACCGTCATCGGCATCACGGGCAGCTACGGCAAAACGACCACCAAGGTCACGCTGGCGCACCTGCTCAACGGACGTTTTCGCGCCTACCCCACCCCCAAGAGCTACAACACGCTGATGGGCGTGTGCATCGCCATCAACAACGATCTGGCCAACGACAACAGCATCGAGTATTTCATCGCCGAGATGGGCGCGTACGTGCGCGGTGAGATTCAGGAGATCTGCGACCTCACACATCCTCGCATCGGCATCCTCGTCGAGGTGGGCCCGCAGCACCTGGAGCGCTTCGGCAGCCTGGAAAACATCACTACGGCCAAGTACGAGCTGATTAAGGCGCTGCCGCCGGACGGGGTCGGCGTCTTCAACTGGGACAATCCGTACATTCGCGACATGGTAGCGCGCGGCTATCCGCAAACCCGGCTGACGGTGAGCAAAACGGTCGATCCGGCGGCGGTCAAGGATGCGACACCGCGCTTCGTCGCCTCGACCATCACCGAGACATTGGACGGGCTGCGTTTCACCGTTACCGATACACAATCGGGCGCGCGCGAAGAGTTCAGCACGCCGCTGCTGGGTGAGCACAACGTGACAAACATTCTGCTGGCGACGGCCGTTGCCGTTCACGAGGGGATGCCGCTGCGCGACGTGGCTTTCCGCGCACGGTCGCTCAAACCGGCCGAAAGCCGGTTGGTCCGCTCCACGACCGCCGAAGGAATCACCATCATCAACGATGCCTACAGCGCCAACCCGGTTGGCATAGTTTATGCGCTGCGGGTGCTGTCGCTGCACCAGACGGGCCAACGACTGCTGATCACGCCGGGAATGGTTGAGCTCGGCGAACGAATGGAAGAGGAGAACCGTCGGCCGGGCGCACTGGCTGCGGCGCACGCCACAGACGTGATTCTGGTGGGAGAAACGCGAACCGCGCCGATCAAGGCGGGGCTGCTGGCGGCAGGCTTCCCGGCGGAGCGACTGCTGGTCGTGAACACACTGGCCGAGGCAGTGGAGTGGTACAAGCGCAACTTGAGTCGGGGCGATACCGTATTATTTCTAAACGATCTGCCCGATACGTATTCGACTTGAGGCGTTAGACCGTGGAATTTGCACAATCTGCGCTGACCGTCGTCACTCTGGTGGCGATGGTCATCACGTTCTTCGTGGCGTTAATCCCGTTCATCCCGGGTCCCGCCATTCTGTGGGCGCTCAGCCTGCTCTACGCGATCCTGACCAACTTCAACGAAGTTACCTGGGTCTCGATGATCCTGATCACGATGCTGATGCTGCTGGCCTCCACCAGCGGCTTCTGGCTGCCCCTGCTGGGGATGAACGGCGGTGAGATGTCGTGCAGCAGCGTGATCGGCACCATCGTGGGTGGCCTGGCCGGATCATTCCTGATCCCCGTTCCAATCCTCGGCACGCTGATCGGCGCGGTCGGCGGGGCGATTGTGCTCGAGGTGCTGCGCGCCCGCGACCGTGGCTCCGCCATGCAGGCTGGGGTCTTCGCGCTAGATACCTTCTTCAAGGGGCTGTTCATCGAGGCGGCGCTGAATCTGGCGATCATCGGGGTCTTCTTCGCCAGCGTCGTGATGTAGCATCTTCCCTAAAAGCAAAGAACCCTCGCTCGGAGGGTTCTTTGTGGTGATGGCTGGACTTGAACCAGCGACCTATGCATTATGAGTGCATCGCTCTAACCAGCTGAGCTACATCACCATGTTCAAGTAGCGGGGGCAGGATTCGAACCTGCGACCTCCGGGTTATGAGCCCGACGAGCTGCCACTGCTCTACCCCGCAACGTAAGGAGAAGGTTATCATGCGAGGGAGCACGTGTCAACGGGCAATCCGGCCGACTGTTAAGATCATTATGAATCGTCGCGATCGATGGCGCTCTGAGTCAGCGCGTTGATCTCCGCCAGCGCCACGGGCAGCCGACAGGCGCGCAAAACGCTTCTGGAACTGCATGACTGCATAGGCCGTGAACTCGTCAATCTGCAAGCCGAAAGGCACCGGGTCATAGAGCGCAAAGACGTCGTTGACGACGCCGACCGCCGGCACGAGCAAGCCGTTCATGTGTGCCTCGGCCACCTGCCACAGATCCGGGTGTTCGGCAATCAGGCGCGAAATCAGATAGATACCATAGGCGATGTGCCGCGACTCATCCTGCTTGAGAAGTGTGATCCCCTGAAGCGTGGCCGGCATGAGGCCGTTGCGCTCCAGCATCGATTTGTAAGCATGATAGCCGGTCTCGGCCAGGACGCCCTCGACAATCATGTTGTAGGTGACGGAGGCAATGATCTGCGCTTCAGCCGAAGCATCGGTCGAGAGCCTGTTCAGCGCTGACGGGAGTGCTTCGTAGACCACGGCGCGATAGTTGTCAGTCGCATAGTGGCTGAGGTCGCCGGGGACCATGGCCACTTCGTCGAGGAAGCGCCGGAAGAAGTCGGTGTGCTTGGCTTCCTCCCAGAGGAACGTCGTCAGATAGAGTTCTTCCTCTATACGCCCCTCCTGCGCGACCACCGTGATCAGCGGCAGCAGGTCGAGCGTGACTGCCTCCTCTCCGGCCTGGAACATCGACGTGAGCCGGAGGATGACGTCATGCTCACGTTCCGTAAGGCTGAGCCAATCGGCGCGGTCGCGCGTGAAATCCAGATCGCTCGGGTTCCAGACGCCGAGTTTCTTCGCCTTCTCGAACAGCCGCATAGGCGGAGTATCACGACGCAGCCCGCGCGTCACGGTCGCTAACTGTGTATGAGACATAAGGGCGCTCGCTCTCTCAAATCCTGTCGAAAAAAACGTCTATTCATCTTTCAGTATACGCCCACTATCTCCCAGATGAGCCAGGAATAGACGTCGGTTTGTGCTATAATGATAGAACGCTAGTTCGCCTCTTGGAGAGGACGATCGACCGATGCCCCAGTTTGAACTGGTCTCAGATTTCAAGCCCACCGGTGACCAACCCACAGCCATTGACACCCTTGTCGAAGGGGTCGTGTCCGGCAAGCACAAGCAGATCCTGCTCGGCGCCACGGGAACCGGCAAGACCTTTACCATCGGGCACTGCATTGAGCGCTTGCAGCGGCCGGCGCTGGTGCTGGCGCACAACAAGACTCTGGCCGCCCAGCTCTATGCCGAATTCAAAGAGTTCTTCCCCCGTAACGCCGTCGAATACTACGTCAGCTACTACGACTACTACCAGCCGGAATCGTATGTCCCGCGCTACGATCTGTACATTGAGAAACAGACCGACATCAACACCCAGATCGAGCGGTTGCGTATCGCCGCCAAGGCGGCTCTGCTCTCGCGGCGCGACGTGATCATTGTGGCCTCTGTGTCGTGCATCTACGGCACGGGCGACCCGGTCACCTGGGGCAAGACCATCCTCGAAGTCCGCAAGGGTGATGAGGTCCGCCGAGAGTCGATCCTGCGCCGTCTGGTCCAGCTTCAGTACACGCGCAACGACATGGACCTGGGGCCGGGCACCTTCCGAGCTCGCGGCGACGTGCTCGAAATCTATCCGTCGTACACGCAGACAGCCTACCGCGTGACACTGTTCGGAGACGAGATCGAACGCATCGTCGAGTTCGACCCGCTGACCGGAGAACTCCTCGTCAATCACGAGGTGGTCGTCTTCTTCCCGTCGGCGCAGTTCATCGCCGACGATGAGAAGCTGAAGCAGGCCATCCACGACATCGAGACCGAGCTTGAGGAACAAATTCGCTGGTTCAAGAGCCAGGGCAAGCTGGTCGAAGCGCAGCGACTGGAGCAGCGCGTCAACTACGACGTCGAAATGCTGCGGGAGATGGGCTTTACCTCCGGCATCGAGAATTACTCGCGCCACCTCGACCAGCGCGCACCAGGCACCCCACCGTGGACGCTGCTCGACTACTTCCCCAAAGACTACCTGATGGTCATCGACGAGAGCCACATGACCGTGCCGCAGCTCCATGGCATGTACAACGGCGATCGTTCGCGCAAGGAAACGCTGATCGATTACGGCTTCCGCCTGCCGAGCGCGCTCGATAACCGTCCATTGAAGTTCGAGGAATTCGAGCAGCGCACCAGCACCGTCATCTATACCACGGCAACGCCAGGGCCTTATGAGCGCCGGGTTGCCGACGGCATTGCCGAACAGATCATTCGCCCGACCGGTGTGGTCGATCCGGAAGTGTATGTCCGCCCGACCAAGGGGCAAATCGACGACATGCTCCAGGAGATCGCGGCCCGGGTCAAGGTTGGCCAGCGCGCTCTGGTGACGACGTTCACCCAGCGCATGGCCGAAGAGCTGGCCGGCTACATCAACGAGATGGGCATCAAGGCTAACTACCTGCACGCCGAAGTGCAGACGCTGGAGCGCGTCGAAATCCTGCGCGACCTGCGTCTGGGCGTGTACGACGTCATCGTAGGCATCAACCTGCTGCGCGAGGGCATCGACCTTCCAGAAGTGTCGCTGGTGGTTATCCTGGATGCGGATAAAGAAGGTTTCCTGCGTTCCGAGCAGGCATTGATCCAGACGATTGGCCGTGCGGCCCGCCACATTGAGGGTAAGGTCATCCTCTACGCCGACCACATGACCGATTCGATGAAGCGCGCCCTCCAGGAGACGGAGCGCCGCCGCTCCATCCAGCAGGCCCATAACGAGGCGCACGGCATCACGCCGACCAGCATCGTCAAGCAGGTGCGCGACCTGACGGACCGCATTCGTGGAGCCGTCGAGCCGGAGGTGCGGGACACGATCAACGGTCCCATGTCGCTGGCAGCACTGCCCAAGGGACGAGCTGCACCCGCATGATCAAGGCGCTGGAGCAGGAAATGAAGAACGCGGCCAAGGCGCTAGAATTTGAGAAGGCGGCCCTGCTGCGCGATCAGATGATCGAGCTGAAGCAGGTGTTGATTGAGAAAGAACCGGAAGATCTGCTGATCAGCGGATAACAGCGAATCAAAAAGGGGCCGCGTGGCCCCTTTCATAGGCATCAAGATAGGGAATCGGCGAGACCCAAGAGCTGAAAAGTGGCGGGTCTCGCTTTTCGTTTCTGGATTTTGCACCGGGCAAGTTGAGGGAGAATAACGGACAGAGCGCGGACAAGGGGGAGGAAATCGTGGAGAACGGAGAGAAGATGAAAGGCATGTTTTCTGAGGAAGAGAGTTGCCTTGACCACACTGGCATTGTCTTCGTCCCAGCAACCGAGAATGAGTAGCCAATGCTGCACGAGAGCCAGTAGCAATTTGGCATAAACCTCGCTCAGGATGTGACAAGGTTGTTGGGTGCGCCATTCATCGAGGGAGAGATGCTGTTTCCAGAGTTTGAAAAGCAACTCAATCTGCCAGCGTAAACGCAGCAAGCGTAAGGCATCGTGAACGGAAAGCGCCTCCGCATCAAGATTGGTGACAATCAGTGTCCAATCACACAGACGGAGCGTTTCCGGCTTCAACTGACTGTGTTTGCGACTGTTGGCTGCTTCACGAACGCGCTTGCGCCGCTCTTCAGCGACAGGAGGGGGGACGCGGATAGCAATGAGGCGGGCTGGGAAGCGCTGGGCGGTGAGTTCCACCCAGTGGTCAAGGCAGTCGCCAGGGTGTCGGTTGAGCCAATCCAGGACATGGGTCACTTTTTCACCCGTCCAGAGGCCCACCCGTGCAGGCAGACGGCTCAGCCAAGCGACACCGCGCGCATTGAGCGTCTTGAACACGCCGACCTTGAAATACCCCACATCCGCCAGACGCAAACTGCCTGCGGGCAAGTCGGTTGTTTGTAACGGACAGTCATGCTGACGACCGGAGGCTAAACGAAAGTCCAATTTGCCGCTTCGGTAATCCAGAACCGTTTGCACTTTCAGCGTCGCTTGCTGCTCCTGGTTTCCCTGCCACACCGCAGCGAACTGTGCGGGCAGTTCCACCTTACTGCTGTCTTGCACATAAATCCCTGTAAATCGCCTCAACAACGCCGACGGCTTTGCTTCACCTTCAACCACATACTCCAGGCTGCGTAGCAGCAGGCGATGGAGAAATTCGTTTGCCCCTCGACTGTTCACTCGTTCCTGCAATCCTTGCGGACTGATGTTCACCCCTGCCTGACTCGCGCTTTGGCACAGCTCTTCCAAACTCGCTTTCGGATTGGCTTGCCAGCCAAACAGCAGCGTTTGGGCAAAGCTTGACCCGCTGAACTTTCGCTGCCGTTGAATAAATCCACTCTCACGCCCAATCCGGTTAGCGTCCTCGATCAGCAGCGTCTGCAGTATTTCTCCAAGTTCAAGTATGCTTGTACACATAAAAGGGCTTCCTCGGTTGAATGTTGTTGGCACAATCATTCTCTCTGAGGTTGCCCTTTTTTGCTTATCTTGATGCCTATGAGGGGCCGCGTGGCCTTTTGATCCCAGTTGTGTATCCTGGCTAGACGACGAACTGTCCGTCTTTGTAGAACAATTCGCCATCGACGTGGACGGTGCTGTCCGTTCGCATGTCGCAGATCATGTCCCAGTGGATGGTGCTGACATTCTTGCTGCCCGTGTCCGGCAGCTGATACCCCAGCGCCACGTGGACCGTGCCGCCGATCTTCTCGTCGAACAGGATGCTGCCTGTGAACTTCTGGATGCCGAAGTTCGTGCCGAAGGCGAATTCACCCAGGTAGCGCGAGCGCGGGTCGGCATCGAGGCGGGAATACAGGAACTTCTCGTTGTTCTTGGCCTTGGCCTCGACCACTTTGCCGTCGACAAAACGCAGTTCGATATCTTCGATGACATTGCCCCGCACGATCGACGGGAAGGTCGCGCGGTACCAGCCCTGAACGGACTCTTCCACCGGGCCGGTGAAGATCTCGCCGTCGGGCATATTGCGCTCGCCGCAGGCGTTGATGAAGACGCGGTCCTCGATCGACAGCTCCAGATCGATGTTCGGCCCCTGAAGCTTGACGTGCTTCTTGCCCTTCAGCCAGTCAATCTTCTTTTGCTGCGTCGTGCCCATCGCCTGCCAGGCCGCCACCGGCTCGTCCTGGTCGGCAAGGTCGCGCCGAAGACGAAGTCTCGTATTCTTCCAGGCTCATGTTGGCTTCCTGGGCGCTGCCTTCGGTCGGAAACAGCGTCCCCACCCACTTCATCTTGCCCTCGGCGGCGCGGCGCATGCGCGTATCCAGCCAGCGGCGGCGGGCCGCAGCGATTTTTGCTGGCGCACCGGGTCGACGTTGGTGCTGGCGCGGGTGTTGGGCAGCGCGCCGCAGCGGATACACGTCGGCATTGTCGTAATACTGGGACTGGGCCGGGTCCAGCCACGCCACCTGCTCGTCGTTGGCATGTCGTGCAAACGAACGGGTCATGTACTCGTCGGTGAACATGACGGACGGGTTGCCACCCGCTTTGACGACGGCGTCATGCACCTCACGGAGAAGCGGCAGGGCCGCGACATCGCCGAGAATGCCCACCCATTCGCCCGGCTGCACCTTCGTCGAATAGTTGACCAGAATATCCGCCAATCGCTGTATGCGCGTGTCGGCCATTTAGTACTGCTCCTCTCTACATAAACGCCGCGCAGACTCCAGCGCGGCGTTGAA
>JADJPJ010000086.1 GCA_016713325.1 Candidatus Flexifilum affinis | reverse complement strand
GCTGATCCTGCTCGCCATTTTCTGCTGGTCGCTGGGGTCGCTGCTGTACAAGCGACTGGATATGCCGCAGGGCGCCATGGGCAACGCCGCCGAGATGCTGGTCGGCGGGGGGATTCTCGTCATCGGGGCGATTGCCGGCGGGGAGCGCATCACCGCTGCCCCGACGACCGGTGCGCTGCTGGCCCTGGTCTACCTGATCACCTTTGGATCGCTGGCCACCATGACCGCCTACATGTACCTGCTCAAGACGGTTTCGCCGGCGCTGGCCACCAGCTATGCGCTGGTCAACCCCGGCCTGGCGTTGGTGCTCGGCGTGGTGCTGGCCGGGGAGATCATCACGGGCAGCGCGCTGGTCGCCCTGCCGCTGATCCTGCTGGGGATCGCCTTCGTGTTCGGCTTCGTGGATCGACTCGTCGAGCGGCGCAAGGCGAACGCACCGGCTAAGCCACCAATCGAAAGTTATCCACGAAAAGCAGTCGATTGGGATGATCGGGCGTGTTCTGGTTGGCAATGACCTGATCAACAGTGATTTGGAGATCGTCGGGTGAGCGATGAAGGCGGTTGGCGACGGTGAGCTGCTTGAAGTGGAGCCAGAAGCGCTCAATGGGATTGAGAAACGGACTGTACTTGGGCAACCAGATGAGCAGGAGACGGTCGCCCCAATGACTGAGCGCCGCCTGAACGGCTTTGCTGCGATGATAGGAGGCGTTGTCCAGAACGAGAATGAGCTTGAGGCGAGGATGCAGATGCAGCAGCCGGTCGAGGAAAGCGATGAAGGCGTCGCTGTTCTTGTGCTTGGAGGTGCAGTGGGTAACCTGCCCGTTGCGCCAGTTGTAGGCGCCGAAGACATGGAGGTATTGGGGCGAACCGGGAGCGGGAATGAGCTGGCGTTTGCCGCACTTGGTCCAGCAACGCCGCAACGGCGGATGGAGGCTTATGGTCGTTTCGTCCACAAAGAAAAGCTCGGTTTCTGCGAGTGGGTTGAGGGGGACGGTTTTTTAGCCACTCCAGCACCGTCTGCATCATCGCCTGGGCATCCTGGTCTTGAAGGGCGCTCAGGTCATGTTTCGGCTGTTTCCAGCGATAGCCCAACCGATGCAGCAAGGCGCGGAAGCGAGCGGGACTCAGCAGCACCTCCGTCTGCTCTTCCAGGTACAGGCGCAGGCGGTCGATGGTCCAGATCGTAACTGGCAGTCCCAGGCTGGCGGGGTCCGTTTCCAGCAGTTGCTCCAGCAGCCTCACGTACCGGGCGTCCGCTTTGCGCTTCCTGCCACTCTTCGGCTGATCTTGCAGGCCTGCCACCCCATTCTGGCGAAAACGGCGATGCCACGTCCAGACCGTATTGGCCGTGATGGCCACCATCTGACCCACCGCCTCCGGTTTGTGTCCCAGGTGCAGCAACCGGACGGCGATCGCCCGCTGGCGCACCTCCGGATGCTCCGAGTAGTTTATGGCTTGCTCGAGGTTGGCAAGCTGCTCGTCATTCAGCGTGAGGTTTACTCGTCGGCTCATGCCTTCGAGTTCTACCTCATTCGTGGCTTTCATTCGATAGATGGCTTAGGCGCCTGTCGCACGACAAAAACGAGGCGGCCCATGCGGACCGCCTCGTTTCATTTGTCGGGATAGTTCCGGTCATCTGCGCTGCAACAACCTCGTCCTTGAATTCGTTGGACGCCCCGTTGGGCTTCCCTACGCGCTTTGCTTATCGGCCGCGGCTTTCGCTGCCGCTTCCTTCAGGATCGCCTCCACCACCTCGATCAGCTCTTCCGGCTCGAACGGCTTGCCGATGAAGGCGGCGAAACCGTAGCGGGCAGCCAGAGAGCGATCGATCGCGCTGTTGCGCGCCGTGGCCGCGACGATCGGAGGCGCTTCAGACCCGCCGAGGTTCTTCTTGAGGCTCAGGCTCAAGGTGGTGCCATCGATGTCCGGCAGGTTGAAGTCGAGCAGAATCAGATCGGGACGGCTGCGGCGAGCAGCGCGGCTGCCATCCAACCCTCTCAGATGATGGGCGACCGTGTGGCCCACACCTTCCAGAATGCGAATGACGTAATCCGCATTATTCTGGTTGTCCTCTATCAGCAGGATTGAAGCCATTTCCAATACTCCAGGGGGTTACTCGTAGTAGGCAATTACGTCGGCCAGCTCCATGATGTCGAACGGCTTGGCGACCACCCGGTCAAAGCCGGAGGATTCATAGCGAGCCAGATCCTGAGGCCGCGCCAGCGCCGTCAGCGCCACGATCGGGCATTGTACACCCATGGCGTGAATCTGTTCGGCATAGTCCAGCCCAAGGGACCTTCCATCCAGAAGGATATCCAGAAGGATCAGGTCGACCGGCGGGACTCTCAGATCGACGTCTTCCAGGTGACGGGTCACAACCAGATTATGCCCGGTCGTCTGCACATAACGCTCGACCAGCAGGGCGTCTCTCGGGTTGTCTTCGATGTACAGGATATTCATGAAAATCAGGACTCCAGAACTCCAGCAGGCTGCTTCGCGATCGTGTTCAGCATTTTCACGATCTCCGCCGGCACGATCGGTTTTGTAGAGCACCGTCTTCACCGCGCTCGTCGGGGCTGAATACGGGTTGTTGAGCGATTTGACCACGACCACCGGAATTGACGCCGTTTCCGGGTCCGCCGCCATGTTCTCCAGCAGACCGGGCAGATGTGCGTTCTCGGTGTCGGCATCAACCAGCAGGATGTCGGGCAGCAGACCGGTCAACATGTCGATGACGACTTCCGGGCCGTTGGCATCGACGACAATGCTGCCGTGCGCTTCCAGGTTCTGCCGCAGGGTCTTGCGCACCAGGGCGTCGGTGGCCAGGACCAGCGTCGTGACATTGAACTGCGACGCCCCGCCGAAAAACTGCGCGTTGGCCTGCTTGCGCTCGTCGCGAACCCTTATCGCAAGCTGCTCTCGCGTGGCGATCGGCAGGCGCAGCGAGAAGGTGCTGCCGACGCCGATCTCGCTCTCGATGCGAATGTCTGTCCCGTGCAGCCGCGCCAACCGCTGGCTGATGTCCAGCCCCAGGCCGGTCCCCTGCACTTCGGCATTCTGCTGAAGCTGCTGGAAGCGGTCGAAGATGCTGCCCAGCGCCTCTTTGGGGATGCCGCGTCCGGTATCCTGCACGGCGAGATAGACCTCGTTCCCCTGCACTTCGGCGATCACCGTCACGCTGCCGCTGTCCGTGTACTTGACGGCATTGGAGAGCAGGTTGAGCAAAATCTGGCGCACGCGCATGGGGTCCGCCCAGATGATCGGCAGGCCCGCCGAGTACTGCTGGCGATCTGCACCGGCTTGTCGCCCAGCAGGCCGAGCGACGCGGCAATGATGCCGTCCAGGGTGTCGTTGAGGCTCATCGGCGCACGGTTCAGTTCCAGCTTGCCCGCCTCCACCTTGCTCAGGTCGAGGATGTCGTTGATCAGCGCCAGCAGAATGCCGGCCGCTCTCGCGGATGAGCTGAATGTCGGGTCGAAAAACTTCCGGAAGCGTCGTGTTCTTGTACATCTGTGGCATGTTGAGCATCGAACTCGTGTAGCCGATGACCATGTTCAGCGGCGTGCGCAGTTCGTGGCTCATGTTCGACAGGAAGTCCGACTTGACGCGGCTGGCCTGCTCCGCCTGATCGCGCGCCGCTTCCAGGTCGCGTGTGCGTTCCTGAACCCGCTCCTCCAGCGTGGCAATGGACTGCGCGAGCTGCTGGGTCATCTGGTTGAAGCTGCCGGCCAGTTGGCCCAACTCGTTGTTGCGGGTGACCGTCACCCGCTTCGACAGGTTGCCGCGCTCGATTTCGCCGGCCGCCCGGGTGAGCTGCTCCAACGGGTTGACGAAGTAACGCTGCAGAAAGCCGACGAGCAGGATCGCGGCAATGGCGGTGAACACCAGCGTCACCACCAGTGACGAGAGGATGCTGTTCAGAAGCTGGTTGTTGATCGGCTCGGCGGCGCTGGCGACGATGATCCAGAACTGCTTGGGCTCGGTCAGGTCGCTGCTGTCGAAGGATAGCGCCGTCAGATAGGCATCGTCGTAGCCCGGCACACTGCGCAGGACCGTCTGGTCCGCTGGCAGGCCGCTGAGCGCTTCCAGGGTCTGGTCGTTGAAGTCCGTGTTCGAGTGGAAGATGACGCGCCCGCCATTGTCCGTCACCGCGATGAAGTCGATGTTGTCGTTGAGCTCGACAAGCTCCGTGAGACGCGTGTCCAGTTCGGAGATGTCGGCCAGAGTCTGGATGAACGACCGGACGGTATTGATCGTGTTGTTGACCGAGCGGATGAGGGTCAAGCCAATGTGGCGCTCTGAGTCGATCAGAGCGCCACGCTGCGCGAAAAAGTTGATCCCCTCAAGCGCCGCCGCCAGCACGACAAGCGAAATGATGGTGACAAGGATCAGTTGAATGCGAATGCTGGAGGTGCGTTTCACTCTGTCACGATCTCCGAGACTTCAAGCAGGTCGAGCGGGATTTGCACATCCCAGTGTTCCATCGCGTTGCGGTTGATCATCAGCTTGCCGCGCGGCGGGACGCTGAAGCCGACATCGGCGCAGGTCGCACCCTGGAGGATTTCAGCGGCTTTTTCCGCCGCGACGAAACCCTGGGTATAGCCGGAGGTGATCGGGCCGCCGAGCGTACCGATGTGCACCGCCTCCTCCCAGAAACCCATGACCGGAACAGGCGAATTTTCCAGCGTCCAGGTCAGAGCGTCGAGCGTCTGAACCGGGTCGCCGCCGTCGGTCTGGAGCGCGGCATACGAACCTAGGTACAGCACCTGGCTGGTCTCGTCGATGTTCTGGACGAGGCCCTGCCACTCTTCGTAGTCGCTGGTGCGGATGATGTTCACCAGTTCAACCGAAGACTCCCCGATCGTATCGGCAACGATGCCGTCGTCGAACATGCGGTCCGAGGTCGGGCTGTCTTCCGCCAGGATGGTGATCTTCGTGCCTTCGCCGAAGACCTCTTCGATCCAGGTCATCATTTCGGCGGTATGCGGGCGCTCCAGAATGCCGCAGGCATTGGAGTCGGCATCGAACTCGTACTGCTCCGGGGTGCCGTTGACGCCCAGCAGCACGAACGGAATGTCGCCATCCTTGAGGGGGCTGCACCACCAGGCGCGCCGCGTTGTCGTCGTTGGCGATGACCAGGTCCGGCTGCGTCTCGGTGATGTAGGCAGTCAGTTCGGCGCCGATCTGGTCGAAGTATTCCTGCGACGTCTGGCGCTTGGTGTCCATGTAGCGCACTTCGATGGCCAGATTGCCGGCCTCGGCGCTGTAGCCCGCTTCGGCGAGCGCGTCGACGATGCCCCGGTGAATTTCCTGTGACCACGCGAACTCTTCGTGGTTGCTGTCGATTTGCAGGATATTGATGATGCTGTCGTCGGCTATCGCTTCGGCTGTCGCTTCGGTGGCATCCGCCGTGGTCGCCTCGGTCACTTCGGCGGTAGGCTCTTCCGTCAGCGCCTCGGTGGGCGCTGCAGTCGGAACCTCAGTGGGAACGGCTGTCGGGGGAAGGGTTGTTGGGGTAGGCGCTGCCGTTTGAGAGGTGCAACCGACAAAAACGAAGATTGCCAGCAGCAAAAGCGCGATTCTACTCATATTCAGACTCCAGGTCAGCCGCTATGTAAGCCACAGGATAGGGATTGTATCATCACTGTGTTAATGAAAGTATGAAATCGACCTGAATTTCGTGAGGTTGTGGAGGTGTATGAAGAACCCTGCCGGCGCTTCGACCTGTGAGCGCCTGACAAAAAACACCCCCATTGTCCGAGAGACAATGGGGGCGAATGCGTCACAGAGGTTGGGGCTTTTCTATCCGCCGATCTGGCTCATCACCCGGGTGAGTGGGATGACGTCGTCGTCCAGACCGTGACCCCAGGGCTTCCACCAGATGTTGTCGAGGATGATCTGCTGCAGATCGTCTTCGCTGGCCCCTGCCCGAAGCGGCGTCAGCAGATCGACTTCTTTGTCGCGCAGCAGGCACAGACGCAGCACGCCTTCGGCAGTCAGCCGGGCGCGGTTGCAGGAAGCGCAGAAGGGCTGGGTCACGCTGCTGATGAAGCCGACCAGGCCTTTCGCGCCGGGGAAGCGGTACATCCGCGCCTCGCCATCCAGCCGGCCGTCGTCGAGCAGTTCCAGCGGCATGTAATCCTCGGCGATGCGCGACCGAATCTCTTCATCGGTGATAATCTGTTCCCTGGCGAAAGTGGCCACCTCGCCGAACGGCATCATCTCGATGAAGCGCACCTGCCAGTCATGCTTCAGCGTCAGCTTCGCCAGGTCGGTCACATCGTTTTCATTGAAGCCGCGCACCACCACCGCGTTCAGCTTGACCGGGGTCAGCCCGGCGCGTTCGGCGGCTTCGATCCCGGCCCAGACTTTGTCGAGCGTGCCCCAGCGGGTGATGCGCTTGAAGCGGTCCGGGTCGAGCGTGTCGATACTGACGTTGACGCGGCTCAGGCCGGCGCCGGCCAGCGGCTCAGCCAGATCTTCCAGCAGGATGCCGTTGGTGGTCATCGAAATATCGCGCACGCCGGGCGTCTCGCGCATGGCGCGGACGAGATCCACGACATTGTGACGCACAGTCGGCTCGCCGCCCGTCAGTCGATACTTGTTGAAGCCCAGGTTGGCGAAGACATGCACCAGGTGGATCAGTTCGTCATCCTGCATCAACTCCCTGTTGGGACGAAAGATCATGTCCTCTGGCATGCAGTAGACGCAGCGCAGATTACATTTGTCGGTGAGGGAGATGCGTAGATAATTGATGATCCGCCCAAAGCGGTCTTTGGCAATCGTGGTCATAGCCAAACTTCCTGAACAGACGTTTCAGTTTCCATAGAGTATACCGCAAAGATGAAGTTTTTCTTACATCAATAAGCAAAATCAGGCATTTTATGACAACGCTTCCCTGTAATCGAGGACATCTGTTCCAGCATCTTGAGGGCATCGTAAGATCATCTTGAGGAGAGGCCATGTACATGAGCGAACGACTGGAAGCGCTGGCCCGGAAGAAAGGGGCGCAGTTCGCGGCCCGCGAAGACCTGTTGGCCTGCGCATTGACTGGCTCGCTGCCCCGCGGCCGGGTCTGGGCGGGATCGGATCTCGACTTCTATGGCTTCTGGGGTCAGGACGACGACGATTTTGAAGATGGGGTCGAAGACGGTATCTACTGGGAAATCGACATGATGCCACTGAGCTTGCTTGACGACGTGGACGGGGAGACGCTCGCCCAGGCGCCGGCGTTTGGCCCGGACACCTTCGGCACGACGCCGCTGGAAGTGCTGTGGGGCGCCCGCGTGCTGTTCGACCGCGATGGCGCGCTGGAGCGGGCAGCGGCCGAGATCGCACAGCTGGTCGCGGACAGGGACTGGCTGCGCCGGCGGGCCGAAAATTACCTGCGCTACGGGCTGACCTGCCTGGACGGTCTTGAAGCGGAACCACCCCTGCGCGCCCTGCTCGATGCGCGGCGGATCGCCATGGTCTACGGGGTGAACGCCTACTGGATGAAACGCGGGGAACTCCTGTCCAGCGCCATTCGCATCCCCGAGCGGCTGGGCGACCATCCGCAGACTCAGACGCTGTTCCGCGGCATCTTCAACCTGGAGGGTCGGCGGGGGTGGGAAGCGTTCTACACGGCGTATCAGATCATGCCGCCGGCGATCCGCGAAGAGGCCGATCCCGACGTGCTGCGCGAAATTCTGCCGGCAGTGGAGCTGGGCATGTCTGACGGCGGGGTGTGCCATTTTCGCTTTATCGCCGAGGGGTGGCTGCCGCTGGATCAGATCGAGCCGCTGATGGGTTTCGAGCCGGACATGACGGCGCAGAAAGCGCGGGTTCTGGAGCAGACCCGCGCCTTGCTGGAGCAGATTGAGGAGATGTGATCCTCAATCTTCGTCGTCTTCGTCGTCGTCCAGGCCGACGCGCTGGAGGTACTGGACCAGGGTCGACAGGCGCGGATCTTCGACCGGCTCGGCCGTCCTGACCGTATGCTCCCGGTCCTTCTCCACGACGGTGATGGTGAATCGATGGCAGTCGTGCTTGCAGCGCTGTGGGACGCCCACCGCCTCTGGCAGGTCGAAGAAATGGGCGCGGCGGATCAGCCGGACCAGGCGTTTGCGCTGGCGCTCGGGGAGCGATTCGGTATCGATGATCCGATCGGCATTGAGTCCGGGGAAGTAAGCAAAGCCGCCTTCGGTGCGAAATTCAACACGCATCGTCATCAGCCTTCCTCTGATTTACGGGACGAAAGGAATGAGGAATGAGAGAGGAAGAAGGGCGATGGTCCCTCGCACCTTTCGTTATGGTTCACGGACAAGGCAGGCCTTGTCCCATATGCACCAAGTTAGCGACGGGTCGGCGCAATCAGAATGTCAATTGTCGCGTCGTCCGCCGGGTGTTAAAACACCCGGCTACCCGAAAAGCCAGGTCCACTAAAGGGACCAAGAACGCAGGCGTTGGGGAAGCCCCTTCAGTAGGCTGTCGGTTACTAGCCGAGGCGCTTTGGCCCTCGGCGGCTCCCGCAACCCTTAACTTGGTGCACATGAGACAAGGCAGGCCCTGTCCCTACGAATGGTCGATGTCTATACCCACCTGCGCCCAGGCCGACTGCACCGCGTCGGCTTCGGCGCTGCGAGTGCCGAACAGCGCGTCGGCGTTCCGCACGGTCAGGCGGGCGAAGCGCTTAAAGCCGTAATCCGGCCGCAGCCTCTTGTCACATAATGTATTATACCATATTTTCCCGACCCTCTCCCAGGCAGGTCCGCCGACGGCCAGCGCCGCCAACGTGAAGGCCCGGCTGGGAATGCCGGAGTTG
Organism: Candidatus Flexifilum affinis; assembly: GCA_016713325.1. GTDB lineage: Bacteria > Chloroflexota > Anaerolineae > Aggregatilineales > Phototrophicaceae > Flexifilum > Flexifilum affine. The sequence continues at coordinate 9,963 of JADJPJ010000086.1, read as the reverse complement.
ACATGCACGCCGCCGTTGTCGTCGCGCATCCGGCGGAAGCCGTCCATGTGGCCCGGCTGCGGATCTCGCCCCAGCACCGCGTCGTCGTAGGCCGTGCCGGGCTCCTTCATCGAGCGAAGCGCCACGCCGTTGATGCCGTCGATGAGCAGGCCGGGGCCAATCAGCCAGTCCGATTGGTCAGGGGTTTGCCCCAGGTGCCACTGCTTGAGCAGCATGCCCATCACGTCGCAGATCGATTCGTGCAGCGCGCCGGCCTGGAACGTGTAGTTCATCTGGGCCGTGTACTGCATGATGCCGTGGGTCAGTTCGTGGCCGATGATCTCCAGCGAGCCGGTGAAGCGGTTGAACAGCTTCTGATCGCCATCGCCAAAAACCATCTGCTCGCCATTCCAGAAGGCGTTGCTGTACTTGCTGCTGTAGTGGACGGTGGCCACCAGCGGCAGATCGCAGTCGTCGACCGAGTATCTGCCGAAGACCTCACGGAAGAAGCGATAGGCCAGCCCCAGCCCGTCGTAGGCCTCGTCTACGGCGGGATCGCCGGTCGGAGGACGGCCCTCGGTGCGGACGCGCTGGCCAGGCAGCTTGCGGCGATGATGGGCGCGAAAGACGTGGATCGAGCGGCGCAGGCCACGGCCACGACGTCCGCGTGCCGGCGGGTTGACGAGAATGATATCGTCGCGGATCTGCGCCTGCACCTCTGCACGCGCCGCGCGGATGACCCGGTCATGATGCAGGGTGTTCCTGGCTCGGCGGCTGGCTTCCGGGTCACCCGCCCGGACGATGTGGCGCAGGACGAACGGCGGCAGAATGTAGTGAGTAGGCATGGCGAGTCCTGGAAAGTACTGAGTATCGAGTGCTGAGTGCTGATAGAAGAGATCGAAATGAACGGTGCCGGATCAGGTTGAGTAGCGCAGCCCCGCCGAGGGTTGAAACCCGTCGGCTAGGAAAGACAAGCTCACTAAAGGAGCTTTAACGGCGCCTCTGTTTTTCGGTCCCTTCAGTGGACCTGTCGGTTCTGTAGCCGAGGCGCTTCAGCCCTCGGCGATGTTCGCTACCATTGCTTGAAATTCCGGCCAGGTCTATCTCGGTTGTCTATGAGTGCTGAGGAGACGGCAGCCAAGCAAACGAACTTACTCAGTCCTCAGTCCTTTGCACTCATTCCTTTTCTGTCCGCCATTATAATCGAGAGGTCACATTAGAGGAGTAACCCGATGAAATTAGGCGTTGTCGGCAGCGGATACGTCGGCGCAACAGCGGCGTATGCTCTGGTCATGCGCGGGGTAGGCCGCGAGATCGTCCTGGTGGACAAGAACGAGGGCCGCGCAATCGCCGAGGCGGACGACATCTTCCACGCCGTGCCCTTCGCCAATCCGCTCGATATTCACGCCGGCGGCTATGCCGATCTGGCCGGGTGCCGGGTGGTGATCATGGCGGCGGGCGTGAATCAGAAGCCGGGGAAACCCGCTTGCAGCTTCTGGATCGCAACGCGGCGGTGTTCCGCGACGTGATCCCGCAGATCATCGCCAACGCGCCGGATTGCGTGATCGTGGTGGCGACCAACCCGGTCGACATCATGACTCATCTGACGGCGCAGATTGCCGTCGAACACGGCTGGGAGCGGCGGAGGGTGCTGGGCAGCGGCACGACACTGGATACGGCGCGCTTCCGGGCGCTGCTGGGGCGCCGGTTGGGTGTGGATTCACAGCATATCCACGCCTACGTGGTCGGCGAGCATGGCGACAGCGAAGTGCTGACCTGGTCGCTGGTCAGTGTCGGCGGCATTCCGTTGGAGCGCTTCATCCGCTCGCACCACGTCTCGCTCGACGACGCCGACCACGCGGAGATCGACGCCGGGGTGCGCCGCGCCGCCTACCGCATCATCGAGGGCAAAGGGGCGACCTACTACGGCATCGGCAGCGCCCTGGCCCGCATTGCCGAAGTCATCCTGCACGACCAGAACGCCATTCTGACCGTGTGCGCGCCGAGCGACGACATCTGCGGGGTGAAAGATGTGACCGCGGCCATGCCGCACATTGTCAGCGGCGAAGGGGTGGTGGAACAGCTCCCGCTGCCGATCAACGACGATGAGGCAGCGGCGCTCCAGCGCAGTGTAAGCGTGATTCGCGAGGCCATCGACAGCCTGGGGCTGTGAAATTTTCGGCGGGGATGCGGGGCACGTGCGCCCTCCGCCGGAAACGCCTTAAGATTTTCTCATCTGAACCCTCTTGACCTTTTGGCAAGTTGCGCTATGCTTTGAATATCGCAGGCTTAGAGAAAAGGAGGTGATCGCGTGTTCATTCGCAGTCATAAGGGGGCTAACCCCTAGGACGTTCACCTCTCAGTGAGCGTCCCCATGCGGGACCTCCCCCTGAGACCGCAACAAAACTGACCCGCCGTGACTCTACACGGCGGGTCACTTTTTTTGTGGGGTTGTCACACCGTCAGGGCTGTACGCCGCGGGCCTGATACCAGCCGATGCGCACGTCGGTCCGCACATCGAACTCGGTCACATAGGGTTTGATGTCGATCAGCGGCGTCCCATCCAACACATCGACCCCCTCGATGATCAGCTCATGGTCGCGGCGTTCCAGCAGGCGGACGACGGACAGCCCCAGCGGGTTCGGGCGGAACGGGTAGCGAGTGGCAAACAGTCCACGACGCTGGTCGTCGAGGAACGGCTTGGTCAGCAGTTCATAGCCAGACGAACGATCGAAGACATAGAGCAGGATGAGGTGGGAAAGCCCCTCGATATCCTTCAGCCCGGCGGCGAATTCCGGGTAGACCTCCACACGTCCGACGGCCTGAGAACGCGACGACTGAATGGGGGTGTGCTCCACTTCCGTGAATGGAGAATGGATGATGCCGATGGGGTAAACGTGAATTCCATACCGTGTGGACCTTCAGCTCGCAATCCGGGACATTCAGGCGCAACGCCGCGTGCAGACAGTCACGAAGACCAGGCCTAAGGGTCTGTCGCCAGCATCACTTCCGTCGATTTAATCACCACCGTCACCGTTTTGCCAACTTCCAGTTCGAGGCGGCGCGCGGAAGAAGCGGTGATGACCGAGACCACCTCCTGATCGCCGCCCAGAGCCACCACCACTTCCGCCATGATGCCTTCGATCGCCAGTGATTTCACAACGCCCTTCAGTTGATTTCGTGCGCTTAACATGATGCCCTTCTCTCTTGACTAGAAAATCTCTTCAAAACATATTGCAATGCGATTTCCGGCGCGGTATCTCGTGATGAGTGACGCGCCGGACCGCGGACAGCACCCAAGAGCACTCGTGTGCTGTTCGTTTCACAGCGAATGATGTTTCAGCGCGCGACCGTCGGAGCGTCGCGCAGGCTGATGTTGACCACGCCACTGACGTAGCGGCTGCCGCGCGCGTCCGTCGGCACCACCAGTTGAATCGGTCCCTGGTCGGCATCGATGGCCGCGCCGTCTCGCTCATATGCCACCAGGATCGGCTGACCGGCGTATTCCGGATCGATTTCTCCCCAGGCGATCACGGCCTGATAGCCGTCGGAGCCGGTCACGACGATGAAGGTGCTGACGCGATCGTTGCGTACGTCGGCATTCAGGTTCGGCTGCGCGGCGCTGATCACCTGCCACAGCGGGACGCCGGTGAATGAGGCGGAGACCGTATCTTCGCCGCTCAGGTAGGTCACGTCGATGGTCTGCGAGGAGAAACTGCTGCGCAGATCCTCGACTGTGAGCGTGAGCGGGTTCAACACCTGCCCGTCGACGGAGACGGCCGTATTGCCTTCAGGCAGCGTCACGACGTAGGGATCTCCGGGATGGCGACCGAGATGAAATTCCACGCCACCAGCGTCGCCTGACCGGGCTCGGAGAGCACATAGTCGACAAAAGCCTGCGCCAGTTCCGGCACAGCGCTGTCATTGGTGACGGCGATTGGGTAGGTGGCGATGGTGTTCAGATAGTCGGGGATAGGGATCGCGATGACGTCGTCGTTGATGTCCGGGGTGACGTCCGACACATAAACGATACCCGCGTCGCCCTCACCCAGCGCGATCTTGGCGGAAACCTGACGCACGTTCTGTTCTTCAGAGACGAGGTTGGCCAGTACCGCTTCACGATAGGCCTCGCCGTAGGCCGAATCGGCCGCGAGGCGCTCCAGCATCGTGTCGGTGTAGGTGCGAACGGGAACGGCGGGCGCGGCAAGGACCAACTGCACGCCTTCGTTGGCCAGGTCGCGCAGCGTCGCGATGCCAGCCGGATTGTCCGCCGGCAGGATCAGGACGAGCCGGTTCTTGACGAAAGGTCCGGGGCTTCCGGCGATGCGGTCGCCATCACGCGCCACGGTCATCTGCGAATTGTTGGCGCTGGCGAAGACGTCGGCAGGGGCGCCTTCGACCAACTGTGCCGCCAGATCGGACGAGCTGGCGAAGCTGAAGATCACGTCGACGCCGGGATTGGCGGCTTCGAAGGCGGTTCCGATCTCCTCGAAGGCGTTGGTCAGCGACGCGGCCGCAAAGACGGTCAGGGTCTGGGCGTCCTGCGCTTGCACGCCGAGGCAACCGATCAGCAAAGTGAGCGCAGCGAGCACTAGAGCGTATTTCTTCATTGATGAACCTCCATGTCTGCAAAGAAGCAGGCAGCACTATTCCACAATGGAATATATTGTATTCTATCGTGGAATAGTCAGGAGGTACAAAAACTGGTTGAGGAGGATGGCAGGAAAGGCTTTCCGGCGGTGATTGACCCTCACCCGATGCGCTGCACGGAGCCGCCCTCTCTCGTTTCACGGGAGAGGGCATGACCAAAGGTCGGGGCGAGGGTTTTGCCCATGCCTCATCCCATCTCTACGGCCTCTTATCGACCTGATCGTAAGTCGCGCCGTAGATATACGGGTTGCCAGGGATGAAGTCGTGCGGAAAGCCCATCTCGATGGCGCTGGCGTCGGAGAGGCGCTGAAGCTGCTCGTCGCTTAACGACCACTCCAGCACACCCAGGTTATCCTCCAACTGCTGCGGCGTGCGCGCCCCGAGAATAGGGATGATCTGCGCGCGCTGCTGCTGCTGGCGCACCCAGTTGATCGCCACCTGCGCGCGGCTGCGTCCGGTCTCCTCGGCCACCGCCTTGACCGCATCGATCGACGCCCGGGTCCGCTCCTTGATGGTCACCCGCTCCGGGTCGTAGCGCTTGGGCGAGTCATTTTCCTGATTATCGTATTTGCCGGTCAGCACCCCGCCACCGATCAGCCCCCAGGGCATGACGGCCATGCCCCAGTGCCTGGCCATCGGCAGGATCTCGCGCTCGATGTCGCGGCGGTTAAGGGCGTAGGGCACCTGGATGCCGACGAAGCTCGACCACCCCCGCAGTTCGGCCAGGGTGTTGGCCTGCGCCACGATATAGGCCGGCGTGTCCGAGATGGCGATGTAGGTGACCTTGCCCTGCCGCACCAGATCGTCCAGGCCGCGCATCACTTCTTCCACCGGGGTCATGTAATCCCAGACATGCAGGTAGAAGATGTCCAGGTAGTCGGTGCGCAGCCGGCGCAGGCTGGCCTCCACCGACTGCATCATGTTTTTGCGGCTGTTGCCGCCGGAGTTAGGATCGGTCGAGGTCGTCTTGGTCAGGGTGTACTTGGTCGCCACCACATAGGAGTCGCGATTCGAGCCCAACAACTCGCCGACGAAGGTTTCGGCCATGCCCTCGGTGTAATTGCACGACGTATCGATGAAGTTGCCGCCGGCCTCGCTGTAGCGCTCAAAGATCTCGCGCGATTCTTCCAAGGACGCGCCCCAGCCCCAGGTTTCGCCGAAGGTCATGGTGCCCAGGCACAGCTCCGAGACGCGCAGTCCGCTCTTGCCCAATAGTTTGTAGCGCATGAAACCCTCGCTTCCGTGTACAGATTGCCGGAATTATAGAGGACACAGCGCATCTGCCACCTGCACGTTCGGCCAGCTCCCGCAGTTTCATCGAAAACCTTTCAAAGAGACGACGTATGATCTTCTTCATCTCGAACAACTCACATTGTGCGATATACACAACATCTTCCTGAGGCAGGTGCTTCTCAACTTCACGCAGAGACCCACTGTTCGTTATTCTGACCAAAAAGCGGTTTATGTCAGAATCTGACAACAGAATAATGGAGAATTTCGGTACGACCTACTGTGCAGAAATACCGAATCGAGCCGGTAAACTGCGCTCCTGTCACATATAGACACACCGGAGGACCTGGTCATGTTCAAGCACAAGCGTTTCTGGCGGCGCATTTTCACCTTTGCCGTTGCCTCGCTGGTTCTGGCGATCTTCGGCACGACAGCCCAGGCGCAGGATGCTGCGACCCTGGATGACGTCGGCGCCGTTGCGGTCAATCTGGACGCGATGTGGATACTGGTAGCATCCTTCCTCGTCTTCTTCATGCAGACCGGGTTTGCCTTCCTGGAAGCCGGTTCGATCCGCTCCCGCGGCGTGGTCAACTCGCTCCTGGAAAACTACATGGACGCCGCTTTTGGGGTTTGATCTTCTTCGCCGTTGGCTACGGCATCGCCTTTGGCACGTCGCAGGGCGGCCTGTTTGGGGCCAGCAACTTCTTCCTGAGCGACGCGATGGTTATCGCCGACGGCACGGTCGATTTCGGTACTGGCGTGAGCGCCTTTGTCCTGGCCTTCTTCCAGTTCGCCTTCTGCGCGACAGCCGGCACGATCGCCACCGGCGCCATGGCCGAGCGCACCAACTTCATCGGCAAGATCATCTACAGCTTCATCATCGCCGCGATCTATCCCGTCGTCGTCCACTGGGTGTGGGGCGGGGGTATCCTGGCATCCCTGGAAGTGTCCTTCAAGGACTTCGCCGGCAGCACCGTGGTTCACCTGCTCGGCGCCATCGTCGGCCTGACGGGCGCGATGATGCTCGGCCCGCGCAAGGGCCGCGTCTGGGGCAACCCGCCCGCACAGCACAACCTCAGTCTGGCGGCGCTCGGCGCGTTCATCCTGTGGTTCGGCTGGTATGGCTTCAACCCCGGCTCGACCCTGAGCATGGGCAATAACGGTCTGGTCGGTCTGGTGACCATGAACACCACGCTGGCAGGCGCTGCGGGGCGTTCTCCTCCCTTCTGCTCGTCTTCTTGCGAACGGGCAAATGGAACCTCTCCACAGCCTTGAACGGCTCGCTAGCTGGTCTTGTCGGCATCACCGCAGGCTGTGCCTTCTTCACGCCAACGGCCTCGGTGTTCATTGGCGCGCTGGCTGGCGTGCTGTTCGTCCTGACCCTGGACGTGCTGGAAAGCTGAAGATCGACGATGCGGTTGGCGCGTTCGCGGTACGGCACCTGCGGCGCGATGGGCACCCTGGCCATCGGCTTCCTGGGCGTGCGGAACTCGGCGCGGCGGGCCTGCTGATGGGAGGCGATGCCTCCCGGCTCATCTCGCAGATCATCGGCGTGGCGCTGGTGTCCCGCCTGGGCCGGCGTGACCTGCACGGTTATGTGGTTCATCATCAAGGCGCTGGGCGTGCTGCGCATCCCCGACAGGCCGAGACGATCCGGATCGACGCCTACGAACACGGCGCGGTCGCTTACACCGACTTCCTGGACCTGGAAGCCAAGCCTGCAGCGGGCGCAGGCGACTAATCCCCCCTCGCAGTCTCATCCGCTCTGTTCGTTTTCCACAAAGGACGCGCCCGCCCCGGCAGGCGCGCCGTCCTTTTGCGCTGCTGCTATAATCGGACCATCTGATTCTCCAAAGTATAGGCTGAAGCTGATGTCGAAAAGCTACAATGCCGCTCCGGCGATAGTCATTGACCCGAAGAAGAACTACAAGGCGCAGATCCAGACCAGCCAGGGCCTGATCGAAGTCGAACTCTACACCGCCAGGCGCCGATCTCCGTCAACAACTTCGTCTTTCTGGCCCGCGACGGCTTTATGATGGCGTGGTCTTCCACCGCGTGATCGAACTTGTCGTCCAGGGTGGCGACCCGACCGGCACCGGTCGCGGTGGCCCTGGTTACAAGTGCAATGACGAAGCGAGCGCTCTCGTCTCAAGGCACGATGGCCCCGGCGTGCTGAGCATGGCCAATGCCGGCCCGAACACCAACGGATCGCAGTTCTTCATCACCCATTCGCCGCAGCCGCACCTCGATGGCAAGCACGCCGTCTTCGGCAAAGGTGGTCGATGCGAAGAGCCTGGAGGTGGTCAATGCCATCCGTCAGGGCGATACCATGCAGACGGTGACGATCGTCGAGATCGTAATCGGCTGGGCCATGACTATCGTCTCACTGTGGAGCAGGTTGCGCCCCGCGGTGTGCGGTGTATACTTCGCTATATGGTCGTTGGCTGGTACTGATTGCATCGACGCCTGCATCGCTCAAGGTGAGGAAGGGATGGGATGATGAACTTGCGTAGACTTGGCTTGACACTGGCCCTGCTGATGGTGCTGATCAGCGCGGCGGTGATGATCAACGCCGACGTGGCGCAGGAGTTCGGCACGGGCTGGACGGCGCAGTATTTCAACAATACCGACCTGTCCGGCAGTCCTGTCCCTGTCCGAAGCGCTGGCGAGTGGCATCAACTTCAACTGGGGTTCGTCAGCCCGCGGCCGGGGTGGTCAACGACGACAACTTCTCGGCGCGCTACTCCTCCGTGCAGCTTTTCAACGCCGGGACGTACGAATTCATCGTCTCGTCCGATGACGGCGTGCGTGTTCATCGACGGCGTGCTGGTGCTCGACCGCCACATCGGCCGCGCGCTGACCACCGACCGCTTCCAATACCCCTGGCAGCGGGCACGCACTCGCTGGTGGTGGAGTACTTCGAGGGCATCGATCAGGCGGCGCTCCGGTTCAGTGGTTCCTGATCAGTGGCGGCGTCACCGGTGTGGGGACGTCGATCCCAGGCGGCGGGTTCGTCACCGCCGGCCCGACGCTGACCGCCTCACGCATCCCACCGACGCCGCTGCCGCCATCCCCCGGGCGCGCTGAGCGGCTCCGTCATCCGCGCGCAGGTGCTGCTGGTCCGGTCAGGTCCGTTCCTGGGCGCACCGGTCGTAGGCCCCGCGTGCTGCGCGGGCAGACGTACCAGGTGCTCGGCCGCGACGAAAACTCACTGTGGTATCTGATCCAGCTCAGCAACACGCAGGGGTGGGTCTGGCATTACTACTTCAACATCAATGGCAACAGCTTCAACGCGCCGATCACCAACCCGTTCGTCACTGCGGCGATCCGGCCTCTCAGACCGGCGTGGTCGGCCAGAGCGAGGCCACCCTGCGTCTGCGCGCCGAGCCTAATGTGCTCTCGACGCAGATCGGACGCATCCCCTGGGAGCGACCTGCTGCCGATCCGGAGCAGACAGGCGACGGCTGGTGCAAAGGTGATCTGGCGGGCACGGTGGGCTGGGGCCAGCGGTTTTCGTGAAGATCATCGAAGGTGATGTAGGCGTCGTGCCCAAGCGCTAACGCCGACGCACCTAGCGAAAAAAACAACGCCTGGCCAGTTGGCCAGGGCGTTTTCACTCCCAAAAACAGCGCGTCAGCGCACAGATTCAGATGACGCGCGGCAGGCTCGTGGACGATGCGGTGACTGCGGCAGGCTGACAATCGACTCAAGGCGCGGCGACAAGCAGGCGGGGTGACCAGTGTCTTGAGTTCGCGCATCGACACTGGTTTGGGAGAGAAACAGATCGAAGCCGATCTGGCGGCAGGCGTCGCGATAGTGGTCTTCGCCCGAGACGATGATGACCTCAGCGCCTTCGATCTTTGGCCTTCAGATAGCGCAGCAGTTCGGTGCCGTGATCTTCACCCAGACGCATGTCGCAGATGATCAGGTCGTAGTGACGCCGTGTAACCAGTTCACGGGCATTGGCCGGGCTGGTCACCGGATCGATTTTAAGGCCCAAGGGTCTGCATCGTCTTGCTGTAAAAGCAGCGGGTCGGCGTTGTCTTCTACGATGAGAACCCGGAATTTGTCCAACATTACGATAAACCTCTATCCTCCATCTTC
>JADJPJ010000085.1 GCA_016713325.1 Candidatus Flexifilum affinis | reverse complement strand
TGCCCCTGTTGTTGACTATCTCTTGTCCGACCCTCAATCGTAAGTCGCGCCGTGATTATACGGGTTGCCAGGGATAAAGTCGTGCGGGAAGCCCATCTCGATGGCGCTGGCGTCAGAGAGGCGCTGAAGCTGCTCGTCTGTCAGCGACCACTCCAGCACGCCCAGGTTGTCCTCCAACTGCTGCGGCGTGCGCGCCCCGAGAATAGGGATGATCTGCGCGCGCTGCTGCTGCTGGCGCACCCAGTTGATCGCCACCTGCGCGGCTGCGTCCGTCTCCTCGGCCACCGCCTTGACCCGCATCGATCGACGCCGGGAATCCGCTCCTTGATGGTCACCCGCTCCGGGTCGTGCGCTTGGGCAGGGTCATTTTCCTGATTATCGTATGTTGCCGGTCAGCACCCCGCCACCGGGTCGGCCCCAGGGCATGACGGCCCGTACCCCAGTGCCTGGCCATCGGCAAGATCTCGCGCTCGATGTCCCGCGGCGGTTAAGGAGCGTAGGGCACCCTGGATGCCGACGAAGCTCGACCAGCCGCGCAGTTCGGCCAGGGTGTTAGCCTGCGCCACGATATAGGCCGGCGTGTCCGAGATGGCGATGTAGGTGACCTTGCCCTGCCGCGCAGATCGTCAGGCCGCGCATCACTTCGTCCACAGGGGTCATGCAATCCCCAGACATGCGGGTAGAAGATGTCCAGATAGTCGGTGCGCAGCCGGCGCAGGCGCTAGCCTCCACCGACTGCATCATGTTTTTGCGGCTGTTGCCGCCAGAGTTGGGATCGGTGAGGTTGTCTTGGTCAGGGTGTACTTGGTCGCCACCACAAAGGAGTCGCGATTCGAGCCCAACAACTCGCCGACGAAGGTTTCGGCCATGCCCTCGGTGTAATTGCACGACGTATCGATGGGGTTGCCGCCGGCCTCGCTGTAGCGCTCAAGGATCTCGCGCGATTCTTCCAAGGACGCGCCCCAGCTCCCAGGTTTCGCCGAAGGTCATGGTGCCCAGGCACAGCTCCGAGACGCGCAGTCCCCGCTCTTGCCCAATAGTTTGTAGCGCATGAAACCCTCGCTTCCGTGTACAGATTGCCGGAATTATAGAGGACACAGCGCATCTGCCACCTGCACGTTCGGCCAGCTCCGCAGTTTCATCGAAAACCTTCAAAGAGACGACGTATGATCTTCTTCATCTCGAACAACCCGTTGTGCGATACACACAACGTCTTCCTGGGGCAGGCGCTTCTCAACTTCACGCAGAGAACCACCGTTCGTTATTCTGACAAAAAGTGGTTTATGTCAGGATCCGACAACAGAAGTACGGAGAATTTCGGTACGACTTACTGTGCAGAAGTACCGAATCGAGCCGGTAAACTGCGCTCCTGTCACATATAGACACACCGGAGGACCTGGTCATGTTCAGGCACAAGCGTTTCTGGCGGCGCATTTTCACCTTTGCCGTTGCCTCGCTGGTTCTGGCGATCTTCGGCACGGCAGCCCAGGCGCAGGATGCTGCGACCCTGGATGACGTCGGCGCCGTTGCGGTCAATCTGGACGCGATGTGGATACTGGTAGCATCGTTCCTCGTCTTCTTCATGCAGACCGGGTTTGCCTTCCCTGGAATCCGGGTTCGATCCGCTCCCGCGGCGTGGTCAACTCGCTCCTGGAAAACTACATGGACGCCGCTTTTGGGGTTTGATCTTCTTCGCCGTTGGCTGGCATCGCCTTTGGCACGTCGCAGGGCGGCCTGTTTGGGGCCAGCAACTTCTTCCTGAGCGACGCGATGGTTATCGCCGACGGCACGGTCGATTTCGTACTGGCGTGAGCGCCTTTGTCCTGGCCTTCTTCCAGTTCGCCTTCTGCGCGACAGCCAGCACGATCGCCACCGGCGCCATGGCCGGAGCGCACCAACTCCCCATCGGCAAGATCATCTGCAGCTTCATCATCGCCGGCCTGATCTGTCCCCGTCGTCGTCCACTGCGTGTGGGGCGGCGGCATCCTGGCATCCCTGGAAGTGTCCTTCGAGGACTTCGCCGGCAGCACCGTGGTTCACCTGCTCTGGCGCCATCGTCGGCCTGACGGGCGCGATGATGCTCGGGCCGCGCAAGGGCCGCGTCCGGGGCAACCCGCCCGCACCGCACGGCCAACCTCAGTCTGGCGGCGCTCGGCGCGTTCATCCTGTGGTTCGGCTGGTATGGCTTCAACCCCGGCTCGACCCTGAGCATGGGCAATAACGGTCTGAGTCGGTCTGGTGACCATGAACACCACGCTGGCGGGCGCTGCGGGGGCGTTCTCCTCCCCTTCTGCTCGTCTTCTTGCGAACGGGCAAATGGAACCTCTCCACAGCCTTGAAACGGCCCGCTGGCTGGTCTTGTCGGCATCACCGCAGGCTGCGCCTTCTTCACGCCAACGGCCTCGGTGTTCATTGGCGCTGGCTGGCGTGCTGTTCGTCCTGACCCTGGACGTGCTGGAAAAGCTGAAGATCGACGATGCGGTTGGCGCGTTCGCGGTACACGGCACCTGCGGCGCGATGGGCACCCTGGCCATCGGCTTCCCGGCGTGCCGGAACTCGGCGCGGCGGGCCTGCTGATGGGAGGCGATGCCTCGCAGCTCATCTCGCAGATCATCGGCGTGGCGCTGGTGTCCGCCTGGGCCGGCGTGACCTGCACGGTCCTATGGTTCGTCATCAAGGCGCTGGGCGTGCTGCGCATCCCCGACAAGGCCGAGACGATCGGCATCGACGCCTGAGCACGGCGCGGTCGCTACCGACTTCCTGGACCTGGAAGCCAAGCCTGCAGCGGGCGCGGGCGACTAATCCCTCACAGTCTCATCCGCTTCTGTTCGTTTTCCACAGGACGCGCCCGCCGGGGCAGGAAAGTCCTTTCCGCTGCTGCTAATCGGACCATCTGATTCTCCCAAAGTGTGAAGGCTGAAGCTGATGTCGAAAGCTACAATGCCACTCCGGCGATGGTCATTGACCCGAAGAAGAACTACAAGGCGCAGATCCAGACCAACCAGGGCCTGATCGGTCGAACTCTACACCGCGCAGGCGCCGATCTCCGTCAACAACTTCGTCTTCCTGGCCCGCGAAGGCTTGTATGATGGCGTGGTCTTCCACCGCGTGATCAACTTTGTCATCCAGGGTGGCGACCCGACCGGCACCGGTCGCGGCGGCCCCGGTTACAAGTGGAATGATCGAAGCGAGCGCTCTAAGTCTCAAGCCATCGATGGCCCCGGCGTGCTGGAGCATGGCCAATGCCGGCCCGAACACCAACGGATCTGAGTTCTTCATCACCCATTCGCCCCAGCCGCACCTCGATGGCAAGTACGCCGTCTTCGGCAAGGTGGTCATGCGGAAGAGCCTGGAGGTGTGGTCAACGCCATCCGTCAGGGCGATACCACATGCAGACGGTGACCATCGTCAGATCGTAATCGGCTGGGCCATGACTATCGTCTCACTGCGGGCAGGTGCTCCCGCGGTGTGCGGTGTATCTTTTGTGGTCGTTGGCTGGCTGATTGCACACGACGCCCGCATCGCCTGGTCAAGGTGAGGAAGGGGATGGGATAATGAACTTGCGCTAGACTTGCTTGACACTGGCCCCGCTGATGGTGCTGGTCAGCGCGGCGGTGATGATCAACGCCGACGTGGCGCAGGAGTTCCGGCGCGGTTGGACGGCGCAGTATTTCAACAATACCGACCTGTCCGGCAGTCCTGTCCTGTCCGGAAGCGCTGGCGAGAGTGGCATCAACTTCAACTGGGGTTCGTCCAGCCGCGGCCGGGAGTGGTCAACGACGACAACTTCTCGGCGCGCTACTCCTCAGTCCAGCTTTTCAATGCCGGGACGTACGAATTCATCGTCTCGTCCGATGACGGCGTGCGCGTGTTCATCGACGGCGTGCTGGTGCTCGACCGCTACATCGGCCGCGCCCACCACCGACCGCTTCAGTACACCCTGACGGCGGGCACGCACTGCTGGTGGTGGAGTACTTCGAGGGCATCGATCAGGCGGCGCTCCAGTTCCAGTGGTTCCTGATCAGCGGCGGCGTCACCGGTGTGGGGACGTCGATCCCAGGCGGCGGTTCGTCACCGCCGGCCGACGCTGACGCCTCACGCATCCCGCCGACGCCGCTGCCGGCCCATCCCGCCGGGCGCGCTGAGCGGCACCGTCATTCGCGCGCAGGTGCTGCTGGTCCGGTCAGGTCCGTTCCTGGGCGCACCGGTCGTGGACCGCGTGCTGCGCGGGCAGACCTACCAGGTGCTCGGCCGCGACGAAAATCGCTGTGGTATCTGATCCAGCTCCCCGCAACACGCAGGGTGGGTCTGGCATTCTACTTCAACATCAATGGCAACAGCTTCAACGCGCCGATCACCAACCCGTTCGTCACTGCCGGCGATCCGGCCTCAGACCGGCGTGGTCAGCCAGAGCGAGGCCACCCTGCGTCTGCGCGCCGAGCCTAATGTGCTCTCGACGCAGATCGGGCGCATCCCCTGGGGCGACCTGCTGCCGATCCTGGAGCAGACGCGCGACGGCTGGTACAAGGTGATCTGGCGGGGCACGGTGGGCTGGGTGGCCAGCGGCTTCGTGAAGATCATCGAGGGGGAAGTAGGCGTCGTGCCCATGCGCTAACGGCGTTCGTAGGAGCGAGGCGGCGCCTCGCCGATTAATTGCAGACCATAGCGCCGCCAGGGTGAAACACCCCTGGCGGCGCTTTTTTATCCTGCTTGCTTGCGCGCCCCCTGCGCAGGAAGACTCTTCTGCGGAGGCGTCCTCAGGGCGCTTACCCAGCAGGCGCCGGCATCACGCCGAGCTGGGTCAGCAGAGCGAGGTTGTCGAACTGAGTCAGTCTTCCACGAGCAGGCCGTCCTGGAGGCGCGTGATACAGACCATCTCGATCTTCACCGGTTGTCCGGTCGGTGGAATCGGCCCATTCGGACTGGGCATCGGCTTGTCAAAGACGCCCGTGATGGTCTTGATGTTGGCGACGCGGTCGCCTTCGAACGTCGCCTGCGACACCGACATGTTGAAGCCGGAGAACGCCTCACGCATGGCGGTCAACGCGCCAATCATTTCATCCCGCTTCTGCTCGCCAAGAGGATTGTGCGAGACGAAGTCCGGCGCGACCAGGCTTCTGGCCAATTCGAAATTGCCGACATTGACGCCTTCAGCGACGTAGCGCTCCAGCACTTCGCGGTTGAGCGCTTCAGAGTTCGAATTGGTCGCGCGGTATGCGGCCAGAAAATCGGAGCAGTACTGCTGCCCATCCTGATGAATAACATCATGCTTGGCCATTTCATTCCTCCAGGAACGTCTCATCGTGTGAAGAAGAATTCGATGTTCACAGCATAGGAGATTCGCTGAAGGCTGACACCCTCCCAATAGGATGGAATCGGAATGAAGTTGGCAATGGGTGAAAACCGTCAGAGGTAACCGAAGACGGTGGCGGCGGACAAAACAAGCGACATGTGAGTCAACGCGTCGTCCTCCGCGCCGCTGTCCCATGCCGAAATCGCCTTCGAGAGCGGGCGCATGACCTGGTCGTTGAGGGCTTGCTGACCGAACAGGCTCCGTCCATAGTCGATGCCGTCCGCGAGACGTCCCTCTCTCAGCGCATGGCCAAGCAGGATCCACTGCGCCTGCCAGCGCACCGGGTAGCGAGGCGAGACCCGTTCCCAGATGTCCATCGCTTCCTGCGCCAGCGTAACCGCACGGCGGGTCTGGCCCCGACGCCAGTCCACCCATGCCAGATTGGCTTTGGCGGCTGCCAGATATAGGTCGATTCCCGCAGAACCGGCGATTTGAAGCGTGACCGTCGCCCAATGCTCGACCGCTTCGACCTGCAAGCACCGTCGAAACATGGTGGCCATGAAGGTTGTGCACAGGGTCTGCGCGAGGATATTCCCGACGCGATCCGCGATGGCCAATCCGGCCTGAAACTCGGACTCGGCTTCCGACCACTGTTCCAGACAGAAATAGGTCAGGCCAATGCGGAAATGTCCAATCGAGATCTTGAGCAGCGACCCGGTTTCGAGGGCCGCCCCCAACCCCAGACGGGCATATTCCATAGCCCTATCCGTCACCACAAACTGATTCTTCAGCAACTCGATCATGTTGCCGCTGGTGTAGAAATCAAAGCGCAGCGCCGGTGTGCCATAGCGATCGACCACCGTGCGAATGCCGTCGGCACGCTCGCCAATCGCCTGCGTGTCGCCGAGGAAGAAATAGGCGGAAACCAGGCTGTTCTGGATAGCAATCCATTCCTGCCACCATGTCTCGTCGCGATTCGTCTCGCGGGAAAGCATGTGTTCCGCGTCGGCCAGAAGCGCGAGCGCTTCGCTGAGGCGGCGCTGCGAATCGAAAACCTGCGCGTGCTTTCGCAGCAGACGCGCCTGCACGGCGAACTGCGTTTCCGGCAGCAGTCGTCTTGCCTGCTCATATTCGCGGCCTGCCGCATCACACTCCCCTCTCACCTGGAGCGCATCGGCGAGGCCTTCGCGCAGGGTGGCTTCGGTTTCTGAAGTGGCCGTCCGGTCCAAAGCGGCTCGAAAGATCACTTCGGCGTCGGCGCTGAATTGGTCGCGCGCCGCGAAGAACAGGCGGAGGCTCAGGTAAGGCAGTCCGGGATGTCGTACGGACGCCGAAAAGTGTACTTCCGCCTCGAAGAACACACGCAGACTGTCGGAAATCTGTTCCAGAGCCGAAATCGCCCCTGTCTCCGGTTGCTTCAGAAAATACAGCACCGCCTGCCGGATGTTATCGAAGTCAGCCTGTATCTCGTCGAGCGCCGCTTGCGGATTTCGGCTCTGCAAAATCGGCAGGCGCGCATTCACAAACGCCACAAAAAAAGCGGAGTGCCGACCGAGGGCCGCCGCGAGTTCGCCCGATCGTTTCAACTGCTCTTCCGCGAATTGACGCAGCAGTTCATGGATCTCATATCTTCCGCCGCGTGTGCTGCGTGAGATCAGCGATTTGTTCACCAGTTCCAGGAGGATGGGGAGATGCGTGCCCATCGTCTTGAGCGCGGCCTCCTGGGTGAAGCCCCGCGAAACACCGACAGCGCACGGAAAACACGCTGCTCTTCTTCACTGAGACGCCTCCAGGATGCTTCGGAAGACGGCGATAATGCTTCGCTGTCTTTCGGGAACATCTCGCAGATTGGTCTGCAAGAAGTCGATTCCCCGCCCAATTTCGGCGGCTACTTCCGCGGGAGATAGCAACCCCACCCACGCGGCCGCGAGTTCAACGGCCAGCGGCATCCCCTGGGTCATCTGGCAGATGTGGACCACCGATGCCAGGTCCTGGACGGACATCCGGGGATTCTGCCGGCGCGCACATTCCAGGAAGAGCTGCACGGCGCTGTAATCGAGGACACCGTCATCCCCGACGGTTTTGGGATAGGACAACCCTCCAACCGCGAACAGCGTCTCGCATCGGACGTTGAGCCGCTCTCGTGAAGTCAGCAGGAGGCGCAGATGAGGTGCAGCTTCCAGCAGGTCGATGAGCAACTCTACGCCATTCAGAAGATGCTCGAAATTGTCGAGGATTAGGAGAAGATGACGGTCCCTGAGGAAATGGGCAAGCTGCTGCTGCGACGTGCGCTGGTCTGCCGTGATCTGCAACCCGATGGTGTCGGCAATGAGCGGCAGGAGCTGATCCGGCGTCCGCAGCGCGCTGAGCGGCATGAAGTACACGCCATCGGAGAACGCCGCAAGGCAGCTCTCCGCCGTAGCCAGGGCCAACCGGGTCTTGCCCATTCCGCCCGCGGCGATCAGCGTGATCAGTCGGTTCGATTTGTCGTCGAGCAGCCGTCGCAACTGCGCGATTTCGTCGCTGCGTCCGAAGAACTGCGTGGTCGGCGCCGGCAAGTTATGCGAGCGGATTGAAACATCGACCGGTGTGCCGAGCAGATTCAGGGCTTTGGCACGTGCGACAATTTGCCGCCGATTCTCGACCCCCAGTTTGTTCAGGAGCTGGCGCACATACCATTTGACCGTATTGGTGGAGAGGACGAGGTGATCGGCGATTTCGCCGTTCGTGAGACCTTGAACGAGCAGGGAGAGGATGTCGCGTTCACGGCCGGTCAGCGAGGCTGGCATGATGCCCTCAACGTCAGGAGCCCTTTGAGCCATACGACCTCAACCTTCACACCTTGTGGAAAATCATCTTAGCATGATTTCTCATGCAGAAAAAACAACGCCCTGGCCAGTTGGCCAGGGCGTTTTCATGTCTTCAAACAGCGCGTCAGCGCACAGATTCAGATGGCGTGCGGCAGGCTCGTAGAAGGCGCGGTGACTGCGGCAGGCTGAGAAACCGACTCCAGGCGCGGCGACAACAGGCGGGTGACCAGCGTCTTGAGTTCGCGCATCGACACCGGTTTGGAGAGAAACGGATCGAAGCCGATCTGGCGGCAGGCGTCGCGATAGTGGTCTTCGCCCGAGACGATGATGACCTCGGCGCCTTCGATCTCTTTGGCCTTCAGATAGCGCAGCAGTTCGGTGCCATGATCGCCACCCAGACGCATGTCGCAGATGATCAGGTCGTAGTGGCGCCGTGTGACCAGTTCAGGGCATTGGCCAGGCTGGTCACCGGATCGATTTCAAGGCCCAAGGTCTGCATCGTCTTGCTGTACAAAAGCAGCAGGTCGGCGTTGTCTTCTACGATGAGAACCCGGAATTTGTCCAACATTACGATAAACCTCTATCCTCCATCTTCATGGATGAATTGGTACCTTTCCAAATGTACTATTAACTGCGCCTGACGTAAAGAGGTTGCGCCAAACCTTATCAGATCCTTTACACCATTTGGTTCTTGTCAAGGATTCGGGAGCCGAAGACCATAACAGGTCTTCAGATTCATGACAGATTCTCCGACTTGTCTTGAGATTTATGAAATGTCCGAACCTTAAGAAAAATTGCAGCGCCGATCGCCAGCAGCCACAGTGCCCCACCCCCGATCAGAATGCCAGGCAGCCACCAGGGCCGGTACTCAAACACGACTTCGTGCGATCCGGCGGGCACGGGCACGGCGCGGAACATCACGTCGGCGCGGTAGACGGGAGCCGGCTGGCCGTCGACCGTCGCGGTCCAGCCGGGGTAGTAGGCATCCGCCAGCAGCAGCAGGCCCGGCGCGTCCGTCCCAACCCGCAGTTCGATACGCTCCGGCAGATACGACATAAATTCGACCGACGCCGGGGATAGACCTGTGGGATCGGTCAGCGCGTCGTCCCCATCACAGGCCGCGCCGGCCAGGATCAGATCCAGAGCCGGGTCGAAGTTCCGGGGCGCGCATCGCCTCAAGGGCCTCTTCTGTCCCATAGATATCGTCGGCCACGCAGCGCGGTGGCGCCGTCACGACGAATGCCCTCGGCAGCGTTTCCTGCTCATAGAGTTTGATGTCCGACGACAGTTGGCGCCGGAACGGGTCCGGAGCCAACTGCTCGAACGTCTCGTCCGCCGGGTTGACCAGCGTGACCGCTCGGGTCAGGGTGTTCGTTTCGCCGGCAACGGCGATCGACTCGACCGGCTCGTAAGACTCAGGGTGTAGCGCGCCATCCGGTAGCGATCGACCGGCACATCAGTGAGGACGGCCTGAAGCACGAGGCCGCCGGCGGTCAGTTCAGGGGCGGCGCAGGGATCGACGGTGCACGCATAGAGCACCTCGACCGCCAAGGCGGGAACCGGTCCGGTTCGGGTGAATCGCAGCGCCTTCCGTGGGCAGCGCCGTGTCGTAGAAGACGCCTTCGCGCACCAGATCGTAGACCTTGTCGGTCAGCAGATAGCGCCTGTCAGTCAGCCGCAGCCAGCGCTCGTCCGGGATGCAGGGACCGCCGCAGGAATCGTCGTAGAGGATCTCGCGCAGCCGTCCGTCGAGCGTGCGCAGCGTCCCCTCCGGCAGCAGCAGCGAGGTGAAGGCGGTGTAGTAGCCCGTCGGCAGCAGACCACCGTCGAAACCGTCGATCGAGGGGATGCCCCACAGCAGCGGCTGGTTGGCGGCCAGCACCTCTTTGAGCTTGATGGTGTCGAAGGCCAGCGCCCGCGCCTCGCCAGTGATGCCCAGGGAGTCGTAGCGCGCCTCCAGCGCCGCCCGGTCGCCGGGGTCGAAGCGCAGATCGCTCGGGCTGAGCAGCCGGCCGGGCGGCGCGCCCTCGGCGGCATTCGCTTCCGTGTATACGAGCATCTGGCTGATGCTGAAGCGCTGGGCCGAGAAGGCGTCGGGCGGCACAAGCTGGTTGTAGGCCAGCGCGCCAGAGGCCAGCAGCAGTTCCAGCACGGCGGCGGCGAGGAGGAGAATACCGTTCCCCGGGTGCAGGCCTGAAAGTCGACGGACACGCAATAGCGTGTCCCTACGCCCCTCATATTGTAGTGGCGCGCTACTGCGCGGCCGCTCGCTGCCTGCTATCAGCACTATCACCATGCCGAGGGCCAGCGCGACACCCCAACCGGCCCAGGTGATCGGCTCCGGCGGGTAAGGTCGGCGTCTGATCCGGAGTGCGGGCGGCCAGCGGCGCCAGGGCCATCAGCGCGACGATGACGACGGCGAAGCCGGCCGCACGGCGCAGGGGCACAGCGCGCCATCTCGACGCGACAGCGGATCGCAGCAGGGTTTCCGCGCCGAGCGCCGACAGCATGGCCACGCCCAGGGAGAACAACGCCAGCCAGCGCGCCGGCACACGGAACAGATTGAAGCCCGGCAGACTGGCCAGCGCCAGATAGATCGGGTTGTACAGCCCGTAGGCCAGGAACAGGCCAACCCCCGCCAGCACGATCCAGCGCGTCGATGGGTTCCCGAAAAGACGGCGGAGTCGTAGGGACAGGGCCGGCCCTGTCCGGGGAACCCTCCCAGCGTGAGCCCCCGTCCTCCCCCGTGGGCGGGCCTGCCCTGTCGAACCTCACCCCGGCCCTAGCCCCCTCTCTCCGTGCGGAGAGGGGGAGACGAAGCGAAGCGAGGGGGTGAGGTTCGCGGGTGCGTCTCCCAAACACCCCCACCCAGGCCAGGGCCAGCATGAGGATGCCGGGATAGGCGATGTACTCGCTGAAGATCATGTGGTCGTAGCTGGGCAGCAGGCCGCGCCCGGTCACAAACGGACTGAAGGAGAAGGCCGTCGCCTGATTGACGTTGAAGCCACCGCTGCGGTTGGACAGGCTGGCGAGTTCCAGCGTCGGGATGAGCTGTGGCAGCGCCAGCAGCACGGCGGCGATGCCGGCGGCGGCCAGCGTCAGCAGCCCGCGGACGGGGCGGGTGCACAGCGCGTACAGGCCGAGCGCCACTCCGCTGATGAACACCGTCTGCGTGTGCCCGCTGAAGATTTGCATCGCCCAGGCCATGGCGAGGAGGAAAAACCTCACCCCCCAACCCCCTCTCCATATGGAGAGGGGGAGACGAGCGAAGCGAGTGGGGGTGAGGTTCGCATCAAACAACACCAGCAGCCAGGGGAGCCAGGCCAACCCCTGAAGCTGGTTAATTTGCTCGACATGGGCGCCGAGGTGCCCGCCCAGCGCGAAGCCGACGGCCCCGATCAGCGCCGCCGGCCGGCGACGCCCAGCGCCCGCCGCGCCAGCAGGTAAGCGCCCAGTGCTGCCCAGAAGACGTGGCCGATGGCGCTGACCCGCACCGCGTCGGGCGGATCGAGCGGGGCAACCAGCCAGTTGGGTGGGTAGAACGCGCCGATCTGCGGGTTGGCCAGCAGCGGCGCGCCATGAACAGGTCGGGCGTCCACAGCGGCAGACGGCCGGCACGAAAGGCTTCGGCGCGACTCTGCCAGTAGGGGTAGTGGTAGCTGAAGGTGTCCCCACGCGCCATGATCCAGTCGGAGAAAGCGAGTCGATGGTAGGCGAGCAGCGTCAGCGCCAGGAGGGCCAGCGCAACAAGCAGATCAGGAAGGAGTCGCCGTTGGGGCATGCGTCGTGGGAACCAGTGGGGGTTCACCAAGCCGCCAGGAGAATACTCCCTGGCGGCCTGCTGCACAACCGTATTGGAATGGGGACGAAGGGGCGGAACCGGCCGTCAGGATGCTTCGCTCGCCTTGTCATGTCCGCTCTGCGGCGCGTTGTCGGCGGGCGTCGCAGGAGGGATGAAGTGCTCTTCGTGCTCGATCTTCTCGTTCGCCACCATAAGGATAGTGCCGGCGACGGTCAGTGCGGCAACGGCAATGATAATCCAGCCTACCAGGGTATCCATCAGAGGCAGCCTTTCCTGAACCACTCGTTTGTTGACGAAAGCGTTCCCATTGTAACACCTGGCGGGCAAAGTCGATATAAAGGATCACGGCACGAGATACAGATCCACCCATGTCGGTCGCGGCGGGTTCGTCCCGGCATCCAACTGATCGCGCCAGACGGAGTCGGTCATCGCCTGGCCGCTGGTGTCGACCCACTCGTAATAGCTGTAGACGGGACCGCGCACAAGCTGCAAGCCCTCCGGCCGGTCGCTGACCACGTAGAGATCGTCGATCAGGCCGACGCCCTCCTGCAAATAGCCGGCCCGGCTGGTCGCCACGAGCGCGGAGACCGCGACGTTGCGCGGCGGGTCGCCATCGTACTGCATCAGATCGATGCGCACATAGCCGTAGGCGCTGCGGAATCGTTCCTGGAAGAACCACTGCACCTCATCCGGGATCGACTCACCGGCGATCTCGCGCCGGGCCGCATCGGCGGAAATGGCCGACAGCACGGCATTGGTGCGTGCCTGTCTCACTACGGAACCCATCATGTACTGGTCGAAACCGCGCGCCTCCAGGCCGGAAGCCAGGAGATTGCAGAGAATGGCGATGCGCGCGAAGACCAGCGGATTATGCTCGAACGTGGTGTAGGTGGTCAGTTCGACCGTTTCGCCGCACCCACCCAGGCCGCCGGGCAGCAGCGTGTAGGCCGCGGTCGCGTTCTTGAGGGCCGTCCAACTGGCCAGCGCCGTGCTAATCTCGTGGCGCTGCCAGGCGTCGGTGGCCATCAGCGGCGGCTCCAGCGCCGGATCGTTGTTCAGCAGCGGCTGAAGCGCCCACAGCCAGCTTCCATAGGCGTTTTCCATCCAGCTATCCGGTGCAATGGAGGCCGTCTGCTCGCGCAGGGCGGAGAGCGCCGGGATGTAGTCGGCGAAGCTGGTCAGGCCGGCCTCTTCCAGCAGCGCGTAGGCGGCATCTGAGCCGAAGGCCGCCGCCAGATCCAGGCCGGTTGGCAGCGCGCGACCCGGCACATCCGGGTCCATCAGGCGCTGGAAGTACTCGGCATCGAGCGTATAGCGGCCGCCGAACAGGCGGAAGCCGCGCCCGGCCTCGCGCATATCCTCGGCCGACGTGCCGGCATCGAGCTGCAGGCTGTTGATGCGCGGCGGGGGCAGTTCGCGCGCGGCGGCGCGGAAGGCCTCCAGGGTGGCGGGGTCGGCCAGGGCATCGAGCGGCAGATCGTCACCGTAGAGCGGGCGGGCAATGGGCAGCAGATCGGTCGGCCGCAGGTTGTCCGACGGGCCGATCAGGAATTCGATCGTATCGTTGAAATTCGTCCAGGCCGTCAGAGCCGCCTCGCTGCCGCCATCGCCCGCAGCACGAGCAGGCCGGCCAGCGTATCGGCGGCGCTGTCAAGCCGGAAGGTGATGCGACCCAGCCAGGTGATGGCGCGGAAGTAACTGCCGAGCAGAGCGTCGTTCTCGTAGTGGCTGCGCGGCTTGTACAGACCGAAATCCTCGCTGTAGTTCTCCAGGAAGGGGATCGACGCGCCTCCCTGCGCGGCGCGAATCCCCTCCACGATCGGCTGCGCCAGGGTGAGCAGGTCCGGATCGGCGGCGGCGAGCGTCTCGGACGGGAAGACGGTGATGAAGGCGCTGTAGAACTCGGCCGTCGACGTGCCGGCGAACAGGGCCTCTTCGCCATCATTCAGCAGCAGCAGCATGACGGCGTAATAGAGGGCGGCGTTACGGGCAGGTTCCTCCAGCGGGGTACCCCTGGCCGTTTGCCACTGCGCCTGCGCCTGGAGGAATCCCTGCGAAGCGATAGTCGCCAACTGGTTGTAAAACGTGCTGGTCTCCAGATACATCAATGTGTAGCGGTAGATGTAGTAGAGGTTGCTCAGCATCATGTCGGTCGAGATGTAGTTGGAGCGGCCGGTGGCGCTGTCCTGCCAGAGCGACTGCTCCGGCCAGGAGCGCCCGGCGGGCACCACGACGAAGCCGTTACGCGACAGGGCCTCAAGCTGGGCCGGCGAAAGCCCGGCATCGTCCAGATAGGCGACCTGACTGAGATCGATCGGCAGCGACGGCATGTTCCCGGCGTAGGCAACCGGCAGGGTCAGCGTCCGCGGATCGGGAATTTCGAAGTCGTCGATGTAGGTCTCCGGCGGCCACGTCCACTGCGCAAAGGAGTCTTGCAGAATCGGCATGGCGCTGACCGGAGGCACCGTCGGCAGGGGGTTACTGAACGGCGTGATCTGCGGCGGGCCGGCTACCGGGATCTGCCCGGCAGGCAGCGCCAGCGCCGGGGTGTACGGCTCGATGAAATAAGTCTCCTCGACCCCCTCGGCGATGTAGCCTTCGATGATCCCCTCGCCGCTGGCGTAGGGGGTGTCGCCGGTGGTGATCTGCCACCAGGTGATGCCATCGGCGCAAGTGGGTAGATAGCCGATGACGATGAAGCGCGACCCCTCGTCGAGCATGGCGACAATCGGTGCGCCGGTAGTCGGCTGCTCGCGGACGCGCACGGGCGTCGGGTTATCGGTCCGGGTGACGATGCCGGCCACGCCGTAGCCCAGGCGCGGCGGGAGCTGCGGGTTGCATATCGGTGTTTCGCTCTGCGCGGCGGCGGGAAGGGCGAGGCTGAGAAGGAGAACAACAAGGGGTACCATTAGAAGAAGACGTTTCACGGCGTTCCTCGCTATGAATGCAGCACTGTCTTCAGTGTACGTCGATTCTGCGCCCCCTCCGATTGCGAATTGAGCGACGAATCGTAATGTGGCCCAGGAGATTTTACCGGAGCAGCTTCCTGCGCAGCCGCTGATCGAGTTCCCAGAGCGCCGTCCTGTCGCTGTCCCAGCGCAGCAAATCGCGCGCCGCTTCGAAGCTCACCCACCGGCATTCGGAATGCTCATGGGAGAGCACCAGCTCATGGCTGCTGACCTGGACAGCGAGTAGTGCAGCGGAATGACGACGATCTGGGCGCCCCACGAGTCGTGTGCCTTGAAGTGGGTGGTGGGCACATAGGTCATCGTCTGCAAGGCAGCGTAAGCACCATCCGGCGGAAGGTGTGCCTCCTCCATAGCCTCCCGCCGGGCGGCCTCTTCAGGAGTCTCGTCGTCTTCTCCACCGCCGGCAATCGGCTGCCAGTAACCTTCATTGGCCCGCCGGAACAACGCATACTCCCAATCCCCACGATCTCGCCGGCGAAAGGGGTAGATCGCAACCTGAAAGGGCGCCCTGGGCATTCGTGAGACCTCCGGTGCCTGGTATCAACCCCATTTTACGCCACCGGCGCGGACGTTTGTCAGAATTGCACGAACAAGGACCGCACATCACGATTTTCCACGAGCGGTTTCGCGTTTATTCATCACTCACTCACTCAGATTTGTTACTGAACTCGCTTGCTATTGCAATTGAACTTCGGTAAAATCAAAGTTACAGCTTGTGTAAAAATGAACAAACTGTGTCAAATGCCGTGCATTCGCACTGGCAACCATTGCTTTCGTCCTTAAGGTACTCTGGAAGCGGTGAATGGGCGTTAACGTCAATCCAAACAGTCGGCAGTCGGGCGGACAATCGCTGTCCATCATCTGGATCATCGCAGGTGCTCTGGGGATCATTTTCGGTGGTCTCCTGATAGGCACGCTTGCCCCACTCGTTTTGCCAGTACAAGCGTCCGCAGAATCGCGGCAGGTTGATAGCCTGTTCCGGTTCATGCTGGTGATCGGTGGCGCTATCTTCCTGTTGGTGATCGGCGCCCTGGTGTACTCGATCATCGCCTACCAGGGCCAAACCTGGCGACCGGTCCGATGGTCCGCCGATTCACGGCAACTCCACCCTGGAAATCGTCTGGACCCTCATCCCGGCGGTGATCGTCATCATCCTGACGATTTACAGCTTCCAGGTCTGGACCAGCATCCGCACTGTGCGCGGGACAACCAGGACGTCGGCGTGGTCGCTCAGCGCTTCGCATGGTCGTTCAACTACGCCATCACCCCGGAGACCCTGCCGCCGGATGTCTCGATCGACATGCTCGAAGAGCCAGTTCGCACGGCGCTCACCTCCGAGGGAGGGCTGCGTTTCAGCAATCAGCAGCTTCACACCTGGGTTGGCCAGCAGGTCGAGGCCAAGATCAGATCTGAGGATGTCAATCACGCCTTCTGGATTCCGGCGATGCGTATCAAGCAGGACGCGCTCCCCGGCCGTGAGACGTCGATCACCTTCACGCCCATCGAGGCGGGCACCTACCGCATCGTCTGCGCCGAACTCTGCGGCGCGGGCCACGGCGATATGGCCGGGACGACCATCCTGCTCGGCGGGGGCGAGGTCGAGCTGCGCGGCGCGTGGCTGGTCGTCCACCCCGATGAGCAGACGTACCTGGAGGAGTTCTACGATGTGGAGGCGGTGAAGGTGCTCTTCCCGCCGGAAGACCCGGTCGAACGCGGCCGGCGGCTTCTGGAGAGCGGAGCATACCCCTGCGCCACCTGCCACGCGCCCACCGATATGAACTGGGTGGGCAACATCGGTCCGAACCTGAACAACATCGGCACCCGCGCCAACACGCGCGTGGCCGGTCAGACCGCCCTGGAATACCTGCACACTTCCATTCGCAATCCGGGCGTCTATCTGGTTCCAGGCTACGGCAACCTCATGCCTCAGTTCAACGACGAGCCGAGCGAGCCGAACTACATGCCGGAAGAAGACCTGAACGCAATCATCGAGTTCTTGCTGACGCAGACCCAGTAATTGTTGACGGGAGCAAATTGACCCATGGCAACCATTTCCAGACCCTTACCCGGTCTTGACCTGAGCCCGCGAAGCCTGCGCGTCGCGGACTATCTCCGCTGGAGCGTCGATCACAAGATCATCGGCGTCCAGTACATGGCCCTGGCCCTGTTCGGCTTCATCTTCGGCGGCACGCTGGCCATGCTCATCCGCTGGGAACTGCTGACTCCGGCGCTCGACTTTGCTGCCGACGGACAGGCCTACAACCAGCTCTTCACGCTGCACGGTTCGGTGATGATCTTCGTGTGGATCATCCCGATGATGGCCGGCTTCGGCAACTATCTCGTCCCGCTCATGCTGGGCGCGAAGGATATGGCCTTCCCATGGCTGAACGCCTTCGCCTTCTGGCTGCTGCCGCCGTCGGCGCTGCTGATGTTCCTCGGCTACTTCGCCGGGCAGGCGGAAGCCGGCTGGACGAGCTATCCTCCACTGTCCACGCTGTACAGCATGGACGGCCAGACCCTGTGGGCGCTGTCGCTGCACCTCGCCGGCATCAGCTCGATCCTGGGCGCGATCAACTTCATCGTCACCATCAAGAACATGCGCCCCGAAGGCATGGGCTACTTCAAGATGCCCCTGTTCGTCTGGGCCATCCTGGCGACCTCGATCATCATCGTCATGGCCACCCCCTTCCTGGCGGGCGCGCTGACCCTGCTGATCCTCGACCGCGTGGCCGGCACCGCCTTCTTCGACCCCTCGCGCGGCGGCGACGTGCTGCTGTGGCAGAACGTCTTCTGGTTCTACAGCCACCCGGCCGTGTACATCATGGTCCTGCCGGGCTTCGGCATCCTCAGCGAAGTGCTGTCGGTGCACGCGCGCAAGCCGGTCTTTGGCTACCGCGCCATCGCGCTGTCCAGCATGGGCATCGCGCTGATCGGCTTCACAGTCTGGGCGCATCACATGTTCACCAGCCTGACGCCGGCGCTGCGCATCCCCTTCATGATCACGTCGATGATCATCGCCGTGCCGACAGGCATCAAGATCTTTAGCTGGCTGGGCACCATCTGGGGCGGCAAGATCCACTTCCGCTCGGCGATGCTGTTCGGGCTGGGCTTCCTGTCGATGTTCGTCATCGGCGGCATCAGCGGCGTCATGCTGGCCTCGGTGCCGTTCGACATTCACGTCCACGACACCTACTTCGTCGTCAGCCACTTCCACTTCGTGCTGTACGGCGGTTCGGTCTTCGCCATCTACGCCGGCATCTACCACTGGTGGCCGAAAATCACCGGCCGCATGCTGGACGAGCGTCTGGGCAAGATCCACTTCGTGCTGACCTACATCGGCTTCTTCTTCACCTTCTTCCCGCAGCACATGGTCGGCATGCTGGGCATGCCGCGCCGCG
Organism: Candidatus Flexifilum affinis; assembly: GCA_016713325.1. GTDB lineage: Bacteria > Chloroflexota > Anaerolineae > Aggregatilineales > Phototrophicaceae > Flexifilum > Flexifilum affine. Next base: position 4,618 of record JADJPJ010000085.1, on the reverse strand, counting down.
TCGCGGTGTACGCACCGGAATTCCAGTCCTGGAACGTGGTGATCAGCCTGGCGGCCTTCGTGCTCGGCATCTCCACCTTCGTGCTGCTCTACAACATGGTCGTGAGCCTCGTGCGCGGCCGCCGTGCCAGCGCGAACCCGTGGCGCGCCCTGACCATGGAATGGGCGACGACCTCGCCGCCGCCGGCCAGCAACTTCTACGGCGACCCGGTCCCCTTCAAGGATCCGTACGGCTACGGCACCGAAGCCGCCTTCTACTACCTGGAAGATCTGGAGCGCCGCTACGGCAAGGCCGAGGACGTGGACGCGCCTGCGAAGGGCGCTGCCCCAGCCCCCGCGGCGGGAGACTGAAAAGAAAAGTGATGAGAGATGAGGGATGAGAAATGAGAAGGGACTCGTCAACTGTGGTTGTCTCATCTCTCGTTTCTCGTCTCTCATCTCTCTCTGGACTGAGTTGTATTGGAATGCAGGATGACTGAGTCGACAATGACCCGCGAGGAGCGCATGGCCCTCGCCAACCGGCGAACGGGTCTGTTCATCTTCCAGATCAGTTGGATCATGGTGTTCGTCTGTCTGATGCTGGTCAACGTGCAGATCCGCTCCAACTTTGCGTCGTGGCCGCCCGAAGGGGTCGCCCCCCTGGACCGGGTGCTGCCGACGCTGGCCACGGTCGGGTTGATCGTCAGCGGCGTCTTCGCCTGGCGCGGGCTGAACGCCATTCGCGCCGATCAGAACGCGGCGCTGCGGCAGAACTGGCTGATTGCGCTGGTGCTCGGCGCGGCCTTCATCGTGGTCATGGCCTATGAATGGGCGATCGTGCCATTCAGCGAGCAGTACGGCACCCTGTTCCGCGTCATGACGGCCTTCCACGCCGTGCACGCCCTGGTCATCGGGTGGATCATGGCACGTGTACCGGCGTTCAGCCGACAACGTCTACTCCGCCGCCGATCACTGGGCAGTGGAAGGGGCGGCCAAGTTGTGGTATTTTGTTGTGGTCGCGTGGATCCTTTTCTACGTGGTGTTGTACGTGATTTAGGCATCAAGGTGCGGGGCCTGAGGACCGGGTGAAGAGGACGCCCCCTGGCGGGCGAACCGTTCACGACTCAGCACTCAGACCTCAGCATTCGGCACTTTTGGAAGACTGGCGTGGTTCTCACGCCGCTTTTTGCAGGAGGGACGGTCATTATGCAGCCTGGCTTGAGCCGCGCGATCCCGATGTCACTACTCGGTTTCCTCGTCGGCTCGCTTGTCGTCATCATCATTCGCGGCTTGCAGGGGCTGACTCCTTTGTGGGACACCGGCGTCGGCATGAGCCTCGCGGCGTTCACGACGGCGGGCTTCTTCGTGTGGGGGATGGGCGCCTTCGACCCATCCATGAGCGTCCATGGTGAAGCAGCGGAATCCGCTCATGCCAGGTCCAGCGACGCGGCGAAACCGTCGCGCATGCTCATGGGCGTCACCTGGCAGCTCGTCACCCTCCTGCTGATCGCCACCATTGTCCTGTTCGCCCTGGCCACTATTCCAGGCGGCCCGACGCTGATCACCACAGCCGTTCCCGAAGCCTCGATGGTCCAGGTCGGCATGGTCGAGATGCAGATCGGCGGGCAGACCGTCCTGGTCAGCCAGCTCGTCATCCTGCTCGTCATCATCATCGCCATGTTCGTGTCGCTGCTGGCGGTCGCCGGTGGCCTCGCCTGGGTGCTCAACAAGCTGCACCAGGGCGTGGTCGAGGCGAAGAGTGAGGCAGCCAGCGCACCGGCGGCGACCGAAGCGGCCACCGTCGAGGTCGAGCCTGCCGCGCAGGCCGCACCGACAACCGTGCGCCGTCTGGGCACTCTGGCGCTGTTCGCCGCCGTGTTCGTCGTCCTGTACCTGCTCTTCTACTACGTCGCCATCGGTCTGATCATGCCGCAGCCCGATCTGCCGGGCCTGAACCTGATCTTCCCCAGCCCGGAAATGCAGCTTGTGGTGCTGTCGCTGGTCAATGCCCTGGTCATCACCTTCATCCTGCTGCGGCCTTCGCTGGTCCTGCGGGTGCTGGGGCAGATCGCGCGGTTCATCGCCCGACTGCTGCGCCGTGTGCCTGGCGCGCTCCAGTAAAATGCTTACCACGGATGGTTTGGACCGGCGCACGCCGCAGATGCGCCGCAACGGGGGTTGCTTATGACGGACATGACGATTAACAGCACGCACGACGCCGAAGAGTCGCACGGCAACGATCACTTTACGCCGGCGCAGCGCGCCGACAACTGGAAGACGGCCGTCTGGCTGTACCTCGGCTCGGAAGTGGTCCTCTTCTCGGTGCTGATCGCGGTCTTCATTCTGTACCGGCTGGAATTCCCGGAGCGCATCAAGGAAGTTCACGAGACTGCCGGCGTGCTCCTGGTGGCGATCAACACCTTCCTGCTGCTGGCCAGCAGTTGGGCGATGGTCATGGGCCTGCATGAGAGCCGCAAGGGTAACCAGCAGGGCCTGATGCGCTGGATTGGTCTGACCGCCCTGCTCGGCGCGATCTTCGTCGGCCTCCAGTACGTCGAATACCAGACGCTGGCGCATGAAGGCATCACAATCTACAGCGACACTTTCGGCATGCGCTTCTACGCTCCAACGGCTTTCCACGGCGCGCACGTGATTATCGGCGTGATCTGGGCGCTGCTGGTGGTCAACCACGCCCGGCGCGGCGGTTACCGCCAGAGCAGTCTGGGTGTCGAGATCTTCGGTCTGTACTGGCATTTCGTCGACGTGGTCTGGATCGTCCTGTTCACCGTCATCTACCTGATCTAGCGGCGCCCGGTGTGGTCGGTTGGTTGGTCTGAAGAGAGAGAATGAGCATGGCAACTGAAGGACATACACACGCCGAAGTGCACGCAGCAGGCGGCCACGCCGCAGAAGCGCATGGTGATACGTCGGTGTTCCTGGGGCGCACCTTCCCCTTCCCGATCTATACGGTGATCTTTGGCATTCTGGCCGTCGTCACGATCATCGAAGTGATCATCGCCGAACTGCCGGACGGTTGGCTGGGTGCGGCGCTGCTGATCCTGCTCTCGGTCTTCAAGGCGGCGCTGGTGGTGTGGTACTACATGCACCTGCGTGAAGACAACCGGCTGTACGCGCTGATCCTAATCGTCCCGGTCATCCTCGTGACGGTGGGCACCTGTTCCTGGCCAGCGTACCGCTCGGCGGGTACTAGAAGAAGTTGTAGAAGAAGTTGAAAGTGGAAAGTGCTGAGGACTGAGTGATTGAAGTGTCCCCGGCACGGAGCAAAACCAATCCAGAGACATGACGCACGGACCCGGCGCGCTAGCCGGGTCCGTGCTTTTCCGGCGTGTTGTACTCTGCCGACAGAAGTGATCATGCGGATCCTGTCGCGGCGTCCTCGCCGACACCTGACGCCGGTGAGTCCCCTAGAATGGCGACCTATAAGTGTTGGGCCCACGGCATGTGGCATGGCGGATGGTGCGGAAGAAGGTGCGCCCTCTGTTGCAAACCGCCGGTCACGAGGTGCTCTACCCTGACGCTGACCGGCTGTGGCGGAGCGATCGCACCTGAGGGACGTGCGGATCGACTCCTGAACACCCATGGGCGTGATGGTCCTTCAAGTAAGGCTTGAATTCGCGGATCTCCGCGAGGTCGTCCTCTGCGGTCACAGCCGCGGCGTCGCCGTGGTGGCGGCCGCTGCCGGGAAAGCCGACGGGCGTCTGAAGCACCTGGCAGTGTGCCTGGATGGCCCTCCGGGGCAGGACGGCCGCAGCTTCAGAGAACTTCTTTCTAGTGGTGTACGCTCATCTCTGGAACGACGCCACGTTCGCTGTGGGGATGAAGGCTGGGTTCCTGTGCCCGACGACAGGACCTTCGGCGTGGTCGACGCCGCCGACTGGCGGTGGGTACAGCCCCGCTCGACCCCGTTCCCGCTCACCACTCCGGGAAACACTGATCGAGGTGATCTTCCCGGCGACGCTGGTCGCACCACGACTGGCTGCAACGGCCTCTCACGCCTGGCGGGACAAACAGCGCCGGTGAAGAACAGCGGGAGTGTGGTTGGGCGCTACCACCACTGTCGACGGGCCATGATTGCCCTGGTGACCGCGCCCAGTGAGCTGGCCGTGATCTGCTGCCGGAGTTGGCCTGGAAGCGCTGGCTGTTCGGCGCGATGGATGGCTAGGGGCGCGGAGATGTTTCCAGCGCAGCCTGCCAGCGAGGCAGGGTCGCGTACCAGCCAGGCCATCGAGTCCCCCCACCCGCCTCGTCCCGCAAACTGTCACCTTGAGCAGCGGCCGGAAGTTGGTCTCAGCCCAGGAAGCTCGTCGGCATGTCTCTACGCGAATGATGCGGTCACGAGGGATAATGAACTCGCGGCCGGTCACCAGCATGCGAAAGACGATCCGATCCCGCAGCAGGACCAGGGGGTACCGCTGCCGCGAAGCTGCATGGGCACGCGACCCTGGCCGTTGGCGAAATCGATCCTTTCGGCCTCGGGGTGATCATCCTGCGCGAGGCGCGATCCGCCTGGTGACTCCGCCGGCCGATTCAGAGTGAAGGTCACGCCCAGGATGACCGCGACGACCGGCAGTAAATTCCCACGACAAGAGCCACGACCTGAACAAGCTCGGATGGCATCA
>JADJPJ010000084.1 GCA_016713325.1 Candidatus Flexifilum affinis | reverse complement strand
GGAACTCTGCGAGGCGATGGTCGCCAGTTGGTTGTAAAACGTGCTGGTCTCCTGGGGATACATCACTAATGCAGCGGTAGATGTAGAGAGGTTGCCCAGCATCATGTCGGTCGAGATGTAGTTGGAGCGCGCTGGTGGCGCTGTCCCGCCAGAGCGACTGTTCTGGCCAGGAGCGCCCGGCGGGCACCCGGACGAAGCCATTGTGCCGACAGGGCCCCAAGCTGGGCCGGCGAAAGCCCGGCGCCGTCCAGATAGGCGACCTGACTGGAGATCGATCTGTCAAGACGGCATGCGTGTTTCCGGCGGAGGCGATCGGCAAAGCGCCCGTTTGAAGTGTGGATCGGGAGTTTCAGCGTCGTCGATGTGGTCTCCGGCGGCCACGTCCACTGCGCAAAAGCGAGTCTTGCAGTAGTCGGCGGCTAGCGCTTTACCGGCGGCAATTCGCCGGCAGAGGGGCTGCTGAACGGCGTGATTCGCGGCGGGCCGGCTACCGGATCTGCCCGGCAGGCAGCGCCAGCGCCGGGGTGTACGGCTCGATGAAATAAGTCCTCGACCCCTCGGCGACGTAGCCCCTCGATGATCCCCCGCCGCTGGCGTAGGGGGTGTCGCCGGTGGTGATTCGCCACCAGGTGATGCCATCGGCGCAGGTGGGGAGATAGCCGACGACGATGAAGCGCGAAAAATCGTCGAGCATGGCGGCAACCGGCGCGCCGGTGCTCGGTTGCGCCGCGGACGCGCACGGGCGTCGGATTATCGGTCCGGGTGACGAGGCTGGCTACCGCCCGAGGTCCAGGCGCGGCGGGGAGCTGCGGGTTACAGGACGGCGTTTCTGTCCTGTGCAGCGGCGGGAAGGGCGAGGCTGAGAAGGAGAACCACAAGGGGCAAGAGGTAATGAACAGGGGTGGGGAAGACGTTCTACGGCGTCTTCGCCATGGAATGCAGCACTGTCTTCAGTGTACGCCGATTTTGCGCCTCCGACTAGAGTTGAGCGGAAGAATCGTAATGCGGCCCGGAGGATTTTACCGGAGCAGCTTCCGCGCAGCCGCTGATCCAGTTCCCAGAGCGCCGTCCTGTCGCTGTCCCAGCGCAGCAAATCGCGCGCCGCTTCGAAGCTCACCCACCGGGTATTCGGAATGTTCCCCGGGAGAGAACTAGCCTTGGTCGCTGACGTGGACAGCGGAAGTAGTGCAGCGGAATGACGACGATCTGGTCGCCCCACGAGTCTTGCGCCTCTAGCGGGTGGTGGGTACATAGGTCATCGTTTGCAAGGCAACGTATGCACCATCCGGTGGAGGAGCGCAGTTCCTCCATCCTTCCCGCCGGGCGGCCTCTTCAGGAGTCCGTCGTCTTCCACCGCCGGCACTCGGCTGCCAGTAACCTTCATCGGCCCGCCGGAATAACGCATACTCCAATCCCTGCTGATCTCGCCGGCGAAAGGGGTAGATCGCAACCTGAAAGGGGCGCCTCGGCATTCGTGACCTCCGGTGCCTGGTATCAACCCCCCCATTTTACGCCACCGGCGCGGACGCTTGTCGAATTGCATCGAACATGACCGCACATCGCGATTTTCCACGAACAGGGTCGCTTTTATTCATCAGGCTCACCACTCAGATTTGTTACTGAACTCGCTTGCTATTGCAATTGAACTTCGGTAAATCAAAGTTACAGCTTGTGTAAAAATGAACAAATCAGGGTCAAATGCCGTGCATTCGCACTGGCAACCATTGCTTTCGTCCTTAAGGTACTCTGGAAGCGGTGAATGGGCGTTAACGTCAATCCAAACAGTCGGCAGTCGGGCGGACAATCGCTGTCCATCATCTGGATCATCGCAGGTGCTCTGGGGATCATCTTCGGTGGTCTCCTGATAGGCACGCTTGCCCCACTCGTTTTGCCAGTACAAGCGTCCGCAGAATCGCAGCAGGTTGATAGCCTGTTCCGGTTCATGCTGGTGATCGGTGGCGCTATCTTCCTGTTGGTGATCGGCGCCCTGGTGTACTCGATCATCGCCTACCGGGCCAAACCTGGCGACCGGTCCGATGGTCCGCCGATTCACGGCAACTCCACCCTGGAAATCGTCTGGACCCTCATCCCGGCGGTGATCGTCATCATCCTGACGATCTACAGCTTCCAGGTCTGGACCAGCATCCGCACCGTGCGCGCGGACAACCAGGACGTCGGCGTGGTCGCACAGCGCTACGCATGGTCGTTCAACTACGCCATCACCCCGGAGACCCTGCCGCCGGATGTCTCGATCGACATGCTCGAAGAGCCAGTTCGCACGGCGCTCACCTCCGAGGGAGGGCTGCGTTTCAGCAATCAGCAGCTTCACACCTGGGTTGGCCAGCAGGTCGAGGCCAAGATCAGATCTGAGGATGTCAATCACGCCTTCTGGATTCCGGCGATGCGTATCAAGCAGGACGCGCTCCCGGCCGTGAGACGTCGATCACCTTCACGCCCATCGAGGCGGGCACCTACCGCATCGTCTGCGCCGAACTCTGCGGCGCGGGCCACGGCGATATGGCCGGGACGACCATCCTGCTCGGCGGGGGCGAGGTCGAGCTGCGCGGCGCGTGGCTGGTCGTCCACCCCGATGAGCAGACGTACCTGGAGGAGTTCTACGATGTGGAGGCGGTGAAGGTGCTCTTCCCGCCGGAAGACCCGGTCGAACGCGGCCGGCAGCTTCTGGAGAGCGGAGCATACCCCTGCGCCACCTGCCACGCGCTCACCGATATGAACTGGGTGGGCAACATCGGTCCGAACCTGAACAACATCGGCACCCGCGCCAACACGCGCGTGGCCGGTCAGACCGCCCTGGAATACCTGCACACTTCCATTCGCAATCCGGGCGTCTATCTGGTTCCAGGCTACGGCAACCTCATGCCTCAGTTCAACGACGAGCCGAGCGAGCCGAACTACATGCCGGAAGAAGACCTGAACGCAATCATCGAGTTCTTGCTGACGCAGACCCGGTAATTGTTGACGGGAGCAAATTGACCCATGGCAACCATTTCCAGACCCTTACCCGGTCTTGACCTGAGCCCGCGAAGCCTGCGCGTCGCGGACTATCTCCGCTGGAGCGTCGATCACAAAGATCATCGGCGTCCAGCATACGGCCCTGGCCCTGTTCGGCTTCATCTTCGGCGGCACGCTGGCCATGCTCATCCGCTGGGAACTGCTGACTCCGGCGCTCGACTTTGCTGCCGACGGACAGGCCACAACCAGCTCTTCACGCTGCACGGTTCGGTGATGATCTTCGTGTGGATCATCCCGATGATGGCCGGTTTCGGCAACTATCTCGTCCCGCTCATGCTGGGCGCGAAGGATATGGCCTTCCCGTGGCTGAACGCCTTCGCCTTCTGGCTGCTGCCGCCATCGGCGCTGCTGATGTTCCTCGGCTACTTCGCCGGGCAGGCGGAAGCCGGCTGGACGAGCTATCCTCCACTGTCCACGCTCTACAGCATGGACGGCCAGACCCTGTGGGCGCTGTCGCTGCACCTCGCCGGCATCAGCTCGATCCTGGGCGCGATCAACTTCATCGTCACCATCAAGAACATGCGCCCCGAAGGCATGGGCTACTTCAAGATGCCCCTGTTCGTCTGGGCCATTCTGGCGACCTCGATCATCGTCATGGCCACTCCTTCCTGGCGGGCGCGCTGACCCTGCTGATCCTTGACCGCGTGGCCGGCACCGCCTTCTTCGACCCCTCGCGCGGCGGTGACGTGCTGCTGTGGCAGAACGTCTTCTGTTCTACAGCCACCCAGCAGTGTACATCATGGTCCTGCCGGGCTTCGGCATCCTCAGCGAAGTGCTGTCGGTGCACGCGCGCAAGCCGGTCTTTGGCTACCGCGCCATCGCGCTGTCCAGCATGGGCATCGCGCTGATCGCTTCACAGTCTGGGCGCATCACATGTTCACCAGCCTGACGCCAGCGCTGCGCATCCCCTTCCATGATCACGTCGATGATCATCGCCGTGCCGACAGGCATCAAGATCTTTAGCTGGCTGGGCACCATCTGGGGCGGCAAGATCCACTTCCGCTCGGCGATGCTGTTCGGGCTGGGCTTTCTGTCGATGTTCGTCATCGGCGGCATCAGCGGCGTCATGCTGGCCTCGGTGCCGTTCGACATTCACGTCCACGACACCTACTTCGTCGTCAGCCACTTCCACTTCGTGCTGTACGGCGGTTCGGTCTTCGCCATCTACGCCGGCATCTACCACTGGTGGCCGAAAATCACCGGCCGCATGCTGGACGAACGTCTGGGCAAGATCCACTTCGCGCTGACCTACATCGGCTTCTTCTTCACCTTCTTCCCGCAGCACATGGTCGGCACGCTGGGCATGCCGCGCCGCGTGCGGTGTACGCGCCGGAATTCCAGTCCTGGAACGTGGTGATCAGCCTGGCAGCCTTCGTGCTCGGCATCTCCACCTTCGTGCTGCTCTACAACATGGTCGCGAGCCTCGTCCGCGGCCGTCGCGCCAGCGCGAACCCGTGGCGCGCGCTGACCATGGGTGGGCGACGACCTCGCCGCCGCCGGCCAGCAACTTCTACGGCGACCCGGTCCCCTTCAGGGACCCATACGGCTACGGCACCGAAGCCGCCTTCTACTACCTGGAAGACCTGAGCGCCGTTACGGCAAGGCCGAGGACGTGGACGCGCCTGCGCAGGGCGCTGCGCCAGCCCCCGGCGGCGGGGAGACTGAAAAGAAAAAGTGATGAGAGATGAGGGATGAGAAATGAGAAGGGACTGGTCAACTGTGGTTGTCTCATCTCTCGTTTCGTCTCTCATCTCTCTGGACTGAGTTGTATTGGAATGCAGGATGACTGAGTCGACAATGACCCGCGAGGAGCGCATGGCCCTCGCCAACCGGCGAACGGGTCTGTTCATCTTCCAGATCAGTTGGATCATGGTGTTCGTCTGTCTGATGCTGGTCAACGCAGATCCGCTCCAACTTTGCGTCATGGCCGCCTGAAGGGGTCGCCCCCCTGGACCGCGTGCTGCCGACACTGGCCACGGTCGGGTTGATCGTCAGCGGCGTCTTCGCCTGGCGCGGGCTGAACGCCATTCGTGTCGATCAGAACGCGGCGCTGCGGCAGAACTGGCTGATTGCGCTGGTGCTCGGCGCGGCCTTCATTGTGGTCATGGCCTATGAATGGGCGATCGTGCCATTCAGCGAGCAGTACGGCACCCTGTTCCGCGTCATGACGGCCTTCCACGCCGTGCACGCCCTGGTCATCGGGTGGATCATGTGGCACGTGTACCGGCGTTCAGCCGACAACGTCTACTCCGCCGCCGATCACTGGGCAGTGGAAGGGGCGGCCAAGTTGTGGTATTTTGTTGTGGTCGCGTGGATCCTTTTCTACGTGGTGTTGTACGTGATTTAGGCATCAAGGTGCGGGGCTTGAGGACCGAGTGAAGTGGACGCCCCCTGGCGGGCGAACCGTTCACGACTCAGTACTCAGACCTCAGCATTCGGCACTTTTGGAAGACTGGCGTGGTTCTCACGCCGCTTTTTGCAGGAGGGACGGTCATTATGCAGCCTGGCTTGAGCCGCGCGATCCCGATGTCACTACTGGGTTTCCTCGTCGGCTCGCTTGTCGTCATCATGATTCGTGGCTTGCAGGGGCTGACTCCTTTGTGGGACACCGGCGTCGGCATGAGCCTCGCGGCGTACACGACGGCGGGCTTCTTCGTGTGGGGGATGGGCGCCTTCGACCCATCCATGAGCGTCCATGGTGAAGAAGCGGAATCCGCTCATGCCAGGTCCAGCGACGCGGCGGAACCGTCGCGCATGCTCATGGGCGTCACCTGGCAGCTCGTCACCCTCCTGCTGATCGCCACCATTGTCCTGTTCGCCCTGGCCACTATTCCAGGCGGCCCGACGCTGATCACCACAGCCGTTCCCGAAGCCTCGATGGTCCAGGTCGGCATGGTCGAGATGCAGATCGGCGGGCAGACCGTCCTGGTCAGCCAGCTCGTCTTCCTGCTCATCATCATTATCGCCATGTTCCTGTCGCTTCTGGCGGTCGCCGGCGGCCTCGCCTGGGTGCTCAACAAGCTGCACCAGGGCGTGGTCGAGGCGAAGAGTGAGGCAGCCAGCGCACCGGCGGCGACCGAAGCGGCCACCGTCGAGGTCGAGCCTGCCGCGCAGGCCGGACCGACAACCGTGCGCCGTCTGGGCACTCTGGCGCTGTTCGCCGCCGTGTTCGTCGTCCTGTACCTGCTCTTCTACTACGTCGCCATCGGCCTAATCATGCCGCAGCCCGATCTGCCGGGCCTGAACCTGATCTTCCCCAGCCCGGAAATGCAGCTTGTGGTGCTGTCGCTGGTCAATGCCCTGGTCATCACCTTCATCCTGCTGCGGCCTTCGCTGGTCCTGCGGGTGCTGGGGCAGATCGCGCGGTTCATCGCCCGACTGCTGCGCCGTGTGCCTGGCGCGCTCCAGTAAAATGCTTACCACGGATGGTTTGGACCGGCGCACGCCGCAGATGCGCCGCAACGGGGGTTGCTTATGACGGATATGACGATTAAGAGCACGCACGACGCCGAAGAGTCGCACGGCCACGATCACTTTACGCCGGCGCAGCGCGCCGACAACTGGAAGACGGCCGTCTGGCTGTACCTCGGCTCGGAAGTGGTCCTCTTCTCGGTGCTGATCGCGGTCTTCATTCTGTACCGGCTGGAATTCCCGGAGCGCATCAAGGAAGTTCACGAGACTGCCGGCGTGCTGCTGGTGGCGATCAACACCTTCCTGCTGCTGGCCAGCAGTTGGGCGATGGTCATGGGCCTGCATGAGAGCCGCAAGGGCAACCAGCAGGGTCTCATGCGCTGGATCGGTCTGACCGCCCTGCTCGGCGCGATCTTCGTCGGCCTCCAGTACGTCGAATACCAGACCCTGGCGCATGAAGGCATCACGATCTACAGCGACACTTTCGGCATGCGCTTCTACGCTCCGACGGCCTTCCACGGCGCGCACGTGATTATCGGCGTGATCTGGGCGCTGCTGGTGGTCAACCACGCCCGGCGTGGCGGTTACCGCCAGAGCAGTCTGGGTGTCGAGATCTTCGGTCTGTACTGGCATTTCGTCGACGTGGTCTGGATCGTCCTGTTCACCGTCATCTACCTGATCTAGCGGCGCGCGGTGGGGTCGGTGGGTAGGACTGAAGAGAGAGAAGGAGCGTGGCGACTGAAGGGCATAGACACGCCGAAGTGCACGCAGCAGGCGGCCACGCCGCAGAAGCGCATGGCGATACGTCGGTGTTTCTGGGGCGCACCTTCCCCTTCCCGATCTATACGGTGATCTTTGGCATTCTGGCCGTCGTCACGATCATCGAGGTGATCATCGCCGAACTGCCAGACGGCTGGCTGGGCGCGGCGCTGCTGATCCTGCTCTCGGTCTTCAAGGCGGCGCTGGTGGTGTGGTACTACATGCACCTGCGTGAGGACAACCGGCTGTACGCGCTGATCCTGATCGTCCCGGTCATCCTCGTGACGGTGGGCACCCTGTTCCTGGCCAGCGTACCGCTCGGCGGGTACTAGAAGAAGTTGTAGAAGAAGTTGGAAAGTGCTGAGGACTGAGTGATTGAAGTGTCCCCGGCACGGAGCAAAACCAATCCAGAGACATGATGCACGGACCCGGCGCGCTAGCCGGGTCCGTGCTTTTTCCGGGCGCGTTATACTCTGCCAGCAGAAACGATGATGCCCATCCTGTCGCGGCGTCCTCGCAGACACCCAACGCCAAGGAGTCCTCACAATGGCGACCTATGTGTTGGTCCACGGCATGTGGCATGGCGGATGGTGCTGGAAGAAAGTGCGCCCTCTGCTGCAAGCCGCCGGTCACGAGGTGCTCACCCCGACCCTCACCGGCTGTGGCGAGCGATCGCACCTGAGGGACGTGCGGATCGACTTCAACACCCATGTGCGCGATGTCCTTCAGGTGCTTGAATTCGAGGATCTCCGCGAGGTCGTCCTCTGCGGTCACAGCTATGGCGTCGCCGTGGTGGCGGCCGCTGCCGGGAAAGCCGCCGATCGTCTGAAGCACCTGGTGTGCCTGGATGGCCCTCTTCCGCAGGACGGCCGCAGCTTCAGAGAACTCTTTCCCCAGGTGTACGCTCATCTCTGGAATGACGCCACGTTCGCAGGGCATGAAGACTGGGTTCCTGTGCCCGACGACAGGACCTTCGGCGTGGTCGACGCTGCCGACTGGCGGTGGGTACAGCCCCGGTTGACCCCGTTCCCGCTCACCACCTGGGAAACACCGATCGAGGTGACCCTCCCGGCGACGCTGGCCTGCACCACGATTGAGTGCATCGGGCCTCTCACGCCTGGCGGGACAAACAGCGCCGGTGAAGAATGGTTGGAGCGTGGTTGGCGCTACCACTCGCTGTCGACGGGCCATGACGCCATGGTGACCGCGCCCAGTGAGCTGGCCGATCTGCTGCTGGAGTTGGCCTGAAGCGCTATTGTTCGGCGCGATGGATGGCTAGGGGTGCGGAGACGTTTCCAGCGCAGCCTGCCAGCGAGGCAGTTCGCGCACCAGCCAGGCCATCGAGTCCTCCCCACCCGCCTCGTCCCGGTAGACCACCTTGAGCAGCGGCCGGAAGTTGGTCTTGCCCAGGAAGCTCGTCGGCGTCTCGATGCGAAGGATGCGGTCGCGAGGGATAGTGAACTCGCGGCCGGTCACCAGCATGCGAAAGACGATCCGATCCGGCAGCAGAACCAGGGTGCCGCCGCCGCGAAGCTGCATGGCCGTGCGCGACTCCTGGCCGTAGAAGTTGGCGAAATCGATCCTCTCGGCCTCGGGGTGATCATCCTGCGCGAGGGCGATCTGCTTGCGACTCTGCCGGCCGATCAGAGTGAAAGTAACCCCCAGGATGACCGCGACGACCAGCAGAATTCCCACGACAAGAGCCACGACCTGAACAAGCTCGGATGGCATCATTCTTCCTCGGATTACTTGGCACAAACCGATTATAAGCGTTTCGTTGCATTGGTGGTTCGCGCGTTTTGGGGTAATGTAGGGTTGCGCGGCGCAAACAGCAAGGCGGGTCGCTATGCGTGTGGATTTGAAAGACAAGATCGCCATCGTGACCGGTTCGGCGCGGCGGGTCGGCAAGGCCATCGCATTGGAACTGGCCCGCAGCGGCGTGCACCAACTGGTGCACTATCACAGCGCCGTGGACGATGAAGTCAAAGAGACCGTGCGCGAACTCAAGTCGTTCGGCGTTGAAGCGTATGCCGTGCAGGCCGATCTGCGCGTCCAGTCGGGCGTGGATCTGTTGTTCGCCACTCTCTCCGAGCACTTCCCTCAGCTGGATGTCCTGGTCAACAGCGCATCCAACTTCCAGCGGCGTCTGCTGCACGAGGTCACGCTCGAAGAGTGGCACGAGACGATCGACACCAACCTGACCGGGCCGTTCCTCTGCACTCAGCACGCTGTACGGCTGATGCAAAGCCAGTCGCCACCCGGCGGGGTCATCATCAACATCTGCGACCGGGGATCGATCGACCCCTGGATCGACTACGCTCATCACGGCGTCAGCAAGGCCGGCCTGCTGATGCTGACGAAGGTCACGGCGGCCACGTACGGCCCGCACATCCGCGCCAACGCCATCGTCCCCGGTCTGGTCATGAAACCCGATCACATGGACGATGCACGCTGGCAGAGCCTGGCCGACCCCACCCCGCTCAAGCGCCCCGGCACCCCGGAAGACGTCGGGCGCGCCGTCGTCTACCTGGCCGGTGAGGATTTCCTGACCGGGGCGGTGCTGCACGTCGACGGCGGGGAGAGTGTCACGTAAAGAAAGTTATGAGAGACGAGAGATGAGAAATGAGGGGTAGTTGCAAACCAGACGGGTCTGAGTGGCCACAAGCAAACATTGTTGTGTTGTCCAATCCTGCGCGAACGCATCCAGACGCGTGATTTGTAGTTGCATCATCAATGTGGGTGCCGACAGCCCACACGAAAATCCTCTCTCGTTTCTCGTTTCTCACACCCAGAGAGGCCTAACCATTCATGGATCGCATCAACATCACCGGCCTGCGGCTGCGCTGCATCATTGGCTTCAATCCCGACGAGCGGCGTGAAAAGCAGGATGTCGTCATCGACATGACCTTTTTCACCGATCTGCGCAAGGGCGGGGTGACCGACGACCCGGCCGACATCCTCAACTACAAAATCGTCAACAAAGCCGTGATCAAGTTCGTCGAGGCCAGCAGCTACAACACCCTGGAGGCGCTGGCGACCGGCATCGCGCGGGTGGCCTGCGTGGACTGCGCCGTGCCGCACCTGATCGTGACGGTGCACAAGCCGGGCGCGCTGCGCTTCACCGACGACGTGAGTGTCACGCTGGAGCGGACGCCGGTGGATTTTGAATAGAGGAGGGATGGGGAACGAGGAACGAGGGAAAAGCAGTGATGAGAAACGAGAAATGAGAGATGAGGGAAAACAAGGACTGAATGCCGAAAAGGCGGTGTCTCACAAGCGGACACAGGCAAATTCAGTGAATCACGAAAGTTCACTTTGACCCATCAATAGCTGCGTTTTTGAGCCAACCTCACCCCAAAAGTCTAACGAATTTTGCCCCTCTCCGCACGGAGAGGGGCGGTTGAGCGTAGCGAAACGGGGTGAGGTTAAGCAATTCGTGATTCGCTGAAATTTCGTTTGCCGTCCGCCCCTACAGCAACACATATGCCTGTAGGGGCGCGTCCTTGCGGGCGATGAGAGAAATCCACCCGGCATGTTCTACACTCTTCACGTTCATTCCGTGATACGCTAGTACCCAAAGTTTGATGTTTGCGGTTGTTGGGGGCCGGCTCCCTTTTTGGTTGGCCGGGTGGCGGGCGCGCAGGGGGGCCTCCCCCGCGCCTGTCATTTTCAGCTTGTCGCTGTACCGGATGCACGCTCGCAGATCTCGGAATTTCTCGTAGAACCAGCGACTCTCTCCGGGGAGCCATCAAAAGGTCACCGCTCATGATCCCTGCCCTACGCCGCGTACGCTTCACGTTCGTCCTCTTCATGGCGATCGTCCTCGCCTTTGCTATTGCTGTGCCCCAGGCATCGGCGCAGGGCCTGCCGGCCTACTGTGACGCCGGCAGCACCTACGCGCCCGACGTGGCGACGCTGATTGCGGCGATGACCCTGGCCGCCGGCACCGTCGCCAACGAGACCATCTGCCTGACGCAGGATGGCCTATACATCCTGGCGACAGTCAACAACACCGATCCCATCGGTCCCGGCGCGACCGGCCTGCCGCGCATTCTGCCGGCGACAGGGACGCTGACCATCGACGGCAACAACGCGACCATCACCCGCGACGCCAACGCGCTCGACTTCCGTCACTTCCTGGTGGTCACCAACGCACGTCTGACGCTCAACGATCTGACACTCAGCAACGGCCGCGCCGACAACGGCGGGTCGGTGGTCAACGGCGGGACGCTGATCCTCAACCGGGTGCGCGTCATCGACAACACAGCGACCGGCGTAAGCGGCGGCGACAACGGCGACGGCGGCGGGCTGATCACCCTGGGCGGCACGGTGGCCATCAACGACAGTACCTTCAGCGGCAACACGGCGCTGGACGACGGCGGCGCGATCTACAACTATCTGGCCACCACGACGGTCACAGGCAGCACCCTGAGCGGCAACACGGCCACCAACGACCGCGGCGGGGCGATCAACAACCTGGACGCCACCCTCGTCGTCACCAACAGCACGATCAGCGGCAACAGCGCCGGCAGTGATGGCGGCGGCGTACGCTCCTTCGGCGCCAGCACGGCGTCCTTCACCAACGCCACCTTCACGGGTAACGACGCGGCGAACGGCGGCGGCCTCTATCTGAGCGGGACAACCACCAACCTCTACAACACGCTGGTGATCGGCAACACGGCCGACAGCGCCGGCGCCGAGGACTGCGCCACATTTGTGCTGACGAACAGCAGCAGCAACCTGTCGGGCGCCGGCACGGGGTGCGGCCCTGGAGGTTTCACGACCGCTGCCAGCGCGGCCTCGGTCCTCGATCCTGCCCTGGCCGACAACGGCGGTCTTACGGAGACGCACGCGCTGCTGCCGGGCAGCCCGGCCATCAACGCCGGGGGGAACGGCGTGGTGTCCCAGGGAACCGACCAGCGCGGCGCCGGTTTCCCGCGCATCGTGGACACAACCGTCGACATCGGCGCGTTCGAGGCCACCCCCGCCATCGTCGCGATCCAGCTTGCGCTCCAGGGGCGGCCGGCGGCGCCGAACGATCAGTGGATGACGACCGTTCACCTCCGCCTGTACCTGCCCGGCGGCGCGACGCCGTTCTACGATGAGACATTCACCGCCGACGCGAACGGGCAGATCGCCGTGCCGCTGATGACCACCGGCATCTACGACATGGTCGTCAAGGGCACGCACAGCCTGGCGCGGCGCATCGACGGCGTGGTCCTGAATGCCGGAGCCAACAACCTGTCGCCGGCCACGCTGCTGGAGGGCGATGCCACGGACGACAACCTGGTCAACATCAGCGACTTCTCCGTGCTCGCCGCGGCATTTGGCACGAACGAGGGAGGTGGCGGCTTCAATGCCCAGGCCGACTTCAACGACGACGCCGTCGTGAACATCTCAGACTTCTCGCTGCTGGCCGCCAACTTCCTGCTCAGCGGGGAGTAGCAGCGGACCCTCACCCCTGACCCCTTCTCCATTTCGGAACTGAGGGGGTGAACCTTGAACCCCTCACCCCCTGACTCCCTCTCCCACGCAAGCGGGGCGAGGGGGCACCGGCTGCGGAGACTCTGAGGGAAGGGTGAACCTAATGATTCTGTTGAAAAAGGGAAAACACGGAAAAAGAGGTAGGATAAAGTGACAGACAAAGGCAGCGCATGGCGGTTGCGCCCGACGTCGGCGCACAACTGCGCAACGTCGGGCTACCCCAAACTCCCCGAAAAACCCTCTGAAGAGGGTTCCTCCAGCGGAATTCAAGGGATGAGCGCTTCCTAGGGCAACCGACTTCAGTCGGTTTCTCGCGTCTTTGGAGGGTAGCCGGAGAATTCTATTCTCCGGCGGCGCATCGGCGACATCGGCGGTGTTTCAGGGAGCACTACACCTGTTTCAACAGAATCTCTCATGTCGCCCCTCAGCACGCAAGCGGGGAAAAGGGGAACCGGCTGCGGAGGACCGGACTGGAAGTCGCAGCCCAGCAATACGGTCAGCCGCTCCGTCCCAAAAGCTTGCGCATTTCCTCAACCCTCTTCCCTCATTTCTCATCCCTTCTTTTTTTGCACCCACATCACACAATCGCAACATCTTCGTACGTACACTCGTATAGGTGCGTAAATTAGTGAAGGGCGAATGCAGATGAATCGACGCCAGTTTTTAGCGGCGTTCGGGGTCGGGACGGCGGCGCTCAGCACCACCTCCCTGCACCGCGCGCTGGCCGCCCTGCCCAACGGACTTCTCGCCCCGGCTGCGCAGGCGGTCGACCCGGCCGCGCACGTCGTCAACCGGCTGACCTACGGGATCACGCCCGAGCTGTACGGGGAGATCGCGCGGATCGGCGCGGAAGGCTTCCTCGCGCAGCAGCTCGACCCTGCCGGCATCGACGATCTGGAGCTGGAGCCGCGCCTCAACCCGTGGAAGGACATCCTTAACGAGCAGGGCGGGGTGCTGTTCCGCGAGTATGAGAACGAGCGCGGCCCAATCCTCCAGGCGCTGATCGGCGGGACGGCCGCCCGCGCGGTCTACAGCCGGCGGCAGTTGTACGAGCGCATGGTCTATTTCTTCTCGAACCATTTTCACGTTTTTCTCGCCAAGGGGCCGACGCTCTACCTGAAGGTCGACGACGACCGCGACGCCATCCGCCCCCACGCCATGACCACCTTCCGGCAGATCCTCGGCGCGTCGGCCAAAAGCCCGGCCATGCTGGTCTACCTGGACAACGCCCAGAGCAACAAGCGCGCGCCCAATGAGAACTACGCCCGCGAGCTGATGGAGCTGCACACGCTCGGCGTGCGCGGCGGCTACACCGAGGACGACGTCAAGGAGGTGGCCCGCGCCTTCACCGGCTGGTCGGTGCGCGCTCCGCGCGAGGGCGGCGACACCTTCACCTACTTCTTCCGCCGCACCTTCCACGACGACGAGGCCAAGACCCTCCTGGGCATGACCCTCCCGGCGGGCGGCGGCGAATCCGACGGCGATCGGGTGCTCGATCTGCTGGCGGCACACCCCTCGACGGCGCGCTTCATCAGCGAGAAGCTGGCGCGGCGCTTCGTCAGCGACGCACCGCCGGAGGCGCTGGTGGGCCGGATGGCCGAGTCCTTCACGGCCAGCGGCGGCGATATCACCACTGTGCTGCGGACCTTGTTCGCTGCGCCGGAGTTCTGGAGCGCGCCGCCCAAGCTGAAGCAGCCGTTCGAGCTGCTGGTCGGCATGCTGCGCGCCTTGTCCTTCGACATGGACGAGCCGCGCCGATTCGCCCGCACTGTCGGCGACTTCATGCAGGCCCTGGGCCATACGCCGTTCGCCTGGGTCAGCCCGGATGGCTACCCGGACGTGGCATCGCACTGGCGCGACGGCCTGCTCATCCGCTGGAATCTGGCCATCCTGACGGCGATGGGCGCCATGCCCGGCGGCCAGACCCGCGCCGAGCGGCTGGGGCTGCTTCTGGAAGAGAACGGCATCGCGCTGGAACTCGACGCGGTGCTGAACTTCCTGGGACGCTACCTGCTCGGCCGGGCGCTGACGACCGACGAGCACGCCATCGTCATGGATTTCGCCCACGGCGCCGCCGACTCGACCGAGGTGCAGATCGCCTCAGGTCTGGCGCTGCTGCTCGCCTCGCCCGCGTATCAGTATCGATAAACAACACCTCACCCCTCAATCCCCTCTCCAAATGGAGAGGGGACGCTAAGCGAAGCGCAGCAGGGGTGAGGTTCATGTGGAGGATTGACTCATGACCAAACCCGTGACCCTTTCCCGGCGCCAGATGATGCGGGGTACGGCGGCGATGGCCGGCGCAGCCGCCGCGCAGAGCGCCTTGCCCGCCTGGATGCCGCGCTACGCCTTCGCGCCACATCACCAGGGGACGCGCGGCGACGTGCTGATCTCCGTCTTCCTGCGCGGCGGCGCGGACAGCCTGAACATCGTCGTGCCGCACGGCGAGGAGGCTTACTACACGGCGCGGCCCAAGCTGGCCATCCCCCGCCCGGACGCCGGCGGGAGCGATCCGAAGGTCGTCGACATCGACGGTTTCTTCGGCCTGCACCCGTCGATGGCCGCGCTGCTGCCGATCATGCAGGCGGGGGCGCTGGCCGCCATCCACGCCGCCGGGTCGCCGCACGACACCCGCTCGCACTTCGAGGCGATGGACTACATGGAGCGCGGCACGCCGGGCGAGTACGGCATCAGCACCGGTTGGATCGGCCGGCACCTGGCGACGCTCAACAACGGCAGCACCTCGCCGCTGCGGGCCATCGGTTTTGGCGTGGCCGCTCCGGCGGCGCTGGCCGGGCCGATCTCGCCGGTGGCGCTTCAGTCCATTGTCGATTACCACCTGGGCGGTGACGCGGCCTCGGCGGCGCGCATGCTGGAGTCGATCAACCGGCTGTACGCGCTGGATACCGGCTCGCTGGTGGAATCGGCGCGGGCCACCCGCGACGCCATCGACGTGCTGGCCGCCGTCCACTACGCCCAGTACCAGCCGCGGAACGGCGCCGAGTACCCGCAGAGCGAGTTCGCGCTGGCCCTGCGCCAGACCGCCGCGCTGATCCGCGCCGACGTCGGGCTGGAGGCGGCCTGCATCGACCTGGGCGGGTGGGACACGCACGTCAACCAGGGCGGCGCCGAAGGGCAGCAGGCGCGGCTGCTGGGGCAGCTTGCCGAGGGGCTGGCCGCCTTCCACGCCGACATGGGGCCGGACCTGGCGCGTGTCTCGGTGGTGGTGATGTCGGAATTCGGGCGGCGCGTGCAGGAGAACAGCGGCGGCGGCACGGATCACGGTCACGGCGGGGCGATGCTGATCCTGAGCGGCGGGTTGGCGCGCGGCGGGGTGATCGCCGATTGGCCGGGGATGGAGCCGGACCTGCTGGATCGCGGGGAGGATCTGGCGATCACCACCGACTACCGGGATGTGCTGGCCGAGTTGATCGCGCTGCGGCTGCGCAATCCGGCGCTGGCCGAGATCTTCCCGAACCACACGGTGCGCCCGTCGGGGATTTTCCGGGCGCAAGACCCTCTCCCCCTCTCCATAGTCGGCGGGTCAAGCCTGCATAGAGAGGGGGAAAGAGGGCGGATCGGCGCGCTCAGCGGATGCGCACGCTGAGCGGGGTCAGCGACGGCGTGATCGACGCGCCGTCGAGCGTCAGCAGGTTCTCCCGGTAGGGCGCGGTCGAGGCCTGCACCAGAGTCGAACCGGTCCCTGTAGTATCGATAGCCCGGAAGCGGATGGTGACCAGCGTGAACTCTCCCGACGCCGGCGCGCTCAGCGTGCCCGCCGCGAAGTCGATCGTGCCGGCGCTGTTGTCGTAGGCACTTCGCAAGACGGTGGGGAGGGTTGTGCCGGGCGTCAGGCCGCTGATGATCGTATCGACCTGAAGTTTGGTGGGGTCGAAGGTCAGATGGGCTTCCGCGCCGTCGAGCAGGCTGACGACACTGCCGCCGCCGACCGTCGAATTCCCGGCCCGCAGTGCGACGCTGAAGGCGGCGCCGACGCGCGTGGAGACGCTACCGGTGTTGGTGAGGAAGCGCAGTCGCGCCGAGGAAAGCTCGGGCGGGATCGTCTCCGTGATGCGCAGGCCCGGCTGACTGCCGCCGGCCGGCGGCGCGGCGCCACTTTGCCCGAAGTTGGCCGCCAGGACGGAGAAATCGGTGATGTTGACATAGCCATCGGCGTTGAAGTCAGCGCGCGGGTCGTAGCCCGGCTGACCGGTCGACGTTCCGAAGGCCGCCGCCAGGATGGAGAAATCGGCGATGTTGATGGTGTTATCGTCGTTGGCGTCGCCCATCGCCAGTGAACCGAAAGGGAGGGTGACCGAGGGCGCGTCCAGCACGACCGAGGGCATCACGGCCAGGCTCTGATCCTGCTTGAGCCAGACGTTGTAGGAACCCTGGGGCAGATCTGGAAGGGTGAAATAGCCGTTGGCGTCGGTGGTCGGGAAGTGTTCGCTGACGGTTGTCCCGTCCTGCGCCAGCTTGACGTCGAGGTTCACGGCGTAGGTGGATGTGCCGATGGCGCGGCCTGGAAGGACGATCGTGCCGGTGAGCGAATTGAGCAGCACCATTGAAATAGACTCGAAGGGAGATGGAGTCCCGTCGAACACATATGCCCAATTGTTGAAGTACGTTAGCCGATCCAGCAGCACTTGCCGATTCAGCCCATTCTTATCAATTGCTATTACGCCATCCATAAAGTCATAGATGACCAGCGTGTCGTCGGACAGCCAACCAAATAGGTCGAGTTCCAGAGCAGCGGCAATGACGTTAAGTCCCGATCCGTCAGGTCCCATAACGTGGAGCATGCGACTTGGTGTTCCTGTGGGTT
Organism: Candidatus Flexifilum affinis; assembly: GCA_016713325.1. GTDB lineage: Bacteria > Chloroflexota > Anaerolineae > Aggregatilineales > Phototrophicaceae > Flexifilum > Flexifilum affine. The sequence continues at coordinate 118,664 of JADJPJ010000084.1, read as the reverse complement.
CGCTTGCCAGGAATGCTATTGCGTCACCGTTGGGCGACCAGCGCGGCTTTGCCGCATAGTACAAGTCGACCATGAGCGGAGCCAAGCCAGAACCATCTGATTCGATAGTGTAAATGGAAGAATTCGGCCCAGAACCGCCAAGGAACACGAGGCTCTCACCGTCAGGAGACCAAGCTGCATCGTGGGCATTCAGGCCCACAGCCGTCAAGGTCTGTATCGCCACAGTGTTGACTGTAATCACGTGCAGTCTTTTGTCTCCAGGCTCAAGTGATCTAAAGACGAGTCTCGATCCGTCTGGAGACCACAACGGATGGGAGTCTGGAAACAGTGTTCCTCCCAATAGGCGCAGATTGCGCCCTGTGATGCCGACCAAGAAAACGTCGTCGTTGCCGCTTCGGTTGGAGATGAAGGCGATGCGCGTGCCGTCGGGTGAGAGCGTACCCGAATGGTCGATGATACCGGAGTCGATCGGCGACTGGGTGACGTAGCGGCGCTCCAGCGTGTCGAAGTCCTCAAGAAAGAGGCCGCAGGTATCGGTGTCTTCGCTGCAAGCCGAAGTCAGTAGTTTGCCGTGAAGCTCGAAGCTGGTCTGCTGCGCTGCCACACTGCCTATGGACAGCCATGCCATGAACACCATTATGCTTGATAGCCCTAGAAAGCTTAGGAATCCTCATGTCGGTTCTCCTAATCTCAACCAGATGGACAGTTCATCACGGGAAGTGCCCCCTCAGACGTGACAATTGCCACGTATTGGGTGCAGTATGGGTCCAAAGGGGGAACAAATGTAGTTTCACCTTTGCTGTCGCCGTAGATGTTGTCTGTCCCAAATGTGACGAATGTTCTTGAGTTCCCGGCGACTCGATACAAGTCGAGAAGGTGGCTGGCGCCTGAGCTGAGCTGCGGAACGCGATAAGTCCAGGCCATCTGGTTGGCTGTACGATGATGCGAAGATGCGCCCGCCGATGCGGAAGCCGTTCTCTTCCAGCCGGTCGTTGAAGTCAGCGCGCGGGTCGTAGCCCGGCTGACCGTTCGACGTGCCGAAGGCCGCCGCCAGGATGGAGAAATCAGCGATATTGATGTTGTTGCTGTCGTTGGCGTCGCCCATCGCCAGCGTACCGAAATCGACACTCACTGAGGGGGCGTCCAGGCTGACGGAAGGCATGACGGCGAGACTCTGATTCTGCTTGAGCCAGATGTCGAACACCCCATGCGGTAGATCTTGCACCGTAAAGTACCCGTTGACATCGGTGGTTGCAGAGTGTTCGCTGACAAGCATGCCGCCATCGCCTAACTTGATCGCGAGATCAACGACGTAAGCAGATGATGGAGGGGTACGGCCGGGAAGCGTGATGTGGCCGGTTAAGTCGGTGCGGGGCCGGTCTACCCATCCGGCGGGAAGGACGTTGTCGTAACCGGTCATGTCGACATATTGAGTCGTCTCCGAGGCAACATCATAGAACGCCAACGATGTGACGTCCCGAACACAGGCGTCCGAACCAATTCCTCGCAGCGTGTAGGCGAGTGTTGCGCCGTCCGGTGACCACGCCAAGTCACAGCCATCCGGTAAGACTGCTTCGATCATCAAAACGTCGTTAGCGAATGTCGCCACGTGGATGGCCGGGTTGAGTGGCACAAAATCCACTGTCTCGTAGGCCCGGTAAGCGAGCTGCCCGGTGACTGGGTTCTTCACCCATCTGTCGGTCATCAGGTCCGAAATTGCGGTTGTGGTCCCATTCGATGGATGATAGACCATCGTCTGGTTTCCATCGGCTCCGGTGACGAAGTTCGTCGCGCTGACAAACAGGCTATCGTTGTCGAACCAGAACATCTCATAATCGGTATCCAGTGATGCGCCGCCTGGCCGGGGAATGCCGAACAGTGGGAAGGTGATGTTCGTGATCCGCTCGACGCTGCCGGCAGAAGGACGGGCCATGTAGACCTCTTGGGGTGCTTCCGGAAAGGCACCACTGCACATCATGATGAAACTGAGGCGCTGCCCATCCGGGGAATCAGCCAGGGCACAGATCGGCCAGGGATATACTGGATTGTCCATCGGATAGGCAAACCCGTGCGCGAAAATCACTGATCCGTTGGGAACATTGTAGACCTTGATCGAACTCACGCAATTGGGATCCACTTGGCAGTCAAGCACCGAAGTCGCTACACCGCCCGGTGACGACAACCAAGCGGCGTTTGACTGGTCTGCTGCATCGGCGGTGAGATTCGCCGTGCTATCGGCTATAACAGTGTGCACAAACACATCTCCCGGGCCGCCGAGGGTGGCGCTGCCCACCCACGCCAGCCACTGCCCATCGTCCGACCAAGTAATCGGCTGCGTCGAAAGCGCATAATGCGTGAGCGCCGTCGTTTCCGGAATGCCGTCATAGATTTGGCGCAGGGCACCGGTGTGGACGTCGTAGAGCGTGAGCGTGGAGGCGTAGTCGTTCTCGACAGGAGTCGCCGAGGGCAGCAGCAGCGGCAGCCAACGCCGATCGGGACTCAGTGGGGCGTGATAGCTATCATCCGGCGCAAGGTGGCCCAGGACGAGGGGAAGCGGCGTGGCCATCATCACCCCCGCCGTCGGATAGACGTCGATGAACAGCGCCTCTGCTTCCGTATCCGACGTGTTCGTGACCAGCAGGTAGTTGAATGCTGACTGGCTCTGAACCGCAGCAGTAGCGCTTGTAACGACAAGAAGAAAGACGATGGCGATTGCCAGAGCTACGCATTTTTCGTTTCTCATCAGTGTTCAGCCTTTCCCGCTATGGCGCGCAGCCATGCAGCGGCATCGTCTGGCGGGTCGGGGCTTGGCCCACTTCCCAATCATCGAACAGACATCTTGGCGAGCCAACAAAGGGAATGACAGCATCTGCGCGCTGAATATAGAAATTCGGTGTTCCATAGCGAATGGCGGTCAACTGGACAGCCAAGTGCGTGTGATTGTTTGGAACCACGTTGCATCCACCCTGACTCTGCGGGACTGAAGCATTGTGTGACTGGCATAGATAGCCCAGCAGGTCTCCCTGTGCGACAGGAAGCCACAAACCCTTACTCAAGTTATTGCCCTGGAGTGTCACGCCAGAATAGTCGAGGTGGGTAAGCTTAATAACGCGGTCATCATTATCCAGAGTGGAATTGGTACATACACCACCTTCGAGCATATCGACGTTGATCAACAGCGTATCGAGCTCGCTAGCGCGGCCTTCGCCGAGCTTCACGCATCCGGAGACCGGTGAATACACCGGAACGGGAGCAGCGTGATCGCATGCGGCGAAGCTCCCACCCCCGTCAATGCAAAGCTCGCTGTTCCTCGGAATCACATCAATGGTGGAGCCATCTCCCTGTCTGGAAAGCCCGTCATGAAGACCCAAATCACCCATCACGGCTGGCGGCTGATGGCTATCAAAGAGCGAACCCCGTGAGATGTCAAAGCTGGGTTGCGTCGCCGAGAAGCTGACGATCGGAATATCGGGATCAGGCGTTGGCGTACCCATTGTCGCGAGACTGCAGCCTCCATATCCATCACCATAGAGCGTTACAGGATTTTCGATGCCTGCATAGGCTGTCAGCGGTTGGGTCAAGCCGTTGTAAAATGCATCCACTTTCAGCCAATGACGTGACGATGACACCCATTGGATGACGCCGATAGAAGCTTTTGCGATGATCGCATCAATCTCAATCGAGTCGGGCACATCAAAACCCGGAGTTGTGGACCAGAGCCAGGGGCGTTCCGGAATGTCGACTATTGCCGATTGTATTGGCCACGCATACTGTATCGTGAAGAACCGCTGCCCATCATAGAGAGAAGGCTGCAAGCGCAGCGCGTCCTCGTGGTCGTCAAAGGAGTTCATGACTTCGCAGTGCTGCGGCTGCTGTGGGCGGCGTTTAGGGGCAAGACCACGTGTTGCAAGGGGAAGCCCGTTGACAATAATCTCGAAGTTGACGCCGTTGAAATTACGCAGATATGCATAAGCTCCCGCTGTGCCTGGCGCCCAAATCTGTCCCCAAACGCTTCCCTGTGCAGGGGTGAAGGCGGGATAGCCTGGCGTGACGGTCGGTGTTGGTGTGCCTCCAGGTGTAGGCGGAGGCGAAGAGCTGAATGGAAGAACGAAAAAGGCCACTCCCGATAGGTGCATGAAGGCGATCTGATTGCCATCCTGTGACCAAATGGGAAGAAAGTAACCAATGGCCAGCGTAAACTGTGACACGGATATAGGATCACCGGTCACGTCAGCCGTATAGATGGCAAAGCCGGCAGGATTCGATGGACTTCCACCAGAAAAAGCAAGATGGTCTCCATCGGGCGACCAGGCCGGCATCAGACTGACCTCTACGCCGGGGATACCCTGGCTGACGATTCTGGTGCTTGTGCCTGCTTCGTCCTCGGCATCACGAATGACGATGTCGGCACGTGTACCGTTGGCATTGATCTCCACATATGCGACTCTAGTTCCATCCGGCGACCAGACAGGATCCCACCTTGAATTTGGAACGTTGGGAATGATGAACAAAGCCGGTTGGCAGTTCGCCCCGCCAGGAGGCATACTACGAGCCGAGACTTGGCAGACCTGCGGGGAGATTGGGTTGGACGCATAAGCAATTTCGTCCCCCTCCAGCCGCCATATGGGGAAAGCACCCTGTAAATTGATGTCGGGAAATGCTGGATTGGAATAATCTAGGCTTGCATTGCCCGTAATGCCGCTGGCAAATCGAGAGTCGGTGCCAAAAATAAGATCACGCACACCGGTGTCTTCAATCTGCCATACCTGTGGCTCAATTATTGAATTCTGATCCCCTGGTTGAGCCATCTCCAAGGTAGGTATCATGGGCTGATTCGCCTGCCAATCCACAATCACATCATCCACGATCACTTCGCCGTCGAGTGCGGCGAAGCCCAGGCGGCCGGCGGACAGCGGTGCGGCATCGGTCGCGCGAAGGACTTCGACGCCATCCACCCATATGATCAGCAATCCCTCGACTGCTGAGAAGCGCAGCCGGTATTCCCGGTATGGCTCGCCGATTGGGATTACGGCTTCGGCGAGCGGCTGATCGCCGCGCAGCAGCCGAACGCCACCCTGCGCGTTAAGCTCCGCCGCGTAGCCGCCCTCCGCGCCGTAGCGCATAAGCAGACGGACGGTGCCGGCAGCCACCCGCGCATGGACCTGGATCGCGGCGTTGTATAGGTCGGCATAGGTGGTGAGCACCGGCTCCGATGGCGGCTGAGCCAGAAGCGCCTGCCCGCCTTCGTCTGCGACGACCGACCACCCTGCGCCGATCTGCCAGATGCCCAGGGGGCCGGCGTCGAAGTTGTCGAAGAACTGCGCGGTGAAAGGCGATTCCAAACCGTCGAAACGATTCTCAGTCGCCGCGAGGTGGGCGTGACCAGCGGCGGAGATCGTTGCCGTATCGGGCAGCAGGGTTGGTGTCGGCAAAATGGGCGCGGTCGGCGGGGGCGTCGGCGTGTCAGGCGCTTGTGTTATCGGGGGGGGTATTTCGATAATATCGATAGGGGCTTCCTGCGCCAGCGCCGTGAGTCCGAGTGCCAGGGCCAGGCCGACAAAAAGAAAAATCCAGAAAGAGGTCCATCTCAATCGCATCAGGTCTTCTCCAGTGCGAAAGCCGACTGAATGGTTAGTCCTCTTTCAAGCTTAGCGACTCACAGTGAAAGCCGTAATGACGAATGTAAGGCGATCCGCCGACGATGATCATACGGAGAACAAGCTTGAGCGATGAGCGAAGGGTTTGTTTGTTCGTTCGTTTGGGCCAACACACGGAGCGGCCCCTGCGCCGGCGCGCAGAATCATAAGGGCGGGCGGGCAAACGAAGTTTGCCTGCGCCCGCCCCGGAGAACCGCGAATTTCTGTCGAACAGCAAGAGTGCTGTCCCTACGAACGTGCCGGTGTTCAGGCCACTCTACGTCTTCTCGCCGATGCGCGACTGGCCGGCGCCGAAGATGCGCCCGCCGATGCGGAAGCCGTTCTCTTCCAGCCGGTCGTTGAAGTTGGGCCGGAAGCCGCTCGCCTCCAGCTTGCCACCGCCCATGCTCGAAGCCTCGTTACTGCGCTGGCCGGGCTGCTTGTAAATGAACAGGTCTTGCAGCGTCACCTGCTCGCCTTCCATGCCCTGCACTTCGGTGAGCTGGACGATCTTGCGGCTGCCGTCCTTGATGCGGGCGATCTGGATGATCATGTCCACCGCCGAGGTGATCTGCCGACGAATGACGCCCACGGGCAGATCGACGCCGCTCATCAGGCACAGCGTCTCCAGACGACCGATGCAGTCGCGCGGGTTGTTGCTGTGCACAGTGGTCAGCGATCCGTCATGGCCGGTGTTCATGGCCTGGAGCATGTCCAGCGCCTCGCCGCCGCGGCACTCGCCGACGACGATGCGGTCCGGGCGCATTCGCAGCGATCCGCGCACCAGGTCACGGATGGTCAGGATGCCCAGGTTGTTGGAGCCGGGGATGGCCGGGGCGGTCTCCAGGCGGACGACATGCCGCTGATGAAGCTGAAGTTCCGCCGAGTCCTCGATGGTCACGATGCGCTCGTCGTTGGGGATAAAGCCGCTCAGCACGTTGAGCAGAGTCGTCTTACCGGAGCCGGTGCCGCCGCTGACCACGATGTTCAGGCGCGATTTGACGCAGGCTTCCAGAAAGTCGGCCACATCCTGGGTCAGGCTGGCGTTGTTGACCAGATCGTGAATGTCCAGCCGGCGTTCCGGGAATTTTCGGATCGAGATGGTCGTGCCTAGCATCGCCGAGGGCGGCATGACGATGTGCACGCGCGAGCCGTCGGGCAGGCGGGCGTCGACCATCGGGTTGGTGCGGTCGAGCGTGCGGCCCAGGGGTCGGACGATGCGTTGGGACGTGTAGAAGACGTGCTCCTCGTCGTCGAAGACGTGGGCCGTTTCCAGCAGCTTGCCGCGCAGCTCGGCGAAGATCTGCTCCGGGCCGTTGACCATGATTTCCGAGCAGCTCTTGTCCTCGACCAGCGGCTGGATGCCGCCGTAGCCGAGCAGGTCGTCAAGGACAGCCGTGCGCAGCTCGTCATATTCGTCGCGCGTCAGGCGGAACTCTGGCTTCTCGGCGATCACCTTTTCCATCGCCGCCCGCAGGCGTTCGACGATCACGTTGATCTTGTCCTGGTCGCTGCGACTCCAGGTGTCCGCTTCATCGATCGACTTCAGCAGCTTGGTCCGCAGCATCTTGCGCAGATAGGCGATCTTGGCCGGCGTGCGCAGCTTCTGATTGCTCAGATGGTTATAGCGTTCCGCCCCGGCATCGGGCGGGGGCGCGGTGGCAGCAGGAGGTTGGGGCGCGGCAGGTCGGGCAGCAGCGGGATCTGGGCGCTTTTCCGGCGGCTGGCCGCTCGGATCGTTGAGTCGACGGTTCAATATGGACATGCGTTTATCCTGTCACGCTGGCCTAGAGGTTGATCTCAGTGTACCCGAATTTTTGGAATCCGATGCGAAAGGAAGCGCTCAGGGGCCGCTGATGCTGATCGGCACGGGATAGATGGACAGACCCCACTGCAACAGTTCGCCGCGCAGCCGGTACCAATCAATTTCATCCGGCGACAGGGTTGGGCGGGCAAGCGGGTCGGTGATGGGCGAGTAGAAGGTGCGATACAGGCGCTGCGCCCCGGTGTACAGCGACTCGACGGACTGATCGACCCACATGTTGAAGGTGGCATCGAAGATCTCCCAGCGCTCGCCGATCAGGAACTCCGACGTGGCGTGATTGCCCATATCGATGAGCACACTGCGCCCCGTGAGTCCCAGCGCCTGCCCCACCTGAAGCGTATAAGCGGTGTAGACGCCGCAGTCGGCGGCCGGCGCGCGGACATAGTCGACCAGATCCGCCGGGAATTCCTCTATCGGGGCATACGGCACCGCGAGGTGAACCATGTACATGGCCAGCAGGCCGCGCAGCCGCTGATCGTCCGTCTCATTGAAGATCAGGGCCAGCGAGTCCCGTTCGGCGGCGTAATACTCGGCAATGGCATCCGCAGTCGCTTCTCCGGTACGCCCCTCGACCAGCGAACGCAGCGACGGCAGCGGCAGCGGTAAGTCGCCGCGCCGCACCTCTGGCTTTAGCTCCGGGAAAGCCGCGATGGCCTGATAGTTGGGAAAGCGATCGTAAACGGCGCGAAACAATGCCCCGGTCGCCAGCACGCTGACGGCGACGAGGGTCATGGCGACCAGCAGCCGCCGCGCTCTTCTCTGCCGGGGAGGTAATGTGGTTTCGGTGTGTTGTGCCATGCCGCCCCTAAATCGTCGGGATGATCTTGCGCAGGCGCCGCACCAGGGAAAACGCCAGGCGGGTCCGCCGGTTGGCCAGGATATAGTCCGTATTCTTGATCGGCAGACGGTCGGCGACAATGGTCTGAGTCTGCACATAGCGCAGGATGCCCTCCGGGCCGCCGCGCCGCCCCAGACCGCTCTCCTTGAAGCCGCCCATGGTCGACGCCGCCGACAGGAAGAACAACTGCGTGCCATTGACCGACACGTCGCCGGCATGCATGCGACGGGCAATCTCCACGGCGCGGCGCTCGTTTCGGCTGAATACCGACCCGGACAGGCCGTAGGGGCTGTCGTTGGCCAGGCGGATGGCCTCTTCGGCGTCGCGCACCTTCATCACCGGCAGCAGCGGGCCGAAGGTCTCCTCGCGCATGACCCGCATGTCGTGGGTGATGCCGGTCAGCAGCGTGGGGGCGAAGAACAGCGGCCCTTTGTCCTCCAGGCGGTAGCCGCCGGCCAGCACCTGCGCGCCCCTCTCGACCGCCTCCTGAAGATGCGCCTCGACACGCTCGACTTCCCGCGCGTTGGTCATGCTGCCCATGTGCACGCCAAAGCCGTCGTCGGCGCAGCAGATCATCTGGTTCATGTGACTGCGCAGTTTTTCCACGAAGGCATCGTAGGCCCCTTCTTCGACGTAAATGCGTTCCACGCCCACACAGGCCTGCCCGGCGTTTTCCAGCCCACCGCGCACCGCGCTCAGGGCCGCCTGATCCAGGTCGGCATCGTTGAGCACGATCATGGCATCCTTGCCGCCCAGCTCCAGTGTGCAGGGGATCATGCGCTCGGCGCAGCGGAGGGCGATCTGCTTGCCAACGCCGGTGCTGCCGGTGAAGGTGATGCAGTCCACCTCGTCGATCAGCGCGCGCCCGGTGTCGCCCCGGCCGTTCACCAGTTGGATGACATCGCGCGGGATGCCGCATTCGTGCATCTTGTCGATGGCGTACTGCGCGGTGAACGGAGTCACGTCGCTCGGCTTGATCACGACGGCATTGCCGGCGAAGAGCGCGGGGATCACGTCGATGAGCAGGTTCAGATAGGGGTAGTTCCACGGCGTGATCGCCCCGACCACGCCGTAGGGCTCATGGTAGACGGTGGCTTTGTAGACGAAGGGGAGAAACGTCGATCGGCGCTGCGGCCGCAGGATGCGGGCGGCGTGCCCGTAGTAGTAGCCGACCGTGTTGTCGATCACGGCGACTTCGTTGTAGCCGTTCGGCTCGGTCTTGCCCGTCTCGGAGCGCAGAATGCGGATGAACTCGACCTGTGAGTCCCACATCGCGTCGGCCCAGCGGCGGATCAGCCGGCCGCGCCCCTTCACGCCGAGCGCATTCCAGGCCGGCTGGGCGGCCCGCGCCTTCTGCACCGCGGCGCGCACCTGCTCGGCGCTGAAGATCGGCACCGTGCCGATTCGCTCACCCGTCACCGGGTTGCGGACTTCGATCTGCGGCGTCGAAGCGGGGGTCGGCGGTTGACCATTGACCGGGGGATTTTCGCGAACTGCCATAGTTTGGCGCTCCACGCTAAAATCAAATCTCTATTTGATTGGCGATTGTAACGCAATCTGGCGGTTGGTTGCAGTCTGATAGTGGTGGGATGAGCCGATGGCGCTGCGCTGTGGAATCGATCTGATCGAAATTGACCGCGTTGAGGGTGGCATCGCCCGGCTGGGCGAGCGGTTCCTGAACCGGTTCTTCACCGCCGGCGAGCGCGCCGACTGCGAAGACCGTCCGAACCGGCTGGCGGCGCGGCTGGCGGCCAAGGAGGCAGTCGCCAAAGCGCTGGGCACCGGCATCGGCGATGTGCGCTGGGTGGACATCGAGATCCTCAGCGATCCGCGCGGGCGGCCGGTGCTGCACCTGCACGGCGCGGCGGCGGCGCTGGCCGAGTCGCTCGGCATCACCCAGTGGGATGTCAGCCTGACGCACACTGGCACCACCGCCGGAGCGGTGGCGGTGGCGATGTAAATCCAGCTCCGGGTACCCTGGAAAGGCGCCACATGTCTGCAACACCAGAAAGCGACTTTGAAGCGATCCTCCGATTCACACGGACATACCCCGAGGTATGCGACCACGTCGTCGACATGCCCTATCGCCTCTGTTCGCCATCAGCCCAGGACCCGCGCAACTTGCGTCTCTGGCGCGATCCCGCCGGAGAAGTCATCGCGTTTGGACTCATTCAGCAGCAGTTCTCGACGCTGGACTGGGCCACGGCCCCCGGCTTCGACCCTCTGAAGCCCGACCTGTTCGCCTGGGCGATCGCCCGCTTGGCGCAGAGTCGCGCCGAGCAGGGGTTCGATCTGGGCTTCCTGATCGGCAGTCAGCAAGTGGATGATGCCGCCCTGCTCAATACCGGGTTCGAGCCGGATGGCTGGTCGATGCGCCACCTCTCAATGCCTCTGGATGCACGACCGCTGGAACCGGTTGTGCCGCCAGGGGTACGGTTCCGTCCGCTTGCCGGGTTGGCCGAAGTCGAGAGCTACGTCGCGCTGCACCGCGCGGCGTTCGACTCGCGCAACATGTCGGTGGAGTGGCGATCGCGCATTCTGGCCGATCCCGCTTATCAGCCGGCGCTCGACCTGGTGGCGGAAGATGAGCAGGGAAGGCTGGTGGCCTTCTGCATCGGCTGGGTGAGCGATGTGCACGGAGTCAAGACCGGCCAGATCGAGCCGCTGGGCGTGCTCCCCGAGATGCACCAGCGCGGGATCGGCCGGGCGATTCTGCTGTCGACGCTGCTCAGGATGCAGCAGCACGGCTGTGCGATCGCCCGCATCGATTCCGTGAGCGGGAACAATGCGTCCAACGTGCTTTATGAGTCGGTCGGGTTTGAACAGGACGAGGAGACAGTTCAGTATTTCAGATGGTTCTGAGGCGTTCGTCGGGAACCTGGCCGGCCCTCGATGGAGCAATTGCAGCGATTCGGGATTGTTGGGAAGGATCGGGGACGTGGCGCAGGACTCAAAGCCCAAAAAGTACGAAGACCTCCTGATGGCGGCGCTTCGCTTCAACGAGTCCGACTTGGCGGCCAACATGGCGGGTGTGTGGAGTGAGCGGCAATCCGCGCAGCTGCGCCGGCGTCTGCGCGACCATACGCAGTGGGCCATCCTGCTGGGCGCGCTCTCCTGGGCGTTCTGGTCTTCGTGCCCAGCGCCATGAGCGAGCGAGTGAGCAGCAGCGTCAAGCTGGTCGTCAGCTGCCTCGCCCTAGTGTCATTCGTGGCAGGGCTGATGGCGATGGCGGTCGTCCGCTCCCGGCTTGCGCGGGATCTGCGCTCAGGGGTGAACATGGTCGAAGGGCGTGTCAGGCTCGATACAGGCCCCCGCGATGACAAGTCAACCTATTTTGTGAAGGTTAACGATGTGAAGTTCAAGGTCGGTAAAATCGAATTCCTGACCTTCAAGAACCACGATCCCTATCGTCTCTACTACGCTCCGGGTCAAAAAGATCCTATCGGCGGAATGGCTTCGCGGCGACTCCGGGTCGATGGACGAAAGCCCGCAGGCCGCATGGTTACGAACATCCGAACTCGAATTGCCCGCCGACGAGGCCGACGACGGCGATGTGGTACTGGGCGATGTCGTGCTCGGCGATGACGGTGAGCTGATCGAACGCAAGGCGAAGCCAGGGTGCTGAGCGGGATCGGCAGGGCGATTCTGCTGACCGCGTTGCTCAAGATGCAGCAGATCGGCTATGCGATCGCCCGCATCGATTCCGTGAGCGGGAACAATGCATCCAACGTGCTTTATGAGTCGGTCGGGTTTGAACAGGACGAGGAGACAGTTCAGTATTTCAGATGGTTCTGAGACGTTCGTCGGGAACCTGGCCGGCCCATTCTGCGTATCCTATAGCAACGGATGTGCGGGATTGTGAGAAGGATCAGGGACGTGGCGCAGGACTCAAAGCCCAAAAAGTACGAAGACCTCCTGATGGCGGCGCTCCGCTTCGACGAGTCCGACCTGGCGGCCAACATGGCGGGTGCGTGGAGTGAGCGGCAATCCGCGCAACTGCTCCAACGGCAGCGCGACCATGTCGTGTGGGCCGTCATCCTGGGAATCCTGGCGTTTGTGTTCACCTTCTTCCTCGTGCGCGTCAGCGGGAGTGTAGGGCTGGCCCTCAACGGACTGGCGGCGCTGAGTTTCATGGCCGGGCTCATCGCGGTCGCCGTCAGCCGCTCTCGAATCACGAAAGACCTACAGTCAAACTTGCGCGAGGTCGAAGGGCGAGTCCGGCTCGATACACGCTCCAGCAACAACAAAACAACCTATTTTTTGAGGATCGACGATGTAAGGTTCAAGGTCAGCAAGAAAGAGTTCCTGACCTTCAAGAACCACGACCCGTATCGCATCTATTACGCGCCAAATCAGAAGAAGATTCTCTCCGCGGAATGGCTTCGCGGCGACTCCGGGTCAATTGACGAAAGCCCCCAGGCCACATGGTCACGAACATCCGAACTCGAATTGCCCGCCGACGAGGCCGACGGGGGCGATGTGGTACTGGGCGATGTCGTTCTCGGCGATGACGGTGAGCTGATCGAACGCAAAGCGAAGCCAGGGCGCTGAGCGGAAACGGGTTACGCCGAGTCGCTCATGATCGTGGTGGACGACCCGCCGGGTCGCCCTGCTGACAAACGCTCCCTCTGTCGCGTTTGCGGGAGAGGAGCGGGAGATGTTGATAGGGTTAGGGTTTTTATGGTCGACGTGAATGATGCCCTGGTGGTAGGGACGCCTTTCTTGGCGTCGGACGTGATGGACGCGAGAAGTATCACGCGCCGTAGGGTTGGCGCAGTACAGACGACATAGGGTTGTGTGAAGGTCCCATCAGGATCTCGAGAGACCCTCACCCCCCAACCCCCTCTCCCGCTGAAGCGGGAGAGGGGGAGAACCGCCGGAGTGACTCCAGGCAAGTTGCCGGCAAATGCGAGCCACCCCTCTCCCGTGGCCACGGGAGAGGGGCAGAACTCAACCTGATGTCGTCATTTATTGGCCAAACCCTGCGTCGGCCCACAAAAATCGCGTCCCTATGCCACCTGTCTATTCATCGATCCGTTGAAAACCTACCCCTGTCAGATCAGGGGCTGAGGGTCTACAACGTGCTCCGGGCGATGCGCACGTAGCGTTCCGGCTCGATGCCGAAGCTCTCTGAGTCGAGGCGCGCGCGGTGCGCCAGTTCGTGCTGGCGGCGGCGGACCATCGGCGGGCGCGGCGGCAGATCGACATAGTGGGTCAACCCGGCGCGCACCTGCAAGATCGCCTGTTCCGCCTCACGAATCGCCTCGCCAAAAGGGCCGTCGGGATCCTCCAGACCTCCCTGCTGGAACAGGTCGAGGAGAAAGTTCTCCATCTGGGTGACAGTGTTGGCGCGCAGGACGTAGATGGGTGTGCCGCGGCGCTCGGCATCAACGATGAGTTTGGGCCGCCGCCGGTAATAGTTCTTGATGGTGACGATGGCGTCCGAGTCGCCAATGTCGTCGGTCACGTTCAGGGGCAGATTCAGCCGCCGCGCCGACTGCTGAAGCCGGTTGCGCGCCACCCCGTAAGCATAGACGGTGGTGGGCTGCAAACTGGCGCCGCCAGGGTCGCTGGCCGCACTGTGCCCGCGCGCGCCGTTGGACTCTTCTTCGGTATGACGCCGCTCACCACGCGCGGTCCGCTCGCCGCGCCGCGGGCGCTCCGGCGACGCCTCGGGGCGTTCGCTGCGCTCGCCGCGCTCACCGCGCACGTTGCGCTCACTGATCGAGCGGATCTCCGGCTGCGGCGTCTCGACAATCACCTCGCCGTGTTCGTTGCGATAGCGAATCTCGACTTGCAGCGCCTTCTCGCGCAGCACCGCGTCCACCGCCGCCGCGACATCCTCGTGGATGGTCATGCGGTCGCGGGTTTGCAGTTCGATCAGCACGTCGAAGGTCGGGGGAGCGCGTCGCTCCAGCACCGTCTTCTGCGTGCCGCGCCGCCGGGCTTCCTCGTCGGAGAGGGTCACCGCCTGGATGCCGCCAATCAGATCGGACAGGGTCGGGTTGAGCAGCAGGTTGTCCAGCGCGTTGCCGTGCGCCGTGCCGATCAACTGCACGCCGCGCTCGGCAATGGTGCGCGCCGCCATCGCTTCCAGTTCGCGACCGATCTCGTCGATGACGATCACTTCCGGGTTGTGGTTCTCCACCGCCTCGATCATGACCTCATGCTGACGCTCCGGGTGCGAGACCTGCATCCGGCGCGCCTTGCCGACGGCCGGGTGCGGCACATCGCCATCTCCGCCGATCTCGTTCGAGGTGTCTACGATGATCACGCGCTTGCTCTCGGCCAGCACCCGCGCCGCTTCTCGCAGGGTGGTCGTCTTGCCGACGCCGGGCGGACCCAACAGCAAAACGCTCTGGCCACTCTCGATCAAATCCTGGATGATGTCGATCGTGCCGTACACCGCGCGGCCCACGCGGCAGGTCAGACCTACCACCTCGCCGCGGCGGTTGCGAATCGCGCTGATGCGGTGCAGGGTGCGCTCCATGCCCGCGCGATTGTCGGCGTCAAAGACGCCAATGCTGGCGACAATGCGGTCCAGTTCCGGCCGTGTGACTTCGTCTTGAGAAAGGGGAATTTCGCCTGTGGTGTAGCGCGCGGTGGGGATTCGCCCCAGGTCGAGAACGATTTCCAGCAGATCATCCGTATTGGCGATGTCGTCCAACCGCGCGTTGAGGTGCGGCGGCAGAACCCGTTTGAGCTCGTCTATATCGTCCGTAATACGTCGTTCCATACAGTCCTTGGCAGTTCTCCTGAAGGCATGGGAATCATTTTTGAACGGCTCGGCGGGCGCACTGCCTGGGAAATAGCCTCCAGCGCCAAGCCAGATTGTACAAACTGCGCATGCCGAACGCCGGCTGCGATATGCCGCACCATGACCGCCTGATCCTTGAACGGCTCAAAGCCGATCGTCTCCAGGGCCGTCTCCAGCCATTCCTGATAACGCCGCAGACACAGGAAGACCGGCTGACGATCCGCTTTCGCCCGCGCCAGCACCGAGCTCAGCAGCGCTTCGGCTTCACGCCCTACGATGTCGGGATGGACATAGGGCATGATGTACGCGCCGCAGCGTCCCTCAGCATAGGCGATATAGGCCCGCAGCCGACCATCACGGCGGTACACCCAGCCGGAAGCATCCTCCGACGGAGCGGCGACCGGCTGAATCAGCGGCGGCACCACCGAGCTGTACAGGGAGTGGATCTCGGCAGGGTCCTCATCTTTGGCATCGGTCAGCAGCACGCGTTCGGCCGACAGTCGGTCGAAGTCGCCATTCCAGCGCCACAACTCCTGCCGTGCGTAGACGGCGAAGTTGGCCGTGCGCAGGGTGGTGAAGAGCGAGCTGTCTTCATCGACCTCGGCCATCAGCATGTGGGCACCCCGCTTGCCCGCCTCAGCGGCGACGGCGTCCAGCAGATGCAGCCAGGAGCTGCTGTGCACCTCATCCTGAGGAGCAGGCGCGACAAAAATCATCTGCGCCAGCGGGTGATCGGTTCGCAGTCGGAACTGCCCGACCACTTTGTCCCGTCCGGACCGCCCCACCAGCGTGTACACTCCCCGTTGGGGCAGAATGCTGGACAACAACACATTGGGCGTATCCATGGCCTCGCGTGTGCAGATGAGTTCGCTGTCCAGGATGATCCCGTTTTCCGTCAGCCGCCTGACCAGCGGCAGATCGACGAGTTTGGCAGCGTGTATGTTCGTCGGCTCAAATGTTCGCACCATCAATCATCATTCTATCGCAGAGTCAGACCGGTTGGCAATCGCCCTGGCTCATCGCTTCAAATCGCCGGTGGCAGAGGCGGTTCGTGAACCGCGCGTCACGTCGGACGCATCGAGATGCGCCCCTGCGGTGTAGCGCCCACATGATCTCACGATCGACTTTGAAGCGAATACCCTGCCATTGACAGGGCAGCCCGTTGGGCAATCCCCGAGACTTCTGACCCCCCGATAACCATTCACGGCGGAAGTCCATCGCAATCCATTGGTCTATCTCCGAGCAATGGTTATACGCGACACTACCATCAACTGGAAAGCATGTATAGTCTCTTTGGATATAACACACAAACTGTCTGGGAGTTCTTTAGCATGGCAAAAGACTATGCGGCGCTGCCTGTCAATGCCGTCCGTCGCAGCGATCGCGCCGTCCAGGATGAGGCGTGGATTGAGGAATTTCTCAACAGCGCACCGATGGGCGTTTTGGCGACTGTGTACGATGGGCAGCCCTTCGTCAATTCCAACCTGTTCGTCTATGATGCTGCCCGCCATGCCCTCTACACACACACCGCCCGCGTCGGACGAACCCGCGCCAACGTCGAAGGCGACGAACATGTGAGCTTCACGGCGACCCAGATGGGGCGACTGCTCCCGGCAGACGAAGCCCTGGAGTTCAGCGTCGAGTATTCCAGCGTGGTCGTCTTCGGACGCGGCCGAGTCATCGAAGGTGAAGACGCGGAGCGAGCGCTCCAGCTTCTGCTCGACAAGTACTTCCCACACCTGAAACCGGGCCGCGACTACCGCCCGATCATGCCCGACGAACTGGCGCGCACCTCGGTCTTCTGCGTCGACATCGAGTCCTGGAGCGGCAAGCGCAAGAAGGTCGGAGAGGATTTCCCCGGCGCCTTCCTGTACCCCTACGACAGGCCATACGACAAGACGGATGAGGCATGACGACACCGCGTCAGGAGTTTATCGCCGGGATGCGCGCGACCATCCCGGTGGAAGTGGGCGCCATCCCGTTTGGCATCATTTTCGGGGCGCTGGCCGTGTCGAATGGATTCTCGCCGGCGGCGGCACAGGGGATGTCGCTGTTCGTCTTCGCCGGTTCGGCGCAGTTCATCGCGACCACGCTGTATGGATCGGGCGCAGCGCTGCCGGTGATCGTGCTGACCACCTTCGTCATCAACCTGCGCCACGCCCTGTATTCGGCGACGCTGGCGCCGCACGTGCGCCATCTATCGCAGCGCTGGCTGCTCCCCCTGGCCTTCTGGCTGACCGACGAGTCGTTCGTCGTCGTCGCCAACCGCTACAACGAACCGGATGATCCGCGCTATAAGCATTGGTTCTATCTCGGCTCTGCCATATTCATGTATGTGAACTGGCAGATCTGGACAGGCGTCGGCATCATCGCCGGCAGCGCCATCCCGGACCCGACGCGCTGGGGACTGGATTTCGCCCTGGTGGTCACCTTCACCGCCATGGTTGTCCCGCTGATCGTCAACCGCCCCATGCTGGCCGCCGTCGTGGTCGCCGCGGCCGTGGCCGTCGTCGCCAACCCTCTGCCCTACAAGTTCGGGCTGATCCTGGCAGCGCTCGCCGGAGTGACCGCCGGTGTGATTGTCGAGTCCCGTCAACCTCACCCCCTTGCCCCCTCTCCAAATGGAGAAGGGGAGACGAGCGAAGCGAGTGGGGGTGAGGTTCATAGTCACATGAGGGGGCCAGGGGGTGAGGTTGAAGAGAGGGTCCTCCCATGAACGAATGGCTGCTGATCTTCGGCATGATGGTCGTCACATTCGGCGTTCGCTACGGAACAATGGCGCTGGTCGGCCGGCTGCCCATGCCGGAACGCGTCTTCAAGGCACTGCGCTATGTTCCGCCGGCAGTGTTGTCGGCGATCATTGTGCCGGCCATGCTCTTCCCAGACGGCGAAACGCTCTCCATAAGCCTGCAAAACAGCTATCTGGTCGCCGGTGTGGTCAGCGCGCTGCTGGCCTGGCGCACCCGCAACCTGCTGCTGACCATCGTCCTGGGCATGGCCTTCTTCCTGATCTACCGGGCGGTATTCGGCTTGACGTGACTTTGATGAAGCCCTGATAAAGCCTTGTGCGTTTGCGATACAGATTGTACAGATTGCACTGTGCAATTTACTGCATTCATAGCATTCACGGGGTTTTTCCGCCGATCACGAGCACGGGAGAGTTTATGCATATTGCCACGACTGTGATGGAGATGTCACAAATAGACGGAAAATGCCGACAGAATTCGTCACATTGACTGTCACTTAAGCCTGCTCCGTCTTGTATCTTCTCACCATACAGCATGACAGTGCGGTCCGTTGACGAGCTGTTTCGTCAAGATCCACTATTTGGAGGGAAGACATGAAGAAAACGAACCGAGCTTGGCGACGTCTTCTTGCCTTGGCGATTTCTACTGTACTTCTGGCGGCACTTGGGACTACCTCAGCATTTGCCCAGGATGGCTTGCCGACCGCCGAAGACTTTATGACTGTCAAGATCTCCATTGATACTACCTGGGTCCTGCTGACAGGCTTCCTTGTCTTCTTCATGCAAACCGGTTTTGCCATGCTGGAAACGGGCATTATTCGCCAGACAGGCACCGTCAACGCCCTGCTGGAGAACTTCATCGACGCTGGCCTGACGGCCATCTGCTGGTGGGTGGTCGGCTTTGGCGTCGCTTTTGGCGTCGACAATGGCAGCGGGTTGTTTGGCACGTCTCTGTTCGCTCCCGGCCTCGACGTCATGAACCAGACGTTCGCTCCCTACAACATCAGCATCCTGACCATGTTTTTCTTCCAGTTCGCCTTCGCGGCCACCGCCAGCACCATCACCACCGGCGCGATGGCCGAACGCACCGACTTCGTCGGCGACCTGATATACAGCGCGGTCATCGCCGTGGTCATCTATCCCGTGGTCGTCCACTGGGTCTGGGGCGGCGGCTGGCTGGCACAACAGGGTTTCTATGACTTCGCCGGTTCCAACGTCGTCCACACTGTCGGAGGCGTGATCGCCCTGGTCGGCGCCATCCTGCTTGGACCCCGTCCGGGCCGCGTGTGGGGCAAGATGCCTCGTCCACATAACCTCGGTCTGGCGACCATCGGCACAATGATCCTGTGGTTCGGCTGGTACGGCTTCAACCCCGGTTCGACCCTCGGCGCGTACGGCCAAGGCGGGCTGATAGGCGTCGTCACCCTCAACACCACGTTGGGCGCTGCCGCCGGCACGATGTCGGCGATCATCTTCCAGTATTTCCGCACCGGCAAATGGGATCTGCTGACCTGCCTGAACGGTTCACTGGCCGGCCTGGTCGCCATCACCGCGGGCTGTGCGTTTGTCTCGCCATTGGCTGCCATCATCATCGGCCTGATCGGCGGTGTGCTCATGCTGCTGGCCGCGGATTTCATCGAATCGCTCAAGATTGACGATGCGGTTGGCGCCTTCGCCGTCCACGGCGCATGCGGCATCTTCGGCATCGTGGCCATCGGCCTGTTCGCCGAGCCAGTTCTGACCACCTTCGGCGCGCATGCCGGCAAGGGCGGCATGCTGGTCGCAGGCGGCAGTGCCGACATCCTGATCACGCAGGCCATCGGCTCCCTCTCGACTATCGTCTGGGTCGCAGCTACCTCGGTCCTGATGTTCGGCGCGCTCAAGGTCGTCAACCGCCTGCGCGTCAACAAGAAGGCTGACGTCATCGGCATCGACTTCTACGAGCACGGCGCCAGCATCTGGCCGGATGTACTGCCCCACCCGGATGATGCCCCGGCGATCACTGGCGGCGGAACGGCTCTCAAGCCCAACACCGCCCCGGCAGCCGGCGACTAGAGCATTCAACATGTGAAGCGGGCGTGCAAACAGCGTTTGCCACTACCCACCCGACACCAGCTAACATCGGCATAATCCTTTCTCACATCCTGAAAAACCCCTCGCCAGCTTCATGGCGGGGGGTTTTTGCATCCCCAAAAAACGGTTGGTTTTCGGCTCGATTGTCATGTAGAGTCAACGCCGATCGATGAAAGACCTGCGAAGAGAATGTTGGACTCGCAATCACAAGACTTCATCCTCGATGGCCGCTACCTGCTCCATGAAAAGCTGGGCGCAGGTGGCATGGGCGTCGTCTACCGCGCGACCGACCGGCTCACCGGCGGCCCAGTGGCGTTGAAACGCGTGCAGATGCAGGGCGCCTTCTCCATCAATGGCAGTTCGGACAGCCTGGCGGTCGTGCTGTCGCGTGAGTTCCAGGTGCTGGCCGGGCTGCGTCACCCGAACATCATTACGGTCCTCGACTACGGCTTCGACGCCGAACGCCAACCCTACTACACCATGACCCTGGTGGAAAACGCCCGCACCATTCTCGAAGCTGGGCGGGGCCAGCCGCTGGCGGAAAAGCTGCGCCTGCTGGGGGAAACGCTGCTGGCGCTGGCCTATCTGCACCGGCGCGGCATCGTCCACCGCGATCTCAAGCCACGCAACGTCCTGGTCACGACGACCGGGCAGGTGAAAGTGCTCGACTTCGGACTGGCTATCTCCGGCGATCAGCCAAGCAGCACGGCCGGCACCCTGGACTACATGGCCCCGGAACTGCTGTCCGACTCCACCGCCAGTGCGCTCAGCGATCTCTACGCGGTCGGCAT
The DNA here is from genome assembly GCA_016713325.1 of Candidatus Flexifilum affinis. Classification (GTDB taxonomy): domain Bacteria; phylum Chloroflexota; class Anaerolineae; order Aggregatilineales; family Phototrophicaceae; genus Flexifilum; species Flexifilum affine. Next base: position 97,998 of record JADJPJ010000084.1, on the reverse strand, counting down.
GATCACCTACGAGCTGATCAGCGGCGTGCATCCATTCCGCGCCGAAGACATCAGCGAACTGGTGCGCAGCATTCTCTACAAAACGCCGGATCTCAAACTGCTGTCGCTGCGGGCCAGGAACGGCGACTCCAGCGCCCCGTCGTCCAACAACGAGAACACGACGCACCTGTCCGCCCAGGGGCGCAGACCGATGCTGGAGAGCGATACGCCCAGGGACCCGCCTACTCTGCCGGTCGTCGAGCCGCTGCCACTGACCGATACGCGGCCGATCCTGCCAATCCAACCGTCCGAGCCGGATGTGAGCGGTCTGGCGGCGCTGATCGGCAAGCTGTTGCAGAAAAGCCCGGCCCTCCGTCCGCAGAGCGCCGAGGCGGCCATCCAGGCGCTGCAATCCGCCGTGGAAGACTTCTCGATCGTGCAGGAGAGCAAGGAAGTTCGCGAGAGCTTCCTGCAAATGCCCCCGTTCACCGGTCGGGCTGTCGAGCTGGGCAGGCTGAGAGCGGGGCTGGCCGAAGCGCGGGCAGGGCGCGGCAGCGGCTGGCTGATCGGCGGTGAAAGCGGCGTCGGCAAGTCGCGCCTGCTCGACGAGCTGCGCATTCACGCGATGATCGAAGGCGCGCTGGTGCTGCGTGGGCATGGCGTAGCAGAAGGTTCGCTGCCCTTCCAGTACTGGCGCGAGGTCATGCGGCGGCTGGCGCTGACCACGACGCTGAGCGACTTCGAAGCGGGCGTGCTCAAGGCGATCGTGCCGGACATCGCCCAGTTGATCGGTCGGGCCGTGCCGGAGCCACCGGAGATGACCGGCAGCAGCGCGCAGCAGCGCCTGGTCATGACCATCGTGGATGTCTTCAAGCAGCAGGGCCAGCCCATCCTGCTCATCCTCGAAGATCTGCACTGGGCCGACGAAAGCCTGGACCCGCTGCGCCAGCTTCTGCACTTCGTCACGGAACAGCCCTGGCTGATCGTCGGCTGCTACCGCACTGAGGAAATGCCGCAGCTTCCCGAGCGCCTGCCGGAGATGACTCATCTGCCCCTGGCCCGACTGGACGAGACGGCGATCGCCGCGCTCAGCAGGGCGATGCTCGGTACGGCCGGGCAGAAGCCGAGGGTGATCGACCTGCTCAACAGCGAAAGCGGCGGCAACGTCTTCTTCATGGTGGAAATCGTCCGGGCACTGGCCGAAGAGGCCGGATCGCTGGGAGCCATCGGCGAACGAACTCTGCCCATGTCTATCTTCACCGAGGGCGTCAAGACCATCGTCGAACGGCGGCTGGCGCGCGTGCCGATCTGGGCGCAGCCCGGTCTGAATCTGGCCGCCATCGCCGGGGTGCACATCGACCTCAAGCTGCTGGTGACCGCGAGCAAGTCGACGATGGACGAGTGGGAGCGATGGCTGACGGTGTGCGTCAATGCCAGCGTGCTCCAGCGCGTGGACGACGTCTGGCGCTTCAGCCATGAGAAGCTGCGCGAGGCGCTGATCGCCGAACTCACCCCCGACGACCGCGCGGCGCTGCACCGGGTGGTGGCCCAGGCCATCGAGACGGTGTACCCCGACAACGCCGCCTACAACGAGCGGCTGGCCGAGCAGTGGCTGGGAGCCGGTGAGCCCAAACGCGCGCTGCCCTCCCTGCTGCGCACGGTCGACATCCTGATCAACCTGACGGGCGAATACGGCCGGGCGCTGAAGTGGATCGCCCAGGGGCTGGCGCTCACCAAGGATCAGCCGGAGCTGATCGAAACCCGGCTGGAGCTGATCCAGTATCGAGGCCGCGCTCACGGGCACATGGGCGCGCTCGAAGAGGCCCACGCCAGCTATGTCGAAGGGTTGGCCGCGGCGGAGCAGCCCCGGATGCGCATCGTCATGCTCAACGGCCTCAGCCGCGTCAAGTGGCAGCGCGGCGCGTTCGCCGAGGCAAAGTCCGATGCCGAGCGGGCGCTGGCGCTGGCCACCGCCTATGGCGATCGCGAGGCGATCGCCAGCAGCCTGAATACACTGGGCAATGCCACCTACCGGCAGGGCGATTGGGCGCTGGCGCGGCGCTGCTTCACCAACGCGCTCAATCTTTACGAGTCCGTGGGCGACCGGCAGCAGGTGGCCGCATCGCTGACCAATCTGGCCATTCTGGCGGCCTACGAGCAGGACTGGACGACGACGCGGCGCTGTTTCGAGCAGGCGCTGAGCGCCTTCCGCGACATTGGCGATCGCTATGGGGTGGCGCTGTGCCTGTCCAACCTGGGCGGTGTGGCAACCTACCAGCGCGACTGGGAGTCGGCCTGCGATTTCATGGAGCAGGGACTGCGCGCCTTCCGCGAGACCGGCAACCGCTATGGCGAAGCGGACACGCTGGCCGGGCTGGCCGCCCCGCAGATCATGCTGCGCAACTTCAAGGCCGCCTGGAAGACGATCCACCAGGGGCTTGCGCTGGCCAGACAGATCGGGGCCGAGCGGGCGCTGACTGAACTGGTGATCCGCAGCGCGCAGGTCTTCGAGGCGCAAGGCGCCCACACGCGCAGCGCGGCTCTGGCGGGGTTCGCCGAGACCTACCCGGCGGCGGATGCCGAGACGGTGCAGTTCTGGCTGCTGCCACTCCTGGAACGACTTCGTGCTGTCCTGGGAGTCGAAGCGCTGGCCGCCGCGAAAGCCACCTACGCGGGCGCGGACCTGGATGCAATCGTGAGCGATCTGCTGGAAGCGCAGGTGGATTCCTCCACGGTGATGGTGGCGGTCGACCCCCTGTAGAGCCTGATCCGGTTGTTTCACCCCCTCATCCGCCAAGCCCTGTTCCCCCGCAACCGCCTTGCCAGCAAGTGCCTTGCAAGGGCCGCCGAGGGCTAAAGCGCCTCGGCTACCAACCGACAAGCCCACTGAAGGGGCTTCCCCGACGCTTGCGTTTTTTGGTCCCTTTAGTGGACCTGTCTTGTCGGGTAGCCGGGTGTTTTAACACCCGGCGGACGACGCGACCTTCGCGATTCTGATAGCGTCGATCAGTCGCTAACTTGGCACGTAGGGAGAAAGGGAGCTTCAGTCCCTGTCCGCGCCTCCGTGTGCAAATGTTATGAATCGGAAAGCGTTCATTGTACTGATAAGCAAGTTCTTATATCATTGGTACCAGCGCGTAACATTCGGCCCTGGAACTGCACCGATCCTGGCCAAAAGAAGCAAGCCGACGCCGACGCCGGCGACTCGAAATTACGGGACTAACCGGAGGGCGATCGTCATCAGACAGCGCGATCAGCCCGCTATTGCCAAACAAGCGCAGCAACGGGTTACAATCAGAGGTGTACAACAGGCGTCAGTAAGTCTGGTCAAATCCGAAACAGGGAGGCAACAGCGCTTGGCGCGATTGCTATTTGACGGGCGTTACCATATTGCCGGGGAGATCGGACGCGGTGGCACGAGCATCGTCTATGCCGCCGTCGATCTTCTGACCGGCCAGACCGTTGCGCTCAAACGACTTCATTTCGCGACGTCTCCCGAATATGCCAGGCCGGAGACCCGTCTCATCATGTCGACTGCCACACGCCGGCGGTCGCTGCTGAGCCTGGCCGAAGAATTCCGCATGCACGCCGGGCTGCGCCATCCGAACATCACGCCGGTGCTGGACTTCGGCCTCGACGACGAGAGCATGCCGTACCTGACGACGCTCTTCATCTCCCAGGCCAGTCCCATCACGACCTACGGCGCAGGACTGCCGCTCCAGCAGCGGGCCCTGCTGTTCATTCAAATGCTCCAGGCGCTCTCGTATCTGCACCGCCGCTCGATCATCCACTGCGATCTGAAACCGACCAACGTCCTGGTCGATCCGTCCGGCATCGTCAAGGTGCTGGATTTCGGCCTGTCCAAGCGGGCGGCCGGCGGCGGAATCGAGTCCGGGATTATGAGTGGCACGCTCGCCTATATGTCCCCGGAGCAGGTGCGCGGCGAGACGCTCACCACCCGCACCGATCTGTACGCCGCCGGCATCCTGGCCTTCGAGCTGTTCGCCGGCTTCCACCCGTTCAACACCAAGCAGCCGTCGGAGCTGATCGCCGACATTCTGAGCGGCTATATCGGGGTGCACCGCGCGCCGACCGAAATCTCGGCCATCGTGCTGCGCCTGATGATGAACGACCCGCGCGAGCGTTATGCGGATGCCGATGCCGTCATCCTCGACCTGTGCGCAGCGCTATCGCTGCCGATGCCCAAAGAGGACCCGCTCCTGCTGACCAGCGCGCTCCAGTCGGCATCGTTCGTCGGGCGTGAACGCGAGATGGTCGAACTCAAGACGACCCTGCGCCGCGTCCATCCGGCGACGCCCGACAGCCAGATCGGTGCGAAGCCGCTCAACGGAACCTCGCTGCCCGGTCAGGGATCGCCCGCGTCAGCGCCAGGTCAAGCCGCGGAGTCGGCGCCAGGCTCGGAAGGGCTGGACGTCCGAGAAAAGCTGGTCATCCCGGAAGTGGTACTGATCGGCGGCGAGACGGGCGTCGGCAAGTCGCGGCTGCTCGGCGAATTCCGCATTCACGCGCTGCTCGACGGCTGGCTGGTGGCACGCGGCTCGGCGGAGGAATCGGGCAGCGCCTCGTACGCTATCTGGCACGATCCGATCCTGCGCCTGGCGCTGGATGCCCCCCTCGACGATCGCATGATCGCGGCCCTCAAGCGCATCGTGCCGACTCTGGATGCCCGCCTGGGCCGACAGATTCCCCAGGAACCGGCCCTGGACAGTGAAGGCGAGCAGCTCCGGCTGGCCGAGACAGTGATTGAGCTGATCAAGAGCCAGAACCGGCCGGTGCTGATCCTGCTGGAAGATTTGCAGTGGGCGGCTGAAGACCTGTGGCTGATCCGCCGGCTGGCCGCCGCGCCCATTCCCGTGATGATCGTCGGGACGTTCCGCGACGACCAGCCCAACACGGTGATCGAGCAGGTGCCCGGCGCGCAGTTGATCCGCCTGCCCCGGCTCACCCAGCAGGAGACGGAGCAGTTGATCCGCTCACTGGTCGGGGGTGTGGACACCGACTCCGAGATCACCACGACGCTGCACCGCGAGACCGAAGGCAACGCCTTCTTCCTGACGGAGTTCATGCGCATCCTGGCCGAGCGAGCCGGGTCGCTGCGCGACGTCATGTACCGCACCCTGCCGGTGGATGTCATCGTCGGCGGCATGCAGACGGTTGTCAAAGACCGGCTGGGCCGCATTCCCCAGACGCTGCTTCCAGCGCTCAAACAGATCGCCGTGCTGGGCCGGGTGATCGATCCGGTGCTGGCCGGGGATCTGATCGGCGATATGGACCGGCTGATCACCGTGTGCGCCAACAACGCGGTGCTGGAATACGACGACGGTAACTGGCGCTTCAGCCATCACAAGCTGCGCGACGGCATGCTGGAGATGCTGAGCGCCGAAGAATACGTGATGATGCACCGGCGCGCCGCCGAAGCCATCGAGAAGATCTACCCCGACGACGTGGCGCACTACGATGCGCTGATCAACCACTGGCAGCAGGCCAGCGAATTCGACAAGCAAATTCGGTACACGCTGACCGCCGCCGAAGTGCTGATCCGGCAGGCGTCGCTGAAGCGTGCGCTGGCCGTCCTGGAGCAGGCGATCAATGTGATCGACCCGGATGCCGACGCGCGCTATCCGCGCCTGCTGCGGCTGGTCGGGGATGCGCTGGCCCGGCAGAGCGATTTTGCCCCCGCCCTTCAGTCGTACACCGATTCGGCCAACGCCGCGCGGAAGATAAACGACTCGGTGGCGCTGGTCGATGCGCTCACCAGTTGGGCGAGCGTCGCCTGGCGGCAGCAGCAGCTCACCGTAGCGCTGCAAACAGCCGAAGAAGCGGTCCGGCTGAGCCGGTCAATCGACTACCTGTCCGGCCTGGCCAAGGCCCTGACCGCGCTGGGGATGGTCCGGCTGGCGCAGAGCGAGTACACCCTGGCTCGCACGGCCCTGCTCGACAGTCGGACGCTCTACCGCCGCCTGAACGATGCCAGCGGCGAACTGGCCACCGTCAACAGCATCGCCTTCAGCTATTCGCGCGAGGGCCGCCTGGAAGCCGCGCGCGCCATCTTCCAGCAGATGCTCGACCTGGCCCGCTCGATCGGCGACGTGTTCACCGAAGCGGCCATTGTCAACAACCTGGGCATGCTGGCCTACCGCATGGGCGCTTTGATCGACGCCGAGCTGTTTTTTGACGAAGCGCTCACCCTGCGCCGCCGGATTGGCGATCGCAACGGGCAGGCGGACAGCCTGAGTAACCTGGGTCTGCTGGCCGCGCGCCGCCTCGACTATACCGCGGCCTGGCATTTCTACCGCGAGGCGCTGGACATCGCCGCTCGAACGGGCGAACTGCGCAGCATCGCCACCATTCACAACAATCTGGGCGATCTCTTCCTGCTGGAAGGTGAGACGAAGAACGCGCGGGTGCACTTCCTGTCCGCGCTCAAGCTGTCCTCCGATCAAGGCGCGATGAACGAGACGATGGAGGCGCTGCTGGGGTTGGCGCGCGGGCTGCTGGCCGAAGAACAACCGGCCCGGGCCGCGGTCCTGCTCGGCCTGGTGCAGAAGGTCGTCCCAAGCGATCGCGGCACCGCCCTGGCCGACGCGATGATCCCGCTGGCCCATACCCTGCGCGAAGAACTCTCCGGCAGCGTGCTGGAGGCGTCCCTGGCCGAGGGGCGGGCGCTCGACCTGAACGCTGCAGTGACGCAGCTTCTGACGCAGAACCAGAACCACAACGTCGCCCCACCGACGATGTGAAGATCAGAAATCCGAAAACAAAAAGTCCTCACCACCGCCGAGCTTCACTCGGCGGTGGTGAGGACAAACGTTGCTTTGTCTTACTCTAGAAGTGGCGCGAATTGTTGCTGCTGCCGCCGCCGCCAGAAGCCTTGAGCGTGTTGAGGAATTCCTCGTTGTGGTCGTACTGGCGCAGCGCGTTCAGCAGCTGCTCCGTCGCGCCGGCCGGACCGATATCCGCGTCCTCGGCGAGGTGCGACCACATACGGCGCAGGGTATAGACGCGCTGGATGACATCCGGGCCCAGGAGCAGTTCCTCGCGGCGGGTGGACGACTGTTCGACATCGTAGGCCGGGAAGATGCGGCGTTCCTGCAGGCGACGGCTGAGGTGCAGTTCCATGTTGCCCGTGCCCTTGAACTCCTCGTAGATGGCATCGTCCATCTTGGAGCCGGTGTTGACCAGGCAGGTGGCGACAATGGTCAGGCTGCCGCCCTCTTCGACGTTACGGGCCGCGCCGAACAGCCGCTTCGGCGGATGAATGGCCGACGGATCGAGGCCGCCGGTGAGGGTGCGGCCGCTGGGCGGCACGACCAGGTTGTAGGCGCGGGTGAGGCGGGTGATGGAGTCCACCAGCAGCACCACGTCGCGCCGGACCTCGACCAGCCGCTTGGCGCGGTTCAGGGCCATTTCGGCGACGCGCACATGGTTCTGGATCGGCTCGTCGAAGGTGGAGGCAATCACCTCGGCCTCGACCGAGCGGTCGATGTCGGTCACTTCTTCCGGGCGCTCGCCGATGAGGGCCATCATCAGATGCACGTCGGGATAATTGTGGCTGATGGCGTTGGCGATGTCCTTCAGGACGGTCGTCTTACCGGCCTTGGCAGGCGAGACGATCAGGCCGCGCTGCCCCTTGCCAATTGGCGCGACCAGATCGAGCAGGCGGGTGGAGAGCACGCGCGGGTTGGTCTCCAGGTTGAAGCGTTCCAGCGGGAAGATCGGCGTGAGGTCCTCGAAATTCGGACGGTTCTTCGCCTCTTCCGGGTTCAGCCCATTGACCGACTCCACGCGGAGCAGGCCATAGTATTTCTCGGAGTCCTTCGGCGCGCGCACCTGCCCGACGACCATGTCGCCGGTGCGCAGGTTGAAACGCTTGATCTGCGTCTGGCTGACGTAGATGTCTTCCGGGCCAGGCAGATACTTTTCGGCGCGAAGGAAGCCGATGCCGTCATCGACGATCTCCAGCACACCGCCGCGCAGCTTGTAGCCCTGTTTCTCGGCATTGTCGCGCAGCAGGGCGAGCATCAGATCCTGTTTCTTCTGCTTGCTGTAGCCGACGATACCGGCTTCACGGGCCATCCCGCGGAGATCATCTAGCGTTTTACGGTCTAGCGTGGCAATGTCCATAGTGGTCATGATGTTTTCTTACTCGGCGGAGGTGTCGTACAACAGGGGCGAGATCAACGACGTTTGCCGCCTGTCTCCTTTCGGGGTTGGCCTATCACGATATATTGAGCGCTTTGTCGATTATGCAAGCGCAAGAATTCCTGTCTGCCTGGGGTTGATGGGACTGCTGCATCCCTCGCCTGATCGCCGCTCCGGATGTTGGCGGGGATGGGTTGGGACGACGCTGACTTTAGGACAAGAGAAGGGTGATAACTGACGAATGGATCATCAATCGAAGTCACTATAGCATAGTTTATTTTACAGGTCAATTTTGTTTTTCGCGGGACAATCCTGCTGTACCGAGATTCGCCTGCAAAAAGAGGGGGGCCAAACGCTCGCCCCCCTCTCACACCGCTCATTCACCGCCAAAGGTGATCGGAGGCTAAGGCTCTGCTCCTGACTGGGTGAAGTTGGATGCCAGGAGTGAGAAATCGCTGATATTCACGACATCATCATCGTTGAAGTCGGCGCGCGCGTCGTAGCCGGCATCGCCCACGGCCTTGCTGAAGGAAGCGGCCAGGAGTGAGAAATCGGCGATCGTCACGCCATTGCTGTCATTGGCGTCACCTTCACGCAGCAAGCCCAGTTGGACCAGGTTATCGCCATAATGCAGCACGACGTCGGCAGCGTTGGCCAGCGTGTGAGCGCCCTTGATCCAGATACGCTGCGGCCCTATCTCCAAACCATTGAGGCTGAAGGCGCCATTTTCATCCGTCGTCACGTTGAACGGAATGGACGGCGCCGGCTCAGGTGGGGTGACGGAGACTGACAGATCCTGAACCCAGCGTGGATCAGGTGGGGCGCCGTGCCCCTGGAGGACGACTTCGCCCAGGAGTCGCACCTGAAGCGTGAAATCAATGTCCGGCGTGGTCTGGCCAACGACGGCATTCACCGGCGTCGCGTCTCCTTCGGCCGTGACCCACTGATAGTACTGCGTTGGGAAGTCGATCTCGCTGTTGCACATCCCGGCGCCCGCATTGACGACGTGCTGGCCGGCTGGCACCCAGATTCGGTACGTCCCATCGCTCTGGCTGCACTCCGGATAGGTGCCATCCGCCAGCGAGACGGTCACGCCGTTCATCGGCTGGCCGTTGGCGTCCGTCACCGTGCCGCTGATGATGGCCGCCAGTGGCAGCGAGAAGTCGATGCCCGGTGTAGTGCTGCCCGCCGTGACCGCCACGGGTGTCGCGCCGGCAAACGTCGGGGAGTTGCTGTAGAACAGCCGCAGCCGGTCTTCGGGGAAGAGCCAGATACGGTGATTTCCTGCCGCTATCGCGGACAGCAGATACGTTCCATTTGCCTGGGTCTGCCCACAGGACCACGGGGGCGTATCGGCGAACGAGGTCACACTGTATGGGAAGGCGCAGATCCAGATATCCGCAAGCGGCACATTATCTTCCGCCGCCCGGACTGTCCCGGAAATGCTTCCGCCGAGAGCCAGCGCAAAGTCAATATCCGTACGATGATTCTCCGTCAATGTCAGGACAATCGGTGTGGCGGCCTGCGAATTCGGCACATCCTGCCAGTATTCGAAAACGTAACTCGCACTGCCGCCGCACCAGTTATCGTTTCCACCGGCAAAGACCTTCAGCGGCTGGTTGAGCGGCAGACTAGACAACGTGTAGTGGCCATTCGCATCGGTGCAGGTACCCGCCCACACGCCATCGATGTCGACGCGCATATTGGCCAGCGGCGTCGTTCCATCCGCCGCCGTGACCTTGCCGGAGATGCTGCCGCCGGGCTCAAGCGCGAAGTCGATGCCGCTCACCGTCGCGCCGGCCACCACGGTCACAATGGTGGCGTTATCGCCATTCTGCCCGGCATCATTGTAGAACTCGAAGGCATAACCATCGCCCTGGGCGCGCACGCGATAGTCTCCGGTTGCGAGACCATGTATCGCATAGCTGCCATCTGGTTGCACCCCAGCGCCGGGGGCCTGCCCATCGAACAGCGGTTCGACGTTGACCCAGGCATTGGACGTGATCGGCGTCGTGCCATCGCTCTCGTAAAGATGCCCGGTGATCGTGCCACCGATTACGAGGCTGAAGTGAATATCCGTCCGATCTCGCTCCGCGAGAGTCAGGATGACTGGCGTAGCCGCCTGCGAGTTCGGGGCATCCTGCCAGTACTCGTAGACATATTCCGCGCTTCCACCGCACCAGTTATCGTTTCCGCCGGCGTTAACACGCAGCGGCTGGTTGAGCGGCAGGCTAGGCATCGTGTAGTGGCCATCCACATCGGTGCAGGTGCCTACCCAATGGTTGTCGATGTCGACACGCATGTTGGCCAGCGGCGTCGTTCCATCCGCCGCCGTCACCGTGCCGGAGATGCTGCCGCCCGGGTCGAGCGTGAAGTCGATATTCGGCACCGTCGCGCCGGCGACCACCGTCACCGTCATGGCATTGCTGCCATTCTGTCCGGCCTCGTCGTAGAACTCGAAAGCGTAGCCGTCACCCTGGGCCCGTACCCGGTAGTCACCGGGTGGGATAGCGCGAATGATGTAGGAGCCATCGGCCTCTACCCCGGCGCCGGGGGCCTGCCCGTCGAAGAGCGGCTCGACGTTGACCCAGGCATTGGATGTGATCAGCGTCGTACCGTCGCTTTCGTAAAAATGTCCGGTGATCGCGCCACCCAGCACCAACGCGAAGTCAATCCCCGTTCGGTCGCGGTTCGCCATCGTGAGGATAACCGGGGTGGCGGTCTGCGAATCTGGCGCATCCTGCCAGTATTCGTAGACATAGTCCGAACTGCCGCCGCACCAGTTGTCGATGCCGCCGGCGTTCACGCGCAGCGGCGTGTCAAGCGGCAGGCCGGACATGGTGAAGTGTCCGTTTGCATCCGTGCAGGTGCCGACCCAGTGATCATCGATGTCGACGCGCATGTTGGCGAGCGGCGTGACGCCATCCCCCGCTGTGACCGTGCCGGAGATGCTCCCGCCAGGCCCGAGCGCAAAGTCGATGTTCGGCACCGTCGCGCCGGCCGCCACTGTCACCGTGTCGGCATTTGCGCCGTTCTGACCGGCGTCGTCATAATATTCCCAGGCATAGTTGTTGCCGTTAGCGCGCACCCGGTAGTCGCCCGGCGCAAGCCCGCCAATGGTGTAACTGCCGTCAGAGTTCACGCCAATGCCGACACCTGCTCCGTTGAAGAGTGGTTCGACGTCGATCGAGGCGTTGGCGGTAATTGGCGTCGCCCCGTCGCTCTCGTACAGATGCCCGGTGATGCTGCCGCCCACTGCGAGAGTGAAGTTGACACCCGTTTCGCTGGGGTCGGCCAGCGTCAGGGTGATCGGGGTAGCCGCCGAAAAGTCAGGCGTATTCTGCCACCATTCCTGTATATGAACCTTCGGCACCGAAGCACACCAGTTCCAGCCATCCCGCGAGGCGGTGATCTTCAGCGGCACGTTGAGCGGCACATTGTAGAGGGTGTAATCACCGTTCACGTCCGTACAAGCGCTGACCGCCACATCATAGCCAGAGCCGCCAAGCTGCACATTCACGCCAACATTGGCCAGTGGAGTCGTGCCGCCCTCCTCGGTGATATGGCCGGACACCGTGCCTTCCTGGTCAAGCGTGAAGTCGATGCCGATGATGGTGCCGCTCGCCCCGACGGTCACCGGCTGAGAGGCTTCTCGGGTAACCGCATTGGAGTAAAACTCGAAGGCATAGCCGGGCGCATTGCCGCGCACTCGGTAAACACCTGCCGTCAGTCCGGCGATTGTGAAAAGGCCAGACGCATCCGTCGGCGCGCTGCCGACCCAACTGTCGTCACTGTAGCGTGTCACGTCAACCGAGGCGATGGCTCCAACCGGCGTCACACCGTCGCTCTGGTAAACATGCCCGCTGATCGTGCCGCCGAGTTCCAGCGTGAAGTCGATGTTCGGTTGATTCGGAGCAGCGTCGGTCAGCGTGAGAACGGCAGCATTCGCCCAATCCGAGTGTCTCCTGCCAAAATTCCTGCAGATAGTTGTCACTCCACTGCACCAGTTGTTGATGCCGGCACTGACCTTGACAGGAATGTTACGCGGCAGGTTGTGCGGGGTGTAGTTCCCGGATGAGTTCGGTACATGTGTCGACCCACCACATGTATTCGTCGCCAGGGCCGGCGTACAGCACCAGACTTCCATGTTCGGCATCGGCGTGTTTCCATCTTCCTGGCGGACCGTGCCGGAGATGGCGCCGGCGGGTCCAGTGAAGTGGATATTGGTTCGCTCCAGATCGCCGCTGGTCAGTGTGATCACGGTGGCATCGCTGGTCAGAGGCAGAATCCGGCCACCACTGCTGTGCGTAAGCAGCCGAGCCGCCGCAGGAGTTGCCGCCGTAGCTGGCATGGACGCGGAAGGGCACAAACGAAGGAATATACTGGATCTCGAGTAGCCATTGGCATCCGTGCAGACCATCTGACCGAAGCCGTCTGCTTCAAACGCAACATTCATGTTGGCCAGCGGAAGGCCCGTCACCTGATCCGTCACCGTCCCGCTGATCATGCCGGCGAAACCAGCGTGAAGTCGATGCCGGCGCTGGGCGTCGTGACGGGGTCGCCGCGTCGATGCTGCTCACCTCGTCGTACCACTCATCAAGATAGTTCTGCTGGCCGCACCAGTTATCGCCCTCCGCGACCACCTTGTAGGCGGTGCCCGGCGTCGGAGATGGAGCGTGTACTGCCCCAGGCTGTCGGTGCAGACGCCGATAAACGAGTTATCGACGCTGACGGTGATGTTCTCCAGCGGGCCGCCGGACTCGTCGGGGACCGTGCGGTGACGCGTCCGGCCCCAGCGTGAAGTCGATGCCGGTCGGGCCGCCCGACTACGCGACGGTGATCAGGTCGCCAGACTCAGAAAGGGCGTCCCCGTAAATTCCAGCGCGTAGCGTCGCCGCCAGGGAGAAGACCCGGTAGTCGCCGGGAGGCAAAGTCAGGCTGTAGGTTCCGTCGCCGTTGGCACCGATGCCGTTGGTCCACGCCCCGGTGGAAGCGTCGAGCGCGTCCACCCAGACGCCGCCCGGATCGGCAGCCCGGTCGCCCTCCGAATACACCGTGCCCGGACACCTGAGGCCGACGGCGATGTTCACCGTGGCCGTTCCGGTTCCGCCGTAGGGGTCCTCTACGGTGTAGTCGAAGAAACCATCCCCTGGGATCCTTCCGCAGGAAACGTGATTCCATCGCGGTCGTTGATCACCTGGCCAGTCGCCGGCAGGGTGACGGAAACAATCGAAAGCTGCTCCACGGCCTGGTCATCCGTATCGTTCGCGAGAACATCGATGGACACTGAAGTGTCAACGGTAGTATTTGCGGTATCGTCGCCCGCCTCCGGCGGCTGATTGTCGAATGCAATATTGACATGCCCCACCGCCTGGCGCGAAAACGCAGCGGTCTGGACGCCAACCGAGACGGTATTCAATCCAGGCGGCAGCGGAGCGGTCATCCCGCCGTAGATGCCGTCGTTGGCCGATCCATCCCCATGTGCGCCGTCATCCATCAGCGCCAGCGCCGTTTCGATCCCGTCTGTGGAACGAGTAGTCGCGGAGACGACCGCCCCGGTGACCGGGCTGCCGCTCTGTGTCACGCTGACTGTGAGGGGAACCTGGTCACCAGGATCGGGTACGCCAACGTTCAGAGTCACACCAATTGGATCGCCATCCAGCGTGACGCTGAGGAGCAGGGTAATCGGCTCAGAAGATGGATTGTGTAGTTGAAGCGACCAGTGGCCGGCGGCGGGATCGCTGGCGTAGAGGGACCGGAAGGGCTCGCCCGCTTCGTCATCCGTCGTGGTTATCGAGTCGACCGGGTTGAGCGAAGGATCGAGAAGGACGGAGTCCACATAGGATCCAAGCAGAGATACGGTGAGTAGCGAGCCGGCGGGAACCGTCGGAATCGTGATCATCTCCGTAACGCTGCCATTCGCCGGAATTGTGATCGTCTTGCTGACCAAGAGTTGCATTGCTTCCGTCAGCGCGCCAGTGTCGGATCCCCAGGAAGATTCAGTGCAAGCATCCGGCGGTCACCGTTCCGGTCAACCAACCCCTGACAGCCTGGAAGTCATCGGCTACTGGTCATCTTCGTATGCCAGCTCGCGGTCAGCAGGCTGCCGTCGAGCGGGATCGCCTGTGCGCTGAACAGGGTCACCGCGCCGTCCCCGGCGACCCGCAGGTCGGGATCAGATTGCCCGCCAGCACATAGAACGGGACATCGTGCCGATCGCATTGAGCGGGTTGAAGATCAGACCTACATAGGTGGGCGTAAGTTCGCTCACCGCCGGCTGGAGCAGCACGCCGTTGGCGAATGGCAGTGCGTAGCACGTGCCGGCGTTCGGCGTCCCCAGCATCACCAGATGACTCACCAGCGGCCCGCCGCCAGGGAGATTGGTGGGCATGTCGTGGTGGATATACCGCCGCGCGATCAGACCGCCCATGGAGTGGCCGACCAGATCGACATGCCAGGCATTCTTGTCGATGCGTAGCGCCTCAATATAGTTAGCGACTTCCAGCGCATTCTGGGCGATAGTATTCGTCAGCGGCGCCGGGTTCAGGAAACTGCCGGTATTCAGCATGCCGGGGTACTGCCCGTCGCCCACGGCGTAGCCCTGCCAATCGGGATCGCCCGTCGATGCGCCGGAGAGGTATGTCTTGAACGCATCCCAGGTTCCCGGCACGCCGGTGAACCCATGAATGAGCACGACCGGGCGCGGAAGCACTTTGAGAAGCTGTATCTCTTGATCGACAACGGCGCCATGGAGCTCGACGCTGGTGCAGATACGGCTGTACAACCGCCGCGTTCCGTCGCCATTCCAGGCATTACCGAAGGTGTCCCAGTCGCCGGAAACTGTCGCGCTACCCAGCGCCGGTACCGTGACTACCTCTTCGTGGATCAGCGCGCCAATTGCGTCCCCGCAGGCACCTTCGCTGAGGCGAACCGTCGTCGTGATAGGCATGGTTGTGCTGCTGACCAGACTAGCAGCAACCCGCACAACATTCCCATCATAGGTGCCGGCGGCGGGCACGGGCGTCCACTGGTAATTGGCGACGCTCTGATGCGCGAAGTTCAAGGTCTCTATCCGAACGGGCAGGGCACTCTGCCAGTCACGGACGAAAATGTCAGGCACACCGTTGGTGTCGCCGGACACGAGAGCCGTGGACGGCGAGCCAAAGACCACTACTCTCCCATCAGAGGAAATCCAGGAATCATAGTTGCTGTACGCCTGCGCTCCGTTCGCAGCGACGGAAGCGCGGACTGTTCGCCCGGTTGTACGGTCGTGTACGAAGATGTCGAAGTTGTTGTTCGTGTCATTGCTCACCAGATTAGACGCCGCAGATACGAAGGCAACGTAGCGTCCATCGGCCGAAATCGTCGAAGAAAACTGCTGGCGCTTTGTTTCACACCACTCGATGGCACGGATACGAGTACGAGCTGGTGAGTCTGGAGGTCGTAGACGTAGACATCGGCGTAATCGTCTGTATCTTCGGGCAACAGATTCGTTGCATGGGTGGTGAAAGTGACATATCGACCGTTGTCGGAGACCATCGGATAGGCAGTGCTGTTGTTCGGCAGGGTTCCGTCTGTAGCGATGTTTGCTCGTACAGTTTGTCCTGTCTGCCGGTCACGAACGAAGATATCTTCTAGGTTGTCAAACGGATCACCAGATACGAGGTTGCGAGCTAGCGAGGTAAAAACATAGCGCCCATCTCCAGAGATGGAAGGACTGTGAGACGCCGCGTTCCCCGGTGTGCCGTAATAGGACACCAGATGCGATCGTCGTCTGTCCGCTCTGGCGATCGTGAACGTTATCCTGAGAGCCAGACATGCCACTCACAAGATCGACGAGTATGAATGAAAGGCGACAGATCGTCCGTCAGAGAAATTGCCGCCCCAAATTGAGAATCATTGTTGCCTGGCGTACCATCGAAGCAACAGACACGCGGCTTGTCTCACCTGTCTGGCGATCGTGCACGAACACGTCCCATCGGCCATTGATATCTAAGGGCACAAGATTGTAGCGGCAGAGACAAACGTGACAAAGCGGCCATCACCGGAAATGGCGGAGCCCGATCTCTGATTCACCATTGGACTGTGTTCCATCCGATGCGACGGAGACTCGCGTTGTCTGCCCCGTTAGTCGATCATGGACAAAGACATCCATTTTGCCGTTGGAGTCGCCTGGTACCAGATTATCGGAGTGAGAGATAAACGCCGCATAGCGGCCGTCAGCGGAAACTGTGGGCGTACCAGAGTAACCGTTCGACTGCGCGCCATACGAGCTTACCGACACCCGCGTCGTTGCCTGCTCCATCCCGACCGCTATTGTGGAAGCCTGAACCGATGCAAGAACATCAATCCGCCCCTCGCCAAACAGGTCATCCCGTCCTGCCACCCCAGATCTACCGCGGTTCCTTCAGGAGGACTTCCACCTGATCAGGGCTGAGGCCGGATTGACCGACAGCATCAACGCAATCGTCCCGGCGACGTGCGGCGCAGCGGCGGATGTCCCGCCAAATCCGTCGTTATAGTCACCCGTCTGGTTATACCCACCTGAACCCATGATGTCGGTTGTCCAGAGATCGAGACTCCCTGGCGCCATCAGATCGAGCTGCGGCCCCCATGCGCTTGCTTGCGGAGCCGCCCAGTTGCACGCGCTTGTCGTCGGCGCGCAGCGCGCGTCGAAGCGATCGGTCGCGCCGACGACTATCACATGGTTGAGTTCCGCCGGAACGCGATACACCATGTCGATCGCATCGAGATATTCGTCACCGTTTCCCGCACTATTGACCATGACCACGCCGGCGTTATGCGTGTAGTTGACGATGTCCTGCATCATCAGAGCGCCAGGCCCTGAGACCGGAATGCCGAAGCTCGTATTGAGGATGTTCGCGCCGCCGCTGGTCGCCCAAACGATACCATTCAGCGCATCCTCAAGCGTGCAGTCTCCCGCTGCATCGCAGACCTTCACCGGCATGATTTTCACGCCCCAAGACAGTCCTGCGACTCCGATTCCATTGTTGGAGACAGCGCCAACAATCCCGGAGACGGCCGTCCCATGCCCTTCGTCATCCATGACGCCGAAATCGTCATTCACGAAGTCTCTGCCCGTGCCAGTGTTTTTGGCATTCAGATCCGGGTGGGTGATATCGAACCCCGTATCCAGGACGGCCACCACGATCGATGAGCTGCCGGTGGTGATATCCCAGGCAGCGGGAACATCAGTTGCGCAGGTCCGCTATTGTTCAGCGCCCGGCCATTCGGTTCGGGAAAGTGAGGGTCGTTGGGAACCAGATGGATGTGACCGATGTAGTTGGGCGAAGCGATCTCCACCGAGGGATCGTCCTGGAGCAAGTCCGCGAGCGACAGAACGTCCGCATCGGGCGAGAAGGTCATTTTGAAGTACTGCCCGGGGCCCCCCTTCGCCGATTGTGCCGGATTAGCCGCCGGCTCAAAGAGAGGCAGGACAGAGACGACGCCTGCGCCTTCCAGCAGCGCATCCAAGGCTGCCGAATTCGTCGAGTGGGTGGTCGCATCGACCGCGATAGACGGGGACAGTTTGACGAGAAGCTCGCCAGGAACGAATCGCAGGTCGCTGTCTGACCCGGCAAGAGCGGGAGGCGCCTGCTGTGCCGTAACGCCGACGCCCGCGCCGAGCGCGATCGCCAGGACGCAGCAGAATAAGACAATTTGTGAAGGAGAGAACGAATGCGAACGCGGCGCGGTGCGGAGCATGATGAGGCCTCAGATCACGGATAGTCTCTTTCTCACTATGGTGTTTTCAGTTTTATCTAAGTGTCAATAATGACAGATGTCACAACTACGGCCCGGTCATGATGTGCTGCTCATCACCAGAATGACCGACCCACCGCGCCGTGCCGCTCTGGTCTACACATGCCGAGGACCGCGGCTAATCAGCGGTGACCAGCAGAAGCAAGGGATTCTGTCATAGGCGACCAAGTGGTTGCCCATGCTTCGGCGCTGTATCATCCGTACTGTAGACAGGCGAAGAAAGCGAGAGACGTGATGAGACTGGCTTGTATCTCGGACATCCACGGCAATCTGACGGCGCTGGAAGCCGCACTGGCCGACCTGGAAGCGATCGGCGGGGCCGACCACCTGTGGATCCTCGGCGATCTGGCGGCGATGGGGTCGCGTCCCGTCGAGTGCATCCGCCGCGTGAAGGGGCTGGTCGACGCGGTCAAGGACGACGAGCACAAAAAAGACACCGTGCGCGTCATCAGCGGCAACACCGACCGCTACCTGGTCACCGGCACGCGCATGACCATCGGCAAGACGCCGGAGAACCAGGAAGAACTGGACGCCGCGCGGAAAGGCGCCGAGACCGGCTGGAAGGTGATCATGTGGGGGCTGAACCAGCTCGAATACGACGACTACGCCTTCCTGGCGAAACTGCCCGGCGAGTGCGACCTGTACGTCCCCGGCTACGGCCATGTGATCGGCTACCACGCCGTGCCGGGCGACGACGAGGGCTATCTGCTGCCGGCGACCTCCGACGAGGAGGCGGCCGACTTCCTGCTCGACCGCGAGGGGCGGCTGGGCATCGGCGGGCACATCCACCAGCAGTTCGACCGCACCCTGGCCGGCCGGGGCTGGCGGGTGATCAACGACGGCGCAGTCGGCCTGTCGTTCGAGAAGCCGGGCCTGGCGCAGTGGGCGCTGATCACCTTCGACGGCGGCGAAGCGCAGGTCGATCTGCGTGAGGTGCCCTACGACGTGGAGGCCGCCGTCGCCGACGCGCAGGCCGTGGGTCACCCCGCACCGGAATGGCTGGAGAACCTGATGCGCAATGGGCGCAAGTGATTATGCCGGCGCGTGAGCAGTTTTTCAGCGATTTGAGCGGCGAGGCCGACCTGGGCATGCTGCTGCTGACCCAGATGGGCGGCGCGCCGAACGAGATTCACGCCATCGTCGAGACGGCTGAGTACGACGCCGAGGCCAACGGGCTGCGTCCCAAAGGCGGGTACGCCGTGCGCGCGCTGGGGGTGATCGAGCATCGGGTGCACCTGGGCATGTTCGAGCATGCCCGCCTGTGCGAGAACGCCGACCACCCGCTGCTCTATCATCACAACACGCCGCGCGTGGCCGTCCACTTCGACGGGACGGCCAAAGACGTGAACGAGCTGGCGCTGGATATCTCGCAGGCCTACGTGAGCACCTTCCTCAACTGGCGGCATCTGGTCGACCACGCCGACGACATCAACCGCGCCCTGCCGCTGATCGATCTGCTCCAGCGCGGCTATGGGCTGCTCGGCACCATGCCCAGGCCGCTGGCCGAACGCATGGGGCGGGTGCTGGCGCATCACGGCATCGGCGTGTCGCTGAGCGAGGATGTGAGCTTCGCCACGCAGGACGAGCATGGCCGATCCCGGCTGGCGAAGCTGCTGCTGCTCGACGAAGCTTACTTCATCGCCTTCGACTTCTCCTTCGAGCGCATGGGCCAGCGAAGCGAATAGTGTCACCACCTGGCTTCTCCCACGCACCAAGAAGCGGCGCCGAGGGGTGACACCAGGCAGGGACGAGGCAGGCCTCGTCCGTGTTGATCGATGCCATGGTTGGTCGATCCATCCATCGGATGACCCATGCCGTCCCTACGGAGGGGACAACATCTCTGTTTTGAACAACTGACTTATTGAGGAGAGAGATCATGAACATTTCCCAGAGCACTGCCCTCGTGACCGGCGCCGCCAGTGGATTGGGCGCCGCGACCGCCCGCCGCCTCGCCGCGGCCGGGGCCAACGTCCTCCTGGTCGACCGCGATGCCGAGCGCGTCGCCGAGGTGGCCCAGGAGCTGAACATGGTGGCCGTGCCCGCCGACGTGACGAACCCGCATCAGGTGGGCACGGCGGTGGAGACGGCGCGCGACCGATTCGGCGGCCTGCACATCGTCGTCAACTGCGCCGGGGTGGGCATGGCCATGCGCACCGTGACCAAAGAGGGGCCGCACCCGCTGGAGGTATTCGAGACGGTCATCCGCATCAACCTGATCGGCACCTTCAACGTGATCCGGCTGGCGGCGGCGGCCATGCAGCAGAACGAGCCGAACGAGGAGGGCGAGCGCGGGGTGATCGTCAACACGGCCTCGGTGGCGGCGTTCGACGGGCAGATCGGGCAGGCGGCCTACAGCGCGTCGAAGGGCGGCATCGTCGGCATGACCCTGCCGATCGCCCGCGACCTGTCGCGCGACGGCATCCGCGTGGTGACGATCGCGCCGGGGATCTTCGACACGCCGCTGATGGCGTCCCTGCCGGAAGCGGCGCGCGTCTCGCTGGGGCAGCAGGTGCCGTTCCCCTCGCGCCTGGGCCGGCCGGAGGAGTACGCCCAACTGGCGCAGGCGATCATCGAGAACCCGATGCTCAACGGAGAGGTGATCCGGCTGGATGGTGGCATACGGATGGGCATACGCTAGGTTCATTTTCTTGTTTTAACATACTCATCAATGTCGGTGATGAAGAAAAGACCGGTCACCGCAACCCAAATAGATCTGGAACCACAGGCGACTAAGGAAACACATCGCGAAATAAGCGCCGCCGAGTAAGGAGAACGTCATGAGTCAAACGCCGAACCACAGCACCATCTACCTGTGCGCGCCCGTCAACGCGCTGGTTGAGGGCATTTACAGCGAACACATTCTCCTCACCGAAGTGAAGAAGCACGGTGATTTTGGGCTAGGCACGTTCGATAAGCTCGATGGCGAAATGGTCTTAATGGATGGTGTCTTCTATCAGGTGACGGCTGACGGGCATGTTTCCGTTGTCGATGACAGCGATCACGAAACACCCTTTGCCTGTGTGACCTTCTACCGGAATCCCATGCTTGACAAGTCCGACCGTGAGATGGACTACAAGGGCTTCCTCGATTGGCTGATGAAGCTTCTGCCCTCAGAGAATATGTTCTACGCGCTGCGCATCGATGGTTTCTTCCGCCACGTCAAGGTACGCTCTGTACCCAAGCAGGAGCACTACCGTCCGCTGGTTGAGGTGGCAAAGGATCAGCCTGTGTTCAACTTTCAAGATATTGAGGGGACACTGGTGGGATTTTTCACGCCGACCTATATGGCGTCGCTGAACGTGCCGGGGTTGCATCTGCACTTCCTGTCCAGTGACTTGCAGCACGGTGGGCATCTGCTGGACTGCAGTCCGGTCAACATCAAAGTAGGCGTCCAGTTCATTAGCAAGCTGGAACTCGACCTGCCTTTAACCCTCGATTACATGGCGTGGGACTTCCAGCGCGACATTACCAAAGACGTGAAAAGCGCCGAAAACTAACTGGCCTCCTGATTTCTAGAATCAGATTGCGGAGAGCGGAGCTGGATGGGCTGTAGTCAATCGTGTTCAAGTGCATCGTATTGGGGAGTTTGGCATTCGGCGGGATGGAGCGATCCGGATGGGGCCGAAGTGATTACGGGTTAGGCTGCGGCGCCGCGTGCTTTTTCGCGTCCGAAGCTCAGATTGCATGCGGCGCATGCCAGTACCAAGTACAAGTCCTCAGTCAGACCACGGCATTGACCAGACGAACTGCGTTCTAGCCATACTATAGGATAGATTTGTTTGGAACAATTACCCCATTCACCATCTATGTCCTAGGTCATTAATGCATGACTTCGAGCTAAGCAACAAGCTATAGACACTGGAGAGCTACTGCGACCGGTTCGCAACCCACTTCGACCCCAATAGAGTCATGCAGGCCATCCAGAGAATCAAAGACTTTGTCAACGACAAGAAGAGGGCAAATAAAGTGTTTTCTATGTTACTTATGGCGGTTCACTCTTCGCTTATTGCACTAACGACACATGCGCAACAACTCCTAGCCTAGCAATAACTTACCCGGTTCTAGTAACTATCTCTTCCATTGCATCCAACCTCGTCCCTTCCATTATCGACAGGGTCGCTAACAACGAGTTTTCGGAACAAGAACTAGACGCTGCGCTTCATCAATTGGAGGGAGTTGTACGAAAACTTAACCGGTGAATATGAAAGCCTCATCGCCCTTAGAGGAAGTTGATCACAGTTTCCGAGAGTTTCTACTAAGAGCTGAGGAGCAACATTCGGAGACGCACACTGCACCTGACGAGATTTTGCGTTCTTTGAATTATCTGATTTTAGATAGACACCCCACGCAGCGAGTGCGTCGGATAGAGAGTATTCCGTATCAGGCATCTGAGTTTCTTGTAGATAGGCCAGATGTAACTGACGCAATCATCTCGTCTCTTCTGTTGGGGGAACAGCTTGTAGCCTTAACAGGAATGAGTGGGTCAGGCAAATCCACTGAGGCCTATGTAGTTACTCAATCACAACTTATCAAGGAGCGCTTTGAAAACGGTGTGATCTGGGTTTCCTTGGGATCGGAGACTATTAATCTGACCTCTAAGCTTATGACCGCACTTGTTGCGGTTGAAGAAGACCCTAAATCTGGTTCGGAAATAGAAGAAATCCAGGCCGCTCTACGCCAGGCACTTCAAGACAGAGCTTACCTAATCGTTCTTGATGATGTTTGGGATCAATACCAGCTAGAGGTATTTAGGAATGTAATTT
Source organism: Candidatus Flexifilum affinis (assembly GCA_016713325.1). Classification (GTDB taxonomy): domain Bacteria; phylum Chloroflexota; class Anaerolineae; order Aggregatilineales; family Phototrophicaceae; genus Flexifilum; species Flexifilum affine. The sequence continues at coordinate 75,310 of JADJPJ010000084.1, read as the reverse complement.
CCTCAATTCAGCACTTCTTTTGACAACGCAGCGTGGTGAAATGCTACAGCTGATCAACGCACGGGAGCATGAAGTTGGCCCCCTAAGTGAGGTTGAAGCTACAAGACTACTTGGCAATTTTACTGGACAAGAAACAGCAGAATTGCCTGAGATTGGCCGTCGTCTCTGTGAGCGTTGCGGATACCTGCCTTTCGGGTTGGTAGTTGCTGGCGCAATGCTCAGCGACGGACTCACCTGGGGAAGAAGTTCTTGCTACGTTTGATGATGCGCAGTTTCTGAGTGTTGCAAGGGAAATTCCTACTTTCCACATAGAAGCGTTTTTTCAGCAATCCAGAATAGCCTAGACAAGATTAGCGACACATTTCCACAAGCGCTGTCACTATACAAGAAACTCACTGTCTTCCCACCGAATATTCAGATCCCCGAAGAACTCCTGCTCTTGTTATGGCGAAACGCAGGATTTGATCGCGTCACAGCAAAACAGACACTTTCTCTGCTTCGAAGAGAGCTTTTTGCAGGTCCATGATTTCCTGGGCAAAAGGCTATTCTCGCTCCACACACTACATCACGACTTCCTAGTTCAGATGCAGGAAATCAACTCAACCACAATGCATAAAGAGCTTATCGATGCATATCGTGAACTGTGTGCGGGGGTGGACCAATGGACCAAAATGACGGGTATTTATTTGAGTATCTGAGTTACCACTTGATTGAAGCTGGTTTGGAAGCCGAGCTATTCAGTTTGTTGCTCAACTCTCCACAGTGGATGCTCACAAAGTTGAGCAACTCAAGTATCAATAGGAGCTTTGGCAGTGACGTCGACGCTGCTATCGCGAGATTCAAGGATCCTCTTCAGACAGCTGAACAGATAACAACCCTCGTGTTATTGAAAGTTGCTAGTTGGGTATCTCAACACAAGATTGAGAGAATAGGCGATGAGGAACTGAAGGCCCTGGTCTGGCTCAATCGAGAAAATGAGGCCGTTCGATTGGCATACCTCCAACCGGATCCGAATAGTCGAGTACAAGCGCTATTGGCTGTTCAGGACGCTTTTCGGGAGAAGAACCAAGAACCACCTTTTACTCTTGAGCGGTTACGACAGCAGATAAACGCAATTCCTTTCCCTGAGGATAGAGCAACAAGTCTTGCAGATTTGGCGTGGAGATGGGCCCGCCACGAATCGGTATCCACATCCCATAGGCTAATCAGTGATGCCATAGCGGAATTGGATAAAGGCTTAACCAAATACGATCACGTTAGCTCCGTATTTGCGGTGCTCACCCGCGTAAAGAAATTGGATGACGCCGACCTGCTTCAACAGGTGTATCAGCGATTGCTTACGAGGATAAACGGCTCCGCGGACAGCAGAGCATATGTCGAGACCTTGATAAATGCATACGAACTGATGGGTTACAAACACGAATACGAGCAAGCTGTCAGGAGCATTTTTAGCTTACGACACGAAAACAACCTATACACAAATGCCTTCGTGATATCGAGACTTGTGGATATCGAGAGCTATGAATATGCCTTGAGAGCAGCATTAGAAATAGAGAATGTATTCCACAAAGTTGTCGCCCTTGGTGAAATTGCTGCGCAATGCCACAAATATCAGAGAGAAGAAGAGGCGACACGAAGCCTTGATCTCGCAATTCCACGTGCAGAGCCAATGGCGGAGTTGATGGAGAAACCGGTCTAAACACGACGGTGAGGAAACTTCTCGAAACGCAACAACTCCTAGGTGCTGTTCAGGCCTTGAGCTATTTCCGCTCTTGTCTACTGGCAGGAAAGTGCAGTGAAGGAGATATGTCTGCATTTGGCTCATTTGGGAGATGATGCCCGATGCATTGAAGTTGTTCAAGGAGATCACAGATCCAGACATTCGGGATCATGTATCTCGCAGACTCTCCCTATGAGCTAGCTAAGCATGGTTATGCAGAATACGCAACAAGGTTGGTTGGAACAGCATCTACAAAGTCCGATTCGAGCGACGCAGAAACTAGAATACTCCAATAAGTATCTGAGTGCATTTCGCTTGCTTCTAAACTACGGGCAATTTGTCGCCGCACACACGGTAGCCAACAAGCTCACATATTTGCCTTACCGCGGTAGAAGTCTCGCTCGTCTAGCCATAACGTTGAGAGCCCAAGAAAGAGAAGTTGAGTTCGCAGAGCTCATGTCTACAATAGAGAATGAATTAGCTGAACTCGAGACTGCCAGCACTTCGCCTGGGGAATCTATCGAGATCCTTACCGAGACGGCTATCCTGTACCTTGCGTTGGAAAGACCAGAGCGCGCTGAAGATCTGCTACACAAGGTTCAACTCGCCTATTCTGAACTTCATGATAGCTCAGTACAGACAGATGAAGCATACCTTGCGCTGCTAGTCTATGCCCAGAAGGTCGATGCGGCTATCGAACAAATCAACTCAGCTGATGCTCTCGCTCGTGATTGGAAATTGGTAGCGATTGTTCACGCGTTGACGACCCTAAGGGACCACGAGAGGGCAATGCAAATCATTGACTTGATAGTCTCAGATAGCCCGGTCGCTGCATCATGTCGTATTGCAGAATCAATGTTGGAGGAAGAGCAAGTTGATGACGCAGAAGAGATCTATGAACGTGCTATCGAACTAGCTCGAAATGCAAATACGGACGATGCATGGAACCACCTGATTTGGAGCTTCTATCGCACCTCACGCTTAGCCTCGAACAACTGGGTTGTCGAAAAACCAAGCAGTGGGATCGGGCATGCTCGAGCCCTGGGACTCTATGCATCAGAGTTATTGGCCAAAGGCATGACAGACAAGGCCCGCGAGATGTTTGACGCTGCAAACGCGATTGTTCAGAGAGAAAAGCTACGGCCAATGGGAACCTGTGCAATATGAATGGATAAGCGCGCAGATTAGAGTAGGAAACATCGCCCAGGCTATGCGAGATTATGAACCATCGCTTTTTAGGAATGGGAACGAGCGCTAGAGGATTGGGCTGAACTTTTCGATTCATATAGCCTACAACTTGGATTCTCACTGTTCAAAGAGATGACGCGCATCCAAAGTTGGCTTGATGACGATTGGGCAGATATCTATGGAATGCTCTGCGAAGTAACTCCAGGCTGACTGCGCTCAAACAGGATCCGATGTTAAGGTTAAACCAGCCCGTTTGCGGAACGATCGTGAAGAAAGCCAGCCTGGAGTTTGGCATTCGGCAGGATAGGGTCAATCCATGTCGCCGAAGTAAGGGCGCGGGCAACAAGGAGGACGAGCGGTGACATTGGCGGATTTAATGCGAAAGTCGTCAAGACGCTATCGGCCGATGAACTCGAAGCGCTGTACGTCTATATCCAGGAGAGGCGTGACCAACTCCGGCGGCTTGAGCACATGCCCGAAGGACGGAACCGTACCCAGGGACCTGTCGTGATGAGATTCTCAACACAGTTCAAGCGATTATCGCAGAAACAGGACGCGAAGAATTCTCAGTGAGCGATGTACTGCATCGCATGAAGGCGGCGGGAACCAAGTACGCCGAGAGTACAATCAGAACACACATCACATCACTCATGTGCGCCAATGCTCCCGCGAATCACGGAACCACCTACGACGACTTAATCCGTACTGACCGAGGGACGTACAGACTGAATCGATCGTGAAGGGTGGCCAGTTCGCCGGTCCACCCCGCCGCGCTCGGCGACCTGCCGCAAATCCTCAAGGCGTCCGCATTCAGCAAACCCCGCTGCGGTCAGGCCGCCACAGCGTAAAATCGCGCATTACATCCGGTGAGCCATTCGAGGCTATACTATGACAGAGTATCTCTTCGCATAACCCTTCTGTGTTCCATTTGTGTTTTGGCAAACAGTGGAGTTAGCGGTCAATTGAGGAGTGAACCGAATGTCACTTCGAAACGCACCTCAACCGGCAAATGCTGTCGACAAGATGCCGACCGGGATTGAGGGGTTTGACGCCATCACGTTCGGCGGCTTACCGCGCCGGCGAGTGACGCTCGTGGTGGGCGAGTCGGGCAGCGGCAAGACCGTCTTTGCGCTGCAAACCCTGGTCAACGGGGCCAGCCAGTGGGACGAGCCGGGGATATTTGTCGCTTTTGAAGAGCAGTCACAGCAGCTTATCGAGAACGCGGCGACCTTTGGCTGGGATTTGCTCGCTCTGGAGCGAGAGAAACTATTTTTCCTGAATGCCCGCCTGTCGCCCGACATGATCCAGACGGGTGATTTCGACCTGATCGGGATGCTCGCCACGCTTCAAGCCAAAGTCGCTGAATTGGGCGCCAGGCGCATCGTCTTCGATTCCCTGGATGTCCTGCTGAATCTGCTCAACGATCCGGTCGCCGAACGCCAGGAGGTGTACCGCGTGCTGGACTGGCTGCAAACCAGCGGTCTCAGCGGCATCATTACCAGCCGCATCCTGCATGAACGTATTTTTCCGTATGAGTTTCTCCAGTTTGCATCCGACTGCGTCGTGCAGCTTCATCAGCGCGTCTACGAACAGGTGGCCATCCGCGAGGTTCGTGTTCTGAAGTATCGCGGCTCGGCCTTTGCTCCGAATGAATTCCCCATGGATATCGGGCAGACCGGCATCGACATCGTGGGGATCAGCCCGTCAAGCCCGGAACCGGTGGCGCTCCTGGAGCGGGTCTCGAGCGGCGTTGCGCGCCTCGACACCATGCTCAACGGCGGATACTATCGGGGCAACAGCGTGCTGATCACGGGCGCGCCCGGCACATCCAAATCAACCCTGTCCGGCGCCTTCAGCGAAGCGGCATGTCAGCGTGGCGAGCGCGCGCTCTATGTCGGCTTTGACGAAGGGGGCAGCGAAATTGTCCGCAACCTGCGGTCGGTGGGCGTGAACCTGCAGCCACACATTGATGCGGGCTTGCTGCGGCTGTATTCCGGCGACACGATTGCCACCAATTCAGTAAAGCACCTGATCGCCGTCCGGGACCTCCTGTATGAATTCAAGCCTGCCTGCCTGGTGATCGATCCGCTGTCGGCGTTTGTCAAAACCGGCGAACCGTTTATGGCGGAGCGTATGGGGCTGTGGCTGCTGCGGCTGGCAAAATCGGAGGGCATCACGGTGGTGTGCACCAGCCTGTTGGAAGGCTCCGATGCCGAAGCAGAAGGCACCAGCATCCGGGTGTCTACCATTGCGGATACCTGGATTCACCTCTCCTACGTGGTGCGCGGCGGGGAACGCAACCGGGCGCTCACGATCGTGAAGTCACGCGGGACCGGGCATACCAACCAGGTGCGTGAACTGATCCTCAGCGATGACGGAATCACGCTGACAGACGTGTATGCGGTCGGGCGGTGAGGTATTGATGGGCACACTGCGCCACGAACGTGAAGTTGCCGACGATTTGGAGAAACAGCGGGTGCGGAACGAAGTGGAGCAGCGCCGACAGGAACTTCAATTCGCCGAAGCAGAAGCGAAACTCCGGCTCGAGGCGATCCAGCGCGACCTTGTGGCGAAACGCGCAGCGCTTGAACAACTGGAACGCGAACAGGTCGAGCGTGAGCGTATGTGGCAAACGACTCGCAGTGACCGGCTCCAGTATCGAGGCGTGGACAGCACGCCGTCGGAGTAAGGCGGATGACCGATTTCAAGTCTGCTGATCAAGGGGCTCGCGAGCCGGATGAAAGGGTCGCCTTCCGACTCTACATCGCCGGAGGAGCACCGAACTCGCTGCGAGCACAAACCAACCTCCGCAGTCTGTGTGCCAAATACCTCCCGGACCGCCACCAGATTGAAGTGGTCGATGTCCTGGCAGACCCTCACCGTGCGCTGAACGATCGTATTCTGGTGACACCCACACTGGTCAAAGTGTCGCCGCTGCCTGGCTGGCAAATGGCTGGCGATCTGAGCGCCACTGACACTATTCTGAATCTTCTGGGCCTTGAAGATGAGAAGCGTAATGATGAGCGACGGTGACATGCAGCAATTCTCGCTGTCATCGCCCGCGTCAACCGATGCGATTGCCGCGCTGATTCGGCGCCTGGCGGACGCAGAAGCCGCCTTGAAGCAAGCGGTCACCGGGGTGGATGCCGTCATTGATCCAGATCGTGGCTCCCCCTTCCTGTTGTCCGAGGCGCAGCACGCCTTGCGGCGGTCTGAAGGGCGTTACAACCAATTGATGGCGCGCATCGCCGCCGTGGTGCTTGAGCTAGACCCGAATGGCACCATTGAGTTTGTCAACGACGCCGCCAGCGCTGTCACCGGTTACCAACCCGATGAGCTGCTTGGACAGCAGTGGCACGATGTGCTCTTCCCCGGCAAATACCGCCAGCAGGTTGATACCCTGGTGGAGCGATTTGCGGGCGGCGACGTCACCGGTTTCGAGCTGACCCTCGTTGCCAAGGATGGACATCTCGTGGCTCTGGAGTTCAACTCGGCGAACCAGTACCACGCGGATGGCACACTGGACAAGATCGTCGGCCTTGGCATTGATATTACGCAACGGAAGCTCGCGGAACGTGAGCTGGCTCGCTACCACGCGGAACTGGAAAACCTGGTCAGTGAACGCACGGCGCAGCTTCAGACCGCCAATGAAGCGCTGAGTAAGTCGGAGGCTGCGGAACGCGAACAGCGGGTGCTGGCGGAGACGCTGCACGAGATTGCCCTCAAGATGATCGGCGTCCACGAATTGCCCGAGATGCTCGATACCATTCTGAGTGGTGTGGGCAGTGTTGTAGCCTGCGAGACGATGGATCTGGTCCTGATCCAGGCCAGTGGTATGGCACACTTTGCCGGCAGCCGGGGCTATCGAGAGCACGGCTTCGAGCCCCCGCAGCAAACCGTTCCTTTCGCCTGGCGAGAACACCCCTTGCTGCGCCAAATGGGAGAAACCCGCCAGCCAGTGATCTTGTCAGACGTGCGGTTCAGACGAGATTTGCCGTATTTCACCCCGGCGAGTGGTCGGGTTCCCAGGCCGGTGTTCCTATCATTCTGCAGAATGAAAGCATCGGTTTTGTCATTCTGACCAGCAGCAAGAGCAATTTCTTCACGCCGGTCCGTGGCTGGGCGGCTGCAGCTTCTGGCTCACCAGGCCGCCTTCGCGGTTCAAAGCGCCCGACAGCATGAGCAGGCCCGAGCGCTGGCCGCCAGTCAGGAACGCGCGCGACTGGCTCGTGATCTCCATGATGCCGTCAGTCAGGCGCTGTTTGCAGCCAGCCTGATCGCAGAAGCGGTGCAGAAACAGTGGCAGGCTGACACACCCATTGACCCACAGCGGCTCGAAGATCTTGTCCAACTCACGCGCGGCGCCCATGCCGAGTTGCGCACAATGCTGGTGGAGATGCAGCCCACCAGGCTGCACGAAGTTGACCTCGGCCAATTGCTCATCCAGCTTACGCAAGCCATGAGAAGCCGGAAGCAGATCACGATTGACCTGCAAATCGATGAAGCAGTCTCGCCGCCGTTCGACGTGAAAGAATGTCTGTACCGCATTGCCCAGGAAACCCTCAACAACATCGTTAAACATGCCGATGCCACTCATGTCGGTTTGACCCTCCGCCAGCAGCAGGATCAGATTGAACTCATAATCACTGACAATGGACGCGGTTTTGATCCAGCGGCAGCAGGCAGCGGCCTGGGCTTGAAAATTATGGGCGAACGAGCGATGGCCATCGGCGCGCAGCTGACGATTTCCAGCAATCAGGGAAAGGGGACTCGCGTCTGGGCGATGTGGGCATTCCATCCTGACCAGCAGTCTCCGTGAGTATCGCCCGCTACGCCCCCTCGATCCCCCCAGGCAGTGTGCTGTCGGGTGCCGGAACGGGCCGGCGCCGGCGCAGGAAGGGGCGCTCCACGAGCTGGCGGGGGATGATCATCATCAGCAGCGCGCTTCCGGCCGTCTGTTTCATGTCCGGTGTCTGGCAGGCTCTCTATGTTCTATACTCTCGATCCACACGGAGACGCAGGGGTTCACACAAAAAGGACACCGTCGGAGATGGATCGAAAATCGCAGGAACGAGTTCTTAAACAAGCGGCGCAGCGGTTCGGAGTAGACGTATCGCAATTATCTCCACTGGCCGGAGGTCATTATGCTCAAGTTTTCGAGTGGATTCAGAACGACCAGCAATTTGTCCTGAAAATCTCCCCTGTAGAGTCCGACAGTGAGCTTGCATCGATGCATGCCATGCTGGACTGGCTCGCCTATCTCGCAGCACACGATGCCCACGTGGTGCGACATATTTGTTCTCAGAACGGCAATCTGATTGAGCCCATCGAGGACGACCGAAAGACTTATGCCGTAACGGCTGCGGAGAAGTTGTCAGGGGTCCGGGCCGAAACCCTGCCTATGACCCAGTGGGACGACGCCCTGATTCAGAAGTTGGGACAGGTTCTGGGCCACTGCCACGCCGTCGCGCAGACCTATACACCGCCGCCTCACCTGACCCGGCGTCCAAGCTGGGATCACGCGGCAAACTGCTTCAACCCCATCGACGAGCTGACCGCGGCAGATGCACTCATCGTGGAGAAACGAGCGGAGGTTTTGAAGGTCATTCGCGATTTGCCCGTGGTCCATCAGGACTACGGATTAGCACACATGGATATTCACTTCGCGAACTTCGTCGTCAATGCTCAAATGCGTGACATCGTGCTCATCGACTTTGATGACTGCGCTTATGGCTGGTATGTGATGGATGTCGCCATGCTGCTGTTCGACCTGCCGGTGGTCTATAAGGCTGGGCCGCGTAAAGAGCTTCTCGACCACTTCCTGGAGGAATTCCTGAAGGGCTATCGAAGAGAAAGGGATCTCTCTGAATTCTGGATTGCCCAGCTTCCAGCCTTCATCAAGCTGCTGGAAATTGGAGTCTATACCATGCTGGCAGACGAGTACGATCCGGTCACCTGCAAGGATGAGTGGGTAAACACCTTCATGGGGGGTCGCGAACAGCGTATCCGCGAAGACATCCCGTATCTTGATTGACTGAGGGGATGCAGGCACTGTCACTCTCGGAGGCGAGCAAGGGCGATCTCGAGAATTACATCCATCGCAGCACTGCTCGCCTGTACCACTGCCGTGCATCCTCAAAGCGTGCCGCTACGCCCCCTCGATCCCCCCAGGCAGGGTGCTGTCGGGTGCCGGAACCGGCCGAGGGCGGCGCCGGCGCAGGAAGGGGCGCTCCACGAGCTGGCGGGTCAGGATCGACAGCAGCATCGTGATTCCGAGCACCGCCGCGTAGACCCGCACCCCCGCCAGGCCGGACGCGCCGACGAGAAACAGCGCCAGCATGTGCCACAGATAGATGCCATAGGTGTGGTCCCCCAGCCAGCGGATGAGCCGATTCTCAAGGACGAAGGACCCCGCGCTGATGTTCAGGATCAGCCAGCCCGAAACGAACGTCACGACATAATCGATCAGAACGTTGTGCGAAGGCAGTTCGACCACAACCAGGACGGCAGACGCCAGGACCAGGCCGATCCGCGCAGGCCGCGTCGTCAGCGTGCGTTCGACCAGGGTCCGCCGGTGGAGCCATAACCAGGCGAACAGCGCGCCCACCGCGAGCGAGTCGACCTTCAGGTAGAGCACGATCTGATGGGCCGCGCTTTCGACCGGGGTCAGCGCGAGGATCAGCAGGCGCAGCGCGATCACCAGCCCGAGCGCCAGCGGCACACGGCGCGCCACTGTCAACCAGGGCACGAGCGCATAGAAGACCATTTCCACGCCCAGGCTCCAGTAATGGCTGACCATTCCGGAGATGCTCTCCAGCGCCAGCGGGATGAAGGCCGCGAACAGGATGGCAGCCGGGAACTGCACGGCATCGAACTGGCGCCCAAAGACGATCGCGTAATCGGGCACAGTGGCGATGCTCACCACGGCGGTCACGGCCAGCACGACGTAGTAGAGCGGAACGACCCGGCGAATCCGCTGGAGATAGAAGCCCATCACGTCGATCTGATCGCGCTGACGCTTCTCGGACAGCAGGATCGACGTGAGCAGAAAACCGGATAGCACGTAGAACAGCGTGACCGAGTCCGTGCCGGTCAGCAGCAGATGAGGCAGAATACCGGTATTGACTTCGGTCTGGAACCAACCGGGGATGAATTCATGCACATGTCCCACAACCACCGACAACGCCGCGTACACGCGCAGCGCATGCAATCCCGGAACATACTGGATTGGTACAACTGGTGAAGATACTGTCATGGCGCGATGATAGCACAGCCGTTTGCGAAACATCACCCGCGGCATCGCCCAAACGGGAGGAAACAACTCTATAATTCACGGGATCAGACCATGACGTGTACTCTGGAGTTCGGCGGGTTGGAGCGATCCGCCTGTCGCCGAAGTAGGCCGACGTGAGTGGTGCAGGGGAACTCATGCCCATCCATCAGGGGGATCTCTTCTGGGTCCAGACCGGCACGCCGCAGGAACCGGATATTCCGCACCCCCACGTGATCGTCCAGACGGACGCGCTGAACGACGGCCCTGTCGCGACGGTCGTGGTCTGCGCGCTGACCTCGAACCTGCGGCGCGTCTCGATGCCGGGGAATGTGCTGCTGGAGGCCGGGGAAGCCAAAATCTGCCCATGCAGTCAGGATCTCTTCTGGGTCGAGCAGATCCGGCGCCGGAGCGCTCTTCGCGGTAGGGCTTCTCGGGCGCGGCGTTCTGCTGACGTGGCGATCCGCAAGGAGCCAAAGGTGTATTCAGCGATGAACGATCAGCGAAGTACGGTTGATTTCCGAATGGCTTAAACACATCCCTGGGCACCAGTTAGCGCGATCGATGCAACCGGAGTAGCGATTGTCGTCCCCGGGTGTTAAAACACCCGCTCCGAACAGTCCACTAAAGGGACAAGCGGGTGTCGTACTAGCGAGGCGCTTTAGCCCTCGGCGGTCCCCGCAACCCTTAATTTGGTGCACATGGAATGGTCTCAAAACACATCCACGAAGCGCAAAAGGCCAGCGAGCGCCGCCCGCAGATCCGCTTCTTCGAGATCGGGGTAATCGGCGAGAATCTCAGCAAAGGTCATCCCGGCGCTGAGCAGCTCCAGCAGGGTCTGCACGGGGTAGCGCAGGCCGCGAATTACGGGTTTGCCGTGACAGATGTCAGGATCAATAGTGATGCGCGTGAGCAGGGATTCCAAAGGTGTACTCCTGTTTAAGCATCACGGCTATTATAGCATTGCGCGCCTCGCACATCCTGGCCGGGATGCGCTTTGTGCAGCGCTCTTCGCGGTAGGGCTTGACGTTCGGAATGAAACGGTCCGCAGCGGCCAGCAGGGGATGAAAGATGCAGCCGGCGCACAGAAGCCAGACCAACACATTGCTCGGCTATCCCGCCGATGCGCGGTTGCTGATCATCAACGCCGACGACTTCGGCATGTGCCACGCCACCAACGCGGCCATCCTGCGCGCGCTCACCGATGGCGTCGTCACCTCGACCACGCTGATGGCCCCCTGCCCGTGGGCGCTCCACGCCATTCGCCTGCTCAAGGAACACCCGGAACTCCCCTTCGGCGTCCACCTCACCGCGATTTGTGACGGTCCCGATTACCGCTGGGGGCCGATCGCGCCCAGGGACCATGTGCCCTCGCTGGTGGATGAAACCGGCAGGTTCTACCGATTCGAGCGGATGTCTGAGTTCCTGGCGCAACTCCGGCTCGACGAACTGGAAGTCGAATTCCGGACGCAGATCGAGACCGTGCTGGCCGCCGGGCTGCACCCGACTCATCTGGATTGGCATGCGCTGCGCATTGCCGGGCGGCCGGACATCTTCGACGTGATGGTCCGGCTCGCCAGGGGCTACGGCCTCGCGCTGCGCGTATACGGACGATCGATCATCGACACCGTGCAGGGTCTGGGGCTGCCCTGCAATGACCATGACTTTCTGGACAGCTATATGCTGGAGACGCACGACAAAGCGGCCGGCTATGCGCAGCGACTGCGCGACCTGCCGGTGGGATTAAGCGAATGGGCGGTGCACCCCGGTCTGGCGGATGGGGAGCTGCTCGCCATCGAGCCGGATGGCGCGGCAGTGCGCCAGGCGGATCTGGACGCGATGCTCTCTCAACAGGTTCGTGAGGTGATCCGGGAGGAAGGCATCATTCTGCTCAGCTATCAGCCGCTTCAAGCGATCTGGCGGGCGAACTAGGCCACCGCCTTTCACTCCACCCTGGGCAGCCGGACGGTGAAGGTGGTGCCGCGGTCCAGCGCGCTCTCGACGGCGATCGTCCCGCCGTGCAGCTCGACCGCCTGTTTGGCGATGCTCAGCCCCAGGCCGGTGCCGGAGATCGCGCCCACGTTGGCGGCCCGGTGGAATGTCTCGAACAGCCGCTTCATATCCTCCGGCGGAATGCCGATCCCCTCGTCCTGAACGCGCAGGGTGATCTGCTCTCCGTCGTGGACGAGTGTCACCCACACCGGGTGGCTCTCTGGTGAATACTTGAGCGCGTTCTGAACCAGATTGCCAATCACCTGCCGCAGCATGCGCGTGTCGAAGACCGACAGCACGGGGGGTTGAGCGCATTCGTAGATCAGCCGCCGACCCTGGTCGGCCTGATCTTCGTACTCGGTCAGGATGGCCCGGCACAGCGCGTCCAGATCCCCCGGCGCCGGCTCATATTTCACCCGGCCCGCCTGCATCCGCGCGAGTTCAAGAACATCTTCCATGATGCTGGTCATATGCGCGACCTGCGCGCGAATGCGGCCCAGCCGGTCGTCGATCTTCGGCTTGTCCAGGCGATCCCAGTAGTTGGTGAGAGTCTCGGTGGTCGCCAGGATCGCCGCCAGCGGGGTGCGGAATTCGTGCGACGCCAGGGTCACGAAGCGAGACTTCAGCTCGCCCAGCTCCTTCTCCTGCGCCAGCGCCTGCCTCAGCGTTTGTTCCGCCTGTTTGCGCGCCGTGATGTCGGCAAAGGTGGCGACCACAGCGTAGGGCTGCGAACCGCCCGGGTGAAACAGCGGCTGAGCGTTGACCAGAATCCAGGTCAGCGCGCCATCGGGTTTATGCACCCCCATGACGACATCCGACTGTGATTCGCCCGTGCGCAGCGCCACCATCGCCGGGTGCGTCTCGCCGGGGAAAGGGGAGCCGTCCTCGTGGACAGCCTGCCAGCGCGGGTCGATCGATGTCAGCCCCACCATCTGGTCGACCGTCAGCCCGAGGATACGCTCGGCTGCCTCATTGCACAGTTGGATGGCGCCGTCCGTGCCCTGGACGACCACCCCTTCCGACATGGCGGCGATGGTCGCACGATAGCGTTCTTCGCTGGCCCGCAGCGCTTCGGCACCGGTCTTGATGGCCGTGATGTCCTTCGTGATCCCGACCAGACCGATCACTTCGCCGCGCAGGTTTTGCAGCGGCACTTTGGTCGTCAGCGCCCAGATTTCGCCCCCATCCTCACCGATCGTGCGTTCCTCGCGGTTCTTGATCGACTGCCCGGCCAGGAACAACTGCTCTTCGTCCGCGTAAAAACCGGCCGCCATGTCCGCCGGGAACAGCTCATCATCCGTCTTGCCGAGCGGGTCCACGTCCCCCCGCGCGACCAGCGATCGGGCATGCGCGACATTGTTGAGCAGCATGCGGCGCTGCCGATCCTTGACGTAGATAAAGTCCGGCACGGTATCGATGACCGTGCGCAGCAGATTGCGCTCTTCTTCCAGTTCCGCAGTCCGCGCCGCTACGCGCTCTTCCAGCGTGCGATTCGCCTCGTGCAGCGCCTCTTCCGCCCGCTTGCGTTCGGTGATGTCCGTGGCCGCGCCAACCATGCGCACGACGCGCTGTCCCGTGTCATCCAGGACCGGCCGGCGCGAGATTTGCAGCCAGCGCCGCTCCCCTGCCGGGTGATGAACTGGTACTCGCCTGACGTGGTTGTCCGGCTGAGCAGCGTCGATTGCACGTCCGCCGCTGCCCGCGCCTGATCTTCCGGCACGTATAGACTGTAACGTCCCCTGAAGTCGACTTCGCCGACCTCATAGCCCGTGATTCGCGTGTAGGAGGGCGTCACCCATTCGTGCACCAGATCCCCGTCTTCTTCGACACGATAGCTATAGGCATAGTCGGACATCAGTTCGGACACGATTCGGTAGCGTTCTTCGCTGGCCCGCAGTGCGGTGATGTCGGTGGCGTTGATCAGCGCAGCAGTGGCCTGGCCGGCGGCATCGCGCACGGGCTGTACGCTGGTTCGAGACCAGCGTTCCTCCCCCTTGAGGATAGTCCTCGACTCGTGCACAACCCCTTCGCCGGTCGCAATCACCCGACGAATAGACTCCATCTGGTAATCGGCCACCTCCCGAGGGAACAGCTCCCACTGTGTCCTGCCAATCATCGATTCCGGCGTCAGTCCCAGCGCGCGCTGCGATGGCGTTGGCGTATAACACCTGCCCGCTGGCATCGAACAGGGCGATGGATGAATCGGTGCTCTCCACCAGGCTGCGGTACCGTTCTTCGCTGAATCGGAGCGCCGCTTCCATGCGCCGGCGCTCGGAAATATTGCGCACCACGACGATGAATTCGTCCGATTCTTCGATGGGGAACAGGCGTGCTTCGTAAAATTGCTCGTTGGGCGCGGCATATTCGAGCACAGCAGGCTGACGGTGCGCAAAAGCCGTCCGGAATTCCTCCGCAGACTGTTGAGATACAGAGGTAATGACAGATTCTGAATTCAGGAAGTCGACAATATTCAGGCCCAGGATCATGTCTATTGGCAGCAGCAGATCGTCCAAAGCACCGTGATAGTCAATGATGGTCCCATCGGATCGGACATGGAACATCAGGTCGGGAATAGCGCTGAGGATGCCGCGCCAGCGACGATTAGCTGACAGGAGTTCCTGCTCTGCCCGCTTGCGCGCCGTGATCTCGTCCGCCGGCGGCACCGGAGCGGCAGACGCCGAATGCGGCCGCTGGTTCTCCAATTCCTGCTGAACGAGTTCAATCAGCGTCCGCGTATCGGCTTTGTCGACGACGCCGCGCGCACCAGCGCGCATCATCCGGACCACATCCGCGACGACGTCCGAGCGCTTGGCACGCTCCATCAGGACAATCACCGGGGTCTGCGGCTGAATACGCCGGGCAAGCGGAAGCAGGTCCGCGGGCCTGAAAGCCGCCACGTCGTCGGCAGCGTCGCCCTCGACGGTATCGTCGCACAGGATTAAGTCCCACTCACGCTCTTGAAGGCGAGCCTGAAACTGGCTGGCACACGCCGCGCTGTCGTGCTCGAAGTCGCTTTGCAGCGCCGGCCGCAGGCGTTCGACGATCGATGCCGCTGCGCCATTCGCGCCGACGAAGAGTAGACGTGGTGGCTCTATAGCCTGCTGATCCGTGTTCATGTTCCTGGCATCCAATGCGTGAAGACCGCCAGCATCTGCAATCAGGTACGGGGTTCGGCGATCGCACTTGACAAAGCATACCGCCTGAATCGTCGCAGATCGATAAAGCAATGCAGCGTCGCAGCGGTCACACAGGTCACCAGAGCACGCGCTGAGGTCTGTTTATGCTATATTGGTGAGCGGGTCTGGACACTTTTTACCGACCGCCATGTCGGAAAGGTCGTTCGAAATGTCGTTTGTCGAGGAACTCAAACGCCTCCCCGAAGCCAAGGGCCCTGTGACCGGCGTCGGGGCGGTCGCCGACTACCGCGCGGCCATGCCCGACCCGGGCCCCCCTGGGATACCTTTTCGCGCCGCAGGATGAGGTCGCCTACCGCTGGACGATGACCCGGCACCACCTCGGCAGAGCACCCCGGGTGTCGTCCCCACCGGCCACCTGTCCGTCACGGGCATCACCATTCTGCATTTCCGCGACGGCAAGATCATCCGCGATGAGTTCGAATCGAGAGGCCCCAGCTTCTACGACCAGATGAAATAGCCCACCACGCGTCACAATCGTACGCGCCTTTGCAGCCGGGCCTATCCCTATAATGGCTGAGGCCTGCTCCGGTCGCTTTTTGAAAGGCCCACCCATGTCCCACACCCATCGCATCTTCCCGTCCGTCGTCGAGGCCATCGGCCAAACCCCGCTGGTGGAGATCTCACGCATCACCCGCGGCGTCGACGGGCGCATCCTGGCCAAGCTGGAGTACCTCAATCCCGGCTTCTCCAAGAAGGACCGCATCGCCCGGCAGATGATCGAAGAAGCGGAGGCCGACGGACGGCTGCGCCCCGGCCAGACGGTGGTCGAGCTGACCAGCGGCAACACCGGCACCGGGCTGGCCATCGTCTGCGCGGTCAAGGGCTACCCGTTTGTGGCCGTCATGTCGAAGGGGCAACTCCATGGAGCGGGCGCGCATGATGGCGGCGCTCGGGGCGGAGGTCGTGCTGGTGCCGCAGGCGCCGGGTCGCAGCCGGGGCAGGTGTCGGGCATCGATCTGGCGCTGGTCGAGGCAGGCGGCGCAGCAACTGGTGGCCGAGCGGAGCGCCTTCCGTGCCGACCAGTTCCACCTGGAAGCCAACACGCGCGCCCATCTGCTGGGCACCGGCCCGGAGATCCTTCAGCAGTCCGGCGGGCAGATCGACGCTTTCTGCGATTTCGCCGGCACGGGCGGATCGTTCGCCGGTGCGCCGCCGCCTTCAAGCACACAACCCGGCCATCCGGTGCTTCCTGGTCGAACCGACCGGCGCGGCCGTGCTGGCAGGGCAAACCGTCACCAACCCGAACCACCGCATCCAGGGCGGCGGCTATGCCATGGACCTGCCGCTGCTGGACCCGGCGCACGTGGATGGCTATCTGCAGATCGACGACACGGAAGCCGTCGAGGTGGCGCGGCGGCTGGCCCGCGAGGAGGGCATCTTCGCCGGGTTTTCGTCCGGGGCCAACGTGGCGGCGGCGCTGCATCTGCTCGGCGGCCCGCTGGCCGGCAAGACGATCGCCGTGCTGCTGTGCGACTCCGGCCTGAAGTACCTGAGCACAGATCTGTGGGCGGGGGTGTGACATCCGAACAGGCCCCTGGACGCCAGGAATGGCGTCCCTACAATAGTCCCATAGGGTACCAAGATAAGCGGGTCGGGTCCGCCGAGGGCTAAAGCGCCTCGGCTAGCAACCGACAAGCCCACTGAAGGGGCTTCCCCGGAGCCTGCGTTCTTGGTCCCTTTAGTGGACCTGTTTTTTCGGGTAGCCGGGTGTTTTAACACCCGGCGGACGACGCGACAATCGCTATTCTGACGACGTCGATCAGTCGCTAACTTGGTGCACATGGGACAGCATTCTTGCTGTCCGCCACAGACAAAGGCATGACGAGTCCATGACTGAACCGACATATTCCCGCGATCACTATCTCTCACTCGCGGATGCTTCGCGCGTCGATCAGTTCTACCGAGGCATCGACCGGCTCAAAGCGCTGTGCGCCGAGCAGGGATGGAGCTTGAACCCGTTCTTCCGACATCACTATTGTGCGTTCAAAAGTGCGGATAAAGGCCTGGCGGCGTTCGGCATCAAGTTCGGCGAGGGAGACCACCTGTTCCTCTACATCAAGCGGGTGCACGACGAGGCGACCGGGATCCCGATCCGCTATGAGCGTTTCCTTGAAGAATACGATCAGGTCGAGTATGCGCTGGAGCTGGGCGGCTCAGATTTGAAAGTCTTCCTGCCTCTGCTTAAGCTGGCCTGGCGGTGGGCGGGGGGGGGGGGGGGGGGGGCGGCCCCCCCGGGACCCGCGGGCGCGCGGAACGCGGTACGCTAGTCTTATGTCTCTCCACTTCCGTCTCGCGGCACCCGACGACATTCCGGCTCTCAGGCGCTGATCCCGGTCTCGGTGCGGGCGCTCAGTGCAAGCCTCCACACCCCGCGCAAATCGACGCCGCGCTGGTGCACATCTTCGGCGTGGATACCCGCTCATCGCCGACGGCACCTACTATGTGGCCGTCGCAGAGGATCGCGTGGTCGGCTGCGGCGGGTGGAGCAAGCGCAAGACCCTCTTTGGCGGCGACCAGATGAAAGCGGCCGAGGACAACCTGCTCGACCCGGCCGTCGATGCCGCCCGCATCCGCGCCTTCTTCGTGCATCCGGACTGGGCGCGGCGGGGGATTGGCCGGCGGATCATCGAGCTGTGCGAGGAGGCAGCGCGGCAGCAGGGCTTTACGCGCGCCGAGCTGGTCGCCACCCTGCCGGGCGAGCCGCTCTACGCCTCGATGGGCTATGAGGTGACGCGGCGCTTCGACATCCCAATGCCCGGCGGCGAGGTGCTGCCCGCGGCCAGCATGGTCCGTGCGCTGGCCTGACCTCGTTGCGCCCCGGCCACCGCCACAACCAGCAGACATCTCCGCAATGAACCGCATCCCGCAATCGTACGCCATCAATTTGTAAGAGCCATTATTAGCGCGCTATACTATTGATGTACATTGCGCCCGTCGGGAGAAGTACACTGATGGCAGTCGAACGTGATCGGCTTACTCGCCTGCGGCAGCGTGCCGAAGCAG
Source organism: Candidatus Flexifilum affinis (assembly GCA_016713325.1). Classification (GTDB taxonomy): domain Bacteria; phylum Chloroflexota; class Anaerolineae; order Aggregatilineales; family Phototrophicaceae; genus Flexifilum; species Flexifilum affine. The sequence goes on along the minus strand of JADJPJ010000084.1, from coordinate 56,940 downwards.
CGCTCAAACGTGCAGCAGACCCCTCTCCGATGGCCCCTGCGACCATAGACGAGATGATGCACGAACTCAACGTCTATCACGTTGAGTTGGAGATTCAGTTTGAGGAATTACAGCAGACGTACAGGTCTCTCGAAGCTGCGAAGCAGGAGTACGCCAGCCTTTTTGATTTCGCGCCCGTCGGCTATGTGGTGACCGATCAAAAGGGGAACGTGCTCAACGCAAATCTGACGGCCTGTCGGATGCTCGGCGTCGACCGGGCGACCCTGGCAGGCGCTACGCTGGCGGAGTTCGTCGCGGTGGATTCTCAGGATGCTTATCATCTTCATCGCCGGGCGGTGCTGGGCACGGGGCAGGCGCAGATCTGCGAGGTTTTCCTGCGATCGAACGGGAGCAGCGTCTTTCCCGCGCAGTTGACGACCGATGTGTCGATAGACTCGAAGGGCACGCTCCGCACCGCGATCAGCGATATCTCCCTTTTCAGGCAGGCCGCAGACAGCCTGCGACGATCGCTCGCCAAGGAGAAGGAACTCAACCAACTTCAGGCCCGTATGCTTTCAGTGATCGCCCACGAGTTCCGCACTCCCTTGACGATCATTCACAGCTCGGTCGAGACGCTCGACCATTACGCGGACCATCTGACGGACGCACTGAAAAAGCAGCGCTACCAGACGATTCGCAACTTTGTCTGGTATCTGAACGATATGGTTCAGGATACTTCCAGCGTTGGCTTCGGGACTCGCCTGCTGAACTGAAGCTGGAGTCATTTGACGTGATAGGCTTCATGCGTCAGTTGGTGAACGATCTGGGCATTCAGCACGATCAGCGCACGATCGATGTTGACATCACCACGCCGAACAGATCTGAGGAGGTTTCCTGGGATAGGGGTCTGGCACGCCGCATCCTGTTCAATCTGCTGAACAACGCGCTCAAATATTCCAGCCAATCAGTCCGGTTGGGTTTACGGTGCGACGCAGACATGATTCATGTTCAGATCAGCGATCACGGGATCGGCATCGTCGCAGATGATCAGGCGCATGTGTATGAGCCGTTCTTCCGGGGAAAGAATACCGAGTTTGTACATGGCACCGGCATCGGCCTGTTTATCGTCCAGCGCGCGGTGCAGGCCATGGGGGGGACGATTCGCTTCGACTCCGAACTCACCGTCGGGACGACCTTTTTCGTCGACTTGCCGCGACACGTAACGGACCCTGATGCACAATCCTCCGAGACGCTCGGGCCAGTTATTCCGACAGATCGGTGATCACCAGCAGAATGCGGTTTGCGGTGCTGACCTGACGGGCGTTCAAGTGCATGGTGCGCCGTCCAAGCTGTGGAAAATCATGTGTCATGGTGTAGTTCATCACGACCGTATGCTGCGGGATGATCTCCGTCAGCAGATGTCGCAGTTCCGGAATATCCCACTGACCATTGCCCAATTCGGTGAGTAGATGCCCCACCGTCTCGCTCGCCTCCGCCTGAAACTGCCGCAGAAACGAAGCGTTGGCAGCCACCACACGCAGATCGCTATCCAGTTCAAGCAGAGCCTCATCCACCGTGTCAATCACATCTCGGACGTAACTGGAGGTCTGTTCGGCCTGGTGCTGCGCCTGCTTCTGCAGGGTGATGTCGGAAAATGTGAGGACCAGGCCATCGATGCTGTTGTTCGTCGTACGGTAGGGACGAATCTCCACTTTGTACCAGCGATTCTCAACAGTCACGATCTCCTGATCGACGTTGACGAGCGTGTCCAGCACACGGGCAGCATCGGCGATCAGCCCATCGTAAGCCAACCTGAGAATGGATCTCCGCCAGCGGCCGCCCGATATCGCTCTTGCGCAGGCCGAAGATCGTCGTGACCGCCTGGGTATATTCGCGAATCTCGAGGTTCTGATCGAGAAAAATGATGCCCACTGCCGTAGATTGGAGGAAGTTGTAGAGGGCATTGTTGGCATGAGTCAGTTCCTGGTTCTGGTTCGTGAGCTGCGAGTTGAGGGTATTCAACTCCTCATTCATCGACTCCAGTTCTTCTTTGGAGGTGCGCAGTTCCTCGTTCGTCGTCTGGATCTCTTCATTGGCCGAGCCAATCTCCTCCAGGGACGATGTCAGTTCTTCACTCTTGGCCTGAAGCGCCTGGGTGGCGCTTTGCAGAGCCTGGCGCGTCTGCTGAAGTTCTTCGCGCATCCTGGTCAGGGCGCCCACTCTTCACTACCCATCTGGTCTGTGTTCACGTCATCGGCGCTGCGGGCAGCGGCACTGATCTCAAAGATTACCAGTCGATAACGACTACCCAGGGCCGTGTCATGCATCGGCTTCACGATGAGATTGAGCAGAACTTCCTCACCGCTCGTCTGAACCCAGATGCCGTGGCGCGTCACCGTCTTATCGCTCTCGAAGGCTTCGTACAGCGCGATAGTCAACTCGGCATCAAGCCCCTGCCGCGCCATGCTGAGGATGCTGCGCTGGCTGTCTCCTCCAGGGACGAGGCGCAGATAACGATCGATGTCCCCGTAGGCATAGCGGATATGATAGTGCTCGTCCACCAGGACACAGACGCTGTTGTAGTGGGCCAACAGCATCTCGCGGATGATTTGCAGTCGGTAATCATCACTATCCCGCTGCGGCGGTTTCGGGTTGGACATCGTCTCTTCCAGTGAAGCGGGCGCTCTCGAAAACAGGGGTTGGTCCAGCCGCATCCACGGCCTGGATGCGCTGGAGGTTCGTCGGTAGATCTTGTTCCGGCTGTCGACGACGTTGAATAGCTCTGAGGTCTCCGGAAGCGCCTCTGAGGAGCCAAGAAACAAAATGCCCTGAGGACGCAGTGCGAACTGGAACAGCGCCCGAAGCCGCTCCTGAAGCTTTGGCTGGTAGTAGATCAGCACATTGCGGCAGCTAATCAGATAGAGATTGGAGAAGGGAGGATGCTCCACCAGATTATGCTCCGCCCAGACAATCATGCGGCTGATGTGTGTGCGCGTCTGGAAGCCGTCATCTGTCGATACGAAGTGATCTTTGAACCGCGCAGGGCTGATAGAATCTGCGGCGACGAGCGGGAAGAATCCGGCACGCGCCCGCTGGATCAGATCGCGACTCATATCGGTGGCGAAGATGCGCACCTCCATCTCCGTCATCCGCAGTTCGCGCAGGCATTCATGAACCAGGATGGCGATTGAAATCGCTTCCTCTCCGCTGGCGCAGCCAGGCACCCAGGCACGAAATACATCGTCGATGGAGAGTGTTTTCAGCAAGGGCAGCAGCGTGTTTGACTTGAGGGACTCGAACGCGGCGGGATCGCGAAAGAAACTTGTCACATGAATGAGCAGGCCCCTGACCAGGAGCTGCGCTTCACCGGACTGCTGCTCCAGCATTGAAATATAGGTGTCCACATCCTTCATTTGAGTCGCGCTCATCCGGCGAGCGATCTGACGCCGCAGGGTGCTTGCCTTATAGTCCGAGAAGTCGCTGCCCGTCACACGCCGAATCAGCCGGACAACCCGCTTGACCGCATCGTCGCCGATCGCTTCGCTAAGATCCTCAGGCTGAGAGGATGCCGTCACTTCAATGCCAAAGTGTCTCATCAGGAAACCCGGTATCAGGTCAGGCGCCAGCACCACATCGGCCAGGCCCGCATCGATGATGTTGAAAGGCATACTACTCTGAGAGGCGGTTTCCAGGTCCTGGGCAATGACCAGTCCGCCGCTCGCCTTGATCGCCCGTGCGCCTTCCGTACCGTCGTGCCCTGCGCCGGAGAGAATGACGGCGACCGCGTTTTCGCCACGGTCCACGGCCAGGGCTTCGAAGAAGTGGTTGATCGTATCGGGCCACCCGCCACTCACGGATTGACTGGTCAGAGAAAGGCGGTTGTTCCGGATCGCCAGATCGTATCCAGAGGGAATGACATAAACCTGATTGGGCTGCACTTCAATGTTGTCGGCGATGCGCGCCACGGGCAGCGACGTGTGGCGCTGAATCAGCTCGTGGAGGATGCTTTCCTGGTGTGGCGAAGGTGCTGGATGACGACGAACGCCGCGCCGCTGTTGATGGGCAACACTTCAAAGAACGCATTGAGCGCTTCCAACCCACCGGCCGATGCGCCGAGGGCAACGACTGGGAATGTCCCGTGTCTTTGATCGTGACGGTTGCTTGCTTCCACAGTTGGAGGCTCCCCGAGAAAACTCAGAATCGGATTGGTCGGCCAGACCAACGCACCCGATCTGCCTCTATTCTAGCGCACCCCGTCCTCTGCGCCGGAGCCCGGAGGTTGGAGCGAGGTTCTGCCCCTCACTGGTAAGCGCCACATTCAGCGGACATTTGGACAATAGACTGAACCATCCTGCGTCACGGCTGATTCGCCGCCGCCTGCTCTGTGAGGTGACCCATGAGGTTCTGGATTCTGCTGCTGCGACTGACCGGCGCGCTGCTGATCGGCTTCGGCGTCGTCGGACAAGCCTACTTCTATACCATCAGCCGGCTTTCCGCCAACGGGCTGTTCATTGCCTTCGTGGGGGATGTTGGCGGCGCTGGCCCTGGCGCTGCTGTGCTTCGGCGGCGCATCCGGGCTGGCATCTGCGCCGGCTGGAGCCTGCGCAACGACCAGCAGCTGGGCGGCGCTCGGTGCTGGTGCGCGAATGGCGCGGTGGCGGTGTAGTTGGCGTCGCGGTGCCTCCGCCTCTACCTGCGGCACAGCGCGAACGGTTCGACCTCGACAGCAGCGGTGAGATCCCAGCCGCCGAGAGCGACTACCGCCCGCCCGATCCCTCCCTACGAGCAGCAGAGCTGGACGCCCGCATCGCCCAGCGCAGACGCACCGACATAGTCGCCGGCCTGAACCCGATCTGCCGGCCCGGTGTGCTGTACGATCCGGGCTCGGAGGTGCGGCAGGCGCCCGCCGCATCGCACCTGATCATCCCACCCGCGCCCATGACCCCGGCGGACCGCTATCCAGCCGAGCAGGAGGCGGCAGCGGCCATGCGCCAGCAGACGCGGCCCAACCCCTCCGTGGAGCGTTACGTAACCGAGCGGCAGGCGGCGGAGCAGTTGGGCCGGGAGGCCTACGTGCGGCGGATGCAGGAGCAGCACGACAAGCGCCGCAAGCGTCAGTTGGGGAAGTGAGGGAGGTGTACAATAGGCAATGAGGTCAAGGGAGGTGGCCGCAAGTAAACGATCAAACTCGACACGCGAGTTGGGCATGATGGCATCCTCAAGCTGGAAGTACCGCTTGTGTCACGGATGCGGATCTCGAGGTCCTGGTCGTTACACCGCAAAGAGAAGGAGGCTGGCCGCCCGGTACATGGCCGGACAGCCGGCAGCCTGACGATATCCAAGAGGAGCCGCATAGGGGTAAATGCTGCATGGCGACGTTTGCCAGGGTTCACGCTGCCGGTCGCGGAGATCTTTCGAGATGTAGAGATGCGGGAACGGTTGCCCACCCCAAACACCAATCGGACGCGCGAGGGGCGCGCTTCCGCGCGCGCGGCCCTGAAATCTTTATGATTCGCGGGGGGATACCCTATTACAATACCATCATATCGTTGATCGTCGGGTGACTCGCGCCAGGGCCACGTTGTTCCAGCACATCGCCCGCGCCATCGTCTCAGGCATTGGAGGACCCTCATGAACTATTCCGTACAGGCACTCCCCGACGAACCGATCGTCCTCGTGACGGTGGGCGCCGAGCACTCGGTCGGCGCCGAGAGTCTGCAATCCATGGTCGAAACGCTGGAGACCCTCGATGCCCAACCCGGCGGCGTTTTCCTGGTCTACAACCTGGAGGAAGTGTCCTTCAGCCTGGACGACGTGGTCTCCGCCATCAGCATGGCCACCGGCAGAGTCGGGTGTTCGAGCATCGGAACGTGATGGAGATCCTCATCGTCACGCGGACAACGCTGGTGAAGATCGCCGCAAACCGCATGAGCAGTCCCCTCTTCGGCGGGCACAAAATGCGCGTGTTCGAGTCGCTCGACAGCGCGCTCACCTACGCGCGGGCCACCATACGGCGGGGTGTCCGGTCCTGACCGGCAGATCCGGGTGATCCTGCTTCGGCATGATGGCGGCCGCCGGTTGGTCCGCGCCAGAATCGCACGTCCGCATCGCGTCTCGGGTTTCATGCCTCCGCACCCCCGCTTTTTCTGGCCATACCCTCCACCGCTCCAACGCTATAGGACCGCCATCTGGCCGGCGGGCGTCGGAGCGCCCACCACGTCGACTGGCAGGACCGGGCCGCCATCAGCCAAGCCTTCTGGGACGTAATCGGGGATGGTCCGCTCGGCGTTGCGGATGTAGGGCACGGCGTAGACCGCCAGCGTGGTGATCACCAGCAGCGCCCCGGCGGCGACCATGATCAGCCCCATGCCAGAGCCAGGCGTGGCGCCGACCAGCGGGGCGAAGACTTCCCACCCGGGTTGACCTACCGCCGGCTCGACGATCGTGTCGGCCAGCGGGCCGACCAGGAGGTAGGCCAGGGGGATCAGCACCGTCGAAAACTGGGTCAGCACCGCCATCACTCGCCCCTGCAAGTCCGGCGGGACTTTCGCCTGGATCAGCCCCATAGCCGTAGCGTTGACCGCCGGCGACGGCACCATCATCAGAAACAGGGTCGCGCCAGCGAGCCAGCGGCGTGCGGCTGACGCCAAAACCGATCATCATGACGCTGATCATCACGATGCCCAGCAGGATGATCCGCACCCGATTCTGCCCACCCCTGTAGGCGCTGATCGCCACCCCGCCGACGATGGCGCCGATGTTTGTCACGGCCAGGATGCCGCCCAGCGCCGCTTCGCTGCCCGTCCGCGCCAGAATATAGGCCGTGTCCAGGATCATCGCCCGCTAACCAGGAAGTTGACCAACGAAATTTGCAGCATCATCCAGAACAACGGGCGCATCGTCCACAATAAGCGCAGACCGCCCAGCGCCTCCTTCAGCACCGATCCTTTCATCGCTCGGCCTTCGGCGCTTTCAGGTGGACGGGGAATGTGCACGAAGAACAGCACGCCGACGGCGATCAGAAAGGAGATCAGGTCGAGGGCGATCACCCCGACCAGACTGATAGCCGCGTACAGCATGCCGGTCAGCGTCGGCGCGATAATGCCCGCCACCGGTCCGACAAGCTGCATCATGGCGTTGGCGCGCTCACGCTGCCCGTCAGGGATCATCATCGTCACCGAGGCGGTGAAGGCGGGCGACTGGAACATGCCGAACAGGCTCTGCACGAAGCCGACGACATACAGATGCCAGACCTGGAAGGAACCGGTGGCCACGCTGATCAGCAGCAAGAGGGTGCCCAGCGCCTGCCCGGCGTCGGCCAGCATCATCACCTTGCGGCGGTCGTAGCGGTCGGCCAGCACGCCGGCCACCGACGCCCCCAGCACGCTCGGCAGGAACTGGAACAGCGCCGTCAGGGCCAGCGGCGTGACATCCCCCGTTTCGCCGAAGATGTAGATGCTCAGGGCCAGCGCCGACATGCGACTGCCGATCTGCGACACGACCTGGGTGACGATCAGGTGTAAAACGTGCGCACCGAATGCGCGCCGGGCTGTGCAGGCGTACTCATGTTCCGCCACTCCATTCATTCGAAGTTTCTACATCGTTAGGTACGAATGAAATGGCGGAGTTGTTTCATTTTGGTGTCGATCGGGCGACGACCGCAGCGCAAACCGTTCTGGTTAAGCCTTACGGTTGCGGTTTGAGACTTCGGGCGGCCTTCAGCAGATCGTCAATCTCCGGATCATCGCCGGCCATCTTGCCATAGTAGGCGTAACGGACGATGCCGCCGGTATCGACGATGAACGCCCCGGTGCCCATGGCAATGTCGCCGGTCGCCTTGCCCTGCGAGTGCCCTTCCGATTTCGCCTTCTTTGTGGCACTGGCCAGTTTCAGACCCTGCACCAGAAAATCCTTGGCGGTGTACTGGTACAGCCCCCATTCATAGTACGGATCGTTGCTGGTGGAGGTCAAACAGGGCAGGCTGGGCGCCAGTTCGCCGCAGAAGTGTTCCGCATGCTTCGGTTCCCCAAAGCGACGGCCAGGAGCTGCAACCCGGCAGCCTTCAGTTCGTCTTTGTGTCGCTCCAACCGAGCGAGCCGATGACGACAGTGGACCAGCCAAAGTGTCGCAGGAAGGACACAAGTGGTTGCCCCTGCGACCAGAGGCTGGCGAGCGATACCGGCGCGCCGTGGATGTCGCTCACGACGATATCCGGTGCGGATCGCCGATGTTCAGGCGAGGGTTTTTGGTCATGGATCTCTCCTTTGATGCAGCGCTCTGGGTGGTCGCGCAGCATAGAGATTAGCGACGGATGTTGAGGCGCAAGTGAGTATTGGCGAAAAACTTCCGGTGCCGCCAGAGAGTATGCTTCACTTCAGCGGGGCGACCCACTCAAAGTGTGTACCAATGCCCAGATGATCGGAGATGTGCGTCCTGCGCCCGCCGATCTCTACTTTCTCCGTAAATCGCAGATCCGACTCGGCGCGAACATGGAGCATGGATGGGGCGCGGTACAGGGTGAAATCGATGGGCGCGCTGTAGTGCATGCCCATGCCACTGTAGGGTCGAAAGGTCGGGCGCGTATCTCCCGCCAGGGGATCGATCAGCCCGGTTTCGTTCAGCAGTGAGTCGTACAGCCATGAGCCGCGCGGGATATTAAAATCACCGCACAGGACGACGAGGTGATCGTGCGGCTGCGCGTTGACCAGATCGGCGATCTGCATGAGTTCGCCATGTTCCTGCCGGGCGAACAGGTTGTTTCTCCCCCAATTCCCCGTGTAGTTAGCGGTCAGATGCGTGTTCAGCACAGTGACCGGGGTGTCCTCGACGCGGGTATGGGTGATCAACACGCCTTTGTGCAGAATCCAGTCCATCACGGCGGGCGTGTACCACAGCCCGCGATTTTGAAAGAGTATGAACTCGTGTCCGTCAATCGGGGTGCGACAGGGTGAGCAATCCGCCCTTCGGCGTATGGATGAACTGCTGATAGGCTTGCGCGGGGTAGCAGGTGCGGCAGCCTTGCGCGATCAGCGTCGGTAGGCGTGCGTATGGACTTCCTGCAAACACACCATCGCATAGCTGGATCGGTTCAATGCGTCCGCGAGATAACGCAAGCGCGCCGACGTCTTGAGCCCCGGCACGCCGAAGCAGTTAAGAGTCAGAAGTGAAAATGTGCCCATTTTCCCTACTCTGCGCTAGTGTAGAAGGGATCGCCGCACACATCCCGCCTACTGCAACTTTTTTCATTCGGATAGGTTCGATGATCAAAAGATTGAATGCGCGTGACGGACTGAGGATTATCCTGTGGTTGGCTGTGGCTCAAACCGCGTATGCGAATCGCCAGCATTATCGCATGGTGACGACGTGGCTGCCCCATTTGCTGACGAATTCACTCTCGCTACTCTTACCCGACCTCGTGCGCGCGCTGTTCGCGCCGCGCTACCGCCCCCGAACTCTGATCGAGGACACGCTGATCACGATGGTGCGGGATAACCCGCGTTACGCGGTGTACGTTGCGCCGCTGGCAGTGGGATACATCCTGTCGCATCCGCGCTTCAACATCTACAAAGGGGCGATCGGCGACCTACGTGTCGGCGGGATGGGACTGGACGCGATTCCGCACAGCGCGACCGCCTTCACCTTCTCCGTGCTGGTGGCGGATACGTTCGACACGATGGGCAAGCGCGAGCAGTATCGTGATGTGCTGGCGAGATTCGTTCAGTGGGGCAGCCAGAATCCCGAAGTGGCATCGCTCCTCTTTTTGGCGCTCATCACGCTCAACTGGGAGTATGGGGAATACCGAGTGCATGAGTATGAACTGGCGCTGAAGGGTGACGCCAGTCTAATCAACTTGCAGTGGTCGATGCAGGATACACTGCGGGATGTGGGCGCAAATCTGTTCGGGTGGTTCACTGCGATGTTGTGGAGGCGCACGCAGACGCGCCGCACATCGGCGCGGCGGATTCCCGCTTCGGGCAGCAGCGTGTACAATCCACGGGCTTGATCGTGTCCAAACAACAACGACCGCGCGCCGCCCGTGACGGTCCAGGCTCAAAAGGAACGCTATGCCGCGCCGCCCTGCCAGTGCTCCGTCTGCGCCCTCCCAGCCGCTGGAGGTAGATCGCATCTACCCCGGCGACTGCGTCGAGGTGTTGAACACCCTGCCGGAGAAATCGGTCGACCTGATCTTCGCCGATCCACCGTACAACCTTCAGCTTCAGCAGACGCTGCGGCGTCCCAACCTGAGCGTGGTCGATGCCGTCGACGACGAATGGGATCATTTCGAGGATTTCGCCGCCTATGACCGCTTCACCCGCGACTGGCTGACCGCCTGCCGCCGCGTGCTCAAGGACAATGGCGCGTTGTGGGTGATCGGCTCCTACCACAACATCTACCGTGTCGGCACGATCTTGCAGGATCTGGGATTCTGGATCCTCAACGACATCACCTGGATCAAGCGCAACCCTATGCCCAACTTCCGGGGCGTGCGCTTCACCAATGCCCATGAAACCCCTGCTCTGGTGCAAGAAATCGCGCGGGCAGAAGAAGTACACCTTCAACTACCACGCCATGAAGACGGCCAACGACGACAAGCAGATGCGCAGTGACTGGGAGATCCCGCTGTGCACCGGTCGCGAGCGCATCAAGGTGGATGGCGAGGCTGCACGCCACGCAGAAGCCGGAAGCGCTGCTCTACCGGGTGATCCTGGCCAGCTCCAACCCCGGCGACGTGGTGCTCGATCCGTTCTTCGGCACCGGCACGACCGGCGCGGTCGCCAAAAAACTGGGCCGCCACTACCTCGGCATTGAACGCGACGACCGCTACCGCCGCGCCGCCGAAGCGCGTCTGGCCGGCATTCCCGCGCCGGCCCACACGGACGACCCCGCCCTCTACGGCAAGCTCCCGACACGGCGGTCCGCCCCTCGCATCGCCTTCGCCGCCCTGCTGGAAAACGGCCTGCTCGTGCCGGGCCAGACGCTCTATTTCGACGCCGGACCGGACGCCACGGCGACCGTCCTGGCCGACGGTTCGCTGCGCCTGGCGGACGGGCGCTGGGGATCGATCCATAAGATGGGCGCGGTAGTGGCAAATCAGGAAGGCAGCAACGGCTGGGCGCGCTGGTACTACGAAGACGAGGACGGGGCGCTGCGGCCGATCGACGCGCTGCGCGAGATTCTGCGGGCGCGGCTGACCCCGTGACTCGCCCCGGATGATGTCAAAAGCTGTTCTCGACACGAAGCCCCCCGGGTTTTGCGCCCCCCCCCCCCAAAACCCCGCCCCCCCGCGCCGGGGCGGGAGCGCAGCGGGGGGCCGGCCCCCCGCCCATCTTCCCCTTCGCCTCACGGTTCAAGGACCGGCACCACCGCCAGATTTTCGGGTTCGGCCACCGGCACGATGCTGATCAGGGTCATGCCGGCCTGCGGCTTGAGCGGCATATCCGACGTCGCCACCTGCACGCGTCCGGCTTTGTCGACCACAAACAGCGGCTCGGCCTGCCCATCATACTGCTCGTGGTAGGCTGGCAGGTCGAAGGTCGGCGTGAGCTGCGTCGTCTTGATCTGCGCCCCTCTGGCGAACAAAGCATCCAGATCAGCAAACGACCAGTTCAGGCCGAACAGCAGGCGCCCGGTGAGATGCTGCGTCATCCCCAGGCGCTCGTCCCCGCTGCTGCGGGCCGGCGCGAGCTGGTAGACCTGCGCCTTACCAAATAACCGCGCGTATTTCAGCGCCGTCAGGGTGTTCACCTCGTCGTTGGAGGTCAGCGCCAGCACCCGGCCGATCCCGGACAGATCGAGCAGTTCGTCCGTCTGGTTGGAGAGATATTGCCGTAGACGACGTTCAACCCGTCCATGCGCGCCGCCTGGGTGTTGGCGTAGTTGGTGTCCACCAGCAGCACCTTGAAGCCCAGTTTGCTCAGCGTCTCGGCGATCGCCCTGGCCCAGCCATGCGCCCCGACGATCAGCGTGCCCTGCGGATTGGCCTGCGACAGCCCCAGCCGCTGCGCCAGCGGCGCGGCGGTGATGCCGTAGATGATTACCGTCCCGATGATGACGGTGAAGACGACGGGCGTCAGGCGTTCGGCCCCTGGGACGCCCAGTTCCACCAGTGTCAGCCCGAAGATCGATGCGGTGGCCGCCGCGACGATGCCGCGCGGCGCCATCCAGCCGATGAAGACACGCTCCTGCCAGGTAAGCGGCGACCCTATCGTGCACAGCCAGATGGCGGCCGGACGCACGATCAGGATCAACGCAGCCACGAAAGCGATCGTCCCCCACCCAAGGCCTGTCAGATCCGCGAGGCGCAGCCGCGCCGCCAGGATGATGAACAGGCTGGAAACAAGCAGGGTTTGCAGGGTCTCCTTGAATTCCAGAATATGGTCGATGCTGACGATCCGGCCGCCTCCGCTCAGACGCCAGCGCCGCAGAATGCGCAGGTCCTGGTTGGCGAGGACAACGCCCATGACCGTCACCGTCAGCAGACCGGATTCCGACTGGAACAGGTTGGAGACGGCAAAAGCGGCCAGCACCAGGACCAGAGTCACCGGGTTTTCCAGAGTGTCCGGAAGCCAGTGCCGGCGCAGCAGTTCCAGCAGCAGGCGCGCGGCCAGGTAGCCGATGATAAAGCCGACGAGCGAGGTTCGTAGCAGGCCGGAGATGAGGATCACGATGCCGTCATTTGGCGTGGTAGAGACAATCGCCTCGAACACCAGGACGGTCAGCGCCACGCCGATTGGATCGATGACGATGCCCTCCCAGCGCAGCAGCGACCCGACGCGCCCGGATGGCCGCACCTGTCGCAGCAGCGGGATGATCACCGTCGGGCCGGTGACGACCAGCAGCGCGCCGAGCAGCACCGCTATCTGCACGTTGAAGCCGAGCAGCAGCATCGCCAGCAGCGTCGTCAGCGCCCAGGTGACCATCACGCCCAGGCTGAGAATGCTGCGCAGCACCCCCCGCACCCGGTGGAGATCGGCGAAGCGCAGGGTCAGGCCGCCTTCAAACAGGATGATGGCAATCGACAGGCTGACGATCGGGAAGAGCAGTTCCCCAGCAGATGGTCGATGTCGATCAGGCGCAAGAAGGGGCCAACGATCAGGCCGAAGGTGAGAAAGATCAGGATGGATGGGGTACGCAGGCGCCAGGCGATCCAGTGAGCGGCGATGGCGGAACAAGGATTCGGTCAGGCCAATGAGTATGTCGTTATGCATGACACCTCAGATGCTCAACTTGGTCGGTCGGAACCTGCATTGTAACCGCACGTCTGCAAAACAGCATAGGCCCTAACGGCGGATTCATCACAGACACACGGCCGGGTCTGTATCGGTGAGGCGTCAGTCCGACAGAAGGTTGGCGAGGCTGGGGTCGCCAGCCGCGGCGCTGCCCGCATTGACAAACACGTCACGGACGACCACCTGCGGCGTGTTGTGCCAGGCGGCACAGGCGGCCAACGCGCTTTTCAACTCGCTCACCAGGGCGTCGTTCGCGACCACGCCGGGTTCGAGATGCAGCGCCTTGACCTCGAAGAGGCCGTCCTTGCGATGCGCTTTGGGATCAAGCCGGCCGATCAGTGCGTTGTTGTACAGGATCGGCAGCGTGAAGTAGCCGTAAATCCGTTTCGGCGCCGGGGTATAGCACTCGATCTGGTAGGTGAAGTTGAACAACTCCTGTGCCCGCGCCCGGTGCCACACCAGCGGATCGAACGGGGAGAGCAGGGTCGTCTTGGAGACGGGAATCTGGCCATCCGCCGCGGCCGCGACGGCTTCACGCTGATCGGGGTGGTAGTAGACGGGAGCTTCCCAGCCTTTGACCTTCACAGTTTTCAGCCGCCCACGCCTGACCAGCCGGTCCAGCGCCTCCTGCGTCTCTTTCTTGTACAGGCGGAAGTAATCGGCAATCCAGGCGGCTTTGGTCACACCCAGCGCCTTGACGGTATTCAGCACGAAGGTGTCATGCACGGCGTCCACCGGCGGTGTCCGAGCATCGTCCCAGTCGGGCAGGACACGCTCGCGCAGATCGTAGACGCGCTGGAAGTTGTGACGTCTGGCGACCATCAAATCGCCCTTGAACCACAACCCTTCCAGCGCGGTTTTCTCGTCCTTCCAGTTCCACCAGCCGCTCTTCAGCCCGTCGGTGCGCTCAAAATCGGCGGAGCGCACCGGTCCGTTCTCGCGGATGTGCGCCAGCATCCCATTCACCAAATCGGCATGGGACTCCATCCAGGGACGCCAGCGGTGTTCGAGCCAGGTCCGCCGCTCCAGCATGAGGCGGCGATAAAGCGGATAGTCGTCGATTGGCAGGAAGCTGGCGGCGTGCGACCAGTACTCGAAGATCGCCCCCTCGGCCAGCAGATCGTCCAGCCAGCGCTGGGGGTAATCGCCCAGGCGGCTCCACAACACCAGATACGGGCTGCGGGCCACAACGTGGATGGTGTCGATCTGCAAAATGTGCATCTGCCGGATGATCTGGCGCACGTCGTCTTTGGTCGTGGCAGCATCGGGTCGCTGCTGAAGTCCCTGCGCGGCGATCATCAGCCCGCGCACCGCCTCTTGAGAGAGTGCTTTCATCCGCTTCACTCGAGTAGTCTGAAAGGGTCAACTGATCGCCATTATAGTGATTGGAACTTTTGTTCGCCACTCCGAGCCGCCGTGGCGCCTCATCGTTTGCACATTTTGCGCCTCCCCGACAAACTTGAGGATCTACGCTTCTTTCACCGCCGTCTCAACTCCGCGTGGCACGATTTTGATCTGAGTACATGCACACCAAAGGAGCACAGATGGACACCTGGAGTCGTCGTCTGACCATTGTTGCCGGGTTCCTCGGCGCGGCCACTATCACTCTGGGCGCTATTCTCACCGCTTTCCCCTATGTGGGCGGGCAGGGGCAGTCGTATTCGCCCTTCAACCATTTTGTCTCCGAACTGGGGCACACCCAGGAATCCGAGCTGGCCGGTCTGTTCAACGTCGCGCTGATCGTCGGCGGACTGCTGTTCGCGCTGTTCATGATCGGCGTCGGGCTGCGCTTCACGGGCATTATGCGCTACGTGATCGCCATCGGCGGGGCGCTGGCCGGCATCTCCGGCATGCTGGTCGGCCTCTTTCCGATGGACGTCGATCTGGCGACGCATGGTCAGGTGGCGCTCGGCTTCTTTGAGGGATCGCTGCTTGTGCTGATCGTCTTTTCGTTCTACGTCGGCTTCTCCGGCCAGAGGGTGTATCCCCGCTGGCTGGCGCTGGTCGCCCTGCCGATGATCCTCTCCAATGCGGTGTTCGTCTCTATCGTCCTGAACGGCGGCGAGGGCGCCCTGGCGGCTCCGGAAGGCGGACGCGAGACCTTCTGGCTGACGACCATTTCCGAGTGGGGGGTGATCATCTTCCTGATGGTGTGGGTGACGGTGATTGCCATCTGGCGCGCCGCGCGCACGGAGAGCTAGGCTCCGCCGGTAGGCGGTATTCGAGTCAGGTCGGCCGCTCCACCATCAGGCGGTGGCAAAGCGGATCGGCGTCGATGGAACTTTTGTTCCCTCATTTCAGGCGATCTGGTTTGCACATTCCGCCCGTCCTTGACACACTAGACAGGTACAGTCTGTTTGCCCACTCCACAGGGAGGAACACCATGGAACCCTGGAGTCGTCGCTTGACCATTGTCGCAGGGTTTCTCGCGTCAACGGTCATCACCATTGGCGCGATCGTCACCGCCTTCCCGTATGTGGGCGATCTGGGGCAGTCCTACTCGCCTTTCAATCATTTCATCTCGGAACTGGGTCACACGCAGGAATCCAAGCTAGCCGGTCTGTTCAACGTCGCGCTGGTCGTCGGCGGTCTGCTGTTCGCCCTGTTCATGATCGGCGTCGGGCTGCGCTTCACCGGGATGATGCGCTACGTCATTGCTATCGGCGGGGTGCTGACCGGCCTTTCCGGCGCACTGGTCGGCGTCTTGCCGATGGATGTCGATCTGATGGCGCATGCTTTGGTGGCGCTCGGCTTCTTCACCGGATCGCTGCTCGTGCTGATCCTGTTTTCGCTGTACATCGCCTTCTCCCGCCAGACGGCTTACCCCCGCTGGCTGGCGCTGGTCGCCCTGCCAATGATCGTCTCCGACGCGATCTTCCTTGTCATCGTGCTGAGCGGCGGCCCGGCCGCCCTGGATTCGCCGGAAGGCGGGCGCGCGGCCTTCTGGCTGACGTCCACGTCGGAGTGGGGCATGCTTATTTTCTGATGGTCTGGGTGACGGTGATTGCCATCTGGCGCATGGCGCGCACGGAGAGTTAGGCTTTCGCTGCCAGTATAATGAGGTTAACGACCGCAATAGAACCACAGGAGTGTATTTCATGGCACGCACCCCTTTGACCGATAGTCAAGTTGACGCGCACCTGACCACCCTGCTCGGCTGGTCGCGCGCCGGCGACAGCCTGACCAAGACCTTCAACCTGCCCTCGTACATGGCCGGGCTGGCCTTCGCGACCACCGTCGGAACGATCTGCGAGGGCATGGACCACCACCCGGACATGCAGATCGGCTGGAAGAAAGTGACGGTCACCTTCACCACCCATGACGCGGGCAACAAGATCACCGAATTCGACGTCGCCGCCGCCAAAGCGATCGAGTCGCTCGGCTACCCCGTCCCGGCGGCAGTGCATGACCGAACCGACGCCCACGCCAGAGTACCTGCGCGGCCGGCGGGCGCTCGTCCTGACCGGCCGCGGCCGGACCTACGTCGAGGATGCGCGTGAACTGGGCGATCTGTCGGCGGTCGAAGCGCTGGTCCTCGACGACAGCAGCCTGACCGCTCTCCCCGACTGGTTGTGGCGGCTGCCGAACTTAAAGGTCCTCAACCTGGGCGGCAACCCGCTGGGCACCTTGCCTGACGCCGTCGGCGATCTGAGCGGGCTGGAAGAACTCTATGTCCACAGCACAGCGCTGACCAAACTGACGGATCGCCTCGGCGATCTCCACCGCCTGCGCATTCTCGACCTGGGCCACAACGCTCTGGCCGCCCTGCCCGACTCGCTGGCGCGGCTGGGCCAGATTCGCGATTTCCTCTACCTCAGCGATAACCACCTGAGCGAGATCCCGCCGGGGTTGTTCTCCGCCTGGACAGAACTGCGCTATCTGGGCCTGACGCACAACGCGCTCACAACGCTGCCGGAGACGCTGGGCGCCATGGCCGGCCTGCGCGAGCTGCGGCTGTACAACAACCGGCTCACGGCGCTGCCGGACTCGATCGGCGGGCTGGCCGACCTGCGCGAGCTGCACCTGATGCACAACGCGCTCACGGCGCTGCCGGAGTCGCTGGGGCGGCTCGACCGGCTGACGCAACTCGACCTGCGTGGCAACCGCCTGTCGACGCTGCCAGAATCGCTGCTGGGGTTGACGTCACTCGTCCACCTGGATCTGCGATCCAATGCCCTGCGCGACGTCCCCGGCTGGATCGCCGATCTGCCCGCGCTGCGCAAGCTCGATCTGCGCTGGAACCCCCTGTGCGCCGTGCCGAGTTGGATCCTCCGGTTGGAATCGCGCGGCTGCATTGTCTATCATTGAACGCTGTTTCGTGAAACAACGGGGTAGGTTCGCATGGCAACAGCATGGTGGCAGCGCGGTATCGTCTATCAGGTCTATCCGCGCAGCTTTATGGATTCCAATGGCGACGGCGTCGGCGACCTGCCGGGCATCACCGCGCGGCTCGACTATCTCGCCTGGCTCGGCGTCGACGCCGTGTGGATCTCGCCCATCTTTGCGTCGCCCATGCTGGACTTCGGCTACGACGTGGCCGACTATCGCGCCATCGATCCGCTCTTCGGTACGCTGGCCGACTTCGACGCACTGCTCGACCGCGCCCATGCGCTCGGCCTGAAGGTGATCCTCGACCTGGTGCCCAATCACACCTCGCACCTGCACGCCTGGTTTCAGGAGTCGCGAGCCTCCCGCGATAACCCCAAGCGTGACTGGTACATCTGGCGCGACGCCAAACCCGATGGAGCGCCCCCTAACAACTGGCTGGCCTACTTCGGTGGAGCGGCCTGGACCTGGGACGAGGCAACCGGCCAGTACTACCTGCACAACTTTCTGCCGGAGCAGCCGGAACTCAACTACCGCAACCCCGAAGTGCTCGCGGCCATGCAGGACACCATCCGCTTCTGGCTGGCGCGCGGCATCGACGGATTCCGCGTCGACGTCATCGACCGCATGATGAAGGACCGCGATCTGCGCGATAATCCACTCGATGAGCGCTGGACGGAAGGGGGGAACTCGGCCCACCGTTTGAAGCGGCTGTACAGCGAACGCGCCGAGGGCATTCACGACCTGATCCGGCAGTTCCGATCCGTCTTTGAAGAGTTCGACGAGCGGGTGATGATCGGCGAGATCGACTACAGCACCTCGCCGGAGATGATCACCAGCTTCTACGGCAGCGATAGCCACCCCTATGGCGACGAGATCCACCTGCCGTTCAACTTCGCGCTGTGCGTGCTGCCCTGGACTTCCAAGGCACAGCGTGAGTTCATCGACGCTTACGACGCGTCCATTCCCCCTTACGGGTGGGGCAACTACGTCCTGGGCAATCATGACCAGAGCCGCATCGCCTCCAAGATCGGCCCGGCGCAGGCGCGCGTCGCCGCCATGCTGCTGCTGACGCTGCGCGGCACACCGACCCTGTATTACGGCGACGAACTGGGGATGCAGGATGTGCCGCTGACGCCGGAGCAGTTCAGGGATCCGCAGGGGATAAATCTCGGCGCGGCCTTCTGCCGCGACCCTCAGCGCTCGCCCTTACAGTGGGATGCCAGCCCGAAAGCCGGCTTCACCACCGGGACACCCTGGCTGCCCTTCTCGCCCGACAAGGCGACCGCCAACGTCGAGACGCAGAAGGCCGACCCGCGTTCCATGCTGAGTCTGGTCCGTCGGCTGATCGAGCTGCGCCGCGACGACGAGCGACTGCTGGTCGGGGCTTACCGCCCGGTCGATGCGCCGGACGGCTGCACCGTCTACACGCGCGGTGAGGTCTACGCCGTCGCCCTCAACCTGACGGGGCAGCCGCAAGGGCTGATTCTGCCGCGCGGCGGGGAGATAGTGCTTTCCACGCACCTCGATCGCCAGGGGGATACCCCCGCGCTGCTCGGCCTGCGCCCGAACGAGGGCGTCATCGTGCGGATGGAATGATCGTTTCGATGCCCGGAAAGGAAGCACCATGAACCATGTCCGGCGCGCGCTGTTGTTCATGCCCGGCGACAGCCGCAAGAAGATCGAGAAGGGCGCGGCCAGCGGTGTCGACTCCGTGATCATGGATCTGGAGGACGGGGTCGCGCTGAATCAGAAGGACGCCGCCCGGCGCGAGATCGCCGCGGCGCTGCGTGAGGCCGATTTCGGGCGAACCGAGAAGCTGGTGCGCGTCAACCCGGCGAGCAGCTCGTTCTTCGCTGACGACCTGGACGCCGTACTGCCGGCGCACCCGGAGGGAATCCTGCTGCCCAAGGTCGATCGGCAGACGCCATCGCGGCAGTCGACGCCCGGATTCACGCCGAGGAGACGGCCCAGGGCTGGACGCCGGACGGCATCGCCCTGATCGCCATCGTCGAGTCGGCGATGGGGTGGTCAACCTGCGCGAGATCGCCGCCAGCGTCCGCGAGTGCCCGCGTTTGCAGGCGCTGGTCTTCGGCGCCGAAGATCTGGCCGGTGACATGGGCGCGATCCGCACCGCCGAGGGGTGGGAAGGGCTGTATGCGCGCGGCGCGGTGGTGCTGCACGCCAGAGCCTTCGGGTTGGAGGCCATCGACACCGTGCACATCGACTTCAACGACGAGGCCGGGCTGATCGCCCAGTCGCGCCGGGCGCTGGAGATGGGCTACAGCGGCAAGCTCGCTATTCACCCCCGGCAGGTGGAGCCGATCCAGCGGACGTTCACGCCGAGCGAGGACGAGGTGGCGGCGGCGCGGCGGCTGGTCGAGGCGCACGCAGCGCAGCAGGCGGCCGGCCTGGGCGCGTTCCAGATCGACGGCCGGATGGTCGACATGCCGCTGATCCGCGCGGCGGAGCGGGTGCTGGTGCGGGCGGGACAACAGAAGGACTGAGTACAACGTGGTGAGTGCTGAGTAAGGACGGGGCGCTGCCGCTATTCGCCCTGACGAGCCTTGAGCCGGGCAAGCGCTTCCTGGTGTTCTGGGGTGTTCAAGGCGCGATCGTACGCGTCTGCGGCGTCCGCAATACGCCCATCGATCTCGGCACGATGGTCATAGTAAAACGACCAGGCGGCGTAGAGTTCCGCCGGGGTAATGGCATAGGTTTCGCAAATCCGCTCAGGGGTCCAGGCTGGATCGCCAAGAAAGGTCGAGAGAAACTCGACCGTCAGGCGACGACCAACCAGCCGATACTGGGACGATCCCAGCTTATGTTCGATGTAGTTGATCGGCACGATCACAGCATCGCTCATTTCGCTACCCTCCAAACCTTATTATACAGGTCTGTCGGATAATCAGCGGCTTCGACCAGGAAGCGAATCTCCTCAACAATACGCCCAACCGACTTGCAGCGCTCGTCCATGAAAAAGTAGACGATGCCGGCATGTTCCTTGCCCGCTTCAAGCCATTCCGCATGATATAGCTCAAAGTCCAGGTCGCACGTCACGAAAATTCGTTCCTGAGCCGTGGCATGTTCCAGCAGGATGAGATCGGGTTCCCGATCCATGCCGATATCGGAGCAATGCACCACATCAATGCCATATGCAGCGAGTTGATATGCTGCTGATTTGTCGAGATGCACATCGAAGAAGAACTTCATCGTGGGCTACGATCCTTCCGTTGACGCCACGACCGACCCCACTCCATAGTAGGCGGCCACGCAGCGGTTGAGCGGCATGCCGGCGTCAGCGACTCCAGACCCAGGTTGGCCGGCGCGTCGACGGTGAAGGCGGGCACCACCACGTCGGAGCCATGCCCTGCGTTGGGTCCGCGCGTCTTTGCGATCAGACACCGAAGACACTCACCGGATGCGCTGCCCGGAAACCAGATCCCACTCGTAGACGACGTCGCCCGAACGCGCGGCGACAGTGGTGCTGTTCACAAAATACACCTCGCTGTTGTCCCCTGGCAGCGCGAAGCGGTAGACCGGCAGGCGCGCCTCGAACGTTTCCGGCAGGTTCCACAGATCCCAGACGCGAATGGCCGTGTAGGTCATGATCAGGTAGCGGTTGTCCGGCGAGAGCGCGACCATACCGGCGGCATTGCGCTCCGGATTCACCTCGGTGCCAACGCCAGTCGCGATGTCGTAAACTACCAGAGCAGGTTCTTCCCGTTTCCACATATCGCGCTGACCGTAGACGATCACCTGCGTCAAATCCGGCGAAAATGCAAAACGAGAAGCGGTACCGTGTGCATAGCTTACAAGTGACAAGCGAGTCACGTTGTCAAAGCTAATCACCTGCCGTCCGGTCGTCGTGTCGAAGGCAGCGACGCCTGTTCTTCCGCTGCTCCAGATCCAACCGCGCCTATCATCCCAGTAAACCTGGTAAAGGTCGGCATATACACGTTGATAATCGTACGGTTGCTCCAGTTCTACCATCCGATCGGTAGCTGGGGTCCAGATGAATTGTGGATGTGTACTGCCTTCATACGTAGCGCTTCTGTACCAGGTGGAAACGAGAACTGCCGCGTTATCAGGTCTCCAGAACAGCCGGGGATAAGCTGAAAGCAACTCATTGCACATTCCACGAAACTCGCGCAGACGCTCACCGGTGGCTGCATCCCAGATGATCAGGCCAGGGAAACAGGCGTCGTAGCCCAGGGAGTGTCCAATGACGAAGCGGCAGTCGGGCGAATACTCGAAGTTGTACATGTAGGGGAGTATGTCCCGACGGATGATCTCCCTCGTTCCTTGGCGGTAGAAGGTGATCGCGCCGTTATCGGGAAACCCGGGCAGCGCCGCCGCACAGTCGCCGGTCTGAGCGTCAACGCGTTCTTGATCCAGCGCGAAGATCGCGCCCAGCAGCAGCACCACAAGAAGCGAAAACCGCCGCATCGCAACCATGATGAACTCCGAAGTTCAAAAACATCCATGTGGCCCGCCCACTGTGGCACAGGCCATGATGGCCGCTATGATATCCCTTTGTGCGTTCCGTCACACCGCCGCAATCCCTACGGGCGCGTCACGACCGACCCCACCCCGTAGTAAGCGGCCACGCACCGGTTGAGCGGCATGCCGGCGTCCGGCGTCAGCGACTCCAGCCCCAGGTTGGCCGGCACATCGACCGTGAAGGCGGGTACCACCACGTCGGAGCCGGGCGCGGCGGCGCGCAGCGTTTCCGCGCCGGCGTCCCACTCGGTGGCGTAGGTCTGGTACAGCGGCAGCAGGCGCAGATTCTGCACCAGCACCGGCGCCACGCCGATCAGCGCCAGGATCAGCGCGGCGGCCGGGGCAAAACGCCGCCAGCGGGGCCGGACGCGCGGGCGCAACCATCCCCCGACTATCGCACCCAGCATGGCGTACCAGCCGGCCATGAACAGCAGGATCACCAGGAAGGATCGGGCCGGCGGCGGTGCGGAGGTGGCATGGAAGCCGGGCATCATGAACGCCGCCACGATGAGGACCGCCCCGACGAACCACGCGGCGAGTAGGGACGCCATTCTTGGCGTCCGCTCCGTCCGCAGACCCCCACCCCGCCCCATCGAACGCCGACCGTAGGGACGCCCAACGGGGCGTCCGTCCCATGGATTCCGGTCGAGACCCTCACCCCAGGCGAGTGCGCTCGCACGCCCCCTCTCCCGCCCCTGCGGGAAAGGGGGAGCGTCACCCTCTGCCTGCATCTTGCCCAAAGCCGGTGGCTGTAGGGACGCGCTACTGCGCGTCCGCTCATACCCGAACGTTCGCAACCGGCCCCCCCTCTCCCCCCTCTCCCCGCTTGCTTGCAAGGCGCTTGCGTGGGAGAGGGGGTCAGGGGGTGAGGGGTCAACGCCCGTCGCTGCCAGCACCAGCGGCAGGCCGAAGGCGCAGAGCATCGCCCCCGGCGCGAAGCGGGCGGCCGTGCCCACGATCAGGATCAGCGCGTAGAGCAGCGAATCCGTCACCGTCTTGACGGCGGACGGCGAGGGGGTGAACTCGCTGGAGCGGAAGGCGTTGCCCGGCGAGAGCAGCAGCACCGCCAGCGCCGCCAGCGTGCCCAGCACGCCGGCGGCCAGAGCAACTTTGGTCGACCGATCGGCGCGCCACAGGAAGGCGGCGATCAGCGCCAGGGTCAGGGCCGCGCCTTGCAGGGTGGCGATCGGCTCGGCGAAGGTGCCGGCGATCAGCGCCAATGCGAACATGATCAGAGCGGCCAGCCACGGCGCGCGGGAGGCGCGCACGACGACACCCGGCATGACCGCCAGCAGAATCAGCGGGGCGGCGTAGGTGTAAGCCCCCGTCACCCAGTAGAGCGACTGCTCGATCTGCGGGCTGGCGGCCAACCCGGCGAAAGCCACCGCCAGCGCGACCGGCAGTGCAGCGCGAGGGGCCAGCGGCCGCATCGACCACCCCAGCGCCAGCACCAGCAGGGCGATCAGCAGTGCGGGCGAGATCATGGCGAAGGGGATGCCCAGTCGCAGCGTCGGGATCAGCATCAGGAACTGCGCCACCCGCCCGCTGGCCTCGTTGTACCAGTCGGCGGTCTGGACCAGCACGTCCTGCCCCTCGATCTCGACCAGGATGCAGTAGTCGTCGGCCATATAGCGGGAGAACAGGCCGTTGTAGGCGAAAATGCCGACGCCGACGAGCAGGAGAGCGATGAGCGCCAGACGATTCATGCGTGCGGGTAGCGGGTCGCGGCGCCGCCGGCCGTGTTGCCGCCATCGACCAGGAGCAGATGCCCGGTCATGTAGCTGCTGTCGTCGCAGGCCAGGAAGAGCACCGCTTTGGCGATCTCGTCGGGAGCGGCCACGCGTCCGATCGGGAAGCCGTCGCCCAGATCTTGCAGCCGATCGTCAAACGTCTCCGGGCTGTTCCCTTTCGCCGTCCAGGTGGTGCGCCAGCGGTCGACCACTGTGTCGCCGGGGCAGACGGCGTTGACGCGGATGCCGTCGCGGGCGTGGTCGAGCGCCATGCTTTTGGTCAGCAGCGAGACCGCCCCTTTGGTGGCGGCATAAGCGGCCGCACCCTGCCCGCCGACCACGCCCCAGTCCGAGCTGTTGTTGACGATCGTGCCGCGGCCTTGTTCGATCATGATGGGCAGCACGGCGCGGCTCATGTAGAAGGTGCCATGCACGTTTGTGGCGAAAACGTCGAGCCAGATGGCGTCGCTGGTCTCCAGTACCGTGCCGTAGGGGACAATGCCGGCATTGTTGAAGAGGATGTCGACCGAGCCGAAGCGGTCGAGGGTCGCCGTCACAGCCGCTTCACAGACGGCGCGGTCGCGCACGTCGCAGGCCACGGCGGCGGCGGTCCCGCCCTGCGCGGCGATCTCGGCGGCGGCGGCTTCCGCGCGGGCCAGATCGCGCCCGGCGATCATCACGCGCGCCCCTTCACGGCCGAAGAGCAGCGCCGTCGCCCTGCCGATGCCGGTGCCGCCCCCGGTGATCAGCGCGACGCGTCCGTCCAGTTTTCCCATGACAGCCATCCGATGTGGCATTCCTCACCCAGTATGAGGCGATTATAGCCCGCCCGGACAAACGCGCTTCAAAAAGCACCCCTTAATGCGGAGATGGTCATGGTCCCCTATAATGAGGGCATATCGACGGCGCTGAAGCCAGGAGCGCGATCACGACGACTACCCACATTCCCTTCAACGACCTGCGCGCCGCCCATGCGGACCTGGAGCCGGCCCTGGAAGCAGCAGCCCGCCGCGTGCTGACCAGCGGCTGGTTCATCCTGGGGGCGGAGGTCAGCGCCTTCGAGGCCGAATTCGCCGCCTGGCACGGCATCGCCCATGCCGTCGGCGTAGCCAATGGCACCGACGCCATCGAACTGGCCCTGCGCGCCGGCGGAATTGGGCCGGGCGACGAGGTGATCACCGTCGCCCATACGGCCGTGCCGACGGTCTGCGCCGTCGAGCGGGCAGGGGCGACCCCCGTGCTGGTCGATATCGAGGCCGACACCTACACCATTGACCCGGCGGCGGTCGAGGCGGCCATCACCCCGCGCACCCGCGCCATCCTGCCGGTCCACCTTTACGGCTATCCCGCCGACATGCCCGCCCTGCTGCGCATCGCCGAAGCGCACGGCCTGCTGCTGATCGAGGACTGCGCCCAGGCCCACGGCGCGCGGCTGAACGGCCAGCGGGTGGGGACCTTCGGGCATCTGGCAGCCTTCAGCTTCTACCCGACCAAGAATCTGGGCGCGATCGGCGACGGCGGCATGGTCATCACGAACGATATGGCCTATGCCGAGCGGCTGAAGCGGCTGCGCAACTACGGGCAGGTCAGCCGCTACGAGCACGCCGAGCGCGGCATCAACAGCCGGCTCGACGAAATGCAGGCGGCCCTGCTGCGCGTCAAGCTGCCCCTGCTCGACCAACACAACGCGGCGCGGCGGGCGCTGGCGGCGGTCTACGACACAGGGCTGGCCGATCTGCCGGTGGTCCGGCCGGTCGTGCGACCAGGCGCGGAGCACGTCTATCACCTGTATGTGGTGCGCTCCCCGGAACGCGACGCGCTGATGGAGCGGCTGAAGGCGCGCGGCGTGCAGACGCTGATTCACTACGCCGTGCCGGTCCACCGCCAGCCCGCCTACCACGATCTTGGCTACGCGGAAGGCAGCCTGCCGGTCACCGAACGAGTCACCCGGGAGATCGTCTCGCTGCCGCTGCACCTGGGTCTGAAAGCGGACGATGTGCATACGGTCATCGAGGCTATGAAGGGGTAGGCGATGGGAGATCATGCAGTGCGCTTCAATACCGACGCTCTGAAGGGGAAGAACTGCCTGATCACCGGCGGGTTGGGTTTTCTGGGCAGCAATCTGGCGATCCGGCTGGTCGAGCTGGGCGCGCGCGTCACCATCATGGACAACATGCTGGCCGGCCACGGCGCCAACCTGTTCAACATTGCCCCGGTGCGCGATCAGGTGACGCTGACCTTCTCCGACATCCGCGACGCCAATCTGATGGGCTATCTGGTGCAGGGGCAGGATTACCTGTTCCATCTGGCCGGACAGGTCGATCACATCATCAGCCTGACCGACCCGTACCCCGACATCGACATCAACATTCGCGGCACAGCCACCGTCATGGAGGCCTGCCGCCAGCACAACCCGAACATCCGCGTCGTCTACACCGGCACGCGCGGCGAATATGGCACGGTGCCGCATCTGCCGGTCGACGAAGAGACGCCCACCACCCCGCGCATGCTGCTCGACGTGTCCAACCTGACGGCGGAAAAGATCATCCTGATGTACCATCAGGTGCATCACATCCCGTCGGTGCTGCTGCGGCTGACAAACATTTACGGGGCGCGGGCGCAGATGCGCCACCCGCGCTATGGCGTGGTCAACTGGTTCGTGCGGCTGGCCGTCGACGACGAGACGATCAAGGTCTTCGGCGACGGGGCCATCCTGCGCGATTTCCTGTACGTCGAGGACTGCATCGACGCCATCCTGATGAGCGTGCTGTGCGAGTCGGCACATGGCGAGATCTTCAACGTGGCCACCGGCGACCCGTGCAACTTCCGGGCGCTGGCCGAGGAGCTGATCGACGTGTCCGGCAGCGGTCGCTGGGAGTTCGCCCCGTTCACGCCGGAGCGCGCCGCCCAGGAGCCGGGCGATTTCTACGCCGACATCAGCAAGATCCGGCGAATCGTCGGCTGGGCGCCGGCCACCAGCCTGCGCGAAGGCCTGACCCGAACCGTCGCCTACTACCGCGCGCACAAAGCGCACTACTGGTGAGCAAGAGAGTATAAGATGGCACAAAACATCAACTTCGACCGCTTCAAGAACCTGACCTACGAGAGCTTTCGCGAGATGGCGAAGGACCCGAACCTGACCGAGTTCGAGAAGGTCGGCTTTCCTGATTCCTACCGCGAAGGTCGGGGCGAGGCCATCTTCGCCGACATCCTCGCCAAGCTGCCGCGCCTGAACGAGCAGGGTCTGACCGTGGTCGACATCGGCCCCGGATGCAGTGACCCGGCCAAGCTGATGATCGCCCACTGCGGCGAACACAACCACAAGCTGATCATGATCGACGCGCCGGAAATGCTCGACCTGCTGCCGGACGCGCCGCACCTGATCAAGATGCCCGGCTACTATCCCAAGGCGACGCCTCAGCTCTTCACCGATTACGCCGGCAAGGTCGACGTCCTCCTGGCCTACGGCGTGGTGTCGATCATCTTCGCCGAGGGGCTGCTCTACCCGTTCATCGACCAGACGCTGGGGCTGATGGCCAGCGGGGCTCAGTGGCTGATCGGCGACTTCCCCAATATCTCCAAGCGCAAACGCTTCTTCGGCTCAGAGACGGGCATCGCCTTCCACAAGGCCTTCATGAACACCGACGAAGCGCCTGAGGTCGATTTCAACACGCCGGAGCCCGGCCAGATCGACGACGGGGTGATGCTGGGCATCCTGGCCCGCGTTCGCGGCTTCGGCTTCGACTCCTTCCTTCTCCCTCAGCGCGCCGACCTGCCGATGGCGAATCGCCGCGAGGACATCCTGATCCTCAAGCCGTGAGCGTCGCGATCGAGCGCTACGCCGGCGCCCATCAGGCGGCCTGGGATGCCTTCGTGCAGGAGAGCAAGAACGGCACGTTCCTCTTCCTGCGCGGCTACATGGAGTACCACCGTGACCGCTTTGCCGATCACTCGCTGATCGCGCACGATGGCGGACGCGTCGCCGCGCTCCTGCCGGCCAACGAACGGGACGGGGTCCTGTTCAGTCACGGCGGCCTGACCTTCGGCGGCTGGATCACCGACGGGCGCATGAAGCAGACGCTGATGCTTGACGTTTTCGACGCGCTGCGCCCATATGCGGAGGCCTGCGGGCTGCGCCGGCTGGTCTACAAGCCCCCCCCAGCGATCTACCATCGCGCCCCAGCACAGGAAGATCTGTACGCCCTGTTCCAGCAGGGGGCTCAACTGAACGATCGGCGGCCGGCCACGGCCATCGTTGGTGGGTCGAACGGCATGCCGGCGTTTCCCAAGGACCGGCGCTACGAGGTGCGCAAGGCCGAAAAGGCCGGAGTGATCGTCCGCGAATCCGGCGATCTGGCCGCCTACTGGCCGCTGCTGGAGGCGGTGCTGGCCGATCAGCACGGCGCGAAACCCGTCCACACACTGGCGGAGATCACACTGTTGGCGCGGCGCTTCCCCGAGCACATCAAGCTGTACGGCGCGTACCAGGGCGAAGCGCTGATCGCCGGGGTGCTGGTCTACGAGAGCGAGCACGTCGCGCGGGCGCAGTACATCGCCTCCGGACCAGACGGCCGTCGTACCGGCGCGCTCGATCTGCTGATGGATCATCTGCTGCACCGGGTCTATGCCGGCAAGCCGGTCTTCGACCTGGGCACGAGTATCAACCCGCCCGATGGCAGTCTGAACCGCGGGCTGATCGCCCACAAGGAGGACTTCGGCGGGCGCAGCGTGATGTGCGACACCTACGTGCTGCACTGGTAGCGGCGCTTTCGACGGCGCATTCAAGAGGATCGTGCCATGCAGGAAACATCCAGGCCAGACTCATCGAGCGGACTATCGAAGACGGTCTCCGTCGTGGTGCCGGTGTATTACAATGGCGAATCGCTGCCGCACCTGTTCCGGGCGCTCCAGACGGTCGAGGGGCAGCTCGCCGAGCGCGGCTGCGCCATGGAGCTGGTGTTCGTCGACGACGGGTCGGGTGACGACTCGCTGGAACAGCTCCTGAAGATCAAGGCGCAGCGGCCGGCGACGGTGGTTGTCAAGCTGGCGCGCAACTTCGGCGCCATCCACTCCTCGAAGGTGGGCCTCAACTACATCACCGGCGACTGCTTCATGTGGCTGGCCGCCGACTTGCAGGACCCGCCGCACCTGATCGTGGAGATGACCGATCACTGGCTCAAGGGCTCGAAGTTCGTGCTGGCCGTGCGCACCATGCGCGGCGACCCGGCCACCACACGCTGGTTCGCCCACCTCTACTACTCACTGGTGCGCCGCTTCATCGTCCAGGATTACCCACTGACCGGCTTCGACATCATGCTGATGGACCGGCAGATCCTGCCGTATATGCGCGACAGCACCAAGAACATGAACACCACGCTGCTGCTCTACTGGCTGGGCTTCAAACCCGCCGAAGTGGAGTACGAGCGCCCCAAGCGACCGTACGGCAAATCGCGCTGGACGTTCGTCAAGAAGTTCAACTACTTTGTCGACTCGGTGGTCGGCTTCACCGTGCTGCCGATCCGCCTGATCACCCTGATCGGCTTCATCGTTTCAGGCTTGAGCTTCCTCTACGGCGGTTATATCTTTCTCAGCTATGTGTTCGGCACGCCCGATGTGCCCGGTTTTGCCACCCTGGCAGCGCTGATCGCCTTCCTGCTGGGGTTAGTGATCATCATGCTGGGGATCATCGGCGAGTACGTCTGGCGCATCTTCGACGAGGTGACCCGCCGCCCGGAGGTGGTGGTCGATGAGGTGTATTGAGGCGAGAGACGAGAGATGAGAGCGTGTTTGTGAGGCGCGACATTTCAGGTTTTCTGTGTACGCCCCTGCAAGGCAACGTGTTGGTGTAGGGGCGGACCGGCGTGTCCGCCCGAAAAACAGGCCGAATTGTGATTTTGCAAAGACGCTTTGAGGAATGAGAGATGAGGAAAAAGACGGGACTGGGGAATGAAGGAAGACACGGGATTGAGGACTGAGTGAGTACCGACCGACTGCTCACGCGTTTTACGCAGCACCGCGGCCTGGGCACATTCATCCGCTACGTGCTGGCCGGCGGCGTCAACAGCGTGCTGACCTATATCATCTACCTGCTGCTGCTGCCGGTCACCGCCTACACGGTGGCCTACGGCGTCAGCTATTTCGCGGGCGTACCCGTCGGCTATGTGCTGAACGCGTTGTTCGTCTTCCGCCAGCCGCTGCGCTGGCGCTCGGCGCTGAAATTCCCGGTGGTGTACATCGTCCAGTACGTACTGGGGACGATCTTCACCGTGCTGCTGGTCGACGGGCTGCACATCCCAGCCGAGTATGCCGCCGCGCTGGGCACGCTGATGACCGTGCCGTTCGCCTTCGTGATCACGCGCCTGGTGCTCAAGCCGAAGCAGAGTGAGGAGCCGGTCAGCGTGGTGGGCTCTGAGGAATAAGTGAGAAACGAGAAATGAGAGCATGTTTGCAAAGGGCTTCGTTGCGGGCGGACCCATGTGCCCGCCCATAATCCCGCAGACCTGGCCCGTACTCTGAGTGCATAGATCCCATGCCCGCCGACTCCGCCGCCCACCGACACATCTCCTTCTCCGCGATCCTCTGGGGGCTGTTCGCCGCCCCGCAGATAGACCATCTTCGAGAGCGTTCTCGCTTCGCCGAACCATAGAAAAGGACAGTCGATGCGGCGCGCACAGTGGTATGCACATTTCGTCCTGATCTTCGTCGGTCTCGTCTCTGCATATATGTTTGCCCGCGTCCTGTATCCCGTCTGCCTTGATGACTGTTATGCCCGACATCGCGAAGTGATCGAGGGCACTGCGCCCAGCCCTTATCGCTACCGGATTCTCTCGCCCATCCTGGTCGAAGCGATGGCGCGCACGATCCCCCAGGACCCGGCGATCGGCAATGCGGTGGCCTACACGCTGGCGCATGCCCTCGTGCTGCCGATCATGTTTGTGCTCGTGTATCGCTGGCTAAAAACCCAGGCGGAGGACCAGAGCGCCCTCTTCGGAACCCTCTTGCTGGCGCCCTATCTCTTTGTGGGCTATCAGAACTATGGAACATCGCTCTATACCATGGTCGAGATCGCGCTGTTCTGCGGAGTTCTGTGGTGGATGAAGAGAAGCGAGCCGCCGTTCATCATTTTTGTCGCGCTGGTCATCCTGGCGACTCTGAACCGCGAAACCGGATTCCTCCTGGTAGCCGCCTATGCTGCTCTGAAGTTCCCGGAGTCAGCATCCCGTAGAAAACCCTACCTCGTGCGACTCGTCGTCGCCGGGCTGGCCTGGCTGGTCACCTACGGGCTGCTTCGCGTGATCCTGGGGGATGCGGTCCACCCCTGGACACCCGATCAGCTCATGGAAGGCAATCTCGGCTATTGGCTGGTCCACGCGCTGCTGCACAACGGCCTGTTGCTGCCGGTATTCGTGGGCGGACTCCTGGGTTTGAAAAGCGCCACCCGCGAGCAGAAACTGCTGCTGCTGGCCATGCTGCCCTACGTCGTGCTGATGATTCTGTTCAGCATCTGGCACGAGGTGCGGTTGTGGTTTGTCCTGTTTCCGGTGATCATGCCGATCATTCTACGCTGGCAGGAGAAGATCCGGGAAACGCCATCAGCAAGTAGCGGGGTATTGCAGTAGAGGCTGTTCGAAATCGGTCCTTTGCTCCCCCGCGTGGGGCGAGCCGCCGGCTCGCCCCTACGGGAAAAAGCTGAAGAGTCAGATACGCTCCGGCTATCGCGAATCCCCCGCCCAGCGGATCAGGCCGGGCAGGAAGGGGGTGATCAGACTGTCATTCTTCGGCAGGACGCGCACTGACACGCCGCGCTCGCCGCTGGTCTGGTAGATGGTGGTGCCGACGAAGACGTGCACGCCGCCGGACGACTCGGACAGGCTCATCGAGACGCATTCGCCTTCCTCGATGTCGCCGCGCGTATTCAGCGGCCCGGTGTACATCTGCACGGCCACTTCATCCGGCGCCAGATGGCCGAGCGCGACCACCGCCCGAACCTGCAATTGATTGCCGACATCCACCGTCGCCTCGCTGATCGAGACGTCGCGCACGGCGACGTTGGGCCATTCGCGGCGGACCTTGCGCTGGTAGGACGAGAAGGCGTGTCCCTTCTCCAGGGTGGGGGTGATCAGCGACGTGAACATCTCGCGGGCAGGCTCGTACATGCGCTCGTGATATTCCTCCACCATGCGGTGGGTGTTGAACACCGGGGCGAGATGCTTGATCGACTCCTTCATCCTGCGAATCCACCCTCGTGGCAGATTGTCGCGGGTGCGATCCTCATAGAAGAGGGGCACGATGTCGTGCTCCAGGATGTTGTAGAGCGCCTCGCTCTCGATCTGGTCCTGTTCGCGTTCGGCTGTCTCCGCCCACTCTTCGCGGTTGCCGATCGCCCAGCCCAGGTCCGGCGTGTAGGCTTCATCCCACCACCCGTCCAGAATGCTGAAGTTCAGGCCGCCGTTGTAGATCACCTTCATACCGCTGGTGCCGCTGGCTTCCTTCGGGCGGCGCGGATTGTTCATCCAGATGTCAACGCCCTGCACCAGATAGCGGGCGACGTTCATGTCGTAGTCTTCCAGGAAGACCAGGTTGTGGCGCAGTTCCGGCGTGCGCGCCTGGTTGACAATGGCCCGGATGAACTCCTTGCCGGCGGAGTCATGCGGGTGCGCCTTGCCGGCGAAGATGAACTGCACCGGCCGCTGGGCATTGTTGACGATCTTGAGCAGGCGGTCCATGTCGCTGAACAGCAGGGTCGCGCGCTTATAGGTGGCGAAGCGGCGGGCAAAGCCGATAGTCAGCGCATCCGGGTCGAGCGCCTGATCCGCATCGTCGATTTCGCGGCGTGGCGCGCCACGCCGCTCAAGCTGCTGCTTGAGGCGCTCACGGGTGAAGGCAATCAGCCGCTCGCGGCGGCGGATGTGCGTGCGCCACAGTTCGGTGTCGGGAATATTCTCGGCATCGGCCCAGACCTCGGGGTCCGCCTCGTCCATGCGCCAGCGCGGGCTGAGGTAGCGGTCGAACAGTTCGGCCATCTCGGCGCTGAGCCACGTCTGCGTATGGACGCCGTTGGTCACCGAAGAGATGGGGATCTCCACCTCTGGCACGTTGGGGTACATCCACTTCCACATCTTGCGGCTGACCACACCGTGCAGCTTGGCCACGCCGTTCGAAGCGCCGGACATGTTGAGCGCCAGCACCGGCAGCGCGTAGACATCGCCGCCGCTGGCATGTTCGCGACCCAGGCTGAGGAATTCGTCCCAACTGATGCCGAGCTGCTGGGTATAGTCGCGGAAATGCTCCTGCATCTGCTCCAGACCGAAGCGCTCCAGACCGGCGGGCACCGGGGTGTGGATGGTGAAGACGTTCGACGGGGAGAGGATATCGCGCGCTTCCCAGAAGTCGACGTGATGCAGGGCCATGAACTGGCGAGCGCGTTCCAGCGTCAGGAAGGCCGAATGGCCCTCGTTGATGTGGAAAACCTGCGGCTCGATGCCGAGCGCGTTCAGGGCGCGGATGCCGCCAATGCCGACCAGCATCTCCTGGCGGATGCGGGTGCGCTTGTCGCCGCCATACAGACGGTCGGTCAGGCTGCGATCCTCGACGCGGGTGTTGTCGTCGATGTTGGTGTCCAGCAGATAGAGCGGCACGCGCCCGACCTGCACGCGATGAATATAGGCATACAGATCGTGGCCCGGCAGCGTCACACTGACGCGCAGCGGCTTGCCATCCGCGCCCGTGACGGTGGTCAGGGGCATGTTGGCAAAGTCGTTGAGGGGGTAGATCTCCTGCTGATAGCCGTCGACGCTCAGGTACTGCCGGAAGTAGCCTTCCTGGTAAAGCAGGCCGACGCCGACCAGGGGCAGACCGAGGTCGCTGGCGCTCTTGAGGTGGTCGCCGCTCAGGACGCCCAGACCGCCAGAGTAGTTTTGCAGTGCCTCGGTGAGACCGAATTCCATCGAAAAATAGGCGATATGCGGTGCTTTGGCCGCGCCATAGTTGCGGCTGTACCACGTATCCCGCGAGAACATATAGGCATCGAAGTCATTGCAGACCCGATGAAAATGGGTCATAAAAGCGGAGTCTTCGACCAACGCTTCAAGGCGGCGCTGATCGATGCTGCCCAGCAGCATGACCGGGTTGTGTCCCGTCTCTTCCCACAGATCGCGGTCGAGGCGGCGGAACAGGTTGATCGTGTCATGGTGCCACGACCACCGCAGGTTGTAGGCCAGTTCACGCAGCCGTTCAAGCGCTTCGGGAAGCTTGGGGACGACGCTCACCGTAGCAATGGGCTTTACCATAGTCGTGTTTGCTCCGGAAACATCCAGATGAGAGAATACTCTTGCCGTCGATCAGGGTCCAATCAGGGTTGACGACGGGCAAAAGCGCAAAAAGCATACCTTGTTTTGCCACCCGCGAAAAGCGTGGCCCCTGGCCCTGAGCGGAGAATCCGGGTGACGATGCTGATTTCTTAAAGAAGCACAAGCCTTTTCGAGACCTGCTAGCACTGCGAGGACGATCACCTTATGAGTACCCATCCTGTTCTGGACGCCATGTACGCCGGCGGCACGCTGGTCTTCGGTCACCGGGGAGCGCGTGCCTATGCCCCGATGAACACCCTCCCCTCATTCGAGCTGGCCGCGGCCCAGGGGGCGCACGGCATCGAACTCGACGTCCACCGCTCGGCCGATGGCCATCCGGTCATCGTCCATGATTTCACGGTCGACGCCATCTCGGATGGAACCGGCCGGGTCGCCGACAAGACCCTGGCCGAACTGAAGGCGCTGGACGCGGGGAGCTACTTCGGGCCGCAGTTCGCCGGCACGCGCATTCCCACGCTGGACGAGGTCTTCGAGGCCGTCGGCCAGCGTGTCTTCGTCAACGTGGAGATCAAGTCGCACACCATGGAGACCGATGGCGTCGAGCAGGTGGTGGCGGACTGTATCCGCCGCCACAACATGACCCGCCGGGTGATCCTCTCGTCCTTCAACCCCTTCACGCTCCTGCGCTTCCGCGCCCTCCTGCCCGAAGTGCCGATCGGCTTTCTGTACGATCGCGAATCGCCGGAGGGCGTGCAGGACATCATGGCCACACATCCCTACGAGGCCTACCACCCGTATCACCAGGAGATCACGGCGGAGCTGGTGGCCGAACACGTCGCCGCCGGCCGCGTCCTCAACACCTGGACGGTCAATGACCCGGACCGGGCCGTCATCCTGCGCGATCTTGGCGTGCACGGCATCATCACGGACAAACCGGATGTGATTCTGGGGACATTGGGGTTGGCGTAAAACGGCCCAGGGCGGTTCACGAGATGCTGTGGAAAAGGGTGCGGTGCTCGACGCCCCCCCCCCCCCCCCCCCCCCCCCCCCCCCCCCCCCCCCCCCCCCCCCCCCCCCCCCCCCCCCCCCCTCACGAACCGCCCCTACGGATGGGGTTCGTCAGGGAGCGAGTCGAGTCGTAGGGTCGCCTCGCGAGGCGCGTGGGTTGGTGGCCGGGTTCGTGTCAGGTCGAGGGCGCGTATTTGCGGACCATCTCGGAGAAGGTGCGCAGCGTGATCGGCTTGGTGAGGTAGTCGTCGCAGCCGGCTTCGATCGCGCGGTCACGGTCGCCCATCATGGCATGGGCGGTCAGGGCGACGACGGGGATATGTTGCAGTTCCGGCTTGGCTTTGAGGTGACGGGTCGCGGTCCAGCCATCCATCTGGGGCATGGACAGATCCATCAGGATGAGGTCGGGCACTTCGGCTTCCGCGACAGCGATCCCCTCGGCGCCGTTACGCGCTTTCAGGGTCTGATACCCCAACGCGTCGAGGATATCGCACATGAGGGTCATGTTGTCGCTGTTATCCTCGACGACAAGTACTCGATTGGCCAAAACCTCCCCCTTGTTGGTTGCGATGAAGAGGGCGGCGTGCAAACGCGTTTGCCGGCGCCGCCCTCGCAGTGAAGCGTATGGATCAGGGCTTGACGCGCGTGCTGCGCTTGCCTTCGCCCGGTTCTCCTTCGGAATCGAGGGCGGCCGGCTTGGGATTGGCGCGCGCCGTCTCGTTTGTCAGGATGTACTCCCCGACCAGCGCTTCCAGCCGGGCCATGGCATCGTCATCATATTCCAGATAAGCGCAGATATCACAACTCCAGGCGGGGATGTTTGGGACGCTGAGCAGTGCGCTGCGATATACGGTCGAGTAAGAAGCCTGAGTCGGCTGCATGGTGCCGATCTGGCAGCGCGGGCAGGCGTGCTTGGTGCTGCTGGTTTTGGGTCCCATTCGGTTCTCCCTCCCTATACGGTAAACCGGTGCGAACAGCGTTCAGCGTGATGCTTCGCCGTCACTGTCCGGGAAACAGGTAACGCAGTACGATGGCCCAATCCTGGGGGGGCCAATAGCGGACCACCGCCTCGCCGATGATCCGGTCTTTGGTAACCGGTCCAAAAACGCGCGAGTCCCGGCTGTTATTCCGGTTATCGCCCATAAAGAAGAAACTGCCTTCCGGGATTTCCCAGGTGCGGTCTTCGCACGTCGACGTGGTGCATAATTCTTTGGTATACGGCTCGGCGAGCGGGACGTCGTTGATGAACACCTGCCCCTCGCGGATCGCCACTGTCTCGCCGGGCAGCGCGATCAGCCGCTTGATCAGCAGCGGGTCGTCCGGCTGAGCATCATCGCCGGGCGGGTCGAAGACGACGATATCGCCGCGCTGCGGTTCGCCGAACAGATAGTGAAGACGGCTCACCAGCAGATACTGCCCCTCGTGAAAATTCGGCTGCATGCTCGGGCCTTCGATGAAGAAGCGCACCGTCGCCAGGTTCACCAGCGTGTAAACCAGCACGATGAGCAGAGCCGTTTCGAAGATCTCTCGCCCGAGGGCGCTCTGCCGCAGGCTTGGACGTGGTTTGGCGACGGCAGCCTGAACCCCTGCCTCGACGTTTATCATCCCTGTTTTATCCCAACATTATCCCAATATCCCAAATTACGGATTGGGATATGCGATGTCTTTGACCGAGCCAATCTTGTTGATCGGGAAATATCGCAACAACGCCTCTCCAACAATGAACTGGCGGCCCACCATTC
Source organism: Candidatus Flexifilum affinis (assembly GCA_016713325.1). Classification (GTDB taxonomy): domain Bacteria; phylum Chloroflexota; class Anaerolineae; order Aggregatilineales; family Phototrophicaceae; genus Flexifilum; species Flexifilum affine. Next base: position 20,113 of record JADJPJ010000084.1, on the reverse strand, counting down.
CAAAGGCCCGCGAGTCGCTGCTGTGGTTGCGATTATCGCCCATGACGAAAAACTCATCAGGCCCTACTTCCCAGACGCGATCCGGGCAGGAATTCGCACATGGCTCGTTGATATACGGCTCATTGAGCATCTCCCCGTTGACATAGACCTGGCGATCGCGAATTTCCACCGTGTCGCCCGGCAGACCGATCACCCGTTTGATGTAATCCTGCTGGGGGTTATTCGGATAGTGAAAGACCACGATGTCGCCACGCGTCGGATCGCTAAACAGATAGCTGACCCGGCTGACCACAATGTACTCCCCGGTGTGGAAGTTCGGCTCCATGCTGGCGCCCTCGACGATGAAACGCGCCGAGGCCAGATTCACCAGGGTGAACAAAACGGCTACCCAGATGATGGTATCGAATGTTTCGCGAAGAGTGCGGGCGACGCTGCGATACTGGAGACGTGGACGCGGGGTAGGTTGTGATTGCAGTTCGTCCAAGTTGACCTGTTCTTTTCGGGTGCGCATGTTGATTCTGATTATAGACCCCATCCGAATCGGGCACAATCATAAATCGTTGAGATGAAAAATCTCTCATACTATGCGACCAAATGTTCGGAAGCGCATCAGCAGACGATGGACTATACTTGGAACGAAGAGGTGGATCAGCAGCAGCAGAGGGAAGAGCTGTGGAACGCATCCTGATTGTGGATGATGGGCGCGAAAGCCGTGATTTCATCGCCGACTACGTCCTGAAACCAAACGGCTATGACTGCATCATGGCAAAAGATGGGCGTGAAGGGCTTGAACTGGCGGTCAAGCACAGGCCGGACCTGATCCTCCTCGACTACCAGATGCCTCGCATGACCGGCGTGGAAGTGCTCGAAGCGCTGAGCCAGCAGAACATGGACATCCCGGTCATCCTGATGACGTTTTACGGCTCGGAAGAGATCGCCGTCGAAGTCTACCGGCTGGGCGTCAAGGACTACGTCAAGAAGCCGTTCTCCATCGAAGAGATGCTGATGGCCATCGAGCGCAGCCTGGGCGACGTGCGCCTGCGCCGCGAAAAGGACGCGCTGACCGACCGCCTGCTCCAGTCCAACCGGCAGCTTCAGCGCAGCCTGAACGAACTGAATATCCTGTACAGCATCGGCAAGAGCGTGACCAGCCTGATGGACCTCGACCAACTGCTGCCGCGCATCGTCGAGGCGGCGATCAAGGTGGCCGACGCCGAAGAGGGCGCGCTGCACCTGGTGGAGTCGGGCGGGTTGGTCTGCCGGGCGGCGCGCAAACGCGGCACGGCCCGCGCGGTCGCCACGGAGTCGCCGGTGCGCGATGCCTTCGCCGTGCAGGTGGTCAACGAGCGCAAGCCGCTGGTCCATGCGCCCAACAGCGGCGAGCGCGGCGCGTCGTCGGTGGCGGCGGCGCCCTGGTCCTGGGCGAGACGGTGATGGGCGTGCTGGAAGTGTCGAACCACTCCAGCGGATCGCCCACGTTCACCGATCATCACTGTGCCCTGCTCAGCGCGCTGTCCGACTATGCCGCCATCGCCATCGAGAATTCGCGCAACTACCAGCACCTGCGCGAAAACAAGGACCGCGAAAAGACGCGCATCGTCAACAGCTTCGGCCGCTTCGTCTCGCCCAGCGTGGTCGAAAAAGTGGTCGCCGAGCCGGAGACCGTGCGTCCCGGCGGGGACAGCCGCGAGATCACCGTGCTGTTCGCCGACATGCGCGGCTATACCAGCATGGCGGAGAGCACCACCCCGCAGGCGCTGCTGGAAGTGCTGAATGCCTACCTCAGCCTGGCCGCCAACGTCATCCTCTCCTACAGCGGCACGATCGACAAATACATGGGCGACGGCCTGATGGCCATCTTCAACGCACCGGACACCCAGGACAACCATGTGGTTAAGGCCGTCAACGCCGCGCTCATGCTTCAGATTGCCATCCAGCAGATGAATACCGACCGCGACGAGCAGATCGCCTTCGGCATCGGCATCAGCACCGGAGAGGCGATCGTCGGCTACGTGGGCACGGAGAGCGCCGTCAATTACACGGCCATCGGCGACGTGGTCAACGTGGCTCGCCGCCTGACCGAAGCGGCCCGCCCCGGCCAGATTTTGATCGACGAGGCCATCAGCGGCCGGCTGCCGGCGACCATGGCGGCCAAGTCGCTGGGCGAGCTGAAGATTCGCGGGCGCAGCACGCCGGCGAAGGTCTACGAGATCACCGGGACGCAGCCTGTTGAGTGATGTCCAAGCGACCAAACCGATCCCGCAGTACACCGTGCGCCAGCGACTGATCCGCATCGGCGTGATCCTCTTCACCCTGCTGCTGACCTTCGGCGCCCTGGAAGTTGCCGTGCGCGCCATCCCCCTCTACCCCGACTCCTTCGCCATGCAGGACGACGCCCTGGGCTGGACCTACCGGCCGAACGCCGGCGGGACATGGTTCAACGTCGGCTGCCCGCGCGAATTCACCAACCATGTCGAGATCAACAGCGCGGGGGCGCACGACGTCGAGCATGATCTCGAAGCGGCGCCGGGGACGGAGCGCGTGCTGTTCCTGGGCGATTCGCTGGTGGCGGCGCTCGAAGTGCCGCTGGAGCAGACCTTCTTCCGCCGCCTGGAGCCGCTGCTCAACGAGGGGGCCGAGACGCCGACCGAGGTGATCGCCCTGGGGCGCGCCGGCTATGGCACGGCGCAGGAGATGATCCTCTACGAGCGCGAGGGGCGCGCCTATGCCCCGGACGTGGTGCTGCTGCTGTTCACGCCGCACAACGACTTCGCCGACAATCACCCCGCCTTCGTCGGCATGTCGATCGACTGGGTGTACACCCGGCCGTACATGCGCCTGGACGAGTCCGGGGCGCTGGCCGCCGATCCGCCCCGCGAGGTGCCGATGGCGCCCGTGCACCGCTTCCTGCTGGAGCGATCGGCGCTGTACCGCTTCCTGTCGGTGCGCCTGCGCCAGTTCCTGCCGCCGGTCAACCTGATCGGGCCGGAATTCGAGGCCGCCCGCGCCGAAAGCTGGGAATGGACCTTCGCCCAACTGGCCGCGCTGCGCGACGAAGTGGAGGCCGATGGAGCGCGCCTGGGCGTGGTGATCGAGCAGAGCGTGCTGGCCCCCGACGAACGCGCCGCCGTGCACGCGCAGATCGCCGAAGGGCTGGACGCCCTGGGCATCGCCCACCTCAGCCTGCTGGAGCCGTTCGACGCAGCGGCGGATGCCGGCACGGTGGTGCGCTTCCCCTGCGACGGCCACTGGACTGAGGCGGGGCACGCCGTGGCCGCCGAGGCGCTGGTGGGGTTTGTGCGAGGATTGAGTGCTGAGTGAGAAACGAGAGACGAGAAATGAGGAAGGGCGGGGCGGGCTGTGTACCTGTGGGCACGGCAGTGCTAGCCGACAAGCGGGGCGGTTGTGAGCCGGAACCCGTTTGAGGGGAACTATGGCGCGCCCGCTGAACTGAGTGGTGGCTGAACCCTGATTCGATGGCTAGGAATGAGGAGTTCGAACACCCGTTATCCAGAGGAGAACCATGCCACGCCGAGTCGCCCGCAGTTGGCTGAGAGTTGCAGTCACTGTTGTAACCCTTTGGCTGAGCTTTGCAGGTCCGACGCAGGTATGGGGGCTACAGGATGGAACGTGGCCATGAGAAATGGACGCCCTTCAGCGAGTCATTTCGGCATAGTGATGCTGTTGTTCTTGGCCATCGGGCCTAGACTTTCAGCGATGCAGAGCAATGTATCGGTGCGACTGCTCTTTCAGATCGCCGAATCCGACGTACAACAACTTGGGATAATTCCAGACCTGGCAAGCTTCGTCGCATCCTCGGACAGAGGGATTGCCATCTACGAGTTAGGTGGAGGTGATCAGGCAGGCTTCATTCCGAATATGCCAGATAGGCCCGCACTGCAGTTTGCCATCGACCGCTTGAATTCGGACATCATCGTGTATGACGGTGAACAGAGTTCTATCGATATCATCAACGCAGAGGATCTACGCCTCATCGCCAATGCCACGCTAGATGTGTTGAAACCAGGGAGCGTAAGCGCTTTGGCTTATGACGGGCATGATGCTGTCGCCCTGGCGGTGACTGACGAACTCATCTTTCCTGACAATGCCGTATATGAGAATACTGGGCTGGTATTCTATAGCTTATCCAATCGCCAGACCTCGAGACTTGTATTGGACGACCTCATCGGTTTTCCTGCCATCGCGACATTCGTTACGTTCGCAATGAATGCGGAAAGTGCTTTCATCCTGGTTAACTATCCGGGTTACGATTGGTATGAAATGTGGGAACTGGACAGGACTACTGGTCATCTGAAGCAGACGGTTGAAGCCGCGTACATCGTGCCAGCTTTTGCCGCTCATGCTGACGTTACTGCGCTTGGCCTTGCCTTCACCCTCGGTATCACAGACGATTGGGAGTACAGGGTAGAAGTCTCTGACCTGATGTCGGAGCGTGTTATTTGCAGCGTCCCAGTAGAGCCAAATCCATACCGACCGCGATTCGGGAGGCTGGATCGAATCTCAGCCGTCGCATTGACGGATGATGGCACCCTACTGGCTATTGGTGATGATGAGGGCAAAATCAAGCTATGGATCACGGATACGTGTACTCATTTGACTGATTTTGTCGCGCACCAGGACAAGATCGCGGGCCTGGTTTTCCCAGAAAATGGCAAAATCCTTCTCTCAGTCAACGCCGTCACTGCATCACAACACATACGTGCCTGGACTATCGAAATCGACTCGTAGCACATTTGAGGCGCACGGCAACTGGCGCCCGAACACGATTTATGTGGGGTGAGTCTTTCGCCCCGCACTGCCCCCTGAGACTGGCCACGAGAAGCAGGTTACTTACCGCAGCGGTTTCCACAGCCGCCGCAGGACGGTCGTGTAGCCAAGCTCCGCGTAGAAGGCGATGGCCCCCTGGTTGAACTCCCAGACGGTCAGCTCGACCTCGGCCAGCCCCTGCGCCTGCGCCCACGCGTGCGCCTGCTCCATCAGCGCCCGGCCGACGCCCTGCCCCCGGTACGCTTCCAGCACGCCGACGGCATCGACCAGCAGCCAGCGGCGCGGCACGAACATCGGCAGATCGGGGTTTTGTCGCACCAGCGCCGACAAAAAGCCGACGATCGCGCCGTCGGCGGTGCTGTCGGCGGTGCTGTCGGCGGTGTCGTTCGTCGCGACGAGCAGCAGTGAGTCAGGGTTGTTGAGCGCGTCGGCGAACCACTCGGCAGAGCGCGCCGGCCCGTCGAAGCGGCGGAAGACGTGCGGGACGCCATCGGCGTGGAATGCGTCCACGGCCTGAATGACGGCATTCAGCCCGTCGGCGTCGTCGGGCCTGGCCGCTCGAACGATGACCATCGGATCACCTCACATTGTAGGTCAGCGGACAAGACCCTCACCCCGACCTACCGGTCGTGCCCTCTCCCGTGACACGGGAGAGGGCGGCTAAGCGCAGCGCAGCGGGTGAGGGTGGAGATCCGCGGACGCGCCATTGCGGACGCGCAGTAGCACGTCCCATGTGCACCAAGTTAGCGACTGATCGACGCCATCTGAATATCGATTGCGCGGCCCCCGGGTAAAACCCCGGTTACCCGAAAGACAGGCCCAAAGGGACCAAGACCCCCCCCCGCGGCCCCCGCCCCCACCTGCGGGACGCGCAGTAGCGCGTCCCTACAGCGGTCTGCGTTCTCCCTCCTTCCTCATTCCTTCGGCGGCTCGACCTCGTAGGCGCGCAGCTTCTCGCGCCAGGCCTCTGGCATGGGGGCGGATTTGCCAGCGGAATAGTCGTAGACCACCACCACGATCTTCGACTGCGCGGCGATCTCCAGCGCCCCATCCTTGACGCGCGCGATCACCTGCTCGGTGTCGAAGCTGCGCGATCCCAGACGGGAGCAGCGGGTGAAGACCACCACGTCGTCGTCGGAATGCAGCGGGGCGCGGTAGTCGATCTCGCAGCGCGCCATGATCGGGCCGACCTTGCCGGGCGCGGCATCCCACAGGCCCAGGTTGCGGAAGTAGGTGATGCGCGCCTGCTCCAGATAGGTCAGGTAGGTGGCGTTGTTGACATGGCCCATCGCGTCCAGATCGCCCCAGCGGACGGGGACGCGAACCTGATGGCGGAAGCCTTCGAGCGTGACAGCGGGCGGCATCGTCATAGTGTGATCATCCCCTTCAAATCAGGCGTGCTTGTCCAGCCAGGCGATCACGTCGGCGATCACCTGTTCCTTGCCGTACTCGTTGTGCGACTCGTGACGCATGTCCGGGTAGAGGGTGAGCTGCTTGTCGGTCGAGCGGGCGCGGCTGTGCAGCAGCTTGCTCCCCTCCGGCGTGACCAGCGGATCGGTGGCGCCGTGGAAGATCAGCATCGGCAGGCGGAAGTCCTCAAGGCGCGCGCGCACCCACTGCGAGGCGGTGTTGATGGCCATGCCGGTGCGGACGCGCAGCTTGCCGGTGTAATGGAGGGGATCGGCGTCCACCCGCCGGTCGACCTCCGGGTCGCGCGAGAGCGAATTTACACCGCCGAAGGGCAGCAGCGGCAGCGTCGGGGCGATGGCGTTCATGATCTTGCCGAGCGTCACCATGACCGGCGAGACGTTGGCGTCGGCGATCACCGGCGCGCGCCGCTGGTGATCAGGCCGGCCATCTCGTCCTGGTGCTTGAGGGTGAAGACCAGGCTGATCATCGCGCCCATGCTGTGGCCGTAGACGAAGATCTTCTTGCCCGGCTGGGCGGCCTTGATCTGCTGGAAGTAGACGTACAGGTCGTCGGCGATGCCGTGGATCGACTCGACGTAGGCGCGCATGCCCTCGCTGCGGCCGTGTCCCCGGTGATCGATCGTGTAGACGGCATAGCCGGCGTTGGTCAGCGCGTCGATGACGTGCAGGTAGCGGCCGGAGTGTTCGGCGTAGCCGTGGACCAGCAGCACGATGGCTTTGGGATCGCCCTGGGGGAGTTGGTGGGCGAGGTGCAGCGTCACGCCGTCGGCGGTGCGCAGGGTGGAGGTGGCGAGCGTCATGAAGTGTACTCCTGAAAAAGGTTCATAAAACCCAGTTTGATGATTGTGATCTCCGGGCGGGCGCGCAAGCGGAGCGACACGCCGCCGGTGCCGATGCCGCGGTTGACGTACAGCCACAGCCCCTTGACCAGATGGATGCCCTCCTTGTAGCGCCGCCCATAGGCCGGCAGGCTGATCTCCGTCAGCAGCGGCAGGTTGATCTGCCCGCCGTGGGTGTGGCCGGAGAGCTGGAGGGCGAAGCGCCCGGTGGCGGCGGCGATGTCGGCATAGTCCGGCTCGTGGGCCAGCAGGATGGCCATGCCGTCGCGCGGCAGCACCTCCAATACCTGATCCAGGCGGGCGCGCTGGCGCACCACGCTGTCCACCCCGGCGATGTGCAGGCGATCCTCACCGCGCTGGAGGGTGACGACGGCGTTCTCCAGTTCGGGGATGCCGGCCTCGGCCAGGGCGCGCTGGGTGATCACCCGGTTATAGCCAAAGTCATGATTGCCCAGGATGGCCAGGACGCCATCCGGAGCGCGCAGGCGTCGCAGGGCGCCTGTCAGATCGCCACGCAGGGGTCGAATGCGCGCGGTGACGAAATCGCCGGTGCAGACGATCAGATCCGGCGTGGCGGCGTTGATCAGTTCGACGGTCCGCTCCAGCAGGTCCAGCGACCGGCGCGATCCGTCGAGGTGGATGTCGCTGAACTGGGCGATGGTGTAGCCGTGGAAGGCGCGCGGCACGGCTGGGTGCAGGAAGTCGACCGGGACCACCTGCAAGCGGTCGGCGGCGCGGTAGGCGTAAAGCAGCGTCCCCGCCGCCCCCAGCGTTCCCAGCGCAGCCGCGGGCGTCAAGACCTTCGCCACGGCTTTGAACGTGGCGTTTTTGAGCAGTGCGGACAGCGTGGTCAAAACCTCTCCATAGGCTCGCCGGCGATCAGGCCCCCGGGATGGCGCCGAGCGAGGGCAGGATGGCCGAGTTCAGCAGCTCCTGCAGCGCGAAGCCCATGGCCTGAAGGGCGATGTAGCCGATCACCCCGTTGAGCACCGACAGCACGAGCACACTGCCCAGCACCGAGACGCAGCCCAACCCCCCGCCAAAGCCGTAGGCCTCCCCGACCTTGCCGGAGGTCTTGGCCATGATGTAGCCCGCGATGCCGATCAGGACGATCGCCGGGCAGAGCGAGATGATCGAAAACTGCGAGAAGAAGGCCACGACCATGCTGAGCGCCAAAACGACAAACAGTACCGGCAGCAGCCGGTTGTAGAAGCTCAGGACGGTGGTCAGCATGTGCTGGAAGGTGCCGATGCCCTTGAGCAGCTTGGTGGCGATCAGGTGGATCAGGCCCATCTGAATGAACAGGCTGAGCAGCGCCGACACCAGCGAGGCCAGAGCGATCGGGATGAAGGTCAGCACGCTGACGTTGGCGAACTGTACCTGAAAATCGGTGATGGCCGGGTCCAGAACGGCATCACGCGCGACGTTGGATTCTACGACGGTGTTGAGAAAGCCGGACATGCCCTGCACGAAGATGATCGAGGCGATGACCGGGCCGACGACCATGATGAGGCAAAAGATGGCCAGTTCGAAGGCGAAATCGGTGCGCGTCGTCTTGCGCACGGTGCTCAGGTGGTCGTCCACCTTTCTCTGCCGCTCCGAGCGCTCCGCCGAGGTGATGAAGCGTTCGCGGCTGCCCCGGTCGACGATCGACTGCACGGCCTGGTCGGCGGGCAGGCCGGTGACGGTGGAGGCAATGTTGCCGAAATAGTCGTCGTTGATCAGGTTGGGGTCGAGGCTGAGCGCCTCCGTCAGATTCTTCATGGCGCGCGACGGCTTGCCCGTCATGTGGTCGGACAGGGCATTTTCGATGATGGCGCGGGCGCGCTTGCGGACATCCGGCGGGACGTTGTAGTTCCTGCCGCGCACAGGGCCTTTGGTCGGCTCACCCGTCAGCGAGGACTGCATGACGAGATCGCCGCTGTCCGGGTCTTCGACTTCCGGGGCCATGAACACGGGACCGCGAGGCCGGGGACCCTGCGGTTTTTCCGGCGGCGGCGGGGCGACCGGCGTCCGCCGTCGGGGCCGGACCGGTTCCTCGATCTTGGTGCTGTTTTCGCGCTGGATGTAGATGCCGGCTTTGCGCGCCAGCTCGCGCAGTTCGGGATCGGAGTCTTTCAGAACGATATCCGCCAGAGGGCGCAGCGCTTCAATGTTTTTGGTTTTTCCCAGGGCAATGATCGCTTCGCGGCGCACAGCCGGATCGAAGTCTTGAAGCTGGCGGATCAGGTCGTTGAGCATCTCAGTTCATCCCCCATCATGTCTGGGCCGCGAATCACTCGGGACGGGCTGGGATGTCATTGTATCGCAAACGGCCGCCTGATGCATGACGGGGGTACAACGGCGGGGTCATCGCCTGGAATTCCCCGACGAGTAGGGTCGGTTCGTGAACCGCCCGACGTTGGCGCAAAACTGCGCAACGTCGGGCTACCCTCAACTCGCCGAAAAACCCTCTGAAGAGGGTTCCTCCAGCGGAATTCAAGGGATGAGCGCTTCCTGGCGCAACCGACTCAGTCGGTTTCTCGCATCTTTGGAGGGTAGCCGGAGAATTCTATTCTCCGGCGGCGCATCGGCGACATCGGCGTAGTTTCGGCCACCCCTTTTTCAGCAGAATCTCGCGATGCGCCCCTACGACCTGTTGGCTCGATCTACGGCGGCGGGGCCGTGAGCGTCCCGGCGAAGCGCTCCTGGTCGAAGACCGCGCCGCTGTCGGCGGCCCCCAGGAAAATGCCGACATAGGCGGTTGGCTCCGCCGGCCGGGTGGGGGGCGGCGTCGGGCTGGTGGCAGGCTGAGCCTGGCGGGTGGCTTCGCGCTGGGCGGCGTCGGGCGTGGGGGAAACGTACACTGTCGCCAGCAGCTTGATCGGCGTGATGGCCGTGGCGGTCGGCGCCGCTCCGCCTTCCGATCCGCAGGCCGAGGCCAGCAGCATCAGCGCCAGCGCCGCCAGCAGCACGGCGCGGCGTGCACCACGGCGTGCACCACGGCGTGCACCACGGCGTGCGCGGATGGAAATGGCCGGAGCAATACGGGCGATCATCGTCGAGAGTGTGCCTTCCAAAACCGGACTCACATACCATGAGTGTAGAAGAATTCGACAGGTTTGCACAGCGCTTGCCGGCCGGCGACTGATGACAGATGACACTATCTCCGCCCAAACAGATACGCCTATGATGGATTCAAATAGAGTTTAGGATGGCCAAAATGTACGTCAAGATTAACCGTAACGTCTGTGACCACCAACTGCCGATCTGTGAACGCTGTCTGGGGAAGTTCCTGGCCAATCCGATGGGTTACGAGCGTCAGTGCTTTGAAGAGATTCGGGAGGATGGCAGGGACCTGCTGACTCTCGACATCCACACCGGCGACCGTGACATTCACGTAGAACTCAACGAAGAGCAGCGCCGCATGATGGCAGGCGACGGCTGGGCGAGCTTCATGGACTTCGCCGTGCAGATGTACCGTGAGGTGACGGAAGAGCCGAAGTAGCGGCTGCCTGACGGTTTGCTTGACGATGGCAAACGACACTGCGGCGTCCCGGCTTACGGCCCAGGGGCGACCTCTCTGAAAAAAGCGCCGGCGTGCGAAACGCCGGCGCTTTTTTGATGGCGCACAGATGCGCCGCAGCGTGTCCCATATGCACCAAGATAAGGGTTGCCCCCCCCCCCCCCCCCCGGCCGGCCGCCGGCGGCCGCGGCGCCGCCGCCCCAAACCCACCAACCCCCCCCCCGGCGGCCGCCCCCCCCCCGTGGTCTGGCCCCCCCCTGGGGCCGCCGGGGGTAGAGCCGCCCGCCGGCGGGCCGCGGCCGGCGCGGCCCCGGGGGCCCCGGCCGGCCGCGACCTGGGGCCCCATTAGGCCGTGTCTCTACAGCGCGAACTGGATCGCCTGGCCGGCCACGATGTACCAGGTGATGAACAGGGCGTTGATGAACGCGCCGGTGTACACCGTCCCGGTCTTGCGGAAGAAGTAGGTCGAGACCGCCGCGACAATCATCAGCAGCGGCACAAACTGGATGCCGACGATGGTGAGCAGCGACTCGCCGAGCGGCAGCGGCTGCCCACCCATCAGCGGGATGTACTGGATCAGCAGCATGACGACGATCGGCAGCGCCAGCACGACGGCGTTGACCAGCATGGCGCGGCCCAGCCCGACCGGCGTGCCATCGTCACGGACCAGACGGATCTGCGCGTTGAGCACCAGGCTCGACACCAGGAAGAAGAACGCGAACGGGATCAGATAGGCCAGCATGATGTGGAAGTGCAGGAAGCTCATCGGTTTGAGCGCCAGCACCCACAGGCGGAAGTCGGTCTTGAAGATCCAGTCGACAGCCGCGACCACCGCATAGGCCAGCCCGATCACGCAAACGGCCAGCACGATCGCTTTGAAGAACTTGCCCAGATTGAAACCTTCTATCCAGGTCAGGCCATAATGGGCCGCCGTCGCGCCGGAGGTGCGGTTGAGGCCGAAGTGCCAGATCAGGAACAGCACCAGCGCGATCAGCCCGTTGCCGACCGCCCACGCCATGATGCCGGTGGTGATCGTCTGCGGGAAGAAGGCGCTGGCCGGAAGCAGTGTATTGCCCTGGTTTTGCAGCCAGAAGAAGCTCAGCCCGCTGACGACGACCGAGATCAGCACGGCGACCCACCAGCCGATCCCCGTGGCACCCTTGAAGGCCGGCACCGCCTGACGCATGGTGCTGAAATAGGGCAGGCGCAGCAGCAGCCCACCGGCCGGGAATAGGAAGATCACCAGGCCGACGAAGGCGATGAACGTGCCGATTTCCTTCCAGTACCAGATCTGATCGGACGGGGCGAGGCCGTTTCCGCCAGCGAGGGTCCGCTGCATCCAGTCAATGGCGTTGCCGATGGCCTCGGTCGAAATGTGATCGTTGGGGTGCGTGCCGCGCGGCATATAGAGCTGGCGCGCCGTGCCGTCCTCCAGCGAGCCGTACAACTGCCCGATCACCACCGGATCGGTGGTGTTGAACACCGCCTTCAGCTTGTCCGAGTTAACGATCTCGCGGCCGGTGGGCGTACCCCACATCAACAGCGAGAACTCGTCCCATTCCGAGAAGACCAGGGCCATGTTGCGCGGCCACTCCGGGGTGCCGTCGGCGGCGAAGGGCGCACCGGTCGAAGAGCCTTCCAGCACGATCGACTTGTAGTCCTCGGGATAGGTGATGGCCGCGGCCAGCGACGTCCATCCGCCCATCGAGTGCCCTTCCAGGCCGATGTTGTCCGGATCGACGATGTCGAGCGAGCGCAGGTAACGCAGCCCGTCGGGGCCGCCGAACCCGTTGGCGAAGGCCGGCGGGTCGGAAAAGCCGTGGCCGGTCTGGTCCAGCGCCAGCACGACATAGCCGCGCCGGGCGAATTCGATGGCGAAGCCGTCCTGAGTCTCGCGCGAGTTGATGTAGCCGTGGACGGCGAGGATGCCGGGGGCGGGGGTTTCGGCGGTGGCACCACTGGGGATGTAGAGCAGCGCACTCATCAGCGTGCCGTTGGTGCCGACGAAGCGCACATCCTTGATTTCTACCGTGCCGCCGACCGTCTGCACGTAGGAGGCGAGCAAACTGCCGAGCAGAACCAGCAGAAGTGCGACGAACAAAATGAACCATAAACGTCGAGAAGCCGCATTGTCATTCATAAGTACTCTCCTCAATGAACGAGCATCAGACAACGGCGGCAGTCGGGAATGAGACGTCGAAGTGGACGCGGAGTACTGCCGCAACCGACGAACACATCGGTTAAGGAGAGTCTAACTCCCAGTAGCGCATGGGTGGCAGCAATGGCACTATTGGTTTGAGGCCATCTGCGACGATGGGAATCAAAAGGCGCTCCCCGGCAACCGGGGAGCGCCTGAACAGCGGCAGGTGATTTCGCGCGCCGGAAAAGAGATGCCCGGCTACTGACCGAAATTCAGCGGAACCCCCTGCGTATCGCTGGCAATCGCCCAACCGGGGATATCCCGCAGGCGCAGCGCGCCATTGGCATAATCGGTGACGAAGAAGGTCTGTCCACCAGGGAGCACGACATTGGTGTCGCCGCCCACCGAAGAGAACTGCACTGGGGTCGTCTGCACGATCTGCACCAGCCGTTCGCCTTCCGGCACGCTCGAGGGCGGCAGGAGCACCGCGTCGATGACGTGGATAATGCCGTTGGAGGCCTGGATATCGGTGACGACCACGTTGGCATAACGGTCGACCACCACGCCGTCATCCTCCACCGAGATCCGGAGCGGCTCACCCTGCACCGTATCCATGCTGGTCAGGTCGACAATCGACGACGAGGGCACCTCGCCCGCCACCACGTGGTAAAGCAGAATCTGCTGGAGCGCGCCCGTCGGGTCCGCCAGCAGCGCGTCAATCGTGTCGCTTCCCAGCGCCGCGAAGGCCGCATCCGTCGGCGCGAAAACGGTGAACGGGCCAGGGCCGGCCAGCGTCTCCGCCAGACCCGCCGCCGTCACTGCCGCGACCAGGGTATCGAACCGGCCATCGGCGCCGGCGATATCGACAATGGTGTTCGTGGTGGCTGCTGTGCCAGTTGTGTCTGCTGTGTCCGGCCGTTGTATCAGGCGCTTCAGCCGTGCTCTCCTGTCCCAAGGCCGGGACCACGGCCACGGTCAACAGCAGGGCGCCGATGATCAGCGTGAACCATTTACGCATCGTGCTACTCCTCAATATGCTTCTAGACCTATCCTCCAGTGGAAAGCCGCGATAGTCCAACTTGAAGCCTATACAGCAAATATGAGGCATGCCGAAATAAAGACTGAAAGATTGGTGAAGATCTAGAGCGTAGCTGAAAATTCGGCGGTTCTCTCGTAGGGACGGCATTCTTGCCGTCCGGGACCGGCGGACACGCAGAAGCGTGTCCCTACGAAGATGCGTTTTTGTGCCGCAACGAATGCAAAAGGGCAATTATCAGCCTCTGGCGAGGGGATGCCTGGACGCCGCGGGGCGCCCAGGCATGGGCCAAAGACTACTCCTGCACGTTCACTTCCGGCGGCATGAAGAAGTTGATGCTGCCGATCATGGTATTGAAGACCTCGATGCCTTCGTCGGCCAGATCTTCCACCACATCCAGGTCGACCAGGAAGCCCGTCTCCAGATCCGGCACGTAGATCGACAGCAGCGCGCCGATGCGCGGGTCGCCATCCACGTCGAAGCTGTAGGGGATGATCGTGCCGTCGTAGCCCCAGATCGTCACCGGCTCCTCGTCCGCCTCGTCATAGCTGACGGACTCGATGTCGTCGAGATAGGCATAGGCTGTGCCGAGCATCTCGTCGCTGTCGGCGGCGTCGTAGGCGTTGACGTAGATGTTGATCGTCGCCTCGTCGTTACTGATGATCGTCTGCGAGCTGCCGTCTTCGCTCACGATGTAGACCGGCGCCGGCCACTCCCACGGATACAAGAAGTTCATGCCCAGGTCGATATCGGTGTAGCCGCGATAGGCGATATCCAGCGCTTCGTTGTCGACCGTGATCGTCGTGGAATCCAGGTAGACGTTGCCGGCGATGTCCTCGACGCGGATGACGAACAGGTAGGTGCCGGAGGCAGCCGGTTCGTACTGGTAGCTGAACGGCTCGTCGCCGAAGGTCAGCGGGTCGGAATCAGCCAGCACCAGTTCTTCGTTGCCCTCTTCATCGTAGAAGCGCCACGTGGGCAGGAACTGGTCGCCGGGCTGCGGCTGAATGGTGAACGGCGCGGTCGCGCTTTCGGACACGCCCCAGACGTTCGTCACCGTGCGCGTCTCGATGTCGAAGATCAGATAGGCGGTGACGGACTCGCCGTCCGAGGAGAAATACTGTCCGCTGACGATCTGCGCGTCCGGGTCGCTGCGGTCGCTGAGCAGCACCGTCGGGATGAAGACCTCGCCATCGGTGACCACCGGCATCTCGACGCCCCAGGTGAACTGGTTGGTTTGCAGGCCATCGGGGAAGGAGATGATCGACTCGCCGCTCTCCGTCTCTTCCGCCGACTCCAGCGGCGACTGGTCCAGCGTGATCAGCGTGCCGTCTTCGAGCTGGAGCATGGCGCTGAAGCTAACTTCGAGGATGTCCTGGCCGTCCGTGTCGAAGACCACCACCGGCGGCTGGTGAATGCTGACCACCTCACCGGGGAAGACGCCCTGGATCGAGATGACCTGATCGGAGGACAGGCTGCCCGGCGGGACGGCCTCCACCGCCGCGCCGTAGAAGAAGCCCAGGAAGGCCTGCCAGGTAGTCATGTAGATCACTTCGACCGGGTAGTTGGCGCCGTAGGCCTCGAACACCGCCGGGTTGCGCGGGAAGTACACGGAGATGCCGTGACCGCGGCTCAGCGCCTCGCTTTCCTGGCGATGCACGACGACGCCGGCGGCCGCGTCGATCAGGGCCTGCGCCGCCGCGTCGACGTCGCTGTTCTGCGACAGATCGATCAGCAAAGTCAGGAAGTGGACCAGATCGACCGCCGAGTAGGCATCCTGTTCGTCGGGGGTGCGGCCGCCGAAAACCAGGCTGTTGTTGCGAGCATCGCCGATGGCGCGCAGTACGTCGGCGCTGTTGGCCGCCGCCACCTCGGCGAAGTCGGTCAGCGCGGCATCGAGGGCGTCCACCTGCGACAGGTCGATGAGGTTCAGGTCGTAGTGGTCTTCCACGCCGGCGGCCGGCCCGTCGGTATAGAAGTAGTGGTAGGCATCGACGACGATCTGGCCCAGCTCAGCCGGACCCATCGCCGGATTATCGAGCAGGAAGGGCAGAATCAGGTCGTAGGGCCAGCCGTAGCCCGGCTCGGTTTCCTCGGACAGCACAGTGTAGTCGGCATAGGGCGCCAGCACGCGCAGCACATCCACCTGGGCCATCAGGCAGGCGTCGAAGCCGATGAAGTCGAAGGGGCGGCCCAGCGCCCCCGTGATTTCATCCAGCGCCTGGTCGAGTTCCAGCATGGTGATCTGGTCGTTGTCGTTCGTCTGGTCCCAGCCGATGCCGGCCCAGCCGCCGCCGTGATCCGACAGCACCAGGGCGTAGCGTTCCGCCGGAAAATTCTCCGCCGCCCACAGCGCGAAATCGACCAGCGAGGCCGGGTCGCCCATGTTGACCTCGCCAAGCGATTCGAGCACTTCCGAGTTGACCAGTTCCGGATCCTGGTCCTTTTCCAGCAGGAAGCGGCGGGTATCCGTCCACGACGGATCGTCTTCGGTGCGGTCCACCTGCGCGACGAAATTGACGTCGGCCGTGCTGCCGACCCATTCAATCTCGTTGATGTCCAGCACCATCGGCAGTTCGATGTCGCTGGTGTCGGCGGTGGAGTAAAACATGATGGTCCAGGCGGCCACATCCTGAGCGGCAGCCGGCCCGACTCCGGCGACGATCAGGACGAGCAGCACGAACCCAACGATTCGCAAACGCGCAATTCTCCCCAACATGGTAGGCTTCCCCCTGCGTGCGTGGATCATGTAACGTATTTTGGAGCGTCTATCATCATACGGTGGAATCAAAAAAACGCGCCTCCGGTCTTTCGACCAGGGGCGCACTGGAGCGTACGGCGAGGAGATCGCGGGCTTTGACCCCTCACCCCCTCTCCCACGCAAGCGTGCGAGCAAGCTCGCCATAGAGGGGGAACCTGTAGCCAGTTTGTAGGTCTGAGGGCGGGGAAGTCGTAGAGCATCCCATAGGCATCAATTTAGCGACTGATCGATGTCATCAGAATAGCGATTGTCGCGGCGTCCGCCGGGTGTTAAAACACCCGGCTACCCGAAAAGACAGGTCCACTGAAGGGACCAAGAACGCAGGCGTCGGGGAAGCCCCTTCAGTGGGCTTGTCGGTTACTAGCCGAGGCGCTTTAGCCCTCGGCGGCCCCCGCAACCCTTATCTTGGTGCACACGGAACGCCATTCCTGGCGTCCGACGTGATGGACGCGAACAATCGCGTCCCCTACGAACGTCGGCGGCCCGATTCTTCGACCTCACTTCAGCTTGCGCTCATGCGGGTGCAGCAGAGACGGGCCGAAGAGCAGATACACGCCGGCGGCGATGGCCACCAGCGGGACCACCACGGTGAACACCTGCTCCGAGACGCCGAGCGTGGTGCCCAGGAAGGCCAGCGCGAGCAGCCACAGGATAACGCCGGGGATCAGCGGCTCCCGCTTGTGGGTGACGACGAACGAGACGACGAACGGCGCGCCGATGACGAACATCACATAGGCGGGGACCAGCGCGCCCCGCTCGGAAACGAACAGCACGCCGACGACGGCGGCCAGGATGTAAGCCACCAGCAGGAAGCCCCACTCCTTCCGGTGGGTCCACCAGGCCGCGAAGAAGGGCAGCGCCACGCCCAGCAGCACGACGGCCGGTATCCAGAGGCCATCGTCGGCGAACCCCGTTTTGGTCAGAAGAAAGATCAGCACGGCGGACGCGCCGGTCACGTAGCCGCCGATGGCCGCGTACAGCTCCCTGTCCTTGAGGTAGGCCCAGACGAAGAGGATAGCCGCGACCGCCAGCCCGACGATCCACATCCAGGCGGCCGTTTCCCCTGCAATGGTGTTGTTGATCAGCGCCATGACGCCCAGCGCGATGATCAGCACGCCCCAGATCAGACGTTTCCGTTGCTCTCGATCCTGCAACATGATCGTTTCCTCCTTGCTGATCGAGCGATCGACTGCCGGCGGTGGGGCTGTGGGGGCCTCGGGCAAGGGGTGGACGGGGGAAAAGAAGGAGTGACTTCCCTTTGGTCGCGGCATCGACGGCACCGGCAACCTCTGATCTCATTATGCGCGCGTGGGAAATGGCGGGGTAGTGACGAAGATCACCATGGGGGAGCGGGTGGAATAGAACGGGCGCCCCCGGTCTGAGCAGGGGTCCTCCGCGCCATTTGTCTCTCTTCTGTCTACGGTTGAAGGCCAGGAACGTTACTGACTAATCGCCGCAGAAATGTAACTAGTGGGACACTGATTTCGCCTTCAGGAATGCCCATAAGTCAGACCAAGTCGTCGTCAGCGTTCCTATGGTTTGGCCTGTAGCACTAGCTTCCCGCCATCAGCGTAATCGAGTCGAACGTTATAAGGTCGTTCGCGTCCACGGTGGCCGCTACCGCTTCCTGAAGAGATCAACAACATTCATCCACATACCCGACTTCAACCTGCTCGACCACGAGTTGGGATATTGAATGTGATGATGACAGCGCGCTCTCCACCTAGCGGCGCGTCCGTCACCAACGCGAAATGCTTTGAACATCGCGGCCACCTGCAAGGATGAACAGTCCATCGTAGAGTTCTCGCACATACTCTGCTTCATTGAACGGAGCGGTAGCGTGTCGGTAAAGGTGTGTTTGTTGGCGCTGGCGTACCTGAAGGAGTCTTATATGCGTCTGTTGGCACAGGGGTATTGGTCTGCTTGGGGCGTTCCCTTCGGCACAGCGCGTGCGTCATTTCAGTCGGAGAAAGTGTGCACTTGTAGGAGGCGAGGTTTCGGACCCAGCCGTCGGAGATAATTCCGATGGAAGCAGGTGCCAACGTTGGTAAGGTATCTGACTGAGAAGAAGAAACATCCAATTGCCAGGGAATCGCCTGACGAACAGTGTACTCAGGCGAGCGATCTTGATGCTCTTACCTCGATGGTGGTGTGCTGACACTGCTTAACCATATTCCAGATTTTAATCATGACGCAACACGCCGGCGTAAGATACATCAGCGAAGCTGAGTCATAAATGTTACCAGCGCATGACATGAACAGGATTGAAAAGGACCTTGATAAGTTGCGGCCCCAGACCTCCCGGCCAGGGACGCCTGTTTCACGCGCCATTCCTGTGTCCTGGGTTCCCCCTCGCCCCGCTTGCGTGGGAGAGGGGGTCAGGGGGTGAGGGGTTCTTTCTCCGCCACCCCATCCGTCACGGTGTCGAGCAGCTTGCCGCCCTCCACCACTAGCTCGACCAGCGGCGGATCTGCTCCGCGCCGCCGGCGGCGTGCTCAGATACAGCCGCTCGATGGCCGTGGTGATCACCTCGTTATGCCGCCCCGCCCGCACGATCAGCAGCGCCCCGCCACCACAACCGATCAATAATTGAGAATTGACAAGACATTTCTCATGTTATGCAATTTTTCCAAAATCAGCTTCATAGGGCTGCTAATACGCAAGGACCCGCCCATGATCCCGTTACAGACCAGATACGCTCCAGACCGTGACGTCAGTCAGGATGCCCTTTCTCAGAGGCATCGCTCATCACTGAAATGCTGGACGCGCTGCCGGACATCCTCGTTGTCCTGAACGCACAGCGCCAGGTGGTCTATGCCAATGAGGCCTGTCTTCGTATCCTGGGCTATTTGCATCTGGGTGAGGTTCTGGACTACAACCCGGCGAACTGCTGGATTGTGTTCATGCCAGCGAACCTCCGGCAGGCTGCGGCACCACCGAGGCTTGCCGCCACTGCGGCGCCAACAAAGCCTTACTCAGCAGCATTCGAGGGATCGCCGCCACTCAGGAGTGCCGTATTCGCCTGACCAGTGGCGATGCCCTCGACCTGAAGGCTTCGGCGAAGCCGGTCGTCGTCAATGGTCAGCAGTTCAATGTGTTTGCCCTCAAAGACATCAGCGATGATAAACGCCGTCGCGCTCTGGAGAAGATCTTCTTTCATGACGTCCTCAATACCGCGGGGACTGTCTCGCTGTGCGCAGAGATCATCAGGACCTCCCCAGAGCAGAGCAGTAATGTAATCGAGGACATGCTTGGTTCCACACAGCGGCTCATCGAGGAAATTCGAAGCCAGCGCGATCTGACCATGGCTGAAAACGGGGAACTGAAGCCCAGATTTGTCTCGGTTGCCGCGGCCGCATTTGTGAATCAACTGGCCCAGCAGTATGAGCGCCATCCTGTCGCCGCGGAGCGCGCGATCAAGGTCGGCGAGAGCAACCAGGCGCTGGAATTTATGAGCGATCCGGCGCTGCTCGGTCGCGTGATCGGCAACATGATCAAGAACGCTCTTGAGGCCGCTTGCGCCGGCGAAACGGTCACCATCACCTGTGAGGAAGTCGATCAGCGCGTTGTCTTCACCGTCCATAATCCGGCGTTCATGCCGCGTGACGTTCAGC
>JADJPJ010000083.1 GCA_016713325.1 Candidatus Flexifilum affinis | reverse complement strand
GCAGGTTGGGATTCCAGCCGGTGCGGGGCGTAGAACAGATCGCGCAACGGGCGGTACTTTTTCCGGCTGAGCGATCTCGCTGTTCTTGAACTGGTAAACGCGCTTGGCGGTGTTGGGAAAGTTGGTGTGAATCTCCCAGTTTTCAATATCGCAGACCACCAGCAGGGGCGGGTTCTCCAGGCCTTCGCGGTACTCGTTCAACTGGCGGTAGGCCGCGTGCAGGGTGGGATACTTGCCCTTCATCTTGTATTCCATGGCGAAGTGCCGCCGGTAGAACACATCAGCCATCCGCCGCCGTCAGCTGCGCACCGCATATTCAAAGGCGAGATCGCCGCTGGTCGCCGCGTCGTCATAGGGCGGGATGCCCGATCAAGCGGCAAACATCGATGAAGTGCTTCTGAGAAACGGATCGCTCCGGTTCCTGAATGTTTCCCTTGCTGATGAACTGCTCAACGGCGCCCGATGGGGTCATAATGAAAAGAAATGCCGCCTGCATCACGTATGTCTAACCATGCAGGTCAGTTTAGCGCACCTGAGCAGGAATGGAAAGCAGGTGAGGCGTGAGGGTTGGTCAGTCATCGAAGATCAACCTCACCCCTCAGTCCCCTCTCCATGCAGTGGAGCGGGGAAGCTAAGCGAAGCGCAGCAGGGGTGAGGACATTGACCAGTATCGAGGATGCTCAGGATTCGGCGGCGTCAGGGGGCGGAGCGCCGCGCTGCGGGTCGCGGTCGGGGCGCTTGGGGCGGGTCTGCTCCAGACTCTGGAAGTAGGCGTCCAGGTCCGTGCCCTGCACCACCGAGTTCTTGATCATCGGCAGGGGCTGCACCGGCTTGTTGTCGGCGCCCATCATCTGCCGGATCATCTCCATCTCCGACGGCGTCAGCGACTCCATCACGCCGAACTCGTTGTCGTGCTCCGGACGGCCGAAGGCGCGGTGAAAGGCGATGCGCTGGAACTGGACATTGGCCATGTCGCGCACCAGCAGGCCGTACAGGTTGAGACCGGCAGGGCGCAGGTCGTCGGAGCGGATGAGCAGGATGCTGCCGGCCAGCAGCAGCACGCCGATGGTCTGCGGCGGCGTCAGGCGATCGCCCAGGACGAAGAAGGCCAGCAGCAGCGCCACGCCGATCTCGCCGATGGCGATGATGGCCGTGCGCAGGCTGCCGAAGATCGACACCGAGGCGAACATGGCCAGCCGCGACAGCGCGGTCGTGACCCCCAGGATGAAAATCGGCTGCAGGCTGGCGTTCAGGGCTTCGCCTTCCAGCGGCTGGCCGACGGCGGCCCAGGCCATGACCACCACCACGCCCATGGTCGTCAGAATGTAGAGGGTGGCCGTGGTCGGCGGCATCTCGTACAGTACATACTGGCTGAGTATGACGGTGCCGGCGAACATCAGGGCACTGCCGAGCATCAGGCCGATGCCGAAGAAGTCGATCGGTTTGCTGCCGAACGAGGTCAGCATCCCCAGCGCACCCAGCGCCAGGGCAACCCGAATCAGCGTGCGCCGGTCGATCGGTTCGCCGCCGATGTGCGACATCAGCAGGGCGAAGACCAGATACATGCCGTTGATCAACTGGACCATGGAGGCATCGAGGAATTGAAGGCCGCCATAGTAGAAGAGCGAGCCGATGCCATTGACCAGCCCGACCACGACACAGCCCAGCAGACCGGCCGGGTAGATGTAGATGAAGCGGCGGAAGAAGAGCAGGTAGACGATCCACAGCAGGGCGACGGCCACGACCGTGCGAAAAGCCGCCACCGTGAAGGGATCGGCCCCGGCCAGGATCGCCTGCTTGCCGAATATCGGCGCGACGCCCAGGAAGAGCGGCGTGGCGATGACGGCGAACAAAGCACGCCGGTATTCAGGCCCTGAAAGTTTGTTCATGGCTTGAATCCCGGCGGATCAGGTGTGGAGGCGCTCGGTGAAGGCGAACAGCAGCCCGGGTTACGGGTTGAGGACATACCCTACCTTTGCGTTCTGCTTCACCCTCGGACGCGAGGATGGGGCGTAGCAACCAGAGGGAGTATGACCGAAAATGTACTGCCCGGCAAGCCGGCCGGGTCGAAGCCGGCGCTTTCGGCGGAAACCTGCCCACCATGCGCTTCGATGATCCCCTTGACGACGGCCAGCCCCAGGCCGATGCCCCCGCCGCGGAAGGCCGTCTTGCTGGTGCTGTGCAGGTCCGGGTTACTGGCCGAGAAAAAGCGCTCGAAGATCGAGATGCGATCCTCCTGCGCGATGCCCACGCCGGTATCGCGGATCGTCAGGCGCAGCTTTTCGCCCTCCGGCTGGCAGTTGAGAAAGATGCTGCCGCCGTCGGGCGTGAACTTGATGGCATTGCTGAACAGGTTGCGAAAGGCCAGCGAGAGCAGCTCCCAGTCGGCGACGATGCGCGTATTCCACTGAGATTTGGCGAAATGGACCATCAGGCGGCGGTCGCTGATGGCACGGGCATAGACCTGAAGGGCGCGCTCGATCAGATCGCCCAGATTGCACGGGCCGACGGTCAGTTCGATCTGGTTGGTCATGATGCGACTGATGGTCAGGATCTCGTCGATGATGCCCTGCATGCGCAGGATCGACTCGGTCAGCCCTTCGAACAGCATTTTGACGTTGGGATCGGTCCGTCCCATGGCGCGCAGTTCGGCATTCTCGTCGAGCAGTCGGTTGTAGCCGACCACCAGAGTCAGCGGCGTGCGCAGCTCGTGGGCCGTCACCTGGATGAAGACGTCCTTCATGCGGTCGAAGCGTTCCAACTGCCGGTTCATCTTCTCCAAATCGCGGATGCGCGTCTCCAGCCGAATGACGACTTCGCGGATGTAGCGCGTCTGCGCGTCGTTGAGCGGCGGGGCATCGGTGACGTCGCGGCCACCGTTGAGGTAGAACGACACCCGCTCCAGCAGTTGATCGATGTCGATCGGCTTGGTCATGTAGCCGGTGATGCCGGCGGCCTGCGTCAGCTCGCGGTGCTCCGCCAGCGTCATGGCGGTCAGGGCGACAATCGGCGTCGAAGAGAAGCCCGGCTCGCCGCGCAGCATGGTGGTGATCTCCCGCCCGGTCAGGTCGGGCAGGTTGATGTCGGTCAGAATGAGATCGGGGTGCGCCCGTCGGGCGAGGTCAATACCGTCCAGACCACAATCGGCAATGAGCACGTGGTAGCCGCCATAACGCAGCGCCCGCTCTACGAGCGACCGACTGGCGGCATCATCTTCAATGTACAGGATGGTCTGCTGCTTATTCAACGTCGCTCGCTCCCGTCCCCCTCGGTGTCGGCATCGCTGCCGGGCGCACGACTGCTGCCCTATTCGAGATCGTGTACCAGATTATCAATCACCTCTTCGCTGATTGCCGAGCCTTTTTGCAGCAGCAGCTTTACCTGTTCGTTCAAACGGGCGCGTTCGCGGGCCGTGAGTTCCTTGGCGCTGATGACCACGATCGGGATCGTGCACAAATCCGGGTCATTCTTCATGGTGTCAATGACGGCGAAGCCATCCACATCGGGCATCATCAGGTCGGTGATGACCAGATCGGGAAGCATCTGCCGCACCAACTCTAAGCCGGCGCCCCCATCGTGCGCCAGGCCGACTTCGAACGTGCCGCGCGCCTGAAGCATGCGCTTGATCAGCCGGGCCGAGTCGACATTATCCTCGATCACGACCACGCGGCGTACTCCACCTTCGATCTGGTCCAGCGCCGAGACAATCCCCTCCTGCGACACATTGGGGGTATTGGTGCGATGGGACAGGTCGACCGAGCGCTGCCAGCTTTCGCCGAGAATCTGCGTCTCGACCGGCATCGTGTGGCCCGAGCAGTTGACGACGACCACATCGTCGCGCTTGATCACGCCCATCTGAACCATCTTGAACAGGCCGGCAAAGGTCACGCCGGTCGCCGGTTCGACCGAGATGCCCTCGCTGCGCGCCACGATGCGAATGGCGCTGAAGGCTTCTTCGTCGCTGGCATCGTAGAACCCGCCGCCATACTGCTGCACGTAATCGTACAGGAGTTCGTAGGCACGACCAGGGTTGCCTGTGGCCAGGGTGGCGATGATCGTCTGCGGATCGTCGATCGGCGTGGCGATGCGCTGCCCGCGGTTGAAGGCCTGCACCATGGGGGCACAGCCGGTCGACTGGATGTTGGCCAGTTTGGGCATACGCTCGACCAGGCCGAAATCGTACATCTCGCGGAAGCCCTTGCCGACGCCGATCGGCCCCATGCCGCCGCTGACGCCCTGAAGGAACCAGTCCGGGGTGCGCCAGCGCTGGCCCTTGTCCAGCGCATCGCCGAGCTGTTCGGCGATCTCGTAGGCGATGGTCTTCATCGCCTCGATGGCCGCGACACTCTTGATGCCCCGGTCGAGGAAGATACCCTGGCGCTTGGCGAAACGGGCGGCGAGTTCCTTGGTCTGGTCGTAGGTGCCGGTGATCTTGATGACTTCCGCGCCGTACAGGGCCGCCTCGCGCATTTTGTCACCGGGCGTCAGGCTGGGGAAGAAGGCCCACAGTTTGATGCCCGCCCGCGCGCAGTAAGCGGCGTAGGCGATGGCGACGTTGCCGGTACTGGCGACCACCACCGCGTCGACGCCGATCTCTTTGAGCGCGGAGACGGCGACCGTGGCCTGCCGGTCCTTGAAGCTGGCCGTCGGCCCCTGGCGTTCATCCTTGATGTACAGGTGCTTCAGTCCGAGCATGGAGGCCAGGGCACCGGCCTTGATGAGCGGGGTGCCCCCCTCGCCCAGGCTGACGACGTTGTTCTCCGGGTCGAGGATGGGCAGGACTTCGCGGTAACGCCAGAGACCCTCTCGACGTCCGCGAATGGCCTTCAACCATTCTTCGACGTTGATCAGATCCAGGTCATAGCGCGCTTCCAGCATGACCTCGCCGCAGTTCGGGCAGCCTGCGACGTGCTTGTCCAGCGGAATACGGGTGCGGCAGTTGGTGCATTCCAGTGTGATAGCGTTGTTCAAGGTCAGATGCTCAATTTCTATCGAGATAACTTTTGACGCCATCGAGCAGTTCGTGATACTCGTCGACGGTGATGTTCGACTTGAACAGCACCGCGAGGTTCATGAGCTGCTGGCGTTCTTCGTTGGATAAGGTCTCGCCGGTCACGATCAGGATCGGGATGGTCGCCGTTTCCGGATTGTTGCGCAGTTCCTGCACGACCTGGAAGCCGTCCATGTCCGGCATGCGCAGATCCAGGATGATCAGGTTCGGGTGGCGGCGCGCCACCAGGCCGATCCCTTCCATGCCGCTGCGGGCAGAAAACACCCGATAGTGCCCGTTCTGCGCCAGAATCTGCTCGATCAGGCGCGAGTGATCTTCCTGGTCGTCGATGATCAGAATGCGGTCCACCCGGCTCTCGGTCTCGGCCTCTTTGACCGCCTGGATGATGTCGTCGGGCAGGAAGGGCCGGCGCACGATCTTGAACGCGCCCTGCTCCAGCGCTTTGTCCAGTTCGTTGGAGAGCGAGACGATGACGATGGGGATGTCCCGTGTATCATCGCGGGCCTTGAAATGGCGGAGGATGTCCCAGCCGGCGCCATTGGCAAAGTTGACGTCCATGATGACGATGGTCGGGCGCAAACCGCTGGCCATCGCTTCGGCCTCCAGAGGGATGGTGGCGGCGAAGATCTCGAAGCCTTCGCGCGCCAGCGCCCGCCGGAACTGATCGACCATATCGGGATTGTCCTCGATCAGCAGGATCTGCCGCTTGCGCGTCATGATCCGCTGCAGGTCGGTGTTGGTATCCACCAGCTCGGGGGCCAGATGAGACGGCATCTTGAGGATTCCGGTGACATTCTGCGCCGTCACCTGCTTGGGCTTCTCGAGCAACTGGTCGGTCTTGCGCTTGGTCGACTCTTCGGTTTCCGGCGGGGGCTCGGTCGGCATCACGACCGAGAAGGTCGAGCCGACATTGACCACCGAGTTCACCAGCATCTGGCCACCCTGCATCTCGACCAGTGATTTGGCGATCGGCAGGCCGAGGCCCGTGCCGCCGGCCGTCCGGGTGAGCGACGAGTCCACCTGACGGAAGGCTTCGAACAGCAGCGGGATGTCCTGCTCGGCGATACCGATGCCGCTGTCGGTCACGTCGATGCGGACCATCTTCCTGCCCGACTCGTTGTCGCGGACCGGGTAGGCGCTGATCTTGATGGCGCCTTCGCGGGTGAACTTGGAGGCGTTGGAAACGAGGTTGAGGAGCACCTGGCGGGTGCGGAATTCGTCGCCGAACGCCTTCGGGAGTTCCGGCGCCAGATCGACGACGATGTCGATCGGCTTGTCCTTGACCAGACCGATGCCGATCGAACGGACGCCATCGACCACCGCGCGCACCTCGAAGTAGTCGGATTGCAGGTCCATCTTGCCGGCGGCGATTTTGGCCTGATCGAGAATGTCGTTGATCAGGTTGAGCAGGTGCATACCGCTGTGGTAAATCGTCGTCAGGTCCTGTTCCTGCATTTCGGAGAGTGGACCGTCGATGCCCTTCAGGATCACGCGGCTGAAGCCGATGATCGAGTTGAGCGGGGTACGCAGCTCGTGGCTCATGTTGGCCAGGAAGTCGCTCTTCAAACGGTCGAGCTCGCGGAGGGCGTCGTTCTGCGTCTGCACGCGCTCCAGAAGCTGCTGGTTCTGCACGATGGCGGAGAGCGTACCAGCCAGAGTGAGCAGCAGGGTCAGGGTATCGTCGTTGAAGGCGTTGAGACGTTCGCTCTCCATAGTGATGACGCCGACGAGCTGAGCACCGGCGCCCAGGGGCACGACGATGGCGCTGCGAGCGCTTTCGTCGACCGGCAGGTAGTACGGCTCGGCGGAGATGTCACCCATGATCAGCGGGCGGCGCGAATTGGCGGTGATGGCGATCAGATTCTGCGAGGTGTCGAGGCGAACCTCGCTCAGTTCGGACAGCGGCTGTTCCCCACCCGCGAGGGCGATCGGGCGCAGCATGGTGAACTCGTTATCGTCGATGTCGATGTATTGTTCCGGCAGATAGACGGCGACCGAGGCGGCATCAAGTGAATTGGCCAGCTCGGCGGCGACGTTCTGCACGGCCTGGGAGAGCGTGTCCGCGCTGGCGGCGGCGGTCGTGACGCTGAACAGGAAGCTCATTTCGTTCGCGCGGCGCCGGGCCTGATCGTAAAGCTGCGCGTTGTCGATGGCGGTGGCCACCTGTCCGGCGAGCGTGGTCAACACCAGCACGTCGTCGTTGTCGAAGGCGTTGGGGACGTTCGACTGCACGTCAAGCGCGCCCACCACGCGTCCCTTCAGGACGAGCGGGATGGCCATTTCCGAACGGGTGTTGGGCAGATACGGGTTCGGGCGGTGGATCACGCGGGCGTCGGCGGTGTCGGCGGCGATGCTCGGGCGAGCGGTGGCCGTCACCTGACCAATGACCGACTGCGATCCCTTCTTCAGCTTATGGTTGATGCCGAGGAGCTGACGGCCAGGGGCGCCCGTACTGGCGCGCAGGAGCGCCCACTCGTCATGATCGTCCATCAGGAAGATCTGCACGTGATCGTACGTGAACCGATCGCGGATGAGGTCCACGATGCGCGGCAGCAGCACGTCGAGGTCGAGCAGCGAACCGGCGATCTGGCTCACTTCCGCGGAGGTCACGAGCTGGCGGGAACGCCGTTCGGCCTGTTTCAGCACGCGCGTCGCTTCCAGACGCAGGGAGGCCTGTTCCATGAAGGAGCGGTAAACGCGCAGTTCGCGCTCACCGTAGCGGTGCGTTTGGGTCGAGCCCAGGACGATGCAGCCGATGGCGTGCCCTCCCGCGCGCAGCGGCAGGATGGCCAGCGATCGCAGGCCCAGGCTGGTGAGGCCCATCCGCTCGATCTCGGCGAGATCGGGGTCGGCTTCGGTGTCGTCGATGGTGGCAAGTTCCTGGGTTTTGAGCAGTCGCCAGGCCGGGTACTGATCTTCAGTCAGGCTGATGCCGGTCAGGTCGATGGCTTCTTCGCCATCGGCGTACCAGGTTGCGGTGATGCGGGCCAACGCGTTGGGGACTTCCCACGCGCTGCTGATCAGTTCGACGACGAACGCCTGGGTGGTATCTTGCCCGACCAGGTAGTCCGAGACGATGTTGAGGATCTCGTCGGGCTCGGAAGCGTCGCCAAGGGCGCGGCTGGCCTGATACAGCTTGCTGGTCTCTTCCAGGGTGGTCTGGATGCGGTCGAGCAGCAGGTAGTTGTCGAGCACGACCGAGGCGCTGTCGGCGATGGCGCTGAGATAACGGCCCTCACCCGTCTGGAAGCGGTGCGGGAAGTGGTAGCCGATGAACAGGACGCCGCCGTTGACGTCCTGCGCTTGCAGCGGGACCACGGCGATCGAGCGGATGTTACCCACATGGAGCAGTTCGGATTCCAGCGCGGTCGGCTGCTGGAGCGCCCGCAGATCGTCCAGGAAGATGGTCGGCATGCCGGACAACTCGTGACTGGCCAGCAGCGCCTTGAAGTCGACCGGTTCGCTGTCCATGGCCGTGTTGAACAGCTCCGTCAGTTCGTTTTCGACCATGATGTAGCCGGCGTAGAGGTCGGGGTTGAGCGCGGCGACGGAGCGCTGAAGCGCCTGCGAGATCTGGTCCAGCGAGCGGGCGCGGCTGATCATGGCGGTCGCGTCGTACAACTGCGCCGTCTCTTGCAGGGCGGTGGTCGTGCTGCGGAACAGATAGCGGTTGTCGAGGGCGACGGCGGCGCTGTCGTTGAGGGTCAGCAGGAACTGCTCGCGTTCGGGGCCGAAGTCTTCCGGCCGATCGTAGAGCAGGATCATCCAGCCCAGCGGCACCTGGCGGCGGGTGCGCATCGGCAGCACGGCCACCGAGTGTATGCCGCGGTTGATCAGGGCCAGGCGCACCGCTTCGTCGAGTTCAAACTCGGTCGAGACGTCGCGGATCATCAGCACCTTTTCGGGGTCGAGCAGTTCGTCCGGAAGATCCCATTGGGCCTCGCCTTCCAGCGAGCGCACGACTTCGATGCCGGCATCGTCCGGGTCGAGGAGCACGACATAGGCCTCGGTGGGCTCCTGGAGCTGGAGCTGCACGAGCACCTGATCCAGCACGTCGTCGATGCTTTCCGCTTCGGTCAGCGCGCGCGACGTCTCGTACAGTGCGACCGTCTCGCGCAGGTTGGCCTCCAGCGTGCGTTCCAGCCGGCGCAGACCGGTGATGTCCTGGAAGGCGGTGATGATCGCCGTGAGGTCGCCCTCGGGGCTGAAGAGCGGTGCGGCGGTGATCAGCATGTCGACTTCGGAGCCATCGTCCCTGAGGAGCGAAATATCGTCGCCGGACGCCGGCTGACCGCTGCGCGCCACCACCTGGAAGGGCAGGTTTTCTTCGGGATACTGGGCATTGGTGCCGCTGCGCAGCAGATGGAAGGAGTCGCCGGTGATGCGAACGCCGGGCTGCAAGGCAGATCCGAGGATGGCGACGGCCTGATCGTTGAGCTGAAGCGTGCGGTAGGTGATCGGATCCAGCACCGTGACGCCGGCAGGCAGCGTGCTCAGAATGGCACTGAGGCGTTCGCGCTCACTTTCCGCCGCGGTGAACAGACGCCGGTTCTCGACCGCGACCGAGATCTGCGCGGCGAGCGTCTTGACGAGCTGCTCGTCGTTCTCGTCCAGGTCGGTGGCGTTGCGCGGGCGGCCCACCATGACGGTGCCGATGACTTCACTGCCGCGCCGCACCGGGGTGACCAGGTGCTTGCCGTAGAGGTTCAGCACCGCCTCCGGCAGGTCGGTCAGGGTCGGGAAGGCGCCCGGCTCGTTGACCAGCAGGGTGCGCTTTTCCAGGTAAGCCATGGCGATGGGCGAGCGGTCGGTGGACAGATCGTACACCTCCGGCCGCTCGTTGGTGCTCTGCGTGACGCCGGGCAGCCGCTGGTTGACTTTCTCCAGATGGGTGCCCTCCTCGTTGACGAGCGCCAGCAACCAGCGGTCGTACTGCGCGGGGAGAGCGACGCGGGCGAAGACCTCGCCGATGCTCTCCTCGAAGGCGCCGCCCACGGCCGCCGCGAGCTGTCCGGCTTCCGCCAGCGCCAGCGCGCGCTGCGCCTGGACCTGTGCTTCCTGGAACGCCACAAGGCTTTCGACGGCGATGGCGATCTGGTCGGTGACCGCCTGAACGAAGTTGATCAGCGGTTCGGGGAAGGCATTGGGCTGGCGGCTTTCGATCAGCACCAGACCGTAGAAGCGCCCGCGGGAGACCATCGGCAACAGAAGCATGGAGCGCGCACCGCTGCGATCGGAGAGCAGGCGCAGGGCATCCCAATCGTGCCCGTCGGCGCGCACATCCGGAACATAGACCGTACCGGACGTCTCGTTGGCGATGTCGGCCAGGGGCCAGGTTTCGCGGGCGAGGCGGAGACCGACATAGAGATCGCTGAGGGCAGCGGACGCTTCCGGCTGAACATGCACACATTCCAGGTAGGCCGCCGCGGAGGTGACGCCGGGCGCGGAGAACATTGCCAGGCGTGCAATGGCCGGCGTGCCGTCGACAATGCCGGCCGCCGCCGCCGCATAAGCGCTGGTCAGGTCGGTGGCACTGGAAATAGCGCGGCTGGCGCTGTACAGACGGCGAGTCTCGTCCAGGGCGCGCTCGGTCTGTTCGAGCAGGCGGCGGTTCTGGAGCACCGTGCTCATCTGGCTGGTGAGGGCGCGGTAGACGTCGATTTCGTCCTCACCCAGGTAGCGCGATTCGCCGCCCAGGATGAAGAAGAGGGCGATCGGCTGGTTGACGCTGAACAGCGGCATGACGACGACATGGCGTGCGCCGCGCTTGCGGGCATAGTCGATTAGCGGGCCGTGGGCGTCTTCGAAGTCCTGCAGGAGCACCGGCTCGCGGCGTCGCAGGGGAGAGTCTGCCGCGATGGGCATGTCGACGATCTCGTCATCGACCACGATGTCGCCCTGGGTGGAGCGGGCCACGAGCTGAAGGCGGGTCGGCCAGCCGGTCGAGTCGAGGCTGCCGATGAAGGCACCCAGTTCGAAGTTGAGGGCCTTGTCAGCGCTGGTCGTCACGGCGGCGCGCACCAGCTCGGGCATGTTCGTCGCCATGTTGATGATGCGGCTGGCGGTGTAGAGACGTTCGATTTCGGCCAGAGCGATCTCGTTCTGCTGAAGCAGCAGACGGGCATCGATGGCGACGCCGGCCTGGTCGATGAGGGCACTGTAGATACGGCCCTCGCGCTCGCTGAAGCTGCGCACCGTCGGGAATTCGACGATCAGGATGCCGCGCCAGACGCCGCGCACGCTGAAGGGAATGAGCACCATGGACTCGCCGCCTAGGCTGGTGAGCAGCGCCCGCAGCACGTCGTCCAGGCGGTTGTCACGCGCAGCATCGGCGATCAGGGTGATCTCGCTGGGTTTCATCGAGGCGATGATCGGGTGGTCGGCGACGCGCAGTTCCAGGCCGGTGAGGATGACTTCGCGCCCCTCGTCCGAGCCGGCTTTCCAGTCGGCGCCGATTTCCATCCAGGTGGGCAGCATGCCTTCTGGCAGATCTTCAAAGATGGCAATCTGACCGGCGATGGCATCGCGCATGACCGAGGTAATGATGGCCTGAATGATGTCGTCGAGCGAGGTCGCCTCGTTGAGATAACGACTCAACTGGTAGAGCGTGAACGTCTCGGAAAGCGAAGTCTGCGTTTCTTCAAAGAGGCGGGCGTTTTCAACGGCGATGGCGACACGTTCGGCAACGGTGCGCAGGAGGGCGCGATCGGCCTCGGTGAAGCTGGCACCTTCCGCCGGCGCGGCATCGAGGGTACCCACCACCTCGCCACGGATGAGGATCGGCTCGCTGATGCCTCCGGGCGGCAGCGGACTGCCTGCGCCTGGGGTAATGCGCAGCAGGTCGTAGCTGAAGGCGGGCTCATCCCCTGCGAGGCTGAGCGCCTCGTCCCAGGCCGTGCGGGTGAGCTGCCGGTTGAGGCTGTCGATCTGCTGATAGCGCTGGGCAGACTCGATCAGCAGACGCACGTTCTGGATGGCCACGGCGATCTGGTCGGCGATCATCTGGAAGACGCGAACCTCTTCCGGATGGAAGACGTTCGGCGACGTGCTCTGAATATCGAGCGCGCCGATGATGTTGTCGAGATACTGGAGCGCGACGGCCATCTCGGCACGCGTCTCCGGGAGCAGCGGGTTCGGGCGATGCGGGATGCCGGGTTCCGGCGCGTCGGTGTTGTTGACTACCACCGGGTGGCCGGTGGAAGTCACCAGACCGATGACCGACTGTGAACCCACCGGCAGCTTGTGCCCGCGTTCCAGCAGCTGACGGCCGCGCTCGCCATAGCTGTAAACCAGCACGGCGTTCTGGTGGGCATCGTCGAGCAGGAACACCTGCGCGTGATAGAAGCCGAATTCCTCGCAGATCTGGCGGATAGCGCGGTTGAGCAGGTCGTCAATATCAGTCAGGGTCGCCGTCTCACGGCTGACGCGCGCCGACAGGTCGATGTTGCGGGTGAAGCGTCCGCGCTGCGCCTCCAGCTCGCGCTGAAGCTCCTCCACCCGGTTGGAGACCGCCTGGAGGGCGCCGATCATCTCTTCGACATCCTGGCTCATGTCGGTGCGGCCCGCCGTTGCGGCGGTCGTAATGGCATCGCTGGCTGTGGGTGTCGCCGCCGACCCTGCTGCGATAGCGGCCGGCGAGGGGGAAGCGCCGCGGACGATCTGGTTGGCCAGTTCGCGGACTTCGGTCATCGGCTGGAGGGTGCGGCGGAGGGCATTGGCGATGAGCGCGATCAGACCCAGAGACGCGACCTGAATGAGCACAAACAGAGCGACCGCCAGCAGCAGGCTGTCGCCCAGGACGGCCACCTCTTCGTCGAGGGTGATCGCGACCCAGCTACGCCCCGCTTCCGGCGCGCCCAGCGGCAGAATCACGGAGGAGACGATCTGACTGCCGACCGTCTCGCCGCTGCGCTCAGCCGTGAAATTGGCCAGACTTTCCGGAAGCACCTGCGCCGCCGTCGGTGCAGCGCCGTTGAAGGCTTCGCGGAGATAGTCGATATCGGCATTGTCTGTATCGTACAGAAGGACGCCATCGCTGGAAACGACCACCACGCGGCGGCCCGGTTCGTTAGTCGCCATGGCGTCGAGCTGCGCCCGCATCTCGCGCAGAAGGGCTGAGCCATCGACATCGATCTCAACCACGCCGGCGAAGTCGAAGACCACGCTTTCCGTCGCCACGGGGGCGGCCACGCGCAGAATCGGACGCTGACGCTCGCTGAAGCTCAGGGAAGGCGCATTGCGGAAAAGCACGCCGGACATGATCGCGTTACCGGGGTCCAGCTCGCCGGCATCGAGGAGTAGAGTATCACCGGCCATCTCGCTCAACTGGAGCTCGCGGTCGATGTCGACGATACCATTCGTGTCGAGAACGGCCTCGGTCCAGATCGTGCCGTTGAAGGTCACATAGCGCACGCTCAGATAGACGTTGGGATGCTCTTCCAGCAGTTCCGCGAATTCGGAGACCATGGACGTCTGCGAATCCTGGAGGGTGGCCGAGCCGGTCACCAGCGTGTCGCGAGCGAAGGTGCGCACACTGCGGCGGGCGGCGAGATCGACGACGTCGTTCTCAAGCTGCACCAGGCCGTCGCGAACCCCGTCGAGCGCTGCTCCAAGCTGAAGCTGCTGCTGCTCGACCAGGGCGGCGCGCGCGTTATAGCGCACGAGGAGGACAGCGATGATCCCGCCGATCAAGGATGCAACCACAATGAACGGGATTACGAGCCGCAGGGCGCGGCGGTAGAGCGTGCGATTACTTGTTCTCTGCATCGTCTACAACCTACCGGTTACTACCGTTACCATTCACTGCGTGGCCATTGTTTTCGGCGATTCCGCCGCCGCTGTCGCCAACCGTGCTGCCATTCTCGCTACGCGTCTCCAGTCGGATGCTGACCTGGGGCGCGCGCAGCGCCTGACCCACCTCACGGACGGCGGTCTGCAAGATGTCGTTGATGCTGGTCTGCGCTGTGAGCTTGGCGACGATGGCGTTCACCACGCGTTCGCGTTCGGCTGTGCGCTGGCTTTCCTGGAAGAGACGGGCGTTGTCGAGGCTGAGCGCCAGGCGGCCGGCCAACTCGCGGGCCAGTTCCAGGCGATCCTCGGTGAGGACGCCGACCGGAATTTCCCACTCGACCGCGCCGAGGATCTGCCCGCGCAGGGAGACAGGCACGGCGATGGGAATGGTCTGGCGCGCGGTGGTGCGGGCGATGGCCAGTTCGCCGGTTTTGAGCGCCGTCTGGCGGATGTCGGTGAAATCGGCATCGGAAGCGAGGCCGGCCTCGCGGGTGATCTCGACGGCGCGGCGTTCGCGCATGAAGTCCTGCCAGGCGCGCAGGGTAGCAGCGCGGTTGCGGTCCTCGATGTCCTGGAGGCGGCGGCTGAGATCTTCGTAGAGACGCGCGTTCTGAATGGCAACGGCGATCTGGTCGGCCATCGTCTGAAGCACGGCGACCTGGGCCTCGTTGAAGGCGTCGCGTTCGCGGCTTTGCACGTCGAGCGCGCCAATGATGATGTCGCCGACGCGGAGGGCCACGGCTAGTTCGGCGCGGGTGTCCGGCAGGAATTCGTTGCGCCGGTGCACCTGACTGACGGCAGTGTCGCGGGCGACCACGATCTGGCCCTGCGAGGTCACCTGCCCGATCACGCTGACCGAGCCGACGCCCAGTCGGTGACCGCGCCGCAGCAGTTCCTGACCGACCGTGCCGGTGCTGGCCCGCAGGACCGCATCCTGGCCGTCCGCGTCGATGAGGAAGATCTGCGCGTGGTAGATGTTGGGAAAGCGCTGGATGATCAGGTTTACCACGCTGTCCATCAGACGCTGGAGATCGCGCTGGGTGGCCGCAAAACGGCTGACTTCCTGCGTGGCGTCCAGGTCGCGGCTGCGCGATTCGACGCCGGCCTGGAGTTCGGAAATCTGCCCGCGGATCTGATCGCGCAGCGTTTCGATGCCGCTGGCCAGGGCGCCGATCTCATCCTGCCGTTTGGTCTCCGGCACCTGGGTGTTCAGGTCGCCATAGGCCATGGTCAGCACGGCGCGGCGCAGCCGGTTGACCGACGGCGTGACGAGCTGATTGAAGAGCAGACCGGCCACGATCATGACGGCCAGCAAGCCGACGACGCCGCCAAAACGCTGCGTCAGGACGACGGTGGTCGCCCGCTGGATGATGCTCGCGGTGCTGACCTGGCTGACCAGCGCCAGCGGCAGACCGCGGAGCGGGGTGTAGTAACCGATGTACTCGACATCGTCGCCAGCATTGTACAGGGCGCTGCCATCCTGCCCGGCCAGCGCGCGGTCGACCGCGACCGACTGAGAGTAGGCGAGCAGTTCCGGCCGCACGCCGGCCGGTGAGATCAGCACGTCGTTGGACGAAATCAGGAAGGTGATCAGTTCCAGGGAGTCCTGACCGTCTGATGTCCCCATCGCGTCAAAGAAGGCGCGGCGATTGTTGAGACGGGTGACCAGATAGCCAAGCGGCGAGCCATCTCGCCAGCGAAGGACCTCGATCATCTCGACGACCGGTGTGAAATTGACCTGAGAGACCGAGACCGCGCGATCTTCGCCCTGCAGAGCGGCATTGGAGCCGGCAATGTAGGCCGGAGCGCGCTGGCCGGAAGGATCGCCGGCAAGCGGCGTCGAGCGGACGGCCTGGGCCAGCACCCCGCCCTCCTGGTCGATCAGGCGAACGCTTTCAAACAGGGAGGAGGGCTGGAGGAGCAGATCTTCGCGCAGACGAGTCGTGATCTCGCTGGATGTGACATCCGGCAGATTGATGGCATCGCTGGCGACGACATCCCGCAGCAGCAGGCCTTGCAGGTCCGCCTGGTTGGCCTCGACAAAGCCGACCGTCACCTCGCGCGCCAGGTTGACCGCACCGTTGATCACGGCCTCCTGCCGGGCGCCAATCTCGCTGACCAGCGAGGAAGCGCTGCGCAGCGTGAGTTCGGCCGTGGCCTGAATGTTGGTGGACACGGCAATCGCCGCCAGAAGGAAGGCGACCACGAGGATAAGGACCGCAAACTTGATGGCCAGCGGCCAGGATGCCGGATTGAGGAGATTCGCTCCACGTATCATAATGATCCGCTAACCCCCATCTGCACTCAGGCGCTGTACGGCGCCTGGCTGAAGTGTGACGCGGGTGTGCGTCGCGCCGAGCGCATCCTTGAAGGTATCGGCCGCCAGCGCCAGCACCTGCTCGATGTCGGTCGCCGTCAGCAGCAGGCTGCCCAGGTCGCTGGCTTTGCGTTCGCGCTGGGCCTGCGCCTGGCTCTGTTCGAACAAGCGGTTGTTTTCCAGGGCGGCGCCCAGACGGTTGGCCACGGTGCGCACCAGTTCCACTTCCGATTCGCTCAAGACGCTGTCGCCATGCACTTCGAAGGTCATCGCGCCCAGCATCTGATTGCGATAGGAGATGGGCGCGCTGATGATCTGACTGCCGTTGACGCGCTCCACGACGACCTCGCCCCGCTCCAGCGCGCTGCGCAGCGCAGGCGGTAAATCGCTGGCGGAGACGAGCGACTGAGGCAAACTGTCCTTGAAGTCGTAGCCGTAGCCGGTCACGCCCAGGCCGCGCAGATAGCGCTCCCACCCGGCGCTGGTCGTACCCTCAGCGCGCCGCTGGACTTCCGCAAGCTGCGAGCGCAGGCGCTGGGCCTGACCTTCCTGCTCGCGCACGTCCGACTCCAGCGCCGCGATCTGGCGCGACTGGGCCAGCATCCGGCCGAGCTGATTGGCCAGCCCGCGCAGCACGTCAAGGCGCGTGGCGTCCGGCACACGGCTGTGGTTCGACTGCACATCGAGCGCGCCGAGAAGCGTGCCTTCGAAGAGGATCGGCACAGTGACGCTGAACTGCAACTGGTTGAGCAGGTGGTCGGCGGCGCGCACGTCGTTGCGGCGGATGGTCACCGGTTCGATTTCGCGCAGGACCATCTGCACCACCACGTCGGCCGAGGCATCGACGGACATGACCGGGCTGTTTTCCATCACGCGATAACGGCGCACGGCGCCCACCCGACTGCTGAGCAGAAAGGCCTGCACCACGTCGTAGCCCAGGTCATCGCGGGCGATACGCAGCGTTTTTTCCACGGCGTCGTCGTCGCCGATCGAAACCCGATCGGTCAGCCCATGGATGGCGCGCCACTGCTTCACCATGGCGCTGGCATCGCGCGCTACCCGCTCGGGCGTGCCGCTGAAGGCGTAGAGGAAGGCGGCCACGAGCAGCACGAGCGCGATCATGGTCACGGTCTCGTTGAGCGCCAGATCGGCCGGGACGACGCGCTCGGCCTGCACCAGCCCGGACTGGTAGACGCCGGTCGCCACCATACCCAAGGCGCAGGCCACCGCCACTATCACCAGCCCACGCCGGTTGAGCAGCACGCCGGCGGCCACCAGCGCGACGACCGGCGAGATTTGCAGCAGGTCGACGTGCGACACCTGGCCGAGCGGAATGGTCAGCGCCAGCAGGCCGCCCACAAAGGCGATCGTGGCGGCGGTCAGCCGACCCTGCTGTACGGCGATGAAGATGCCAAGCAGCCCGGCCGGTGTGACGGTCATGGAGATGAACAGGAAGCCGGTGCCGGGAATCTCGCCCGCATTGATCAGGGGCAGGATGACCAGGAGGTACATCCAGAACCAGATGACCATTCCGGCCAGAGTCATCGTGAGCAAGGCGCGCGCCCGCTGGCGCTCGATGATGTCCTTGTAGTTGAACTGAAGGCTGAAGAGCCAGCCGACCGCGCGAGAGATCATGTCCCTGACCCTCCATTACTCGACGCACCACCGTTGAGGCGCTGCGGCGCCTGGCCGGCGCCCAGGGGCGCTTCGACGCCGCCCAGACGGATGGATGCTTTGTCGGCGTTGAGCAGCGTGCCCAGTTCGCTGATGGTGATGCGCAGCAGTTCGTCCACCGTGGTCACCGTCTGGAACTGCGTCGCGATGGCGTTCACGCGCTGTTCGCGCTGGGCGACGCGCTGGGTGGCCTCGTAGAGCCGGGAGTTTTCCAGCGCCAGACCAAGACGCTCACTCACCGTCTCGGCCAGAAGGGCCGACTCGTCCAGGGCGCTGGTCCCTTCCAGTTCGAATTCCATGGCGCCGATCACCTGACCGCGCACCCGGATGGGCACGGCGATCACCGCGATGTCGCCCTGCGGCTGCTGCACCGTCTGGTCCTCCTGGACGGCCCGACGCAGACTCGGTGTCCAGTCCACGAGACGCTCGACTCGTTTGGTGCGGAAGTTCACGTCGAGATTGGGCGCGGCGGACTGGTCCACCAGGAAGTCGGACCAGGAGCGGCCGGTCAACTCGCGGTTGAGACGCTCGATTTCCCGCATGGCGGTGCTCATCTGGTCGATGAGCTGCTGGTTTTCATTCAGGCGGTTTTCCGTCTGCTGGAACAGACGGGCGTTCTCGATGGCGACGGCGATGATGTCGGCCAGGGATTGAAAGATCGGCTGGTCTTCTGGCCTGAAGGCGTCGAGGCTGCGGCTTTGCAGGTCGAGCGCGCCGATGGTCTTGCCGGCGAGCACCAGCGGGAAGGCCGCTTCTGTCACCGTGTCGGGCAGCAGCTCGTTGCGGCGATGCACCGTCTCGCCAGCGGCAGCGCCGGCGGCGCGGGCGACTACGGTCCGGCCGGTGGCGGTCACCGTGCCGATCACGCTGACACTGCCGACTTCCAGGCCGTGGCCGCGCGACAGCAGCAGCTTGCCAACTTCGCCGGTGCTGGCCACCAGTCTGGCGCGCGCCGAACTCGTCGATCAGGAAGATTTGCGCGTGGTAGATGTCGGCGTAGCGGGATATGATCTCGTTCACGGTCCGGCTGAACAGATCCTGCAAGTCGGTCTGACTGGCGACGCTGCGGGCGATGTCGGTGGTGATGGTGGCCAGGCGCAGACGTTCAGTCTCGGCCACCTCACGCGTCTCGGCGACCTCGCCGGTCTGGATGCGCAGGAAGGCCCACAGCGCTGCGGAAGCACCGAACAGCAAGAGGCCGATGTCGAAGAGATCGCTGAAAGTGTCGCGGACCGGCACGGTATCCGGGAAGGTCGCGCGGCGGTCCAGGCCAAGCAGGAAGAGGATCACAGACATGACCAGCGCGATCACGATGCCGCGTTCACGCAACGTGATAAAGCCGATGATCACGGCAATGACCAGCGGAACCCCATCCGTCATCACCGTGAAGGCGGTCGGCAGGGAGAGCAGCACGCCGCTGGATATCCACATCACAATCGGCATCAAACCGCTGATCTGTTCAAAGCCGCGTCGCGTGGCGATCAGGGCGATCACGGCGCCGCCGTACAGGCCAAGCATCGTCGCGACGGCGATGAATTCGCCATTCAGGGCTCGAAAAATGACCGCTGAGTCCGCGCTGCGCAGCAGGTTCTGCACATCGTAGATTGCGAAAAAGGCGACGATGACCAGCGCGAGGACGACGCGCAGCCGAACCCTCTGCAGCGCCGCGCCACTGCGCACATTCGGTGGAACAAACAGGCGGTCGAAGAGCGGTCTTGTGGTCACCCCGTCACCTCCGTCTAGTGGGCCAGCATGTCCGGGTCAGACAGGCGCACGCGTGCTTGCCGCGCCCCCAGCGCCTTGCCCAGTTCGTTGACTGCGGTAGTCACCAGTCCCTCGATGTCGGAAAACTGCTGGAAGCGCGCGGTCATTTCGTTGACCAGCGCTTCGCCGTGAGCAATTCGCTGGCTGCGGGCGTAGGCTTCGCTGTTTTCGAGGGCGACGGCCAGCAGGCTGGCGATCTGCAGGAAAATCGCTTTATCCGTCTCGGTGTAGAAGGATCCCGGCGGCGCGCTGATAGTGACCGTACCCAGACGGTGCTCGCGCGCCCGGATCGGGGCGATCATGACGCCGCTCGTGCCGCTGTACCCCTCGACAGGAGCGGTGCGATCGCCGCCAACGCGATCGCCGCCGAGCACGATCATCGCGCCGGAGGTCCAGACCTGGCCGGCATAGGTGTCTTTCAGGGAGAGCATCGGACTGTTGAGCAGATCGATGTCGGACTCGCCGTCGGCATAGCGGCCAACGACACGCAGCACGCCTTCCTGTTCGTCGTAGAGCGCGACGCTCATCTGCTCGGTGGGTACAATGCCCACCCCGGAGGTCAGCATGACGCGCAGGACGGGCTCGATCTCCAGCGAGGCTTGCAGGGTCTGGCCGAGCACCGCAACCGCCTGAAGCTGTTCCGCGCGCCGATGGGCCTCGTTGAACAGGCGGATGTTTTGCAGCCCGACGACCACCTGCGAGGTCATCGTCTGGGCCAGTTCGACCGTCTCCGGCGAGAAGTGGCGCCCTTCTTCGTTGATGTCGAAGCCGATCGTGCCGATCAGCGCGCCCTGCACGTAGAGCGGGAGGATCATCAGGGCTCTGACGCCGACGCTGCGCAGCATGGTCCGCACCGGGGCTGGCACGATGGGATCGCTCTCGATGTTCTGGACGATCAGCGGCTTGGTCGGATCCTTCGCCACCATGGCCATCATCGGGTTGTCGTCCATATTGATCGTCTGGCCGGTGGCGTTCATGTCCGGGTATTCGCTGGTAACGACACCCACCGACTGGCCAGGCGGAAATAAGGCGACGCCAATATGGTCGACGCGCAGGCCTTCCTGCATCTCGCGCACCACATTGTCGAGGAGCTGTTTTTCGGTCTGAAAGCTGCTGATGCGGGTGGCCAGGTGATTGAGCAGTTGAAGCACGCGCACCTGTCGTTCCAGGCGTTCGGCGCTCGCCTGCGATTCTTGCAGGAGGCGCTGGTTTTGCAGCACGATGTTGAGCTGATCGGCGCTGGCACCATAGAGGCGGCGATCCCGGCTGTCGAACAGATGCGGTTGCTCGTAGGCGACGGTGACGATATCGGCGTGGCGGTCACTGGCGCGGGCGACAATGGCCGCGTAACTTCGGGTGCGCTCGCGCAGCAGTTCGAGCAGCGGGGCGTCCGTGCTGGCTTCCAGCACATCTTCGACAAAGGTGACTTCAGCCGGCTCGCCGCTCAGCATACTGGCCACGCGCATGCCCTTGATCGGGATGTTGACCACCTGCTCGCCCTTGCGGGTGATGATGTGCTGCACGGAGACCTCTTCGCCGCCTTCGCGACGGCGATTGACGACGGCGTGCATGATGGTGTCGGCATCCGGCGCGAGATGGGCGGAGATGGCGCGCAGCAGTTCCAGAGGGTCCTGGGCGGCCAGCAGGCCGCGGTTCAATTCGTAGAGGGTCTGGATTTCGCCGAGTGACGATTCTGTGCGCCGCAGCAGAGAGCGGTTTTCGAAGACGACGGCGATCTGATCGGCCAGGTTGCGCAGAGCGCGCAGCACCGGGATCGGCGTTTCGACACGCTCCGGGCTGGACAGCATGAGCAGGCCGGTCATATTCTGGCCCACCACCAGCGGCACGATCGCCAGCCCGACGACGCCCTGGGCGGTCAGCATCTGCCGTTCTTCGTCGGTCAGAAATGGATCTTCGCTGATGTCGGCGGCATAGAGATATTCGACGGCGCCGAGCGAGTCATTGGCGGGATAATTCTTGAAAGGGCGCAGTTCGGCGCTGGCGGTGATGGCGGAGCCGGCGCGCTGGGCGACCACGCGCACCTTCGGCGGTTCGAGGTCCGTCTCCAGGAGCGCCAGGTGAGCGTCCTGATAAGCTTTCCCTCCAAAAACCACGACGGCGGAGAGTATCTCCGCCGCATCCGAGGAACCATAGATCGCGCTCGCCGCAGCGTACTGCGCTTCGGCGAGTCTGAGCGTCGCGCCAGGATCGCTCGCGTCGAAGGCTTCGCTGGAGTCGTTTACTTCCATTCCCAGACCTCTTCACCGTTGAGCAGACGTCGTATCTGGCTCGGAAAACGATCGGGGTCAAGCGGTTTGCCGAGGAAGCCGTTGAACCCCGCCTTGCGGGCGCGCCTCATCTGTTCGTCGCTGGCTTCGGCGGTGACGGCACAAACCGTGGTGTCTTTCAGGCGCGGGTTGGCGCGGAGCTTGACCAGCGCCTGATAGCCATCTTCGTACGGGAGCCGGATGTCCATGAGAATGAGGTCGACTCGAGGGAGAGTGTCTGCGAACTGGACGACCTGCCAGCCAGATGTCTTCCATTCGCAGCGCTGCACTCCCATGAATGCAAGCATCCGAGCTATCAGCACAAAGTTCGGCACATTGTCTTCAACGACGAGGACATGGGCCTCGCTAGGTTCAATCGGCGTCCGTTGGCTGGTGCTGCTTTGCACGTCGGTCATGCCCGCTCCTGATGTAGAAGAGAACTTCATCTGGAAATTTGTCGATGTCTATGGGTTTGGCAATGTAACCATCGCAGCCTGCCGCCAGACTACGCTCTCGATCCCCGTGCATGACATTGGCTGTCAGGGCGACAATGGGAATAGCATGGAGGTGAGGGATGTTCCGCAGCGTTCGCGTGGCGGTCAAGCCGTCCATTTCCGGCATGCTCAGGTCCATTAGGATGATATCGGGAGTGGCCTGTTGCGCGAGCTCAATGCCTATTCGCGCGCTCTCCGCTTCGACCACGTGAAAAGGCTCATCAGAGGCCAGAAGAATTCGGCGCACCAACATCCGGTTCTCATAATTGTCTTCGATGTAGAGGACTTGATGCACTGCACACCTGCTCACTTCGTTACTGGCGATGGCCAGAGGATGTAACAATCCTCTGACCTCCTTATTGTAATGCATTTACTTTGACAGGACGATTTACGAATCCAACCTTTTTTGTGAAAAATTCCGACAGATTTTGGCTGTTGGCGGGTACCCAGGATGGGCGTTGGTTGGACGCGTAAATGCTGTTCGGCTCGCTCGTTCTCCCTTTATATAGGAGCGCTGCGGCGTGATCCCGGTGATTGGCAAGACGCCTGCGGATGACAACCTGAAGCAGTTCATCACAACTTCATAGTTCATCTTAAGCCTGGGTTTATTTTATGTCAGATATTGCACTCAATTTCACAAAGACTGTCCAAACTGCTTGACAAATCGTTTCAAACAGGCGTATTCTGCAATTGATTTCACACTCTTCACAACGCTTTGTGGATCGTCACGAACGTACTAAACGTTTCGATAAGTAGGATTGCCAGGACATGATGCGCGCAGCCGATTTCCCCGTCCAGATCTGGATGGAAGTTCATGATTCGAGCGAGCGAGATGCCTGCGATGTGATCGTCAAGATGGAAAACGGGCAGTACTACACGGCCGTCTTCGTCACGCTCCCCTATCTGGCACGCCAGATGGATCTGAGCTACGAAATGTGCAAGGAAATCCCCTACGCGACGCCGGTGCACTATGCTGCACTGGAAACGCCGCATATCCTGATCTCGCGCTGCGACCGCGAGGCGATCGAAGACACGATCGACAACCTCCTGGCGCTCGACATCTTCGAGAACCTGTTCACGCAGGTGACGGAAGATGAAGACCTGCCTGATGTGACGAATGGCAAACGGGCGACCACCGAGGTTGCGGCCGTCGTCGTGAGTGAAGTGCTGCTCATGGAAGAACAAGAGCTGCATCTCAGCACGACCGTCGCCTGACGGCGACGAGATAACCCCCACCCCAAGCATCAACTGACCTGACCTCGTGCCCGGTCCGGCGCCCAGCGCCGGGCTTCGCGCGGGATTCAGCGTCTGCGAATCGGCAGACCTCAGCCCCAGGCTCCTCTCCATAAAATGGAAAAGGAAAGGCACGGGGCGGACGCGCTTTTGCGCGTCCCTACGGGAGAGGGCAATCCATCGGTTCGCAGGCGCGCCTGCTGCTATAATCACGCCATTCTTGTACCGAACAGGAGTCGTACACGCATGTCCGCTGACAACAACTATGTGGGCAGCCAGCTCTACAAAATCAGGCACTCGGCTGCGCACATCATGGCCCAGGCCGTCCTCGAACGCTTCCCAGAGGCCCAGATCGCGATCGGGCCGCCCATCGAAGATGGCTTCTACTACGATTTTGAACTGCCGCGCGCGCTAACGGATGAAGACCTTGCCTGGGTCGAAAACCGCATGAAGGAGATCATCCGCAAGGGGGTCGAGTTCAACGTGCGCGAGGTCGCCGCCGAAGAAGCGCTCCAGTTCTTCAAGGATCAGGTTTTCAAACGCGAACTGATCGAGGACCTGGTCAACGGGCGAACGGATGAAAACGGTGAGCAGATCGCCGCACCAGCCGCCAAGCTGACGTTCTACACGCAGGACACGTTCACGGATCTGTGCCGCGGGCCGCACGTCGCCAACAGCCGGGAGATCAACCCCGAGGCCATCAGCGTGACGTTCAAGAAGCCGGCCGGCGCATACTGGCGCGGCGACGAAAAGCGCCAGCAGCTCACGCGCATCTACGGCACGGCCTGGGAGCAGGTCGAAGAGCTGCAGGATTACCTGCACCGGCTGGAAGAGGCACGCAAGCGCGACCACCGGGTGATCGGCGAAAAGCTGGATCTGTTCACGTTCAGCCCGCTGGTTGGCAAGGGCCTGCCGCTGTGGAAGCCCAAGGGCGCGGTCCTGCGCGACACGCTGGAGCGCTGGCTGCGCGATACGCAGCTCGAATACGGCTATCTGCCCGTGGTGACGCCGCACATCGGCAACCTGAACCTGTACCGCACGTCCGGGCACTATCCTTATTATAAGGATAGCCAGTACGCGCCGATTCAGGTCGACGAGGAGGAATTCCTCCTCCGGCCGATGAACTGCCCGCACCACATCATGATCTACAAGAGCGAGATGCACTCGTACCGCGACCTGCCGGTTCGTCTGGCGGAGTTCGGCACGGTGTACCGCTACGAGCAGTCGGGCGAGCTGAC
Organism: Candidatus Flexifilum affinis; assembly: GCA_016713325.1. GTDB lineage: Bacteria > Chloroflexota > Anaerolineae > Aggregatilineales > Phototrophicaceae > Flexifilum > Flexifilum affine. Next base: position 53,569 of record JADJPJ010000083.1, on the reverse strand, counting down.
GGGTCTGACGCGCGTGCGCGGCTTCACAGTCGACGACGCGCATCTGTTCGTCACGCCAGAACAGCTCGTGGAAGAGTTCAAGAGCGTCGTGCGGCTGATCCAGTATGTGTTCAACACGCTGGGCTTCGCCGACTTCCGCGTCCGCGTCGGCGTTCGTGACCCCAAGAGCGAGAAGTACGTGGGCAGCGATGAGAACTGGGAGAAGGCGACAGCGGCCATCATCGAGGCCTGTGACGAGCTCGACCTGCGCTACCACGTGGCCGAGGGCGAAGCGGCCTTCTATGGGCCAAAGCTCGACTTCATCTTCCGCGATGTGCTCAAGCGCGAATGGCAGTTGGGCACGGTGCAGGTCGATTACAACCTGCCGGAGCGCTTCGAACTGGAATATGTGGCCGAAGATGGCACGCGCCAGCGCCCGATCATGATCCACCGCGCGCCGTTCGGAAGCATGGAGCGGTTCACGGGCATCCTGATCGAGCACTTCGCCGGTTCGTTCCCAGCCTGGATCGCGCCGGTGCAGGCCATGCTCATCCCGATCGCCGATCGGCACATTGCCTATGCCGACGAGGTGGCCAAGAAGTTGAAGGCCATCGGTATGCGCGTGCAGGTGGACAGCGGCAAGGCGCGCATGGGCGCCAAGATCGCCATGGCGCGTGAGCAGCACATCCCCTACATGCTGATCGTCGGCGACAAGGATGCGGCGGCCGGGACGGTCAGCGTGCGCCTGCGAACGGACGAGGATCTGGGCGCGGTGCCGCTGGACGAGTTCATCGCCATGGTGAAGCAGGTGGTCGACGGCAAGAGCCTGGAATTGAAGTAAGAGAACCTCACCCCCCGGCCCCCTCTCCAACATGGAGAGGGGGAACCGGTCGCGGAGGTTTGGGCGTAGGGGCAAGGCGGTAACCCCTCACCCCCTGGCCCCCTGACCCCCTGTCCCACGCAAGCGGGGAGAGGGGGAACTGGTCCCGGAGGCTTGGCGTAGGGGCGAGGCGATAGACCCTCACCCCTGGCCCCCTCCTGATAGGCATAGGTTTTAACATTCGAAGTGAATGATGCTCTGGTTGTAGGGACGCCATTCTTGGCGTCCGACGTGATGGACGCGATTTTTCGCGTCCCATAGCCACCCATTAAGGCATCGAGCCGTTGAAAACCTCCGCCTACAAGTCCAGCTGGACCCCTCTTCTGGGTCCCTGTAGGGGGCGGCGGTGCCGTGAGAAGGACCCGGCGGACACCTGCCTCGTCCATTCTGATGGCGTCGATCAGTCCCTGACAGCCTCTTGGGCCAGGGGTGGGAGTGCGACGAGGATTGGCGTTGGCCGGGTAGATATGTTGGAACAGCGAGCCTCCTCCCTTCGGGGTGGGTGGATCGTGAGTCAAACGCGCCGGCAAGCGAAACTTGTGCCGTCCCGACGCCGGGGGTTGATTGAGAGGAGGGGATGCAGGTTGAGGAGACGAAACGGCATCGCGTGGGTGTTGGCGTCGATCGTGGCGCTGATCGTCGCCTGGGCTGGTGCGACCGTCGCGCTGGCGCAGACGGCGTCGGATGTGCCGGAAGCGGTGGTCGGGTTGGCGCCGCCAGTGGACCCACGTGAGCCGGTTTTCACCTGGCAGGCCGGAGCAAACGCGCTGACCTATGAGCTACGCTTGCAGCCGGTCGGCGGGGAAGCCGAGACGCTGGTCTTCTCGCACGCCGACGTTTGCGACTCCGTTGCCTGCGCCGCCGAACTGGACGCGCTCCTGCCGGCATCGACCTACGTGGCCTGGGTGCGCGCCGTCAACCCGACCGGGGTGGGCGCCTGGAGCGCAGCCGTGCGCTTTCGCCTGCCCATCACGCCGCCCAGGTTGATCGCGCCGCTGGGCGATGTGCCCTCCGTCGAGGCGTTCACCTGGGAGCCGGCGCCGGGGGCGCTGTGGTATAACGTGCAGGTGGAAGTCGCCCCCAACGTGACCACCGATCGCTGGTATGATCAGTTCGGCATCTGCGACGAGACGACCTGCACCGGGACACTGGAGATCGCGCTGGGGCCGGGGCGCTATCGCTGGCAGGTGCGCAGCTTCGTACTGGTGCAGGGCGACAACCTGTACAGCGAGTGGAGCGAGATGCTGGAGTTCACGGTCGCCGGCGGATGACGCGTTACCCAAAAACGTCATTCGTGGGGACAACCCCATGGGTTGTCCGGTGGACCAGACTACCTCGGTCTTTTAATCTGCGAAAGCATGATCGCCGTTTGATGTGAGGAAGAGTTTGCGCTCCGGCGCGTCGGCCACGCCTATGACCATCCTTCAACCTGACGCCGTGTCGGACCCCGCCATTATGCCGCCCATCGCCGGAACGCCGGACGCGATGCAGGCGGTATCCTCTCCCCTCGGCCAATGGCTGCGCCGCTACGGCCCTCTGCTGTTCGCCGCCATCTGCCTGGCGGTCGGCTCGCTGCTCCTGTGGCATCGCGGCTTCTACCAGGACGACTATTTCGACTTCAACCTGCCGATCCGGCTGGACGCCTCGATGAGCAACGGGGCGCGCTTTCTGTCGGCCCTGACCTCGCGCAGCCTGGCCAAGCTGCTTGAGGACAGCGAATTCGTCGTGCGCGTCATCACGGCGGGGTTCGTCGGCGTCAACGCCTTCCTGGTCGGCGCGCTCGTCCAGCGCATTCTGCGATCGCGCATGGCGGGTCTGATCGCGCTGTGGCTGTTCGTCAACCCGGCGCTGGGGTACGAGTCGGTGCTGTGGCTGGCGGCGGCGAGCATCTACGTCTATGCCGTGACCTTCGCTCTGCTCTTTCTGCACGCAGCCTATTCGTTTCTCAGCCAAGAGAAAGCCTCGGGGCGCTGGTTTGCCGCCGCCGTGGTCGCCTATCTGCTGGCGCTCAATGCCTCGGAGACGATGGTCGGCATCCTGCTGATGGCGCCGGCGCTGGCGCTGCTGGTGGTGCTCCAGAAGGACAGCGCGCGGTGGAGCAGCGGGCGAGGGAGCAGCACGACGCGGCGGATCGCGATCCGCGCGGGGCTGCTGCTGGCCCTGCCGATCGCGCTGACGGCCGTCTATTTCGTCGCCTTTTACCTGAGCAACCCGTTCATCCAATCGGCGCGCGGCTCGTTCGACCTGAACCCGGTCACGCTGCTGGATCGCGCCTACCGGTCGTATTTCGTCCACCTCTACTTCATCACCGCCTCGCCGGAATTTGGCGCGACGTTGTGGAGCGACTCCTTCATGCTGGGTCTGCGCGCGCTGATCAGTCCGGCCGGGCTGGTGCTGGGTGGGGCGGCGATCGTCCTGCTGGCCGGCGTCGTGCTGGCCTGGCAGCCGGAACCGCGTCAGGTCCGCTGGCGCGTCGGGCTGGTCCTGGCGGCGACCGGGCTGCTGTGGGCGATCCTGCTGATGGTTGTGCCCGGCGTCTTTGTGACCAAGGTGCAGCTCACCTCGCGCGTGCTGTACCTGCCTTTCGCCGGGTTGGCCGTGCTGGTCGCGGCGGCGGTCTGGCTGCTGCCGGCGCGCTGGCAGCGGGCCGGGCTTCTCGCGAGCGGTGGGCTGGCCATCCTGCTGACGATCTGGATGCTGGGCTGGGCCAGCGTGTACAACGCCCGCTATCGGCTGGACAAGGCGCAGCTCGATGCGCTCACGCAGAACGTGCCGATGGATCTGCTGCCGCCGGGTACGCTGATCATCCCCTACCGTCTGGACGAGATCAGCCTGCCCGACGCCAGCGGCAGCATGAACAGCGCCCTGACCGGCGTCTTTGAAGCGCCGACCGGGGCCATCGGCTCGCTGATCTACGCCACCGGCCGCATCGACATCGACCCGGTGACGGTCAATTACCGCTGGATTGCTGGGACAGGCCTGTCGTGCACAACGCTCGAACTGCTGCGCGAGTCGAAGATCTGTATGGGCGACGGGGCCGTGCAGAACGACCCGGTCCCGACCGCCTCCTCTCTGCTCTTCACGTACCGGCAGGGTCAGTTCTTCGTGATCAAGTCCCTGCGCTTCTTCCGCGATGCCCCGTACACGGTCCATTTTCCGCTGGCGGCCATGCTGGCGGCGAACGGCGTCCCGGCGCTGGAGATTGTGTATGACTGAAAGAAGAGATGAGTACGAGGACTGAGGACTGAGTAAAAGAAGTGATGAGAAACGAGAAATGAGGGGGCAGTGCTGATAGAAAACCAAGATAGGTCTGGCCGAATTTCGCAGTGCTGACTCTTGTCGTGGCCACGTGCGCCGAGGGTGCTGGGAAGCGCCTCGGCTACGGAACCGACAGGTCCACTGAAGGGACCGAAAAACAGGGACGCAGCTTAAGCTCCTTTGGTGAGCCTGTCTTTGCCTAGCCGACGGGCTTCAGCCCTCGGCGGCGTAGTACGAAATATCCGGATTTGGCATCAGCATCCAGAGGAAAAGGCGGGGCATGAGAGGGTTGCACATCGGCGGGTTGGCGGCGGGAATCGTTCTGCTGGCGCTGTTCGGGGTCGTCGCCTCGGCGGATCAGCGGCGCGGCGATACGCTGCCCCCGGCCGGTGTGACGATCGTCCAGGAGCGCAGCGCGGAGGACCCACCCCCGGCCGCCGCGCCGCTGGTGATCGAGCGTTTCGAGGCGCTCCAGCGCGAAGGTGTGTTCGCCGGCCTGAACGTGACGATGATCAACCGCAGCGACGCCGAGCAGACGGGATCGGTGTGGTATCTGCTCTCGCCGCCCTACGACACCGGGGAGGCCTGGCGTACCGCCACCTACACCGCACCGCACCAGTCGTTCACCCTGGCCGCCGGCGAGCGGCGGACTTTCCGCTTCCGGGAGCCAGGCCTGAGCGTGATCGGCCTGTTCCGGGTGTCGGTCTGGTCGCACGTGATCGACGCCAATGGGGCGAGCATTCACGCCGACGCGATGGGCCACAGCACGCCGATCGTCGCCGAGCCGGAAAGTGGGTTCGGCGCGACGCTGCTGGAACAATGGGAAGCGCAGCGCGAGCGAACGCCGGTCACGCCGCTGCCCCTGGAAGGCGACGCGCAGATCGTGCTGGTCGAGCTGGAGCGTTCGACGCGCTTTCTGCGCGGGGTCAACGTCAGCGTGGCGAACACCGGCGCGGAGACGAGGGAGGTCTATCTGAGCTACGGCCTGGATCCGGCGGAGCATCCCGAGCCGTGGAGCCAACCCACATTCCTCTCACCAGAGAATCGCGTCACGATCGAACCGGGGCAGACGCTGCCGGTCACCTTCTCGGTGCCCGAGGCACTCCCTGCTGGCGACTACCGGATGGCGCTGTGGATGCGCCGGTCACCGGTCGATCCGCCGATCGTGGCCGCTGAGCACCGCTTTCAGATCGATCCGCTGTTCACCTTCGCCCTGCCCGACGAAAGCGGCGAGATACCGCTGGGCCTGTCCATGTCAGCATCACCCCGAGCCGACGACTCCGACGGCTACCAGGTGACCTTCGCGGTGCGCAACGACTCGTCACTCGACCGGCTGATCGGCATCTTCTACAGCGTGGTGCCCAGCGACAGCCTCGCGCCCTGGCGGGCGGCCTTCGACAGCATGCCGCTGCGTTTCCTCAACCTGAAGCAGAAGGAAAACTACATCTTCACCGACGAACGCCCGATCCATGTGCCGCCGGGCGAGTATCAGGTGATCGGGTGGGTCGTAGAGTTGGTCGAGGGGAAGGCCGTCCTGCGCGCAGCCTACTCGCGGGAGATGCGATTCACCGCCTCGTGACCTGAATCTGGCCACGGCGGTAGCAACCAACCGTACGCCGACATGTTTTTTCATGGACTCTTCACTTCAGATCCGCTAAAGTGACAGGCAATTATCTGGGTCAGCACCAGTTGCGCAAAAAAAGGCGACCGGTTCGCCGCAGAGGCATTATCAACCATGCTGGAGAAATCACCCACTATCCTTCCTGGCCGCATCTGGTGGCTGGGAATGCTCCTGCTGCTAATCTGCGCGGGCACACTGCGCTTCACCGGTTACAACTTCAGCCTTCCATATATCGATCATGTGGATGAAGCGTCCTACAACATCGCGGCGCGCATGGTGGTCGATTTCGGTTCCCCGATGCCAATCGGTATGCACGGCTATCCGCCGGGGATCATCGCCGTCAACCACATCTTCATCCGCCTATTTCACGATCCCGCTGATCCACCCGGTGCTGTGTTGTGGATGGTGCGCCTGGTTTCTGTTGCCTTCAGCCTGGGTTGCGTCGTCGCCGTGGGGCTGCTGGCCTTTCGTGCTGCATCGCCGTTGGCGGGCGGGCTCGCTGCCGGGTTGTGGGCGATCGCACCCGTTATCGTCGAACACAGCCGGTATGGCACTGCTGACAACTTTGTAACCTTTTTCACCCTGATGGCGCTATTTCTGGCACTGACCGGCACGCGCTTCGATCGGAACGATCTGCTCAACGGCGGGCTCATCGCGGCACTGCTGGCCGTGGTCTTCAAATATCAGGCGATCTTTGTCCTGCCTCTGATCCTCATACTTCCTCTGTGGCGGCTGACCAACCGGCGCATTCCGCGCGCCCGTGTGTTGAAGACGACCGGCACGCATCTGATCGTCTTGGGGCTTTACGCCTTTTGGCTGATCCTGCTTTTCCCCGCTCTGGAGGCGACGAGTTCGCCCGATTGGACTGCTGCTACCGAGCGTCTGGGCATCCCAACCCTTTCCGAAATTGTCGACAATTTCCACGTAACGCGCGCCGCGCTGGCCTCAGACCCGGTTTGGCTGCTGAGTTGGCTCGGCATCGTCGCGTTCGTCCTGTCGCCGATACGCCGCCGCGTCGACGGTTTGGCGCTGGCGGTCGTCGTCCTGGGGGCTGTCACGTGGTTGATCGGGATCAGCTTTTATGGGGCGCTTGGCCCGCAACAGATCCGGCAGTTCATCACGGTCGGCGCGTTGATGGTCATCCTGCGCGCCATCGGGCTAACGGGGTGGGCGCTGGTGGTCCTACTCATATGGCGGCATGCCGGAAATGAGCAGATCACCCGGCTGTCGCGGGTTGCGTCGGTGCTCTTGATCGCCTTCAGCCTCGTGCTCGGTTCTGGCGACATTAATGCGTCGATCGCCAATGCCCGCGAACACACCCTGCCTGACCGTCGCAACGATCTCGCCGCCTATTTTGACTCGACGCTGGAAGGTGGGCGCATTGTCGCGACAACAGAGAATCACAAGACACTGAATCGTGGTTGGGGGGGGTACGCTGGACGTGAGGAATTTCCGCTTGAAGCCATCGCTGCGTTGGAATCCCGCCCGATTGACGACTGGCGCGGTGCCGGGGTGCGCTACGCCATTGTGCCCTACTTCACCTATGAATTGATCAATCGGGCAGCAGAAACGGGGGTTCCTGTCGAGAGCACCGTCGCACGCGGCGAGCTTTACAGTATTCCACCGACACTGCGCGATGAACTGCTGCTCTTGAAAAGCTACCCGCCGTCGACGGACTATCGCGGTCCAAGTATGGTGGTCTACCGCCTCGAACCCATTACACACCCGCTAGATGTCACGCTCGGCAGCCTCCACTTCGTCGGCTATGACCTGGAACCGGGATCACCCGCTCCTGGCGAAACAGTTGCGTTGCGACTGTACTGGCGGGCGGATGCGCCGCTTCCTGGTGATTTCGCGGTATTCAACCATTGGGTCGACGCCAGCGGCACGCTGATCGCTCAGGCGGACGGCGATCCTCTCCCTGCCATGCGTGGCACAAGCGACTGGGACGACCCAACTGAAACCCTGGTCAGCCGGATATTTGAACTCACTGTACCGGCAGACGCCGCACCGGGCGCGATTCACTGGATTGCCGGTTTCTATCTGCGCGAGGACGGCCGACGTTTCACCGCCTCGGATGATACGGATCAGGTGGTGGTCGCCGAACTCGCCATCGAGTGAAGCTTACTCAAGCGGGATCTCGACCCACGGCATCACGCTACCGTCGGGCAGAATCACGCTGATAGGATCAGCCGCTGCCCCTGGAGAGGGATACATGCCTACACGTAGCGTTCGCGCGTTGTCTGGCACCGCCAGATCGTTCCAGAGAACGACGCGATCGCCGGCGCACCAATACTTGCCCGCGTAGAAGCTACTGTCACGTTGCGCTACGCGTTCGCCCGCGCCGTCGAGCAGGTGGGCGAATATCTGCGCGTTCGTGCCGTGTGTACGATCCAAGCGCCATTCGGTATACAGCCTGCCGTCGGCGAAGGTGTAGCCGACGAGCACTGCGCCGTTTGTGAATGCTGCGGGCTCAATCTTCGTGTGAGGCGGGAATTCCTCGACGGTTGGGGCAAGATCGAAGCGAGCGATGCGGTAGCTTCCATCTCCTGTACGGAGCGGCACGACCTGGGCGTCGTCGTCGTAGTAGACCTGCGCAAGCAGCGGGTCGGCGGCTTCTGGCGCGTACAGCACAGTGAAGGGGTGATCGGGCAAGACGACGATGCCTCCCTCAGCAATCACGACCTCGCGCAGACAGATCTCCGTGTAGGAACGCGGATAGAGCAGCGTCTGCCAAATGTCATATCCTGACTCGCCGGTCTGAGCGCCGACCAGCAGGATATCGCGTTCCTGCGTGATCTTGGAGCGCACGTTCAGAGTGTAATGGAGCGGTGTCCCCAGCCCATATTCTCCAGCGTCAAAGCGGCGGATGGCGCGGTCAATCGTCCATATCTGCATCACCCAGATGCCCATCAGCAGCGCACCAATGCCGATCGCCGCGATACGCCGATGACGGATCAGCGCTCCAACACCGACACCGGTGAACACCGCCGAGGTGGGCAAGACGGTAACGAAGTAGTGGGCATAGCTCGGCAGCAGTCCGGGAAAGAAGAGCAGCGATGGCGTGATGAGGGCGATCCCCAACGTGATGCCCATGGCACGGGTTTCAGGCTCTCGAACAGTGACACCGAACCCGACCACGGCGAACAGCGGAAGCGCCAACCAGAGCACTGTAAGGCTTGCCGGCAGCAGCGGATCGGCTGTGGAGATTTCGGAGACGGTGGGTTGTTGAGAATACTCCACTTCAGCGTTGAGTCCGGCGGCAGCGAAGACGGCACGCTCCATAGGGATGAAGGTGGGCTGAAGCGTTCGCACCGACGGCAACCGCTGCGGAGGTCGGTTGACCGCCCACAGCGCCAGACTGACCAGAAACGGCAGCAGCACCGCCGTGGTCAGCAACCCGCCGACTGGGAGCCACCAGCCCCAAGTGCGTCGCGTTTTCAAAAGAAGATAAACAAGCGCCGGCAGCAGCGCCCAGGCGTAAACAGTGATGTAAAGCGTTAGCGCCAGCCAGATGAAGAAGGCGATCTGCGCCCACCTGAGGCGGTCCTGCACTGCAAGGATCATCAGCATGAACAGCGGCGGCAAAAAGGCAAGCTGGATGTTCGGCGCCCAGACGAAGCGCGAAAAATGGATCGCCCACGGATTGAAGATGTAGACGAGTCCCGCGATCAGCCCTGCACTAGAACCACCCAGTCTGCGCCCGCACCACCAGACCGCGCCCGCCGAAAGCGCGTGCAGTATCACGATGTAAACGTTGACGGCAAGCGGTTCGCTGCTGACGAGCAGTGGCGGAGCGAGCGCAAAAGACGCCCCTGTCGGACCAGGGATACCAACCGAGCTGTTGGTGCTCAGAAGATCGATTCCGCCGCCCTGCAGCGCCCGCTGAACCACCTCCAGCACAAGCGCCTGATCCCACCGATATTCGACGACGCCGATCTGCTGCACGCGTACCAGCAGCGCAGCGACAATTATGATAAGCGCAACTGAGTTTGATTGTGCACTGAAACGCTTCAAGAACTTACCCGTTTCGGGCACCGTTGGTAGCTGCAGCGGGTTGGTCGACCAGCTTGGCGCGATAACGGGCCAGGACTTCGTGGACGCTGGCCAGCGTTTCCCGCTCCGTGCTCAACTGAAGCACCAGGGCGGGCCGCTCTTCTTCAAGATCGACGCGCAGACCCTCGATCTGGTCGCTGTGATAACCGGATTCCAGCAGGTTGGCGGCGAAGCGTCCGGTGGCCGAGCCGACCAGGCCGCCGACCAGCGCGCCCGCGCCCAGCGCGATGATCACGCCGATGCCCGGCAGCGCCAGCGCCCCGAACTGCACCAGCCCCAGCAGGGTGATCGCCGCACCCAGGGTGCCGCCGGTAATGCCGGCTTCATCCGGGCCAAGCGAGTCGTCGACGATGGTCACTTCGCCGTCTTTTGCTTTGGCGATGATGGCGGCGCGCTCCACGTGCAGAGATTTGTCTTCGCGCAGGTGATCGAGGGCACGGAGCAGCAGCTTTCGGGAAGGGAAAACCGCCACGACGTAAACGCTCTCATGGTTCATCGCATAACCTCCTGGGGTAGCGAAACGCCCCCCATCTGGACAGATTGTCTCAGAGTCAGGTGAGGATCTCGGCGTTCAGGGACTTCAGTTCGTCGTGCAGGCGTGCCAGCCCCTCAGGGTCACCCTCTACTTCGACAATCAGCGCCACCGCCCCGGCGCTCAGGCGTTCCACCAGCGCTCTGGTCTTGGCGTCATTCACGCCGAGATCGAGCAGGCTGGCCGCCACGCCGCCGGTGGTGCCGCCGATCAGGCCGCCGAGCAAGGCCCCCGCGCCAATGGCGACCAGCGCCCCAACTCCGGGAATCAGCAGCGCACCCAGACTCGCAACCACAACACTGCCGAGCAGCGCACCCAGCGTCCCGCCGGCGATCGCGCCTTCGTTCGGGGTCATATCATCTTCCAGGACCGTGACTTCGCCATCCTCGGCCTTGGCGATCACGGCGGAATGCTTGACTTTGACGTGCAGCACATCCTCGAGATACTCGATCGCATCCAACACCGACTGACGTCCGGGGAAGGTGAACACCACGATTTCAGCCATATACCGCCTTCATCTCTCGATTGTTAAACCTAACAGCGCCTCGTGATCATTGTAACGCATGTTGTCTGCGAGATCGCGTTAAAATCTTGACGCAATATGGCGCTTGTGCTACGATGCGACTGTAAGATCAAACGAAAGTTCTGCTCTCATCAAGAGCGCGTGAGGGGTACGGCCCTATGATCGCGCGGCAACCCCCGGAGCGCCGGGAAGGTGCCAAATCCGTCTGAAACCTGCCGGGGTGGGGTTCAGGAAGATGAGGGGAAGCGAGACGGTGAATTTCGATCCACCACTCCGCGCCTCTCCTTATCCATTGGAGAGGCGCTTTTGTTGTTGGAACGACCGATGGCGGGTCGGAGTGAAAGAGAAAACCATGACTCAACGCTACAAGAATCGTATCTTCACCAACCGCCGTTACCTGGATGCGATCGCCGACCACGTCGTCATCTTCGACGGGGCCATGGGCACCAGTATCCAGCGCTACAACCTGACGGCCGACGACTTTGGCGGCGAGAAGTACAACGGCTGTAATGACTTCCTCGTCATCACCCGCCCGGACGTGATCGAAGCGATTCATGCTTCTTTCCTGGCCGTCGGCGCGGAGGCCGTGGAGACCGACACCTTCCGTTCTAATCCGCTCACTTTGGGCGAATACGGGTTGGGCGAGCGCTGCCTGGAGATCAACCGGGCGGCGGCGGCGCTGGCGCGAAAGGTGTGCGACCGCTTCGAGCGCGAAACGGGCATCCCCCGCTTTGTGGCCGGCAGCATCGGCCCGTCGGGCAAGCTGCCCAGCGGCGACGACCCGGATCTCAGCAACATCACCTTCGACGAACTGGCCCAGATCTTCTACACCCAGGCGCAGGGGCTGGTCGAGGGCGGCGCGGATGTGCTGCTGGTGGAGACCAGCCAGGACATCCTGGAGGTAAAGGCGGCCGTATGGGGCATCAACCGCTACTTCGAGGACGCCGGCGTGCGCGTCCCCTTGCAGGTGCAGGTCACACTCGACACCAGCGGACGCATGCTCTTCGGCACGGACATCGCCAGCGCGGTGGCCACGCTCGAGGCCCTGCCGATCGACGTGATCGGGTTGAACTGCTCGACCGGGCCGGAGTACATGCGCGAGCCGGTCAAGTACCTGACCGAGCACAGCCCGCTGCCGATCAGCATCCTGCCGAATGCCGGTCTGCCGATCAACGTCGACGGCGAGGCGGTCTACCCGATGGAACCGGAGCCGTTCAGCGAGATGGTGGCCGAGTTCACCCGCTGGGGCGTGGGCGTGGTCGGCGGATGCTGCGGCACCCGCCCGGAGCACATCGACCTGCTCTACCGCAAGGTGCATGGGCATTCGCACCAGGAATTGGTCGAAGGCGCCGCCGGACGCCGCCCGCCGCTGGACCGCGAGGTCGAACTGGTGGCCAGCACGTCGAGCAACATGCGCGCCGTGCCGATGGTCCAGAACCCCGGCCCGACGATGATCGGCGAGCGCGTCAACACCCAGGGCAGTCGCAAGGTCAAGCAGTTGATCCTGGCCGGCGACTATGACGCCGTGCTGCCGATCGCCATCCAGCAGATCGAGAGCGGCGCGCACATGCTCGACGTGCAGGTGGCGCTGACTGAGCGGGCCGACGAGGCCGAGCAGATGCGCATCCTGGTCAAGAAGCTGGCGATGTCGGTCGAGGCGCCACTGATCATCGACGTGACCGAACCGCACGTGGCGGAGGCGGCGCTGTCGGTGTATCCGGGGCGCGCCATCATCAACGGCAACAACCTGGAGAACGGGCGCGAGCGCATCGACAAGGTGATGCCGATCGCCCAGAAATACGGCGCGGGCGTGCTGTCGATGACCATCGACGAGGTGGGTATGGCCCATACGCGCGACAAGAAGCTGGCCATCGCCCAGCGCATCGCCGAGATCGCCGTGAATGATTACGGCCTGGCGCCGGAAGACCTGATCTTCGACACGCTGACTTTCCCGCTAACGACGGGCCAGGAGGAGCTGCGCAACGACGCCGTCGAGACGCTCGAGGGTATCCGGCTGATCAAGCAGAACCTGCCCGGCGTGATGACGGCACTGGGCGTGAGCAACGTGTCGTTCGGTGTGACGCCGGCGGCGCGCGGCGTGCTGAACAGCGTCTTCCTGTACCATGCGGTGGCGGCGGGGCTGGATATGGCCATCGTCAACCCGGCGCACATCACGCCCTATGCCGAAATCCCGGAAGACCAGCGTAAACTGGCCAACGATTTGATCTTCAACAGCGACCAGGACGCACTGCCCCGCTTCATTCAATACTTCGAGCAGAATTCCGTCCAGGTCGGCGGCGTCCAGGTCGAAGACCCAACGGCCGACATGACCAGCGAAGAAGCGCTGCACTGGCAGATCGTCCACCGCAAGAAAGAGGGGCTGGAAGCGCTGATCGACGACTGCCTGACCCGTCAGGATGCCGTCGGCGTGCTGAACAACGTGCTGCTGCCGGCCATGAAAGAAGTGGGCGACAAGTTCGGCGCGGGCGAGCTGATCCTGCCGTTCGTGCTGCAAAGCGCCGAGGCGATGAAGAAGGCTGTCGGCTACCTGGAACAGTTCATGGACCGGGTCGAGGGCACCTCGAAGGGCACGGTGGTGCTGGCCACGGTTTACGGCGACGTGCACGACATCGGCAAGAACCTGGTCAAGACCATCCTGAGCAACAACGGCTACACGGTGTTCGACCTGGGCAAGCAGGTGCCGGTCAACACGATCATCGACCGGGCCATCGAGCACAAGGCCGACGCCATCGGCCTGAGCGCCCTGCTGGTGAGCACATCCAAGCAGATGCCGCTGGTGGTTAACGAGCTGGCGCGACGCGGGCTGGAGTTCCCCGTGCTGATCGGCGGCGCGGCCATCAACCGCAAATTCGGGCGGCGCATCCTCTTCCTGGAGGGCAGCGACGCGCCTTATGAGCCGGGTGTCTTCTACTGCAAGGACGCCTTCGAGGGTCTGGAGGTAATGGACCGGCTGAGCAGCGCGAATGGCCGCGAGGCCTTCGTGGAGCAGAACAAGGCAGAAGCCTACGCCGAGATGGACAAGCCCGCCCCGATCCGCCGGTCGCGCACGCTGAACGGCCAGAGCACGGTCGAGCCGGCGCCGAACATCCCGAAGCCGCCCTTCTGGGGAGCACGGACGATCCGGGAGATGCCGCTGGAGATCGTGCTGCAGTATCTGGACAAGAACGAGCTGTTCCGCCTGTCCTGGGGCGCGACCAACACTCACGGCGAGGCCTGGACAGCGCTGAAGGCCGAGTACGAGACCCGTCTGGCGCAGATGTCGCGCGCCGCGCTGGCCGACAGGACGCTGCTGCCGCAGGCCGTGTACGGCTACTTCCCGGCGAACCGCGACGGCGACGATCTGGTGGTCTGGGACCCCCGCCCATTCGCGGCTGCGGCCAACGGGGAACTGCCGGCGCGGCTGCCGGAGCGACATGAGATCGCCCGCTTCTCGTTCCCGCGCCAGCCGTTCGGCGAGCACCTGTGCATCAGCGACTATTTCGCCCCGGCGGACTCCGGCGTGGTGGATACGGTCGCCTTCCAGGTGGTGACGGTCGGCGAGCAGGCCACGGCGGAATTCGACCGGCTGCAAAACGCCAACGACTACAGCGCCGCCTACTTCTTCCACGGGCTGGCGGTGCAGACGGCGGAAGCCACGGCCAAATACGTGAACGCCACGGTGGTCAACCGGGGGCTGAATATCCCGGCGGAGCGCGGCAAGCGCTATAGCTGGGGCTACCCGGCCTGCCCGGACCTGAGCGATCACCGGTTGGTGGTCGAGCTGCTGCCGGCGGTGCGCGACGAACTGGGCATGGAGCTGACCGAGTCGTATCAGTGGGTGCCCGAGCAGTCGACGGCGGCGATCTTCGTCCACCACCCGTCCGCCAAGTATTACAACGTCGGCGTGGATCGGGTGCAGCAGATCGAGGAAGCATAGGGGGATTAGAGAGCCCCTCACCCCCGGTTTTCCGGTGCCGCCAGGAGGTGAGAGACCACATGCGGAGATCGTAGGGACAGCATTCTTGCTGTCCGACAAGTGTGGACGCGAAAAATCGCGTCCCTACAGACACCTCCGCATTTTGTCAGGCTTTATCACCCCCTAGCCAGGCAAAGGCCACGAAAGGGCCTGAAGCAGCGCGATTTTGGTCCCTTCAGTGGACCTGTCGGTTCGCTAGCCGAGGCGATTTAGTCCTCGGCGGCGCATCAGACCGCGAGACCGGGAAACAGAAAGCGTGGTTGCCTAGGACACATCATGGATCTGCATCGACCTCGACGCGCCGGGTATCGGGTGCGCGCCTTCTTTATTCTGACCGCAGTGATCCTGCTGACCGTCGGCGGCGTGCTGACCGGGCTGGATCGGGTGTGCTACCACTACCTGAACCAGCGCCTGCCGATCTATCCCGACGCAGAAGTGCGCATTCGGACGCATAACTTCATGACCGAGCTGGGCATGGGCAACACCGTGATCACGCTGTACACAGCCGATCCACCGGACGACGTGCGGTCATGGTACGCCGTGCAGACCGGTTCGCTGCTGCGCGAGTGGGCGCGGACGCGGCCGTTCCTGTACAACATCGCCCAGAGCAGCGTGAGCGTGTCGCAGGCGGATGACGGGGTGGGCAGCCTCGTCATTCTGTTCGGCACCTGCGCCAACTGACCGGGCGGAGGGATCATAATGGGCGTTTACGAGGGCCAGGATACCCGACCGTCGCGAGGCCTGTTCTCCGGCTTCACGGTGGTGCTGCTGGCCTCAGTGCTGCTGGTGGTCGGCGGTGTGACGTTCTTTTACACGCAGTGCACGGCGGACTTCTGGCGCGACGACTGGCTGTACCCGGAGGCGGAACTGGTGTCGGAGACATCGCAGTTCCTCTCGACGCAGCAGCGGATCTTCTTCACGACGGACCGCCCGGAGACGATCGAGGCGTGGTATCGCCAGCGGGCGGCCGAGCTGACGCGGGCGGCGGTGGTGAGCGGGAATTTCAGTGCCGACTACAGCCCGCCACCGTTCCAACTGGTGGCCGATCCGCAGCGGAACGGCACACGGATCGTGTTCACCCGCACCTGCCCGGATTGGTGACGAAGCGAAAACATACACCTCACCCCTGATCCCCACGTAAGCATGTGAGCAAGACCGCTTTAGCAAGCGAGGCGAGGGGGAACCGAATGCGGAGGTCCAGGATTCGGCACGATCCTGTCACCACCCCAGCGCCTGGGCAGGCGAAGAAACAGTTCGAAACATGGGAGTGCAGTTGGACAAGCAATGCCCGCGTATGATTGAGAAGGGATCTCGAATGTCTGCCACGCTACGCCAACGACTTGAGTCCGGCGCGCCGATCCTGGCCGACGGCGCCATGGGCACCCTGCTGCACAGCCAGGGCGTGCCGATCGACGGCTGCTTCGACCATTACAACATCACGCACCCGGAGCAGATCAAGGGCGTGCACCGGGCGTATCTCGACTCCGGCGCGGAGCTGATCGAGACCAATACCTTCGGCGCCAACCGGCTCAAGCTGGAAGACCACGGCCTGGAGGACAAGGTCGCCGAGATCAACCGGGCGGGCGTGGAACTGGTCAAGCAGGCCATCCGCGAGAGCGGCCGGGAAAACGTCTACATCGGCGGATCGGTCGGGCCGCTGGGCACGGGCATTCAACCGTACGGCCGCATGAAGCCGGAGGATGCCCGCGCCATCTTCGCCGAGCAGATCGTGGCGCTGGTCGCGGCGGGCGCGGATGCCATCGTCTGCGAGACCTTTACCAATGTCGACGAGCTGGTGCTGGCCCTGGAAGCGGCGCGCGAGGTCGCCGCCGGCGTGCCGGTGATCTGCGAGATGACTTTCACCCGCGACGACCGCACCGTCTCCGGCCATCTGCCGGGGGCGGTGGCCAGGCGTCTGGCCGATGCCGGCGCCGACGTGATCGGCGTCAACTGCTCCGGCGGCCCGGCGCAGATCCTGCGCGTGGTGCGGCAGATGAAGGACAGCGTGCCGGACGGGCGCTTCTCGGCCATGCCGAATGCCGGCTTCCCACATTCGGCGGGCGGGCGCATGATGTACCCGGCGACCACCGAGTACTTCGGCGAGAATGCGCTGATGCTCCACGCCATCGGCGTGAACGTGATCGGCGGCTGCTGCGGCACCACGCCGGAACACATCCAGGCGATGCGCATCGCGCTCGACGACACGAGTCGGCCGCTGCCGCACCTGCCTAAAATTGTGGTCCGCGCCGACGAGAAAGACGAGGACGCGGCGGCAGCGGAGATGCCCTCCGAGTTCTATCACAAACTGCTGAACGGCAAGTTCCTGTTCAGCGTGGAGATGGCGCCGCCGCGTTCGCACAACCTGGAGCGGCTGATCGAGTCGGCGGAGATGCTGCGCGAGGCCGGCGCCGACGTGCTGAACATCGCCGACAGCCCGACGGCCCGCATGCGGCTCAGCCCGTGGGCGGCGTGCAGCGTGCTGCAAACCCGCCTGGGCGCGGAGACGGTCCTGCACTTCCCGGTGCGCGGGCGTAATCTGCTGCGCGTGCAGGGCGACCTGCTGGGCGCGCATGCGCTGGGCGTGCGCAATATCTTCGTGGCCATGGGCGACCCGACGCGCATCGGGGACTACCCCGAAGCGATGGACAACTACGACATTGTGCCCTCGGGGTTGATCCGGCTGGTCAAGCAGAAGATGAACGCCGGGGTGGATCAGGCCGGCAACTCGATCGGCCAGCCGACCAGCTTCACCGTCGGCTGCGCGCTCAACATGGGCGCAGACGAGCTGGACAAGGAGATCGACGTACTGCGCAAGAAGCTTGACGCCGGCGCCGACTTCGCGCTGGGCCAGCCCTGCTTCGAACCAGAGCGGATCGAGCGCTTCCTGAAGCGCTACGAGGAGATCGTCGGGGAGCCGCTGCGCCTGCCGGTGCTGCTCGGCACCATGCCGCTGTACAGCCTGCGCCACGCCCGCTTCATCGACAACGAGATCCCCGGAATCACCATTCCGCAGCACATCCTCAAGCGAATGGAGGATGCCGGCGATCACGCGGCTCAGGAGGGCGTACGCATCGCCCAGGAGCTGCTGGCGTCGATGAAGGATTTCGTGCGCGGCGCATACCTGATCCCGGCCTTCGGGCGCTACGATCTGGCCGCCCAGGTGATGGAGTCGGTGTCGGTGCGGTGAGAACGAGAGTCAGGGTTGTGTGAAGGTCTCATCAGGGCGTAGCGCCGAGAGACCCTCACCCTCCAGCGGGCGTTCGGCAGTGCCCCCTCCCCCCCCCAGGGGCTCAACCTGATAGCTTCTGTTCTTGACCAAACCCTGCGGCGGACGCGCCGTTGCGCGTCCCTACACATGATCTGGGTATGGAACATGATGGGCGCGGAGCGCCGAGGCAACCCATGACTGATGATCTCTCGCTCATCTATGCGCTTGAAGAGCGGGCGGCCAACGCGCTGCCCGCGCCGGCGTCGCTTCTGTATGACGGCTGGATTCTGCGCTTCGCCAGCGGCTACCCCCGGCGCGCCAATTCAGTATGGTTCTTTCAGCCCTCCACCCTGCCGCTGGACGAGAAGATCGATTTCTGCGAGCGCCACTATTGGGCGACCAAGGGGCGGGCGGTCTTCCGGCTGACGCCGCTGGTTGACGAGGCGCTGGCCAAACGGCTGGAGGCGCGTGGATACACCCTCGACGCACCGACCCAGGTGTCGGTCACGGAATCGCTGGCGATCCCCGAGGGGCTGCCGCCGCACAAGGGGAGCATCGAACTCTGCGATCACATCACCCCGGAGTGGATCGCCGATAACGGCCGTCTGCATGCCTTCACGCCCGAGCAGTCCGACTCCTACGGGGCGATTTACGCGAAAATCCTCACGCCGACGGCCTGCGTGCGCATCTGGGCCGACGACCGTGTGGTGGGGGTGGCGGCGGCGGTGGTCGAGCGCGGCTGGATGGGCGTGTTCAGCGTCATCACCGACCCGGCGGCGCGCGGTCAGGGGCATGCCACTGCGGCCCTGGCGGCGCTGTTCGCCTGGGGGCAGAATCATGGGGCGCTGCGGGCCTACCTGCAGGTCATGGAGAACAACGCCGTCGCGCTGCGCCTTTATGACCGCTTCGGGTTCACCCGCTTATATGGATACCGTTATTTGCAAAAGGACCCTTCATGAGTCATGTCGATCAGCTCCCGTTCGCCCTGTACGAACGCGTTCGTCCCCTCTTTGCCCAGGCTCATTTTGACGAAGCCTGCTATGAGTCGGTCTTCCTCGGCTGGCAGCCGGCCACGATCTTCGTTGATGACGCCGACCAGCCGCGCGCCGCGCTGATGTGCCGCAGCTACGAGTTCTACCTGGCCGGCGACCCGGCCGCCGCGCCGGATCTGCGCCAGTTCGTGGCTGAGTGCCCGCCGGAAGCCGGCGTGTTCAGCGCGTTCTACGGCTTCGCGCCGATCAACGCCGCCTGGAAGCAGGCGCTGCTGCAAGACCTGCCGCTGGAGGTCATCAACCGGATGAACTTCCGCTGGGTACCCGGCACGAGGCAGTTCGACTGGCGGCACCGGCTGGCGGAGATGAACCATCCGGAGATCCGCGTGCTGCCGCTGGATCGGCCGCTGGCCGAGAAGCTGGACCAGGACAAGGCGATCTTCGTGATCCCGTTCATCGACATGTTCTGGAAGGGCTACGACAACTTCGAAAAACACGGTTATGGCGTGGTCCTGATGGTCGGCGACGTCTTCGCCAGCGCCTGCTTCGCCATCAGCACCAGCCCGCGCGATGCCATCATCAGCATCGACACGGCGCCGTCCCACCAGCGCAAGGGCTATGCCACCCTGGCCAGCGGCGCCTTCATCGAGGAGACGCTGAACCGGGGTCTGCTGCCGGTGTGGGACACCGACGACACCAACGAACCGTCGTACCGGCTGGCGCGGCTGCTCGGCTTCCTGGAGCATGAGCCGTTCGTCGAGCTGGCCATGCCGAATCGTGGGCCGCTGCCGGCGCGCGGTGGCCTGTGGTCGGACGACCCGGCGGACGATCGCGGCGTGGTGCGCTGGCGCCGGGAGTGAGGCGAATTACCCGTCCGGCGGCTCGGTGTGGATGGTCACGCGGGCCAGCCGGGGCAGTTCGGAGCGCAGCATCAGCTCCGCGCCTTCGGCCATAGCGTGCGCGCGCTCCAGCGTCAGGTTGCCGGGCATGGTGACGTGCAGCGTCAGCGCATAGCCGGAATCGAGGGGCACGACGCGGAAATCGTGCCAGGCCAGGGCCGGGTAACGATCTTTCAGCAGCGTCCGCGCCTCAGCTTCGACGCGAGTCGCCCCCACCGCCAGACTGCCGTTGATCTCGCCGGTCTCCGCCGGTTCGATGTGCGTGACGATGCGGTCGATCTCCGGTAGGGCGGCGCGCAGTTTTTCCTCCAGAGTCGTGACGCGAGCATGGGCCTCGCTGAGCGTCTGGCCGGGCGGCACCTCGACGTGCATGGCCAACGCGCGGACATTTTCCTCCAGCGTGACCTGCACTTCGTGAGTGGCCAGTCCCAGCGCGTCGGCCTGCGCGCGCACGATCAGCGGGTAGTTCGGGTCGCCTTCATCACTCGGCGCCGGCACGAAGTGAACTTCCACCTCCTCCACTCGCCCCAGCGTTTCTTCCAGCGCGCCGCGCACGGCGTCGGCGATAGCTGCGGTATGCTCGGCGGTCATGGCCGGCGCGACTTCGAGGTCGACGTCGATGGTCGCGGCGCCGGCGCTGCCCCGGCTGCGGGCGCGGACGACCTTATCCACTGCCGGAACCTGCCGCACGATCTCAGTCAGTTCATCGGGCGTATACGGCGCGGTATCGACCAGTACTCCGCCCGAGCGGCGGATGACTTCCAGCGCCGCGCGCCCGATCAGGATGACGACCACGATGGCCCCGGCGGCATCGGCCCAGCCCACGCCGGCCGTCACCAGGACCATGCTGACCAGCACCGAGGCAGTCACCCAGACATCCGCGCCGGTATTGGCGGCATCGGCCAGCAGGAGCTCGGAGTTCAGTTCCTGACCCTTGCGCCGTTCGTAGCGGCTGACAAAGAGGTTTATGACCAGCGTCGCCAGCATGACGGCAAAGGCCGCCGGCGTCAGCGTCGGGGCTTCCCCGCCCAGCAGCCGATCGATCGCGCCGGTGATGATCTCCCAGGCGGTGAGCAAAAGCAGCAGGCCAAGCACCAGCGCGGCGACCGTCTCGAAACGGCGATGGCCATAGGGGTGGTCGGCGTCCGGCGGCTGTGCGGCCACCCGGTTGGCGATCAGCGCCAGCACGTTGGACGCGCCGTCGATCAGCGAGTGGATGCCGTCGGCGCTGATGGCGATCGCCCCCGTCGCCAGGCCGGTGAAGATCTTGCCGATCGCCACGGCGGCGTTGAGAACGAGCGTGAGCTGAAGCACCGTTCGCACCTGGGCGTATTTTTCGCGAGTGGTCATCCGAATCCCGACTATTTATCGTTCTGCAGACTCATGGTATGCGCGTTCAGGGGGTTTTGACAATCTGTTTCATCAAATCAAGCAGCAGAAAACGATGAGCGGCGTATCGATTGCGGATGTGTTCGGGGCGAAAATCAGAGTGTCTGTGCCGGACCGGGGCCTGTACCTGGTGATCGGACGGACGGAATCGCCCACTGCGTTGGTCTCCTCCGTCAAGGGCCAGGTGGTCCTGCAAATCCCCGATCGCTTCGGACTCCTGGCATTGATCTCGGTATCGGGCTTTTTCGCGCTGCGAAGACACCCGGATATCCTCCACATCGGCCCGGTCACGATTCAGACTGAGCGCTTCAACCAATTCCTCGCAATGGTCGGTCTGAACGGTCATCACCGGGAAAACACGGAAAAATAACCCAACCTCCTGAATATTCTCTGTATTCGAGTCATAGGTACCTGTCTGCAAGGAGTCTGCTGTGGCCAGCGTTGGACAAGAACTACTGAATGTACCGCTTCCTGACATGGTGACGAAACTGGCTCTTGGTATTGCCGATGCGCAGCGCGCCCTGGACCAAAACTCTGTCGAGACGGCCCAGCTGCTTGCGGAAACGACGATACCTCTGGTGATGGCCGTCACCCAGACGATCGCCGAAGACGGCTCGGTCAGCTTCACGAGCGCCCCGCCGGGCGACGTGTCGCTGCTTCAGATCGGTCTGCTGCCGACGTTCTATCAGTTCTCGGAGGCAACCATCGAAGTCACCATGGACATCAAGACTACGACGTCCACGGAGACCAACGTCAAGGTCGGGGTGCAGGCCAAGGCCGGGTTCGCGTGCTGGAGCGCGTCGGTGAACATCGACGTGTCTCATAACCGGAAATTCGGCAAGGAAGTGCATGGCACGAGCCGACTGGTGACGAAGATGGTCCCGGTGCCGCCACCGCCGCGCATCGCGCCGGAACTGATTGTGGTGGACAACCGTCCTGCGCCCACCAGTTAAGGTGGGGACTGACATGACACTGCCCGGAAAGATCAATCAACCGGCAATGCAGGCGTTTCGGAAGCCGATTGTGACGCCCGAAACGCCGGTGCGCGAGACGCCCTCGGCATCCTTCGGGGATCTGGTGCGAATGCTCGCCGAGGGCATCGCGGATGCACAGGCCAGCCTTGACCGGGCATCTGCGGCGATGGTGGTCGAGCTTGCCAATACCAGGGTGGAGGTGATCCCGGCCGTCACCGAGACGATCGGCGCGGACGGCACCGTGACGTACTCCACCGCCGAACCGCAGGAGGTCTCGCTGCTGAATCTGGGTGTGAGACCGACTTTCTACCAGTTTTCGCAGGCGGTCGTCGAAGTGGCGATGGACATCAAGATCGTCGAAAACACGACGGAGAGCGGCGACCGGCGCTTCACTCTGTTCGCCGACACGTCCAACGTCCGTTTTGAACGCAAGCTGAACCGGGATGTCAAAGTGTCTTCAAAGCTGACGGCCACGCTGGTGCCCGTGCCCATGCCGATTCGGCTGGAGCCCGTTCAAACGACGACGTCGGCCCCGTCGGAGGAGGGCTAAGCCGATGGCAGCGACCGGATCTCTGGGTAGTGATGCTGGCGTTGACCTTCAGTCCTTCCTGGAAGGCGCGGGCCGTTCGCTGGCGAGCGCGCAGGAAGCGCTTGGATCGGAAATCAACCTCCAGGCGGACATGGTCATCGCCAGCGCCGAGGTCGAAGCCAAGGTGGCGCTCAAAGCCGATGCCACCGGTAAGCTGGCGGTGCAACCGCTCTCTTCGCAGGATCTTGTGCAGGCCAATCTGAATGTCGCCGGAATCTCGACCCTGCGCATCAGCTTTGTGGCGGCGGCGGCAGAGACCGCCCCAGGCGCGTCCGCCGGCAGGCCAGTGCGAAAGTCGGCGGACGTGATCGCGGAGATTCGCGATCGCGAGGATGTCACCCGCCTGCAAAATATCCTGGGCGAACTGAAGTTCGAAGCCACCTTCGTGCAGCAAACCAGACGCTGGATGGTCACCGCGCGGGACGCAAAAGGACGGCTCGTGCGTGAGGAAATCTTGCCGGATGATAACCCCGCGGGGCGCGGATAGCGAAGGAGGTCCAGGGTGTCTGAGAAAGAACCAAATCCTCGCAACATACGCCGTCTGCAAGCCCTCGAAGCGGATTTGAAGGCGATGCGCGATTCGACGCAGGCACTGATCACGGAACGCGACGAGTTACAGCGGCGCCTGTCGGAAGCGGAAACGACCCTGGAGACGGGCCGGGTCGAGGAAGAGTCCCAGCAGCAGGAGATCATCAAAGCGCTCGAAATCTTCGAAGAGCTGGTCGAGGGCGGCTATCTGACGCGACCCCGAAAACGCACGCTCGCGCTCTATGTTCGCGCCGCGGCCGACCGGATCATCGCGCTTAGCAACGAGATCAGTGCAGCCAACGAGCGGATCGCCGCGCTGGAAGCCGAGGTCAAGACCCTGCAGGAACAGGTGGCCGCCGGAGAGACCGCGCTGCGCAGTGCCCTCGAACAGCTCGCCAACTTGCAGCAGCAGATCGAAACACGCCTCAAGGAAAGCCAGGAGCGCATCGCGGCTCTGGAGAAGGCGCTGGCAGAGACCGAAGAGGCGCTGCGCATCGCTCAGGCCGACGACGACGAGCAGATTGGAAAACTCATTGAGGAGAACCGCGTGCTGGGCGCGCAGTTGGCCAGCCTGACGGGCGATATGAAGCTGATGCAGGATGCCGCGGAGGAAGCCAACGCCCGCGTCGAAACAGTGAAGATAGAGACCGAAGCTCGCGTTCGCGCTGAGCTGGCGCCGCAGATTGAAGCGCTGCAGAACGAGCGTGGCATGCTTCAAACTCAGTTGGACCTCGCCACCAAGCAGCTCCAGACCGAGGGCAAGACCGTGCTGCTGCCCGCCGACAAAGTGGTGGAAATGCTTAACGATCTGGTCAACCGGTTCCAGAGCAGACTGCTCGGGCTGCGCATCCGTGACGGAGAAATGAAGCTGCGCGTGGGCTTCGGGGCGGTCGAGGAAAGCGGCGGTTTCGTGATTCCGACGACGGACAGTCCGCCGGAACTCCGCGAAAACTTTCAGGAGATCACCTTCCGATTTGACCGGAGCGCCGGCGAGACGCTGAAGTAGTGGTTTGTGGTCCTTATGCCTTGCCTCCTGAGCCTTTGAGAGTAAAGGGAAACCAGGCATAAGGGAAAGAGACGAAGGGCTGAGTACCGGTTCGCTGAGCGATCCGGGTTTCACTCAGCCCTTCGTTCACGTTCCGATTCGGCGTGTACGCCTCAGCATTCCCCTTTGACCGTGACCGGAATGATCTCGCGCACAGGCGTGGATCGGTTGTGCGCCGTCAGAGCCTGGGCGATCCCACTCAACAGGCGAACGATGCGTCGCGGACGATCGGGGCAGGGGGATTGGCGGGCCAGGCGGGCCAGATTGCGCATTTTCACATCGCGCATCCGCTCCTGGCGGCGAAATTCGACCATTTCCCAGGTCTCATAACCGTTCATGGGTTGGCTCCTCGATCACGATGGACACTTTTATCGTACGATCGAATGCGGTAAAGTTCTGTCCTGATTGAATAAGTCCGCAAGAAACAGAGGAATGGGATGTATAGTCCGACCACACGCCTTCTGACAGTTCTTGAACTCTTGCAGTCCCGCGGATCGATCAGCGGAATCGAGCTGGCGACCCGGCTGGAAGTGGACGATCGCAGCGTGCGGCGCTACATCACCGCCCTGCGCGACATGGGCATCCCGGTGGACAGCGAGAAAGGCCGGTACGGCGCCTACAGCCTGCGCCCCGGCTACCGAATGCCGCCCCTGATGTTCAACGACCCGGAGACGCTGGCCATCGCCTTGGGCCTGATGGCAGTGCGCAAGCTGGGGCTGGCTGCGGCGCCGGGAGTGGAGAGCGCGCTGGCCAAGATCGAGCGGGTGATCCCCGACGAGCTGCGCGACCGGGTGCGAGCGGTGCAGGAGGCGCTGACGCTCGACCTGCCGGTGTACGAGTCGATTGCCGGGGAGGTGATCGCCCTGCTCAGCCTGGCGGCCTACCAGCGCTGGCGGGCGTGGATCGTCTACCAGGGCGGCGGCAGCAGCCCGCGCACCGAGCGAGCGGTGGACTGCTACGGGCTGGTCTACCACGCAGGGGCCTGGTACGCCGTGTGCTACTGCCATCTGCGCCATGACCGCCGCACCTTCCGGCTGGACCGGGTGGTCTCAGTGCGCCTGATGGACGAGCCATTCGACGCGCCAGAGCCGGACTTCGATCCGCTGGACTGGGCGCTGAACTCCTTCGCCCACATCCCGGCCATGTGGACGGTCGATATCCTGCTGCACACCGACATGGAGACGGCGCGCAAACGCATCCCCAGGCAGATGGCGATCCTGACCGAGGCCGAAAATGGGGTGCTGATGCACTGCTACGCCAATTCCCTGGAGTGGCTGGCGCGTTATCTGACCAATCTGTGGATCGACTTCACGGTGATACAGCCGAAGCAGATGCGGACGGCGCTGCGCAAGCTGGCGGCGACCCTCAACGCGACGGCGCGGCGCTAGGCTTCCTGCCCCACCATGATGACGACGCTGCCCTTCTTGTGACCCGCATCGACGTAGTGGTGCGCTTCGACGATCTGGTCCATCGGGTAACAGCGGTCAATCACGGGCCGGACTGTCCCCGACTCCAGCAGCGCTTTGAGCGCGAGCAGCTCCTCGACCGGCGTGCCGTGCGATGCGCTATCCGAATCCTTGTGCACATTGAGGTAGACACCGCCTGGCTTCAGCGCGAGCCTGGCGCGTGCGGGCGGGAATTTGGCGACGGCGTCGAACACGACATCATAGGTCTCGCCGCTCTGGGTGAAATCCTCCCGCGTGTAGTCGATCACCTTCTCGGCGCCGAGCGACCGCACCAGATCCAGATTGGCGGTGCTGCACACGCCGGTCACCTGCGCCCCGATGTGGCGGCTGACGATCTGCACGGCGTTCGTCCCGACCGCACCGGATGCGCCGTAGATCAGCACCTTCTGGCCGGGCTGGATGTTGGCTTTGCTCAGACAGCGCAGGGCGGTCATCCCTGCACCGACCGCGGCGGCGGCTTCGCCATAGGTCAGATTGGCCGGCTTGAGGGCCAGAACGGCGGTCTCCGGAAAGCATTTGTACTCGGCATAGCCGCCGAAGTTGGCTTCGAAGGTCGAGGCAAAGACGGCGTCGCCCACCCGGAATCGGGTCACCGTGGCGCCGACCGCGACGATATCACCGGCAAGCTCCATGCCCAGGATTTTGCGGCGGGGGCCGAAGATGCCCAGGTAGATGCGGGAAGGCAGCCACATCGCCGGTGGGACGGTGAAGCTGCGCATGCGCGTATCGCCAATGGTGACCGTAGTCGCCTGCACCCTGACCATCACCTCATCGTCTTTAGGCATCGGTTTATCGATGTCCTTGAGCTGAAGCACTTCCGGTGGCCCGTACTTCTCGAACACGATTGCCTTCATGAGTTTCTCCCTGAGTCGCTGTCTCCCATGACAGTGATGACGACATTGCCCTTCTTGTGACCCGCATCGACATAGCGATGTGCCTCGACCATCTGTTCCAGTGGATAGCAGCGGTCAATGACCGCCCTGAACTTGCCCGCCTCGATCAAGTCACGCACCAGCAGCAGATGCTCCACTGGCAGCGCCGGCCTGCCCTCATCGACCGACAGGTAGCGCCCGGTTGGCGTGAGCGCCGTCTGACAGGCCAATTTGAGGGGAGAGGTTTTCTTCTTGCCGACGGCATCCAGGACGAGGTCGTAGCGATCCCCGTCGGGCAAGGACGCCTGCGTGGTGTAATCCAGCACGCGGTCGGCGCCGAGCGACAGGACCAGATCGGTATTCGAGCCGCTGCAAACGGCGGTTACCTGCGCCCCGTAGTGATGTTTCGCCAACTGCAAGGCCGTGGTGCCAATGGCCCCCGAAGCGCCGTAGATCAGCACGCGCTCCCCGGGCTGGACAGCGGCCTTGTTCAGAAAGTAGGAGGCCAGGGCTGTACCATACACCACGGCCGCGGCTTCCGGGTAAGAGATCCCGGATGGCATCAGCGCCATGACACCAGGAACATCACCCGGAAAGCGCGCCCGGCCCTTCTCTGGCAGGCAGGTGTATTCGGCATAGCAGCCGAAGCGAGTCCCGGTGAAGGCGAAGACCCGATCGCCCAGTTTGAACTGCGTGGTTTCTCGGCCAATCGCTTCGACTTCGCCAGCCAGCACCATCCCCAGGATCGGGTTCCTGGGTTTTCCAAAGCCGACGACGAGGCCCATCATGAGGCCCATTGGGTGCCAGACGGGAAGGCTAAAGCCGCGGACGATGGTGTCGCTCGCGGTGACGGCGGTCGCGTGAATTCTGACCAGAACTTCACGGTCTTTCGGGGTCGGTTTTTCGACATCTCGAAGCTGGAGCACTTCCGGAGGACCATAGGCAGTGCAGACTACGGCTTTCATGAGTTTTCCTGGGCCGGTGCGAGGGTTTGTTGCTGGCCCTGGATTCTTTTACGTGATGGGGCGGCAGCGGGTTGCAGCAGCGGTGGTTTTGTCACGGCAGCACGAAAAATCCGCCTCGGGTCGGACCTGCTTCACAGCAACCCCAAAACTGCTTATACTCGGGCAATCGACAGTCGCCTTGCCGCCGACCGCCTGTTCCTTTGCAGCTTCGGCAGGTGCAGGGCGGCCTTACCTGACTTTTCGATCATCGGGAGGACCCATGGCCGTTCGTTATCGCTGCGCTCATCTTGAAGGGATGGAAGGCTGCCCCGGCGAGTTCGCCGCAGGAACCGTCGAGGAGCTGTGGGAGCACATTCAGATTCACGGCCGCCGAGCGCACAACATCGACGCCAGTTCGATGCCTACCGACGTGAAGGAGAAAATCAGCCGACTGTTCGAGTACGACGACGCCGGCGGACGCTGATCGCAACTCAACAGCGACTCAAGGAGGGCCGAGGCCAATCGGGTCGGCGCTCCGCACCTCGTTAAGCGGCTCAGGCAGCCCGGCCGCACCTCAGGGTTTTGGCCGGCGCGGGATGAGCATCGGCGTCTTGCGTCGATACTCGCGATACTGGTCTCCGAAGTACCCCACCAGGTCGTGCTCCTCCAACTGGATGGCGATCAGGATGAAGGCCGTGGTCGCCACCGCGAACAGCAGGTGACCAACGGTCATCACCGGAGCCGCCCAGAAGGCGATGATGAAACCCAGCATGATTGGATGGCGCAGGAAGCGGTAGAAGAAGGGCGTCCTGAATCCCAGGTCCCTGTATTCGCGGCTGCGCAGCTTCAGATAGACCTGCCGCAGCCCGAACAGATCGAAGTGGTTGATCATGAAGGTGCCCAGGAAGACGATCCCCCAGCCCACGAAAAACAGGCCGTACAGCAGACCCCGCCCCGCAGGGTGATCCACCGACCAAACCAGCGCAGGCAGCGGACGCCACTGCCAGTAGAGCAGGAGCAGCGCCAGGCTGGCGAAGAGCACGTAGGTGCTGCGCTCGATGGACTTCGGGACCAGCCTGGTCCACATGCGCTTAAAGGCCGGGCGGGCCATGATGCTGTGCTGGAAGGCGAACACGCCCAGCAGGAGCACGTTCACGAGGATCGCCTCCTCTGCGGGCGGCGCAAACCCGCTGTCGATGGATTTGGGCACGACGAAGTTGCCGACAAAGCCGATGGCGTAGAGAAAAGCCACCAGGAATACCGCATAGCTGACGAGGCCATAGAGGAAGGCCAGGACCCCTCCGAAGGTTCCGGCCCCTGTCGCCGAGCGTGCGGGCAGCGGCTGGCGCGTGACGTAATCGGACATTTCCTTACTCCTTGATCCTCGGAAATCGTGCTCTCATGAGTAAGCGTAGGGAGAATGCGAGACGCCGTCTCCATGCATTTGAATGGTCCCGATGGATGGAAAATGAATGGCGAGCGCGCCCAACATCGGGTAGGATGACGCTCACCAGGATCAGGGAGATGAACAGAGTCTTGGGGATGTGACCATGGAGGAGCAAGCGCCCGCGCCGGATGCACTGACCGAACGCGAGAGAGAGATTCTGAAGCGGATGGCCACCGGGTTGACCGACCCGGAAATCGCCGCCGCCCTCTTCCTCAGCCCCAACACCATCCGCTGGTACAACCGGCAGATCTACAGCAAGCTGGGGGTCAGGAACCGCACTCAGGCCATCACACGGGCCAGAGACCTGGGTCTTCTGGAACCGGAACGATCCGCCGCTGCCCTCCCCACGCCGACGGCTCCCCCTTCACCCGCTGCGGATCGCCCCCAGCAGCGTGTCCACTTCGTCACCAGCTTCGACGGCACCCGCATCGCCTACGCGGTGAGCGGAACCGGCCCGCCCCTGGTCAAGACGGCGACATTCATGAGCCATCTGGAGTACGACTGGGAAAGCCCGGTCTGGCGGCACTGGCTGCATGAACTGAGCCAGGAGCACACGCTGATCCGCTACGACGAACGGGGCAATGGGCTGTCGGACTGGGATGTCCCGGACGTGTCATTTGACGCCTGGGTGCGCGACCTGGAAATGGTGGTGGATGCGGTCGGCCTGGGGCAGTTCTCGCTGTTTGCCATGTCGCAGGGTGGGCCGGTGGCGGTGGCCTATGCCGTGCGACATCCGGAACGCGTGCGCCGGCTGGTGCTGTATGGCGCTTACGCGCGTGGCTGGCTCCACCGCGACCTGACCGAGGCGCAGATTCGCGAGGAGAAGCTGCTGATCGACCTGATGCGGGTCGGGTGGGGGCGGGATAACCCGGCGTTTCGGCAGGTGTTCGCCATGCAGCTTCGCCCCGACGCGACGACCGAGGAACTGCACGCCTTCGACGAGCAGATGCGCATATCGACCTCTGCCGAGAACGCGGCGCGGCTGGAGAGCGAAATGCACCGTACGGACATCCGGGCGCTGGCGCCGCTGGTGCGAGTCCCCACGCTGGTCGTGCACCCGCGCGGGGATGCCGGGGTGCCCTTCGAGGAAGGCCGGCTGCTGGCCTCGCTGATCCCCAACGCGCAGTTTGTGGCCCTGGAGAGCGCCAATCACCTGCTGACAGAACACGAGCCGGCCTGGGCGAAATTCATCTCCGTGCTGCGCGCCTTCCTGGGAGATGGGGAGGCGTAGGGAGTGATGGGCACTGCTCGGCTTGACCCCATCTCTCCATCAACGCCACAATGATGAGATACGCAATGGAGCAGGAACCATGACCGATCGCGATCGGCTGTACACCGCAGAGGAATTCGAGCAGTTCATCCGCGAACCGGAGAACCGCGAGCGCCGCCTGGAACTCATCGCCGGGGAGATCGTCGAAAAACCAATTTCAACCGAAGAGCATGGCACGATTGTGCAGAACCTGAGCACGCCCATTCACCTGCACCTGAAAGCGAATCGCCTGGGGCGCGGAGGGCCGGAAATCCGCTGCCGCCCGTTGGACGATCCGCATCTCACGCTGCTGCCAGACTAGTCATTCCGGCTCGGCCTGGATCAGCCGGTGGTGACGGACGGCGCTGTCCTGGGCATGCCGGCGTTTGCCGTCGAGGTGCAAAGCCCTGATGAAGCCCTGGCCGACCTGCGCAAAAAGGCGATGATCTACCTGCGGGGTGGGTCTACGCTGGTGTGGCTGGTGCTGCCGCGCCAGAGGACGTACTGCGCCTTCTGGTCATCGGACGTACCGAGGATGCCTCTACACGGTGGAAGACGTGTTCGACTTCCGCGCGACCCCCTGCCTGCCCGGCTTCACGCTGGCGATCCGCGAGGGGTTTGAGGGATGATCTGCCAGCCTCATACAGCACACCAAGCGCAAGAGCGCGGCGCGCTCCTTGAACTGTCTCCGACCATCGCGTTGATCGCAGGGCCGAGAGTGACTTTCCGCCCGTAGCGGTCCGAGGAGAAATGATGCCCGTATCCAGGGTTGCAGGTGCGCGCCGGCGTTATGTTCATCCCGCGAACTCGTTCCGTGGATGAAACAGGGTGAACTGCGGCGGCTCCGCCCGTGGTGCCGCCCCCCGCCCAACCGGTTTCTCAGATTGAGGTGAGACTGCTATCCCAGTCTTCAACAATGGCTTAGGGGAACTTAGTATGTATAGCATCTGAAACTTACCTTGCTGGTTTTTCTCTCGCCGAGGACACAACTGCGTCGCCTGCGTAGATAAAGGGCGTTTTCGCTGCGTCGAAAACGCCTCTTAGGTATGACACACTTGTCTAGAAAGCCCTTCCGGAGGCATGGACATATTAAAGATCTGTATCCATACTTCCTCTACGTCTACATCTATCTCCATCTATCACGTCAGATACAGAAGAGTATAGTGTCTAACATCATGTATTCTCTGTGAATTTCGTCATTGAGGGATGGCGGTCTATCGCGTGCCTTTAGATCAGATACAAGAGTGGAAATCAAGCCATCAGTCGAGCAGAAGCCACGAATGAGATGTGCGCGCCACAAGGGCTGTTGAAATGTCAGATCGTTTGCGCCGACGAAGATCATCTGACATCCACTCGTGGCCGAAGAAACGATGGCGATGCTCCCCAGAATGCGCAATGGATAAAGCCGCCGGCGCTGATCGTGGTCCGGGCCGCGCTCGTATGTTCGACTGCCTCACGAAGTGTGCTCGCTGGAAATAGCCAGTTAGTTGGACCGCGCAGTAGCGTGCCTACAATTGACAGGCCATTTGCCGAATGCCCCGGCTAAGCGAGCGTCGTCCGCTGATCAAGCCGGGTGAGCTGATCGTGCAGCGTGAGGATCGGCGCAATATCGGGGTGGACCGTCTGCGGGCCGGTCGACGTCACCAGTCGGCAGACCGAAACCTCGAGACCGGCCTGTTCATACGTGCGCAGCCACAGCCGATGATCGTCCTCGTCCTCGCTGCTGATCCGCGGGTAGCGCCCCGGCAGCCCCGCCCCGATCCGCCACGGTTTGGGGGTCAGCCTGGCGCGAAAACTCGACTGCTGCCGGCACAACCGCACGTACAGAGGATCGCTGTGGAGCGCGGTCAGGATGGCGTGGGTGTCGGCACTGTTCGGGTCGAAGACCTGGCTGGTGACCAGGCAGCGCAGCCCGGCGCACGTCCGGTAGATGCGCAGGCCCAGGTCGGGATGCTGCTGCGCCCAATCCAGCACGCGCGCCACCGCTTCCGGCTCGGGATCGGGCCTGGACGGCTTGATCCCGAGCAGTCGGTTGAAAAGCGATCGGGGCGAGAGCGACGTGTGGACCTCCGGAAAATCGATATCGATGAACATCGCTCCAGCGGCGTTCATGATCAGCGCCCCGTAAGCATTCCGGGTGATGATGCCGACCTCGGCGCCTTCCGCGTTGCTGATGGTCTGGACGATTTCCTCACGCAGAACCCGCTCGCCATAGGGATAATCCGGTATGCCTTTCCCGGCTTCGAGGCGCTGCGCCGTCTCATTGAGATGCGCTTCGGCTTTTCGCTGCGCTTCGGCCATGCTGGTGTTCGACCACTCCCACACGGCCAGATCGATCGTCCGTCCCCAGACTCTCACCGGACGACTACCACTTTTTGCCCAGTACTTCGGAATGTTCATCGCGCTTCCTGGCCTCTCATGGTCTACCTGTGCCGAATGGTCTCTTCGATGCTTTGCTGCGGCCGACCCAGGAGGCGCAGCATGGCGATGCTCCCCAGAATGCGCAGTTGGTAAAGCCGCCGGCGCTGGTCCAGGTCCGGGCCGCGCTCGATGCGCAGCTCCGCGCTGAGCAGGGCGTCGGCCTCGGCGCGCAGCGGGCCGGGGTCCCAGGCGGCGATCTCGGCGACCGGGTCGCCTGTCCAGGGGGTGAGCTCCCCCAGTGCGGTGACGGCGTCGACCAGGCGCTTGCGGAAGCGGAAGACCTGCGCCTTCGCGCCTTCCAGGTCGGCGGCCAGCAGCACGGCGATCTGCATGTCCTCGTCGGATGCGCCCAGGCCGCGAAGATGCTCCCGCAGCTTCACCACTTGAGCAGCAATCGGCAGATTGGCCGGCAGATCGCGCAGGTGCTCCCAGAGATCGCCCGGATCGGGCAGCAGGCGCGCCTCGCGGTCCATCAGGTAATCTTCGACGGCCTCCGTGAGCGACTTTAGCGCTGCGGTGATCGCCTCTTCGCGTCGGATATGCTCCGGCAGTGCGGCGATCTCGGCCTCAAGGGCGTCGATGCGCTTCCGGATGTCGGGGCTGCCAAAGCGGTCATAGAGCTGGTTTTCATGCGCCAGTTTGGCCTTCAGGGCGGCCAACCGCTCACGGGCGTGGGCATCGGTCATCTGCGTCATGGTTCAGCGGCCTCCTGCGCGTTGTCGGTGTCGTCAGCCCTGGCTACGAATCCGGTGCATCCAGAGAAGAGTAGGCTTTATAACTCGGAGCGACCTGCTGGGCAAAAATGCGCGCGGTGAGCTCGCCGCGGCTGCTCACGTCGACCTTGCGGAAGATGGCCTTCAGGTGATCCTGCACCGTATTGGACGAGATGTGCAGGTTCGCGGCGATCTCGGCGGTGGACCAGCCGCGCAGAACAGACCGGGTGATCTCGCCTTCGCGCTCGGTCAGCAGGTAGGCCTGCATGATCAGCGGGGCGATCTCGGCGGGTTTCGTGGTCTCGAACATCACGGCAATCTGCCCGGGAGCGCCGCCGCTGTGGAGGCGCGAGGCGGACACCACCCACCACCGCCCGGGACGCGTGTGCACGCGCACCTTGGGGATCGCCTCCGCCCCTGCGCGCCCGGACTCGATGGCTCTCAGCCGGGTGACGACGCTGCGGACCGCGATCGGGAGGACACGCTGGTCACCGTGCTCCATCGCAGCCAGATCCGCCAGCCCTTCCTCGGCAGCCGCCGTCGCCGCCACAATGGTCAGGTCTTCGGCGAGGAGGAGCACGCCAGGGCCATCGGATGCAGCAGCCCGGCGGTCGCCCTCCACCAGCAGCGCCTTGCGCAGGCCATCGGCGATGTGCGGCGCCAATTGGGCCAGGAATTCGGCCGGGGCGAGCATGTCCCGGTAGCGCCGGCTGCGCGGCAGATCGTGGCGGGTGGACTCGCTGAGGATGCGCACCGGCTGATGCCGCGTCACCATGTCGCCGAATTTGTTGAAATCGTCCTGAAGGAACTCGTTCTCCAGAAAAACCGACATCATCCAGGGCGGCGGCTTTTCGGTCATGACGGTGCTGGTGCCCAGATTCGTGGCCGGGTCGGTGGTGGTGAAGTAGATGTAGTCGAAGGGGACAACGGTTTTCAGGCGCGCCAGCAGCTCGACCCGCAGCGTTCGCGCGTCGAGGGCGCTGTGGCACAGGCGGATCATCTCGCGCCGGGTGAACTCTGCCGATCGTGTTCTCATGGCCCGTCAGCCCTCACAGCCTATGACAGCGACGAAGGGAACAGCGACATCCGGATGCAGCAGCTAATACGCTCGGGTCTCCACCACCTCGGCGAGTCGCCACTGCGGGTTCTGCATGAGCACCCCGCCGACGCGACTCCAGACCTGCTGCATGGCAGCAAGCAGCGCCTCCGCCTGGTTCAGGGTGTCGAACTCCAGATCGATGATAGCATAGTTCGGGTCGTCGACCGGCCGCAGAACGCGATAGCTGCGCACGCCGGATCGCTGCCGGCCAACCGGGTCGCTGTCAAACGCCGCTTTCCACGCCTCAAAATTGAAGACCGTATGCTCGATATGCAGGAGGATCATGGGCTTCCCTTTCTGCTCCATGGCCCGATCTTGCGTCGGGACCGCCCGATCGGGCTATCCCAGAATTCTGGGATTTGTGGCATCCCGGGGTAGACCTGCGGCGGCCTGGAACTGTTCAGGCCGGCCGGTACGCGTCGCGGGGGATCTCCCAGCGCCAGATCGCGCCGAATTCCGGGTCATCCACCTGGCCGGCGAAGGTCATGCCGACCTTGCGCAGAACGGCGGTCGACGCGTTCATCTCGGCCAACGTATGGGCGATGACCGCTCGCACGGCTTCATGAGCGAAGGCGAACTCGACCATGCCGCGCGCCGCCTCGGTGGCCAGCCCACGATTCCAGTATTCCGGTGCGATCTCGTAGCCGATCTCCACGGCGCCAGACGCGTCGGGCGGGCCTTTGAAGCCGCCGCTGCCTACCAGGACGCGCTCGATTGGGTGGATGAAGAAGTAGCCCTGCCATTCGGGGTCTTCGGCTACTTCCGGCGTTGGGTCGCCTTCGGGGAGGGCGTAGGCTTCCGGGAACGTGGGCCATCCGGCCGGGACAGTCACGCCCAGCAGCGCGCCCAGGGCGTCCTTGCCGCGCGCCAGCGCCTCCAGATGGTTCCGCCGCATGGGGATCAGGTGAAGGGTGCGCGTGATGATCATGGGAGGCTCCTGAAAAGAAGGAATGAGAAACGAGGGATGAGGAATGAGAGAAAAACACTGCCGGGTGAGTTTCCCCATTCCTCATGAAGTCCCTGGCTGCGTGAACAATAGTTCGCTGAGCACGTCGCGCACGCGGTCAAAGAGATGGTCGAGGAAAATCTGCACGGTCGATTTGTGGTGCGGCGCGAGCTGGTGCATCATGTCGCCGCCGTCGATGACGCTGACCGCCTACTGAATGCAACCGTCCACCACCTGCGCGATCAGGATGCCCATGACGGAGATGCTGCGCCCGGTCGGCTCCAGCTCGCGGAAGGTGCCGGTGTGCGTGCCGGCGAAGGTGTACTGCACCACCACCCGGTCGTTTTCGGCCACCATGTCGTTGATGGTGAAGTGGATGTCCGGGAAGGCGGTGCGGAAGAGCGTCACACGGCGCTTCAGGCCGTCGCGGCCGAGCGTCTGGCCGTGCGCCTGCGCCGAGCCGTCCGTCTGGACGGGCGCGTCGAGGACGTAGGCGTCGCTGTAGATCTCGTCGATCACGGCAAGCTGACCCTGGTTCAGAACCTCTTCAAAGTGGCGGCATAGAATCTGCTTGTTGGCAGCGGTCATCGTTGGTCCTGTGGTTGGAGAGATAAGGGTTGATACCCATATTATAGGGACGATTCGGGCTACGCCAATGTCAGGCTTGCCCGCGCACCATGCACAGGAGGCCAACCGCCCTTAAATCGCCCCACGATCTACGCTACACTTCCAGCCGTCGGGCGATCGCTGCGCGATTGCCATGCAAAGGGGGTGCGCGGTTGGATCCGCTGTTGTTTGTGCCGGTGGTGGTGGTGGACATCGCGAGGGCGGTGGGCATGACGCCGCTGTCTCGCGCCATTGCGCTGCGCCTGGGCGTGGTCGACAAACCGAACCAGCGCAAAATTCACACCGATCACAAGCCGCTGATGGGCGGGCTGGCCATCTTCGCCGGGTTCGCCCTGGCGCTGATCCTGTTCGTGCTGCCGGACAGTCTGGGCGACCTGAGCGCGATGCTGATCGGCGCGGCGCTGCTGGCCGTGGTCGGGCTGATCGACGACCGCTACGAACTGGGCATCCGCGCCAAGCTGGTGGCCCAGGTGATCGCCGCCAGCATCCTGATCGCAGGCGGCATTCAGATTCAGTTGTTCAACACGCCGCTGCTCGACTATCCGCTCACCGTGCTGTGGGTGGTGACGATCACCAACGCTGTCAACTTCCTCGACAACATGGATGGCCTGTCGGCAGGCCTGAGCGCCATCGCCGGGCTGTATTTCACCTTCCTGGCCTACAACGAGGGGTTGTCGCTGGTGGCGGCGCTGGCCGCGGCCATGGCGGGCAGCGCGATCGGCTTTCTAATATACAACTTCAACCCGGCCAGCACCTTCATGGGCGACATGGGGCGCTGGTGCTGGGGTTCGTGCTGGCGGTGCTGGGCATCGAGCTGCGCTTCGGATCGCAGCCACTGAGCGTGACCTGGATGGTGCCGATCCTGGTGCTGGCGCTGCCGATCTTCGACATATGCCTGGTGGTATTCACCCGCATCAGCGAGGGGCGGTCGCCGGGGCAGGCGGGCAAGGATCACACCTCGCACCGGCTGCTCAGCCTGGGGCTCAGCCAGCGCCAGGCCATTTTCATCCTGTATGGCGGCTGCGCCCTGTTCGGCGCGCTGGGCGTGCTGGTCAGCCGCGAACCGCCGGAACGCGCGCTGTGGATCGGCCTGGGGGCGCTGGCGCTGCTGGCTGCTCTGTTCGGGGTGATGATGCTGATCCGCCGGCGCTACCAGTTGAACCCACCGGCCGTTCCTGCTTCACCCCCACCTCCCCAGACCGGCGGACCGCAATGACCGGGCAGAGAGAGCCACGATGCCGATGAAGGTAACCCACCTGATCAAAGCGACGCGCATCGCCGGGGCCGAGCGCCACCTGCTGATTCTGCTGCCCGGGTTGAAAGACCTCGGCTTCACCGTCCGCCTGATCCTGATGGTCGAGCCGGACAAACCCGCCGACGATTTCGCCAACGGCCTGGCCTCCCAGGGCGTGCCGGTCGAGCGGATCGTCATCCGGCGGCACAGTGACGTGGGCGTGATCGGCAAAATCCGCATGGCGCTGCTGAACGACAAGCCCGACATCCTCCACACCCACCTGATCCACGCCGATCTGTACGGCGCGGCAGCCGGGCGGCTGGCGGGGGTGCGCCATCTGGTCGTAAGCCGGCACAACGACGATCCGTTTCGGACCCACCCGGCGATCAAGCTGCTGAACCGGGCGATCTGGGCGTCATCCAGCGGGGGCATCGCCATCAGCGAGGCGATCCGGCGCTTCTGCATCGAGGTCGAAGGCGCCTCGCCGCGGAAAATCCGCACCATCCATTACGGTCTGCCCCCACAGCCATCGATCGACCTGAACCAGACGCGGGCCGACCTGCGCCGCGAACTGAAGCTGCCCGAAGACGCGCCGGTCGCCGGGATGGTCTGCCGGCTGATCGAGCAGAAGGGCGTGAGCTTCGCCCTCCAGGCTTTCGCGCAGTTAGCCGAGAAGCACCCGTCGGCGCATCTGGCGATCGTCGGGGATGGTCCGCTGCGGCCGGCGCTGGAGGCAGAGGCCGGGGCGCTCGGCATCGCGGGGCGGACGCATTTCCTCGGTTGGCGCGACGACGCCGCGCGCTGCATGGCCGGCTTCGATATGCTGCTCATGCCCAGCCTGTGGGAGGGATTCGGCATCGTCATGCTGGAGGCGATGGCCGCCGCCGTGCCGATCATCGGCTCGGACGTGAGCGCCATCCCGGAGGTCGTGGTCAACAACGAGACGGGATATCTGTTCTCCTCGGGCGACGTGGACGCGCTGGCGACAGCGCTCGACGTGCTGCTGGGCGACAAACCGCTGCGCCGGCACATGGGGCTGCTCGGCCAGGAGCGGCTGGAGACGGTCTTCGACGCCGACCGGATGGTCGTGGCGACGGCGGACCTGTACGAAGGGTTGAAACCGTGACGGGGATCACGACGACCCGGCATTGCGGACGAGGCATGCCTTGTCCCTACGCACGATCCACCGTAGGGATGACCCATGGGTCGTCCGTTGAAGCGGCAATTCACAATGAAGGCAATGCCTCAGGCGGACGCGCCGTTGCGCGTCCCTACACCCGACCTGCCCGTAACCGGGGCGTGGCCTGACCATGTGCGGAATCTGCGGGGTTCTGTATTTTGACGGCCGGCCGGTCACGCACGACGAGGTCGAGGCCATGAACCGCATGCTCATCCACCGGGGGCCGGATTCCGGCGGGGTCATCCTCGACGGGCCGGTCGGATTGGGCAACCGCCGCCTGGCCATCCTCGACCCGACGACGCCCGCCGCCGCCCTGCCGATGCGCAGCGCCGACGAACGCTATGCCCTGGCCTACAACGGCGAGATCTACAACCACCTGGATCTGCGCACGGCGCTGGAGGCGCAGGGGGTTCACTTTCGCACCACCAGCGACGCCGAGACGCTGATCGAGCATCTGCGCGGGGGAGATATTCGCCGCCTGGCCGACTGCGAAGGGATGTTCGCCCTGGCCCTGTGGGATGCCCAGGAGCGGACGCTGCTGCTGGCGCGCGACCGGATGGGCGAAAAACCTCTGTATCTGTACCAGGATGGGCAGGTGCTGGTCTTCGCCAGCGAGATCAAGGCGCTGCTGGCCCACCCGGCCGTCCCGCGCGAGTCGGCGCTGGATGCGCGGCGGCTGGCGTTCTACCTGGGCTTCGGCTATCTCCCCACGCCAGAGACGGCCTTCCAGGGCATCACCATGCTGCCGCCGGGACACGTCCTGCGCGCCGCCGGGGGACAGGTCGGCGTCGAGTTCTACACCCATCTGCCGCGCCCCTGGGAGGAAGGACGTTCAGCGGTCAGCGATGCCGAACAGAAATCGCGACTGCGACACGTTCTGAACGAGGCGGTCAAGCGCACGCTGATCAGCGACGTGCCGCTGGGGGCCTTCCTGAGCGGCGGGCTGGACAGCAGCCTGGTCGTCGCCCTGATGCGCCGGCACAGCAACGCGGCGGTGAAGACCTTCAGCATCGGCTTCACCGGCGATGCCAGCTTCGACGAGACGCCCTATGCAAAACGCGCGGCGGAATACCTGGGGACGGATCACACGGCGTTCATGGTCGAGCCGCAGGCGCTCGAACTGCTGCCTAAGCTGGTATGGCACCACGATCAGCCTTTCGGCGACAGCAGCGCCATCCCGACCTATCTGGTCAGCAAGCTAACGCGCGAGCACGTGACGGTGGCGCTGACCGGCGATGGCGGCGACGAAGTCTTCGCCGGCTACGAGCGCTTCTATGCCGCCGAGCTGATCCGCCGTCTGGGAGTCGTGCCCCGGCCCGTCTGGCAAGCGGCGGCGGGAGTATTGAGCGCCATTCCGGAAGGGACGGGCTACTACAACGTGATCAAGCGGGCGAGGCGCTTCGTCAAAGGCGCGGCCCAGGACCCCGCCCTGCGCTATTTCGACTTCGTGCGGCTGTTCAGCGCCGATGTCGTCGCCGATCTCACGGGCCAGCCGGATCACGCCGGGCAGATGTTCGCCAGCCGGTTCGACGGCCCGCCAGACCTGTCGGATTTACTGATGGCCAATATGACGACGTATCTGCCGGACGATCTGCTGATCAAGACCGACCGCAGCAGCATGGCGGCGTCGCTGGAAGCCCGCGCGCCTTTCCTCGCTCCGAGCGTGGTGCACGAGGCGGCGGCGATGCGGCCGCAGCTCAAGCTGCGCGGCGGCGTGACCAAGTGGATTCTGCGTCAGGTGGCGCGCGATCTGCTGCCCGCCGACCTGATCGACCGGCCCAAGCACGGGTTCGGCGTTCCACTGGGGGCGTGGCTGCGCAAGGATATGTCGCTGGTGCGCGAGACACTGCTCAGCCCGGAGGCGCGCGGGCGCGGCCTGCTGAATATGGAGGCGGTTGAGGCGCTGATCGCCGAACATGTCGGCGGCCAGCGCGATCATGGCCAGCGGCTGTGGGCCCTGCTCACGCTGGAGTGGTGGCACCGCCTGTTCATCGACCCGGCGGCGATCACGCCAATATAGGTGGGGCGGACATGCCGCCGCGTGGCTGCGCCAATAGGATACACACCGCCAGCAGTTAGTATATTACAGTCTCTTAATTCCTTTGTGCGTTATAATCACGATATACTCAACGGGCGCACGGTCGCTATCCGCTGAAGACAATCGCTGACGGATTTCGCCTCCATCGATCCCTCGATGGCCAGTATCCTCACTCAATCTGGAAACTCCGGAAAGACGGCCGCCATGGACGAGGGTCAGCCCCGAACACCTCTTGGCTCGGATGTGTTCATCTCCTATTCCAGCAAAGACGTTGAATTTGCCACGACGCTCCGCCTGCACCTCGAATTGGCGCGTCATCAGGTCTGGCAGGATATCAAGGATATCGAGCTGACCGACCAGTGGTGGTCGCAGATCAAGGCAGGCATCGCCGCCTCCGATAACTTCCTGTTCGTCGCCAGCGCCGATTCGATGTCTTCACCGGTGTGCCATCTTGAACTGGAGCATGCGCGCGCGCTGAAGAAGCGTCTGTTGATCGTGCGCCATGGCGACGCCGTCGAGGAAACCTGCACTCGCGCCATGCTGGATCGTATCCTCACCAAAGAGTATCTGAAGCGCATCACCGCCGGACGCGACATGATTGGAATCGCTGGCGATAACTGGCGGGCCATCGATGCTGAGCAGAACATTCCGATCGCGAGCAAAGAAGAACTTCTGGGCAAGGTTCCCCGCCTGATCGACGCCTTTGACAAGGATCTGCTTTACGTTCGCCAGGGCAGCCTTCTGCTCGGCCGCGCATTGGAATGGGAAGAGAGTGGGCGCAGTGCCAGCTTTCTGCTCATCGGCGATGCCCTGGGCGCCGCCGAACGCTGGCGCGACGCGGGCAAGGCGCCGCCCCCCTCCCCAAAGCATGTGGAGTTCATCCGGGCCAGCCGCCGCGCCGAAGACCGCAGACGGTGGGCCGCTCGCAGCCTGATCGCGGCGGGCGTGTTTGCGTTGGGAATGATTATCCTGCTGATCGCAACCGCGTTGGGTTCCGCTGCGGAAGCGGAGCGCGCCAACAGTAGCGCCATTGCCGCCAACGCCACGGCCGCCCAGGCCGGTACGCGAGCAGCGGAAGCCCGGGTCGTCGCCGATCAGGCGGAAACAAAAGCGGCGGAGGCGAAAGCCACCGAAGCGGCAGTGGTTGCAACGCTTTCGGGCCTGGCCGACAACACCAACGATGTCCTCCGCAAGGCCGCCACAGTGAGAGATGTCGAAGTCGCCCGCGGTTATTGTGTGCTGGGACTCACCAGTATGTTTCTCGACCGTCAACTCACCATCGACATCTGCGAGCGACTGGTCGACCTGGCACCAGAACAAGACAAGCATTTCTATATCGACTATCTCGGCATGGCGCAGGCGCAGGCTGGCGATCTGGCCTCCGCCGCGGAGAGCTTCCGTTCCAGCCGGCAGTATCTCCTGACTTTTGAATCTACCTGCACCATCAACATCGAGTTGCGGACAACGTGGATCAACCTGCTTGAAGCGGGCAGCAGCCCCTTCGACGATCCGGCGGCGCAGGAGGCCTTCGGAAACGAGCCATCTGTGGATGAATGCTAGGCAGATGAGAGGAGTACGCCATGGCGGAGCAAATACAAAGAAATCTCACGATGGAGAATGGTATTCTGGCAGAGTTGTTCGGCATCATCAAGCCACCTGCCAGGGAAACTGACGAGGCCGCCGTTCTGCGCCGCAAATTCATGCTCAAAGCCGTATGGTATTTCGACCGGGTGCGCAAATTCGCCGACCAGGCGGAGATAAGCAAGGGCGAATCGGCGAGAACACGGATGATACGCGAGGCCATCGGTCTGCTGCTTATCGAGTGGGCGCAGTTCCGACCGATTATCGACTACCTGGAGCATAAACCCGAAGACGCCAGCGAAAGAACTCAGGCCATCCAGGACGTGATCGATCAGGCCAAGGCCAAACTGAAAGTACCAGCAGATCTGGACATCGACGTCCTGCCCATGATCGGCGTCGATTTCTTCATGATGCGCTCATGGTTTTTGATGGCACAGCCGTGCTGTGCATCCCGCTCTATGCATTAAGCAGCGAGAGCGAGCTAAAAATCATCTGGCACGAGGTCGCGAGCCTGGTTGTCAACCCGAATAACGATGCGCCAAGCTCCATACCCCAGGATCCACCGCTGGATCAACCGCATGGATTGTTCACCCTTTTCCAGACCGCTGACCACGCGATTCAATGCCCGGCGATCCCCTGGCGGGCCTATGAGGCGAGGCTTCCAGACTCCTCTCTCTATCGATCGTTTCTGGACACGCGCGATCCCAACGCCGCTGAGGGTTGGGAGCTCTTCTGGCTGTATTGGGCGCATCGCATGGATCCTTCTGCGCAGGATCTGCGCAAGATGACCCAGCCGGACGCCGTCACCCATCTGGATTGGCGCGTCGCGCATCTTGAGGAACTGGCCGAAGATGCCTGTTCCACACTCGCCTTTGGCGCCGAGATTTATGAGACACTGATCGGTATCTTCCAGGACAATTACCCAGATCAGTTTGACTCTAACGGGCAGATCCCGGAAGACTTAGAGCGGCCTGATTGGCGGCATCCGGCTCCAAGTCTGCGCCTGGAAGTCACCTACTGGCTGTTGAAACACTTGAAGGCAGACTTTGAGCCGGGTGAGAGCGATCCGCTAGTCGTCCAGGGTCGCAGCCGTCATGGTCAGATTCCCGGCGCCCGCGAACTGGCGACATGGATCCACACGAACCGCAATGCCCTCATTCATCACGATTCTGCTGATTAACGAAGGGCATGACAACAACGCGCGCAAACTAATCACTGCCCTTGCCGAGAGGGCAAGAGTCGGCCCGGTGAGCATCGAAGAAATATACGATCTGGTCGGCGGCCTGGATACGCAGCCGCGACTTCCCGCCGCTGCCAGCGTCGAGGAACTGAACGTGCGCGTTTTTGCTCAGATCGACCCGAATTGGACCTCTTCCCCATCACCCAATTCCGGCAGCAAGAAACCGATCAAAGTGCCTAAGTCGGTCGTGCCCTCGAGGTAGCGGGACAAGGGTGTGGAGGCGGTCACCGCTTCCACACCCGCCATTCGACGCCCAGATGGCCCAGCACAATCCGGTACGGCATCAGCCTGAGCGCCCCGAAAGACGGGTCATCCGGAGCCTTCCAGACCAGACCGGGGTCGTAGCCGAGCGGCTCGGGCGCGGCCTTGAACATCTCCCACAAGCGCCGGCGGTCGGCCACCTCGTCTGCCCACTCGGCGCGGCAGTCGAGGGTGATCGGATGGACGATGTCCTTGCCATAACACAGGCTGACGTATGGGCTATGCCGAAGGTGGCGCTCCTTCGGGCTCTGCCGGCCGGTGCCGATCCAGCCGAGAAGGCCCTCGCCCTGGCGCTCCCAGATCGGGTGCAGCAGCCGGACGTGCGGCCGGTTATGCGGGTCGACCGTGCCGGCGGAACACCACACCTGGCTGTGCGCGGCCGCGATCACCTCTTCGACAATGTCGGCGAGCTGAACCGTTTTCATAGTTCTCTCCCGTTTGGATGCCGTCCATTATACACCGTTATGAACCGTGCAAGCGTCACACAAGCGGGGGATGTTCGTTCTCACGATAGGCTCTCGAACCGCTTCGACACCGGCTCCAATACGGATCGCGGAGGATCGGGCGGTTCAAGGGCACGGCCAATGCCTATGGCGCAGGCGCTCCGACCTGCGCGAAGCTGGCGGCCAGCAGCGAGAAATCGCCGATGTTCACCAGACCATCGGCATTGAAGTCGGCCCTGACATCGTAGGCCGCATCCCCTTCCTGCGTGCCAAACGCC
Source organism: Candidatus Flexifilum affinis (assembly GCA_016713325.1). GTDB lineage: Bacteria > Chloroflexota > Anaerolineae > Aggregatilineales > Phototrophicaceae > Flexifilum > Flexifilum affine. The sequence goes on along the minus strand of JADJPJ010000083.1, from coordinate 9,081 downwards.
GATGCCAGCAGCGAAAAGTCCTGGATGTTGACAATATTGTCGCCGTTGGCGTCGCCTTCCTGAAGGGTGCCCACGTCGATGGACATATTCGTGGAGAGGTCGACAGTGACCAGTCTGGCCAGCGTGCGCTCCCCTTTAACCCAGACATCGTAGGTGTTGGCCGGGAGGTTCAGGGCGAACGCGCCAAAGTTGTTGGTGCTCACGGAGCCGTCGAAGACCGCCACGCCGCCGCCGGTGGGTTTGACAAGCACGTGAAGCGGCAGAGACAGATCGGCATCGGGTGCTGGCGGCCGTCCCTGGAAGGTGACGGTGCCGGTGAGCAGAGGACCGGGCGCAGCTGTCGCAGTCGTGATGTTGAGCACGAGGTTGACGGCGTCGGCGACCCCCGTCGGGCTGGATACGGTACTGTAACCACCCACCAGGACGTAATAGGCAGCGCCGCCGTTCAGGTTCACCACCACCTGAGACTGAATGCCGCCCGTATCGTTGTTGCACGCGAGCGAAGTCATCGCACTGTCGTAGATCGCCAGCACGGTGTTATAGGTGCTGCCGCTCGTCGTGATCGTGGCGCTCATCGTATACGGGGGGACGAACTTGAACCACAGGCTGCTGGAATAGCTCTGAGACGAGGAGAGACAGGTGAGCGTCGGGTCGGTTCTGTCCCGAAACGCGCCGGTGACCGCTTCCGAGATCTGCGCCGGCACCTCGTTGATGGTTTGAGCGTCAGCGATATGGTCGTCCTGACGACCGGTGTTGGTGATGGTCGCGCTCAGCGCCTTCTGAGCGTTTACCCGACCCCAGCCGGAAGCGATATCGTAGCCCGCGGTATAGATCGCATCGGCCGTCATTGCGATACGGTCGCGAACCTGATCATTGGTCCAACCCGGGTTCTGCGACAGAAGCAGACCGGCGACCCCGGCGACGATTGGGGTGGCCGCGCTGGTGCCGTTGAAATACGAATAGTCAGCGCTGGTATAGCCATCGGTGCCGGTCAGATCTGGCGAATAGATGGAATGGCCAGGCGCGGTGACGACGACCTCCGTGCCCCAGTTGTTGCCCCACCAGGTCTCGCCAGAGCAATCGCCCGGTGGGTTCGGGGCCTTGATCGTGTCGCACCAGGTGCTTGCGCCGACAGTGATCATCCCCGGAAGGATGGCCGCGAGCTTTCCTGGATAGGTGACGGATGCCTGATAGGTATTCAGGGCGGCGATCACCACCACCGATCCGAGTCCGCCGCGCCCGTTGTAGACGGCATTGCTGAAGGCGTTGGTGAGAGTGGTCGAGGAGGGCTGACCCACCAGCTGTTGCTCAGGACGTGCGCGCCATGGGTGCGCGCCCAGTCGACGCCGGCCGCGATATTGACGAAGGTGAATAACCAGCTTCCGAAAGAGGTATAGGCGATGCGAATGGGCATGAGCTTACAATTGGGACACGCTCCCATGACGCCGATGCCGTTGTTCGTCTCGGCAGCTGCCACGCCAGCGGCGTGCGTGCCGTGAGCGTCGACATCGAGCTGCTCAGCGGTATCGCCGGGTGTGGGGTCGTCGTCATAGGGAGAGACGGCGACATCGCGCGGGGAGACAACCTTATCGTTCAGGTCCGGGTGGTTGATCTGCATGCCGTCGTCCAGCACAGCAATGATGACATCCGCCGATCCCTGGGTGATGTCCCATGCTTCGTAGCCGTCGATGTCGGCGTCGGGGGTGGCGTTGGTGAACTGGCCGGTGTTGTTGATGTGCCACTGGAAGCTGGCGTAGGTATCGTTCGGCGTGAACAGAGGCCCGGCCTGAGGTACTTCGACCGTCGGAACGGGCGCGACATCCGGACGGGGAGCCATGACCACGAAATTCGGCTCACCGTAGCGGGCAACGCCGCCCGTTTGGTAGCGGTTGGCCATTTCCAGGGCGCTGACCTCGGCGCTGGTCACGCGCAGCAGGTAGGCATCGGACGAGAGGTCGCGCACCCGCTCGACACCGTTGGCGGCGTTGTAAGCGTCGATCGTCGCGAACGACGTGCCGGTCGGAAAGCCGGCGATGAACTCGTCGGTCAGGATCAGGGTTGCCGGGCCGTAGGTGAAAACCGGATTGGACCATTCGACCGTCGGCTTCAGCGCCAGCGATCTGGCCAGCGCCGCCGCCTGATCGCCGCCGGTCACGCCGTGCAGCGGGACCAGGTGAAAATCATAGCCGGACAGCAGGGCCGGCTGAATGGCTGCCACAGGATCCAGCGCCTGGAAGGACGAACCGAGGAGGTCCATGTTCGCGCCAGCGTCACCGCCCGCCGTCTCCAGTCGAACGGCAATGAACGCCGTCGATATCCCCAGGGGGATCTGCTCGCCATTGGCGTAGTAGAACCCCGCCACCGCCGGAGACGTTGCCTGTTGTGCGGATACCGGAGCGATGACAAGTAGTACGAAAACGCACAGCAGCAGACGCCAGCGCAGCGTCGAGCGTGGACGGTTCATGGTTTCCCTCCCCCAGGGCAGTGACTGACGGTGGCAGAGTCAACGTCGCGATGTGTAAAGACTTGTGTAGCTTCATTATAGCCATAACGAATAGCCATAACGATGAGTGGAATGTCACGTCCCTCACGGCACTCCGCCTCTGTGAACCGTACAGCGGCAATGGGATTACGGGATCGGGAGAAGGATTTCGAAGATGCTGCCTGTGCCGGGGGTGCTTTCCACGGCGATGCGTCCTCCGTGCGCCTCGACAATGGTCCGGGCGATGGCCAATCCCAGACCGCTGCGGGGTTCGGTGCGCGCTTCGTTGGCGCGGAAAAGGGGGTCAAAGATCTTGCCGACGGCCTGGGCATCAATGCCAATGCCGTTGTCCTCGATACGAATGCCGATCTCGTGCGGGTACTGCGCCGAAGTGACACGCACTCGGCCGCCCTCGCGTGTGTACTGGACGGCGTTTTCCAGAATTCTGCTCAATGCCCGATCCAGGTACGTCGCATCGACCGTGACGATCAGCGACGGATCGTAATCGGTCTCCCAGGTCAGGTGTTTTGAGGCGCTCTGGTCGCTGTAGAACTCGATGACTCCCGCAAGCAGCGATCGGAGATCGGTTGGGCTCAGGTTCAGGGTCCATTCGCGTTGCAGTTCGACAAACTCCAGCGCGCTGTCGAGCATGGTGCTGATGTAGCCCACCTGCTCCTGAATGACGCCGGCGAGCACATGACGCATATCTTCTTCCCTCGCCCGAGCCATCATGTAACTCTTGGTGTTGATGATCGAGAGCGGAGTTCGGAAGTCGTGGCCGACATCGGTGATGAACTGCCGGAGCATGGAAATGCGCTCCTGCTCCAAACGCATGGCGAACGCCTGCTCGCGAGCGCGCGCCAGTTCGGTCAGGTGCCCGACGGTGATGCCATACAGGCGGAGCAGTTCCGGTTCATAGAGCTTCATCTCCTGCTTGCGCAAGAAATTATCGGCCATCAGGACGCCGATGCAGCGATCGCCATGGAGCACCGGCGCGGCGATGTGCCATCCGGCTCCGACCACTTCCGATCGGTCGTTGTAAATCGGCGCGTGGTCCCGGGTGATCGAAGTTTCCGTCTTGCCCCGGAGGAAATCGACGATATACGACACTTCGTAAGGCCAACTCTGATCGCGTTCGTCCCGGATCTGGCCGTGCTCATCGACGCCATAGCTTCCGGTCATGACCCGTCGTTCCGTGTCCACAAACCAGAGTCCCAACCGGTCGAAGCCGAGGCGTTCCATCGCCAGCTTGAGGACATGCCAGCACAGTGACTGATAGGAATCAATGCGACTCAGTTCGATGGTGATCTCGTTGAGCGCCTTGAGTTTCTGCTGAAAGGAGAAGCCCGCATCTTCGCGGCGCTGAAGCTCGTGCAGGAGGCGGGCGCGCGGCGATCGATCCGACAGGTGGTAGCTGACCAGAGAGGCCGACTGCTCGTAGGGAATCCGGCAGTAGACCCGCACAGGGAGTGGGTGGCCCAGAGCATGGCGGAAAGAACCGTCATAATCCAAACCATCCCCCGCCTCCTCAACGGCCGAGAATGGCGGCTGCGCTGGAGAGGGAATCTCGAGATCGTGGATGGAAACGCCGATCAGGACGTCTCGGGCATAGCCCAGCATCTCCAACACAGCGCCTTCCACGTCGAGGATCCGGCCGGTCGTCCGATCGGCAAGCAGCCTGCACTCTCCGGTCGTGCGATCGGCGGGCAGCCCGCGCGCGGCATCGTCTATCGCCTGGACGATGCGTTTATATTCAATTTCGAGACTATCGCGCTGAAGCTCTGGAAATGGCTGGCGCAGTGAATGGTCGTCGTCACCCATGGGATCGATCTGCTTTCTGGGATGCGGGCCATAGAACCGGTCCGGGTGAATATGTGGTAATGGCAGCCCAGGAAAGTTCGGTATACGGTCATTGTAAACCCGTTTGGAGCGGCACAGCATAAGCGTTGAAGCAGAGCGTTGGCCGGATGCTGTGCGGAAAGCGTTCCTGTGACACAGACGCCTCTGCTATGATTGGCGGCGTTTGTGTAGATGCCTGCTCTGAGGAATCATGACCCAACGACCGATCCGCGTCATGCGCATCATCGCCCGGCTGAACGTCGGCGGCCCGGCGCTTCACGTCTCGCTGCTGACTCACCGCCTGGCCCCGCCGGCCTACGAAAGCCTGCTGGTGGCGGGGCAGGTGAGCGCTGACGAAGGCGACATGAGCTACTACGCCGAGTCGCTGGGCGTGCGGCCAACGATCATCCCGGCGCTGGGCCGATCCCTGCACCCCGTGCGCGACCTTCAGGTGATCTGGCGGCTGGTCCGGCTGATGCGGCAGTTTAAGCCGGATGTGGTGCACACCCACACCGCCAAGGCGGGGTTCGTCGGGCGGGTCGCGGCCTGGCTGGCAGGCGTGCCGGTGATCGTCCACACCTTCCACGGCCATGTCTTCCGCGGCTACTTCAGCCCGACCATGACGCGCGTCTTCCTGACTCTGGAGCGGCTGACGGCCCGCATGTCGAGCGCCGTGATCACCCTGACGGTCGGCTTGAAGCGGGAGATCAGCGAAGAGTTCGGCGTGTGCCCCCCGGAGAAGATCGTGGTTCTCGGCCTGGGGCTGGACCTGAGCAAGTTCGCCGCCGCGCCGCGCAAGGCAGGCGACTTCCGAGCGGCGCACGGCTTCCCGGCGAACGCGCCCCTGATCGGCATCGTCGGGCGGCTGGTGCCGGTCAAGAACCACAGCCTGTTCCTCCAGGCGGCGGCGCGGGTGCTCAAAGACGTACCGGCGGCACGCTTCGCCATCGTCGGGGACGGTGAGACGCGGCCGCAGGTCGAGGCGGAGATCGCCGCGCTTGGCCTGGGCGAGGCGGTCACGATCACAGGCTGGGTACGCGACCTGGCGCCGGTCTACAGCGATCTGGACGTGATGGCGCTGTCCAGCGTCAACGAGGGGACGCCGGTGACAATCATCGAGGCGCTGGCGGCGGGCTGCCCGGTGGCCAGCACGGCGGTGGGCGGCGTGGCGGATCTGCTGGAGGGCGGGGCGCTGGGAGCGCTGGCGCCATCCGGAGATGCAGAGGCGCTGGCCGAGGCGATTCTCAAGGCGCTGCGCCAGCCGCCGGATCCGACGGCTATTCGCACGAAGATGCTGGAGCGCTACGGCATCGACCGGCTGGTCGGCGACCTGGATGCGTCTACCGCCGGTTGCTGGAAGCACGTCGATAAGCGCACCCACGCCCGATCTGGCCCCCCTTCACCCATGCCGAAATAGGCTGGCTTTCCCTGTCGCCACGGTGCCCTCTCCCTCATAATGGCGGGAATGGAACCATGTCCCGATGGATGGAGGAGGGCCTCAATGATCACTTCGGAAGACGTTCATGCCGTGATCGACGAGATGGCAGAGCCGGTCCTGTCAGTGTATCTGGACATCGACAACGCCGAGGAGTCCAACCAGGCCGCCAACGCCGGTTGGCGCATCTGGCTCAAAAACGAACTGAAACGCCTCGCCCAGGAGGTGGGCGATCCGCAAGATCCGGTCTGGAAGCGGCAGGCCGACGAGGCAGAAGATTATTTCCTGCACTACCAGCCGGACGGCAAAGCGTTGGCGCTGTTCATCGGCCCCGAGGCAATACGCGAATTTCACCTGAGTATGCCCCTGGAAAGCCGCATCGCCTATGGCAAGCCGCTGGTCACACCGCTGCTGTGGCTGATCGATGAATACGAGCCGTACCTGATCGTGCTGGTCGGATCAGAGAAGACGAGATATCCTCAACGCCGCCCTGGGGCCGCGTGGGTGGTGAAACCCGTCTGACGAACGATGTCGACGAGTACGATTTCCAGGAGCGCACGAGTATCAACTCGGCGCCATGGCTCAGGGTGACTTCCGCGACCTCTACGAGAAGATGATCGACGAACACCGCATGCGCTATTTCCGCGAGGTGGTCGACGCCATCGACAAGCTCAGCCAGAAGCGGCAGTTCACCCGCATCCTCTTCGGCGGCGCGGAGGAATCGGCCAAGACGGTGATCAACCTGCTGCCGGAGCGGCTGGCGGACATGGTGGTGGGCTGGCTGCCGATTCCCATGCGATCCGATCCGCAGGCGATTCTGGGCGGGTGCGCGCGTCTTCCGGAGCGATCGAACTGGTGCACGGCGAAGCGGCCGAGCTCCTGCGGCTGGAAGGCGGGATCGGCGCGCGGCTGTACTATGCCATTCCGAGCACGGGGAATCAGGTTCCCCCGCAGAAGGAGCAGAAGTCATGACGCAGAACTCTGTCAATTTCACCGTCGAGTTCCACGATGAACTTGAGGGCGGCATCCCCGAGCCGATCGTGGACCAGGTCTACGACGGGCTGAACCGTGTGGCGCGCGGCGTCAATGACATCTCGCACGCGATGGTCAACGTCAAGATGCCGGCGCAGAACCGCGCCACAAATCATGTCTACGAGGTGACGATCCGCCTGTGGATGGACGGCAATGATGCCACGGTGACGGAAAAAGGCGAGATGCTCGATGGCACATTGGGCGCGGCGCTGGATGCGCTGGAACGCAACGTGAAGGAAGTGCGCGAGCGTAAGCGCGGAGAGTGAGGCGGACAAGGCCTGCCTTGTCGCACCATTACGTCCGCCCTGCCGTTGACAAAACCGGCCACCCTCGCCACTGATCGTGGTTCGGCGCGCCCTTTGTGACCCGCCCCGAACTTTCAGCAGACGGAGTGGAAGGCCATGATGCCCACAAGTGCGGTCTAGCATATTCAGGCAAACCCCTCGCGGGTTTGTCATAATCAGCTGCGCACCTGTGCCGCATGTGGTTTTGTGCTGCCTCCGTTTGGCTCAACCAAAACCCGGATGAGATCCGCTGGATCGCCTCCTCTGCCGCATGGTGCGCCCTGCGGCTTTTTGTTGTTATATCAATGAAGAAACGAGAGATGCGAAACGAGAAATGAGAAAAAACGATTGAGGGGTGTCGGTTTCTCACCCAGGCCCCTCATCCCTCATTTCTCATCACTGCTTTTCAGCATTCACTAGCGAAGCGAGGTAGGTACGGATGGCGATCTCAGCAGCGCAACTAACTTGGACTTTCCTTCGGCGCGTTCGACGTCTTTCTGAATGCTGACGACCGCGATTCAGGACCGGCGCGAGAATCGGAAGCTACGGTGTGCCCAACGGCATCGGCAAGACCTCCCTGGTCCTGATCCTGCGCGGCCTGCAAGAGCCCGAGCGCCGGGCCGCGTCGTCATGCGGGACGGGCTGAAACTGGGCTATCTGCGTCAGGGGAAGCGATGGCCGCCTTTCAGGAGGCGACCAATACCGTCTGGGAAGAGATGATGCTCAGTACTTCGCCGGCGTTCAGGCGCTCCGAAGCGCGCATGGCCGAGCTGGAGGCGCAGCTCAGCGACGAGACCGACAGCGCCGCGCTCCAGGCGATCCGGCGAGTACGGAGAGGTGCAGCACGAATTCGAGACGCTGGGCGGCTATGACACGAGGTGCGGACCAAGGCGACGCTCCAGGGGCTGAGGCTTCAGCGAGCCGAGTACGCCACTTGCTGAGGGGTGCAGTTGAGCGGCGGGCAGAAGACCGCGCCCTGCTGGCCCGTCTGCTGCTCAGCCGGCCGGATCTACTGGTGCTGGACGGTTCCTAGACCAACCACCTCGATGTCGGCGCGGTGCAGTGGCTGGAGCGACGCCAGCAAGTGGAACGGGCGCTGCTGATCGTCAGTCATACCGCCACTTCCTCGATCTGGTGGCCGATACCATCTGGAGATGCGCCGGACCGGCATTGACGAGTACGAAGGGAATTACAGCGCCTATGTGCGCCAGCGCTTCGGGACCCGCGGATTCGCCGCCAAGGTCTACGAGAAACCCAGGAGATGGAGCGCCTGCGCAGCGAGCTTGACTTCATCGGGGCGCATCGCCCGCGCCTCGACCAATGGGTGTCCGTCGGCCGCCTGCGCCGGCTGAGCTTCGCGACCGGCAGCCATCGAGGAAATCGGCATCACGGCCTACAAGGCCAGCCGCAAGTGGTCGGAAACGGGCGTGGGCGGGGGTGCGCATCTACACGGTCACGGAGGCGGAGGCAGCGATCAAGGCCATCGTCTCCCCGGTGAACCGCCTGCCGAGCTGGCTGTGCGTCTGAAGCAGGTGTATCGCAGCGGCGACTACGTGCTGCGAACACGCGATCTGCGCGTGGGCTACCCGACCCGCACCTGTTCGACGCAGGGGGATCGTGCTGATGCGCGGCGACTGCGCGGCGCTGACGGCGCCACGGGCAAGACGACTCTGCTCAAGACGCTGACCGGCGAGATCCCGCGCTGAGCGGGCACGTCGCCAAGGGTCAGGCTTACGTCGGCTACTTCGCCCAGGCGCAGCCACCAGATGAACCTCGACAACACGGTGCTGGACGAGCTGATACGCCACAAGGACATGCCGACAGCGAGGCGCGCAACCATCTGGCGCAGCTCCTGTTCCGCCAGACGAGGATGTCTACAAAAGGTGGGCATGCTCAGCGGCGGCGAGCGAGGCAGCTGGCGCTGGCCATCCTGACGCTGGATCTGGGCCAACTTCCTGCTGCTGGACGGTTTCGACCAACCACCTGGACATTACGGCACAGGAGATTTT
>JADJPJ010000082.1 GCA_016713325.1 Candidatus Flexifilum affinis | reverse complement strand
GAGGTGACGATCCGCCTGTGGATGGACGGCAATGATGCCACGGTGACGGAAAAAGGCGATGCTCGATGGCACATTGGGCGCGGCGCTGGATGCGCTGGAACGCAACGGAAGGAAGTGCGTGCGAGCGTAAGCGCGGAGAGTGAGGTGACAAGGCCTCGCCTTGTCGCGACCATTACGTCCGCCCTGCTGATAAAAACCGGCCACTCCTCATACACCGATCGGGGTTCGGCGCGCCCCTTGTGACCCGCTCCCGAACTTTCAGCAGACGGAGTGGAAGGCCATGATGCCCACAAGTGCGGTCTAGCATATTCAGGCAAACCCTCGCGGGTTTGTCATAACGGTGCCGCACCCGTGCCGCATGTGGTTTTGTGCTGCCTCTGCGTTTTCTGGCCGAACTTAAACCCGGATGAGATCCGGGCTGGATCGCCTCCCTCTCGTTGCGCGGTGGGCCCCGCGGCTTCTTTTGTTGTTATATAGCATTTAATGAAGTTGTTCAGAGATGGGAGAACGAGAAATGAGAGAAAACGTGATTGAGGTGCTTCCGCTCTCTCACCCAGGCCAACTCATCCCTTGCATTTCTCATCACTGCTTTTCAGCATTCACTGAAGCGAAGCAGTAGGTACGGATGGCGATCCTCAGCACGCAACAACTTGACTCTCCTTCGGCGCGTTCGACGTTTTCATGAACGTCACGACAGCGTCGAACCCGGCGCGAAAATCGGTCTCGTCGGTCCTAACGGCATCGGCAAGACCTCCTGCTCCTGCTCCTGTGTGGCTGGAGCAGGCGACCATCGGCAGAGTCAGCCATGCAAGGATGGGCTTCGGCTGGCTATCTCGCGTCAGGAAGCGATGCAAGCCTTCCACGAAGCGACCAACACGGTCTGGGAAGAAATGATGTCGGTTTTCGCTGGCGTGCACGGCAGGAAGCCGCCTTCCGCGCTCGAACAGCGCATGGCGGACGAAACCGACTCCGACGCGCTTCAGACGATCCTCGACGAGTACAGCGTCATTCAGGAGCAATTCGAAGCCATGGCGGCTACGACTATGAAACCCGCACCAAAAGCGACGCTCCAGGGGCTGGGTTTCTGCGAAGCCGATACGCCACGCCGCTCATGCACCTCAGCGGCGGGCAAAAGACCCGCGCTGCTGGCGCGTCTGCTGCTCTCCCGCCCGGATCTGCTCGTGTTGGACGAGCCGACCAACCATCTCGACATCGGCGCGGTCCAATGGCTCGAACGGACCTCCGCAAGTGGGATGGCGCGCTGCTGATCGTCAGCCACGACCGCTACTCTCGACTCGGTCGCTGGTACGATCTGGGAGATGAGCGGCACCGGTATCGACGACTACATCCGTTGGCAACTACAGCGCCTATCTGCGCCAGCGTCAGGAACGGCTGGGAGCGCGCTGAGAGAGTCTACGAGCAGGAGATGGAGCGCCTGCGCGCCGAGCTGGACTTCATCAAGCGTAATATCGCTCGCGCTCCGACCAACGCCGGGGGTCGTCGGCAGCTTGCGCCGTCTCAGTCGTGACCTCGTCGCCATTGAAGAAATGGGGATCTCGCCTACAAGGCAGAGCCGCAAATGGTCTGAAACCGGCGTTGGCAGTTCGTCCGCATTAACCGTCGCCGAAGCCGAAGCTGCTATAAAAGGCTTTTCGTCGCCCGGGAATCAGCGCCTGCCCAAACTGGCTGCGCGTCAAAACCAGCTGACCGCAGCGGCGACTGGGTGCTGCGTACCCGTGATCCGGAAGTGGGCTACCCGGACCAGCCGCCTGTTCGGCGCCGACGACATGCTGCTGGTGCGCGCCGAATGCGCCGCGCTGATCGGCGACAACGGAACGGGAAAACCACCCTGCTCAAAACGCTCACGGGGGAAATCGAGCCGCTCAGCGGGCACGTCGCCTTCGGGCAGCGGGCTGAAGGTCGGCTATTTCGCACAGGCGCACGACCAGCTGATCCTCGAAAACACGGTGCTGGACGAGCTTCTGCGGCACAAGTACATGCTTTTGAGCGAGGCGCGGAAGCATCTGGCGCAGTATCTGTTCCGCGCTGACGATGTTTACAAGAAAGTCGGCATGCTCTCCGGTGGGGAGCGCGGCAAACTGGCATTGGCCATCCTGACGCTGGATCGGGCGAATTTCCTCCTGCTCGACGAGCCGACCAACCACCTCGACATCCCGGCGCAGGAGATCCTGCAGGAAGTCCTCGAACAGTTCGACGGCACGATCCTGCTCGTTCGCACGACCGCTACCTGATCGACCGGCTGGCGACGCAGATCTGGATCTGGACGAGGGCGCGATGCGCCTCTTCAAGGGCACCTACCAGGAATATCTGGCCGCCGAGGAAGCCGGAGAACTGGCCGCCAAAGCAGTGCAGAAATCGGCGACGGCGCACAAGCCCGCGCGTCCGCCGCGCCCGAAGAAGAACGATGCCCTGACCCGGCTGGAAATGCAGATCCACAGCGTGGAAACCTCGCTCAAGGAGCTCGACGTGCTGCTGGAGCGCGCCAGCGCCGCGCAGAAGATGAGCGCCGTCCAGGACCTGGGCCGGCAGTATGCCGGAGCAGCAGGCGGCGCTGGAGGGCCTGATGGCGCAGTGGGCGGCGCTGGCTGAGAGATGGCGTGGCGGTGGGTGGGGCAGCAGACCTCGATTTCGGCCCCTCTCTCCGCGTCTGCGGGAGAGGGGAGATCTGCTGAGAAGATCGTAGGGACGACGCAACGGCGCGTCCGTCGGTCAGCTTCCCTCGGCGGACGAGGCAGGCCTCGTCCCTACGAATCGGCGGGGGTGGACCGGCGGCGGAAGAGGGCGGCGGCCACGGCGAGGACCGTCACGGCGGCGATTCCGCCCAGGATGCTGGCCGGCGTGATGGGGATGTTCAGCCAGGCCAGCCACGCCAGCCAGATTGCCCCCACGGCCACCGACAGGACCGGCGCCAGCGCAACATGGGCCAGCGGCGGCGCGTCGGAGTCCAGCAGGGCGAGCGAGAGGGCCAGCCCCGGCACGACGAAGACGGTCAGCGGCCCGAGCAGATAGATCAGCAGCAGGTCGCTCGGCCCAAGCAGGCGCAGGGCGACGGTCAGGACCAGAACCCCACCGATTCCGGCCAGCAGCACAACGGTGGTCCTGCGCGGCAGCCCCGGCGCGGCGTCCAGCTCAGCGAGCTCCCCACCGCGGCGCAGCAGCGTCAGGGCGGCATCAAGCGAGAGCGCGATCAGCACGGCGATCAGCACGGCGTAGGGCGAGAGGCCTTCCTGGTAGCGGGCCAGCAGGATGATCCCCAGCGCGCCGACGACCAGGGCGATCAGCGCCGGGAAGATCGGGCTGGCCGGTAGCGCGACACCTTCGGGGTCTTCGCCCCGCGTGACCAGCGCGAAGATCACGCACAGCAGCGCCCCGAGCACCAGCGCGTTTTCCCCCAGGATGTAGACGAAATCGACGTAGCGAAGGAGCTGCGCCTCGGCCAGCGCCACGACGAGCGCGCCGAACGCGATCAAACAGGGTCAGCGCCGGGGCAAGGGACGACGCCGAGGGCAGGCGGACACCACGCAAGCGCGCAATCCTGGGCGCACCTCATCGTAGATGAAGACGTCGGCGTTGCGGAAGACCAGGCGCATGCGCGGGTGGGCGTTCATCACCTGGCGCGACCGGCCTGGCTCGGGAATGTCCGGCGTGCGCGCCCGCACGATAACGAAGCGAACATCGCGGCGATCCAGCACCTCGTCCATGTCGTCCAGCCCCATCAGGATCGAAGGTGGCGTCGGCGGCGGATGGGCAGCACCTCGACGCTGCTGATCAGGTCCGGGGTGGAAGCGCAGCCAACTGTGGGCGATCCAGCAGGCGCGGCATCTGGAAACCGAGGAAGGTCCCCATGTCGACCACATCGCCCGGCTCGCTGAACGACTCCAGCCAGTCGACGGCTTCCAGCAGGTCCGGCGACGATCTCGAAGTACTTCGAGGTCTCAGCCGCGCACCGAGGCGCTCAGGCCGATGGCGAAGATCAATGCGGATACAGCGACGGCGCGGGCCAGGAACGGCCGCAGCCGCAGGATCAGCGACGCGCCGCCCAGGGCGATGGGAATGCTGAGGAAGTAGATGGCGCGGGTGTAGTTGAACTTCAGGCCGATCAGCCAGCCGAACATGAAGACCAGCGAGACGGGCCAGATAGCAGGCATAGAGCCGGCGGGCAGTCGGCGCGACTTGGCGGTCGGTGAGAAGTTGACCGCTCCGCCAATCAGGGACCAGCAGGCCCATCGGGGTGATGGATGCGCGCCCAGGACCTTGGTGACGCGGGTCGCGTCGGAAACGCTCGGCATCGGCCAGGACGCTGGCGGCATCCCGCTGCGTGACCAGTCGGAAGGCGTCGAGCGCGACGGGCAGGCCGATGACGGCGCACAGCAGCGCCAGGGGGATCAGCCGGCGCAGCGACTCGCGCGGACGCAGGATCAGGCTGACGGCGGCAAACAGGCCCAGTGCCAGCGCCAGCCACAGCGTCGAGACGTGGTGCATGTAGGCGGCCGCACAGCGGGCCAGCGCCAGCAGGATCAGGTTGGGGGCAGTCGGCTTCTCCCCAGGCCATCAGCCAGAGGGCGAAGCAGGCCGGAAAGAGCGAAATGGCGATGGCGTTGGGGTGGCCGGCCCAGCCATCATGTCGACGAACAGGGGCAGCACGGCAGTGAACAGCATCGCGATCAGGCCGGCGTCATCGCGTCGAAAGACCTGCCTCGCCAAGAAAAACGTACCCAGGCATCTGATGACGGCGAAGAAAGTGATGACGTGGACCGGGTCGAAGGGTGACGCGCCGCTGACGAAGCGGCCATGGCGCCGAACACGAGCGGTCCGCCGGGGAGCAGGGGCCGGTCGCGCCGCTGAGCTGGTAGTTTTCGGCAAAGCCGGGATCGTCCTGGTCTCCAGGACCTGCTGGGCGAAGAGCAGATGCAGGCCGTAGTCGGGGCCGGTGGGTGGGTATAAAGGTAAATGGTGACCAGAAGTACGCCGCGCAGAAGCAGCGCCAGGAGCAGGCCGTCAAAGAAGTCGCGAGCGGTCCGGCGATGGGTCGGTTGGGGGGGGGTGTTCGCCAGTCCTGGGGGGGGATCTTGGGGCCCGGGGGTTTCGGCCCTCCGGCGGGTGGTAGAAAGGGGCCGCGCAACCGCCCAGGCAGGGCGAGATCGACGTCGGCCAATACGAACGAGGCGGTCGTGCGCCATCCGGTGTTGGTGCGGTTCCGAGGGGCCTGCCCGGGCCTGCGCCTCCGGCGTGCGCGCATCCGATGGCGTCGAGCAGCGGCGGTGCGTCAGCCAGCGAGTCGACCACGTAGTGTGCGCCGGCGGCGATTAGTTTGGCGCGGATCGGCTCCAGGCGGGTTTCCAGTTGCGCTGCCGGCAAGGCGTCCACTTCCGTCGCGCTCAGGCCAAGTTCGTTGCCGGTCTTCGCCAACCCGATCGTCCACATGCCGGCGTTCAAGCCCTCGGCGATGTCCACCGGCGTGTCGCCGATCTTGACCCAGGCCGCCATCGGGTAAAGGCCGAGGCGCATGGCGTTGGTGAAGGCCATCCACGGAGCGGGACGGGCGGCCGGCACTTCATCCGGGCAGACCAGCGCATCTGGCTCATACCCCTGCGCGGCGGCCAGCGGCAACAGGACGGCCATCATCGGCCGGGTATAGCCGGTGCAGGTGCCGATCTTCAGACCGCGCGCCCGGAAAGCCGCTATCGCAGCGAGCGCGCCGGGGATCAGGTCGGCGCGGCGGCGGATGGCCTCCAGTTGCAGGGGAACGGCGGCAGCGAACATGGCATCGATGTCGGAGTCGGCGGGCGGGCGTTCGTGCACCGCCTGCCAGCGCCCGGCAACGGAAGGCATTGCAGCGATGGCCTGAATGTGATCGCGGCGTTTGTACAGGCCCATCGGCGCACGCGCCGCCGGTAATCTCCCACCTTGCGCGGCGAACACGTCGATGAAGACGGCCACCGGCGCGAAACAGCCGTAATCGACCGGGAAAGCCCCCAGTCGCGCGCCCCCCCGTGGCCGGGTAGGGGATGAGATGTCATGGGTGCGTTCCTTTCCGCGCCGCCGGGATTTCATCGCTCCCGTACGCGACAGATGATACCCCGCCGCGGTTATGCCGCCGTTAAGGCCACATCATGCCACCGCCGCCTGTTGTGACCGGGGACAATTCGGGCTATAGTGAGTGAGGATACGCGCTCGACTCACGCCCCCGACCCTTTCGCTCGCTGTTTGCCGGACATGCCCATGAATTCGATGACGTCCGCCCCTCCGCGTCTCAAACTGCCACCGCAGACCACACCCCTTCATCGGCAGGGTGCGCGAAGTGCAGGATCTCACCCGACCGCTGGCCGACCCGGCCTGCCACCTGCTGACGCTCGTCAGCCCCGGCGGCATCGGCAAGACCGGTCCGGCGCGGGAAGCCGCAGCGGCGCTGGCCGATCAACTGCCGATGGCGCGACCTTCGTCTCGCTGGCGCCGGTCAGCGCTGCCGACTATCTGGTCTCGACGATCGCCCGCGCCCTGGGGTTCGAGTTCTATGAACAGGAAGACATCACCCGCCAGCTCTTCGATCACCTGAGCGGCCTGAATCTGCTGCTGGTCATGGATAACTTCGAACATCTGCTCGATGGGGCGGGACTCCTCAGTGAGATCACCGCTCATGCCCCTGGAATCAGGATATCGGCCACCCCGCGCGAGCGGCTGGTCCTGACCAGCGAGACGGTCTAGCAACGTGGGTGGCCTGGAATTCCACGGCGATTTGGAGGCGTCGGAGGCGGCGAACCTGTTCGTGCAGAGCGCGCTCGGGCTGCGCCCGGACTCCAAACTCGCGTCCGACGATCATCCTGCCCGGCGCTATCTGCCAGTTGGTGGGCGGCATGCCGCTCGGCATCCTGCTGGCGGCCAACTGGATACAGACTCTGTCCCTGGCCGAGATCGCCGACGAGATCGCGCACAGCCTGACTTCCTGGAGACGCGCATGCGCGACATTCCGGAACGGCAGCGCAGCATCCGGGCGGTGCTCAACCCCCTCTGGGACGGTCTGACCGACGAGGTGCGCGAGGTCTTCCAGCGGACGTCGATTTTCTGGGGCGGCTTTACGCGCGCGGCCTTCGAGGCCGTGACCGGCGGATCGCTGCGCAGCCTGTCGCTGCTGGTCGACAAGTCGCTGGTGCGCCATGACGACGATGGGCGCTACCGCATGCACGAACTGCTGGCGCAGTACGCCTGGGAGCAGCTGAAGAAGTCACCCGAGGACGTGCAGGCGACGCGTCGGCGACACGCGCGCTTCTTTGCACGTTTTCTGGAAGATCAGCTCGCCGATTTGATGGGCGACCGGCCCCGTTCGGCGCAGGCGGCCATCAATGTCGAGGTCGAAAACGTGCGTGCCGCCTGGCGGACCATGGCAGAACTGCACATGGCCCAGGAGATTCGCCAGTCGGCGAGCAGCATGTGGTTCTACTTTCTCGATAGCTACCTGGTCGTCGAGGGCATGGAGCTGTTCGAGCAGGCGCTGGCACTTCTGGAGGAGGCAGGGGGGGACGACGCTGACGCGCGTTTCTGCCGGGGTGGTGCTGGCGCGTCTGGGGATCGTTCCTCGCGGTCAACGGCGCACGCGAGAAAGGCAAGGCGGCCATCGACGAGGGCGTGGCCATCCTGAGGGACTATGACGACCGGGCCGAGCTTCAACTCGCGCTGTACAACCTGGTCGATACGATTATGGCCATCCACGGCTGGACGCCAACGCCTGAAGGCGTCGAGTGGGATTGGGGGCCGGGCCTGGAGGCAGCCCACGAGGGGTTGGCCATCGCGCAGGCGCTGGGTGATACAAACCAGATCGCGCACCATTTCTACATCCTGGGGTGGATCGCCTTCACCCAACATCAGTATGACGAAGCGGAGGCCCTGGGCCGCCAATCGGAGGCGCTGTTTCGTCAGACCCGCAACCTGGCGATGCTCGGCACCGTACTCGGCCCACTGCTGGGTCGAGTGGCGGAAACGCGTCGGGATTTCGCGGAAGGGCGTCGGCTTCGCCTGGAAAGTTTGCGGGTGGCCGAGGAGATCGGTAACGCACTCGACCTGGGCAGCAACTACGCCGGGTTGGGTTACCTGGCCTACCTACAAGGAGATTATGCCGAGGCGGCGCGCTGCTATCTGCGCTCGGTGGAGCACCACCGCACCCTCCCGCCCCGAAAGATGCGCTGGGTGTTCAGCGGCACCCTAGTGAACATCGGCAAGCTGTGGGCGGCGCTGGGCGATCTGGAGCGGGCGGCGGCGGTGCAGTCGTTCGTGCTGACGCTGTTCGCCAACAGCCGCGAGGCGCGCGTGTGGGCCGGCGAAGAACTGGAGCGGCTGAGCGTACTGCTCCCGCGCGAAGCCTATGACGCGGCGGTGGCGCGCGGATCGACTTTGGAGATGAATGCCGCCCTCGACGAATTCCTCGCCTATGCCAGCAGGCTCGAACAGACGCCCATTGCCGCGATCGCCCGGCCCGTGCGGTTCCAGCCGCATCCACCGGCGCCCTCACCGCGCGCGAACTGGAGATCGTTGGTCTGATCGCGCAGGGCCTGTCCAACCGGCAGATCGCGGAGACGCTGATCTTCTCGGTCGGCACGGTCAAGTGGTACGTCAACCAGATCTTCGGCAAGCTGCACGTGACCAACCGCACCGAGCTGGTGGCGCGGGCGCGTGGGCTGGGCCTGCTGGCGTAGTTGGCGCAACGTAGCTGCCCATCCCCGATAACCCGTTGACGAGATTCGCGCAGGTCCTTGACTCTCAAGCTGCTTGAGACCCTAGAATGCCGAACAAGCTTTGAGTCAGGATCGGCACCCCTCCAGGAAGGGTCTGTATGCTCAGAATTGGCGACTTCTCCAAGATCTGCCGGGTGCCCGTATCGGCGCTGCGCTACTACGCCGATACAGGGCTGCTGACACCGGTGCATGTCGACCCCATCACCGGCTACCGCTACTACACGTTCGACCAGCTCCCACAGCTCAATCGCATCCTGGCCCTTAAAGATCTGGGCCTGTCGCTGGCCAGCATCCGCCGGCTTCTGGACGAATCGATCTCTCCGGCGGAAATTCAGGGCATGCTGCGCCTGCGCGAAGCCGAGCTGGCACAACAGGTCGCCGACGCGCAGTCCCAGCTCCAGCGCGTTCGCGTACGGCTGCGCCAGATTCAGCAGGAGGCTCAGGAGATGGCCCCGGAAGTGGTGGTGCGAACGATCGATGCACAGCCCGTGCTCTCCGTTCGCGAAGTGATACCCGATGGCGATCAGGTCGCGGCGCTGCTGGTCGAGTTGGTCATCGCCATGGGTACCGAGCAGAGGATTCCGGCTGCACCGCCGATGACGATCTTCCACGACCCGGAGTTCAAGGATACGGACCTGGATGTGGAGGTTGCCTGCCCGGTCGCGCGGCCGGTGAAGTCGGGCTTCGCCACATCAAGCGGCTATGCCGTCGCAGGGCGGATGCTCGAAGCGCTCCCGGCGGCGGCCTGTACCTATCACGTCGGCAGCTTTGAAACGTTGGTCGACACCTATGCCGCACTCGGCCGCTGGCTCGAGACGAGCGGCTATCAGATCAGCGGTCCGCCGCGCGAAATTTACCTGCGTCCGCCCGGCGAGTCGGAACCGGCCCTGACCGAAATTCAGATGCCCGTTGAACGAGCGTAAGGAGTGTTTGCATGGCTGCCCATGAAATTGTCATCGATCGTTCCCCGTCCGAGGTCTTCACCTGGCTGGACGATCCGCAGAAGGCCAGGCAGTGGGTGCCTGGCCTGGTCGATATTCAGCCGATCACGCCGGGCGGCAGCCGCGCCGGCGCAAAAGCCCGTCATGTCTACCGCGAGAATGGTCGCACGTTCGAGACTGAAGAAGAAATGCTGATCTACGAACCGAATCGTCATATCAAAATTCGTGGGCGCGCCGCAGGGTTCGAGATGACCGCCGAGTACCAGCTCTCGCCCACCGGAGCCGGCACCCTGCTGCGTTTTGAGTCCACCCTGCGCTTCAACAACCCTGTGATGCGGCTGCTCACCCCTTTGTTGACCCGCGGCGCCGATCAGCGAACGGTTCAGGACTTGCAGCGCCTCAAAGCCCTGGTCGAAGCAGGAGGATCAGCGACTTAACTACGCAACTTGACGTAGCGCGCGGATCGCCTTCGGCTCACGTGCCCAGAGCTATCCGCCAGAACGAGCCGATGGTGGTTTGACGGGCGAACACACGGGTGCGCCACATCACACCTGTGGGCGTAGGGGCGGATCAGCGGGTCCGCCCAAGTAACACTCCCGACTTCGCCAACACGCCCTCATATCTCGTCTCTCATCACTTCTTTTGCTCAGTCCTCAGCACTTTGCACTCAATCCTTCTTCTCTTCAAGTCCAACCCCCATTCCTATCTTTGGTTAGGTGATCCGCGCCGGGTTGGGCGCGTACTCTATGGACAGAGTGAAGTTGACGAACAAGTCGTCTTGCAAGGAGTGAACGCGATGTTTAACCCGGTGAACGTCTTCATGGCAGAGAACGCAGTGAAGCAGATCGCCCGCGAGCAGTTGAGCTTCCAGAGCGAGGATTGCGAACCGATGCCGGCGCGTCCGAATGTCGTGGTCCGGCTGTGGCAGCAGATCCAGGGGTCGCGCGCCCAGCATGAAGCCGCGCCGACCGCAGGGGGCTGCGCTTCCTCCGTGCGCGACCGAAGCCATGTAGTCATGGAAAACCTCCGCAGTGCGGATCAAAGGTCCTCCAATGGCATGTCGCCGGTGCGGGCAAACCACCCCACCGGCCGACGTTTTGAGCCGTGTTTATCCGTGCCGGAATCGCCTGTCACGGGAAGGCCAGAACAGGGTTTCTGAAGTTTGAAAATCCGTTCTTTCATCGGATCGATCGGTTGAATTTAAAAGGTTCATAAAAGTCTATAACGGTAGTCTAAAGACCACATTTCTCATCTTCCACTCATCTTTTGAACTTTAATCAGGACAAGAACTCACCGCATTATGACGGAAGATAAAGATGTGAAGCGTGAACGAAGAGAGGGTCCGATGAACGGTTACGACACCTATCAGATGTTCGAACTCCAGCAGCAGGACCGGCAGCGTGAAGCGGACATGGAGCGGCTCTCCGTGCTCGCCCAGCGCCTCGACAACCAGAAGCGGAGCACCGGGCTCCTCAATGCCGTGCTGAACGCCGCGAAGGCGCGCGCTCAGGCCGACAACGTGCGTGAAATCGTCCCCGTCACGGTCTTCGCAGCCGACTAACCCCACACCACGAAGTGCTGCGCATCAGAACGCAGCGGTTGGTTCACCCCCTCGAGTTCTCACACGGGGCTGTCGTAAGAGGCAGCCTCGCGGCGTCTCACTTCAAGGAGAAGGCGCAGTGTTCGATTTGAACAACATCCTGTTCGCCCGTCAGATCGTGGAAAAGATGTCTGAGGAACACCAGCAGTACGCAGACCAGGATTACGATCCCGCGTCGGAGCGTCCGCGCCTGATCACCCGGCTGTGGAACCGGATCGCCGGCACGCGCCAGCTGCCGGTCGTGGGATCCGCGACCCAGACCCCGTCGCGCCACGCGACGGAAGCAGCCTGATACAGAGGAGGATGGGCGGGCTCACACCGCATACCCGCCCATACGGCATCCCGCCCCGCAACACCTTCAGCTCAGCACCCGATCGCACCGAAAGTTGCAGCTACCCCTCACACCCCATCCCCTCTCCCACGCAAGCCGAACGAGGGGGGAGGAAATAATACCCTGTGTCGAGACACTGGCGCAGTGCTACTCACTGTCCGTCGGGCAGTCTCGTTTCGGTCACGGTGGAGAGCAGCAGGTGCTTCAGGGTCAGGAAGTCGTCGACCGGGCCGTCGGCGCTGTTCATCGCGTCGCTGGTCAGCAGACCACTGTCCACGCGCAGATTGTTGGCCAGATCGCTCTCACGTTCCTGCGGCCGGTAGAAGTGCGGAATGGACAGGTTGACGCGCATGATCATTTTTTCGCGAAGGCCAGGCGCACGGTCCGGCGTGGTGACGATCACCAGCGCCTCCGGGTCCAGGTGGCCCAGAAATTCCTCTTCGGAGGCGCCGTCGCGCAGCAGATTGCGCACCATCAAGGTCACGGCGCGCAGCATCTCGTCGGCCGCGACAAAGCCGTAGTGCTCGCGTAGATGGTTGAGCCCGACGATGCTCAGGACCAACAGCGCCCAGGGTGAGGTGCTGAAGAGCAGCTCGTTCAGCTTCTCCTCCACCAGGGGCTGATCGGGCAGCTCGGTGATCGGGTTAATGGTCGCGGTCTGGACCGCGCGGTTGATGGCATTGCGCACGCGCAGGCGCAGTTCCTGGATGTCGAACGGCTTGGTCACGTAGTCGACCACACCCAGTTCCAGGCCGTGCAGCTTGTCGACCCGGTCGCGCTTTTCGGTGAGGAAGATGATCGGCACATCCTGCGTGCGGCGGTCGCGGCGCAGTTCCCGGCAAATATCGTAGCCATTGATGTCGGGTAGGCGAATGTCGAGCATGATCAGGTTGAAGGTATGCTCACGGCTCAGCTTGAGCGCATCCTGTCCCCACGCGGCGGTCATCACGTCGTAATTCTGCACGCGGAAGTAGGCGTCCAGCATTTCCGCCAGATCGTGATCATCCTCAACGATCAAGATGCGCGATTTGGTCATGTCGCCTGAACCTCATTTTTGGATGACGAATGTACAGGTTGGGTCGCCGGCAGCAGTGCATTCGGATTCTCGTACCAGGAAGTCGCGCCCATTAGACGCCCAGCGCATACATTCTTGCAGCAGGCCGACGAGGACATGGCAGCAGGGGCGGTCTTCATGCTGGCCTTCTGCAAACGGTGAATGGTCGACGATGATGCGAAACTCGCCGGCGCTTTCTTCCAGGCGCGTCGCCTGGTCGCTAAACTGCGTGAAGATCTCGGTCTGGGCGATCAGCGCTACCCGGCAGCGCTTGGACACGCTCAGCACGCGAAAAGCCGGGTCGGCCACGCCATTCATGGCGCCAAAAACACGCATGCCATTGGCGAACCAGGCCCGTCCGGTGCGCAGGGCCATGCCGCGCCCACCGCGCACGCCGTAGATCACGTCGAGCGCATGGTTGATCTGGCCGAGCGAGGCGAACGGATAGTGGCGCGCCAGAGACGAATCGGACGGGCGAGCGATCTGGTGTATGGCCAGAGTCTCGTTCAATCCATATTCGCCCATGACTTCCACCATGGCCGACATGATATCCGCGGCGAAGCGGTTAGGATAGCAGCGAACAGACACGATGTGGGGTCGGCAGTCGTTTTTGGCTTCAGACCATCTTGATCAGATCCTGGACGGCGCGCGCGACATCCAGGAAAATCAGCCCGAGACGGGCATCTTTGCGCGCCAGCACGGTCAGCACGGCTTCGGTCCCGACCGAAGTCAGGATAACGTATCCGCCGGCCCCTTTGACGTAGAGTTGATGCAGCGCACCGCGGCGCAGTTCTGACGCGATTCGCTCTCCCAGGGAGAGCATCGCCGCCGACATCGCGCTGACCCGGTCTTCTTCGATATCCCCCGGCAGAGAAGAAGCAATACTCAGACCATCAACACTGACGATTGCGGCGGCCTCGATGTCACCAGTGCTGGTCTGGAGGTCACGCAGACGCGTGACGAGTAGTTCGGTACGTGACTTGGCCAACGGTTTTGCTCCTAATCGCCGAGATGGTCAGCGCGCTTCATCCGGATGGGTCAGGTCAATTCGCCCAAGAGGGTGACTGCACGAATCAACAAGTGCGCGTAAAGTAAAGTATAAAGGGGTTTCGCCCCTGCTACAAGAAATTTTCGTGACGATCGTGTTATGCTAGAGGCGGACGCTGGGCAGAACGAACGCCAGCCAGAATGGTCGCCGGAAAGAACCATGTTCGAATCAACCGAGCTCCTCTGGTCACTCTGCCATGAATATGGGCAGCGCCTCGCTCAAGCCTACAGCTACGTGGAGTTGCTGGAACATCTTCTTGTCGAGCGCGCGGCCACCCCACCGCAGGATTCACTACTGATCCAGCTGGGCGAGTCACGCCTCTTTCTGAATGACTTGCGCGGCGAGTTCCGCACCTGGCGCTATACCTTCTTTTATCAAACCCCAGACTCCCGGCGGATGGTCAGCACCAAATCGGATGTCGAAATGGCGCTCGATCATTTTCGTGACATGCGCACCCGCCATCTTGAACTGCTGATTCAGTTCAGCGAATTCTTCCAGGAGCTTCCGCGCCCGCGGGCGGAGATCACGAACGTACCCACCGGAGATCTGTGGGACAAAGTGATCAGTGCGCTGATGGGGCTGATCGACTTCGACCGGAATGGGGTGACGCATTAGGGAAGGACTGAGGGAAACAGAAGAGATGAGAGACGAGAAATGAGGGAAAACCAACACACCGCGATGTTTTCCCTGATTTCTCATCCCTCAACCCTTTGTTTCTCTACGGTCCATGCAGTTCTTCGAGCAGGATTTCGCCGCGGCGCACCGCTTGCAGGGCCGCGGAGTGGCGATCCCTGGCATTCATCTTGTCCATGGCGTTGGCCAGCACCTCGATCAGTTCGGTGAGCTGCATGCCCAGACGCTCGGCGATGGCGTCGTTCTCGTAGCCGGTGGCGACCAGCAGCATGACCTGCCGTTCCACATCGTTCAGCTTCTCCTGATCTTCCGGCGACCGCAGCATGCCGGTGACCACCTTTTCGGCGACGCCGCGCCCCAGCACCAACTGCCCGCTCGACACCTTCTCGATGGCGTCGATCAGCTCGTCTTCCGACGACGACTTGAGCAGATAGCCGTGCGCCCCGGCTCGCAGCGCGCGCATGATATACCACTCTTCATCGCGGCCAGTGAGCACCAACACGCGCACGTCCGGCGCATCGGCGCGAATATTGGGCAGGATGTCGAGGCCGCCCTTGACCGGCATGTTCAGGTCGAGAAGAACCACGTCGGGGTGCAGATTCAGAATGTCGCGCAGGGCCGATTCGCCATCGCCCGCCTCGCCAATCACGACATAGCGGTCGTGCTGCGCGATGAAGCTGACCAGTGAGCGGCGCAGCACCGTATGGTCGTCGGCGATGTAGATGCGCGCGACCGCGTGCTCTTCCTTGTTGATGGCGGCAGGGGCCGAGGGACGTGTTGGCGCGTCGGCAGAGGACTCGGAGCGGATGGAGACGGCCAGCGCCCTGGCCATGGCCTCGCCGGACTGGAAGCGGCGGGCCGGGTTCTTCTCCAGCGCCTTGAGGATGACATTCTCCAGCGCCAGCGGCAGATCGGGAACGTGCTTGCGCAGCGGCGGGGGCGGCTGCTTGACGTGCTGAAGCAGCAGAGCCGGAATGTCGTCGGTGGCGAAGGGCAGTTCGCCCGTGGCCAGCTCATAGAGGACGATGCCGAGCGAATAAATGTCGGTGCGGTAATCGAGCGCCAGCCCCTGTGCCTGTTCCGGCGACAGATAGGCCGGCGTGCCAATGATCATGCCCGCCGCGGTGACGCGCTTAGCCTCCCGAGGAAGCGCCAGGCCGAGATCCATGATCTTGGTCTGGCCGCCCGGCGTGACCATGATGTTGGCCGGCTTGATGTCGCGGTGGATGATCTGATGATCGTGGGCATATTGCAGCGCCTCGCCGATCTGCCGCCCCAGTTCGACGACCTCGTGGGCTGGGGACGGGATGAAATCGTCGAGCTGCTTGCCCTGGACATACTCGACGACGAGAAAGGCCTTGCCGTCGTCCTCGTCCATGTCGTAGATGCCCATGATTCCGGGGTGATTCAACTGCGCCACCGACTGCGCTTCCTGGAAGAAGCGTTTACGGGCTGCCTCGTTGACATGAGGCAGGAGAATCTTGAGGGCGACCACCCGGCTCAGGCGTTCGTCGCGCGCCAGATAGACGGCGGCCGTCGAGCCTTCCCCAAGCAGAGACTCAACGTGGTACCGGTGGCGAAGCGTTTTGCCGATCATAGCCCATACAATCCTTACCGCTTGCGCGCGGTGATGGACACAATATCAAATGGGTTGATGTAAAGCGCCCGTTCGGAGAGGTGAAAGGCGCGTTCGACAGCAGACAGGACGCGCGCCAGCAGTGGGGAGTACATTCCCAGGCGGTTCAGGAAGAGGCGCAGGGTGACGAATTTGCCGACATGACGGTGCTGAACGACCTCGAAACCGGCGTCGTTCAACATGCGGCTGAGCGTGGCAACCGAGAAGTAAAAGACGTGCTCTTCCGACAGTTTGAAACCCACCCAGCGGCGGCCGGTCAGGCGGGCCGGCAGGCTGTCGACGTCGGGCGTGCTCAGGACGAACAAACCACCCGACTTGAGCAGGCGCGCAACCTCCTGGATGTAGCGCTTGGGGTCCGGGACGTGTTCGATGACATCCCACATCGCCACCAGATCGAAGGACTCCGGCGCGTAGTCGGCTTCCAGCAGGCTCCCGGTCTTGAGGTCGAAGCCGAAACGCTTGCGCGCGTAGTCGACCGCGAAGGTCGAGACGTCGATGCCGGAAACCTCCCAGCCCCGCGCCTGGGCCTCGCTCAGGAAGAAGCCGGTGGCGCAGCCCACATCCAGCGCTTTTCCCGGCGGGCAGCGCCACTGTTCAATCCGCTGGAGACGGCCGGCGAACGTCTTGCGGATGTTCGCCTCGTCGCGCAGATAGTTGGTGTAGCCGACCACGCCGGAATTCTCGTTCCGGAAGTAGGATTCGCCGTACAACGCGTACAGCTCATGGGCTTCGGGACGCGGACTGACATAGACCAGCCCGCAGTTCTGGCACTGCACCAGGCCCAGGCCGTTCTCCGGGCAGTACGGTTCGCGCGCCTCGCTGCCGCAGAGGTTACACGGAATGTGCGCCCGGACGAGTTCCGGGCGCAGTGCATGCGCGGCAGCGGCTTCTTGAGAGGAGACAGAGTTTGCCAATGTATGTACCTTATAGGTCTAGAAACTAGCGTATCGGAACCTGATAGATTTCACCGCGGACCGTCACCCACCGGGCATCAATCCAGCCGACCACGCCATTGTAACGGATTTGCAGCCAGCGCAGCGTGCCGCCCTGGACGGTGCGGCCGATCAGTTCGGCCTCAGCGCCCCAGGGGATGCTGCCGACCTGCTGTGTGCGCGGGCTGGGACGCCGGCGGATGTTCATGACCGCCCGCGGATAAGCGCGCGCGCCGATGTCGGCGGTATTGTCGATGCCGTCGAAGACGCTGCCTTCCAACGGGAGCTGGTTGCGGTCGACGCTGATGGTCAGGAAGCGGCCGGAGGCCCATCCTTCGCGCTCGCCGACGCGCACCTTGTACCAGTTGTAGATGCCCTCGTCGGCATTGCGGGCCAGCACGGGATAGGCCGTGCCGCTGCCCATCGTCGTGATATACGACGCGCCGAGATAGGGGCCGGTGCGCAGCGCCAGACCGCGCACGCCCGTCACCGTCGCCGTAGGCCCGGTGTAGACCTGGGTGGCCGGCGTCCCAATGGGAGTGACGAAGACGCCGCCGCCCGTGATCGGGGTCCCGGTGAGCGAACCACTGATCTGGAACCACTGAAACTGAATAGCGGACTGATCGATGCCCTCGAAGTATTCGACCACCAGCGAGTGCGTACCCGCCGTGAGGGTGTACTGGAAGCGGTCGGTGGTCAGGCTGCGGCCAACAAAGCGATCCAGCACCAGAACGCCGTCGATGAAGACACGCGCGCCGTCGTCCGAGGAGAGGATGAATTCGTACGTCCCGCCGGCGAAAAGCTGCACCGACGAGTAACGCGCAGAAAAGTTGTCATCGTTGACCACGCCTGGGCGCGGGCTTGAAGACCCAAAATTGAAGTTGATGCCCCCGGCCAGCGCTTCGGAGAGGACAGGACTGCCGCTCAGGTCCGTATTATTGAAATACTGGGCCGTCCAGCCAGTGCCGAACTCCGCCCGCACGTCGGCGACCGGGATCAATGCGATGACGAACACCATGCTCAGGATGGTGAGCGAAATGATGCGGCTTCGAGTCATAAAAATAACCCCCCTTTAACGCGCCGGTGTGGTTCGATTATAGACTCACCCGCCAAACAACGCGACAGGACATTTGCAGTGGAGCAGTTGACCGTCGGGGACGCGTAGGGCATAATGCGAATTGTTCATGTGCAACTCCCTCCCCCCACACTGCGTATAAAGACACAGAACGCGCAAAGAGAATTTGCTCTTGCGTCTCAGTCGAAAGTGCCTGCGGGCAAGGAGCTGTCGAAATGTCTGAGGAGAATAAGGACATCATGCCGGTCGAAGGTGAGAATAAGACCAAGACGTTCAGCGAAGAGCTGGAAGTGACTGGCAATCAGCTGGTCGAACGGATCAAGGAGCTCATCGAACAGGGCAACGTACGCCGACTGATCATCCGCGATCAGGAAGGGCGCACTCTGCTGGAGATCCCCCTGACCATCGGTGCGGTGGCGGGCGGCGCGCTGATCGTCTTCTATCCGCTGCTGGCGGGGTTGGCGGTCGTCGGCGGTCTGCTGGCCAAGCTGCGTATCGAGATCGTCCGCGAAATCAGCGACGGAGATGGCAGCGGCGAAGCGTAACGTTCGTTCGCATATGAAGTCTCAGAGCGGCCGGGGGTGAAAACACCACACCCCCGGCCGCTCTTTTTTCATCAACACCTGTATGCAACTGGCTTTACGGCAGGTGGACGCGGGTCCGCCCGTACGATCACCCCTCGCGCACTGGGATCTGCGCCGGGTCGCCGGCAAAGGTGAGCGCCAGGCCGCTCACCCAGCCTTCCACAGCGGCCGTTTGCACGTAGTACCAGTCGTTCGCCTCGGATCGTCCGAGGACGGCGACGATACTGTTCACTCCCAGACTGCTGACGACATTCGCCCCCGCGCCGGGGTCGGACCGGACATTCGCCCGGTTGACGCCATCGCTGGTGACCGTCGCCAAGGGGGTTCCAGGAACGGCCCGCAGCGGCGCGGCATCGGCATCGGCGGACAGCGGGATCAGAAGGGGCGCGTCGACGCAGTCCGGTTCGACCGTCGCGCCGGCGCCATCGTCGAGCGACAGGCACAGATTGGTGAGGGCCGTCACCGGGTTGACCAACCGCAGTGGAATGCGCAGTTCGATGACGCTGCCCGCGGCGAAGGCGGCATCGGGGATCGGCTGGCGTGCTCCGTCGCCGATTCCGATCGTCGCGCCGGTCCGGTCGAAGACCAGGGTGGCTTCTGGTCTGCCATCGCGATTCGGGTCGAAATCCAAAGATACCCGTGCGCCGTTCTGAGGCGGCATCCGAGGATCGATCCGCAGATAGGCGTAGGAATCGGTGCGCAGCCCATGTACAGAAGCAATGTCGTAGGCGGCCAGGAAGGCATCGCCCGTCACGTCATCGACTACGCCGGCAGCCGCGCCATTCGCCTCCCAATCGTCAGACTTTCCATCCATCGCCAGCCAGAGAATGCCGTCGGGCAGTTCCAGGGACGCTTCCCGGCGCATCAGCCAGGCGGTGAGGCGCTGGGCGAGCAGCCAGTTGCCGGCCAGCACGTTGCCGGACGAGTCGGTCCGCAGACCGAACCCGTTCTGGACCCATTCGGCATCGCCCAGGAGCGCGACGCGGGCGCCCGTGCGAGCGTTCTCGCCGATGGCGGCGACGCTCAGCCGCCCCTGCCGGTCGGCGCCGATATTGAGCGCGAAAGGTTCGGGTTCTGAGCGGGTGGAGGGGTAGACGCGGGGGTTGGCCTCGGCAAACCAGGGCTCGGCCACGGCCAGCGACCAGCCAAAGCTATGGGGGCCGAACGGCTCCGCCCAGACCGGTCGCGCGCCCCAAAGGTACAGCGGCAGATCGTACTTCCGCAGCGGATCGGTGATCGGGTGCGGCACCGAGTCGGCCACGGCGGCGGAGAGCGCAGCGTTCAGGCTGGCCAGGAGTCGTGGGTGAACCAGGGCTCGATCAGGATGCCCTCGCGCAGGGTGATTCCCTGATCCAGAGTGGTGAGCGTGCTCAGGCCGCCACGCTCGGATTCGGTCGTGCCGCCCTGAAAGCCGTTGGGATCGACGGCGACCAGCAGACTCGCGCCGGCGCCGACCTGCTTCCAGATGCGGGCCAGGTCTTCGGCGCCCAGCGCCCGGCGCGGACGGACCAGCACGATCACGTCGACATCGGCGGAGATGTCATCGCGCAGCCGAATCCACTCGACCAGGGCGCCCTGGTCGCGAAAGAGATCGGCCAGGCGCGTCAGGCCATCGGGACCGGTGTCGGTCACCGAGGCCATGGCCAGGTCACGCGGCTCTTCGATGAAGACGACGTGCGGCATCTCATCCGTGCCCTGTGATAGCGGTTGTGCCGGCGCCGGAAACGCCGACGCCAGCATGAACAGCATCCCACAGAACAACCCGATCAGCGCCGCCGCACGGCGAAATTGCCCATTGGCAGCCATTGTATCCACCCGGCTAGGAGGCCGGTGTTGGCGTTGGCGGAGGCGTCGCTGTCACGGCCGGAGTCGGCGAGGGCGTCGGCGTGAAAGTCGGCGTCAGCGTCACCGTCGACGTCGGTCCGGGCGTCGGGAAGTCGACTTCAACCGGCTCCCCTTCCAGCAGCCATGCAGCCGCATTGAGCAGGAAGCGCGCGTTTTCCGGGTAGACGAAGCCGGCGCTGTTCGGCGGCGCGGTGAGCAGCCCACGCCCGTTGGTGGCAAACTCCCGGTCGCCAACAACCACGATGCGCGAGCCGGTGCCCGGATTCTCATAGGCCGCCGCCAGAGGGAAGACGCCCTGCGTCTGATCCACACCAATGTTGTAGGCGATATCGGCCCCGCCCACGTAGTCGGCAAAGTTCATCTCGCCATAGTATGCGTTCGAGGTGGTGATGAGCGGCGTGACGGTGAACCCCTGAATGGCGCTGTCCACGTCGAGCGAGCGGGCGAGGTTGAAGTACAGCTCCCCCTGCAAATCGCTGGTGATGGGATGAGTCGGGTTGATGCCGGTGGCCACGAAGACCCCCTGGGCGATGCGCGCGGCGGCGCCTTCGGGGCGCGGCGTCTCTTCGTCCGGCGTCAGGATGGCCGCGTCGAGGACGACGTTGTCCAGGCCGCGCAGACCCATGTCGGCGTACATCAGGCTGAACAGCCCGCCCGCCGCGCCCAGGGCCCGCCGGCTCTCGATGACCGTGTTGGCCAGCAGCAGCATGCGTCCGCCGTTGTTGACGTAAGACCACAGGCGCGCCACCTGATCGGCCGTCAGATCGGTCACGGGACCGGCGATGACGATCAGATCGGCATCGGTCGGGAAGCCGGTGCGCCATTCCAGCGTGAACAGATTGGCGCCCTGCTGGGTGAGCAGCCCGGCGAAACGGGAAAGCCCGTTTTCCGAGCGGTCAAAGCGGCTCGCCTCGGCTCCGGCTTCGGTGAAGTAGATATTGACCCCTTCCAGGGCCGCATTCTGCTGCTGTACCTCCGCCAGAGCGGGCTCGGGGGTGACGGCGACGGCTGCAACGGCAAAGAACAGCGCCATAACAAGCAACACCAGCACGGATCGTTTGAACATCTGCTATGCCTCATGTTGACGGGTCGTGTATACCTTAACGCAGGTAAGTACCACCGTCAACCAACGTTAGCAGGTGTCGCGTCCGCAGATGAAGCAGGGCAACCGCATCCGCTTCGACCTGTGGGAGCAAAACACGTCGTAGCGGCGCATCGCGATGCGCCCAGGATGGCGGGCGGTTCACAAACGGGCGGTTCACGAACGGGCGGTTCACGAACGGGCGGTTCACGAACCGCCCCTACGAACCGCCCCTACTCGGGTATCTGTTGTGCCCTACCTGGAATTTGCTGCGTTTACCCTGTGGATGTTGGCGATACAGGCGAGAATTGGGTAATCTCGAAAGTAAGTTGAGAAGCCTAGAAAATGCTTTACTCAGACCTGTCTACACTGGAAGCGCGGGGACGGCTCGCGGAGTTCATCAGCCAGATCGCAGAACAGTCCATTGTCGTGGAGCGCAGCGCCCCGCTGGCGGGCGGCGCATCGCGCGACATGTGGCTGGTCGATCTCGTGCGCGGCGACGCCCGTGAACGGCTGGTGCTGCGGCGCGATCTGCCGACCGAGATGGTGAGCAGCGCCCTTTCCCGCGAACACGAATTCCGGCTGATGCAGAAAGCCCACGACGCCGGCATCCGCGTAGCGCGCCCGCGCTGGCTGTGCGCCGACCCCCAGGTGCTGGGCACGCCTTTCTTCCTGATGGATTACGTGCAGGGCATCGCCATCGGCCGCAAGATCGTCAGCGCGCCGGAACTGGCCCACGCCCGCGCCGTCCTGCCGGAGCAGATGGCGGCGGCGCTGGCGAAAATCCACAGCCTGTCGGTCGACGGCCTGGAGTTCCTGCCCCGGCCGGCGGCGGACGTCTCTCCGGTCCAGGATGCCATCGCGCAGACCTACGCCACGGTGGATGCGCTGGGCGTGAAAAACCCGACCTTCGAGTTCGCGCTGCGCTGGGCGGAGCGTTTCGCCCCGGCGCCCAACCCGATCGCCGTCATCCACGGCGACTTTCGCATCGGCAACCTGATCGTGGACCCCGAGGGGCTGGCCGCCGTCGCCGACTGGGAATTCGCGCACCTGGGCGACCCGGACGAAGAACTCGGCTACCTGTGCATGCGCGACTGGCGCTTCGGCGGACCGGGGCGCGCCGGCGGAATCGCCGACCGCGAGACGTTCCTGCACGCCTACCAATCCGCCAGCGGCCGCGTCGTGGACCGGCGCTCGGTCGATTTCTGGGAGTTCCTGGGCAACGTCCGCTGGGGTGTGATCTGCCTGTCGCAGGCGGAACGCCACCTTTCCGGGCTGGACGTGAGCGTGGAATTCGCCAGCCTGGGACGCCGCTCCGCCGAGATGCAGATGGAAGCGCTGCGCCTGATTCGCACGATGGAGGCCGGCTGATGAGCCTTTACGATCGTCCATCGCTCGAAGCGCTGATCGACGCCGTGCGCCTGCACCTGGAGACGGCGATCATCCCGCTGGTCAAAGGCGACCCCCGGCTGTACTTTCAGACGCTGGTAGCCGCCAACGTCCTCAAGATCGCGGCCCGCGAGTCGGCGCTGGGGTGGGCACACCTGCAAGCGGCCTGGGAGAGCATGAACCGCCTGCAAGGAGTCGACACTCCCCTGCCCGGCGATCCCGTCGAGGCCAGAGACCTGCTGACTGCGCGGCGGGCGGACCTGGCCGGGGCCATTCGGGCCGGCGAATACGACGACCGCTCGGCCGCGCTGCTGGATCACCTGCTGGAAGTGACGCGCCTGCAACTGGAAGTGGCCAACCCTCGGCTGCTGGACATCCTCGATGCCGAAGATCTCGCAGAAGACCACATCGACCAATGACGATGGATAACGCGCCGACATGCTGAACTCGCAAGAAATCATCCTGCTCGTCCTCTCCGTCGCGACGCTCCTCCTGATCGTCAGCAACCGTGTCCGCCCCGATCTGGTCGCCATCCTGGTGCTGATCGCCCTGCCCCTGACCGGCATCATCACCCCGAACGAAGCCCTCTCCGGCTTCAGCCAGTCGGCGGTGATCACCCTGGTCGGCCTGTTCGTCGTCACCCGCGGGCTGGAACGAACGGGGGTGGTCAACGCGCTGGCCAACCGCCTGCGGGCGTTGGGCGGCGGCGAGTCGCGCGTGGGCGAAGCGCGCATGGTCTTCCTGGTCATGACCATCGGCGCGCTGCTGTCGCTGGCCATGAACAACATCGCCGCCGGGGCGCTGCTGCTGCCGGCCATCGTCCAGGTCGCCCGCGACAGTGACATCCCGCCGTCCAAACTGCTGATTCCGCTGGCCTTCGGCACCCTGGTCGGCGGCATGGCCACCTACTTCACGACGGCCAACATCATCCTGAGCGGCCTGCTGGTGGCGCAGGGACAGCCCGGCCTGTCGATGGGCGACTTTCTGCCGGTCGGCGGCCTGATTACCGTGATCGCGATCCTCTTCATGGTGCTGATCGGCCGGCGCCTGCTGCCGAACCGATCGTCGGTGGCCCTGACGCTCAGCCCACGGCGTCTCTCTCGCTCGCTGTACGAGACCTACAAGCTGGAAGAACGCCTGTGGGAGTTCATCGTGCTGCCCGGCTCGGCGGTGGCCAGCAAGCGCCTGAGCGAGAGCCAGATCGGTGAGAAGCTGGGCGTGACGGTGATGGGCATCTGGCGCGGGCATGAGGCCATCCTCACCCCGCCGCCAGATCAGGACATCCAGACCGGCGACTACCTGCTCATCCTGGGGCGCGAAGACCGCATCAGCCAGCTTTCGACCTGGGGGTTGCAGCTCGGCCGCCCCAACGGCGCCAATGGCCAGCATTTCAACCACCCCTTCGACGTCAATCTGACGGAAGTGATCATTCCGCCCCGTTCCGCCGCCATCGACAAAACGCTGATCGATCTGAATTTTCGCAGCAAGTTCGCCCTGACGGCGGTGGCGCTGTGGCGCGAGGGCCGCAGCTACCGCACCGACGTCGGCAAATTCGCGCTGCAGGAAGGCGACGCCCTGCTGATGGTCGGGACGCGGTCACGCATCGACCAACTGGCGCGGGAGCGGGATTTTCTGGTGCTGCAAAGCGCCCATGCCCTGACCCCCGCCGCGCCGGAAAAAGCGCCGATTGCCCTGGGGATCACGCTGGTCGTGCTGGCGCTGGCCATTTTCGAGATCGTGCCGATCGGGCTGGCGGTGCTGGGCGGCATGGCGGCCATGGTGATCACCGGCTGCATGAGCATGGACGAGGCCTATGACGCGGTGGAGTGGCGCATCGTCTTTCTGATCGCCGGGCTGCTGCCGCTGAGCATTGGTCTGGTGGAGACCGGCCTGTCGGATCGAATCGGTGCCCTGCTGACGAGCGTTCTGCTGCCCTTCGGGGATCTGGGCATGATCGCCGGGTTCTTCCTGGCCGCCGCCGCCGTCACGCAGATGCTGGGCGGGCAGGTGGCGGCGCTGGTCGTCGGGCCGGTGGCGGTGAGCGCGGCCCTGGCCGCCGGGGTGAACGCGCAGGCGGTGGCCGTCGCCGTCGCGATTGGCTGTTCGGCGGCCTTCCTGACGCCGGTGGCCCACCCGGTCAACATCCTGATGATGGGCCCCGGCGGCTACACCCCGTCGGATTTTCCGCGAGTCGGCCTCTGGATGATGATCCTGTCGCTGCTCGCACTGATTGCCGGTTTCATCCTCTTCTGGAACATCCGGGTGTAAGCGCATCATGTTCTTCTATGGCGCGTTTACCCCTCACCCTGCTTGCTTCGCAAGCCGTCCCTCTCCCACGCAAGCGGGGAGAGGGACACCGAATCTCCCCTTCTCCCCGCTTGCGTGGGAGAAGGGGCTGGGGGATGAGGGGCAGAAGCCAATAACAGGCGCTGAGCTTCGCCCGGTCGCAGGCACACGCACAGGCACACGCAATGGAAAGGAACACCCCCAATATGGACGAGATCGCGCTGGATGTCCTCGCCCTTGGCGAAACAATGCTGCGCTTCACGCCGTTCGACTACCTGCCGCTGGAAAGCGCGCAGAGCCTTCAGGTGCACATCGGCGGCAGCGAGTCGAACATGCTGGTCGGGCTGGCGCGGCTGGGCATGAATGTCGCCTGGCTGTCGCGCCTGACGCGTAACGGACTGGGACGGCATATCGTCAACGGGCTAAGGGCGCACGGCGTCGACACCCGCCATGTCGTCTGGACGGACGAGGACCGGGTCGGGCTGTACTTCCTGGAGGAAGGGTCGCCGCCGCGCGCCAGCCGCGTGACCTATGACCGCAAGGACAGCGCCATGGCCAGGATGCGTCCGGAACATCTGCCCGCTGATCTGTTCGCGCCGGGGAAAGCTCGCCTGTTCCACACCTGCGGCATCACGGCGGCGATCGGCGACGACGCGGCGGCGACAGCGGCAGAAGCCATCCGCCTGGCCAAAGCTGCCGGCTGGCTAGTAAGCTTCGACTTCAATTACCGGGCCAACCTGTGGTCGGCCGAGGCGGCGCGCCAGGGCTGCGACCCGCTGGCGGCGCAGGCCGACGTGGTCTTCATTCCCCTGCGCGACGCCGTCAAGCTCTTCGGCACCGACGCCGACCCGACGGGCGAGGGGGCGCTGAACGCGCTGCACACCCGCTATCCGGGGGCGATCGTGGTGGTCACGCTGGCGGCGAACGGCGCGGCGGCCATGACGCCGGACGGGCAGATCCTGCGGCGGCCGGCCGTCGAGGTCACGCCGATCGCGCGGCTGGGCACGGGCGACTCGTTCGTGGCCGGCTTCCTGTACGGCTGGCTGACCGAGGGAATCGAGGCGGCGCTGCCCTGGGGAACAGCGGCGGCGGCCTGGAAGATGACCCTCCCCGGCGATATGGGCCTGCTCGACCGGGCCGGCGTGGCGGATCTGGTGAAGGGCGGGGGCGGGAAGGAAATTCGACGGTGAATCTCGCGCGCTGACAGGCGCAGGCGCAGTGGAAGGGGGCACGAGATGGTGTCGGACGAGCTGGTGAAGAAGCTGAAAGCGGGTGCAAGCAGGCTGCTGGAGGAAGGGCTGAAAGCCGTCGTCCTGGGGGCGCCATCCCTCCACATTGCCGGCAGTCTGCCGCTGCCGGCGGGATTGGGAAAACCCTATGTCTTTATCGACGACGACCAAATGTGGAGCGTGTTGGTAAGCGGACCAAGACAGATGTCTACAGTCGTGTCTGTCTCCGAAGACCCGGACATCGGTGTCGATGCCCTCATCGCATTCAGCCGTCTGGAACGCCGCTCGGATCCTTCACGGAGGCGGATGCAGAAAATGATCTGGGATATTCAGCGCGCGGGTTTCTGGTGCGTCGTCCGCGGCGACGGCCTCATCGAGGTCAGCACCGTCGAAGTGGAGCCGATGGAGTACCCTGATGACTTCATGGTAGTGGCCTACCGGCGAGAGAAGAAGTTTCCAATGGCGACGATCGATTTCGCCGACGGTCATTGGGCTGTCGTCGTGGAGTTCGATCAGGACCAGCAGAACAGCAGGCGACTGGAATGCTCCAGCGTAGAAGATGTTGCGCCAAGGGTCGTCGCG
The DNA here is from genome assembly GCA_016713325.1 of Candidatus Flexifilum affinis. Classification (GTDB taxonomy): domain Bacteria; phylum Chloroflexota; class Anaerolineae; order Aggregatilineales; family Phototrophicaceae; genus Flexifilum; species Flexifilum affine. The sequence goes on along the minus strand of JADJPJ010000082.1, from coordinate 100,597 downwards.
GCGCTGACCGCGGGACGCGGGTGGCGAAAGGACGAATGATGATCAGAGAAATGTCTGAAAACGAACTTCAACTGCAAGCAGAATCCCTTGGGCTTGATATGATGGGGTCGTGGGCTAAAGTGAAGCTCAAAGACAGCGATCCTACACTCTGGGTTCATTACTTATGGAGTATCGAACTCTACTACTTCTACACGCCTCTCATTCTTTGTGCTGCTTGTCTGAAACAACTGAATGGTCAGGAATGCACGCGTGTTGCATTGCTCTACGCAATACCCAATTCAGATCGATTTTTCGAGTTCCAGGTTCCAACGCCATCCTATCTCACCTTCACCGACCAACCCGAACCAGTGACTCAGGCGATTTCCACACTGAACGTGCTTTGGCCAGCAGCAAGACCATCCGTACCTGACGACCCTCCTTTCCATGTCAGGCTCTTCACCTGGACGCAGGATTCTGAATCTGCATTCGATTGCGCCAACGACATGCGTATCGAAGGTCTGGCTGAGCTCTTGCAGAGCATCCTAACACTCATTGAAGAGATAGCCGGCGCGTATAACGATCCGAAGCTCAACAAGATCCTTTATGATGGACCGCGGCTATGGTAAGCCCGACCGCCGGAGGTTTGCACCGCGCGTTCGAGGACTGTGTTGCGAATCGCAATCCGTCGCAGGGCTTGACAGGAACAGAATACTGCATACTATTGTGAATATCATTCACATTTGAAAGCACCATTTACCCATGAGCCGGCGCGAGAAGATTCGCCAGAGTACGATCGAGGAAATCAAGGCCATCGCCCGCCGCCAGATGGCGGAGACGGGCACCGGCAGCCTGTCGATCAACGCGCTGGCCCGCGAAATGGAGATGACCCCCTCCGGCTTCTACCGTTATTTCGCCAGCCGCGACGATCTGGTCACGGACCTGATCGTCGACGCCTACAACAGCCTGGGGGATGCGATGGAGACGGCCGACACCTCGCAGCCGCGCGACGACTACCCCGCGCGCATGGAGGCGACGCTGATCGCCTACCGCGCCTGGGGCATCGAGCACCCGGTCGACTTCGAGCTGATCTTCGGCACGCCGATCCCCAACTACCAGCCGCGCGACGACCTCACCAAACCCGTCGGGCTGCGCAGCCTGGGGGTGATCTTCCGCATTCTGGCCGACGCGCTAGCGGCCGGCGGCCTGCATCCGATGCCGGAGCATCTGCACCTGCCGCCCCGTCTGCATGTAGGCCTTCCGGCCAGCGCGGCCATTCCCCCGGAGGCTGCGGCGCTGCCCGAAGTGGTGGTGTACGTCGGGCTGGTGGGCTGGTCGCGGCTGCACGGCCTGCTGACGCTGGAGATCCACCGGCAAATGGATCATTTTGTGTCTGACCCGGAGGTCTTCTACCATCACGAGATGCGGTCGCTGATGCGCAGCGTCGGCATGCTGGCCGGGGAGAAGACGCCATGAGCGATCTGTTCGCGGCGGTGACCGAGCCTCGATAGGAGCGCCCTCGTCTCATGTGTACCAGTTTGCGAGAGATCGACGTAACCCGGAGATCATTTGTCGCGTGATCCGCCGAGTGGTAAACCACCCGGCTACCCGAAAAGACAGGTCCACTAAAGGGACCAATAACGCAGGCGTCGGGGAAGCCCCTTCAGTGGGCTTGTCGGTTGCTAGCCAAGGTGCTTTAGCCCTTGGCGGCCCCCGCAACCCTTGACTTGGTACACGGACGAGGCAGGCCTCGTCCCTACGAATCCATGTGATTTGAATGGTGTGGCACAGGTTGCGCTCAGCGGTGGAGCGCCGGGTTTGTGCTGCCACTCCCTGACGCGCTGCCCCTCGATGGGTACAGCGATGGGCGATGCATTGCCTTTTACCGGACCGTTTTGAGAGATGGAGAGGAACCACCATGTCATCCGTTTTGCCCGGACGCTTCACCGCTCAGGCCGATGAGCCATTCGTCGTCTTTCTGATCGGCATGCGCATCAACCGGTTGCGCGCGCTGCACAAGTGGCTGCCGGTCTTCATGTCCATGCCGCCGATGCTCATCGATTTGCAGAAGCACCCGGAGAAAGGCATGCTGGGCAGCCGGCTGTACTGGTCGGGGCGGGTGATCCAGTTGGTACAGTACTGGCGCACGTTCGAGCAGTTGGAGAAGTTCGCCCGCAGCGCCGACGATCCTCACCTCGGCCCCTGGCAGAAGTTCAACAAGGCGGTGGGCAAGAGCGGTATCGTCGGCATCTTCCATGAGACGTATCTGGTCGAGCCGGGCAAGTTCGAAGCGGTCTATGCCAACATGCCGCAGTTCGGGCTGGCGGCGGCGACGGAGCATGTCCCGGCGGTGGGCCGGCGGGAGACGGCGCGGCGTCGGCTGGGCGGCCAGAACGAGCCGGCGGTGGCGGTGTTGTAGGGATGGCGGGAGGACACAGGGGCCTGCCCCAACGAGCGGACGTGTCGTAGGGGCCGGCCAATGTGCCGGCCCGCGGAAACGTCGAACGGGAGAGGCGTAGGACCCATGTGTCCTCCCCTACAGAATCTCGGTAGCGCCGTCCCGTCGGCGGGAATGCGTCATGGTCGCGTTGACGTTGCGGCGCACGAGCGGCGTGGCGGCGTCAGGGTAATGGCGATGCGAAAGGGGCAGACTCGGCGCAGCGTTCAGCAGCCACCAAGGATGCGCTCTCATGCCCGCTCGTCGCTTCGCCTTCTTTTCCGCCCTCCTCATCGTCGTCGCGCTGGCGCTCGCCCCGCTGATGCCCGCCCGCGCCCAGTCCGCGCCGCCCTTCCGCGTCTATCTCGCTTTCGAGGATGGCCCCACCGACGCCTACACGCCGGAGATCCTCGACATTCTGGCAAGTTTCAACGCCCGCGCCTCGTTCGTCATTGCCGGGTCGCAGATCTCCGGGCGGGAGGACCTGCTTCAGCGTGAAGTGCGCGAAGGCCACGCCCTGATCAACCACCTGTGGGAGGAGCCGGGGGTATATGCCGGCGCGCCCAGCGAAGCGGTGATCGACTCCTACCGGCGCACCGAAGAGGCGATGCGCGCCGCGCTGGGCGATCTGCTGCCGGCCTACGAGGCGCAGACGAAGATGTTCTGGCAGCCGGGCGGGGCGGCGCAGCCCTTCCCCGCAAGTGCCGGGATCGACGTGATCACCTACAACTGGAACGTCAACAGCGATGACCGCGGCTGGGGGCTGCCCGACAGCGTCGACCTGAGCACGGCAGCCTTCGATGAGGCGGTGATCGCCAACGTGCTGGGCGATCCGGTCTCTGTCGGGAACTTCCAACACCCGTACAACGCCTTCGACTATGGCGACGGCGTGATCGTCATCTTCCACGATCTGAACCGGGTGACGGCGCGGGTGCTGCCGACCATCCTGACTGCGCTGGCTGCCAGTGGGGCGACCTTCGAGGCGCTGCCCCGCCCCTGGGATGCGGTCGGGACGATGCCGGTGGCGCTCGGCACCGCGCCGGCTCTGGAGGGTCCAGGTCATGCCGGCTTCACGCTGGCCGCCGAGGTGGTCGAACCCTCCCGTCTGCGCGCCGCGCCGGGGCTGGACGCGCCGATTCTGACGGTGGCCGAGCCAGGAACGACTCTGACCGCTGTGGGTCGCGCGCCGGGGTGGGTGCAGGTGGCCTATGAGGGTAGCACGGCGTGGATCTCCGGCGACCTGGTGCGGATGCAGGGACCGATCCCGAATCTGCCGCGGAGTGGGTGAACGTGGGGATGAGGGGGAGGACACCTCATGTGACCCTCACCCGCTGCGCTTCGCTTAGCCGCCCTCTCCCGTGGCACGGGAGAGGACACGACCGCAGGTCGGGGTGAGGGTCACAGTAACGGACTTCCTCGAACCTTCCCCCTACAGCACCTCGTCGAAGCGCACCACCTCGGCGGCGCCATCGCGCAGGATGAGGAGCTGGCCGGGCAGGACGTAATCCAGCTCGTCGCGGCGGGTGAATTCGCCGTGCAGGATCAGGTTCTTGAGCGCGGCGATAATGATGCCGTGGGTGCAGACCCAGATATGCCGGTGCTCCGAGGCCTTCATGTCGTCCACAAAGTGCCGCACCCGCTCGCGGACGGACTCGAACGGCTCGCTGACCGCTTCGTTCAGCCGGGCATCGGTGGTGAAGGCCCGCCCGGTCGCCTCGCTGACGATGCCGGCCGTCTGCTGGCAGCGCAGGAACTCCGAGCGCACCCCGGTGTCGTAGGGGATCATCGTCATGTACTGGCCGAGCCGCTGGATGGGCGGGATGCCCTCCGGCAGCACCTGGGCGGTGTAGATCTGATCGCCATACCCCGTCTTGCTGTGCGTCGCCAACCCGTGCCTAAAGATGTACCACTGCTTTTGGTTTTCCATGTTGTTTGTGAACGACATCGTCAATCGCCGCCTGGTAGAGTGTCACAATCCGGTCCGCAATGTTTCGCCACGCGAGGTCCTGTACCTTCTGGTACACCGTCCGGCTGATCTGCTCGCGCGCCGGGGCGTCGGTGAGCAGGTCGGCCATCTGCGAAGCCAGCAGCAGCGGGTTGTTTACCGAGGTGATCAGCAGCTCGTGGGCATCGTCGATCAGGCTGGAAATGCCTGTGACGTTGGTGGTGATGACCGGCACGCCGCAGGCCATGGCTTCGGCGGCGGCCATGCCGAATGATTCGTAGTGGGAGGGCATGACCAGCACGTCGGCCGCATTGTAGTACAGCGGCAGCACATCCTGGCTTTGCTGGCCGGCGAAATGCACGACCGGCGTGAGGTGCAGCAGGCGGCGAAGCTGCTCCAGCTTTTGCAGCTCCTTCGACCACTGGTTGCGGTGCTGGGAAATGTCGCCGCCGATGATCCACAGGCAAACCTTGAGTTCCGGCTGCTGTTCGACCATGATGCGCATGGCGTACATCAGCATGTCGATGCCCTTGAGCGGCTCGATGCGGCCGCAGAAGAGGATGATATGCTCGTCGGGGTCCATCCCGAGCTGCGCCCGCGCCTCCAGCCGATCAAGGGGTCTGAAATGGTCGAGATCGACGCCGGGAGGGATCACCTCCACCTTGCTGATATCGGCCTGGTAGAGGTACTGGAGATAGCTCTTGTCGCTGTCGCTGGGGGCGATGATGCGGCTGGCAGCCTGCACCAGCCTGAACTCGGCGTCAATGCGCTGCTCCTCCTCCCACTCACGTTCGTCGCGGGCGACCAGATTTTTCATCAGGGCCAGGGTGTGGAAGGTCATCAGCATCGGGATCTCGCGCGGCAGATGCGGCAGGATGTCCAGCCCGGCCAACCCCGACAGGTAGTAGTGGCTGTGCATGACGTCGTACTCGACGCCTTCCCTGGCGATAAACTTGAGGATGTTGGCCACGAATTCCGGGAGATACTGAATGAGCTGCTTCTTCGGCACCGGGCTTTCCGGGCCGGCGGGGATGTGAATCACCCGAAAGAGGGGGTCAACCGGCACCAGATGCGGGATATGCTCATCCTGGCTGCGCGTGAAGACGTCGACGGCAATGCCTTTGCGGGAGAGCTCCTTGGCCAGCTCCAGCACGTAGACGTTCATGCCGCCGGTTTCTTTGCCCTCCTGCGATGCCAGAGGACAGGTATGATAGGAGATCATCGCTACACGACGTACTGGCATAGGCGGAGTGCTCACTCTTCTCCCAGGTTACTTCGATACGATTGGCACGTACATACAATAAGGTCTGGAGATTAATCGATGATAAACCATTGGCCCGGACGTTGGATCAGCCTGTTGGCGGTGTGCCTCGTCTTCGCCCTCAGCTTACCGGTTGCCGCGCAGGATGCGCCGTCCGAAATCCCGCCGACCCTGGTCGAACAGATGATGGGCCTGGAAGCCGCCACCATCGCGCTGCGCGGTTTGCAGCCCACCTTCGAGATCGACCGCGCCTTCCCCACCCGCGCCGACACGATCGCCTATCTGGAAGACCTGTTCTCCCGCGAGCTGCCGCAGGATCAACTGGACCGGTCGGAGGACTTCTACGTCGTGCTCAACCTGCTGCCGGCCGATATCGATCTGGGCCAGGTGTATCTCGATCTGCTCAGTTCGCAGGTCGCCGGATTCTACGACACTGACACCCAGACCATGAACGTCATCCCGATGATGGGCGATGACCCCGGCGGCAAACTCTCGCTGCTAGAGCAGACGATCTACGTCCACGAGTATACCCACGCGCTCCAGGATATGAACTTCGACCTGGATTCGCTGCGCACCGACGACATCTCCAACAACCGGCCGGATCAGTCGCTGGCCATCACCGCGCTCATCGAGGGCGACGCCACCGCCGTGATGCAGGTCTACTTGCAGGAAGCGGCCAGTTCCAACCCGCTGGCGGCCCTGAGCATGCTGGCCGAGAGCGCCGCGGCCGGCGCCCTGCTGCCTCCCGCAGGAATCCCGGATATTCTGACGCGCGAACTGCTGCTCCCTTACGAAGAGGGGTTGAATTTCGTCCTGGGCGTGTGGAATGATGGCGGCTGGGAAGCGATCGATGCCGCTTTCGTGAACCTGCCGACGACCACCGAGCAGATCCTGCATCCGGAGAAATATCTGGCCGGCGAGGGCGCGATCCCGGTCGATCTGAGCGCGCTCGATCCGGGCGAGGGCTGGGCGCCGGTATGGGACACCACCCTGGGCGAGTTCTATCTGCTGGAACACGTGGCCAGCCTGGCCGAGTTCCGCACCGCCGCCGTGCGCGCGACCACCGGATGGGGCGGCGACTCCTTCCGCGTGTGGCGCAACGGCGATCAACTGGCGTCGGTGCTGGAGATCGTCTTCGACACGCCGGAAGATACCGCCGAGTTCGTCGAGGTCTACGGCGAGGCGACCGAGGCCTTCGCGCCAGAGTGCGCCGCCTATCTGAACGGCGTCCTGTGCGCCGTCGAGCGGGATGGGGCCGTGCGCATTGTCGCAGCGCCGGATGCCGGGATGGCGGCGAGTCTGCTGGGGTAAGGGGTTACGGAGGGGGATCTATGGGTCTCCCTCCAGTCAATTTGGGGCGACGCACGTGTCGCCCCTTCCCCGATGCGCAACCCTGCGTAGGCATGAGGCGTGCCTCGCCCAGGTTGTGATCGGATTTCGGGCCGAACCTTACGTCTGCGCCGCCATGAACGTTGCTATACTCCGAACAGAGGCGGAGTGCCAGACCGTGCCAGAAGACCTCGATCAACCCGGCTTTCCCTCGATCCAACCGCATTTCCAGTCCGCTCCGGGCATGCAGGTGGAGTTTCCTCGCGGCAGCGCCCCCATGCACGAAGCCCGCAGCTACGACGCCCACCGGCTGCTCACGCAGCGCACCCTCGAACTTACGCTGATTCAGGAAGCCGGCATTCGTCTGACGCGTGAACTCGATCTGAGCGCGATCTGCCGGACGCTGCGGGAGCTCATCACCCAGGTCATGCCCTGTGGCAGCCTGGTGGTCAGCAGCTACGACCGGGCCGATAAGTTCATCCACGCGGAATACATCTGGCACGATGGCGAAGAGGTCGACCCGTCCGAGTTCCCGCCGCTGGAATTTGACGTAAACATGCCGCTGGCGGATGACACCGGCACTCAGGGACGGGCTATCCACACCGGTAAGTCGCTCCTGTTGAACGACTATGAGGCCTATGTCCACGGCGTGCCGGCATACTTCTACGAAGATGGCGAAGTCTTCGCACAGAACCAGGCCTTCGAACGCACCCCACCCGAGATCGAGACGACGCGCGCCGCCCTGATCGTGCCCCTCAAGCTGGACGCGGCAGTGACCGGGATCGTGCAGGTCTTCAGCTATGAGATCAACGCCTTCTCGGCCGATCAGCTTCATTTTCTGGAAGCGCTGGCGCCGCAGGTGGCCAGTGCCCTGCAAAACGGCCGGTTGCACAAGGAACTCCGCATCGCCAATGCGAAGCTGGCGACGGCCAACGAGGAACTGGAAGCGCGCGTCGAGGCGCGGACGATGGAGCTCCAGCAGGCGCTCGCCCAACAGCGTGAGATCAACGCCTTTCGGGCGCATCTGGTGTCCATGGTCGCCCACGATTTCCGTACGCCGCTCGCGGCGATCCATTCGATGACGGAAACGCTCGAACATTACAACGACCGACTATCGGCCGAAAAGCGTGCAGAGAAATTCCGCGGCATTCGCGAGCAGATCCAGCACCTGGTCTCGATCGTCGAAGAGACCATCCTGGTCGGCCAGTCGGATTCAGCGGCCCTGCATCCTCACCTGAAACCGACGGATGTGGTCGAGGTTGTCCAGGGGGTCTGCGCCACGGTGAGGTCGAAATGGCCGGCGCGCAGCATCGACTGCTCAACAGGCGGAATCGCGCGCCCACTGTCCCTCGACCCGGTCATGCTGCGGCGCGCCATCACCAATCTGCTGACCAATGCGGTGAAATACTCGGCCGCACCCGCCGCGGTGACCGGCGACGTCGTCTTTGGCGAAGATGCAGTTCAGATTCGGGTGCGGGACGAGGGAATCGGCATCCCCGCCGAAGATCTGAAGAACCTGTTCGAACCCTTCCACCGCGGCGGGAACGTCAGCGCGATCAAGGGGACGGGGCTGGGCCTGGTCATCGCCCAGCGCATGACCGCCGCCATGGGCGGCACGATCCACCTGGAAAGCGCCGAAGGTCAGGGGACGACCGCGACGCTGGAGTTTCCGTATGGGTGAGGCGCGTCGCCGGTCGAAACATGCGCACCGCGCAGCCGACAGCAAAAAGCGTTCATCCGTAGTTTTCCCTCCCCCCCCACCCCTAGAGGTTTTTATGGTCGAAGTGAATGATGCCCTGAGTTGTAGGGACGCCATTCTTGGCGTCCGACGTGACGGACGCGAAAAATCGCGTCCCATAGGCACCAGGTTAGCGATAGCTATCACTTTCGAGAGGCCGATCGACGCACCTGGCCGTAGGGGACAGGCGGCGCCTCTCCCGTTCTGTGGTGCGAGACGGGTCTCCCCTACGACCTCCGTTCCTGTTGACGAATATTCCTGGGTGCGTCCCTCGCTTCGGGCAAACTGAATAACGAAATTACCCCCAACTCCGAGTTATCGTCTACGATCGGGGCAGTTGGACTTATTGCAAGAGAATATTGGAGGACGGCGGATGTCGAGCAAAATCATTACGATCGAGCGCCACATCACGGACAGCCAGAAGCAGCATCCCCAGGCGACGGGTGTCCTGACGGCGCTGCTGTACGACATGGCGCTGGCGGCCAAGATGATCGCCAGCGAGGTCCGCCGCGCCGGCCTGACCGACATCCTGGGCACCACCGACGGCCAGAACGTCTACGGCGAGCAGCAGCAGAAGCTCGACGTCTATGCCGACTCGGTGATCTACAAACTGAACGACCACACCAACCGGCTGTGCGCAATGGTCAGCGAAGAGCGCGACGAGGTCATCGAGATCCCGCGCAAATATGGCAAAGGCCGCTACATCCTGCTGTTCGATCCGCTCGACGGGTCGTCGAACATCGACCTGAACGTCTCGATCGGCACGATTTTTTCGATCCACCGCAAGGTAACCAACTCCGGCGAAGGCGCGCTTGAAGATGTCCTGCAAGCGGGCAGCCGGCTGGTCGCGGCGGGCTACGTCCTTTACGGATCGAGCACGATGATGGTCTACACGACCGAGCATGGCGGCGTGCATGGCTTCACGCTGGAGCCGAGCATCGGCGAGTTCCTGCTCAGCCACGAGGACATCCGCATTCCGAACAGCCCGAAGTACTACAGCGTCAACCAGGGCTACGAAAAGAACTGGACGCATGGCGTGCGCCGCTACACCAAGTGGCTCCAGGGCATCGACGGCGAAGGACATGCGGCGCTGGGCATGCGCTACACCGGGTCGCTGGTGGCCGACTTCCACCGCACGCTGCTGCGCGGCGGCGTATTCTACTATCCGGGCGACATGCAACAGCCCGAAGGCAAAATGCGCCTGATGGTCGAGGCGCAGGCGATCGCCTTCATCGCCCGGCACGCCGGCGGCTACGCCTCGGACGGCCACGGCGACATCCTGGAGATCAAGCCGCACAAGCTGCACCAGCGCACGCCGATCTTCGTCGGCAACCGCGACCTGGTGGTGCAGGCCGAGCACTTCATCCGCCAGCACGATCAGGAATGGCTCAACGTCTATCTGCCTTATCGCGAGGGGCGAGTCTCGCGGCAGACGAGCACGCATCCAAAGAGCGTGCATCCGGAAAGCGCCGCCCCAGACGGCCGAACGTAGGGATAACGGCGGGGCATCATCTACTCAGTCACAGGGCGGCCGGTTGACGCCCGTTTTTGCCATCGACTATAATCCGGTCGGCGTGGGGTGAACATCAAATCTCCACGCCGTATTTTTGTTCGCTGAATTCGGCTTCCGATGACAGCGCTTGATGAAGGAAAATCCCGATGCAGCGCCGTTTGTTGATGCTGCTCGCTTTCCTGCTTCTGGTCGGCGCTTGGCGCGCCGACCGCACCCACGCGCAGGACACCAATCTACTGCGCGACGGCGGCATGGAAGGGAGCTACACCCAGCGCGGGCGCGCGGATCTGAACATCCCGTCCGACTGGAATATCTGGATCGCCGAACAACCGCGCACCGAGGCCTGGATGAACCTGGAACCGGTGGCTTTTCCGCATGTTGGCCCCGGCCCGAATCCGCATTCCGGGGGGCGCACCGCGAACCTGAACAAGGGCTTCGCCACCTTCACCGCCGCGCTCTACCAGCAGGTGGCGGTGGCATCCGGCGCGCCGGTGGTGGCCAGCGCCTATGCCTACCTGCGCACCTGTGACATCCCGGATGGCGCGTCGACCTGCGCGTCGTCGACCGACTCGGGGGCATTCACCCGCATCGGCCTCGACCCCGACGGCGGCACCGACCCGCTCGACGGCGATGTGGTGTGGTCGACCCATCAGCTTCCGCATGACAACTGGGTGCAGATGAACGTCAGCGCGACGGCCACTGGCGGCACGGTGACGCTCTTTCTTTACACCAGCCAGACCTGGCCGCGCGAATTCAACAACGTCTACTGGGACGACGCCTATCTGAATGCGGGCAGCGGGGACGGCTCCGCGCCGATCATCCCCACGCCGCCTCAGGAAGTCGGGTTCGTGCAGCCGCAGGGACAGCGCGGGGATGGCTCGATCGTCCATATCGTTCAGGCCGGCGACACCATCGACAGCATTGCCGTGGCCTATGGTATGACCCGCGATGAACTGCTCGCGGTGAACCCTAACCTGACCAGCACGCGCTTCATCCAGATCGGGCAGGAGATCATCATCCAGCCGCCGCTGCCGACGCCAACCCCGTCGCCCACGACGCTGGCCGCCGCCGAAGCCACCCTACCCGCGCTCGATCCGTCGCTGCTGACCAGCATCGCCGCGGCCGCCGCCGGCGAGTCCACAGCGGAGGCTACGGCCGAAACGGCTGCGCTGACGGCAACCCCATCTCCGACGGCCAGCCCGACCGAAACGGTCACGCTCGAAGCGCCGCCCACCGAAGTGACGCCCACCGTCGAGCCGACCTCGGCCCCGACGGTCATCGCTGCCGCGCCGACCAGCCCGGCCTCGGCGATCCTGGCCGCGCCGCGTGCGCCGGTCGTTTCCGCGGCCGATGGCGTGGTCTTCCCGCTCGACCCGGCCGACGAGACGACGTCGATCTGCGTGATGATGTTCGAAGATGCCAACCAGAACCGCCTGCAAGATGCGGGCGAGGGGCTGGTGACCGGCGGGACGATCGTGCTGATCATGGGCGGCGAGCAGATGGCCGACCACATCACCGGCGATCTCGACCCGACCTGCATCGACCGACTGCCCTCAGCGCGCTACACCGCCCTGGCGCAGGCGCCAGAGGGTTACGGGCTGACCACCTCCGGCCAGCTTCAGGTGCAGACAACAGGCGGGTCAAAGATCACGGTGGCCTTTGGGGCCGCGCCGGGCTACACGCCGCCGGTCGCGCCGACGGCCGATTTCGTCGCCGGGGCCGAAGCGCAGATCGAGGAGATCACGCCGCAGGGTGTGCCGCTGCGCCAGAACCTGGGGCTGATCGTCCTGGGCGCGGCCGCATTTGTCCTCGTCGCCGGCACGGCGGCCACGCTGCTGCTGCGCCGCCGATGACGGCCCCCGGACGCTGAGAGTCCCGACCTTCAGAGAGGATAGGCAGAGATGACGATGTTCAGGCGCTTATCCACGATTCTTATGCTGTGCGCCATGATGCTGATCGCCAACACGGCAGCGGCGCAGGACACCGCCGGGCAGCTCTGGGTGCGCGCCTTCGCCGACCGTGACGCCGACGGCGTGCGCGACCCGAATGAACCCCTGATCACCCGCGGCGTGGCCGTTGAACTGATTCGCGACGGAGTGGTCATCGACAGTGCACTGTTGACCGAGGAAAGCCTGTACGCCTCGCAGGGATTGGTCGGCTTCCAGCAGTTGACCCCGGGCGAGTATACGGTGCGGATTGCGGCGGCCGGGCTGACCCCGACCACGCCGGATACCGTCACGGTCCAGGTGAGCGGGAGCGGTCTGCCGCCGGTGGTGGAATTCGGCGGGCAGCCCCTGGCGACCACGACGACTGCGCCGGCGGCCGGCAGCATCGACATCCTCGGGCTGTCGATCGCGCCGCAGGACCCGGAAGTGATGCGGATTGCCGTCTCGGCGCTGGGCGCGGTGGTCGCGGCCGGGCTGGTGGGCGGGTTCGGCTTCCTGATCTATCTGACGGTCCTGCTGCCGCGCTACCGGTCGGCGGTCAGCCGGGCCAAGCGGGCCACCATGACCACCGGGTCGATGCGGGCCGTAGGTCCGGCGCGGACACCCACCGGTCCGATGCCGCCGGTGCAGGGGCCGGAAGCGGACGAGGGGTACATTCCCGACGATACCCAGTATCCACCAGTGTAAGGCGGGGCGGCGATCGGGCGATGCGGCGCATCGCCCCTACAGACTGCCCGATTTAATCAAAGAGGTTAATCACCAGCAGCACGGTGTAGCCCAATTCACCCCGGTCGAAGTAGCTCCCCACCACCAGTTGGTTGTCCGACGTGAACACGACCGGCGCGACCGGGTTGAGACTCAGATCCTCGGAGATGTCGGCGGCGATCTCGATCACCTTGTCCGGCTGATCGATGCGCACGACCTGCAAAGCTTCGCGGGTCGTCCAGGCCAGCCACTCGCCATTGGGCGAAAGCGCCGCGGAGACAGCCCCCACCGGCACAACCAATGTCTCGGAACCCGAGGCGATGTTCCAGATGTGCGTGCTCTCCAACGCGCCGTCGTAATAGACCAGCGACTTCCCATCCGCGCTGAAGCGCACATTTCGCACGTTGAACAGGAGCGGGCGCTCATCTTCGGCGCGAACCGGCTGCTTTTCGAAGGTCGTCATGTCCCAGAGCGCAACTTCCCCGTTTCGGGTGGCCAGGGCAAGCGTATTGCCCTCCGGCGAGACGTCAAAGGCGGTGTAGTTGTAGTCGCCCATGGCCATCACATCCGACAGGGGCAGCTCGCCAAAAGAGGCCAGCGGCGGGCGCCAGACGGCCGTCAGATGGCCCGTCTCCAGATCCCACACATGAAACTCGCCCCACGTCCCGAAGCCATGGAGCACGACCAGAGTCTTGCCATCGCCAAGGAGTTTGATGACGTTGGCGCCGACCAGCGCGGTGAACTGATTCTCCAGGGTGAAGGACTCCAGTTCCCACACGTAAACCTCTCCATTGCGGTGATAGACCACCAGCCGGCTGCCGTCCGGGGAGAAGGCCGCATCGGCCACGTAGTCGGCGGCGCCGACCAGACGGATCTGTTCGTCACCCGTCGCCAGATCGATCAGGCGGATGGGGATCGCAGAAGGGTCAACCGTGTATTCAATCACCGGTACACCCGCCAGGACGGCGGCGTTGTTGCCGACGTACACCGCGGCGAAGCGCCCATCCGGCGAGACCTTGAAGTCCAGAGCAGGCAGGCCCTCGACTGGGATGACCTGCACCGTGTAGGCAGGTGTCTGTCCCTGCGCAGCGACCCCGAACGATACAGAGACGCAGGCCAGAAGCACAAAAAAGATGAGAGAAACGGCGCGTTTTCTGGTCAAGACAAACCTCCTTCACGGCAGAGAATGGTATTGTAGGTCCGATGATGACAGGCGGCAAAACGCCGGCTAAGACGCCGGCAGCGCCACCTGGGGCAGCAGCGCCATCGTCGCCTCGACCAGCGCCTCGATCTGGTCGGCGGTGGTGTAGGCCTGGGCCGAGACGCGCAGGAAATGCCGCCCGTTCCAGTTGACGTAGGGAATCTCGATGCGGTGCTCGTCGTACAGCCGCCGCTGAAGCGTCACGCCGTCGCAGGCCGGGATGGGCAGCGCCGCCATCTGCACGAACCAGTCGCGCGAGTCCGGGCTGATCGGCTCCAGGCCGGTGGCCTCGCTCATGGCGCGGCGGGCCAGACGGACCAGCTCATGGGCGTAGTCGCGCACAGACTCCCAGTCGTGCGCCGCCTGGAAGTCGATGGCCGCCGGCACGCTCAGGAAGCTGGCGATGTCGCGCGTGCCCTGCCACTGGTGTTTCTCAACAAAGCTCGCCGTCTCCGACCAGCCCCAACTGACGACCAGCGGCTCCGACGCCGCGTGGTGCTCCGGTCGTGCGTAGAGAAAACCGGCCCCTTTCGGCGCGCACAGCCACTTGTGGCAGTTGCCGGTATAGAAATCGGCGCCGATGGCCTCCATGTCGAGGGGGATCTGCCCCGGCGCGTGGGCGCCGTCGATCAGCGTCAGAATGCCCGCCTCCCGCGCCCGCCGGCAGATGGCCTCGACCGGGAAGCGCAGCGCCGTCGGCGAGGTGATGTGGCTGATGCTGATGACGCGGGTGCGCGGCGTCACCGCCGACCACAACGACTCCACGAAGTCGTCGTGTGTGGTGACCGGCACCTCGACCTTGTGGCGGACGATCACGGCGCCGGTCTTGCCGCACAGGAACTGCCAGGTCTTGTCGATCGCCCCGTACTCATGGTCGGTGGTCAGGATCTCGTCGCCGGGCTGGAGCTTCAGGCCGCGGGCGGCGATGTTCATGCCGACGGTTGCGTTGGGGACGAAGACCAGCCCGTCGGGCGAGGCGCCCAGATAGTCGGACAGGCGGCCGCGCGCCTCATCGAGCAGGGCATCGGCGCGGCGGCCAAGGAACTGCACCGGCTGGCGCTCCAGTTCG
Organism: Candidatus Flexifilum affinis; assembly: GCA_016713325.1. Taxonomy (GTDB): domain Bacteria; phylum Chloroflexota; class Anaerolineae; order Aggregatilineales; family Phototrophicaceae; genus Flexifilum; species Flexifilum affine. The sequence goes on along the minus strand of JADJPJ010000082.1, from coordinate 85,477 downwards.
AGCTGCCAGCGCTGGTACGTCTCGAAGACCGGCTTCGGGCAGGCGCCAAACGAGCCGTGGTTGAGAAAGAGGACGGACGGGTCGAGCAGGAACTGATCGCGCAGAGCGGGAACGGACATGGTGGCCAAGACCTCAGTTGGATGGTGTTGTATGGTTTACAGGCGAAAGAGATGAGAAACGAGAAATGAGAGAAAAGAAGGGCATATAGACAACCGTAATGAACAAGGCTGAATCAAAATGGTTCGCGCTGCTCCGCAGAGGGCTGAAGCGCCTCGGCTACCAAACTGACAGGTCCGCTGAAGGGACCGAAAAAATAGGGATGCAGTAGAAGCTCCTTCAGTGAGCTTGTCTCTGCCTAGCCGACGGGTTTTAACCCTCGGCGGGGCCGCGCGATTCAACCTGATTCGCATCACAGGCGCACGCCCTCACGGCTCTTTCTCATTCCTTCTTTTTTTATTTATGGTTTGTGGGTGGGTTCGGGGAACAAACTCCCCGTTCATGTTCCCCCCCCCCCCCCCTTTTTTTTTTCCCCCCTCCTCCCCCGCGGCGCGGAGGGGCCGCGGCCCGGGTGGGGGGGTGAAAAACCGCTTAACCACCTTTTTTACTCAAACTCTTCAAAAGTCGTCTCGCCGACGGCGGCCAGCACCTGGTTCAGCGCCTGTCCGATCGGCAGCAGGCAGGAGTCGGCCGGACGATCGGCCAGCCGCCACTCGCTGGACGTATAGGCGCCCATGCCGAAGACCAGACGGCCGATCGGGTTGTCGCCCATGGCGATCAGGATATCGGCGGGAATCCCGTCCGGGTTGTGAATCCAGGCGATGTGCTGGTTCATCTGCGACCGGCGTTCCTCGCGATATTCGTCGCAGGCCGCCACCTGTTCGGCGATCACGTCGATGGCCGGCAGAATCTCACCAGCGGTGCTGAGCGCCGCCGAGCGTTCATCCGGGCTGCGAAAGCCGCTGGGCATGGCCGTGCGCGCCGGCTCGGTCGGGTTTTCCGCGGGTGGCGGTCAGCCGGTTGGTCGAGTACTGGTGATCGGCGCCCAACTCGCCGCCGGAGCGCATGAAGCTGATGAAATCGACCTCGCTCATGGCGAAGTCGAGCAGCGACGATCCCTCTTCGGTGCCCTCGCCAGCATCGCCGTGGCAGGAGCCGCACTCCAGCGCCACGTAACGCCCCTGTCCGCGTTCCACCGCCTGCGGGTCGAGCGCCACGACCTCGGCCGCGGATTCGGTCGCTTCAGCCGTGGCTTCCGGTCGGGCCGTGACGGCGATCGTGACGGTCGGCTGGACGAACTCGAAGGTCGGGATGCCGATGGTGGCCGGCCCGCCGGCATTGGCGGCTGGGGCGCTGGTCGGCGAGTCGCCATTGCCGCTCGCCGAAGCCGAAGTTTCGGCCGTCGAGGTGTCCGCCGGCGCGCCGCCACAGGCCGCCAGCAGGAGCAGAAGGCCGGCCAGCAGGGCGGTCGAAAGACGCCCCGATCTGGCGTTGTGGGGATGGGTGTGCGTTTGCTCGTTCATCGAATTTCCCCCCGAATGATTCTCTGCACGTGCAAGGTTCCGCTGCCGGCTGCACCCGTTGGTCGAGTTACCGGTTCGACCGGCTGGGATCGAGCGCTTCCTGCAGGCCGTCGCCAACGAAGGAGAAGCCCAGCATAGTCAGCGCCACCAGGATGGTCGGGAACATGGCCAGATGATAATAAACACGGATGGAACTGCCAATGCCTGAACCGACCATCTTGCCCCAGCTCGGGATCGGCTCGGTGATGCCGAGACCGATGAAGCTCAGGCCGGCTTCGGCGAAGATGGCCAGCGGAATGGCCAGGGTGAAGGCCACCAGCAGCGGCGAGATGGCGTTGGGAAGGATGTGCAGCAGCAGGATCTGCCAGTCTTTGGCGGCGATGGCGCGGGCGGCGGTGACGAACTCACGATCGCGGTAGGTCAGGAACTGCGCCCGCGTCAGGCGCGTCGGCTCGATCCAACTCGTGACGGCCAGAGCCAGAATAACGTTGCCCAGGCCGCTGCCCATGATGCTGAGCAGGAAGATGGTGAAGAGCAGCGGCGGGACGGCGGTCATGATGTCAACGATGCGCTGGATGGCGAAATCGACCTTGCCGCCCCAGTAGCCGCTGATGGCGCCGAGCGGCACGCCGATCAGGAAAGCGATCAGCGGGACGGCGAGGCCGACGGTCATCGAAGTGCGCGCGCCATAGATCAGGCGGCTCAGGTAGTCGCGGCTGGAGGCGTCCAGGCCGAGCGGATGATCCGGGTTGACGAACGGCAGGGTGCTGGCGCGCAGGCTGAAAAACACACGGTCGTAGGCATAGGGAGCCAGTACGTCGGCCAGGATGGCGGTGGTGAGCATGAGAGAGATGATCGCCAGGCCGAGCATCGCCAGCCGGTTGCGGCGGAAGCGGCGCACGGCGTCGCCCCACAGCGTACGATGCACCAGCGGTCTTTCGAGGACGGCGACGGCGGCAGGGTTGGTGGCGGGGGTTGTGAAAATGGTCTGCTCACTCATGCGCGGTGGTCTTCTTTCCATTCATCGATCGGCTGATCGGCCGTTGGCCCAACTTTTTGCATCGGCCATTCATCGGGCGCTGCTGGAGGTCAGCCGCACGCGCGGGTCGACCACCATGTAGAGGATGTCGGTGATCAGGTAAGTCACCCCCCAGAAGAAGGCGATCAATAGGATGAGCGCCATGGTCATGGGATAGTCGCGGTTGAGGATGCTGGTCACAAAGAACTTGCCCAGCCCTGGAATGCCGTAGACGACCTCGATGAAAAGCGAGCCGGTCAGCAGGTTGGGGATCTGGGGCAGCAGCACGGTGAGCAGCGGGATCATGGCGTTGCGAAAGACGTGACGCACCATGATGATGCGGTCGGTCAGGCCCTTGGAGCGGGCGGTACGGATGTAGTCGGCGCCCAGCGCGTCGGAGACGGCGGCGCGGGTGTAACGGGCGACCAGCGCCATCGGCGCCAGCGCGTAAGTGATGACCGGCAGGAAGTAGTCCCAACCGAGCACCGGCAGACCTCCCGGCACCAGGGGGCCGATGATGATCTTGTTCGGCGCGCCCCAGCCGTTCTGAAAGCCAAAGATGAACAATAAGAACGTGGCGATGATGAAATTCGGCAGCACGATGCCGAGAGTCGCCGTGAAGGTGATGAAATTGTCGAGCAGGCTGTTGCGGTGATAGGCGGCGAAGGTGCCCATCAGCAGGCCGAGGCTGAACGAGAGCAGGATGGTGTACAGGCCGACCTGAAGCGTGACCGGCCAGGTGCGCAGGATGACGTCGAGCACCGGCGGGCCGCCCGCCACAGCGGTCGAATAGCCAAAATCGAACTGGGCGGCGCTGACGATGTAATTGACGTAACGTTCGACGAGCGGCTTATCCAGGCCGTACTTACGCTCCAGGTTGGCCAGCGCTTCGGGCGAATAGCCGCGTTCTCCCAGGCTGAACGGTCCGCCGGGGACACTGTTCATCAGGGTGAAGACGATGGCGGATGCCGCCAGCATCACGAAGATCAGGGCGAACATGCGCCCGAGGATATAGCGAGTCATCCGTGTGCCTCTGGGAGAAACAAAGAAACCTCACCCCCTGCCCCCTCTCCATTCTGGAGAGGGGGTGTGCGAGCAAGCTCGCCAGGGGTGAGGTCTTACCAGCTGTTACCGAGACCGGTAGGTTTCGTGGTTCGCAACTTCGTCGGTGACGTAGAACGAACCCCAGCACCAGTCATTGCCCCAGTGCAGCGCCGAGACGCCCTGGCGATCCGGGCGGAAGCACTCGCCGGCGATGTACGGCTGGAACAGGTCACCCTGGATGCGGTGGACCAGGAACACGCCGCCGACATCCTCGACCAGGAGGCGCTCGGCATCCTGGTACATCTGGGTGCGGCCTTCCGGATCGCCCACCAGCACGCCGGCGTCGGTCACGAGTTGATCGAACTCGGCGTTGCGCCAGGAGTGGCGACCGGTCGAGACCCACACGCCCAGCATGTTCGACGGGTCGAGGTAGTCCATGCCGTAGGAGACGGCGCCGAACTGGACGGTGGTCGGGCGGGCCAGCAGGCCTTCCATGTAGGCCGAGAATTCCATGTTGTTGACGGTGATCTCGACGCCAAGGCACTCGCTGATCGACGCGGCCGAGGCGATGAACCAGTTGGCACGCGATTCACTCTCGCCGCGCAGCTTGAGCTCCGTGGCTGGGAAGCCCTCGCCGTTCGGATAACCGGCTTCAGCCAGCAGGGCCTGGGCAGCCGGGCAGTCGTAGGCCTGGATGTCCTTCAGCGCGCCTGCGGTATCCGACGCCGGGAAGCCGGGGGCCAGGAAGCTGTAGGCCGGGATGCCGAACTGGCTGCCGATGATGTTGGCGACGATCGATTCGCGATCCAGCGCCTTGGCGAAGGCCTGGCGGACCTGGAGGTTGTCGAACGGCGCGGTGTAGGTGTCGAAGAACAGATAGTCGGTGCGGAAGTCGCCGAAGTTCGGCAGGTAGTTCTCCCGCAGCGTTTCGTCGGCGGCGATGACCTCGAAGTCCGCCGGGCTGATGTGGACGTAGTTGACGCGATCCACGTCGCCGTTCTGGAAGGCCAGGAAGCTGCCGTTGAGCTGGTCGCCATAGATACCGCGCAGTTCGCGCAGGTACGGCTGACGATAGCCGGCGTAAGTCGGGTTGGCTTCGAGAATCAGCCGGTCGCCCGCCACGAATTCCTTGAGGATGAAGGGACCGGATGACACGCTGGTCGCCGGGTCGAGGACGTAGTCGGGGCCGTGTTCGGCCAGCGCCGCCGCCTGGAGCGGGGGCCAGAAGTAGACGGTACCGGGCAGGTATGGACGCGCACCCTCGGTGTAGATGACCAGGGTATTGTCGTCGACGGCTTCCATGCCGATCTCTTCAGGAGTGATCTCGCCGGCGACGGCCTCCGACCAACCCTGGATGATGCCCTGCCACATCCAGACGAAGTCATAGGCGTGTTCCGGTTCGACCATGTAGCGGTAGGTCGCCACGTAGTCGTGGGCGGTGAGCGGCGTGCCGTCGCTCCACACCTGGCCGGGGCGCAGGTGGAACGTCCAGGACAGGCCATCTTCCGACGGCTCCCAGCTTTCGGCGGCGCCGGGGATCAGGTCAAGATTCTCGTCCAGGTCGACGAGCGCATCGCCGAGCTTGTCGAACATGTGGGTGTCGCCGCAGATACGCTGGTAGACGGTGACGGCCGACATAAACGACGTTTCGGTGCGGGTCGAATCGCAAAGCTGCTGCCAGACCTGCATGTCGTAGCTGGCGGCATCTTCGGGCAAAGCACGCCCGTAGACGTCGACATTGCCATCCTGCGCGCTGAGCGCCGGCACCAGCATCATCGCCCAGATCAAGGCCGACAATGCCAACAGGACAAAGGCTGACTTCCTCATCATAAAGTGCCCCCTGGGAAAGAAAATCGTTTACAAGTGGACCAATGTTAAGCGCCCGTAATTGTAGTATCTGGGTGGCCTTCGCGCAAATGGGCGGCTGACCACCGAGGGCAAACGCATCAAAATCATCAATGGGTTCATGAGGGTGCGAAACGTAGCGTAGGGGCGCATCGCGATGCGCCCATGATGGCGGGCGGTTCACGAATTCTGTTGAAAAGGGGAACGGAATGGGGGCCGCCCGGTCCCCAAACGCGCAACGTCGGCTACCCTCAAACCTCACCCTCTCCGCGGAACCTTAGGTTGGTCGGCTTGCCAGGGGCAACCTCCGGCGGCCATTGCGCTCAGCGGTTTTCGGGCGCCTCCCCTTTTTCAAGAGAATCTCACGAACCGCCCCTACACCGCCATAGATCGCCTCGGTCGGGATCTCAGCTTTACGGGTCGATTGTGACAAAAAGCACAAACATCCCGTATTGATTGTGATATTTATCACTATCAGACCTTTTCCCCTTGCGGGATACTCTATGTGGTTTGTAATTTTCCATCGTCCAGGAAGGAAACGCGATGCTCATCATCGCCGCAGTCCTGGTGATGGTGGCAAGCGCAAGTCTTGCCATCACCGTCAGATGGCTTCTGATTGCTGCGCTCTGTGTGGCGGTGACCAGTGCCGGGACGGCCGCACTTCTGTACATGCTCGGTGCGCACGAAATCGCAGTCATTGAATTCAGTGTAGGCACCGGGCTGGTCCCAGTACTGTTTGTCTTCGCGATGAGCCTGATGGGACGCGCCCCTTCGACGCACAGTTCCATCCTCCCCAGAACAGTCGCCGGCGGCCTGACGCTGCTGTGCGTCGTCCTCCTGGGGATCACGCTTCTGCCCATCACCCCTACCGCTCAAGACGCCGCCCTCATCCCCTTCAGTCAAGTCCTATGGCAAGATCGCAGCCTGGATATGCTGGTGCAGATCGTCCTGATCTTCGCGGCCAGCCTGAGCGTCCTCAACGTGCTGCGAGCGTTTGAAGCTCCTCCTGGGAGGTCGCATGATGCCTGATCCGGTTGCCGTAGGATTCGCCGCCACCCTCGCTCTGCTCGGCATCGGCTTTTTCGGATTGCTGACCCTGCGCAATTTCCTCAAAGTCATCATCGCCCTCCAGATCCTCGGCAAAGCCCTGATCGTCGCCGTGGTCGCGGCGGGCAGCGTGAGCGGACAGATGGCCGTGGCGCAGAGTATGGCGGCCAGCGTGATCGTCGCCGATACGCTGGTGGCAGTCATCGGCCTGGCGCTGGCGGTACACATGCAGCGCTGCCATGGCTCGCTCGACCTCCGTTCGCTGTCCGCAGCGGCGGGAAGCGAGCGTCAAGAGCTGCCCGAACAGGAGGCTGCGTGACATCATGGTGCCAGAACTTTTGCTTGTCTTCATTCTCGCCTGTCCCCTGGTTGGCCCGGCGTTGAACCTGACGCTGACGAGCCGGCTGAAGGCCCCGACCGCTGGCATCATCGCCAGCGCTGCCGCAGGCCTGGCCTTTCTCGGGTCGCTCCTTCAGATCGTCCTACTGGCGCAGGGGCCGGAAGAGGGCTTCCTCCACGTCCATCTGCTGAACTGGATTGCGGTCGGCACTCTACAGGTTGGCTGGGATCTGCGCGCCGACACGCTGACAGCGGCCATGATGGCCATGGTCACCGGCGTGGGACTGCTGATCCACCTGTACAGCATCGGCTACATGCGCCACGATGAGCGCTTCACCCGCTTCTTCGTGTATCTGAATCTGTTCCTGGCGGCCATGCTGCTGCTGGTTGCCGCCGACAACTACCTGGTCCTGTTCGTGGGCTGGGAGGGCGTCGGCGTTTGCTCGTACCTGCTGATCGGCTTCTGGTTCGACAAGCCGGACGGGCAGGGGTGCGCAACAGCACCGCGGCGCGCAAGGCGTTCGTCGTCAACCGCATCGGCGACGCCGGGCTGCTGATCGGCTTCGGACTGATCTTCTGGACGTTCGGCTCACTCCAGTTCGACGCCGTCTTTGCCGGCGCCGCGACGCTGGAAGTCGGCGGATCGGTGGCGGTCGGTATCGCCCTCTGCCTGCTGCTGGGGGCGATCGGCAAGAGCGCGCAGATCCCGCTGTTTGTCTGGCTGCCCGACGCCATGGCCGGCCCGACGCCGGTCTCGGCGCTGATCCACGCCGCCACCATGGTCACCGCGGGCGTTTTCCTGATCGTCCGGTCGGGCGCGCTGTTCGCCCTGGCCCCGGTGATCCAGTCGCTAATCGTGCTGCTCGGCGCGCTGACGGCGCTGCTGGGCGCGACCGCGGCTGTCGCGCAGAACGACATCAAGCGCACGCTGGCCTATTCGACGATCAGCCAGCTCGGCTTCATGATGGTCGCTGTCGGCATGGGCGACTACACCGCCGGCATGTTCCACCTGATCACCCACGCCTTCTTCAAGGCGCTGCTCTTCCTGAGCGCCGGCTCGGTCGTGCATGCGATGGAACACGCCCTGCATGCGCTGCCGTCGCACAGTCATCACCGCAAAGCGCGCAGCGGCGACTCGCCGCCGGCCGCTCAGGATATGCGCCTGATGGGTGGGCTGCGGACGCGGATGCCGCTCACCTTCTGGGCCTATACCTTCGGAGCGCTGGCCCTGGCCGGGGTCCCACCGCTGGCCGGCTTCTTCTCCAAGGATGCCATCCTGGGCTACGCCTCCGAGCACAATGCGTGGGCATTCCTGGCGCTGGCCATCTCCGCCGGCCTGACCGCCTTCTACATCGGCCGGCAGTGGTTTACCGTATTCTTCGGCGAATCGCGCAGCCGCGCCGCGGAGACCACCCATGAATCGCCGGCGATTATGACGCGCCCGCTGCTCATTCTGGCGGCGCTGTGCGTCCTGGGCGGAGCGCTCAACCTGCCGGGCGTCGCGACCCTGTCGCACTGGCTGGGAGAGGAAGAAGAGGCCTTCCATCTGTCGATCGCCGCGATCTCGGTGGCGCTGGCCGCCCTCGGTCTGGCGCTGGCCTGGCTGCTCTATGGCCGCCGGCCGCTCACCCGTTCCGATGTCGATCCGCTGGAGGCGAACGCGCGCGGTCTGATGTCGACGCTGCGCAGTGCCTGGGGCATCGACGACCTGGTCCATCGCACCGTGATGCGCGCCTTCGACCTGCTGGGCCTGAGGCTGGCGCGCGGCGACGTGTCCGTCTTCGATGGCGTCGATCGCTTCGTGGTCGACGGCGCACGGCGCGTGGCGGCGGCCTCCGAAAAGACGCAGACCGGCCAGTTGAACTGGAACATGGCCGGCCTCCTCGGCGGCGCCATCGTCGTCTTCGCCATCGTCGTGGTGGCCTCTGCTCAGTGGATCGGAGCGCGCTGACATGAACTCCGTCGCCTGGTTGATCTCCATTCCGCTGGCCACCTCGCCGCTGATCTATCTGGTGGGGCATGTGCCGCTCATTCGTCGGCGCGAGGGCGAACAGGCCTCCCGTATTCAGCCGTCGTGGGCGCTGAGCCTGATCGTCCTGGCCGCCATGTGGGTCCTGCTTGGGCTGGCCGCCCGTGAGTTGGCGGCCGGTTCAACATTGACCTACGTCTTCGGCGCGCTCAGCCTGCGCATCGACGGCCTGAGCCTGCTGACCGCCGCGCTGGTCATGAGTCTGTCCACCGTGGTCGTGATCTTCTCCGGGGTCTCGCTGGCCGGGCAGGTCGGCGAAGACAAGTACTATGCCATGGTCCTGGCGACCTCCGGGGCCATGATCGGCATGGTTTGCGCCGCCGACCTGTTCAATCTGTGGATGTGGTTCGAGGCAATGATGGTCGCCTCGTTCCTGCTCGTCTCGTTCTGCCAGAACCGGCCGGGCGCGCTGGACTCCAGCATCAAGTATCTGGTGCAGAGCACCGTCGGCTCGATGCTGGCGCTGCTGGGCATCGCTCTGATCCTGGCGCAAACCGGCAGCCTGCGGCTCGACGCGCCCTACACCGGCCCAGGGTCCATGACGCTGCTGGCGGCCGGCGCCCTGATCATCCTCGGCTTCGGCGTGAAGAGCGCCCTGGTGCCGATGCACACCTGGCTGCCCGACGTCTACAGCCGCGCGCCGATCCCGTCGGTCGCGCTCTTCTCCGGCGCGGTCACGGTGAGCGGGCTGATCGCCATCAGCCGCGCGCTGGCCCCATTCGAGGGTGCGGCGGCGCTGTGGGGCAGTCTGCTGCTCGGCTTCGCGTCCCTGAACATGCTGGCCGGCAACCTGCTGGCCCTGCGCCAGACCGACGTGCGCCTGATGCTGGCCTATTCGAGCATCAGCCACATCGGCACCATCCTGCTCGGCCTGGGCGCGGCGCTCTACACGGGCACGCCCGACGCCGCCGAAGCCGGTCTGCTGCATGTGCTGACGCACGGCGCGATGAAGTCGCTGGCTTTTCTGGCCGTCGGCGCGGCGCTGTTCAGTCAGGGCCTCGACCTGGGGCGGCCGGTCAGCGTGAGCCAGCTCAAGGGGCTGGCGCGGCGCAGTCCGTTGGTCGCGCTGGCGCTGCTGCTGGCCGTGTTCAGCCTGGCCGGGATGCCGCCGCTGGCCGGCTTCATCTCCAAGTGGCAGGTGTTCGCCTCGGGCATGGCCACCCAGGAGCCGGCGATCGTCGCCCTGGTGGTCTTCGCCGTGCTCAACACCCTGCTGGCGCTGGGCTACTACCTGCCGGTCGTGCTGGCCGTCTTCGCTGAACCGGAAGCCGCCGGAGCTCGAACCGTCCGCCGATTACCCGCCCGGCTGGCCATTCCACTGCTCGTCCTGATCGCCGCCGTACTGATCCTCGGCCTGGCGCCCGATCTGGCGCGCGGGCTGACCGAACCGGCGGCCGCCGCGCTCATGGGAACCTTCTAAGGAGGCAGGCTGATGAACCTCGAAATATTGCTGACGCCGCCGCTCGCCTTCCTGATTTACCTGGGAGCTGCCGGCGCGCTGATCTGGATCGGGCGGCGACTGGCTGGCGACCGGCCTATCACAGGCAAACGCTCGGCCGCCACGCTGCAAACCAGCACCTATGCCGGCGGCGAAGCGCAGGATCACAGCTCCGCGCTCCTCGGCTACCGGAGCGCCTTCGTGATCGCGCTGTTCTTCGCCGTGCTGCACGTCGGCATCCTGATGCTGGGCAGCGGCGGCGTGTCCACGGCCGGGGTCATCTACCTGATCGGGCTGATGGTCACGCTGCTGGCGCTGGTGCTGGGATGAGGAAGGGAGGAGCGACGCCATGACACAGATGAACATTCCCGAACACTGGCACGATGCCCTGGAGATGATCAAGCGCTGGGCGCGCATCAACTCGCCCTGGGCGCTGCACTTCAACAGCGGCTCGTGCAACGGCTGCGACATCGAACTGCTGGCCACGCTGACCCCGCACCTGGACGTCGAGCGGTTGGGCATCAAGCTGCAGGCCAGCCCACGCCACGCCGACGTGCTGATCTGCACCGGGCCGGTGACGCGACAGGCGCGTGAACGACTGCTGCGCGTCTATGAACAGATGGCCACCCCCCGCTTCGTGATCGCGCTGGGTACCTGCGCCACGTCGGGCGGGGTCTTTCAGGGCTGCTACAACGTGATCGGGCGGGTGGACGAGGTGATCCCGGTCGACATCTACGTGCCGGGATGCCCGCCGCGTCCTGAGGCGGCGATCGACGGCGTCGCCCAACTGCTGGCCAAGCTCCAGGGCAACGGGCCAGCCACCAACGGCGACGCGCCCGATGGCGCCGCACCCGTGATCGCCCCCCCGGCAAAGGAAGTGGAATGATGCAAGCGCAAGTGAATACGCCTCTGTTGAATACTGCCGAGCGGCTTGAAGCGGCCCGCCAGGCGACCGCGCCTTTCGCCGCGTCCTTCGAGACGCCGGAACCGCACCGTCTGGACGTTTATGTCGATGTCGACCAATTCCTGGCCGCGGCGGGGGCGCTGCATGTCCTGCGCTGGGGCTACCTGGCCTCGGTGACCGGTCTGGACCGCGCGGGCAAGGATGTGAGTGAATCCTCGCTGGAGGTGCTCTATCACTTCTGCTCGGGCGAAGCCATCGTCACGCTGCGCATCGTCCTGGCCCGTGAGAATCCACGCCTGTCGAGTCTGTGCGGGGTATACGCGTCCGCCAGCATCTTCGAGCGAGAGGTCACTGACCTGCTGGGCATCGTCTTCGAGGGCGCACCCGACACTCACCGCCTGGTCCTGGCCGACGACTGGCCGGATGGCATCTACCCGCTGCGCAAGGATGCCGATCTCAGCCCGGAGGCCATCGCCCCGGTCGCGCGGCCACAGAACGAGGACACGGGCAACCGCTTCGTCGTGCCGATTGGGCCGCAGCACCCTGCGCTCAAGGAACCGGGCCATTTCGAATTCACCATCGAAGGCGAGACCGTGGTCGGGGCGACCGTGCGCCTGGGCTATGCGCATCGCGGCATCGAGAAGATGACCGAGCAGCGCAACTGGGTGCAGAACCTGTATCTGCTGGAGCGCGTCTGTGGCATCTGCTCGCACATCCACGCCACGGCCTACTGCCAGGCGGTCGAGCAGCTCGCCGAAGTGACCATCCCGGCGCGCGCTGAAGCCATCCGCACGCTTTTCGCCGAACTGGAACGGCTGCACAGCCACATGCTGTGGCTGGGGGTGTCGGCGCATGAAGCCGGCTTCGACACGCTGTTCATGTACTCCTGGCGCGACCGCGAGACGGTGATGGATCTGCTGGAGCAGATCAGCGGCAACCGCGTACATTATTCGGCCAACGTGCTGGGCGGCGTCAAGTTCGACCTGGAGCCGGAACACATCGAGGCCATCCTGAGCGGCATGGATTTGATCGAGGAGCGGTCGCGCTATTACCTGGAGATCGTGAGCAGCGACCCAATGTTCAAGCGGCGCACCGTCGGCGTCGGCGTGATGTCGGCCGAGCAGGCGGAGGACTGGACGGTGGTCGGCCCGACCGCGCGTGGCTCCGGTGTGGCCCGCGAAGTACGCTTCGAGTCGCCCTATCTGTCTTACCGCCATCACCCGCCCGAGATGATCCTGGATACCGCCGGCGATCTGGCTGCGCGCTTCCGCGTGCGCGTCCTCGAGATGCTGGAAAGCTGCCGCTACATCCGCGTGCTGCTGGCCGACCTGCCGACAGGCGATCTGACGACGCGCATGCCCCGCAAGATCAAGGCGGGCGAGACGATCAGCCGGGTGGAAGCGCCGCGCGGCGAGCTGATGTACTTCATCCGCAGCGGCGGCGGCGACATGCCGGAACGCATCCGCGTCCGCACGCCCACCCTGTGCAATCTCGGATCGGTGCTCAGCCTGTCGATCGGGCGCCAGTTGGCCGACGTCCCGATGATCCTGGCAGGCGTCGATCCGTGTTTCTCGTGCAACGACCGGACCATCACCCTGCGCCGCCAGGACGACCGGGACGCGCCGCAGACCTGGACCTGGGACCGCCTGCGCCGCCACGGAATCGAGGTGTACCGGTGAACGATCTGGGCGCACTGTCGTCGATCCTCATCCTGCCGGGGGGGCTGGCGCTGCTGCTGATGGGTCTGATTTACGAGTACGTCAACCGCAAGCTGATCGCCCGGCTGCAAAACCGCATGGGTCCGCGCTGGTTCCAGCCGCTGGCCGATGTCGTCAAGCTGCTGTCGAAGGCGGCGATCATCCCGGCCGAGGCGCAGCCAACGCTGTTCGCGCTGCTGCCGGTGATCAGCCTGGCGGGTGTGCTGACGGCGGGGTTATACCTGCCGCTGCTCGGCCTCGCGCCGGCCTACGGTTTCGAGGGCGACCTGATCATCACCGTCGGCCTGCTTGGCCTGCTGACGCTCTGCATGAGCCTGGCCGGTTTCATGACCGACAGCCGCTACGCCCTGGTCGGAGCGCTGCGCACGCTGACCCAGCTCTTCTCGTACGAGGCGCCGTTCCTGCTGGCGCTGCTGGGCCCGGCCCTGGTCGCCGGCACCTGGCAGATCGACGGGATCATGCGCTACGCGGAAGCCCACACCTGGATTCTCTTCACCCAGCCGCTCGGCTTCGTCGTGGCCGTCATCGGCCTGATGGCCAAGCTGGAGATGGCGCCGTTCGACGCGCCGGAAGCCCATACCGAGATCGTGGCCGGCCCACTGACGGAATACAGCGGCCGTCACCTGGCGCTGTTCCGCCTGAGCAAGGACGCCGCCATGGTCATCGGCCTGACGCTGGTGGCCGGGCTGTACCTGGGCGGCATCGCCAATCCGCTGGTCTTCGTCCTCAAGACGCTGGCGCTGCTGGTGCTGATCACCGGAGTGCAGGCGCTGTTCGCCCGCTTCCGCATCGACCAGAGCATGATGCTGTGGTGGCGCTATGGGGTGATTCTGCTCCTGGTTCAATGGCTGATCACAATGGTTTCAATGGGGTGACCGCCGCATGAAAATCAAAACAGTTTTGGGCGACATGCTCAGCAGTTTGCAGCATCGCCCCACCACCCGTCTCTATCCGTTCGTCCGCCGCCCGGTGCCGATCCGGCTGCGCGGCCGCCTGCAGTGGGACCCGGAGAAATGCACCGGATGCTGCCTGTGCGTCAAGGACTGCCCGGCAGACGCCATCGAGATGATCACGATCGACAAGGCGAACAAGCGCTTCGTCATGCGCTATCACGCCGACCGCTGCGTCTATTGCTCGCAGTGCACACAGAACTGCCGCTTCAAATGCCTGAGCATGTCCAGCGAGCAGTGGGAGCACGCCGCGCGCAGCAAAGAGGCGTTCACCGTCTATTTCGGCAGACAAGAGGATATTGATGCTTTCCTGGGAAAACGCGCTGCACCAGCGGCTGAGCCTGCGGCTGAAGCCGTCGAGCCAGCCCCAGCCGGACAGAGCGACTCCTAGCGTCGTGATCCTGGGCATCGGCCAGGAACTCGACGGCGATGACGCGGCCGGCGTAAGTGTCGCTCGCCAGCTCAGCCGCCGCATGGGCGAGTCTGGCCGCTGGCAGATCATCGATGCCGGGACAGCGCCGGAGAACTACGCCGGCCAGATCGGCCGATGGTCGCCCGACGCCGTGATCGCCGTCGATGCCGCCCAGCTCGACCAGCCGGCGGGGTCGATCCATCTGCTCGACTGGCGGGAGACGGACGGGATGAGCGCGTCGTCGCACACCCTGCCGCTCACGCTGCTGGGGCGCTACCTGGAAATGACGGCGGGCTGCGAACTGCTGGTGATCGGTATTCAGATCGGCGACGCACAGTCGGAACCGGGCCTGTCGCCACCCGTGTCCAGGGCAGTCCATGAGGTGACGGAAGCGCTCAGCAAGGTGCTCAATCTGAGTTTGTGAATATTTGCACAAACTCTCTGTTTCGCTTACACTTGAGGTGGTTGGAAAGCAAAAAGTGATGTACACGCCGTACATGCCTTACATGAGGAGGAAGGCCCCGCCACAACCACCTCCGCTCTGAAGATTACAAGTCAAAAAAAGGATCTCCTTATGACCAGAAGGCCAAGACAGGATTCCGGAACCACCGACGTCATCGAGCGGCAGGACTTCACCGTGCTGTTCGATGCTCTGGCGGAACGAGGCTATCGTCTGGTAGGTCCCACGGTCCGCGAGGGGGTTGTCGTCTATGATGACATCACCTCGTCAGCAGAACTGCCCGTGGGCTATGTGGACGAACAGGAGAAAGGCACATACCGGCTCATACCCGGCGCCGGCCAGGCCCTGTTCGGCTGCGGGATGGGTCCGCACACCTGGAAAAAATACCTCTTTCCTCCAAAACTTCGGCTGTGGGGCGCGGAATGCACCAATGGCACTTTCGCCCTGACCTCCACTCCCGCCGACCCGGCGGATGCTCAACCTCTGGCGCTGATCGGCGTTCGTGCCTGCGAACTGGCGGCCATCGCCATTCAGGACCGCATCCTCATGGGCGGCGACGCCATCGACCCGCACTACAAAGCGCGGCGCGAACATCTCTTCATCGTCGCCGTGAACTGCGTACATCCCGAAAACACCTGTTTCTGCGCCTCGATGAATACCGGTCCGCGGGTCGCCAGCGGGTTTGACCTGTCCCTGACCGAGGTCATCGAGCCGGAACGTCACTTCTTCGTCGTCCAGTCCGGTAGCGATGCCGGCGCGGCCGTCCTGGCGTCGGTGCCGCATCACAGCGCGACGCGCGAGGAAAAAGACGCCGCCGACACGCTGATCGCCCAGGCCGCTGAACAGATGGGCCGCAACGTCAACACCAAAGGTCTGAAAGAACTGCTGGCCCGCAGCACTGAATCGCCGCACTGGGATGCCATCGCGGCGCGCTGTCTGGCCTGCGGCAACTGCACGATGGTCTGCCCGACCTGCTTCTGCATGACGGTCGAGGACACGACCGACCTGAGCGGCGAGCATGCCGAGCGCTGGCGGATGTGGGACTCGTGCTTCACCACTGATTTTTCGTATGTCATCGGCGGCAGCGTGCGACCCTCGGTCAAATCACGCTATCGCCAGTGGCTCACTCACAAATTCTCCACCTGGATCGACCAGTTCGGCATGTCAGGCTGCGTCGGCTGTGGGCGCTGCATCACCTGGTGCCCGGCCGAAATCGACATCACCGAAGAAGTCCGCGCCCTTCAGGCCCAGAGTACGGCGGAAGGCGACGGCACAGGAAGGAAACGAAAAGATGCACACGCTTGAGCCGATCATCGCTAAACTTCCGTTTTTCGAAGGGCTGGACCCGCAGTACGTGGAACTGCTGGCCGGCTGTGCCACCAATGTCGTCTTCAAGGCCGACACGTTTCTCTTCCGCGAGGGCGACGAAGCCAAACAGTTCTTCGTCATCCGCGAAGGCGGCATCTCGATCGAGATCTTCGTGCCCGGCCAGGGCCACGTCACCATCCAGTCGGTGGATGAAGGCGATGTGGTCGGCTGGTCCTGGCTGTTCCCGCCCTACCGCTGGATGTTCACCGGACGGGTGATCGTGCCGGTCAGGGCGATCGCGCTGGACGGGGAGTGCCTGCGCAAGAAGTGCGAGGAAGATCCTCGCCTGGGCTACGAATTCTTCAAACGGTTCTCGCATCTGCTGGTCGAACGGCTTCAGGCGACGCGCTTGCAGCTCCTCGACATGTACAGCGTTCATTGAGGAAGGGGGTCCTGATGCTCACACCTGTGGCGGCCCCCAGCGTGGAAGCCGCAAGCGCGCCAGTCGTCAGCGTACACGATCCGATGCTGCCTGTTCCGTACCGGATCCAGCACGCGCGCTGGGATACCGATGATACCTATTCGCTGGAACTGGCCCGCGACGACGGCGAGGCAATCCCGCCGTATGAGGCCGGGCAGTTCAACATGCTTTACGTCTATGGCGTCGGCGAGATCCCGATCTCGATCAGCGGCGATCCGGCCCGGCGCGACATGCTCGTCCATACCACCCGCGCGGTCGGCACGGTGACACGCGCCATGAGCACCCTCAAGGTGGGTGACACGATTGGCATTCGCGGCCCGTTCGGCACCACCTGGCCGGTAGATTCGGCGCGCGGTCGCGACGTGGTGATCGTGGCCGGCGGCATCGGGCTGGCGCCGCTGCGTCCGGCCATGTACCGCATTCTGGCCCGCCGCGAGCATTACAACCGGGTGGTGCTGCTCTACGGAGCGCGCTCGCCGGGCGACGTGCTGTATCGCAAGCAGTTGGAGCAGTGGCGCTCGCAGTTCGACCTGGACGTGTTCGTGACCGTCGACCGCGCGACCGGCAACTGGCGCGGCAGCGTCGGCCTGGTCACCTCGCTGATCGGCCGCGCGCCGTTCGATCCGTCCAATACGGCGGCGATGGTCTGCGGGCCGGAAGTGATGATGCGCTTCACCGCTCTGGAACTGGAGAAGCGAGGCGTGAAGCCAGAACTGATTCACGTCTCGATGGAACGCAACATGAAATGCGCGATCGGGCTGTGCGGACACTGCCAGTACGGCCCTTACTTCATTTGCAAGGATGGGCCGGTGTTCCAATACAACCGGGTGCAGCACCTCCTTTCCAAGTGGGAAATCTGACGACGAGAAGAAAGGAATGAGGGATGAGAAATGAGGGTGTGGTGTAAGGGCGCACCCATGGGTGTGCCCGGCAGCCCTCATCATCACAGATGCTCATCCGGCTCATTCCTCGGCTAAGGAGGAACCTGTGCAGAGGAAAAATAAACCCAAAGTCGCCGTCTGGAAGTTCGCCTCGTGCGATGGCTGTCAGCTCAGCCTGCTGGACTGCGAAGACGAGCTGCTGGCCGTGGCCGACGCCATCGAGATTGCCTATTTCCCGGAGGCCACGAGCGTCTCCGTCAAGGGACCGTATGACGTCTCGCTGGTCGAAGGCTCGATCACGACGGAACATGACGCGGAACGCATTCACAAGGTGCGGCGGGCGTCGAAAACCCTGATCGCCATCGGCGCATGCGCGACAGCCGGCGGAATCCAGGCGTTACGCAACTTCAAGGGACGTGCGGCAGTTCACCTCGGTGGTCTATGCCACCCCTAAGTACATTGAGACGCTGAGCCGATCGACGCCGATCGCCGACCATGTCTTCGTCGACTTCGAGCTGCGCGGCTGCCCGATCAACAAAATGCAGCTCGTCGAAGTGATCAGCGCCTACTTGCACGGCCGCAAGCCGAACATCCCCCGCTACAGCGTGTGCATCGAATGCAAGCGCCAGGGCACGCCCTGTGTCATGGTCTCGCAGGGAACGCCCTGCCTCGGCCCGGTCACCCAGGCCGGGTGCGGCGCGCTCTGCCCGATGTACCAGCGCGGCTGCTATGGCTGCTTCGGCCCCTCGGACGCGCCCAATACGCGCTCGCTGGCTGAACAGTGGAAAGCGCTGGGGCAGACGCCGAAGGATCTGGCGCGCGCCTTCCGTACCTACAACGCCTACGCCGACGCATTCCGCAAGGAGGGCGATCTCCATGACGGTTAAAACGGTGGAAAACCGGGTCATCAAAGTCGATCTGCTCACCCGCGTCGAAGGTGAAGGCGCGCTCTATGTGAAGATCAAGAACGGCGATGTGGCCGACGTGAAGCTGAAGATCTTCGAACCGCCGCGCCTGTTCGAGGCCTTCCTGCGCGGACGCGCCCATTCCGAAGCGCCGGATATCACCGCGCGCATCTGCGGCATCTGCCCGATCGCCTACCAGATGAGTTCTGTCCATGCCATGGAGAACGCCTTTGGAGTCAAGGTCGAAGGGGCCCTGCGCGATCTGCGCCGGCTGATTTACTGCGGCGAATGGATCGAGAGCCACGTCCTGCACGTCTATATGCTGCACGCGCCGGATTTCCTGGGCTACCCCGATGCTATTCGACTGGCCAAGGATCACCCGGAGGCGGTCAAGCGCGGGCTGGCGCTCAAGAAGGTCGGCAACGACATCGTCAGGCTGCTGGGCGGGCGCGAAATTCACCCCATCAACGTGCGGGTCGGCGGCTTCTACCACGTGCCGAGCCGCCGGGAACTGCGCACGCTGCTGGAGCCGCTGAAGTGGGCGCGTGACGCCGCCGTCGAGACGGCGCGCTGGGTGGGCACACTTGCCTTCCCGGAGATGGAGTTCGACTACACCTACGTGGCGCTCCATCACCCGGACGAATACCCGTTCAACGAGGGCCGGCTGATCTCCAACCGCGGGCTGGACATCGCCATCCGCGACTACGAGGATCATTTCGCCGAGGAGCACGTCGCGCATTCCACCGCCCTGCATTCGGTCATGAAAGGCCAGGGGGCGTACTTCGTCGGGCCGCTGGCGCGCTACAACCTGAACTATGACCAGCTCTCCCCGCTGGCCAGGGAAGCGGCAGCGCTCGGTGGGTTGGGCCGAATCTGCAACAACCCGTTCCAGAGCATCATCGTGCGCGCCGTCGAGACGGTCTACGCCGTCGATCACGCCATCCAACTGATCGAGGCTTACGAACCGCCGGAGCAGCCGGCCGTCAAGGTGCGCGTGCGCGCCGGAACCGGTTATGGCTGCACCGAGGCGCCGCGCGGCCTGCTTTACCATCGCTATCGTGTAGACGACGCCGGCACTATCCTGGATGCCCGCATCGTGCCGCCCACGTCGCAGAACCAGAAGACCATCGAGGCCGACCTGCGCCGCTGCGTGGAGACGAACCTGGATCTTTCCGACGAAGCCTTGACTCAGCGTTGTGAGACCGCGATCCGCAACTACGATCCGTGCATCTCATGCTCAACGCATTACCTGCGTCTGCATATTGAGCGTACTTAACGTGAGTTATGGATAGGCGTTGTTTTCGACCCTCACCCCGACCTGCGGTCGTGCCCTCTCCCGTGCCACGGGAGAGGGCCGGGTGGGGCCCGAACCGGATCGCCCCCCCTCCCCCTAACTGCGCCCCCTACTTAGGGAGTTTTGGCATGAATGAAGCGACATCCGAGCGCCTGCATCTGCGCATGCAGGGCGCCTATGAGGAAACTTACAAACGGGCCGTGATCGCCCTGAAGGCGGCCGGCTTCGATGTGATCATGGAGATCGATCTGCAAGAGACACTGGCCAGGAAGGTGGATGGGCGCATCAAACCGCACAAGGTCATTTTCGTCTGCGATCCCGAACAGACCCACCGCGCCCTGACCGTCGCGCCACAGATCGGCTTCCGCCTGCTGCATCCGGTCGCCGTCTCGCAGACGCTGGACGACGAGGTGGAGATCAGCGCCGCCGACCCGCTGGAGGCGCTCCATGATGCGCCGGAGGCCTACCTCAAGCCGATCGTCGAGGATCTGCGCGCCCGCCTGGAGAAGGTAATTCAGGCGCTGCACAATTGATTCAGGCGATACGAATCGTGGGACCCTGGCATGAAAAGATGCGGGCATCCCAGTAAGGATGTAGAATAATGGGGAGGGGCAGGCTCGCAGGCCTGCTCCTCCCGTTCATAGACGCAGAACAGAAGCGAATACCGATGAACTCCAACGCCGACACACACCCGCCGATCCTGGTGATCGGTATCGGTAATGAAGACAGAGGGGATGACGCCGCCGGACTGATCGCCGTCCGTCATCTGGAGGCGCAGACACTCCCCGGCGTGGTCACGGTCGAAGCGCGCGGCGATGCCGTCGACCTGATGGAACGATGGGCCGACCCCGGCATCCAGACCGTCTACCTGATCGATGCCATGCGCTCGGATACCACCCCTGGAACTATCCAACGCTTCGACGCGGGCAAAGCTCCGCTCCCGGCGCTGCACATCGAGGGACTGACGCACAGCTTCGGCCCCGTCGAGGCGGTCGAACTGGCCCGTGCGCTGGGCATGCTCCCCCCCCGGCTGATCCTCTATGCCATCGAAGGCGCCCGCTACGACAACAACGTCCCGCCCTCCCCGGCGGTGCGGCGCGCGGCGCAGCAGGTCGCGGAGTGCATCCGCGGCGAATGCCTGGCCTTGCAGCCGGAAGCGTTGGCGTCAACGACGCGCCGCTGATCCTTGTCACCGGATAACATTACATTTGTCATGACGAGGCCCTCACTAAGAGTCGCTAAGCTTAAAAGAGGACTAACCATTCAGTCGGCTTTCGCACCCAAACGACCTGATGCGATTGAGATGGACCTCTTTCTGGATTTTTCTTCTTGTCGGCCTGGCCTTGGCGCTCGGACTCACGGCGCTGGCCCAGGAAGCCCCCATCGATATTACGGAAATACCCCCTCCAATAACACAGGCGCCTGATACCCCGACCCCCTGGCCGACCGCGCCAGGGCCGATCACAGGTACTGAAACGGCCACTGCAACGCCAACTCAGGATCTATTTGCTCTGGATGATCTCACGCCATACGCGGAACAGCGTCTGGTGTCTCCTGAGGGGTGGCAGCTCGTCTACGCCGATGATTTCAACCGCCCCTATGTGCCGGAGTGGCAGTATGGCGATCACTTCATCAGCCAGTTCTACGATCACGCCTCGCTGTTCTTCTACGATCCTACGCTCTGGACTTCGCCGCCTGCACCAGAACTGGCCGACCTCAGGGTTCAATTGCGAGCCAATGTGAGCTTGGGCGAACTTCGTGTACGGTGGCGGGAAAGTGTCACCGGGTCCTACGAGGTTGTCCTCACCCCTGCTGGACGCCTGGACCTGCTGCGTTCCGGCCTTCCCGTCGCTGGCGCTGACACGCCAACGCCGTCGGGCTGGGTTTCGCTTGCGGTACAGATGGGTGGAGACAGCGTGTCGCTCAGCGTCGATGAGCTGGTCTACGTCACCTATACCGACCCCGAACCTCTTCCTTCCGGCCACCTATCGATCTCCGGGACGATGTCGGAAATGGACGATTTCGAATTGTGGACGCCGCCCGGCATCGCTCTAGAACAGACCGGCTTTGCGCCGCTCACTATCACGGAGGAGGAGTGCACCACCGCCGTCGGTCCGTCGCTGAGCGGGGATACCATGATCGTCTTTTCGGCTGGCGGCGTCATCTATGTGATGAATCCCGATGGGAGTGCATTACAGCCGTTATTGTCGTGTGCTTCTGCCTGGCTTTTCGGTCCGAGGATTTCGCCTGACGGATCGCAGATCGCCTTCAGCGCAAGCGGTTTGTTCTCCAACAATTACGATCTCTACGTGTACCGGATTGACGGCGGCACGCACGCCGATGGCAGCTTAATACGACAGGTGACGCTCGATTCTGCGAACGATTCCGCCCCAGCCTGGTCACCGGATGGTGAAAACTTGCTTTTGTCTCCAATCGCAGCGATCCCAACCTGGGAATCCATCCAGGATCTACGTTGTTGATGTGGAATCTCGGTCAGTTGCTCCACTCAACTACATCTACCCAATTGGCCAATTAGGTGAAATGCTTCCAAACAGCCTTGACTGGTCGGTGGACAGCACCCGGATTCTTTTTGTGATGAGAATTCATGAAGGCTCTTACCTTGACTGGCCGATAGCCGCCGTGAACTTCCCATCAGCTACTGTATCTACTGTCTACAACGGCATAGAGCCAGGTCGTCTGGATAACAATCCTCGCTGGTCACCGGATGCAGGAGAATTCATATCTCATTGGAGCATGCAAGGAGGCTATAACGCCATCTCAAGCTTCGAAATGCCGACACCTATAGAGACCATCTGGCGGTCCGGAAACGGTTTTCTACAGCAACGATTGGTCACCAGCTGGCGATCAAATTGTCTATGCGACTTACCCGGAGAATGCTCTCTATGTCGCCCCTGCGTTTGTGTCGGGAGGAGATATCCTGGTGTTTTCTGGCGCTCCCATTTCTGACCTAGACTGGGGCATACGTCCCCAGTGCACAACCGGCGGAAGCGGTCAGGCCGGCGGCGCAGGCGGAATGCTGTTCTCCCCAGTGTGCCAGCACCACGACGAGATATACGGCCGGTGCGACTTGATAACCACACAAGAAGTCACTCTCGGTTTATCTGCTTTCAGGTTCACAGTCGCGTCCTCACTCGAAGCTGATGAACTGCGTGAGCTGTGTTGGGTGTGACATACGTGGGCCGAGCATTGCGTAGCCTTGCCGCCAAGGATAGCAAATGGCCCTGTGTACAGCAGTGATGCAGCAGCGTTCGCCGCTGCTGTCCTGACGGACGGGGACGAAGAAATCACATTTTCAATTGCTGATCCGGGATCGCCCCTAGTCGGGGCATACAACTGTATAACTGGCCCATCTAGCATTCTGTGCGGTTCTCAACACCCTGTTAACAGATTCACAACCGTCCACGAACTCGGACATGTCTTGCTATATCAAACGGAAAGCAGCACCCCGCAGCCTGGCGTACCGAAACCGGACTGCGGTGCGGATGACAGGTCGGACTTCGTATCTTGCATGAACTATCCTATGCCGGAGACGCCGGAGACACAATCCCTGGGCAGACTTGACTTTGACTTCGTGTTTGGAAACAAGGGATCTCGCCTGCGGGAGAGATCAGATTGCCGGTCAACTGGCTTATTGGGCAATCTCGGATGTGACAGCTGAAACCTTCGGTCCTTACCAAGATCCCACAACGACGTTGCCAAATGGCGATGGACGTACTATCGACTCGCTCGGAGATTGGCGTCGTGGTGAGCGGGGTTGGGGAAGCCGCGCCACTTCCCATCCCCTGCGGTGGAGTACCGGTTCAAAGCTTCGTGCCCACTGCGTTTCAACAGAACCCGTGCGCTTATGTGTCTTGGATAGCTGAGCACAGCTCCCAGTACACAAGTGAGTATGGGTTCAGCGGTCAGGCACCCACCACGGAACTGGAAGAAGCTGGAGCAGACATGTTCCTGAACTGGATATTCAGCACGGTCACATCGGAGGACACGCAATCAGACTCTAGCGGATTCAAGAACGCGGACTGGCGGCCCCCATGCAGCCCTGATGAAGGTTGCCCAGACAACGTCGCCGTGCTGCCGGGTTCTGGTGGTCCTGGTGACGATCGCTGGGCCTGGATGAGTCAGCGGCTCTCGGAGTATTTCGCTTACTTTGGCTGGTAGCGCAGGACATGGAGAAAATGAAATACTTGGCGCATAAACTAACGTGGTTTCTGCTTGTCCTGGGGATGGCTTCTGTCCTTGCAATATCGCCAGCGGGTGCACAGGTTGGCGATCCAACTGGAACCGTCTATGTACTTGAATGGAGTCCCGACGGCGCAACTATCGCAAGTGCAGGTGTTGGCTTTCTGCGGGTTTGGGATGCCGAGACGCAGGATCTCCTGTACGACCTGCCGGTCGGTCCAACCTATGTGTTCGGCGTTTCCTTTAGCCCCGACGGAAAACGGCTGGTAAGCGGGTCAGATGACCAGTACATGAGGCTTTGGAACATTGCCGACGATAGTCATCTCCCGGGTGAACTGATCGCAGAGTTTTTGCCGTTTCCTCCGCCAGAGAATATATTCCCTGGCTACTTCAGCCTGTTCACCACCGTCGACTGGAGTCCAGATGGCACAATTATCGCAACAGGGGGCGCGGTCGGCGACAGCTGGGGAGAAGTCAGACTCTGGGACGCGGAGTCGCTTGAACTGGAGGATGTGATTGGCTTGGGTTGGATGGATTTCTTTGTTTGGAGTCCGCATGTGGAGACGCGGGAATTCGTCGTAGCAGGTCAATCAGGTGGACCGGTGATTTTCTCGGCGCTGGCCCGTCCGCAAGGGCAAATCTTCCCCATCGGCAACCGCAATGTGCCAACTCAGGCGATGACATGGAACAGCGACGGCAACGCCATCGCCGTCGGATATGTGGATGGCAGCATCACGATTTGGGACCGGCCGAATGAAAACCCCATTGTCACTATCCCACCAGCGCGTGAGTACCCGATCACACAGATCAGCTGGAGTCCAGACGATACCCGGATTGCAGCAGCTGATGGCTTCGAAGTAAGAGTGTGGAACACCGAAGACGGGCAGTTGTTGGAGACAGTTCCAGTATACACGCGCACAGTCGATTTCAGCCCCGATGGGCAGACATTAGCAATCGGTCTTCCAGGGCGCGAACTAGCGGAAGAACCTGCGCCGCTGCCGCCGTCCGACCTCACCGGCACGATCACCCTGCCCAACCGCACACCCGGCACATCCGCCTACGCCGTGAACCTCGACGTCAGGCTGGCGCAGGGTGGGACAACCGTCAGCGCGCACAGCCCAACCACCGACGTCAACGGCTACTTCACCCTTCAGGACCTGCCTCAGGGAACGGTCGACGCCTGGCTCAAGCACGCACTCAGCCTGGCCGTCATGCCTTCGGTCAACCTGGACGCGCCGGCGGTGAACGTCAACTTCGGCACGCTCAAGATGGGCGACGCGGACAGCAGCAATCTGGTCAACATCGCCGACTTCTCCATCGTCGCGGCGGCCTATGGTTCGGTGGAAGGCGGGGCGCTCTGGGATGAGCGCGCCGACTTCGACGGCAATGACGCGGTCAACTACACCGATTTCTCGATGCTGTCCGCCAACTTCAGCCAATCCGGCGCGCCGGAGCCAACAGGATACGGTGGAATGATGGCCGCATTGGATACCCGTCCGACCGGGCCGGTGCAGGTGCTGCTGCGAGGCTCGTCGTCGCGCGTGCGCGTCGGGCGGACGTTCGAGGTGACGGTGCGCGTCCGCGCCGGGACGCAGCCAGTCGACGGCGTGTCGGCCTACCTGACCTTCGACCCGGCGCTGTTCCAGGTGGAGGCGATCACGTCGGGGACGACGCTGCCAGAGGTGCTGCAAAGCGTCTACGACAACGCCGGCGGCCACGTCGACTTCAGCGCGGGCGTGCTGGGCGGGTCGGCGAGCGGGACGTTCACGCTGGCCACAGTGCGCTTCCGGGCCGTCGCGCCGACGCCTGGGGCGACGATCCAGCTTGCGGCCGGCGATCCGCTGCGGGTGACGGATGCCCGCTCGGGTGGCGAGGCGGTCTACGGCGGCGGGGAGGCCGTCACGGTGATCGTGCAGTAGCCGTGCAGGGATCGAGTGTCGGGTCAAGCCCCCTCGCCAGCATGGTTGAGGGGGCTTTGTTTGGGTCAGGATAAGGGCGTGCGATTTCCCTCATCTCTCACCCCTCATTCCTTCTTTTTTAGAACCCCTGCGGATTCGGCAGCGGCAGACCCTCAATATAGGCCTTGATGTTGCCCAGCATCAACTCGAAGCCCGTGCTGTTCTCGTCCATCACCTGCTGGCGGACGCCCTCCGGCAGTCCCTCGTAGCCAGAGAAGACCAGCGTCAGGCGGGTGCCGCCGTTCTCCTCGTCGAGCCGGTAACTCGTGACGAAGGACGGCGCGGGCGATTCCGGCTGTGAACGCAGCTCCAGACGGCTGGGCGGATCGACCACCTCCAAAATCTGCGTATACAGCTCGGCGCCGGTTGCCTGATCTTCGACATAGAGACGAGAGCCAACCTCCGACCCGCTCGATTTGAAGACAGTCCCCGGCGCAAACCAGGCGCTCACCTGCTGCGGATGGGTGAGGGCCAGCCACACGCGTTCACGAGACGCATGGATCCAGATGGTGCGCTCGATGGCAAGTGCGTCCATGGGGCTTTTCTCCTTGTGCAACTAAACGGTTGCACATAGAATATTCGAAAACCTGTTCTATGTCAACCTAGATTGCGCTGACGCGGCAAATCAATCAGATGTTATGCAGCGGCCGGTTCAGCAACAAGAGATCGCGCACCACCCGCAGACCATCGCCGAAAAGGTCGTGACGAAACGGGGGAACAGGGGGCATAATCGAACACCAAATTCGTCCGCTGCCACTGAGATTTGGAGAGGGCCTGATCGCCATGCCTAATCTAAGCCGCTACCAACCGGTACCCTACGTCAAGATCAAGCATCCGGAATGGACCCGGAACGCCAGCATCTATCAGATCAACACCCGGCAGTTCACACCAGAGGGGACCTTCCGCGCGGCCATGGAGCAGCTGCCGCGTTTGCAGGCGCTGGGCGTGACCATCGTCTGGCTGATGCCCGTCCACGAGATCGGCGCGAAGAACCGCAAAGGGACGCTGGGCAGTCCGTATTCGGTGAAAGACTACTACAGCGTCAACGCGGAATTTGGCACCCTGGACGACCTGAAGGAATTCGTCAAGGCGGCGCATGCGCTGGGACTGTACGTCATCCTCGACTGGGTGGCGAACCACACCGCCTGGGACAACCGGCTCGTGCGCGATCACCCGGACTGGTACGTCCGCGACTGGAAGGGTGACTTCCGCCCCACCCCCTGGTGGGACTGGCAGGACATCATCGACCTGGACTACAGCAAGCCAGAGGTACGCGCCTACATGACCGAGGCGCTCAAGTACTGGGTGCGCGAGGTCGACGTCGACGGCTACCGGTGCGATGTCGCCGGCTTCGTGCCGCTCGACTTCTGGAACAACGCCCGCAAGGAGCTGGACGCCATCAAGCCGGTGTTCATGCTGGCCGAGTGGGAGTCCACCGATCTGCACGCCGAGGCCTTCGACATGACCTATGGCTGGAGCTGGCACGATTCCATGCACGCCATCGCGCAGGGCAAAGCCGACGTCAACAGCCTGTACGTCTACTACTCGTGGAACGAGAAGGCCTACCCGCCGGAAGCCATGCGCATGATGTTCGTGAGCAACCACGACAAGAACGCCTGGGATGGCACGCAGTTCGAGCTGTTCGGCGACGGCCTGGAAGCGGCGATCGTGCTATCGGTAGTGGGCGAAGGCATGCCGCTGATCTACAACGGCGATGAAGCCGGGCACGCCAAGCGCCTGGAATTCTTCGAGAAGGACCCGATCGCCTGGCAGGCGCACACGCTCGGCGACCTGTACGCCCAACTGTTCGCGCTGAAGAAGGTCAACACCGCGCTGTGGAATGCCCCCTGGGGCGCGCGCATGATCCGCGTGCCGAACAGCGCGCCGGGCCAGGTGCTGAGCTTTGTGCGCCAGAACGACCGTGACAAGGTGTTTGCCATCTTCAACCTCTCGGCGCAGACTCAGAGCGTCACCTTCCACGAACGGCTGTACGAGGGCACGTACACCGACTTCTTCAGCGAGAAGGTCGAGACCTTCCACCACCCGACCACGCTCGATCTGCCGCCGTGGAGCTGCCGGGTGTATGTGAAGTGAGGCGCACAGGATACCCTGGGCGGACCCATTTGTCCGCCTCTACGACAGCGGGTGTTCTGTTTCGGGGGCGGGCGTACAAACAACCTTCAGTGAATCACGAAAGGTCACCTTGACCATCAATAGCTGCGTTTTTGAGCCAACCTCACCCCCAACAATCCAACGTCTTTTTGCCCCTATCCGCACGGAGAGGGGCGGTTGAGCGCAGCGAAACGGGGTGAGGTTAACCAATCCGTAATTCACTGAACCTTGGATCCTGGTGTCTGGTGAACGGATCTCATTGCCATTCTGTACAAGACGCGCTCCCGGACCTGATATAGAATACAAATGTTCTATGAAACAGCGTCCTTTCTGAACATATGGGAGCAGAGAAAATGCAGAAGATCACCCCCTACCTGTGGTTCGACAACCAGGCCGAAGAGGCGATTCGCTTCTACACATCCCTTTTCCCGAATTCGCGCATCGTGAGCATCTCCCGCCTGCCGGGCGAAGCGCCGGGAGTGGACGGGGCGGTCCTGACCGCGACGTTCGAGCTGAATGGCCGGGAGTTCATGGCCCTCAACGGCGGGCCGCAGTTCAAGTTCAACGAATCTATCTCGCTCTTCGTGGACTGCGATAGCCAGGAAGAGGTCGACCGTCTGTGGAACGCCCTGACCGCCGACGGCGGCGAAGAAAGCCAGTGCGGTTGGCTGAAGGACAAATACGGCCTGTCCTGGCAGATCATCCCGGAGGCGCTGATGCGCCTGATGAGCGACCCGAACGCCACCAAGGCGGGCGCGGTGATGCAGGCTATGCTCCAGATGCAGAAGATCGACGTGGCCACGCTGCAAGCCGCCTACGACGGGGCGTAAGGGCCTCCCTCAGCCTCTGCCCCCTCACCAGGCCGCGGCCTGGTGAGGGGTTCATCGCTTAGCGTTCGCGCAGGTAGAGGAACCAGTACATCGCCCCGACCATGATCACCCCGCCGATGATGTTGCCGATCGTCACCGGGATCAGGTTGCCGAAAAAGCCGGACAGGGTCAGCGCATCCAGGTTCATGCCGGTACTGGCGGCGAAGGCGGGGTCGAAGGTCTTGATCAGCAGGGCAATCGGGATGAAATACATGTTGGCGATGCTGTGCTCGAAGCCGGCGGCGACAAACGCGGTGATGGGGAAAATGATCGCGAGGATTTTATCGGTGGTGGTGCGTCCGCCGAGCGTCAGCCAGATGGCCATGCACACCAGCGCGTTGCACAGGATGCCCAGCGCGATCGACTGCCCGAACTCGAACTGCACCTTCATATTGGCGATGCTCAGCGCGCTCTGCCCGATGGCGCCGCCGCCGAAGCTGTACTCCCGGCCGGCGTAGACCAGGATCGCCGTGATCAGCGATCCGATGAAATTGCCGGTGTAGACCAGCGCCCAGTTGCGCAAGAGCGACCGGGTCGTCACCTTGCGACTGGCCCAGGCCATGGCGATCAGGTTGTTGCCGGTGAAGAGTTCCGCGCCGGCCAGCACAATCAGAACCAGGCCCAGGCAGAAAACCAGCCCAAACATCACGCGCACCAATCCGTACGGTACAACACCGGCCGTGCCGGCGACCGCGACGGTGGCAAACAGCGCGCCGAGCGAGACGAAGCCGCCCGCCATGATTGCCTGAACCAGGGTGGTGATGAGGGTCATGTTGGCTTTGCGCACGCCCAGTTCGGCGGCTCGGGCGGCGATCTCCGGCGGGGGGAGCGCATCAATGCGAGGGAGGGTATCGGTCATGAAGCAAGCGGCTTTCCAGAACCATACAAACACGCGGATTCTACCCGCGCCCCCGGGCAGCGCCGCATGAACAATGTCACCTGCAATATAGTCCTTAACTCAGGCTCTGGGGCGCGATCGGCAGCGTAATGCGGAAGGAGGTTCCCTGCCCCAGCGTACTGGAGACACTGATCGTACCGCCGTGAAGTTGGATGACGCGCTGGACAATCGACAATCCCAGCCCGAAACCGGCCGTCGTGTGTGCCTCATCATGCCGCCAGAAGGTCTGGAAGATGTGCGGCAGTTCCTCAGGCGCGATGCCCGAACCGGTATCGCGAACCTCTACCCAGAGGGTATCTTCCGATGCCCCTGCCACGATCGCAATCGTTCCCTCTTCAGGGGTAAAGCGATAAGCATTGTCGAGCAGTTGGTCCAGCGCCTGCGAAAGATACCCGGCATCCCCCTGGATCACGGGCAGATCGTCCGGCGTTTCGACACGCAACGCTGGGCGATCGCCATACAGCCCGCCGTAGTGCCGACGCCGGTTTTCCAGCAGGATATCAACGGCAATGGGCAGCCACGTCACGGTCTCGATCGTCTGAAGCTTGATCAGGAGCAGCACCATCTCAAGCAATTTGCTGATTCGCTTGACCTGAGTGTCGATCTGCTCTTTCTTGAGCCGGCGGCGCTCAGGATCATCCATACGGATGAGCAGGTAGGCGGTGGTGCCGATGATCGACAGCGGTGTGCGAAACTCATGGGCCGCGCTGTGGATGAAGCGGGAGAGCAAATCGATGCGCTCTTTTTCGAGGGCCAGTTCAAATTCGCGCGCATGTGCCTGCTTTCGTTCGGTGATGTCGCGAACGACAATATAGGCATTCAAGTACTCGCCATCCGGACCATAATTGAGTCGGGCATGATCTTCCCGCCACAGGTAGTGACCATCCCGGTGTCTGATTCGGTAGGTATAGTTCACCGTTTCCTGTCTGCGCTGAACCGCCTCGCGATAGCGTGCCCGCAGTGCCACGCGATCGTCGGGATGAATCTGGGCCGAAAGACTCTCCCAGTCCATCCCGACAGACTCTCCGTTGGCGCGCCCCATGATCCGCTCGTGACTTGGAGAGGCATACGTGACCTGAAGCGTCCTGTTGTCCCAGACGACAATGCCATCGGAGGTGTTCTCGGCGATGAGGCGGTATTTCGCCTCGCTTTCCCGCAGCGCTTCCTCCATCTGCTTGCGCCGGGTAATGTCCTGACCAAAACCGATCGTGCGCCCGTCTGACAGGCGGACATTGGCCCAGGAGGTCATGATCACTCCGCTGGATTTGGTGTGGGTTTCGAAGTCACGCCAACCCGGCTCCCCAGAGAGCATGAACTCCAGCGCTTCCCGCCGAGCAACCGTGTCCGGGTAGTAAAGCGCAAGTGGATCTTCCACCGTTGCCAGTTCTTCCAACCTCCATCCCAGGCGTTCGACCCAATAAGGATTCACATATTCAAAGTGCCCCTGCTGGTCGAAAGTGACGATCATGACCGGGATCGTGCTGACGATAATGCGCAGACGTTCCTCGCTGCGGCGCAGAGCCTGTTCAGCATACTTACGTTCGGTGATATCGTGGTTCACAATGGCCACGCCATCTCCGACTTTGACGACCTGATGCTGATACCAACCCGGTCCGGGCTGATCCGGCGGGATGTAGTATTCTTCGTCCAGCGCCCCACCGGTTTCGACCACCTGCCTATAACGCTCGAAAAAGCCGCCGACCACGTTGATGGGAAACTGCTCGCAGATCAGGCTGCCGATCAGCTTCTCGCGCGGCAGGCCCATTTCCAGCACTGCTTTCTGATTGACCTGCACGATGCGAAAATCGCAGATCTGACCATCCGCAGAGCGCACGCTCTCCAGCAGGTAGTAGGCATCCATGCTGGCTTCGATAGACGCACGGTAGCGCTGTTCGCTCTGCTGCAGCTCCGCTTCCAGCTCCCACTGCCGGGTGATGTCGAAGCCGACGCACTGAATTTCGGTCAAGGCCTGCGTCTCATCCTGCAGTGCGATAAATTCCCACAAGGTGTGGCGGATGCTGCGGTCCAGGCGAACTTTCGTCAGCGTCACCTGAATCGGGTAGCCCGGGCGCGACAGACACGCGCTGACCGTCTCCAGGGTTTTGGCGTGATCGATAAGAGCGATCGAGTCGAGGACGGATGTATTGAAGACTTTCTCCGGTTCTATGCCCAGCCAGTTGGCAAAGGCCGGATTCACGTAGCTGTAGCGCCCTTCCATGTCGGTGCGGATGACGAAGGCCGTCTGCGACTGGATGAGGGAGCGCAGCCGCCCCTCGCTCTGCCGGAGCGCATCCTCGGTCTGCTTGCGCCGGGTCACATCGCGGACGATGCTCTGAAAATGGAGCGGAGTTCCATCGAGGTCGCGGACGACTTCGATATTGATCTCGCCATAAAGCATACCGCCATCCTTGCGACGGAAGACGCGCAGATAGGGCGGGATGCGCTCCCCGGCGAGCAGGCGCTCAAAAACGCGCGAGCTTTCCGGCTGCTGCACCGGTTCAACCGTGTCGCGATAGCCTAGACCGGTCATTTCCTCCAGGGAATAGCCGAGCATGTCCGCGGCGCGGGCATTGGCCTGCACGTGGTTGCCGTTCAGATCGAGAATAAAGACGGCGTCATTGGACTGCTCGAACAACGAGCGGTAGCGTCGTTCCGCGCGGCGCTTGCCAGTGATATCCATGATGATCGAGTAGAGCACACGCCCATCCGGCGTATCGACCGGGCTGGAAAACACGTCGACATCGCGAAGTTCGCCATTGGCCAGCCGGTGCCGGAACTCGAAGAAGGTGCGTTCCTCCGCCGCGGCCCGGCGCATGGCCTCGGCGATCTGCGCGTCCGTCAGCGTGTTGATCTCCTGGATGCGCATGGTCTTGAACTGCTCGGGCGTATACCCGTAAAAGGCCACAGCGGCGATATTGGCCTCCAGGATGCGGCCGGTCTTCGGATCGATCACCAGCTTGATGGCGGTGTTGCTGTCGAACATCTGACGATAGCGCACTTCGCTGCGCTCCAGGGCCAGTTCGGCCTCGCGTCGCGCTGTGATGTCATGCTGCTTGCCGACGTAGTGCGTGACCCGTCCCTGGGGATCGCGGATCGGGGCGAGGTGCACCTCGTTCCAGAACATGCTGCCATCTTTGCGGTAGTTGCGCAGTACGACGGTACAGGACTGCTGCTTCTCCAGCGCCTGTCGCATGGCCTGCCGGCCCGCCTGATCGCGATCGTCCTCTTGCAGGAAGCGCGCGTTCCGACCGATCGCCTCCGCCGCGGTAAAGCCGGTGAGGTCTTCGAAGGCCCGGTTGACGTAGACGATCGGCCAGTCGGGCTGCAAGGCATCGACCACCATCATCCCAAACGGGCTGCTTTCGACAATCTGTTCCAGAATCCAGGGGCTGCTGCGAAAAGGGTGTGCGCCGACAGAGAGCGGACTGTTGTACACAGCACTCCAGGTACGGGTCAACCTGCTGAAGAACCGGGTGACTGCGTTGATCATCTGCGATGCTTCCGGCGACTGCGTGAACTGAGGCCGCGTGTACGCGCATACCCGCCTGGGCCACAACTCCCATGGGCAATCGAACCTAAGGGAATTCTACCGCGATCGCCCGGATTAGTAATTGAACCCGTTTGTAAAGTCGAGCTTTGGCGTTTTTTCGTGAGCGCACACAGGTGCGTTCTTACAATCACGCCTGTTCACGCACGCTGGTGACGGCTGCAAACACGCTCCCGTCCTCGCCCACGCGGAAACCTGTCGTGCCCATGCCACAGCAGATGCCCTGAGATTAGCTTCGGCCGAAACCCGCTGAAGCGACAGGCAGGGTGATGCGAAAGCGCGTCCCCTGGCTGGGCTGGCTTTCGACTTCGATCGCGCCGCTATGATGCTCGACGATACGCTGGACAATCGACAGACCAAGCCCGAAGCCGGCCGTGGTGTGGGCCTGATCGCGCCGCCAGAAGGTCTCGAAGATATGCGGCAGTTCGTCCGGGGCGATGCCTGATCCGCTGTCGCGAACTTCGACCCAGACATGACTCTCGTTCTTAGTTCCGGCGGCCAGCGTAATGGTTCCATCCAGCGGCGTGAAGCGATAGGCGTTGTCCAGCAGATGTTCCAGCGCCACAAGCAAATCGTCGGTTTTCCCGAAAATAGCCGGCAGATCGGCTGGCGCCTCGACGCGCAGTCTCGGTTGGTCCCCATACATCGTGACACTGCGCCGATGCTGATGAGTCAACAGGTCATTCACCCTGACCGTCTGCAGGGTCGACGCATCGCTCGTTTCCAGCCGGATGAGCAGCGTCATCATGTCGATCAGCCGGCTGACCCGCATGAGCTGACGATCGATCTCCGCGCTTTTGCGCCGCCGCTCCTCGGCATTGTCCAGCCTGTTCAGCAGGTACGTCGTGGTGCCGATGATGGCCAGCGGGGTGCGAAATTCATGGGCGGCATGCTGGATGAACCGCGTGAGCAGTTGGATGCGTTCTTTTTCCAGCGCCAGCTCGAACTCGCGCGCCTCGGCCTGTTTACGTTCCGTGATGTCGCGGACCGCCACGTAGGCGTAGGCCGCGCTGCCATCCGCCGCATGGAGGAATCGGGCATGGTTTTCGCGCCAGACAAAGTGGCCGTCCTCGCGTTTGGCACGGTAGGTGTAGTTGACCACTTCCTCCCGCTCGCGCATGGCCTGGTCCAGTCGATCCCGGACGCCCCGGCGGTCGTCGGGATGCACCATCGCGACAATATCGTCCAGATTTTTGCCCAACGAAGCGCCGACGGCACGCCCCATCATGCGATCGTAGCTGGGAGAAGCGTAAACGATCGTTCGCTTCACGGCATCCCAGACCACCAGGCCGTCGAACGTATTT
The DNA here is from genome assembly GCA_016713325.1 of Candidatus Flexifilum affinis. Taxonomy (GTDB): domain Bacteria; phylum Chloroflexota; class Anaerolineae; order Aggregatilineales; family Phototrophicaceae; genus Flexifilum; species Flexifilum affine. The sequence continues at coordinate 50,996 of JADJPJ010000082.1, read as the reverse complement.
TCGGCGATGAGGCGGTATTTCTCTTCGCTTTCACGCAGCGCTTCTTCCATGCGCCTGCGCTCCGTGATGTCCACCAGCTTGCCGACATAATGGCTGACCTGGCCCTGTGGGTCACGAATCGGGGCGAGATGCGCCTCGTTCCAGAACAGGCTGCCATCTTTGCGATAATTGCGCAGTACAACCGTGCAGGGTTCGGCTTTCTCCAGGGCCTGGCGGATCACCTGTACACCGTCCTGATCGCGATCCTCCCCTTGCAGGAAGCGTGGATTGCGGCCCACGACTTCCGCGAACGTATAACCGGTGAGGCGTTCGAAAGCGGCGTTGACGTAGGCGATCGGCATGTCCGGCTGGTGAACATCGACCAGCATCATGCCCAGCGGGCTGCTCTCGAAAATCTGCTCCAGGATCCAGGGTCTGGACTGAAACGGGGAACCCACAGAAGGAACGGGCAGCATCGTTGGCGTCTTTGCAGTACGCGGAATCAGCTTTCCAAGAATCCGCTGGATGAAGGTGTGCATCGTCGACTCTGGGCGATATCTCCTATGAACCACATGAGCGGCAGAACCGACCAGCAGCGCGCGGCAGCAGTGGCCAGCAACCGCGACGCCCAGGGCGCGATTTTGACGCATGCCTTCATTGTATTCCTGAACGGTATATGTGAACAACTTAAGAATGTGGCCGTGACGATGGAAAGCGAACAGCGATTTTGCCGTCAACCAGAAGAATCGGTTCTGGCGCACTGCATGGACTGGCAGGGCCAGATATTATCTAAATTACTCCATTCTAATTATCAGAGGCAGCGTGATGCGGAAGCGGGCCCCCTGGCCAGGCTGGCTTTCAACGGCGATCGTGCCGCCGTGAAGCTGGACAACACGCTGGACGATCGACAGACCGAGACCGAAGCCGGCCGTGGTATGAGTCTGGTCTCGCCGCCAGAAGGTCTCGAAGATGTGCGGCAATTCGTCCGCTGTGATGCCCATCCCCGTATCGGCGACTTCCACCCACACCTGGTCGTTCAGTGTGCCGGCCATCAGCGCGATCTGACCCTCGGCAGGTGTGAAGCGATAGGCATTATCCAGCAGCTCTCTCAACGCCTGGCCCAGGAAGGCGTCATTGCCCAGGACCGACGGGAGATCGGTCGGCGCTTCGACGCGCAGAACCGGCCGGTCGCCATATTGGGCGATGCAGCGCCGCTGCTGCTGCGCCAGCAGTTCGTTGAGTTTGACCGAACGGAGCGTCGCCGGATCGCTCGTTTCCAGCCTGACGAGCGTCAGCATCATGTCGACCAGGGTGGTGATGCGCTTGAGCTGGCCGTCGATGACCTCCCCTTTGCGCTGCCGGGCCTCAGCATCGTCCAGGCGGGTCAGCATATAGGCGGCAGTGCCGATGATGGTCAGCGGGGTGCGAAACTCGTGGGCGGCCACCTCGGCGAAACGCATGAGCAGGTGGATGCGCTCCTTCTCCAGCGCCAGTTCGAAGTCTCGGGCTTCGGCCAGTCTGCGTTCGGTGATATCGCGGGCGATGACATAAGCGGTGATACAGGCGCCACCCAGCGCATAGTGGAACCTGGTGTGGTCTTCCCGCCAAAAATAACGACCGTCACTATGTTGGATTCTGTAGTGAAGGGTTATGGTGTCGTCGTGACAATGGATTGCTTCGTCCACGCAAGAATTAACCTTTTGGCGGTCTTCGGGATGAATAAATGCCGTAAGTTCTTCCCAGGGCTGACCTATCGAGGTCGCCGAAGGTGCGCCCCATCATCGCTTCGTAACTGGGCGACGCGAAGGTAATTGCTTCTTTCTGTATGTCCCAAACCACGATGCCATCGGACGTATTCTCGGCAATCAGCCGGTACTTCTCTTCGCTCTGACGCAGCGCCTCTTCCATCCGTTTGCGCTCGGTAATGTCCTGACCAAAGCCAATCGTTCTGCCCTACGACAGGTGAACATTGGCCCAGAGACTATTGATCACTATTCCGGATTTGGTTTGCGTTTCAAAGTCACGCCAGCCGATCTTGCCCGACAACATGAAGTCCAGCCCCTGCCGGCGAACAGCTGGATCAGAATAGAACACCGACAGTGGATCCTCAAAGGCAGCCAGTTCTCCCACCGTCCAGCCCAGTCGGTCGATCCAGGCGGGATTGACGTACTCAAAACGTCCGGTCTTGCCAAAAACACCGATCATGATCGGGATATTCTCGATGATCACCCGCAAGCGCTCTTCGCTGCGGTGCAGGGCCTCTTCGGCCTGCTTGCGTGCGGTGATGTCGTGATTCATGATCGCCACGCCATCGCCTACGCGGACGACCTGGTGACGATACCAGCCCGGGGCCGGCTGGTCCGGTGGTATAGAGTACTCCGCCTCCAGCGGTGCACCGGTTTCGGCCACCTTCTTGAATCGCTCAAAAAAGCCACCGGTGCGGTTGATCGGGAAAAGTTCGCAGATCAGACCGCCGATCAGCGTTTCGCGGGGCAGCCCCATTTGGACAACCGCTTTTCTATTCACCTGAACGATACAGAAGTCGACGATCTCCCCTTCAGCAGAACGCACGCTCTCCAGCAGGTAGTAAGCATCCATACTGGCCTCGATGGCTGCTCGGTAGCGCTCTTCGCTCAGGCGTAAAGCCTCTTCCATGCGCTTGCGCCGGGTGATGTCGCGCACGATGCTCTGAAAGTGGAGCGGTTTTTCGTCCGCGTCGCGTATGACCTCGATGTTGATCTCGCCATGAAGCTGGCTGCCATCCTTGCAGCGGAACACGCGCTGGTAGGGCGAGATGCGCTCCCCGGCAAGCAGACGCTTAAAAACACCCGCACTGTCCGGCTGCTGCAACGGCTCGACGGTGTCGCGATACCCCAGAGACGTCATTTCCTCCAGGGAATATCCGAGCATCTCCGCAGCGCGCGCATTGGCCTGGACGTGACTGCCGTCGAGATCCAGGATGAAGACCGCATCGTTGGATTGCTCGAACAGCGAGCGGTAGCACCGCTCCGCCTGGCGTTTGGCCGTGACGTCGACGACGATGGCGTAGTTGAAGCACCCTTCCGGCGTGTCGACCGGACTGATGTAGACGTCGACGTCGCGGATTTCGCCGGAAGCGAGCCGGTGCTGAACCTCGTAATGGGTCTGCTCTTGGGCTGCCGCCGTTTGGAGATGATCGAAGAGTTCTGGCTCGGGCAGCGTATGAATATCCTGAAGGCGCATAGCCCGGAGCTGCTCACGCGAATAGCCGTAGAAGTCGGCCGCCGCGGCATTGGCATCGGCGATGCGGCCGGTGTTTGGATCGACGACCAGCTTGACGGCGCTGTGGCTGTCGAACATCTGGTGATAGCGAGCCTCGCTTCGGGCCACCGCCAGCTCCGCTTCTTTGCGCGCGGTGATGTCGAGCAGTTTGCCGACGTAGTGCGTAACTTGCCCCTGTTCGTCGCGAATCGGTGCGAAATGCGCCTCGTTCCAGAACATCGCGCCATCTTTGCGATAGTTGCGCATCACGACTGTGCAGGATTCGCCATTTTCAAGAGCCTGACGCATGGCCAGCCCGCTCTCCTCGTCCCCATATTCCCCTTGCAGAAAGTGCGGGTGGCGGCCGATGGCCTCCGTGGCCGAGTAGCCCGTCAGCCGCTCATAGGCCGCGTTCACGTAGGTTATGGGCATGTCCGGCTGACGGACATCGACCAGCATCATGCCAAACGGGCTGCTCTTGACGAGCTGCTGAAGGATCCAGGGGCTGATCGGTTGCGCTTCGAGGTCGGCGGGAGGTACTGCCGGCGTCACTGTCGTTTCGATGCCGGGGAAGATCTCGTTGAAAAACTTTCGGATGGGGTTGCGCATCATCGCTTCGGCGTCGCTTCATTTACGAACAGCTACGAACACCCACACTGACCAGAGTGCGCGGTGGGTTCGCCGCTCATAGGGGTTATGAGCGCTCTTACATTCTACACCCTGAGTGTTCGCAAAGAGTTGATGATCTGTTGCGGCGGCGTGACGAGTTCCACCAGGCCTTATCCTGATCCTCTATCCGCTCTGGCTCACATCTGTTACGGCTATCGGCAGGGTGATGCGGAAGGTTGTCCCCTGGCCGACCTGACTTTCGACGTCAATCGTGCCGCCGTGGTGCTGGACGATGCGCCTGACGATCGACAGGCCCAGCCCGAAGCCTTCGGTCGTATGCGCCTGGTCATGCCGCCAGAACGTCTCAAAGATATGGATCAGGTCCTGCGCCAGGATACCGGGTCCTGTGTCACGAACCTCTACCCACACCTCGCTGTCGCGCATCCCGGCTTCCAGCGTGATGACCGCGTCCGGCGGCGTGTAGCGATAGGCGTTGTCGAGCAGTTGTTCCAGCGCCTGCGAAAGATACCCCGCGTCGCCGTCAATCGACGGCAGGGGTTGGTGCAGATTGATGCGCAACTCCGGCCGATCGCCGTAGGTTGTGAGGCAGCGATGGCTCACGGACTCCAGGAGAGTGGACAGGTTCACGGAATGGGTCGGCAGCGTCTCGAGCGTCTCCAGACGGATGAGGGTCAGCAGCATCTCAATCAGCTTGGTGATCCGTGAGACCTGCGTCTCGATCTGTCGGGCCTTGTCCCGGCGGCGTTCGGGATCGTCGATGCGCGTCATGAGGTAAGCGCCGGAGCAGATGGTCGACAGCGGCGTACGAAACTCATGAGCGGCATTCTGGATAAACCGGGTCAGGAGTTCGATGCGCTCTTTTTCGAGAGCCAGCTCGAAGGCGCGCTTCTGCGCCTGCTTGCGAGCGGTGATGTCGCGGACGACGGCCTGAAAGTGCAGCGGAGCTCCGTCGGCATCGCGCACCACTTCAGTGTTAATCTCTACGGAGAGCGCACTGCCATCCTTACGCAGGACAATGCGCTCATGCGGCGGCTCGTGCTCCCCCGCCAGCAAGCGGGCAACGACGCGCTCGACGTCGGCGTGCATACGCGCATCGACCGTCTCCTGATAGCCCAGCGCAGTCAGCTCCTCGACCGAATAGCCGAGCATCTGGGCGGCACGCTGGTTGACCTGGAGATAGCGGCCATCCAATCCGATGATGAACACCGCGTCGTTGGACTGCTCGAACAGGGAGCGATAACGTCGTTCCGCCTGACGCTTGGCGGTGACATCAATCAGAATCGAATGAAGCATCTGTCCCTCTGGCGTGTCGACGGGGCTGGAATAGACGTCGACATCGCGAATTTCGCCGGAAGCGAGCCGGTGCTGAAATTCGAAATGCTTGCGCCCATGAGACTGCACCTGGAGCATCGCCTGCCGGATCTGGGAATCCGTCATCGTGTTGATATCCTGGATACGCATCGTCTTGAGCTGCTCGCGCGAATAACCGTAAAAGTCGGAGGCGGCCGCGTTGGCATCCGCGATGCGACCGGTCCGCGGGTCGACGACCAGCTTGACGGCGCTGTTGCTGTCAAAGATCTGGTGGTAGCGTGCCTCGCTGCGCGCCAGAGCCTGCTCCGCGTCGTGGCGCGCCGTAACATCCTGCTGCCGGCCCACAAAGTGGGTGACGGTTCCGTCTGCGTCGCGGATCGGGGCCAGGTGAACTTCGTTCCAGAACATGCGGCCATCCTTGCGATAGTTGCGCAGGATAGCCGTGCACGACACCTGGTTTTGAGCGGCCTCGTGAAGGATCAGGCCTCCTTCCTGATCGCGATCTTCCCCTTGCAGAAAGCGGGCATTCCGGCCGAGCGTCTCTTCGCCCGTGTAGCCGGTCAACTGCTCAAAAGCGGCGTTGACGTAAACGATCGGCTTATCCGAGACCTGGGCATCGACGATCATGATGGCTAGCGGGCTGGTTTCGACAATCTGCCTCAGCACCCATGCATTGCTTTCGAGGAAGTTCGCGGCTCTGGTCGGCTGGGTGCCGTGCGCACTTTCGTGCCCCTTGGCCGACCTGACCGTGTCTGTGAATTCGCTGGGCACCATCCTGACCTCTCATCGCGCCTCGAGCAGCAGTTCAATGCCCTTGCCCGAGCCTCTTTTCACATCAATTTAAGCAGTATTCTTATTGTACGCATGACGGTTCTTTTTTGCCCTTAATTAATAACCGCGCTAAGTGAGGCGGGCCGGTGGCCAACCTCCTGTAAATCGGTTGACCAGGGGATCTGCCCCAGAGAGTATGATGGCGGAATTCGCCGGAGAAATTACGTCGATGGGTGCACTGCCGGGTTGACCTAGACCGGGATGCGGAACTGCGGCGCGGCGGGGTTGCCCTTGAAGCGCTCCCTGACCTTCTCGTAGCCCACCTGGCTGAAGGGGCATACCGCCAGACAGACTGCGCAGCCATAGTTGCGCGTGAAGTACTCGCGGCAGCTCGCATGATCGATGCACTGCATCCCGCCGTCGCCGCGCGGGGCAGGCCGATCGTAGATGGCATTGACCGGGCACTTGCGCACGCACCTGTGGCACATGGCGCAGAAGTCGCGCACCCAGAGGTGTTCTTTTTCCGTCGCCAGCGGCAGGTTGGTGATGTTGGTGTACAGGGTGTTGATGCGCAGTCGCGCCCCCTCGCCCGGCGTGATCAGCAGTCCGTGGTAGCCGACTGCGCCCAGGCCGGCCAGCTCGCCCAGATGCACGTAGTCGGTCAGGCCGCCGAGCGCGGTGCCGGGGTAGGCGGCGAAACCATGGCGGCGCAGAGTGCCGGCCAGCTTCATGCCGATCACCGACATGTTCTTGTAGCCGCGCATGACTTCGAGCTGCGACTCGAAGCTCGGCGAAGTGTCGATCGGGGCTTTGTCCATCTCCACGGTGTAGACAATGGCGTAGGGCTCCGGGATACCCTTGCCCTTGAAGATGGCGTTGGGCGGCACTTTGACGTAGCGGATGTCCCTGGCGCCGGCGGCTTTGGCCAGCGCTTCCAGATCGGCGATAAATTCCGGCGAGGCCTTGCTGGCACGGGGACGATACTTGCCGTCATACAGGCGGGCGGCGCGCTGCATGTTGAGCACCAGCGGCACCATTTTCGGCACCACCCGCAGCTTCTGGCGCGGAGTGAGGTTGGCGAGGGTCATCTGTTCTTTCGGCAGATGGGCATCGAACGGGGTGCGCGGCTTGGACGTGGGGGCCGGTTGGATCAGCGACTCGAAGTTTTCCAGGTGCTGGTCCATTCCCTCCAGCAGCTTATCGAGTGAGGGTGCGGACTGTTCCCGGCCACCGCCGCGTATGACGGCGTTGAAGATCTGACTGAGCATGGGCTTTCACCAGCGTATTGACTTCCACTGATGCCAGCATACTCCAGCCGCTGCATGACTCCTAATCAACCTGCTGATGCTTTACATGACATCAGTTCATGAAACATCAGCGGAAAAGCCATGCGCATTCGCCCAGACGGAGGCGCTTTCCAGGAACACCTCTGCCGCCGGAGACCGGATGTTTGAGACCAGATAGATGTCCGCCGACAGCCGAGGCGAGAGTTGGAGCGCGGCAATGCCGTCGGCGTCGGGATCGATCAGCATCTTCAGCACCAGCGCCACGCCCATATTCTCACGCACCATAGCGAAGATTGTGTCGGGGGTGCTGACCTCGTGGCGCAGGCGGGGCATGACCAGAGTCTGTTGACCAAGCAGCGGGTTCACGCCATATTCGGCCTTCGGCCCGATGAACGGCTCCTGCGCCAGTTCCTGAAGCGTGACCTCCGCCTGCTGCGCCAGCCGGTGCCGGGTCGAGACAATGGCGGCGATCTCCGCGTGAAGGAACAACGTCGACAGCGCGAAGCCATCCGGACGGACAACTGTAGCGATATCGATGACGCCAGTCTCCAGCCAATCCAGCAGTTCGCGGGGCGTCCCCTCGAAGAGCACGACGTCGATATCCGGGTAGCGGCGCTGAAAGTCGCGCAGCATACCGGTCAGCAGGCGTGGGGGGATGGTCGTCACACAGCCAAAGCGCAGTTTGCCAACCGACAGGCCCCGATCACGCGCCGACTTCTGGCGAATCGCTTCAATCTGGTTGAGGACAGCCCGCGCGTGCTGAACGATCTCAGCGCCCACCCGCGTCATAACGACGCCCTGCCGGCCGCGCTCCAGAAGCGTAACGCCCAGTTCCGCTTCCAGCCGGCTGAGGGAGTAGCTCACCGCCGACTGCGTCAGCCCAACGGCTTCCCCCGCCTCGGTCAGGCTGCCGGAGTCGACAATAGCCACCAGCACTTCAAGCTGACTCAGATTCATCCGCCGCTCCGCGCAACCGAACCGTGCTCAGCCGCGGGCCTGCTGCACTGCCAGGGCGAAGCGGCGCGCGCGGGACTCAATTTCGTCAAAGCGCCCCTCGTCGAGCAGCGCCTGGCTGATCAGCGAGCTGCCGACGCCGACGGCCGACGCGCCCGCTCGGAAGAATTCGCCGACGTTGTCCAGCGTCACCCCACCGACGGCCGCCAGCTTAATCTGCGGCAGCGGCGCCTTGACCGCCTTGAGGTAGGCCGGTCCGCCGATGTCGGCCGGGAACACCTTGACCAGATCGGCGCCCGCTTCCCAGGCAGTGAGGATTTCGGTCGGGGTGTAGGCGCCAGGCAGCACCGGAATGCTGTAGCGCTTGCAGGCGGCGATCGTATTCAGGCTCAGAGTCGGGCAGACGATGAAATGCGCGCCGGCGGCGATGGCGACGCGGGCGCTTTCGGCATCCAGCACCGACCCGGCCCCGAAGGCGACCAGCTGGCCGCGGAAATGGTCGACGGCGGCGCGGATAATCTCCAGCGCGCCGGGGGTGGTCAGCGTGACTTCGACGGCGCACACCCCACCCGCGACCAGCGCATCGGCGGCGGCCAGCAGAGGCCCCGGTCCGGTCGCACGCATGATGGCGACGATGCCCGACTGTTCAATGAGGGAAAGCGTTTCCCCGTGCTTCATATTCAGCCCTCTCGATGTTTTTCCTTCAGCTTCGCGGCCGACGGCCGGAAGCCGGCTTCGGCCCGAACCGGCTTTGACGCGAGACCTGCTCGCGCCTAACTGTACCCCGCCCCGACCCCGCCGGCCAGACCGCAGATAGAAGAGGATGAGCGGAGGATGAGGCTCACGAATAATTCGTGAAGAATCCCGGCAGTGGTGGAAATCTCCAGGAATCCCATCTTATAATAATTTCCGGTTTACCTGCTTGTTTTGTAATCTTCGGAGATGACTATGGGTTCGTTTGTGGTATCCCCCGAAATCCGCGCCGTGCTGAATGACCGCGATCGCCTGCTGGTACTGCGCGATCTGGCCCTGATCGACGCCGACCAGGAACCCGTGTTTGACCGTCTGACCCGGCTGGCCAGCACGATCGTCGGCGCGCCGATCTCCGTCATGACTATGGTCGGCGACGAGTACCAGTTCTTCAAGAGCGCCTATGGCGTCGGAGAGCTGCGCAGCACCGCGCTCTCGCACTCCTTCTGCAAACACGTCGTGGCCGACAACGCGCCGCTGGTGATCGACGACGCGCGCGAGCACCCCGTGCTGTACGACAATGGCGCGGTCGCCGACCTGGGCGTGATCGGTTATCTCGGCTTCCCGCTCAACATCGCCAGCGGCAAGACCCTGGGATCACTGTGCGTGGTCGACGTCGCCCCGCGCCACTGGGACGCAGCGGAAATCGAGATCATCCGCGAACTGGCCGAGATGGTAAAGGAAGAAATCGAGCTGCGCGCGCTGGTGCATCGCGGCGCCGTCAGCCCGGAACAGCTTGACGACCTGCACACGACGATCTTCGCCTTTGCCGACAGCATCGACGTCACCGCCCCGAAGGCGCAGATCGCCGCGCAGATTCGCGCCGAACGCCAGCGCCTCTTTAGCGTAGCGTGATTCAAGAGAAGAAATGAGAAACGAGAGATGAGAGACGAGGCGTCCGCAGGCTGAGGGGCAACTCGGACGACAGGTACATGCGTTGGTCTCATTTCTCGTCTCTCATTTCTCAACCCTCGTTTCTCAACTTCCCCCCCTCTGTGGTAGCATCCTTGATGTTGCGCGGTAGCATCAGGATTGCCACACGTTATGGTCATCGATCTCAGCCCCGAGGGCATCGGATTTGCGGTATTCATCGTCATCCTGCGCATTCTGAACACCGCCACCGGCACCGTGCGGCTGATCATCGTGACGCGTCAGCAGCGTTTTCTGGCGGCCGTCCTGGCCTTCATGGAAGCGTTGATGTTCGCCATTTCCATCGGCAGCGTGGCCAACGACCTGAACAATCTGCTCAATCTGCTGGCCTACTGCGGCGGCTTTGCCATTGGCAACTACGTCGGCATGTTCATCGAGCACCGCTTCATCACCAGCTTCGTGGTCGCCAACGTCATCAGCGAGAAGTCGGGGCACGAGATCGCGCTGGCGCTGCGCAAGCACGGTTTCGGCGTGACGGAAACGACCGGCGAGGGGATGACCGGCAAGGTGATCATGCTGCGCAGCGTGATCGTCAACCGGGAGGTGCCGCGCCTGCTCGAAGTGGTGCAGAGCGTGCAACCGGACGCCTTTGTGGCGATGGAAGAGGCGCGGGCCGTGCACCGCGGCTGGGTCAGGGCCGGCCGCAACCAGCAGTAGCCACCCCAGGCGTCACCGTTGGCGGAACGCGGCCACCATGCGCTGAAGCGCCTCCACCGCTTCGTCCAGAGCAGTCGGATTATTTGACTGAGCGATCCACAGAGCAGCTTCGTTCATCGCCCCGGACAGTAGGTGGGTCAGCGCGTCGATGGACACCTCCACGAGTTCCTCCTGACTCGCTAACGCTTCGAGCGCCTCGCGCAGCGCCTTCATACTGTACCGCCGGTCGATCTCCCGCCAGGCTGCCCAGCCGAGCACCGCCGGCGCATCGATCAGCATAATGCGCTGTACCTGCGGATCGCGACTCGCGGCCAGGAATGCCGCACAGCCGGCAGCAAGCTGCTCCCAGGAATCCGCGTAGCTCCCTGCCGCCGCATCGACGCGCTGACCAACGTCTCGCTGCACCGCGTCGAGGGCGGCAAGAAACAGCCCCTCCTTGCTGCCAAAATGATGGTAGAGCGCGCCGCGTGTGACGCCGGCGAGCCGGACGATGTCCTCTGTGGCGGCATCCGCATAGCCTTTTTCGGAAAACTGGTCCCGCGCGATTTCAAGCAGCCGGCCGATCGTCGCTTCGCGCTGCTGGGCTTTGCTGGTCATGACTCTCTTCACCTATTTCTCATGCGCAACGGTTGACATACAGACTGTATGTATTTAACATGATGGATACGTACAGACTGTATGTATCTTGATTGTATCGAGGAGAGATGAGCGATGCAACTCAACAGCTTCTACCCGGTGCTGATGACTCGCCATGTGGCGGAGTCGCGGACTTCACGTCCAGCACTTCGGCTTCTCCACCACCTTTGACTCGGGCTGGTACGTCAGCCTCCGGTCGGCGGATGCGCGCTTCGAGCTGGCCCTCATCGCGCAGGACCACGACACGATCGTCGCGCAGTTTCAGGCGCCGGCAGCGGGTCTGCTGCTGAATTTCGAAGTGGAAGATGTCGACGCCGAATACGATCGGCTGATCACCCGCGGCGGTCTGCCGCTGCGCCGCGCGTTGATCACCGAGGACTTCGGCCAGCGGCATTTCGCGACCTCCGACCCCAACGGCCTGCTGATCGACGTGATTCAGGTGACACCGCCATCAGAGGAGTACGCCGCGCAGTACACTGCGTAACCGACCGTGAAAAAGACCTCCTCTCCGCGCAGGTGACCGGATTTACGCGGAGAGGAGGCCAGCGTGAAGGGCCAAAGCCCACACAGATGGCGAAACGGAGGTCAATTCAGTCGTCGATGGCCTGGTACATCAGCACGCGGAAATCATCCGCCACCGGGAAGCGGAAGGACGGCATGAGCTGCGTCATCCACAGGCCGACCATGTCTTCTTTAGGATCGACCCAGAACAGCGTCGTGGCGGCGCCTCCCCAGCCAAACAACCCCACTGAGCCGACGGATCCCGCCTGGGCAACATCCATGAGTACGTTGACGCCCAGCCCAAAGCCATAGCCGGTGGCCGGGTTCGGCGATCCATACGGCAGCAGCGCCGGGGGCAGATGGTTCATGGTCATCAACTCGATCGTCTTGCGGCTGACCAGCCGAACGTCGTCGAGCACGCCGCCGTTGAGCAGCATCTGCGCGAAACGCAGATAGTCGGCGACTGTCGAGACCAGCCCGCCGCCGCCGGACAGAAACGCCGAGTTTCGGGCGTATTCGCTGGCCGCCGCTGCATCCTGAACGACAAGGCGCCCCTCCGGCCCGTAGTTGTACAGGGTGGTCAGCCGGTCGAGCTTCTCCGACGGCACACAGAACCCGGTATCGACCATGCCCAACGGGCGGAAAATGCGCTCCTCAAAGAAACGGTCCAGCGGCATGCCGGAGACCAGCTCGACGAGATGTCCCACGACATCGGTGGCGACGCTGTAGTGCCATGCCGTCCCCGGCTGATGGACCAGTGGCAGCTTGACGAGTTCGGCCACAAACTCCTTCAGCGTCCGCTCCTCGCGGAAAAGCTGCACCTGCTGGTACATCAGATCGACCGGCGTGCCCTCAAAGCCGTAGCTGAGGCCGGCGGTATGCCTCAGCAAATCCTGCACGGTGATCGGGCGCAGCAGGCCGGCCGTGTGGATGCCGCCGGAGTCCTGATAGCGAAACACGCGCAGGTCATCGAACGCGGGTATAAACCGGGAGACCGAATCGGTCAGGCGAATCAAGCCCTCCTCGTAGAGCATCAGCAGCGCAATGCTGGTGATGGGTTTGGTCATCGAGTAGATCCGAAACAGGGCATCCTCCCGCATGGGTGCGTTCGCTTCGAGATCCATCATGCCGAAGCATTCGGAGTAGCGCAGGCCGCCCCGACGGACGATCGCCGTGATGGCGCCCGCGATTTTCCCCTCTTCGATATACCGTTCCACCATGGGGCGAATCCGACCCAGGCGGCTTGTCGAAAGGCCACCCTGTTCAGGATCGATCAGGTTCATTGATTGGGTCCTTTGCACGCAAATCGGCGCGATTGTAACGCTTACGCAGCCCAGGGGGGCTGGTCATCCTCTGTACCGCATCCGCCGGCGGCTCACCGCCCCTTTTGGTTTTTCCACCGACTGTGCGATAATCAGCGTCCATCTTCACCCATCGTTGGCAAGGATTTCCTGGCATGAATCAAGAATCCCGCACCCTCCTGGCGATCACCTTCCTGCTGGCCGCCCTGTTCGTGGCGATGAACCGTATGGTCGAGTCGGCGCCGCTGATCGACTTCTGGCTGGCCCTGGCCCTGCTGGTCATCGGCCTGGTGCTGGCGTTGGCCAGCCGCTTCGACCTGGGGCGCGGGCGCACCCATGAAGAAGTCGCCGCCGAAGCCGCCGCCCCGGCCCTGGCGCACACTCGCGTCTACGAGTTCACCGCCGGCGCCGCCCCGCAGCTCGCCAGCGCCACGCCCGTGGTGGTCACGGCCGCCGAGACCCTGCCCATGACCGACGAATCGGCGACGTCAAGCAGCGCCGACGACCTCGACCTGGACGACGTCACGGTCGATGAACCCGCCCCGCCGCCGGTCAATGGCACGGAGAAGCTCGATGACAACAACACACCTGCTGGATAAAGGCCGCGCGCTGCGCACCCTGCGCCGCACCCTGCCCATCTATGAACTGGTCCTGCGCGGGGTCGATCAAGCGAGGGCGCTGAGCGCCACCGACGGCCCGGACGGCTGGTGCGTGCTGGAGATCCTCTGCCACGTCAGCGACTTCGAGGGCATCTATACCGAGCGCATCCGCCGCGTCGTCGACGAAGACCGGCCGCGCTTCCCCAATGTCGACCATATGGCGCTGGTGACCGAAGGGGAGTACAAGTCGCAATCTCTCCCCGCCGTCTGGGCGCAGTTTGTGGACAAGCGGAGAGCGTTGGTGGCCTATCTGGAGAGTCTGCCGGCTGAGGCCTGGGGCCGCGAGGGCATCTACTCCGATGGCACGGTCGGGACGGTGACGGAACTGGCCATCAATGCGGCGCTGCACGAGATTAACCACATCGAACAGACGATGAAGGCGCTCGGCCTGAGCGTGCCGGTGGACTTTTAGGCGAGATCGGACGGTTTTGGCGGACGAGGTAAGCCTCGACTCTACGAACAGGTTGGGTATTGTAAGGACGCGGTGCAGCCTGCGGTTGACTGGCGCGTCCAAATAAACAGAATCAAAAGCGCCTGATCGCAGATGATCAGGCGCTTCGCTTTTCAGGTGTGATTTGTTTTAGCCGCCGGCCGCCACTTCCGGCGCGGCGATCGGCTCGACCTGCCCGTGGTCGCGCATATCGTAAACGACAGCGCTGACCGTCTTGTAGTCGTAGGGCGGCATACTCGGATCGTCTTCGGCGAACAGGCGGTAGGGGTAGAGGACAAACGAGTCAGCCGCAACGCGGTAGATGTGCCCGTCGTCAGCGCCCATCCAGACGCGCATTTCCACCTCGAAGGTTGAGGCCGCCATCAGCCGAGCCTGCGCCGGCAAATTATCCAGTTCCAGCGTGCCGCTTTCCATCGCACTGGCGACGACCACTTGCGCGCCATCCAGTGTCAGTTCGAACATACGCATGGCCATGCCGTCGATCGTCTCCGGATCGCTCTCGGCGATCTCCAGAATCCAGGGGGCTCTGGGTGTCGTGCGCGACGGCCACGTCGCCGGCAGGATTGAGTCGATCAGGCTGCGAGTCAGCACCGTATCGAACGACGTCAGGTCTTCCAGACGCCGCCAGCCCGGTTCCCAGTCCGTCGGCATGAGTCTCTGCCACGCATCCAGCGCATTCTCCGACAGATAGACGTAGTCCACTCCGTCGACCGCCGCCCGCTGGAAGTCGTAGCTCATGCTTTCGCCGCCCCCATCGGGCTGCTCGCTGCCGGTGTTGGTGGCTTCGATCCGGTAGCCGCCCTCGTCATCGACCGCGCCAGTGCTTTCGTAGAGGGCATAGGCAATCGTCTCGACATCCTCCAGATCGGTGATGGTCTGAACGGACTCGTTTCGGTAGGTGAAGCGGTAGCCCTCACTCAGTCGATCGAAGGCGGCGAGCACCAGCGCAGCCGGATCGTCCTGCGCGTGAACAGAGGCGGGGCTGACCCCCAGCCCGATGCAGAGCATCAGGCAGAAGGCCAACCCCGGAACGATCGCGATGAGTCGGCGGAATGCGCCGGTAAAGCCTAGGCGCATACCGGCTCCGCGTCCTGCAGGAGGGCGCGTAGCGCATCGAGTACCTCATAGGCGCGGGCGTCGCGCGGCAGAACCACGTCGAACGCGCCATCTTCGGCGCGCCAGGCTTCCGGGTGATCCGTCAGCAGAACGAGCGGTTGGAAGTCAATGGAAGCCAGGTGACGGGCGACCTCGTGCTGAAGGGGGTCGCCGGTATCTTCGACCACGACGGCATCGGGAAAGAAGGTGACCACCTGGGCCAGGGGTCCAAACAGAGCATCTTCTGTGGGTTCAAAGACATACCAGGAACGATAGGCAGCCTGCGATTCGAGCTCAGCGCGCTGGGCATCGCTGCCAACAAAGACAATCATCGGGGTATCTGCGGACATCTTTTTTTGCTCCTCACCAATTTGGTGTCTATCGAAACCAATGATATGATTATTGTGAATTCCATTACAGCACCATTGCAAACCATTTCCACCCGCTCGTTTGCGAATCCAAGGTGTTTTCAGCACATGAACCAGTTAATCGATACTCATGAACGGCTTCTGGATGAGACCGGTTGGCGCATCCTTCAGGCGCTCCAGGAGGATGCGCGCATCAGCTATGCCGAGCTGGGCCGCCGCGTCGGACTGACGCCGCCGGCGGTGCAGGAGCGTGTCAAGCGGCTCGAAGAAGCAGGCATCATTAAGGGGTATCACGCCCAGATCGATCTGAAGCGGGTGGGCGCGTCGGTGATGGCCTTCATTCGAATCTCCGACACCGGCAAGCACTTCGACCGGGTGGGCGAGCTTCTCAAGGCCATGCCGGCGGTGCTGGAGATGCATCACGTGCTGGGCGAAGACTGTTACGTGGTCAAGGTAGCCGTGCCAAGCGTTGCGGCGCTGGAGAGCTTCTTTCGCGAGGTCAAGCCTTACGCACACACCACCACATCGATTGTGGTACAAAGCCCGATCCAGCGCCGGACGATCTGCATGGACATTGCCGACGAGCCGGAGTACTAGAACGTATCTGAATATTCGGCGGTTCTCTCGTAGGGACGGCATTCTTGCCGTCCGGGACCGGCGGACACGCAGAAGCGTGTCCCTACGAAGCTACGTTTCTGTGCCGCAACGAATGCAAAAGGGCAATTATCAGATACGCTCTAGGGTCAGGGCACCTGTGCCGGAGACATCACCTGCACAACGGGTGAAAAACGCCGCATGTCATCCAGGTTGAACGTGATCCGCAGACGTTTCTTTACGGGGAAGTGAGGCCGTGGGAGCCCTCCTACGACCTCACAGGGTGTACGGGAATGCCCAAGTGTCGGACACTCCCGTGTTGACTTAACCACTCGTTACGGCGCCGTGTCGCCGCGCATATCGAACCAGTTCAGCCCCATGTCCTGCATCTCATTGCGTCCCTCTTCCAGGTCCATCAGTTGGGCACGGACGGCGCCATCCGGATAGTCGGAGGTGTGGACGTTCACGTAGTAGCCTTCCGGGTTGGAGGCAATATCCTCCACCACCGTCATGTCTTCGGCCATCGTGCAGCCCATAGCCTGCCCCTCTGCGTCGGGAGCCGTGGGGAAGGGAATGACCACACCGCCGGACTCGTCCTCCGCACCCATGTGAATGTGCATGGCCTGCGCGGGCAAGGTGATATTGGCGACCGCGATTTCATAGCACACCTCACCGGTTGAGGGGTCTATGGTGACGAAAGCCAGACCCAGACCCTCTTCATCGCCCGGGCCGGGAACTTCCGCCGAGCCGCTGAACGAGCCGACGAAGCAGTGCGGCCCCATCATGCTTTCTTCGGCGGCTTCCATCATAGGCGTCGCGGTCATGTCCATACCCATGCCTTCTTCAGTGGCTTCCATACCCGCTTCTTCGGTAGCCGCCATGCCGTCCCCTTCCATCTGCATCGCGGTCAACTGCTCAACCAGGGTCGAGGCGATATTCTGCGGGCACGAACTTTCCATCATCATCATCGGGGAGGTGAAGGCCGATGTCGGTTCAAGAGTTGCCTCTTGAGCGAACCCTGGGGCGCTCACCCCGATGGCCAGTGCAACGACGAGGAGAGCAGCAGCGACGAACCGATAGCGAACAGACGATTGCATCGTGTTCCTCCAAAAACTAACGATATGGGTTTTGGGTATCCAACAGCAGGTGGGAAAGAGCGGGTGAGGATTACGATAAGGAGGGGTGACAGGTTGGACAAAATCAGTGTAGCACTACTGACCACAGCTCAAGATGAGAACTTAAGGAATAAATTACGCGACCAAGTACCGCGCGCTGAAAGCGTCCTTCAGACTCAGAGCTTCATCGCAGGCGAAGCTCGTAGATGCTGTCGACGGGCAGATCCAGCGCTGCCGAACATGCGCCAGCGCTTGTCTGAGTGATGGGAATGGTGCCCCACTGCCGATCGGCTTCGGCTGACGCGGCGGCGTCTACGCGAAGCACTTCACCCGTCAATGGGCAGGCGGCGTTCAGCCCGGCCACCTGAAGGTCGATGTGCAGTTCGGGATGGGTCGCGCCATAGTGCCAGACCAGCACGACGATATTCCCGTCCTCGCGTGAACCCAGAACGCCCACTTCCGGATGGTCCGAATGGGCCTCGATGCGCTCACCGCGAAGCAGACTCAGCAGACGAAACGATTCATAGATCGGCTTGGTGGTACCGTCGGCGCGGATCATGCCCCATCCGCCCTGCGGATCGCTGTGGCCGTCAATCGGCTCGAAGAAGAACGCCTGCTCCAGCGGCGAGTCGGCCAGTGTGCCGACAACCGCCGCAACATAGGCGATGGTACGACCGTCGTCCATGGCGGGGCTGCTCGCGCCTGACCAGTTCCATTCGGTCAGCAGCAGGTGCGGGAGCGGACTGTAAGCGCTCGCCCAGGCGCGATGCAGCGCAACACTCTCGGCATAGTCGGCGGGTCGGGTGCTGTAGAGGTGCCACGACACGAAATCAAGTGGCAGGCGCTGCTGCTGAGCGAATTCGGCCAGCGCGACCACCCAGGCGCGCGCCGGTGTGAAATGGGCCGGCCGCATGGCATCGTAGAAGACGCCAGGGCCGCCGACCAGCGCAGCGGGATCGGCGCGCTTGACGGCCAGCGCCGTGACCCTGTACAGGTTCAGGTATTCGTCCAGGCTGCTCTGCCAGAACGCCGCCCCATTGTTCGGCTCATTCCAGACCTCCCAGTAGCGGATGTCCAGCCCACGCATCTGGTTATAGTAGACCACCGTCTGATAAACCAGTTCGGCCCATGCGTCCAGATCGATCGGCGCCGCATACACCGTCGTCCCGGCCAGCGCCGACGGCGTGTAGCTGAGGGTCATCAGCGGCTGTGCACCTGCCGCCAGAATGCTGTCGACGATCCGGTCGAGCTCGGCCCAGCGGTAAATCGCAGTTCCGTCCGGCGCGAACGACAGCACGTTATAGTAATCATAGAGATGATCGATGCGCACCACCCGCGCCCCAAGCGTTTGCAGCGGCGCGATCGTCTGCTCAAAGTAGCCGACCTGCGTCATCCGCCCTTCTCCCCCCTGGCTGAAGCCCAGCGCATGCCCTGGCATGAGGCCGAGCACCTGGCCGGCATCGACGCGGAGGGTCGCAGACGCCGGCAGCGGGCGCAGTGCGGCCGTGAGAACCCCTCCCACGACCAGCAGAAGCGCGGCAATCAATCCCAGACGGGTTCGAGCAGATAGCGCCATCGAGCGTCGCACGACCAGCAGAATGGCGCCAGACCCCGCGATCCAGATCAGCCCGACGGTCAGGGCAGCGACCATTTGCTGGGGAAGCGTCCAGGCCATCACTTCGTTCAGCGTGGGCAGACGTCCAGCCGCCAGCGCCGAGGGCAGCGATCCCAGGGTGAGGGTTTCGAGCAGGATGCGACGCGGCAGCGTAATCAGCGGATCGCGTTGCATCAGCGTATCGAGCAGCAGAACGGCAAGCGCCGCCATCGGGAAAGCCAGGAGCAGCCCAATCAACCGATCCAGCCGGCGCATCATCCCGCTGACTATCCTTGCAGCTTCGCCGCCACCGTGGCTTGCAGCCAGGCGGCGCGGGTTCATCCACGCTTCCCTGCCCCACAGCCCGGTCGTTGAGCATCACAGCCCTCGCGATGTCAGCCATTCAATGATGGTATCGGCAGCTTCCTGCCAGCGTGGTTCTAGCATGATGTTGTGCGCTGTTTCCGGGATGATTCGCAAATCTGCGCCCAGTGTCTGCGCGTATTTCTCCAGCGTCCGCGGCGGGAACATCCGGTCGCGCTCGCCGCCGACGATCAGCGTCGGCACACCACGCTGCCGAACAGCCTCGGGGTTGCGCCGGAAGAACATCAATTCCAGATAGGTGCGGAAGGACTCGTTGCGCAGCTTGACGAAGTAATGGAGGAGATCCTTTTCCGGGATATCCGGTGAGAAGAACGCCCGCCGCGCGCGTTCAGGCGTCCCGACGATGGACCAGGTGTTGAGGGTCAGGCCGGCCGCCAGCACGCCCAGCGGTACTTCCCGCAGACCGAAAGCAGTCAGCAGCCAGGCGCCATTGGCCGGCGCCGGCGCCATCAGCACCGTCGCCGGGGCGGTCTCTGTCTCCAGATAGCGCTGCACCAGAAAAGCGCCCAGTGCGTGGCCGACGATCACCGGCGGCTGCGGCAGCTCGTGGATAATGTCCCTCAGGTCTTCCATATAGTCGTTCATGGAATTCCAGCGGGAGTTGGCTTTACCGCGGCTGTGTCCGTGACCGCGCAGACTCATACTGTAGGTGGTAAACCCCTTGCTGGCAAAGTAGGGCGCGAAGTGTTCTTCCCAGCACCAGGCAGCATGCCAGGCGCCGTGTACGAAAAGGAGTGGAGTATGTCGGGTTACAACGTCTGGAGTATGGGAGACCAATTCCAGTGCATACATAAGGCCGTCCTTTCATTGAAGCTTTCAGGGCGGTGGACTGTTTTTAAGATGGGGTCATCTTTTGATCTAGGATTATCGGGGTTTTGGACGGTAATGCAAGCGGCACAAAGCCTGAATCGCCGGGGGGTAGAGTCGCAGCACGATTCAGACTGTACTGGGGATGAAACGTCTATACCGTCGTATCGAGCAGCCTGGCCCGCAGGCCATCGATCTGCGCGTCCGACAGGCCCAGGGAGCGCACATATCCGATCACGCCGTCGTAGAGCGCGTCCAGATAGGTGAGCAGCGTCAGCATGTCTGACGCTTTGCTGGCCAGCAGGCGATCGACAATCTCCTCTGTTCCCCCGGCCTGGAGAACCTGCTCCAGAAGCGCCGGCCGCAGGAGTGCCATCGCTTCCGCCGTGAGGGCGAAATCCTCGACCACCGTCTCCGCCGGGACGCCAACCAGGCGGAGCAGCAGGGCCGCGATCACGCCGGTGCGGTCCTTGCCGGCGGCGCAGTGGAAGAGTACCGCCCCTGGTTCGGCATTGGCAATCGCCGTCAGCGTCTCTCCCACGCCTGCCTGACACTCATCGACGATATAGCGATAGATGGACACGAGATCGAGCGCCGGCTGGTCGCCCATGTCGCCCTCGAACATGCGGAAAATCGGGATGTTCAGGTAGCGGACGTCGGCCGAGTTGGCAAAGACATTCGGCTTGGCCTCGACCTCGCTGTCGTGGCGCAGGTCGATAATCGTCCGCACGCCCTGTTCGAGCAGCAGGCGCTGATCGGTCTCGGTGAGCTTATGCAGGCTGTCGGAACGGAACAGCGCCCCCCAGCGGGTGACGCCGCCGTGGGCCGTGTAGCCGCCCAGATCGCGCACGTTGGTCGCGCCGGTCAAGCGAATCCAGCGTGAAGGGGTCATCACAATGAAAAATCTCCTTGATGTTGGCCGTCGGCGCTCGCCAGTTCCATTTCAGGACGAAGCCCCCGCCGGCCGCTCCACCTAAGCTTAACGCAGACCGGGGGTCAAAATCGAGCGCGCGCCCCGCGCGCACCAGGAAAGCTTCAACGCGAGTGCGGGAGACCCTGGCGACAGCAGGAAGTGAACCCCTGCGGAGCGCCCTGTCGCGGGCAGGGTTGCGACCGGGCTGAAGCTGGAGAGGGGTGATACAACATGTCGGGCAGCATGCCTTCGCGTATAATGATTCAAGGCAATAACGATTGATCTCGTTGGGCCAGCCAACGTCCTCCGTCACGACTCCATCACGATCCCCCACGCGACACGCAGAAGCCGATCACCGCACTCAAAGACGAGATCGAAAAAGGTGCCGTTTCTTGTCGTGATCGATTGACGCGAGGAGTCCATGGCTGACCCACACACGCCCTTCTCCAATGGGACTGATCCGCTCAACCAGCGCGAACGGGAAATATTGGCGTGTATGGCTGAGGGATTGAGCAATCAGGAAATTGCGGCGCGCCTGGTTCTCGCCGGGAATACTGTGCGCTGGTACAACTCGCAAATCTACAGCAAGCTGGGGGTCAGCAATCGGGACGAGGCGGTCCAGCAGGCGCGAGCGCTCGGCTTGCTGGACCCCACACCCGAAACGCTAGCCAGGGAAGGGAAACACAACCTTCCTGAACCGGCGACGGACTTTGTGGGACGCCGGCGTGAAATGCGCGAACTTCAGGCGTTGATCGCCGACCAGCGTCTGGTGACCATCCTTGCAGCAGGTGGGATGGGCAAAACACGCCTTTCGATGGAGATTGCCAGAACGCAGGTTGGGGCGTTTTCAGACGGGGTCTACTTTGTACCGCTGGCCCCCCTCAGTGCCCCCAACGATATTGTGACGACCATCGCGGACACTATTGGTTTTGTTTTTCATGGCCAGACTCCGCCAACACAACAACTGGTCAGCTTCCTGAAAGATCGGGCGATGCTGCTGATGCTGGACAATTTTGAGCACCTCATGGAGGGCGCGGGACTGATCAGCGACATCATCAAATATACGTCAAACATCAAGATCATCGTCACCTCACGGGAACGCCTCAACCTACAGGGCGAAAATGTCTATGGTCTCCGCGGCCTGGTATTCCCGACGTGGGAAACGCCTGAAGATGCGATGGAATACGATGCGGTGAAATTGTTCCTGCAATCGGCAAAACACGTTCGCAGCGATTTTGAGCTGCACCCCGACGATCGGGGTTTTCTGGCGCGCATCTGCCGATTGACGGCCGGGATGCCGTTGGGCATCGAACTGGCCGCCGGGTGGGTGGATGTGCTGTCGCTGGAGCAGATCGCAGGCGAGCTTCAACGGGGGATCGATATTCTTGAGACCGAAATGCGCGACCTGCCGGAACGTCACCGCAGTTTACGCGCCACCTTTGAACAAACGTGGACGCGCCTGACCCCTGACGAGCAGGCGGCATTTGCCAGGCTATCGGTGTTTCGCGGGGGGTTTACCCTGGAAGCCGCCGAAGCCGTTGCCGGCGCCACAATCAGGCATTTGCGCAAGCTCGCCCAGAAATCGCTGGTCCAGAGTGAAGCGAATGAGCGCTATAGCATTCATGAACTGCTGCGACAGTTCGGGGAAGACAAATGGGCTGAAACGGAAGAGCTACGCGTCATACAGGGAAAACACGCGGCTTTCTTCGCGGACTTCATGGCAGAACGCGACCGGGATATGCGCAGCAAGCGTCAGATCGAGGCGCTGAAGCTCATCGAACCGGACTTCGAGAATGTACGCTCGGCATGGCAGGTTGTGGTCAGCCATCAGACGTGGGATCAGCTTCCAAAGTTCCTGCATAGTCTCTGGTTTTATCTCGATATGCGCAATAGCGCGCAGGCAGGTGCCACATTCCTTGAACCGGCTGTGAAACTGCTGCGATCCATCTCACCCAATATAACAACCGACCTCTCACTGGGGCAGGTGCTGGCACGGTTGAGCTGGTTCACCCGCGACGTGGGTTCCTTTGAAAGTTCGGCGGTTCTGGGGGACGAAGCGATTCGCATTCTGCGCGACCTGGATAGCCCGGAGGATCTGCTCTTTGCGCTGTTCAATCGTGCACTGCCGGAGTGGTTCCAGAATCGGCCGGATCGGGTGCTCGAATTCTCACAGGAAGGTCTGGCGTTAGCGGAGTCGATTGGGAATAAGAGTTGGGCCGGCGTCTTTCTGACCTGGGTGGGAGCAGCCTACGTGTATCACGATATCGACCTGGCCCTGCGGTTCACCGAAGAAGGGGTGGTGATTCTTGAGGAGCACAACGATCATCAAGGCCTGCTGCACGGCGCTGTTGTCCTGAGCCTTATCAAAGAACTTCAACACGACTATGAACAGGCCAGCTTCTGGGCCGAGAGGCTGAGGCTCGGCGCACAGGCGCTGGGCAATGTTTTTCTCTATGCCCTGCCCTTCGTCGTTCAAGGCAGAATCCTCCTGGCTCAAAAAGACGATGCCGGCGCGCGCGCAAATCTGGGCAAGGGGCTGCAACTCTATTGGGATGCAGGCTACAGATGGTTTATCGCTTTCCCGCTGACTTACGTCGTGCAGTGGCTTGCCGAGCGCAAGGAACTCGAAAAGGCGGTGGAAGTTCGCGCCGCTATCGATGGACAACTGGTCCGATTCCAGCAAGCGGATCGGGTGGCTCGCGCACTTTACGACCAGCTCAAAGCCCAGATGGACCCGGACCGTTTTGCGGCGGCATGGTCACGCGGCAAAAGTCGCGACTTGGGCCAATGGGTGCTGGCACTGCTGGCCGAACTTTAGGACCATCTGTTCGCTCGATACGGGGTGAGGGTGGGGCTGCCGGGCAGCCCCACCCTCGCCGGATCACGCCTGCGCCGGGATGTTCTGGTTGTAGCGGAACATGTTCTGCGGGTCATACCGGCGCTTGAGCTCGACCAGCCGCGCAAAGGTGGCCGGCGGGTAGGCGTCGCGCACGCGGTCCGCGCCCTCGCGCTCCAGGAAGTTGACGTAAACGCCGGAGCCCTCGGGGCGGACGGTTCGCCACAGCGCCTCGGTCCAGGCGGCATGCGTGTCCTCATCCTCGGCGGCATCCAGCCACAGGCCGATGATCGCCAGGAAGTAACGCTGGTGACGGTGGGCGAAGGCCGTGGCATCCGCGGGAACTCGCCCCATGGCACCGCCGAGGCCGCGAAACTGTACCAGGCTAAACGGCGACGAGGCGTGCTTCATGGCGTCGAGGATGGCATCGAGCGCCGCATCGCTCAGCGAGTCCGTGAACATGGAGCGGATGGACGCACCGTGCGGGGCGGCCTGGTGCATAGTGAACTTATAGATATCCGGATAGGGTATCGGACCCACGGCGTCCGCGATCGGCTCGGCCAGGGCGCGCAGCGGCGCCAGGGCGCGCTCGCCATCTTCCAGGTTTCCCGCCCAGGACACCAGGATCGACAGGGCCAATTCGCCGACGCGCTCCGTCGGCACATAAGGCGCCGGCATCGCGTACATCAGATTTCCGATCGTCGTCAGCTCATCGGGCGCGTTCGCCACGTAATCCAGGTATCCACGGATGACGGCATGGCTGGCGGGCAAGAGCAGCTCACCGCCAAGAATCTGGCCGACGGGCGCCAGCCGATAGGTGAACTCGGTGACAATGCCGAAGTTGCCGCCGCCGCCACGGATCCCCCAGAAGAGGTCGGCGTTCTCGTCGGCGCTGGCGGTGACGATGTCACCGGCCGCGGTGACGACCTGCGCCGCAAGGAGGTTGTCGATTGCCAGGCCGTACTTGCGGACCATGAAGCCGATGCCACCGCCCGTCGTCAAGCCGCCCATACCCACGGAGTGGGTGTCGCCGGTGGAGAGCGCCAGGCCATGCGCGTGCGCCGGGCCTGCCAGATCGCCTGAAGTGGCGCCGGCCTGAACGCGAGCAATGCGCGCCTCGGGGTCGATGCTGATCCGCTTCATGGCGGACAGGTCGACGATCAAGGCATCGTCAATCACGCTGTAGTGGGCGAGGCTGTGGCCGCCGCTGCGCACGGCCAGCGGCAGAGAGCGGTCGCGGGCGAAGCGGACCGCCTCGGCGACATCCTGGGTGTTCGCGGCGCGCACCGTGGCCAGCGGATGGCGATCGACAGTGATGTAGAGAACCCTGCGCGCCTCATCATAGTCGTCGCTCGCGGGGGTAATCAGCTCGCCCGTCAGGCGAGCGCTCAGCGCCTCAAGTTCGTCGTCCACAGACGCGAAGCCGCGCGTGGGGGTCGTGGGATTGAGTGCAATCATCATCTCCAGATCCTTCCTCTGCCCTGTCCATTTCTGGCCAGCGATCGCTTGAAAGTGATGATCTGAAGATAAATCCGCGGATGTTTGACGGTCACCATGCAGCATGGATGGAAATTGTTTGAGGATGTTTGAGGGGATTTTGGCTCCGCTCTCACTCATGCGAGCTAAAGAGAGATTATCGTCGTGGCATCCACACTCCCTTCTCCAGGGAAGGTTGATGCCCACCGACATCCTGGAAGCCATATTCCGCGACAAGAGTATGCGCCCCCAAAACCAACCGGAACTACAGAGGAAAATCGACGCGATCGAGCGCTCGCCCCTCGCATGAGGGCAGGGAATGCTGTTAAGCTTGTGCGGCGAGAAACAGCGACAGCAGAAAGCGAGACCCTATGCCAATCGATGCGGTCATCTTCGACATGGACGGCGTCCTGTTGGACAGCGAGCAGTACTGGTACGAGGCGCGCGTGGAATTTGCCGCGGCCCGCGGCCTGACCTGGACGATGGAATTTCAGCGGCTGGCGATGGGGCGCGCCACCGTCGAATGGGCGCACGTGATGCAGGAGCGGCTGCACCTGGAGATGTCGCTTCAGGCGATCATGGATGAGGTGATCGATCGGGTGCTGGAGAAGATCGCGGCGCGTTTTCCGGCTTTGCCTGGCGCACTGGAGGCCGTGCACACCGCGGCAAAAACACATCCGGTCGCGCTGGCGTCCGGTTCTCCGACGAGGGTGATTCAAACGGTGATGTCGCTCACCGGTCTCGACCGCGTCTTTCAGACGGTGGTCTACGGCGACGACATGGAGCGCGGCAAGCCCGCGCCCGACATTTACCTGGAAACCGCGCGGCGCCTGGGCGTCGACCCGTCACATTGTCTCGGCATCGAAGACAGCGGCAACGGCGTGCGCGCCCTGCACGCAGCGGGGATGATGATTATCGCAGTGCCCAGCCCGGGATTCTCCCTGTCGGACGACGTCCTGGCGCTGGCCGATCTGGTGCTGCCGTCGCTGGAAAGCTTCTCACTGGAAACGATCCAGTCGCTGAGTTGACAGAAATGAGTCAAAAGTGATGAGTGATGAGTTGAAAGCGCACAGCCCTGAGTGAAAGATCGTCGGCGAAGGCGATCTTTTCCTCATTTCTCATCCCTCATTCCTCATCACTTCCCTAGACGTTCGGCCGTATGACCGCCAGCACGCGTCCCTGAATCTGGCAGTTGGCCGCCGGGACGATGATCGGGTTGTACGTCGGGTGCGCCGGCTGCAGGCGGATCGTATTGCCCTCATGATAGAAATGCTTGAGGGTCGTCTCGTTACGGTCGGGCAGCCAGGCGGCAACCATCTCGCCGTTGTTGGCGGTCTGCTGGCGGCGGAAAATCACGATGTCGCCTTCGCTGATCAGCGCGTCGATCATCGAATCGCCCTTGACCTTGAGCGCGAAGACCTCGGACGGATCGATGCCGTGCAGCAGCGAGGGCATGATCTCGATCGGGTCGTCGACATTCATGGTGTCTTCGAAGATCGGCAGCGGCTTGCCGGCGACGATCTGGCCAACCATGGGAATTTGAACGATCTTGGAGGCGGGGACGGTTTTGCGGGTCGTCTGGGCCTTGGCCGTCAGCCGGAGGCCGCGCGCGGCCTGAGCTTCGCGCATCAGATAGCCCGCCGTGACCAGCTTGTTCAGGTTGTAGTTCACGACCGATGTGGACTGGATGCCGATGGCGTTGCCAATTTCGCGGATGGTGGGGGGGAAGCCGTGGAGATCGATGTACTGATCCATGAAGCGCAGAATGCTCTTCTGCTTCTCTGAAAGTTTGGTCTTGTCGCGCACAATGCACCTCGACCCTGGTTGGGTCTTATTGTTGTCGTTAAATTAACATTCTAAACGAACGCATTTTCTAAGTCAAATGTTCGTCGGACATTTGTTAGGATTCCAGGCAATAAAATCGATTCTGCGTGCCGGAAATAATCGTAACGTTTGTGCAGCAACATCGCGACGCACGGCGCGATCCCCGGCGACACGCGTTATAATTGAGAACAAATGACCAGACGAGAACCCTGCCCATGAACATTCTGCAAATGCTGCAAGGCAGCGAACCTGCGCTGCTCACCGCCCTGACCGAAGTCTGGGGCGTGCGCCTGGACCCCCGCGCCGATGTCGCCCGCATGGTGGACGGCCTGTTCAAGGCCATGACCGACCCGGCGCGCGCGGAAGCCGTCTGGGATATCCTGGACGACAAGGCGCGCGGCGCGCTGCAAATGCTGATCGGCAGCAGCGGCGCCATGCCCGAAGCGAAATTCGTGCGCGTCTTCGGCGAGATCCGGCGCATGGGCGAAGGCAAAATCCGCAGCGAACAGCCGCACAAGCAGCCGGCCAGCGCCGCCGAGGCGCTCTTCTATCGCGGCCTGATCACCTTCTCCTTCGATACGACCGACGGACCACGTTCGCTGGTGGTCGTGCCGGCCGATCTGCTCGACGTGCTGCCCCTCACCAAGACCGGCTATTCCAAGCTCAAGGACGAAGAGGTGGAGGAGTACGTCGAAGAGGAAGGTGGGGAGAGCGCCGCGCTGGAGCCGATCGACCCTTCGCGCGTCAAGAACACCCGGCAGGCTGACACCTCGCTGGTCGACGATCTGACCACGCTGCTGGCCTATCTGCGCATCCACACCCCGCTGCTCGACGGCGACCGGCTGGCAGCGGCGGATCTGAACAAGCTATCGAAACATCTGCTGACGCAGGGCGAGCAGCGCATGCGCTTCCTGCTCGGGCTGGGCGTCAGCGCCGACCTGATCGAGATCGCCAACGGGAAAGCGACGCCGTCACGGACCGGGGCGCCGCGCTGGCTGGGCAAGTCGCGCCACGATCAGGTGCAGGCGCTGGCGGAGGCCTGGCGGAACTCCAGCATCCTCTACGATCTCCTGTACGTGCCGGGGCTGAATGTCGAGATCAATGCCGGCAGCTTCGCCCAGTACAGCCCGGCCGCCGCCCGCGAAGGTCTTCTGGAGATTATGATGCACACCCTGCCGCCCAATGGCTGGTGGCAGCTGAGCGACTTCGTGGAGCTGGTGCGCGAAGACAGCGCCGACTTTTTGCGACCTAGCAACGACTTCGACAGCTGGTACATCTCCGACGATGACGGCACGATGCTGACCGGGCTGGATCATTGGGACGACGTGGAGGGCGCGCTGATCGAGTACACGCTGATCGGCCTCATGCACTGGCTGGGACTGATCGATCTCGGCGAAGATGCGGCGCGGCTGACCGCTTACGGCCGTGGGTTTTTGAAGATGGCCGCCTACCCCTCCGGAGCGGACGCGGTCGACCCGATCGACGTTGGCGCGGACGGGGTGGTCAAGGTGTCGCGCAAGGTCAGCCGGGCCGATCGCTATCAGGTGGCGCGATTCTCGTCGTGGGTCAGCGCGTCGGCCAATGGCTACGTCTACAAGCTCGACCGCGCCGGGCTGGGACAGGCGGAGTCACAGGGGATCAATGCCGGGCACATCAGCGGCTTCATCAAGCGCGCCCTGGGCGACAAGCCGCTGCCTGACGCCATCGCCCGCCTGCTCGAACCGCGCACCGCCGGGGAAGCCGCCGCGCACAATGCCACCGTGACCGTCGAGAAGGTGCTGGTGCTGCGCACAACCGCGCCGGAGACGCTCGACTTCATCGTCAACGAGCCGCGCCTGCGCCGCTTCACCGGGGCGCGCCTGGGCGACATGGCCGTGATCGTGCTGAAATCGGCCAACCTGGAGGAATTCGCCAACGCCCTGGCCGAACATGGCATCGGCGCGGAGTTCATCGGCGGGTAGCTGGAGGTCGGGGCGCAATCACGCTCTGCTGATGCCTGGATTCACGGTTGGGCAGGCTGCGGTGATGCCTGGGGAACGGCATACGGTCCCGCACTCGTCGCGGTGATGCGGGCTTCGAAAAGAGCTCCGGTTGCGGCTTCCCAGGTGAGTTCGCCCGCATCCCCGCACCAACCGAAGTAGGGATTACTGTAGCTGAAGCAGCCTGAGGCCGTGAGCAGACGGCTATCCTGGCTGAAATGGAGTTCAAGTGCATCCAGTTGAACGCCGCCGAATTGACCAGCGCGGCTGTTTCCACTGTACGTATCCAGAAAAACGATCTCGGGCTCCCAGCACCACTGCCCCCTTCCGCCCGCGCGCTCACAATGGTAGACGGCAAGGGTACCCGCATCCGGACTGAATGCTGCCATCCCCTCTGTCATCCCGACGACCCTGAGCGTGACGGTGCGCGACAAGAGATTGAAGGCGAAAAAGTTCGTTTCGGCACTGCTAGCAATCAGAACGCTCCCATCCGCTGTGAAACGCATCGTCGCGGGATCGATGGCCGCCCCACCGAGATCAAACGTAGCGACGACGGTCTGGCTGGCGGTGTCTGTCATCCTCATGACCGCCGGAGCGACAGTGAAGCTATAACGTCCGTCGGGACTGACGACCGTCGACACGTCGACAGGGGCAGCCGGAGCCGGAACGTCGGTTGGCGCTGCGGGGAGGAAGAAGCGTTGTTCGCACGCGATCAGCGCAAAGGCCAGCGTGGGCAGAAGGACGATGGTGAGCAGCAAGCGTCGCACAATGCCTTTTCCTTGTCTCACCCGTGACCACGAGTCATCCACGCGCGCCGCAGAAGAATCGCTGGCACGAGGACCACGCCCCCGAACGCCACGCCGATCTCCTGCGCCAGCGTGCTGCCGGGGACCGGTCGACCATTCAGCCGGCTGAGCAGCACGTCAAACATCAGCCCGACGATGTTGCCGATCATGATCATGCGGATGGCCGCCACAATGCCGGCCGTCTTCTCTTCGCCATAGGCCGACAGCACGCGTTGATACGCGGACGTATCGTACTGGCCGGCGGATTCGGCATAGTGCTCGGCGAACAGCACGGCCACCGCCTCCTCAGGCGGGACGCTGCCGAATTCACCGCGGAGCAGTTCGGCGATCTCCTCGCCGCTCATGCCTTCACGCAGCGAGACTTTGGTGTGAAAGTAGCTACAATACCGGCAGCCGTTCACATGCGTCACGGCCAGCATCAGCCGTTCCTGAAACGCTTTGCTGATCGTCCCCCGCCGCTGGGCAGTGACGAAATCGCCAAAAGAAACGATCGCGTCCTCGAGGATGGGAGCGAACGTCGGAACATCGAAAAGGCGCTGCGAGTAGACCTGCACCATGGCATCCTTGGGGTTGTGAGCGCGTTGCGAAAGCGTCGGCATCTACCGTCACTCTACAACCATAGGACGATGCAGCGGCCCGCTTTCGTACCTGAGCAGGATGCACGCGACATAATCCAAACGGACGTTGAACTTTAACCGAGACTATGGCACCATCTGAACCATTAATTCATCCGATCAAAAGACCGGCCGACTTATGTTTTTCTCCCTCGATGATATCCGCGTGATGCTGGCCCGAGTCCTGCTCGTCGTCGTCGTCTTTGGCCTCACCTGGCTGCTGCGCAATGCCGTCGCCTGGCTGCTGTCGCGGCCGCTGCGGGTGCTGCTCACCCGCGCCCGCGCCTCCGCCGATGTCGACGCCGTGATCCGATCGATCGTGATGATGCCGGTGCGCTATCTGCTGCTGGCGCTGGCGGTCGATCTGTCGGCGCGCATCCTCGAACTTCAGGCGCCCTGGTTCGGCTTCGCCCTCAGTATCGGGCGCACGCTGGTCATCGTCGCGCTGGCGGTGTTCATCTTCCGGCTGATCAACACCTTCGTCATCTCTGCCCGCAGCCTGTACGTCTTCGCCGGCATCACCCTCGACGCGGCGCTGCTGCCGTTCGTGCGCACGGGCGTGACTATCGTCGTCATCGCGCTGGCGCTGGTCATCATCCTGCAGGTCTGGGGCTATGACGTGACCGGCCTGGTCGCCGGCCTCGGCCTGGGCGGTCTGGCTTTCTCGCTCGCGGCGCAGGATCTGCTGTCGAACCTGTTCGGCTTCGCGGCGGTGGTCAGCGACCGCCCGTTCGTCGTCGGGGAGTACATCAAGACGCCCGATGTCGAGGGCATCGTCGAGCAGGTGGGCGTCCGTTCGACGCGAGTGCGCCAGCTCGACCAGGCCATCGTCACCGTGCCCAATAGCAAGTTGGCTGCCGGGACGATCCTCAACTGGTCGCGCCTGGCCAAGCGCCGCGTCGATTTCAAGCTGAGCATCGAGTATTCGACCTCCGCCCAACACATGGAGACGCTGCTGGAGGCACTGCGCGAGATGCTGCGGCAGCAGCCGATGGTCGAGAAAGACACGATCGTCGTCTACTTCGTGGAGTTCGCCGACAGTTCGCTCAATATCCTGGTGCGCTGCTTCCTCACGCTTTCCGAGTGGGCGGCGTTCACCGCGGAAAAGGAACGCATTCTGCTGGAAATCATGCGCATTATGGAGCGCATGCAAATCTCGGTCGCGTTCCCCTCGCAGACCGTCTACTATCAGTCTGCCGACGACCTGCCGAGCGCAATCCGGCCGTCGCTGCGTCCGGCAAATCCCCCCGAAACGGAGCCTCAGGACGGCAAGGAAGGGACACGATAATGCGTCTGCACTTTTTCCGACACGCCATTGCCGAGGAAGCGCGTGACGGCAAATCCGATCACCAGCGCGAACTGACCAGCGAAGGCATCGAGCGCACGCGGACGGCCGCACGCGTTCTGAAGCAGCTCCGATTCGAGCCGGATCACCTGTTCAGCAGTCCGCTCGTCCGCGCCCGCCAAACTGCCGACATCCTCGCCGAGGGGTTAGGCGTTGCCGTGCAGGTGCGGCCTGAAGTAGGACCCGGCTTCAATGTCGACGCCATCACCCGGCTCACCCACAACCTGGGCGACGCGGACGTGCTGTTCGTCGGGCATGAGCCGGACTTCAGCAACACCATCTACGCCATCACCGGCGGGCGCGTGCTGATGAAGAAGGGTTGTCTGGTCAGCGTCGAGGTAGACCCCGGCCCTTCGCTTCGGGGCAGCCTGTCGACGATCATCCCGCCGAAGGTGTTCAGCCGGCTGATCTGATCTCGATCACATGCGCAGGTACGACGCACCGTTCACGTCGATGATCGTCCCCGTAGTGAACTCCGCGCCCTCCGACGCCAGAAACAGCACGGCGTAGGCAACCTCTTCTACGCGGGCGATGCGGCCGGTGGGGCTTTGCGCGCGGATGGCGTCGCCGTTTGGTCCCTGCATGTAGGGCACGGCCATTTCCGTATCCACCCAGCCCGGAGCGACCACGCCGACGTAAATTCCGTATGGCGCAAGCGACCGTGCCAGCGACTGGCTCATGCTGTTCAGGCCGCCCTTGCTCGCGCCATAAGCCGGATTATCCGGCTCGCCGCGGAAGGCGCCGCGCGACGAGACGTTGACGATGCGCCCGCCGCCGTGGGCCATCATGTGCCGGGCGGCGCAGTAGCTGGCGTTGGCCGGGCCAATCAGGTTGGTGTCCAGCGTTTGCTTCCACTTCTCCTGCCATGTCGCGTAATCGACCTCGGGCAGGGGGTGATCGACCGAGACGCCGGCGTTGTTGACCAGGATGTGCAGCCCGCCCATCTGATCGACCACCGTCTCGACCATGCGCTGGACCGCCGCCGGGTCGCCGATGTCGGCCTGCACCAGCAGGTGCCCCTCGCCCTTCAGCGTCGCCAGCGTCTCTTCCGCCGCCGCGCGATTGCCGTGGTAGTGGACGGCCACCCGCGCACCCCGCTCCGCGAAGGCCACCGCCACCGCCCGCCCGATCCCCCGCGACGCGCCGGTCACCAGCGCGATTTTTCCCGTGAAGTCCATGTTTCTATTCCCTTTCTTTGAGGAGGGAATTGTAGCATTTGCGAGACCCTCACCCCTGACCCCCTCTCCCGCAGCCGCGGGAGAGGGGGAACCCGAGGCGGAGAATCGTGGTGTTGGGGAACGACGATGCATACCACCACCTACGGCGGCGTAGGCGCGGACACATGGAGGCTTGTCCGAATATGATGAGTCATCCTTGCTTGCCGACGAATCACCTTCTTCTGGCGTCCCAACCCCCTCCCTTAGTCCCTCCCCCACTGCGTAGGGGAGGGAAACCGCCCTGCCGACGACGTTCAAGGGGTTGCCAGCCTGCTCCCCTCCCTTGCGCCAGCGGGGGAGGGGTTGGGGGTGGGGGTAAAGCTCAAGCCTACACGGGTCCGCCCAAGATAATCATCGCCCAAACACCTCCTCTTGAGACATTATCCCTCCTCATCCCTCATCCCTCATCTCTCGTCTCTCATTACTTCTTTTCCCCCATCCCTCATTCCTCTTTAGCCCCACTTCCCGCTACAATGGAACCAAACCATGGTTCTGAGGAGTGACGCATGAACCCGGCAGCCGAAAACACCCTCGCCAGCCTCGACGAAGAGTACGACTGTTTTAGCCAAACGTATCCCACCTACGCCGGCACCGTCCCGCTCGATGCCCTGCGCGCCAACGACTTCTCACGCCTGGACGACCTGGGCGAGGTGTACCTCGACTACACCGGCGGCGGGCTGTACGCCCTGTCGCAGATCCAGCAGCACATGAGCCTGCTGGCCCAGGGCGTCTATGGCAACCCGCACAGCAGCAACCCGACCTCCCAGGCGGCCACCCAGCTCGACGAAGCGGCGCGGGAGTACGTGCTGCGCTACTTCAAAGCCGACCCCGCCGAGTACATGGTCGTCTTCACGCAGAACGCCAGCGGCGCGCTCAAGCTGGTGGGCGAGTCCTACCCGTTCGAGCCGGGCGGCAGGTACATGCTCACCTTCGACAACCACAACAGCGTCAACGGCATCCGCGAGTTCGCCACGCACCACGGCGCGGAGGTGGTCTACACGCCGGTAGTGCCGCCCGATCTGCGCATCGACGCGGCACGGCTGGAGGCCAACCTGACGGCCATCGACCCGGCCCACCCGCACCTCTTCGCCTACCCCGCGCAGTCGAATTTCTCCGGCGTGCAGCACGATCTGGG
The DNA here is from genome assembly GCA_016713325.1 of Candidatus Flexifilum affinis. Lineage (GTDB taxonomy): Bacteria > Chloroflexota > Anaerolineae > Aggregatilineales > Phototrophicaceae > Flexifilum > Flexifilum affine. The sequence goes on along the minus strand of JADJPJ010000082.1, from coordinate 16,838 downwards.
CTGGGTGGCGAAGGCCAAAGCGCTGGGCTGGGATGTCCTGCTCGACGCAGCCGCCTTCGCGCCGTCCAACCGGCTGGATCTGAGCGTCGTGCGGCCGGATTTTGTCACGCTGTCGTTCTACAAGATGTTCGGCTATCCCACCGGCGTCGGCGCGCTGATCGCCCGGCGCGAGGCGATCGCACGCCTCCGGCGTCCCTGGTTCGCCGGGGGCACCATCACCATCGCCACCGTCGCACCCAACAAGCACTACCTGCACGACGGATCGGAGGGGTTTGAGGACGGGACGATCAACTACCTCAACCTGCCCGCCGTCGAGATCGGCCTGAAGCACCTGGAGGCCGTCGACGTGGACCTGATCCACGAGCGCGTCACCTGCCTGACCGGCTGGCTGCTCGATCAACTGGCGAGCCTGCGGCATGGCAACGGCACCCCGGCCGTCCGCATCTACGGGCCGGTGGCCACCGAGCAGCGGGGCGGCACGATCGCCTTCAACTTCGCCGACCCGGATGGCGTCATCGTCGACTACCGGCGGGTGGAGGCGCGGGCCAACGCCCGGCGCATCTCGCTGCGATCCGGCTGCTTCTGCAACCCCGGCGCGGGCGAGGCGGCCATGAGCCTGACCGAGGCGGAGATCGAGGCCGCGCTGGCCGCCGACCAGCGCATGACGCTCAGCGACCTGATGGCCGTCATGGGCCGGGTGATCGGGGCGATCCGCATTTCGGTGGGGATGGTGACCAACTTCGCCGACGTATACGCCTTCGCCGCCTTCGCGCGGGAGTTCCTGGATCAGCCCGCGGGGGAGGTGTGACAAACAACCTCATCCCCCGGCGGATACCCCTCACCCCCTGACCCCCTCTCCCGTGGTCACGGGAGCGTAGGGACGCGCAACGGCGCGTCCGATGTGAGGTGCGACAAACAACCTCAACCCCCGGCCCCTTCTCCAGGCTGGAGAAGGGGAGAAAACCTCTGATCACGGGAGCGTAGGGACGCCATTCTTGGCGTCCAGGCCTAATAGAACATGTCGCGCTTGGGGTTGACCAGCGCGAACAGGATGGCCATGCCGACCAGACCGACGAGCGCCGTGAACAAAGGGATGCCCAGGATCAGGTTGAGCACGAAGACGATCAGCGACACGCCGATGAACACGTACAGCCCGGCGATCCGCCAGCGCCACAGCAGAAAGACGGCAATCACGTTGATGACGCCGAGCACGATCAGGGCGCTGAAGGCCAGCCCGTGGCGATCCCAGTTCACATCATTGTGCTGGAGCCAGTCGACGATGATCGCGACGTAGCGATAGATGGCCCAGGCGTTGGAGAAGAACATCAGCACCAGCCAGGCCGTGAGGAGGGTGCCGCGTTCACGCGGATAACTTGGGACGGGTGTCATAGCATCGACTCCATGCGCTCGATCCACGGAACACGATAGCGGATTCCGCGCCGCGGGGTCAAGCGGGGTGCCGCATCCGCCGAGGAATGGAATTCCCCGGCTACCCTCAAAAACGAATAAAGTTTTCAGGAAATTCACCACTTCAATTTTTGGGGGGCGTCTTCTGAACTTCCTTCCGAAAAAATCAACAAAATCCTAATGCCCTTCTGAGAAATTCTGCGTTATAATGGTCGTTATTGAACGGAATTCAGAACTCGCGTGCAGCCGGCGCATGGTTTTCGGGGGCGGTCGTTTGGCCGCCTTCGATCATGTATAGGGGTCGGGCGGCGCGGGTTCTGACTTTGAACAGGGCATAGACTGCCAGAAGGAGCTCGTCCAGTTGGACACAGTCCGTTTGGACACCGTTGTAAAACACTCGTTTCCGACGACCCCCACTTTGTTCATCGACTTCGCAGGCATCCGCGACACGTTTCGCCGTTTTCAGGCCGCTTTTCCCGGCGCCGCCATCGACTACGCAATGAAAGCCAACGCCAACCCGACCATCCTTTCGACGGTCGTGGGTTTGGGCGGTGGCATCGAAATTGCGTCCGAGCCGGAGCTGAATCGCGCGCTGACGGCCGGCGCTTCGGGCGACATGATCATTTGCAGTCACCCGATCAAGCAGCCACCGTTTCTTCGCCGGATGCACGAAGTTGGCGTCTATGCCGTGACCATCGACTCGATTGAGGAAGTCGAGAAGGTCGCGCGCTATGCGCCGGGAATGCGAGTTTACGTCCGCCTCGCCGTCGACAACACGGGCAGCGTGCTTCCGCTGGCCGGCAAGTTCGGCGTCGATGGCGCCACCGCGCTGACCCTTCTGGATCGCGCGCGGGAACTCGGTTTGCAGCCGATCGGCACCTCGTTCCATGTCGGATCGCAGTGCCTGAACGTGCAAAACTGGGTGAACGCCATCAAGGCGTGTGGCGATGTGTGGCGCGCAGCCGCCGCGCACGGACACCATCTGTATTTTCTCGATATCGGCGGGGGATACCCTGCCGGGCACTACCACGACGCGACCATCCCCACCATCGAGGCGATCGGCGAAGCGGTCATGGGGGCGATTGACGCCCACATTCCGCCCACGCCCGACTTCCTGCTGGCGCTGGAGCCGGGCCGCGGTCTGGTCGGAGAATCCGGCCGGCTGCTGACTTCGGTCATGGGACGGGCGCTGCGTGGCGATCAGACCTGGCTGTACCTGGATGTCGGCGTGTTCAACGGCCTGATGGAGACCTTCGAGGGCTTCCCCCCGGTGGTCGCGCTGGTGGCCGAAGACGCCGCCGAGCGCCCGACGCGCACCTACACGCTGGCAGGTCCCTCCTGCGATAGCTGCGATGTGGTCGCGCGGGATATCGAACTGCCGGAGATCCACATTGGCGACCGGCTCGTCTTCTACGATACCGGCGCGTACACCAACGAGTACGCGGCGGCCTTCAACGGCTTCCCGATCCCGGAGATCGTGATGCTGAACCTGGAAGTGAGCGCCTTCGAACAGGCCGTGGAGCAGCTCGACCTGAGCAGCCTCGACGTAACCGCGCTCAGCGCGTAAGGTTCGCCGAACACGAACAAAAAAGGATGCCCTACATTTCGGGTGTCCTTTTTTTATTTGCGAGCGCTGAGTCGTGGATCGCTGCCGCCGAGGACTAAAGGCCGCCAAAGGGCCGCCAGGGCTAAAGGACGTTGGCTACTAAAGACGGAAAAGCCCCTAAGGGGGTGGCCAACAGGACCGCCCCCGTCGGTGTAAGAGTGGCTCCATGGCCATCGCCCGTGCCCTGGTCGGCCAAGGTAGGGACGCTTGTTCGTGCCCAGCAGCAAAAAGCCCGGTGAAGCCGTGCGGCCGTGCCCACCGCGCGCGCAGTGCGTATCCGGGGGCCCCCCCCCCCCCCCCCCCCCCCGCCCCCCCGCGGGGGGCCCCCCCCCCCCCGCCCCCCGGGGGGGGGGGCCCCCCCCCCCCCCCGGGGGGGGGGGGGGCCCGGCGCCGGTATCAGAGCGCTGGCGTAACCACCGCCCTCGTCCCCCTGTCCCGAGTCGCTCCCAACCGTGCCCCGTTGGCGCGTGGCCTGGGACACTGCACCAGGGCAATCCCATCCCTGAAGCGTTCCTCGCGTCGCTCAACTGTCTGCCGCCTGCTGCAAGGCCGCCGGCAGCTGGCCGCGCTCATTGAACGCACGGCATGGAAACCACTGCGTCCCTGTGCGCGCGCACCCCTGCTCTGTTCCGGCCCCTTGCCCGCGCCCGTCCTTGTCGTCCTGCTGGCTTGGTCTTCCAGTCCAGGATTGTTGTTTCTTGAACTTTTCAATACGGACAGGCCTTAAAGGACCTCGGCTACGAAACAAGCGCTACCTAACCCTCTAATTTTGGATGTTCACATTAAATTCAAGGAATTGATCAACCAGTCCCTAATGAAAGGGTAATGCGGTGCGATGAAAACCAACGTGGGCGCGAAAAACACACTCCTGCAAGGGTGCGTTTTAGCGCAAAACCCATAGGAAAGGTTTCCTGACTTTCAAGGTTTAGCCCTTCGAACCCATCTACGCTGACCACCTCTATCGAACGCTCGAGAAATCAGCCCGGCTGGGCGGCCTCCTTCCTGGTGGATCGGGCTGCCGCACCTTGGAGCCTCAACCGCAGTTGGCGAGTCCCCAGTATCTCCCGGACGACTTCGACTAACAGCATCAGCCAAAACACCGAGCCGGGCTATCCTGGCTCGGTGTTTTCTTTCCTCGGGGGGAACACCTCACGCACCGGCAGGGAGAAGCCTGGCAGCGCTGCGCCGCCGTCCAGCGCGCCGTCGAACTGTCTGACAGCATTCCGCCAACGCGCTACAATCAGATCATCGGCAACGTTTATGGCGATCTGCGCACGCAATCGCGAACTTTCGACGGAAGGTGGATCAGGAGGGGTGAGATGGCGCTGCCACGCAGGCGGCTCACGCCGGAAGAATATTTCGGGATTGATGCGGCATCGGAGTTCAAATTCGAATACCTCGATGGCGAGGTCTATATGATGGCGGGCGCGAAGCCCAATCATAGTCTCATAGGGATGAATACTGGGGCATCGCTGCACACCCAGTTGGCTGCACGAGACTGCCAGGTGCATGGCAGCGATCTCCGGGTCTCCGTCGCACACGCCGGTCTCTACGCCTACCCGGATCTCACGGTCGTGTGCGGGCAGCCCATCTACGACGAGCGCGGCGACACCCTGCTGAACCCGACTTTGCTGGTCGAGGTGCTCTCCCCGGCGACAGAGAAGTTCGACCGTGGCGAGAAGTTCCGCCGCTACCAGCGCCTGGAGAGCCTTCAGGAGTACGTGCTGATCGACCAGGAGCAGGCGGTGGTCGAGGTCTTCACCCGCCAGTCGGAGGGCAAATGGCTGTACGTGGCGGCGGTCGGGCTGAACGCGACGGTGGCGCTGGAGTCGGTCGGCTGCACGCTGGCCCTGGCCGATGTCTACCACCGCGTGACATTTGAAGAATCTGCGGGACCCCCTGATTTAACGACGAATCCGAACTGAAGGAGCAAGGACACATGGCTGAAGTCATCCGCTGGGGCATTCTGGGCACCGGCAACATCGCCCACCAATTTGCGCGGGGCCTGGCGTCGGCGGACGACGCGGCGCTGGTCGCGGTCGGGTCACGCACGGCGGCCTCGGCCGAAAAGTTCGGCAACGAGTTCAACGTGCCGCGCCGTCATGCCAGCTACGAGGCGCTGGCCGCCGACCCGGAAGTCGATGCCATCTACGTCTCGACGCCGCACCCCTACCACAAGGACAACACGCTGCTCTGCCTGAAGCACGGCAAGGCCGTCCTCTGCGAGAAGCCGTTCGCCATCAACCGCCAGGAAGCCGTGGAGATGATCACGGTCGCCCGTGACCAGGGCGTTTTCCTGATGGAAGCGATGTGGACGCGCTTCACGCCGATCATGGTCGAAGTGCGCCGGCTGCTGGCCGAGGGCGCGATCGGCAAGGTGCGCATGGTCAGCGCCGACTTCGGCTTCCGCATCGAGCTTGACCCGGACAGCCGTCTGTTCAATCTCGATCTGGGTGGCGGGGCGCTCCTCGATGTCGGCATCTACCCGATCTCCTTCGCCTCGATGATCCTGGGAGCGCCGTCGCGCATTGTCTCGGCGGTCGAGATGGGGCCGACCGGATCGGATGACCAGAACGCGCTGCTCTTCCGCTATCCGGGCGGCGAAATCGCCATCCTGGCCAGCGCCACGCGCACCCGCACGCCGTGGGAAGCGACGATCATGGGCGAGACGGGCCGCATTCGCGTGCACCCCGACTGGTGGAAACCGCAGTCGCTGAGCATCCTGCGCGACGGCACGACCGAGACGACCATCGATCTGCCGCTGAAGGGCAATGGCTACGAATACGAGGCCGAGGAAGTCGGGCGCTGCCTGCGCGCCGGCCTGGTGGAGAGCCCGGACATGACCCATGCCGAGACGCTCTCGCTGATGAGCATCATGGACTCGATCCGCGCGGAGTGGGGGTTGGTCTACCCGACCGAGACGCCCTCCAATTCATAGGGGGTATCTCTCGATTCCTGCGACATCCGAGCCGCGTCCGGCGTATTAATCATTGACGCCTATCGATAGGCGACGCTTTTGAAGCGATACCTTCGAAAGTGTTTGAACGTATAGAGGGCAAAGCATGATGTGGGGTTGGTGGTTTGGACGCGGACCCGGTCAGCAACCGGATATGAAACGTCTGGCGCTCGCGCTGCTGGTGATCGGCTTCGTCCTGTTGCTGATGAACAGCCGGGGCATTGGCTTCAGCGGCTGGTGGTTTTTCATCTTTCTGTTTCCCATCTTCATGGGGGCGGGCGTCCGGAACCGCCGCCGCTGGGATGAACCACGCCAGTCCTGGGACGAGCGGGAGACGTACGACGGCAAGCGCAAGAACGACGACGCTCCAATGGTGATCGAGGGCCAGAAGGTCAAGCGCACCGAGTACGTCCTGGGCGACGACGGCGAGCTGATCGAGGTGCCGGTCGGCGATGCGACGGTGGACGGTCCCCGGCTGGAAATGCCTGAGGGCAATGCCGAACCCGAGATGGACCACGCAGACCACGACGCCTATCCCTATGATGCGCGCAGCGAGCGCGAAAACCGGATCAACCGGCGCAGGGACGCGGATGGGCCATCGGAGTATGTCTAACCCCTGGAGACCCTCAACGCGGGTATAATGCAGACGAATGCCGGCGCTGAAATGGCCGGCAGCGTCAACGCAGACAACATCACTGCAAACAACGACAAGCGGGTAAGCGGCGTGGTCCTTGGGGGACGAAGGCATGGCACTGCTGGAAGGGCAGCAACTGGGACCCTATCAGGTACAGCGGCAGATGGGGTCGGGCGGCATGGCGACCGTCTACAGGGCATATCATCCACGGCTGGACCGGCATGTCGCCATCAAGGTGATGCATGAAGCTTTCCAGCAGGATGAGAACTTCCTCGCCCGCTTCGAGCGCGAGGCGCAGATCGTCGCGCGCCTGGAACACGCGAACATCGTGCCGATCTACGACTTCGCCGACATCGAGGGCCGTCCGTATCTGGTGATGAAGCACATCGACGGGCAGACGCTCAAGGCGCTGCTCTTCCGCAATCCGCCGACGCTGGAAGCGATCCGCGCCATGCTGCCGCCGATCGCCGATGCGCTCGATTACGCACACCGGCAGGGCATCCTGCACCGTGACATCAAGCCTTCGAACATCATCATAGACCCGCAGGGCACCCCCTACCTGACCGATTTCGGCCTGGCGCGCATCGCGCAGTTGGGCGAGAGCACGCTCAGCCAGGACGTGATCCTGGGCACGCCGCAGTACATCTCGCCGGAACAGGCCATGGGCAAGCGCGACCTGACGCCGTCCACCGACCTGTATTCGCTGGGCATCGTGCTCTACGAGATCGTCGTCGGGCAGGTGCCGTACAGCAGTGACACGCCGTTTGCCACCATCCACGACCATATCTACCGCGCCCTGCCGAAGCCCAGCCAGATCAACCCGGAGCTGCCGCCCCAGCTTGATGCCGTGCTGGAAAAGGCGCTGTCCAAACGCCCCGAGGACCGCTACCGCTCGGCGGGGGACATGGTGCAGGCCTTTCTGGCGGCGCTGGCCACCAGCGATCTGACGTCGCTCAACCCCAACCGCCGCGCCATCGCCTCGGACTCGCTGGTCCGGCTGCGCGAGGGCGGCTTCGAGGAAGGCGGCTATGAAGAAGACAACGTGCCGACCACCCCCCTGCCCATAGAGCAGGGGCGCCCGCACTCGGCCGCGCCGGCTTCCGCTCCCCCGGCCGATACACAGCCGGAGCAGGATCAGCCGTCGGATGAACGCGCGGCCAGGACGCCGCGCCGAGCGGGTCCGCCCAGCGGTCCGTCCGGTTTCCAGATGCCCAGGCCTCCGAGCCCGCCGGCGCCGCCATCCCCACCAGGCGGGAGGCGCGAAAAACGCAAGATTGAAGCGACGTTCGACTTTGGCGACGTGAACTGGAGCCAGATTGGCCAGCGCGTCGGCAGCGTCATCGAAGAAGTGGCGGACACCGTCGAGAAGGCTGTCGACAAGAACGCGGCCACGGACATCCTGGCCCGCGACCCCGACTCCATCCGCCGCCGCGTCGAGCAGGAGTTCAAGAAGCGGGGCGAATTCATCACCCATCTGGTGATCTTCATCCTGGTTCATGTTTTGCTCTTCGCCATCTGGGGCGGCGCCTCCGACGGGGCAGGCTTCCCCTGGCCGCTGATCGTCTTCTTCGGCTGGGGATCGGGCGTCGTGGCCCATGCCATCGAGACTTTCTACGAGACCGGCCGGCGGCTGCGGCGGCGCGCCGAGGCGGTGGAACACGAGCTCATCCGCACCTTTGGCGAAGACTGGAGCCGGGTGGCCGACAAGAAGCAGATCAAGGCCATCCGCAAGCGCGTCGAGGCGCCCAGCAAGAAGATCGAAGAGTTCTACCAGCATTTCGGCGTCTACGTGATGATCAACCTGATGCTGTGGATGATCTTCGTCTTCTCGGCGCTTGACGGCCTTCCCTTCCTTGGAGGTTTTGCGGATATGATTCAGGATGCCCCCTTCCCCTGGCCACTGTTCGTCACGGTCGGGTGGGGCATCGGTCTGGTCGCCAACGCCATGGAGGCGCTCAACGCCGGGGCGCACGAGCGGGCCGTGCAGCGAGAGATCGCCCGCGAAGAGGCGCGGCTGCGCAGCGAAAAGCCAAAGCGCGAGGCCGAGTCGCTGATGCTCGATGAGGAGAGCGCGGTGCGCGGGGTGCGCCTGACGGAAGACGGCGAATTCACCGACAGCATGATCCAGGAATTGCAGGACGAGGATCGCCCGCGCCGATCACGGCGGTGAGTTGCGCCTGTCTTGGATGCAGAAAATGATATGAGAACCAGAAGTCCGGACCGACATGCCGGGCTTTTTGTTTACAGTGCGCCTTGAACACCCTTGGACTGCTTGACTCTTCTCTCAATCTCGTTGATAATTCGATTTAGTAAATCGAATTATCAAAACATGAACAGAAAACGTCCAACAATGGGGGATGTGGCCCGTCTTTCTGGTGTCTCGCAGACGACGGTGTCTTTTGTGATCAATAACACCCCTAATGCGAATATTTCAGAAAAGACCCGCGCAGCCGTGATGAAGGCGGTCGAGCAGTTGGGCTATACCCCCAATGCGATCGCTGTTGGACTGCGCACCAGCCAATCTCGTGTGATCGGGCTGGTCACCGACGAAATCGCAACCACGGCTTTCGCCGGCAACATCGTGCAGGGCGCACAGGATGCAGCCCGTAAGGAACAGCGGCTGCTCATGTTGATGAACTCGGGACAAGATACGAGCGTCGAAGATGAGGAGATCAGCACGTTACTGAGCCGGCAGGTCGATGGCATCATCTTCGCCACCATGAGACATCGCATCATCAAACCCTCCGAACTGCTCTATCAGACTCCGGCAGTGCTGCTGAACTGCCATGATGTAGAGAATACGCTTCCGTCGGTGGTCCCGGATGAGTACCTGGGCGGATACCAGGCCGCCGAAGCACTTCTGCAAAAGAACCATCGCTGCATCGGCATGATCAATACGTCAGAGGATGTCCCCGCCAGCAAACTGCGAGAAGAAGGGTTCCGGCAGGCGCTTGCGGACCACGGCATTGCTGTGGAGGATGAGCTGATCGTCTATGGCGAGGATGGAAACGCCAAGACGGGCTATGACGGGACCCGAACGCTCTTCTCGCGGTACGACCACATGACAGGTCTGTTCTGTTTCAATGACCGGGTCGCCATGGGGGCGTACGATGCGCTGCGCCAGATGCGTAAACGAATCCCGGAGGACGTGGCGGTTGTCGGCTTTGACGACTACGAAATCATTTCCGCAAACCTGCACCCGCAGCTCACCACGATGCATCTTCCGCTCTACGAGATGGGAAGATGGGCGGTCGAAGCATTGCTCAAGATTTCCCTGGGCGCTGCAGGAGAAGAGCTTTCCTCACCAAAGTTGCTCCCCTGTCCCTTGATCACACGGGATTCCACGTGAGCAGAGGATGCCAGAGCTGTGGAGGTGAAATGAAACAATAGCCACGAGTCGCACTGGTCGATTTTCCACCCCTTAGCCTTTTTTGTCTTCTATGGAGGATGAGAATGTTTGGTCGACACAAGTTGTTTCTCAGAGTCGCCACAGTGGCCATGCTGGGGATTCTCTTTGTCTCCATGCAGACGGCGGCCGTCATCGGGCAGGAGGCAGCTCCTGATTGCGGCACCGAGCCGATCACGCTGAACGCTTACTTCGAGACAGGCTTCGATCTCCCCTTCCGCCTGGCCGAAGAGTTCGCCGTGCAATACCCCAATGTGACCTGGGACATCAAGCAGGATCAGTTCACGAACCTCATCAACTCGACGCCACGGTTGCTCTCCAGCGACAACCCGCCGGATCTCATCCGGCTGCCAACCATGGTCTCCTTCGCCAACCAGGGACTCCTCAAGAGTCTTGATGACTATGCGAGCGCCTTCGGCTGGGATGAGTGGCCGGTGCCTCAGCTCGATCAGAACCGTGTTGCGGAAGATGGCACCCGTGGCTCCGGCGTGCTCTATGCCATGGGGCTCAACTACAGCCTGACCGGCATCTTCTACAACAAGGAACTGGCAGCCCAGATCGGCATGACCGAGCCGCCGAGCACGCTCGCCGAGTTCGAGGCCCTGCTCGCCAGTGCCAAAGATGCCGACCTCCTCCCGATCATGCAGTGGGGCAGCGCTCGAAGCGGCATGGGGCTCGCCTTCCCGCTGCAGGCGCTCATGGCGTCTGTCGGCCCGGTCGGCCCGATCAACGACTGGATTTATCAGAAGCCCGGCGCGACGATCGTCACCGACCTCGAACCTGGTTGCAGCTCAGCATCTGGAGCAGTGGATCCAGAGCGGCTACTTCCCGCCCGACATCAACGCCATCGAGTATACAGACGCGAATGCCCGCTTCGGCCAGGGCGAAGGCGTCTTCATTTTCAACGGTGACTGGCAGAATGCCGGCTACGACACGGATATGCCTGGCAACGTCGGCTTCTTCCTGATGCCGCCCGCCGAAGAAGGCGGATCGCCCGCCGCCATGTCCGCGCCGCTGACCTTCGGCATCGCCGCCACGGCCAAGAACGCGGACTGCGCAGCGTTCTTCCTGAACTGGGTCGCCTCGAATGAGGCTGCCCGCCAGATCGACGTGACAGTCGGCGGATCGAACCCGGGTGGGCCGTCGGGACTCACGATGCCGGCAGTCGCCGAAGGGTCTGTCACCAATGAGACGCTCGCGGCCGGCACGGTCGTCGGCGAGGCAGGGACGTCGATGGACTTTATCGCCAACGCGACGAGCGCGATCTTCGCTCAGGGCTGGACCCCAGAGCTGCAGAAGATGGTGGGTGGTCGTCAGGATGCCGCCGGCCTGCTCGAAGCGGTTCAGGCAGAATACGAGTTGGAACTTTCTCAATAGCGGTGACGGCCGCAGAGTGATTCCTGCGCCTCTAGATCAACGGTGAAACGCTGATGACGTCAGACAATCGCCCCGCGGCTCCCGCAGTCTCCCGGCGGACCTCCTCTACAAAGGGGGCCCGCTGGGAGGCGATCATCGGTTGGGGGTTCGTCCTGCCCGCGCTGGTCATGTATGCGGTGTTTGTGCTGCTGCCCCTGCTGATGAGCATCCAATACTCGTTCTTCCGTTGGGACGGTATTGGCCCCATGACCTGGGTCGGCCTCAGAAACTACGTGACCGTCCTGAACGATCCCGATCTGGTCGGGACCATCTTCAACGCCTTCCGCCTGGTGATCTTCTTCAGCTTCATCCCCGTCAGCCTCGGGCTCATCGTTGCCAGCGTGATGCACCGCGTGGCAGCAGGGCGGCTTGGAGAAGTTGCCAGAACGGTCCTGTTCCTGCCACAGGTGATCCCTCTGGTCGCGGCGGGGATTATCTGGGGTTGGCTGCTGGCACTCCCCGGCCTGATCAACCAGACCCTCAGGGCCATCGGCCTGGCCTCAGTCGCGCGTGCCTGGCTCGGGGATTTCGACTGGGCACTGCCGTCTGTTGGCTTTATCGGAGTCTGGGTCCTCCTGGGTTTCTGCACTGTCCTGCTGTGGACGGGGATGACACGGCTCGACCCGGCGCTCTATGAGTCCGCGCGAATCGACGGTGCCAGCTGGTTCCACGAGTTCGTCAGGATCACCGTGCCGCTCCTCAGGAACGAGATCGGCGTTTGCCTCACGGTCACGGTGATCGCAGCGTTGGCCGCATTCGACATCGTCTATGTTTCGACAGCCGGCGGTCCCGGCAATTCGACGGCGGTCCCTGGAATCCAGATCTACATTCTGGCGTTTACGCAGCAGCAGATCGGGCTGGCCTCTGCCCTGGCAGTCCTGCTCATGCTCCTCGTTCTCGTCGTCGTCATTCCCATCCAGCGCCTGAGCCGGGAGAACACGTGATGACAATCGGTCGCGGCGAACTCTGGTCCGGTCGAGCGCTCCTCATTGGGCTGATGACCATCACGATCCTCCCCCTCATCAGCATCTTCACGACGGCGCTGCACCCCTCAGGGACGGTGCCCAATGGACTCTCATGGCCCGCGGACCCGCAGTGGGGCAACTTCGTCGAAGCGTTCAACGTGGCGAACATGACCACCCTGCTGGGCTCAAGTGTGTTCATCGTGATCGCCGTCGTGCCGATTTCGCTGATCATCTCGACCATGGCCGGGTTCGCCATCGGCCACCTGCGCATCCCCGGTTCGCGGATCCTCCTGTTTCTGTTCGTGTTCGGGCTGACACTGCCCTTCGGCGGGATCATCGTGCCGCTCTACTATCTCGAGCGCAGCATGGGCATCTACAACACGCGACTGGCGATTGTGCTGCCGCTGATCGGCCTGTATATGCCGTTCGCCGTCTTCTGGATGCGCGCCCACTTTGTCAACATGCCGGCCGAGATCTCCGAGGCGGCGCGTGTCGATGGCGCGACGATATGGGATCTGTTCTGGCGCATCCACCTTCCACTCGCTCGGGCGCCGATCACCTCGCTCGGGATTCTGATGTCCGTCTGGACGTGGAACCAATTCCTCATCGCGTTGGTGCTGGTCGAAAACCCGGCGGAGCGAACCATGGCGGGTGCGTTGGGAGCGTTCCAGGGACATTACGCGACCAATGTCCCTCTGCTGTGTGCCGGCACCATACTGATCCTGCTGCCTACGCTGATCGTCTTCATCCTATTCCAGCGCCAGATCATCACGGCGCTCCTTCAGGGGTCGGTCAAGGGATAAGCTGCATTGCTGGGGATTTAGCACTGAACTGCACAGCGAATTCTGTGGTCAGGTCCTTACCCCACCTGCTCGACGTACTCGCGGCGCGCAGCCTCAGCTAGTTGGAACAGGGCGTTCTCGTCCAGCGGCAGGTTGTTCACCTGGTGCCACAGCGCCGCCATCAGCATCCCCTGGGAATGGTCGCGCCGCGGGCCGGCCGGTTCGTCGCTGCAAATGAGTATCTCCACGCCTGGCATGGCGTCCACGTCGATGAGGGCCAACACCCCGGCGACGTAACCTGCCCAGGCAGGCAGCGGGCGGCCCAGCAGAGTCTCGCGGCGGCGGGCGCTGCGCGCGGTGAAACGGACCTGGCGCTTGCTGTCGGCGTCGATCACTTTGACGTAGCCGCTGCGATTGAAGCGGACCGCCGCCCAGATGGCCCGGCCCGGCACCGACACCACCAGATCGGGCGCCTCCTGCTCGCACAGGCTCTGGTAGTGCACCAGCAGACGCACCGGCGGATTATTGGGTTCGTTGGTCATGACGCCTCGGTTCGTGAGAAGGTCCGCCGTCGTGGGCAGATCCGCAATTTGCGATGCGCTAACCCCCTCCCTTGGTCCCTCCCCCACTCCGTAGGGGAGGGAAACACACCGCCCGATAACCTCTCTGGTCGTCGTGGTTTCGCTCCCCTCCCTTGCGTAAGCGGGGGGAGGGGCTGGGGGCGGGGTGCTCTTGGCTTGCATCGCGCCTACTGTAGCACAAATTCTGCTACAATCGGCGTTCCTGTTGGATCAGCCACGCGACCTCCATGAGCGCACCCGAGCGACCTCTGAACGTCCAGCCTGGCTTCACGATTCGGCCCGCCGTGGTCGCGGATGCCGCCGGCATTGCCCACGCCCACCTGGAGACGTGGAAGACGCAGTTCATCCCGCATATGCGCCCGGAACACGTCGCCCGCAAAAACCTGGATCCCGTCCCCGAAACCGAGCGCTGGCAGCGCCGCTTGACGAACGAGCCGGGCCGCCTCACCTTCGTCGCCGAGCGGGCCGGGCAGGTGGTCGGCTTCACCGCCGGCGGCGCGGCCCAGGGCGAGTCCTACGGCTATGAGGCCGAGCTGTACCAGATCTACGTGCTGCCCGCCGCCCAATCAGAGGGAATCGGTCATGCACTGGTGGGCGCGCTTACGCTAGGCTTGATATCAGCCGGCTTCAGGCGCATGATCGTCTGGGTGGTGACGTTCAACCCGGCGGTCGCCTTCTACCGCGACCGGCTCGGCGGAGTATACGTCGCTCAGCGCCCCGTCCCGGAAGCGGACAACGCCTTTCAGGAAGACGGCTACGGGTGGTCGGACCTGCCGACGCTGGTCACAAGGATTCAAACGCGATGATTCGACGGCGTGCGATGTTTCGTCCTCTGGCGCAGAGTCTTGGCGGCGGACGCCTGTTCCTGCTGCTGATCTTCGCCGCCATTCTGGTCGCCGGCCTGGCGCTGCCGCTCACCGCGCAGAGCGGCCTGCCGCCCATGTCGGCCGAGCAGTGCACGCCGGTGCTCAGCCACCTGTGGACGACGGCCAGCAACGCCTGCGTCAACAAGCCGGTGGGCTACGCCTGCAATGGCGGGGCCGCGCCCGGCGTCGAACCTTCGCTCGTGCTGGCGGGCACCTTCTCATCGGTTGGCGCCCTGGTCGAAGTGGCGGAGATCGATGCCATCGACACCCAGCCGATCGTGGTCGAGAACGTCAGCGCCGGCATCGCCTGGCTGCGTCTGCCGGAAGCCAGCAACGCCACCTTCCTGCTGGTCGGCGACATCACCATGTACGACGTCACCCCGGCCGATTTCCCGCCCTGGACCAGCAGCCTGCTCGTGACCAACCCCCGCACTGCCGACCTGCGCCGCCGCGCCGCCGAGCGGGCTGGTACTGCAAACGCCGCTCGGCCAGCAGGCCAATCTGGTGATCAACGGCGCATCGGTGGCCATCATCGGAACGGCCCTGGTGCGCACCACCGAGTCGCAGATGATCGTCGCCATGATCTCCGGCCGTGCCACGTCTTCAGCCAGGGCCAGCGGCAGTCGGCGCTGCCCGGCCAGCAGATTCGCGTAAACTACGCGCCGGGCAACTTCTCGTTCCCGATCAGCGGGCCGACCCTGCCCGAGCTGATCGACCCGGCGCCGCTGCAAAACCTGCCCGTCGCCCTCTTCGACCGGCCGCTGCTGCTGCCGCAGCCGGGCTACCTGACGACGAGCGGCACGGTCAACCTGCGCACCGCCCCCGACGTCTACGCGGCGGTGCTGCGCGAACTGCCGGGCGGCGAGGTGCTGACCCTGCTCGGCGCCAGCCCCGATCAGATCTGGTATCACGTCCAGCTCGACAGCGGCGAGACGGGCTGGGTCTTCGCCGAACTGCTGGTCCGCAACATCGGCTCGATCAACGCACTGTACACGGCGACGCCGCTGCCCCCCCAGCGCCTGGGCGAGCTGGGCACGCGTGCCCGCGTCCGCGCCGCCGACGGCGCCAATCTGCGCACCGGTCCAAGCACCCGCTTCCAGGCGGTGGCCCGCGTCGGCAACGGCACGCTGGTCGATCTGGTGGCACGCAGCCCCTACGACGGCGAATGGCTGAAGGTCAACGCCGGCGGCACCACTGGCTGGATGTCGCTGCTCACGCTAGACACGCAGGCTTTTCTGGAAGCGCTGCCTATCGACTGGAACGCGCCGGTGCCGCCCGCGCCGCCGACCGCGACGCCGGTCCCCGGATCGTTTGGCAACGCCTTCCCGGACCCGGAGGGTGGGGAGTAACCTCCCTCTCCACCCCGCACCCTCTCCGGGCAGGGGTATGTTTTCGACGGATCGATGAATAGACGGGTGGCGTAGGGACGCGATTTTTCGCGTCCACCATGTCGGATGCCAAGAAAGGCTTGTCCGTAGTTGAGCGCTTGATACCGTAGGTAGTCCCAATACACCCTATGCGATGTTTCAACCCCCTCCCTAAGTCCCTCCCCCACTTCGTAGGGGAGGGAAACCACACGGCCCGACCACCAACTCGGGTGACGCAAGCCTGCTCCCCTCCCTTGCGCCAGCGGGGGAGGGGCCGGGGGTAGGGGTGTAGAACTACGGACAGGCCTAGAATGGCGTCCCTACTCAGGGGGTGAGGCAGGATCAATTTTCCAGGACACAAACCGCAAAAAACCACGTACAATGGGGATACCATTGCAGATATGCATGCTTCATCGTGCAACTATAGACCTATTGCCGAAGCTTGTTCCGAACCCTACGATAGGTCTTGACGAAACCGATCAGTCATAAAAGAACGGTTCAGGTAGACTCGAAATGGCGCAACCTTCAACCCTCGGTGACGGCGGGCAGGCAGCCGACTCCAAACGCAAAAAAGAAATACGAAGTCATGACTCTGGGAGATGCCCGGCTGGTCGCGCGGTATTTCAGGCCCTGTCTGACCCGACCCGTGTCCGCATGATTCGCGCCCTGGCCGATCAGGAGTGGAGCGTCTCGGATCTGACCGCCGCCCTGGGGATGGATCAGCCGGCCGTTTCGCACCAGCTCAAGTATCTCCGCGAGATGGAACTGGTCACGTGGAACAAAATCGGCCGGCATGTCTACTACACGCTGGCCGACCCGCACCTGATCAAGATTCTGCTGTCCAGTATCGCG
>JADJPJ010000081.1 GCA_016713325.1 Candidatus Flexifilum affinis | reverse complement strand
GACCGACAGCCACGCCGACGACATCATCACCATCCTGCGCGACGCGGCTCGCTGGGCAGAAGTTTTCAAAGAAGGTCACCTATCGCGCCGAGGAAGACGCCGACAGCATCCTTAGCGAGCTTCCGCAACGACTAAACCCCGCGTATCGCCGTCACCGTGGAGCGTGATCGCCACCGGCACCGACGTACAGCCACTGGGAGTGCTGTTGTTCTGCGGGGTTTTCGTACGCAGCGCATGAGCAGATGAAGGGCCGGGGCGTGCATGCAGCTTCCGATGGTGACAGCCGAGCGCGGTGCCAGCAACAGCGCCGAGGGCGCTAAGACTCACTCCAAGCTGATCGACGCTGTGGGCGTGGAGAAGTCTCTCAAGACCGAAAAAGCCGCCCACTGGAGAAGAAGCCCCGGGGCATGCTGAAGGACTTGCTGCAAGGCGGCGGGATGGGAAGCCGCGATGAGGGACACCGTGCTCTCGCTCGCCAATCAGCCTGGTGCGCCTGTCCAAGCAACCGACCCATTGGCGCGCATCGCGCGCATTGAAAGGCCAGCGGTGGCATCCCGATGGCCGAACTCGGCAGGGGTCTGATAGACGCGTTGAACCGCGATGCCGTCAAAAAGCCGCGCTGGCAACGGCAAAGCAAAGGGCATCACGCGTTCAGAAGACACCTTGCCGCTCGCAAGAAATGGGCCGCCGCGGGGCGCCGAAGGGCGCGGCCGCCGCCTGCGCACCTGATTCAAAAATTCTGAGCTGCGCGACGAGATCGAGCGCGCACGCAGCGAAACACGGACACCAGGTACTCCATCACATCAAACTCGACCCGGTTAGCATTTTTTAGCATTCAACGGGCATATAGCTTCGCAAAGCGGCCGGGGAGTTCAACTTTCACCGACGATTGGGGGTTACATCAATGATTTCCAGAAAAAAATTGCCGCGCTCGACTTTCTCCAACCAGCAGCCCTATCAGCGTCGCGCGCCGACCTCGGACATGATCGAAGACCCGCATGAACGCTTGGGCCACGCCGCCGCTGATGGGTACCACGGAGCGCCTGTGGAGTGCCTAAGTGCCCGCGTGCAGGCGAGTCAGGTTAAAGGCTTCAACTAGCCATCGCCAGCTCACCGACGGTGCTCGCTGGTGCGTTTTGCACTGGGCCCGGAGAGCGAGCTCAAACCCTTCTCCGATGAAGTGGATAAGCGCTTCCAGGCGGGCATATTCCGCCACAACGCGCAACGCGGTACCCGCGTTCACGCCCGAACAAACCGAGTGGCCGCGCCTGATGAAAGATCACATTACAGTAGCTGCGGCATCAGCCGATCAGATTTTGATTAAGCGCCGAACCTGCCGACAAAGGGGCCTGCAAAAGGCGTGGGGGCTGTTTGGCAAGGAGCTGGATGGGCTGATAAACCAAATGAATGAGGAGTTGGTGGCGTGAGAGCGAGAAGCGGACCTGCCGCCAGGGATGGATTGAGATCGAGTTCGGCGATCTGTTCTCGCCTGACCCGGTGATGACATCGTTGATGGACCATTCGGATCGAACTTAAAGGCGAGTGAGTATGTTGCGGCTGGGATCCCCAATAGCACGACTGCAGAACATCGACGGGAATCAGTTCATTCCAAGAATATTCAGCATGTAACCAGCGAAAGGGGCCTGATGAGTTGGCTCGCCATACGTTTGTTCACGGCGACATACTCATCACTAAGCTGGGAGACCCGCTGGGAAAGGCGTACCTCGCCTCGAAAAACTGAGCATCGACAGAGGCATTCTGGTGCGGACGTCGTTCGGGCGCGGATAACCCGCCAATGGGTCAGACCGCGACTTCCTCTGCTACTAGATCAACGCAGACAACGTCCCGGAGGCAATTCAAGGATCAAACGAAGGGTACGACAAGACCTCGTGTCAATCTCCACCCAAGATCCGGTAGCCTCCGAGCGCGACTTTTTGCCCCCCAGCCTGAACAAACCCGCATCGTCGAAAAACTCGAAGAACTGCTTTCCGCCCTCGACGCAGGCGTAACCGAACCTCAAAAGGCTGCGCAGAAGAAGTTGGCGCAGTACCGGCAATCGTTGCTAAAGGCGGCAATGGAAGGCGCGCTCACCGCCGAGTGGCGCGCCGGCCACCAGCCTACCGAGACCGGTGCGCAATTGCTGGACCGCATCCTCACCGAGCGCCGCGCCCGCTGGGAAGCCGGGCAACTCGCGAAGTTTAAAGAACAAGGCAAGACCCCGCCCAAGGACTGGCAAAACAAATACCCCGAGCCGGAACCGCCGGGATACCACCGACTTGCCGGAGGTGCCGGAGGGCTGGGTATGGGCGAGTGTGGACCAACTATCGTTTGTCGTGCGTGGTGCATCACCTCGCCCTGCTGGTGATCCCAGATTTTTCGGCGGTGAAATACAGTGGATTACTGTCGGTTCGCTAACGGCCGACAACTCGATGTACCTGAAATCGGTTAATCAATTCGTCACCGAAACGGGTAGAGACGCTAGTCGTTTTCGCTCGAAGCGGGAACACTGCTGCTAACGAATAGCGGCGCAACACTTTTGGTGTGCCGAAGATCACCAATATTGGTGGCTGCATCAACGACGGATCAGTGGCTCTGTTGGATATCGATGAGCCGCTGAGAGTCTATCTGTATTGGTACCTTCGAACGCAAACGGATGTTCTACGCGCAACGAACAAGGCGCTGCAGCAGCAATCTCAACACAGACATAGTGAAGCGCATTTCTGTTCCTATTTGTGCACCGCTGAGTGGGAATAAATGACTTGCTAGGTAGTCAAAACCGATGCAATTGAAAAGCAACGCAAGTCGATCGCCATTTCCTTCAAGCAATCCACCGCCCAACGCCAGAACATCCTGCGCGCGCCTTCGCCGGCCAACTGGTGCCGCAAGACCCCGAACGACGAACCCGCTAGCGTGCTGCTGGAGCGCATTGTTCGCCGAGCGCCTGGTTCGTGCATCATCGCCCAACAACCATTACTCAGCCGTCCGCACGACGAGGGAAAACCACCAAATGCTGACTCGCCTGGAAGTCGACTGCTTCAAGACCTTCGAGAACCTCGTCATTGATCTTGCCCCTTTCACGGTGATCGTTGGCAGTAACGCAGCTGGCAAGAGCAACCTGTTCGACGTCTTTGAGTTGCTGGCAAACCTTGCTGACCCGCGATGTGGCTGAAGCGGTCAAGGAGATGCGCGGTGAGCCACTGGAACTTTTCCGGCAGACCGCGGCGGGACGCGGCAATCAGATTCGCCTGGGCCGCCGAAGTACTGGTCGATCCGGTCGTCCGCGACCCTGGGGAGCGAAGTAAAACTCAGCCATGCCCGCATGCGTTATGAAGTCACTCTGGAGCGGAGGACAATCAAGCCCGGAATCGAGCGGATACAGGTGGCAGGCGAGCAGGTATTCCCGATCATGCGCAAGGATGACCGCTGGACAGAGTGGATGCCGCCTTCCACGGCGTTTCCGCACCAAGTATCTCGCAAATACAACCGCATCAAGCCCTGGCTGACCGCGAAGACCGTTCCGAAGGGCTCACGTTCAGCGTCCATCAGGACGGCAAGCAGGGACGCAATCGGCCAGCCAGTGCCGCCAAGCGGCCGTACTCTACAGCATCGCCAATGCGGAGTTTCCCCACCTGTTCGCCTTGCGGAAGAGATGCGCTACTGGCGACTGCTGCAACTCGATCCTGCCTTGTTGCGCAAGCCGGTGCCAGCAACGGCCACCGATGTATTGGCTGCGGACGGTTCAAATCTGGCTGCCGTTCTCGCGCAATTGAAGGCCGAGACGGCAACAAAGGAGCGCCCCGGCGGCGTTCTCAGTGATATCGTCGCCGAGCTGAATAGTCTCATTCCCGGCATCACCGCGCTCGACGCCGATTTGCATGAGGCAAGTCGTGAATACCGCATCCAGCTCACCATGCGCGATGGCCTCCCGTTTTCGTCACGCGTGATTTCCGACGGTACGCTGCGCGTGCTGGCGCTGCTGACGCTCCTGCACGATCCGCGCCACCGGGGACTGATCTGCTTCGAAGAACCGGAAAATGGCGTCCACCCCGGCGGATCAAACCAACTGACGCAACGCCTGCGGGACATGCGCGGTGAGCTATCCGCAGGAATTCTCCGAGGAAGATGAACCGGCGCCCGTTGAGCCAGTTGCTGCTCAACAGCCATTCGCCGGTCGTGCTGTCGGCCTTGATCGACAAGGAGTTCAGTCCGCGGCATGGTTACATCCTCTTCGCCGACACGGCGACCGTCAGCGATCCGGAAAAAAAGGAACAACGCCGGAAGACCCGCTTGCGCCCGGTCCGTGCAAAGCTGCAAACGTCACTTTTCGGCGAGGACGATGTCCCGCAAGGCTTCGTGTCGGACTGGGAAGTCCGGAACATGCCCTGGAAAATGATGAGCACGGAGGGCTGAGCATGTATTACCTCGGTCTTGCGCTCTATGCGGAGGGTCCCACCGACTACCACTTTCTGTGTCCGTTGTTGGCGAGACTTTGCGAAGATGTTGTGCACGCCGGGACGCGGCTGTCGAGGGTAGTGAAGTGCTGCGCCTCGGACCACCCGCCGCAGCAGATGAAGCGTCCCGAGTGGAACGGATTGTTGGCTGGCGCGGGAAGCACGCAACGCATGGCGCATACTCTTCATTCATGCCGACGGCGCGGGCGACCCTGAACGCAAGCGCAAGGAGCAGGCTCAGCCGGCAATCGATAGACTGCATCAGGAACACGCTGACGCGCGTCTCGGTGTCGCCGTCATTCCGGTGCGCGAGACGGAAGGGTGGCCGTCGTGTGGCGATGCCCTGCGCAGCGTATTGGGTACCACACTCAGCGATGAGGCACTCGGTTTGCCTTCGTCGGCGGGAGTTGCGGAAGGGGCTCCCGATCCGAAAGCATTGCTGAATACGGCCTTCAACGCGACGCGTCCCGCAGGGCTGCGTCGAAGAAGAGGCGTCTCGCCGATGTTGAATGCCCTGGGCGAACAGGTCTCACTGCCACGCTTGCGAGAGCTTGCGGCTTTTTCCCTGCTTGAGCACGAACTGCGCCAGGCACTGCGACAACTGTCCATCGTGAAATGAATACCTCTGCCCTCGTCCAGAAAGTCTGGAACTTCTGCCACACCCTGCGCGATGACGGCGTCAGTTATGGCGATTACCTTGAGCAGCTCACCTACCTGCTGTTCCTGAAAATGGCGCATGAGTACTCGCAGGAACCTTACAACCGTGACACGCACATTCCGCGCAGCCATGACTGGAGCTTCGCTACGGAGCAAGGTCGGCGAGCCGTTGGAGGGCGCATTACCCGGCGACCTTGCACAGCTGGGTAGTGGACCCGGCATGCTCGGTGCCATCTTCTTCGGGGCACAGAACAAGATCCAGGACCCGCCAAGCTCTCGCGCGCCCCTGTTCAGATGATTGACGCCGAAAGCTGGGTGGGCATGGACGCTGATACCAAAAGGGCGATCTCTACGAAGGCCTGCTGCAGAAGAATGCCGAAGACACCAAGAGCGGCGCCGGTCGGTACTTCCGCGCCGCGGGGCGCTGATCCAAGCGATGGTCGAGCGTGGTGCGGGCCCTAGGAGCCGACGTGAAGTCGAGAGATTGCCGACCCGGCCTGTGGCACCGGCGGTTTCTTTCTCGGCGCCTACCACTGGCTGACCCGTCCCGGCAACCGGCTGGACAAGAGGCAGAAGGCGTTTCTGCGTCACCAGACCTTCCACGGCAACGAGATCGTACCGAACACACGCCGCATGTGCCTGATGAATTTGTTCCTGCACAACATAGGCGAGCTGGATGGAGAGCCGACCGTCGATCGGGCAGATGCCTTGATCGCCGATCCAGGGAAGCGTTTCGATTATGTTTCGCCAATCCGCCCTTCGGCAAGAAGAGCAGCGATGACGATCACCAACGCGGAAGGTGAAAGGACCGGGACGCGCTGACCTACGAACGGCAGGACTTGTGGAAACCACGTCGAACAAGCGAGCCCAATTTCCTGCAGCACATCGTCACCCTCCTGAAGGACAGCGGCCAGGCCGCGGTGGTGCTACCGGACAACGTGCTGTTCGAAGGCGGCGCCGGCGAGAAGATTCGCCGCAAGCTCCTTGAAAACTGGCGATGTCCATCGCTGCTGCGCCTACCGACCGGATTTTTCTATGCGCAGGGCGTGAAGGCGAACGTGTTGTTCTTCGACGCCGGCCCAAGGTGGTCGAGGGCAAGCAGGGCGTCTGGATCTACGACCTGCGCGCAGCAACGCATTATCACCTTGAAGACCCAGGCCACTGGTGCTCCTCTGACGACCTTTGTGACTTCAATCTCCTTACAACCCGAGAAACCGCCGAGCGCGAAAGGAAACGGAGCGTTTCAAACATTTTGCCCACGCTGACCTGATCGCCCCGCGACAAGGCGGGAGCCTCCGGGACATTTTCTGGCTCGGGACGACAGCCCCGGAGAACCTCGACGACCTGCCGCCACCCGAAGTGCTTGCACTGGAGATCATCGAGCACCTGGAGGCTGCCCTCGCCTCGTTCCGGGATGTGGCGGTCGGCCTTCAACGATAAGGGTTGCGTGCCTGTCGAATGCATTCGAAATCAACAGACAAATGCCCTATGCGGTACTCACCACTACTCACATGCCCCGATAGCGAGTTGTGATCCAGGGTG
>JADJPJ010000080.1 GCA_016713325.1 Candidatus Flexifilum affinis | reverse complement strand
GAAACCACGCGCGTTGCAGGCGGCGATCGCTCGTTGGCCAACAAGGCGGCTGAATACCAGCGCCTCGCCCCTGAGCGTGAATCTGCCGACAAGCAGCTCGGAGCGCCCTGGCCTCACTTCGAGCAGGCGCGCAACGGTAGCGCAGCGCAAGCAGCCGGACCTCGAGCGCATCGTTCAGCCGCAGAAAACCGGATATGGCACTGGAACCACGACGGCTGCGCAGCATTGTTGCCACCATGCTACTCGGCCTGATAGTCCGGGGTATTTCAAAGATGTTTATCGCCGGCGTCAGGGAGCATCAGGATTGACCAGGGCTGCCGGCACTCCACCCGCACCGTTCGCTGGCGATCCAGATGCGCGTAATCGGCGCACTGCTGATGCGCGAGGTCCTGACGCGCTATGGTCGCCACAACATCGGCTTCCTGTATTGGGTTTCTCGAGCCCATGATGTTCTACCCTCGGTATCACCGCATCAGGACGTTTGCCCAAGCCACGCACGGATCCCAATCTGCCGATCGTTGCGTTTGCGGTCACGCTATTCGTCGGTCCTGCTTGGCGCAATATGCCCACCCGCTGCAGCAATGATCGAGCCCAATCTGGCGCTGATGTATCACCGGCACGTCAAAATCATTGATATCTTCGCTTCACGGTCCTGCCCGAGATAGCGGGCACCACCACCTCGTTTTTTACTCTCCTGCTGGTCTTCAACGCTGTCGGATGGATGAAGCCACTGGAAGACATTTTCAAGATCATGCTCGCCTGGTTCATGCTGTCCTGGTTCGGCGCAGTTTGGCACTGCTCGTCGGCACCTTTGAGCGCGCGAACCGAGATTGTTGAAAAATCTGGCACCCTATCTCCTACCTTGCGTTCCCAAGGGTGTCTGGCGCCGTTTTTATGGTGGAGTGGCTGCCTCCCATCGCGCAAGACGTGGTTCTCATTCCGCCCCGGATGGTGCATGGCGTGGAACTGCTGCGCGAAGGCTACTGCGGGGCTCCATGGTCCATGCGCGATACGATCTCCCTTTAAGCATGGCGACGTTTTGCCTGGTGCTGACCTCGCTCGGTCTGACACAGGAGCGGGTGGTCTCGCGCCAGGTAATGCCTGAATGGATCACGCGGCTCAACCACGTCGTAAAAACGTATCACACCCGCCACGGTTCCAGCACGGTACTCGATGGCATCAATCTGTGCGAAAACTGTGGAGAAGATCGGAATTCTTGGCCGTAATGGATCCGGAAAATCTACGCTGATCCGGCTTCATAAGCGGTGCCGAGCAAGCTTCAAGTGGTGCATCACGCGAGGTAAGGGCGTTTCCTGGCCGTTGGCTTTTGGCGGAGCCTTCCACCAGCTTTCCGACTGCGCTCGACAATTCTGGGCTTCATTTGCCGGGTCTATGGAACCACTGCCGACGACAAGATTGAGTATGTGCAGGATTTTTCAGAACTCGGGAAGTATCTCGCGCCGAGCCGGTCAAGACCTACTCCAGCGGAATGCGTGCGCGTCTGGCTTTTGCTATCTCGATGGTCATCGAGCTGATTGTTACCTGATCGATGAAATAATCGCCGTCGGTGACGCCCCGCTTCTACGCCAAGCAAATGCCAGCAGAGCTATTCGAAAAACGCCAGGACTGGGCAAAGATCATTGTCTCGCACCAGGCAGACGGGATCCGTCCTCTGGGCAAGACGATTTTCGTCCTAGATAACGGCTGCATCGAAGAACTCTGACAACAGTAGACCGAGCGTATGCCTGCGGTATGAAAAACAAGTTTGCTAGAACAAAGATACCGCTGGACCTCAAGCCTGTACCTTACGGCTACGCTCCCCAGGACTTCCACAGGAAGCGCGCCTGCTTTTCGCGGCTTGCGAACGATGGATGGTTGCGTGGAAATTGAGGGCCTCCATCCAGCATGGAGGAAAGTAAAGCTGAGGTCGGCGGTCTCTCCTGAAGGGGAAGACATTGTCTGCTCTGCCGCATCAATCGACTCTCAAGGGTAATCGTTTCGCTTTACGAAAAAGCCCTATAGCAATATACTTGACACCTTGGCTGATGCCGCTGATCACCATTTTTCCAGGTCCCTCCTGCGCTAAGCCGCGCGCTGACTGGAGTGCCGCTCACTCCCGGCGTGTTCGAGCCTGGACCTGTTCGAAGATTTCATCTGGCGAACGTTTTCTGCAGCCAGACGTGCTCAAATCTGCAGACAAGAAGCTGCGACATCGGCACGTTATCGTGTCCTTACAGCCCCGCGAAAGCTGCTTCACCAAGTAGGCTGGCTGGGGTCAAGTATTCTTCAACCCCAGATATGTGCGGGTGGATACCAGTGGCTTGATTTTCTTCCTCGCCCAGACACCATTCCCTGCAAGCGTCTCCCCGGTATGCAGATGATCGTCCGCTATCATGATGCCGTTCCCATTCTATTGCCCTCACACCATCAATGACAAAGTCTTTCATCAGGCTTCCCACTTCACCGCTGCAACACAACGTCAAGTGCGGCGCGTGGGTTTTCTCCTGTGTCTCCGAGGCTACTCAATGATCTCTTCAAAGCATTTCCTGGGGCGGAACACAGGTCATCTGTAATCCACAATATTGTTTCGCCGGAATACTTTGACGAACAAACACCCAAAGGGCTTGTTTTCCAGATCATCTGCAATCGACTGGGTAGCGCGGATGCCTTCCGACCAATCTCGACGGCATTCGACTCCGACCACAAGCGGAATCAGAGGGAGGACTTCAATTATCTGCTGATGGTCCTTCACGCTGGAACCACGCAAGAATCACATGCTTTTATTGAGTGCGTGGGAACATCTCAAATCTTTTCCATGCCTCGCCTCAAGCTTGTCGTGGTCGGCAGCGCAGGCTGGGACAGTGCGCCTATCCTTGAGTCGTTCAAGCCATGGGCTGAGCGTGGCGATCTTTTTTACCTGAGCAATGTCCCTTCCGCCGAACTGCGCGCGCTGTACAAACATGCTGCCGCCACCATTTGCCCCAGCGTTGCCGAGGGCTTCGACTATACCGGTGTCGAAGCCATGCGTAGCGGAGGCATCGTCGTTTCCTCGGACATACCCGTACACCGGGAGATTTACGGGGGCGCTTCGGAGTACTTCAGCCCATATTCGACAGAAGACGCTTCGATGGTGATTCGACGTGCTTTTTCCCAAGATGGCGGCGCTGTCCGGGAACGCCTGCGAACGGAGGCTCTGCAGGTTGCTGAAAAATACACCTCACCCAACATCCTGCCCAAGTGGAGTCAGTTATTTGAGATGCCAAAGCCTACTCAGTGACTTTATCAGCATTTTATAACTGGAGATAAGAATGCCAATTCTAGTAACATGCGGCCATCCCGATTCTGGATATCAACTGGCTTACGAGGCGTTGATCCAGGCTGGCCTGGCATGCCTGGAAGCCGTCCTGCGGCGACTGTGTCTCACCGGAAGATCTGCATGGAGTGATTTTCAGTGAGGGCACGCTCGATTCTTCCGGATCTCGTACCAGTATGCTGATTGGCCCGGAAAATGCATCGCGTGATATCGGCGTTGCGCTTTTTGCCAGCAATGGCGAGGAGGAAAACTGGGGATGGGCGGATAGCCGAAGCGTATGGCTACTGAATTTCTGGAAGGACCTGGACCCGCGCGTCCGCTTTGTACTGGTATTCTCGGCACCGGAACTCGTGCTTGCGAAAGCGCTCGGCGACAACCCGACCCCGGATAACATTCCCGTCGGTTCTGGCTGGCTGGATGGCCTACCATACGGAGCTACTGCGCTTCTACAACCGCAATCCTGAGCGCAGTCTGCTGGTCAATGTCTCAGCGATTATTTCCGACGCGAACGTGCTTATCGACAAAGCCATGGGTTCCTTCGGCATGGAACTGATCCACCTTGCTCCGGAGTTCTGCTCGATAGGGGTCGGACGTCCGCCATCATCACCACACGCGGGGCGCTTATCGAAGATGAGGAAGATCCCTGTTCGCTTTACCGTCAGCTCGATAGCGCTGCCGACATTCCCGACAGCGAGACACGGCGCTCGGATGCCGAGAAACGCCGTGCTCTCGACGAGTACTCCGCGCTTTTGGTCAGCATCGACAGGACCAAGACCGAAGCGATCGCCAGCTCGGACTATGCCAAAAAGCTAGAGGACGAGCAGAGCAGGCTTGTTGCGGAGCTACAGGCTCACGTTCTCCAGCTGAAGGAAGCGCGCGACGGACAGGCCAGACTATCGTCGCTGCTGCAGGCGCAAGACAGCCAAATGCTTGCTGTCCAGAGCGCGTACGACAGCCTCAAGGACGAGCACGCGAGCCTGCTGCGCCAGTTCAAGGCTCTCGAAGAAAATCGCGGCAACGAAAGAGCCATTGCGTCAAGAAGGCAGGCCGAACTGATACAGGAGAACGAACTCCTGCTGCTCCAGTTGCGTCAGGTTCAGGAAGAACTTGAGTACCGCGTCGTGCAGGAAAGCGAAAACTCGGAATCCAGCAACTCCTCGAAGGAGGAGCAAGCGCGCCTTGCCACTGAGCAGCAGTCGAGAATTCAGCAACTGACGGCAGATCTCGCGGCTCAGACCACACTCATGAAAGGGTATCAGACCAAAGTTCAGGGCCTTGCAGTCGAACTGGACGAACAGACCCAAATGGTAGCGGCGCGTCAGACTGCAATTGGACAACTGACGGCGGCTCTCGACGAGCAAAACGGATTGGCAGCAACACGTCAGACCGCCATTGAACAACTGACCAAGGCTCTCGACGAGCAGACGGGATTGGCAGCCGCACGACAGGCCGCTGTTCAGGCAACTGACCATGGTTCTGGAAAAGCAGACCGCAGTGGCGGCCCGGACTGCAGGCGACAAGCCGCGGGACTGAGTCCGCTTCAAGCCGGAGTAAGCGACAAGCCGCGAACTGATCCCCGCACGACCGAATGCGAAGGGCCCGCCCGACATCCGGCTGCAGGAGCAAGTCGCCACCCTGGACGCGGGAATCGCGAATGCGCAAGCCAGCGCCTCAGCCGAGCAGGCTGCACTGGCGCAGGAAAACGAACTGCTGCTGCTCCAGTTGCAGCAGGTTCAGGAGGAACTCGAACACTACCTCCACCAGGAGCATAGCCTTTCCGAGATGGCCCTAGCCAACGGGAAAGCCGCCGAAGAAGCGTCGACGAGCTTGATCAACCGGCTTTGGCGCAAACACCAACCCAGCGAAGTGGTGATCGATTTCCGGGACGAGATCGAGGGCGAAAACTGGTACGACGCGGAGTTTGACGGCCGCTGGGGGACCTGCCTCGGTGAGTACGCTCAGACTGCCTTCGCTACGCACGGGACGGTACGAATTCTACATGGATGTTGTGGACGCCATGGACCCTGGCATCATTGCTGGCACGAGTGTTTTCCTCAACGGTTCACCGTTCCCGACCGCAGTCGATGGAGAAGGATATCAGGTCATCGTTTTTGGTGAGTTCTCGGTCGATGCTGCAACGCAGCATCCAGTCTGGGAGTTTCGCTTTGAGTTTCCCAAGCTGATGTCGCCCATGCTGCGGGGTTCGAACGACAAGCGCACTCTCGCCATTCGCGTACGTTCGCTGAAATTGCGAGTGACTCCCTGAGGTAGTTGGTTGTCCATTGAATTCCCAATACAAATGACTTCTTCTTTCGAAAATTGGCTGGATCGCCTGCGACACCTGGTACCGATCAACGGCCTGGCGCATGTCGGCGCGGACGTCGACGGAGCAGCCCTTCTTTATGCCGATTGGGCTGTTCCTGGGGCTGTGTTTGTCGAGGCCAATGAAACTCACGCGACAAGGCTCTCCGCCGCGATAAGTGGCCGTTCAGGGTGGACCTCGCATACGGCATTGCTCAGTGATCGCGACGGCGAGGCGGATTTCTACCTGGCGACCAATCCCAGTGAAAGCGGCCTTCTGCCACCGGAGAGCCTGTCCAGATTCTGGCGCAACCTGAAAACCAGAGAGGTGCGCCAGACGAAAACCACCACGCTCGACGCCCTGTTGTCTGCTGGCAGCGCGGAAATTCAGCTCATCAACTATGCAGTGATTGATTGCCTGCCGGCCCTGTCGGTCTTGCGGGGAGCGGAAGACAGCATGGCGGTTTGGGACGTCATCATCGCCAGAGTCGTTCTCGACGAAGCGCAACTGGCTGAGCAAGGCGCCAGAAAGTCCGAAGTCGACCGCTATCTCGAAGCCAGAGGGTATGTCTGCGTCGCATCTGACGAGGAGAATCAGCCCGCACTCGGGCGCGCCCTTTATGTCCGGGACTGGAAGGGACTGTTTCTCGGCAGCCGCAACGAGCAGCAAGCCGAAATGAGAATCCTGACGCAAGCTCGGGATGACCTGCAGCAACTCCTGGAACAGCATGACCTTCTGCTGAGCAATATCACCCGAGCGCACGATGAGCACGCGCGCGTATCGAAAGAACGTTTGGGGAATATTGAGCAACTGACGCTGGAACGTGATCAGAAAGTACAGAGCCTTGCCGAGAAGCAGGAGCGCATCCTGCATTTGCTGGAGAGTGTCGAAGAGCGGACGGCACACATCCAGGCCCTCACCGAGGAACGGGACGAGCTGCTGCAAATCGTGCAACAGCGAGATATTCTGCTGAACACTCTGGCGCTCGAACGTGATGGATACAAGCGATTAGCCGATGAACGTTTGGCCAATATCAATCTGCTGACGCGCGAACGCGATCAGGAAGCCGAGGTTCTTGCCGCGCAGGAGGAGCGACTTCGGGGCTTCCAGGAGGCCGTCGAAGAGCGACAGGTGCGAGATCCAGAAACTGACGCAGGAAAGGGACAGGTTCGTCCTGGTCGTGCAACAGCGAGATGTCTTGCTGAACACACTGGAACTCGAGCGCGCCCGGCAAGAGCGGTTGGCCAATGAACATTTGGCGCATATCGGCGCATTGACGGAGCAGCGCGACCATCAAGTCCAGCGCGTTTCCGAGCTGCAGGAGCAACTTCTACACTTGCAGGGAAGCGCCGAAGAGTGGAAGGCACAGATCGAGACTCTGACGCAGGAGCATGATCAACAGGCCCAGGATGTGGTCGAACAACAGAGCCGCCTGCAACTCTTGCACAAATCTGCCGACGAACGGCTGGCGCAAATCCAGCAGCTGACCCAGGCAAGGGACGAACTGGCACAACAGCTTCAACAGCGAGATGTCCGGCTCAGTGAGATCACGCTGTCGCATGACGAGCATGCGCGCGTATCCAGGGAACGTCTGGGGTATATCGGGGCCCTGACGCAGGAACGCGACCAACAGATCCAGCTGGTTGCCGAACACACTGACCGCATTCGACATTTACAGGACGATGCCGACAGGCTGAACGCGGCCCTCGTGCAGTCAACCGAAGAAGTCCGGCAAGCGCGACAGACGGCCAATCTTGCCACCAAACTCCAGAGCTTGCGCCAGGCTGACCTCGATGATCTGCAGATTCGCTACCAGGATGCTCTTGCCATCCAGGACCGGCAGCACCAGTTGATGCTTCAGCTCAACGAGAAACTGCGTCTCGCCGCCCGGTATTTCCATGACCTCACAAACAACACAGCGGCCCCAGGTGCTCTGCCCGCCGAGAACATGCAGCCTGCCAAGCCGGTGCGCAGGCGCGGGGTGGTGAAACCGATATCCAATCCAGGATGACGCAATCCGCCCCTCTCTCGCCTGCTGGTGAACTTCAGGCGCTGGTCAACATTCTGGATGATGCTTTGCTTCTTCTCGCAGGGCACGACACGGTGCGCGAATCACCCTCGTCCGCCAAAACCATCCCGCCGGCGCTGTTCGAGCAGTGCATCGACCTGTGCCGACACGTCGATCGGCGCGAGGCCGAGCCGATCAGAACGATCCACCACCTTTCGTGCAGCGGTGGCACGCTGCTCGTCAAGTGTCTGGCGGCAATGCCCAACGTGATGGTCCTCAACGAGGTCGATCCCTTGAGTACCATGTTGTACGATCCTGAAAAACCACACTTCTCCCCGACAGACTTCCTGGCGCTGGTACGGCAAGGCGACAATACGGTATCGCACAGCCTCCTCATCGACCTGTTTGTGCAGAACCTGGAAACACTCCGACTGTCCCTGGCTGCAAGAGGCAAGCGGCTTCTCCTCCGCGATCACAGCCACAGTCATTTCCTGGTGGATATCGACATCGTCGGGCGACCGTCGTTCCTGAACGTCATTGCTGACCATTTCTCAACGCATTCAATTCTTACCGTACGAAATCCTGTCGACAGCTTTCTTTCACTCGAAACACTGGGATGGAAGACCTTCAGCCCCTGCACCTTTGACGAATACTGCCAGCGATATGCGCGCTTTCTCGATGCGCATCAGGGCCTGCCAATCTACCGCTACGAAGATTTCGTCAGCGATCCGCAAACGTTGATGCAGCAAATGTGCGCGGCTCTCCACTTGCCCTATTCGCCAGTTTTTGCCGAGACCTTTGATGTGTTCAGGTTTTCCGGGGACAGCGGCCGATCGGGAAAGACGATCAGTCACCGCGCGCGGCGATCATGCAACGACGGGTTTCTCGAAGACGCTAAAGCCTCGCTTCCCTACCGATCTTTGCTTGATCGCCTGGGCTACGAGCCACTCCCTTGAGAACGGCAGGCTGGACTTGCCGGCAGTTTTGCGGCCATTAGTTAACTGCCCTTCGATTTCTCACACATGAAAGAAAAATTGCTCGTGAACAGCAACAGCGCATCCCAAAAGATTCGATCGCACCGACGGGAAATCGAGCCTGTTTTGACCCGAATCAGTCCGGAGGATATTCAACCCAGCCTCGATATTCTGCGGTCGGTCTTCGAAACCGGCAAAAGCTACCAAGACGCCAGCAGTCTGTTGCCTCTGCTCAAAAACCCGTCGGTATCGAATGCAGTGAAGTCGATCGGCCTGTTCATCTATCGTTCATGGCGGCTCTGGAGCAGCACGTCGCTGGTCGACAGCGTGGCTGCGCTGAAGGACCTGCACTGGCTACTGGCTCGGCTGAATGCCCTTCAACCGGAATGGCGCCAACCCCACACTTCGACTGTAGGGTCTCCTGATTCCCTGGCAGACCCAATGTCCCATGAGGACGATGTGGTTCGTAGGGGAATCATTCTTGCCTATCGACTTTGTATAGGAAGGAATCCAGCTCCGAAGGAAATCGACAGCTGGCGGAAGACGATCAACGACGACTTGGAATTTGCCGACTTCCTGACCCTGATATACGGCAGCTCGGAGGCCGAGAAATACCGCAAGTCCACGTTCGCCTTCGTCACCGTCCAGCCGGGCGATAGATCTCCAAACGAGCGTGACGCCATGCGCGACGTGGTCATGTTCGTCTACCAGTTGTGTCTTGGGCGAACGCCGCATCCGGATGAAATCGACATCTGGAAGAACAACTTCCGGAATGGCGTAAAATTTGCCGAGTTCTTCTGCCTGACCGATGCGTGTCCTGAGGGTGAAAAGCATCGAAAGGCCAGTCTGAGTTCGTTGAGCCATGGGTTGTTTGTCCAGCTGGCCTACGAATCGATTCTGGGATCCGGCGTCAGTGCTAGGTATCTCGACAGTTGGGCGACCGAACTGGCCTGCGGCCGCATTGACCGTGGCTCCGTCCTGCAAAGCATATTCAAGGGCTATGCAGATGCCTTCGCCCTCCAAGCTGAAGGACAATCGCCTGCAACGCACGACGGATTGTCCTGTCATGTGATGGGCACTGGCCAGTTCATTTCGGTAGACGACTGGAAAAGGCGGGCGCAGGAACTCGAGGCGGCGACACGACCGCCTCCCAGGGAGCCGGTGTCCTACAGCAGATTTCACATCAAGCGCGAGCCAATGCCGCTGGTCAGCGCTATTGCCAGTCTTTATCGGGGCGGGAAGTTCATTGAGCAGTTCATGGACAATATTACCTCCCAGTCAGCCTTCCACGATTACTGCGAACTGGTGATCGTCGATGCCGATTCGCCTGAGAACGAGTCGGCGGTGATCGAGCGCTACTGCGAACGGCACAAGAATATTGTCTATCAGCGCATCAATCACCGCATCGGCATCTATGATGCGTGGAACGTCGGAGTTAGGCTGGCGCGCGGGGAGTATCTGACCAACACGAATCTCGATGATCTGAGAAGGACGGACTCGCTGGAACTGCAGGCCGCGGTACTTGATAATCTTCCTTTCGTCGACGTGGTCTACCAGGATTTCTTGTATACCTTCGATCCGCGTCTGAGCGTCGAAGAGATTACCCGCTTCGGCTACAAGAGTAGCCTGCCCATCGTCACATCGCAGAACATGATGGACTTCAATTCTCCGCACAACGCTCCGATGTGGAGGAAAAGTTTGCATCTTGAACTTGGATATTTCGACGAGTCCTACAAGTCGGCGGGTGACTACGAATTCTGGATGCGTTGCCTTTCCGCACACAAGGTGTTTTACAAAATAAACGATCCGCATGTCGTCTACTATCAGAACCCCGAAGGGCTTTCGACGCGCCCGGATTCTCGTGGTGTCGAGGAGGCGAAACGAATTCTCAAGACCTATGGCAGGCGCCTGGTGTCGGAAAACGTCGTGATGCCCGTGGATCGCTTCGTTCAAAGCTTGTCGCCCAGGACTGACGCTCCGGATCGTCTCAAGGGCAGCCGTTATACCCGTGTTCAGCACGTGCTGAGGGAGGCTGCAATCAGGCAGAAATTCGCTCACTGCGGTGGCAGGGTTCAGGCATGAAATTACTCGTTGACGGCGTTTTTTTCCAAATCAACAATACCGGCATCGCGCGTGTATGGCGATCGATATTGACCTACCTCGTGGCGCGTGGGGACCTCGATATCTACATGCTGGACCGCGGCAATTCCCCCATGATAGGCGGGATCACCTACATCCCCTTCCCGACCAACCTGTTCTATTACTGCGCCGATGATTCGATCCTGGTGCAAAGGATCTGTGATCACTACGGAATCGAGATCTTCACGTCGACCTATTACACTACGCCGCTGTCGACGCCCATGCTGCTGATGGTTTACGACATGATCCCCGAGTTGTTCGATTTCGACATGATGCAGCGGGGCTGGATGGAAAAGGATACGGCCATTTGTTTTGCGCAACGATACTTGTGCATCTCGGAGAACACGCGCGACGATCTTCTTTCGTTCTATCCTGAGATCCCGCCGGACAAAGCCACCGTCGCTTACTGTGGTGTGGACGACACCGTGTTCACCGTTCGTCCCACCGAAGATGTAATGGCATTTCAGAAGGCGTATGGACTGGTCCGCCCCTATTTCCTCTTCGTCGGCTCACGCGTGCAGCACCACGGCTACAAGAACAGCCAGCTATTTTTTGACGCACTCAGCCAGAATCATTCAGCAGATTTCGATGTGTTTTGCGTTGGTGGCGAGGAAGAAATCGAGGCCGAGGTGTTGGCCAGGATGCCGGCTGGCGTGGGCTGCCGACGGGTTGCTCTCTCCGATGAAGAGCTGTCGCTCGCCTACAACGGCGCGATTGCGCTGGTCTATCCGTCGCTGTACGAGGGATTCGGTATGCCCGTGATTGAAGCGATGGCATCGGGCTGCCCGGTCATCACGACGCACCATGGCTCGCTGGCGGAAGCCGCCGGTGATGCCGCCTGTCTTGTCAGCGGCACCTCGGTAGAGGAGATGCACGATGCTCTGCTACGCGTGCGCCAGCCGGGCTACCGCGAAACCCTCAGGCGCAAGAGACTAGAACATGTGAAGCAGTTCAGCTGGGAGAAAATGGCTGACCAGGTGGCCAGCGATCTGCTGGTGTTGCACGACGAGGCGCGGCAAGGTCTTTATGACCGCTTTTTCCAGAGATGGCGCCAGCTGCGGGAGGTTCAGGCCAGTGTCGATTTCTGATGTTTTCTGGAGTGTTGGACGATGAAGGTGCTGATTTGCGGTGTCAACGGCCAGGATGGCAGCTTCCTTGCCCGTCTGCTGCTCGACAAGGGCTACGAGGTCTGGGGTACTTCGCGGGATGTGCAGGCGTCGCCCCTGTCCAATCTTGCGGCCCTGTCGATCGAGAAACGGATCAACCTGATTTCCATGGCGCCCAACGACTTCCGCAGCGTGCTGACCGCCGTGGACAACAGTGAGCCTGACGAACTGTACTACCTCTCAGGGCAGAGTTCCGTCGGGCTATCCTTCGAGCAGCCCGCTGAAACGCTGGAGAGCATGGTTACCGGCGTACTCAACATCCTCGAAGTGATACGCTTGCGGCGAAAATCCGTCAGGTTCTATAACGCCGGTTCGAGTGAATGTTTCGGCGACACCGGTGTGACTCCCGCCAACGAACTTACGCCCTTCTACCCGCGCAGCCCCTATGCAGTGGCCAAGACATCGGCGCATTGGCTGGTCACGAATTATCGCGAATCCTATGGCTTGTATGCGTGTAATGGCATCCTGTTCAACCACGAATCGACACTTCGTCCCAAACGCTTCGTTACCCAGAAGATCGTGCAGGCGGCAAAGCGCATCGCCCAGGGCAGCGGCGAGCGCCTGGTGCTCGGGCGGCTCGACATTCGGCGTGACTGGGGATGGGCTCCCGAGTATGTCGTCGCGATGTGGCGGATGCTTCAGCAGGAACGGCCTGAGGACTACGTCATCGCTACCGGCGAGTCCAACACCTTGGCCGATTTCGTGGCGGCTGCTTTTGACCTCAATGGGATAGATTGGCAGGCACATGTGGATATATCAACCGACTTCTACCGCCCGACCGACATCGATCGCAGCGTCGGCGATCCGGGTAAGGCGATGGAACATCTCGCCTGGAGCGCCCGCTACAGGATGCGCGATGTCGTGAGAATGATGAACGGGAATACTGTCCTGACGGCCGCCACAGAATGACCATCATTGGCGATGCGGGGCTGCCTCCACTGAGCAGGTCAGCCTTGACCAAGGATCTTGGCAATGCAAGGCTGAACGGGCCCACGCCCGTCGATGCCTGCAGTGTCGCTTCGGCGCAGCTGCCCCTTACCTGGATCACTAATTTATATATTCAATGCTGCTTGATTTGTCTGGGGCAGGCGATGTCGAATAGCGCGATCAGCGCCAACTTCTGCGCAATCGGCACACGCTTGTCGTTTGGAGAGAAAGAAGCGATTCAGCCTTATCTCCGCGAAGGGCTGGGCCGATCATGAGCCGAACCATCGGTGGACGGTGGGCCGTCGCGCAGGTATTGCTGGAAATGCCAAGACACATTGAAAGAAGGATTTCCTTGCGTGCCAGTGTTCTCTTTACTTTGCTGGCGGACGGTTGAATCATCAAATTGTCGATGTGTTCGCCAACGGGAAGCGTCATGGGGACACGTGGATCGTTCGAGAGATGTCCTGGTACGAAGCAGTCAGTACCCAACAGAGCCATCGATAACAACGGCCGCGTGCTCCTCGGTTTCGTAGTCGGCAATCCGACGGCACCGCTTGACGGCCAGTCGTCGACCGATCCGAGAGAAAACTCGGTTTGAACTTTAGGGTCCTGGAGACCTTGTGTGCCGGACGTCCCGATCTGAGCGACCCGACCTCGACTGGATTGGCAAGGGAGAAGATCCGTCGGTGACGTTTTCCGCAAGAACGGGAAATTATTACCGAGCGATCAAGAAACACTGCCGTTGAAGAAGTCCGCCACCTCATTGACCAGGGTGTTTATCAACACATTGGCCAGCCGCAACCTGATCCCTGAACATTCATTCTGGGACGTCGGACCATCCAAAATACGATGGTCGCCAGGACGCATGCCGGAACATTTGTCTATCCGCCAAAATGCCCTGTTCGCACTCAGGATGCCGCTGATGTCTGGCTGACATCAACGAATTCCTGATGGAAGTAGATGGCGACTATGGACTGATTGATGGCCATTATGGCAATTTTGCCCTGTTTAACAATTCCAGACCGATGTGGTCGACATTGGATCGATAGGCAAAAGGAGGTTCGCTCCACGGTTGCCCAGGCTTCGGCTTGAACCAGTTCATCCAATGCTATGTCCATTCGATCTTGATGTTGCAGCATCATCCGGACACGGTGTCCACGCGGGAGTTGATGCACGCCCAACCCGACGGCATCACCCATGCGCAACTGAAAGCGGCTTTGCCTGCCTACGTCGGGATTGACGACGCCTCCTGACTTCTAGAAGGGGACCGGCGCGCCACTCTCAGGGAGAATCCGGGAACCTCCTTGGCAGCATCGACTTCTCAGATCCCCCTCATCAAGGGACTCACGGTCCGGGGGTTTTTCGAGTGTTCGATCACTGCCGTGGGGTAATTCAGGGAAATGCCTTGAGGATGATTCAGGATCCCCGGGTTCCGTGCAGTCGTTGGCCCTCATAAGGCGCCCGCGGCATCAACTTCATCGAAATCGGCGCGAAGCACGGGCTATTTTCCATTTTGTGTTCCGCGCGAAGGCATGAAAGGGATTGCCACCGATTGTAGATGAGTTTTCTGAATCCCCCTGTATCGGTTTATCGGCACCCACCCGAAGTTGGTTTGTCTGTCACCACAGCTTGCCCTTCCTGAAGGTTCCACATACCGCGGAGTTGGTACTCGCTCTCGCCATTACAGATCATTTGGCCATGTCCAGGGGCTTGGTTTTGATCAGATCAGCAGGTCCCTGGCAAAGGATGGTTCGCGAGCGGTGATCACTGAATTCAGCCTGATGGCCCGGGTAGTGCGAAAACCTCCAGAATCCCCGGATAATAATATCCTTCCGGGATATACCAGCTCCCGGAGAAATTTCGTCTGCGCTTCTTGGAGGGGAATTGCTTTCGAATGTCGGGGTCAAGCTCGGCTGATTATCTGCGGCCGAACGCGTCCCCGGCGGCGAATATTGATTTACTGTCAGGGTCCAAAGAGAGTTTGATGTTAAACACCGTTCCGAAGGCATCGCTGGGCATCATCGGTCTTCTTGGTGAACATTATATCTGGCGTTATGGAAGCTAGAACTGCCGTTGCCAACTCGGGCACCACTGAGTGCTGGGCCCAGGCACGCCAGCCATTTTTGTCGACTGCTGTAATTGCCTGCACTTCGGCATCTCGAGCAGAGCAACGTAATTGATGGAGTCGATGATGTCGAACGTAAAAAGGAGGAACATATAACTTACTTTGTGGAAGTCGGCCAGCGCCTGTCATTCAGGGATGCTGCGGGCATTTCACCTTATCTCCTTGGCGCGGCTGGGCAGACCAAGAGCTCAACCACCGCTGGACGGTGGAGCGACATGCGCAAGTCAAGCTGAGTGTTTCTAATGCAGGCAGGAAGGATCTCCTTCTGCATTGCTACAATGCTCAGCATTCCTTGCGGGTGAAACCACTATCAAACGGTCGATGTATTGGTGAATGGCGTTCACGTGGCGACGTGGCGTTCGCCAGATGGCGTGGCAAAAAAAAAGGAGCCTAGCGTGCCTAACCATCTGATTCCTGCTGTGAGCGCCACGCCACCACTTTCGTAATGGTGGCCCTCCTTCGGCACCGGAAAAGGACAAGCCGTTTATCTACCGATCTCGAGAATGCTCGGCGACTTCAGAGTTCTGGAAATCGCGTACTTTAGTCCCCAACCCGATCTGAACGACCCAACCATTGCGTGGATCGGGAAAGGCGAGGATCCAGTCGGCGACGTATTTAAAGAGGATGGAAACTACTTCCGCGCTATTAAGCATTCTGCGGCCGGACAAGTGCGAAATCTTATCGCTCGGGACGTCTACCGGCAATTGGCCCGTCGCAATT
Organism: Candidatus Flexifilum affinis; assembly: GCA_016713325.1. Lineage (GTDB taxonomy): Bacteria > Chloroflexota > Anaerolineae > Aggregatilineales > Phototrophicaceae > Flexifilum > Flexifilum affine. The sequence continues at coordinate 2,522 of JADJPJ010000080.1, read as the reverse complement.
TGATTCCTGAGCATCATTTCTCGGATGTAGGGCATCCAAGGCGTATGCCATGGTCGCCCATACGCATGAGGGAATATTTGTCCTACATCCACCACCACCTCCGGGGCATGCCCCTTTAACCTTTTTACATTCCTAAGGGATGCCCCAACGCCATTGTCCCCCATGGCTAGAATCAACGAATTCCTGATGCATGTGGATAATGGGGAAGCTTACACGGCCTGATTCCGGCATGGCCACTATGGCAATTTTTGCCTTGTTTGATAATTCGAGACCAATGTGGGTACATTTTGCTGTAGGATCTATAGGCCGAAAGGGTGGTTCGCTTCAGGGCTGCCCTGACTTTCGGCTTGGCACAATTGTCCAGTTTGCTGTATGTTTATCCACTCTCTTGTTTCAAGAACCATCCGGACACGGAATTTTACTACGACACCTGATGCTTACCCAACCGGGCGGCATCACTTACGAACAACTGAAAGACGCTTTGCCTGGATACCTTGGTATCGATGATCTACTTCTCTAGCTTGGAGCGGACCTGGCACTTGAGGAACTATCAGGAGGAGAATTCGCGATCACCTTGGCAGTGTCGACTTCACCGCTGTCAAGGTTTCTGGTCCGGCTACCGGAATGTTGGATCGCCAGCTCGAATGGGCGATACAAGGCAAATGGCTGGATGAGGAGCAGGACTCCAGGTTAGTGCTTTGTCGTTGGTCTTGTCGAACGCTCTGCCGCATCCGCATTTCTCGACATCGGGGAATGATGGACTTTTTCTCTCCTTTGTACACACTTGAGAGGCAGAAAGGGATTGCGACTGATCTTGATGATTTCTCGTTGAACAAGCTTTATCAGTTTATCGGCACCCGTCCTGCCGTTGAGCTGTCTATCTCGCTCACGGTTCATTCCTGAAAATCACACGCCAGATTGCAGGGAGGTTGGTACTCGCTCTCGCAATTACGCACCATCTCACTGGTGATGCATTTCGCAGGGGGCTTACCTTTTTGCTGAAAATCTCCAGCAAGACTCTGGCAGGAAGTATTTTACGAGCGGTGATTACTGAATTCATGCCTGATGGTCTAGGTGGTACCATATGAAAGAGAACCCGGAACCCGTCCCGAATCCGCTTCCAGTTAGACTATACACTGGGGAATTTCATTGGGCGCTACTTGAGGAAAATGAATTCGGTCTCGTGGAAGTGATTGTTTTACTTGCGGCCGAATCCATCTTCGAGAAGGATTCTGATTTGTAGCGAGAACCCAAAGATTGTGTGATCCCGGCGGATTTCCTTCTGAAGCGTTTCGGCCAAGGCCGGTTCAGTTCTTTTCCTTATCTTCAACCTGGCATCGGGGGACCGTCTTGACATCCACTACTTGTTGACACTCCGCCGGCGTAACGGCATCGCCTGGGTGATCCCTTCTGTTTCAGGGACAAGGAAACAGTGAAAAACATCTGACTCTGCACTACGCGGCTGGTCGATGCGAGCCCGAATATCGCTGGACCGAGAGGGCCACCCAGCCACGCTCCACCTCACTCTTTTTCGGAGACAGCGGAGCCGGGATCTTTGTACTCCCACGGGTGGAGCTTTGGAGTTCCTTGCCGGCAGCCACGACCGACTTACCAATCCGTGGATGTCTGGGTGAATGACAACAAGATCATGAACTGGCGGGTACAGCGAACTCAGTAATTTTTTGGGCAGGTGATTTGCCCAGAAACTTGGTTAGCGGTGGCTACCTCGGCGTACAAGGGTTTGAAAATCATAAGCAATCCCGTTGTCGCCCTACGATAGCAAGCTGTCAATGGACCGACGACAATTGGGGCTATGCCTTCTTGATAGCGACCTCGAAATTCTCGTAACTGATCCGGGAATTGGTGCTTCGCATTTCGCAGGCGGGCGATAAGCCGTTTTTTTCTCCGTGTATGTGGTAACTGCCAGGCCGAATCGGTGCGCGCAGCCTTGAACGTTGCCCACCGTTCGCCGAGAAGTTTGGTATCTTCGAAGAGCTTCCGCCGGTTTATTACATGTATGACATCGAAAAGCTGCAGGAGTTTGCCGAGGAGCTGGGCGCGGAAGCCAATAAGAAAGGGTTGCCTGGGATTTTTATGTTTATTTAAATACCAAGGACATTTCGCCGGCTGCCTCTAGAAGTGTTTCATTGCTCCCCATTTGTCGGTGTGAGCGAGGAATAAGTATTCCATCCTTGTTTTTTTAATGACTGCAATCCGAGAGATGGCTTGCCCACGGCAACCGCGGTCCGTCCTCTTCCATGACAGAATCGTAACACGAGTGCATCAGCGACTTCCATGGAAGTACTGGGCTTCCAAAAGGAGGAGTCGATTGCTTTGGTCTAGGAAGGATTTCCGGAATCCTTTTTCCAAGGACTGCGTCGCATTGAGCCTGACTGAGCTTTTGCCGCTAAGGAGGCGTAAGCACAACATGGACATTAGAGAATCACCGACTTCATTGCCGAGCATTATCAGCAGCATAGACTCTTCCACGTCCTGCGAATCATCCATCCGTCACCTTGATA
>JADJPJ010000079.1 GCA_016713325.1 Candidatus Flexifilum affinis | reverse complement strand
GTGGTGCGGGTCGCCAAAAGGAGATCAATGTCCGTTGCGCCCTCGGTGCGGCGCCTGCGGACCCAGTCATCCAGCGCGGACACAGCGACGTCATCAAGATGCATGGCCCGCACGCTGCTGTCCGACTTCGGCTGACGATCGCGGATCATCGGCGCGACCTCCAGGGACCGCCCCTGCACGTTGCGCAGCCGCATCGTCATCAGCTCCTCGGTCCGCAGCCGGCAGGACCATGCCAAGCGGAGCGAGACGGAAATCGCCCCGCGCAGGCGATCATCGAGATCACAGCGCGCGAGCCACTGATGGATACGGTCCATTTCGTGTGGCCAGACTGTGTTCCGCAAGCCGGCGGTGGATCAGGCAGTTGTGTGTGCAGAGCCTGATCGAGTGCATTGATGCCGTGCCACCTCACCAGATGATCATGGAAACTGGCCATCGCCGACGCCAAAATTCTTGCGGCTGCCAGCGCTTTTTGATGCCAGAACACGCTGATAAATCTCGAACCATGCTGCGGCGTCGCGCGTCAGGGCGGTGATCCCCCGCAACTCAAGCATGATCGGTTCCAGGAGCGGCGGCACATAGCCAAGGATCGTGTTCCACCGCGAGCTCCGGCACACGCTCCATGCCCGACTCGATCAGATCAACGGTCCAGGCGAATAGCAATGCTGCTTGCCATCCTGATCGACATGCGGCTTCAGCATGCACCCCGATCAAGCAGCATTTCCTGACGCACGCGGTGGTGCGTGCCACCGATGCGGCGCCCTTCACGGAGCGATTTCTTCAAGACATCGAGCAGCGCGCGAGCGTCCCCCCCCAGTGTCAGCCACATGGATTGCATCGAGGAGACGTCCCATCGTGGAGATGTCTGCCCGCGATGCAGCAAGCGCACCTGTGATTGAGAGAGCGAGCCCCGACTCGCGCCTCGCCCAGGCAGACCTTGGCAACGCACACAATGGCGAGTCACGGCACACATGGGCGGCAAGGAACCCTGGCAGTGACAGCACAGCCCATGCACGACCCGCTGTGAGCACCCGCTCGACGACGATCTCATCGCTCTCTTCATCCCAGAACGGGACTGTCGCCCGACTAAACCCTGCGAGTTCCGCGATGGCAGCGTTCTCGCTCACCACTTGTACGCCAGGCTGTTCAAGCACCGCACAGACGACGGGCCGAGCATGCGTCGGTCCAATCACCCTTCCCCCATGTCCACTGGGAAGAGGCGGCCGATCGGATCGGCAAAGAGGCCTTCGGGTAGTGCAGCGGTCGCAAGTGTGAGATCACGACGGGTGAGCACCTTCAGTCCCGATCAGCAACCCCAGCAGTCGCGCCTCCCCACCGAGTGACGCCTCGCGAAGAATTGCCTGTTGGAAGGCGATGAATCGGCGCAACTCGGCAACACTGGAACTCGTCGTACTGTAGCGAACGCGGCCAGCACGGTCACCGCGCACAGTGACTGCTCCACGGGGCGCAGCACCATTCCCATGAGGTTGCGACTCATGCGACGATTCCCCCGCAGCGGTTCCACCCCAGGCGCGCAAGCTCTGCGTTCATCCCATTCACGACCTCCAGCGCCAGTGCCAGCGGGCTGTCGCCGCTATCGCTGGACAGGTGCTCGCCCTGCGTGACGTGGCGCATCAGCCGGTCGATTGCGCGCTCGAAACGCCCAGTTCCACGAGCCGCGTTTGCCAATATGCCCGCCCGGTTCTCCGCGAGGCTGAACTCTTCCTGGCCACCGCACGCCAGCTCACTTGAGCCGACTGGTTGGATCGCCTTGATGAGTGATCTGGACAAGCAACTCCAACCGAGCGCACGCCCCGATCCGCTCAAGGGTAGCGGCAGCGTCCGCCAAACTCGAAGCGACGCAGTCTGCGGGCCAATGCCTGCAATGCCGCCGATACAGTTCAATTTGGTAGCGTGCAAGCTTAGCGAACGGGTGGGATGCGGGCCGGCCGAGCGACCATCCGCGCCCAGGCGGAGGCGAACGCTTGTCGAGCAGCCCAACCACCAGGCATCAATGTCAACATCGGCAGTAATGGGTAGGCGGGCTACCGACCCGCAAAGCCAGGACAAACACCAGAAGCGAGGCGGCCGCTCGCGTGGAGGTGTTGTGATACTCGATTAGCTTTCCAAGGCCACGTTGCGCCCGGAGCCACTGCTTCCACTGCTGAACTCATCCAGGCGAACCAGCGCTGCATTGTCTGATCGGTTGGAACGCAGAGGGCCCCCACGGGCAATCCGGCCACAAGTGGCACGGGCGCGCCCCAACCAATACAATCAAACAGCGCCCCGGCAGCCTGCCAGACAATATCGCGCGCCAGCAATGTGTAGTACGTCTTGCTATGCGAAACGGTTTCAAACCGGCCGCTTAAGAACGCTGCTAGCACGCGATGCATGCCAAGTTCGGCAACGCAAAAGCGCTCTACCGTGTTCCCTGCGCGCGCAAGGGTCGGCTTGATGCGTGCGCTACAGCTGTGTGAAAGAAGGTCAGCCTCCGAGATCTCAGGGGCGTCAAGCATCTCATCCACGGTGAGCGCAGCCGGTTTTTCCTGTTGCAATCCTCGAAGCCGGGCAGCCAGAAACTGGGGGAGAGGACGCGTCACTACCCTGTTCGCAGCGACGCTTCCGGCGCCCCGGGCTCGTCGGGCATGCGGCGCAACCGCGTTCAGGTCAAACAGGTAGAGCCCGCTTTCGATATCGATCGCGGCAGTCCAATCCCCAGCCCAGCGCGACAACAGAGGCAGGCTGCGGGTGAGCTCGATGTTGAGCCCCGTCAGCAAGACAAGGGCGTGAAGGATCGCGCGCGGGTCATCATCCTCGACGCTTCCACGCAAGAACTCGCACGCTTTGATGAACTGAGATGATTCAAGGGCTCGATGCGAGGCCCGCGCTTGTTGAGTGTGCTCGCCCGAATAATGCAACCGCGCGCGGTAGTAACTCATGACCCTTGCTGGCTGCGACTTCTCGACCGGAGCCGCCGACGATGCGGAGAAGCGAACCTCTGCCTCGTGCAGGATCGTGGATACGAGCGGATCGGCACCAACCCTTACACCACCTTCGACAAGCTCTCTCAACCGGTTTGCACGGCCCGGAGGGAAGCCTCCCCTCAAGCACACCGTTGACAATCTCGGCACCGATTGCAGCCAGCAGGTCCGCTTTGGACCTCCTCGGTGATGGTCAGTACCAGGCGCCACGCTGGGTGCGCGAGGCGCCTCACAGCACCGACGAGGCGTTTCTTTTCGAGCCCGATGTAGGCAGAGTCAGCTCGGCGCACAACTCGCGCAAATAGAAGTCTGGCTCAGTGATCCACCGTCCGAGCGCCAGAACCGCCAGTGCAGCCCCCCCGAGGGCTTGTTCAAGCGCGGGCTGGTCTGCAGGGGCATGAAGAGTCAGCAGCAAGCGGCGTTGGGTCTCGCCCAGCACGAGGCCGAGATGGCTATTCCTCTCTCTGTCCATTAGTGCGGTAATCCGGGTAAAGAGAGGTCCAACATACCGCGAGCGACAAGAGCAGCCACGTTGACAAACCACGGTTTTCTGGGCGTTTTGTGAGGAATTTCTGCCGATACGCCCCAGCAGGATGCCGATCTACAAGCACTCAGGTCCATTGGGCACCTCCAACTCTCTAGTTAACAGGGCGAGCAGAGCCAACCGCCCCCATGGCGGGGTCAGCTCAGCCACTCGTTGCGTTAAGAAGTGCACCCACCAACCTGAAGATCAAGCTACCGGAGAGGGCAGAATGTTCAAGAGGGCAAATTCGCAATAATTTTTTATGGCTTAACAAGGGCATTTCTACCCTCCTCATGTCAGGGAAAGAGACCGTTCAGCGGTCGTAGGATTTGCTCAGGACCTGCGAGGCCAACGGTCGATCTCAAGGTCGCTGATCTCTGCGGATCAGAACACGGCCATTGGCACGCCCTCGCCGAACCTGAACCAGGCGCGTACGGTGCACGCTCTATCTCTCTCCCACGCCCTCGAGGTCGATGCACGTGTGGGTGGCACCATGAATTTCAAGGATGGGCAGCCTCCTTCCGCGGAAACTCGATTCACGCTGCCCCCAGAGACGCAGATGTTCAAGGGGCACACAAAGAGGCCTCGGGCAATCCGTGCCGTGTGCCTCCGATCACCGCCGCTGTGCATTGATCGCTTGGCTGTGCAGTCACGACGACAGGCGCGCGCCCGGATGGCGGTGGTACCGACCAAACCTGGGCTGCCCGGGGCACATCGGTTGATCAGATCGCTTTGCCCGGATAGGCGATCGGCGGCGCTCAAGAGGATGGCCTCCAGGCTCTGCGGCTCCCTCAGCCGCAAGCAGGAGCCCCTTTCGCGCAACCCGGCACGTGCATGAGGGCAAGGTAGTGCTGCTCGTCGATCAAACGCGGTGCTGTGCCTGTGCGGCCGCAACGTCCTTCAATGACGGTCAGGCGGTGCCCAATCAGTTTCCTCGCGCCAATGGCTCGAGATTGCGATAGCCCACCCTATACTCGTCCGCCTTGCCCGCGTCGGAGGAAGGCCGCAAGGATGAGAATGCCCAGGTCAACCCGCTTCTCATGTATACCAAGTGCCACGACGCGCTCGACCACGTCGACGGTGTGCCGCAGATTTCCGCTCCGGCCCGCGTGATGGCCCGAAAGCGAACTCGGGGCATTGAGATAGCGACGAAATCGATCGCCCTGCCAGAAGATGGCATTGAACAGATGCCGGAAGGATGGCTGTAGCCCGTCCCAGTGCGCGCCGGCACGTCTGAGAAGCGCACGGTCAGCGAGCCAGTTCGACGGCACCGTGTCAAAAAGGTTGAGCGACGGCTCGGGCCGGTCGAGCGGAACCAGGCGCGCAATGCGCACCGCGCCCTTGACGCAGGTCGGACGTCCCAGCCACCTGATGCTTACCAGGCCGCCGGTGACAATCCGAACATCCACGCTGCGCGACAGCCACTCTACGGTCAGACTCGCCCGCTCGTGGAAGAGCACAGCCCGATTCATCTTGTCATGGCCGTCAAAGTACAGCCTCGCGATTGACTGGACCCGGAACGTCAGCGGCAGATGCTTCACGACATGATCGTCCCCAACTGGCAGTGCATGCACCGCCAAGGTCGTGACGGAATGGCGCTCATTCATGATCAGCCTCCTCGAGCGTGCCTGACAGCGAGCCGTGAGCAACCGTCGGTTCACTCGCGTCGACCGACGTCTCGACTCCACCACCGATGGTTCCCGCGCGAGCAACGAAGGCCGAGCCATCTGGCGCGTGAGGTTCGGCACGCGCGGCTGTAGACCGTGAAAAGCATCTCCGTGCTGGTATGCCCCATTTGGCGGGCGATCCATTCCGGGTTCTCTCCGCTGCCAGCCACAATGCGGCCGCGGTATGTCTCGTCTGGTAAGGACGTCGCGCTTTCAGCCCCAGGTGGCGCAGCGGGGGATACAGACCCGCTTGGTGACGTTGTTGTGATCGAGCGGGCTTGCGTCGCGAGCAGAATTCGTATTTGCCCAGCCGCGCCGTCCTTGCCCGCTGGCGCTGCAGCGCTTCGAAGCGCCAACTGACTCATGCGGATGTCGCGAAATCGATTCGGTGGTCTTGGCCTCGTCCTCTTGCTCGCCATGACGCGCGTTTCTCGAATCAGGAATCAGCCGATGCCTGCAGTCGACGTACTCCACTTCAGCCCATCGACTTCGCCGGTGCGCATGCCGGTGAAGAATCGCACCGTGAAGTAATCGCGGAAATCCTCGCGCACGGCCTTGAGAATCTCGCTTGACCTCCTCGAGCGTGAAGGGCTGCACCTCGCTCTTGGGGATCTTGAGCGGTTTGATGTTGTAGAAGGGACAGATAAACTGAAAGCGGTCGGAGGCTTCCTTCAAAATCAACCCGACGATGTTCATGATCGCGTTGATGCGGCGGGGTGACAGCGTCTCCTTCTTCCGTCCGGGGACTTTGGCGAGTTCGGAACGGAATTGAAGCAATTCTTCCCGTGCGATGCTTCCGACCACCCGCTCACCGAAGCGCGGGAGCAGGTACTTCTGCACGATGTCGTCGACCGTGCGCCGCGTACGAGCGACGCCAGGCCACCTCGTTCTCGGAGATCCAGGTAGCGGCAAATTGCTCGAATCGCGGCGTCTCTCGTGCAACCGCTCCCCACTGAGCAGCAAACGGAGCCCCGATAGGCATCGGCATCGGCGCAGGCGGAACGAGGGTGGCGGCCGCTTGCGTTTCTACCCGGCCTCCTTGGGCTCTTGAGTTCTTCTTGCTGCCAGGGAAGAAGCTGGCGTAGTCGAAGGTGCCCGCGGCAATCTCTGCATCAAGGCGCTGAAGCACCTTGCCCAAGCGCTTTCGATTGAGCGCGGTGTCGTCCAAGTCCGTTTGGTCCCCGGCACCTTTTGC
>JADJPJ010000078.1 GCA_016713325.1 Candidatus Flexifilum affinis | reverse complement strand
CGACATCCGCCAGGAGGACACCTTGCGCCGCCCGCAGCACAAGGCCGAGACGACGGAGCTGAAACGCTATGACCGCGTGCTCGCCAATCCGCCCTTCAGCCAGAACTACATCAAAAAGGACATCGAATACCCCGGCCGCTTCGCCGTGTGGATGCCCGAAGGGGAAGAAGGCCGACCCTGATGTGTCCGTGCAGCACTTATGCTCGCCGTGCTCAAGGCCGACGGCAAAGATCAGCCACGTCATCGCCCCACGGCGTGCTGTTCCGCGGCGGCGAAGAGGCGGCGCAAGCACTTCATCGAACGCGGCTGGCTGGAAGCAGTGATAGGCCTGCCCGCCGGGCTGTTCTACGGCACCGGTATTCCGGCCTGCGTCCTGGTGATGAACAAGCAGGGCGCACAAGTTCGCAAGCACATCCTCTTCATCAATGCCGACCGCGAATACCGCGAAGGTAAGGCGCAAAACTTCTTGCGCCCGGAAGACATCTCTAAAATGGTCCACGTCTACCGCAGCCTCAGCCAGGGCGGACCGGATGTGCCGGCCTACGCCCGCCGCGTGCCGGTAACTGAGATCGCCACCGAAGACTACAACTGCAACATCCGCCGCTACGTCGACAACGCCCCACCGCCCGAACCGCACGACGTGCGCGCGCATCTGCACGGCGGCGTACCCATGGCGGAAATCGACGCGCTGGCCCACTACTGGAAAAATTACTCCGGCCTGCGCGAGCGCTGCTTCGTCCGCCCTCGCAAGATGTAGGGTTTGGGTTTACCTAAAGGACACACGAGCCCAAAGGGCGTAACCCAACAAGTCCGCGAAGCGGCTCCACTATGCTGCGCTATCCAGCCCTACAACCGAGGTCGCAATCGGATTCCTTGCGCCGACTTCTCCCCCGAAATCACTGACCGTCGTGCCATCGCGGAAATCGTCAAAACCGATCCCGGCGTAGCAACAGCCCAAAGCAACTTTCTCCAAACCCTGGAAACTGGTGGGCAACAACCTGCCGCTCGTCAAAGCCCTGCCCCAGCAACGGCCAGAAAGGCATCGTTTATGAACTGCGCCGTGCGCTGCTCGCCAGCATCGAGCAAGCCTTCGCCGGCAACACTCTGCTTACCAACCACCAGGTCCGCGGCGCCTTCGCCCGCTACATGGAGGATCTGAAGGCCGACCTCAAATCCATCGCCGCCAGTGGCTGTGGGGTCGGAACTGATCCCCGACGCCGACATCCTGCAAGCCAGTTTCCGGAGCTGCTGGCCGAGATGGAACAGAAGCGCCTGCGCATCGCTGAACTCGTCGCCCTGTTCGCCGCCGCCGATGAAGAAGACTATGAAGACAGCGATGGCAGCGGCGTGCTGCCCGGCGACGAGGTCAAAGATCTCAAGGCCAAACTGAAAGAACTCAAAGCCAGCGCCAAGCTCGCCAAGAAAGAAGGCGATAAGTGCGAATTGACCACTTACCTGCACGAGGCCGACGAGATCGAAAACGCCTCGGCCGCCATAAGATACTGGAAGACGAAGCCAAACAACTCAAGGCCGAGCTGCGCGCCACTGAAAAGAAGCAGGAAGAATTAGTGGAAGCCGCCCGTGCGAAGATCAGCATTGATGAAGCCAAAGGCGTGATCCTGGAACGCCTGCACCGCCTGCTGGTGCAAACCTATGAAGGTTACCTGCGCGCCGACCAGCGCGCCTGCATTGCTGCGCTGGAGAATCTGCACGGCAAGTACGCCGTCACGGCGAAACAGATCGAGGCCAAGCGGGGTGAGGCGGCGGCGAAGTTGAGGGGGTTTTTGGTGGAGTTAGGGTATGAGTGAATCGTCCCTAGCCCCTGCTTGGAAGCGTAGTAACCTTCTATCGTTGGCGGATTATTACAACGGCGCGGCCTTCAATCCTAGCCATTGGGGTGAAGAAGGGCTTCCCATCATTCGGATAGAACAAATCAACAACCCATCTGCGCCAACGGATTTCTACAATGGGCCACTTATTCCTCATAATGCAGTAACGACTGGTGACCTCATCTTCTCGTGGAGCGCAACACTTAAAGCCGTTATCTGGCAAAATGGCGATGGCGCGCTCAACCAACACTTGTTTAGGTCGTACCCAGAACGGAACGAACAAAGTGTTTCCTGAAGTATGTTCTTGAGCAGAACATGGAGAGCATCTCGTCAGGTTCTCAAGGCTCGACGATGAAGCACATTACTCGCGGCGAGCTACAACGTTATCAGGTTGAAGTGCCTGAACTGGAAGCCGAGCAACGCCGCATCGCCGAAATCCTCTCAACACTGGACGAAGCGATTGAGCAGGCCGAGGCACTGATTGCAAAGCATCAGCAGATCAAGGCGGGGCTGATGCACGACCTGTTCACCCGCGGCGTCACCTCTGACGGCCACCTCCGCCCCAATTCGCTATTCGGTTTTTCCGCGGGATGTGATCATTACTATCATGGGCACGGTGGGCCGATGCTGTGTGGCGCCAAAGAACCTCACTGAGGCACTGTCATCCAAACATCTGTGGACCATGACTTTTGAGACAGAGCGTATCCTTCCTGAACTTGTCTGCTGGCAGCTCAATGCAGCTCGATGGGTAAAGGACTGGTTCTTTCGCCATTCACAGGAGGGCTGTAATGGAGGCGATTCAGTCTACCACACTGCGGAATCTCAAACTTCCAGTCCACCGATAGAGGAACAACATCAGATTCTCGGCCGTTACCTGCAATGCTCGCGCAGAATCGAAACGGAGGAGGAACATATTTCTAAGCTCCGCCAACAAAAACACGGTCTCATGCACGACCTGCTGACCGGCCACGTGCGCGTTCCTGAACATCCTGACCTCGGTGTAAAACCAAGTTGAGTCGTTTATGGATAACGAAAACAACGTACCCGAAATAGAAGCTGATGATTTTTGACGCTTCTCCTTACGGGCGGGAAATCTCATGTGGCTGCTCGGCGCCGGTGCGTCGGCTTCTGCAGGAATCCCAACTGCCGGGGATATGATATGGGAGTTTAAGCAACAGCTGTTCATCAGCCAACGACGAGCTTCGCCCCAGGCGGTGGCTAATCTGTCAAGTCCGGCGATCGAACTGCCTGATTACAGGCCCATATTGATTCATCGGGACTTTTCCGGCATCGGGTTCTGTCGATGAATATGCCACACTCTTTGAGGCGGTCTATCCGGCCGCGGCGGATAGACGGTCCTGCATAGACTCCGGAAGATGGCTGGGGCAAGGTTGTCCTGCGGACATCTGGCACTTGCTACGCTGATGCGAGCGCGGCAACGCGATTGGTGTGGACTACCAGCTTTGATCCGCTGGTGGCGGATGCTTGTACCAAGGTCTATGACGGCTCAGGGCCGCTCACGACTGTGCATCTCGACGCGCCGGATTTGGCTGTTCAATGCATTGGTGAAGGTAGGTGGCCGATTGAAGTAAAACTGCATGGAGATTTTCGATCTCGTCGACTCAAGAATACCAGCGACGAACTGCGCCACCAGGACGAGCGTTTGAGGCAACTTCTGGTCAATTCATGTCGACGCTTCGGCCTCATAGTGGTTGGCTATAGCGGCCGCGACGACTCCATTATGGAGGCGCTTGAGGAGGTGCTGGAACAGGTGATGCTTACCCAAGGGGCTATTTTGGCTACATCGTGGAGAAGGCGCGCCGCCTGCTTGGCGAGTTAAGCAATTGCTGGTACGTGCGAAACAGACCGGAATGGGGTCAGCATTGATAAGGGTACAAAATTTCGACGAGCTAATGCGTGATCTGTTGCGTTTGGTAAAAGGCATCGATACTGCAATACTCGACGCTTTCGCTGCCGAACGTCGTCGCTGGAGTGACGCTCCTCAACCAGGAGGAAGCCGCGGTTGGCCGGTAGTGCGTCTCAACGCCTTACCGGTGGTTCAGATGCCTACCGTATGCCGGCGCGTAGTATGCCAGATCGGTGGCTACGCAGAGGTACGTGAAGCTGTCAAGAAAGCCAATGTCGATATACTCGTTGCTCGTACGCGAGCCGGTGTGTTGGCTTTTGGAGCCGATGCTGACGTGCGCACAGCCTTGAGCAGTTACAAAATCACTGATTTTGACCTGCACACCATTGACACTAAGCGCCTGCGCTATGATTCCGGCGAGCGCGGCTTGCTACGTAGTGCGCTGATACGTGCGATCATGCGCCACCATGGGCTAGACGTTATTCATCGACGAAGTACGGATTTACTTGCACCATCGGATCCAAAGGAAACTGTCTGGGCACCACTACGGCGCCTAGTAGGACCGCTTAACGGCGCGGTCAACGGCTCTCACGAGCTGTATTGGCGGGAAGGAGTCAGCACACGCCTCGATTGGGCAGATGAACGCCTATGGCTTCTGGTCGACCTCGAACCGTCTTCGACGGCATTACTGACGAACAAGGCGGCAGCCACTGAGTTTCGCCCGTGAACGAGTGGTCAAGCGTTACGACAAGCAACTTAACGATCTCCATCGTCTTTTGGGCGGATCTACTTGCCGATAGCGGAGGCAATCTGCGCGCGTTAGAGGTCGGAGACGAGTGAGAGCGGTCTTCAGTCTTTCTCGCATCGCAGGTTTCTCAGGAGGGCTGGGGTATGGTAGCGGAATTTCCCGCACATTTGGCTACCTGAGCCAAGCTGGCCTTCACCCGGACCGGAACTCGGACCAGGATATTCGTCCACTGCGTGGGCTACTGCGATTCGGCCCGCATTCAAGCGGCCTGGTGCCAGATCCTATCCGGGTCGCCACAATTGCCCCTACTGGTGAGAGCCGCCATCTTTACGGTTTCATGAAAGAACTCAACTCGGTAGCCAAGGCGACCGAACGTGTGGACTATCTTCCCGAGTGGCCGGGATTTCATAGCGTCTTTGGTCTGCATATGCGGGGTGCTGGGGCAGGTTGTCACATGGAGCTCGACACAGAGCTTGATGCCGAGTTTAATGCATCCCCAACTCCGCACATTGTACTAGCTGACCGCCTAATCCGCGCGATCCAAGGCCTTGAGGCTAATCGTGCTAAATTCGATGTGCTGTTTATCTACATCCCTCAGCGTTGGATGCCTGGCTACGCAGGAGGGCCGGGTGAGGATTTCGATCTGCATGACCACCTGAAGGCCGCCACTGCTGCACGTCGGCTCCCCGTACAGTTGGTGCGTGAAGACAGGGCTTTTGCCTACCCCACATCGCGCCAGCGTTATGTGGCGTATTGGGTTGGCGCTTTGCACAAAAGCCGGAGGGTGCCGTGAAACTGGCTGAGGTCGATCCAGAGACAGCCTACATAGGTATCTCCTACGCCGTCCGTCCGCCTGATTCGGGACGTCCGCGCTTTGTGACCTGCTGTAGCCAAGTCTTCGACGCTGAGGGTTCAGGTCTGGAGTTCGTCGCTTACGATGCTCATGAGGTTGAAGTTCAGCGCGAAAACCCGTTTCTCTCGCGTACAGAGATGTTCCGCGTCATGACGCGCTCCATGGATTTGTATCGCCGGAGGCATGCGGGTCGCTCGCCTCGCCGCGTGATGGTGCACAAGACCACTGAGTTCAAACTAGACGAGATTGACGGTTGTATGGAAGCCCTTCACCTGTGTGAGACGGTCGACTTGGTTCAAATTGTTGAAGATGTGGGATGGCGCGGTATTCGGGTCGACAATGATTCTGGTACTGGTACCAATAAGGGCAAAGCCACCGCCTTCCCGGTCTCGCGCGGCACTCTCATTGGCCTAGGTCCACGTGAATCATTACTGTGGTTACATGGTGATGTACGCGGTATAAGCGAACGCGGGGCATATTTCCAGGGGGCGAAGCACCCCTCGGCCAGTGCGCTTGGTACGACATGCTGGCCATGGGCCTTGGGACGAGACTGCACGCGCTATCCTTGCACTCTCGAAGATGGACTGGAACAACGACGCCCTGTATGACCCTCTTCCCGTGACTATCGGGTACGCGAAGGTACTCGCGAGAGTGGTAAAGCGTATGCGCGGCTTGGGTACTGCGCCATACCAATTCCGGTTCTTCATGTGATGAACACCAAACTCCCCATCAACCTCGCCGATCTCCTCCGCCAGCGCACGGTGGAAGGCGAGCGCATCGAGTACAAGGCTGGCTGGAATCCGGAGAGCGTGCTGCACACCCTATGCGCCTTTGCCAATGATTTCCATAACCTCGGTGGCGGTTCCATCATTATCGGCGTGAAGGCATTCCCATGACCCCAGCCCAACTCCAGAAAAAGCTCGACGAACTTCTGCGCCTTCCGGCCGAAACGGAATGGGTAGAGTTCAAAGAGGCCAAAACATCCTTCGATATCGAGAAGCTCGGCGAATATTTTTCGGCGCTGAGCAATGAGGCCAATCTCAAAGCGCAGGAAATAGGGTGGCTTATTTTCGGCGTGGCCGACAAACCACCGCGCCAGATTGTCGGAACCAAATATAAGCAGGATCGCCCCTCGCTCGACGCGCTGAAAAAGCAGATCGCCGACCATATCAGCAGCCGATTGACGTTTGAAGAGATTCACGAGCTATTGTTGCCCGAAGGGCGTGTTCTGATATTCGAAATTCCTGCGGCGCTACGCGGGATGCCGACGGCATGGAAAGGACACAGCTATGGACGTGACGGCGAATCGATTGGAGCGTTGAATCCGCGCGAGTACGAAAAGATTCGCAGTCAGATAACTAACGACGATTGGTCCGCGCAGGTGGTGCAAAGGCGCGACTCTGGCTGACCTCGATCCCGAGGCGCTGCGTTTTGCACGCACCCAATATCGGATCAAGCACCCGCAACGCACTGACGACATCGACTCGTGGGATGACGTTACATTTTTGAATAAGGCCAAGGTGTGCATTGGCGGCAAGGTTACCCATGCTGCTCTAGTGCTGTTGGGCAAAGACGAGTCGGCACATCTGTTGTCGCCCGCGGTTGCGCAATTGACCTGGATCCTGCGCAATGAAGCCAATGTGGAGCAGGACTATGAACATTTTGGCCTGCCGCTGATTCTGTCCAGCGACCGCATTCTGAAGAAGGTGCGCAATTTGACCATTCGGCACATGCCCAGCGGCACATTGTTTCCACAGGAAGTGTCGCAATACGATCCGTGGGTGATGCGCGAAACGCTACACAACTGCATTGCGCATCAGGACTACGCTCTGCGTGGCCGTATCAGTCTGGTTGAGTCAACCGATTCGCTGCTGTTCACAAATATGGGTACTTTTATTCCTGGCACCGTGGAAGACATGATTCGGGTGACTCGCCGCCGGCGTATACCGAAACAAGTTTTTGGCAGAAGCCATGGTAATCTCAACATGATTGATACCATCGGTAGCGGCATCAAGAAAATGTTTATGTCGCAGCGCCAGCGCAATTTCCCCATGCCTGATTTTGATCTGAGCAAAGTGAATCAGGTGAGTGTGCGATTGACCGGGCGCATTCTGGACGAGAGATATACCCAGTTGCTAATGGCGCGCAGTGAGCTCGATTTGATGGATGTTATTGCCTTGGACAAGGTTCAAAAGCAGAGGCATATCAGTGATGAAGAATTCAAGCGGCTCAAGGCACAGCACCTAGTTGAGGGACGCCGTCCCAACCTCTTTGTGTCGGCTAAGGTGGCGGCAGCGACGGGAGATAGAGCAACTTATATTAAGAATCGTGCATTCGACAAGGCGCATTATAAGGAGATGATCGTTGCTTACCTACAGAAGTTTGGGGAAGCGACCCGCAATGATCTCGATCAACTTCTTATGGACAAACTATCCGATGCTCTGGACGACAGGCAGAAGCGGCACTTTGTGACCAACCTTCTGCAGGAATTGCGACGCAAGGGCGTGGTCCGGCCCGATGGGGCCACCCGAGGCACAAAATGGCGATTGTATAAAGCTGGCCCGGAGGAGAAGATTTAAACAATGTTTTATGCAATGACAAAGGAACGCTTCGCGAAACCATGCTAGGTAAATCAGTAGGTTATACTTTGTATAAAGCCTTAGGGAAATGACCTGGACAATGCAATCGAACGCCAGTAACCCATAATGCCTGAGTACTTTGACGTCGAAAAACCCTTCCTCAATCAGATTGCAAGCCTGGCGTGGACGCAGAATCGAGGCTTGGTTGTTCACACTATGGCGCCCCAGCAGGCTGCGGAAAAATACCCCGGAAGTGACCCAACAAGTTACCCCGCATGTCACCCCGCATGTTTGAAAGTTGATTGCGGTTGACTTGCAATATACCCAAAACGGGTATTAAGATGCCCGAAATGGGTATAAACAAACCAGCCAAACTCAAAACCGGGTGCCGCCACGCGGCGTAGGCCTACTCCACCGGCGACGAGTCTCGCCGATGCGTTGTTTTTCGGCGACCCAGCAGCGCGTGTTGGCACTGCTGTTTGGTCAGCCCGAGCGCAGTTTCTTCACCACCGAGATCATCGGCCTGGTCGGTGCCGGGTCGGGCGTGGTGCAGCGCGAGGTTCGGCGCCTGGTGGAAAGTGGGCTGGTGACCGTAACGCGCATCGGCAACCAGAAACACTACCAAGCCAACCCGGCGGCGCCGATCTTCGAGGAGTTGCGCGGCATCGTGGTCAAGACGCTTGGTCCCGCGGAGGGTAATACGCGCAGCACTGGTTCCGATCTTTGACAAGATTCATCGGGCACTGGTTTACGGATCGGTGGCCAAACACAGCGACACCGCGCACAGTGACATCGATGTGTTGATCGTGTCGGATGGACTGACTCTGGAACAGGTTTATAAGACGTTGGAGCCCGCCGAGCAACGACTGGGTCGCCGCATCAACCCGACGCTGTACACCGAGGCGGAGTTTCGGCGACGCCGGGAGAGCGGCAATCCGTTCCTCGCCAAGGTTCTGTCCGGTGATCATATCCTGCTGACAGGGAATGCCGATGACCTCGTCGCCGCTGGATAATCTCGTCCGCATCCGCCAGCTGAAGGCCGAACCGCCGGCGCAGGCGGAATTCGATGGTCTGGTCCGCTTGGGCCGGGTTCGGCTCAAGGATGCAGAGAATACGTCACTGGAACTCGAGAGTCGCTTCGATCTGGCATATAACGCCGCGCATGCCCTCTCGCTCGCAGCCCTGCGCTGGCACGGCTATCGATCCGAAAACCGCTATACGGTTTTCCAGACGCTGCCGCATACTCTGAATCTCGATGCCGCCGAGTGGCGCATACTCGATAAGGCTCATAGCAAGCGCAACGTAGCCGAGTACGAGGGCGATCTGGAAGTGGACGAGGCACTCGTATCAGCGATCATTCGTGTTGCACGGACAGTCGCCGAACGCGTCACGGCACTCGGACCGGTGCCGCAGGAGTAAATCCGTGTCCGAATACCTCCACGTCGAAAAGCCGTTCCTCGACCAGCTATCGGCGCTCGGGTGGACGGTGATCGACCAGGGGCAGGGCGTCATCCTCCGATCCAACGATCAGTCTGCGAAGCCACTTCCGCGAGTGGCTGCTGCCGGAGGTGTTCCGCAATGCCGTGCGCGCCATCAACCGCACCGCCGACGGAACGCCCTGGCTTACCGACCGCCAGCTCGACGAACTGCGCGACCAGATTCTGCGCCAGCCGAACCGCACGCTGCTGGAAGCCAACGAGGCCGTGCAGGCGCTGTTTCTCAAGGCTCAGGTGGACCGTAACGAGGTTACCGGCGAGAGCGACCCGGTGGTGCAGCTCATCGACTTCACCCACCCGGAGCGTAATGTCTTTCACGCCATCAACCAGTTCCGCGTCGACACGCCGGGGTGCGTGAAGAGCTGCATCATCCCCGACATCGTTCTCTTCGTGAACGGCATCCCGCTGGTGGTGGTCGAGGCGAAGATTGGCGACCCCAACACCGCCAACCCGCTGCACGCGGCCTACGAGCAACTGCTTCGCTACCGTAACGGACGGCCCGAAACTACTGCCGCCGGATTACGCGAAGGTGAACCGCGTCTGTTCTACTCGATCCTGCTGCTCATCCGCACCTGTGGCGAGAAGGCGGAGTTTGGCAGCATCACCTCCGGCCACGAGCATTTCTACGCCTGGAAAGACATCTGGCCGGAGGCCAGCCGCAACTACACACCGCCGCTCGGGATCGAGCGCGAACAGGAACGCATGATTCAGGGCCTGCTCGCGCCCGCGACCCTGCTCGATGTACTGCGCACCTGCACGGTGTTCATGGATACGGATTCGGGCAAGCGTGTGAAGGTCATCTGCCGTTACCAGCAATACCGCGCCGCCCACCGCATCATCGAGCGGCTGCGTAGTGGCAAGACGCCGGAGGCGCGTTCGGGCGTGGTCTGGCATACCCAGGGTTCGGGCAAATCGCTGACCATGGTGTTCTTCGCGCGGATGCTGCGGGCATCCATTGACCTCGCGGATTTCAAAATCCTGCTGGTCAACGACCGCGTGGATCTGGAGGAGCAGCTTGCCGCCACCGCCAGGCTCATCGGCGGCAAGGTGAATGTGATCGATAGCACCGCGCAATTGCGCGCACACCTGGGCACTGATGCCTCCGACATCAATATGGTGATGGTACACAAGTTCATGGAGCGCGCCGCTGAACTGCCGCTAGCCGTAAGGGACGCTCTGGCCACCAGCTATGGCACGCCGCCTTCGGGGAGACCTTCGGCGTCGTGAACCCGTCCGAGCGCATCCTGCTGATGATCGACGAGGCACACCGCACGCAAAGTTCGGACCTTGGCGACAATATCTTCGAAGCCTTCCCCAATGCGACGCGCATTGCTTTCACCGGCACACCGCTCATCAGCGAGCAGCACGGCAACAGGCGTACGGTAAAACGCTTCGGCGAATACATCGACACCTACAAGCTGATGGACGCCGTGCATGACGGCGCCACCCTGCAAATCCTCTATGAGGGCCGCACCGCGGAACACTGCGCTCAAGGATAAGCACGATTTCGACACGAAGTTCGAGGACCTGTTCCGCCATCGCACGGAGGAGGAAATTGCCGCCATCAAGAAAAAGTACGGCGCGAGCGGGGATATCCTCGAAGCGGAGCAACGCATCAGCGCCATTGCCCGCGATCTGGTGAACCACTACATCGACAACATCCTGCCGGACGGATTCAAGGCGCAGGTGGTATGCCACTCCAAGCTGGCGGCGTTCCGCTATCAGAAGGCGATCCGCACTGCATTGGGTGTGCGCCTGGAGCGGGAGAAGCATAAGCCTAAACCCGATGACGAGCTGATCCGCCGCATCGCCTTTCTGAAGGCCGCGGTAGTCGTTTCCTCCGACGCCACCAACGAACTCGCAGTCATTACCGAGGCGCGCAAGGAAGCCAAGCGCTGGAACGCGGTGGAGAACTTCTGCAAGCCCTTCGATTTCGATGACCCCGACAAGGCCAACACCGGCATCGCCTTCCTGATCGTCTGCGACATGCTGCTGACCGGCTTCGACGCGCCGATCGAGCAGGTGATGTACATCGACAAGCGGCTCAAGGAACACAACCTTCTGCAGGCCATCGCGCGCGTGAACCGGGTGGCGAACAACAAGCACCGCGGCTTCATCGTCGATTACATCGGTCTGGCGAATCACCTGACCCAGGCGCTGGCGATTTATGCGCAGGAAGACGCCAGGACATCCAGACGGGCTTTAAGAATCTGCTGACCGAGCTGCCGATTCTGGAAGAACGCTATCAGCGCCTGTTGCAGCACTTCCGCACCGCCGGTGTTACCGAGATTGAAGCCTTTGTGAAGGACAAGCTGCCCACGCCCGAGGCGGAGGTGGCCGTGGTGCATGCGGCGGTGGGCGCGATGAAGGACATCAAGCGCCGGGCGGATTTCGAGATGTATCTGAAGAAGTTCCTGCAGAGCCTGAACCTCATCCTGCCCAACCAGTCCGGACACCCGTATCGCGGGCCGGCGCGGCGCTTCGGCTATCTGCTACGCATGGTCAAGGAACGCTACAAGGACGATTCGCTCGACATTACAGATGCCGGCGAGAAGGTGAAGGCACTGATCAACGAGCATTTGATCGACCTGGGCATCAATCCTAAGATCCCGCCCATCGAGCTGCTGTCGGACGACTTCATCGCCAACGTACAGAAGCACGCCCAAGGCGACCCGGAGGCCAAGGCCAGCGAAATGGAGCACGCCATCCGCAAGCACTGCACGGTGCACTTCGATGAAGACCCGGCCTTTTACAAACGTCTCAGCGAGAAGCTGGAGAAGCTGATCCAGGACCATCAGAACAACTGGCAGGCGCTGGCCGAGGGCTATGAGCAACTGCGGCTCGAGGCGCTGGCAGGCCGCACCGACACGATCGAGGGGCTGAGCCGGGAGGCGACTACATTTTATGATTATGTGGTGCAACTGGCCTTTGATGGCCAGGATGCCCCTATCGAATATCAGCAACGCCTGAAGAAGCTCATGACCGCCATCGTGGACACCTTGCAGGGGACTATCGATATCATCGATTTCTGGAAGAAACCCATCGAGGTGAAAAAGCTCCGGGGCAATATCGACACGGAGATCCTCCTGGCCGACATTCCGCCGCTCACGGCAAGGCACGAGCGCATCGCGGTGGAGATCGTGAAACTTGCCGAGAAGCGGCACGAGGAGCTGACGCGATGAGCACGCGGCGACAAGGTATCGCTATACGGTCGTGCGCAGCCAACCGGACGACGGCGGACATCGTGATCGAGCGGATGGCCGGTGCTCGTGCGAGCGCCAGAATCGCTTCTCAACGACCGGATCGCGGATATGGTCAGAGGGCAAGCGCTACTGGATCTACAAGAATCTCGCCGAGTGGCGCGACCTCAACGCCACTCGTGTGCTGCGGGAATACCGCAACGGCGAGGGCTTTCTCTATCTGGGTCGCTCGTACCGGCTGCTGCTGGTCGCGGATCAGGCGGAAGCGCTTCTGCTGAAGAACGGGCGCTTTTGCCTGCGCCGCGACCTGGTGGATCGAGGCGACATCGAGGCTGCCAGGACCGCCTTCCGTGGTTATTACATCACGCGCGGCAGTGAACGCATCACCGACCGTGTGCACTACTACGCTCCCAAGGTCGGCATTACTTCCTGCAGCATCGACATCCGCGAACTCGGCAATCGCTGGGCCTCATGCTATCAACCGGCAAGCTGGCCTTTCACTGGAAGTGCATGATGGCGCCTCAGACGATCATCGACTACATCGTTGTCCACGAGCTTTGTCATTTCCATCAGCTCGACCATACCGATGCCTTCTGGAACGAAGTGGATAAGGTGATGCCTGGTTATGGAGAACGCAAGGAATGGCTGCGGAGGCATGGCGCAGGACTGGATGTATAGAAGCCCTTGGCTATTGTCTCTTCCACTCTGGCGCATGTCCCTATCTTGGGTGATGGCAGTGCCATCAGCGAGATGGATGCGAGGTAAACAGAGAGTAGTCTAGGCTTACTCTAGAGCATGCGATAAAGCCGGGAAAATGCGGGCAGGAACAACCGGGCTTTCGCGGTCACTTCCCCGTGATCATTCTGCTAGAATCTCAGTCGACATAACCGTTGCCGCTGCGGTCAATCAGCGACACCCTTGCCGGCTTAGCCGGCGCCCCATGCACCTTCGGCCCAATCCAGGTGCGAGTCGTCGAAAGGCGGCGGGCCATCCTTCCACCTCACGTCCTGATGTCCTGCGGCAGGATACCTTTTGAAGCAACACACGTTGACCATGCGCCAGCGTCCATCTCTGTCGCCTCGCGTTGGGTATGGCGCCTCGCGAAACAAAGAAACCCAATGATGGACTGCGCCAGCGAGTGCACATCAAATCCTGCGGCAACCCACCCGCCCGTCTCTGTCGGAGAAGCGCAGAGACTCCACAGAGACGGGCGTCCTCGGACTGGCGCAACACCAATCCCAATAAGGCTTTTTTCAGATTTCCTTCTGATGTAAAAGCCAACAAAACCTCCCCCAGGCGGCGGCTGATCTGGTTTGATCAGATTCGTCAGCACCCAACCCGCGGTCCGTGCAACACGGATCGTCCAGGGGTGTCAGGCCTTCGGGAGATCCACTGCCCTGCTGTAGGAAGTAAACAGCCGCGCGGCCAAGCGTCAGAGGCCATACAGCGCGACCGGCGCTTACTCCTCCGGTTTAACACTTACCAAGCGAAGGGTGTGCACCAATGGGCAAAGTCGGAGGCGAGCGAAACTTCGGCTATGGCAAAAAGATGGACTGGGCGGGCAAAAACGCCTCGCCGATCGCTATGGCGAGGGCCACTATGCGACACGTGCGGCGCACACAGAACGCTGGCAACAGTTTGTGGCCTATGCCCGGACACTGGGCATTACGGATGCCCGACAGGTCGACCGGAGCGTCGTTGAGAACTACGGCCAGCAGTTGGCTGAGCAGGTGCGCCAAGGTGAAAGGACCGTGAGCTACGCCCAGAACCTGCTCTCCACCGTTAATGTCGTGTTACAGACCATGAGAAGCGACAGGGCATTACAGGTATCTCCGCCACCCTGGTAAGGACAAAGGGCCCACGTGCGCAATAGTGCGCCCGCGGGAATGGAAAGAGACCGAGTAGAAAGAGCCGTACAGGTATTGACAGGCAAAGGAGAAATGCATACCGCTGCCGTTGCCATTCTGGCGCGTGATTTGGGACTGCGCTTTCGCGAAGCCTCGCTGCTGGATGCAAAGGGCGCAGTGAAACAAGCCCAGACTTTAGGACAAATCAATGTCACCGAGGGCACCAAAGGAGGCCGCGGCCGCGAGGTGGATCGCTGGGTACCGGTAACGGAAAGGGCCATGCAGTCTCTCCTCACCGCCGCCAAGAGCCAAGAAGACGCCCGCACTCTGGTCCCAAAGGACCTGTCCTTCAGTCAGTGGAAAGACCATGCCCATCATGCCTGGTCACACATAGCAGGGACCCACGGCTTACGCGGCTTTCACGACCTGCGTGCCGCCTATGCCTGCGAGCGTTACCTGCGCCTCACCGGACACCCAGCACCTGCCATAGCGGGAGAGCGGCAGGCGACCAAACACGACGACCAATGGCTCGGCAGGCATCGCCCAGGAACCGGGTCACGGTAGGATGGATGTGGCGGCGGCGTACGTGGGAGTGCCGGGTGATGGCAGTGCCATCAAATCAGCGCCAGGCGGCCAGACAAGCCAAGGAGTTGCTGGCACGCACCCTGCCGGGCTCGCGTCGGGGATCGATCCGATCTCATCTACAGCGCGCTGAATACATCGCCGATACCATCTGGCGCCGCTGGCAGGTGGGACCCCATCAATGGCAGGTCAAATACCTGCGCTGGTATCTGACGGAAAAGATCAACATCTACACGCCCGGCACGCGTTATCGTCATTGGCTCACGGTACGGGTGTTGGTGTTTGCGCTTGGCAAGGAATATGACTGGTTGCCGCATTTGCAGGGGCCCTGGCTGCGGCCGACGGGAAAGAGCGGTGAACTTAAATTTGGTAGACCGGCGAAGCTGCCGCGTTAAACTGCCCCATAGCCTCTGTTTGCCTTGTCTCTCCTAGTCGATGGTACTGCCATCACCCGTCAGTGTCACGCTGCTAACAAGTCATTCCGCTCGTTAATCACGTGTTGAACGAAAAGTTGAACGATTTTCCTACGTCATCTATTGGGCAGTCTACAAAATCAATCCCGACACTGCCGAAATGTCAGCGATCGGCCAAAAGCGGCCATCTAAGAAAATACGTATTCAGGTGACAATTGGCGAGTATCGGACGTTAACGTCCGCGACACCGGATAAATTTGAGCGCAGCAGAAATTTTGTCGAGTGCTTGCGTTTGTTAGGCTTCTTATCTTGTACTTCAGTTAAAATCACGAATTAATCCACGGACCGCCAAGTGTCTCTTCGCTCGACTACCGACGGCTGCTCCGTGATGCTGGTAACGCATCTCCTGGCTGAAACACCGAGGTGTCGATGAAAGCAGCGACATAGTCCAAAATCGTCGCGGAGATCGAGGTGCTACCCATGCGCTGCGCGATATCGTGAAACTGCACCGCCTGTCGAGATCACT
>JADJPJ010000077.1 GCA_016713325.1 Candidatus Flexifilum affinis | reverse complement strand
CGGACTTCGGCTGCGATACCCCGGCCGCCGGCATGTTCTGCTGGGTTCCCCTGCCGGAAGGCGTGCGCGGGACGGAGCTTGCCGGCGTGGCTCTCAGCCGGGATCTCGCCGTGGTCGGAGGCGGAGCCTTCCATGCCGTCGGCGGGCCGGACGCCCATGTACGATTGAGCTTCGCCTCGCTGCCATCTGACGCCATCCCGACCGCGATCGCTCGGCTTGCCGACAGCATCCATTCCATGCAACGCGGAGAGGGCTGATGGTCGACGGGGTTGAGCCCAGACGGCTCGGCGAAGGTCGACAGGGCAACTCCCGCACGCCGCCACCAACGAAGAAGGCCGGACTTGCGTCCGGCCTTCTTCGTTGGTTGACCAAGCGGGACAGTGTACAACGGTTCTCCGTCTGTAAGTCCTTGTCCTGACTGGGCCGGAAAATCATTGGGTATAGCCATAGCCAGGGTCCGCTTACCGCCTCACGGGTCAACAGCCCAGGCCATGCATGCCGAAATCGATGCGGCAGAATGGGTCGTCCCAATCGCCGCTAAGTAAGCGGCGATTGGGTTGCGCTGCGGCGATCCCCACTTAGATTCGCCGCAAGCGCATGGCCTACGTCCACGAACTTCCGGAGTGGCCGAACCTGACGTGGAGCGCCCATGCGCTGACCCAAGCGCTGGCCGCTGTCCGCCATAAGCAGGGCCGACACCTGGGCCGGATGGAGGCCCTGGGCTTCGATCTGCGCTCAGAGGCCAACTTTGGCCGCTCTGACGACGAGTCGTACGGTCCTCGGCCATCGAGGGCGAGCGGTTGAACTCCGACGAGGTCCGCTCGTCCATCTCCCCGCCGATTGGGGCTCAGCGTCGCCGGGCTGCCGGCCCCCAGTCGCGAGGTCGAAGGTGTGGTCGAGATGATGCTCGACGCCACCCGTCACTACGACCAACCGCTGACCGCTGAGCGACTTTTCGGCTGGCATGCCGCCCTGTTCCCGACCGGGCGCAGCGGCATGTACCGGATCACGGTCGGCGCGTGGCGGGAGCCGACCGCGGGGCCGATGCAGGTGGTGTCCGGAGCCATGGGACGCGAGCGGGTCCACTTCCAGGCCCCGGAGTCGGTTCGGGTTGCCAGCGACGTGGACCGATTCCTCGCCTGGTTCAACGGCACCGCCGCCTTGGATCCGGTGCTGAAGGCGGCGGTGGCCCACTTCTGGTTCGTCACCATCCACCCGTTCGAGGACGGCAACGGTCGTATTGCCCGCCATTGCCGACATAGCTCTGGCTCGTGGTGACGGGACACCAGACCGCTTCTACAGCATGTCGCCCCGCATCGAGGCGGAGCGCAAGGAATATTACCTCCCACTCGCAAGCGCCCAGCGCGCATCGCCAGACATCACCGCCTGGATCGCATGGTCCCTCGGATGCCTGGAGCGTGCCATCGATTCCGCTGACGACATGCTCGCCGCGGTCCTGCGGAAGGCGCGCCTCTGGCAGTCCCTGAATGCAAAAGCCGGTGAACGACCGCCAGCGCGCGGTACTCAATCGGATGATGGACGATTGGCAGGGATTCCTGAATACATCGAAATACGCTGCGCTGGCCAAATGCTCTGCGGACACGGCGCAGCGCGACATCAAGGATTTGCTCGAACGAGGCGCACTAGTTCAGAACGATGCTGGTGGGCGAAGCACGAGTTATCGGTTGCGGGACCCGCTGTAATCGACGAGATCAAGCCAGCGTCGGACGCTCGCCCCGCTTGGTCTGACGGGTGAGATCGGACATATCCGGGCTTACACCAGCGTTGACAGCACCAGCAGATCACGGAACCGGCCGGGCAAGTCGGCGTCGACACCACGCGAAGCGAGCATCAGGGTGCCGGTCGGCGTCGGAGCCATGACCGCGATGCCGATCTGCGGGACACCATCCGGCGAGGCGCCCTTGCCGATGACCCGATCGGCGGCGAAGCCCGCGAGTACCGACGGGGAGGAGGCACTGGCAGCGAAGTCTGAGATGAATCCGTCCAGCAAGATGGCCGGGTTACCAGCGGAGGAATTGGTCCCAGCCCGAAACCAGATGGCCTGATGCTCTCCACGCTCAGGTGTGGTGATCCAACAACGCAGTCCCTCCCAACGCTGGGTCCAGCCTGGCAGCAAGGTGATCGCCCGCTCGCGATCCAGGCTGAGTCCAGGCAATGAGTTGGCCCCCGACCTCCGATCGGAACCTTCTGTCAACGGGTCTCCTCCGGTGGTCGACAGGGCCAGAAACAACGCGGATGCGGTAACCGTGCGTCTGATCATGGCCAAGAACTCCAGGAGTGGGGTGTGCATAGACGCGTGCTCCGGAGACTCACCTGACCGGATTACTTGCCAGGGTTCGGTCGGTCGCCCACGATTGAGGTTCAACTGGTTCCGTACGACATGCGTTTTCTTGCCGGGTATGGCTTCACGGCTGGTTAAGGTCTGCCACCCACAGTGCTGGTCATGCCGCGCCACGACGGCGAGGCCAACCAACCAGGAGAGCGTCATGCTCCTTCAGCGATCCATCCACCTCATCCCTGCCATGCTCCTCGCCCTGAGCGGAACCGCCTTCGCCGAGGAAGAACTCACCATCGAGCAGGTGCCGGCGCCTGTTGCCGCCACCCTACGTGTCCAGGCCGGCGGTGCCGTCATCGACGAAATCGAGGCTAAGCAGCACGACGGCAAGAGCGTCTATGAAGCCGAAATCCACAAGCAGTCCGGAAAGTTGACCGTGGTCGTTGCGGCTGATGGGACGGTTGTGCAGTCGGAAACCAAGATCGCGGTCACCGCCATGCCAGCGGCCGTTCAGGCCGCCATCACCAAGGCTTTTGGCGCTCAAGCCCCCACGCGTGGCGAGTCGGAAACCGAAGGCGCTGTGACCACCTACTCGGTCGAGGGCATGATCGGCTACGACGAGGTCGAAATCAGCTTTGCCGCTGATGGCAGCGAGCGTTCCCGCGAGGTCCAGAAGGCCGGCGGCCGTGACGAGGGCGAACATGAAGACGATGGACACGACGACGATGGCCAGGACGGCAAAGGCCAGCAACATGGGCACCAGGGCAAGGACGACAACGACGACGACCGCTGAGCCCAGGTCGAGCAAGGAGATCGGATGCGCATCCTGGTAGTTGAAGACTTCGCGCCGATGCGCGGCACCCTGGAGCGTGCGCTCCGGGGTGCCGGCTTCGCTGTGGATGGAGCCAGTGATGGAGAAGAGGCGTTGTACCACCTCAAGGAAGCCGTCCACGATGTCGTCATCCTGGATCTGATGCTCCCTCAGGTAGACGGGTTGACGGTACTGCGCCGCATGCGTGCTGCCGCCAACCCGGCCCATGTTCTCGTCCTGACCGCCCGCGATGCGGTTGACGACCGGGTGGCGGCCTTGGACCTCGGTGCTGATGACTACTTGGTGAAGCCGTTTGCCCTGACTGAACTGCTGGCGCGGGTGCGGGCCTTGGTCCGTCGGGCCTATGCGCGCAAGGACCCGGTGCTGCGCATTGCCGATCTGGAGATCGACACCGCCAGCCGCACCGCCAGGCGTGGTGGGCAGACGCTGGACCTCACGGCCCGTGAGTTCGCCTTGTTGGAATACCTGGCCCTGCGTACCGGCGAGGTGGTGCCGCGCGGTGATCTGCTGGAGCGGCTCTATCAACTTGAAGATGCGGCCACCAGCAACGTCCTGGAAGTGCATGTCAGCAATCTGCGCCGGAAGTTGGAGGAGCAGGGCGCTGAACGCCTCTTGCACACCCGACGTGGCGAAGGCTATCTGCTGGCCGTCCCTGCGGGCAGTGCATGAACCAGCCAGATCAACCTACCGGTCGATGGTCACTGCGTCGTCGCTTGGCGATGGCTGCTGGCTTGGCGGCGGCGGTGGTACTGGCCGGCACCGCCACCGTCGTCTTTTTTGTGGCCCGCACCCAGATGATCGCAGACTTTGATCGCATCTGGCAGGCGCGTGGCGAATCCGTGGCTTCCGCCCTGGAATACGACCGGAATGGCTGGGATCTGGACGAGCGGCCCGAAACCATGGCGGTATTCGCCGCCGCCTCGACCGAAGCTGCCTATCAGATCCGGGTTGGTGAGATGGTCGTGGCCAGGCTTTGGCATGGCTGCTGATCTGGGCCACGGCTCTCGGCACCGGGGTATCAGCGCTCCTCATGGCCCTGGTGGCAACCCGGGCCATGCGACCGCTGGTAGAACTCAGCCTGCTTGCTGTGCGCACACCTGGTTCGGCTTCCCGGTCGCTCTGGCTGATCCACCACGGGAACTGGTGCCGGTTGTGGCGCGCCTGAACGACGCCTTCGGTCGTCTGGAGACCGCGCTGGAACGGGAAAAGGGATTCACGGCCGATGCCGCCCACGAGCTACGCACTCCGCTTGCTGCCCTGCGCCTGTTGTTGGAAGTGTCGCAGAGCGAAGCCGATCCGGCCGATGCCCGCCGAGGGATGTCGGTGAGGCGCACGCCCTGGCGCTGCGCCTGCAACGTATCGTCGATGCCTTGCTGGCCTTGGCCAGACTTGATCGAGGACTGGTCGCACCCCGACCGGCGCTGGTCTCCCTCGATGCACTCATCGAGGAAGCTTGGGCGGTGTGGCGTCAGCGGCCTCGACGCGCGGGATCACCTACCGGTGTACGGGCTCAGTTGGATTGGCGGTGTGGACGGACCCCGACCTGCTGCGCCAGATCTTGGCCAATCTGTGCGACAACGCGGTCAGCCACGGCGACGCGGACTCCGAGGTGCTGTGCATGGCCTCGGCCACCTATCCTGGCCAAGCAGCGCTAACCATCTCCAACGATGCGTCGACTGCGCTGGCTGACCTGTCCGCTGCCGGTCAACGCTTCTGGCGAGCTGACGGGCCCGGACGGATTATGGTCGTCATGTCGGTATCGGGTTGTCCCTGTGTCAACGCATGGTCGGCGGACTCCGGGAGGCCTGCAGATGGAACGCCGGGGATCACAGGTGGTCGTCACCTCCAGATTGCGGACCTCAAGGAACTCGCCGTTGTGTCTCCGACAGCAGCGGATCAGGACCGGCCGGAGGTCATCTCAGGTTAGGTGTCTAGCGGACCCAATCGACCAGCGACCAGCAGGCGTGCCGCTGGTTCAACCTGTCATGCAGGGCGCGTTCCAGCGCGATGCGCGGGCGACTGTGGATGCGTACATTGTACAGGGCTCAGCGACTTCACCGGCACAGCGTGCAACCCAGTCGACCGTGCCGCGCACCTGGCCAGCACGCAGCACGCGCTGAGCGGACTTACAGCGGGAACAGCGCGTGGAAAAGCTCGCTACGCCCCTTCACCCCCAGCTTGGAGTAGATCGCGGTCAGCGCATTCTTCACCGATTGCTCATTCTGATCCAGGGCGGTAGCGATCTGGCGGTTCGATTGCCCGTGCAGCACGCTCATCACCAGGCTGCGCTCGCGCTGCGTCAGTGGCAGACCTTCCAGCCGCTGCTCTAGCGCGTTGCCGCCCCGCCCTGACCCGCTGGCCAGCAGGCGGTCCATGACATCGGCAAGCTGGCCGGCCCCGAAAGGATTCTCCAGCAAATAGTCGGTGCCCAGGTTGAGTGCCTGGATGGCGCGCTCCTTGTCCGCAAGCTGGTGATCACAATGCATTTCGCCCGTACGCCGCTGTCGCGGACCATGCGCAGCAGGCCGATCCCGTCGAGTCGGGGCATGCATAGGTCGGTAACCAGGATATCCCAGCCGTCGTGGAGCATGGGCAGCGCCTCGCTGCCATCAGTCACCGTCGTGACGCGGTAGCCGCGGCGCTCCAACCCGCGGGCGAGCAGGATGCGGGCTGGGGCTTCGTCCTCGACCAGCAACACACGGGCGGGCGACCGCGTCATGCTGCCGCCGTGGCGATCGGCAGCATGAGTTGGGCCCGCACCAACGCGCCGTCTTGGACCACGCTCAGACTGCCATGTAGGCGGTCGCCAATTCGCTGACGATGAGCAGCCCGGCTCCCAGCCCGCCGGTCTTGGTCGACTGGCCGATCGGCTCGTCATCGCCCAGTCGGAACATCGGGCCGAGTTCTCCGGGATTGCATACGGTCACGACGATGGTCTCGCTGCTGTGGGCCACCGTGATGGAGATCTGTCCTCCGCTTCGTCCCTCACAGGCGTTGCGCAGGAGGTTGCCGAGCATCATGCGCAAATCATCGTCGGCACAGCGGGCCAGCATCGGTCCTGGTGGCGGATCCCAGGCGATCAACCCTGCCGACACGCCGGCGGCGATCTGGTCGGCGATGACCTGTGGGACGACCTGTCCGGCATCACAGGTCGCATCCGTCCGAACGGCGGGCCGGGCCATAGCGATAGACCATGGCTACAGCATGGTCGATGCGCCTGATGCCGTCGTCGAGGGCCGGATAGAGTGGATCGCGACCGATCACGGGATGGGACTCGCGCAGTTCATCGAGTATCAAGCGCATGTTGTGCAGCGGGTTGCGGATTTCATGCGCCATGGAGGCCGCCAGCCGGCCCAGCACCTGCAGTCGGCGCGCATGCTCGCTCCGACGACGGTTGTGCAGTTCCGTTCGGAGCAGCCGGATGCGGTCGGCGATCAGCATTCCAACCACAGCGAAACCTGGCACATAGATGAGCACCTCCAGCACCTCGATGGCGTAATTCAGGGCCTCGGTGTCGGTTTCCAGGGTCTCGACCCAGGCGTCCAAGCCGAGCAGGGCCCCGCCCAACAGCGCGCCGAGCAATCCGAACAGCAGCGTGGTGGGGTGTGCGCGCATGCGTGGCAAGTGTCAGGGATGGCGCCGGGGAGCAAATAGGACCAAGGTACTCGCCCGGCCTGGTCAGGACGAGTTATCCTGACGGTGATGAAGCAAACCGCGACGCCATTCACCCACGCCAGCGATCCGCTGTCGGGCATCTTCGCTGCCGGGCGCGTCGAGCTCCTGACCTTTGGCGAGGGGCCGACCGGCTTCACGATCCTGCTCGAACTGCCCACCCACCACACCGATCCTGCCCGGGGACTGGCATGAGCGGCAGCCATTCGTCATCTGGCCGGGCTGATCCGGCCCAAGAGATTTTCGCCATGTCCGACCCCATGCGTGGGCAGGGACTCCTCAGGGCGGTCAAACGTCTGCGTCGGGTTGCGACCTGGCTGGTCGCGCTTGCTGCCTGCGCGGTGCTTGCCGTGTCGGCCAGCGCTTGGCCCGAGGACGGCATCGTCGATATCCTCGTGGGCGATATCGGTCTGATCCTGCTTGCTGGTCTGCGCCTTCGGCAGGCTGGTCGTCGCTCTGCATCGCCGGATTCAAGAACGACAAGTTGATTACCGTCGGTCCCTACAGCCTGGGTGCGCAATCCGCTGTATGTGTTCAGTTTCTGCGGCGCGGTCGGCCTCGGCTTGCATCCGGGAGCTTCATCATCACCGGTCTCCTCATCGTCCCCTTCCTGGTGTGGTATCCTGTTCTCGTCCTTGAGGAGGAACGGGTGCTGGCCGAGCGCCATCCCGAGGAGTGGGCCGCCTATGCCGACGCCACGCCGCGTTTCATCCCTGCCCTGCGCAGGCCGACCGTGCCGGAAACCTACACGATCAATTCGCGTCGGGTCGGTCACGCCTTCGCTGATGCGATCTGGTTCCCGATGTCCCACATCGCCCTGCAAGGCATCGAGACGCTGCACCGTACCGGGTTCCTGCATGCCTACTGGCATATCATCTAGAATTGGACCGATTTCTATCAGGCCGGCAGGTCGTCCATGCTTCCGACCTTGTAGAACAGGGCCATCACGTGGGCTCGATGCTGATCCACAGGGCGTTGTGCCTGATGTCGTAGTCGGTGACCCGCTGCTTAGTGCCGTCATCGTTACATAGGACCAAGGTACTCGCCCGGCCTGGTCAGGACGAGCTACCCTGCCCGTGATGAACGAGACCGCTCCGCTCTGGAGCCTTATCATCCCGACGCTCAACGAGCGGGACAACATCCTGGTCCTGCTGCGATGCCTTGAGGATATCGCCGGATCCTGGCCGCCATGCGAAGTCCTGGTGGTCGATGATCGCTCTGAGGACGGCACTGCCGCGCTCGTGTCGACATCGACCTTCTCCATTCCCGTACGCGTGCTCGAACGAGACCGGGTGGGCGGACTGGCTGGCGCGGTCCTGCATGGCGCGCGGGCCGCCCGCGCCTCCGTGGTCGTGGTCATGGACGCAGATCTGAGCCATCCTCCGGAGGTCATCGAGGCCCTGGCCGCCCCGCTGCTGGCGGGCACGCACGACCTCGCGATCGGCAGCCGGCATGTTGCCGGGGGCGGCTGCCCCGACTGGCCCTGGCGGCGCCGGATGATGTCGCGCTGCGCCGCCTGGTTGGCGACGCCATTCACCCACGCCAGCGATCCGATGTCGGGCTTCTTCGCTGCCAGGCGCGCTGATCTCCTGACATTGGGCGAGGAACCGACCGGTTTCAAGATCCTGCTCGAACTGCTCGCCCGCCACAACGATCCAACCCGGGTTGCGGAGATCCCGATCGTCTTCCAGGATCGCCGTCTTGGCACATCGAAGCTCGGGCTGCGCACCATCTCGGACTACCTGCGCCGCCTAGTGATCCTGGGCGGCTGCAACCTGTCGCCGCGGGCCGGCGCGGGTTTCGCGCTGGTCGGCCTGACCGGGATAGCCGTCGATCTGGCGATGTTCAGCGTCTGCCGCCAGGCCGGGCCGGCCTCGCCGTGGCCCACATGGTCGGGTTCGCCACCGCCACGGTCACCAACTTCCTGCTCAACGCTCGCTATGCCTTCGCGGCGCGACCGGGGCTGTCTGCCTACGTCCGCTTCGTGATCGTCGCCCTCCTCGCTCTCGTTCTGCGCGGCGGCATCCTCTCGGGGGCGCAGGCGGCAGGGGTGCCGGAGCTGCTCTCCGTCATCCTGGGCATCGCGGCCGGGGCGGTGGTGAACCTGATCGGTATCGGCTTCTGGGTCTTCCCGGTATCGGGATCCAACCGGGCAGGCCGATGGCGCCTAGCCGCCATCGGCCTCGTCGCCTACCTGGTGGTCCTGCGCCTCGCCTACGCCGGACAGACCGAATTGAGCGCCGAAGAGGCCTACTACTGGAACTACGCCCAGCATCTCGACTGGGGCTACTTCGACCACCCGCCCATGGTCGGCTGGCTGATCGCCGCATCGACCTGGCTGCTGGGCGACAATCCCTTCGCCGTGCGGCTGCCGGCCCTCGGCTGTTGGCTGGTCGCGCTGGTCGCACTGGTCAGGCTCGCCCAGGTGCAGTGGGGCCGGGACGCAGGATGGGCCACCGCCCTGGTGTTCGCAGCCATGCCCTTTGCCATCGGAGCGGGCCCGGTCATGACCCCCGATGCGCCGCTGATGGCAGCCTGGGCTGTGACCCTGCTTGCCACGCGCGAGGCGCTGAGCCGTGGACGCACCGGCTGGTGGTTAGTGGCTGGATGCGCCCTCGGCTTAGGCATGCTGTCCAAGTACAGCATCGCCCTGCTCGTCCCGCCGGCCGTGCTGATGCTGTTCCTCACTGCTGATGGACGCCGCCAACTCGTCCGGCCCGGCCCGTGGGTTGCTGTGACGATCATGGCGCTGTGCTTCGTTCCGGTGATCTACTGGAACAGCCAACACGACTGGGTCTCTTTCCGCTTCCAGACCGCCGGCCGCTGGACCGGGGCTGCGGCCTTCCATGGCCACGAACTCATCCGCGACATGCTCGCTCTCGCTGGTCCCCTCGTCCTGGCTGTGGCTCTGCTCGGACACCGGCGGATCATCGGTCTGGTCAGCCGCCCTGGATCGCGCTACCTGCTGCTGGCGCTGGGCCTGCCCCTGGCGGTATTTGCCGCGCACGCCTGCCTGCACGAGTCGCGCCCGAACTGGACCGGCCCACCCTTGCTGGCGCTGGTTCCGCTCGTTGGGGCTCTGGCAGCCTGGACCCTGCGCTGCCGCCCGTATGTCATCCACGATCGCGTCTTCGCTACCGCTCTGCTCCTGCCAGTGGTGTTGTTGGGGGGCTTTCTGCACTATGTGGCCATCGGCCTGCCCGGTGTCGCCTACCCGCGCCAGATCGCCCGCTTCATCGGCTGGCGGCAGCTTGGCGTGAAGGTCTGTGCGATGGCAGAACAAGAACGCCGTGACGGCGGAGCCCTACCGATCATCGCCGGCGTGGACCGCTACAACATCGCCAGCCAAATCGCCTTCGCTACTGCCGACAAGTACCAGAACCATGCGGAAATCGCATCTGGGGGTTTGTTTGGCGTTGACGATCTGATGTATCGCTACTGGTCACCGCCAGCTGCGGCGCGCGATCATGACGTGCTGGTGGTCGGACGCTCGGCCAGGAACTGTCGATGGCCGCTGTGGTCGAACGCTTCACCAGGATGGATCCAGTCCAGGAACTGCCGATCACCTGCCCGGACGGCTCCCCGCTGACAACCTACTTCGTCCGCCTGGGCCGGGGCTACCACAACCCGAGTCCATGAGCCGATCTCCCGTTTCTGCTGAGCGTGATCAATGACGGCTCGCGATCTGCGATACGACGCATCGGCGGTTGGCCCTGACGACCAGGACGAACGCGAAAAGCGTGCAGAGCGACATGGACGGGTTCCTGTCTGTGCCAGGAGTCATCCGCGGGGGAATGCTGCAGTTCAGAAGGACTTGAATGTGCGCTGGAGCGCTGTCCCTGACAGCGCGAAGGCAAGAGGTCGCACTCTCCATCTTGCCCGTCCGCTCCGGGTGGTTGCCGGGTTGGCGCTTGTTGCGGCGACCGTAGCGCTGGCCATCTACTTGGTGTTCGATTTGACCGGCAATCTCCACGTTGTCGTACCAGGGGTGTGCTACCGATCTGCGCAGCTCTCGCCAATGCGCATCGAAGACGTCTCTCGTCAGCTTCACCTGGGTAGCATCATCAATCTGCGTGGCGACAACACCGGTACATGTTGGTACGACGCTGAGATTGCCGAATGCACGCGTTTGGGGATTGCCCACCTCGACTTCAGTATGTCAGCATCCAAACGGCTTACCCCATCCCGATGTGCGGAACTGATCAAAATCATCGAAAATGCCCCCAAAACCTACCTTGATCCACTGCAAAGCTGGTGCCGACCGTACCGGCCTTGCGGCGGCGCTCTTCCTGATGTCACAGGGCACTTCCTTCGATCAGGCGGCACAGCAACTCAGCCTGAAATACTTCCATTTTCCCTGGCTAGGCAGTCCGTCTGTGGCAATGGATCAGACGCTGAATGCGTACGGCGAGGTGACGGTCCCGCCTCCGGGAGGCGCCAACATCGCCGAATAGGCGATGACTTAGGGAGCAGGGGTGCGGGGCAGGGAAAAGCGAGGCCAATCCCGGACTGCGATCCATCTGATCGACACCAAGCCCTATCTTCTTGGCAGAACCATTATATCCATGCCAGCACCACGGCCCCAGCAACAACCAATCCAGCACCAAGTGTCGTGCGTAGGGTGAGCGCTTCACCAAGGAATATCACGGCCAGGATAACCGTGAAAGCGACGCTGATTTTCTCAAGCGGCGCCACGTGCGAAGCCTGGCCGATTTGCAGCGCACGGTAGTAGAACAGCCATGAAAATCCGGTCGCTACCCCGGAGAGGACGAGGAATAGAGCGCCCTTCCACGCGATGTCGCCAGTCGCACTCCAGACTCCGCGCGAAGTAATGATCAACGCACTTACTACTAAGATAACGATGGTACGGATGAAGGTAGCCAAGTCGGAGTTCATCTCGGCGACGCCGAGTTTTCCAAAGATGGCGGTCAGTGCGGCGCACATGGCGAGCACATACGCCAAACCCTGCCAAGTTGAAAATAACTGCATGATCGGGGTCTTACGCCAAGTCTGATTTCAGGAAAGCGCCAACGAAAATTTGGCCATCTCGGTCAATCTGCCAACCCGTGCCCCGCTTGGGATTGGCTCTACCGTCGGTTGGCGATCTTGGACGGGTGGACACTGGAGTTCTCCTACGACGGGCAGTCCACCGATTCGCTGGAACTCTCGGTCGCGACGGTCGCGAGCGCTCGCTGGCCAGTGGCCGCCACTTGGCTTTCCTGCGAGTCCGATGTCTGATTAACCCATGTCCTATCTCGAAGATCCGCGGGTCTACTTCGCCGCCGAGCGCACGCTGCTGGCTTGGATCCGTACCGGCATCACTACCATTGGGTTGGGTTTTGTTGTCGCCAAGTTCGGGTTATTTCTGCGCTACATCGCACCGCATGACACGATGCCGGCGCACAAGCAGGGCGTATCCTGCTAATCGGCCTGATCATGGTGGTGCTCGGGCAGTTACCTGCCTGGGAGCCTCGATGCAGTTTCAACGCTTCGTCAGGACGCTGTCGCCTCAGGAACTGCCGCCACGCTGGCTCCATCATTTGCAGGATGGATCGCCTATGCCATGGCCATCGGCGGTCTTGGTCTAGCCGTGTATATGGTGCTGACGGGTGACGGCGAGATGATTGGGGCGCACCTTTGGTCTAAGTCGCGGATCTGGTGCCGTGTTCCTTCTTCAACTGTATCCGATCAAGCCGATGCCGTTCGGACCCTCAAGAACTGAACGACTGGTGATCGAAGGGGATCTGCTGCCGTGCTTTTTTTCCAGCTGAATTCGATCAAACGGTGCCCGTTCGGACCCTCAAGAGCTAAACGACTGGTCTACGTCGCGGATCTGGTGCCGTGTTCCTTCTTCAGCTGGATCCGATCAAGCCGAGGCCGTTCGGACCCTCAAGACTTGAACGACTGGTGAACCAAGTGGGACAGGTGCCGGGTGCTCATTTCGATCAAAGCGAGACAGTTCGGACACACAAGAACTGAACGACTGGTAGACCAAGGGGGACGTGTGCCGAGCGCCCAAATCTATCAAGCTGGGGAACTGGCCGGCGCACATCTGCGCGCCGGCCAGAGATTCGATGCGTCGATCAACCGTTCCACACCCGACCAGCAAACGGCTGATCGACGGCCGGGTCGGCGATGTGATTGGTGTAGTTGCTGATCGTCTTGACGGCGATGGCGAGGATGATCGACAGGATATGCCGTTCCACGTAGCCGGCGGCCAGGAAGGTGGCGACGTCTGATGCCTCTGGCCGGCCGCGCGATTCGACCATCAACGTGGTAAACGCCGCCAGGGCTGCCAGGCGAGGGTCGGGGATCGGGGATCCATCGCGGATCGCGTTCGTGACCGCAGGCGGGACCTTCGACATGGCATCGCCCACGAAGCTGTGGGCGGCCATGCAGTACGTGCAGCGGTTGCTGCGGCTGATGGCCAGGAAGACGACCTCCTGCTCCACGGGTGATAGGCCGCTGTCGGACCGAGCTGCTGGGTATCCGGCCACGTAGGTGGCGAACAGCCCGGGGTGGAGCGCCATGGAGCGGTACATGTTGGGGATGAAGCCCATCTTGGCCTGGGTTTGCGACAACAGATCGCGTGACGTGCCGGGAGGCGGTCTCGATGGTCAGCGGCGCCAGAGTGAGGTGGTGGATGGTCATGCGATGTCCCTTCGGACGGGTTGGGGCGGATCGATGTCCGCCAGTAAATGGAACGAACGTTCCAAAATAGAGCGAGAAAAGTCAGGCGATGGCCTGGACGGCCAAACGCGCCGCTGCCGAGGCTGCGGCGGCGGGTGTGCCGGTCTTGACCATGCTGTTCATGCCCATGAGTGCCGTCATCAGGTAGATGACGATGACTTCAGGGGATTCACGGGAGGTGATGCTTCCGTCGGCCTGACCGCGTTTGATGGCGGACAGCATGAGTGACTCGATGCGCGACCAACCGGTGCGCAGAGCCTCGGCGACGCGCGGATTGCGATGGGCGAGTTCGTTGGCGGTGTTGACCATCAGGCAGCCACGGCCGGTATGCTGGCTGATAATGTGCTCAAACATGCCGACGATGAAGCTGCGGCCATCGGGTGTCGTCGCCACGACGGCGGCCATGTTCTCGGCCATGCGATCGGCGTAGAGCGCGATCGCCTGCAGCATCAACTGCTCCTTGTCGCCGAAGGCGTGGTAGAAACTGCTGCGCGAGATGCCCAGTCTGTCGACGAGATCATGCAGGCTGGTTGCTTCGTAGCCCTGTTGCCAGAACAGTTCCATGCCGGCAACCAGCGCCCGTTCCGGGTCGAACTCCAGTGGCCTGCCGCGCTGCATGGCCGTAATATGGAACGACCAGTCCATATGTCAATGGGGACACAGGCGGGACAGGGACGCGTAAGGAATGTCCTGGATCTCCGACCAACCCCAGGAGGCATCCGCGTGCTCGTAGCCGTCATCCCCGCGCTCGATGAGGAGCAGTCCATCGCGCCGGTCATCCGCGACCTGCTCAGCGGTGGCGTGGATCAGATCATCGTCGCGGACAACGGCAGCCGGGATCGCACGGTCGAGGTCGCCAGATCCGCCGGCGCCCGGGTCGTGCCGGCGGCTCGGCGCGGCTACGGCTCGGCCTGTCTGGCAGCCCTCGCTGCCGTGCCGGTCGATGCACGGGCAGTGGTCTTCTGCGACGCGGATGGTGCCGACGATCTGTCCCGCTTGGAGGCCGTCACCGGTCCGGTGCTACGTGGTGAGGCCGACCTGGTGGTGGGCAGCCGGGCCCTGGGCCGGGCTGAACCAGGTGCCCTGACGCCGCCGCAACGGATGGGCAACCTCGTCGCCATCTGCCTCATGCGCGTGCTGTACTGGCGGCGGGTCACCGACCTCGGCCCATTCCGCTGCGTGTCGACGGCGGCGCTCACCCGCCTGCACATGAGTGACCCCACCTTCGGGTGGACCGCCGAGATGCAGACCAAGGCCCCTGCGCCTGGGCCTGCGCTACCGCGAAGTCGCCGTCGATGCCAAGCTCCGCACGGCCGGCGAGTCCAAGATCAGCGGCCGGATCTGGCCGATCTGCAAGACCGGCTGGGGCATCATCACCACACCATCCTGCGGCATCGCTTCGGACGCATGCACGGTGCGGTGTAAGAAAAACCCCAGCGCCCCCGACAGATAGGTATCCCGGAGATTCCACATGGATCAGACCCACGCCGTCCAGGAGCG
Organism: Candidatus Flexifilum affinis; assembly: GCA_016713325.1. Taxonomy (GTDB): domain Bacteria; phylum Chloroflexota; class Anaerolineae; order Aggregatilineales; family Phototrophicaceae; genus Flexifilum; species Flexifilum affine. The sequence continues at coordinate 1,632 of JADJPJ010000077.1, read as the reverse complement.
CTACGCCGCTGCCGCCCAAGCTGTCGAAGCGGCCCTCTGCTGCCCGGTCAGCTACGACCCCCGCTACCTCGCCGTCATTCCCGAAGAGGTCCTCGAACGCGATTATGGCTGTGGCGATCCCAGCCGCTTCGTGCGCGCCGGGGAGACCGTACTCGATCTCGGCTCTGGCGGGGGGAAGATCTGCTTCATTGCCAGCCAGGTCGTGGGATCCGCCGGCCGGGTGATCGGCGTCGACCGCAATCGGGACATGCTGGCATTGGCCCGTGGCGCTGCGTCGCAGGTGGCTGCCGCTGTCGGCTTTGCCAACGCTGAGTTCCGCTGCGGCCAGATCCAGGATCTCGCCCTGGACCTGGAGGCTGTTGACCGCTGGCTGGCCGACCACCCGGTGTCCTCGCGCGAGGATCTCTTCGCTCTGCAGACCGAGCAGGAGCGCCTGCGCCGAGTTGCGCCGCTGATCCCGGACGCCTCGGTCGACGTGGTGGTCTCCAACTGCGTCCTCAACCTGGTCAACGAGCGCAGGCGCCAGCAGCTCTTCGCCGAGCTGTTCCGCGTGGTCAAGGTTGGCGGGCGGTGGGATCTCCGACATCGTCAGCGACGAGGATGTCCCGGAGGAGCAACGCCGCGATCCCACCCTGTGGTCGGGCTGCATCAGCGGCGCCTTCCGCGAGGACCGCTTCCTGCAGGCCTTCGCCGACGCCGGGTTCCACGGCGTCCATCTGGCCAAGCGCGACGAGCGGCCCTGGCAGGTGGTTGGCGGCATCGAATACCGCTCGGTCACCGTGGTCGCCTACAAGGGCAAGCAGGGGACGTGCCTGGAGGGCAACCATGCCATCCTCTACCCCGGTCCGTGGAGCAAAGTGCGCGACGACGATGGTCATGTCTTCCGTCGCGGCGAGCGCACGGCGGTGTGCAGCAAGACCTATGGTCTGCGGCCGCCGAACCCTACGCGCGGCGGGTCATCGGCCTACCGCCCTACCGGGGAGATCCCCATGACCGAGCAGGCTTTTTTCGCCTGCGCCACCCAGGCCCTGCGGCACCCCCAGGAGACCAAGAACGGTGTCCTGCCGGAAGGCTACCGGACCACCGGCGGCGGATGCACGCCTGGCTCGGGTTGCTGCTGAGCTCGCCATGCGGGTCCTGCTCATCACCATCCTGTCCTGCTGCGCTGACGGCGGCGGAGACGCGCATCACCATCACCGGATCGAGCACGGTGCATCCGCTGGCGGCTGAAATCGCCAGGCGATATGAGGCCGCGCATCCCGAGGTGCGCATCGACGTCCAGACCGGCGGCAGCACGCGCGGCGTGACCGACGCACGCAGCGGTCGCGCTCAGATCGGCATGGCCTCGCGGGCTTTGAAACAGGATGAGAGCGACCTGACCGCGGTGACCATCGCCTTGGACGGCATCGCCTGCATCGTGCACCGGGACAACCCGGTGCGCACCCTCAGCCGCGACCGGTCGTCGCCGTCTTCACCGGCGCGGTCGTCAACTGGAACCTGGTCGGCGGCCCGGACCGGCCGATCGTGGTGGTCAACAAGGCCGAGGGCCGGTCGACGCTGGATCTGTTCCTGCACCACTTCGGCCTGAAGAACGAGCAGATCAAGGCCGCGGCGGTCATTGGCGATAATGCC
>JADJPJ010000076.1 GCA_016713325.1 Candidatus Flexifilum affinis | reverse complement strand
ATCCACACTCGCGTTCGACTGCTGTCGTGGCGCGGCGACAAACTACTCCAAGAGTCCGCGGTGAAGCTGTCTTCATTCAACAGATGCCGCCGATACTCCAGAAAGCGCACTTGAGACATAGCCGTTACCGCCGGGTACATGGTGACAAAGGGCCATCCGCGTAGCCGCCTTGCATTCAGTGATTCCCGCAAGCAGATGATCACGCCAGATATGTTGAATTGGCTCTTGAGGGGAGAGTGGTCACAGATGAAGCAGCCCATAACGTCTGCGACCTCGTCGTACTGCGAATGTTGGGCGCTAGCCCGACCCCGCATGTTCTCGTGGTACTTGACTTCGATTCCGAGAAAACACGGGCACAGGTCAGCGTCCTCGCAGCGCACAAAGACGTCGAAAGCCGAACGATCGTTCAGATACCTCGGATCACACAGCCTCACCCCACCAGCATCGGACAAGTTGGCAACACCCTTTCTGAAAGATTTGCAGGATTATACAAGGACGCTGGAGAAATCGCCTACCACTGCGCGCCGTAGCTCGCTAGAATAGAACCAGGATCAGGAACACGTCGCGCAGTTCGACGGGCGATCTGCGGGCAGTTCAGAAGAATGGGAGGTTCACAGTGGTTCCAGAGATTCAGTTGATGATGCGGGTCGAACGCGATGCCGAGACGCAGCGCCGCCCAACCTGGGAAGATACCGGTGATGTTGCGATCTATGAATTGATGCGCCCATCGGTGCAAGCGAAACGGCTCAAGCATCTCGTCAGCCGTTTTGCCGTCGGCAGCCACACCCCAAAGGTACAAAATCAAGGAGCACTCCAAATGCAACTGCGCAAGCTAGGCAACAGTGGTCTGGAAGTCTCAGCCCTCGGCCTGGGCTGTATGCGCATGAGCTTTGGCGACACGCCGACTGACAAACAGGAGATGATCGACTTTCTCCACGCCGCGGTCGACCGCGGGATCACCTTCTTCGACACCGCGGAAGTGTATGGCCCCTTCACCAACGAAGAGCTTGTCGGCGAGGCGCTGGAGCCATTTCGCGGGCGGGTGGTGATCGCCACCAAGTTCGGCTTCAAGCACGATCCTGACAAGGGGCCGCATCCGACGGTGGGGCTGGACAGCCGGCCGGAGCAGATCAAGCGCGTGGCCGAGGCCTCGCTCAAGCGGCTGCGCGTCGAGGTCATCGACCTCTTCTACCAGCACCGCCCCGACCCGAACGTGCCGATGGAAGATGTGGCCGGCGCCGTGAAAGAGCTGATCCAGGCAGGCAAGGTCAAGCACTTTGGTCTCTCCGAGTCTAGCGCCGAGCAAATCCGCCGCGCGCACGCTGTCCAGCCGGTGACGGCGCTGCAGAGCGAGTACTCGATCTGGTGGCGCGCCATTGAAGAAAACGGCGTCCTGGCCGCATGTGAGGAACTCGGCGTCGGGCTGGTGCCCTACAGCCCGCTGGGCCGCGGCTACCTGACCGGCAAGATCGACGCCAGCACGACCTTTGCGGAGAACGACATCCGCAGCCGCAACCCGCGCTTCACCCAGGAAGCGATCAAGGCCAACCAGGGCGTGGTCGATTTGCTGGCGCGCATCGGTGCGGAGAAGGGCGCCACCCCGGCGCAGGTCGCGCTGGCCTGGCTGCTGGCGCAGAAGCCCTGGATCGTGCCCATTCCTGGCTCGCGCCGGCTGGAACGGCTGGACGAGAACAACGGCGCGGTGAACGTTCACCTGACGCCGGCGGATCTCGGCGAAATCGCCGACGCCATGGCGCAGATCAAGGTGATCGGTGACCGCTACTAGAGAACTGTTTGAGAAGGTCGCTTTGACGCAGAGACGCAAAGCAGCAGAGGAAAAGCAGAGGAGTTTTACAGGCGTATTCTCTGCGTTTCTTTGCTTCTCTGCGCATTTGCGTCAAAGTAGGTAACTTATGAGACAGTCTCTTACCCAAAGGAGCAAACGGATGCAAAACCGACAATTGGGCGCCGGCGGTCTCGAAGTATCCGCCATCGGTCTTGGCTGTATGGGGATGAGCATGAATTACGGGACACCCCCGGACCGGCAGGAGATGATCACCCTCCTGCGCACCGCGGTGGAGCGGGGTATCACCTTCTTCGATACCGCCGAGGTCTACGGCCCCTTTGCCAATGAAGAACTGGTCGGCGAGGCGTTGGCGCCCGTGCGTGACCAGGTGATCATCGCCACCAAATTTGGCTTCGACATCGATCCTGTGACACGCCAGCGCAAGGGGCTGAGCAGCCGCCCGGAGCACATCAAACCGGCGGTGGAGGCGTCGCTGCGCCGGCTGCAAGTCGACACGATCGACCTGCTCTATCAGCACCGGGTCGATCCCAACGTGCCTATCGAGGAGGTGGCCGGCGCCGTGAAGGAGTTGATTGCGGAGGGCAAGGCGCGCTATTTCGGGCTCTCCGAAGTCGGCGCCCAGACGCTGCGGCGCGCCCACACCGTCCACCCGGTCGCCGCCGTGCAGAACGAGTATTCGCTGTGGGCGCAGGACTCGGAACCGGAGGTGCTGCCCGCCTGCGTCGAGCTGGGGATTGGCTTTGTGCCGTGGCGTCCGCTAGGGCAAGGCTTTCTGCCGGGGGCGGTCCGCGCCGATCAAACCTTCGACGCCGGCGACATTCGCAGCCGCTTTCCGCGCTTCACGCCCGATGCGATGGCCGCCAACCAGCCGCTGGTCGCTGTTCCACCGGCTCGCCACACAGAAAGGGGCGACGCCCGCGCAAATCGCGCTGGCCTGGCTCCTGGCGCAGCAGCCTTTTATCGTGCCCATTCCCGGGACGCGCAAGCTGCACCGCCTAGAGGAGAACATCGGCGCCGCCGATCTCCTCCTGACGTCGAATGACCTGCGCGTGATCGACGCCGAGGTCGCCACGATCGAGGTGCAAGGCGCCAGAGGGCATCGGTCACGAACGCCTCGCTTGACCTGCAGACCGCGACGGGGCACCCCAAATAGGGGGGAGGCGGGGGGGGGGGCGCCCCCCCGGAAAACAAAAGCCCGGCCCAACGCCTAATTGACACCCCCATCGCCCGTTTGCCAGGTGGTTGCCCGCAGCCGTTCGACGTCGCGCCGCGGCGGGGCACCGAAGAGGCTTTTGTACTCTCGGTTAAAGTGCGAGGTGTCGTCATACCCCACGCGCGATCCCGCGCTGTTGGCGTCAAGGCGCTCGCCGAGCATCAGTCGCCGCGCCTCTTGGAGCCGCAGGTGTTTTTGGAATTGCAGGGGACTCATTGACGTAACTTCCTTGAAATGATGATGGAAGCTTGAGACGCTCATGCCTAATTTGCTTGCCATCTCCTCCATCCGCAGCGGCTGGTCAAACTCTTGGTGCAGCCGCGCAATGGCCTCAGCGATGCGTTGGGAGTTGCCCCCTACGCCAGTGAAATACCGGAGCCTGCTGCTCTGCTCGCCCATCAGCAGCCGATAGATGATCTCGCGCGTGATCAGCGGGGTGAGGAAGCGTGCTTCTTTAGGCGTGTCGATCAGCCGGACGAGCCGCACTGCCGCATCCAGCAACTCTGCATCCAGCGGGCTGACGTTGATGGCCTTCACAGAGGACTGACTCTGCAACGCCGGAGAATCGGCCTCGGTTATGACTGAACTGACGAGGACAGGATCGAGCGTAAGGACGAAACCCAAGTAAGGTTGCTCGGGCGTTGCCTCGACAATCCGGCTGGCGACAGGTAGCGTAGCGGTGGCGATGAGGTAATGCGCAGGATCATAATGATAGTGCGCTTCGCCTAGCAACACCTCTTTGCTACCCTGGGCGATGACACAAAAGGAAGCGGGCCAGATGCCACGACCGAGTTCAGTGGGTGCAGCGCGACGGCTGAGGTAGACCCCTGGTAACGCCTCTACGACGCCATCATCGCGCACAACCCGTGCGATCTGTTTAGCCAGCTCGTTACAACTGGCCTGCGTCCGCTGCACCTTCTCATCGGATGGTTGATGGTTCGTTACCTTCACGCGTCTCTCCTCACCTATCCTGCATTTTCTGTAGCTATATTTACATCGATCATTTGCAGGATTATACAAAAATTCCAGAGAATCATCCTAACACATCGGCCAAAATCCTCATATACTGGATCGCAAGACGGGCAGAATTCGCCCCAATATTCCCAAGTCAGTTGGTCTTTTGTTCAAAAAGGATGTGGTTTATATGAGCAACATACACACTGCTCGCAGTTCAGAGGGTGCTCCCGCTATGCCAGGCCGCCGCAACATACTTGTCGCAGGGCTGGGATTGGCGGCAGCGTCGATGGTGGCAGGTTGCGCACCAATCCAGGCTGCGGCTACGCAGACCCAGACCGGCACAGGCGTAAACAGTCCTCAGCAATCCATCGTGCAAGGGCGCCGCAGACTCGGCTCACTCGAGGTTTCTAGCGTCGGCCTTGGCGTCCAGAACATGAGCCGCACCTATCAAACGACCATTCCCACCCGATCCGAGATGCACAACATTATTCGGACGGCCTTTGACCGTGGCGTCACCTTTTTCGATGCGGCGGAGGCGTACGGCCCTCACGAAGTGGAACGGATTCTCGGCGAAGGCATAGCGCCCTTCCGCGACGAGGTTGTGATCACCTCCAAGTTTGGCTGGGATATCGATCCTGAGACAGGCCAGTTCCGTGGGGGTCTCAATAGCCGCCCCGACCAGATCAAGTTGGCCGTCGAGGGCATGCTCAAGCGCCTGCGCACCGATCGCATCGATCTCCTCTACCAGCACCGGGTTGACCCGCAGGTGCCGATCGAAGATGTCGCCGGCGCGGTCAAAGAGCTGATGGATGAAGGCAAGGTTCTGCACTGGGGTCTGTCCGAGATGGGGCTGAACACGTTGCGGCGTGCGCACGCCGAGCTGCCCGTCAGCGCCGTCCAGAACGAATATTCGATGCTGTGGCGTGGGCCGGAAGCAGAGGTGATCCCGCTCTGCGAGGAACTGGGCATCGGCTTCGTCCCGTGGAGCCCGCTTGGTGTGGGTTTCCTGACGGGCGCCATTGACGCACGTACAGGATTCGCTGGCGGTGACATTCGCCAAAGTGAGACCCGCTTCTCGCCAGAGAACCTGCCAGCCAACCTGGCGCTTGTGGAACTGCTCAAGATTTGGGCCGAGCGCAAAGAAGCGACGCCCGCCCAAATCTCGCTGGCTTGGCTGATGGCACAGAAACCGTGGATTGTGCCCATCCCCGGCACCACACAGATGGCGCATATGCTCGAGAACATCGGCGCAGATGGCGTTCAATTCACAGCAGCCGAACTCACCGAACTGAACCAGTCTGTTGCGGCGATCGAGGTTCAGGGGGCACGGCTCCCAGACGGAATACTGGCCATGTCAGGGCTGGAAGCTCCGCCGAAGCCCTAGAGCGGATGCCTAACCGATTGATGTCTGACGCAGGGACGGCCCCGTGTGGTCGCTTGTTGCGGCGGGCCGGCCGAAGGGCCGGCCCCTACGTATTCCCGCCAAGGAGGTGGCAGTATGCAATATAGGAAGTACGGAGTGGCATTGGCCATCCTTTTGATGTTCATTGCTCTGCTTACAGGATGCGGTAGGAAATACAACGGATGAGCAGATTTCTTCATCAAGAGTGGAAGTAGTCACTGAAACTGTCGAAAAAGGGCGGGCTGCAACGAATGAATCTGTTACAGAAGCAACAGTGGATACCGAGAAATCCACAGATGCACCAGAAGATCATATAAAGACTAGCTACACGGCGGACACAAAAGTGTTGGCTGTTATAGAAGATCCTGTCTTTCAAGGCTACGGAAGACTGATCTTTCCTGCCGGCAGTACGATTAATGAGAGCATGACCCTGCGTGAGGCTGGCGGTCTCCTGCCCTGGTATAGCCCCATGTGAATCCGGATCGGACAGTCGAAATCGTAAACTATATGAAAAGCAAAGCAGAGGCGGGGGAACAGATTTTTTATGACATCTACACGGACGAAGAAAAAGCCGCTGATCCCGCCAAGAAAAATACCGGACTTTTCTTCTTCCGAGGGAATCCGGGGGAGAAATTTGCCATAGTGAATGCCGGTGGCGCCTTTGTATATGTAGGAGCCATGCATGACAGCTTTCCGCATGCATTGGAACTATAGAAAAAGGGCCTTCATGCATTCGCACTGAGTTACCGGCCGGGAGCAGAGACAGCCCGCGAGGATCTTGCACGAGCGATTGCCTTTGTTCATGAACATGCGGAAGAACTTGAGGTTGACACGGCGGATTATTCCCTGTGGGGCGGCTCTGCAGGTGCGCGGATGGCGGCCTGGCTTGGATCAAACGGAACAGCCGCCTATGGAGAAGCAGAGTATCCGAGACCTGCAGCGGTGATCATGCAATATACGGGCTTTCCGAAGTGAACGGCAATGAGCCGCCGACCTATGCATGTGTGGGCGCCAACGACGGCATTGCAAGCTATCGCATCATGGAGAACCGCATCAATCAGATCAAGGCAAATGGAACGGACGCAGAGATTGAGATTTTTGAAAATCTACCGCACGGGTTCGGCCTTGGCGAAGGGACGATTGCAGAAGGGTGGCTCGATCATGCGGTGAAATTCTGGGAAAACCAGATGGAGCATCCAGTTCCGCAGGAACTTAAAATTATTCCTGAGGAGTATTATCAGGCGGCAGATCAGCAGGGAACCCTGACAGACCTGGTTTACGCTACCTATGAATCCTTTTCCTACAGTGAAAAATCAAAACCACTTCAGAAGCATGCGGTTGTATATCTTCCCTACGGGTACAGTAAAGACCAGAAATACGATGTGTTCTATCTGATGCATGGCGGATGGGGTGATGAGAACATGACACTGGGAACACCGAATAGCCCAGCCTCTTTTAAGAACATCATAGATCATGCAGTTGCTGTAGGCGAGATGAGACCACTGATTATTGTAAGTCCGACCTATAACAATACAAATGAGAACGGTCGGGATTCCGCCAACTTTTCTCTGGCGATGCAGTTGACGGCAAACTATCACAATGAACTCATCAATGATCTGATCCCGGCGGTGGAAGGAACATACAGTACCTATGCAGCGAGCATACGCAAGGATGATCTGATCGCTTCCCGCGATCATCGGGGATTCGGCGGTTTTTCCATGGGGTCTGTCGCGACCTGGCGAACATTTCAGTATGGACTGGACTATTTTCGCTATTTCCTTCCGATGAGCTGTGGAACGTCGTTGAATGAAGAAGAGATATTTGCCGCGGCGGCAGGACACGATCCGGATGATTATTTTGTCTTTGTACTGACAGGAACGGACGATTTCGCTTATTCCTATGATAAAGGCCGAACAGATCTGATGAGAGCTTCTGAGTATTTTTCGGATGTTGATGACAATGGCGCCGGCAATTTTGCATTTCGTGTGAAAGAGGGCTATTCACACGATGGAATAGCAGCGATGGAATATACCTATAACGGCCTTTTGTGGTTTTGGAACTGAGGAATTAAGAGACAAATGTAGAACAAGAGGTTATGAAGCTTCGAGGAGAGTGGCGCGCGCAACGTCCGCCTCTTTCATGAGCACCGGCGACCGGCAAGGCAAATCGGTGTCATCGCCAGCGGAGGGATCGCTGCAAAAACAGATGTCCAGGAGGTATCGGTGTATTGGCGCCATGCCCGCCAATGTCCGTGGTTGGCGGCAATGAGGCCCAATCCTCGACGGGGTCCAGCAAAGCGACCGATGTTGCCTCTCGTTTACTCGGCTGCTTAACCCGTAGCGACACCAGTAACGGCAGAAACAGGTCGTAGCTGAGTATCGTACATATCTATCTTGTGAAGCAGGGAGCACGGCATTCAAAGTGTTTGCTCGCTGCCCCGCCAAGGATTCACCGCTATCAGGAGAATGACAATGTCAGCGATTCCAACAGTATCACTAAACAACGGTGTAGCAATGCCCCTGTTAGGGTTTGGCGTTTTTCAGATGAATGATGCCGAAGAGTGCGAAGCCAGTGTCTATGAAGCCATCCGCACCGGCTATCGGCTGATTGACACTGCGGCGGCGTATGGCAACGAAGTTGCCGTCGGCAACGCCATCAAACGCAGCGGTGTGGAAAGAGCAGAGCTGTTTGTCACCACCAAGCTGTGGATTCAGGACACAGGGTACGAAAAAACCAAACAGGCGTTTGAACGGTCGATGCAGCGGTTGCGACTGGAGTACCTCGATCTTTATCTGATTCATCAACCCTTTGGCGATGTGTATGGGGCCTGGCGCGCGATGGAGGAGTTGTATCGGGAAGGCCGGATCTGCGCCATCGGCATCAGCAACTTTCACCCCGACCGCGTGATGGATCTGATCGTGCATAACCAGGTGGCGCCGGCGGTGAACCAGATCGAGACCCACCCGTTCAATCAGCAGATCGAAACCCAGGAATTCTTGCAGGAAAACGGGGTGCAGATTGAGTCGTGGGGGCCGTTTGCCGAAGGTAGAAACAACATCTTCCAAAACGCGTTGCTACAATCTGTTGCGGATATGCACCACAAAAGCGTGGCGCAGGTAATTCTGCGCTGGCTGACCCAACGCGGCGTCGTGGCGATCCCCAAATCTGTACGCAACGAAAGAATTGCCGAGAACTTCAACGTGTTCGATTTTGAACTCAGCCCGGAAGAGATGGCGGCGATTGCGACGCTGGACACGAAAACCAGCAGTTTCTTCGACCATCGCGACCCGAAAATGGTGAAGTGGTTGGGCGAAGCGAAACGCCCTACGTAAAGGAGGAAGAAGATGTCTGAACAAAAGCAACTTTCACGCGCACAGCAGTTGGTCGGCGATTTTGCGCCCAAGCTGGCGGAACTCACGAACGATGTGCTATTTGGCGATGTCTGGGCGCGCACGGAGCTTGCGCCGCGCGACCGCAGTCTCGTGACGGTCGCAGCGTTGATCGCCAACGGCAACACCGAGCAACTATCTGGCCACCTAAGTCGCGCCAAAGAAAACGGCTTGACGGAAAGCGAGATCGCCGAAGTGATCATTCACCTGGCCTTCTATGCGGGGTGGCCGCGGGCGATGTCGGCCGTCAAAGTCGCACGGGAAGTCTTCGAGAAGTAGGAAGTAGAGCTCAACAAGTAGGAGAAACTGTATACAATACCGCGCCCATTATCGGGCCGCGCACCGTGGCGCAGTTGACTAGCAACCTGCGCGCGCTGGAGATCAGCCTCACGGCGGAAACGCTCAAGCAGCTCGACGAAATCTGGCCCGGGCCGGGTGGTGAAGCGCCCGACGCGGACGCCTGGTAGGGGTGAATGAACGACGGGATCCGGGCGTTCGCCTGAATAGAGCAAAATGGGGGTAGGGGATGGCCTACCTCCTGTTTGTTTGCCTTGCCGCATTTGTCCGCTCACCTATGCCCTGGCAAACAAGCGGCAAGACACACAATTCCCCGATCCGAAATTCGCCCTTGACTTGGAGTTTACTCAGGTGTTACACTCTGCCGTGGAGGTGAGCAGATGAAGATATCCGAGGTCGGTGAACAGTCCGGGTTATCCGTGGATACGTTGCTATTACGAGAAGATCGGCCTTCTCCACCGGTTAATCGAAACGAGAGTGGGATCGGAGATTACGGCGAGCATGATTTACGGCGGGTTGATTTCGTCAAATGCATGCGGAGCGCCGGGCTACCCATTGAAGTGCTGCTCGACTATTTCGCGCTGGTGGAGCAGGGTGACGCGACCATTGCAGCCAGAAAGACGATCCTGCAAGAGCAGCGCGCACAACTTGTAGCCAGAATGGCTGAAATGCAGCAGACACTGGACTTGTTGAAC
>JADJPJ010000075.1 GCA_016713325.1 Candidatus Flexifilum affinis | reverse complement strand
GGCGATCATGTTCAGGACGAGATAATTCCAGTTCTGGAAGCCACGGTTGAGAATCGGTTCGCCGTTTTCCGGCTGGTAGTATTCGTGAAGCGCGCCAAACCGTTCCAGATCGCGACCGAAGAGCGTAATCGTTTCTCCGCGAGCTCACGAGCATCGTCCTGGAAGCCGTAGCGAACAAGCCCGCGAAACGTCAGGTAGTTGACGACACCCCAGATCGGTCCCAGCCACGACGAGGGGTTGCCGGAAGCGCGGACGCTGTACATCTTTTCCAGCCTGGACAGCGAACGCACTCCGAAAGGCGCGTTGAACGTTTTTTCGTTCCGATAATGCTCCCGGACTATGCGCTCGGCCTGGTCGCTCGTCGCGACCCCCGACCACAGAGTGAGAAAACCTGACCAGACGCCGATACGCTGAATCAGGGTACTCCAGTGACGGGATAGCCGGAATGCAGCCATTGATCGTGATCGACCGGGAGTAGATTGATGTCGACGCTGTAGAAACAGCCGTCGCGCTCATCCCAGCAGTGCTCTTGAATGGCCGCTCGAAGTGACGTGAGATCCTTTTGCAGCTCGCCGCCGACTTCGTCCAGGTGCAGCGACTGGCAAAGAACGATGGCTGCTTCCAGCTCGCGCAGCATCAGGCAGTTCAGGAAAATCGAGCCGGAACTCTTGTGGGGACGAAAGTAGGTCGAGGGATCGTTGTCGACGCCGATCTGTTTGTCGGTTTGCCAGTAGTACAGCCCGCTCTCGTGGCGATGGTGACTGGCGTAGTTGTTCAGGAAGGTCAGCAGGAAGTACATCTTCTCGCGCAGCCACTCGGCGTCGCCGCACTGCTGAACGATGAACGCGGCGTGCTGTGCCAGCACCGGCTTGTGCATGTTTTCCTGGGCGATCTGATCCGGACGGGTCACCGGCTTGCCTCGAACGATCAGGATCGGGACCCAGCCGTCCATACTTCCGTAGGACAGATAGTTGAGGATGCAGCCCTTTTCGTAGGCCAGGCTGGTCTGCATGGCCTGTTCATCGGCGCGATCGGTCAATATCTGACGCAGCGCGGCGTTGCTCAGCCACGAATCCCAATCCCACAGCATCGGCGTACTGTTCGCTGCCTGGGGCCAGGAAGGGTATGGCAGATTGTCGCCGGCTTCGCGGAACATGCCCTGGTAGCTGGAATAGATGTGTTCTTTGAGGAGATCGATATGGTTTGCCAGTTGGGACTTCAAAAATCTGTTGACCTCAATTAGAACGCAGCACGTTCATTGCAATTGACACAAAGGCTGTAATTTGATCTGGTTCATCTCTATGATACATTCAATATGAACGTTCATAACAGACGATTTTGCGGACTTTACGGCAATAGCGTAGACCATTATGGCGACAAAGAAAGTGACCATGCGGGATATTGCAGCGCGAGTCAATGTGTCGCTGAACACCGTATCGCTGAGCCTGATGGACAGCGAACTGGTGCACCCCGATACCAAAGCGCGCGTCATGCAGGCCGTTCAGGAACTGGGCTACCGTCCGAACATCACGGCACAGAATCTGCGCCGCGGCGCGGTCCGTACCATCGGCATCATGATCCCGGATACGCACAACTTCCACTTCTGGGATATCGTCGAAGGCGTGCAGGAAGAAGCGTATCAGAATGGCTACGGCGTCGTCCTGGCAAACACCGATCTAAACCGCGAGCGCGAGCTGGAAACCCTGCGGGGTCTCCTCGAACGGCGTTACGACGGCGTCATTCTGGCGACTACCTATTCCGAGTATGCCCCGCAGGAAATGCGCTCCCTGATTCAGCAGGGCGGCGCGGTGGTCGCGATGGGGCGCACCTGGGAAGGCGCCGATCGGGTCGCCTACGTGCGCCATGACGCAGCCTACCGAGTGCTGGATCACCTGTATGAACTCGGGCATCGACAGATCGGACTGGTGATGGGCGTCGCGCGGCCGGAGCTGGCTGGTGAACGACTGCATGCTTACGAGAAGTTCGTGGCAGATCGCCAGCTCGCAAACCTGATCGAGCACTGTGGGCCTACCCTTCCCGAGGCGATCGAGGCGACTGACCGCCTGCTCCAGCGCACTCCCCGCCCGACGGCGATCGTCTCGGTCAACGACTTCCTGGCGCTCGGCGTGTACCGCAGCCTTGGCCTGCACGGCTGCCACATTCCCGATGATGTCTCCGTCGCGGCCTTCGACAATACCCATGTCGCCCCATATCTCTTTCCATCGCTGACATCGGTGGATTTCGGCGGCCGCGAGATCGGGCGCATTTCGGTGCAGCTCGTCATTCAGCGGCTTGCCGATCACAAGCGTCCGCAGCAGATCGTCGAAGTACCGCCTACCCTGATCGTCAGAGAATCGACCGCGCCGCCGAGATAGTCCTTGTCAATCCACGGCACCATCCTTCAAGCTGGATGCCGTCGCTTTCTTGCGAATATAGTCGAAGTGAGTTGAGCGTGGTGACGACCTACAAAACAAGCCCTTACCGCAAGCTCCTCCCCGTCAGCGAAGCGGCGGTTCAATTCACACGAGGCTTCTGGGCGGACCGCTTTGACGTCTGCCGCAGCAGCATGATCCCGAATATGTGGCAGCTGATGCGCGATCCGAACATCAGCCACGCCTACACCAACTTTCGCATTGCCGCAGGGTTGGAAGAAGGCGAGCACAAAGGCCCGCCGTTCAACGACGGCGATCTCTACAAATGGCTGGAAGCGGTCGCCCACGTCTACAACGTCACCCACGACGTAGCCCTCGATCAGATCATGGACGAGGTGATCGAGACAATCCTCAAGTCGCAGCGCCAGGATGGCTACATCCATACCCCGGTGATCATCGCCGAGCGCAATGGCGCGGCAGCCCGCCAGTTCAACGAGCGACTGCACTTCGAAACGTACAACCTGGGCCACCTGATGACGGCAGCGTGCACACATTTCCGGGCGACCGGCAAAGAAACGCTGATGCAGGCCGCGCGCGGGGCCACAGATTTCCTCTATAACTTCTACAAGAATGCGAAGGCGGAACTGGCCCGCAACGCCATATGCCCCTCGCACTACATGGGCACCATCGACATGTATCGCACGACGGGCGACCCCCGTTATCTGGAGCTCGCCGAGAACCTGATCGAGATCCGCGATCTGGTCGTCAACGGCGGCGACGATAACCAGGATCGCATCCCCTTCCGGCAGCAGGACCGCGTCGTGGGTCATGCCGTGCGCGCCAATTATCTGTTCGCGGGCGTGGCCGACGTCTACATGGAAACCGGCGACGACACACTGCTGTCGACATTGGAAACGCTGTGGGAGAGCGTCACCCAGACCAAGATGTACGTGACCGGCGGGTGCGGCGCGCTCTACGACGGCGCATCGCCTGAGGGCGCCATCGACCAGGCGACGATTACCCGGGTGCACCAGTCGTACGGGCGCGAGTACCAACTGCCGAACATGACGGCGCATAACGAAACCTGCGCCAACATCGGCAATGCACTCTGGAACTGGCGCATGCTGGCCATCACCGGGGACGCGGAATTTGCCGACATCCTCGAACTGGTGCTTCACAACAGCGCGCTGGTCGGCATCAGCCTGGATGGCACACGCTACTTCTATACAAACGCGCTGCGCAAGCTCGACGACATGCCCTATGAACTGCGCTGGGGGCGGTCGCGCGCGAAGCCTACATCAGCTCGTTCTGCTGCCCGCCGAACATCGTGCGCACGATCGCGCAGGCGGGGTCGTTCATCTACAACGTCTCCGACGAGGGGATCTGGGTCAACCTGTACACGGGTAATGTCGCCGATCTCAACCTGAGCGACGGCACACCGGTCCGCATCGCGCAGGATACGGATTACCCCTGGGAGGGGCAGGTCGCCCTGACCGTCGACTGTGATTCCGGCACTGCCTTTGCGCTGATGCTGCGCATTCCGGGCTGGTGTCCTGGCGCGACCCTGACGTTGAACGGCACGCCCATCGCCGATCACCCCCAACCGGGAACATACATCCGTCTCGAACACATCTGGAACCCGGGCGACCGCGTCGTTCTGGAAATGGAGATGCCGGTTCAGATGCCTGGATCGCACCCGATGGTTGAAGAGACGCGCAACCACCTCGCCGTGCGGCGCGGACCGCTGGTCTACTGCCTGGAATCGATCGACCTGCTGGAAGGCGTCCGCATCACCGACGTGGGCATTTCACGCTCGGCCACGTTTGAGCCAATCAGGGATGCCTCGTTCGACGGCCTGATCAGCGATATTCGCCTGCTGGCGGGCAACCTGACCGCGATCGAAGAGCCGTCCTGGCGGGGGGCGCTGTATCGCCCTGCGGCCCTGCGCCAGACTCGCGCGATCCCGGCCCGGCTCGTCCCCTACTTCGCATGGGACAACCGGGGAAAATCCGAAATGACCGTCTGGCTGCCGGAAATCCAATAGGAGCACAGAGAACTATGGTTACTGTGGTCGCCATCTATACCGGGCAGGGGTTAACCGACCCTCTGAAAGCCGTCTTCAAGGGAGAAACTTCCCGACTGCCGGCTCGTCAACATCGTCGACGACAGCCTGATCGCCGATGTCGTGCGAGAAAGGCGGTGACGCCGGCGGTGACGCGGCGGCTGCTGCGCTACTACGAAACCGCCGAGGAGCTCGGGGCGGATGTCATCCTCAACACCTGCTCATCGGTGGGCGAAGTCGTGGCGGTGGGGCGCAAGGTGGTGAACATTCCCATTGTGCGCATCGACGAAGCCATGGCTATCGAAGCGGTCACGCACTACAGCCGTATTGGGGTCATCGCGACCTTGCCCTCAACGCTCGAACCGACGATGCGGCTGCTGCAGGAGCAGGCGGCCATCGCAGGACGTGATGTGGCACTGGTCAACGGCCTCGCCGAGGGCGCCTACGACGCGCTCGTCGGTGGCGCGCCGGAGCGTCACGATCAGCTCATCCTGGAGACCGCGATTCGCCTGAAACCGCAGGTTGAGGCCATTGTGCTGGCACAGGGTTCCATGGCGCGCATGGAGAAAAAGCTTTCGGAGGCGGTGGGAATGCCCGTGCTCTCCAGTCTACGCTTTGGCGTCGAAGCCGTGGCGAAGGCGCTGTCCTGAGCTGACGACTTCCGCGCTGGGCGAACGCAGCGCCCCTGTTGTTTCGAATATGAACGTTCATAGGAACGTTGATATTGTCCCAACGGTGAAAATCTATGGAAAGTGAGGAGGAACAAGGCCTAACCCCAGTAGACATCGAATAAGCGCATACGCTCGTTTCGTGCATGAGCAGCATATAGAGGAGTTCAAGATGTTGAAGGTCCTTAGATTTCTGGTCGTTGCCGTCGTTTCGGTCTTCGTGCTGTCCATAGGTCTGTCCCTGGCGCAGGATGATCTGAGCGGCACAGTCGTCTTTTACCCGCAGAATTACTATGCTCCCGAACAGCGCCCGGAAGCGGCCGCTGTTGCCGAGGCGGTTATCGCCGAATACATGGCCATGAATCCTGGCGTCACCGTCGAGCTGGAGCCGCTGATCGGCTCGACCGACGAGTACCGCACCTGGCTGACGACCCGCCTCTCTGCGGGTCAGGCGCCCAATATCACCTGGGAACAGTACACGCAGCGCAACGCCGGCGGCGAAGATGTCTGGGTGCCGCTGAACGAATTCCTGGAAATGCCGAATCCGTATATTCCCGAAGGACAGCCGGGCAGTGAACGCTGGATCGACTCCTTCCCCGCCGACGTGCTGGCGAAGATTCGCGCCAAGGATGGCAACTTCTACCAGATCGCCATGGACTGGGTCGAGACCGGCCTGTTCTTTAACAAGGCGGTCTTTGAAGAAGTCGGCATCGACGCCGAATGGGCGAATTTCACGGAATTCGTCGCTGACTGCCAGACTCTGAAGGCAGCGGGCGTTGAACCGGTCGGCTTCTTTGTGACCCCGGAATGGAGCACCTATCAGTGGCTCGACGACATCTTCATGACCGAGGCCTTCGCCGATGTCGGCCCGAGTTGGTATCTGCCCGATTACACTATCCCCGGTCAGGAATTCCGCATGGTATTGATCGAAGAGGCGGCGAAAGCGGTCAATGATGGCCACATCAGTGTCGACGATCCGCGCTTCGACGTGTACCTCAACCTGACCAAGCAGTTCACCGACAACTGCGCGATGTCAGGCTTTGCCGGCGGCGTCACCTATGACGACGTTCAGCGCCTGTTCGTCGAGGGCCAGGTCGCGATGGCGTGGCTCGGTTCGTGGTCGGCAATCTCTCTCGAACAGAGCGTGAATTTTGACTACGGCCTGACCTACTTCCCGCCCGTGACCGTCGAGGATGGCAATCCGTTTGACGTAAACGAAGAATCCTCGTATCGCGTGGGTGGCCCCAGCTCCTCGGGTCAGTACGGCATCACGCAGCAGACCGCCGCCGATGGGCTGCTTGAGGAAGCCGTCGACCTCCTGATGTTCTGGTCATCGCCGGCAGTCTTCCAGCGCGTTTATGACGCGTGGCCGAACTACGTGCCGGTGGTCGCAGGCATGACCATCGGAAGTCTCGACCGCTTGCAGTTCGTGGTCGACCATCTGCCAGAGCGCCTAATCGGCGACCCGCAGGGCCGTTTGACGCCGCAGTTCGGCACGGAACACAACCCGCCTCTTCCAGCAGTTCATGCTCGGCGAAATCTCAGCGCGCCGAGGACCTG
>JADJPJ010000074.1 GCA_016713325.1 Candidatus Flexifilum affinis | reverse complement strand
ACGGCCTTGCGCAAACGGCGCGCCGCTTCAACCAGCAGCAGGTCGCCGACATGATGTCCGAGTGTATCGTTGATGGTCTTGAAGCGATCGAGATCAAGGAACATCACGGCAATACAGCGCCGATTGCGCGCCGCCTCGCCGATGGATTGATCCAGCCGCGTTTCCAGCGCGATGCGATTGGGCAGCGTGGTCAGCGAATCGTGATGGGCTTGGTGACGAATGGTTTCCTCGGTCCGCTTGCGCTCGGTCATGTCGTGAATCGTGACCACAAAGGCGGGCTTGCCCTCCCAGTCCATCTCGATGAGACTCATATCCGCGATGGCAAGCGAGCCATCGGGT
Source organism: Candidatus Flexifilum affinis (assembly GCA_016713325.1). Taxonomy (GTDB): domain Bacteria; phylum Chloroflexota; class Anaerolineae; order Aggregatilineales; family Phototrophicaceae; genus Flexifilum; species Flexifilum affine. Next base: position 4,016 of record JADJPJ010000074.1, on the reverse strand, counting down.
CGCCTGATATCGATTTCGGTTGCATCAGCCACCACCAAGGGGTAGCCGAAATCAGCATCGATCAGGTCGCTGGCGTGTCTCCCGAAAATTCGCGCGGCAGCCGGGTTGAGAAACACGATACGCCCGGTACCGCCGATCACCATGATGCCGTCACCCGCGTTCTCGATAATGGCCCGCAAACGCTGCTCGCTGCGCCGAGCGCCGACGCGCCACGGCGCCGCAATGTGGCAGGCTTGTCGGGTGACAACCCGGTTTCCAGCGCCTGCCTGGCAGGTGCCATGTCGTCTCTTGCTGGCCTGAAAGACATTTCGCTCATGAAAAAGAATTGGCGCCGGGAAGTTATTCCTTGAACATCTGCATCAGGCGCTCGACTTCCATCGGCGACTCGTGATGTGGTCTGCCGGCAAGAATTCCGGTGACATTGCGAAGGTCTTGCCGACATGCATTCCGCTGCTATCGATGGAGAACTCGCGGATATCCTTGTCGTGCATGGAGCCGCGCATCTTGAGAATGGTCAGGCCGCGCCGCATCTCACCGAACATCTCCACATAGCGCAGCAGGATGATGGAATCGGTGATGGTGGAAATATGCGCCTCGGTGACCGAGCCCCCGCCCATGAGGTCTTCGGTGGTGGCGGTGTACATGCCAACGATCTCCTGGTGCTTGATGAACGAAGTTAGCGCGATGACGAACTCGCGGAAGCCCTTGGTCGTCGAGACGCGCTCCAGCGCCGACAGGGAATCGACCGCCACACGGTTGGGTCTGAATTCCTGGATAGCTGCCTTGATGGCGATCAGGTGATCTTCGAGACCGGCCGTTTCCGGGTAGGCCGAGATGACCTTCAAGGTTCCCTGTTCCTCCAGGTGCTCGAAATCCCGACCCCAGCCGGCGGCGTTGCGGAACAACTGTTCGCGGGATTCCTCGAAGGCCAGCAACAGGCAACGCTCGCCATGGGTGGCGCCACCAGCGATGAACTCGCTGGTCATCAGCGTCTTGCCGCAGCCCGTCGCACCCGATACCAGGATGATCGAATCGCGGAAGAAACCGCCGCCACACATGGTATCGAGCACCTCGTTGCCGGAACTGACACGCACACTGGATGAATGCTGCTTGAGCTCGATGCCGGACAGCGGAATGACGATGATGCCCTCGCCGGGCATGACCGTGAACGGATATTCGCCCTTCTGGTGATTGGTACCGCGCAGCTTGAGCACTTCCATGGTGCGGCGGCGCTTTTCGCCCTCCAGCACATTGCGCAGGATCACCACGTTGTCGGCAACGAATTCCTCAACGCCGAAGCGGGCGATTTCGCCATATTCCGCGGTGCGCTCGGCAGTCATCACGGCGGTCAGCCGCATCTGCTTCAAGGCCGAGTTGATGCGGAACAGTTCTCTCCGGACCAGCGAGCTATCGTCGAACTGGGTGAAGATGGCGCCGGTGGAATCCATGGCCAGGCGTCTGGCGCCGACCTTGTTCACGGCGTGCTCGATACGGACCAGCAAGGCGCCCAGATCGTAGCCGCCAGTCACAATGTATTCCTCGCCGGGTTGCGGCGCGGCATCGACGAAGATCCATTTGCCTTCCTGCTCCCACTGGTCGACCTCCCAACCCAGGGTGGTCATGTTACGGCGAATGTCGTCGGGCGACTCCTCGAGGGTCACGAATACACCGTTCTGCCCCTGGCGAATCCCTTCGGCTAGAAACTGGGCCGCGAACACCGTCTTGGCGCTGCCCGCCGTGCCGGCGACCAGTGTTGTTCGTCCATCGGGCAAGCCCCCGGCGGTGATGATGTCGAAGCCGAGGATGTGTGTAGGCAGCTTGCTAACCCCTGCCCGCTTGCTGGTGCTTGCATCGCTCATGCGTGGTCTCCTTTTCTGGCAGCGGCCGGCACCATATCGAGCCCAAGCAGCACCTTATCCGTGTCGAAAGGTCGCCGACCACCCGCCGTAGCGGAGGCGGCAGTTCCTGATCAGCGTCGGCGTCGCCAGAATACGTTCATCCTCGGCCAGTTGAGGATGCTCCAGGATATCGACGACCTGCATTTGGTACCGACCCTTGAGTTCATCCTCTCACAGATTCTCCGCAGATTAGCTATCGCGCGCTCACCGTTGGCGGTGCGGCCGACGATATAGAGCTTGAGAATGAACTTGTTCATGGTTGCTCCTGACTTGTGAGTTGCGTGATCCCGTGCGCCCTTGTTCGGCGCCGCCTTTCCGCGCGTCGCGGCAGTCCCCTATTCATGGCTCTTCGCAGCGTGAACAGAACTGCGATAGCAGGCCACGAGTCGCCCCATCAGTTCCAGCAGCAGCATGCGTCCCTCTTCGACATAGGCGCCCTGACGCGAATTGCCGGTGAGGGTCTTGAGGGTCTCGGTATGAATTTCGATGAGGTCCTGCGGGCCCGCGCTGAGAAAACCCAGCCGCATGGCAAAGGCCTGCACGGCTCTGTTCGCTGGAAGGGCCACGCGGTACAACTGTTTTTCCACCGCCTGATCCAGCAAGCCCCGGTACTCGCTCACGTGTTCCTGGAACAGCGCGGGATCATGTTCGCGCAATGCACGGCGGCCAAATTGGGACGCGGCGATGCGGGTCGCTGGCCCGGTGACCTGGGCCAGGCGCGCCATGTCGAGCAACTCGCGTTCAAGCAGGGCGATACGTTCCGCATTCGCCTGCGCCTCAGCAGCCAGGCTCCGGGCGAGCGCAGAATTTGCCCGGTGAAGTTCGAGGAAAATATTGACCTTCGAGAGATCAGGACCCGCGCCTGGTAAGGTTTGATGATGTAATCCACTGTGCCGGCCTCGTAGCCCCTGAAGACCTGGGCCTCGTCGCAATAGGCCGCCGTGATGAAGATGATAGGCAAGTTTTGCGTGTGCTCGTCGCCGCGCAAGAGGGCAGCCAATTCATAACCATCCATGCCCGGCATCTGGATGTCGAGCATGGCCAGGGCAAAATCGTTGTGTAGCGTCGCCGCGAGGGCATCGTTGCCGTTGGTGGCCTGGACCACTTCCGCGTCGAGATCCCCGAGTACGCGGCATAGCGCAACCAGGTTCTCCTGCTTGTCGTCGACAATCAGGATCCGTTGTTTCGGCTCGGAAGCGTCAGGTGGAGAAGTCATCGTCCCTGTCCTGCCGATGCGTGTTCGCGGTCGTCTTGAGTCACCCTTGCCGCCCCAGCTTCCATCCATTTGAGCAGAACGGCGAACAATGTCCTTGGCTCCACCGGCGGCGATGAAGTCGTCCATCCCGCGGCCAGACAGTTGTGCCGATCGTCGACAAAGGCATTCGCCGTCATGGCCAGAATGGAACGGTCCTGCCGCCCGCTATCGCGCGGATCGCCCGCGACGCGTCCAGGCCATCCATTTCGGGCATCTGCATATCCATCAGGATCACGTCGTAAGCGTTCGTTTCAGCCATGCGCACCGCTTCGCTGCCGGTTCCTGCGACGTCGAGTTGCAGCCCGACCTCTCCCAACAGCAGCTTCGTCACTTCCTGACTGACCGGTTCATCCTCGGCCAGCAGCACCCGCTTGCCGCGATGCTCGCGCAGAAGGATGGATTCGGCCGCTTCAGGCCACGGGCTCGTGACCCTGGCGATCCGTCCCTTGCCTAGCCGGGCCGTCAGCCAGAACGTGCTGCCTCGGCCCGGTGCGCTCTCGCGACCCCGACTTCGCCACCCATCAGTTGCGCGATGCGCGGTTGATAGCCAGCCCCAGCCCAGTGCCGCCGAAGCGCCGTACGGTTGGTGTCGGCCTGCTCGAACGCAGAAAAATCCGTTCCCTGCTGTTCGGCGCTGATGCCGATACCGGTATCACAGACCTCGAAAGCGCAACAGGTAACCCTCGTTGGTTTCCTCCAGAATGCGACCCGAGACTGTGATGCTGCCGCGCTCGGTAAACTTGAGAGCATTGCTGAGGTAATTCACCAATGCCTGGGAAAGTCGGGTCCGGTCGCCGTTGAGCGCCGTCGGCAGGCCGGAAATATGCACGAAGAGAGCCGGGCCTTTCGCCCTTACCGCATCG
>JADJPJ010000073.1 GCA_016713325.1 Candidatus Flexifilum affinis | reverse complement strand
CTGGTCGGCCTCAATCGTTTTCAGGCAGTCGTCAAGATGCAGGTCGAGGGCAGACGCAAGTGCGTTCAATCTCTATACATTGCCTCCGCTTGACGTGCCCGGACGTGCGTAGGAGCGGGGTTGCGCGCATCCGACGGCGCTCGGTTGCGCAGTACACGCCGAAGTCGAGGGAAGAGGTGCTGAACTGGCTGAAGGAACGTTATCCGCGCCGACGCCCGGCGCCGACTACCCGTGAGCAGTCCGATGAAGCGACCTTCTACGAGTAAGGGCTGCGCTATACTGGAGGCATTATGAAATCGCCGCAACTGCGCCAACGTGCCCGCCGTGACGCGCGACTCGACAGTCCTCCGAGTATTCGCCTGACCGAGCGAGACCTCGACATCATCCAGGCAGTTTACGACTATCGGGTGCTGACCACGCAGCAGCTTCAAACGCTCTTCTTTCCGTCTGCGCATACCGCGTATGCGCGATTGTCCGCTCTGTATCACCACGGTTTTCTTGAGCGGAAGTTCCTTGGCGTCTACTCCGACAAGATGAATACGCCGATCCTGTACGTGCTGGATAAACGCGGGGCGGAACTTCTGAGAGCCAGCCGGGGGATAGAGGCCAGCTGGACGCGCGGCGGCTGGGCCTGACCCGCTTTCGTTGGCCACACCACTCGCGATCAACACCGTGCGGGTTGCCATCACCCGAAGCGTGCATGCATCATCGAGGGCATAACGCTGATGCAGTGGCGTGGGGAGAATGACCTGAAGGCCGATTACGACCGGGTTAACATCCGTTCGGAGAGCGGGAGGTTGGTCAACGTCTCAGTCATCCCTGACAGCTACTTCGTTCTTCAGACGCCGCTTGGCGTCGCGCACTTCTTTCTTGAGCTTGACCGGGGAACGATGACCGTCAAGCGCTTCAAGAACAAGATCGTCGCCTACCAGACCTACTGAAGGCGGAGGGCTACCTTCCGGCGCTTCACACCCGCAGCCTACGGGTGCTGGCCGTGACGACCAGTAGGGTGCGGGCGAGAAAATCTGCGGCAGGTGACAAACAGGGCGGAGCGGTAAGCAGCGCTACTGGTTTGCGACGCGATCAGATTTCGCCCCAATCTGCGCTGACCGCACCTTGCTGGCAGGTGGCGGCAAGCGCGGGCGAACTCCCACTCGTTGCGCTGCCCGGATGATGGGAGGTAACCGTTTCAGCGCAAGTCGTCGTTCGGCTGTGGAGGCTGAGGAGCGCGAGGGGGAGGACCGACATCTGCGCCGACCTGCACCTGGAGATGACAGTTCACTTCCATCGGCAGAAGGTCACCGAACGTGCTATGATGAGCGTGTGCAATTCGAGCAGATACTGCCTTCCAGGCTGGTGCTTGTGGGAGACTACCAGCTGCGCAAGCGAGACGATCATACGATAGAGTTGTGGTGCCCCGACATCAGCCAGCACTACCCTGATCCTTACTACCCTGACGGCAGTAAGCGCGACATCCTTTTTTTGCCCACCCATGCGCCCTATTTCGCTGGAGGGCGGGCAGAGCCTGGTCGACAGACGTAGATACGCTTCGTGTGGCGTTCTACTATGCGCCTGCTTCTGCGCATGTTATGCTGTCACGAGCGGTATGCCCACTTCATCTGCGCAGCCAGACGCCGAACGCTCAGAGCATCTTCTTCGTGTAAAGGATGGCTTGCTGGCGGCGTGGCAGGAACTGCCAGACGAGCACCAGAGCAGCGATGCTTATCGTCCTGCTGAACCGTGTCCTTGAGACTGAGTACAGAGAGTGGGTCCTTGACGCTCTGCGACGCCTGTACTTTGATCCGTAACGACACCTGCCTATGTTTGTACGCGAAGGGCTGGTATTGGGAACAACCCTTCCCATTTCTGGCATCCCTTTCACCTCCGGTTCGCATTTCGCCTCAGGAGCGCACCCGGCATGTCTATGTCGTCGGACGTACTGGAATGGGGAAGAGTTCCCTGCTCATCAGCATTCTCGCGCAGGATATTGCCGCCGGACGGGGTTGCGCCGTCATCGATCCACATTCTGACCTGTGCAGCGACCTGCTGGCGCTCCTCCACAATCAGGGACGACTGAATCGGGTCAGTCACCGGCTGATCTACATCAATCCGTCCAGCCCCGACTACGCCATCCCCTTCAACGTCCTGTCTGTGCCGGGAAAACCATCCGATATCGCCGACAACGTCATAGAGGCGTTCAAGCGTACCTGGGCAGACAGTCTCAGTACCGCCCCGCACTTCACCGATCTCCTCAAGCACACACTCCTTACGCTCATTGCGACGAAACGCACGCTGGTCGACATCCCGCGCTTCCTGACGGATTTCGAGTTTCGGGAGGGTTTGCTGGCGGAAGCAGGGGATCCACACCTGACCATCTACTTTCATGATCGCTTCGACCGCTGGCGCGATCCCCGGATGCTTGAGGGCACGCTCAACAAAGTCACGGCGCTCACCCTGGGTCGGAGGATCCGCACCATGCTGGGGCAGCGGCAGGACGGTATCGACTGGCGCGCCCCTGATGGACAACGGCTATCGTTCTCGTGGACGTCGGACACTGCTCCGAGGAAACGCAGCGACTGCTCGGAAGCCTGATGGTCTGCTTCATCGAACAGGCAGCAATGTCACGCGCCGACGTGCCCCGCGCGACAGGAGGCCGTTTTACCTGGTCATCGACGAGTTCGCGAACTTCGTAGCCGAAGGCGGGGACAGAGGCGGCGTGAAGTCGCTGAGCAGGATTCTGTCGGCAGCGCGGAAAATGGGACTGCACATCACGCTCAGCCACAGATACTTGCCAGCTGTCGAACGGATGCGCGGCAGCGTCCTTGGCAATGTCGCGACCAAAGGTCATCATGGGGTAGCCGAGCAGGATGCACTGGTTTTCGGCGAATTCCTGGGTCTGGGCAACAGCGATCCGGAGGCGATCAAACATGCCCCGCGCACCGAGGTTCAATATCCGCTCTACCAATCTCTCTCCGAGCAGGATTATCTCTGGGCGGCGTTTCTCAACCGCCAGCGCCGTCGCCAAGCGATGGTCAAGACGGATGACGGTCGGACGCGGCGAATATGGACGCTGGCCATTCACGCGAACGCACCTCAGCATGTCGTCGAGCGTTTCAAGCTGGCTTCTCTAAGGCGCTTTGGACGTCCGGTCAGTATCGTCAACGCCGAACTCCGGAGCTTGTTCGTACCCGTCCCGGGCAACGCGACCGGGGAGTTCTATGAGCCGATTTACTGATGGCAGGCGCTTGTGATAGGCTGGGGAGTACCCATGCCAAAAGAAGCACCCCAGCCACAACCGCCTCGCGCATCCGAACGCTTCGGTCTGACCGAAAACGAGTCCCTGTTCTCTTCGGTGAGCGACCGCAGACTCAGGCAGTTCCTCGACGACCCTGGCACACGAGTCCACAGCGTTAGCCTGTCCACCAACTCCTTTGGCGAGTTCCTGTTCGTGACTCTGGGCCGTGAGGTCGATGGCCACCGGACCTTTATCACCTTCTGGGGACTTGGCTTACACGAACAGCGGGAACAGTGGCTCACCGATACTTGGCGCTGGTACGAAACGACTCCACTCCGTCGTAGAGCAGGCGACGGTCATATCAAACGCGGAAGCAGCGCGGCAGGTTGCCGAGCGGCGCATGGAGGTCCGAGAGCGAAGCGGACGACGCTGCTCCTCGAAGCGCGCAATGCTCTTCGCGCTCCTGGCCGACCTGACCGACGAGGATGGCGCGCTCACAGAACTTGAAGACCTTGAGCGCAGCGACCTGCTGTCAGGATTACTCGGCGACGATGACGACGCATAGAAAGGACATATGAGTTGGAAGGAGAAAGCGGAACAAACGGCATTTGATCTGCCGGATTTCCCGATCCAGGGGCTGTTCTTCCTTGATGGCGACGCGCTCGCCCGCGTCTATCGCGGCGCACGAACGGAAGGTTTGAAGTATGCGATGATTGCGTTTCCCTCCGGAGAGGAGTTCCCGCTTTGGGAAGCTGGCTCAGAGGAACAGGCGGTGATACATCTCTTCGGCGAGATGGACCTGCCGCTGCGCGCCACACGCGACCAGGCGGCAGTGCGCGCCCAGGAAATCGCCGAAGTGTGCGGCTATGCGGTGCGCGCCAGGGGAGCGAACCAGCTCGACGTATGGGGAGCTGAACCTGATGAGCGTTACACCCTGACCTATGACGACGAGCCGGTCATCGCCAATGTCGAACGCCTGACAGAGGCGGTTGAAACCCCGATCCATCCTGGACAAATTCTCATGAATGACGAAATCCGCGCGAACCTGCCTCCACTCATCACCATTGAGCAGCTTGGAATGAATGCCGTCGCGACGGTCAAGTACTTCGCGCCAGACTCCAATTGGACGTGGTATGCCGCCGCGTTTGATGGAGAGGACATCTTCTATGGATTGGTCATTGGATATGAAGTCGAGTTCGGCTCGTTCAGCCTGTCCGAACTCAGTGCTGTTGGCGGCGGGTTGAACCTGCCCATTGAGCGCGACCTGTATTTCCAGTCGACAACGCTGGGAGCGTTGTATCGGCGCCATCGCCCAGAGCGTGGTGCCATGTGATCAGGATATGGCAAACGAAAACCGAAAACGAACCACCCTGACCCTTGAAGCGGTTGCCGAGCAGGCACGCGAAACGACATTACGCTTTGGATACCACGTTCCTACGTTGATTGTAGAAGACGGGTTGCAGACACTCTTCACGCAAATCGAGAAGATGGCCGAGGCACACGAAGCGAGGTTAGTGCAGATGTATGTTCGGGGCATCATGATTGCCCGCACCGGGGTTGTTGGCGTCCTGCAACAGGCTTTCTTCATTTCCGAAGCCTGGATGAGTACAGGCACTTCGAGCGACACAGGCTTCATTCCACCTTCCAAACATCCGCAGCGAAAGGAAGTGCTGATCGTCGCGCGCTACGCTGTGCGATCTGTGACGCAGGATGGGGTCGTGTTTGAGATGAAGCGTGATCGCAGCGGCAGATTGGCGGGTATGGAAGAACAGGATGTCGGGCAAGACGTGTCGGGCAGCGCCTTCCGCAGCCCGTTGATGGAGGCGTTTGTTGCTGGGCTACTGGGGAGTCTGCCAGGAGCAAACGAGCAGTCGCATTAGAGGACAAGCCACCTCGCGTCGGACAAAATGGCGCTGGACAAGCCTGCAAGTTGCTTGTAACGCCAGAGATTGAGAGGTCAGAGCGCGGCGGACAAGCTGCCGACAGAGTTTAGTGTGCGCATATAGGGCAGCCAACACCAACCGCAAACCGAAATAGTCGTGCCTGCGGTCCGAGGAGTTGTTGTGGCGGGACGCCGCGCGCCCATAGTTCTGATCGTTGAAGAACGAACCGCCCCGCAGCACCTTGCTATTACGGTTACGATAACCATCTACAATCGTTGGGTCATCTCTATCGTTCTGGCACCACTCCATCAGGTTTCCGACCATGTCCAGCGCACCACAATTTGCCGCGCCATGGGGGTACATGCCCACAGCAATCGCACGCCCCAAACCGGACTCGGATGTGTTCGCCATACCTTTTTGCCAACCGCCCCAGGGGTATTCACCTTGCTCCGCGCCCCCTTGCGCCGCCCACTGCCACTCCCATTCCGTTGGCAGGCGAATCTGCCATTTGCCCTCATCGCCCAGCCCTAACTCCCTGAGGGAGATAGGCAGATTCGCTACCCACGATGCCAGCAGCCCTGTCTCGCGATATCGGAAATCCATCCAACGGGCAAACGCCACGCTCTGATACCAGGAGACCGAATCGCGGGGATTGTTGTCATTGGGGCCGCGCGGGTCTCTCAGCGCCTGTGGGCGATAATCTTCGGGGAAGTCCTGCCACCATTCGGGATTAGCGAAGCCATCCTCCGCGTCGACGAACGCCTGATACTGAGCATAGGTCACCTGATACCTGGCGATGAAGAACGGCTGAATAACCAATGGCCCAATATCGCTTTCATGCGTCTCGATCGTCACAGCGTCTGACGAGACTTCAACGGGCAGCCATACCATATCCGGCATACCCTCTTTCACGCCGACGCCCTCGCGAGGGTCATCGAGCAGGTCGAGGTCATCCCCGATGCGCAGACGGCGCCTCTCGTCGGTTTCTGGCCTGTCCAGTTCGGCCAGCAGCATCGCCTGAGGGTACAGGTAATCGCGAAGGACAGGGCGCAGTTCGGATTTGGTCACGTTCAACCGCTGCAAGACAGTATAGATAGGCTGCAACCGTTCCGGCGGGGGCACGAACCCGCGACCGCGCTTGTCCCATTCCTCGGCTTCGCGCTCGACGAGTCGCAGTTGGCCCCGGTCATCCTTAGTGCGCGTGATCCACTCCGCCAGCATCGGCCATTCGCGTAGCAGCGCTTCGTGCGCTACGTCCAGTTGGCCCTTGTCGGAGGTGAACAACCGCGCATCGATGAAGGCATCAATCAGCCGCTCCGCTTCGGGGTCCCCGGCAAACTCCTGCTGGTTCGCCGTCTGGCGCGTGCTCCGGTCATCTACGGTGACCAGTGCATGGAATACACGCTGGAGCGTCTTTTCGGCTTCAGCGAGTTTCAGTCCCCGAAGACCTGCTCTGCCCGTGTCCCGATGACCTTTTGCACACCGCCCAGCATGTCGTAGTCCGCGTGGGTGAGCGTTTGGATGACGCGCGCCCGGCTGGCCTCGTACAGCTCGTCCAGTGTGTAGGCGATCAACGCCAGCGAACCGGTATCCGTGCCGGCCTCTTCTACAATCCGTTCAGCCAGCCCCTCCTCGAAGGTCAGTCCAGCCACTTCCGCCGGACGGCTGACCATGTCCAGCAGGGCCAGTTGTGAGGGCCTGGCGAGCGTGAAGCTGCTCGCACGCAATTCTTCTTCCAGGTGCGGCAGGAGCGTCTCGTAGAAATCGGAGCGTATCGTGAGAATCACCCGTACATGGACCGAGCGAGTCGTCAGGAGCGCGATGAACGCCATGCTGTCCGGCTCCGCAAGCGTGAAGAGTTCCTCGAACTGGTCGATGAAAGGACGACTTCCTCGCCCGAACCCAGAACACCGCGCAGGGTGCGCTCCAGGTTGCCAGGCGCGGCCCGCAGAGTCTCGGCAAGCGTCTCACAGCGTTCGACAAATCGAACCGCGTCGCCTTTCAACCCTGGGATGCCGTCGATGAGGGCTTCGGCCAGCGCGAGGAAGGGATTCGCCGTCGGGCGCATCAGCACACGATGCCATCGCGCGCTTGGTGGCATGGCGTTGTCTCGCAGCTTGGGCAGCACCCCGGCCTTCACCAACGACGACTTGCCGCTGCCGGACGCGCCGACGATCACCTCGATGCGGTTCGTCGCCATACGTTTCAGGACGGCGGCCACTTCACGGGAACGCCCAAAATAGACCGGCTCATGGCGTTCCTCGAAGGACTTAAGGCCCGGGAACGGGGAGCCTTGCGTCGCTGGTTCCCATTCCAGTGCGTTCTGTTTGTCTGTCCCATCGGTCTGGGTCTTCGTCGCGCCTGGCGCCCGTCCATGCGCGCCGTTTAGCAGCGTGCGTACATGCTTCTTCGCCAGGTCAACGAAGCCGTCTAGCGTCTCATATTCGAAGAAGTACCCCTTGAACGCACCTGTTTTCGCGTCACGAAACTGGCCGAAGAATTCCTCGACTCGCTGTAGCTGGGTCCCATGCTCGATATAGGCTTCGGCCCTGCTCTGGCCGCGACGCGGACTCGGGTCCGGCGGCTCATCCATCCGCCGATACACGTAGACAATCGGCAGACCATTTCTGTTGGCCTCGTATCCGCGCACGGCATCCCAGTATTCCCAATCGGTGCCGGACCAGTAGGGCGTGCCGTCGGGCTTACTGTACTTGTCGTTCAGCTGGGAACCCATGCGCCCCAGAAGATCACAATCACGATTGCGCACTCCGATGGGCGGGGCATACCTGCGTCAATGGCCGCCTGCGGGTCGGAGGTCGCGGGCATCAGAACATCGGCATCAGGGTCGTCCCAGGCAATGATCTCGATCTCCATCATCTCTCGATAGAGAGGGTCTTTCCTGAGTTCGCCTAGAATGTCGCGGACTTTCCCGCGTTCATGGCTGACATCGCTGGGAGAGGACAGGAACACACGAATGGTTGGCTTTTTCGTCATGGGCGACATCCGAAGGTACGGCTAGCAGCGAAGCGTGTGTGCGCATAACGCACTATCCACCAGTATACTTCGCTTTGCCGCATCCACCGAGCAAGCGCTCGATGTCCTCGATGATCCTGCGGACGTGCTCGTGTCGAACAGAAACGTTCCTTACTTCTGTCCGTCTTTCGCACAACAACCGGTTGACTTTCTCCGCTCAGGGTGAGTGAATAATGATGGCAAGGTGACGTTTTCCTTGCAACACATCAACTCACCATGCTCACTTTGGGATACATTCGCGTCAGTACCGATGAACAGGACCTGTCAAACAGAAGCACCTGCTGCTTGAATACGCCCAGCAGCAGCGCATCGTCATTGACCAGTTCATTGAAGTAGAGGTTTCCTCTCGAAAAACGCCAGGGAGCGCAGGATCGATGAACTCCTCAGCATCCTGAGCGACGGCGATCACCTTCTGGTTGCGGAGCTTTCTCGCCTGGGGCGAAACATGCTTGAGACGCTCAACATCATTAACTCGCTGAGCGACAAGGGTATTCGCATCACATTCGTGAGGCAGCCAGAGCTGTCGACCAGCGGCGCACGGAAAGCTTCTGCTGGCAATCTACAGCTACTTCGCGGAAGCAGAGCGCGACTACATCTCGCTGCGCACCAGGCAGGGTCTGGCAGCCGCCAGAGCGCAGGGGAAGGTCCTTGGCAGACCGAAGGGGAGTCGGAACAAGAGAGGCTCGTTCTGACACCATTTTCCGAGCAGATCGTGACGTACAGGAAGTTCGGGCTGTCGATTAGTGCAATCATGAAGCTCATCAATCCGCAGCTTGCGCAGCCCGCGACGTACAACACGTTCAAGTATTTCGTGCAGCACAACGTCCGACCGGGTCAGCCTCAGTAGAGCTGGCCGAAGAAGAAAGTCATGGAGCATAAAATGGTCGCGAGCGCGTGACTGAAACGTGGTTCTGTATGATATATAATTGAATAATATGATCCCAGCAATTCTTGATCTTCTTCTGCGTAACCGCACTGTCCTAATCGATCTTGCTTTCGACATCGTCCAGCACATTCCCCTGATTACGAGACTACCCGGCATATACGAAGTCATTTCGTATGAGGCTGAGCTTGAACTCCAGGATACGAGGGGCAGAAAGGCCATCTATCGAAAACGGCAGGTCGTTCGGTTTATCCAGGACAACATCATTGCGTATCAAGATACGGCATGGGGCGATGGCGACATCTTCGCTCAGTATCGCTGCTCACCTGGGATTGAGGTCGACCGCTATCGAGAAGGGCATCGTTACAATATTCTGATCTCGTTGCGCTCGACCAAGAGTCGAGGCGACGTTGAAACTCTGCAAATTGAACGGGCGATTAGAGATGGATTCACGGCCGCAGTCGAGGAATTCCAGGTGGAGGTCGACCATCGCACCCGTCATTTCTCTTTCAGCCTGATCATTCCTGGGCGGCAAATGCCGAGGCGAGTGACACTGATTGAGCAGAAAATGGATAAAACGACGAGCCTGGGATCAGAGCACAAGACTGTGCTGCCAGATGGACGGCAGCGGTTCACATGGACGAGCGAGAGACCGCGCCTGTTCGAGGCGTACATTCTGAGATGGGAGTGGTGAAGAGGGCAGAGGAGCCTCAGCGACTGCCCTGCCACAATGGTGTGTTAGGTGCCGCCGCCACCGCTACGCATGGGGTTCTCCCTTGGCCCGGAACGCAGAACGAGAATGTACTCGCAAGGGAATTATTCGATTTGAGCATCAATCAACTGTGCAAGTACATTAGACACAATATACCCGTTTTTCTACTATTGCAATAAACCTATGCGAAAAACGGATAACTCAGTTGTGGATCCTGCCGAACTTGGAATTCAGATCAAACAAGCCCGAGAGAAGCGCGGACTGTCGCAGGAACAACTTGCCGACCTAATCTCCCGCGATCAGCGTGCTGTTTCAGAATATGAGAATGGGAAGCGACGCATCGCAGTTACGGAAGTGCCGAAACTTGCGCGTGCTCTTGGCGTCCCCATCCTGTACTTCTTTTCAGGTGATCTCCAGCCGGACGATGATGACCGGCTGCTGCTCGACCATTTTCATCGCCTGAAGCGTCGCCAGGATCGTGAGACCGCGCTGGAGGTGATGCGCGTCCTGAGCGCCGGTCTGAGCGACGACAGGGGAGGATCTACCGCCGACCCATGAACGGGTCGTCAGATGGAGAGTAGACTGCCAAAGTTTCTCTCATCGCCTGCACGACGCGGTTTCGACACCGCTGGTAGACCCGAATACTCATCGAAGAGCGCAACCGACCTTCCTTTCGGGTTCGTCCATTCAGCAGATCATCGAGTGCCGCCATCAGTTCATCACGCTCGGAGTCGTGGGCGAATTCCTGCCTTACCCTGTTGACTGCCATTTCCAGATCCACACGAAGGTCGGTGCGTTGCACCCACATCGGTTCTCGGGACAAATCAGCGACCCGTACGTCGACGTAACGCTCGTATTGTGGCATCGGCACTTCGCGTTCAGCGATGGTTTTCTCTTTCTGGATCTTCCGATGCGGCGATGCGCCCCAAATTGCCGCCTGAACCACGAATGCAGCGGTTTGTTCGAACAAGTCCAGATTCTTCCGCCATTCCTTCCACAGATGTAGAAGCGCGTCCTGCTTAGCATCGTCGAGTTTCCCGTTGGGATAGCGACGATAGAAGACCGTATGGAACATCGGCTCAAATCTCGCGAATGCTTCCTCGAATGCAGGAGGGGCGGGAAGCAGCGGGATATTCTGTATGCGCTCGATATACTGCCTAGAAGAAGGAAGCAGGACGTGGTACTCGAAAGCACGAGGTGGTCGTGACGCTTGAGCAGGCGGTCGTGCTGAGGCAGGGGGTGTGTGGCAGGCAGGCACGCCACTTTCCAACTCGCTGAATGTGCCTGTCGTGGATTCGCTCCAGCTTTCCAAGTGTGGCCAGAGTTCGAGCGTCGCCACGGCGACGCTACCAGGCACTACGAAATGCTCAGCTAGTGGGCTGTACGCTGCGGGTTCTCTGAGGTAACTAAAGGTCGAGGTGGTGCGGGTATACTTCGTTCTAGCAGATACCTCCGTTCGTCGAATTGCTATTGGTGAGAGAGAGCCAAGCCTATGCATTGACTGACAACTTGCAGAACCGAGGAAGTGCTGTAAAGCACTGTGAGCTTATTCACGTCCGTATCGTTGGGCGCGCGACCCACGTCAAATACCACGTTCCATGACACTATTCATTGATGTCGCTTAGCCAAGTGACGGCAGTTATCCAGAGCCTACAGCGTGGCTCAATCTGGAAAGCATGTCGCCCAGGAAATCTTGTGCGACATCTCTGTTGCTGCCAATGTGTCTATCGAAGACGTCATGCCTGTGGATTCTTGCTCCTTGTCTGTGCTAAGCTGCTTGCATGTCCCACGAAGGTCCGCCTCCGTATTCAACTCCTATAGTCCCCGAATTTCGAGGCAGACACACTAATCTGTTTGCCTACCCGGAGCGAGGTCGATGGGGTGATCCACGCTACCCTGGCAACTTCAGTGGGAAGTTCGTGCTAGACCTGATTGATCTCTACAAGGCGCGCTCTGTGGCTGATCCGTTCAGAGGTGGAGGAACGACCGAGGATGTGTGCAAAGAATTCGGCATTCCTTACTGGACGGGCGATCTTAAGGATGGATTCAATATTCTGGAAGACGCTATTCCTGCCTGCTCGAATGCCACGTCGCCCGAGCTCGTATTGTTTCATCCACCTTACTTTGACATGATTGAGTACAGTGGGCGCGTCTGGGGAGAGCAGCCTCACCCAGCTGATCTTTCCGCAGCGCCGACGCTGGACGATTTCATTCATAGGGTCAACGAAGCGCAATACAACGCCTTCAGCCACGTCAAACAAGGCGGGCATGTGGCAATTCTCATAGGTTCAATCCGCCGAAAGGGTGTGCTCTATCCGCTGCATCGGATGATTAACCTCTACGGAGAACTGGACTTGGATGGCATCAAGGTGCAGTTCAACACCACAAGCGCAGGCGCGCCGCACCCAGCAAGAAATACCGCACTCCTGGTTACGGAGTGGCTGATGGTGATGGAGAAATCAAAGTCGTGGATTGTTCCCGTACGGGTTGCAAGCCCGGTCAGGAATTTGATCAGCGGCGCTCAGAGCGTCAGACCTGGCGCAGCATCGTGTTGTCCGCACTTGAATCCTGTGGAGGGGCAGCCCCTCTTGCAAGGATCTATGAGGTCATTTCGCCTCATGTAAGTAGGCCACGCCGTGGCAAGTAATGTTGATTGGCAGGCAATCGTCAGGCGTGAGCTTCAGGAAAGGGGATTTGAGTCTACCGAACGAGGTGTCTGGAGGCCGATCTAGAGTTCCATCAATATGGTGCCTGGTTTGAAGAAACCTGTGCTCGTCGGCATCGTGGGAAAGAGTGTCCGCGCGCGGATCTCGCGGCCGCAGTATTCAGTATCGATCAAGGAGACTGTCCTGTGAACGGTGCGACCATCCTTCCCAATGGCTCAAACTGGGGATCGAATGCCGATTCTGGAGCGCTTCGCAGATCCTTCGCGTCCCGACCACTGGCAAGCCAGTTCTCGTGCACTCATCGAGAATCCCTCGCCATGAACAAGTTGTGGTCGGCGATTTCCCGCTTCAGGCAGTAATTTACGTTCTTATCCATCTATTTGTGGGTATACTTTGTGAGCAGATGATTCGACGGGAAGCGTTCATCGCCCGTTTTGTTCTATTCTCCGAAACGATTGTTGGTAGGAAATCCTGACTTGGAACAGCCACAACTGAACTGGATCGGCACTTTTCTCTGGGGCATTGCCGACGATCTGCGTCGCTGCCTTGAGTCCATGAATGAGCATCTGCAAGTTCTACGCTTTCCAGGGAAACGATTTTCAAAGAAGACCAGATGACAATCCTCGCCAATCTGCGCGTTTCCCCCAGACAGAAGCTCACCTGGTCGAAGCGGCAGCATACGGCGTATCCAGGTTATGTTCTAAGCGTATGCGGGAAAGTCGTTAATTAGGATTCCAGAGATGACAGGTAGTTCTGCATATCCAGTAGTTGATCTGTTCGCAGGCCCTGGCGGACTTGGAGAAGGTTTCGCTTCCCTGCTTTCCAGTGACCAGCAGCGATATGTCTTCAAGACGGCTTTGTCTATTGAAAAGGATGAAGCCGCCCACCGAACGCTGCAGCTGCGTCATTTTTTCCGAAGCTTTGCTCCACGAGAAGTGCCAGACGATTACTATGCATATCTCGAAAGTGAGATCACACTCGAGCAGCTATACGACCATCAGCCTGATGTAGCCGTGCGCGCTGCACCAACTGCGTGGCGCTGGAGCTCGGTAAGGAGCCTAATGATCAGGTTCGGGCGAGGATTGCCAGGGCAATAGATGGTCATCGACATTGGGTCCTGGTCGGTGGCCCTCCCTGTCAGGCTTATTCGAATGTCGGGCGCTCAAGAATGAAAGGGAATGCTAATTTCGAGGAAGATCCGCGACACTATCTTTTACGTAGAATATCTTCGATCCTTGCGGACCACAAACCGCCAGTGTTTGTAATGGAGAATGCAAGGGACCTCTCTCGGCAAAGATACGTGACAGATTTGTCATCAATGACATTCTGCGCGACCTGCAAAGTCCTGAAAGAGCAATCTATGAAACGGAGGACGGAGTCGGCTACACACTGTATTCGCTCTCAGAAGCTGGCGCGAAAACCTTCGATGCAGATCCGGTCTCATTCGTGGTTAAAGCCGAGGAATATGGTATACCGCAGACACGGCATCGCATTTTCATAGTTGGCATCCGAAACGATATAGGTGCTGAGCCATGCACTTTGGCCCCAGAAGAACCAAGTACTGTGCGTCAGATCATAGGCGATCTACCCCCACTTAGGAGCCGAATTTCCAAAGCGTCAGATAGTACCGAGCAATGGGTGCAGACACTCAGGAAAATTCTGCATCAACCGTGGTTTCAAGAGGGTAGACTCAATGGTTTTGCAGAGCTGACCACAACTGCTGAAGGTATTCTTGAGGCACTTGGCAGAGAGCACTTTGAGACTTCAGTCAGTACCTACCCGGCTACTGCACCGCCAATCGAATGGCTCCGTGACGATCGCCTTCGTGTTCTGCTGTCTCATGAAACGCGTGCGCATATGCCAAGCGATTTGCATCGCTACTTCTTTGCAGCTCTATATGCGCAAATGCATGGTCACACCCCAAAGCTCAGACACTTTCCTGCCTCCTTGCTGCCAGATCATAAGAACGTCGAAAAAGGAAAGAGTCAGAGAGTGTTTTAAAACTCACGAACGAGCTAAACGACGAGCCATGAGATGAACCATAGCGGCGTAGATCCAGGCTTCGGAGGTGGATGGCAAAGCTCGTAGTCTTTACTGAGACGACGATATTTGCCCAGCCAGGCGAAGGTGCGTTCGACAATCCAGCGCTTGGGCGAACTTCAAAGCCTTTGGCTTGCTGGGAGCGCTTGACGACTTGCAGGTCAACTCGAAAAGTTCTCGGCACCACAGGCGCAGCGGTTCACTCTCGTAGCCGCCATCCAGCAGCAGTGTCAGCCAGCGTCCAAACAGGGGACCCGTCGCAGCAGGAAACGCAACCCTTCCTTGTCTTGCCCAATTGGCGGGCAAGACCAGTACCGCAATCAACAAGCCCAGGGTGTCCACTACAATGTGCCGCTTGCGTCCCTTTATCAACTTGCCGCCATCATATCCCCGAGGCCCCCCTTTTTCGGTCGTTTTGACCGTCTGGCTGTCCCCGATCAAGAGGCTCGGTTCCGCGGCCCCGCCCTTCCGCCACACCGGACCTGTTGGCGCAGCCGATCATTGAGGCCTTTCCATAAGCCCCGCTTGCTTCAGCAGGCGAAAGTACGAATACACCGTCTGCCAAGGCGGAAAATCATGGGGCATGGCCCGCCACGTGATCCCATTGCGCAGCACGTACCAGATCGCATCCAGCAGTTCCCGGCGGCTGTACTTCAGCGGTCGGCCCATCGCCGATGGCTGGCAAGATCGCTTCGATCTCGCCCCACGCTTTGTCGTCCAAATCACTGGGATTTGGCTTTCGTGTCTTCATCCCGCCAGCTTACCTCGTGATCCCACTTTAAAACACTTTCCTTAGGAGTTACGCAGAAGATCATCGAGGAGATGCTTTAGTGGCTGCAGCCGACCAACTGAGAAACGGCGAAAACGTCCTGACGATGGCTATTGCGCCCCCAGGGTGATGTGATCGACACAAGTGCCATTTCTGCAACGGTTGAACGGTTTCGATCGGTTCTGACAGGTCCTGGATCTGAGCTCGACGAAGCGGACTTTGAAATCCTTATCAGGTCTCCTCGAGACCCGGTTTGTGACTACGATGGGTAGCGGTGTTGTACTGACCGACGATAGCTTACATGATGAGGACTGGTATCAGGCGCGGGGTGTCATCTGGAAGTACTGGGATGACTACGCCAAATACCTTACACAGGAAGGATGGTCACCACTCGTCCTGCAATCCCTGGACACTGTGACAAGCACTATTCTGGGTTTGCTTCATGATCCAATCCGCGAAGGGGAGTGGGAACGCCGTGGACTGGTGATTGGGCATGTTCAGTCGGGGAAAACAGCCAACTACATCGGTCTGATAAGCAAGGCCGCGGATGCAGGATATAAGTTCATAATTGTCATTGCGGGTATACACAACGAGCTTCGAAAGCAGACACAGGAGCGGGTTGACCGAGGCTTCATTGGTCGTGACAGCGTTACAAAACAACCTGTGGGCGTTGGTCTGATTGACCGGTCACGAGCATTTCCCGTAACTGTGACAACCACAGAAAGCGATTTTAACAGATCCGCATCACGTAATTTTGGTGTCGGGTTAAACGCTGTTAATAATACGTTTATTTTGATAATAAAGAAGAACGCAAGCACTCTCAGTCATTTGTATTCATGGCTCAGAGAACTGAATACTCGTCGTGGTTTCGAGCAGATCGCGGACATTCCCATGCTGCTCATCGATGATGAAGCGGACAACGCTTCGATTAACACAAGCAAGCCCGACTTGGATCCGACAAGGATAAACCGGGAAATCCGTCGCATTCTGAATTTGTTCCGCAAAAAATGCTACGTGGGTTACACAGCAACCCCATTTGCGAACATCTTTATAGATCCGGATGCGCGTGATGTTACGTATGGTGCTGACCTGTTTCCGGAACACTTCATTTACAGCCTCGATGCACCATCGAATTATTTCGGTTACCACCGAATTTTCCTGGATGACGAGGGGCGAGAGAAATTCGTGCGCCTTACTGAAGATGCTGATGGGTGGCTGCCAGCAGATCACAGGAAGGATACTCCTGTTTATGAACTCCCTGCCTTATTAAGCGCGCGAATACATCCTCTCTTTATTCTTGCGCGTGCAGTACGCAACGTGCGCGGTCAGACACATCAGCACTGCTCAATGCTGGTAAATGTCTCTCGTTTCGTAGATGTTCAGCGCGAGGTTCGCGCACTTGTCGAATACTACCTGGGCAATCTGCGCAAGGCAGTTCGTTACAACTACGCTCTCCCATGGGCTAAAGCCAGCCAGGACAGCATAATTTCGGAGCTTTACCACGATTTTCAGCAAGAGTATGGGTCAGGCGGCGTCGAGTGGCACAATGTTCTGGGAGAACTGAACTTAGCAGCAGATGTGGTTAAAATCGCTGTTGTGAACAGCCGCTCTCAGGAGAAGCTCCTTTTTTCTGAATACAATCGTGATCAAAAGCCTCTTACACTGATCGCGATTGGTGGCCTCAGCCTTTCCCGTGGACTGATGCTCTACGGGCTGACCGTCAGCTATATTCACCGTAGCACAAAGATGTATGACACGTTGCTGCAGATGGGGCGGTGGTTTGGCTATCGCCCCGGCTATGAAAGGCCTGTCCGGTATTGAAAAGGTGTCAAGAAACAGAACAATCACTTGGGCCAACAAGGAGATTGCTGATGGATCTTGACACCTTTCTGACCACATATATGTGCTGGCGGATGACTGGTATAGCGCCCAAATCGCTCCCCACGTCCAGCGACGACGGGGCGGCAAGCGCATGAGCGATAGTGAGGTGCTGACGGTGGCGCTGGTGGGGGCAATGGCAAGTGGGGTGCGTGGAACAGTGAGCGAGGCGTGGTGCGCCAACCTGCAGCAGCAGGGACGGCAGTGGCTTCCGCAGATGCTGGGCCGCAGTGCGTTCAATGAGCGGGTACGTCACTTGTGCACCGACCTGGCGGCCTTGCAGCAGGCGATGGCAGAACAGTTGAGCGACGCGAGGAACGTCTACGAGGGCGATGGATTGCCCCTGCCGGTGTGCGGTGTAGCCGGGCCGCGCCAGACGGGGCACTGGTTGGGAGCGACGGCCAGTCGGGGACATGGGGGGGACGCAGGGCGGTTGGTTCTACGGCCAGCGCTGCTGGATGAGCGTGACGGCCAGCGGCGCCATCACTGGTTGGTTGGTCGGCGCTGGCCACCTGAACGAGCGCTGGTTGCTGGAAGCCTTCCTCAGTACGCGCGCCGACCACGGTCGCTTGCAGCTCCCGCCCCGGATACGCACCCCCGCGCGCTGCGGGCACGGCCGCCGCACGGCTTCATCGGGGGCTTTTTTGCTGCTGGGCACGACGGTCAGCGTCCCTACCTGGCCGACCAGGGCTTGAACAGCCTCCGCCGGCAGCAGCACTGGGCCGATGGCTGTGGGAGCCACCGTCATTACGCTGCCGCCCACCGCATTCCGCCGCCCGCGACGCCTGGTCGCGGGCGGATCGGCTCTGTTGGCGCACCATCGGCAAATCATTGAGACGGTCTTTTGCTCACCTGACCACCGTCTTTGGCATTAAGCACCCCAACGCTCACTCCTTTGGGGACAATACACTGCCTAGCCGCTAAAACGGCGGCATTCAACGTTGCGCTCTGGTTCAATCACTGCCTCGGTCGGTCTTTACTGGCCATCCCGACCCTGTTACTTTGAATACCGGACAGGCCTTGAAGACCTCTGCCGTATCTTTATGACGCAGGTTTCATATGAATGGTATGCTCACATCGCCGATGCGACTGAAGAACTGCGTATTCAGGTAAAACGAATGCGGCGCGAAGGAAAAAAGCCGAGTGACTTTGGTCTTTATGTCAAAGCCCATCCTGACACGCTCACTGTGACTGCCGTGAACAAGATGTATCATACCGAGAGCCGTCCTTTCAGCATAAGCTATGATGGAAAGCTGATCGAGAGCTATATCCTGCCTGAAAGTGGACTAAAGACAAAGGCTAATCGCCAGCTGCTTCGGCTGGCATTTGATTCCCTGATGGGCGAATGCCAGTTTACACAGGATATTGAAGGAACGCAGTCCTACTTGTTTCACAATGTCAGATGGATGCTGTTCACAACTTTGTACTGATTTCCAGTTCCACGATGATCTTGCAGAAGACAAGGGCGCGGTCTCACGCTATGTAAGGGCATTTCGGACCTGTACTCGGTATGGGATGTAGGTTTTGTCTCGATCAGGGACGAGCAAATTGACGATGGCTTCATATTGCCGTGCCTCGCGGAAGCGAACAATTTGATATACCAAGCGAACAAACGGATCCTCCATCTCAATACCCAGAGTTCCGATTTCCGAACCGGGCTGGTATACGGGAAACAAGAACAGGTTTTCTGGCAATACGATGTTCAGACTAGGTTTGACGGGTCCGCAGCTTGAACGAGCGCGGGCCGAGGCGGAAGAAGCCAATCGAAACGAACCTATCTATCGCGACTACACAAATGTCCGCCAAAACCTCTCCTGCTCATCATCTTTTGGGTCTGCGAGAGGAAAATCAGCCGCCATTTGTGACAAACGTGCCCGCGCTGAGTATCAGTTTTCCCAATTCCAGTGTTATCAAGACTGTGGATTACATTGTTGGCCCTGTCTGGCTGAAGCAATTGCAGGAAGGGCAGCCCGAACTCCAGGAGGAAGAGGACGACCTTGATCCCGAATCCCTGGATTGAACTACCAGTTGCGTCGCCTGGCAGGCTGTCACGCCGCAGAGTCAATGCAGAGAGCCGCCTCGAGATACTCTGGTTTCGTGACGAGTATGGTCACCCCGGTCTTCTCATTGAGGTTGAGCATAACGTCGATCCGGCGCAACTGCGCGCGTTCGGTATAGACCTTAGGGACGTTC
>JADJPJ010000072.1 GCA_016713325.1 Candidatus Flexifilum affinis | reverse complement strand
GGCGATGGCTCTCTCCGCAGCGGTTCAGGTGGTCGCGCGCCGTTGCGAGCAGTTCCATGCTCAGCCCGTCTGCCTCCGCCTCATCCTGCTGTTCCCCGATCCAGCGCTGATAGGCGACAGCCAGCTGCTCGCAGGACGAGACAAGGTCCGCGTCGCTGGCTGTCGCAAGGCCGAGCATTGACAGATCGACTCCCGACAGGGCATCGCGCGCGATGATCGGGTGCTGGGTGAAGCACGGGAGGGTATCGCTCCTCACTTGCTCCACGTGTCCGTTCCCGTCGGTCGTCCATTCCGCGGCGCAGCCGTGCCCGACGGCATATGCCGGCCGGTGGCGGTAGAGCAGCTGGAGGGACCGCTCTTCAGGGTCCAGTTCCGCGTCAGGGCGACCTGGATAGGGCAGGATGCGGCTGTCGCCCAGCGGTCGGGCGTGGAGCCCGCACTGGAAGAAGCAGTCGGTGTCGTCGGTCGCGGCTGACTTGTCGTTCAGCAGCGTCAGCGTGATCAGGCGCGCTCCGCCTTGCCACGGGCGGTCGACGATCAGCAGTTTGGGACCCGAGCCGCCGCCAAGCGGGATCACCTGCTGGCAGGACGTCGGATGGTCGGGTGAATGATGTTCGGCCTGCTCCCGGTGAGGCGTACGGAACCAGAGCTCGGCGGAAGGGTCGTTCGATCCGACCCATCCCGGAAGGGTCCGGGGCTGGTAGTCAGCCCATCTGGCCTCGATCGAGAGACCGCCGGTCAGCTGGCCCAGGAAGCTGATCCCCAGGCTGCTCGGGACGAACGAGTTGAGGATGGGTGGCTCGTCATCGTCGTCCGCCTCGTCTGCGCCGCCAGCTCCGGTGGAGCCATCCTCAACGTCCGTTGGCGCAAGCTCGGGGTCAGGACCGTCTGCGGCGCCATCGACGAGCCCGGAATAGGTAAGGCCGCTGGGGAACAGGATGCCGGCCCCGTAACGGATCTTCGGCCGGTCCTGGGGCCTGAGGATCTCCTCACCGTTCAGGGGCGAGCCTGGGCCAGCCCACTGAACGGCAGGCGGTCCGGGGTCTGGGCCGACGATCTCGCGACGCAGCCCCTCGATCAGGGTGTTACGGACCTCGAGAGTCGAAGGTGGTGCCATCGGGTCAGCCCAGCTGAATTTCCAGGTTCCGCTGCTCGCGCGCGGCGATTTCGTCGCGGGCCGCCTCCGGAAGGATCATCGCGAGCCGAACCCGGGCGCGCGTCATGCCGACATAGAGAAGGGCGTCCCCAAGAGCGTCGGTGCCTGGCTGGCAATCCATCAGCACGACCGCGGGGCTCTCAAGACCCTTGAAGGCGTGCACCGTCGCGTAGACCACCTCCGCGCCGGATCTCGAAGCCTCGCGGTCCACGATCCGGAAGCCGCCACAGGAGGTCACGCCGGCGAGCGCCGTCTTTTCCCGTCGTCGGCTGCCCAGAATGATGATGTCGGACGGCGCGAAGCCTTCGCTCCTGAGGCGCTGCAGGGCCCGGCCAATCTGACGGACTTCGTCATGGGCGTCGGTGAAGAAAAACCTTTCGACCGGCTCTCCGGGCGGCTGCCGCTCGCAGGCCCTGATGTCAAAGGAGCCTGTCAGGAGCTCCGTTTCCGCACTGATCTTCAGTGTGTTGCGACAGTTGCGCCGCAGCCCGAAGTTCGCCGGTCGCAGTCTCTGCCGCAGCACTTCGCGGGTTCCGGCTGGCGAGGCGTAGAGCGCCTGGCGCGAGAAGTCGGCGAAAAGGACTATCCTTGGGGAAGCCGACGAAGGATCGAGCCAGGCATCGACCACATCGATCAGTTCGCCGCCGGGGAAATCCTGGCCTCGTCGACCAGAACGGCGTCATACCGCTCATCCCCCGCGGCGATGGCCAGGGCTGATCGTCAGCCACGTTTCGTCGACCGTGCCATCTGCCGGAAGCTCATCCCTGAAGGGAGACGCGAGAATGCGGCTGCGGAGCAGGCGATGCAGGTGGCCGGCCGTGACGTGAGAGGCGCCGATGTCGCGGGCATTACGTTCAAGCCACAGCCCGAGTTCGCGATTGTAGCAGGTCAGGAGAACGCGGCGACCTTGCGCCGAAAGTCGTCGGACGAGTTCGACGGCAAGCATCGTCTTGCCCGTCCCCGCGCCGCCGTGGATCACCGACGCCTCATTTTCAGACGTAGTCCAGGACGTCGTACTGCTCCTCGGTGAGCGCCACGATCTTCCGCTCGGTGGCCCAAAGCCCCGTCGAAAGGGTCGGGACGCGATCAAAGTCAGGTCTCAGGAACTGCACGACACGCGCCAGGACTCTGGAGGTGGTGCACCGAGGCGCCCGCCGCGCGTTGCAGCGACGGACAGGCGGCGAGCCTGGCCGCCAGGACTGACTGAAGGTCGCTCGAAACTATCAGCTCGGCGCGATCGAACTCCGGGGATGGCGGCGGGACGGTGGTGTCGGTGAAGATGACCATCCACCCGAGCGGACAGCGTGCTTCTGCGGAGCGCTCGCCGAAGCGGCTCCTGAGCGCGTGAAGCAGCCTGAACATGCCATCGCGCGCCTGCTGAAAAGGGCTTCGCGCATAGGCGCCGGTGTCACCAATGCGGTTCGTGGTCGTCCAGAGCCCCTGCGCGCACTGCACCCGGCCCCCCTTGACCTCAATGCAGATCAGCCCCAGACCGGGCACGGCAGCAACGAAGTCGATCTCGCCGTAAGCTCCCGAGTAGGCGCTGGACAGCCCCAGCGAATGCAGCACCGTCCATGCGCCGGTGCCTTGGTCCTCGCGCAGGAGCGTAAAGACACGACGTTCGGAATCCGAGCGTCGGGGGCGAGCACGTCTGGAATCATTCTCGCCATCAGGCGACGAGCTCCCCGTCCTCAGCCTCCGGGAGGAGATCTTCCAGGAAAATCCTGGGAAGATCGACCTGCTTCCCTGCGCCATCAGCCTCCTTCGCCAGGACCCGACCCCACTGGATGCGGTTGACCTCGCCAGCCGGCCATTCCGCGTGCGCTCAGCTGTTCTACACCGAGCAGCCATACCGTTCCGAGGCTCAGCTCGAAGGGTATCTCGTGTTCGGAGTGTTCCAGCACCGACTGGCCGCACTCTGCGAGAAGCATGGAAGTCAGGCGGAAGCCGGCTTCAATGTGGAGGCTGCACATGGTCTGAATGGCCGCCGAGCAGGTCTTCTATCCTGGGGCGTCAGGATCCTTCCCAAGCGCTTCGGCAATCAGCGGCAACGCGGTGTTCGGTTCATGTGGTCCGATCGACCGTCCGCGGACAGCCAGTATCGGATCGTGGGCAGACCGCGGTCGAGGCCACATTCCGCAAGCCTCACGGAGTTCGGCGGGGCGAAGGTCTGCCTGCCGGATCGAGTCGCGCCAGAACGCTGCCTGTGCCCTGAGCGTTGCATACCGTTCGCGCCCCGCGATGACTTCGGCGGTCTCCCGGACGATGTCCTTCTCGCCGCCCTCTGACGGACCAGCAGAAGGTCACCTGCCTGAAGGTCGCGACCGAGAACGCTGGTGATCCGCGTGGTCTGGTCGAGGCTGTCATGGACCCGGGCAACGCCGTGGTCGTCGGTGACAGCCATCCAGGACCGGCCGGCGAAGCGGCAGAAGCGCGCGGGCCTCACCGGGTCGCCAGGGCGCGACACCTGAGGTCGGCGTGCAGGTCGAGTGATCGCAGGCACCGGTTCGGGCTGCTCCGGCAAGAGCGGCCGCCACTGCAAGCGGCAATTCGGCACGGTAGCAGGAGGCGAGGAAACCTGAGAAGAGCCTCCCGGCAGGTCTCAGCTGGGCGATGAGATGCGACCGTGCGTCAAGGCGACGCTCACAGACCACGACTTCGTGGCGATAGCCCAGGAACAGGAGTTCGGGCGCGGGCCAGGGATCGACCAGCCGCGCTGAAAGCATCGCGTCGCATCATCGAGACCACGTTGACGCGTTCGATGTCGGGAAGCTTCGCCAGTTCTCTTGGCGTGACGCAGGAAAGCGGAGCCCCAGTCCCGCAAGAAATTCTTCGATGGTCCGTGCGGTCCGACCATGACCGGCCGCGATGATCTGCCTGCATGCCGAGCCGGCTGCGGCGCCTGCGAGTCGGAACAGGATTTCCCCTTTGGGCGTCATTGCCAGATTGCGCGTCCGCTCTGCGAATGACCGGACGGCCTCGGTGACTTCCATCGCCGCAGCCCCCGCTGCATCGCCGGCGACAGAAACAAGTCTTCTGCGCCGCTCGTCGATCGCAGCGCAGGTGTCCTGCAAATCCTCCAGATCCTCGACGCATGGCGCGGCCAGCCAGTCCGATGCTTCGAAAAAGATCTCTCTCAGACGGATGGCGCATTCCGCGACATCATCATCAAGGTCGGAGTGGGCGCCAGCAGCCCGGTCGAACGCATTGAGCGCCGCGAAGGCGGTCTCCAGTTCGGGACACCTTTCGGCAAGTTCTCCCGGCCGGCGTCGCGCCCAGGCGGCCGCGGCTGTCATTCGGTCAAGGGGTATAATGCCAGTGCGCTGGGCGCCCAGTGCGGCCGAATCGCTGAGTTCGAACACGGTCCAACCAGCTGATCGGCGTGTTTCGAACTGGTCGCTCGGCCGCCCGGCGCCACGAGAAGGTGCGTTGTCTTCGAAGCGATGGATCCACGCTTGTCCGGTCGGCAAGGGGCGTCGTCAGCACGAGCCGGATATGACCACCAGGGCGCTGATTGACGGGCGATCCGCAAGCCGCCGTGCGCTGGCGTGATCGCGGGCGACGGCGACAAGCGGACAGCCGCTCGCCCCTGATGGGCTCAGGACGCGGAGGCCGCCATCCTCGTCGACCTCACCCCACTCAGGTCCAACGCTTTCCACCGCGTCCGCCTTCGCTCTCCAGGCTCCGCGGCAGAAGCCCGGTCCGCGTTCGAGCGCAGTCCGAACTCGGCGCGGTTTCCGGACCAGAACAACGGCAGTCCGTGTTAGTGCGGCGTTTCCGCCCCGCTAAGGTCGCAGAGAAGCAATCCCACGGGTGGTGCGGCGCCGCCCACGATCGTCGAACCTCATTGAGCCCAGCGTGCCGCTTTTTTGTGGATGGTGGGCTCAAGTCTCCACGCCTCCGTCATGGGCGCCCACATGCGACCGGAGGAACGGAGGTTCCTCACGTCGAGGAGACGAAGCCAGAATCCGCCATTCTCACGCCCGTCGAACTGGTAGACGCCGCCGTCAGGCAGGACCCTGACGCGGCTGCCCTTGTCGATCCCCTGGATCAGCTCATCGGGAGTGCGGCAGGTGTCGTTGGCAAGAGCGCGCGCAGAGGAGACCGACGGCTTCACCCCAGCTTGTGCCCGGGACGAGCACGAGCAGCGGGCGTTCGCTGCGGGCCCGCGGGCAATCTGCGCTCAGCGCATCCACACAGTCGGGAAGCGAGCATGCGGCGCCCAAGCGGTCCGAGCGCGATTGGTGCCTCTGTTGTCACGGCCCTCGAAACTGAATGAGCTACTTTCACACAATATCGAGAGTAAACTCATCCTGCAGTGAGGTCCAGCACACGCTGGCTGGCGCACATCGGCTGTCGAAGTGAGCACCTCACTTCCCTGGAGAAATCGACGTCCATCGCATCCATCACAACGCACCAGAGACTGGATGCTCCCAAGGCCCCATAACGATCGTCTCCCGTAGGCCATCAAAATCTTGCATTGTTCCGCAGTGCGCACCGTCGCGGAGACCGTTGCCGCACGCAAACAACGTTACTTGCGTCTGCCCACGAGTTGTTGCGTCTTGTTAGCCTATGCTTCTGAAAGCTTTTGACCTAGCTATCCTTGATTTCTTGGCTTGTAAAA
>JADJPJ010000071.1 GCA_016713325.1 Candidatus Flexifilum affinis | reverse complement strand
GCAGCGCCTTTCTGCCTTTCATTTCAGTCTCCCAGTTCAGGTCGTCGATTGCCACCCCGATCGGAAAGGAGGATCGTTGATTAGTCGAGTCCGGCCCGCGCCTTACACTCTGGTCTGGCCAGAGTCCTGGACGTCGGAGAAGAAATTTGCGCCATAGGCCAGTTGTCCTCGTCGTCGTACTCGCCCTGCTGGCCAGCTGCGCCACCCGCACCTGGAACGAGCCGCTGCCGGCAGGCGCTGTCACCGACCCCTACGACTTCCGTCACCACATGCCACAACCGGATGACGACGTCTTCGTCGTCCTGGCATTCTCCGGTGGTGGCACGCGCCGCGGCGTTCAGCTACGGCGTCCTCGAGAAGCTGCGCGATGCAAGGGTCGTCGTCGGCGGGCAGTCCCGGTCGCTGCTCGAACAGGTAAACGTCATCAGCGCAGTCTCCGGGGGCAGCTACACGGCGGCCTACTACGGCCTGTTCGGCTCACAGATCTTTACTGACTTTCTGCCCCACTTCCTCTACCACGACTGGCAGGGGGGAACTGACTCGCTGCTGCTTCGCCCGGACCATGCATTGTCGCTGGCAGCCGGCAACTTCAATCGCAGCGACCTGATTGCTGCCCACCTGATCGCACGCTCTTCAGGTACGGCACTTTCTCCGACATGTCCCGCAATGGGCTTCCGTTCATCATTCTCAACTCCAGTGACCTGAACAACGCGGCCACCTTCTCGTTCATCCAGCCGCAGTTCGATTTCCTGTGTTCAGACCTGTCAGGCTATCCGGTAGCAAACGCGGTAATGGCCTCGTCGGCCGTTCCGGCCGTGTTCGCGCCCATCGCCCTCCGGAATTTCCCCGGATGCCCGGAGCGCCAGAAGAACTGGGTTGCTGAAGCGCTAGCCAATGATCACGTGCTGGATCGCCGCTACAACGTAGCCCGGTCACTCGATCGCTACACGGACGCCGCGCGCATGCCGATACTCCATCTGGTTGACGGCGGCGTGACGGACAATCTTGGTGTCCGCGGATCGATGATGAGTCCGGTGGCACAGGCCGGCAACGTTCCAGATATGGCCGGGGCATTCACGCCAGAGCAACTGAAGCGTGTGCGACACGTGCTGGTCATCGTCGCCAACGCGCAGGTGTACGAGACCTACGACTGGTCCGTGCGCGGCAGCAACCCGGGACTGATCAAGACCACCAGCGCCGCCTTCGACGCGGCACTCGGCATTCTCAACACGGAAACCGTGTCCCTGGCCAAGCAGGGATTCCTGATGTGGGAGAGGCACGTCAATTCGCTACGCCCGCCCGGCGCCACCCCGGTCAAAGTGGACTTCGCGGTGCTCACCTTCAACCAGATCAGCGACGCCGCAGAACGGGACCGATTCAACGCGATGCCGACGACGTTCCGCCTCCAGGCCGGGCAGGTTGATGACCTGCGCGCCCTCGCCGGGCGACTGCTCGACCAGTCCCCCGAGTTCCAGGCCTTTCTGGCCGGGCTTGCCGAGTAGCGGACCGTCCGGGACGCGGGCAGCCGTGTAAGGACCCGGCCAGGCCTCCGACTAATCCCCGACACGACCGCCATCCGGCAGCAGCTGCCGGCCCCGTCCATCGCTCTCGACGTGGAGGAGACGCCCGCCGCATGTTCCGTCTGCTTGAACTGCTGCTTCCGCATTTGCCGGCATCCACCAGCGCATGGATCGTCTGCAGACTGGCCTTCCATCCCTACAGGTACAGGATCAAGCCGGAGGAAGTGCGCGTCCGGCAGTCGGGCCAGCAGTTCCTTTACGGCTCCGGTCTGCACGCCTGGAAATGGGGCCGGACAGGCCCCGTGGTCGTGCTCGTTCACGGTTGGGGCGGCGCGTCTGTCCAGTGGCGCCGATTTATTCAGCCGCTGGTGGATGCCGGCTATCGGGTCGTCGCCCCAGACATTTCAGGTCACGGCATGTCGAGCGGGCGACGGATCGGCTTCGACTCGTTTGCCGAGGACCTGGCGACGCTCAGCAGATCGCTCGGCCCCGATGGCATCCATGCCTTCGTCGGTCACTCGGCGGGTGGCCTCGGCATGATGGCGGCGCGATACCTGCACGGCCTCGAAGCGCGAAAGTTCGTCTGCATCGCGACACCGAGCTACCCCTACCCGCCCGTCAAGGTACTGAAGAAGAAACTGCGGCTGCCGGACAAGGTTACGGAGCTGTTCAAGGTGTCGCTGGCGAGGCAATTTCGCACCAACTGGGATCAGATCAGCGCACGAGCGTTTCGCGAAGCGGCCGAAGGCGAGCTGATGCTTATCTATGACCGGCGCGACCGGTATCTGGATGGAGACGATGTGGAGCGGATTCTTGCGTTCTGGCCGGGCGCACGGGTTTATCTGACAGAGAACATCAGCCGAGAATCTCATCCGCGCGGACGAATCCATCGAGACGGTACTGGCATTCCTGAAGGCGTGAGCCGGGTGGCCGAGGCCTGTCCGTGTGCCCGACTAATCCCTGACCCAGCCCCGCCGTCACGCGGGTTAGTTGCGCTCCAGGGGGAAACATGATTGGACCGAAGAAATCCGCCTGCAAGCCATTGTTGTCGCCTGGCAGGGTTGCTGGCCTGCAGCCCGGCTCTGCCACGCGACAAATCGCTCAATGGTTTCGACGTCAGCGAGTCCCTGGTGCCAGCCCGCGAGATCCGGTCCGGCGGTCCCGGACGGGATGGCATTCCCGCCCTGCTGAACCCGGATTTCGTGACTGCAAGGAAGGCGACCTTCCTGGAAGCGGATGATCGCGTGATCGGGCTGCAACTGGGCGGCGTCGCGAAGGCCTACCCGATAAGAATCCTGAACTATCACGAGATCGTCAATGACCGCGTGGGTTCTACCCCGGTGGCCGTCACGTTCTGCCCGCTCTGTGGCACGGGTGTGGTATTTCGTTGCGGACCCGGGCGGCCAGCCCGGACGTTCGGCGTTTCCGGGGCTGCTCTACAACAGCAACGTGCTCCTGTACGACCACCAGTCCGAATCCCTGTGGTCGCAACTCATGTACCAGGCCATCAGCGGTCCTGCCCGGGGGTGCCAGGCTCACGACGCTGCCGGCCGAACACACGACCTGGGGCGCCTGGCGGCAGGCGCACCCCGACACGCTGGTGCTGGAACCGCCGCGCACCAGCGGCCGGAACTACGACGTTGATCCGTACCCCGGCTACGCCACCTCGGCCAGGATCTGGTCCCCCGTGTCGCACCAGGATAAACGCTACCCCAGCAAGGCCGTGATCGTCGGGGTTTTGCTCGGCGATACCGCAAAGGCCTACCCATTTGTCGAACTGCCGACCGGCATCCAGCGGATCGACGACGTCATCAACGACACGCCGATCACCCTGGAATACGACCACGCCAGCACGTCGGCCCGCGTCCTTGATGCATCGGGCGACGAGCTTCCCTCGGTGACGGCGTACTGGTTCGCCTGGTTCGCGTTTCACCCGGAGACGCTGGTCTACCAGAACGGCATCAGGTAGTGATCTTCCCCAGCGCCTTCAGGTCCTCCAGCAGTTGCTGCGGAGGTCCGCTGTCGCCACCGCCGAAGACCAGCTCACCGGAGCTGAACGTGGCACCGAAGGTCCTGGACACGTTGACGACCTGGCCGAGTCCGGACAGGAAGAGCTCGTCGGTGAGATCGCCGAGTGGGTGAATGAAGACGCCCCAGATCCTGTCGTGGGCGATGGCGTAGCGGGCATCCAGCGCGGAATCGAAATTGGCCTGCAGCATCCGCATCATGAGCGGTGCGCCGGCATCGCTGACCGTCGTGATCGGCGTCATGATGCGCATCCGGTCGGCCGTGGCATCGGCTATGACCAGGACAACGTCGTCACCGATGGAGAATTCCCACTGGTTCGGCGCCGGCCGCCGGGCGTCTTCGTCCGCGCGACGGATCAGCTCATCGAGGCGCTCCAGCGTCATGCGGGGGACCGCCGGAGCCTGCTCTGCGGGCACCGATTCGGCACGGGACCGCTCCGAGCAGGCGCCGAGCGGAAGCACCGCAAGGCCAAGTAGCAAAGCCAAGGGGCCGACGTTACCCATAGTGATCTCCTTTGGTCACAAGCTAACGGATAGGCCGGACATTTCCCCCGGCGGATCGACTTGCGCATCCGGCCCGCGATGTAGCCCGCCAGCAGGCGGGCAAGCGGGTTGATCGGTGCATTGCTGTAATAGCTGGCGTCCAGCCAGCCCGCTCCACCCAGTAGTCATGGTTTATAGAATCCGGCTGGCGCCGGGTCACAGTTCTGCATGGCCCGGAAGTTCATCAGGTGACGGAATCGGGGCGAGCCAGGTTCACCCTTCCGGATGGCGTCGATGAAGCGCCGGGCCACGTCGTCAGCGCAGGCCTCCACCTGCCGCTGGTAGGCCGGCTTCTGCATTT
>JADJPJ010000070.1 GCA_016713325.1 Candidatus Flexifilum affinis | reverse complement strand
GAGCGGCCTTCGCGCATGGCGGCGTGGTTGAGCAGTCTGCCTTGGAGGTAGATGCGTTCAGAGAGCGTGTTGCAGCGGATGCTCATTCGAATCCTGGATGAGGACTAATCCTCGCGATTCCGGATGCCGTACATATAGCGATCATTCGGTGCAACAAACGGTGGCGGTGGATCGGGCGCAAGGCTCTCCACATTCATGCGGCCGCGCTGTCGTAGATCCCAGCGGAGGCCGCGCAGGTTCTCATCGAGCGAGATCAGCAGTTCAAGAACCTGAGCAAACGCATAGACCCCAAGCGCGGAGAGCAGTGCTGCCCCTAAAGAACAAAGGGCGATAAGCGCCATCGCGAAGGCTCCGTCAGCAAACGGTATGCCGAGCTGTGCAAGCGTCTGCCGAAGCGCATCCAGTGTGAAAAGCGACAGAAGGAAGCCTACAACCGCCGTTAATCCGACGAGGAGCGCGATGACCTTCTGAATTGCGCTGTAGAGTCGTATTGCCCAGTATCTCATTCCAATCCCTCTTGTGAGCGGCGTCGGTACCTACGATTACGATTGTACCGTCAGCACCGCGCAGCCGGGGAAGGTGAATGAGAAGCCGAACCAGCGCACCAGCAGTTGGGTCGGACGCTCGGCGAGCCGGGGGGCCGCCTCCTCCTTCGAGTCATACAGCCCGTCGTTGCGGATGAACCGGCCGCCGTCCACGCGGAGCGTATCGCCTTCCCAGCGGGCCGTCTCCGTCTCGACGTAGACCGCCGCCGGCGAGATGGCATCCTCGGCCAGATAGACGACCAGCCCGCGCCCGCCGAAACGGGTGACTGCCGCGTTGTTCTGCGCATGGAGCGTGGAGACGGGCACGAACAGCGCCCCGGACTCGCCCCACACGCCCAGGCCCAGCTCGAAGCGCGGTCGGCGGGTGTCCTCGGCCCCGACCGCGAAGGTCGCGGCGATCCCAGCCTCGACGGTCGCGGGGTTCGAGCGCATCTTCTCCATCGAACGCGAAAAACGCTGCTGCGCCTCGCTCAGATCGTGCTGGACGAGCAGCGCCCCGGCCTGGCGCGCCGCCTCGGAAGCGCTCATCTGGCGGGTGACGGCCAGTGAACGGAGCTGCGCCCCGGCGCTCGGCCCGTGCAGCCCTTCGCCGCGGATGTGCTGCCAGTAGGAGCCGGTCTCCTCGTCCCAGATCAGCATCAGGCCGTCATAGGCGCCGCGCCGCTGAAAGTGCAGCGTCCGACCATTCAGCGTGGGGTCGAAGACCATGCCGGTGTTGCAGGCGTTGCAGAAGGTCATCAGCCACGGCTGGCCGCTGGGGAGTACGCCCTGCATGACGTTGTAGGCCAGCACGATCGACATGGGCACGGCGAGCAGCGTCCCGCCGATCTCGAAGGCAAGCAGGTGGGAATCGGCGGCGATCTGACCGGCGGCCAGGGCGTCGGCGAGCGGCCGGACGGCC
Organism: Candidatus Flexifilum affinis; assembly: GCA_016713325.1. GTDB lineage: Bacteria > Chloroflexota > Anaerolineae > Aggregatilineales > Phototrophicaceae > Flexifilum > Flexifilum affine. Next base: position 11,368 of record JADJPJ010000070.1, on the reverse strand, counting down.
GTTACCTCCAGGCGGGCGGGGCTGTAGGCGCTGCCGTAATCGGCGAGGACGGCGCGCGAAACGTCGAAGTCGGGGGTCGGCTGCATGGTATCCCTGTATTCATGTTATCGTGTTCGAGATCAGTCTAGCATGGAACTCGATACGACAGATGCGACGTGCCCGAGCTCCTCTTACTCGAAGGCCGGGTAAAGCGGCAGATCGCAGGCTTCGGCAGGCCACTGCGCCCGCAGAGCCGCCGCCGCTATCCCTTCGAACATGACCCCCAGATGTGTCAGGCATCCGAACTCGTGCGTGGCCGTCACGAGGGTGCACGCTCAGCCGCCGGGGTCGGCGGAATCGGCGGCGGCAATATCAACCCTCATCCAACCGATTCCCTGAAGCCCTTGCGAATCGATGACCTCCAGATAAACAAGGTGCTGCCCCACACTCATGCTGACCACCGCCGTGGGTCCGATCGCGATCTGCTGCTGCCACCCGTCTGACCAGAGGTAATCGGCCACACTGCCATCCGGATCATAGCTGGACGAGCCGTCGAGCAGGACGATGCCTTCGTCCCCCTGGATAGACTGTACCGTCACCTGTGGCACGGCAACAGGCAGATGGTGTTCCGGACGCATCCAGCACTGCATGTAGTTATCCGAGTTGGCGAACGATGTGTCGGTGATGCGAGTCGGGTTCGCCCCATCGGCATCCATGAGGAAGATCTGAAGGCCATCGCCGTCGCGTTTGGAGCTGAAGGCGATCTGACTACCGTCAAGCGACCACTTCGGGTTCAGATCCCAGTCTTCGCCGCTGGTGAGCGCCGTCAGGCCCGTGCCGTCGACGCCGATGCTGTAGATATCGAGGTCACCCCCCATATCGGAGGTGAAAACAAACGTTGTCCCGTCCGGCGACCAATCGAGATCGGAAAGGTACGAACCAGTTTCAAAGATGATCTGGGTGATACCTGAAGTCAGGTCGTGAACGGCGACCTTGTAGTTCAATGGTTCATCTTGCAGAGAAGGGATCACATAGGCAACTGAGGAGGCGTTTGGTGACCATTGAGGATATCTTTCGATACTCACATTCTGTGTTATTTGAGCGTCTCCTGCTCCCCTAGACGGTAAGACTATCAGTTCGGGACCTGACGGAACTTGGCCGGACGCACTCACAACGATTTGCTGGAGATCGGGTGAAAGGTCTAGCTCTCGTGGGGACGACTGCGGCAGGAGGTTGGTGATTTGCCCGCCGTCGTAGCGCGCTTTGTATACCGATGATTGATCTGTGAACCACACATTGTCACTGCCATCGCCACAGTCTGCCTGCTCGACGCGCCAAATATCACTACCTCTAAGCGCGGTGACGAAACGCCACGAAACTGAGTTGGAAAGGTTTCGCCAATAGAGGCTGTATTCGGTCTTGTCGATGGGTCCGGCATTTGAGGTGAACACCAGCAAGGTGGGAAGCTCTTGTGACAGACTCATCTGCGGAGTGACGAAGAAGATCGTAGTCATGAAGAAAATCGAGGCGAACGAGATGGTTTTCACCGTCTGATCCTTTACCAATGCTTTGAAGCAGCCATCACAAACCGCAGAGTAGTCAGGCGATTAACCTTGAGACTGGTCGCATGGTCGTGACGTTGGCGGAAGCGCACTAAATACATCCTCCTGCCTATAGCTTAACGCCGTGCGCGGACCCTCACCCTGACGGATGGCAGACGATCCGCCGCCGGGCCGCAGGGGAGAACGCGCCCCCGACCCGTTTTTGCACTACAATCAAGCCAGACCAACCATACGAAGGCAGAACACCATGAATCCAATCGCCAACCCGCTTGGCCTGGATCCCATCGACTCCACCGAGTCCCATGTGTTCATCTCCTACTCCCGCCAGGACATCGCCTTCGTGCGTCGCTACGCCCGCGACTTGCAGCAGCAGAACATCAACATCTGGATCGACAAGCTGGGCCTCAAGCCCGGCACCCCCGACTGGGAGCAGACCCTGCGCGACGCCATCCGCGAGGCGCGGGCCATCCTGCTGGTCGCCTCGGAGTCGTCACGGCGCTCCCCCTACGTCAGCGATGAGCTGGCCATCGCCCGCATGTACGGCAAGCCGATCTACCCGGTCTGGGCGGCCGGCAATGAATGGATGGAAGCCATCAGCATGGGCATGGGGCGCACCCAGTTCATCGACGCCCGCGGCGACGCCTACGCCAACGCCCTGATCGAAACGGCTGCCGCCATTGCCGCCGCCGAGGGTGCGGCCATCGCCGCCATGGCCGCCACCGGCGAAGTCGCCGCCGTTAGCACCACCACCGATGGTGGGGGCGCTGCGCCGGCTCCCACTGTCGAAGCCGCCCTGCGCAACCCGTACAAGGGTCTGCGCCCCTTCCGCGCCGAAGACCGCGTCGACTTCTACGGCCGTGAGGCCTTCGTCGAGACGCTGGTGGACGATCTGCGCAAAGCGCCGGGTTTCCTGGCCGTGATCGGCGCCAGCGGCAGCGGCAAATCGAGCGCCGTCATGGCCGGCCTGCTGCCCAGCCTGAAAGAAGGGGCGCTCCCCGGCAGCGACAAGTGGATTTACCTCAACCCGTTCGTCCCCGGCAGCCGCCCGATCCGCGCGCTGGCCGAGACGATCGCCCTGGCCCTGCCGCAGAAGCCCGTCTTCACCATTGAAGAGGAGCTTCAGCACAAATCGACCCAGGGCCTGTCCAGCCTCAGCCGCCAGATCCTGAGCAGCAAGCCGGATGCCCGCGTCGTCCTCTACATCGACCAGTTCGAAGAGGTCTTCACCCAGGCATCGAACGACGGCGAGCGGACGCAGTTCGTCAACCTGATCTCGACGGCCGCCGAGGAGCCGGACAGCCGCCTGACCCTCATCGTCACCATGCGCGCCGACTTCTACGACGAGCCGCTGCGCCACCCGGCGCTGGGCCGCCTGTTCGAGATGCACAGCCGGGCCGTGCTGCCCATGTCGCTGGCCGAACTCTACGACGTAGTGCTTAAGCCGGCCGTCGCCGTCGGCCTCAGTTTCGATCCGGGGCTGGTCGGCGAGCTGATCTTCGACGTGCGCGACCAGGCCGGGGCGCTGCCGCTCTTGCAGTTCACGCTCGACCAGCTCTACGAGAAGCGCGACGGATCGCGCCTGACCAACGAGGCCTATGAGGCGCTCGGCCGGGTCAAAGGGGCGCTGGCCAATCACGCCGAAGCGACCTACAACGCCCTGTCCAGCGACGAGCACCGCCGGCTGGCGCGCGGCCTGTTCCTCCGCCTGATCGAGCCGGGCGCCACCGAGCAGGACACCACCCGCCGCCGCGCCGCTATGGCCGAACTGGAGCTGACCGATCCGGGAGCAGACACGCCGCTTGCAGGAGGTGGCCGACGCCTTCGTCGCCGCCCGCCTGCTGATTGCCGACCGTTCGGCCAGCGTCGAGACCATCGAGGTCAGCCACGAGGCGCTGATCCGCGAATGGGAGCGGCTGGGGGGGTGGCTGCGCGCCGCCCGTGAGGACGTGCTGCTGCAAAAGGCGGTGTCCTCCGACGCCGCCGACTGGAACCGCCGCGGCCGCCCTGCCGACCGCCTGTATCGCGGCACGCAGTTGAGCGACAGCGAAGCCTGGGCCGCCCGCTCCATGCCGAGCGCGCTGGAAGCCCAGTTCCTGGCCGAATCCGACGCGGCGCAGACCCGCCAGCGCCAGCGTGACGAAGCCATCGCCCGGCGGGTGCAGAACTTCCAGCGGGTGATCGTCGTCGGCCTGGTGATCATGTTCCTGGCCATCGTCACCTCGATCTGGGCCGGCGTGACGGCGCTGAATGCCGGCAGCACGCAGGCCACCGCCGTCGCCCAGCGCGAGACGGCGCAGGCTGATGTCGCCTATGCACAGGCGCTCAACCAGGAGATCCTCTCCGGCCAGGAGACGGCCGTCGCCCAACTGTCGATCGCCGACGCGCAGCGGGCCACGGCGCTGGCGGAACGCGACGTCGCCTCGACCGCCATCATCGAGGCCGGTGCCACCCTGTCGCCCATTCCCCTGACGGTCGACGCCGCGCTGGCGCAGCAGGCCACCGTCGAAGGCCTGGGCACGCAGGTGGCGCGCGACCTCTTCACCTCGCGCTCCCTGCTGCTGGCCGAACAGTCGCGCCAGCAGTTGAACACGTCTGACCAGCAGAACGCGCTCATCCTGGCCGTCGAAGCGGCGCGCCAGTACCAGACCGTCTCCACCTCGCAGAGCGAATCCGCCCTGTACCGCGCGGTCGCCTTCCCCATCTACGCCAGAGCCGAGCTGGGCGGCCTGCTCTTCTGGGATGAGCCGCGCATGCGGTTCGCCCAGGTGACCAGCCAGGCCCTCCGCCTGAATTCAGCCGCCCTCGACGCACCGCGCGAGCTGCCCGTGACCGACAGCAGCATCGTCGGCGGGGTCTTCAGCCCGAATGGTGAGCGCATCGCCTACTGGACCTTCGAGGGCGAAGTCGTGGTGCTGGATGTCGACAGCGGCCGGACGATCGGCCGCCTGCCCCTGAATGCTGAGGCCTTCGTCTTCGACGAGGTCTATTTCAGCACGGACGGCCGGCGCCTGATGATCCTCTGGCGCAACCCGAACCGGCTGAGCGCCTGGGCCAAGGTCTGGGACAGCGTCACCGGCGCCGTCTTCGATTTGCAGATCCCTGCTTCTGAAGGCACCTTCGTCTACGGCCGCTATGCCGCGCTCAGCCCCGACGGCGCCCAGGTGGCCTATCTCGTCAACGACGACGCCGATCTTGCACTCGAACTGTGGGATGTCGCCACGCGCAAGCTGAGCCGGATCGTGCCGCTGGTGACGCTGGGCGACTCCTACTCGGTGACGTTCGACGCTTCCCGGTCCATCTGGTCGCCTTCCAGCCGCATGCTGTGGATCGCCTTCACCTATGGCTCCGGTCTGCTGATCGACGCCGCTACCGGCGAAACCCGCAACCTCATCGCCCGCGAGGCGACCGCCGCCAGCGCCCACGCCTGGATCGAAGAAGGCAAACGGCTGCTGGTCGCCACCGACGACAATGCCGGCGTGCAGATGTTCGACACGGCGACGGGCCGCGTGCTGTGGTCCGTGGACAGCGTCGGCGCCGTCGCCTACTTCGTCGTCAGCCCGCGCGAGACGGATGCCCTCCTCGTCGGATGGGACAGCGCGCGCGTCATCCATCTGGCCGACGGAATGCTGTCCGACGGCTTCCTCTATCCCATCAACATGCGGGGCGCGATTTACGATGCCGCCTGGTCACCGGACGGGCAGCGCTTCGCCACGCTGGACTCCTCAGGCGACTTCACCCTCTGGGATGCCGCCTCGGGCGAGGCGCTGGTCAGCGCCGGGCACGGGCAGCCGTTGGGCGGCGACTTCAGCCGGCTCGCCGTCGCCTGGACGCTCGACGGGGGCGGGCTGATGATGCGCACCGACACCGAGCTGCAACCGGCCACCACCCTCTGGAGCCTGGCCGCGCCTTCTGAGACGATCGTCTCGCTGCCGCACCAGTGCCCCGTCGATTCTGCGCGCTTCAGCGCCGACGAGGGGCGCGTCCTGACCGCCTCGGGCGATCAGGTGACGCTCTGGGATGTCCGGACGCACCGGCCGATCTGGCAGCTCAATCCGGCGCTGGAGCGGCTGGTCTATGCGCGCGACGCGCTCTTCAGCCCGGACGAATCTCTCGTCCTGGTCTGGTACAACGGGGGTCTGGCCGTACACGCCGCGAACTCCGGCGCGCTCCTGTGGGAGCAGGAGATCGACGGCTTCATCAGCGCCCCGGCCTGGCGTCCGGGCGGAAACGAGGTCCTCGCCTACACTATCGGCACGCCGGAAAATGACAGCCTGGGCGTCTCCCTGGTGACCTTCGACGGCGCGACCGGTGAGCCCCTGCGCACGTTCAGCGCCCCGGAGCTCGCGCTCGACCCCGGCGGCGCGGCCTGGAGCCCCGACGGAACCCGCCTGATGGCCTGGCGCGATACGCAGTTCACGCCGCTGGCCTGGCTGTGGGACGCCGACACCGGCCGGCTGATCCGCTCCTTCCAGTTTGCCGAGCCGCCACCCGGTGGCGGCGGTGGGGGGGGGGCGGCGGCGCGGCCATCCGCTGCCCGATCGACGATCTGCTCTTCGCGGATACGTCCTCGACCGGCGCGCGCTGGGGCGCGGGCGGGCGGGCCATCGTCACCTGGGGTCTGGACGACACGCTGCGCCTGTGGGACAGCGACAGCGGCGAAGAAACCTGGCGCGTTCTCAATCGGACGGGGAATGCCATCCTGAACGACGCCGGCGACCGCCTGGTCGGCTGGGGCGATGGTTTTCTCAACGTGTGGGATGTGCCGAACCAGATCCGCATCGGCTCCCGGTTCTACGACGCCAACAGCCTGTACCGGGTCCAGTGGACGCCCACTCAGACGGGCATGCTGATCACCCAGCCCGATCAGATCGGCGTGTACGATGTCGGCACCGGGGCGGCGAAGGTCAGCATCCCGCTCTCGGCGGCAGGCGCGGCGCTGAACCGTGAGGAGTCGCGCGTCATGCTCTGGGGCGTCTTCGACCCCATCGCAACCACCGGGAGTGTCCTGATCCTGCCGACCGATTTCGGGGCGCTGTGGCGCGCGGCCGAAGGGCTGGTGGTGGCGAATCTGACGGACTACGAACGCGGCACGCTGTATTTGAAGTGAGAGGGGATGAGGGGTGAAAGCTCACCCCACGCCGGCGGCGGCCAGCGACCAGTTCAGTTCGGTCACGACGCCGCCGCCCCGGTCGCCTCGGCTCTAACCTGTTTTGAACAACGGTGGGTATGACAGAGCAATAGCCAGACCGCGACGGATGCGTCTTATTCCGGCGGGTAGATCTCGACGAAGTAGGCTTCTGAGGAGCCTTCGGCGATCCAGCCCTCGATCTCTTCGTACTCGACGCGATACCAGGCATAACGCTGGTTGCATACCGGGCCGCTGAGGACGAACAGGATCTCGCCGGGGGCAATCTGCTCGATCACGTCGAAGCTGGTGCCCGCGCCCTCGCGCACGTTGAGGGGGGCGTCATCTTCCAGAGTGACCCGAGCGCGTTCCCGCACGATCAGGCGGGTGCGCGGCGCCCCTGGGCAGGCCAGCGTCGCGGTGGCCGCTTGTCCCGCCTGTCGCAGAGTCTGCGTGCCGGCGGGCACGGTCGAAGTTATTGTCTCTGGCAGCGTCGGTTCCGGGGTCATGTCCTGCGCGGCAGACGTCAGCGCGGCGGACAGGAGCAGAAGGACGAGGACAATCGACAGCAGAATGCGGTTCATGGCAGGACGTCAGATGCTCCGTGGCACGGATTTCGGTCGGGACGATCGCGACCAAGAAAGGCGCGCCCTCGTTCCAATTCGCATTATACCCGCGAACGCCACCTGCGCGAATAAACGTTGTCGCGCCACAGCCATATCGTCATGATACCGAAGGATAGCGTATAGACAACGAAGTAGGCCGTCAGCCCCGGCGCCCATCGCAGCGCCAGCCACAGGCCAAAGGCCGAATACAGGCACAGCAGCAGCTCGACGCTGAACACCGGCGTGGCGATGGCCGTCACGGCCGCGCTGCCGAACTTGGGCGTGCGCCGGAATTCCCCTCCCGACTTCACGATGCCGAGCAGCGCCGACCGGGCATTACACCAGGCCATGCCGGTGGCGATCACCGCCAGGGCGGGGAAGCCGCGCGCCAGACGCCCCCTCCAGTCGGGATGGAGCGCCCGCTGGCTGGCGGCGTAGATCAGCACCGGAAACAGGCTCACCAGACCCAGCGGCCCGAAACTGAAGGAGGGCAGCGCCTTGAACACGATCAGCAGCGGAGTCAGGATGATCAGCAGGATGATCAGCACGTGGACGAGGTACTGGGCCAGATGGGCAGTGGCCATCAGCCGTTGAATGAAGGTCAGGTCCGAGTGCGTCCAGATCGCGCCGACCATCTGGGTAAACACCTGCGTACCACCCTGCGCCCAGCGCGCCTGCTGCTGGCGATACAGACTCAGCCGCGGGGGAATCTCGCCCGGCACGACCAGATCCGGCAGGTAGGTCAGGCGCCAGCCCGCCAACTGCGCCCGGTAGCTGAGATCGAGGTCTTCGGTCAGCGTGTCGGCACACCAGCCGCCCGCCTGGCGAATCGCCTCGGCCCGCCACACCCCTCCCGATCCGTTGAAGTTCATCAGCCAGCCGGCGCTGCTGCGCGCCGCCTGTTCGACCACGAAATGGCCGTCAAGGGCCAGCGCCACCGCGCGGGTCAGGGTGTTGTCGTCGGCATTCAGGTGGCCCCAGCGGGTCTGCACCATGCCGACGGTCGGGTCAGCTTCAAAAAACGGGACGATGCGGCGCAGAAAGTCGGGCGGCGGCACGAAATCGGCATCGAAAACGGCGAAGAACTCGGCATCGGAGATCGCCGCGCCGTGAGCCAGCGCCCCGGCCTTGAAGCCGCTCCGGTCGACCCGCCGGACATGTTCGATGTGGATGCCGCGCGCCGCCCAGGTGGCGACGCGCTCTGCTGCGCGCTCGGTCGTGTCGTCCTGCGAGTCGTCCAGCACCTGGATGGTCAGCCTGTCCGGCGGATAGTCCAGCCGGGCGGCGGCGTCGATCAGCCGGTCGATCACGAACGGCTCGTTGAACACCGGGAGCTGTACGCACACCGACGGCAGTCCGGCGCTGGGTGAATCGGCCCCGGCCCGGACGGTTGACCGCTCGGGCGAAGGAGTGGGTTTATCCGGTCTTCGGAGGAAATAGGCGATGAGGAGGGCGCCGGCTCCAAGGGCGTACAGCATCAACAGGGCGACACATGCGAAGTAAAGCAGCCGCAGCAGCGTTAGGAGCATTCTGCACCTGCAATTCCAGAGACAAAAAAGCGTCCGCTAGTCTATCAAAGCGCGTTACGAGCGGCAACCCCCCAGGGACAACCCCACAGGGGCAGCGCCACCTGCCATGTCGCGTAGGGGTGGTTCGTGAACCGCCCGTCCGGTGAACCGCCCCACCTCCTGGGCACATTGCCCCGGGCGCATCGCGATGCCGCCCTTACTCTCAGGGCCTTATGGTTGAGCCTGCCTGGCGTGTCGATACAGCCTGAGCCTTTCCATATTTTATGCCATTATAAAGATGTTTCAACTCGGGGCTGTATGGCCGTCTCGTACCAGAGGATTGGTGAATCAAGGATTGCTTAACCTCACCCCGTTTCGCTGCGCTCAACCGCCCCTCTCCGTGCGGAGAGGGGCGAAAGCCGCTAGATTTTTGGGGTGAGGTTGGCTCAAAAACGCAGCTATTGATGACCAGGGTGAACTTTCGTGATTCACTGATTCTGGTTACATCGATCAGTCGCTCACTTGGCTCATATGGAGACGACGACGCAGTACCCCTACGGAGAGGTGTGAGGCGGGCGGACGAGGTCGGCGTCGTTTGCGATGCTGCTTGCAATGCTGCCCGCGATGTGGCTGGCGAAATCGGTCATGATCTGATGCGGCAGGCGGGTGATGCGGCCGGTTTCCGGGTTCACAAACACGAACAACCCCGCGCCTGAGCGAGCAGCAGGGCGTTGTCGGCGCGGGTGATGCTGTAATGGCGCACAGTCGTCGAGCGGCGCGTTTCAGATAGATACGTACTGATGGCGATTTCTTCGCCGAAGGTGGCCGGCAGGCGATATTGAATCTGCAAGCGGCGGGCGACGATGCCAGCTTCTCCGCCGTCATCCGCGCTCAGGGAAACCAGCCGAAAAAGCGCGTCACCCCGAACCCGGCTTCCTCCAGATAATTCAGATACGTCGCGTTGTTGACATGCCGCTCCTGATCCACGTCAGCCATTCGACAAGGCGTCGCTGGAAAACGGTAAACACCCCCGGCGGTGGCGGCGGCGGGGCCGGGAACTTTCTTCCGCTCGAAGGCGGCGGGAAGCGTCCGGGTGATATCCTTGGGTGAGGCGGATCCGTGGGTGAGAGATCGGGCGGGCAAAATCCGCGATCATTTCCGGCGGCACCGCGGCGGGCCAGCTCCGTGGCGCGGTGGACATCACCCAATCGGTTTTGGCGCGCGAGACGGCCTCCGCCGCTTCCGTTGCGAAGCTCGTAGTGCGGGTGGATCAACGCGGAAACTCGGCCGCCCAGGTGGTGATCTCGACCAACTCGCCGTAGCGGAGCGGGATCGGTATTCAATATCGGTTTCGCGGATCAGCCACAGATGTCCGATGCTCTGATAGCGGGCTTCATCCCAGCCCGCCGCGGCGGAGCATCGGCGCGGCCTGCTGGCTGTAAGCGGAGATAGTTGGCATTGTTGACATGCCCATAAAGTCACTCATGGGAGCGCACCGGGAACGTTTGTTTGAGGGTCTTTCCAGACATGGCTGCGCTGTCTCTGGATGAGGTCGATGAACCAGCGGAGAGTATACCTTACTGTGAGGGGCTGAGGGATGCCAGGCGTAAGGGCAGCGCCAGGGCAAGCGCTTCAAATTTCCTGATGGGGCAGACAAAGATCGTAATGGCTTTGCAGGGCGGTTCGCGAACCGCCCGCAGCTGGCGGGCGGTTCGCGAACCGCCCCTACGATGCAAACATGAACCTTGATGGCCTATTGATTGATTTTCGAATTGCCCTGGGGCAGCGCCGCTCACACCCTGCTGGCGCCCCTCCTGAACGCCCGCGAAAGCGCCAGGACTTGCGGAACAGGGTGAAGAACGCCTCGTACTCGACATCGCTGCGGCACAGGCCCGGATCGGGGCTCCAATCGAACTGCCACCAGCGGAAATGCGCTGGCGGCGCTGGCGAATGGCGGCGCGCCGCCGCCGCGTTGACCGCCTCGTAGGTGGTGGCCGGCCCCCACCGGATCGACCCCGGCCAGGTGGCGGGCCGCGGAGCTCCGCCCAGCTTCGCCAGATCGATCACCGGCCCCGCCTGGCGCTTCCAGCGGTTCGGGCGCGTAGTGCGGCGCGCGCGAGGTGGTGCGCCCTCAGCCGCCCCCTCCGCGCCATTTTCTCCAGCGTGGGTTTGACCACGCTCGGCGACGATGCCCACCGCCGCCCGATCTCCCGCAGCGAAGGCGGATCTCCCTGCCGCCTGCTGCCCGGTAAGAGCGTAGCTCAGGATGGCCTCCGGCTTCCCTGGATAATCTTGATGTCGGGTCATATCACGCTCGCTTCTGCAAGTCCGTCCTCAACAACAGTGACCGTGCGCCAAACCAAAATCGACGCGTCGCACGAGGCGAGTTGGCGGCGCCTGTCGAAAACGCCCTTCCTCGTTTCTCATGCCTCGTGCCTTTCGACTTTCGGTTGACACACAATGCCGATGCCAGCCTGTGACATCGGCATTGTTTTACAAATGTTCTACTTTCACCTAGTGTAAATCAGAACTATTGTTCTGTAAACGCGTTTGGAAGTGGGAAAACGGATAGAGGATTCAAACGGGGAA
>JADJPJ010000069.1 GCA_016713325.1 Candidatus Flexifilum affinis | reverse complement strand
ACGATCGACGCTGGACGTCTTGGTCGCTTGCCACTTGCCATCGCGATATTCGCTGAAGCAGAGAATGACGCGGACGTTCCTGGGGTGGGGCATTGGTCAGGTTCTCTCTAGCCGCGCCTTTGATGTCGTGAAGGCTGATATTGGTAAGTTTTCGCCCTCTGCCTGGGTTGCGCCGGTCGGAACTGACGCGGTAGTCGTCTTCTCCTGAATGATCCGGACCCAGAAGAGAAGCAGGCGGTCCTTCCATACGACCAGCGTCACCGGATTGTCGTCAATGTCCAGTTTGATCGGATCCCACGGAGACCATGAACCAGACTCGCAACGGCGATAGAAGTACTTGCGGTTGGCTCCAGACGTGCGGGCGACGACATGGCTGGTTTCGAGGACGTTCTGCGCCTCGTCGCGAGGCACGTAGTGGATCGCGCATTGCTCGAGTTTCGCCACTTCCTCCAGCCGCCCGAGATATTTCAGCAGGGCGGTCGAGGGTACGTTCCCCCGGTAATATCGCCCTGGAAGCAGTTCGCTTTCGATTTCCTTGAAGAACGGCGACTTGTCGTCTCGCAGTTCGGGCTCGAGCCAGTTTTCGGGGAAAAGATAGACCGTTCTGTTTGCTTCCCATACGCGGTAGCGTTTCATCCAGTTCCAGGCCTTGCGCTTGGGCGCACTGAACGCGTCAGGCGAGACCCCAGCTTCGAGGTTCATCAGGCAGCGTTCGATGAAAAGTTGCACGGAGGACAGCGCGTGCCGGATACGCGAGGTCTCCATGCAGGGTTCCATTCCAACGTCCATCAAGAAGTACTCGAAGAGTTTGTCAGCCCATGTCGATGTATACGCTGGCAGGATTCGACCGCATCATGTGCAGGATGTACGCCACCAGCGCATCCCGCTTAAGACCCCGCAACTGGTCACTGATGGGGCGGATGACGTCGCGCCAAGCGCTGGCGTCGTACCGGGCGCGCACGCCCGCCTGCAACTCGCGGACGGAGTCGGCCGCGGGATCATTTGTCGCGGCACGTAGCAGGGCCCGAGCGGAGACGCCCATCTTCTTGACCAATGCCATGGCGTCGTACACCCGTCCAAAGATGTCAAGACGGCCCATCTGGCTGGCATCGGTTGCGAACTGATCGAGAAGGTCGAGCACCGATAGAAAACTCCAGCCCGTCAGGCGACAAAGCAGACCGTCCTGTGCGGTCAACGCCGCACTCGGATCTTTGAGCACGGCCAGCAGTGAGGTGTCGACGACCGTCAGTTCGCGCTTGATGGTGGCGTAGGTAAAGCAGCGCTTCCAGTGGCTTAAGCAGCGCAATGGCCGTCGCCGCAGCAGCACTGCCGGCAGCGGGCAGTGCATTGAGCCATCCGGCGCCATCGACGTGATACTCGTCCACCGTGGCAAAGTGCAGGAACTCGTCAGCGGTCAGGTGCAGCACGGTGGTCAGCGACGCAGCCTTGAGGAGCCGGACATAGGTCCGAGAAAACGCCTCACGCGTGGACGGCGGATACAGATATTGCGCAGGAATCACCTCACGCTTGCGCGTCGGTGTTTCCCACTCAATGCTGACCACATCTTTTACCTTCGCCACCGACACCTCGAGTGTGTACAGAGTCCCACTGGCGAGCGAGATCGCTTCCTTGTTCCGCCAAGTGCTTCCCGCTTGCACCAGCGAAAGCGCTTTGCCGCGCAGCACTATGCCCACGCTTGCTCCCGCACCAGCAGTGGCGATGATGTTGTAAAGACCAGTCTCGGGCGCTTCCACGCGGCCTCGCCAGACGCCGGACATGACACCGGGGTCCGGCAAGGGATTCGCGCCTGGGGCATAGTCCAGGGTATCGGCGGCCGGGACTTTCTTGTCCAATTTGCCAGTTGGCGTATCGCGAAAATAGAAACTCGCTTCGAGCCCGCCGACCTCCTGCGCGAGGGCGTCATCGAGTGCCGAAAGATCAGGTCGGCCGTCGGCCTGAAGCGCTTTCTGCGTTCCCTCGGAATCGACGATGCAGCGGCATAGCACGCTGTCCACGCCCGCCGCAGACGCCAGCCGCTGTAGCGCCTGCTGACGCTTCCGACGACTTGCAAGGTGTGGCCTGAAGGCTGTCACGAATGCGCCGTGCCGCTCCGCGTGCGGCTTGACCAGCGCCACGTCGTAGGCCAACTTGAACTCGGGGTGTTGCGTGAAGAAAAGTCCCACCGCCGCTTCGCCGCGCGCAAAGAGCTCGTCGATCGCGTCCTTGAAGTCCTGCGTCACACCAGCGACGGCCTTCAGGGCCGCCTGCTGACTCGCAGTGACCAGTCCGGTGTGAGAAAGCCGATGGCGAAACGCGTCGTACTTGAGTTGCGGGTCGGCCGCCGAAATCGACGCGTCCAGGTCCGGGGTGGCGTGCGTGTAAGGCACGTAGATGACCAACTTCTCATCGAGCAGACCGAAAAAGGCGTCGGCAGTGTCATTGCCGTATACCAACGCCACGCTCTCCCGCCCGACGTCGACACCAGATTCCGAAGTTGTACGGAGCTGAGCATCGACCAGTGCAAAGTCGCCGCGCAAAGTCCGCGCCAACTCGTCCTGGCCGCCTCCGTCGGAGCCGACGTGCCACTGATGTCTTCGTTCCAGATGAGGGTACAGCGCGGCGGGAAACCGACAGCGAGCCTTCGCGAAGCGCTTGAACCCATCGCAGCAGTCGGAAGATACCAGGGTTCGCTACTTCATCGATGCCGAACGGGTTGATGCCACTCCGCTGAATGAGCAGCAGAAACTCCCGAACGCTCAGACCCAGCTTGCGCGCCAACCAAGCTCGCCGGAATACGGCGCTCACGTTCGGCAAGTCGAGGGGCGTCGCTTCCGTGAAACCCAACGCATCAGCGATGAGGTCGAACTCATCGTTCGTCAGATTAAGCGCGGCTCTCACGGCCGCTTCATGATCCCTTGTGGCATAGAGGATCGTCGAGCCTGGAGCGGCCCAGCAGGTCAATATGAACGCAAGTCCGGCATCGAGAGCCTTCACCAACAGCACGTTGCCGACGCTGGAGGCCTGCACCACCTCGTTGAGCTTGCGGCCACTGCGCGGTTCCTTGTCGGTTGCCGCGTTGACAGCGCCTGCAAGGCTCGCGGCAAGGTCGCTGAGCATGGCGTCGGAGGCAACCACCTTGTAACGTACCTCCACACCATTGATCATGGTGACCAATTCATCGCCTACCGTGATCGTTCCGGACACTCCGGCCTTCTGGACCGACTTTGAATTCAAGATCCTCTGCGACGCGTCGGTCAGGTAGCCACCGTATCCGTTGTCCGCAAACACCGGGTCCTGCTTCAGGATCGATGGATTGAGGAAGAGCTTGCCGTAGAGGGAACCCGCACCATGAGTGTCAATGTCCGCTGAATTCGCAAGCAGTGCCAGCACGTCCTTCTGGACTGACAAGTTCAAAGCCGACATCAGCCGTTGTGTGATGCCAATCCGTGGGAGCGCCGTCAGGAACCCCTGATCCAGCTTGGCGACATCGTCCAGGTCGGCATGGGTCGGGCGCGCAAAGTCCTCGCGGAAATACGCGCAGAGCGCAGCGTCCGTTTGCTCGATCGACCAGCCGAGCTTCTTCCACAGTCGGATGAACCGAGCAATGCGCACGAACTCAGCGGCTCCGATGTCCTGCGTTGCCTTCGCAGGATCCGAGTATCGAAAGGCGAGGTGCTCAATGGCATGGCAGTCCGAGGCATCACGGCAGGTCCAAACCACCGTTCCATCGGAGCACGTCATCCCTGGCGTCGCGACCCATGAAGGTTCGGCCGCCGCAGACGATCCGTTCGTCGTGCATTCGAAGTAGAGCGTCGACGTTGCGCCGGGAGATTTGGGCACCACGAGATCGCCAGCGGCAAGGGCATGCGATGCAGTCCAGGCTGCCGCAGGAACTGACAGCACAAGGAGCCCCATGATTCGCGCGTAATTGTCTTTGGCAACCACCCACGTCTTGATGTCGCCACCGTATTGAGCAGGTTCGGGAGCGGGCGCCTGGCGGTTCACGGCCTTGAGGAAGTCCGCGTCCGCCAGTGTCCCGGCCTTCAACGCCGCTAGCGCCGCGAACGGTATACCAAGCCGCTCCAGTTTTGGGATGACTGAACCGTTGGGATTGATGAATCTCGTCTGCATGAGAGCCATCAGCTCTTCGTAGGTGAGGCCAATCCGGCGCACAAACCGCTTGGCGTTGGCCAACTCCGCAATGACAGTTGGGTCCGTCGTGCCATCCGCAAATCCATACTGTCGCCAGAGCGGCACTTTCGTCGAGTCGGTCAGGGTCTCGTGTTTCTTCCCTCGACAGTCCGAGAACCTCCATCAGGATGTCGCCACGCATGGCGCTGGGTGCCGCGGTCGATATCGTCGGTCCGCCGGAGGCGCTCCATGGCAAGCGACAGTGGAACCTCGAGCTGCGCAAACTGCCGTCGCAGTTGCTCCAGCGACTGGTTGAACGGAAGCGGCACTGGAAACCGCTGCGCCTTCAGGATGGCGTAGGCGGAATCCATCGCGAATTGCGGGCTGGCCATCAGGTCGGCGTATGTAGCGTCCTGCGTGTCGTGCCCCTCGTAATCCTTCAGGGAGAGCTTCTGCGAATCGTTGGCGACGAAGTACTCGAGTGTCTCATTAACGATGTCAATGTAAGGCAAGGCCGTGTTCGTGTTCTCGCAAGTTAGCGGTAGATGCTGGATGTCGGGCCTACGCTCCAACAGTACGGTCAGTGGATTGTTGAGTCCGGCAGGCAGATTCGGCAGGTCAAGGTAGTGCAACAGGTCGACCAGGTAGGCCGCGGGCGAGAGAATCGAGCGGCAATGCTCGCAGGCGCAAAGTCCATCTCCAAAAAGCTTCTCCAGGCTTGCATAGGCGATCACGTCGTCGGCATGCTGGGGTCGGGTCAATACTGTTCGGAGGGCTGTGAACCCCAATGGCCGGAGCCGTTCGAGCGTGCAGGTACGACAGCGCGATGTTGAGGACGGCGTTGTGGACCTGTGCCGCCTTGTCAAAGGTCGCAGCGGCCTGATCGGCGCCGCCAAGGTCTTTCGCGAACGCGCCGACGAAAGCTTCCTTCTCATAGCGGACCACTTCGTAGGCCGAGTCGACACCCCTGCGCATGAGTCCGGCCAACGCCTGGTCGCTAGGGGTCAATTGATAGGCGCGCTGCAGCCGCTTGACCTGTTGAACCGTCACGTCGGCAGCTTCGACCTGGTTGTGAGCGATGTACTGCTCAACGGGCTGAACGCCGATCTCGAACCTGCCTTGATGCTCGGTCAAGAACCCGTGCACGTCATCAGAGGCGCCCGCCGGCGCGTTTGGCAGGACGACATCTCCGCTCTTGACCATATGCGCGACCGACGCCGTCGGATAGGTCAGTCGAACCTGCGCTGCCAGAAACGCGGCATAGTTGTCGCGCCTTGCGGCATCGGTGTCCCCCGAGACTTCTCTTGGTACCGGCACATCGGCGGTGAGCAGTGCGCTCCAGGCAGAAGGCCGGTGGTATCCGGCCTGTGCAAGTTGCAGCGTATCCGTGGCACCCGCCGCGAAGGCCGTTGAGTGCAGCTTCGTCATCAGGGGCGCGTTGTTGATCGTCAGCAAGCCCAGTTTGCCATCGACCTGCAAGCGGGCCGCAACATCGTGGCCGAGCGCTTCACTGACAGCAGTCCAAAGAGCGTCCGGGTCGGATCCTTGTGCGTTATAGAGTCGCGTAAACATGGCCTGTTGATCGTCACTGAGCCGCGACGTAGAGAGCATCTCTTTCCATGACGAGGTGCCCACCACCGCCGGGCTCTTCAGAGCAGCCGCAACGCCCATGTCCTGGAAACAGGTCAGTGCTTCCTCCACATTCGCGCCGGATGCCGGCGAAATGACACCCTGTGCCATTGCTGCAGTCCACACGGAACGTACAGTCTTGATGTCCGTCTGAAAGAGTGCGGTCTCGTTCGCCGGCAAGCCCGCGCGAAAGAGCGCGTAAAACATGGGCTGGGCAATGGATCTGGCGCCAGTGGCGTCCGCGGTCCGGGCGCTGAACTGGTCGGCCAGGGAAGCCATTGCGACCGCGCGGGCGTCCCATCCGGTCTTGTTGGCCAGATACGTGATGTCCTGCTGCTGATCGTTCTCCTGCAAATCCTCAAGCCGACCATCGAATTGGCTGCTGAGAGCGCCCGTCAAGACATCGTATTCGGAGGGCAAAGCCTCGGCGGCCTTCTCGTCGAGGACGACGTCGAGCGTGGTGTTCGTCGACGCATTGTACTGAATCGCCGAACGACCCAAGACCGCTCCATCTTCAGCAAGAGCCCGCACCTGCAAGTCCGGGCGCTGCTTTCCGCGGCGACCAAATGCCGAGTCGTCGAACACCGCTCGATAGACCCCTTCGTCGTCCGTGCGCATTTCCGCGACGGTTGCGTCGCCACCGACGTTCTTGTCGACAACGAGCACTCGAAGACCGTTAATGCCTGGTCGGTCTTGGCTCGTGACCGTTCCGGAGACGACGTACTGTTTGCGGTCGCTTCTGGGCACGATGAGATCAACGGTCTCGGTCGGGCGCGGATCGCCGATAACGTCTGACGTTGCCAAACGCCTGCCATTCGGATCGTTGACTTCCACACGGAGACGCAGTTGACTACCAACTGGAACGTCGTACCGGATGCGGTAATGCCCACTGTCATCAGTGCGACTTTCGCCGAGGCGGAGTGCCTCGCGGTCCGTTTGGTTGAAGGCCGTGACCGACACACCGCCCACGAACGATCCGTCGTCATGACGGACTTGGCCGGCAACCACGCGCTTCTGAATCTCCGCCGGGGTGTCGAACACGCCGAGGTCCTCGAGGGCGGCATTGAACGCGACGGCGGTGCGTTCGTCAACTTCGCCGATCCTTACATCGAGGTGATGAGTCTCCTGGAAGATGCCGACCAGCTTGCGGGTCGTTCCGCCATATGTCTGTGTGGAATGCTCTCGCGCCAGTACGGCGGTTAGTTCGCGCCGAGCGCCCTCGTCGTCCCGAAGGATTGCGCCGCGATCGAGCAGAAGCTTTAACGCCTCCTGAAGATCGGCGACGGTCGTGCCCCGCATTTCGGGTCTCAGGGGCGAGATGATCCTGTTCATGTTGGCGGCCTCCTTCTCTCAATCTCTCAGTCTCGTTCGCTGCATAATTTGTGGACTTCACCAGGACATGTCGGACCTGGCTTGGGAAGTCCACATACAGACGCATCCCAGTTTACTTCCGTTGAATTTGGCATTGCTTATCCTCCGCGTGGTTGGTTTCAGTGCTTACTCGTAAAATCGGTGATCAAGCAGGGATTTGACGAGCCGTTTCGCGGTTCCATTCATGACCTAGTTGCCGGTAGGAGGAAGGTGCGTGGTGAACCAATCTGTTGCCTTCGACCGGGAATCAACATCGACAGCGCCATCGGGTTTGAATGCGTGGTTCATTAGCTGCCATTGTTCATCATATGGAACGAACTGGTGAACGATCGTGCCGGGCAGGAGCCGGTCAAGATCCTTCGAATTTTGGACGGAAACGATCTTGTCGTTCTTGTTGTGGAAGATGATGGTGGGAGGAAACCTTGTAACCCCACCCCGTATTGTCGGGGTGAGGAAGCCGAAGAAGTCTGCAAGAACCTTGACCGTTCCCGGCGGATTGGAAGCGATGAAAGTCATCGCGGTCGCGGCACCCAGCGAAAAACCGATCAGGCCGAGCCGGTTGGGGTCGGCTCCGGAGCGGCCGGCCACAGCCACGATCGCATCGGTGAGTGTCTGGACGTGGGGTTCCGTGTCGGTAAAGTGAGGAATGTCGTCCTGATAATACTGCGGGACTGCGGTCATGTATCCCTTGCCCGCCAAGTCCCTCGCAAAACCGTGGATCTGATCGCCGTAGGGAATCCCCAGGCCGAAATTGCCGTGGACCAGGAGGATCACGGGATACTTCTTACCGTCCGACGGGGCCGCGACCGTGATTTTGTACGTATCTCCCGCGCTCTTGAAGGTTTCGCTGGTCATTGATAGTTTCTCCAAAGTGTCGCGAAGATTAAAGTTGCAAATTCGGTGGCCTAGCGGTCATATCGCATGTGTTCTAACTGCCAAGCGTCGATCAGGGGTTATCGCATTCATCCCAGTCTGCCTTTGTTGCGCTTGCACCATATCGCGCAAGAATTGTCGAGCCCCTATGATCCTCAGCACGATCGGACCCACTTCGCCCATCAGCAGATAAGTGAGCAGCGCGTCCGGCAGCAGGATGGAAGAAATCCATCAGGCCGGTGACGCAAATCTGGAGGTCGAAGTCCATTCGCCTTGGTGCACCTGTAGTGTTCATTTCATCGGGACATGGGCGACGACTATCTTCCCTTTCAACGCCGGATCATTCTCGAATAGCGTCTTCAACGCCTGCGTGGCCTTTTTCCCTGAGACTCGCCATTCGACCAGTGCGCCACTACCTTTTGCTGCCTTCACTTGCGCCCGAGCCTGGTCCAGGATGTTCTCCGCACGGTCAATAAGATGTTCAAGGTCACTGAAGTTACCTTTCTGCATGTTCTCGTACGCCTTCGCGAAGCGGCCTTCGTCCCCCAGATGCTTGGCCTCCACTAGAGTGCCAGGTTTTCCACCGGTACCGCTCAAACGCCCGAATCAGGAGCGTCCTTTAACGTGGTACGTCCGGGCTAACTGGCCTGCCGGTCACTTGCTTCTTGATACTTCGCTTGTTCGGGCGTCATGTTTTGACCGGCCGTCATCACTTCCAAGTCCATTGTCCTGGCTCCTTCGGTTGTGATGGTGGGTCGGTCTTCTTCTTGGCCCCTCCCGTGCCGCCAGTAGTCTGCAAGGTGATGGCACTGGCGTTGACCGCGACATTCACTCCGGCATTTGCTCCAGTGGCCGGGGCGAGCACGACCACGCCGTTTGGAGTGGCCAGCGAGCCTTTAGCTTAATCGCGCCTGCCCCTCACCAATTCCTGGGAACAGCGCGCCCCCACCGTGCCGATGTCCCGTAGGTATTGATCATGTTCATCCCCTTGCTTACGTATGCGTCGTCCGGCCTCTGGACGCCCATCGATTTGTCAACGGCCTTCTGCGCAGCCTTATCGAGCATCCCGTCGGGGCCGTAGAGCCGCATCACAGGATCCACGGTTAGGGATTTGGCCTTGTCGAGAATCCCTCGACCGAAGTGCTCTGGTGTTTGACCAGCCGCCATAGTAAATCCGATGCTCGCCAACGCGCCGACAGTGGCAAGGAATCCCGGTTCTGCCTTCTTTCCGGGTTTTTCATCCTGAGTACCGCTTGGGTCAATCAGCCGAATTGGGTTGTCTCGGAACGTAGGCGTAGAGCATGAAGGTTTCGCGCCCGCTAACAGGCCAACGGGATCAGCCGAGATCCACCTTCCTAGCCACACTGCGGAATACCTCGCCCCGTGGTAATACAACCCGGTCTCTTCATCCCGCTCTTTCCCCGTATACCGATACCGCTTCGCCGTCTCTGTCTGGCTGCGCACGGCTTGATAGGTCGAGATGCCGTAGGGTGCGAACTCCTCATAAGAAATTAACTGCGCCTGCTCATCCAGCTCCAGGCTGGCCGAGCCGAGGTGGTTGCCGAACTGATAGCGGATCAGTTGCCGTGGCGCTGGGTCGTCGCCCGCCAGATCGAGTGTGCGCGTCTCCACCAGAGCGATGCGCTGCTTGTCGTCCATCACATGCTGTGTCTCGCGCTCCAGCGTGGCGGTGTTGGCGCCGATGGGACCGCCGTGCTTGCGGTAGATTTCGAAACCGGCGAGGTAGATGCGTTCTTCGGTAAGCCCCGGGGCTTTCTCCCACACCTTGCGCACCCGCTGGCCTGAGGCGTCGTAGGGACGGCCGGGAACGCGCCGCCGCCACCAAGGTTGGTCTGGCGCAACCTGTCCTTGTAGTCCCAGTGCATGTTCGGCCCGGGCAGGCCGGCGCCAAAAAAAGGTGCGGCATGCGCACCATGTTGCCGTGGGCGTCGTGCTGATAGGTCTCGACCTGCGGCAGGTTGGCGCCGTTTGGGTTGAGCGTGGTGCGGGTGAGGCGGTTGCTGGCCCTGAGCGGCGGCACGGTGCCGCTGCCGTCTTCGATCAGGCTGGGTTCGACGTAGTCGTAAGCGCGAGTCCAGCCCGCATGCGCCGGGTCGCTGCCGCGGTGCTGCATTTGCAGGAAGTTGCCGATGGCGTCGTACACGTAGCGCTCGATGTACGTGCCCATGGCGTTGCCGTTGCCAGGATGGTCGAGCCGGGTGTGGAAGACGTTAAAGGCGTCGGGCGAAGTCGGCGGGTTGGGCGCGCCATTGGTCTGCCCCAGATGTTCGCGGCCGCTGGCCTGAATCAGCCGGTAGAGCGCGTC
>JADJPJ010000068.1 GCA_016713325.1 Candidatus Flexifilum affinis | reverse complement strand
CTTCAAGATCAGGAGTTCTTCAACGCCTTCGTGGACCAGCACGTCATGGATGCCGCGCCGGGCGTGCCGCCGGTGGTCGACGGCTATTTCGCGCTGCCGAACGGCCCTGGTCTGGGCGTGACGCTGGACGAGGACATGATCGCTGCGCACCCGAGCAGCGGCACGCACTTCAACCTGTTCGTCGACGACTGGCACAAACGACAAAGTGGCAAGTGAGGTGTCAAAACAACATAGTAAAGGTTTGGCCGATCGGGTGGCGCTCGTGACCGGCGCCAGCCGCGGCGTTGGCCGGGGGGTGGCGTTGGGCCTGGGCGAGGCTGGCGCGACGGTCTACGTGACCGGTCGGACGGTGGATGTGGCCAATGCCGCGGTGCCACTGGACGGCACGGTGCTGGAGACCGCCGAGATGGTGAGCGGTATGGGCGGGAAAAGCACCGCCATCCCCTGCGACCACGACGACGACCAGCAGGTGGAGGCTGTCTTCGAGCGGATCGACGCCGAACAGGGGCGGCTGGATGTGCTGGTCAGCAACGCCTGGCGGGGCTACGAGGGGTATTCGACAGGCGAGCACTTCCCACCGGATCACCCGTTCTGGCTCAAGCCGCTGTCGTACTGGGATGAAAATCTAGTGGGCCTGCGCTGGGCCTACGTGGCCGGCGTCCTGGCTGCGCGCCGGATGACGGAGAAAAGGGCGGGTTTGATCGTCAATGTCTCGTTCGGCGTGCCGGAACCGGGAAATCCCGCTTACAACATCGCCAAGTCGGGTGCAGACCGGCTGACGTGGGAGATGGCGCATCAACTGCGACCGCATGGGATCGCCGTGATCTCACTCTATCCGGGGTTGGTGCGCACGGAAAGCGTGCTGCTGAATGCCCAATACTTCGACATGACGCAGTCGGAGTCGCCGCTGTTCACGGGGCGCGCGGTGGCGGCGCTGGCGGCTGACCCGGACGTAATACGGCGCAGCGGCCAGGCGGTGACCGTCGCCGAACTGTCGCGCGCCTACGGTTTCGCGGATATCGACAACCCGTTCAAATCCCAAGAGAGTTGATGACACTGTGTGCGCGCTGCGTTCATCGTATGCCCGGCGTTCATTCTTCAACTGCTGATCTGGCGAGGATGTCAGCGACGCGATCCGCAAGTTGGCAAAGCGCTTCTTTCAGCGCCGGTGGCTGCAGGATAGTTATGGGTAGCGGGATACCGGCAAAGTAGCCTGCAATCCACGGCAGACTCTGCGCGAAACACATCAGGTGCGTTGTAGTTGCAGAGACCGCCGTGAGCTGTCCGAACGTGGCCGGAATGTAGCGACGTACTCGCTCAATATCGGCATCGAACGTGACTTCCACGCGATGAATGCCAGGAGTTGCGGCAATGGCGCGCTCGACATGGGCCATCACATCTACGGCCCGCGGCTCAGCAAGTGTCTTTCGGCTCGATCGCCAGAATGCGGTCCAGCCGAAAGGTGCGGATTTCTCCTCGCAGATGGCAGTAGGCGACCAGATACCAGCGCCCGACCCGATAGGCGACTCCATAGGGATCGACGACGCGCTCCGTCACCGCGCCATTGAACGACGTATGTCGCAGCCCTATCTGCTGGTGTTGCTGGCAGGCCGTCGCAGCAATCTGGATGAGTTGCGCCGACGTCTCGACGCCGGGCGCTACATTCAATTCCATCGACAGACTGCCCAGGATGTCCTTCACCTGCTGGCGAATTGCTTCTGGCAGCACGCGCTCGATCTTGGCGTTGGCCCCTTCCAGCGAAATGCCTGCGCCGTAGAACGCAGTTTGTTTTGCCAGACGCAGACTCAGCACGATGGCAAAGGCTTCCTCCTGGTTGAACATGAGCGGCGGCAGCTTATAGCCCGGTCGAAGAAAGTAGGCTCCGGCACGCCCGCGCTCCGCCTCGACGGGGATGCCCATGTCCTGCAGCATGACGATATAGCGGCGAATGGTCCGCGGATCGACTTCCAGACGACGTGCCAGTTCTCTGCCGGTCATCTCCCTATGCGATTGCAGGAGCTCGAGAATCGTCAGCACGCGTGTCGTGGGGTGGTACATGGATAGGCTCCGCAGAATATAGGGCGTTAATCACCCTATTTTGGACTTAAGCTCGGATCATGACAAACCTTGTGATGAGGGCTGATGCGATGCCGACGATAAACATCCAGGAAAAGAAACTGCACTACGAAGAATTCGGAGAGGGCCAGCCGCTCATTCTGATTCACGCTGCCCTTCTGGACAGCCGCATGTGGGAGAAGAATGTACCTACGCTCGCTGCGAATTATCGCGTGATCACCTATGACCTGTCCGGATATGGAATGTCGCTCTTTGCCGAGGACAGACGGGTCGACCATCCGGGCGATCTTGCCGCACTGCTCCGCGCTCTCGGTATCGATCGCGCGCACATTCTAGGCACGTCGATGGGTGGGGAGATAGCCCTGCGTTTCGCGCTCCAATCGCCAGCGATGGTCCGTTCACTCATTCTGGTTGGCGCGGGTCTGGAGGGATATGACTACCCGGAAGAAGCCTTCGCCTGGTGGGATGGCTTTGTCGCCGCCATGCGCGCCGGGGACTTCGAGCAAGCGCGCCAGATCTTCATGCGAAATGGTTTCGATAGCGCATCCGCTCCCCTCACGAGCGACGAGCGGGCCGGGCTTCAGACGATCTTGAAGGATTATTCCATGCGACACTATCTGGATGACACCCTGCTCTGGAAGGGTTACGATCGAGCTGCTGCTCAGCAACTCGGCGAGATCGCCTGTCCATGCCTGATTCTGGTGGGTGATGGCGATTCGGCGGTCAACCAGGATATCGGCCGCTTCATGGCCGAGCACCTGCCTCGCGCAGTATTCAGGACGATCCCTGGCGCTGGACATTTGCCGAATTGGCAGCAACCGAAGGCGTTCAGTGCTGCCGTGACTGCGTTTCTGGCAGGCGAAGGAATCGCCACATGACATCTGAACTCATGTTTCATCCGTTAACCCCGGAGCGATGGTCCGATTTCGAGACGCTCTTCGGCGAGAAGGGCGCCTATGGTGGTTGCTGGTGCACGCATTGGCGCATCCCACGCAGTCAGCGGAATAAGTATGAGGGCAATCGCCGCGCGATGGAGCACATGGTACGCTCAGAGGTCGTCCCTGGTCTGCTCGGCTATGCGGATGGACAGGCAGTCGCCTGGTGTTCGGTCGGACCCCGGACCGATTACGCTTCGCTGGAGACGTCGCGACTGTTGAAGCGTGTAGACGATCAACCTGTGTGGTCGATCGTCTGTTTCTTCGTCACCCGATCCTTTCGCCGGCAGGGTATCATGCGTCTGGCGATCAGGGCTGCCGTCGAGTATGCCCTTGAGCACGGAGCAAAGATCATCGAGGGCTATCCCATCCGAGTGAGCGAGCAGATGACGGCGCCTGGCGGCTATATGGGACTCGCATCGGCCTTTGACGCCGAGGGCTTTGTTGAGATCGCCCGTGTGTCCGAGACGCAAACAATTGTGCGGTACAGCATCGCTGACGCATGACGGTCAGACCACGTCATGCTCCGAAAAGCGAACCGGGTGGCGAGGCGATCTGCCTCACCACCCGGTCGCTCTACGACGCGTCAGGACCGTCGTTCAGTGGTAACGTGTAGAGGGTGGCGTACGTGCCCCACTACGGCTGAAGCGGCCCCACCTCGACGTGGTGGACGCCGATGCGTCCGACTTCGGCGACCAGACCGATGCCGCCGCCGGTGTACAGGTTTTCAGGGTCCTCGGCGGTCAGCACGACCTGGCCATTGACCAACCCGACCAACTTGTTCCCTTCGACCTTGAGCGTCAGTTCATAAGGTGTCCCGAACGTCCAACCGGGTTCACTTCCGCGAGGACAATGTCCTTGCCTTCGAACGCCTTGACGATGCGAGTCTTCTCCTGGTCGAGCAGCAGGGCGTAGTAGCGCAGCATGCCCTGGGCGCGTACGGCGACACCGCCGGCCTCGCACAGATGCGGGGTCATGCTCACGGTGACCTGATAGTCCGTCCAGTCGCGCGTGCCGTGCATGAGCAGGCCGCGGCCGCGGTTTTTGAATCAGGCGGTACGGTTCCGGCCAGAAGTCCATGGGGGCGAGCCGATCGTGGTTATCCAGCCCGTCGATCCAGGCGGCTTTCCACATCGTCGGGACGGTGCCGCGCGTGATACGGTTGAAGTCGCGCTCATACGGACGGTCGAGCGTAATCCTGGGCGTGCCATCCCAGGTCAGATAGTCGAGGTAGACCGTGCCGGACTGCCCCCCTGCGCCGACGAGTTCCACGCCCGCGAAGGCGACCGGATAGCCCGCCGTGTTCGGCACCTGCCACGTGATCTCCTGCGAAGCGCCCGGCGCCAGTTCGAAGGCCGGACTGCTGATCAGACACAGATCTTCGTTGACATCATAGTGCTTGATGTAGATGCTGCCGCGTACCGGCTGCGCGTTGGCCGCGTCGGCGACGACGCGGGCATGCAGCGTCTGGCCGGAGTACAGCGTCGGGGAGGCCAGCAGGCGATAGCCGCGCCGCTCGAAGTAGCGGGCGACGTCGCGCGACGGGATGAACGTGGGCGTCTCGACGTGCGCCACGCGGCCGGGGGCCAGTCCGCGATAATGGACGGCCAGCGAACGGCTACCGGAGGCGCTGTGGCCCTCGACGTTCACGATCTCGACCACGCCCCGCGCGGCCGGGGTGTCTTCGCTGGTGAAGCCCTGGACCGAGCCGGGCAGCTCGAAGTGGAAGCGGGCGCCGTTCTTCGGCTTGACCGGCTCCAGACCGTGCAGCGCGCGACCGGCGTTGACCACATGCAGCGTTTCGGTGGCAGCGTCGGTGATGGCGCGCCCGCCGTCGGCTGTGGGCAGGTACATCCGGTCAGCGATCGGGCCGCGCCAGTCGGGACCGTTGTCGAGGGCGGCCAGACCGTTCTTGATGCCCAGCAGGCAGCCGACGTTGCCGGAGTTGCAGTCGGTGTCCCAGCCGGAGGTGTTGACGATCTTGAGCGACTTCTGGAAGTCGTCGTCGCCATACAGGAGCGAGAAGACGATCAGGCCGTGGTTGGGCACCATGTGGCAGTTGCCGCCGTATTTGTCGTTGCCGTAATTGGCGGCGATCATTTCCCGGCCCTTGTGCCAGTCGGGCAGTTCGGCGTGCCACTCGCGAATGTCCTCGATCATCCGGTAGATGACCGAGTCCTTCGGAATGAGCGACACCGCCGTATCGATCAGCTTGTTGAGGTCCTTTTCCACGAAAGCCTGCGCTCCATGGCGGCGATCACCTGCGCGCCGTAGATGGCCTCGCCGTCATGGCTGACGCTGCCAGCGCGTCGCGCCAGATCGGCCGCCAGTTCCGGATCGCCCGGCGCAACCATACCCCAGCCATCAATGAAGATCTGCGAGCCGATCTGCTCGGCCACGACCTTGCCGTTGGTGGCAATCGATCCGCTGCGCGGTGCTTCGATGCCGGACTTGAGACGCAGGTAGGCCGTGTGCTCGGTGGAGTGGCCCATGCCGCCCCACCACAGGATGGTCTGTTCTTCGATGATGTAGTTCAGCCAGGTATAGCCGATCTCCCTGGCCGTGAGGTCGCGCTTGTAGCCGTAATCGGACAGGGCGCGAAGGAAGGTGAAGGTGCCGGAGATATCGTCATCGGTGACCATCAGCGGGACATCAAGCTTCTCGTGGACGTAGTAGTTAATCTCGCCCAGATTCTTCATGATGATGTCGTAGTCCCACATTTCGAAGGGACGGCCCAGATAGACGCCGATGATTTTGCCCAGCACGCCCGCGTAGACTCGTTCAAGATAATCTGCTGGAATGGACATTGCTAGCCTTTCTTACAAAGCGACTCAGGCCTTGAGACCGCCCTGAGTCAGACCTTCGATGAAGCGACGCTGAAGCAGCAGGAACAGGATGATGACGGGAAGCACCATGATCACTGAGCCGGCGCTGGTCAGACCCCAGTCGCGCCCGAAGCGCTGCTGAAAGGCGAACAGACTGGTGGCGATCGGGCGGTACTCGGTGCCCGGCAGGAAAGTGACGGCGAACAGAAATTCGTTCCAGACATTCAGGCCGACGACCAGCCCTGCCGTCAGGAAACCGGGCCAGGACAGCGGCATGATGATGTGGCGGAAAACATGCCAGTTGGAGGCGCCGTCGATGCGGGCTGCCTCGACGAACTCCTCTGGCAGCGCGACCATGTAGGAGCGCAGCAGGTAGGTGGCGAAGGGCGCGTAGAGGGCGACGTAGATGAGGATCAGCCCGATGTGGGAATTCACCAGGCCCAGCTCGCGCCACACGAAGAAGAGCGGGATGATGAACAACTGCGCCGGCACGCTGGTCCCGACCAGGAAGTAGAAGGCGACCAGGTTCGCGCCTTTCAGTTTCAGTCGGGCCAGGGCGAAGGCCGCCAACCCGGCGATGGTCAGCGTGCCGACGATCGTGCCGCCGGTCAGGATGATGCTGTTGCGCGTGGTCGTGGCATAGTTGCCCTCTTCCCACGCCTCGGTGAAATTCTCAAACATGATGTTCTCGGGGAAGCCGATCGGATTTCGACCGATCTCAGCCGTGGTCTTCAGCGAATTCATGAACAGCACCAGCAGCGGCCCGAGGGCGAAAATCGCCAGCAGGATCAAGACGATATAACTGGGTATTGGAGATTGCGTGCGTCGCCTGGTGAGCATGATCTAGATCTCCCATCCTCGTTTTCTAAGATAAACGAAGCCTGCGACGGCCAGCGCGACCCAGAGGCTCATCATCATGCCAATAGCGGCGGCATAGCCGGCGTCAAATCGATTGAAGGCATTGTCGTAGAGATACGTGGACATCAGCTCTGAAGAGTTTGCCGGTCCACCGCTGGTCAGCATGTAAACGTAGTCGAACGTCGTCGAGGACCAGATAATGATCATCAGGATGGTGAACACCAGCGTCGGGCGAATGCTCGGCAGCGTGACGAAGCGGAACTGCTGGAAGCGGGTTGCACCGTCCAGTCGGGCCACCTCGTAGAGTTCGGTGTCCACCGAGGACATGGCCGACAGGTAGATGACCACCAGGAATCCCCAGAAGTGCCAGGCGTCGACGAAGGCCACGCCAAAGAGGGCGGTTTCCCGCGTGCCGAAGATCGGGAAGTCGAGAAAGGTGATGCCGATTTCCGCCAGAAAAGGACCGATTCCCACGCGCGGGTGCAGGAGCTGCCGCCACAACTGGGTCGTGACGACGCTGGCCACCACGTAGGGGATGAAATACATGACGCGAAAAATCATCTGACCGCGTTTGATGGTGGAGAGAATGTAAGCTCCCATCAGGCCGACCAGGATCGGCGCGGTCAGGAACATCGCGGTCCAGACCAGGTTATTTTTCAGTGCCAGGAAGAAAATGTCATCTTGGAAGAGCCGCTGGAAGTTGGCTAACCCGATGAAGCTGGGCACGTTGTAGCCCGTCCAGTCGGTGAAGGCGACGGCAAGTCCGGCGATGGACGGGATGACCACCACGACCAGATTGAGGAAAATCACCGGAAATACGAAAGCCCAGCGACCAAGCGAGTCCAGACGCCTTGACTTTGGCCGCCCGGCAGCAGCCTCTACGGAACTTGTCATGGAGTGTGCCATGAGATCTGCCTAACTCTGTGAGAAACCGGGGCAATGGATAACGTGCGCCTAGAGGCGCGAATGGCCCTGCGGCTGAATGTGGAGAGAGGCGCGGAATGCCCGCACCTCTCTCCGTTCTTCACTGTGACGACTACTTACTGTCTCGCCGGGATCGGCAGGGTCGTGCCGTCGGCGCGCGCCTGTTCCCAGAGCGCCTGATGCTCGGCCAGATAATCCTCGACGCTCAGTTCGTCGAACCAGACATTCTCGACCGCTTCCCAGAGCTGCACGTTGGGATCGGCGGGCCAGAAGGTCCAGGTGGTGTAGCCGACGCGGCCTTCACCGGTCACGGCCGCGAAGTCGGCGAAGAAGCGCACGATGCGCGGGTCGGCATCGGCCGGGAAGTTTTCCGCAGTGAAGTGCAGCGGGATCGTGAACTCACCGTAGCCATAGCCGGAGGCAGCCTGCAGGACACGTTCGGGGTTGCGCATCAGCCAGTCGAGGAAGGTGATGACCGCTTCGGGGTTGGCTGTCTCGGCGTTGACCGACAGCGTGCTGCCGGTGGCCAGCTCGTAGTTGTACTCGCCGAGGGAGGCGGAGAGGAGGGGCAGCGGCGCTGGTCCCATTCCTGGCCGCTCTCATCAAAAGAATTCATTGGCGCCGCGGAAGCCCCACGTGCCGATCATCATCGTGGCCGCATCACCGACAGAGAATTCGGCCCACTGCTCGTTCCAGCCGTAGGAGAAGTAGGTCTCCAGGCTGCCGGAGAAGTAGCCTTCATCGGCAATGTGCTTCTTGAGCAGGGCGATCGCTTCGGCGAATTCCGGGTCGGTCCAGGATTTCTCGCCAAGCAGCGCCTTGTAGACATTTTCCGGGCCGGCATAGTTGTTCAGGTAGATGCCGACGAGGTGTTCGTTGGTCGGCTGCCAACCGACGTTGCCGTAGGCCAGTGGGTTGATGCCGGCGGCCTGGGCGGCTTCGGCGATGGCTTCAAATTCCGCCAGGGTGGTCGGCGGAGTCCAACCGTTGGCTTCGAAGACCGTCTTGTTGTACAGGAGGATCATGCTCTCGTAGGTCAGCGGGATGCTGTACAGGCCGCCTTCGAGGATGCCCGACTGGTACGCCCAGGGCAGCAGCTTCTCTTCCCAACCGAACTCCGCGGCAGCGCCGGCCAGGTCATAGATCAGGCCCGACTTGAGGAATTCAGCGATGAACGATGCGCCTGGGGTCTGGAGGATGTCCGGGGCTTCGCCGGAGGCCAGCGCGGTGCGCAGCGTGTTATTCAGCTCGACCTGAGGTGTGATTACCAGTTGGATGTCCGGGTGATCGGCGTTGAATGGGGCGACGAGCGTTTCGTTGATCTGATCGAGGTCGATGTAGTCTTCCGTCCACCAGGTGACGACGACGGGTTCACTCTGGGCGACCACGGCCGAGCCCAGCATGCCAAGGGCCAGAACCAGTAACGTGACCAGCATCATATGCCGGTAGGTCTTCATTTTTACCTGCTCCTCTTTCGCAAAGGGACACAACTCATCATGAAAAAGCTTTGCCCTGATTCTGCGTACCGTTCACTCCTCTCTCCCTAGGCGGACTGTCGAACCATCAGTTGGTAGGGCATCTGCTGGCTTCTGCCCGTCCTGGGTGCACTGCCATCCAAGCGCTCAAACAACATCTCGGCTGCGCGCTGCCCAAGCTGGCGTTGAAACTGGGCAACCGTCGTCAGAGCGGGAAAAACCAATCGAGCGGCGGGGATGTCGTCAAAGCCCATCACCGCGATGTCGTCGGGAATCGACATCCCAGCTTCGCGAATGGCAAGCATCGCCCCCATGGCCATGACATCGTTGGCGGCGAACACCGCCGAGGGCCGCTCGTCATCTCTCAGGAGGACATTCATCGCCTCGTAGCCGCCATCTTCGGTATAGGCGGCGAAGTGGATTGTCGCGCAATCAAGGGGGATGTGGTGCGTCTTCAGCGCCTCGCGGTAGCCGATCTCGCGGAAGCGCGCGGGGCCTTCGTGGCTGCTCCAGCATGGCGATGCGCCGGTGCCCCTGGCCGATCAGGGTATTCGACTGCCATCTGGCTGGCCGCGATGTTGTCGATGAAGATGTTGTCGATCGGGATTTCGCCGGGAGGCTTGGGCATGCCCTCCAGGCGGACAATGTGAATCTGCTGTTCGACGAAGGCTTGAAGGTCGGCTGCGCGCAGGTGAAAGAAGACGCCGATGATGCCATCCACGCGGCCCTGGGCAGGGACTCCATGCATTTGCGTTCGCGTTCGGCGGTGCCGTCAGTGTTATACGCGGCGAGATCGTAGCCGTGCTGGTTGACGCTGTCCTGGATGCCGCGCTCGAAGGCCGGATAGAAGGGGTTGGTGATATCGGGAATGATGCCGGCGATGGTGTAGGTCTTGCTGGAACGCAGGCGGCGCGCGTGACGTTGGGCACGTAACCCAGTTCTGTCATGGCCTGAAGAATACGCTGGCGAGTCTCTTCGGGGATGGAAACGGAATTGTGTTGTTGATGACGTAAGAGACCATGGCCTGAGAGACATCAGCGCGTTTCGCAACATCGGCCTGGGTGGATCGCTTTTTCTGCACGATCGCGAGCTTCTTTACAATGAACAATCGAACGTGAAGCGTTTATACGTATAAGTGATACGTATAAGCTACCACGCCTGCGCAAACGTGTCAAGAAGCCTGTGCAAGTTGTAAGAAATGGAGGATTTCAGTCTGCGATCCCAGGATGTAGATAGATGGCCCCTCTTTCAACGAGGATTTCGCGTCCATCGGCGCAGAAGGCGACCCTATCAGCGCAAGGGTGAGCCGCCTAATCGCTGTGTGCGGCCGACCACTCGTCGCGCAGGATGCCGTAGAGCAGCAGGTCATAGGCGCGGCCTTCACGCACGACCGCCTGCCGGTAGGCCCCTTCCCGCTGGAAACCGGCCCGTTCGTAAGCCTTGATGGCGGCGGTGTTGTAGTCCATCACGGTCAGGCTGACGCGGCGCAGCGCCAGTTCGGAGAAGGCGTAGCGGAGGATGAGGCGTAGCGCGTCGCCCCCGTAGCCGCGGCCGCGATAGTCCCGGTCACCGATGCCGATGGCCAGCTCGGCGGTCTGGTTGCGCCACTTCAGGTTGAAGAGCACGACGAAGCCGATACAGCGATCGTCGGATATCGTACGCAGGTGAAAGTAGGTGTCATCGGGCTTGGGCGGCTCGCCAAAGGAGGCGTAGGCGCTGAGGGGGTGGGGCCGGACCGGATCGTCGTCGAGCAGGCGCATGTACTCGTCGTCGTGAGTCCAGGCGGCGAACAGCGGCTGATCTTCCGGCACAGGGGGGCGCGAGGCGGACGAGATCGCCGGCGAAAATGGGCTTGAACATGATGTGTTCCTTCAGATGCAGGCAGGTACAGGGCACAGCAAAAACCAGAGAAGCGCGCGGCTGCACGTTCTCACATTCCTGGAAGCATTCGGTTGTTCCAGGCCTTGACCCGGTTGTCACCCACAGAGGAACACAGGCGCCCTTTGCTGATCGAACGGCTGATCACGACTCTAGCGAGAAAGCTGCGCCGTGTCCAGAGGCGTGCGCCTCAGCTCTGCAGCAGCGCCCGCGCAGCCTCGCCGAAGCGCCGCAGGGTGTCCTCATCCCAGGCGGGATGCAGGACCTGATCCGCCTGGTAGACCTCCAGTGCCTGGGCGATCAGCGGCCTGAATGTCGCGTCCAGATGCTCCATGCCCCACTGCCCGCCCTCCAGCTTGGACGTGACGCGCCCCTCGCGCACATAAGCCAGCACGCGGCACAGGTTGAGGATGCTGTAGACCGGGTTCGTCGCGATGTCGTCCAGGATCTGTTGGGCATCCCGGACAATCGAATCTCGATAATCGGCCTCCGGCACATGACCGAAGACGGTGTCGATGGGTGGGCCGTAGAGGACGATGCCGCGCCGGCGGGTGATCGTGAAGTGCGCCGCCAGGTCGGGATCGACGGAGGCGGTGGATGGCGCGGCGCCGTGCTCGACATACGTCTGGTGCCAGTCGCGCGAGTAGTGGAACTCGAAGGGCGCCGGATGGACGAAGTCCTGCGTATCGCGCAGCAGCACGATGCTGAACTCCAGCCCCTTGGCGGGCGCGTCTTCCGCGAGCTCCAGCGTGAGCGCGACGATGGCCTGCCGTGTCGAGTCGTCCAGCGGCTTCCAGACTACGACCATAAAATCGACGTCGCTGGTGACCGGATTGAAGCCGCCCAGGGCCAGCGATCCGTGCAGGTAGATGCCGACCAGGTTTTCGCCGAGAACGGTGCGGAATCCCGCAACGATACGATCCAGCAGTGGCTGTACGGATGGATGCATGACGGCGCAGGCCCCTCTCTGCAGCGTACCCGAGGTGTCCATGAAGCAGTATAGTAGCGTGGATTAGCGCTTTGAGGGCCATGTGCCATGCTCGAAAAACCGGATTTGTCCGACGAGAAACTCATCGCCTGCCTGAAAGACCACTACGCGCTTGGATGTCGATGGCCTCGACTTTCTGCCGCTGGGCGCCGACCGCAACACGGCCGTGTACCGCGCGACCGAGGGACAGACGGCCTACTTTGTCAAGCTGCGCTGGGGTGACTTCGACGACATCACCCTGCTGGTGCCGAAGCTGCTGCACGATTCCGGCGTGGCGCAGGTGATCGCGCCGATCGTCAGCCGACATGGGCTCCTGGCGACGGCGCTGGCGGACTTTCACCTGCTGCTGTACCCCTTTGTCGAAGGGAGCGATGGCTTCGAGTGCGATTTGTCGGCTGAGCAGTGGGCCGAGGTGGGGCGGGTGCTCCGGCAGATTCACAGCATCCCCATGCCAGCCCCTGTCCTGGAGCGCATCCCGCAGGAGACGTTTTCGCCCTACTGGCGGGAGCGGGTCCGCGAGTTTTGTGGGCTGGCACGCCTGACAAAGTTTGACGACCCGGTGGCGGCGGCACTGGCCGCGCTTTTGCAGGAGAAGGGCAGGAGATCGGTGTGTTGGTCGACCATGCCGAGCGATTGGCCGAGGTGCTGCAAACTCGAGATCTGCCGTTTGTCGTCTGCCATGCCGACATTCATGCCGGCAACGTGCACATCACCCCGGCGGGCGATCTTTACGTGGTCGACTGGGACACAATGATCCTGGCCCCCAAGGAGCGCGATCTGATGTTCGCCGGGATCGGCTTCGGCAGCGCGCAGTTCAGTCCCGCCGAGCAGGCCGCCTTTTTCCTCCAGGGGTATGGCCCGGCTGAGGTCGATGCTGCCGCGTTGGCCTACTACCGCTGCGAGCGGATCGTGCAGGATGTCTATGAATACTGCCTGCAAATCCTGTTCACGGAGGGCGAGAGCTCGGACCGGCGGAATGGACTGGAGCAGTTCCGCAGCCAGTTCGAGCCCGGCGCGGTGGTCGATCGGGCTTTCCTGGCCATCGAGGCGCTGCCGCCGGGGACGGGGTAAAGCACCTTGCGGTGGGCTCGTTGGGCGGGCACATGGATCCCGCCGCCGATCCGCCTGCCGATCTGCCGGTCATTCGCTATCATCATGTCGATGTTATGCCAATGATTGAAGGAGTCCCCTCATGTCGCTGATCCAGTCTGCCCCGTTGAGCGAAACCGTCGCCGCCCTGCGCAGTGGCGCGCTCGATCTGCTGGCTTACGTTGAATCAGCCGTGGACCGGTTGGAGCAGGTCGATGCCGAAGTGCAGGCCTTCCTGCCGGAGCCGGGGCGGCGCGAGCGCTTGCGGCGGGAGGCGGCAGCGCTGGCCGCGGGGTTCCCCGACCCGGCGGCACGTCCGCCGCTGTACGGCGCGCTGATCGGCGTGAAGGACATCTTCCGGGTCGACGGCTTCGAGACGCGCGCCGGCTCGACGCTGTCCCCGACCCTGTTCGAAGGCGCGGAAGCGGCGGTGGTGACGCAACTGAAGCGGCTCGGCGCGCTGGTGCTGGGCAAGACGGTGACGGCCGAGTTCGCCTACTTCGAGCCGGGGCCGACGCGCAACCCGCACAACCTGGCGCACACGCCGGGCGGGTCCAGCAGCGGATCGGCGGCAGGCGTGGCGGCGGGGTTGGTCCCGCTGGCTCTGGGCACGCAGACCATCGGCTCGATCGTGCGGCCGGCGTCGTACTGCGGCATCGTCGGCTACAAACCGAGCTATGGCCGCCTCTCGACGGAGGGCGTGCTGCCGGTGTCGAAGGCGCTCGATCACGTGGGGCTGTTCACGCAGGATATCGACGGCATGGCCCTGGCGGCGTCGCTGCTGTGCGCCGACTGGAGGCCGGCCGGGGAGGTGGAGCGGCCGCGGCTGGGCGTGCTGACCGGGGCGTATCTGGCGCAGGCGTCGGACGAGATGATCGCCGCCTTCGACGGGTGGGTCGCGCGACTGGAGCAGGCCGGGTTCTCCGTGCAGCGGCTTGACATGCTGGACGACATCGAGACGATCGGCGACCAGTGCCGCAAGCTGATGGCCTACGAAGCGGCGCAGGTCCACGCCGGGTGGTTTGCCGCCTACTCGGAGCAGTACCGTCCGCGCACCGCCGGGCTGATCCAGACCGGGCAGTCGGTGAGTGCCGAGATCGCCGCCGAGGCTCGCGCCGCGCAGATGAACGTGCGCCGCCGGGTGGAAGATGCCATGCGTGAGGCGGGGATCGACGTGTGGATCAGCCCGGCGGCGGCCGGACCAGCGCCGCACGGTTTGGAATCGACCGGCGCGCCGTGGATGAACCTGCTGTGGACGTTCATCGGCCTGCCGGCTGTCACCATGCCGGCCGGGAGAAGCGCCGACGGCCTGCCGCTCGGCTTGCAGATGGCCGGGGCCTACGGCGACGACGAGCGACTGCTTGCCTGGGCGGGGGTCGTGGGGCGGACGTTGAAACAAGAGTAAAATAGGAGAGAGCTTAGTTGGAGATCCGGGTCATGATGGACTACGCGCCGCCTTCCAGCATTCAGAATGAGGTCATCACGTTTCTGCTCTCATCGCCAACCCCGCAGCAGGTGGTGGCTTTCCATGCCTCCGATACGGCACAGGAGCGCCTGCGTCAACTGCTGGAGGCAAATCGGGCAGGGACATTAAGCACGGCAGAGCGGGCGGAACTGGAAGAGGCCAGTCAGATCAACCATTTCGTCCTGCTGCTCAAGGCACGGGCACGCCAGAAGATCCAAACGGAATGAGCTACATTCCCGAGTTGCTTCGTCAGCAGGTGAGACAGCGCGCTGGAGGACGCTGTGAGTACTGCTTGATCCACCAGGACGACAGCCTGTACGCTCACGAAGTCGATCACATTATCCCGGAGAAGCACCGTGGCGAAACCACGCTCGAAAATCTCTGCTTGGCCTGCCTAGACTGCAATCGCCACAAGGGGAGCGACTTTGCCTCTTTTGATCCTGAAACCGAGGAAATTTCGCTGCTATTCAACCCTCGCCGGCAGCGCTGGGACGATCATTTCCGCTTGGATGGCCCACTGATCGTTTCTCTGACCTCAAGCGGACGCGTGACCGTTTTTGTGTTGAAACTCAACGATGAGATTCGTCTTCGTGCACGCCGCGCTCTGATTGCTACCGGTAACTACCCACCGTAGCATCCTCCCGCGCAGTCTTGCGTGGGAGCAGGGGTAGCGAGAGACTTCTCCTGCAATCCGCACCATCGCGGCGAGGCGGTGCTCCAGGTCCTGGTCGGTGGTCTCCCACGACGATACGCTGATGCGCATGGCCGTCTTGCACTGCCGTAGCTGGCGTTCGGGCACCGCAGCCCGATCCGCTTTCCACTTTTCAAAAGAACCGCTATGCTGAATCACAATCATTGATCAGTCCTATAAGAACGGGGGACCGATGTCGTCCGCCTCCCCACCCGATTCGAGTCTAGGCGCTGCGCCAAAAGGCTCCGGCCTGACGCGCCGCGAGCGGAGATTCTGCGCCTGATGGCCCAGGATCTCACCAATGGCGAAATCGCCGAGCGGCTGGTCGTCTCACCGGGCACCGTCAAGTGGTACGTCAAGGAGATCTACAGCAAGCTCGGCGTGCACTCCCGCGACGAGGCGGTCGCCGCCCTGGGTGCGCAGACAGCCCCTGCCGATGCGCCCGCTGAAGGGTTGGAGGCGGCGCCGGCCGTCCCGAACAACCTGCCGACGATGGTCACGCCACTGGTCGGACGGCAGAATGAACTGCGCGCGGTGAACCAGTTGATCCAGAGCAACGCGGTCCGACTGCTCACGCTCATCGGCCCGCCGGGCATCGGCAAGACGCGCCTGTGTTTCGAGGCGGGGACGGCACTGCTCCCTCGTTTTCTGGATGGTGTCCATTTTGTCGCACTGGCGCCGCTCAACGATCCCGATCTGGTCGCGTCGACCATTCTGCAAGCCCTCGATCACAAGGAGCGGGGCAGCGAACCGGCCGCCACCACGCTGGCCAACCATCTGCGCGGCCGGACGGTGCTGCTGATCCTCGACAATTTCGAGCACCTGCTCCCGCCGCGACGCTGGTGTCGGACTTGCTGGCCGCTGCCCCAGGGCTGAAGGTGCTGGCCACCAGCCGGGAGCCTCTGCGGCTCTACGGGGAGCATCAGTATGGGGTGCCGCCGCTCTAATTGCCGAAGGAAAGCGTACCGGAGAGCACCGGCGGCTCGGAGGCAGTGCACCTGTTCGTGCAGCGCATCGGCGGTGCAGCCAGACTTCACCCTGTCCCCGGAGAACGCCGCGGCCGTTGCGCGCATTTGCGCCCGATTGGACGGCCTGCCGCTGGCCATCGAGCTGGCGGCAGCCCGGATCAAACTCTACCCGCCGGCGGCGCTGCTCAACCGGCTCGACCGGCGGCTGTCCACCCTGACCAGCGGGGCGCGCGATCTGCCGGCCCGCCACCAGACCCTGCGCGCGGCGATCGCCTGGAGTCATGATCTGCTGGATGCTGTGGAGCAGCAGCTTTTTGCCCGTCTGGCCGTTTTCACCGGCGAGGGTTGGACGCTTGAAGCGCTGGAAAGCATCTGCGCGCCGGGGCTTGATGGCGATGTATTCGACGCGTTGGAGTCGCTGATGAGCAAGAGCCTGGTGCAGCAGCGCGCCGGAAACAGCGAAGAGCCGCGCTATTTTCTGCTGGAGACGATCCGGGAATTTGCCCTGGAGAAACTGGACGCTTCCGGCGAAGCGGAGACGGTTCCGAACGCAGCACCTGCGTTACTGGCTGCACATGGCCGATGCCGCCTACCGGCTCCTGCAAAACCCGGAACGTGTCGCCCATTACAGCGGCTGGCGGCCGACGTCGGCAACATCCGCGCGGCCCTCGACTTCGCCCATCAGCATGACGCGCTGGTCAACGAGGAGTACCAGCTCATCGGGGGATTTGCCGGCTCTGGATCTATCAAGGCACGTTCATCGAGGTGCTCGTTCGCACGCAGTCGGCGCTGGAGCGCGAGAGCCCCGCCATTCCCCCTCGGACTGCGCGCCGGCGTCCACTTTGTGCGCGGAAACGCATTCGGCAATCGGTTTGAGCCGCGGGCCCGCTGAAGAAGCGCTGCATTACCGCGCTGGGCCTGGCGCGGCAGGCGAATCAGGTAGTGTGGGCGATCTACATCTTGCGCGACCTGGCCGTGATGGTGGAGTTCCGAAGATCGCGGCAGCCGCTCGACTATCTCGACGAGGCGCTGGCGCTGGGAGTCGCAG
>JADJPJ010000067.1 GCA_016713325.1 Candidatus Flexifilum affinis | reverse complement strand
TGTTCAACCTCACCAATCCGCGCTATGCTTGACGCCACTCCCTGACCGTCCGCCGTCCGCGGGAGGCTCGTTTTTGCCAGGAACCACCAACGCCGCCCGGCTGTTTTGGTGAAATGTCACCAATGCCGGAACGGGGGTCAGGAAGCACAATCGATCCACCGCGCGGCATTCTGCACAGAGGCGAAGGTCCGAACCCATGGCAGCCGAACCCCGAACCGATCTCTTCCAGGACTATCGGCTGGATGGGCGGACCTACGACGAAATGTTCCGGCACGATCACGTGCCGCGCCCCCACTACCAGAGCATGTACGAGCGCCTGCTCAGCTATGCCCCCGGCGAGCTGGAGTACCGCCAGAACGCCTCCGACCTGGCCTTCCTCAACCAGGGCATCACCTTCACCGTCTACGGCGACGACCAGGGCACCGAGCGCACCTTCCCCTTCGACCTGCTGCCGCGCATCATCACCCACGACGAATGGTGCACGGTCGAGGCCGGCCTGACGCAGCGCATCACCGCCCTCAACCTGTTCCTGCACGACATCTACCACGAGGGGCTGATCTTCCGCGACAAGGTCGTCCCCTACGAGCTGATCGCCAGCAGCAAGCACTACCGGCGCGAGATGCGCGGCGTCGATATCCCCCGCGGCGTCTACGTCTCCATCTGCGGGACGGATCTGGTGCGCCAGGGCGATGGCAACTTCTACGTGCTGGAGGACAACCTGCGCGTGCCCAGCGGCGTCAGCTACATGCTGGCCAACCGGCAGGTCGCCAAGAACGTCTTCCCCCACCTGTTCAGCAACTACGGCGTCCGCCCGGTCGATCAGTACGGGCAGGCCCTGCTGCGCACTCTGCGCGCGCTGGCTCCGCCGCTCGACGACCTGAGCATCGTGCTGCTCACCCCCGGCGTCTACAACTCCGCCTACTACGAGCACACCTTCCTGGCCCGCCAGATGGGCATCCAGCTCGTGGAGGGGCGCGACCTGCTCACCCACGACGGCATGGTCTACATGCGCACCACCAGCGGCCTCAAGCGGGTGGATGTCATCTACCGCCGCATCGACGACGACTTCCTCGACCCGCTCGCCTTCCGGTCGGATTCGACCCTGGGCGTCAACGGGCTGTTCAACGCCTACCGCGCCGGCAACGTCGTGCTGGCCAACAGCGTCGGCACCGGCATCGCCGACGACAAGGCGGTCTATGCCTACGTGCCGGCCATCATCCGCTACTACCTGGGCGAGGACGCCATCCTCGGCAACGTCGAGACCTATCTGCTGGAGGATGAGAAGCAGCGCGCCCACGTCCGGGCCAACCTGGACAAGCTGGTCGTCAAGGCCGTCGGCGAATCCGGCGGCTATGGCATGCTGATCGGCCCGCACAGCACGGCCGCCGAGCGCGAAACCTTCGCCCGGCAGATCCAGGCCATGCCGCGCAACTACATCGCCCAGCCGACGCTGGCTCTGTCGACCGCGCCGTGCTTCATCGACGGGAAGATCGTCGCCCGCCACGTCGATCTGCGGCCGTATATCCTGTACGGCGACAAGGTGACGATCATCCCCGGCGGCCTGACGCGCGTGGCCCTGCGCGAGGGGTCGCTGGTGGTCAATTCGTCCCAGGGCGGCGGCAGCAAAGACACGTGGGTGTTGTACGAATGAGAGCCGAATCCGTGGGGACAGGCCATGGCCTGTCCGCGCCGGCAAACCCCTGTGCATTCGGAGGGACGGGGGGGGGGGGGGGGGCCCGGGGGGGGCCCCCGGCCCCCCCAGCACTGAAGGGGCTCCCCGACCGTCGCTTTGGGCCCTTTAGGGACCGGTTCCCCCCGTTGACGGCGCGCCCCGGTGGCTCCAGTCGCTTGCCGTGGGACAAGGCAGCCCCCCCCCGCCCCCCCCCCGGCAGGGGGTGAGGGGTCTGCAAACCGAACCCCGGAGCCAGGGGTGAGGGTCTATCAACAAGGAGAACCACCATGCTCTCGCGAGTGGCGGACAGTCTGTACTGGATGAGCCGGTATCTGGAACGCGCGGAACACACCGCCCGCGTCGTCGACGTGTACCTCAACCGCACCCTGGAAAGCGCCCCCGGCGCCTCCGACGGACGGCTGATTCGCCTGCTGCACGGCCTGGACATCCAGAAAATTCGCGAAGGCGAGATGGACGGCATGGCCCGCCGGGTCACCTTCGACGCGGCGTTCAACGGCTCGATCGTCTTCAACCTGACGGTGGCCCGCGAAAACGCCCGCAACATCCGCGAGCAGATCAGCAGCGAGATGTGGATGGAGATCAACCGCCTCTACCTGGATGTCTGCCGCACCGACCACGCCACGAGCTGGATCGACGAGCCCCATTCCTTCTATATGGACGTCAAGGAAGGGGCGCATCTCTTCCAGGGCATCACCGACGCCACCATGAATCACAACCAGGGCTGGCACTTCATCCAGATCGGGCGCTATGTCGAGCGGCTGGTCAACCTGGTCAACTTCCTCAACGCTCACCTCCCGCGCCACTTCGGCG
Organism: Candidatus Flexifilum affinis; assembly: GCA_016713325.1. Classification (GTDB taxonomy): domain Bacteria; phylum Chloroflexota; class Anaerolineae; order Aggregatilineales; family Phototrophicaceae; genus Flexifilum; species Flexifilum affine. The sequence goes on along the minus strand of JADJPJ010000067.1, from coordinate 26,147 downwards.
ACGCCACGAACATCGAGCAGTCGGCCGAGCGCTACTTCGATCTGGTGGGGCTGCTCAAGTCGTTCAGCGCCTTCGAGGCCTTCTGCAAGGTGTATAATCCCGACATGCAGCCGGATCGCATCGCCGAATTCCTGCTCTTCAACGCCGAGTTCCCGCGTTCAGCGCGTTTCTGTGTCGATATGCTCTACAGCTCGCTCAACGCCCTGGCCGATGCCACCATGCGCCACAAGAACCTGCGCGTCAACCGGGTGGCCGGGCGCTTGCAGTCGATCCTGAGCTTCGACGAGGTGTCGGAGGTGCTGAACGGCGGCTTCTCGACCTATCTGTCGGGCATGAAGCAGCAGGCCTACCAGATTCACGAGGCGCTGTTCGACACGTACATCTCTTACTCGATCGAGGCGGCGCTGACGAACTGATAAGGAACGAGTCGAAAGAGATGAGAAATGAGTTAGTGAAGGGTTGAGATCGCAGAGTCGCGTCCACGGGTTCTCCAGCCTGATCGAAATGAACAATCCCGTACCGACATCGGTGCCCCCCTAAGCCCATCGGCTAGCAAAAGATGGCGTAAAGGGGCGGAAACGCTCTCTTTGGTCCCTTCAGTCCTGTTTTTCGCTCAGTTTCTCGGGGGATCTCTCGATGTCAGTACATTAATCCGGCCAACGCTATCTCGGTTCTCAATCAGCACAGTCCTTCTCTCAGACCTGCCAACCACCTCGTCATGGAAAGTACTGGCCCATGTACTACGCTGTCACCCATCTGACGGCCTTCTCCTACAGCGAAACGATCACCGACACCGTCATGCAGCTTCGCATGCAGCCGCGCAGCGACGACTTGCAGACGTGCGTCCGCTTCGAGCTGCGCATCAGCCCCAAGGCGCGGGCGCTCAGCCACCGCGATTACCTGGGCAATACCATCCACCAGTTCGACATCCCCGCCCGGCATCGCAAGCTGGCCGTGCGCGCCGAGTCGGTGGTGGAGACGAAGCACGCCGCGCCCCTGCCCGCCGGCCTGGGACCGGATGCCTGGGCGCGCGTCGAGGCGGCGCTGGACGACCGCGACCTGTTCGACATGATCCTGCCCAGCCACTTCGCCCGCCCGAGCGAGATGCTGGCGCAGTTCATCGCCAACCGGGGCATCCAGCGCGGCCCGGACCCGCTCAGGACGCTGGTGGCGCTCAACCGGGCGCTGTACAGCGCCTTCGAGTACGCCCCCAACGTCACCAAGGTTGATTCGCCCATCGAGCACGCGCTGGAGGAGGGCAAGGGCGTCTGCCAGGACTTCGCGCACATCATGATCGCCCTGGTGCGCGGCATGCGCATCCCCTGCCGCTACGTCAGCGGCTACCTGTACTACCGCTCCCATGACCGTGACCGCACGTCCGGCGATCGCGACCGCTCGTCCGATGGCGCGACCCACGCCTGGGTCGAGGCCTGGCTGCCGGATCTGGGCTGGGTGGGGTTCGACCCGACCAACGACCTGATCTGCGGCGACCGGCACATCCGCGTAGCCGTCGGCCGCGACTACGACGACGTGCCACCAACGCGCGGCGTCTTCACCGGCGAGGCGGAGTCGTCGCTGGACGTGAGTGTCAAGGTCTCCAGCCTGCCCGAGCTGCCCGTCGACGGCGTGATTCATGCCCCGGAGATCGCACTGCCTCAGTATGACCTCCTCACCTACCAGCAGCAGCAACAGCAGCAGCAGTGATAACAAGGGTTGAGGACAAAGCGATGGGGCCGGAATCGGCCCGATGTCCGTGAATCACGAAAGTTCACTTTGACCCATCAATAGCTGCGTTTTTGAGCCAACCTCACCCCCAAAGTCTGACGACGTTTTGCCCCTCTCCGCACGGAGAGGGGCGGTTGAGCGTAGCGAAACGAGGTGAGGTTAAGCAATCCGCGGAGCCATGGCCTCCCGGTCGATGATGCCGGGCGTTCAATCCTCTTTATGAAGTGGCGCCAATTAGGGCTATATAATAGGCATAGCATACTAATGCCCCTGCTCGAAATCAGGCGGAGAAACGCCTATGCGCGCCTTCCTCAACCGCTTCGACACCCGCGTCAGCATTGCCTACTGCCTGACCGCGTTGCTCTGGATCCTCACCTCCGATTCGCTCGTCGGCATCCTCTTTGCGAGCAACCCGGATCTGCTCCGGACAGCCGGAACGCTCAAAGGCTTTGGCTTTGTGCTGGTCACAACCGGGGCGCTGTTTCTGGTGGTATCCCGCGAACTCCGCAAAAGACTCCGTACCGAAACGGCGCTGCGCCAGGAAATGCAAACCCACCGTGAAACGGCCGCAGCCCACGACCGAGTTGCCCACCTCTACCGGTTGCTGTCCGACGCCAATCAGATTCTGGTTCGAGCGACGGATGAACAGACGCTGCTGCAGTCCATTTGTGAGTTGCTGATCCAGCAAGGCGATTACCGACTGGCGTGGGTGGGCTATCGAACGGATGATGAGCGCAGGTCCGTCCGGCCTATGGCGGCGGCAGGTGATCAAAAAGACTATGTGCAGGCGATCACCGTGACCTGGGATGACAGCCCGACCGGGCACGGTCCAGCCGGCACCGCCATCCGCACCGGTCAGCCGAGTATCGCGCGATTCATTCTGACCGATCCGCGTTTCGCGCCCTGGCGCTCTGAAGCGATCAAACGGGGTTATTCCTCGGCCATCGCGCTGCCGATCACCAGCGGCGGAGCGGTGATCGGCGCGCTCAATGTCTACGCCCAGGCCGAAGATGCGTTCGACCAGGCGGAGACGAAGCTGCTCATCGAGATGGCGAACGATCTCGGCTATGGCATTCAGGCGCTGCGCACGCAGCTCGGCAAGGAAGAGGCGCGCGTTGAACTGGCTGCCAGTGAAGAGAAGTATCGCAGCCTTGTCGACAGCACCGACGCCGACATTGTCCTGCTCGATGCCGAGGGCCGGATCCTCTATCTGAACGATATCGCCTCCAGTCGGCACGATCTCAAACCGGCTGACCTTGTCGGGAAGACCGTGTACGACGTGAACCCGGCAGAGCAGGCTGACATAGTGATGGAGCAGATCCGCTGGGTTTTCGCGCACAACACTAGCATCCTCGGAGAAGCCCGGATGACAATCGGCAGGCATTCCGGCTGGTTCAGGATGAGCGTGCAGCCGGTGCGCGAGAACGGCGTGCCTGTGGCGGCGCTGATTTACGCCAACGACATCACTGAACATAAAATGGCGGAGCTCAAAGCTCTGGCGCAGAACCAGATTCTTCATCAGTCGCGCGACTTCATGGCGCTTGGAGATCTGGAAGGTAACTCCGTATTTATGAACCGGGGCGGCGCAGCGCTCGTGGGCGTCGATGACCCAGCCTACTTCGTCGGCAAACCGATTGGCCTCGTTCACACGCCGGAAGATGCTGACAAAGTCCTGACCGATTATCTGCCGCACGCCCTGGCAACGGGCTTCTGGCGCGGTGAAAATCGTCTGTTGGCCCATGATGGCCGGTTGGTCGACGTCGAGCAGACCATCTTTCCCATCAGGGATGAAAACGGCAGTATCATCCAGGTCGCCACCATCATGACCGACATCACCGAGCGCAAACGGGCCGAAGAGGCGCTGCGCGAGGCGAACGATCGCCTTGAACAGCGGGTGCGCGAACGTACTGCCGAGTTGGAAAACACGAAAGACCGCCTGGAGGCGATTTTCCATCACAGCGGTGATGCCATCCTGCTCCTACATCTGACGGAGGGTATTCGGCAGGCCAACACCACCTTCGACGAGTTGTTCGATACCCATCCGGACCAGTATGTGGGCCAGGCGCTGTCCGCTTTTTTTGAGCCTGATAATGGGACCCCGCTGGAAGAAGCGATCGCCCAGGTCGCGGAGACACACCAGACCCGGCATGTGGTTGCCCGGGCCAGGTGCGAGGAAAACACCCTCTGTGAAACCGTGGAGATCAGCATCGCGCCGATTAACCGTTCCGACCATGCTGTCCGAAATCTGGTGTGCATCGTCCGCAACATCACCGAACGTCGACGAGCTGAAGCGGAATTAGAGGCCAAACGCGAGCAGGAACTGGAGATGCAGGGCTATCTGAAATCCCTGCACGAAATCACGCTGCGGCTCACCCAGGCGGAAACGCTGGACGAGTTCTGTCGCTGGACAGTCGAAATGGGCCTGGAACGGTTCGGCTTTGAGCGAATGGGCCTGCTGCTCCGTGAATCCAGTGGCGCGGTCGTCGGCACGTATGGCACCGACGCCGAGGGGCGGGTATTGGCCGAGCCGCACGTCCGCATCGATCCGAAAGATATGAGCGCCGTCCTCAAAGCGACGCTGGATCGCCGAACGCGCTTTGCCTTTCTGGAAGGTGCGCCGCTCTTCTACAACGCCCAGCCCATCGATGTTGGGCAGAATGCGGCCGCCGCCCTCTGGAATGGGGAACTGCTGGGTTGGCTGGCGGTCGACAATGCCCGTCACCACCAGGCTATCCGCAGCACACAACTGGATGTGCTGTCGCTGTATGCCGTGACGGTGGGCTCGCTTCTGGCGCGCAAGCGTGCCGAACAGCAGGCTCTGGCCGTTACCCAGCGCCTGGAACTGGCGACCCGTGCCGCGGGTATCGGCATCTGGGACTGGAATCTGGTGGAAGACTCGTGGTTCTGGGACGAGGGCATGGGTGAAATCTTTGGATTGAGCGAGGAAGAACGCGCTCATCTCGAAGAAGGCGGACGCAAGTACATTCACCCCGAAGACCTGGCTCGGCTACTTGAGGATTTTGCCAACACGCTCAATACCGGTGCACTCTTGGAGAGCGAATATCGCATCATCCACCGGAATGGGGAGAGCCGGCATATCCGGAACAGCGGCCTCTTGCTGCGCGACGACAAGGGGAGTCCTGCGCATGTCGTTGGCGTCACCCTGGATGTCACCCACCTCAAGAGCGCCGAAGCCGCTCTGCACAGCACCCTTCAAAAAGAGCGGGAGCTGAACAGCCTGAAGTCCCGCTTCATCTCCATGGCCTCACACGAATTCCGCACGCCGATGGCCGCAATTATGGCGACCGCGGAAACCCTGATCGCCTACCGCGCTCGGATGACCGACGAGCAGATTGGCGACCGCCTTCACAAAATCCGCCAGCAGATCGGCCACATGAAGGAACTGGTGGAAGGCGTGCTGGACCTGTCGCGGATACAGGCGGGCCGCATGGAATATACGCCGGAACCGGGCGACCTGTGCGCGCTCTGCCAGGAGATTGTCGAGGAATTCGCGTCTCAGGCTTCCTACCAGGACAGAGTCCTCTACGCTTGTGCGCAGGAGCACCTCCATACGCGTTTCGACAAGCGGCTGATGCGGCACGTGATCGCCAATCTCGTCCAAAATGCCTTGAAATACTCTCCTTCAGAAAAACCCGTTCATGTCGTTCTCTCTGAGGATGAAGCGCACATCACATTGACCGTGCGTGATGAGGGGATCGGCATTCCGCCGGACGATCTCAAGCATCTGTTTGAGCCGTTCCATCGGGCGACCAACGTCGGGGCGATCCCCGGCTCCGGCCTGGGATTGAGCATCGTCAAGCAGGCTGCTGAAGCGCACGGAGGAATCATCCGCGTGGAGAGTGAATTGGATTGCGGGACCACCTTCACCTTCGTGCTGCCGAAACAGGGAGGTGAGTAGCAACGAGCGATGAGGAAAAAGCTGGGCTGAGTAGAGAAATAGGAGTTTAGAAACGAGAAATGAGGGAAGAGCCGACCCTTGCCAGGCCTAGTTCCGCCTTCCCGCTCATCTCATCTACCCTCTTGCACCTCACGTAACGTGAGGGTATATCCTGTGCTCGACAGTGCAGCACAGGAGAAAATACGATGAAATTCGACATCCTCGACACCCAGGGCGTTTACCGCCGGCTGCTCGATGCTCCCGATGCCGCCGCCCGCGAAGCGATCGTCCAGACCGAGCTGATCCCGCCGTTCGAGGGTCTGGCCCGCTTCTTCGGCATGGACGGCCTGAGCGCCTTCCGCATGTGGCAGATGCCGCCGGAACTCTTCGCCGACCGCGAGCGGATCGCCGCGATGCTCGACGCCATGACCGCCTTCGACGTGTGGCGCAAGGCGGAGAAGGCTTTGCACGACGGTTGGCGCGCCTTCGAGCCGTACGCCGACCGGCTGGATCTGCGCGGCGAGTCGATCACCTTCAGCCTGATGATCACCCAGTCGGCCGGTCAGCCCAGGCAGGGTTACGCCGGTTTCGGCGCCATCCCGCCGTGGATCATGACGACGATCGGCGACGCGAACGACTACACCCTGCCGCGCATCGCCACCGCCACCGCCCACGAGCTGCATCACAATCTCTCAGCTACCGTGCGCGGGCGCACACCGATGATCGCCTCGCTGGCCGACTACATCGTCGGGGAGGGGCTGGCCGAATCCTTCGGCGCGTCGCTCTATGGCGAGGAGACCATCGGCTACTATGTGACCGACTTCGACGAGTCGCGCTGGGACGAGACGGTGCGGATCATCGGCGAGCACCTGGACGAGACGGATTTCAACAAGGTGCGCGGTTACGTCTTCGGCGAGATGTGGGGTGGGCAGCTTGGCATCGAACGCGCGACGGTCCCGACCTACGCCGGCTACGCGCTCGGCTACCGCGCCGTGCAGGCCTACCTCGCCAGGACCGGCCAGTCCGTCGCCGAGGCCACCTTCGTGCCTGCCCGCGAAATCCTCGACGCTTCCGGCCTGTTTGCGTGAGGGGGCATTGGTGCGCGACAGCCGACAGCCTCACCCCCAAATACCCTACCCCGATACCCTGATTGGGTGACGACGATACCCCACGCTGCCGCCTACTCTGAAAGCATCTAGCGCATGCAAACAGGAGCGGACAGCGTATGGCCAACCAACCCAAAGACCTTGCCTATGGTGTATCCGGGACTGCGTCTGCTCGACCTCGTGGGCAGCCTCTCCATCCTGATGTCGCTTTCGATGGGCGGCGGCTACCGCCCTGTGGTCGTGGCCGAACGCGCCGAGGTCATCCCCAGCGACACGCCGCTGAAGCTGATCCCGCCCAAAACGTTCGGCGACGTGCCCCGGCCCGACGCGCTGATCGTCGTCGGCGGCGATGGGGCGGCCGTCGACGCGCTCGACAGTGAGGCGCTGCGCCGCTACGTGCAGTCCGCCGCCCGGACCGCCGATTTCGTGGCGTCAATTGGTACCGGATCGCTCATCCTGGGTGCGCTCGGGCTGCTCCAGGGCCGGCGGGCGACGACGCACTGGGCGTATGCGGATGCGCTCGTACGGATGGGCGCGGTCTACGAACGCCAACCGTGGGTCGAAGACGGGCCGTACATCACGGCGGCAGGGGTCTCGGCAGCGGTGGACATGGCGCTGCACCTGACCGGCAAGCTGGTCGGCGAGAGCCGGGCGCGCATGACGCAGTTGTTCGCCGAGTATGACCCGGAGCCTCCATTCGGCGGCATCGCATGGGCGGCGGTCGAGACGCGCCAGCAGGCGCCGCTCACCCCACAGCAGGAAGCGCTGCTGCGCACCGTCTTCGCCGAGTCCAGCCCGTCCGCGTTCGCGCTCAACCGCTGAAAGGAGCCAAACTCATGACCCGCACGCCTACCACCACGATCGCCTTCGTCCTCTATCCCGGCCTGACGGTGTTCGACCTCGTCGGTACGCTGCAAGTGATCTCGGCTCTGTCGGCCATCGATCCGCGCTTTCAGCCGGTGGTGGTCGGCGAGCGCATCGAAGCAATGCCCACCGACATCGGCGTGCCGATGCTGCCCGACAGGATGTTCGACGAGGTGCCGCACCCCGACATTTTCGTCGTGCCGGGCGGCGGTGAGCCAACCCTGCGGGCGATGAGCAACCCGGCCATCCGCCGGTACGTACGCACGGCGGCGGAAACCGCGGGGACAATCGGGTCGGTGTGCACAGGCGCGCTCATCCTCGCCTCGGTCGGGCTGCTGAAGGGGCGCCCCGCGACGACGCACTGGGCCTACCGGAGCCTTCTGGAAAGCTACGGCGCGCGCTATGAGCGGAAGCGGTGGGTCGAGGATGGCAAGATCATCATGTCCGCGGGGGTCTCTGCCGGCATCGACATGGGCCTGTTTCTCACTTACCGGCTGACGGATGAAGCTACTATGCGCCGCGTCCAGCTCGCTTTGCAATACGATCCGGCGCCACCGTTCGGCCGCATTGATTACGAGAACCTGGGGCTGATGCCGCGCGTTCTGCGGGGGGTCAACGGGCTGCGCGCGCCGCTGGCGACTCTGCGCGCGAAACGGCTGACCGCGCAGGGGATGTGAGTCTCGTTAGAGGCTTGGCGCGGTGAAGGGAGACATTGCTTTCCTTCACCGTGTTCTAGTGGGAGAAGTCGTTACAATCCTTCAAGAGAAAGGTCATCGAGGACCAAGACTGCTATCTCAGTCACGCGTCTGAGCCCCAAGTCATTCGTCAGGATGGCCTCACATTCTGACACGATTGCTGTTGCGATATGAAGAGCGTCGGGCGTACGCAGGCGATACTTGGCGCGCAGAAATGCGGCCTGTTCCGCAATTGCCGGTGACACTGCAACTGTAGAAACATTCTCCGAATTCATCAGCATTGCGCGATAGGCATTCTCATACTGACTATTGCCGGTTTGCATCGGCAGCACCAGCACTTCGGTCAGGGAGATGGTGGAAGTCACAATCATGAACCTGCCGCTGGCCGCCTGTTGAAAGACATAGCGAACTCGGTCGAGGTAGTTCGGGTTTTCCTCGACAAAGTAGATAAAGGGAGAAGTCTCAACGCCGAGCCTGCTGACCCCGGCCAGGGCTGCCGAGATGTTCATTTCGGCTCATCCCACTCGTTCCGAAGCTCATCCAGGTAAGCCTGGACATCGACGCTTTTCCACATCTCCGCGCCGACGCCTTCGAATTCCAGGATGCTGTGTTTCTTGCCTGGCTCCGCCGGCTCATCGGTCAGCGTATCGACGATCAGGCCAATCAGCCGTTTACGTTCTGGCACTGCCAGGGCGCGAATTTCCTGAAGAAGCGATTCGACGGTCATCACGACCTCCATCAATGATCGTTTGTCCCCAGTATAGAGCATTTGGGGATGGACGTGCAGCGGACGCGCCGGGCAAGCTTCGCCTGCAACGCGTTCCTGCGGCACCGTGGACAGGGACGAGTTGCGTGACAAAGCTGTAGCTCGTCCCCAGGAGTCTGGTGAACTCACAACCGCGCGATCAGCTCGCCGCGCTTGAACTTCTGCGCCCCGAACGCGATCAGTCCGGCAGTCAGCGCCCACAGCAGCGCGCCGATCACCAGCGCCACGATCGGGCTGAGATACACCACCCCGGCCATCTGACCGAACAACAGGAGCAGGATCGGCAGCACCACCATGCCGCCAAGCTGATAGGCCTCCTGAAAGGTACTCACCCGCGACGAGACCAGCACCATCGCCCCCAGGCCCAGCCCGGCCGCCGCCGGCGCTACCCAGAGGATCAGCGTCAGCCAGGTGGCGTCGACGATGAAGACACCGCCCATGCGGGCGAAGGTGGTCAGGGTCACGATCAGCGCGAAGGCGATGTAGCCGATCCAGCCGACGGCCACCCCCGCCGCCCACGGCCCGATCAGCTTGGCCAGGTACAGCTCGCGGTCGGTAGTCGGGGAATAGGCCAGCGCCTCCAGCGTTTTGCGCTCCTTCTCCCCGGCGAAGCTGTCGGCGGCGACGACGTTGGCGACCATCGTCGGCAGCAGCAGGTACATGGGCGGGAAGAACAGGTTGAAGACGATGTAGATCATGCGCTGGACCTCGTTCTCGTACTGGTCCAGCCGCTCGCTGATGAACGTCGGCAGGTTGTCGAAGAAGGCGCCGGCCTCCTCGCGAAAATCAGTGATGGCCGGGTCGTCCGCATTCACGCTGGAGAGCAGCACGCCGGCCACCGCCGGCATGATGACCAGAATGATCAGCGGGACCATGATCAGGGGGATAAGCACCGCTCGGGTCTGCCGCACCACCTGCAAATCCTTGCGGACGATGGCCCGCATCGCGCGCATGTTCATGACGGCCTCCCGCTGCCCTGGTGCAGCGCCAGATAGATGTCTTCCAGTGACGTGTCGTGCGGGGTCAGGGCGTAGAGGCGAATCCCCGCGGCCAGCAGCGCGACCAGGATGTCGCTCACGGCCTCGCGATCGGTCACGCTCAGGATCACGGCGGCGCCGTTGGACTCGGCAACCTGGGCGCCTTTGACGGATGGATGGGCGGCGGCCGCCCGGCAGGCGGCTTCCTGCTGCCCCGGCGCGACCTCCAGCGTATAGCGCAGATCGGCGCCGGTCTCCCGTGCCAGTTGGTGCGGCGTGCCGGCGGCCACCAGATGCCCGTGCTCCATGACGGCCACCCGGTCGCACAGCCGCTGCGCCTCGACCAGATTGTGGGTGCACAGGAAGACGGTGCGGCCCTCCTCCCGGCTGGCGTGGCGGATCATCTGGTGCAGCTCCTGCGCCGCCACAGGGTCCAGGCCGGCCGTCGGCTCGTCCAGGAAGATCATCTCCGGCTCGTGCAGGAAGGCGCGGCCCAGAGCCAGACGCTGCTTCATGCCCTTGCTGTAGCCACCGACCTTCTCACGGGCGCGGTCGGCCAGCCCAAAGGCCTCCAGCATGGTCTGCACGCGCCCCGGCACCCGGTCAACCGGCACGCCGTACAGGTCGGCATAGTAGGTGAGGTTGTCGACGGCGTTCAGGCGCTCGTCCAGGGAGGGCGTCTCGGTCAGCACGCCGGTGCGGGCGCGCAGCTCCGGCCCCTGCACCCGAGGATCGAGGCCCATGACGCGGATCTCGCCGCTGTCGGCGGTCAGCACGCCGTTGAGCAGGCGGACGGTGGTGGTTTTGCCGGCGCCGTTGTGCCCGAGAAATCCGAACACTTCGCCGGCGTCGACGGTCAAAGAGAGGTCGTCCACGGCGGTGGTCGCGCCAAAGCGGCGCGTCACCCCGCGGAGTTCAATGGCATGGGATGTCATGAGATGATTTTGCCTCCTGTCCCATGGTGGTGCCCCTTGAGAGGGCGAGGAAATCCACCTCTACAAGGATAGTCCTCCTGGGTCGGAAGGCGTAGGGTTTTTGGCTGTCAGAGGTGAGGGTTTCCAAGCAAGACGCCGGATTACGGTTTGAGTCCGTAATCCGGCGTCTTGCCGCGCATCTCCCCAGATTGCGGGCATCGAGTTCTGGCGGCGGGCGCACATCCGCGCCAGAGAACCCGTTATCTTTTGTTCAGGTGTTCCTTGAACCGACCCGCGCCATAACCGGCGACGATCAGCCCGAGCAGCGGCAGGATCGCCAGTAAGCGCTGATCCCCGGTCAACTGGATGGACACGAAGAAGCTGAGGATCGTACCGACCACAGCACCCGCCAGGATGCCTTTCCATCGTCCCGGCAGCAGCGCAAACACCGCGATCAGCAGCGGGCGCTGTTTCGCCTGGACGGCCCGGCCGCGGGCAGCGCTGCTCGATTTCGGTGCGCGCTGTCTGATCTGCTGCTGGCGCAGGCTGGCGATGCGCTGGCGTTCCTGTACTTCTCTGGTCGTCGACATAGCGTTGCGCCTTTTGCGTGAGTCCCTTTTGTCAATAAATCGTAAAAATGGCGCGAACGTTGCAAAAGTCGTGGCCCCAATTTCTGTTTACAGGGAAGATCACCAACCCCTTACGAGATTGGGATGCCAGCAGGCCCGCGCTCCTGGTTTCGGAGGAGCACGGGCCTGAGAATCGAACGCCTCGTCGGGCGGATGGGTTATGAAGCCGGCATCCCACGGGCGAGGACGGCATTGGCGACATCCATCCCCAGAGTCTGGCCTGCGACAACATCGCTGCGGAAGTGGATGCCGCCCCAGATCCTTGCTTCGCCCGCCTCATGCGCGACCGCCATCAGTTCCTCGGCCTCCAGCGGGAACAACTCGACGAGGATAGCGGCCGATGACATGGAGTTGCACGAATGCGCCGCGGGATAGCTGGGATGGTTGGGCGTGGTGAATAAGGGCGTGAACTCCGGATCGTACTGGAAGGGACGGATCGCCCAGTAGGCGTATTTCGCGTCGAAGCAGGCGACCAGTGCATCGTAAGAGGAGATATTCATCAAGGCATAGGCCCGCGCCGCCTGCGGGGCGTTGTCGTGCCAGCGGGCCGACAGAATCAGACGGCTGGCACGATCGTTCCAGTTCTGGTTGTTGTACCGCGACCCTGAGCCATATTCCCAGTACAACGCTGCGCCGTTGGATACCGGGGTGCGCTCATAGGTGCGCAGCTCTTCCATTTCGGCGGCCAGCTCCTCCGAGTCGTGCGCATGCCGCGGACCGGGGCGGAACTGGTCGGGCGAGGTCAGAACCCAGGTCTTCCACTTCCCGGATTGCGGCGCCGCCGGATTCTGGCCTGTCCACCCCGTCGGATCGGTAGGTACCGTGCCTTCCCAGGGCGCATCAGATCCGTCGGCCTGTCCGTGGGCGATAGCCAGTTCGGCCACCTGGCGGCCCAGTTCCAGCCCGGCTTCCACGTCGCTGGGGTATTCCACGCCGGCCAGCAGGCGTGATTGAACCGCTGCCTGGGCCCGCGCCTCGAAGCGCTCGGCCGAATCCGGGAACAGCCAGGAGAGGATCGCGGCGGCAGCGCCGGCGGTGGCCGCATATTCGGAGGGATAAGAGGGACTGGCCGGAGTCGGGATGGCGGTGGTCAGCTCAGAGTCGACCTCACTCGGCCGGGGGCGGTTGTGGGCGTACTTGCTGTCCCAGGCGGCGATCGTGGCATCGTAGATGCCCGCGTGGAGCAGCGCCAGCACACGACTGGACCCAGCGCCGGGGATGCCGCGCCTGGAAATCTCAGCCACCGCCATCTCGTTCCAGCGGTAGGATGGCGGGCCGGCATCCCAGTAGGCGATCTGGCGCAGAGCGTCGTCATCACGCGCGTCCGCCATGGCCATCAACTGCGCGATTTCGTCGGCCGTCGCGGTCGCGTCGGGCGGCGCATCGAGCCGGAACTGGCTGCCGGATTCCAGCAGCCAGGTGGGCCAAGCACCGGCCTCCGGTTCGATCCGCTCCATTTCGCTCTGGGCAGCGACCTGAAGGGTACTCAGGGTCAGCAGTATGCCCCCGACCAACAAGAAGAACATCCATTTCTTCGCGTTCACTTCAACAACTCCCCTCACTTTTTTGCTGGCTTTGTCTGCCCTGCTGGCCGACTGCAATTGCCCGGATCCCTATCTGGGCTTTCGCAGCTCGACCAGCATTCATTCCAGGTTAGTGGCAAGGGGGAGAACTGTCGTCCTCCCAGGGGCGAATTTTGAGACAGGAGGGGGCGAATTACGGGATGAGATGGAGGTCGCGGGCGCGCATGACGGCGCCGGTACGGGTCTTCGCGTCAAGCTTGGCGTAAATGTGCTGGATGTGCTTCTTCACCGTGCTCACGCCGATGAAGAGCCGGTCGGCAATCTCGCGGTTGGTCAGCCCGTCCGCGACCAGCGCCAGCACCTCCAGCTCACGGTCGGAGAGCGGCTCGGCGCGGGACCGATTGGCCTGCCGAGGGGCGGAGTCATCACCGCCGAAGCGCTGCGCCTCCAGCTCGGCGGTCACCGCATCGAGGCTCAACTGGCGGCCGCGCTCCCAGGCCTCCAGGAACGCCTCGGATCCCAGCGTTTCTTCCAGCTCCGCCAGGAGGCGGCTCAGCAGCGGCCACTTCTGCATCCAGCCGGAAGCGCCGACCGGGTGAGTGAAGGCCAGGGCCAGCCGTTCGACGGCGCGCTCAGGATGGCCCTGCCGCGCGGCACAAATAGCGAGGATGGGCAGTCCACCGATGATTCCCACCGGGCCGAGGATCGTGATGAGATACTTGGACGCTTCTGAAAGGTGAGTCCGAGCGGCCCGATAGTCTCCCCGACCGCACTCGACCATGGCCATGCCCCATGCCGTCAACATTTTTATGCCCCGGAATGTATCGGCGGCGGCCGCCGCCTGGTATAGTCTGATGGATTCCTCATACTCCTCGTCCATGCAGGCGATTAGACCGAGTGTCGCCAGCGACCAGCCAATCGACGCAGGGAGGTCAATTCGAATGCCGAGCCGAATCACTTCCTCGGCTGCAGCACGGGCCTGTTCGAATTGCCCCTGAAAGAAGTAGACCCGATGGCTGATGGCCGCAAGCCCTGACACCACCAGAGCCTGGTTGCCCGTCTCGCGACCAATGGCCGACCGTTCCAGCCACAGACGTTCTGCTTCTGCGAAGTCGCCTGTGCGCCCCGCATGTAGAGCCGAATGCGCCAGCGACCAGCCGATTCCAATGCGGTCGCCGATTGCGCGCCGCAGGCGCAGCGACTCTTCTCCGTAAAATCGGATGGTATTCCAATCACTTCCGTTATCCGCCACCGCCCGAATCAAAAACAGTTCTGCAGCAGACCACTGATCCCCCAGTTGCAGATAGAGGGCAAGGCTCTGATCGGCCAGTTCGACAGCTCTATCGTATTCCCGGTTGTCGTATACCGTGTGGCTGCCGCGATAGAGGCAGAAGGCAAGCTCGGCGAGATCATTGCTGCGCCGAGCGATTTCGAGAGCGGATTCGAGTTTCTGAAGAACGACCGTGTTGGCGCATCGTATCAGCAGCCGGCCCCATAGCCGCTCCGCTGCGGCGCCCGGCTTCCCCGCGAATTTCTTCTCCGCGTAGCGACACAGTGAGTACACTTCCTGACGGTGCTGTCTTACGCAGTAGATCCACACTCCGTCGATCATCTGCTCGATGAGCGTCTCCTGCTGGTGATCGGCCGCCCACATCCACGCGGCGTGCACATTCTCGAAGTCGGCATTGAACTCGGAAATCGCTTCGAGCTGTCGGGGGCCCTTCAGATTTTCAACCCGCTCGAAGACGAACGCGGCATAGGTGGCGCAGTGGGCCTCATGAACGCTGCTGGCGACGCCCGAGACTTCCAGATCTTCTTCCCCATACTGCCGCAGCAGTTCGTGCAGATCGTAGCGGCCGTCGGCGTTCAGCTTCAGCAGCGACTTGTCGACCAACGAGGCCAGAGTGTGCAGCGAGGCCCCCGCCACCAGCCAGGCCGCTTCCGCCGTGAAGCCGCCGCGAAATACCGACAAGGCACGGAATACGGCGCGTTCGTCTTCGCCAAGCAGCTTCCAGGAGTGGTCGAACACCGCCCGCATGCTCTGATGGCGCGCGGGCAGATCGCGATGGCGGGAAGCAAGAATATCGAGGTTGCGTCGTATCTCGGCGGCAATGGTTTCCACTGGCAGGATGTGTACCCAGCTTGCCGCCAGCTCCAGCGCCAGCGGAATGCCGTCCACTGCCCGGCAGATTTCCACCACCGCGCTCAGCTTTTTCTGCAACTGAAAACCGGGTTCGGACCGCCGCGCGCGTTCATCGAAAAGCTGCACGGCGCTGGGCGTGTGCCCATCGGACACGTCTTCGGGCAGTTCGAGTCCAGCCAGCGGCCAAACCTGCTCGGCATACAGGTTCAGGCGCTGACGGGAGGTCACCATCAACTTGACACGGGTCGAGGCCGCGAGAATGTCGGTCACGATCCCACACCATCCAGGAGGTGCTCGAAGTTGTCCAGAATGAGAAGCAGGTGTTTGTCACGGAGATAGTGCAGCAGACGCCGCCGGAGGTCGTCATTGGAGTCGGGTTGCAGGGGAAGAGCCTCGACAATGGCTGCCAGTATCTGGTCAACTTCGTGCAAAGGCTGGAGCGGCACGAAGTAGAGGCCATCGGCATAGAGGGGTGCTGTGCGGGAAGCGATTTCCAGCGCCAGGCGGGTCTTGCCGATCCCGCCCGTACCGACCAGCGTGAGCAGGCGGCAGTCCGGGTTGTCCAGCAGGGTAGCGATCTCGGTCAGTTCGCGCATCCTGCCGACGAACCGGGTTTGCGGTTCAGGGTAGCTATCGGCTGCCATAGGAGAAAACCTTCAAGCTCTTTATCAATACATTATACGGTAATATTTGAGTTATCCAGGAAGCAAAACGTCGGATCCAGGTTCGAACCCGGATCGCCCTCTGGGCTTTCGCAGCTCGACCAGCATTCATTCCAGGCTGGTGGCAAGAGGGGAGAACCGTCATCCTCCTGGGGGCGGTTTATGGGATGAGATGGAGGTCGCGGGCGCGCACGACAGCGCCGGTACGGGTCTTCGCGTCGAGTTTGGCGTAGATGTGCTGGATGTGCTTCTTCACCGTGCTCACGCCGATGAAGAGCCGGTCGGCAATCTCGCGGTTGGTCAGCCCGTGCGCGACCAGCGCCAGCACCTCCAGCTCACGGTCGGAGAGCGGCTCGGCGCGGGACCGATTGGCCTGCCGATGAGAGGGGTCATCGTGAACGGCGGGCTGGGCCTCCAGCTCGGCAGCCATCGCATCAAGGTCCAGCAGGCGGCCACGCTCCCAGGCCGCCAGGAATGCCTCGGACCCCAGCGATTCTTGCAGCTCGACCAGAAGGCGGTTGAGCAGCGGCCACTTTTGCATCCATCCGGAAGCGCCGACCGGGTGAGTGAAGGCCAGGGCCAGCCGTTCGACGGCGCGCTCCGGTTCTCCCTGGCGCGCGGCAAGGATGGCGAGGATAGGCAGTCCGCCGATGATTCCCACCGGGCCGAGGATCGTGATGAGGTACTTGGACGCTTCGGACAGGTGCGCCCGCGCAGCTTGATCATCTCCCCGGCCGCACGCCGCGATGGCCAGGCCCCATGCCGCCAGTTTGCGGATGTCGCCGAAGGTCGCGCCGGCAGCCGCCCCTTCGCATAACCGCCTGGCTTCTGCATACTCCTCGTTCATGCTGGCGAGTAAGCCGAGCGTGGACAGGGCCCAACCCCCGGAATCCACCCAGTCGGCTTCGACGCCGATGCGAATCGCTTCATTGGCGGAGGCGCGAGCCCGCTCAAAATCCCCCTGGAAGAAATAGACCCGGTGGCTGATATGCGCATGACCGGATGCTGTCAGCTCGTAACTGCCCAGTTCGCGGCCCAGGGCGATGCGTTCCTGCCACAGGTGTTCCGCTGCTGTGAAGTTGCCCACCCGCGCCGCGCTGAGCGCCGCATAGGCGTCCGACCAGCCCACGCCAATGCGGTCGCCGATCTCACGCCGCAATCGCAGCGACTCCTCGCCATAGGTTTTGATCGTGTCCCAGTCCGATCCGTTATCGATCAGCGCCCGCAGGAGAAGCGCAACGCCGGTGTACCAGCGATCGCCGACCTGACGATAAAAGGTCAGCGCCTGCTCGACCAACTGCACGCCCTTGTCGTATTCCCGGTGATCGTAGGCTACCTGAGCGAGTCCATACAGACAGAAACCCATCTCCTTGAAGTCCGTATTGTCACGGGCAATGCCGAGCGCGATCTCAAGTTCTCCCCGCAAACGGCCCTCCAGGGCGGCTCGCGCCAGCAAACGCCCCCAGACGCGCCGGGCTGCTTCGCTCTGTCTGGCTGCCAGCGTCCGTTCGCCATGTTGAAACAACGCGAATCCTTCCTGCCGTCGATTCCAGTGAAAGCAGTAGATCCACACGCCATCGATCATCTTCTCGATGAGGGCTTCCTGCTGCTGGTCGGCCGCCCACATCCATGCGGCGCGCACATTCTCGAAATCGGCGCTGATTTCCGAAATCGCTTCGAGCTGCCTGCGACCCTTCAGATCTTCGACCCGCTCGAAGACGAACGCGGCATAGGTGACGCAGTGGTCATCGCGGACGTTGCCGGCCAGGCCCGCGGCTTCGAGATCTTCCTCGCCGTACTGCCGCAGCAGTTCGTGCAGATCGTAGCGGCCGCCGGCGTTTAGCTTCAGCAGCGACTTGTCGACCAGCGAGGCCAGGGTGTGCAGCGAGGCGCCGGCCACCTGCCGGGCCGCTTCCGCCGTGAACCCGCCGCGAAAGACGGAGAGCGCGCGGAAGGCGGCGCGTTCTTCCTCGCCGAGCAGCTTCCAGGAGTGGTCGAACACCGCTCGCATGCTCTGATGGCGCGCGGGCAGATCGCGATGGCGGGAAGCAAGAATGTCGAGGTTGCGTCGTATCTCGGCGGCAATGGTTTCCAGTGGCAGGATGTGTACCCAGCTTGCCGCCAGCTCCAGCGCCAGCGGAATGCCATCCACCACCCGGCAGATTTCCGCCACCGCGCTCAGCTGCTTCTGCAACTGAAAACCGGGTTCGGACCGCCGCGCGCGTTCATCGAAAAGCTGCACGGCGCTGGGCGTGTGCCCATCGGACACGTCTTCGGGAAGTTCGAGTCCAGCCAGCGGCCAAACCTGCTCGGTATACAGGTTCAGGCGCTGGCGGGAGGTCACCATCAACTTGACTCGGGTCGAGGCCGCGAGAATGTCGGTCACGATCTCCACACCATCCAGGAGGTGCTCGAAGTTGTCCAGAATGAGAAGCAGGTGTTTGTCACGGAGATAGTGCAGCAGACGCCGCCGGAGGTCGTCGTCGGAGTCGGGTTGCAGGGGAAGCACTTCGACGATGGTCGTCATAATCTGAGCGACGTCGTGCAAAGGCTGGAGGGGTACGAAGTAGAGGCCATCCGCATAGAGGGGTGCTGTGCGAGCAGCGATTTCCAGCGCCAGGCGGGTCTTGCCGATCCCGCCCGTACCGACCAGCGTGAGCAGGCGGCAGTCCGGGTTGTCCAGCAGGGCAACGATCTCGGTCAGTTCCCGCATCCTGCCGACGAACCGGGTTTGCGGTTCAGGGTAGCTATCGGCTGCCATAGGAGAAAACCTCAAGCTCTTTATCAATACATTATACGGTAATATTTGAGTTGTCCAGAAAGCAAAACGTCGGATCCGGGTTCGAACCCGGATCCGACGTTTTGCCGTGCCTCCCCCACACTGCGGGCATCGGGCTTGTCTGGCGACGGGCGCACATCCGCGCCAGGGCCCACTCTCATTCATCTGGATGTCAGCATTCGCGCAGCACGATCAGCAGCGGGCGCTGCTTCGACGCGCCCTTGTGCCCCCGCACGGCACGGTCGAGCGGGGCGCCCGCTGGCTGATCTGCTGCCGGCGCAAGCTCGCAATGCGCCGGCGTTCCAACCCACCTCGGCCCACAGACCTACCGATACAAACTCGTTTTCGCACACATCTCACTCCATAAATCGTGAAATGGGCGCGAATGTTACACGGGTCAGGCGGTCAAATCCTGATCGCGGAAGCGCAGCACGGCCAACACGAGGAAAATCACAGTGTAGAGAGCGATACCCACGACGGCGACTTCCGGTGCAGCGGCGGGAAAGGGCGAGGCCTGCGGCGACGGACCGGCCTCCATGACGGCGAACGGACCGTTGGCGTTGATCAGCGCCGAGGCAAGCTGCCCCGGCATATGCATGCCGATTTGCGCGGCGAACCCGCCGAACATGATCAGGAGCTGAGGCACGATGCCCTCGACCAGGAAAAGGTAGCCCGCCACCAGGCCCAGGCTGGCCGCCAGCGAGCGGGTCCACACAGCGACCAGGAAGGTAAGGGCGATGTAGGGAAGCAGGGCGTAGGCGACCCGCAGGATGTCGCGCAGCAGCTCGCCGACGGGGAGACCGCCGATGTCGAGCCCACCCCCAGCGTTGAGAGTCACAATGCCGGACATGATGGCGCCGGCGAGCATGGCCGTGGCCGTGATCAGCAGGGCGGGACCGAGGACGGTCACGAACTTGCTGATCAGCACGACGCTGCGCGGCACGCCAGCGCGCACGGCCAGCGTGAAGGTCTGCCAGGTGTATTCCTGGGCGACGACCATGCCGACCAGGACGATCATCAGCAGCCCGCCAAGCATCTGGTGCGATGCCAGCAGGATGGAGATCCTGACGCCGTTGGGCCAGGCCAGCAGGTCGGCGACCATCTGCCGTTCGGCGGCCGGGACCTGCTCAAACTGCAAGGCGATCAGGATGATGCCGAAGACCACGGCGATCAGGCCGGCGACCAGCGCCACCTCGATCCACAGCGCCCGGCGGCGGTACAACTTCAGGTGTTCGATCCGGAGCATCTGCCACAACATGAGTTTGCCTGCTTTCTGGCTCCTGCAATCCCAGCCAGCGAGAGGGCGAGCGATGGAACGTCGTTTTCTCATCTCTCGTCTCTCATTTCTCGTCTCTCACTACTGCGCTTCGTGCGTGACCTGGAGGAAGACCTCTTCAAGGTCATTCTGCGAGGTGGTGATCTCCGACGGGATGATGCCTTCGCCGATCAGATAGGTGGCGATGGTCTCCGAGGGGAGGCCGGCGACGTCGATGTGCGAGCCATTCGGCTCGACGCCCGCCACACCCGGCAGACGGCGCAGCGCGGCGACGGCGCGGGCGATATCCGGGACGCGGATGCGCACCCCCTTCGCGCCGGCCAGCAGAGTCTGAACGCTGTCCAGGGCCACCACCCGGCCATGGCTGAGGATGGCGACGCGATCGGCCACCTGCTCGATCTCGTGCAGCAGATGACTGCTCAGAAAAACGGTCGTGCCGTTGTCGGCCAGGGAGCGGATCAGGTTGCGGACGTGGCGCATACCTTCGGGGTCCATGCCGTTGGTCGGCTCATCCAGCACCAGCAGCTCGGGGTTGTGGAGCAGCGCCATGCCAAGGCCGAGCCGCTGCTTCATTCCGGTCGAGAACTGGCCCGCGCTGCGCGATGCCGCCTCGCTCAACCCCACCCGGTCGAGGATGGCGGCAATGCGCTGATCGGTGATGCGTCGATCGGCGCCGCCGTAGAGCTGGGCGCTCATGCGCAGGTGGTCGCGGGCCGAGAGGTACGGCACAAGGGTTGCCTGCGCTCCGAAGAGCGCACCCACCCGCTGGAGCGGCGCGGTGTGGAAGGGGGTGACTGGCTCGCCAAAGAGCCGCACTTCCCCGGCGGTGGGGTGCAGCAGTCCGAGAATCATGCCGATGGTCGTGGTCTTGCCGGCGCCGTTGGGGCCGAGGAAGCCGAAGATCTCGCCGCGCTGCACGGACAGGGAGACGTCGACGACGGCCTGCACCGCGCCGAATGTCTTCTTGAGACTGCGAGTTTCGAGCACCGCACTCATGGGTTCCTCGCTTCGCGCCGGTAGCGCTCTGTCGATGGGCTGATGAGGACAGTGTAAGGCGAAGCGGGATGCGGCTTCATCAGGCCGGCGGGGGAAAACCGGCCTGAGATGCGGGATGGAGAGTTATCCGTCTTTGGACGGAGAGGTGAAACTGGACGTTAAGACAGCACGACCACTGTGTCGAAGCGGTCGCGGACCGTCTCCGGGACCGTCAGGACCAGCGCGCCGTCCTGGTACGCCATCTCCACCGGCGATCCGTCGGCGAGGAGGGCGGCCTGACGCAGCGAGTCCGGCGCACCGGGGATCTTCACGCAGTCGCTGACGTCATGCAGGAGGTGCAGGTAGTGGGTGTCTCCCCGGCGGGTGCTGACCGACACGGCCGTCGGCGGAATGGAACCGGCGCGCGTGCCATAGACCGAGTCGCCATAGACCGTCAGCCATGCGCCGATGCCGCGCAGACGTTCGGCGTGGACCGGCAGGATCTCTCCCTCAGGCGTCGGCCCGACGTTGAGCAGCAGGTTGGCCCCGACGCTTCCGCTGCGCACCAGCGTGTGGATCAGGTGGCGGGTGGTCTTGTGGTTGCGGTCGGCGGCGCTGTAGCCCCAGTGGTCGTTGATGGTCATGCAGACCTCCAGCGGCCGGTCCGAGATGGCGGCGCGGTTCCAACCGGTGGTATTCGAGTCGGGCAGATCCTGCTCGTAGCCCTGGATGTCTTCGCCCGGCTGCGGCGTCTGGTGGTGGTTGTTGAGCACCACGGCATCCGGCTGAAGCTCGTGGATCATGTTGTACAGCGCCTCGTACTCGAACGATCCGCCGGCCTTGAAATACTGATTGGTCTCGTCAAACGCATTTTCCGGCCAGTGCCCGTCGAACCACAGGCAGGCGATCTCGCCGTACTGGGTGCACAGCTCGCGCACCTGCCCGTGCAGGAAGCCGAGATAATCCGACCAGGCCAGGCCGCTCTCCTCCCGGAAGCGGTAGGCCGGATGATGCCAGTCGAGCAGCGAACTGTAGAAACCCAGCTTGACGCCATGGCGGGCGCAGGCCTCGGCCAGCTCGCGGATCGGGTCGCGGCCAAAGGGGGTGTTGGTCACTTTGTAATCGCTGAGCGCCGTGTCGTACATGCTGAAGCCGTCATGGTGCCGGCTGGTGATGACCATGTACTTCTGGCCGGCGTCGGCGGCGAGGCTCACCCATTCGTCGGCATGGAAGCGCGCTGCGTTGAAGCGGGGGACCAGTTGTTCATACTCCGGCACGGGGATGCGCGCCGTGTGCATGATCCATTCTTCTTTGGCGAGGATGCTGTACAGGCCCCAATGGATGAACATGCCGAAGCGAACATCCTGAAACCAGTTCAATCCCTGCGGTGAGGCCTGCTCAACCATCGTGTGTCTCCTTGCAGATAAATCGCTCTTTTTGATCGGCGGACGTGTTGTGGCGTCGAGGAACGATTATATGCCGTCAGGCGTGCCGCTGCCTGTCCGTACGAAATGAGGTACGTAGGGACAAGGCCTGCCTTGTCCACCAGGCGGCACAGGACCGGACAACGCAGGCGTTGCCCCTACGAAATGCGGGATGCGACTATGGGGCTGCCTTATCCACCTGCTCTTGTTTTGCGGATCCGTTCCCGCGAGCGCCGCGGGGCGGCACGAAATCGATCAGCTCCTTGCCGCCGACGTCGAAGGCGAACGACAGCTTGAGCGCATCGTGCGGGCAGACGTGGATGCAGGTCTGACACAGCGTGCACTCGGTCGAGAGCACCCGTTCCCCCTTGAGGATGTAGTCGGGGACGCGGATGTTCATCGGGCACTGCTCGATGCAAACGTTGCAGGAGTCGCATTTGGGCGCGTCGCCGGCGATCTTCAAAATGGCATAGCGCGAGAAGGTCTTGAGCGGCACGCTGATCGGGCACAGGTATTTGCAGAAGGCGCGGTTGTCCTTGATCGCCAGCGCCATGCCAATGCCGAGCAGGTAGTAGAGCGCCAGACCGGCCAGGAACCAGACGAAGCCGCTGGAACCGGTAGCGCCATCGCGATAGCCGAAGGCGAACCAGAGGATCGCAACGGTGACGAGGCTGAGGAAGAAGTGGGCATAGCGCAGCGCGCCCCAGCGGCCGGGAATGCGGTAGCGACTGGCCTTGTACGGCAGCAGGTCGAAGACCATGCCGAACCAGCAGGCCCAGCCGCACCAGATGCGCCCGAAGACGAGCGGCCCGGCAAACTTGGCCAGAGCGTAGTGCAGAATGATCCAGGGGGCGCCGGCCAGCACGCCGAAGAACAGCCCTTCGATCTGCATGTTGCCGTGGTCGGTGATGAGCGCCAGGCCCAGGAGCATCGACCCGACCATGAGCATCATGAAGCGGCGCGCCACCGGGCGCTTGTTCTGCGGCAGGCCGATGAACGAGCCGACCCCAACGCCGATGAACATGCCGATGTAAGCCAGAAAGAACCACCCGCTGAAATCGTGAGTCGTCCACCAGTACACCAGCCCCACCGTCCAACAAACGAGCATGATGGCGACGGGGACGCTCATCAATCGTTGATCCAGCTCCCCGGAGCCATCGTTGAAAAAAGCCATGATCGCACCCTCCACCACTGACCTCTGACGGCGATCATGGCATGAATCAGCGCGCCGGGTGAGTTGAGGAGATCACCCGGCGCACCTGTGGATTGTCACATGGTGAAGATGGGTCGCGATTTCTGCTACCGGTCAAAGCCCGCGCAGAAGGACGTCAGGAACATCTCGTTGGCGCTGAGCAGCGACACCTTCTGAATGGCCTGCCCATAGCCGCGAAGGGTGACCCGCGTGGGCTGATCCGCATCCGGCACTTTCTGCGTATACACCGTCTTGTCGGCGACAGTGGTTTCGACCGTGCCGCCGCCCTCGAAATACCAGAAATCGAAAACCCCGAAGGCCTCCGGATTCAGCAGTTCGATGTCGGTGCGGACGCCGCAGCGTAAGCCGGCGAACTGGTGCGTCTTGATGGAGCGCATTTCAACGGGCAGCGTGGCCAGAGAATCCAGGTGGCCCGTCCTTTCGTCCACCATGAAGACGGTGACGATCGCCTCGCCCACGATGTAAGGGGCACTTCAGAAGTGCACCGAGGTAATCCTGAAAGTTGAAGCCGGTTTCCGAATGGCAGTCGGGAAGCGGCCACTGCGTCAGCAGCCGCTCGATTCGCTTCAGCCGTTCGTCCAACCGATCCAGCACGGCCAGACGGTCTTCCAGCCGGGCGAGAATGGCGGTATCGACACTGATTTCTCGAAGAGTCTTTTCGCGCATAAATCCCATCTCTTTGTTGGCGACGATTGTGGATCGCGGCGCGATCAGGCCCCGATCAGCACATGGTGCGCATATTCGGCCACCGACGTGAGCTTCAGCGGGAAGGTCCGCAGGGTAACGCTCATGTCGATGACATCGCCCTTGGCGTAATCGAGCATCAGCCCGGCGAAGCTTTGCTGCACGGAGTCGGTCGCGGCCGCTTTCTGGGCGCGCAGTGCCTCCACCGGGACAAGCTGGACCTCAAAGGTGCGGTGAGTCGCCTTCTCGAATATGTCCACCACTTGCAGCGGACTGAGCGCTTCCGGACCGCCCAGTTCGAGCATGGCATTGCGGGCCGCCGGGTGCTCCAGAGCCGCGATGGCAAAGGCTGCCACATCGCCACGGGAGATCCAGCTCAGCTTCGCCTCGCCCGCGCCATAGACGACCGCCTTGGCATGCGGGAAGTCGAAGCCGACGGCCGGGCTGAGCCATACCTCCATGAAGCAGGCCGGACGCAGAATGGTGTAGGACATGCCGCTGCGCATCAGGTGCAGCTCGACAGCGCGCTTGGCGGTGGTCAGGGGAGAGTCCGTATCAAGATTCTTGGAATACGACGTGTAGACGAAGTGGCGAACGCCGGCGGCCCTGGCGGCATCGACCAGATTGATCTGCCCGGCCTGATCGACATTCTGGATGGTGTCGTCCGGCTGGCGCGAGAGCGTGATGGTTGCGGTGGTGATGACCTTCTCCACCCCCTTGCAGGCGGCCTCGAGCGAGGGGCGGTCTTTCAGGTTGCCCTCGACGAGCTCGACACCCAGGTTTCTGAGATGATCCTTCTTCATCGGGTCCGAGGTCTTGCGGACCAGCCCACGGACGGGCAGCCCCTTGTCACGCAGCCGCAAGCAGATGTCCGTGCCCAGATAACCGGTGGCTCCCACAACGAGAATCATGCTTATCTTCCTTTCGCAAAGGACAGTGAGTCAGCCTGATTTTGCAGTTGCAGATGGGGGGAGTCCGCAGCAGTAAACAACTCGAGGATGATCGTGGCTGGGGCGCCCCGTCAAATTCCGATGATCACCCCAGTACCGATCATGCACTTGAATGTGGTTATGAGGATAGTGACAGTTGTCACAAACATCAGGGTGAGGGTCTGGCGGGGCTACGCCGGCACGGCGATGCCCGTCATCTGCTCGCTGACTTCCCAGAGGCGCCGCTGCACCGCCGGATCATAGGCCTGGGCGATCGACTGGAGCGGCTTACGCTTCGCGTAGTAGCCGCCGGTCTTGCCCTCCAGTTCCGGGGACGACGCCAGCCAGACCAGCGTGTCCGCCCCCTGCTCCGGAGAGAGGATGAAGGGGCGCATCAGGCCCATGGCCAGATCCATGATGCCGCCGTTGTTACGGGCGAAGCCGGTGCCGACGAAGCCGGGGTGCATGACGTTGGCGGTCACCCCCGCGCCGCGCTCGGTCAGGCGGCGGGCCAGTTCGTAGGTGAAGACGATGTTGGCCAGCTTCGACTGCGCGTAAACCGCGAAGCCACTGTAGCGCTTGCGCTTCTGCAGGTCGTCGAAGTCGAGCTTGCCGCCGCGCGACGCCTCGGATGCCACGTTGACGATGCGCGCCGGAGCGCTCGCCGTCAGCAAATCGAGCAGGAGGTGGGTGAGCAGAAAGTAGTTCAGATGATTGAGCGCCCAGGTCAGCTCGATGCCGTCCGGCGACTCAGTGCGTTTGGAGTACATGGCCCCGGCGTTGTTGACCAGCACGTCGAGGCGGTCGGTGTGGGCATTGATCTGCGCGGCCATCTCACGGATGTCCGCCTGGGTGCACAGGTCGGCGATGGCGGCGCGCGCCTGTCCCTTGCCCTGCGCCTGAATCTCGGCCACGACGGCGTCGGCCTTCTCTCGGCTGCGTCCGTGGACGATGACCGTCGCGCC
>JADJPJ010000066.1 GCA_016713325.1 Candidatus Flexifilum affinis | reverse complement strand
CATCGTGCTGGAGTTCGGGCGCTATGGCAACTCGCTCGAAGCTTACATGCTGGTCGCCAACTTCCCTCACCCCCGGCATTGCAATACGTCGAGCGCGTCGAGAAGGCGCTGGGCGACAAGGCGCACGAGCCGCCGCAGCTGCTGATTGTCATTGAAGAGGCGCACAAGTTTCTTGACCCGAAGGTGGCCAACCAGACGACTTTCGGCGTCATCGCCCGCGAAATGCGCAAGTACAAGGTCACCCTGCTGGTGGTCGATCAGCGGCCGAAGCGGTAGCCGACGAGTGATGAGCCAGATCGGCACGCGCGTCACCGCCCTGCTGGACAACGATCGCGACATCACCGCCGTGCTGATGGGCATCAGCGGCGCCGTGGCCCTGCGCGAGTGCTGTCGCGTCTCGATACCAAGCAGCAGGTGATCATCATGGGCCACGCCCGTGCCCATGCCCGGTCGTCGTCAAGACGCGCGGCTACGACGATGCCTTCTCTACGACGCCATGAAGGAAGTGGTCACTGGCCGACCGGTCGGCGAAGTGCGCGCCCCGGCAAGGACGGCCCCCCGCCGCATCGGCTGAGGCTTTCAGGCCAGCCGCGGCTTCAGAGGGACATGCCCTGGCGTGTCCGCCACCGCCGCTCACAGAACGTCTCGCGCCATCAAACGCGCCGCGACAGAAGATTCATCTACCTTAAGACTCTCCGCAGCCGGTTCCCCTCGCCCCGCTTGCGTGGGAGAGAGGGGTGAAAGGTTCACGCATCCCCGCCCACAACCCCCCGGTATAACTGGCCGATCTTCTCCAGCTCCACGCCGGCGTTCAGCACCTTCCCCGCCTGTCGCGCCGCAGCCCGCAGCGCCGTCACCTGCTCGACCTTCAGGGCATTCACCGCCGCCGCCAGATCTTCCGCGCTGAACGACCGCGCCGCGAAGCCGTAGCCATAGTGCGTGACCAACTGCTCGTGCGCCGTGCCAGGCCCCAATGATCACGCCCAGGCCGGCCACCGCCGCCTCGAATAACTTATTCGGCAGGGTGTAGATTGGTGTAGGGTGGTCGGCGCCGTCCAGCTCAGTTCGAGGTCACAGTCGGCGATCGTCCGCACCACTTCGTGCATGCTCACCGGCGGACGGAACATCACACGACCCGGCGCCTTCTGCTGGGCATACCCCTTCAGCCAGTCGACGTACGTCTGATCGCCCACAATCAGGAAATGCAGCTCGAAGCGCGGCTGGCACAGGGCGATCGCGTCGATCAGCACCTCCAAATGGCGGTTGGGGATCGCCGCGCCATGAAAGATCAGCCGGATGTGCTCCGGGTCGACCGGGATGATCGGGCGTTTCCCGGCGTCCGGCACGTTGTAGATGACCGTGCCGCCCAGGCCGTAGTCCGCTTCGAAACTGTCCGAAAGCGACTGCGAGACGTGGATCGAGGCGTCGACGCCGGAGGCAAAACGCTTCAGAAAGTGGTGGATCATCGGCCCGAAAAACCACCGCCAGGTTCGACTGCTCTCCCGCTCGGTCGGCCAGTGCTCGTCGGCGTCGAAGATGACCTTCGCCGTTCCACCCGTCTGTTCGGCCGCACGCACCGCCAGGGGGATCGCCGCCCAGTCGCTGGCGTGGTAGGCGTCGGCGCGGCACTCGACGGCATAGCGGAGCGTCTGCATGTAACGGGGGCGCCGCCAGAAATAGAGGTCATAGGCCGCGGGGATCAGCCGGCCCAGGATGAGCAGCAGCAGCTCGATAGCCAACTGCACCCGGTTGCGCGATCGATCGACGGCCTGCCAGGTGATGCCCAGATCCTTCCAGGCGACCGGGGGCGTACCAAAGCCGATCACGGTGACCGCGTAATCGCGCGCCAGCCGCTCGATCTGGCGGAAGGAACGGGGGTCGATCTCGATCGGCAGTGCCAGGGTGATGGACACAAACAGTTCTACGCATTGCGATGTCTGCTCCGGAACGCCTCAAGCATAGAACCGATTGGCCAAACTGCCTAGCGTCCTCAGCGACCAGCTTCCCACACGTACACCGCGATCCGGTAATCTTCCTCGTCGAACTCCTCATGCAGACGAAATCCCAGCCCCTCGTACAGGCGCCGCAGCCTGACGTTGCCCGCCCAGCAGTCGAGCACGATCCCTCCCCGTCGCGCCCCGGGTCAGCCGCTGAAGCGCCGCTACCAGTTCGCTCCCCCACCCCTGCCCGCGTCGCTCAGGGTCGATCATCAGCTTGCTCAGAAACCAGTGTTCCGCCTGGGGGATGCGCCACGCCGCCGACTGCTCTGCACTGAGGGGTTCGAGGAAGACTCCGCCAAGCAGCGCTCCGTCCGCCTCCGCCACGGTGACGTGCCCCTGCCGGGCCGCCCGCTCGACGACAGGCAGGGGGATCGGACCAAACTGCTGGAGGCTGCCTGCACGCGACAGCGCCTCCTGCACCCGCGCCGAAAGCTGGTGAATGGCGAGCGCGTCCGCCTCCGCCGCGAGGCGTATGTGGAGCAACATGTATGGCTTACCTGAGAGATAGAGGACGCAAGGGAAAGTCAGTCCTTCGGAGGATGCCACCCAACCGCGTGCCACAACCGACGGGCATTGATCGTGACTTCACGGTTCATTCCAGCATTCACGACCACGACTTCCTGAGTCTGGCAGTATTCACATCGGCCTTTGGCACGCTCGACAACCTGCTGACGCAATGTCTCCGAGGTTCGCGCCATTCATGCACCGAGTTTCAGGCGCTTCTCAACCTCATATCCGCGCTGTTTAAGCAGGAAGAGTGCATGAGATCGAAGGAGCATGTATTGGTCCACCAGGGCAATCAACTGCTCCATTTCGGTCTTTTCAGACTCAGTGATCTGCCCCGACTTACCTATCGAGATCAATTCATGAAGTCGGGCATCTTGGGGCCAGGCAAGATGCTGGTGTACCACAGCCCATAGTTGCTCATCTGCGTAGTGCTGAAGGTCTTCTGGTGTAGGGAGAGCCGGAAGTGCGCCGAATAGCAGCACCAGCCCTTCGACCAACACATCCTCCAGCGAGCGATTGCTTGTCTGCGCGATTTCTTGTGCGCGTTCAAGCAGCTCAGGGGGGATCTGGAGTTCAACCGTTGGATAGCCCATGCGACTCAGAGCCTCTGCATGATCACACGTTGCTATCATTATAGCCGCAGTCAACCTTGGTCTCTCTGAACGCTGATGGCGGGGCTCCCTTTTTCTCATCTCTCATCCCTCATGCCTCCTCCTCACAGCGTCGGATTCATCACGAAATACCCTGCAAAGATCACCAGCGACACCACGGTGTACAGCATCAGCACGTTGTTGACGTAGCGCCGCTCATCCGGCACATCCGGCGGCATGTACAGCGGCACGATGTACGGCGGCGGCAAGATCAGCAGCGTGAACAGTGCCGCCTCGAACCCGCGATCCAGCCCCAGCAGCCCTCGGATGAAGATGGCATTGAGGACGAAGATCAGCGGCAGCAGAATCGCCAGGCGCAAGCCGATCACCAGCCCGGCGGAACGCAGCGCCGACGGGTCGATGCGGATGCTGTAGCCAATGATGATCAGCATGAGGGGGATGGTGAGCTGGCTCAGAAACTCCAGCGTCGCCATGATGCCGCCCGTGACCGCGCCCTCGTACAGGACCGTCCGCAGTCCCAGCAGGTTGAGGGCGAGGCCGGCCAGGATGCCGAGGATCACCGACGAGCAGCGAACGCGCCGATCAACTGCCGGGGGGCTGCGCAGGCCGTCGCGGCGCATCAGCAGAAAGGCCAGGAACACGAACCAGATGAACAGCTCGTGGCCTAGATCCATCACGGCGATATAGCCCAGGTTTTCCAGGCCATAGGCGCTGCCGAACAGACTCACTCCGAGCATGCCGTATTCGAAGCCGGTCATCATGAACGGGAAGTAGCCCTGCTGGACGTTCAGACGCGCTTTCAGAAAGCGGCCGAACAGCAGCAGGAGCGTGCACAGGACGAACAGGGCGATGAAGACCAGCACATAAGCCGGCTGCAGGTCGATTCCCAGAAACGAAATCAGCAGGACCGACGGGAGTGCCAGATTGACCACGATCTTGCGCAGATCGTCGATGGTCTTCTCCGAAAGGAAGCCCGTCCGGCGAACGACGGCGCCCAGGCCGATGAGCAGAAAGACGGGCAGGACGCGGTTAATGATGAGGGTGGTTTGGTCCACGATTCTTGTTCCAGAGTGCGCATATCGGGGTGATGCACTCGCTTGGAACGAAGCGCACAGCAGTTATCAGCGTTCAGCGAGGTCAACAATGAAAAACACGGCTTAGCCATGTATAGTAAGTCGATCGTAATCGATACCGAGTAATGTTGAAATACAGAGATCATTCGACTGCCACTCATTTCGAGGAGACATACTCAGCATGGTTGAGTTTCGGGAAGAGACGATTTACCTCGGCCATTGAATTCTTGTCCGCCCTCCGCCTCAGCAACTCCACCTGGCGGAGATTTGGCAGCTCGGCAGGCATTCCCGATCTTGAGTGGAGTCGACAGTGGATTTTCCGAGGGCAGAGTTCAGCCAAATGCCCGCTTCGTCCTAAAGCGTGGCGACCAGATGAGAACATGATGCCAAAAAACGAGGCACTACGAACCATCTGGAATGCCAAATGGCATAACGAGGAATTCGCTAAGGAAGTGAGACGGAAAATCGAACCCTACGGTTCACGAGAAAGCGATCCGCTGTTCTTTCAAGAACTGGAGCGCACACTTCGTGGCTTAGTTCAAGCTTTTTCAGAGCTTCAGCTCATCAATGAATTCACAGAATTAGCTGACGAACTGGGTTTTGCAGTGGAGACGCTCCCATCATGGACGAAGAAAGACCCGGATTATGATCGATACTATGAGTTTATTGACAAGTACTGGAACCTGCATTACGAGGACAAGCCTTGGGACAACCACAGTGGCGAGCCACCACCAATCGACAAGCGCCTAGAGTTCTGGCGTAATCCCACAATTGCACTAGCGCAGCACCACGGTATTGCGACCCGTCTTCTTGATTGGACCCGAAATCCACTAACGGCAGCGTTTTTCGCGGCTAACTCAGCAAAGTCGTCTGGTGTGGAAGACAGCATTGTCGTCTACGCAGTACATCGCCGGCTTCTGGAAGAGCACATTCGCTGTGTGGAAGTACCAGCCAGCGGCAATAACTTCCTGAGGTCTCAGTCAGGGCTCTTCACAGTAGATTTGAACGGCGAAGACTATCTGAACAAATATGGACAGTTTCCAAGTTTTGAGCAATCCATTACCCTCCTGAGA
This sequence comes from Candidatus Flexifilum affinis, assembly GCA_016713325.1. Classification (GTDB taxonomy): domain Bacteria; phylum Chloroflexota; class Anaerolineae; order Aggregatilineales; family Phototrophicaceae; genus Flexifilum; species Flexifilum affine. Next base: position 19,984 of record JADJPJ010000066.1, on the reverse strand, counting down.
CGCAATGTCAAGCCTTATGAGTATCCGCGCAAGTTGCTGCTACCACTTAAGCAAGCGCAAGAACTGATGCGCTTGCTTACACTGGAGCGAGTTACACATGCCCACCTTATGCCCACCCTAGATCATGTTGCTGAAGCAGTGAACACAAGAATTGTGTTGTCGGACGAAGGCTAGGTCTTGCGTCGCGCGTGCAGCAGGGCGTTGATCGCCACGCCGGCGATCAGCCCCCAGAACGGCGCGCCGATGCCGAACAGCGAGAAGTCGCCCGCCGTGCATAGAAAGGCGATGACGGCCGCGTCGCGGTGATCCGGGTCGGACAGCGCCCCGCCGAGTGACGAGGCGATCACCCCCTCAGCGACAGCCCGGCGATGGTCGAGACGAACACCGGCGGGAAGATCTTGAAGAAGTCGACGACTGCCGCGCCGAACATGCCGATCCCGATGTGCCACAACCCGCTGATCACCGCCGTGCCGTAGCGCTTGTCGGGGTCCGGTTGGGCGTCCGGCCCGACGACGATCGCCGCCGTCAGCGCGCCCAACACCGAGCTGTGCCCGCCGAAGAACGCCAGGACGCTCGACAGCAGCCCGGAGCCGATCAGGATGCCGTTCACCGGCGGCTCATAGCCGTTGCCGCGCAGCACGGCCATCCCCGGCGCGTACTGCGAACTGAGCGCCAGCACCACCAGAGGCAGTGCCACCCCGAGCGCCGCATCCAGCGTGAAGACCGGCGTGAACCATATGGGCAGCGAAGGCGCCAGCCGCACCGACACCGGCGCGATCTGCCCGAAGGCCGCCGCCATGGCAATGCCAACCGCCAGCGCGCCCAGGCTCGGCGCACGGAAATGCCGCCGGCGCAGCACGAAAAACACCGTCACCATGCCGACGATCATAATCGGGTTGGCCGGCGCGTCGTCCATGGCGTTGAACACCCCCAGCCCGAAGCGCAGCAGCACCCCGGCCAGCACCGCCAGCACCACCGTCTGCGGCACGATCTTCATGATCCGCCCGAACAGGCCGCTGAGCCGAGGGCTATAATGGCCAGTCCAGCCATGATGTAGGCCCCCCGCCTCCGACAGCGTGAACTGCGTCAGGCTGGTGATCAGCAGAGCCGCCCCGGCCGTCGAGTAGGGGAAGTTGATCGGTTGGCGGTACAGCAGCGACATGAAGAGCGAGCCAAAGCCGCCGCCGACCACGACCGCGATCACCCATGACGATGTCTGTTCCGGGGGTCAGCCCACCCGCCCGCGCCGCCTCCAGGAGGACCAGGATCGGGCCGGTGTAGCTGATCAGCATGACAATGAAGCCGGCGGTGATGCTGTTGAGCGTCAGCGTGCCGGGCAGGTCGCGCAGATTGCGCATGAAGTTGGCGGGCGTGGGACGGGTGCCGGTGTGCGGGCCGGAAGCGACGCTGTGCGGCGAGGCAGCGGTCTGTGGCGAAGGTGTGGGCAGCGAAGATGGAACGGACATGATAATCCTATGAACTCACAGACAGCGGGCTGCGAACAAAACGCGTTCATCATACCGCCGCCGATCAAGACCACATGAAACCATTGCGCAAGATCGGAAAAGGCGACTATGATGATGAACAGTCCGGGGGTCTGCGGCTCGCAGCAGATCATCTGGTCCTATTCGCCACATCAGCCAGCAGGCGCCGCGCGCCACCCATGTTCATGTTTACCTACGAGTCCTTCCCCATCCTGGAGACGCCGCGCCTGATCTTGCGTGAGATCAGCTTTACCGACGCGCGCCATCTGCTCATGATTCGGGGGGATTACCGCGTGACCCGCTGGAATACCGTGCCCCTCCTGCGCAACCTGGATGACGCCATCGACCTGATCGACCGCACCCGTCTCGCCTACGCCGATCAGCGCCGCATCGACTGGGCCATCCTCCTTAAGGACAACCCCGACGCCGGCATGGTCGCACGAATCGGTTACAACTACTGGCTGCGGAGCGAATATCGGGCCTCCTTCGGCTACGACGTCGCCGTGGCCTACTGGCGGCGCGGCATCGCCACCGAGGCCGCGCGGGCGGTGGCCGCTTTCGGCTTCGATCAGATGGCACTCCGGCGCATCGAGGCCGACACCTACCGCGAGAACCTCGCCTCGCAGCGCGTGCTGGAGAAAGTCGGCTTCCGCAAGGTCGGCGTCGAGCGCGACTGGGATTATGGCAGCCTGCGCGAGCTGTTCCTTTACGCCCTCACCCATAGTGAATGGACGAAACAGCGCGTATGACTGGCACACTGCTCAACGTCATCACCGTTGCCCTGGGCAGCGCTCTCGGCCTGCTTATCGGTCATCGCCTCTCGACTCGCATTCAGGAGTCGGTCGTCACCGGCCTGGGACTCGTCACCGCCGTCGTCGGCATCGGCAATGCCGGCCGCACCGGTAACATCATCATCCCGCTGATCAGCCTGGTCTCCGGCGTCATCATCGGCGAACTGCTCGACCTCGATGGCGCACTTTCCCGGCTGGGCGGCTGGCTTCAGCGCCGCTTCGCGCCGTCTGATGGCACGCCGTCCGCTGAAGAGACTGGCGTGGCTGAGGCAAATACGGCCGCCGCCAGCCCCGTAGGCGCCAGCGGCGGCCCCGTAAGCGCCAGCGCCGACGCCCGATCCCGTTTCATCAATGGCTTCGTGACGGCCAGCCTGGTCTTCTGCATCGGTCCGCTTACCTTCGTCGGCTCGATTCAGGACGGTATGGGCCTGCCCATCGGCTTCCAGCAGTTGGCGATCAAGAGCGTGCTCGACGGCTTCGCGTCGATGGCCTTCGCCGCCAGCCTGGGCGTCGGCGTAGCCTTCAGCATTCTCACGGTGCTTTTCCTTCAGGGAGGCCTGGCGCTGGCCGGGGAGCGTCCTGGGCAGCTTCATGTCCGACCCGATGATCAACGAGATGACCGCCGTCGGCGGCCTCATGCTGATCGGCCTGGCGCTGGTGCTGCTCGACCTTAAGCGGCCGCGCATGGCCAATTTCCTGCCCGCGCTGGTGATCGCCCCGCTCATCGTGGCCGTCGCTCAGGCGCTGGGCGTGAACATCTATCCGCTGTAGGGCCGCCGAGTATCTCGTGGATCGGCAGCGCCGGCCAAACGCTTATCACATCATAATTGTCAGTGCCATAAGGTTTAGGGTATAGTTTAAGAGACATTATTGTATTCAGGATGATACCCGCGGACGGACAAGCAGCCAGGCATTATGGAACCCAAAGACATTACCGTCCTGCTCATTGACGACCACAGCACAATTCATCGACTGGTAGCCGAACTGCTCGGAATGATCCCGGACATCCGTCTCGTGGCCCAGGGCAGCAGCGGCCTCGACGCCCTCCCCCTTTTTGAACAGCACCACCCCGACGTCGTGCTCATGGATGTCATCATGCCGGGCATCGATGGTATTACCGCCACCCAGAAGCTGCTCGCCCTCCATCCACGGGCGCGGATTCTGGTCCTCTCCGGTTTTCAGGACGACGACAGTGTGCGGGCCATGCTTGAAGCCGGTGCCGTCGGCTACGTCCTCAAGGTGTCGCTGGCCCGCGACCTAGTGAACGGCATCCGCGCCGCTGCCAGCGGTTCCACCCTGCTCTCGGCGCAGGTCGCGCAGAACATCCTGCACCCGCAGCGCCATGAGCCGGCCAATTCCTACAACCTGAGCGATCGCGAGATCGAAGTGCTGCGGCTGATTGCCGCCGGCAAAAACAACACAAAGAGATCGCGCTTGATCTGGTCATCAGCATCTCGACCGTCAAATTCCACGTCGTCAACATCATGGAGAAGATGAAGGTGGCGACGCGCTCCGAAGCCGTCGCGCAGGCCGTCCGAGACGGTCTGCTGTAGATCCTTCTCCCAGCACCAACCTTCCCTGAATCCCGTACCTTCTGCACCGCCCACCTGTCCATCTGGATAGGTGCCTGCCTCGCGTAAACCCTCCCAGAAGACAGTCGATAGCGCATCGAGGGTGCGCTATGCTACGGGTATGTGAAATTGTGAACTTGCGCGCCCGTCATCCCCACCCGCCACCACCCGCCGCGCCATCAGTTCAGTTCTCCGAAACCACCCAGGACCACATCGGATGCTTCGTGTTCTGAAGTCGCAGCCATCGTCTCTGCCCGACAAACCGGTTGAAGCCTTCCTCAACCGGAGCCGGCTGGCGCGACGATGGAAATCGCTCACCGACCCGCCGCGGCCGCTTGCCAGCGAAGAGCAGGCGCAGCGTTACCGTCTGCTCACCAACGCGATGGTCGTGCTCTTTGTGGGCATCCTGGCCCTGCAATTATCGGTGGCCCTGACGAAGCCATTCGAGGACTGGATCAGAAGCGCCGATACCCTTGGCGGTTGGGTCAGTGTCGTCATTCTCGTCCTGCTCTATATCTACGTCCGCAGGACGCTGCGTATCTCACTGGCAGCGGCCGTCATCGTCGCCGCCGGTGGGCTCGCTGACCACTGTCCCGGCGCTCCTTCCCGGCAGCAGCACGACGACCGTGTACTATGCGGCTATTCCGGCCATCCTGGTCGGCATTTTCTTCCGCCCTCGTCTCGTCCTCATGGCGATTGTCATCACGCCGATCTATTTCATTCTGCTCTATCAGCTTCTCGTCGCGCTGAATGTCGACGTCGTGCTGACCAGCCGTCAACTGATCAACGCGGTCCAGTTTCTGATCGTCGTCGATTTTCTGCTCTTCGTCTTCATCGAATACGTGCAGTCCCTGGCCAACCTTCGCGCCGAGCGCCTGATCGCCGCCAACGAGGCGCTGCGCAAGACGGAAGCCAGTCTGGAGCAGCGCGTGGCCGAGCGTACGCGCGAACTGGAAATCGCCAAAGCGCAAACGGAACGGTTCTATCGCATCAGCGCGGCTATGAATCGCTCCTCGACCTACACCGACATCCTCAAAGCCGTCAGCGACGGATCGACTCCGCCGCCTACACCATCGCCCTCATGCTCTACGACGTTCCCCCCGGCGACGGACGCCTGTTCGGGCGGGTGATCGCGACCTGCAAGCCGGGCGAGCAGGTGAGCGCGATGAACGTCCAGGTGCCCGTGCCGGCCATTCCGGAGCCGGACGATCCGATCCTGATCGTCTACGACCTGACGGCGACCCGGGATGTCGGACTTCGAGCGTTCTATCAGGAGGCCGGCATCAGCGCCGCCGCTTCCGCCAGCATCGTGATCAGCAGCCAGGTGATCGGTGCGCTCAGCTACAGCAGCCGGGTCCCGGTCGCTTTCAGCGAACACGATCTGGATATCCTGCGCATCAGCGCCCAGGTCGCCGGCGCCGCCATCGAACGCCAGCGCCGCTATGAACAGCAGGTTCAGATCACCGAGAAGTTCCGTAATGTGGACTCGATCAAGAGCCAGTTTCTGGCCAGCATGAGCCATGAACTGCGCACCCCGCTCAACGCCATTCTGAACTTCACCGAGTTCGTCGCGCTCGGCATGATGGGTGAAGTCAACGAGCGACAGCGCGACGCGCTGGGCAAGGCGCTGGACAGCGGGCGGCATTTGCTGGCGCTGATCAACGACGTTCTGGACATCACCAAAATCGAATCCGGCATGCTTCAGTTGTTCGTCGAAGAGGACATCGACCTCCACGTCGAACTGGACGCAATCAAGGATGCCGCCACGGCCATGATCCAGAACAAACCGATCCGCTACGTCGAAGACATCGACCCGGCCCTGCCGCTCATCGTCGGCGATCGTCGGCGTATTCGTCAGATCCTGCTGAATCTGGTGTCGAATGCCATCAAATTCACGGAGTCAGGCACGGTGACGGTGAGCGTCAAAAAACCGCCCCGGCGACCTGCTGTTCGCCGTCAGCGACACCGGGCCGGGCATTGCGCCAGAAGAACAGGCGCTCATCTTCGAGCCGTTCATTCAGACTCAGACCGGTGTCAAACACAGTGCAGGCACAGGGTTGGGCCTGCCCATTTCCAGCCGGTTGGTACATGCGCACGGGGGTCGGCTCTGGTTGCAAAGCGAACCGGGAAGCGGCTCGGCATTCTTCTTCACGCTGCCAGTGCGCTCGCCGGCGCTTCTCGGCAAAATGCGCCTGAGCTGAAAAATCGAACGGCGACCATGTTCGGCAACACCTGCTTCCTGTACGTCGAAGATGATCCGCTCTGCCGCGAGATCCTGGAAATGATCATGCAAGTGGCGATGCGTGTGGAAAAACTGATCTTGTTTGAAGATAGCATCGATTTTGCGGAACGCCTGGGAGAGCTCTCGGACCGGCCGGATGTCATTCTTCTCGACATCCATGTGAAGCCGCTGGACGGCTTCGCCATGCTGCGCGCTATTCGGAGTCTGCCGGCTTTCCAGTCGGTCCGGGTGATCGCGCTGACGGCCAGCGTCATGAGCGAAGAAGTTGCCCGCCTGCGTTCCAGTGGATTCGACGGCGCTATTGCGAAACCCTTGAGTGTGATGACTTTTCCGACACTGATACAGAAGGTGCTCCAGGGCGAAGACGTATGGCATATTGCATGATGGCCGACAGCGAGAGAGTGAAAATCGTGGTATCGCAAGAAGGAAGTTCAATTGAAGCCCTGCTCGAAGCTCTCGACAGCGCCGATTGGGATGTGCGTATCAACGCCAGCGATCACCTGATCGCTATGGGGGTACAGGCGCATCTCGCCTTGATTTCGGAAGTCCGGGGCGGCTCGGTACGCCGCGCCGTCAACGCCGCTCGCGTCCTGTCATCGCAGGACGCGCCGCACATCTACGAAGCCATGGTCGGGCTGATCGCCTCACCCAACCCGCTCCTGGGGCAGATTGCCGTCGAATACGTCGCGCGCTATCCCAACAGCGCCGCCGTCCTGCTCGACCGCCTGAATGCCAGCACCTATCTGGTGCGCGTATCTCCATCGTTCAGGCCCTCGGCAACCTGCGCGCGACGGAAGCCATCGACAGACTGATTCAGCTCCTGACCGTGCCGGATGTCGGCATCACCCTCCGCCTGACGGTCGTCACCGCACTGGGTCTGCTGGGCGATTCGCGCGCCATCCCGGCGCTGGAGACTCTGCTCAACAGCACCGATGAACATCTCAACAAACGTGTCCGCCGCTCGCTCGACACCTTGCTGCACGTCAACGACACCGAAGAGAGAGAGAACTGAGTTTCATGATCCTGGCAGACAAACGTATTTTTTGCGTCGAGGACGACTTCCGAAATCGTCTGGTCGTCAAGACCATCCTGGAACGCTCCGGCGCCGTGGTTGGCTTTCACAACTGGGGCGGCGGCGATCTGGTCGCTCGCCTGGAGGAATTCGCCCCCGTCGACATCATCCTGATGGATCTCTCGCTGCCGGGTGGGCTGACCGGCTACGATGTCTTCACCACCATCCACAGCCGACCGCAGTTCGCGGCCGTGCCGATCGTGGCCGTCTCGGCGCGTGATGCCGCGCTCGAAATTCCCCGCGCCATGAAGAAAGGGTTCAGCGGCTTCATCGGCAAACCCATCAACATGACGCATTTTGCCGAGCAAATTGCGGCGGTGCTGACCGGCACATCCGTCTGGGAGCGAGCAGGGTGACATGCCTGCCGAACCCCTCCGCGCGCTGATCATCGGTGACCACCGGCTCAACACCGACGTTTTGCGCCGGCCGCTGGCTTCGACAGATTGCTGGGCAACCCGCTCGACACGCCGACGTTCCCGGCCCAGCTTCAACGCCTTCTGAGCGGCGCGCCAGTCTGGCAGGTCTGAGCCGCACCAGGCAACAAAAAACCCCGGAGGTCCGGGGTTCTGCTTGAGCGGGCGAGGAGATTCGAACTCCCGACATCTTCCTTGGCAAGGAAGCATTCTACCGCTGAATTACACCCGCAATGTACTGATCAGGATAGCACGATCTCCGCGCCTTGACAAGGGTTTTCCTCAGGGTGTTTCAAAGAAATGCATTTCCCAAATCCGGATCTCTGTCTCTACCAGGGAATCGATCTGCCGTCGCGGAAGAAGCCGCCGGTTGGACCGTCATCCGGCAGGTTAACCGCCCACACCACGCTGGCCGCGCCCGCCTCGACCGGCCGACCACCCGGCCCGCCCATGTCCGTCGCCACCCAGCCCGGACACACGGCGTTCACCAGTATCCGGCTGCGGCGCAGATCGGCCGCCAGCATGATGGTGAAGGCATTGAGCGCCGCCTTCGACAGACTGTAGGCCGGCGTGCCCGCGCCGAGGCTGTCCAGCGACCCCGCCTGACTGGACACGTTGACGATCCGCCCGTGATTGCTCCGCTTCAGCAGCGGCAGGAAGCTCTGGACCATCTGCCACGCGCCCAGTGTGTTGATCTCCAGCGCCTCCCGCACCTGCGCGAGATCGGCCTCGGCGGCGCGCTGCCAGGTGTCGTAAAGCGCCGCCGCGTTGTTCACCAGCACGTCGAGCCGCCCATAGTCGCGCTCGACCGCCGCACGGGTACGTTCGATGCTTTCCCGGTCGGTCACGTCGAGCTGCACCGGCTGTACCACCGCCCCGCGCCGTCGCAGCGACTCGGCCGCCGCCTGCCCCTTGGTTGCATCCCGCGACCCGAGCAAGACGGTCATGCCCTGGCCGGCGAGCTGCCGGCATACCTCCAGCCCGATTCCCCGATTGGCGCCGGTCACCAGGGCGATACGGGTATCTTCACTTGGGTTTGCGGTCAACGTCCATCACTCCAAATCATATTCACCGACAATGGGCATCACCAGCATGAATGGGCCACACCAGCACCTACAAAACCTTTTCGCAAAATTTCCCCCCTTCAAAGTAAGATTAAGTTCTGCCGCATCACAATAGAATCTAGGCGGCGACACCTCTTTGTTCTTTGTTCAGCTAGGATGAAGTTGCCCATGGCGCGCAAATATGAAGCACGATCGCTAACGATTGACAGCCTGCTTGGCTGGGTAAAATCGGGAGAAATCGCCATTCCCGAGATTCAGCGTCCTTTTGTATGGGATACAACGAAAGTACGCAACCTGCTGGACTCCCTCTACAAAGATTATCCCGTAGGTTACCTCATCATCTGGAAAAGCCCGGACGTGAATCTTAAAGATGGATCTCGATCCGAGGGAAAGAAGATTCTGATCGATGGGCAACAGCGTATCACTGCGCTCATGGCGGCACTTCTCGGGTACGAGATCGTCACCAAGGACTACCGACGAACACGCATTCGCATCGCCTTCAATCCACAGGCGCAAATGTTCGAAGTGACCAACCCGGCAATCGAGAAGGACGTCATATGGATTCCAGACATATCAGAACTCTTTATGCCGGAGTTCGAAATGAGAACGTTTGTCGATGGCTACTGTGAGCGCAACCCAGGAACCACGGCTGGCTCCATCGATAAAGCTCTAAGTTCCCTGCATCGCATTGTAAACAACCCCATAGGCATCATTGAACTTGACTCATCGCTCGACACTGAAACCGTGACAGAGATCTTCATTCGCGTGAACTCGGCTGATGTACCGCTCAGCCAAGCCGATTTCGCCATGTCGAAGATTGCCGTTAACGAGAGCTATGGCGGAGTCGAACTACGAAAGGCGATTGACTACTTCTGCCATCTGGCCGTAGCTCCAGACTTCTATACCCGGATCAAGGCGAATGACAAGAATTTCGCGAACACCGAGTATTTCCAAAGAATGGCTTGGTTGAAAAGCGAAAATGATGATCTGTACGATCCCTCGTACAACGATATGCTGCGAGTTGCCTTTACTTCGCAATTCCGCCGGGGACGATTGGAAGATTTGGTGGCGCTTCTCTCCGGACGAAATTTCGAGACAAAGCAGTATGAGGAAACGATCATCGAAGATACGTTCCGAAGACTCCAGCTTGGCGTTTTGGATTTCCTGAACGAAACGCACTTTCAGCGCTTCGTCATGATCGTTCGCTCGGCCGGCTTTGTGGACTCCTCCCTGATCAGTTCAAAGATGACACTGAACTTTGCCTATATCCTATACTTGACGCTTCGCAACCAGAACATGCCCCCTGCGGTCATTGAGCAATATGTGCGGCGCTGGTTCGTCGTGTCCCTCTTGACAGGCAGGTATTCGGGTTCATCAGAGTCAAATATCGATCTGGATATTCGACAGATCGATGCTCATGGAATCGAGAAGTACGCCGAAACAACGGTTCAGAGCCGATTATCGGATGGATTCTGGGATACATCCCTCCCTCAGAACTTCGAAACATCGGCGATAAACAGCCCTTTCTACAATGTGTATCTTGCGGCCCAAGTCAAAGCCAACGATCGAGGGTTCCTCTCCCGCGACATCACGGTGCGCGAACTCATCGAGTATAAGTCAGACATACACCACGTCTTTCCTCGTGATGTCCTCAAGAAGGCAGGAATGTCCCGAGGCCAGTACAACCAAGTTGCCAACTACGTAGTTGCCCAATCTGAGATCAACATTCAGATAAGCAACAAGGAACCTACTGTCTACTTTCAACACCTCATCGAACAGTGTCAGGGCGGATCTCGGCGCTATGGCAACATCACAGATCTAGACGAGTTACGCGCTAACTTCGCAGCAAACTGCATTCCCGAAGAAGCGGCTAACATGACCGTGGCTGATTACCCGGAATTTCTAGCAAAACGCAGGCAGCTCATGGCCCAGAAGATCAAGGAATACTTCCAGTCACTTTGATGAGATCGACCATAGTGGCAGAGGATACAGCACTCCATGTTTGATCCTCTGCCATTCCTTACGCTTCCCCGGCCATCCCGAAATTCTGCGCCAGCAGCGAAAAGTCGGAGATATTGACGACATCATCCCCGTTGAAGTCGGCCCGCCCGTCGTAGCCCGCCTGACCCACGCCCAGGCTGAAGGACACGGCCAGAATTGAGAAATCGCTGATGTTCACGACGTTGTTGTCGTTGGCATCCCCCTCCCGCAGTTCGGGAAACGCGATGGTGCTGCTCCCGGCCGGCTGACTTTGCGTCAAGACGCGCGACAGCGTGTGCGCCCCTTTGACCGTATAGCGGAACGCGCCCCCGGTCAGCCCGCTCAGCGTGACGACGCCGTTCTGGTCGGTGGTCACCTGTCGGTCGAAAATCGGGATGTTCGTGCCCTGCTCGCGAATCGTCAGGTGTACCGGAACCTGCAAGCGCGGGCTCGGAGCCGCCGGCCGTCCCTGGAACGTGAAGCCGAACGCCACCGTCGCCGGCGGCGGGCAGACGCCATCGGCCAGCACAGCCTTCGGAGTCCGGTCGGATTCGAACAACCCCCAGTGTGGCTCCACGCCGGTGCCTTTCCAATCCTGGTCGAATGCCTCAAAATTCGTGAAACGCGCCGTCGTCATCTCCAACACGCGGTAGGATTCCGCCTGCACCACCTCCGACATCAGGTTGCCGGCGTCGCCATCCGTCGGCATCCCCACCTCTTTGAAATTCACCGGCAAGTCGGTGAGCGCGTCAAACTGATCGTAGCGGTCGCGCGTCCACAGCGCCGCCTCCACCGGGTCATAAATACCGCCCCAGTAGGGATGCACATTGGGATAGATCCAGTCGCCGATGGTCCACAGATCGTCGTAAATCCAGTAGTCTCCCCACTCCTCGCTGGTGGTCACCGGCTTGCCAGTCGCCTGACGCAGCCGGCTCATGGTATCCAGCAAGGTCTCCAGCGAATAGCGGACGTACAGCCCCTCATTCCCCACCACATAGCCGACCACGATCGGGGTGCTGGCCGCCGCGACGGCGTTGTTGTATTCACCGTTGCTGGCTGGGTCCCATAGGCCCATGATCATCGCTTCAAACCCGGCATCTTCGGCGATCCCCGGCACCAGTGTCCCCAGCACGCCGTCGGCGCCGTACGTCACCAGCCCGTTGATGCCAACACTATGCAGTAGCTCCAGATCGGCCTGCAGGCTGGCGGCCGATGGATTGATCCCCAGGTTCGGGTTGAAGTTGGTCGGCGCGTAGGCCACCCAGCACAGGGTTTCCAGTTCCGGCGGGGCCGGCAGCGCATGACCGGGAGAGACGTGAAGGAGAAGGAAAAGGAGACAGACCAGGAGCGCTCGGACCATGATCGCGATCCTTTCGAGTTGAGCACCCACTCAGTCGAAGAGGCGGCTGCGCGTGAGGACGACGATCTTCATAATCACGATTATAGGCCGCCACAGATCGACATGCGAATAAGCGGTTTTCAGATAGCCACGCCCGCGGGGGGGGTTGGGGGTTTGGGGGCCCCCCCCCCCCCTTCCCCCCGGCGGGGGGGCCGGGGGGGGGGTTTTCCCCCCCCCCCCCGGGGCGCCGGGGGTTCCCTTCCCCCGGCGGGGGCCGGGCACCCCTGCCACCACGCCCGCCGCCCGACTTTGCGGTAGAATCCACCCACATGCTTCTTCAAGGATCAACCATGTCCGACATCGACCTGAACGCCCTGGCCTTCGTGGACAACCCGGCCATGAACCGCTACGAACTGGCCATTGGCGATGCCCTGGCCTTCGTCGAGTACCGCCTGGCCGGCAGGCACATCATCTTCACCCACACCGACGTGCCCACCAGCCTGGAGGGCAAGGGCATTGGCAGCAAGCTGGCGAAAAGCGTCCTCGACGCCGCCATCGCCCGCGGCCTGCGCATCGAGGCGCAGTGCCCGTTCATCGCCGCCTACATCAAGCGCCATCCGGAATACCAGCCGCACACCCGCGGCTACTGAACCGTCAGGCCACCCTATGCGCATTGGCATCGACATCGGCGGCACCTTCACCGACTGCGCCGCGCTGGACACCGACGGCGGTCTGCGCACCTTCAAGCTGCTCAGCAGCCCCCACGATCCCTCGGAGTCGATGCTGGCCGGCATTGCCCAGCTTGCTGGAGACGCGCCGCTGACCCAGGGGCAGGGCGAACTGGCCGCCATCCTGCACGGCTCGACGGTGGCCACCAATGCCATCCTCGAGCGCCGCCTGGCCCGCGCCGCGCTGATCACCACCGCCGGCTTCCGCGACCTGCTGCTGATCGGCCGGCAGAACCGCCCCGACCTGTACGCGCTGCACCCGACCATCCCCGCCCCGGCCATCCCCCGCGAGCGCTGCTGGGAGGCCGTCGAACGGCTCGACTACACCGGGCAGGTGCTGACCCCGCTCGACGAGGCGGCGCTCGGCAGCGTGATCGACGCGCTGCTGGCCGACGAGGTCGAAGCGGTCGCCGTCTGTCTGCTGCACAGCACCGTCAACCCGGTCCACGAGCGGCGCATCCGCGACCTGCTGCTGGCGCGCGGTTTCGCCGACTGGCAGATCGCCCTGTCGCATGAGGTCATGCCGGAATTCCGCGAGTACGAGCGGGCCAGCACGACCGCGCTGGAGGCCGGCCTGCGCCCGGTCATGGACCGCTACCTGCGCCGCCTGGAGGAGAAGCTGCCCCCCGGCGTTCCGTTCCACATGATGAAGTCCGACGGCGGCGTGATGGACGCCCCCGCCGTGCGCGCCCGCGCCATCCAGACCGCCCTGAGCGGCCCGGCCGCCGGGGTGATCGGGGCGTTTGCGCTGGCCCAGGCCGCCGGCTTCGACCGCATCATCACCTTCGACATGGGCGGCACCTCCACCGACGTGGCCCTGTGTGATGGCGCGCCCACCTATCGCAGCGAGACGGAGATCGGTGGGCTGCCCGTGCGGGCGCGCCTGCTCGACATCGAGACCATCGGCGCGGGCGGCGGATCGCTGGCCCGGCTGGATGCCGGTGGGGCGCTGCGCGTCGGGCCGGAGAGCGCCGGCGCGTCCCCCGGCCCGATCGTCTACGGGCGCGGCGGGGACCGGCTGACGGTCAGCGACGCCAACGCCCTGCTCGGCCGTCTGGACGCCGATCACTTCCTGGGCGGCCGCATGCGCCTCGACCTGCCCCCGGCCGCGGCGGCGCTGGATCGGCTGGCGGCGCAGATGGGCCTGTCGGCGGAAGAAGCGGCGCGGGGGATCATCACCGTGGCCAACAGCAGCATCGAGCGGGCGCTGCGCCGCGTCTCGGTGGCGCGGGGGCACGATCCGCGCGACTACACGCTGGTGGCTTTCGGCGGGGCCGGCCCGCTGCACGCCTGCGAGGTGGCCGAGCGGCTGGAGATGCCCGCGTGCTGATTCCGCGCTACCCCGGTGTGCTGTGCGCGCTGGGCCTGCTCTCGGCCGATTTCGCCCTCGACTTCGGCGAGAGCATCCTGCGCCCGTTCGACGCGGATGCGGCGGCCAATCTGGCGGGGCGGGCGAAACGGCTGGTGAGCGAGGGGCGAGCGGCGCTGGCGGCGCGCGGCTTCGCATCGGACGCGATGGCCTTCACGGTTGAGGCGGCCATGCGCTACGCCGGGCAGGCCTACGAACTGACCATCCCGCTGCCAAACGACGGGTCCGTCGGCGACCTGCGGGAACGTTTCGGCGCGGCCCACGAACGCGCCTACGGTCACCGCTTCGCCGACCGCGCGGTCGAGACGGTCAGCCTGCGCGTGCGGGCGGTGGGCCTCACCCCCGGCAAGATGACCTATGGTACAGTATTTCGTAGGGACGAGGCTTGCCTCGTCCGACCTCCCCCCCGCCTACCTCGGTGAAAAGACGGCCGGCGGCATGACCCTGGCGCTCTACGACCGGGAATGCCTGACGCCAGGTGAGGTCATCGAGGGGCCGGCGCTGCTCTTCCAGATGGACAGCACTACCTACCTCGCTCCCGGCTGGACGGCCGCCGTCGACGCCGGGGAGAATCTGGTACTGACGCGCAGCGGATAGATAGCCAGTACAGTCAATCTACTTATCGAACAGGAAGGAACCACCATGAGAGTCCTGAAGATCGGCGGCACGGGCAACAGCAGCACCTCGGTCAGCCGGCTGGCAATGCAGCTAGAACTCGATGGTCCCAACCCATAATCCGCCTGGAGTGCCCAGGGCTATATGATGCCCATCCTCCGACCAGCCGGCGGATTCATAGTCACAGGCTTCAATGTCAGGCGGATGCAGGTAAGGGGTGTAGTCGTCCAGCACATCCGCCATCAGCAGCGTGCAGTCGTATCGAATCCCGAACAGCCAGGTCTGATCGGCGCTCCAGTGAAGCTGCTCAGCAGCATAGGGAGCGGGATAGACTTCCCTTCGCCTGCAGGGTGCCATCACTCTGCGGCATGCACACCGTTATGCCTGATGCGCTCACCGCCACGGTCTGGCTGTCAGGGGACCAAAGAATGTCGCTACCAACTGCTCCGATATTTCGAGCCAGATCGCTGCCATACGGCACGCAGCTTTGCCCAACGCTCACCGTGGCCGGTAGTTCGTCCTGACTCAACCATCCCCCATCGCCATCCCACAGCCCCAAAACGACTTCTAACGGGACCACTGCCTCGCCATCTTGAATGTGGAAGTGAAATGCTGCAAACCTTGACCCATCCGGACTCCAGTCAAACCAGGACAGATCGCTATCCAAGTCAGTGTTGTCGATCATCAGCAGATCGAAGCGATTCGTGACCTCGCCAAGCGCAAAATCGTAGATGACGACATATCCATAGGCCATCGCCGCGAGACGGCGGGAGTCTGTGCTCCATCGAAAATCCGTGTAACCGAAATAAGGACTGTTTCTGTCTCGCTGCAAATCGTTCTGGGTATCCCGAAGGGTCTCCTCAACCTCAGTCAAGCGCTGCCCATGGAATGCGTCAAACACAGCGGGTATGGAAGCGATCATGCGTCCATCCGGACTCCAGCGCGCGTGCGCTCCACCCCCATCCGCCTGCCAGATTGTCTCCCCGTCTGCCAGTCCATCATCGTCATGACGCCACTCTCGGGATGGAGATAGGAAACGTGCGATCCATCCGGGCTCATGGCGACGCTGGTAGCAGGATCATCGGCGATTTTCACCCAGGAAACCGCCGGTGACGTCGAGAAAGAGTGTGTTTGTCCAGTCGAGAGCAGGCTTATAAGAATAAGCAGGCTTAGTCGTAAACCGTATCGAAGCATCGCTCACAGCCCTTCTACTGGATCTAAGTCGTGACGCGTAGTACATCTGGGCGGACAACTGCCCTATACTTCTTAAGTGTAGTCAAGGGCATCATAGGCCGCCCATTCAAAATCACAACGACGATAGAGCGGTCATTCGGCTGAAACAACCCAGGGGGAACCACCATGAAAGTCCTGATGATCGGCGGCACGGGCAATATCAGCACTTCGGTCAGCCGGCTGGCGCTGGCAAGGGGGATCGACCTCTACCTGCTCAACCGGGGACGCAGCGGCGTCCCCATCGACGGCGCGAAGACCATCACCGCCGACATCAACCAGCCGGAGCAGGTGGCGGCGGCCCTCGGCGATCTCCAGTTCGATTCCGTCGTCAACTGGATCGCCTTCCAGGAGCACGAGGTCGAGCGCGACATCGCCCTCTTCCGCGGGCGCACGAAGCAGTACGTCTTCATCAGCTCGGCCTCGGCCTACCAGAAGCCGACCACCATGCCGATCATCACCGAGTCGACGCCGCTGGCCAACCCCTACTGGCTGTATTCGCGCAATAAGATCGCCTGCGAGGAACGGCTGATGCGCGCCTACCGCGACGAGGGCTTCCCGATGACCATCGTCCGCCCCTCGCACACCTACGACAACCGCATCCCATTCACCATCGGCAACGGCGGCAGCTACGTCATCCCGCAGCGCCTGCTCGACGGCCGGCCGATCGTCGTCCACGGCGACGGCACGTCCCTGTGGACGCTCACCCACAGCGAGGATTTCGCGCTCGGCTTCGTCGGCCTGCTGGCGCACCCGCACTCGATCGGGCAGGCCTACCACATCACGTCGGATTTCGTGCTGACCTGGAACCAGATCGTCGAGCAGGTGGCCGACGCGCTCGGCGTCCAGCCGAACATCGTCCACATCCCGTCGGAGTTCATCGCTAAAGTCGCCCCCAATATCGGCCCAGGGCTGATCGGCGACAAGATGCACTGCCTGATCTTCGACAACACCAAGATCAAACGGCTGGTGCAGGAATACGTGGCCACCATTCCCTTCCACATCGGCATCCGCCGGACGCTGGCCTGGTTCCAGGCCGACCCGGCGCGCATGGAAGTCTCTCCGGAGGACCATGCGACGATCGACGCCATCCTGGAGGCCTACGGGGAGCGCGGCCAGCTCCAGGCGTGATCCTCATCCCCATACGGTGTTTGTAGGGACGCCCAACGGCACCAAGTTAGCGCCCCCCCCCCCCCCGCCGGGTGGCCCGCCCCCCCCCCCCCCGGGGGCCCCCCCCCCCCCCCGCCCCCCGCCCCCCCCCCCCCCCCCCGCGCCCCCCGCGCCGGGGCCCCCCCCCCGGGGGTTTGCGCCGCTGCCCCCGGGGCCCCCGCCCCCCCCCCCCCCCCCCCCCCCCCGTCGTGGTGCGCCTGGGACCCCACGGGCGTCCGCCGCCATCGATTGCGAAACGGGTGGCGTAGGGACGCGATTCTTGTTGACCGACGTGACGGACGCCAAGAATGGCGTCCCTGCAACCGGTGAAAAATCCTGTCAGGAGAGGGGCCGGGGGTGAGGGTCTCGCCCATCCCCAAGTCTCCGCGGCCAGTTCCCCCTCTACCCGCTTGCGTGGGAGAGGGGGTCAGGGGGTGAGGGGTTCCGCCTTCCCCTCTCGTCTCACCGCAAACGCACGTGCTCCGCCAGATACGTCCCGATGCACCGGCCCATCTCCACGCCATTCTCGATCGCCGCGCGGTAATGAATGCCGCCGTACATCCGCGAGATCGCCCCTTCCTGCGCGGCCGCCCAGAACGAGGTGAACGTCCGCGTCTGTAGGCCGCTCGGCGTGATGTTGGTGTTGGTAAAGGCGCGCGGCCCGCCGAAGTAGTGCGTCAGGATCGCCGCCGCCGTGCCCGACACGACCGAGTGGCCGGAGGGGTATTCCGGGAACATGGGCGTCTCCAGGTATGACTGCCAGCGCCGGCTGATGGTCTCGCGTATGTACGTCACCGGCCGAATCAGCGGGTAGGCGTATTTGTAATTCCAGGTGGCGATGTTCGCGTCCATCAGCGCCATGGCCACCAGGACGTACAGCTCGGCGGCGCGGTCCAGCATCAGCCCTTCCTGAAGGATGAGATCGCCGGCAATGTGAATCCAGTGGCCGGTGGGTGCGCCGGTCTGTCCCGGCGTGTCGATCCAGAATTCAGCGATGTCCTTCTCCTCCTGGGTCAGCCGGTTGCCCACCTCGAACACTTCCATCGCCTGGGCGAAGAAGACCGATCCTTCGTCCGTGCTGAAGGCGACGTCGTTGTCGATATCGCACCTCGTCGCTTCGGGCAGGTACAGGGTGCGGATGCTGCCCCAGTCCGGCTCGACCGGGTCTGGTGAGTCGTCGGTCATCACCCAGGTGGAGGGATCGTTCTCGGGGAAGGTGTAGCCGAGGCTGCGCTCGGCAAAGTGATCCCCGGCCATCCACTCCAGCAGCGCCGCCCCGAGCGTATGGCCGTACTCGACCGACGACGCTGCGACGTCCGGTGAGGTCGCCGCCGTCCGGGCCTCCAGATGTTGGTCGTGCAGATCGGCGAAGGCCGCCACCGAATCGGGGAAGCCGCTGAAGATCTCCCTCAGGACCGTTAGCAGGGCCGCATCGCTGACGGCGTGCCAGTCGTAAACTTCCGACGCGGAAGGCAGCGGCAGCGCCGGCAGCTCGTTCAACTGCCCGCCCAGGCTGAGGTTGTCAGGAATGCCGTCGACCACCGACTCGTACAGAGTGATGGCGGCATAGGCGTACAACCGCGACACCGCCGGCGCATTGACCTCGTCCGCCTGGATACGGTCATAGGCCAGATTCATCCATTCCATCGCCGGGACGGCATCAAAATCGGATGCGAGTGGGGAGCTGCCCTGTCGGGCGTGCGTCGCCGAAATGCCCAGGATTGAGACCAGGGCCACCGCGAGAAGGAGACAGAAACGGAACCTGCGAGTCATCTTCAGTTTCTCCGTGCGAAGCCGGCGTAGTAAATGCCGGTTCAATCAATGAAGATCGCGACTATAGCGCCGGACTCGTCAGGAAGAAAGAGGATGAACGAAGATCACCAGGGCTCGCGCATCAAATTCTCTGATGAGTAGGGGCGGTTCGTGGACCGCCCACCGCTCCCGGGCGGACCAGCGTGTCCGCCCGCCATCAACCCGTCAGATGGACCTGATTCGTGTACTATGTTGCAACAGCGAGTGGATTGCCGGCGATGTCGACAAAGCGCAGGTCGGGGTATTCCTTGACCTGAAATCTGAGTTCCCACGTCGATTCGAGCAGGACCAGATGGCGATTCTCCCGGTCAAAGGCGCGCAGGGACTGGAACGACCAACGGACTTTCTTGATCTCCAGTTCGTCCCCTTCGATCCAGCAGGCCGTGACATAGGACAGGTGTTGAATGGTCACGGCAACGTTATACTCGGCCGCCAAACGAGCGACGACGACATCGAATTGCAGTTTGCCCACAGCTCCGAGAATAGGCTCGCTGCGTGCATGGCCAAGGCCCTGAAAAACCTGAACAACACCCTCTTGCTGGAGTTGTTCCAGGCCTTTGTGGAACTGCTTATGCTTTTCGATCGAGGCATTGCGCAGGATGGCGAAGCACTCCGGCTGAAAATGCGGAATGGGCGCGTACTCCACAATGTCCCCCGCGCTGACGGTATCGCCAATAGCGAAAATGCCGGGATTGCTCAGGCCGATCACATCCCCGGGGAAGGCGAGATCGAGCGTTTCCCGGTCGCGCGCAAACAGACGATGCGGGCGGGTTATTTTGACTTTGCGACCCAGGCGCGCATGATGGACCGCCATATCCTTCTCGAATCGTCCTGAGCAGACTCGCAGAAACGCCATGCTGTCACGGTGCTGCGGATCCATATTTGCCTGAATCTTGAAGACGATGCCGCTGAAAGTGTCGCTTGTCGGTTCGACGATTCCGTTCCGGCTTTCCCGCGGGCGCGGCGGCGGCGCGAGCTGGATCAGCGCTTCAAGAAACGGGTCAATGGCAAAGTTATTGAGCGCGCTGCCAAAGAAGACAGGGGTCAACGTGCCGTTCAGAAAATCCGACAGGTTGAAGGCTGCGCCCGCGCCGTGCAGCAGTTCCACATCCTCACGCAGCTTGT
>JADJPJ010000065.1 GCA_016713325.1 Candidatus Flexifilum affinis | reverse complement strand
CCGGCTGCCAACGATGGTCTCATTTGCCAAGGCAGGGGCTCTGAAGAACCTTGACGGCTACGCCAGCGCCTTTGGCTGGGATGAGTGGCCCGTGCCCCAGCTTGACCAGAACCGCGTTGCGGAAGACGGCACCCGCGGCTCCGGCTCGCTTTATGCCATGGGTCTCAACTACAGCCTGACTGGCATCTTCTACAATAAGGACCTAGCGGCCCAGATCGGCATGACAGAGGCGCCCAAGACGCTCGCCGAGTTCGAAGACCTGCTTGCCAAGGCCAAGGCCGCCGGGATCCTGCCGATCATGCAGTGGGGTAGCGCCAAGAGCGGCATGGGCCTGGCCTTTCCGCTGCAGAACCTCATGGCGTCCGTCGGCCCAGTCGAGCCGATCAACGACTGGATCTTCCAGAAGTCCGGCGCGACGATCGACACCCCATCGAACCTGGTCGCTGCCCAGCATCTGGAGCAGTGGATTCAGAATGGCTACTTCCCATCTGATATCAATGCCATCGAGTACACCGACGCCAACGCACGCTTTGGCAAAGGCGAGGGGCTCTTCATCTTTAACGGCGACTGGCAGAACGCTGGGTACGACACGGATATGCCCGGCAACGTCGGCTTCTTCCTGATGCCGCCCGCTGAGGCCAATGGTTCGCCTGCCGCCATGTCCGCACCGCTGACCTTTGGCATCGCCGCAAATGCTAAGAACGCGGATTGCGCTGCCTTCTTCCTGAACTGGGTCGCTTCGAATGATGCAGCTCGAGGGATTGACGTAGCGGTTGGCGGCTCCAATCCCGGCGGGCCGGCGGATGCGACAATGCCGACCGTTGCCGAAGGATCGGTCACCAACGAAACGCTTGCGGCTGGCCCGGTAGTCGGCAAGGCCGGGACCTCGATGGACTTTATCGCCAATGCGACGAGCGCGATCTTCGCCCAGGGCTGGACCCCGGAACTCCAGAAGATGGTGGGCGGCAAGCAAGATGCTGCCGGGCTCCTCAAGGCGGTTCAGGAAGAATACCAAGGGGCAACTGGCTGAGTAGAGGAGATGGCCACAGAGTATTCCTGTGCCTCAGATCAACTAACGCTGATGACGTCAGATAATCACCCCGCGGCCCGCAGTCTCCCGGCGGACCAGCCTAAAAGGGGCCCGCCGGGAGGCCATCATCGGCTGGCTGTTCGTCCTGCCCGCGCTGTTCATGTACGCCACGTTTGTGCTGCTCCCTCTGCTGTTGAGCATCCAATACTCGTTCTTTAGCTGGAACGGTATCGGCCCTATGACCTGGGTGGGGCTCAAGAACTACCAGACCGTCCTAAGGTCCCGATTTGTTTGGGACCATCTTCAATGCCTTCCGGCTGGTCATATTCTTCAGCTTCATCCCGGTGGCGCTGGGGCTTGTGGTTGCCAGCATCATTACCGCGTGGCAGCCGGGCCGGCTTGGCGACAGTTGCCCGCACCGTTGTGTTCCTGCCCCAGGTTATCCCGCTGGTTGCTGCCGGGATTATCTGGGGTTGGCTGTTGGCGTTCCCAGGCCTGATCAACCAGTTCCTCAGAGCCATTGGCCTCGGGGCCGCCACCCGTGCCTGGCTCGGCGACTTCGACTGGGCGCTCCCGGCTGTTGGCCTCATCGGAATCTGGGTGTTGCTAGGATTCTGCACCGTCCTCCTGTTGACGGCCATGACCAAGATCGACCAGGCTCTCTATGAGTCTGCACGGCTCGATGGCGTCAGTTGGTTCACAGAGTTCGTCAAGATCACCACCCCGCTGCTCAGGCATGAGATCGGCGTGTGCCTCACGGTCACGGTGATTGCCGCGCTCGCTGCGTTTGATATCGTCTACGTCGCGACGGCCGGCGGACCGGGCAACTCCACAGCGGTTCCCGGTATCCAAATCTACATCCTGGCGTTCACTGAGCAACGGATCGGCCTGGCGTCTGCGCTGGCCGTCATGCTCATGGCATTGGTTCTGGTTGTCGTCCTGCCCATCCAGCGCTTGAGCCGGGAGGACAGGGGATGAAAGTCGGACGCGGCGAACTCTGGACAGGCCGGGCCTTCCTTGTGGGGCTGATGGTGTTTACGCTCCTGCCTTTCATCAGCATATTCATGACCGCGCTGCATCCGTCGGGATCAGTGCCCGGAGGTCTCGAATGGCCAACGGACCCGCAGTGGGGCAACTTCGTCGAAGCGTTTAACGTGGCGAACATGAGCGCACTCCTGATGTCGAGTACGTTCATCGTAATTGCCGTGGTGCCGGTTTCGCTGGTCATCTCGACAATGGCAGCGTTTGGCATCGGTCTCCTGCGCATCCGCGGATCGCGCATGCTTTTCTTCTTGTTCGTGTTTGGGCTGACGCTCCCCTTCGGAGGAATCATTGTTCCGCTTTACTACCTGGAAAGGGCGATGGGGATCTACAACACGCGGCTTGCGATCGTGCTGCCATTGATTGGTTTGTATATGCCCTTTGCCGTCTTCTGGATGCGGGCGCACTTTGTCAATATGCCGGCTGAGATTTCGAGGCGGCGCTTGTCGATGGCGCGACCTTTTGGGATCTGTTTTGGCGCATCCACCTCCCGCTTGCTAGGGCGCCGATTGCCTCGCTCGGGATTCTCATGTCTGTCTGGACGTGGAACCAATTCCTCCTCGCGCTGGTGCTGGTCGAGGACCCGGCGGAGCGAACCATGGCGGGTGCGCTGGGCGCGTTCCAGGGCCATTACGCGACCAATGTCCCCTGCTGTGCGCCGGCACGATGTTGATCCTGCTGCCTACCCTGGTCGTCTTCATCCTGTTCCAGCGCCAGATCATCACGGCGCTCCTTCAGGGGTCGGTCAAGGGATGATGGTGGTTTGAGTTGCAGCGGTGTTGTATCCAACCGCTCCTTCGCGTACAACCTGAAAGGCCCGGTCCAATGTGCCGGGTTTTTTTGTTTGGATGGACTGCGGGTGGGCATATACTGGGGAAAAGTGCCGCACCGCCAGTTTGCCATTGTGCTTCAGTTGTATAGGCGGCATGGAGTGACCTCATGCTTCCAAACAAAATGGCCGGAAGAATCATTTTGTTGACCGTGGTGCTTCAACTACTCGTTCTTCAACCAAGTCATGCGGGCCTCTTTGGAGCCGGTGTGCCAAGAAGCCAACCCTGTCACGATCCATTCGGACTGGGATATCGAGTGGCTGCCCGATAGTACGACGCTGGTCACCATCGGGGCTTGGGGCATCCAGGCTTACCGACTAACGGACAAAAGCGTGATACCTGATTCTCGGATTTATCTTACCGGCATCATCAGCGACCTGCAGATAATCGACAAAGATGTGCTTGCCATATCCGATTGGTCTGGCGAAGTTTGCCTGGTAGGTGTCCCGGACTGGGGCGGTTTGAGGTGCCAGAAGCTCTCGGACAAGGCAATTAAGCGGATGTCCTTATCTGAGAATGGGAAGTACCTGGGCATATCGTCAGAAGACGAGATCTATCTCGCGGAGGTGAACACGCGTGCCAGGCACGTGCAGATAATAAGCCGTATGGAAAGTGGCGAGACGGGGGACATCGCCGTTATGAATGCAGGCGTCGGGTTCACCGGGGAGGGTTGTTAGAACCTCTTCGCGTGTGGGACATGATAAGAGCTGAGGAGTATAGGGGCTGAGGTTCAATTTGGATGGGGTGTTCAGGATATCGACATCAGACCAAATCAGGAGATGTTTGCTACTGGCCGTGGTGCATTCTCAGCGATTCTATGGGACATTCATTCCCTGATACCGCATGAGCAATTGTATAGCTTTGATTCGTCACCGCGGTGGGCCGTACGCTTCAGTCCGGATGGGGACCAGTTGGCCGTGGGGACCGCCTATGGAACGGTCGAAAGGTGGGATATTTCTACGTTGAAGCTTCTCTCGTCGGCCGACTTGGGCGAAGCAGGCGTGACGCACCTCGCCTATAGCCCAGACGGGCAATATCTGGCGGCTCGAACTGAAGACTCGAGTGTCTACATTCTGCCGATCCGCGAGTAAACACAGCTCGCCGGTACATCGTTTTTCGGATATGCGCGCAACAGTGCGTCCTCGTCCAGTGACGATCTGTTCGCCTGGTGCCACAGCGCCGCCATCAGCGGCAAGCTTCGTTTAAGGCAGCGCCGCCGAGGGCTAAAGCGCGTCGGCTACCGAACCGACAGGTCCGCTGAAGGAACCGAAAAAGCAGGGGCGCAGTTAAAGCTCCTTTAGTGAGCTTGTCTTTGTCTAGCCGACGGGCTTCAGCCCTCGGCGGAGCAGCGCAACCGCTGGAGAACCAGCCCGTAGCAGCCAAGTGCCGCGCGTGCCGGGATTCCGCATTACCCCACCTGCTCGACGTATTCGCGGCGCGCAGCCTCGGCCAACTGGAACAGGGCGTGCTCGTCCAGAGGCAGGTTGTTCACCTGGTGCCACAGCGCCGCCATCAGCATCCCCTGGGAATGGTCGCGCCGCGGGCCGGCCGGTTCGTCGCTGCAAATGAGTATCTCCACGCCTGGCATGGCGTCCACGTCGATCAGCGCCGTCACCCCGGCGACGTAACCGGCCCAGGCCGGCAGCGGGCGGCCCAGCAGAGTCTCGCGGCGGCGGGCGCTGCGCGCGGTGAAACGGACCTGGCGCTTGCTGTCGGCGTCGATCACTTTGACGAAGCCGCTGAGATTGAGGCGGACCGCCGCCCAGATGGCCCGGCCCGGCACCGCTACCACCAGATCGGGCGCCTCCTGCTCGCACAGGCTCTGGTAGTGCACCAGCAGACGCACCGGCGGATTATTGGGTTCGTTGGTCACGACGCCTCGGTTCGTGAGAAGGTCCGCCGTCGTGGGCAGATCCGCAATTTGCGATGCGCTAACCCCCCTCCTTGGTCCCTCCCCCACTCCGGGGGGAGGGAAACACACCGCCCGATAACCTCTGGTCGTCGTGGTTTCGCTCCCCTCCCTTGCGTAAGCGGGGAGGGGCTGGGGCGGGGGTGCTCTTGGCTTGCATCGCGCCTACTGTAGCACAAATTCTGCTACAATCGGCGTTCCGGTTGGCTCAGCCACCCGACCTCCATGAGCGCACCCGAGCGACCCCTGAACGTCCAGCCCGGCTTCACGATTCGGCCCGCCGTGGTCGCGGATGCCGCCAGCATCGCCCACGCCCACCTGGAGACGTGGAAGGCGCAGTTCATCCCGCATATGCGCCCGGAACACGTCGCCCGCAAAAACCTCGATCCCATCCCCGAAACCGAGCGCTGGCAGCGCTGCCTGACGAACGAGCCGGGACGCCTCACCTTTGTCGCCGAGCGGGCCGGGCAGGTGGTCGGCTTCACCGCCGGCGGCGCGGCGCAGGGCGAGTCATACGGCTATGAGGCCGAGCTGTACCAGATCTACGTGCTGCCCGCCGCCCAATCAGAGGGAATCGGTCATGCACTGGTGGGCGCGCTTACGCTAGGCTTGATATCAGTCGGCTTCAGGCGCATGATCGTCTGGGTGGTGACGTTCAACCCGGCAGTCGCCTTCTACCGCGACCGGCTCCGCGGGGTATACGTCGCTCAGCGCCCCGTCCCGGAAGTGGACAACGCCTTTCAGGAAGACGGCTACGGGTGGTCGGACCTGCCGACGCTGGTCACAAGGATTCAAACGCGATGATTCGACGGCGTGCGATGTTTCGTCCTCTGGCGCAGAGTCTTGGCGGCGGACGCCTGTTCCTGCTGCTGATCTTCGCCGCCATTCTGGTCGCCGGCCTGACGCTGCCGCTCAGCGCGCAGAGCGGCCTGCCGCCCATGTCGGCAGAGCAGTGCGCGCCGGTGCTCAGCCACCTGTGGACGACGGCCAGCAACGCCTGCGTCAACAAGCCGGTGGGCTACGCCTGCAACGGCGGGGCCGCGCCCGGCGTCGAACCGTCGCTCGTGCTGGCGGGGGCATTCTCGTCCGTGGGCGCTCTGGTCGAAGTGGCGGAGATCGATGCCATCGACACCCAGCCGATCGTGGTCGAGAACGTCAGCGCCGGCATCGCCTGGCTGCGTCTGCCGGAAGCCAGCAACGCCACCTTCCTGCTGGTCGGCGACATCACCATGTACGACGTCACCCCGGCCGATTTCCCGCCGTGGACCAGCAGCCTGCTCGTGACCAACCCCGCACTGCCGACCTGCGCCGCCGCGCCGCTGAGCGGGCTGGTGCTGCAAACGCCGCTCGGCCAGCAGGCCAATCTGGTGATCAACGGCGCATCGGTGGCCATCATCGGAACGGCTTTGGTGCGCACCACCGAGTCGCAGATGATCGTCTCCATGATCTCCGGCCGCGCCACGGTCTTCAGCCAGGGTCAGCGGCAGTCGGCGCTGCCCGGCCAGCAGATTCGCGTCAACTACGCGCCGGGCAACTTCTCGTTCCCGATCAGCGGGCCGACGCTGCCCGAGCTGATCGACCCGGCGCCGCTGCAAAACCTGCCCGTCGCCCTCTTCGACCGGCCGCTGCTGCTGCCGCAGCCGGGATACCTGACGACGAGCGGCACGGTCAACCTGCGCACCGCCCCCGACGTCTACGCGGCGGTGCTGCGCGAGCTGCCGGGCGGCGAGGTGCTGACCCTGCTCGGCGCCAGCCCCGATCAGATCTGGTATCACGTCCAGCTCGACAGCGGCGAGACGGGCTGGGTCTTCGCCGAACTGCTGGTCCGCAACATCGGCTCGATCAACGCACTGTACACGGCGACGCCGCTGCCCCCCAGCGCCTGGGCGAGCTGGGCACGCGTGCCCGCGTCCGCGCCGCCGATGGGGCCAATCTGCGCACCGGTCCAAGCACCCGCTTCCAGGCGGTGGCCCGCGTCGGCAACGGCACACTGGTCGATCTGGTGGCGCGCAGCCCCTACGACGGCGAATGGCTGAAGGTCAACGCCGGCGGCACCACCGGCTGGATGTCGCTGCTCACGCTCGACACGCAGGCTTTTCTGGAAGCGCTGCCTATCGACTGGAACGCGCCGGTGCCGCCCGCGCCGCCGACCGCGACGCCGGTCCCAGGATCGTTTGGCAACGCCTTCCCGGACCCGGAGGGCGGGGAGTAACCTCCTCTCCCCCCACCCTCTCCGGGCAGGGGTATGTTTTCGACGGATCGATGAATAGACGGGTGGCGTAGGAACGCGATTTTTCGCGTCCACCATGTCGGATGCCAAGAAAGGCTTGTCCGTAGTTGAGCGCTTGATACCGTGGGTAGTCCCAATACACCATGTACGATGTCTCAACCCCTCCTTAGGCCCTCCCCACTTCGTAGGGGAGGGAAACCACACGGCCCGCTCACCAGCTAGGTGACGCAAGCCTGCTCCCCTCCATTGCGCCAGCGGGGGGAGGGGCCGGGGGTAGGGGGTGTAGAACTACGGCAGGCCTAGAATGGCGTCCCTACTCGGGGGTGAGGCAGGATCAATTTTCCCGGACACAAACCGCAAAAAACCACGTACAATGGGGATACCATTGCGGATATGCATGCTTCATCGTGCAACTATAGACCTATTGCCGAAGCTTGTTCCGAACCCTACGATAGGTCTTGACGAAACCGATCATTCATAAAAGAACGGTTCAGGTAGACTCGAAATGGCGCAACCTTCAACCCTCGGTGACGGCGGGCAGGCAGCCGACTCCAAACGCAAAAAGAAATACGAAGTCATGACTCTGGGAGATGCCCGGCTGGTCGCGCGGTATTTCCAGGCCCTGTCTGACCCGACCCGTGTCCGCATGATTCGCGCCCTGGCCGATCAGGAGTGGAGCGTCTCGGATCTGACCGCCGCCCTGGGGATGGATCAGCCGGCCGTGTCGCACCAGCTCAAGTATCTCCGCGAGATGGAACTGGTCACGTGGAACAAAATCGGCCGGCATGTCTACTACACGCTGGCCGACCCGCACCTGATCAAGATTCTGCTGTCCAGTATCGCGCGCTTCCAGGTCGATGGCGAAGAACCGCCCGTCGCGCCGCCGCGCAACGTCAAGGTCTGACGAAGGACCGCGAACTCAAGGCTTGAGCAGCGTGGTGTCACTCACGTGACCCGCCGCGGAGTGGCCGCCACTGGAGTGGCCTCCGCCGCTGTACCCACCCCCCTGAGGGGGACTTCCGCGCCGCAGGATATTCAGACGGGGTCGGGTGACCGCGCTGTGAATGCCGCCCTGCACCGGCTCGCTGTGCGGCAGCTGGACGGTGAACTTACTGCCCTGGTTCGGCGCGCTGGTGACTTCGATATGTCCCCCGTGCGCCTCGACAATCCACTGGGCGATCGACAACCCCAGGCCGGCACCCTCGCCGGTCTCTCGTGCGCGTGAGCTGTCCGCCTGATAAAAACGGTCGAAGATGCGCTTCTGGTCTTCCGGCGAGATGCCGATGCCGGTATCGACGACGTCGACCACCGCCTGCGTGTCGGTACGCGACAGGCTGACCGTGATCTTGCCGCCATCCGGCGTGAACTTGATGGCATTGCCGACCAGATTGAGCAGAAGCTGCTTGAGCCGGTCCGGGTCGCCCTGCACCTGCACGGGGATGAAGTCGCCGATGCCGATCTGCAGCATGCGCTCGCCGGCCAGCATGCGGGCCTCGCGCACCGTCTCCTCGACCAGCACGTCCAGATCGACCGGCTGCTTGTTCAGATGCAGCCCGCCGTAGTCGGCCCGCGCCAGCATGAGCAGGTCGGTCACCAGCCGGGACATGCGGCTGATCTCCGCCTCGATGGCCTCCAGCGAGTCCGGGTCCATGCCGTAGCGCTTGATCAGGTCGAAGTGGCCGCGGATGGCCGTGAGCGGGGTGCGCAGCTCGTGCGAGACGTCGGCGACGAAGCGCTGCTGCACGGTGAAGAGGTGCTCGAGCCGCTCCATGGTGGCGTTGAAGACGGAGACCAACTGCCCCAGTTCGTCGTTCGGCCCGGTCCAGGTCAGGCGGGTCTTGAGGTCGTCGGCCGCCGTGATCTGCGCCGCCGTGATAGTGATGTTCTGAATCGGCTCCAGGACGCGGTTGGTCAGCATCATGCCGATGATCATCGAGCCGACCAGTGCCGTGCTGATCGTCACCAGCATGATCACCACCAGCCCACTGCTGGCGGCGTTGATGGCCTCAAACGACGTGGCGGCCTGGATGGCCACGCGCCAGCCGCGCACCTCGTAGGGCAGAGTCAGCACGCGCCAGTCGCCATTGTTGACGCGCACCGTGTTGTAGTAGCTGCCGACGCCGCTGTCGAGCGGGAGGGTGCCATAGGCGGCCGATGTGAGCGCGTTGGGATCGAGCGGGGCGCTGTAGGCTCCCAGGTCGGATGACGCGCGCAGCAGATGGGGTTCGTCCCCATCCAGCCCCCACACCTGCACCACCACCCCGGACGCCGCGAAGAAATCGAGGTCGCGGGGCAGGAAGATCACAATCTGAGAGACATCGCCGAACTCGCGAATCTCTTCAACACGGCTGTTCTTCCAGATCTTATCGGCCGTGTCGGCCAGCGTGCGGTCGACACTGGAAACCAGCACCCAGCGGTTGACGGCGAAGACGAGCACGCCAAAGACCACGATGATGATGGCCAGCAGACCGGAGTAGAGCAGGGTGAGCTTGGCACGTATCGTCATTCTTCTTCGCGCAGCACGTACCCCACGCCGCGCACGGTGTGCACGAGGCGCGATTCATTGTTTTGCTCGGTCTTCTGGCGCAGGTAGCGCACGTAAACCTCGATGATGTTGCTCTCGCCGCCGAAGTCGTAGCCCCAGACCCGGTCGAAGATCACGTCGCGGGTCAGCACCTGGCGGGGGTTGCGCATGAACAGTTCGAGCAGTTCATACTCCTTGGCCGTCAGGTCGATCGCCCGCTCGCCCCGGTAGGCGCGGTGCGTGCCGGTGTCGAGCGTGAGGTCGGCAAAACGCAGGATTTCCGGCTTGGACTGCGGCGTGGAGCGGCGAAAGAGCGCCCGCACGCGTGCCATCAGCTCGTCGATCTCGAACGGCTTGACGAGATAGTCGTCGGCCCCGGCGTCCAGTCCCACCACGCGATCCTTGATGTCGTCCTTGGCGGTCAGCATCAGAATCGGCACTTCGCTGGCAGCGCGCAGCCGCTTGCAGACCTCCAGACCATCCAGGCCTGGCAGCATCCAGTCCAGCACCACCAGATCAGGCGGGTTGTCGCGAGCAATGGAAAGACCCGTCTGACCATCGCGCGCCACACTCACACGGTAGCCCTCATAGATGAGCGCGCGCTCGACGAACTGCGCGATTCGCGCCTCATCTTCGATCAGTAGGATGCGTTCCCCAGCCATACTGCTTTTCCTATCGGGAAGAAACTCAATCTTCTTATTGTACCCGAAAGGTTTAGAGGAAT
>JADJPJ010000064.1 GCA_016713325.1 Candidatus Flexifilum affinis | reverse complement strand
AAATTCAGTGAATCACGAAGTTGAAACCGGGTTGACGCATATGACTTGGCTCCGGTTGGGTTATTGGAACCACACCAAACGAAACCAAACCAAGTCCAGACGATGATACCGGAATATGCGCTGAATGCGGAAGATGTACGCGGGATGATGCTGGACGTAATGGGCAACACCTGAAGGTGAAGACGGAGGGGTATCGAAGCACAACAGAAAGAAACCAATCTGCTGCTGAAAGCGGTGGCGGAAGGCAGCAGCCTGGAGGCGGTAATGTGCCGATAGTTGCGGGGGGCGATATGAGCAACAGCCGCTGCGCGAGCAGTTGAACACCGCACTGGAGGCTAGCCAGTTACGCCAGCAGGAAGAGGAGATGAATGCCGCGTTAGGGGCGGCGATTCCACCAGGGTTGCCGCGCGGCGGCTTGAGGTGGCCATTTGACACCCACGACGAACCGTTTATGGGAAAACGCCTCAACTGCGCGCTTTCACCTGCAAGACGCGCGCCAAGGCCGGACCAGCCACTTTTTTCCGCATCGCCAGTGCGTACTGTCATCTTGCGCGAAGTACGGCTGACGTGGCCTTGACCTACGTGCTGCCGGAGGACGCACGCTGAGGTCGTGGCGCTTGCTGACGCGGCTCAACGGTTAGCTTTGCACGCGACGGTGCTCTATCTGGACGAGGGCTTGTGTTGGAGATCATCGGCAGTTGCAGGGTACGCAACAGGCGGCGGAACTGGCCTGTCCCCATTCAGCGGGAAAACGGGCGGCATCCGGGCCATGTGTCATCGGCGAGGCAGTTTCAACACCGACTACACGCTTTACCGATGGCACCGCATGTCTGACGTTGGTCGATACCCGTGTGCGTGACCCGAAAACCAAGCGGAAACAGCGCAAGTGGCTGGCGTTTGTGCTGGTCAGCCTCGACTGGACACCGCAGCAGGTGTACCGCAAGTATCGTCGTCGCTTCGGCATTGGAAGCGTCCTATCGCCTGCTGCGTCGGGTCAAGGTGCTGACCAACTCGCGCAATCCGGCACTGCGCTTCTTCTTCCTCCTGAGGCTGGGTCTGCTGATGCAGAATGTCTGGGTCTTGCGCGCTGGCTATTGCACCCGTCGCCCCGGCAAAGGGACCTAAAAGCTGATCCCGGAGATCCTGCGCTTTGACCGCTTCTGTAAGTTACTTGTGCGCGCCGTCGAGCGCTCCTATCCACCTCCGCTGGCGGTGGCTGTCTTCGTTTCACCCCAATCCTTAACCAAAAGATTCGCAGAAATTGTCTTGCCTAAGACTCTGATTCTGGATCAAAACGCTGACAGTCTGAGCTGTCTGCCCAATGAGCAGAAGCTCACTAGCTTGAATGAAGCGCCGTTCGGATGAGTCATCGTAGCCAGCAAGAACTCCGCACAAACATCCATCGTACCTCATGGGTGCGGCAATGAGGTTTGTGAAATGATGTGGGCGAGAGGCGTGTTCGGGTTGATTCGAACTATGTATGTTTTCCGCAAATAACGTGAAAGGTTCATCTGGGTAGGGCGAGGAGCGAAGGACTCTGCTGAATTCTTCTGGTACATTATGGAATTCTGAGATACCTTCACTGAAATATGCTTTTGCGAGTTCGAGCGAACGCAAATCATCTGTAAATAAGTAGACTTCGGCTCGCTTCAGACTTAGCAGCTGGACCATGCTGCGAACTACGAGATCAACTTGCTCACCAATTTCGGGCGGAACAACAGCATCCATCTCGAACCTCACTTGACTCATGTTTATCTTAACAAATATAGTCAAATTTCGCCTTGTGATAATTATCGTCAGACATAATTTTGTCTTCGTGCTTAAGAATTCCTATTGTACTAACAAGATTAATCTGTCGGTTCAAATACGACAAAACTGCGTTGCTGACTCTGCAACTAAAGGTTGTTGGTGTATCAGGATCGGACCCGAACCAGCGGCGGTATACTCTGCGGATGTTCAGCCCTCAGCCGAACGCCGTTTATTGCGCAGTAGAGTTTTGAAAAGAGACCATCATGGATTTTTCGCTTACTCCCCACATCGAGGCGCTTGCCGCCCGCGTCCGCCAGTTCATCGAGGCCGAAGTCATCCCGCTCGAAGCCGGGGCCAACGACCACCCGGACGGCGTGTCGCCGGAAGTGCTGGCCGATCTCCGCGCCAAAGCGAAAGCGCCGGCATCTTTCGGCCCGCAGATCCCGACCGATCTGGGCGGGCTGGGGCTGTCGCTCAGCGAGATCATCCCGGTCTTCGAGGCGGCCGGCCGCAGCCTGCTCGGGCCGGCGGCGCTCAACTGCTCCGCGCCCGACGAGGGCAACATGCACCTGCTGCATCTGTACGCCAACGAGGAGCAGCGCCAGCAGTTCCTGGAGCCGCTGGCCGCCGGCACGATCCGGTCCGGCTTCGCCATGACCGAGCCGCCCCCCGGCGCGGGCAGCGACCCGACCATGCTGCTGACTACCGCCGAACCCGACGGACATGACTGGATCATCAACGGCCACAAGTGGTACACCACCGGTGCGGATGGCGCGGCCTTTCTGCTGATCATGGCGCGCACCGATCCGGATGTGCCGGCCCACAAAGGCTCGACCATCTTCCTTGCCGACATCCACACGCCGGGGATCGATGTGGCGCGGCGCATCCCGGTCATGGACGCCAATCTGCCGGGCGGGCACGGCGAAGTCTACTTCCGCGACCTGCGCTTGCCGTCCAGCGCCGTGTTGGGCGAGTTTGGGCAGGGCTTTGCGCTGACTCAGGCGCGGCTCGGTCCGGCTCGGCTGACGCACTGCATGCGCTGGACGGGCATCGCCCAGCGAGCGCTGGAGATCGCCACGGCCTACTCCGTCGAGCGGCCGGCGTTCGGCAAGACGCTCAGCGAGCACAGGCGATCCAGTGGATGCTGGCCGACAGCGCCATGACCTGCACGCCGGCCGGCTGATGATGCACCACGCGGCATGGCTGCTGGAGAGGGTGAACGGGCGCGCCGGAGACGTCGATGTGCAAGGTGTTCGTGGCGGAGTCCATCAACTGGGTGCTCGACCGCCATCCAGATCACTTGGCGGCTGGGCATTTCCCGCGACATTCCGCTGAGCACCTGGTACCGAGGCGGCGCGCCTTCCGCATCTACGACGGCGCGTCCGAGGCATCGCATGGGTGGTGTCGCGGCGTGATCAGGCAGTACGGCGGGGCCGATCAAAAAGTCAGGAGAGCCAGGGGTGTAGGGTCAACCCCTGGGTCGGCCAAGTTGATCAACGGACGGGCGGTTCGCGGAACCGCCCCTACTTGCCTCAAGAACATCCTGCATTATAATGACTCTAAAGCCTACTGGCGTGAGGGACGTCGTATGCTGCGTTTACCCGCCCCACTTCACACCTTCATCGGTGAGAACCAAAGAACTGAATGAACTGGCGGGTCTGCTGGCCGATCCATGAGGTGCCGGCTGATCACGCTGGTCGGGCCGGGCGGCAGCGGTAAGAGCCGCCTGGCAACGAAGCGGTACGCGCCAATGCCGAACTTTTCACCGATGGCGCTTTTTTCATCTCCCTTCAACCAGCGTGTCCTCCAGAGCTTCCTGGTCTCGGCCATTGCCGATGCTTCGGCTACACCGCCCGCGGTGTGGGACGACCAGACTCAACTGTTGGAAGCCCCTGCGCGCGAGGCAGGCGCTGCTGGTGCTGGACAACTTCGAGCATCTGAACGATGCCGCCGACTTCCTGGACAACATTGTGGAATTCGCGCCGGGCGTCGATCTGCTGGTGACCTCGCGCGAGGTGCTGAATCTGCGGGAAGAGTGGCTGTACCCGGTGCTGGGGATGCCGTTTCCGCTCGACGCGCACGACAGCCGCCTGGAAACCTACGACGCGGTGCAGTTGTTCGTGGAACATGCCCAGCGCGTGCGCCGTGAATTCGCGCTGCATGCCGACCGCGTCCACGTGGTGCGCCTGTGTCAGATCGTGGAAGGGATGCCGCTGGCGCTGAACCGGCGGCATCATGGCTAAAGTCGCTGACATGCGGTGACATCGTCCGCGAGATCGAGCGAGCCTGGACTTCCTGAGCACCTCGATGCGCAACGTCCCAGCCGGCATCGCAGCATGCGCAGCGTCTTCGATCAGTCCTGGAAGCTGCTGGCCGAGGACGAGCAGCAGACGTTCGAGCGCCTCTCGGTCTTCCGCGGCGGTTTCTGGGCGCGAAGCGGCCGAACAGGTCGCCGGCGCGTCGCTCGGGCGTGCTGTCGACGCTGGTCGACAAGTCGCTGATCTGGCGCGAATCCGGTGGACGCTACCAGATGCACGAACTGCTGCGCCAGTATGCGGCAGAGCGGTTGGCGGTTGAGGCGGAAGCGGTGCGGCAGGTTCAGCAGGCCCACGCCCGCTATTACATGAGCTTCCTGCAGCGGCGCGAATTCGAGCTTCACTTCGACCGGCAGCGCGAGACGGTGCGCGAGCTTGAAATGGAGATGGACAACCTGCGGGCTGCGCTTCGATGGGCGATCGAGTCAGCCGATCCGCTGCTGCTGCGAACCGGCGCCTGGCCGTACTACGATTTAATGGATATTCAGGGGCGCTACCATGAAGCCTGCCAGACGCTCGTGCAAGCCATCGACCATTTGGCCGTCCTTGACTCCTCCGAGGAGCGCGATTTCACCCTGGCGATACTGCGCTGCGCTGCCGCAAACCTGTGCATTCGTGCGGGACAGTTTGAAGAGGCGCGGACGTTGTTTTACGAGAGCGCCCGCCTGTTCGGGACTCTGAACCGGCCGCCGCCGCCAGGTTTTGGCACGGAACCGCTGATTGGCATGGGATTGCTGGCCACCACCATCGGTCGTTTCTGATGATGCGGAAGCGCTGAGCTCGGAGGGCATCCGGCGCGTGGAGACGCGTGACGACAAGCTGAGCCTCACCTTCGGCCTGTACGTGTTGGCGACGGCGACCTACTCACAGGGAAAGTTTGACGCCGCCTTTCATCACGCGCGCCGTTCCTACCAGGAGCGAGAGGCGCTGGGCGATCGCTGGTTTGCCGCCTACGCCCTGATCGTGATGGGCGATGTCATGCGGGCGGCCGAAGACTATGAGCGGGCGCAGGAATACTACCAGGCGAGCTACGACATCAAGCAGCAGGTCAACGATATGGGCGGCATGGCCTTCGCGGTGAACTGTCTGGCGCATCGCCTGGCTGCGCGGTGATTACCCCGGAAGCGGAGCGGCTCTACCGGCAGGGGCAGGATCTTTATCGCGAGGTCCACGATCCAGGCGGGTTGGCCACTTCGATCTTTGGGTTGGGTGACGCTGCCCACTGTCAGGACGATCTGACGACCGCGCGCGACAGTTTCGACGCCGCCCTCAAGATTGCGCTGGAGATCCACTGGGTCCCCCAGATCCTGATGATCCTGACCGGCATTAGCGACGTGCTGCTGAAGACAGGCCGTACAGGGATGGCGGTTGAACTGCTGACGCTGGCCGCTCGCCATCCATTCAACGACGTGCCCGCCCGGCGCCGCGCCGAAGACCTGTTGCAACGGGCCAGGGCGATGCTGCCGGCAGATGTCTTCGAGCAGGCGAGCACCCGCGGTGCGGCGTTGGATCTGGAGACGGCAGCGGCCTCGGTGCGGGAACAACTGGCGCTGGGCACGCTGTTCCCGGCGCACCCTCATCGCCATGCGCATTCCGCGCCGCTCCACCAGGATCTGATCGAGCCGCTGTCGGATCGCGAGCTGGAGATCCTGCAATTGATGTCGGACGGTCTGACCAACCAGCAGATCGCCGAGAAGCTGACGATCGTGCTGGGCACCGTGAAAGCGCACAACCACAACATCTTCGGCAAGCTGGGCGTGGGCAACCGCGTCCAGGCCATCGCCCGGGCACGGACCCTCAACCTGTTGTAGGGTGACGGACGCGCAGGACCGCATTCTTGCTGTCCCATATGCACCAAGATAAGGGTTGCGGGGGCCGCCGAGGGCTGTAGGGACGCGCAACGGCGCGTCCGCCGACAAGCCCACTGAAGGGGCTTCCCCGACGACTGCGTTTTGGTCCCTTTAGTGGACCTGTCTTTTCGGGTAGCCGGGTGTTTTGACACCCGGCGGACGACGCGACAACCGCTGTTCCGATGGAGTTGATCAGTTGCTAACTTGGGACTGCATTCTTGCTGTCCCTACGATCTCGATCCGGGCCTATGCTGTCCCGTCTATATCTTTGGATAGAGCTGCTCCTTCGTTCTCCTCGACGCTTCAATAACCCCACAAGATTCAACTAAGGGCAGATGACCGGCCCCAGGGATTACAGGATACCTTTGGTTCTGTAAAACGGCGGCACAACGACACCCTTCATCGAACTTGCCGCCAGATCTCACCTGGTCATCCTGATGGAGGCAAGAAATGAACCGCAATCGTGTGTTTAAAGGCATCGTTCTGCTCGTCGTCGCGCTGCTGGCTCTGGGCGCGGTCGCTGTGGTCCTGGCGCAGTCCGAGACTGAATCTCAGACCATCCGTGTCGAAGTGGCTGAAGACGGCATGCGCTTCGTCTTCGGGCAAGACCACCTGTTCGACGACGGCATGCCCGCCTATGGCACCCCCTTCGTGACGCAGGGCTACCTGTACCCGGAAGGCACGCTGAACGGCAGCAACGGCGTGAATGAAGATGGATCGCCGGAATTCCCGGACCAGGTCATCGGCCAGGGGAACTGCTACGGCTACATGATCGGCGACGGCGCGCAATCGACCACCGGCCAGTGGGTGATCTCCACCAGATCTACACGCTGTACGAGCACGACAACGCCATCGTCGTCACCAACGGCTATGAACTGGCTGACCTGAACGTTCCGGAGACGCGCGCTATCTCTGGCGGCACGGGCGCCCTTCAGCACGGCGCGCGGCGAACAGTCGCAGACCCTGCTGGGCTTCACGCCGGCCATGGGCGTCAACCTGAGCGTGGAATTCCAGTTCGCGCAGTAGCAGTAGAAGAAGTGATGAGAAATGAGAGATGAGTCACGAGGAAATGCGTTCTGCGCGACCTTCAGGCTGTGGGCGGGCACAGGTTCCGCCACCAGACGGAAGCTGACTGTCGCGATGTGGTCGCTGAACGAAGTCCTTCTCATATCTCGTTTCTCATCTCTCACACCTCGATAGGAAACAAATCATGGTGAATCCAACTCTGAATAGCACGGACCTGCATGCACTGAAAGCGAACGTTCGGGGGGAAGTCATCCGCCCCGGCGACGCGCAGTACGAAGAAGCGCGCAAGGTGTGGAACGGCATGATCGACCGGCGGCCGGCGCTGATCGTCCGGCCCGCGACGGTCGAGGGGGTGGTGGCCAGCGTCAATTTCGCCCGCGAGCATGGCCTGCTGGTGTCGGTGCGGGGCGGCGGCCACAACGTCGCCGGCCACGCCACCAACGACGGCGGCATGGTCATCGACCTGTCGGCAATGAAGCGGATCGCGGTCAACGCGGAAGGGCGCACGGCCACGGCCGAAGGCGGCGTGACCTGGGGCGAACTGGACGCGGCGACGCAGGTCTACGGCCTGGCAACCCCCGGCGGCGTGTTCTCCAAGACGGGAATTGCCGGCCTGACCCTGGGCGGTGGCTACGGCTGGCTGCGCAGCAAGTACGGCCTGAGCGCCGACAACCTGCTGGCCGCAGAAGTGGTGACCGCCGACGGCCGGGTGATCCACGCCAGCCAGGACGAAAACCCGGATCTGCTGTGGGGACTGCGCGGGGGCGGCGGCAACTTCGGCATCGTCACGTCCTTCACCTACCAGCTGCATCCGGTCGGCCCCGAAGTGATGTTCGTCTTCGCCTTCCATGACGGGAAGACGGTCGAGGATATGAAGCGGGCGCTGCGCTTCTATCGCGACTTCACCGCGACCGCACCCGACGAAGTCAGCACCATCCTGGCGCTCGGCCAGATTCCGCCCGACGAGCACTTCCCGTGTGAACTGCACCGCGCGCCCTTCGTGCTGTTCGGCGGTCTGTACGCCGGCCCGGTTGAGGAAGGGCGCCGTGCTCTTCAGCCGCTGCTCGACTTTGGCGTCCCGTTGATCGACGGAAGCGGAGTTATGCCTTACGTCCGGGCGCAGCAGGCGTTCGACAGCGACTATCCCGACGGCATGCGCTACTACTGGAAGTCGCTCAACCTGACGCACCTGGACGAGGATGCCATTGACTTGATCGTCGGCCATGCGCGTTTGCAGCCTTCGCCTTTCAACACGACCGATCTGTGGCCTGTGGGCGGGGCGGTGGCGCGGGCCGGCGCTGAGACGGGCGCCTTCAACGGACGCGGGGCGGCTTTCCTGATCAACCCGGAGGCCAACTGGGTGGACCCTCACGACGATGGGGTCAACGTGCAGTGGGTGCAGAACTTCATCCATGACATGGCGCCGTTCTCGGACGGCAGCCGCTACCTCAACTTCGCCGGCTTCCAGGAAGACGGTGAGGCCATGATGCGCAAGGCATTTGGTCCGCAGTACGAGCGTCTGCGGGCGCTCAAGCAGCAGTACGACCCGACCAACTTTCTGCGCATGAATCAGAATGTCCCTCCCGCTGCGGAAGATCCCTCAGCGGCAGAATAAGACGAAAGGAAAGCACCATGAGACGAATTCTGACGAGAGGCGGCAGGCTGCTCAGCCTGACCCTCGCCCTGATCTTTCTCCTGTCGGCTGCTGGTCTGGTCCAGGCGGCGAAACCCGCTCTTCCGGCCGACCTCGATGCCGACGTGGCGCGCGCCTGGTTCAGCCTGCAACTGAAGTTGGTGAAGAGCACGCCCGGTTTCTCGCCGCCGGTGGCCTCTCGCGCCTTTGGCTACACCGGCGTGACGCTCTACGAAACAGTGCTGGCCGGCATGCCCGAGTACCAGTCGCTGGCCGGCCAGTTGAATGAGCTGACCGCGCTGCCTCAGCCGGACGCAGCAGAGGAAATCGACTGGGGCGTGGCGGCCAACAGCGCCCTGGCGGCGATCACCCGCGCGCTGTTCGCCAACACCACGGATGCCGGTCAGGCGGAAATCGCGGCACTGTACGCGCGCTTCTCCCGCCAGTATGGCCTGATGCTCGATCCGGCCGTGTTCTCCCGCTCCGACGCGTACGGTCGCGAGGTGGCAGCGGCCATCTACGAATGGTCGATGAGCGATGGCGGGCATGAGGGATACCGCCGGTCATTCCCGTCCGACTACGTCAGCCCGACCGGCGTCGGTTTCTGGGTGCCGACCCCGCGCACCGGTGGCGATCCGCAGCCCGCGCTCCAGCCGTTCTGGGGAGACAACCGGCCGTTCGCGCTCGACTCTGGCGCGACCTGCATGCCGTCCGTGCCGCCGGAGTATTCGGAAGAGACGCAGTCGGTCTTCTATCGCGAGGCCGCCGAAGTGTACGAGAGCACCCGCGCGCTGACGCCGGAGCAGGAAGCGATCGCCCTGTTCTGGGCCGACGATCCGGGGCAGACGGAGACGCCTCCGGGGCATTCGATATCACTTCTGACACAGGTGCTGGCGCAGGAGGAGGCATCGCTGGCGCTGGCGGCCGAAGCCTACGCCAGGCTCGGCATCGCGGTCGCCGACTCGTTCATCGGCTGCTGGTACGCCAAGTTCCAGTACAACCTGCTGCGGCCGGTCACCTACATCCAGTCGATGATCGACGCCGAATGGATGCCGCCGATCAACACGCCGCCGTTTCCGGAGTACACCTCGGGGCATTCCGTTCAGTCCGCTGCATCCGCCCGAGTGCTCACGGATTTGTTCGGGGAGCACTACGCCTTCACCGATCACACGCACGATGCGCGGGGTCTGGCGGCGCGGAGCTTCAGCTCCTTCGCAGAATACGCCGAAGAGGCGGCTATCTCCCGACTGTACGGCGGCATTCACTACCGCGCCGCGATCGATCAGGGGATGGATCAGGGGGAGTGCATCGGGAGCGTGTCAGCAGCCTGCAGTTTCGGATCGATTAAGCGCGGGCGCCGTGCACGATCGCCAGACAACACAAAAGGGCGCCCCACCGGTGCGTGACCGGAGGGCGCCCTTTACGAGTCCAGGCGCGGCGCCTGACGAGCGCGCTCTATTCGACGTATTCCTCGACTTCCGGCGTCCAGTCGACATCGACAACCGGCTGGTGCTCCATCGTCAGCAGATGGTGTTGATGGGTCTCCAGCAGGTGGCCCAGATGGCGGACGTGACGCGAGTGCAGGAAGGGCAGCGCGGAGGGCGCGATCTCGACGAGAACATTGTGGATTTCCAGCTTATCGGCGATGTTGACGACGCCTTCGTCGAATTTGTGCTCATTGTACTCGAAGGCATGCACGCTCAAGCGCATGCCGCAGTCTTCGGCCAGCTTCTTGTAATTTTCGATGTCTTCGAGTTCGGATTCTGTGAAATGGTATTCTTTGGCCTCGTCTCCGGTCCAGTGAAGCATATCCGAGGGCAGCATGCGCACGAGCGCAATCCACTTGCCGATTTCGGTATGTTCATGGGCGAATGTGCAGGCGGCCTTCACTGCGGCGGTCGTCCATTTGGTGTCGGCCATGTGAACCATGATGCCATTCATATGCATGTCTCCAGGAATGTCTTCTGCAACACCCCCTATTGAAAACGTTCTTGCCGATTTTCCATAGTGATTATCGACAGTAATGTAGGCTGAAGATCGACATAAGCATCTTGATCGTTCTCGTAATGGATAATATTCGGCGTTTTCAGGCCGGCAGAGTCATCAGTTCATGATGGTAGTGGTCGAGCAGGGCGTTCAACTGGAAGATCTGCCGCAGGCGCGCCGGGCGTGATTTCTTCTCCGGCAGTTTGACCAGGACCTTCTCGACGCCGAGATCGTTGGCCGCACGCACCACACCCAGGTCGAAATCGCTGTCTTCGACCTCGACGACGCGGACGACCAGGTAAATGCGGAACTGTGCCGCGATGCGCTGGAAGGCGGCGATATCGAGCTGCTCGGCTTCGTTCAGCCGGTAATTGCGGGCCAGTTCGCCGCACCAACGCGGGGTGGCAGTGGGCAGCATGCGCGCCAGCACGATCCAGGTCCGGTGTTCTGCGGCGTACTCAGCGGCCGCTTTCACGGCGTTCATCGTCCATGCGCGGTCCGTCATTTTGCACCAAAATGCCGTCCATGTTTTTTATCCATATTTTCTATACCGGTTCGTCTGAAAAACATCCTACAGCGGAATTTATGTAGAGACAATAGAGATAGGGTTTGTGAAGTTGGGCACATTGCCCAGGGGTAGCGCCTGTGCCGAATCTCCTGTCAGGTGCGTCCTGTGTTGTTTGACTTTGGCCTGCATGGGGTTGTCAGGGACGGCATTCTTGCCGTCCGATGCCCCGGACGCGCAGCGGGTGAGGGCCGAAGATCTCGCTTTCCCATCGCTGACGAGGTGCAGCTCTGCGGTTGTGACCAGCTGCCGCGCGGTGGGATTAGTGCCGACTCCTGTCTGCGGGTTATACTGTTCGTCTGTGCCGTCCGATTCATTCCTCATGGAACGCCATGACGCTGAAGCTTTTCATCTCCTACCGACGCCTCGACAGCCAGGACTTCACCGACCGCCTGTTTGAGCATATGGCGAAGCACTTTGGCGCGGAGAATGTCTTTCAGGATGTCGGCGACAACGGCAAGATCCCGCCCGGCGTCGACTTCGTGGAGTATCTCGCGGCATAGGTGCGC
Source organism: Candidatus Flexifilum affinis (assembly GCA_016713325.1). GTDB lineage: Bacteria > Chloroflexota > Anaerolineae > Aggregatilineales > Phototrophicaceae > Flexifilum > Flexifilum affine. The sequence goes on along the minus strand of JADJPJ010000064.1, from coordinate 4,713 downwards.
GCCTGCGATGTGGTGCTGGTGATCATCGGCGAGGCGTGGACGAGCATCCTGAAGGAGCGCGCCGACCGCGACGACGATTTCGTGCGCATCGAGGTAGAGAGCGCGCTGGACCAGGGCAAGATCGTCATTCCGGTGCTGAAGTCCGCCACGCCAATGCCGGTCAGCGCCGACCTTCCGGAGCGCATGAAGAAGCTGGTGCGCCTCAATGCCAGCCGGGTGCGTCCCAATCCCGATTTCGCGCGCGACTGCGAGACACTGGCTGAGGTGTCCGGGTAGACTATGAAATGAGGACAGCTGACACGGTGGCAGCCGCAGCAGAACAGAAACGGATTGCAGCGGAAAAAGTCGAACTAGAGCGTATCGTCAAAGAGAAAACCGAGCGCGAACGGCTTGCCGCGCAAAAAGCGGAAGAGGAACGCATCGCGGCGGAGAAGGCCGAGAAAGCCGCGTCTCCCGTAGGGGCGTCTCCTGAGACGCCCGCTCCCGCGAAGCCCATTCGCCTGACACCTCCCGATCAACTAATGCCCGCGCCCTTCGCCTGGATTGAAATTCCCGGCGGGAGTGGGACGCTTAAGACAAGCGATCGGAACGTCACACTCGCAATTCCAACAGAGCGCTATCGGATCGCCAAATATCCCGTTACCAACGCCCAATACGCCAAGTTCATCGAGGCAGGCGGCTATACGACGGAACGTTGGTGGACAGCGGCGGGCTGGACGGTGCGCCAACAGGAAAAGTGGACGGAACCGAGATACTGGCGGGGCTCTGATTTCAACGGCGCGCAGCAGCCGGTCGTCGGCGTGTCCTGGTACGAGAGCATGGCCTTCTGCTTGTGGCTGAGCGAAACGACGGGCGAGCGGATCATGCTGCCGACCGAAGCGCAGTGGCAGTACGCGGCGCAGGACCAGGATGGGCGCGATTACCCGTGGGGTAACAATTGGGACGGGACGCGCTGTAACAACCAGGTTGATGGCACAAGATGGTTTCTGCGGTCCAAGCCGCCCGGGCATGGCGAGCGAACGACAGCGGTGACCGCCTACGAAGGACGGGGTGACAGCCCGTTCGGCGTGGTGGACATGGCCGGGAACGTCTGGGAATGGTGCCGAACTCAAGCCGACACCCTGAGTAATGATGAGAATGGAACAGATGTTCGCTTTCTGCGGGGCGGCTCGTGGTACTTCGTCCTTACTGATGACTTCCGCTGCGCCGACCGCGACGGGGGCGACCCGGTTAGCGGGCTCAGCAACAGGGGGTTTCGTCTCGTCCTCTATTGAATCTTTGCTGGATTTCTGAGTTCTGAACTTCTGACGTTCTGATTTTTCTGCGGGGTCTGGGGCGCAGCCCCAGCGGCTCGGCGGAGAATGGAATTCTCCGGCTACCCCAAAGGCCGCGAAAAACCGGCTGAAGCCGGTTCGGTTGGGCGGACATTTGCGATTGCGAGGCCATGCCGCACGATCTCCGCGCGCGGAACCCCCTTCCAGGGGTATCTCGTGTTTTTCACGCGCTGCCCGACGTTTCTAATGTCGGGCAGCGGGCGGGTCGCGAACCGCCCCTACGCGTACCTCACCCCGGAACATTGCGGTTCCTGCCCCTCTCGCGCGGAGAGGGGCGGCTGAGCGAGCGAAGCGGGGGTGAGGTTTCTACTCCCGTCGGCACCCAGATGTTCTTGACCTGCGTGGCCTCGTGCAGGAATTCCTCGCCGGCGCCCTGCTCGGCATCGAACCAGTCGCGGCGGATGCCATAGCTGACCCAGGTGCGCTTCATGTTTCCTGCAGACAGCTTCTCGACCTGCTCGCTGCCCGCCGCCCCGCCGAAGTACCACACCGACTCGATGGCATCGTGCTCGGCCAGGGTTTTGGTCAGGGCATCGCGGGCGCCGGTGACGATGTTGATCACGCCGGCCGGCACGTCGGAGGTCTCCAGCACCTGGTAGAAGTCGGCGGCGACCACGGCGTGGCGCTCCGAGGGGATGACGACGACGGCATTGCCACGCGCCACGGCCGGGGCGACCAGCGAGACGAAGGCCAGCAGCGGATTCTCGTCTGGGCAGACCACTCCGATTACGCCGACCGGCTCGTGCAGGGCGATGGTCAGGCCGCGCAGGGTGGTCTCCTGCACTGTGCCGCCGAACTTGTCGGCATAGGCGGCGTAGGTGAACAACCGGTCGATGGACGCTTCAACCTCGCGCTTCGCAGCGTCGGCATTACCGGTCAGGGCGGCGATGCGCTGGACGAATTCGTCGGTGCGGGCGCTCAGGTTCTCAGCGATGTAGTAGACGATCTGCGCTCGGCTGTGGCCGTTCTTCTTGCCCCAACCCGGCGCGGCCTTGACGGCGGCCTCGACGGCGTCGCGGATGTCCTTGCGGTTGCCGTCGGCCACCTGGGCGATGACATGCCCGTCGGCGGCGTAGATCGGGCGGCTGTAGCTGCCGTCCGGGCGCTTCTGCGCGCCGCCGATGAACAACTGGCGGTGCGGTCGATGGTCAGCAGACCGGGGAGGATCGGCCGGCCGTTGATCGGCGCGGGCAGGGGCCGAGACTTGGCCGTGAACTCGGCGCGCGGGCCATCGGCGACCGGGCGGGGGCGGGCCTGCCATGCCGGCCGGACGTACTCGAACAGCCCTTCGCGGCCGCCCTCACGCCCATAGCCGCTCTCGCGGTAGCCGCCGAACCCCGACGCCGCGTCGAACAGGTTGGTGCAGTTGACCCAGACCGATCCGGCTTTCACCTTGTGGGCCACGTCGAGGGCGAGGTTGACGTTCTCGCTCCAGATGCTGGCCGCCAGCCCATAGCGGGTGTTGTTGGCCAGGGCGATGGCCTCGCTCGGCGTGCGGAAGGTCATGGCGACCACGACCGGCCCGAAGATCTCCTCCTGGACAACGCTGGAGGCCGAGCTGACGTTGGTGATCAGCGTGGGCGGGTACCAGCAGCCCTTGTCCGGCAGCGGGCATTCTGCCTGGAAGACGTCGGCCCCTTCGGCGCGGCCGCGCTGCACCCAGCGGTCGATGGTCTCGCGCTGACGGGCGTCGACGATGGCGCCCATGTCGATGCTCTTGTCGAGCGAGTGCCCGACGCGCAGCTGGCTCATGCGGCGGCGCACTTTGTTCAGGAAGGTCTCGGCGACGCTCTCCTGCACCAGCAGGCGCGAACCGGCGCAGCACACCTGCCCCTGGTTGAACCAGATGGCATCGACCAGCCCCTCGATGGCGGCGTCCTGGTCGGCATCGTCGAAGACGATGAACGGCGACTTGCCGCCCAGCTCCAGCGACAGGCGCTTGCCGCTGCCGGCGGTGGCGCGCAGTATGATGCGGCCGACTTCCGTCGAGCCGGTGAAGGCGATCTTGTCGAAACCGGGGTGCGCCGTGATCAGCGCGCCGGTCTGGTCGCCGCCGGTGACGATGTTGACCACGCCCGGCGGCAGCCCGGCCTCGACCAGGATTTCGGCGAACAGCAGGGCGGTCAGGCTGGTGGCCGGCGCCGGCTTGATGACGACGGTGTTGCCCATGGCGATGGCCGGGGCCACCTTCCAGGCCAGCATCAACAGCGGGAAGTTCCAGGGGATGATCTGGCTGATCACGCCGACCGGTTGGTAGCCGTCCAGCTCGCGTTCCATCAACTGCGCCCAGCCGGCGTGGTGATAGAAGTGGCGGACGACCAGCGGCACGTCGAGGTCGCGCGTCTCGCGAATCGACTTGCCGTTGTCCAGCGCCTCCAGCACGGCCAGCAGGCGGGCGTGCTACTGCACCACGCGGGCGACGGCGGCACATGCCGGGCGCGGACGTGGCCGGGCGCTGCTTTCCAGGTCTGGAAGGCTTCCCGCGCGGCGGTCACGGCGGCGTTGATATCCTCTTCACCGGCGTCAGCATACTGGGCGAGCCGTTCGCCGGTGGCCGGGGCGAAACTTTCCAGATAGCGGCCGGACTTCGGCGGCGTCCACTGGTTGTCGATGACCAGGTCGAACTGGCGCTCATGCCGCTCCAGCCAGGTCTGGGCGATATCCGCCGCTTCGGGGGCGGGACCGTATGACATGTTTGGAATATCTCTGCAACGTTCATGAGGAGGATTCCCGACTTTTCTTCACAGCCGAAACACCAGCGCTCGGTGAAAAGCTCATGATCAGTGTAACACAAACCAAGTGTGCGCAGTCGGTCAGGGGATGGCAGCGCAGGCTTCGCCTAACCTGCTGCCGCCGCAGGCGCAGTTCGCCGTCGGTCCACAGCACAGCGCTGCAGGCAGACGGCGCAGCAGGCTGCCAGCCGATCTGCTCCAAGTACAGAGAACCGTCGAGTGGGACAGCGCCGCTGTCGAGCAGCCTGAAGCGGTCGGCATTCGCCGGGTTGTTGAGCTGCACCGCCCACAGCACCGTCCTGTGCTGAAGATAGATGGGAGCGTCATCAGGCGTCACAGAGGACAAAGCATCTCCGACCGCGCTGTAGTAGCGGAACGGCGAAGCAAGAGAGCTGATGCACTGGGCTGCGCACAGCGCACAGACAGCCACGCTCACCGACCAGCGCCCCAGGCGCGGCAACGGCGCGGCAAGAGCGGCGATGATCAGCGCTAGGGCGACGGCGACATGGGTGAGATGCAGCCATTTGAGCGCCCCGCCGGCGGCAACCGCCAGGATGATCAGCAGGATGTAGGCGAGACCGATCCACAGCAGGGGCAGGCGGTTCTGCTTCAGACGAAAGCGGAGCATCGCGCCGACGATCAGCACG
>JADJPJ010000063.1 GCA_016713325.1 Candidatus Flexifilum affinis | reverse complement strand
TTCAGCGGGTGCGGTCGGGGCGCACCTGCCCGGCAACGGCGTTGCGACCGAAGCGAATCAGCGCAAAGCGCGGCTCCCCGCCCTGGCTGACGATCGACCGCACGAATTCGCGTGCCATTTCCGCCTCGGTCACGCCCCCACGGGCAATGGCTGTCGCCGCGATAATGGCATTTTCGGTCACGTGCGCGGAGGCGCGTATGCGGCGGATCTCCTCGGCCGTTTTCACCCGCCGCACCCAGCGAAACGCGGCGGCGGCCGGGACGAAGCTTCCCTGCGGCAGATCCTCGGCAAGCTTCTCCATGAATCCGACACGAAAGCCGGTTTCGTCGATGCCGACCTTCTTGTCCGCGAGACCCATCTGCTTCAGCGCCGCAATCAGCGCCTCAAGCGGCCCCGGCGACGCGTTTTCCACACGGGACATGCTGCGGAGTCGTTCTTCATAGGCTAGCAGGGCGACATCGACCGGCTCTTCGCGGTAGAACGTCCCGAAAGTATGTGTACCGCGGATCGTATCGAATGCGTCCTGGACCTGATCGACTTCCAGCGTGGGCATGACCATAAAGGGTTCGGTCGGGCGGTCCTGCGTGACGATGGCGTAGCACTGCCCCTCATGGGGAAACATTTGCAGCGTCACATTCCAGATTCCGCTCAGATAGTGGACATTCTCGATCGTCGTCGCGACCACCGCATCCAGGCCCAGTTCCGCCATTTTTGACTTCAGACGTTCAGCATGCACAAGCATTGGTTGTGTCCTTGTGTAAACCCAATCGTTCTTCAGCGTTCGCCCAGGTAAGCGCGATAGACCTCTTCCGACTGCTGGAGCTCCTCCGCGTCCCCCTGGTAGCTAATCGTGCCCAGTTCCAGCACAAAACCGTAGTCGGAGGCTTCCAGCGCGCGCCGGGCGTTCTGCTCCACCAACAAGATAGTCGTGCCGGCAGCGTTGATAGTTTTAATAACCTCGAAAACTTCGTCGACCAGCAGGGGCGCCAGACCAATGGTCGGCTCATCGATCAGCATAATCTTGGGTTTGAGCATCAGCGCGATGGCGAATTCGACCATCTGCTGCTGCCCCCACTGAGATTACCCACCAGTGCATAGCGTTTTTCCTTGAGGATGGCGAAGCGTTCGCACAGGGCGTCGATATCGGCCAGCACCTGTTTGCGGTCGGTGCGCGTGTAGGCCCCCATCTCCAGATTTTCCTGCACGGTCATCAGTGGAAAATTGGAGCGGCCGCCGGGGATGTATGAGATACCCATCTGGAGCAGCTCAGCGGGGGTTTTGCCGATGATGTCGACCCCATCAAAGCGGATGCGCCCGCCTGTCGGGTTGACCAGACCGAAGATCGTGCGCAGCAGGGTGGTCTTGCCTGCACCGTTCGCGCCGATGATCGTGACGGTCTGATTGCGCCGCACCGTAAGCGAGACGTTCTTCAACACCTCGATTTCGCCATAACCGGCGGTCACATCTTCCAGTTCCAGGTAGGCGCCATTAATGGCCAAAATACGCCTCCCGCACCTGCGCGTTGTTCTGAACCTCTGCCGGCGTGCCTTCGGCGATCTTCTGGCCGTAGTCCAGCACCACGATCCGCTCCGAGACGTCCATGACCACGCGCATGTTGTGTTCGACCACCAGGATCGTTTTGCCCTGCGCGTGCAGATCGAGCATATGCTGTTTCATGCGATCCACCATTTCGCCGCTCACACCGGCCGCCGGCTCGTCGAGCAGAATGAGCTCCGGGTCCGGCATCAGCGCCGTGGCGAACTCCAGCAGCTTGCGCTGCCCGTACGACAGATGTCGCGCCTGTGTGTACTGCCAGGGCAGCATGTCAACCCTGCGCAGCAGTTCGTAGGAGCGCTCTCTCGCAGCGGCTTCGAAGTTCTGGATACGCTGGGTGCCAAGGAGCCGCTCGATCAGATTCTCTTCCTGATGCTGCTGAACGGCCGTCATCAGATTTTCCAGCACCGTCATGTCCTGGAATATGCGCACGTCCTGGAAGGTGCGGCGCATCCCCTTGAGCGCTATACGGTCCGGGCGCATATTGCTGATGTCTTCACCCCGGAAGCGCACCTGCCCCTTGTCAATTTTGAGGAAGCCGCTGACGCAGTTGAAGAGCGTGGTCTTGCCGGAGCCGTTGGGGCCGATCAGGCTGAGGAGCTCACCACGGTAAAGGTCGAAGCTGACGTCCTGCAGCGCAGTCACGCCGAGAAAATGCTTGGTGAGATCTCGCACCTGCAACAGAGGCTGTGTACCATCAGGCGGCATCCTTCACCTCCGCACCACGCCGGCTCAGACGCGCCATCGCCCGCTCGATCACACTGTCCAGCCCTTCTGGCAGGAAACGGATGACGAGCAGCAGGATGATGCCGTAGATCAACTGCTGGTAGGCTGGCGGGACGTTGCCCACCGTCTCCAGGATGCGCGGCAGAACCGTAAAGATGATCGCGCCGACCACCACGCCGCGGAAGCTGCCCGACCCGCCGACGAATACGATCACCAGCAGGTTGAGCGTGTAGCTCAGCGCCAACTCGGACGGGCAGACGAGCGTGATGTACTGTGCCTGGAAGCTGCCCAGCCCACCGATCAGCGCGCCGCCCGCGGCGAACGCCAGCAGTTTATAACGCATGGGGTTGATGCCCATCGCCAGCGCCCGCACCTCGTCCTGACGCACCGCGGCGAACGCCCGTCCGATGCGGGAGTGCGCCAGCCGCCGGTAGACAAGAATGGTCAGAAACAGGAGTGGCAGGAGCAGATAGTAGTATTCGATGGGCTCGTTGACGGCGATCTCCGTCAGCCCGAGCAGATTGATGACGGGCCGCGCTACTCCCTGAGTGCACATCGGGCCGCCCGTGATCTCGAAAGCGTTGTTGGCCAGCAGTTGCGCGATGATCAGCGCACCGAGCGTGCCGATGGCGAAGGTCACTTCGGCAATGCGAAAGAAGGCGATGCCAGAAGCGAAGGCCAGCGCTCCCATCGTGACCATCGACAGCAGCACACTTCCGAAGAAATCCAGCCCCAGCGCCGGCGCAGCGATCGCCGTGACGTAGGCGCCTACTCCGAAGAACACCGGGTGCCCCAGCGACACCGTGCCCACGTGCCCCGCGCTGAGATCGAAGCTGAGCGCGAAGATGATCCAGGTTACGGTGACGATCAAGGCATTGACCAGATAGCCACTGCGCAGAAACTGCGGCAGGACCAGAGTCAGGAGCACAAAGCCGGCCCAGACCAGGAGCGTGTTGCGCGGAACTCCTCTCAGAGCCCAACCTTCCGGCCGCACAACCCCTGCGGGCGAACGAACAGCATGAGCACGAAGATGCCGAACGACACCACATCGCGGCACTGATAGGAGACGTAGCCTCCGAACAGGGCTTCGATCATACCGAGCATGAAGGCGGCATAGAACGCGCCGTTCACCTGCCCCAGACCGCCCAGAATGACCGCCGCCAGTGCCTTGAGGGTAATGAGCAGCCCCATCGTCGGCGTGACGCTGAACAGGGGGGCCATGAGCGCAGCCGCCAGCCCGGCCAGCCCCGCGCTGATCGCAAACGTCAGCATCGCGACCTGCTGGACGTTAATGCCGACGATCTGGCACATCTCGCGGTTCTGCGACACCGCCCGCATCGCCTTGCCCAGCTTCGTGTTCTTGACGAACCACTGCAGCGCCAGAAAAGCGACGATGACCACCACCAGGACGATCAGCCGCTGGACCGAGATGCGCACGTCGAATACCTCGACGATTTGGCGCGAGTATGGCGTCGGCGTCTGTTTGGGATCGCTGGTGAAGAGGATCAACGCCAGGTTCTGAAGGACGATCGACACGCCGAGCGTCGCCACCGCCTGAACGCGCCAGCTGCGGTTGAGAATGGGGTGGATGACGATGCGTTCGATTCCGAGGCCGGCGAGCGCTGTGACAATGACGACGATCACGACGATCAGGGGTAAGGCAGCGCAAGGCCCGGCAGGTTGAGCAGGAGGAACAGCGTGTAGCCACCCACCATGAAGATATCGCCATGCGCGAAATTGACCAGCCGTGCCACGCCGAAGAGGAGCGACAGCCCAAGCGTGACCAGCGCGTAGAAGGCGCCGAGCGTGAGCCCATTGATGACTTGTTCGATGAAGATGACGACTTCGAGAGGCATGGTGATCGCGTCCAGGTCTCTTCACGGCGACGTGTGACGTCGCGGCATCATGCGCACAAACACGGGTCGTGTCGCTCGTGTCCGCGACGGTTGGGAGTGCGGGCCAGGCCCACACTCCTCCGCCGCGCCACTGCATCGACGTTTCAGCCGCAGAGATTATTCCCCGTGGTCGACCGGGACCAGTTCGACGGTGTCGACGAAGACCGTCTTGCCCTCTTCAATGGTCTGGAGCGTGCCGAACGGATAGGCCTGGTTGTGATCGTCAAACTCGATCAGGCCAATCGGCGTCTCAATTGAGGTCGCTTCCAGTTCCTGGCGGATGGTCTCACGGTTGGCTTCACCATGGTTGAGGATGGCGTTGCGGATCGCTTCCGCGATGACGAAGCGCGTGGCATAGTACGACATGCCGCGATGCGGCGAGTTCGGGGTTTCGAAGCGCTCCAGGAAGTGCGCGTCGAACTCCGGATCCAGGCCGGCTGCCCAGAACGAGAACTCGATGACGCCCTCGCCTATGGTGGGATCGTCAGAAGTGAATTCCAGGAACAGCGGCGAGGTCAGGCTGCCGCGCGAGTAGATCTTGGCGTCGATGCCGACTTCGCGCAGTTGGCGCATGAAGGTCGAACCATCACGCTCGGTCATGACGACCAGCAGCGAGTCCGGCTGCGAGGCACGAATGCGCGTAAGCGCCGGACGGTAATCGGCTGTGCCAAGGTCGAAGTAATCCTCGGTCAAGATCTCAAGACCCAGGCCTTCCAGCAGCGGCTTGTAGGCGCTGAGGGCGCCGCGCCCGAAGTCCGTATTTTCGGCAACCAGGGATATCCGCGTGGTGTCTTCGGCGATCATGCCAGCGAAGGCGTTGGCCATGATCAGATCGTCCGGATTGATGCGGAACTGCCAGATGTTGCCACCGACGCCCATGCCGTTGTAAATCGACGGATTGGTCGACGTGGCCGAGACGGCGGGCGTCTCGCCTTCGCGGATCACATCCTGCGCCGCAACTGTCGCAGAGCTGCATCCACCGCCAAGAATGACGTCTACCTCGTCCACTTCGATCAGTTGTCGAATCGCCGTGACCGCATCGGTCGGGTTGCACTTGTTGTCCGCCACCACCAGCTCGAGCGGAACACCTTCAATCTCTCCGCCCAGATCCTCGATGGCGATGGTTGCGCCATACTGGAATCCCTCGCCGAGGAACGCGACGGGGCCGGTGAGTGGAGCGTAAAGACCGATTTTGATGGGGTCGGCGTCTTGCGCATTGAGCACAGACCCGGAGACGAGGAGAAGAAAGACGGCGATGAGCAGAACGAACTTGAGACGACGCATGCGGACCTCCGTAGAAAATAGAGATACCCTGGATCGGGATCACAGATCCTTTATGCCGCGTGTTTCATATATTGAAACACTGTTTCGTTACAATCGCGAGGGTGATTGTAACGTGAACTGCTGATCGTGCAAAAATCGTTTCTTCAGCGAAAACTGGCGGAAGCAGTGGGCTGATGTCGGCCTGAGTAGCCGAGTTCTGAAAGGATTCCACGGCGTAGGTGGTGATGAGCTGAGCGATCTCCCGGACCAGCGGGATGAGCATGTCCAGCGAGATCCCCTGGCCGAACAGATTGCGAGGATAGGCCAGGCTCACACCGGCGATCACCTGATGGTGCCGATTGAACACCGGCGCCGCGACCGCAGCAATATCCTCGAAGTGCTCGCCGTCATTTACGGCGATGCCGTCTCGGCGAATGGCATGGATCTGCGCCCACAGCTCAGCGGCACTCGAAATGCTGTTCGCCGTGTGCGGGTCGAGCCCGTTTTCTTCAAGAAATGTCTCGATGAACGAGTCCGTCTGGTAGGCGAGCAAGACCTTGCCGAGCGCCGTCGAGTGGAGCCCGGTCGATCCGCCTGGTTCGACCACCACCTTGATCCGCCCGCGGCCATCCAGCACGGCCAGATAGATGACGTGATAGCCGCGCAGCGTCCCGAAGTAGAAGTTGTGCTCGAACTGGTCGGCGAAACTCTCGAACGTTTTTCGCGCGTAGGCAGGCAGCGGATTCTGCTGCACATACCGGTTGGCCAGCTTGACCAGCGAAGGCCCCAGCGCGTAACGCTGCGTCAGCGCATCCTGTTCCAGAAAGCCGGCGGCATGCAGGGTTGTCACCATGCGAGAGACGGTGGCCGCGTTCATATCGAGCGCCCGCGCCAATTCGCGAATGCCCCACCGGGGGTGTTCCTGACTGAACATGTCTAGAATTGCCAGCCCCCTGGCGAGTGTCTGACTGGGCTGATCCGTGCTGCGACTTCGTAGCGGCATAGTTCCCTTTGGTGCGTTTCTCAGATTGCGTGCTGGCAGTTTGTCTGCGCCAAATCTTACTTCGCAATACCGCAACTTGCGACGAACAACTTCGAACAATCTGGAACTGGAAGGTGCGGCAAGCGGCAACCGTTGGTCGTTCGTTCGACGGTTTCGCGTCCAGCGACACACAGGAAACGAGCCTGTACGGTGGAAAAACCATATCTGAGAGAAGATTCAAGTGGCGTCGCGATAGTAATCATGCTGAATTCCTCCGTGATCATCGAGGCAGCGGATGATGCCCTGCGGGATACGTGTTATGGGATTTGAAGCTTGTCTGGCAAGTCCCTGGTGGGGGCAGGTGACATTGTAGTAGCGAATGTACTCTTTCAACATGCGCGCGAGGTGCCATAGGTTCAGGTAAGTAGTCAGCAGGATATTCGTGGTGAGCTGAACGTATCCATTGCTCGGCCCTTGCGCGAGCTTGAGGCGACGGCAATGCCCATCTGAAACGCAAGTCCTGTATTCTCATCATTCAATGCCAGGTATGGATGAGGTTATCTCCTGTAACCTGTAGTGACTGATCGTCCGTTCACACAACGTCGTGTGCCTCCCCTGCCCCATCAAGCGCTGCGCGACGCCGATCAGCGCCGGGTAGCGCTTTCCGGTCTCATCCTCGATGAATCTGCCTCGTGTGTTCAGCCCGATCCGCTTCGCCATTCCAGGTGGAGGGAGCATCCGCTCGTAGTTGTTCCACGTGAGCGGCGTGGTGATGAAACACGGCTCAGCGATCACACCCTCCGCGCGATGGTAGCTGTAGATCGACCGGGTGGACACACCGAGCCGCTGCGCCAGCCATTCCTGCGGATACTGTTCCGGTCGCCGGCGGATGAACTCCTGTTCCAGCGCCTGACGGTACGTTTTCGGGCTGCGCAGCTCGTCGATTTCGACGGGATCACCTGCTGTAGGCTGCACGCCCAACCACGTCCGCAGCTCTTCGATAGATGGCATCCGGTACTGTGCAGCCGGCCGATGAGCGGGATTTGGACTTCGTGTTGGTTCCTGCTGAGGAACAAAGCATCTTTTTGCTTTGTTTTCAGGCCCTTGAATCGGTTGAAATCCAGGCGGGTGTGCTGAAAAGGCCGGCGTGATGCCGTCAATGCTCAGGTGCAGCGCCTTGCGCAGCGAGTAGTCGCCCACGATCCCCTTCAGCTGTTGCAGTGCCCCCTGACGAGTGAAGGTGCTACCCGCTTTCACACCGAGCATCCGGAGCCCTTCGTAGACGCGCAGGAAGGCTGCACAATCGGGTCTCTGGAGCAGCGCCTCGCGGATGCTGTTGTCGAGCGGTTGGTTGCCAGCATCAGCGGCTCTCGGCTTCGGGTGTTCGCGTCGTGGAGGACGGCGGTAGGCGCTGGAGATGGTGGCCTCCGCTTCGCGCACGCGCCGGTCGAGCCGTTCGCAGGCGGCGCCGGACCTGGCAGGCTGCTCGGCGTGGGTCTGCGCCAGACAGCGCAGTGTCCAGTCCCGGCTGACGCCCTCGTCGCGCAGTTGGCAGGCCATCCGGAACAGCGTGTTGTTCCGCTGACCGGTGCGTGCGGCTTCCCGTCGGTACTTCTGCACGACCACCGCTTCCTTGATCTCGTGTATGTGCGCGAGGCTGTTGTGTTCCGAGGATCGATCGAGATCGTCCGTTACGCCCAGAAAGTCGAGGACTGCCATCTGCAGATCGGGCGTGATGGCCAGAACCGGAGCATCCTGGGCGACTGTCCAGGTTCGTCCCGCGATGATCGCTCCCGGACCTATGACATAGCCGCCCTCGCCCTTCAGGTCGCCGCCTTGGAATCTTCGTGATGCGACCGGAAAGTTGGTGTGGTAGTACAGGTGTGGTGTGCCGCGCATACCGGAGCGGACGCTGAACGTTTCCGCGAGGTCCGGAAAGCGTTGGCGGAAGTGCTCGGCGACGGCTTCGTCGTCAAAGTCCAGCACGATGAGCTGCGATAGCCTGCCACACACGATCCCATGGGCGCTGTGTTTGCAGCTCTCGAACCAGCGACGCAGCTCTCCCGAACTCGGCTGCCGACCGCGATAGCGCGACCACGCAGCAGCGGGCGTCTTGCCGCGCGCCGGGTCGTCGCCGCCGATCAGCGGGATCACCGACCAACCCCGCTCGACGCACAGCAATGCAGCCGTGTGCACCGGGTGCGTCATGAACGCACCGGATGCCGGAGCATGATGGCAGATTTGCGACCGGTGACAAGGCGCAGTGCACCGACCGTCGCGTCAGATGGGCACGCGCGGGAAACCACAACCCCTCCAGGCAGCACGAAGCTGAAGTCAGGCGAGTTGAGCGTGACGAAAAGGGCTTATGCAGTTGCAGGCGGGAGGGGGCTGTGGTACAGTGTGAGGGTCCAGTTCACATCAGTACCACAGCCCGCCGCCCATCTGCCTGTCATGCAGTGGGCTTTTTCTTGCCTGCGGGGGCGGTCGGATCCACGTGTTCATCTTGTCATCTCCAGAAAAGGTTGCCCCGGGGCAACCTTTCCTATTCCTCAGCCAGGTAACGCTCTGTCTCAACAATCAGTTTGCGCAACGCCTGCAGGCGCGCACGGGCGAGATTCATATCGCCTTCCTGGCGGATGAGCGCTCGTGCCAGCTCCTGTGGAGAAGTGGCGCTGACCTTCTGACTCACCTTGGCCATCTTGAGTGCGGTGGCCGATATCGTCTCGACGGCCTCATCTTCGTCTTCCGAATGACCTCCTTCGCAGAGGTCTTTCACCTGCTTGCTGGTCAGGTTGAAGTCGATGATCTGTCGCACAATCTCGGCGTGGTACTGCGTGTCAACTGCGACGACAAAGCGAAGCTTCTTCTCGTCAATGTCATGACGATCCGCGAGTTCGAGCGCTTCATCTGAGAGATGTAGCAGACTCTTGATGCGGCTGAAGTGTGTCTTTGATATCCCGCCCATCGCCGAGAGAATGACATCGGAGTACTCACGTCGACTCCTCAGGTCGAGCTCCAGTGCCTGCCGGTAGAAGTCGTTGCCGACGGCGTAGGCGGGGATCTCGTAGCCGTGCACCGTGAGCAGCAGGAGAGCCGCCTGCCGTGCCAGCGCCACCGCCGTCAGTCCCGCTCGCGCAGTGTTCTCCTTCGCCTGCCGGAAGATCGAGGACTTGTTCGCGGGGATGATGATGCACGGCACCATACCGTCACCGCTGTACTGCGGGATGAAGTCGCGCAGCAGCCACGTCGCCCAGTAGCGCCGCTCGCCCGTCTCGATGCGGAACAGCGGCGTCACGCCCTGGGAGACATCCACGACGGTCAGTGGATTGACCTGTCCATCGTCGCGGATCGTCACCGCCAGGTTCACCAGGTCGCGCAGCAGTTCCTCTTCGGGCGACAGCTTGACGTCTGCTTCGTCTTCACGTTCTTCATCCGGATTGGGCAGGAGTTCAAGGACGCTGCTGAAGGGTCGCCCTCGCTGCCGCGCCGCCACCTGCACCAGCTGCACCAGCTCGCGCAGCGCCTGGGTGGGCGTCAGACGGCTGTTGTGAAACGCCGTGTGGATGCTCTCCGGAAGCACCCTTCTGGGTTGGACAGGATCAGGGCGAACCAGCTCCAGCAGGATGCGCTCGACCCTCAGCCGGGTGTCCGGCGCGGACTGCTGCAGCTCGCCGAGGAGGTCGCCGCTGACGGAGGCGAGCAGGTCGTCGATGCGGCTGGTGTTGTGGGCTTTCCCCGCCATCATGCCTTCTCCTGCGTCTTCAGGTAGCGCACCAGCGAGGTGACCACCTGAGCATAGGCGCGGCTGGCTGAAGCATTGGGGCTGTAGGCGAAGAGGCTCTGATGCGCCTGATGCGCATACGACACCGCCTCGTTCCTGGGGATGACGCCCAGCAGCAGGCGTCCGAGCAGCGAATGCGATTTCAGCTCACTCAGGAGGTGCTGATGTCCACGGATGCGGCCATCCATCTTGGTGACCAGGATGCCGCTGATGCGCAGGTCGGGATGACGCCAGCCTTCACGGACGGCGTTGATCTTCTCGATCACGCTGGTCAGTCCGACCGTCTCCAGATAACGAGGCTCGATGGGCACGATGGCGTCCGTCGCGGCCAGCAGCGCCATCTCGGTGAGCAGCGAGAAAGAGGGCCGCGTGTCGATGACCACGGCCGCGTAGTGCGGCGCGACGGCTTTGAGTGGGTCGGCAAGGCGGTACGGCGCACCGGCCACCGCCATCAGCTCCCGCTCCGCTCCCTCAAGCATCGGTGAGGCAGGCAGGACGTGCAGGTCCTCATCCCAGTCGCTCCGCACGATGCAGTCCAGCAGCGTCTGCGGCGCGTCCTGACGGTCAGCGGATAGAACAGCATAGAGGCTGTCCTCCGCGCCGTAGTCCTTGCGTCCAGTGGTGACCAGCGAGGCATGTGCCTGTGAGTCGGTGTCGATGAGTAGAACGCGGGGATTGGCGGCTCCGGCTCGGCGGAGCATGCCGACCAGACCGATGGCGATGTTAGTGGCGGAAGTCGACTTCGCCACCCCACCCTTATGATTGGTGAATACGAAAACACGAGACATGAGCTGTTCCCTCCGCACTTCGTACAGAACCGAGGCGATTTCCGTCGCCAAAACACGCACCCCTGAGCTGGTGCTAGACTGCAGGTCGGAAGGCGTCTGTCATCCTCCGCGACGGCGCGTTCTGGGGATGGGGGGTGCTGCTTGCACCCGACCACCGAATTCGATGGATGTCTTCGGTTGAGAAGGTCTTGAATGGTCCGCTTTGGGGGAAATCCAGCTCTTGGAGTTCGTCGTGGTCAGGGGAGAATGGGGTTCGGATTGGTCCCATCAGGTCCACACCAGCCGAAAATGCCCTGACAGAAGGTCTGTCAGGGCATTTTTCTTGGTGTGGTAAGTTCAGATCCCGTCAGGCCGTTGGATTCAGTTGCGAGAGCCTCCGATCTGTGCTCGAATCCTTCTGGGGATGTTTTCCCGAGACGACCCAACGGAGTTCGAGCCACGTTCCGTGACAAAAGCTTGTGTTTCGCGAGATTTTCCCGCGCTCCCCTATTGAATGCGCGGCAGCGTCGAGGTTACCTACCGCACGCAAATCGCAGATACGCCGTATTGCTCTTTCGAGAGGTGGTTTTTGCAGACTTTACAGCCGTTCTGTCCAGGAGGCCACCAGAAAACGACCATTTCTTCGCTCGTGCGGACGACGCATCAGGTCACCTCAACAAGACATGGCGGGCGTTTTCAGCTTCGCTCCAGGCGAAGACGACCTCTGAGCGACGTACATGAGCCTTGTCTATCCGCCGTTGCGATACTTGACGGGCGGAAGTTGGCTTCCGAGCTTGCTCTGCATTTCTGCGAATTCAGATGCCGACATGAACACGTAAGGGAGTTTCTTCTGTCCCAGAACTGCAACCGTGTTGTCGGGAAGGACCCAGATATGGTTTGTGTAGACTGCTGGGGGACCGGCTTGCCATGCAGCAGATCGATTGCCACCGACAAGATCAGCTCACCGTAGCGCTCGGGAAAGGAGGCTACTGCCCCGACAAGCCGACTGGCGGGACGCAGCAAATCCTTCGCGGCAGCCTGATCTGCGCCGAAACTCACAATAAACACGCGGTCTGCCTTACCGGCTTCCTCAAATGCTGCTTGTGCACCCAGGGCAACCTCGTCATTCACGCTTAGCACTGCGATGTGCTGGGATGATCGAAGCGCGGGCAGCAGTTCAGCGACGGCATCATGCGCCTTCGAGAAGGTGTTTTGGCTGTCGAGATGAAGGATATCTCCATCTCGAACATCAATGTACTCCCGAAAACCATCGAGTTTCGCCTTCCATCCGCGCCGCCAATAGTGGGCCTGCCAGGGGCAGCTCAAGAAAGCACTTTGTCAACGACACCGCCCCAGGCTTTCTGAACGTACATACCAAGCAAAGTACCAGCCATACGACCGGCTTTGTAGTTGTCTACGCCGACAACCGTCGCACCGGGAATGGCAATATCAACTGCAATCGCCGGAATACTCGCGGAATTCAGCTTCTCCATGATGAGCGGGCCAAAACGCGCATCGGTGTTGAACTCCACGACAAGATCGACACCCTGGTCGATGAAATACTCGACATTGGCCAGCGCGGTCCGCCCATCTTCTCGGTTGTCCGTCATCAGCAGATCGACCTTTTTCGCTGCCGCAGCACGTACCAACCCCTGCCGGACAAGTGTCGAGAAAGGGGCCGCGTCATCCTGGTTGGCAAAACCGATACGAATGGTTTCGTCGCCGGAAGCAGCTTCCAGCACCTGCGTCGAGTGATCTTTGCAGATCATGATGTGCACCCCGGCCTCTCGCAGCAGAAGCATTTGGGACTCGCTGACACCATCATCGGTGATTACTTGGGCAATGTCGCGGACATTCACGAAGCTGGCGAGACCCTGACGCCCGAATTTGGTCGAATCCACAATCGCAATGACCGACTCGACTCGTTCGCACATGTCACGCTTGATCTGTACTTCAAACAGATCATCGTCCATCAGATCGAGGTCGAGCGACCACCCAGTTCCGGAGACAAATGCCTTATTAGCGTGAATACCCGACAGAGTGCCCATCCCCAGAGGCGCACCCAGCGACGCCGTTTCCAGGCGGAGCAGCCCGCCTGTCAGGAATACTTTCGTGCTCGGATTGCTCGCCAGACGGAACGCGGCTTCGATACCGTTGGTGAATACGGTGAGTCCCTGGTGATTCCGGAGATAGTCTGCCATATGGTAGACGGTCGTGCTGGCGTCGAGGATGATGCTGTCATAATCATCTACGAGCTCGGCGGCGTAACGGGCGATGCGACGCTTCTTGTCTTCGTTGAGGCGCGACTGTTCATCAAATCGCTTACTGCGCGGCTGTACCGGTGACAGCACGGCGCCTCCATGAATGCGCGTTACTTCTCCGTGTTCCTCGAGGGCAGTCAAGTCTGTGCGGACAGTGACCTCAGAGACATCCAGATGCTTCGCCAATACGGCGACGCTGCAGAAACCTTCAGCGCGGAGAGTCTCCAGTATGATTTTCCGGCGTGCACTGGTATTTCGCGCCACTAGCTTTCTCTCTTTGTTCTACAACGGTTGACAATGATGATACTCGTTTTCGTTTCGCAAGGCAAAAGGCGTCGAAATAGCAAACCTAAATATCACCTTCAAAAGATATGTTTGACGATTTCGAAAGTACGCGATACCATTTGGAGTATGAATGACAGACTTTGGCAGCGTATCGCGTCGTCGAATACTCGTAAGGGGCAGCCAATCCTGAGTTTCTTTTGTTATTGACGCTTTAAGGAGCACTCTTGTGACTCAGAACGTGACCAAAGTGGGCCTTTTTGGCATTGGCCTGGAAGCATACTGGCCTCAGTTCGAGGGGCTGCTACCGCGCCTGGAAGGTTACCAACTGGCAATCGCGGAACTGTTGCAGCGCGCCGGCGTCGGATCATCGACGCTGGCATGGTCGACACACCTGAAAAAGCGATTGTCGCCGGCGATCTGTTCAAGACGGAAGACGTCGCGCTCATTTTTCTCTATGTTTCGACATATGCGCTCTCTTCGACCGTCCTGCCAGTAGTCCAGAGGGCGAAGGTCCCGGTTATTGTTCTAAATCTCCAGCCGGAGCGCGCTATCGATTACGCGACCTTCAACGCACTGGGTGACCGGACGAAGATGACCGGAGAGTGGCTCGCTCACTGCCAGGCCTGTTCCGTCCCCGAAATCGCCAGCGCCTTCAACCGCGCTCAAATCAGTTTTCATCAGGTGACCGGTACGCTGTTCGACGATGAAGAAGCGTGGACCGAGATCGGGGAATGGATTGCAGCCGCGCGCGTCCGTCGCGTCATGGAGCGAAACCGCGTCGGGTTGATGGGACACTACTATAATGGCATGCTTGACATTTATTCCGACCCAACACAGCACTCGGCATTTTTCGGCTGCCACATGGAGCACGTCGAGGTCACCGAAGTCAAGCACTTCAGAGAAGTGACCACCGAAGCTGAGATCGAGGCGAAAATTGCCCAGATCTACCTGGAATTCGAAGTCATGCCGGACTGCTCATCCGCAGAACTTCGGCGAGCAGCGCACACGGCGTGCGCGCTCGACAAACTGGTTGAACAGCACAATCTCGGTTCGCTTGCCTACTACTACGTCGGCGAAGGCGATGAGACCTATCAGGACATCATCAGCTCGGTAATTGTCGGCTGCTCCCTATTGACCGGGCATAACGTTCCGGTCGCAGGAGAGTACGAAGTCAAGAATGCGCAGGCCATGAAGATTATGGACGCGTTTGGGGTCGGCGGCTCATTTACCGAATTCTACGCGATGGACTTCAACGAGGACATTATCTTGATGGGGCACGATGGTCCGGGACATATCGCAATCGCCGAAGGCAAGCCCAAGCTCAAACCGCTGAAGGTTTATCACGGGAAGGTTGGGCAAGGATTGTCCGTCGAAATGAACGTTAAGACCGGACCCGTCACGCTGCTCTCGGTGATACAGTCGTTCGACGGCCGGCTCAGATTCCTCGTCGCAGAAGCGGAAACGGTACCAGGTCCCATTCTCGAAATCGGCAATACGAACAGCCGCTACCGCTTCCCAATTGGTGCGAAATGTTTCATCGACAGCTGGTGCAAACAGGGTCCCGCTCACCACTGTGCTGTCGGCGTTGGTCATATCGCTGACAAGATTACCAAGCTCGGCGCACTTTTCGGTATCGAGACCATTCGAGTTTGCTAAATGTGCGCGCTCGCCGCATAGCATAGCGACTTCTTAAGAAAAGGGTCTTCGATGAACCTGGAACGCCTCAAGGCCCTCAAGAAAGCGCGTGTCGGCCTCTACTCCGTCGGAATGGCAGCCTACTGGGATCAGTTCGAGGGGCTGCGCGAGCGCCTCATCAGCTACAACGAATTCATCGCGCGTCGAATGAGTGGACTTGCCGAGGTTTACAACTTCGGTCTGGTCGATTCGGAGGCTAAAGGACACGCGGCAGGTGGATATTTCAACGCGAATAATGTTGATCTACTTTTCTGTCATGTAGCGACCTATGCGCTGAGTGCCGATCACCTCCCAGCCGCACGCATCTGCAAGAAGCCAGTCATCATCCTCAATCTACAGCCAACTGATCAGATGAATTACGCCAAAACGGGGATTGGCGAGTGGTTGGCTCATGTGAACGGCTGCGCAATTCCCGAATGCACGAACGGAATGAAGCGTCTCGGAATCCAGAATCATCTGGTCAGTGGGCTGCTGGGCATGGACTCGGCACCCGCGATTTCCATTACCAACGAAGTGACCAGCCAACACCCAGCGGCAGTCGCGGCGTGGAACGAAATTGAGCAGTGGATCCGGGCCGCTTGCGTGGTTCGCATGCTGGAACATGCCCGTATTGGAATGCTCGGACATGTTTTCTCCGGTATGGCTGACCTCTACACCGACTACACCCTGGTTGACGACCAACTTGGCGTCCATGTCCCGACGCTGGAAATGGACGATCTTGCTCGCCTGGTCGAGAGCGTTACTGATGCCGAAAAACGGGTGAAGCTGGACCAGATCGGGAGATGTTCACGATCAGCGACGAGAAGGTCGCCGACGAGTTCATCGCCACGCCCACGCAGGAAGACCTTGACTGGACGGCAACTGTGTCGGCCGCCCAAGATAAACTAGTGCGCGAATTCGACCTGGACGGTATCGCGTATCACTACAATGGCACGGTGGGTGGCTATATCGAGAAGCTGCATGCATCTCTCGCTGTAGGGCACACGATCTTGACGGGACAGGGTATTCCGTGCGCGGGCGAAGGCGATCTCAAGACCTGCCTCGCAATGAAGATCACCGACACCTTAGGCGTGGGCGGGCAGTTTACGCAGGTGCTAGCCGCAGATTACGTCAACAATACGCTTCTGATGGGGCATGACGGACCATTCCCACATCGGCATTGCCGATGGTAAACCGATTTTGCGGCGCAAGCTGGTGATTCACGGCAAGCACGGCTCAGGCGTGGCTGTGGAAGCCACGGTCAAGAAGGGGCCAATCACCAATCTGGGCTTGACGCAGGACAAGAATACGCTCCGTTTGATCGCGCATCGTGGGCGGACCGTCGCCGGTCAAATCCTCCAGATCGGCGATACCCAGACGCACGTAGATACCGGAATGGATCCGGCTGCATTCATGAATGCCTGGTTTGGGCTAATCCCTCAACATCACTGGAGCATGTCCGTTGGTGACAATCTGGAACAATACCGAAAGGTCGCTAATTTGCTAGGATTGCCCTTCGATATTGTAGGCGAAACCCACTAGGTTGAGCGTGAACAGACAGTGTTGCGCGATGTGGAACCTTAAGTGTATCTCGTCCTTATATGATTAGAACGGATACCAGAATTGGCTATGGCAACTCACCCGCGTTCTTTCAATGCAGAACACACCGCTCTGGCGTTTCCACTCGGCGGGATCGGAACCGGCAATATCTCGCTAGGGGCTCGTGGTGAACTGCGCGACTGGGAGATCTTTAATGCTCCCGGCAAGGGTAATTTCCTGCCCAACAGCTTCTTCACGATCCGAGTGCAAACCCCCAATCATCCGCCAATCATGCGCGTTATCGAAGCTCAGCTTCAACCCCCGCATCATCAGTCGCACGGCTACCATCCGTCACAGAACGGCGGACTTCCACGTTTTGCGAGCTCAACGTTTACGGGGAGTATCCCTTCGCCCATCTTGAACTGAGCGACCCGGCCTTGCCTGTTCGGGTTGAACTGGAGGCGTTCACGCCACTTATCCCGCTCAATCCAGATGATTCGGGCATCCCGTGCGCAGCGCTGACCTATACGGTTACAAACCTTTCCGATCTACCAGTCGATGTGACATTGGTCGGTTCCCTGTGCAATCCGGTCGGCGGCATCCATCTCGACTCAGGCATGAATATCTCGGCCAGCAACAAAGGGAAGACACTCAACACGTTTCGCAGCGAGGAGAACTTGCGCGGGTTGTTCATGACCGCGGACGGCATCGAGTCGAGCGACTTGAGCTACGGCAGCGTTAGCCTAGTCACAACGTACCCGGAGGTCACTGTCAAACCCTATTGGCTGCGCAGCGGA
The DNA here is from genome assembly GCA_016713325.1 of Candidatus Flexifilum affinis. Lineage (GTDB taxonomy): Bacteria > Chloroflexota > Anaerolineae > Aggregatilineales > Phototrophicaceae > Flexifilum > Flexifilum affine. Next base: position 2,163 of record JADJPJ010000063.1, on the reverse strand, counting down.
TGGTGGGATTTCCTTCAGGAGTTCTGGGACGATGTCGCGGACGACGGACGCCTGACAGATCTCGAGTACGCTACTGCTTCGCCTGATGGGCGCCCGGATACCGGCTCGCTTGGCGTTGTCGCCACACTTCCGCCAGGCGCCAGGCAGAGCTTTCAGTTCTGGATAACCTGGTATTTCCCCAACCGGCGTAACAGCTGGAAAGGCGAGGATCTGACGGAAAACGCGATCTCGGGCGGCAGTCAACGCCGACTGGCAGCTCAGCTCAGATTGTACGCAACCATTACGCGACGCTCTTTAGCGACTCCTGGAGTGTGGCAACCTATGTTACCAGGTGAGTGGGAACGCCTGGAGGCGGATACGCGACGTTTTCACGCGGCATTTTTCGACAGTACGCTGCCCCCGGTCCGTCCTCGACGCGGTATCTGCCAACATCATGCCAGTGCGCAGCAATACCTGCTTCTGGCTGGAAGATGGGCGCTTCTATGGTTGGGAAGGCTGTTTCGACGTTGCAGGCTGCTGCGCCGGAAGCTGTACCCACGTCTGGAGCTATGCCTATACTTCCGCCTATTTGTTTCCGTCCCTGGAGCGCGAGATGCGCCGTATCGAGTTTGAAGTCGAAACAGAACCTGACGGCTATATGTACTTCCGCAACTTCAGGTCGATGGACGAGGAATTCGTCTGGATGTGGGGCCAGCAGAAGCCCGAAGCTGCCTCCGACGGACAATTGGGTAGCATCCTGCGGGCATATCGAGAGTGGCTACTCTGCGGCGACCGCGAGTGGCTGCAGAACCTGTGGAAAGGGATCAGACGCTCGATTGACTACGCCAGCCTACATTGGGATACCGACCAGGACGGATTGCTCGATGGCAGGCAACACAACACTTACGACATTGAATTCTATGGCCCGAACCCACTGAGCGGCATTTACTATCTGGCGGCCCTGCGAGCGGTCGAAGCGATGGCAGGGGCGCTGAACGACACCGCTTCCCAAGAGCGCTGTCGTCAGGCCGCCGAGCGCGGCAGTAGGCAGCTTGACGACCTGCTGTGGAATGGTGAGTACTATATCCAGTTGATTGACGAGGTCGATGCTCATAAGTATCAGCATGGGCTGGGCTGCCTGTCGGATCAACTGATTGGTCAGTTCCACGCACATGCGCTCGGGTTAGGAGATCTGCTGCCGAGCGAGCATGTCCGAAAGGCGATCAAAAGCATCTTTGATTACAACTTTCGCTCCGATTTTCAGGATCATGTGAACTGCCAGCGCACCTACGTCCTGAACGACGAATCAGGATTGCTGCTCTGAACCTGGCCACACGACGGTCGCCCGCGATTTCCTTTCCCGTACTCGGATGAAGGCTGGACGGGGATTGAGTACCAGGTTGCCGCCGGACTGATCTATAACGGTTGGCTTGAAGCCGGACTTCGGATTGTCGAAGCGGTGCAGGCACGTCATGACGGCCTCCGCCGCAACCCCTGGAATGAAGTCGAGTGTGGACATCATTACGCCCGGTCAATGTCCAGTTGGGGGGTGCTGCTAGCTTTGAGCTGTCAGCGGGGGGCTCTTGGGGCAAAGACGCTCACATTCAACCTGGTTGTGGAGGCATCGACCGACCCGAACCAGTTCCGGTGTTTCTGGTCGAACGGACGCGCGTGGGGACGCTATACCCAAATTCGAAATGCGACCACTGGCAAGTGGGCGCCCGAAATCGAAGTAATGGGTGGAGTCCTAGACGATGTTAGGGTCGCTGCGTGTGGAACATCGTGGACGGTGACGGCCTAGCGCCGCCCAAACGGAGAACACTGGTCCCATCGCAGCGTGGTTGTCTGGTAATGAGTGACCACGCCACGCGTAGTACAGGGAGACGTTATATGCGGGCAAAGTTTGATGGGAGGGCCTGATCGCATGAGCAATGAAATGAGCAAGCAGCAGGTCCGTCGAGTCCTCACGCTCGAGGAGTCGCTTCGCCTCGCCGGCAAGCACCTGCTCGGTATTCTCAATCCTGAGGATAACTTCTTGCCTTACTTGCAGTTGACAGTCAAAGAGAATTATGATGCCGCCTTTCTGCGCTGGTGGCCTGCGCACAATATTGGTCGGTGGCTGGATGCGATGCTGCGCCTTGAGGAAGCGATCGGCTTTGAAATCCCTGCAGAAATCGACGCCGC
>JADJPJ010000062.1 GCA_016713325.1 Candidatus Flexifilum affinis | reverse complement strand
TTCTGGCAGGAGCTGCGGCGGTTGGTCTCCGTGTTCGCGCGAAAAACCGGTGATGCGGATATCATCGACCTTATTGAAAACCGCGGGACGATGTGAGCTGCGTTCGCGAGTGTGACCAGGAGCCAGCCTCCGGCGACTGATGCACGGCTGTATCCTCTTTGCCTGGAAGGGCACTCGTTAGTTGACGTGACGGACTTCCCAGTTGCACTGGAGAATATACGTCCTTCGGGGAGCGGACCGGGTTGTCCAGCCCGAAACCACGTCAGTCATCCGCAGCTTTCGGCCCAACCGTCCGCCCACGCCGATGCTGTCAGAGGATTCATCGATGAAGCACCCTCCCCTCATTCTCGGAATGCTAATCGCCCTGCTGTTCGGCGGATCGATTGTCGATGTGCCATCTTACGGCGTGCACGCCGAGTCCGCGCTCGGCGCGGGCGCTCAGGCGGCGCAGTGTGATGGGCCGGGTGTCGGCATCATCACCACCTTCGCCGGCGGCGGCGTGGGTGATGGTGGACCCGCGTTGTCGGCGTATGTCGGTCCCTATGGTGTGGCCGTCGGGCCGGATGACGCGCTGTACATCGCGGACCTGGCCAGCAACCGCATCCGCAAGGTCGGTACGGATGGGATCATCACGACCGTGGCCGGGACTGGAACCCTTGGCTTCGGTGGCGACGGCGGACCCGCGACGGCAGCGGCGCTGCATTACCCGAGAGGTCTGGCGGTGGGCGGCGACGGCACGCTCTACTTCGCAGACTGGGGCAATCACCGCGTCCGCCGGATCGGAACAGACGGGATCATCACCACCTTCGCCGGGAGCGAGACGGGCGGTTTCAGTGGCGACGGCGGTCCTGCGACGGCGGCGGCGCTCAATGGGCCAGTCGGCGTAGCAGTCGGCGCGGATGGCGCGCTCACCATCGCAGACACCAATAACAACCGCATCCGCCGCGTCGGAACAGATGGGGTCATCACCACGATTGCCGGGAACGGCTCCTATGGCTTTAACGGCGACGGCGGTCCTGCGACGGTGGCGGCGCTGCGTGGCCCAACCGGTGTGGCGGTCGGCGCGGACGGCGTGCTCACCATCGCCGACACCGGCAACATCCGCATCCGCCGTGTTGGGACGGATGGGCTCATCACCACCGTGGCCGGGAATGGTTCGGGCGGCTTCAACGGCGACGGTATTGCGGCGACAGCGGCCATGCTGGGTTATCCAGAGGGCGTTGCGATCGGTGCGGATGGCGACCTCTTTATCGGCGATTCGGGCAATCACCGCGTTCGCCGCGTCGGGCCGGATGGGGTCATCACCACCCGTCGCAGGGAATGGGGTACAGGACTTTAGCGGCGATGGCGGTCCGGCGATGGCGGCAGCGATGGCAACTCCATACGGCGTGGCGGTGGGCGGAGACGGTGCGCTCTACATCGGATCCTGGGACAATCTTCGCGTCCGGCGTGTCGGGCCGGATGGGGTCATCACCGTTGCCGGAAATGCGCCAGCTTCACCGGTGACGCTGGTCCAGCGACATCCGCGCGGCTGAACCGCCCCTCTTATGTGGCGGTGGGCGACGATGGGGCGCTCTATATCGCCGATTCCGACAACAACCGCATTCGTCGTATCGGCTCAGATGGGACGATTACGACAGTCGCCGGGGATGGAACATTCGGCTTCAGTGGGGACGGTGGTCCCGCGACGGCGGCGGCGTTGCGTGGACCAGAGCCTGGCGGTCGGCGCGGACGGCGCGCTCTATATCGCTGATAGTGGCAATCACCGTATCCGCCGTCGTGGGACGGATGGGGTCATTACGACCGTGGCCGGGAATGGGACTCTCGGCTTTGGCGGCGATGGTGGTCTTGCGACGGAGGCAGCATTTGCTGCGCCAGTTGCCGTGGCGGTCAGCGCGGATGGTGCGCTCATCATCGCCGACAACTTCAACAATCGCATCCGCCGCGTTGGGACGGACGGGATCATCAACACCATCGTCGGGAATGGGGAGTTTGGCTTCAGCGGTGACGGTGGGCCGGCAACCGCGGCGATGCTGCAATACCCGGAGGACGTGGCGGTGAGCTCGGATGGCTCGCTCTACATCCCCGACATGTGGAACCACCGCATCCGCCGGGTTGGGCCAGACGGGATCATCACCACGGTTGCCGGGAATGGGTCACAAGGCTTCGGCGGCGACGGCGGGCCGGCGACGGCGGCATCCCTGGCTGTGCCACAGGGCGTGGCCGTGGGCGCGGACGGCGTGCTCTACATTGCCGACTGGGATAACCACCGTATCCGCCGCGTCGGGTCCGGTGGGATCATTACAACCATCGCCGGAGATGGGACCGCAGGTTTCGGCGGCGATGGCGGGCCGGCGACGGAGGCGTGGCTGAACCGCCCATCAGGTATGGCTGTGGGTGCGGACGGCGCGCTTTACATCGCAGACTCCTTCAACGACCGCATCCGCCGTGTGGCGCTCGTTGAGCCGGCGGCAGTGAATGCAGTACTGCTCCTCCAGGGACGCCCGCCCGCTCCACATGACCAGTGGATCGCGCAGGTGACGGTCACGGTCGTGCCGTCGACTGGAGGGGCACCTGTTTTCCATGGCGCCGTTACTACCGATGATGTGGGCGTGTTTTTCCTATGCCTGACACCGGGCGACTACCGCATGCGGGTGCAGGGCGCCTCCAGCCTGGCGCGCGTCGTGGAGATCCTGCTGACCGCCGGCGACAACACCGTGATTGTGCCGGAACTCGTCAGTGGCGACGCCAACCAGGACAATGTCGTCAACATCAACGATTTCTCGATGCTGGCAGCGGCCTTCGGTCTGACTTCAGACGGCCCTGGCTTCGACGCCCGCGCTGATTTCAACGCTGACGGCGTCATCAACATCAGCGACTTCTCGCTCCTGGCGAGCAGCTTCGGGCAGTCGGGCGAAAGTCTGTAGCTCAGACGCGAAAGGCAGCAGCGATCCTCTCCGCCGCGCGCCTGTGACCATACGCAACGGGGATGCCCTGATGCTGCGGCTTCGCATTCTAGTTCATCCGAGGTAAATATCATGCCACGAATACTTCCGCCGGGTGGATTGTGTCCGGACTGCAAGCATTTGAGGAAGGAGAAGGTGGGTATCGCCATCTATACCTGCTCCGCCTATCCAGCGAATTCTGGGAATTACCTGCTGGTTGGGTTGACCACCGGCGTCCCTACCCTGGCGACCAGGGGATACGATTTGAACCGAAAGACGGATATCAGGTTGATGAGGACCTTGAGCAATACCTCAGTGAATACTCCAAAGGGATGCTTCGCGGGTTCCAACAGCTCTGGTTTCATCATACGGCTGTTGTCCATGAATATGAAGCAGGACGACTGACTCGCGAGGAAATGCTTGATCAAATGTCCGAATGGCTGCTCGAGGACAGAGGAGAACACTACTGGACAGTGGTGTGGGCGACCCGGCAGTGGTTTCGGCTCTATGGCGACGTCTGGGTGGAGACCGAGCCGCTGTTCACGATGCAGGAGATCGAGAGGGATGGAGTCGCACCGGATACTATTTATGACGATATCGGGCCACTCTTTTACCCGGCGTCTCTCGAGGTGTTTGAATACAGGGACCCCTTTCCTCAATGGATGCGCGACCTGAATGAGGCGCATGCCGCCGAGGCCGGGCGTGTCAATCGCCTGATCAAAGACCTGCTGGCAACACGATTGTCGAATGCCGAAGATGCTTGAGACTCATCAACGGGGTTCAGGGAGTTGAGGACGAATGATCCTCCGGGCGAATTGGTTTGGAAGCGCTTAAATGGGATAATTCTGATTGTCATGTGCACTGATGTGCGTTGGGGAAGGAGACTCAAATGTACCTGTTCCTTGGGCTGTTCTCTTTGATTCTTGGCATGGTCTATATGTTTTCTCGCACTGGTGCGGAACAGGTTACCAGATACATGTATAAGGTTGCTCAAAGGGGAGAACCTCCTTTCATGAAGGACAGTTTTGAATCCTCCTTGGGCTGGTTTTTCTTAGCTGCAGGAGGATTATATCTATACGCTCAAACAATTCGTTGATATATTTTTATATTTATAACACTAAATGTATGTGTAAAGATATTGTTGCCTGCTTGTCAGATGATCTAGTTGCGAACCAAAATCTACCCAATGTTGATCCCCGAAAGTAGATTTCTCCTGGAGTCAGACCAGTATCGTGTCGAGTTTGTGGTGCAATACAGAGCGCCTCAGGAAGACTACTGGATGAAGCTCACCATGACCATCGACACCGCTGACTCCCGCATTCAGTTACCCTCCATCGAGACCACCATGCTGCCCTCTGAGGTGGGGAGGCTCAGCCAGTATTTTGAGGGCTATGCCAGTCAGCGCACTGTTGGCATCCTGAAGGAACGCGAACCCTTTTTTCCTCTCCAGTTGGGGTTTTATTGCCAGCTCCTGGGCGGCGAGGTCTGGCCATGCGACTCGGCCAATTCTGAGGACTTGTGCAGTGAAGCGACCTTGCGCTTTATGCTGCGCAATGTCACCGATGGCAGTAGATCCGGAGGTTACGTTGGCGCAGAAGGTCGGATCGAGTTGTCACAGATTCGGTCGCTGGTTCGCTATCTCCAAACACTGCTTCTGCCGTAATCACGTTGCGCCGTTCAAAGCCCGATCGGTTATGATGAGGCGGACACCCCTTTGAGACTCGATGATGATCAATTCTCAAAAAGCATATGCCATTTGCTTTCGGTTTCTGGACGAATTCTGGGAAATCAACAAAGCTTTGTACGACGATGATCTACCGGGTCTGTTAGGCGATATGCAACTCTTGACAGATGGATTTCCCGCTGGATGCCGCTTTGGCGGATGATTGGAAAGAGGCAACGCTGAAGCAAGAGGAAATGAGCATCGATTTTGCGTTCGAGGCGATGCTGCGTTTTCTGAGAATCTACATTGATCTTGGTGAAGCCGACACAAAAGATATTACTAGAGTGGTTCAATATGTCGAGTCTAACCGCTCGGTGGCCTTGCCAGCTGGGTGAAGTTGGCTAACACCTCAACAGGATGAGCGTAACGCGAGGGTTGACATGCGCCTGAGTCCAAATGACGATCCAATTCCAGAGAATCGGTGGGTCACGTCCAAGGCGTAGAAGAGTGGGGTTCGAACCGCTTCAAATGCAACGAAAAGCCCGCCAGGTGATCTGCGCGGGCTTTTTTGTGATGGGTGGGCAACGGATCAACTATTTGGACGGAGGCGGATGGCGAGGTAAGGCTTCCCTGGCAGCACCACTTCGTAGGGTGGAACGTTGTATTTCTCGGTTGCATTCAGACGGTGTGTCGGGCGCAGTTGCCCAGGGGTGATGGTCATGTTCCAGGTATCGATGAGATCCACGGCATAGTCCGTGCCCTCGGGCAGGCCCCACCACCACGACTTCGGCTGGTGCTCACCGAGATAAATCAGGCGGTAGTCGCCATTTTGCGCACCGGAAACACGGTGCCAGACCCCTGCGTCGGGCAAGGGTTCCAGGCCCCCTTGCGGCGCTTCGTCGACGATCGACCTGAGGAAGCGAATGCGTTTCCAGCTTTCGCCGTGCAGCACGCCGCCATGCGACCACCACAGCAGGTCTTCCGGGTGCTCGTAGGTTTCGCCGTGGCCGGCATAGCCGCCATTGCAGACGGTGATCCAGAAGCGATGGACCTCTTCCTGTGCGCTGATGTTGCCCCACGTCAGCGGAATGTTGCCCTCATATTCCAGCTCGTCGTTGATGATCGGCTTCTGATAGGCGTCGCGCCATTCACGGGTGCGCTTGGTGTCCCAGTTCTGAATGCATGCGTGGGTGACCGCCGGCCTGGTGTGGTCGTAATTCATCCTGGGATCACCATTGTGGATGCCGCGCAAATGCTGGTGCGGGTCTTCCGCCATGAGGATCTCGAAGAAGCGATCCCAACGCTCCATCGGTTTGTCCTTGAGCATGAAGTCATACTCGTTGGCCAGCGACCACCACACGTTGTGATAGGCGCTCAGGCGGGTGATTACATAACGCAGGTAGCGATAATCGCTCTCCTCGTCCATCAGCGAGTAGCCCCAACGGTCGTAGGGATGCCAGAGGATGATATCCGCCTCGATGCCGAGCCGGCCCAGTTCGGCCACGCGCTTCTCGAAGTGCTGGAAGAACTTCGGGTTGAATCGGGTGGTGTCGCTGCTGCCATCCGCGTTCTTTTCATACGGGTAGATCGTCGGCTCGGCGGCGTTGTAGGGGTAGTGCTTCGGGAAGACGCACATGCGAATCTTGTTGAAGTTCGCCTCTTGCAGGGACTGAATGGTGAGGTCCTGCTGCGCCTCGCTCTGGTAGATCCAGGCATAGCAGGTCGTGCCAAACGGAGAGTAGCTGCTGCCATCGTCATAGGCAAAGTGGAACTGGTTGTGGACGCGCACCACACCCCGGTTGTGCGGCTCGGGGGCGACGCAGGTGAAAGCACTCTGCACGCCGTTCAGCGCGGGGAGACTGCTGCTGGTCTGGACCTGCCATTCGCCCTGCGCCGGCGGCATGAAACGCACACGGTAGGTGCTGTCTCCATCGTAGAAACCGCTCACCGTAAAGCGCTGCTCACCCTGCTGGAACTGCGCCGAGAAGGTTACCTCGGCAAAGGGGTTGCCTTCGCTTTCGCCGCGCAGGCTCAACTCGAAGAGGCCCCACTGCGGAACTGACGTTGTCATGCTGATTCCCCCTGTTTACGAACGTAGCGCGGGTGCGGCTGGTCTGCCTGGCTTTTCAGCGCGTGCCCGAGAATCGTCATTGATCATGACAGCGCACCCACCCGGATAACGCTAGGCCTCGGCGTCGTGATAGTAGGTTTCCCAACCGAAATAGGTGGTGAACGCCTCGTTCAGAATGGCGCCGGTATACGAGTTCGTCATGGCGGCATGGTGCTCAAAGCCGTTCTTGCAGACGTGGCGCATCAGCTTTTGCAGGCCGGGCACCTCGACCACGGCGCGGCTGCCAAAGGTTTCGACCGGGTCGTCGAGGAATGCGCCGTCGCCGACATAGGCTTTGATCTTCCCGTTGCGGTCGTCCGTCGTGATGCGGGCATAGCTGAACGGTCCGGCCGGGGTCTTGCCCTCGACCGTGCCGTAGGTGTTCTCCACGCCGACGGTCGTCCCCAGGATCGGCGCGTTGTACATGCGCGCTTCGCTGCCCAGGAAGCTCTTGGCCCAGTTTCCGCAGTGGAAGAGGATGCACTTGTTCGGGTCAGAGCCGTAGTTGTTGTTCCAGTCCACCAACGCACTCGGCGTCAGATTGGCAAGCTGAAGCGCGTACATCGACATGACGCCGGTGACATCGACTTCGCAGGCGCTCGGCATCAGCGCTTCGCTCATCATGCTCATCAGCGTGCAGACGTTGACGCCGTAGTTGGCTTGCAGAGAGGTCCAGCACTGGATCGCCGAAGCGACGATGTCGTTCTGCGCCATCCAGTCGTCGATGACGACGGCCAGCTTCGCCTGTTTGACGACAGCGGCCGAGGGCACCTGGTCGGTGCGAATGTAGCCGTGAATGCGATCGAGCGTCTGGGCGACTCGAGCGTCGTCGTCCGCGATCTTGTTGGCCTTGCCGAACACTTCGGAGAGGTCGAGGGTGCTGACGCTGACGCCGAAGGCCTGAAGCAGTTTTTCGCTGTAGCGGGTGGTGTTGAAGGCGTTGGGCCGCGCGCCAATGGCGCCCAGACGCGCCCGCTTCATGTGTTTGACAACGCGGCAGACGCCGACGAAGTCGCGCAGATCCTGCTTGAAGGACTCGTCTTTGGGCGACACCGTGTGTAGCCGCGTGAGTGTATACGGAATGCCGTACTGATAGAGGTTGTTACAGACGGAGATCTTGCCGCAGAAGGAGTCGCGGCGGCGTTCGACGTAGAGCTTGTCGAGGTCATCGGGGTAGGCCTGCACCAGCACGGGAACATTCAGACCGGCCAACTGGATGGTGTCGGCCACGCCCTTCTCGTCGCCAAAATTGGGCAGCACGACGAGGATGCCCATGATCCGGTCGGCATTGCGCCGGAACAGGTCGGCGCAGCGCTTGGCATGCTCCCAGGTTTCCACCGCGCCGAGCTTGGTCGTCTCTTCGTCGAGGATGACCGCGTCGATGCCCATCTCGGCCAGCACTTCCAGGATCTCCTGCCGTCCCTCTGAAATCAGCCTGTCCGGAAAGAAATCGCGATTGCCGACAATGACACCCAGAGTTGTTTTGGAATAGTCCACCATTTTGAGAGTCCTTTTCTTTAGAGTACCCGCTGGACGGCTGCGAGCCAACCTTGATACCAGGCCTCGATGATCGCCTCGGGCGCCTGCGGCACGTAGTGAGTGGCCGGCAGGGGCAGCGCATTGAGCGCGCCCAGGCCATCGTAGACGCCACGGCCGAGCAGCCCAGTCAGTGCGGCGCCCCACGCCGACAGATTCGACACCTCAGAGGCTTCCACCTCCAGCCTGCATACATCGGCGACAAGCTGCATCAGAAAGAGGTTGGCGACCCCGCCGCCGTCCCCGTGAATCTTTTGCAGTCTGAGTCCGGCGGCGCGGCCCATCAGCTCAATGATGTCGCGGATCTGATAGGCGATCGACTCCAGCGCGGCGCGGACGACGTGTTCGCGCGTCGACGCGGGCGACAGGCCGACAATCGCGGCGCGCGCGTTGGGCTGCCAGTAGGGGGCGCTCAGGCCGACAAACGCCGGCACGAGATAGACCCCGCCGTTGTCGGGCACACTGCGCGCCAGGGCTTCGGTCTCCCTGGGAGACTCGATCAGCCGCAGTTGATCGGTCAGCCAGGCGATGGTTGCGCCGCTGTAGTTGATCAGCCCTTCGTAGGCGAACGTCGCCGCGCCGTCGATCTGCCAGGCCAGCGCCGTGACAATTCCCTGTTCGGCGGGGATAGGCCGGTCGCCAATGTTGACCAGGATCGAGGAGCCGGTGCCGAAGGTGACCTTGGCGCTGCCGGGCGTGAAGCAGTGCTGCGCGAATAACGCCGCCTGCGAGTCGCCCATCACGCCGCAGATCGGCAGCGGCTGGTCGAGCGTCCCCTCGAGCGTGGTCGCGCCATAGCCGGCATTGCTGTCGCGCACCTCGGGGCGTGCGTTTCGAGGCACACCGAATAGCGCGCAGAGTTCGTCGTTCCAGCCGAGGGTATGAATGTCGTAGAGCAGCGTGCGACTGGCATTGGTGGCATCCGTCGCAAAGACGGCGCCGCCGGTGAGGCGGTAGATCAGATAGGCGTCGATGGTGCCGATCAACGCGCGGCCTTCTTGCAGCGCCGACCGCACCGCCGGTTCGTTTTCGATCAACCAGGTGATCTTGGAGGCGGGGAAGTAGGTGTCGATCTTCAGACCGGTGCGCTCATGGACCAGCGGCTCATGCCCGGCGTCGACGAGGCGCTGACAGATCGGCTCACCGCGCCGGCACTGCCAGACGATGGCCGGACGCAGCGGTTGGCCGGTGCTCCTGTCGAAAATGACGACGGTTTCGCGCTGGTTGGTGATGCTCAGGAAGGCCGGCAGGCTGTCGGCCGAGCAGCGCGCCAGGACGTGCCTGAGGACTGTCAGCGTGTTCTGATAGATCTCTTCGGCGTCGTGTTCGACCCATCCGGCCAGGGGATAGTGCTGGGCGTGCGCCGCCGACTCCTGATCCAGCACGTGACCGCGCACGTCAAAGAGGATCGCCTTGGTAGCAGAGGTGCTCTGGTCCAGCGCCAGCAGTGTACGATCAGTGCTCATCGGACCGCCTCACTCTGGAGCAGGCTTTTCGCCGTATTCACGAGACCCGGGAGGGAGATGCCGTAATGCTCGAAAATCTCGCTCTGGCTCCCCGTGACGGTGTATTCGTCGGGGAAGCCGACGATCTGAAAGATGGGAAACAGGCGGTGCTTCATCAGCACGGAAGCGCAGCATTCGCCCAGACCGCCATACACGCTGTGCTCCTCCACGGTGATCAGCACGCGCGTGTTCGCCGCCCCGGTCAGCAGAGCCGTCTCGTCGAACGGTTTGAGGGTGTGCATGCTGATCACGCCGGCCGAGATGTCCTCGGAGTTAAGCTGATCCGCGGCCATCACCGCCGGGGCGACGGTCTCGCCGATGGCGATGAAGGTGACGTCTTGGCCTTCACGGATGGTGATGGCTTTGCCAATGCTGAAGTCGGTATCCGGCGCGTGAAGGTGGAGCATGGGACGCTTGCCGAAGCGGATGTAGAGCGGACGCGGATAGGACAAGGCCGCCTGAATCGCTCGACGGGTCTCGAAGTTATCGGCCGGCGCGACGATGTCGATGTTGTTGATCGCCCGCAGCGCCGCGTAATCGTGCAGGGAATGGTGCGTGGAACCGAGCGCGCCGTAGCTGACCCCAGCGCTGATGCCGATCACCCGGACAGGGTTGTCGGAATAGGCGACATCGTTCTTGATCTGCTCCAACGAGCGCGCGGTCAGAAAACAGGCCGGCGAAACCGCGAAGACCTTCTTCCCGGCTGAAGCGAGACCTGCCGCTACCCCGATCAGGTTCTGCTCGGCAATGCCTACTTCGACATGCTGCTGGGGGAGCGCCTGACCAAATGGGGTCAGCTTGCCGGAGCCGCGCGAGTCGCTGGTGACCACGAGGATATCCCGGTCCGCCGCAGCCAGCTCCAGGAGGGTTGAGGAAAAGACGTCCAGGTTGGCTTTACCGTACTCAGCCAAAGACCACCTCCAGATTCCGCTCCTGACGATCCAGTTCGCGGAGGGCGGCGGCATACTCCTCGTCGTTCGGGACATGATGATGCCACTTGGCGACGTTTTCCATGAAGCTCATGCCCTTTCCCTTGATCGTCTTGGCGAGGATCAGGCTGGGCTTGCCGGGGGTAAATGGCACCTGGTCGAAGATCAGCAACAGATCTTCGACATCGTTACCGTTGCATTCACGCACTGCGTAGCCGAAAGCGGTGAATTTCTCGTGGAGAGGTTCCAGACCATTCACTTCTTCGGTGTCGCCGGTGATTTGCAGCCGGTTGCGATCGACGATGACGACCAGATTGTCGAGCTCGTAATGCGCGGCGCTCATCGAGGCTTCCCAACTGGAGCCCTCCGCCAGCTCGCCATCGCCCAGGAGCGTGAAAACGCGATACGAACGACCATCGAGCCTGGCGGCTAAGGCTGTTCCCACGGCCAGCGAAAGACCGTGCCCGAGCGCTCCGGTGTTCTGTTCGATCCCTCGCACCTTGCGAGTCGGGTGTCCGATGTAGGGCGATCGGTACTGGTTCAGCGTATCCAGGTCGGAGAGTGGGAAGAAACCTTTGTCGGCCAGCACGGCGTAGAGCGCCTCAACCGAATGCCCCTTGCTCTGAATGTAGCGATCCCGATCCGGCGAGTCGAAGCTGTCGGGGGCCACATTCATGACATGGTTGTAGAGGACATTGAGAATATCCACACATTACAGGCTGCCCGCCGTATGACCGCCGCCGCTGGCTTTGATGATCTTCAAGATGGTGCGGCGGTAGTGAACCGATTTGACCTGCAATTCACGCACCTGCATTCATTCCTCCAGGAAGCAGCGACTCGACTGACGGGGTGTGGTCTCGAACCCTCGTAAGGTCAACTTCTAAAGTACGAACAGAAAAAAGCCAGGTTTCAATGATTTAGTACCAAGTTAACGATTGATCGACGCCATCAGAATAGGGATTGTCGCGTCGTCCGCCGGGTGTTAAAACACCCGGCTACCCGAAAAGACAGGTCCACTAAAGGGACCAAGAACGCAGGCGTCGGGGAAGCCCCTTCAGTGGGCTTGTCGGCGGACGCGCCGTTGCGCGTCCCTACAGCCCTCGGCGGCCCCCGCAACCCTTAACTTGGTGCATATGGGATACCCTTCTGGGTTTCCGTCTGGTGGATGCGCGTCCCTACGTTGCCTGTCATTCTCAGCTTGTCGCTGCACTGGTACGGTTCAGATACTCCGGCCATCCCCACAGGGTCCGCCCTGTGGGGATGGCCAGACTTGCGCTTTCTTTCGTTAGGACAGCTTGGCGAAGACGCCGTACTGGTCGACGTTTTCAGGGACGATGAGTTCGCACGGGACCGATTGCTTCTCTTCGGCCGGGGCGACACCGGTCTGGATATAGACGCTGGCCTGCTCGACGGCCAGTTCGGAGATGTAAGCGGCGGGCTGGAGGACCGTCGCCTGGATGGTACCCTGGCGGATGGCTTCCATGACGTCAGGGCTGCCGTCGAAGCCGACCACGAGGACGTCGGTCAAGCCGGCGGCCTGGAGGGCAGCCGAAGCGCCGAGGGCCATGGTGTCGTTGCCGCTGATGACGCCCTTGATGCTGGGATTGGCCTGAATGATGGTCTGCATGAGGTCGAAGGCCTCGGTCTGCGACCAGTTGGCCGACTGAACGGCGACCTTGACCATATCGGGGTACTGACCGATGACGTCGTTGTAGCCCTGAGAGCGGATGTGGGCGTTGGTGTCGGTCTCGCGGCCGAGCAGTTCGACGTAGTCGCCGGACTCGCCCATCAGACGGACGAATTCTTCGGCGCCGAGGGTGGCGCCCTGGTAGTTGTCGGAGACGATCTGGGCCATGGCGACGCCGGTGGCGTTGATCTCACGGTCGATCAGGAAGCTGGGGATACCAGCATCCTTGGCCTTCTGGATGGCGGCCACAGACGCATCTGCGCCGGCGTTGTCGAGGATGATGGCCGCGGCGCCGCGAGCGATGGCGGTGTCGAAGTGCTGGTCCTGAAGGGCCGCGTCGTCGTCGTGCACCAGGACGAGGGTCTCGTAGCCGAGCGCCTGAGCGCGTGCTTCGGCGGCGGTCGCCTCGGCAGCGAAGAACGGATTGTCGTGCGACGGCGTGATGATCACGATTAGTTCGCCGTTGCCCATCGGGACCGCGGCCTCTTCCATCGGGGCCTCAGTGGGGGCCGGGAGCTTGGCGAAGACGCCGTACTGGTCGACGTTTTCAGGGACGATGAGTTCGCACGGGACCGATTGCTTCTCTTCGGCCGGGGCAACACCGGTCTGGATATAGACGCTGGCCTGCTCGACCGCCAGTTCGGAGATGTAGGCGGCGGGCTGAAGGACGGTCGCCTGGATGGTACCCTGGCGAATGGCTTCCATGACGTCGGGGCTGCCGTCGAATCCGACCACGAGGACGTCGGTCAAGCCGGCGGCCTGGAGGGCGGCCGAAGCGCCGAGGGCCATGGTGTCGTTGCCGCTGATGACGCCCTTGATGCTGGGATTGGCCTGAATGATGGTCTGCATGAGGTCGAAGGCCTCGGTCTGCGACCAGTTGGCCGACTGGACGGCGACCTTGACCATATCGGGGTACTGACCGATGACGTCGTTGTAGCCCTGAGAGCGGATGTGAGCGTTGGTGTCGGTCTCGCGGCCGAGCAGTTCGACGTAGTCACCGGACTCGCCCATCAGACGGACGAATTCTTCGGCGCCGAGGGTGGCGCCCTGGTAGTTGTCGGAGACGATCTGGGCCATGGCGACGCCGGTGGCGTTGATCTCACGGTCGATCAGGAAGCTGGGGATACCGGCATCCTTGGCCTTCTGGACGGCGGCAACGGTCGCATCCGCGCCGGCGTTGTCGAGGATGATGGCTGCGGCGCCGCGGGCGATGGCGGTGTCGAAGTGCTGGTCCTGAAGGGCCGCATCGTCGTCGTGCACCAGGACGAGGGTCTCGTAGCCGAGCGCCTGAGCGCGTGCTTCGGCGGCGGTTGCCTCGGCAGCGAAGAATGGATTGTCGTGCGACGGCGTGATGATCACGATCAGTTCGCCGTTGCCCATCGGAACATCCTGGGCGGCGGCTGGCAGCACGATCCCGATAGCCAGCACGACCAGGGCAAGAACCAGCGTGATGAGTCTGTTGAACTTAAACATGTTGTCTCCTGAACGAAGTGCATGATTCGAAACGAAAATACCTGTGT
The DNA here is from genome assembly GCA_016713325.1 of Candidatus Flexifilum affinis. Lineage (GTDB taxonomy): Bacteria > Chloroflexota > Anaerolineae > Aggregatilineales > Phototrophicaceae > Flexifilum > Flexifilum affine. The sequence goes on along the minus strand of JADJPJ010000062.1, from coordinate 18,811 downwards.
GTCCAGCACGGACCGGGAAGCTAGCCTGCCTCCTTTCCCTTGGATACGTCGGTCGCCTGGGCGGCTGCCTGCTGAAGCGCAAGCTGACGCTGCAGCCGCTGCTGGAACTGGTCGAGTACAACGGCCGCCACGATGACAAAGCCTGTGATACCCGTCTGTACAAACTCCGAAAGCCCGATGAGCACCATGCCGTTATTCAGGACGCCGATGACAAACGCCCCGATGATGGTGCCAAAAATGCTGCCTCGCCCACCGTTGAGCGAGGTCCCGCCGAGGACGACGACGGCAATCGCGTTGAGTTCATAACTTGTCCCGGTCGCGGGATGCGCGGCGACAAGCTGTGAAGTGATGATGATTCCCACCACGGCGGCGCAGAACCCGGAGATCATGTAAACCAGGATCTTGATGCGGTTCACCCGCACGCCGGAGAGTTCGGCGGCGCGTTCGTTGCCGCCCACGGCGTAAACCTGCCGGCCAAAGGGTGTCCTGGTGGCTACAAAGGTGGCGATGACGATAAACAACACCATGATCCAGATCGCCCAGGCAACCCGAGCAGCGTACCCGCGCCGATGGTCGGGAAGCCGGTGTTGCCCAGGGCTTCATTGCCCACCAGATTCGGGAAAGTTGCACCGTTCGAGCGCAGCAGGGCGGCGCTGCGGGCCATGTAGAGCATGCCGAGGGTGGCGATGAACGGCGACACATTCAATCGGGTGATGATCAGCCCGTTCAGCATGCCGACGACCATGCCCATCAAGAGCGTGAGGAGGATGACCACCGGGACGTTGAAGAAGATGGAGACGCCGAACATCGGCAGCACCAGCCCCTCGTGGAGCAAGCCGCCGAGAATCATGCCTGCCAGACCGACAATTGAACCGACCGAAAGGTCGATCCCGCCGGTCAGGATGACGAACGTCATACCGATACCCAGGATGGCGTTCAGCGCCACCTGCTTGACCAGAATGACGATGTTGCCGGTGGTCAGGAAGGCGGGGGCAGTAAAAGAGAAAATGATCACCAGGATGAACAGGGCGATCAGCGTGCGAAGGCGCAGCACCATCATCCGGGGATCGCTGCGCACGCCGTTCCTGGCTGTCTTCGCCTGCGTCATCGAAAGACTCGCTTGGCTCATGATGTAACCTTTTCAGGTGCTATACGCTTATCATCCAACTGCGCCCCGACCGAGGCAGTCGCGATGGCTTCCTGGCTGATCTCGCCTTTCTTCAGCTCGGCGGTGATGCGTCCTTTCCACATCACCAGGACGCGATCCGCCATTGCCAAAACCTCTTTGAGTTCCGACGATACGAACAGCACGCCGAGCCCCTGCCGGGCCAGATCATTGATGATCTCGAAGATTTCGCCCTTGGCTCCAACGTCGATGCCGCGCGTTGGCTCATCCAGCATCAGCACCTTGGGCGCCGTCAGCAGACTCTTGCCGACGACGACTTTCTGCTGATTGCCGCCGCTCAGGGCGGTGATCAGATCATCCGGGTTGGCGACTTTGATGCGCAGGCTGCCAATCTCATCGGAGACGCTGCTGCGTTCCTTGACGGTGGAAAGCACCCCCCGGCGCAGGTAGCGTGAAAGGCTGGCGAGCGTGAGGTTTTGCGCGACCGAGAGCTTCTGAACCAGGCCGCGAAGCTGCCGATCTTCTGGGACCAGCGACAATCCGAGGGCGATGCGCGCTTTGATATCGAGCCCGTGCAGGTTCTTCCCGTTCAGCAGAATCGTGCCGCGCGCTTCGGAGTTAAGTCCGATCAGGCTTTCCAGCAGTTCGGTGCGCCCCGCTCCCCATCAAGCCGTAGATGCCGACCACTTCGCCGGCGTACAGGTTGAACGAGACGTGGTCCACGACGAAGCCGCCGCCGACGCGGGGCAGTGTCAGGTTCTCGACGCGCAGTACTTCGCGATCCCGCGTGTGGTCGAGGTGTTTGTAGAGCGTATCGGCGCGCCGCCCGACCATTTTCTCGACGATCCAGCTGAGACTGACTTCACCGGCGGATGCTTCTGCGACCAGCATCCCGTCACGCAGCACGGTGAAGGCATCGCCGATTTGCAGCAGTTCGTCCAGCTTGTGGGAGATGTAGACGATGGCAACATCCTGCGCTTTCAGTTCGCGGATGATGCGAAACAGCACGTCGACCTCGGTATTGCTCAGCGCCGACGTCGGCTCGTCCATGATCAGGATGCGGACGTTCTGCGATAGGGCTTTGGCGATCTCGACGATCTGCTGCTGGCCGATGCGCAGGTCGTCGACCGGCGTTTTCGGGTCGATATCCTCTTCAAGGCGCTGCATCAGGTCACGCGTGATGGCGATCTGTTCCTTCTTGTTGATCACCCCCAGCCGCGTCCGCTCGTGTAACATGAAGATGTTTTCGGCAACGCTCAGATTTGGATAAAGGTTCAGTTCCTGATAGATGATGCCGATGCCGTGACGATTAGCGTCGCGGGGCGAGCTTACGTGGATGGGCTTCCCGTCGAGCAGAAGCTGACCGGAGGAAGCCTGCTCGACGCCGGCGAGGATCTTCATGAGCGTCGATTTACCGGCGCCGTTTTCGCCGATCAGCACATTCACTTTGCCGCGATAGATGTTGAAATCGACGTCGTTAAGGGCGATGGTGCCGGGGTAAATTTTGGTGATTCCCCTGGCTTGCAGGAGGATCTCCCCTGGTGCGCCCTCGGGCTTATGGTCGATCATGATTCACCCACCGTGAGAATGCCCGGCACGATGATGATGTCGTCTATGGTCGCGAGGGTGAAGGCCCCGGCGAAGGTCACTGATTTTCCGGCCAGAGTCTGCACATCGCCAAGCGGCGTGATCACCTGTTGGTTGATCAACGCGTTCATCTCGTTGGAGACGGACGCGTACTCCATCTGGTTGGTGAACTGGTTGAAGGAGATGAAGGGCATGCCGTCGCGCATGGCCGTGCCGCGAATGACGGGGCCGACGGCGAGCGAGAAGTCCGTTTCCCCGTCGCTGTCCGCATCCACCAGAGCCAGCCCGGCGCGCGATTCGGTATTGATGCTGAGGATGGTGCCGCTGCCTGTGACGACGAAGCTGTAGGGCTGCTGACCCACTTTACGGCCGTAGGTTTCTGATGCGGACGCCTGGTTTTCTCTCAGCGCATTCAGTATCACCGTGATGTCCGGCGCTTGCTGAAGGACGGGGATGACCTGCGCCTCCCAGATCGATACAACGTAATTCGCGGGGTTGAACTGCTGATCCTCATTGCCAATGATCGCTTTGCCCGTTTCCGGATCAAGCGGGCGGATGGTCGCGATCGTGCAGGCGGAACTCAGCAACAGAATTCCAATCAGGACGGCGACTATCGCAATAGGTTGGGCTTTCGCGGGGAGGTGCACTTTTCAATTTCCGATCTGCTGAAATATTTATTCACAGCAGGTGCTTTATTCACCCTATTGCGAGTATAGAAAATGACTGCCCGCTTGTCAAGTCGTCTGGAGGGCACAGTACGGCATACCGGATGGGGTAGAATTCAGGCCTTTAGTAGGGGTTGTCTGAACGAGGGGTTCTTGTTGACAAGAGTCTGCGTTAAGATTACGATCGGAATATCTATCCTATAAGGTATTCATATTCATGATGAGCCTTGACCACACATCGCTGACCGAAGAACTGCGACTGACGACCAAGGTCGCCTATTTATATTATATGCAGCGCCTGAAGCAGTCGGACATCGCGCACCAGCTCGACATTTCGCAGGCCACTGTCTCGCGGATCCTCAAGCGCGCAGAGGAAGAGGATATTGTACGCATAACCGTCAATATGCCAACGGGCGTGTATGCCCAGCTTGAAAGCGAACTCTGCGAATGCTATGGGCTCAAGGCCGCGATCGTCGTTCACTGTGACGACGAGAGTGACGAAGCGATCTTCGACCATATCGGCAGCGCGGCCGCCTACTACGTTGAGACGACCATCAACAAGAACGAGGTGGTCGGGCTCTCGTCGTGGAGTTCTTCACTACTGGCGATGGTCAATGCGATGCATCCGCTGTCCAAGGCGACCGATGCCAAGGTGGTTCAGATCCTTGGCGGCGTCGGAAACCCTTCTGCGAAAATCTACGCCTCCCGAATCACCGAGCGCTTTGCGAAGCTCGTTCAGGGCGAGGCGGTCTACCTACCCGCGCCCGGCGTCGCCAGTTCCGTGCTTATGAGCACGGAATTGATGAACGACCCATTTGTGCAGCAGGCCGTCGGCTTATTCGACAATGTCACCCTGGCACTGGTGGGAATCGGCAGTGTCGAGCCTTCAAAACTGCTGGCGAGCAGCGGCAACGTCTTTACTGCCGAGGAGCTGACGGCGCTTCAGGAACGTGGGGCGGTGGGCGACATCGTGCTTCGCTTCTTCGACGGTGAAGGACGGCCGGTGGTCACACCGCTGAACGAGCGGGTGATCAGCATGAAGCTCGATCAACTGAAGCGCGTTAAACGTTCGGTGGCGATTGCCGGTGGCCCCCGCAAAACGAATGCAATTCGCGGCGCCCTCCTCGGCGGCTGGATCAACGTCCTGATCACCGATCACATGACCGCGCAGCGCCTGCTGGAGTGACCGGCCGACCTTGCCGCTTTCGATAGAACATTTTCTCTCGCGCTGCGTCCCTGAGCATGGCAGCGATCGCTCGATTCTCGCGATGCGCCGGCGCTGCGTCCTGACCCCTGCCTGATGATTTTCGCCATACCGACCCCATAACGACCTCGTTTCAACAAGAGGCGGCCTCCGCATCTCCATTTTCGACGTGCGTCTCGGCCGGTCAGTACCATCCTCGGTGGGTTCCACTTCGTTTGGCAAGGCTGATTGAATAATTTAGCTGTCTTGACATTTTATTCCACTCTGGATACGCTAGGATCGGATGTGAATTGAATATCATGGTTGAATAAATACCAGATTCGCGTCCACTTATTTTGGGTGCCAGGGGTTTGATCCTCGTTGCCAATCTATCCTGAAGGAGAAATTCAATGAAACGTACTAGTCATCTTCTTGTCTTGGCCCTGTTCGCTCTCCTCCTGGTTCTGGGTATCTCGTCGGTGACGGCGCAGGACAGCGAAGTCTACATCGTCTTCGTGCCGAAACTCGTTCATCCCTGGTATGAGGATGTTCGCATCGGTATCGAAACCGCATCGCAGGAAATGGCCGCGCGCGGTGTCACCGTTCGCGTCGACTGGGATGCTCCGCAGCAGGCCGACGTGCTGGAATGGACCCAGCGCATCGAGGCCGCCATCGCCAAGCAGCCAGACATCCTCGCCGTCTCGTGCCTGGATCCCGATGCAGGACGCCCGCTGATCGAAGAAGCGGTGGCCAATGGCATCACCGTGTTCGGCTTTGACACCCCCTGCACCGATGCACCGCTCACGACCTTCGTCGGCCACGCGGACGCGACGGGCGATGGCGCGCTGATGGCCCAGGTCCTCGGCGACGCGCTGGGTGGTGAAGGCGAAGTTGCGATCCTCATCGGCAGCCCGGGCGCGGTCAATCACCAGCAGCGCGTCAACGGCTTCCGCGAAGCCATGGCCGCTGATTATCCGGGCATCACCATCGTCGCCGAAGAAGCGGACAACGACGACCTGGAACGCGCGATCAACCTGACCAGCAGCATTCTTCAGGCCCACCCGAATGTTCGCGGTATTTTCGGCGCGAACGCGAGTAACCCGATTGGCGCGGCGCAGGCCGTTGTCGAAGCTGGGCGCACGGGCGAGGTCCTGGTCGTCGGCATGGACGATCTCCCTGAAACCGTCGACTTCATTCGCGAGGGCGCGATCCTTTCTGTCGCGGTGCAGAACGTGCAGGATATCGGCTACTGGTCGACCATCTACGCAGTCGGTCATGCGCAGGGCTGGACGACGCCGGTGCTGCACGAAACGGGCTCCTTCCCGGTGACGGCTGAGAACGTCGACACCTACAAGTCGAACTAGCGAAAATTCCAACACCCCCGGGGCGAGTTCATCAGGCACAATAGCGTGAGCTCGCCCCATTGATAGACTGGATTCTGTTTTATGTCTTCTGACGTCATCCTCGAATTTAAGGGCATCACCAAACACTTTCCCGGCGTACTGGCGCTGAATGACATCAACCTCGACGTGCGCCGTGGCGAGATCCTGGCCATCATGGGCGAAAATGGCGCAGGCAAATCGACTCTGATGAAGATCGCAGCCGGCCTGTATCACCCGGATCGGGGATCGATCTTTCTGAACGGCACCCCGGTGTTGATCCCGGATGCACAGAAAGCACTGCAGCTTGGCATCGGCATGGTACCGCAGGAGCTGAACCTGATCCCGGAAATGCGGGTCAGCGAAAACGTCCTGCTCGGCATTGAACCGCGGAATTCGGCGGGCTTGGTTCTGCGCAACAAGCAGCGTCAGCAAGCCACGGAAATTCTTGCCTCGCTCGACATCGACGTGGATTGCGATGCCACGGTGAAAGATCTGAGTGTCGCCCAGCAGCAGATGATCCAGATCGCGCGAGCGCTCGCCAACCAATGTCAAATTCTGATTATGGACGAGCCGACGGCCGCGCTGAGCCATCGCGAAACGGACTTACTGCTGCGCAAAATTCGCCTGCTGCGCGATGCGGGCACGACCATCCTGTATATCTCGCACCGCATTCGCGAAGTGAGAGCGATTGCCGATCGCGTCGCTGTCCTGCGCGATGGCGAACTGGTCTCCGTCGGCCAGTGTGCTGATCTGACAGAAGACGATATCACCCTGCAAATGATCGGCCGCCCCCTCAAAGAATTCCTGGTGAACAGAGAAACGAACCACGCCCGGGGGAAGCCCGTCCTCAAGGTGAGAAATCTCTCCGACACAAAACACTTCCACGAGATTTCTTTCGAGCTGCACGAAGGGGAGATCCTGGGTTTTGCGGGTCTGGTGGGGGCAGGACGAAGCGAAGTTTTCAGCAGTGTTTTTGGCTTTCGCGACTTCACCCAGGGCGAAATCTGGATCGATGAGCGGAAGCTGGACGTTCGTTCGCCCGCCGACGCTATCCGAAACGGAATCGGCTATGTGCCCGAGGAGCGCAAGCGACAGGGGTTGTTTCTGCTTCTGGGGTCCTGGAAAACATCACCATGCCGTTCGTGAAGCGGTTTCAGAAGTTCCCGACGCTTCATCTGCGGCACGAACGAGAAAACGCTGCGATGCTGAGTGAACAGATCCATGTCAAAACGCCGTCTCTCAACCAGCCTGTGCGCTTCCTGAGCGGCGGAAATCAGCAGAAGGTCATTCTGGCGCGCTGGCTTGGCAGCGGAGTGCGCATTCTCATCCTCGACGAGCCGACACGCGGTATTGACGTGAATGCCAAAGCGGAAATCCATGCGCTCATCGCAGACTTGGCCGCGCAGGGAAAGGCGATTGTCGTTATTTCATCCGAGGCGCAGGAACTGATGACCATCGCCGACCGCATCATCATCATGCGCGAAGGGCGCATCGCTGGCGAGGCGGATCCCAAGACGGCAACTGAAGAAGATATCCTGCGTATCGCCATGTGGGGCAACCAGGAACGAGCCGCGACGGAGTCTGTCGCGCAGCCTAACTGAGCGGACCGCAACTTGCCTACCCGAAAATCATTACAGGACCGTACTCGATGACCAGCAACGCAAGGCACGAATTCAGCCCGGCCACTCCTGCCGCCGGCACACCCTCCAGATGGATGCGGTTTCTGAGATCGACACAGCAGTCGCAACTCATCGGTCTCGTGATCTTTCTCATTCTCCTGTGCACGGTGATTTCCCTGGCAGCGCCGCGATTCCTGGACGTTTACAATCTCACGACTCTCACGCGGCAGATCTCTTTGTGACGCTTGTCGCGCTCGGTCAGATGATGGTACCGATCGGCGGGGCAATCGACCTCTCGGTCGGATCCACTGCCGGTTTCTGCGGCATTCTCTCCGCGTGGCTGATGGCCAATACCTCGCTTGACCCCTGGCTGTCGCTGATTCTCGGCGTGGTCGCCGGCGCACTGATCGGCCTGTTGAACGGCACGCTGGTCACGCGGCTCAACCTGAATGCCTTCGTTGTCACGCTCAGTGTCGGCTTTGTGCTCAACGGCATCATCCTGGTCGTCACCGAGGGCTGGGCCATCCAGAAGATCCCGGATTCAATCACCTGGCTCGGGCAAGGAAATGTCGGCCCGCTGCCGGTGCCAACGGTGATCACCCTGCTGATCACCCTGCTGCTCGCGTTTTTTCTGTCGCGCACCTACATCGGACGGCACATCTATGCTGTAGGCGGCAACGCCGAGGCCGCCGCGCTGGTGGGCATTCGGGTTGCCCGCGTGCGCACCCTGCTGTTCATGATCTCCGGCTCCCTGGCTGCCCTGGCGGGCGTCCTGATGGTGGCCCGGCTCGCTTCCGGCCAACCCACAATCGGCCAGACCTGGATGCTTCCCTCCTTCACCGCACCGCTGATCGGCGGCACAGCCATGAGCGGTGGAGTCGGCTCGCCTTTTGGAACGGTGCTAGGCGCCATCATCATGGGCGTGCTTCAGAATGGCCTCGTGATGATGAACGTGTCCATCTATTGGGAGCAGGTGGTCATCGGCGGCGCGCTGGCGACCGCTATCCTGATCGACCGGTTCCGCGCGCGCAACCGTCAGGCATAGGGCGCGCCTATCGTTTCTGCAAAGCCGGTCATTGAAGTCTCGTCAGGTGCACAGAGAAGCCCGCGTAGATTACCTGCGCGGGTTTTACTTGCGTGGGCGTGTTCGGAGCGCATTCGGGTGCCGGTGTAGAAGCAGCGAAACGCGAGGCAGGATAAACTGAAGAGATGCGCTCCGCTTTGTGAGGATGACCCAGGAGCGGAAGACGAGCCTACGCAGGCGACTCGGTCCGTCAGACGAGGCGGAGGAATTGCCCGTCAGGCTGGATTGCGCTGACTTTGGCGTGGCTGCTTACCCAGGAGGGAACACGATGTCGGGCGCAGTGACTATCCGGAAAGTCGAAAGTGAGCGCGACTTCCGGGCCTTCTTCGAGTTCCCCTGGCAGGTGTACAAGCAGGATCCGCACTGGGTGCCGCCGCTGCTGTCGATGCGCCGCGACCTCCTGGATCAGAAGAAGAACCCGGACTGGAAAACGATGCAGGGGGGATTATTTCGCGGCGTGGCGCGGCGACCAGCTCGTCGGCACGATCGCCGCGTACGTCAACCCGCAGCACAACCAGGCCAACCACGAGAATGTTGGCTGGTTCGGGGCCTTTGAGGTGTACGACGATCAGGAAGCGGCCAGCGCTCTGCTGGCAACCGCCGCCGACTGGGTGCGCTCCAGAGGCCTCGACGCGATTGTCGGCCCGCAGACCTTCACCACCCACGGCGATTACGGCCTGCTGGTGGAGGGCTTCATGCGCCCGGTCCTGCTGATGCCATACAACTACTCGTACTATCAGCGGCTGATCGAGGGCGCGGGGTTCCACAAACGCGAAGACCTCTTCAGCTTCCATGCCGATCGTGCCCTCGCCCGGCAGATCGGCCTCTCGGACCGCCTGCATCGATTGTCCGACGCCGTCATGAAGCGCTACAAGATCACCGTGCGGCCTTTCGATCGAAGCCGGGTACGCGAGGAATTCTCGCTGTTCAAGGACATCTACAACGACGCCTGGGCCGACACCTGGGGGCATGTGCCGATGTCTCCGGCCGAACTGGACGATCTGGTCAAGAGTCTCGGCCGTTTTTTCGATCCCGACTTTGCCTTCTTCGCCTACGTCGGGGACGATCCCGCCGGCTTCGTGATGGGCATCCCGGACTACAACCAGATCCTCAAAAACGCCGCGCCGCACCCCGGCGTGCCGGAGTTCGTCACCCTGGCCCGCGCGCTCTGGCACTGGAAGGTGCGCCGATCGATCGATTGGATCCGCATCGCGCTGCTGGGCGTCAAGCATGCGTACCGCGAAAAAGGGGTGGATGTGGCGCTCTACGGCACCATCCTGGAGGCGTGCCTCCATTCCTCGCGCATCGAGCACACCGATAGCGGCTGGGTGGGAGAAGGCAACACGCGCATGGTGCGGGTGGCTCAGAACCTGGGGCTGGAGCTTTACAAGAGGCACCGCCTGTACGAGAAACGCTTCGCAGACTCCAACACCTAGAGGTGCGCTCATGAAACCGAGGCCCCATTACCGGCGTTTTGTGCTCGGCGTATTCTTCGCCTTCCTGCTGCTCCACCAGGCTGACCGGCTGGTGATCGGGCAGGTGCTCCAGGATTTGCAGCGCGATTTCAGCATCGACGACGCCGCGGCCGGCGCCATCGGGACCGGCGCGCTGGTCGTCGCCACCATCTTCTATCCCATCTGGGGCTATCTGTACGATCGCTATGCCCGCGCCAAACTGCTGGCGCTGGCGTCATTCATCTGGGGCCTGACGACGATGTTCGGGGCGGTGGTCACCACCTTCCCGGCCTTTCTGGCGGCCCGCGGCTCAACCGGCGTCGACGACTCCAGCTATCCCGGCCTGTACAGTCTGGTGTCGGATTACTTCGGCCCGGCGATGCGCGGCAAGGTCAACGGCCTGCTGCAAATCACCGGTCCTGTCGGCTCGATTCTGAGTCTGGTGCTGGTGCTGGCGCTGCGTGACACGATCGGCTGGCGCAATATTTTCCTGCTGACCGGCGGCCTGGGTCTGGCCGTCGGCCTGCTCATCCTGTTCGGCGTTCGGGATGTGCCGCGCGGCAACTCGGAACCGGAGATGCAGGGTCTGAGCGATGTCCCGACGTTCAAGTTTGAATGGGCGGCGCTGCGCAAGCTCCTGCGGCGGCGTTCGATTCTGCCGCTGTTCCTGCAGGGCTTCTTCGGCGTGTTCCCCTTCACCGTGATCGAGTTCTGGTTCTTTACCTACCTGGGCCGCGAACGGGGCTATGAAGAAGGCGTGGTGGTGGCGATCATGGTGGCCGCCGCGCTGAGCATGTCGCTCGGGGCGATCACCGGCGGCGCCCTGGGCGATGCGCTGTACCGGCGGACCCGACGAGGGCGGCTGCTGGTCTGCCTGATCGGAGTGACCGCCGGCGCGGTCCTGCTGGCCGTGACGCTGACACTGCCGGTCGAGACCAACCCGCTCGTCTTCGGGGTGATGCTGGCGATTACGGCGTTCTTCACCCTGTTCTCCGGGCCGAATATCGTCGCCACCCTGTACGACATTACCCTGCCCGAAGTGCGCAGCACGACGTTGGCAGTGCAGTATTTCATCGAGAATGCCGGCGCAGCGACGGCGCCGCTGATCGTGGGCGCGCTGTCGACGCAGATCGGGCTGAGCAGCGCCATCCTGCTGATCAGCGTGGGGACGCTGTGCGCCTGCGCCGTGTTCCTGCTCCTTGCCGTCGCGCGCATCCCGCAGGATGTGGGGGCGCTGCGTCAGGAGATGCGCGAGCGCGCCGCAGCGGTGGCAGCCCGACCGTTGCCGTGAGGGAACATCAGTTTTAGAAAGTCTGAGGGAGGAATCCTGTTCATCTGACCCTCACCGGCTGCGCTTCGCTTAGCCGCCCTGTCCCGTGTCACGGGAGAGGACACGACCGCAGGTCGGGGTTGAGGGTCAAAGGCATGGGCTTATCCATAATTCACGTTAAGCTGGAATACTCAGGAGGACCATCGTGGCCGACTCACGTATTCAGATTGTCGTCGGCGTACCGGGATCGCATCTGGACGCCCTGTTGGAGGCGCTGGCCGCCGCCGGCGCCGGAGAGATCGGCAATTACACCCACTGCTCGTACACCGTCGTCGGCACCGGGCGCTTAAGCCCAATGCGCAGGCGAACCCGGCGATCGGGGAGCGCAGCACAATCAACGCGGTCGAAGAATATCGCGTCGAGACGATCTGCGAACGCGACCGGGCCAGGGCGGTGATTCAGGCCATCCGCCGCGCCCACCCCTACGAGGAGCCGCTGCTCTATCTGCTCCCCCTGCTCGACGAGTCGGATTTCACGTAACGGTGGCCTGTGCCAGCGATGCGCCCCTGGGGCTCAGGGGCGGTTCACGAGCGGGCGGTTCGCGAACCGCCCCATATGCACCAGGTTAAGGGTTGCGGGGGCCGCAGGGCTGTAGGGACGCGCGCCCGCCCAGCCCCTGAAGGGGCTTCCCCGACGCCGGCGTTTGGGTCCCTTTAGTGGACCTGTTCGGTAGCGTTTAACACCCGGCGACGACGCGACAAACGATGTTCTGATGGCGTCGATCAGTCGCTAACTTGGTGCACATGGGACGGTTCACGAACCGCCCCTACGGTCAGCAAATCTGAAGCGCCTGCTTCGCCTGTCACAGCCGAAGGTTGTGCGCTGCGCGCAACTCAGTGTAGACTTTTGGTGTCCCGAAACTCTGAGCAGAAAGCCTGTTGAAATGGCCAATCTGGCTGCCGGCTTCCAATCCCTGCCCACCGAGTTCCAGAACGCCGTCCACATCGCCCAGGAACGGAACAGGATTACGATCACGCCGCTGCAGGCACTTGCCGGCGGCTGGTCTGGCGCGTTGATCTACCTCGTTAGCGTTGCCGCTCACCATTCCGACAGCGTCCAGCATCTGGTCCTCAAGCTGGATCGCAAGAACGAGAAATCGCAGTCGGACGAATTCCTGCGCCATGAAGCCGCACTGCGACAGTCACCCCCAGGGTTCGCCGAACAGCACATGGCGCGAATGGCCTTCGAACGAGTCGAAGCCGACGGCGTGCTGGCGATCTTCTATGCCATCGCCGGTCAGTCGCTTCACCGCTACAAAACGCTCTCGTCGTACGAAACGCAAAGTCAGGTCGAAGCGATCTTCGCCGCCACGTATCAGCATGTGCTCGACGACTGGAACGTGGCGCGCAGCTTCGAGCAGGTGGCGCATCCGACCGCGCTGCTGGAACGCTGGCTCAGTTTCCGTCTGAAGCCGGGCAGTAATATCGAGAAATTCCTCGAAACCGGTTGTCATATCCCGCCTGAAACGGCCGGCTTTCTGGTGCAGGGGACCATATTGCCAAACCCCCTGGCCTATGCGCGCCACCCGCAATGGTGGGGAACGGCACGGCCCATCGACGCCGCCATCGGGCTCCAGCATGGCGATCTCAATACCGGCAATGTCCTGGTCAGGTTTGGCAGGGATGACGCGACCCTTGACGGCTACTACCTGATCGATTTCGCCCTCTTCAAGGAACAGATGCCCCTCGTGTTCGATCTGCGCTACCTGGAGATGTCCACCCTGATCCTCCGGCAGTCGCAGGTCTCGTTCGCCAGGCTGGTCGATCTCATCGTCCGTCTGGCCGGCTCGGACAGCATCGACCCGCAGGACGTTCCGATCGACGTCGCCGGGGTGGCCGCGGTGATTGGAACGGCGCGCCGGTCGTATGAGCACTGGGTGGACGCGTATTATCCCAGTCTGCACGACGACCTGTGGGGGCAGTACTGGCTGGCGGGGGCAGCGGCGGGTCTGGCCTACAGCCACAAAGCGAGCATCCCCTGGGAGCAGCGGCTGGCGGGACTCCTTTACGCGGCGGCCAATCTGAACCGTTACTGCTCTCGCTTTGGTCTGACTTCACCGGCAGAAGCGCGGCAGCTTTTTGACCCGGCGCAGCTCTCCCAGTCGGCTCAGATCGCGGCGCGCAGCGTTCCGAACAATCTGCCGGCTCAGGTGACGACGCTGATCGGGCGCGAGGTGGAAGCCGCCGCTGTGCGGGATCTGCTGGCAGCGGACGAGGTCCGACTGGTGACGCTGACCGGCCCTGGCGGCGTGGGCAAGACCCGGCTGAGTCTGGAAGTCGCCGCCGGCATCCGCGATTCCTTCGTGGACGGCGTCTTCTTCATCCCGCTGGCGGATATCACCGATCCGGAGCGGGTGGTGTCCAGAATTGCGCAGACGATGCAGGTTCGGGAAGGCGGCGCTCAACCGCTGATCGAGACAGTCAAGGGCTTCCTGCGGGACAAATCGGTGCTGCTGGTGCTGGACAACTTCGAGCAGGTGGCGGCGGCCGCCCCGATCATCACCGACCTGCTGACCGCCTCGGCACGGCTCAAGGTGCTGGTCACCAGCCGCGTGACGCTGCAAGTGACGGGCGAACACGAACTTGCCGTGCCGCCGCTGGCGTTGCCAAAACCGGCCCGAATGCCGGATCTGGAGCGATTGGGCAAGAACGAGTCCATCCGGTTGTTCGTCGAGCGAGCCCAGGCGGTTAACTCGAAATTCGCGCTGACGGAGGAAAACGCGACGGCCGTCGCCGAGATCTGCGAGCGCCTGGATGGGCTGCCGCTGGCCATCGAACTGGCCGCGGCGCGGACGAAGCTGCTGCCGCCTCAGGCCATGCTGAGTCGGTTGGACCATCGGCTGGAACTGCTCACCGGCGGGGCGCGCGATCTCCCGCTGCGACAGCAGTCGCTGCGCAATTCGCTCGATCTCAGCTACAGCCTGCTGCGTCCCGAAGAGCAGACGCTGCTGGCCCGTCTGGGAGTCTTCGGCGGGGGGTGCACGCTGGAAGCTGCCGAAGCGATCTGCAACGCCGACGGCAGCCTCGATCTGCTCGAAGGACTCTCCTCACTGATCAACAACAGTCTGCTGCGCCCGGAGGACGGCGCGGAGGGGCAGCCGCGCTTCCGCATGCTGGAAAGCATCCGTGAATATGCGCTGGAGCGACTGGAGCAGCGCGCCGAACTGGCGGCGCTGCAGAAGGCACATGCCTACTACTTCTTCTCAACCATCGCCAGTGACGCCAGCACTAAGCTGTACACGCGGGAGAGTCTGGTCTGGCTGAACTGGCTGGAAAGTGAACACGCCAACATTGACGCGGCGCTGACCTGGGGGTTGTCCAACGCCTCCGCAGCCGAACTTGTGTCCTCCGTCATTTATGAGCTCACCTGGTACTGGTACCGTCGCGGCTATCTGAATGAGGGGGCGGACCTGGTGCGAGCGGGTGCTGAACTCTCCCTGGCAGGAGAATCAACGGCGCACCGTGCCTGGGCGCTGCTGAGCAGTATGGTGCTGGCGATCTGGCAGGGCGATCTGAACACGGCGTTGGCCCGGGGCGAAGCCGGCCTTGAACTGGCCCGCCAGTTGGAAGATTCCAATGCGGCAGCGATGGGATTGATGAATCTCGGCGTGGCGAACATCAACCGTGGGCATGATGCCACCGCGTATGAGCCGCTGAAGCAGGCGGAAGCCATGTTCAGAACGACCGGAAACGCTTTCTTCTACCCGGTGACACTCGTGCATCTGGGCAATATCTCGCTGGGCCTGGGCAACCCTGCCGAGGCGCGCGACTGGCTCGAAAAAGCCCATGCCGCCAGCCGCAGTCGGGGGGAAGGCTGGGTGGAGTCCTTCGTCCTGAACAACCTCGGAGAGGTCGCGCGCGGAAGGTGACGACGCGACCGCCCGGCGCTGCTACGAGGCGAGCGAAGCCCTTCTGAGGTCGATGGGCGACAGGACGATCTGGCCCGGCTGGTGCACAACCTGGGCTATATCGCGCAGCACGAAGGCGACCTGCAAAAAGCGGAGGCGCAGTTTTCCGAAAGTCTGGCGATGTTCAGAATGCTCGGCAACAGGCGCGGCATCGCCGAATGTCTGATGGCCCTCGCCGGCCTCCGCGCCATTCAGGGACAGGCCCCGCTCGCCGCGCGGCTGTTCGGCGCCGCCGAAGCGGCCATGGAGGCCGCCGGAGCCGGCTGGTGGCCGGCGGATCGGGGCGAAATCGAGCGCACGCGTGCCGCCATTCAATCCCGACTGGATGACGCGACCTTCGCCGCCGAGCGGGCAATCGGCGAGGCATTGAGCACCGAGCGTGCAATTGCCAGCGCCGCCACGACGTCGGCGGCATAGCGCGATGCATCTGCAATCTTGCCTTGAACTGCCCTTTGTAGTCCTCACCCCTGTTGCGCTCCGCTTAGCTTCCCCTCTCCATGCAATGGAGAGGGGACCGAGGGGTGAGGTCAGGTGGGTTTGGCGAGTCGCTCTGCCGGCGGGGAATCGCCGTGAATGACCTGACCCTGCGCGTGAGCGTCGCCACCCTCGACCGGGTCGTTTTCCGGAGTCCACGCGACGGGACGCCGATGCTGGCGCTGGAACGAAAAGCGACGCTCATCGAGGAAGGGGGCGAAAAGCACGTCCGGGTGCGCGCCCAGCCCTTTGGCGGCGCCATCCGTCTGCGTCATGCTGAGGGGCTGCGCGATCTGATCGGCGATTTTCAGTTCGACAGCGCGCGATCCCAGGCCGAGCAGGACTTTCGCATCCTGATTCGCCCGGCCGAGTGGCCCGCGCTGAAGCAGGTGTGTCTGGATCATCTGCGGAACGAGGACGATGCCCTGCTGGAAACCGATCCCCGCCGGGAGCTGGTCGAGGAGTTTGCCGAGAATCTGCACGTCGATCTGCGGTCCGATCAGGTTCTGCTTCAGCCGGTCGGCTTCGTCGTCGAGAACACTCCGACCGGGACGGACAACCTGTACAGCCGGGGGCTGCCCACCGTCCGCATCTACCGAGTCTTTGACGTGCAAATTGTGAACGACTCGCTCTGTTGGGCGATGCTGACCGCCAATGAGCGCTGGACGGACGCTGCCCTGCGCGGCCTTGCCCAGGAGAAGGGGCGAGCCAATGCGGTGCTCACCCTGCCCGTTGAGCAGGTTCTGGATTTCTATCGCGGGATCCCCCCTGAGCGTCGCTATACCCCCGGACGGATTGAGGGACAGCAACTGGACAGCAGCGTAGCGGCGCTCTTCGAAGACGTGGAAGTCCCCCAGTACGAACGTTTGTAAACGCGAAGCGAAGCTGGGCGTGAACGACCGAACGGCGCGGATCCAGTCGACGGCATCCGAAAAAGCTCATACACTTAGGCAACCGTCTGCTTCCGTACTACATGAGGGACGATATGCCCATTTATCTGACTCCCGGCATTTACATCGAAGAAGTCATGGGCGAAGAGGTGCGTCCGGCACAGGTTTGGCAGGGCGACTGCGCCGGCCAACCCCCTAGCGGCGCAGAGATCACCGCCATGGGCACGGCCGCCTTCATCGGCATCACCGAGAAAACAGGGACAGCCGATCCGCTGGTTGGTGTCGGGACGCCGGTTCTGGTCGAGAGCTGGGGGAGAATTTGCCGATCGGTTCGGCGAGAACACCGGTTCTGGCTACCTCCGACGCGGTGCGTGGTTTCTTCGCCAACGGCGGGCCTGCCTGCATCGTCGTGAGTATCGGGCGGACCGACAGCAAAGGCGATAGCGTGCAACTGCCGCGACTCAGTTTGCGTGACTTTACGGATGCGCTCACTAGCCAGAGGGGTGTCGGGCTTGGCGCAATTCGCCCCGGTCACGAACCCGGTCTTCTCTGCGCGCCCGATCTGATGGCGCTTACCAGGGAAGGCATGATCGATATGAAGGACCTGCAGGGTATCCAGCAGACGATGATCGACTTCTGCGAATACCAGGGCAACTGTATCGCCATCCTGGATGCTCCCCCAGGATTATCGCCGCAGGAAGTTCGTGATTGGCGCCTGGCGGTGAATTACGACTCGTCACGTGCTGCGCTCTACTATCCCTGGCTGATGGATACTGGCGAGTCAGGCCGGGAATCGCGTGCCATTCCGCCCTCAGGCCATATTGCCGGGATCATGATGCGGACGCAGATCGAGCACGGCATCCAGAAGACCCCCGCCAACGAGATCGTCCGCGACGCCGAGGATCTCCAACTGCATGTCACGCGCGAGGAGCAGGCTCTGCTCAACCCGCTGGGGATCAATCTCCTCCAATCCACCCCGGCGGGCGAAATTCGCGTCTGGGGCGCGCGCACCCTATCGTCCGATTCTCCTACCGGCTGATTAAGTCGCGCCGCGTGATGATGACCGCTCAGCGCAGTATCGAACGGGCGGTGAGCTGGGCGATCTTCGAAACGCTCAATCGCAAGGCGCGGGAGCGCATTTGCTGCACCATTCGCGACATCATGCGACAGCTCTGGCAGGCGGGCGCGCTGGCAGGGGAGCAGGAAGAGGATGCTTACTATTTGTCCGAGGAGCTGGATGCCGCCCAACCTTCGATTTATGTCGTCGGCGTCGGGCTGGCGATCGATGTGCCGGGCCGGTTCAATCAGCAGTTTCGGGTCGTCTTTTTCACCGACGATGTGATCCCGGACTTGATCACGCCGAAGCGCAGCGCCCCTGTCAGTGCGGCGCCAGACTACTCGCGCGATCTGGTCGACGAGCTGCCGCCGGCCGACATCTTCGTCTCCTACAGCCGGCGGGACTGGACGGAATTTGTCGAACCGCTCGTCGAGCGGCTGCGCCACAACGGCCTGTCCGTCTGGGTCGATCAGCACCTCCTGGAAGGTGGCCAGGATTGGATGGACGAGATCAACCATGCGCTCAAGCTCTGCCGCGTCATGATCCTGTGTGTGTCGCCGGAGGCGCTGCAATCGCGCTGCGTTAAAATGGAGTACCGGCACTTCTTCAACAGTAACAAACCGATCCTGCCTGTCATTTGTCGGCCAGCCGA
Source organism: Candidatus Flexifilum affinis (assembly GCA_016713325.1). Taxonomy (GTDB): domain Bacteria; phylum Chloroflexota; class Anaerolineae; order Aggregatilineales; family Phototrophicaceae; genus Flexifilum; species Flexifilum affine. The sequence continues at coordinate 401 of JADJPJ010000062.1, read as the reverse complement.
GCTTCCGGCGGAACTTGGCGGTATTCAGTTTCTCGCCTATGAGGCCGGCGAGACGATCGTCGCCCGCACGCGAGATCTGCTCATGCCTCATGCATCCTGACCGGCGATAGGCGCCTGCACAGCCTGGCAGCAGGCGTCCGCAATGGGTAAGCTCATTGCGAACGCCCATCCTTTTTTGGACGCTCCCGGTTCACTCGTTCAACAGGGATACCCATGACCTCGCCCGATTCCACGACCGTATCGGTCGCGACTGCACATGTCGACCTCGTCGTTCACGCCGACACCCCGCTAGGCGTTCAGGTTCAACTCTCCGGGGCAGGCGCTCTTGAACCGACCGCGACATGTATCGTCCTCACTGACGACAATCCGCTGGCGGAGAACAACTTCTCCTTCTGGCATCC
>JADJPJ010000061.1 GCA_016713325.1 Candidatus Flexifilum affinis | reverse complement strand
CAACGTGCCTCCCTGCCCCATCAGCCGTTGCGCCACGCCGATCAGCGCCGGGTAGCGTTTTCCGGTCTCGTCCTCGATGAATCTGCCGCGTGTGTTCAGTCCGATCCGCTTCGCCATCCCAGGCGGAGGGAGCATCCGCTCGTAGTTGTTCAAGTTGAGCGGCGTGGTGATGAAGCACGGCTCAGCAACGATGCCTTCCGCGCGATGGTAGTTGTAGATCGACCGGGTGGACACGCCCAGCCGCTGCGCCAGCCATGCCTGCGGATACTGCCCCGGTCGGCGGCGGATGAACTCCCGCTCCAGCGCCTGACGGTACGTCTTCGGACTGCGGAGTTCGTCTATTTCGACGGGATCGCCTGCTGTCGGCTGTACACCCAACCACGTCCGCAGCTCGTCGATGGATGGCATGCGGTAGCGCACAGCCGGTCGATGAGCGGGATTCGGACTTCGTGTTGGTTCCTGCTGAGGAACAAAGCATCTTTTTGCTTTGTTTTCAGGCCCTTGAATCGGTTGAAAATCAGACGGGTGTGCTGAAAAGGCCGGCGCGCTGCCGTCAATGCTCAGATGCAGCGCCTTGCGCAGCGAGTAGTCGCCGACGATCCCCTTCAGCAGTGCCAGCGCCTCCTGATCGGGTGAAGGTGCTGCCGGGCGCGACGCCGAGCATCCGCAGCCCTTCGTAGACACGCAGGAAGGCTGCGCCGTCTGGCCGTTGGAGCAGCGCCTCACGGATGCTGTTGTCGAGCGGCTGGCTGCCGTCGTCTGTCGGCTTGGGACGCTCCCGCCGTGGTGGACGGCGGTAGGCGCTGGCGATGGTGCGCTCCGCTTCGCGCAGGCGCCGGTCGAGCCGTTCGCAGGTGGCGCCGGACCTGGCAGGCTGCTCGGCGTGGGTCTGCGCCAGGCAGTGCAGTGTCCAATCCTGGCTGAACCCCTGGTCGCGCAGGTGGCAGGCGATCCGGAAGAGCGTGTTGTTCCGCTGCCCGGTGCGCGCGGCTTCCCGCCGGTACTTCTGCACGACCACCGCTTCATTGATCTCGTGTGCGTGCGCGAGGTCGTTCTCATCAGCAGGCGGTTGAAGATCGTCCGCGTGCCCAGGAAGTCGAGGACTGCTGCCAGCAGCTCGGGCGCGAGCGCTAGAACCGGCGCATCCTGCACGACTGTCCAAGTGCGTCCCGCGATGACCGATCCCGGACCGACGACGTAGCCGCCTTCGCCCTTCAGGTCGCCGCCACGGAATTTTCGTGATGCGACCGGAAAGTCCGCATGGAAGTACAGGTGTGGTGTGCCGCGGATACCGGAGCGGACGGTCAACGTCGCCGCGAGGTCGGGAAAGCGCCGGCGGAACTGCTTGGCGATGGCTTCGTCGTCAAAGTCCAGCACGATGAGCTGCGACAGTTGCCGCAGACGATGCCATAGGCGCTGTGTTTGCCGCTCTCGAACCACTGACGCAGTTCCTCCGCACTCGGCAGCCGCTCGCGATAGCGCGACCAGGCAGCGGCAGGCGTCTTGCCGCGCGCCGGGTCGTCGCCGCCGATCAGCGGGATCACCGACCAGCCGCGCTCGACGCAGTGCAACGCAGCCGAGTACGCCGGGTGCGTCATGAGCGCACCGGATGCCGGAGCATGATGGCAGAATTGCGACCGGTGACAAGGCGCAGTGCACCGACCGTCGCGTCAGATGGGAACGCGCGGGAAACCACAACCCCTCCAGGCAGCACGAAGCTGAAGTCAGGCGAGTTGAGCGTGACGACAAGGGCTTATGCAGTTGCAGGCGGGAGGGGGCTGTGGTACAGTGTGAGGGTCCAGTTCACATCAGTACCACAGTCCCCCGCCCATCTGCGTGTCATGCAGTGGGCTTTTTCTTTGCCTGTGGTGGTGGTCGGATCCAGGTGTTCATCTTGTCATCCTCAAAAGGTTGCCCGTGAAACACTTATTCCCGGCCAGGTAACGTTCTGCTTCCTGACAACAGCCATGCAGCGCCTGAAGGCTTGCGCGCGCGATGTTACGTCGCCTTCCTGGCGGATGAGCGCTCGGGCGATGTCCTGCGGCGAGGTGGCGCTGACTTGTTCTGACTCTGCTTGGCCATCTTCACCGCGGCAGCAGGCAGTATCGTCCAGCGGATCTGTCATCTCAGTATCCGAATGCCCGCCCTCACACAGCTCCTTGACCTGCTTGCTGGTGAGGTTGAAGTCGATGATCTGCCGGACAATCTCGGCGTGATATTCTCGGAGAAATCAGTACATGGCGCAGCTTCCCTTCTTCGATTGCTGAGCGATCTGCCAGTTCGAGCGCTTCATCGGAGAATCAAGCAGCGCCTTGATGGCGCTGAAGTGGCTCTTCCCTATCCCACCCATGGCGCTCAGGATGATGTCGGTGTACTCGCGCCGGCTCCTCAGGTCCAGCTCCAGCGCCTGCCGGTAGAAGTCGTTGCCGACGGCATAGGCAGGGATTTCGTAGCCATGTACTGTCAGCAGCAGCAGCGCAGCCTGCCGCGCCATCGCCACCGCCGTCAGTCCGGCCCGCGCCGTGTTCTCCTTCGCCTGCCGGAAGATCGAGGACTGCTTCGCCGGGATGACGATGCAGGGGATCATGCCGTCGCCGCTGTACTGCGGGATGAAGTCCCTCAGCAGCCACGTCGCCCAGTAGCGCCGCTCGCCGGTCTCGATGCGGAACAGCGGCGTCACGCCCTGGGAGACATCCACCACGGTCAGCGGATTCACCTGCCCGTCGTCGCGGATCGTCACCGCCAGGTTCACCAGGTCGCGCAGCAGCTCTTCTTCGGGCGACAGCTTGACGTCTGCCTCGTCTTCACGTTCGTCGTCGGGGTTGGGCAGGAGTTCGAGGACGCTGCTGAACGGCCGTCCCCGCTGCCTCGCCGCCACCTGGACGAGCTGCACCAGCTCGCGCAGCGCCTGGGTCGGCGTCAGCCGACTGTTGTGAAACGCCGTGTGGATGCTCTCCGGAAGCACCCGGCGCGGCTGAACCGGGTCCGGTCGGACCAGCTCCAGCAGGATGCGCTCCACCCGCAGCCGGGTGTCCGGCGCGGACTGCTGCAGCTCGCCGAGCAGGTCGCCGCTGACGGAGGCGAGCAGGTCGTCGATGCGGCTGGTGTTGTGGGCTTTCCCCGCCATCATGCCTTCTCCTGCGTCTTCAGGTAGCGCACCAGCGAGGTGACCACCTGAGCATAGGCGCGGCTGGCCGAGGCATTGGGACTGTAGGCGAAGAGGCTCTGATGCGCCTGATGCGCATACGACACCGCCTCGTTCCTGGGGATGACGCCCAGCAGCAGCCGTCCAAGCAGCGAATGCGATTTCAGCTCACTCAGGAGGTGCTGATGTCCGCGGATGCGGCCGTCCATCTTCGTCACCAGGATGCCGCTGATGCGCAGGTCAGGGTGACGCCAGCCTTCACGGACAGCGTTGATCTTCTCGATCACGCTGGTCAGCCCGACCGTCTCCAGGTAGCGCGGCTCGATGGGCACGATGGCGTCGGTGGCGGCCAGCAGCGCCATCTCGGTGAGGAGCGAGAACGAGGGACGAGTGTCGATGACGACCGCCGCGTAGTGCGGCGCGACGGCTTTGAGCGGGTCGGCCAGGCGGTACGGCGCACCGGCCACCGCCATCAGCTCGCGCTCTGCGCCTTCCAGCATCGGGGAGGCAGGCAGGACGTGCAGGTCCTCATCCCAGTCGCTCCGGACGATGCAGTCCAGCAGCGTCTGCGGCGCATCCTGACGGTCAGCAGATAGAACAGCATAGAGGCTGTCCTCCGCGCCGTAGTCCTTCCGTCCGGTGGTGACCAGCGAGGCATGTGCCTGTGAGTCGGTGTCGATGAGCAGAACGCGGGGGTTGGCGGCTCCGGCTCGGCGGAGCATGCCGACCAGACCGATGGCGATGTTGGTGGCCGAAGTCGACTTTGCCACCCCACCCTTATGGTTGGTGAATACGAAAACACGGGTCATGACTGCTTCCTCTCAGCGCAAACAACCGGGTCGATTTCGCTGGCAAACCGAGACTTCTGAGGAAGCGTGCTAGACTGTCCGGAGAAGTCTTGCTGGTTGGGTCAGCGAGCCTTCAGGGGGATGGGAGAGAGAGCTGCTTTCCCATTCCCCATCGATGCCATTCGATGGATGTCTTCTGTTGAGAGGTGGTGCAGGCGCTTTAGTTGTGGAAACGCGATGCGATGGAGGAATTGCGCATTCGTGGATGAGGCAAAATGATGTTCGATTGAAGTACCGTCAGGTCCACCTCCCCTTTTCCTAGACCTCTACGCGCGGGTTCTGCCAGTTCGACCGGGAACGTGTAGTAGATCGTCCCTTCCCCATCCTTCACAACAACCTTACTGACGAAATGCCGCAGCGCGCTGCGTGCGGCTTCAAGGTCGTCGCTCTGCAGCGCCACACGGATCGACTCAATCCACTCGTCAATCATGGCATTGGTGATCCGCGGGATGTCTGCCGCCTTCACGACCAGCCGGTGCAGTTGGTCCGCCTGCGTCTTCAGGCGCTCCCGCTCGGCTTCCCGTTTGGTCAGCTTCTCCCGCAGGCTCGGCGACAACCCCATCTCCTCGATCGCGCTCAGCAGGTTGTCGATCTGCCGCTCCACCTGCTGAAGTTCCGCCTGAACTGCCGCCAGCCGCACACTTGCGTCATGATTCGTGTCGCTGAGCTGCTGCGCGATGGTATCCGCCAGCTGGCGCAGGTTCTCGCGCGTCAGCACATGTTCGAACAGCGCCTGGGTAACGCTCTGTTCCAGGATGCGCGCGCCGATGCGTTTGGAACTGCACTTCTGGCTGCGTGAGTTCTTCTTGCGCGAGCAGATGTAAAAGTCCCAGCGTCCGTGCTGCCCCTTCTTTGCCGGGATGGCATCCGCCAGCATGGGATGCTCTTCCCCCTCATTGTGTCCGCAGTACAGAATCCCGCTGAGCAGATGCCGCGCGCCAACCCGCCGCGGTTCCAGCTTCCCATCAAGCTGCTCCCCGCGCATCTTCTTGCTCCGTTCTGTCCGCTGCTGCTGCTCGGCTTCCCACCACGCCATCGGGATCAGCGCCGGCACAAAGTCGGCGATCCGCTGCCCGCCGTACTCCAGCGTCCCGGTGTAGATGAGGTTCTCAAAGAACGAGGCATAACTGCTGGCCGTCCTGTACAGCCGCGTCGCCAGCATGATGTCACGGATCGACGCGCCGCCCCGCCGCATTTCCCACGCCAGGCGGCATCGTTCCCAGGTCTCCGGGTCCGGCACGATGCGCTGCACCACGCGCGGCTCGCCGCTCTGTTTGCCGCGCTTGCGCTTGTAGGTGCCCACGCGGATCCGCTCCGCCCTGAAGCCCACCGGCACGCCGCCAGGCATGATCCCCAGATACGCGCCCGTACTCGGCCAATCAGGATTGTGCTGAAGAAAGTCAGGGTCGGTATCGCGCAGCGTGACCAGCTGCGCCAAGCCGCGCCGGGCATTGTCCGAGATCTCTTCCAGCAGCTGCTGGTCCTGATACTCGTAGAACGTCTCGATGATCGCGTCGAGTCCCGCGTTCCCCGTCTCCACGATCGGCATCAGGCTGATGATCGTGATGCCGCGCAGCCGCAGGTCGGACTTCACATGCCGGGTATGGAGCAGATCGCGCCCCAGCCGGTTGGACTTCCAGCACAGCACCCCATACGGCTTGCTTCTCGTCCTCTTTTCCCGTTTGTCCGGGTCGTAGATCAGCGAAAACCGCTGGCGCAGCTCCGCCATCATCTCGGCGAACTGATCCCGACGTTCCACGGCCGTCGCCTTCTCGGCTTCGTCGCAGTACACCCGCTCCAGCACCAGCCCGTGATGCCGGCAGTATTCTTCCGCGGCTTCAATCTGCTGGGCAACCGAGCGATCCTGCTCCTCGCCCCCGGAGTCGCGGGTATACAGCACCACAGACGTCCCCGGCGGCAGCGGGCAGTCCTGACGCAGCAGATGCAGGTAACGGTTTTCGGTCATGTGGCTTTCCTTCAGGAACTCACTTCATCTGGGCGGATGGACACCGGCAAAGACCCACAGGCTGCGTGCACTCACCACGCGATCCTGATTGATCCGGAGGCGCTCAACCGTCGCTCTTCCCACCGACGTGAGACCGTGAAGCACGGTGCCGCCAAGGGTCCACTCAAAGTGTTCTGACCAAACCTGGGTTCGCGGGTTGAACAACGGAACGGTCCTCTGTGTTTCGGGGTCCGCAGCCGATGTGGCTTTCGCCTTACTCAGATTGCAGTTTCCGCAGGCCAGACAGAGATTGTCCAGGGCATCATCGCCCTCCGGATCGATGTGATCGACGTGCATCGCCTGTCCGGTGATGTACTGCGCGGTCTGGCAGTATTCGCACAGGAACCCCGCACGCTCATGCACACGGCGTATCGTTTCCGCCCACGACGCTTCACTCATTCGCTGCCGGTTTCAGATCGTCCACGCTCAGCAAGTACCCGCGTTCGGTCAGATATTTCATCGCCTGAGCCTTGCGCAGCGTGAGCCTGTTGCCCCGCTCCACCAGTTCCGCCAGTTCGGCGTACTCACTTTCAGTGATCGTACCGCGTGTGTTCCTGGTCATCAGATCCGCCATGCGCTCCTGAAGCGTCCTGTGCATCCGCTCGCGCGCGATAGTCCAGAGCGCATCGTCCGAGAGATAGTGCATGGCCTTCAGCTCATCCCGTTCGCCCTCGGGCAGGTCGAACGGAGGCGCATCCAGTGCGCCTTCCAGGCGGGTGCGGATCACGTCGTCCACACGCCGCGATGTCTGCTCGGCGACAAGCCGCGCTTTTTCGTAGAGCGTATCGGGTATGGAAATGATGCGGTCGGTCATCTCGTCTCCCTCTTCGAAATCTGTCTCGACGCGTCTAGGTTCGCCATTCCGGATCGACCATCGTCGGGTCGTAGTCCAGCGACAGCTTGTGCCGGATAAATGCCTTCACCCGTTCCTGAGTTTCTCTCGGGAGTTCGCCCCAACGAAACTGCAACACCTGGGCATCCGAAGGGATGAGGTCGACCTGAAAAGTCTCGGCGATCTCGTATTTTGCAATCAGGTGATTTGCCAGCAGCCGTGCCAGGTGCGGCGTGACAGCCTCAATCCCTGCCAGTACGCTGGTCGGTTCCGCCCGCATAGTCTGAATGGCTTCTTTGCGCGCACCCCGGTCCGTCATCGCCTCCATCACACCGAGAACCGCGTCCTGCTTCTCCAGGGGCAGTTCATCGAAGGTCTCCGCAAGATATTCAGCGCGCACCGAGTGTGCCCCCGGCGCCGGCGGAATATAGCCTGCCAGACGGAACAGCCGAAGCGCATCGACGTCCAGCGCCTTGGCGACGAGACTGAGTGTACGAGCGTCGGGATCCTTCGCCTGCTTGCTGACGCCGAATTTAAGGAGATTGCGCACCGCCGACTCGGACACGCCCGCCGCTGCCGCAAGAGAGCGGTTGGTATGCTCGGCGCGCGCCATCAGGTCGGCGATGAACTGACCCAAAGTGCTAGCTTTTGATTTCATAGGCAGCAAGAACCCGTGTTCAGGCGCAGGCTTGCGAATGCCTTTATTATACTCACTGTACGAAAGCACTTCGGTCAGCCTCAGCCGACTCACTTGACACAGTTGTTTACACTGTAGTACACTGCTTCCAGAAAGACAACTAGCGCGTTTTGGAACGCACTTCACGCTCGCCATCCGGCGATTCTTTTTTGCCCTCACTGCGTTTTACTAAGCGCATACACGTTCCTTTAGGGCGCAGTCTAGGGTAGACGGAATGCCGAGCCGACGCCAGCGCACCACCAAAACCATCTCTATGACGCCAGGAAACGACCCGGCGTGCTGGCGATATGACAGCGCTCAGGAGGCGCTGTCGGCTGGCGCTGCCCTGCTCGTCCGGCTCATCCGTGAAGGTGAGTGCCTCCGCGAAAGCGATGGTGTGCACGCCGAATGCAGGGCCGTCGAAGACATCCCCCTGGAAGCCGCATCGGCCTGAGCAGGCCTCTCTTTTTTCGACAGATTGACCGTACGGACGACGGACAGGAAGGAGACCACCCCATGATCAAGCGTATTGAGTTCAAGCTCAACCTGGGCGACCCGCAGGATGCCGCCATCTACCATGCGCTGCGTCCTTCGCTCAGGTACCGCAGAGCGGGCGCGGTCATTCGCGCCGCCCTCACAACCCATCTGGTCCAGCCAGCGTCTCCGACAGAGTATGCCGCGCCGACCGGACCAGTCCATCAAGGAGAGGCATCATGAGCAGGCGCAGAGGCAGCAGCGCCGCCCAACCCACTTCGCCCTCCGGCGTGCTCACCATCGGGCTGGACATCGGCTACGGCATCACCAAAGCTGTGACGACCGACCAGGTCCTCACCTTCCCTTCCGTGCTCGGTCACGCGCGCGAGATCAAGTTCCAGCAGGACGAGATCGCCCAACGCCACCCCGGCGACCAGATCCGTGACGACGATGGCCTGTGGTTCGCCGGCGATCTGGCCCTCTCCCAGCTCCCGCCCGGTGAGCTGCTTCGCCTGCGCGGCCGCACCGCCGACGAGGCGACGATGGGCAACGCCTTCCGTCTGCGCCTGGCCAAGGTCGCCCTCGGCAAACTGCTGGCCGGGGCGTGGAACCGCGATGTCCTGCACCTCCGCATCGCCACCGGCCTGCCGGTCGACCACATGCGCGACGCGCCGGACCTGAAGGCCGCTCTGCTCGGGCAGCATCTCGTCGCCACCGACGCCGCCGAGGTCATCGCCAACATCTGCGAGGTCATGGTCATGCCTCAGCCCTACGGCACCATCTACGCCGCCACCCTCACCGACACCGGCGACATCAACCGCCAGCACACCGCCCGCCGCACCGGCGTCTGCGACATCGGCACCTACACCGTCGATCTGGCGCTCGACGACCAGGGCGAGTACGTCGACGCCGAGAGCGGGTCGGTGGAAAGCGGCATCTACACCGCCCAGGAGCGCATCGCCGCGGCGCTGGAGCGCGACTACCGCCAGAAGATCCCCTTCCGCCTGGTCGAGGAGGTGCTCCAGACCGGCATCTTCCACGCCAACGGCCGACCGGTCAGCTACGAAGCCGTCGTCCAGGAGGCGCTGGCCCCGCTGCGCAGCGCCACCCTCAACCTGATGAGCGAGAAGTGGCAGCGCGGCACCACGCTGGATGTCATCTTCCTCTCCGGCGGCGGCGCCGCCCTGGTCTTCGAGGCGATCCGAGCGGCCTATCCCCAGACGCTGCTGATGTCCAATGCCCCGACCGCCAATGCCCGCGGCTATCTGCACTACGCCCAGTTCGTCAGCCGGCCGTCGTGAGCGCGCCTGTCGGTCCGGTGCGGACCCGATTCGGACCGCTTCGGACAGGCGGAGGAGAGGAGAAAACGATGGCGAAGACCAAACGCGTGACGGCGACGGTCAAGATGACGCCGCAGGAGGATGCTGACCTGATCGCCTGGTGGAACCACATCCCGCGCGGCAGCCGCAATGCGGTGATGAAGGACGTCCTCCGGGAGTACATCGAGCGGAACCGCGGCGGCTTTCGCCCGGTCATGCCGCGCAATGTGCCGCAGCCTTTCGACCCCGTCCGGTTCATCCAGGTGAGCGAAGACACCGCCTGGATCCGCGCTGCGCTCAACGACCTGCCGCGCTACCTGGAACAGGTGATGCGCTTCGTCGCCGCCAACGGGACAGGGCCGGTGGCAGCACACGAGCCAGGGCACCCACCGCAGCAGTCGATGAGGCTGAAGCGCGTCGGCGCGCGGAGAAAGTCCGCAAGGCGAACTGGTGATCAGCGGTGGTGCGCCGACGCATTGCGAGTGCATGGCCATCGGTCATGGCCAGTCGATCCGTCTGCCGGCTGCGGGCGGTCCGGTTCGAGGCAGGGGGCGCAAAGGCGCCGCGTCGTTCGTGACCGAACGCGCCCCCTGCTGCTCTCCCAGCCCGCAGCCAGCTAAATCGCTGGCTCCTCATCGCCGGAGGGGCTGCGTGCAGCGCCTCCCGGCGGCTGCACCGGTTCGGCGGTGCGCTGCACCCGCCGAACCGCCGGTCGCGACAGGTCTCCGACCCCCCGCGACCAGGGGCCGCACCCCGTGCGTCTTTTGCCGGCAGGCGTGAACCGGTGCAGTCTGGCATCGAAATGGAGGCAGGATGAACCACAGACAACTGATCCGCACGGTGGCGCACCGCTTTCCGGACCTGACCCAGCGGCAGGTCGAGGAGGTGCTGGCAGTGTGCGTCGAGGTGTGGCGCGAGGCGCTGGCGCAGCCCGGCGGCGAGGTCGTGCTGCGCGACTTTGGCCGGCTAACGGTTGAGGTGCAGCAGATACGCAGCGGCGGCATCGTCCGCGCCAGGATGGGCACTGACGCACCCGAGCGCCTGACGCGCCTGTACTTCCGCTTCCGTCCGACCGGGGAGACGCGCCGTCAGGCGGAGGACCGTCTGAAGGAGGAGGCATGAAGGGCAGAGACCGCAACAAGATCCGCTTCACCGTCGGCTTCACGCCGGAGCAGGCGAGCCGCCTGGATGAGCTCCACCGCACGCGCAGCCGGCGCGGCGACCCCACCAGCCGCGCCGATCTGGTCCGCGAGGCGGTTGGCTTCTACCTCCAGCACCAGCCCGACCTGGTCGGCTCGCGCAAAGCCATCGCCCGAGACCTGGAAGGCAAGATCGACGCGCTGGATGCCAAGGTCGAAGATCTGCGAGCGCAGTTCGCGGCCTTCGTCGAGAGTGTGACACGCCGGCGGACGGGAGGCTAACGGATGGACCGCAGGCAGATGTGCATCGCCAACGTGCAGTACAAGAAGCCGGGCGCGACCGAGTCGAAGCGCGCCAACGGACTGCTGCGCTACCTGACTTACCGCGAGAGTCACGATGAGCAGGCGCTCTACGTCCCAGGGCGGGAGCGCTGGGAAGACCACGGCATGGGCCGATCGGTCGCCGAGATCGCTGCGCGCTGCGAGGCGCTGCGCAGTGAGCATGTGCTGATGTTCAGCCTGGTCTTCAACGTCAATCCCGATCTCATCGCCCTGGTCGCGCCGGAGCGCCGTGAGTCGTTCGTCCGCGAACTGACGGTGCAGACGACCGAGGCCTTCTTCGCCGCCCGCGGCATCGACACCGGCGTCGAGTACTCCTACGTGCTGCATCACCGGCAGACGACGGATGAGCAGGAGCCGGGGCGGCACAATCCGCACACGCATGTGGTGCTGCCCGGCACCTTCTACGACGAAGGGCTGGGCGAGCGAACCCCGCTGTACTTCAGCCGGAACAGGAGCATCGACCACATCGCGCTGCTGCACGACCTGACCGAGCAGCAGATGGAAGTGCAGATGGAGCGCTACGTCGGCCGTGACTGGGAGCGGCGGCTTGACGACCTGGAGCGGGTCCGTGAAGCGGAGCAGCGGCGAGACCTGGAACCGCCAGCCCCGGACATCGACCGCCAGCCCACGCTGGATATCTCATTCTGAAAAACGAACAGGGACCGAAGCGCATCTCGTGACCAAACGCTGCGCTCGCGGTCCCTGCTGTAGAAAGGTGAAGTCAGTATGACACAAAACGACTCCGTGAGCCAGCAGGACAGCAGCGCCGACGCCGCCGGCTCACGCGCCGGCCGCAAGACGTTTCTGCAGGCGCTCTACACCGGCGCGCCGGACGACCTCTACCTGGAACTGCGCTGTCTGCATCCGACCACCGGCGCGGTCCGCACCTTCTGGAACCGGATCGGCGACAAGCGCGCCCTCGCCGCCGGATTCCGCAGCGCCGACGACCTCAACGGCCAGGGCTACGGTGTCCACTTCGCGCCGTGTCTCCGGCGCACACAGCACGGTCGCGCCGAGGCGGCGGCCCTCCTGCCGGCGCTCTGGCTGGACATCGACTGCGACGACGACCCGGCGCGGCGGGAAGCCGGACTGAGCCGCTTGCGCAGCTTTGACCCGCCGCCCTCGGCGATCCTGGACAGCGGCGGCGGGCTGCACGCTTACTGGTTCCTGACCGAGCCGGTGCTCCTGCCGGACGACGCCGCCCGCAGCCGCGCCGCCGGCATTCTGCGCGGGCTGTTCGAGACGCTGGGCGGCGACCCCGGCTACGCCAAGTCCGTCGCCTCGATGATGCGCCTGCCGGGCAGCATCAACACCAAGCCGGAGCGCGGCGGAGCGGTGGTGCACTTCCTGGAGCTGCATCCGGAGCAGCGCGCGCCCTATGACGCCTTCGCCTGGCTGGAACGGCAGCATGAGCGGCAGGCGCCGCTGATCGTGCCATGATGGCAAATGAGAATTGGGCACAGTGAGCACCGACTGCCGGAGCGGACGCAGGCCTATCTGGCGCGCGGCGCTGCGCCGGGCAGCCGCAACGCCGAGCTGCTGGCGGCGGCCTGCCAGTTCCGCGATGCCGGTTACAGTCAGACCGACGCCGAGAGGGAGCTGGTCCCGCGCCATGTCGCCGACGGCTGCACCGAAGCCGAAGCCCTGGCCACCATCCGCAGCGCTTACAGCCGCCCGCCGCGCGACCCGCTTCCCGATCCGGCGGCGGACGTCCGCGCAGCCGTCGATCGCCTGCTGCAGCAGCATCGACCGGAGCAGCCGAGGCCCTTGCCGGCGGAAATCGCCGCTGCCGTCGCCGCCTGTGCGCCGCTCAACGCCATCGAGTGGGCGGAGGTGCGCGGCCAGCTCAAGACGCTTTGCAGCGACGGTCTGAAGACCGCCGACCTCGACCGCATGTACCGCCAGGCGCGCAAGGCGCACGACCGTCAGACCAGGACGGAGGTCGAGGAGCGGGAGCGCTACGTTCTGCTGGAGGGCGATATGGTCTTCGAGCGCGTCACCGACCGCGGCGTCTCGCGCCAGCGCATCGCCCGCTGGTCAGGGCAGGTGGTCGAGCGGGTCTCGCGCATCGACGACGACGGGCAGGTCGAGCACCTCACCCGCCTGGCGCTGCGCTGCGACGGAGAAACGTCCAGCCTGACGCTGCCCAGCGAGCTGTTTGGCGACCCCAACGCCCTGCACCGCGCCATCGCCCGCCACGGCGGCGAGACCTTCACCGCCTGCGCCGGCATGCAGCGTCATCTCGGCCCTGCCTTGCTCGCCCTCTCCGACGCCTATCCCCGCCGCAGCACCTACCGCTTCCTCGGCTGGGCGCAGATCGCCGGGCGCTGGACCTACCTCACGCCCGGCTGCGCCGCCAGCGCCGACGGCACGCTGTCCGACCCGCCCGAGGTGGAGCTGGAGACGCGGCTGCGCGACTACGCTTTGACCGAGGAACCCTGGGAGGCGGCGCTGAATGCGCTTCGGGCGGCGGTGCAGGTCTTCCCCAAAGAATACGCCGCCGCGCTGCTCGCCTTCGCCCTGCTGCCGCTCGTGCAGCGCTTCTTCCCTCCCGCCGCCCCGCGCCCGGCGCTCCATCTGGTCGGCACCACCGGCAGCGGCAAGAGCGAGATCGCCGCCCTCATGACCAGCTTCTACGGCCGCTTCAGCCGTGATACCCCGCCGGCGCAGTGGGGCGATACGGTCAATACGGTCGAGGCGCTGGGCTACAGCCTTGCCGACGCCCTCTACTGGGTCGACGACTACAAAGCCGTGTATGCCGACGAGCGGACCTTCACCCGTTTCCTGCAGAGCTACTCGCGCGGCATGGGACGTGGGCGGCTGACGCGGGAGGCGAAGCTGCGCCAGGAGCGCCCGTGTCGCGGACTGCTGCTCAGCACCGGCGAGACGACCATCGAGGGCGAGGCGTCAATCCTGTCGCGCATGCTGGTCTTCGAGGTGCCGCCGTGGGAGAAGCGCGACCCGGAAGGCCGGCGCCTGGCGGAGGCGGACGCGCTGCGCAAGGCGCTGCCCGGCTTCACCGCCCACTTCGTCCGCTGGATCGCCGCGCAGGCCGACGCCGGCACGCTGCACGAGCGGCTGACGCGGGAATACGAGGTCAGCGTTCAGGGCTACCGCGACGCCCTATCGGCGCAGCTCGCGCGGCAGGTGAACACTGGCCGGGTGATCGGCAACTGGGCGGTGCTGGTGACGGTCTTCCGCCTGCTGCGCGCCTTTCTCGAAGAACACGACGCCGAGGAGGTGCTGCCGCTCTGGCAGGACCATCTCGTCGAGACGGCGAAGGCCGTCCAGGGTGAGCGGGCGGGGCAGGTGTTCCTCGACCTGCTGGGGCAGCTGCTGGCGGGCGGCATCTGCCGCATCGAGCCGCTGGGGCATGAGCCGCGCGGCGCGCTGCGCGAAGCGCCAATCGTCGGCTACCGCGACGAGCGCTACGTCTACCTGCTCCCCAACATCGCCCTCAGCCTGGTCAGCAAGGCGCAGACGCTGCACTTCACCCCCAGCGCCATCAGCGGGCAGCTGAAGGAGGAAGGCATCCTCGTCTCCGGCGGGAGCGACAGCCATCACAGCGTGCAGATTCGCATCCATGGCGACCGGGTGCGCGTCTGGCGGCTGAAATCTGATTGCCTGGGTGGAGACAGCGGTGACACTGGAGACGAGTGATTCAGCAGACGCAGAAAGTATCAGCTTCACTGTGGAGACAGTGGAGATCGTGGAGACAGACGCTCAATGTGGTGGCATGGTGTCTCCACTGTCTCCACCGGCACAGGCTGAAACCAATCATGCGCGGAATGCAATACAAAAAATACATGGGCATACCGATACTCACAACCGTTGCGCAATTCTGAGGTGGAGGCAGTGGAGACGGCGGAGACACTGCTCTTCCAGCCCCATTCATCCACGGAAGTTCACCAAACTGGACACCGGCAGCCAGCTCCGTTCCGAAACCCTCATCTTCAGCGAAGACACAGATGATCACGGGCGTAATCTCCGACTGCTGAAAAGCGTGTTTTGCCTGCTGTGACGGCTGTGACAGCGTGACACTGGCCAGAATCCCTCGCTGCCGCCCTGACTGAGCGTACGACGCGAGGGACCCACCGTCCAGCACCGGCGGGCGGTACGGTCGCCGCTGGCGCGGCTCGTCCCATTTTGCGCGGCAAAACGGGACGACCGAACCCTCCGCCTGCCTCACGGCTGCTGGACGGTTCCCCCTGCTGCGTCGTGGTTGACAGGCGTGCGGCAACACTCACCAGCGCCGGCCGATTCCAGCAGTGCGACAAGCGGTTGCCCATGGCTTGTGTGAGGAGTGTCGTTCGGTCCAGCATGATGCCATACGCCTGTACAATCCCCTCCAAACATCGTTGCTCTGGTCTTCTCTAACGCCCGAGCTAAGTCACAGGGCGATATGGATTGACCTCACCCTAAGGTACCTCCTTTTACCTCTCAGGCGTCGTCGACTGACCTACCCTCGTCAACCCGCCAAACGTCCTGTCATGGAAGCGTTCTGATAGATGGCGGGCATATTCGTCAATGTCGATATAGGGCAGGTGAAACAGGTCTCGCCACGGGCGATGCGCCTCATAGATGTAGACATCGCTTGCGCCGAGCATTTCTACCCAGCGCGGAATTGCTTCCCTGTCATCCGGTTCGACTGCAAAAAAGAGAAAGTCAGCAGGCGGACGAGCAGCAATTTGCCTGACTTCCTCTGGATTAGTGTTGTCAATATTCGATGGCGTTCGCCATACGACGACGCTTTTTGTTGTCCAATCTCAGGCGTACTGTTCATCCAAGTTCGGATGTGACTTTGATCACAGACGGTATGGCACAAGTGGTTGATCTCTAATGAATAGGAAGCAGGTCGATGCCCTGGTTCCTTGGCTTCATGCGTTTTCACACACGCATTCCACTCAACGAATGGATGTGGTATCGTGCCGAAACTCTGGAAAAGCGTCAGGCTCGTGCTCCTCCTCTCCGGACTCCTCGTCGTGCCTGCTTTCGCGCGTCTGCAAACCACGAACGACTGTCCAAGAATCGTGGAAGAAGCGCTCGCCGCGGCAGGACTCTTTTGCGCAGCGACCGGTCGCAATCAGGCCTGTTATGGGCATGTCTCCCTCGCCGCCGATATGCGTGACGATGCCAGAGCCTATGTCTTCGATCGGCCCGGAGACCTCGTCAACGTAGCTTCGCTGGATGCCCTGCGCCTTAGCTCTATGAATATCACCACGGGCGATTGGGGCGTCGCATTGATGAAGCTCCAGGCCAACCTGCCGGACGCGCTGCCGGGAGAGAATGTAACCTTCCTGCTGTTCGGGGATGTTGAGATTCGCAATGCTGTACCAGTGACCAGCACTTCCGAAACAGGTCCGCATTCCATGCAAGCGTTTCGTCTGCGCACGGGAATTGGCGACGCGCCCTGCGAAGGTGCCCCTCAGAGCGGCATGGTCGTGCAGACTCCGGAAGGCGCTGGATCGGTCATCTTCAATATCAATGGCGTCGATGTCGAAATGGGTTCTACAGTTTTCTTTCAGGCGAACATCACTGGCGGAATGACCGTCAGCACGCTTGAAGGGGCGGCGAACGTCGCAACCGACCAGGGTTCCCAGCCCGTGCTGGCCGGGACATGGGTTCGTGTCGCGCTCGACGAAGACCTCCAGCCATCTCGTGCCCCGGGATGGCCGCGTCCATATACGTGTCGGAGTGCCATTCACGAGGCGCTGCCTCTCAGCCTCCTTCCCCGGCCAGTCACCATCACACCGGCCATGGAAAACGATCAGTTCGACCTGGTGCAAGCAAACATCGAGTCCGGCCGCGCGCTGTGCGGCGAACCAGGTCTCCCAGACTGCACCCGCTACCCGTTTCTTCAAGGCGATCACCAATGTCTCCTCATTCAGGGACCGTCATGCAGCGGCTGATGCTCCGCCACACAGCCCGCCTTCGCCCTAGTTGGACGGCTGAGGTGAAGAAAGGAGGAGCCCACACCCAGACAACCACCAGCGTTGAAACGGGAAAACTCGTTGTATCCGCTAGCTCTGAAAGGGCCGACAGAACGCTCATGGGTCACTCGTGGGGCGGGACGTTTGCATTGTACGCGTTGTTTATGGGCGGGGAACTGTTCAGGCGTTTTGTGGTGGTCAGCCCGGATCTTCCGATGGGCGATGGCTATATCGAGAAGTGCGAACGCGACTATGCCGCGCGGCATACACGTCTGCCTGCCAATCTTTACCTTGCGTACGCTGAATATGAGCTGAACGACTGGCACTTACCCCATATACGTCCTTTTATGGAATCACTCCAATCGCGGCGATATTCAGGTCTCCGGTTCTTCTACCAGACGTTTTCACAGTGCAGGCACTGCGGCGTGATTGCTCCAGCCTTCCAGTCGGGACTATGGAACGTTTTTGAATTGCCAGTACTCATCTGAGTGCATTGGAGATCGATACTCTGTGGTGCTGCCTGCCAGAAGTGTCCTGCTTCACGTCACGGTCCGCCTGCGCTATACTGTCTAAAGACGACCATGACTTGCAGACAAAGCTGATGGAAAATCCTGGACCTATAGGAACTGCCGACCTTCGGGAAATGCCTGCCTTTCGGGACATGCCGCTTGAGCAGTTGACCAGTCTTGCGCAGCTCATGGTGCGTCGGCAGTATGCGGCCGGCCAAATCATCTTCATGGAAGGCGAACACGCCGGCTCGTTGTGGTTTGTCGTCGAAGGGCGCGTCAAGATCATCAAGCAGTCGTTGAACGGTCGCATCCAGGGGTTGTGCCTCATGAACCGGGGTAAGTGCTTTGGAAGCTGCCCGCTCTTCGATATGAAGAAGAACCCGGCGACCGCCGAAGCGATGGACGCGGTGACGTTGTTTGTCATGCCCGAAACGGCCGTTCAGAAACTGAAGGATCGCGATCCGCACCTGGTTAAAGCGCTTCTGCATATCTACAGCCAAAGGCTTGGCCATCTCGCCCGCGTGAGCGAAGTTCTCGGTTCCTGGACCGTGCCGGACAGGATTAACGACTGCCTGCTCACCTATGCCGATCGTGATTCGACTGAGGCAGTGGTACAGCTCACGCAAGAGAAGCTGGCTGCGCTCTCTGGGACAGTACGCGAGGTGGTGTCTCGGCACCTAAACATGTTAGAGAGAGCAGGCATTGTCCGCGTTGAAACGGGCAAGATCGTCATTCTAAACGCAGATGCTCTGCTGCCCCCCTGCCACTGCGAAGGTCGTCAGAAACCGGCATGACGTGATTTAGGTCACATCGACGTCACGAATCTTCCCCTACTCTGTGATCATGGCGAAACGACTCGGTGACTCTGCCATGATGGTCAGTGGAGAAATGCTCAGTACCAATAGGGTGTTTGCGGCGCTCAGCCCACGTACGCGGCGCAGTATCGCCGAGAAAGCCGTGCTTGCCGACTTTCCCGAGCGGGTCGATCTCTACCATCAGGGCGATCCTCCCGCGCCCCTGTTCATCCTGCAGTCCGGGCGAGTCAAACTTTATCGTCAGTCCAAGGAGAACTGCCAGATCCTTGCCCTGCCGGTGCCGGGAGATTGTCTCGGCGCCGAGTCGCTGCCGACGGGAACTACCAGCCCTTACACAGCGACCACCCTCCTGCCCACGACAGCGGTTCGCTTTTCGCCCGATATTCTGCAATCGTTGATGGACGAACATCCGGATTTTCAGGAAGCGTTTCTACGGCTGCTCACGGACCGGTTGAAGCAGTTCGTGACCCTGGTACATGATTTGGCATTTCGAGATGTCACCTCACGACTAGCCATAGTTCTGCTGGCGCGCGCTGAAGCCGAAGGGTTGCCGGGGGATGGCGGTATAGCGTTTGACCGCCTGCTCAGCCAGCAGGAATTCGCCGACATGGTCGGTACCGCACGCGAAGTGGTCTATCGTACGTTAAAACGCTTTGAAGAGGATGGCCTGGTGCGGCTCTCCCGTCAAACCATCCTGATACGCGATCTCGATAGCCTCCGCGAGATCGCGCAGCAAGAGTCCCGGTAGACACTCCTTTCTCCTTTCCGCATCATGTGACTTGGGTCACATCTCACTTCCGTCTTCTGCTTCACCATGAATACAACTCGATACCGCTTCGGCGGTATGCGGAGGATTCATGAGGATGGTTTTGAGAGGAGACGGAAGAACCCATGTCAAGACAGCGAATACTCTCGAATATTCTGCTCGTCGGCGCCTCGCTGGTTGTTGTCATCGCACTGGTTGTCGGTGTTGCGCCCAGAACCGCACCGTCGCCAGGGTGATGCGACGTCTGGCAGACGATTGCTGAGGAGCGTGGGCTGACAGAGGCCGATCTGCGCGCTGCCGTAATGACCTACACCCCCAGCGGCGTACTCGATCCCTATGTCATGTTCGCTTCGGGCGGTCACAGTGGCCAACTGTTCGTCATAGGCGTGCCTTCTATGCGACTGATTCGCACCGTGGCCGTGTTTACGCCTGAACCGTGGCAGGGTTATGGCTTTGGCGCAGGTGAAGAAGTGCTGGCCGGTGGTGATATCAACGGCCGGCAAGTACGGTGGGCGGATACTCACCACCCGGCACTCAGCGAGACGGGCGGCGAATACGACGGGCAGTGGGTGTTCATCAACGACAAGGCAAACGGTCGCGTCGCAGTCGTCGATCTGAGGGATTTCGAGACCAAGCAGATCGTCAACAATCCGCTGTTCCTCAACGACCATGGCGGCACGTTTGTGACGCCAAACACCGACTACATCATCGAAGGCGGTCAGTACGCACAGCCTCTGGGCACCGAATTCGCGCCGCTGTCCGATTATGAGAGCAGCTACCGCGGCATGATCACCTTCTGGAAGTTCGACCGCGAGGCTGGACGCATAGACATGAGCCAGTCGTTCGCCATGGAACTCCCGCCGTACTGGCAGGATCTGTGCGACGCCGGCAAGCTCGCGTCGGATGGCTGGGTTTTCTGCAATTCGATCAACACTGAACTGGCGACCGGAGGCATCGAAGAGGGGAATCCGCCTTTTGAGGCTGGCGTGAGCCGCAACACGACCGACTTCCTGCACATCATCAATCTGAATGCGGCGGTTGAAGTCTACAAAGCCGGACAGACTGTTGAGATCGCCGGCATGCCGGTCATCTCGCTCAGCACGGCCGTGGAGAACAATCTGCTGTTCTTCGCGCCAGAACCACGCAGCCCGCATGGCGTCGATATCGCCCCCGGGGTGATTTTATCGTGGTCTCGGGCAAGCTTGATCCGCACGTGACGATCTACAGTTTCCAGAAGATGATGGACGCGATCAATGCCGGAACAGCCGAGACGGACGCCTATGGCGTGCCGGTGCTTTCCTACGAGAGCGTCCGGGAAGCGCAGGTTGAACTCGGCCTTGGGCCTCTCCACACTCAGTTCGGCCCGGACGGTTACGCTTACACCAGCCTGTTCCTCGACAGCGCGGTGGCCCGCTGGAGCATTGGCGCGGAAGGCTATCGACCCCAGGATGGTTGGTCGCTGATCAGCAAGATCCCGGTGCAGTATAACGTCGGCCACATTGCTGCCGCGGAAGGCGACACTGTGTCGCCCGATGGCAACTTCCTGATCTCGCTCAACAAGTGGTCAGTCGATCGTTTCCTCAACACAGGCCCGCTGCTGCCGCAGAACTTCCAGCTGATCGACATCGGTCAGGAGGGCGACTACATGCAGCTCCTGTACGACATGCCGATCACCGCAGGTGAACCGCATTACGCGCAGATCATGAGTTCTGACAAGCTCAATGCCTGGGAAGTGTATCCCGAGGTGGGCTGGAACCCGCTCACGCAGTCCGTTGACCCAAATGCGGTCCTCCAGGGTACAGAGGGCGTTACCCGCGATGGCAGCAATGTGACTGTCCGCATGACCTCGGTTCGCAGTCACTTCACACCAGAACATGTCGACATTCAGGCGGGCGATCATGTGACCTGGACGATCACCAATGTGGAGCGCGCCCGCGACGCGACACACGGCTTCTCGATCCCCTACTACGGGATCAATCTCAGTATTGAACCAGGTGAATCGATCACCTTCGAGTTCGATGCCGATGCGCCAGGTGTGTTCAGTTGGTACTGCACGGAGTTCTGCTCCGCGCTGCATCTCGAAATGATGGGTTATCTGACCGTCCAACCGCAGTAGAAAGGTAAGCCGTCGGGGTGAGAACGCCGTTCTCGCCCCGATTGGCGTCCTGGAGCAAGGAGGAAAACGAGCATGACTGCTCGATCTGCGAATCAAACCCATGCGGCATCCGACGTCGGAATTATCACGAAGTCACCGTCGAAAACTGCTTCGCTGGTTGCCCGCCGGTCTGCTGCTGATTGCGGCGGTACTGCTGGTCGTTTCAATTGCCTCGCCATACTGGGGGCTGGTGCTGCAGGCGCCGCAGTATCCTGGCGGGCTGCAGATGCGTGTCTTCGTCAACTACATGACGGGCGACGAAGATCCTCGACTCGACGAGGTTCGCGAAATCGATGGTCTGAACCACTACATAGGAATGAAATCGCTCTACGAGGCCGCTGCCTTTGAGCGCTCGATCGCCCTTCCGGGTGTGATCGTGATGATCGCAACACTGGGGGTCGTCGCGTTTCTGAATCGGCGCTGGGTATGGTTACTGGCGCTCCCTACTATCGCTTTTCCGTTCGTCTTTCTCTGCGACCTAGCGTACTGGCTGAACAACTACGGCCAGAACCTCGATCCCTACGCACCGCTGTCCAGCGCGATCCGGCCCTTTACACCGCCGATCCTGGGCGAGGGCGTGATCGGTCAGTTCAAGACCATTGCCTACGTCGATACCGGATGGTATCTGGCGGCGGGCGCTGCCGGGTTGGTCGTGATAGCGCTGCTCATCCGGCTGGCGGGCCACCTTATCGCTTCCAGGAGCAAATAGCTAATGACCAGGCGCTGGGCTGTAGTGATTGCCGGGTTACTCCTCGGCTTCGCCAGTTGGAGTACTCCGCTCAGGGCGCAAGGTAGCCGTTTGATCGTGACGGCTGATGGCGATTTCGTCAGCATCGCAGCGGCCCTGGCGGCGGCGCAACCCGGCGACACCATCGGGGTTCATGGCGGTATCCATCCGGCGCCGCGGCTCATTGACAAATCCGTTTCGCTTATTGGTGTGGATGATCCGGTGATCGACGGGCAGGGCATCGGCAGCCTGGTCATCATTACCGCGCCGGATACTCACTTTGAAGGTTTCATTGTCCGCAGTTCCGGCGCCAACCTTAACCACGAAGATACCGGCATCGTCGTTCAGGCCCCCGGGTCACCATCTCCGGTAATCGCCTGGAAGACGTGCTCTTCGGCATTTACTTTGCGAATGCGCAGGACAGCGTCGCTCGGGGAAACATAGTACGCTGCCTTGACCGAGAAGTTGGTCTCCGGGGTGATGGCATCCGCGTCTGGTACAGCCAGCAGGTGCTCATTGCTGACAATCAGGTCGCTGATTGTCGTGACACGCTCATCTGGTACGCCCAGAATATCACGATAATCGGCAATGCATTCCGCGACGGCCGATATGGTCTGCACTTCATGTACAGCAGCCACGCGGTGATCGAGAATAACACGTTTGAGCGTAACTCCGTCGGCAGCTATCTGATGTACTCCCAGCATCTGTCGATGCGCAATAACCAGATGTTATTGAACAGAGGCCCCAGCGGCTACGGCATTGCCCTCAAGGACATGGATTACGTGAGCCTTGAGGACAATATTCTCGTCGGCAATCGCGTAGGGCTCTATATCGACAACTCGCCGGCGCTGATTGACATCACGAATACTGTCGCAGGCAATTTCCTTGCCTACAACGATGTTGGCGTCATGGCGCTACCGTCCACCAAACGCAATGTGTTTCAGCACAACACATTTCTGGAAAACACGCAGCAGGTCAGTGTGCAAGGGCGCGGCCATCTGCTGGACAACACCTGGCAGCAGAACGGCGCAGGCAACTACTGGAGCGACTATGTCGGCTATGACGGCGACCGCGATGCTATCGGCGATATTCCCTACCGCGCTGAGAAGCTGTTCGAAAGCCTCGCCGACGCCGAACCGGTGCTCCGTCTGTTTGCCTTCAGCCCGGCGAGTCAGGCCGTCGACTTCGCCGCCTCGGCGTTTCCGTCCCTCCGGCCCGATCCAAAAGTCATCGATGAAGCGCCGCTCATGAGCTTCAGCCTTCCGGCCATCGGCGGGAACTTGGCGCCTGACCCTGCGGCTGCATTTATCGTCACAATCGTTCTGATCGCAACCGGAGCCGGCATTGTCCTGAGCGCGGTGCGTGTGATTCGACCAAGAACAATCCGCATGAAAGACACGACATTCCCGCCTCGTTGGGCAGGGACGGCTGCGGGAAGGAGCCTGACACCATCATGATCACTGCAGTAGGTTTGACCAAACGTTATGCCAATGCGTTGGCTCTTGATGACCTCTCCTTCACCATCGCGGCGGGTGAGGCGGTGGCGCTCTGGGGCGCGAATGGCGCGGGCAAGACTACGACGCTGCGTTGTCTGTTGGGCGTACAGGGTTTCGAAGGCGAACTGACCGTCAACAGCATTGACGTTGCGCAAAACAGCAAGGCAGCGCGTAGGATCATCGGCTATGTGCCGCAGGAAACCATCTTTTACGACATGCCTGTTCTGGAGACGCTGCACTTCTACGCCCGGCTGAAGAAAGCTGGCGCAGAGCGAGTGAGCGCAGTTCTGGAGCAGGTGCAGTTGACCCCACACCAGCATAAGCGAGTCAGTATGCTCTCTGGCGGGATGAAACAGCGCCTGGCGCTGGCAGCGGCTCTGCTCGCCGACCCACCCATCCTCATCCTGGACGAGCCAACGGCCAACCTCGATGTGAAGGCGCAGCGCGATTTCATTCAATTGGTGCAGGCGCTCAATCAGTCCGGCAAGACTATCGTCTTCTCTTCGCACCGGATTGAGGAGGTGATGGCCCTGGGCAGTCGCGTGCTGGTGCTGTCTGAAGGCCGACTGCTTCTGGAGTGTACACCGCCTGAACTGGCCCCCAGTTAGTCTGCATCGATGGCTGCGCATTTGGGTCGCCGCGCAGCACAAAGAGTCTACGATAAAGATCCTTGGCGAACAGGGCTATACCTACATGCCAAATGGGCGCAGCGTCTACGTCCAGGTCAGCGGAGGAGGCAAGATCGCTCCGCTGCGCTCGCTGGAACTGGCGAGCATCCCGGTCGAGGATTTTGACCTGATCGAGGGTGAATTGACGCCTCAGGAGGCAAATCATGATTGACCTCGGCAACGTGCAGGCGATTACCGCCAAGAACTTCGCGATGCGCTGCGCAACCGCTGGTTCATCATCTTCACTATCGCTTTCGCCGGGCTGGCGCTCGCGCTTTCGGCGCTGACGCAGCCCGGAGGAATGCAGTTACGGGCGATGAGCTACAGCCGCACAGCGGCTGGCCCGATCAACCTGGTACTTCTATTCGTCCCGTTGATTGGCCTCACGCTGGGTTCCGCCAATCTGGCCGGCGACCGCGAGACCGGCGCTCTGCTGTACCTGCTGACGCAGCCAGTCAACCGCGCGGAAGTACTTCTGGGCAAGTACCTGGGCTTGGCAGGGGCGCTGCTGGCCACCCTGACGATGGGCTTTGGCACTGCCGCAGTCGTGCTGACGCTACAGGGCAGCCTGCAAGACTCGAGTGGGTACCTGATAACGGTAGCGCTCGCCTTTCTGCTGGCGCTGGCGATGCTCAGTCTGGGATTTCTGATCTCCACGACCGCAAAGAAAACAGCGACCGCGCTGGGCGGCGCGCTGTTTCTTTGGCTGCTGCTGTCTTCATCGGCGACCTGGGCATCATGGGCACTGCGGTTTCGATGCAGCTACCAATTGAAGCCGTTTTCACTATCGTCGTCGTGAACCCGCTGCAGATGTTCAAGATTGCCTCGATCCTGATCCTCCAGGCCAACCTGGAGGTCCTGGGACCAGCCGGCTTGTACGCCTCCGAGCAGTTCGGTGGGCTGCTCATGCCGCTGCTGCTCGGCGGGCTGCTGCTGTGGATCAGCGTCCCGCTGCTGGCGGCGATCGCTCTGTTTACCCGTCAAGAAAGATTCATCGTCAGAGGCAGCGCGCACGCCTGATCGCGCTGCACGTTTCAACACGACAGGAGAAATACATGTCACAGCATTCTGATCGCGGGGGCAGCCCGCTGAATCCAACTTTGGCGGCTGCCATCCTGTTCATGAGCTTCTTCATCATCCTGGGCGTCGTGATGATCGGCGTGCCCACGCCACCGGCCGCGTCCAACGAAAATCCAGGTGTCGCCGTAGCTGTTGAGCCGACCGCGGAGCCGACTGCGGAGCCGACCACACAATCGACTGCGGAGCCAACCTCCGAGCCGACCGCCGCACCAACCCTGGTGCCGACGACCGCGCCTCCGCCTACAGCAACACCTACGACGCTTCCAACCGTTACTCCGACCGACACGCCGGAAGCAACAGAAAGCGCAGCGGGATCCGGCGAAACCGCCCTGGCCAGTTATGATCCAGTTCTGGTCGCGGAGGGGCAGGCGCAGTTTGCGCTATGCGCGGCGTGCCACGGCCCGGATGCACGAGGTATTCCCAATCTGGGCAAGGATCTGGTGGACAGCGAATTCGTGGCGGCGCAGACCGATGAAGCGCTGGTGCAGTTCATCATCACCGGCCGTCCGATCTGGGACCCGCTGAACACCACCGGCATCGACATGCCTGGCAGGGGCGGCAACCCGGCCATGACTGTCGAGCAGATTGAGGCCGTTATCGCCTACATCCGCACCCTGGCAGCTCAGGATTCCGGGCAGACCGAAGCTTCGCCCGTGGACAACAGTAGCGTCGTCTATGATCCGGCTCTGGTCGCAGAGGGGCAGACGCAGTTTGCGCTGTGCGCGGCCTGCCACGGTCCGGATGGGCGAGGCATTCCCAATTTGGGCAAGGATCTGGTGGACAGCGATTCATCGCCGGTCTGACTGATGAGGCCCTGCTCGATTTCATCAAGACCGGCCGTCCGATCTGGGACCCGCTGAACACCACCGGCATCGACATGCCTGGCAAGGGCGGTAACCCGGCGATGACGGACGAGCAGATCCTGGCGGTGATCGCCTATGTCCGTACACTCGCCGACGCTCCAATGGGCGAGTGACTGAACGTGAGCAGCTCCTGGAGGCCATGATGCGGCCACTCATGATCTTTTTGCTGGGTTTCTTCCTGCTGCTGGGGGGCCTGCCGAGGCGGCGCCGAGACTGGGGCTGTGGCGACCGATGTGACCGTCGCGATCAAGGTCGAGCCAGACCCACCCGCTGTGGGAGAGGCAAATCTGCGAATTACCCTGACTGGGGCGGGTGGTGCGCCCATCGACGGCGCGAACGTCCGTGCTCGCGGTGATATGGATCACGCCGGCATGACACCGGTTCTAGGTGAGACGACGCAAAGTCAGAACGGGGTATATGAGGTGCCCTTCAACTGGTCGATGGGGGGCGGCTGGATCGTCGAGGTGACGGCGACGCTGCCGGACAACCGGGGTATCGCTCAGGAGAAGTTCGAGTTCTTCGTCAGCGCCGTCTCGGCGGACAGCGTCATCAACAGCGACGCAGCCGCCGAAGCCACGGCGGCCGGGGACGAAGGTTCGACGAACGCGCTGCGGATCGTCATTCCGGCGGGCACAGGTGCGCAGATCGAAGCCGGACAGGACCCGGGCCTGATCCCAGCGGAGATCCGTCTGCGCCTGAGCGAGCAGAACGTCCTGATTATCGCGAACGAGGACTCGGTCGACCACACCGTAGGTCCGTTCTTCGTTCGCGCCGGCGAATCGATTCGTCAGGAATTTGCCCGACCCGCCGTGTTCGAAGGCGCGTGCAGCATTCATCAGGGGCAGCAAGTTCGCATCGTGATTGAGGCTTAGGCGGTACGCCATGACAATGTCAAAGCATGCAAGGAAACTGGGCTTCTGCATCGTGCTCCTGATAACCGGCATCTTGGTCCTGTCCGGGTGCGGGGAGAGCGCGGCCGGCGCACAGAAAGCGGTTGATCGGCCAGCCTATCTGGATGAACTGCGCGGGGCCGTCTTCGACCCGCCGCGTGCGTTGTCCGACTTCAGTTTTGCCTCGACTACAGGCGAGCCGTTCACGCTCAGCGCACACCGCGGCGAGGTCATCCTAATCTATTTCGGCTATCGCGCCTGCCCCGACTTCTGTCCGACGACCTTCGCCGAACTGAAGCGAGTCTATGCGGCGCTGGACGAACCGTCCGATCGCCTCAAGATCGCCTTCGTCACGGTCGATCCAGAGCGCGACACGCTAGAGTATCTGGCCGCATATACCGCAGTTTTCCACAGGGATTTCATGGCGCTCCGAGAAGAAGGGGAAAAACTTCAGGTGTTGATGGATCAGTTCGGCGTGGTCGCCGAGAAGGTGCAGCTCGGCGAGTCGGCGATGTCCTACCTGATGGACCACACAGCATCGCTGTTTTTGATTGGGCCGGATGGTCGCCTTCAGGCGCAATACCTGTATGGGACCGATCACCGTGACATCATCCACGATCTCGAACTCATTCTGGGGGCGATCTGACTCACACTACATCTCAAATCAGGTGCAACCTATTTTGCCTGGCGATTCGGTCCTTTCTCACTCAAGGAGCTGAAAGTGAAGCTGTTCAGGATTTTGGCATTCGCGTTATCTTTAGTTCTATTGGTCGCGGTGTCAGCGAATGCGCAAACTACATTTGCTCAGAATGATGCATGTCACCTTTCCTACCTGTTCGAAGCGTGGGCGCGTCCGGCTGCTTCAGCGATGCCCAACAGCGCGGTCTACGGCCACCTGGTACACATCGGTGAAATGCCCGATACCCTGGTGAGCGCCAGCTCCGAGATTGCAGAGGCTGTCGAACTGCATGAGATGGTCATGGGCGCGGGCGATGTGATGCAGATGCGCCCGGTGGAAGGCGGCATTGTTGTCCCGGCAAATGGCTTCCAGACGCTGGAGCCAGGCGGATTGCACGTCATGCTGATTGGTCTGAAGCAGGAGCTGGTGCCAGGCGATCAGGTGGCGCTGACGCTTCATTTTGAGCATGCCGGCGACATTCAAGTGATGGCCCCCGTCCGCGACATGGATGCGATGGCGGAAGGCGGTCTGGACGGCGTGGGGATGCATTCGACTGAGATGGGCGCAGCGCCTATGATGTGGGACGAGGCGTGTGTCGGACTGCATTTCCTGGACGCCTGGGCGCGGCCGTCGGTCGCCGGCGCCCCTAACAGCGCCGCCTATGGATTGCTGGTCAATCTGACCGACGAAGAAGACACGCTGATTGCGGCTACCACTGAGGCCGCCGAAGTGGTCGAACTTCACGAGATGGTGCTAGGAGCGGGCGACGTCATGCAGATGCGACCGATTGAGAGCGGCATCGTCGTCCCGGCGGGTGGCGCCGCTCTGCTGAAGCGCGGTGGACTGCACATCATGCTGATCAATCTGAAAGCAGAACTCATGTTGGGAGAGCTACTCGATCTTCGGTTGACTTTCGCCAGTGGCGTCGAATTGATTGTGACGGCTCCCGTTCGCGAGCCGGACGTAGACGGTGCGGCTATGCAAAGCATGGGAACTGGAATGGGTGGAATGCATAGCGACTCCGGATCCTAGGCATTCGGGAGACATAGACAACCGGGGATGGACCAAGCGATTCATCATGGTCTCCAGGCACTGCACGGCAGATCTGATGGGTCCACCCCCGGCAGATTCCATACACATGTTTTTTGTAGGTTATCTAGAGAAGGCATGGAGCAGTGGACGCACAACGCTGGTTTCCAAGAGTGGATTACCTGCGCTGTACCGGGAGTGGTGAGTGTATCCGCGTATGTCCTTCGGATGTTTTTGTCGTGCGCGACAACAAGCCGGTGGTTGAACATCCGGCGCGCTGCACTTACTGCACCTTATGCGAAGAGCAATGTCCTGAAGCTGCCATCGAGCTACCATATCTCGTTTGCCGACCGGAAACCCCTGCGATCCACGAAGAGCCGGGGTGAGTCGATGGCGGGACCATCGCCTCTCCGCTATACCTTATTTGACGATCTCCTGAGACTTATTCCTGAAAACCCAGGGGATAGCATCATTAGTCGAACGATCTATTGCGATGCTTATGTGAAGGTGGTATTGCTCGGGTTTTCGGCTGAACAATTCTTGTCCGAACAGACCGAGTCGCAGACGGCGATTATCCACGTGCTGTCCGGACAAGGAGTTATCACGCTGGGTAATGATGTGTACGAGGTAGAAAGCGGCGCATGGGTACACATGCCGCCTCATCTGGCGCACAGTGTCGAGGCGACCACGCCGCTCATCATGCTTCTGTTACTGATTCCTGAAGCATAACCGCGAGTCTGCGAAGTGTTTGCGTCACGCTCGATTCAGACAGCTCTTGGTCTGGGGTGACTACCAGGCTCAACCACCAATCCCCTTGAGCAGAGCGCCAACGATATAGGCTACTGCCGCTGCCAATCCGCCGACGATCAGCATTTCCAATCCACTGCGCACCGGATTCAAGCGGGTGATGACAACCTTGGCGGCGCCTAACCCAAACAGCGCGATGGCGGACAGTGCGATCGAAATTGGGAAGGCTGTCTCTGCCGAAATCGGTATTATCAGCCCCAGAAGATAAATGAGCATCGGCACTGATCCGGCGATCACGAAGGCGAACAGCGTCATTAGCCCACTGAGCAGCGGCTTGCGGTCATCCTTCAGCAACCCCAATTCGTTGATCATCATGGCATTGACCCAGCGCTGCGGATCACGAGACTGGATTTCGACCAGTGTGTTCGCTTCCTCGTCCGAATACCCTTGTTCACGATAGACCTCGACCAGCTCCGTCCGTTCGCCCTCAGGGAAGTGCTCCACCTCCCATGCTTCCCGCTGCCACTCTCGATCGTAGTATTCCCGTTCACTTTTCGAGGAGATACGCTCCCGTTGCCATGGAAAAGCCATCGGCAAATAGATTCGCCAAGCCCAGGATCAGGATGATCGGCGTCCCAAGTTGCGCCCCGGCCACCCCGCTGACCACCGCGAAGGTCGTGATAATGCCGTCAAGTCCACCATAGACCAGATCGCCGATGTATTGGCTGGCTGCGCCGCCATGTTTTTCCTCCGCAGCCGCCGTGATGCGACTGAAGGTGTGCGCCGCTGCGGATGCAGACAGATCCCCAGCCCCGAATGCCCGCCGCGCCTCGTCCAATCGTTTGGTTATGCTCATATCATTTCATCTCCTGAACAGCGCTGTTACGATCATCACGCTGTGACGATAACCACTGCTATCGCGCTAGTCGCCGCCATCAGGGGCGAGCGCTGCGAGACGATCCTCGGCGCGGTGGATGCCTCCTCGAACGATCTGCCACAGTTCGTAGACGATCGGGATGAGGGATACAAACCACAGTCCGTAGGCAAGACCGTGCAGAACGGGCTGGCTGTCCGGGACAAAGACTCCCGCCCACAGGAGAATACCTCCCAAATGCACTGTGATCAGGCTGAACCAGTTACCACCAAGCCGGTCGGGCGTGTCGGCGACGAACACACGCCGGAACAGAAGCGGCAGGATCGCATAACCGAACTGGAGGACCCAACCATAGATCAATGCCTGTGGAGCGTTCTGCTCAATGCCAGCGCCAGGGAACCCTGGAACTTCCAGAATGATCAGCGGCGCAATCATGACCGGAGCGAGAATCCAGACGTAAGCGGTAGTGAGGTGCAGCATCCCCGGTGTCCGCAGCTTTACGTCTCCCATCAACGGCTTGATAATGCTCGCCAGCAGCCAGATGGTTGCGCTGAGATGGAGGATCAACCCCGGCACAGAGAACAAATTCGACTGGAACCACGGACCCAGTACCAACCCCAGCGCGCCCAACGTCATCATCCAGAAGATCGGCTTCACCGCGCGCGGCCACGCCAGCGATCGTCCGGTGAACTGGGGATACAGGTCCACCAGAAGTCCCGCAAACAGCAGAGACATGAAGCCCCAATTGTTGGCGTGGATGTGGACTTCCAGCGGCACGCGGATTTGCAGCCATGTGCTCCATCCCTGCCACAAGCCGGTGCCAACGAGAATGCCCAACAGCAGATAGACCAAACTCATGATGTAGAACTTGCGCCCTGACGCAGGCGCTGCCCCGGCAGTTTCGGAGCGCATTGTGACCAGTTGCAGAATCAGCAGGGTCGCGGCGATGAAAATCAGCGTTCCACCGGTGGTAATGAGTACCGCGTTGATCGGCGGGATGCCTATCAGGAGGATAAGCAGACCGAGGTTGAGCAGCAGCCAGATATCCCACCGGGTTTTGGGTCGCGGACTGCCTGAGCGCGCTGCTGCCAGCAGCGGTAGAATGCCAAACGCGATCTCTGTCAGTGCGCCTAATGTGATGAAATGCACCCGCATCCAGCGCAACCCGGCGAAGAATGGCAGGACTTCAAAATTGACCAAGGACGCATCCAGTGCGCCCAGCACTGCCAGCGCGACATACAAAAAGCTACGAGAAAGTAGGGTTGAACACGCGGATACTCCTGTGATTGGGATGCCACTCTTCGTCGGGCGATCATGCAGGTGACACAGCTAGGTTGAAGCAGCGGATCAGCGAGATTGACGTTCCCGCGCTAGTTGTTCGCGTGCAGCGGCTCCGCGGAAGGGATATCCCAAGACTGCTCCGACGATGCAGAAGTCGAGTACTCCGCCCGCAAGTGGGACTAGCGCAACCACGGCCAGCACCGTTCCCAGCGTATCTTTAACGACCAACACTCCGACCGTCATGAGGACGATCCCCGCGACGATCCGCAGCATACGGCCAGTACTTCCGGTCATGAATGTGACGAATGCCATGAGCTTACTCTTTCTTGTTAGATACAGTACAGATCGAGAAATTTGTTATGCGATGCGAGCGGCAAGGAAGACCAGACGGGTCTCGGCTTCGACGCCGCGCGTCGACCTTCTGCCGTTATGATGATCGTGCCGCTGAGTACGGAATAGCGCTGATCATCAACGGTCATCCAGCCCGAACCTTCAAGGAAGTGATAGACAGCCAGCGCCTCTGGATGTGGCGGGATCACCTGTCCAGCCTCAAGACTACCAATGATGACTTTGAGTTTGTCAGTTTGTACCAGCACCTGCGGATGCGGACCGTCGGGCGAAAAGACAGCTTGGTCGCGCCAGTCGGCTACGAATACGGTTTGCATCAACTTCTTCTCCTTGGCTAAATACACGATCTGAAAGGGGCGATTGATTGCCTGCGTCGGGCAGATGCGTTCGCAATGCCCGGCATAGGTACATGCGGATGGGTCAATGACCACTGCACGACCTGCGATTACCCCCAGTGCATGATTTGGGCACACACGAACACATAGTCCGCACCCGGTACAGCGCTTAAAATCGATCACCGGAACTGGGAGGGAAGCATCTGGTCTCTGATGTTTGTTTGTACTGCACCCCTGAGATTGGACACGAAACGCGCGTTGCTTAACTGACCGCCGCCAACTGCTGGCGGCGCCACTGGTCCTCGAACTCGGCAGGCGTCAGGTAGCCGAGCGCGGAGTGGATGCGCTTGCGGGTGTAGACGTCGTCGAGGAACTGACCAATGCGCCGGTAGGCATCGTGAAAGTCACTGTACTCCGCGAGATCGACTTCCTCCTCTTTAATCGTCCGCATAAGTCGCTCAGCGAAGCCGTTCTCCTCAGGCTTGCCGACGGCGGCCATACTGATCTGGATCTGGCGTTGGCTCAGCAGGTCAGTGTAGTCCTGACAGGCGTACTGGAGCCCCTGGTCGCTGTGGTGAATGAGGGGGCAACCTTGCGCCAGCGCACGTTTCAGCGCCGTCAGCGTCAGCTGCCTGTCCAGCGAGCGGCTCAGCTGCCAACCGCGCACCGCTCGCGTGAAGACATCCATGATGACGGCCAGATACACGAAGCCTTGCTCCAGGCGCACGTAGGTGATATCCGCCGCCCAGATCGCGTCGGGATGGCAGACCTCCTCGTGCCGCACCAGGTTAGGATAGCGCGGAAAGGGATGGTCGCTGTTGGTCGTGCGTGTCTTGCGCCGTTTCACCGGGCGCTGCAAGCCCATCGCCTGCATCAGCCGCTGCACCCGCTTGTGGTTCACAGCCCAGCCTTGCCGTCGCAGCAGCGCTGTCAGGCGGCGATAGCCATAGGTCGGGTACGTCGCTGCCAGGCTCGACAACGCCTCGCGCAGCGCTGCGTCGCTCTGTTCGCGCTGCCTGTGGTAGAAGCTGCTGCGCGCTAACCCCACCACCGCACAGATCTCCGCCACCGGATACTCCGCCTCGCGCAGCTTCATCGCCGTTTCCCGTTTTCGCTCGACGTCCCAGCCAGCAAGCTCGAAGCCTTTTTTGCTATCTCCAGCTGCATCGTCAGTTTCCCGACCATCCGCTCCAGCTCGGCGATCCGCGCCTGCTCCTCGTGGTCCGGCTTTCCCTTCTCGAACACCTGCGCCGCCCCGGCCAGGAACTGCGCTTTCCAGTCGCTCACCATCTGCGCCGTCAGCTCATGCTCGCGGCAGATCTCCGCCATCGTCCGCTCGCCGCTCAGCACCTGCAGCACCACCTGGCTTTTGAACTCGGCTGTGAACTTCCGTCGGTTTCTCATCGTTCATCCCCTTCTGGACATAGGATACTTCATTTACCCCTGTGTCCAACCTTCGGGGGTCACTTCAGTTCCTTCCCTCGCTTTGCTCCGCAGGATGTATCAGGGTTCATGCTCAGTAGGGATCAAGGCGTCGTCAGCGTATGGGCTGATCGGCAGGATGGGAGCGCATGACTTCGATGCCGAGCCACAGCGTCGCTAGAAAGATCGATGTTCCCCTACGATCACGAAATAGGGTGGCAGACCGAAAAAGAGTTCCAGCCAAGATGCCCAGTGGCATGAGCAACCCGCCCAGTGCCAACCACGAAATCCAGTGCGCACCGCGTGACCGTATTGGCAGTTTGAGCAGAACAAAACCGAAAACAATGTTGAGAAGCGAGAATAGATTGCCATGAACATGAGCCAATTTGGCTTCGAAATGAGGGCCGTCGAGGCTGGATGCCAACCATGCCGCACGATCCGGGGAGAAATCCCGCTGATAGATCAGCACGAATCCATAGATCATGAATGCGGACATCACCATCAAACCAACACCAATGTTGAGTTTTCCGACGTTTGCAGCCATTCAACACACTCCTGAACGGTGAGATTGTTTTCAGTGTGCGCCATATCCAACAGCACGTCTTTGACTTTTGTCGTACTTCATGGGACAGTCAGATTACTTTCTCGCACTGCAAGCTGATTTGAGGTTTCCACAATGCTCGATGAGGGTGCGCTTGGGAAGGCAAAAGCAGCACTGGCACAGGTTTCCTATTTCGCCAAGCTCGATGCTGACCTTGCCGAAGTTATCAGCCAACAGATGCAGTATCACGAGTACGACGCCGGTCAGATTGTCTTCCTCGAAGGTGAAGAGGATGTCGCGCTGTATATCGTTGATACGGGTTGGCTAAAGGCGGTGAAGACCTCGCCCGATGGACGCGAACAGGTGCTGCACTTCATCGGGTCAGGCGAAGTCTTCAATGCGATTGGTGTGTTTGTCGCAGACTCTAACCCAGCAACGGTGATTGCCCTGGAAGCCTCGTCCGTTTGGGTGATCGAACAAAAAAACGTACTCAAGCTGTTCGATCAGCAACCGGAACTCGGAAGATTTGTCATCCGCGAATTAGCGGGACGCGTACAGCAGCTCATTCAGATGGTCGAGGATCTTTCGCTACGAAGTATCGAAGCGCGACTGGCGCGGTATCTGGTTGAACAGTCGGATCAGGAACTGCTGGCCCGCCCCCGCTGGGCGACGCAGGCAGAAATAGCCAACCGCCTCGGCACCGTCCCGGATGTACTCAACCGCGCACTGCGCATTCTGGTGCGCGAGAACCTGATCCGGGTTGAACGACATCAGATTCAGATTCTCGATCATGCAGGACTGAAATCCAAAGCTGGCTTGGATCGGTAACGGCTGAAACGGACATTGCTGTGCGAACGGCTCTTACGATTAATGGGTCGGCGGGTCGCGACGAAGAAGAATTACCATCGAAGTGTCATCAGGGCATAGGCGACAAAGCGCAGGCTATCCCAGGGCAATCCCACGACAGAATGAGTGAGTTGCCAAAAGATCATCGTTAGCTGATCTACTTGAAACAGTCAGTTCCAGGGATTAGTTTGTGTTGGAGTTGTCATTGCTTCCACAGCAGGCCCACCGACTACGCTACCCGCGGGGCACTCCAACGTTCGCGTATCCGCGTGCACCACACGGATGGCAACGATACAATCGCATTGAGTTGCCACGTGGAGAGGAGTCTATCTGTGCCAAAAGCCACAGCGCCTATCTTTCAGGTCAAGTTCACCCTTCGGGACAGCAATCCGTCGATCTGGCGGCGAGTTCTTATCTCCAGCGACACGACCCTACCGCGGCTGCACCAGATTATCCAGACAGTGATGGGATGGGAAGACAGCCATCTTCATGTCTTTAGAGTCGGTACAGTCAGGTTCATCACACCCCACCAACCGGGCGATCTGGAGGAACTCGTTGCCGTTGATGCGCGTCGCGTGAAGCTGCTGCAATTGGTCGCCCCGCGTCGACCCTATCGCGGTGACTTTCACTTCGCCTTCGAATACGCGTATGACGTTGGCGACAGCTGGAAGCATGATTTGGTTTTCGAAGATGTCCTTTGCGCCTGATCCTAAACGTGAAGCGCCGATGTGTATTGGTGGTGAGCGCGGCTGCCCGCCAGAAGATGTGGGCGGGATACACGGGTATGAGACATTTTTAGGCGCCATCAGGGATCCAAAACACCCTGAACACCAATCCTATATTGAATGGATTGGTCGTGAGTTCGATCCTGAGGCGTTTGACCTCGTTGCGGTCAACAAGGCGCTGCGTAGCTTGACGTAACTAAAGAGATGTTTCAGACAAATGTGGATCTCGAGTCCATCTGTCACGTTCGATGTTTACGTTTCGGGGGATGCCGCTTGGGAAATGATCACTTGACCCACCCGTGTCCAGTGAATGCCTAGCGCCGCGCCGATCGCGCGGTAGGACATTCCGGAGGCTTGCATCTCAACGATAACGCGCCGAAGATCTACTTTGCTGAGGTGTTTGATGTTTGGGGACGCTTCAGGGCAGTCAGGGAGACGAAACTCCCAACCATGCCTAGTTTTTGGAACTCTGCCCCTCAGGTCCACACCAGCCGAAGAAAGCCCTGACAGAGTGCCTGTCAGGGCTTTTTTCTTGCCTGGGCAGGTTCGAATCCCGTCAGGATGCTGGCTTCATACCGGAAAGCGCCCGGTGCTGCTCGCTCAATTGCGAGAGCGTCTCTCACAACAGTCCAACAGCAATTCGGTTGGTACCTGCGGTAGCAACAAATGCAAACTGAGCGAGAAAACGCGTCAAGCAGCGCGATAGTAATCGTGGATGATCCCGCCCAGAATGTCGTGTCCATCAACCCTTCCTTGCGTTAACGGTTTTTGCAGGCGGACAAGGAATCTGTTAGCGATTCTAGATGAGGTCGTGTGATTGAAGTGGCGTTCGTACTCACGAGATATAAGCTAAAATGGCTTTGATTGATGACGATCACCTGCTCGAGACACTCTTCTCACGCTGATCGTACCCAGCGCTCAGCGTAAGCGTTCGCTCGTGGGGCTCGGAAACGGCGTACGAACCACTTCAATCCCTTCAGACGCAAATACAGCATCAAACGCCGCACCATATTTGCTGTCGTTGTCGCGTATCAAATGGGTGAATGAACAATTCTCCTCTTGGAAGTCCCACTGTAACTGGCGTCCTTGTTGGGCGACCCAA
>JADJPJ010000060.1 GCA_016713325.1 Candidatus Flexifilum affinis | reverse complement strand
GGCCCGCAAGACGCGCAATCTGCTGGCCGACCCGCGCGGCGCCATCCAGATCGGCGGCGACCCGGCGGAAAACGGCCAGGGCTACACCCCCGGCTACCTGTTCCAGGGCGATTTCAGCGTCGAGCCGGATCCTGGCCACGTCGTCACGGCGCGCATCACCCGCCGCTACATGAGCGGCCCGCCCGCCGACGACATGCTCGAGTCGTGGAAGGACGACAACATCGCCGTCCTGCGTCTGAAGGTCAAGAATATCACCAAGGTGTATTGATAAGCGACGCTGACATCCGGCCGCGCGCAGAGAGATGAGGGGGAGCGATGGCATCGGCACATGTACAGAAGCTGCTCGGCCGGCTCGACGCGATCGGGCGGAGCCTGGCCGACACGGGACAGGGACTGGCGCTGCTGGGACTGGGGTCGGTGGGCGTGGAGCGGGACCGGCTCGACGATTACTCCGACCTGGATTTCTTCGCCATCGTCGCGCCCGGCTCGGGGCAGCGCTTTCTGAGCACCCTCGACTGGCTGACGGACATCCACCCGGTCGTCTTCCACTTCCGCAACACGCACGACGGCTACAAGCTGCTGTATGCCGACGGCGTGTTCTGCGAATTCGCCGTCTTCGAGCCAGCTCAACTGGCCGGCATCCCCTTCGCGGCGGGCAAGGTCGTGTGGCAGGCGGACGGGTTCGACCCGGCGCTGCTGACCCCCGCGCCGCCGCGAACGCCGGACCCGCTGACGCACTCGGTCGATTTCCACCTGGGCGAGGCGCTGTCCAACCTGTACGTCGGCCTGGGGCGGGAGCGGCGGGGGGAACGGCTGTCGGCCTTCAAGTTCATCCAGGAGTACGCGCTCGATCATGCGCTGGAGCTGGCGCACCTGGCCGAGACGCCTACCGCGGCCCATGCCGATCCGTTCAGCGTCTCGCGGCGCTTTGAAGCGCGCTACCCGGAGACGGCGGCGCAGTTGGCGGCGTTCGCCCAGGGGTACGCGTACAACCGGGAGTCGGCGCGGGCGATTCTGGGGTGGCTGGACGCGCATTTCGAGGTGAACGCCGGCATGAAGGCGCGGATTCTGGCGCTGAGCGAGGGATAGCAGCGCGAGAGGGGCACATTCGCACGTGAAGCATGGTGTGCTGCTCCCTCACGAGTTGTAGGGACAAGAATGGCGTCCCTACGGACGATCTGTTGGCCCCGATCGTTTCACGTAGCGAACCGGCTTCGAGCCGGTTTCTCGCGCCCTTGGGGGTAGCCGGTGGGTAGCCGGTGAATTCTATTCACCGGCGGCGCTGGCCCGCGCTATACTGTGAAGGTGTTCACGTTCGCTGCCCTTAGGAGCCGACCGCCATGCTCTTCGTCAGCCACGCCACCGGCGAAACGGACGCCGAGTGGTTGGTCACGCAGGGGCCGTTGCTCGACCAGGTAATGAACGACTCGCATTTTCCGGTCGCGTCGCGTGTGGGGCAGAGCGCAAGCGAGGTTTATCAGGCGGCCTCCAGCCCGGAATGCATTTTCGCCTTCGGGTTGGAGCGCATCCTGGAGGGGGTCACGGCGCTGAGCGCCGACAAGGGCCAGCGAGGAACCGGGAACATGACTGGTTGAGTGGAGCGGAGTGCAGCGGCCTTCGTCGTGGGCAGGGTGGGACGCAAACGCGCTCTGGACCGGGCGCGCTGGGCAAACAAAGGCGACTGTCAGTCGGGAATAGTTGCTAGATAACAATGGTACTAGAGGCTCCCGTATGAACGTGGTTTGGCAGTATGAATATATGTGTTAGAATGCCATATATATGAAAATTTGAGTACTCCGCCTTAACCCTTCGGGATTCTCGCGGAAGTTGATCCCGGAGAAGTCAGCATGTCTCAGAAGTCATTTCCTCGCTGGCTGATGGTTGCTTTTGTAGCGGCCCTGATCATTCTCATCTTGAGCGGATTTTTGCTCTACCGCGCGCAGGAGCAGCAGTTGCAGCGCCGCGCGGAGGATGAACTCCTGGCGGTGGCGCAGTTGAAGGTCGATGAGCTTGTGGCATGGCGTGCCGAGCGCTTGGGCGATGCCGCATTACTGACGGCCAACAGCGTTTTCCGTGACAGCCTCATCCGCTGGATGGATAATCGACAGGACGAGGACGCAGAAAACTTACTCTTTTTCTTCCAGGCTCTGGAAACCTACTACAACTATTCTGATGTGGCGCTAGTCGGCATGGATGGAATCAGACTCCTGAGCCTTAGCGGGAATCTCGCCCCGCTCCATGAAGAAGCCGCCCAGACTTTGGCGGTGGCTTTGCGAGACCATCAGGCCTGTTGACGGACCTGCATCTCGGTCCCAATGAGGTAGTGCCTCATCTCGATGCTGTAGCCCCCTTGTTTGCCAACAACAGTCCCTCTGCCGAGCCGATTGGAGCCGTCATTCTCCAGTACAATGCCGACCATTTTCTTTTCCCCATGATCCAGACCTGGCCGACTTCCAGCCCTAGCGCCGAGACTCTTCTTGTCCGGCGTGATGGCGATTCGGTCTTGTATCTGAACGAACTTCGGCACCAGAAAGGAACAGCGCTCAGCCTCCGTTTCCCTCTGAGCCAACTGAACCTTCCGGCAGCGCGGGTGGTGCTGGGCCAGAAAGCTGTTGCGGATGGGACAGATTATCGCGGAATCGAGGTACTGTCAGCAACACAGGGCATTCCTGATTCTCCCTGGTTCATTGTTTCGAAGGTCGATCGCGCCGAAGTCTTTGCCGATTTGCAGCTTTATTCTCAGCTTATTTTTGGCCTGAGTTTGGGGACCCTTGCCCTGGTGATCACTGCCAGCGGAGCGGTGTGGCAGAGAAACCAGAAGCGTTACTACCGGACGCTGCTGCAAGCTGAGAAAGCACGCCAGGAAGGTGAAGCACGTTATCGAACGACACTCCTGAGCATTGGCGACGGGGTCATTGCCACCGACGCTGAAGGCCGAGTCACGCTCATGAACCCGGTCGCCGAAGCGCTCACAGGCCGGACGCAGACGGAGGCGTCGGGAAAGCCGCTCGACGACGTCTTCCACATCGTCAATGAAGAGTCCCACCAGCCGCTTGAAACCCCGGTACGCCGGGTACTCGGTGAGGGAATTGTTGTCGGGCTGGCGAACCATTCCCTGCTGATTTCCAAAGAGGGTCGAGAGCCTCTCATCGCCGACAGCGGCGCGCCTATTCAGACCACCGACGGTTCGCTCGCCGGCGTGGTGCTGGTATTCCGCGATCAGACGGACGAGCGCGCGGCGCAAGAAGCCCTGCGCGAGAGCTACCACAAGCTGGAAATCCTTTTCGAGATGATGCCGGTTGGCGTGTCTGTCATCAACCAGGATCGTCAGCTTGTGATACAGAATCCGGCGTTGGGGCAAATGCTGGATATCTCGATTGAAGGTCTGGGGCGGGGAGAGTATCGACAGAGAAAATACCTGCGGTCAGATGGCACGCCCATGCCCGCCGAGGAATTCGCCAGCACGCGTGTGCTCAATGGCGAAGCGGCTGTCCATAATGTCGAGACGGGTGTCGTCAAAGAGAATGGCGACATCATCTGGACCAGCGTCAGCGCGGCAGCCTACCCGCTCAGGGATTGGAAAGTGGTCATCGTCACGACCGACATCACCGAACGGAAACGGGCTGAGGCGGCCGAGTACGATCAGCGCATGATGGCCGAGGCGCTGCGCGACACAGCCGCCGCCTTAATCAATGCGCTGGATCTGGAGTCGGTCATGAACACGACTCTGGAAGGCGTCGCCCGTGTCGTGCCATACGAGGCCGCCAACGTTATGCTGGTTGAGGACGATGCGGTACGCGTCGTCGGCGCGCTTGGTTATCTGCCCGAGTATCGCACGTTCCTGGCTGGACTTCGCCGGTTTATAAACCAGTACGCGATTCTGCGCAGGATGTTGGAGACCCATCGGCCTTCTCTGGTCTCCCATACAGATCATGACCCTGACTGGGTACACGACCAGGAGGGGAAATGGATCAAGTCTCACGTCGCCGCGCCGCTTCAGTCATACGGCACGGTGATCGGTGTTCTGAATTTTGACAGCACGATCCCCGGCAGCTTTAGCGAGATCCATGCTGAGCGCCTCCAGGCGTTCGCCGATCAGGCATCGCTCGCCTTCGAGCATGTGCAGTTGTACGATCAGGTTCGGCGCCATGCGGCTGAGCTGGAACAGCGCGTCGATGAACGCACGGCGCAGCTCAACCAGGCCAAAGAGCGCGCGGAAACGATTCTCAGCAGCAGCAATGATGTCATCGTCCTGTGCCATGTTGATGGCCGCATTGACCAGGCAAACCCCGCTTTTTACCAGACTTCTGACTACCAGATGGGTGAGGTTCACAATCAGCCTCTCACGATGCTGGCTACCCCTGACTCCCAGGCTCGCCTGGAACAGGCCTTTGCCGTTGCAGTCGAAACCTATCAGCCTCAACGGCTGGAAGTGGATATTCGATGCAAGAGCGGCGAATCGTTTGAAGCCGATGTCGTGCTGTCGCCTATTGTGCAGCACGATGTCCAGCTCCTGGGGGTGGTATGCAGCCTTCGCGACATGACCGAGCAGAAAGAGATGGAAGTTCAGCTCCGCCAGATGCTGGGTCACGAGATGGAACTGAGCGAACTCAAGTCGCGTTACGTGTCGATGGCCGCGCACGACCTGCGTAACCCGCTGGCGTCGATTCTGGCCGCCCTTGAGACGATCGAAAGATACAATGACCGGATGACAGAGGATCAGAGACTATCCCGGTTTGACAGCATTCACCGCAGTATTGAGGTCATGATCGAACTGCTCAACGATATTCTCATCGTCGGCCACACCCAATCGGGCAAGCTCAGATTCGAACCTGGTCCGTTGGATTTGATCGCCTTTCTGGAGGGCCTCATTGCAGAACTGCAGCCACTCGGGAGTGCGCAGCGGATTCGGTTTTCGTTCCAGGAGGGGCGCTACGCCGTCTCTATGGACGCCAAACTCCTCAGGCATATCATGGGCAATCTGCTGTCGAATGCCCTGAAATATTCCCCTGAGGATAGCCCCGTCGATCTCATCATTGCACGTGAGGCCGATGCGGTGATCTTTGGAATTCAGGATCGAGGGATTGGCATACCTCAGACCGATCAGGCGAAGCTTTTTGACGCCTTTCATCGGGCGGATAACGTGGGCAGCACTCCCGGAACGGGCCTGGGATTGACTATCGTCAAGCAGTCGGTCTCCCTGCACAACGGCACCATCAGCTTCGAAAGCGACGCCGGCGCGGGGACCCTCTTCACCGTCGTAATTCCTCAACCCGTTTCATAGGAAGCAGGAAACCCAGAGAGAATTCGGTATTCGACCCGGCGGATCACTTCACTTCCACTTGTTCAGCGCACTTCGTCGAGCATCCGCCATTTTCCTCCCCTACCTCACTCCCGCCCCGTGCAGATCCTTGCGGAGCTGCTCCAGCAGGGGCGTGCCCTTGGCGGCGGTGTTGCTGGCCCCGCGCTGCTTGAAGCGGCGCAGCACGTGCTGGATCTGCGTGAGCAGGAACTTCTCCGGCATCTGCGGCGGCAGCGAGGCGATGGTTTCTGGCTCCAGCGAAGCCTTCTTGAGGTAGCGGCAGGCGGCGAA
The DNA here is from genome assembly GCA_016713325.1 of Candidatus Flexifilum affinis. Lineage (GTDB taxonomy): Bacteria > Chloroflexota > Anaerolineae > Aggregatilineales > Phototrophicaceae > Flexifilum > Flexifilum affine. The sequence goes on along the minus strand of JADJPJ010000060.1, from coordinate 22,500 downwards.
CCACAGCACGTGGTAGCGCATCATGCCGCGCGCCGCCGGCTCGACGTTGCTGCGCAGGAGGGGCGAAGCCAGCGTCCGCTCGACCTGCCAGGCCAGGGAGATGGCCGCGAAGTAGGCCTGGAAGGGCGTCCTGGGATCGAAGAGCAGGTTGTAGAGGGCGTCGGTGGCCAGGATGTGCCCCGGCCGGCTGTAGGCCAGCTCCGGCCGACCGTAGAGGGCGGTCAGCGCCTGGGCGAGCTGGCGCACCGAGACGATCTGTTCGACCGGCATGCGCTCGTTGAAGTAGTACTGGTCGCGCCGGTCGTAGTAGACGCCGTAGTCGAGCAGGTACAGCTCGATATCGCGCTGGATCGGATCAAGGGCGCGGAAGGCGTCGGGGGGGATCGGCGTCTGGTTGTTGGTGGCGCGGATGATCTTCTCGTGGCTGGAGTCGTCGCGCGGCGCGATCACTCGGACCATCAGCGTGCGCGTGTCGGCCTCGACGATGGTCTTGTTGCGCGAGCAGTAGTCGAAGAGGGTGAACGAGGTCTGCAGGCCGTTGACGATCTCCGGCCTGACGATCATGATGCCCTCTTCGGTGAGGGCGGCGCGGCGGGCGACGATGGTCACGCCGTTATTGAGCCACCAGAAATCCTCGTCGCCGGGGTCCTGGAGGGTCTCCATGATCGCCTTGTTGGCGACTTTGCGGCCCTGGTAATCGCGCACGTTGGCTTCGAACAGCCGGCGCTCCAGCACGCCGGCGCGGCTGATGAAGTGGTAGTAGTCGGCCAGTCGCACCATGACGACGTAGCCCCGCCCATCGCCGGAGCGGATGATATCGCCGCTCTTCTTGAGCAGGCGGCCGCGGGGCTGCTCCATGAAGGCCTGCCAGAGCTGCTCCGCCCCGATGAACTCGAAGTCGAAGGTTGAGCCGGGCAGCATGGCCTGGATGCTCTGGCGCATCTGCCCGACGCGCTGGCGCAGCGCATCGTTCGGTTCGTCGGCCTTGGCAACGTAGGCCACCTGCACGTGCAGGCGCACTTTGGTCGCGCCGATCTGCTTGATGATCTGGCGGAAGCGCTGGGCCATGAGGATGGCGCGGGCCGAATACACGCCGCGGATGGCGCTCAGGTCGCGGGTCGGGCTGAACAGATGCTCGATGGTGAGGAAGGCGCGCTCGATGGCCCGCTGTTCGAAGGCGGGCAGCGGCTTGGCCAGCAGCACGAGCAGCTTGAGCCGGGTGGCGCCGCGCCCGCGCGAAAACCAGCCATCCTGCCGCATGATGCCGTCGTTGATGAACAGATACAGACCGTCCACCCCGGCGGACTCGCTGCGACGCTTGACGATGCCTTCCTGCAAATCGTCGAGGCGCAGCGCGTAGTCGCGCGTGACCCACTCGGCGGCGAACAGCACGAAGTAGTCTTCGGGCGTCAGATTTGCGGCCACCGCCTGCCGCTGCGCTTCGATAAAATGATCGAGTGCCTGGAGAGAGTCCTGATTTTCCATGCTGGGCATCATCCCGAATCAGGCAGGGTACAAGCACAATGATTATACTCGTGTTGGAGAAGTACGTCTTGTGAAACGTGAGGAGGGCAGATCGTGATCGAGCCGGCACGTTTGGAAAGCGCCTTGATTGCCGTGGCGCGGCGTTATGCGCCGGCGCTGGTGCCTGCGGGCTGGATGGGCCCCGGCGATTATCCGTTTGGGCTGGCCAATCTGGCCCGCCGCCTGTCCGACCAGGGGGCGCTGGTGATGGCCGCGGAGGTGCGGGCGGATGTACCGGATGCGGCGATGGTCGTCAAGGACTGGGCCGACACTTACATCCGGCTGTACAACCACCTGTGCGCGACCCTCTTCCCGTCGTTCATGCAGATCGGCGCCGCTTACGTCGATCAGGCTGAGCCGCCAATCGCCGTACTGTCCGGCGAATGCGCCCCGGTCATGGCCGCAATGGGAGGCTATATCGCGCCCTACGTGGCGTCACGCGGCGGGGCGCGGCCAAGCGACATGGAACTGCGTGGGGTGATCGACGTGATGCTGGAGGCGCTGGAGGCGGTCGATCTGCCGCGCGAAGCCTACGTCCGGCTGCGCGACGAGGCGGCGTCGATCGTGCGGCGGCTGCTGGATGTGCCGATTCGCCAGTGGCAGGTCACGCCGGCGGCCCGCGGAATCGTTGGCGCGAGCCTGGCCGAGCCGCTCGGATCTGACGCCGCGGCAGAGAGTGCGCCTCCGCCCGGCCTGCCTGAGTCGCCCATGCCGCCCACGATGCCCACTGGGATGCCGGAAGCCCCTGGCGAGCTGGCGCGCACGCCGCCCGCGCCGCCGAGTCTGCCGGAGACCCCGGCCCGGGAGTCGACGCCGCCGTTCGCGCCGGATGCCATCCCGATCTTTTCAACCCGGCCCGGAAGGGTGACGATCTGCCGCCGCCGCCGGTGCCGCCGCTGCCGCGTTAGGGGGATGGAAAAGGATGAGGATTGAAATCGTTGTTCACAGAGTGGCCCACTGGTGTCATTCCTCAGAGGTGTTTGTGAAGGCGCGTTACAACTTCCCCCCCCTGCCCCCTCTCCCACGCAAGCGTGCGTAAGCTCGCCATAGAGGGAACCGTTCGCGTCACAAACCTTTAAGCCCCTCTCCACTTTGGAGAGGCCAGGTGAGGCTCAGAGTCTTTGCAGACGCGTCCTCAGTCCGTTTTGCTCAGGACTTCTTCTTATGGCGTGGCGATTATGGCGTAGCGACGACCAGACATCGCCGACGTTGTGGCCGGTCGTATCGCCGCGGGCGGCGTCGTTCACCCAGTAGTACAGGGGCATACCGTTGTAGGCGACCTGCAGGGTGCCATCCGCGCGCTCGAAGGTGCTGAACACGCCGGGAATGTTGACGGCGGTGGACAGGGCATCGGCGCTCTCGACGGTGACCGGCGGCCAGTTGGCGGCGCAGTTGTCGACGCAGTTGCTGACACCGGCTTCGTCGTTGGCGAAGGTGTAGAGGGTCATGCCGTTGGCGCCGACCAGGATGTAGCCGTGCTCAGCATTGCCAATGGTGTAGACGGAGGCCGGCGGGACCACCAGCCAGTTGGTGCGGAAGTTGTGGCCGGTCACGTCGCCCGCGGCCATGTCGTTCTGCCAGAAGTACAGGGGCATACTGTTGTAGGTGACCTGGAGGGTGCCGTCGGCGCGCTCGATGGTGCCAATCTCTCCCGGTACGCCTTCCGCCACGGACAGGCCGTCGGCGCTTTCCACAGTGTAGGGCGGCCAGGCGGTCGCGCAGTTGTCGACGCAGTTGCTGGTGTCGAGGGTGTCGCGCTTGAAGGTATAAAGGGTCATGCCATTCGATGCCACAAGAAAGCGGCCGAGGCCGCTGCCCTCGCCACCCACGTTAAGCGTGTTCGGCAGCGTGTCCTGCGCACTCACCGTGGCAACCGCCAGGGAGGCGATCAATACAAGGGCAGCAAGAATCAGCAATCGTTTCGCCATGAGCATTACTCTCCTGGATGCAGACAAGTCACAAGATGTCATTGCTTTGAAAGCGCGCTTCAATATGCTATCGTTGAAAACTGCCTTCTGGATTTATGTCGAGTCAAAGTATGACCGTTGAAGTTCCAGCGCTGTTGCGCCGGATGGCGAATAAGGATGATGCAGCCCTGGCCGTGCTGTATGCCGAATACGCCACGCCCGTGTACAGCCTGGCGCGGCGGGTGCTCGGCGACGACGCGCTGGCCCAGGAGGTGACTCAGGATACCTTTCTGAAGGTATGGAAGAACCCGGACGCCTGGGATTCGTCCAAAGGGCAGTTCGCGAGCTGGCTGCTCACCCTGACGCGCTACACCGCCGTCGATCGACTGCGCAGCGAAGTGCGGCGCACCGGCCGGAACACCGAACTGCATGACGAGATCGAAGCCAGCGGCGCGGATGAGCCGGCTCCTGATTTCTCGGCCAGAGAGGTGCAGGACATGCTGCACCACCTGCCGCAGGAGCAGCGGGTGCTGATCGAGCTGGCGTTTTACCAGGGCATGAAGCATAGCGAACTGGCGGAAAAACTCAATCTGCCGTTGGGCACGGTCAAGACCCGGCTTCGCCTGGGGTTACAAAAACTTCGGAAATTGATGTCCGATGCATCCTGAGGGGCTGGCAGGACGATATACTGATGAATAGAAGGTGTGTTTTCAAGCGCGGATGACCACGACGATGGACTGTAACGAACTCCTGGATCTGATCCCGGCTTACCGGATCGGCGCGGCGGATGCGGAGGAAGTCCGCCAGATTGAGGCCGCCCTGGAGCGCTGCCCCGAGCTGGCTGCCGAAATCGCGCGCTACGACGAAGTGGCGCTGGCGCTGGCCGAAGAGGTGCCCCAGACGGTCCCGCCGGCGGCGCTGCTCGGCCAGGTGCTGGCCGCGGCGCGCCAAACGACTGCCGCGGGAGCGACCACTCTGGCGAACGTGCCCGCACCCAGACTCACCCCAGCTCCTCCTGTCGAAACTTCCCGGCGCCGGCTGCCGCTGCGCTGGCTGGCGGCGGCTGCCGTGCTGCTGATCTTCTTCGCCGCCAACAACCTGTACTGGATCGACCGGCTGAACACCGAACGCAGCCGCCAACTGCGCCTGCCGTCCGCTGTCGAAGGCGAAGCGACGAACGCCTGGGCGCGCGTGCTGTGGTCGGGCGTTGACGAGCGGGGCGTGCTGATCGCCGGCAATTTCCCTCCGCGTGACGAGGACGTCAGCTTCCAGGCGTGGGTGCGGCGCGACGACGTGGTCACCAGCCTCGGCGTGTTCCAGGTCGACGAGACGGGGATGGGGTCCCTCACCTTTGACGCCAACCTGCTGAGCGACCCCTTCGAGGCCATGGGCGTGACCATCGAACCGATGGGCGGCAGTCCGGGTCCTACCGGAAACCCGGTCGTCCGCTGGGTGCGGCAGTAGCCACGAAGCGCAAAGTCCGTTTGCCTGGGCCGTGTAGACCCTCACCCCCGGCCCCTCTCCCGTGGCCACGGGAGAGGGGAGGTCCGCATCTGACGGCAGTTTGCATGGACTCATATCGGCGGTTGGCCCGTCCCTCGCCCCGCTTGCGTGGGAGAGGGGGTCAGGGGGTGAGGGGTCAAACGTTCGATGTGTCCGCTCTCTCCCCTCTTTGGCCGTTGGTCCGGGCAGGCTATTCGCGAGTCGCTCCGCCGTTTGGCTCCGGCTTCGTCTGGTTGACGAGCTGCGTCAGCCCGCTGAGGATCGTCTGATCGCTGGCGGTCTGCACCTGGATGGCCAGGGCGTACCAGTCGGCGCGCTCCTTCAGCAGGATATCCTCGATGCGCTTGACGAACTGCGCCTGCTCCTTCGACTGGACCGCTGGGTCTTCCAATTCCGGGTTGTCGGACAGCGCATGCCAGTCGCGCAGTTCATCGCTCAGGCTCAACGACGCGATCTGAAACAGGCTGTACGTCTTGCCGTACATGCTGACGTTGGCCCACGAGGTCAGCGCCACGGAGATGGCATTGGTCACCGCGACCAGGGTCACGTACTGGAGGCTCTGGCCGCCGAAGCCGATCACCGCGCTGAACAGGGAACCGGCCAGCAGAAACCCCTGCGCGTACCGGTACGACGCTTTCAGACGGGTGTAGTCGCCCTGAATGCGCCCCTCATACCATTCGCGCTGGCCCACCACTCGCCACATCAGATAATCCTTGAGCGCGATCGGGCTGAGGCCGTCATCGCCTTTGCTGAGTGTGTTGGCAGTCTGGATCGCCTGCACGACGGCTTCTTCCGTCGTGGGTTCCCTGATCGAGAATGGAATGACGTCGTCCAACTGGATGCTTTCCCGCACCTCGCGGAGCTTTTTGCTCAGCAGATCGTCGCGCTTGCGCTCCGGCTCGGCATCATAGGGCGGCGCGCCCATGCGGTAGAGATAGATGTGCATGCGCATCATCTCGGCGATGTAGCGATATTTGATCCAGGTGGTCGTGCCGGTGAACTTGATGATGTCGTTCATCACGTACGACCCGATCAGCGGCAGGGTGACGCTGATGATGGCGAACACGGCGGCGAAGAAGGGATGAATGACGATGCCGGTCAGCACGGAGAGCACGGTGGCGGTCACCGTCAGGCCGATCACCCATTTGCGGCGGTTGATGAAGGTGTTCTTGAGCTGGTGGCCGTCTGGTCGTAGACGGAGAGCTTGGCCCAGGCTTGCAGCAGGACTTCGCGGTTGAGAGGGGACTTGGGTGGCGTCATGGCGTGCTCCTCGGGGGAATCGGTGTCCGCGATCGTAATCCGAACCGTGATTATGCCATGATCCGCAGGCCGCCGCACGCGTCCCGGTCTCAACTGCGATGGGGCGTTCGTCTTATCGAATGCTGCGGCGCAATGCTTCTATAATGGACTGCATGATGACGAACATCGAAGGAGATGCGATTGTGAAGATGCTCAGACTCGCCCTCGTGCTGCTGATCGGCCTGCTGGCCTCCGGAGTCCTGGCTCAGGATGGAGCCGCCACGCTGCCGCCGCCGGCTGACGGATCGACCCCTGTGGCCACAGAAGAAGCGGCCGCCGAGCCGGACTCGGCGCTGGGCCTGGAGCAGTCGGCGGCGCTGCCTATTCTGCTGGCCGCCCGCTCTGACCTGGAAATCCTGGCGACGCAGGCCATTGGCACGTCGCAGCGGCCGCTGGGCTGGAATGGCAGCATCGACACGGAAGACCCCGATCTGCCGCTGAAGATCCGCCTGGATCTGGAACTGCTGGCCAGCACCATCATGGCCGATGTCCGGCCAGAGGGCTGGTTCGGCGTGGTGGCGACGGTGCCGATCGGCATCGCCCGCGACATCCGCCACGATCTGGAATTGCTGGCCGACGGCGTCATGAGCGTGGCCACCATCCGACCGGCGGGCTGGCAGGGCGACAACCCGATCTACCGCTGTGGCCGGGCCACGCAGTCGATCCTGATCATGCTGGAAAAAGACGGCCTGGCCGTGCCGGTTGACCCGACTCAGCCGGACTACTGCCAGAAGGCGGAGATTCAACGTGCTTCAGCCGCTGCGCGCCGGGACGCTCCAGGTCGATACCGGGGCGACCTATCCGTTCATTACGGACACGGCTTTCACGGTGGCCTTCCTGGACCGCGACGCCCGCCAGAAGATCGGCGTGCTGCCGGTGAGCACGGGCTTCACGGCGCTGGGCCGCAGCACGGTCGGCTTCTCCAACATGACGCTGATCGAGGGCGACGGCTTCCGCGTCTACGTCGACTGGACGACCACGCCGCTCACGCAGGATCAGTTCGAGGCTCTGCCGGATTTCACCACCCTCCCCGGCGACGTCTACTGTGATGTCGACTGGTGCGGGGTGAATGTGGGTTAGAGTAGGGATGAGAGACGAGCAATGAGGAAGGGCGGGGCTGAGGGGGAACGCTTCTGCCCGACGAACTGCGGGGACGCGCAACACGGATCGCGTCCCTACAAACACCGCCGCATTTTGTCAAACTTCATCAGTCGGTTTCTCGTGGTTTGAAGGGTAGCCGGACAATTCTATTCTCCGGCGGCGCACCTCGGCTGTTGGGCGTGGGTTCGGCGGCGGATTCGCTTTTTCGACCGATTCAGTGAATCACGCATGCTTAACCTCCCCCGTTTCGCTGCGCTCAACCGCCCCTCTCCGTGCGGAGAGGGGCAAAATGCCGCTAGATTTTGGGGGTGAAATTGGCTCAAATACAGCTATTGATGGTAAGGTGAACCGACTGAAATTCTCACGAACCGCCCCTGCGAACATGCTGTGTGCCGAGTGAGCGATCGGTTATGGCCGCACGTGCCCGTCGCCGATGACCACCCATTTGTAGGTCGTCAACTCTTCGAGGGCCATTGGACCGCGCGCATGCAGCTTCTGGGTGCTGGCGGCGATCTCCGCGCCCAGGCCAAGCTGCCCGCCGTCGTTGAAACGGGTGCTGGCGTTGACGAACACCGCCGACGAGTCCACCTCGGCGACGAAGCGGTCGGCGTGGGCCGGCGTCTCGGTCAGGATGACCTCGCTGTGCCCGGTGCTGTGCCGCCGGATGTGCTCCAGCGCCTCGTCCAGCCCACTCACCACCTTGACGCCCAGGATCAGCGCCATCCACTCAGTATCGAAATCGTCCGGGCCGGCCGGGTCGATGCGCACGGCCTGGGGGACGCCAGATTCGTTTGGCGCGCCGTCGTGCAAGGGCCGCACGCCCAGCGATCCCAGCAGGGCCAGCGCCTTCGGCTCCGCCTTGAAGACGACTTTCGCCGCTCCCAGCCGGTCGATGACGCGGGGCAGGAAGTCGGCCGCCACCGCCTCGTGGACCAGCAGGGTGTCGAGCGTGTTGCACACCGACGGCCGCTGCGTCTTGCCGTTGAAGACGATCTCCACGGCGCGATCGAGCCGGGCGGTATCGTCCACGTAGGCATGGCAGACGCCGATGCCGCCAGTGATCACCGGGATGGTGCTGTTTTCGCGGCAGAGCCGGTGCAGCGCCGCCCCGCCGCGCGGGATGATCATGTCGATGTACTGGTGCAGCCTGAGCATCTCGTCGATGTATTTGCGGTCCGGGTCGGCGATGACCTGGATGGCGTCGGGCGGGATCGACTCCTCGAAGCCGCCTTTGGCCAGCGCGTCGCGAATGACGGAGACGATGGCCCGATTGCTGCGCCCGATCTCCTTGCCGCCGCGCAGGACGACAGCATTGCCGCTCTTGAGAGTCAGCGCGATCACGTCCACCGTGACGTTGGGACGCGCCTCATAGATCACGCCAATCACGCCAATGGGGGTGCGCCGTTTGCAGGCGCGCAGGCCGTTAGGCAGGGTGCGGGCATCGAACTGCAAGCCGACCGGGTCAGGCAGCGCGGCGACCTGGCGCACGTCGTCGGCGATGCCGTTCAACCGCCCTTCCAGGCTCATCCGGTCGAGCAGCGCGTCGGTCAGCCCGGCGTCGCGGCCGGCCACCAGGTCGAGGCGGTTCTCGTGGAGAATCGTCTCGCGCAGGCGTCGAGCGCGTCGGCGATGGCGTGCAGGGCGCGGTTCTTCTCGTCGGTCGTGGCCCGCGCCAGCGCAGGTGGCAGCTCTGGCGCGGCGTCCCATGTCGTGCAGATCAGGGCGCATGGCGGGTTCACGTTCCATAATTTGGTCAGAGATCAGCGGCAATGGTACACGATCGACGGCGTTTGTGCAGCGCCGCCCGGCCTATTTTTGGTCAATGTGCAGCGGAGGGGCGCATTGCGATGCGCCCCTGGTGGCGGGCGGTTCACGAATGCCTACCCCTTCATCAGGCGCGCCATCCGGGCCTTGAGCGCCGCCCGCTGCGTCTGGTAATCCGCTTCGTCCACGCGCCCTGCTTCGAAGTCGGCATCGAGATCGGCAGTGGCCGCCGCCAGCGCGTCGATCTGCTGCTGCGGGCTGACCGTCGTCTCGGCCGTACGGTTGCGCGACGTGATGACGTAGATGGCCAGCGCGATCAGTCCGGCGATGATCAGTACGATGGCGATGACCACCGGCAGGTTGTTGGCCGACACAACGCCCGTTCCGCGATCGACCGTGCCGGCCTCCGCCGCCGCGCCGGTGAGTTCGTAGCGCAGCACCCCGCCGGGTTCCAGTTCGAGCGTACTGCCGTAGGCGGCGAACTGCGTCGTGCCGATCGTCTCCGGGCCGAGCGACGGGAACTGCGGGCCGATCACGCCCAGATTTGTCGGGCGGACCAGCAGCCGGGCCGTGCCGCTGAACGGATAGTTGATCTCCTGCTCGATGATCGCGCCGCCGCCGTAGGGCACCAGGTAGATGACGTTGATGATGTGTTCTTCGCCGGGCAGCACCAGCGCGGTGTCGATCAGCGCCGCGCTGTCGTCCGCCACGAGGAAGCGGTTTTCCCCGCCGAGCAGGCTGACCACCACCGCGCCCGGCGGCAGCGGGATGATCAGCGAAATCGGGGCGCCTTCGGCGGTCGATTCGCCCGACGTGAAGGCGCGATCCGACGTATTGCGGATGCTGAACACCTGCGCCACTTCCACGCTGTCGCCCGTCACCGTCACCTGCGAGACCATGCCGCTGATGCTGATCACCGACGGGTCGTCGGTCAGATCGTAGACGATCACGGACAGGTCGAGGGCGCCGGTCGCTGCTTCGTCGGCCAGCGTCTGGCCGCGCCGCAGATCCGAGGCGAACACCCGGTCGCGGTAGTTGACGGTCATGATGTAGGAGCTGCCGGGCGCGTAGGGCACATCCTCGAAGGCGAACGTGCCATCGGCGGCGGCCACGCCATCGGTCTGGGTGCGGTTGAAACTGGGATCGAAGGCGAACAAAGCGATCGGCAGCGACTCCGGCAGCGTCCCGCCGGCACTGGCCATGGTCACCCGGCCGGTGATGCGCACTGTGTCGGGGATGCTGGCGGACTCCGCCGTCGATGCGGCGGTTGGCTCCTCGTCAGCGGCTCCGGCCTCTTCCGTCGCGACGGGCGGCGGCACGGTGGCTTGCGCGGCTTCCGATCCAGCCCCTTCCGTGGTGGGGGCGGCCGTGGCGGCGAGCGTCGCCTGCGCCGCCAGAGTGCGGCCGGCGGAAGGGTTCTCCAGCGACAGGGTGCGCACATAGTCGACGACCGAGCGGATGTCTTCTTCGTTCCACTCGCCGCCAAATTCGATGCCCTGGGCCGGCATGACGTCGCCGATGCCCTCGCGAATGCTGACGGCCATCGCGGCATTACTCAGGAAGATCATGCCGACGTGGTCGCTCAGGTCGCCGGGCGATTCGCTGAGTTCGGCGGCGCGCGGGCCGTCGCCCTGGCCGGTCTCGCCGTGGCAGTCGACGCACTCGGCCTGGTACAGCTCGCGGCCGCGGGCGATCTGCGCCTCGGTGCTGTGCAGGGTGTAGGTGTACATAGCCACCGCCCAGCGCTCCTCGAAGGACAGCGTTCCCTGCCAGGGTGGCATCAGCTGGTCGATGCGGCCGTTGGTGATCGTCTGGAACCAGACGTGCGGCTCTTGCTCGAAGCTGGTGGCCGGGTCCTGGAAGCTGGCGACGTTCTGCACCTGGCCGGTGAGCGCGAACTCGCCATCGCCGGCGCCGGTCAGACCATGGCAGCGCACACAGTTTTCCGCGTACAGCGCCGCGCCCAGGGCGACATCCGGCCTGCTGGCGGGAAAAGCGGGTTCGGTCGGGGCGGGGGTGGCCGCGGGGATGGTGGCGACCACGCGGGGTTCGCCGGCCAGCCCGGAACAGGCGGCGAGCAGCAGTGCGGCCGCCGCAGCAAAGAGGAGGCGTCTAATCATCGTGTTCCTGAAGTTTGCGAGCGGGCGCGGCGCACGGCGGTTTCGACGGCAGCGTCGAGATCCTCTTCCGAAGCCGGAGCAGCGCCGACGGCGACGGCGCCACCCGCTGGCGGCTGAGGGATCGGCGCTTCCGGGGGCAGAGCGCCCAGCGCATCGAGCGCCTTGAGCGCCTGCACGCCGCGTTCGATCCACACGGCGCGGTCCTGCTCGTACAGCGAAGGTTCGATTTTACCCAGGGCGAAGTCTTCGTCCAGGTCGCGGAGGGTTGGCCAGCGCGCGGTCGTAATAGGCCTGCACACGCTCCCTCTGCCGGCTGCTGGGAACAGCCGCCGCTTCCGCGGCCGTTCGGCGGCGGAAGAGGGGCGCCAGAATGACTATCAGGACCAGGGCGGCGAGGACAAGGGTGACGATCAGTCCGCTGGAGCTCATGTTGGCTGCCCCAGCAGTTCGTCGAGGAGCGCCGCCATCTCGGCTTCGCTCACGGCCGAGAAGAAGAAGCGCGCCACCTGCCCGTTTTGTCGATCACGAACGTCTCCGGCACCCCGGTGATGCGATAGAGGCGCTTGGTCACGTCGTCGCGCGGGTCTTCGGCGTTGGATAGGTGATGCCGTAGCGCTCCATGAAAGCTCGCGAGTCGTCCGGCTCGTCGGCGTGGGTGATGCCGATGAACATCACCCGCCCTTCGTAGCGCTCCCACAGCGCCTGAAGCGCCGGGGCCTCGTCATGACAGGGCGCGCACCAGCTCGCCCAGAAGTTGATCACCACCGGCTGGCCGCGAAAGTCCGAAAGGCGAAAGTTCTGCCCGGCGAAGGTATTGATGGTGAAGTCCGGCGCTTCGCCGCTGGTCGGCTGCGGTGCGTTCTGGCGCGCAAGGGCGACGCCGACCACCGCGACGAAGACGACCACCGCCGCCAGGATGAAGATGGGCCCGGCGCCCAGCCCTTTGCGCGGCCCGGCGGCTTCGGGCGATTCGTCCTGCATCTGCTGTAAAAGGTCCATATCGGTCATGAGGTGGTTCTATCCATCCGTCCATTTGTCCAGAATTTCCTGGCGCAGGCGTTCGAATTCGATCTCGCTGATCAGGCCGGCCGCTTTGGCCTCCTGAAGCTGTTTGAGCTGTTTGACCAGATTGCGCGAGTCCTGCGGGCTGGTCTGCGAGGACGCGCCCATCTGGTTGAAGGCCTGGGTGGTCATCTTCTGCATCGCGCCCAGATCGATCTCCGTGCCGCCCACGCGCAGGATGTTGTCGCGCAGATCGACGCCGTCGAGGCCATCCACCGGCGATGACGAGACGACGACAGGCCGCGGCGGACTACCGTCAAGCCGGCCGTGCCCGATCCGCTGGTCGTGACGTTGATCGGCAGTCCGGCCAGGGGGTCCTGGAAGGCGCGGCGGGTGCGGCTGATGATGCCGCCGATGAGCATGAACAGGCCAACCAGGAAGGGGGCGACGAAGCCGACGATGCCGTAGAGCGTCCACTTGTCGGTCACGTCCTGGCGATCGCCCTGCAGGTTGCAGTAGACGTTCATCGAGTAGCCGGTGCCGTCAACGTCCGTCGTCTGGTAGATCTCGCGCTCGACCGTGCTGCCGGTCGGGCAGAGCAGCGATTGCAGATAGGAATCAACGTTGGCATCCTCGGCCAGCGGCGGCAGCACCGGGATGACGACGATCCCGAACAGCAGGACCATCGCCGTGATGATCAGCAGACAGCCAAAACCCGCCGTACGCATTGAGATTCTCCTTGGCGAGATCGGTCAACGATGCAGGTCGCGTTCCAGTCTGGCCCGATAATCCTCATCGGCGCCGCCGGAAGGACCGGCCGAGGCAGATGCCGCTACGATCGCCGGGCGCGACCGCCGTGTCCAGCGCAGCAGCGTCACCGCGCCGACGACCAGGGCCCGGCCGGCCAGAAGATACGGCGTGAAGACCGAGAGCGCGCGCAGAACCGGGTCCTGTGGAATGGCCACGACGCGCTCGCCGTAGCGCTGCACGAAGGCGTCGATCACCTGCTGTTCGCTCTGCCCGGCCGCCAACTGCTCGCCGATTTCCGCCCGCCACTGGACGCAGGCCTGCGTCTGGCAGTCTTCCAGCGTTTCATTGGGGCAGACCGGGCAGTACAGCTTTTCAGCGACCGTGTTGATCTGGTCGAACGTGATCGCGCCGGCCCCGCCGCCGGGTCTTCCTGGGCGCAGGCCGTACCCGCCTGGCTGAGCGGCCCCAGGAAGAACAGCACGACGACCAGGGCCAGGATGCGTCGTGCAATCATGCCGATGCTCCTGCCCGGCTCGCGCGGCGCTCCTCGACGATCACTGTCTTGCGACCGCCTTCCGACGGCGCGACCGAGATCAAGGTGCCCAGAATCAGAATGATGCCGCCGTACCAGACGAGATTGATCAGCGGGTTGATGTAGATCTTGAAGGTCGCCGCGCCGCCCGGCTGGCCGTTGACTTCCTGGAAGCCGGAGAGCAGCACGTACACGTCATTTTCCAGCGTGCTGTAGGCGCCGGCGATGATCTGCGAGTTCATGCCGGTGGCTTCCGGGTAGAAGTCGTAGCGCGGACGCACCACCGCCAGCTCCTGACCGCCGCGCAGAATGCGCACGTCGGCGATGTCCATGACGCGGCCGTCTTCGGCGATCTGGCCGGCATGCATGCGGTCGTAGATCATGGTGTAGCCGCCGAACTCGATGGCCTCACCCTGGCGGATCGTCCGCTGTGTCTCCTGCTGGAAAAGGGTGCTGCCGATCACGCCGATGCCGATCACCGTGATGCCCAGGTGCACGACGAAACCGCCATAGCGCCGCCGGTTGCGGGTGAAGATGGCGATCAGCGCGGTGATGAACGACTCGCCGGCGATGCGCACGCGGGCGGCTGCCCCCCGGTAGATCTCGTACAGGGCGACGAAGCCGGACAGCAGCACCACGCCGTAGCCGAGCAGCGCCCCAAAGCTCTGCGTGCCCATCACGAACACGACGACGAGCGTGATGAGTGTCAGCACGATCGGCACGATCAGCGCCCGGCCCAGACGCGCCACCGCCGTCGCGCCCCAGGCGGAGAGCGGCGCCACGCCCATCAGGATGTACATGGCGATGAACAGCGGCGCGGTCACGGTGTTGAAGTACTCCGCGCCCAGGGTGATCTCGGTCCCGGCGAACAGTTCCGAGAGATCGGCGCGCCGAAGCTGCCCCAGAAGACCGCCACCGTCAGCGCCACGAAGATCACGTTGTTGAGCACGAACAGAGTCTCGCGGCTGAGCAACCCGGCGAAGGCGTGGTCGTCCTTCAGACTACCCTGCCGCCAGCGCAGCAGAATCAGGTAGACCGAGATCAGCGTCAACCCGCCCCAGAAGAGGAACATCGGCACGCCGATGGTGCTCTGCGCGAAGCTGTGCACGCTTTCCACCAGGCCGCTGCGGGTGGCGAATGTGCCGAAGATCACGGCGGAGAAGGTGAAGATGACCAGGAACATGTTCCACATCTTCATCATGCCCCGCTTTTCCTGAATCATGACGCTGTGCAGGAAGGCGGTGCCGATCAGCCAGGGCAAAAACGCCGCATTTTCGACCGGGTCCCAGCCCCAGTAGCCCCCCCAGCCGAGCACGTCGTAGGCCCAGCGCCCGCCCAGGATCAGCCCCAGGCTGAGGAAGAGCCAGGCGATCAGCGTCCAGCGCCGGGTGGCGTTGATCCAGCCGGTCGAGAGATCGTTGGAGGCCAGCGCGCTCATGGCGAAGGCAAACGGGATGACGAAGCCGACAAAGCCCAGGTAGAGCATGGGTGGGTGGATGATCATGCCGAAGTGGCGCAGCAGCGGGTTGAGTCCGCGCGCCGTCTCCGCCATCAGGCTGGCCGGCGGCGCTTCCGCCCCGTCCGGGATCAACACGAAGGCAGGAATGCTGTCTTGCGGGCCGAGGTCCGGCGTAATCCAGAAACGTTCAAAAGGATTTTCAAGCAACAAAACCAGCCCGACAAAAAAGCCAGCGTCGCCATCGTGTGGCGTTCACGTAGGGCATCAGGCGCGCGGTAGCGGTTCCAGTTGACGATCAGCGCCACGAAGGCGAACAGGCTCATCAGCAGGCACCAGAAGAGGAGCGATCCCTGCTGCGAACCCCACAGCGCCGTGAGGCGGAAGAAGTCCGGCGTGGCCGGGCTGCTGACCTGCCAGACGTAGGCGATCTGATACTGCTGGGTCAGCAGCGCCGAGAGCAGCGCGCCGGACGACAGCAGCAGCAGCGGAAAGGTGAGCAAAGCGGCGTTGCGGCCGCTGACGATCAGCCGGTCGTCGCGGCGGCGCGCGCCGAATACCGACAGGGGAATAGAGAGCAGTGCGGCGAAGAAGGCCAGCGCAAGGCCGGCGAGGCCAATTTCAGCGGACATGATGCCCCCTAGACTCCTGCTGCCGCGGCGGCAGGATGCTCGGCGGGCGGGGCGCTGTCCGGCGACACACCCTCATGGACCGGACCCGCTTCCACAAAGCGCGTCGGGCACTTCAGGTTCAGCTCGCTGACGTAGAAGATGCCATCCGTGCCAAGACGCCCGGTCATGATGGCCTGCGCCTCGTGCTGCAGCAGCTCGGGTTTGACGGTGTTTTCGACCACGACGTGCATGCGGGTCGCTTCCGGGTTGCTGACCGCCTGGTTGAGCGCGACCGCCAGATCGTCGAACTGCTCCGGGATGTTGGCCACCGTGAAGGTGATCAGCAGCTTCTCCGCGTCATAGGTGATGGTGTCGCCGATGACCGCGCCCGACACGCGGACGCTCTGTCCCGCGTAGGCCGAGTCGCCCACGACCTCGTCGACGGTGATGAAGAACCGTGCCCCGGCCATGGTGCCGGACGCGATTAAAAAGCCGACGGCAGCGAGGATGACGATTCCGCCGATCAGAAACGGCAGCCGCCGGGTCGCGCCTCGGGGCCGTAGGCTCGGGATAGACTTCTCCCATGCCATAGGTCGGCTGTCTGTCGCCTGTGACTGTGCCATTGCCGCACTATCCTATAACTTAGTGTGATGGTGAAAGGCATTATACCGCGTCAAACCGCTCACGAGTATGAGCATAATTCCAACCCCCGTTGTGTTTCCGGCCCGGCCCCCCGGGCGCCCCCGCCGGGGGGGCGGGCCCCCGCCCGGCCCCGGCCCCGGGGACAGAGAGAATTCGGCTCAGAATTGCCAGAATCCCTATAATGCCCATACGCGTTGAATGCACCGCACATCACCAAGGAGACCGCACCATGATCCTGTCGCTTCTCGCGGGGTAGTTGTCGCCGTCCTGGCCGGCCTGGGCATGATCGGGCTGGATCGCATTGGCTTCTATATCGTCGTGGCCGTCCCGCTGCTGGCCGGCGCCATGACCGGCATGGCCATCGCGATGCCATCGATCCGCTCCCGGTCGCCGATTCCGCCACAGGTCGTCCTGGCGATCCTGTGTGGCCTGGTGACGGTGGCCGTCTACTGGTATGGGTCCTATCAGGTCTTCGTCGAGGAAGTGGTGACGGAAATTCAGCGGGCCACGCCCAGCGCCACCCGTGAGAGGCGATCGACCTGATGGACCGGATCATGCTGAGTGAATACGGCGTGACCGGCATTCAGGGGTACGTCGCCGATGCGGCCTCGGTCGGCATCAACATCACCCGCACGTTGAGCAGCTCTGAGGGGTCAGGCATCGAGCTGAAGGACAACCTGGCCTACGTCTACTGGGGCGTCGAGGCGCTGCTGATCATCGGCACGGCCATCGCCGTGGTGATCCGCCGCGACCGGATGGCGAAGGCCATGCTGCCGAAGACGGACACCGGCGGCCTGAGCAGCCCGATTCAGTGACGGGGGCGGCGAGATGAGTCTGGCAGAGTGAATCACGAATCGCTCAACCTCACCCCGTTTCGCTGCGCTCAACCGCCCCTCTCCGTGCGGAGAGGGGCAAAAAGTCGTTCGTTTTTCTGGTGAGGCTGCCTCAAAAACGCAGCTATTGATGGTCAAGGTGGACTTTCGTGATTCACTGAGACTTGTCTGTAGGGGGATGAGGGGCAGAGAGCAAACGCATCAAATTCCCTGATTCTTCAAGGGGACATTATGGCGTTCTAGGGGCGGTTCGTGAACCGCCCGCCATCCTGGGCGCATCGCGATGCGCCCCTACGCCGTCTCGCACCCTCATGAACCCGTCGATGAGATTGATGCGCTTGCCCTGGATGAGGGGCAGAGAGTCCATAACAGGCGCTCAAAGCGATTGCCAAAACGATTGGCCTCCTAAAACCAAAAAACCCCCTGCCTCACCATTTGGTGAAGCAGGGGGTCGCTACAGAGACAACGCTGGACGTTTCCCCTAACGCTTTTTACCGCCGTTCGTAGGTTGCCCGCTTTCCAGGCGCTGATGCTCCTTGACGGAGATCTTTTGCGCCGGGCTTTCCTTCGTCTTCGGCAGCGTGACGGTCAGGACGCCGTCGATGCCGACCACCTCGTCCTGCTCGGAGTTTATGCGAACTGCCGGCGCGACCAGGAACGTGACGCCGACTCCTGACGCGACCCCCGACCCTCAACACGCACGGCTCCCCTGCACAAAACCGAGAACACTCCATGTCAGGCTGCCGGCCTGCGTTTTCACGTAACCGAGCCTGTCCATGAGCGGCACGAGCTGGCGCACGTCGGCGATCATGCCGTGGTGAAGTAGCGCCGTCACGGCAAGTCTCTCGGTCAGCTTCTCCGGGGTTTTCATATCGACGACTATCAGCCGGCCGCCAGGCTTGAGGACACGAAGGATCTCCGCCAGCCCGCGCCCTTTGAGATCGGGCGGCAGATGATGGAACATCAGGCTGCTCAGGACGACGTCAAACGTCCCGTCCCCAAACGGGAGGTCCTCAATCACTGCGGTCCGAAAGTCCACGGCGATTTTGCTGAAGCGCCTTCTCCTGAGCGACGGCAATCATCTCCGGCGAAGCGTCGATGCCACAGACGACGCCCGCATCACCCGCTTCGGCCTTCGCCAGCAGGGTGAGCGTTCCCGTGCCGCATCCCACGTCCAGCACGGCGGCGTTGCGCGGAATCGAGGCCAGTTGAATCGTCCCCCGACGCAGCCGTTCTTCGCGGCCCAATGTCATTGGCCTGACGAAGAGATCATACTGGTGCGCCCAACGGATGGTGCTGCCCCTGGTAACCGGCGCTTCCGCGTGGCTGTGTCGGTGATGAATTCCGTGCATGGCAGTGAGTCCTTTCAGACAGATCGTTCCGTAATGAACAACTTGTTCGATATCTTCTATAATGGGGAGATAGGCGGGCGAATCAACAATCAATCGGCGCAAAATGTCTGTTACTGAACAAACGCGCCCGATTGTTCGGGAAAGAGAATGCGTCATGACCACAAAAGAGGATCGGCGATCGCAGCGCACCCGAAGACTGATCGGGAATGCTCTGGTCGAGTTGATGCTGGAGAAGCGCTTTGAGGACATCACCGTCCAGGACATCCTGGATCGGGCCGACGTGGGACGATCCACCTTTTACGCGCACTACCGCGACAAAGAGTCTCTGCTGTTGAGCGAAATTGAACGCGTCATTCAGCAATTGGATGCCTATGCCTCAGAAGTTCGGGGGGCGCCATTCAGCCTGCTGCCCAGCCTGGAGCTTTTTCGGCATGTGCAGGAGCACCGCCGGCTGATGCAGGCGTTCGTCTGGGGTCGGGGGGCGGAAGCGCTCACACACGAGTTTCAGATGCGGGTGGCCAAAATCATCGAACGGAATCTGGTCACACGGGTAGGAGAAGCCAAACCCACTGCCGTCCCCCTCCCCGTGATGGCCAGCTTCGTCGCGACCACCTTTCTGATGCTGCTGCGCTGGTGGTTTGACGAGCAGATGCGGCACACGCCGGAAGAAGTGGACGGCATGTTCCAGGCGCTGGTACTGCCGGCGTTCTCGGCGCTGGAGCACATCCGGCAGCACAGCACCGGGCACAGCGAGGTCATCCTGACCGAAACACCGGCCCACGCCGACCGCTTCGTCGCCGAGGTGGACTCATCGGCGGTGTTCGTCAATGCCAGCGCCCGTTTCAACGACGGCAGTCAGCACGCAGAAGCTGCACGCGCGGGTCCCATGGCCCTGGAAGAGCTGACAACCTACAAGCGGATGGTGATGGGTGACGAACACGTGCGGCCGTAAATCAAAAACCCCTGCCTCACCATTCGGTGAAGCAGGAGGCCACTACAGAGACAACGCTGGACGTTTCCCTAACGCTTCTTACCGCCGTTCGTCGGTTGCCCCTTTCCAGGCGCTGTGCTCCTTGACGGAGATCTTTTGCGCCGGGCTTTCCTTCGTCTTCGGCAGTGACGGTCAGGACGCCGTCTTCCAGCGAAGCTTCGGCCTGATCCATCTTGACGGTTTCGGGAGGCCGCACCGACCGCGCATTTGCCATAGCGCATCTCGCGCATATGCCAATTGGCCCCTTGTCCTGGTCTTCGTGCTCGGTCCGTGTTTCTGCGCTGATGGTCAGCACGTTGCCGCGCATCGATGTTGACGTCTTCGGCCTTGAAGCCGGGGATGGCCGTGCGAACGACGATGTTGTTCTCGTCGCTGGTCGTATCGATGGCCAGCGGATTGGCGTCGAAGCTCGGCCCTCTTCCTCGTCGCCCGTCGAACCGCGAGCGCATCAGGGTGCGCATCCGGTCCATCATCCGATTCATCGTCTGATCCATCTCATCGAAGGGATCATAAAGGTTCCATCGCATGAGGACATGGACCTCCTCCGAGTGATTGATCTCTTCCTGTACCTTCACCCTCGATTCTAGGTGCCGCGTCTAAAAATCGCGTCAAATCCATATCGGAATTCTGTCAGAATCGGGCAGGTGTAAAGCGCCTGGACGCCGACGCACCACGGCAGGCTGTGACATTCGCGCATGGCGGGCGGTTTTATCCTTCGTCGGCACCACGAGGAGTTCGCTATGAAGGAAAAATCGCATCTCCGACGGTTTGTTTCACCGGTCGTTATCCTCATCACGCTTATCAGTCTGGTATTCGCCCCCGCGACCTTGACGCGGGCTGGCGACGACGGCAGCCTGGTCTGCCCCCGCAGGGGTACTGGGGACGCATCCCGAAGCCTGGCCCGTGTCGGGCCTGATGCTCGGCGCGCAGTTCTACAGTCAGCCGGAACTCCTCGCATTTGCGCCTGGTGGAGAGCGGCGATGCAAAGTACGATACTGGCGGTGCAGTTGATGGCCGCGAAACTCAACCTGGCTGCCGGGGCCGACGGGCGGCGATCGCCACGGCGATCCTGCAAGCGGACGCGCTGCTGTCCCAGTTCGGTGGCAAGCTGCCTTACAATGTGCCGCCTGCATCGCCGCAAGGCCAGCAGATGCTCAGTTTCGCCGGGCTGTTCGACATTTTCAACAACGGCCAGCTAACCCAACTGCCTGCTCACTCCCGCAACGCCCACCCTGACATCGACGGCCATCCCGACCCTGACTTACACGCCGGGACCATCCCCCACGCCTACGGCCACCTCGACCCCCGGACCTTCGCCGACCCCGAGCGTCACACCGAACGGTTTGCCCGTGACGATCATCATTGAAGGGCCGGTCGAGGTCGTCAATATCAACATCATCACCATCTACGATATCGACGTCCGGATCGACGACGACGACCCAGTTCTGGAGCAGATTGACGTCGGCGATTTCGTGCGCATAGAAAAGGAATTTCGCCGGCGGGACCGCCGTCATCGTCGTGGCGGTGGTGGTCTACGTCATCGACATCGACATCGTGATCGGCAGCGGGAACGTGATCATCTGGCAGGATGACGGGGGCAACTGCGGAAACCCGCCGCCGCCCTGGGCGCCCGCGAGCGGCTGGCGTCGCCGCTGCGAGCAGCCACCGGTCATCATCATCCCGCCCGGTGGAGGACGTGGAGGCGGTCGCGGCGGAACGACGACGATGACGATTAGCCAGACGGTCGGGTGAAAATGGCTGTTACTGCAGGAGATCCGAGAGGTGAGGTTGGTCTCACCTCTTCCGAAATCGCATCACCGGCTGCCGCGCGGCAGCCGGTCTATGCGCGCCTGTTTGCTCCGGTCGACATCGCGTCGCTGGCGGCCTTCCGCGTCCTGTTCGGGGCGATCATGCTCTGGGAGGTGTGGCGCTATGTCGACCTGGGGCGGATTGAACGGTACTACGTCGAGCCGCGCTTCTTCTTCACCTACCCTGGTTTTGACTGGGTTCGTCCCTGGCCAGACGGCGGCATGGTCCTGCACTTCATGGTGCTCGGCGCGCTGGCGATCTGCATCGCGCTGGGACTCTGGTATCGCGCAGGCGCGGCCCTGTATTCTTCCTCGGCTTCACGTACATCTTTCTGCTCGATCAGGCGCAGTATCTCAACCATTTTTATCTGATTTCGCTGATCAACTTCCTGCTCATCTGGGCGCCCGCGCCACCGTGCCTGGTCCCTGGACGCCTGGCGGCGACCCGCGCTGCAGGCTCCAGACAGCGCCGGCCTGGACGCTCCGGATACTGCGGGCACAGATCGCGATCGTCTATTTCTTCGGGCATCGCAAAGCTGAACGGCGACTGGCTGCGCGGTGAGCCGATGCGCCTCTGGCTGGCGGAACGCACCGACTTCCCGATCATCGGCGTGCTCTTCACCGAGTGGATGGTCTATCTGTTCAGCTACGGCGGACTGCTGCTGGATCTGCTGATCGTCCCGCTGCTGCTGTGGCGTCCGACCGTCTGGCGGCGTGCTGATCGGCCTCGTGTTTCACCTGACCAACAGCCAGTTGTTCCACATCGGCATTTTCCCCTGGTTCGCGATCGCCGCCAATCTGCTGTTCCTGCCTTCCGGTTGGCCACGACGGTGCTACGCCTCCCCCTGGGGCCCGGCGTGCGGGGTCCGAAATGCCGCTGTCACCCCGTCGTCACCTCATCCTTGCGGCATGGGCCTATACGCTGCCGTTCAGATCCTGCTGCCGCTGCGTCTTTCTCTATCCGGGAGGCGTGAACTGGACGGAAAGAAGGGCATCTGTTTCGTGGCATATGAAGCTGCGCGACAAACAGGAGCTTTGCGCGGTTCTTCGTGACCAATCCGCAGAGCGGTGTCACCTGGAAATTCAACCCCTCGATTATCTGACCGAGCGGCAGGTCGACCAGATGGTGACGCAGCCTGATATGATTTTGTAGTTCGGTCACTTTCTGGCAGAGGACCTGCGACGGCAGGGGACACGACCGGATTGAAGTCGGGTCTGGAGCTTGATTTCGCTCAATGGACGCCCGAAGCCAGCCGCTCATCGACATCAACGTCGATCTCGCGCAAGCAGCCGCGCACGCTGTTG
>JADJPJ010000059.1 GCA_016713325.1 Candidatus Flexifilum affinis | reverse complement strand
GAGCACGAAGACGGAGGCGATGAACAGCGTCGCCCCCTGCACCAGCGCGTAGTCGCGCTGCGAGATGGCGTTGACGACCAGCCGCCCCAGGCCGGGCAGCGAATACAGCGTCTCGATGATGAACGTGCCGCCCAGCAGATAGCCCATCTCCACGCCGACCAGGGTGACCACCGGGATCAGGGCGTTGCGCAGGGCGTGCTGCGAGACGACGCGCCGCTCCTGCAAGCCCTTGCCGCGGGCGGTGCGCACATAGTCGTCGCCCAGCACCTCCAGCATCGAGGAGCGGGTCATGCGCATCACCGAGGCCGAGAACGCGAACCCGAGCGTGATGGCCGGGAAGATCATCTGGCTCAGGTTCTTACCGGGATCTTCGTTGAAGCGCACGAAGTTGCCGGCATTTGGCAGCACGCCAAAGACGGAGGAGAGCACGAAAATGATCAGCGTGCCGACCAGGAAACCAGGCATGACCAGCCCGGCCAGCGCCAGCAGCCGCACCAGCAGGTCGAAAATCGTGTTGTGGCGGACGGCGGCCAGGATGCCCAGCGGCACGCCGACCAGCAGCGCCAGCGTCACGGCCATCAGCGCCAGTTGCAGGGTGACCGGGAAGCGCTCGCCGATCAGCTCGGTGACCGGCTTGCCGAAGCGGGTGGACAGGCCCAGGTCGCCGGTGACGGCGCCGGCCATCCAGCGGGTGTATTGTTCCACCACGGGCCGGTCGAGCCCGTAGTAGCTGCGCAGCGACTCGCGCTGCGCCTCGCTGAGCATGCCGGCTTCAGTGCCCAGCGTGGCGGTGATGACGTCGCCGGGGATCAGCCGGATGGCGGTGAACACCAGCAGCGACACCCCGATCAGGATGGGCAGGAAGGCGAACAGGCGTTGAAGCAGATAACGACGCACGGCGGTCTTTCAGAATGACAATCGAAGCAACAGAACCCGCATTTATGGAGGCCGACAGGCAGGTCCGGGTGGACAATGCACCTATTCCCTGCAACCCGGCCGTAGGGACGAGGCCTGCCTCGTCCGTGGCGATTTACCTTACCTCACCCCCCGGCCCATGAGCCGATAGGGGCAGGCCTCATCCCATGCGTACCAGGTTAGAGACAGATCGACGCCATCAGAATGGCGGTTGTCGCGTCGTCCGCCGGGTGTTAAAACACCCGGCTACCCGAAAAGACAGGTCCACTAAAGGGACCAAGAACGCAGGCGTCGGGGAAGCCCCTTCAGTGGGCTTGTCGGTAGGTAGCCGAGGCGCTTTAGCCCTCGGCGGCCCCGCAACCCTTATCTTGGTGCATATGGGACTGGCCTGTCATGTCCCTACGCACCTTCCATGCTCCCGCCACCGGTTCCCCCTCTCCCCGCTTGCGTGGGAGAGGGGGTCAGGGGGGGTGAGGGGTTATTACCCTACCGCTCCAGCTTCACCATCGCGAACGAATACAGCGAGTCGTTCGGGTTCGGCGTGAAGCCCGTGACATACGGCTGCTGGGCAGTGTACTCGTAACCGTTGTACAGCCAGAGCCACGGCGAAACTTCCGTCAGGTGCTGCTGGAACTGGGTGAAGATGTCCAGACGCGCTTCAAAGTCCGGTTCGGCACGGCCGGCGGCCATCAGCGAATCCAGGGTCTCGTCGATGTAGTTGGTGACAACCTGGAGGTTGCCGGCGCTGGTCCAGTAGCGGGCGTACATGGTGAACGGATCCGGGCGGCCGCCGTTAAGCGCGACGGCGGTGTCGAAGTCACCGGCCAGCCAGCGATCGACGTAGACGCTCAGTTCCAGCGGCTCGATCTCCAGCGTGATGCCGATCTCGGCCAACTGCGCCTGGATGCTCTGCGCCTCGCTCAGGGCGGTCGGCGGCTCGGCATTGGCGACGATGGCCTTGATGGTGAAGGGCTCCACGCCCGAGGCCGCCATCAGTTCCTGCGCTCTGGCCAGGTCCTTTTCGTAGCAGAAGAAGGTCGACGGATCGACATGGTAGGCCGGAATGGTCAGCGGGCCGGTCACCGAGCCTTCGCCCAGCGACGCCGTGTCCAGCACTTCCTGCCGGTCGATGGCGCAGGACATGGCCTGGCGCACTTCGAGGATGTTCATCGGCTCGCGGGACGGGTTGAGTTGCAGCACGTGGTAGGCCAGGGCCGGGACGGCGTTGAGCACGATCGAGTCGTCGCCGCGCAGCAGGGTGGCAACCAGCGGGTCGTTCAGCAGCGCGAAGTCGATCTCACCGGCGCGCAGGGCGGCCAGGATCGAGGCTTCGTCGGGGATGACGCGCATCTCGACACCATCGACAAACGGGCCTTCGCCCCACCAGTTGGCGTTGGCGCTCAGGCGGGTGACCTCTTCAGGAACCCACTCGTCCAGGACGAACGGGCCGGTGCCAACGGCGGTCGAAGAGAAATCGCCGGCTTCGATGGCCTCGGAGGAGACGATCGAGGCGTTGACCGACGCCATGGCGGCCAGCAGCGGCACGTCAGCGGTGGACAGGTTGAAGACGACGGTATAGTCGTCGGGCGTGTCCATCGACTCGATGCTCAGGTAGTTGGCGCGGGCGGCGGCGGCGGTCGCCTCGTCCAGGATGCGGTTGAAGCTGGCAACCACGTCGGCGGCGGTCATGTCGCTGCCGTCATGGAAGGTGACGCCCTGGCGCAGAGTCATGGTCAGGGTCATGGCGTCGTCGGAGAACACCCACGACTCGGCCAGCGCCGGGACGATGTTCAGGTCGGCATCGAGCACGACCAGCGGCTCGTAAACCAGTTCGAGCAGGCGCAGCGAGGCGAAGGCCGTCTGCGTATGCGGGTCCAGGCCGGTGGTATCGGCCGCGCGGGCCATGATCAGCGTGTTGCCGCTGGTCTGCGCCAGCGCCGTGCCGGAAACCAGCACGACGACGAGAAGCAAAAACAACAAGCGTATCGATCGAGACATCGTAACAACTCCTTGGTAGTAGAATCTCGCACAATCGGGTTGATGACCGGCGCCAAATTTCAACGGCATTCGTAGGGACAGCATTTTTGCTGTCCGGACGCGGTGCAAGCGAAGCTTGCCTTGCGCGTCCCTACGATTGGCGCGTTGTTCGATCAACGTGCATCAGCCCGCTCGGTGCTTCCAGTAGATCAGCTCGGCGATGCCCGGCATGACGTAATCCGGCAGCGCGCCGACGCGTGTATAGCCCTGCCGCTCGTAGAAGCGCTGCGCCCGGTCGTTGAAGTCCGAGACGAGCAGGAAGAACACGTCCGAGATGGCCCAGGCCCGCGCCTCGACCGCCTCCAGAAGCAGCGCCCCGACCCCCTGATCGGCCACGTCCGGCCGCACGCCGATCAGCCGCAGGTACGGGCTGCGTCCGAAGGCGCCTTTCGGCATCATCCAGGCGAAGCCAACCGGGACCCCCGCCTCATCCTCCGCCGCGATCAGGGCATCGCCGCGCGCCAGGCCGGCCTGGAACTGCCCGATCGCGCCTTCGACCGTCAGACCGTAGCGCTGCCACAGTGGGACGGTGACCATCCACTCGGCCAGGGGCAGGCAATCGGATTCGCGCATATCGCGGAGAGCAGGCATGACAATCGGCTGAGCCCTGGGGCGCGTGGTCAGTGAGCTTAATTATGATCCAAGCCGCATGACAAGGCAACGGCATGGATGTCATTGGATATGCGGCGGTCCTGTGTGTGGGGATGGACCGCCGCAGTCTGGGGCATCACGGGAAGTGATGCCCCAGCAGGTGACGCCAGAGGGGTTTTTCGCCCCTCATCCCTTCGATTCTCGCTTATCCCCCCGCTTCCGGCGTCTCTGCCGGCCCCTGAACCACGGCCAGCAGCTCCCCGCTGATCGGGTCCACGCCGGTCTCGATGCTGCCGTCGCGCAGGCCGTCCATGATGGTGCGAACGTACTCCGTCACGTCTTCTGGCACCTCGGCGTCGTGCGGCGGGGCGAAGTCGATGCCGCCGTTCTCCACTGTCAGCGTGAAGATGCTGTCCGCCGGGAAGGGTTCGCCGTTCACCGCCGCCTCGATCATCAGATACACGCCGTTGTCCACCCGCTTGAGCGCGCTGCTGATCAGATTCTCCGCGCCGGGGGTGTCGCCGCTGCCGAAAGTGGTGTTGTACTCGTCCTGATCGACGCCGATCACCTTCGCGTCCATCTGCGCCGCCCGCAGAATGCCGCCGGAGCCGGTCTCGCCGCCCGCGCCAAAGATGACGTCCGCGCCTTCGCCGATGAACTGCTCGGCCGCCGCCGCCCCGCGATCCGGCGCGACGTAGTCGTCGATGTAGACGCCCAGCACCTGCACCAGGGGATCGACATAGCGCACGCCCTGCTCATAGCCGTTGCGGAAGCGCATCACCGGCGGCTCGGCGATACCATAGATGCCGCCGACTGTGCCGCTTTCGGTCATGAGTGCGGCCATCGTCCCGACGATGAAGCCGGCCTGGTCCTCGCGGGCCTGGATGCCGACCAGATTCGGCAGCGGGTCGACGAAGAAGGCATCGACGCCGACGAAAACCAACTCCGGGTTGGCGGCGGCGGCCTCGTAGGTGGCATCCGTCAGCCGCCAGCCGACGGTGATGACCAGGTCGTAGCCCTCTTCCACGCAGATGTTGATGTTGGTCGCGTAGTCGGTCAGCGCCTGCGTCTCGATGAAGGTCGAGGTCAGGTCGAAGTCCTCGGCGGCGCGCACCATCCCTTCATAGGCGAACTGGTTGAAGGTGCCATCGTTGACCTTGCCGATATCGGTGATCAGGCAGACCGACTCGATGGCCGTGGATTGTGCCTGAACGGGGAGGGAGAACGCGAAGAAGAGCGCGAAAATGGGCAGAAAACGAGCCATTCGGAACATATGTCATTTGACCTCGTGACTGGATGACATTTATCGCATGGGCACTGCTGCACCCCATGCTATTCTGAAGGCAGTCTAATGGCAAGATGGCGAGAAGAATAACCATGAACCTTAATCTTCCGCGTTCGCTCGACCGCGTCCGTCGTGCATTCAACGACGAAGAGACCGCCTGGATCTCGCTGGGGCTTTCGGCCGCCGCCCTGATCTACCTGATGGTTCTGTCGAGCGCCGCGCAGCACCCCGTCGTCACTGTGATGAATGCCGGGTTCTAGCCGGTGAGCAGTATTGCCGAAGCACCTCGCCAGCGTGGCGGGGTCAGCATGAAATCGGTCGCGCTCCCCGCCCAGCACGGCGGCTGGGGGTTCCTCTTCGAGCCGATGCTCGCCGGGCTCATCCTTGCGCCTTCCTGGGCCGGCCTCTTCCTGAGCCTCAGCGCCTTCTTCGTCTTCCTCCTGCACCAGCCGCTCAAAACCGCCTTGAAGGATCGCCTGCGCGGGCGCCGCTTTGCCCGCACCGCCCTGGCCGAGCGCGTCGCTCTGGCCTATGGCGCCGTCGCGGCCATCGCCTTTCTGGCCGCACATTTCGCCGCCGAATACGCCTTCTGGCCGCCCTTCCTGATCGCCGTCCCGCTCGCCGCCGTCCAGTTCTGGGGCGATATCCGCAATGAAGGTCGGACCGCCGCCGCCGAGATCGCCGGGGCGCTGGCCTTCGCCGGCCTGGGCGCGATGCTCGTCCTGGTCGCCGGGGGCTCTCCCCTCCAGGCCGCGCTGATCTGGGCGCTGCTGGCGGCACGCATCATCCCGTCAATCCTCTACGTGCGCGCCCGCCTGCGGCTGAGCAAAGGCCAGCCGGTCGATCCGCGACCCTCGAATGCGGCCCATGCCGTCGCGCTGGTCGGCGTGCTGATCGCCGTCTGGGCGGCCGGCCTCTCCCCGCTGCCGCTGATCGGGTCGGCCCTCCTGCTGGTTCGGGCGGCGCTTGGCCTGTCCCGCCGGCATAAGCCCGTGCCCGCCAAAGTCATCGGCTTCCGCGAGGTGGCCTACGGCGCCCTGTACGCCCTGCTGATCGGCCTCGCCGTGTGAAGCTCCTCGCCAGCATGGAGAGGGGTTGGGGGTGAGGTTTCCTCATCTCTCATTTCTTTCCCCTCATCACTCATTCCATAAAAAAGCGCCGCCGGCTGCCTGGAGAGAGGCAGCCGGCGGCGCGTAACGGGCAAGAGGCGCTGACAGCGCTCAGGCCGTCTTACCCTCGGGGATATAGAACGTAAAGCGGCTGCCCTGTCCGATCTCACTGTCGACGACGATCCCGCCGCCGCAGTGATCCAGGATCTCCTTGACCAGCGCCAGCCCCAACCCGGTTCCGGGAATGTGACTGGTTTCGGCCCAGCCGCGGTAGAAGCGGTCGAAGAGATGGGCGATGTTGTCCGGCGGGATGCCGGGACCGTCGTCTTCGACCTGCGCCACGAAGTAATCGCCCGGTTCCAGGCTTTCCGGCAGCGCCGCCGCAGCCGACTCCATGTCGACGATGCCGCGTAGGGCATCGGTGGGCAGAGCATCACCGGTCAGGACGGGCGCGGTCACAGGGACGACGGGAACACTGATCGTTCCGGCCCGCACCACAATCTTCCCGTTTTCCGGCGTGTACTTGATGGCGTTGCCGATCAAATTGCGCAAGATCTGCTTCATGTCGGAGACGCTAAGCGGAACAAAGCAGTCCTCGTCGGGGAGGCAGTCCACGGTGACTTCCTGGTGCTTATCGGTATAGGCGCTCTGCATGTCGGCGACGGCCTGCTGGGCCAGCGCGCACACGTCGATGGAGGCGAAGGCCTGCTCGGTGCGCTGGTCGGCCAGGCGGCGCAGGTCCAGCACGCTCTCGATCAGCTCGGTCATGATCCGTGCCTTGGTCGCGAATTTGCAGCAGCTTGCCGTGGCGCTTCTCTTCGTCCATGCGGTCGCTATAGGTCAGCAGAGTGTCGGCGCTTAGCATAATCGCCGTCAGCGGTGTGCGCAGTTCATGGTTGACCATCGAGACAAAACGGTCCTTCAGACGCTCACTCTCTTTCAGCGGCGTGATATCGCGCATGCTGCACACGATATAGCCGTTCTCGACGACGTTGCCGAAAGCGCAGCTCGCATCGAAGATGGTGCCATCCTTGCGGCAGGCGCGAACCTCAGCATGACCCCCCTGTCCGCTGGCGCGGGTGAGCTGAAGCGCGCGGGTGAATACGGCGTGCTGATCCGACTCGACCAGGACATGCAGAGACGCGCCGCGGATTTCCTCGGCTGCATACTGGAAGGTTCGGGCAAAGGCCGGGTTGGAGATCTCGATCCGGTCGTTCTGGTCGATCATCACGATCGCGTCGCTCGTGCTTCCGCTGACCGCCGCGATGCGCTGGTGCATGGTCTGGAGCTGGGCCGTCCGCTCGCGCACGTTGGCCTCAAGCTGCTCGTTCAGCCGCGCGACCTGGGCTTCGCTGTACTTCCGGGCAGTGATGTCTTCCTTGACGGCGACAAAGTGCGTGATCCGGTTGGCGCTGTCCCGCACCGGCGAGATCGACGCTTCTTCCCAGTACAGTTCACCGCTCTTCTTGCGATTTAGGAATTCACCACGCCACTCGCGGCCCGACTTGATGCTCGCCCAAAGCGCCGCATACTCGGCCGGCGTGGTGTGGCCGGATTTCAAGAGGCGCGGGTTGTGCCCGGCGACATCGGAAAAGGTGTAGCCGGTCAGCCGCGTGAATTTGGGATTGACGTATTCGATGCGGCCGTCGGAGTCGGTGATGACGATCGACACCGGGCTTTGTTCCACCGCCGTCGAGAGCGCCAGGGTGTTTTCCTGAAGGGACGACGGGTCGGTTTCAGATCGCCTCGATCGTGCAGCCACGATCAGGGCAGCGAAGCGCTCCAAAGCGTGCGGCGTGAGCAGATCCCACTCCAGATACTCCGTCGCTCCCGTTTCAACCGCGAGCTGGCCCACCGCCTCTTCGCGGCACAGGGCGATGACCGGCACCCGCGAGTGGACCAGCTTGTCCCACAGCGGTCGGCTGACCTCGACAACCGGGCAGGCGACCATGATCAGGTCGAACTCGGCGGCGGCCTGGTGCACCCAACCGTTCAGCAGGCTCGCATCATCGGGCCGCATGCGGGTGATCGCCAGCGCCGTGCAGCGCGCCAGCAAACCTTCCAGAGTAGGTTCAGAGGTACTGCAAATCAGGGAAGCTCGAAGCCGGGCGCTCATTCTATCGCATTCCACCCTGGTGTTCGGTCAAGCCGGCGAACTGCCGGAATCAGGTCCCTGTCCAGGTCCTTGTAGGCGATGCAGATGGTCGCGCCAATGGCCTTGACGATGCGCGTGTACTCGTCGGTGCATATGGGCGCGATCGTGATGATTCGAATATCCGGGTGTGCAGTGCGCAGAACCCGGATCGTTTCGAAATCGTCGGCGGCGGGCATCCGCAAGGCCAGCGCGACGATCGGATCTTTTTCGGCTATCAATCTCTCCAGGCAGTCGAGATCATGATGTTCCGCCACGAATGAGCAGACTTCAATGCCCTCGGACTGCATGAGCCAGCGCTCCAACGAGTGCGACAGTGTCTGGTTGTTGCTGAGAATGAGAACCGGCACAGACTTCATATCCCGTCCACACGTGGGATGGACTCTTCACTTCAGAATAGAATAGAGACCGCGCCGTGCATCCGCTCCACTACGGAGAATCTGACGGATGACTACGGAGATTCATGGATTGGGGTGGTGCGGGCATCGAGGGGGTGTCTCGGGCGAAATGCGGGTGCGAGCAGCACGGCGGGGGTGGGGTGGTCAATCGGGTGACGAGCGCCTTCCGCTCACTGCGGCTGAGAGGGATCCGCTGTGCCGCAGCGCTCACTTCGCGTCGTTAGGCGCCCACCCATGCTATAATCCGAGCAGAGAAGTCAGCACAGTAAGCGAAAAATAGTGATGACTCAGAGCGAAACCAGTCCAAGCGTACAAGTGCCCCTGCCGCTGGATGCCATCCGCGCGTTCTGCAGACGCTGGAACGTGACCGAATTTGCCTTGTTTGGCTCGGTCCTGCGGGAGGATTTCCGCGACGACAGCGATATCGACGTATTGCTGACGTATCGCCCAGGCGTTCGTTTGACGCTCAAGGCCCTGATTGCGATGGGAGATGAACTGGAAGCGCTCTTTCAGCGACAGGTGGATCTGCTGGATCGAGAGACGGTTGCAAAGAGTCCGAATATTCTGCGACGGCGGATGATCCTCGACAGCGCGCAGGTGATCTATGCGGAGTGATCTTGTCCTTCTGATGGACATGCTGTTGGCCGCGCAGAAGATCATCACCTTCACGTCTGGGCTTACCGACGACGGATTCATGGCGAACGAACTGGTTCAGAGCGCCGTTCTGCGTGAAATTCAGGTGATTGGTGAAGCAGCCCGGCAGGTTTCACCGAAGGTCAAGGCCAGTACTCGCAGGTGGAATGGCGGCTGATCGCCGGGATGCGAAACCGGATCATTCACGAGTATTTCGACGTCCGCCTGAAATCGTCTGGGATACCGTCACCAGTGCAATTCCCACGTTGGCGAGTACATTGAAGGAAATCCTACCAGACGACAACCCTCCTGACTCGCCTCCTGGCGCCTCATAACCCCCCTCAACTTATCAGGGAATTTGATGCGTTTGCCCTGATACCAGATTGTAACAACGCTCGCAAAACCCGATCCGCCTGTACAATCGAGGACATCCCCAACCTACAAGGAGCGCACCATGCTGGCTGATACTCCCCTTCAGATATCCATCCCTGCCGCCGACAAAGAGCGAGCCAAGCAGTTCTACGCCGAAAAGCTCGGTCTGCAACCCTACCTGGAAAGTGGCTTCGGGGTGTATTACCTGTGCGGCGGCGCCAAGTTCGCCATCGTCCAGTCGGAGAGCGCCGGGCAGGCCACCTGCAGCCTGATGTCTTGGCTGGTCACCGACCTCGACGCCGAAATGGCGGCGCTGCGTTCGCGGGGCGTGCAGTTCATCGACTACGATCTGCCGCATCTCAAGACGGTCAACGGCGTGTACGAGATCTACACCGACCGCATCGCCTGGTTCCATGACAGCGAGGGCAACCTGCTGGCCCTGGCGCAGATTGGATAGAGTAGAGACAGAAGGACTGAATGCAGAGGATTGGGTAATGCAGAGGACCAGGTCTCGTGGCGTTCAGGCGAGCGCTTCTGCCTCAGTCCTCATAGACAACCGAAATGCAGCGAATCACGGATTGCTTAACCTCACCCCGTTTCGCTGCGCTCAACCGCCCCTCTCCGTGCGGAGAGGGGCAAAAAGTCGCTCGATTTTTGGGGTGAGGTTGGCTCAAAAACGCAGCTATTGATGGTCAAGGTGAACATTCGTGATTCACTGAAATGTATGATGCCGGATCCGGATAGCTCGTGCCGCGCTGCCGAGGGTGCTGATGGAAAACCGTCGGCCAGGCGAAGACAATCTCTCTTAAGGAGCCTTCGCTGCGCCCCTGGTTTTTCGGTCCCTTCATTGGACCTGTCGGTTCTGAAGCCGAAGCGCTTTAGTCCTCGGCGGGCGTAGCAATGACTTCTTTCAGCCTAGCATCCGCTCCAGCGAGCCGAGGAACACGGTCGTGTCGAGCGGTTTGGGGAAGTAGGCATTGAACCCGGCCTGCAGCGCCCGCACCTTCAGTTCCGGGGTGTGATAGGCCGTGATGGCGATCAGAGGCAGATTGGTGGTCGAGGCGGCGGCGCGCAGCGCGTTCAGCAGGCCGAACCCGTCCATCCCCGGCAGCGCCAGATCGATGATCACGGCGGAAAAAGCATTCGGCTGCACGGCCAGGCGGTCCATCGCCTGATAGGCATCGCCCACCACTGTGGTGGCGATGCGGGCTGGGGCGAGCAGCATTTCGACAACCTCGGCGCTGTCGGGTTCGTCTTCAACGATGAGCAAATGCAGGTTCGACACAGGGGTTCCTTTCCCATACGCATCGCGTGCAGGAGTGAGTATACAGGCGTGCAGGAGGTGCGGACGAGGCGATCAGGGATACTGGGGCGGCGGCGCTGAGACGGTATCGCTCAACGCCGCCGCCGAGCGGTCAGGCGCGGATGCCGTTGGAACTGACGCTGGAAACGACGCCGGACCCAACGTTGGAAATGACTTCGGTGGAAGCGACGCTGCTCGGGGCGGCGGTATTCGGAACCACGCCCGTTGAAGCGATGCTGCTGGAGCTGGCATTGGAGTTGATCTCGGCAAATGCCCGCTCAAATTCCGGAAGATCGACCAGGATGCGCATCAACTGGTCCATGAACTTCGAAGCATTGAGCGGCTTGGTGATGTGATTGCAGAACCCCGCTGCCAGCGCGCGGTCGCGGTCGCCACGCATGGCATGGGCCGTCAAAGCGATGACCGGAATGTCGCTCGTCGCGCGATTGTCGCTTAACTGAAACATGAGCTGCCAACCATCCATGACTGGCATGGACAGATCGCAGAGGATGAAGTCGGGCCGGATGCGCTGGGTGCGCAGCAACTCCAGAGCTTCTTTCCCGTGCTCGGCAGTGTGGACGGTCGCCCCGGCAATCTCCAGCATCATCTGCGCGACATCCCGGCTGTCCGGTTCGTCGTCGACCACCAGGACGGTCCAATTGGTGAGCGGGTTTTGTGGGTCTGTGATCGTCTGCATTATTCAGAACTCTTTTCCGGCTCCTGCGACGGCGAGGCTGGGGTGATCGATGGAGCATTGGCTTCAGTTGGCGGCGCAGATGCGGGTGCTGCCGGCTGTGCCGGCTCCGGCGATGCAGGCGAGGCCGGCGCAGTCGATGTTTGCAGCGACGCGAAGACCTGAGAGGACGAAAGCGGTTGGCTGGAGGGCGGCGACTGCACCGGGCTTTCGACAATCGGCAGAATGACCGTGAAGGTGCTGCCCTTGCCCACTTCGCTCTCGACGCTGACCGTGCCACCCATCAACTGACACAGCCGCTGAACGATCGACAGGCCCAGGCCGGCGCCGCTCGTCTTGCGCACCGAGTCCATTTCGACCCGGCGGAATTCTTCAAAGATCAGATGGTGCCAGGTGGGCGAAATGCCGATGCCGGTATCGCGCACCTGAACTTGCAGGCGGTCGTCCTTGCGCTCCACCCGCAGCTCGATCTCACCGGTTTCCGTGAACTTGATGGCATTCTCCAGCAGGTTGGTCACGACCTGCGAGACGCGTTCGACATCGCCAATGACCATCTTGGGCAGCTTCGGGTCCAGGCTGTACTTGAACTCCAGCCCTTTCTCCCCCACGCGCTTGACCACATCGTCGTGCCAGGCATTGGCCGCCTGATGCAGATCGTACATGACGTTGACGATCTCCAGACGTCCGGAATTGATGCGCGACAGGTCGAGGATGCTGTTGATCAGCTTGAGCAGCCGGTCGCTGTTGGCCACGATGCGGTTCATCATGTGGCGCATACGATCGGGCGTGAGGAAGGCGTCGTTGGAGGTGGTAGCCGCGATGCTGGAATAGCCAAGGATGGCATTGAGCGGCGTCCGCAGTTCGTGGCTCATGATGGCCAGGAACTGATCTTTGAAGATCAGGGCTGCGTTCAGCTCGTTGATCTTGCTTTCCAGGTTCTTGAACAGACGGATGTTCTCGACGATCGGCGTCACCAGGTTGGGGACCGTCTGAAGCAGGGAGACTTCTTCGTCGTTCCAGGTGTGCGTCTCGGCAAAGGCGATGAAAATCATGCCGATGAAGCGGCCGGCGGTGTACAACGGGAAGATGATGCCGCTGGCAATTTGCAGGCGCGCCAGAGTCTCGCGGGCGCTCGCGTCGAGCTGTGTATCGACCTGGGCGTCGCCGAACACGAAGACCGAATGCGGCGACTTGACGATCAGTTCGGTGATCGGATATTCGGAGAGTCTGAAACTGGTGCCGACGACTGGAGTCCGCAGGGTCGCGCCGGGCGCGGTCCGCGTCTCGATGATTTGCAGACCCGCCGGCTCATTGTCGGCGTTCAGATCGAAATAGAGCAGTGAGGCATTGGCGAAGCCGCTGGCAAAAGAGAATTCCGTGACCGCTTGCAGCAGTTCCGCATTCGTGGTCACCCGTGACAGCGCGTTGCTGAGATCGATAATGTTCGATGCCTGGCGAAGCGCCTCTTCCAGGATGCGTTCACGCATAGCCTGTTCCAGCTCAGCGCCGGCAATACGCTCCTCCAGAGCAGCAATTCGAGCATTGGCTGCCTCAAGCTGTGCCGCCAGATCGGTTGACAGAGCGAGACTCATGAACCTGCCTCACTTAGGTACACGTGTACCCAATGGTTGACGCATCTAATAAGGTAACAGGAATTTGTCCCCTAAAAAACATAGTAGCACAAATTTCATGACTTTTTCATGGAATCCGGGCCGCTTGAGGGGAACCCTGTGCATTCATTGTAACGCCTTTCTGGTTGATCTGCTGACGGTACTGTGGGGTCACTGGCCAGAACCACGCGGCGGGCTATAATGGATGCGGTGAGGAATCGAACTGGATCGAACTGGTAGGAAACGGACATGCCCATGCGACGGCACATTCTGAAGCTGATGCTGGTTCTCCTGTGCGCTGCGCTTGGACTCACCTATGCGCCGGCGCTTACCGCACAGTCAAGCCCCTACGAGGTCCAGGTCTTTGATGCCCGTGCAGATCTCGAAGTGCTGGCCGACCAGGTGCTCGGCATCGGCATTCGTCCGCCCACCTGGTCGGGCAATACCGATGTGCAGTCCCCGTCGGTGGTGACCGATCTGTGGTACGACAATGAGCAGCTCGCCAACGCCATCTTTGGGCCGGAATCGCGCCCTGCCGAATGGATTGGTGTTACGGTGCCGATCAACGAGATCATCGCGCGCAACGTCCGACACGACCTGGAGCTGGCCGCCGACGCCGAATTCGGCATCGGGCAGCGGCCGGAGCAGTGGCGCGGCGCGGTTCCCATTCTGCGCTGCTCGCGCTACCTGCAAAACACCCTGACGGTGCTGGACCGTTTCTACAACGTCCGCCCGAGCACGCCGGACTCGGCGCTGAACTACTGCTTCAGCATCCAGTCGGAGATCGAAGACGAGCTGATCAACATCGTCTTCGGCACGCAGGATGCGAGTGGCAACCTGCCCAATCCGTTCGACCTGCTGAGCGCGGTGCGCGGCGATCTGGAGCGGCTGGCCGATGAGCGGCTCGGCTTGCAGACCCGGCCGGAAGGCTGGAATGGCGAGCGTGATGCCAACGCCCCGAACTTCACCGGCAACCTGCGCGTCGACATCGAGCGGCTGGCCGACGATCAGCTCGGGGTTGGCAACCGGCCCGGCGGCTACATCGGCCTGAATGCCGGCAACCCCGCCTCGACCTATCTGAATCTGCGCTTCGACCTGGAACTGATGGCCGACGTGCTGCTGGGTATCGACACGCGCCCGACTGGCTGGCAGGGCGTGAATGCCATTGAGCGGTGCGCGCCACTGACGCGCAGTCTGGCGTTCATCGTCCAGGACGCGTTCGACTTCTCCATCGCCGAATTCGACCCGACTTCGGCCACGTTCTGCACCGACGTCGGTAACGCGGTCAGCAGCCTGGTCGAGAACCCGCCTGTCCTCGACGTGGCCGCCGAAGAGATCCTCTACACGGCGGAGTCGCGCTATGCCTTCGCTTACCTCGACGTGGCGGCCACCGACTATATGGGCATCATGCCGGCGGGCATCCAGTTCCGCGCGCTGTACCGCAACTACAACGAATCGTCGATGATGTTCGTGCAGGGCGACAACTTCGCCGTCTATCTGGACCGGCGCTTCACGTCGCTGGCGGAGACGACCTTCCGCGGCCTGCCGACGCTCAACGATATCGACCCGCTCGCCTTCTGCGACGCCTACTGGTGCAACGGCCCCGGCCCGACGCCCACGCCCACAGGCAGCGGCCCCCTGATGTCCATCCTGGTGCAGACGACGCCGGTGGCCGCCCCCAACCAGGGCGATGTCGCGGCGACCAAGCAGCAGGTGTCGTGGAACTACGTCCGAGTCACCTACGTCTTCGACAACCTGCAAGCGCGCACGGCCCAGGTCACGCTGGAGCTGTGCCCCGAAGCGGCGCGTCCGGAGATCAACTGCGAGCCGGTGCTCCAGGTGTTCGACAACAACACCAACACCCAGAAGCAGGTAATCTCGCAGTTCAACGGCCTGAACGTGTATGAGTTCGCCTACGGTTACTCGACCAACGTACTGATCGAGAGCGAAACCCTGTTCTCGCAGGATGTCTGGATCAGCGATCCGACCATCCGCTAGGCCCTACGATCATCACGATTGACGGCGTGCCCTTTCTCCAGTCGGAGAAGGGGCACGTCTTTTATTTGAGCACAAAGAATCTATCAGGATGATCTCCCATGAATGACATGAGTTTCGTGAAGCGCTATCCCAACGTCTCCCTGCCCGACGACGCGCAGGTGGACGACTTCGTCGTGCTGGGCAAGCCGCCCCGCGGGCATGCGCCAGGCGATCTGCCGCTGATCTTCGGCCCAGGTCCGGTGATCCGCTCGCATACGGTGATCTACGCCGGCAACCGCATCGGCGCGCACCTGCAAACCGGCCACAGCGTCATGATTCGCGAGGAGAACGAAATCGGCGACGACGTCAGCATCGGTACGCAGAGCGTGGTCGAGCACCACGTCACGATTGGCCATCGAGTTCGCCTGCACACCCGCGTCTTCGTGCCGGAATACTCGATTCTGGAAGAGGGCTGCTGGCTGGGGCCGGGGGTGATGGTGACCAACGCCCGCTACCCGATCAGCCGGGGATCGAAAGACCGGCTGGAAGGCGTGCACATCGAGGCCGGCGCGATCGTCGGCGCCTGCGCGGTGCTGCTGCCGGGCGTGCGCATCGGGGCGCGAGCGCTGATCGGGGCCGGGGCAGTTGTGACGAAAGATGTCGCTCCGGGTGCGGTCATGGCCGGCAACCCGGCGCGGCTGATCAAACGGATCGAGGATATTGCGTTCTACGAGGAGTAAGGATTGAGGGATGAGAGGGTGTTTGTCGGACTCACCTGGGCGTAGGGGAGAGGCGGTGCCTCTCCCGTTCTGTGGTGGGAGACCCGCCGGGTCTCCCCTACGATCGTGTTGCTCATGAGGCAGGCGTTTGAGGGGCCACGACCGCGCTGATTCCGTCGCGGCGGACCCGACCCCTTTATCCTGGCGCCCATGGGACGCGCTACTGCACGTCCGCCGTCGATTTGTTTCGAGAACCTGCCTTAGCTGACGACGCCGGTCGGCAGCGCCTGGCCGTTCTGCGGCGCCTGGAAGCTCGGCTGCATCGTTTCGGCGCGGACCCACACGAACTGGCAGGCCAGGACCACCTTGTAGTACTCCCCGCTTTCATCCAGGCCGACCACGATGTAGGTGCCCGGGTTCAGCACGACGCCGCTGGCGACTTCGCCCGGCGCGTAGTAGGCCTGCGCGCCCAGAGGCGCCTCGCCGACCACCGAGCCTGAAGGCACGTTCAGTCCGCAGCCGGCGCCTGCCGCACCGTAGGTCGGCAGACCGACGCAGCTCCCCTGCTGCACATAATCGACCTGCTCGGGAAGTCCGTTGCCGGCCAGGCTGGTGAGCGTGAAGGTGAGCGGGTTGAAATCCGGGGCGGTAGTGTAGTTGAAAACGCCGATACCGCCGTTATAAGTCGTTAGAGCGTTACTGTAGGTAAAACTCGCAATGAGCGTTCCATCGCCATCGGTGACGTCGACGCGTAACTGTTCCTGCCCGGTGCCAGTATTGTCGCGGTCCAGGACGTGGCTCCCTGTCCCAGCTGCAGTCGCCTCGGTGCAGGTGAACGCGACCGTTCCGTTGTAGACACTGGCCAATGCGACGGAGACGAAAAGGAATAGAGCGGCGGCAATAACGATACCGAGAAGAGCTTTTCTGTGAATCATATTTACCCCCATTGACGTGAGGCGCAAAATCAGGCGCTGCACTGCCTCATCATATGCCAGTATAACAGTGAAAATTGCACTGGAGACATTCAGGTTGGCGTTTGATGGCATTCTAATCAATGGGCTCTGGCGTTTTCACCGTTCTCCCGGTTTCAGCTTCGCCTCGATCATCTGGGCGATCTCGGTGCGGCGCCTGGCTTTGGCAAAATCGAGCGGCGTCTGTCCCTCGTGATTCTTGAGATGCAGATTGGCCCCGCCTTCGATCAGCACGCGGGCGGTGTCGATGTTGTTCTGCCAGATGGCGTCGTGCAGGGCGGTGTAGCCGTTGTTCGGCCCCTGCCGGTCGATCTCGATGCCGGCCTCGACCAGCAGGCGAGCCGCTTCGGTGCGCCCGGCGTAGGAAGCGGCGTGCAGAGCGGTGGCCTTCATGCCGGGATCGACGACGGTGAGGTCGGCGCCAGCGTCGAGCAGCAGTTTGACGATCTCGGTATGGCCCAGGTAAGCGGCCATGACCAGCGGCGCATCCCCGCTGGAGTCGTACTCGTTGATGTTCACGCCCTGGGCGATCAGCGCGCGGACTTTGGCGGCATCTTTAGCGTTGACAGACTGCATCAGTGCGGTCATGGGTGCCCCTTTCGGTTGAAGTCGGTCGGTCCCGTCGATTATAGCCGGATTCGACCGCGAGGCGCGTGGCTCAGCCCCGCGGCTTCAACCCGAGATAGAGTGATTCGATTGAGCGCCGTGTCAGTTCCTCCGGCGTGATTTGCCCCAGCGGCGGCAGGGAATGCCCGCTGGCCCCGAACAGAGTCGAGACGCCGTGCAGCAGGGACCAGGTCAGGATCGTCCAGCGGCGGCTGTTGCCCGGCGCGACATGTCCCGCGGCCTGCCCTTCCTGAATGAGCACTTCCAGCAGGTGGAGCGCGGCCGCAGCGGCGGTTGAAAAACTCGGATTTTTCGCGGAATCGTAGGTGCGGAACATT
Organism: Candidatus Flexifilum affinis; assembly: GCA_016713325.1. Classification (GTDB taxonomy): domain Bacteria; phylum Chloroflexota; class Anaerolineae; order Aggregatilineales; family Phototrophicaceae; genus Flexifilum; species Flexifilum affine. The sequence continues at coordinate 19,369 of JADJPJ010000059.1, read as the reverse complement.
ACTTGAGCGTAGGCGGAATGCTCGACCATGAAGCCCACGTAGGCGGTGCATCCCCCCTGGAACCGCTCGGTCCAGCCAGCGCCGGCCTGCTCAAAGGCGCCCTCGATCGCTTCCGCCAGCCGCTTGAACCCCTCCTCGGCGATGGCGGCCAGGAGCGCCTCCTTGTCCTCGAAGTGCATATACGGGGCGTTGTGGCTGACGCCAATGTCCTTCGCCAGCTTACGCAGACTGAGCGCCTCGATGCCCTCTGTTTGCAGCGCGCCGACGGCCGCGTCGATCAGCGCCTGGCGCAGGTTGCCGTGATGATAAGAAGCGCTTTTCGATATTGACACTGTCCATATCCTGGCTATACTGCTCTATATTGACAGTGTCAATATAGTCCAATACTCAATCTAATCACGGAGTGCTGCCCATGTCCAGCAAGCAAATTCGCCTCATGCTGCGCACTGCCCACATTATACTGGGAGCCTGCATCGGGGCATTCCTCTACGTCCCGCCTCTGCGCGCCGACGCCACCTTTGCCGGCCTTGTTCAGTTCCTGATCGTGCCAGTGCTGGCGTTGAGCGGCGTGGCCATGTGGCAGCTCCCCCGGTTCAACAAGTGGCGCAGCCGGAATCAACGCGCCGCGGCCAACGCGTGACCGCGATTCTTTTCCAGGGGGTTTGAAGGTCTCTGAAAGGATTGGAGGGGACGAGGGTGGCCCCGTCCCCGAGAGAGGTGAGCTTCTAAGGCCCGGCGACCACGTAGAGCGTCACGGACTGCGCCGGCAAATCCAGCGTCGCGCCATCGGCCAGGGCGACCGGATCGATCGGCTCGGCCTCGTGCTCGGCATCCAGACGCCAGACCTCGGCATCGCCAACCGGCGTGAAGCCGCTCAGCGACAACGGCAGGCTGCGGGCGTCCGGCCCCCGGTTGACGACGATCACGGTCAGCGCACCGGCGTCGCTCAACGCGGCCGTGACGGTCACGTCGGGGTCGGTGGACTCGCTGGCGATCAGGGTGCCGCCCAGGCGGCTGTAGAGCGGATAGACATAGTAGGTTGGGCGCTCATCATAGCGATCGAGCAGGCCGAAGGCGCCGTTCGCGCCGAATGTGGCCAGCGCGAAATAGTTGACCAGATCGACGCGCTGGCGGATCATCCGGCCCAGCACGTCGGCCCACCAGATGGCATGGTAGAACGAATCCGGCGAAGCCTCCCCGCCACTGACATGCGCCCAGCTCGAATTGAGCTCGGTCAGGGCGATGGGCATCTCGTGGCCCATCGTCTCGCGGATGACCGTCCGGAGGTTTTCGACCACGACATCCCATTCCGGCGCGTTCTGGCGCAGTTCCTCGATGGTCGTGGGCGGCGAACTCATCGTCTGCGGGTAGGGATAGCGATGCACGGCGACGATATCGACCAGATCGCCGTTCGCTTCCAGAAAGGCGCGCACCCATTCGCGGCGCACGTTGGTGTACTCCGTCCCTTCCGGCGTGAACGGGAACTGACTGACTTCCGGCCCGATCAGCACGATGTCCGGGTCGACGGCCAGCATGGCCTCGGCAATAGCCCGCCAGTCCGTATTAAAGCGTTCGACGGAGTAGTCGGGATAAAGATCCGGCTCGTTGCCGATGCTCCAGTGACGGATGTCGTAGCCCTTTTCGACGTTGGCATAGCGCACCATCTCGGCGGCCGCCTCCGGCGTCCCGCCCTCCAGCCGGACGCTCACGCTCGGCGTGGCGCCCCAGGCGCGCGCTTGCAGCATGAACAGATCGAGCTGCTGTTTGGTGAAGCCGTGCGTATCGCCATGCCGGCCGGCCGGGAAGCGCAGATGCGTCACCCCGGATTCAGCGGCGGCGGGGGCCATCTCGACGGAGACCAGCGCCCACGGGCCGTAATTGACGCCCAGCACGAACGGGTTGATCGGGCCGATCACCTGCCCGGCATCCACCCGGATCGCCCCGTCGCCTTCCTGCGCGGAAGCGGGCGCAACCGCCATCGCGACGAGCAGCAGGAGTAGGGACAACGCCCACGTTATCCGTTGCCAATTCTGCAACATGGTGGTTCACGGAGCCGGCATCATACGGATGGTTGTCCGGGGGTACTCCCCTCTCGCGGACGCGGGAGGGGTCGTCCGTGAGGGTCTTGATACCAGCCTGGCACGTGCATCTATTTCTCCACGCCGGTGATGACCACGCCGCGCATGAAGACGCGCTGCGCCAGGAAGAAGATGATCAGCGGCAGGACCAGCGCCATCATCGACGTCGCCTGCACCAGTTCCGGGCGCGGGCCGTACTGGAAGTTGAAGACCTGCACGCCGACCGACACCGGCTGCAATTCCGGCTTGCCGATCAGGTAAATCAGCGGGCCAAAGTAGTCATTCCACGCCCAGACGAAGTGGAACACCGCCACGGCGATGATCGCCGGCCAGGACTGCGGGATGATCACGCGCCACAGGATGGTGAAGGGCCCCGCGCCGTCGATCATGGCCGCCTCGTCCAGTTCGCGCGGCAGCGTCAGGAAGTACTGGCGCAGCAGGAAGACGTTGTAGGCGTTGGCGAAAAAGTGCGGGACGATCAGCGGCAGCCAGGAGTTGGTCCAGCCGATGGCCGCGAAGAAGGCGTAGGTCGGGATCAGTGTCACCTGCGAGGGCAGGATGATCGTGCCGATCAGGATAATGAACAGGATATTCTTGCCGGGGATCGGGAAGCGCGCGAAGGCGTAGGCCACGGCGATGCACGACAGCAGCGTGCCGATCAGGCCCGTCACGGCAATGACCAGCGTGTTGCCGAACAGCCGCGGGAACTCGATGGCTTCCCAGGCGATCTGGAAGTTGTTCCAGGCGAAAGACAGTTCGCGCACCGGGGTCAGAATGCGCCAGTTGCCTTCCCATTCGAAGACGCCGGCGTCGGGGTTGTTGATGTCGATCATGTCGCTGGTGCGGCGGCCCGGGTCGATCAGCGCATATTCAGCGACCGTGCCATCTGCCAGCGGCACTTCGTAGACTTCGTATTCCTCACCCTCGTAGGTGAAGGTGATCGGCCGCGTCGGGATGACCGATTCGTTGGCCGCCTGCGAAAGCTGCTCCGGGCTGGAGAGCGCGACCATCACCATGTTGGCGAAGGGCAGCAGGTAGACGCCCAGCGCCAGACAGGCGAACAGCGTGACCAGCGCACCAATCGTAAACTTGCGAAGCTGCAGCGCGTAGAAGGGAGAGGTGTTGACCGACCCCGAGCTGGAACCCAACAGTGAACCTGATCTCGCGGCCATGTTTATTTGTCCCCCCCGGAGTAGTAGACCCAGCGATTCGACGTGCCGAAGATGATGATGGTCAGCACCAGCGCGATCAGGAAGATGAACCAGGCCTGCGCCGAAGCGAAACCCATCTCGTTGAACTGGAAGGCGGTGCGGTAGAGATTGAGGTTGAAGAAGTTGGTCTCCGGGTTGGAGCGGGTGGTGTTGGTGAGCACGTAGGCCGGCAGGAAGTAGTTCATCAGGCCGATCACCGACAGCACCAGGTTATACAGGATGACCGGTGAGATCAGCGGCAGGGTGATGCGCGACCACTTGGTAAACGTGTTGGCCCCGTCGACGTCGGCGGCTTCATACAACTCGGTCGGCACGCCCTGCATCGACGCCAGCATGGTCAGCATGGCATTGCCGACACCCCACAGGCCGAGGAGCACCAGCCCCCAGGTCAGCATGCTGGGGTCGAACAGCCAGTTGGGCGGGTCCGGGATGCCGACGATGCGCAGCAGGCGGTTGAGCCAACCGGTCTGGCCGTTGAGGAAACTCTGCCAGATGAAGATGCCGGAAACAGCCGGCACCATGTAGGGCATGTAGAACAGCACGCGCAGGAGCGGCTTGGCCCACAGCACCTTGGAATTGAGCAGCGAGGCCATCAGCAGCGGCAGCCCGATGGCGATGGGCGTGGAGATCAGCGCGAAGCGGAAGGTGACGAACAGCGCCTGACTGGTATTCTGGTCGGTAAACAGCCGCACCCAGTTGGTCAGTCCGGTGAACTCGATCGGCTCGCCGATCTTGAAATTGGTGAAGCTGAAATAAAGGGAAGCAAGCATGGGAAACAGCGTGAAGACAAGGAAGCCGAAGATCCAGGGCGAGAGGAAGATGATCCCCCAGCGACGCTGGCGCTGATTCATGGTGAGCGTTCTGGGGCGGGGTGGTGCTGCGCTGGAGGGCATGGAAACAACATCTCGGGCTGCCACGGCGGATAACCTTTCAACTCACGAACGATTTTTGGGATAGGTGCTTGCTTTATGAAAACAAAAACATTGATATAAGAGTTTATGCGTTGGTGTGGGATTGAACAAAAGAATTCTGTCGAGTTGCACAGAGGCGCGGCGACGTGCCACCGCGCCCTTGTGATGCCTCACTGAAACCTCACCCCCTGGCGAGCTTGCTCGCACACCCCCTCTCCATGGCGAACTTGTTCGCACGGAGAAGGGGGTTGGGGGGGTGAGGTCAAAACCTATTCCGCTTCGTCGATGATCGCCTGCAGGTCGGACTCCAGCTTGTCGAGTTCGGCCTCGAGGTCGATGTCCGCGCCGGTATCGCCATACAGCAGGGTGCGGAGATCCGCGAAGCGCTGCTGGGTGCGGGCGTACAGCGGATTATCGGATTCGTGGTGCGGGACGGCAGCATAGGCCAGGCTCTCGTTGATCAGGCCCCAGTTGGTGACGCTTGGGAAGGTCGTGGCGCGCTCGGCCAGGTAGGCTTCCTGGAGTTCGGGCAGCGCGGGGAAGGCGCCGTAAACGCCCAGCAGCACGCCAGCGGCCTCGCCCTGGAGGTAGGTCAGGACCGTGAAAGCCTCGGCCGGGCTATCGGTCGTCTCGTGGACGTAGAAGGTGTCCGCGTCGGTCGGTGAGTAGTAGCCACCCTCATAGGACGGCACGACGGCGAAGTCGAAGTTGACCTGGTCGCCGATGCAGCAGGTATACCACAGCGGCACGCGGGCCATTGCGACACGGCCGGACGCCATCGGGGTGGGGGAGAAGAGCTGGCTGTTCTCATACGTCAAACTGGGGATTGTGTGATCGCCCCAGACGCCATTGTGCGTCCAGCGGGCGTTCGCGCGCCAGTTCTCGGGGATGGTCACGACGCCGGATTCGGCATCATAGAAGGCCGCGCCGCCAAAGGTCGACAGGTCAGCGCGCATCGAGCCCCACTGGTGAATGAAGCCGAACTGCTCGACCGCGGCCGGGTCGAAACCTTCCATGGTCGCGTCGTTGCCGGAGGCGTCGACGGTCAGGATCTTGGAGATTTCGGCGACGGTGTCCCAGTTCCACTCGACTTCGGTGCCATCCGGCATGACGTACGGGGCGCCGAATTCGCTCGGGGGATAGTTCAGTTCCGCTTCGTCGAACAGGTCGATGTTGTAGAACATCAGCGACGGATAAACGGCGAACGGAATGCCGATCAGGCCGTCGTCCGTACGATACAGGCCGAGCAGCGCCTCGGGATAGGCCGACAGATCATAACCCGCCGCGTCGATCAGGGGCTGCAGATCCAGCCACTGACGGCTGAACAGGTTCGAACCGCTGACGCCGACCGGGCCGACGATGTCCGGGGGCGTGCCGCCGGCGATCAGGGTGCTGAGCGTGTCGGGGGCGACCTGGTTGCTGGCGGCCAGGATCAATTCCAGTTCAATGTCGTCGTGCGCGGCGTTGAAGTCGGCGACAACCTGTTCCTGAGCTGCGATTTGCTGTTCGTTCGTGCCGGTGCCGAGACCGACGAACCACTGCACGACGACCGGGTCCTGAGCGGATGCCGGAGCGATTGCCAGCGCGGACAGCGCCAACAGCGCGACGACGGTGAGAAGGAGTTTCTTCGACATGGATAAGGGTCCTCTTTAATAGATACAGCTTACAACCTGCTCTTGCACAATCCTTGCAGCGTACCGTCCATAGGAAGACGAAAACCCGGTTGTTCAGTCAGATTCCTGGTCAGCTCCTTTCCTAGTTCCCTACCGTGGAACGCCGGATAACCAGCCTTGTAGGGAGGACGATATGCTGCGGGTGTTCCAGCCGCCCCTCGATCAGGTCGATCAATAAGGTAGCGGCGCTAGAACCAACGAGTTGGACGGAATGGTTGATGGTGGTCAGTTGAGAACGCTGGGCGACGTCGAGGTCGTCAAAGCCCACTACTGCCACATCTTCCGGGATGCACAGCCCGGCCTCCGTCAATGCATCGATGACGCCAAGGGCGATCGTATCGCCGCCGGCGAATACTGCGTCGGGCCTGTGCGGCAGAAGCTGCTTCATGCCTTCATAGCCCGCATCGCGGTGGAAGCGCCCGTACACGATCAGATCCGGGTCGACCGGCAGACCGTTCGCGCGCAGACATTGCTTGTACCCTTCGAGACGCTCCACGGCATCCATGATGTTCATCTGACCGGTGATCTTGGCGATGCGCCGGCGGCCGATTGCGATCAGGTGCGAGACAACTGTCTGCGCTGCCGAGACATTGTCGACGGTGACATAGCTCACCTTCTCTTCGTGATCCGGCGGAGTCTCCACCATCACGAAGCGGCGGTTGTGCTGGATCAGATAGTTGAAAAGTGGATCGCCCTCGATGACCGAACTGAGGATCAGGCCGTCGGCGTGGCGTTGACGAACCACGCGTTCGGCGAAGTGCTGGCGCTGTTCACGCTCCTCGGCCAGGTAGAGGAGCATACCGTAGTCGCGCTGGTTGACCGCCTCGGCAATGCCCTGAAGCAGCATTGGATAGTAGGAGTTGTCGCCAAAAAAGACGTTGCTGGTCTGAGGGATGGCCGTTCCGACAATGCTCGAACGCCGGGTCACCAGCGTGCGGGCTGCGGGGTTCGGGCGGAAATTCTCCTGCTCGATCACCGCCAGCACTCGCTGGCGTGCATCTTCGCTGACGTAACGCTCGTTGTTGATCACGCGCGACACCGTCGAACGAGAGACGCCGGCTTTTTGTGCAATGTCTTCCAGATTCATCAAAGACTATCCAAAAAGGTAGCAGCTCGGGTTCTGGGAGCGTTCTCTGAGAGCGTTCCCAGAATTGTTCATAACATAACATGGGCGCTTATCGGCTGTCAAGAGATTGCCAGTTTTCAGTTGATTTCGTTGTGGAACGATCTCCATCGCAGCAACAGCAGTGGCGAAAAGGCGCGTGCCAGTATAATCAAGTCAGGACTGCGCACCGGCAGGAGGATCGTCGAACCAATGCAAGGAGCACACGAAACCGAATGGGTGAGTTTGAGAGAAGCGGCTGCGCTCCTGGGCGTGCACCCGGCGACCGTCCGCAACTGGGCGGATAAAGGAGAGATTCCGGCGCGGCGGACGCCGGGAGGTCACCGCCGGTTTCGCAAAGCCGACCTGGTTCAATATGCCTCAATGCAGGGGGAGCTCCAGCCGCTCGAAGTCCAGGTCATCATTCAGAACGCCCTGGGACAGGCACGGATGCAGGTCAGTGGCGGCAGCCTGCGCGATGAATCCTGGTACAACGCTCTGAGCGAGTCGGTCCGCCAGCGCATGCGTGATCAGGGCCATGTGGTGCTGGAAGCGCTGCGCGCCTACCTGGCTGACGGCGCTCCGGATGCCCGGCTGAGCGATGCCATCCGAATCGGCAAAGACTATGCCGAAGAACTGCATTACGACAACATGAGCCTTCCCCAGGCCACGCGGGCTTTCTTCTATTTCAGCGACTTCGTGACCAATGCCGCCCTGACCTGGTCGGAGATCACCCCACCCAGCAGCGCCCCGGAGTGGGCGACGCTGATCCGGCAGATCGACGCCTTTATCCATGCGATGCTGCTGTCCATCATCGAGTATTACGAGGAAGAATAGTCCGGTGTCGGTCGATGCGGCATGGGTGGCCCTCAGCCTGGTAGAGCACATGGGTATGACGCGACTGAGGGCGCTGCTGGCGCACTTCGACAGCGCCGAAGCGGTCCTCAGGGCGGACGAGTCTGCGCTGCGGCGCGTGCCCGGCATCGGCGCGGTGATCGCCGGGGCCATTCACTTGGCGGACGCCCACGCCATCGATGCCGATCTGCTGCGCTGGGCCGACCAGGGCATCCGCGTGCTCACCTTCATGGATGCCGACTACCCCCCTCTCCTGCGTGAACTGCCCGATGCGCCGGCGACTCTGTTCCTGCGCGGCCCGCTTGACTGGACCGCCCTGGACGCCGTCGCCATCGTCGGCACGCGCCGCCCGTCGCCCGCGGGCGTCACCGCCGCGAAACGACTGAGCGCTCGTCTGGCGGGGGACGGCTGCTGTATCGTGAGCGGTCTGGCGCGCGGCATCGACACCGCCGCGCACACCGGCGCGCTGATCGCCGAAGGGACCACCGTCGCCGTCCTCGGATGCGGCGTCAACCAGGTCTACCCGCCGGAAAATGCACACCTCGCCGAGAAGATTCTGCGCGTGCAGCGCGGTGGGCTGATCAGCGAAGTGCATCCCAACGGCGGCACGACGGCGTCGCGGCTGGTGGCCCGCAACCGGATCATTGCCGGGCTTTGCCGCGAGGTGGTGGTCGTCGAATCCAACGACGACGGCGGCGCCATGCACGCCGCGCGACGCGCCCAGGAGTTGGGACGCGGCGTTCGCACGGTCGATCTGCCGGCGAGCGGCAACCGCGACCTGATCGCCCAGGGCGCCCGGCTGATCGATCCGGATCGTCCGGAGCTCACATGATTTGATCTGCCCAACCGCCGCGGGCATGGGTAAACTATTGGCATTTCTCGGATGGGGCAGCCTCGCCCTCTCCGTTTCATGGATGTGAATCGCAGGAGACAGGGTTGCTATGGCGCAGGTTGGACTTTTTTACGGAAGCAGTACGGGCAAGACCGAAGCGGTCGCCTATCAGATGAAAGAACTGTTCGACAAGGCCAAGCCGGGGTTGGTCGACATTGCCAATATTGGCAGCACCTCGCCAGAGCAGTTCCTCAAGTACAACTACATCATCTGCGGCATCCCGACGTGGAACACCGGGCAGCTCCAGGACGACTGGGCGATCTTCCTGCCCAGGCTCGAGGGCAGCAATATGAAGGGCAAGAAAGTGGCGATCTTCGGCCTGGGCGACCAAAACGGCTATGGCTTCAACTTCCTGGATGCCGTCGGCATGCTGGCGGATGACCTGATGGAGCACGGCGCGCAGTTGTGGGGCATGTGGTCGAGCAAGGAGTACCAGTTCAACGAGTCCAAAGCGCAGGTCGAGGACATGTTCCTGGGCTTGGGCGTCGACGAAGACGGCCAGACCGAGAAGACCACTGAGCGCCTCCAGAAGTGGGTGGGGCAGATCGTCAAGGAATTCGAGGTCTAGTCTCTCTCCACCACGGGTAGGGGTGACACGCGCGTCGCCCCTACGGTCCGCAACCACCCCACGCGCAGGCGTGCCTCGCCCATCGTGCTGCTGCGCAATCGCGATTGCGCGTTCGCGACGGCTTTCCGCGAAGAGGACTTCCATGGCCAGGTCCTGGCAGACCGCACGAATCTTCATCTCCTCCACGTTCCTCGACATGCAGGCCGAACGCGATCATCTGGTGCGTTTCGTCTTCCCCAGGCTGCGTGAAGCCCTTCTCACTCACCGCATTCACGTCGACGACGTCGATCTGCGCTGGGGCGTCAACGAAGACGACGCCGTCAGCGCCTGCCTGCGCATCATCGACGACTGCGCGCCGCACTTCCTGGCGATGCTGGGCGACCGGTACGGCTTTGTTCCGGAGGGTGACGACCGCTCGATCACCGCGCAGGAGATCGCCTACGGGGCGCTGAATCGCCCGCAGGATCGAGCGCATCACCTGTTCTGCTTTCGCGACGCGGGAGCGCTGGCGTCGATCCCGCCGGATCAACGCGAGTCCTACTGCGAACCGGACGGCACGGCCAAGGCCGAGGGACTGGTCAGGCTCAAGGCCGACATCGCGGAGGCCGGTTACACGCCGGTGGTCTATTCCTGCCGTTGGGATGATGCGGAAGCCCGATTGGTCGATCTGGAGGCGTTCGGCGAGGCGGTCTACCGTCATCTGCTGGCCAGCATCACCCAGGCCTACCATCTCGACGACGATCAGCCGCTGACCGAGTTCGAGGAAGAAGCGGTCGCGATGGAGAATTTCATCGAATCGCGAACCCGGCACTATGTGCTGGGCAGTCGGGCGCCTCTCATCGGGGATCTGCGGATGCGGGTGCTGGACCCCGGCGGCAGAGGGGTGCTGCTCCTGGTCGGCGAGGCCGGCATCGGCAAGACCGCTCTGATGAGCCGCTTCGCCCTCGACCTGATGGCCGAGACCCGCCTGCAACCCCCGCCGCAGCCGCGCATCGTCCTGATCCATTTCGTCGGGGCCAGCGCGGCCTCGACGGACCCGCAGCAGATGCTGCGGCGGCTGTCCCACGACCTGATCGCGTCCGCGGGGATCGCCGATGCCAGGGACTTCCCCGACAGCTACGAGGAGCAGTGCGATCGGTTCGAGGAACTCCTCGCCGAAGCCTGCAAGAGCCATCAGGTCATCCTCCTGATCGACGCCATCAACCAGTTGGAGCCGGAGCCATCCAGCATTACCCTGCGCTGGCTCCCCGAGACCATCCCATCACGGGCAAGGCTCATTCTGACCTCTCAGTTGGCTCCCAACCTGACCGTGATTCGGACGCGCGCCGAGTTTGCGGGCGAGATGCTCATCAGCGATTTGACGGCCGAGGATGGAACCCTGATTGTCGAGCAGTTCCTGTCCCGCTACAACAAATCGCTGGATGCGGCTCAGCGCGGGCGGCTGCTGGCGAAAAAGGATGCCGACAAACCGCTCTACCTGCTCACCGCACTGGAAGAACTGCGCACCCTGGGCAGCCCGGCCGCCATCACCCGACAGATCGAGACGCTGCCGGAGGAGATTCAGCCGTTGTTTCAGTGGATTCTGCGGCGACTGGAGGCGGATCCCGGCTTCCATGATGGTCACAACCGCCCGATCGGCAAAGCCCTGGTGCGCGGATTCTTCACTTACCTCGTCACCGGCCGCGGCGGCATGGCCGAACGCGAGCTGATCGACCTGCTCGCCCCCGGCGACCCGGACGGCAACATCGCCGCGCTGGAACGTCTCACGCGCCCGCTGCTGTTCTTCCGAGGGGCGCTGCTCGGCTTTTTCCATGGGCAGTTTCAGGCGGCGGTCGAAGCCGCTTACCTGACCGATGCTGCCTCCCGGACGGCAGCGCATCGCCTGCTGGCGGACTATTTCCGCCGGCAGGCCGGGGACTGGCGCGAGAGCGGGCCTCGCCCCCTGGGCGAGCTGCTTTACCATCTGATGCAGTCGAAAGACTTCGCCGATCTTCAGGCATTGTACGCAAATGCCGATTTCCTGACAGCCTTCTGTGCGAAGGTCAATGTTCGGACCGGGACCGACCGCGGCAGCCTGGCTGTACACGGCGGCATCATCGAACTGCTGGCTCATCTGCGCGGGTTGATCGAAGCGCAGCCGGAGAGCGGGCGGGAGCGCGCCGAACTCTCGCACCTGTTCCGGCTGCTGAGGATGCGCGCGCGTCTGCTCCAGGTTTTCCCGCGCAGTCTGCCGCAGGAGATCGTCAACTATGCCGAACCGGAGCGCTTTGCCCGGCCCCTGCTCGACACGGCGCTGGCCCAGCCCGGCGATCCGCTGCTGCTCGCCAACCGCGACCGACTGCCGCGCGAAGCGAACGCGCATTCCGCGCGCATCACGGCCCTGACCCTGGCGCCGGACGGCGTCCATTTTCTCGCCGGCGCGAAGGATGGCAGCCTCGGCTACTGGCATATCGACGAGCCAGATCCACTGTGGCTGCTGACCCCGCACAAGAGCTGGGTGGCCAGTGTGGCCATCTCGCCCGACGGCAAGCGGGCGCTTTCGGTGGGCGATGAGGGCAGCGTCTACCTATGGGAACTCGAACTGGGCCTGCAACTCATGCAGATCTTCCCCAGAAGTCATTATTTTCAGTGGTTCCAGAAGACCTTCGGGGCGTTCCTCGATGACGACACAGTCCTGGTGACGGGCGGCTCGATCTGCTACAGCATTGACCTGCGCGCCAACGCGATCCAATGGCAGAAGACCGGCATCACTTACGGATACATGGAACGGAGCGATGCAGGGACGACGCTGTACCGCGGCCTGGGAGAAGACGCCAGCCGATTGGGAACGATCATCGGCGACTCCGGAAAGGATGTGCTGACGCTTTCGGACCCCCGCGACGGCACGATCCTGCACACTTCTGAAGGGGTACCACAGCCCAACGAGATCGTCCTCTTTTCGCGCGACGGCACGCGGGTGCTGGTGGCCAACCACCGCACGCAGATGCACGCCTTCACGGCCGATGCCCAGCCATTCGCAGGCGGAACGATGCGGCCGCTGTCGGCGTTGTGCGTCGGAGCTGAGGACAAGAGCTTCTGGTGCTACACCGTCGACGGTGAGCTACTGAAGATCGCGCTGGATCGGCGATTCGACATCACGCCGGTAAATCTGCCGGACCCGCTCCTGCTGCGCGTGCCTATCCCGACGCGCATGGTCGCCCTGCCGGACAACCGCCGCCTGTTGATCGGCCGGGACGATGGCTGGATCACGCTGTTCGACACCCGTGAGATGCGCGTCACCCGCGAGTGGAAATCCGGCGACACGCTGGTGACCGGCGCCATTTTTCCCGCCGGGCAGGGCGCCCTCGGCATCCGGGGTCAGCGGAGCGGCGATAACACGATTCAGGGCAATGCCGTCATTTTCATCCAGCCGAACAGCCAGCAGAAGCTGGTGGAGTCGTCGCCCCACGATGACTTCATAACCGGCGCGGCCGTGCTCGACGACCAGCAGGCGTTCACCGTCGACAAGAACGGCCGTGCCGTGCTCTGGCGGAACGGTCGGGTCAGCAAGTCGGAGCGGATACCGAAAATGGCAACCACCTCCTGCGCGGTCTGGGAGGAAGGCAAATCGCTGGTCGGCGGCGGCGAATCCGAGCACGTCTTCGTCTGGGGCGCGCGCACGTCACCGCCTGTCGAGATGCGCTGCAACAACAACGCGTATGCCGTGGGCATCCCGGCGCTTGCCGCGGCCGGCAGCGAGCCACCCGGCATCTTTGCCACCTACTACAACAATCTGGTGCGCTTCCGCCGGGGTCATCAGCAGTGGACCGGGCCGGAAGCGACGCGCCACAATTTCCAGGGAACAGCCGCCGCACTCGATCCTGCCTGCCGCTACGCCGCCGACGGCAATCTGACGGGTGAAGTGCGCCTGTGGCGCTGCGGAGACGGCAAACTGCTGGCGGAATTCCCTCTGCACGAAAACCCGGTCTCGGCGCTGGCGTTCAGCGGCGATGGCGGGATCCTGTACTCCGCCGCCCTCGACCGCCTGATCTACGGCATCGACACCGCCAGCGGAAAGCTGATCTTCGCGACGCTGGTCGCCTCGCCGATCATCGCGCTGCGGTTCGACGGCGGCGCCCTGTTCGCGCTCGACACAGCCGGGCGCGTCTACCCGTTCCGGCACGCATCAGAACATGTAAAGCCGGGTGAAGTGCAGCGGCCCTCGTTCCGGGATAAAATAGGGAGGCTTCTTCGCAGCAACAAGTGAAGGAAAAGGGCAACATGTTCTTCTTCCGACGCAAGCTCCAGAACTCCCCTCTCCGTTTCCCGCCGAGAACCAGCAATTCTCTCCTCGACAAGATGCAGGACGAGAAACAGATGATGTCCTCCTCCGGCATCTCAGGAATGGAATTCCTTTGGGCCTGGGAGGACATTCTGAAGAATCGTCCGCTCGACAGCTCGTTCTATACCGCGGTCGATGGTCACTGCACCATTGCCAACTGTCTCTCGTCCCAGTCCGTACCCCGGATTGAGGTGATCGCGCAGCTCTTCGACAGGCGCATGCCCTGGCTGCTGAATGTCGACTGCTTTGCCAAAGGCCCCTATCCGCTGCTCCGCTGCGTCCTGTTCATTCCCGACAATCCCGCCGATCCGCTGACCATCGAATCGCCCCTGAACGTGGCCGAAGGCAATGTGCAGGATTTCTGTCAGTTGGCGACAGAACAAGACCGACTGGAGATCGTCGTGCAGCATGATCAGGGAGGCATTACGTCGGCGATCTTCCACACGCCTCAGATCGGCCAGGTCCTCAAACGGGCGCTGGAGGCCACCCTCAAACGTTACAAAGCCAGCCTGACGGAACGCGATTTTGTGGAGAGCGTGCGGCTGATGGAGCGTACCCTGCCCTCGCCGACCTCCGGCCTGAAAGAACAAAACATGGTCGGCCTCATCTACGAGGGCAAGGCCTGATTGCCGCCCGGTGACATGAGTCCATGGTTGGGTGAGTCTGCAAACGCGCTCTTTGCCCGAACGTCATAGGCGATTGCGTGACATGCGCTAACCTGTCCGCTTGTCTTTGCCCCGCTTACCCCCAGAAGTCGGTCAGCGACTCGGCGACGGCGTCCATGCGCTCGAACTGCGGCAGGCCCAGCGACGGAGCCAACCGGTCCGCCCGCCAGTTCGGACGCTCGCGCATCAGCCCCGGCAGCGCATCAAAGCGCACGAAGTAATCGCGGTCGTACAGCACCATCACCGGCAGTTCCAGGCGACGATAGAGGCTGTGCAGTGCGTTGTCGGTGAACAGCTTGCCGCTCACGAAATAGAGCGGCGCGAAGCGGGCGCGCGGCTGGTGCGCCGTCTGCACGCAGTAATCCACCAGACCGGGGTCCGGGTCGCCGACAAAGCTCTGCTTCAGGAACCAGTGGATGCTGGCGCGCGTCGTCAGCAGGTCGTAGAACGGCTGGCTCCACAGCGGGAAGCGGAAGGCGGACAGCGCGACGTCACCACCCTGCCCGGCCGTGCGCTGGCGGACACCTAACCCACTTGGCGAGATCAGCGTCAGCGTGCGGATCAGCCCGGTACCGCGCAGCGCGGCGCGGGCGGCGAATTCGCTCCCCAGTGACAGCGCCACCACGTCGGCCGGATTTTCCGGTGTGGCCACTCGCTCCAGCAGGGCATGGATCGCCGCCGCATAGAGTTCGGGCGTGTAGACGCGATCGGCCCGCTCGGAGAAGCCAAAGCCGGGCAGGTCGAGCGCGTAGATGGGGCGCGTGCCGCGGAAGCGGTCGAAAATCGGCTTCATCTCGTAGGCGCTGGCCGCGGCGTTGATGCTGTGCACCAGCACCAGCGGGCGACCCTCGGCGGCGGTATCGGCGTAGTAGCTCAGAAAGCCGGCGACCGGGTCGCGAAAGCGAACCCGCTCGGCGTCGAGGGCGGGGGCCAGTTCGACGGCATGGTCGATGGCGAAGCGGCTGTAGGCGATCCACGCGCCGGCGGCGAAACCCAGCCCGCGCAGCGCCAGTCCGAAAACATTCGTCTTACGTTCAGTCATAGCGATACCTAACTCCCTTTCAATTGCATTCTACTCCTCTTCAATGAGACGCGGATGATCGCCTTGATAGCGACCCCCTCACCACCAGCCCCCTGACAGGGCGCAGGGACGCCATTCTAGGCGTCCGAATTAACGGACGTGAAAAATGTCACCCGACGTAGGGTTATGCAGCACAGACGACATAGGGTTGTGTGAAGGTCCCATCAGGACGTAGCGCCGAGAGACCCTCACCCCCAACCCCTCTGCCGTGTGACCACGGGAGAGGGGCCGGGGGTGAGGGTCTACTCCTCCAGCGACCCCGCATCCACGGTGAAGCGATGCCGTCGGATGAAGGTTGTGGTCGCCGTGACGGTCACCACGCTGAAGCCGGGACCGGCATAGCGATCCGGTTCCGTGTCGATCTGACCGGGGCTGGCGTGAATCTGGTACCAACTGCTGAGCGCGCTGGAGTAGAGGATACCGTCGCGGTACGTCTCGGTATCCTGGTGCACGTGGCCGAAGAACACGCCGCGCAGCCGGTTCCGGGCGGGCAGCAGCGCCGCGTGGAACTCCTCACCGTTCTCCAGACTCATGTGATCGTCCCACCAGGGAATGCCCACCTTCAGCACGTTGTGATGCACGGCGACAATCAGCGGGCGCGGATCGTCGGCCTTGCAGCGCGCCTCCAGCCATGCAAGCTGGGCGTCGCTGACCCGCCCACGCGGCGGCTCGGCGGGGCGGTTGCTGTCGACGGTGATCACCTGCACGCCGTTGACCTCGAATTCGGTGTCGTAGGCCTCGCGCGGGTCGGCAATGCCGAGCAGATGCCGCTGCAAGCCGGTCACGCTGTCGTGGTTGCCCGGCAGGTAGTGGACCGGGTAGGGAATCTGACCGAGGATGTCCTTCGCGGCGGCATAGGCGCTGTCGTCCGGCTCGTAGGCGACGTCGCCGGTGTGCAGCACGAAATCGGGCTGGAAGGGCAGATGCTTCAGCTTGTTCACCAGCGCCTGCGCGCCGACCATCGGGGTATGCGACGCGCCCGGCATGTTGTAATGCGGGTCGGCCGAGATGTGCGTGTCCGTGATGTGCACGAAACGCAGCAGCATGTGTTCGGGCATGAAATGACAACTCCTCCAGCAGCCAGTTGTGAGGCGTCACAAGGCCGACGCCCCAGACATTATTGTAGAGGAGTTTCGTCCGCCGGGTTGACGTGGGCTCAAAAGGCGACACATCTCTCCATGCATTAACCGTAGGGACGAGGCAGGCCTCGTCCGCCAGGCAAAACCCTCAGACGACGCCCTACCGCCCACCATACAAGGGGAAAGGCGCCGCCTCTCCCCTATGCCTGGGTGCGTCGATCGACCTCGGGCACCCAGAAAGGCTTGTCCGTAGTTGAGCGCTTGATACCGTGGGTAGTCCCAATACACCATGTGCGATGTTTCAACCCCCTCCCTTAGTCCCTCCCCCACTTCGTAGGGGAGGGAAACCACACGGCCCGATCACCAACTAGGGTGACGCAAGCATGCTCCCCTCCCTTGCGCCAGCGGGGGAGGGGCCGGGGGTAGGGGTGTAGAACTACGGACAGGCCTAGAAGGGTGTTCCTACAATCTGCAATCTTCGGATGGAGCGGATCAGAGCAGCGCCTCGTCGACCGGCGTGCCCTCCCAGTCGCGTGGCGGCGTGAAGTCGAGCAGCCGGGCCACCGTCGGGGCGGTGTCGAGCAGGCTGACCGGCCGCTGGATGACATGGCCGGCCTTCACACCCTTCCCGGTGATGATCCACGGGATGGTCATGTCCTCCGGCGCTTCGGTGCCATGATTGCGCTCGTGCCCGCCGTGGTCGGCATGGACGATCATCACTGCGTCGTCGGGCAGCGCGTTGAGCAGCTCGCCGACATACCCGTCCACCAGGCGCACCTGGTTCAGATAGCCGTCGGTCATCCAGCCGTAGAGGTGGCCGGCGCTGTCGATCGTGCCCAGGTAGACGAACATGAAGTCGAAGGCGCGCGAGGCGATGCGCGGCACGGCATCGTCGGTGACCACCCGGTCGCCATCGGCCAGGTCGTAGGAGGTACGGGCATGGAACGAGTATTGCAGGCTGCCCGGCCGGCTGAGATCGCGCAGCTCTTCCCAGTTGTAGATGCTGGCGCACTGCTTGCCGGCGTCATTGGCGGCGTCGAACAGACCGGTGATCGGACGGGCCATCGGGGTGTAAACGTGTTGCTCTGAATGCCGTGCCGCTGCGGCGGGACGCTGTGGAAGATCGACATGTGGCATGGCAGGGTGATCGACGGCATGACCGAGCGGGCCGTGAGGGTGTGCGCACCGCTGGCCGCTGCGCGCAGCAGATTGGGCGTGCGGTCGGGGTGCAGCGCATCCGGGCGCAGGCCGTCGAGCATGGTGAAGACGACACGAGTCATGGCAGGCGGACTTTCTGTTGCAAAGCATGAAGGATTCCAGAGGAAAAGCATAGCTCATGATTGATAAAAGGGGGTTAAGTTGGAAAGAAGGGTTGGGTTTGCGGTGAGCGGCCTTCGCGCATGGCGGCGTGGTTGAGCAGTCTGCCTTGAGCAGCAGCCCACTCCAATACCATCAAGCAGGGATGTCGCTCCCGCCAGATTGATGATGAGGGCGACCACGAGCGCCGAAATCACATCGGTGATCAGAGTAATCAGGTAGTCGGTTGCCGGCCCTGCCTTCGATGGTTTCGCCCGGTTTTGACCCGGTACCGTACGAACAATTTGGCGAACAGAAGGGTGTACCCATAGTCCGCCGATCAGGAAGTAGATCACCCCGCCACAACCACGGCCAGCAGGTTGAGATTTCCCAGTCCATCGCGCATCCTCCGAGTAACGCACAAATGATGCGCACAGTATAGGAACATATGGTCTAATTCGTCTTGTAAAAATCGGACATCTTAGCCCTGCTGCGCGCGATAGATTTCGGGGGTGCATCCGGCAAATTGCCGGAACTCATGGGTGAAATGCGACTGATCATAGTAACCGCAGGCCAGCGCCACCGCGGGTGAGCTGCGAGTCGCGGTCGCGCTCCAGAAGAGGAGGGCACGCTGAAATCGAGTCACGCGGGCGAAGAACTTGGCGAGAAGCCAATCTGCTGACGAAACAGCCGATCGAGCGTACGGATGGAATACCCGCCTCTGCGCTGAGATGCTTGATGCGCACCTGCCCTACTGAACGTTCAATCCGATCGGCCATCGATTGCAGGAGAGGCAGCGACAGGGGTGGGTTCAGACGGCGTAGAAAGAAGGCGTCGAGCAGCGCCGCCTGCTGATCAAGATCGGACCCTGCGTCATAAAGCCGCGTTTCCAGCTGGTCAATGTCCCCGTGGAAGAGGGCATCCAACTCGACGGTGAGATTGGCGAAATCATGCTGTGGGACCGGGACGAAAGCCGCGAGGCCGCCGATTCTGAAACGAACGCCTGCCAGCCCGCCGCGCGCATCTGGCGGACGTGCATGGGGTAGTCGCGCAGGCCGCTGTAGTGCGGCCGCCGTGAGGACTGGACGGAGTCCCTGTTGAGAAGATCGGTGTATTGATAGGACTGCCCGAAGGTGAAGAGGATGTCGGTACGGCCGTCGACGACGAGGTGCTGCTGCACCGGGGCTGGCGCGTCGTGGTCGATACTCCAGTAGCACTCGATGAACGGCTGAAGCGATGCAGCGGGCGGGGTCAATCGGTACACTCTGGCCATCCCTCTCAAACATGATCGTTGTCGTATCCAGGACCAGAGCGATCCGCCGTCCAGAACACGAACCGGCAGGAAATCCCCCAGTATCACCGTGCCCCATGGTTCCGAAGCTGCACCGGCCAGATCCTCACGGTCACGGTCCTTGCGAGGAGTGCTGATTCTTAAGATTGTACCGTCAGCACTGCGCAGCCGGGGAAAGTAAATGAGAAGCCGAACCAGCGCAGCAGCAGTTGAGTCGGACGCTCGGCGAGCCGGGGGCCGCTGCCTCTTTCGACCCGTACAGCCCGTCGTAGCGGATGAACTGGCCGCCGTCCAGGCGAAGCGTATCGCCTTCCCAGCGGGCCGTCTCCGTCTCGACGTAGACCGC
>JADJPJ010000058.1 GCA_016713325.1 Candidatus Flexifilum affinis | reverse complement strand
GGCGCACCTGGGTGTGCGCCCGCCAATCACCTGTCGGCGACCCCAAAGCGCCTAATCCCCGTTTTCCTCATTTCTCGTTTCTCATCCCTCATTCCTTGTCTCCTCACTCGACCTGTTCAGCTCGGCCATCTCGTCTTCGTGAGGTCAGGCCGATGATGTATAGCCCGCGTCGACGTAGATGACTTCGCCGGTGATCATGCGGCTCATGTCGGAGCCCAGGAGGACGGGCCAGATCGCCGACGTCGTCCTGATGGACAGAGGCGCGGAGCGGCGAATTGCGCTCCGAGTACTTGAGCATCATGCGGATGCCGGGCACGCCCGCCGCGGCCAGCGTCTTGATGGGGCCGGCGCTGATGGCGTTGACGCGGATACCCTGCGGGCCGAGATCGTTGGCCAGATACCTGGTGATGTTCCAGCGCGGCCTTGGCGATGGCCGTGACGTGATACCTGGGCATCACCTTCTCGGAGGCGTAGTAGGTCATGCACATGATGCTGCCCCTTCGGTCATGAGCGGGGCGGCGCGTTTGGACATGGCGATCAGGCTGTAGGCGCTGACGTCGAGCGCCATCTGAAGCCGTCAAAAAATGTCGACCAAGCGGCCGCCCAGGTTCGCGGTTGGCGAACGCCACCGAATGGATCAGCATGTCGAGGCGGCCATAGCGTTCGGCGACCTGGCGAAGACGCCATCCAGGGCCTCATCGCTCTGGACGTCGGTCTTCTTCGACGAAGTCGCAGCCGATCCCCCCCGGCCAGGGCAGCACGCGCTTGCCAGGGGGCATCCCCCGCCGGCGTAACTCAGTGGGATCGTCGCCCCCTGCTCCTGGTTTTTCTTGCACGCCCCAGGCAATCGAGTTTTTATTGGCGAGCCCGAAAATCAGGACGATCTTGCCATCCATCAACCCCGATAAGAGATACTCCTTGGTGCGCAAAAAAGCGTTGTCCGTTGACTCTAACACAGACGCGCGGACTATAGTTGTCCGTCTGCTCAAGTGCAAGGTCGGAGTATTCACCGGTACATGCAGCGGATTCTGCTGATCCTCACCCTTTTCACCCTGGCCGCCTGTGGCATGCTGAACCCAACGGGCAGTTCGACCACCGGCGGGGCCGCCCCCATCCTTCAGATTGCCCAATCGCCCGCCGACGTGGTCCGCGCCTTTCTGGACAACTGGAACGGCAAGAACCGCCAGGGCATGTACGATCTGCTCAGCGGCACCAGCCGGGGCATGATCACCTTCGCCGCGCCGCGGCAACATCTACGATCGGCGCGGGCAGGTCGCGGGTCGACCAGAACGGCGAGGTGAGCGGAGATCCAATCGCCGCGCAGAACACGGGCAACTTTGATGGCTGCGTCAATCTGCTGGGCGACTCTGCTGCGCCTGAACCGCACCCGATCTGATCGCGCAGATCATGGCTACCAACCCGGAGACCGTGTTCCCCATCGGCGACATGGACCCGGATATCTATGCCGCGTGGCAAAACGATCTGGCGGCACTAGTGCAATGTCCAGACCTGACGCGCGGGGACGCCGCTATGTCGGGGCATGGTATCGCCACGCATCTGGTCGGCTACGTCGGCAACATCCCTGCCGAGGAACTGGAAAGCTTGCCAGGCGCAGGCCATACCTCCGACGATATGGTCGGGTTGCTAGGCGTCGAAGCGGCCTACGAAGGCGAACTGTTGGTAAGCCGGAGCGAGTGGTGCGCATTCTGGAACCGGGCGACCTGATCGTCCGCGAACTGTCCGAAACTCCCGGTGGGGCGTCGCGGTCGGTCGCCCTGACGCTGGACCTCAATTTGCAGTGGACGGCGGCTCAGGCGCTGAGCGACGCTTACAACTATGCCGGCGGCAACTGGGCGGCGCGAGGCCTCGCCCGGCGGCGGGCTGGTGGCGATCACGAACACCGGGGCGATCCCTGGCCTTCGCCAGCTATCCCTCGTTCGATCCGGGTATTTTCAACCCCGACACGTGATTTTCTTCGTCAGCGACTACATCGTCGAACTGCGCAACGATGCGCGCAATGTGTTCGCTGCCCGCCCGGCACAGGAGCAGTATTCGCCCGGCTCGACGTTCAAGATTGTCACTCTGATGGCGGCCGCCTCCGAGCGGCTGATGTCGCCCGGCGATCTGTTCGACTGCGGCATGGAATGGCGTGGACAGGAATTCGGCGACACGTTCCTGAACGCCGGTTGGACTGGCGCGCGCCACCGAGGTGCTGGAAGAGGCACGCTTCGCCACCGGACAAGTGACGATGAGTGAGGCGCTGGCCGCGTCGTGCAACCCCTTCTTCTACCGATGGGCGCGCGACTGTTCGGGTGGGTGTCCAAACACGCTGACCGAGTACGCGCGGCGGATGGGCTTTGGGCCGTGCCACCGGACTGGCTCCAATTGTGCGGAAGCGGCGGGCCAGCTTCCCGTGCTGCGGACGGCGGACGCGGCGATCTCGGCGGCCGTCGGCCAGTACGACATTCAGGTGACGATGGTCCAGATGGCGCGCAGATGCGTGGCGGCGTAACGGCGGCGAACTGCTGCGCCCGTATGTCGTCCAGCGCATTGGCGGCGACGATGGGCGAGCCGTTGTTCGAGGCGTCGCCGGACCTGGTTGGCAGCATCGGCGTGAGGCCAGCCCGCTGGACACGCGTCCGCGAGGGCATGTGCATGGTCACGACACAGGATGCCACCGGCCGCTTGACCGGCAAAGCAGTTGGGCACGGCCTGGTTCGTTTTTGACGAGGCGGCGCCGGTTGGTACCGGCATCGCGCCGTACACCGTCTGCGGCAAGACCGGCACGGCGCAAACCGGCCGCGCGTTGAGCCGAACGGCTGGTTTGTCGCCTATGCCCCGCGCGGGATCCGAGATCGCCGTGGTGGCGATGATCGAACACGGACGCGAAGGATCGGAGACGGCCGCGCCGATCGAGCGGCGGGTGCTAGGGACGCTTACTTCAACGTCCTCAGGCGTCCTATCCGGTCTGGTGGTTCGGAGAACAGCCATGTGCCGCTGAACATTCCGGAGGGCAGCACCGGTGGCTGATGGAGAGAAAATCGCCCGCTGCGCCGTCTGCGACGGCTACGGCTGGATCGAGGCCGACCCCGATGCGATCGGGGACCCGGACGACGAGTCGGACGGCAGCGAGTGTATGTGGTGTGAGCTGGCGCGCCTGCGCGGGGGATCCGGCTTCACAGCGGCGAGGCGAAGAAGCCGTGGCAGCAGCAGATCCGCATCGAGCGGGGAGACCGATCGCGCGGCCGCCGGAGGATGACGCGTCTGAGGCGTGGCTGCCGGTTGTTGGGTGGGTGGTCGGACGCCCAGAAGGGCGTCTCTACGGTCCGGGGGTGGAGTGAGGACGCGCAGTAGCGCGTCCTTACGGAATTGCCGGTTCGGGCGTCGCTTCGGCGGTGGCGGAGGTTCGGCCTCCATCGCGGACTCGGCAGCGGCGTTCTCCTGGGGTGATGGTCGCGCCCGCGGCACCAGGATCGTCTCCGGCATGGGCGCCCCGGCCATCAGCTGACCAGCGATCGACTGCCAGCCGCGCGAACTCTCGCGCCCAACATCCACGGAAGCACGCAGATAGTAGCCGTCGGCGATGTGCTGGCGGGCCAGCGGCTCGGCATCGACGCTGCCAATGATAACCGCGTCGGGCGGATGCTGGCCGCTTGAAGCGCAGCAATCGCCCCAGGGAACCGGCGTCGTTGATGCTCAGCAGGCATCGAACTCCACGCCCTCTTCGATCAGCCGTTCAATCGAGCGCTGCCCATCGTCGCGCGTGCCACCCAGGTAGCGCCCGATGATCTCGGCGTCCGGGGCCACTTCGAGGAGTCCCGCTTCCATGCCATTGGCGCGTGAGACAATCGCCGGCATGGTCGGAAAGTCAAGGATGACGACGCGGGCGCGCCCGCCGCGCCTTTCTTCGCCGATCTGCCCGATGGCCCGCCCCGCCTGAAGCCCCATGAGCGAGTCGTCGCCGGCCATGAGTACCCCGCCGTAGTTCTCGATCTCGGCGGCCATGAAGACGATTGGCAGACCGGCGGACTGGGCGCTTTGCAGCGTCTCGTCCAGCAGCGTGATATCCTTCGGGCAGATGATCAGGCCCGCGACGCCGTCGGTGCGCGCCTGCTCGATCTGCGTGAGTTGAAGGTAGGCGTCGTTGTCGGCGTTATAGATGCGAACGGAGACCATAGGCGGCGGCGAACCCGGCGATTTCGCGGGCCTGGGCGGCGTGATACTGGCTGGACTGCACCCAGGCGGCGTAGGCGATGAACCCGCTGTCACCGACCCGAGCGCGCGCCATTTGAATTTCTTCGCTGGAGGGGGACGCGTCGTCGCTGTAGCCGATCTCGTCTTCCATCACGACCGGGTGCGGTATCGGCGTCGGCAGCGGGTTGGGGGTGCTGGTCGACGGCGCTGCGGTCGGCAGCCTGATCACCCCGGTGGCAATGAGCACCAGCGGCGACGGCCACGACCAGCAGGGCGCCGACTCCGGCGAGCAGCGGACGCGTATGCTCATCCGCGATCCTGTTCAACGGGGCTGGTCGGCGTGGTGATTGGGACGCGCGCCGGCGGCGTGGGCGCATGACCGGAAGCTGCCGGTGCTGGTCGAACGGCCGAGGGCGCTGTTGACGTCGGCGGCCAGCTCGACGGCGCTGCTGTAGCGGTCGTCCGGCGCTTGGCCATCGCCGTAAGCACAACGGCGTCGAGGACGGAGGGAGATCCGGTTGATGCTGGAGGGCAGATCCGGCGTTTTTTCGAGATGCTGGTAGATGATCGAGACGACATTGTTGTCCGGAGGCCTGGAAGGCGCTCTGCCGGTCAGCATGGTAGAGGATGACGCCCAGGCTGTAGATGTCGCTGCGGGCGTCCAGCGCTTCGCCACGGAGCTGCTCCGGGCGACATAGGCCGGAGTCCCGACGATGGTGTCGGTCTTGGTGATGCTGAGAGGGTCTTCTATCAGCTTGGCCAGGCCAAAATCGGAAAGGAAGGCGTTGCCGGCGTCGTCGAGCAGGATGTTGCTCGGCTTGAGGTCGCGGTGCAGCACCCCATGATGGTGCGCATAGTTCAGCCCGCGCGCGATTTGCATGAGCAGGTCGGCGGCGTTGTTGACCTCCAGCGGACCGTGCGCCAGGCGGTCGACGGCGTTCCGCGCCGCGCAGCAGGCGCATGGCGCGATGAAGGCGATGGCGTCGACGATGCCGTAGTCGTAAATCGGCAGGATGTGAATGTGTTCGAGCGTTGCGATCAGGCGGGCTTCCTGTTCAAAGCGGCGGCGAAACTCTTCCCCGACGCCCTGAGTCGGATCAAGCGAAATGACCTTCAGGGCGATGGAGCGATCCACCGACGGTTGGTAGGCGCGATAAACCGACGCCATGCCTCCCTGACCGATCTTTTCCTCGACCCGAAAAGCGCCGATTTGTCTCCCCACAAGCGGATCGGTCTGCATAGAACCGGATTGTCCTTCAGGATGCAGCCAAGTTAGAAATGTAAAGACATTACGGATTATAACAAACAAAGCAAGCGGATGCTCTTCATTCAGCACAATTGTACAGATTGAGAGAGCGGAGGCGCCTGTTCGCCGCGCACGGGACTGTGGCTCCCTGTAAGCATTACGCGTTCGCTGGCGATGGGTTCAACGCGAGATTGTGCATCCGATAATTAAGGGATGTCCGTCGCGGCGGACGCGCCGTTGCGCGTCCCTACGAACCAGAAGCGTGTAGTGCCGTCCAGCAGGGCGTCTGCTGAATACATTCCATCGCCGATCATGTCCCGTGGTCAGCGGGGCGGCGTCCGGTCGTAGGGAGATCGGCGTAGTCGGGCGGGACATCGCCTTTTATAATGCAACCATGCGAGACGATGACTCGGTGAGGTAAAGACAATGAAAACGATGCGCGTGTTGATCGCGCTGCTGATCGGCGGGCTGCTCGTGGTGGGCGCGCCGGCGCTGGCCCAGGAACAGGTCGCGGCGCTGCCGGCGACGTATGCGCTGTTCGGGGTGACGCATATCTACCAGGGCTGGAACAACTGCGGCCCGGCGACGCTGACGATGGGGCTGACCTTACTTCGGCTATCCGGCGGAGCAGAACCCGGCGGCGGTGTGGCTGAAGCCGAACAGCGAGGACAAGAACGTCAGCCCGTGGCAGATGGTCGAGTATGTGAACCAGCACACGGCCGGCGACGTGCGGGCGCTGCTTCGCTATGGCGGCACGCTGGACCGACTGAAGACGCTGGTCGCCAACAACTTCCCGGTGCTGATCGAGAGCGGCTACGACCCGGTCTCGGCCAACCAGGGCTGGATGGGTCACTATCTGCTGGTGACCGGCTACGACGACGGACGCAGCCACTTCATCACGCAGGACAGCTATGACGGGCCGGATCTGGCCTACAGCTATGAGCATATCCGCGAGTACTGGAAGCACTTCAACTACCTGTACATCGCCCTGTCCGAACCGGCGCGCGAGGCCGAGCTGATGTCCCTGCTGGGTCGGACGCCGACGAGACGAACAACCTGTACAACACGCTGGCGCTGGCGCAGACCGACGCGATCGCCAACCGGGACGATCCGTTCGCCTGGTTCAATATCGGCAGCAGCTACACGCACCTGGGCATGTACGCGGAAGCGGCGTCGGCGTTCGATTTCGCGCGCAATACGCCGGATGGGCTGCCCTGGCGCATGCTGTGGTACCAGTTCGCGCCGTATGAAGCGTACCTGGCGGTGGGACGTACCGACGACGTGATCGCCCTGGCGCGAGCGACGCTCGACGACGGCGGCGGCCAGTTCGTGGAAGAGACGTACTACTACGGCGGGCTGGCGCGGCAGGCCAAGGGCGAGACCGACCGGGCGATCGACAACTTCAACGGGGCGATCACCTTCAACCCCAACCACGCCGGCGCGCGAGGCGCGGATCAGTTGATGTCAGGGGGTAGGCGTCAGGAGACCGTCAGGCGACCCCTCACCTGGCAAGCTTGCTCGCACGCCCTCTGCGAGCGGAGAAAGTGGGTTGCGACGACCCCTCATTTCCGACCCCTTCTCCCACGCAAGCGGGGAGAAGGGAGTCTGTCAGCGGAGATGGTCGGTTTTCACGAGCGATGTGTCAGGCGCCGCCGAGGGCTGTAGGGACGCGGTGCAAGCGGAGCTTGCCCGGCGCGTCCGCCGACCAGCTCACTGAACGACGCCTGCGTCCCTTTAGTCGCATTCGTGTCTTTGTCAGCTGTGGGTGTTTTGACACCCGGCGGACGACGCGGCGATCAATCGCTGACTTGGTACCTCTGGGACAGGTCGGCTTGCCCGTCCGTGCATGAGACGGCGTCAACCTTCAGGCGCCCTCCAGGGGTAGTTGCTGTCCTCGCCGAACACAAACGCGATGCCGTTGAGATCGGCGGCCTCGCGGACGGATATGCGCAATTCAGCAAGTTCCGGGAACTGGTCGAACCACAGAATTTTCGCTTCGACCACGGAGGCCTCGCCATCCACCGGGAGCATGTCGTCGTCCAGCCCGACGAAGTAGGAGAAGCTTTCGGCAAAGTCCTCAATCGGGTTGGTGGCCGCGTACTCGGACACAAAGCCGTCCGGGTTTTCGTCGAAGAAGTAGGCGGCGGAGTCGTCCAGCTCCTCGTAGACGATCATCTCGACGGCCTCTGTCGTCCAGAATGTCTCGGTGAACAACTGGATGTACGAGTCGGCCACCGGGCAGCCATCGTCGAACGCGATGGTCGAACAGGCGGCCATATCCTCATCGAGCGCAGCCGCGTATTCGTCTTCTGACAGTTCCCCGGCGCGGTCCTGCAGGACCGACGGATAGGTGTCATACTGGGTGTTGTTGAGCGCCAGAATATGCCCGAACTCGTGAATGATGGTGAGGGCGCGCTCGGGGTCGTCATCGATCGCGACGCCGAACTCCCACACCTCCTCCTCCAGTTCGCTGACATAGGCCAGCGTATCCTCGGACTCGAACACGGCGAACTCGTACAGATACTGGTCGATATAGTCGGTGGGCAGCAGCGACACCAGCTGAATCCACAGATCTTCGTGCGACGGGTCTTCCTCTCCGCTGATGAGGGACAGTTCCCCGGCTTCGTCGATGGCGTAGCGCGCCAGTACGTTCAGGTCATCCTCCTGAGCGAACACTCCGACGACCACGAGCTGTAATGCAATCACGAACAGCGCAGCAATCCGCCGCATGATGGATGCCTCCTTTTGTGTTCTATTGGTTGCAGGGAAAAATGACTTGTCGAATTGTAAGCGGGAACGCCTGGCCGCGCCACATGCCGTGCGGAGACCCTCACCCCCGGCCCCTCTCCCGCGCAAGCGGGCGTGAGCAAGCTCGCCTGGGGAGCACGGGTGGCGGAGAAGGTGGGTATTCACGGGATGCGTGGCGTACGCCGCCCGAGGGGCTAAAGCCGCCTGGCTGGGAAAAGACTCGCTCCCTAAAGGAGCTTTAACCGCAGCGCTGATTTCGGCTTCCTTGAATGGGTCCTTCGGTTCAGCAGCCGATGCGCTTCCGCTCTCGGTAGTGCATCCGTCAGAAATAAGCTTTCAGGTGAAGCCTGATGACGGAGACCGTCACAAAGTCGCCTGCGGCTGCCACGCCTTGAAGCGCGCCCGGACTCAGCAGAATCTGCCCAATGTCGGACTCGACAATCGCCCAACGGCGTGTGGGGTCAACGTCATCTGCAACTCTCAGGAATGCATCCGGATCGATCTGGTAGTCTGCCTCCACTACGGTCCCCGAGATAACGCCGGAACGGGGATCATCGCTTTGATGATGACCGTGTTTCATCCAGGCGTCCACGACAGCGATGACAAAATGCCACTCGGACCTGGGGGCCAGTTCGCCAGAAATCGCGCCAGGGTCAAAAACAAGCATTGAAATGCCTGTCGGCGTCATGAGCTTCAGTCTGCGATCCCAGACCGCCTCTTCCCAGATCGCGCCGGGGGAGTTTGCCTCAACGGTTGCCCGAACAAAGCTGTACATTGTGCGCTCGCAGACCAGACCCTTCACGGGATATAAGTCTATCGCAGCGCCCGCCGGAGCGCCTCTGGCGGATCGAAGAAGCCGTACGCTTCCAGCAGGTTGTGTTGTGTGCGCCACAGGGCGTGGAGGGCGAGGACGATGCGCAGCGCCTCACGCTCCAGCGGACTCAGTCCGTCAACCGACCGTCGCTCCGCTGCCGGCTTGTACACGTAGCTGAGTCCGCCTTGAGGGTGCTTTGTTCTCAGCGGGTTGGGTACCGTGCGAGGCTTGAACACACGCGTCAGAAACCGCTCGACACGCCTAAGAAACCACCTGGCGTCATCCTCGCTCAGGTTCTCCAGAAAGGGGCGCATGGCAGCGATGTACCGGTCCATTGGCAGTGCGCTCAGCCAGACGATGAGCTGAGTATCCATTTTCTCATAACGTGTTTTCTGCATCACTTCACGCTCCACGTCCGTGAAGGGCATGGACTGCCAGTCCGGAGCGGCGAAGGCCAGCAGACGCTGGAGGGTGTCGCTGGAAGTCTGCCCCTCAAGCAGTTTGAGCAGTCCAACCGATGCCAGGGTCGACAGGAGACGCCCCGCGCCCTGCTCCAGCTCGCCGAGCCATGCGATGAGCTGCGCTCGCTGCGCCGTCAGAGCGTCGCTATTGTGTAGATAGAAATCGACCAGCAGCGCCAGCGTCGTGGCCTGGATGAGTAGGACCTGTTCGTGCGCTACGACGGCCTGAACGCGCGTGAAGATCTCCGGCACATGACGTGAGGCAAACAACGAGCCGATCGTCAGCAGCGCGAGCGCACGGTCGCGGATGGAGGGATCGGGATCGTGCACTAACGGCAGAAAGAGGTCATAGCGCTCGGCGACGATCTCCCTGGCCTGATACTGCCAGTCCTCCGGATGGATAGGTTCGTAGGGTTCCCAACTGTAACAGAACTTGTGGATCATCATGAGTCCTCGGTGGCGCACATCCCCTCGTCCTTTCTCCACCATTTCGATGAAGAAGGGCATAGCCGCCGGCAGCGCTTCGCAGTCGCTTCCCTGGCCAAAGAGGAGCATGGTTAAGTAGAGGTCAGCGCGATTGTAGGTCTCATAATAGGGGCTGACCAGGTCGCGGATCAGTCCCGGCACCTCTCGGGCATCGATGTTGTACGTTTCGAGTTCATACCAGTTGATGTGCTCGAGGGTTTCGAACATGGTTGCCTCCGTGAGTTACGGAATCTACACCCTATCCAGATGACGCAGTGCGCCGCACTTCTTCGCTCCACCGCGCGACGTAACGATCGCGATTCTCCTGCAAGATGGCGATCACGCGCGTTATCTCTTTTGTGTCGGACTCGCCGACATCGCGCCACGCCTTGAGGAAGTCGACCATCGCAGCATAGCCTTCTTCCGGGTTTGCTGTGTTCCGGCCTGCACTTTGCTCCTGCCAGTCTTCCAGCAGCGCTTGATCCATCGGCGATCCATCGGCCGAGGGCGTAGCTGCACCCAGAAGTCCAGGAAAGTCGTCGTCAAAGAGACCTTCATTTTCGATCCAGATGGAATCCAGCACACGGTACAGCACTGCAAAACTCTCTATCTCGGTCATTGCGGAAATCCTTGCAGTGTGTCATGCGTTCAGAGTAGTCGAACCGCCCGTGGAAGCCAGCGCGAATGCACCAATACGGGCGTATTTGGAATCAGGGGCAGGCGCTGCATTCCTGCGGGACGACACATGGGTCGTCTCCTGCACTCGATGCGTTCGTAGGGGCGAACCCATGGGTTCGCCCACCGCCCCCAAATCCGAATGCACCCACCAATACCCGTTAGGGGAACTCGTCAAAAACAGGGCGGAGGGCGACCCCCCACTCTGAATAACCGCCAAGGGTCAGGATATGATCGACGAAACCAAGAGCCGCTTCACGTTCTCGTGGATGTGTTCCCATTAATCTAATTGAAAAGGTCTTTCCATTGAGGTCATAGGTTCGGTCGCGAGGCTCGATCTGAATGAGGTCGGGCAGCCCCCCGCACATGCCCCAGACGCCGTATGGACTGACGCCCGATGGATAGGCGTCAATGGTCCGCTTGTCGCCACCATCGGGGCGCGGCGGATACTTCTGCCCGTAGTAGAAGAAGCCCCGCGTCTCGTCCCACTCATCCCCCCAGGGATACAGTCGTCCGTCCGTGCCGCGACCCGCTTTCTCCCACTCCAGGGCTGTGGGCAGCCGCGCACCGAGCTGCCGGCACAGCTCGACAGCCGGTTCATGGCGCACTTGTGCGATACCGCGCGTGGATTGCACTTTGCCCTCATAGATCTCGGACTCGGTCAGAAAGGTCGGCAGATCGACCGCCGGCGTGCCGCGTTCAAACTGCCAGTATTGCCTGGAGGTAATCTGAAAGCGGGCGATACAGAACCGGGGCAGATAGACGGTGCGCTGTCTGACCTTGCTATAGGGCACGGGCATGGTTCCTTTGAAGAGCAGCAGATCCTCAACTTCAGGGACCTCGCCATTGAGGATTTTAGCCAGCGCCGCATCCATCTTCTCCCGAATGTCGGCAGATTTGTCCACATAGCCCGAGATGTCGCGGGTTTTGAGCCAGAGCGTTCGCCACTGCTCCTCCGACAGCCCGGTGATGAACTCGCCTTCGGGGATCTCCACCCAGTTTTCGCGATCCAGGATGTTGCTCATGTCAGTGTTCTCCGGTGTCATGAAGCGCCGGCCCCTTACGTTGATTGTACTCAGGAACGGAGGGATCGGCCGGGCGGGTGGGGGCGGACGCGCCGTTGCGCGCCCCTACGAAGCTGGAGAAATGGGTGGATGAGGTGAATGGCGGACGCCAAGAATGGCGTCCCTACGAACGCGGAAAACAGGTGTGGACGCGCCGGGCGGGTGGGCGGACGCGCCGTTGCGCGCCCCTACGAAGCTGGAGAAATGGGTGGATGAGGTGAATGGCGGACGCCAAGAATGGCGTCCCTACGAACAGGGAAAAACAGGTGTGGACGCGCCGGGCGGGTGGGGGCGGACGCGCCGTTGCGCGTCCCTACAAAGGTAGAGAAATCGGTGGATGGGGGTGAATGGCGGACCCCAAGAATGGCGTCCCTACGAACAGGGAAAACAGGTGTGGACGCGCGGGGCGGGTGGGCGGCGTCGACAGATGGGCGTCCCTACGAATCACGCAGGGTGCAAGGGACGACCTGCGAGACCCTCCATCAGGCAGTGCAGCAAGCCGGCACGATGGGGGCGCTGATCTCTTGTTGTCGTCTTCTGCCCAACTGCATATAATCGATTTCAATCCCACCGCGACCAACGCCGCCGCTTCGCTCCCCTCTTGACCGGGTTGGGTCAATATTTGCCTGCCTAAAAGGACTTTTGCGAATAATCATGACCGGAACCATGCGCGTCGCCCTCGGACAATTCCAAGAACTCACGCACGAGCGCCTGACCTTCGCCAAGCAAATCGGGGTCAGCGGCGTGCAGATGAACACCCCGCTCTTCCCGGATGAACTCGGCTACTGGCAGACGGCCGACCTGCGGCGCGCGGTCGAGCGCTGCGAGCGCTATGGCCTGAAGCTGGAGGCGCTGGAGAACGTGCCGCTGAAATGGCTGGACAAGATCATGCTCGGCCTGCCGGGGCGCGATGAACTGATCGAGAACTACCAGCGCACGATCCGCAACATGGGCGAGGCGGGCATTCCCGTCCTCGGCTACGGCTGGATGCCCAACTGGGTGTGGCGGACGCCGTCGGAGATCGGGCGTGGCGGGGTGCGGGTGACGGCCTTCGACATGGCCAAAGTCGATGCCGGGCCGCTGGCGGTGGGGCTGCGCCAGCTCGAAGTGCTGGAAGGGCGCGAGATCGACCACGAGGAGATGTGGGCCAACTACACCTACTTCATCAGGGCGGTGCTGCCGGTGGCGGAAGAGGCCGGCGTGACCCTGGCTGTGCATCCCGACGATCCGCCGGTGCCGACACTGGGCGGGATCGCGCGGCTGTTCAACGAGCCGGCGGGCTTCCGTCGGGCCGTTGAGGAGATCGCCCCCAGCCCGAACCACGGCCTGGACTTCTGCATGGGCTGCTTCAGCGAGATGGGCCTGGATGTGATCGAGCAGATCGAGTACTTCGCGTCGCGCGGCAAGATTATTTACGTGCATTTCCGCGACGTGCAGGGGTGCGTGCCGAAGTTCCAGGAGAGCTTCCTGGGCGAGGGCAATGTCGACGTGGTCGATGCCATCTGCGCGCTGAAGCGGTCGGGCTTCAACGGCTTCATCATCGACGACCATGTGCCGCACATGATCGACGACCTGACTGGAGCCACCGGGGCCATGCCCACCAGACCGGCTACATCCTCGGATTGGTGGAGGCGGCCCGCAAACTTTGCTGAGTGCCGGGTGCCGGCCGTCACCGTGCGGACTCGGCGCTCAGGTTTTCTAAACAACTACTGGTTCTTCAAGGAAAGGATAGTCTCCATGCTGAAACGTAAGGGTTTTGGATTATTGCTGGTGGCGCTGGTGCTCGTCGCCCTGGTGGTCGCTCCGGCCGCCGCGCAGAGCGACACGTTTGTCTACTGGGGTGGGCTGATCTTCTCGGAGACCGCCAACCAGATGCTGGTCGACCGC
Source organism: Candidatus Flexifilum affinis (assembly GCA_016713325.1). Lineage (GTDB taxonomy): Bacteria > Chloroflexota > Anaerolineae > Aggregatilineales > Phototrophicaceae > Flexifilum > Flexifilum affine. The sequence goes on along the minus strand of JADJPJ010000058.1, from coordinate 21,132 downwards.
ATCACCGCCTGGGGGGCGGAGCGCGGCGTGCCGGTGGAAGTGGTGATGATCAACCAGAACGAGACGGTGCAGCGCGTCTCGGCGGCCATCGAGGCGGGCAACATGCCGGATGCCTTCGACGTCGGCCTGGACCTGATGCTGCTGCTGGCGCTGCAAGAGCAGATCGTGCCGGTGGCGGAGACCTACGCGGCCATCGGCGAGGCGCACGGCGGCTGGACGGACTCGGTGGATGGCCTGGTCACGACCGTTCCGGGTCTGGACGGGGAGATCTACGGCGTGCCCTTCGCGGTCAACGGCAACGTGCTGTTCCGTCGCAATGACGTGCTGGAGCCGGCCGGCTACCCGGATGCGCCGGAGACCTGGGCGGAACTGTCGGAGATGGCTAAGGCGCAGACCCCGCCGGACAATTATGGCATGGCGTTCGCCCTGTCTAACGTCGGCGACGGCAACCTGATGACGACCATCCTCCAGTCGTACGGCGGCCGCATCGCGGACGATGAAGGCAAGACCTGCATGATCGACAGCCCGGAGACCCGCGCCTTCATGGAATGGGTGACCGGCGCCTATGCCGAGGGGCTGTTCCCGCCCGGCGCGACGACGTGGGATGGCGCGGGCGACAACACCGCTTACCAGACCGGCCAGGCGCTGTTCATCGCCAACCCCGGCAGCGTCTATCTGTACATGCGCGACAATGACCCCGAGCTGGGCGAAGGCACCCGATACTCGGCGCTCCCCGCCGGCCCGGCCATGCGCCTGTCACCGTTCCAGGGTCAGTTCCGCGTGATCTCGGCCAACAGCGACAAGGCCGAACTGGCGGCCGATCTGTTCGTGTATCTGGCCGACGACGACTTCATGGCAGAGTATTTCAACAACGCCATCTACGCGCCGGTGCTGGAGAGCCAGGTGGGCTTCTCGATCTTCACGGAAAGCCCGGTACACGCCGGTCTGCTCGACCTGGGTCTGAACGGTACGCCGCAGGGCTTCCCGGATATCAACAACCCGGCCTTCGCGGAGTACCAGACCAACTTCCTGACGCCGAAGATGGTGGTGCGCGTGGTCGTCGACGGGCTGTCGATTGACGAGGCCATCGCCGAGACGCAGGCCGCCTGCCAGGCGATCTACGACAAGTACGAATAAGCGGTTGTGGTGGGACGGGGTATGCAGTGTGTTATGAACTTCAATGGCGCGAATACCCCTCACCCTGCTTGCTTCGCAAGCCGTCCCTCTCCCACGCAAGCGGGGCGAGGGACAGGCTCTTCCCTTCTCCCCGCTTGCGTGGGAGAAGGGGCCAGGGGACGTGGGGCAAAAGTCAGTAATAGGCTCTAGCTACGAGACGGCCGGCCTTGTCCCCGCTCATTTTTCCTAAAGGTCGTTTATTGCAAAAGGATGGTTATGACACAGGAAGCGCTCCAACTGCCTGAGCGCACCCGCGCGTCGCTGCTCAACTTTCGCCAATCGGGTCGGGTGATGGGCTATCTGCTGGTGGCGCCGCTGGTCATCTGCCTGCTGATCCTGATCGTGTACCCGTTCTTCTTCGCCGTCAGCATCAGCTTCACCGACCGGGTGGTCGGCGGCGGCGGAGAGTGGGTGGGCCTGGAGAACTACGCGCGCATGGTCAGCCAGCCAAGCTTCCCGGCGGCGGTCAGCAACACGATCGTGCTGGTGGTGGCCGTGCAGATGCTGAAGCTGATCTTCGGCCTGGGGATCGCCGTGCTGCTCAGCCAGCAGATCCGGGGCCGGCAGTTCTGGCGGGCGCTGATCCTGCTGCCCTGGGCGATGCCGGCGTTCGTGGCCTTCATCACCTGGAAGCTGCTCTATGCGCCGCAGGGGGGAGCGTTCAACTATATTCTGATCGGCCTGGGGCTGGTCCCCTCGCACGTCGATTTTCTCAGCACCAAGGAGCTGGCGCTGCCGAGCGTGATCGTCGCCAGCTTCTGGCGCGGCTTCCCCTTCTGGGTGATCTCCTTCCTGGCGGCCATGCAGACCATCCCCCGCGAGCTGTACGAGTCGGCGGCGCTGGACGGGGCGAATGGCTGGGGGCGGTTCCGCAATGTGACGGTGCCGGGCATCCGCCATGTGATCCTGGTCGTCATCCTGACTTCGACGATCTGGACGACCAACAGCTTCGAGGCGGTGTGGCTGCTGACGGGCGGAGGTCCGTCCAACGCGACCATGACCTTCCCGCTGCTGGCCTACTACGGCCTGCAAAGCCTGCGCATCGGCGAGGCGGCGGCGGCCTCGGTGGCGCTGCTGCCGGTCTTTGCCGTGCTGGCGGTGATCATCGCCGTGCGCCTGCAGAAGGAGTGAGCCATGCTCGACAGACAGACGCTGCCGCAAAAAATTATCACCTACGCGCTGCTGGTCCTGCTGGCGCTGATGATCCTGTTCCCGATCTACTTCATGGTTACGGTGTCGCTGAAGGCGCCGCGCGACATCTATCGCACGCCGTCGCTGCTGCCGATCAACCTGACGCTGGACAACTACCGCGATCTGTTCGAGGCGCGCGGCTTTCTGCGCAGCATCGGCAACAGCCTGCTGGTAGCCGGGGCGTCGACGGTGGTGTCGGTGACGTTCGCCAGCATGGCGGCCTACAGCCTGGTGCGGCTTCAGTATCTCTACCGCGACTGGATCGGGCGCTTCATCCTGATGGCCTATCTGACGCCGAGCGCGCTGCTGTTCATCCCGCTGTCGGTGATCATCGCACGATTACAGCTCGGGAATACGCTGCACGGGCTGGTGTTCGTCTATCTGACGTTTGCCGCGCCGCTCAGCACCTGGCTGCTGATGGGCTACTTCCGCTCGATCCCGATCGATCTGGAAGAGCAGGCGATGGTCGACGGGGCGACGCGCTGGCAGGCGTTCTATCGGATTCTGCTGCCGCTGAGCGCGCCGGGGCTGGTGGCCTGCGCCGTGTTCACCTTCACGGCGGCCTGGAACGAGCTGCTGTTCGGGCTGATCCTGATCACCTCGCCGAATTTGCAGACGGTGCCGGTGGCGCTGAGCTACCTGATCACCGGCGACGTGTTCCGCTGGGGGCTGATCATGGCTGGTGCGGTGGCGGCGGCGCTTCCGGTGATGGTGCTGTACTTCCTGGCGCAGCGCTTCGTCGTGCAGGGGATGGCCGCCGGCGCGGTGAAGGGGTAGCGGGGTGAACTCCGCTGGCGAAAAGCAACCTCACCCCCGGCCCCTCTCCGACCGGAGAGGGGAGCACTGGCGCCGCCGACGTTGACACAAGAGTGCGCAACGTCGGCGCCACCGCTAAATAACGCGAAAACCCCCTGGAAGGGGGTTCGGCGAGCGGGAGACGCGACGTGGGCGACAGGAGGGGAATAAATCCTCTATGCTTCCAACCAAAGTGCATCGGCCTCGGCTCTCTCTTTCGCGGCGAGCGCGGTGAGTTTGGCGACCACCTTCTCAATGGTCTCCGGCGGCGCTTTCAGCCTTTTATCCCACCAGCAGAGAGACCACGAATGAACTGCCGCTGCGCAATGAGAAACACCAGGATCATGGGCAGAGCGGTAATGACCAATCCTGCCATGACAACTGTAAATTCAGTGCGCAGCGCGCTGGTGAACGACATGATGCCAACCGGCATGGTCTTGAGGTCGTTGGATTCAATGAACGTCAGAGCGAACATGAATTCGTTCCACACCCGCATGGATTCCAGCACGATGGCGGAGGCAATCATCGGACGACTGAGAGGGACGATCACATGACGGAATACACCAAAAGACCCAGCCCCATCAATGTAAGCCGCCTCCTCAATTTCCCTGGGCAACCCCATGATATAGGCACGCAGAAGGAAGGTGGTAAAGGGGATGCCAAAAGCGATATTGGGCAGGATCAATGCAAAATACGTGTTGTAGATACCGAGATTGACCAGGGTACGGAACAGTGGAATCAGAGTGACCTGTGGGGCGAGCATCAACCCGCCGAGAATGAAGAAGAAAAGCACGTTCTGACCAGGAAAGCGAAAGCGTGCCAGAGCGTAGGCGGCCATGGTGCTGATAACAATCGTGCCGAACACGGACGATGCCGTCACCAGAACGCTGTTCACCATGTAACGGGCGATACCGAATTCCCAGGCGCGCTCATAGTTGGCCCAGCGAGGCGACTGAGGAAATTCCCAGGTGTTTTCAAAGAGATCGACGTCGGTCTTGAGCGAGTTGGATACTGTCCAGATCATTGGATAGATCGCGATGACTGCCAGGACGACGAACACGAAGTAGACCAGCGCCCTGCTGAACAACTCGCTGTAACCGACTGGTTGGGATGGTCGAGTGACTGACTTCATCTAGTCAAGCTCCTTCTGGGTTCCACCCCCCAATTTGATCTGAACAAGCGACAGAATGAACGTGATGACGAACATCACGCTTGCCAGAGCGGACGCATAACCCATTTCGTCGTTGCGGAACCCGACGCGGTACAGGTAGCTGCCAATCGTCTGACTCGCGTTGTTCGGGCCGCCGGCGGTCATGACCCACACAATGTCGAAGACTTTGATGGCGCCGATCACCGTAATGATGATCATGACCAGGAACGTCTGCCGGACGCCGGGAACCGTGATGTGGATGAACTGCTGGACGTTGTTGGCTCCGTCGATGCGGGCAGACTCGTACAGATCCTTCGGCACAGCCTGGATGGCGACAATGAACAGAATCATGATGTAGCCTGTCCACTGCCACTGCGACACACCGATGATCGAGAAGATCGCCGTCCCTTCTTCGCCCAACCAGGTGTGCTTCAGCGACCCCAGCCCAAGCTGTGTGAGGAGCTGATTGATCAATCCGATGGAAGGGTTGTACATCATCTGCCACATCACGCCGATGATCGTGATCGCCAGGACGGAGGGAAGAAAGAGCATCGTGCGGAAGAATGCCCCGGCGATACGGGAGATGATCTGCGATTCGATGAGTGCTGCCAGAACCAGTGCGAAACACACCTGACAGGCGACCGAAATCACAGCGTACCAGAAGTTGTTCAAAAGACTCCTGAAAACAATCTCATCCTGAAAGACGCGCACGAAGTTGTCCAGCCCGGTGAATCTCCACTCGGTCGAGAAGGCGCTCCAGCTGTAGAAGCTGTTCAGCAGATTCTGGACAACCGGTTGGTAGACAAATACAATCATGATGAGCAGCGCCGGTAACAGGAATAAGTAGGGCTCAAGCCGTCGTCTGATCTTGGAAGAAGGTCGCACGTTCATGGGCTTTTCTTTCAGGATTCTTTTGCATGGGGCGGTTATGGACCAACCGCCCCAATGCGAGCGATGGATGTTTCTTTATTGAGCCAGTTCGGCTTGAACTGCAACGGCTGCTGCTCTGACTTTTTCCATGAGACTTTCCGGTGTCTCGGAACCGGTCAGAAGCGCCTGCATTCCAGGGAGATAGACCTCGACGATCTTGATGTTGATGTCGGTATCCAGCCAGAGGGCCATGCCGCTTGCGGCGTTGATGGCTTCGACGCCCTGAACCACGACCGGTAGAGCAGTTTCATCATTCACCGCGCCAACCACAGCACTCGGAATGCCCAAGCGCCGGACATATTCTGCGCCGCGCTCGGGGGACAGAAGGAACCGCAGGAAGGCCAGTGCTTCTTCAGGATGCTCAGTCTCGGCAGACACCATGAAGCCATCCGGCGCGCCGGTCAGCAGGTTCTGGTCGCCGTCGCCGCCCGTGCCGCTGGGGAACTGGAAGAAGCCAAATGCATCCTGTCCCATCCCTTCGGCAATCGTTACGAACTCTTCAAGCTCGACATAGATCATGCCGGTGCGCCCTGCAATGAAGCTGGCGCGCGCCAGGCTGTGCTGCAAAGCGTTTGCGCCTTCATTGAAGCAGCCCCGGTTGTTCAGTTCCTGGAAACGAGCCAGCGCTTCAACGTAGCCGGGATGAGAGAAGAGGGTGTCGGATTCGCCGGTCAGAAGATAATCGCTCTGGATCGCATCTCCTGGAACCAGCTTGGCGTTCAGGTCGCCCACGTAGTGTGAAGATGCCCAGGGAAACTCATTGCCGAAAGCCAGCGGCACGATGTCCGCTTCCTTGAGGGCATCGCAGGTCGCCAGGAATTCATCCCAGGTTGTCGGCGCGGAGAGGCCAACGCTATCGAAAATTGCCTTGTTGTAGACCATGAACTTGGCGTTGATACGCATGGGCAGGCCATAGAGAACGCCTTCCCAACGATAAGGTTCGGCGGCACTGTTGATGACGTCGTCTTTCCAGTCGGTTCCAAAGAAGGCATCGTCCAGCGGCAAGGCGCGGCCTTCGCGGGCAAACTTCCAGGAGAATTCGCCAGCCCATGAGAAGAAGATATCCGGAACGTCGCCGCTCGCCATCACGACGCGAATCTTGTCCTTGTACGGCTCGTCGGCAACGGCCTCCATCTCGATCTGGATATTGGGGTTGGCGGCTTCGAACTCATCAATGACCCACTGATAATATTCCACGTGCGCCGGTTCAGGCCATTTATGAAAGAAACGGATGACCACTTGATCTTGCGCCACGCCCACCGTGACCGCGCCGGTCAGCAGGATGGCAAGAAGCACGATGAGAGAGAACATTCGACGATAGCTGTTGCGCATTGTCGTATCCTTTGTGAACCAGGTCATCGATAAACAGACGATCTTCGTCGCTTGCAACTAGACGTTTCTGACGATAGAGCCCTCCTGACGCAGCTTCATGGCTGCAGCCGCCTGCTCACTCAAAATCCAGCCCATGCCCAAAAGCGCCGTGATACCCACAGGTCTCGCTCGCGGAATGAGCTGCTTTTGACAGGGATTCTTCTGGAGTCGTCCCGGAGATGTGTTCGACCAGGAAGCGCGCTGCGAATGCATCTCCTGCTCCCAACGTGTCGACGACACGTGTTTCTACAATGGCCTGACGGTAGATGGACCGACCATCGAAAATCATTGCCCCCTGAGCGCCCTGCGTGACCAGTACAAGCCTGGGGCCTTGTTTTTGCACCCAACGAAGCAGATCCTCTGTCTCCTCAACGCTGTGATCTGCATACGAAAGAATCGCGATATGCACCCAGGGAAGATGCTGCGAGAGATACTCGCGCTTCCAGTTATCAGAGAAGTCGAAGGACAGCGTTCCGGAGGCTGTACTGAGCTTCTCCAGATCCTTCTCGATATGGCTGTAGATGCTGGTGTGGGTCAGGTCGTGCTGGCTGACAAAAGCCAGGTCGTCGTCGTTGAGCGCTATCTGAGAAGAGACGCCGGCGGTCGAGTTCCCCCACTTCCGGTCACCGTCGACCAGCGTCACTTCAGTATGGGCATTGGGCGCGTCCAGAATTCGACAACGAGAGGTGTCAACACCTTCCTCCCGCAGCGCGTTTACGATCAGTGTGCCGTACACATCGTTTCCGAGCCACCCGATATACCTCGCCGGATGCCCGTAGCGATGTGCGAGAACGGCGACATTGACTGCATTGCCGCCCGGAAACATCTTTTTCAGATGCATGTATTTGTCGACGGTGTTGTCTCCGACTCCGATTACGCGTACCACGAACTAATACTCCGTTTTCCACATATAACGGCGCGTCGTGAGGGGATGGTTGTGCCATACGGAGAGGTGCGCGGGGAACCGGCTGAGGGCAGCTTCCAGGACCAGCGGAGCCACAATCGGGCGGACCTCTTCCGCGATGCCGGGCATCGCGTAGTTTTTGGAGTCGTAGATCATCAAGCGTTCGGTGTACTTCTTGCAGAAGCGGACTGCGCGTTCCGCCTCGGGGCGGCTCGGGTCTTCTCCAACCAGCAGGATCACCGGGATCGTCTGATCGATCACCTCGAATGGGCCGTGGAAGAACTCGGCAGCTTCGACCGGATGTACGTGCATCCACAGCATTTCGACCAGCACGCAAACGCCGGTCACATAGGCCGTGCTGAACATCGGACCGGACCCCAGGATGTACATGACCCGGTCATCCTTGTAGATGCGGGCATCATCGGTTGCGCGGGGATCGTTCTTTTCGGCTGCATCTGCCAGCACTAACGGCAACGCCTTGAGCGAAGACATGATCTTGTCGTGCAGAGTCCAGTTGCCTTCGGTCTCGTCCATGAAGCCGCTGACAAACGCCTGCGTAAGCATGTAGGCAGCATAGTACCCACTGGCGGATTCGCCATAGGTCATGACATGGGTTGTGCTCTTGCCGAGCGGCGAATCGCTCTTCTGCGTCACCGACACGGTTGTACAGGCTTTGCCTTCCAGGAATTTTGCCGCCTCAACTGTTTCCATCGTCGTGCCGGAATGGGAACCGAGGACAACCAGGGTCTTTTCATCAAGCGCGGCCGGCGACTGGTTCACGAACTCTGCGGGGAAGTAGCGCCGTACCTCAAGGTTGAGAGCTGTGCGCTGAATCCAGTATTCCGAGATAGACATTCCACGATTGGGGGCACCGCATCCCACGAAGTACAGGCGTTTGAATCCCTGGCGGCCCAGTTTCCGACCCAGTTCCGCTGCTGTCTCAAGATTGTCTGTAGCAGCAGACAGTATGCTCAGGAAATCGCTTCGGGAAAAATCTACAGCCATGTTTGGGTTACTCCTTTATTACGGGCTAAGCACGATAACCTAATGGTATATGGTCTATACCAAGTCGACCAAAAAAAAGGGAAGGCATTAGGAGCTCTCCAGATTCCGAAACGTGCGGAATGCAACACGTTCTGGATGGTTGACGGACTTCAGATATTCGACCCGGTTATCGTTGGTATCGTACACCACTGCGACCATATACATCACGGGATCGCCTTCGCTCAAATTCAGCAGATCCGCCTCTTCATGAAGACAATGAGAGATCTTGACAGTCCCTTCGCTTCGGACAATTGCTATTCCATAGCGCGTCTTCAACAGCGCATAAAGCGACGTGTCTTTCTCTGCGAGATCGTTCGACTGCATTCCTGGCACAAAACTTGCTGGGATATAACTGGTCTCGATGCAGAACGGGATATCGTTGACTAGCCGAAGACGCTCGATCTTCACGACACTTTCGCCAACCCTCAATCCCAGGCGATCCGCTACCTTTCGGGGAGCGCGCGCATATTCAAAGGTGAGGAGTCTCGAACCCGCTCTAGCGCCTTCTTCACTGAGAAGCTGCGTAATCCCAATCGAATACCCGGAGCCGACATTCCTAACGACAGATGGAAGTCGGACATACGTACCACTTGTTGATCGGCGCTCCAGCAAGCCCATTTCCATGAGGCTTTCGACAGCTCGCCGCACGGTCATTCGGCTCACGCCCAACATATCTGAGAGTTCACGCTCGGAAGGGATTTGCTCACCCGGTCCGAACTCCTCGTCTTCGATCATCTCTTTGAGCGTGTGCTGCACCTGTAAATACAGGGGCATGTGATCCGAGTTCGATTTGGCTATGGCCTGTGACGTTCGCAATAGGACTTTACCCGTTATCCATAGTCTCAGACATTGGTATATACCAAAGACATGCTAATGCGCATCAGGTGATTTGTCAATATCTGCGGCTCAGTCATGATTTGCATAACGCCGATCGAGCCGGAGTTGAAGGTCACTTTTGACGTTGTGGGAATCGATAGGGTATTGGCCAAGCTGGGATCTTAGCGCCGCCCGACGTCGCGCACGCGTGCGTCAACGCCAGGCTACCACCGGAGAACGCGTAAACCCCCTGGAAGGGGGTTCGGCGAGCGGGAGACTTGGCGTGGGCGATGCAAGCCACAGACATAAGACACATCGCTGCGCCTGGGGAAGTGCCCGCCCGATGGAACCGGCTTCAAGCCGGTTTTACGGGTTTTCAGGGGTAGCCGGAGAATTCTATTCTCCGGCGGGCAGGACAAAGGAGAGAGATCAAGCATCATCGAGCGCGGCCGGTGTCGCTCCGGGTCCGTGTACAATACACAGGACTTCGGAACCTCTGGTCACAGGAGGGCAGCGCGGATGAACCTTCTGACGGCAGATCCATCAGCATCGAACGAGCGCTGGCTCTACGTCTTCATCTCCCTTGGGTTTGTCGTCGCACTTCTGTTTTTTGCCGCCGAAAGCGTGCTGGGGGCGGTTGGGCTGAGGGCCTGGTACAACCCGGTTGGCATTGCAGCCGCTCTTGTAAGTCTCTCCTTGATCCCATTTGTGCTGTTTCAGCGACGGTTTTCGCATCTGGGCCGTCTTGTTCTATTGGGCTGCTACGGCATTTCTCATAGTTCTGTTTCTTACGACCGATTTGAGCGTCGTCCTGTTTCTCTTCGGATGGGCTGCTGCGATATTCGCCGGCGGGTGGATACCCGCTTCCGCGGTCGCAATCCTGTCTGTTGCTTTGCTTGCCGTTCAGTTTCGTCTGGCCCTTCGATGCACGGAAGACTCCAGGCAGATCGCGCGCCTGCTGATTCTCGGCGCCTGCTTCTTTGGCGCAGGGTATTTCCTGGGGATTGCGTATCTGGGGGCTTATGCGGAAGCCATCATCGTGGATCAAGATACCTACAGCGGTCGCCAATACTTTCTCTACCTCCGGTTTGGCTGGTTAGGCGACCCCGATTATCTCGCTCTCTACGAATGCACTTCAACCGGATTGTTCTGTGAGGTGACGTATGTCGCCCCTTCAGGAGATTATAACGACCGGCAGCTCTCTATCGAACTCGACCGCGAAACCCAGGTGGTTGGCGTTCAGGTGGATGATCGGTTCTCACCCCCTGAGCTGACCGAGGCGGATGTGGGCTATCTCTGTGACTTTTTCCAGATTGCCGACGAAGACTCCTTCTGTGCCCGTTCTTTTTTTCAGGACTATGCTTCCTTCAGACGCATGCTCCGGCGGAACGTTGGCGGTGACTTCAGCTACCCCAGCATTGTGCCCTATTTCATCCGAACCGGGGTTTTCGACGTCACCACATGCCCCCCGCCAGACACCGTGTTGTCCAGCGAGCAGAGTTCCTATACGTGCCGGCTCCACTTTCCTGACAGCGATCTGGTGCTTGAGCTGCGTAGGACCCGCTCCTCATATGGGAATGAGGTCTGGTACAACGTGAGATTGGTCAACCCGAACTGCAACTGCGACAACCGTTAGGATTTACGAAGGGAAAATAGAACAGCGGCAGACGCGCCGTTGCGCGTCCCTACGGAGTTGAGAAGGGGCGTTTAAGAGGGCGAATGGCGTCCCATGTACACCAAGTTGACGACCGATCGACGCAACCAGGAGATCAGGGGTCGCATCGTCCGCCGGGAGGTAAGCCACCCGGCTACCCGCAAAGACAGGTCCGCTAAAGGGACCAAGAACGCAGGCGTTAGGAAGCCCCTTCAGTGGGCTTGTCGGCGGACGCGCCGTTGCGCGTCCCTACAGCCCTCGGCGGCTTCGCAACCCTTATCTTGGTACCTATGCGGACGCGCAGTAGCGCGTCCCTACGAACGCCGCGTTGAGGACGCCAAAGAATGGCGTCCCTACGAACGCTGGTTTTGGAGTGGAGAAGGCTTACCGGCCGCGCTCGACGGGGAGGCCGCTGCGCATCCAGCCGCCCATGCCGCCGACCACGTTGTAGACCGTGGCGAAGCCCTGCCGGCCGAGCAGCGCCGCCGCCGACTGGCTGCGTGACCCGGAGGCGCAGATGACCGCCACCGGCGTCGCCTGGTCGAGCTCGCCGACGCGGCGGGACAGCTCGCCGAGCGGGATGAGCTGCGCGCCGGCGATGTGACCCTGGGCAAACTCCCAGGACTCGCGCACGTCGACCACTGCCGGCTTGCTGCCGTTGCCGTGCTCGATCAGGTTGTGCAGTTCGGCGGCGTCGATGTCGCGCACGTCTCCGGCGGTCGTCGGCAGGCCCATGGCTTCCCAGGCTTCCAGCGACTCGGACAGGTAGCCGGCCACCTGATCGTAGCCGACGCGCGCCAGCCGATAGACCGCCTCACGGTACTCCGCCGGGTCTTCCAGCACCAGCACGACAGGCATGTCGGGCGGGAGGATGAAGCCGATGCGATTGCTCAACTGGGCGTCGTTCTCGACGTGGGCTGCGCCGGGGACGTGGCGGGTCTTGAAGGCGTCCTTGCTGCGCATGTCGAGCATGGCGGCGCCGCGCTGGAAGATGCGGATGGCGTCCTGAATGCTCAGCGGCCGGGGCGTGACCTCGCCGAGCGGGCGGGGACCCTGCCGGTTGATCTGCTTGATGCGCTTGAAGTTGCCCGGCTGCTCCGGCAGATCGGCGACGGCGAAATCGACGTATTCGTCGCGGGTGCGGGGCTGAAGGGCCGGGTTGCTGATCTTCTCGTAGCCCATGGTGGTGCTGAGGACGGAGCCGATCGACTTGCCGCACAGCGATCCGGCGCCGTGGCCGGGCAGGACCATGACGCCGTCGGCCAGGGTCAGGAATTCGTCATGCAGCGAGTCGTGCATCTGGCCGGCCAGTCCGCGCGCCGCTTCCATGCCCACCAGATCGGGGCGGCCGGCGTCGCCGACAAAGAGGGTGTCGCCGGTCAGGACCATCCACGGCTGATCGCTGCGGGTGGTATCGATGACCTGGAGGGTGACGCTCTCTGGCGTGTGGCCGGGGGTGTGACGCACCTTGAGCACGACATTGCCCAGGCGCAGCTCGTCCCCGTGGCGCAGGGTCTGATGCTCGAACGCCGCTTCCGCCGCCTCGTGGACATAGATCGGCGCGCCGGTGAGGGCGGCCAGATCGCTGTTGCCGGAAACGTGGTCGGCATGCAGGTGCGTCTCGACGATGTGGGTGATAGTCAGGCCGCGCGCCGTGGCGGCGTCCAGATACTTCCTGATGTCGCGGTCGGGATCGACGACGGCGGCGACGCCCGCCCCCTCGCACCCGACGATATACGAGGCGCAGCCCAGGCCCTCGACGAAGAATTGTTCGATATACATGTCATGCCCTCCTCAGCAGCGGGCATGGCGACCATGCCCTGACGTTTGAACCTGTATACAAAGTGTCGTGCGTCATGGCCCGCACAGGCCAATCCTGCCGCGCCATGGAATATAACCCTCAACCTTTAAGAAAGCGCCACCATCAGCTTGGGAAGATTGTCGATCAGCAGGAAGATGGCCAGCGCGACGACGAAGACGGCGAAGGCGCGGCGCAGGACGGCCGGTTCCAGGCGCTTGGCCAGCCGCGACCCGACCCGTGTGCCGACCAGCCCGGCGACCACAAAGATGGCGATCACCAGCGGATCGATGAAGGTGTCGCTTAAGTGTCCGGCGAACCCGGCAAAGCTGTTCATGGCGATGATCATCAGCGAGGTGCCGACGGCGGTGTGAAACGGCAGGCCGACCAGCATGACCAGCGCCGGGACGATCAGAAAGCCGCCACCCACGCCCAGGATGCCGGTCACCAGCCCGACGACGGCCCCGCCGATCAACGACTTGAGAAGCTGCGGCTTCGGGTCCGGATCGGCGCTGTCCGGCGTGCGCTGGACGATCAGCAGGATGCCGATGACGAGCATCAGCCCGGCGAAGGCGCTCATCAGCAGCGTCGGCGGGAGCTGTTTGGAAAGGCCCGCCGAGGCATAGGAGACGATCATGCCGCTGCCGCCGAAAAGCAGGGCCACATGCCAGTTGAGCGTGCCCTGCGCCCGGTGAAAGAAGGCGCCGAGCGCGCTGTTGGCGCCGACGATGGCCAGCGAGGTGGTGACGGCGACCTGCGGCGTCTGCCCAAGCAGGTAGACCAGCGCCGGCACGGTCAGGATCGAGCCGCCGCCGCCCAGCAGGCCGAGCGACAGGCCGATTCCGAAGCCGAGCAGGCTTTCCACCAGAAACGCAGAAGGCATCATCGCGCTGCGCCTTCTGCTACTTGCCGCGCTTGACGGGGAATCCGGCGGAGTGCCAGGCCATCATGCCGCCGCGCAGGTTGAACGCCTCGTAGCCGGCGCCGTTCAGCATGCGCACGGCACTCCCGCTGCGCGCGCCGGAGCGGCAGACGCAGAGGATGGCGTGATCTTTCGGCAGCTTGCTCATCTCGGCGGACAGCCTGTCGAGCGGGATGAGTACGGCGGCGGGGATGTGCCCCTGCTTGTACTCGTCCGGCTGGCGCACGTCGAGGATATACGGCGCAGACTCGCCGTCGAGGCGGGCCTTGGCTTCCTGCGCATTCATGCTGGTGCTGCTGGCGCTGGCGGCGCCGAAGAGACTCTTGAAGAGATTCATGGGCCTGTTTTCTGTGTCTGCACGAAATGTGATGTTCACAAGAGTGATGGTCACAGCATATGTCGAATTCACGTGCGCTCCGAGACCGAACCCCTTATAATAGACATAAGTCCTGACTAATGGTTGGAAAACTGATGCTAGATCTCTATAAACTTCAGGTGTTCATGATGGCGGCCCGTGCCGGAAGCTTCAGCGCCGCCGCCGAACGACTGTACATCACCCAACCGGCGGTCAGCCAGCATGTCGGCGACCTGGAAGCGATGCTGGGGCAGACGCTGTTCGTGCGCGGACGGCGCGGTGTCACCCTTACGGCGCATGGGCAGCGGCTGATGGAATATGCCGAGCGCATTTTCGCGCTGGTCGGGGAGGCCGAAGCGGCATTGACGGATGTGTCGCGCATCGCCGAAGGACGGATCAGCATCGGGGCGACGCCGGGGATCGCCATCTACCTGGCGCCGGACTGGATCACCCAGTTTCGCGGCCGCTACCCGCATTTGAACGTGACGCTCCAGACCGGGGTGACTCGCGAGATCGTGCAGCATGTGCTGAGCGGGCGCATGGACATCGGGCTGATCGAAGGCGAACTGGACCCGCTGCCCGATCCGCGCCTGGCGTCGGAGGTCTTGCAGGCCGTCGAGCAGGTGGTGGTGGTCGGTCGGAAACATCCGCTCTGGGAATCCGAAGAAGTGGCGCTGTCGGCCCTGGATGGCGCGTCGTTCATCGTGCGCACGCCGGGGAGCCAGACGCGCACCTGGCTGGAGGGGTCGCTGCGGATCGCCGGGGTTCAGCCGGTGATTGCCGCCGAATTCGACCAGTTGGAGGCGATCAAGCGGGCGGTGAGCAGCGGGCTATGCCTGACGATTCTGCCGGGCTATGCGGTGCAGAGCGAGGTCGAGCAGGGGCTGCTGCGGACGGTGCGGGTGACGGGTGCGCCGCTGATGCGCAAGCTGAAGGTGGTCTACGACGGAAGCGCGCCGCTCACGCCGGTGGCCGGGGTGTTCGTGGGCATGCTGCGGGAGATGTTTGGGGAGGGAGAGTAGGGAGTGGTGAGGTGAGTGAACATGGCGAAGATCTCACGCGGGGAAGAGGCGCGAAACCGCTATGTTGAATCCCGGCAGGAGTTCGCCGAACGTCAGCGTGTCTTCGGTCGTCAGAAACTCGTAGTCCCCCTCGGCAGGATAGATCTCCACCATGCGACGTCGCGGGCGGACGAGAAGCGCAAAGTGCGCACCGTGCGACAGATAGAAGTGCAGCTTGTCCCGCGCCTGCTTGAGTGGATCGCCGGGGGAGAGGATTTCGATGCAGATGTCGGGGATAAACTCGGCGATTCCCTGGGTCGTCAGTGGACGGTCGCCCAGCACGACACCCACATCGGGTAGGCGGACGTTGCGCGCATCTCCAGCCGGCCTGAAGAGTCCTTCAGCCACGACCCGACCCCGAACGCCCTGTGATTCCAGGTACACCACGAAGCGAGCCATGACCAATGCGGCAATGGCCCCATGTTCCTCGGTCGGCATGGTTTTCTCGATGATGTGTCCGTCGACCAGCTCAAAGCGGTGCTCTCGGCGCTCTTCGCGCGCGATGAACGCTTCGAATTCCTCCAGCGTGAAGGACTGCTCTCGAGTTGTCACGGATCTGCCTCAAACGCTACCCTAGTCTGATTATACATTAGTCAGACTTCGGCAGGCTGTTGACAGTACCAGGCGCGTGACATAGAATAAGTGAACATGTTCATTTATTGTACAGTGCAGCGATGTCTGATCTGACGCCCAAAGCCGAGCGCACGCGGCAGCTCATCCTCAACACCGCCCTCGATCTGTTCCGGTCTAAAGGCTATGAGGCGACGACCATGCGTGATATCGCCGCCGAGGCGAACGTGTCGCTGGGACTGGCGTATCGCTACTTCGAGCGCAAAGAGGCGCTGGTCCTCGCGCTGTACCAGCAGATGGCTGCCGATACCGACGAGGCTATTGCACGGATGCCGCGCGGGACAACGGCTGATCGCTTCGTCGCAACCATGCAGGAGCGACTCGATCAGGCCGCGCCACACCGTGAGACCTTCGCGGCGTTGTTCGGCGCAATCATGTCGCCCAGCTCGGGCGCTGAGCTGTTCGGCGAAGAGGCGGACTCGATGCGTCGCCGGGCGGAAGCGGCCTTCATCTCGTTAGTTCGGGAATCGAGCGATGCACCGGCGGCGGGGCACATCGAAAACGTAGGCCGGCTGCTGTACAGCACCCATTTTTTGGTGCTGCTCTTCTGGGTAAGGGATCGCAGCGCCGATCAGCGATCGACACAGGCGCTCCTCCAGTTCATCCACGACCTGCTGCCATGGCTGCTTCGCGGGCTGTTCCTGCCGCCGGTGGGCAGGGAACTGGGGCGGTTCATTCGCATCGTCGACGGCGTGCTCGGTTTGTAGGCGGCGTCTGGCGTCGCACACCATCGAGCACGCCTCTTTTTTGCCTCAGAAAATGAACGTGTTCATTTAATCCGGTGAAGCTACGAGCGTCAGGAGGAGAACTATGCGCTGCGCGGTCACGGGCGGTTTCGGCTATTCAGGCAGCCACATTGTCAAACGGCTACTTACTGAAGGCGAGGAGGTCATCACCCTCACGAACACGGCGCGGCCGGCCGGTGTGCCAGACATCGCGGCCTACCCTCTCGTCTTCGAAGAGGCGCTGATTGAGTCTTTGAGAGGTGTCGACGTGCTGATCAACACCTATTGGGTCCGCTTCAATCACCGGAACTTCACGCACCGGCAGGCGGTGGGCAACTCACGCCGGCTGTTTGAGGCGGCGCGCAAGGCAGACGTGGGTCGGATCGTGCATGTCAGCATCACCAATCCCAGTGACGAGTCTCCATTGGAATATTTCAGCGGCAAGGCCGAGGTTGAGCGGGCGCTGATGGACAGCGGCATGTCCTATGCGATTCTGCGTCCGGCCGTCCTTTTTGGCGGCCGCGACATCCTGATCAACAACATCGCCTGGATGCTGCGAACGTTACCTGTGTTCGGCGTGTTTGGGGACGGTCAGTATCGGCTTCAGCCCATTCATGTCGACGATCTGGCGGCGCTGGCTGTAGAGCAGGCGCGGCGCCACGACAACGCGATCATCAATGCGACAGGGCCAGAGACCTTCGCGTATCTCGACCTCGTCGAGCAACTCGCGCGCATCCTAGGCGTCCGCCGCACGATCGTGCGTGTGCCGCCGGCGGTTGGCTATGCTGCCGGGTGGATCATTGGCCGAATGACGGGCGACGTGACAATCACCGCTGACGAGATTGCCGGTCTGATGACGGAGTGTCTGTACGTGGAAACACCACCTACAGGCACAACACGCCTGACCGAGTGGGCGGCGACGCATGCCAGTTCACTGGGTAAACACTATGCGAGCGAACTGGCGCGGCGCTGATCCCTGGTACGCGGGGAAAGGGAAGTGGTATGTCGCGATCTTGTCGGTCGGAACCGCGTGTCCGCCCCTGCGTGTCCATGTCGGGCAGACATGTTGGCCTGCCAGAGCCGCTGTCGACCGCTCACTGCCTGAAGACCGGCTCCGTGGGCTCACGGGTGGGCGATCAGGGATCGGGGGTGTCGGTCGGCGGCGTGCTTGGTGGGCATAGGTTTATCTGTGGACAGCGGGCGGCCCGTTGAGGTGTCGGGCATAGCACACCGGGCAGGAGGTCTATACAATAACAGCATCTCGAACCATTCCTGGAGTAGAGCGATGGCAAAAGAATACGATGTGCTCGTGCTGGGCGCAGGACCTGGCGGTTACGTCGCGGCGATCCGCGCCAGCCAGCTCGGGCTCAAGACGGCGGTCGTGGAGAAGCAGTACTGGGGCGGCGTCTGCTTGAATGTCGGCTGCATCCCGTCCAAGGCCCTGCTGCGCAACGCCGAACTGGTGAGCATCGTCAAGAATGACGCCGAGAAGTACGGCATCAAGGTCGAGGGCAGCGTGTCGTTCGATTACGGCGCGGCCTTCAAGCGCAGCCGTCAGGTGGCGGATGGGCGCGTCAAGGGCGTGCACTTCCTGATGAAGAAGAACAAGATCGACGAGTACGACGGCTGGGGCACGTTCACCGATGCCAATACGCTGGAAGTGGCGCTCAACGACGGCAAGAAGGAGACGATCCGCTTCAAGTCGTGCATCCTGGCGCCCGGCGCGACCACGCGGCTGATCCCCGGCACGGCGCTGAGCAAGAACGTCGTGACCTACGAGGAGCAGATTCTGGACGAGAAGCTGCCGACCTCGATCATCATCGCGGGCGGCGGGGCGATCGGCTGCGAATTCGCCTACGTGATGCACAACTACGGCGTGAAAGTGACGATCGTCGAGTTCCTGGACCATCTGCTGCCGCTCGAAGACGAGGATGTCTCCGCCGAGCTGGAGAAGCAGTACCGCCGGGCGGGCATTGGCGTGATGACCAAGACCAGGGTCGACAAGATTGAGGACAAGGGCGGCAAGGTCGAGGTGACCGTGACGCTGCCGGAGGGCGGCACCAAGGTGCTGAGCGCCGACCGCGTGCTCCAGGCCATCGGCTTCAAGCCGCGCACCGAGGGGTATGGGCTGGAGAAGACCGGCGTGAAGCTCACCGACCGCGGCGCGGTGGAGATCAACGGCAAGCTGCAAACCAGCGTGCCGCACATCTACGCCATCGGCGACGTGACGGCCAAGCTGATGCTGGCGCACGTGGCCGAAGCGATGGGCGTGATTGCCGCCGAGAATATCGCCGGCGCGCCAAGCATCGAGCTGGAATTCGACATGATGCCGCGCGCGACGTACTGCCAGCCGCAGGTGGCCAGCTTCGGCTATACCGAGAAGCAGGCACGGGAGAAGGGCTACGACATCAACGTCGCCAAGTTCCCCTTCCAGGCCAACGGCAAGGCGCACGGCCTGGGCGAGACGGCCGGCTTCGTCAAACTGATCAGCGACAAGAAGTACGGCGAGATCCTGGGCGCGCACCTGATCGGCCCGGATGTGACCGAGCTGCTGCCGGAGCTGACGCTGGCACGCTACGCGGAACTGACGCCGGAAGAGATCGCCCGGAACGTCCATGCCCACCCGACCCTGAGCGAAGCGATCAAGGAAGCGGCGCACGGCCTCGAAGGGCATATGATCAACTTCTAGAGAAGGAATGAGAGATGAGAAATGAGGAAAAGCTCACTGCAACGGAGCTTCTCTCGTTTCTCATCCCTTCTTCTCCCTAAGCAGGTCCTCGAAACAGGTCAACGGCGGACGCGCCGTTGCGCGTCCCTACGGCTTCCGATGTTCTGTAGGGACGCCCCCCCCCCCCCCCCCCCCCCCCCCCCCCCCCCCCCCCCCCAGGCAGGGCGTCCGCTGAAACGTACGTCAACGAGCTTTAGAACGGGCACAGCGTCGTGGCGTCGTAGAGGGGCGCGCGATCGCCATAGCGGTTGAGCATGCCGATGGCGTCCAGGCGCGCGTTGACCACCTCCAGCGCCTCCCCGCAGCCCGCCCGCAGATTGTTCGTCACCTGCAAGCCATTCCAGAATTCCAGGCCCATCTGCACATACGGCGGCGCGGCGGCGGTGTCGGGGTATTCGCTGATCAGGCGGCCCTGCACCTCGATGCGGCGCGGATCGTCGTTGTAGCTGTAGGCCAGCAGCAGCCGGTAGAGCGCATAGGCTTTGAGCACCACGTTGTCGTCGGGCAGCCAGTTCTCCAGCGCCGTGTCGTCGGCGGCGAGCTGGTAGAGCGGGATGGCCTGCGCATAGTCCTCGGCGGCGAAGGCGGCATCGGCCTCGTGGATGACCTGGATGCGAAAGCGCGGCGGGTCGAGCTGAGTGATGGAGCGGACGTAGCTCTGCCCGTCCCAATCCCAGGCGGTGAAGCCGGTGCGCAGCGGGCCGGTGGTCGAGTCGCCGGGGTTCTCGAAGCGGGCGATGATCTCGCCGACGCGGTCGCCGTCGATATCCTCCAGGGCCGGTGGGACGTCGTTGGCCCAGGAGTCGCTGATCAGGTTGACGAAGCGGCCGCGCTCGGCCTGCCAGGTGACCATCTGCGCGCGATAGGTGCACAGACCGGCGTCGTCGCAGGTCTCGGCGGCGAACAGCAGATCGGGCAGGGCGTTGACGTTGGCGTCGGTAGCGCTGACGATCTGCGGGGCGCGTTCGGTGAGCGCGGCCCGGTAGCGGTCGATGATACGCCCGTCGAGGCAGCCGGCAATGAGCAGCGCGCCCTCGCCCTCGGCGGCGTAGGTGATGACGATCTCGGGGATGCCCTCGCCGGTCAGATCCAGGTCGCCGCGCGCTCCGCCTGTGTCGTCGTCAATCATGCCCCAGGCCCGCAGACCGGCCTCCAGCGCGACGACCGTGCCGCCGTCGTCGAGGAACTGGATGAGCGTCGTGTCGAGCAGACTGGCCGGCGGCGGATCGGCCGGGAGGGCCAGCGGCTCGTTGGGGGCCGGGCAGACGCTCAGGTTGGGGGTGACGGTGGGGCGGCTGAGGGCAGCCAGGGCCGTGGCCGGGTTGGACGCGCCGGAGTCGCCGGGATTGGCAGCGGGCGGGATGGGCGCGCAGAATCACCCGGCCGGCGGTGACGGTCGGGAAGAAGGGAGCGGCCGGCGTCGGCATGGCAGCCTGAGGCTGGCAGGCGGCGAGCGCGAGCAGCAAGGCGGCGAAACATAGAAGTCGGAGGATCATGGTCGTCATGACCGCCATTATAGCGCGTTGGTTGAATCTTGACGCGACAGGCTCCGGCTGATACACTGTTTTGTGTCCGCCCCCATCGTCTAGAGGCCCAGGACGCGGCCCTTTCAAGGCCAAAACACGAGTTCGAATCTCGTTGGGGGTAACGAAATTGTAATAGGCCCGGCCACACAGCCGGGCCTATTGCTTTATATTGCCGAGGTGGTGAACTCGGGATAAAGGGGCGCTTTCAGTTGCACACGACAATCAAGCTCGAAGCGCTAGATCGAGCAACAACACAGGAGGAAATTATGGATTTTGAACGAAAGTTCGGCCTTTCTCTTCCCAAAGACTATCGCGATTTTCTTCTGGCAATTAACGTCTCTAGACCTGCACCCAAT
>JADJPJ010000057.1 GCA_016713325.1 Candidatus Flexifilum affinis | reverse complement strand
TGAACAACTTTGGACGGCCCATTTTATCCCATTTTTGAATAACGACGTGGTATGACGAAGCGATAGCCACCCCGCGACGGATGCGTCTTATTCCGGCGGGTAGATCTCGACGAAGTAGGCTTCTGAGGAGCCTTCGGCGATCCAGCCCTCGATCTCTTCGTACTCGACGCGATACCAGGCATAACGCTGGTTGCATACCGGGCCGCTGAGGACGAACAGGATCTCGCCGGGGGCAATCTGCCTGATCACGTCGAAGCTGGTGCCCGCACCTCGCGCACGTTGAGGGGGCGTCATCTTCCAGAGTAACCCGCGCGCGTTCCTGCACAATCAGGCGGGGTGCGCGGGCGCCCTGGGCAGGCCAGCGTCGCCGTGGCCGATTGTCCTGCCTGTCGGGAGTCTGCGCGCCGGCCGGCACGGTCGCGGTCGAGGGTATTGTCTCTGGCAGCGTCGGTTCCGGGGCCGCGTCCTGCGCGGCAGTCGTCAGCGGTGGACAGGAGCAGAAGGACGAGGACAATCGACAGCAGAATGCGGTTCATGGGACGTCAGATGCTCCGTTGCAAGGGTTTCGGTTGGGACGATGGCGACCGTTCCTGTCGCGCCCTTGTTCCAATTCGCATTATACCCGCGAACGCCAACGGTGTGAAAAGACGTTATCGCACCATAGCCATATCGTCATGATACCGAAGGATACGGTGTAAACAACGAAGTAGGCCGTCAGCCCCGGCGCCCATCGCAGCGCCAGCCACAGGCCGAAAGCCGAATACAGGCACAGCAGCAGCTCGACGCTGAACACCGGCGTGGCGATGGCCGCCGTCCGGCTGCGCTGCTGAACTGGGCGTGCGCCGGAATTCCTCCCGATTTCACGATGCCGAGCAGCGCCGACCGGGCATTACACCAGGCCATGCCGGTGGCGATCACCGCCAGGCGGGGGAAACCGCGCGCCAGACGCCCTCTCCAGTCGGGATGGAGCGCTCGCTGGCTGGCGGCGTAGATCAGCACCCCGGAAACAGGCTCACCAGACCCAACGGCCCAAAACTGAAGGAGGGCAGCGCCTTGAACACGATCAGCAGCGAGTCAGGATGATCAGGCAGGATGATCAGCACGTGGACGAGGTACTGGGCCAGATGGGCAGTGGCCATCAGCCGTTGAACGGAGGTCAGGTCCGAGTGCGTCCAGATCGCGCCGACCATCTGGGTAAACACCTGCGTGCCGCCCTGCGCCCAACGCGCCCATGCTGGCGATACAGACTCAGCCGCGGGGGAATCTCGCCCGGCACGACCAGATCCGGCAGGTAGGTCAGGCGCCAGCCGGCCAACTGCGCCCGGTAGCTCAGGTCGAGGTCTTCGGTCAGCGTGTCGGCACACCAGCCACCGGCCTGGCGATCGCCCTCGGCCCGCCACACGCCGCCCGATCCGTTGAAGTTCATCAGCCAGGCCGGCGCTGCTGCGCGCCGCCTGTTCGACCACGAAATGGCCGGCTGGCGCCAGCGCCACCGCGCGGGTCAGGGTGTTGTCGTCGGCATTCAGGTAACCCCAGCGGGTCTGCACCGTTGCCGACGGTCGGGTCAGCTTCAAAACGGGACGATGCGGCGCAGAAAGTCGGGCGGCGGCACGAAATCGGCGTCGAAAACGGCGAAGAACTCGGCATCGGAGATCGCCGCGCCGTGAGCCAGCGCCCCGGCCTTGAAGCCGCTCCGGTCGGCCCGCCGGATATGCTCGATGCGGATGCCGTGCGCCGCCCAGGTGGCGACGCGCTCGGCTGCGCGCTCGGTCGTGTCGTCCTGCGAGTCGTCCAGCACCTGAATGGTCAGCCTGTCCGGCGGATAATCCAGCCGGGCGGCGGCGTCGATCAGCCGGTCGATCACGAACGGCTCGTTGAACACCGGGAGCTGTACGCACACCGACGGCAGTCCGGCGCTGGGTGAAGCGGCCCCTGCCCGGTCGGTTGACCGCTCGGGCGAAGGAGAGGGTTTATCCGGTCTTCGGAGGAAATAGGCGATGAGGAGGGCGCCGGCTCCAAGGGCGTACAGCATCAACAGGGCGACACATGCGAAGTAAAGCAGCCGCAGCAGCGTTAGAAGCATTCTGCACCTGCAATTCCAGAGACAAAAAAGCGTCCGCTAGTCTATCAAAGCGCGTTACGAGCGGCAACCCCACAGGGGCAACCCCACAGGGCAGCGCCACCTGCCAGGTCGCGTAGGGGCGGTTCGTGAACCGGCCGTCTGGTGAACCGCGCGCCTGGCGTACGGCCCGTCCTCCTGGGCACATTGCCCCGGGCGCATCGTTCCGGGCGCATCGCGATGCGCGCCACCCTTCAGGGCCTTATGGTTGAGCCCGCCTGACGTGTTGGCACTGCCTGAGCCTTTTCATATTTTATGCCATTATAAAGATGTTTCAACTCGGGGCTGTATGGCCGTCTCGTACCAGAGGGTCGGTGAATCCCGAATGGGCATCACCGCCCGTTCACGCATCCCTTGTGGCCGTTCAGCAAACAGGTGTACTGATGCCGCTGAGCCAGCGCGACGAGTGGGAGAAGTACCTGGCCGATTCAGCGCGCCCGCCACGACTCACACCGCACAGATCGTCGCGCGGGAAACCCGCCTCAACCAGATCGTCTATCAGGCCTTCGCCCTCACCCCGAGGATCGGCCTGATCGAGGCGGCTACGCAGTACCTACGGCGAGGTGTGAGGCGGGCGGACGAGCTCGGCGACGTTTGCGATGCTGCCCGCGATATGGCTGGCGAAATCGGTCATGATCTGAGGCGGCAGGCGGGTGATGCGGCCGGTTTCCGGGTTCACAAACACGAACAACCCCCGCGCCTGAGCGAGCAGCACGCCGTCGTCGGCGCGGGTGATGCTGTAATGGCGCACGGTCGTCGAGCGGCGCGTTTCAGATAGAAAGGTGCTGATGGCGATTTCTTCGCCGAAGGTGGCCGGCAGGCGATATTGAATCTGCAAGCGGCGGGCGACGATGCCGAGCTTCTCCGCCATCATCCGCGCGATGGGCCAACCGAAAAAGCGCGTCGCCCCGAACCCGGCTTCCTCCAGGTAATTCAGATACGTCGCGTTGTTGACATGCCGCTCCTGATCCACGTCGCGCCATTCGACAAGGCGTCGCTGGGTAAACACCCCCGGCGGTGGCGGCGGCGGGGCCGGGAACTTCTTCCGCTCGAAGGCGGCGGGAAGCGTCCGGGTGATATCGTTGGGTGAGGCGAGATCCGTGGGGAAGAGATCGGGCGGGGCAAAATCCGCGATCATCTCCGGCGGCACAGCGGCCGGCCGCCCGGTGGCGCGGTGGACATACACCCAATCGGTCTTGGCGCGCGAGACGACCTCGCCGCTTCCGTTGCGAAGCTCGTAGTAGCGGGTGGATCGCACGCGCCGAAACTCGGCCGCCCAGGTCGTGATCTCGACCGTATCGCCGTAACGAAGCGGGATCAGGTATTCAATGTCGGTTTCGCGGATCAGCCACAGATGTCCGATGCTGTGATAGCGGGCTTCATCCCAGCCCGCCGCGGCGGAGGCATCGGCCGCAGCCTGCTGCATGTAGCGAAGATAGTTGGCATTGTTGACATGCCCATAGAAGTCACACTCATAGGAGCGCACCGGGAACGTTTGTTTGAAGGTCTTTCCAGACATAGCTGCCTGTCTCTGGATGAGGTCGATGAACCAGCGGAGAGTATACCTTACTGTGAGGACTGAGGGATGCCGGGCGTAGGGGGCAGCGCCAGGGCAAGCGCTTCAAATTTCCTGATGGGGCAGACAATGATCGTAATGGCTTTGTAGGGGCGGTTCGCGAACCGCCCGAGCTGGCGGGCGCATCGCGATGCGCCCCTACGATGCAACATGAACCTTGATGGCCTATTGATTGATTTTCGGATTGCCCTGGGGCAGCGCCCGCTCACGCCCTCAGCGGCCCCACCGCCCGCGAAAGCGCCAGGATTTGCGGAACAGGGTGAAGAACGCCTCGTACTCGACATCGCTGCGGCACAGGCCTGGATCGCTCCAGTCGAACTGCCACCAGCGGAAAATGCGCTGGCGGCGCTGGCGAATGCGGCGCGCCGCCGCCGCCGCGTTGACCGCCTCGTAGGTGGTGGCCGGCCCCTCCACCGGATCGACTCCGGCCAGGTGGCAGGCCGCGCGGAGCTCCGCCCGCAGCTTCGCCAGATCGATCTGCCGGCCCCGCCCCGGCGCTTCCAGCGGATCGGGCGCGTAGTAGCGGCGCGCGCAGGTGGGGTGCGCCCGCAGCCGCCCCTCCCGCGCCATTTTCTCCAGCATGCGTTTGACCACGCTCGGCGACGAGATGCCCACCGCCGCCCCGATCTCCCGCAGCGAAGGCGGATCTCTGTGCGCCTGCTGCACCCGGTAGAAATAGCTCAGGATGGCTTCCGGCTTCCCCTGATAATCTTGATGTCGGGTCATATCACGCTCGCTTCTGCAAGTCCGTCCTCAACAGTGACCGTGCGCCAACCAAAATCGACGCGTCGCACGAGGCGAGTTGGCGGCGCCTGTGGAAACGCCCTTCCTCGTTTCTCATGCCTCATGCCTTTCGACTTTCGGTTGAGACACACAATGCCGATGCCAGCCTGTGACATCGGCATTGTTACAAATGTTCTACTTTCACCTCAGTGTAAATCAGAACTATTGTTCTGTAAACGCGTTTGGAAGTGGGAAAACGGATAGAGGATTCAAACGGGGAATGAACGGAAGGGTCCGGCGGCCATCGGCAAGGCGAACGACCTGCCGGTTCGCCCCTACGCACGCTCGTCGCGTTCATGGGGCAGGCGTTTGAGGGGCAGACGACCGCGCAGATTCCATCGCGGCGGCCCTCGCAACCAGAAGTGCAGGCAGACGCCGCGGACACCGCGGACGCGCAACGGCGCGTCCCTACAACCGATCCGGCCGCCACAATCCAACCTCTTCGAGGACGATTCTCCTCGCTGGAACGGTGGCGGGTCAGGGGTGAGACAGTCAAACGAGCGGACGAGGCAGGCCTCGTCCCTACGAAGGGGGTGGGTTGGGGGTTTGCGGATGGCAAGAATGCCGTCCCGACGGGTAACAGGTCAGGTCAGCCAGGCGTCGAGGCGGGCGATGAGGTCGGCGGGAACCTGGTGGCCACGGTGCGCTTCCGGGCCATCGCGCCGACGCCGGGGGCGACGATCCAGCTTGCGGCCGGCGATCCGCTGCGGGTGACGGATGCCCGCTCGGGTGGCGAGGCGGTCTACGGCGGCGGAGAAGCCGTCACGGTGATCGTGCAGTAGGGCGCATCGGGATGCGCCCGGTAATCGCGGCTCTCCAGCATGGAGGGGCGGTTCGCGAACCTCGCCCCTACTCCCCGCCTCCACCGTCAGGCGATAGTCGATCGGCGTGGTGGTCACCGGCGCGAGGGGCGAGATGGCGATCCAGACCCGATTCGCGTCAGGGGGGAGTTCGACGGTCCATTCGCCGACGCCGCGCGCCTCTCCGCGCGTGATCAGCGCCCCGTCCGGGGTGATGGCGGCCGTCTGGACGACGAAGCGCGCGGGCAGGCGGTTGTCGGTG
The DNA here is from genome assembly GCA_016713325.1 of Candidatus Flexifilum affinis. Lineage (GTDB taxonomy): Bacteria > Chloroflexota > Anaerolineae > Aggregatilineales > Phototrophicaceae > Flexifilum > Flexifilum affine. Next base: position 32,577 of record JADJPJ010000057.1, on the reverse strand, counting down.
CGCAGCCAGCCTTCGGTCAGCCAACCTTCTGCGCCGATGGAGGTCCCCGTTTCGAAGTCCTCGGCGTAGGCGAGCGCGGCGACCCGCACGTCGTCCACGGCCATGCCGGGGCGGTTGACGGCATCGTCGGTGATCATCTCGAAGCGCAGCCAGACTGGAGCGCCGGCATAGGCATCGAGCGGGATGTTCTCGTTCAGCCAACCACGGCTCTCGCCGGTATAGGCCGGTCCGTAGGCGACCTCGTTGGGATCGCGCGTCGCCATGTGGCTGGTGGTCAGCACTTCCCACGTTTCTCCATCGCGGCTGGCCATGACGTAGCCGTAATCCCAGTCGGCCTCCAGGTCGTACCAGATACGATAGTCGAGATCGGCGGAGTCGACGCCGGTCAGGTCGAAGCGGCGGGTGGCGCGGCTGTCGCTGAGATCGGCGCGGTTGCTGTAGAGGATGTGGCCGGCGGGCAGGGTGGGCAGCAGCGCGGCTTCGGCGGGCGCTTCCAGGGTGATGGTCAGGCGGGCGCCCCCGGACGGCGACGGCATCAGGTAGTAGTCGGTGGCATAGGGCGGCAGCGCGGACTTGGCGGAGAACGACTCGTCGAGGATCTCATGCTTTGGCAGCGGGGTGATCAGCGGCGGCAGGGACTCGTACCCAGGCACGGGCACGCCGTCGGGCAGCGCCTCGATGCGGCGCTCGCTCAGCAGATTGGCCATCACCCAGTCGGCGAAGAGGGTGTCGGCACTCTCGGCGCCATAAGCGCGCGCCACATCGTCGACGCTCTCCCAGGCGCGGGCAGCGGGATGGGCGCTCAGCGCCTGCACCGCCTCGATGCCGAAGCGGTCGTAGAAGTAGATCAGGAAGAGGGTGGCCGCACCGTAATTGGCGCTGCGCCGCGTCGGATCGGTGTGCCAGTCGGTAAGCTGGGTGTTCGGCTCGGCCAGGAAGTAGATGGGCGAGCCGTCGAGGTCGTTGTAGAGGAAGAACTGGGTGAACTGACTCATGCCCTCGTTGAGCCAGGTATCCTCGTTGGGCTGGAGGTTCTGGCGGATCATGTGCTGGAATTCGTGGGCGACCACACTCTCCACCACCGGCAGGACCAGCCCACCAGACATGATGTCGAGGTTGAAGAAGAACATCTCGCGCTGGTTACTTGGCGGATAGACCGCGCGGGGGAGGGTGTGGTCGCTGGCAAAATAGGCGGCGGTGGTCGCGCCCAGGTTGCGAGCGAACAGACCGTGCACGCGCGGATCGCCATCGACGCCGGGGATGGATTCGCTGCCCCACAGCGCGCGGGCGTTCGGGTAGATCTCGGTGTCGAAGGACTCGGCCAGCGCTTGCAGGTCGCTGCTGCGGACGTTGCTGCCGTCCTCGACCCACAGCGCGACGTGTTCGCCCAACGCGCCGAGCGTAGCGTCGATGGTGATGCGCTGGCGGTCGAAGGTGTTGGTGGCGGAGAAGGTCGCCCGGTCGCCGACGCGCAGGTCGGGCGGGGAGGCCGGCGGCTGCGGAATCTCGGTCAGGCCGAGCAGCCGCACCGCCAGATCGACGCGGTCGCGCGGGGGGATGACCGCCCCGGCCAGCGCCTCGACGGTCGGCGTATCGGTAGCAGGGTCGGTCGTCTCATCGGCGGGATCGTCGGCCAGCGCGCCGGTGACGGACAGCAGAACCAACAGGACGAACGGGAGTACGCGCAGCCATTTCATGGGCGATCCTCTTCCTCGTTACGCATTACGGTCATCTTCGTTTTCGTCATCGGATTCTTCGGCCATCAGCGGGCGCAGGTAGGCGTCGGGGTTGTTGAGAAAGCCGCGGGTGACGCTGACGTGTTCGGTCTGGTCGTAGGCGATGGGCTGGACCGCCCCGCCGTCAAAGCTGAGGATCTGCGCGCCGGGGTAGGCCATCAGGATCGGCGAATGGGTGACGATGATGAACTGCGCGTCGCGGTCGACCATCTGTTTGAGCAGGCTCAGGAAGGTAAGCTGGCGCAGCGGCGAGAGCGGCGCTTCCGGCTCGTCGAGCAGATACAGGCCGCCGGGAATGAAGCGGCTGCGGAAGAGCTTGAAGAAGCTCTCCCCGTGCGAGGCGACATCCAGACCGTCGCCATAGCGCTGCTGCATGTCGCCGAGTTCGCGGGCAAAACCCGACCGGGCCAGGGCCTTCGCATAATCCGACCGGTCGGCGTACTCCTCATCGATGCCGGCCATGTCGCGCAGCATTTCCTCGCGCATGCGTTCCTGCTCGCGCACATAGCCGAAGAAATCTTCGGCGCGCATGAAGAACCCCTTCCTGTTGCGCTTCAGCTTCCAGCCCAGCTTGAGGCGATCGGCATAGGCGCGGATATCCGCCAGGCTGGGATCGGTGCGAATGTTCTGGCTGCCGACGGTGATCGATCCGACGGCGCAGGCGATGGCCTCCAGGAGCGTCGATTTGCCGCTGCCGTTTTCGCCGACGAAAAACGTGACCGGGGTGGTCAGCTCCAGCCGTTCGAAGGTGCGCAGTACTGGCACGGTGAATGGGAAGGCCTGAGGCAGGGAGTCGCCCAGTCGGGCGGTCACGTCGGAAAGGTGGATCGCGGCCATCAGCCGGCTCGCCGCGCCTGAACACGCAGACCACCCTCGATCGGGCGATCGCTGACCAGGATGAGGTAGCCGCCGCCGCCTGCGCCGGAAAGCTTCCAGCCAAGCGCCTGATCGCGATACTGGTCGATCAGGGCGAGTATCGTGTCGTTGACCATGTAGGGGAACATGGCAATCTGCGCCTGGAAGGAGTCGCGGATCCCGGCGCCGAAGGCCGGCAGATCGCCACGCAGCAGCGCGGCCCAGGTGTGGTCCGCAGCGTCGGCGAGCGCGCGCGCACCTTCGGCGGTGATCAAGCGCTCGGCCAACGGATTGTAGCCATCATGCCGGGGACCCAGCGGTATCAGCCACAGATGTTGTTCCACAAACTGAAGCATCTTCTCGTCGAGCACATGCTCGATGTGGCGCGGCCAGTAATCGCCGCTGTAGTGCGCCCGCGCCAGTCCGGGGTAGACGATGCCGATTGAATCCTGCGAACCGGAAATGGTCTGCTTGCCAGGCGGGTTGTCGTAGCAGAAGAGGATCCTTGCCAGTTTTTCATAAGGCCCCACCGGAAGGCGCGAGTCCCAGATCTCAATGGCGGCGTTGCGCGTGCTGCTGGCCATGCCGCTGCGCTCGTTGAAATCCAGCGTCGGCTGGATCGAGATGGTGATGACTGTGCCAGGGTACAGCCTGGAGACGAACGGCTGATCCAGCCATCCCCCGGCCAGATCAATGCGGTACGGCATGAGGCTGATGCGCCGCAGGGCCGTGGAGGAACGTGCGGGCAGGCCGGCCTGCGGTTCGCGCTTGAGCACGATGTATTCTACGTTCAGTTCGGCGCACAGGGCAGCCTTTTCCGGTGAGGCGCCATCCTCGTTGACGACGAAGACGTCGGGGCGCAGTTGACGGAACTCCGGCTCAAAATCCATATAGCCCGAACCGGACGAGATGAAGGCTTCTTTGACGCAGCCGACCGACTGCATCATGTACAGGCGCTCGCGCTCGTTGTTGATCGGCACACGCCCTTTCAGATCGAAAATGGTGGCGTCGGAGCCGACGGCGACGTACAGGTCGCCATACCGGGAGGCGTCCTGCAGGAAGGCGACATGACCGCTGTGGAGCAGATCGAAGCTGCCACTGACGAAGACTTTTTTGGACATGACGGCAGATCTCCACGCACAAGAGCAAAGCGATCACCCTGTTTCCAGACTCGATAGCCGACAGGATCGGCCAAAGCTCATGTTGACAATGGTGAAAGCGCTCTAGAATCATAGCATCGTAGGCTTCGCTTCACACACTGAACTTGCCACGGCCGCTTGAGTATCACCCGGACACACGTTCCAGCATCTCACCCGCTTCGTCCACAAGCGCCAGGAGAGCGAGAGCAGAAGGACAATGACGTGACCTCATTCTGGGAAAACCGACAGGTGGTGGTGACCGGCGGCGCCGGTTTCCTTGGACGGCGGGTGGTGGCGGCGCTGGAGGACTGCGGCGCGCGCCAGGTGTTCGTGCCGCGCAGCGCGAACTACGATTTGCGCCAGTACGACGCGGTGATGCGCCTGCTCGACGATGCCCAACCGGACATCATCATCCACATGGCGGCGATCGTCGGCGGCATTGGCGCCAATCGCGAGCGGCCTGCCGAATTCTTCTACGACAATCTGATGATGGGCACTCAGTTGTTCCATGAGGCCTGGCGGGCGGGGGTGCAGAAGTTCGTGACCGTCGGGACGGTGTGCGCTTATCCCAAATTCACGCCGGTGCCTTTCCGCGAGGCCGATCTTTGGATGGGCTACCCGGAAGAAACCAATGCGCCCTATGGGCTGGCCAAGAAAATGCTGCTTGTGCAGGGGCAGGCCTATCGCCAGCAGTACGGCTTCAACAACATTTATCTGCTGCCGACCAACCTTTACGGCCCGGGTGACAACTTCAACCCGGCCTCGTCGCATGTTATCCCGGCGCTGATCCGAAAATTCGTGGAGGCGGCTGACGCCGGCGCGAGCACGGTGACAGCCTGGGGGACGGGCAGCGCCACGCGCGAATTCCTCTATGTCGACGACTGCGCACAGGGAATCGTGTCCGCCGCCGAGCAGTACGACTCGCCGGAACCGGTGAATCTGGGCAGCGGCTTCGAGATCAGCATTCGCGATCTGACCACTCTGATCGCCGAAATGACCGGCTTCACCGGCGAGATCATCTGGGATACGAGCAAGCCGGATGGTCAACCGCGTCGTGCGCTCGACGTGTCCCGCGCCCGCGAGGCCTTCGGATTCACGGCGCCTACGCCGTTTCAAGAGGGTCTGAAGCGGACGATCGACTGGTATAACGAGGTGCGCTAAAGTCGCTCCGTCACACCCCCTGCCTCGCGATCGCCTCTCTTCCCCCTGGCAGGGGGTGGTTTTCAACGGATCGCGAGTGTAGGGACGCCAAGAATGGCATTCCAGCCCAGGTGGCGTGCGGGCCACCGCAACCAAGGGCAGCTCAATGAGGCCCACAAGGACTTCCTAACGCCTGCGTGCCCCTAGTGGACCTGTCTTACCCGGGTAACGCCGCCCACGCCTCAACGTCCCTCAGCCCGCGCCCACGGGCAGCTTCCTCCGCCGAGGCACCATCTTTCTGCAAGCGCCTCAATGCTGCTCATAGCAGCCAGATGACGAATATGCCTTGACATATCTATGCAAATAGTATAATTTAGACGCAACGTCCTGTTCCCAAGGAAAGTCTTTCATGCCTGTCATCGTCGCATGGGATAATGACGAACGCACCATCGTCCGAACCGAGTCGTCCGGACACTGGACGTGGGAGGAATACCACACCGGCGTCGACCAGGCGCTGGCCCTGATCAACTCGGTCGACCATCCCGTCCACCTGATCAACGTCCGCCACCCGGATGCCGTCGCCCCTGAGGGCTACGCGCTGCCGCATCTGCGCCGCCTGATGCGCAACCTGCCGAAAAACCACCGCATGACCATCATGGTCAATCCCAACATGCAAAACAAGATGATGATGGGGGTCTTCCGGCGCGTCGTCCCGATCTTCAGCCTCACCTTCATGATGGCCAGAACGCTGGACGAGGCGCGCAACATGATCGCTCTGTACGAGCGGAAAAGCGGTACCGCGCCGCTCAATTTTAGCGCCGTCGCCGACCGGTTCGACATGAACCCTTAAGACAGCGCCCATTGACTCGACTCGGATCGTGACTATCTTGAAGATATCGATCCCGAGTCAAGGTCAATGTCATGCCGGTCACGGTCGAGTGGGATAACTCGGAGCGCACCATCCTTCGGACGGATTCACACGGACATTGGACCTGGGACGAGTATCATCATGCGGTGGACGCCGCTCTGGTGATGATGCAGTCCGTCGATCATGATGTTCATCTGGTGAACGTACGCCACTCCGATTCGGTTCAACCGGATGGTAACGCCCTGCCGCATCTGCGGCGGGTGATGCGCGATCTGCCCGGCAACCACCGCCTGACCATCATGGTCAACACGAATATGCGCAGCAAGCTGATGGTCGGCATTTTCCGGCGTGTCGTGCCGATCTTTTCGCGCACGTTCCTGATGGCGTCGTCGCTGGAGGACGCGCGCGACCTGATCGGCAGATACGAGCGGGAGCGGGTGCGTTAGGGCGCAACCCGTTGCATAATGGAGGGCATCCGACTCCAACTCGAACAGAGAGGGCGCCTCATGACCCAGACGGCCTTCGCGGGCCAGACCCGCGCATATCCCACCATCGGCGAGGCCGAGCGAGCCTTCTTCGCAGAGAATGGCTACATGATCGTCGAGGGGGCGCTGTATCCCGACGAGATCGAGCATCTGCGCGCCGAGACGACGGCCCTGTGCCGGGGCGATCGCGGCCCGATTCGCGGCGTTACCCCTGCCGATCCGCAGGACGCCGACGCCGAGGTGCTGAAGCGCTACCTGTGCATTCACTTCCCGCACAAGCTGTCTCCGCTCATGCTTGACCACCTGGGCCACCCGGTGATCGTGGACGTGCTCACGAAAGTGATCGGCCCCAACGTCAAGGCCATGCAGTCGATGCTGTTCATCAAGGCAGCGGGCAAGCCCGGTCAGGCGTGGCACCAGGACGAGATCTATATCCCCACGCGCGACCGATCGCTGACTGGCGGCTGGATCGCCCTGGACGACGCCACCGTCGAGAACGGCTGCCTGTGGGTGATCCCAGGCTCGCACCGGCACGGCATCCTGTGGCCGCAGCACCACCACGACGACCGCCGCTTCGACTGCTCGGAAGAGACGATCGGCTTCCCCTACAAGGACGAGGACGCCATCCCGGTGGAGGTCAAGGCCGGGGCGATCGTCTTCTTCAACGGCTATCTGCTGCACCGCTCCCTGCCCAACCGCGCTGCGTCCGGCTACCGCCGCGTGCTGCTCAACCTCTACATGAGCGCCGAGTCGCTGCTGCCCTGGCACAACCCGCGCGCCGGAGAGCGCATGGCGACGGCCGATATGCGCGACATCGTGATGATCGCCGGACGCGACCCGTATGCCTTCAAGGGGTTCGAGGACGTGGCGCAGGCGCACATTCGCCCGGATGGCCTGGGCGGCTGCGGCGACCCACGACAGAACGTCAAGATCGAGTCGCGGGAGACGTCGGCGCTGCCCTACGACGACGATCGTGAAGATTAGGGTTTTCGAACGATGAAGATTAGTGGCGCGTCCCTAATGTGGGTTGAGGCGATCGTAGTGACGAGCGTCCGCGGGTGTCGCGGACACTGTTGCGCGTCCCTACACCCATCTGGTTTGCAGGGAAAGCCGATGAATACATTCGGTGCAGGATTTGAGGGGGGTGCCATGCTTATCCACCATCCCTGGCATTAGCTTTCGGAGGTCGGGGTGTTTCGCTGCCCGTGCAGTTCGAAAGCGGATGACGGCGCGCGTGCCGCCGGTCGTGACGTATTCCACGCGGCCGCCCAACTGGCTGGTCAGCCGCTGGATGAGCTGAAGGCCCAGCGACGAGCTGTTCCGGATCGCCATTTCCGGGGAAAAACCCCGGCCGTCATCCCAGACGACCAGCTCCACCTGCGAGTCGTCCAGACGGCGCATTTCCACACCGACGGTTCCGCTGGCGCCGTCGGGGAAGCCATGTTTCAGCGCGTTGGACACCAGTTCGCTGGTCACCAGCCCGCAGGGAATGGCGGTGTCGATATCCAGGTGGATTTCATCTTCCACCTCCACACGCAGCCGGATGCGGTTATCGGCCGCCTGGTAGCTTTGCATCAGGTGCCGGGTGAGGCCGCGCAGGTAGGGGCCGAAGTCGATCCGCGCGAAATCCTCGGAACGGTAAAGTTGTTCGTGGATCAGCGCCATCGAGCTGATGCGATTCTGGCTGTCCCGGAATAACGTCCGTATCTCCGGCGCCTCGACGCTCGCGGACTGCAAGTTCAGCAGGCTGCTGACGATCTGGAGGTTGTTCTTCACCCGGTGGTGAATCTCGCGCAGCAGGATCTCCTTTTCGTCAAGGGAGGCGCGGATGCGTTCGTCCGCCTGCACGCGCTCGGTCACGTCGCGCGCCACATTCACGACTCCAATGATGCGACCGTCCTGATAGATCGGGCTGGAACTGATCTCCGCAATCCGCGTTGTCCCATCCCTGGCAAGGAACGCGTAACGGGCGTTCACCACCCGTTCTCCTGCCAGCACCTTGCGCGCCTCGATCAGCGCTTTCTCGTAGTAGGCCGGCGGCACGAACTCCAGGTCTTGCAGGCTCAGGAGAGAAGCGCCGATGATGGTCTCGGGGGGAATGCCCAGAATGCGTTCCACACCTGGCGAGACAGCAGTGATTCGCAGTTCAGCATCGTAGGAATAGACGACGTCGTTGATGTTGGCAAAGTGGAGCCGGTAGCGCTCCTCGCTGTCACGCAGCGCGTCCGCCACCACCTCGCGTTCGGTCACATCACGGGCGTTGACGACGAGGCCATGGACGGCCGGATGAGTCATCAGGTTGTTGACGACGCACTCCAGCTTGCGCCAGGCGCCATCGGCACGGCGAAAACGGGCAAGGACTGGCGGCGAACTGCCCGTCCGCGCGACGGCCTCCGCCAGCGCCGAGGTGACCTCCGGAAGATCGTCAGGATGCAAAAATCCAGCGAGCATCTGCCGACAATCTCCTGTAAGCCATAGCCGAAAGTCCGCACGATCGATGGACTCGCGTAGCGGATGCCGACATTTTCGTCGACGATGATGATCAGATCGGAGGCATTTTCGATCAAAGAGCGGAAATACTCTTCGCTGAGCTGAACAGCCTTCTCCGCCCTGGCGCGTTCGGTGATATCGCGCAGCACCACCAGCCGGCCAATGTGCTCCCCTTTCTGATTGTCGAGGTAGGAGATGCGGATGTCGTAGACCGTCTCGCCCTCTGTTCCGGAGAGGCGCATCTCTCGCAGGTGCATCGATTCGTCTGGCGGCGCACCAAACTGCCGGGACCATTCCGGCCAGGCCTCCTGGATGCGCTGTCCGAGGACTTGCCGCGCTGACCGGCCGAGCACCTTCTCCGCCGGCGGATTCAGATCGATGATGCGGCACTCGACATCGAGGACCAATACCGCATCGGACATCATGTGGGTGAGGCGGCCGCGGGCGATGGGAAGAATGTCCGCACGCCGCGTGCGCATCACCATGGCGGCGAAGATGGCGATCGACAGCACCACCGCAAAAGGCGTCAGTCGGATATGCGGCAGTTGGTTGAGTGGGCTGAGATCGATGATGTTCGCCACGACGCTGACGGCCACCCCCAGAAGCACCGCGCTCCCCTGCCAGACGAACCCGCGTGTGCTGACCAGTCGGTGAGTGATCACCACCCCGCCGGCGATGACCAGGAGGTAACCATAGGCGTAGAAGACGATCATCAGGAGGCTTTCTTCCACCTCGAAATTGGCGACCTTGCCAAGGAATTCGAGCGACGCGGAAGAGAAAAACCAGTGGCGATAGGCGTCCGACAGCAGCGCCGCCAGGCAGAGGGCCGGGACGAGAGTCAGGAGCACAAGGCGGGGAAGGGTGATCCAGTGTTCTTTTCCGGCAAATTGGAGCGCCAGCAGGAGCCACAGAATCGGCACCAGGGAGATGACGATATGCTCCATCTGGAACCACCGGAGCGCGGAGGTCGCGTCTGTGCTCGCCACTTCAAAGGCATTGGCCAGCATCCAGAAGGACGCGCAGAAGAGCAGCATCGAACCGATGCCCGCCGTGGGACGGATTTTTCGGAGTCGCCAGCGTGTATAGGCGAAAAGTGCCACCGCCAACGCAAGGAGAATGACGATGACACTATAGGAGTATAGCTGGACGATCAGCATGAGGGCTCGATTCTAAGGAGCGTCGGAGGCGCCCAACATTACGGCCCTTTTATACCACTCACCGGTGCGCTTAACAAGCTGATTCGCATAAAGATAACGTGAAAATGGATGCTGCCGGGTTTTGAGCGGAGCGCCGGCATCACCGGAGCGGCAGGGTCATCTCCTGCTCAAAGACGGTGAAGCCTATCGACTCGTAGAGGTGGCGCGCGGGATTGGCCGCCAGCACGCTGAGTTGAGCGAAGGTGCCGCCCTGAGCGCGCGCCCAGTCGAAAGCGCGGTCGATCAGGCGGCGGGCGATGCCCTGGTGCCGCATCGCCTCCTCGACGTAGACGGCACTGATGTGGATACCCCGGCGCGGCTGGAAGATGCCGGACAGTTCGATCAGCTCCGCTTCCAGCAGGCCACAGATGCCGGCGTCTGTTTCGGCCAGCAGGACGAGAATCTTCGGATTGGCGAGCTGCACCCGCACCCGGCGCTCGAATTCGGTCAGCAGGTCGTCGTCGCCAACCAGGGGGTGCCAGCCGACAGCCTCCATCGCGCGCAGCATCGCGACCCAGTGCCGAACGATGATCGCCAGGTCGGCATTAGGACCTTCATCATCCCCGCGGTGGGGTTCGCGAATGTGCATCTGAATACGCGCTTCGTCCATCTTCCTGCCTCGTTAGGTTCCCTCAACCGGTTCATTGTACATGTGCAAAGCCGCAATCGTGTACACCGGCATGAACACCGCCCACCGGTCAGGTCAGGGCCGCGCGCAGGTCGTCGATCAGGTCGTCGGCGTGCTCGATGCCCACGCTCAGGCGAATCAGGGCCGGGTCGGTGGCGATCTCGCTGTCGGCGGTGCTGGCGTGGGTCATGCTGTAAGGGTGCTCGATCAGGCTTTCGACGCCGCCGAGACTCTCGGCCAGGGCGAAGATGCGCGTCCGGCTGGCCAGCGACCGCGCCTCGGCCTCGGTGCCGAAGAGGATGAAGCTGATCATGCCGCCAAAGCCGCGCATCTGCCGCCTGGCCAGATCATGCTGCGGGTGCGAGGGCAGGCCGGGATAGAGGACGGTCTGTACGCGCGGGTGATCGGCCAGGAATTCGGCGATACGCTGAGCGTTGGCGCAGTGGCGCTCCATACGGAGAGCCAGCGTCTTGATGCCGCGCAGGGTGAGGAAGCAGTCCATGGGCGCGGGGACGGCCCCGACGGCGTTCTGCAGGAACTTGAGCTGGCGGTAGGTCTTCTCGTCGTCGAGGATGAGCGCCCCGCCGACCACGTCGCTGTGACCGCCGATGTACTTGGTCGTGCTGTGGACGACGATATCGGCGCCGAGCGCCAGCGGATTTTGCAGCATGGGACTGGCGAAGGTGTTGTCGACAGCGACGAGCACGCCGGGCGGCCTTAGGGCGCTGATGGCGGCGATATCGGCCAGGCGCATGCCGGGGTTGGTCGGCGTCTCCAGCCAGATCAGACGCGTCTCCGGACGCAAAGCGGCGCGCACGGCGTCGAGATCGGCGAAGTCCACCCACGAGAAGGTGATGCCGTAACGGGCGACGACGCGTTCGAACAGGCGGTAGGTGCCGCCGTAGACGTCGTTTCCAACCAGGACATGATCGCCGGGTTTGAAGAGGCGCAGGACAGTGTCGGTGGCGGCCAATCCGCTGGCGAAGGCCAGACCGTAGCGCCCACCTTCGAGGGCGGCCAGAGCGGCCTGCAGAGCGGTGCGGGTTGGGTTGTCGGTGCGGCTGTATTCATAGCCGGTGTGCTGCGCGGGAGCGGCCTGCACGTAAGTGGAGGTCTGGAAGATCGGCGTCATGATGGCGCCGGTGACGGGCTCCGGCTCGACGCCGGCATGGACGGCGAGTGTATCGCGGTGTGGGATTGTCATCTTGTCCCTCTCTGACTCAGGACAAAGATAGCGCAGCACCGAAGGAACGCGCAAACGAGGGGCGACCGGCGGGTCGCCCTACGGGAGACGGCGTGAATATTCGGACAGCTTCTCGCGATTTCGATGGCAGTAGGCTGCCTCGCGTTACAGCCCGAGCATGGCGCGCAGGCCGTCAAGGAACTGCTGCTCGCCGGCGCTGATCTTCTGGCCGCCGCCGAACAGGCCGCCGCCCGATGCCCCGGCGATGTGTTCGGCCATACCGTAGATGAACTCCTTGACCTGGAGACCACCCTCGAAGCTGTCGAGCACGCCGGCGGCGCTGCCGACATTGGTGAAGAGGTTGGTCACGTCGACGTTGTCCATATCCGGGACGATCACCTTGCCGTCTTCGCCGATCAGCCCATCGACCAGCCCGGCGATAACCGGATTGTCGGCCATCTCCTGACTCGCGGTGGTCAGGTACTTGCCGATCGCCCCGGCCTCGCGCACACCGCCGATGAGGCTGGAATCGCTCATCATCAGCATGCCGCCGATGACGTCGCGGACGACCGGGAGGAGCATCTGCACGATCTGTTCGAGTTCCATCGTCCTGAGTACCTTTCTCTCTGTGGGCCCTGCGCCCGTGCTGAGCCTCGAATGGCGCGGCAGCGGGCGGCGAGGACTGTACCGTTCTTCGATCAACGGTACTATCATATCCCGTTCGAGCACACCGTGTGAAAGGATGCGCATGAGTACTTCCGAACCGATCCATGTCGTCGTGGCCGTGGACTTCAGCGATGAGATCATCGACCAACTGCGCGACATCAGCCCGCGCCTGCACATCGAGCGGCATGCGGGACAGGTGCCGGACCGCGCCTGGGCGCAGGCGGAAATCCTCTATACGCTCAGCACACTGCCCCAGCCGGAGCAGGCGCCGCGGCTGCGCTGGATTCAGTTCCATACGGCCGGTCTGGACCGGCTTCAGGGGCATGCGCTGATGGACGCGAGCGATATCGTCGTGACCAATTCGAGCGGAATCCACGCCGTCAATATGACCGAGTACTGCCTGGGAATGATGCTGGCGCTGACCTACAAACTCCCGGAGATGCTGCGCTTTCAGGCAAAGTCGGAGTGGTCGAAGGATCGCTTCAAGGTCTTTGGGCCGCTGCCGCTGCGGGGCAAGACGCTGGGCATCATTGGCTACGGCGCGATCGGGCGGGAACTGGCCCGCGCCGCCGACGCCCTGGGCATGACCGTGCTGGCCGTCAAGCGTGACGTGATGCACCCGGCCGAGGGGCTGAGCTACCGTGAACCGGAGACCGGCGACCCGGCCGGCGAGATTCCGGCACGCATCTACCCGCCGGCGGCGATCGCGTCGATGGCCTCCCTCTGCGACGTGCTGACGGTAATCACACCGCTGACGGGCGAGACGCGCGGTCTGGTGACCTCGGAGGTGCTGCACGGCATGAAGAAGACGGCCCTGCTGATCGATGTCGCGCGCGGCGGCGTGGTCGACGAGGCGGCGCTGTTGACGGCGCTGAAAGAGGGATGGATTGCCGGAGCGGCGATGGATGTGTTTGAGACGGAGCCGCTGCCGCCAGAAAGCCCGCTGTGGTCAGCGCCGAACCTGATCATCAGTCCGCACATCGCCGGATTCCGCGCCGACTACCACGCGCGCGTGGCCGATCTGTTCGCGACCAACCTGAGACGGTATCTGAGCGGAGAGACGCTGCTCAACGTGTTCACACGCGAACTGGGATACTGAGCTTCACGCCGTGACCTCTTCTCCCGCGTCCGAGAGAGGGACGACATCCGTAGGGACGCCCAACGGGGCGTCCGCGAACCCCGCCCATAGGCATTACCTTTAGCGCGGACCCCCTCACCCCTGGCCCCCTCTCCCACGCAAGCGGGGAGAGGGGGAATCGCACGCGAAACAATCGCAAGCAAGCGCATGTTTGCTCCCCTCCGCTATCGGGGAACGGGGAGAGGCAAAACGGTGGAGATCGAGAGAAAATCCTTAAGGAATGCCTAGCCGCGAACCCCCCACCATCACCCCGCACCGGACGGGGCGGGCCTCGTCCCTACCGCGCACTGAACACAACGGGTTTCGTAGGGACGCCCAACGGGCGTCCGCGAACCCCGCCACCCAACCTCAATTCGCAACGGAAGACGAGGCATGCCGCGACATTCTAACCAACTTCCTACTTCCAGATCGCTTGCCTCGTACAGATGTTCTGATTTATAGTGGAAGCGCGTTTGTTTTTTGGGATAAGAGGTAGGAATGAAACCGCATGTCACGGCAGGGAACCCCAGCGCTCAGCGAGCGCATCATCGCTTTTATTGCCCGGTATGAGCGCGACCAGGGCAACCCGCCGACGCTGCGCGAGATCGCCGAAGCGGCGGGCGTATCCCACACCACCGTCCTGCTGTGGTTGAAGCGGTTGGTCAAGGCGGGACGGCTGAAACAGATCGGCCAGGGCGGGCGCATTTACAGCGCGCTCGGCGCACTCGCCGACGACGAGGACGAGGCGACCGGCAACACGATGCGTGTGCTGGCGGCGGCGCAGAAACTGCACGGCGAGATCACCAGCGACGCCCTGGTGCAGGCCACCGGTTTGCCGCTTCCCCAGGTGAGGGAGGCGCTGGAGACGCTGCGCGAACTGGGGTTTGTCGAGACGGTGACACACCGCTTCGTCGGCGGACGGCATCAGTTCGTGTATGGGCTCAAAGAGGAGATGTAGGAATGGAAACCCTCCCCCGGTCAGGAAGAAAATCGGGTAAGGGTTTCCATGTGTGAGCCGCATGTGAGCCGCGCTGCCAGGGAAGGGCATATTCTGACAAAACGGAACGAAAACTGTGTAGAGGCGCCGGGGCGAACTAGCTGCCCAGACCCCCTAACCCGGCCGGCGTCGCGGTAGGCGCGTCCCCCAGCCCGCCCAACCCGCCAAGGCCGCCAGTCTCGGGCGTCTCTGGCGCCGCCGGCACGCGCACGGAAGTCACGACGGAGAACATATCGGTGGCCAGGACGCGCGTCCACACGCCGGGCAGACCGGTAGCCGTGACATAGGCGACCTGATCGCCAAACGCCATCAGCGCCAGATACCCCTGCTCAGCACCCTTGATGAGTGCATACTGTCCCACCAGCGCCGGATCGGCAAAGGGCTGCGCCGCCTCTTCGACGGTATAGCCCTGCCCCTGGAGCTGGCCGAGCGCCTGCGCCATCAACGGCGCGAGATCGGGTGATGCCGGGTCGATGCCGAAATTCGCCATGGGGTAGAGAATGATGAGACCGCCCACGCCGGTCATGGCCAAACCCTGACCGAGATCGGGGCGCGCCGAAGTCAGGCGAGAGTCCGCCGCCTCGAAGGTGTCACCAAAGGCGAGGATCTGCGCGTCGGCCATGTGGTCGAGTACAGTCCAGGGGGCCGGGAGGATGAACGACACGCGGTTATCGCTGCTGCGCGTGAGGGGCATTTCGGACAGGGCGGCCGTTGGCTCGGCGGCAGGCTGAGTCTGCTGCACGGCCGGGTTGGACCCCGCGTTCTCCGCCGGGAGGCGGATGGTCTCCAGCACGCCGGCCATGGCCGCGCGGTTGCCGGCGAAGTCATCGCTCAGCACCAGGGCCACCGCAAGCTGGTTCTCGGAGCGCAGCACGGCCACGAAGCCCATGTTGAATGCCGCCAGTTCGCCCGGGAACAGCCCGCCGAAGGTGTGGGCAGTCGGCTGCTCGGTCACCTGAATCTCATTGGTAGCGATGCTGTTCAGCAGATCCTGCATGAGCAGCGAAATGAGCTGATCGGCAGGGGTGGTCCCCATCTGCGCCATGTCAACCGCGCCGATCAGCCCGGCCATGCCGCTGAACGCGGGGGCTTCTCCGCCTTCCAAAATCAGCGTGACGACAGTCTGCATCGCCACCGCCGTGCTGCCGAAGGCGATCAGGTCGGTGAAGCCCTCGGCGCTCACGGGCTGGTGCACCCAGCCATCCGGCAGTCGCGCCGACACCGTGCCGGTCGCGGTGCGGGCCAGCGGATCGGTCGACGGCTGAACGGTTTGCCCCAGCGCAGCCGGTTCGTTTACGGGAACAGTCGTGGGCACGGCGAGGGCAGCGCTGCCTTCCTCGGCCGGCACACGAATCGACTGGACGATCTCAGCCCAGAGCTGCTGGTTGGCGTCGAAGGCGCGGGTGGGCATCGCCCCAACTGAGAATTCGACGATGTCAGCGCCGGCCTGGAAGACGCCAACGATACCCTTGACGTTGCTGCCACGGACTTCGACCACGGCGATCGAACCGGGGTACAGGCCGCCGAGCATGAGCGACTGCTGTTCCAGCACCTGCCCGCCCTGCGTCAGGGTGTCCTGAATGAGGGCGTTGAGCAGGGTCGAGATGGCCAGGTCGGTGGAAAGGCCGCTGATCAGCGTTGGGTTGAAAATGCCGATCACGCCGTTGTTCCGCGGGCTGGTGCTTGAAGGAACTCGCCCCGCCAGAGCGTCGACGGCGGCCTGGACGGCCTCGGCGGAATCGCCAAAGGTCAGCGTCGTAGTGAAGACCGGGCTGGCGGCGTCGCGAGACTGCCAGCCTTCCGGCAGGCGAACGGAGATCTGACCGTCGAGCGAGCGGGCGATCTGAGTCAGCGCAGGCGTCTGGCTCTGGACAGGATGGACCAGGAAGAAGAGCAGCAAGAACAGGGCGAGGATGAGGACGATCCAGAAGGAAAACCGGTACGGATTGTCACGAGTTAACATAGAGGTGCTCCTTGACGACAAACCTACGGTGCTGTTTTCTCAATTGTATGTCCGAACAGGTCATTTGTGTCCATTTTCACAATAGAATGTATTCGTCTGGAAAGGAATTGATGAGACCCGCGATCGCCATCCTGGAGTTGATGCTATGATGGACAAATCGGCAGCAGAATCTCTGCGTGAAGGCAGCCCATGAGCGTTTCCAGGACCACACAGACCGTCCGCACGACTCCCGGCTGGATGCGCGAATATCACTATCGCTGGGTGTGGCAGATGCAGTCGGCGCCCGACGTCCTGTGGCAGTACGCGGCGAACACCGACCGTTTCAATCGTGACGCCCATGTGCCCGACATCACCATCCTGCCCGGCGTGAGCGAACTGCCCAATCATCAGCAGCGCTTGCAGATGTATCGATTCCGACTGGGTCCCCTCAAGCTGGTGCCGATCGAGTGGATGGAAAACCCCTTCGAGTGGATCAAGCCGCATCAGTTTGGCGTCCTGCGCACGTACAGCCGCGGGCCGGTCGCCTACATGCGCACCTTCACCGAGCTGCGCGCTCGTCCGGAAGGCGGCACAGAACTGGTCTACGAGGTGTGGGCAGCGCCGCGCAACCGGTTGGGCGCCCTGGCCATCCCCTTTCAGATTGGCCTGCTGAGCAAGCGGGATTTCCGCCGCGCCTTCATGCACTATGACCGTCTGGCGCAGGAGAAGCGCCCCCTGGAAGCGGAACTGCCGCACACGCGCCCTGCCCTCGCGCCGGGTGGACGCACGCGGCTGACGACCGGCGAGCGCGCCCTGGAAGCCCGCGACATCGACCGGGATTTGATCGCCCGACTGATCGCGCTGATCGAGCGCGGCGACGACCTCTCGCTGGCCCGGATGCGCCCGTACGCCCTGGCCGACGCCTGGGCGGTGCCGCGCCGGGCGGTGCTGGAACTGTTCCTGTACGCGGCGCGCGCCGGCCTGCTCGACTCGCGCTGGGAGCTGCTCTGCCCGCTGTGCCGGGGAGCCAAGGCGGTGGCCCGCGAACTGGGCGAAATCCCCCAGCATGTGCACTGCGACGTGTGCCACATCGACTACCAGGTCAACTTCGACCAGTCGGTCGAGCTGGTGTTCACGCCGAACTCGACTATCCGGCAGATCGACAACGCCGCGCACTGCATTGGCGGTCCACAGGTGACGCCACATGTGCTGGCGCAGCGGGTCCTGCGCCCCGGCGCGCGGCAGGACATTCCCTGTCCGTGGGAGATCGGGCGCTACCGGGTGCGCACCAGCGAACTGCCCGGCAGCCAGTTCCTGCGCGTGGCGAGCCAGGGCGATCGAGAAGCGCGTTTCGCCGCCTCGCCCGATGGCTGGCAGTATGGCGAGGTCGTGCTGCGGCCCGGCGGCACCCTGCACCTGGAAAATGCCACCGAGCAGGATCAACTGTTCATGCTGGAACGCCTGGCCTGGAACGATCAGGCGGCGACCGCGGCTGAGGTCACCACGCTCCAGGTCTTTCGCGATCTGTACAGCCGTGAAGTGCTGCGCAACGACGTGCAGATCGGCATCAGCGGCCTGACGCTGATGTTCACCGATCTGGGCTCCTCGACGGCGCTTTACCGCGAGATTGGCGATGCCTCGGCCTTCGGCATCGTAATGAACCACTTCGACGTGCTGCGCAGCGTGATCGGCAAGGCGGGCGGGTCGGTGATCAAGACCAACGGCGACGCGGTGATGGCCGTCTTCCGGCGGCCGATTCAGGCCGTGAGCGCGGCGGTGGAGGCGCAGCGACTGCTGGCCCACCCCCCGGAAGGCGTGATGCCGCTCAGCCTCAAGGTGGGACTGCACAGTGGCAACTGCATCGCCGTCAACCTGAACGAGCGGCTCGACTACTTCGGCTCGGTGGTCAACATGGCCGCCCGCCTGGAGTCGCTGTCGAAAGGCACAGACATCGTCATGTCGCACGACGTATACAGCGATAACGAGGTGGTCGACTACTTCACGCACCATGCCGATCTGGGTAAGTCGTCATTCCAGTCGACGCTGAAGGGATTCGGCGACGAGCCGTTCGAACTGTGGCGGGTGACCACGACGGTACACTGAGGGTACGCCGTCGCCCCCTGGTCGTACGTAGGGGCGCATCGCGATGCGCCTGAGATGGCGTGCGTTTCACGAACCGCCCCAACAAAATCCCGCGTATCCTGGGGATCATTCGCGCACGTCGACCCCTCTGCGTATAATGGCCGGCATGACGAACGATATCAGCTCCTCAGACGAACTGACCATTCCCTCCCGTGACCAGCTCAGGCAGGCGACCGCCCCGCCCGAGGTGATCCCCTGGGCGCTGCTCGGCTATTTTGAAGGCGACCTGGACCTGATCCAGGACCTGGCCGGGCGCTATCCTCAGCTTTCGATCATGTCGCTGTTCAACGTCCGCACTGCAGGGTCGCGCGTGCCACGCGGGATGGCCACGATCGCCACGCAGGACGGAGCCTCCAGCCTGATTATCGAGGTCGACATGCAGTCGTTGGCAGTGCAGTTCACCTTCATCGTCGGATCGATGATTGGGGTGCGCTTCCGTCCGGGGGCGCCGTCGCCGCTGGATCGAGCCGCCTGGCTAGAGCCAATGCGGCGCGAGCAGGGCGAGGTGGCCTTCCTGTGGAATGCCCAACGCTGGTCGCACGACTACCTGATCGGCGCGGCGACGCGCTCGTTCACCTATCTCTTCGCCTTTTCGCCCAATGGGGTGCAGGCCGCCGCGCGACTGACGCCGGAGGTCAGCCGCAAGCTCACCGACTGGCTGGGCGGCCACTGGAAGCTGGAGCGGGGGTAGGGCCGCCTCATCGCATGCCGATGACGGAGAATTCCACGCCGCCGGGGTTGCTGACGCGGTACGAAGCGTTCAGAATTTCCATGCCGACGACGCTGCCATCCTCGGCATAGTCGAGGATCACGCCGGGCTTCATTTCCTCACTGCGGGCAATCGGCGCATCGTTGAAGAGGATGCGCAGCACATCTACGCTCGCAACATAGGTGATTTTCATGAATTTGTCATCCTGGACATTGATGCGCCGAGTCGACTTCTAGTATATCCCCTGTCCGTTGTCTTTTGACTCCTTTGCGGGATAATGAGGCGGCATCCGAAACAGAGGCAAAACCCCTATGAATCGACTGGCGAACGAGACCAGCCCCTACCTGCTGCAGCATGCCGACAACCCGGTGGACTGGTACCCCTGGGGCGATGAAGCGTTCCAGCGAGCGCGACAGGAAAATCGGCCGATCCTGCTCAGCGTCGGCTACAGCGCCTGCCACTGGTGCCACGTCATGGCGCACGAGAGCTTCGAGGACGAGACCGTTGCCGAGATGATGAACGGTCTGTACGTCAACATCAAGGTGGACCGCGAAGAGCGCCCCGATGTCGACGACATCTACATGAACGCCGTGCAGCAGTTCTCCGGCGGACATGGCGGCTGGCCGATGACGGTCTTTCTGCTGCCGGATGGCCGGCCGTTCTACGGCGGGACGTATTATCCTCCGGAGCCGCGCTACGGCATGCCCTCGTTCCAGCAGGTGCTGGCGGGGGTCTACGACGCCTTCCGCAACCGGCGCGATCAGGTCGAGGAGGCGGCGGCGCAGGTGACCGGGGCGCTCCAGCGCGACCGGCTGGGCATCGGCGGGACGCCGAGCGAGCTGACGCCGGCCCTGCTCGACGCGGCTTACGACAAGCTAGCCGACAGCTTCGACCCGCGCAACGGCGGATTCGGCGGCGCGCCCAAGTTTCCCAACCCGATGAACCTGGAATTTCTGCTGCGCACGGCGGCGCGGTCCGGCAAACCCGAGGCGCTCGATCATCTGACGCTGACGCTGCGGACGATGGCGCGCGGCGGCATCTACGACCAGCTCGGCGGCGGCTTCCACCGCTACAGCGTCGATGCGGTGTGGCTGGTGCCGCACTTCGAGAAGATGCTGTACGACAACGCCCAGCTCAGCCGGCTGTATCTGCACGCCTACCAGCACACAGGCGACGCGTTCTTCAAGTCGATCGCCACCGAGGTTTACGATTACATCCTGCGCGAGATGACCTCCCCTGAGGGCGGGTTCTACAGTACCACCGACGCCGACAGCGAGGGCGAAGAAGGCAAGTTCTTCGTCTGGAGCAAGGCGGAGCTGGAGTCGCTGCTGGGCGACGATGCGCCGATCGCCATCGAGTACTGGGGGGTAAGCGCACGCGGCAACTTCGAGGGGCATAACATCCTGTTCGTGCCCAATGACGACGCCGTGGTCGCCGAACGGCTGGGCCTGAGCGTCGAGGCGCTGGGCGCGCGGCTGATCGCCATCAAGGACCGGCTGTTCGCGGCGCGGGCCCAGCGCGTGCCGCCCGGTCTGGACGACAAGATCCTGACCGCCTGGAACGGGATGATGCTGGCCAGCCTGGCCGAAGCCGCCCGCGTCCTGGATCGCGACGACTACCGGGTGGCGGCGGTGCGCTGCGCCGAGTTCTTCGAGCGGACCCTGCGAACGGGCGATGACATGCTGCGGCGGACGTACAAGGACGGCCAGGCGCGCATCGACGGCTTCCTGGAGGACTACGCCAACTGGATCGATGGCCTGCTGGAGCTGTACCAGACGACGTTCGACCGGCGCTGGTTCGCCTGGGCGCGGGCGCTGGCCGATCATGCGCTGGCGGCGTTTCGCGCCGACGACGGCGGCTTCTTCGACTCGGGCGACGACCACGAGCGGCTGATCGCGCGGCCGCGCTCGCTGCAGGACAACGCCACCCCGGCGGGCGCGTCGATGTTCGCCAAATGCCTGATCCGCCTGAACGCCTACACCGGCGTCGACGCCTATGCCGAGGCGGCGCAGCGGGCGCTGTCGCTGCTGACGGCGGCCATGCGCGAATATCCCCAGGCCTTTGGCGAAGCGCTCAACGCCGTCGACATGCTGGTCGGCGGGCTGGCCGAGGTGGCCGTGGTGGGCGATCCGCTGGACGAGGCGACGCGGGCGCTGCTCGACGTGGTGCGCAAACCCTACCGCCCGAACGCGATCGCGGCGCTGGCAGTAAACCCTGTGGAAGGCGAGGACGAGCTGATCCCCCTGCTCAGCTACCGGGCGATGCGGGCGGGCCAGCCGACGGTGTATGTGTGCCGTCATTTCACCTGCCAGATGCCAGTGACGACGCCGGAAGCGGTGGCAGGGCTGTTGTGAAACCTCACCCCGGCCCCTCGGCCGGTGGAGCACATCACAGCGGCCGAGGCATGCCTCGGCCCTACGCCGGTGAGGATTGCGGCGGGTGGTGGGGCAGCGTCCGGCAGATAGACTTTCACGTGAGACAGGGAGAGACGATCGATGGCGGAAACCGGGTTTGTCGAGACGAATGGGGCGCGTCTGCGCTGCGAGGTCGCGGGCCAGGGCGAGGCGCTGGTCTTCATCCACGCAGGCATTGCCGATCGGTCCATGTGGGATCCGCAGGTCGAGGCGTTTCAGGGCCAGTATCGCGTCATCCGCTACGACACGCGCGGTTATGGGGAGAGCGAGACGCTGGAGTCGGTGAGCTATTCCAACCGCGCCGACCTGCGCGCCCTTCTGGATACACTGCGCGTGGACAAGGCCGTGCTGATCGGCTGCTCGCGCGGGGGGCAGATCGCCATCGACTTCACGCTGGAGTCGCCGGAGCGGGTGCGCGCGCTGGTGCCGGTCTGCGCCGGTCTGCCGGGTTACGACTACACCCACGTCGTCCCCCCGGAAGAAGAGGCGCTGTTTAATGAGGCGGAGGCCGCCGAGACCGCAGCCGAGACCACCGGCGATTGGGCGCGCGTCGCCGAGTTTGACGTGCTGGTGTGGGCCGATGGCGTGGCGCGCGGCGGCCAGGCGCCTGACGCAGTGCGCGAGAAGGTGCGCCAGATGTGTGAGAAGATTTACGCCCGCGGCGACGACCCCGGCACGCCCATCGTGCTGGATCCGCCGGCTGGCAAGCGCCTGAGCGAGATCGCCGTGCCGGCGCTGGTGATCGTCGGCGAGTACGACACCAGCCACGCCCGCGCCGCCGCCGATGCCATGGCCGGCGGGATCGCCGGGGCGCGCAAGGTGATGATCCGGAACGCGGCGCATCTGCCCAGCATGGAGCATCCGGCGCTGTTCAACCAGCTTCTCGGCGACTTTCTGGCCAGCCTGCCCACCTGAAGACGTTGACGATGATTCCGACCGAAGACCCACAGGAGCGTTTTCGCCAGGCCCTGCTGACCGTGGTCGAGCAGGCGTACAGGGCGGCCGGCTATGCGCTCGACGACCGCCCGACGCAGTGGGCGGGCGGTCTGTTCCGCTTCCTCAAGCCGCTGGCGGAGGGTCCGCATGCCGGCATGGTGGCGGCCATCGAGTACCAGCATCTTTACTACCTGGAAGATGGCTTTGGCCGGTTTCGCATCACGCTGGCGCGGACGGCGTCGCCCGGCCGATCTCTGACGCCGGGGCAGCAGCCGATCCGCCGCCTGCTGAGCGTGCTGGTTGGCGCGGATTTCCGCGTGCGCATTCTGCCGGAGCTGGAATACTGGTGGAGCTACGCCGGCTCGGAGCGGCTGGGGGGATGCACTGGCACAAACGAGAAAACTACGCGCCGACTGCGCGACAATCAGGTTCGGCAATGCCGGATTAAGCCCGCTGGGGCCTGGCAGAGCTCGTACGCCCGCTCCTGGATCGTTGATTCCTAGTTCAGGACGTAAGGTGAAAAAGTTTACGTGCAGCTAAACTATCTATCGCTGCCTTATACCATCGAAATCATCCCTGATGACGGTGCATGGTTTGTGCAGATCAAGGAACTTGAAGGCTGCATGACCGAGGTCGATACCTGGGACGGGATTCTGCCCGCTATTGAAGAAGCCAAGTACCTGTGGCTTGAACTGGCTTTGGAAAAACATCGTACGATCCCCGAACCGGTAGGCGTGATAGGGTAAGCTTCTGGCTGCCCCACTGCTGCCGCGCAAGCGGATGTACCACGCCCACGGGCACAAGATGGTGATCGCCCAGGGACTCCGCGAGAGCGCCGAACACGTGCTGATGAAGATCTGCCTGTGGGCGCTCTACCTGCCGCAGTACCCCGACCTGACCGTCGAGATCCGCATTGAAGACCGCTACAAACCGGACGTGGTGCAGCTCGATCTGACCGGCCGGCCGATCTTCTGGGGTGAATCCGGCCAGGTGAGCGTGAAAAAGATCGAATCGCTGGCCCGGCGCTACCGGGACACGCACTTTGCCATCGCCAAATGGGCGATGCGTCTGGACCCGCTGGAGGCCCTGGTGCGCGAGGCCGTGGACGGCATCCGCCGGGGCGCTCCCTTCGACCTGATCAGCATCCCGCCGGACGCGCTGACCCGCTTCATCGATGCGGAGGGCCGGGTGAGCATCGGGTGGGGGGATGTGGAGCGGGTGAGGATAGAGGGGTGAGGGAAGATTTGGCGCTGTCCCGCCGAGGGCTAAAGCACCTCGGCTAGGGAAAAGACAGGTCCGCTAAAGGGACCGAAAAGACCAGGCACCGTTCGAATTACATGCGCGTTGGAATGCGACGTCCGCCGAGGACTAAAGGGCCTCGGCTAGGGAAAAGACAGGTCCGCTAAAGGGACCGATAGGACATGGTACCGTTCGAATGACAGGCGAAAGGCATTTCAAGATTGGGAAACGACTCGTTGACTTCACGGGCCGAGAGACCTTTCACCTGTCGCGCCCAATCCGCGATCGCCAACTTCGGAGGAATCGACACCGCCACGTGGATATGATCCCCGGCGCCATTGATCGCGTGCACAGTGCAGTCGAGTGAGCGTGACTTGCGCTGGATCACCTCCTTTGCGACTTGCTCAACCTCTGGCGAGAGGAGGGGCTTGCGATCCTGCGTTGCCCAAATCACATGGTAGAAAAGCCGCCAGAACGCCACGGAACACCTCACCGGTGGAACGGTTGCCAACTCACAAGCGATTGTACTCTCGCGCGCATCAGACAACGCGTGCAGATCGGCGTGTCGTCCCTGAGCTCCTTTAGTGAGCGTGTCTTTTCGTAGCCGAGGCGCTTTAGCCCTCGGCGGCGCAGCCAAGGGAAATGCATAACCCGCGAGAGTGCCGACCCCGCCGAAGATTGAATCCCATCGTCCCCCACACGTACCCCAAGCGTCAGGGTCCCGTCCAGATCGCCAGGTCAGACGTAACGTATCCTGTAATGGTCGTGGCCGCACGGCGGCGTCTTGCCGGATGCCGGGACCGCGATTAGCCGCCGCGCATCCATGCGGCAAAGGAACAACGTCTCATGTCTCGCCTGAAATGGCTCACCCTGACTCTCGTCCTGGCGCTCGTCGTCTCGACCACCGGCGCCGCCTTCGCCGCCCCGGCGGATGCGTCGTTCACCTGCACGCAGCACCACACCGTGCAGCGCGGCGAAACCCTGTACCGGCTGTCGCGCATCTACGGCACGCCCGTCAGCCACCTCCAGCAGATCAACGGGCTGGGGAACAGCACCCGCATCTACGCCGGGACGGTTGTGTGCGTGTCGGTCCAGGTCGCGCAGCCGACCACCTACATTGTCCAGCGGGGGGATACCCTGATGCGCATCGCCCGCGCCTTCGGCATCGACTGGCGCGTGCTGGCCCAGGTCAACAACCTGTTTGACCCGAACCGCATCACTACCGGCATGGTGCTGGTCATCCCGGATTTCACCATCCAGTAGCCATCGTCGCAACCCGCGCAGTAGACAACGCCTCGCTCCAGGGCAGCCGCCAAATCACCGGCCGGCAGCCCTGGAGCGTCTTGTTTGACGTCAGGCATGGATCAGAACTCTGAGCGAGAGATCCTGTTCAACTGACCCTCACCCGCTGCGCTTCGCTTAGCCGCCCTCTCCCGTGACACGGGAGAGGGCACGAACGCAGTCTGGGGTGCCTCAGGGGCTTGGGGGGGGGGCGGGGGCCCCCGGGGCCCCCAACCCTAACTTGGCATATGGGCTCACCCGTAACTTACCTGTTTTTACCGCACCGGCACGCGGGGACGCCGCCAGAACCACTGTCCCACGGTGATGCTGCGGCGCTCGAAGGCCAGCAGGGCCAGCCCGAAGAAGATCAGCGCCACGGCCAGCAGCACCGCCACATTGCCCAGGGGGTTGCCCTCGGTGAAGACGCTCACCGTCGTGTTGACATAGGCGAACAGCGAGAACTGTTTGAGAAACGCCAGCGAGTCGGCCAGATTGGAGATGGAGTTGAGCAGGTAGCTGCCCAGGTAGATCATCACCATGAAGGCGACGGCAATGCGGCGGCTCGGCAGGAAGGCGCCGAGGAACAGGCCGATCCCGAGGAAAGCCAGCAGCATCGGGTAGGCGTTCAGCAGCGCAGTAAAGAGCTGCCCCGGCGTGGCATCGACCTCGGTGGTCTGGCTGATCAGGCTCAGCGTGAGGGCGCTGCCCGCCCCCAGGATCACCAGGATGAGGAACAGCACCACGGCCAGCGCCGCCGCCTTCATGGCGACAATCTGCCAGCGCTTGAGCGGCATGGCCACCACCAGTTCGAGCGTGCCGCTGGCCTCTTCGCCGGCCAGAGTGCCGGTGCTGGCCTCCATCACGTAGACGCCGAGGATGATCGGCATGACCTGGATGACGATCGAGGCGATGTAGCCGGCAAACGAGGTCAGGTCGAAGCCCATGATGCGGTAGAACTGGATTTCGGCCAGGCCCTCCATCTGTTCAGCCATGGTCGGGTAGACGGAGATGTACATAGAGGCGAACAGGCTCAGCCCAATGCCCCAGGACAGGATTATCGTCCAGCGGGAGGTGACTTCATGTCTGAAGAGGTTGAACATGGCTACTTGCCCCCGTGATTGGTGCGGCCGTAGAAGTTGAGGAAGATCTCTTCCAGGGTGACGTGCGGCGCTTCGATATCTTCGATGCCGTACGCCGCGGCGATCTCCATGACCTTCGACAGGTTTTCCCGCACTTCGAGCTGGACGGTACTGCCCTCCCGGCCGGCCTCGGCGACGCCGTCCAGGGCGAAGGCATCCGCCGGGGGAGGCTGCCGGAAGGTGAGGGTGAGCCGCTTGAACTGCTGGCGGGTCAGCGCTTCGACCCGCTCGGTCTTGACGAGCAGGCCGTCGCGAATGATGCCGACGCGGTCGCAGACGGCCTGCACTTCCGGCAGAATGTGCGACGATAGAAAGACCGTCCGGCCGTCGGCTTTGACTTCGCGGATCAGCGCCATGACGGTCTGCTGCACCAACGGATCGAGGCCGCTGGTCGGTTCATCGAGGATGAGCAGATCGGGCTTGTTCATCAGCGCGGCGACGATGCCGATCTTCTGCTTGTTGCCTCGCGAATATTCTTTCATTTTGCGCGACGGGTCGAGGTCGAGGCGCTCGCACAACTGCTGGCGATAGCGCCGGTCGACCGCTCCGTCCTGCAGGGAGCTCAGCATGTCGAGAAAGCCGGACGCCTTCATGCTGGGGTAGAGGTTCAGCTCGCCCGGCAGATAGCCGATCCGCCTGCGGATGGCCACCCCGTCCCGCTGGCAGTCCAGCCCGAATATGTGCGCGCTCCCCGACGTGGGGTGGATGATGTCCATCAGGGCGCGCTGCGTGGTGGTCTTGCCCGCGCCATTTGGACCCAGGAAGCCGAAGATCTCGCCCTGTTCGACGGTGAGATCCACCGCTTCGATGCCGCGGTGCTGGCCATAATAGACGGTCAGCCCGCGTGTTTCGATGAGTTGCCCAGCCATCATTGCCTCTGGTCTTCTCGCGGCAGTCCGTGCGAAAGGGGTGCTTGGCCGCCGCCTACAAAGGCATTATCTCATCGGAAATGTGCCGCGCCTACGCAAATCACCCCCGAATTTACAATTCTTACCCCTCCGCCAGCGCCAGCAGCTTGAGCACCGTGTTCCAGTTGCGCCCGGTGCCGATCGTCTTCAGCCGCCGCTCGACAAAGGTGAGATCCAGCTTCGACCGGCCCATGCCGTCGGCGTAGAAGGTGAACACCTCCCGCCCCAGCACGTGGATCTGCTCCGGACCCTGGTGCGCCGCCAGCAGCGCCGCGATCGCCTCCTCGGAGGGGATGTCGGCCAGAAACGTGACCAGGATCTTGCTCGGCTCGGCGATCTGCTCCGGCGTGAACGGATGCGCCGCCACGACCGCCACCCACTGCTCGGCGGTGCGGAGCACGATGCGCGACTCGAAGCCGAAGCGCTGGCGGATGCCGGCCTCCAGGTCGCGGACGATGCCATCGAGGTCGGTCCGCTCGCTGGCGAACACGGCGTTGCCGCTTTGCAGCAGGGTCCGCGCACCGGCGAAGCCCAGCGACTCGTATAGAGTCTTGAGATCGGCCATTGGCACTTTCTTGTTGCCGCCGACGTTGATTCCGCGCAGCAGGGAGATGTAGGTGGGCATGGGGACTCCTGATCTAGAAACGAGAAATGAGCGCGCGCCTGGGGATGCCGGCATAACGGATCGGTGATGGGCGCCGATATGATGGCGTCACCGCATCCGAGCGACCCGTGTAGGGGCCGGCCAGTGTGCCGGCCCGTGGAGCTGTCGAATCATGACATCTGACACCCAGCACGCTTTTCCCTCGTCTCTCATCTCTCATCTCTCGTATCTCAGTCCTTCTCGAACACCTGTTCCGATTCCAGTATATCCGAAAGCGTTATAATCCGCGCATGCGCACCCTGACCCTCGACTACCTGCTGGATGGCGACCGGCGGGGCTACACCTTCACCACGCCGACCGACGATCTGCCGCCGGAGACGCTCAAGGCGCTCTGGCGGGGGGCGATGCCGCGCGGCCAGGGCTGGGCGGAGGACCGCTTTTCCGGCGCGCGCTCCCTCAAGGTCTTTGGCCTGCCCGATGGGACCGCCGCCCTCTGCGACGTGGTGGTGACCGATCAGCGTGACGAAATGGGCCGCCGGGGTATCCGCCGCGCGCAGATCACCGTGGCAACCGCCCGCGAGTCGCAGACGCTGCTGACCGAGCGGCTGGCCGCCCTGCCCGACTCTGTGGTCCAGGAGGCCGAGCGGCGGCTGAGTTCGCGGGAATGGGCGCTGATGTTCCGCAAATATCGCGAGGGGCCGCAGCCGCGCAGCTTCGTCAAGCCGCAGACCATCCTGGCCTATCCGTATGAAAATGGGTCCGGCGCGCAGAAGTGGGCGTTCGTCGAGGCCTGCCTGCTCCTGCTGGCCACCCGCGCCACCCTGCTCACCAACCTGATCGAGGTCGATCCGGCGGTCAACCCGTTCGCCGATCGGGTGCTGTCCTTCACCACCCTGGCGCTCGACCACCGCGACGAGGGCCGCATCGTGGCCCTGCCGCTCGACCGTGCCCGCGCCCTCCCCGACGTGCCGTACATCGGGCTGGGGTAGGCATGAGGGATGAGAAACGAGAAATGAGGAAGGGCAGTCTGTGACAGCCGTCTGACGCATTTACCCCACAAGAACCGTTTGACTTCATCCAGGGTTGCTCAGCAGACTATTTTCAGTGAATCACGAAAGTTCACCTTGACCATCAATAGCTGCGTTTCTGAGCCAACCTTACACCAAGAATTGAACGGCTTTTTGCCCCTCTCCGCACGGAGAGGGGCGGTTGAGCGTAGCGAAACGGGGTGAGGTTAAGCAATCCGTGATTCGCTGATTTTCCCTCATCCCTCATTTCATCTCTCATCTCTCATTTCTCACACCTCATTCCTCATCACTTCTCCTTTCCCGTACGCCAGTACCCTTGAACGTCTCCCCGCGACATGCGTTATACTAGGCCTTCGTAAATGTTCGTATGCTGAGATCAACCGTGACCCAGCCGCCAGAATTCCCCGAGAAAGAGATCCGCCGCCGCTGCACCGGCCTCCTGAGCGCAGCGGCAGAAGAAGCGCGCCGCCTGAGCCATAACTACATCGGCGTGGAGCATCTGTTCATCGCCATGACCAAGAGCGAGGGCGGGGTCGCGCCGAGCCTGCTGGATCGCGCCGGGCTCAACCCACGCTCCGTGCGCAACGAAATTCGCCGCGAAATTGGCACTGGCGAGGGCAGTCTGGAAGAAGTGCTGCCGCTCACCCCGCGCGCCATGATGGTGCTGTCACTGGCGATCTTTCTGGCGGAGCGTGACGATGCCGAAGATGTCACGGACGATCACATCCTGCTGGCCATCCTCCAGGAAGGCGAGTCTGTCCCGGTCCGCAAGCTGATCGAGCTGGGCTTCAACGTCAACCTGTGGCTGCAAAAGATGCTCAGCGAGGCGTTCGAGGTCGAGCGTCTCGAAGAAGAAGAGGGCGACGAGGAGTCGCTCTTCCACTTCTCCGAGCTGGACGACTTCCATTCCGACGACTTCCTGCCCGACGTGCCCGTGCGCGAACGGGGCTCGACCGGCCGGCTGGGCGGCAGCCCCACGCCGCTGCTCGACAAGTACGGCCGCGATCTGACGGCGCAGGCGGCCGAGGGCAAGATCGGCCCGGCCATCGCCCGCGACGCCGAGATTCGCGCCGTGGCTCGCACCCTGGCCCGCAGCAAGAAGAACAACCCGCTTCTGCTCGGCGATGCCGGCGTTGGCAAGACGGCGGTGGTCGAGGGGCTGGCCTATGCCATTCACCACAAGTCGGCGCCCAAGTCGCTGCTCGATAAACGCGTGATTCAACTGGAGATCGGCGCGCTGGTCGCCGGCACCAGCCTGCGCGGCCAGTTCGAGGAGCGCCTGATCGGCATCATCGAAGAGGCGTCGCGGGCGGGGGGGATCATCCTGTTCATCGACGAGATCCACACCATCGTCGGCGCCGGCGACACCATCGACAGCAACCTTGACGCGGCCAACATCCTCAAGCCGGCCCTGGCCCGCGGCGACATCGTCTGCATCGGCGCCACCACCCATGAAGAGTACCGCCGCGCCATCGCCCAGGACCCCGCGCTCGATCGGCGTTTCCGCCCGATCGACATCGAGGAGCCGAATGAACAGGACGCCCTGGCCATTCTGCTCTCCCAGCGCGAGCGGCTGGAGAAGCACCACGGCGTGACCATTCACCCGGATGCCATCGAATCGACTGTCCGCCTCTCCATGCGCTACATGCCGGATCGCCGCCTGCCCGACAAGGCGCTCGATCTGCTCGACGAGGCCTGCGCCCGCGAGCGTATCAGTTCCGTCTCGCCCGACGATGTTGGCGACACGGCGGGGCCTGGCGGCGTGCACCTGGGCCACATCACCGCCGTCCTCAGCGAATGGACCGGCATCCCGATCAGCGAACTGGACCGCGATGAGAAGCGGCGGTTGGCGGATATCGAGAATGCCCTGCTCCGGCGCGTCATCGGCCAGGACGACGCCGTGCATGTCGTCGCTTCGGCCGTCAAGACGGCGCGCGCCGGCCTGGGCGACCCCGACCGGCCGATCGGAGTCTTCCTCTTCCTCGGCCCCTCCGGCGTCGGCAAGACCGAGCTGGGGCTGGCGCTGGCCGAGTTCCTGTTCGGCAGCGAAGAGGCCATGCTCCGCCTGGACATGTCCGAGTTCCACGACTCGCACACCGTCGCCCGTCTGATCGGCGCGCCGCCCGGCTACCGTGAATCCAACCGGGGCGGCCAGCTCACCGACGGCCTGCGCCGCCGGCCCTACAGCGTGGTGCTGCTCGACGAGGTCGAGAAGGCCGCGCCGGAAGTGTTCGACATCTTCCTGCAAGTCTTCGACGAGGGCCGGCTCAGCGACGCCCACGGCGGCCGCGTCGATGCCCGCCACTCCGTCTTCATCATGACCAGCAACATCGGCACCGAAGAGGGCTCAAAGGGCGCCTTCGGCTTCAGCAGCAGCCTGCGCGAGCCGGATTACGAGGGGCATCTGTCGCAGTTCTTCCGGCCGGAATTTCTCAACCGCGTCGACGAAGTCGTCGTCTTCAAGTCGCTGGCGGCTGAGTCGCTGGAAAAGATCCTCGACTTGCAGCTCACCGACCTGCGCAAGCGCCTGGAATCGCAGCATCTGGCGCTGGAGCTAACGGCGGAAGCGCGCGATCTCATCCTGCGCAAGGGGCATGACCCGATCAACGGCGCGCGCCCGCTGCGCCGCGCCATCGAGCGGCTGCTCACCCGCCCGCTCAGCGGCCGCATTGTCGAGGATGCCTTCCCGCCCAATTCCGTGGTCCGCGCCGTCGTCTCCGGCAGCGGCTCCGGCGCGACTCTGAGCTTTGAGGCGGTGTCCAGCCCGGTCCCATGACATCCCTACCGCCGCCCCAATCTGGCCGGACACCGGCTGGCATCTCCTCGGAGGCACGCCGGGCCGCACTGCGCCAGCCCCATCCGCTGGACGCCCGCGATTACTTCGCCAACGATCCCGACGGCGACGTGCGTGAACTCGGCCGTCTGGCCCTGCGCCGCGCCGACGTCAACGACTACTTCGCCCTGGGCGATCTCTGCGCGCGCCTGTCCCTGACCGACACCAACCGCCTGCGCGTCTTCTACGTCGGCAAGACGCTGATCGCCTACCGCCGCGCCGGGGGCGACGCCCTCAACGACGTGGATCGGGCGCTGGCCCGTCGGGCGCGCGACCGCTACATCAACTGGACGATCGAGATCGCCCGCACCTACCCGACCCGCCGCAATCTGGCCGTGGCGCTGTGGGCGCTGTCCGACGACGACGACGATCCGCCCTCCAGCGGGACGGGCGAGTGGCCGCGCCGCGCCCCGACCGATCTGCTGTACACGCTGCTGCGCCTCAACGAGACCTCCGTGCCCGTGCCCGCCGAGTCGGTGGACGAAGGCGCGACCGAGTCGCCCTTTGGCGAAGCCACCGAGTTCGCCGGCTTCGACGCCGTGCTGCCCCTGTCGGAATTCGAGGCGCTGCCGGCCGCTGCCGGCTCCCGCACCTCTGCCGACGATCCGACGCAGATCATGGGGGTTTCGGCGGCGATGCTGGTCCCCCCGACCGAGGACGGCGGCCTGAACGTCGGCCGCGACAATGGCCATGACGACTGGCAGGACGAGGCGCAGTACGGCGAATTCCGGCCCGGCGACCGCATCCTCGACCGCTACGAGGTGGCCGACGTCAAGACCGGCGGCATGGGCATCGTCTACCTGTGCTACGACCACTTGCAGCGCGAGCCGGTGGCCCTCAAGAGCTTCCAGAGCAAATACCTGGACAATCCCCGCGCCGTCGCCCGCTTCGAGCAGGAGGCG
>JADJPJ010000056.1 GCA_016713325.1 Candidatus Flexifilum affinis | reverse complement strand
TCGCGGAAGTGATTGTGCAGGAATGTGGGGTCAAACCCAAGCTGCCGAGCGACTTCGGCAAGTGGCACGGGGCGATCGGCTGTGGAGCCGTAGATTGACTCGAGCTGGCGGCTCAGGCGGGTTTTGTCGAGCTTGCGGTACTTCTTCCTGGGGGTTTCAGCCAGCTCGGGAAGCAGGCTTGCTGACGGGCTGGCATGCTCCAGGACCTGGGTCTCCAGGAGTAATCTCGACGGCTGTGCTGATCACTTCGCGCTCAGGCTTCTTCTCGACCGTGGCTGCCGTGGCCAGCAGATCGCCGATCGCCTCCAGGTTCCAGCGTTGCATCTCGCCCTCTGCGAGCTCTTGATCGCCCATGCCTTCTGCTGCCGAACTCTTTGCCCCAGCCAGCACCCGCAATGTGGGCAAAAAGCCCAGATACGCCTTCGGGGCCAGTGCGGTGAACGACTTGCCGCAGTTGGGATCGGGGCATTGCGTGACCAGCGTCGTGTGATGGATGTCGCATGACGGCACACAGTCAAGCTGCCAGATCAGCGGATAGTAGATGGTCTGATCCTGATCCAGCCATTCCCGCAAACAGGTGGGGCACCAGGCGCATGTCTTCTTGAGCAGACTCCGGTATGGCAGCACCCTTGACCAGGTGAACATCGTCAGGCAGGTGAGGTTGGTATGCGCCGTCAGGCTCTGAACGCAGCCTATCCAATCTTCAGTCGAGAGATTGAGTCCGTTGAGCGAGTTGGTCGTGTTGCGCCACCAGGTCTTTGATTTGCTTTTGGCGGCGTAGTCCGGGCTGTACAGTGTTGGTACCAGGATCTCGCCCACCAGATCGCGAACCAGTACGTGGTGCGCCGCCGCCAGTCGAGTGACGTAACTGGTCATACACTCGACACGATGGGTGCCACTGCCGATAGGGTCAAGAGAGTACAAGGCGCTGGTCATGGCAGTATTGCTGACTCATCAAGCCGCGTCCGGTCGCCGATAGGGTCACGCACAGGGTTTCGTTTGCCAGGTTGGCTCCTCGTCCGCGGTTTTGTCTCGGATGATGCTTTTCGCGTCCTCTCGCTGGCGCTTCCGCTGTTCAGGAGGGATTGTAGGTGAGCATAGTTGTTCTCCTCGTCGGCATCCTCATCCATGCGGCGTTCACCTTCCAGAATTTCTCTGAATCGGGTGGTAAGCCGCTCAGAAGACACCTGCGCCTTCCGGCAGTATGCGATGAACGGCTGGCGCTCATTATCTTTGAGAGCCTCATAGAGGGCCCGAGACAGCCATGTTTTGAGCATGCCTATGCAGCCTAACGATCCGGTAT
This sequence comes from Candidatus Flexifilum affinis, assembly GCA_016713325.1. GTDB lineage: Bacteria > Chloroflexota > Anaerolineae > Aggregatilineales > Phototrophicaceae > Flexifilum > Flexifilum affine. Next base: position 16,965 of record JADJPJ010000056.1, on the reverse strand, counting down.
ACATGTAGTCGGCTTCCGTGATCAGGTCGGGCTCATTTCGTAGAGGGAGGTGCTTCTGAAATGTAATGAGTATTTCGAGGTAGGAAGCATGATCGTTCTGCATTTCACTGCGATATCTGGGGAGATGCACCAACGTCGTACGTCTGTCGAGTTGAGCGTTCTTGCTCAACAGGTTGAGAACATCATAGGTTCCCAGCAAGACAAATCGCGTCTTCGAGATGCTTGCCAGCGACTTGATCGTGTCCATCTGATCAAGGAGGCGTCGGCCCCTGGCGACCTTTGACAGATGCTGTGCTTCATCGATCCAGAATATCTGCGTCCACGCTGAGCAAGCGCGGCTTCAAACACGTGACGGAGATCCGCACGGCTGTACTTTCCCCGGCTTGCGAGGCCTTTCGCGGTATCTGCCGATCCGGTTCGAACCTGGTAGCCGACAGTCTTCCTGTCCACCAAGGGCTCGTCCAGAACCTGTAATGCGCGGAAGAAGAAGTCGCGCCAATCGAAGCCGACGCTGTCGAGGGCAGGCGCCTCGACACCAGCAATTACTATCGTGCCTTCACGGGTGGGCGCCGGGGGGAATTGCTGTACGTCCTTGATCATCCTTTGGAGCAGAGTCGTCTTTCCCACGCCTGTAGGTCCGGTGACGACGATGATTGGTGAGCCAGCGGGCTGGTATATTGCAGTGGAAAGCTCCTCATGGGCCTGGCTCAGCCGGTCGTGTGCAATGAGTTTGTGCTCGAAGTACTGCACCCTTTCCTGCTCAGAGCCTTGGAGAAGGTGGTCGGGAAAGAGGCGGGTGTTCTCTACGTTGACCATTAGAAGTCTTCCAGTACGCGAAGCGGTTTGGAGGAAACCGGAGCCTTGTCCGCTGGCGCGATGATCGCGGGCACGCCTGAGGCCTTCGACTGATCATCCTCAGTCGCATTGTTGGTAATGCTTGGAGGCTGTGTAAGTGTCCGCAGGGTAGTCGTCTGCTCTCGCTCAGCATCCCGCCTCTGCTGCTCCAGCACCGTTTCGTTTTTCTCCCTCTCTGAGATAAATTCGCCGAGCTGTAATGCCGTGATTCGTCGGCTGCGACCGTGCGTCTTGTGCTGCGCGCGCAACTCCTGACTTGCCTTTTGGATTTCTCGTTCCGATCTTCCTCGGAACATCGCGAAGTGGTGGAAATGCATTCGTGCCACTGGTTCTCGGCATAGACGTAGGCTCTGCCAATGTCGAATGGGTCGTATCTCACAGGCACTGAAATCCCTTCAATGTCCGGGCGGCGCATGATTTCTGCCCAGTAGTAAATGTTATTAATTTGGATGCCTCGACCGGGCTGAATCTTGGCTTTGCCACGCCGAGTGCTCGGCAGTGTCATGATGTAGAAGTTGTCGTCGTAGGTGATATGGACATGCTCTCGCGGCCCTGATGCAGCCAGCCCTCTCTGAAAGGCTTCGCTCGGTGACATTCCGAGCGCGGAGTGTATGGTCGTGTGATAGATCTCATTTGCCCATTTGCGAACCGTCTCATCGAGGGTATGGAGTGTCCAGATCGCCAAATTCTTCGGATTCACTGACTTTGTGACCTGACGGACGTTTTTCATGATCTGGGTGTTGCCCTGGAGATTGTGAATGAGCTGTGTGGTACAAGTGCCGAAGAGCCTTTCCAGTGGGGCACCGAAACGCGCCTTGCTGGAGGGCGGCTCTTCTTGGTGACGCCACATTTCGCGAGAAGACTTTCAAAGTAGATACTGTTAAACTCCTTGCCGTTGTCGACGACCACTGTCTGAGGTAGTCGATGATGCTTCCGAACACAGGCACGAACAAGTAGCATGCAAGTCCGATAGCTTGGTGGATCGAGCGTAACTACAATGGCCAGAATTCTGCGCGAGAACGCACATTGAAGGATAGATATCCAAGGACGGCCAAGGTTCTTGCCAGTTGTGGAATTCACCACCTCGATATCGAGCTCGGTATGATCAATGTGTCCAATCTGGAAAGGGAATTCACCGTGACGCGGTGTCGTGACTACCAGCTCCATATACTGAGGTTCCAAGTTGTATGATGCGCGCCTTCCCTTACGTTTTCGCTTTTGTTGATACTTTGGTCTGTTCTTCACAGCTTTGCGGAACGTCTCGAAGCTGGGGCAATCTAGGCCCAGTAGTTGGCATTGTTGCAGGAACTGACCATAAGCGACAAAAATCGTTTTTGCTTCAATGTCTCGTAGTTTTCGGAAATGAAGGTATCCATTAGCTCATGGATAGCTGATGGGATCCTTTTCGCTCGATTGCCCCGTTCTTTCGTCTTTGGAAGTAAGCCAAGGTAGCCATTTCCATTTGCTTCCTTAGCCTGACGAAAGCTTGCTTTCCACGCTCGCACGGTGCGCTCACTGACATCGCTTGGTGTGGAATTGCCCTGAATGATGTTGTACCGGCGATTGGCCTCGGCTATATCCGCAGGGCCGGCGTTGCGCAAGATTTCCCTTATCTCGGCCTGAGCTTCGGTAGGCTCAGGGGAGTGCACGAACAGACTACCAGAGCTGACTAGCGCCAAGAAGTCGGTTTTCGAGAGTTCCATCAGTTCATTGTCTTGGCTGAGAAGTGCAAGCCTAGACTCGCCCGCGTTCGCAATCGTCCAGGGTTTGCCGTCCCAATCTACTGCTGCGCCAGCCTCGATGATAGTACTTGTCAGCTTGGTAGGATGACCCACTTCAGACAGCCTGCTATATGCAAGTGCCGCATCACGATTGCTGAAGATAGATGTTGTCTGTGGTTCGATCAGAAGCTGGTTTTCGAGATCGCAGTAGAGCGCTTCTTGGAAGATAAGCGCGGCGATCTTGTCAACCTGATCGGGAAATTGCCTTCGGAGTGTATCAAGATCAATGCCTTCGTTCCGCGCGACATGTGAGACCAGGGTCTCCCTGACATCTTCAGGGATATCGGCTAGCGGGTGACGCCAGTAATCATCTAGAAAGCTGAGATTTCTCTGGTAAGTCCAGTTGATGCCGGACGACGACCTGACTGTGTAGGCCAAGCCATGCTCGCTTGCGTATTCCTCGCCCGGAGGGCATCGCCACTGGCCATTCTCGTCTCGCATATAGCGGTTCGGCATGTCCTCGGCAAGTCTGTTCAGCTCTTCCTCGGTTTTCCATTCCTCCCAGCCTGCGCCATTCTCCTGTATCAGGAAGTAGTCCGGAGTGTGAAGCACTCCAATTTGGCGGCCCGATTTCGCCTTGTAGTTCAGCTTTATCGGCAGAGATTCATCGTAGTATTCGAGGATGGCCTTGTCATGCTCATACTCAATGACACCGGCGAATGACACCTTGTGGCTTTCGGCCTGGATGACGCAGCCCATTTTCTTGCTTGGGAAGCGGACAGTGACATTTCCAGCCCCTCCGCCGACCCGCCTCGAAGGTTCGGAGCTCCGAATATGGGTGATGAGGCTGACAGTGCTCTGCGAAAGGCCGAGCCTGAAGGCCCAGTCGTGAAACTCGGTTTCAGACAGCCGTGTCATTGATCATCGTCACCTTGGTTGAACACCATTCACTTTGTGGTCAGATGAGTTGGCCGCATCAGATGATCACGCAACCTAGTTGCGCCCTCCAGGTCGAGCAAGCGCTTGGTCAGCACGGTCCAACGAAAGAGACTCTGCCGATACCGATGGTGCTATTCGAGCAATGTAGTGCGGTCCGAATTGTCAACCGAGACTCCTTTTGGAGCGGTTTCAAGTGTTCAGTAGATGGACTGTATCATTTTTCTCGCTGAGTAGTGCCACAAATCGACCACAAGTTGACCGCAGAACCGCCTCAAACACATTTTGTGACGAGTCGAGGAGATACCATCATCCTGATAACTTTCTACAAAGGATGAAAAAATGAATGCAAGAGACCTCACCGCACTACAAAAGCAGTATGGACGCATGTCGAAGGAGGCGTTCTGCGAACTGGCTAAAGATGTCCTTGAGCATCCTGGCCGGCATCGTTCCGATCGGGAAAAGCTTCTTAGGCATTGCCTCGTATCAGAAGCGCCGAATCTGCTTTCGCAGACTGCGAACCCGGCCAAGCATCACGAGGCACTGTGCCGCGAATACCTCACGCTTAACCTGTGTTACTTAAAGCCGATTTGTAGCGACAGGGATGTGGCAGTACACCATCGGCAAGTGTTGCAGGAGCTTAAAGATGATGACAATCATGCCTTTTTCTTGGCTCTACTAAAGGCGAGGCCGGACGACCTTTGTGAAATCCTGAAACAGGGTGGCAAGTCCCAGACTGAGGTATCACCTCGCGAACTCACGCCTCAGCAAAAGGACTACATTCAACCGATTCTAGGTTTTGCTGACAACGTAGAGAACGTACGTCGGTGGCGAGAGAAATCTCGCAGCTCGTTGATTGATAGACTGGTGGAGCAGCTTGCGCTCAAACCAACCCCTGACTCCAGCTCGAACTCCAAACATGTAGCGGTTCTCGGGCCTTCTGATGCCGTTGTGCCAGCCAGTAGGCAGAGCAGATGGCGTGGGTACCAGGAGGTCTGGGCAAAACTTGATAACCTGATACAAGGTGCTGACAACCACTGGCTCGAAGAGGAAGCTCGTCGGGTACGACTTGAACTGGAGCATCGGAAACATCTGGTTTCGTGGCTGGTGAAGATGGCAAAGTGGACGCTCATCATCTTTTTTGCACTGTTAATCATCCGCCTAGATTTCGCCACTAATCCAAATCTCGCGAGAGCCGCCGCAATCCTGTGGGAGTGGACCGCGGTGTTCCTATTGATCGTGGCAATTCTTCTCATGGTTCAATTTGTCAGTATGGTCAATTGGGGCCTCATGAAGGTCGAACAACTCCGGGTCGACCATGATCTGGAGATTGCCGAATGATGCTATTGCGGGACTGCCCACCGTTGGCGACGCTGCCCATTACTCAGCCGTGCAGGGTATTGAGTACGGGCAGCTTACCAGCGGACATCTCGTAGTTCGCGAGGAGCACCTGTTCGAAAATCTGCATTTCCTCCTTGTCGGCGAGTGAATAGTAGCGGAAATACCGGACAGCACTGATGAATTCCGAGTTCTTCAGGTGCTGTCCGATGCGGCTGTTGATAGCTCCTTCGCCAATACGCAATACCTGCTCGTTGGCGTCGAGCAGTTGGTACACGCCTTTTGCGCCTGGCGGAACGTTCTGCCGGCCAGCCTGGCTGAACTCCTCCCGGGTCCACGTCGGCGCTTCCAACTGAAGCGCGAGTTTGTGCGTCGCGTTCTTCAGAACGATGGGTTTGATGTTCCTGAGTGGCAGCGCGACGCGGCTTCTCAAGACTCCGTTCGTGAAGCCAGTGCAGGTGACAACGCCGCGTGGACTCTGCGTATTGGTTGGACCAGCTCGACGCATCAGCGTGAAGCCGTTGCCGTCAGCATCATCGCGTAGGAGCAGGGTGAGCGGATCGGCCAGATAGGCCAGAGCGATCGCTGTTCCATGCTTCCATTTCAAACTATCCAGCGTTGGCGCAGGAAGAAACAGCCTTCCTTCGGAGTTGATGTAGCAGGCTGAGTCTTTCTGGCGTGGGATGACGTGGAGCAAAGGCATCGTGTCGGCCGCTGATCAAGAACTATGCATTCATGCATAGAATATATGCACAAATCATATAATGCGCAATGGGGTTCGCAATACATTAGGCGCCGATGCCTCAATCGAGGGATGGCGATGGCGAACAGTATTGATCTGAGTGTCCTGGCTGCACGACTGCGCGCCAGAAGAACTGAACTTGGTTTGACACAGGAGGCTCTGGCAGAACGTGCTGAAGTCAATCAAAGCACAGTCAGTCTCCTGGAGCGTGGAGAGCAGACCCCTACACTCACTTCGGTGATCGCGCTCACTAAGTCGCTAGACGTTTCGCTCGATTGGCTGCTTGGAATGAGTGACGATGTAAAGCATGCAGGCGGCGACCAGGGTCTGGACGAAGAAGAACGTCAGACCCTGGCAATCCTTCGCAGCGTCGATCGTCCGCTGCGGTCCGCACTGATCGAGCTGCTTAGAATGGTTGTTGCGTTCAAGCGCCTGTGATTGCCAGAGTGGTTGGTGCAACTTCAGAGACAAAGCATAAAGTTGCCGAGAACACGACAAAACGCTCGCATGTGCTGTGTTGAGCGAGAGGGCCGTGTCTCGACAACCATAAAGCTGCCGAGAACACGGATTTACAACCATAAAACTGCCGGTTTTTCGAATCCTGACAGACAGAATGGACCAGTTCACAGCCCGGTGTACGTGAACGCTGCCCAGTAGAAGGGATGCGCATAAGGCTTGTCGTCTGGCTTGGCGCGCATCATCAGCTCGATGAAAGCGCTGCCCGCCTCGCTCTGGCTCATGCGCGGGACGAAATACGCCTGGTAGTTGTCGCCGATTTCCTTTGCCTTTGCATCGTGCAGCCACAACTGCGCTGTGCGCAGCGCCTTCCGGCTCTGTCGGATCTTCCTCGTCGAGAATCGGCTGTACATGTGCCTCATGAGCAGCGCCGTCGTGCTTGTCTCCACGGTCATTAATCTTAATCTGAGCAGAGCAGCAACCTGTCAGTTTCGGTTGGGGGCAATACGCCTCTATCTGAAGTTGTGAGACCCCCGCGAGTGTCACTCATCCTCCAGCTTGATCAGCTGGAAGTGCAGATGTGCCAGTTCTGGTGGGGGATTGGGCATGGGCTTCTGCCAGTAGATCGGACGGATGACGCCAAAACAGCGCGTGTCACCGCACTTCTTTTCGAGCGCATACGTCCACTCTTTGCGGCAGTAGTCCGACTTCGCCGAGTTCTCCGACCAGAGCAAATGGATAATATCAGCTTGGTCAATCCACTCGAACAGGCGCGTTTCCCAATCTTCCCCGGCGCGCAGGTCTTTGACATCCATGAAGACGCGATCCTAGCGTTACCTCGATCTGACGGGCACGCCTCCAGGCAACCTCTTCGTCTTTGTGCGAGTACGAGAGGAACACATTGCGGTACAGCCGGGTATCGGCTTTGCGCGTGCCACTCTCGCCGGGCGGATCGACCAACGGGTCATCAGGCAGGGTGGGAGCAGCTACCGAGACCGTTTCAGCGACAACCTCGCACGACGATTTGATGCTTGCGACCTCGAAGCCTTTCACCTGCACCGAGATACGCAGCAACACCTCCTCGTCGGAAAAGTGCTCAGGCACCTCAAAATCAAAGTTGAAACGCAGCCACTTATCAGCCCACATTTTGGTCAGCTCCGGCGGATCGAAGGTGATTTCCTCCGCTTCCGGCATGATCGTAATCTCTGTTTTGGGCGAGAGAGAAAGCGATTCAGCGCTGTGACGCTCTTTTGGCGCTTCACCAAGTTCGTCGCTGAACTTGCGGACATCCGTCTGTACGGCGCCTTGCTCTTTTTGTTTGTGGGCATACACGACTAGGCTGTATCGTGCTTGTCGGCGAACCCGACTGGGGTTGAAGAGTGTGAACGCAACTCGGCTAGGTCCACCGCCGATTTGCCCAGTCGGCTCGAGGTTGTCACTGCGCGACCCGGTGTACGTGAACGCTGCCCAGTAGAAGGGATGGGCATAAGGCTTGTCGTCTGGCTTGGCGCGCATCATCAGTTCGATGAAAGCGCTGCCCGCCTCGCTCTGGCTCATGCCCGGGACGAGATATGCCTGATAGTAGGCGCCGATCTCCTTCGCCGTGGCATTACGCAGCCACAACTGCGCCCCGCGCAGCGCTTCCGCCGACTCCATCGGATGCTCCTTGTCGAGCATCAGCTTGTACATGTGCTCCATGAGCAGCGCGGTGCTGCGATCCTCAACGGTCCAGAGGCTGCTGATGACCGCCGACGCGCCAGCCTGCATGAAGCCAGCGGGTAACCCCAGGAACTCATCCGGCACCTTGTCAAAGTCGACAAGGCCCGTCTCACAGGCGGAGAGCACCACTAACCGAGCCGCATCGAGGTCGAGCTGCGCCATGATCTGCGGCAGGGGCAGCGGTTCGTCGTTCGCCAGGAACAGCGCGGAGGCGAAGGCGTCGCCAGCCCAGTCGAAGCCGCCGTGACACGCGAGGTGAATGTAGGCTTTGCCTTTCACAGCACCTTTGACCACTTCGTCCGACGCCGCGCCATCGATCCGCGGAGCCACGCCAAAGAGCGCGGCGATTCCCTCCGCTTCGGCGCGGGTGTTGGGCAGATCATTCATTCCTTTGTACGCGCTTACGCCTGCGACCAGCGCGCCGCTGCCCTGAGCCGTCTTGCGTTGAGCATTCGCTAGCGCCCGCATTGAAGGCGTGTAGCTGATCAGATAGTCGTCCATGAGTATCGCCGCTTACCCTCCACCTCGCGCCAAACGGCATGGAGCGGCACGAGCGCGGTATCTCCTGTGGCATAAACAGCACGTGCTTGATGCCCAGGGCTTGCAGTCGATCATGAATCCTGCCGACAAAGGCGTCCCATAGGCGGCGAGTCACATGGTCAATCCCATCAAACAGTGCCTGCGACCGTGCGTCACGGAAGCGGTAGTTGACATAGTTGCGCAGCCAACCTGGGGCATTTTCCGTTCCACGGGTGATCGCGTAAAGGTCAGCCAGCTTGAAATCGCCCAGCATCAGCACATGATCGACGGTGATTTCCGTCGCACCGCCCGGCACAATGAACGCGGCGCTGCCCTGATCGGTGAACAGCGGCGCGACTAACGCGCTGCCTCGCGAAATGAGGGCCAGAAGCTCACTCAGCGCCAGACTTTCCGGCATGAAGTCAGGATACTTCGCGCGAACTCGCCGATCAGGCCGCGCAGCGCCGGCTTTTCTCGCCCAGCTCCCGGCTGATCGTTTGCTCATCGCGGCGCGTGGGCTGATCCGCCGGCAGCCGGTATTCGTATTCCAGCGCCTTGATGCGATCGCGCAGAATCCCCAGTCGATCGCGTTCGTCGGCGCTCAGCATGGCGAGGTTGGCGTCGCCCAGAGACTGCGCTTCGGCCAGCAGGCGGGCTTTCCCGCCTTCGAGCTGCGCCAGCGCCTCGCCATAACGCCCCAACCGGGTGGCGCTGTACGCCGCGCGCGTGTAGAAATCGCCGGTCTGTTTGAGGGGCTTCCATGCGCCCAGCATCGCCGACGCCGGCCGCAAAGATGTCCGCGCCTACCGCGATAGCATCCAGGCACGTCTGATAAGCCTCCCCAGCGGTGTTCGCCAAAATACAAATTCGCCAGATTTCGCAGCGTGCCGCGGTGGTCAATCGGGAAAGCGCTGCGCGTCCTGACGGTGAGGGCTTGTTGGAAGGCGGCAATGGCGTCCTCGAGGTTCTGCGCCCGATCCCCACGGATGCGCTTTCGGTAGGCATTCGCCAGGTTGTTCAGCGTTTGCGCCCAGTCGACGGGCATGGCGGTCTGCGTCCTGACGGTGAGGGCTTGCTGGTAGGCGGCAATGGCGTCCTCGAGGTTCTGCGCCCGATCCCCCCGGATGCGGTCAGAGTAGGCGTTCGCCAGGTTCATCATCGTGGTCGCCCATTCGACGGGCATGGCGGTCTGCGTCATGACGGTGAGGGCTTGCTGGTAGGCGGCAATGGCGTCCTCGAGGTTCTGCGCCCGATCCCCGCGGATGCGCTTGGAGTAGGCGGTCGCCAGGTTGTTCAGCGTTTGCGCCCAGTCGACGGGCATGGCGGTCTGCGTCATGACGGTGAGGGCTTGCTGGTAGGCGGCAATGGCGTCCTCGAGGTTCTGCGCCCGATCCCCACGGATGCGGTCACAGTAGGAGCGTTCGCCAGGTTAGTCATCGTGGTCGCCCAGTCGACGGGCATGGCGGCCTGGGTCCTGACGGTGAGGGCTTGCTGGTAGGCGGCGATGGCGTCCTCGAGGTTCTGCGCCCGATCCCCACGGATGCGGGAATAGTAGGCGGTCGCCAGGTTGTTCAGCGTTTGCGCCCATTCGACGGGCAGGGCGGTCTGCGTCCTGACGGTGAGGGCTTGCTGGTAGGCGGCAATGGCGTCCTCGAGGTTCTGCGCCCGATCCCCCCGGATGCGGGAAAAGTAGGCGTTCGCCAGGTTCATCATCGTGCCCGCCCATTCGACGGGCATGGCGGTCTGGGTCCTGACGGTGAGGGCTTGCTGGAAGGCGGCAATGGCGTCCTCGAGGTTCTGCGCCCGATCCCCCGGATGCGGGAATAGTAGGCGTTCGCCAGGTTGTTCAGCGTTTGCGCCCATTCGACGGGCACGGCGGTCTGCGTCCTGACGGTGAGGGCTTGCTGGTAGGCGGCAATCGCCTCCTCAAGGTTCTCCGAGCGATCCCCCCGGATGCGGTCAGAGTAGGCGTTCGCCAGGTTCATCATCGTGCCCGCCCAGTCGACGGGCATGGCGGTCTGGGTCCTGACGGTGAGGGCTTGCTGGTAGGCGGCAATGGCGTCCTCGAGGTTCTGCGCCCGATCCCCACGGATGCGCTTTCGGTAGGCATTCGCCAGGTTGTTCAGCGTTTGCGCCCAGTCGACGGGCATGGCGGCCTGCGTCCTGACGGTGAGGGCTTGCTGGTAGGCGGCTATGGCGTCCTCGAGGTTCTGCGCCCGATCCCCCCCGGATGCGGGAATAGTAGGCAATCGCCAGGTTCATCATCGTGCCCGCCCAGTCGACGGGCATGGCGGTCTGCGTCATAACGGTGAGGGCTTGCTGGTAGGCGGCAATGGCGTCCTCGAGGTTCTGCGCCCGATCCCCACGGATGCGGTAACAGTAGGCGTTCGCCAGGTTGTTCAGCGTTTGCGCCCATTCGACCGGCATGGCGATCTGCGTTATGACGGTGAGGGCTTGCTGGTAGGCGGCAATGGCGTCCTCGAGGTTCTGCGCCCGATCCCTCAGTGGATTTTGCGCTGAAGCGTTTCCCAATTCAACTTGCAGCGCCGCCCAAAGTCGTTCATTCCCTTGCTTTGGCAGCAGTTCCAGTGCGCGGTGGCACAACTCGACGTGGCGCGGCATGTCGCGGGCATCACGCGGGGGTTGTTGCAGTTCTTGGATTATGGCGTTGATTCCGGCGGCGGAGTCGTTGTTGGGCTGCTGCTGGTTTTGCATGGCCTGCTGCAATTTCCGCATCGCTTGATCAAAATCGTCCAGGGCTTCTGGGGCGAGTGCGCGCGGCATCACTGGCAATCTATTCTGGAGCCAAGTGTCCTGCCAGTGTGTCCCCAATACCTGCCGCAGTTGTCCGATCAGTCCGATCGCCTGCTGTTCATCTTGCTCCGAAGCGGTCTGCGGGGCGGGCGAGAAGAACAGTGGCGGTGTGTGGTTGGGCTGGAAGACGAGCAGCGGCGCATCCACTTCGCCCAGCTCATCGCCAGAGTGAGGACTGGTGACCGTGTGCAGCTTTCCTGCCATAAGTTTTTCGATCAGGTCGGGACGTTCATCGCGGTCGATGATCAGCCATGTCTCGAACTCGAATGCCTGATTCGACGCGGGATCGGTCAGTCGTGTCGTTTGCGAGAAGGAGTTCGGCATGGTCAGTCCTTGAGGGTGTACCGCTCGATGATGCGATAGGTCTTGCCGGTTATCTCGACGCTGTGGATACGCACAAGCTTATCGAGTGAGTACTGGATCTGGTTTTCGGTCAGTGCGTCGAGGTGGTATTTGGCGCGCTCGGCGTTAGTCGTCTCGAGAATCGTCAACAACTTGAGTCCTGCACCCTTCATTGTGCCTGTTGCCTGGATCATTCCCCAAAAAACGCTCGCTTCCTGCTCGGAAAGCTCAATCTTCATCGTATCGTGGAGCGCATAGACGGTGAGCAGCACGCCGGCGGCAATCAGCAGCGGGTGGGGCTTGTCGATTATGTCGAAGCCGGTCGTAATGAAGCCTGCTGAGATCTTGGCAAAGTCGCCCAGGTCCAGCTGCATGTTTCTGAACTTGACGCTCTTCGCCCCGCCGACGCCGCCCTCGCCCAGGGCGATGCCGCGCGTGCGCACATCGTCGTCCGGCTCAGGGATCGTCTCCGGGTCGACCTCCCAGGTCATACGGTTGTAGGCGGCGGCGGTCAAACCCATCGGTTGTGGCCGGATCGATGCCCAGGCTGGCGGCGATCTTCGCCAGCGATTCGGCGATGTTGGCGCTGATGACCTTCTGCACCTGGATTTCCTCGATCATGCGCTGTCGCGCCGGCTCATACTGTGCAAGCAGCCCGAAAAGCTGCGTCGAGGCGAGATCGTTGTTGGGTTGCGATTCCAGCGCTGTGATGTGAGTGTCGATCTGCGGCTGAATTGCCGCCCAGTTCTCTTGACCGACGAGGTCGGGGAGTTCGGGATAAATGCGCTTTACGGCGGCCAATACGAAGTGAGGGGCGTTCGGATCTACGGACATACAACGGCCTCCAGTGTGGGTGCAGATGGTCATGGTCGCCGGCTGCGGACACGCGCGCAGCGCGGTCTGATCCATAAGATTATGTTAACTCAGGAGTCAAGCAGACGTTGTTTGTCTGCAGCCAACACGGAAACGAACGTGAGAGCGATATTGGGAGTTTGTAACGTTGCGGAAAAGTAGAGTTGGCGATGGGAGGATTTGTGCGACACAACAAACAAAGCATAACCTTGCCGAGGACACGACAAAACATAAAGCTGCCGATTCGGCAGCTTTATGTTTGCCCGGACAAAATAAGTTCGGTTTACGTTCCATCAGGTAGGGCTGGTGGGACTCGAACCCGCTCTTCCGAGCAGGTGATTTTAAGTCACTCGCGTCTGCCATTTCGCCACAGCCCCGGCATTGATGCCAATTTTAGCATACTTTGGCGAGCCCCATAGAGCGTGACACCGGAAAAACCTCCGCGACGGTGACCTGAATAATTGGTGAAAATTGCGGTTTGAGAAGGGTTCGTCTGCTATGATTATGCCGTCCCTCTTTTCATTTTACAGCCGGCCCTAAGACGAAACTTGCATGGCAGCTCACTCTCATCACTCCCGTCTCCGCACGTTCAGAGCCAGGCTGGCAGCGCTGTGGTGGCGCTCAGCCGAGCCATCGATGCAGGTGGTCAGCGGCGGCATCGGCAGGAAGGCCGCCTGATTGCGGGTCTAGCTCTGGTCATTCTGCTAGTCGCCGCCATCGGCATCTCCATCACCATCCTACTACACGCCCGAGCAGCGGCAGCGCATTCTTCCAACCTGCGGGGTTGGTGCTCTTCACCCTCCGTACTACTGGAGCCGGCATAGCCGAGTGGTACCGGCGATCACCAGTATGGCGGCAGTCGCCGGGCTTCCTGATCGGCACGGCCATGTTCGCGGTGGGCGGTGCTGTCGGGATGGAGTTCGCGTATTACTTCATCCTGGTCTCGATCTTTGTCTCGGTATTCCTGTCTCGAAGGCAGACAATGCTGTGTGTCGTCGGCGTAGCGATCGCCATCCTCTCGTATCAGTGGGCCAATCCGCAGCTTCCGCTGATGACGACGCTTCGCGGGCCTCTGGCTTTCAACCTCTTTGCGACCGGCTTTGTCAGCGTGTTCACCAGTTTCTGGCGTCTGCGCGAACGCGAAAAACGCCGGCAGCTTGAGAGAGCGAGCGGAAACGCGCTCAGCTATTGGTCCGGCAGGAACGGCAGCGCGCGCTGGGGCGGTTCGTCGCAGGATCTCCCCACGATTTCGCCAATCGCCTCTCCAGCATCGAGGTCAACCAGTATCTCATGCGTCTGAAACTGGAAAAAGGCGCTTCGGTCGAAAGCGTGACCCCGCACCTCAGCATCACCAGCGTCTCCATCCAGCAGCTGAAATCCCAGATGGAGAACCTGAAGCTGCTGATCGGGCTGGGGGATATCGTCCCTGCGCCGGTGGATCTGTCTGTGGTGGCGGATTCCACGTTTCGCAAGCTCTCTGCACTGGCCGTCGAGCGCGAGATCCGCCTGGAAAGTATCGGCCATTCGGGAGGGTCGTGGCCTATGGCGACGGGGAGGATTTCGAAGTCGCGCTCGCCCACCTGGTGCAGAACGCGATCGCCTTCACGCCGGCCGGCGGGCAGGTCACCATCGAGGCAGCGCTGCTGGAAGGCAAGCCCACTCTGACGGTCACCGATACCGGGCATCGCGCATCCCCACGGAGCATCCCCACATTTTCGAGGCCTTCTACAAAGTGGCAGACTCTCGGGGATCGACATTGCCGGCCTGGGCCTCGGCCTGACGATTGTTCGCATGATCGTGGAAGCCTTCGGCGGCCAGGTGTCTGTGGAGAGTCGGGTCCATCAGGGATTCAATGTTCCGGCTCACTTTTTCCGGCTGAGCCGGCGCTCCCCGACCAGAATGGGTCCGAGCAGGCTCCAGCCCACTCGACAGCCGTGTAAGGCGACGGAAACCGGCAACCAGGGGCGGCGGACGCTGCCCCCAATCGCATTCCAGGCTCATCGGCCGCCGTCAGCGCGGCGGCAGGGTGAAGTTGAACGACCATTCGCCGGTCGTGACGTCGGTCGTGGCGCGCTCGACCACGCCCGGAAGTGCGTCGCGGGCCTCGACGCCGGCGCGAATGACGATCTGATTGTCGGCGACCTCGACTGTGGCGTCGATCCCGGCGGCGCTTAGCTCCGTTTCAACGCGCGCGCGGACCGGCTCAATCATCTGCGGATCGACTGAGATGAAGCCCTCGACACTGTCCATACCGCCCCCGATGCCGCCGCTATGCGCCCGGTGACGCGCCAGCCCGGTGATGGTGATCTGCCAGTTCTCCCCGGCGTCATACAGCGAGCGCGTGAACTGTGTGCCAATACATCCTACAGGCCGCTCGCCTGCCCACCCGGCAACACCGATCTCGGACGAGTCCAGTGGGATTGCCTGGCCATCGACCGTCAGGGACACCTGGGGACGGGTGGCCGCGTCGACCGGGTCAAAGCAGAGCCCGGCGCGCACCAGCGATGGCGTGACGATGACGCGGTCAGGTAATGGTAATGCCGCTGGCGGCGTCGGTGACGGTCTGGTTGACTTCGGCGATGCGCGCTGGTATCAGCGGCAGCGCGAAATCCCAGGACAGGACGCCCAGCGCTTCGACCGTTTCGCCGCCGATGGGTGACATCTCACCGGTGCCGGCCTCGCTGCCTCCCCCGCTGCCCCCACCACCCCCGCTTCCGCCGGCACCGATGACCGCCGGATCCATGGTAACGCGGTTGACCGTGATGCCCAGCGTGAGGGAAAGCGTCTCTGGCGGCGAATCGATGATGCCCGGAATGGCCTGGGCATCGAAAGAGTAGTCCTGGCGGAACTGGTAATCTGTCAGGTCAGTGGGCGAACCGCCACCACCGGCTCCACCTCCACCCCCGCCGAAGATGATCGGCAGTTCGATTCCGTCCGCGGTGTGCAGGTGAATGTCGTCAAATCGATACTGGATATTCTGTGGAGCACGGCCAATGCTGCTCATGCCGAGTGAAATCCGGTTGGCGTCGGCATAGGCGTACTCCAGCACGACGGTGACGCCCTCGACCGTCCGGGCTTCGTTGATTGGCGTTACCAGGTCGGCTTCGCTCGCCGCCTGCAAGCCCGGATCGAGATAGGGTTGGAGGATCTGCACGGCGGCGAACGTGGCGGCGGCCAGGGCCAGCATGGCAGCGACAGCGATGGCCGCCCAACTGCCGCGCGAACGGGCAGCGCGACGTCCAGCAGTGCCCAGTCTGGCGCGAATTTCGGGATTCAGGTTCACCTCGTCGGGTACTCCTTTGCGGGCGATGTCATGGAGCGCCTGTACAATGCGCCGGTCGTCCAACGGTCAGCCTCCTTGCCCGTTCGGGTGCGTGCTTCCGGCGCGGACTCCGATTCATCCGCATCACCGTTGAGCGAACGCCACAGCGGGGTCAGCAGGCCACGCAGGTTACGGCGCGCCTCGTGCAGCCGCCACTTGACGGTACCGGCGGGCACGGTGAGCGCAGCGGCGATCTCCGCCTCGTCGTAGGCCAGGTAGTAGCGCATGACGGCGGCGGCGCGGCTGGGCGAAGCTGATGCAGGGCCTCCCACACAGGAGATTCAATTTCGGCGCGTTCGGCGCTTCGTCGGGCGCGGGTGACGGATCGACCAGGACGTCGAGCAGACCGGGGCCGTCGTCTCCCGCCTCCAGGTCGACTTCACGCCCACGGCGGGCGGCGACCTTGACGGCGTCGTTGATGACCGCCCGAAAAACCAGGGTTCAAACGGGCGTCCGGATCGTACTGGTGGATGCGTTCGCTGACGCGCACGAAGACGTTCTGGACGATGTCTTCCGCCGCCGCGCGGTCGTGGGTGATCAGGTGGGCGGCCGCACCGCCTGGACTTGATAAGGCGTTCACGATGTCTTCTAGTCCACCGATGTCGCCTGCCCGCAGCTGGCAATAGCGGGTGCAGTACGACCTCGGCCGGCGGAATCTGCTGCACAGACTCTCCTTGCCTCTAAATGGCGAGCGCGCTCGCGATCGTATCCGCGAGGAGGGCGAGAGGTTGGGTTCTGGGCTTTCTTCAGTTTTTTGAAGAGTTGCTCAGACGACCGGCTTCTGCCGCCGGCCGATCAGGAGGGCATGGCGATGCCCACCGCCAGCGCTGCCAGCACCAGCCGGTGATCAGCGAAGTTGGTGATGGCATCGACCAGGACAAGTGTATCCGCCCGCGGCGCAATCGTCAGGTTGATCACTCCGATCATCGCGCGGAAGGCGAAGACGCCGGGAACCATCGGAATGGCGGCCGGCACGGCGAAGACCCCGGCGGGCGAACGTAAACGCTGTGCGAAGATTTCGCCAAGCAGGCCTACCAGCAGCGCGCCGGCCAGCGTGCCCGAAGACAGCGCTACGCCGGACATCATCAGCAGGGCGCGCAGCGAGTGGCCGGCTGCCCCGGCCAGCGCGCAAAACGGCAAATAAGCGCACCGGGACGTTGAACATCACGTGGAAGCGCCGGCCGCCGCCACCCCCCGGCCAGGGCAAGATCGGCCGACAGGAAGATCACCCGGATCGCGATTGTCCACCGTGGTGGTATCCAGGCCGCTAACGCCGTTGGCGCTTAAGCCATCCAGCAGACGAGGGCGATGCACAGCGAAATGACGAAACCGTAGATGCCGCGCGCCGT
>JADJPJ010000055.1 GCA_016713325.1 Candidatus Flexifilum affinis | reverse complement strand
GTAATGGATGTCATGCTGATATATTGGCTTTGGTAGATGACCAAGTCGTTTGAGGTGGGTTAAGAAGAGGCTTTGCTATGCTGCTTCGGCTTTTCTATGGTATTGGAATTGCGTGCATGGGATTTGGGCAAGGAGAGAAAGCACTGCCTCACCGACCACCTGAGCGCGAGGTTGAATAAAAAAGTGACCCGCCGTGTAGAGTCACGGCGGGTCAGTTTGTTGCGGTCTCAGGGGAGGTCCCGCATGGGGACGCTCACTGAGAGGTGAACGTCCTAGGGGGTAGCCCCCTTATGACTGCGAATGAACACGCGATCACCTCCTTTTCTCTAAGCCTGCGATATTCAAAGCATAGCGCAACTTGCCAAAAGGTCAAGAGGGTTCAGATGAGAAAATCTTAAGGCGTTTCCGGCGGAGGGCGCACGTGCCCCGCATCCCCGTCGAAAATTTCACAGCCCCAGGCTGTCGATGGCCTCGCGGATCACGCTTACACTGCGCTGGAGCGCCGCCGCCTCCTCGTCGTTGATCGGCAGCGGGAGCTGTTCCACCACCCCTTCGCCGCTGACAATGTGCGGCATGGCCGCGGTCACATCTTTCACCCCGCAGATGTCGTCGCTCGGCGCGCACACTGTCAGGATGGCGTTCTGGTCGTGCAGGATCACTTCGGCGATGCGAGCCAGGGCGCTGCCGATGCCGTAGTAGGTCGCCCCTTTGCCCTCGATGATGCGGTAGGCGGCGCGGCGCACCCCGGCGTCGATCTCCGCGTGGTCGGCGGCGTCGAGCGAGACGTGGTGCGAGCGGATGAAGCGCTCCAACGGAATGCCGCCGATACTGACCAGCGACCAGGTCAGCACTTCGCTGTCGCCATGCTCGCCGACCACGTAGGCGTGGATATGCTGTGAATCCACACCCAGCCGGCGCCCCAGCAGCGCCCGGAAGCGCGCGGTGTCCAGCGTCGTGCCGCTGCCCAGGACCCTCCGCCGATCCCAGCCGTGTTCGACGGCAATCTGCGCCGTCAGATGAGTCATGATGTCGACCGGGTTGGTCGCCACCACGATCACGGACTCCGGCGCATTAGCGATGATCTGCGGGATCACGTCGCGGAACACCGCCGCGTTCCGATCCAGAAGCTGCAAGCGGGTTTCCCCCGGCTTCTGATTTACGCCCGCCGCCATGATCACCACCCGGCACCCGGCCAGATCGGCATAGCCACCGGCGTGAATATCGAGCGGATTGGCGAAGGGCACGGCGTGGAAGATGTCGTCCGCCTCGGCGATCGCGCGGCCTTCGTTCTTGTCCACCAGGACGATCTCGCGGCCTACCCCGCGCATGACCAGAGCATACGCCGCCGTCGCGCCGACGTATCCGCTGCCGACAACGCCTAATTTCACCGGATTTCTCCTCTAATGTGACCTCTCGATTATAATGGCGGACAGAAAAGGAATGAGTGCAAAGGACTGAGGACTGAGTAAGTTCGTTTGCTTGGCTGCCGTCTCCTCAGCACTCATAGACAACCGAGATAGACCTGGCCGGAATTTCAAGCAATGGTGGCGAACATCGCCGAGGGCTGAAGCGCCTCGGCTACAGAACCGACAGGTCCACTGAAGGGACCGAAAAACAGAGGCGCCGTTAAAGCTCCTTTAGTGAGCTTGTCTTTTCCTAGCCGACGGGTTTCAACCCTCGGCGGGGCTGCGCTACTCAACCTGATCCGGCACCGTTCATTTCGATTCTCTATCAGCACTCAGCACTCGATACTCAGTACTTTCCAGGACTCGCCATGCCTACTCACTACTTTCTGCCGCCGTTCGTCCTGCGCCACATCGTCCGGGCGGGTGACCCGAAGCCAGCCGCCGAGCCAGGAACACCCTGCATCATGACCGGGTCATCCGCGCGGCGCGTGCAGAGGTGCAGGCGCAGATCCGCGACGATATCATTCTCGTCAACCCGCCGGCGCGCGGACGCCGGGGCCGCGGTCTGCGCCGCTCGATCCACGTCTTTCGCGCCCATCATCGTCGCAAGCTGCCTGGCCAGCGCGTCCGCACCGAGGGCCGTCCTCCGACCGGCGATCCGGCCGTAGACGAGGCCTACGACGGGCTGGGGCTGGCCTATCGCTTCTTCCGTGAGGTCTTCGGCAGGTATTCGGTCGACGACTGCGATCTGCCGCTGGTGGCCACCGTCCACTACAGCAGCAAGTACAGCAACGCCTTCTGGAATGGCGAGCAGATGGTTTTTGGCGATGGCGACCAAAAGCTGTTCAACCGCTTCACCGGCTCGCTGGAGATCATCGGCCACGAACTGACCCACGGCATCATGCAGTACACGGCCCAGATGAACTACACGTTCCAGGCCGGCGCGCTGCACGAATCGATCTGCGACGTGATGGGCATGCTGCTCAAGCAGTGGCACCTGGGGCAGACCGCTGACCAATCGGACTGGCTGATTGGCCCCGGCCTGCTCATCGACGGTATCAACGGCGTGGCGCTGCGCTCGATGAAGGCGCCCGGCATGGCCTACGACGACGCGGTACTGGGGCGCGATCCGCAACCGGGCCATATGGACGGCTTCCGTCGGATGCGCGACGACAACGGCGGCGTGCATGTCAACTCCGGCATTCCCAACCGGGCCTTCACGCTGGCGGCGCTGGCCGTCGGCGGCCCTGCCTGGGAGAGGGCTGGGAAAATATGGTATAATACATTATGTGACAAGAGGCTGCGGCCGGATTTCGGCTTTAAGCGCTTTGCCCGCCTGACCGTGCGGAACGCCGACGCGCTGTTCGGCACTCGCAGCGCCGAAGCTGACGCGGTGCAGTCGGCCTGGGCGCAGGTGGGTATAGACATCGACCATTCGTAGGGACAAGGCCTGCCTTATCCGTGAACCATAACGAAAGGCGCGAGGGACCATCGCCGTTCTTCATCCCTCATTCCTTTCGTCCCGTAAATCAGAGGAAGGCTGATGACGATGCGTGTTGAATTTCGCACCGAAGTCGGCTTTGCCTACTTCCCTGACCTCAATGCCGATCGGATCATCGATACCGAATCGCTCCCCGAGCACCAGCGCAAACGCCTGGTCCGGCTGATCCGCCGCGCCCATTTCTTCGACCTGCCAGAGGCGGTGGGCGTCCCACAGCGCTGCAAGCACGACTGCCATCGATTCACCATCACCGTCGTGGAGAAGGACCGGGAGCATACGGTCAGGACCGCCGAGCCGGTCGAAGATCCGCGCCTGTCGACCCTGGTCCAGTACCTCCAGCGCGTCGGCCTGGAAGACGACGAAGACGACGAGGATTGAGGATCACATCTCCTCAATCTGCTCCAGCAAGGCGCGGGTCTGCTCCAGAACCCGCGCCTTCTGCGCCGTCATGTCCGGCTCGAAACCCATCAGCGGCTCGATCTGATCCAGCGGCAGCCACCCCTCGGCGATAAAGCGAAAATGGCACACCCCGCCGTCGGACATGCCCAGCTCCACTGCCGGCAGAATTTCGCGCAGCACGTCGGGATCGGCCTCTTCGCGGATCGCCGGCGGCATGGTCTGATACGCCGTGTAGAACGCTTCCCACTCCCGCCGACCCTCCAGGGCGAAGATGCCGCGGAACAGCGTCTGAATCTGCGGGTGGTCGCCCAGCCGCTCCGGGATGCGAATGGCGCTGGACAGGAGTTCCCCGCGCTTCATCCAGTAGGCGTTCACCCCGTAGACAATGGCGATCCGCCGCGCATCGAGCAGGGCGCGCAGGGGCTGCTCATCCACAAGTCCGTCCAGGCAGGTCCGCCCGTAGCGCAGGTAATTTTCGGCCCGCCGGCGGAGCCAGTCCCTGTCCGCGACCAGCCGTGCGATCTCGGCCGCTGCCCGCTCCAGCGCGCCATCGCGGTCGAACAGCACGCGGGCGCCCCACAGCACTTCCAGCGGCGTCGTGCCGAAGGTGTCCGGGCCAATCGCCGGCGCCTGGGCGAGCGTCTCCCCGTCCACGTCGTCAAGCCAGCTCAGCGGCATCACGTCGATTTCCCAGTAGATGCCGTCATCGACCCCATCTTCAAAATCGTCGTCGTCCTGGCCCCAGAAGCCGTAGAAGTCGAGATCCGACCCCGCCCAGACCCGGCCGCGGGGCAGCGAGCCGGTCAATGCGCAGGCCAACAGGTCTTCGCGGGCCGCGAACTGCGCCCCTTTCTTCCGGGCCAGCGCTTCCAGTTGTTCGCTCATGTGCATGGCCTCTCCTCAAGATGATCCTCACGATCCCCTCCCAACGATGCCCTTACGACGATGCCCTCACGATTATGGAACAGATGTCCTCGATTCCAGGGAAGCGTTGTCAGAAAATGCCTGATTTTGCTTATTGATGTAAGAAAAACTTCATCTTTGCGGTATACTCTATGGAAACTGAAACGTCTGTTCAGGAAGTTTGGCTATGACCACGATTGCCAAAGACCGCTTTGGGCGGATCATCAATTATCTACGCATCTCCCTCACCGACAAATGTAATCTGCGCTGCGTCTACTGCATGCCAGAGGACATGATCTTTCGTCCCAACAGGGAGTTGATGCAGGATGACGAACTGATCCACCTGGTGCATGTCTTCGCCAACCTGGGCTTCAACAAGTATCGACTGACGGGTGGCGAGCCGACTGTGCGTCACAATGTCGTGGATCTCGTCCGCGCCATGCGCGAGACGCCGGGCGTGCGCGATATTTCGATGACCACCAACGGCATCCTGCTGGAAGATCTGGCTGAGCCGCTGGCCGGCGCCGGCCTGAGCCGTGTCAATGTCAGTATCGACACGCTCGACCCGAACCGCTTCAAGCGCATCACCCGCTGGGGCACGCTCGACAAAGTCTGGGCCGGGATCGAAGCTGCCGAACGCGCCGGGCTGACCCCGGTCAAGCTCAACGTGGTGGTCGTGCGCGGCTTCAATGAAAACGATGTGACCGACCTGGCGAAGCTGACGCTGAAGCATGACTGGCAGGTGCGCTTCATCGAGATGATGCCGTTCTGGCGAGGTGGCCACCTTCGCCAGGGAACAGATTATCACCGATGAAGAGATTCGGTCGCGCATCGCCGAGGATTACATGCCGCTGGAACTGCTCGACGACGGCCGGCTGGATGGCGAGGCGCGGATGTACCGCTTCCCCGGCGCGAAAGGCCTGGTCGGCTTCATCAGCAGCGTGACCCAGCCCTTCTGCGCCTCCTGCAACCGCGCCCGGCTGACGGCCGAAGGCGTGCTGCGTCTGTGCCTGCTGCGCGACAAAGAAGTCGATCTGCTGACGCCGCTTCGGGCAGGGGCCAGCGAAGACGATCTGCAGCAGATCATCCTCGACAACATCTGGTGGAAGCCCTGGGGCCACGGTCTGGACGACGACGTCATCCCGCTCACCCGGGTGATGAGCCAGATCGGCGGGTAGAAAAGCCCCAACCTCTGTGACGCATTCGCCCCCATTGTCCGAGAGACAATGGGGGTGTTTTTCTGTCAGGCGCTCACAGTTTGAAGCGCCGGCAGGGTTCTTCATACACCTCCACAACCTCACGAAATTCAGGTCGATTTCATACTTTCATTAACACAGTGATGATACAATCCCTATCCTGTGGCTTACGTAGCGGCTGACCTGGAGTCTGAATATGAGTAGAATCGCGCTTTTGCTTCTGGCGATCTTCGTTTTTGTCGGTTGCACCTCTCAAACGGCAGCGCCTACCCCAACAACCCTTCCCCCGACAGACGTTCCCACTGAGGTTCCGACTGCAGCGCCTACCGAGGCTCCGACGGAAGAGCCTACCGCCGAAGTGACCGAGGCGACCACGGCGGATGCCACCGAAGCGACAGCCGACGACAGCGTCATCAATATCCTGCAAATTGACAGCAACCACGAAGAATTCGCCTGGTCGCAGGAAATCCACCGGGGCATCGTCGACGCGCTCGCCGAAGCGGGCTACAGCGCTGAGGCCGGCAATCTGGCCATCGAAGTGCGCTACATGGACACCAAGCGCCAGACGTCGCAGGAATACTTCGACCAGATCGGCGCCGAACTGACCGCCTACATCACCGAGACGCAACCGGACCTGGTCATCGCTAACGACGACAACGCGGCGCGCCTGGTGGTGCAGCCCCTCAAGGATGGCGACATCCCGTTTGTGTTGCTGGGCGTCAACGGCACCCCCGGAGCAGTACGAGTTCGATGCCGACTCCAACGCCTGCGGCATTCTGGAGCGCCCGCATACCGCCGAAATGATGACCTGGATCGAAGAGGTCTTCGGCGAAGGCACGAAGATCACCATCCTGGCGGAAGACAGCCCGACCTCGGATCGCATGTTCGGCGACGGCATCGTCGCTGAGACGATCGCGGAGTCTTCGGTTGAACTGGTGGACATCATCCGCACCAGCGATTTCGAGGACTGGCAGGGCATCGTCCAGAACATCGACGAGACCAGCCAGGTGCTGTACCTCGGGTCATACGCCGCGCTCAAGACCGACAATGGCGACCCGGTTCAGACGCTCGACGCTTTGAACTGGACGCTGGAAAATTCGCCGGTCCCGGTCATGGGCTTCTGGGAAGAGGCCGTGCACATCGGTACGCTGGGCGGCCCGATCATCTCCGGCTATACCCAGGGGTTTCGTCGCGGCGGAAAAAGCCGCTGAAATCCTCCAGGGTGCGACCTGCGCCGATGTCGGCTTCAGCGTCCCGCCGCGCGGCAAGCTGATGATCAACCGCAACGCGATGGAACACTGGGATGTGCAAATCCCGCTCGACCTGCTTGAAGTCTCGGAGATCGTGACAGAGTGAAACGCACCTCCAGCATTCGCATTCAACTGATCCTTGTCACCATCATTTCGCTTGTCGTGCTGGCGGCAGCGCTTGAGGGGATCAACTTTTTCGCGCAGCGTGGCGCTCTGATCGACTCAGAGCGCCACGTTGGGTTGACCCTCATTCGCTCGGTCAACAACACGATCAATACCGTCCGGTCGTTCATCCAGACTCTGGCCGACATCTCCGAACTGGACACGCGTCTCACGGAGCTGGTCGAGCTCAACGACAACATCGACTTCATCGCGGTGACGGACAATGCCGGGCGCGTCATCTTCCACTCGAACACGGACTTCAACGACCAGACCCTGGAAGCGCTCAGCGGCCTGCCAGCGGACCAGACGGTCCTGCGCAGTGTGCCGGGCTACGACGATGCCTATCTGACGGCGCTATCCTTCGACAGCAGCGACCTGACCGAGCCCAAGCAGTTCTGGATCATCGTCGCCAGCGCCGCCGAGCCGATCAACAACCAGTTGTTGAACAGCATCCTCTCGTCACTGGTGGTGACGCTGGTGTTCACCGCCATCGCCGCGATCTTGCTCGTCGGCTTTCTGCAGCGTTACTTCGTCAACCCGTTGGAGCAGCTCACCCGGGCGGCCGGCGAAATCGAGCGCGGCAACCTGTCGAAGCGGGTGACGGTCACCCGCAACAACGAATTGGGCCAACTGGCCGGCAGCTTCAACCAGATGACCCAGCAGCTCGCGCAGTCCATCGCCACGCTGGAGGAGCGCGTTCAGGAACGCACACGCGACCTGGAAGCGGCGCGCGATCAGGCGGAGCAGGCCAGTCGCGTCAAGTCGGACTTCCTGTCGAACATGAGCCACGAACTGCGCACGCCGCTGAACATGGTCATCGGCTACACGAGTTCGATGCTCAACATGCCGCAGATGTACAAGAACACGACGCTTCCGGAAGTTTTTCGACCCGACATTCAGCTCATCCGCGAGAGCGGCCGGCACCTGCTGGCGCTGATCAACGACATCCTCGACCTGAGCAAGGTGGAGGCGGGCAAGCTGGAACTGAACCGTGCGCCGATGAGCCTCAACGACACCCTGGACGGCATCATTGCCGCGTCGCTCGGCCTGCTGGGCGACAAGCCGGTGCAGATTCGCCAGCAGTACTCGGCGGGCCTGCCGATCATCTGGGCGGACCCCATGCGCGTGCGGCAGATTTTGCTCAACCTGCTCTCCAATGCCGTCAAGTACACAGACAGCGGCAGCGTGACGGTGATCGCCGAAGTGCAGGGAACGAGATCTATCTCGCCGTGCAGGATACCGGACGCGGCATCCCCAAAGAGGCGCTGGGCAGCATCTTCGACCGCTTCCAGCAGCTTCAGCAGAATGCCGAAGTGCAGGGGACCGGCCTGGGGCTGGACATCAGCCAGCGGTTGGCGCGCCTGCACGGGACAGACATTCGCATCGAGAGCGAGATCGGCGTCGGCAGCACTTTCTCGCTGCGCCTGCCGATCGCCACGCGAGAGCAGCTTGCCATAAGAGTTCGCGACGAGCGCAAGCAGGCCAACGCGCAGTTTTTCGGCGGGGCGTCGCAGTTCAATGTCACGACGCTGGTCCTGGCCACCGACGCCCTGGTGCGCAAGACCCTGCGGCAGAACCTGGAAGCGCACGGCAGCATTGTCGTCGATGCCAACGGGCCGGAGGTCGTCATCGACATGTTGACCGGTCTGCTGCCCGACATCCTGCTGGTTGATGCCGACACCGAGAACGCACATCTGCCCGGTCTGCTGGAGAACATGGCGGCGGACCCGGAAACGGCGTCAATTCCGGTGGTCGTGGTCAAATCGCTCAACAACCCGTATTCAGCCCCGACGAGCGCGGTGAAGACGGTGCTCTACAAACCGATCGTGCCGGCGGAGATCGTGAAAATGCTGAACACGATCGCGAAGCAGCCTTCTGGAGTTCTGGAGTCCTGATTTTCATGAATATCCTGTACATCGAAGACAACCCGAGAGACGCCCTGCTGGTCGAGCGTTATGTGCAGACGACCGGGCATAATCTGGTTGTGACCCGTCACCTGGAAGACGTCGATCCCGAGAGTCCCGCCGGTCGACCTGATCCTTCTGGATATCCTTCTGGATGGAAGGTCGCTGGGGCTGGACTATGCCGAACAGATTCACGCCATGGGTGTACAATGCCCGATCGTGGCGCTGACGGCGCTGGCGCGGCCTCAGGATCTGGCTCGCTATGAATCCTCCGGCTTTGACCGGGTGGTCGCCAAGCCGTTCGACATCATGGAGCTGGCCGACGTAATTGCCTACTACGAGTAACCCCCTGGAGTATTGGAAATGGCTTCAATCCTGCTGATAGAGGACAACCAGAATAATGCGGATTACATCATCCGCATTCTGGAAGGTGTGGGACACACGGTCGCCCATCATCTGAGAGGGCTGGATGGCAGCCGCGCTGCTCGCCGCAGCCGTCCCGATCTGATTCTGCTCGACTTCAACCTGCCGCACATCGATGGCACCACCTTGAGCCTGAGCCTCAAGAAGAACCTCGGCGGGTCTGAAGCGCCTCCGATCGTCGCGGTCACGGCGCGCAACAGCGCGATCGATCGCTCTCTGGCTGCCCGCTACGGTTTCGCCGCCTTCGTCGGCAAGCCGTTTGAGCCGGAAGAGCTGATCGAGGTGGTGGAGGCGATCCTGAAGGAAGCGGCAGCGAAAGCCGCGGCGGACAAGCAAAGCGCGTAGGGAAGCCCAACGGGGCGTCCGACGAATTCAAGGACGAGGTTGGTGCAGCGCAGATGACCGGAACTACCCCGGCAAACAAAACGAGGCGGTCCGCATGGGCCGCCTCGTTTTTTGTCGTGCGACAGGCGCCTAGCCGGGCGCGTTCACCTTGCGCCGCTCGACGAGTCGATCCACGAAGCCGAACACGAAGGCGATCCCCAGCAGGATCAGCGGCAGGGCGACCAGCGCGCTGCCCGTGATGATCTCCCCGGCCAGCACCACGCCGAGCACCAACGCCAGGCCGGGATTGACCAGCGCATAGCTGGTGGCCAGCGCCGGCGAAACCGTCTTGAGCAGGTACATGTAGGCGGTCATGGTGGCCAGCGACCCGAAGGTGATCAGGTAGACCAGGGCCAGCAGCGCACCGGTCGTCGGCGCGGCGGTGATGCGCTCCCGCCGGCAATCGCCCCCGATGACGAGAATCCCCCGCCGACCAGCATCTCGGCGGCGTTGCCCATGGCGCCCTGCGGCATATCCAGCCGCTTGTACAGCAGCGACCCCAGCGACCAGCAGAAAATGGCCAGCAGGATCAGCGCCATGCCGGACGGGTTGGCTTGCAGGTTGCCCTCCATCGACAGCACGATCACCCCGGCCAGCCCGATGCCCACGCCGATCCACTCCGTGCGCTTCGGCCGGTTGCCCCAGATCAGGCTGAGCAGCAGCGTGATCAGCGGCGAGGCGGCGATCATGCTGGCGGCCAGGCCCGAGGAGATCATCGTCTCGGCGCGGGCGGTGTTGCCCATCCCCATGGTCAGCAGCAGAAAGCCGACGATCCCGGCGCTGAGCCACTGGCGGCGGGTCGGCAGTTTGGCACCGCGCACCATGAGGAAGGCGAACAGGGCGCCGCCGGCGATCAGAAAGCGGATGCCCATCATCAGGTAGGGCGGGAAGCTCTCCAGCGCGAAGACGATAGCCAGGTAGGTGGTGCTCCAGATGATGTACAGCGTCGCCAGCGCCAGGCCGATGGCGGCGCGCCGGCTGAGGGCAAAGCGGCCCAGACGCGCGACCGGGGTGGTGGCTGTGACGGCCGCCGGAAGGGTAGTCATAGGGGGGTGCTCCTTCTTCAAGACTCTCTGATTCTATGGGGTTTAGAGGGCGAAGTGCAGCACCATTCAAAGCCATTCCGGGGGCATGGACAGGGGATCAGAAGGTGAATCCGGGCGGGGGTTTGGATTCATACTGACAACCTCACCCCTCAATCCCCTCTCCATGAAATGGAGAGGGGAAGCTAGCGAAGCGCAGCAGGGGTGAGGACTAATACACCACCCGATACCAGATATCGGTCCGCTCGCCGTCCTCGAGTACGCGGATCTTCTCCATGCGGAAACGCGCCGGCGGCACATGGTCGAACAGCCGCAGCCCGCTGCCGAGCAGCACCGGCATGATCCCCATGTGCAGTTCGTCGACCAGCCCGGCGTTCAGACCCTGCTGGTTCATGCTCGCGCCGATCAGCAGGACGTTGCGGTCCCCGGCGGCGGCTTTTGCCATCTCGACGGCCCGCTCGATCCCCTCGGTGACGAAGGTGATGGTCAGCCGGTCGTTCTCCTTCGGCTTGCGATCCGGCACGCGGTGGGTGACGACGAACAGCGGCGTCTGGTACTCATAGCCGTCGGCGTAAAAATCGGGATCGGGGGCCATGTCGTAGGAGGTGCGGCCCAGGATCACCGCGCCGGTGGTGCGTATCTCTTCCTGGAGCACCTCGGAGTTATGCAGCGCGTCCATATCCGGATAGAGCTGGCCCAGGCCGCCCTTCGGGTCACTCACGTAGCCGTCCAGAGACATCGTCATGCCGCCGATCACCTTGCCCATGCGGAACCCTCCATTGTTTGGATACGCTCCACATTAGGACAGGTGTTCGAGGGTGTCAAGCGCCGGGTGGGGGAAAAAGGCGGAAGGAACAGGTCTCACCCCTACTGCGCTTCGCTTCCCCTCCATGCCATGGAGAGGGGAGTGAGTGGTGAGGATAGATGGGTTTGCAGACACGACCTGATGTCGCCCCTTCCGCCATTGCATGGGGAGAGGGAGAAAGCAGGGCAGACGCCTCAAAATCAGTGCATTGGTCATGAAGACCCGCGCTCTACAACCAATGCTTCTTCCAGAGGATCAATCCGATCATGCTCGAGATCAGAATTGACAGCCCGACCAGCGCCGGGAAAGCCAATGGATGGTCTGCTAAGGGAAGGCCGACATTCATTCCATAGAAAGAGCTGATAATCGTCGGAACAACCAGGACAACCGCGACCAATGCCAGGAACTTCATTACCACATTGAGGTTGTTTGAAATGATGGATGCAAATGCGTCCATCATCTGACTGAGAATGTCGCTAGCAATCTCACTCATCGCGATGGCCTGGTGATTTTCGGTGAATACGTCATCGAGCAAATCCTCGTCCTTTGGCTCCAACTTCAGAGATTTACTCCGGTGCAGCCGTTCCTGCATGGTTTCATTCGCCCGCAAGGCAGTGGTGAAGTGAACCAAGCTCTTCTGATAACGGAGAAGTTCCAGCACTTCTCGATTTTGAAGCGAGCGTTGGAGTTGATCCTCAACCCTTTCGACGCCTCGTCGATTTGTCTCAGGTGGAGAATATAGTTGTTGGCGACGCTCCAGAGCAAATGCAGGACAAAGCGGGATGGCTTGTCAGTAGATAAATTGACCTGATGCTCATGAGGAAGATCGTGCAACAGCTTGTGTTCATGCCGACAGATGGTTATCACCCACTCATCTGTCACGATGATTCCCATTGGCTGTGTCATATACGGAATGCTCGCGGCGGCGCTCTGAAAATGGGGGATACGCGTCAGGATAAGGAGCGCATTGTCTTCATTCTCGATGCGTGAGATTTCGTCCCGACTGAGTGAAGCGGCGATAAAATCCGGGGGAATGCTCAAGGCTTGAGGCAGGCTTCTCACTTCGTCCGGGGTGGGATTGGTTACCTCAATCCAGCAGCCTTTCATGGGACGTTCGACAATTTCAAGGCCCGCTTCGGTGCTGCGATGAACGGTAATCATGGAATATCTTGCTGCATAATACGAGTGGTGGATAGGGTTGAACTGCCCCCAACGACTATACCTCGATTGTAATGGGTTGAAGCCGTCGGCTCACGGAGTCGTGCGGACAGAACCGGCTTCGAGCCAGTTTTTCGATGTTTTTGAGCGGTAGCAAGGGAATTCTATTCCCTGGCGGGCCGACCGGCACTCACCGGAACAGCCCGAAGAGCGACTGGAGCACGACATAGGCGACGAGCACTACCCAGAACCCCAGCGCCAGGGGGCGCTTCAACCGGACGCCGATGAACCCGACCACCAGTGTCAGGGCGATCAGATACGCGAGCAGCGGATAGAACACCACCAGCCCGAGAATCGCAATGGCCAGCAGCCCCGCCGACCATGTCGTTTGCTGCGAGCGCATGAGGTCACCGCGTTTTATGATGACTCATCTCCCGCTGCCTGAGCGCGTTTGCGCATTGCGTCGACGAGTCGCTGCGCCTCGTCTGCGCTGGTGAGGTACTTGCGCCCATCCTTGAGGATGAACCCACTGTGAGCGCCGCGCACATACCGGTAGCCCGGCTCACCCCCGCGATATACTTCCACCTGCGCTACGGTTGCCAGCGGCACGTTGATGAAGGTTTGCCCACCGGCGACACTGACTTCCCCGAGCATTGACGCCGTTTCACGGTCTGTGAGAGGAGTGCCGTCGTCCGCAGCGGCGGACTGCCTTTGTCCGGTCAGTTCACCATGAACGATCTGAAGCAGCGGAAGCCACTCTTTTGCCCGCGCAACCCAGGTCCGCTGCTGGATGCGAGGATGGTCTACCAGATTCTGCATTTCGTGCATGAGGCGCTCAAGCGCGGCGACGGTATTGGGGTTGGATGTATGCAATAAGTTCATCATTTCTCCCCTGATGCCCGCTCCAGATGAGACTGCCGCATCGATAGATGGGCTACTTGGCGCTTCTACGCTGGAGGCTTCATACAAACAAACTGCATACTTTAGATGCATCAGAGGACAAAATTCGGCTCCATGCCGTGTGGTCCAGCAATGGGCCCTATATCCTTTGATGTGATGTTTGTTTTATGCGCATCTTGCTCGACGTTTGCGCAGGATTGCGCAAAGCCAGGCATTCCCTAAGAGCGCGAGAAAGCATCTGAAGACGGTACGAGTTCTAACTGTTTCTGTAGTTAGGCACTGGGGTTTTGAACGCAAACTCCAGAACACGCTGATAAGCACGAGTTGCAGAACCAAAACGTTGGAGTGAAAGCAGCGGAATACCTGTACTTTCCATGATTGTGATGATTAGGTGACCAATAATCGCGATGCTTCCCAGAATATATGGACACTGCCAACCGAATCCCTTTCTGCGACCGTCCTACCAATATGCGCGCAAAGAAAGTAACAATTACAGAGGCAATCATGTAATACAACGCCGCTCCCATCCGCTTT
>JADJPJ010000054.1 GCA_016713325.1 Candidatus Flexifilum affinis | reverse complement strand
CGCGACGATTGCGACTTTTTTCGGCGCGCAAAATCTGGCAATGCTCGATGCTGGACGCCTGGAAGCGATCTTCACTTCGTCTCCGGAAGCCACGACGCCCGTTAGGATGGTACGCGCTGCCCCCGATCTCGTCATCCAGCAGGCAGCGCCGAGCATCATCATTCTGCGCCGCGCGGGTCAGACAGGTGAATCAGCGGTAAGCGCCAACCCGGGTGCCAGCAGCCCAGTTGTCATCCAACCGCCCGCCTCGGCGGAAGTCACCGCGCCCGCCCCGGTGATCGTACAACAGCCCATCGTCCAATCTAGTCGTTTCAGCCGATGAAGCACTTGTTCCATCTCACATGGCGAGCGATGGGTTGTGAAGTCTCCGTCCAGCTCGAAACGGAAGACGATGATCACGCGCTCTTGAGCGCCGTTCCTTCAGGTGGAAACCCTCGAAGCCGCCTATCACGATTCCGCCCGGAGAGCGAGCTCATGCAGTTCAATGCCTGTGTCGGGGACTGGGTGACGGTCGGTGAGGTGTTGTTCTCCAACCTGAGCGCCGCCAAGCACGCCGCCTGCCTGACCTAGGGCGCATTTAATCCGGTGGTGCTGCCCGCGTTGAGCGCCAACGGCTATGACCGGACATTAAACGCGTTGTCAGCGCCGGAGACGCGGCCCGATCCTTGCCGCCGATTGGCGCGGCATCGAACTGGTCTTGACCCGGTTTGGTGGTTCTTCCGCACTTTATGTGAAACCGGAGAAAAGTACCTTCAGACGGAGGAGGTCGAAGTTAGCACGGCCATACATCTGGCGTTTGATGCATTTGAGGCGGTTGACCTGACCTTCCGTTTTGCCCATTGCTCCAATCGGTCTCAAATGCCGCTCGGACAGCGGCGTAATCCTGGCGAAAGCTCAAGGCAAAGTTGTGGACCGGCCCCGCGTTGACCGTTTCACACTGTTCAAGCCAGGCGTCCAGGTGTTTGACCAAACGCTGCTTGAACATGTGTACAAACTGCTGAGCGAGGTCATAGGCGCGAGCGATCTCAGCGTCCTGTTGAAGACGTTCAATGACGGTGACTTCGTCGGGCATCAAACGGTCTGGCTCACGAACCAACAACCAGGCTATTTGCTTGGAAGAGGGAAGGAGGTTCACCGAAGGTGTCCGAGAGGTGTCGGAAACCGAGAGAAGAGGCCTTTTGGGAGTACTTGGGCGCAGGCGAGGTGCGGTGAAATTGCATCCATTTCAAGACCTGACGCGCTGAACCGGGATAACCACGCTGCTGAATTTCCCGCCAGAGCTGTAAGGCATTCTCACAGCCTTCCTCAAGCCGTTGGTGCAGATAAGGCAGAAAAGGGTCGAGCATGCTGTGCCCTGGTCGCCGCTGCTTGCGCTCTGGGAAGCGGGCTGCGTCATAGTATTTGCGAACCGTTTCCCAGTGATGCCCTAACTGGTCAGCAAGCTGGGAAATGTTGTATCCCGCTTGGCGTAAGTGTTGAATTTCGGCATATTTCGCTAACCGTTTTCACAACTGGTCTGGGTGGTGCTGTGTTCGCTTCGGGTACGGCGAAAAGCAGCCCGCTGTTGAGTGAGCACATCCAAGTGCTGTGGCGCAAAAGGGAGTTGCTTCAAACGAGGGTAAATTGTACTCAAGAAGCGATCCAGCATCTGGCGAATTTCAACAGCGGATGCCACCGATCTGCCGCTTGCAGCGCCTGGGGTGCTCCCGTCGTAATGCCTGCCGCATACTCTGTCGAGCGGTCACGGGCGACGATCTCGACGCTTGGATGTTGTTTGAGCCAACCGGAGACAACGGTTGAAGTCCGTTCGAGTAGCAGGTCAATGACCCGGTGCTGCTGTAAGTCCACCAGCACCGTGCCATAGTCAACACGCTTCTTCGATGCCCAATCATCGACGCCGATGATCTGAGGACCATCGATGGGTGGAAGACGTGTTTGGCGAATAATCCGCAACAAAGTGTCTCCGCTAGTGAGCACTTGAAAGTGCTTTAATGCACGGCAGGCTGCTTCAGCACTCAGCTCAAAAGCGATCTGGCGCAAGACCTCAGTCAATTGCGTCGTGCGCCGAGCATAGGCTGGCAGCCAGTCCGAAATTGCTCCACAAAAGTCTTCCGCAGACAGACCAGATTCGGGCAGCGAAAACGTTTCACCTGTAAATGGAGTCGTACCCCTTGTCCAATACAGGGGAGTTCCTGGAGGATGTCGCTGATGCCAACTATGCTGACTCGTGGACGGTTGCTGACAACACGGACAGCGGGCGGAGTCGACTGTGCTTCGTACATGAATATGCCATATGCCCTCGTCGTTTTCTACGCTTTCGATCTCGAAGCCAGGCAAATGAAAGGGGATCGTCTTGATGTGATAGCTCTTCTCGTAACCAATTCATCACATCAGTTTACCGCTCCCTCATTCCCTGCACTTGCACATAAAGTGCGGAAGAACCGTCGATTCGGGGTAAGGTCATGCGCTGCTGACTCGTGTTCTCGCTCAGATTGCATTTATTGCTACTACAGGGCTACTACCTAAAGATACTCACCGGTTTTGAGCCGACATCCTGACGGGATCTGAACCTGCCCAGGCAGAAAAAGCCCTGACAGATGGATTGTCAGAGCTCGCTTCGGCTGTGTGGACCTGAGGGGTAGAGTGCAAAAAATAGGCGTGGTTGGGAGTTTCTCTTCTGACTGCTCTGAATCATCGCCCAACGTCAATCGTCGCAACAAAGAAGACCTTCGGCCAGTCATCGACGATATGCAGGCCTCCGGCATGAGCTACCGTCAGATCGGCGCTGCGCTTGGCATCTACTGGACGCGGGTCGGGCAGCAGCTTCACACGATTGAGCGCAAGCCACAGCGAACACCCCAAGCCACGGGTAACGAGATCGCAGTAGGAGCTAACACACGATCTATGAGGGCCGCAATTGGGGTTCGATGTGTTGCCAGTCGTTACCTGTGCCCAGGAATTGACAAACCACACAGGCGTCCAGCATCAACGGCTGCGCGCCTCCAGGCTTGCCCTGAGGCTGTAATCTCGTTGGTCACCTTATCTGCCAAATTGGGCTTTTTTTCCTATTGTGCGAAACTTTTGGCAGAAATAGACACTTCATCAGTGAATAGTGTGAAGTTCGCGCGTAGATTAGAGGCAATCATGGCGGTGTTTGGCTGGTCAGTTCATCTTGACTGAAGCTGGGATCGAAGAGAGGTCTCTTCCAGTCGGAGTCAAGAAGGCGCACAGTTTACGACACGCTGTTTTCCCCGTCTATCAGTTCATTTACTGGAGAACTGCCGATCCGATCTGTTCGCGATCGATCACTGCGGAAGTATTTACGGTGCTGCTCGCTCTGTTCGGACGACCGCGCGGAGGCGTTCGCTGGCGCGGGCAGTTCACCTGGCGCGTCTAAAGATCCATGGGGAACGCAGCGGACAAGAAGTCAGCAAAGTCGGAGAATGGATCCTGGAACGAACGGATGAGCGGATAGGCGATCCGTTGCCCTCGATACGTCTCGAACGAGCTCGCAGTGCGCTCAGAATACTAAGCATCGATCAGCAGGAGGTGCTGATGTTTAGGTTGGCACAAAATTTAACCCTTCAAGATACCGCTTCGGTCATGGGGCGCTCGATAGACGCGGTGCGCTCACTTCAACTCCGGGCTATCGAACACCTTGCCGAAATCCTTGACGCCGTCGAGGATGATTGAATTGACCCAAACGGCGCGCATGGACCTTGTCGTCGAATACTGCCTGGAAAAGCTTGCTGATGGTGCGTCCATTGAAGACTGCATGCGTCACTTCCCAGACGTCGACCCAGAGCGTCTGCGTCGGCTTCTGGAGACGAGCCAACGTGTGCGTCAATTCGTTTTGTCAAGTTCCGAATTGACCAGCGCTCAGGAAACCGTCTGGCAGCAGATTGCGGAACCTCTCGTTCAGCAACTCGAAGTCAACCACGGCCTCAGGTTGAAACCGCTGATCCTGGCGACGATCGCCATAAGCGCAATCACTACTCTGGCATGGTACAACTTCATCTAGAAGAACTATCCTGTGCATTCGGCCGTGCCGACTGGGCGCACCGCGTTAGCCATTAGGCGTCATCACCGGCAGGCGGCATTCCGCGATTGACGGCCACCAGCGCCGCTTCCACGCGATCCGAACTTGAAGTTTCTCCGGATGTTGGTCATGTGGTGCTTGACCGTTTTCTCGGCCAGGAACAGCTCTGTCCGATTCCTTGTTCTCTTCCCTGGGCAACCAATTCCAGGATCTGGCGGTCGCGCTCAGAGAGCTCTCCAAGCGGGTCCCGACTCGGTTTCTCAATGTTCTTTGTGGTCATCTCGAAGAGGTAGGTTGCGGCCAGGCTAGGAGTGACAAAAGAACCACCGGCGGCAACTGTACGCACGATACTGATCAACTCCGACCCCAACACACCTTTGAGAATGTAGCCTCGTGCTCCGGATTTGAAGGCTGCCAGAACGTCGTCCTCAAGGTCGGACGCGGTGAGCATGACGATTTTGTGACCGGACAGGCGGTAGCGATCTTGGCGATAACACTCAATCCCCCGCCCGGAATGTTGATGTCCAGCAGCAAGACATCGGGAAGCATCTGGCTGCAGAGGCGGAATGCTTCATCCGCGCTCTCGCCTTCGCCAATCACGTCGATGTCCATTTGATTGCGCAGAATGCTGGCAACCCCCTCTCGAAACAGAGGATGATCGTCCACAATCACGATCTGGATGGTTTCGCCTAAAGTGGTCACATTACGCCGC
This sequence comes from Candidatus Flexifilum affinis, assembly GCA_016713325.1. Lineage (GTDB taxonomy): Bacteria > Chloroflexota > Anaerolineae > Aggregatilineales > Phototrophicaceae > Flexifilum > Flexifilum affine. Next base: position 23,265 of record JADJPJ010000054.1, on the reverse strand, counting down.
CGGTGCGTCTATGAGTAGGGGAAGCCATGCCCGAATCGAAACGCCGATAGGACGCTGCACTACACTGAAAACCCCACCCAGACTCTCAATGCGCTCTCTCATGCCGAACATACCCATATGCCCCTGCGCAGCGGCTTCACTGGTCTGAGCCGGATCGATTCCAGGACCTTGATCGGAGATTTCCAGGTAAAGTTCGCTCTCTGATAGCCGTTCCGCGAAGACTTCCTGCCCAAGTCCGCTGGCATGGCGAAAGGCGTTATTGAGTGCTTCCTGCACAACACGATACACGGCAATCTTGACCGGCAGCGCCACCGGGACATCGACGTTGTTCAGCCCCAGGCTGACGCTGGTCTGTGTCTGGCGCTCGTGCGTGCGAACAACCCTTTTCAGCGCTTCTCCCAACGTCAGCGGGCCGAGTTCGGGCAGCCCCATGCCGCTGGCAATTGCCCGCATCTCTTGCAGGGACTTGCTGAGCGAGGTTTTCACTACTTCAATCGAGCTGTCCAGCTGGCTGGCGCCGGACAGGTTGTCCGCCGCGTTGGTCTGCCGAATGCCTTCGATGTGAAGCAGGGCCAGGCTCAGATGCTGAATAGGACCATCATGCAGTTCCGACCCAATGCGCCGAAGCGTACGCTCGTTCAGGGCGGATGTCTGCGCAGCGCCGTTGCGAACCCGCCTGTGCAGGACCTTGTTCTGGGCCAGGATGTTCCTCAAGACGCCCACCTGTTCTTCGAGCGCAGCCCGCTGCTCCTCAATGGTTCTGTTGGCACTGCGGACCAGCAGGTACAGCAGCAGAATCATAAGCGTCGCGACGGCGCCGAAAACTAACCAGCTCCGCCAGCGGGACGAGGCGATCTCCACCTCCAGTCCGTCAATTCGTTGATAGAACTCCGCCACGGCAATCACCCGTCCGCTGCCCAGTTCGTGCACCGGCGTATAGACCTCGATCGAACGATTGACCACCTGACGCTCGATGCGATTCTCCTCATCGTCCAGATTGGTCAGCTCGGTGACCACCTGTCCTCGGAGCGCGCTCGCCAGTTCATCCTTGATGGCGAATGTGTCACCGGTTGATTCGCTGTTGGTGCTGTAGAGGATCCGCCCTGACGTGTCCCAGATCTTGAAAGCGATGAACTGCTCACCCAATGACGATGTGCTCAGCAGTTGGTCAAGTACAGCGTACCCTTCGGGGCGAGATATCGCCTTGGAGACCGATGGACTGTAATGCCGGCTCAATAAAGCTGTCGATATACAGTGCGGTCGTCAGTCCTGTTCGGTAGCACGCCGTCTTCAATCTCGCCCTGGATCCAAAGCCCGATGCCGACGATGCCGGTCATCAGCACCATAAAGCTCGCCAGCATGAAGCGTCGGGTCAGACTCAGGCGGCTGACCCGCGCAATCCATCCGGCCAGGACGACCCTAGGCCTATGTATCGAGTTGGGCAGGGGAGACGAGCTCAGATCTGTCATTGGAGGTTGCCAAATAACGCTGCATTGCTTTGCCTGCGGGTGACCAGTACGTTGTTCCTCCCAACCCATTATAGTCGCACATGCCTGAGCGGGGATCAGACTAAGGTCCGTCATTACCCACGGACCTTCGGTTATGAGATTAGTGACCTGGGTCCGTTCCGGTGACCACCCACTTTCGCTGTAGCATCCATGTTATGAGCAGATGAAGAACGTAAAGTTCACATAAACAATCGGACGAGCCGTCAGCAAAGGAATGTGTGATGCCCAATACAGTTCTTAAGATCGTCCTGTACTCGCACGATACCTTAGGTCTGGGGCACATGCGGCGCAACCTGGCCATCGCGCAGTCCTTGATCGATGCCAACCCGAAGACTGCCATTTTGATGATCGCTGGCGCGCACGAAGCCGGCGCTTTCGAGATGCCGATGGGCGTCGACTGCCTGACGCTGCCCACCCTGGCGAAAGACAGCGAAGTGGTCTATCAGCCGCGCACCCTCGGCGTTGGGCGTAGCGATCTGCTGACGCTGCGTGCTACCACCATCCGGACGGCAATCGTAAGCGTTCGCCCCGACGTCATGATCGTCGACAAAGTACCGTCGGGAGTGTTCGGAGAGTTGCTCCCAACACTGGAAGAACTGCGTCAGGCGCGTCACACCGTCTCATCCTCGGCCTGCGCGAAATTCTGACGAGGCCGAGGTGGTCCAGCGCGAGTGGGAAAGCGGCAGCTACGAATCCATCATCCAGAAGTACTACGATGCCATTTGGATTTACGGCGATCCTCGTGTGTACGACCCGATCCACGAATATCGTTTCTCATCGCAGATCACCGCCAAGGCCCACTACACCGGTTACCTCGGCCGGCTGATCCCAGGCGCCGATTCGGCTGCCAACCTGTTCGATGCCCTGCCTCTGCAAACAGGCGAACGCATCCTGTGCATGGTCGGGGGCGGGCAGGATGGTGAACTCGTAGCGCGGACGTTCCTCCAAACCGCTTTACCGGAAAATGCGACGGGCATTCTGGTCACCGGCCCGTACATGCCGGCCGATGTGCGCCGCAGCGTGCAGAACGAGATCGCCGACAAGTCACAGTTTCAGGTGCTCCCGTTCGTCACCGAGCCGGAGCGCCTCCTGGGGCATGCCGATCGAGTCATCGCCATGGGGGGGTACAACACCGTCTGCGAGCTCCTTTCGAGCGGAAAACCAGCGCTGGTTGTGCCTCGCGTGAAGCCTCGTCGCGAACAGCTCATCCGTGCGGAGCGGCTGGCGCAGTTTGGCGCTCTGGACTACATGCATCCGGATGCCGTTACCCCGGCGGCGTTCGCATCATGGATCGGTGGGACGAGGGCCAGCGAACTTCGGGAGCGCCGGGAAATCGACCTCGATGGTTTGAAGCGCCTGCCCGGCCTCTTGCAGCATGTCCTGGAGAGTGACCGGGCGGATCCCGCAACGCTTATCCACTGATGCCTCGCGCCGCCGTGCCAAACTCGCCAGACTTCTAGCCAACTTATCAGGAGCATTCCCCGCGAGTCCCACCGTCGAGCCCCACATCGGATACGTGGTCAAGGTTCATCCGCGTTACTCTGAGACCTTTATCGTCAACGAGATTCTGGCCCATGAGCGCACTGGAATGCGCCTAGACATCTTCTCGCTGCGCCCACCATCCGACGGATTGTTCCATGAATCGCTCTCGCGTGTGCAGTCAGTGGTGAACTACCTGCCGGACGAAAGCCTAGAAGATGATCGCCTTTTGGGAAACGCTGGGCAAGCCGCTTCGCTTCTCCCTGACCCTGGAGGCGCTGCCGGAATGCTTCGCGAAAACGTCCAGGACGTCCACCAGGCCGTGGCACTTGCTGCGCTGTGTGGACGCGGGGCATCACCATCTGCACGCGCACTGGAACCCCAGCGACCACCGTCGCGCGGTTGGCCGCCGGGTTGGCGCATGTGCCCTATTCCCTTTACGGACCATGCCAAAGATATTTCCACGAGAGCGTTCAGCCCGACGACCTTGATCGCAAGCTGTGCGATGCCGCCTTTACCGTCACGGTGAGCCGCTACAACGAGCAGTTTCTTCACGAGGAGTACCCTGATTCGACTGGCCATCTGACTTGTATCTACAACGGACTGGATCTTTCCGAATTCCCCTACCAGGAACCATCTCAGCGGATGGCCAGGCTGGTCGCCGTCGGACGGTTGGTTGAGAAGAAGGGCTTCACGTATCTTGTCGATGCGTGCAGGGTATTGGCCGATACCGGCTACAGCTTTCATCTTGATCTGATCGGCGGGGTGAAGAAGAACCTGCACTGCGTGCACAGGTCACTCGGCTCCGACTGGAATCGTTCATCACCTTCCACGGCGCACGTCCTCAGAGTGACGTGAAGCGCTATGTTCAAGGCGCGAGCGCTATTGCGATCCCGTGCATTGTAGGAGAGGATGGCAACCGCGACGGTCTGCCAACCGTCCTTCTCGAGGCGATGGCTCTTGGAACGCCCTGCGTATCCACCGATGTCACTGGCATCCCGGAGATCCTCATCGATGAGCAGACCGGACTGCTGGTCGAACAGCGCGATCCGCAAGCGCTGGCTACCGCTATGCTCCGGTTACTGGACGACGGTGATTTGCGGTGCGCCTGGCGCGAGTTGCCCGTGAGGTAATTGAAGAACGCTTTGAGATCAACCGCAACACTGCTCATATGCGCAGCCTCTTCGTCGACACTGCGGTCCGCGAGCATGCGCTGGCACTGGAGGCTGTGTGATGCTCATAGCCTACATCTGCGCCGATCCTGGCATTCCGGTCTTTGGCAACAAAGGCGCCTCCATCCACGTCCAGGAGATCATCCGCGCCTTCAGGCGCACCGGCGCGCACGTCGAGCTGTTCGCAGCTCGCATCGGCGGCGCCGCGCCGGCCGGTCTGGAAGATGTCGCAGTTCACCAGCTGGCGCACCTGACGCAGCCCAACAGCACTGCCCATCGCGAAAATCTGGCACTGGCCGCCAACGCGCAGCTCCGGCTCATGCTTCAGTCGCACGGGCCATTCGACCTGGTGTACGAGCGCTACTCGCTGTGGAGCTATGCAGGCATGGGAATATGCCTGCGGCGCGGGAGTCCCCGGTATCCTGGAAGTGAATGCTCCGCTCATCGAAGAGCAGATGGCTTACCGTGAACTGGTCTCTCGTCGCGAAGCCGAACAGGTGGCCGAGCGCGCATTCAACAGCGCCTCCGCCCTGGTCGCTGTCTCGCAGGAAGTTGCGGATTACCTGACGGCATTCACTACCAGCCACGACCGTGTCGTCGTCATCCCGAACGGTGTTGATCCCCAGCGATTCTCCCCGGACGTGGTCCCGGCCCAGGCACGCCGAGCTGATGCGTTCGTCGTGGGCTTTGTCGGCAGCCTGAAACCGTGGCACGATGTTCACACCCTCGTCGAGGCCTTTGCGCTCCTGCACCGAGTGCACCCGAATACGCGCCTGCTTATTGTTGGCGACGGTCCTGAGCGCGAAAACATCCTCGCGCAGCTCGATCGGCATGGTTTGCGTCCCTTCGCGCACCTGACCGGCGCCGTCGCCCACGAGTCTGTACCCGGGTGGATCATGTCGATGGACGTAGCGGTCGCACCGTACCGAAGGCTAGATAACTTCTATTTCTCGCCGCTTAAGTTGTTCGAATACATGGCTGCCGGCCGGACGATCGTCGCCAGCGACGTGGGGCAGATTCGCTCTCTCATCGCCCATGGCGAGACCGGGCTGCTGTGCGAACCGGGGGACGCGCAATCACTTGCCGGCGCGCTCGAGTACGTGCTTCAGGCGCCTGCGCTGCGCCAGGCATTGAGTGAATCCGCCCGCCTGTGGATCGGGCGGGAACACACGTGGGACAGTGTTGTCCAGCGCATTTTGATGTACGCCGGACTGGAATGCAGTCAAGCAGGGGTGGGATGATATGGCGATTCGCTTTCTTGAGAGATTGCCTCTCCAACGCTCTGCTGAGGACAGCGAAAAGTTCTCGATGCCCAGCGCACGGCGTCTGCTGCGCCATCTTCTGCCGCTGGCCGTGCAGCAGCGTGGACTCATAGTACTGGCCGTGGTCTTCATGCTGGTGGAAATTGGGCTCAGCCTGCTCGCCCCCTGGCCGCTCAAGTTCGTGATCGACCACGTCATCAACAACCAGCCCGGTCAGCTGACCGAGATCCTGGGGTTGTCGCTGGATCTGGGAAACGTACTCATTTTCGCCGCTGTCGGCTTGGTAATGGTTGCCGCCTTGCAAGCGGCGGCAGCCTACATCAACCAGGTGAGCATCGCGCTGGTCGGCAACCGCGTGCTGACGGAAGTACGTCGGAAGCTTTACCATCACTTGCAGATGCTCCCGCTGTCGTTTCACAACGGGGTCAAGACCGGCGACATTCTCAACAGGCTGACCGGGGACATCAACCGCGTAGAAGAGGTGGCCATCACGGCCATCCTGCCGCTGGCAATTCACACTTACCCTGGTGGGCATGATGATCCTGATGCTGGTTCTCAACACCCATCTGGCGCTGATGGCGATGATCGCCCTTCCTCTTTTCGCCCTGACGACCAACCGGCTTTCCGGGCGAATTCAGCGGGTCGCGCGGGAACAGCGCAAGCGCGAAGGGGCAATGGCCGCTCTGGCCGCCGAGGCGATGAGCGCGATCAAGGTCGTCCAGGCGCTTTCGCTGGAGAGGACGCTGGAGGATCAGTTCAGCAAGCAGAACAAGAAAAGCTTCAATGAAGGCGCTCAGGGCAAGCGGCTTTCCGCGCGGCTGGAAGGCACCGTGGACACGATCGTCGCGCTGGGCACTGCCCTTGTGTTGTGGCAGGGTGCGCAGATGGTCCTCAGCGGTGAACTGACGCCCGGCGAACTGCTGGTCTTCATGTCCTATCTCAAGAGCGGACTACGACCCTTCAGGATCCCGCGAAGTATACCGGGCGCATCGCCAAGGCTACCGCCTCCGGCGAGAGGGTCCTCGACATTCTGGAGACCGTTCCGGACATCCAGGATGCCCCAAACGCAATACCTGCGCCGCGTCTGACGGGTCGAGTCGATTTTCGACATGTGAACTTCGGCTATAGCAGGCAGATTCTGACGCTCAAGGAACTCGATTTGACCGTCTACCCTGGCGAACACGTGGCCCTGGTTGGCCCCTCGGGCGCGGGAAAGTCGACGCTGGTGAGCCTGCTGCTTCGCCTGTACGAACCCGTGTCGGGACATATTCGCGTCGATGGGACTGATATCCGCGCCTACACACTCAACCAGCTGCGCGGGCAGATGTCCATTGTCCTCCAGGACAGCGTCTTATTTGGCGTGAGCGTGCGCGAGAATATCGCCTATGGGCGGCTGGATGCGACCGAAGAGGAGATCATCGCGGCGGCAAAGCTGGCCAATGCCCATGATTTTGTCACCGCGCTTCCTGAAGGGTACGATACCAAACTGGGTGAACGAGGGGCGACGGTCTCCGGAGGGGAACGCCAGCGCATCGCCATCGCCCGTGCCGCCGTTCGCGATGCGCCCATTCTAATCCTGGATGAGCCCACGTCCGGTTTGGACAAAGAGAACGAGCGGTTGGTCATTGATGCACTCAGGCGTCTCATGCGCGGTCGCACCACGTTCACCATCGCCCACAACCTGCACAATCGTCGATGCCGACATGATCCTCTATGTAGCCGATGGACGGGTGACCGAGCGCGGGCGGCATCGCGATTTGCTGCGTCTGAACGGCGCCTATGCTAGCCTTTACAATCTGCAATCACTTCTCACTCAGCAGTCGACGCTATCATTGCCTCCGCTATCCACTCTGGAGATGCGTCATGCTCTCGATAGCTGATGCGGGGGTCGCCCGGCGCGATCCGCACCTTCCTGGGCTTCCGATTCTTCTCGACGGCGAGGCAATGAGCGAACGGCTGCGGCGGTTGCTGCCATCTGCCTCCGACCTTCAGGCCATCCCTACCTACGTCCGCTACAAACCGGGGACGAGCTGCCTGGTGGCGTATGAGGTTCAGCGCGGTGATCACACCGAGGATCTGTACGCTAAGGCATTCACGGTGGGAAGCCCAAAGCTTCGCAACGCCGCAGTCCATTCCGGCGAGTCCACCGGAACCCCACGTGTACCGCATGTTTGGGAAGATATTGCCACGCACGTGTCCGGTCCTGCCTCTGATCACGATCTGAAGAGTCTGGCGCGGATGTGCGATCCGCAGCAGCGACACGAGTTGTTTCAGAGGCTGCTTCCCGAGGGGACTGACTTCTGGGATGCCCGGGTCAAGCGGCTACGTTACAAACCCGAACGGCGATACGTTGCTCAACTGACAACTCCCGCGGGCGCGCACGCGCTGCTCAAGGTCTACCATGCTGAGGACTTCTTGCGGGCGTATCTGGGCGCATCCGTGGCTGTGATGCAGCAGCTATCACCCACATCTGCGATGCTCGCCAAATCGCAGCGGTATCACATCCTGGTATTTCGATGGGCCAGAGGACAGACGCTGCTTGAACAACTGCTTACCGGCTCGGTGGATGTTTCGACAATTGAGCGTCTCGGCGAGAGGCTGGTGCAGCTTCACCTTCATACCGTTCCGGATGCGGACCTGCCATGGCTGACGCCGACAGCCATGGCTGAACGGTTGTATGCAGCGGCGCAGAGCGTTGCCGCCGTATGTCCGCCCTTTGCCGACCAGGCCGCGCGACTTGTCAGGCGCATAAGCACGCGCCTTCCTCTAGTGGATGTGCCGACGCGCTACGGCATGATTCATGGCGATTTCAAGCCGGATCAGGTGATGTGTGGCGACGGAGAGGTCACACTCCTCGATTTCGACCAGGCGTGCCAGGGAGATTATGCCGCTGACCTGGGATCGTTTGCCGCACAGTTGGAGCACGGGGCTCTCATGAGGACATGGTCCATGGCGGATGTCGGACAAGTGATGACGCGCCTGATCCGCTGCTATTCTCATCTGCATGATGCCACATTGGAGCGGCGCGTTCGTCTCTATACCGCCGCCGGCCTGCTGCTCCTGGCACCGCATGAATTCCGCAATCGGACGCCCGACTGGATCGCGACGACCAGCACTGTCCTCGACAGAAGTGAAAGGCTGATTTCCTATGCCGGCTGATTTGCTTACCAGACTTCATCACTTGCTTCTCACCTCCGAAGAGGCTGCGCATTTGGGGCTAGGTTCCTGCCGGCTGACCCTGCGCCGGTCCTGGCCCCGGTCGGGGGAACAGCCTTGGCCTTTGAATACATCAGCGACACCGGAGAAATCGTGCCTGGGCAGTGGTTCTCGGACGTCGGTCGCCTGAAAGAGGTCGCGGACGAGACCGGCCGCCGCTCGCCGGAAGCTCCGTCTTCAATCATCGGTCGGGACGTGATCTCCATCCTTCTTCAGGGACGTGGCGCCGACCGCAAGCTAACTGGTCTCCCTCCTCTCCTCGCCACCCCCGGTGCTCGGTTATTCGTTCACCGTCCCGAAAGAAGGGCAGTGGTGCGCCTGAACAGCGACGGTCAGACACAGTTTGCGAAGATCGTTCCGCCGGATCGCGTCAATGGACTGGTTGAGAACTGTGCTGCTCTGGAACGCCTTGCCGGGCGCAGCTTCGCGATCCCGCGCCTGCTGGATGCTGACATTCGGCGCGGAGTCACCGTCTGGTCGGCATTGGCAGGGACCTCCCTTCACGATCTCCCCCACGAAGCCGGTTATCTGGACGCATCTTTCGCTGCTGGCAGGGCGCTGCGCAACCTGCACGATCTGCCTCTCCCTGAGGGGATTGGTCGCCACATGGCCACCGCCGAGGTCGCCGTCGTCGAGAACTGGATGCGTATGCTGAGGGAGTATGTGCCGCAATGGGCGGATCAGGTGGCTGTTCAGGCTGCCCGAGTGGTGAAACGCTTGATGACCGCCCAGACTCCGGCGCGCTTGCTCCATCGGGATTTTTACGACAAACAGATCTTCTGGGACGGCGGCGGGCAGATCGGGTTGCTCGACTTTGACACGCTCACCGCAGGGGAAGCGGCGCTTGACGTTGCGAATGCGCTTGCGCACTTCGAGCTGCGTGCCCTGATGGGAGATGTCTCTTTTGTCCATTCGCAAGCGGCTTCCGGCACCTTTCTGGAAGGCTACGCACCGGACCAGGAAATTCTCGATCGCTTGCCTGCCTATCAAGATGCATCGACTCTCCGCCTGTTGTGCGTCTATGCCTTCCGGCCTACCTCGTGGAAAATGCTGCCAGCGATGTTGGCGAGTCTGAATCAGGGGATGACGATTCCGGTCGAGTAGCGCTTTGATCCGTGCGTGAGCTAGAGTATGAGCGATTTACTGGAGCCATTTTGGGAAAGATGCTGGATTCTTTTAGGAGAGATACAGCACTAATCTGATCACGGGCGATGGCATTCGATAGTTTCAGTGGTTCTTTCAGTATCCAGAACCCACAATCTGATGAGGTTCTCACTTGCCGAAGCAAGAAGAACCAACAAGATATGTGTTTGTTTTGCTGCGGCTCTGGGATTCTCCAATGAGCTTAACCAATTTCAACAAAAAACGGTTCGAGCCACCTTGAGTATCGAAGGAGAATCGATGTATTGGATCTGGAACCGGGAATTACTGCACATCTAAAGTCAACATCCTGACAGGATCTGAACACGCCCAGGCAAGAAAAAAGCCCTGACAGGTGCTCTGTCAGGGCTCGCTTCGGCTGATATGGACCTGAGGGGTAGAGTGCCAAAAACTAGGCATGGTTGGGAGTTCCCTCTGCCTGACTGCCCTGAAGCATCCTCACACATCAAAAACCTCAGCAAATTGACAATGGGGTACACCTTAAGTCACCCTGTCAGCTTCGCAGCTTCGCAGGCTAGAGCAGCACCATTATCTTGCGGTATTCCAGAGCACCCTGATGAATCTGCTCGAACATCGTGGGTAGGGCGTCCAGCGGGATGCGATGCGTGATCATTTCGTCGAGTTGAATCTGGTCGGCATTCATCATATCGAGAACACCCTGCCATTCCATGCCTGGGAAGCCGATCGAGTAGGACATCCATGAGCCGTGCATGTTCAACTGGCGGCGCATGAACTGCTCGATCAGGTCGAGCGAGATCTGCTGCGAGACCGGCTGGTTGCCTACCAGTACCACGTCGCCGCCGGTCGTGTGCTGAGTACCGCCTGCATGAGCGTTGCCGGGTTCCCAGCAACTTCGACCGACATGTCCGCACCGTGCAGAGTCTGTCGCATGGTGTCCGCCACCACATTTGTGTTGCGCGCATTGACGGTGATGTGCGCGCCGAAGCGCGCGGCCCACTCCAGGCGGTGATCGTCGATGTCGATGGCGATGATCTGCGGCGTCCCAAGCGCACGCGCCACCTGTGTCGTTAGCAGGCCGATCGAGCCGACGCCAAAGATCGCGATCGACTTTCCACTGGTGCCGCCGCCTCGATTGAGTGCGTGATAGGCCACTGTGCAGGGTTCCAGCAGGGCGCCATGCTCTATGGGAACATCATTAGGTAGTTCGATGATATTGCCGGCCGGAACGGTGACATACTCCGCGAAGCCACCGTTGATCCGAGAGCCGATGAAGGAATAGCCAGGGGAGGAAGAGTAGCCCATGTCGCTGATCGGCGACTCCATGTTGGGGATCAGCGGGATGAGGGCAAAACGTCGCCCGATGAGTGCTTCGTCGACATTTGCTCCCACAGAGACGACGGTTCCGGCGCACTCATGCCCCAGGACGATCGGCAGAACGCGTGCGTGTCCGCTCCAGACCCGCAGCACATCCGAGCCGCAAATCGACACCGCACCGACCTTGAGCAGTACCCAGCCCGCATCTGGCTGAGGAACGGGGATCTGTTTAAAGACCAGATGTTGCGGCGCCTCAAGGACGACCGCATTCATCATCGAGGGAATATCCATACATCCACACCTTGCGAATCTGACTCATGACGCAGCGACCAACGAACGGCGTCCGCACTAGATCTCTTTGCTTTCACGTTTGAAGACCACGTTGACCAGCACCGCGATAAGGATCAGGACGCCGCGCACCACATTCTGGGCCTGAGAATTGACCCCCATGAGGACAAGCCCGTTGGCGATCACCGAGATGAAGAGCACGCCAATGAGGGATCCGATCATCTTGCCTCGACCACCCGATAGGGCAGTTCCGCCGATGACAACGGCGGCGATCGACGAGAACTCCAGGCCGCTGGCCACCTGTCCGGTGGCGCTTCCCAGGCGGGAAACGTGCAGCAGCCCCGTCAGTCCGGCCAGAGCTCCTGTGACGGCGAAGACCGATGCCCGCGTGCGCAGCACATTGATCCCAGCGGCGTAGGCCGCTTTCGCGTTGCCGCCAACCGCATAAATCGAGCGACCATATACGGTGTGTGTCGAGATGTAGACGAAGATCAGAAAGAGGACACCGGCGATGATGATCGGGTATGGAATGCCAAGCAGATCGCCGCGCCCCCACATGCTGAAAGCCTCATCATCAACCGGAATCGGGATATTGTTGGACATCACCTGCTTCATGCCGTCGTAGATGCTCCACAGCGCCAGAGACGTCACGAAGGAGGGTACATTGAAGCGGGCGCGCACATACCCTGCCGTGAGCCCAACCACCGTCGTGACGGCCACAACCAGAATCGCACCGAGTCCGAGTGGCACGCTATTGTTTGTCACAAGCCAGCCGAGCAGCACGGACGCAAAGGCGACCGCTGGCCCAACGCTCACGTCAATCTCTCCGGCGATGATCACCAGAGTCATCCCCCAGGTCACGATCCCGAGAAAGGCTGCGGATCTCAGGACATTGATCAGGTTTGCTGGCGAGAGGAAAACATCATTGTTTGCGGTAATGAAGGCGCTGACCCCGATAAGTCCCAGCAGCAACGTGATCTCGTTGAGGTTTTTGCGAATGAGGGTCCAGATCGGAGACGTTCTGGAGCGCTCATTTGCCCTCGTACCCGGCGCGATGTCGACCTGTTTTTCCATGATTAAGGGGTCTCTCCATTCACCAACGAGTTCAACGTTTCAACCGAAAGTTCCGCCCTGCGATATTTACGCGAGGCTTTCCCGTTACGCAGAAAAATGATCGAGTCGCAGCACCAGAGCAGCTCCTCAAGTTCACTGGTCACCACAATTATGCTGACCCCTCGGGCTGCTGTAGAGCGAATGATCTCGTAGATCTGACTCTTGGCTTCGACATCTACTCCACGTGTGGGTTCATCAAGCAGCAAGACGCGATCGGCAACGCCCAACCAGCGCCCGATGACGACCTTCTGTTGATTTCCGCCGGAAAGGTTACGCACCGGCGTGTCCAGAGTTGGCGTCTTGATGGACAGTTTTTTGATAAAGTCTGTGGCAGAGGCGCGAACCTTCGGCCACGAGATTGTCCCAGCCCGCGCAAACTCACGCCAACGACCTATAGCCAGGTTTTCGTGCACGCCGAGGAATGGCATGATCCCTTCCTCACGACGATTTTCTGGTGTAAGGGCTACCCCATGCGCGATCATGTGCCGTACATTCGGTTGGTGCTTGCCGTCTGCTCCGAGCCGAATGTGGCCTGCAGATGCGTGGTCAAACCCGGCAATTGCGCGAAGGATCTCACTGCGGCCGGTGCCCAGAAGACCAGCCAGCCCGAGGACTTCGCCCTGATGCAGGTCAAACGAAACATTTTCGATGCGATGCTTTATCGTGAGATTATCGACATGAAGAACCGCCGGCGCCGATGTGAAGTCTTTGGTCTCAATTTCTACCAGTTCGATCGCCCCACCCACCATCTGCGCAACGATGTCCTGCTCGCTAAGCGTCGAAAGTGGGGCAGTGCTGACCAGCCTGCCATTGCGAAGGACTGTGACCGAGCTGGCGACTTCGCTGATCTCTGCGAGACGGTGGGACACATAGATGATGGCGACACCCTGACTGGCAATGCGCCGCACGGTGGCAAGCAGAGAATCGACTTCGGTGATGGGCAGGCTGGAAGTTGGTTCATCCAGCAGGAGAACGGAGGGGTTCCGGGACAGTGCTTTCGCGATTTCGACCAACTGCTGCTGAGCGGGCTGAGTTCTGCCAATGGCAGGGAGGGGTCAATTACGACGTCGAGGCGAGCAAGGGCTTCTACTGCGATCTGGCGCAACGCCCGGTAATCAATGCGTCCACCACGTTTTGTCCATCTCCCAAGGGAGATGTTTTCGGCCACGTTCATCCTCGGCACGAGGTTCAGCTCCTGGCTGACAATCTCAATGCCCAGCGCGCGGGCATGAGCAGGCCCTCGGAAGTGGACTTCTTTCCCCTGAATGAGGAGCTTACCGCGATCGGGTTGTTCCAGACCGCAGGCGATCCGGATCAGCGTCGACTTGCCCGCGCCGTTCTTGCCAACCAGAGCGCGGATCTCACCCGCCTGCACGGCGAAATCGACCCCATCCAGCGCCGTTACACCAGGATAGAACTTGTGAATGTTCTGGAGATGAAGCGGCGCCGGCGACGTGCTGTCGGTCATCCTATCGTTTCCCTATTCTGGAGCGTTGGAACGAGGAGGCTGGCCCCTCAATGTGAGAGGGGCCAACGTTGTGAATGGTTCTAGAAGATCAGACGACTACCCCTGAGTGGCCAACCAGGCCTCGACCTCGTCGGGCCTGTCGGAGAAGAAGTCCTTCGGGGTCATATTGTAGATGACGCCGGGGCTGGGTTCACCCATCACCGCGGCCACAGCCAGGTCCAGGGCCGTCCGACCGAAATCCGCGGCGATCATGGCATTGATGTACTTGACGACCTGCCCATCGAGCAGGAGCTGCGCCGTCGTCGGGGAGATGTCGTGACCGAACACCACGATCTCGCCTGCACGTCCCGCCAGCTCGATAGCCGCAGCCGCGCCAGCCACCATGTTGCCCGCCTCACCGTAGAAGGCGTCGATGTCCGGGTGTGCCGTCAGCATGTTCGTCGCCACTTCTTCGGCCTTGTCGACTTCCAGAGCTTCCTGGTTGTCGACGATCACCGCACCGGGCACCAGCTCCAGGAGGGCATCCGTGAAGCCCGCGATGCGCTGCTGGCAGGCGCCGTACCGCTCGCACGACACGACCGCGATTTGCGGCGCTTCCACGCCTGCGGCCACGAAGTACTCGCCCGTCGCCTTGCCCACGCCCGCACCCTGCTGGTAGTGGTCGCCGGTGATCCAGGTGTAGATCAGCCGCTCGGCGTCTTCCTGGGCGATGCAGGTGTTGTAGCAGATCACCGGGATCCCTGCCTCGGATGCCGCTTCGATCAGCGCCACTGACGAGGATTCGGACACCGCCGAGATGATGATCGCGTCGACTCCTGCTCCGATGAGCGTCTGCATCTGTTCCGCTTCGATAGCGGCATCGCCCTGGCTGTTATTGCCAAGCAGGTTGATCGTGAGGTCTGATTCCGCCGCGCCGGCTTCGATGCCCGCCCGGACGCCTGTGTAGAATTCGCTCGCATCCAGCCACAGCGCGCCGATTGTCAGTTCTTCCGGTGCAGCCGCCGCTTCGCCACTCTGAGTGGCCAACCAGGCCTCGACCTCGTCGGGCCTGTCGGAGAAGAAATCCTTCGGGGTCATATTGTAGATGACGCCGGGGCTGGGTTCACCCATCACCGCGGCCACGGCCAGGTCAAGCGCCGTCCGACCGAAATCCGCGGCGATCATGGCGTTGATGTACTTGACGACCTGCCCATCGAGCAGGAGCTGCGCCGTCGTCGGGGAGATGTCGTGACCGAACACCACGATCTCGCCTGCACGTCCCGCCAGCTCGATAGCCGCAGCCGCGCCAGCCACCATGTTGCCCGCCTCACCGTAGAAGGCGTCGATGTCCGGGTGCGCCGTCAGCATGTTCGTCGCCACTTCTTCGGCCTTGTCGACTTCTAGAGCTTCCTGGTTGTCGACAATCACCGCACCAGGCACCAGTTCCAGGAGGGCATCCGTGAAGCCCGCGATGCGCTGCTGGCAGGCGCCGTAACGCTCGCACGACACGACTGCGATCTGCGGCGCTTCCACGCCTGCGGCCACGAAGTATTCGCCCGTCGCCTTGCCCACGCCCGCACCCTGCTGGTAGTGGTCGCCGGTGATCCAGGTGTAGATCAGCCGCTCGGCGTCTTCCTGGGCGATGCAGGTGTTGTAGCAGATCACCGGGATCCCTGCCTCAGATGCCGCTTCGATCAGCGCTACTGAAGAGGTTTCGGACACCGCCGAGATGATGATCGCGTCGACTCCTGCTCCGATGAGCGTCTGCATCTGTTCCGCTTCTATGGCCGCATCGCCCTGGCTGTTGTTGCCAAGCAGATTGATCGTGATATCCGACTCCGCCGCGCCGGCTTCGATGCCCGCCCGGACGCCTGTGTAGAATTCGCTCGCATCCAGCCACAGCGCGCCAATGGTGAGTTCGCCTGGCGCATCCTGTGCCGCTGCCGTGGTGACGACAAGAAGGAGTACAACAAGTAAAGACACTAGCTTTTTGTAGTTCATCACTCTTTCCTCTTGGTAGAAAGATCGAACGCACTAAAACGAGCTGGGAGTGGATCGGTTCGCATGTTTTTCTCTTTGAGTAGATCCTCCTCCATCAGGCACGTGAGAGCCTGCCAGACATACGACTTGCCTATCTGGTGGTCAGTCCCAGCTTGCCGGGGCTGAGGATGTCTGGCGGGTCGATGGCGGCCTTGACACGTTCCAGAACGGGCATACAGGAACCCAACGCATCCGCCACGAAGTCTTTGCGGGCAACACCAATGCCGTGATGGTGCGAAATGACCGCGCCCGTCTCGACGCAGATGGTCATGGCCGTCTGCCAGATCTTCAGAAGTGTGGCCTCTGCTGCTGCATCATCTGCGCACTCTCCGAGCAAGATGATGTAGAGTGATGTTCCTTGAGGATAAACATGGGAGAAGTGCGCAAGAACTTCGTCGGCGTAAGGGGTGAGGGCCTCAGAAAGCCGCTCATAGGTGTCAAGAATTCCGCTCCAGAAGTGAGCCACCTCGATGGTCTCGGCGAGTCCGCCTGGTTGTTTGAGAAGATTCTCAACCGTCGAGAAATCAAAGCGCCGATCCATCCACTTCTCGACAGGGCTAGGCCCCAGGGGGTTTCCACCGAACTCACTCCAGATCGATTTCGCGACCTGGTATTCCGCCTCGGCGATGGCTGGTTCGCCCTCGAACCCAAGGAACATCGCGCACTGGGTGAAATGCTGGTCTTTCATCGCATGGCGCGCTTCAACGGGATTGTAGAATCGCACCAGAAACGGCCGAAGACCCCGCTGCATGATCTCGCGCATGACTGTGACGCCGGCGACGAGGTCGTCGAACGCCAGCGTTTCATAAATCCGGTGCCGCGACTGCCGGAAAATCTGGAGCGTGACCTGGGTCACAACGCCCATTGTCCCTTCGGCGCCGATGAAGACGTGCCGCAGGTCCGGTCCGACCGCCATCCGAGGTCCCTGGTTGTAGTGAGCGACCATGCCGTCGGATAACACGACGTCAAAGCCGACCACCAGCTGCTCGATTCCTCCCCACTTCGACGAGAATTGCCCGGTGGCCCGCGTGCTGATCCATCCGCCAACGGTAGATCGGTCGAGTGACTGTGGAGAGTGATTGAGCGTATAGCCGCGCCTGTTCAGC
Source organism: Candidatus Flexifilum affinis (assembly GCA_016713325.1). Lineage (GTDB taxonomy): Bacteria > Chloroflexota > Anaerolineae > Aggregatilineales > Phototrophicaceae > Flexifilum > Flexifilum affine. The sequence goes on along the minus strand of JADJPJ010000054.1, from coordinate 6,198 downwards.
TCGGCTTCCAGGATGTAGCCCATCTTGCCGGCTTCAACAGTTACCGTGAGATTTTGCTCGTCCACCGCCAAGGTGCGATCGAGGGCCGACAGGTCGAGCGTCACGCCGCCATTCAGAGGGAGAGGGGCACCCACAACCGAAGATCCGGCTCCCCAGGGGGTCACCGCAATGCGATTCTCGTTTGCCCAGCGCAGGAGGGTGCTGACCTGCTCCACACGCCTCGGACGGACGACGACTTCCGGGCGAAGCGGTGACTTTCCTTGGCTGCGCCATTTCGCCGCAACGGGCCACGAGTCGTAGGCATACTTGCCGAGATCGTCCTCGGAGGTGAGGACATCGCCCGCGTCGAGTAAGCCTGTCAGCGCTTCCGTCAGTCGCGTCATCGTTACGCACCTTTCCTTGCGGGGCAATATAACATAGCGACTCGCGTCTGTCAATCAATTATGCTCATATTTAAACGAAATGAGCATGTGAAAGCGCGATTTATTGCCGAACGCGAAAAATTGTGGTAGAAATGGCGTAATATGCGCAGGGCATGGAGGCCAAGCAGTCATGGATTCACGAACTGGCAAGAAGATCCGCCTCGGACGACTGTTTGACAGCAATAGCGGACGCAGTCTCGTCCTCGCCTATTCGCATGGGGTCTTGATGGGCGCCTCGTCGGGCATGCGGACGCTCGACGAAATGCGAGAGCGAATCAATGCCATGCGCCGCGCCAACGGGCTGATGATCACACCCGGCATGGTCAAGCATCTGGAGGATCAGTTCGTCGGCAGGGAGCGGCCGAGCCTGGTGATCCACATGGATTACCAAAGCTACAGCCGAAGCACCATCGCCTATGAAGAAGGATCGGCGGTGGAAATGGCTACGGTGGAGGATCTGCTTCGCGCCGGCGCAGATGCCCTGATGACCTATCTCTACATCGGGCATCGCGACTCTGAAAAAGAGAAACTCGAGATCGAGCGGAACGCCCGCCTTGCGCGCGCCTGCGATCAGCTCGGTATGGTGCTCATCATCGAACCGCGCAGTGCCAGAGAGAAGTACGCCCCCGAAGACAAAACCAGCGTCGAGGTCATGAGCATGTACTGCCGTATCTCTGCCGAAATAGGCGCCGACATCGTCAAGTGCATCTACCCGGGCGATCCTTCCCGCATGCAACAAATCATTGAAGAGTGCCCGGCGCCGATCTTCGTCGCCGGTGGAGCAAAGAAAGAAAATCTGGCGGATTCGCTTCAGATGGCAAAGGACTGCGTCAGGGTAGGCGCATCGGGACTCATGTTCGGGCGCAACATCTATCAATCTGACGATCCGCGGGCGACGCTGGATGCCTTTCTGGCCATCGTCCACGGCGCGGACGAAGCGCTCGATGGCGCCTGAGTGGCCAGCAATCCGGGGACCGGCGCTGCCCCTGGACGGACCGAACCACCACACTAAATTGAAGGGATCTAAGGCATGAAATCGCTGGTCTTGAGTGTTTCTCCGAATACCTCGACGGACCGCGTTTCCGTTGTCGAACGCTTTACCCCCGGCGAACCTGTCCGAACGATCCTGAGCTTCGACCAGGCAGGTGGATCCGGCGCGCATGCGACGGGCGTAGTCGTGCAGTTGGGTGGGGATGCACGCTCGATCGTCCTGCTGGGAAGCTACAACCGCGATCGGTGGATCGCAGCGGCGCAGCGGCAGAACATGCCCTATGACGAAGTCCAGATGGAGGCGCCGAACCGCTCGACCTTCGTCCTGATCGACAAGCAGCAGGGCAATATCGCCGAAGTGATCGATCCTGGTCCCAGAGTCGGCGCAGATATCGCCCAGCGCCTGCTCGACTGTACCGAACAGTATCTCGACCGCTGCAGCCTACTGATTCTATCTGGCAGTCTTCCGCCCGGCATTCCCGACGATTTCTACGTCTCGGCAATTGAGTTGGCACGGCGCTACGATGTCAAAACACTGGTGGATGCCAGTTCGACGCCACTCAAAAAAGCCCTTACGTCACATCCCTGGGCAGTCAAGCCAAATCTGTTCGAGTTTCATCAGCTCGTCGGCGTCGAAACGCAGACTCTCCGTGAGCATATCGATCAGATGAGCCGCATCGTCGGTAAGTATGCCGATGTCGTGCTGCTCTCCCTCGGAAATGAAGGTCTGATGGTGGGAACCGAAACAAATGTCTGGCACATGCATGCTGGCGACCATGGCATTACGCTTCCTGGTTCGACCGCCATAAATACCATTGGGTGTGGCGATGCCCTGGTGGGAGGATTCAGTTACGCAACTGCCCGCGGCGACAACATCCTCGAAGCGGCATGCTGGGGAGTCGCAGCGGCGACCGCCAACCTCGGGAATTACGATGTTCCCTCGTGCCCACCGGACCTCGTCCGACTCCTCGTCGGCAAGCTGCAGGTGGTGGAAGTTCAGACGATGACATGAAGCCGGTGACAGATTTCGACACGCGTCGGCATGTAGGATAGCGGCAAGTAGGATAAAATGAGAGACGTACTCTGACCAACCAGCCGAGCTTCCGAGCCAAACCAGAAATCGCAATGTCAAAATCTGCTGCCTCTACTCAGGATCGATACAGGCGCATCCTCATTCTGTTGAATCAGAAAGGTCAGGTTCTGGTTGAGGACCTCGCTAATCAGCTAGATATCTCACCCTCAACCGTGCGGCGCGATCTGACCCAGATGGAACTGCAGGGACTGCTGCGGCGAACGCACGGCGGCGCGGAACTGGTTCAACCCCTCCTCTACGAGCCGTTTCGGTACAGCATTACGTTCAGCAATCAGGAGGGAGTTAACACCGACGAAAAACGGCGTATTGCGCAGGCTGCCGCCGAACTCGTCCAATCCGGCGAGACCATCGCGTTTTCCGCGGGCACCACGACCACGCAGATTACCCGGTATCTCGGCCATCTCAAGAACATCGCCATCGTGACGAATACCGTCAACGTCGCGATGGAGCTCAGCCAGCAGCAGGATATCCGCGTCTTCGTCACCGGAGGGTATCTGAGCGGAGGATGGTTTTCGCTGGTCGGCGATACGGCCATTCAGTCCATCCGATCTGTCTATTTTGACAAAGTCTTCATTGGGCTCAACGGCATAGATTCCAAAAACGGCCTGACTTCCCACTATATCGACGAGGCCGCCATCGTCCGAACGATGATCCAGCAGGCCAAGGAGAAGATCGTGGTGGCCGACCACGCGAAAATAGGCGTGACGGCACGCGCACGAATCTGTGAAACGCAGGAGATTGACCTGCTGATCACCGACACTGGAACATCCCCGGAACAGGCGGAAGCTTTCGAGGCGATCGGCGTACGCGTGCTCCGCGTCTGAGCGCCCTCGCGCGCAGAACTATCCTGATGCACAAAGCCCCCTTCCTGATTCCTGGCATCCCGTTGGCCCAAACGGTCTCGAACGTAGCGTGTAGTCTTCCCGTGTAGTAGCAATTAATCCAACTTGGATTTGATAGAATGCTTCCCGTAGCCTATCGTGGCAGTGGAATAGAGCATTCATGATTTGGTATCTCATCCATCAGGTAACAAGTTTACTCTGGGACAGCCTGCGCTTCAGTCGCCTGTCTCCAGATGCCAAGACCCTCGAGCTGTTGCTGCTTCGCCAACAATTACTCATTCTGCGTCGTCATCAGAAACGCGGTCCCGCCATCACGCACAGTGAGAAATTTGTCTTGCTCACCCTCATTGAGCAGATCCGTCGTTTTGCCAACCTACGGCAGGGACATTTGGAGCAGTTGATCCTTATCTTCAAGCCTGAAACCTTGCTGCGCTGGCATCGCGAGTTGATCCGGAAGAAGTGGACGTTTTCGAACGCACCGAAAGCCTCAGGTCGCCCCGCAACAGATCCGCAGCTGGTTCTGCTCATTCTGCGCATGGCGCGCGAGAATCGTTGGGGAGACGATCGCATTGAGGGGGAGTTGAAAAAGCTTGGCTACCGGATCAGTCACGAGACTATCCGGAAAATTCTTCGAGGTCACGGGGTTTTGCCCCTACCAGCCAGGTCGACATCCTCCAATTGGCGCGCCTTCTTGTCCCACTACAAGGCTACATTTCTTGCGTGCGATTTCTTTACTGTGGAAACCATCCGCCTACAGACGTTGTACGTACTGTTCTTCATCGAATTGGGAACCCGTCGCGTGCATATCGCCGGGATCACAGCACATCCCAGCCAAACTTGGGTCGCCCAACAAGCACGCCAGTTACAGTGGAACTTCCAAGAAGAGAATTGTTCATTCACCCATTTGATACGCGACAACGACAGCAAATATGGTGCGGCGTTTGATGCTGTATTTGCGTCTGAAGGGATTGAAGTGGTTCGTACGCCGTTTCGAGCCCCACGAGCGAACGCTTACGCTGAGCGCTGGGTACGATCAGTACGAGAAGAGTGTCTCGAGCAGGTGATCGTCATCAATCAAAGCCATTTAGCTTATATCCTTCGTGAGTACGAACGCCACTTCAATCACACGCGACCTCATCTAGGGAATCAAGCAACAGATTCCTTGTCCGCCTGCAAAACCGTTAACGCAAGGAAGGGTTGATCGACACGACATTCTGGGCGGGATCATCCACGATTACTATCGCGCTGCTTGACGCGTTTTCTCGCTCAGTTTGCATTTATTGCTACTACACTGGTTTTCAATCGATTCAAGGGCTTGAAAACAAAGCAAAAAGATGCTTTGTTCCCCAGCAGAAACCAACACGAAGTCCCAATCCCGCTCATCGACCGGCTGTGCGCTACCGTATGCCATCCATCGACGAGCTGCGTGCCTGGCTGGGCGTACAGCCGACAGCAGGCGATCCTGTCGAGATCGACGAACTGCGCAGTCCAAAGACGTACCGCCAGGCGCTGGAACGGGAGTTTATTCGCCGCCGACCGGGGCAGTACCCTCAAGCATGGCTGGCTCAGCGGCTGGGCGTGTCCACCAGGTCGATCTACAACTACCATCGCGCGGAAGGTGTCGTCGCTGAGCCGTGTTTCATCACCACGCCGCTCACCTGGAACAACTACGAGCGCATGCTCCCTCCGCCTGGAATGGCGAAGCGGATCGGGCTGAATACACGAGGCAGGTTCATCGAGGACGAGACCAGACAGCGTTACCGGCGCTGATCGGTGTGGCCCAACGACTGATGGGGCAGGGGAGGCACAGGTTGTGTGAAAGGACGATAAGCCACTACCGGTTACAGGAATTGCCCGCTTCCATATCTACATCCACCGGCAAAGTCTCACATCCGTCGTGGGTGTTAAGGGCCCAGAATGGCTCATCGGCCCGATCACACCCGTTCTTGCTTTGAGTGTTGTAGAAACGGCGACTGCGTTCCTGAAGGGCATGGCCAGGCAGTCTGAGGACAGGTCAAGAACGGTGTGAACTCGCCTGGGTTACAAACTGCGGTGGTGCCATCGTGTCGTCACCATAGAGGACGCTGACTTTGATCAAGAGCATCTCACTCGCTTCATGAAAGAATGCCTTCCCTGCGACAATCGCGCTGGTTCCCACTGAGGCCTTGCCGGACAAGCTTCCAATTCCTTGCCCGGACGCGGCACGGTGTCATCCGATGCCGCGATGCTGCTTGACTTTGAATACCATATCTACAGGTTCGTACGCCGTTTCGAGCTCCACGAGCGAACGCTGATGCCGAGCGCTGGCTACGATCGGTACGAGAAGATTGCCTCGAGCAGGTGATCGTAATCAATCAAAGCCATTTGGTCTCCATCCTTCGTGAGTACGAACCCCTACTTCAATCACGCGCCCTCATCAGGAATCAACCAACAGAGTCCTTGGTCACCTGCTAAACCATTAGCACAAGGAAGCGTTGATCGACACGACATTCTGGGCGGATCATCCACGATTACTGTCGCGCTGCTTGACTCTTGTTCTCGCTCAGATTGCGTTTACTGCTACTACAGGTCAAATCATCACCGGCAGAGAATTGCGCTCCATTTATCGATTAGGTGCCGCACCATCCCGATGTGCTTCTGTTTCATCGATAAGCGCCAGTACTTCTACGCTCGGCATATCGTGCATGGGGACAAATTCGCCTGCCTCAAGCTGGTTCGCCAGGCGTTCCAGGATCTGGAGTCCATCCGCGTATCGGCCATCACTATTCTCAAGCCAGCGCCCGCGAGTTGTATGGTCGCGTCGCTTAATAAACTCCCTCTTTGTCGATATTGGGCAGATGATGTCGCCCTC
>JADJPJ010000053.1 GCA_016713325.1 Candidatus Flexifilum affinis | reverse complement strand
AGGGCGGTTCTCCCGCCATCGTCTTTCATTTGTCCAAAGAACTTCAGGATACCCACTTCACACTGAAAGGCAGTTCTGTATGAAACGTTCACTTACCCTCATCAGCTTATTGATTTTCGCCCTCAGCCTCCTCTCCATCTTGCCCGCCGCCGCCCAGGAAGATAGCCTGCGCTGGTCGCTGGAAGGCATCAACGACCTGGTCTCGCTGGACCCGGCCAAAGCCAGCGACTCCCAGGGGTTCACGGTCATCGGCCTGCTCTACGGCGGTCTGGTTCGCCTCGACGGTGACCTGCACGTCGTGCCGGATATCGCCGAAAGCTGGACCACGTCTGACGACGGCCTGACCTACACCTTCACCCTGCGCGAAGGTGCGGCCTTCTCCGATGGCTCGCCGATCACCGCGGCCGACGTCGTCTGGTCGCTGACCCACGCGCTCGACCCGGAGACGGGCGGCTGGACCGGACCGTTCTATCTGTCGAACATCGTCGGGGCCTCGGCCGTCGCCGATGGATCGGCGGAGACTCTCGAAGGCGCGACCGCCGTTGACGACCGCACCGTCGAACTGAAGATCGGCCAGCCTTCATCCTATTTCCTCAGCCAGCTCACCTTCGGCTCCGCCAAGATTGTCTCCAGCGCGCAGGCCGCCGCCGATGCCGCATGGGAAAATGCGCCGGTGACCAGCGGTCCCTTCCAGGTTCAGGAATGGAATCGCGGCCAGAACCTCGTCCTGGCGCCGAACGCCAACTACTGGCAGGCTCCCAGCATCTCCATCACTCTGTCCTTCAACCCGGACAGCGAGACGGCCTACCAACTCTATCGCACGGGCGCGCTGGATATCGTCGGCAGCCACCAGAACGGCATCCCCCGGTGCACGTGCCGGAGGCTCAGTCGCTGCCCGACTTCCAGAGCACCTCGCTCTTCGCCGTCCGCTACGTCGGCTTCAACAACACCATCGCGCCGTTCAATGACGTCAACGTCCGCCGTGCCTTCGCACTGGCCATCGACAAGGCGACCATCGCCAATGACGTGCTTCAGGGTACCGTGGCCCCGTCCGACCGCATCCTGCCGCTGGGCATCCCGGCATCGGAACTGCCGATCGAGGGCCTGAGCTTCGATCCGGAAGCAGCGCGCGCGGCCCTGGCCGAGGCCGGCGTCACGCCCGAGACGATCGGGCCGGTCACGCTGACCTACGGCGTGGAAGGCGACAATGAGCGCATCGTCACCGTCCTGCAGTCGATGTGGCAGGAAAACCTGGGCGTCAGCGTCACGCTGGAGCCGCTGGAACTTTCGACCTTCAGCGCCCGCCTGAACGAGACGACCGAAACCCCGGAGAACGGCCTCCAGGCCTACTACAGCATCTGGGGCGCGGACTATCCGGACCCGCAAAACTTCATCTCGCAGCAGCTTCGCACCGACGTCGGCAACAACAACGGCCACTATTCGAACGCCGAGTTCGACGCGCTGGTCGACCAGGCCGACGTGATGACGGGCGACGTCGATGCGCGCCTGGCTCTGTATAATCAGGCCGAGCAGATCGCGGTGAGTGAAGTGGGCTGGCTGCCGCTCTACAACCCGCGCCTGAACATTCTCGTCAACCCGCGCGTGCAGGGGATCGTGTTCAATGGTCAGGGCCTGATCATCCCCGATTACTCCGCGCTCGCGCTCAGTTCGTAGAGTCTAGCCCCTCACCCCCTGACCCCCTCTCCCACGTAAACGGGGAGAGGGGGAACCGGCAGCGAAGATGTGGGGTCTGTTCGCAGCAGACCTCCCCCTCTCCAGAATGGAGAGGGGCCGGGGGTGAGGTTCGGTTTCCGGGCGCACCTCGTGGTGCGCCCGACCCATAACCCACGATAGGCGGTCGCCGTAGGGGTGGCCGTAAGGGTGACGCACCCAACTCATGATCCGAATCATTGCCAAACGCCTGCTGTCGCTGCCTTTTGTCATCCTCAGCATCACCTTCATCACGTTCATCGTGGGCTACCTCGCGCCCGGTGACCCGATCCTGGCCATGCTGGGCGGGCGCACCGACCCCGACGCCTACCAGCGCCTGCGCCACATCTACGGCCTGGATCTGCCCTGGCAGGACCAGTACCTCGACTACATGGGCGGTCTGCTGCAAGGTGATCTCGGGCTGTCGTTTCGCTACCAGGGGCGCCCGGTGGCGGACATCCTTGGCGGCGGCATCGGCGTCTCGATCTCGCTCGGGCTGGCGGCGCTGTCGCTGAGTCTGGCGGTCGGCGTGCCGCTGGGGTTGTGGGCGGCCGCGCATCAGAACTCGCTCGGCGACCGGGCCGGTATGGTGCTCATGCTGATTCTGTACTCGATCCCCAGCTTCGTGCTGATCGGCGTGCTGCGCTGGATCAACTACCGCTTCTACCAGGCCGGGCTGCCTTCTCTGCCGGTGGCCGGGTGGGGGCGTCCCGAACACTGGATTATGCCGGTGATCGTGCTGGCGTCGGCCAGCCTGGGCTTCATCGCCCGCCTGACCCGCGTCTCGATGCTGGAAGTGCAGCGCCAGGACTACATACGCACCGCCCGCGCCAAAGGGCTGCACAACCGGCGCGTGCTGTGGGTCCATGCTTTTCGCAACGCCGCTTTGCCTATCCTCACGGTGATCGGGCCGTCGATCGCCTTCCTGGTCACCGGAGCCTTCGTCGTGGAAAACCTCTTCTCCATCCCCGGCGTCGGTTTCCTGTCGGTGCAGGCCATCCAACAGCGTGATTACCCGGTCATCCAGAGCTCGACGGTGATTCTGGCGATGACCGTCCTGGTCATGAACCTGATTACCGACCTGCTGTACACGGTCTTCGATCCGCGCGTCCAGATTGAGGGCTGATCGATGGGAACGCCGACAACCGCCCGAACCACTCTTCCCGTCAACCTTCTGGAGGAGCCGTTAGCCCCGCCGTCGGGCGCCGCAACCTTCTGGCGGCGGATCCGACACAACCGCGTCACCCTGCTGAGTCTGCTGGCTTTCACACTGATCGTGCTGATCGCGGCGATCGGGCCGGTCGTCTACCCGCAGAGCTCCATCCGCCCGGACTACGCGGCCATCAACGCCTTCCCCAGCGCCGAACACCTCATGGGCACGGACAACCTCGGACGCGACACCCTGGCCCGTCTGATGTCCGGCCTGCGCGTCTCGCTGATCGTGGCCGTCTATGTCGAGGCGCTGAACATCTTCCTGGGCGCTTCGCTCGGGCTGCTGGCCGGTATGTACGGCGGCCTGCTCGACGTGCTCGTCACCCGCCTGGCGGATATCCTGTTCGCCTTCCCCGGCCTTCTGCTGGCGATCCTGGTCACGGCCGTCTTTGGCTCCGCCGTCACCGAGCAGTTCGGCGGCATCGGCCGCCTGCTGCTGGTCGCCGGCTCGCTCAGTCTGGTCAGTTGGCCGCTGATGGCGCGTCTGGTGCGCAGTCGGGTGCTGGTCCTGCGCGAACAGGACTTCGTGACGGCCGCCCGGTCGCTGGGCGCCGGCAAAGGGTGGATCATGCTGCGTCACCTGTTGCCGAACGTGGCCAGTCTGGTGGTTGTGGCCAGCACCCTCGACATCGCCAGCGTGGTAGTCAACGAGGCGGTGTTGAGCCTGCTCGGGCTGGGCATTCAGCCGCCGGACCCGAGCATCGGCAAGATGATCACCGAGGCGATGCCCTTCCTGGAGATCAACGCCTGGCAGGTGTTCTTTCCCAGCGCCGCGCTGATGCTGATCGTGCTCACGGTGTCGTTTTTGGGCGACGGCCTGCGCGATGCCGCCGATCGGGATGAGGGATAAGAATTCTCTACAAAAACCCGTCCAACACGTCGACCAATTCGCGCGGACGGTGCCACGGAATGTCATGGATCGTGTCCGGCATCCACACGACGCGGACGTCCGGCGCCAGGCTCTCGGCCTGCCGCGCATATTCCTGCATCTGGGCATCTGAGGTGTGCGACGCGGGCACGGCATTGACCACGAGCAGCGGGCAGCGTACCTGGGGGAAGTAGTCTGTCGGGGTGAAGGCCCACAGCGCGCGGGCGATCTGCATGTGATTTGAGGGGCTTAACCGGGCGTGGATGTCGTTGGGATCGCTGAGGTCGAAGACCGACTCCGCCAGCGGCTCAAGCTCCGGGCGAAAGGCATCGCCCAGCCAGTTGCGGATCAGCACTTTCAGCCCGTCAACGGTAATGCCCCTGTACGTCGGCGGCGTCATCGCGACCTCGGCCTCCGCCCAGGTGGGCAGCGAGTCGTGCACCGGCCACAGGCCGCCATCGATCAGAACCGTTTTGGCTGTGCGCTCCGGGCGCGTGGCGGCGTAGTAGAGGGCGGTGTATGCCCCCCACGAATGGCCGATCACCACGAGTGGTCGATCCGCGACGCCGAGCGCCTCTGCCAACCGGTCCAGATCCCCGGCGATCGTCTCGAAGTCGTAGCCGTCATCGGGTTTGTCGGACAGGCCGTGCCCGCGCTGGTCGTAGGCGAAGACATGGTAGCGCCGGGTCAGCGGCTCGGCGATCAGGTCGAACATGCGGTGGGTGGAGGCCAGCCCGTGCACCAGGAACAACGGCGGCGCATCTCCGCCGCCCCAGTCTCGGACATGCAGAGTCAGGCTGCCAATATCGACCAGACGATCCATGGGCTGCGGCCTCACAGGTTAGGGGACTGAGAACGCTCTGACAATGTTACCTCTGCCCCCGCTGCGACGACAGGCCGGTCACTTGACGAAGGTCGGGTTTGCCTCGTCGAACTGAGCCTGGCGGATCAAGATCAGTTGTCGCTCCAACTCGCTGAGCTGCGCGTAGATCGGCTCGTTTTGCAGGCTGGTTCGCCGCATGGAATTGACCAGCGCCCGGGTCAGAGTCTCCAGCTCTTGAAGCTTCTTTGACGGGATCTGTTCGAGACTGTTCTGCATTTGCTCTTCCTTGCTCTTCCTCATTCTTTAGCGATAATTGCCCTTGGGGCGGATTCCCGTTCGCTGGCCTGCCTCTTTCGAGGGAGGCTCAGGGACGGTCGCTGTTCACGGTGATATGCACCAGCAGCGATTGTTCCGCCCAGAACAGGCCGTGAAGCAGTTGAACCGCTTTTTGCGAGGCAGCCTCTGTCGCCATCTGGACGAAGCCAAAACCTTTAGAGACGCCTGTCCAACGATCGGTGATCAGGCAGATATAGAACACCTCGCCTGCACGCGAAAACAACTCTCTCAGTTGATCCTGAGTCACCTCATAAGACAGATTACGCACGTACAGAAGACTATTCACGGAACCTGCTCCTTACCGGACGATGCATCGAGCATCGCCAACGCCATCACCCTGATCCGCCATCAGTCGGTGTGTGTAGCTTCGCAAGTGGCGATGCCCTCTGCCGTAATGTGAATCTGGTTCTCGGAGCGCTTGCCCACCCACTGGACGAGCGGCGGCTGATGGGCCGCGAGCGCATCAACAGTTGCCGGCAGGCCGATGTAGCGCAGCGGGCTGGAGACCCGATCCCGATGCTGGTAGAGCGCGATCAGTGCAACCCACTCCAGGTAGGTCAGCGGCTTAACTTGTGGCGTCGTCACTCGGCGTCTCTTCTACAGGTACAGGGCGCGGGAATTTGCGAAAAACAACGGTCGTCGCGGCTCCCTTCCATTCCGCAGGCTTGAGGGAGTCCATTTCCTGTACGGTCATCAGGCGGTCAGACAGCGAATAGCCGTGAAAGAGCTCTATCGCTTTCTGCGCTCCGGCTTCGGAAACCATTTCGACAAATCCAAAACCGTTGGATTTTGAGGTGTAGCGATTCGTGGAAAGATAGACGCTGGCGATGTCTCCAGCCTTGGAGAACATTTCCTGGAGCTGAGCCCGTGTCGTCTGATAAGGCAGATTGCCGACATAGAGTTTTCGAGACAAAGAACCCTCGCTTCTTGCCTGGCCCATTCAGCCGCAAAGGAAAAACGCTCTGAATGCGGCAAGGACAGCATCTCTATATGTTCATTGAGAGGTAAACCTGGGATGTTTTTTGATGAACCGGGGAAACCAGAATAAACGCTCAGGAATTAGCGCCTATTCAGCAAGTGTCATCAAACCGAAGGGAAAATATGGCTGGAGTCTGTGAAAGGCAATGATGCCACAGCATTACTATACACCTCTTCGGCGATCCTGTAAAGAAAACAGCAGTTGCTAATAGACCCGGAGTGGCACCGACGACGATCGCTCTACCTCTGCTGTTTGATCCCTGTCGTGTTTGAGGTTCTTGAGTCGATTCTGGCGTAGAGTCGATTTTTCGGGAAAATCAGGTAAAGGGATTGGCTCGAACCGTTCCTGGACTGACAGCACCACCGGAGAGAAAAACGCCATGTTCAAAAGACGCCCTGTTCAACGTGTGGATGCCGACTCACTGTGGCTGATCATGCTGATCAGCTTCGCCGTTTCGGTGGTGGTGACGCGGCTCTACCTGGAGGCGACCGGCTACCCGCAGATCGGCACCGGGGTGCTGCACATCGCTCACGTGCTTTGGGGTGGGCTGCTGCAATTCGTGGCTCTGGTCGTCTTCCTCACCTACGCCAACCGCTGGACGACCGTCCTCAGCGCCATTCTGGGCGGCGCGGGCATCGGCCTGTTCATCGACGAGGTGGGCAAGTTCATCACCCAGACCAACGACTATTTCTTCCCCTTCGCCGCGCCGATCATCTACGCCATGCTGCTGATGACGGCGGTCCTCACCCTCTACCTGCGGCGGACGCGACCGCGCAGTGGACGCGCCCACCTGTACTGGGTGCTGGATCAGCTCAAGGATGTGGTCGATCAGGATTTCGACAGGCACGAACGCCAGAAGGTCCTGGAAGCACTGGTCGAAGCAAAGGCGAGGGCGGAGAACGATGCCGCCCGCGATCTGGCCGAGGAGCTGCTTCATCTGGTGGAGAATGTACCGGTCATCGAACCGCCACAGCCCAACGTCGTCCAGCGCTGGGTCCGGCGGCTCCAGGCGCTGGAGACGCGCTATCTCTCGCGCACGCTCTTGCGCTGGCTGTTGGTCGGCGGTATGGCCCTGGTCAGCAGTGGGGCGATCCTGGTGCTGGTCGCCGTCGCGGCCATGTATGGCGAGGTCGGCGCGCTCGATCAACTGCTGGTGGTCGTCGTTTCCGAAGCGGGCATCACCAGCGCCTTGCGTTTCCAGTGGGGGTTGATTCACGGCGTGATGACGGTGATCAGCGGGCTGCTGCTGGCCGTCGCGGCGGTCCTGCTGGTGCTGCGGCGCGACTCGGCCGCCATTCCGATCGGCCGGCTGACGCTGATCTTCGAGCTGACGGTCGTGAATCTGCTGGCGTTCTACTTCCGCCAGTTCGCCATGATCTTCGCCACGCTCAACACGCTGATCGTGCTGCTGGCCATGGAGCGCTACCGCCGGCGCTTCATGAGCCCGGTGCTCGACACAAAGCACATCGGCGACGTGCAGCGGCGGCTCCAGCCGGAACCGTAAGGGCGATGTGCAAACGGCCTTTGCCTAGGGTGTCCGTATGTTCCCGCGGACAAGGCATGCCTTGTCCCTACAGGGTCTTTGTGCATTGTCCATCCGTTGTTTGACAGGATCGAACAATTGAACTAATTTTGGAGAAAAGCCAGGAGGCTAGGGCCAAAATGGACGACTCGAAAGCGGGATTCAAGAGCATCGACGAGTACATCGCCACCTTTTCGCCGGAGGAGCAGGCGGTTCTGCAAAAGCTGCGGCAGACCGTCCACGCCGCCGCACCGGACGCGGTCGAGGCGATCAGCTACCAGATGCCAACCTTCAAACTGAACGGCAATCTGGTGCATTTCGCGGTGGCTAAGAACCACTATGGTTTTTACCCGGCGCCGTCCGGCATTGCGGCATTTGAAAAGGACGTGGCGCCCTATTTCGCCGGCAAGGGGTCGCTCAACTTTCCGAAGGACAAGCCCATCCCCTACGATCTGGTGACACGGATTGTGGAGTACCGGGTCCAGGAGAATCTGGCGAAGGCGAAGAAGAAAAAGGGTTGAAAAAGAGTCTTCAACGTCCCGACTCAGCGTGTTTTTAGCCGCACACACGAGTGCATCCCTACGGCACCGATTTTTGTAGGGATGTGCTTCTGCGCGTCCGCCAGACGGGCACCCGGAAGGGTGTCCCAACTCTATCATCGCCGCACCGGAGAGGTTCTACGCCATGTCTGCCGCCGAAAAACTGTCGACGACGCTGCGCGGTCACAGCTTCATCAGCCTGACCACCTTTCGCAAGAACGGACAGGGGGTTCCAACGCCCGTCACCTTTGCCGAGTATGACGGCAAGGTGTATGTCTTCACCGGCCTCAAGTCGGGCAAGGTGAAGCGACTGCGTAATAACCCGGCCGTCGAGATTGCGCCCTGCGATCAGGTGGGCAACCGACTGGGGGAGACCCTCCCCGCCCGCGCGCGCATCCTGTCCGCCGACGAAGTGCGCACCCTGCGCCGGCACATGAAGTTCCGCTCGCCGGCGATCATCATGGCGGTCTTCGGGTTGTTCCAGCGCCTGCGGTCCGGGGGAGCGGCGTATCTGGAAATCTCGATGGAGTGACCAGGGCGGCTTATCCTTGCCGGACCGCCTCGATCAGCGCGTCGACCACCAGTTCGGCGTCGGCGCTGGACATCTCCGGGTAGATCGGCAGGCTGATGATCGACCCGGCGGCGGCCTCGCTGATCGGGAATGATCCCTCGCCCAGAGCGTAGTGGGCCATCGCTTCCTGGCGGTGGCAGGGGATCGGGTAGTGGATGCCGGCGCCGATGCCGCGCGCGTTCAGCGTCTTCAGGATGTCGTCGCGGCGGCCGTCCACCCGCACGCAGTAGATGTGGTAAACAGGCTGACCGTCCGGGGCGGCGTAGGGGGTGGTCAGGCCGGCCACGCCCTTGAGTGCCTCGTCGTAGAAGACTGCACGCTCGCGCCGGGCCGCGTTCCAGCCATCCAGGTGGGGCAGCTTCGCCCCGAGAATGGCCGCCTGAAGGCGGTCCAGCCGCTCGCCGTAGCCGATCACGTCATGGGCGTACTTGCTGGTGCGGCCGTGGTCGCGCAGCTTGGCGATCTGGTCGGCCAGGGCGTCGTCGTTGGTGCAGACCGCTCCGGCGTCGCCATAGGCGCCCAGGTTCTTGCCGGGGTAGAAGCTGAAACAGGCCGCGTCGCCCCAGGCCCCCGCCCGCTGCCCGTGCCGCTCCGCGCCGTGCGCCTGCGCCGCGTCCTCGACCACCTTCAGCCCGTGACGCCGCGCGATGCCGACGATCGCCTCCATATCCGCGATCTGGCCATAGAGGTGGACCGGCATGATGACTTTGGTGCGCGGGGTGATGGCCGCCTCGATTTTGGCCGGGTCGAGGTTGTAGGTCCGCGGGTCGATGTCCACGAAGACGGTCTTCGCGCCCAGCATCTCGATCGGCTCGACGGTGGCGATGAAGGTGTGCGGGGTGGTGATCACCTCGTCGCCGGGGCCGACGCCAAGCACCTTCAGCACCAGGTAGAGCGCCGCCGTGCCGCTGGCGAGGCCGACGCAGCGTTTCGTGCGCTGGAAGGCCGCGAAAGACGCCTCGAAATCGCTCACTTCCTTGCCGCCGATGAAGCTGGTGTTGGCGATCACACGCTGGATCGCCGCGTCGATCTCCGTTTTGATGCTCTCGTACTGCGCGGTGAGATCGACAAGCGGGATTTTTGCCATGATGACTCCCTGCGGATGCATTTGAGCACCATTCTGCCATAGGTTTTGCGGCCGGGTGTAGGGTGGCTCCCCCCAATTCACGGGCCGTGTAGACTGCTCAAATGTGCTACACTATCCAAAAATCGAGCAAGGAGATCTCCGCGATGCCGTTTATAGAAGCGCCCACCACGTTTTATCTCGGCCGACGCTACGATCCGGGCACGAGCAAGCTGACCGACGAGGTCGTCTATTATGATTCGCGCGATCTCACCACCCACGCCGTCGTGGTTGGCATGACCGGCAGCGGCAAGACGGGACTGTGCATCAACCTGCTGGAAGAGGCGATTCTCGACAACATCCCGGCCATCATCGTCGATCCGAAGGGCGACATCACCAATCTGCTGCTCAACTTTCCCGAACTGCGCCCGGAAGATTTCCAGCCGTGGGTGAACGTGGACGACGCCCGCCGCGCCGGGCTGGATGTGCCGCAGTATTCCGCCGACATCGCGCACCGCTGGCGGGATGGGCTGGGGAGCTGGGGAATCAGCCAGGACCGCATGCGCTGGCTGAAGCTGGCCGGTCAGACGACAATCTACACGCCTGGATCGGATGCCGGCCTGCCGGTGAGCATCCTGGCGTCACTGCGCGCCCCACGCGAAGGCTGGGCCGGCAATGCGGAAGGCAACCGCGAGCGCATCAACGCCATCACCACGGCCCTGCTGGCGCTGGTCGGGCGCGACGCCCAGCCGGTGCAGGACAAAGAACACGTGCTGATCGCCAACCTGTTCGAGTACGCCTGGCAGCGCGGGCAGGATCTGACGCTGGAGCAGATCATCCTTCAGGTGCAGCGCCCGCCGTTCGAGAAGCTGGGTGTCTTCCCGATCGACGAGTACATCAGCGAGCGGCAGCGGGCCAAGCTGGCCATGGAGCTGAACAGCATCGTGGCCGCGCCGTCGTTCCAGTCCTGGCTCAACGGCGTGCCGCTGGACATCCAGAACCTGCTGTATTCGCCGAACGGCCGGCCGCGTGTCTCGATCTTCTACATCGCCCACCTGAACGAATCCGAGCGGCAGTTCATCCTCACCCTGCTGCTGGAGAACATCCTCGGCTGGATGCGCATGCAGGCCGGCACGACCAGCCTGCGGGCACTGCTGTACATCGACGAGATTTTCGGCTACTTCCCGCCGCATCCGAAGAACCCGCCGACCAAGGAGCCGATGCTGCGGCTGCTCAAGCAGGCGCGCGCCTTCGGCCTGGGGCTGATCCTGGCGACTCAGAACCCCGCCGACCTGGACTACAAGGGCCTGAGCAATGCCGGCACCTGGTTCATCGGGCGGCTGCAAAGCGAGTTCGACCAGCGGCGGGTGATGGCCGGGCTGGAGTCGCTGGCGACGACCAGCACGCAGATCAATCTTCAGGACGCCGGCCGGATGATCCAGGATATTCCGCCGCGCGTGTTCCTGACGCACAACGTCCATGACCCGAGCGGTCCGGTGATGGTGCACACGCGCTGGGCGATGAGCTATCTGCGCGGCCCGCTGACCCGCCAGCAGATCTCGGTGCTGATGGCCGAGCAGCGCGCGGCCTTCTACGCCCGATCCGGTCAATCGGCCCCCGCTCCAGCCGCCGCACCGAGCTACACGCCGCCGACTCCCGCGCCTGCCGTTCAGGCGGCACCGGCCACAGCGTCGCCGTACTACAGTGGGCAGATCGCCGCCGCCAGTCAGGCCGCGCCGCCGCCGCCGCCCACGCTGCCGGGCATGCCGATCGGGATGCCGGCTGGTCTGCCGGAAGCGCCGGCCAGCCTGCCGGATCTGCCGCCGGTCAACCGGACGACGAGCACGCCGCCTCCGGCGCCCGCTCCCCGTGCGATGGCGCAGTCGGCGCAGGGGTTGAGCATCCCGCCGGGCTACGGCGAGCATCAGCCGCCGCTCAGCTCGACCATCGCGCAGTACTTCGTGATGCACGACCTGGACGCCCAACGCGCGCTCAGCCAGTGGTCGGTGCGCACCGGGTTCAGCACCGCTGGCACGACCGGCCAGGTGGTGATGGCCTACCGGCCGTACCTGCTGGCGCAGGCGGCGGCGCGCTACCAGGATAAGCGGACGGGGGTGTACACGGCGCGCGAATATGCCTACATGGTGCCGGACATCGACCGGGCCGGCTTCATCCAGTGGGACCAGTACGAGGTGCAGCCGTTCGACCTCAACCAACTGCTGCCGGAACCGGCGGGGCAGGCGATCTTCGGCGATGTACCGCCGGGTATGGCCGACCCCAAGCGCTACACGGCCCTGCGCCGCGAGGTGACCGACCTGATCTACAGCTCCAAGCCGCTGCGCATCCCGTTCGTGCCGGAGCTGGACCTGTACGGCGACCCGGCCGGCGACTTCGGCGAGTTCCGCGCCCGCGTCCAGCAGGTGGCCCGCGAACGGCGCGATGCCGAGACCGACGCGCTGACGCAGAAGTACGAGAAGATCATCAACCGCATCGAGCAGGAAGAGGAGCGCAAGCTCCAACGGCTGAGGGCGGAAAAGCGCGAGCTGTCCAACCTCAAGCGCGAGCAGTTGTTCACCACCGGCGAAGCGGTGCTCAGCCTGCTGCGCGGGCGGACGGCCTACACGCTGTCGCGTATGAGCCGATCCGGGGTGTACAAGGAGCGGTCACAGGGGCAGATGCACGGATATGAACTGGACCTGGAGCAGTTGGAAGAAGAGAAGCAGCAGGCGGTCGACCAGTATCAGGCGGAGATCCAGCGCCTGAACGAGAAGTGGGCCAAGGCGGCGACCAACATTCAGGAGCACCTGGTCACGGCCTACAAGAAGGACATCGCGCTGGAGGTGATCGGCGTGGGGTGGGTGCCGTTCTGGTTCGCGCTGGTGAGCGGCCAGCCGGTAATGCTGCCGGCGCTCCAGGGAGGGCAGTAGAAGGACTGAGTGGAAGAAGAGATGAGAAACGAGAAACGAGAGATGAGTAGATGAGGGGGATGTGGGGTGGTGAGTGGGGGCTT
The DNA here is from genome assembly GCA_016713325.1 of Candidatus Flexifilum affinis. Lineage (GTDB taxonomy): Bacteria > Chloroflexota > Anaerolineae > Aggregatilineales > Phototrophicaceae > Flexifilum > Flexifilum affine. Next base: position 17,833 of record JADJPJ010000053.1, on the reverse strand, counting down.
TTGCGACCCTTCACCCCCTGACCCTCTCCCGCACGCGGTAGAGGGGAGCAGTAGGGACGCGCTACTGCGCGTCCGCGGGGCTTTTGCGACCCTCACCCCCGGCCCCTCTCCCGCACGCGGTAGAGGGGAGCAGCACGTGTTGGGCGGGTGTCGATGGGCGGAATGATGACCCCTTACCCCATCGTAGGGACGCGCTACTGCGCGTCCGCGGGGGCTTTTGCGACCCCTCACCCCCTGGCCCCCTCTCCCACGCAAGCGTGCGAGCAAGCTCGCCATAGAGGGGGGACCGGTAGCGAGCATTCCGGGTTGTAGGGACGAGGCTTGCCTCGTCCGCCAAGGTGCTTGCTGGCGGAATGATGACCCCTTACCCCTCACCCCCTGACCCCCTCTCCCACGCAAGCGTGCGAGCAAGCTCGCCATAGAGGGGGAACCGGTGGCGGCGAGTCGGATCACACCTGATCTCCTCAGGTGGGCTTCCCCTACGCCCTTCTCATTTCTCGTTTCTCATCTCTCATTACTCTTCACTCAGTACTGCTCTTCTTCAGCGTTCCCCGCACCTGACGCATCAGCGCCGGTTCGACGATCTTGCCGGTGTACCAACCCCGCGCCACCTGGGCGACGCCCTGGGTGGTCAGGTAGTTGACCGCGAAGCCGATGGCCAGCCCAATGAACGGCACCAGCTTGGCGGCGGCTTTCTCCGCGACGATGGTCATGGTCCGCCGCAGCAGCGTGCGCGACAGGCGCTGCCCGCCCATCACCAGCAGATCCCGCCCGCTCACCTTCAGCACTGATCCGAGCGTCAGCACCTCGTTCAGGTTGAGCAGATCGGCCGGCTCGCCGGGTTGATCGCCCTGGTAGGCCTTGCCGATGAAGTAGACCGTCTCTGCCTGGAGCCGGGCCGAGGTGACCAGATCGATAGTCAGGCCGAGGGGCAGCACCGGCAGGCCGCCGACGCTGGTGAGCGCGCCGATGACGCCGGAGCGCAGGGCCTGCCGCCGGATGATCCGGTCCACCAGTTGATCGGGGGTGTCGGTCGGGTATTTGGCGCGGAACTTCTGCCAGTCCTCGCGCATGTCGCCGACATCCGGCTGGAGGATGCGCGAGGCGCTGCGCAGCGCCCAGAAGAAGAGGAAGGCCAGCACTGCGAAGGGGATGACGCAGCACAGCGCCAGACTGATGAGGAGGGTCTGTCCGTCGAGTTGCATACCGCTCCGCCTTTCGCGGGGTCCGCCTATGCGATCGAGACGGAGTCTATTGTGCCATGTTCTGCGTTGTGCTGCCCTACGTAACGAGTGGCTCTAGAAAATGCGATCGGCTATTCTATTAGCAGTTGTTCTCGTCAACCGGGAGACTATCTGTTGAGCACTGCGCCCTCAAGCCCATCATTGAGTACATCGTTTTTTACTTCCGGCCGAGATGTTTTTATCTCCTACTCCAGCCAGGATACAGCTTTTGTCGCCAAGCTTCGCCAATCCATCGAACTGACCGGCCGTACAGTCTGGCAGGATATCAAGGAACTGGAGCTCACGGCCGAATGGTGGGCGCAGATAAAAGCGGGGATCTTCTCTGCCGACAACTTTCTAATGGTGGTCAGTCCCCGGTCGATGGCATCTCCGATCTGTCATCTGGAACTGGAATATGCCCGTGCACTGCACAAGCGGGTGATCTTTATACGCTATGAAGATGCCGAGAAGCAGACCAGCACACGCGCGATGGTCGATCGCATTCTGACGCAGGACTACCTACAGTTACTAACTCAAGGGCGCGACATGTTCGGCGTGGCCAATGCTACCTGGGCGGCCTTCGACGCCGAGCAGAACATCGCCATCCGGAGCAGCGACGAGCTTCTCGATCAGGTGCCGCGCTTGGTCGAAGCCTTCGACAAGGATCTCCACTATGTCCGCCAGCACAATCTACTGCTCGGGCGCGCCCACGAATGGCTGAGCAGCGGTCGCAACGTCGGGTTTCTGCTGCGCGGCGAAGCCTTGACGTCCGCGGAAGTGTGGCTTGCGGCTGGAAAGAAACCTGTACCGACATCGCAGCATGTCGAATACATCGACGCCAGCCGCGCTGAAGAGGATCGGCAGTCTGCGGAATCACAGCGAAGAGAAACGCTTGTAAGAAGACAACAGACTGGAGCCAATATCCTCGTTGGTCTCCTCATCTTGTCTGCCATATTTACTCTGGTTGTGTACGGCATTTCAAGAAACGCACTGAACGACGTGGGCAACGCTGGATCGACTCTAGTCGCAATAAATGCCACTTTGACACCCATTCTGCCAACCTTGACGGCGGTTAACGCTCAGGTCGCCGCCGCAGCTGAGAGCCTGGCCGCTGCACAGGCCGAAGGCACGCAGGTGGCATTGGACGCCGCGGTCAGCCGCGCCACGTTCCTGGCCGATTTGTCCCGGCGCGAGTTGACGGCAGACGGGGATGTGCGCGTTGCCCTCCTATTGGCCGAAGAGGCTCTTGATACCTATCCGCAACGAGAATTTGTGGTTGGCCACCAGGCACTTGCCGATGCAGCCTATGCACCGGGCCTTGAACGACTCCGGCTTGTTCATAACGGTGCCGTCAATGGCGCGAGGTTGCTATCGAACGCTCGTGTCCTGACCTGGTCAGATGATGGGGGGGCGCGAGTGTGGGACGGGGAGACAGGCAAAGAGCTGCTGGCGCTGCGCCATGAGGGAGAGGTGCGGGGCGCGGAGATGCTGAGGGATGGACGGGTGCTGACTTGGTCCTGGGATGGGACGGCACGTTTGTGGAACGGAGAGACGGGAGAGGGACTGCTAGTACTGCGCCATGAAGGAGAAGTACGGGGCGCAGAGATGCTGAGGGATGGACGAGTGCTGACTTGGTCCCAAGATGGGACGGCGCGTGCCTGGGATGGGGAGACGGGGGAGGAATTGCTACTGCTGCACCATGACGGCGCTGTGAAAGGTGCTGAGGTATTGTCGGATGGACGTATTTTAACCTGGTCATGGGACGGAGTGGCACGGGTGTGGAACGGGGAAACGGGGGACGAACTTCTAAGTCTGGGCCATCAGGACGTTGTGTGGGGCGCGAAGATGCTCAGCGACGGTCGTATCCTAACCTGGTCGGATGATGGGACGGTGCGGGCGTGGAACGAGGAGACGGGGGAGGAATTGATGGTGCTGCGCCTTGGCAGTTGGGTAAATGGCGCGGAGATGCTAAGTGATGGTCGTATCCTAACCTGGTCGGGCGATGGTATGGGGCGGGTGTGGGACGGGGAGACAGGGGAGGAGCTACTTGTACTGCGCCATCAGGGTGTTGTATGGGGCGCGGAAACACTCAGTGATGGTCGTATCCTGACCTGGTCGGAGGATGGGGCGGCGCGAGTGTGGGATGGGGAGACAGGGGAAGAACTACTGGTGTTGCACCATGAGGGCGGGGTGTACGACGCCGAGGATTGTCGGATGGTCGTGTCCGGGGGAGCAATCGCTGGTCCTGCTCCATGAATGGGTGTGGGGCGCGGAGATGCTGGGCAACGGGCGGCTACTGACATGGTCATCGGATGGGACAGCGCGGATGTGGGACGGGGAGACGGGGGAGGAGTTGCTGGTGCTGCGCCATGAAGGAACGGTTGAGGGCGCGGAGATGGGTGATGGGCAACTGGTGACCTGGTCGGAAGATGGGATGGCTCGGGTGTGGGATGGAGAGACAGGGCAGGGCTGTGGGCTCGGCGCCATGAAGAGATGGTGGGTGCTGAACTCTGAACGACGGGCGGTTGCTGACCTGGTCGGAAGATGGGACAGCGGGTGCGGGTCGGGGATACGGGGGAGTTGCTGGTGCTGGGCCATGAAGGAACGGTTAGGGGCGCGGAGATGCTGGGCAACGGGCGGCTACTGACATGGTCATCGGATGGGACAGCGCGGATGTGGGACGGGGAGACGGGGGAGGAGTTGCTGGTGCTGCGCCATGAAGGAACGGTTGAGGGCGCGGAGATGCTGGGCAACGGGCGGCTACTGACATGGTCATCGGATGGGACAGCGCGGATGTGGGACGGGGAGACGGGGGAGGAGTTGCTGGTGCTGCGCCATGAAGGAACGGTTGAGGGCGCGGAGATGAGTGACGGGCGCGTCGTGACCTGGTCAGGTGATACGGCGCGGGTGTGGGACGGGGATACAGGGGAAGAATTGGTGGTGCTGAGCCAAAAGGGCGATGGATCTATTAACAGAGCAAAAATGCTGAGTGATGGGCGTGTCCTGACTTGGTCATATTCTGCAGCGCGGGTGTGGGACGGGACACAGGGGAGGAACTGTTGGTGCTGCGCCATGAGACCTCAACGAATGGAATGTCAATGAGCGGTGCAACCATGCTGACTAGCGGACGGGTGCTAACTTGGTCTGATGATGGACAGCGCGGGTGTGGGATGAAACAGGGGAGGAGTTGTTGGCATTGCGTCACAAGGGACCGGTGAACAGCGCGGAAATGCTTCCGGACGGACGCATCATGACCTGGTCGGATGACGGTACCGTTCGCCTGTGGACCGTCGATCTGGCGGTGCTGCGTGCGTGGGCCGATTCGCTGCCGGTCTATCCGCTGACCGCTGAGGAGCGCGCCGAGTTCTTCCTGCCGCCTCTGACGGCGACACCCGCGCCGGGGTAAGGGGATGAAATATTCGCTAGTTTACACTGACCCACCGGAAAAGAATTACTTGCGTGTAGGTCAGGACTCAGATATGTCATGATTGCGCCGCAATTGGGCGATAGAGCGAATCACTTTCGCCGCACGACCCTTTTGGTCATGGTCCGCCATAACTCTTGGTTCTAAGAAATCCGGGACCTCCACCCAGGTCTCAAGGAGGAGCCCGGGCCCGCTCACCTTCAGCACCGCCGAGCGTCAGCACCTCGTTCAGGTTAAGCAGATCGGCCGGCTCGCCGGGTTGATCGCCCTGGTAGGCCTTCGCCGATGAAGTAGACCGTCTTGCCTGGAGCCGGGCCGAGGTGACCAGATCGATGGTCAGGCCGAGGGCGGCACCGGCAGGCCGCCGACGCTGGTGAGCGCGCCGAGACGCCGGAGCGCAGGGCCTGCCGCCGGATGATCCGTCGACCAGTTGATCCGGCGTGTCGTTGGGTATTTGGCGCGGAACTTTCCCTGTCCCCTGCGCATGTCGCCGACATCCGGCTGGGAGGATGCGCGAGGCGCTGCGCAGCGCCCAGAAGAAGAGAGGAAGGCCAGCACCTGCGAAGGGGATGACGCAGCACGCGCCAGACTGATGAGGAGGTCTGTCCGTCGAGTTTGCATACCGCTCCGCCTTTCGCGGGGTCCGCCTATCGGATCGAGACGTAGTCTAGCCTGTGCTCCAATGCGTTGGCTGCCCGCGCGCGGAGGGGCGGGGCGCGCTATAATGGGGGGACATCTGGAAAGGCAGTGTTTTCGTCCGTTTAGCCAACTGTAGGAAACAGGCCATGCATGCGACCGTCGACACCGACATCGTCGGAGAACTGCGCCAGTTACGCGCCCTGCATCAGCAGACGATCGCCGGCCTGCGCGGGCAGGATGTCCTGCTGCACATGCGCGACCTGTCGCTCCCAACGGAGGGCATGGGCCTGCTCGACCAGGTGGAAGAGGAGATGGGCACGCTGGAGCGGCTCTTGCAGAGCGACTACAGCGAGCTGGCCCAACTCCGCGTGCTGATCGAGACCTCGGCGCTGATCAACACCTCGTTCGAGATCGACGACATCCTCTCGCAATCCATGGAAGTCATCGTCCAGCTCACCGGCGCCGAGCGCGGTTACATCCTGCTGCGCGACCCCAACACCGGCAAGGTCGAGGTCCGTATCGCCCGAGAATCCACCCGCAGCGCGACCGACGACATCAGCACCACGGTGATCGAGCACGTCCTCTCGACGGGCAAGCCGATGGTCACCGACAACGCCTCCAGCGACCCGCGCATGATGGGCAGCGAGACGATCGCGAAGTTCACGCTGCGCTCGATCATCTGCGTGCCGCTGGTCACCAAAGAGACTCTGATCGGCGCGATCTACGTCGACAACCGCCTCAAAGAAGGCGTCTTCACCGAAAAAGAGATGAACCTGATGCAGGCCTTCGCCAACCAGACGGCGGTGGCCCTGGAAAACGCTCGCCTCTTCGCCGATGTGCAGCGGACGCTGGCCGAGATCACCGCGACCAAGGAACTGCTGGAAAACGTCTTCGCCTCGATCATCAGCGGGGTGATCACCACCAGCGCCGAGGCCACCGTGACGACGTTCAACCGCGCCGCCGCCCACATCCTGGTCACCGCGCCAGAGTCGGCAATCGGCCAGCCGGTGCAGCAGTTGTACCCCTACATCGGCGACCTGTCGCAGCCGTTCCACAACGTGCTGACCGGCAGCCAGCCGCTCAAGCTGGAGACGCAGAGCAGCATCCCGGAGCGCGGCGACGTCACGCTCAGCCTGAAGATCAGCCCGCTGCGCAGCGTCAGCCAGTCGATCCAGGGCGTGGCCATGGTCATGGACGACCTGACGGCCGAGCGGGAGCGCGAAAAGACGCTGGAGATGCTGCGCCGCTACCTGCCGCCGGGCATGATCGAGAACATCGAGCAGATCGCCCGGCTCGACCTGGGCGGGGAACGGCGCGAGATCACCACCATGTTCATCTTCGCCTGCCCGTATGAACTGGGCGAGACGGCCCATCCGGCGGCGCTGATGGAGGTGCTGAACCAGTACCTCGACGTGACGACGCACGTGATCCACAGCGGGCGGGGGATCATCGACAAGTACATGGGCAACGAGGTGATGGTGCTGGTCAACAGCCAGCTCAACCCGGCAGAGGACCACGCCATCCGGGCCGTGGACATGGCGCTCGATCTGCGCGACGCCTATGTCGAGCTGTACGACCGGCTGGGTATCAACCACAACCAGCACCAGTACCGCATCGGCATTCACACCGGCGTGGCCACGCTCGGCAATGTCGGCAGCATCAACCGGCGCAGCTTCACCGCCATTGGCGACTGCGTCAACCTGGCCAAACGACTTCAGGAGAACGCCAAGCCGGGGCAGATCATCCTGAGCGAGGACAGCCTCAACCACATCCTGCGGCGGGCGTCGCGCCAGCATCTGACGGATGTCCGCTTCGACGAGCACGACGCCATCCAGGTCAAGGGCCGGCGGCAGATGACCCGTATCTACGAAGTGTTCAGGCAGGGCGGCTGATTTCATGAACGATCAAACGTCGCGCATCAGCAAACGGAGCAACGGCGGGTCGGCGCAGGAGCAGCTCCGCCAGATCATGTCGGATGTCGACACGCTGGAAGAGATCTTCCGCGCCGAACGGGTGCAGCTGCGCCGCCGGGCCATGAACCTGCCTACCGGGACGCTGGAGCGGCTGCGCCAGGTGCACGCCCGGCTGGACGCGCTGAGCATCACCCTGATCTCGCGCCAGATCGAGCTGCGCCAGCTGCGCGCGCTGGCCGAGACGACCTCGCTGATCAATTCGACGCTGGACACCAACAGCGTGCTCAACCAGGTCATGGACACGGTCGTGCAGCTCACCGGCGCGGAGCGCGGCTACATCATGCTGACCAACAAGGGCACTGGGGCGCTGGAGTTCCGGGTGGCGCGCGGGCTCGATCGCGAGCAACTCAGCCGCGACGAGTTCATCGTCAGCAACACGATCATCAACGAGGTGTTCGACACCGCTCAACCGGTGCTGACCGACAACGCCCGCGCCGACCCGCGCTACCAGGGCATGGAGAGCATCGTCGGCTACCAACTGCGCAGCATCCTGGCCGTGCCGCTGATCGTGCGCGGCGAGGTGATCGGCGTGGTGTACTGCGACAACCGGGCGCTGACGGCGGTGTTCAAGGACAGCGAGCTCAATCTGCTGACGGCCTTCGCCAATCAGGCGGCCGTCGCCATCGAGAACGCCCGGCTGTTCGAGGCGGTGCGCGCGCAGTTGGCCGAGATCACGGCGATGCGTGACCTGGTGGACAGCATCTTTTCGTCCGTGGCCAGCGGGCTGATCACGCTCAACGGCCGCGACGAGATCATCGCCTTCAACCACGCCGCCGAGACGATCACCCGGCTGAGCGCCAACCAGGTGATCGGCATGCCGATGTTCAGCATCATGCCGTATGTGCGGACGCCGCTGTACCAGCCGCTGGTGGCCGTCCGCGATGGCGAGATGGAAAGCCGCGCCGAGTTCGAGATCATGACGCCCGACCAGGGCCGGCGCATCTGGAATGTCAGCATCAGCCCGTTGAGCGGCAGCGGCGGCAGCGTCGTGCTGGTGCTGGACGACCTGACCGAGCAGCGCGAGCGCGAGTCGCAGCTCACCGAGGCGCGGCGCTACGTGCCGCTGGCGGTGGTGGAAAACCTGCGCAACGATGATCTGGCCAGCCTGGGCGGGCAGACCCGCGAGATCACGGTGCTGTTCGCCGACGTGCGCGGCTTCACCGAGTTCAGCGAGCAGCTTGAGCCGGAAAAGCTGATGCAGATCATCAACCAGTACCTGAGCGTGGCCAGCGACTCGATCAACCTGTTCGAGGGCGTGGTCGACAAATACGTCGGCGATGCGGTGAGCGGGCTGTTCAATACGCAGCTCAACCCCCAGCGCGATCACGCGCTGCGGGCGGTGCGGGCTGCCCTCTCCTGCATGATGGATGTGGCGGCCCTGCACGAGGTGCTGGCCAGTGACGAGCAGTTATACTTCGGCATTGGCATCCACACCGGCACGGCGGTGCTGGGCAATGTGGGCGGCGCGGACCGGCGCGAGTTCACGGCCATCGGCGACGCGGTGGAGTTCTCCAAGCTGCTGCAGGAGAACGCCGAGAAGGGCGATGTCATCCTCAGCCCGGAGACGTACGAGCGCGTCAAGGACCATTTCGAGTGCGAGCCGGTGGCGCCGCGCAAGACGAAGGACCGTCCCGACTTCACGGTCATGTACCGCGTGGTCGGCATGAAGCGGTAAGGCAGTCCCCGACACTTTTCAAAGTCCTCACCCTTGCTTCGCTTTCCCGCTCCATCGCATGGAGAGGGAACCGAGGGGTGAGGTGGTTCGTGGCCGATCTTCGACTACTGGCCTAGAGCTCTGCACGCTCGTCCGGGTACACCGATCCGGTGTTGCTACGTATGATCTGGCCGAACTGGGCCGCTTCCTCCTCCATCGTGCGCAGCGCGTTCTCCGCAAAGGTTTCCAGCTCCAGGCGGAATGCACGGTCGTCCATCTGTGGGACCGGCGAATAGGCGTCGGCGACCTCCAGATTCTCCAGACTGGTCTCGAAGGTCACGATTCGCCGCTCCCACTGCTGCAGGAGCGGCAGCATGAAGAAGAAGATGGCGATCCCGGCGCTCATCAGCGTGACCAGCACCAGCAGCGGCGAGATAGAGGCGTGAAGCTGGCACAGCAGATCGCCGCAGGTCGCCAGGTCGGGGGCGTTCGGCGACAGAATGGCCGCGGCGGCCGTCGCAATGCTGCCGACCAGAAGCGCGAACGCCCCGATCAGGCCGCATTCGCGCGCTGCCTGCCTATAGCTGCGGATTTTGCTATGGTAGAAGCTGCGTGTATCGTTCAGCATGAACTCGTAGAAGATGCGCTCGTAGCTCTCGTCCGTCTCTCGATCGTAGCGCAGGTAAGCGGGCAGCCCTCCGCGCCGCTGACCTTGCTTTTCGCTGCGAGTGTCGGCGCCGCGATTGAGGTTTGCGGCAAGCAGCGCCAGCGTTTGCATCTTCTCGATACCCCTGTCCATCGTGTAAGGCGGTAGATTCAGCAGGTAGCGGAAGTACTCGCGTCGCAGGAATTCCGCCCGGCTGCGATGCATCATATACTGCGGGTAGGCGGCTTCGCGCCCACGCACCGTGCTGACAAAGATGGCGATCAAGGCAATGATGACCGCCACGACGCCCAACAAAGCGCTCAGTGCACCCCCCGTCAGGGTGGTCCACAACCGGAGGCTGCCGACCACGACCAGCCCGATGACCAGCAACACGACCACCAGTTCGAAGAGGATGTAGCGATTGAGCTTTTGCTTGGCGAAGAAGTCGCGTTCACGAAAGAGCCGGAGGATCTCGGGCTCCATGAACGCCAGTTCCTTGCGGATGGCGTCGGCAATGTCGGGGCGAACGTCGCGCAGAACCCGCGCCAGCGCCTGCGGATCGATGAGCTGGAAGTTCGGGCTCGGTTCGCTGGCGAAGCGGAAGTAGGGCAGGCTGCGCAGCCATTCCGGCCCGCGTCGCCCCGGATAGGTGACGCGCTGCATAACGGGTTCTTCCGCCGCCGCATCGGCCGCCAGAGGTTCCTCGATCTTGGCCCACTCCGCCGGTGGGGGTGCGCCCTGCACGACGCGAAACCCCCATTCGGCATGGCGACCGTCCGGGTCGGCGCCCATCACGTCCGGGGTGACGCCGGCCAGCCGTCCGAAGGAGTCGCCGAACAGCGGGCGCAGGGAGTCTGAAGGTTGGCCGGTGCGCGGAACCGCGCCGGGTCGCAGCGCATCCGCTCCCCACTGGCGGACATTGCCGCGCAGGTCGTACAGGTCCATCGAATCCGAAGGGAACAGCCCGACGGCGACGATCCCGTTCTGGCCGCTTTCCAGTGTGTTGCCAGGGGTTCCGCTGCCGGACCGCGCCGCCGCGCGCCACTCACCCACCGTCGGCAGGCGGATCTCCTGCCCTGAGCGGACACTCAGCCAGCGGCAGAAGGCCGTCGCCTCGTGCCAGGTGATGTTGTTCATCGGGTAGTTCGCGAAGCCGCTGCTGGCCGTCGGTGGTCCCGACGGGCGCACAAGATCCTGCCACCAGTGATCGGACGCGAACCCCTCGGCATCCTGCAGGAAGGCGCGGTACTGCCCTACGGTGACCGGGTAGCGGGCGATCTGGAAGCGGTGGCCGTCGCGCTCGACCGTACTCCAGGCGATGTCGGGCAGGTTTTCGGCGGTCAGACCAACCCCTGGGCGCGGATCGGGCAGGACGGCGAACTGCAGGCCGATCTCCACGCGCCGCTGCATGGGCGTATCGTCCGTTTCCAGCGCTTCCAGCCAGCGCTCGATCTCGGACTTGATGAAGTCGCGCACCAACGCGCTCGGCGTCCACTGGCGACGCTGAATCATGTCGTTGACGGCCGTGAGCCGGCTTGGCGGCCACAGGTAATCGGGACTGCGGTCGTGTTCCTCCCACTCCGCGGCGGCGCGCCGGAGGGCGTCCTGAAGGCGCAGGTCATCCTGAGCCTCGTCGATCCAGGCCGCCAGCCTGGCCCAACTGCGCAGCAGCGCCTCATGGGCGACTTCGACCGTAGGTTCGTCCTTCTCGCCTCTGCCGCCGGTGAGGAGCCGTTCCCGGGTGAAGACGTCGATGAATTCCTGGGTCGCCGGGTCGTCGGCGAAGCGGGCCAGAGCAGCACGCTGGCGTGTCGGCGCGCCATGATCCGCGATTTTGACCAGTTCCTGGAATACACGAGGAAGCGCCGCCTTACCCTCGGTTGTCAGCTTGTCATAGGCTTCGCTGGCGCGCTGGCCGATGGCCCCTTGCACGGTTCCGAGGCGGTCGTATGCTTCGTGGGTGAGGAGGTTCCGCCCGTCCGCTTTCGACCCTTTGTAGAGCTGATCCAGTGCGAAGGCCATCAGCGGCAGCGCGCCCGGATCGTCGCCCGTGTCTTCCAGAATGCGCTGTGGAAGCTGATCTTCATAGCGCAGGCCCGCGCGTTCCGCCGGCCGCGTGATCATCTCCAGCAGCGCTGCCGTGCCTGGCGCCGACAGGGAGTAGGTCCCTTCGTTGAACAGGCGGGCCAGCGACTGGGTTTCCACAAGGCGATGATAGAAGTCGGCGCGCATGGTGGCCAGTACGCGGAGGCGCGGCATCTCCGCCGCCCGTTCCAGCACCCGAATGAACTGGCGGCGCGGCGTATCGTCTGCCAGGGTGATCAACTCCTCGAACTGATCGATGAAAAGCAGGAGGCAGGCCCACTCTTCACGGCCTACCAGGGCGGCATCGACCATCTGTGCCAGGGCCTCTGGCTCGTTGACCAGCGCCTCGATCAGCGCGGCATTGCTCTGCCAGGGGAAGGACGCCCCACCCTGCGCACGCAGCCGATCCGCCAGCGCCATGAGCGGGTTGGCACCGAGCTCGCCCGGCGTGAAGCGGACGATCTGCCATTCACGACTGCCGTCGATGGCGTTTTCCGCGTTGCGCAACCTGGGGATGACGCCGGCGCCGATCAGGGAGGACTTTCCCGACCCCGACGAGCCGACGACCATGACGAAGCGCTGTCGCCGCATCAGGTCGATGACTTCGGATGTTTCTCGCGTCCGGCCTACGAAGATGGGCGCTTCCGCCTCGCCAAAGGCGCGCAGACCCGGGAAAGGCGATCCCTCCCACAATGGCGGCGGTGGCTGGGACGTGGATTCGCCGCTCTGCGTCTTGGGCCGGGTCAGCAGCATCTGGATGACCTTCTTCAGGTCGTTTTCCAGGTAGGTTTCGAACTGATCCAGCGTGTCATACGGATTGAAGCCGCGCAAAATACGTTTGTATTGATCGCGGAACAGCTTACCCTGGAAGAAGTCCTGCACACGCCTGAACTCATTCACACGTTCGATGGCTTCATCCGGGTCATCCACCGTGAGCTGGGGCTTCTGCATCCGCCGGTAGAGCAGCACTTCGGGAATTCCGTTGTTCAGTTCGGAGGCCCGAATGGCATCCATGAATTCAAAATGCGTGCCGGACTCAAAATCCTCTTCTTTGTATTTCAGCCGCGTCCCCATGCGCGACCAGAAAATGACGACCACCACATCGCACTGTGAAGGCGTCGCCAGGTTTTCGTTGATGGCGTCCTGAGGGGGCTTCGTTGCCAGCATCGGGGTACGTGCGTTCGGATCATCCCAGGCGATCGCACGAAGGTCCACCTCGTCGCGCAGGTCGCGATCGTACCGGAGGCGGTCGATGACGATCCTCGCCAACTGGCGTTCTTCGGCGACGTCACCAGGAGAGGAAATGAAGACACGCATGACCGGGCGCGAGTTCATGACGGCCTCTGCTAAACCTGTAGTTGAAGTGAATACATTATAGACATGAAATGATCCAGTCGGGTATCCACACACGTGCTGGCCGGGCAAACGCACCAGTAGGGCGGCGGAACCCCATCATGGGCGCCATGCCCCGTCTCACTGACTGATGCGTTCGCTTTGGGCTGGCCGGCCGGTGGTGCGCGAGACGCAGCGTTCTAACCATAATCGGACCCGGGGTAAACCGAAATACACGCATCCAGATCATCATGCAATGGCGAACCGCGCTATACTAATGCGTAGAGAAATCGTAATTCGGTCAGTCATAAACTATGCCTATCGCCAATTATCCCGACGTCCTTGGTTATCTCACCGGTGGTGACCGGATCAACGCGGACAGCGTGCAGTTGGCAGCGACCACCCGCCCGCGCGTGGCCCGCATCGGCAAGCCGTTCGAGGTGATCCTGCTGGTCCAGAATGCGTCCAACGTCGACGTCGACGTCGTCATGACGCTGACCCTGCCAAAGGTGGATCTCAAAAAGCAGAGCGAACGCTTCCTCACCAAATCCAATAACCGCAAGCTGGTGGGGGTCAAACCGGCGGAGGTCGGCTACAGCATGCTGCCGGCGGGCACGCTGCCGGATACCGCGCCGGGCGATTATCTCATGAGCATCGAGTATTCCGTGCGGACGCTGGTCCCCAAATCGCAGCGGATCCGCGTTGCGGAAGGCGGCGGTCGCTTCAGCCCGGCCGATCTGCCGCCTGAGCAGCGCGAGAACCTGGAGGGGTTGAAGGATCTGGTCTGGGTGACCAGCCGCAAGCGCCTGAGCAACGTGATCGAGATCCCGTTCAGTCTGCTGTCGGGCGGCGTGACCAAAGTCGCCGATCTCTCTCCGGGGTGGTTCAGTCTGTGCCTGCTCGCCGACTACGACGATCCGCGCCCGCTGCTGCACGAGTACGCCGACCGCATCCAGATTGAGACTCTGCCGCAGTTGAAGCGCGTCAACTTCTACGAACCGCTGCTCAAGCTGACGTTCGAGCGCTTCGAGGAAGCCGGTTTTGCGCTGCGCGAGGCGGAAGCCGTGGTGATCGCCAAGCTGCTGACGCTGCTGCTGGAATACGCGACGCCCAAGCAGAATCAGCACGGACACATCGCGGCGCGCGAGTACAACATCCTGGCGATGGTCGAGCGCGATCCGCTGGACATCGAACGCCCCAAACTGCCGCACTGGTTCCGCCAGTTCATCCGCTACGCCGAAAAGGACCCGCGCGCCTTCAGCCGGCCCGCTCAGGGGATCGCCGGCTACCTCTATGAAGAGCTGATCGCCGACGCCTTCGATTACGCCTTTTCGCTGGTGGAGGAAGCCTCGGGCGAGGAGCTGGGGTCGCCAGAGGAGACCGTCGCCTATCGTGAGCGGCTGGTCAAAGCCCTGCGGGACCGTCAGGGTATGGATTTCAGCCTGGCCTACCTGCCGCTGATCATCGGCGGCGCCATCCGCAGCGATCAGATCCCGCTGGAAGGGGAACACCCTTCCGACGTCGTTCGCCAGATCGGCAAGGCGTTGGAAGAGCGCGTGTTCAACAGCCGCGACGACGAACGGCCGATCTATGAACTGGCCAACGAGATCCTTGCCCGGATCGGCCAGCGACATGGATTCACGCCGACACATCTCTGAAGCCGAAAGGAAGCTGAAAGGCAGGGCACGATGACGACTCACGATGGTTTGGGTTTCGACCCCCTGTATCCGGATGTCCTGGGAGCCATTGTCGGAGGCCGGCGCATCGACCACGGTGAAGTGCAGTCGGCGGTGGGTGTCTTTCCCCACAGCGCCTACTACAACCAGCCGGTGGAGATCGTGGTGCTGCTGCAAAACATGATCGACCGGCCGGTGGAGGTGCGCGTCGAACTCCAGTCGCCGGCCAAGGATGAGCGCGGCGCCCCGGTCAAGATCGCCGCGCCGCGCGGGGCCGTGACCCAGACACTGACCGGTGGGGAAGTGGGGCGCTGCGCCTGCCGATCCTGCCGATGCTGCCCACCCAGCCCAACCCGGCGCTGCCGATACAGGTGCGCATCAAGATCCGCAGCCGGGGCGGCACGACGGTTCGACCGCCGGCCGGAGGCGCGCCTCCGTCGGTGCTGGCCGTCTCGCCGTTCAAGTTACAGGCGCTGCGCGACATCGACTTCGCCGATCCGGTGGAGGATGTGCGCGGCGAGAGCATCGTCGTGACGTTCGATCTGGCCTCGAAGCAGCTCCCCGCGCCGAGCAGCGTCCCCAAGACGAGCTATGAAACCCTGTGGTCGCAGCAGCACATGAAGGAAGAGCGGACGCACATCGGCCAGATGCTGGATTCCGCCCGCGTCGTGGCGACGTCGTTTGTGCGGGGTGAGGTGTTCGAACCGCTGCTCGAGTCGACCGAAGAAATGTTCGCCATCCATGGCAACCCGCTGCATCCAGGGGAAGCCGTGGCCATCGCCAAGCTGCTGACCTACGCGCTGTCCGACCGGTCGGACAGCGAACCGAAGTTCCGCTACGAGGATCAGCGCTGGTTCCAGGTGCTGGTGCAGACGCTGGCCGCCGACGAGAAGGTGGCGCGCTGGATGGGCGGGGAGATCGCCAGCCGCACCCTGTACGAAAGCGTGATCTACGACGCGGTGCTGCTCGGCTTCGCGCTGATCCGCCCGCGCGTGCGCACCAACCTGGGCGACCGCGCCGAGCGCATCGCCTATGCCAACAAGGTGGTGCGCTGGCTGGCCGGGCAGCTTCCGCCCGATCTGGTGTATATCTACCTGCCGCTGGTGCTGGGCGGGGTGGCGGTCAACCACATCGTGACCGGCCCCGGCGATGACCCGTGGGGCATGCTGGAGGATCTGCGCGAGGCGTATCGCGGGCGCGTGCGGCTGGCGGACAGCAGCACGCAGGAGGTCTTCGAAATGCTGGACCGGCTGATCCAGCACGGCGAGGACGATTTACGGCGATCGAGAATCCCGCGGGAATAGACCGGCACCCGTGCATGCGTTGGGTCTGAAGCGTATCTGATAATTGTCCTTTTGCATTCGTTGCGGCACAAAAACGCATCTTCGTAGGGACACGCTTCTGCGTGTCCGCCGGTCTTGGACGGCAAGAATGCCGTCTCTACGAGAGAACCGCCGAATATTCAGATACGTTCTAAAGCGTGTTACGCCCCTCGGCCCCGGTCCCTGCTTGCACGCAAGTGTCTTGCAAGCAAGAGGGGTGAGGGGCACAAGGCCATCGAAAGTCATAATAAGCTCTGGGCAGGTTCTCGAAGGAAATTAACGGCGGACGCGCCGTTACGCGTCCCTACGGAAATCGGAAGCCGTAGGGACGCCCAACTGGGCAGTCGTTGAAAATGTGGGGAAACCGGTTCAGACCTGGATGATGCTGGGCAGCACGACTGGCCGGGAGCGGGTTGTCTGGTAGAAGAAGTTCTGCAGCAAGTCACGGATGTTCTCGTGAGCAATCCCCTTGCCGCGCTTGATATGCTGTGAGATTTCCTTGCAGGCAGACTTCAACAAATCGTCAGGTCCATCCAGCGGGACGAACCCTCGACTGATAAGCTCCGGTTCCCCTACCATTCTGTTTTTGGCGTTGACCCGGATCAGCGCGACGATGAAACCATCCTGCGACAGACGCTGGCGGTCCTGCACAATCAGGTCGCCCACCTGTCCGACCAGATCGCCGTCGACCATCACGTTCTCGGCGGGAACCGGTACATCCAGCCATGCCTTCGTACCATCGGTCGCCCAGGCATCCCCGTTGTTGAGGATGAACACCTTCTTTGCGTCAACGCCATTCTGTTCCGCCAGGCGCGCGTGCAAATGCAAGTGTCGTGCTTCCCCATGTACGGGAATGAAATACGTCGGTTTGACCGTTTGCAGCATGATCTGCATTTCGTCCCGACTGCAATGCCCGGACACATGCACGTCTGCCAGACGGCCGTAGATCACATTCGCGCCGCGCACGAACAGCTTGTTGAGCATTCGCCCAACTTCTTCTTCATTGCCGGGGATCGTGCCGCCCGAAATGATAATGGTGTCGCCCTGTTTGATCTGAATCTCGCGGTGTTCACCCTGTGCCATGCGGTTAAGGGCCGAGCGCGGCTCCCCTTGCGACCCTGTCGCAAGGATCAGCAATTTCTTATCCGGGACTTTACTGTTGATGTCCACCAGCAATCCCTGGGGGATTTTGAGGTAGCCCAGGTCACGCGCCAGCGTAACATTCTCTTCCAGGCTGCGCCCTGTGAGCGCTACCTTGCGCCCGTGTTTCTTCGCCAGCGTGATGATCTCTTGCAACCGAGCCAGCAGCGAAGCGAAGGTTGCGATGATGATGCGTCCCTGGTTGGCGTCGGCAAACAGTCGATCCAGTTCATCTGAGACGATCTGCTCGGTCGGCGTCCGTCCCGGCCTGTCCGCATTCGTACTGTCCGCCAGCAGCGCAAGAACGCCGTTGGGGGTGAGTTCTCGCAGGCGCGCCAGGTCGGTGGTCTCACCGCCGGACGGCGTTTCGTCGAGTTTGTAATCGCCGGTATGCACGACGGCCCCAACCGGCGTGTCGATCACCAGACCGACCGCGCCAGGGATGGAATGCGCGACGGGAAACAGATTGACCTTGAAGGGCCCCATCTGCAAGCTGTCTGTATTCTGAACGACCTGAAACTTCGCCTGATGCAGGAGCTGCGCTTCTTCGAGCTGGCGCTTGACCATACCGATCGTCAGCGAAGTCCCGTACAGGGTTGTCTTGATCTGACGCAGCAGATACGGCAGTCCGCCGATGTGGTCGAGATGCCCGTGCGTGAGCACGATGCCTCGCAGGTTTGCTTGGTTTTGCACCACATAGTCAAACTGCGGTAAGACCA
>JADJPJ010000052.1 GCA_016713325.1 Candidatus Flexifilum affinis | reverse complement strand
TCGAAGACGTAGAAGGCCAGCCAGCGGCGGTCAGGCGAGCGCAGAAGGCTGCCAGGGCACCAGCGAGTTGTCCGCGCCGAAGTCACAGCCGTCGTAGACGGTGAGCATCTCCGTGGAGGTACGGTAGACGTACAGGTCGCCCCCGGTGGAGACGAACAGCGCGTCCTGCGGCAGATCCTGCAAGACGGGCTGTGCGGCAGTCGAAAGGGCCAATCGAGAAGGTGGTAAGGACAAGAAGGGCGAGTATTGCGCGAAGGCGAGGCATAGCGCGGCGGCTCCTGAGGTGGGCGGCGGCGAAGACTACAACACCATCATACTCCGCTTCAGGGACGGGTGCGCTGAATCGCCGCGGGATGTTCTATAATGTCAGAAAACACCGTCGCATTCGCCACCAACCGGCAGTGGGTTTAAAGGAATTGGATCATGCTCTCCTTTACGTCGCCTACTTCAGCAGACCAAAGCAGCTATTCGCAGAACGGCGCGCAACCGCACGGCACCGGTATGCCGCTCGACCTCGGTTGGGTGATGGACGCCCACGTCAACCTGAGCGCCACCGAACGCCGCGCCGCCACCTGGGCACGCGCCGGTCCGTCAAAAGGAATGGCAGGCGGCCTGGCTGCTGAGGGCCATCACCTGCATCGACCTGACCACCCTCAGCGGTGACGACACTCCCGGCAACGTCCGCCGGCTGTGCGCCAAAGCCCGCCAGCCCGTCCGCCCGGATCTGCTGGAAGCGCTCGGCATCGTTGGGCAGGGCATCGTTGGGCAGGAGACGCCGATCTGACCATCACCACCGGCGCCGTTTGCGTCTATCACGCCCGTGTCGCCGATGCCGTCAAGGCGCTGGAGGACGAACATTCCGGTTGCCGCCGTCTCGACCGGCTTCCCGGCCGGCCTCAGCCCGCTCCACCTACGCATTCAGGAGATCCGCGAGTCGGTGGCCGCCGGCGCCCGCGAGATCGACATCGTCATCAGCCGCGAGCACGTCCTGACCGGCAACTGGGAAGCGCTCTACGACGAGGTGCAGCAGTTCCGCGAGGCCTGCGGACCGGCGCACATGAAGTCGATCCTGGCCACCGGCGACCTGGGCACCCTGCGCAACGTCGCCCGCGCCAGCCTGGTCTGCATGATGGCCGGCGCTGACTTCATCAAGACCTCGACCGGCAAGGAGAGCGTCAACGCCACGCTGGAAGTCGGGCTCACCATGTGCCGCATGATCCGCGCCTACCAGGAGCGGACCGGCCACAAGATCGGCTTCAAGCCGGCGGGCGGCATCCGTACCGCCAAGCAGGTGATGAACTGGCAGATCCTCATGAAAGAGGAGCTGGGCGACGACTGGCTGTTCCCGAATCTGTTTCGGGTGGGGGCCAGCGCCCTGCTGACCGACATCGAGCGCCAGCTTTCGCACAACGTCACCGGACGCTACGCCGCCGAACACTACATGCCGATGGGCTAAGGGGAAAGGATACAGGCACATGGTCACCGTGGCAGAGATCTTCAAGACGATGTCATACGGTCCCGCCCCCGAAGCGGCGGATATCGCCCAGACCTGGCTGGAGCGGCACGAGCGCCAGTTCGACCTGGTCATCGACAACCAGTGGACGCCGCCGAAGTCCGGCCGCTATCTGGAAAGTTTCGCCCCGGCCACCGGCGAACGGCTCGCCCAGTATGCCGACGCCGGTGAAGAGGACATCAACGCCGCCGTGACCGCCGCGCGGGTAGCCTTCCAGACCTGGAAAGCAGCGCCCGGCCACGTCCGCGCCCGGCACATGTACGCCGTCGCCCGCGTGGTGCAGAAGCACGCCCGCCTGCTGGCCGTGCTGGAGGCGCTGGACAACGGCAAGTCGATTCGCGAGACGCGCGACCTCGACGTGCCGCTGGTCGTCCGCCACTTCTATCACCACGCCGGCTGGGCGCAGTTGATGGAACGCGAGCTGGACGGCTACCAACCGGTCGGCGTGATCGGCCAGATCATCCCCTGGAACTTCCCGCTGTTGATGCTGGCCTGGAAGGTGGCCCCGGCCATCGCCATGGGCAACACCGTCGTCATCAAGCCGGCGCCGGCCACCAGCCTGACCGCCCTGCTGTTCGCCGAAATCCTGGTCGAGGCCGGGCTGCCGCCGGGCGTGGTCAACATCGTCACCGGCGGCGACCAGACCGGCGCGCTGATCACGGCGCACCCCGGTTTCGACAAGATCGCCTTCACCGGCTCGACGGAAGTGGGCCGCATCATACGCCGCGCCACCGCCGGCAGCGGCAAACGTCTCTCGCTGGAACTGGGCGGCAAGTCGCCGTTCATCGTCTTCGACGACGCCGACCAGGACGCCGCCATCGAGGGGCTGGTCGATGCCATCTGGTTCAACCAGGGGCAGGTGTGCTGCGCCGGTTCGCGCCTGCTGGTGCAGGAGAGCGTCGCCGAGACCTTCCTGAACAAAGTGCGCCGCCGCATGAGCCAGCTGCGCGTCGGGCACTCGCTCGACAAGAGCATCGACATGGGTGCCATCGTCGACGCCCGTCAGCGCGAGACCATCGACCGCTGGGTGCAGCGCGGCCGCGCCGAAGGGGCCGACGTCTTCCAGGCCGAATGCCCTCTGCCGGACAAGGGCTGCTGGTACCCGCCCACGCTGATCACCAACGTCAGCTCGGCCTCCAGCGTTGTCCAGGAGGAGATCTTCGGGCCGGTCGTGGTCGCCATGACTTTCCGCACGCCGAGCGAGGCCATCGCCCTGGCCAACAACACCCGCTACGGGCTGGCGGCCAGCATCTGGAGCGAGAACGTCAACCTCGCCCTCGACGTGGCCCACAAGGTGAAAGCCGGCTCGGTCTGGGTCAACTGCACCAACCTGTTCGATGCGGCCTCCGGCTTCGGCGGCTACCGCGAAAGCGGCTATGGGCGCGAAGGCGGCCGCGAAGGGCTGTTCGAGTACGTCCGGCCGGCATGGCAGGCCCGCCCCCGCCCGGTCGCCGATGGCCCGCGCGCCGAGTTCACGGCCAAATCCCGGCCCCTGCCCGCGCCGATCAACGGCCGGCCGATCCTCCCCGGCCTGCCGACCATCGACCGCACCGCCAAGCTGTTCATCGGCGGCGCGCAGAAGCGCCCGGATGGCAACTACAGCCGCCCGATCTACGCCGCCGATGGGCATGTCATCGCCCAGGTCGCCGATGGCAACCGCAAGGACATCCGCGACGCCGTCGAGGCCGCCGTCAAGGCCGCGCCGGGCTGGGGCAAGAAGAACGGCCACAGCCGAGCGCAGATCGTCTACTACATCGCCGAGAACCTGAGCGCCCGCGCCGACGAATTCGTCCAGCGCCTCGCCGCCCTGACTGGCGACGCTGACGCCACGAAGCGCGAGGTCGAGGCCTCCATCGACCGGCTGTTCACCTACGCCGCCTATGCCGACAAGTTCGGCGGCACAGTGCAGGAGACGACCCTGCGCGGCCTGACCATCGCCCTGCACGAGCCAGTCGGCGTGATCGGCGTGGTCTGCCCGGACGAGACTCCGCTGCTGGCCTTCGTCTCGCTGGTCGCCCCGGCCGTCGCGCGTGGCAATGCCGTCGTCGTCATCCCGTCAGAACGCCATGCCGTGGTCGCCGCCGACTTCTACCAGGTGCTGGAGACCTCCGACGTGCCGGCCGGCGTGATCAACATCGTCACCGGCGCGCGCGACGTCCTGACCAAAACCCTGGCCGAGCACGACGCCATCGAATCCGTGTGGTATTTCGGCGGGTCGGCGGGCAGCGAGCAGGTGGAGAAGCTGTCGGCGGGGAACATGAAGCGTACCTGGGTCAGCTACGGCATCCGCCGCGACTGGTTCGACGCCGAGCAGGGCGCGGGTGAAGAATTCCTGCACGAAGCGACGCAGGTCAAGAATATCTGGGTGCCGACGGGGGAGTAGAAACCTCACCCCGCTTCGCTCCGCTCAGCCGCCCCTCTCCGCGCGGAGAGGGGCAGGAACCGTAAGGTTCCGGGGTGAGGTACGCGTAGGGGCGGTTCGCGACCGGCCCGCCGTGCTAACGTAAAATCGTGGATGGTCGCGCGCAAGGTAGTGGCGGATTGAGTGATCAAAGCAGACGACGAAAGCGCTTTCGAAAGATTGCCCAAAACCCCAAGAACATCCGTTTCGAGGACTTGAAGCGACTGCTTGAGGATTATGGATTTGAACTCAAGCGCACCAAAGGCAGCCATCATTCATTTGTGGGCATAATAGGGGATGAAAAAGTCACAGTGGTCATCCCATTCCGCAAGCCGCTTCAAGAAATCTACGTCAAGAACACGCTTGCCATCCTGGAGAAGCTCGAATCGCTCAGCGTGGATGAAACGTTAGCGGAAAGCGATACTGAACATGATGAACAAGACACTTGAGTACTACAAGTCTCTGCCATACACCATCGAACTCACCCCCGACGAAGACGGGGTGTGGTTCGCCGCGATTCCCCTTCTGAAAGGATGTATGACGCAGGGCGACAGCCGCGAAGAAGCGCTGGCGATGATCGACGAAGCCAGGGACCTCTGGCTGGAAACGGCTTTGGAAGAAGGCATTTCCATCCCAGAACCGACCGGGGTTATGTCATCGTGATGCGGCGTATAATGTGGAAGACGCATACAGGCGAATCGCATGAACGACACACCTCAACTCAAAGAAGCGCTGGCATTGGCACTCCGGCTTGCGCCCAGGGAGCGGCTTCAACTGATTGAGCGGGTAGCCGCCTCTGTAGGGGATGAAATCGCCGCGCCTGCCGCCGTTGAACCACCGTCTGAAGAACACTGGGGGCGAAACCTTCTGCGCTTGCTGGATGAAATCGGGCCTATCGAGCTGGTTCACCCGGAGATCGAAGATCCCGTCGAGTGGGTGAAAACGCTCCGGCGCGAAGAGCGGGAACGTCGGCTTGGCGACCAACCGTCGTAACAGAGGCGCTTGGTTGAGCCGCCGTTATCCCCATCTCCTAACGCCGAAGGCGTAGTGCATGCGCGCCGCTATGAAGCTGCGCCCCAGACCCCGCAGAAAAATCAGAACGACAGAAGTTCAGAACTCAGAAATTCAGCAAAGATTCAAGAGAGGGCAAGGCGAAACCCCTGTTGATGATCCCCCAAACCAGGAGGCCCCAACTACGGGAAACGCAGCGGAAGTGCCCTGTATCCTCGTAGTCCCACGAACCGCCCCGCAGCACGCGATTATTAGAACTTTTGCTCGGATCATTTGTCCCGTCATAGTAGTCCGTCAGACACCATTCCCAGACATTCCCGACCATGTCCGCCACGCCGAATGGACTGTCTCCCCGCCCTTCGTAGGCCGTCACCGGAGTTGTACGCTCGCCATGTCCGGGTGGCTTGGATCGCAGGAATCCCAGAAGGCCAACCACGCTGTTGTTGCAGCGCGTCCCGTCCCATTTTTCGCCCCACGGATAAGCGCGCCCGTCGCCGCCCTGGGCCGCGTACTGCCACTGCGCTTCCGTCGGCAGCAGGATCCGCTCGCCCAATGCTTCGCTCATCCACCGGCAGAAAGCGACCGCTTCGTACCACGACACGCCGACAACCGGCTGCTCCGCGCCATTCCATTTTGAGTCCCGCCAGTGTCTCGGTTCCGACCACTGGTTCTTGCCTCGTTGTTCCCACCGGCCGCCGTCCACCAGCGCTCCATCGTGTAGCCGCCCGCCTCGACGAACTTGGCGTACTGCGCATTGGTGATAGGGTATTTGGCGATCCAGTAGCGCTCCGTCGGGATGGAAAGCGTGACATTGGGATCACTTGTCTTGAGCGTCCCGCTCCCGCCGGGGATCCCGATCCAGGCGAATGGCGCGGGCAGCAGTTTTCGCGAGGGGACCAGTGGGCGGGCGGGCGTCTCACGAGACGCCCCCACAACCGGGGGAGGGTTTCACCTGCTGTGAGGCAAGACGATCTCGCTCGGCTTCCCTCTCTGACAATGCGCTCCCACTCAGTTTTCTTTTGGCAATACGCTCTTTCTCAGCCTTCTCCGCCGCGATCCGTTTCTGTTCCGCCTGCTGCGCGGTGAGGCGTTCGCGCTCGGCCTTCTCACGTGCGATCCGTTCCTGCTCCGCCAGCCGCTCCCGGTCCGCAGAGGCAGCGGCCGCGTCGGCTTGGCGCATCTCAAACACCACCCGGACGCCCTCTGCCAGGGTTTCGCAGTCGCGCGCGAAATCGGGATTGGGACGCACCCGACTGGCGTTGAGGCGCACCAGCTTCTTCATACGCTCCGGCAGGTCGGCGCTGGTCGGCATGGGCGTGGCGGATTTCAGCACCGGGATGACGATCTTGCCCTGGGCCAGCGCGCTCTCCACCTCGATGCGCACATAGTCGTCGTCGCGTCCGGCACGCTCCTTCAGGATGCGCGTCCACCCCTCGCCGATGACCACCAGCACCACATCGCAGGCGCGCACCTGCGCCGCGAGATACTCCACGAAGTCGACGCCGGGCGGGATCTTGCCGTTGTCGCCGACATCCTGAAAGACATTCTCCGCGCCAAAGTGCTTCGCCATATGCTCAAACAGGCGATCGGTAAAATCCTGGCTGTCGATGCGGCGGTAGGAGATAAAGATCTTTGGCGTCATGGCGTTCCACGAAACACGGATCGGAGAGTACTGCGGCGCAGTATAACCCGGAGTGAGGTTTCGGAGCTAACCCGGCCGCGTGAGGGGGGGTATTTGGAATCAAGGGCAGGCGCTGCATTCCTGCGGGACGACACATTGGTCGTCCCCTACAACCTGCGCGGTTTGTAGGGGCGAACACATGTGTTCGCCCGACGCCACCAAATCCGAATGCTCCCCCACGTGAACGATGCTTACAACAGGCGTATAGGGACGCGTTTTTTCGCTTCCGGGGCGTCGGATGGCAAGAATGCCGTCCCTACAACCCTGTGCAGGCCAGAGTCAAACACCACATAACGCACCTCACAGGAGATTCGGCACAGGCGCTACCCCTGGGCAATGTGCCCAACTTCACAAACCCTATCTCTATTGTCTCTACACAAATTCCGCTGTAGGATGTTTTTCAGACGAACCGGTATAGAAAATATGGATAAAAAACATGGACGGCATTTTGGTGCAAATGACGGACCGCGCATGGACGATGAACGCCGTGAAAGCGGCCGCTGAGTACGCCGCAGAACACCGGACCTGGATCGTGCTGGCGCGCATGCTGCCCACTGCCACCCCGCGTTGGTGCGGCGAACTGGCCCGCAACTACCGGCTGAACGAAGCCGAGCAGCTCGATATCGCCGCCTACCAGCGCATCGCGGCGGAGTTCGGCGTTCACCTGGTCGTCCGCGTCGTCGAGGTCGAAGACAGCGATTTCGACCTGGGTGTGGTGCGCGCGGCCAACGATCTCGGCGTCGAGAAGGTCCTGGTCAAGCTGCCGGAGAAGAAATCACGCCCGGCGCGCCTGCGGCAGATCTTCCAGTTGAACGCCCTGCTCGACCATTACCATCACGAACTAATGACTCTGCCGGCCTGAAAACGCCGAATATTATCCATTACGAGAACGATCAAGATGCTTATGTCGATCTTCAGCCTACATTACTGTCGATAATCACTATGGAAAATCGGCAAGAACGTTTTCAATAGGGGTGTTGCAGAAGACATTCCTGGAGACATGCATATGAATGGCATCATGGTTCACATGGCCGACACCAAATGGACGACCGCCGCAGTGAAGGCCGCCTGCACATTCGCCCATGAACATATCGAGATCGGCAAGTGGATTGCGCTCGTGCGCATGCTGCCCTCGGATATGCTTCACTGGACCGGAGACGAGGCCAAAGAATACCATTTCACAGAACCCGAACTCGAAGACATCGAAAATTACAAGAAGCTGGCCGAAGACTGCGGCATGCGCTTGAGCGTGCATGCCTTCGAGTACAATGAGCATAAATTCGACGAAGGCGTCGTCAACATCGCCGATAAGCTGGAAATCCACAATGTCCTCGTCGAGATCGCGCCCTCCGCGCTGCCGTTCCTGCACTCGCGTCACGTCCGCCACCTGGGCCACCTGCTGGAGACTCATCAGCACCATCTGCTGACGATGGAACACCAGCCGGTTGTCGATGTCGACTGGACGCCGGAAGTCGAGGAATACGTCGAATAGACCGCGCTCGACAGGCGCCGCGCCTGGACTCGTAAAGGGCGCCCTCCGGTCACGCACCGGTGGGGCGCCCTTTTGTGTTGTCTGGCGATCGTGCACGGCGCCCGCGCTTAATCGATTCGAAACTGCAGGCTGCTGACACGCTCCCCGATGCACTCCCCCTGATCCATCCCCTGATCGATCGCGGCGCGGTAGTGAATGCCGCCGTACAGTCGGGAGATAGCCGCCTCTTCGGCGTATTCTGCGAAGGAGCTGAAGCTCCGCGCCGCCAGACCCCGCGCATCGTGCGTGTGATCGGTGAAAGCGTAGTGCTCCCCAAACAAATCCGTGAGCACTCGGGCGGATGCAGCGGACTGAACGGAATGTCCCGAGGTGTACTCCGGAAACGGCGGCGTGTTGATCGGCGGCATCCATTCGGCGTCGATCATCGACTGGATGTAGGTGACCGGCCGCAGCAGGTTGAACTGGAACTTGGCGTACCAGCAGCCGATGAATGAGTCGGCGACCGCGATGCCGAGCCTGGCGTAGGCTTCGGCCGCCAGCGCCAGCGATGCCTTCTCCTGCGCCAGCACCTGCGTCAGAATCGAGATCGAATGCCCCGGAGGCGTCTCCGTCTGCCCCGGATCGTCGGCCCAGAACAGGGCGATCGCTTCCTGCTCCGGCGTCAGCGCGCGGGTGCTCTCGTACACTTCGGCGGCCTCGCGATAGAAGACCGACTGCGCCTCCTCCGAATAATCCGGCGGCGCGGACGGCATGCAGGTCGCGCCAGAGTCGAGCGCGAACGGCCGGTTGTTCCCCCAGAACGGCGGGAGCGCGGGCTGCGGATCGCCGCCGGTGCGCGAGGTCGGCACCCGAAGCCGACGCCGGTCGGGCTGACGTAGTCGGACGGGAATGAACGGCGGTATCCCTCATGCCCGCCATCGCTCATCGACCATTCGTAGATGGCCGCTGCCACCTCGCGACCGTAAGCGTCGGAGCGGGAGAACACGGCCCCATCGAGCATCAGGCCATACTGGCGGGAGAAGCGCGCGTACAGGGCCGCGATTTCCGCCTGACCGGCATCCGTGGTGTTGGCGAACAGCACGCGAGTGATCGCCGCCAGGGCGCTGTTGGCCGCCACGCCCCAGTCGATTTCCTCTGCTGCGTCCGGCTGAGGCAGCGCGGTCAGCTCATTCAACTGGCCGGCCAGCGGCTGATACTCGGGCATACCGGCCACCACCGTTTCGTAGAGCGTCACGCCGGTGTAGCCAAAGGCGCGAGAGGCCACCGGCGGCGAGAAACCGGGCGTGCTCTTCACCAGCTTCAGTTGCAGGCTGAACCAGGCGCGCGCCACGTCGGCATCGAGGGCGGCCGGAAGTGCGGGTTTCGCCGCCTGGATTAGACCAGCGGCCGACAGGAGAAAGATCAGGGCAAGGGTCAGGCTGAGCAGCCTGCCGCCTCTCGTCAGAATTCGGCTCATGGTGCTTTCCTTTCGTCTTATTCTGCTGCTGCGGGATCTTCCGCAGCGGGAGGGACATTCTGATTCATACGCAGGAAGTTGGTCGGGTCGTACTGCTGCTTGAGCGCCCGCAGACGCTCGTACTGCGGACCAAACGCCTTGCGCATCATGGACTCACCGTCTTCCTGGAAGCCGGCGAAGTTGAGGTAGCGGCTGCCGTCCGAGAACGGCGCCATGTCGTGGATGAAGTTCTGCACCCACTGCACGTTGACCCCGTCGTCGTGAGGGTCCACCCAGTTGGCCTCCGGGTTGATCAGGAAAGCTGCCCCGCGTCCGTTGAAGGCGCTCGTCTCGGCGCCGGCCCGCGCCACCGCCCCACCCACATGCCACAGGTCGGTCGTGTTGAAGGGCGAAGGCTGCAAACGCGCATGGCCGACGATCAAGTCAATTGCATCCTCGTCCAGGTGCGTCAGGTTGAGCGACTTCCAGTAGTAGCGCATGCCGTCGGGATAGTCGCTGTCGAACGCCTGCTGCGCCCGGACGTAAGGCATAACTCCGCTGCCGTCGATCAACGGAACGCCAAAATCGAGCAGCGGCTGAAGAGCACGGCGCCCTTCCTCAACCGGGCCGGCGTACAGACCGCCGAACAGCACGAAGCGCGCGCGGTGCAGTTCACACGGGAAGTGCTCGTCGGGCGGAATCTGGCCGAGCGCCAGGATGGTGCTGACTTCGTCGGGCGCGGTCGCGGTGAAGTCGCGATAGAAGCGCAGCGCCCGCTTCATGTCCTCAACCGTCTTCCCGTCATGAAAGGCGAAAACGAACATCACTTCGGGGCCGACCGGATGCAACTGGTAGGTGAAGGATGTGACGATTCCGAAGTTGCCGCCGCCCCCGCGCAGTCCCCACAGCAGATCCGGGTTTTCGTCCTGGCTGGCGTGGATCACCCGGCCGTCGGCGGTCACCACTTCTGCGGCCAGCAGGTTGTCGGCGCTCAGGCCATACTTGTTGCGCAGCCAGCCGTAGCCGCCGCCCAGGGTCAGGCCGGCGATTCCCGTCTTGGAGTACACGCCGCCGGGGGTTGCCAGGCCGTAGACCTGCGTCGCTGCGTCCAGTTCGCCCCAGGTCACGCCGCCTTCGGCCGTGGCCGTGCGCCCTTCCGCGTCGACCGCGATCCGCTTCATCGCCGACAGGTCGATGACTATGCCGCCGTCGTTGGTGGCGTGGCCGGCGACGTTGTGACCGCCCCCCGCACCGACACCAGCAGGCCGTGCTCGCGGGCGAAGTCGACACTCGCCACCACCCCCTCGACCGTCGCGGGCCGGACGATCAGCGCCGGCCGCCGGTCGATCATGCCGTTCCACACCTTGCGCGCTTCTTCGTAATGCGCGTCGCCGGGGCGGATGATTTCCCCCCGAACGTTCGCTTCCAGCGCATGCAGGTCGGTGTTATTCAGAGTCGGATTCACCATGGTTGGGTTCCTATCGAGGTATGAGAGATGAGAAACGAGAAATGAGAAGGACTTCGTTCAGCGACCACGTCGCGACAGTCAGCTTCCGTCTAGTGGCGGAACCTGTGCCCGCCAACAGCCTGAAGGTCGCACAAAACGCATTTCCTCGTGACTCATCTCTCATTTCTCATCACTTCTTCTACTGCTACTGCGCGAACTGGAATTCCACGCTCAGGTTGACGCCCATGGCCGGCGTGAAGCCCAGCAGGGTCTGCGACTGTTCGCCGCGCGCGGTGCTGAAGGCGCCCGTGCCGCCAGAGATAGCGCGCGCCGCCGGGACGTTCAGGTCGGCCAGTTCATAGCCGTTGGTGACGACAATGGCGTTGTCGTGCTCGTACAGCGTGTAGATCTGGGTGGAGATCACCCACTGGCCGGTGGTCGAAGGCGCGCCGTCACCGATCATGTAGCCATAGCAGTTCCACTGGCCGATGACCTGGTCCGGGAATTCCGGCGACCCGTCTTCATTCACGCCGTTGCTGCCGTTCAGCGTGCCTTCCGGGTACAGGTAGCCCTGCGTCACGAACGGGGTGCCATAGGCGGGCATGCCGTCGTCGAACAGGTGGTCCTGCCCGAAGACGAAGCGCATGCCGTCTTCAGCCACTTCGACACGAATGGTCTGCGGAGCAGTCTCGGACTGGGCCAGGACCACAGCGACCGCGCCCAGAGCCAGCAGCGCGACGACGAGCAGAACGATGCCTTTGAACACACGATTGCGGATCATTTCTTGCCTCCATCAGGATGACCGGGTGAGATCTGGCGGCAAGTTCGATGAAGGGTGTCGTTGTGCCGCCGTTTTACAGAACCAAAGGTATCCGTAATCCCGGCAGGAGGTCATCTGCCCTTGGTTAGATCTTGTGGGGTTATTGAAGCGTCGAGGGAGAACGACGGAGCAGCTCTATCCAAAGATATAGACTGGTACAGCATGGGCCCGGATCGAGGTTGTAGGGACAGCAAGAATGCGGTCATGCGCGTCCGTTACCCTACAACAGGTTGAGTGCCCGTGCCCGGGCGATGGCCTGGACGCGGTTGCCCACGCCAAGCTTGCCGAAGATGTTGTGGTTGTGCGCTTTCACGGTGCCCAGCACGATCGTCAGCTTCTCGGCGATCTGCTGGTTGGTCAGACCGTCCGACATCAATTGCAGGATCTCCAGCTCGCGGTCCGACAGCGGCTCGATCAGATCCTGGTGGAGCGGCGCGGAATGCGCGTGGCGATGAGGGTGTGCCGGGAAGAGCGCCGACAGCGCCATTTGCTCCCGCACTGAGGCCGCTGCCGTCTCCAGATCCAACGCCTCGCCGCGGACGTTCGCCTGCTCGAAGACATCCGCCGGCAGCATCGCTCTGGCACGCTGGAGCAGGTCCTCGGCGCGACGTCGGTTCGGCGGATCGTTAGATGGGTGCTGGGCGGCCAGCGCCAGCAGCTCCGCAGCCGCTTCGACGCGTCCCGTCTTGAGCAGGATGTCTGCCGTCCCGGTCAGAATCAGCAGAATCAGCGGTGACCAGTGGATGTCGATCGCCATTCGCAGCGCGGACTCGAAGCGCGCCTGGGCGCTGGCAAAGTCGCCCATCCCCTGCGACGCATCGCCCAGACCGAAGAGGGAAGTCGCCAGTCCACCCGGATCGTTGACCTCGCGGTACAGATCGTAACCCTGCTGGAAGAGCCGTGCGGCCTCAGCATAGTCGCCGCGCAGCCAGGCGATGCGCGCCAGACAGTTCACGGCAAAGGCCATGCCACCCAGGTCGTCGAACTGCTCTTTCAGTTCGTAGCTCGCCCGGTAGTATTCCTGCGCGCGGTCGAAATCGCCCGCCGCCCGCTGCGTGTCGCCCATCACGATCAGCGAGTAGGCGGCGAACCAGCGGTCGCCCATCGCCAGACTCTCCTGGTAAGCCCGGTGGGCGTGGCGGAACGACTCGTCCAGCCGCCCCTGCGAATAGGTCGCGGTCGCCAGCACGTACAGTGCGAAGGACAGGCCCAGCCGGTCGCCACGTGCCTCGACGCGTTTGACCGCCTCCTGCCCGAACAAGGCAGCCTCGTCATAACGCCCTATCGTGACCGAGAGCAGACCGTGCCAGGTCATCGGCTCCATACCGAAACCCGGTGGTGGCAGTCGATTGATCCCCTCAAAGAGCCGACTGCTCTCGTCAAACGCCGCCTGCGCCTCGTCAAAGCGGCCCAGGCGAATGGAGAGATGACCGGCGCCGGCATACATGACGGCCAGCGTGAAATCGCGTTCCTCGGTCCGATCGATCGCTTTCAGGCGCTCGATGCCCTGAAACATCGAGGTGATGCCTTCCTGGTAGCGGCCCCGCATATCGCTGAAATCGTAGTAGACCCAGGCACCTTTCGGGAGTGTCGTGATATCTGCCGCCTCCACTGCCCAGCGCCAGCCGGCCCGGATGTTGTCCAGTTCGGCATCCAGTTCGCGGACCGCCTCGCGCTGGCGGTCGCTGTGCAGCGCGATTTCGCGTTGTTCCAGAAAGTCCATGAAGTAGGCGGCGTGGGCGCGCTGGGCCTGCCGCACCTCCTCGGCGCTGACCGCCAGCTTTTCCTCGGCATACTGGCGCAGCAGTTCGTGCATCTGGTAGCGTCCGCCGGATTCGCGCCAGATCAGCGACTTGTCAACCAGCGTCGACAACACACCGAGCGACGCGCCGGCCACCTGTTCGGCCGCTTCACGCCAGAAACCGCCGCGGAAGACCGAGAGGCGCTCGAACGTCTGCTGCTCGTCCTCGGCCAGCAGCTTCCAGGACTGATCGAAGACGCTGCGCATGCTGCGATGCCGGCTGGGCACGTTGCGCATCGAGGTGCTCAGGAAGTCCAGGCTCCGCTCGATCTCGCGGACGATGTCACCGCATGTCAGCGACTTCAGCCATGATGCCGCCAGTTCCAGCGCCAGCGGCATCCCTTCCACGATCTGACACAGGCGCACCACGTGGACGCGGTCGGCATGCAGCGCGAAGTCACGGCGCACGCGCTGCGCATGTTCCACGAACAACTGCACCGCGTCGTAGGTTTCCAGGCGGCTGTCGTGCGCGTCGAGCGGAAACGGCATCCCCAGCACCGGGTACAGCCACTCTTCCCGCAGATTCAGCACCTCGCGCGAGGTCACCAGCAGATCGACGCCCGGCGCGAATTCCACAATGTTGTCCAGGAAGTCGGCGGCATCGCTCAGATGCTCGAAGTTGTCCAGCACCAGCAGCGCCTGCTTGTCGCGCAGGGCTTCCAGCAGTTGAGTCTGGTCGTCCACACCGCGGGCGGTGTAGCCCAGAGCATCGGCAATGGCCGAGACCAGGAAGGCTCTGGAGGACACTGGTTGAAGGGAGATGAAAAAAGCGCCATCGGTGAAAAGTTCGGCATTGGCGCGCACCGCTTCGGCTGCCAGGCGGCTCTTACCGCTGCCGCCCGGCCCGACGAGCGTGATCAGCCGGCACCTGGGATCGGCCAGCAGACCCGCCAGTTCATTCAGTTCTTTGGTTCTGCCGATGAAGGGTGTGAAGTGGGCGGGTAAACGCAGCATACGACGTCCCCTCACGCCAGTAGGCTTTAGAGAGTCATTATAATGCAGGATGTTCTTGAGGCAAGTAGGGGCGGTTCACGAACCGCCCGTCCGTTGATCAACTTGTACGACCCAGGGGTTGACCCTACACCCCTGGCTCTCCTGACTTTTTGATCCCGGCCCCGCCGTACTGCTTGATCACGCCGCGCGACACCACCATGCGATGCACCTCGGACGCGCCGTCGTAGATGCGGAAGGCGCGCGCCGCCTGGTACCAGGTGCTCAGCGGAATGTCGCGGGAAATGCCCAGCCCGCCGGTGATCTGGATGGCACGGTCGAGCACCCGGTTGATGGACTCGGCCACGAACACCTTGCACATCGACGTCTCCGAGCGCGCCCGTTCGCCCTTCTCCAGCAGCCACGCCGCGTGGTGCATCATCAGCCGGCCGGCGTGCAGTTCCATGGCGCTGTCGGCCAGCATCCACTGGATCGCCTCATGCTCGCTGAGCGTCTTGCCGAACGCCTGCCGCTCGACGGCGTAGGCGGTGGCGATCTCCAGCGCCCGCTGCGCGATGCCCGTCCAGCGCATGCAGTGCGTCAGCCGAGCCGGGCCGAGCCGCGCCTGAGTCAGCGCAAAGCCATGCCCAAACTCGCCCAGCACGGCGCTGGACGGCAAGCGCAGGTCGCGGAAGTAGACTTCGCCGTGCCCGCCGGGCAGATTGGCGTCCATGACCGGGATGCGCCGCGCCACGTCAATCCCCGGCGTGTGGATGTCGGCCAGGAAGATGGTCGAGCCTTTGTGGGCCGGCACATCCGGATCGGTGCGCGCCATGATCAGCAGAAAGGCCGCGCCATCCGCACCGGTGGTGTACCACTTGTGCCCGTTGATGATCCAGTCGTCGCCGTCCGGTACGGCGGTGGTCAGCAGCATGGTCGGGTCGCTGCCCGCGCCGGGGGGCGGCTCGGTCATGGCGAACCCGGATCGAACGGTACCGGCGGCCAGCGGCTCCAGGAACTGTTGGCGCTGCTCCTCGTTGGCGTACAGATGCAGCAGGTGCATGTTGCCCTCGTCGGGCGCCGAGCAGTTGAGCGCCGCCGGCCCGAGCAGACTGCGCCCCGCTGCCTCGAAGACTGGAATGATCTCGCTGAGCGACAGCCCCAGCCCGCCCAGCTCGGTCGGGATCTGCGGGCCGAAGATGCCGGCGGCTTTCGCTTTGGCGCGCAGATCGGCCAGCACCTCCGGCGGCACGCCGTCCGGGTGGTCGTTGGCCCCGGCTTCGAGCGGGATGACTTCGGCCTCGATGAACTGGCAGACGCGAGCGACCAGCGCCTCGATGTGGGGAGTAAGCGAAAAATCCATGATGGCGATCTCTTTTCAAATCTCTACTGCGCAATAAACGGCGTTCGACTGAGCGCTGAACGTCCACGGAGTATACCGCCGAGGGCGGTTGGATCAGCAACGCTGCCGCAACCGGAGATCGCCAGAAAGCTCTCCAATTTGAGCGGGTGACCCTGCGCTGATGCACCGTGCTAGAAATAACCTCACTCGTCAAATCCTCTTGAGCAGCAAGAGGTACAGCAGTAAACAGCAACAGAATCATACCAACCAGTGTGCGAACTACAATTATTCCGCAGCCTCCTCATCAACTGTGATACCCCATATACGGATCGTGCCGTTGGTACTGTTGGTTGCCAGAATTGTTCCCGCCCTATTAAAGGCGAGCGCAGATGCCGACGCTTCTACATCTGCTAATTCTTCGCCTGTAATCGGGTTCCAAAATCGGAGCGTGCCGTCTCTCGCCACAGATGCCAATACAGATCCGTCCGGGTTGAAGGCAAGCCCTTCAACAAATCCTGTATGCCCCTCTAACCGATGGAGCAGTTCCCCTGTATTCGCATCCCAAAGCCGAATGATGTAATCGTAGCCGTCTGGGGAGCATCTCCAGCAGTAGTTGGTGAACGCAACAATCGTTCCATCTGGGCTAAAAGTCAGATTAGTGACATCCCCTTCAGCGCCTTGAAACTCTGCGATAATGTTTGCTGTGATTCTATCTTGCACTGTCGTCCACCCTGATTGATCCCCCATTGCCACCTCGATGCCATCAGGATTGATTGCTATACTCGTTGCGAAACGATCATGCACACGAAGCCCAGTGATGCGCGATCGGGTTTGGAGTTCCCACATATAAACGTTTCCAAAAGAAAGTGCAGCGATTATGCTGCTATCCGGAGTGAAGGCGATATCTAACACATTTTGGCCTGCACCGACTTCGAGATTTCCGCGAGACTGTCCGTTAGGGTTCCACAGATGAATACGTCCATCAATAACGCTTCCGGTTGCTAACAGGTTGCCGTTCTGGTTCAATTCAATCGTATTTGGGTAAGGGACTGTGCCATGACTCAAGGAAAACTTGTATCCTTGAGCGGCTCTGATTTGTTCTCCGGTGTTCACATCCCACTGCCAGGCTGCACCGCCAATAGAAGCAGCAGATAAAACGGTATCGGTATCATTGAACCCCAGCACCGTAGCAATGCCGCTGTAGCCTGTGAGTTGGGCGTATGCTTCACCTGTACGTGTATTCCAAATATGGATAATGCCATTGGCTCCCGCCGCTACCAGCAGCGTGCCATCGGGACTAAAAGCGACGCTCCACACCTCGTCTTCATGTCTGAGACTACTCACGAATTCGCCTGTTGCGGCATCATATATGCTGATGCCTGCGTTTGCGTCACCAATGGCTATTTGGCTTCCATCGGGGCTAAAATCTGCCGAGTCCAAAACAGGATTGAACCAAGTGTCCTGGAAACGAATCACCTCACCTGTATCGACAGCCCACAACACATAACCATCGAAGCCTGCGTGAAGGATCATGCTTCCATCTGGGCTAAATGCTGTTTCACCGCTGAAAATCGTTGGATATTGGGCTGCGCCTAATTCAACTGTCTGTGTGCCCGTTTCTAAACTCCACAGCATGATGGCACCCGGCAAATCAAGCGCAAGTGTCACATCGTCGGCACTCAAGCGAATTTCGTAAATATCTTCACCCACTGCATGACGCAGAAGTTCTTCGCCTGTTTCTCTATCCAGCTCAACGATTTCCTGTCCAGAAGCAAAGATGATGCGACTCCCATCCGTGCTAAAGACGGGGCTGTATCCATCAAATTCGTAGAGGATGTCCCCTGTTGCCACATCCCACAGATGATCTCTTGATGCCAACACATTACTGGCCGGGCCGAAGGCAATACGTCCTCCACCACCTTCAAAAAGCGTGGTTCTACGGAAAATCATGCACGTCATATAAGGCAACCCCTATACCCGTGCCAACGGCAAGATATTGACCATCAGGTGAAAAAGCAATATCGGCAATCGAGCCATAGCTAAGCTGTCGAATAGCGACCACTTGATCAGCATTTTCAGTGGTAATTTCTGGACGGGTGGCTGCCTGTGCAGAAACCCGGCTCAGGATCGTGAAAGACTCACTGCAAGTGCAAGCCATTGAAGGAATCTTGTCGTCATATTTGTCATCTCTACCCCGGAATACCCCACAGGCTGATCGTGCCGTCGTTGCTTCCAGAAGCCAGCAGCGTCCCTTCTCCGATGCGCCCCACCACACCCGGTATCTCCGGGAAGTCATCTTCGGCCAGGGAGGAACCCTGCGCTATTATCAGTTGACCACTGATCCAGTCACACTGCCCGCGGCAACGACCTGTTTGGCCATGACCAATCTTCCAGGAAATCTTAGCCACACACTGGGCAACTTCCATCGTCTGCGCACCTGGATTGAGTACGGCTTTGAGCCACCAAACGAGATTGTCACCACCAGAATTTATCGTCGGTTTGGCCGTTTTGCCTCGGCTAATGATAACTCTTTTGTAAGTCAGACGCGCACCATGCATCGTCGCGGACATCATGACCGGGATGCCGTGGCGGCACCCGCGAGATATCCGGACTCCGGGCTTTCGGCTGGAAGACATTCGGACGCGCGTTTTCATCTGGCAGGGCGAAGACGATCCGAGCGTTACGCCGGCCATGGCGCGCACCATGGCCGAGCACATTCCCAACGCGGAATTGAAACTGGTGCCGGAGGCCGCCCATTTTCGGGCGTACAGCCGCTGGCGCGACATCCTGGGACAGATCACTGCCGTGACAAACAATTAAGATGCGCCCTGCTTGACCCGCATTCGTGAAGACCTTACTGTATAGTTATTAGAAAGCAGAGTACGAAGAAGAACACCATGTCTTTCACCGCTGCAAAACATCCCGAGCTGCCCGCTGTCATCGTCACCCTCAACGCCGATTACGATCTGCCCAAGGAGATGGAATCCACCACGCAGGCTGTGGCCGCTATCCTGGAGAAGGCCAAAGAACCCCTGGTCCTGGTCAACGTTTTGAAGGTCCTGCTGTCACTCGACGACATCCTGACTGCGGCCAGCGGTGTTGGCCGGGGCTTAGGCGCTGCGTGGCATCATCCGAACATCATGAAGGTCTTCGTGGTCACGGATGATCCGCTGCTGCTGGCGGCTTCAAAGGGCATGGCCAGCGACGCATTTGGGAATCTCAATATTGCGATGGCGCCAACTCTCGAAGAGGCTCTGGCATCCATCAAATGAGCGTTCGGAGTCGCAGCAGCCGACTCCACCCAAAGCCATCCCCATGGTACGCAGACCGAGCACCTGGGTAACAAAAAGGACGCGCCGGGTACCGGGCGCGTCCTTCAACATTCTTGTTTTGGCGGCGGATCAGACGTTCGTCGCGGCGGTCGCCGGGGTGGTCACGGCCGTGGCCTCATCAGCGCTCAGATCCTGGAGCAGGCCCAGGCCCTCACGTTCGCCCAGCCAGTTGATCGCCATCAGCGCCGCCGAGCAGCCCTGCCCGGACGCCGTGATCGCCTGGCGGAACACGTCGTCGTGAATCTCGCCGCCTGCAAACACGCCATCGACGTTGGTCGCCATGCGGTCGTCGACGATGACGTAGCCCTGCGGCCCCATGTTGAGCTGATCCTTGAACAGGTTGCTGTTCGGATCATAGCCGATGAAGATGAACACGCCGTCCGTCGGGCGGTCGGTCACTTCGTCGGTCTTCAGGTTGTGCAGCTTCGTACCGGTCACCCGGCCATCCTCGCCCCTGATCTCGTCGATGACCGTATCCCACACAAAAGCGATCTTCGGGTTGGCAAAGGCGCGCGTTTGCAGGGCGACACTGGCGCGCAACTCGTCACGCCGGTGGACCACCGTCACCTTGTCGGCGAACTTGGTCAGGAAGATCGCCTCCTGCAGCGCCGAGTCGCCGCCGCCGACCACCAGGATGTCCTTGCCGCGGAAGAACCAGCCGTCGCAGGTCGCGCACCAACTCACGCCTCGCCCGGTGAATTCCGTCTCACCCGGCACATGCAGCCGGCGCGGGCTGGCGCCGATGGTCACAATGACCGAATCGGCCAGATACTCGCTGCCATGGGTCTTGACGCGGAAGGGCGTGCCGGTCGTGAAATCGACTTCGGTCACGATGTCATAGTCGAACACCGTGCCGAAGCGCTCGGCCTGCGCCCGCATACGGTCGGTCAGGTCCGGGCCGGTGACGCCTTCGGGAAAGCCGGGAAAGTTATCGACATCATGCGTCGTGGCGATCTGCCCGCCGACCTGATTCCGGTAATGACCACCGTGCTCAACTGCGCACGAGAGGTGTAAATGGCCGCGGTCAACCCGGCGGGACCGGATCCAATGATGACGACACGTACTCGTTTCATAGTGTTTGGAATCCTTCAGTTCAATCATGAGGGCGGCCGCACGGCAGCGTCACGTGGACTTGCTGTCCATGGAGACGGTCACTCCGGAGTGACCAGCCCTCTATTCTCAGCAATGATGATGGACATGAGCGCCTGGAATTCTTCGTTGCACTCCGGGCAGCAATCAAGGTGCTGCTGGACTTCCGGCAGCAGTTGATTCACCGACGCGCCCCTGGCGACCAGGTCGGCGAGGTGATGAAAATGCAGACCGCAGGTCTCGCAGTCTATCGGGTTGCTGTCGGCGTGCTGGTCAAAAATACACGCGATCAGTTTATGGAGTTGCTCATCCACGGTCTTGCTCTTCTCAGGGTTGATGTTCCCTCAATCTACATCTTTGGACGCGACGAGGAGGAAGATCTTACGAAGTCGGCGGAAGAGAGTCGTGGTGCACCATTATCGGCCCTAGCCTTGCGTGAGCAGTATCTCCGCTTCCGTGCGAGGCAATTGGCTGGCGGAAGGGGCGACCGAAGTCTCCGGTATGCCCCGGTTCTACGCTACCGGCTCCCCTTCGCCCCGCTTGCGTGGGAGAAGGGGCCGGGGGATGAGGGGTTCGCTGTCACCCCTTCCGCGTTTGCGGGCGCTGAGGAAGCAGCCTTACCGCTCTTCAAACAGCCGGATCATGTAGTCCATCGACAGGCCCTGCGTCTCCAGATGAGCGCGCAGCTTGCGACGGGCGTCATGGACCAGCTTGTAAAGCGCGTTGCGATTGGTGTTCATGCGTTCGGCCACCACTTCCATCGGCACGTGGTTGACCGCCACGGCCACCAGCGCCTGATACTGTCGTTCGGTCAGCGCCTCGCGGATCGAGTCCTGCAGGCGTGTGACCACCTCGCGCTGTTCGGCGGCGCGCTCCGGGTTCGGCGCCTTGTCGCTGGCCACCGGGTTGAGCGAGAGCCAGGCCGGTTCTCCGTCGGCGGTGAGCGCGTCCAGGCTGAAGTCGCGGTAGCGTGCGCGGCGCAGATCGCTGATGGCCACCCGCACCGCGACGCGCATCGCCCAGGTGGTGAACAGGCTGTCGCCGCGGAAGCTGTCCAGGTTTTCGATCACCCGCATCAGCGCATCCTGCGCCATGTCCTGCGCCATCTGCGTGACGTCGTGGTTGGACAGGCCAGACAGGTCGCTGCGTTCGCGACTGAGATAGTAGTAGATGCCGCGCTGAAGCCGGCCGCGCAGATCTTCCAGCGCGTCTGCCTGATCGGATGACTCGCCGCGCAGGGCCATCAGCCATTCTTCATTGGTGCGTTCGGTGGTGCGTTCGGTCATGGGGCAGCCGATCTATTGAAGGGGTTGGAAGAAGACCCTGAGGACCAGCCGTCCCAGCCGCAGCTCATCGCCGTCGCGTAGAATGCGCGGCTGGTCGGGGATGAGTCGCTGCCCGTTGATGAACGTGCCGTTCACGCTGCCGTGATCCAGCACGCTCAGCGCGTTCGCCTCGCCGCGCCGGATCGTGGCGTGGCGCCGCGACACCCCCAGGGCCTCGGCGTCATAGTCGGCCAGGTCGACCATGGGCGCGTCACCCGTAATGGGGTCGCGCCGCCCGATCACCAGGGCTTCGATCTGGGCGGGGTCAAACGAGAATTCGGTCTTGCTGTTGTTCAGGCGGAGCAGAAGGCGCATCTTCTGGTTGAAGCGCGCGGTTCCCAGTCGCCCCAACAGAATGTCCTGTGATTCGTTGTCATCCAGCAGCCCGGTTGAAGTGGTTTCAATCAGAATGTGCCCGCAATAGGGGCAGATCGCCTCGTGAGGTGCGACCTGGCGAAGACAGGAGGGGCATTGACGTGGAGAATCCGAGGCGGTCAAATTCACGATGCTCGTAACAAAAGAGAAACGATACCAACCGTTACATTCTAACATACAACCGACCTCTTCATTCTAGTGAAGACGGTGAGACCTGGGACTCTGGAAAGACAGTTCGTGTATAATTGTCAAACGATAGACGTCTGTGGTTGATCGATCGTGCATCCCCAACCGACCGTTCAACCGACCACATCATTTTCCACCTGTCCATTCATCGTTAGCCTGATGTCGGAGAATTTCGAGCGTGAGCAGTAATAAGCCATCGGATCCTAACGGCGCGAACAACAACAACTCGCCATTCGCCGGGCGCAACGCCCAGCGTATCTGGTTGATCGTCGGCGTGGTCGTGCTGCTGCTGTTCCTGGTGATGTTTGCCCAACCCAGTAATGTGCCGCGCGGCAACGCTGTCACCCTGGACCGCATTGCGGAAGAAATCAAGCAGGGTGACGTGATCGCCATTGTCGTCCGCGGCGGCAACGATGTATTCATCGAGTTGCGCAACAACACCAACGCCTACTACTACAAAGAGCGTGAAACCGACCTGTTCAGCGCCCTGGAGAAATTCGGGGTCACCGCCGACCAGTTCGCCAGCGTCGAGTTTTCCGAGCGTCAGGGCGACACGACGACGGGCTTCATCTTCCAGGTCGCCATCGCCATCGTCCCCACCCTGGTTATCGTCTGGCTCCTGTGGCGCATGATGCGCTCGGTGCGCGGCAGCCAGGATCAGGCGATGAACTTCGGGCGCAGTCGGGCACGTGTCGTGCGCGACATGGAGCGCCCGCAGGTCACCTTTGCCGACGTGGCCGGCGCCGACGAAGCCAAGCAGGAACTGGCTGAAGTGGTCGAGTTCCTCAAGGAACCGGAGAAGTTCATCCGCCTGGGCGCGCGCATTCCCAAGGGCGTGCTCATGGTCGGCCCTCCCGGCACCGGCAAGACCCTGATGGCCCGCGCCGTCGCCGGTGAGGCCGGCGTGCCCTTCTTCAGCATCTCCGGCTCGGAATTCGTCGAGATGTTCGTCGGCGTCGGCGCCAGCCGCGTGCGCGACCTGTTCGAACGCGCCAAGGCCGAAGCCCCCGCCATCGTCTTCGTCGACGAAATCGACGCGGTCGGTCGCCAGCGCGGCGCCGGCCTGGGCGGCGGTCACGACGAGCGCGAGCAGACCCTCAACCAGATCCTGGTCGAGATGGACGGCTTCGACACCGACACCAACATCATCATCATCG
The DNA here is from genome assembly GCA_016713325.1 of Candidatus Flexifilum affinis. GTDB lineage: Bacteria > Chloroflexota > Anaerolineae > Aggregatilineales > Phototrophicaceae > Flexifilum > Flexifilum affine. Next base: position 29,358 of record JADJPJ010000052.1, on the reverse strand, counting down.
CCGCCACCAACCGGCCCGACATCCTCGACCCGGCGCTGCTGCGTCCGGGCCGTTTCGACCGCAAGGTCATCATGGACGCTCCCGATCTGCGCGGCCGGCACGATATCCTCAAGGTGCATGCCAAGGGCAAGCCGCTGGCTCCGGATGTCGATCTGGAAGCGCTGGCCCGCATCACCCCCGGCTTCAGCGGCGCCGATCTGGAGAACCTGATCAACGAAGCGGCCATCCTGGCGGCGCGGCGCAACAAGAAGTCGATCAGCATGAGCGACATGCAGGACAGCATGGAGCGCGTGGTCATGGGGCCGGAGCGCAAGACCCGGCTGATCTCCGAGAAAGAGAAGCGCTCGATCGCCTATCACGAGGCCGGCCATGCCATCCTGCACCACGTGCTGGAGAACGCCGCCCCGGTGCAGAAGGTGACCATCGTCCCACGCGGGCGCGCCGGCGGCTACGTGCTGGCCCTGCCCGATAGCGACATCTTCCTGCGTTCGCGCGAAGAGTTCGAGGATGAGCTGGTCGCCATCATGGGCGGGCGCGCTGCCGAAGAGATCGTCTTCCGCCAGTTCACCACCGGCGCCAGCAACGATTTGCAGCAGGCCACCCAGCGCGCACGCGCCATGGTCACACAGTACGGCATGAGCGAACGCTTGGGACCGCGCGCCTTCGGCGGCGGCTCCGGCGCACTCTTCCTGGGTCGCGACCTGTACGAGCAGCGCGATTACAGCGAACACGCCGCCGAGGAGATCGACACCGAGGTCAAGCGCATCCTTCAGAGCGCCTACGACCGCGCCAAGCAGCTCCTCATGGACCATCGCGAGCGGCTGGAGAACATCGCCAGGGTGCTGATCGAGCAAGAGACGCTCGACCGCAACGGCTTCGAAGAGATGATGGGTATCGCCAAGGCCAAGCCGTTTGGCGCCGGCGCGGCGGCCGCGGCCATGAGCGACATCGAACCCGCTTTGTAGGGACGGTGGGTGCGTCGCCCAGAGCGACAGGCAGTCGAACAAGAATAAAACGAGGGGTACTGCGATGCAGCCCCCCTCGTTTTTGATTCTTGAGGAGCGCCTTACCCTGCTGACTTGGGCGCGACCTGACGCCCCTGCAAGCGCACCTCCGGCGGCCCGAAGATCCCAATGACGGTCCCGTCCACCGTTAGCGTGTCGCCCTGGAACCGGCACGGCAGCGTGAGGCGCATTGGCGTCTCGTAGAGCCGAATGGTGAGCAGAAGCGTATCCTCGGCCGTCCAGACTGCGCTGGCGGTGGTGCCGCTGTCCATGGAGAAGGCGGACTCGCTGCTCTCCGCCCAGACGCCGATTCCGCACGGGATGCGCCACTCCCCCTTCTTAGGTCTGCTCCGGTGCCCAAGCATCTGCCCGCGGAAAGTAACGACCCAGCGCGCGCCGGCGTGCTCAGCTTCCCGCTCAAACGACAGCGCTTTCAGTCCGACACGCTCAAATGAGAGCCGACCCAGTTGCCCTTCAGCTTGTAGGTCTTGCCATCGATCTGGTCGGCCATCGGCGAATCGGGCGCGCCGGCCGGCGGCAGCAGCGCCCGGGTCGTCAGCGTCTCGTTCAGCCGTGTCTGGGCGGTCTTGTTCGCCCGCCGCGGCTTTTCGCTCATGGCCGGCAGCAGATGATCCCAGGCGCAGTTGAGCGGAATCTGCATATCGCGCATGGCACCGGTCATCACCAACACGGCATCCTGCTCGGGCATGACCACGCAGTACTGGCCGAACGCACCATCGCCGCGGTAGCTCTTGTGGCGGCAGCGCCAGAACTGGTAGGCATAGCCCTGATTCCAGTCGCTGTTTGGGTCTGGCCCATTGTCGATCTTCCAGGACGTCGCCTCGCGTACCCACGCTTCCGGCACGATCTGCTTCCCCTGCCAGACGCCGTTTTGCAGGTAGAGCTGGCCGAAGCGGGCGATATCTTCCGTCACCAGCCGCAGCCCCCAGCCGCCCGTGTCGATTTTCTCCGGCGACTGTTCCCAGGTCGCGCGCCCGATTCCGATCGGGTCCAGCAGGCGAGGGCGCAGGTAGTCCAGCAGCCGCATGCCGGTCACCTTCTGAAGGATGGCCGACAGCATGTAAGTCGCGCCGCTGTTGTAAACGAAGTGCGTGCCCGGCTCGCGTTCCACCGGGTGGGCCAGGAATCCCTGTTTCCAGCGGCCCTTCGGAAACGCGGTCATCGACTCGGTGCTGTCCGTCACGTGCCCGACCGACATCGACAGCAAATGGCGGATCTTCAGGGCGGCCAGATTCGGGCTGACCACCTCCGGCAGATCGTCGGGGAAGTAGCCGGCGACCAGGTCGTCCACGGTCAGCCGGCCTTCCGCCGCTGCCAGGCCGATGGCCGTCGAGGTGAAGCTCTTGCTGAGGGAAAACAACATGTGAGGGCGATCGGCGCGGTAAGGTGACCACCAGCCTTCGGCGATCACCTGCCCGTGCCGCAGAAGCATCAGGCTATGCAGTTCCTCGCCAGAGGCCTCAACCGCTTCGATGAACTTCTGAATGGCGCCGGAAGCCACTCCCTGCGCTTCCGGCGTGCTCCGCCCAAGTCGATCGGACATGGACCTTCTCCTTCAGAGGTAGCGCATGCGCTGGATTTTAGCACCGCCGCGCATCCCTGGCCCATGAGGATCGTCATGACGAGCTTTCCGTCATCCCCATGTGATCAGCAACCCCACCTGGGGTTGCAGATACGTCCGTCCGACATAATGAACCCATTTGCGGGAATCTCATCAATCTGCAGGTCGGCAAGTAAGCCGGCCTCGTAGCTGCGCCACGAACTGGTCAGCAGGCTCGTGACCTCTCGCCGGAGGCTGGCCGGCACGATGTAGTTGCTGATCAGCGTGTTTTCCAGCTCGATTGCGGAAACACGAGGCTGGTCAAAGAGGCCGATCAGGATGGCGATGATGCTCAGCGTGTTGGAAGTGCCATCACGGGTCACGGTCATCTGGAACGAGACGTGAAGGCCATCCTCTTTCACCTTGACGTCGAGATTGGAAATCTGGCGGGTAGCGGTATTCGCGATGCGAAAGTCGGCATTGATCTGCTCTTCCGTCAGAACGAAGCGCGGTCCGTCGGACGTCGTATCCTGGGCCTGGGCGACGCTAAACGCTGCCAGCAGCAGCAAGAGCGAGATGAAGGTCAGCAAGCGCCTTGACATTGGGATTCTCCTGAATTGTCCTGAACACCTATTGAGCAGTATAGAGAACCACCGTGACAACTCAGTGACAGAAGGGCGACAGAAGTCGCATCCAGATCTCTGACGCGCTTGTCTGGATACTCCACGGGAAAATTGACAGTTCCTCCCGTCTTCTCTATACTCCATCCTGTCGCACCTACGGAGCCAAGCCTTTGTCCCGTATGCTGATCGTCCTCCTGATGTTGTGCGCCTTTGCCGTCCAGGTCTCCGCGCAGACTCCCCCCGCACAGGTGGGCGATCCGCCGGTGCTGTCCCGTATCGAGGTCCTGCCGCCCGACCGCTTCGGGCTGGTGACGATCACCGGATCATCCGGCGCGGTCTTCCCCAACGCCTACATCACCATTCGCAATCTCTACACCGGCGAGACTGCCTATACCCGGGCAGGGATCACCGGCATTTTTACGGCGCAGATCGCCGGCACGCTCGACACCCCGTTCTGGATCAGCCCGTCCGGATTGGACACACCACGCGACCTGCGCGACCACCCCGGATCGATTCCCGGCGGCCCTGGCGCGATTCTCTATCCCGCCGCAGCCGACCTCGACCCAACGCCGGAGGCCATCACCCGTATCGCGCTGGATGGCAAACTCGACGATTGGGCGCTCTACACCGACGCGGTGCAGGTGGAGGTCGATGGCGGGCGGATTCTGGCGCTGCGCAACAGCGAGTCGCTGTATCTAGCCATCGAAGACATGGAAGCGCTGCGCGCGACGGCGAATATCGAGATCGCGCTGACCATCGACACCTTCGTCTATTCCCTCCGTTTCAATCCGAGTCTCGATGCCACGGCCGCCGTCAGGCAGATCAGCCCCAATCAGCGCGATCTGGGCGTGACGCCGATCGCGTCGGTGATGCAGGGTGCGCTGGAGATGCGTATCCCCCTGCACTTCACCGAGCGCGCTGACGTGGTGACATTGAACGACGTACGCTGGCTGGACGAGACGGGTACGCTCACAACCGTCGATGCCGTCGGTCAGTTGCTGAATCCCATCGCCGAGCAGGATGGCATTGTCCGCGCCGAATCGGCCCTGTCCGCCGGCGATCCCTCGTTCGCCGTTGGCGGCACGCCGGTACTCGACGAAGGCGATGAGCCGGCCGCCTGGCTGGCGCACGGCCGCATGAGCAGCGCAGCCATCGAGGCAGGGGAGATCTGGAAAACGGAGATCGACGTGACCCTGGCCGGGGTCGATCCGCCGGCCGACGCCCGGATCCTCACCGAACTGCTGCTGCTGCCGATCGCGCAGCTTCGGGATGATCCAGTCGTCGCGTCGAACGAAGCCATCGCCACCGCCATCAGCACGGCCTCCACCAACAACGGATGGTCGCACCGCCTGACGCCGAGCGGCCTACCCATCGATGGGCAGTCGACGCTGATCGCCTTCGACACGTCCGAGGCGCTGGCCAGCGACATTGTGCGCCGCGAAGAGGTCACCCTGTTCCCGCTCGATTTCAGCGCGGCCATTCCGCGCGGCCTGCCCGCCGGCCTGTATGTCCCCGTTCTGCACGGTCGCATCCTCTCGTTCGAAGGCGAGCAGCGCTGGGATCAGCCCGACGCCGTCCTGCTGACGCGTCTGCCTGTCGTCCTCAGTGTCGGCGGCATCGATCAGGCGCGTCTGCCTATGGCGCTCTTCGTCGACGATGCCAGCGATGGCAGCCGGGGCGTATTGCCGATCGGCGAGGAGGCGGCGCTCTCCAACCGGGTGCGCACCAACAGCGCCACGCTCATCCTGCCGCCCTACACCAATACGGTGCCGCGCCAGGCCATCAGCTATGCGCTCGAACCCTACCTGCCTAACCTGATGCCCAACAGCGTCGATCAGAACAGTACGCCGCTCATCCCCTTTGCGCTTCCCGGCGGCGGGTGGACCGGCAGTGTCCGCCATCCCTCCGGGCGCGTCGATAACCTGGGCACAGCGCCCTTCCAGCAGAACCGTCTCTCCACGCCACAGGTTGACGAGACCGCGCTCTTCGGCGAAGCGTCGCCCGTCGATATGTTCCGCCTGACGACGCTGGAGCCGCGCTTCACCGAGTACACCTTCGACGAATACGGCGAGTATCGCATCACCCTGAACGCCTCATTGCAGGACGTGTGGGGCAACACCTACACCGGCGGCGGCGAATACAGCGTCCTGGTCGCGGAGCAGTTCGACATGACGCCGGGAGCACTGCCGGGCACGCCCTTCACCGTGGGCGATGCCGTCAATGCCGGTCTGCGCGTGGCGCCGGCCTTCCCTGCCGACGTGAGCGTGACCATTCGCTTCTATCCGCTGGATGGTTCGCCGGTTGTAGAGCAGAGGCTGACGGGCAGGTCCAATCGGTCCGGTCATTTCTTCCCGCGCGAAGCGCCGATGACCTTCGAGCAGCCCGGAGAATACGTGATTGACTACGAGGCGCGCTACCGGGCGGCGGATGGCAGCCTGTGGGCGGGCAGTCTGCGCAGCGCCGGGGTAGTGGCCCCGCGCGTCTCCGCGCTTCAGGCCAGGGGCCAGCGCGGGGCGTTGGTCGTGACCGACGGTACGGCGGCCGGCTATGAACCCGCCTGGTTCGATCTGGCGCGCTACGCCGAGGCCAACGAACTGGATGCGGACGAACTGCTGCTTCCATTCCCCTACAACAGCGGCGATGTGGCCTGGTTGCCCGATGGGGTGGACGGCGACATGCGCCCTGGACTGACCCTGTTCGACCACGATGGCAGCTACACCGCCGCGCTCCGCGGCCTGGCCAGCGTCGGCGACCTGGGCGACCCGGCGCAGGTGGAGCAGCAGATCGCGCGGCAGGAGATGCCGATCGTGCCGGACACCAGCTACGCCTATATCAGCGCCGTACGTCCCAATGCCACTGTGCGGCAGTTCATCAGCGTCTCGGGGCGCGAACCACTGGGCACGCTGGAGACCGACTGGCACAACGACGATCCGCTCAACCGTCAGATCGGCGCGGGCATCGACGGTGTGCTGCCCGACGACCTGATCCTCCTCTTCGGCGGCGTGATCGTGCGCACGCCCGGCGGCGAACCGGCGGCAGCAGGCTACGCTTCCGCGGCCGTCGTCATCGATCCGGACAGCGACCCGGGCGAGCGCATCTACCCGCCCGGCCGTGGACGTGATGGCGGGGGAGATGGCGGCGCCCTGCTGATCTACAGGGACATCGAGTACGACGCGGTCATCGTCCCGACGGGCTTGCAGCCCGGCGACGTGCTCGATGCCGGCGATGCCTTCGGCTTCACCGGCCAGGTTGTGCCGACTTTGCCCATGGTCGTGCGCGTGACCTACACCCGGCCTTCTGGCCAGACGTTCACCATCGAATCGCAAGCCAGCCCCTTCGGTTATTTCTATCACCCGGCCGATCAGCAGATCGCCAACGAGCCGGGCGTCTGGTCGGCCCAGGTCGACCTGATCTACGAGGGGCGTACCTCGGTAGGGATGATCGCTCAGCCGGGTCTGCGCGGGGGCATCGCCGGTCTGACCGACGGCCGCTTCGACTTCTACGTCCTGCCGCCCAACTCCGAGCCGCTCCCCTGGAACAGCGCGCTGACCGACTCCGTCATCGCCATCGGTCTACCCTACAATTTCAACTTCACGCTGCCGGAGGGCTGGACCGACATCAAGGCCACCTTCACCATGACCACGCCCGGCTACGTGCTCCAGTCGGAGGCGCTGCGGGTCAATGGCCGCAGCTTCAGTTACCAGTACGCCGCGCCGGCGCTGGGCCGCGACATCTCGATTCTGGAGACGGAGACGCGCACCGGCGGCAACTGGGTGTCGGACGTGCGCACCCTGACCTTCGTCGCCAGTGGCCGCAACGAAAATGGCGAGCTGATCCTGCGCACGCGCACCTTTACCCTGCTGCATGACCGTCTGGTGACCTATCGATGACCACCCGACCTTCAGCATCGAGACACCCCGCGGAGCGCCCACCGGCGGAGCAGGCACCCGCGTCGTCCCGACCTTCAACGTCGAGACGCATGCCCCGCGCCGGCGTGTTGATCGGGCTGCTCGTCATGCTGTTCGGGCTGATGCTGGCCGCCATCCCGGCGCCGACGGCAACGCAGGCACAGACCGCTGCCACGCCGACGCCGCTGCCCCTGTACGCGCTGCCGGATTCGCGCATCAATCGGGTGTCCGGCAGCAGCACCATCGCCATGGCCGGCGACGGGCGGACGTTCGTCTCGGCGAACATGATCAACAATTCGGCGACCATCTTCATTCCCGCCTTCGATCAGGTCGTCGCCGAAATTCCCGTCGGGCGCGATCCGCGCGGCGCGGCCATCACCCCGGACAATACCCGCGCCCTCATCACCAACCGGCTTGACAGCAGCCTGTCGGTCATCGACATCAACCAGCACGTCGTCGTCGTCACCATCCCGCTGGGCGGCGCCTGGGCCTATGGAGTGGTCGCCGCGTCGAATGAAATCGCCTATGTGTCGCTTATGGGCAGCGACCAGATCGCGGTCGTCGATCTGGTGGCCGGCGCCGTGCGCACCCTGATCGACGTGCCGGACGCGCCGGCCGGTCTGGCGCTGTGGGGCGACTTCCTCTACGTCACCCACTTCTGGAGCGGCGACGTCAGCCTGGTCTATCTGCCGCGCGCTCGCACCTTCGAGACCGTCTCCACCGGCGCCGGCACGGCCCTCTTCCAGTCCATCGAGATCGATATCACCCGCGGCATCGCCTACCTGCCGCAGACGCGCCTGAATGACGGCAATCCGTCGCTCACCTTCGACACCACCGCGCTGCCGATCGTCAACGTCGTCACGCTGTCCGATCTGACCCTCAGCCGGCGCTCGCGCATCGCCCTTGATACCGCCGACCAACCGGTGAATATGCCCTTTGCGACGGCCCTGGACCGCTTCGGCCGCCGGTTGTACGTCGCCAACGCCGGCAGCGACAGTGTCACCGTCATCGACCTGAACACCGGCCAGGCGCGCGCGCATGTTCAGGTGGGTGCCAACCCCCGCGGCCTGCTGCTCAGCCGCGACAACACGCTGCTCTACGTCCACAACGCGCTGGATGGCACCGTCACCACGGTCGACACGCGCTCTTTCCAGCCCACTCAGGTCCTGCCGATCATCGACTTGCAGCAGTCGCTGGAGGTCCTCCTCGGCGCGCAGTTGTTCCACAGCGCAGGCGACCCCCGCCTGGCCGCCGACGGCTGGCTGAGCTGTGCCACCTGCCACTTCGACGGCATGTCCGACGGCAATGTCTGGATGGGCTTCCCCGGCGGACCGCGCAACACTCCGCTGCTCTACCAGCTTCCCGAGACGGTGCCGTACACCTGGACGGGATCGTGGGATGAACTGGCCGATGTCGAGCACAAGATTCGCTGGCTGCAAGCCGGCGCGGGCCTGGCCGAAACCCTCGCGCTTCCGGAACTGCTGGGTCAGCCAATGGCCGGGCAGTCGCCCGATCTCGATCTGCTGACCAACTACCTGCGCAGTTTGCAGCCCCCTTCGGCGTCTCCGGCAGCGCCACAGGAAGCATTCGCCCGCGGCCGCGAGGTCTTTGCCGAATTGGACTGCGCCTCCTGTCATGTCGGCCCCGCCGGCACTGATCTTCAAGGGCACGATGTCGGCACCGGCGCGCTGTTCGACACGCCGTCGCTGCGCTGGCTCTGGTTGAGCGCCCCCTACTACCATGATGGGTCGGCGACGACGCTGCGGCAGGTCTTCGAGCTGGCCGGCGCGCACCAGTTGATCTACGTCCTCCCGCCGGAAGACATCGACGCGCTGGTCACCTACCTCCTGGCCTTCTCCATCGAGTCGTAGTCCCGCCGCTCACCACTCAAGTATTCCCGCGCCAGACGGACTGGCGCTGTATACGACTCTGCCCTTCCACTGTGAGACTGCGGCTGCAACCGTGCCGATGTCCTCTATCCATCCGCAAATCGACTTCTAACCTGGCCCGAACATCTTCTGTCGAGATTTCACGCAATTTTCATACTAGCGGCTTCAAAACGTGTCAAATAACTGATATGGTATCAATGAAACAATTTTGGACTTGAATGCACGAGTATTAATGACATGCCTAAGGATGTCACAGGTTCGTAAAACGAAGTGCTTGTGTCACGACCAATGATAGGAAACCGCTTCACCGCAGCAGCACACATCGAGGAGAACATACTGATGAACCCTGCTAGTCTGCCCAGAAAGATCCTGCTGGTCTCTCTGATTTCCCTCTTGCTCTTCTCCTTGCTCTTCTCCTTGTCGGCAGCCATCCATGCACAGGATGACGGCGCCGGTCAGCGAACGACCATCATCCTCTCCGACATTGATGACAATGCGGTCGAGGTCATCGAGCTGCTCCAGCCCCTGGCCGATTATCTGGCGGTGGGCCTGGCCGACTTTGGCATTGATGCCGGAGACGTCATGGTCGCGCCCAATATGGAGACCATGATCACGTGGCTGGCCGACCATGAGGTCGACGTCCTTTTCGACAGCCCCTACCCGGCCATGGTGATGCGCCAGGAGGCGGGCGCCGTGCCGGTGCTGCGCCGTTGGAAAGATGGCGTGGAGGCCTACCATTCGGTCTTTTTCGCGATGCAAACGAGCGATCTGACCTCGATCGAGGATCTTCAGGGGCAGGTGGTCGCTTTCGATAGTCCGCAGTCTACTTCTGGTTACATGCTGCCCAAAGCCTATCTCCTCGAAGCAGGGCTGACCCCTGTGGAAGCCGCGGAACCGAACGCCAACGTGGCCGACGACGAAATCGGCTACATCTTCACGGAATCGGACGAGACCACCATTCAGTGGGTCATCAGCGGCCGGGTGGCCGCCGGCGTGGTCGACAACAACATCTATGCCGAAATCCCGGAGGGGGCTCGCCAGCGCATGGTGATCCTGGCCGAGACGATCGATGTCCCGCGCCATGTCGTGATCCTGCGTCCGGGTATGGACCGTGCGCTGCAGGAGGCCATCATGGAGCTGCTGGCCAACCTGGATGAAGACGAAGCCGGACAGGCTATTCTCGAAGGGATCGAGACCGCGCGGTTCGACCAGTTCCCCGAGGGGCCGGAAGCAGCGCTCGACAAGTTGCAGAACCTGTTCGACCTGGTACAGGACTAGGGGAGCCGCGGATGAAGATCACTTTTTGGAAGAACTGGCCGTTTACTGTCCAACTCACGCTGACGATTGCCGTCGTGGTCGCCGTCGCGGTGATGTTGGTGACGTGGGTCAACGTTTTTCGTGAGCAGGAGAATGCGCGTCGAGAGCTGCTGGATCAGGCCGAGATCCTACTGACGACTCTGTCGGCGACGCAGGCAAACGCCCTCTACACGCTCGACACCGATTCGCTGACCACCGCCATGGAATCGCTGGGCGCCACCCAGGCCGGTATCGAAGCCCGCATTTACGATGCTGACGGTCGTGTTGTCGCCGACAGCGCACAGGAACAGAGTCTCAGCTTCAGCGTCGACGCGGATCCGTTCGGTCAGGAGCTGGCGGATAGCTCTGCTCCGATCGTGCGCTGGGAGTCGGCGTATCTGGAAATTGGCCAGCGTGCTCGTCGGCCGGCAGTCCATCGGCGCGGTCAGCCTTCAGGTCTCGACTGCACAGTTGGATGCCCGGCTTCGCGAGGCGATCCAGCAGGGGCGTCTGGTGGCGCTGATGGCCGTGGTTGCCGGCGCGGGCATCGCGCTGCTCGTCAGCCGAGCGTTCACCCGCCCAATTCAGGAAATCGCAGGCGTTGCCAGGCGCATCACCGGCGGCGATCTCACCACGCGCGTCAATCTGGAGTCACGAAACGAAATTGGTCAGCTCGCCCAGGCTTTCAACGGCATGCTGGACGCGATTCAGAAGCGCGAGACGGAGCTGACTGAACAGGCGGAAGCGCTCCGTATTGCGACGGCGAAAGCAAAGGAAGCGGCGCGCGTCAAAGGCGAGTTCCTGGCCAACGTCTCGCACGAACTGCGAACCCCGCTCAACGCCATCATCGGCTTCAGCGACATGCTTCTCGCCGGCATGAGCGGGCCGCTCAACGACAAGCAGCAGCACAAGCTCACCCGGCTCAAGGACAACGGGGCGCGGCTCCTCAATCTGATCAACGACCTGCTCGACCTGACCCGCATTGAAGCCGGCCGTGTCGAGATGATCGAGAAGCCCTATGCGCCACAGGGGCTGGTGCAGCGCATGTCCGCCCAGATGGAAAGTCTGGCTGCTGCCAGCGGCCTCAAATTCGAGGCGGTGGTCGATCCCTTGATGCCGCCCATGGTCGTTGGCGACGAAAAGCGTGTTGAACAGGTCATTGTCAACCTGATCTCGAATGCCATCAAGTTCACCAAGGAAGGTTCGGTGTCGATCTGCCTTGCCGCACACCCGGCCGACGACACCTGGACACTTTCGGTCATCGATACCGGCATCGGCATTCCGCCGCACGCGCTCAATATCATTTTCGAGGAGTTCCGCCAGCTCGACGGCAGCTACTCCCGCGCCTACAAGGGCAGCGGCCTGGGTCTGGCCATCACGCGCAATCTGGTCCGCACGATGGGTGGGAAAATCACGGTCAAAAGCGAAGTCGGCAGCGGCAGCACCTTCACGGTAACGCTGCCCCTGGTCACGCCAGTCGCGCAGAAGGTCTCTACCGGGACCCTCCGGCCGGTTCTGGTGAACTGAAAAGGCTGATCATGATCGATTGGCAGGATATCAATTCATGGCAGGTATTGGTGGTCGACGACGAACCGGACAATCTCGAGGTCGTCGCGGAAACCCTCGAATATCTGGGTGCGCAGGTCAAGACCGCTCAGAACGGTCAGGAAGCGCTCGAAGCACTCGAAGCGTTTATGGCGAACCTGATCCTGACGGATCTCTCGATGCCCGTCATGGATGGCTGGCAGATGCGCGCCAATGCCAAACGGAACCCGGCCTTCGCCGAGGTGCCGATCATGGCGCTCTCTGCCCACGCGATTGTAGGCGACCGGGAACGCGCGATCGAAGCCGGGTTCAACGGCTACATCACGAAACCCGTCAACATTAATACTCTGCTCGATGATATTCGAGCGGCCCTGGTGGTGCCTGAGACCAAAGTTGTGGAGGATAAAGCGATATGACGCTGGCCGACTGGGATGTCCTGGTCATTGAAGACGAAGCGGACAGCATGGAACTGGTGCAGGGTCTGCTGACCTACTACGGAATCAACTCGGTGGGCGCGCTCACCGGAGAAGAGGCCCTGGAGATTCTGAAACGAATGTCTCCAACGCTGATCATCGTCGATCTCGCGCTGCCCGGCGTCGACGGTTGGGGGGTCCTCAAGCAACTGAAAGCGGATCACCGCCTCAGCCGCGTGCCACGTGTGGCGATCACCGCCTTCCATTCGCCGGAACTGGCAGAAGAAGCGATCAGCGCCGGCTTTGACGCCTATTTCGCCAAACCGATCGATGCCACCTCGTTCGTCAGAGAGCTCCAGGGGATTGTCGGAGACTAGAAGGTATTCATTGCCTTCTGAAGGGCACTCAGCCATGTCGCTGATACTTATTGTTGAAGACGATGTCGATCTGGTGGAGACGTACACCGATCTGCTTGAAGCGCGTGGTCATGCAGTGGCAAACGCCTCCAGTGCTGCGGAAGCCATTGCGCTCATTTCAATCACGCCTCCGGCCGTGATCGTCCTCGATCTGGGCCTGCCGGGCGGTTCAGGGCTGCGGGTGTTGGAACATGCCCGCAGCTCACCGCTGTTGAAGAACGTCAAGATCATCGTCGTCACCGGCCATTCCGAAATGGCCAACTTTGGTCTGGCGGAAGCGGCGGATGTCATTCTGACCAAGCCAATCTCAAACTCGCAGCTCCGCATGATCGTCGAGCGCTTTGTCGATCCCATCAAGCTGGCACAGACGCCAGTGTCAGCCCAGGAGCCGGCCCAGCCCGTGCTCCACCCGAGCGTTGTAGTCGTGCCCACCGCACCTCTGCCGCTCACACTTTCGCTCGATACGAGGGGATAGGCCGATGCCTGAGAGTCTGACCGCCGACGCACTGCTGGAACTGCTGCGCAGGATGGCGCACGACGTGCGTTCACCCCTGGCCTCGGTGATTTCGACGTTGGATATGCTGGCCGAGGGTGTTTACGAACCGCTGAATGCCAAGCAGACCCGCGCCAATGAACGCGCACGGCGGGCCAGCCGGCGGACGCTGGCGATCCTCGATGACTTCATCACCTATGTGAAAGCGGATGCTGGTCAGATCGACGTCAAGGAACAAGCGTTCGATCCTCGGTCTGCGCTCTCCGCCTGGTGCGGCGCACTCGAAGAGACTTGTCGTGTTAAAGGCGTGACGCTGCATGTGACCACCGATTATGATGTGCCGAAAACCCTGTTCGGGCCTGCGGAGATCATCGTGCGAGCGGTGCAGCCGGTGCTGTGGAATGCCGCCACATTTACGATGCGCGGCTCGGTGTCGGTCGAAAGCTCATGGACGCGGGCGAACGGGACCTGGCACATCACCGTGCGGGACACCGGTCCGGGTATCCCCGCCGAGCATCAGCCGCACCTCTTCGAGCCGTTCTGGCAGGGCGACGAGCGGCCGCAGGCGGTGAGTATGCCCTCAGGGGCACCCGCAGTGACATCTGCGGGCGCGGGGCTCGGGCTAGCCGTCGCCGATGCGCTCACGCGCCTGCTGAACGGGTGGATTTCGCTCGGCAAAACCGGTCCCACGGGCAGCACGTTTCGCTTACAGTTCCCCTTCATGATCGCACAGGGCGATCCGGTCAAGGAAAATAGGTCTACAATGATTGTAGATGGGTCGGTGCCGCGCGACGCCTGAGCGAACCTGCGTCGAGACCCGGAAGTAAGCCTTGTTCTCCAGGAAGTGTCTGTGCGCGGGTGCGAGCGTCGATCGTTCTGAGCCACTCGACTGAATCGCGTCTCCGGTCCACCCTCGTATTCGGGTGCCGCCCACGGAGATTCGTCATGGCCCGTTCTCAGTTAAGTCAGTCCCGGTTCATTGTTGGCATGTCCCTGGTGCTGGTGGCCGTGCTCATGTTCGTCTTCGGGCAGGGAACTTTTGCCACGGCAGGCGCAGTCGCTTTCGCCGTGATCGGTGTTGTGAGCATCGCCATTTCACGCAGAATCTAGCCTTCAATCTGATCCCCGCACCGCTTATCATGCAATCATGGATGGGAACCGCCAGATGGGGATTGAAATGTCCGTAAACCATCGAGAACAGCATCGCACAGGCCGTATTGGTTGGCTCCGCGCCGCCGTCTTGGGCGCGAATGACGGAATTGTCTCCACCGCGAGTCTGGTCGTCGGCGTGGCGGCGGCCTCGGCGGTTCGAGGCGACGTGTTGATCGCCGGCGTGGCCGGTCTGGTGGCCGGCGCCATGTCCATGGCCGCTGGCGAGTACGTCTCGGTCAGTTCACAGTCGGACACTGAGCAGGCCGATCTGTCGCGGGAACGGCGGGAGCTGGCGACGGACGGCCCCTATGAACTGGAAGAACTGACCGCCATCTACGTGTCGCGCGGGTTGGAGCCGGCCCTGGCAAAGCAGGTCGCCCAGCAGTTGACGGCCCACAACGCACTGGAAGCCCATGCTCGCGACGAGCTCGGCATCTCCGAGGTGATGACAGCCCGACCCGTGCAGGCGGCGCTGGCTTCGGCCGGCTCCTTCGCGGTCGGCGCGACCATGCCTCTGCTGACGGTCTTTCTGGCGCCAGATGGCGCGATCGTCCCGGCGGTGGTGGCTACGTCGCTAATCTTCCTGGCGCTGTTGGGCTATTTGGCGGCGCGCATTGGCGGATCGTCCACCCTCAAGGCGAGCCTCCGCATCACCTTCTGGGGCGCGCTGGCCATGGCCGCAACGGCCGTCGTCGGTTCGCTCTTCGGCACCACCGTGGCATAAAAAGCGGCCCGACCGCGCAGGGCAGCCGGGCCGCTTGCTTCACCCTCAGGGGAGGCAAACTCGCCTATTTCGTCATTTCGCTGCGCACCGTGTCGAGCAGCGCCTCAGCCTTCATCTGACCGATCGAGTAGCATGGTCCGCCCAGCCGGTCGGCCAGCTTCTGCGCCAGCCCCTGGTCGAAGGCCTGATGCTCCATGTTGATCACCACCGTTTTGATGTGCTCATAACGGAACTGATCGGCGATCTTGTGCGCCTCTTCCTGGGGTGGCATCTCGCCCAACGACACGTTGCCCGCGCCATCGGTCAGGATCAGGACCAGCGGGATGACGTCCGGATGCGCCGCCTTCTCGCGCAGCACGCACTCCAACGACAGCATCAGCCCGGCGGACAGCGGCGTCTTGCCGCCGACCGGGATCACCGTCAGCGCCTGCTTGGCCAGCGTCACCGAATTGGTCGGCGGCAGCACCATCTGGGCGCGGTCCTTCTGGAAGACGACCAGCCCGACGCGGTCGCGGCGCTGGTAGGCGTCCGTGAGCAGCGACATGATCGCGCCCTTGGTGGCGCTCATGCGCTCGCTGACGGCCATGCTCCATGAGGCATCGACCACGAACAGGATCAGGTTGGCGGTGCGGCGCACGCGGACCTTGCGCTGCAAGTCGCGCCGCTGGATGGCGTAGGCCATTCCAGAAACGCGCTTGATCTCCTCGCGGGCGCGCTGGTAGGGCGCGGCGGCGCGCAGGGTCGCGTCGAAGGCAATATCGCTGGGCCGCTCCCCGCCGACAGGGCGCGCCTTGATGTAGCGGCCGCGCTTGCGATCGGTGTGGGTGCGACTGCGTCGTCCCGCCTGACGGCGGGTCATCTGGTCCAGAGTGGTTTGCAGCTTGCGGGGGATAAATTCCCTGCCGGTCTCGACCTTCTTGCCGCCCTCCCACCAGTAGGCATCCCGGTTGTCGAAGACATTCTGGGGGGAGGGATCGGTCTGGCCGAGATCCGGCGTATTGTCGTCGCTAATCGTGGCTACGGAAGGGCTTTTTTTTTCACTGCTTCCTGTTCGCCCTCACTGGCGCGCTCGTCGGACTCATCGCCCTCGCCCCATTCGGACTGCACCTGCTGCATCTGCTTGTCGACTTCCGCCATGCTCATCTGCGCATCGGCGAACGGCCCTCGCTTCAGACGGTGCGGCACGGTCAGCTCGAAGGCCAGGCGGATGTCTTCCGGAGCGATGTTGCGGCGTCCCTGCAAGGCGGCGTGCGCGCGGGCAGATTTGAGGATGACCAGGTCGGCGCGGTGGCCGTCGATCTTGAGCGCGCTGGTCAGCGTGGCGATCATGTACAGATCGCGCCGGCTGTACTCCACCTCGTCGATTATCTCGCGGGCGGAGGCAATCGCGTTGGTGAGTTTCTCTTCTTCGGGCGCCCAGGCCTGACGGAACGTCTCGGGGTCATCTTCATAGGCAATGTGCCGCTCGACGATGTCCATACGCTCGCGAGCGTCGGTGATGCCGCGCACCTCGACGGAGAGCGCGAAGCGGTCCAAAAGCTGCGGGCGCAGATCGCCCTCTTCCGGGTTCATCGTGCCGATCAGAATAAAGCGCGCCGGGTGCGAGAAGCTGATGCCCTCGCGTTCGACCACATTCACGCCCATCGCCGCCGAGTCCAGCAGCAGGTCGACGACATGGTCGTCCAGCAGGTTGACCTCGTCGACGTACAGGATGCCGCGGTTAGCCGCAGCCAGCACGCCCGGATCGAAGCGCTTCTCGCCCTTCTGAATGGCCCGTTCGATGTCGAGCGTGCCGACCACGCGATCTTCCGTCGCGCTCACCGGCAGATCGATGAACGAAATACGGCGGCGCGTCGTGTGCAGCTCATCGCCCCGCTCTTTGCGGTCCATGATCACATCCGACCACGTCTCCGGTTGCTTTGGATCGTCGCTGAAAGGCGACTCGGCAATCACGTCGATCTCGGGAAGCAGGGCCGCCAGGGCACGCGCGGCGGTCGACTTGCCGGTGCCGCGCTCTCCACGAATCAGAACGCCGCCGATACGCATATCGATAGCGTTCAAGATCAGCGCAATCTTCATGCGCTCCTGGCCGACGATGGCGGTAAATGGATAGACCGGTGGACGTCTGGACATACTTACCTTCTCAGTGGGCTTTGCTTCTTGAGAAAAACGGATATGGACGGTGTCCAGAGTGCATTATAACGGTTGGTCAGAGTGCGAACAATCGTCCATCCAGTCCATGTCGATCTTCACAGGCCCAAAGCGACAGAAGCGGCTAGAATCGACATGACATTACCATTGCGCGGGGTTTTCTATGAGCGCTCATCGACTTGCCCACCTCCTGTTCGCCCTGGCCGCCTGCCTCTTCGGCCTTTCGCTGTTCATCACCGCCACCGGGCCGGTCCTCGCGGTCTGCGACCCGAACGCGCCGGTGACGGCGGTGACGCGCTCCACAAGCCAGCACTCGCTCGGCCCCGATCTTTCGGGCGATGGCCGCTATGTCGCCTTCGAGTCCTACGACAACACGCTCGTGCCCGATGAGAACTTTTCTGGCAGGGATGTCTTCGTATTCGACTTGCAGCTCTGCCAGATGGAGCTGATCTCCCGCGATACGTCCAACCTGAGCACGGATGGCGAGTCCTACAGTCCGGTCATCTCCGACGATGGACGCTATGTTGCCTTCGTTTCCGCCGCCAGCGACCTGGTCAGCGGCGATAGCAATGGCCGACCCGACGTCTTCCTGCACGATCGCACGGCGGGCACGACGACTCGGCTGGTGGGCAACGGCGGAGTCGAACCCAATGCCGGCCCCTACTTCTTCAACGGCGACCCGGCCATCGACATCTCCGGGGACGGACGCTTCGTCGTCTACACCAGCGACGCCAACAACCTCGATGCCCTGGATTCCAACCTCGCGCCGGACATCTACCGTTATGCGCGGGAGACCGGCGTCACGGAGGTTGTCTCGATCTCGCCCGTGACCGGGCAGGCGGCCGGTGGCTTCAACCCGGCGCTCTCGGAGGACGGGCGCTACCTGGCCTACGTCTCGGTCTCCAGCAATATGGGCTTCACCGAGGCGCCCGGTTCCAACAACGAAGATGTCTTTCTCCGCGACCTCGCCACCGGCCAGGTCTGGCTGGCGTCGCGCACGCCCGATGGCGAAGCGTCCACCGGCCGCGTCGAGCAGTTGGACATCAGCGACGACGGCGGGACGGTTGTGTTTCGCTCTAACGCCACCGATATCGTCTCCGGCGACACCGCCAATTCCGACGACATTTTCCGCTTCGACCGGGCGGGCAACTCCGTCACCGCCATCACGCCGATGCTTTTCGACACGAACTCGGGATCGCCTACCGTGTCTGCCGACGGGCGGTTCACCGTCTTCGCATCAGGCATCCCGTCGCTCGTCCCGGGCGATTCGAATGGCGTCCACGACGTTTTCCTGCACGATCACCTCAACTCGGTCATCCAGCGCGTGTCGGTCAGCGACACGCTGATGCAGGGCGATGCGATTTCGCACTATCCGTCGCTATCCGACGATGGGCAGGTGATCGCCTTCTTCACCCGGGCCACCAACCTAATTAGTGGAGAGCCACATCCAGGCAATGCCGGCAGTATCTACGTCGTGCGGACAAGTCTGCTGCCGCCTCCGCCGACGAATACCCCGACACATACACCAACCCCGTCCGAAACGCCGACCAGCACTTCTACGCCGACTATGACGCCCACCCCGTCGAACACGCCCACGTCGACACCCACCTTCACGCCGTCTCCGACCATCACGCCCATGCCCAACGTCTGCGCCTTCGACCCACTTGCGCAGATCATTCAGCGCGTCAGCGTCGCGTCAGATGGCCAGCAGGCGAACGAGCGCAGTGAAGGGGGCCGAACCGTGTCGACCGATGGCCGCTGGGTGAGCTTCGCTTCGTCCGCGACCAATCTCGTGCAGGGCGACACCAACGAACGAGCCGACGTCTTTGTGCACGACCGCTACACCTGCCAGACGCTGCTCGTCTCGGTCTCCACCGCCGGCGTGCAGGCCAACCGTCGATCCTACGGAGGGTCGATCTCGCCCAACGGACGCTATGTGGCCTTCGTCACCGACGCGACGAACCTCGTCCCGAACGATACGGTGGCTGATTTCGATCTCTTCCTTCATGACCTGCACACGCGCCAGACGATTCGTGTCTCGCAGTCGCCCGACGGGACGCGCCACGGCAGTGGGGGGGTGGACGCTAAATGGACGGCGGACGGGAGGTATCTCGTCTTCGGCGGCGGCACTGGCCTGCTTCCCGGAGGCGTTTCCCGGTTCGATCTGTACGCCTATGAAGTGACGACCGGCCAGCTCATGCTGATCGCGATGCCCGTCATCACGTCGCAGTACGACGTCTACGGGATGGATGTGTCGGAGGATTTCCGCTTCGCCGTCTTCGCCACCGGCGCCTTCCTGCTGCCTCAAGACAACAGCGGCATGCGCGACCTCTACCTCGAGGAACGCCAGACACAAGGGTACACGCTGGTCTCGGTGAGCGTTACCGGGTCTGGAGGCAATGCCATGAGCGGCGGGCGCGCAAGTCCGCAGATCACCGCCGATGGCCGCTACGTGTTCTTCGAGTCGCTGGCAAGTGATCTGGTCGAAGGCGACATCAACGAAGTTTCGGACATCTTCCGCTACGACCGCCTTACCGGGGAGACGATTATGGCTTCTGTCTCCTCCGGCGGACTCATCGGCGACAAGGAGTCGCCCTATTTCCTCATCACTCCTGACGGTCGCTATCTGGTGTTTATTTCTTATGCCACCAACCTGATCCCGCTCGGCGATGGCGACGATACCGACGTGTTCGTCCGCGACATGCAGACCGGCTATACCGAGGCCATCACGGTCGATCTCAACGCGCAGAACACCTGGGGCAACAGTGAACTCGGCAATATCACCGCCGATGGGCAGTACGCGGCGTTCGGCTCCTGGGCCGCCAATCTGGTGACCGGCGATACCAACAACATGGAAGACGTATTCGTCAGCCGCTGGCAGGCGCTGCCGCTGCTCAAGGAAGGCGACGAGATGCTCATCTTCGGCGGCTTCGAGGACGGCAGCATGACCCGCTTCCCGGACGTCTCAACCAGTTGGCTGGAATACTCTCGGCGCTTTGGTTCGCCCCTCTGCGACTCGTCCTGCGGCAATGGCGGCGGCAGTGCCGGCCCGCGATCTGGCGTCTGGTGGGCCTGGATGGGTGGTACAGAGGCCGACGAGTTGAGCGCTCTAGAGCAGAGCATTCGCATTCCACCCGGAACCGCCGAACTCCGTTTCTGGGTCTGGGTTGGGGCGGATACCTCGTCGGGTGCGGTATTCGCCGTCTTCGTGGACGGCGCGGAAATCTACCGCGTCAACAAGCCTTTCACCGGTTTTACCGGCGGCTATACGCAAGTCACCCTCGACATGAGCGAATACGCCGATGGTCAGTTGCACGACCTCACCTTCATCATGCAATCCCAGGGGCTGGTCAACCTGAGCCTCGACGACATTTCGCTCCGCTACCTGACCGCGCCGCCGACCGTCAGCTTTGTCGGCCAGGCGATGTGGCAGGGTCGCCCCGCCGCGCCGCACGCCAGTTGGGTCAACGACCTGCACATCCGCATTCAGACCCCCGACGGCGCCACCACGCTGCTCGACACCACCGTCACCACCGACAGCAGCGGCGGGTTCACCGTGCCCGGCCTCACCGCCGGCAGCTACCGCTTCTGGTTCAAGGGCGACCATACCCTGTCAACCGTGTTGTCCGTCGAGGATTTCGACGGCACAGGCGTCTACACCGTTCAGCCGCTGCGCGAAGGCGATGCCAACGACAATAACGGCGTGACCATCAGCGACTTCTCGATCCTGGCGGCGTCGTTCGGCTTATCTTCGAGTCAGACGGGCTACGACGACCGCGCCGACTTCAACAAGGATGGGGTGGTGAGCATCAGCGACTTCTCCATGCTGGCGGCCAGCTTCGGCCAGGCCGGCGAGGATTGATCTGTAGGGGCGGCGCGTGTCGCCCGTTCGCGCGAACAACAAAAAACCCGCTCACTGGCTGTGCAGTGAGCGGGTGGCGCCACAGCGGAAAGGAAACTGAGGTCGCTGCGGCGTAGATGGCGACCGGTGAGGTCGCGCGCTTCCCCGGAACAACCGTCGTCGCGGCGGCTGATTCAGTGTCTGAACATCTGAAGTCTCATGACGAGGCCAGGTCGTTGACGCCCCCTCGTTGACGAGACTTTCATCCACGAAACGTCTTTTACGAAACGACTTCCTTGACGGTTTCGCGCATCTGCTTGACGGCCTTGTCCATCTTCTCAGCAATCGGCTCGTCAACCTTCATCTGCGGCGTCACATCCTTGACGGTTTCCTTGACGATCTTGACGGCCTTGTCGACCTTCTCGGCGATCGGCTCTTCTTCCGTCAATTTGGCCTTCTCGATGCGCTCGATCAGGTTGTCGAGCGCGGAGTTGAAGAACTTCCGGTAGCCTTCAACGCTTTCGCGCAGAGCCGCCTCACCATGTTCGCGCAGGCCCTGTGGAATCAGAGTCTCGACGGCCTTGCCGAACTCGCTCAGCGATGCCTTCTGGTGTTCCATGAACTCGTCAAAAGCAGTGGCCTTCTTCGCTTCTTCGAGGGCTTCCTCAACCGGCTTGACCACTTCTTCGACCGGAGCTGCTTTTTTCGTAGGCACAGTAACTCCTCCAGTTTATGTTTACGCTCTATCATGAACGTATCACTGGTGGCGGTGTCAAATCTATGTCGAACATCACTGCCACTTTGTGATGAATATCACAATCACCGTTGCAGCGGGACGCGCTGTGCGCAGTGAACCAGTTCGGTGGCGGACTTGGTGAATGGCAGCAGGCGGAGCATCAGCCCCTTCTTCAGACTCAGCCGGCCGGTGGTGAGCATGACCAGCGGCGGGAATCGGCCGTCCAGCGCGTCCATCCAGGCGTCGTAGCTGGCCTGAATGACGAACGACGCTGCGCGCATCGCCTCGGCGGGGGTGACCGAACGCGCGTTGCGGCAGTTGCCGCGGTACAGGTCGAGCAGGACCCCGGCTGGCTCATTCATGCCGTGGTTCGGCGCGGCCTCGACCACCAGCGCCAGCGCGCCGGCCGTCCAGCCGGTGGATGCGGCACGGTAGGCGCTGCTGCCGTTGATCGCCTCGCGCATTGCTGCCGACCAATCGGGCGAAAACAACTTGTGGGCGACGGGCCTGGGCGGCGAATCTGGCGCCGGCGCGGGAGCAACCACCGAGGGCGGTACGACAGCCGCCGCGGGTGCAACCGGAGGCTGCGCGACGGATGCCGCGGCGGCTCCGCTGACTTGCGCGGCGTGGACCTCGATCGTGTCGTCTGCGTCGCTCACTGCCGCATGGGCGTGCGCGGCGGCGATCGCGGCTTCGGCCGTGTGCGGCACTACGACTGCCTCGACATGTCCATCCATCCCGAGCGCCGACGCATCTTTCCCATTGACGAAGGGGATCGAAGGCGGCTGTCCGGCGGGCAGTGGGGCCGGAGCCGACGAGGGGGGTTGCGTCGGGAGAACTGGCGCAGCCGCCTGGGTATCGCCAACCGGCGGAACCGCAGAAGCGGCTTCCATCGGTGCGGCGGGTTCGGCGGGAGCACTCGCAGCCGGCGCGGACGGCGCAGCGGTGGACGGCGCGGGTTCTACTTGAGCGGACGCCGCAGGAACGGGATCTGCTGCGACGGGTGTGGCTGGCGGCTCCGCGGCCGGCACGGGAGCCTTGACCGGATTCAGCGGCGTCGGGGTGATGCCGGCCGCGCGGCAGAGCTCGCCGAAGACCGTGTTGGCATACGCCCCGAGGATGTCGGCATCCGGCAGGATGCCCTCGTCGGCCACCATGGTGATCGAGATGTGGCCGTTGTAGCTGACGATGACGCTGGCCAGACCCATCGACGGGTTGAGCGGGAAGAAGCCGAAGACCTGTTTCAGTTCGTGCCCCAGCAGGTAGACCGGGATCGGCGGCGCGGCCACGTTGGTGCACCAGGTGTGCGCCAGCAGCGAGAAGGCGACCGGCGCCAGCCCCCAGATCGGCTTGTGCGCGACGGCAGGCAGCATCGACGGCAGCGTCAGCAGCAAATCCATCGAAAAGGCCAGCCCGGAGTCCTTCATGACTTTACTGAATTTCTGCACGGCCGCCAGATGATCGAGCGGGTCGGCCACGCCGAACGGCAGGTCGATGGGCAGCACCGAGATCCGGTTGCCATGCTCGCCCTTCTCTTCCTGGTTGCGCACGTTGAACGGCACCAGCGCTCGCAGGAACGGCTGGCGCGTGCCGCCGTGATCGTTGATATAGCGCTCGACGGAGCGAGACATAATCGTCAGCATGACCTCGTTGACCGAGGCCTTGCGCCTGGCACGAATAGCGTGGATGTCGTCCAGGGCGAATTCCGCCCAGACCAGCCGTTGGTCGCCGGTGTTGCGGCCATTGATCACCAGCTTCTGGATCGGCTTGACGTTGTTGCTGATCAGGTGCGCCACCGCCACCAACATGTTCAGGCGTTCCTGATCGTGCGTCAGGTTGCCCAGCAGCTTGAACGTTTCGCCGCCGATCTTACGCAGCAGCTTGAACTGATGCCCCAGGTCGCGGGTGACCGAATCGGTGAGCAGGGTCAGGGCGCCGGGCAGCGCCGGAGCGGTGTTGATGAAGCGCCGCTCGACGGGCAGATCGCGCGGGGCAATATCCATCAGGAAGTTGAACAGATCGACCGCCGCCAGCCCGTCCACCATGCAGTGGTGGACCTTGAACAGGAGCGCTGTCTGGCCGGGCAGCCCTTCGATCATGATGATTTCCCACAGCGGGCGGCCGCGATCGAGCTGTTCGGCGGCCAGGCGGCCGGCGAGCTGCCGCAGCGCTCCGAGATCGCCCGGAGAGTCGAAGTGAACCGTCCGAATGTGATCGCGCACGAAGAAATTCGGGTCCTTGATCCAGGTGGGCTGGCCGAGGTGGAAGGGGGCCTGGACGATGCGCTCGGCATAGCGGGGACACAAGGGGATCCGCGACTCGACAAAGCGGACCAGATCCTCGTAGGCGATCGTCCCATCGAAGATCGTCAGCGCCCCGAGATTCATGGGCGTTTCCGGCCGTTCCGCATAATAGAACGCAGAGTCGACAGAACCAAGAATATCTGTATACCCGCGCATGATGCTTTTCCCCCTAAAGTTCATCATTTTTCCGAGATTCTCACTCTGACCATCGCCACGCTCAAGCTCAAGTCAATGCGTTTTCCAACGCGCGACGCGCTGCCCGCTCGCCGATTTCCACCAGACGCCGCTGCAAGTCCGGCCGGAATGAAAACTCCGGCGCAAGGAAAAACTCCCGATCGTCCGGATCGGGCTCGATCCAGATCATGCGTTTGTCAGGAAACTGCTGCTCGTACACCTCGCGCCAGCCGAGAATACGTTCATAAAGTGCGATGTGCACCGATTGCTTGACGATGTTGTACCAGCCCTCGTCGCGTACCGAACGATCGCTGCTGGAATAGAGCGGGTGATAGGTGTGCGAGCAGATGATGGTGTCGGCCAGGGCCAGTCCGATATCCATCGACAGCGTCTGCCGGACCTCGCCATCGATGTAGTAGCGATCCTTGATTTTCACGGGCTCGAACATGCCGGGCACGGCGCTCGACGCCAGGACCGCGCGATGAATCGGCACGTCGGTCATGAAGGCGTTGACGCCATCGTCATAGTCCACATGCGCATTGAACACGGCACGCTTGTGTTCGTCGAGGCTGGTCGCGGTGACATAGAGATCGATCAGCGTGTCGCGGAAGTCGTTGGAGGGCAGCAGCTCACGCATCAGGTTCTCCAGCTCGGCGGCGTTGAAGAAGCTCGGTGCGTGGCGCTGGCTCAGAATCAGCCGGTCGAGGATCTCCGAAACAACGTCACCCCGATGCACCATTGGCAGAGACAGCATCAAGCGCAGGGCCGCGAGGAATGTGTGCGCCCCCTGGCTGGCCATATGCCCGAACGCCGGTTGGAACACCATCGTGGCCGTCAAACGTTTCACCACCGTGTCGATGCGTGGTACATACACCGCTTTCTGATACAGCGATGCCACCAGTGCATCGGCTTCTACGCCGCTGGCCACCAGCGTCCCGGCGACCGCTCCGGCGCTTGTCCCGACAATCGAAGTAACGTTTTCCAGGTCAAGAACTTTTAGGACACCAATATGAAAATAGAACGCTTTGGTCGCGCCGCCGCTCAATACAAGCGCAGCGCCCGGCTTCTTCTTCAGCAGTGGAAGTTCGCGACGCATCCAGATTGCCTTTGAGGGCCAATTCACAGAGTCAATGACTCCTCAATTCTATTCTAGTCTCGTCACGGGGTCCTCAATTACGGATCAATGTCATGTCAAACGGCGATCATCAGCATCAACGCCGAGATTTGTTCCTCAACATAATGAGAAATATAGAGAAGTGTTTTGTGTGATGCATGGTCTACCAGAGCGTGGCCCATCAAAGCATGGCCTAGCTGCCTAAACAACGGGCGGCGAGTGTCGTCCTGTGAACCTTTTCAGTTTCGGCGGCGTTGTCTCGGCAGCGGCCTTTGGGCAACATTTTTGAATATCAGTCTCATTTGAATCAACCTGGAGTGAAGGCGATGACTGTACCTGCCAGTTTTCTCGATCGGGATGCGGTGCTTCCGGATGATATCCAGCCGCTGCCCGAACCGGTGGATTTCACGAAAGAACCGGAACATGTGTTCATCACCGGCGCAACCGGATTCGTCGCAGCGTACATCATGGCGGAACTTCTGGAGACGACACCGGCGCATCTGCACGCGCTGGTTCGCGCCGACAATGTTGAACACGGAATGAACCGCATCCGCAAAAACCTGGCGCACTATTGGCTTTGGCGAGACGAGTATGCCGAACGCATCACTCCCGTCATCGGCGACCTCAAGCACCCCCTGCTCGGGCTCTCCCAGGCCGACTTTGACGCGATGGCCGCGCGGATCGACGTGATCTACCATGTCGGCAGCAAGCTGAGCTACATCGCCCCCTACGAATTCCTGCGCACGCCCAACGTCGCAGGCACAGTCGAAACCCTGCGGCTGGCCGTCACCACGAAAGCGAAGCCCCTCCATTTCGTCTCGTCGCTCGGCATCCTGCTCGGCTTCAAATCGACTCCTGGCGTCATTCCCCACGGCGGCCTGGAAACGGACACGCTGGATGCCGAAAAGTGCCCCGAGGTCGGCTACTTCCAGACCAAATACGTCTCCGAGCGGGTGGTGCGCCACGCCCGTGACCGCGGCATCCCGGTGACCATCCACCGCATCGGCCTGATCGTCGGCGACAGCAAGAATGGGCGCTCCAACGAGGACGACTTTGTGGCCCGCATCCTGATCGGCTGCATTCAGGCGGGGTACGGCCCGGACATCAAGAACGCTATGGACATGACCCCGGTCGACTACGCGGCCAAATCGATCGTCTACCTGTCGCGCCGCCAGGAGTCACTGGGGCAGATCTTCCACATCCTCAACCCCGACCCGATCACCTGGAGCAACATCATGGACACGGTGATCGAAGCGGGTTACCCGGTGGACAAGCGGCCGTTCAATGAATGGGTGGACGCTATCGAGGAACACGAAGACCCGGAGACAAACCCGCTTCACCCACTGCTGCCCTTCTTCCACATTCAATTCGCCGGGCGCATGCTGGGCGTCAGCGAGACCGCCTACTACGCGCTCGGCACCCGCCTCACCCAGGACGCCCTGGCCGGCTCCGGTCTGCGCTGCGCCACGGTCGACGGCGCGCTGGTGCGCACCTTCCTGGCGCAGTACGTCGAGACCGGCCGGCTGCACCCCGCCACCGCGACGGTCTAGCGGTCCTCATGAACTAGCCCGTTGGGGAGACGCGCACCCCCTCTCTTAGTCCCTCCCCCACTGCGCAGGAGAGGGAAGCTGCGCGGATTGGCAGCCATAACACAGCCGAATGACAGGCCCCTCCCTTGCGCCAGCGGGGGAGGGGTTTGGGGTGGGGGTAAACCTCTACGGCATCCCTGGAATCCTGTTCCTGATGACCGCCTCGGCTTTCTCGCTCACTCCACCCGCGCGGCTGCCCGGAAACCGACGTTCAGGTACTGCACTGCGCCTGCTGCGTCGCGCACGAAGATCGCCTGCTGGCCCACCTGAACGCCACCGAAAGCGATCTCGAACACATCCGCTGCGGCGGGGACCAGTTGAAGCGGCGGCTGACCCGTCACCGTAGCAACCAGATCCTCCTCTTCGACGGCGATGCGGATGCTGGCCACCTCCCCGCCATAGATATCGCTGAGGACGTACTCTCCGGCGTACTCCGCCAGCGCCTCCGCCGGGAGACTCGGGCCAGCGGCCATCGTCGACTTCGGCAGATCCAGGAGCAGGTCGGCGATCTCTTCGAAGATCGGCAGAGCGTCGAAACCGTCCACGCTGGCCAGGACGATCACGCCCAGCCCGTACTCCGGGATCGTGTTGAAGTACGACGAATAGCCGTTGATTGCCCCATCATGCCCGAGCGTGCGCACACCCTGGTAGTCGCCGACGATCAGACCCAGGCCGTACCCGGTCGTGCCCAGCATGGCGGCGGGCGTCTGCATCTCCGCCGCGAGTTCGGCGCTGAGGATCGGCTCCCCGTCGAGCATCCCTTTGTCGAGAACCACCTGCGCCAGCCGAGTCAGGTCGTTGACCGACGAGAAGATGAAACCGGCCGGGTATTCGGCGACGTTATCGACCATCGGCCGCACCGGCGCGTTGCCCAGAAGTCCCCGTGAGTAGCCGACGGCCAGCGGATAGGTCATGGCGAGGTTGGGGTAGAGCGTCGTGCGTCGCATCTCCAGCGCAGGGAAGACCTTGTCGGCCATGTAATCGGCGTAGTGCTGCCCGCTGACCACCTCGATGACGCGGCCCGCCACGTCGAAGCCGGGGTTGGAATAGCTCAGCACCTCGCCTGCGGGAGCGAAACGAGCGCCTTCGCCCAACGCAGCCACATAATCGCGCAGCGCCTCCGGGTCAAGCCGCCCATACGGCTCGGCGTTGTCGCTCAGGCCACTCATGTGCGAGAGCAGGTGGCGCACGGTGATGTCATCCCCTGCCTGAAATTCCGGCACAATGCTCGACACTGGCGCATCCAGATCGAGCAGCCCCTGCTCCACCAGCATCAGCAGGCCGATCGCCGTCAGCGGCTTGGTCGTCGAGCCGATGCGGAAGAGCGTATCGGCCGTGACCGGATCGTTCGTCTCCGTGTTGCGCACGCCAAAGCCTTCGCTGAAGATCACCTCACCGTCGTAGACGACGGCCACCGCCAGCCCAGGTGCGCCACCTTCTTCCCGCAGGCGCTCGATCTCCGTCTTCAGCGCTTCGGCGTCGAGCGGTTCCTGCGCCAGCGCCGGGAGGGTGAACAGCAGCAGGGTCAAGGCCAGTACAATCACACGCTTCATCAACGGAATCTCCTTCGCTTGTTCTGTGTTCGTGGCCTATACGCTCGATCGGCATGCGGAGTTGTGCGACTTGACATGCTGATCCAATCGCCTGACATATCGGAGGTACAATAGAAGCGTTCGAGATTGAGGTCACTGGTATGACGGTGAATATACAGCAATCCTTGTATACGGAAGTGGCGGATTTTCTCGTCTCCGAGCCCACATTGGAAGCAATCGCTGCCTACCAGATGTCCTCGGGCATTCAGCGCCACCTGGAAGATCTGCTGGACAAGAACCGGACAGGTACGCTTTCGACGGATGAGCGGCTTGAGTTGGAAAAACTGCTGGCTGTGTCGCATGTGATGACGCTGGCCAAGACAAAGGCGCAGCTCAAGCTCGCAGGCAAAGCATGAGCTATGTCCCGGCGAAACTGCGCGAACTGACGTATGAACGCGCCGGCGACTGCTGTGAATACTGCCGGGTCAGTCAGGCGTCCAGCGATGTCGCCTTTCATGTCGAGCACATCATCGCGGAGTCACACGGCGGGAAAACCGTTGAAAGCAATTTGGCGCTAAGCTGTCTGCGCTGCAATCTCTTTAAGGGAACAAACATCGCCGCCGCTGATCCGCTTACCGATGAGCCAACCTTCCTTTTTCATCCGCGGCGCCACCGCTGGAGCGATCATTTTCGTCTCAATGGGGCGACGATTGAGCCCAACACGCCCGAAGGTCGCGCAACCGTACTCGTCCTGCGGCTGAATGATCAGGAACGTATCGAACAACGCGACTTGCTGCTCAAGTTCGACCGATATCCCTGTCCCGAACCAGAAGTCTAAGCCAATGATCCTGTCAATCGGGTAGGGGCAATCCGGCCAGATCGCCCCCAACAGTT
>JADJPJ010000051.1 GCA_016713325.1 Candidatus Flexifilum affinis | reverse complement strand
CCCCAGGTGTCGTCTTCCAGACCGCTTCGCCGGTGCGAATGGAATTCACCGTCAAAGCTCGATCCGGTCATCCGTCTGGGTGAAGATTTCGGGAGACGTCGACATTGAAGGACGCCTCGACAGAGTTGAACCAGGGGCAGGCGATGTTGCGCCTAAGGCCGGAGCAGTTCGGCGACAGCGCTGCCATCGCTTCATTGACCGCCCCTGACAGACATCGCCGCGTTGCTGCGCCTGTACAGGTAAAGCCGATTGAGAAAACCAGGACCAACATTAGCAGGAAAGCAGGGATCTGACGTATCCATTTCATGATCAGCGCCAGTTTCCTCTCAACAGTGCGTTGTTGAACAATCTTTCCGACAACCAGGTAGATACATGGCGGCAATGGGTCGGCGAAGCTAATAGTAATCATAAGTCGGTTCAGAAAAACCCGCTGGTGTCCACAGGAACCATTTCTTGTTAGAATCCGCCCACAGGAGCAAGGTGAGATGCTATGAGACGATGGATCGGGCGGTTGGCGCTGATATCCTGCTGGTGCTGATGCCGGTCACAATGGCCGGCACAGGATAACCAGATGACGGGTGCCCGATTGCCGTCAGCCTCGACCGTGCAGGCCGGGTTTGCGACTTATTTCCGCGACCGGAATGGCTGCCGGTGACGGTTCGGCTGAGCAACGAGGGCGATGCCGTGAGCGGTCGGCTGGTCATTCGCCCGGAGACCAGCGCCAGGGGTGCAGAATGATGACCAGCACGCCGGTGTCGCGGCACGCCGGCGCCCGCCAGATTGTGACGCTCTACATCAGCGCCCGCGCCGTATCTCGCCAGTTACGCGTCGAGTTGCTGACGGCGACCGTGCGGATCGCGCAGCAGAGCGCCCCTTGCACGTCATCGTCTTAAGCGATCCTTCACGTCGTGCTGACCGAATCGACCGTCGGCGCAATTGATTTGACCGGCGCCGATACCGTCGAAGCGGTGCAGGCCAACATGTCACTGGACGAGCTGCCCGACCGGGTGGCTGTGCTCGACGCGGTCGACGCCATCCGGTTTCCGCGATGCCGACACCGGACGTTCTGAACAGCGGGCAGATCCGCGCCCCGACCGATTGGGTGGCCTCTGGCGGGCATCTCATCGTCACCGGCGGCGCTAACTCGCAGGCGACCGCCGCCGGCCTGAGCGATTTGTTGCCGTTGTGCCGGCCGGACCGCGCAGAGATGCCGGACCCTGGGAGGCTGGCCGATGGCTGCGCGTCGTTGATCTGCCGGCGGAAGTGACTGTTGTGGCGACCGGCGATGTCGTCGACGGCGCACCGGTGCTGGTGTCGCTCGGGAAGATGGCGACGACGCTGCCGCCGCTGGTGCGCCAGGTTTTGGCGACGGCGTGGTCGACTATCTGGCGGCGGACCCGAATAGCGCCCGGATGCGCGGCTGGTCCAGCTCAGCCTGCTGTGGACAACCGTCCCTGTTGACCACGTCGAGCCGCTCCCCGGCTGGGGTGGCGGCTTCACCGGTGCAGGGAATCGGCGGCCGCCGCGTCCGAAATTCTGCCGGGTTTCGACCCGCTGCCGGACGTGCTGCCGCTGTTTGGCTTCCTGGCCCTGTATATCCTGCTGGTCGGCCCAGCCAACTACTTCCTGCTGTCACGCATCAATCGGCGCGAGTGGGCCTGGGTGACCATCCCGATCCTGATCCTGGTCTTCAGCGCGCTGGCCCACACGCTGGGCGAATTCTGCGCGGCAACGAAGTGACGTTCAGCCGGTTGGCCGTGGTGCGCCTCTGGCCGGATGTCGAACAGGCGCGGGTCGATGCGCTCATCGGGGTGCTGTCGCCCAAGCGCGCCGCCTACAGCCTGGGCATCGACGACAGCCAGTTTCAGAACGCCACCTTCCGCCCCCCATCCCGCGGCCGCCGGTGGTGACCAGCCTGGTCACCCGCTCGCAGCAGGCCGACATCGATATGTGTGCAGACGGACGCCTTCGAGGCCGAGGCTTCAACGTCGATGCCAGCTTCGTCGCCGGTTTCAACGCCACCGGCGCGATCGCCGCCGGCAATCAGCGGCAGCGCCACCTTCAGTTATGACAGCATCGACGGTCAGCAGATCGTGCGCGGAGTCGGTGCGCAACGACCCGACCTTGTGCTGACCGAGCCGGTGATCCTGGTGCGCGGCACAGCGCTTCATTTTGAAGACTCGATCGCCCCGGCGCGCTGCGAGACTTCGAAATCATCCTGCCCGGCGAAGGGACAGCTTCGGCCGCGCGGCGATCCTCGACGGCGACCAGCCCGTTCTTCTCGTCGCGCCTGGTCGGCAGTACCGGCTCCAAGCAGACGGTGCTGGACATTCTGGGATCGCGCCAGTACGACGCCGGCATCGCCCGGCGCACCCTGCGCGACCTGTCGACCGCGGAACAGGAACTACGGCGGCGGCAGTGGCTGCTGACCGCGATGATCGAGGACTATTTCGACGCCACCGGGCGAGGCGATCGCATCTACCTGGCCGCCTGGGCCGACGCTATTCCGCTGGACACGGTGCTCACCGGCGCCAACTGGAACGCCGACGATCGCGCGCTCTATCTGATCGAACTGGAAGCGACCATCGAAACCCCAGGCGGTGAGGTCGTCATCCCGTCCGAGCGCTTCGTCTGGTCGCCGATGGAATCGCAGATCATGGGCGATGTCGCGCCGCTCAACCTGACGTTGCAGCCCAGCGAGATGGCCGGGCTACGCTTCGTGCCGCTGCCGGACGCCGTGCTGAGCGAGGTGAACGAACTGATTGTGGAAGTCGACAACGTCAACGTCGGCGCGCGCGCATTTCCGGTCCAGCTCTGGGATTGGAACTCCCGCGAGTGGGAGAACGTCGATCTGATCAACGAGATGGTCGTGCTGAGCGATCCGGCGCGCTTCCTGGGTCCGCAGAACACGGTGCAGATGCGGCTGATCGCCGACGACATCGCCGGATTCCTGCGCATCGGCCGATCAGCGTGACAATGGTCGGGAGAATGTGAACGCCGCGCCCGGTTCAGCAGGTAATATAGAGAGAGTTCTGGAGAGCGTCTGAGTATGACTGAATCCATCATCGAGACGAGGAATCTGGTCAAGCGGTTTGGCAAGTTCACCGCCGTCAATGGCCTGTCGCTGCAAGTGCCGGTCGGTGCGATCTACGGCTTGTCGGCCCCAACGGCGCGGGCAAGACGACGACCATGCGCATGCTGACGACGCTCACCCGGCCGACCAGCGGCGAAGCCTTCGTCGCCGGCAGCTCGGTTCCCATGAGCCGCGCGGCGTGCGCCGGGCCATCGGCTACATGCCCGACGAGTTCGGCGTTTACGACGACATGCGCGTCTGGGAGTATCTCGACTTCGCCGCCTGCTACGACATTCCGGAGAACGAGCGCAAGCGGCTGATCGACGACCTGCTGGAACTGGTCGACCTGACGCATCGCCGCGACGACATGGTCGACAAGCTGAGCCGAGGCATGAAGCAGCGTCTCTCTCTGGCGCGCACGCTGGCCCATGACCCCAAGGTGCTGATCCTGGACGAGCCGGCCTCCGGCCTGGACCCCCGCGCCCGCGTGGAGATTCTGCGCGCTGCTGGTCGAACTGTCGCGCATGGGCAAGACCATCTTCTTCTCGACGCACATCTGGGCCGATGTCAGCGAGATCTGCACGCATATCGGCATTGTCGAAGCGGGTGAACTCGATCGCCCAGGGCAGCATGGACGAGATGCGCGCCCAGCTTCAGCCGCACCGCGAGATCACCGTCATCCTGCGCAGCCCGGAAGCCGTGGAGCAGGTCGAAGGGCTGGTCGCCGCACTGCCCGGCGTGCTCGGCACCGTCGACGTGGAGCCGAAGCGGGCGGTTCCGCTGCGATCGACTTCGCGGGCGATGACGACGCCGTGGCGGCGCTCAACCAGACGATCAGCGCCTCCGGCGTGGCTATCCTCGGCTTCAGCGAAGAGACGAAGGACCCGAAGCCATGTTCATGCGCGTCACCAGGGATTGTGTCCTGATTATGGGCATGGCGATGGGAGTGGTCGAAGGAGCGCTGGACGAACGATCGCCGCGCGAACGCCGGCTGATGGACGCCGCCGGCATCCTGCAAGTGGCGCGGTGGTCTACGGCATCTTCGCCGCGCTGTTGTTCCTGGGCGGCGCGCTAGCCGGGCTGGGCGTGCTGCGCGGCCTGCCGGAACTGGCGCGCAGCGCCCTGCTCTTCAACTATACGGGCGCGAGCGACACGGCTCTGGCCATTCTGATTCTGCTGTCACTGGCGGCCACCAGCCTGCTGCTGGTGTGCATGGTGGCGATCCTGGCGCGCGAGGTGTGGGCGCTGCCCCTGATGGCGGCGTTGATCATCGTGGCCATCGTCGGGCTGATCACGCTGGGATTCCTGCCAGGGCTGCTCGGCCTGATCCTGATCCTGGTCGCCGGCCGGCTGCTGCTGACCGATGCGCGCCTTTCGCGTCAACCCGGTGATGCTCTAGGAACTCCGCGGCCGGATGCGCGGCTTCCGGGCCTTCGCCGTGCTGACCATTTATCTGGGCCTGATGGGCATCATCGCCCTGCTGCTGTACCTGATCTCACGGGTCGTTCACACGCGGCACCGGGTCGGCAGCCGCCGGCGAGATCGGCCGTGTGTTGTTCTTCGGCATCGTCGGCATTGAACTGATCCTGATCCTGTTCATCGCGCCGGCCTTCACCGCCGGAGCGATCACCGGCGAGCGCGAGCGCCAGACGTACGATCTGCTGCAAACCACCCTGCTGTCGAAGGCCACCTTCGTCATTGGCAAGCTGGAATCGGCGCTCGGCTATATCGTGCTGCTTCCTGCTCAGCGGCATCCCGCTGCAAAGTCTGGCCTTTCTGTTTGGCGGCATCAGCGAGGCGGAGATCGCCATGTCGGTGCTGCTGCTGCTGGTGACGGCGGTGCTGCTCGGCACGGTCGGCATCTACTTTTCGGCGGCGCTGCCCCGGACGCTGATCGCCAGCGCGCGGGCTTATGGCGTGGTGCTCGGCGTGATGTTCATTGCGCCCGTGGTCATCTCGATCGTCGTCAACATCCTCAACGACCTGCTCTTTACCCGCCAGGAGCGCTGCCCTCGCCGCCGATGGAAGCGCTGCTGCGCTACATCGATCTGCTGCTCATCAGCATCAACCCCGCCGCGGCCGGCATCACCGCGCAGACGCTGCTCGTCAACCAGGACGTGCTGGCGTTCTACACCTATACCCTGCGCAGCGATGGCAGCACCATCCCGATGGTGTCGCCGTGGCTGCTGTTCACCGTGATTTATCTCAGCACGTCGGCGGTGTTGATCGCGCTGACCATCCGTAAGGCCAATCAGGACACAGAAGACCTATGAGCGTTGGCGCTGCGCCATTGTCCGGTCCCGGTATCGCCGGGGAAATGCCGGAACTCGATCCGCAGGAAAGGTTGGCAGGGGCGCCCGGCGCTATGACCGCCGAAGCCGGATGCAGCGAACGGTCGCCTGGCTGCCTCGGGCGCTGTTGATCGCGCTGGCCATGGGCATCGGGCTGGCGGTGGCGGCGCGAATGCGGCCGCTGCTGACCAACGGTCAGGTCGGCCTGATCGCGCTGGGCATGGCAGTTGGCGCGATCGTCCTCTGCCTGCTGGTCATCTGGCTGCGCCGCGCGCCGACGCAGGCGCTGGCGCGCCGCCTCGACCTCGACTTCGACCTCCGCGAACGCGTCTCCACCGCCCTGGCGCTGATCGCCGGGGAGATTCGCACCGTCGCCTGGCTGGCGGAACGGCAGATCGCCGACGCCGCCGATAAAGCCTCGACCGCTCTGGGACGGCTGGAAGAGCGCCTGCCGCTGCCCTTCCGCCTGCGCGACTGGCTGGCGGCGATCGCCCTGCTGGTTACCCTGCTTGTCCTGCTCATCCTGCCTAACCCGGCGGCCGACGCCCTGGAGCGCAGCGGCGCGCTGGACTCGGCCATCGCCGAAGCCGGGCAGACTCTGGAACAGATCGCCGAAGAGGTGGCGGCCGACCCGGCGCTGGATGCCGAAGAACGGCAGGCGCTGCTCGAAGAACTGCGCCGCCAGATCGAAGCGCTGGAGAACCCCGAGGTCAGTCCCGAAGAAGCGTTCGCCGCGCTGAGCGAGATGAGCGCCGAGTTTCAGGAGCAATCCGAGGGACTGGCCCAGCGTTCAGGCCAGACGCAGGAGACCCTGGAGCAGATGGCGGAGGCGCTGCGCGAGGCGACCGGCGGCGAAGCGGGTGAAAATGGCGAGACCGGCGACCCGGCCGGCGCGATGGAGCAGGTGACGCAGAACCTCGAAGAGATCTCCGAGCGGGCCGGTGCCATGACCCCCGAAGAGCAGCAGCGCGCCGCCCAGGCGCTTCAGGATGCCGCCGCCGCGCTCCAGCAGAGCAACCCGCAGGAGGCGGCGGCGCAGCAGGAACAGCAGTCGGCGGCCGAGGCACTGCAAAATGCTGCCGAGGCCCTGCGGCGCGGCGATGTGCAGCAAATGCAGCAGGAGATGAGCGAGGCCAGCCAGCAGCTTCAGCAGAATGCCAATCAGGCGCAGCAGCAGAGCCAGAGCCGCCAGGAACTGAGTGATGCGGCGCAGGAGGCGCGGGAGGCCGCGTCGGAGATCAGCCAGGCAGCAGCAAGCGCAGCAGGCCCAGCAGCAAGCCGCCCAGCAGGACGGCGGCCAGGAAGGCGAGCGCGGTATGCCGCAGCCGGGCGATGCCGCCGCGGAACAGCAGGGGGGGCCTGCAGACGCTGGGCGAGGGTTCGCAGGAGTCGCCCGACGGGCAGCTTTCCCAGACCGGCGCGCTGAGTGAGGCGCAGGTCCGCGGCCCGGGCCAGCAGGACAGCCAGCAGGATGCTCCGGGGGTGAGCGCCGGCGATGCCGCCGGCACGGCGGGCAGCGACACGGACCCGTCCGCGGCCGGGGCACAGACGATCGTTGGCCAGGACAACGACCCTGACGGGACGGGCGAGCGCGCCTTTGAACCGGTCAACGTCCCGCGGCGTATCGGCGGGGCATTTGGCGACGGCACCATCATCCTGGAGGCCGATCCCAGCGACTCGCCGGTGCAGGAGGGTGATTTCGCCGAGAACCCGGAAGGCCAGGTGACCGTCGAATACGATCAGGTCTACGGCATCTACCGCGACGCCGCCGACCGCGCCCTGGACTCCGGCTATGTGCCGCTGACCCTGCGCGATGTGGTGCGCGATTATTTCACGTCCCTGGAACCGAATAGGTAACCTGAAGAGGTAGCGATGACCGTTATCGACACGATGAGCCTGGAGCACTTCAGCGAGACCGCGCAGAAGATCGAAGCGGAGGTCCGCCGCGTCATCGTCGGCCAGGCGGACGTCATCCGCAGCGTGCTGATCTGCGTGCTGGCCGGGCGGCATGCCCTGCTCGAAGGCGTGCCGGGGCTCGGCAAGACGATGCTGATCCGCTCCCTGAGCCGACGCGCTCGAACTGAATTTCGCGCATCCAGTTCACGCCCGACATGCAGCCCGCCGACATTACCGGCACCGACATCCTGGAAGATCTGCCGGATGGCAGGGGCAAGACGCGCCGCTTCCAGCCCGGGCCGGTGTTCGCCAACCTGCTGCTGGCCGACGAGATCAACCGCGCTACGCCGAAGACGCAGTCGGCGCTGCTGGAAGCGATGCAGGAACGAACGGTGACCATCGCCAACCGCAGCTACCCGCTGGAGCCGCCCTTCTTCGTGCTGGCGACGCAGAATCCGCTGGAGATGGAAGGCACGTATCCTCTGCCGGAAGCGCAGTTGGATCGCTTCATGTTCAAGATCGAGGTGCGCTACCCGTCGGTGCAGGACCTGATGATTATCCTCGACCGCACTACGGGCGCGGAGAACCCGGTCTCCGGCAAGGTGGCCGACGGCAAGGAAGTGATCGCCATGGGCCACCTGGCGCTGCAAATCCCAGTCGAGCCGGCGGTCAGCGAGTACGTCGCCCGGCTGATTGTGGCCACCCATCCGGAAGATGCCTCGGCGTCGCCGCTGGTGCGACAGTTTGTCCGCTATGGGGCCAGCCCGCGCGGGGCTCAGGCGCTGGTGCTGGGCGGCAAGATCAATGCGCTGCTCGACGGCCGGCTGAACGTGTCGTACAGGGATATCGAGGCGGTGGCGCCTCGGCCCTGCGGCATCGCATCCTGCTCAACTTCGAGGGCACCGCGGAGGGGATCAGCCCGGACTCGGTGGTCCAGGACGCGCAAAGGCCGTGCCGCGAGGCCGCTGATGCCCACATCCCCGCCGCTGTTCGACGAGACGACCCGCCGCAAGCTGGAACAGCTCACGCTGATGGCGTCGCGTGTCCGGTCCGGGGCGATCAAGGGGAGCGCCGCTCCACCAAGCGCGGCACCAGCATCGAGTTCGCCGATTACCGCGACTATGCCCCGGAGACGATCTGCGCCGCGTCGACTGGAACGTCTACGCCCGGCTGGATCGCCCGCTGACCAAGCTGTTTGAAGACGAAGAAGATCCGGCCGTCCACCTGATCCTCGACGCCAGCGCCAGCATGGATTTCCCGCCGCGCGAAGGCGAGGGCGCTGACCCCGCCGCCCACAAATTCGACTATGCCCGCCGCCTGATCGCCGGGCTGGCCAGCATCGCCCTGACCACCAATGACCGGCTGACAATCAGCGCGCTTGGGTCGACCGGGGCGCACTTCGGACCGGCGCGCGGACGCGCTTACGGCGGTCGGCTGCTTCAGTTCGTCAACGAGGTCCGCGCCGGCGGGCAGGTCGATCTCAACACTGCGCTCAAGACCTACGCCACGCAGGCGCGCCGGCCCGGACTGTGCCTGATTGCCAGCGATCTCTTCTCACCGGCCGGCATCCTCGACGGGCTGAACGCGTTGGTTGGCCGGGGTTACGAGGTGGGCGTGCTGCACATCCTGTGCCCGGAGGAGGTCGAGCCGCCGCTGACCGGCGATCTGCGTCTGATGGACAGCGAGACGGGCGACTTTCAGGAGGTGACCGTCGACGGCGCGATGCGCGATCTGTACATGCGGCGCCTGGAAGACTGGCGCGAGACTCTGCGCAACGACTGTCAGAAGCGCGGGGCGCACTTCGTCTCGATCGTGACCAGTACGCCCTGGGAGAAGATCATCCTGTACGATCTGCGCCGGCTGGGGCTGGTGAGATAGCATGCAGTTCCTGACGCCTTTGGGTCTGCTGGCCGCGCTGATCGGCATTCCGATCGTGCTGCTGTACATGCTGCGTCTGCGCCGCCGCGAAGTGACCGTCTCCAGCACGATGCTGTGGCAGCAGGTCGTCCGCGACCGCGAAGCCAATACGCCCTGGCAGCGGCTGCGGCGTAATCTGCTCCTCTTCCTGCAACTGCTCATCCTGGCGGCGCTGGTCCTGGCGCTGGCCCGGCCATTCCAGATCGTTCCGACGATCGGCGCGGGGCGAATCGCCATCCTGCTCGACGCCTCGGCCAGCATGACGGCGACGGATTCGCCCGACGGTTCGCGGTTCGAGGAGGCGCGTCGAATCGCCCATCAGATCGTGGACGAGCGCGCGGCGACCGACGTGGTGACGGTGCTGCGCGTGGGCGACGCGCCGGAAGTGCTGATCCCTTACAGCGCCGACAACGCCCGCCTGCACGCCGCCATCGACGCGGCGCAGCCCGGCCTGGGCAGCGCGGATTGGAACGCGGCTCTGACGCTGACCGCGGCGGGCGGGGGCGGCGCTTCCGACCTCGACGTGCTGATCGTCAGCGATGGTGGCGGCGCGCTGCGCCCGGACTCCGGCCTGACGCTGCCGGCCATCCCCGGCGACCTGCGCTACATTCCGGTCGGGCGCGATGCCGGCAATCTGGCGATCACGGCGCTGGCCGTCGCGGTCCTGCCCGGAGAAGCGCCGCAGTTGTTCGCCCAGTTCGTCAATTTGGCGACCGCGACGCCGACGTGGTGATCGACCTGCGCGCCGACGACCGCCTGATTGACGCCTCGACCCGGACCATCCCGGCCGGCGAACCGTATGCCCTGGTGTCGCAGCGCCTGCCGGAGAATTTCACGACTCTGCGCGTCGGGCTGACGCTGCCGGCCGACTCGGGCATCGTCGATCCGCTGGCGGCGGACAATGCGGCCTGGACGGTCAATGTCGAACATGGCGCGCGGCGGGCGCTGCTGATGAGTGAGGGCAATCTGTTCCTGGAACAGGGCCTGCGCAGCCTGCCAGGGCTGTCGGTGGTCAACGGCGACCCGGCGCGCGGCCTGCCCGACGAACCCTATGACCTGTACATCTTCGACGGCGTGACGCCGCCGACCCTGCCCGAAGGCGATCTGCTGTTCATCAACCCGCCGGAGTCGACGCCCCTGTTCGCCGTCGGCGCGGTCAGCACGCAAACGGGCGGATCGCGTGTGCGGCGCGACGACCCGCGCATGACCTTCGTCGACTTCAGCGGCGTCAACATCCTCCAGTTCCGGCAGTTGACTGCCGACTGGGCGGAGCCGCTGATCACGGTCAGCGGCGGTCCGCTGCTGCTTGCCGGCGAGATCAACAACCGGCAGGTGGCGATCCTGACGTTCGACCTGCGCGACAGCGACCTGCCCCTGCAAATTCAGTACCCGATCCTGCTCTCGGCTCTGGTGGAGTGGTTCACGCCGCAGCAACTGGTCGACGCGGCCGACGGCGTGCGTATCGACGCGCCGGTGACGATCACCCCCGGCACGTCGGCGGCCAGCGTCCGCGTGACCGGCCCGGCGGGCGCAGAACGCACCTTCACGCCATCGGGCCAGCCGCTGATCTACGCCGACACCGGCGCACCCGGCGTGTACACGGTAGAGTCGTTCAGCAGTACCGGCGCGTCGGATCAAACGGCTGTGTTCACCGTCAACCTGTTCGCGCCAGAGGAGAGCGACATCGCCCCCGCCGAGTCGATCATGGTGGGCGATACGGCCATCTCTCAGGCGGTCGAGGTCGAGGTGGGGCAGCGGGAGTACTGGGATGTGCTGGCGCTGGCGGCGCTGCTGATCCTGCTGATCGAGTGGTACGCCTATCACCAGCGGATGCACGCGCCGACCATCGGCGGAGCGTTGGCCCGGCGGACTCTGAGCAGGGGGACGAGCGGATGAAGCGGCATGGCCGGGATGTTTTTCGCGGCGACGACACTGGAGAGCGCTAAACCGTGGGCTATCTGTTCGTGAGCTATTCGCGGCATGACCGCCGCTCTGACCCGATCATCGACAAAATCCTCTACGATTTGCGCTCGGCGGGCGTCAGCCTGTGGCTCGTGCCGGATGACCTGCCGCCGGGGATCGACTGGAACGAGGCCAAGCCGGAAGGGCTGCGCAATGCTGCCGGGCTGCTGTATCTGTTCGGCCGTTCGCTGAGCAAGACCAAGCAGATCGCCGCCGAACTGGCCACCGCCCGCGAACTGGGGCTGCCGATCACCGTCGTGGTCGTCAACGACCGGCGCTGCCGCGCTGCCGGAACACGCCGAGGTGTTCGAGAACCTGCCGATCTTCACGCTGATGGACGGCTATGACGTTGGGCTGCGCCGGTTGATCGCCAGCCTACCGGAGTCGGTCAAACAGAACGCGCTGCGCAGCGCCGCCCAGGCCGAGGCCGCGCCGAAGTCGCGCGG
Organism: Candidatus Flexifilum affinis; assembly: GCA_016713325.1. Classification (GTDB taxonomy): domain Bacteria; phylum Chloroflexota; class Anaerolineae; order Aggregatilineales; family Phototrophicaceae; genus Flexifilum; species Flexifilum affine. The sequence continues at coordinate 11,901 of JADJPJ010000051.1, read as the reverse complement.
CTACGTCTTCATCAGCTATGCCGAAGAGGACAGCGACTTTGTCGACACGCTGCGCGACTTCTTGGGCGTCAAGGGCTATGGCTACTGGGATTATCAGGCGTCCGACCGCAACTTCCACACCCAGTTGTTCCTGGAGCTGGAAGAGGTGATCAAGAACGCGGCAGCGACCCTGAGCGTACTCTCGCCGGACTGGAAGAAGTCGACGTGGACGGCCAAGGAATACATCTTCTCCGAAGAGGTAGGCACCCCGGTCTTTCTGCTCATGTCGCGCGAGATGGGGCCGACGCTGGTCACGGCCGGCGTACCCTACATCGACTTCACGCGCGACGAACTCGTGGGCTTCGAGCGTCTGGACCGCGAGCTTCGGCGCAAAGGACTGATTTGAGTTTCAGGTTGGCGATATGACATTTACCGCGCCGCTGGCGCTGCTCCTGCTGCTTGCCCTGCCGGCCACCTGGTGGATTGGACGGCCGCGCACTGCCTTCCGGCGGGGAAGGGATCTCGCCAGCCTGCTGCTGCGCACGATCCTGCTGCTCTGCCTGATCCTGGCATTGGCCGGGACGCAGATCGTCCGCCCGGCGGACAAGCTGGCCGTCGTCTTCCTGGTCGACGCGTCCGACAGCATGGGCGGCGAGTCGCTGACGGAGCAGTTCACCTACATCGAGACGGCGCTGGCCGGCATGCGACCGGACGACGAAGCGGCGGTGATCGTCTTCGGCGGCGACGCGCTGGTCGAACGGCCGATGAGCCGGGTCCGTGAACTGGCCCCGTTCCGCTCCGCGCCCACCCGCTCGAACACCGACCTGGAAGAGGCGATCGGCCTCGGTTTGGCCATGTTCCCCGGCGATGCCGCCCGGCGCATGGTCATCCTGAGCGATGGCCGCGGCACCGTGGGCGATGCCGAAGTCGCCGCGCAGCGCGCCGCCGCCGTCGGCGTGGAGATCAGCACCGTGCCGTTCTCCCGCCAGAGCCAGCCCGAAGTGCAGGTCAGCGACGTGCGCGTGCCGGCGGCGGTCGGGGCGGACCAGCAGTTCGACGTGGCCATCACTGTCGACCTCGGAGGAGGCCACCCCGGCGCTGCTGACCGTTTTCGCCACCGGGTCGATCATCTACAGCGAGCCGATCGCCCTGCGCGCCGGCCAGAACAACTACGTGCTCACGCTCACCGCCGGCGACCCGGGTTTCGCGACTTCCGCGTCCAGGTCGACCTGGTGGGCAGCGACGGCTACTACCAGAACAACCAGCTTTCCGCCTTCAGCCGGGTGGTCGGGCCGCCGCGCGTGCTCCTGATCACCCGCGACGCCGACGCCTCGGACTCGCTGCTGACCGCGCTCACCGACGTCGACCTGGACGTGACGCTGGCGGCGCCGGATTCGCTGCCGATCGGCGCGGCGGCCCTGGCGGCCTACGACTCGGTCATCCTGGACGACATTCCAGCCACCGACCTGGCTCCGGCGCGCATGGAGGCGCTTCAGACCTACGTGCGCGATCTCGGCGGCGGGCTGGTGGTGATCGGCGGGCCGAACAGCTACGCCCCCGGCGGCTACTTCAACACGCCGCTGGAGGAGACGCTGCCGGTCGAAATGCGCATTCGCGATCAGCAGCGCGTGCCGCAGCTCACCATCGCCTACGTCATCGACCGCTCGGGCAGTATGATGCAGGTCGGGTCGAGCGGGGTGGAAAACATCGAACTGGCCAAAGAGGCGATCATTCGCTCGATCGAATTCCTCCAGCCGACCGACCGCGCCGGCGTCGTCTCCTTCGACGTGGACGGCTACTGGATCGCCGAGGTGCAGCCTGTCCTCGACCGGCTGGGGCTGCAAATGCTGATCGGCAGCCTGCGGGCCAGCGGCGGCACCGACATCCTGGCCGGCTACCAACTGGCCGCCAGCGCCATGGCCGAGGAGCCCAGTCAGCGCAAGCACATCATCCTGCTGACCGACGGCGGCGCCAACGCCCGTGGTCTGGTCGAACTGGCGGCGGGCCTGTACGAAGAAAACGACGTCACGACTTCGACCATCGCCATTGGCTCGGGCGCTGCGCCCTTCCTGGCCGAGATGGCCGAGGCGGGCGGCGGCAACTATCACCTCGTCAGCATCGTGGAGACCATCCCGACCATTTTCACCCAGGAGACGGTGCTGGCGACGCGCTCCTACATCGTCGAGGCCGACTTCGTGCCGGTGCTGGCGTCGCTCAACCCGATCATGGACGGCATCGAGTCGGCGCCGGCGCTCCGCGGCTATGTCGCGGCCACGGCCAAGGACACCGCCCAGGTCGTTCTGCGCGGGCCGGAGCCGTTCAATGACCCGATTCTGGCGGCGTGGCAGTATGGCCTGGGGCGGGCGGTGGCCTTCACCAGCGACGCGACCGCCCGCTGGGCGGCCAACTGGATCCCCTGGGAGAATTACGCTCAGTTCTGGTCCCAGGCAGTGCGCTGGTCGATCACCCAGGGCGTGGATCAGGTGCTGGAGGCGCGCGTGGTCATGGAGGGTGAGCGCGCCCGCGTGGTGGTCGAAGCACGCAGCCCGGAGACCAACGCCTTCGAGAACGGCCTGATCCTGACGACCTCGCTGGTCTCCCCGACGGGCGAGGCGATTCAGCTTCCGCTGCGGCAGGTGGCGCCGGGGCGCTACGAAGCCGAGTTCACGCCGGGGGCCGAGGGCGCGTACTTCCTGCGCGTGGCCGAGAGCGGCGGCGGGTTGAGCCAGGTCAGCGGATGGGTGATGAGCTATTCGCCGGAGTACAGCAGCGCCGGCCTGCCCGACGTGCTGCCCGATCTGATGGCGCTGACCGGAGGCCGCTCGCTGGCCGGGACGCCGGAGGCGGTCTTCGACCATACGCTGCTGGCTGAGGCGTCGAGCGCACCGCTGGCCCCGGCGCTGCTGCTGATCGCCGTGCTGCTGCTGCCCTTCGACATCGCCGTGCGCCGCCTACTGATCACGCGGAGCGACCTGGCCCGGCTGCGCGCCGCGCTGACGCGCCAGCAGGACGCCGTGCCCTCCGAGCGGATGACCACGCTGCTCGATGCCAAAGCGCGCGCCGCGCGCGCCACCCAGCAGGTGGGGACTGTCGAAGCGCCGCCGCGACCAACTCCGGCCGGTGGACCCTCTGAGCCGTCTTCGCGACGATCGCGCGTGCCGGAGCAGTCCTCGCCCATCGACGGCGAAAATCTGGCCGGGCGTCTGCTGCAAAAGCGCAAGGAGCGGGAGAAAGACTGAGCCGGTCGCGCCGCTCACCAATTGCTAAATAGAACTGGTGTGCTATCTGCATATAATCGGATCATCAGCTACCAGTCAAAGAAGAGGTGAAGATGGATCTGGGCGCGTTTTCGGTGAGTCTGGCTGTGAAGGATCTGAAGGCATCTCGCGCTTTCTACGAGAAGCTTGGCTTCGAGGTGTTTGCTGGCGCTGAGGAGCAGAACTGGCTGATGCTGCGCAATGGCGATTCGAAAATTGGTCTGTTTCAAGGCATGTTCGAGAACAACATTCTCACCTTCAATCCATCCGACGCGCGATCGATCCAGAAGAGTCTGAAGGCGGCGGGGATCACCCCGACTCTGGAAGCGGATGAGTCCGCCACCGGGCCGGCGCACCTCACTCTGGAGCGATCCGGACGGCAACGACATTCTGATCGACCAGTTCTGAATCTGGGCGGCGCACGAGCCGGCGTCTGCGGCAAGAGCGCAAGGAGCGGGAGAAACACTGGCAGAGAACCCAATTGAACGATGCCGGATCAGTGGGTTCGCGTTGATCCACCGAGGGTAGAAACCCGTCGGCTAGGAAAAGACGAGCTAATCCAAGAAGCTTTCGCCGCACCCCTGTTCAGGGGACCTGTCGGTTCGGTAGCCGAGGCGCTTCCCAGGGACCTCGGCGGGAGTAACTTGACCTGGGTCGGCACTGCGAATTCTGGCTGCGTCTATCTCGATTGCATATGAGCCGGCCGGGCCGGATGATGACCTACGGAAATCGCTTTATCGAAACCTGTTCCGAAAACTCCAGTAACGTCGTGTCCGCTCTTGTGATGACATTGCGTCTTCGGATTTCGCCTGGATAGCTCCCTAGTCTGGGGAAGCTTACGTAAACTAATGTGTCGTTGCTTATCCAGAGTGGAAAGGATGAGTTGGGTAGAACCGACACAACTTCGCGCAACCCGAACTCCACAATCAGATGGTTCGCGCCATTCTGAATGAGCACGAAGTTGCCATCTGGAGCTATGCTTACGGGATGGAGGGATTGTCCATAGTCATAATCCCCTGCTAGTTCGAAAGTAGAGATGTACATGGTTGCCAGATCTATCAGGCTCAGGTTTCGAGCGCCTGTGTTTGCGAGAATCGTCTCTGTGCCTGGAATCAACACCCACGAATACATCGGCCTTGGCAGTTCGAGCCTACCCGGACCATACATATTGATGACAAACGAACTCGGAGAGAAGGTTCCAGTGAGAACACTGCCCACAAGCTGGCTCGGTCTTAGCCATCCAACGCTATCGTATTCGGATAGGATCGATAGATCGGTGCAGAGGTGTGTTTCCATGTCCAGAAAGCAGTGTTGGGCCTGTCCGTCACGCGCAGCCAAACGAATATCGTCAAGAGATGGATCGTAGTAGCTCAACAGCAACAGATCACTCGTTGACAGCCGCTTGACGCCAACTATGTTGCGACCTTCGAAGACCAACTCCGAAATCCCAGTGTCGAAATCCAATTCCCATATCTGGTTTTCACCTGCGATGATCCCGCCGCAGCAGCCTGGCCCCTCCAAAATCAGCAATGAATTAGATTCTGGCAATACTTCGACGGACAGAAGCTGTTCCAGATGCATGGCTAGAGACTGGTCTCCAACGATCTGACCGGTGCGAGGTTCGATGCTCACCAGGCGTCCGCTGTCGTAGTAGATGACGAATATGATCGGGCCGTCGCCCTCAGGCAGCGCCTGACGCAAACCCGGCTAAAGCAAGTAGCGTGACAAAGACAAGTCGGATTGCATTGGTCATTTTCACTGCCATTTGAACTTACTTGTGAGATGGCATTACTCTATCGGCTGCGCGCGGCGGTCGCAGAGGTATTCGGTTCAGCCGGGTGATCTAGGGCCGCCCAGACTTTAACCTAATGCTGGCTCGCTACGCTATACTCATCAATCAGTCTCCAGACCGCCGGTCAGTCCGATGTCGAATTTTGGCGTAGGAGAAATGAATATCTTGAACCTCAAAGCCATGTGACAGCTATAGAAATGAACGCACGGTTTAGAATTCACCTCATGCGTCTCCTCATTCTCGTCTTACTATGTTTAGCGACTATCGGCCTGGAAGCAACTCCCGATCAACCTGACTTCTCGTGGACGAAACGGCTTTCCGAGGCGGCGAACGGAGTCGAGTGGAGTCCGGATGGTCATTCTATCGTCTTCTATAACGAGGATGATCGTCAAATCGCGATGTTGGACTGGAAAACAGGCGCAGTTGCTTGGCGCACGCCGTTTCCGGCATCCGGCTTCGCGCCGGGCGCGTTTCTCGCTCGCTGGAGTCCGGATGGACATTGGATCGCTGCTACATATGCAGGAAAACTCTATTTGATCGATCCGCAAACAGGGCATTTCGAATTACGGGAAGTCAGCGCGCCTCCGGGACGCACTGCGCCGGTTTTTTATATTCTGCCACGATGGGACGCTGACTCGACTTCGTTAGCGGTCTTGGATGTTCAGGGGTTTATTGATGTGCTGACACTCCCGACCGGGGAGATCACGCAGTCACTTGAAATGTCAGGAGGAATAGAATACCAGAGTCAGTATGTCGCCTTCGATTTGAGTCCTGATGGGCAATTTTTCGTGGGTTTCGCCTGGTCTTATCGCACGACGGGCGTATCGGTTGTCTTCTGGGATCGCGGCGGCAATGTACTGGGAACGTATACTCGCGAAAGTGAGACCGATCCGATTCCTGGCACCCCGTGCCTGGGAAACGCTGAGGATGTCATCTCACTTGAGTGGGCAAATGACAGTCGAACTCTGGTTGCCGCTGGAACATTTGGCTACAGCGTATGTCGGCTGAATAGCGATGGAACCGTCTATCATCGTTTCATCGCTGATAATGGGGCATCCATTTTTCGTTGGAGTCCCGATCAGCGATGGTTCGTCGGTGCTGCGAGCGCTGGACAGGTTTTCTGGATCACTGACACTGCCAACGATTACCAGACGACAGAAGAGCAGATTGATCCTGATAGCGCGCAGATCACGTCATTCGCATGGAGTCCAGACAGCCAACATTTGGCGATTGGAACTCGCAGCGAACTTTGGATTGGAACTCTTGAGTTACGCCAATAAGTGCAAATTTCGCATGCTGTAACCTTCACTGGCAGAAATTCGTCGAATGAGGTTTTTGACGTGAGCAGGGATGGGGCAGCGGGTCAAGGCAGACTGTGGGGGCAGGCACGACGCAGTACAACGACGCGAACGGGTTGGTGCATCTACACGCTCGGTAGTACTGCGCGGCGGTCGCAGAGGTATACGGTTCAGCCAGGGTGATCGAGCGCCGCCCAGACTTCCGCCGCCGCCCGCCAGCCGCTCTCGACCGCGCCGTGGACCGTCTGCGGGTTGGAGTGGTGGGCGGTCGCTTGCCGGCGAAGAACAGCGCTCTTCCGGCGGCCAGCGCCGGACGGGCATCGGCCGAGCCAGGGGGCAGGTGCGCGTAACCGCCGCGCGCCAGCGGTTCGTCCGCCCAGGCCACAAAGTGCGCTTTGACATGCGCCTTCCGCAGCTTCGAGGCCGGCACGCCGAGCAGGGCGCTCAACTCGCTCAGGCCGTGCAACCACGCCGCCTGAGTTCCCATCCGCGCCGCTTCTGCCGCCCGGTCGGCTGTCAGGTAGCAGGCGATCACCGCGTCGGCATCCGGCCGGCCATAGCCCGGCGTCCACCAGCGGGCGAATACCCCCTCGTGCGCCATGTAGGTCAGGTCGGCATCCCATAGGCGTTGGCTGAAGCGGTACAGGGTTTTTGTCGCCGGTTCGACGCGGAAGGCGGCGATGGCCTCGCGTTTGGCGGCGCTCAACGGCGGATCGAAGCGAATGGCGTCGGTTTGCAGCACCGCCACCGGCAGCGCGATCACGCAGGCGCGGACGGTGAAGGTCGCGCCGTTCGCTTCCACCTCCACGCCGCCGGCGGTGCGTCGGATTGTCGTCACCGGACAGTTCAGGCGGATATCCAGGTCGCGGGCGAGCCAGTCCAGCAGGGCGCCGTAGCCCTCGCGGATGCGCGCCTCGCCGCCGTGCTCCAGTCCGCCGCTGTGATCGACTTGCAGTTCGCGGGCCAGGTCGGCGCAGCTCATCGAATCCATGCGCGCGCAGCAGGTCTGGGCCAACAGCACGTCGGCCATGTCCAGCCAGCTCTCGGCGACGCCGCGCCGGCGCAGGTAGTCGGCCAGGGAGAGGTCGTGAGTCAGGTCGGCGCTGCGCAGCGAGTCCTGCTCGGCGAACAGGCGGCGGATCATGGCGGCGACTTCGGTGGGTAGTTGGTCTAGTGTCTGAGCCGGGTGGCCCCAGCGCAGCTTGTCGAAGCGCTCGACGGGGAGCAGCGTCAGCCCGGCCTGTGCCGCCAGATCGCGCGTGGGAGCGGTCAATCCGTGGATGAACTCCGCCCCCTGCTCGACGGGGAAGTTGGCGAATTCGCCGGAGGTGTCGGTGTGGACGCGCCCGCCAATACGGCCGGCGGCCTCAAGCACGATCACGCGACGGCCGGCCTCATGCAGACGCCGCGCCGCCGCGAGTCCCGCCGCGCCCGCGCCGACCACCAGGACGTCGGCGATAGGGTGTTTGCCTGTGTTTTGGCCCGAGCCTGTGATGACCTTCTGCACCGACAAAACACCTTATCGCGTGATAGCCCCCGTCTGGGCAGACAACTGAGAACAGTGCTCCCCTTCTCCCCGCTTGCGTGGGAGAAGGGGTCGGAGAGGGGAAATGAATACATGATGGCTCCGCACCGTGAAGGTGCAGGAACCGGTTTCCAGCGGGTCCCGGTGCCGGGGCCGAAGTCCTTCAATCCGTCGGAGATCTGCGAGCGCCAGGTGACGGTGTAGGTGATCTCGTGTTCGCCGCGCGCCAGCGGGCCGGCCGGCACGTACCAGTAGACTACGAACTGCCCGCTCTGCTCGGTGATTGGCTGGGCATACTGCCGCCAGGCCAGCGGCTCACCATCCAGGCGTACGTCGTAGACGCAGGCGTTCATATGATCCTGAACCTGCTGGCGGGTGTTGGCGAACCAGGCCCAGAAGATCTCGATGGTCGAGCCGGCGGCGAATCGGTCAGCGCCGGGCGGCAAACGAGAGATCGTTGCAGTAAGGCCAGCACGTCGACGCCCTGCTGGGTCGAGACCCGTGCCGGCGGCCAGCGGAACCGCTGTGGCCGTCCCGGTGCCCTCCAGCGGGCCGCCGGTGGGGCCGCCCAGGCCGGGCAGGAGTCGGGCCGGGCGCGGCGATGCGCCCTGCGCCAGCGCCGTCGCCGTCTGGTTGATGGCTTCGATATTGGGTAGCTGCAAACCGGCCACCGCCGTCGCGGCGTTGAGCGGCGTCTCCAGTGGTCGTCGACGGTGGTGACGGGCGAGGGACTGGCTGCCGAGATCGAGCGCGGCGGGGTCGGCGTGACCGTGCCGCCGCCAAACAGCGCCGTGGGCAGTGGCGTGCCCTGCGCCATCAGGGGTCAGATCGGGTGAAGGCGTGAGGCGATGGGGGCGTGGCGGTGGGCTGGATGCGCACCAGCGTGGCGCTGACCCACCCCTCGGTGCCATCTTCCAGGCGGATGTTCAACACAGACGCCATCGTTGTTGCGACCCAGGACTTCGACGCGCGTGGCCGGCCGCAAGACCGTGATGGCCTCGAAGTTGACGCCAGGGCCGCTGCGCACGTTGATCGACTGGAGGAATTGATGCTGCCGAGGATCGGCGGCGTCGGCGATGGCGTGAAAGGGTCTCGGTGGGCGTTGGCGGGATGACCGTGTCGGACGGCGTGAAGGTCGCCGTCGGCAGTGGGGTGCGCGATGGAATGGGCGTGGCCGTGAAGCGCGGCGTCTGGCTCACGATCGGCGCGAGCGTAGCCGTCGGCTGGGGTGTTTCCGGCGCTCTGGGCGCCGATGTCACAGGCGGCGAGCACCAGCCAGGCGACACCCAAATATAGGGATGTTAGGAGCCGGATTCGTTTCATGACTTAATGCGACCATCTGATACTTGTAAATTATCCCTCAGCATAGCAGCAAACGCCGCACGCCGCAAAATGCAAAACCTGACCTCCGGGGACACTTCTGCCTTCGCGACCTCTGAATTGTTGTCAAAACGTAAAGGGACCCGACCATTCTTTCTCGTTTGATAACGCGAAATGATTTCCGTAGACTAAGCGTTAAAGGGGCATTGACACAACGCCGGGCTACCCTTACTGAAGCGTATTCAGGAGATGAGAAAGAAGCGTATTTTCCGCACCGGTTTTTCGCCTTCCTCATGCTTGGCGGCGATCCTCGTCCTCGCCTGCGGCCTGCCCAGATGGGATACCACCTGGCCTGGTGACTTGACTTTGCTCTGTGGAGCAATGCAACGCCACCAGCGCGGGGTTCGTCCTTTGACTCTGGACTTCACGACCGATGAGCGTTGTGGGCCTTGATGAAGGTGGCGACATCACGGTCAATCTGGTCGGCTCCCGGCCATCAAAACGGCAGAGCGCGTTCGAGCCTCGTCGTGCCGGCGACATCAACAGCGGCGGTCAGGCGATGCCGGTGGACTTCGAGGCTCGCCTGGTGGGCGATATGGTGTACTTCAACCTGGGCGATGGCAATGGCTGGATGGGCGCCCGGGCCGGAAGACATGATGAGCGGCCTGGGCAGTTCCTTCGCAGCAGGCGCCGGCCTGCCGGTCGATCCCGCGGCGCTGGCCGAGGGCGACCTGAGTGGACCGATGGGCAATGAGACGTGATGAACGCCACCGATGGGCCTGTCGGCCATCTGACCGTCCTCCGTTCATCGCCATGACCCGTTCCGATGCCGATAGCCAGGCGCAGTTTCAATACGCGATTTCAACATCTCCAACCTGCTGCAGGACAAGGCCATTCCTCGGCATGCTCGGCGGCCAGTTGGGCAGGCGGCGCGGAAATGACCGACGAAGAACTGCGGCAGACCGGCGCAGTGCCGGGCGTGATGTTAGCCAGGCCGTCCTGAGCCCGAGATCGGTCAGTACGACACGTCCAGCAACCTGGTCGGGCGCAGCGTTCTGACCATCAACCTGCCCCGGAAATGCTGGGCGGCGGCGCGGGCGCGGCGTCAATGTGGTGTTCGACATCGACCTGACCAGCTACAACCAGCCAGTCACGGTGGAAGCTCCGGCAGAATTCACCGAAATGCCTTCGGGGCAGCTAACGAACAGTGCCGCGAGGCACGCCATCCAACACCTGCAGGCAAAGGACGCGGTACCAAATCATCAACGGGCTGCCGGAGCGGGAAACCGTTCCGGCAAAGCCAACGAAGGATATGTCAAGGAAGCGGCAGAGGCCTAACCCTCGCCCATTGCTTTTCTCTCCTGCGTCAGATCGACCGCGCGGCTGCGATACAGGAGCGCGCATCAACGATCGAATTCCCTCCCCATTGCCATTGTCGTGGTTATCTCGTCATCATCCTAATCTTCGTACCGCCCGGTGTTATCTCCTCGGGCTGGTGGTTATCAACGAACGTCAGGTGGGCATCGTCATCCGTCGTTTCTCGAGATGGCAGGTCGCTGCCCCAGGGAAGCGTCTGATCGCTCTCGAAGAGAACCGGGTTATCAGGCCGACACCCTGGCCCGGGGCGGCATCTGGGCTACTTTTCCTGGATGTTCGCGCATCAAAGTCGCCATAACGTCATTCCTCAGGGCGAGATCGCCGTGGTGGTGGCAACGGACGGTGCCAGTACCTCGAGCGCATCCTCGGCAAAATTAGCCAGGCCAGCGCCAACTACCAGGATACTCGCAAGTTCCTGATGAATGGCGGAGGAGAAGATCGCGAGCAACAAGTTCTGACCGCCGGGACGTATCGCATCAATACAGCGCTCTTCAACGTTATCACTCGCGCCAATGCCAATGCCAATGGGATGAATGCCGAGGACCTGCTGGTCTACAGCGCAAAGCCAGGACATGGTCGGCATTGTCACCGCGCTGGATGGCAAGTCGATCCTGAAGGCGAGATCGCAGCCCTCTTCCTGCCCCGGTCACGACAACTTCCAGAATGCCCAGTTGTTCATCGAGGCCGGCGGGCGGCGCAGCTTACGCAGGAACAGGTGCTGCTGAGCGGTTCGTGGAACCTGAACCCCTGGTTCGTGCAAATTCGAGCGGTGCCCGGCCGAAATCCCGATCGGCTACGTCGGCGTGGTCATTTCGTTCATCGGCAGGCCCACGAGGACATCGCGGCACCGAATTCAAGCATGGCGATCCGGGAACGTTGGCCATAAGGGCGTGGGGACGTCGCCGCCGTACCTGGCTTGCGCCCGGATCAATGCCGCGGGTGATGCGCACCGAGCTGGTGCCGACGACCAACATCGTCCTGGAACCGGGCGGGAACCCACCGAGATAGCACTGGCTATGACAGCCGCCTGAACTCTCGATCACCGTGCGCAGCCAGGACGGTTTCGCCTTCAGCCTGGAGATCGCGCAGGTCATTCACATTGGCGCGCCAGAAGCCTCGCGCGGTGATCAAGCCGGGTCGGCGGCATGCTGAATCTGGTTGACCATGTGCTGGAGCCGATCGTCGCCAACTACTTCCGGGAGCGCGGCCAGCGCCACGGTGCTGGACTTCCTGAAGCGCCCGGGAAGCGACCGCCAATTGAGGCCGCACAACATGTCCGGCAAAGCGCTTCGCGCCTGCGACGTGGAAGCGATCGACACGCTGCTCGGCGCGATCGACCCGCCGCCGCCCTGA
>JADJPJ010000050.1 GCA_016713325.1 Candidatus Flexifilum affinis | reverse complement strand
CCTCGGGGATTGAAACGTCGATTGAATGTCGGCGATACAGCCGTCCGCCTTCAGAGTTGCAGTAGAGGTACGCCCCCTCGGGGGATGAAACACGAACAGAATGCCCGCGCGGATGTAGTTCCAGTTGGTTGCAGTAGAGGAACGCCCCCTCGGGGATTGAAACCCGCGTCCTCTGGGCGCCGCAGCAGTGGAGAACGGATTGCAGTAGGAACGCCCTCGGGGGATTGGAAACAGGAAGCGCGGTGGCCCCGTGGTAGACGTATGCCATGCAGAGGAACGCCCTCGGGGATTGAAACTTCATCTGGTCTGAGGACAAGTCCGCAAATAACCGTGTTGCAGTAGAGGAACGCCCCTTCGGGGACTGGCTTGGTTTTGCGCGGACGCCGCGAGGGGAACAGTCATGGAAGCAATCGGAGTCATCGCCGATCTCATCGGGATCGCCGGGGCGGTCTTTGCCCTCTTCGCCTGGCTTCAGGCGCGGCGGCTGCGCGAGACCATCGAGCGGGAAAACGAACGTCGGAATCGAAAGGTGACGGTGGTGCTGCAAAGCGGCGGGCGCCGCGTCGAACTCCTGTGGAGATGCGCCGGGCCGAACTCTCTCGCGCCGAAATCCTCGGGCGCATCGGCATGATCCCGATGCGGGAGAAGGGCGCGCGCTTCTCGCTCAGCTACCTGCATACGCCGGAGTTCTGGCGGCAGATCAATCAGGTGCTGGAAAGCGAACAGGATGCGCTGCTGACCATCCCCTGCACCGACGACGAGCTGAGGCAGTTCGACCTGCCGCGTTGAACGCCTGCCGGTTTTACGCGGAATGCGGTCCGAGCGCCCCGGTCAGTTCGTCGAACGCGCTGCCGTACTCCCGCCGCACCTCGCTGATTTCGTAGCGCAGACCCGACTGCTCGGCAAGCCGCACCAGCTCGGAGGCGTAGTGCCGCCACTCGTCGCGGCGTCCCTGCTTCCAGAAGGTCCGCAGGGCGCTGCGCAGGAAGACGGCCTGCTGCATCGGCCCCACACCGGGTATCGTCGCCAACTGATCCACCCGCGCATGAATGAGCTGCGAAGCGCGCTTCAGGCTGCGCCGGCTGCCATAGCGGGTGCAGGCGTCGATCAGCCCCCGGTCGATGAGCAGGAGCATGGCCGCATCGCCCGGCTCGGCTCGCGACTCCAGAAAGGTGCGCGCCGCATCGGCAATCCCTTCGACTTCCGCCAGCGCGAAGCGCGGCAGGTTCCACAGCACGCCGATCCGCTCCTTGTAGATGTTGGGCAGCCAGATCGCGCGCTCGATGGGCGGGGCGGATCGCAGAGCGGCCAGTGACTGACTCAGACTGAAGTCGGCCCGGCGCGGCAGATTGAGGTTGCGGTAGGTCACCGCCTGGGCATAGGGGACATTGACCCGCAGGTGGTGCAGCCAGCCGCGTTCGGCCCCCAGCGCCCTCATCGATCTGCTGGAGCGCCGCTTCGGCCAGGAGGGTGAGGTTGAGCGCATCCTCCCAGCGATTGAGCGCCATCTGAGCGGCATGGACGATGAGGCAGGTTTCGATGAACACCAGCGGCATGAGGCGCGGACGCAGCCGGCTGAGCAGACCCTTGCCGGCGTCCCGAACGCCGACGATAGGGTGCTGCGCCGACGCACTGGTGAGGATGCTTGCGTCGTAGGCGCGGCGCAGCTCGGCGTGCAGCAGCGCCATCTCCTGGGGCGACGCCGGATTCGCGGCGCGCAGGCCGTTTACACTGCGCTTTTTGGTCTCCTGGCCAGGATCATGTGCTCCAGAAGGCCGGTACGCTGGTCGGCATCGAGCGGCAGGGCGCCCACCATTCGTTTGGCAAGAGCAGGGCTGGGCGGCGGGTGATCGGGATCAAGCAGATTACTCAGGTAGACGGGGGTAATGCCCAGGCGCTCAGCAGCGAAGTACTTCGCCTCGCCATGCGCCAGCAGTCCTTTGAGCACACTGGTGTAGGTGTGGCGGTGCAGGGCGGCCTGCTCGGCCTGGGTCAGGAAGTCCTCGGAACTCGACATGAAATTAAACAGGGTTCGTCGTGCCCGGATGCTACGCTGTTAGTAGTCGAACACGAAGAGTATAGCAGGAGAACCCCGATGGTCGAGGACAACCGCCTGATGAAGTTCTATATCTACCGCCTGACGGATCGGCAGCGCGAGATTGTGGAATGTGTCGCCCAGGGGCTGACCAACCGGGAGATCGGCACAAAGCTCTACATCGAGCCGAGCGTGGTCGCCGGGCACCTGACCAATATCTTCGGCGAGCTGGGGACGCTCGACGAGCTGGAGCACGTCAAGCCGAACCGCTACATCCTCATTCGCCTGTTCGCGCCATTTCTGGATCGCCATCCTGAGCTGCGCCGGGAGGATCGGGCGAGCTGACGACCCGCAGCACCCGATCCACGCGGAAGGTGCGCGTGTCGCTGTCCAGTTCGCACCAGGCCTCGACGTAGACTGCGCCACCGCGCTCGATCCAGCGGAGCGGCGCGATCCGCCGGGTGGTGATCGCGCCGCGCGCCGGGCTGAAGTAGTCGATGGTGACCGCTTCCTGCGCTTCATAGGCGTGGCGCAGGGTCGTGCGGATCGACTCGGCCGGGGCGTCCTGGACAGGCGAAAGCGGCGCATCCCCCTGAATGACACGGTTCAGCGCGTCCAGGACCCGCTCGGCCATCCGGTCGAGGTCGTCGATGACACTCGGATTGGCGATGTGCGCTGCCACCGTATCACGGGCCACCGCCGGCAGGCGCAAGGGCAGCGGCGCGAAGTCGGCCAGCTTCTGAAAGACGCGCATGGCCAGATAGGCGTAAGCGGCGGCAGCCGGATCGAGCGATGTGCCGGAACTGGTCGAGCAGGCAGACGCTTCGGCAGGCTGGGCGTGTGTCACGGGGAAGCCGCGCCGCTCCAGCCGGCGGCAGAGCGCATCCACCTGATCGGCATGCACGGCCAGGTGATGGGCGGAAAGCGGCTGGTCGATCAGCGCGCGCAGCCCGCGATTGGCGCAGAGGGCATCCAGCACGGACGGATCGTCGGCCGCCAGCACCGGCACGCGCCGCAGCCGTAGGGAATGCGCCTCCCGCTCCCACGCTTGCAGGCGGTCGAGCCAGGCGATGGGCAGCGGCCCGCACAGCTCGGCGAGGATTCCGGCGGCCGTGACGGCGCTCACCCCCTGACCCCAGGCGCGCCGCATCGCTGGCGCATCGACGATCAGCGTCCAGTCGTCCAGGTCGGCCCAGGCCAGCGCCTGCGCCAGGGGGAGGGGAGCGGGATGCTCCGGCAGGCGGACCAGCAGCGCCGCCGGCGTCTCCTCGATGCGAGCGCGCTGGTGGGCCGGCATGGCGTCCGCGCCGTCCCGTGTTGGCATCTCGACCCGATCGCCGGCGCGCCGGGCGATCCCCATCCAGGCCAGCACCGTGTCCAACAGGGCGGCGATCGATGCCGCGGTGGCGCGATCGGCGTCCTCCCAGCGCTCGAACGGCGGCGGGCAGTAGGGGAGGATGGCCGCGACAAGCGACTCCAGGGCATAGCTGGCGGGCGGTGCACGGCGCAGGCGGTCGATCAGGGCGGTCCATGCCGGTTCGGTCACGTCGGGGAGGCGGTAGCGCCGCCACAGGTGGGCCCCGGCGCGGCGATCCGCTTCCAGCGCCGACCAGAGCGCGGCCCACTGGTCGGGGAGGGGCCGTTCGAACCAGCGCAAGGCCGCAGGCGTCGGCAGCAGCCGCGCGCCCGTTGAGGCAACCAGCCCGGCGGCTTCAGCCAGGTAGTGCAGGAATCGGAGTCGCCCGGTCCCGAGTTCGCTGCGCACCCCGTCGAGCGCTTCCGGCCTCGGCAGCCGAACGTTCAGCCGGCGCAGAACCGAGAGCGCGATCCAGCGGCGGTGCAGCGGTCGGGCTTCCAGCGCCTGGAGCGATCCCAGCCAGACGGCCAGATCGCGACACAGCGCTACGCGTTCATCCACCGCCTGCGGGTTCAGTGGTTCGCCGCGGACCGGGATCGGCAGCGGCGGCAGGAGCTGCGCCGCTTCGTCGGTGAGGGCGATGTGTTCCGGTCTGCCCGGCAGGATCTCGACGAAGCCGAACAGCCAGAGCCGCTCGGCGGGGAGTAGGGAGTGCGCCAGACGGCGGCCCGCTTCACCGGGTGGCGCTGGCGGCAGATGCGAATGCCGCCGAAGTGGCGGCTGAAGCGCGAGCGGATCATCGGGCCGGAAGCCTGAAGCGTTTGCAGCGCGCGGTGTTCGCGCGGGGTAAGGCGAGCGAGGCGGCGTTTGAGTTCGCCCCCGTCGAGCGCCCGGCCCCGCAGACGATCCTGCGCCTGTCTCCGTGACCAATGGGTGTCGAAGGGCAGGCGCAGCGCCTGTGACGCGGCGCGCAGTTGATACCAGGTGCGCTCCTGAAAGATCGTGACCATGCCGCCTCCTGAGTCGAACTGACTCCCAGTATAGTGACTGCTACGCGAGGGCACTTCTCCCTCAAAAGTACATCGAGGTCGCAACGCGCGATTTTGATGCGCTGGAGCGCGTTAACGCGCGATCTGGGGGTGCGAAATGGCCCCGGTTCAGACCTGAATCGGCGCGCGCTGCACAAAACGGCCCTGTTACGAAACTGGTGCCCGCAAGGCGATCAGGTCGATGCGATTTTGAGGGCCTGAGATGCGAATTTGACGTCAGATGAAGAACCATGTACAGTGGAGTCAGGCGTCGGGCACGCCCCTTCGGGGGATTGAAACGAATAGCCTTCGTACCAGATGGCGACCAGTTGCGCTGTCAGGCGTCGGGCACGCCCCTTCGGGGATTGGAAACCATTCCTCGGTTAACCAATTGCCCATTGGTAACGAGTCAGGCGTCGGGGCACTAAAATAAGAGCCCGCCAGGTCCCCCCCCCCCCCCCGCCGGGGACCCCGGCCGCGCCCCTTCGGGGGATTGAAACCTCGTCGCCCGATAGGCGGAGATGACGTCAACGGGTCAGGCGTCGGGCACGCCCCCTTCGGGGGATTGAAACACAGAGCCGAGACATCACCGATGTTCCAGACGCTGAGTCAGGCGTCGGGCACGCCCCTTCGGGGGATTGAAACTCATACTCTGTGCCATCAGCGCCCGTCATGATCGTCGTCAGGCGTCGGGCACGCCCCTTCGGGGGATTGAAACGTACGACACGGGGACCCATCCGACATTCGAACCAGCGTCAGGCGTCGGGCACGCCCCTTCGGGGGATTGAAACCGCCATTGGGGATGCCCGGCAGTGTGGCGGATTCCGCGTCAGGCGTCGGGCACGCCCCTTCGGGGGATTGAAACTAATGACGTGGTATGAAGTCACACCACTTGCGGGAAGTCAGGCGTCGGGCACGCCCCTTCGGGGGATTGAAACTCCAGCAACCACACCCGGAAAACCTTGATCCAGGCGACGTCAGGCGTCGGGCGCGCCCCTTCGGGGATTGAAACGATCAATCCCCATTTCCTGGGCTGTTTCGATGGCTGTCAGGCGTCAGGCGCACGCCCCTTCGGGGATTGAAACGATGGTGCTCGGCAGGACGTGAGTTCGGCTGCAACAGCGTCAGGCGTCGGGCGCCCCCTTCGGGGATTGAAACTCACCATACACCCCCATGACCGGACCCCGGATGGAGTGTCAGGCGTCGGGCACGCCCCTTCGGGGGATTGAAACCATACCACGCCTCCTGGCCATTCTCGCGCGTGAACGGGTCAGGCGTCGGGCACGCCCCTTCGGGGGATTGAAACCCTGCGCCTTGCTGTGCACCAACTCGCCTTCCAGCGTCAGGCGTCGGGCACGCCCCTTCGGGGGATTGAAACTTTCCAGGAATACCGTAGGTACCCGGCTCATTTTCCGTCAGGCGTCGGGCACGCCCCTTCGGGGGATTGAAACTCACCCACCCGGTACGCTCGATCATGGCGAGAAGTTCGTCAGGCGTCGGGCAACCCCTTCGGGGGATTGAAACATTTTTCTCTGCTGGTCGCTGTGGCCGGTTGGGGCGTCAGGCGTCGGGCACGCCCCTTCGGGGGATTGAAACCTAGCTGGCAATCCACTTCTGGACGTCGCCACTGCTCGGGTCAGGCGTCGGGCACGCCCCTTCGGGGGATTGAAACTTATACGTCACCGTAAGGTGTGTCTCACCTTCGGCAAGTCAGGCGTCGGGGCTCCCTTCGGGGGATTGAAACTCATAGAACTGGCTTTTCTTCCCCTTGCTACCAGGTCAGACGTCGGGCACGCCCCTTCGGGGGATTGAAACTAACAAGGAAACACGTTTCATCTTTGCAATCTCCCATGTCAGGCGTCGGGCTACCCTTCGGGGGATTGAAACAAAACTGGCTTTCCGCCATCCCGCATTCGAGACCGCGTCAGGCGTCGGGCACGCCCCTTCGGGGATTGGAAACATTACGCCAATTCGTCCAGACATCGCGAACGGAAGTCAGGCGTCGGGCACTCCTTCGGGGGGATTGAAACGAAACGGTGGTTGCCAAACATTCCATGTATACGGGGGTCAGGCGTCAGGGGCGCTCCCTTCGGGGTTGAAACCAGCACACAGCGCAGTTCGCCCCGGCGTTTGTCAGGCGTCGGGGCACCCTCCCTTCGGGGGATTGAAACTCGAGTTGGAGAGCGCCACGACAGTATTCTCCAACAGGTCAGGCGTCGGGCACCCTTCGGGGATTGGAAACCGGTGCTCGCGCACCAACAGTTCAATCGGTTCTTCGGTCAGGCGTCGCGCGCTCCCTTCGGGGGATTGAACTCAGGAGCCTCGCACCTCCCATCGTCCTGGGCAGAGGCGTCAGGCGTCGGGGCACGCCCCCCTTCGGGGGATTGAAACGTTGCCCACTGAAGTGGATCACCGAGCGCCCTTATGGGGGTCAGGCGTCGGGCACGCCCCTTCGGGGGATTGAAACACAGAACAATCTTCTGCTCATAGTGTTGAGACAGAAGTCAGGCGTCGGGCACGCCCCTTCGGGGGATTGAAACTCAAAGACCTTGCTCATCTCATAGTCTCCTTCAAGGGTCAGGCGTCGGGCACGCCCCTTCGGGGGATTGAAACTTATATGTGTTGGCCTAAGGAGAGGTCGGGATAAACCGTCAGGCGTCGGGCACGCCCCTTCGGGGGATTGAAACTCAAGTCTGTTCAGCCGCGCCGTCATGTCTTCAATGAGGTCAGGCGTCGGGCACGCCCCTTCGGGGGATTGAAACTTGGCGTACTGCGATGAAAAGTTCGTCGCCGTCATCAGTCAGGCGTCGGGCACGCCCCTTCGGGGGATTGAAACTAAACAACCCTCCCCCTCACAGTTGGTCGCATAGACGTGTCAGGCGCCGGGCGCTCCGCTTCGGGGGATTGAAACGGTCAGGGTTTCCAGTGGATAGCGTGCCCCACGTCAGGCGCGCAGGCACGGCCTTCGGGGGGATTGAAACGAATCGATCAGCCGGGAAGCTGCCGTCGAACCACCGTCAGGCGTCGGGCACGCCCCTTCGGGGATTGAAACATAGCCGAAGCTATAATCAGCGCGTGGCTGTCCCCAGTCAGGCCGTGGGCACCCCTTCGGGGGGATTGAAACAGCTGGGGAACCGTGCCATCTGCGCGGAAACCGACATGTCAGGCGTGTCGCCCCTTCTCGGGGATTGAAACAGAACCATCGCTTGCACAGCGCCGCCATCAGGATCGCGAGTCAGGCGTCCCGCACGCCCCCTTCGGGGGATTGAAACCGTAGGTGGGCAGATATCTAATCGTGGCTCCCAGTGATAGTCAGGCGTCGGGCCACGCCCCTTCGGGGGATTGAAACGAAGATAGGCTGCGATCACGAAGCTGCGCCGCCAAAGTCAGGCGTCGGGCGTCTCCCTTCGGGGGATTGAAACCTTGATGACAATAGTGCCTTCAGCAATGCCACGAATGGTCAGGCGTCGGGCACGCCCCTTCGGGGGATTGAAACAAGCTGATTCAACTCGACTTCCGAAAGTCCTTGTACCGGTCAGGCGTCGGGCACGCCCCTTCGGGGGATTGAAACACTGCGGCGGATTCCGCGACGATTTCATTGGCGGCGTGTCAGGCGTCGGGCACTCTTCGGGGGATTGAAACAGCTCGCGCACGAACGCGTTGATGAGATCTGTCTGTCAGGCGTCGGGCACGCCCCCTTCGGGGGATTGAAACCGAGTTGGTCGGCTATGGGGATCGTGACTGGATCATTCCGTGTCAGGCGTTCGGCACCCCTTCGGGGGATTGAAACTATCGTGGAGGAGAATTTCTTTGTTGATGAAGGTTCGTCAGGCGTCCGGGCATCCCCTTCGGGGATTGAAACGATAGTGCCCACGACACGTAAGGCGTCGTTCTGACCGGTCAGGCGTCGCGGCTGTCTTCGGGGATTGAAACTTAGGCAGCTCACCTATCAGGCAGACAAGCTTGTCTGCTTGTCAGGCGTCGGGCACTTCTTCGGGGGATTGAAACGTTGATGCTGTAGCTGGTGTAGAGGTCCGCCCAGAAGGTCAGGCGTCAGGGCAATGCCTTTGGGGATTGAAACAAAGCCGAACACCTCTACTGAGGTATCCGGCTGCAACGTCAGGCGTCGGGCAACGCCCCCTTCGGGGATTGAAACGAATATGCCAATGGCGAACTGCTGGTCATTGCGGTAGGTCAGGCGTCGGGCACGCCCCTTCGGGGGATTGAAACCGTCGAATTCAGCGATGATCTCGGCCTTGGTCATATTGTCAGGCGTCGGGCACGCCCCTTCGGGGGATTGAAACCGTGCAACGTTGATCGTACCTCTGCCCGGGCTGAACGTCAGGCGTCGGGCACGCCCCTTCGGGGGATTGAAACCGTGCGCTCGGGCTGCTGGGAAATCCAGCTATCGTCCGTCAGGCGTCGGGGCACGCCCCTTCGGGGATTGAAACTATAGTCAGCAGGCGGAGAAGCACGCATTGCTTGAATGTCAGGCGTCGGGCACGGCCCTTCGGGGGATTGAAACAAATAGAGAAGCTGATCGTTATGAAAGATCATCCCGTCAGGCGTCGGGCACGCCCCTTCGGGGGATTACGAGAGAGTGGGTTGTTGGGTAGGAATGGGGTTTCCCGGTTAGGGAACCGACATGCCGTTCAGACTCCGCGCGCAGCGGTGTGACCACGACACTCGATCGCAGTCGCATGGAATGTCTTCTGCTTGGGCCAGCGCTCTAGAAAGCGCATCTGCGGCAAGTCGAGTCGCTGCGCTCCGTCGAATACAACATGTGTAGAATCGATCTGTCCTGGGATCGTGTTCTGTAGGATCATGCCCACGAGAAGTGGGTGAGTGATGTCCTCCAGATCTGCGATCCCTGGTTTCGATTCCCCATAGCCGTCTATGTTGTTGATCAGGTGAGCGTCGCAATCGGGGTGCTTCCCGTGTCGGCGGTTGGCCTGGAACGCTGCTTATCCCTCAGAGCAGCCAGCGAGGCCGACTGGCACTCTCCACAACGGCTGTCGCGTCGCTGAGTTCGCAGGGCGCACGGCCCCGTCATGGCTCTGCTGCGGCCACCGCGTCAGCAGGGTGCTGTTCCTCATGTCCCAACAGACCCGAAGACATTCGCATTTAAATGTCAATCTCTTGTGTCCCGGAAGTTCGGCTTTTGTCGGATGATGGGGATCAACTACAGGCTGCCTGTAGGAAAACGGAGAGGCAGTCGGGGAAAGGATAAGCGATTGTGTTCGCGTTACTGCTGGAATACTGAGATGTGCTCATAGGTGGGTCGCCACTCGCCAAAGTTCAGACCCGCCCATGAGCACACCTGTGGTTCGCCAATCGGACGCGTATGACGGCGCCGACTGTATCCCCACTCTAGCGCCGCCTCATGCGTGTGTCAATGCATCCCGCCTCGTCTCACTATCCGATGAGGAGACCACCATGAACCGCAGGCAACTGCTTACGGCCCTTCTGGTCGTGTCGATTCTGGTGCTCTTCGCAGTCGTTGGCCCGGCCATCGGCTGCGATGCAGCACCCGGCACGTGCCCCTGTCTTACCTGCTGACACCGTTGTAACGGATCCTGCACGGTGCAGCGCAAGGGCGTGGGAACCATCCACGCCCTTGTGAAGACTACTGGCGCGACAACCACGATCCCAGCGCCGGAACAATGTGGTAGCCTTCGATCCCCGGGGAGTCGACCATCGCTGTCTGGAAATACTCCTGCGCGCGTTCTAAATCCTCCTGCTTGACGGCTTCCAGCTTGGCCGCCCCAACGTCAATGCCATCCAATGTCTCCGCAATCTTCAGGGCTGCCTCCGCAGGGCTGTTGAGCATCGCCAGGTCGTGTTCGTAGCGATCTGCCAACGCGAGACCGTAAAGCGCCAGGGGAATGTTCCTGGGAAGCTGCGCCGATTGCATGAGCGACGCGCTGAAGTAGGTGCGTGCCGGCTCAAACTGATACTGGCGGAGATGCAGCATGCCGAGCCACAGGGAGATATTCGGAATCGCATGGGCTAGCCCGAGTTCTTTGGCTTGACCCTGCGCCAGGTGCAGCTTGCGACTGGCGCGGATGCATTCACTCTTCACGCCGTAGAGTGCGCCGATGTTCCACCAACACCAGTTCATCAACTCGCCATGCTGCAAATACTCGGCGACGACGCTGGCCTGCATGAAATAGTCGAGTGCTGCTTCGAATTCCCGGCGGTTGTAGTTGAGCACCGCAAGATAGATATAGTCGCGTGCCAGCCGCTCCAGGTTGTTGAGAGCTCGTCCAATTTCCAGTGACTTCATGAAGTGCTGTTCGGCGGAGTCATGGTCCTTCCGCGCAATCGCGACCAAGCCAAGGAGGCCTCCTGACAAACTGAAGAATGCTCAAGACTCCTGTCTCGGCGACGTGGTCATCTCTCGCAATCAGCGTCTCGGTCACCTGACTCAGGATCTCTTCGGATTCGTCGTACTTTCCCAAGTGGTAGGCGACCACGGCAAGATTGGCATGAATCTTGGCGGCGATGCGGAGTTCGTCATGGGATTCGATGGCGTCCAGCGCTGCCTCAAGACTTGCCTTCGCCACGTCAAGACTTCCGCGCATGATGTGCAGGCGGCCCAATTCGCATAGGGTGTCGGCATAATCCTTCACCAGCCCGATTTGCAGCGCCAGTTCCGAGGCTTCCCCGTACCACTGCTCGGCTTTGTCATACTCTCCCTGATGGAGCGCGTTCTCGCCGAGGTGCGACAGCAGGTCAACGCGCCCATGGTCGTGAATGCCTTGAACGTGGAGGGCGCCTTCCAGAAGCAGACCCACGCGGTTATAGAACCCATTCGACACGAAGTAGTCGAAAGCCTGGTTGAGGATTGTGATTGCTTCGCTAAGCAGGGTGGACGCGGTGGGCTCGCGCATGATCAGTTCGAACATCTTCAGGATGTTCTCTTTCTCGCGATCGAGCGTCGGGAAGTCGGTTGCATGCTCGCGTGTGTAGCGCAGGAATCGCTCAATGTAAGCCAACCTGATTTCAGCGAAGTGCGCGCCGCTCAGTTCGGCGATCCCCGCCACAAATTCATAGGTCACCGGGTGTAGACCCCAGCGCGACTCTGACTCCAGCATAGGCTGAAGGAGCCGCGTTTCGACCAGTCTGGCGATCTTCTGCTCAAGCCGCTCCCGCTTCATCGGGAAGGCGCGTTCGGCAATTGCAAGCATGTCCTCGAAGTCGACGCCTTTTGCCGGGTCGAACATGCTCGCCACATAGAGGATGCTTCGCTCGTACGGCATGAGCTGGTACCAGATCCAGGTCAGCAGCGAGTTGATGTTTTCGACGGCGGTGTTCTGGCTCCAGCCAACCTCCCGCTGAGTCGAGAATGTCTTGACAAACTGTGTCATCTGGAAGCGGCGTTGACGCAGGAAGCCAACCAGCCAGCCGACAGTCAGCGGCAGCCCGCCAGTGATTCGCGTTACGGCGTCGAGGTCGGCGTCGTCAATGGGGCGGGAAGATGCAAGCTCCTCCAGAAAGTGCCGCCGCACGCAATCGACGTCAAATCCGACGAGTTCCACGGGATAATACTGGTCTCCAGGCAGAGTGCGGGAGACCAGGATCAGCTCGACATTCTCAAAGATGGCCCGGATCTTGTCCACAAACTCCGGATTGGACAGGCGTTGTGCGGTGTCATCGTCGATGACAATAAGGTACTGACCCACGCGAAGGTTCTGCCGGAGCCGACGCTCGCGCGCAGCGTACGGCAGCGCCTGAAATTGCTGAAAGTGAAGTTGCTCCAGCACCTCGTTCAACAGCGTCTCGAAGTCGGTTTGAGCTGTCAGGTGCACCAAGACGATCTCGATTTTTGGCTGGACTTGACGAACCAGGGAGATGACGTGGGCCACGAAGTGAGATTTGCCAACGCCAGGGAGACCCGTCAACCCAATCGCGCGCGGAGCGTACCGGTCGGTCAGCAGCTCGACCAGGTCAAGAATCTGCCGCTTTCGGCTGAACGCGCCATCCAGGAGCAGCGGCGCAGAGACCACGCGGCTGACGGTTTGCAGCCGAAGGTACAGCACCGAAGGAAGTCCCTCGCTGTCGATGAGCGACCGCCAGGTCTCGACGTCGGTCCCGAAGAACGTTGGGTCTTCATCCTGGTAACGTTGAAGCTGGACCAGGTACTGCTGAGCAGCGGAATTGAGACCCAGGGTCAGCGCCAGCCAGATCAGGTAATGCAGCGGCACGAAGCCTGGATTCAGGCTGTCTCGCCAGAGCTCTGCAACCTGCTTCGCCAGAGCAAGTTCACCCCGATGGATGTGAAGCTGGACCAATCGTTCAAGCAGCTGATGGCGCAGGTCGGCCAGGGCCTGCTGCCGCTGCTCGTGCCACGCGCCAAGCTCATAGCTGTCGAAGGTCAGTCCGTTCAGAAAGTGGTTCTCATACTTTTCAAGAAGCGATAGGAGGGCGGATTCGTAGGCCGCATCGAGAGAATTGGCCGGGTGAGCCAGCAGTTGTTCGGCGCCATCGGAGAATTCATGGGCATCGACCCGAACAGCCTCGCGCGCGAAGTGGAGCATCCGCTGATGCTGATCCTTGCCCGCCGAAGGGAATAGGGTATGCGCGAAACCGGCGTCGCGCAGGGTTCGGTTGAGCCAGTGCAGGGCTTCCCGCAGCTTCTGAGAGGAGCTGCCTTCCCCAAATAGCAGCGCATTCAGCGAGTCGCGGTTGTAACTCTCCAACCCCTGGTCGGCAGTGTAGAGCAAGAGGTGAAGGGCATCTCTTCTCGCCAATAGGACCGGCCCTTCATCCAGGTCGATGCGTGGACGGTTGGCAAGCAGACGAAGACGCAAATGTGCCATCGCAGCTCCTAACTACGTTCTTACAGTCTAGTCCCGGTGCGGATGGTACGCCATTTACAGGTATCAGGTTCGGGCCTGATAAATGACACAACGCTCACACAACGGTGGACGTGGTTTACTGGAACTGAAGCAATCGATTTGTGAGCCTGCTTCACCGCTGGTGATCGAGAGATTGTCATGACCACTTTATCGAAGTTGACCTCTGTGCGTACACTGTCAGATCGGCTCCATGCATTCGGGTCCTACGGGATCAACCCCTATCCACATGCCTTTGAGCGATCCTGCGCCTTGATCGATGTGCATCAGGATTATTCCTATGTCGATGCGCAGGGGAAGAAACGACTCTGCGCCTGATGGGGCGTGTCACCAGCCTTCGACCGGTGGGAAGGAACCTGTACGTCCGACTTGAAGACCGTGATGCCAGCCTTCAGTTCTTCCTGTCGGTGAATGTTCTGGCCGATTACGAGATCGGCACGTTCTCACAGCTTGTCCAATCCCTGGATTGGGTCGGCTTTCACGTCAACCGGCTCTATCAGACCACTGAGGGCGAACTGACGGCCATGGTGCAGCATTGGACGATGCTTGCTCCAGTAGGGGAGATGCCTGGGGACGACGCCAGTATGCCGCCGGCGAGATCATGGCATGGACTCGGCATAACGGGTCAGTCTCGCAGGCGTGCCATGGCTCACAGCAAGGCGCTCCGTGTGCTGCGGCGAGACCTGGAAGATGAGTATGGTTTTCTGGAGGTCAAGGCGCCACTTCCGGACCTGACATTGCAGGGGCGCACCGTCAGCGACATGATGAGCGGCCCTGCAAGTTCATATCCGAACGCCACCGTAGACACTTACCTGACCGATCTGCTCGTTGGTGGGCTCGAAGCCGTGTACGATGTGGTCAGCCTGAAGACGCCGATGTCCGACGCTGGATTACCGGCTTTGTCAGAGCAGGTGCTTCACTGCTGTCTGGCTCCGGCCGAGATCACCGACATGATGTCTCTGGCTGAACGACTGGCGGGCGATGTGGCGGACGAGGTTCGCAGCCTCGTGGTTAATGCTGACGATATGCCATTTGACTTCAAGGCGCTGCAGCTCGGCCTGAACTGGCGGCGCCAAAGCCTGATTGGCCTTGTACAGGTCGAAACTGGCCGCGACTTCCTGCACATGCACTCCCTCCAACAGGCCGCTGAGGTCGCCAGGTCGGTCGGTGTTGATGCACAGCACTGTGAAACCATTGAGGCTGTAGCCGTGTACATCGCCGAACAGCTGGTTTATCCCCAGCTGCGCGAACCCACGTTCCTGGTCGACTTTCCGCTTACTGAGTTCCCACACGCGAAGCAGGATCGCCATTCTACCGCACTGGCGGAGATGGCGCGCCTGTTCATCGGCGGTGTCTGCTTCGGCATCGCCTATACTGTCCAGAACGATCCGCGCCGCTTACATGAGTTATCGGCAGAGGCGGCGATGACTCATGGTCTGCCGCCAGCAGGCGCCTTATGCATCCACATCGATCAGCTTCTCTCGCTCCTGGTGGATATGGACGACCCTCGTGAGCGGGACTTCTGAACGCCATCTGCTGCTTGTCAGGCAAAGGCTCTCGCACTTTCGAGTCTGTTGAGCTGAGCTGGATTTCTCTTGCCAAAGGAGCGCGTCACGTTGAGCTATTCAATCTCGCCGGAATTCCCGCAATCGATGACGTCAGCCGATGACGACGTTGAATGGTCAGTGTTGCGCGAATCCTGCAGTAAGCCATGGACAGGAACTGCCTGCACCGATCCGTTTCCCGTCAATGCGCCCGTGATTTAGCAAGATAAGGGGCAACCCCTAAGGTGCGAACTTGGTAGTGTCGTAAAACTGTAGTGTGGGGTCACAGCGACTCCCATTACGACCGACACGGCATGGGGTGCGGTTCGGCGAGATGAGACGGCGGGTGCGCCGAACATGCACACCCCATGCGAGACCGAACGCAGAGCAGGAGATCGCACATGGTTGACGACAGCCGGCTGGTTAAGTTCTACGTGCACCGTTTGACGGATCGGCAGCGCGAAATTGTGGAATGGGCTGCGCAAGGCATGACGAACAAGGCGATAGGCATGAAGCTGTTCATCGCGCCGAGTGTGGTCGCCAGACACCTGACGAACATCTTCGGCGAACTGGCGACACTCGAGGAGCTGAAGGAGGTCAAGCCGAACCGCTACGTATTGATTCGTGTGTTTGCACCATTTCTCGATCGCCATCAGGAGCTGCGCCGGGAGGAGCGGGCAGGGTAGTCCCGCACTTCCCGCGACCTCCTCCAGGCGAGTAAGGTGAGGAATACGCTGCGGATGTCCTGCGCTTACGAGAGGCGCGCCGATCATATGCAGCATCCTCCGGTCGCACGGAGCTTGAGTGGGGCGGAACATCTCCTTAGATGTTTGGACGCTGCCCCTAAGGCATTCTTGGAAAGAAGTCGGTACACTCAATCTATTAGGAGTCTTAGCTATGTCTGCGCAAGGGGAGGTTCTATGAGCGACCCGGGCTCCGTGACACTTGTCGCCGCCGAGGTGGCGCACATCCAAGACTACATCTTCAGCAGCAACCGATTGAAGGAGAATATCGGCGCGTCATTTCTCGTTGGCGCTGCAACCGAGGCCTGGGCGCTCGACGCCGTCCGTGAAGTGGCGTCGAGCAGCAACGTGAGCGCCAGAAGGGAGATCCTGCCAGATTGGCATATCGAGCAGGACTCGACGCTGAATGCCGAGGTCGTTTACAGCGGTGGCGGCAACTTCGTCGCCATCTTTCGCAGTGAAGACCTGGCTCGGGCCTTCTCGCGATCGCTCTCCACGCGCGTCCTCCTCGAGGCGCCAGGACTGCACCTGATCCTGCACAGCCGCGAACATCGGTGGTCCGACAGATCGCTGGCGGAAGTCGTTCGCGACCTGCAATGGGGATCGCCGCCTTCAGTCGGCTGAGGTCGCGTCGAAATACGCCTATGTTCCGCGGGCAAATGATGTGCTTGAAGCAATGGGCGCACTCGACTCGCAGTTTCGCTTTCCGCTCGACTTCGACGATCTTGGGCGAACAGATGATGAGAAGAGCTTCATCGCCGTCGTGCATGCTGACGGCAATGGCCTGGGGCGTCTGGTGAGCAGCATCGGCCAGAACTATGCCCGCATTAAGGACAACAGCCGCTATATTGATGCGCTGCGGGGTTTTTCAGAGAGAGTGAAGCGCGCCTCGGAGGAGGCACTGAAGGGGACGCTGCGTACCCTCCAGGATGCCATCGGAAAGGATGGCGCGCTTCTCTATCACTTTAGCGGACAGGCGCCGCTTACGGTCAAGCGCATCGGCAGTCAGTTCAATTTGCCGTTCCGGCCGCTCATCTTCGGAGGCGATGATGTCACCTTCGTATGTGATGGTCGTATTGGCATCGCCATCGCTCTCGAGTTCATTCGCCAGTTTCAAGCGGCTACAGCGGTGCAGTTTGGCGCGCCACTGACGGCCTGCGCCGGCATCGCTATCGTCAAATCGCATTACCCGTTCGCTCGCGCTTATGAAGACGGTTCAGGCTGGGACCAGGGTTATTGCGGCTACTATGACGCGCTGGAGTTGATGGACCTGTACGTTCCCTGCTCCCATGGAAAAAGGGAGATTCCTGATGCCCAATCCTGATCTCTCGCTGGAGGTCCGCCTGATCAGCGATACCACGTTTGGCCGAGGAGACGGCATTGCCGGCGTGGTAGATCAGGAAGTCGAACATGATGCCTCGACGGGACTGCCGATCGTCAAGGTCGAACACTCAAGGGCTTACTGGTAGAGGTGCGCCAACATCCTCTACGCTCTGGAACTGTCGCACTCTCCGGTGCTGAACGCCTTCAATCAGGCCGCCGACGGGCTGTTCGGCGTACCAGGGAGCGGCGTTGGTGGTCAGGCAAAGCTGCACATTGGGACGGGCGAACTGCCGTTCGATCTGATCAACCGCGTCCGTCACGAGATTGCGAGTGGTCGGCTGAGCCCACGCGAGGTGCTGGAGTCGCTGACGGCAGTGCGCCGGCAGACCGCCGCCGATCCTATGCGCGACACTCCCAAGGATAACTCGCTGCGGGCTATGCGCGTCATTCTGCGAGAGACCGTTTTTCGCGCGCCGGTGATTCTCCAGGCCGCGCTGACGAACGACGAGATCGATCTGCTCGCCGCATGCGCCGCTTCACTGCACCGCGCCGGCCACAGCCGGTCGCGAGGTCGCGGACGGATCACCCTCACCATTGATGGCTTACCTGCGGGTTCGCTTGATCGCTTCGTCGCTCGTGTTCAAGGAGGCGCCTGATGCCCACGCTGCATTATCGACTGACTCTGGATGAACCGGCGCTCCTCACTTCTCTCTATGGCGAGCCGAACAGCTCAGTTTCCTATCCCTACGTTCCTGGTGCGACCATGCGAGGTGCGCTGATCGGTGCGCTGCTCCGCCAGGGTAAAGCAATCAACCCGGCTGCGGACCCGGATCAACGGCTGTTCTTCTCTGGCGCCACTCGATTCCTCAATGCCTATGTGGTCGATCCGGTGAAGGACATGCGGACGCTGCCCTGTCCGCTCTCCTGGGTGCGCGAGAAGCATCTCCTGACGCAGAGCGAAAGCGATCAGGCATTGGCAGTCTACGATCTGGTGTATGGCCGTCCCGATGGGCAGACCAAAGGTGTGCGGGGCTTCGCGACGACCGCCGGCAGGGAAGCATCGCTCGTTCAGGTCGAGCGCCGGTTGAACGTCCATACCGAGCGCCCTCGCAGCGGTGGTGGCGAGGGTACCGTCTACCGGTACGACGCACTGGAACGTGGACAGAGCTTTCGCGGCATGATCCTGTGTGCTGCCGAAGATGCTACGGAGCTGACAAGTCTGCTCACGGGAATGGAAACCGTGATGTTGGGCGGGGCGCGTAGCGCCGGCTATGGCCGGGCAACGATTGACGACGTGTTCCTTGCGGAGAACGACTCTGAGCCAGTGATTGACGCTGGCCCTGTCATCCTGACGCTGTTGAGTGACGCTATACTGCGTGATGCGGGCGGACAGGTGCAGCCATCCCTCGCTGCACTGCTGTACGTGCTTAACTTGCATGGCAGCAGCCTAAGCGCCGCCGACGTGGAAGCGTATTTTCTGGATACCACCATCGTCGGCGGCTTTAACCGAAAGTGGAACCTGCCTTTGCCGCAGAGTCCGTCGCTCGCAATGGGAAGCGTAGTCGTGCTGAGACACGGCACGGTGTCGCAGGCGGCCGCTGAGTCGTGGCTGCGCGCCGGCATTGGTGAGCGCCGCGAGGACGGCTTCGGCGAAGTGGCGGTGAACTGGCAGCGAGGTCGCAGTATCGGGCGATCCAAGTTGACGTCATGGCGCAGCCCATCACCGCTCTTCTGGAGCTGGCTGACAGCTCAGCGGTCCTGTGGGATCGCATCCAGTCGCGCCGAACCGCCCAGACTGCGCTCTTGGAACATGCAGCAGTCTTTTCCGACCAGCGCTACCGCCTCCAAGGCGATCTCACCCGCTCAGGTCTTGCTCGCCTGAGGCAGGCCATCGCCGATGAGCTGCGTAAGGAGGGGCCGTCGATGTCAGTGATCTCGGATTTCCTAAAGGACATCAAAGGCAAGCATGCCGACCGAAAGTACTCGGAGGCTCGCATCGACGGGAAGCCGCTCAAGGAATGGCTGACCGAGCAGCAGCCTGCCGCAACTGAACCGGTCCGGCGGGTGCTGAAGCGCATCGACGCCGTCCTGGAAAATGCGCAGAAGGCAAGTAAACGGAGAGGTGCACGATGACCAGTCGCCATGCAGGTTCAGAGTCGCGGCATATTGCCCGGCGCATTGTCATTGAAGGCGACCTCGTCCTACAAACGCCGGCGCATTTTGGTGGCGGCGAGAGCGATGGGACGACCGTCCTGCTCCTTGAGGATCCGCTCAGCGGCAGCCCGCTACTGCCCGGCGCTTCGCTATACGATCGAAATCGTGGCGCGCAGAGCCGCGTCATCGTGGACGACGCGCTCGGCTCAGGCGCAGGTCATCTGCTCGAAGGGCGCGATGGCGTCAAGATCAATGCAGATACCATCGGACGGCCGAAGAGGGCGGACTCTATTCGTTCAACGCGTCTGGACGGTAGGCACCCGCTTTCCCCTGCGCTTGGAATTGTCTCTACCAGCATGAGTCCGAATAATGGCGACCGCGGACGTGCGACCGCCTCGTTGGCGCGCTGGCGACAGCTCTGACCGCAGTTGGAGAAGAGGCAGATCCGCTCGGCGGGCGCAAACATCGCGGCTACGGGCGGGCCAAAGTTACTGGCTGGCGGGTGCGTGACTACCAATTCAGGACGTCTGAGGGTTGATCAATTGGCTTCATCATGGCGAATAGGCGTTAACAGGACCGACGCATGCGTCGCTCTACCAGGCATTGCGCGTGGTCAGAGATGCCGCAGGACAACCGGACCTTTGTGCGCATCGACGCTAGTTCTCACTGCAAGACTCGCTGCTTATCCGCGCTGGCGCCGATGTTGCCGACATGGCGCACCTTGTGAGCCGCAATGCTGCCAGGGAACTTCAACCGGTACTCAGCGGAACCAGCATTGCCGGTGCGCTGCGCGCGCGCTGGCGAAGATCGCTGCAACAGCGGTGTTCGCCACGCAAAAAACCTGATCGACGACATGTTCGGGAAACATGGCGGCGACCAGGGAAACTCAGGAGGAACGAGAACCCAGCGCCAGCCGCGTGATCGTTTGAGGAACACCTCATCGAAGGCGGGCTGTTCGACCCGGTACAGAACCGGGTGCGTATCGACCGGTTCACCGGCGGCGCATTCGATACTGGGTTATTTGGACAGCAGCCGGTGTTCGCCAATGAAGATACGATGGTTCCCATCAAGCTGGAGCTTCGCTATCCGGCGAAGGCGTCCGAAGAGGAACTTCTCCGTGTGGATGCTGAAGCAGGGCTGCTGCTCCTGACGCTAAAGGATCTCTGGACCCGCGACCTTCCTCTGGGGGGCGAGAGCAGTATCGGGCGTGGTCGCCTGAGCGGGCGAAAAACGACAATCACGCTGCATACGCCAGGTTTTCAAAATGAGATCAGCCTGAGAGATAGCCCACGCGCACTCTCACCCGAGGAGCGCGACCAGTTGGAACGGTTCGTCACAGCGCTTCAAGGCCTGCGGAGAGGATAGATCAATGACCGGACAATTGACGAATGCTGCGGGCACCCGCACGCTGCACAAGGTGGAACGAGTGGCGATCAAAGTGACGCCGCTGGGTGCACTTGACCCGCTCGAATGGCTGGCGCAGAACCCATTCCAGGGGATGCATTCATCCTTGCCCACGCCTATGACGGCGTGAACTGGGACGTTTTGCTGCAGGCCAGGTCTACTATTCTCATGCCGCCGCCCCCATATCGCGCCGGCGCTCGACGCCAACACTTTGCAGCAGCTCCGCGTCTTCAACCAGGCCTGGGAAATCTTCTTCTGGCATGATGGGGCTGGCTGGCTGCATCGGCTTATCGTCGATGGTGACGAGAATGAAGAGGGCGGCCCTGCGACGTGATTGACGGAGTCCCACGTCCTCTGGGGACACAGGTGGAGCAGTATGTCGGCGGTTTCTCGATCCTCGCCGATGGCTCGCAGGGCCTGCGGCACGCGCTGCCCATTGATGCGTCGGCGGTGTCGCTCAGCAGTCGTGCTGCGCTGCACGTGAGACACTATCTCGCCGAATATGGCAACGGCGTGTGCTATATCGCGCACAGCCGACTTGTGAATGTGGAGGTCAGGTATTATGGCGCATAACCCCCAGCATCGAAGCGGCCCAGGAGGCCCTATGCCTCGAAAAGCAGCGCGCGCGCCCTACAATTTCGTACCGCTGCCGGACACTCCGATCCCATCTGAAGTCATGGCACCTCACTCACGATATTCGCCACAGGTTCAGCGCTTGACGGGCTACCTTGATGTCACGCTGACGACAGTGACGCCGCTGTACGTTCGTGGGATGCTTTCGGCCGAGGAGGTACGCACCAACGCCCAGGAGGCAGGGAAGAAGAAAAACTGGAAACCTCGGAGTTCTTCGGCATTGAGGGCGTTCCGCGTATTCCTGGCAGCAGCCTACGGGGGATGCTGCGCGCCCTGGTCGAGATCATCACGTTCGGCAAAATCCAACCTATCAGCAATACGCGCAAGTATCTTGCGTTGCTCGGTCGCGCCTCGGTTCAGACCCCGACTACCGAAGCGTGACGGTGCCTTCTCCAGCCACCATGTCCGCGCTGGCTATCTTAAGCGCGAAGGGCAATCGTGGTTCATTCGTCCTGCTCAGCTCTTCGAGGGAGAAGCTTTTGCCAAGGTCAAGGATCGACTCAAGGATGGCTCGTCGCCAGTCGCCAGCGTAAAAGGCATGAAGCGATTTAACCATCCCAATATACGGTGCAGTTCACGACGTGGGTTTGAGTCGTCAAGAGGATGGTCATCCACCTGGACTCGGAGCAAGGGCGCGCCAAATTGTTGGTTTGCACAGGCAGCATGGCGGAGACGCAGGGCGGGCAGTCAGGACCAAACAGCTGTTGCAGGAACTATGTGATCATCTTGCCTCCCGATGAGTCCAAGCATCTGCTCCGTATCCCGGTAGCTGTTCAAGGACTACGTCTCCGGTTTGACACCGTTTCAGAAGGAAAACCGTTCGATCCTGGCTTGGCGCGGCCGCGATAGAGGCCGGCCGGTATTCCAATCCAGAAAGAGTCGATCATTTCGGACATGCGTTGTTTTTCCGCATCGCACGCAAACCCGGCTGAACACTCTACGCGGGCCAGCTATGTTCGCGCTGTGACCAATACGCCGATCGCGCACGAAAGGCTGATGCGGGCTGGACTGAGTCGGCGGACTATGCAGAAGCCATGTTCGGCTACGTCGTGGAGGATGAACCGGGGAAGGCAGCGCGTATGCGGGACGTATCAGCGTGACAAGCGCGACCCTTGTCGGGGACCCAGAGGTCGCCCTGGAGCGCGAGCCCTTCACGCCGAAGATTCTGGGATCGCCCAAGCCCACGACGTTCCAGCACTACCTGGAACAGGCAGATGGTGTCAGAACGCCCTCAGCGCAGCTCGCGCACTGGGGAACACCAAAGGCACGTATTCGCGGTCACAAGCTGTACTGGCGCAAGGTGATCGGTGGGATTGACGAGGTGCGCGAGACAGAATCTCTCAGCAGGGAAGATACGCAGCACACATCCATGCGGCCAATCAAGCCGAACGTGCAGTTCACGTTCCGTGTCTACTTTGAGAACCTGTTGTCCGCAGAGCTTGGCGCGCTGGCGTGGGCGCTGACCCTTGGTGGTGACCCACAGGCTCGCCACATGGTGGGAATGGGAAAACCATACGGCATGGGCGTCGTGCGGCTGAAGTCAGCACCGCATCTCTGTGGACCGTGTCCAGCGCTACGCTACGCTCTTTGATGACACCGGTGACTGGGGAGTCTGGATGCGGGGATGCGCCTGCTGACACTCAGCCACTTGTCGACGCCTTCAAGCAGATGATCGCTGACAAAACCGGCCGCGCCTTCGACCAACATGAACGCATTCGGCAGTTGAAGGTCATTCTGCGTGAAGTGCGTCCCGATCCTCGCTTCGACTACATGACCATCGAGCCGAATGATTTCAAGGATCGTCCAGTTCTACCGTACCCAACCGATGTTGTTCGCGGAACATGAGCACCAGCCGGATTGCCGAGGATGCGCCGTGAACACACGGGAGCAGGTTTTTCTGGCGACCCTAGGCCAGCGGCCACAGGCGATCACGATGGCGCTGGACCTTTTACAGGTGCGGTATCAGTTCACCTCGTTAGGGCTGCTTCACACGTCGGCGGTGGCATCGGCTGTTGCCGCCGCCTTTGATGCTGTCTGCTCGGTACTTCGGTGTGATTATCCTCGCCTGTTGCTGACGACGCACGAGCTGACCTACCGTGATGGTACGCCTCCTGATCGACATTGCCGACGGGCGCAGCGCCGAGGCCTACTATCGATCGACCGCCGAAGTGCTGCGCCAGTACCGGGCACGCGGTGCGACGGTCCACCTCCTGGTCGCCGGTGGGCGCAAGGCGATGAGCATCTACGCCTGCCTGGCGGCATCGCTGCTTTTCGGAGAGAACGATCACGTCTGGACTATCCTGGCGGGGTCGGATGGAAGCTCAGGGGGGGCGTACCACATCCCGCCGGGCAAGCTTGACGCTGTGCACATCGTGGATCTGCCGGTTCTCCCTTCGCGGTTGCTACCCGGCGTTTTGGCGGATACTGACATTATGGAATGGTTGGCTAACCGGGGGCGCCCGCGAGAACGCTTTCTGAAATCGCTGAGCGCAGAGGAAAACGCGCTGGTCGACATGCTGCACACACATACTTATGCCAGCAATGACGAATTGAGTCGTTATCTGGGAAAATCGGTCAAGACCATCGAGAACCAGTTGCGCAGCATCTACAAGAAGCTCAGCGAGGAATTCGAACTCGCGATCTCGCCGCAGCGCAAGCGCCAGATATTACTTGACGTTATCGAGGGCCGAGTCTAGGAGTCAGCAGATGAGCCACATCTTCATCAGCTATGCACGCAAGAACACCAAAGTCGTCAGTCAGTTTGTCGAAAGCCTGCGGACGCAGGACTTCATCGTGTGGCAGGACATAAGCAACATTTCGGCTGGCGAGGCTTGGCGCTCTGCCATTTACAGCGCCATCGATCAGGCGGAGATTGTACTCATCTTCTGGACGGCTGCGGCGCTGGCGTCCACAGTTGTCAATGAGGAGATCGATCATGCCCTGAGCCAGGGAAGCACATCATTCCTGTGTGGCTGGAAAAAGATGTGCCGCTTAAAGCTGGTCTCGACAGCGCAAATGCCGTGACTAGCGCCGGATTCTCTTCGACCGCAGTTCAGAAAATCGTAAGCGGGATTTTGGACAGAGCCCCGCGCATACAGCGCCATATTGTGACCGAACTTGATACGCGCCTACCGATGCATGCCCAGAACTATCCTGACGTACGCCGTGAGGTCATTGGCGGAAACGAATATGTTGTGGCGCCGCTAGTTCGGTCGGCCTATAGCGATGTGAAGCTAATTGCGCCGGCTGCCACGACTGTGGGCAGCCTGAGGCGGATTCAGCTCATGGTGCAATCTACAGGGACGGTGGATTGGACGATGCCCCGCGACGTTTTTGCCACCATCTTGACGGAAAACCGCGAGTTCCCGGAAGAAGCAGAGTCAGTGGCTGGTTTGTATGTCACTGGATCAACAAATCCACTCAAGCAAAGCGAATTCTGGCTGGATAACACAAACGTAGCCCATTACAGCGACATCATCGACAGCACACGCCGCGCGATTAGCCACCTGAACGGGCAGGCGGAGGCGCAGCAGATATTCCAGCTTTTTCAGAAGACACTGGTAGATATCGCCTTCCTGCTGGGCGTGCAATCCGATCGATGGGTACCCTTTCAAGTATACAAATGGATTGGACAGTGTTATGTGCCTATTATAAACATCCCGCCGCGAAGCCCCAATTAGGGCGATGCCTGTGGAACAATTGTATGTTCACCCGAAAACGGCCACCATCCTGAACCACTGTTGATGAACTGGTGAACCACGCGAGGTGAAGTAAGCATCGAAGGATGGCGACGCTCTCGCCGCATCTTGTCGGAAAACGGGCCTATACTGCGTGCGAAGGGTGCTGCCATGTCCACCACGTTTGACCACGACACTACCTACGATCTGGCAGCGCTCATCATCCGCATTCGTGCGCCGCGCCCGATGCACGTCTACAACCACATGGGCCGAGCGGTCTTTCAGCTTGGGTTAATGCTGCTCAACGCCTGCGATCCGTCGCTGGCGGTGGACGTCCACGATGAGGGATCGGAGAAACCGTTCACGGCCAGTGGCCTGATGCGCGGCGACGTCGTTCACTTCGGCGACCTGGAGACAGACGACCTGTGTTGGGTGCGCTTCACGGCGCTCTCCGCCGCCACCGTTACCGCGCTGGAGGTGTACTACCGCTCCGTCTCTGCCGAGCTGGCGCAGGGTGGACCAGTCCAGGTCGAGATCAACCACATGCTGTGGCCGGTCGAGGCGATAGAATGGGATGGTTCGCGGCTCCCAGGCCGGTGTAGTTACCAGCAACTCATCGACCGCAACCGCGAGGGCGAGCCGGCGTGGAGCCACACACTGACATTTCTCAGCGCCACGACTTTTCGCTCCAGTGGATTGGTACTGCCCCTGCCTCGCCCGGACCTGGTCTTCGGCAGCCTGCTCAACCGCTGGGTAGCTTTCACTTCCCACCGCCTGCGCGATCTGCCTGACGATCAGGTGATGGTCTTCCTGACTCATCACATCTTGATATCCGGCTACCGGACGGAAACAGCGCCCTACAAGGGTAAGCAGGGCAGCATCGAAGTTGGCTTCATAGGGGAGGTGACCTTCGAATTGCTGCGCGCCAACGATCACCTGAAGAAGCGCGAGCCGGCGCTGGAGGCGACCCTGCGCCGCGAGTATGTGTGGTTCGCCCGGACCGTCAACCTGTTGATCGATTTCGCCTACTACAGCGGCATTGGCCGCAAGACGACCAACGGCATGGGCATGGCGTGGGCGTGATGGCCCGGAAGCGCTGCGTGTGGCAATATGCATCCATGGCCCAGCCACTGGTGGCTATATTTCTCTCAGAAGCGCATCGAGGTCGCGAAGCGTAGTACTGGGATGTTGGAGTGTGTCGGTACGTGACACGCGCCAGGCTTTGTGCATTCCCCTCGGTGGGTTTCCTGCATTATCAGAGTTTTTCCTCCCTACGTCCACATCATCGGATCGATGTTTCCGGTGCGGATCAACGCTCACCGTAGCACGACGCGGGCGCACGTCCAGGTCGCCGGGGTCGGTCCCGGCGACCTGCTGCTCGGATTTTGCTCCTGGCTCGCGCCGGCCCGCAGCGTTGCTGCGGCCCTCACCGCAAAATCCGGCAGGGCAAGCCGACGTGCGCCGGGGCCGCGTCGTGCTGTTGAGGTGGCGTTCCGCACCTTAACAAAACATCGACCGAACCGGCTGCCGCTACGGGTGGATTGCAAAGCTCCCCATGGCGCTGTGGTCAATCCGCAGCTGAAGCCCTGACGAGCGACAGACGGTTCCGAGATGCAACCTCCTCCCCGCAATCCGGCGGGGTATGACCGGTGGTCGCGAACTGCGGTGAGAAAAAAGAAGCCGCGTCGGAAAGACCTCTGAACATTGGTTGGCAGCCCAAACGACACCCTGCCAACCGGTCACGTTCGGGCCACAGCCGGGCATCATAGAGGAGCAGATTGTCTCGACTCAAACAGCGCGCCGTCTCGTGAAGAGGCGGCGCGTTTTCATTTCCCGATCCCTCAAGTCCTCCACGGGAGGTGCACATGACTCCAGAACCCACCACCCACCTGCTGATCGTCGGCAGTCGCGACGCCACTGCCGAGATGCTCGCCTACGCCCGCCGAGCCGTCCGGCGCGCCCACCAGCTCGGCTGGACGATCCTGGTCGGCGACCACCCGCTGGGCGTGGATCGTGCCGTCGTGCAGGAGTGCCGCCGGCTGAAGGCGAAGGTCGTCGTCGCTGGGATCGGCAACTTCCCGCGCAACGGTGGATGCCGGCACGGCGCGTACGTGCAGGTGACGCGCGACCTGTACCGCGGCGCGGATGGAACGCTGCTCGGCGGCTACACCGTCCGCGACCGCTGGATGGTCGACAACTGCCAGCGGGCGCTCTTCGTCTGGAACGGGAGCAGCCCCGGCACGAAGGCGGGCTACGCCTACGCCGTGCAGCGCGGCAAGACCGCCGACCTGGTGAACTTCTCCAAGGAGATCGTCCCATGAGCGGGCTGATCCTGGCCGTCGACACGTACGGCGCACAGCGCGTGACCGATCCCCGCACGCGGCAGGTGGTCAGCGCCTACAAGCTGGGCTACTCCAGCGCCGTGACCGCCATCCTGCTGGCGCTCTACGGGAGCCGGGCGCGGGAAGTCTCGCCGAAAGGCGCGTCGTACCGCTACCTGCAGCTCGACGGCGAGGTCTCGGTCCGGCATGGCTATCTGCTGCTGGCGCTGACGCCGGACGAACTGGCGAAGGCGGAGCGTGCCGCGCGGGACTACCCGCGTGCCGGAGCGTACCTGTGGCGGGAGGGCCGCTGGTGGGAGCTGCCCAACAGCCGGACCGCCGCCTATGCCGAGCCGATCGGCAGCGCCGGCCCGCGCTTCGACCCGACGGGTTTCCGGCCGGTCTCCCCGTCCAGCGGGGAGCGAGAGTCGGGTGCGGAGGGCATCACCGCCGAGCGGAGCCAGCGCAGTCCGGGCGAGACGCCGTGGTGGTGGCTCAAGGGCGACACCTACCCGCACCGCGATCTGCTCAAGCAGCAGGGCGCGCGCTTCAGCGGCAAGCGCCGGCAGTGGTACTGGGTCGGGTGGGAGCTGCCGCCGGCCATTCAGGCGCTGATCGACGCCGCGAAGCCGCAGCCTGTGCCGGACATCCAGGTCACACACCAGGTAGTCGCGCCGGAGATGAGTCCCGAACTGGCGGCGATGGTCGAGCAGGCGCTGGCCGAGGACGATGCACAGGAGCAGTCAGGCCTGCCGCCCGAACCCGCACCCGACCCGGAACCGGAAGCGCCGGCCATCCGGATCAGCAGGCCGACGCCGTTCCCCGCCGAGGGTGAGCCGCTGGACGCCATCCAGACCGCCATCCGAGAGGCGAAGGGGGCTTCGCTTGCACCACTCATGCCGACCCGAGCCGCAGCGCCGATCCGCCCGACCGGCCGCGCCGTGCCGATCGCGCAGGCGTACTGCGGCGAGCTGACCGGCAGCATCACCGGGCAGGTGTACTGCTACGGTTTCGCCATTCACGACGGCGTGTGCGTGTACGTGAATATGGGTGGGCCGAGATCCGGCGTCGAGGCGATCCGCGCGAAGCTGAGCAAGGGCGAGATCGTCACCGTCGTGCCGGAGGACGCGCCGGCGGTGGAGCTGACCGCCGGGGAAGGCAGCACCGGCATGTACCACGCGTATCTGCAAACCATCCCCGAGGCGCGCTTCACCTCGCTGATCCTGCTGCACGACTGGGCGGTGCACCCGAATTATGGCGGCGCGGCCACCACGTTCATCCTGCGGACGAGCGAGGAACAGGCGCAGGCCAAGCTCAGGCACCATGTGGCGCAGCTGGTGAACGTGCCGGTGTTCGACGCCTGGACGCCGTTCCTGTGGCAGGCGGGGCACGCCGCCATGCTGGTGCGCCCGACCCGCTCCGCCGGCGGGATTGACCTGCTGACCGTGGTGCTCGATGCGACGGCGTGGACGCGGTTGATCACCGGCGGGCTGGAGCAGAGGGCGGTTCGGCTGCCGGCAAGTGCCGTATAATGAGTGAGGATGAGTGTTGGAGGACTCGCGATCATGACCGACCGGACCATCACGCTGCGTTCCGATCTGGTTGAACGCCTGGAGACACTGGCCGAGCAGCAGGGGCGTTCTCTGGACGACGTTTTCGATTCGCTGCTGAACAGCTATGTTCCCGCGTCAGGCGGGAACTGGGCTAT
Organism: Candidatus Flexifilum affinis; assembly: GCA_016713325.1. Classification (GTDB taxonomy): domain Bacteria; phylum Chloroflexota; class Anaerolineae; order Aggregatilineales; family Phototrophicaceae; genus Flexifilum; species Flexifilum affine. The sequence continues at coordinate 13,089 of JADJPJ010000050.1, read as the reverse complement.
TTCGTGGACTGCTGCCTCACGGCGCTGGCGGAGCGGTTGGGCATCACCCGGATTTGCACCTTCGACCGCCGCGACTTCTCGATCATTCGCCCCGATCATATCGAGCGTTTCAACCTTCTTCCGTAACGCCTATCCCACGATCAGGCACCATATCCTCAGGAACCTCTCCAGCGGGCATGTCATGAATCACAGTATCAGGACCGAAACTGACCGCCACTGATGCTAACGTGGTCGAAAAGCAGCAAAACGCCAATGGAGAACAGAGATGACGAATCCGCTTCGGGTGATGCTTGAAATCGGACCGAAAGGCAAGAAAGTGGTGGCCGTGGCACCGGATTGGCCCGGTCTGGAGCGTGGCGCAAAGACCGAGGAGGCCGCGGTGGAAAGGCTGCGATCCTATCTTCCACGCTATGCCTCGGTGGCCAGGATGGCGGGGATGGATGAAGCGTTTGCCGCCAACACCACGCTTGACATTGTCGAGCGCTATCCGGGCACGGGATCAACCGACTTCTGGGGCATCTCGTTTGCCTTCTCAAGCATTGACAAGCAAGACCTATCGACCGAAGAATTGGAGCGTGAGCTGAGCCTGATGCAGGCGTGCTGGGCGTTTTTCGACGACGTGCGCTTGCGCGTGTCGGCTGAGATGCAGAAGGGTCCGCGAGGGGGTGGACGAGACCGGGACCACATCGTCCGGCACACGTTGGCCGCGGAGCAGGACTGGGCGGCGAAGCTCGGGTTGCACATCCTTGACGGTGTGGCCCTGACCGACGATGTCCTGAGGGCGCATCGAGATGCCTATTGCCACGCCATACGGGACTACCACGCAGAGGGCAAGTTGGTCGGCAAAATGGCGAAATGGCCGCTCCGCTATCTGATCCGGCATACCGCGTATCACCCGCTGGATCATGCCTGGGAGATGGAAGACAAAGACCTGACGAGCAGGCAGTAGTGCGATGATTGACCGCCATGCTGGAGCAGAGAGGGATCGCACTGCCGAGGGTCGGGTAGAATACGAGTGGCACAACCTCGCGGAGATTACGACGTGGACCAACTTTCGGGTGGGAACAGTAACACCGTTTATCGTGATGGCGACACCGTGGTCCGCCAGACAGGTCCGTGGTCACCGTTTGTGCATTCCCTGCTGCACCATCTGGCCTCTCGAGGATTTGCGGAGTCGCCGCGTGTGTTGGCTGTGAACGACAACACTGAAACGCTGACGTATCTGCACGGCACGGTCGGCCACGCGCCGCTGGACGCTGATATGCAGTCCGATGACGCGCTGCTGGGAGCCGCGCAGCTGCTGAGGCGATTGCATGACCAGACGGCAGACTTTGTTGTGCCTGACGATGCGCAATTCATGCTGCCGTTGGCGCCGGGGAATCGCCATGAAGTGATTTGTCACAACGACTTCGCTCCCTACAACTGCGTGTTTCAGGGGGCGCGTATCGTTGGGATTCTGGACTTTGATACTGCCGCGCCCGGTCGGCGGATCTGGGACGTGGCCTATGCGGTGTATCGTTTTGTTCCGTTGATGACCGACGCGGCGTGTCTGGATCAGGGCTGGACGTCCGTACCTGATCGGGAGGCACGGTTGCGCCTGTTCCGTCTAGGCTACGGTTCTGCACACTGGGCCGAGCTTATCGAAACGGTCACTGCGCGCATTGCAGCGCTCACGGCCTACATGCAGGCTACGGGGCAGAATCTTGACCATCTGCCAGGCTACGAAGCTGATCTTGACTACATCAGAATGCATCGGTCTGGGCTGGAGCGAGCGCTGGAGTAGAGCGGGTCGTCGTGCAAGGCACCATGCCGCCATCCTGGTGCGTCCGACACACCCAGCCGGCGGGATGGACCTGCTGACCGTGGCGCTCAATGCGACGGCATGGACGCGGCTGATCACCGGCGGGCTGGAGCAGAGCGTCATTTCTCTGCCCCACCTTTCAACTGAAAGTCAACGGTGAGCCATATTTGGTACAAGGATAGTAGGCTAATTTACCATCCTCTGGCCAGATATACCCTACCCAGCGCTGGGGGGGAATGCCCATTGCACGAATATTATCCGCGTAGATTTCCCCCAAAACTTCATGACCTATAAGCGCAAGATCAAACCCAACGTGGTCGAAAACATACTGTCCGATGGTCCACATCCATGTATCAAGTGGAGCCCTCCAAGTTCCATGATTGTCGTCGTCGTCTGCCTTGCCAAATGGAAAGCCACCTGTCTTGTACTTGCGATTGAGAGCGCCCATTGGAATATAGAAGCTCAGCCAATCAATTCCTGAGTCTTCGCGTACCAGAACTGTACCACAGGCGATCAGTGCCGCATTCGGTAATCGTGCAAGTCCGTAGAGGTGACCTTCTAGGAGGCAGTTGCTCAACAACACTATCTGCTCTTGAAGGTGCGGTTCGACAGCTCGATCCAAAAAAACGCCTTTCAGGTCGGGAAATCCCCATAGTGCTTGGAGTGCAGCAAGCAAGCGTTGATCAGAACGCTGTCCAAGTTCAATTGCTAGCTCATAGAAGCCACCATTCCATGTATAAGGTTCTGTGAAATAGCGTTCCTCCACCTCGGGACTCCTCAGGCTTCAAAGTCAATCTGATTTTCCACACGCGAACGAAAGGATATTATGCGGTGGCACGAGCCGAATCGAAAATGATCATGGGCTACCTGCTCCAGGAGGAGCGCCACTATCCGGGGCTCTTTTCGTTAGTGGCCCCTGCCACGCCCGCCGTCCGGATGCTCGACCCATTCGCCTGCACGGTGTTCAACGCCTGGACGCCGTTCCTGTGGTAGGCGGGGCATGCGGCCTTGCTGGTGGGCCCGACCCGCTCAGCCGGCGGGATAGACCTGCTGACACGAAAATAAGCCTGGATTTACGACGACAGCCTCTGCGTCAACGCCATAATCAATGCGCCATGACCTTGAAATGCCTGTTCATTCAGCGAATCGATGTCCGCCCACAATGGCTCCTCCAGCCCTTCGTCCGGGTGAAGTAGTATCACCGATCCGGGTGGATAACGGCTCGCACCGGTAGAAGAACAGAAAGCCGTGAAACGCTAAATCAAGGGGGTCGTAGTAGAAGAAATCCGTCTCAAAATGCAGGAACTCGGTAACCTTGACGGGGATGCCGGTCTCTTCCCTCACTTCCCGGATCAAAGCAGCGTCAATTGACTCGCCCTTCTCAATGCCACCACCTGGGAGGATAAAACGCTGGGTGTATTCTGCCCGCACGACCAGCAGCTTGTTTTCCTGCACGATCAGTCCGTAAACAGAAGGTCGCTGAATCAGCGCCTCGGCGTCCACGTATTTTTCCCTGTTGAAGAGCGTCCGACACTTCACCTTCACGCGATTTCTCCTGCTTCCACCCGAACTTCCTTGTCACCTGATACACCATGCCCTCATTTTCTCTCATCTACGAGGCACAGATGTGAGAAGTTTGGTGACTTGTTTTGATGAGGAGAAAAGTCTGGCACGAGCCGAATCCAAGATGATCATGGGCTACCTGCCCCTGGAGGAGCGCCACTGTCTGCGTCCTGTGGAGCGGGAACGCCCTGCCGCCCCCCCGGATGGACGCTGGACCGTGACGCTCGACGCGGCTGGACGCGGCTGATCACCAGGCTGGAGCAGAGTGCGGTTCGGCTGCCGGCAAGTGCCGTACAATGAGTGCGAATGTGGGGACGGCTTTTGCGTTTTGAATAACGAGGATGCACATTGGATTTCATTCTATCCCACCTCCAGATGGAAAAACTGATACATACAGGCGAGAAAAAGATCAGAAAAGCACTTGAAGATGCCAAGAAGCAGAGTGCGATATGGTGTCGGCATATCCCCAGACCCACAGCATCCGGCAATGGCTTAATTGATCCCGCAGACGCAAAACAGTATCTCAGTCAATGTCTAGAGCCTGTGGAAAATGGGTTGGTTGAAATGGCCCAGCGCTTCTCGCCTGTGCAGTGGTTATGGTATTTACGACGTTTTCCCAATATTCATAACATTGAGGATGAGGGTTTCGAAGGCTATTGCTTGACACTCGCTGCAATTCTGTCAGCACGTTCACAACGCAGAGACAAGTCAGACCAATTCGATACGCAGCTTAGTTTGCCCCTCACTCCATCAATCGCCAATCATATTTTTGGCATTTGTCGCGGGGTTTTGACTTGGGTGATTTACACATCAAATATGGCGCTGCTGCCAGAGAAATACCTTTCAGAATCAGGGCAAGACACCTTCCCGATCCGGTTGTGACGGAATCTAAGCGGAAGGCAGGTCAGGTGTTTGATGCACGTCAAAGTATTGGCATTTCTGGACTTGCTGGAACTATACCGAGTCTAAACGATCGATCTGAAAAGGCACACCTGTATACAGTAGATAGAACTTACTATCCGGTTGCGATGCCTCTGCCTTACTTTGAATTTCGAGATCTGGAAACACCCCCGATTATTCCGACGTGCTACTTGCCTAGCCAAGTGCCGCTGAACCACGTCTCAAATCTCTATAAGTTGACAGAGGACGGTCACCAACAATGGCTGAGTCGAGAAGTGTTTAGTTTGCTGGTGCTGGCAGGTTTGCTGCTACCTATTTCAGCCAGCGCGCCGCCACGCGCAACGCATGCACTCCGTACGAAGCGATTTTAGGCTATTGGTCTGAATTTGATACGGTTGTTTTGATGCTGAAAGACCTGTTTCCCGGTGCTGATTTGCCACCTACCCCCATACATCTGTTGAATGATCTGGAAAGGTTAGAGACTGGCACACACCCCTTACTTCCTGGCGTGATTAGCGGCAATCAGTATTGGGTTGTCATTGATCGCGAAGTCAAAGACAGGTTAGGGCAAGTACTTCGGTTCCCAAATTTGAGCGGCGAAATCGGGGTGAAGCGCGGCATCACTTTGAGGATGCGTACAAAGTTACATCGATGCGTCCCGATGGAAGCCGACTGATGCACTGGGGCGATGCGCAACCCCTTGAACGCCGGGGAGGGACAACAATCAGATCCGGACATCGATGCCTCGGCGGCTGGCGACACACTGATCGCATGCAGGCTATTATTTTTAGCGTCGGACAAGACATCGGTGAGTACCGCGCTCTTAGACGCGCGACTACGTCTTGATGAAGCTGTTCTCAAGTGGCAGGCCGTAAAAGCTGAATTACAGGAATTACCCATTGGTCACAATTATGATTTCAGTCGCTATGCCAGAATCATCGCTGTCGTCTGTACCCCGAATGCGGTTTACACAGAAAGTGACTTGTCGCTATCTTATGAAGTCGGCAAGCTGCGTAAATCAGCAACAGCCTCAGAACTTATTGAATGGTTGAATACATAAAACTTGAACAGGTCGCGACGAACAACTGAACGAAGAACTGAAAGGAAACATTGACAATCGATGAGGCAATATTCAAAGCGCTTCTTGTCCTCGTAGAACATAGTCCGTGTCATACCGCGTTGATGACACGGCCGCCGTCCTGCGCTAAACCTTCATTGGTGTCAAAGTTGTTGCACCGAACCTCTCTAAGCGCAGCCCACACTCGCTTCCCTCATTTGAACTCAACTTCCAACTGAATTCAGAGGGTTTCCGCAAAAACTGTGACATCCCGCGCAGGTAATCTGACGCTCGGTTCAACAATTTTGAAAACCTACAGTGAGAAGTATGGTGACTTGTTTTGATGAGGAGAAAACAAATGGCACGCGCAGAATCAAAGATGATCATGGGCTACCTGCCCATCGAGGAGCGCCACTACCCGGCGCTCCTTTCGTTAGTGGCCCCCGCCACCCCCGCCGTCCGGATGCTCGACCCGTTCGCCGGGGAGGGCGCGTTCCTCGAAGCGGCGGCGCAGGCCTGGAACGTCACGCCCTACGCCAACGAGCTGGATGGCGAGCGCGCCGAGGCCTGCCTCGCCCGCTTCGGCCCCACCCAGGCGGTGCGCTGCGACGTCGAGCGGCTGGTCGCCTCGAACAATGCCTTCGGCATCCTGTGGGCCAACCCGCCCTACGACCATGACTCCGCGGCCAGGGGCAGCAAGCGCGTCGAGTTCGCCTACCTCCGTCACGCCTGGAAGTGGGCGCAGGACGGAGCCGTCGTGCTGTGGTGCGTCTACAACCACCATCTCACGCAGGAAGCGGCGGCGTTTCTGGCGAAACACGCCCGCTCGGTCGACGTCTGGGCGCTGCCGGGCAAGCACCTCGGCGAATACGACCAAATCGTCGTCGCCGCCATCAAGGGCGAGGGACCGGAGCCGGGCGCGCTCTACCAGCAGATCCTGGCCGCCAAAGCCGCCCCGCGTCCGCTGACCGTCCAGCCGGAGCCGGTCTACAAGGCGCCGCCGCCGCGGGCGATTTCCCGCTTCGTCTTCGCGCCGGACATGCTCGACCCGGAGCAGGGGTTGCGCCTGATCCAGTCCGGTGGGGCATGGACGGCCAACGGCTTTCAGGCGCTGCTCCAGCCGCCTCCGCCGCCGGCCGAGATCGAGCCGGTGGTCGCGCCGCGTCCGGGGCATCTGGCGCTGGTGCTGGCCGCCGGCGTGGCCGATGGCGCGGTCATCGAGACGGCGGAGTACGGGACGGTGGCCATCCGCGGCAAGACCCGCCACGTCGAGCAGATTGCCCGCGTGGAGGTGGAATCCGACCCCGCTGACCCCGACCGGCAGGTGAAGAAGACCACCGTCCGCCTGAAGCCGACGACCACCCTCACCCTGCTCGGCGGCGACGGCACGACGGTGGAGATGGCCGGCGACGAGGCGCTGCTCGGCTTCATCACCGCCAACCGCCGCGCGCTGGCCGGGTACCTCAACGCCCGCTTCCGGCCGATGTACCGCTTCGACTACGCCGGCATCGGCCGCTGGCTGGAGGGCATCCGGCTGAAGGGGAAGTACCCGATGTACACGGCGCAGAAGCACGTCGTCGGGGCGGTGGTGCGCGGCCTGCAATCGCGCGACAGCCTGCTGCTGGTGGGCTCGATGGGGACCGGGAAGACGCTGATGGGCGGATCGGCGGCCATCAGCATCGCCTCGGGCGTGGTGAAGGCGCTGCGGGACGACATCCGGCCGGAGCAGGTGGTGCTCATCGTCGCGCCGCCGCATCTGCTGGAGAAGTGGAAGCGGGAGCTGGTCAGCATCCAGCCGGACATCCACGTCGAGCGGCTGGACCGCCACGAGGACATCAGGCGCTTCATGACGACGGCCGAGACGCTCGGGGCGGGCGTGGCCAAGGTCGGGCTGATCAAGCGCGACATGACCAAGCTGGGGGCGGGGCACGAGCCGGCTGTCGTCTGGCGGAGCGAAGCCGTCGCCCTGTGGCGGCACGGCGCGCCGGTGCCGGAGGGCTACACGCCGGGGCAGCGCATCCGGCGGGAGCGGTTGCCCAAGTGCCCGACCTGCGGGGGCACGGTGATGCAGGAGCGCAAGGGGACGAGCGCACCGGCGTCGGAGAGTTGGCTGCGGAGCGGCCGGCGGATCTGCGCCGTGTGCCAGTCACCGCTGTGGCGGGAAGCGCGCGACAGGGGATCGCTGCCGAAGCCGGGGGAGAAGTTCCCGAGCCGCAACCCGCGCTACCGGCTGGACGAGTACCTGAAGCGGCGCTACCCCGGTCGGGTGTACCTGCTGATCTGGGATGAGGCGCACGAGGCGCAGCACGGCGACACCGGCAACGGGCAGGCGTTCTCGCGGATGGCGGGGCTGGCGCGCAAGGTGCTGGCGATGACCGGCACGCCCTTCAACGGCCGCTCGTCGTCGATCTTCAACCTGGAGTACGCCCTCAACCCCCGCGTGCGCCAGCGCTACCCCTGGGGCGGCGCGCCCCGCCTGAGCCGCAAGCCGCGCGGCGAGCGAGCTTACCAGGAGATTGTGGACGACCGCTCGAAGCAGCGGGGGCGGGCGGAGTCGGCGTGGGTCAGTGAGATGGGGGTTCGCGAGCAGGTGATCGAGGAGCGGCCGAGCTACGACCGGGAGACCGGCGCCTACACCGGCACCTCGACCTACGAGCGGCCGTACGAGGAAGCGCCGGGCATCTCGCCGCTGCTGGTGGCCGAGGTGCTGGACCACGCCATCTTCTTCAGCCTGGGCGACCTGGGCAAGTCACTGCCGAGCTACGAGGAGATCGCCCTGCCGGTGGAGCTGGACGCCGACGTGTATGCCGAGTACGACCGGACCCGCCGACGGCTGAAGGACTACCTGATCCAGCGGCGCTGGGAGGGCGACACGACCTTCCGCGGCGCGTACCTTCAGTGGGCGATGGGCTGGCCGAACGCACCCTTCCGGCCCTACGAGGTGATCCACCACCTGAAGCACCCCATCACCGGAGAGAAGGAGGCGTTCACGGTCGCCAGCCTGCCGAGCTATGGCGAGGAGCGCATCTTCGCCAAGGAGGGGGCGCTGATCGACCTGGTGCGGGAGGAGCTGGCGGCGGGACGGCCGTGCGTCGTCTACTTCCGGCAGACGGCGACGCGCGACATCCAGCCGCGGCTGGAGGGGCTGCTGAAGCGGCACGTGCCGGCGGCGCGGACGTTCATCCTCAAGAACACGGTGGAAGCGGAGCGGCGGGAGAAGGTGATCGAGACGGCCGTGGAGCATGGCTGCAATGTGCTGCTGTGCAACCCCGAGCTGACCAAGACCGGGCTGGATCTGGTGTTCGCGCCGACCATCATCTTCTACGAGATCACGTTCAATTTGTCCACCATGATGCAGGCGGCGGCGCGCTCCTACCGGCTGAACCAGACGCACGCGCACTGCAAGGTGGTGTATCTTTTCGCCGAGGGGACGATGGAGCAGACGGCGGTGCAGCTGATGAGCCGCAAGCAGCGGGCGGCCAAGCTGCTCACGGGAGAGATCGGGCTGACGGGGCTGGATGCGCTGACCGAAGGCGAGGGGGGATTTGAGGCCGCGCTGCTGGAGGCGATCGGGCGGGACGAGACGCTGCTGGACCCGTCGCAGCTCTTCAAAGCGGAGGCGAAGACGAGCTCCATCGATGCCGAGGACGCGGCTTTCTGGAATGTCGAGGCGGAGGCGCTGGAGGCGGCCGAGGACATGCCCATGCCGGTGGTCGAAGCCGCTCCTGAGCCGGAGGCCGACCCGCTGCTGGTCTTCGCCGAGCGGGAACTCGGCGCGACGGTGGAGCGGATCGAGGCTTCAGCGGCGGCCGAGGCGCAGCCCGATGCCCTGACCGCCTACCTGGAGACGGTGCACCTGATCCACGACGCGGGCCGGTTCGCCGCGCTGCGGGCGGAGCTGACGGCGCTGCTGACCGCCGAGCCGGACCGGCTGTGCGCGTGGCTGCGCGACAACCGGATCGTCTTCCCCGGCTGCGAGGAAGAAGTGGCTGAAAGGCTGCTGGCCCTCCAGCGAGGCGAAGTATTCGCCGCGCCGGCGCTGCACGTGGTCGAGCCGCCTCCCACGCGTCCGGCCAGCGGCAAGATCATCCCCTTCCGGCGCCCGGAGTCGGTCCCACCGGCGTTCGAGGACGCCCCGGCGCAGCAGATGGCGTTGTTCTGATGCCATGCGCGACGCGGAGCACTCCACGCTTTCGCTGGCGTGCTGTCGCAGCCTGACCGTGCGTATGCGCTCAGAATTTGCCGGAGTCGACGGCGCCGACACGCTATGCCGTCACGATCAGGGCTTACTCACAATGGCCATGATCTCGTATTCGTCAAGGTCTAGCGGACGAATTCCCCAGCTGCCTGCTGTCCCACCGCCGATATGCTCGACCTCGAAGCCAATCACCTGAAGGATCAACCGCAGTTCGGGGATGACAAATGCACGTTCCCGCACGGTCACCTCTACCGCCTGTTCGCCTTCGCCGGTGGACATCGTCGTGGTCGTGGTCAGCGTCGCAGGGTCAAAGACGCCACCTTCCACATCGCTTTGCTGGCACTGGCGGATGAGACGCGTGGCACTCAAGACCGTGATGAGCATTCGCCCGCCTGGTTTCAGCGCATTGTAGAGATTCCGAAGCACCGCCATGTCGTGTTCATGCGGGTCGCTGCCAGAACCGATCAGTCCGAGCGACCCCTCGCATACGCAGTAAATGCGGTCAAACGGGTCGTCGGTTGTGAAACGCGTGGCGTCCGCTTGTTGAAACGTAACGCTGATGATGCCCTCGGACCGTGCCGCCTGACGTGCCTGATCGAGCATTCCATCGGAGAGATCGACCCCGGTGACGGGATAGCCGCGCCTGGCCAGCTCAAGGGCATGCCGTCCCGTGCCACAGCCCATATCCAGGATGCGCTGATCGGGGGTCAGACCCAGATGCTCGATGAAAAATCGACCTCCGCTTGGGTAGCCGTGACGAAGGGTTCATCCATGTACCGGCTCGCGTGTCGGTCAAAGAAGGTTTTCCAGCTGTTCGTCTGTGTCATCTGCTTCGCTCCTGACTCATACGTCGCAAGTATACCGGTTGCCGCGAAGAAGTGGCCGAAAGGCTGCTGACCCTCCAGCGAGGCGAAGCGTCCCCCGCGCCGGCGCTGTACGTGGTCGAGCCGTCTCACTCCCGTCCGACCAGCGGCAAGATCATCCCCTTCCGCCGTCCGGAGCCGGTTTCGCCGGCGTTCGAGGACGCGCCGGCGCAGCAGCTGGCGTTGTTCTGAGCGGACGCCTGCTGGAATGGTTGGCGCTTCGCAGCCGGACTCAAATAGGCGCGCCTAATTCGGGTCGGAACACAACTACGACCGCAAACAGTGCTGTCACTTGCCGCCTTGAACGCACTGGAAGCCGATTGCCCGGCGCACCAGATGGCGTAGTTCTACAAAATGATGTGGACGAAACGCCAAGTCGAATGAAAGCCTGCGCGCCAACGAAAGTTTCCTGCCTGGAACAGGACGCCAGTCCCTTGTTGAAGGGACAGCTCGACGGCTACGCTGAAGACAACAGCCATTCCCACACGCGGAAGTGCAGGAGGTTCGTCGATGTCCGTGCCACCTAAACCAACTCAGGATACCTGGCCGAGTAAGGAACACTCGACAACGGAGTTCTCGCGCTCGCGGGAGACCTCCCCCAAACGTTCGCTCGGCCTCTATAGTCGTTCGCTCCATGCTCCAGCGGATTGATAGTGCCAAACCTGCTGCTCTATCTCGATATATGCCTGGTGCCTTGGCGCACCCACACTGCGGCGTGGACTTCGGAGATCCCATCGGTTTCATTCTTGAGGATCCCGTTATCTGTTGTCGCTCTAGCTACAACTTGCAACTGTGATGAACTAGTGCGGATCGGGCGACCACGTAATGGGTTGATCACGATTCTCGTGGGGATTGGCACAGCGCTGTGGTACGAGGACATCACCTCATCGCCGTGCAAATGCCACCGCGGTTTGCCTATCGCCAGCCAACTGGCATTCTTTGGTCTGCATTTGGGTCCCGGTGGCGATCTTCATCGGCCTCAGTAAATAGGCGGACTCTCGACTATCGAAGATATCTCAATGCCAACCATGTGGTTGTGGCTGACGGCGGATGCGCTGTCTTCATCCTGGCAAACATCGCGCTGGTGCTGTTGTTTGCATCGTCTCGCTCGGGCGGGATGGCCTTGCTCACACCGGTGCTGACCTTGCTCATCGCATGGTCTGTCGCTTGTCATGTCAGCACCGGGAGCTGAGTGCATGTGCAGGTGAAATCACCCTGCCAACACCTGAACCGCTCCGCGGCATTGGAGGGGTTTGCGGCCCAAGAGATTGGATGAACACCAGCATCGTGACGTTTCCGTCACACTGCCTGTCCACTGCCCATGGACCTCAGCGTCTGCTGACATCCTGACGCGCCTCACCGGTGAACATTGAGAGCGTGATGCCCTCGCTCCAACGACGGCCGTCTGGAAGAAGAGTGAATTTGTCGAGCCTTACGTCCAAGATGGTCGCGCCCTCCAACAACGCGCCCACTCAAGTCGGCCGCTGATAGATCGCCATCTGAGCCTCGCACCACACAGATCCGCGCTCTGAAGCGGGGATACCGCAGATCTGCATTCTGCAGATTGCATTCGCGCAAATTCGCCTTGTCTAGACGGGCGCTGTGAAGATCGGCGGCGCACGGGTTCGCCCCGTGCAGATTTGCTCTTTCCAGCCCCCAGCACTCAGGTTCCTTGCGGAGGGGGTTTGCCCCGAGTTCGCATCGGACCAGTCTTCGCCTGAAATCCTTTGCCTCCTCGAAGCCGGATGGCCTCAAGAAGCGCTTCGGCCGTCCGTTCAGACGAAATCGCGACGACATGTCGCACAGATATCCAGGCCGTAACGGCGGCACAACTGCGACGACGAAGGCAATGCCGGCGACCGGAATGTCACCAACGCGAGCGTCTCGGACTGCTGTCTCGTGTTGTCTGGTCCGTCAGCGGCGCCCCAGAAAGCCGCGAAACTGATGAAGAGCAGGGCGTACGCGAGAGCGACGCCGGCCAGGATGGCGACCTTCTGGGCAGGCCCCTTGCTGATTCGTACAGCATTCAGAGGCGCGTAGATCAAGACTCGGCATACCAGTTGCGGGAGGAAGTCCATAACTTGCTCCTTCCCCACATACTGAGCTACCTACTGGTGCCAGACTGTCACCGGTCAGGGTGCATGCAAAATACCTAAACTCGCCAACACCGTGGGCAGGACGATGACCAGTAGAAACAGGCCAAGCAGCATGACGACACTTGCCACTGGATGCCGCTCACCGTATCTCTCTGTATTGCGTTTGCCGGGAAAGAACATGGAAAAGAGTACGGCACTCAACCCCAACAAGGCTACCGGCCCCAGGAACAGCATCTCCCCACGATATTCGTGTCACCTTTTGATCCAGGAAAGAAGCGTTCAGCCAGAAGAAGCGCCGGATTAGTGGCCATGCTCAACATCAGGTAGGCGATGCCAATAGCAATTAGGAACCGGCCCAGCGAACGTCGCATTAAACGCTGAACGAGGATGTCCAGCATTCCATCAGCGAATATGAGATTAGGTAGCATAGCAGGCAGCCTCTTTTCAAGTCACCGCAGCAACCAATTCAGAGGTAACTACCACCAACTATGATTCTATGTCGATCTAGACTGTCCCAACAGTGCTATTCGTCACGTAGCGCGTCAGCGCGGAATCTTGCGCCGATGGAACTCATCACAAGACCGGCTTCAAAATCATTCAAGTCACAACAG
>JADJPJ010000049.1 GCA_016713325.1 Candidatus Flexifilum affinis | reverse complement strand
ACCTGAATCCGTGTTGTCTTCAGCGCATACCTGCTCCTGAGCCCCAGCGCATGATTTTTCTGCTGCCTGACTCCCAATCTCAGCTCACCGCAACCCCGAGCGCCGTCCTTTCACGACCCGGAGCCCCCGGCGAGCCGGGCTTGCGGCGGTGCGCTACGTCATTCTCCTGCTCCCGCGCGGCCGTCGCCCCCTTCCGCCGCAACATGCGCGGCGACGCCGCGCCCGAAGTCCAGCACCAGACGGCGCGCGTGTTCGACGAACTTTGCCGCGCGGTACATCACCTCCTGCAGCACCGTCTTGATGCGCCGGCGCTTGGCCGGATGGCGGATCGGCGAGATGTCGCCGGTCAGCCCGAGGTTGGCTGATCAAGCGCAGGCAGTTGTAGGCGAACGCGGCCAGATGCACGACCGCGTCGTTGGTATCGAACTTGCCCGAGGGCAGGCGCTCGAGGTCCAGGTCGGTCTTGATCTCGGAGTGGAACTGCTCGTGCGTGCCGTGGTGCTTGTAGAGCTCGATCACGTCGGCCATCGCCACTTCGAGGCTGGTCCACCAGCCTTCGATCTCGATCTCCAGGGGTGCAGGTGCTGGCCCTTCTTGTCGATCGTGCGCTCGGTCACCCGCACCACCAGACGCAACGTGCGCTTGGCCTTCTTCCAGGCACGGTCGATCTTCAGGTCCAGCAGCCCCACCGCTTCCGCGCGCACCTCGAAGACGCGGCGGCCTCGGCCCGGTCCACCCAGGCGGTCTTGTCCTGGCGGCGCGGATTCCGCTTGGTAGGTAGTCGAACGAACGCCCGAGTTCGGCCCAGCGATTGCGCTCGTCGGCGAGCGCGAACAGCAGCCGGGCGCTGTCGAAGCCGCTGTCGGCCCGCCACAACAGCTTCGCATCGGCGGCGCACACCCGGCGCAGGCGCGGGAACGCGCGCTCGAAGAAATACTCGGTCTCCAGCGCCGAGTGATGCGGAACCCGCGCGCAGCTCCAGGCCGAGGTTCCAGCCTCGTTGCCCAGGTACAGCGCGATCGGCGTGTAGCCGTCGACATCTTAAGTGCGGCTGACCGCTTCCTTCTTGGTGTCGGAGTTGTCCATCACGAAGGTGTCCAGGTCGGCGCAGACTATAGCCCTTTGTGCGCCGTGATCGGCGCCTCGGTGCGCTCGAGGAGCGCAGGCTCCAGCTCGTCGGTCAGCTCGCGCAGCTCGGCCGCGCGGGCATCGAGCCGTTGGCGCATCCACGCTGCCGGGCACCTTGGCAGCCCGAGCGCTTCCTTGAAGAAGCGGTCGCCGCGAAACGGCTCGATCCCTCAGGTCGCTCTTGCCCAGGCTCAGCAGCCTCACCACCGACTTGACCAGATCCGAGGTCCGCGTGCCCTGCGGCACCGGCAGCCTCGGGTCGATCACCGCCTCGACCTTTGCCGCCTGACGGCACTGCCGATCAACGCCAGGCTCGAGTAGGAGGTCAGGTTGAGCTTAGCGGATTGCCTGACTTCGAAGCGTGGCATGGTCGGTTGGGTGAAGGAGTCGGATGCTTGATTATATAATTACATCAATGCTTTAGGCTGGATTCCGGACTGAGCGAACACGGATTCAGGAAATAGCCTTTGAAAGCGGACCCTCGTAATCTGCAGCCTTGCGCAGCACCCCCTGACCGAAAAACGCACTCATAGAGGAGCTTTGATACATGGCAATCAGTTTGCAAAAAGGCGGGAACATCAGCCTTTCGAAAACAACCCCGAATCTGAAGAACGTAACGATCGGACTCGGCTGGGATGCTCGTTCCACCTCGGGCGACGACTTCGACCTTGATGCGAGTATTTTCATGGTCGGCGCCAATGGCAAAGTGCCGTCAGATAGTAATTTCATTTTTTACGGTCAGCTTCGGAGCGCATGCGGTTCGGTCGAGCACACGGGCGACAACCGGACCGGCGACGCCGATGGGGATGACGAGGCGATCAACGTCGTACTCGACAAGGTGCCGAGCGACATTACGAGACTGGTCGTGGCGGTCACCATCCATGAAGCTGATGTTCGTCGCCAGAACTTCGGCATGGTCCATAACGCCTACATCCGAGTGATCAACAGTGACAACGATGTCGAGCTGGCCCGTTTTGATCTCACTGAGGACGCCTCGGTAGAGACGGCCATGATTTTCGGCGAAGTCTATCGCCATAATGGCGAATGGAAGCTGCGTGCTGTAGGCCAAGGATATGCTGGTGGCCTGCATGCAATGGCGATTTCGCACGGCGTTAACGTTCAGTAAATCCGCTTCACTCACCACCCGCAACCAGGAAGGAAATACACATGGCAATCAGTCTGCAAAAAGGCGGCAATATCAGCCTCTCGAAAGAAGCCCCCGGCATGAAGAAGATGATCGTCGGCCTGGGTTGGGACGTCCGCTCCACCGATGGCGACGGCTTCGACCTCGATGCGAGCGCGTTCCTGCTTAACAGCACGGGCAAGGTCCGCTCGGACGCGGATTTCATCTTCTACAACCAGGCGAAATCGGCGGATGGCAGCATCCAGCACGCGGGTGACAACCGCACGGGCGATGGTGAGGGCGATGACGAGTCGATCGTGATCGAACTGGACAAGGTGCCGGCCGATATCGAGAAGATTTCGGTGTGCGTCACGATCCATGATGCGGAAGCGCGGCGCCAGAATTTCGGCATGGTCTCGAGCGCCTACGTGCGCTGCGTGAACGCAGACGGCAACACCGAAATCGCCCGTTTTGACCTGTCGAGGACGCCTCGGTCGAAACCGCGATGATCTTCGGCGAGATCTATCGCCACAGCGGCGACTGGAAGTTCAAGGCGATCGGTCAAGGATTCGCTGGTGGTCTCGGCCCGCTTGCGAAGAACTTCGGTGTCAACGTCTAACCGACACGCCTTGCTTCCTCACGACCCGGCGCTGCCGGGTCGTACTCAGCAAGCGTCTCCAGACCTTTCAGATGACTAACCCCCGATTCTCGAAAAGCCTGAGGAGTAGGTCGCGTAGCCACGCGAATCTGCAAGATTCCTCATACACGAAGAAGCAAATGCCCACTTTTACCGTGACGGGTGACGTCGATCCTTTCCTGCACGTTTCACTTCGCAAAGGCGAGACGATCTTCTGCGAGTCCGACGCCATGGTCATGATGGAGGCTCCGCTCGATCTCACTGGGTCGATGCAAGGGGGGTTTGGTCAGAGCCGCCATGCGACGCCTGGCCAATGGGGAGTCCTTCTTCCAGCAGCGCATCGAGGCCAAGCGCGGAGATGGCGACTGCTTGCTCGCCCCCAACATGCCTGGCGGCATGCAAGTGCTCGACGTGGGCGCACGGCAGTACCGGATGAGTGATGGGGCCTACGTGGCAGCTACAGAGCGGATCGAAGTCAATGCCCGCATGCAAAGCCTTGGCAATGCGCTCTTCGGTGGCACTGGTGGGTTTTTCATCGGTGAAACGCAGGGCGATGGACAAGTCGTCGTCGGAGGGTTTGGCTCGCTTTTTACCCTCGACGTCGCTCCCGGTAAGGACATTGTGATCGACAACGGTCACGTGGTCGCGTGGGACAGCACGCTGCGCTACGAAATCGCTGCGTCCACCTCGCAGAGTCAGGGCCTTCTGAGAAACCTCACCAACAGTGTCACCAGTGGAGAAGGCGTCGTGCTGCGCTTCTCAGGGCAAGGGCAAGTAATCGTTTGTTCGCGTAACCGTCAAAGCTTTCTTGCGTGGCTAGCCGAAAAACTCAACGTCCGTAGTTGAGGACGTTTGGCAAGTCTCACCGCGGTACCGCTTCGCAGTACGGTGTAATTCCCCGCCCGGCTGACTCGTGCCGGGCTTTTGAACCCATTCATCCAGGAGTAGAAAAAATGGCAATCAGCCTTCAGAAAGGGCAGAAGATTTCTTTGAGCAAGGAAGCCGGCGGCACGCTCACGAAAGTGGTGATGGGCCTCGGCTGGGATGCAGTCAAGAAAGAAAAGAAAGGGCTGATGGGCTTTCTGGGTGGCGGCGGTGGCGGCGAGCAGGAGATCGATCTCGATGCTTCGTGTCTGATGTTTGATGAGCGGGGCCAAGTCACCGACAGCGTCTGGTTTCGCCAACTCAAGAGCCACGATGGAAGCATCACGCACACGGGCGACAACCGCACAGGCGCGGGTGATGGCGATGACGAGCAGATCATCGTTGATCTGTCGCGGGTTCCTCCCCAGGTGAAGTCCCTCGTGTTCACCGTGAATTCCTTCACCGGGCAGACATTCCAGCAGGTTGCCAACGCCTACTGCCGCATCGTTGATGCCTCCAACAACAACGAGGTGGCGCGTTACAACCTCTCTGTGCAGGGTAATCACACGGCACAGATCATGGCCAAGGTGTATCGCCACAATGGCGAATGGAAGATGCACGCGATCGGCGAGAACGGGGTGGGACGCACGTTCAACGAGCTGATGCCCCAGATCACGCCCCACCTGTGAGCCTTTCATGAAGCGGGTTTGGTTCAACAAGACGTTCTCGTCCGTGCATTCGGCGCTTTCCTTGATCCGCAAGGGGGATGCCGAGGCCCGGTATCGATTGCTTTGCTCACACCCGAACCCGCAGTCCCTGGCTCTGTTGGCCGCCGATGATGCGGCGACAGAGCCCAGTGGGCTGACCGGTGAAGCTTACGTTGGCTGGTGTCTGGCTTTTTGCAAAGAGCAGCGTGTCGATATCTTCGTCCCCGGCAAGGAAGCCACGTTGATTGGTCGCCATACAAAGCGGTTTCTGGATCAGGGGTGCGCGTCCTTAGCGCTGCGGCGCCTGACACGCTTGAACGCCTGCACGATAAGGCCCGGTTCTATGCCGAGGCGTGCGCCCCCAGCGCACCCTCGCCCGAACTCGAAGTATTCGAGGATGCCGAAACCTTCGCCGCTGCATATGCACGCATGCGTGAGCGCCACGAGGTGCTGTGCATGAAGCCTTCGGTATCGGTCTACGGGATCGGGTTCCGGCAGATCACCGAACGGAAAAGTGCTTTTGACCTGATGCTCGACGGCAATCCGTACCGAATCGACTTGGTGTCACTGCGCGAGATGCTGCAACGGGCTGGGCGTTTTCGGCCGATGCTGCTGATGCCCTTCCTGGCGGGACACGAGTTCAGCGTCGACTGCGTGGCGCTCAACGGCGAACTGGTGTGTGCTGTTGCGCGACGCAAACCCCTCGCCTCAGGGGAGGGGCAAACGATCGTGGTGCGGGAGGACATCCTGGATGCCTGCACGCACTTGATTCGGCAGTTCGCGCTCAACGGCAACGTGAATATCCAGTTCCGCGAGGGGGATCAGGGCCTCAGGATCCTCGAGATCAATCCTCGGATGTCCGGCGGCATCGCAATGGCTTGCCTCGCAGGGCCGAATCTCCCCTACCTGGGTCTCGTAGCCTTCGACCAAGGCCTTGATGCCGTTGCGCCGGGGCCAATCGAGGATGGCCTGCGCGTAGCCGAGATCAACCAGGCGGTGCGCCTGTCATGAGTGCCGCGGTCTTGGCCGTTGGGGATGCGCCACGCGCAATCCGTTCGGAGCTTCCAACCGGCGTGTTGCGTCTCGAGCTCGAGGAGGGGCGCTCTGCATTCGCCTCGCTCCTCGATTTCGCGGCAAGGGCAAACCCAAAGCGCGCGTTCCTCTTCCTGAGCAAGGTCCTTGGCAAGCACTACCCGTCGATCCCGAGCGAGATGGTGTCCGTGCATCGCCAACTGGCTGCTACGGTGCCCGATGCCGATGGGCCGGTTGTGTTCATAGGCATGGCGGAAACCGCAACCGGACTGGGGCAGGGAGTCTTCGAGGCTTGGGGCCATGCGCACACCGGGTCGAACCCGTTGTATTTGCAGAGCACACGCTACAGGGTCCCGGGGGCCGACTGGTTGGGATTCGATGAGTCTCACAGCCACGCCCCACGGCTGTTCCTGCACCTGCCGCAGCGCGACGCCGATCGTGCGGCGCTGGCCGCGGCCACCCAGGTTGTCTTGGTGGACGACGAGTTGAGCACCGGCAACACGTTCGTGAATCTCGTTGCCGCTTTGCGTCGTGTCATGCCCGCGCTTTCTCGTGTGCATATCGCCACGATTGCGGATTTCACGGGAGACCGGCGGTGGCTGCTCTCCGAGCGCATGGGCATCCCTTGCTCAATCGGTGGCTTGCTGCGTGGCGCCTGGCGTTTCGAACACCGCCATGACGCCCGGCCAGACTTTGCTCACGACCAGCTCGGCCCAGTGCTCAGCAGGGCATGAGGTGCAGATCGAGGACGCCGGCTACGGTCGCCTGGGGCGCACCACTTGCGTGTCCCTACCGAAAGGGTTGGTTGAACGGTTGGCTGGTGAGCCGGTGGAGGGCGCCACCCTGGTCCTGGGTACGGGCGAATTCATGCATGCGGCCTTCGCACTTGGCCGGGCGCTTGAGGCGCGTGGCGTCGACGTGCGCGTCCAGTCCACCACCCGTTCGCCGATCCTGCTGTGGGGGGCGGTGGGGCACATCCTTGCGGTACCCGATCCCTATGGCGAAGGCGTCCAGAACTACCTCTACAACGTGCGCCCCGGGCAGTACGCCCGGGTGCTGATCTGCCATGAGACTGCGCCCAACAATCAGCTCATGGCGTTGGCGACGATGCTACACGCCCGCCTGATTCACTTCACTCCAGACGACCATGCTGAAGAAATTCCTGTTTGCTGATCTTGATGACACGCTGTTCCAGTCAGGCCGCAAGTGCCCCGAGGGTGCTCCTCTGACGCCCATGGCGTATCTCAAGGATGGCACGGCGCACTCCTTTGCGACGAAAGCCCAAAAGAGCTTCCTCGTGCTGATGCAGCAGGAGATGGCGGTCATCCCGGTTACGGCTCGCAATGCCGATGCTTTCTCGCGCGTACGTTGGCCGTTCACCAACGGGGCGGTGATCAACTACGGCGGCATCATCCTGAAGGCAGACGGCGCAGTAGACGAGGGTTGGCTTGCACAGAGTCGCACTCAGGCCGCACAGACGCTGCCCATGCTCGAGCATGTCAGCGGGGTCCTGCAATCGATTGCCGACTCGCTTTGCGTCCAGTTGCGCATCCGGATCATTTCGGACTTTGCGGTGCCGTTTTACCTGTGCGCCAAGAGCAATGAGGGCGATGAACAGGCGCTAGACCGCACCGAGCCTTTGCTGCGCAACCGCTGCGCCGAAGCAGCGTTGCCGCTTTTGATTCATCGCAACGGAAACAACCTTTCCGTACTGCCGCAGTGGCTGGACAAACGCCACGCCGTCGAGCACCTCACCGAGCGGCTGCGCCGTGAGCATGGCGAGATCGTCACTTTTGGGATGGGTGACAGCCTCTCCGATCTAGGCTTCATGTCGACATGCGATTACGCGCTCGTTCCCAAGGCGAGCCAGATCAACCGCCAGTGGGAGGCTGCATGATGTTTTGCGGCTCCTACCGTCCGAGCGACGTCGAGTTCTTGCTCAAGCCGATCACGATCGACTTCATGGCTGACCTTGAGCTCAAGGAATCGCTGATCCAGTCCGGGAAGCGGCATTACAGTGAAATGCTCTCCCCTGAGAAAGTCCCCTCCGAGCGTTACCTTGGCCTGTTTCATGACGCCCACCAGCGCAACCGCGCGCAGTTGTCAGGGGATTGCCTGCGTCTGGCGCAACTGCTTCACGAAAAGCACGGTTCGGACTTGGCTCTGGTCTCACTGGCACGCGCCGGCACACCCATCGGCGCTGTTCTCCGGCACCTCGTTGCCCGGATCTCCGGCACGCATCCCGCGCACTACTCGATCTCGATCATTCGGGACCGAGGAATCGATACTGCCGCCCTAGGTGAGATTTTGTCGCGAGGGCATCGCCCTGAGTCGATCGCCTTCATCGACGGATGGACAGGAAAGGGGGTCATCAGCCGTGAGCTCACGAAAGCGATCACCCAATACAACCGTTCGCACGGAACCGCCATCGACCCCGGCCTCAATGTGCTGACCGATCTGGCGGGGTCGGCCGCGCTGGCGGCCTCAAGCGAGGACTACCTGATCTCGTCGAGCATTCTCAATTCGACGATCAGCGGGTTGGTGAGCCGTTCGATCCTCAACGAGGCGATCCAACCTGGGGAATACCACGGCTGCGTGTTCTTTGAAGAATTCGCCGAGCATGACTTGTCGCAATGGTTCGTCGACGACGTCGTGTCCGCAGCGATGGGGCATCTTGAAAACGGCGGTGCTCCCGGGGCGCCGGAGCTGAGCAGGCACGAGCAAGAGGCAATCTCTCGCGCCTACATGAAAGAGGCCATGTCGCGTACGGCATTACAGATGAGAACCTCATCAAGCCGGGGATCGGTGAAGCAACGCGCGTCCTTTTGCGTCGCTTCCCGCAGCGGGTGATTGTGCGTGACTGTCACGACCGGAAGGTGGCCCATCTTGTGGCCCTTGCCGAGGAGAAGGCCGTCCCGGTCGAAACCGACGCCTCTTTGCCCTACAACGCCGTTTCGATCATCAGGAGCGCCCGTGATGCGTGACGCGACCGAACTGGGCGCAAGCCTTTACTTGCCCGCAACCCGCCTGGATCTACTCGAGGTAGTGAGAGGAGAGCATCTCTCCGAGGTGCGATCGGTGATCTTTTGCACCGAGGACTCGGTCAGGCTCAAAGACCTCCCTTTTGCCATCGAGAACTTGCGGGCGCCCATCCGTGCGCTCACATCTGCGTCACACCAGATGCGCTTCATTCGGGTGCGCAATCCGGAAGTGATGCGCAAGGTGCTTGCGTTGCCCGGCATCGAGAGACTGGATGGCTTCGTGCTGCCCAAGGTGACTCGCAGTGCGCTTTCCGAATATCTGAAGCTGCTGCGCGGCACTGGCCACCTGATCATGCCCACGTTGGAAACCAAAGAGGTGTTCGACGAGCGCGAGATGATCGCCTTGCGGCGGGTCATGGACAAGGACGGTGTGCGCGAACGCGTGCTCTCGCTTCGGATTGGCGGCAACGATCTGCTCTCGATCATCGGTATGCGTCGCCCTCGTGGCCGAACGCTGTATGAAACGTCCCTTGGACAGGTGATCGCACGATTGGTGACCACCTTCAAGCCGAGTGGCTTCAACCTGAGCGCGCCTGTCTTTGAGTACCTCAACGACATCGAGACGCTGCACCGAGAAGTTGAGGAGGATCTCGCCCATGGTTTGATTGGCAAGACGGCGATTCATCCCGACCAAGTGCCGTTGATTCATGCCTGCTACCGGGTGCATGCCTCAGATCTGGAGATGGCGAGCCACATCCTCCGCGACGACGCGCCCGCTGTGTTTCGGATGTACGACTCGATGTGCGAGCCCGCCACGCACCGGAACTGGGCACGAAACCTGTGTAAGTCCGCCTCGTGTTTCGGGCTGCAGCAGGGTGCAGACGCGAACTCGCTGGCCGCATAAGTCCGATGTCTTTTGAAAAGAGGAATGGTTAAAAAATGGATTTCACGCGCGGACAACGATTGAAACTTGAAGCGATGGGGCTGTCGGATGGTGCGTTTTCTGTCACGGTGGATCTGAGCGCAGGGCCGTTGACGGTGGATGTGGCGTGCTTTGGTCTGGACGGTGTTCGAAAGCTCTCCGACGAGCGCTACATGACCTTCTTCAATCAGCCTGCAACGCCTTGCGGAGCGGTGAAGTTCGCAGGGCAAGGCAAGTTCGATTTTGATCTGGCGCGGCTGCCTGCCTCGATCGATGCGCTGGTGATGACCGTCGCGATAGACGGTGCCGGAACTATGCGGCAGCTTGGCGCCTCCTCTGTGTCCCTGAAAAACGGCTCGAGCGTAGCCGGCTGCTATCGCTTTGATGGGGGACACTTTGCCTCCGAGCGTGCCGTCATGCTTCTGGAGTTCTACAGGAAGGACGGGGCGTGGCGGCTTTGTGCAGTGAGCCAGGGGTTCAACGGTGGCCTGGATGCGTTGGTACAGCACTTTGGCGGATCAGTAGCCGAGAAGCCCGCTCCCGCGCCAGCGCAACAGCGTCCCGCTCCGGCAGCACCGCCTCCTCCAGCGCCGCCGAAGGTATCCCTATCGAAGATCACGCTTGAGAAGCGGGGTGAAAAGATCTCGCTCGAGAAGCGCGGGCAAGCCGGGCACGGGCGAATCGTGTGCAACCTGAACTGGTCGTCGGGGCAGACTCAAGAAAAACGGGGTTTTCTCGGTGGCGTGTTCGGGAAAGCAAAGTCGTCTGGCATCGACCTGGACCTTGGGTGTCTCTTCGAGCTGTCCGATGGCCACAAGGGTGCCGTGCAAGCCCTCGGGAACACCTTCGGGGACTTCAACCGCGCACCGTACATCCACATGGCAGGGGACGATCGTACAGGGGCGAATTCGTCGGGCGAGTTTCTGTACATCAACGGCGATCATCTGAAAGACCTCCAACGGGTCTGTATCTACGCTTTCATCTACGAGGGCGTGGCCAATTGGGGGCAAGCTGACGGGGTCGTCACGCTGACCGTTCCTGGCCATCCTCCGGTAGAGGTTCGCCTGGATAACCACGACAACAGCAAGAACATGTGCGCGATCGCGATGATCGAGAACGAAGGCGGCAACCTGAAGATCACCAAGCTCGGCGAATACTTCGCCGGCCACGTGCAACTCGATGAGCGGTATCAGTGGGGCTTGCGCTGGAAGGCGGGGTCGAAAGACTGATCTCAAAAAGAGAAGGCCGCACAAGAGAACGATCTCTGTGCGGCCTCAGGCTGGCCTCGAGGAGTAACCTCTGGCTTAGTCGCTGTTGGCGAAGCCGAGCAGGTGCAGCAGGCTGGTGAAGAGGTTGAAGATCGACACGAACAGCGACACCGTGGCCATGATGTAGTTGGTCTCGCCGCCATGGATGATGTTGCTGGTCTCATAGAGGATGAGGCCCGACATCAGCATGACGAACGCTGCGGACACCGTGAGCGACAGCGCGGGGATCGAGAAGAAGATCGCGCCCAGGCCGGCAAGGAAGGCCACCAGGATCCCGACCATCAGGAAACCGCCCATGAAGGAGAAGTCCTTCTTGGTGGTCACCGCATACGCCGACAGGCCGAGGAAGATCGCCGCGGTGCCGGCCATCGCCTGCATCACGATGCTGCCGCCGTTGGGCAGCGCCAGGTAGGACGAGATGATCGGGCCGAGCGTGAAGCCCATGAAGCCGGTCAGCGCGAACACGAACACGATGCCGAGGCTGCTGTTGCGGAACTTCGTGGTCGCAAACAGCAGACCGAAGTAGCCCACGAGCGTGACGATGATGCCCAGGCGCGGGGCGCCCATGGCCATCGACAGCCCGGCGGTCAACGCCGAGAACGCCAGCGTCAGCGACAACAGCATGTAGGTGTTGCGGATGACCTTGTTGGTCGATAGCACCGGAGGCGTCGGTGCGCGTCATCGTCATACGGTTTTGCATCAGGTGCGGTCCCCTTGGGAGATGGTTGTATGTTGGCTGCGGGTAGGCGAAAGCTACCGAATTGCGCTCACACGGGCAAGGCCGAAAGGCTTTGATGCTTGCCTGTTCGATTGCGCCGCACCCTTTGCGCCAAGACTCGAGCAAGGCGGTTGGCCGCCTCGTCAACGGCTGCCCGTGCCTCGAGCTGCGTGATGGCAAAGACCACATCGGGCAGGTTACGGAGTCGTAACTGAACGACGCAGCGCTTCTGGCTGCCGCTCGGATCGCGCACGTTCGCAACCTTCACGCGAGCCCACTGGATGTGATCACGAAAGCGGCCGATCGCGGTACGGATCCGGCCCGTCGCGTACTCACGCAGATTATGGGTTGAGTTCGCTTCATCGCAACTTAAATCAATACGCATGTCTGTCTCCCTGACTTTTGTCTTTCGGGCAGCCCAAACGGGCGCCTGTGTGCGTCGCTTGTCGACGACACTGACCGTGGTTGCGAGGCCAGGTTCCCTGCCGCCCAGCGCTGATTTCACCGGCAGTTGCCGGCCTTGCGAAAGCCGGCGGAGGCTGCGGCCCGCTCTGACGAAAACTCCACACGATTCTGCGGGCCGACTGCGTCGTAGCGACAGCAAACAAGTGACCTTTGAGCGACGATTGCCTCGCACAGAGCTACTTGATGAGGCTTCGTCGATGCTGTTGGCGCCAGGCTCGCGATCGGGCGCCCGGTACCGGCGAGCCGTCCTGCGCGACGCCATTCCCAGGGGCGTTGCATGGAGGATCTGCCCAAAGGCCTGTTTTTTGTTCGAGCCGTTGTTTCCAAGGCAAAAGCGGGGAGAACTTGCCGGGCGTACTGCACGTACCCCCAGGCCATGCCCTGTCGCACAAGCTCGCTGTTGGCATTCAAAACCGTCGCGTAATAGACGGTGCCCACGACGCGCTGGTAGCGATCTGCGCTGGTGTTGCGAACCTCTGCGTGTTTTCCAAAACAGAGCTTGAGAGTGCTTGTTGCCCGCTGCCCGAAAGCTTGTTTGCTTTCCCGGGCGTCAATTTCAGCTAGGCGTATGCGGTGTTGGCTTTTGTGACGTCGAGGATGGCCAGGTATCCCCATCGGTCACGCCGACCACCTTGCCTTCGAGAGCGTATGCGTGAGGAGTAAGCAAAAAACAAAGTAAGTAATGGGTGTGTTTGTACATCTTCGCAGAGTCAGTTTTGAAATAGATTCAACGCCAGCAGCCTGCGAAGGATCTCGTCATCGGGCATTTCAGGCGTGTAGTCCGTCCAGCCGTAGGTTGCAGCGACAGCGACATCCAGCGTTT
>JADJPJ010000048.1 GCA_016713325.1 Candidatus Flexifilum affinis | reverse complement strand
CGACCAGACTGTCGTATGAGGCCGGCATGCGGAAGGCGGCGATGGTGGTCAGAAGGCGCATCTCGGCTTCGCCCAGGCCGTCGAGGGCGTAGCGCAGCACGTGCGACTTGGCGTCCTCATTGCGCAGACGCGCCAGCGCCGGGGCGAAAGCCGGGTTGGCCGCCTGCCATTTCACGAAGTCTCCCGGCGCGCGCTTGTAGGCCGCCACCTCGCGGGCCAGCGCGCGGATCAGCAGCGGGTAGTTGTCGAAGCGGCGGAAGGCGGCCAGCATCGCCTCGGCTCCCCCCGTCATGCCGCCCCGCCGCGCCAGATCGACGGCGTCGGCGTCGCTCAGCCCCTTGAGGAAGATGGCGAAAGCGCCGTGGATGGGTGAATAGGTGATCTCCTGCAGCGCCGCTGGGTAGAGCCGGGTGCTGACCAGGACACGGGCGGCCCTGACCATCGCCAGCCGGCGCAGAAAGCGGTCGGCGCGCGGGTCGGCGCTCTGGCGCAGGCGGTGCTCGCCGGTGAACGACGCCTCGGCCCCTTCCGGCAGCCCGAACAGCCCGCGCACTTTGTGGGCCGTGCGCTGGTCCAGGTCGTCGTCGCGCAGGCGGTTGGCGTCCAGCCGGGCGTAGGCGTTGAGGATGCGCTCCAGCCCGTCCAGCACCAGCAGCACGGGTTGCCGGTCGAGCAGGGCCAGCAGCCGCCGCTCCCGCTCGTCGGGATGCAGCTTCTTCGCCTCCTCGCGGGTGACCGGCGCGTCGCCAGGGGACGAGCAGTACACCAGGGCGTCGATCACGAAGTTCTCAAAGCTGGCATTGCTCTCATAGAAGCTCCACCACATGCGGCCGGCCAGGGGGGCCATCTCCTGCGGGGCGATCTGCTCGAACCACTTCCAGGTCAGGGCGCTCTTGCCCATGCCGCCGATGGCGACGATGTTCATGACGCGCACGTGGGCCAGTTGGCCGCGCGGGCGCACCCACTCGGTGAGCAGGCTCAGCTCCGCCTGCCGGCCGACCAGATCGGCGGCGGGGAGCAGGGTGTAGGGGTGGGCGATGAACGGCTCCGGCGCGGCGGGGATGTCGAAGTCGCGGTGCAGCTGGCTTCTCGGGCGCGGCCTCGCGATGCGGCGCCAGCGCGGTGACGATCAGGGTGCGGAGTTCATCCGGCGACTTGAAGGCGCCGACGATGCGATCCGTCCCGATCTCCTTCTTCAGCGCGGCCAGCCGGTCCTTGCGCCGCGCGACCTCCAGCGGGTCGTCGCTGTCTTCTTCGGTGTCGGCCATGGTGATCGGGTGCGCCTTGTCCATGAAGAAGCACAGGCGTGGATGCCCCGCTCGCCGGCGCGGCGGTATTCCAGCTCGGTGATCGACAGCCGATCCGGGTTGCGCGGGTCATTTGGCACATAGCCATAGCGGAAGCCGAGGATGCCCAGGTAGATCTCCGCCTCATCGACCATGCGGAGCGATTCGGTCAGGGCGTCGGCGTCGGAGGCGTTCATGAATTCCATCATGAGCGGGTGCATGCCCAGGCGCATGATGCCCTCGAACACGCCTTTGCGATGCGTCTCGAAATCCTTGAAGGTGCTGCTGACCATCACGTCGATGCGTTGAGCCATGCGCGGCGCTCCTGGCGGGTGTGTCGTGCGTCAATGGTCATAAGCTTAGCGCGAATCGGGGGAGATGGGAAAGTGGACGGGCACATTGGCCGGCGGCGGACGCGCAGTAGCGCGTCCCTACGAACGATCCGCGGGGGCGCGGCGGATGGGGCGGTTTCATGCCGGGTGGACACGTTGGTCCACCCCTACGAATCGGCGTGGATATTTTGCGGTGGACAGGGCAGGCCCTGTCCCTACGGACGATGTGTGGGGGTGCGTAGGGTCGCATCGCGATGCGACCGAGATGGCGGGCGGTTTCGCAATGGGGGCGGTTCACAAGGCGGGCGGTTCACGAACCGCCCCTACGAATAGGTGCGGGGCAGTTTGCGGCGGACGCGCCCTCTGCATGATCTCCGCGAACTGTTCCCCCTCGCCCCGCTTGCGTGCGAGCAAGCTCGCCAAGGAGAGTGGGTCAGGGGGTGAGGGGTGTCCCGCGGCGGACAGGGCAGGCCCTTGTTTCCACGAACGATGTGCGAGGGTGCGAAAGGGGCGTTACTGCACGGGAGGGTCGCGCGGCTTACTGCTCGGCCGGCGGATCCTGGGGTGGATTCTGCGGCGGTTCTTCCGGTGTCCGATCCAGGGCGCGGCGGTTGGCCGAGCGGAGCAGACGGGCGCCGAAGAGCACGCCGACCAGGCCCACGACGATCAGCAGGAGGCCGCCCAGTCCGCCGCCGCTGCCGCCGAAGGCATCGTCAAAGATGCCGGTATCGGGGAGCTCGCTCGGCTCGGTGGGTGCGATCTGCTGGGCACCGATGGTCGGCGACGGGCCGGGCGTGAGCGTCACGGCGTCGGGCGTGAGCACCGAGGCGGTGGCCGTCTGGAACTGCGCCGCGATGGCGGTAGCCGTCAGGTTGATGGCAGCCAGCGCGTCGGATGTCGGCGGCAGGGTTGGCTCGGCCGTGACCGGGATCTCATCCGTGGGGCCGGGCGTCGGGCTGACGTACAGCGCCGTCTCGATCAGCGCGACGCGCGTGGCGATGGACACCTGCGTGGCGATGGCGGCCTGGGTCGCGAAGGCGCGCGGCGCATCGAGCGCGGCCTGGGTGGCGGCGGCGATCTGCGCGGCGACGGCGGCCTGCGCGTCGAGCGCGGCGCGGGTACCTGTGCTGACCTGTGTAGCCTCAACCGCGGGGGTGACGATGTCGGCGCCGGCCGTGGCCTGCTGCTCGAAGAAGGTCTGCGTCTCGGCGGCGGACTGGGTGGACAGCGCGATCACCGTCGCGATGCCGCCCGGCTGCGCCAGGCTGGGATCGTTGAACTGCACGGCCAGATCGGCGACCAGGGTGGCGGCCGCGGCCTGGGTGGCGCCGGCGGCCTGGGTCGCCGCACCAAACGGCGCTTCGAGAGCCGCCTGAGTCATGGCGTTCTCCAGGTTGACCGCGGTCAGCGCCAGCGCCAGCTCTTCGCGCTCGAGTGCGATCTCGTCGAGCCGGTCGTTGACGGCATCGATCGCGGAGAGCGCGCCCTGCTGGTTGGCGGCGACGGTGGCCAGAATTTCCTGGGCGATCAGAGCGTTTTCCAGCGCGCCCTGGGTGGCCAGCGCCTGCTGGGTGGCCAGTTCGCTCTGGCGGCCGGCGCCCGACAGCGTGGCGAAGGCGACTTCCGTCGCGAAGCGCTCACGAAGATCGCCAAGTCCCACCGGCTCAGCCAGCGTCGGCGTGTCGGTCGGCGGGGCGGGAGTCGCGGTCGGCGGCGGCGGGGGGGTCACCTGGGCCGTGAGCGCGGCGTTCGCCGTCACGGTCAGCACGTCGGCGGCCAGCGTCTGGAGGGCCAGCAGGGTGGGATCCTCTGTCGGCGTCGGCGTGATGGTCGGACGCGGCGGGGTGTCGGTCGGAACGGGTGTATCCGTCGGGAGCGGCGTCTCGGTCGGAACCGGGGTGTCGGTCGGTCGGGCCAGCGCGGTCTGCGTCATCTGAATGTTGAGCAGATCCTGCGTCGCCGTCTCGGCCAGGAAAGCCACGACCTGCGCATTGGTCGCCGCGATCGACGTGGAGGTCAATTCGACCGGCGTGGGTCCTGAATCGCGGGTGGCGAGGAAGAGGATGACGCCAAGCCCGACCACGAAGAGCAGGATGAGCAGCACCGCCAGGACGACAAAGGTGCGATTGGACCCCCCAGAGTCAGGCTCCTCTTCGAGGTCCGGCATATCTTCGACGATGGTATCGCCCAACCCCCCGGTTACCCCGGAGTCGTCGTCGAAATCGCCAAAAGGATCACTGTCGTCGTTGAAAAAATCGTCGCTGTCGTCGAAGCTGAAATCATCTCTACGGTTGCTCATGCCTCCCCCTTCTTGGATGCGCGAGGGCTAATCAAGGGGATTATGCCCCAGTCACTTCAAGATTCGCCAGTGGTGCAGTCAGTTTCTCGCCCGTTGCCAGTTCAACCTGCGCACACGGCACACGCAGTCCATTGTCCATGAGAATAGGGGTTTTTGGCAAATTGGTAATTACTCCCATCGATCCGGCGGCGTCGCCACGCGACAGACGCACCTCGGCGCCGGGCCGGAGGGTCATGTGAATATTCGGCAGCAGGGGCCGGCTGTTGGGGTCGAACGGGACGCTGATGATCAGTTCCGGGCGGCGGGTCTCCAGCGCGGCGGGCGTCGCCGCATCGAGCAGACCCTGGCGGCCCTCCATCGACTCCAGAAACTGGAGGACCTGTGGACCCATGCGCATCGTGCCGAAGCCCTCGATGAGCAGAACGGCCACTGGGCTGCCAGCGGCCAGCGTGCGGAGGCTGGGTGCGATGCTGGGGGCGATGATGCCGGCGACGCCGTGTACGGCGGCCACCTCCAGGCTGAGCGGCCGCAGCGTGCGGCGGGTCACGACCAGCGCGCCGCGAAAGTCTTCCTCCAGCCCGCCACCGTGAATGCTTTCGATGCCATCGGGCGGCTCCAGGCGCACGCCGCCGATGGCGCGGCGGTTGTTGCCCCACACGCCCTGGAGCACACCGCCATAGCCCTCGATGATCACGCCGCGACCGGTGCGCACGTCGATCACCGTGCCATTCATGCCGGCCTGCAATTCCAGGGTTTCGGCCTGGCCCTGGAGCACGATCTGCCCGCGCGAGATGGTGACGACACGGCCGCTGATGGGCGAATGCAGCCTGCGCCGCCCGCGCTGCGCCAGCACGTCGCCCCGGACGATCTCCTGACCGTCGGCGACGCGGATCAGCGGCTCGACCTTATCGGCCCGGACGCCGAAGAAGCGCTCGGCGTCGACCAGCTTGTAGGGGGCGGGCGCGGTGCCGCGCACGACGGTGTCCATCAGGCCGACACGCGTGCCGCGCGCCACTTCGACATCGCCGACGGCGGCATCGGGCAGCATGCGCGCACGGCGGATCATGGTGACGCCCAACTGGTGGCGGTGTTCAGGGAAATAGGGTTCTGAGATCATCGAGATCGTCCTCTGGCGTCTGGTTGGGGGCGCCGGCGCCGGCTTTGTTCACGGCTGCGGGTTCGGCGCTCTTGCCGCGTCGACCACGCCCACGCGGGGCGGGAGCCGCCGGTTTGGGCGGCAGCGGCGCGCGGAAATCGTCTTCGTCCTGGTCGGGCAGCACACTGTCGATGCGCCCGGCGCTGCGCGCGTCGGGGCGTCCGTCGCGGGAGGTGACGCTTTCCACGTTCGGCTCGACTTTGCGAATGGTCAGCCAGTCCTCGGGGATGGACATGGCCTCGTCGCCCGTGGCGTCGGCATACCAGCCGACGATCTGTTCGGCGCGATTCTTGAGTGCGTTTTCCAGGGGCAGGGGACGCCCACGAGCGTCGATGATCAGCCCGGCAGTGCCACCGGTCAGGGTCATCTTGAAACCGCGCCTTCCGCCGATGTTCAGGCCGCGGGCGACTCGAACGCTGACGGTGGCAGTGACGCCGATCTGGAGCGGATAGCGGAAGAGATGGCCACCTTCGACGGTGAACTTTTCCGTCTCGCCGCCCTCTTTCCTGACGGTCACACGGACGGCCATGCGTCCGCGGCGCGGTCTGCCGGAGACGCAGAAGGCCATGCCCAGGTCTTCCAGGCCGCCGGAGTCGAGCACCTGCACGACGGCCGTAGGGTTGATGCGGGAGAGCGCGCCGAGCGCCGGGACGAGCGCGCTGGAGTCGACCTGCAGCCGGGCGACCCCGACTGGCTGGATGGCATCGAGCAGCAGCATGGCGGCCATGCCGGGGCGGCCGGTGTCGGTCAGTGCCGCGCCCGCGCCGATGATGCGATCGAGCGGGGGCATGGGGGCGCGCAGGTCGTCGAAGGCAATATCCGGCGTCCACAGGGGGCGCGCCGTCGTCAGCAGGGTGTGCATTGCCGCGCGCAGCAGGGCGTGTTCCAGGAAGAGCGTCCGATGCGTCTGCGGGATGCTGGCCGGGCGCAGAGTCTTGTTGAGGGCATAGCCCGCGATCTCGTCATCGTCGGCGGCGAAGGGCAGCCAGACGCGCATGCGCTCGATGCCCGCGGCCTCCAGCGTCGTGCCGGCGCTGTGCCCCAGGCCGATGTCGGTGCGGATGCTGGTCGAGACGACGCCGCCGACGGAGGCCGAGAGGGTGCTGGCAGCGCTGCCCAGATCGACAGCCAGGATGCCGCCACGTCTGCGACCGGAGACGGCGCCCAGGTAGCGCACGACGCTGTCGTAGCTCTGGGCCGTGGGCAGGACTCCAAGGCGCGCCTGATAGCTCACCTGGTCGAAGCCCATGCCGCGGTGTTCGGAGAACTTGTCGAAGGCGACGGCGAGCTGGGCGCGGGCATCTTCGACCTGTTCGACTCGCAGCGATGGACGAACGTTCTCAGCGTAGATCACCAGCGCGACGTTCTCGAAGATGGCCCTGATCTGGTCGCGAATGGCTGAGTTGCCGGCGAACAGCACGGTCGGCGGGAGAGAGCGGCGCTGTAACCGGATGGCGAGGCGGGTCAGGCGCGCCATCTCCAGGATGGGATCGCGCGCGCCGTCTTCGGTGCCGCCGGCGATGACGATCAGATCAGGGTTGGCCAGCGCCAGGGCATTGAGGCGCTCCTCGTTGCTGCGTCCGTCGGCCACGCTGATCACTTCGGCGACGGTGATGTAGGTCCCGGCGGCGGCGCGCAGCACGCTGGCCACGCTCATCTCCGGGTAGAGGCCGATCACCACGGTGCGCAGGGGCCGCCCGACGCTGGCTGTGGCCAGAAAAACGTCCACGCCGGTGCGGTCGACGGCTTCCGGCGTGATCACGCGACCGTCCCTGGTCAGGAACTGCCGGCCGGTCATCGCGGTCAGTTTTTCAACGGCGCGGCGCAGCCCGACGCCGACGTCGTCGACCGGGAAGCCGGCGGTGGTGCGCTCCTCGGCAGAGGCGACGACCTGAAAGACGCCTTCGACCAGGTCGATCAGCACGGCGCGCGTGTGAACATTGCCAAAGTCGACGGCGAGTACGGAGTTGTCTGGCATGGTCGTGTCAGCTCCCCACAATCCGGGCGAGAAGATAGGCGATCCGCTCGCTGAAGATCACCAGCCCGCTCAGGATCGCGCCGCCGTACAGGGCGCCGAGCGTGACGGCGATCACGCCCTGGCCGATGACGGAGAGGGCGCGCACCAGCGCCCTCCGCTGGGTCAGTTCGCTGCCGGGGATGCGCCGCGCGGCATACTGAAAGTAAACCAGGGTGCAGACGACGCCCACCACAATCAGGACGCCGTTGAGCAGCGCGCCGGCTTCCGTCTGGGCGACCCCGGCGGCGGTGGCATTGGTCAGGGGCAGGAGTGTTCCACTCACGGCGCCGACGACGGAGACGGCTGCGCCGAGGCCGATGAGGAAGGCCAGCGTGATCGTCGCCAGCCGGTGGAAGCGGCCGAGCGCCTTGAAGAGCAGCAGGCCGCCCAGCGTCAGCGGGACGATGCCGACGATTTGCAGCCCCAGATTGCCGGACAGGACGGTCCCGCGCAGCCAGGGGAGCAGCACGCTCTCGACGGTGAGCAGCGTGACGTAGCCGGCCACCAACCCGATGAAGATGTAGATCGCCAGGCGGTAGAGGAAGTTGTCGCCGAGCAAATAGCTGAAGACCATCAAGGTGAGGATGAACCCGCCCCACAGTCCGATCTGTTCCATCAGGCCCACACTTTCCGGGTGAAGTTGCTTCCGTTGAGCTTCAGTTCAGCGTTCGTTCAGCCGCACTTGTACCTCGACCATCCGACATCGGACGCGCTTTTGCGCATCCCTGCAAGCGCCGCCATTCTCGGCTTGTTGAGGTACCAGGGCAGGCAATAAGGTCCATATTCGGCAGCGCGACCGAAAAGTCGCGCGTCAACGATCGCGGCGGCGGCGTCCGCGCACGATCGCCCGACCGATGTTGGCCATCGCTCCGCCGCCGATGATCAGCACGGAAGCGATGATGCCCATGTTGATGCCATACCAGCGTTCATCCCGCAGCCCCGCCGAAAAGGTGAGCGGGGCGGGCGTAGGAGGGAGCGGCGTCTCCGTCGGAATTTCCGTTTCGGTGGACGTTGGCGTCACCGTCACTGTCGGCGTCGCTGACGGTTCGGGCGTAGCGCTTGGCGTCGCGGAGGCTTCTGCCGTTGGGCGGCGGGTCGGGCTCGCCTCGGCGGCTGCGCCCGCTTCCTCGGTGGCCTCAGCCTCGGCCGCCGGCGTCGTGGTCGGCCGGACCGTGCGCGTGGCCGATGGCGTCGCTGAAGGTGAAGGCGAGGGCGTTGGCGATCCCTCTTCCGTCGCGCGGCTCGGCGGTCGCGTGTTGGTCATCGGCACATCGACGTCCTGTTCGCGCGAATCGCTGCCACGGCGAGCTTTCGGCCTCGGCTCGGGCGTCGCGAGGGTCAGCAGGCTGGTGCTGATCCAGCCCTCCGCACCCTCTTCCAGCCGCACGTTGGCCCAGGTGCCATCCTCGTTTGAACCGAGCAGGAAGACGCGCGTGCCGGGGTCGGCGCCCCCGATGATCGTGCCGTTCGGCTCGGCGCGGACGTTGACGCGCTGGTTGGCGGTGACGATGGCCACCAGCGGCGGAGGCGTGGTCTCTGGCGTCGGCTCAGGGGTGGCCTCCGCCGGCACGGGTGTCACTTCGACGGAGCCGGCCAAAGACCCCTGCTCCGAACCGGGTTCCGGCGTGGGCGGCGGGGTGCGCACGATGCGCGCCTCGCGCTCGACGGCGGCGACGCCCGGCAGCAGCCCCTCGTAGGTCAGGCCGTCGCCAAAGCCGACCAGCAGGCCGCTGATCGCCTCAGAACGGGCATAGGGTTCGGCCAGCGGCGCGGCGGCATAGGTCGAGGCGCCGACGACGTGCGCGCGGCTGTAGGGCGCGATCTGCTCGGCATAGTCGCGCAGGGTTTCGCCGCTGTCGGTGACGACCACCATCAGCGCGAAGTCGTTCAGGCCCTGGATGTACAGACTGCTGGTCTGCCCGCGCAGGTCGCTGGCGAGCATGGCGGCGGTGTCGGCGCTGAAGGCGCGCAGGCCAATCATGCCGCCGGGCAGATAGCGCGCCAGGGCGTACTCGTAGTTCTGTTCGAGCGGCTGCTGGACGTTGATCCGCTCCAGGAACTCGGCATCGGCGTTGATGTCGGCAAACTGGGTTTCCGCGCGCAGCAGGGCCAGCGGGTTGCCGCTGATCACGACTGGAGTCGCCCCGCGGAGCAGGATGTGCCGCAGGATCGCGCCCGTCAGCACGTCCAGCTCGCCGGCCGAGGCCGGGTTGTATTCCAGTGCCACCAGCGCCAGATCGCCCTCGGCCAGCCGGTCGATGGTGACGAAGCCGGTCAGGGCCAGCCGGTCGCGGGTGAAGTCGACGGGGGGCGGATCGCCCAGACGCAGGCCGGGGACGAGGAAGGGCGAAATCACCGCGGCCGCCAGCAGCAGCACGATCAGCAGACGATCGGGCTGGATGCGCAGTCCGGTACGGCGGCGG
Organism: Candidatus Flexifilum affinis; assembly: GCA_016713325.1. Lineage (GTDB taxonomy): Bacteria > Chloroflexota > Anaerolineae > Aggregatilineales > Phototrophicaceae > Flexifilum > Flexifilum affine. The sequence goes on along the minus strand of JADJPJ010000048.1, from coordinate 36,614 downwards.
CGACGGACGACAGGCGCGACCTGGGCCTCCTGGGTCTGCGTCTGCGGGTGGAGGATGATCTCCTCGTCGCTCTCGATGTCCTGCATGAACGGCGAGTCGTAGGTCATCTCGATGGCGGACATGCGCTTTGGCGCGGCCGCTACGCCCGCCAGATTGCGAAGCAGATCGGCGCGCGTCCGCTGCTCCGACGTGATCTGCTGGCCCTGGTCGCCTTCACGTTCCTTGCGCTCCGGCTCCTGGCCGCGTCCGACATAGGTGGCTGTCAGGCCGGCGCTGACGCCGGGCAGCATTTCGGTCAGCGAGTCATCGGCCGCCGAGTCGTCGTCGGACTTTTTTTGCCCGGCGCGCTTGCGGAGTTTGCGCAGCCGTTCCGGCAGTTCTTCCTCCGGCCGGTCCTGGCGCTGGCGGACGATGGCGGCGGCCGAAACTTCGTCGACCGATGCGCCCATGCCTTCCAGGAAGTTGAGGTCGGCTGCCTCGATGTCGTCGCTGTCGATTTCGAAGGGCGCGACATAGCCGGGGCGTTTCTCGCGGGCAGCGGCGATCTGCTGGTTGAGCAGGGCGTCGATGTCCATCGCGTCCGGCCGGTTGAAGACGACGTTGGTCTGCTGCGACACCTGCGGCGCATCGGCATCCAGCGAGTCCAGATAGGTGTCCAGGTCGTCGAACTGCCCACCGAAGGGACTAGCCGCGCCGAAATCGCCCTGCGGTGCATCGTCAACACGTGGCTGTCCAGTGCCTGGGGCGATATCCTGGAAGAAGGCGTCAATTTCCGCGGCGGCTTCGCGCTCGGCCTGGTCGGCGGTGAACTCGCGGGCCCAGTCCATGCCCTCGCCCAGCCCGGTGACGGGCGTGAACGGCGCCGGTTCCTCGCGGTCGAAAGCGGCCAGGAAGCTGTCGTCGCCATCATCATCGAACTCGTCGCCGCCAGCCTCTGAGGGCGGAACGGCCGGCGCTGTGATGGTCGAGGTGGCGCGCTTGCTGGTGAACGTCTCCGGCATGTCGATGGACGGCGGCGCGTTGACATCCGGCGCTTCGGCGTCATCCGATTCGTACATCTCCCAGCCGGCGAAGAGATCCTGGTCGGACTGGGAAAGCGGGTCGTCCTTCTCCTTGCCCCATTCGTCGAAGATATTGTCGTAGTCGGGTTCTTCTTCGGGATCGGGGGCAGGGAGGGCGAGTCGTCGAGGAAGACCGCCTGCGGATGCGTGTCGTCCTGCGTCACGGCCGGTTCGGAGTCGAGCGAGGCGAAGATGTCTTCGATCTCGAAGAACTCCTGAGCGGCGCCTGGCCGGGAAGGGCGCGATTCGTCGCCCAGACCGAATTCCTTGACAAAGTGGTCCGATGCGGCGTCCTCGATCTCCTGCGAGTCGCTGATCGAACTGGGCAGCTCGAAGGCGTCGGCGGACCAGGTGCCGGGAACAGGCTGCGTCCTGAAAGGATCGGTGGGCGAGGTTGGCGCGTCCGACTGCGCCGGCGTCCCGGGTGCGCCAGCATTCTGCGACTCTTCGGCCCAGGAGGGAAACTCAAAAGGGCGGGAGTCCGACGGCGAGTCGCCAGGCAGGTCGCCCTCGCTCGTGAAGTCCCATCCGCCGACATCCAGCGTATCGATGCCCTCTCCCAGACCGGGTTCAGCCGGCGCACCGGGCGGACGGCAAACTGGAGCCGAACGGCTGATCGTCGCTCCATAGGCCGAAATCGGACGTGTCGATGCCTTCCTCTTCGCCGGTGGAGGCGGCGAGGCCGGGCGCGAAGCCGGCGCTCAGCGAAGGGTCGTCTTCCCAGGTGCCGAAATCGAACGTATCGACCCCTTCTTCGGCCTCCTCGGGCGACGTGGGTTCGGGCGCCGAGAACCGAAGTTCCTCGGTGCCCCGCAGTCGCGTGGTGACCGGGAGTGGTTTCGGCGGCACAGCGGGCGCCGGATCTTCCTCAAATTCCTCGAAGTCGAGGGTGTCGACCTCTTCCTCTTCGGCGGCCTGGAAGATGTCGGCGATCGCGTCCTCCGCCGGCGTGTCGAATTCGCCGAACTTCAGCGTATCGATCTCCTCGCCCTCGGCGGGTTGGTAGTCACCGGGGACGGGCGGCTGCGACGTTTCCCAGGTGCCAAAGTCCAGGGCGTCGAGGGCGAGGCTCTCGTTTTCGCTGACGCCGGATGCAGGCTGCGACTCAGGCGTGTCGAATTCGCCGAACTTCAGCGTTTCGATCTCTTCGCCTTCGCTGATTTCGAAGGCGCTGGGCACCCGCGGCTGCGACGCCTCCCAGCTGCCAAAATCCATGTCGTCGAGGCTGCCGAAATCAAGCGTGTCAACGCCTTCGCCCACACCCGTTTCGGTCTGGCCCGGCTGGGCCGGGGACCGCCCTGCGTCCTGCGGCGAGTCCCACTGGCCGAAGTCGATCGTGTCTATGCCTTCGCCTTCACCCGGCTCGTAGATGGCCGGCGAAGAGCCTGGCAGATCCCACTGGCCGAAGTCGATGGTATCGGAGCCGCTTTCGCCCACACTGTCGACCGGATCGGTCATCGCGCCGGCCGATCCGGCCGGCGCAGCGTCGATCGCGTCGAATTCACCCAGGTCGATGGTGTCGGAACTGGCCTGGAAGAGGTCGAACAGGTCATCTTCGACCGTACTCGGCGGCAGTTCCCAGCGGCCGGTCCCCGGATCGGGCGGGCGATCGTCGTCTTCCATCGACTGAATCGCCTCGGCCGGCGCCGGGGCGCTGGGCGGCAGCGATGCTTCGATGTGCGGGTTGCTGTCCAGCAGGGCATCGGTCAGCCAGCCGGAGTGCAGCTCTTCTTCCGGGATGTCGGAGGAGTCCAGATCGCCAAACACGTCATCGTCGGGCACACCGTCGTCGGGGACAACGGCGCCCGGCCGATCCTCCCACTGCGGAGTTTCACGCGTGGGGGAGACGCTCTGTACAATGCGCTCCCATTCCTCCAGTTCGTTGAGGCTGTCGCTGGCTTCTTCTTCGTCGAAGAGGACCTCATAGGTCGATTCGGCAGGGGCGCCTCTGTCCTCCGGGACGAGGTCGGCAGGAATGTTCCAACCGCTGCTGTCAAGGGCCTTTTCCGCGATCTCGTCGTCCGCGTACAGGCTGGCGAAATCGAATGCCTCGTCCTCTGGTTCGGGTTTCTGCGGCGGCGGTTCCTCACGCTTCGACCGCGCGCCGGCGAGTCCTGGCGTTGGCGCGGCGGGCAGCGATGGCCGGGCCGGGGGTTGAGGCGTAGGAGGCGGTTGCGCAGGCTCAGAGGGCTGCCTGGAGCGCTTGAGCAAACCGGGCAGGTTGGCATCGACGGGGCGCGGAATGCGCGTGGTGGTCTCGTCGTGCTGCGCGTCTTCGGCTTCGATGCCGCTCAGCCAATCGTCGTCAGCTGTGGACGCGTCGCCGGCTTCCGGCGCTTCCGGCAGCAGATCCCAGGAGAAGCCCTGCTCGCCGCTTCCGGCCGTGCGTCCGCGGGGTTGCGGGTAGCTGTCCTCGTCGTCCTGCGTGTCCAGCGGGATCGACGGCAGATCATCAAAGGAGACGCCTTCGCGCCGGCGCTGTTCCTGTTCGATATTGTCCATCACCCGCGGGTCGAGGGCCCGGGTGGCGGCGGTGACCATGCTGTCGATTTCGGACAGCCAGGAGAGGCTGTCCTCGCTGGCCATTGGCGCTTCGAAGTCGGGTTCGGGCTGCGATGCCGGGTCCGGCCGGCGCTCGACGAACAGGTCGATGTCGGGATCTTCGATGTCGTCCGTAGAGGGCGCAGGCGCCGATGTGGAGTCGAAGCCTTGCAGGAAGGCGTCCAGCTCGTTCTGGGGGATCTCCACCGGGTCCTGCGGCTTCCGCGACTGGATGATCGTCGGCGCTTCGAAGAACGCATCGTCCATGTTGTCGAAGTGAATGGTCTCGTTCGGGTCTTCGGCGCGTTTGTCCTTGCCGGGACCCTTGCCGCCCTTTTCGCCTTTGTCCCGCTTGTCGCGTCCACCCCGCCCGCGATTGAACAGGCTGGTCAGGCCGCGGCGGAAGTCTTCTTTTTCGGCCGGCATGTCGGGGTCTTCGAACTCGTCGAAGTGGATGGTCTCGCTGGCTTCAGCCAGATCATCGTCCATGCCGCCCATGCCGAAGGCAGGGGACGGCGTCGGCCGGGATGGCGTCGGCGGGACGGCATCGGCGGGGCCGGCGGGTCTTCGAACTCGTCGAAACTATCGAAATGGATCGTCTCGTTGGCCTGCAACGAGAAAATATCATCCTCGTCAAAGCGAATGGTATCGTTGGCGCGCGGCGTTTGGCGCGGGGCAGGCGAGGACGACGGAGAAGAGGGGGCGAAGAAATCATCGTCGTCGGCGGCATCGCTGTCGTCTAGACGGTTCGTGCCGCTGGGCTCCTCGTCATCGAGATCGTCGAAGCGAATGGTCTGGTTCGACCTGGGCGGTCGGGTCTCCCAGTCATCGAGGCGGACGGTCTGCCCGCCTCGCTTCTCGCCCATGTCCCGGAGCGGCGGTTCCTCGCGTTGGGAGGCCGATGACGCCGACGGGAGGTCGAACTCGTCGTCGTCCAGACGGCGGGTCTCGCCGCCGGTGGGTTTTGGACGAAGCTGCTGCTCACTGCGCGGCGGATCAGCGCGCCGTTGATCGCTCTTACCGAGCCGGCCGGTCACCGAGCCCAGATCGGGCAGATCCTCGTCCGCTTCGTCGTCGAAGCCAGACGAGCCCGTCCAACCCGCGGGCGATTTGCCGACCAGTTCGCTGAAGAAGCCGGCCGAAGGCACTTGCAGGTCGGAGTAGTTGTCGTCCTGATCGGAGGAGGGAACATTCATTTCCCGGAAGAAGTCGGTGATCGGGTCAGGCTTCGGTGGCTCCGGAGGCGGCTCGGGCTCGCTGATGAGGCTGCCCGTGTCGAGATGGCGCACCCAGTCCGGCGCATCCTTGTCGTCCAGTGCTTCCAGACCAAGAAACCAGTCGGGGAGCTGGCTGGTGCCGCCGGTCACCTCTCGCATTGGGTACGTGGACGCCGGCTTGTCTTCGGACTCATCCTCGTCAAAACCGGCGAACATGTCCGGAATCTCTTCTTCAACGCTCTTTTCGCGCTGCGCCTCTGCCTGCTCGGCGATCCAACTGTCGAAGGTCAGGTCGCTGTCCTGGCTGTCGGCCAGCTCATCGGCGGAATCAAAAAAGTCATTCGTGACTTCCGTGCCGCCGATCTTGAGTTTCTTCTCTTCAGGCCCATCCAGGCCGCGCAGCCAGGGTGGAACCGACTCGTCAGGCTGCTCCTGAGCGCCGGATTGGCGGCGCACCAGGCGAGGGATAACGGGCTTGGCGGGTGGCTGCTCGGCGCCAGGTTCTTTGCCTGCGGGCTTCGAAGGACCTACCGGCGCGTTGCGCAGCCAGGGGGGTAGACTGGCGTCATCCTCCTGCGGTTGGTCGTCGTTCGGCTGCTGTTTCTTGGGATCTTGCGCCATGGCGTTTTACTCGCGTAATGAACGTTCTTGACCGGTAAGCACGCGCACCCCGGTCACCACCGTGGCAAGCGCGATGCCAATGAGCAATCCGCGCGCCCCCGCACTGGCCGGAACTGTTAGCAGCCAGTCTCGCACGGCGGCGACCGGCGCGACCGAGGCCAGCGGCAGCGCGCCGACCAGAACGATGATGACCACGACTGTGAAGAGCATTCCGCTCACGGTGACGCGGCGGCGCATCAGCCGGTATGCGCCGAAAACGAGCGCGAAGAAGACCAGCGCGCCCAGCGAGGCCTCGATGCTGACCTGCACCGTATCCAGCAGCAGGCGATTGCTCTCGTTCTGCCCGGAAAGCCACAGGGCGATGACGATGAAGAAGGCGGCCAGCAGCGCCAGACTGTAGTACCAGCCCCGCCGCCGCTGGACCAGCCGCTGGCCGTGCACGCCGATCAGATTGAGGACGCCCATCAGGATGGCCATGGCGACCGTGATCACGGCAATTTGCAGCAGGTTCTGCGTCAGACCCAAGGTCGGAATGCCGAGCACCTGCGCGACCAGTTCGATCAGAACGATCAACCCGGTGCCGATGGCGAGCGCGGTGGCGACGATGGTCAGTAATCGTGACATGGCTTAACCCCCTCCCCCCAGCCGAGATAATCCCTCGGCCAGCGGCACGCGCAGCGAGACCGCCGCGCTGGCGAGCAGGCCGAGGACGACCAGCCAGCGGAGCACGTCCATGGTCAGGACGCCGGCGTTGTGGGCCGGGGAGTCGCCCAGGTAGGCGCCGGCGGCGAAGATCTCTTCGCCCAGGAGGGCTTCGTCGGCCATGGCATAGGCCACTGCCAGCCCGTCGAGCGAGGTGCTGCCGGCGATCGAGATGCCGCGCCGACGTGAAATGGCCTCCAACGGCAGGGCCAGGGCGGAATTGAACTCGCCCACGTAAACGCCGCTGGTCACCCGCTCATCGCCGATGTCGGCGGTGAGGGCGGCGATCATCGCCAGGGAGCTGCTCGGCACCCAGCGGGCGGCGGTGGGCGTATAGCGTTCGAGGTGATTGGCATTGCGGTAGGCACTGCGAAGGGTGCCCATGATCAGGGGCAGGGTGCCGAGTTCGCCGGTCACAGCCAGCGGTGGGTCGCCGGCGACGGCGGTGCGCGCGGCCACCTGGTAGAGCATCTCGGTGCTGGCCAGGGCCAGGACAGTCGTCGCGCCGCCCAGAGCCGCGCTGCCCGACGAGAACTGGATGCGCCGCCCGGCTTCCACCGCCTGCCCCACCAGACGCGGAGTCACGGTGTAGGCGGGGATCTCACGCAGCGGGTTGAAACTGCGCCGCCGCCGTGCGAACTGCGCTCCGACCACGCTCACGACCAGCGCCGTGAGCACGATCAGCGTCGTCAGAACCTGTGTCGTGCTGTCCACCACGCCCCCTCAGTTATGTGGTTGCTTCAGGCGGCAGGGTGTTTCCACCGGCATCGCGGTCGCGGCGGCCGTCGCCCTGATGGCCGTCCACTTCACTCCTGTCCGATGCCAGCATCTGCCGCAGCGTTGCCACGCCTTCCGGCGTCTCCAGCAGGCGGGCCAGGGCGCTCACGTCGCCGTGACGATCGCCGATCAGCCGCGCCACCGGCTGAATCACGTACAGCATCTGAGCGCCGACGATGCCTACCGGTTCAATGACATCGAGGACGGTGAGGAAGGTGTCGCCCCAGCCCGCCCGCCTGATACGCTCGATGAAGTGTACGTAATTCATGAACCTGAGTATAGCACAGGGTCCGAATGCGCGAAAACGCAGCCACTCGTCCGGTGTGTATCATAGAACAAAATTACTAATTCGACATTGACGCTGATCGGCTCTCGCCACTATAATTTTAAGTGTCTCAGTCCACTTGAACAGTTAAGGACAAAAGCCCGTGCCGCCGAGAAAATCATCAAAAGAACGATCGAGCGCTTCAAACGACGATCACAGCTTGCCGATGGACGCCGAGGGGCGCAAGAAAGCCCTTGAGGCGGCGCTGGAAGACCTGACCAAACGCTATGGCGATGGCACCGTTGTGCGCCTGGGCGACGCCACGCATCTGGAAGTGGACACCATCCCCAGCGGGTCGCTGACGGTGGACATCGCGCTCGGGGTCGGCGGCATGCCCCGCGGCCGCGTGGTCGAGATCTACGGTCCGGAGAGCTCGGGCAAGACGACGGTCTGCCTGCATGTGATCGCCGAGGCGCAGAAGCGCGGCGGCCTGGCGGCTTTCGTGGATATGGAGCACGCGCTCGATCCGTCCTATGCCCGACGTCTGGGCGTGAATGTCGATACGCTTTACGTGTCGCAGCCGGACACCGCCGAGCAGGCGCTGGAGATTGTAGAGTCGCTGGTGCGGTCCGGCGCGCTTGACGTGGTGGTGCTTGACAGTGTGGCGGCGCTGGTGCCGCGGGTGGAAATTGAAGGCGAGATGGGCGACAGCCATGTCGGCGTACAGGCGCGACTGATGAGCCAGGCGCTGCGCAAGCTCTCCGGCGCGATCAAGCAGTCGAACGTGTGCGTGCTGTTCACCAACCAGATTCGCGAGAAGATCGGCGTGATGTACGGAAGCCCGGAGACCCAGCCGGGTGGCCGCGCGCTCAAGTTCTACGCCAGCGTGCGCCTCGACGTGCGCAAGCTGGAGTCGATCAAGGGCGGCGCCGACGAGGTGCTGGGCAGCCGTGTGCGCGTCCGCGTGACCAAGAACAAGATCGCTCCGCCGTTCCGCGAGGCCGAGTTCGACATCATGTTCCTGGAAGGGGGCATCAGCAAGTCCGGCGAGGTGCTGGATTTGGGGACCGACCTGGGCATCATCGAGAAGCGCGGCGCGTTCTACCGCTACAACGATGGACTGCTCGGCCAGGGTCGCGAGAACGCCAAGGCCTACCTGCTTGAAAATCGCGGGCTGCGCGACGAGATCGAAAACAAGGTGCGCCAGCACTTCGGTCTGCCGGTGGCGGCCGCTGTGGACGGGCAGGGCTAGTCTTTCACGCCATTGAACGGAATTCGGCGCCCTCTTCCGCATCTGTGGGAGAGGGCGTTTTTATACCCCTCACCCCCTTACTGATGGCCAACGATGCGGTGCGGCACATACAGCTCTTCAAGATAGGTGACATCTTCCAGTGTCAGACTGACGGACAGCGCGCCGACGGCGTCTTCTAAATGCGAGATCTTCGTTGCACCGATGATCGGCGCGGTCACCGTCTCCTTCTGCAGCAACCAGGCCAGCGCAATGTGAACACGTGGCACGCCATGCTTTTCCGCGAGTTCCGCGACCCGGGCCACGACCTGCCGATCGGTTTCCATACTGGCATCATACTTGATTCTGGCAATTTGGTCGGTTTCTGAGCGAAGCGTGCTTTCCGATGTCCAATCACGCGTTAATCGTCCAGAAGCGAGGGGGCTGTATGGAATTACGCCGATCTTTTCCTCGCGGCAGAGCGGCAGCATCTCGCGTTCCTCCTCGCGATAGATGAGGTTCAGATGATCCTGCATCGAGACGAAGCGGGTCCAGCCATACTTCTCGGCGACGTGAAGCGCTTTCTGGAACTGCCACGCCCACATGGCGGAAGCGCCGATGTAGCGAGCCTTTCCTGCTCGTACCACGTCGTTCAGAGCTTCCATCGTCTCCTCGATAGGGGTTTCGTAATCCCAGCGATGGATCTGGTAGAGATCCACATAGTCGGTCTGAAGCCGCTTCAGGCTGGCGTCGATTTCGCTCAGGATCGCTTTACGTGACAGACCTCCACCATTGGGAGTATCCCGCATTTTGCCGTGTACCTTGGTGGCAATGACGACTTCATCCCGCTGGGCAAAATCCTTCAGTGCCCGTCCGAGAACTTCCTCACTCACGCCTATCGAATAGACATTTGCGGTATCGAAGAAATTGATGCCCAGCTCGAGAGCTTTCTGGATAATCGGGCGGCTGTTTTCCTCGTCAAGCACCCATTTGTGAATCCAGCGCGCTGCATCTCCAAACCCCATGCAGCCGAGACAAATGCGTGAGACCTGCAAGCCTGTTGAACCCAATCGACTGTATTCCACGGATGCCTCCACATTGAATCTTTCTCAGGCTCATTGTAGTCATGCGAGCGGGCTACATCAAAAGCCCGATTCGCCATGATCTGATCCCCCCAGTCATACGGGCCGTCGGGACCGCGCATATTCCCCTATACTGATGGGATACCCAATATTCGGAATAGGAGAGCGCAAATCATGTCCCTCTACCAGTACCCGCTGAATCTGCGCTTCAAGCTGATTGCCCTGGCGCCGCGCATCACCGTCACCGATGCGAGCGGCCGGCAGGTGGCGTACGTGCACCAGAAGCTGTGGAATCTGAAAGAGGACGTGCGCATCTACACCGACGAGCAGAAGTCGCGCGAGGTCTTCCGTATCAATGCCGACCGGATCATCGACGTGCGCGCCAAATACCACTTCACCGACTCGGCCACCGGGCAACCGCTTGGCTATGTGCAGCCCCGGGCGCTCATGACCATCTGGCGGGCGACCTACCACATCTACGATGCCAACGGCACGGTGACGCACCACATCCGCGAGGACAACCCGTGGGTCAAGGTGCTGGACACCCTGTTCCAGGAGATTCCGTTTGTGGGCATGTTCGCGGGCTATCTGCTGCATCCGTCGTTCACGGTCTACCGGGGCAGCGAGCCGGAGGATCTGAGCATGCCGGTGCTGAACCTGAAGAAGGAACCGGCCTTTTTCGAGGGCGTGTTCACCCTGGATCGGCTGGGCGAGATGAGCCCGCAGGATGAGCAGCGTGCCCTGCTGGCGACGATGCTGATGATCCAGTTCATGCGCCGGCGCGGGTAGTCAACCTGCCCTCGCAGAAGACGCTGTTTTGCGTTATGTTGAGGAGGTGATGTTTCCTTCTCTAATTTTGCAACAGACTGTTCAAGGAGTACCAGCGATGCGTCGTCTATTGCTTATCGTCGCTCTACTGCTGGTGGCGTCGGTCTTCGGCGCGGCCGTCATGGCGCAGGACGCCCCCACCGTGGCCGTCGTCACGCCGTACCTGGCGCAGCCCGGCACCCAGTTCATGGTCGAGGCGTTCCAGGCTGCCGCTGAAGGCAAGGGCTGGTCGGTCAATGTCATCGACACCGCCGGCGATGTCGCCGCGGTCGTCAGCCGCATCGAGGATGTGGTCAACCAGGGCGTGGATGCCATCGTCATCAACGTCGACCCGGCCACCGTGGGCGCGGGCTTGCAGGTGGCGGCCGATGCGGGCATCCCGGTCTTCGGCATGGACGCCGGCACGGATGCGCTGCTCGTGACCAACGTCACCAGCAACGGCTACGCGATGGCGGCGGAGACCGCAACCTACGTCGTCGATCGCACGGGCGGCGCGGGCGGCGTGGTCATGTTCGTCTTCGACCCGTATCCGCCGGTGCAGAAGCGCGGCATCATCGCCGACGCCATCTTCGCCAACAACCCGGACATCACCATCATCGACCGCATCACGCCGGACGTGAATGACGGCGGCATCGCCGACTCGCGCGCCAAGATGGAAGCGGTGCTGGCGGCGAACCCGGAACCGGGCAGCATCAAGGCGGTGTGGGCGGCATGGGATCAGCCGGCGCTGGGCGCGCTCCAGGCCATCGAAGCGGCCGGTCGTCAGAATGAGGGCATCGTCATCGTCGGTATCGACGCCAACCCGCAGGCGCTGGACGCCATCGCGGCCGGCGGCAACTTCGAGGCCTCGGTGGCGCAGGACTTCAACGGCATCGGCGCGGCGACGGCCGACGTGGTCGAGCGCTTCCTGAACGGCGAGACGATCACCCAGCGGACGATCTACGTCCCGACAACCCTGGTCACGGCCACCAACGTGGCGGAGTTCCTCGGCGAGTAGGCTGCGCGCGACCCTCACCCAGACCTGCGGTCGTGCCCTCTCCCGTTATACGGGAGACGGCAGCTAAGCGAAGCGCAGCGGGTGAGGGTCGGAACTGGAGTTCTCTCTCAGGGTGCTTATCCGTAACCGACGTAAGACTCACAACGGGGGTGGATCGGACGACGATCCACCCCCGTTGTGATTCCATGGGCTCATTGCGGACATGCCATGGCATGTCCCTACAGCTTCAATTGGTGATCCAGACGGACTCGCCGTTCATGATGCGGGCGAACTGATCCGGGAAGCGATCGGGGTCCAGAGGCTTGCCCAGGAAGCCGTCGAAGCCGTAATCGCGCACGGTGCTGATTTCGCTGAGATGCACGGTATAAGCGATCACCGGGGCATTCTCAAAGCGCGGGTCGGCCCTGATGGCGCGCAGCACGGTGTAGCCGTCCAAATTGGGCATCTCCAGATCCAGAAAGACCACATCGAAATGCGCGCCGCTGTCGAGCGCCTGTGAAATCTGGCTGGCATTCTGGCACTGCACGCACTGAACCTGCTCGCGTTCCAACAGTCTGACAAGCACATCCCGGTTGTTCTTGTTGTCGTCGACGACGAGGGCGTTTAGTTGACTCATCCTTGTTTTCCTACACATTAGACGACGCACATGGCGGCGTCACAGGGTATCAGGTCGTCTCTCGCCAGGCGAGAGCGCCTCTCGCACGGCGAGAGGGTTACGGACTGGCCGTCTCGGCGCTGACGCTGCTCAACAGCCAGATCTTATCGCCTTCGATGATGCGGACGATCAGGTCAGGAAAGCGATCGGTGTCGATAGGCTTGGGGATGAAGCCGGAAAAACCCGCCTCAATGCAGCGCGTCAGGGTGGTGCTGGGATCGGCCGCGGAGACGGCGACCACCGGCACAGTGGCGAACTTTTCCTGCTGGCGAATTTCCTGCAGAATCTCGAAGCCGCTGGCGCCGGAGGCCAGCATCAGATCCATGATGATGACATCGACCGAGGGCAGATTTCTGAGCTTGTTGACCGTACCGTTTCCCCAGCGTTCAAATTCGACGATTGCGCTGCGACGCAGAAACATCACCTGGTAGATGACACGGTTCTGCGGGTTGTCTTCGACGATGAAGATGTGTTTTCCTTGAAGTTTGTTCATCGATTGACGTTACGTCTCGCCTTTCACACCAATACATCCCGGGCCACTCTGGTCAATCCGTGGAAACCCCATGGTTTCGCACGTCACGCCTGACGACCTGCTCCTCAGTCCACGATGGTCCAGATTCGTTCGCCCTGCATGATCCGCTCAACGATCTGCGGAAAGCGATCGATGTCGATGGGTTTGGCCACGACGCTGTCGAAACCTGCCTCTTCGAGCTGCCGCACCTCTTCGTTCATGACGCTCGCGGTCAGCGCGACGATGGGCGTGTCGGCATATTCCGGCAGCGCGCGCAGCATTTTCAGCAGTTGAAAGCCGGTATAAGGCTTCATGTGGATGTCCAGCAGCACCAGATCGTAGTGCTGGTTGGCGGCCTGCATCCGCGCCAGGAAGTCGGCGCTGTCCGGCAGCAGGGTGACGCGTGACAGGCCCATCCGTTTGGTCAGCGCGATATTGACGATGGTGCGGCTCGGCGCGTCGTCATCGGCATAGAGTACGGCGATATCTTTCACGACAGTGCCTTTCATGATGTCGCCGCTCCCTCAAGCATGGCAAAGGTCGGGATGAGCGCCGCCGCACGGATGGGAAGGCTGATGGAGAACGTCGACCCTTTGCCGACTTCGCTGTCGAACCAGATCTTTCCGCCGTGCGCCTCGACCATCGTCTTGGTGAGGGGCATGCCCAGCCCGGTGCCGCCGGTGGTGCGGATGCCGCTGGCCGTCTGCCGGAAGGCGATGAAGACGGCGTCGCGATCTTCCGGATCGATGCCCGGACCGGTGTCGGCCACTGACACCAGGAGCTCGTCTCCCTGCATGTGTGCCTTGACGCGGATGCTGCCGTGGTCGGTGAAGCGGCAGGCATTGGCGACGATATTGAGGAAGATCTGGACGATACGCTGCCGGTCGCCACGGATGAGGGGGATATCCGGGCTGATGTCGGCTTCGAAGGTGACGTCTTTGCCTCGTACCAGACCTTCGCCGGTCGTGACGGCCGTCACGAGCAGATTCTGGACGTCGACATTTTCCTCGATGAAGAGCTTGAGGGAGCCGCTCTCGATCTTGGACATATCGAGCACGTCGTTGATCAGGCTGAGCAGGTGCTTGCCGCTGTTGACGACTTCGTTCAGCATGTCGCGCTGTTCGTCGTTGACCGGGCCGAAATCGCCGCCGGCGACGAACTTGGTGAAGTTGATGATGGCATTCAGCGGCGTCCTCAGCTCGTGGGACATGCTGGCCAGGAAGGTCGATTTCACCTTGTTGGCACGCTCGGCTTCGGCCTTCGCATGTTCGAGGTCGTCCTGAGCGCGCAGAAATTCGTCGGTGGTGGCCTGAAGCTCGATTTCACGGTCGGCCAGGCTGCGCTCAAGCTCCTCGCCGGCCTTGCGCAGTGCCACTTCGGACGCCTCAAGGGCGGTGACACGCGCCTGCAGAGCGGTCAGGGTGGTTTGCAGAGATTGAAGCAGTTCTGATGCTGGCAAAGCACTGTCCGTGGTCATCGACTTGGTCCTTCGTAAAGATAAACACCCTAGAGGCAAACGCATGAACAGAATGGTCATAATTTATCTATTAGACGTGTTTCTTCAGTAATGATTATAGCCTGTGGTATCACCGAGGATTGTGAAATTTTCGCGAAAAATTGTGAACTTATGGCGCATACCATTAAGGGATTGGGCTATGATAAAGACAAATTACCGGCCGATCACCAGGTGAAGACGCCATGAACAAGATCACGGTTCTCGACGACGAGTACGCAAGCCTCTGGTACTACCCGGAATACAAGATCGTCCATCATGTTTTTCACAAATTTATCCATGGCCAACCGTTCCGCGCCGTTCTGGAGACCGGCCTGCGCCTCTTCAGGGAAAATGGTGGTGGGAAATGGCTCTCCGACGATCGCAAGAACTCGTCGCTGACCACCGAAGATCTGGCCTGGAGCACGCAGGAGTGGTCCGTGCAATGCGTGGAGGCGGGTTGGCAAGCCTGGGCGATCATTATGCCGGACAAAGTCGCCGGCCAGTTGAACATGAATCGCATCCTCAAGCAGTACATCGATCGCGGTTTGCAGGTGCGGGTATTTGAGGATAGCGAAGAAGCGCTCGAATGGCTGATGTCGGTCTGAGTGGCTAAGGCAGAACGCGGTTTTTCTTCGCCGTTTTGATGCTGAGCTTTTGTTGATGGCGCTTTGATGTCGCTGCAATACGGAGAACCTGGACATGTCACAGACCACCATTATTGAGACGGACTACGCAACCGTGTGGTATCACCCTGAAGCGGGAATCGTCCATCACGAATTTCACCGCTTCATCCATGGCGATCAGTTCCGCGGCGTCCTGGAAAAAGGACTGGAGATCTTCAAGCAGTACGGCGCAAAGAAATGGCTTTCGGACGATCGCAAGAATTCGGCGCTCCCCAGGCCGACTCCGGTGGGGGCTGAAGGACTGGGCGCCCGGTGTTCGCCGCCGGCTGGAATTACTGGGCGGTGGTGATGCCAGACAAGAAGGTCGGCCAGATGAACATGGACTGGCTGATGCGCGAGAACATCAAGAACGGGCTGACCATCAAGGTCTTCGAAGACGCCGACGAGGCGCTCGAATGGCTGGAAAGCGTCAACTAGACGTCCCATATAGCGCTGATCCTTGGCCGCTGTTGTTGCTGAGCCGATTGAATGAAGACAATTGTCCTTGAGACCGACTACGCCACCGTCTGGCACTACGCTGAAGCGGGGATCGTGCATCACGAATTTCACCGCTATATCCATGGTGAGCAGTTCCGCGGCGTCCTGGAAAGAGGGCTGGAGATTTTCAGTCAGCGCAGTGCGACGAAATGGCTCTCGGACGATCGCAAGAATTCGGCGCTGCCCAAAGTCGACGCCGAATGGGCGCTGAACGACTGGAATCCCCGGGTGCGCGCCGCCGGCTGGAAGTACTGGGCAATCGTCATGCCGGACAAGAAGGTTGGCCAGATGAATATGGACTGGTTCATACGCGAGGGCCTCAAGCAGGGGCTGACCATCCAGATTTTCGACGACGTGGACGAAGCCCTGAAATGGTTGGAAAGCAGGATTAATTCCGCTCAGACGCAGAGGCTGCCTACCCTCGCTGCAACGGCAAACGCCCCGGCTGACCGCAGGAACAGGGGCGTTTGTGATTTTTGTCACGACAAAACCCTGACCGCGCGGAGGTTCAAGTTGCTTAGGATCGCTAAAAAATCGATAGCCTACCTCCACCCGCCTCTACCCTGATCGGCGACTCTTCTGTCCTCAAGGAGACGGATGAAATGAAATTGTTGCTTGCCCTTGTCCTTACTATCATTCTTCTTGCTGTTCTTCCGCCTGCCAGCGCGCAGGAAGTCCCCCGCGGCATCCTCACCCCGGAGAACGGATCGCAGCTCATCGAGCTGATCCGGCTCGGGCGCGGGGCCACCGACCGCGTCGCCTATTCGCCGGATGGCGGGACGATCGCAGTGCTCAGCAGCGTGGGGGTCTGGTTGTATCCCGCGGATACCCTGAACACGCCGACTGAGCCGCCGTTCATCGTCACGACGGATGATCCCGGCGGGCTGGCCTATATGCCGGATGGCGGCCTGCTGGCGATCTCAGTTGGGCAGAAGGTCGAGCTGTGGAACCCGGCGACGCTGGAGCTGGCGGCATCGTTCGACGCCGGGCGGACCGCATCGTCGCTGGCGTTCTCGCCAGATGGGATGCTCCTGGCGGTGAATCTGGGCAGCAGCGGTGTGCTGCTCTGGGATATGGTCGCGGGCGTGGCGAAGGCGACGATCAGCGGGAGCATCCAGGGGGATGCCGAGCTGGTGTTCAGCCCCGACGGGACGCTGCTGGCGGGCAGCACCACCGACTACAAGGTGCATTTGTGGCGCGCCACCGATGGCACGGAAGCGGCGGTCATCAGCGGGCATACCCGCTACGTGTATGATTTCGTCTTCAGCCCGGACACGTCGGTGCTGGTCACGGCCAGCTACGACGAGAGCGTTCGCCTGTGGGATGTGGCCTCCGGGGCGGAACTGGGCGCGCTTGCCGGCACGGATGCCCAGCGGGTCCGGGGCGCTTTCGCTCTGGCGGCCAGCCCGGATGGCAATACGCTGGTGAGCGGCCACAACGATGGTCTGATCGTCGTCTGGGATGTAAACGCCAAGGCGCCGGGGCGAGTCTTCGGGCTGGGCGCGGGCGATGTGCGCGATTTGGCCTTCAACGCCGACGGCTCGCAGTTGGTTTCGGTGAGCACGCTGCCGTCGCTGACGCTGTGGGACTTCGCTGCCGGGACGGAGATCGCTTCGGCGGTCGGGCACACGCCGGTGATGACCGCGATCGCCTTCAGCCCGGACAGCGCGCAATTGGCCGTTGGCGGCTATGATGAAACGCTGTCTGCTGTGGGATACGGCGTCGATGCAGGAACTGCACACGGCGCCGGCAATTGCTTCAGGACTGTCGACGAGCGCGCGTAATCTGACCTGGCTGGGCTACAGCCCCGACGGCAGCCTGCTGGCCGTCAGCGATGCCTTCGACGTCTTCCTGCTCGATCCGGTGACCGGCACGGAAGTCCAGCGGTTGGACGACTGCGTGGGGACAATGGCGGACTTCGAGTTCAGCCCGGACAACACCCTGATGGCCATTGCCGCCAGCGAGGGCCTGTGCCTGTTTTCGGTCGCGACCGGCGACATGCTGGCCAGCCTCACCACGCCCGACTGGCTGAACGGCGTGACCTTCAGCCCGGACCAGACGCTGATCGCCGCCGCCGGCAAGGATCGCACGGTGCGGGTGTACGGCCTGCCGTAGTCCATCAAACACACACGATATGGGGATGCCCTGTGGTGCATCCCCAGCGAAGCGGCGAAACCTGGAACCCCTCACCCCGACAGGCCCCTGCACGCGAACTATCGCGCCTGCGCCGCCTGGGCGCGACTGCGGGCGACGCTCGCCTCGTAGCGCTCGATGGCGGCGTAGATACCTTCGGGATCGTATTCCGGGTGGGCGTCGGAGGCGTAGTGGTTGTTCAGGATGCGCTGTCCGAGCACGACGCCGAACTGCTGCATCTGGGCCATGGTGGCCTCGCGCGTGTCGGCCATGTCGATGTCGGGGTTCAGTTCGAGCTGGAAGCGGCGGAAGTCCATGCCTCGGTGAACGTAGTCGTAGATGATGTCGATGGACTGGGAGCGGACGGCGTCGCCGAGGATGATGCTGGCGGCATTCATGGCCCAGTCGAGGATCCGCCACTGATCCGGCCGGCCGTGGGCGGCCTCGAAGGTCTGCGGGCTGGTCCAGCCGGTGCCGAAGCTGAGCACGGTGACATCGCGCGGATCGTAGCCCCGCCATTCGACGGCCTCGCGCGCGGCGACGGCCCCAGGGTTGCCATAGCTGCCGACGCCGCCATCGGTGAAGTAGCCGCCGTCGTAGGCCATCACCGGCAGCACGGCGGGGGCTGCCGAGGAGGCCAGCGCCGCCGCCCACAGTTCCCATTCCGCGTCTTTGTCGTCGTTCGACTTGAGAAAGTGCGTGCGCCGCTCGTTGATGTTGGCCGCCGTGATGACCAGCGCCTGATCGTCCTTCAGCCGCTGCCGGAGGGCGCCCAGGGTCAGGTCCGGGTCGCCGGTGCGCTCGCCGATGCGCGAGCGGAGGATGTCCTGCAAAGCCCGGTTGGGATAAAGGGCGGGTCTGACGAGGCCGAGCGCGATCTTCAGCTTGCTCTGCACGGAATCGGGAATCCAGGAGGGGAAGAGCGGCGGGAAGACGCTGCGCCCGAGTTCCAGGTAGATCTGCGTGATGTCCGACATGCGCATGCCAACGGCGATGCCGGCGGTGATCACCGCGCCGGTCGAGGTGCCGGCCAGGATCTTGATCTGCGGATGCTCGATGAGGGGATCGCCGCCCAGTGCGTCTTCCAGCACTTGCAGGGCCTGGGCGACGATCAGGCCCTTGATGCCGCCGCCGTCGATGGCGATCGCGACGTGTTTGCGAAGCCCTTCCATAGCCATGAGAGTCTCTCCTGCAAAGCGGCAACCATTACACGGCAATGCGCTGTGCTTAATGCTTTTATTATGACACGGATGTCTGATCCGGGACAATCGACCATGCAGGCCATGACGCGCGAGCGGGCTGTGGCCTGCACAAATGGCTTTTCATCACCCCGCGATCCCTTTTCCGTGCAATAGCTTAACCCCTCACCCCCTGACCCCCTCTCCCACGCAAGCGGGGCGAGGGGGAACTGGACGTGGAGACCTGGAGTCCGCTGAACTCTAGGATCGCCCCCTCAGCCAGACGATGGAGAAGGGGAGCTTAGCGAGTTGCAGCAAGGGTGAGGAGCGGCCAAACCAGCCAAAGGCGAGTTTTCACGCACAATCTAACGGGCGGACCACCCCCCTGCGTTTTCGGCGATCAGCCCGGCGAGGAAGTCCAGCCAGCCGGCGTGGGCGTTGAGGCAAGGCGCGAAGGTGAACCTGTCCGGGTCGCCGCCGCCCTCGGCGAACTGGTGCCGGCCCTCGTTGCCCAACTCGTCGAGCGTCTCCAGACAGTCGGCGACGAAGCCCGGCGAGAAGATCAGCGGGCGCTGGATTCCCTGCGCTGACAGCCCCTCCAGCGTGGTGTCGGTGGCCGGCTCCAGCCATGTTTCCGGCCCGAAGCGGGATTGGAAGCAGAGGCGCCAGTCGCTGTCGCGCCAGCCCATCGCCTCGGCCAATAGATGGGCGGTGCGCTCGCACTGGCCGCGGTAGGGATCGCCGGTCGTCACGTAGCGCTGCGGGACGCCGTGGAAGCTGACGACGTAGTGGTCGGGGCGCTCCGGCAGGGCGGCGACCAGCGTCGTCAGGTGATCGCGCATGGCCTCGATGTAGCCCGGCCGGTCGTAGAACGGATCGACGAAGCGCAGGGTCGGGGCGTGGCGCTTGCGCTCGTGAAAGAGCGGGCAGCGTCGCCCGGCGGCCGCCTGATAAACGGCATCGTAGATCGACAGGGTGGTGGTCGAGGAGCACTGCGGGAACATGGGCGCGACGACGATGCGGTCGATGCCGAAGTTTTCAAGCTGCGCGATGGCGTTGGCGATGCTCGGATTACCGTAGCGCATCCCCAGCACCACCCGGTAGCCATCCCCCAGACGCTGCTGCACGCCCTCGACCGTCTGCTGCGAGAAAACCAGCAGCGGGGAGCCGTCCTCGCGCCAGATGCGGGCGTACAGCTTCGCCGAGCGGCGGGGGCGGGTGTTGAGGATGATCCCCCGCAGGAGCGGCTGCCACAGCCAGGGCGAGTAGTCGATGACGCGCATGTCGGAGAGGAACTGCTTCAGGTAGGGCCGGAGGGCCTGCGCGGTGGGCGCGTCGGGCGTGCCGAGTTGGGCGATGACGACGCCGATCGGAGAAAGTGTCATGCAGCTTGTCCGTGAGAATCTATAAAAACCTCAGTACGCAACGCCGAGAGTTTACGGCGTTCCTGCCGTTTTGACCACGGGTAAACCGACATTTGCAGGGCAGTAACTCCTGCTCACTAGGCGGGTTGGTCTGGTGGCCGCGGGCAACCCTCAAACTCACGGAGCATCCACGGAAAGTGCTGGGGCTTGGCTGGCCGCCTTCACCGCCGCGCAGGAAATGGCGATCTGACCAGCGCGGGCGATCTGCTGGAAAATGCGGCTTGCCAGGACCGCGCGAGGGCCGGCCGGCTAACGAGGTGTCGACCAGCCCGAAGGACGACGCGAGGTTTCCCGCTGGGGACCCGCGGGGGGTCACGCAGGCATCGTGCAGTCGCCCACCCCCTTCTCCCTCCAGATCCACGCGTGACCGTCCCTACCGAGTTACCGCCGTTTCGCCGCCTCGAACAGCAGGATGCCGGCGGCCATGGCCGCGTTGAGCGACTCCGCGCCGGGGGCCATGGGGATGTAGATCGTATGCGCGGCGAGCTGCTCGGCTTCCGGCGAGGCACCTTCGGCTTCGCTGCCGACGATCAGTGTCCACGGCGCGTCCCAGTCGGCGGTGTCGTAGGCCACATTGCCGGTCATGTCGGCCAGATAGACCGTCGTCTCGCCGCAGAAGCCCGCGATCTGACTCCAGGGCCAGTCACGCAGGGCCAGACGGAAGTGCGCGCCCATCGCCCCGCGCAGCACCTTGTCGTTGCCGATGTCGACGCAGCCGGGCGAGAACAGCACTACCTCGACGCCGGCTGCTGCGGCGGTACGCAGGATGGTACCGACATTGCCGGGGTCGCGCAGGCCGTCCAGGACCAGGACGCGGCGCGGATGTTCCGGCAGGCGGAGCGATGGCGTCGGGAAGATGCCGACGATGCCCTGGGGGTGCTCGGTGCTGCTGATGTGACGGATCACCTGGGCATTGACCTGAATCAGTTCACCCCATTCGTTGGGCGAGCCATGCAGGACATCCGGCTGGATCTGTTCCGGATTGTAGAAGATGAATTCAGGGACGGCGCCAGCGCTGAGCGCGTCATTGATCAGGCGGACGCCTTCGAGGGCGAGGAGGCTGGACTTACGGCGCGTCTTGGCCTCGGTGAGCAGTGCTCGGGCCAGTTTGACCCGTTCGTTGGAGGTGCTGGTGATCATAAGTTCAACCTATCACGAATTACGATTTGCATTTGCCAATGCCTTCCATTTTTGCCGTACCGGCGGCCCGTCGTCAGGATAGGTGGTCGAAAACGCGCTTTCGACCGTCAGCTCGAACAAAATGTAGATGTCTTTCGGCGAGTAGCCAAACCGGGCAGCCCGCTCGCGCATGGCGGGGTCCTCCGTCAGAATGGCGTGCCCGGTCAGGCCAAACTCTCCTTCGCCGCCGTCGCTGTTGGCGACTGAGCAGTGCAGCGCATAGCCGGACCCGCGCCGCAGATCGTGGCCTTTGGGCGAAGTCGGCTCCATGAACAAGAGCAGATGCCCCTCGGCGAGGATCGGCGTGACCGGATGGACGCGCGGCATGCCATTCGCGCCGACGGTGGCCAGGTATGCCGGCCCTGCCTTCAACCGCCGCTCGCCAAAGGCCGCCAGTTCGGGCGCAGCGTGTGCAAAATCCTGCCAGGAATGGTTCATGAGTCTAAGCCCTTGCTTGTTTCAACCGATCATTGCCCTGATTGCCACCTGCCGTCAACGGTCGAGGACCGCCACGGTCGTCTGGCGAAGGCGTTCGGGGTCACCCGTCGCATCAATCATGGCGATCTTGCCGTCTTTGAAAGTGAGCTGAATGACGAGCATCAGCTGTCCGAGCGGCGCCACGATGAAGCCCACCCTGCCATTCACAAGCGCCGGACGGATGGCCTGCGCGCCCCCTTGCCGCTCGTACATCCGGGCCACGCGCTCCGCACCTTGTACCTCCCAGGTCTGGCCCGGCTGAGCACCGGCGTCGCTCCGCAGCACGACATCAGGGTCGAGCAGCGTGAGCAGGGCGTTGAAGTCACCGGCGCGCGCTGCCGTGAGAAAGGCGCTGACGACTTCCCGCTGGCCGTGCAGCTCGGCGCTGGGCACGGCGGCCGCGCCACGAACCCGGCGACGCGCGCGGCTGGCAAGCTGCCGGGTCGTCGCCGAAGTTCGCCCGACAATCGGCGCAATGTCGTCAAAGGGCATGGCGAAGACGTCATGCAGCACAAACGCCAGGCGCTCGTCTGGGGTCAGCGTATCCAGCACCACCATCAGCGCCAGGCCTACCGCGTCGGCAAGCTGCGCTTCACGCTCCGGGTCCAGCTCTTCCGCAGGGCTCCTGAACTCGTCGGGTGCGGGCGAGTCTGACGGTGGGGCTTCGCGCCGTGACCTGCGCGAACGCAGCATATCCAGGCACACCCGAGAGACGATCGTCGTCATCCATCCGCCCAGGTTCTCGACCTCGCGAGTGTCGGAACGGCTGAGTTTGAGCCATGACGCCTGCACCGCGTCCTCCGCTTCGCTCAACGAGCCGAGCATCCGATAGGCCACCGCCCGCAGGTGATCGCGGTTTGCCTCGAACTGCTCCGCCAGCCAATCGTGTTTGTCCATCAGTCTTCCCATCTTTTGATCCGTCACGATCATTGACGGTTGGCGCCGCCGCGATGTGACAAAATCAGTCTACAGGAATTATCGATCAATCTGTCACATTTTTTCGTCGGACTACGTCATAGTCATAGACGGGCCAACCCGAAAAACCAAGCAGGGAGAGAAACACATGAAGCAGGCAGAAGAAACCACCCAGCGCGCGGCCACGAACAAGAAGAAGTCTGACGGATTCACAGACGAGGAACGAGCCGCGATGAAGGAGCGCGCCAAAGAGCTGAAGGCGGAAGCGCGCGCGAATAAGAACAGGGCGGAAGGGGAAAACGACGTGCTCGCGAAGATCGCCGAGATGCCGGAACCAGAGCGCGCCATGGCCACGCGGATCCATGAGATCGTCAAAGCCAACGCGCCAGACCTCATGCCGAAAACCTGGTACGGGATGCCCGCATATGCCAATAAGAAGGGCAAGGTCGTCTGCTTCTTCCAGGGCGCGAGTAAGTTCGATGCGAGGTACTCGACGCTCGGCTTCAACGACACGGCAAACCTCGACGAAGGGGCGATGTGGCCGGCTCGTCGCTCGTGAAGCGGTGCGAGGCCGTCACTCGCCCCTAATCCCATGCAAGCGACTTGCGGCAAGTTCGCTTCAGTGGCTCAGGAGCGCGGCGCTGCGTGTCCACGAAGGAGCGGGTGGGCGCCGAACGGGGCGTCGCATATGCACCAGGGTGCAGGGCCCCGCCCATCGCCCCTTGGCGAACCGACAAGCCCCCTGAAAGGCCCTAACGCTTGCGTTCTTGGTCCCTTAGTGACCCTTTCAGGAGGCGGCGGTAACACCCGGCGGACGACGTGTCCCACGATATTCAGATGGCGTCGCGTCGCTAACGGGACATGGGACGCCGAACGGGGCGTCCAACGTCCCAGACCATGAGAAGGTGTCGCCGCCTCATCACCCCCTCAGGGAGCACGGTTTGCTTCCGAAAAGCAGAAGGCCCGGTGCCGTCGTTTTATACGACGGCACCGGGCCTCCTGTAATCTTCCGCGCGGGGCGGATTACTGATTCATGGTGGCGAGCGCGACGATCTTGCTGAACGTCGCGGCATCACGCACGGCGATGTCGGCAAGGATCTTGCGATCGATTTCGACTTCGGCCTTCTTCAGCCCGTAGATGAAGCGGCTATAGCTCATGCCGTTGAGGCGAGCAGCCGCGTTGATACGGATGATCCACAGCTGGCGCACATTCCGACGGCGTGCGCGGCGGTCGCGGTAGGCGTAGAACAGGCTCTTCAGCATCGCTTCGTTGGAGCGGCGGAACAACCGTCCGCGCGTGCCCCACTGACCGCGTGTGAGCTTCAGGACTTTCTTGTGACGATGACGGCGTGTGAAACCCGTCTTTACTCGTGCCATCTTGCTCTGACTCCTGACAGAAAATTCCCCGCTGCGCAGTCGCGGCGGGGAGCGAAACCCTGGTGAGAAAAAACGCCCAAAGCGAAGATCAAGCGGGCGGGTGGGCCTTGTACTGGCTCATGTAGGGAGCCAGACGCTTGATGCGCTTGGCAAAGCTGACGTTGGTCACCACCAGCATTTTGTCGAGCGCCTGCTTGGACCGACGTGAGCGGCGGCGGCGGAAGTGCGTCTTACCGCCCTTGGTCCGCAGCACGAGGCCCGTGGCCGTCATGCGAAAACGCTTGGCGGTCGATTTATGCGACTTCATCTTGTACTTTTTTGCCACGATACCAAACTCCGACGACTGGGACTTTATGCTCCCATGATCGCGCATTATGCCTGCAAAATAAAGGCTGACTTCTACAGAAGCATTTTGCAAATACACCGCCGCGGGATAGCGCGATGCTCTCCCCACGGCGGCTGATCGCAACTCTGGCCGGCGCGCCACACTGGGCCGCCCCAGAGCGCGCTAAGGTTTCTTCTGTTCTTGCGGCTTGGCGCCCGGCGCGAGGACCATCAGCATGGTCGTGCCTTCCATATTGGGCGATTGCTCGACCACGGCCACGTCGTTCAGTTCCGCAGCAATCTTCTGCAGCCGATCATAGCCGATGTTGGAGTGCGTGATCTCGCGTCCGCGGAAACGAATGCGCACCCGTACCTTCATGCCGTCCATAATCCATTTACGGGCGTCGCGCACTTTGAACGACAGGTGATGATCGTCGGTCTTCGGGCTGAGACGGATCTCCTTGACCTCGATGACCTTCTGCTGCTTCTTCGCCTTGCGTTCCTTACGCGACTGCTCGTATTGGAATTTGCCGAAATCCATAATACGGCAAACCGGCGGATCCGCTTCCGGCGAAACCTCCACCAGGTCCAGACCCCTGGACTCCGCCATTTCCAGCGCATGTCCGATCGACATCACGCCGAGATTCTCCCGGCTGTCGCTGATGACCCGAACCTCGCGCGCGCGGATCTGATTATTCATGCGATAGGCATCTTGTGAACTAATTGCCAGTTTCCTCTCACAACTCTCGCGGTTGATCGTGTATTTTAACATAACGTTATGTTTCGGTGCAAGACGTGGCGCATCCGCAATCTGTGAATGGGACAGTCTTTGTAGCCTGGGTCAGTACAGAGCTTTACACTCAGGTTGCTTCGATGGCGCCGATAGCGATAGGGTTGGTGGATGGGGCGTCGCTCCCGCCCAGCGGCTCGACAGAGATGGCAATCGCCTGGACTTCGCCGATCGGGCGATCCAGCGGCACGTCGAAGGCGATGAGCCCGTCAGTATCGCTACGGAATACGCCCGCGCTCAGCGGCGTACCGTCCGCGATCAACCAGAGTTGGTAGTCGCTGGCGGTTCCCGGGTCAGGCAGGACGCTGCTGGTGAGAACACCCTGCCCGCTGGCCGCGTCGACCCAGAAAAC
The DNA here is from genome assembly GCA_016713325.1 of Candidatus Flexifilum affinis. GTDB lineage: Bacteria > Chloroflexota > Anaerolineae > Aggregatilineales > Phototrophicaceae > Flexifilum > Flexifilum affine. The sequence goes on along the minus strand of JADJPJ010000048.1, from coordinate 11,325 downwards.
GGCCAACGGTTCGCTGGATCCCTGCTCGGTGCTGATCAGCTCGATGCGTTCCAGTTCAGCCGTGCTGGCCAGGGCGAACAGCCGACCACGCTGTTCACGCAGCCGCGCCATTTCGTCCTGCGCCGCATTCAGCTGGTTCAGCCAGTACACGTTGGTGACCACCAGCAGCAGCGCCGCGGCTGCTGCCAGACCCCAGGCCAGGCGCGTCACGAGGCGGGGTGCGGCGGCCGGCGAAGGGATCGGTTGGGAAACCTCACTCCCTGGCCCGCTCTCTGTGCGAGTAAGCCCTCTGGGGACCGGGGAAAGTGGCGGCAAGCTGGATAAGGATGTCGCGGGTTGGCTTCCCGGCTGCTGCTCCGCGCGCACGCGCGCCATCAGCCGCTTGTGCAGATCGGGCGGCGGCGCAGCCGGTGCGACACGCTCGTAGAAGCCGGTGGTGATGGCGGCATATTCGGCGAGTTCAGCGCGCATTTCCGGACATTGTTCCAGGAGGGCCGCGACCCGCGCGATCTCCTCGGCATCGGAAGCGCCGCTGACGTAGCCAGGCAGCAAATCGCGCAGTTCGTCGCACGCCGAGGCGTTATGCTGGGATGGTTGGGGTCTTGACGATCTGTCGCTCATTCTTGCCGTTGAACTTTCCTGCTGCCGCTTCTCATCGCTCAACCCATCTCCTGCAGCCACAAACCTCGCAGCACTTGCAGGCCGATGCGGATTCGGCTCTTGATCGTGCCCAGCGGCTGATGAAGATGCACGGCGATCTCGTTGTGTGTCATTCCCTTGAAGAAGGCCAGTTCGATGGCCTCGACCTGGTCGCTGGGGAGCTGAGCAATCAGCGACTTGAGCAGTTCCTCTTCCGAAGACTCGCCACTGCGGGGGGTGTCGGATATGCCGATCAGGTTCAGCATTTCCTCCAGATCCAGTGCCACGGTCGCCGGTTGGCGCTTTTCGCGGCGCAGAACGTCAATGGCCGCATACCGTGCGATGGTCTTGATCCAGGTCGACAACTCACCGCGCTCGATATCCCATTTGCCCGCATTGTGCCATATTTTGAGAAAGGTATCCTGGGTAGCCTCTTCGGCCAGCGCCTGCTCGCCCAACACGTACAGCGCAATAGCGAAGACCTGCGCGCCGTATCGGACGTACAGCTCCGACAGCGCCGCTTCTTCCCCTTTCAGGATACGGTTGATGAGTCTGAGATCCGCGACGGACGAATCAGCCATGAAGCCTTTCCGAAAACGACAGAGCAACACTGGCCCGATACCACCGGGATGAACCGGCCTCGATCGCGACGTTACTCCGCAAGTATAGCCCGATCCGAATTCAGCGCGAACGAGCGCGTCTCATGCGAGAGGGGTTCTCCCTCGGAGGAGTGAGAGAACCCCTCCCGGGCGCGTCTGCCACCGGCCTGGAGGGGGCGTCCAGGTTGGTGACAGGGCGCAGGGAGGATGGCTACATCGCGGCGTAGGGCGTCGAGGGCATGTAGCCGAGCATTTCTGCCTCCGCGCGGATGGCGGCTACCTGCTCCTCGGTGGGCGGAGCAACCGGGCCGACGAAGCCGTCGCCCGAACCGTCGAGGAACGGCTGGAGGACGGGCACGGCGTCGGAGACGTTGTGGAACTGGAACTGCGCGTAGGAAATGTTGTTGGGCAGCATCATGCCGATCTGGCGAATCAGCGCGCGGTGCTCGGCCTCGACGGCGGCGATCTGCGCGGTGGTGACGGCGAAGGCTGCTTCGGCCGCTTCAGAGAAAATGCGCGTCGCCGCCAGATAAGCGGAGACAAAGGTCGTCTCGGCCACCTCGGTGATCTGCGCGAAGAGCGCCTGATCGCTGAACAGAGTCTCGGGCACATAAAACTCCTGGACGACCGGCTGCGCGCCCAGCGATAGCAGCAGATCGAGGTGGTCACGCTCGGCCAGGAATGCCGTCTTCATATAGTTGAGCTGAGCCTCGCCCAGGCCGAGATCGCCGTTGATGGCGGCCAGGTAGTGGGTGGAGGCGAACAGTTCCGCCGTGGCGGCCAGGTTGATGATGGTCTGTGTGTCGTCGTTGGCCCCCATCGTGTCCTGGGCGAAGGCGCGGCTGATCCCGAACAGGCCTCCCCAGCCCAGGGCGGCGCTGCCAGTGACCGTGGCGGCACTTTTCAGGAAGGTGCGTCGTGATAGATGAGACATGATTGGTTCCCTTCTCAAGAAGATCAAAGTTCGCGACTTCGGCTGCCCGCCCGACCCTGTGCGCGCATGGTTGGGCGGTTCCCGGGAATTCTGGATGGTTCGTCTGCGTTTCAGCCGATGACATTATGTACGAAGCGAATCGCGGGCTTGGATGAATATTGGTCGGGAAGAACCCGGATCTGTGGTGGAATCGTCGCTTTCAGGAGGCAAGATCTGTAATGGAGATAGAAATTTGCTAGAATCGTTATCTTAGGGAGGCAATCATGGACCCAGCACGCTACGACCTCGAAGCAGCGGTTGAACAGCTCGCGGATGATCGCGACCGCGTGGATAAGCTGATCGAACGATCGATTTCGGTGTTCGATACCGATCTCCAACGCAGCCTCAATCTGTGTATTCTCGCTGATGCCGTGGCGTCGCGTATTGACTACCCGTTGGGTGCTGCTCATGCTCTGACCCGCCAGGTCCATGTGCATCACGCCCGTGGCGAATATGCTGAAGCGCTGGCGCGCGCGCAGGAGGGCATCGACCGATACGCGCAGCTCGGCGAGAGCAAGTTTCGCGCGATACTCACCCAGAAGCTCGGACTCCTTTACGCCGAAATGGGCGATTTTGCACGCGCGCTGGAAAGCCTTTTGCAGGCCAGAGCGCTGGCGGAGGCCTGCGGCGATGCTGCCACGATCGCCAAAGTTATCTTCTACACCGGCATGGTCCACAGTGATAGCGGCAACCCTCAGCTTGCCATCGAGTATTACCAGCGCTGCATCCCCCTGTTCGAGGCCATGGGTAACCTGGATTTGAAAGCTTCCGTCCTCAACAGTCTGTGTGTCGACAGCGTCCAGGTGAAGGATTTTGATGCTGCGCAACAGGCGGGTGAGGAGGCGATGGCGCTTTTCGTTGCGGCAGGCGATCTGTATGGCGCGGGCGTGGCGCAGAGCAGCATGGGCGAAGTGGCCCTGGCTCGTGGAGATTTCAGTACCGCCGTCGTAACGTTCGAAGCGGCTCTTGGTCGCCTGAAAATGCGGGATACTGATTTCAGCTCGCGCGAATCGCTGGAGACACGTCTCAATCTGGGCCGGTCCTGGCTGGGCCTGGGACGGCTTGACGCCGCGGCCCAGGAAGCGCGCACTGTCCTGGAAGGGGCTGAGGCAGGCGCTATGCACCCCCTGATCATGGAGTGCAGCCGCGTGCTAACCGACATCTGCGAGCGGGCCGGCGACCTAACTGCGGCGCTCAATCACCTCAGGCGCTACACCACCGTGCGCGACCAGATTCTCAACGAAACCAACCAGCGCCAGCTTCGGCATCTCAAGATCATTCTGGAAACCCGGGAGGCCGTCGAGGAAGCCGAGTGGCAGCGGCAGCTGCGCGAGCAGGACCGCCAGCACTTCGAGCGAATCGTCAAGCTCAAGGACGATGTGCTGCACCACGCGACGCACGACATCAAGAACCCGCTTTCGACCGTCAGCATGGCCCTGTTTCTGCTGGAGAAAGAGATTTCCCCGGACAACAAACTCGCCTATGCCACCCTTCAGCGGGCGAAGGAAAGCGCGGTCAAGATACGCGATCTGATCGCCTCGGTGCTGGATCTGGCCAAGCTGGAAGCCGCATCGGTGCTGTACCGCGACCCCATCGACCTGGAGTCCAGTCTGACGGCGCTCATGCTCGGCCATGAACTGCACGCCTCCGGCAGGAATATCGAACTTTCGCTGAGCGTGCCGCCGGGGCTGATCTGCCTGTGCAATCAGGCGCGGCTGGAGCAGGTGCTGAACAACCTTGTCTCCAATGCCGTCAAGTACAGCGGCGAGGGGGGGCACGTCCGCCTCAGCGCGACGCGCGCCGACGATGCGGTGATGATCGTCGTCCAGGACGATGGCTATGGCATCCCGGCCGAGTCGCTACCGCACCTCTTCAAACGGTTCTACCGCGTGCCGGAGTCGGCCCATCTGGCGCAGGGCACGGGGATTGGCCTGTCGATCGTCAAGCTGCTGGTCGAGCAGCACGGCGGCACGATCGCGGTCGACAGCGCGGTGGGCCAGGGGACGACCTTCACTATCACCCTGCCTCAGCCGGCCGCCGACGCCGAATTAAGCCCCGATTCGATCCCCTTGTAGCGACCTCCGCCACAGCGCCCTGGTCGCCCTGTGCATCGCCGAGAGATGCCCTACGCAATCGCCCGCGCGATCTCGCCGGCGGTGGAGGGCCGCTCGGCCGGGTTCTTGGCCATCGCCCGCTGGATGGCCGAGACGACCGCGCCCGGCAGATCCGGCACGACCACACGCGGGTCTGGGGCCGGCTGGCGCAGGTGGGCAAAGAGCACCTGTCCCGCGTTACCCTGGAAGGGACGCGTCCCCGTCGCCATCTCGTAGAGCATGATGCCCAGCGCGTAGACGTCGGCCCGCTGGTCGACGGCGCCCGCCGCCTGGATCTGCTCCGGGGCCATGTAGTCGATGGTGCCCATCGTCTCCGCCCCGGTGATCGAGGTCGTCTCGGACTTGGCCACGCCGAAGTCCATCAGCACTGCCCCGGCGATGGTCCGGTCGGGGTTCATCTTGAGCATGATGTTGGCCGGCTTCAGGTCGCGGTGGACGATGCCCCGTGAATGGATGTAGTCGAGCGCCGAGGTGACGTCGGCCAGGATCTTGCGGATGGTCGCCAGCGACATCGGCCCGCCCCCGGACATGTACTGATTGAGCGGAACCCCGTCCAAATAATCCATGACCATGTAGCGCAGCCCGCCGGACTCGCCGAATTCGTAGACGCGGACGATGTTCGGGTGATCGAGCCGCTGGAGGATCTGGCCTTCGCGCTCGAAGCGGACGCGCGTCTCCGGGTCGGCCATGCCCGGCAGCAGCTTGATGGCCACCGTGCGCCCGCCGATCTGCCCTTTGTACACCTCGCCCATGCCGCCACGGCCCACCCAGTCGGTGATCGAATACTCGCCCAGCGTGGTGCCGGTGAGCGAACCCGGCAGGGTGATCGGCTTCTTTGGCGGCGGCGCGGCGCGATCGCTGCGGGCGTAATCGGCGACGGCGTCGATGGGGAAGCGAAGCCGGTAGACGCGGCGGTCGATGAAGCGCTGCACCCGCAGGCGGACCGGGTTGAAGATCAGCCCGGAGCCGATGGCCAGCGCCGTCAGGGCGATCGGGTTGAGGATGACGCTTTGCAGGACCAGGAACAGGATCAGGAAGAGGAGGACCAGCCCGCCGGTGACGATGGCGTAGCCGAGCGAGCGGTTGATCGCGTAGTCGATGTCCCACAGACGGTAGCGGAAGATGGCGAAGGCAATGGCGACCGCGTACGCTGTGTTGGGCAGGAAGAAGATGAAGGCCTGTACGCCGAACCGGTACAGGATGCGGATCGGCGGGTTCTCTATCAGCCAGGGGGTGATAAACGGATCGACGATGTTGAACAGAGTCACCGGCAGGAGCGAGAGCGCCATGCCAAAGAGGATCCACTTCACCTGCTGGCGCTGTGTCGGCGTCAGGGCGTGGCGATAGCGGCGGCGCTGCTGGATCAGGCCAAAGATGGCGATCAGGCCCAGACCGATGACCGCCGGCGATCCCGCCGCTGACGAACCGAGCGGGCGCCCCAGGCCGATCACACCGTCGAGCACCGCCAGTGGGATGACCAGCAGCATGAACCAGCGCATCCAGCGCGGGTAAAAGCGGCCGTCCGGGAAGAGCAGCACGGTCGACAGAATGGCGATGTAGGACAGGGCATTGACCAGCACCAGCAGCGGTTTGATGCCGGGGTCGCTGCGAATCCAGGCGTTGTAGGCCGAGGCGTTGATGCCGCTGGCGCAGACCAGCATGAAGGAGACGACCAGCGCGATCGGCTCGTCGGAGCGGCGCAGGAAGATCAGCAGGCCGATCGAGGCGGCAATCAAAAAGTGGATCAGGCCGAGGGTCGGAAAAACGGTGGCGTAGAACTCCGGCGACAGCCCAAGCTCCGGCAGGCCGAACTCGGCGAAGCGCAGCGGCGGGAGGATGGCCTGGCTCAGGCGCTCGGCGTAGGTCAGGGGCAGCGTCAGGAGGGAGACGGCGATCACGAAGCTGGCCAGCAGCGCCCAGACGGCGCGGGCAGCGTACAGCCCCCAGCCATGCAGCCGGGTGGATGCGGTCGTCAGATGCGAGTCGGTGACCGTATGTTGATCGTTCATGAGCCGCTCCTCGGAGAGTACATCAACTATACCTGTGCCGGAAGCGGCGGTGCAAGGAATAGATGCCGCGGACCAGCGAGGGACGCGCAGAGGCCTGTGCGCCGTGTGAGGATGGAAGGTTTAAAGATTTAAGGTGGATTTAGGGCAGATTTAAGTCGGAATTGAAACACGGCCGGACGCATTGTCATACAGTTATGGGGCAATGCAGCACTGTAAGGAGTAAATCGTATGGCCAATAACGCAGACCGCGGACGCAAACTGCTGATTCGCACGGCGCTGGCGACGGGCGTCACCGTCGCGACCCTGATCGGCGCGCAGAACCTGGCGCTGCTCGACCGGGCGCGCTTCGACTCGACCGGCGTTCCGACCGGCAATCCTGAACTGATCCTCGTCCCGCGCAACACAGAACCGGTGAACGTGGTGGCCGTCCCGGCGACGAGCGCGATCCGCAACGTGGCACCCAACCTGGTCATTCTGCGGCAGCCCGGAATCGCCAGCGCAAGCAACACGGCGGTTCCGTCGGCGCAGATGCAGAGTGCGCAGACCACCGGCTCCATCCTGCCGCCGAACCCGATCGCCCTGAGCGCCCCGGATCCGGTGATCGTGCAGCAGCCCGGGCAGGTGATCACTGTGCCCGGTTCCGGATCGGTCGCACAGCCGGTGCAGATCCCTGCCACGCGGTCTTCACGTTAACCTCGGCGGCCGCCCGATGACCCTTCCGCCTGTCCACCTGACCCGGTTCCGCGCTATGGGCTGTGCGGTCGAGGTACGTCTGTCGCCGGCCGATGAGCGTCTCGACGCCGCCGAAGTGCTGCGCGGCCTGTCGGCGCTCGTCGAGGATTGGGAAGAGGAGCTGTCGCGCTTCCGTTCAACGAGCGGTCTGATGCAGCTCAACGCCAGGGCCGGCGCCTGGACACCCGTCAGCGAGACCCTGTTCGAAGTCATCAGCTGCGCCCGGCATGCCGGATGGCTGACGGGTGGCCTGTACAACCCATTGATCCTGCCCGCGCTGATTGCCCAGGGCTACGACCGTGATTTCGCCCAGATCGCCCAGGCCGGCGCTGCCGCGTCCACGAGTGCAGCCATCAATACCCCGTCGTGGGAGACCATCGAGCTGCGAACCACTCACCGCGAAGTACGCATCCCGGAAGGGGCGGCGCTGGATCTGGGCGGTATCGCCAAAGGCTGGGCCGCCGACCGGATCGCGAACACCCTGGCGCCCTACGGCGCGTGCCTGGTGAATCTGGGCGGCGATATCGCAGTACACGGTGCGCCGAATGATCAGCCCGGCTGGGCAGTGCACATCGGCGACCCGCTCCACGATCAGCCATTCGCCACCGTCTATTTGCGCAGCGGTTCGATTGTGACGAGCGGCGCCGACTACCGACGCTGGCGCGTCCAGGACGGCACGTGGCGGCATCACATCATTGACCCGCGAACCGGCGGCAGCGCTAACTCCGACGTGCTGTCCGTGACCGTGATCCATGCCGACGGCGCGCTGGCCGAAGCCTACGCCAAAGCGGCGCTTCTGCTGGGCAGCAACGCAGGACTCCGCTGGCTGGACAATCAATGGGCGACGCCGGGGCTGGTCATTCGCACGGATGGCGCCGTCGTCGCCACCGAAGCGATGCAAATCCGGCTGAGCCAACCGCCCGCACCGGCGCCCACTTTTTAACCTCCCAGCACTGAAAGTGCATCCCTGAAAGGCCATTCTCGTGAAGCCAATTCTTCGTCTGATGATCCTGGTCCTCATCCTGCTGGCGCTGCCGGCGGCGATTTCGGCGCAGGGCAGCGACGTGATCGTTTTGAATGACGCTACGCCTTCGGTCAACATCGTGGTCACCCTGCCTGCTGACGCAACGGGCGTCGTCGCGCTCGACTTCATGAATGTGACAGTGCGCATGACCGATGCATCCGCCAATACCATCTTCTATGCCGCCGATCCACGTCTGCACGCTCTAGAACTGAGCATCGCCCCGAACAGCGGCGGCCATAACCTGATCCTGGAGCGCACGCCGGGCGTGGCTGAAGGCTATGTGCGGGTCAATGCACTGGCGCAGCTCACCGATTACACGGTCAGCGCGCCGCAAATCGGCGCCGACTTTCAGCTCGTCTCCGACGCCGCGCAGATACCGGCACAGGCTCAGTTGATGACGCTGAACAGCGCCCAGCCGGGCAACACCGTCAACATTGCGCTGCCCAATGAGCAGATCGGCGTGATCAGCGCGGCGTTCAATAACACCCAGGCGACGACGCAGCTCGTCGATGGCGCTGGCGTGCTGATGGCCTCCTCGCTCAGCGGGCATGTGGATGGCATCAACGCGATTGTCGACGGCGGCGCCTATATGTTCACCATCCTCAGTCAGGGGTTGGTCCAGGATGTTCAGACCCGCATCAGCGCGCAGCCCATCGTCTACTCGCAGGAGTTCTTTCCCGCCCAGGTCGTCAGCGCGACGACCGCTGATACGGTCTCGGCCTCCAACTGCATGGCCACGATCAGTGTCAGCTCGGTCAGCCTGCGCTCCGGCCCCGGCGCCGGCTACAGCGTGACCGGCTACGGCTTTGGCGGCGAGACCCTTCCGGTGGGCGGCAGCAACGCCGGTCGCGGTTGGTTCGTGGTCGGCAAGGACGGCAGATCGGCCTGGGTGTTCGGCGGTGGCGTGCAGTTGAGCGGCGCCTGCGACGCGCTCAGCGTCTTCAACGTCCCCTTCCGCGATGCGCCTCAGGCGCCGGTGATCATCGTGACGCAGCCTCCGCAGTACGTCGGCGGTGGCAGCGGCGGGACTGTCCTGGTCGGCACCGGCTCGTACGACGACGATGATGATCATGATGACGACGACCATGACCATGGTGACGACGAAGGTGACGACGATTAGGTCGTGCAGGTTAGGTCACCACTCAGTAACCGTCGTGGGGCGCACATGGATGCGCCCCACGCAATGATGCAAAGACAAGGGCGGACGTGCAAACAAAGTTTGCCTGGGACCGCTCGAAGAGACACGGTACGCAGCGAAAGCACAATCAAGCAGCAGGAGAATCCATGGAACGCGAACCAACGACCACCTGGCAGGATCGCCTGAGTGTCTTGTTCATCCTCATCATCGTCATTGGGACGATTGGTCTGTTCGTCGCCAGCGGCACACTGAGCCTTTCCTTCGCCGACGATGCCAAGCTGGTCTGGCATCTGATCCGCTCGTCGGGAATCGTCGCCTACCTGCTGCTGTCGGCCGCCACCCTCTGGGGACTGCTGGTGAGCAGCCAGATGATCAAGACGTGGTCGCCCGGCCCCGTCTCAATGGCGCTGCACAGCACGCTGTCGTGGATGGCGCTCCTGCTCAGTCTGACGCATGCCGTCCTGCTGTTGTTCGACGACTATCTGCGCTTCGCGGTCCACGAGATTCTGATCCCGTTCATCGGCCCTTACCGCCCGGAGGCGGTCGGCCTGGGTACGCTGGCCTTCTGGCTGATCATCCTCGTCACGCTGAGCTTTCCGCTCAAGAAGCGGATCGGCCAGGCCATGTGGAAGCGCCTGCATTACTTGAGCTACGCCGGCTTCGGCATGGTCTCGGCGCACGGCCTGCTGGCGGGCACGGATGGGGAGTCGATCGGCCTCCGAGTGATGGTCGGCGCCTCAGTGGTAGCGGTGCTGCTGCTGCTGGGCATTCGAATGGGTCGCGATCAGGCCAAAGATGAGGCGTCGGCCAGAACTGCTCCACGCGGCAGACGTGAGACTGCGTCCGCACCACCGGCTGCTGGCCCTGCCAGTCGACGTGCAGCCAGCCCGAAGGCGGCGACGCCAGTCTCTGTCGTGGCAGGAAACGCTGCCGAAGAGTAATGCCGCTTTATGCCGTGGTGGGCAGATGGAGCGTGAAGGTCGCTCCCTGCCCGACGCCGGGGCTGTGCGCCTCCACCCGTGCGCCGTAGTGGTCGAGCACCGCTTTGACGATCGACAGGCCCAGGCCATGGCCGCCGGCCTGTTGGCGGCTGGCGCTGCTGCGGTAAAAGCGGTCGAACAGCATCGCGCCCTCTTCCGGCTGGAATCCCACCCCTGTGTCGCTGACCTCGATGATCAGGTCGTTCGGCTTTTGCCGGGCGGTCAGCCGGACGACGCCGGCCGGCGTGTACTTGATAGCGTTGCTCAGCAGGTTATCGACCAGCAGACGAATCTCAGCGGACGGGATGGGCAGCGGCGGCAGATCGACGGGAATAGCGGCTTCGAAGCGCACCCCTTCGCGCTGAGCGGTGATGCGCCACTGGCGGGCGCTGTCGCTCAGGAGGGCGGCGACGTCGGCCGTCTCCCCTTTGAAGTCGTGGCGGCCATCGTCGATGCGCGCCAGCACCAGCAGCGAACTGACCAGTTCGGCCATGTGGTCGATCTCACGCTGAAGTTCGTCCCGGTAGACTTCACGCTGATGGTCCGAGAGCGCCGGGTCGCCCAGCGCTTCCAACCGCAGTTTGACGGTCATGAGCGGCGTGCGCAGTTCGTGGGCGGCGTTGCTGACGAAGCTGCGCTGCGCCTTGATGAGCTGATCGAGCTGAGCGGCCATGAAGTTGAAGGCGTCCGCGAGCTGGCCGATATCGTCGCGCGAATGTACACGAATGCGCTTGTCGAGCGCGCCGTGAGCCATCTCCAGAGCCATGTTGCGAAGCTGGCGAACCGGACGGGCAATGGTTCCGGCGATCCACAGGCTGACCAGCGCGGTCAGCAAAATAACCGGGGCGGCCGTACCGATGAGCTGAAGCCACTGGTTGTGGGCTTCGATGTAGGCCGGCTCCATCAGCTCGGAGAGCAGCAGATAGCCCAGAATGTCATTGTTGTAGCGGATCGGCACGGCCAGAAACAGCCGATCCTGGCCCTGCGAGTCGGGGCGGATGTCCGCGCCGATCTCGCCCTCGCTGGCCTCAGCCAGTTCCGGCAGATCCAGATTGATCTCGCGGTCGGCGGGGACGTCGATGCCAACGCCGAGAGTATAGCCGACGACATGATAGTC
>JADJPJ010000047.1 GCA_016713325.1 Candidatus Flexifilum affinis | reverse complement strand
GATTTTGTGGTGGAGCGCCACAAAACCGCCAGGGAGGTGCAGTGAGTGCAAACCCCCGTGCCGCGGTGGGGACAGGACCCATCGTGAAAGTATACCACGCTTTAGAAGTCACCAAAGAAGACCGACCTCCAGGACACAATGAATAAGCCGCCGCCGCGAACGCCCCCCCATCCTCGCAGTCAGCAAGTCAATGGGCCGGGGGAGGTGATCCCAACCCCCAAGATATCTGGCGGCGCTGAACTGGCTGCTTGTCTTTAATTCTGTTTAGACCCAAGCCGCGACGCGGCTCGCGGCCATGGTCTGGGTGATGCCAGTATTCCCCGTTTCTACCGTTTCCCTCGTCGATCCCAATCCTGTTTGTCGCCGGAACCCCTTCGGCGATCCGTTCAAAGGCCTAATGTTCGGCAATGTGCGGATGGCAACGTATGTTGATCCCGACACGGCGTGGTTATGTGCGGATCGTTTGACAGTGATTCCGACGGCGCTGCTAAAGTAATCACCTGCGTCAGCGTGGTGAGCGATGGAATCCACGATGTGGCGGTCGGGCTACTTCTCGGTGATCGGCGGTCGTGCGCACTGCTGAACTGTGGCAAAAGCCCGCGCTGGTGGTCTATACGCTGCTGGTGGTGGCGGCCTGCCGCGCGATGGCAGAAGGTGGCCGAACTCAACAGTCTGCGAACGACTTTCTGTTTCAAGACTGGTCCTGGTGACATCATCATTTTCGCGGGTGATCTGCGCGTGTTTTGCGATTCTGCTGCGGGTGACGCTGCAATACCTGGTCGATAACTGACGCGAGCTGAAGCCGGCGAGAAGGCGGTCGTCGGAGCAGAAGCGCGCAGATCACGGCGTCGCGGGCGGAAGTCGTAGCGCTCTGGGAAAGCAGCTTGAAGCATCGATCGCGGCGCGGACATCCGACCTGCTGGTCTCGAAACAAGAGAACGAACAGCTGTAGTAATATCAGCCGAGACGTGAACAGCGCACAGAACTTCGTAGAGCTGGTGGACGCAGCAGCGCGGCACCTTTGAGCGGCCAGAATTTACGGTGACGTTGTGTTTCTCTGACACGCTCGACAAAGCGAGCGCCGTGCTGGTGGACTTTGTGGCGCAGCGGCCGGGCGGCGCAAGGCCAGACGGTGGCGATCCGGGGACGACCAGTAGCGCCAGCGCGGAGAGAAGAAATCTGGGAGGGCTGACGGACCCCGACATCATGGTGCTGGAGGATGTGAAGGCGGCGGAAGCCGAAATCCACCCGGAGACGCTGGTCGAGCTGAAGACGCGGCGTGTCCGGTCGTTCATCATGGCGGAACTGTCGCTGAGGACACGGGTGTGGGATACCTGACGCTGGCGCTGCCGTATAAGCACACGCTTTCGGTGGACGATATGCGGGTGATGCGCGCGATCGCGGAACTTTGTGGCAGCAGCAGCGGAGCGGATCCGGTTGTACTAAGCGAACAGGTCGATATGTCGAGACATCCGCGTCCGAAGTGGACGAGGTGAAGAGCCGGTTCATGGCGAATATGAGCCACGAGCTGCGCACGCCGCTGAACCGATCCTGAACTTCACGCGGTTTGTGTCCAGCGGGATGCTGGGGACGGTCAACGCGGAACAGATGGACGCACTGGAGCAAGACGATCAACGAGCGGCAAGCATCTGTTGAGCCCGATTAACGACGTGCTGGACGGACGAAGATCGAGTCGCAGATGCTGACGCTGTTTGTCGAGACGAGCGCAAACTGCGGGTGGAGATCGAGGCGGCGGGACAGCCGGCGAGGGGCTGCCGGTGGAAAAGCAGGTGGTACTGATCCGGAGATATCCCAGACAGCCTGCCGCTGATCACCGGCGACCGGCGACGGCCGAGGCAAGTGCTGCTGAACCCGGTATCGAACGCGTGCAAGTTCACGGAAGAAGGTAGTGTTACGTTGCACGCGCGGTAGGACGGCGCGACGATCGTGATGGAGGTACGAGCCGATATAAGGCCGGGGATCGCGGCGGGAAGACCACGAGAGCGATCTTCGAACCGTTCCCGGCAGAGTCGGCGCGGATGCCGGACGACGGCGGACACGGGCTGGCTCTGGACGCCGCGCGGCGGCTGGTCGAGGCGCATCACGGCACGCCGACGGTCGAGAGCGCCTGTGGGAAAGGCGCGGTGTTTATAGCAATCCTTCCTGTTGATTCTGAGGGGCTGCGGGCGCTGATCGAGCTGACAGAGGACAAGAGATGAGCGGTACCCCGCAGATGGTATACGTGGAAGTTGATGCTCACCCGAAAAGCGAGCGAGGTGTTGATGGTTACGCACCTTCCTGAAGTAGCACTAAAGATCCTGGCGGACAGTTCTCATTTCATGAATGACGTCCCGAGCGCTGCCCGAAATGCCGGAGATGTTCCCGCTGGACATCCATGTGGTGCCGCTGGATGGATTTGCTAGTGCCGCGACTTTTACGCGATGATATCCGGTATGAACGAGCGAAAGTGCTCGCCGCCGGCGAGCGTGATGAACCAGGCATCTGGCTGCGCAGCGCAGGGTTTAACGGCGCGATGCGAAGCCGGTGGATTTCGACGAATTTGCCCGACTGTCTGGCGGCGCGCTGAACGGAAAAGAAGTGTGGTATGTCACCCGACGAGCGCAAGCGGAAACACGCCCTGGTGATCGACGCACAACCGCGCCAACGTCGAGGTGCTGTCGGCGCTGCTGGAAGTCGAGGGGTGAGCGTCTCCTCGTACATGCAACCGGAACGGGCGCGGCGGCGGAACCGCCTGGCCTGAAGCCAATCGACGTGGTGTTCTGCGACCCGGAGATGCCCCGGCTAAACGGTGGGTATGAGATGCCGACGCGGCTGCGGGACGCCTACGGGAGCCAGGTGCCAGTGATCGCCTATACCGCGCTACCTCCGGAGACGCCACCCAGGTACGGCGGCGCGGGTCTGACGGGTTCCGGGCAAGCCGATGGACGGCGACCGGTTCAGCGGGTTGCTCCGCAAAACCTCGCATGGACAGCCGGTATGGGGAACTGCCCAGAGCAGAAAGTGCAGAGTAACCCACCCCAGCGCCTCCCGCCCGGAGAGGTGACCTGATGGCGACCCTCCCTCCCCAGGCCTTCGGCGCGCGCATCGGGGCAAATTGACGGCCCGTACAGCCGGCGACAGGCCTGCATAAGCCTCGCCCGGTTGGGCGTGGAACTCCGGATTAAGCAGGTCAACCGCACGTGGGCAGAGCCGAGGAACCCCAAAGCGAACGTGTGCGGCGTGTGGCGGCGTGCAGAAAGCGCGTCATGCTGAAGGGCAGCGACCGCCGGCACACGAGGATCCGCCATGACTGCCCCGCCCTGCTCCAACATTGGGACGCGACAAAGAACGGCCTGCACCGCGCAGTACAGTGGCCGGCGCGTTCCGCAAAGCGTACTCGCCTAAACTGCCCAACGCCCTGCACCTGGCGTTCTGTATATCCGCCCGTTCGGGCTGTCGACTCAGCCGCCGCCGTTCGGACAAATCGACCTGTTCCTGGCCGCCGGTGAAGTCCACGGGACGGTCGGGGACGAGCTATGGGATATCGGACCTGAAGGGCACAGCCCGGAAGTCGCCGCGGGCGGCAATGATCAACGGCCTGAAGCAGCACGGCATTCAGGGCGACGGTCCGGCAAACGACGATGACACTTTCAAGCAGACGGCCAGCAGGCAGCGGATTACACGGCAGCTGTGGAAAATCAGCGGCGGCCTGCGCGAACTGCGGGCGGATCGGCTGGGCGGCGTCACGCCGTTGAGGGTGTGGCCGCACGGCTTCGACGCGTCCCAGCTATGGTTCCCCGGCGGCGATCCTGATGAACACAACTAAGCTACACCCTGAACTTCGGCTTTTCGCCGGGAAGCGCAGGGCCGCCGCGCCCGTATATCTACGCCTACGCGTCTCCGATGCCGGACGGGCTGACCGGCACTAGTCCGCCCGCCGCCGGCCCGCTGGCACAGCCAGGGCTGGACGGGCGTGGTGATCGATTACGACCGCTGGCGCAGACGGATAGCCCTGAGGCCGAACTGGTGGACACGCTGCGCAGCGTGTTCGCGCTGCTCTCCGCGCGGCCGACAGGGCACAGCCTGACAGGCAAGGCCTGACGGGCACTACCGATATTGGTTTGAGACGCGCTTCGCCCCACGCCCGCGAGAGGAGGAGGAAGTGCACCTCAACGCCAAGAACTCATTTCTACCTCTCTCCGAGCGGAGAGGGGAGAGGCGCAGCGGGGCAGGACAGGTCGTGGCACGACACGCCATCCTACGGGGGCGCGCAGAGGGGAAAGGGTAACCCCCACTTCCGGCGAACCTCAACGCCAAGAACCTCACCCCCAGTGAACCTCACCCCCAAGTGAACCTCACCCCAGTGAACTCGCACTTCAGGCCTCTCCGAGCGGAGAGGGGAGAAAGCAGCGGGGTCATGACAGGTCAAGGGCAATGCACTACCGCATGCCCCTACGGGTGCGCGGAGAGGGCGAAAACACGGACAGCGTGCTGCTATGCTCACGAGAGAGCGGGGGCGGCCTAGAAGATCGGTCTGGCGGTCGGGGATCACCGGTGTCGAAGAAGGAGAGCGGCGGCCGTTGTCGGGGCCCTTGGATGGTGAGTATGAGGGCGGGATCGAAGCCGATCTTGGCTCGATATGAGGAGGAGGCCGGGTACAGCCCTTCGGTATAGCCGACTGAGCGGAGCCACTTCTCGAGGCGCAGGGGGGCGGCTTCGGCGGCGCTGTCCGCGCGGCGGATGGCATTGTCCTGAGGGGCGGCGGGCTGGGCCGGACGGGTGCCGTTGTAAGAGCCGGCGGTGCTGTCCGCGCGGCGGATGGCATTGTCCTGAGGGGCGGCCACGGCGACTGGTTGTGCAGGTATAGATTGCGGCACGGCCGGCCGGCCGCGGGTTGTACAGGTGAAGATTGCGCCGGGATGGGTTCAGGTTGTGGGCCCGTGCTGCGCCTGGATTGTAGGGGGTCACCAGGGCGAACCGTCATCCTCGTCTTCGCCGAAGTCCCATTCGATAGGTGACGCCCTCCAGCGGGGAGGGCTTGTGACTTGTGGAGGCGGCCGATGAGGGCGCTGGACGGCGTTCAGGGGCAGTAGCGCGGTGACGCAGCGGCGCATTTTCGAGCGCGACGGGGTCGACGATGGCGGTGAGCGTGAGGGTGATGGCAGCGGAATAGGCGGCGGTGACGAGCCGATCGTGGGCGTCGAAAGTGGGCAGCGCGAACATAGGGAAATCCTCCGGAAATTAAACGGCGTTTTTGGTGGATGACGATGATAGCGCGATGGAGGCGCGGGCGAACCTCCCTTTAACCCCGCTCCATGTCCGAGAGAGGGGAGAAGGGCAACCTCCCTGCGGACGAAAGAACGATAGTTTTGTTATAGCACGGATGGGTGGGGCGTGGAGAAACAAATGTTTGAATATCTGTTCGAACATTTGTTCGAAAACAGATTTGAGGGGAAAGGACAGTGCAAAAGAAGTGAAAAGAAGGTGGTGGAAGGAGGGCGAGTCGCTGCCTGCGAAAGCAACCTCTACCCCTTTCCGAGCGGGAGAGGGGGGAGAAAGAAGAGAAGAGAGGGGACGCTAAGCCCTGATCCATCGAGGGGGTCTGGAAAGTGAGGATATCGAGCGCGAAAGGGAGCTGCGGGCGGATGCCGGGGCTGGACGAGGGCGGCCGAGGTCGAAGTTAGCGACAATGAGGCGGCCATCGGGGGTAAAGACGAGGTCGCTGGGACCGCGGAAGCCGCCGGAAATATAGGTCGTTCGGTCAGGGACGATACGCGGGGCGAGTCCCCTTCTGGTCGAGCGCGGTGACATACAGCGTGCCGTCGGGCGCGACGACGATGCCGTCCAGGCCGGGCGGAAAGCGGTATTGAGCGACCGGAAGACGATCTGCGCGGCGGAGCGGTCACGCGGGATGCGGACGACGGTATTGGAGTCGGGGTCGGTGACGACGAGGCATCGGTAGACGGGTCATAGGCGATGCCGGTGGGGCGGGACGGCCTGGGGGCTGGGCGTGGGGCCGCCTTCAGGCGAGGCGCTGTCGATGGAGTGGTGAGCAGCGACCACCATAGCTCAGGGGCGGCGCCAGGGGACGGCCAGCGCCAGATTTCCGCGCGGGCGCGGTCGACAACATAGGCGGCGCCGTCGGGGTCGAGGCGATGTCGAAGGGCGAGACGAAGCCCCGGCGTCATTGGGGGCGCCGAACAAGGCGATCTGGCCGCCGGGGGTGACGGAATGGACTTCCCAGGCGCCGGCTTCCGCCGGGTGTAGGCGACGACCAGCAGGGCGTTATCGGGGCGGACAGCTAACGCCGAGACCGAGTCGAAGGTGTCGCGGGTGTTGGGGATTTCGGTGATAGTCCGGCATCCGGGGAGAGGGACCAGAGCGCACCGGGGAATAGCTGGCGGTATAGACGGCGCCATCAGGGCCAACGTCGACGGTGGAGGATAGGCGTCGTCGCCGGGGAGCGCGGCGAACTGGGCGATGGTGACGGTTTGAACAGGGCGCGGGCGGTCTGACGGGGAGTTGTTGAGGGTCATGACGAGCAGCGCGAGGGTCAGGCCGCCAAGCAGGAGCACGCCGCCGATGACCATGAAGGAAAATGACGATACGGGGCCTTGCGGCAGGCGCTGTGGTGATTAATCATGTCGGTTCCGCTCATTCCATTACGTGGGGCGATTGGTATCAGCAAGATGGGCGGGGAATGGCGGATAGCGAAGAGCAACCTCACCCCCCCGGCCTCTCCGAGTGGAGAGGGCGAAGAGCGAAGGCCACGGGATTGTGGTGGCGGACAGGATGCAGCATAGCGCTAGGAGGGGCGGAGGCGAGGGGGAAGGAATGGCGATGCAGGATTGGGGGTGGCGACCAGTGGCAGCAACTGGGGATGGAGGAGAAGCAACCTACCCCGTCCCCTCTCCGAGCGGAGAGGGGAAAGAAGTGAAAAGGAAGTGAGGGAGGTAGAAGAGCGGGGGGCCGACGGGCGAGGGGAGTGATTGGTCGAGGGGCTGGTGGGTGGTTCGTGGAGAAAGTCCAAGTGAGATTTGACGGGCGCGGAATAAGGAGTCACATACACTCGTGGGTATTCGTGAATAACGCCCGAGAAGAGGTCATCGTGTGGTCAGGTTGCGCGCGCAAGGTGTGTGGGTGCTGCTGCTGCTGCTCGTTTCAAGCATGACGGTGCTCGCACTATGATCGCGAGGACGATATCCCGTCGATGCCTGTTCGCGGCGACAGGCGGGCGAGCGGACAATTTCCTGTACCACATCCGGGAGCGTGGCGAGGACTTCAGCCGGCTTTACACGGCGATCAATACGGCGATCCCGGTCATCAACCAGATCACGGGGTTCCCGTGGGACGATCAGATCGTGGTGGTGATGATGGGCAGCAGTGCCGGGGACAGACGGCGATCGGACGCTATCTGTATCTGCCACAGGCGTATGTCACGCGGCGAGATTAACGGCGGCCGCTCGACCTCGAAGCCCGCCATCTGCGCATTTTCGACGGGTGGGAGGCACGACCAGTTCGAGACGGTGATCACCCGTGAGCTGTTCCACTGCTTTCAGATGAGCCCTAGGCCCCGCAGATCAGCGACTTTTCGGATGTGTCACGGTTCTGGTGGATACAAGGGATCGCGAGTGGATGGCGTATCGCGCGTTCCCGGCACAATTCCCGCGGATCGTCCATTCGGCGTTCGATGCGCGCGTAGATGTGACGAAAGCGCGTTTCGACGTTCTACTTCTGGGAATTCATGGCGTCGGCGGGTGGGTTTGGCGACCGAAGCAGATCATCGCCCAGATGGAAACGCTGAGCAGAAGCGAGGACTTGTTCCCACTGGTTTGCGCTCACCCGCCGACGGAACTGTTTCCATAACTGGGCGCTGGCGCTGTACAACAAGACGCTGCCGATCGCGCCGATCGTCGATATGACGGCGAGCGATCTGCCGGCCGGGCAGAACGGCAATCTGGCGACAACGTTGCAGCGCTTTTCGGCGGACTACAAGAATCTGATCGGATTCGAGATGCAGCCGGACAAGATCGCTATATCCGCGTCACGGGCTTAGACGACGGCGCTTATGCGGTCAGCTTCCAGACGCCGACGGGGATGCAGCGGTTGCAAAGAGGGAAGCGCCGTTCGAGTTTTGCCCGGCGGACAGCGGCAATATGCTGATTCCTGAGCCGTGGGCGCGGCGAGGCGGGTCAGCCCCGCTGCTGACACTGGAATGCGGCAGAATTCCAGCCCGACGCCGTGCAAACCCAAACCGCAGGAGAACGATCCGGGCGCGGGCGAACTGTGTGGTCGGGCTGGGCGGTGGCGACCTACCCACCGACGCTGCTCTCGCTGGGGGCGGAGCTGGACCCAGAGCGCAGTTCACATTCGCCTTCGAGGCGGACGGCACGCTGAGGTCATCTACGGCCTGACGGCGAAGATCGACTCGGCGACGATCCGGGCGCATGTCCCGTTTGCCGGGACGTACGAACTGGAGGCGACGGAAGACGGGGTATATAACGTGTTCGCGTTCGAGGCGACGGCTGTGGCGTTGGCACCTTCACGATCATTTCCCACGACGGCACGACGACGGATCTATCGCGGCCGTTCTACAGCAATTCGTCACCATTCACGGCGTGGACGCCGGCCGGGGAGCTGACCTTAGCGACGAGGTAACAAGACGTGGAGACGACCGACGGCAGCGGCGAATTCATCCTGGCGCGGCTGTTCTGAGGGCGAAAAACAACCTCTTTTCAACCTCCGAGCGGAGAGGGGAAAAAAAGAGAAAGAAGTGAGAGAGAAGAAAGGAAGTGAGAAGAGTGAAGTGCGGGGGATTGATGGGGGCCGGAGGGGACGCGGCCGCCTGCCGCAAGCGTGGCGGAAGCGACGGCGACGCAAGGGGTGGGATGCGGCGGTGAGGCCTGCCGGCGGGGGGGATGATCAGCGGGGATTGAGGGGCGTCCATTTTGAGTGTCGAGGCGCTGGGCGGCGTATATGCCGCGCTCACCGCTGATGAGGTAAGCGATGACACAGCCAGGACGAGGAGATAGAGGGCGGCACCCCCCCCGCCGAACAGCTCGATGCCCATGAGGGCGCAGGCGAGCAAGTATTGCTGGCGCCAGCGAAGACCGCGACAAAGCCAACAGACGCCATCAGGCCGGGATCGAAGCCGAGGGCCGCGCCGACGGTTGAGCCGAGGGCCGCGCCGATACAAACAGCGGAGTGACTCGCCGCCGAGGAAGCCGCTGCCGAGGGTGACCGCGGTAAAGACGATCTTGAGCAGGAAGGCGAAAGGAAACACGCCCTGCCCTGCCACGCTGGACTGGATGAGCGGGAGGCCGAGGCCGTTGTAATCGGTGGTGCCAACGAGCAGGGTCATGGCGATGAGGATGAGGCCGCCGGCGACCGGACGGAGCGGCGACCAGGCGATGCGCTCCTGCAGGTGATGTTTTTGATGGCGTGGATGAGGCTGACGAAGAGCAGCGCGGCCAGGCCGAAGGCGATGCCACCGCGGGCGACCTTGACCAGGAGGAGCGGCTCGATATCCCAAGCGGCGAGTTTGGGATAATGCGAATGGCCGACGCCCCAGGCGCGGGTGGTGAGATCACCGACGAGGGCGGCGATGAGACAGGGAGCGCGCCTTCATAGCGGACGCGACCGACGGCCTGCACCTCCATGCCGAAGACAAAGCCGGCGACCGGCGTGCCGAAGACGAGGCGAAGCCGCCGCTGATGCCGGCCATGAGCATGAAACGGCGGTCGGCGGGGCCAGGTCGAGGATGCGGCGGACGGTATCGGCGAGGCTGGCACCCATCTGGATGGCGGTGCCTTCTCGGCCGGCGGAGCCGCCGAAGAGATGGGTGAGGACGGTGCCGATCAGGACGAACGGGCCATGCGGAAGGGGGACGCTGCTTCTGGGCGTGGACTTCCTCGATGACGAGGTTATTGCCCTGGAGGCCGCACCGTCCGTAGCGCCAGTAATAGCCAGCCGACCGCAAAGCCAGCGGCCGGGAGGGCGAAGATCAGGGGCGGAGCGGCGGCGAGGGCGGCGGTTGCCTGGGCGAGGAGGACGAGAAAGAGCGCCGAGGCGGAGCCGGAAAACACGCCGACAAGTCCGCCGAGCAGGAGCCATTTGGCGGTATGGCGGAAGCGGTCGGCCAGCAGAGTCAAGAGAGGCGGCATCAATCACCTGCAGCGGGGAGAAGAACCTCACCCCCGACCCCTCTCCGCCTCGGAGAGGGGAGAAAGACGGGCGGAAGAACTGCGGCGGCCAATGATGGAGACATGATCCTCACGCCTGATACGCGCACGGCTTGTGGAGGCGCCGCCTCCACACTCGCCAAAGGGCTTGCGCCTCTGGACACCCTCATCTGCGATTTTGCGGCATGACCGCCGCAAAATCGCTGTGCGGGAGGACAAATTCCTGCCGGGGTTGACGTGGAACCCCGCGCGTGCGGCGGGGAGAAGAACTCACCCCCGACCCCTGTCCGAAGCGGAGAGGGGAGAAAGACGGGCGGAAGAACAGCGGCCAATGATGGAGACATGATCCTAAAGCCTGTTTATGCACCTGGTTTGTGGAGGCGCCGCCTCCACACCTCGGCCAAAGGGCTTGCGCCCTCTGGACACCCTCATCTGCGATTTTGCGGCATGGCCGCTACAAAATCACCGTACGGGAGTACAAATTCGTGCCGGGGCTGACGTGGAACCCAAGCGCACCGCACACGCTTGGAGCCGCACCCCATGAAGGGTAGTCTGAATGCGCCGGCTGACAAGTGAGCGTGGGCACAAGGCGGGTTAAGGCTCAGCGGGAGGCGCGCCAGTCGACGAACAGCTGGCGGATATCGCTGAGGAATTGGGCGTAGTCGAGCGATTTAAGGATATAGGCGGCGGAGTACTCGCGGGCCTGACGGTGGTCGTCCTCGTGGTCGGAGGTGGAGAGGATGACGACGGGGACGGAGCGGAGGGCGGGATCGTGCTGGACGGCGGCGAGGAACTCCAAGCCGTTCATGCGCGGCATATTCAGGTCAAGCAGGATCAGGCCGGGGCGCGGCTGGGCGGGGTCGCGCAGGTAGGTGAGTGCCTGCTCGGCGTTGGAGACAACGACGAGGGGTTGTCGAGGGGATGTCGCGGAAGATGCGGCGGATGCTCATGACATCGATGAGGTCATCTTCGACGAGCAGCACGGTCTCAGGCGGGGCATCAGGGCTCCGGTTGGGAATGGTGAAGAAGAAGGTACTGCCCTGCCCTACGACCGATCTGACCCAGACTTTGCCGCCCCAGTTTTCGACGATGCGCTTGACGATGGCGAGGCCGAGGCCGGTGCTTTCGTGCTCGTCGCGGGGGTGAGGGTCTGGAACATCTGGAAGATGCGGGCGAAGAAACGTTCTTCGATGCCGGGGCCGTTGTCCGAGACCAGGAACTGAAAGACGCCGTCGCGGGTGTCACAGGCGATGCGGATCTGGCCGCGGGGCTTATCGGTAGCAGGCCACGGCGTTGGCGAGGAGGTTCTGGAAGACCTGGCGGAGGTGGATGGGCTCGACGCTGAGGTGCGGCAAATCCGGGGAGATGGAAACGTCGAAGGCGGCGGGAGGCACGATTTCGTCGACGACTTGGGCGACGAGATGGCCGATGTCAACGGTTTGCAGCTGTTCGTGGGTGCGGCCGATGCGGGAGTATTCGAGGATGCCGCTGATGAGGGCATCCATGCGCTGGACGCGGCCGCGAAGGAGTTCCAGGAGGCGGCGGCCATCGTCGTCGAGGCGGTCGGCGTAATCCGCGACCAGCCAGGCGGCGATGGAGCCGATGCCGCGCAGCGGGGCTCTGAGGTCGTGGGAGACGATATAGGCGAAGTCGCGCAGATCGCGGTTGCTGACTTCGAGCTGCTCCAAGAGCTGTGACTGGTTGTGCTGGGCGACGACGCGGTCGGTGACATCCAGCAAGGTGGAGACGAAATGGGTGACGGTGCCGGAGTCGTCGGAGACCGGGGACTGCCAGATTTCGCTCCAGAAAGTCGTGCCGTCTTTGCGGACGGCGGGGACGAGGGCGTTACAGGCGATGCGATCACGAAAAGAGGCGCGAAGCCGCTGAAATTCGGGCGTTTCGCGGGGGAGGGGAAGAGAATGCGGCCGCTGTTGCCGACGAAATCTTCGCGGGTGTAGCCGGTGATGCGGGTGACGGCGTCGTTGATGTAGATGACGGGGAGATCGAGGCTGGTGGTGGCATCGGAGATGATGATGGCGGCGGCGCCATGGCTGACGGCGCGTTCCAGGACGCGGAGCGATTCTTCCATGCGGCTGCGCTGGGTGATGTCGGTGGCGACGATCATGGCGCCGGTAATCTGCCCCTCGGAGCGGAGGGATGATCCGGTTCTGAAACAGAGCCTGAGTCTCGGCCGAGGGGTCGAGGATGCCAAGGACTTCCACCTCCTGCAGTTCACCTGTGGCAAAGGTGCGATCGAGGGCGTCGCTGAGGGACTGGCGGGTTTCGGGCAGATAGAGGTCGAGGATCGGATACCCGACCAGGGCCTGCTCGTTGCCTTCGACGGTGAGCAGCGGGTGCTGGAAAAAGGAGACCCGGCGGTCAGGGGTGATGCGGATGATCGTATCGGGGCTGTTGACGGTGAGGGTGCGCCAATTGAGCTCAGAGGCGCGGAGCTGGCGGGTGCGCTCCTCGACGCGGCGCTCCAGCTCGATCTCGGACTGGCGCACGCGCTGATAGGCGGTCTGAAGCTCGTGCAGCCGGGTGCGCTCAACGGCGCTGCGATGAAAGTGGTAGACGAGGACGACGCCGGAGACCATGACAGTATAGGTGACGATCTCCATGACACGGTGTGTCTCGACAACCGAGAGGAGTCAGGAAGTAGAGAGCGCGATGGGGAAAGCGATAGCGGATACGCAAATCGCGATAAGGGCGCGGGCAAGAGGAGGGAGCGGAGAATGGGGACGACGATAAAGTACGGAAGGGGGCATAGCTGTTGGCGGTGAAGGGGCCGACAGTAAAGAGGATAAAGAGCAGAAATCGACGAGGACCGACGCAACGGAAGTCACGCGGCCGCGGCAGACGGCGGCGTACACCCGAAGAGGCAAAGCCAGATGCCGGTGGTCAGAATGAAGTCGAGATCGTCGACCGCGGTGGGGTTCAGAAGCGCCTGGCTGGCGAGGGTCAGGCGCCGATGACGATCAGGGCGAACAGGATCGCGAGCAGAAGCTGGGCGTCCTGACGGGCTTCCTGACCGGTGATGGCGGCAGGGGACGGGTCAGGGCATCCCAGAGGCGGCGCAGACGAGATTGAAAGGCGAGAACGGGCAGCAGGTTCATCGATGACCCTTGGGCGGGAGAATGACGTAAGGCTAACGCTGGCTGTATAGTGCGGAGGCGCTGCCTCCACACCACCGCCAAAGGGGCTCGCGCCCTCTGGACTCCCGCAGCGGCGATTATGCGGGGAGACGCAGAACGCTGACCCGATTGTAACGCGGGTGGCGGCTGGTGAGGACGGCGAAAACAGGGGTGGGGGCGCGGTTTTTCAAAGGCGATTGGTAGGCCGGGGATTAGCACGGCATAATCAGCGGCCAACAGAGGGCAGGAGCGGGGACAGGTCGATGAAGCGCGCAGCGGTGATCCTTCTCGTCTTACTAAGCTTCCGGGTACGCACAGGAGCGTGCCAATCACGGCAGACACAGCGGTGGAGGTGATGAACCTGATGGCGGTCGGGCCGGGGCGGGCCTACGATGTGGCCTTCGCGCCCAACGGCAAACTGATCGCGGTCGCCTCGTCGAAGGGGGTGAAGCTGTACGAGACCGGCGCGTTCGGGGCGGAAGATCTGCTGGACCGCGAGAATGGGCGTTCGGTGGTGCGGCTGGCATTTGCGCCTGACGCGCAGACGATTGTGGCGTTGGACCCCGGCTACAACGTCAGGATGCTCGACACGAACAGCGGCGAGGCGATCTTCGACGAATATCCGGACGATCTGGGCGGAAGCCTGACGGCCGTGGCGGTATCGCCGGACCAGACGACGTATGCGATCGGTGCCAGCGACTTTCTTGACTTATATGCCTTCGACACACACGAGCAGCTCTTTCAAGCCAGCGGTCATGCGCACATCATCACCGCGATCGACTACAGCCCGGACGGGAGCACCTTGCGACCAGCAGTTGGGATTCGTCGGTCAAGGTGTGGCACACGGCAGATGGCAGCGAGGCGAGAACCCTGCTGGGGCACAACGACGGCGTCCTGTCGGTGGACTATAACGCGGACGGCGACCGGCTGGTGACAGCCAGCGCCGATGGCACGGTACGGCTGTGGGATCCGAATTCAGGAGAAGAACTGGCGGTGCTGGCGCAGGGGAGGTGCCGTTCAGGCGGCGAAGTTTGACCCAAGCGGCGAACGGGTGGCGGCAGGCAACCAGGACGGACTGCTGCTGCTGATCAACACGGAGAGCGGCGAGACGCAGGCGGTACTGAGCGAGGCCGGACAAGCGATCGTCAGCCTGGAGTTCAGCCCGGACGGACGGCAGCTGGTGAGCGCGCGGCCGGGCCAGGTGCAGCTCTGGGACCTTGAGAGCATGTCTGAGACCGGGTCGGCACGGTTTGAGGAAGAATTCCGGGCGGTGGCGCTGAACGCGGACGGCTCGCTGGGGCGGCCGGCGGCGCGGGCGGCGTGACCTATGTGTGGGAGACTGGCGCGGGCGCACTCACCGCAGAATACGAGGCCGGCGATGCGCCAATTACCGGGCTGGCGTTCACACTGGAAAGCCCGACGCTATATATCGGCAGCCAAAGCAGCGATATCGTGGAGATGGACCTGGGGACGGGTGAACGGGTCGGGTTCCTTGAAGGCACGGACGCGCTGACGGATATGACCTCGCATCCGACGCTCTCGATGATCAACGCGGCGATGGCGGACGGCGCGCTGCGCTGGTGGTCGACTGAAACCGGCGAAATCTTCGGGACATCCTATGATTCGCACAACAGCGCGCCGACGGCAACGGTGTTCAGCCCGGACGGGCGGTGGATGGCCTCCGCCGACGCGGGCGGGGCGATTCATATCTGGGACGTCACGAGCGGCAACTATCTATACACGCTCGAAGGCGCCGGCGCAGCGGTGAATGATCTGGCGTTCAGCCACGACGGCGAGATGCTGACCGCGGCGCTTGACGACGCACGGGTGGGCATCTGGCGGCTGGATGATCCGACGCGGCCGGTGCTAGAGCTGGGGGGATTCTTCGACAGCGTCCGTGCGGTCGAATTCAGCGCGGACGACACACTGATCGCCACGGGGGGCTTTGACGACACGGTGCGCCTGTTCGACACGTTCACGGGCGAAATGTATAACACCCTGTACGGGCATAACGAGGACATCTACGATCTCGCGTTCAGCCCGGATGGGACGCGGCTGTATTCGGCGGGCGCGGACGGGCAGGTGGTCGTGTGGTACGTGCCGTAGAGAGCGAACTTAGCGGACAGCTTAGCGATGCAACCCTCTCTCGCGGAGAGGGTGAAGCTGAAGAGGATGGTGGCAGGCGGGATGCATACGGCCACCTTCCCTATTCGGATCATTTCATTCAGAGTGACGGCAAACGGGAGGCAGAGAGGCGTCAGACGGGAAGCAGGCGGACGGTGACGGTTGGTGCCGACGCCTTCGACGCTTTGGAGTTCGACGGTGCCGTGCATGCGTTCGACCAGTTTGGCGACGAGCGCCAGGCCGAGGCCGTTGCCGGATATTTCATCGAGGTTGCTGCCACGGATGAGCGGCTGGAAGACCAACTGCTGCTCGGCAACGGGGATGCCGATGCCGTGATCGGCGACGCAGATGACCAGCAGGCGGCCTTCGACGGAGAGGGTAAGCTGGACATCGGTCTTCGAGAACTTGATGGTATTGGCGCGCGGACGAGGATAGTTTCGACCGACTTAGGGAGATATGCACGGTGCCGGCGTTGGGCTGCAGGGTGACGTGGACGACGGCGGTAGGGCAGGCGGTAATGTCGAGTGTCGGCCAGCGCAACCGGCGAGGGTCTCCAGGGTAAGCGGCTCGGCCGGGATAGCCGCGAAGCCGCGTCCTCCAGTTTGAGGAGTTCGACGGATATCTTCCAGGAGGACGGT
>JADJPJ010000046.1 GCA_016713325.1 Candidatus Flexifilum affinis | reverse complement strand
GTTTTGGAAATGGTGACCGAGGTGCTTCTTCACGAGGCGCCTCAGTCACCATCCTAAAACTTACGGCTGCCAGTACCACTGATAAGCGCGGTGGCCGCCAATGGGATCCCAGATCCAGATGTCGCCGAAGGACGGATCGGTGTTCATCAGGCCGTTCTTGATGATCGCAGGCGCCCGCGCATAACCGACCACGCCAATCGTCAGGATGTTGTCTGCCTGATATTGGAGCAGCACTGCCGCGTCTTCCAGAACCCGTTCCATAGGCACATTCGCGCGCCGGTTGGAGAAGCTCGAACATCGCGATCCACTCTTCCGGTGGTTCCACGCCAGCCTCTCCGCCAGAGCCGTTCCACTCCTGCCACCGCCGCACACCGGCAAAGCCGTTCCAGACATCGGCACCGTTCATCGCCAGGTTCAAATCGCCACGCCCAGCCCATACAGGAAGGAATCGATCTGATAGGATGCGTCAATCAGCCCGTTGACCACCAGACCGATATCCCGGATCTGGAAGGTTCACGTCGAGACTCACATCCTGCCAGTACTTGACGATGAGCTCACTGGCCTGAACGTTTGGCGCCAACTGCTGCGGCACCTGGAAAATCAGTTCCAGCGGCGAACCGTCGGGACGTGCGCATGCCGTTTGCTCCGCGAGCCAGGCCCAGCTCATCCAGCAGCGTTTGCCGCGTCCGGATCATACTGGCAAAGCACCGCGCCCATTCTTCTTTGTAGATGGTCGAGTCCCCGTTCACCGTGAGTTGAACGGGTTCCGCTGTGCCCAGGAAGACAAGTTCGTTGATCTCTTCCCGGTTGAGCGCGAGCGACAGCGCTCATCGGAAGCCGCTTCGCGGAACAGATCGGCAAGAACGGGGTCTTCCCTTCAAGCGGTGTGTAGGTGACTTCGACGTGAATGTCGATGGCGGCCGGCATTTCCGGGTTAAGGAGATATGTCGAAGCCGCCGTTCGCCTCGTTCTCCCTGAAGCACAGGATAGTCAGCTGGGGAGAGCGCGCTGACACGGAAGTCCACATCGCCGGCACGTACCGAAAGGATGCGTTCCTCGTTGCTGGCGCGGTAGGTAGCGCGAACAGAGTCGATGGGTGGGAGCTGGTTGCCTTCGGTGTCCACACGGTAGTAGTATGGTTTCGTTCCAGCCGGATTCCGTCGGTTGTCATCACAGGCACCAGGGTCCCATGCCCGGCACCTCTGGATCGTGCACACCGTTTGAAACCAATTTAGTCTGAAGGAAGTTCGTACCAGTGCTCGGAAGCCCGCTTCCTGGAGCAAGGGCATCGGCATCCTCGTTGTAATTGATGTGGTACGTCGAGAGCACGTGCTTCGCCTGGAAGCAGCAATTGCTGACCGCCGTACCAATCGCCCCAGTGAGTGAAGTAATATGGAGCAACATAATACGGCACGCTGAAGGTGTACTTGATGGTCAGGTCATCGACCCTCTCGACCTGCACTCGGCTCGCCACCGGGCTGGAAAAAAATCCGGGAGGACCACCAGGTGTTACTTCCGCGTTCATGCAGAGATCCTCCCACATGAACACGAGATTGTCGGTAGTGAATGGCGTACCATCCGACCATTTCAGTCCTCACGCAGCGTCAGCGTGAACCCATGCCGTCGTCGGAAAGTGCCCAGCTTCCTGCCAGACCGGGCTGCAGTTCACGCCCGTCCGGTGATCGCGCTGATCAGGAAGGCGCGGATAATGTTTGCGGCATCGCCCCACGAGGTAGGAAGATCCGCCAGCAGCTGGAGCGAGCCAAATTATGGTCCTGACCTGGTCAATGGGGAGCGGAGACATCAGGATTTACGGGAAGCCGTTCCTCGACCGGGGGAGGTCGCCGCGAGCAACACGTTCAGCGAGAATGGGGCTTCGTTATAGCTCATGTCCTGCGCGAAACCGCTCCAGGCAATCCCCAGGGTGAGCAGAACAACGAGAACAAAACAGTACGATCTTTCGACTTTTCATTGTGGTTGTCTCCAGCCAGTAGTTAACCTAGAACTGCAAGGGAGACCAGTTCGCTGACGGTTTACCTCCTTGTCGGTTCCATGGGGAGCACTGAAAGCCGCATTCCTTGACAAATAACGGGACCTAAGTTATGTTCACATAACGAATATGGCAACGATACCATCTTCCACAGGGGCTGCCGGGCAGTGCGGATAAAGGCAGCACCCCTCAACTAAGACCATTTACTCAACGAGGGTCACGGGCGGAAAACCGTGTCGTTTTGGAAACAGTTGACAAGGGATTTGAGCTCCACAAACGGTCTGGTCAAGCCGAGGTTGGCGCGGTTGGGCGCGCGGCACACGCAGGAACATAAAGCACGGTCGACCGACGGCTGGCGGATGATCCGTGGCATCCGAACGAGACGCTTCGGGATGCGATGACTGCCACCAGAATTCATGACATGGTAATTGGTCGCGAGCTTGAATCCGGAACTGATCGGGCACTTTGACGAGAGCGAGGTGGGACGCGCCAAACCAGCCAGCGTGACGATCCGGGTTAGCAGGCCAGATCGAGCATCACCCTTTCCATCTGCACATCACCCTTGAAGCCGGCAATCGATACTTCCATTGCGTTATCGAAGATCGATCGTCGAAAAGTCCCCGGTCGAGCATCTCTACACCACTGATCATCGCGCCCGATCTGCGTCTGTCCCCGCCGATCAGCTGGATGTCCTCTGGGGTGCCTCACCAGCGCCACCCTGCCCGAGCATGTTATCGCCGATCATACATTCCGATCGCCAGCCGTCATCCTGCAAAAGGATCAGGATCTGGCGCTGCTCATCCCCGACGTCGTCCTGCTGGAGCGTAACAGGATTATGAAGACGGCCATCGACTTTGAAGTCCATGGCCGTCTCTCGCCCACGCCCACGTTCGGCTATGGGTTCAAAGACTGGGTCACGGACCGACACGTCTACTTCAGTCATCACCTCGGCGAAGGGGTGCCGGTTCCAGAGGATGCGGATTCAAGAATTAGACCGCGCGGGCGTATTGGTTCGAAAACCAGACACTCCGCTATGGTTACTTTCCGGATATCAGCGCCGAAACGGTACCCAAGAGCGGCAGGCGTGTGGCAATTTTAGTTTCTCTGGAACCAGTTTACGGATCCTTATGTTGTGGCCCACGAGAGGTAACGCCAGATTTGCAAAAATGCATCCTTTTTTTTTTTTTTTTTTTTTAAGCAGCATGCAGACCATCCCATTTGAGGACTACATTCGCCACATGTTCAACTGGTCAGAGAAGCATCAGGACACCATCTGGCAGCAATGACGCTGCTGAACGGCGAAACGGTCGGCAAGCCCTGCGGGTGGTGACGACGAAGGAGAGCGAATCAACTGGTCATTTATCACGGTTGGTTCGGCTGGCACGGCATGTTCCTGCGCAACACCATCTGGGACCGAACGTGCGCTCGGCTATCGCCTATCACTATTTCGGCACAAAGTGGAACAATCCTTCATCGTCGACAAGGCGGAACTGGCGACGCGATTTTCGTCTGCACCGCAGACGAAGGAATCTTCCCACCGTCTATGTACCAGGTGAAACCGCTCGCTGGAACTCGTTCTCGCGCTGACTATCAGGCCGGCACTGGGAGCTCAGCGATGCCCGCCGCCCCGAGTGATCGCGACGCTTCTACCATACCGCCGATTCATCTTACACGGCCGTATGGCTGCCTGGCGGCATCAAAGGATTGAGCCGAATCCCCATTGTGGACTGCCGACGCGGACTTCCTGGTCGATCATCAGCTTCCTTCAGGCGCATTTCCCGCCTGATCCGCACGCAGACACTGGAAGCCTGGAGGTCATGAAGGAAAGTGCTGAAACCCCGACCTCAATGCATGTGCTGTCCGAGATGTATCGGTTGACCGAGAGCAAGGCGGCTCTGGACTCAGCGAAACGAGCAAAGCGGATTTTCTTAATTCGCGAAGTCCTGCCTCGTGAAAATGGGAGGATTTCGAGACCTATTTCTGCGCCACGTTATGGGATGGCAAGAAGATTCGGTGAGCCCGATCCGCATACGGGGTTCACCTGGCCAACACCTTGTGCATCCAATGGGGCTGAAGGCTTCGCCAGTCTGTTCCAGGCGACAGGCTGACCGGGCTTACCTGGAGGCCGGTCTCGGGATGCGCTGGATCGAACTGCAGCTTTACCAGGTCTGGAACTGCAGTTTTCACCGTGCCGACGTTCGGTGGCTTCTGCAGCCAGAACACCGACGCGGAATGGCCGTATTCCGCGTACTGGTTTGTTCGCGCTCACGCTGTTCGACTACTACCACGCCACGGGCAAGGTTGAGTACTTTGAGCGGGCCGTCGCCGCGCAGCGATCCTGTTTCGCCCTGCTCTATGTGCCAGAAAATGCGATCACCGGCAACTACCTGCGCCACAAAAAGTTGCAAAGCTCACAAGGTCGATGAATTCGGCACCATGGGAAAACATGGCCCATGGCGGCGATGATCTTTACCGGGAGGAAGCTGGGTAATTTTAACTGGTTTCTAGCGCCAGTCGCAGCGGCCGGAATCATTGAAATGGAATACGGCGGCGTGTACGCCAACTGTGGATCTATGGACATGCGCTGGGTATCGATGGCTGCCAGGTATCGAATGTCGAAACCTCAAACTCGCGCATGTCTTTCATCGGGCATGAGTAAATTCCGAACCGTCGACGCAGCGTCCCGGTCGTCGTCGAGGGAAGCACCGGCTGTCAGGTCAGTACGGGGATGGCCTTGCTGTTACCGCCGCTCAGCCAGCCTGGCCGGCATCGTTTCGACCTTTAGTCTGGAACCGTCCGAAATGCGCGACATTGTGATTGATTTCCCCCGAATAGGGACAGATCATGACCGACACGCTCTATACCGAACAGAAAACAGACGAGATCTCCCTTCCCCATTTGGAGGTATCGGGACAGGTTGCATCGGACTGGCCGGCAATGGGCGGCTGATCGACTGGGGAGATCTTCAACAAGCCGAACAAAGGCAGCGTAAACGGCTTTTTCGCATTTCGCAATCAAGGCAGAGCAAAATGGCGAAGTGGTAGACGCGCGAGT
Organism: Candidatus Flexifilum affinis; assembly: GCA_016713325.1. GTDB lineage: Bacteria > Chloroflexota > Anaerolineae > Aggregatilineales > Phototrophicaceae > Flexifilum > Flexifilum affine. The sequence goes on along the minus strand of JADJPJ010000046.1, from coordinate 27,881 downwards.
CCTGAATGGCGAGCTGAGTGGATCCCGCACCGGACTGTTCGGTCGGAAATGGTTTTTCGAGGGTTTTGGCTGGGGTCCGCTGCGCGAAACGCTGGCCGGCATGCCGCACTTCAGCCAGATCGAATTCATTGGGAGTATCCTCTTGCGCAGATTACCTTCTCGGGTCCGAGCTTTCCCGGGCAGGTTCGGATGAAGGCAAACCCCGGCTTCAACCCCACCAACGACAAAGAACTCCGGCCTTCCCACAGCGTTTTTGAAATCGAGGCTCACGAACACCACCGATGGGGTTCTCATCACCATTGTCGGCGCGCTGGCAAATCCCTTTGGCATCAAGAGGCGGCTACAACGAAGTCACGCAAAGCGGAAGGCTCCATCCGCTCCGCATGCAGCGATGGTTATGCCCCAGATGCCTTCGAGTACGGCGACATCACGCTTGCGACCGATGCCGAGAACTGCAGCTACCTCAGGAATACTGGTATCGCGGCCTGTGGGTCGATGCGCTCCGGAAATCTACTGGCGCGACCTGATCAAATCCGGTCCCCTGACCAACCGGCATTATCCGCCCGGGAGCAGCGGTTCAAATCGAGCGGCTGGCATGATCGTGATACCGGAAACCCGCCGCGCACATTTCGCTGCAACCGGGCGAGACGCGGAGCGTCCGCTTTGTCATCGCCTGGAACTTCCCCAACAACCGTAACTACTGGGTGCCGACGCGGACGGCAAGGCCGAGAAAGCGGGCCTCACGAACGCCTGGAAAACTACTACGCGACCCAGTGGGGACAATTTCATCCACCAGCGCCCAATATGCCCTGAGCGAATGGGATCGCCTTTACCGGGATACGCTGTTGTTCAAAGAGACCCTGCTTCTGCCAACTGGTAACCGCCGTCGCCGTTGAGGCGGTCTCGGCGACTATGTGGTCCTCAAGAGTCCCACGGTGCTCCGCCTCGAAGATGGGACGTTCCTGGCGGATGGGAAGGCGTCGGCGAATCTGCCGGATGCTGCGAAGGCTCGTGCACGCATGTCTGGAACTATGCGCAGGCGCTCGCCTTTCTCTTTCGACAGCGGAAGCTGGAACGCTCGATGCGGACGGCGAACTATCGCTACAACGTCGATCCGTCGGGCGGAAGCCATTCAGCATTCAGCTCCACTTGGCGTGCGCCACAACGACTTCCCGCCCCTGCGCCGATGGTCGTTCGGCGATGTGCTCAAGACCTACCGCGACTGGAAGATCTGCGGTCATCGGCGGTGGCTGGAAAAGCCTCTGGCCCGCAGTGAAGAGGACCATCGATTATGCCTGGAGTCCGGACAACCCGGACCGGTGGGATCCCGGACAAGACCGGCGTGCTCTGGGGTCGTCAGCACCACACGCTCGACATGGAGCTGTTTGGCGCCAATGCCTGGCTGACCGGGTTCTATCTGGCGGCTCTCAAAGCGGGCGCGGAGATGGCCGAGTTCCCGGGCGAACACGAGTTCAGCACAGAGCTGCTCACAGTCTTCGCCAGGGGCAAGACCTGGGCTGACCAGAATCTGTTCGACGGCGAGAGTACTGAGGGCAGATCGTCGACCTCAATGATCTGGACCTGCTGGAAGTCGTTCGACCGCGAAGGCGACTCCGCCACCGACCTCTACTGGAGTGAAGAACAGGTGAACTCAAATATCAGATCGGCGAAGGCTGCGACATCGATACGGTGACTGCGCAGTGGCATGCCAATCTGTATGGACTGGGCGACATTTTCGACCGCGCGCAGGTCAAGCGAAACACTGGCCGCCACCTATCGTTACAACTACAAGAAGTCCAGAAGGATGAGTACAACCCCTGGCGGCTGTACACGATCAACGACTTAAGCCGGAACGGGTGATCTGCCCCTGGCCTCAGGGGCGACGGCAAGCCGATGATCCCCCTCTCCCTATTCTCAGGAAACTGTGACCGGGTTCGAGTACGCGACTGCCATCCATATGATTCCAGGCAGGCCTCGTGGACGAGGGCATGACCTGCATTGCCGCGATCGGCACGGTTCCGACGGCGAACGACGCAACCCCTGGAACGAAATTGGAATGCGGCATCAACTACCTCGCGCATTGGCCAGCTACGCCTGCTCAACACCTTCTCAGGCTTTCGGTTCGACATGGTCCAGGGGGAGATCGGTTTCTGCCTCTCGACTCGGGAAGCGCCCAGTTTTTCTGGTCGCTCGACTCGGGCTGGGGCGACTTCGTTCAGACCGACGACCCGCCAGCTCCGTGTGCTCTACGGGGGAGCTCTCCCTGGGTCGCCGTCGTGACAGGTAATGTGCGCCAGGTACGGATCGATGGCCAGAAGTGGTTTCCAACTGCAGGCGGGCAGGATCGTTTTTGCCAACCGGCAGCAGGTACGGTCGGGCAGCAGCGTTACGGTTGGGATCGACGAGCAGGCGTGAACGTGCATGAGGAGTACTCACGGGCAGCGTGATTCAAGATGGCACGGTCACAGAATTCGAAAACCAGCACATCAAAGTGCGCTGCATAAAGACAGATAGGGGCATCGACCAGGAGTTTCTTTGCACGTGACGGGAGTGCCTGGGGTACTGATCGCAGCTTCATTCAGGCCATCTCCAGGCCGACCCGACGGCGCAGCATCCCCGCTCTATGATTCGGAGCCTGGCGCTGAATACCGCCTGCTGGTCTCTGAAGGACTCAGCAGGGTTCAGGAAAGTGTACGCCGCAATGACGGCGCTTCAATCATTCTCTCAGGCGAAATCGGGAGCCATCGCGTCCAACAGACCATCACTCTGGCCGAGGGCGCCGACCACGTTCATGTTGAAGTAACGGTCACGTTGACCGGCTCACCGCCCCTCCTCGAATACGCGCTCTCGCCCTACACGTTCGAAGTGGACGGCGAACCGGAGTTCATCCACTCGCCCGCACTTAAGTTCGCGGCCGATGACGTAATTGGGGACCGCGTGTTTGAATCCCCTGCAGTCATGCTTCAGCATGAAACACGCTTCATGGCGCTGGTACCGGATTTAGACTTCATCAACCAGTACACGGTTGTCGCCCGCGGAGCCCGGCAGGTTGCTACCGGAAACGCATTCTCTGTTCCTTTGACCCCAGCAAAGTGACGATGCCCACTGCACTGGATCTGCTGATGGAATCCGGTTGGACCGAAAGACCATTAGTCGCATACGAATCATCGATGCGATTGCGACACACCATATGCACTGGCGACATCCCAGTGACGGGACCATGGTGCGGGAGCTGGATCAAACACGGTCCGGTATGCGTTTGATCTTTTTATGAGCGTCAGCGCGCCTCCCTTCCGGGGGTATCAGCGCATCACCCGTTACCAGTGGGAGCGATATGGCCGGCGGTATTTCCGTCAACCCCGTCCACAGGCTATGCCGCTCGATGACTACGCGCGAGTTTGTTACCCGGCCAGTTTCGCCTACCTGGGTTCTGAGGTCGCGCTGGAAGCCGGTGAGCGTATGGCAGCGCACCGGGCGCCGGCTGGCTATCCTGACCTCCCCTCCTGGCTCGAATGGGATCTGGAGGGTCAACCGGTGGGAGGTTACCGGAATAATGCCCCGCAGTGGTATGACCTCATCGGCAATACCATGTTCTGGAACAATGTGCGCGATGCGGTTGCCCTGCACTGGTGGGGCCATCGACTGCATGATGACAGCTTGATTCAAAAAGCCCGCCGGGCAGTGAATCTGGCTCTCGCCGCGCCGCAGCACGAAGGACTGTTTCCAACGATCTATCGATTCCACAGCCGTCGCCTGGCAGAACAACCACTGGGGAACCGCCGACCGATCTCGATCCGGGAGCGTACCGGGCTGCTTTGTGACCGGTATTTCGCCGATGACGCCACCAGTTACCACATGGCCTCCATGAGCAAGACGGCCGCGCACCTGCTGCGCTACTACCGCCTCTGCGAAACCGATCCGAGGATCCTCCCATACGTTCGACGCTACGCAGATTTTATCGTGGCGCACATGGATGAGAACGGCTGCGTGCCTGCCTGGTTCAGCGCGGACTTGCAGCCGAATGCGCATCTGCGATTCAATGGCGAAAGTGGCGTTCACGTCTGGTTTCTGGCCGACCTCTATACAGCAACCGGGGATGACACCTATCTCAGAGCCGCCAAAACCATTGCGCAGTTCATCACGCGGGAGATTCTGCCCCCGCAGCGCTGGCTCGATACGGAATGTTTCTTCTCGTGTGGCTCCAAGCCGATGGATTTCTACGACACCTATCAGCATCAGGAGCCACGGGGTACGCTCTCCATGATCTGGGCTGCCGAAGGTTTCGCGGCGCTCTACCGTGCGACTGGCGATCGCGCCTATCTGGAATTCGGCGAGCAAGTCCTCGACTACGCACTGGTCTTTCAGGCTGTTTGGCACCCTCACTTTATTGTGACAGCCTATACCTTCGGCGGATGGAACACCGATAACGGGGACGCCGCCTGGCTGGATGCCCGTCAAGGCGAATTCGCCGACATCCAGGTTTCCTGGCCAATTGCTGGGCAGGCAGGGATCTTATCGAGCGAGGCATCGCTTCTGCTCGTGCCGGGCTGACACTCGTCAATCATCCGCTCCACGTTGCCAACGCAATATACTCTTTTCCCAATTTCCCCTATGGTCTCGGCCCGGAAAACATCGACCATGAAGGGTTTCCGCAGTCGACCATGCGTACGGATGCCAGTTGGGAGAGTTGCCGGGCTCTGCGGGGCAGCGGATGCCATGCGGCAGCTCGGGTGCGTACATTGATGTCAAGCGCGACATTGCTGTCGGCGTCGATGGCATCGTCACAAAGAGTTTCGCCCTGACCGACCGGGTACTGAAGGTAAATGTCGTCAATCCTCTGGCGGCACTGCCTGCTATTCCGCGCCATTCGACGTGCAGCTTCAGATCGTCGGACTTCCGGACGGACCTTGCGAGATCATCGTGAACGATCTGGCGAAGGCTCATTTCCTGGCAGAAAACCGGAATATCACTTGTACGCTGAGCATTCAGGCGGACTCTGTTACGCTGAAAAGCGCCTGAAGCCAGCGGCAAACGTCGTCAACTTATCCGCTCCATCAGGAGTTTTTCCAGTTCAGCAAAGGACTTTCCAGATGGACCTCACGCTTCTCACCTTCCGCCCAGTGGCTATGGGGAGAGGACGATCGAACTCTCCACAACTTATGGCGCTACTTCCGTCGCGACCTGCGCATCCCAACCGTCTCCGTCGCGCGACCCTGCTGATTACCGCCGAACTCGCGATATGAATGTAGTGTCAACGGGCAGTTCATTGGACGTGGGCCGGCGCGCAGCTTTCCTATAGCTACGACGTTTGCGATCTCGTGTGTGTACTTGCGACCCGGTGAACAGAACAGCCTCGCCGTTCTAGCGAACCACCTGGCCGATCGCCACCAGTGTACATCCGAGGGCGGGCGGGGTTTCTCTGCGAAATCGTGTTGGAGGACTCGCACGGCAATATCACTCGCCTACCATCCGATTCGCGCTGGAAAACCTCGCGCTGCAGCGCCTTCAGCGCCACGGCGCCGCGCATCTCCATCCAACTCGAGGATGAAGAGCAGTATGATGCGCGGCCCGAAGTCCGGGCCCGGGGATCGGCCGGTTTTGATGCCGCGACCTGGGATAATGCCACCGAAGTAGGCGGTCGGCTGCGAACCCCGGACCCGTCTGGAACAGCGTTCGATCCTTTCTGACGGAAGACCGAGTCGCGCCCGTACAGGTGAAGGCGGTGGAGTTAGCCCGTCCGTGCACGAGCACAACGTGGACGCTTGATCTGCGTGAGCTCAACGGCAATATGCGTACCGACCGGTGAGCGCCCGCCCGGTGAACGCGGATCGATCCTCTTCTCTGAGATTTATGCCCCTGACGACTGCCAGGTATGGATCCACAGTTTCCCAACTACGAAGCGCTGGCGCTTCGGATCAACGATCAGCGTGCTGATCGCGTCACGATGCTGGACGTCACTGGCAAGCCAGTCGAATTCACGCTGCGCCAGGGACCCAATCTGGTCATGACGCGAGACACGGAATGGCCATCGTTTCTGTTTGAGTGCGAAGTCCCGCTCCGGTTCTCAGCGGACCGTTTCGTCAGGATGCAGCCTGGGTACTGATAGCACCCTGAACGAATTGACAGGTCAGGTCGATGAACGCTGGGGGGCGCATCACTGGATATTGCCAGAAGGAGATGCTATACTGGCATCCCTGCTGCCGCCCACCAGCCAGATATCGCCTCAATGACGATCGCTCAGAGGTACCACGCCGATCGACGGTGGGTTCTGCTCCGCTGATATCAGCCTACCCACGCCGCGCGAAGTTCTGCCTGGCCCACGCCCCGTACCTGCGCTCACACCTGAAGCACTGCTCCACGACAATGGGAATTGGACGACGATTAATCCGCAGCCGGATGGTGACGTTCATGTGGTGATCGACTTCGGTCGCGAGCTCATCGGCTTTTTCCAGATTGAGCTAAGCGCGAGCGAAGGCGCTATCCTGGACGCCAACTTCTTTGAAGCCATCGATGGTACAGGCATCTTCTGGACTCAGAACCTCCGCAATAGCTTCCGTTACATCTGTCGGGAGGGGATTCAGACGTTCACGTCACATCAACGACGGGGATATCGTTATGCGTCGCTGACGTTTCGCAACCTCTCGCGCTCGCCGTATATTGCAGCGTCAGCACCCTCCTGTCCACCTATCCGGTTGAAGCGAGGGGAAGTTTCGCCTGTTCCGACGAAACGCTCACCAAGATCTGGACTGTCGCTGCCTATACCGTGCAGCTCTGTATGCTGGCTACCTCTGTCGATTGCCCGGCCTACGAGCAAGTCTACTGGGTCGGTGATGCACGCAACAGCGCCCTGGTGAACGCCGTCGCCTTTGGCGCATACGATCTGACCGACCGCTGCATTCGGCTCGCCGGCCAATCTCTCTCAGACGAGATGAGAATGGTGATACCACCGCACCTCTACGCGATGCGCCCTCACCTAACCGCATCCCATGTAGTCAGCGGGTGGTTTAACGAGATACCGATGTGGACGTTCTTGTGGATCTGGATGGCCTGGGAGCAATTTCTGAACGTTGGCGACGTGGATGCGTCTCCGACTACTTCGGTGACATCCGCGAATGCCTGCGTCGCTGTGAAGGTTTCATCAATGGGCGCGGACTATTTGACATTCCAGAGGTATGGAACCTGGTGGATTGGGCGGCACAGGATCACGAAAGTTATGGAGAGGCAATCAGCAACTCGGCTTTGCTTGCGCGATCCCTGGATTATGCTGCCTGTATGGCCGATCTCCTTGAGATGCCTGAGCAGGGCAGCGAATATCGATCGCTTGCGCAGAGGCTGCGTGCCGCCGTCAACCACTACGGATGGTCGGATCAGTACCAGGGCTACGTCGACACGATACGCGACGAATGGGCCTATGAAAGATACATTGAGCGCTGTGCGCGTCTGGGCCTGCCCTCAGGGAGTCTGGCGGAGTTCCAGAACAAGCAGCGCATCAGTGAACCAACCAACACGCTCGTGCTCCTCTGCGGCGCCGTGCCACCCGAGCGTCATGAAGCGGTCATGCGACTTGTGCTGGCAGCCAAGACCGGGCAGTTCATGGGCAGCAGTTCGTGGCACGCCCGCTTCGGCAGCCCCGATCAGGTCGTGCCGGTGGGAAGCCCATGGTTTCTGTTTTTTACGCTGCACACGCTCTTCGAGCAGGACTACTCTGAAGACGCCCTTCAGATCCTGCGGGAACAGTGGAATCGCATGCTTGAAAAAGGGGCGACCACTTTCTGGGAGACTTTCCCTGGAGACGTCAGCAGTGGGCACTGGAGCCGCAGTCTGTGCCACGGATGGTCGGCGGCCCCAGCTTATTTTCTTTCGACGCAGGTGTTGGGCGTTACGCCGACGGCGCCTGGCTACAGAAGAATCCGCATCGCGCCCAAGACGTTCAACCTCCAGTGGGCGGCCGGTACGGTGCCAACGCCACATGGAATAATCAGTGTGTCGTGGCGGGTGCTGGACGGGCATCTGGAGATTTCCTGTGATGCGCCTGAGGAGTGTGAGGTCGAAGTAATCGCAGGTGACCTGAGCCCAATTCGTCGCTATTCTGCGGGTGCTAGCAGCGGCTGATCTGCGGTTCACACAGCAGGATGTGCCTCCCCTGTGGCATGAGCCTGTAGGGTGGAAAACCATATCTGAGGGAGGATTAAGCGGCGTCGCAGTAGTAATCGTGCAGAATGCCTCCGAGTACATCGCGGCATCGAGTGACATACTGAGTGGATAGCCCAACTTGTGAAGTTCATCCTGAATACGCTTTACACCCCACAAGCGATTGTCGAGCGCCATCGTCTGGATCAGGGCAACGACGTCCGGTGGAACGCGTGACGTTCGCGTCTTTGCTTTGGACCTGTGACGCCAGAATAGGCGAAATCCTTGACGATGCCAGTGAAGCAGCGTCTCGGGTTAGGCGATCAGCAAAGACTCTTTCCAAGTGCGTACTCGACCTGCGAGGACAACGAGCAAACCTCGATCCGATGAGGTCAATGCCGGGCGTTTCGTTTGACGCCGCAGAACAATGAGCTGTTGGCGCAAGAAGGCATTCTCAGCGACTAACTCGGATCCGTTGCGAGTCATGTCGGTGAGTGCTCCCAGCAGGAGACCGGCGTTCGTGGGCTGTGTCCAGTGTTTCAAGCGTTGTTCAACGCGCTGAAGGATAAAAACGAATCCTTGACGGAGCGCCTGGCGCAGGGATTGACGCATCATCAATTGTTCTCATTGGGGATTGGATATCAAATGCGACTGCGGATTGTAGCGATGTTTGGAGTGAATCCAGCTCAGATGGCTTAAGTATTCCCACAGGATTTGTACAGCGACCAGAAGACGAAGGCGACAATCAGCCCAACCATCACCGCCCCGGCGATCTGAATTATGTCCGACTGCCCCACCAACATCGCCGATGCCGCCTAGAAGCCGACTACGAAGTCAGAGAACGCCAGGACAAAACGTTAAAGCCGCTTGCCAAAGAAACCGGTGATTAGACCAACCACAAGTAGGATAATGCCAGTCAGAAGTACCGCAATCTTCTCCTTTTTGGGGTCACTCAACGATGCTGCAACATTCAGGCCAGCTGGTTGGCTGGCCTGAACGAAATAAACAATTGTTACTCAGCGCCGCTGAGCACGAACGGGAAGCTCACTGCCTGGAGGTCATCCACGCAGCCCGTATCCGGCAGCCGGCTGGGATCAAGGAAGAAGGCCGCCGCAACGGCAGGCCCGCAGTCGAACTGCGTACTGGCGCCATGGGGATAGTAGGCGAAGGTGATGAAGAACGCATTCTCCAGACTATCGTACGCCGCTTCGCCCCACTCGACAGGAGTTTCGGCATCGACCGAGCCATTGGATACGAGGATCGGAAGATCCGTCACGACTGGCGGGCGCAGCGTCGCGTCTTCACTTGCCAATCCCAACATCGTGCAGGTGATCTTCGCATTCACCGCCACATCCACTTTGTTGATCAATCGCGGAACTTCGAAGGACCGGAACCCAGCGAACAAGGCTTCAAGATCGAACGAGCCATAACGGTCGTTGCAGCTAATGACATCCAGCGCGATCGTATTGGCACTCGCGATCGTCGGCCGGATGCTTTCCAGCAGCCGGTACGCCTCCTCGACGTCGGCGTCGGACATCAGCCCGACAATGGCGCCGGTTTCCGCGTTCAGCGAAGTACCGAATGACGCCAGATCTTCACGGGTACGCGCATCGGAAAGCAGCAGGTCAAACATCGTCGGGAAGAAGCTGGCCGTCAGATAATCCAGTTGATTAATGCCGATGCGCACTTCCTGAACGAAGAATTCCGGAAGCGGCAGCCCGCTGGCCAGCGCTGCGCCGGCGCGCGAGCTCTCAAGCTGCAAGCGCTCGATCTGGTCCGCCAGATCGCGAGCGGTCCCTGCCAGCGTCCTCGCTTCGGAGGCAACGTTCGCGAAGGGATTCTCCGGTTGAGTGCCGGCGGCCGCGGGGGAGGCCGGCGGCAGTGTGCCATCGCGCAGTCCGACGAAGGTCGTCGCGATACCCTGCTCCAGCTCGGCAATCATCAACGGAAAGTACTGCGCGCCAATCCCGATGACCAGTCCACTCGCGTCATCTTGCTTGTAGTTCAATCCGTTGGTCAGAACGCGGCGGAGGTTTTCGAACTCAATGGTCTCTTCGCCGATGGTGAGCGGTGTCTGTTCAACCTGAAGCAGCAGATCGACGGCACGCTGGCGGATATTCGGGAATGCCGCCCCGCAGGCAGAATCTGCCTCGCAATCTTCAAAGACACGCATGACGTTATAGCCACTGATGTATCCCTGCCCGCCACGCGTATCGACATTGGGAGGCACCACGCCGTCGATGATTCCGCTGCGCAGGACAGGCAGATCGGCGCTGTCATTCTCTTCGTAGTAGCGGAACAACTCCAACGCCACGTTCGTACCGTATGAGATGCCGTAGATGTTGTAGGCCGCGTAGTCCAGCACATCCATCATCGCCACCAGATCGCGTACGCTGTTGGCGGTGCTGTACTGGCTCAAATCGAATCCCTGTTCTTCAAGATAAGGCCGGCAGTTGACAGCGTTCGTGAATGCCGACAACTGCTGAGCGCCCTCGAGCATCGCCTGAATCTCAGGGTCCGGGCTGGTGGGCAGCTCTGGCGGCACAAAGTTTTCAGGGAGAGGGTTTCCCTGCACGTCCGCCGGGCAAAACAGCGGCGTGCTGAAGGCGGTCCCTCGCTGATCGTAGACGATGACATCGCGATAGCGGCGCATCTCCTCGAACGCCCCGGCCAGGAAGGGGACATTGACCAGCGCAGAGGCGCCGGGACCGCCTTCGAGATAGATGACCGGGTCGGGGAATGGCGCGGAGCTCGGGGTCTTCAGCACGACATAGCGCAGCGCGATGGTGCGGTCACCCGGTTCCTGCCAGTTTTCCGGCACAGTCAGTTCGCCACAGAGAGCGGTCTGACCAATCACCTCATCGGTCGGCATCGCGAATGGGCAGTCGATCAGGGCATTCTGGACCGAGGTCGTTTCCTGTGCGCTCGCGCTGGAGAGAGCCGGGCCGAAAAGCAGGATGATCAGGAGAAGTCTGTAACAAAAATTCTGCGCGAACATGATTTTACCTCAATAATGGGGCTTCACGGCAGATTCGGCCGTGAAGCCCAGTCGATGATGTTCGTTATTTGGCAGCGGTGAAGCTCACGTTCGATTCATCTGGCGTGGCGATAACGATGAGCAGTAGATCACCGAGACTAAGCACGCTGACGGTCGATGCCTCTCCAAGAACATTGAGGAAGTCATCGGCAATCGAACCCTCCGGGCAGGCAATCCGCGTGCTTGCGCCGAGTTTAATCGTGATCGCGCCTGCATCGCCGGTCGTATAGCTCGCCATGACGGTATTGCAGTCCGCCACGATGTTCATGCTGCCGTCCGCGTTGAAGATCACGCTGTAGGTGCTGCCGTCGGAAGGTTCTTTCGATTCTTGCGTGCTGCCAATCAAGATGTTGGACAAGTTCAATGTCGTGCCGATCAAGTCTTGAACGGTAGGTTGGCGAAACGCAGGGAGATTGCGGTAAACCTCGTCCCACGTCGGCGTGATGCCGAGCGCGTGACCGATGTGATAAATGCCGCGCCCAGTGCCAGATTCCGAGCTGTTCGCCCATGTGACAACGACCGTGTCCGTCGCCGGGTGATAGCCAACATCGCTTTCCGTGCCGAGCGTCTGACCACCGTGACCGAGGAATCCGCCCTTGTAGTAGCCGCCGTGCATGTAATAGAAATCCTCGGATTCGAGGGTGTTTCCGGCGCGGCGCGGGTCATCATCGCTTCAAGCGTTTCCGGGTTCTGGTAGAGCGCGCCGGTATAGTACGCGCGCAGGAAGATCGCCATATCTTCAGGGGTCGAAACCGCATTTCCAGCCGACCACGCCTGGGTGAAATTCCAACCGGAGGTGTTGACCGTGAACGGTGAAACCAGATACTGCGTCGCCAGACCCAACTCTGCCGGCGGGAGAGCGGCGACCAGAACCGTGTTCGCCATCCCCAACCGCTCGATCACTCGCTCGGTCACGGCTTCAATGTAGGTCTTACCCGTCACCTGCTCGATGATTTGACCGAGCATGATATAGCCCGTGTTCGAGTACGCCCACTGTGCTTCTGTTCCCGGCGCGAACAACAAGGGGTGACTCGCGGCTTGGGCGACGAGTTCCTGCGGCGTGTACGCCAAAGCCAGTACGTCCCAGTCGCCTGCGCCCATCCGTCCGCCCAACGTCGCCGGGTCGGTCGAGTTCAGGTAGTCGGGCAAGCCGCTGGTGTGCGTCAACAGCATGTCGATGGTGGCAGTTTCAACACCGGGGAACAGCGCGATTTCTTCCGGTAGGTACTGGCTGACCAGATCGCTGGTCGAGAGCAGCCCTTCTTCGTGAAGCTGAAAGATGACCGCCGCCGTGAACATCTTGGTGTTGCTGCCAATCGGAAAGCGCAATTCCGGATCAACGAAGACACAGCTTTCGACGTCAACCGCGCCGATGGAGCGGAAGTAGCGTCCTTGGGGCGAGTCCACAAAGACCACCGCTCCGGGGGCGGGCGGTTTCGGTTCAACGGCGCTGAGCGGGGGCAGTTCTTCTGTGGGCACGGTCACGAACTGGCGCAGGATCGTATCGAGCGCCTGTGAGGCGTCGTCGGCCGGCAGGGTGTCTGATACGGTAATGGTCAGGGCGCCTTCGCCGCAAATGCTGTCGATCCCGACGGAATCGACGCTTTCCTGAGCAGTGACCATCGTGGCGACCAGGAGAAAACCAGAAGAGCGAGAATGATGCGTTTCACGAACGTACCTTTCACAATTGTGAATTCGACAGGACGACTCATTCGTCCAGCGTGGAAAACTCGAAATCTGCGGTGAGCTGCGCGACGCATTCGGTATCCAAACTGTCCAGCGCCGACGGATCATCGACAAAGTCCGCCAGAATCTGGTTGGCGCACGGAATGTTAGGAACCTGAACGTGCGAACCGACCGGGAAGACAATCACGCGAGAATTTGGTAGGTGGTCTGCCACCTCCTGATTCCGAGCGGTGGGCGTCCGCGTGTCCAGGCCACCGCTGAACAGCAGCGCAGGGGCATCCAGCGAGACATCCACATCGGAAGTTTCGGGCAAAGGCTCCACATCCAGGACGTTGCAGCCAAGAAGGGTGCTCGTCGCCTCAACCCTGCCTGCAGCGAGAGCCAGAGCGCTGACACCCTCCGCATCGGCCTCCGATTCCGAACGGACGGGATCGTCAGAGCAGACCATGGCGATCTGCATGAGCATGGCCCCAGGATCTGACATCCCTTCGAACCCAGAATGCTGGCGGCCATGGGTTCGCCCATGATTTCCAGTTGACCTTCGCTGACGGCCTTGAAAATAGCCGGTATGGCATAGTCTCCCACGAACCCGAGTTCGCTGTTGATGAAACTGGCCAGTTCGTTCAGGCCGATTTGAACTTCGACCGTGATATCCGGGTTTTCCGAGTCCTGATAGGTATAGATCTGGGGCCATCCGCGAACACGGCGACTGCCGCGTCAATGACCGCGCTCAGATCTCCGTAGGCCTCCGTGCAGGCAGGTCGTTCCGCACACAGGGCCACGAAGTTGTCGAGTACTGTCTGGAAGGAATGCGCCCGATCCTGAACCCAGCTCGTCTTAGAGAGTGGATTGGCGCCGTCCAGGATCACCGCCTCGAGGATGCCCGGATAGTCGCGCATGACGAACTGCCCGAGCTGGGCGCCGTACGATTCGCCATAGTAGATGATGCGATCATAGCCCAGTGCTTCGATGACAGAGAGCACATCGGCAGCATTTGCTTCGCTGTTGTACGCCTCAAACTGGATGCCTTGAGCTACCAGGCGGTTGACGCAGTTCACCAACGTGTCAGCGTAGAGCGCCTCCACGGCGGCAGCATCCAGCTTCTGCTCCCAGGCGCTGTAGCCCAGAGAACCTGTCTCCGGGCAGCTTAGCACGGTGTCTGTGAACTCGGTCCCACGCTGCGCCATGAAGACGATATCGTGGTTCTCAAGGATCTGCGTGAACGCAGGCGGCACATCCGGCGCCGAACGTTCGCTCAGGATCAAATTAGTGACCGGAGTAGCTAAGGTCGCCATGGACTGGCCAGGGCCACCAGCGAGCATGAAGAGAGGGCTGGCCGGCGCGTCGCTCGCCGCCTTGAGGCGCACGACACCGAGCTGCAAGTGGCGCGTGCTTTCGCCGTAGTAGAAGTCCGGCACCGTGACATATCCGCAGTCGAATTCAATGCCTTCGGGGATTTCGAGGAAGCACCTCCAGAGGCTCGAAGAGCGGCGGCTTGGGGTCCTGCGCAAATGCAGAACCGCACGCCAGCAAAACCAGGATCAGAAGGAGCGCGGACGCAGGGATAGCGGACGCGGGGCATTGAAATCTCCTTTGCAGCCTCTAGGTGGCGTCGATGATGAACGACACCGGGGGATGCGCTCAATGCGCAACCCCCCGGTCGGAGCGTTATTCCACTGCGACACCGTTGACGGTGAGGGTGTATTCCGGGCCTGGCAGCGTGCCGAGCGACAAACGCTGGGTGATCGGCGCCAGGTCCATGGTGCAGGCGACAGGCTGCGTGGTATCCCGGTAGATCTCGACGTTGAAGGCGTTATCGGCGTTGGTGATGCGCGTGCGCAGCGGCGCCGGGCAAACCGACGAGCCGGCTGCCTGAACGCTCAGGTTGACCAGCGGCATCGGCCCGGTCATCACGAAGACCGTCACGTCGTTGACGACCAGCGGGGCGATGTTCTGATTGTCGAACTCCGCTTCGGCGACAGCGCAGACATCCTCGGCGCCTAGAATGGGATCATCGCGCCGGATGTTGAGGATGCGGCCATAAGTTTGAGCCAGCGGATCGACAATCGCGAACGCCAGATCGGAAACCGTCACCTCTTCACCTTCAGCGGTCGGCGGCTGATAGGCGAAGACTTCCACGGCGGTGCCAGGCTCGGCGTCGAAGTCCACCTCGGCGGAGAATGGCCCGCTACCGGCGAGCGCATCCGTCTGAACGGTGGCAAACGTCTCCGCCAGCACGTCGCCGGTGGCGAAATCGCGCACCTCAATGGCGATGTTGTTCTCGAAAGCGGCGCCCGCCATGCCTTCGATCTGCATCAGGAAGCTGGGGACCGCCGCGCCGTACATCGGCTGAACAAGATCGACGTAGGGCAGCCCTGAATTCGCTTTTGGCATTCAGGCGCAGACTGTCAAACGCGATGG
This sequence comes from Candidatus Flexifilum affinis, assembly GCA_016713325.1. Taxonomy (GTDB): domain Bacteria; phylum Chloroflexota; class Anaerolineae; order Aggregatilineales; family Phototrophicaceae; genus Flexifilum; species Flexifilum affine. The sequence goes on along the minus strand of JADJPJ010000046.1, from coordinate 12,607 downwards.
TCGATCCGTCGTCCGGCGATTCGGAATAGACGCGGACGAAAACCTGCGTCGCTTCCGTCAGTTCACCGAGATCGATGTCCAGCGACCATGACCCGACCGCATCGACCGCTTCGGCTTGCAGCACCGTCGGTTCCGTAAGGAGCACGTCGCCGCCAAACGCCGAGAGACTTCCCGACGATCACATTGCCTTCAAACAAACCCGCGCCCGTCCCGGAAACGGTGAAGGCGCTGCCGACCGCGCTGTAGTCGGCGGGGGAGTCGATGTCGATGAAGACCGCCGGTTGTTCGGCCGGCTCCTCCACGGTTATCAGGCCCCAATCGCACACGACATACGAGAGAAGACGGGGATCTTCAGGCTGATCGTCAGACTGCGCCGAAACCCCGGCAGCGATCAGCAGAACGATGAACATTGACACCATAAGTTTTACGCGCATATCCAATTTCCTTTGGATTTAGCATTTCGCCGGGCTGGGCCATGAGTTAACAGAACAAACTCCGGCGGATGCTCCACCAAGATACTGAGTGCGATACTGACATTCAGGGATGCTAAGAACAGCAGGCTAGGCACGTCGCAGAATACGAACAATCGCGATAACAATAATGGCGCCAACCATCGCCGTCAGGATGTGGCCGATGCTCAGCCCGGTTTCCACGGACTGAACGCCGGGAACCAGTGTCAGCACGAAGCCGCCGACGAAGCTGCCGATGATGCCAAGAATAATGTTGGTGATCAGACCCTGGCTGCTTTTCATGACGATGCCCGCAAGCCATCCCGCAATCGCGCCGACGATTAACCAGACAATGATGTTGCCGATCATGACCATTCTCTCCAGCGTGCGTTTTGAAAGACCCGGATTACTGACCCGGTAGCATATTCACTTCTATTCTCGTCTGCGTCCGTCGATGGTACAGTAATGCACTAGACTGTCGTCTAGTCCACTTTGCTTGCACCAAAACAGGTCGCCGACGATGAGCGATGTTCTCATCATTCACAATGACTATGAAGATTTGCTGCAGCTCAGCTCCATCCTGCGACAGGTGGGACTGAGCGTCCGCGTCTGCCGCAACGGCGACACCGGACTGCGCGCGGCTCGCCTTATCGCGCCAGACCTCGTCCTGATGGATGTGCTCCTGCCCGACCAGGATGGCTTCGTGATGTGTCGGCAGCTTCGCGCCCTCGCGGGTCTCTCCGAAACCCCGGTGATTTTCATCAGCGCGCTGCAGGATGCATCCCTGAAAGCGCAGGCCTTTGAAATTGGTGCGGACGACTTCATCGCCAAACCCTACAACACAAAAGAGGTCGTCGTTCGCGTTCAGCATCAACTGGAGCGAGTCCGGCTGCGCGCAAAGATCCAGGAAGCCGCTCGACATCAGGAACGGCAGCACATTGCGCGCGAACTGCACGACTCGGTAAACCAGACACTGTTCATCCTGAACGCCTCTGTACAGTCACTGCTGCTGACGCAGAAAGAGCTACCCGATATCGCGCAGCAGCAGCTTATGCACATTCAGGCGCTGTCGCGAGCCGCCCTGGCGGAGATGCGCACCCTGCTTTTTGAGCTTCGCCCGCGCCAGATCGAGAACGCATCGCTCAAGCAGTTGATCGATCAGCTTGTAGAATCCTGTCGGATGCGAACCAAAGCCGACATTGCGGTTGTGGCAGACGAAAACACACTTCCCAATGAGGTCAAACTCGTGTTTTATCGCGTTGCCCAGGAAGCCTTAAACAACATTTCCAAGCATGCTCAGGCACAGCACGTCACCGTCGTTTATACCGTCCGCAATAGCGTCCACCAACTGGTTGTCAAAGACGACGGGCATGGGTTCGACTCAGCGCAGCGGACTGCGGGTATGGGTTTGCAGACAATGCGCGAGCGCGCAGAGGAATGCAGGGCAAGCCTGAGCCTCATTTCCACTGAAGGCGTAGGGACGCAGATCGAACTGAGCTGGCAGGCTGGCTCAGCGGGGGTCTAGGTGGAGGTGGTACCACCTGTTTCCGTAGGTGCGAGCAGGCTGAACTCGACGATACGCAGGCGCCGATCAGCCAGGACAACCCGCAGCAGGTCAGTCGGGCCTGGCTGAGGTCCTTGAAGGATAACAGTCCAGACGGACCTCTCTCCCTCGCGGACCCTGTCAATCCGCTGGATCCAGGCAAGTGTTGAGATCCGTCGTAGACGATGCTGGTATCACCATCCAGCACAATGCGAACCACTACCGGCTTGAGATCGGTGAGCACGGGTTCCTTCGTTTCTGAGGACAGATGAAGTGGCCTGAATCAGCGAGGCAATTACTGTGTCATGCCCGATCGGGCATGGTGCCATCTCCAGTTTCGACAGGTCAAAACCCTGTAAAGTGTAGTCCACCTCGGAATGTCGGCCACCAAACGTCAGTACAGACGTCTCCTGGCCGACGGTCTAGTATTCTGTGGCTCATGGGCAGCCCCTAGCTGTCCTTGCTCTGAACAAGTGCTCTCGCAAAAGCCATGACTACCGCTTCCGTCCGTGTCGTCGCACCCAATTTTCTGAAAATGACCCCCACGTGAAACTTCACGGTAGATACCGAAAGATACAGAGCTTCTGCGATATCTGGCGATAGAGAACGTTTGCCTGCGGCTGCGGCGCGGATCGCATCGGCAATCGCCGTGATCTCAGCCGTCTTCTGCAAATAGCCGGTCGCTCCAGCCTCTACCGCTTTCACGACCGTCTCATCCTCTTCGGAATGGGTCAACGCGATTGTCCGCATTGCCGGGTAATGCTGTTTGAGCGCTGCAATCGTCTCAATGCCGTTCATGCCGGGCATGTGAATGTCCACCAGCACGACATCCGGCCTGATCCTGCGACATAAGTCGAGTGCGTGTGCCGCTCTCTGCTGTGGCCAGGACGCCGATGTCTTCGGAAGCGGTTGAGAATCGCCTCCAGCCCCAGCCGTACGGTGGGGTGATCATCCACAATGAGAACGCCGATCTTCTGCATCGAACTTGCCACCCAACTCAACGCGCTCAGCCTTTGCGGCAATTATAGTGCCAAACGGGTGGCGCCACTGTTGACGCCACCCGTTTCAAGAGAGACTGCGGGTTCTGATGCCAGGTTCCGGCTGCGCACCCTTTGTTGCTACGGATTGCAGTTGCCCTGATAGGCGGCAACATTGGGACTTGGGAGCCAGGCGAGTGAATCGGCATAGCTGATCTGGTACCAGTTCACGCCACCCGCCTGCTGAACCTGGAAAGCAGGGTAATTGCCGGCGTCCTGCAGCAGGTAGTTGGTCTGACCATTGACGGTCGCGCTCAACTCCGCCGTGTTAATCACCAGCGTGCATTCCCCGGAGGCAAAAGTCCGTCCGCCGGCCGTGGGCTGGGTGGGCACGGGCGCAGAGTTGCAGCTACCCTGTCCAAGCGTGTAACGCGTCGTAACCTGACGGCCGTTACTGTAGGCGCGCAATTCATGCTGATCGCTGTAGTAAGTGCTGGTTGTGACAGGAATGACCACGACGAAGTTGCCGCCCGGGTTGATCGCCGGGTAGTTGGCGCTGCCCGTGGGTGATCGTCCCGGTGCTGACGTTGACATCCTGCAGCGTCACGGATCCCGCAGGGCCGACATTGCCACTCGTGTTCGCCAGGTTGACCTGCACGTTGAACGTCTGGTTGCAGACTGCATTCCCTGAACTGCGATGCCGTTCGGGATGATCTGGCGGAATTGCCCACGACGCCAACCGGGGCAACCTGAGGCTGCACAGGAGGCGGCAGCGGCGCAGGCGGGTTCACAACCGGAACATTACCGGTATTGCCAGTCTCCAGCACCACAGTACGGGATGCCCACCCGGACAGCCCGGAGGCGAGGCGCACCTGATAGAACGTATTGGCGGGATTCCGTCCCGTGACGACCGCATAAGCGCCCGGCGCGAGCTGTCCGAGGATCGGGCAGCGATCGTTGTCCACCAGATCGCAGCGGCGAAATGTTCAGGGGCCGTACTGGAAGGCGTGACCTGCGGCGTGGTGTCAACTGGAGTTGCGGAAGGGAGCTGAGTAGCTGTTCCAGTCACCCCTGCTTCGGCGCGGATGCGGGCTTCAACAGCCTGGAAGCGCGCATTGTCCACCCGAATCGGGGTGACGGTGTCGTGGAACACCTGCCCATCCTGGGTGGCCGCAGTCAGACGCAGGATATAAAGGCCGTCTGCCACCGTCCGGGTGTCAAGGGTCGCCAGCACGCCGTCCGTAACCGGGCTCGTCAGGGCGATGGTCACGGGAAGCCACGGCCCGTTCTGCGGCTCGCTGAGGTCATCGTTGAGAGCTTTGTATTCGAGATAGTAGTAGACCATGTTGGGCACGTTGGCAGTCCCTAGAACGTCGCCGACGCCCCAGACTTCGGTGACCGGCGGCGGCCAGGTAATGTCCAGGGTTTCGACATGTCCGGCGACTTCTTGCGCCAGGACGCCACCGGTCGTGAGCGCAAGTGCGAGCAGCACCAGCATAACCAGCCGTTTCATAGGCATAACTCCATCTATGTTCAGTCCAAAGATGAAGTGTAGAAGCCTGGCAGGGTCCACGCACTAGACTCAGGTCTAGTTGTGAGTTGCCGTGTCGTCTAGATTTTTCTCGCCATGAGTGTGCAACGATTGACGAAGGGACGATCCCTCTGCTGTACAATGAGAAGCGTTATTTGCCGTGCTTTTCGCCGTAGGAATAGGGCCGATGGAAGACTTCATCGAACTCAAGGGTCTGGATCTTCTTGGACTTCTACCGTGCATCACCACCCTGCTTGACGCTGATTTTCGCGTTATCCGTCAGTTCAATGCCGAAAATACACCGCTGAGTCAAAGCCCGGGTGCGGCCTTCCTCCCCAACGGCCGGTCTGATGTGTCAGCTACCCTGCAGCAGTCACGCGATAGTGGTGTGTCCAGCCACTTTGAGACGGAAGTGATTGCCAACGGCGAAAGCTACTGGTTCGAGCATGACGTCCGTCGCGATCCTGAACATCAGGTTCTGCTGGCCTTCTCAAAGGACATCACTGTCGGGAAGAAGACTGAAGAGGAGCTGCGCCAGATCAAGCGTCGTTACGAGGCGATCTTCAGCAATGTCAGCGATGCGATCTCCATCTCCACCTGGGGGACTTCATATGACAACAACGAGTTGGTGGCTGTCAACCAGCGGACAGTGGAATTGCTCGGCTATAAGTTGGAAGAGCTTCGGACGATGCGACCGAGCGATATTCTTGCCGATGATTACAAAGAAGCGGCCATTAAGAACCGCAAACTGCGTGAAGCCGGTCGGCTCGCCGAAGTACCGCGTGAATTCCCGGTAAAGCGCAAAGACGGACAAATCATCTATATTGAGTCTCTTGGCTTCATGATCCACGACGAGCACGGTCAGATCATCGAAGCGATCGCCATGGTGCGTGACGTCACCGAACGCATCGAGAGAGAGAAACAGCTGTTGCAGGCGAAACTGGCCGCCGAGGCAGCCTTGACTGCGCGGGACGTTTTCGTCGCCAACATGAGCGAAGAATTCCAGCGTCCTGTTGAAGCAATCGTGAGACACACGCAGTTCCTGCTCGACCATGCAGAGTTGCCAGAGCCTGCTGCTGCGCATCTGCATCGCATACGCGACGACGCCTATCACCTATCCCAACAGATTCGTGACATGCTCGACCTGTCGCGCGTCGAAGCCGGCTACGACGATGTTGAGGATGCGCTCATTCACCTGCCACATGTGTTCACACGTCTGCAGGGAAACATGGGTGTCCTGGCACAGAGACACCACGTCCGTTTGCGCTTCGAGCTTGCGGAAGACCTTCCGGTACTCGTGCAGATGGACGAGGCCAAGTTCAAACAGATCGCTACGACACTAATCCGTGCAGCCGTGAAAAACCTGCCAAACGGCGAAGCGACGCTGCAAGTCTGTGTCCCAACTGAGGACCAGCTGCAGTTGAAGCTGATCCTGATCCCGGCGGACGATCAAGGTGTCCGGCCGGTGGTTGAGGAAAGCCTGGAATTGTCTCTGTGCCGGCGATTGGTCGAGGTCATGAACGGCCGCTTTGATCTCACTGACAGTGGTGGGCGTACGGTTATCGAGGCTGAGCTCCCGTTCGTGCCGGTGCGCAGCACATTCACATCCAGCGAGATGCCGGCGCTCCCATCCGCCAATGAGTTGTCGTCCCTTCCTGCGGGCTGGCTGGAGCCTATGGTTCGCTTCTGCGCCGCCGGGCAGCAGGAACAGGCGTTGGCACATATCCGGCTGATCGAAAAAACTCACTCAGATACTGCCATCCAGATGCAGGCGCTCCTGAATCTCTTCCACATGTCGGAAATCGGGGATGCTATTGCTCCGCTGCTGGTTTGAGATGCGCCTGGGGTTTACCGCGGCCTGCGGCGATTCGATCATTGTTTTCCCCGCGCCACCTGACCCGCCCGCGTCCAGTGGATGCCGAGCGCCGCGTCGATCTTGCGGTAGCTCTTGCCGCTGACGTGCAGATCGAGTACGGCGCGCCGAAGGTCTACTTTGTTGCAACGTTTGAAGTTGGGCGATGATTCAGGGCCGTCAGGGAGAGGGAACTTCCAACCATGCCTAGTTTTTGGCACTCTACCCCTCAGGTCCACATAGCCGAACAAGGCCCCGCCAGCAACGCTGTCAGGGCATTTTTCTTGCCTGGGCAGGTTCGAATCCCGTCAGGATGTCGGTTCAAAATCAGTGAGTATTTCTGGGAAGGCGCCCTGCCCGGCAGCGCAGACGGTCGCCGCAGGGTCTGAGCCTTCCAGCGCCGCGGTCCTGCTCCTGTCTCCGTTCTTTCCTCCACTGAACTGGATCAAGACCAAGGTGCAGCGCGAGGGCGGGGTGGTGAATGTGGTAGCGAGGAGCTTCACGTAGGCGGGCAAATCGGCGCATCATCGGCGATGCCGTACTGCGCACGCTCGTCATCGGTAAGGTCAAGCGGGTTTCGGACGCAGTAGGCAGCGATGACAGCATCGAGATTGACGCGCCAGATGTGGATGAATGGTTGGCGCATTTTGGTGCCTGTGCCTCCGTTGGCAGCGACAATGAACTGCCTATCCGGCGAGAATTCGGCGGAACTGATCTCGCCCAGTCCTGTATCCCAGATGCGCACCAGCTCACCCGTTGCAATATCCCAAAGCCTCACCATGCCATCCCAACATGCTGTCAGGAGAAACTGGCCGTTGGGCGAGAAATGCGTGGAAAAGATGACGTTGGGATGTGCAAGCCGGAGGCGCATGTCACCTGTTTCGGCATCCCAAATCGTCGCAAAGCCCTCTGTCGAGGCAGTCGCAAAGGACCGTCCATCGGGGGCGAAGCTGGCATGCATCAGTGCAGCACCGCCATGATCGAACACCCGAACAACTTCACCGGTAGCTATACACGGATGCTGCATACAACATATAGGGGCCGGCCCAGGGTGCGGCCCCTATGTGCCCCAGAACAGGGTTATGAGGTGGGGAATGCACCGATTTGGGCGAGGACGCCGACCACATCCAGATCTGCACGGTTTTCGATCACCAGGCCTTCATTATTGAAGGTGAAGACACCAGTACCTGTCATGATCACTTCGATGCCAGTCGGTGCGATGCCCAACAACGTGCCTGTCTGGGTGCCTGTATAGGAGACCTGCAAGACGAGGCGGTCTTCGCCCACGATGACATCGGTCGTCGTCTGTCGCAAATCCGGCGTGCCTTCATAGAAACTGGCGACGTAAGCTTTCCACCCCTCACGATCCAGTCCAGGCGCCAGGGGAAGGTGACCAACGAAATCCTCGGCAAAAAGCTCATCGACAATATCGAGGTTGGGACCATCAATACCGTCATTAAAGATTCTTTCGAAGCGTGCGGCGAAGGCTTTAGCGTCTTCCTGTGACATGAGAGGTACGATTGGCTCCGGAGTATCCCCCTGCGCCACAATCATCGAGACGGATGCGAGCACACCCACACAGATAACCAAGAGCAGACTAAAACGGCCAAAACGGCTTACGTTCATCTTCAGAACCCTCCTATTGCCTGGCACTGACCCCAGCATAGGGGCTTTTTGTTGCCTTCAAGCCATCCCATACTTTTCCCCATCCCCTGACTTGGGTCGAAAGCGCCGTCACCATGACTTTGCAGCATGCGATCCTGTACTAGCAAAAAGCCTCATCCACGCGATGTTTCCCGTGCGTCAAGCAGCTCGATAGGAGTCGTGGAGCATACCTCCGAGCAGATCGCGCCGTCTGATTCGTCCCCACTTGAAACTTACAGCGGTGGATCCAGGATCTTTTGTCCAGTCCCCTGATGCGGTCGCGCCGTGTTGAAGAATCACACACCGTGCGGTCAAGCGCCACTCAACGGTTTACGTGGGCAGTACCTCCCTGGTGCGGCAAACGGGAACCGTTGACAATCTGATCAACGCTTTCGCGGCCAGCGACACGACAAAAATGAAGCACGTCATCGCCAAAACCACACCGTGGGGAGGAAAGACAGGTTTTGAGGAGCACCCGCTGCCGCGCAGGGTGTTTTCTGTTAGTTCTGGGAACCCTAAGCAGCCTGCGGTACGGGTGGTGCGGAGGGGATCAATCCGACCTCGCGCAAACGAGCAAAGAGGATGCTGCCCCCGCAACTCTCGCGGATCCTGACAATCATGTATCTTGATGGAAAGCAACAGGCTTTCAAGCTACCATAGCCGACATGCTATACGTAGAAAATGCACTTTGAACCTTCACAAGGATAGAATAGAGATGATTGAGTCCCCCTTGCCCCAACCTACTGGATCGTCGGTTGTGTATCTGGACCCATCGCGTCCAATTGTCGAGCGCGCCCAGGATCTTCTTTCGCGGTTGACCCTAAGTGAGAAAATTGGGCAAATGCGCAACCCCGCTCAGGCGGTTCCTCGGTTGAACATCCCAGCATACGACTATTGGAGTGAGGCGCTGCACGGCGTCGCCCGGAATGGGCGTGCCACGGTATTTCCGCAAGCGATTGGAATGGCCGCAACCTGGGACCCAGAACTCGTCCAGAAGGTTGCCTCGGCGGTTGGCGATGAAGCCCGTGCCAAATTCCACGAAACGATGCGGCGTAACGGTTCTACCGATTTACCAGGGGCTCACCATGTGGTCACTGAATGTGAATATCTTCCGTGATCCGCGCTGGGTCGCGGGCAGGAAACCTGGGGTGAGGACCCATTCCTTACCGGCGAAATGGGGGCTGCCTATGTGCGTGGGCTGCAAGGTGATCATCCGAAGTATCTTAAGACAGCGGCGTGCGCCAAGCATTTCGCGGTGCACAGCGGACCAGAGAAGCTGCCACACCTTTAACGCGAAGGTCTCGCTGCGGGATTTGCATGCGACGTATCTCCCGGCTTTCAAAAAGCTGGTCACTGAAGCCAAGGTTGAAGCCGTCATGGGCGCGTATAACCGCACGAACGATGAACCATGCTGCGCGAGCCAGTTGCTGCTGGTCAAGACACTGCGGGGGTGACTGGGCCTTCCAGGGACATGTCGTCTCGGACTGCGGTGCACTGACCGATATCCATGAGGGTCACCATGTGACCAACGATGTCGTCGAAAGCGCTGCGTTAGCGCCTCAAGGCGGGCTGCGACCTGAGCTGCATTTGCACTTATGATCATCTTGGCGAAGCGATTGATCGCGGCTTGATCACCGAAGCAGATATTGATCGTTCGCTGGGACGCACCCTCGCGACCCGTTTCAAGCTCGGCATGTTTGATCCACCTGAGGACGTTCCGTACACGGCACTTCCCCTTCAGCGTTGTAGGCAGCCCTGAACATCGGCAGCTCGCTTACGAAGCCGCATTGAAGTCGATTGTGCTGCTGAAGAACAGTGGGAATATCCTGCCGATCGGTGAGCAGGCGCGAAGAATTCTGCTGGTCGGACCGAATGCTGCCAGCGTCGACGTACTGCTTGGCAACTACTATGGCCTGAACGAGTCCCTGACCACCTTCATGCAGGGAATTGTCGCCCGTGTACCAGAGGGAGTCGGGCTGGGATACCGCCCCGGGTGTCCGCTCACGCAGGAGTCCGAGTTGAAGGATTGGTCCCTGGTCGAAGCGCAAAGCGCCGACGTGACCATCGCATGCATGGGTCTCTCGCCCTTGCTGGAAGGCGAAGAAGGCGATGCCACCATGTCGGATGATCAGGGCGATCGTACGCAAATCACTCTGCCTCCGGTGCAGGTCGAGTACGTACGTCGACTGGTGCAGGGTGGAGCAAAGGTGGTGCTTGTACTCACCGGCGGCAGTCCGATTGCTCTCGGGGATCTAGAGGACATGGTGCAGGCAATTGTGTACGTCTGGTATCCGGGCCAGGAAGGCGGCAAAGCATTAGCTGACGTGTTGTTTGGTGACGTGGTTCCATCAGGTAAGCTGCCGCTGACCTTCCCGAAATCTCTGAGCAGCTTCCGCCGTTCGAGAACTACGCATGACCGGTCGAACCTACCGCTATGCGACCCAGGAACCGCTCTTCCCGTTTGGTTTTGGCCTGAGCTACACACGCTTTGTGTACAGCGACCTGGTGCTGGATACGCCAGCTATCCGGGCAGGCCAGTCGATGTCTCTCCGTTTTACGCTGACAAACACCGGATCTGTAGCAGCGGATGAGGTCGCTCAGCTCTATCTCACGGATGTCGAAGCGTCGACCATCGTGCCCCTGCACAGTCTCATCGGCTTCCGCCGGGTCCATCTCAAGCCTGGCGAGGGTACCGTTATCCCGTTCACCATAACTCCGGACATGATGGCGCTGGTGAACGATGTCGGAGATCGCGTCCTGGAACCCGGCGAGTTTCGCGTGATAGTCGGCGGCAGTTCGCCAGGTGATCGCGCGGTTCAGCTTGGCGCTTCTTCTCCCGTCAGTCGGATATTCACTGTTACGGCATAGGGTTCCGCATTGTGCTTTACTTTTCCCCGGCTCAGTTCAAAGCACTGACGTGCTCGACAACTGGGGGGGTGTTCCTAGATGCCTGAAATCACATGGAGGTCGGCACGATGTTCAGGAAAGAGGCTTGCACCTTAAGTCGCGAACAGATCGAGGAAAAAGCTCGGGAGCTGCTTGAGCAAATGACCCTGAAGGAAAAGGTCTGGATACTCAACGGTAACTGGGACTTGTTTGGCAACCTTAAGAAGTACCAGAACGCCTACAACCCCGTCCCTATTGAGACCAATGGTTGCCCGCGCCTTGGCATCTCGTCCATTCGCTTCACCGACGGCCCGCGCGGCGTCGTGATGGGACATTCGACCTGTTTTCCAGTGTCGATTGCGCGCGGCGCCAGCTTCGACCCGGATCTCGAAAAACGGATCGGCGATGTTATTGGCAAGGAAGCGCGTGCTCAAGGCGCCAACTATTTCGGCGGCGTCTGCATCAACCTGCTTCGTCATCCAGCCTGGGGGCGCTCTCAGGAAACCTATGGCGAGGACCCCTTCCTCCTGGGTGAGATGGGCAAGGCATTGACCGAGGGAGTGCAATCCCACAATGTGATCGCCTGCGCCAAGCACTATGCCGTCAACAATATCGAGAACTCCTGTTTCTGGGTGAACGTCAAAGCTGATGAGCGCACGATGCGTGAGGTTTACCTCCCGCACTTCAAAAAAGGCCATCGATGCGGGTGCCGCCTCGGTGATGGGCGCCTACAACCTGTTCAACGGTGACCACTGCTGCGAAAGCCACACGCTGCCTGGGCGGACATCCTGCGAGACGATTGGGGATCTGAGGGCTTCGCGATCTCCGACTTTGTCGCCGGTGTCCGCGATACGAAGAAGGCTATTGAAGCCGGGCTTGATATCGAGATGCCCATGCCTATTCACTACCAGCGCGAGCTGCTCACGGCTGTCGAGGAAGGTCGCGTCTGAGGCAACTGTCGATACTGCTGGTACTCCGAATCCTGCGGACGCTGTTAGTTTCGAAAACACCCTCGAGAAGATGGCATACAACCTGACCTCGTCGCCAGCAAAGAACACACCGAACTGGCACGAGAAGTCGCCAGAAATCGATGGTGCTCATCAAGAACGCGAGCGGTGTGCTGCCGTTCCGAATACGGTCAAAAGAATCCCGTTGCTGGAGCGTTAGGGAACAAGGCCAACACCGGGGATGTGGGTCTCGCAACATCAGCGCCCCTATGTGGTGACACCGCTTGAGGGACCTGCAGCTATTTCGGCGAGCAGGCAGAAATCATGTTCTGCGACGAAAGCGAGCTCGCAGAGGTTTCGCTGACGAAGTAGCCAAAGCGGACTGCGTCATCATCACTGTCGGCAACGACAAATGTGACGAAGGAGAACTCATCTCGGCGGAGCCCAACAGCATGGCTCATTCGATGAAGCAGCCACGCGTGGCTATCAGAACATGGGCATGTCATTAACCGAATTTGGTGGACAAATGCCCGGCACGGACGACGCGAAAGGTGGAGATCGTGTAAGTCTTTCCCTCAAATCTGCCCAGATCGAACTGATCAAGCGGATCGGAAGCGTTAACCCCAATACCGTCGTCGTACTCATCGGCGGTGGCATGATTATGACGAAAGAATGGAAGACGTGGTTCCAGCCATCCTGTATGGGTGGCCTGGGGATGGAAGGTGGTGATGCCTTTGCCACGTGTTCTGTTCGGAGATGTGAATCCTTCGGGCAAACT
>JADJPJ010000045.1 GCA_016713325.1 Candidatus Flexifilum affinis | reverse complement strand
TGATCGGCGCGGACGGCGCCCCGGTGACCACGCCGCCGGCCTGCGGCATCTTCGGCCAGCTCGACCTGGAGATCGTGCATCTGATCCGGGGAGGTCGCCGGTTGGATGCTGATCCTGATGCTGGTGCTGCGCTATCCACGCAATATCTGGCTGTGGATCGCGCTGGCGTTCGCCTCGGTGCATACGGTCGAGCATCTCTTCATCTGCTACACCTTCTTCTTCGACAACCACTTCATCTACGAAGGGACGCGGCGCTCTGGGGAACCGTCGCCGACGGCAACCTCGTCACGGCGGTGCCGCTGGGGACCGAGCCGGCGATGCTCAACTTCTATGACGTGGCCGGCAAGAACGGCATTGCGGCGCGCGGCGGGCTGATCGGGACTTTCTTCCCGGACCTGAACCCGCTGCTGCCCACCCGTCCGTACCTGCACTTCTACTACAACCTGATCGTCACGGTGCCGCTGGCCATCGCCTTCGCCGGCGAACTGCGCCGCGTCTCCGACCGCTATCTGCGCCGGGCCATGCCACAGCTCACCACGAAGGAGGCCGCCCGCATCACGCCGGCTCTGGAACCGGTGCGCTTCAGGGCGGGTGGAGACCATCGTCCGGCAGGGGGAGCCGGCCAGCCCTTCTACATCATCACCCGCGGCGAGGTCGAAGTGATCGCCGAACAACCGGATGGCGGGCAGGAAGTCATCACGCAACTGGGTCAAGGGGAGTTTTTCGGCGAGGTCGGCCTGCTGCGCGACGGCGTGCGTCATGCGACCGTGCGCGCCCGGATCGCGGTGGAACTGCTGTGCATGGAGCGCAGTACCTTCGACACGCTGATCAGCCGGGCGGAGGTTCAGCAGGACATCGAACACATCGCGCGCCTGCGCGATCCTTCGGTGCGGCCGGCATAGGGTGGGGATTTTTTGCGGGCAGACACGGTCAAACTTCGTTGGCGCGTCGGCCCCTCTGCAGAACATCCGTGGCTGAACAACCAGAGCAGAGACCGCATTGAAACGGTAGGGGAGCAAAGCAGCATGCACATTCTCAGCATCATGGAGCAGGGGCACCGGATTCTGCTCGACCTCGATCAAGGGGATCGGCGAAGAGGAGCGCACAGGCCGGCGCCTGCGAGCTGTGGTCGATCAAGGAGGTGATGGCCCACATCGCCTCCAGCGAGGCGGTCCTGGTCGATATCCTGGTGCGGCTGGACGACGCAACGCCGACCAGCGACTTCGATCGATGGGTGGCCGATCCCGACGGCTTCGACGTGGCGGCCATCGCGCGGCGGCAGGATCTGCCCCTGAACCGTATTGTCGACGAGTACCAGGCCTACTACGAGACGGCGATCGACCTGCTGCTGCACCTGCCGGACGATAAGCTGCGCCAGCAGGTCCCGGTGCCCTGGGGCGCCGGCCTGCGCGATGCCGAAGACCTGATCGTCGGCGCCTTCTACGGGCACAAACGCGAGCACGCGGCGCAAATCCCGCGCCTACCGCAGCGGGCGGATGGCCATGCACATCCGCCGCACCATCGAGTTCCACGTCTAGTTCTGGCGAACCTCACCCCTGCTGCGCTTCGCTTAGCCTCCCCTCTCCAGTATGGAGAGGGGATTGAGGGGTGAGGTTCACCCCGGAGAATGGATTGACGGGTGAGGTTCACAGGCGCCATCCAAATTCAGAACGGAATTTGAAAGGAGGGTCCCACGATGACCCGAAAGCAGCTCATCTTGCTTTTCATGTGTTACCTGCTCCCCAGCACGGTGGGCAGCAGCATCATGGCGGTCATGTCGCTCTACGCCCGCACGCTGGGCGCCGACGCCGCGCAGACCGGCCTGTTCCTGGCCATCGCCTTCGCGCTGCTGGCCATCACCACCATCGGCAGCAGTTCGCTGTCGGGACGCTTTGGACGGCGCAAGCTCTTCATCATCGCGCCGGCCCTGCTCAACGCGCCGCTGTTCTTCCTGATGGGCACGGCGCAGGACGTCGTTCAGCTCGGCCTGCTGACGACGCTGGGTTGGGGATTGTTCGGCATCTCCACCTCCATGCTGACCATCCTGACCGGCCTCTTTGCCGACGATCGCAGCCGGGGCCGCACCTTCGGCGTGATGGGCGTGGCGCTGGCGCTCGGCCAGGTGATCGGCGGGCTGGTTTCCGGCGCGCTGGTCGACCGGTGGGGATTCCCCGCCCTGTTCACCTTCTCCGCGGCGCTCTGGCTGCTGCTGGCGGTGATCGCGCTGGGGCTGGCCGACAAGCAGCCGGCCAAAGCGGCGCCGGCTTCACCTGCGGCGGCCAGGCAGACCGGCAGCTATCTGCTCACGCAGACGGGCAGCTATGCCGCCGTCCAGACCGGGACCTTCGCCGCCCTGCGGTCCAGCGCGCCGCTCGGCGGGGCCTTCCTGCTCATCCTGGCGGCCAGCGTGATGGCGTTTAGCGGCAATTTCGTCGGCGAGATGGTCCGCCCGCTCGCCATGGACGCGAACGGCTTCAGCACCAGCGAGATCACCGGCGCGGTCGCCTTCGCCGGGCTGATCAACCTGCCGCTGCCCTTTGTCATGGGCTGGCTGTCTGACCGGATCGGGCGGCGGGGCGTCCTGTATACCTGCTATACGCTGGCGGCCGTCGGCGTGGCCCTGATGATCCCGGCCACCGCCGCCTGGCACTTCTGGATCGCCGCGGCGCTGATCGCCCTGGTCAACTCCGGCTTCGCCATCGGTTCGGCGCTGGTGACCGAGATGGCCCCGCCATCCGCGCTGGAGAGCAGTCTGGCGCTTCGCCGCCACCCGCTGGATCGGCGCGGTGGTCAGTTTTGCCGGGGCCGGGATGGCGGTGCAGGTGCTGGGCGTCTCGCTGACGCTGGCGCTCACCATGGTGCTGGTATTTGCCGCGGTGCCGGTGGTGCGGCTGGCTCTTTCGCCCCGCCGTGCTCTGGCGACCAGTTCGACCAGTTGACGAAGCGAGGAAGATCATGAGACCTGAACGTCTGCGCCTGCTCGCGGTGACCGCTCATCCCGACGATGAAACCCTCGGGATGGGCGGAGCGCTGGCTCTAGCGGCGGTCGAGGGAGTGGAAACGTATGTCGTGACGGCCACGCGCGGCGAACGGGGGTGGCCCGGCGACCCGGCGCTGTACCCCGGCGAAGAAGCCCTGGGGCGCATCCGCGAACCGGAGCTGCTCTGCGCCGCCCGTGCCCTGGGTGTGCAGGATGTCGCCTTCCTCGACTATCTCGACGGCGAACTCGACCGCGTCCCGCCGCGCGAGGCCATCCTCCAGCTCGTGCTGCACCTGCGCCGCATCCGCCCACAGGTAGTGCTGACCTTCGATCCCAATGGGATCTACGGACATCCCGACCACATCGCCATTTCGCAGTTCACGACGGCGGCGGTGGTGGCCGCGGCCGACCGGTCCTACGGCTTCGGCGGTCTGCCGCACCGGGTCGCCAAGCTCCACTACCGCGTGGCATCGAGCGACGAGATGAGCGCTTACCAGGCGGCGTTTGGCGATCTGGTCATGCAGGTGGACGGGACGGAGCGCCGGACGGTCGCCTGGGCGGATTGGGCGATCACCACGCGCATCGACACCACGCCGTCCTCCTGGGTCTGGGAGGCCGTCCAGTGCCATCAGTCGCAGGTCGGCGGCTTCGAGGGCCTGCTGCGGCTCGACGACGACGGCCGCGCCCGCATCTTCGGCGTTCAGACCTACTACCGCGCTTTCAGCCTGGTCAACGGCGGGCGAGCGGTGGAGTCGGATCTGTTCGAGGGGCTGCGAGCGCCCCAGCCTGCCCCTGCGAGTTCCGTCATGAGCGACGTGAGCATCGTTTCGACGTCGATCCCGCTGCCGCGCCGCGCCGCCGCATCGAAGCGCTCGGCAGGAATCAGGGAGGCCGTTTCTTCGCAGCGACGGGCCGCCTCCTCCTGCTGTTCGCGGCTGCTGCCGTCATAGCGGGCGACCAGCGTCCAGATCTCGACCGCGCGGGCGAAATCCCCCTGCCTGGCAAAGCAGTCGGCCAGGAAGAGCAGCGGACGCACGCCGGGACCAAACGCATGCACCGCGAAAGTGTATTCGAAGGCGCGCAGAAAATGGGCATTCGCACGAGCGTAGTCGTCCTGGGCGCAGGCGATGCTGGCCAGATAGGCGTGACAGCGGACGGCGAACCGGAGGTTGCCGTGCTCCAGATGCAGGCTCAGACTCTGTTCGACCAGGCGCTCGGCTTCCTCATAGCGGCCGTGCAGGAACGCCACCCGGCCCAGTTCCGCCAGCGCCCCGGCGATCACGTAGTGCTGGCGGATGCGCTGCGCCGTCCCCAGCGCCCCGCGATAGTAGATGGCCGCCGCCTCGACATCGCCCACCAGCATTTCCAGTTCCCCCAGATTGATCAGCGCCAGCGACGTGGACATGGTATCGCCGATGCGGCGGCTGAGCTCCAGCGCGCGCTGGAGCGACGAGCGCCCTTCAGCATAGTCGCCGGCATTGATGGCGCTGGCGCCGAGTCGAATCAGCGCAGTGACGACGACCAGCGCATCGTTGTAGCGCGTGGCCAGCGCGATAGCCTGCTCATAGTAGGCAGGCGCCCCACTGAGATCGCCCTGGAAGAAGATGAGGTGGCCGAGAGTCAGCAGCGGCATCGCCAGCTCGGCCTCGGCGCCTGCGGAGCGGAAGGCGTCCATGCTGCGCTCGACAAGCTGGCGGGTCTGTTCGCCCAGCCCGAGCCGAAAGTGAAGACCGACTGCCGCGCCATCAGACGGCGCGCGTCAGCCCCTCCACGCTGGCCGCCGCCGTGCGGAACAGCTCCTCGCCCCGCGCCAGCGCGCGAATGTCGAAGAAGTACCACATCTCCAGCAGTTCCTTGAGCGCTTCCTCTCGCCCATGCTGCGCGGCATACTGCCAGGCAGCGTGGATGTTCTGGTATTCCTGTTCCAGGATCTCCAGCCCTTCGAGCTGCTGGAGGCCCTGCACGCCGCGCCCCCAGCGACCGGCCAGGGCGGCGTAGTAGTCGCAGTGCCGCGTCTGCACCGCTTCCTCTCCCGACAGGCGATCGAGCTGCTCCGTCGCGTACTGGCGCAGCAGTTCGTGCATCGCGTAGTGGCCGTCGGGCAGATGCCAGAGGAGCGATTTGTCGACCAGCGAGGCGATCATGCGCAGGCTGGCGCCGGTGACCGACTGGATCGCCTCGCGCGTGCAGCCGCCGCGGAAGATCGACAGGCGGGCAAAGGCCACCTGCTCGGATTCAGCGAGCAGGCACCAGGAGCGATCGAAGACATGGCGGATGTTGTGGGTGCGGCTTTCGAGAATGTCCAGCCCGTTCTCCAACTGCTCGCGGATTTCCGACAGACTCAGCGAGCGCACCCAGGCGGCAGCCAGTTCGATGCCGAGCGGCAGCCCGTCGGCCAGCGTGCAGATGCGGGCGATCTCGCCCAGGTCTCCCTCGTCGGGGGTGAAGTCGCCGCGGACCCGGCGCGCCGTCTGAAGGAAGAGTTTGATCGAGTCGTACGCCCACGGGTCGGCGGCGTCGCGCTCGGGCACGGCCAGGCCGGCCAGCGCGTAGACGACTTCGCCGTACAACCCCAGCGCCTCACGCGAAGTGGCGATCACCTTGACGCCCGGCGCGCTCTCCAGGATGCGGCGCACAATGCCGGCGGCGCTGAGCAGGTGTTCGAAGTTGTCGATGACCAGCAGCATGCGCCGGTTGTGCAGATAGGTCGCGATCTGCGCTTCGGGGTCGGCGCCGGCGTGCAGGGTGATGTGCAGCGTGCTGGCCAGGGTGTTCATGACGGCAGTATGGGCGTCTTCGCCCTCGGCGGTGACCGGCGCCAGCGCGATCCAGTAGACGCCGTGCTGAAATTCGGCCAGCCGCCCGCGGGCGAACTCCTGCGAGAGACGGGTCTTCCCCATGCCGCCCGGACCGAGAATGGTCAGCAGGCGCACGGCCGGGTCGGCGAACTGCGCGGCCAGTTCGGCCATGTCCCGCTCGCGTCCGATGAACGGGGTGAGCTGCGAGGGCAGGTTGGACGGGGTGGACGAAGGGCCGATGGCCTCCAGCTCGTCTACGCCCGCCGCGCCCCCACCGTCATCGGCAAAGCGCTCAACGTCACACCCCGCGCTGTTACGGTCGTTCGCGCCATCGCCGTCAATCGCACCGTCACCGTCCGCTGTGAGCAGGCCGAGCGTGCGGGCGCGGGCGATGGCCGTGGTGCGCGAGTGCGTGTCCAGCTTCTCGTAGATCTGTTTGTTGTACCAGCGGACCGTGTTGACGGAGAGAAAAAGCTGATCGGCGATCTCGCGATTGGACTGCCCCTCGGCAATACGGCGCAGAATCTCGAGTTCCCGCTCGTTGAACTCCGTGGATGGATCCCCCAATGACCTGGCCATCCCAATACGCCTCCCTTCCGGTAAGAGCGATTCAGGTGCGCAGGCAGCAGGGGCCGAGCGGAAAGTAAGCCTGCGGAGAGGTGAAACGTCGGTTGCGGGGAGCTGAATCGGATAGTTCTCATGATATAGCAAATTCGTATGGTTGTCATTGTGTATTTCAATGAGACGCCTTGATAGACACCTCGGCGAAGGTCGCTCAACAGTATGTCCACTAAAACATTAGTGAAACCTGTTTCTGCGACTTGCACGCAAAACCGTATCGTGTTACATTGGCGTTAGAATCCTGCAACAAACATTTGATCGGCCCAACCTGTATGGGGCATCAGGTCATGAGCGAAAAAATTCTCGTTATTGATGATGAATTGACGACGGTAAACCTGATCACCATGCTGCTGGAGCGAAAAGGCTTCGAGGTGATCAAGGCGCAGAGCGCCGAAGAAGGTCTGCGCCGCGCTTACCGCCACCAGCCCGATCTGGTGCTGCTGGACATCATGATGCCGGATATGGATGGTTGGGAAGTCTGCAAACGGCTGCGCGACCTGTCCGACGTGCCGATCATCTTCCTCACGGCGCTGGATTCGGTGAAAGACATCGTGCGCGGCCTGGAGATCGGCGCGGACGACTACGTGACCAAGCCCTTCGACCACGACGAGCTGATCGCCCGCATCCGCGCCCACCTGAGGCGCGCGCCGCGCCCGCAGATGAGCGAGGAACTGGTCTTCGACAACGGCGAATTCCGCATCAACTTTATGAACCGCGAAGTGCGCGTGCGCAGCGAAATCCGCCACCTGACGCCGAAGGAATTCAACCTGCTCAGCGTCCTGGTCCGCAATGCCGGCCGCGTCGTGCACGCGCAGCGAGCTGGTCATCGAGGCGTGGGGCGAAGAATATGCCGATGCCATCGACAGCCTCAAACTGTACATTCACTATCTGCGCCAGAAGATCGAGGTGGATGCCGAAAAGCCGGAGTACATCCTCACCTCGCGCGGCGTGGGCTATCGATTCGCGAGCCGCTGAATGAGCCAGAATTCGATCGCTTTCGACCGGGCCGCCGGCTATTACGACCAGACGCGCGGCTTTCCGCCCGGCGTCGAGCGCGAGGTGGCCGCCCTCATGGCGCGCACCGCCGGACTCGCGCCGGACGCCCGTGTGCTGGAGATCGGCATCGGCACGGGGCGCATTGCGCCGCCCCTCTCGCCCCTACGTGCGCGCCTACTACGGCGTCGATCTGGCCATGCCGATGGTCGACCGACTGGTCGGGAAGCGGAACGGCGAGCCGATCTATCCGGTCATCGGCGATGCCACCCGCATGCCCTTCGCCGACGCCACGTTCGACGCCGCCATTGCCGTGCACATTTTCCACCTCATCCCGGCCTACCGCGACGCCTTTGCGGAAGTGGCCCGCGTCCTCAAGCCGGGCGCGGTGCTGGCCCACGGCTGGAACGTCCGCCACACCGAAGATTCGCTTCAGCAGGTATGGAATCAGGCGACCATCCAGGCAGAAGCGCGCTCGCTGGAAGAAGCGTCGAACAGTCCCCGGCCGGTCCCGTTCATCGAGCGGGCGGCCATGCTGCCGGCCAGCGGCTGGCGGCTGAAGGATGAAAACAGTCTGCGCTACCCCGTCGAGCGCACGCCGACGGAATTCCTCGCCGATATGGGCGCGCGGGTCTACTCCATGTGCTGGTCGATGCCCGACGAGGTGCTGGAGGCCGGCCTCACGGCGGTGCGCGCCTATCTGACCGAGAACGCCATCGACCCCGACCAGCCGCGGCGAATTGAGTCCGAGTTCCGCGTACAGACCTTTTTGCCGCCGGGATAGCCGGTGCGCATCCTGCACGTTGCCCCCTACTACGCGCCGGCCTACGCCTTCGGCGGGGTGACGCGCGCCGTCGAGGGGCTGGCACTGGCGCTGGTCGAGGCCGGCCACGAGGTGACCGTCCTCACCACCGACGCCGGGTCGCAGCGGGCGCGGCTGGAAGCTCCGCCGGAAGAGAGTCGCGGCGGCGTGCGGGTGGTGCGCATCCCCAACCTCTCCGTCGGCATGCGCGGGCGCTTCAACCTGGGCACCCCGCTCGGCATGGGCCGGCGCGCCCAGCACCTGCTGGCCGAGATCGACATCGTCCACTGCCACGAATTCCGCACGCTGGAAAACCTGCTCGTCACGCCCGCCGCCCGTCGGGCCGGGCTGCCGATCATTCTGTCGGCCCACGGCACCCTCTCCCTCGAGACGGGGCGCGGCGGGCTGAAAACGCTGTGGGATGCGCTGCTCTCGCCGGCCATGGCCAAACGCTTCTCCGCCGTCGTCGGCCTGACGCAGACCGAGACCGACGAAGCGCGGACCGCCTGGTCGCGCATCGTCCCGTCGCATCATCCCGCCTTCCTCACCATCCCCAACGGCGTCAATCTGGCGACATTCGCCGATCTGCCCGACGGCAGCGCCTTCCGCGCCCGCTACGGCCTGGGCGACGCGCCGATCTGCCTTTTCCTGGGGCGGCTGCACCCGCGCAAAGGGGTGGAGACGCTGACCCGCGCCTTTCTGGCGGCCAACATCCCCGACGCCCGCCTGGTCCTGGCCGGTCCCGACGATGGCGCGCTCTCGGCCCTGCTGCCGCTGGTGGCGGGCGACCGGCGGGTGATCCTGACCGGCTACCTGGCCGACCGGGAACGGCTGGAAGCGCTGGCGGCAGCATCGCTGTTCGTGCTGCCTGCCGTCGGCGAAGGGCTGCCCATGGCGGCGCTAGAGGCCATGGCCTCCGGTCTGCCGGTCATCCTCTCGCCCGGCTGCAACATGCCGGAAACCGCCGAGAACGACGCCGGGCTGGTGGTCGAGCCGGAGGTCGAGCCGCTGGCGGCCGCGCTCTGGCTACTGCTCACCGACCGGGGTCGCAGCGACACCATGGGGGCCAATGCCCGCGCGCTGGTGCGCGAGCGCTTCACCTGGGAAGGGGTGGCACGGCAGGTTGAAACGCTCTATGCCAACATGAGAATGGCTTCAGGACACGCTTCATAAACGCTCATCCAAATGACTTGACTCCGATATTGCCTGCCCATATGATTAGCACTGTAATCAATTAGCACTCCTAATCATTTTGGGGGGGGATCGCAGAGAGGGCTTCACAACGCTCATGCCAAAATCGATCCGCCGCGAGATCTCTCGCCGCACCCTGGACATCATCCCGCTGGTGATGCGGGTCATGTCCTCCGAGATGCGCCACACGCTGCCGGGCATTCAACCCGGACATCTGTCGCTGCTGGGCATTCTCGACTACCGGGCGCATACCCTGGGCGATCTGGCCGACCGGCTGTCCGTCAGCCCGCCGACCATGTCGAACACCATCAGCACCCTCGAAGAGCGGGGCTGGGTGCAGCGGCGGCGGGATGAAGGCGACCGGCGCCTCGTCTGGATCGAAATCACCGGTTCGGGGAAATCAGTCCTCGACCAGGTGAATGAGAACGTGGAAGTGCGTTTGTCCGGCCTGCTCGGCGACCTGAGCGAGGAAGACGCGACAGCGCTGGCCGACGGCCTGACCGTCCTGCGCGACGCCTTCCGCACCGGGCTGGCGAGCGATCCAAAGCTGCGCAACGAGTAAATCAGCAGGGGGCGCCCACGAACGGACGCGCCGCCAACCGGTTCACAGGAACACCATTCACCGTCAAGAACGTAACGTCGACTGCTGTCCGAGCACGCAGGGGGGATACTTCCATGTCTAGAGGCGAGATTACCGCAAACAATCTGTTCAAACGCTACGGCGACTTCACCGCCGTCGACGGTGTGTCGTTCACCGTCAAGTCCGGCGAAATCTTCGGCTTCCTGGGGCCGAATGGCGCCGGCAAGAGCACGACCGTGAAGATGCTCACCACGCTGGCGCTGCCCAGCGAAGGCACAGGCACCGTCGGCGGCTTCGACATCGTGTCGCAGGCGGGCGACGTGCGCCGCATCGCCGGCGTCGCCCTCCAGGAGATCGGCCTGGACAACCTGATGAAGTCGACCGAGCTGCTGACCATCCAGGGCCAGTTGTTCGGCATGACCCGCAGGCAGGCGCAGGACCGCGCCGCCGAGCTGCTGGCGCTGGTCAAGCTGAGCGACTTCGTCGACCGTCCCGTCGGCAAGTACAGCGGTGGCATGCGCCGCCGTCTCGACCTGGCCATGGCGCTGGTGCACCAGCCAGAGATCCTCTTCCTCGATGAGCCGACCACCGGCCTCGACCCGGCCAGCCGCCGCGACATCTGGACCGAGGTGCGCCGCCTCAACCGCGAGTTCGGCATGACCATCTTCCTGACCACGCAGTACCTGGAAGAGGCCGACGAACTGGCCGACCGCATCGCCATCATCGACCGGGCGCAGATCCGCGTCGAAGGCCAGCCGGCGGAACTCAAGGCCGCCCTGGGTAGCGAGTCGATCAACCTCACCTTCAAGGAAGACAGCGATGTGGCCCGCGCGCAGACCGCAGTGAGCGAGATGTTCGACCGCGTGCAGGTCGATCGCAAGACGCTGCGCCTATACCGCAACAAGGCCGCCGAGATCATCCCGGCGGTGGTCAACCGGCTGAACAGCACCGGCCTGGAGCCGGTCGCCCTCACGCTGACCACCCCCACCCTCGACGACGTGTTCCTGCACGTGACCGGCGAACGCTTCGAGGAAGACGCCAAGACCAATGCCAACGCCGCTCCCGGCAAGAAGGCCCGCCGCGGCTTCGGCCGGCGGAAGTCGGCGTAGGACGAAGTTATGAGACATGAGAGACGAGAAATGAGGAAAACGCCGGCCGCGATGACAGCTTCACGTCGCCAGCAAATTCATCTCTCGTTTCTCGTCTCTCATCTCTCGTTTCTCATCTCTTTCAACTTCAAACCTTCCTAGCGATCAGGAGACTTGACACTCATGGCTGCGTTTACCACTACTGCTCGTCCCGGCATTGCCGCCGCTCCGGCCGAAAAGATGCCGTTCCTGCTTCAGGTCACGACGATGGCCTGGCGCACGCTCATCACCAACATCCGCGTGCCGGGCGTCATCCTGCCCCCGCTGATCATCAGCGGCTTCTTCCTGCTGGTCTACAACTCGACACTGAGCGGCGCCGCCAACTTCTTCCTGCGCGGCCAGAGCTACCTTGGCTTCATCCTGCCCCTGTCGATCGTCAGCGCGGCGCTGAGCGGCGCCAGCGTGGCCGGCCAGTCGATCGTCCGTGACATCGAGAACGGCTACTTCGACAAGCTGATGCTCACCCCGGTCAACCGCGCCGCCCTGCTGCTCGGCCCGATGATCGCCGGCGCCATCCTGCTGGCCATGCAGACCGTCGTCGTCGTCGTCATCGCCCTGCTGCTCGGCCTGGAGCCGGTGACCGGCCCGCTCGGCCTGGTGGGGGTGATCGGCATCGCGCTGCTGCTCGGCGTCGGCTTCTCCGGCTTCACCGTCGGCATCGCCCTACGCACCGGCAACGCCGCTGCGACCTCCGGCGCCAGCTTCCTGTTCTTCCCGCTCTCGTTCCTGACGGCGACCTTCGTGCCCTACGACCTGCTCACCGGCTGGATCAAGACGGCGGCGTTCATCAATCCCATCACCTACATCCTCGACGCCATGCGCACCATCCTCAACACCGGCTGGGATGGCGAGATCATCCTGCGCGGCATCGGCGCCTGCGCGGCTATGGGCCTCGTTTTGTTCATCTGGGCCTACACCGGCCTGCGCTCCCGCACCAAGCGGAAGTAGACCTCAGCAAACCTCACCCCTGGCCCCCTGTCCATCTGGAGAGGGGAACCGGTTGGCGGAACGCGTCTGTGGGCGGGCACTGGCCCGCCCCTACCACCCGTAGGGTGGGGGCGACCAATGTCGCCCCGTGCGGGCCTTACCGACCTGTTCGACTGTTCGACGGCGACGAGCGTGGGTGGGCACATTGCCCCGCCCCTACGGCACACACCGCACCATCCAAGGGTGTAGGGGACGACCAATGTGTCGCCCCGTGCGGGCCTAACCGACCTGTTCGACGGGGACGGACGTAGGTGGGCACATTGCCCCGCACCTACGCCCCTCGCACTCGCGAGACCGTGCTGTCTTTACCCTCCCACCTTGACCAGGCACTGGCCCGGCCCCTGCGGACAGGTGCGGTTGACCTGATCGTTGAACTGCACGTCGAACGTCCCGGCCATCCAGAAGACGCGATCGCCGGACACCTGGATGGCGCTGCGCACAAAGGCGCAGCCCGACGGTTGGGGCACGCTGGTGCCGGCGCGGTACAGGACGAGGCACTGGTTCTGCGGGAAGGACTCGGCCGGGAAGGTGGCGATTTGCAGCCAGCGCGTCACGGCGATGTTGCCCACGCCGTTGATCAGCCGCATGGTCGTCAAATTTGGCCGCCGAGTGCTGACCGCTCGCACGACCAGGCTGTCCCGGTCGTAGGTGATGATCAGGTCGGGATCGGGCATGTCGGTCGGCGCGACGGTTGGAGGAAGCGTCGGCGTGAAAGTCGGAGTGCGCGAGGGCGTCAGCGTCGCCGTGGGGACGAGCGTGTTGGTGGGCGTCACGCCGGGGCGCAGCGTATTCGTCGCCGTCGCCGATGGGATTGCCGTGGCGCGCGCGGGGGCGAGGGTCGCGGTCGCCGGGAAGGCGGTCGGGGCCAGCACCGGAGCGCTGCCCGCCGGAAGGGCCGCCAGATCCTGCTTGAGATCGACCTGGGCGATGGTTTGCGAGTCGCCAGCCGTGATCAGCACCAGGAGCCGATCGCCGGCATTGGCGGGGATCGGCACGGCATAGCGCCAGGGCTGCGACGGCGTGACCGCCTGGCCGTTGGCGTTGAACAGGCGGACGATCGGCTCAATGGTGCGCGCGCTGCTGTAGCGCGAGTACTCGCGGGAGATATAGAGCGCCGTGCCACCCGGATCGGCCATCACCGGCAGCACGCCGGGTCGCGCGCCGAAGACGATGATGAACACGCGATCGCCGCTGGCGGTGGGGATGGCGGCGACGCCCACTTCGCGATACGTCAGGCTGAGCGCGGCGCGGCGGTGGATCTCCGAGTTGCGCCAGTAGTTGATGGCGTAGCGCACATTGCCGACGGCGGCATTTTCGCTGATCTCGATCTGCGCCGAGTCGCCGTAGGTCTGCCAGCCGTACAGGCTGTAGGCGCGCTGCTGGGGGTCCAGCCCGCGCGCGTCGAGGTGGAAATTGTCGACTCGCTGTCCCGCCGCCATGCGGCCGCGCACGTACGCCGCCTGCTCGATGGCCATTTCTTCCAGGGTGGCGTTGACGCGCAGGGGCGGCACGCTCTCGCTGACCCGCCAGGCGTTGACCTGGGCCAGCAGTTCGGCTGCCAGCGCCGGCTCGTTCTGGCTGGCGAAATCCTGCGCCGGAAGTGGTCCGGCAGAGAAGGCAAAGGCGGTCGTGATCAAGACAATCGCAAAAGCAAAAACCATCTTATGAAACAGCAGTCTCATGATTTTGTTCCATCCGCGTGGTGTCGTTCTCATTATATGCAATCTGCGCGACGAAGTTTGTAAAAGTAATTATCGCCAGATGTCCCGCCTCCCCAGCGCGCGCCGGGGAGGCGGAAAACTCAGGTTATGAGCCAAAGACCTCCAGCGTGACCTCCGGGTAATCGGCGCTGGGGCCATTGAACAGGCGGACGGCTTCTCCTTTGACGTGCTGGTCGAAGAAGGCGACCACATAGTCGCTGATCACCTTCACGGCGCGGTCCGGTTCGATCGTGCCGACCATCTCCTCGGGCACCAGCAGCGGCAGCAGACGGCGTGCCAGGCCTGAATCGGTGGAATACGTATTATGCTTCGACCCGGCCAGCACGAACTGGTAGGCGCTCGGCGAAGACTCCAGCAGGCTGGCGCGGTCCGCGAGCTGCTCGGCCAGCATGGCGTCAAACGCTTCTCGGTGATTCCGGCCGCTTCCAGCGCCTCGTCGGTGATGGTCGTGCTGGCCGCGATCGCCTCTTCGGAGAGCATATAGAGGATCGGTTTGCCGACGCCTTCGGCGATCACTGTGCCGAATGGGGAGCCGTCCATGTTGATCGCCGCCAGCACCCGATCGTCGTCGTGCGCCATTTGAAACGCCGCGGCGCCGCCGAACGAGTGCCCGAACATGCCGAAGCGCGTCAGATCGAACAACCCGGCCAGCAGCGGATCGTCGGCGTTGACGGCGGTCAGGGTGTCAAGGATGAAGCGCGCGTCGTTCACCCAGGAGGCGCCGAGCGCGTCGCGCAGTTCGGGAGTGCTGACGTCCAGTCCCTGCGGCACGGCTTCGACGCATAGGAGCCATCGGGAAACAGCGACAGCGCCGTGCTGTAGACCGGATCGACAACGGCGACGACATAGCCGTGCTCGCGACCTGCTCCAGCAGTGAGACGTAGAAGCGCGGCGGCGTGCCCAGGCCGGGCATGAACAACAGGATGGGATAGCCGCCCTCGGCGGCTGCCCCGCGGCATCACGGATGAAGTTCGGGTGAAAGGCGTCGCTGACGAACGGCGGCAGGCCCAACGCCGATGTGAAAGCTTCAACTTCGGCGGGCGTGGCATAGACGCCGCTCGCTTCGTCGGCCGCCGGCGCGGCGGGGTAGTAGAAGGTGACCGGGATCGTACGCGAATCGGATGCATCCTCGGTGTAGATCTCCAGCCGCGACTCGTCGGTGTAATTGCGTATGGTCATGCCGACCGGAAAATCACCCGTGAGCGGCGGAAACGTGACCCCGAATGAATTCTCCTGGGCGAAGACCCCGCCCCCGACCAGCAGCGCCAGCGCTGTCCCCAACACCCCAACCTGACGCACAATCCTGTGCAATCTCATTACATGCCCCCTTTTCACATCTTGCAGCGCTATTTTCTACGCGTCTCGGGACAAATCGTTGCACAAGTCCCGCCGAACCGGGACAAGCTGCCCGACAAGCCGGGCCCGGGTGATGACATTCGACACTACAGACTTCGACCTTCTATATATTAGGATTCAGTAATAAGGCGACGTTCGAACGGCACCTTCTGAACAGGCAGTACGCCAGATTGGCTATGCGCCGAGGAGGGTACGGACATGCTGAAGCAGGAGAGAGAGACCCACCAGGTCATTGAGGGGATTCCGGAGAACCTCCCCGATCAGCCGGAATCTCCAGCGGAATGGGGACCCATCGACCGACCCATGCCGGATAGCCCGCCCGACGAGACAGAACCTTCTGCGGGGCAGCCAGAGGCAGACGCGAACATCTCTGACGCGCCAGTCTCGCCAGAACCGCCTGAAGCGGTCGAGCCGCTGGGCGAATTTCCTCCACCCGTCGCAACCTTCAACGAAAACACGTTCGACGCAGCCGCGCCGGCCAGGCCGGTTGAGAAGAAGATGATCCCGCTGGTGATCTACGCCCTGGTGGGATCGGCGCTGCTCTAGGCGTACCTGATCGAAGGCCTGGCGCTTCGCGTGGCCGCCTATGCGCTGGGCGGGCCGCAGAATGCGCCAACCCCCTGGCACAACCGGGAAATGACCGTGGCCGCCTTCCCCGTCACCGCGCCCGCTCTGGGACTGTGGGCGCTGGTGCAGTTGGTCGTGGCCTCGGCGGCGGCTCTGGGGCGCGCCATCGTCAACGCGGAACGCTGGGGCATGCACAACGCACGGCGGCTGTTCGTCGCGGCCGCGGCGGCGCTCGCCCCTCTGCTGGCTCAGCTCGGCACCTGGATCGTCGCTGTGCTGAAGATGGCGTGGGGCTGGCTGGCCTCGCTTCCGCGGCATCTGGTCCGCATCCTTCATTTCTTGTGGCAGATGACGGCCGGGTTGCGCCATGCCGTCACCCGTATCTGGCACGCTATCGGCCGCGCAATCGGATCGGCACTGGAGCGTATTGGCGAGGCCATCACGTGGGTGTTCGAGCTGATTGCTGCCGCCATCCAATGGGTGTTCGACGGCATTGGGCGCTTCCTCCACTGGCTGTTCTCGCCGGTGGTGCGACTGTTTCGGTGGATGGGGCACGTCGTGCAAACCATTGCCCGACGGTCTGGGGTTGGGTGGCCGGCGGGTTGACCGCGCTTCACCACTCTTCCTGATGGTCTGGACCCCGCTGGTCGCCGGTGTCCGCCGGATCTGGCAGGCGGTGGCGCGCCTCGGGGCGGCCATTCGCACCTGGATCGCCACCGTCATTCGAACGGGGTGGCGCGGCGTGGTCACCGTCTGGCACGGGGTGGTGGTCGCTTTGCGCACCTTGTGGCGCGGTCTCGCGCAGGCGGTCCGCGCCTTGCGAAGCTGGATGACGCTCGGCTGGCGCGCCTGGTGAGCCCTGGCACGCGCTGATCACCGGCCTCCGCCAACTCTGAGCCTCGTGGTTCAGGGCGCCGCCGCGCTGCTGAGGTCAATCGGCCGGGCGCTCGTCTCGGTGCGAAACGGAATGACTGCGGCAGTCCGCTGGGTGTGGCACGGCATCGTCCGCGTCGTCTCGTTCTTCCTCACACCTGTCTGGCGCGCGTCCGCCTGGGCGTGGCACACCATCACCGCCGGGGTCCGATGGGTGTGGCAAGGCATCGTGCGTCTCATCTCCGCCGTCGTCACGCCGATCCGGCGCGCGTCCACCTGGGCCTGGCACACCATCACCGCCGGGGTCCGCTGGGTGTGGAACGGCATCGTGCGTCTCATCTCCGCCGTCGTCACGCCGATCTGGCGCGCGTCCGCCTGGGCCTGGCATACCCTCACGGCCGGCATCAGATGGGTACAACAGGGACTCGTTCGCATCTTCATGGCGGTTCGGCACATGGTCGCGGCGCTGCTGGGGAGTCTGGCGCGGTTTCGCGCTGGAGATCTGGCGCTCCGTGATGGCGGCGATCCGCTCTGCATGGCGAATGGTCCGGCAGGTGGTGATCGCCGTGCGCGCCTGGCTGGCGGCAGTCATGCGCGCTATCTGGGCGCAGATCAAGGCGCTGTGGGCTCAGGTTCGAGCCGACATCCGCGCCGTGTGGACGAGAATCGCCACGACACTCCGGGGCTACCGCCAGCAAAATCATGGCGCAGATCCGCGCCTTTGGCGGGGCGGGTCAAGACGCAGCTTCGCGTCCTGGGCCAAATCTGGTCCGACCCATTCGAGAACTACGGGCGTCGGTTGCCGGGGATATCCGCCATACCGCGCAGGTCGTTCGGGGCATGCTTTCGTCGAAACGATAAGGCCGGTCAGGTCAAACAACGCGTATCAAACAACGCCTGGTGGGCAGGCGCAAGGAGACTGTCATGGTCAGACGATGATCCTCAGCCTGATCGGGGAGCGCCTCAGGGCGCTCTCCTCCTCACGGTCAACGTCGCGCTGCGCTGGATGGCGCGGCGTCGTTCCCCGTGGGGTGGACGTCGAGTCCTACTGCAAACATGCGCGCCCTGAAGCGCGATCTGGCCCAGGAAGGCGAGCCGGACAGCCCCGAGTCGTCGAGTGCGCTGCGCCTGCTGGTGCTCAACGGTATTCTGCTGGCGGTGATCATGACCCTCGTCCTGCTGGCAGATCTGTCCTTCGCCCTCGAACCGTTTGCGGCCGTGCCAATCGTCCTCGCCGTCTGGCTGGCGCTGACCTTGCGCCGCTGGTCGTCGGGGCCTCCGCCGCTCCGCCGCATCGCCATCCTGGAGATTGCCTCTGTCCTGGAGCGGGTCGCCCGCAGCGAAAGTGACCCCGGCGAAGACTGAGGATCTCGGTCGTCAAGAAGGTACTGGGGGGTGATCTGTTCCGGGGCGGAAGAGGAGGATCGGCTGGACCTGCGGCTGCTCCGGCTGGAGGTCGCGCCGATCGTGCCCGGGTGAGCGGCCGGTGACGGTGGCCGAGGCGGGGCTGGGCCGGTCGGTCAACAAGAGCGGCATGCGCGATCTGCGGCTGAGCGGCTGGTTCGTAAACGAGCTGCGCGACACCGAGGTCGAGTTCAGCCGCGAGTGGGGCCTGAGCGAGACATCCTATGCCCAGATCGCCGATGCCCTGGCCGGGCTGATCGAGCGACTGGGGTTCTCGCTGCGCGCTGCCCGCCTCAGCCAGGTGGGAAGCCGGCGTCGCGCCCGCCAGCACCACCACGGAGCTGATTCTGGAACCGGCTGAGGTTGCTGATCCTGCGGAACAATGACACAAGAAGACAGATCAGCATGAGCAGCGCCGAGGGAGGGCCTGTCTGTGCCTGCGCGCATGGGCACACCCTCTCCATGTCGTGACAGTTATCACACCAGAACAGGTCATTTGAATGGCCTTCCACTCAACGCTCTCTTTATAAAATAGAAAGAGTTACTCATGGTTTTATACGCTGGCTAGCCGGAAATTCGCCAGTGTATTTGGCATCATCCTGATGATCCCGCAAACTTGGTCACGAGAGGTTGGCGAGAAATTGAACAGGCGTATTCTCTTTTCACTTGCCACGGTTCTGTTCTGCTGGCAATCGTCTTCCCTATTTCGACATCGATCTCCGCACCGAGCGCAGATGAATCCGGCGGTATCAGCGGCATTGTCACCGAAACCGATGGGATGACACCCATCGCAGGGCACTCGTTGCCTTTTCGATTATGCCGGGCAGCCCGTACGTGGCAGTTGCTCAGGCGTATACGCGGACGGTAGTTACCTGCAAGTCTCTCCGCTGGAAGATGTAGTACAGGCTTCAGCGGATACGTCACCGAATACTACGCGGATAGGCTCGACCCGGCGTTTGCTCGGCCTGTGATGGTCGTCCCCGGGGCGGGCGACTCCAAACATACAACTCACCCTGGATAAATACGGCGCAATCAGCGGTCGGGCGTGCCAACACGGACGGGATCACACCGATCGCCAATGCAAGTCGCCGTGCACCGAGATGGCTCGGCATCCTACTGTTTTCTCAGAACAGGCACAGACGAACGTGCGGCGTGCAAGTCGTTCCGGGAAATTACATCGTGAGCGCGTCGTTCGAGGGAAAGTACAACGAATATTACGAGCAGCAGATCCGGGATACCGAGGCCAATCTGCTTCGTGTTGACTCCGAACAATATGTCATGGGGATCGACTTCACGCTCGACAATTTTGTCGGTGATGTCAGGTAGGGTGAAACAGGCCGATGGGATCACCCCATCGCCTCTGCTGCGGTTTACGGATACAGCCTGAACAGTCGCTGGTATCGGTAGCCTACCAAATAGCGACGGCTATTATGAGTCGATAAGCGCTACAAGGGCCGTTCATCGTCAGTGCCCGCGCCGGGTTTCGCACTGAGTACTACAATGACCGGACTTCCTCGATCACGGCAGATGCTCTCAATGTGACGGCAAACAGCGACATGCCGAATATCAACTTCTTTCTTGGCGCCGCCCGAATCAGCGGGACCGTCTTCGCAGAGGAGGCACGACGCCAATCGATCGACCAGTATCGAGGCCGTTGAAGTCATGTCCGGGGCAGGTTCTCAGCTGCGACCGATTCAGCGGCGTACCGACTCCTCCTCACGGGTAGCTACCGTCCCCCGCCTACCGGCGGATGGGGAATGACCGGGCCTACCTACGACGCAGTGGGATCACCTCGTAGAGGCCTGGCCGCGAGCAAACCCAAAACATCGACTTCACGCTGACATCCGGCGTCTTCAGTCACTGGAACCGCTGGACTGGAGGGGCACCAACCTACTTTGAAAGCTACCGCTGACCGTCACGTTCACGCGCGAAGACGGCGGCGAATTGCCGACGCATTATACGCTGTACACGTCGCTGCATGGGGTGTTTAGCCTGTATGCCCTGCCCCCAGGCGAATACCGTATTCGCGCCAAACAGATACATCGCGCTGGCCAACGCCGTCACGGTGACGTTGCATGCCGGGGATATCGTCGATCCGGCACGCTGCGGAGGGTGATGCCAATAACGACAACGTCGTCAACATCAGCGACTTCGCGCTCCTGGCGGCGGCTTTTGGACGCGAATTCTGGCACCCGGAGTTCGACGCGCGGGCCGACTTAACGACGACAATATCGTCAACATTGCGAGGACTTTTTCGCTGCTGGCGACGAATTTCCGGGCAGGTCGGAGCGCCGTAAAGGATCATCGAACCAGGTGCACGTTATGCTGGCGGACGCGCAGTAGCGCGTCCCTAACACAGATTGAGGGACCGCGAACACGACGACGGAGTTGTCGAAAATTCGTATAAAAACCGCCCGGTTCGCGTCGCCATCCCGGTGCGGATTCTCGATGGCTGCGCCAACGTAGTTTTTATGTTGCGGGTTAGACTGGACCCGCGCGACCGAGATCCTGCAGCGCTATGGTCACAACCAGATCGACACCGAGCATATCCTGCTCGCTCTGCTCGAGCAGCCCGACGGCGTGATCCCGCAGATCCTGGACCGCATGGGCATCGATCAGGAGTACATCAAGCGCCGCCTCGACGACGTGTTGCGCGCGTCGCCCAAGGCCGCGATCTACGGCGGCGGCGCCGGCCAGGTGTTCATCACGCCGCGCGTCAAGCGTATCGTGGACCTGGCCAATGAAGAGGCCAATCGGCTGCGCGATGAATTCATCAGCACTGAGCACCTCTTCCTCGCGATCCTGAGCGAGCGCAACACCGCCGTGGCCCGCATCCTGGCCGAGGCCGGCGTGACCAAAGATCGCGTCAACGACATCATCAAGGACATCCGCGGCGGACAGCGTGTCACCGACCCGCAGGCCGAGGGGCGCTATCGCACGCTCGAGAAGTACTCGCGCGACCTGACCGCGATGGCCAAGGGCGGCAAGCTGGACCCGGTCATTGGCCGCGACGCCGAGATCCTGCGGGTGATCCAGGTGCTCAGCCGCCGCACCAAGAACAACCCGGTGCTGATCGGCGAGGCCGGCGTCGGCAAGACCGCCATCGTCGAGGGCCTGGCCCAGAAGATCGCGTCGAACGACGTGCCCGAGATCCTCTCCGGCAAGCGCGTGGTCTCGCTCGACCTGGGCGCTATGATCGCGGGCTCGCGCTTCCGCGGCGAGTTCGAGGAGCGCCTCAAGGCCGTGGTCGAGGAAGTGCAGCGCGCCGAGGGCGAAGTGATCATGTTCATCGACGAACTGCACACCGTCGTCGGCGCGGGCGCGGCGCAGGGCGCGATGGACGCGAGCAACATGCTCAAGCCGGCTCTGGCGCGTGGCGAGCTGCAATGCATCGGCGCGACCACGCTCGACGAGTTCCGCAAGCACATCGAGAAGGACGCGGCCCTCGAGCGCCGTTTCGCGCCGGTCTTCGTCGAGGAGCCGTCGCTTGACGATACGATCAAGATGCTGCACGGCCTGCGCGACCGCTACGAGGCCCATCACAAGGTGCGCTTCTCGGACGCGGCCCTGACCGCGGCTGCCAAGCTCTCGCAGCGTTATCTGACCGACCGGCGGCTGCCCGACAAGGCCATCGACCTGATGGACGAGGCCGCGGCCAAGCTGCGCGTCGCCCTGTACTCGCTGCCGACCGAGCTGAAGGAATTGAAGACCAATCTCGACCGTCTGACGGCCGAGGAGGAGCAGGCCGGTCTTTCGCGCGATTACGAGCGCGCGGCCCAGAAGAAGGCCGAGCGTCTGCGGGTCGAGACCGAATTCAAGGCCATGCGCGACAGGTGGGAGAAGGAACACCACCTCGACGAGGTGGTCGACGAGAAGGACATCGCGGCGGTCATCGCGCAGTGGACGGGCATCCCGGTCAACCAGATGATGGAGACCGAGTCGGAGAAGTTGCTGCAAATGGAGGCGCGCCTGCACGATCGC
Source organism: Candidatus Flexifilum affinis (assembly GCA_016713325.1). GTDB lineage: Bacteria > Chloroflexota > Anaerolineae > Aggregatilineales > Phototrophicaceae > Flexifilum > Flexifilum affine. The sequence goes on along the minus strand of JADJPJ010000045.1, from coordinate 405 downwards.
GTCATCGGCCAGGACGAGGCTGTGCATGCCATCGCCGAGGCCATCCGCCGCGCCCGCGCCGGGCTGAAGAGCCCCAAGCGCCCGATCGGCAGCTTCATTTTCCTGGGCTCGACGGGCGTCGGCAAGACCGAGCTGGCCAAGGCGCTGGCTGAGTTCCTGTTCGACGACGAGGACGCGCTGCTCCGGATCGACATGAGCGAGTACCGCGAGCGGCACACCGTCAGCCGCCTGGTCGGCGCGCCGCCCGGCTACATCGGCTACGAAGAGGGCGGCCAGCTGACCGAGGCCGTGCGCCGGCGTCCGTATTCGGTGGTGCTCTTCGACGAGATCGAGAAGGCGCACCCCGAGGTCTGGGGCGCTTTGCTCCAGATCCTGGACGACGGCCGGCTGACCGACGGCCAGGGC
>JADJPJ010000044.1 GCA_016713325.1 Candidatus Flexifilum affinis | reverse complement strand
CGAAGCACTGAGCGCGCTGGCCGCAGAACCCATGACTGGTGCGACGTTACGCGTCCGGCACACCAATGGGCACTCCATCTACGTCGAGCGGTCGACCTTGCCCATTCGCAATGAGCGCGGTGAACGTATCAATTTTGTGACGCTGCTGCGCGATGTTCTGGAAATTGCAAGGCGAAGGAAGCGCTTCAGGAAGCCCATGATGCGCTGGAGAAGCGCGTAATCGAGCGCACGGCCGAACTGGAGAGTGTCAAGGACGATTCAGGCCGTGAACCCAACCACAGCGGTGACGGCACTATCCTTGGTCGACGTCGATCGCGGCATCCAGCAAGCTAATCTCGTGTTCGAAGAAATGCGTTCGGCCTGCTTGTCGCGGGCGTGCCTTCGGCGGTTCGCTACTCACGATGGGTGCATGGGGAGGACCTCGCGACCCTTCAGGCAGCGGCAGACGACGTGGTCGAGACCGAAAAGACACGCCGGCTGGAGGTGCGGGCCATGCGCCAGAATGGTGCTTTCTCTTTGACGCCGAGCTGGCGCGGTCGTTGCGCGCAAGGCGGAGTTCTGGGTTCAGCCAGTCTGGTCTACAACACACATTCGCGACATCACTGCGCGCAAACAGGTTGACGCGTGGCCCTGCGGAAAGCGAGAGTCAGCTACCGCTTGCTCGCGGAAAACGTGACCGACATCATCAATTCCGTCCATCTCTGATGCCGTTCTGTACCTACGCGCGACCCCGCTGAAAGCCACTACCGGCCTTGGGCCTGAGAGGTTATCGGCAAACCCATCTTCGAGTTCATCCACCCTGACGATGTTCCGAAAGTCATGACGGCTTCATGCAACGCTCACGCAGGATCTGGGCCATTCACCGTATCCTATCGCTTTCGGCAAGGAGGGTCACTACATCTGCCTGGAGACGAAGTGTCACCCGCTGCGAGACCCCGTTACCCGGGGCCTTAGAGGTCATCGCCGTCTCGCGCGATGTTTCCGGAACGCAAGGCGAACGAAGCCACCTTCCAGGCCATGTCGCAGCGTTCGGAACTGGCGACCCGCACCGGCGGCGTCGGCATCTTGAGTGGACATCCGCTATGACATCATGACCTGGGACAGCCAGATGTGTACACGCTTTACGGCCTACGCACCGAAGAGCATTTCGCGCGGCCAAAAGAGGTCCATGCCAAGGCCATCCATCCTGACGACCGGGGAGCGCATTGATGCAGAAGTTGCGGCGCCTGCACGGGAGCGGTCAGATCGACAGCGAATTTCGCATCGTTCATCCCAACGGCGAGCCGCCATATCAAAGTCTCGGCGCTCGTCCTGCGGGATGGGGACTCGCAACCGACGCGAGTCATCGGCATCAACTGGGACATCACCAAGGTCAAGCAGGTTGAGGCCAATCTGCGCCAGGCACTGGAGAAAGAGAAGGAACTGGGCGAGCCTGGTCGCGCCTCGTCTCCATGGCGTCGCACGAATTCCGCAACCTGCTGGCATCCATCCTCGCCAATACCTGACGCGCTCAGTCTGTATCGCAGCAAATGGACAACGAACAAATCGAAACCCGCCTGGAACGTATCCGCCGCCAGGTGCTGAACATGCGCGACCATGGAAGACGTCCTGCAGCTTGGGCGGATGCAGACAGGCGCCGCCGAATAACGCCGCCCGGCGCCCGGCGATCCGCGCGCGCTGTGCGCCGAGATCATCGAGGAATTCGAGGTTCAGGCCCAGCAACGGGGACGGATTGCCCGTGAGTGCACCAGCTTGACCATGGGTGGCGCGCTTCGACAGTCGGTTGCTGCGCCAGGCGATCAGTAAACTTGATTCCAACGCGCTTCAAGTACTCACCAGGACGATAAACCCGTCCATGTACGGCTGGCGCAGAAAAACGCAACCCGGAACTGACGGTGGAAGACCAGGGAATCGGCATCCCCGAAGAAGATTTGAAGCACCTCTCGAGGCGTTTTACCGCGCGCGAACGTCGGTGCTGTTCCGGCACCGGCCTGGGGCTGAACATCGCAGCGTCAGGCTATTGAGCCAAGGCGGGACCATCACCGCCAGCAGTAAGGTCGACATGGGCACGATCTTCGTCGTCGACGTTAGCCGGCCAAGACCGGCGGGCTGTCCAACTAATCCACACCAGCGGCTTATCGATCTGTTCTCCCCGACCGGTCCAAACGCACGGAAAGGGCGATCGCCGTAGGGCACCGCGCATTGACCGCCGCCAACCCCGCCAAGAATTGGGCATGTTTGTCCGATCGCCGTGAAGTGGGGATTGAACGCGATATTCCGAATCTTCGTGCTTGGTCATCGCGCCGCGATCCTCAGTCTGATCCTGGTGCTCGCTGTCCTGCCCGCGTTGGCGCAGGATTTGCCGTCGATTGCGGCGCATGCCGATTGGTCGCCTGTCATCGAAACGTTCGACGGCGTGCCAATGGCACTTGTGCCGCCTGGATGCTTCATGATGGGCCAGGGGGATGGCCCGCCGCACGAACAGCCGGAGCATGAAGTATGCTTCGAGCAGCCCTTCTGGATGGGACGTCTACGAGGTCAGTCACGATCAGTTTGCCTTGTTCGGCGCTGTCGCCGGTCGACCGGCGGCGTATGCCGAGCTGGGTGGCGAGCTGCCCCGCGAACGCGTCACCTGGTTCGAGGCGCGCGATCTGTGCACGCTGCGTGGGGGACGACTGCCCACGGAAGCGGAGTGGGAGTACGCGGCGCGCGGCCCGGATGGTCTGACTTACCCGTGGGGCGAGGAGTTCGCGCCGGATCTGGCCATTGTCGGCCTGGGTGCTACCGGCCATCCCGAACCCGCCGGAGGCCGCGAGAGCGGCGCCTCGTGGGTTGACGCCGAAGATCTGACCGGCAATGTGTGGGAGTGACGAACAGCCTGTTCGTGCCCCATCCTTACACCGCCGTTGATGGACGCGAAGAGTCTGGCAAGGCCGACCTCCGCCCGCGTCACGCGGCGGCGCCTGGAGCACCAGCGCCGAACTCGCCCGCGCGGCGGGACGCGGCTTCCGAACGCCAATTACTGAGGCGCCGGATATTGGTTTCCGCTGCGTGCGTAACGGCTAATGCCGCAACGGCTGATGCCGCAGCGGCTACGGCCACAACGGCTGATGCGCCTGACCGCGCAGTCCATCGACCTGTTGAGTTTTCCTTGAGGATTGTCCCTATGCTTTCTCTTCGATCTGTCCTGCCCGTTCTGGCAGGGGATGCTGCTGGTTCTGTTGGTCGCACCTGGAGCCGCCGCCCAGGATACCCTGGAATACGACCCCTCTGTCTGCGCGGGAACATCAGGATGGCAGCGAACTCAGCGCCGAATGTGCCGCCATGATCGAGGCTTTCCTGACGCCGCCCAACCTGATCCCCGTCAGTCAGGATACGTTCACACTGAGCACTTACAACTTCTGGCGCGTCTCGCGTGATGGCGCCCTGAAGTATGATGGTCCCGGCGGCAGCGTGGTCGGCGAGATCCCGGCCGGCTTCAACACCGTGCACGGTATCGATGCCAGCGTCGACGGCTGGTTGCGAATCGCCGACGGCACATGGATTCCCAGCGAGCTGACCACGTTCCAGCAGCCGTCGTATTTCACTGGATTCGAGATCACCGACGGTCTGGAACACCCTTCGCCGTCATTCTGGATCTCAGCCGCATCTTCGTCTCGCTTTATCCGGGCGGACCGCGTTCCTCCTCCAACGGCCGCTTCATCAACCGCTACGAAGTGGTCCCCATTTTCTCTGTCACGACCGATCCTGACGGGTGGCGCTGGTACATGATTGGCCCCTAACCAGTGGATCGAGCAGCGCTTCGTCTCGAAGATCTTCAAGATCGAACGGCCGGAAGGTATCGCCCCGATGCCCGCTGGGTGGCCATCGATCTGTATGAGCAGACCGTCGTCGCCTACGAAGGCGACACGCCCGTTCATGCCACTGTCGTCTGGACCGGCCTGCCGCCGAACGAGACCAACGAAGGCCTGTTCAGTGTCTGGGCCAGCCTGCCGCAGGGGCAAGATGAGCGGCGCTACCGGTGCGCCGGATGCCTACGCGGTCGAAAGCGTCCCCTGGGTGCTGTACTCGACGGCGGCATCAGCCTGCACGGAACCTATTGGCACGACCTTTCGGCTACCGCCAGAGCCACGGGTGCGTCAATCTGACCATCAGCGATGCCCGCTGATGTACAACTGGGTGCATCAGGGCAACCTGAGCGGCATGGGCGAAGCCGACGTGCAGGTGGTCTACGTCCACAGCAGTGGGGAATACGGCGTTACAGCCACAGGGATTTAGCGACCTCACCTTGGCACCGGCCTGCCCGGTGGAGCGCTGCCCCTCTCTCCGTGCGAGAATATTTGCCCTGGTGAGAGGGGGTCGAAGATGAGTTTCCTGTTCTCACGCCCAAAACCTTCCGGGAAGCCTGCAGGTTTTGGATTTTCACCAATCACCAGACCAGTAAGCACGTCATTGTGAAAATGAAAGCTGAGATATGTGAAAATCTGATAACATGATTGTTGTGTGTTAGCAAATGTACATGTGACGCTGTTTAATCTCTGCTAGAATTTGCGAGCTAGCTGCAATCTTCACTAAAGGGGGCATACCAGATGCTCAAGAAGCAGTTCCTCAAATCCAAGCCGGAAGTCAAGGTCACTTTTTCGCTGCCGGCCGCTGTGCAGGGCGAAACCGTTTTTCTGGTGGGCGACTTCAACAGTTGGAATGAGTCTGAAACGCCGATGAAGAAGCAGAAAGACGGCAGTTTCTCCGTGACGTTAAACCTGGCCAAGGGTAAGGAGTACCAGTTCCGCTACCTCGTCAATGGCACCGGAGTGGCACAATGACTGGGAAGCGGACAAGTACGTGCCGAACCCCTACAGTGGTGACAACTCCGTGATTGTCACATCCGACCCTGCATAATCAGGCCGGCGCAACGCAGGCACAGCACACAAGCAGATAGGACCGCTTCACAGCAGAGCGCCCCGGTCGGCAACGTCGACCGGGGCGCTGCGTTTTTCTCGCATCACCCCCGCTGCGCTTCGCTTAGCTCCCCCTCTCCAAATTGGAGAGGGGGTTGGGGGTGAGGTCACGTCTAGCCCAGGTCACGGGGTCTGAGGTTCGGCCAGGTACAAGACACCGGGGTCCATGAGGTTCGGCCGCATGCCGGTCCAGTTCGGATCGGAGGCATTGAACGACGCGCGGATCTCCAGGTGCAGGTGCGACGCCGTCGAATTGCCGGTGTTGCCGCAGGTGCCGATCACCGTGTTGGGCGGCAGATCCAGCCCTTCACTGACCTGAATGGCCGAAAGATGCGCGTAGATGGCGTAAAGGTGCGCGCCGCTCAACCCCGCGCCGCCAGCCGCTGGCGGGTCGATTCCGGGAGCTGGCTGTTCAGGTAGCGGATGATCAGCGCGTTGCCAGCCGAAGCCCCAGGCCGGATCGAGAAACACGCTGCTGGCCCCAGCGGGATGCCCTGGCTGATGGTGCTTGGCTTTTCGGCCGTGCAGCGGGTGCAGTTGAACATACGCACCACCCGACCGCCCATCGGGCCGCAGCGCACCGGTTCGCCGACATTGGCGCCAAAATCCCAGCCCAGATGGTCCTCTTCGTTCGGGTTCTGCTTGAGGTTGAAACCGCGCACCCACCAGTAGCTGCTCATCGGAGCCGGGTACTCGTCGCCTTCACTCAGGCCAAAGTCACTGCCATCGCCGGCGATGCTCAGATAGTCGGTGCGCACAAAGCCGGAGCCGCCGGGAGTCTGCACCCGCGCCCACATGTAATTGCTCGTCCCCCCCTGCGGCACCGCCTCGACGATGACCACCTGTGACTTGTACGGCAGCCGCGTGACCTCCGTGCCGTTGATGGGAGCGGCGCGCAGTCGCAGACCGTCTTTGGCAATCACCGTGCCGATGACCTCTTTCCTGGTCGGCGTCGGCGTGATCGGGGTGGGGGTCGGAGTCGGCGTTGGGGTGGGTGTGGGCGTAACCGTCAGCGTCGGCAGCAGCAGGCGCAGCAGGCTGAAGGCGTAGGTCTCGCTGGGCAGGTCCGGATAGCCATAGGTCCGCCCATCGCCGTCGATGCTGACCAGATCGTCGCGCACCCAGCCCTCGATGCCACTGGGGAAGCGCACCTTGAACCACTGGTAGACCTTGCCATTGAGCTGATTGTTGCTGGCATCGGGCTGCACGTCCAGCACGGTGAGCGAGCGAGTCCCGAGAATGGACTGGAATAATACGGCGGCGGCATCCGTGCGCGGGCTGGGGCGGACGTTGACCAGCCTCAGGCCCGGAATGTTGGGATTGCCGGTGATATGGACGACAAATGGTCGGTTCATAAAGGAATATCCCCAATCGAGCGCGCATCTGCTCTGCGGCACGCAGGGATAAAAAGGCCGCGCACCCCTGCGCGCATCGATTAGTGTACCCGATTCTGTGTCCGCAGTGGCGATTCCTCAGCCTACGCTCGGCTGACGGCCGGGCAATTTCTGCATCTCGACAGATTCATACAAATTACCCAATGGCCCATCTTGCCGGACGCGCGCACTTGAGGCAAAGTAGAAGGATGAAAGTTGCGCACGCAACAGTATTTGAACAGACAAGATCGCTTACGTGTTAGCCACCGCTGAATTTACTGGATTGGACCCTTCTGTCGAGCAGGAACAGCATCGTCTGCTCAACGATGTCTATGTGCTGCTCGATGCCTGCGACCGCGACGCGCTGGCGCCTTTCGGCATCACGCCGTCGCAGTATTCGCTCCTGATCCTGCTCGATGTGGACAGCGGAACGCAGCTCGTGACACTGGCCAACCGGCTGCTGGTCGCCCGCAGCACGGTGACACGGCTGGTCAACGTGCTGGAGATGATGGGTCTGATCAGCCGCATCGACGACCCGGACGACCGCCGAGCACAGCGCGTCCGTCTGACGCCGGAAGGCGCACACCTTCGCCAACACGCCTATGCCGCCCATCACGCGGCCCTGCAAGCCTGGCTTGCCCCCCTTGAGAATGCTGACCAGCGCCGGCTCATCGTCCTGCTGGACAGGATGCGCACCGCACTGGAGAGCAGTTTAGCCATGTCGGCTGAAAATGATGAAAGGATTGTTCCGTGAAGCGTCATTTCATTCTGTTAAGCGTCGCTGTAGCCCTGATCCTCGGGCTGCTCGCCGCCCCTGCCCTCGCGCAGGATCGTCCCGATCTCCTCATCTGGGCGGACCGCACCCGTACGCCACCGCTGACCGAACTCGCCACCGCGTTCGCGGAAGAATTCGGCGTCACCGTTGAAGTTCAGGAAATTCCGCTGGGCGACATCCGCGCCAACCTGAGCGTGGTCGGCCCGACCGGGGAAGGCCCGGACATCATCGTCGCCGCGCACGACTGGATCGGCGAGCTGGTGCTCAATGGGGCCGTGGTGCCGATCGACCTGGGCGACAAGGCCGAGTTGTTCACGCCCGGCTCACTGTCCCTGTTCACCTACAATGGCGAACTGTACGGTATGCCCTACGCGGCGGAGAACGTCGCCTTGGTGCGCAACACCGACCTTGTGCCGGATGCCCCGGCGACGTGGGACGACGTGCGCGCCATCACCGAAGAACTGGTCGGCAGCGGCGCAGCCGATTATGGCTACATCATTCAGACTTCGGATTTCTATCACTTCCACCCGATTCTCAGCGCCTTCGGCGGCTACATCTTCGGCACGTCGGGCGGCGGCGCCTACGATCCGAGTGATGTCGGCATTGACAGTGAAGGCGCCATCGCCGCGGCCGCCTGGCTCGAAGGCATGGCCGATGATGGCTACATCCCGCCGGCCATCGACTACGACGTATGCACACGCTGTTCGAGCGTGGCGAAGCGGCCATGATGATCACCGGCCCGTGGGCTCTCACCGATCGACTGCGTCCCTCCGGCATTCCCTACGCCATCAGCAACATTCCGGCTGGTTCCGCCGGCCCAGGCATCCCGCTCATTGGCGGCCAGGGCTTCATGATCAGCGCCTACAGCGAAAATCAGCTTCTGGCCGAAGCCTTCCTGCTCGACTTCATCGCCACCGACGAAGCGATGCAGGCGCTCTATGATGCCGATCCGCGCCCGCCGGCCTACCTGCCGGTGCTGGAGCAGCTCGACGACCCCGATCTGGCTGCCTTCCAGGCCGCCGGTGAGGTGGGCATCCCGCAGCCTTCGATCCCCGAAATGTCTTCGGTCTGGGGTTCGGCCCAGACGGCCATGCAGCTCATCATCCAGGGCGACCTGGACGCGGCCACGGCCTTCACCGATGCCGCCTCGCAGATTCGCACGCTGATCGCCGGCGGCGAGGTGGAAGTTGTCCGCCTGACCCCGGCCGGCGACCCGCCGCCCGAGGATGGCCCGCAGATGGTCTCCATCCCCGGCTCACTGAACAGCGCCATCGGCTGTGGTGGCGACTGGGATCCGGCCTGTGAAGACGCCCAGCTCGCCTACGTGGCCAACAGCGATGTCTGGATGGGCACGGTCCTGCTGCCCGCCGGCGACTATGAATACAAGGTCGCCCTCGATGGTGCATGGACCGTGAACTACGGCGGAATGGCCGATCAGGATGGCCCGAACGTCGCCCTGAGCGTCGCGGAAGACGGCCCGGTCATGTTCATCTATGACAACAAGTCGCACTGGGTCGCCGACAACGTCAACCATATCGTCGCCAGCGTGCCCGGCAATTTCCAGGCGGCCCTTGGCTGCGCCGGGGATTGGGCGCCGGACTGCCTGCGCTCCTGGCTGCAGGACCCGGATGGCGACGGCGTGTACAGCTTCACGACCAGCGCGATCCCGGCCGGCGATTACGAAGGCAAGGTCGCCATCAACATGACATGGGATGAGAACTACGGCGCCGAAGGCGCGCGCGACGGGGCCAACATCCCCTTCAGCGTCCCCGCCGACGGCACAGCAGTGACCTTCACCTACGACTCGGCGACGAACGTTCTCGACATAGCCGTCGGAGGCTAACGTGAGCGCTTCCAGTCTTGCCGGCACGCCGGCGGGCGGGAAGACCGTAGGGGCGGGGGGAATTCCCCCCGCCTCTTCATCACCGCCTGGTTCGGTCAGTACGCTCAACTACCTCGTGCGCCTGCTCCTTCTGGGCGTGATCAATGCCGGCGCCATCTTCCTCGGCATCAACCTCATTCGCGACGGCAACTTCTTTCTCGGCTTCACCATCATCGTCACGAGTCTGCTCCTCAGCCTGGTCCTGGTGCGCAACGCGCTCAAGCCCATGCGCTGGATGGTCCCCTCGCTGGCCCTGGTGGCGCTGCTGGTCATCTACCCGATGTTCTATACGGTGTACGTCTCGTTCACCAACTTCAGCGACGGCCACCGTCACACCAAGCCAGAAGCGGTAGAGCTGATGGCGCAGACAAAATTCCTGCCCGAAGGCGCGACTTCCTACGAGTGGAATGTCTACCGCCTGCCGGATGCCGCCGAAGAAGATGCCGGCGCCTATGCCCTGCTGCTGACGGACGACGAGGGCAACAATCTGTTCGCGGCGCAGAACGCCCCCCTGGAAGAGATGGGGGCGGGCGACCCGCCGGAAACCATTAACGGATATGCGCTGCTCAGCGGTGGCGATCGCTTCCGCGCGCTGTCGGTGATTCAGGAATTGCAGTTCGGCCCAGAGGACTCACCCCTCGGCATTCAGAGCCGAAGCGCCGCCGGCGCCTTCGAGCAGCGCTGGGTGTATGACGAGGCGCGCGATACGGTGGTCGACCGCGAAACCGGGGCGGAATACGTCGCGGACAACGCCACCGGCGACTTCCGCGCGGCCAGCGGCGCAACCGCCCCCCTCGGCTTCTGGGTGCAGACCGGCGTCGAGAACTACGGCCGCCTGTTCACCAGCCCCGTACTGCGCGGCCCCCTGGTCCAGGTCTTCGGCTGGACGGTCGCGTTCGCCTTCTTCTCCGTGATCATTTCCTTTTCGGTTGGCCTGCTCATGGCGCTGGTGCTCAACAAGCCGTTCACCGGCATCCGCATCGTCCGCTCGCTGCTGATCGTCCCCTACGCCATTCCCGGCATGATCAGCATCCTGATCTGGCGCGGCATGCTGAACCTGAACGTCGGCATCATCAACACCACCATGGAGGATATTTTCGGGTGGGCGCCGCCCTGGTCGATCGACCCGGTGTGGGCGAAGATCGCCATCCTGCTGGTCAACCTGTGGCTGGCCTATCCATATTTCATGCTGATCTGCTCCGGCGCGCTCCAGTCGATCCCGGCGAGCATCTACGAAGCCGCTGAAGTCGATGGCGCGACGGCCTGGGAGAAGTTCTGGAAGCTGACGCTGCCCCTGCTGCTGGTCTCGACCGGCCCGCTGCTGGTGGCGTCCTTCACCTACAACTTCAACAACTTCCTGCTCATCGAAGCGCTCTTCCAGGGCGGCCCGCCCATCCCCGGCACGAGCGCCCCGACGGTCGGCTATACCGACAACCTGATCAGCTACACCTTCCGGTATGCTTTCGGCGCAGGCGGCACGCGCGACTACGGCTTTGCTTCGGCCATCGCCGTGGTGATCTTCCTGATCGTCGGCGCTTTGACGCTGTTCCAGTTCCGCTTCACCAAGCGGCTGGAGGAGGTTGGCGAAAATGTCTGAACAAGCTGTCTCGCTGGCGCCAGTCACCACCGCGCGGCCCAGCCGCCCCCGTCGTCCCGTGAACGTGCCGGCGCTCGTCCTGCGCTGGGCGTTCATCGGCGTCGCCCTGACCTTTTCGCTCTTCCCGGTGATCTGGATCATGTCGGCGGCATTCAACCCCACCGGCTCGATGATCAGTCAGACGTTCATCCCGCAGAACGTGGACAGCGTGGAGGAGCTGTTTTCCAATTTCAACCGGCTCTTCAATGACCCGACCGTGCCGTTCTGGAACTGGATGTTCAACTCGCTGGCCGTGTCCGGCATCACCACCGTCCTGACGGTCGCTATGGCCCGCGGTCAGCGCCTACTCGTTCTCGCGTTTCCGCTTCTCGGGCCGGCGCACGCTGCTGCTGACCACGCTGCTCATTCAGGTCTTCCCCAACATCCTCGCGATGGTGGCGTTGTACCTGTTGCTGCTTCAGCTCGGACAATACATTCCCTTCTTCGCGCTGAACACGCACGGCGGGCTGATCCTGGTCTATCTGGCCGGCGGCATGGGCGTGAACGTGTGGCTGATGAAGGGGTTCTTCGACACGGTGCCGCGTGACATCGACGAATCGGCGCTGGTGGACGGCGCGACGCACTGGCAGACCTTCCGTCTGCTCATCCTGCCGTTGGTCACCCCGGTGCTGGCCGTCGTGTCCATCCTGATCTTTGTCGGCACGCTGAACGAGTTTCTGCTGGCGCGCATCATCCTCACCGATCGCGAGAAGTGGACGCTGATGGTTGGCCTGTTCAATTTCGTGGAAGGCGAGTTCACCAACGACTGGGGCGTGTTCGCGGCCGGGTCGCTGATCGCGGCGACACCGGTGGTGCTGCTGTACATCTCGCTCCAGCGTTACATCGTCGGCGGCCTGACCAGCGGCGCGGTGAAGGGGTAGCGTGGCAGGACTGAGTGCTGAGTAGAAAGGACTGAGTGAACAGCGGTCTCGCTCAGTCGTTTGACTCAGCACTCAGCACTTTACACTCAGCACTATCAGTACAAGGACACACCGTGGATCACATCTTTGGCACTCTCTCCACCGACGCGCTGAAGCTGCTCTATCACCGTGTCGGGCGGCGGGGGATTCAACCCCGGGGGGAGATAGCCCCGCGCGACCCGAGCCGGGGCAGCCGGTCACCATCGAGGCGCTGACCGGCGAGGACAGCGGCGCGGCAAATGTCGCCGTCTACTACACGTCTGATGGCAGCACGCCTGAAGGCAGCCGGGGAACGGCGACGCGCGGCAGTGTCACGCCGATGCAGGCCGTCGAGACCGTCTGGGATCTGCTGACCTGGAGCTACCTCACGCGCTGGCAGGCGACGCTGCCGCCGCAGGTCGATGGCACGACCGTGCGCTACCGGATCAGCGCCTGGAATGCCGAGCACGAGCTGTTCGCCGACTACCCGGACGCGCGGCGCACCGTGGAGCGGGCGGCCAGCGCCTACTTCAGCAAGAAAACCGAACCGACACTGGCCGCGACCGAGCCGGCCGGCGATCCGCACGGCATGACATTCGCCTACCGGGTGGACACCTACCGCGCTCCGGAGTGGGCGAAGCAAATGGTCATGTATCACCTGCTGATCGACCGCTTCTACCCCGGCGGCGGACGCGGCTGGACGCAGACCAGCAACCTGCGGGCTTTCTGCGGCGGCACGCTGTGGGGTGCTGCGGAGAAGCTCGACCACATCGCCCGCCTGGGCTGCGACGCTATATGGCTGTCCCCGCCCTGGGAATCGCCGACGCATCATGGCTACGATGTCGCCGATTACGCGCAGATCATGGCGCGCTATGGCGGCAATGAGGCGCTGCGCCACTTCATCCGGCAGGCGCACGACCGCGGCATCCGGGTGGTGCTCGATCTGGTCTGCAACCACATCTCCAATCAGAGTCCCATCTTCCAGGAGGCGCTGCACAACCCGTCCAGCCCATACCGCTCCTGGTTCAGCTTCGACGATTCGCCCGTCGGATACCGCACCTTCTTTGGCGTGGCCACCATGCCGCAGGTCAACCTGGCCGACGAGGGCGCGAAGCAGTGGATGCTCGACACCGCCCGTCGCTGGATCCACGAGTTCGGCGCCGACGGCTACCGGCTGGATTACGCCATGGGCGTGGCGCCGTCCTTCTGGTGGGAGTTCCGCGCCGCCTGCCGCGAGGCCAACCCCGAGTCGTTCATCTTCGGCGAAATCATCGAGGCGCCCAATGTCATGCGCAGCTACGAGGGCAAACTCGACGGCACGCTCGACTTCCTGGCCGCCCAGGCGCTGCGCCAGGTCTACGGCTGGAAGACGCTGGAGCCGGCGCACCTTGCCCAGCGCTTCGCGTCGCACCGGGACTACTTCCATGCCGACTTCGTGCTGCCGACCTTCCTCGACAACCACGACATGGACCGCTTCCTGTATATCGCCGGCGGTGACGTCGAGGCGCTGAAGGCGGCCGCGCAAGCGCAGTTCGCCCTGCCGGGACCGCCCATCCTCTACTACGGCACCGAGGTCGGGCTGTCGCAGGCGGAAGGGGTCAGCAGCGCCATTGGGCTGGACGCCAGCCGCATGCCGATGATCTGGGATGACGACCAGAATAGGGATGTGCTAGACTTCTACCGAGCGCTCATTCAGGAGCGCAGATCGCGCCAGGGCTGATCCTCCTGCCCTGGTCCCCTGGGAGCAGTACAGCTCCCTAGAAAGTGGTATCGACAGCAATGGCGACTAACCCGCCGCGCTCCGCATCCGTTCCTGCTGACGATAAGCTCGACTTCAAGAAGATATTTCCGGTCTTCCTCGTCGTCCTCATCGATCTGCTGGGCCTGACCATCATCATCCCTCTGCTGCCACTGTACGCCGCCTCCTTCCAGGCGGACGCGGCCACCATCGGCATCCTTGGAGCGACCTACCCGGTCATGCAGTTCATCGGCGCGCCGATCCTGGGCCGCCTATCCGACCGCTACGGGCGCAAGCCGATCCTGATCATCAGCCAGATCGGCACGCTGATCGGCTTCCTGATCCTCGGCGTTTCCAACACGCTGCTCCTGCTCTTCATTTCGCGAGCGCTCGACGGGCTTTCCGGCGCGAACATTTCGACCGCGCAGGCCATCATCACCGACAGCACCACCGACAAGACGCGCACCCAGGGCCTGGGCCTGCTGGGCGCCGCGTTCGGTCTGGGCTTCATCGTCGGGCCGGTGATCGCCTTCATCTCGCTGGGACTGAGCGGCAACAACTACCATGTGCCGGCCTTCGTCGCTGCCGGATTCTCGCTCATCTCCATCCTGCTGACCATCTTCGTACTCCCCGAGACCAATCCGCCCGAAAAGCGCGGGACGTCGACGAGTAAAGCGGCGATCAGTTTCGGCGCCATGTTCCGCGCCCTCACCCTGCCGGGTGTCGGCATTCTGCTGATCCTGATGTTCGCGCGCAGATGCCTTCGGCGGGCTGGAGCAGATCCTCTCGTTGTTCACGCCGGAGCAAGCTGGGCATGAATGCCTCCAGCAACTCGGCGCTGTTCGTCTACGTCGGCCTGATCGTCGTCATGGTCCAGGGCTACTTCATCGGCAAGTGGAGTAAATCGCTCGGCGACCGCAAGCTGATCTATCTGGGTCTGGGGGCGCTGACGGTCGGCCTGCTGCTGACGGCCCTGGTGCCGGCCCAACCGGTGCCGTGGTACTCGCGCGAAACGGTGGCGGCAGAGCTGACCACCCGAACGCAACCAGGCGAGACGCCGGTCACCCAGGACATCGCCATCGATCTGCCGTCCGACGAGAACACGGGTTGGGGGGGGATCGCGGTGCTGCTGGTGGCCATGCTCCCGGCGGCGATCGGCGGCGGCATCCTTCAGCCGGCGATCAACAGCCAGATCACCAAAAAGGTCGATCCGTCGGAACGAGGGGGAATGCTGGGGATCAGCGCGTCGTTCCTGAGCGCCGCCAACGCCATGGCGCCGATCATTGGCGGGGCGATCTTCCAGTGGCAGGGGCCGAGCGCGCCGTTTTTCCTGTGGGCGGTCATCATGGGGTGCTGTTCGTCCTGGCGCTGGCGAGGATCAGGCCAAGGGCGGGGAAGCGGCGTAGGGGCTATCTGACATATGTGAGGTGTCCGCGGGGCGGTTCCCGAACCGTCCCACGGATCCATTTTGCCCGGCGATGGCCGAATAGTCGATCTTGATCGGATCAGTTCGTCTAGCGCGGCAACCGGATGGTGAACTGACCGCCCACGCCGACCTCACTCTCAACGCTCACCGTCCCGTCGTGCAGTTCGACGATCAGCTTGACGATGGCCAACCCCAGCCCGGTCCCGCTGACGCGCGCCGCGCCAGCCTGCTGCGGCACCCGGTAGAAACGCTGAAGAGATGCGGCAGGTGCTCGGGGCGATTCCCCGAAGCCGGTATCGGTCACGGCGATCACGACATGGCCCCTCGACGGTCAACGACACCTCGACCTGTCCGCCTTCGCCGGTACTTGATGGCGTTGCCCGATCAGATTGCACACCGCCTGTTCCATGCGCTCCCGGTCGATCGACGCCTGAATATCCGCCGAGGGCGATTCGCTGGCAGAGACGGCGATCCGCTTCTCGCGGGCGCTGAGGGCGAAAGACTGGACACAGTCGGCCAACAGGCGGTCCATCGGTTCCAGCGTCAAATTCAGCGGCATGCCCGTTCAAGTGACCATAATCGAGCAGCGCCGTGACCAACCGCAGCATCTGGTCGGAAGTCGCGTGGATCTTGCGCAGGCCAGCTTCCGGTTCCAGCGGAGCGTCTCCCGCCAGCAGGAGTTCCGTGTAGCCCCGGATGATGCTGATCGGGTTCTTCAGGTCGTGGGCAACGATGTGGAGCAGGTCGTCCTTCAGGTTGTTCAGCCGCTCGATGGCCCGGCGCTGGTCTTGCAGGGTGAGGTGGGCGCGCACGCGGGCGACAACTTCTTCGACATGGAAGGGCTTGGTGATGTAATCCACGCCGCCGGCCTGAACGCCTTGATCTTGTCCTCGACATTGTCCAGCGCTGATGAAGATGACCGGGACGTTCTGCGTCACCGGATCAGCCTTGGACTGCACACATAACTCGTAGCCGTCCATGTCCGGCATGCGAATTTCCAGCAGGATGAGGTCGGGGAGTTCAAGCTGTACGGCTTTCAGCGCGGCGCCGCCATTGGTGGCCGTGCGGACGCGGGAAGCCCTCTTGCTGAAGCATGAAGGCGAGCACGCTCAGGTTCGCCGGCGTGTCGTCGACGACGAGGATGGTGTAGTTTGAGGCAACCGGCGGCACAGTCGTCATAGGGTTCCCATTGAAGTCAACATGAAGCGAACAGGTGGCGGAGACGTTCCTGGTGAGCATTTTCGCCGACGTCACCGGCCTGTAATCAACGTGCACGATCATTATAGGGGTTCAGCGTTTGCCGTGTGTGAAATTCTCCCGAAAGTCTGTTTGGCAGACGTTTGGCCGGGGTTGACTCAGACACCACTCGACGATCGCCTGCGCCCTTCACAGCGAGACCGACATGAATTCCAACCCGTACCACCCAACACCATGCCCTTCGAATTCTTCGCCGGCTCTTCCGGCGCGAACTGCCGCTGCTGCTGATCCTGGCGCTGTTGACCGCCCCGGCCGCCGCGCAGGATCGGGCGACGCTGACGCTTCGCTCCGCCGACGCTTCAGGTCGGAGACTCCGCCGTCCTGGAAGCCATTGTGGACTGCGGCACAACGCGCTGCTCGGCCTTCAGCATCACGCTGCTGTTCGACCCGGCGCTGCTGCGGGTGGACGGTTGGGATCTGGGCGGATACCTGGGTGAGGCGATGTTCGCGGACGAGGGGCCCGTCGACAGCGAGGCCGGAACGATCATGATGGTGGCCGTATCGCTGGGCAGCAGCGCGCCGACGGACGACGTCCTCTTCTCGCTGCAGGTCACAGCGCTGGCGCCAGGCACAACCCCGATCGCCCTGGAAGCCCTGGAGATCGGCGATCCCGCCGCTGAGCACCGTCTTCTTCGGCGGGCTGGTGACCATCGAGGCCGGCGCGACCGCCATTCCGCCCACGCCGATCCCGCCCACCCCCGGAACCGCGCGGCGATCCCTCGACGGCGAGCGGATCGTCTTCACCCGCGACCTGGACCTGTACCTGTACGATCCCGCGCGCCAGGTGGACGATGCTGGTCTCGGCAGGACAAACCTATGACCCGGACATTTCCGGAACTGGGTGGTCTTCACCAGCCCGCGACCAGCGCGCCCGCCGATCTGTTCCTGTACGACCTAATACCGGTCGGAAACGCCGCGGCTGACCGACTACCCGGACCAGGGAGCGGCACGGCGCCTTCAGCCCGGATGGCACGCGCATCGCTTTCGCGTCCGACGCCACCGCAACTGGGATATTTACGTGCTCAACTTCGACGTCAGGCTGCGCAATCTGACCCAGTTCGACCAGCGGGAAGACTATTTCCCCGACCTGGACTTGACCGACGGCCAGCATCATCTTCCAAAGTCCAACATCACCGGCTCGCTGGAATATCGAGATCGACCTGGCGACCGGGACCGGCGGCAGATCCCCAACGCGACTTCGAGATCGTCGGGCCGGTCCTGTCGCCATCCGGGGACTGGATCGCCGGGTACGCCAACGTGGAGATCCCACCTGGGGTCGTCCGCTATGCCGTTGGCGCGATCATCGCCGGCACGCGGGCGTCGCCTCCGACTGGCTGGACGATCGGACCGTCCTGTATCACCGCCGGCTGGACGACTGGCAGCGCCGACGGTCTTCATGTCAACCCGTTCACCGGCGAAGAAACGCGACTCTTGCCGGTCGGGAGTGGGCGGCCTCGTATCCATAAAGAAAGCGAATAGGCCGGCAGTACTGAATTCAGCTGTGCATCAAGCCGTTTTGTCGTAGACTTGCCAGTATGGATCACTTCGTGAGATCGTCTCGTCACCGAGACATTGCGGAAACGGAGCACGTCCAGCGTCGTCTTCTTCCCGGCCTGCTGAGCCTTGTGCTGCTCGCTTGCGTCGGCCAGTCTGCCCCCTCGGCCACGCCCGAACCCCCCCTGAGCGAGCGCCGGTGACCGGCAGGCGCCACCCCGGTCGCCACCGTCGAAGGACGCGCCGCTCGAGCTCCGCCAACCGGCGTCGCCGAGACGATGGGCGCGCCGCTGCCGGGCACGCTCGTCACCGCCAGCACCACCGGCACTGCGAACCCGCCGACGCGCCTACCTTCTCCATCAACATCGTCAGCTACTACCAGCAGGGAGGCGTCTCCGGCACGCCGCTCAACATCACCCTGTATGGGCGGTGATGGCCGGCTGATCCGTGACGGCGTAAGCCGCGTCAGTCCGGAGGTGAAGTCGACGCGCCATCGCGGCGATGCTCAGCGAGACATTTCCCCTCGGCATTCAGGAGTGTTCACCGCCGCCGCCGCGCCCCGACCTGTTCCAGTACACCATCACCGTCGAGACGTCGCCCGGCAGCCAGACGCTGACCACTCCAGGACGGGCTGACCGATCTGCTGCTGGCGCTTACGCGTATGATTTTCGTCCGGGCAGTTTTTCTGGTCAGCTGTGACGCAAGAAGCTCCCGGCTAACGAGGAGCGAGGCCCAAGGTTGATGGCGAGGTCGCCTCGCCCCGCCCGCCCCATCACTGGACGGGCCTGGCTTTCGCAAAGAGCGCCTCGCCCCTGATGGTCACAGGCTGCATAAAACATCAGCGACATCGCCGCCCCGCGCTACGTAATCTCGCCATTGTTCGCTCAAGACCCTTTCAGGAGGCATCTTCATGCGCCCATCTTCAGTTTCAGTTGCCGATTTGGCCCCATGCGCCGCGAGCGCTCCCCGACAGCGCGTCCGATGACGCTTTCGAGCTGGTCACGCTGCCGCACGCCAACATCACCCTGCCGCTGCGCAACTTCGAGCAACCAGGAATACCAGTCTATCCCCGACTTACCGCGTTACCACCCCGCCGGAAACTGCGCCAGGGCCGGCGTCGCCATCGACTTCGACGGGGCGATGACCGCCAGCACGGCATCGATCAACGGGCCACCCTGGGCGACCACGACGGCGGCTACGTGCCCTTCTCCTTCGACCTGACCGATCATCTGCGCGAGGGCGAGAACACCATCCAGGTCCGTCTGGACTTCGGTCGAGCGGGGCTGACATCCCGCCGAATGCGGCCATCTGGTCGACTATCTGACCTTCGGCGGGCATCTACCGCGACG
>JADJPJ010000043.1 GCA_016713325.1 Candidatus Flexifilum affinis | reverse complement strand
AGGATGATCAGCACGTCGGCGCGCAGGTCCTCCAGATAGAACTCGAACTCGTCGTAACGGTAGTTGGGATTGAGCGGCGCGGCAGTCATGCTCGCGGCGGCGGCCAGGAAGAGCGTCGCCATATGCGGGCCATTGGGCATGACCAGGGCGGCGCGCGCCCCGCGTCCATAACCGGCTGCGTTCAGTGTGCTGGTGGTCTTCAGCAAATGGTCGTACAGATGAGCATAGGTGAGCGCGGGTTCGTCGACGGCGAGGATGGCGGGCATCTCGGGCTGGCGATCTGCCACGGACTTCAGCGTTTCAAGGAGGGGCACGATGAACCTTTGATCATAGAGAACGTCCTAAGCTTCTATTTTATAGAAGCCTATCTGAATTATGGAGACAGACTTGTCGCCTGTTCATCTGTTCATTGACTTCCAGCGCGATCTAGCATACTATATTGGAATAAATGTTCTAAATTCGAGAGGCGATACGATGATCGACAGGATCTCCGCGACGCTCATCATGGTTCGGGATTTCGAGTCTTCCCTCCAGTTCTACCGCGACGTCCTGGAGTTCATGCCCTCTACCCTCGAAAAGGGTTTCGCCGCTTTCGACATTGGGGACAAGACCCTGGCGATTCTGGACATCACCATGGCCGCGGCGATGATCTCCGAAGAGGCCATTCAGCCGGACAAGGACTACATCCCCCGTTCGCTCTTCGCCGTCTTCATGGACGACTGTGATGCCGAGTATGAACGCCTCAGAGCCAGGGGCGTTCGCTTCATCAAGCCGCCAGTGACCCAGCCCTGGGGGCAGCGCACGGCCTATTTCACCGACCCCGATGGTCACATCTGGGAAATCTCCCACTTTCCGAAAGAGGGGTAGGGGCGACGCGTGCGCACAAGTGGGACGCCTTAAAACACCCGCCAAACCGTCCACTAAAGGCCCCCCCGCGGCTCGCCCAAGCGCGGGCCTGGGGACGTGTGCGTCGCCCCTACGGTGCCTATGCCCTCCCCAATCCAGCAATCTACGCCAGCGCCAGCAGACGGCACGGGCCGCCGGAGCCTTCTTCCCAGCGCGGCACGCCGACGATCACCTTGGCGTCCTTGCCCATCAGCGACTGTAAATTGGCGACATTCTCGATACCGAAGCGCTCCGCGCCCAGCACGGTGTAGTGCGTGTCGAAGGTGGCTGAGTTGCCGGGGTCGAGGCTGAGCGTATCGACGCCGATTCCGAAGATGTTGCGCTCCTCGATCAGCCAGGCCGCCGCCTCGCCGCTGAAGCCGGGGAAGTGCATCACGCCGTCGGCGTCAGCATTGCGGAAAGCCTCGACATCGTCCCACTTCGATTCCCACCCGGAATACATGAAGACCAGCGCGCAGTCCGGGATCTGCCCATTGGCCGCTTCCCACGCCTCGACGTCCTCGACGGTCAGCATGGCATCCGGATCCTCGGCGGCCTTGGCGCTGATGTCGATCACCACGGCGCGGCACAGCAGTTTGCTGGCGTCATAGTTGTCGACCGTCGTCGCGCCGGCGATGAAGTGCGCCGGGAAGTCGCAGTGGGTGCCGGCATGCTCGAACAGCGTCCATTTCTGGATGTAGAAGCCGTTGGCCTCGACCGTCACAGAGTCTTCACGGGTCGGCGCTTCGCCGGGGGTGTAGGTCGGAACGTTGGGGCCGAAGACGTGCGTGAGGTCGATGACCTCTTCCAGATTGTAGGCATGCGCCTTCTGCGCCGGCAGCGCCAGCGAAGCGACGGCCAGCCCGGCGGCTGCGGCGCCGCCCAGGCTCAGGAACCCGCGCCGGCTCAGATTCGGACGACCTTCTTTGGCAATACGTTCGCGAACGGCCTGTTCAACTTTAGGCGAGCACATGATCGACTTCTCCAATATTCGGTGTTGGTTACTTCGAGCGCATATTGGAGATGATAAGGAATTCCCCGCCAAAACCAATTACCGGGCGAATTACGTCGTTATTGATACTGCGTCTCAACTATGATTTGGTCGACCGCCGCCGAGCGCGCTGGGAACCGCCTCGGCTAACAAACGACACGCCCACTGAAGGGGCTCCCCGCGTAACCCGCGTTTTTGGTCCCTTCAGTGGACCTGTCTTTTCGGGTAGCCGGGTGTTTTAACACCCGGCGGACGACGCGACAATCGATGTTCTGGCTGCGGCGATCAGTCGCTAATTTGGTACCTATGAGACGCGCTACGGCGCATCCGCCACTGATTCGTTTCGCGAACCGACTTTCAGGCGGCCGCCGGCGCCACGGTGATGATGACGTTCCCCCGTTTGCGTCCCGTGTCGACGTAGCGGTGCGCCTCCGGCACCTGGTCCAGCGGGTAGCGCCGGTCGATCACTGCGCGCAGCTTGCCGGCTGCAAACAGATCCGCCAGCTCCGTCAGACGCGCCTTCGTCTGTTTCAGGCCGGCGGTCGTAAACTTCGCCTTGCGCCGCCCGAACAGCGCCGTCCGCAGCACGGCCGAGGCCATCGACAGCGTCGGCACCGTCGTCAGATACTGCCCCCGCGGCTTGAGCGCGCGCTTGCACTTGCCGAAGGTGCTCTTGCCCACGGCGTCGAAGATCACGTCGTAAGTCTGGCCCGTGCGGGTGAAATCGGTCTGGGTGTAGTCGATGACGTGATCGGCGCCCAACGAGCGCACCAGCTCGACGTTGGCCGTGCTGCACACGCCAGTGACCTGCGCGCCGAAGGCCTTCGCGATCTGCACCCCGTAGGCGCCGACAGACCCGGACGCGCCGTTGATCAGCACCGACTGGCCGGGCTGGAGATGCGCCACCGCTTTCAGAAAGGTCAGCGCCGTGGCCGCCCCGTCGATGATCCCGACCGCCTCTTCCTCGCTCATGCCCTCCGGCGTGTGGATGATCGGCTTGTCTTCCGGGATACACAGGTACTCGGCGTGGGCGCCCATGCTGTCTGGGCTCAGACCGCAGACGCGGTCGCCGGGTTTGAACTGCGTGACGGCTGACCCTACCGCCACGATCTGCCCGGCAAACTCGGCACCCTGGGTCGCGATACGCGGTTTGCGCAGGCCGTAGATCAGCCGGACGATGAAGGGATCACCCTTGCGAAAGGCGCAATCGGCCGGGCCAACGACGGCTGTATGAACTTTGACCAGCACCTCGTTGTCCTTCGGGGCGGGTCGAGCGAGCTCCTGAAGCTTCAGGACGTCGGGAGAGCCGTAAGCGGTGCACACGATAGCCTTCATGATTTTTCTCCTGTGCAGCGTCGATTCGCTGCTGAAAATTGGCAAAGTTCGAACTGGGGCGCTGTGTTTAAACACAGGGCCGGCGATGGACGTATGGAAAGATGAATGGTGAAAGGTTGGGATGCCGCCGGGTTCAGCGGCGCCGGTGGGTAGGTTCAGCGCTCAGGGCGCGGGAACTTCCAGGTAGAACACCTCTTCCAGCGGCAGGTTGAACACCAGGGCGATGCGAAAGGCCAGCTCCAGCGATGGCGTGTACTGCTCTTTTTCGATGGCGACGATGGTCTGGCGGGTCACGCCCACCTGCTCGGCCAGCTGCTGCTGAGTCATCTCGCCCTGGTTGAAGCGCAGTTTGCGCACGTGGTTGTGAATGACGATCTTGCGCACGTCACACCCCTCGGCGGTAGAGCAGGAACTGCGAGACGTCCGAGGCCACGTCGGAGGCGATGCCGCCGGCGAAGAAGCACAGGAACATGACCGTCGGCGGCATGTCCAGGGCCAGCGACCCGATGCCCAGCACGATGGCGATCATGAAGATCACGAAGCCCGTGCGCATCGACTTGAGGTCGATCAGCCGGTCGCGCTCGTCCTGAAAGGCGGGTTCGCCCTCGCGCGTGGCGATGGTGTTGAGGATGCTGAAGACGATGGTGACGATAATTTTGGCGACGATCGTCACCGGGATCAGGAGCACGAAGACCGTGCCCCAGTACTTGAACATTTCCGGCGAATAAGCGCTGGCGTCGGGCATCCGCTCGAACATGAAACGGAAGTACACGACCGAAATGACGATGGTGCTGAGGATGGAAACCAGCGCGCGTCTTTCCTGATACGACATAGGCCACTCCCTGGGTAGTTCACTTCAAGTCCGGTTTACATGACACAGTGTATGCTTTATCATACTTCATGTCAAGTATACCGGACACATCTGTGAAAAGTCGGTCATTCAACAACGCTTAAGAGCGCTCTTGACCTTTTCTAGACCCAGCGGTATCCTTTTGCGTCCCGTTCGCACATAACAAAGTTCATTGCGTTAGAACCTAAGTTCTAGTATACTTGTCTGTCTGCCCAAACATCCTGCAAGGAGATGTTCATGGCTCAACGCAGCGAGTTCACTGTGGCGTCCGCCTACCCCTACAATCGTCGCAGCGCGGTTCGCTGGATACTGTCCCACGTGGGGCGGTATAGGCTCCTTCTGGTCGGCATCGTCGTCTTCTACCTGATCGCCTGGTTTTCCTACTCGTATGCGCGCGTGCTGATCGGCGCCGCGGCCGATGAAATCCTCAACCCGACCGTCAACGGCCTGGCGACCATCGCGCTGAGCGTCCTTGTGGTCCTGATCCTGGACAGCACCTCGGCTCTGATCGCTTCGCTCTCCCTTCAGACGGTGGCGCAGCGGCTGGAACGCGACGCCCGCGAAGAGCTGTACACCAGCCTGCTCGGCAAGAGCCAGACCTTCCACGACCGGCAGCGCGTCGGCGACATCATGGCCCGCGCCACCGACGACGTGCAGATGATGAACGGCATGATCAACCCCGGCGTGCTCTTCATCTTCGAGACCATCCTGGGCATCGCCATCCCCATGTTCTGGATCGCCACCGTCAAAGTCGAACTGCTGCTGGTGCCTGCCCTGTTCGTGCTGGTCTACATCGTCACCGTGCGGGCTTACTCGAAACGGCTCAACCCGGTGGTCGGCAACCAGCGCATGGCCTTCGGCGCGCTCAATGCCGCCCTGGAAGAGACGATCTCCGGCATCGAGGTGGTCAAGGCCAGCGCGCAGGAGCCATTCGAGCGGCGCAAGTTCCGCGACAACGCCAAGCGCTACCGTGACTACTTCGCGGAGCAGGGTCGGGTCGAGGCGGGCTACCTGCCGACGCTGTTCTACGCCTTCGCGCTCGGGCTGGGCTTCCTGCACAGCATGATCCTCTTCGGGCAGGGGACGGTCTCCTTCGCCGGCGTGGTGGCAGTGACCGGTCTGCTGGCGACGCTGCGCTTCCCCATCTTCATCTCCATCTTCTCCTTCTCGCTGGTGCAGCTCGGCATCGCCAGCGGCGAGCGCGTGCTCCACATCATCAACGCCGAGGCCGATCTGGACGAGAACGCCCAGGGCTACAAGGAGACCATGCGTGGCGAAATCGTCTTCGAGAACGTCAGCTTCGGCTACGAGGACGGCACGGTACTGGAGAACATCTCCTTCCACATCAAACCGGGCGAGACCATCGCCATCGTCGGCCAGACCGGTTCCGGCAAGAGCACGCTGACCGACCTGATCAACCGGACCTACGACGTGACCGCCGGCCGTATCCTGATCGACGGGGTGGACGTGCGCGACTGGAGTCTGGCGACCCTGCGCTCGCAGATCAGCAAGATCGAGCAGGACGTCTTCCTGTTCTCGCGCACCCTCGGCGAGAACATCGCCTTCGGCGCGCCGGACACGCCGCAACAAGAAATCGAGCGGGCGGCCCGCGAGGCGCAGGCGCACGACTTCATCATGTCGTTCAAGGACGGCTACCAGACCATGGTCGGCGAGCGCGGCGTCACCCTCTCCGGTGGGCAGCGGCAGCGCATCGCCCTGGCCCGCGCCTTCCTGACCAACCCGCGCATCCTGATCCTGGACGACTCCACCAGCGCCATCGACAGCGCCACCGAGGACGAGATCCAGAAGGCCATCCGCCGGGCGCAGGAAGGCCGGACGACGCTGCTCATCACCCACCGCCTGTCGCAGATCCGCTGGGCCGATCACATCCTGCTGCTGGAAGGGGGGCGCGTGACAGCCGCCGGTAATCACGACACGCTGCTGCGCACGTCCGATCAGTACCGCCGCATCTTCGCCCGCTATGATGTGGAACTGCCGCCGCTCGAAGCGGCATAAGGAGCGAATGATATGGGCTTCCTGATGGATGGACTCGACGCCGAGTCCTACGACCGTTCCTATGGCGACCGCGTCCTGGTGCGGCGCATCCTGGGCTACTTCCGGCCGCAGGTGGGCCGCATGGCGGCGGTGTCGCTGGCCATCTTCGCGACCTCGCTGCTCAACACCGGCCTGCCGATCGCCATCTCTGAGGGGCTGGACCGCATCCAGGCCGATCCCAGCCTGGCCACCCTGCTGACCATCGCCGCGATCATCGTGGTGCTGGGCGTGGTCGCCTGGTGCTTCAACGCCATGCGGCAGTGGCTCGCGGCGTCGGCCATCGGCAACGTCACGCTCAAGCTGCGCGAAGATGCCGTCGACGCGGTCATGAAGCGCGACCTGTCCTTCTATGACACCATCCCCTCGGGCAAGATCGTCAGCCGCGTGACGTCCGACACGCAGTCGTTCTCGCAGGTCGTGGCGCTGGCCACCGACCTGATGAGCCAGATCCTGCTGGTGGTCATCCTGATCGGCTACCTGTTCACGGTCAACGTGCAGCTCACGCTGCTCACCCTGGCGCTCAGCCCCTTCATCGTCATCACGGCACTCTCTTTCCGGGTGATCGCCCGCAAGACGGTGACGGCCTCGCGGCGCATCAACGCCATCGTCAACGCCCACATCCAGGAGACGGTGAGCGGCATCTCGGTGGCCAAGACCTTCCGCCAGGAGAAGACGATCTACGACGAGTTCCTGGACGTGAACAGCCAGTCGTACAGCGTCAACCTGCGCACGGGCTACGTCTTCAGCGCCATCTTCCCCATCCTCAACCTGCTGGCCGGCCTGGGTACGGCGGCGCTGGTCTACTTCGGCGTGCTCAGCGCCCAGGCTGGATCGCTGACCGCCGGCGAGTGGTACCTGTTCATCCAGGGGTTGGCGCTGTTCTGGTTCCCACTGACCAGCATCGCCTCCTTCTGGAGCCAGTTCCAGCTCGGTCTGGCCGCCGGCGAACGCGTCTTCGCGCTCATCGACGCCGAGCCGAAGGTGGTCCAGACCGACAGCCGCAAGCTGCCGGAGATCAAGGGCGAGATCCGCTTCGAGAACGTCAACTTCCGCTACAACGAGGACGAGCCGGTGTTGACCGACTTCTCGCTGACCATCAAGGCCGGCGAGACGATCGCCCTGGTCGGCCACACCGGGTCAGGCAAGTCGAGCATCGGCAAGCTGGTCGCCCGCTTCTACGAGTTCCAGGAGGGAAAGCTGCTGATCGACGGGCAGGACATCCGCTCGCTCGATCTGGCCGACTACCGCTCGCGCCTGGGCATTGTGACGCAGTCGCCGTTCCTGTTCGAAGGCACGATCCGCGACAACATCCGCTACGGCATGCCGGATGCCACCGACGAAGAGGTCGAGCAGGCGGCCAACCTGGTCGGCCAGGGCGACTGGCTCAGGACCCTGCCCGACGGACTGAACACGCCGGTCGGCGAGCGCGGCAGCAGCCTGTCGATGGGCCAGCGGCAGCTGGTCAGCCTGGCGCGCGTGCTCCTGCAGAAGCCGTCGATCTTCATCCTCGACGAGGCCACCGCCAGCGTCGACCCGCTGACCGAGACACTCATCCAGGAAGGCCTGGAGGTGGTGCTGAAGGACCGCACCTCGATCGTCATCGCCCACCGCCTGTCCACCATCCGCGAGGCCGATCGCATCATCGTGCTGCGCCAGGGGCAGATCATCGAAGAGGGCGATCACGAGTCGCTGCTGGAGCAGCGCGGCCACTACGCCGAGCTGTACAACACCTACTTCCGCCACCAGTCGCTCAGCTACATCGAGAACGCGCCCAAGCTCGGGACTCAGGAGCTGGCCGCGCTCGGGCAGGTGTAAGGCGAGGAATGAGAGCGTTGCGGGCGGACACGCTGGTCCGCCCGACAATCACCCGCCCATTCTGCAACACGCCGATTCGCCTATCACGGGGCGACACATGGGTCGCCCCCTACGCCCCGCGGATCGCCCGTTTCAAATCGTAGGGGAGGACCCATGTGTCCTCCCGCAAATCACTCCCATCTCCTATTTCGAGGGCGTCCAAGAGGCGCCCTCGTTTTGTCTCCCACTCGCCGGCACGCAGAGGCGGGCGGGGAGTGAGGTTTTTCGGTTGCCTTCCCCGCAAAATCGACATACAGTAGCCATGTCCGTTGATCAGGAATTCCGATAATGTGCGACCTCCCCAGCCTGGTTCTGCGCCGTACGGTATCTCGCGTCGCCGCATTGGCGCTGCTGCTGTCGCTGATTCTCGGGCGGCTTCCGACAGCGTTCGCCAGCACGTTCACCATTCCCTGTACGGCCGGCGTAGGCGACACAGCCGCATTGGTCGCGGCCCTGGCGGCTGCCGGGTCCAATGGCGAGCCGGATACCCTCTCGCTGGGAGAGGCCTGCGCGTATGAATCCGCTGTGCTGCTGAACGTCCAGGCCGACGCGGGCTATTTGCTGACGATACTGGGCAATGGCTCGGCACTGCTGAGCATCGATGACGGCGACCCAACAAGCAGTCGCCCCGGTCTCCTGGCAGTTGATCCCTCCGCGAAGGTGGAGATCCGCGATCTCACGGTGCGCGACTCGTTTCTCACGGCGGTGACAAACCGGGGTGAGCTGACGATGAGAAACGTGGTGCTGGAGTACAACTTTGGCAATGCTGTCGACAATTATGGGCTGCTCAATATGCAGCGCAGCAGTGTTCGCAACGGGGGTTCAACGGGCCTGTTCAACGTGGGAATCGCCAGCCTGGCCAATACGACATTCCACTCGAATTCCGGATCCCCAGGCATCGTGACCAACATGGAGAATGCCATCCTGTTCCTCTACAACGTGACGATCAGTCAGAATACCGTTCCCTTCGGCGTAGGCCTTGCCAATACTGGCACAGCACTCGTGGACAACAGCATCATCGCCAACAACGTTCAAGGAAACGAATGCCTGAACCTGCCGGGATCGACGTTCATGGCGCGCAACACCCTGGTTGAAGATCACTCTTGTGGGGCGCTGGACGGCTCAAACGGTAACAAGACGGGCATCGATCCGAACCTGGAAGCGGCGACCCCCACGGCGCTGTTCCTGCGCCCGCTGGAGGGCAGCCCGGTCATTGATGCCGGCAGCAACTCGCTCATTCCCGTTGGCGCCGACCGCGATCAGGCGAACC
Organism: Candidatus Flexifilum affinis; assembly: GCA_016713325.1. Lineage (GTDB taxonomy): Bacteria > Chloroflexota > Anaerolineae > Aggregatilineales > Phototrophicaceae > Flexifilum > Flexifilum affine. Next base: position 94,908 of record JADJPJ010000043.1, on the reverse strand, counting down.
GCCCGCGCATCCTCAACACGGTCGTCGACATGGGTGCCTACGAGTACGCGCCACCCACTTCCTTGACCGTGCAGCTCAACTTGCAAGGGCGAGCCAACCCGCCAGGAAACACCTGGATCGCCAACACCCGCGTCGAAGTACGTCCGTCGGGCGGGGGCGCACCCTACCAGACGATAGCTCAGACGTCGAATACCTTCGGACGCATCTTCCTCAGCGACCTTTTTCCCGGCGCCTACGATCTGTGGATCAAGACGGATCGCACGCTGGCGAAGATCGTGCCGGTGCTGCTCACTCCGGGGGATTCACTCACTGGGATCGGCGATCCACTTCGCGAGGGCGATGCGGATGACAGCAACAGCGTGACCATTACCGACTTCTCCATCCTGGCCGCGGCGTTCGGGGCGGTCAGCGGCGGAGCGGGCTATGACGCGCGGGCGGATTTCAACGGTGACGCGGCCGTCAACATCAGCGACTTCTCGCTACTGGCATCGAACTTTGGCGAGAGCGGGGTGCCCTGAAGGCCGATTTGCGCTTCCCACCGGTCGCGTTGTACGCTTGAGGCAGTTTCGTTCGCATCCCATCCGTGTCCGGTGAAGGAGACGCAGGTATGTTTAACCTGGGCGGAGGACGACGCGGCACCCCGCGCGTTCAGAACCATGTGCAGATCGTCGAGCAAATCCTGCTGGAGATTGGCGTCGATCCGGCCCAGTCGCGCATGAACACCGCCGACGGCTTCGGCTGGCGCTTCCAGCGTGGGTCGGCGGCCATCGAGGTCTATGTGACGCAGCAGGACGACGTGGGCTATCTGCAAATCCTGGCGCCCATCGTCCACCTGCCGATGACCAACCTCCTGCCGCTCTACCGCCACCTGCTGGAGCTGAACCTCCAGCTCACCTCGGCGGCGATGGGCGTCTACCTGGATGTGGTCTACGTCTTCAGCGAGCGCCCGCTCGACGGCCTGGACGCCGTCGAAGCCAACAGCCTGATCAGCCTGGTCGCCGAGTACGCCGACGAGCTGGACGACAAGCTGGTTAACGAGTTCGGGGGCCGGCTGTACGGGCGCATCTGATCTCGCCCCATCGCCGGCGGACGTGCCGACCCTTAAAAGTGTCTTGACGTGAACTATGCTGGCGAGGGAGCTTTTCTTGGATACTCAGAGCGCCTGATCGCCCATCCAACCCTCAGGGGCTATTTGTCTCGGGAATTCCGAAACCTGCTGTATAGTTTTATCACAGCGGGTTCGGGAGCCGAGGAGCGTTTCAAATGTCATCAGCGCCTGTCGCCAGTCGCATTGCCGGGCTTGCCACGGCCATGCAGCCCTTTCTGCAATTCATGCTGGAGTCCCCGTACCTGGAGCGGGCGGCGAAGCCCGGAGTCAGCGATTTTGCGATCGGCAACCCGCATGAGATGCCCCTGGCGCAATATACCGAGGTCCTGCAGGAACACATTGCGCCGCAGGACAAGAACTGGTTCGCCTACAAACTGAGCGAACCGGAAGCCCAGCAGGTGGTCGCCGAGTCCCTCCGCCAGTGGAAAGGGTTGGCCGTCCAGCCGGAAGACGTGGCGATGACGAACGGCGCATTCGCCGCCCTGCAATTGGCCCTTCAGACGGTGGTCAATCCGGGCGACGAGGTCCTGATGATGGTCCCGCCCTGGTTTTTCTACGAAATGCAGATCCGGGCGGTCGGCGGCGTGCCGGTACGAGTCCGGGTCGATCCTGAGACCTTCGACCTCGACCTCGAGGCCATCGAGGTCGCCATAACGGACAGGACGCGGGCAATCATCGTCAATTCGCCCAACAACCCGACCGGCAAGATCTACCCCGCCGAGACGCTTCAGGCGCTGGCCGCTTTGCTTGAGGCCGCCAGTCGCAAAAACGGGCGGGCGATCTATCTGATCTCGGACGAAGCCTACAGCCGGATCATCTATGATGGGCGGACGTTTGTCAGCCCGGCGACGCTGTACGCGAACACCCTGCTGATCTATACCTACGGCAAAACGCTGCTGACCCCCGGCCAGCGCATTGGCTATATCGCCCTGCCCGAGGCGATGGAAGCGCGTGCCGCGGTGCGCCAGGCGATCCTGGTCTCCCAGCTCGCGGGCGGCTTCTCGTTTCCCAATGCGCTCCTGCAGCACGCGCTGGCGGACCTGGAAAAACTCTCCATCGATATCGAGCATCTCCAGTTCAAGCGCGACTGGCTGGTGCGCGATCTTCGCGCCCTGGGCTATGACGTCCATTCCCCCGAAGGCACGTTTTACCTGCTGCCGCGTTCGCCAATCGCCGACGACTGGCAGTTTACGGAAACTCTGGCGCAGCACAACGTCCTGTGTCTGCCCGGCTCGGTCGTCGAGATGCCGGGATATTTCCGTATGTCGCTCACGGCCAATGACGGCATGATCGAGCGGGCGCTGCCGAATTTCGGGGAGGCGATGGCGGCGGCGTTATAGAGGGACCGGCACTTTCGTCAGCAGACCCGTCGTCAGACTGCCTGACCACCAACAAAAAACCGGCCATCGCTGCATCAGCGATAGCCGGTTTTATTCTTTGGAATTGAGAAGTCGCTTACACCGCGCGGTGGCAGGCCACCCAGTGCCCCGGCTCCAGCTCGACCAGAGCGGGATCGGGATCTTCGTAGCACACGCCCTTGAGCGCCACCGGGCAGCGCGTGTTGAAGTTGCAGCCGATCGGCGGGCGCGCCGGGCTGGGCACATCGCCGGTCAGAATGACGCGCTGGCGATCCTTTTCCTTGAGCGGGTCCGGCACCGGCACGGCGGACAGCAGCGCCTGCGTGTAGGGGTGCAGCGGGTTGTCGTATACCTGATCGACCGGGCCAAGCTCGACGATCTTGCCCAGGTACATGACCGCCACACGGTCGCAGATGTGCCGCACCATGCTCAGATCGTGGGCAATGAACAGATAGGTCAGGTTCAGCTCATCCTGGAGTTCTTCCAGAAGGTTGACCACCTGCGCCTGGATCGACACGTCGAGCGCGGAGATCGGCTCGTCGGCGACGATGAAGCTTGGGCGCAGGGCCAGCGCGCGGGCGATGCCGATGCGCTGACGCTGACCGCCGGAGAATTCGTGCGGGTAGCGGTTGATGAAGTAGGGGTTCAGACCCACCTTCACCAGAAGCTGCTCGACGTACTCCTGCTGTTCTTTCTTGTTCGACATCACTTTGTGGATGCGCAGCGGTTCGCTGACAATGTTGCCGACCGACATACGCGGGTTCAGCGATGCATACGGATCCTGGAAGATCATCTGCATGCGCTGGCGCTTCTCGCGAAGCTGGTTGTCGCTCATCGTCGTCAGCTCGTCGCCTTCGAAGACGACGGAACCGGCGGTCGGGCGGTACAACTGCAGGACGGTGCGGCCGGTGGTGCTCTTGCCGCAGCCGGACTCGCCTACCAGGCCGAGCGTCTCGCCCTTGTAGACGTCAAAACTCACCTCATCGACGGCCTTCACCGCGCCCACCTGGCGCTGGATGATCAAGCCGGCGGTGATCGGGAAATACTTTTTGAGTCCGCGCACCTTCACCAGCGCTTCGCGCGGGACGGTGCCGGTGCCGCGTTTCTGGGCAGCGGGAGCGGGCGAGGTCATGGTCTATGCAACTCCTTGCGCTTCAGGCGTCGGCATTCCGGTGCGGACATCCACCCAGCAGGCCTTCAGATGCTGCGGGTCGGACCCTTCGCCGGACACCAGCGGCGGCATCTCGACATCGCATTTGCCGGGGAGACGATAGGTACAGCGGGCGAAGAATGGGCAGCCCTTCGGCGGAATGCGCATGTCCGGCGGCGCCCCTTCAATCTGGATCAGTTTCTCGCCGCCCTTGCGCATATCGTGGCGCGGCAGCGACTTCAGCAGGCCGAGCGTGTAGGGGTGGCGTGTGTCCGTGAACATTGCGGTGACCGGACCGCGTTCCACGATCAGGCCGCCGTACATCACCTGCACGGTGTCGGCCATACCGGCGACCACACCCAGGTCGTGGGTGATCCAGATCATCGCCATGCCGAACTGATCGCGCAGTCGCTTCACCAGTTCGATAATCTGCGCCTGGATGGTCACATCCAGCGCGGTCGTCGGCTCGTCGGCGATCAGCAGCTTGGGATTGCACGACAGCGCCATGGCGATCATCACGCGCTGGCGCATACCGCCTGAAAACTGGTGCGGGTAGCTCTTCAAACGACGGCGGGCATCCGGGATGCCGACCATTTCCAGCAGTTCGGTCGCGCGGTCGTCGGCCTGCCTGTCATTCATCCCCAGGTGCAGCTTCAGCGCTTCCGTGATCTGGGTTCCGATCGTCAGCACCGGGTTGAGCGAGGTCATCGGGTCCTGGAACACCATGGCGATTTCCGCGCCGCGCACCGAGCGCATGGCGTCGTTGCTCAGCTTCATGAGGTCCTTGCCGCGAAAATTCACCACGCCGCTTTCGATCTTCCCTGGCGGCATGGGGATTAATCGCATGATGGACAGCGCGTGTACGCTCTTGCCGCTGCCGCTCTCGCCTACCACGCCCAACGTCTCGCTTTCATTCAAAGCATACGAGACACCGTTGACCGCGTGTACGACGCCCTCCTGGGTGTAGAAGCGGGTGACGAGGTCTTTAACCTCCATTAGGACGCCCAACGGTACTTCCTCCTAGTCATTTTTGTGGCTGGCATGACGGAAAGAAACGTCATATTCCGTAATGTCTTTGATTATGCCCTACCTGTGAAGTCGCGCAAGTCTCAACATTACAGCGTTACAGCGCGTTGTCTCGTGAATGGTACACAAATGGCGCGCTTCGGGTTCAGCATCCCGTCGGGTCTGCCAGCCACCCTCGTTCAATGGCATGTCTGCCGGGGAAGATAACGCAGATCGGGGTCAAAAAACAAGAGACGACCCGCACTGATGGCGGGCCGCTCCGCTTTTTCGGTGATGCTGGGCGAAATCCGCCTCAGGGCTCGACAGTCATGGGCACGGTCAGCATCCCTTTCAGGATGCGCTCCATTGCCATACTGTGTCCACACACGTGCCGGCTATGGAAGAACGAGCAGTCGCAGTTCCACTGAGTGTCGCTCAGCGACGTGTTGTGGTCGCTGTTGTCGCCGTGGAACGTGACATCGAACGACAGGAATCGAATGCGGTCAGTTTCTTCAGAGTAGTGCTTTGCCTTCTCGACATCGCTGACGACGTTCTGACCGGGCGCGTAGGGCAGCGGCTGGCGCTTGAGCATCGGCTTCAGCAGTTTTTCCATGGCCATGATGTGCGGGCAAATGCCGTGGGATTTGAACCCAGGGCACGAGCAGTCCCAGCCATCCGGGCTCAGACAGACGGTGTAGCTATTGTTGTCGCCTTTGAATTCGAGGGAAAAACTCTGGAAGGTCGCGCGTTCGGGGTGCGCCGCATACCATTTCGCTTTTTCGATCTTGCCGATCATGCCGTAATCCATGAGGTTGCGTCTCCTTTTTAACGGTTACCGGAAAACAACCCTGTCATAAACCAAAAAGCGCGCGGTGCCAGGGCGACACCACGCGCTTTTAATTCGTTGGACCAGACTTTCGGGAGCTTGCTTTGATGGGCATCTTTCGCCACAAGTTCAGTCGCTTCATAAGGTTACTTTATCGCAAGTTTAAGCGACTGTCAACAAATGACAGGTGACGATCCGCCCGATCTTAAGTGACGCCCGTCCTCCCTGCGGTCCCCGTGCGCGCCACCTGATTGATCCATCGGAAGGCCCGCAGATTGACCACGGCAATACCGGAGAAAATCAGTGCCGCGCCGAAGATCAGACGGCCGTCGATGGGCTCGCTCAGGATCAGCGCGCCCAACACCACGCTCACCACCGGGGTGATATAGGTCACCATGCTGGACCGCGCCGCGCCCAGTTCGCGCACCATCCAGTAGTACATCAGATAGGCGACGAAGGTGTTCAGCCCGCCGAGCAGCAGGATGGCGCCCAGCGCATCGCGAGAGAGGGTCGCCAGATCCGTGGCGACCGGCCCGCCCAGCAGCGGTGAGACCACGATGGCGATGCCGGACGACAGCGCCGCGAAGGTCATCGCGCCGGCCGAGACCATGATCGGCGGGAAGCGGTCCTTGATCTGCTGGCGGCTGTAGACGGTGAAGATGGCGTAGCACAGCGACGCGCCGACCACGGCCAGCGCGCCGACGAATTCCGGCGTGATCTGCCCCTCTTCGGCCACCGAGCGGGTGGCCAGGATCGACACGCCGACGAAGCCGAGCGTGATGCCGGCGATCTTTTGCAGGCTGATCCTCTCGTCGTTCATGGCGAAATGGGCGACGATCATGGTGAAGAAGACGGCGGTGGATTGCAGAACGCCGGCCAGACTGCTGGGGATGCTCTTCTCGCCCCAGGAGATGAGCGCGAAGGGCAGTGAGGTGTTGCCGATGCCGATGACGATCAGCGGCAGCAGATCGCGGAGCTTGAACGGCAGGTGCATGCCCCGGAAGGCGAGGACGACGTTGAGGCCGAGGGCGGCGATGCCCGTGCGGATGAAGACAACCTGAAAGGGTGTGAGTTCTTTGACCGCAACGCTGATCAGGAGAAACGATGACCCCCAGATCAACCCGACCGCCCAGAAGGCTGCCCACTTCGCCACGTTCTTGCGCTCCCCACCGGCCGCATGGGAACGGCGCGGCGTCAGTTGATGACGAACAACATAACAGCACAGGGGCGGTGATGAGCCGCCCCTGTGCCGGTCAGACGCTTTATAGAAGTCATACTTAACTATGGGATAGAGTATAACGATTTCAAACGAATGTCAACCAAGGTAGACAGCGGGTGCATTCGAAAATGAGGGCGGGCAGGGTCACCCCTCTAGGGGATCAGGTGTCGTCCCGCCTGAGTTCTGCCGCCCCTGATCCGAATACACCCGCAGAGCCCCTATCCTTACGCATCGACCAGCGAGTCGCATGTTAAGATCTCTGGTAGTGTTCGATCAACCGTATCTGCCTCAACAAAAAACCTTCGACGATGTGGCAGTTCAACCTTTACACCCTACCCATTCTCGGACTCTGCGGACTCCTCAGCGGCTATCTGATCACCGCCTGGAAATGGCGCCAACGGCCAGCGACCAACGGGTACATGCGTTTTACCGGCTGCCTGCTGCTGTTCGCGTTCTTCTACGGTCTCGAACTCTCGGCGGTTGATGTCGGCACGATCCACTTCTTCAGCACCCTGTCGTTTGCCTTCGGCATCCTCTCGTCGCCATTTGCGCTGATGTTCATCCTGGCCTACACCGGCCATGAGCATCTCCTCACACGGCGCAACCAACTGCTGCTGCTGGCAATCCCCGTGGCATATATCGCGTTCGTCTGGACTGACAGCCTGCACCATCAGTACCTGCACGCTGTCGGCCGAATCGAAATCGATGGGCTTTACTATCTGGATGTAGAACTCATCCCCAGTACGATTTTTCTGCTGGGGCTGCTGACCTATCTGACGATGCAGATCAGCGTCGTCGGCCTGCTGATTCACGCCGTGAGAAAGGCGCCGCGCGAGCTTCGCCGGCAGTACATCTTCTGTCCTGCTGGCCATGGTCCTGCCGTGACCGCCACCTTTGTCGACATCTCCGGCGCCAATCCGTTTCCGTACCTGGACACCTACCAGCTCGCACTGCTCATCGCCACGGTGCCGATGAGCTGGGCGCTCACCCGTCATCGACTGCTCGACATCGTGCCGATCGCGCATGACGCGATCTTCAACAGCATTCGCGATGCGGTGATCATCCTTGACCAGGAAGATCGCATCGCCGAGGTCAATCCCGCGGCGGCGCTGCTGATCGGAAAGCCGGCTCAACACCTGCTTGGCATGAACTATCGCCAGGCGTTTGTGTCCCTGCCGGCGACCATGGCCGACCTGTGCAGTCGGAATGACGCCAGTGAAACGGTCACGATCCAGGTGGAGGACCTCAGTCGGACCTTGGACGTGCGCATCTCGCCGCTGCGCAACCGGGCCGGATGGCTTGCCGGGCGCGTTGTGGTCATGCGGGACATTACCGACAGCCGCCGCGCTGAAGAACAGGCGGTTCAGCTTGAGATGCAGCGCATCCAGGTGCAGATCCTCCAATCCTTCATCCAGGATGTCTCGCACGATCTCAAGACGCCGATTACCCAGATCCGGGCTTCGGCTTACCTGCTGCATAAATACCTCGATCATCTGGCGGAGCAAGCGCCGGCCGATCTGGTCTCGAATATCCGTGCGCTGCGCGAAAAGGGCGACAACATCGACCAGGGCGCGGAACGGCTGCACAACCTGATCGAGTCGATGCTGCAACTGGCGAGGCTGGATCAGGAGGACGCGATCCAACTGCATCCGAGCGATCTGAATACCCTGATCGAGTCGCTTCTGCCGTCGTATGCCGCACAGGCGCAGGAGAAGGGGATCGCCTTGACGGCTGCACCCCATCCCGAACCCCTGACCGCCGCGCTCGACGCGTTCCAGTTTCAGCATGTCGTCGGCCATCTGGTCCGCAACGCCATCGCCTATACGCCGAGCGGCGGCGCCGTCTGCATCCGCGCCAACAAAGACGATCGCCACGCCATTCTTGAGGTTCACGATACAGGGATCGGCATCAGCGCCGACGATCTGCCGCACATCTTCGAGCGCTTCTACCGTGCCGACAAAGCGCGATCGCTGGGCATGGGCGGGATGGGATTGGGGTTGGCCATTGCCCAGCGGATCGTCCACGGCCACGGCGGCGTCATTCAGGTCGAGAGCAGCAGCGAGCGCGGCAGTGTCTTTCGCGTGCGCCTGCCGCTGGCGGAGGCCGGTGTCCGCGATGGTTTCGGCGTCCCAGGGGCCACCTCGACCACCACCCGCTCGGCGTAGGGCCGTCGCGAGAACCGCCCACGCGACTGATTCACGCGCTGCTGCTGTGGGTCGCCATCTCCAGCACGATCTTGCCGGAAAACGCTCCGGCAGCCATCCGTTCGTGCGTTCTGACAATCTCCTCCAGCGGGTAACGGCCAGCGATCAACGGCCTGATCCGCCCGTCGCCCAGCAGTCGCAGCAGAGTCGTTACATCCTCGCGATACCAGTCCGGATGCACGCGCTTCAGGGTCTGGATGCTGTACAGCCGCACCCGCCGCCCGCCTGGAATCAGGTTGGGGAGGAAGGCGATCAGCCACTCGCCGAGCGAGCGGCCAATCGTCAGCGGCAGCGCCTGGCGATAGCCGAGCGCCGCCGTCAGCCCGTAGGCGATCACCCGACCGCCGGGACGCAGCGCGCGGTAGGATCGGCGCAAATTCGCCCCACCGATCCCGTCGAAGACGACATCCACGCCCCGACCGCCGGTCAGCCGCAGCGCCTCGGTCACAAAGTCGGTCGATCGATAGTCGATGGGCGTGGAGCCCATCTCCCGCACGTGAGCGTGCTTCGCTGTCGAGGCCGTCCCGAACATCTCCAGCCCGGCCAGCGCGCCCAACTGCACCAGCGCCGAGCCAATGCCGCCGGACGCGCTGTGGATCAGGACGCGCTCGCCGGACACGACACGGGCGCTGCGGTGCAGCATCTGGTAGGCGGTGGCGTAGTTGAAGGCCATACAGACCGCCTCGGCGGCATCCAGGCCGTCGGGCACCGCGACCAGCTCCGAGGCCGGCAGACAAATCGCTTCGGCGCAGCCACCCTTGATCGGCAAAGCCGCCGCCCGCTGCCCGGTCGACCAGCCCTGCACGCCGGCGCCGACCGCGTCCACCACGCCCACGACGTCCCAGCCGAGGGTGAAAGGCGGCCGGTCGAACCAGGCTTCCGGGTGGATGCCCTCACGGATCAGCAGGTCGGCGAAGGAGACTCCGGCGGCCAGCACGCGCAGGCGCACCTCGCCGGCGGCTGGAGACGGCAGCGCCGCCGTCTCCAGCCGCACGACTTCCGGCCCGCCGAAGCGGGTCACAACCGCCCTGCGATAGCATTCGGGCATGGCTCATGCCGTTCTTATGGATCAGTCCCACTTCCGCGCGTCGACGATCGCCCGCTGCGCCGGGTCGATGACGCCCGCCTCGACCACCTCGACGGCGTCGACGCGCAGGCGGGCCACACCATTGAGCACCGCCTTGACCGGCTCGTCCACGTCGATCCCGGCATACTCCGGCAGGAGTTCCACCTGTACGGTGACCACATCCTTGTTGTCCGGCCGGGTGATGACCGCGCGCAGATTCTTGATCTGCGGGATGCGCCCCTTGACCGCCAGAAGCTGGTTGGGGTGCAGAAACATGCCGCGCACCTTGATGGCGTCGCCGCTGCGCCCGAACAGGCCGAGGAGCTGCTGTCCGCCGCCACAGCCGGCATCCGGTTCCGGCGCCAGCGCGCCCAGGTCGCCCGTGCCGAAGCGGATCAGCGGGTAGTTCCTGTTGAAGGTGGTGACCACAATTTCGCCTGCCGTGCCCGGCTCGACCGGCTGGCCGGTCTCCGGGTCGACAACTTCGACGTAGACCGCCCGCGTCACGCAGAAGCCGGTCACGCCGGGGGCGGTGTAGCCGAACAGTCCCAGGTCGGCTGTGCCATAGGCCGATACGGTCGTCATGCCATAGTCGCCTTCGAAGCGGGCGCGCTGCGACGGGGTGTACGGCTCGGCAGAGAAGATCGCCTTCTTGATGGTGAAGGCTTCTTTCGGAAGTCCCATCTCGGTCGCCTTATCGATCAGGATGGCCAGGAAGCTCGGCGTGCCGACGTAGCCGGTCACCTGCAGGCTGGTCATCATCATGATCTGCAACTCGGTGTTGCCGGGGCCGGTGGGGATGACCGTCGCCCCCAGCGCTCGCAGCGCCTCGTCCAGCAGCAGGCCGGCCGGCGTCAGGTGATACATGAAGGTGTTGAAGACCCGGTCCCCGCGCCCAAAGCCGGCGATCTCAAAGGGTGCCAGCAGCGCCGCCGGATCATCGCTCGGCGGCTGCGGGTCGTAAATCGGGCCGGGGGAGATGTAGATGCGCGGCAGGTCGGCCGGGTCGCAGGTCAGCAGCCCGCCGAACGGGGGAAACTGCTGCTGAAGTTCGACCAGGCGGTCCTTGGGCATGACCGGCAGCTTGGGCAGATCAGCGGCGGACTGGACGTCCGCCGGGGTCAGCCCCCGCTCCTCCATGACGCGGCGGATGGTCGGGGCCTTCTCATAGGCGTGGGCGATCAGGTCTCGCAGGCGTGCATCCAGAGTCATTGGCTTCCCCTATTTTGGTCTCGGCAAATCATGGTTCAAACGAAGTCTACGACCCATTCAGGTGAGCCAGACTATACCGCGTCCTGGACAAGATCGCCGCCTCCGAGGAGGACACAACCACCGTCCGTAGGGGCGTTTCGCGAAACGCCCGTGACAAACCGATTGCAGATGATACGGGCACATCGCGATGTACCCCTACGAACCTCGCGGCATTGATGCTCACGCTCGCGCGGCGATGGCCTGAATCCACGGGGTATGTTCCTCGTAGTGCCCGTAGCTGTTGTCGACGATGGCCACCACCACCGGGTCATCCCGCTTCGATTCAGGCGCGAAGGTGTTGTAGGGACGCTGCAAGTCCTCGTCGGAGAGCGTCTGGAGGACGGCGATCAGCTCGTGATGGATCTCCTCGAACATCTCCAGCACCCTCGCAAGCGGGACATCCTTGTAGCGCTGCTGAATCACGGCGTTGATGTGGTCCACACCGGTGGCCCACGCGGATTCTTCGATGCCCATCCGCTCCGTCCGCGACTCGCGGTTCAGCAGCGCGCCAATGCCATCTTCCCAAACCGCCAGATGAGCGATGTGATCGCGAATCGTCCAGCCCGCATCATCGGCCGGGCCAGTGAGGACGGCGTCGTCCATGCGCCGGATCAGGCCCATGAACGTATCCCAACCGTCTTCCAGCTTGAGCAAGAGTTCCGTCTTCGTCTGCGGCATTTCTTCCGACATCAGGCGTCAACTCCAATTTGAGAGGCGATAATACAAGCATAGTCTCGTTCGCTCGCGGAGTCATCGGCCAATGGGATAGGTCCAACCCCTCAACCCGGCCTGTCGGAGCAGGGTTGATCGAGCGCGGGGGGGGGGGGGCCACCCCCCCCCCCCCCCCCCCCCCCCCCCCCCCCCCCCTCCCCCCTTCTTCCTGACCAAGGGGTGAGGTTGATCTGTCAATCCTCTTCGGCGATCTCGGCCATCCACGGACGGTGTTTGCCGTAATGGCCGTAGGTACTGCCCTGTACCCAGAGGATGAACGGCTGCGGGCGATCGCTTCCGGCGATGTAGTGACTGAACGGCAGGTGGAGCTGCTCGTCGGTGAGCGCCTGGATGCGCGCCATGCTGTTGCGGTGCGTCTCCTCGAAGCGCCGCAGCGCCTCGGCCGCCGGCACGTCGACCGTGCGCTGCTGAAGCTCGGCGTTGACGGCGTCAATGCCCTGCGCCCAGGCCTCTTCGCTGACGGCCAGGCTGACTTTGCGCGGCACGCCGTCGAGCTGCAACGGCATCCCTTCCTCCCAGACGATCAGATGCAGGAGGTGGTCCTTGACCGTCCAGCCGGCCGCATCCTTGTGCTCGGCGAACTGCGCCTCGCTCAGCCCGCGCAGCCAGGCGTTCAGTTCCTGCCAGGCGTTTTCCATCAGAGTCAGCAGTTCGTCCTTGTGCATACTGGGGGCGGTCCCGGCGATCACCATTATCCAGGCGGTGTGCTCGGCATAATGGAAATACGTATCCGCCGCAAGCAGATCGACCACCGGATAGTCACGCCGCGGCTTCTGCCCGAAGCTGCTGACCGGCCGCTGGAGGTCGGCATCCGAAAGGGCGGCGATGCGAGGGACCAGCTCCTGATGAACGGCGTCGAAGCGTGCCAGCACCTCGGCCAGCGGCAGATCCTGGTCCCGCTGCTGGAGGAAGGCGTTGATCTCGTCGAAGCCGCTGTCCCACACCGCCTGATCCACCCCCATGCGCTCGATGCGCGACTGGTGGGTTAGCACGGCGTTCATGCCGTCTTCCCACACCACGATGTGCGCGAGATGATCCTTGATCGTCCAGCCGGCGGGATCGGTCGGACCGGTCAGCGTTGTCTCGGACATCGAGCGGACATAAACCGTGAAGGCCGTGTAGCCTTCATCGATGTGGCGCAGGAGTTCGGATACGGTCCTGGGAAGATCGTTCGCCATCGAGTTGCCTCCAATTGTCGGTGTTTGATCGCATGAGCGAGGGTGCGGAATGTCCCTCTTCGGGCAGCGCTTACCCCAGCCAGCGCTTGCGCCGCCGGTAGTGCTTGACCTCGCGGTAGCTCTTGCGCTCCCCGAGCTGGTTGAGGCCCAGATAGAACTCCTTGATGTCCTCGTTTTCCGCCAACTGCGCCGCCGGCCCGTCGAGGACAATGCGGCCGTTTTCCATGACGTAGCCATAATCGACCAGCGACAGGGCGGCGTTGGCATTCTGCTCGACCAGCAGCACCGACAGCTTCTCGGCCTTGTTGATCTGCCCGACGATCTGGAAGATCTCCCGCACCAGCATGGGGGCCAGGCCGAGCGACGGCTCGTCCAGCATGAGCAGCTTCGGATGCGCCATCAGCGCCCGCCCGATGACCAGCATCTGCCCTTCGCCGCCGGAGAGATAGCCGCTGACGCGGTGGCGCAGATCGCGCAGGCGCGGGAAGTAGTGGTAAACCCGCTCGATGTCCTGCCGCGCGTGCCGGCCGCCTTCGAAGGCCTGGGCGCCGACGCGCAGGTTCTCCTCGACGGTCAGGTGCTGAAAGAGCGGCCGACCCTCGATCACCTGCACCAGCCCGCGGCGCACAATGTCCTCGGTGTTGAGCGTGTCGATGCGCTCGTCGTGCCAGGTGATCGCGCCGCGCGTCACCTCGCCCATCTCCGACGAGAGCAGGCCGCTGATGGCCTTGAGCGTCGTCGATTTGCCCGCGCCGTTTGCTCCGAGGAGCGCCACCACCTGCCCCGACTGCACCTGAAAGGACACGCCGCGCAGGACCAGGATGACGCTGTTGTAGGTCACTTCAATATTGTTGACCGTCAGCATGTTGTGGCTTGCCCATCGCCAAGGATATGAAGATATGAATGTTCTTGGACGACCCATGGGTCGTCCCTACGACAACCGGTGTGTAGGGACGAGGCTTGCCTCGTCCGCAAAGAAACCTCACCCCCAACCCCCTCCATTTGCTACCAAGTTAAGGGTTGCGAGGACCGCCGAGGGCGCTGGGACGCGCAACGACGCGTCTGCCGACAAGCCCACTGAAGGGGCTTCCCTAACGCCTGCGTTCTTGGTCCCTTTAGTGGACCTGTCTTTTCGGGTAGCCGGGTGTTTTAACACCCGGCGGACGCCGCGACCATCGCTATTCTGATGGCGTCGATCAGTCGCTAACTTGATGCCTATGACCTCACCCCCCAACCCCCTCTCCATTCTGGAGAGGGGGCATGCGAGCGTGCTCGCCGGGGGTGTGGTGAGGTCTACGGTGCGTCCGCGCCGCCCGGTCGCAGATCCGGCGCATCCTCGAACGGAGTCAGCGGGACCAGGATGGGGATGTACGCCACGGTACCATCCGGCAGATCGACCTTCATGGCGTCGTCGCCGCTGGTGGCCGGGCCGTCGCCGGTGGCGTTCAGGAAGAACATGCGGGCGATGCGGTTGCCCGGCAGCGCGCGAATCTCGCCGCCGCGGTAGTCGCTGTTGTACAGGCCGAGCGGCGAGTAGACCATCGACTCCAGCGTCGTCTTCAGCTCAGCACCGGTCGCGCCGTCCAGGCTGCCCACCCGGTTGACCGTCTGGATGTACAGCTCGATATAGGTATCGACGGCGCCCCAGCCGAGCAGGTAGGCGATGTTCTGCGCCGACAGGGGGCGCTCGTTGGCTGCGGCCTGCTCGTTGATCAGGGCGACGCCCGGCTCAGCGCGCTCGGTCCACCACAGAAAGGGCAGCGAGCCGATGATGCCGTTGACCGCCGGCAGGCCGTCGCTGCCCAGCGCCGTGCGGCTGAGCAGACCGACCGATGTATCCAGCGCCCAGTTTACGCCGGCCAGCACCACGTCCTCTTCCAGGCCCAGATCCACGACGGTCTTGGCGACCAGGAAGGGGCCGGAGGCCAGCGAGTTGGTGTACAGAATGTTGGCGCCGGCATCGACCAAATTCAGGACGTTGCCGCTGATGTCGGTGGCCGTCGGGGGGAAGTATTCCGGCGACTCGAGAATAGTCACGCCCTGCTCGGCGCAGTAGGCGATGGTCTCAGGGGTATAGGCTGCTTCGCCGAAGGCGCCCGGCCAGCTGATGTAGCCGATGGTCGGGTTTTCGGGGAACTGGGCGGCATTCGCGCCGACGTAGCGGCAGAACGAACCGATCTGGTCGGCATAGAGCGGGTTGGTGGCATAGATCCAGCCGCCGGAGCCATCTTCGCCGTACAGGCCGGGGACCGAGCCGGCGGAGATCATGGTCAGGATCTCGTCTTCGGCTACCTGGTCGCGCAGCAGTTCGGCGTCGCCCGAGGCGTACAGCAGGATCGAGCCTGGCTTCGGATCGAGCGTCGAATAGTAGTCGTAGTGGGCCTGGGTCTGGGCCTGATCGCCGCCGGTGTCGCGGTTATCGGCGGCAATGGTCGCGCCGCAGATGCCGCCGCGGGCGTTGAAGTAGGCCATCGCATCGCTCACGCCTGCCAGCAGCGGCTGAGTGATAAACGCATACGATCCGCTGATGTCGCCGAAGTGGTAGATGGTGATCGTCTGGCCGGTCAGATCGGCCGAGCATTCGGAATGCTGAATGAAATCAGGCAGTTCTTCCTGCGCCAGAGCGGGGGTGACCGCGACCAGCAGCAGCACGACGAGCAGCAACAGTTTCCGCATGATGTTCATAACCCTTTCGACCAAAGAAACGACGAAATACCTTTTGAAGCACGCCCAATGCGTTGATCTCCGGTTGCCTTGGACGCCCCGTTGGGCGTCCCTACGAACGACTCCGTAGGGCCGCGCTACTGCGCGTCCGCATCGGGGACCCCGATCGGCCACAACCATCAATTTGCATAGGGACGGATCTTCCAGCTTATTTTAAAGATCTCCCATCGATGCGCCAATCCACGCGGGGCAGCGATCAGGAAGATCACCATGGCCAGCCCGAACAGCAGCGGGCTGAGCGCGGCGAAGATGTTCACCGGATTGATGAAGGGCAGAAGCTGCGGCAGCACCTGGTTGAGCGGCGGGATCAGCGCCGGGATCAGGTTCTGCGTCAGCAGGTTGACGAAGGCCACCCCGAACAGCGGCCCCAGCGGGTAGCCCGCGCCGCCGATCACCAGCATGGCCAGCAACTCGACGGAGCGGTCGAGCAGGAACGAGTCACGCGTGACGCTGTTGCTCTCGAAGGCCATCAGCGCACCGGCCACCCCGGCATAGAGCGCGCTCAGGAAGAAGGCTTGCAGCTTGTAGCTGAAGACGTTGATGCCCAGCAGTTCGGCGGCCAGGTCGTTGTCGCGGATGGAGATGAAGGCCCGCCCCACGCGCGTGCGGGTGATGTTGCGCGCCGCCAGCATCATGAGCACCGAGATAGGGATGATCAGGTAGTACATGGCGTTCTCGTGCGCGAAGCTGATGCCGAACAGCTCCGGCACCGGCACCTCCAGCGGGCGCGACCCGTTGGTCAGCGGCTCCAGCGGGTAGCGCAGCAGCCAGGGGATGATGAACTGCGCGGCCAGGGTCGCCATCGCCAGGTAGAAGCCCTTCACCCGCAGCGACGGCAGACCGAAGATCAGCCCGGCCAGGCCGGTCAGCAGGGCCGCCAGCGGCACGGCCAGGAAGAACGACAGACCCAGTTCGCGGGCGAGGATAGCGCTGGAATAGGCCCCAACAGACATGAACGCGGCATGGCCGAGCGAGATCTGCCCGGTGTAGCCGACCAGGATGTTCAGCCCCTGCACGGCGATGGCGAAGATCGCGATGCGGCTGATCGTGCCGATCCACAACTGCGGGATGATGTTCAGCCCGAACGGCCCCTGCACGGTCAGCAGCGGGACGAGCAGCAGGAGGAGGAACAGTCCGTTGGACACCAGCCGGTCGCCGACCGTGCGGTTCAGGCTGATGTCCTCTTCATAGCGGACGTCGAAAATGCCGGAGGGTCGGATATTGGCAGACATACTAGATTCTCTCGATTCGCTTCTGACCGCATAACCCATCCGGCCGGATGATCAGGACCACCATCAGCACCACGTAGGGCGCCAGCTCCGTGCCCGCCTCGGTGCCGGGGAAGAGCAGGTTCGAAAGCTCCTGCACCAGCCCGATCACCAGCCCGCCGACCAGCGCCCCGCCCACCGACTCCAGGCCGCCAAGCAGCACGGCCGGGAAAGCCCGCAAGGCCAGGAAGGGCATGTTGAGCGACAGGCTGGTCGCCCCGCCTTGCAAGACCCCGGCGGCGGTCGCCAGCAGCGCCGCGATCGCCCAGGCCACCGCCAGGATGGTGCGCACCCGCAGTCCGACCGACTGCGCCAGCTTCTGGTTCTCGGCCGTGGCCCGCATCGACAGGCCGGCGCTGGTGAACTGGAAGAAGGCGACGAAGACGGCGAAGGCCAGCAGCGCCAGGATGAACGCCACCAGCAGATCGGCGCGCACGTTGATCGGGCGCTCGAAAATTTCGTCGCCGAAACGGATCTGCGCCGGGATGCCCAGGTTCGGCAGGCCGGTGAAGACCTGCAGCGGGATTTCCACGCTGCCCCAGGTGAGCTGGGTGATGCCATGCAGCAGCTCGCTGACGGCCAGGGTCATCAGCACCATAGCGAAGAGCGGTTGGCCGATCAGCGGGCGGATGTTGAAGCGCTCGACCAGCATGCCGACCAGCACGCCGCCAATCACCGCTCCGGCGATGGCGCGCACGAACTGCCAGTCGGTGCCCGGCAGCAGGAGCAGGATCGCCCCAACGACCGCCACGGCGGCGATGCCGGCCAGGGAGCGCGGCTCCCGCAGCGAGTGCCAGCCGTTGGTGGTGAAGATCATCGCGCCGGTGATCAGCGGCAGGCCGATCGCGGCCACCGGGTTGACGCTCGTTGTCGAGAAGAAGCTGAAGAAGATCAGGCCGCCCAGGAGCATCAGCCAGCCGTGGGCGAAGTTGAACACGCCGGAGGCCTTGTTGATGATGACGATGCCCAGGGCGATCAGCGCGTAGATGCCGCCCACCAGCAGGCCGGTGACGACGCTCTGCACCAGGCGGTAGCTTCGCTGCTCGGCGACGATCGGCCCCAGCCACAGGAGGAGGAGCGCTGCCGCGACGATCAGCAGGACGCGGTTGAAGAGCTTGCGGTTTTCGGCGATGGTGTTGGTCAGAGTGGACATGCTAGACCCTCACCCCCTGGAGGAAACCCCTCACCCCCTGACCCCCCGGCAATGCACGCAACGGGTTTGGCGCTGAACCCCTCACCCCCTGACCCCCAGGCAATGCACGCAGCGGGTTTGGCGCTGAACCCCTCACCCCCTGACCTCCCGGCAATGCACGCAGCGGGTTTGGCGCTGGACCCCTCACCCCCTGACCCCCCGGCAATGCACGCAAAGGGGGCGCTGGCGCCTGGACCTTGACCCCCTCTCCCACGCAAGCGGGGAGAGGGGGAAGTGGTCGCGGAGAACTGGGATTGATGCATATTGGCATTCGCTCCTTCAATGCACGCAAGCACGGAAGGAGAACTGGTCGCGGAGAAGTGGGTTCGATCTGCGCTACTTCTGAAAAGCATTTTTGATGATCTCCAATACGCTATCGAAATCATTTTTCACCTGCTCTACCGGCAATCTCACAAATCGAACGCCGAGTTCTTCCAGTGCAGACTGACGCAACATGTCCGCCTCTTGCTGCTTTTCATGAATCCCGCCGTCGATCTCGACCGCCAGGTTTTCCTCCGCACAGTAAAAGTCAAGCACGTATCCACCAACGGGAACCTGCCGGCGGAACTTGCGCCCCTCAAGCTGACGACTGCGCAGCGCCGCCCATAGTTTCATCTCACTGAGGGTCTCTCGCTGGCGCAGTTCTCCCGCAAGGTCGTGCATCTTGTGCTTGAAGTCGCGCGGCTGCCTGATGCGCTGATACCCCGACATGAACACCCTTTTCCAACGGCAATTCGAACGAATCCCAGTAAAAGCCAGATTTCCGCTCCCGGTTCCCCCTCTATGGCCAGCTTGCTGGCACGCTTGCGTGGGAGAGGGGGTCAGGGGGTGAGGGGTCTCCGCAACCCAGTCGTCCGCCCCTTTTTTCACGTTCCCTCCCGCTTGCGTGGGAGAGGGGGCCGGGGGGTGAGGGGCCTCTACCCCACGTCGCACACGCGCACCGCCGTCTGGACCACCCCCATCCGGCCGTCGCGATACTTCACCTCGGCGCTGACCATCACCTCGTTCTGATCGGTGTACATGGCGGTCAGCATGTCGCCGTACTTCTGCTCCAGCGTGCGGCGGCGAAGCTTGCGGGTGCGCGTCAGCTCCGCCTCGTCGGCGTCGAACGCCTTGTGCAGGATGACGAACTTGCGAATGCGCGCCGGCTCCGGCAGGGTGCGGTTGACCCGCTCGACCTCCTTGCGGATCAGGTCATAGACCTCCTGCTTTTGCGAGAGATCCACGAAGGTGGTGAAGACCACCTGGTTCTTCTCCGCCCAGCGCGCCACGTTGTCGAAGTCGATGTTGATGATGGCCGTCACGAACTGCATGTCGAAGCCGCCGACCGTCATCACATCCTGGACATACGGGCTGAACTTCAGCCGGCCCTCGATGTACTGCGGGCTGAATTTTTCGCCGTTGGCCAGCTCGATCATGTCGCTGATGCGGTCCAGGTAGATCAGGTGGCCATCCTCGTCGAAGACGCCGGCGTCGCCGGTGTGGAAATACCCCTCCGGGTCGAGCGCCTGCGCCGTCTTGGCCTCGTCCTTGTAGTAGCCGGCGAACACCGCCCGGCTGCGAATGCAGATCTCGTTGTCCGGCCCCAGCTTGATCTCCACGCCGGGGGCCGGCGCGCCGACCGTCTCCATCTTGATGTTGCCGGTGTAGTGGAAGGTGTGCGCCTGGCACTCGGTCGATCCGTACAGGTTCTTCAACTCGACGCCCACCGCCCGGAAGAAGCGCAGTTGATCCGGGCTGAGGCTGGCGCCCGACGTAAACGCGTCGCGCATCCGGCTCATGCCCATCATGTTGCGCAGCGGACCGAAGACCAGCACGTCGGACACCGCCCGGAAGACGCGCCACTGGATCGGCAGACGGCCCTGCTGCTCCTCGATTTCGCCGGCGTGGTAGGCGATGGGCAGCAGCAGTCGGAACAGCGTGCGGTTGAGCCAGGTGCTGTCGTTGATTTTCATCTGCACGGTGCTGGCCATGTTCTCCCAGACGCGCGAGGGGAAGAGCAGGTGGCTGGGGGCGATCTCGCGCAGATCAGTCTGCACCGTCTCCGGGCTTTCGGGGAAGTTGACCATGAAGCCGTTCAGCACGTGGCCGGTCAGGCCGAGGCTCTGCTCGGTGATCCAGGCGGGCGGGCTGAAGGACAGGTAGTTGTCGCTCGGGTAGGCCGGCGCCAGCGAGACGGCGTGGCGGTTGCCGTAGATCAGGTTGCGCTGGCGGATCATGGCGCCTTTCGGCAGGCTGGTCGTGCCGCTGGTATAGCTGAACAGGGCGATGTCCTCGCCGCGCCCCTCGGCCACGCGGTGCTCGAAATCGCCAGGATGGGCGGTGCGAAAAGCGCGGCCCAGCGCCTCCACGTCTTCAAAGCTGATCAGCCAGTCGTCGTGATAATGCCACATGCCCTTGTCATCCCAGTAGATGACCTTGCGCACGTTGGGCAGCCTGTCGCGCAGTTCGAGCGCCTTGTCGACCTGCTCCTGGTCGTGTGCGAACAGAATGACGGAGTCGGAGTTGGTGACGACGTAGCCCAGTTCCTGCAAGTTGGCGTCGGTGAAGATGGCCGTCGTCCGGCCGCCGGCCGCCCAGGCCGCCAGTTCCGCCCAGTAGAACTCCGGGTCGTTCTCGCCGATGATGGCCACCGTCTCGCCGCGCTCCAGCCCCAGGCTGACCAGCCCCTGCGACAGATCGCGCACGTGGGCCATGCTCTCGTCCCAGGTGTACTCCTGCCAGATGCCGTAGCGCTTCTTGCGCATGGCCACCTTGCCGGAGAGCCGTTTGGCCGTCTCCAGGAAGTTCTTCGGCAGGGTGTCGAGCGCCGGCTCCAGCTTGCCGGGGATCTCGACCTTTTCGGGCGAACGATAACTCTTCTGCTCGGTCTGCGGTCTTGAATTCACATCTACTGCCATCGCAAGAATCCTGTAAATCAGTTTTGTGGGCGTACTGCTTATTCTCGTTCTCCTCACCCCGCGGTCCCCTCTCCGTGCGAACGCGTTCGCCATGGACAGCGGGTGCGAGCCAGCGCGTCTGGGGTGAGGTCCTACCCTTCCTGGCCGAGGTAGGCGTTGATGACGTGCTCGTCGTGCTTGATGTGGTCGGGCGTGCCCTCGGCGATCTTGCGGCCGAAATCGAGCGCCATCACGCGCTGCGAAATATCCATCACCAGCCCCATGTCGTGCTCGATGAGCAGGATGGTCATACTCTGGCGCTCGTGGATATCCAGGATGAAGCGGGCCATGTCTTCTTTTTCTTCGACGTTCATGCCGGCCATCGGCTCGTCGAGCAGGAGCAGCGTCGGCTCCAGTGCCAGCGCCCGACCCAGCTCCACCCGCTTGCGCAGGCCGTAGCTCAGCGTGCCGACGATCGACTTGCGGATCGCTTCCATTTCCAGGAAGTCGATGATCTCCTCGACCACGCGCCGGTGCTCGATCTCCTCGCGCCGGGCAGCCCCGCGAAAGATCGCGCCGGTCAGCAGGTTGGATTTCATGTGGATGTGCCGCGCTGCCATCATGTTATCGAGCGCGGTCATATTGGTGTAGAGGGCGATGTTCTGGAAGGTGCGCGACACGCCGAGGGCGGCCCGCCGGTAAGCCGGCAGGTGGGTGATGTTCTGGCCGTCGAAGCAGATGCGGCCCTGCTGAGGATGGTAGAAGCCGTTGATGCTGTTGATGAGGCTGGTTTTTCCCGCGCCGTTGGGACCGATGACGGCGAAAATCTCGCCAGTGTGGACCTTGAAGTCGACACCGCTGAGCGCGCGAATGCCGCCGAAGCTCAGCGAAATGTCCTGAACATGCAGTTTAACAGCCGGTTCCACCATAAAGTGAATTTCCTGAAGCGCTGCGCAATAAGTTCACAGAGAATGTTTCGATGTGCTTAAAATCATTGTAACGTAATGAAGATTAAGTGCAAATGAGAAGCGATCCCATCTGTACAAACGAGTCTTGGGCGGGCTGCTAAACAAGGGAAACAAACCCGGACGGAACTCTATTGTGTGCCGCAGTGGTCGCCAACACCGCCGAGGGCTGAAGCGCCTCGGCTACGGAACTGACTGGTCCACTGAAGGGACCGCAACACACAGGTTTAGCTCCTTTAGTGAGCTGGTCTTTGTCTAGCCGATGGGCTTCAGCCCTCGGCGGAGCAGCACGAACCAGCCTGGTTCGGCATGCTTCGTTTCGGTTGTCTATAGGTGCAAACTGCCCAGAGGGTATCTGTTCAGGCCAGCATGTCTCAGATCACTCGGGCGAGCAGAAGCAAACGTTCGTTTGCATACCCTCCCCACAACGCTGTCCGTCCTGGTGGGCGCGGTAGGCCTCGTCCCTACGAACCCTCTCCCTCATCTTTCGCCACCCACGGCGCCAGTCGCTCGGCGATCGCCGGCACGTCCAGGGTGCCCCGGGCGATCTCCAGGATGAACTCCCGCTCCGTCTCCCCGTCCCAGGTCAGGTGGTGATCGTTCCGCTCCAGAAACAGGGCCACGGCCAGCGCCGCCGTCCGCTTGTTGCCGTCGGCGAACAGGTGGTGATAGGCGACCGAGTGCAGCAGCGCCGCCGCCTTGTCGACCAGCGTGGGGAACTGCACCTCGCCGAAGACCACCAGGTTTGGTCGTTTGGCGGCGGAGTTGAGCAGGTGCACGTCGCGCACGAAGGTATGCCCCTCGGTGATCGTGTCGTTGAGGTTGTACAGGTCCGACGCCGACAGGAGCTGAATCGGCCTATTGGCGTTCGAGGGCATCGAGCAGCCATTTCTGCGCGGCGATGATCTCGTCGATCAGCCGCATATCCGACTCGGCTTCGGGTGTCGAGTCGCGCGGGAGCGGGCTGAGGGGCAGCCAGGCGGCCAGCTCTTCCAGACCGCAGCGGCCCTCGGCGGTGCGCAGGATCATGGTCAGCGCCTCCGGCTGATCCCAGCGCACCTCATGGCCGTTGACGCGCAGCATGAACAGCGCGCCGACGGTGGCCGTCCGCTTGTTGCCGTCGGCGAAGGGGTGGTTGCGGGCGATGCCGTGCAGCAGCACAGCCGCCTTCTGCGCCAGATCCGGGAAGGCGTCCTCGCCAAAGGCGCTCTGGGCCGGGCGGGCGACGGCGGCGTCGAGCAGGGCGATGTCACGGATCTGCTGGCGGCCTTCGCGGATGGCCGGGTGGTCGAGCACCGTGCCATTGATGTAGATCAGTTCGGAGAGCGTGACGTAACGCACGGTCATGGGCATTCTGGTTCCAGGGTCATTGGTTGCAAACGCATTGCCTGCGAATTACCGATAAAAGGCGCGGGTTCATCGAAACCGCTCATCCTCTGCGCGATCAAAGGGTGAGCGGTGGGGTTCCGAAAAATCATCTGGTTTAGATTGTAGGGACAGAAGGGACAGCCTTCTGGCTGTCCGTCACAGCCGACGCGCAAGGCAAGCTTGCGCTTGCACCGCGTTCCTGCAATTCCGCCTCATTCTCCGGCTGAGACTCTACAGATCGCCCTGCAAATAGTCGATCATCGGCTCCAGCCAGTATTCTTCCCAGGCTTCTTCGTGGCTGACGCGTTCCTCGTCGTTGGGAAAATCGGTATGGGTGAGCATCACCCGGGTCCGGCGGCCGTTTTCGGAAAGCTCCCAGCGCACCCGCGAGTCGGGCCAGGCCGGTTCCCAGGTGTTTTGACGCCAGGTGTATTCGAGGATGGCCGGCGCTTCGATCTCGATGAACTTGCCGGTCGTCTCGCCGCCGAACAGGCTGTAGCGCCCGCCCACGTGCAGGTCAAACACGACGGATGAGTCGGTCATCCAGGCGCTGATGTCTTCCGGGTCGGTCAGCGCCGCCCAAACGTCCTCAATAGGCGCTCTCACCGTCAGCCGTTTGACTATCGCCGCCATCGTTTCATCCTTCGTCTTCATGAGTAGTCTCTTCGATCTAGATTGTACTCTCAGATAGCGATTCCAGTGCTGAAGTTGGTTGCCAGTGCACGGATCTGCGCCGTCGGCGAATCACCCGTTTATACACTGCTAAGGAGTATAAAATAGATAGAGGCCATTGACCGGAGTGCTTTCATGGTGCGTTCTGTCCCCTTGATCCTCACCCTCATCGTCGCGATGCTGGCGCTGACCGTTACGCCGCTGCAAGCCGTCAGCGATATACAAAGCGCGTCCTGGTACGTCGAATACTGGAATAACATGGATCTGGCTGGCGAGCAGGTCTATACCGAGTCCTTCGTCGGTCCCATCTCATTCTTTTGGGGTTCTGCCGATGGCCCACATCCGTCAGTACACCCAGATCAATTCTCCGCCCGTTTCACCGCTCGCCCCTGGCTCGATGCCGGATATTATCGTTTCGAACTGGTCCACGACGATGGGGTACGTCTGTATCTGGACGACACGCTGATGCTGGATCGCTGGCGACAAGCTTCCGTGGAGGTGAACTCTACGGAAGTGCTCGAAATCGCCGCCGGGGAGCATGACATCCGGCTGGAGTACTTTGAGGGGTGGGGCAGCGCTGTTGTCTCCATGATCTGGCTCAGTACCAATCAGTGGGCATGGCCGCAGGTGCACGCCGAGATGCAAGGGCGGCCTTCCCCGCCTGACGACTCATGGATTACACCGATCGAGTTACAGTTCACGCCGCTCGACGACGACTATACTCGGGCTTGGAGGATGACAACCGACTCCTATGGAATCACGCCTCTGGGAGTTATCTTAAGGTCGGGAGATTACCGTTTATGGGCAAAAGGCGCTCATACGCTGGCCACGGCGCAGACATTGACCGTTGATGTTGGCATTATCTCCGTGCCAACAGGCCTCCCGCTGGAGGGCGATGCAAACGGTGACAACACCATCAATATCACCGACTTCTCGATCCTTGCCGCCGGTTTTGGCAAAATGCAAAATGAGCGAGGAAGAAGGGTTTGACGCGCGTGCCGATTTTGACGGAGACGGCGTCATCAATATCAGCGACTTTTCGCTGATGGCAGGCAACTTCGGTCAAACAGGCGCACCCAGGGAGTTAGTTCCGCCATGACGCTCCGTGAGTGTCCCGTCCATCCACGATCCTATGCTTCGGTTGAGGGCCTGTAGCTGGTTCAGGAATCCCCGGGTCTCCGCAACCCGTTCCCCCTCTCCCACGCAAGCCCTTACAAGCAAGCGGGAAGAGGGAGTGTGCGAGAAGATTCGCCTGGGGTAAGGGGTTAACTCTCCGCCGTCGCTTCCACCGTCGCCTCGGGCGTGACCTCCGCCTCCAGCGTTGCTTCAACAGTGGTCTCGACGGTCGCCTCGGGCGTCATCGTCGGCAGCGGCGTGGGCGTCGGAGCGGCATACGGCGCCGCCGTCAGCCAGCCGGCCAGGGTGGTGATCACCGTTTGCGGGATGACGTAGATCTTCTGCGTCCCGCTCAGTGTGAAGTCGGCGGGGCGCGTCTGCACCACCTGATCCAGCAGGTTGGCGAACGGATCGAGCGCGGCCACGTCGGCGGCTTCGGCAGTCGCTTCGGCGGTCGCCTCGACGGTGGCTTCAGGGGTCGCTTCCGGCGGCGGCGCGGCGACTCCCTCGGCCAGCACGGCGTAGTAGCGCGGGTTGGTCGGGGCCTTGGCGCCGATGTACAGGGTGTAGCCCTCGCCCGTGCCCGTCTCGACGAAGAGCGTGTACTGCGGCGCGGTCAGCCCGAAATCGGCGAGCTGATCGCTCTCGAAGCTGGTGGTGAACTCGATGTCGGCAAGCTGTCCCAGTGTGGACTCGATCAGCGTCGAATCGGGGACGCGCCCCGCTTCCTCCGCCGAGCCATCCAGCGACCAGTTGGCCGCATCCAGCCGAGCCAGTTCGACATAGCTGCCTGTCCCGGCCTGGCGCAGTTCGTAGCGCGCCACGGTGGCCGGGTCCAGTGCCGCGAACAGCGGTCCCGCCTCGGGGTTTGGCGTCGCGGTGGGTGTCGTCGACGTCGATGCCTGCTGATTGCTGATCACCAGCGCACCCGCGAAGACCAGGACGAGCGCGGCGATCAGGATGATCGTGCCTCGGTTCAAACGCATGGCAATCCCTCTCTCGTGAATTCAGGATGGTTCGAGATGTCTCAGTCAGTGATGAGAAATGAGAAACGAGAAATCAGAGATGACAAGTGCTGACGGATAGCCGATCCGGAATGGAACTGGGTTCGCCAAGGCGTTGCAACGATGGTTCACCTCTTCGCCGAAGGCGCTGAGAAGCGCCTCGGCTACCGAACCGACAGGTCCACTGAAGGGACCAGAGCCGCGACCCTGGTGTAAAGCCCCTTCAGTAGGCTTGTCTTTGCCTGGCCAAGCGGCTTCCCAGCGCCCTCGGCGGGGTTCGGCGCCCATCCTGCTCCGCACTAGGACATCCGGTTATCCAGCAGTCCTGCTTTTCCTCATTGCTCATGCCTTCTTTTTTGCTAGCCCGCCTTTTCCCGGCTGCTCCACCACACATACACGCCGACCAGCAGCACCGCGAAGGGCAGGCCCAGCACGATGGTGCGCGCCGTGGCCATCTGACCCTCGCTGGCGAAGATCGGCTGGTCCTGCGGGCGCTGCTGCTGCAGGACGGTGATGCCCTGGAAGTAATCCTGGAAGTCCGTCGACCAGATCAGGCTGTTGAAGGCCAGACCCAGGTTGGCGAGCTGGCCGAACAGGACATATTCGTCCCGCGCGATCGACGTGCTGCTGGCCAGGATCACCCGCGCGCCGGTCTGGCTGTTCTCCGCCGACGCCATCACCACGAACGGCCCAGAGGCATCTTCCTCCGCCCGCGTCCCCTCGCCATTCAGGATGGCCTCCAGGTCCGTCTTGGCATAGGACGACGACCCGGTGCTGACCAGCTCGGTGACGGTGACATTGGCCGGCGCCGTCTCGGCAATGCGAATGCTCGGCGCCAGGTCGAACACCGCCGCCGACTGCCCCTGCGCGATGCCGTTGGTCGTGATGTACGACGAGGCGTTGAAATCCACCGCGATCGGCGACAGCGGGTTTTGCAGCGACTGCGTCGGGTCGACGATCACGTCGTTGTTGAAGCTGAGGCCGAAAGTCTCCGCCAGGTAGGTGTTCAGGTTTTCCGCCGTGGCCAGCGAGACCTGATCCTCGTTCAGGTTCGTCCCGGCCATCACCACCAGATTCCCGCCCGCGTTCAGGTAATTGCGGATGACCTCCAGCTCCTGATCGCTCAGCGGCTGGCTGCCGCCCGGCAGGATCATGACCTCGCCGTCGACGTTGGGGTCGTTGAGGGTGATCGGGCTTTCCGGGCTGGTGAGCTGAAGCAGAGAGACGTCCTGCACATCCCAGTCATACTGGCCGGCCAGGTTGTCTTTCAGGCTGACCATGGCGGCCACTTCGCTGTCGGCCACGGTGATGAAGTAGGCGCGGAAGGTGCCCTGCGCCGAGACCTTCAGGATGGCGTTGGTCAGCTCTTCCTGGCTCAGGAAGCTGATGCGTTCGGCGTTCTCCAGATCGGGTTGGCCGGTCTCGGCATCGATTGCGGCGACGACGAGCTGCCCGTTGGCGGTCACGCCGTAGCGCTGCACCAGACCCGGCTGCTGGTCGGGGTCGACGAACTGGTAGGTGATCTTGCCGTTGCTGGTCGTCTCATAGTCGGCCAGCAACGGCTGATCCTGGTCGCGTCGCCCCGCCTGCGAGATGCCGTAGAAGGCGGTGATCTGCACCGCCGGCAGCGACGGATCGGCGCCCAGCGCGGCGACGGCTGCCCGCGACTCTTCGGTCAGCGAGAAGTCGCTGCTCTCCGTCAGGTCGACGCGCACCTCGGCGTTGCGCGCCACGACGTAGATCGCCACCAGCGCGGCGACCAGCAGGATAGTGATGATGACGCTCGTCCCGCCGAAGCGCAGCGTGCGCCCGGTCAGCGCGCCCTTGGCCTGGTCCGGCGCCAGGATAGCCCACAGCACCAGCGCCAGCACGCCGAAGGCGAAGCCGCCCAGCCCGACCACGCCCGGTTCCGGCTGGGTCAGCGAGACGAAGATGGCGACGAGAAAGGCCACGCCGGCCAGCCCGAGCAGATAACCCGGTGGGATGATCGGCTCCTGCGCCTCGGCCTGCGCCTTGATGGGATCAGGAATTTGTTTCGCCATGTCTCATGCCCTCCAACGGCGAATCTCGACGATTCGCGTGGTGATGAACAGCGCGCCGATCATCAGGAAGACGAAGTACAGGATGTCTTCCAGACGGACGATGCCGCGCGCCAGTGTCGCGTCGTAGTGCGCCTGCAAACCCAGCTCACGGATGAATTCCGCCGTCCCGCCGATCGCGCCCTGCCCGGCAATCCACTGCGCCGCGACATCCGACAGGTACAGCACCAGGATGGTCGCGAAGCCCAGGAAGGCGGCCACGATCTGATCTTCCGTGATGGCCGAGAAGATCATGGCAATGGCGATCGCCGCGCCGCCGTACAGCCACGCGCCGAAATACGCGCCAAAGGCCGCGCCCAGGTCGGGCACGCCCAGCGTCGTCAGGATCAGGTGGAAGACCGCCGTCAGCAGCAGCAGCACGGTGTAATAGCCCCAGGCCGCCAGGAATTTGCCGATGATGAACTGCCCTTCGTGCATCGGCAGGGTCATCAGCACTTCCAGCGTCCCCTCGCGCGACTCTTCGGCGATCAAGCGCATCGTCAGGAGTGGCGCGATCAGGAACATCAGGAAGACCAGCCACGACGGCACGATCGTTGAATCGGCCGGGGTCTGCTGGCTCTGATTGGCGAAAGTGATGTAACCGTTGAACAGCACGCCGAGGAACAGCAGCACCGCGAAGGCGATGCCGTAGGCCACCGGCGAGCGGAAATAAGCGCTGAATTCACGCTTGAACACCGTCCAGAAGGGGAATGACGCCCCGCTCTCGACGACGTGATCGATCTTCTCGGTGTGAAACGTGGGGGTATCCGTCATGATCCTGCCTCCGCGGGGGCAACTTGCGGCTCGCCGGGTGCCGGCTGCTCAGCGGCCTGCGCTTGCCGCCGCGTGACCTCCAGGAAGATGTCCTCCAGGTTGACCGCCAGCGGGCGAATTTCCGTCAGCTTCCAGTTCTTCTGCACGACCGCCACGGCGATCTCGGCGCGCGGGTCGCGGTCGGCGCTGGCCGGGGTGGCCACCACGCCGTTCATCCCGATCTCGGCCGACTTCACGCTCTTGACGCTCGCCACCAGGTCGCGCAGCGCGCCGGCCGGGGCGTCCGCCCGCACCAGCACCCGCGCTCCGCGTTCCAGGCTGGCCCGCAGATCGTTGGGGTTGCCCGACGCGATGATTTCGCCCCGGTTGATGATCACGACCTTGTCGCAGACCTGCTCGGCCTCGCTCAGAATGTGGGTGCTGAAGAGCACCGTGTGGTCCCGTCCCAGGTCGGCGACGAGCTGGCGCAGTTCCAGCACTTGCAGCGGGTCCAGGCCGATCGTCGGCTCGTCCAGGATCAGCACCGGCGGATTATGAATGAGCGCCTGGGCCAGCCCCACGCGCTGCTTCATGCCTTTGGACAGCGTCCGAATCCGGCTGTTGGCTCGGCTGGCCAGCCCGACTCGCTCCAGCACCTCGTCGGCGCGGGAGCGCGGCCGCTTGATGCCGCGAATCTCGCCGATGTAGACGAGATAGTTTCGCGCCGTCATGTCCCGGTACAGGGGCACACTTTCCGGCAGATAACCGACACGCCGCCGAACCTCCAGACTTTTGTCGAAGACATCAAACCCCGCAACCCTGGCAATCC
The DNA here is from genome assembly GCA_016713325.1 of Candidatus Flexifilum affinis. Classification (GTDB taxonomy): domain Bacteria; phylum Chloroflexota; class Anaerolineae; order Aggregatilineales; family Phototrophicaceae; genus Flexifilum; species Flexifilum affine. Next base: position 64,963 of record JADJPJ010000043.1, on the reverse strand, counting down.
CGTCGGTCGGCGGCATGAACCCCGTCAGGATGCGCATGGTCGTGGTTTTGCCTGCGCCGTTCGGACCGAGGAACCCGGTCACCTGCCCCGGCTCGGCAGAGAAGGTGATGCCATTGACGGCCGCCACCTCCCCGTACTTCTTCACGAGATTCTGCACTTCTATCATTCTCGTTGCACCTCGCTCCCACGTCATAACTAATCCATTGGTCTGGGAAGCGGCGCCATTATAGCGTAATGTTTGTAATGCGTTGCAGGGGGGACGTTTGGCACGTTGCACAAACTCCACGGGAGTTTACAGATTGTTTACAGTGTGGCTCAGCCTCGTGCCCTGCCGCTTCCTCCCCCGCTTCCGGATCGCTACAATGGAGCGGGGGAGCGATCTGCCCCCCCCCCCTGCTCCCTCTCCCCCCCCCCCCCCCCCGGGGGGGGGGGGGGGGCCCGCGGGGGGGGGGGGGGGCCCCCGGGCCCCCCCGGGGCCCCCCTTTCGGGGCGCAACAATGGAGCGGGGGTGGGCACGCGCAAACAAATAACGCCGGCAGGACCGGCGCGAGGTGGAGATCATGGCAGACCGACTGATCACGGATCTGGACACGGTGCGGCGGATGGCGGCGTCGCGCTGGGAGGAATTCAACAGCTTGCGCGAGGCCATCGAATTCGACGGCACGCTCAGCGACACGGCGCTGGACACGCTGATCGACTCGCTCTATGAGCGGGTCGCCGCGCAAATCGACTGCACGCAGTGCGCCAACTGCTGCCGCACGCTCGACGTCTGCCTGGTGCCGGACGACATCCCGCGGCTGTCGGCGGCGCTGCACATCTCGCCGGACGAGATCGTGACCCGCCATGCGGATCAGGAGCGCGGCGCCGAGCAGGACGAGTGGGCGATCATCCCCGTCCATCCCTGCCCACTCCTGGCCGGCAACCTGTGCAGCATCTACGAGCACCGGCCGCACGCCTGCCGCGTCTACCCCCAGCTCACGCCGGAATTCCGCTACAACATGGAAGACGCCGTCGAGGGGGCCGCCAGCTGCCCGATCATCTACAACGTGCTGAGCGCCCTGGCCGACCGCATCGAGCCGCTGCCGCATGACGAAGAAGCCGCTGCGGAGGACGACGACTGGGCCGACGAGGATTGGGTGGACGAAGAAGACGCGGGGTAGGTCCAACCTGAACCCCACACCCCCTCCACCCAGCAAAGCGTTACACTCCGCCCGTCGGGGCGCTGCGTCCCAGCGCGGGAGGCCGCTCCGGTTGACTCTGCGAAGTGTGAAATGACCGATCCCGCCAATGTCCCTCCCATGACCCAGGCCCGCGAGCGCACCCTCCGCGCCCGGCTGCCGCGCCTGCTTCTTCGACTCGCGATCCTTCTCGTCTTGCTCTTTGTGATCGTCACCTTCGTCGTCGTCCCGGTCGGATTCGGCATCGCCGCCACGTCGATGCCGCGCGAACCGGTGGGCGCCCCGCCGGAGGGCTTTGAGGCGCTCACCCTGACGACCGCTGACGGCGTCCGGCTGGCGGCCTGGTATGCCCGACCGCAAAGCGGCGCAGAGCCAGGACCTGCCGTCGTGCTGGTCCACGGGGCGAGCAATTCCCGCGAGGGTGTGCGGCCCTATGCCGAGATGCTGGCCCGCCACGGCTTCGGCGTCCTGACCTACGATCAGCGCGGGCACGGCGAAAGTGAAGGCCAGACCAACCTCTATGGCTGGGAGGGCGGCGCGGATGTGGCCGCGGCGGTGACCTTCCTGAGCGGCCAACCCGAGGTGACGACCATCGGCGGGCTGGGGTTGTCCCTGGGCGGCGAGGTGCTGGTCGGCGCGGCCTCGGCCAACCCGGCCATGACCGCCATCGTCAGCGAGGGCACGGCCCACCGCTCGATGGCCGAGTTCCGCGCCATCGCCTCCCATGCCGACACGGTTCGCGGGCTGCAGCCGTGGATCGGCTACACCGTGGTGCGGCTGATCACCGGAGACGATGCGCCGATCGCCATGCAGGACTCGATCCGCGACTCCGGGGCGACCCGCTTCCTGCTGATCGCCGCGGCGGACGCTACCGACGAGGTGGAATACGCCAACACCTATGCGGAAGCAGCACCCGGCCGCGCCGAGGTGTGGGTCATCCCGGAAGGCGGGCACATTGGCGGCCTGCGCACCGTGCCGGCGGAGTACGAGGCGCGCGTAGTCGGGTGGCTGAGGGGTGATTAAAAGAAGAAATGAGAGACGAGAGATGAGAAACGAGTTGCTGAGGGGGTTGTGTTGCAGAGTTTGTTGCGGGCGGACACAGGCAAACTTCGTTTACACGTCCGCCTCTATGCCACCATAATTGACGGTAGGGGCGGGCCAATGTGCCCGCCCAAAAACACGCCAAATCGTGACCGCTCATCTCTCATTTCTCGTCTCTCATAACTTCTCTTCCTCAGTCCTCAGCACTTTCCACTCAGTCCTGCATTCCCTCATCCCTCATCACTTCTTTTTCTCATTCCTCCTAAGTTTACACTGACCCCTTGACACCGTAACGAATCTTGTGCTAATTTACTAATGCGCTTTAGTAATGCGCTTTAGTAAACGTTTCTTGCTGGAAATTGGGTTGTGAAAAAGCAGCGCCGTACCACCAGTAAACAGGTTGCCGAACGCGCCGGAGTCTCTCAGACGACCGTCAGCTTCGTGCTGAACAACGTCGAGGACGCCAACATCAGCCCGGAGACCAAGGAACGGGTCCTCCAGGCGGCGCGCGAACTCAACTATGTCCCCGACATGGCGGCACGTTCGCTGGCGCGCGGGCGCAGCAACAACATTGCCCTTGTCCTTTCTCACCCGCATTCTCAGATCTGGCTCGACGAATATATTCCCAAGGTGCTGACCGGCATCGGTCAGGCCACCGAGCACACCGACTGGCGCGTTTTGGTCCAGCTCGACCGCACCGGCACGCAGAACGTTTACGCCGATCTGCTGCAAAGCAAGGAAGCGGCCGGCGTCATCGTCAGTTTCTCCCACCCCAGCGCCGACGACATCCGCCAGATCCTCAACTGCACTCAGCAGGGGCTGGCCGTCGTCTCGCTCAACAATATTCACCCGGATGTCTACTCCGTCGAGGTCGACAAATTCAGGGGGGTGCGCGCCGTCGTACAGCACCTGATCGATCTTGGCCACTGCCGCGTCGCCTGCATTCCCTATGCCCCGGCGATGACCAGTCCGCACGCCGAGCGCCGCCTGCGCGTCTTCCGCGACACCCTTCGTCAGGCGGGCTGCCCGTTTGATCCGAAGCTGGTGCGCTACGGCGATTATGATCCGGAGACCGGCTATGAAGCGATGAAGCAGATTCTTCAGGAATCCCCACTGCCCACCGCCGTCTATGCCATGAACGATGTCATGGCGGTCGGGGCTTACCGGGCGATCGACGAAGCAGGACTGCGCATTCCCGAAGATATTGCCGTAGCGGGTTTCGACGACATCCGGTTGGCCAGTTACTTCACGCCGCCGCTCACCACCGTCAACGAGCCGGACATCGAGCAGGGGCGGCTGGCGGCGCAAATGCTGCTGGCGCTGATCGAGGGGGATGCGCCGGAAGAAAAACATATCACGCTGGAGACTCAGTTGGTGGTGCGCCAGTCCTGTGGGGTAGCCCAGCACGCCGAGTCCCGACAACACTTAGGTTATTCGAAATAGGGGGAGGGATCCGTGGCCGCCGTAAAAGTAGGCGCTGCATCTCAAAAAGGACAGCCCAGTCTGATCGGCCGTCTGGCCAATAATCAGGTCTTCCTGGGGTATTTTTTCATTCTGCCCAGTCTGATCGGCTTTATCGCCTTCTTCGCCGTTCCCGCCATTCGCAGCGTGATCATCAGCTTCCACGAATGGAACCTGCTGACCGACGCCGAATTCGTTGGCATTGCCAACTATCAGGAGATTTTCGCCGACGATCGCTTCTGGCGGGCGCTGCAAATCACCGTCACCTATGTGCTCTGGAACATCCCGATCCAGACCGTGCTGGCCGTCGTCATCGCCGTCTTCCTGGAGCGCGTGTCCAATTCGTCGCTCCTGCGCGGCGTCATGATCCTGCCCTGGCTCATGCCCAACGTCATCGTCGCCATGCTCTTCGTCTGGCTGCTCGACCCGACCCTGGGCCTGATCAATCTCTTTCTGCAGAACATCGGCATTGGCAAGCAGGGCTTCTTTGGAGACCCGAATCAGGCGATCGCCTCGATCGCCGGCGTCAACATCTGGCGCCACATGGGCTACAACGCCATCCTGATCTTCGCCGGCCTCAAGACCATCCCCAAGTCGCTCTATGAAGCGGCTACCGTCGATGGCGCCAACGTCTGGGAGCAGTTCTGGGGCATCACCCTGCCGCTGCTGCGTCCGGTCCTGGTCTTCGTAATCGTCACGTCGGTCATCGGCTCCTTCCAGATCTTCGACACCATCGCCGTCGCCACCGAAGGCGGTCCGGCAGGCGCCACGCGCACCATCATCGTCTATATCTACGAGCAGGTCTTCGAGCGGCGCATCAACATGGGCGTGGCCACGGCTGCCTCGGTGGTGCTGTTCGCCATCCTCATCACCGTCACCATCATCCAGACTCGCTATCTGCGCGCCGGTCAATCCGACCTCGCGGATTACCAGTAGGCCGGGAGGGAAAGACTCATGGCAACCATTTCTCAAACTGCCGTCAGGACTCTGGAACGGCGCGAGGCGCGACGCCACAATGCTGGCAAGATCATCACCTGGATCGTCGTCGCCTTCATGGTCTTCATCACCCTGTTCCCGTTCTACTGGGTGCTGCGCACGGCGCTGACCAACCCGGATCCAGGCACGCTGTTCGCGCATGCCTCCGAACTTCTGCCCACCGACCCCACGCTGTTCAATTTCCAGCGCGTGCTGGGCATGATTGACCAGGCCACCATTGTGGGCGAAGGCGCGACCAATCTCTCGGCCGGCACCATTAACTTCTGGATCTACCTGCGCAACTCGTTCATCGTCGCCGGGCTGATCACCATCGGGCAGACGCTCTTCAGCTCGATGGCGGCCTACGCCTTCGCGCGCTTCAAGTTCCCGCTGCGCGACACGATCTTCTTCATCTATCTGACCGGCCTGATGATCCCCGGCATCGTCCTGTTCATCCCCAACTTCGTGCTCATCCGCCAGTTGGGTCTGATCGGCACCTTCGCCGGCATCGTCGCTCCGGCCTTCCTGATGAGTCCGTTCGCCGTCTTCTTCATGCGCCAGTTTTTCATCAGCCTGAACAGGGATCTGGAAGAAGCGGCTATGCTGGACGGGGCGACGTCGTTCGGCGTCTTCTGGCGCATTGCGCTGCCGCTCATGCGCGGCCCGCTGCTCACACTCGGCCTGCTGACCTTCATCGGCGCCTGGAACGAGTATCTGTGGCCCTTCCTGGTTGGGCGCGACGAGAACGTGCGCGTCCTCACGGTCGCCCTCAACGTCTTCAAGTCGCAGACGCCGCAGGGCTCGCCGGATTGGACGGGGCTGATGGCCGGGACGGTCGTCAGCATCGTGCCGACCATCCTGCTGTTCCTGTTTTTCGGCCGCCGGGTCGTGGATTCCATCCAGTTCTCCGGCTTCAAATAACCCTTGGTGTCACTCGGGTCGCGTACGGACCCGTTGATCAATCGGCACGCATCGAATATCTCAAGGAGAAAGTTTCAATGAGTCGTCGTGTTTCGGTACTCCTTTTTGTGCTGGTCGCCCTGATGGCTCTGACGGTCAGCGTCAGCGCGCAGGACGGCGTCACCATCCGTTACCAACTGTGGGACACCAACCAGCTTCCTCCCTACCAGCAGTGCGCCGATGCCTTCATGGCGGCCAACCCTGGCATCACCGTCACCATCGAGCAGCTTGGCTGGGACGACTACTGGACCGGTATCAGCACCGGCTTCATCAGCGGCACGGCGCCGGATGTCTTCACCAACCACCTGGCGAAGTATCCTGAGTTCGTCGCCCTCGAGCAGCTCGTCGACATTCAGCCGCTCGTCGAACGTGACGGCGTGGCGACCGATATCTACTACCCCGGCCTCGCCGACCTGTGGGTCAAGGACGGCCAGCGCTTCGGTCTGCCCAAGGACTGGGACACTGTCGCTCTCATCTTCAACAAGGCCATGGTCGAGGCCGCCGGCATTGACCCGGCGTCGCTCAACGAACTGACCTGGAACCTCGAAGACGGCGGCACCTTCCTGCAGACCATCGCCGCGCTGACCCTCGACGCCAATGGCAACAACGGCCTCAGCCCCGACTTCGACAAGGCCAACGTCGTGCAGTACGGCTTCATTCCGGACGGCATGGGCGGCGGCTACGGCCAGACCCAGTGGAGCCCCTACACCGCCAGCCTCGGCTGGACCTTCAATGAAGGCCCGTGGGCGACCAGCTACAACTACGACGATCCGCGCTTCATCGACACCATTCAGTGGTGGGCGGATCTGGCCCTGGAATACGGCTATTCCCCGGCCTTCGCCGACATCACCTCCCTCGGCGCGACCACCATGTTCCAGTCCGTTCAGGGCGCGGTGACCCAGAACGGCTCCTGGATGATCGGCTCCTTCCTGGCTAGCGACTTCGAAGTGGGTTTCGCTCGCCTGCCCGCCGGCCCTGAAGGCCGCAAGTCCATGTTCAATGGTCTGGCGGACTCGATCTGGGTTGGCACGCCGAACCTGGAAGAATCCTGGGCCTGGGTCAAGTACCTGGCCTCGGCGGAATGCCAGAACGTCATCGGCGCGTCCGGCGTCGTCTTCCCGGCCATTCCTGAGGCGGCCGCCATGTCGCAGCAGATGCGCGCGGATGCCGGCGTCGACGTGAGCGCTTTTGTCGACCAGGCCAACGAAGAGGGCGGCACCTTCCTGTTCCCGATCGCCGACTACGCCGGCGAGATCACGACCATCATGAATGAAGCGATGGACGCCATCTCCCTCGGCCTGTCGAAGGCGGCGGACGTTCTGCCCGCGGCCAACGCCGAAATCAACGACCTGTTCTAGCGTCTGACCTCACCCCTGCTGGCTTCACTGTCCTGCTCCCCTCTCCCGCACACGCGGGCGAGGGGGCGGGGGTGAGGGTCCAGGCCCTGACCTCCGCTTGCGCGGGAGAGGGGTCAGGGGGTGAGGGGTGCTTAACCCGGGGTAGCGCATCCAATGCTTCGCCGAATGCTTCTGGTGTTCCTCCTGATGCCTGCCCATCTCGTGGCCCTCTCGCAGGCCGATTCTGCCACCTCGCCCTGCACCGGCCATTTCATCGAACACACGCTCCCCCATACCACTCAGACGCGCGGTGACGTCGTACGTTTCTACGAGAGCAATGGCTCCGGCCTGGGTATCAACGATCTCAATAACGATGGTCTGCTCGACATCGTCCTGGGCAACCTCGACGGACCCAACACCCTTCTGTGGAACGAGGGCGGCCTGACCTTCCGCGCCGAGCAGCCGCCAGGAATGGTGGGCCGGACGCGCGCCGTCGCCCTGGTCGACCTGGACGCCGACGGCTGGCGCGACATCATCCTGACCACCCAGTTAGGCGCGCCGTCCTGGTGGCGCAGTGATGGCGTCGGCAGATTCCGCCTGACGCCGTTGCCCGGCGTTCGGGCGCCTGCCGGGACGATCGCCTTCAACGACGTCGACGGCGATGGCGATCTCGACATGGCCGCCGCTTCCTATGACGTCGAACTCTCGAAGCTGATGCGCGACTCGTTCCTGTTCAGCGGCGGCGCCGGCGTTTTCGTCTATGAAAACCGCGGCGGCGAATATGTCGCGACTCGCCTTGCCGAAGAATCGCAGGCGCTGGCCCTCTGGCTTTCCGACGTCGACGCCGATGGGGCGGTCGACCTGATTGTCGGTAACGACTTCCGCTTCCCCGATCAGGCCTGGAGCTTCCGCGCCGGCGGCTGGCTTTCTACCGCGCCATTCCCGGCCACCGCCTACAGCACCATGAGCTTCGACGCCGGCGATCTCGACAACGACGGTCGGCAGGAATTCTTCGCCGCCGACATGCAGCCGACCTCCGACGACCCGGCCACCCGCCGCGCCTGGGACTTCGTCTTTGACGATCTGGAGCGCAACCCGCTGCCCCCCGGCGACCTCCAGACGGTCGAGAACATCCTCAACGTGCAGGGCGCCGATGGCCGCTTCGCCAACCGCGCCCGCGACTTCGGCATCCCGGCCACCGGCTGGACCTGGTCGAGCAAATTTGGCGACCTGGACAACGACGGCTTTCTCGATCTGTATGCGGTCAACGGCATGATCTCCGTCGAGTTGTTTGGCCATCTGCCCGACGACGAGCTGGTCGAAGCTAACCTGGCTTTTCGCAATGCCGGTGGCGCGCGTCTGATCCCCGCGCCTGAATGGAGGTTGGGCGGCACGGCCAGCGGGCGCGGCATGAGCATGGCCGATCTCGACAATGACGGCGATCTGGATATCGTCGTCAACAACCTGAACGCGCCCGCCGTTCTGTACGAAAACAGCCTGTGCGGCGGGGCGAGCTTGCAGGTGGAACTGCGCCATCCAGGTTCCGCCAACCCGGACGGCATTGGCGCCCGGCTGACCCTCCTCACCGCCGGCGGCAGAGGCGATACTATTGCCGATACGGTCGCTTATACCCGCGAGATGCGCGCCCTCAGCGGGTACCTGTCCGGCGATCCGGCGCGCGTCCATTTTGGCTTTCCCAGGGATGCCACCCTGCTGCGCCTTGAGATCCTCTGGCCGGACGGTCACCGCCAGTCGATCGAGCAATTCGGTGGCGTCCCTGTCATGACCGTTGTACGTCCGTAGGGACGCGCTACTGCGCGTCCGCATACCCTGATGTTCGCATGGACGCCCTTCTGGGTTGTCCGCTTTTGCCCGGTTTCGCATGGACGCCCTTCTGGGACGTCCGCATCCATGAAAGGTGATCCCCATGCCCCGCATTACATTCATTGGCGCTGGCAGCACCGTCTTCGCCAAGAACCTGCTCGGCGACATCCTCGGCTATCCGGAACTCGCGGAATCCGAGATCGTCCTGTACGACATCGACGCCGAGCGCCTGAGCACCTCGGAGATCGTCGCCCGCCGCGTCGCCGACGCCCTGGGGGCCAATCCGACCATCAGCGCCACCACCGACCGCCGCCGTGCGCTCGAGGGCGCCGACTACGCCATCTGCATGATCCAGGTCGGCGGCTACAAGCCCGGCACGGTCACCGATTTCGAGATCCCCAAGAAGTACGGCCTGCGCCAGACCATTGCCGACACGCTTGGCATCGGCGGAATCATGCGCGGCCTGCGCACCATCCCGGTGCTGCTCGACATGTGCCGCGACATGGAAGAAGTCTGCCCGGACGTCACCTTCCTCCAGTACGTCAACCCCATGGCCATGAACTGCTGGGCCATTGGCCGCGCCAGCTCGATTAAGACCGTCGGCCTGTGCCACAGCGTGCAGGGGACGGCCGACCAGCTCGCCCACGACATCGGCGTGCCGATCGACGACATCAACTACATCGCGGCCGGCATCAACCACATGGCCTTCTACCTGAAGTTCGAGCGGAACGGCGAAAACCTGTACCCGCGCATCCGCCAGGTGGCCGAGGAAGGCCGCGTGCCGGACTGGAACCGCGTGCGCTACGAGATGTTCACCCGCCTGGGCTACTTCGTCACCGAGAGCAGCGAGCACTTCAGCGAATACACACCCTGGTTCATCAAGCGCGACCGCCCCGACCTGATCGAGAAGTTCAACATTCCGCTCGACGAGTACATCCGCCGCTGCGAGGTGCAGATCGCCGACTGGCAGCGCCAGCGCACCGCCCTCGAAGGCGGGGCGCCCCTGGAAGTGCACCGCAGCATGGAGTACGGCTCGGGCATCATCCACAGCCTCGAAACGGGCACGCCGCGCGTCGTCTATGGCAACGTGCCGAACAACGGCCTGATCGACAATCTGCCCCAGGGCTGCTGCGTCGAAGTGCCGTGCCTGGTCGACAAGAGCGGCATCCAGCCGACCAAGATCGGCGCCCTGCCGCCGCACCTGGCCGCCATGATGCAGACCAACGTCAACGTCCAGAGCCTGACTGTCGAGGCGGCCCTGACCGGCAAGCGCGAGCACATCTACCACGCCGCCATGCTCGACCCGCACACCGCCGCCGAGCTGTCGCTGGACCAGATCTGGTCGCTGGTCGATGATCTGATCGTCGCCCACGGCGACTGGATGCCGGCCTACCACTAAAACTTGAGTTGAAAGGGATGAGGTTCGTATCGCAACCCCTCATCCCCCGGCCCCTTCTCCCACGCAAGCGCCTTGCAAGCAAGCGGGGAGAAGGGGAGCGGCTTGCTTGGAACTTGGGGTATAACCTAGAGTAACGTGAGTTATGGTTAAGCGATGTTTTTCAACCCTCACCCCGACCTGCGGTCGTGCCCTCTCCCGTGCCACGGGAGAGGGCGGCTAAGCGAAGCGCAGCGGGTGAGGGTCATGATCACAGGATTTTTCGCTCAGAGTTCGTAACCATAACTGACGTTCGAAATGTCCTTTTGCATTCGTTGCACCCTCAGCCCTCCGAGTCCGGACTGACGGCAAGATCCCGTCCTACGAGAGAACCCCGGATTTTCACGCCCCCTCGCGCATGAGGGGGAGGAGCACCGTTCCCCCTCGCCCCGCTTGTTTGCAAGGCGCTTGCGTGGGAGAGGGGGTCAGGGGGTGAGGGGTTCTAGAACGCGATGAGTGACGCTCGCTCCTCCCTCCACACCCTCTTCGACTTCACCGCCGGACCGCCCTTACGCGTTCTACCTGCTGCCGGGGCTTGAATGGATCATGTCCGTCGAGCCGCTGGCGGAACCATCAGTGCTCCGTGGTGTCAGCGCTCGATGAATCGCCTTCCGCCGCTTTTGTCTCCGTCGGCTTCAGTGCGTCCTCGGGCGTCGCTGCCGAAGCCTGTGGTGCCGGCTTCGCCTCCGCCACGGGCGGCTCGACGGGCGCGCTGCTGGCTGCTGCGGCGGATTTCCTGAAGCGGGTGATGGTCTTCAGCAAATCGTTGCGCAGGATCGGCTTGATCAGGTAATCGTCGCACCCGGCGGTGAAGCACGCTTCCCGGTCGCCGGGCATGGTGTTGGAAGTCAGCGCGATGATCGGTGTCCCGGCGACTTCCGGCAGGGACTTGAGGTGCTTTGTCGCCGCCAGCCCATTGACGATGGGCATGTTGATGTCCATAAAGATCAGGTCAGGGTGTTCGCGCAGGGTCAGGTCAATTGCCATCTGCCCGTCTTTCGCTTCCAGATAGCGGCAGTTCTGATCGCGCAGCACCAGGCGCACCAGTTGCAGGTTGCCCGGGTTGTCGTCGGCATAGAGGATCGTGAACGGCTTGTTCATGGCGCTCACCCCACCGCGGGCATGGTCAGCGGATACTGCGCGAAGAAGGTCGTGCCGCCGGTTTCGCTGCTCTCGAACCAGACCCTGCCGTGCAGATAGTGTTCGCTCAGCAGTCGGATGCTGTAAGTCCCCAGCCCGCGCCCCGCGCCCTTGGTGGTATAGGAGCGCTGGAAGATCTGAAGCTGCACCTTGCGGGGCATGAACGATGGGTTGTGCACCGCGAAGGTCACCATCCCGGCATCGGCTTTGACCGAAAGGGTCACGGTGTGGCCGGGCGAAGAAGCTTCCAGAGCGTTCTTGAGCATGTTGTTGACTACCCGCTCGATCAGCGAACGGTCGGAGGTGAACGTGATCGGCGCCGCCGCCGCCGGTACGTCGATCTTTATATCGTGGTCGATCTGGTACTGACTGTATTCGCTCTTTGCATCCAGCAGGAGCTGCTGGGCGTCGATGGCGACGGGTGCCAGGGTCAGCGCGTTGGCTTCCGCCGCGGTGATGATGCGATGCGTGTCAATGTCGCGGATCGCGTGCGTGGCGACCATGTTGAGGTGGCCGAGCAGTTCGACGCGTTCTGCCTCAGAAAGCGAGTCCACTACCTGCATCAGTTCGGCGTAGGACACCATCAGCGACGCTGTGTTGCGGATGTCGTGCAGGAAAATGCGCTCCAGGATGTTGCGGCGCTTCTCGTCGGAGATGTCGGTGATGGCGAAGATGGTGCAGATCTGGCCGTTGACCGTCAGCGGCTTCGCCCACACGCGCAGGTCGAGCGCCACGCCGGAATGCGTCGTGATCCGGCACTCCTTGACCGCCGACTTGCCGCTCAGGCCCATCAGGATCGCCTGCACCGCGCCGCAGGTGCTGCACGCCTCGGCGGTGCCACATCCGCCCTCGGTTTCGTAAGCGTGCCCACATTGCAGCGCTTCGCCGGGGCGCAGCCCGTAGATCTGCGAGGGATCGTCAATGCCGAGCAGGTCGAGCAGCGCCTGGTTGGAATAGATGATCTGGCGGTAGCGGTTGAGCACCAGCAGCACGTTTGGAACAGCATCCAGCAGGGGTTGAATTTCGAGGGCGGCCTCTACGGCAGGGGCTTCGACAAGGATCTGATCGGCGGTGATGCGCTCTGCCGGCGCAAACAGGGTGGGCAGTTGCCCAGGCATGATGCAAGCCTCCTCGTTGTGTGTGTTGCTGGTAATAACAGTTGGTAGAGAAAAGATACCTAAAATCTAAGCCCGTTGTGAGTTGCCGTATCTTGAGGTTCGCGCTGCGACGCCGGAAAGTGGCATTCCTCATACAAAAGGGGTGACATAGACGCCAGGCCTGTCATAGAGACCGGATGACATTGGTCATGGGACATCGACTTGGCTCTTGATCCTTCCAATCGAGTTTTATATAGTTAAATCGGTTTACTAAACCGATTTACTGCATAAGCCTCAGGAAGGATTTCACATGTCCCGCCCGTCGCGTTCTTTTTTCTTGTTCCTCGTTCTGCTGTTGATTTCCTCCGCCTCAATTGTTTACGCACAGGAACCCGTTCATGTGACGTTCTGGAACTACTGGGACGGCAATAACGGGGAAGCCATCCAGGCGCTGGTCGATGAATTCAACAGCCAGCACCCGGACATCGTCGTGGAAAACGTCTTCTATGGCTGGGGCGAACTGCTCCCGCGCATTCAGACCGCCGCTGCCGGTGGCGAAACGCCCGACGTCGCCGCCGTCGATATGGCCTGGATGCCCCTGCTCGCCAACTCGGGCAAGGTCGTCGCGATTGACCCCTACGTTGAGGCCGCCGGCCTGGATACGTCGGATTTCTTTCCGGCGCTGCTCGCCGTCAACCAGTACAACGACCAGCTCTTCGGCCTGCCCGTGAGCACCAACAACCTCGAACTCTTCATCAACCGTGATCTGTTCGCCGCCGCCGGCCTCGACCCGGACGCCCCGCCCACCACGTGGGACGAGCTGGCCCAGGCCGCGCAGACCTGCGCGAACGCTGATGAGGGCATCGTCGGCATGGAACTCTTCACCCAGCCCGGCGAAGGCCTGACCTGGCAGCTTCAGGTCTATCTGTGGCAGGCGGGCGGCGAATTCCTGACGGCCGACAACACGGCTGCCGCGTTCAACAGCGAGGCGGGCGCGCAGGCGGTCGACTTCTTCAAGTCCCTGCTGGACAGCGGCGCGAGCACGCTGGCGCCCTGGGGCCTGTTCGATCAGGGCCGCGCCTGCATGCGCATGGACGGCTCCTGGATGGTCGGCATCTACGGCAGCAACGCCGCTTTCGAGTTCAGCACCGCTGCCATGCCGATCCCCGAAGGCGGCGAGCCGGCGACCAACATGGGCGGCGAGCACATCGCCATCTTCGCCTCTGACGACGCCCGCCAGCAGGCCGCCTTCACCTTTGTCGAGTGGCTGACCAGCACCGAGGTGCAGGTGCGCTGGGATCAGGCGACGACCTTCATGCCCGTGCGCGCTTCCGTGGCCGCCGATGCCGGCTTCCAGACCTGGCTGACCGAGACCGAGCCGCGCCTGCTGCCCTTCGTGGAAAGTCAGCAGTACGCCATCAACCGCCCTGGCATCACCGCCTACCCGGAGATCTCCGACGTCTTCAGCGGCTTCGTCGAGCAGGCGCTCTACGGTCAGATGACCACGGCCGACGCTCTGGCGAATGCTGAGGTTGCCGTCAACGCACTTCTGCGCTAAACCTTCGTAGGTTGTTTTGGGGGAGGGTGCAGATCGCTGCGCCCTCCCTCTGAGGGGTACCACCTGATGTTTCGGTTGTGGGTACGCCGTTGCGTGTCCCTGCACATCCCGTTTGGTGGGACGACCAATGTACGGACGACCACCGGGGCGTCCAACCTACCATTTCACCCCTCAGCCAATGCGTATTGCACCAGCCAGTCCGTAAGCCAGTGAGGTCACCCCATGTCGGCGCCGGCATCCCGTCCCCCCAAGCCACGACGAGACAATCAATGGCTGACCGCCATGTTCGCGCTGCTGCCGGCGCTGCTCGTGATCGGTATTTTCACCATCTACCCGATCCTCTACTCGGGCTATCTGAGTCTGAACGATTGGGACGGCTTCCAACCGCAGATGACCTTCGTCGGCCTTCAGAACTACGTCGACCTGTTCTCGTCCAGCACGTTCTGGCACTCCCTGTCCGTCACCCTGGCCTATGTCACCGGCAACACGGTGCTGAGCGTGGTGGGCGGCCTGTTCATTGCCCTGCTGCTCAACACCGGCATCAAAGGGGTGACGTTCTACCGTGTCCTCTACTTCATCCCGGTCGTCACGGCGACGGTGGCCGCGGCCACTGTCTGGCGCTACCTGCTCGATCCAGGCGCAGGCTTAGTCAACACCGCCCTGCGCGAGATTGGCATTAACGGCCCCTCGTGGCTCACTGACCCGCGCTATGCGCTGTGGGCGGTGATCTTGGTCGGCGTCTGGAAGCGCGTTGGCTTCAATATGGTCATCTTTCTGGCCGGGCTGCAAACCATCCCACGCATCTACTACGAGGCGGCCATGGTCGACGGCGCCAATGGCTGGCAGAAGTTCAGGAACATCACCCTGCCGCTGCTCGCGCCGACGACCCTGTTGATCGCCATCATGTCGCTCATCGACGCCTTTCTGGTCTTCGATACCGTCTTCGTCATGTCCAACGGCACCGGTGGCCCGATCGGATCGACCGAGGTGCTCGGCTTCCTGCTCTGGCGCGAGGCCTTCCGTTACTTCAATCTGGGCGACGCCTCTGCCATCGGTTGGGTGCTGTTCCTGATCATCCTGGCCATCACGCTCATCCAGTGGAAGCTGTTCGGCCGGACGGCCAGGAGCGGCGCATGAACCCCCAGGCCTCGTCAGGCACCGTGTGGTCGTGGATTCGGCGCTGGTGGCCGAAGCGCTGGTACATCCACCTCATCCTGATGGCCGGCGCGGTCGTCGTCATCGCCCCGCTGCTGTGGATGATCACCCTTTCGCTCAAGCCGGCCCGCCTGACGTATTCGCCGCCGTATCTCATCCCGAACACGTTCGAGTGGCAGAACTACGTCGATGCCTGGGAGGCGGCGCCCTTCGCCCGCTACTACCTCAACACGGCCCTCATGGCGCTCGGCATCACCGGCGGCCAGTTGATCTTCTCCTCGCTGGCGGCCTATGCCTTCGCGCGGCTCAAGTTTCGGGGCGCTTCGCGCTTCGGCGTCTGGTGGCGGATCATCCTCCCGCTCTCGCGCCCGGCGCTGGCGACGCTGGCCATCTTCGCCTTTCTTTTTTCCTTGAATGATTTCCTGTGGCCGCTCATCGTGGCCGATGACCCGGATATGCGCACCATCCAGCTCGGGCTGGTCATGTTCCAGGGGCGCTATGGCACGAACTGGACGCTGCTGATGGCCGGCACCGTCACGGCGACCATCCCGACCGTCATCGCCTTCCTGTTCGGTCAACGCCAATTCATCGAAAGCATCGCTCTGTCAGGAGTCAAAGAATGAACGCGCCCACCTGGATTCGCGACGCCATCTTCTACCAGATCTTCCCGGAGCGCTTCGCCAACGGCGACCCGAGCAACGATCCGCCGGGCAGCGCAAGCTGGGACGAGGACATGCCCACGCGCGAAAACTTCTTCGGTGGCGACCTGGCCGGGATTGCCCAGCATGCGGACCATTTTCAGCGCCTGGGGGTGAATGCCCTCTATCTGACGCCGATCTTCGCCGCCGCCACCAATCACAAATACGATACGCAGGATTACCTCAGCATCGATCCGGCGTTCGGCACGCTCGACACGTTCAGGCATCTGGTGTCGACGCTCCACGACGCGCAGGTCCGCCTGGTCCTCGATGCCGTCTTCAACCACTGTGGCGATGGCTTCTGGGCGTTTCAGGATGTGCTCGAGCACGGGCCGGCTTCCCGCTACTGGGATTGGTTCATCGTCGACTCTTATCCCATTCAGTTCGATCCGCCCTCGTACCAGACCTGCGGCGGCGCGCCTTTCCTGCCCAAGCTCAACACCAATAACCCCGAGGTCCTGGCCTACGTGTTAGAGGTGGCGCGCTACTGGGGCGCTCTGGGCATCGACGGTTGGCGGCTCGACGTCCCCTGGAAGGTGGAAGGACCCTTCTGGCAGGCCTTCAAGGACACCGTCCTCGGTCTGAATCCCGACTCCTACCTGGTGGCCGAAGTCTGGCGCGGCACGCGCGACTGGCTCAAGGGCGACCGCGTGCATGGGGTGATGAACTACCGCCTGCGTGCCAACATCCTGGACTACGCCGTCTTCGACCACATGGATGCCGAAGACTTCGATTACGAGGTGCGCCAGCTCCTCAGCGAGCATGGCGAGACGGCGCCGTATCACCTGACGCTGCTCGGATGCCATGACACGCCGCGCATCCACACGCTCTGCAAGGGCGATACCGGCCGGCATCTGATCGCCCTCGCGTTGCAGATGACGCTGCCCGGCGTGCCGATGATCTACTATGGCGACGAGATCGGCATGGAGGGCGAGAACGATCCCGACTGCCGCCGGCCCATGATCTGGCGCGAGGATCGCTGGAACCGGACCCTTTTCGACGCCACCTGCACGCTGACCCGCCTGCGTCGCGAGCACCCCGCCCTGCGCCTGGGCGATGTCCGGACGCTGCGCACCTTCAACGGCGTCTACGCCTATGCCCGCACCTATGAAGACGATGCGGTCGTCGTCATCCTGAACCCGCGCATGGAACAGCCCTCCCTGCGCATCCCGGTCGGAGAGGTGTCTGGCGCCACGCACTGGCGTGACGCCATCACGAACGCGCGTATTTCGGCGGAAGACGGTATGATCAGCTTATTGCCGCTGCGTTCACGGTCTGTGTATGTACTCATAACGGATACTCAGGGTGAAACCCACAATACGTGACATTGCCGAGCGGGCAGGGGTGAGCAAAACCTCGGTGTCGTTTGCCTTCAACGACCCCTCACGCCTGCCCCAGGAAACCGTCCAGCGCATTCTGGCCGTCGCGGACGAACTGGGCTACATGCCCAACCCCCTCGCGCGCAGCATGACCAGCAAGCGGACCGGCAATCTGGGCATGCTGTTTCCTCAGCCGCTTCAGGAGATCCTCAAAAATCTCTATACCCTCGAACTCCTGCGCGGTGTGGGCCACGTCTGCGACGAACACGGCTACAATCTGGTCCTGGTCTCGCCGCTCCTGGGCAGCATGCGCCACGCCGTCTCTCATGCCGTCGTCGATGGCTTCCTGACCATTGGCCTGGAGCATTACAAATCGACCGTCCTTCTGCTGGACAAGCGTGAAATTCCCTACGTGATGGTGGACAGCGAGCCGTATGTCGGCGCCGCCTGCGTCAATATCGACGACAGCGCCGGCGCCTACGAAGCCATGTACCACGTGCTGGCCAACGGCCACCGGCGCATTGCTATCCTGGGCATTCAGTCGGGCAAGCACGGCCACTTCGAGGAATACGTCGGCACGATTGCCTACCGTGTCCAGGGCTACCGGCGTGCTCTGAACGAGTTCGGCCTGGATATCGATCAGAAGACGGTGCGACTGGTCGAATGCCCCTGCACCCAGGCGGGCGGCTATCAGGCGATGAAGCAGCTCGCGCGCTGGAAGCCAACGGCCGTCGTGGCCATGGCCGATATCATCGCGGCGGGGGCCATCGACGCGGCCGTCGAACTCGGCATCCAGGTGCCCGCGCAGCTTTCCATCGTCGGCTACGACGACCTGCCCCTGGCGCGCTGGCTCAATCCGCCCCTGACCACCGTCGCCCAGCCGACCTTCGAAAAAGCCCAGTACGCCACCCGGCTCCTCCTGGAGATTATGGATGGCAAGTCCGCTGAGAAGGAACACATGTTCGCCACTCAACTGGTGGAGCGTGCCTCTGTCGCGCGTGTTGCCCCCCAATAGGCCTGTCGTTAGTCACAGAGTGTGAACAAACGCTCGCTCACGCATCTCCCACTTTGCCATAAGGTCAACCAGAGAAATCCTGTCGGGGGTAGATACCGTGATGAAAGTCAAGGGGTAGAGGCCAAAGGATGGGCATGATTAGGATCGAGAGGCCGCCCGGAACGCAAGACAGCAAAGGCGAGCAGGAGCAGCTTGCGCATGACGGCAGCGACAACGGTCATCTTGGGTTTACCCGCCAGGAGGAGGCGTCGAGCGAAAGCAGCCAGGGGCGGGGTTTCAAGGGCGGACGACCGCGCCGAATCCATCGTGGCGGCCCCCGCAACCCTTATCCTGGTGCATATGGCGGACACGCCGGTCCGCCCCTACGGCATCCCCTCCCCGGCGTTTTCCTCGTTTCTCATCTCTCATGCCTCGTTTCTTCTCAGCACTCAGTCCTTGGCACTCAGCACTGCTCTCCCCCTCACCCCACCGGCAGATCCTTGACCAGCAGGCGGAAAGTGTTGGTCCAGGAGGCGCCGGGGGCCAGCGTGATCGGGAAGAGGTGCAGGAAGACCGTTCCCTGGTAGACCTGCTCGAAGCCGGCTTCGCTCATCGACACCGGCGCGAGCGGGAAGCGCCAGAGTTCGCCGCTCTGCCGCGACTGCACCACCACTTCCAGGTGGCGGATCTGCGTGCCGATCCGGTAGTGGCTCACGGCGTCTGACGCCGCCGCCATGCCCAGACCGGTCACCTCGCCGTTGGGCAGGGACAGGTAGCAGGCTTCGGTATCGCCGCCCTCCAGACCATAGGCCGTCTCGACGCCAAAGCGCAGCTTGAGCGGGACCTCGGCCAGGCTGGTGACGGTGTATTCGACCTGGAAGGCGCGCTCGCCGGCGGCCATGACGAAGCGCTTCTCGACGCGCACGGCCTGATGCGACCGCGAGGACGGATCGGCGCCGGTCACCCAGACATGCCCGTCGCGCTGGAGGGCGATCTCGCAGCGCTCCGGCGTGGCGATGACCGCCGTCGTGTAGCTGCCCAGCACGAAGTCGCCCGCCTCGTCGTAGGTGGCGCGCCGGAAGCCGTCAAGCGCGGCATCTTCGCCCAGGAAGTGGTCGATGAACCCGGCCCGCCGGTGCCAGTCGACCACCAGCTCGCGCTCCAGCCCCAGGCGTTTGGCACGCACCCAGGTGGTATGCACGTTCTCGATGGCGTGCCACTGCGGCATCTCCGGCGTGATCACGTCGCTGCGCGCGGCCGCCGCCTCCAGCGCGTAGTGATAGCCCTCGCGCCGCCGCGACATGATGTTGAGCAGGTTGCTTCGGCTCGGCAGATCATCCCACTCGACCAGCGCTCCGCCGGCGGCCGGGGCGAGGATCAGCGAGAATGGGCTGCCGTTGACCACCACATCCTCGCGGCTGTCCAGGTCGAAGTCGCACTGCTCGACCTGAATCTTGTCCTTGGCCAGCAGCGCTTCCGCCTCCAGGATGTTGGCGTAGTTGGCGGCGCGGATGTGGAACAGGTACGTCCCGCCGAAGACGCCGTGCCAGTAGGCGCAGTTGCACTGGGCGGCCCAGACGCGGCGCAGCCCTTCATTGCGAATGCCATTCTCCGCGACGGCGTGCAGGCGACTGCTGGTGTAGGCCGCCCGCTTCTGCATCTGGTTGACCTCCGGGTACTTGGCCAGGAAGCCGCGCCAGAACCCGCCGCGCATGCTGCGCAGCAGCGCTCGCAGATAGTCGGCACGGCCGGGATCGCTCCACTGCTTGGAGTCGATCTCGCGGTCGATGTCGCGCCGCAGCGTCGTCAGCTCGTGCATGCGCTCGGCCGGCAGCGCCCACTCGGTCATTTCCATGTAGCTGGCCGTGGGCAGATAGGCCCGCCCGCGCGCCGGGAAGCGGCTCAGGTAGTCGCCAGGGGTGATCGTCTCCAGCCAGTCGGCGTTGGCCGCCACCGCCTCGAAGAAGCGATCCATGTAGCCGTTGGTCCAGCAGTGATCCCACGTGCCGGGCCACATGCCGAACTTCTCGCCGTCGTCGCCCATCAGGGCCAGCGGCGGCGGGGCGGTCGGGTCACCGCTCAACTGGTCGGCCTTGCGACGCAGCCAGCCGATGGTCTCCTCGACCGGCTTCCAGGGAAACAGGTAGCGCAGATCCTTCGAGGAGGCGAACAGGTTGAGCGGGTAGCCCTGTTCTTCGGTCACGTAGTAGCCGAACAGGTCGTCGTCCTTGTAGCCCGCGAAGTTGAAGTGCGTGTCGTCGACCATGGCGTACTTCAGCCCGGCCTGGGCGATCGGGCGGGCCAGCGACGGCTCCCACACCCGCTCGGCCAGCCACATGCCGGCCGGGCGCGCGCCGAAATCGGCCTGAACGGCGGCGCTCATCATGTTCATCTGCCCGATCTTGTCCTCGTCCGAGAGCATGGTCAGCACCGGCTCGTAGTAGCCGCCGCCCAGGATCTCGAGCTGCCCGCGCGCCACCAGCGCCCTGACGCGCGGCAGGAAGTCGGGACGCTTGTCTAGAATCCAGTCGCGCAGGGGGCCGGTGAAATGCATGGCCGCGCGCACCTTCGGGTGCCGTTCGAGCAGCGCGACCAGCGGCAGGTAGGCCTTGTCGTATCCCTCGGCGAAGACGTTCTCGAAGTTTCCCACCGGCTGGTGGTTGTGGAAGATCAGCGACAGATACATTCGGGCGGGCATAGGCTTCACTTTCAGGTAGATACAAACGCCCCCCGTCCAGCTCAACGGAGCCGGACGGGGGGCACGGTTCGGTTTAAAACAGCGAAAGCTGGCGGGGCGTCTGATCGTCCTGCGCGGAATTGTGCGACGCGTCATCGGCTGGTGCGTCGGTTGCGCCTGTTGGCGCGTCGTCGGGCGAGGCGGCCTCTTCCGCATGTGGCTCCGGCTCGGAAGCCGACCCAGCGGAGGGCGCGGTATCCCAGGGGACCGACGGCTGCGCCGCGGACGACGGGGCCGGCGCCTCTTTGGTGGCGTCCGCACCGCCCCCGACGGATGTCTCGCCCTTCAGCTTGCCCTGGGCGCGCATCTCGCGGACCCTGGTCAGCACGTTGATGATGCGCAGGAAGTCGGCTTCCATGGCCGGTTCGAGCGTGGGATTGCGCAGGATCGCCGCCGGGTGGAACAGGGGAATATAGGCGCGGCGGTCGTCGAATTTCGGCTCGCCGTGGATCTGGGTGATCTTGCCGTTCGGGAAGTAGCGCGCCATGCTGAAGCGCCCCAGCGTCACGATCACCAGCGGGTCGATCGCCCCCTGCTGCCCTTCCAGGTAGGGCCGGCAGGTCTCGATCTCCAGCGGCGTGGGGTCGCGGTTTTCCGGCGGGCGGCACTTCACGACGTTGGTGATGAAGACTTTGTCGCGCGTCAGGCCGATCATCTTGAGCATTTTGACCAGCAGATCCCCCGACCGGCCGACGAACGGCAGACCCTGCTTGTCTTCGTTGAGGCCGGGGCCCTCGCCGATGAACAGGATCTCGGCATGGGGGTCGCCGGCGCCGGGGACGGCATTGGTCCGGCTCTTGTAGAGGTCGCACCGGGTACGGACGCGCCCCCGCGAGGCAATTTGCTCGAGGGTCACTATTCGGTCATCCGCCATGGCGCGGCCTTCCTTCCGGTCATTTCCACGGATCTCGCCGCTCAGACTCGCCGTGGCGGCAGAGAACCATTTGTTCGCAATTGGAGTCTAACTATAACACAGGCAGTGCCGGTTTGCGGTGGGTTGCCTGGGGAGATTGAGGGCAACCACGTCAAATCGTCTGGCGTAGGGGCGGTTCGCGAACCGCCCTTCGCGGGCCGCCCGCCACCTCGGGCGCATCGGGATGCGCCCCTACGATTCGTTTCACCCCTCACATTCTGACGGGCGAACCTGACGCGATGACGAGGGGACCGTATTCCCCTCCGTAGGGTTGCCGTGCAGGAAACGTGTCGGGGGCGTACTCCCGGCGTGGTGGGGCCGCCCATGATTCTTTCGGCGGGCGCGGTATGCTGAAATTGTCGGATGGCAGACGGGTCCGGCGAAATAGACCTTACGGGGAGTTCCATCATGCAAAGCGCACGCAGGACAAATTCACCCCCACTTTTCTCGTTGATCGCGCTTCCGCTCGCGTCACTTGTGGGGTTTGGCGCCGCCGTGGTGCTCTTCGCGGTGATCGGCGCCCTGCCCAGCGGGCCTGCCATCTCCGCCTCCCCGATCGCCGTCACGCCGCTGGCCCCGGTCGCCACGCCCCAACCGCAGTACGTCGACACCCCCATGCAGGCCATCAACTGCCAGGTGACCAACCCCGCCAGCGCCGACCTGCTGATCCGCAGCGCGCCGGACGATGGCTTCGCCCCGCTCGGGCTGCTGCTGGCCGGTGGCGGCGTGCAAGCCCTGGGCCGGACCACCACCCAGCCCGCCTGGTACGCGGTCGGTTTTGCCGAGCGGCGTGGCTGGATCGTCGAAAGCGAGGCGCTGCTGGCCGGCGACTGCAACGGCCTGCCGGCGGTGCGCAACCCGCTCGTGCCCGATGCCCCGCCGGATGCGCCGGCCCACGTCATTGCCGTGGATCGCGACGGCGCGGGGGTGTTCCGCGAGTGGATCAGCACGCCGGGCGGCGACCCGGAGGATCTGGTCTGGGTGCGGGTGATCAATCTGTACACCTCACCACCCAACAACTTCCGCGAATTCACGCTCCGCCTGGAGTGCGACGGCGCCAGCGCCGAGGCCGTCCGCTGGGGCAGCATCGACAACCCCTCCCTGCGCTGTGGGGACACCATGACCTTCCCCTTCATCTTTGGCAGCAGCGACCGCCCGCTGACCATCCAGCTTCCGCCGGGCAGCCCGCAGGCGTATATTGCTTATGCGCTGATGGTCGAGCCGGCGCAGAAGGGGGTGTGAGGCCTGGGCGATGTCAGCGATGCGCCGCCGGCGGACGCGCAGTAGCGCGTCCCTACACCCCCGTGATTGTGGACGTGATGTGGGTGCCCGCGCAGGTCCGACACCGGCGGACGGGCCGTTCACAAATCGGGCGGTTCGCGAACCGCCCCTACACGTTGTTCATGGTGGCGGGTGTTCGAAACCAGGCCGACGCCGCCGGAGAATAGAATTCTCCGGCTACCACCAGAGACGCGAGAAACCGACTGATGGCATTTGATCGATCACCCCGAGGAGCGTAGGGACAGCATTCTTGCTGTCCGACACCGGCGGACGGGCCGTTCACAAATCGGGCGGTTCGCGAACCGCCCCTACGCGTCGTTCATGGTGGCGGGTGTTCGAAACCAGGCCGACGCCGCCGGAGAATAGAATTCTCCGGCTACCCCAAAGACGCGAGAAACCGACTGATGGCAATTGATCGATCACCCCGACGAGCGTAGGGACAGCATTCTTGCTATCCGACACCGGCGGACGCGCAGTAGCGCGTCCCTACACCTCCAGGTGATTGTGGACGTGACGTGGGTGCCCGCGTCGGCCCGCCGCTGCCGGACGGGCCGTTCACAAATCGGGCGGTTCGCGAACCGCCCCTACGAATCCCCGGAGTCGCCGTCCTTTTTCGTCTTCAATTCTTCGATCCAGGCGCGGATCTCGTCCTCGTAGGGGATCTTCTCGCGCGCCGACTCGTCGTAGACGGGCACGGGCGGAGCGGGTTCGCCGAGGGCGGTGAAGACGGCCGTCGCCCGGTTCAGTTCCCAGCGATGGACCCACGGCTCGCCGTCGCCGCAGGCACGCTTGTGCGCCTTCACGGCATGTTCCAGCGCCTTTTTACGATCCCCCTCGTCGCCCAAGAGGATCAGGTACGTCTCGGCACGCGGCAGATCTTCGATCGGCTCCTCGTCCAGCAGGCGGCGGGCAGCGGTCGTCTCGCCCAGGCGGGCCAGTGCCCGCGCCAGGCCGCCCGCCGCCCAGGCAATCAGGTAGGGAATATCAGCGGTCCGCGCCCCGGCCAGCCCGTCCGAGAAGTGGTCGCGAGCAGCGGCGGCCTCGCCCTGGTTGAGGGCATCCTCCCCGGCCAGGACAGGCAGTTCGCGCAGGGCTATGGGGTGTACCCGCAGTGATTCTAGCGCTTCTGCCGCCGGCTCACCGCGGCGCAGGACCATGCGGACGCGCCCGCGCTTGGCCTCGTTTGACCAATACTCACTCTTATGAACAAATGGGACCGCCAGGAACTCGGCGCAATGAGCTTCCGCTTCGGCATCCCGTCCGGCATCGGCGCAGTGATCGAACAGCAACAAGCGCGCCATCGCCACCTCGAAAGCATCCCCTGCCGCCTCGGCCAGCGCCAGCTCCAGTTCGGCTGCGCGGACCGAGGCGCCGGGGCGGTTCAGGTCACTCATGATGGATGCATAGCTGAGCAGAGCCCCAGCTGTGTTACGCGCGTCGCGCGCCTCGTAATCGATACGAATATTCAACCTTACAAGCGCCAGCGCCTCTTCAAGACGGCTCAGGCGGCTGAAGGCCCAGCCCAGTTCACGGACGAAGTAGCTCCAGTCGTCCGGGCTGCTCAGCGCCGGCGGCTGGTCGATCCCGTCGCGGAAGAGCGGCAACAGCAGTGCCTCCATCAACCGGAAAGCGCCGAAGGTGTAGGCGAGCGTACTCCCAAAGCGTTGGTAGGCCTCTGCCGCGTCATCGAAGCGTTCCGCGCCGATCAGCGCCTTGTAGATGCCGATCAGGGCATTCAGTTCGTCCACGCTCTTGACGGCGTCCGGGTCGACCTGGGGCAGCCCCTCGAAATGGCCGCGCACGGCGTCGAAGACGGCCGTGCGGCGGTCGAGGGCAAGCCGGTCGAAGGCGAAGCCGCGCACCACCGGGTGCAGGTCGTAGAGGTTGGCGTCGCGTTTCCAGCGCAGCAGGCCGCGGTCCTCCAGCAGTTTGAGCAGGGCGTTGAACTGGCGCTGGCCCGTGCGGCCTTCGGCAGATGCAAGATAGGCGTCATAGGCGCGCCTCACCGCCTCAACAGCAGCAGCGTTCTCGGCTCGCAGGGCGGCGATCTCGGTCTGGGCCTCGGCGCGCGCTTCGTCGGTGTCCGCATGGTCAACGTCCGACTGCACCACCCACAGCCATAAATTACTGTGCGGGAGCTTTGCCGGCGGGCGCGGCCTGACGTAGGGGTTGAAGACGGCCAGCGTGTCGTAACCGACGGCGTCGCCAAAGGCGGCGATCTGGCTGAGCAGCAGGCGCGCCTCGTCGGGCAGGTCGGCGTAGGCGCGGGCCAGGATGTGCTCGCGCCGGGCCTTGAGGGGCAGATCGGCCAGCTGCAGGTCGCGGCCTTCCGCTTCGTGCCAGCGGTCGAAGTTCCCCCGCGCCCGCCGGTATTCCACAATCAGGCCGCTGACGATTTTGACGATCAGCGGGTGGAAGCCGAACTGGTCCAGAAAGTGCTCCGCTGTGGCTGGATGGCCGATGGTAACGCCGCGCTCGCGCATCAGGTGGAGGGCATCGTCCGGGGCCAGGCCAGTCAGCGGCCAGTGGACGACGCCTTTGAGCAGGTGGCCGGCATCCTCCAGGTCGCGGGGCAGCAGGCGCGAAGTGACCAGGACCTTCGACGCGCCGATGTCGGCGCCGGCGCCGGTTAGCGCCCGCAGCAGGCCGCCGTCGGCGGGGTCGGTGCAGGCGCGCACGTCGCGGTGCGGGTCGGCCAGCTTGTCGCGTGCCGCCGGATCGTCGGCCTCGCTGTCCTGCATCTGCGCGGCGTCCCAGCGGTGATAGGCGACCAGGGCGCGCTCGAAGCCGTCCAGGACGAGCAGGCAGCGCCGCTCCTTCAGGCGGGCGACCAGGCGGGCGGTCGTCTCGCCGCTGACGCGCAGCGAGCGCATCTCGCCCTCGCCCGGGTCGCGCCCCTCCAGGTAAGCCAGTGCGTGTCGCAAAAAGCCGGCCATGGTCGCGCCGCCCTCGTAGAAGCTGTACCAGAAGACGGCGTCCCAGGGCACGGCGCGGTCGTTGACCCACTGCCAGGTCAGGGCGCTCTTGCCCATGCCACCGATGGCCTCGATGACCAGCAGGGGATCGGTCCCCGCCGCCCAGGCATCGAGGCGCGCCAGTTCGGTCCGCCGCCCGATGAAGGTGTGGGTGAGGGTGTAGGGTGGCACGGCGTAGAGGGCCGGCGGGGCGGGGATGGGCAGCTTGCGGACGGCGGCGATCTCGACGGCGGCTTCCGCGCCGCGGTCGTTCAGCCGCGCCTCGGCCAGTTCCATGGCCCGCGCCTTGACTTTGGGGTCGTTGAGCGCGTCGAAGGCCAGCTCGGCGGCTTCGGCGGCGCTGCTGAACTGGAAGCAGAGGTAGGTATCCATCAGGTGCTTCCGGAAGGCGTCGAGCTTCTTCAGGCCCTCGTCGCTGGCCTCGAAGAAGACGCGCGCCTCGGCGGCGGTGGGCGGCGTCGGGTGGTCGTCCTTCATGATCAGGGCAATGATCGGCAGGCCGGCGGTCTTCGCTCGGCGGTATTCCAGTTCGGTGACGGACAGGCGCTCGGGGTTGCGGACGGGGTCGTCGGCGATGAAGCCGTAGCGGAAGCCGACGATCAGCAGGTAGATCTCCGACTGATCGACCAGTTCGTAGGAGGCGGTGATGGCCGGGGCGGGGTCGGCGGCATCAATGACCGGCTTCAGATTCTCTTCCATCCAAACATGGTTCATCCCCAGCTTGCGGATGGCGCGGGCGATGAGCGCGCGGTGCTCGGTCAGGTCCTTGCTGGTGCTGCTGATCATGACGTCGACCAGCTTGATCAGTTCCTCTGGGTTCATCGGCTTCGGCATCCCCCCCGACGGGCGCATGGGAAGCGGCACTCGCGGGTACAATACCGGCAGGGTCAGATAGTCAGGAGGACCCCTGATGGCCAAATCCAAATTCTCGATCACCAAACTTGACGCGGCGACGGTGGCGCTGACCGAGCAGACCGATCACCGGACGCTGGGCGTGTGGGCCAAAGCCTGCGCCGAGCGGGTCCTGCCGTACTTCGAGCAGGAGCGGTCGGACGATCCGCGCCCACGGCAGGCGCTGGTGACGCTCCAGGCGTGGATCGACACCGGCATCTTCAAAATGGCGGTGATCCGCAAAGCCTCGCTGGACTCGCACGCGGCGGCCCGCGAGGTTGGCGCGGACAACCCGGCGCGTTCCGCGGCACGGGCGGCCGGTCAGGCGGTGGCCACGGCGCATGTGCGCACGCACTGCATGGGCGGGGCGATCTTACGCCTTGCAGGCCGTCCACCGGGCGACGACCGCGGCGGGGGCCGACGCAGCGGAGATCGATGCCGCCGTGGCCCGCGAGCGGGATTGGCAGTACCAACGGTTGGTGGAGTTGGGGAATCACGGGGCGGAGTGAGAGAGAGATAGAACCCTGATCCTCTCCTGACAGAGGTAGGCTTTTCACGATTCGCTCGTCAAGCCGCCGAGGGCTAAAGCACCTCGGCTAACGAAGAGACAGGTCCACTGAAGGGACCGAAACACGATGTGCTGTTCCGCGGGGCGATGCGGTTTAGCCCCTGGTGGGCTTGTCGGTTTCTAGCCGATGGCTTTCCATCGGCACCATCGGCGTCACAAGCGGACATGTCCATAGATCTCAACCCCCTCACCCCCGGTGCTGGCCCTGTGCCGCGGCGTAGCGCCGCACCGCGTCGGCGACCGCCGCCTGGATGAGCGCGAAAGCCAGCAGCGCCGGCCCGATCAGCACGGCGAAGGGCACGGTCGCCCAGATCTCGCCGGCCCGGCCCAGATGCAGGAAGCCCAGGCCCAGGTCGCCGATCGCGCCCCCGGCGGACAGCAGCAGCCACGCCAGTGGATCGGCCAGCTCGGCCAGTTCGCCGCGCATGTAGGCGGCCCCGGCCATCAGCAGCGCCGCGATCACCAGGATGCGCACCAGGATCAGCCCGGCCTGAATGAGGATGCTGCCCGTCCGACCGCGCGCGAACACCGACAGTAGCAGCCCGACCGAGGCGTCCAGGCCGGCGCTTGTGATCGGCAGGAGAAGCGAGGCGGTCATGGTCAGCGAGAGCAGCAGGATGGCGACCGCCAGGCTCAGCCCCGGCGTGATGCCGTTGGTCAGCAGGCTGAGATAGCGCCCCTGAAAGCCCATGATCTCCCAGAGCATCAGGCCGATCAGCACGAGGCGCGCCAGCAGCACGGCGATCAGAAGCAGCCGCGCCCGGACGAACGAGGCGACCCAGCGCGCCCGCATGGCCATCTCCACCCCGCCCGGCGTGGATCGAAGGTTGTCCCACGTGCCGCGCGCCATCTGTTCCGGCACGAAGCCAACCGAGGCCGACAGCGCGGTCACGCTCAGCATGACCTGCAAGGCGACCACCGGCACATACAGGATGTTGAACAGGCTCTCGACGCTGTTGCTCCCGGCCGGGCGGCGCAGCAGGTCGGTGGCGATCAGCGTGCCGATCAGCAGCAGCACGGCGACGATCAGCAGTTGGAGGAAGGCGCGGAAGAAGCGCACCGACGCCGGGGGGCGTTCCGGCCGGCCAAGCTCATAGCGCAGCCCTGGATGATCGCGCCGCGCCCAGGACGGCAGGGTGCCGAAGAACAGCCGCATCATGACCCATCTTCTCCAAACAGCGAACCGATGTCTTCTTCCAGCCGGCCCAGCGCCGCGCGCCAGTCGGCTTCCGCCACGGGCACCAGCGTGTTGTGCTGGATGTAATCGAGGTAGACAGCCGGCAGGACGCCCAACTGCGCCTCGACGGCCAGCGCGTAGACCCCGACCTGAATGTGATAGCGCCTGGCGTGGGCCGCTACCCGCTCATAGGAAGGTGGCGGGGCGCCGGCCGGCGCGACCAGACTGGTCTTGAAGTCGACCACCGCCCAGGTTCCGTCTGCCCGCTCGATGAGCATGTCGATGATACCGTGAATGGTGCGATCCGGCGTGGTGAAGACGAAGGGCAGCTCGCGGTAGACCTGCCGCCCCGCTTCCCGCGACGCCTCCAGCCAGGCGAATACCTCGCGCCGCCGCACCCGGTCCAGCAGGTCGGCGGCCTCGGCCACCATACTGTTGCATTCCGCGTCGTCGACCACGCCCATCTCCCAGGCATAGCCCCCCAGCAGCCGGGGCACATCGGCGCGGCCGTCGGGGATGCCGTACTGGATGGCGCGGTGGACGATCTCGCCGACCAGCCGGGCGCGCGATCGGCGGGGGCGATCGCTGACCGTCTCGATCGGCGCCGGGGCGCGTCCATAGACGCCACGCGCCCAGCGTTCGCGGAAGAAGGGCCGGGAGGTCTCCGGCAGAGCGTACAGCGCCGATCCCAGGTCGCCCAACTGCGTCACCGTCAGATCGCGCACTCGCCGGGGGTCCAGCGCGATCGGGCCAACCAGCGGCGGGGCTGCCGGAGAGGACTCGGCCTTCCACAGCGCATCGAACCAGCCGTCTTCGCCCGCGTTGTCCTCCGCCATCGCCCGTGCTCCATCCCCGTCCGGCGCGTAGACGTGCACATGCAGGGCGGCTCGCCCGACCGGAGTCTGGCGCTCCGTCTCGTCCGGCCGCAGGTCGCCCACCGCCAGCGCCTCGATCAGCCAGTCCAGCCAGCCGCTGGCTTTGAGGACGCCATTTTTATCCCATTCCACCTGCCCACTGACGATCAGCAGATCGGCGGCGCGGGTGGCGGCCACATAGAGCAGGCGGCGCTTCTCGGCCGTCTCTTTCTGCGCGAGGATCGCTTTGCGGGCGCGGACGGCGTAGGGCTCGATGTACTTCGCCTCGGCGTCGTCGTACAGCCGGCAGGACCAGCCCAGCTCCGGGTCGCAGGCGGCGTAGTCGTAGTCGCGCTGGCCGCCGAACTTGTAGGAGCAGTCGGCCAGCACGACGACCGGGAATTCCAGCCCTTTGCTCTTGTGGACGGTCATCAGCTTGACGGCGTTCTCGGCATCGAGCGCGGCCTCGCCTTCGCGGGCCTCCTGCGCCTTCAGATCGGCCAGCACGTCGAGGAACGCCCCCAGCGCGAATCCACCATTGGCTTCGGCCAGCGCCACCAGCTTCTCGGCGTTGGCGCGCAGCCGCACCCCGCCCGGCAGGGCCGTCAGCACCGTCAGGTAGCCGGTGAGCGCGTAGGCTTCGCGCAGCAGATCGGCGATGCTCACCCGCCCGGCCAGCGCCCGCAGGTGGGCCAGCGTCTCGCGGGCAAAGACGACGGCATCGCGGTCGGCGTCATTCAGCCGGTCGAGGGGGACGGTGTAGAGGCAGTCCCAGAAGGAGGGATGGTCGGATCCCCTCCCCCCCTGACCGTCTCTCCCACGCATTCGGGGCGAATGGGGACCGGTTGCGGCCGTCCGTTCCGTATCGTCATGCGCATCGGACGACCCATGGGTCGTCCCTACGGAGGCGGCGGGTGAGGCCGAGAGACGCAGCCACAGCATGCCGTCGTCGCTGACCGCGAACAGCGGCGAGCGCAGCGTCGAGGCGACTGCCAGATCGTCGCCGGGGCTGTAGACCGCGCGCAGCAGGTTGAGCGCGTCCCAGATTTCCTGGCGGTCGTAAAAGCCCTTGCCTGCCACCGTCACATAAGGCACGCTCGCCGCCTTGAATGCCGCCTCATACAGGGGGGCGTTGGTCATGGCCTGAAACAGCACGGCAACGTCGCCATAGCGGACCGGCCGGAGGGCGCCGCTCGCCTTGTCGTACACGCGGCGCTGCTCGGTTTCGACCAGGGTGCGCAGGCGCACGGCGATCTGCTCCGCTTCCCGTTCGCGGGCGCCGGCCTCCTCGTCGTCCTTGTCGCGGTCGCGCGGCGGCTTCTCGATCAGCAGGCATTCCAGCGGCGCGGCATCGACCGGGGGCAGACGGCCCGCCGCCATGGCCGTGTCGTATTCCACGTCGTAGCGGCTGTCGAGTTTCAGCAGGCGGGGGAAGAGGGCGTTGAAGGTCCCGACCAGCGCGGCATGGGTGCGAAACGACTCGGCCAGATCGACGCGCTCGCCGCCATCGTGCACGATCCGGCCGGCCACGTCCTTGAAGACCGTGACATCCGCCCCGCGAAAGGCGTAGATGGTCTGCTTGGGGTCGCCGACGACGAAGAGCGCGCCGGGCCGGCCGGCAGTCAGCGCGCGGGCGATCTGCCACTGGGCGGTGTTGGTGTCCTGGAACTCGTCCACCAGCACCGCATGGATCTCGCCCTCGATGTACCGGCTGCGCACCCCGTCGTTTTGCAGCAATCGGGCAGTCATCCGCTCCAGATCGTCGAAGTCGAGAGCGGCGCGGGTCTTCTTCGCTTCCTGATATGCGATCTGCGCCCGTTCGGCCAGGGCGGCCCAGTGCCGGATAAGCGCGGCGGCCTGTTCGTCCAGCGGGCCGGGGCGCTCGCCGATCGTCTTTTGGACGGCTTTGGCCTGCTCCTTGAGTTCGGTCAGGGCCTTTTTGGCAGCAGTGAATACCTCATCACCGCCCCAATTTTTGCCGCTGCCGCCGCGCAGGACGATGGCGGCGATCAGGGCGTCGAGAGCGGCCAGAAGATCATCCACGACACCGGCCGGTTCCCCTCTCCCCGCTTGCGTGGGAGAGGGGGTCAGGGGAGAGGGGTTTCCGGTGTTCGTTCATCATTTTCCGGATCAACGGACGCGCCGTTGCGCCCTCTTGTTGCCCGTTCCTATGACAACCCGGGGCGTCCCTGCGGTCTCCGTGGGGGTGGGGGTTCCGGTGTCCGTTCCGCATCGGCGTTGGCAGCGGACGCGCCATTGTGCGTCCCTACGGACTCCGTGGGGTGAGCGTTTAGCCGCAACCCGTTGAGCACCTCCGCGCATGCCCGCCACACGTCACCGATCTTGTCGCCATCGGGCACCGGCCCGGCCCAGGTCGCGTAGGCGCACGCGTCGTACCAGCCGAGGAATGTGTCAATCGCCTCACGTGTACCCTGCTCCCAGCGGCGATCCCAGGCCTCCATCAGCGCCACCGGCTCGGGCGCGGGAAGGGTCTCGCTAACCACCAGGCCCAGCAGCGCCGATCGCACCTTCCCGCCGTCGTACGTTTCCAGCAGCGCCTGGACGGACTCATTGGCCCCGCGAAGCGCGTCGTCGACGGCCTCCGCCCGCATCAGCCCGGCCTGGATCTCGTCCAGCACGTCGAAGGCCGGATCGATCCCCGCTTCAGCGGCATTGGCCCGCAGGATGGTCGAGCACAGGCTGTGAATCGTGCCGATGCGGGCGCTGTCCATGGCCGCCAGCCGCGCCGACCAGCGCTCCGCCCCCTCGCCGCCCGCCGATTCGGCGCGCTTCTGAAGGCCCAGGCGCACCCGCTCGCGCATCTCGGCGGCGGCCTTCTCGGTGAAGGTGATGGCGGCGATGGCGTTCAGCTTCAGGTTGGGGTCGGCGTCGAGCAGGGCCAGGAAGCGCTCGACCAGCACCAGAGTCTTGCCGCTGCCCGCCCCGGCGACCACGACCAGATCGCGATCATGGGTGGTGATAGCGCGCTCCTGCGCGGGAGTGTAGGCGATGATGGTCTGCCTTTGCACTGCAATGGAGAAGAACCCGAATTCATTATAGGCGAATCATCCGCTGCCAAAGGTGAGAAGGCGGCTCTCAGGAGAAAGAGTCGCTTGATCCCCACCAGCGGATTTCCTAAGTCCGTGAAAGAATGATGAAAAACGTCAATTCCTCGCGGTAACGAGAGTGAACGTGGATTTTTATACAATTTTTCTGTAACCTTGAAGCCTAATCCGCGATTAATTGCTACGACGTCATCATCGCATTCGCACAGGTTCACTTTGAAATTCCCGGATCACATCGCGAAATTCGCCGCACCCCCGGTCATCGAAGGCCTGGACAAACGCTCCGCCCGGAGTCGCCCGCGCACTACATTACGTCATGCTGGGCCTGCTGTTCATGGTCATCCAGGCGCTGGCTCTGGTCATCGTCTTCAGCGACGAAAAAGTCCTGAGCTGGACTCTCATCGGCGCCGGGCTGGTGTTCTGCCTGTATATCTATCGTGAACTTCGGCTTGGGCATGTACGCCGCGCCAGCATCGTCCTCATCGGCTTCTACTGGTTTGTCGCGGCGATCGTCGTGGCGGTCAGCGGCGAAGGCATGACCATCGCGGCCAGTCTGTTCATTGGCGTGGTGGCCATGGCCGCGCTCTTTCTGGGCGCTCGCGCCAGCATCCTCGTCCTCCTCCTGACTATGCTCTACGGTCTGGTCATCATCGTCACCAAAGAACACCTTCTGGAGCTGCCGGAGGCCTTCGGCTATCGCGGTTTTGACAGTTGGATCGTCTTCGAACATGCCCTGCTGCTGGTCGCTATCCCGGTGATCACCATGGTTGGCAGCATGGCCGACGCGTTGAAAGAGGCGGAAGCTCAACTGGCCGAACGCGAACGCGCCGAGCGATCGCTGCGCGAGAGCGAGGAGCGCTACCGCCTAGTCTCGACGATGATCTGGGATTACGCCTATGCTTTTGACGTCACGCCGGAAGGCCGGCTGATCCCCGCCTGGGTGACTGCGGAATCGTTCGGGCGCCTCACCGGCTACGCCGACCAGGACGCCTGGCAAAACATCGGCACGACGTTTGGTCTCTATCACGTCGATGATGTCGAGCGCGCACGGCAGGATGTCGCACGCACGATTCAGGGTGAAGAGATCACCGCCGACTATCGTATCGTGCGCCCCAACGGGGAGGTGCGATGGATTCGCTTGCAGCGCAAGCCGATCTGGGATGCTGCCGAGCGGCGCGTCATTCGCTTCGTGGGCGCGACGCAGGACATCACCGACCAGAAAGAAGCGGACCGGATGCGCATGGAGATGGCTCTCCAGGAGGAGCGTCAGAAGGCCTACAAGACCGTGATCAGCGGTGTGTCGCACGACATCAAGACGCCGCTGACGGTGATCAACACCAGTCTCTATACGCTGGAAAAAAGCGAAAGCCAGCAGGTGAAGCAGCAGCATGTGGCCAACATCCGGCGGCAGACGCGGCGAGTGCGCGAGTACATCGAGGATCTGCTGGCCGTCTCGCGCATGGAATCGGCGCCGCAGCTTCGCCTCAGCGAAATTGGCCTTCCCGAACTGCTGGAGGGGATCAGAGAAGAACTCCGCCCGGTCGCCGAGGACAAGATGCAGATCCTGTCGCTCTTCCTTCCTGGGACGCCGCTCGCCCTACAGGCGGACGAAATGCTGCTGCGCCGCGCCTTCGTGAATCTCATTCAGAACGCCATTGCCTATACCCCTTCCGGCGGGCACATTCAGGTCATCCTGGGCGCCGAAAGCGACAGGGTGCTGATCGAAATCCGTGATGACGGCGTGGGCATCTCGCAGACGGATCTGGAGCACATTTTCGAGCCGTTCTACCGTGGAGAGATCGCCGCCGCCCGTGGTTCGAGCGGGACCGGGCTGGGGCTGGCGGTGGTGCAGCAGGTGATTGCCAGGCACAACGGCCGGATCGAGGTCCGTTCAGAGAACCATCAGGGGACGGTCTTCCGCATCTGGCTGCCAGTGCGCAGCGGCGCGGAGATGGCAGGCGCACCGCCAGAGCGTGACTCCTCGACGGCAACGCAGGAGCTTCCATCCGCCCGGTCTGCAACTTCCGGCGCGTCGGTGTTCGCGGCTATGGCGGCGGAGGATGCGGCGACAAGCCGCGCAGCCCTGGACGACACCTACGACGAAACCGGGCCGGCCTACTGCTGAGGCGTCATCCCTTCTCAGGGCGTCCCAAATCTCACCCCCAACCCCTCTCCAGCCTGGCGAAGCGGCGTAACCGACGGCGCTGCGGGCTGCTTTTGCTCCCCACCTATTCCTTTTCCCGACAAACACATCGGCCACGATCCGACGTGCGGACCGTGGCCGATGCAAAGCGCTTGAACGGAGGGAAGGATTATTCGCCGTTGGGCGTGATCGCGACTTCCGGCGCCACGTAGTCGGCGCCCATCACGTCGAGATCCGCCATGTCGGCCATCAGGCTGTCGAGCGCCGCCTGGGCCAGGTCGGTGCGATAGGTGACGCCTTCACCTTCGGCCGCGCTGCTGATGATGCCGTAGTCGAGCGCGATCTGGGCGGTGATGTCGAACGCCGCCGGGTCCATGAGGCCGATGCCGTTGGCCGACGGCCAGACCAGCTTGTTGATTTCGTTCATCATCCAGGCCTGGTGCCCGACGCCGAGGGTGGGGCCTTCGGCCAGGACGAAGTCGACGCACTGGTCGGGGTTGTCACGGCAGGCGGCCCAGCCGCGGAAGCTGGCGCGCAGGAACTTGATGGCAATCTCTTCGTTGCCCTCTTCGGCCAGCCACTCGGCGCGGGCGAAGATGCCGTCTTCCAGCATGGCCGTGCCGTACTCGTTGAAGTCCAGGACGTTCAGGTCGGCCAGGGTGTAGACCGGGAAAGTGCCATCTTCGGCCACGGTTTCGAGGACCTGCGCCATTTCGTTGTAGGTCATGGCGCTGGCGGCGTCGATTTCGCGGGCCAGGAAGGCGTTCATGTCAAACGCCTGCTGGGCGATCACCACGTCGTCGGGGTTCTCGGGTCGAAGCCGGCCTTGGTCAGCGCCGCGAAGGTGGGGAACTGGTTGCCGCAGCACCACACGCCGACGACCTTGCCGCCCAACTGATCGAAGGCGGTCAGACCGCTATCCACCCAGGTGATCTGGCGCATGCCCGAACGCTGGAAGATCTGCGCGATGTTGATCACGTCCTGACCGGTTTCACGGGTGGCCAGCAGGTTGCCCATCCAGTCGATGCCGAACTCGACCTCGCCCGAGCTGACGAGCTGCTGCGGGTTGATGTCCACGCCCGCCGCGACGATCGTCACATCCAGTCCTTCTTCTTCGTAGTAGCCCAACGCTTCCGCCGCGTAGTAGCCGGCGAACTGCGCCTGAGGCACCCACTTCAGCACGAGGCTGACGGGGGTCAGGTCCTGCGCACCGGCCGGCAGAACCGCCAGGGTGAGCAGCACCACGACAGCGACGAGTAACATTCTACGCATGACAAACTCCTTCACTCATCCAGTCACCAGTCCAGTAACGCGATCCCGAAAAGAAAAGAGATGAGAAATGAGTCAAAAGAAAAGCGATTGTGCAGCCAACGCGGTGCGGCCTCGCACTACCGCCCTATCTCATTTCTCGTTTCTCATCACTCGTTTCTCATTCCTCATGCCTTCTCTCGTTCAGGACTCCCGAAACGAGACATGCCACGACATCAGCACGCGCTCGATTGCGGACACCACCAGGTAGAACAGAATACCATACAGCGCCGAGATGAAGATCGCCGACCAGGCCTCCGGGTACTTGAACAGCCCGGCATCGTCGCGGATACGAAAGCCGATGCCGGCCGTCGACCCGCCGAAATACTCGCTGACGATGGCGCCGATCATGGCCAGCGTCGTGCAGACCTTCAGCGCCGAGAAGATGAACGGCAGGGCCGAAGGCAGGCGCAGTTTGCGGAAAATGACCGTCTCGCGAGCGGCATAGGTCTTCATCAGTTCCAGCGACAGGACATCGACCGAGGTCAGGCCGCGCACGGTGCTGACCATGGTCGGGAAATACGTGAGCAGGGCCACGATGCCGATCTTCGAGGCCGGGTTGAGCGCGCCGAACCAGTTGTTCATCAGCGGGGCCAGGGCGATGATCGGCACGGCGTTGACGGCGATGGCGATCGGCAGCAGCGCGCGGCTGAAGCTGACGAAGCGCGAGGCGGCGATGCCGGTCAGGATGCCCAGCCCGCAGCCGACGGCGAAACCCCAGAAGCCGTTCTGGAAGGTATTCCAGCCGGCGGAGACGAGGCGCGGGTAGACCTCGGCGAAGGCCTCGGCGATGACGCTCGGCCGGGGCAGCAGGAATTCCTGAATCTGGAAGACGCCGACCAGCCCCTCCCAGCCCAGCACGACCACCACGCCGATCAGCAGCGCCGCCCCCTGTTTGCGCAGCGCCTTGCGATAGACCGGCAGGCGCCCCCAGGGCTGCCACAGCACCACGACGGCCGCGACCGCCAGCCAGACGAGCGGCGCGATCAGGTTCAGCGCGTTCTGCAGCGCCTCGACCGGGCTGGCGTCGTTCAGCCGCTCGGCGAAGACGGCCTGGTCCACGCCGGCGAGCGCGCCGCTCAGATTGAAGCCGAAGAAGACGGCCAGGGCGATGTACACGGCGTAGACGACCAGCACCGCCGCGGCAATCCGGCCGGGTGCACTGCGTCGACTGCCGCTGCCGTTCTTCCGGCCGTTTGCTCGCGCCGGGCCGCTCCGCCAGTAGGGCAGCGTGAGCGCCGCAGTGGTGATGAGCAGGCCGGCCGTCATGACGATTTGCAGGGACGCATTGCGGAAAGCGCTGCCGAAGGGAGTGCCGAAGGTCAGCAGCGGGTTCTGGATGTGCGCGCAGACCAGCACGAAGAAGATCGCTGCCAGCGCCAGCAGATCCAGCCCAAGCGTGCGATCCTCGACGTACGCCTCGACGGCCTCGGCGTAAATGACTTCCGAGGCGGCTTCGGCGTCGCTGGCCTGATCTGGGGTGAGTTTCAGCGTTTCTTCGGACATAGTCGTCACTCGTCGATGCCCATGCCGACGCCCTGACGAAGCGCATGGCGCACCCGGCTGGACAGGTGGAAGAACTGGTCCAGGTCGCGGGTGCCGGAACCGCGCGGGCGCGGGAGATCGATGTCGATGATTTCGGCGATGCGGCCGGGGCGCGGGGACATCACCACCACCCGCGAGGACAGGTAGACCGCCTCGCCGATGCTGTGGGTGACGAAGACGACGGTCATCTCCGGCATGGCGGTCCAGATGCTGAGCAGTTCGTTGTTCAGGCGCTCCCGAGTCATCTCGTCGAGCGCGCCGAACGGCTCGTCCATCAGCAGCAGGCGGGGCTTGAAGGCCAGGGCGCGGGCGATGCTGACGCGCTGCTGCATGCCGCCGGAAAGCTGCCAGGGATACTTGTCCTCGAAGTCGCTCAGCTCGACCAGTCTGAGCATCTCGCGGGCGCGTTCGCGGCGCTCTTCCTTGTCGTACTTCATGATCTCCAGCGGCAGCTCGACGTTCTTGATCACCGTGCGCCATTCGTAGAGCGTGGCGTTCTGGAAGACGAAGCCGTACTCGCGATCCTTGCGCGCCTGCTCCGGCGTCTTGCCGTTGATGGTGAGCTGGCCGGACGACGGCGGGATGAGGTCGGCGATCATGCGCAGCAGCGTGCTCTTGCCGCAACCGGAGGGTCCGATCAGCGAGACGAACCCTCCCTGCTCGATTTCCAGGTTGATGTCCTCCAGGGCGTGGACGTTGACGCCGTCCGCGCCGCGGAAGGTCTTCGACAGGTTCTTGATGGAGATGATCGATGTCATGCGGAATCCTCTGGCCGCCAGCGC
Organism: Candidatus Flexifilum affinis; assembly: GCA_016713325.1. Classification (GTDB taxonomy): domain Bacteria; phylum Chloroflexota; class Anaerolineae; order Aggregatilineales; family Phototrophicaceae; genus Flexifilum; species Flexifilum affine. The sequence continues at coordinate 26,552 of JADJPJ010000043.1, read as the reverse complement.
ACCACCAGCCGCTCGACCCCGGCGATCACGGCGAAGAACAGGATGCCCAACAGCCCTGAAGCCAGGATGGTCGCGAACAGGCGCGGCGGAGACTGGTTGTAATAACGCGAGAAATTCAGGATGGCAATGCCCAGACCCGTTTGAATGCCCGACGGCAGCTCGCCGATGATCGAACCGACCACGCTGGCCGTCGCCGAGATCTTCAGCGCCGTGAAGATCTGCGGCAGGGCGTTGGGCAGGCGCAGCTTGATCAGAATCTCCCACCAGTTCGCGGCGTAGCTCTGCATCAGTTCCAGCGCCGTCGACGGCACGCTGGTCAGGCCACGCAGGGTGTAGATGGTCACCGGGAAAAAGGTCAGATAGGCGGCGATAATCGGCACCGACCACTCCAGCGCCCCGGCCCGCCCCATCCAGATCACCACCATCGGCGCGATGGCGAGGATGGGCACGGTCTGCGAGGCCACGACGTAGGGCAGCAGTCCGCGCTGGAGCAGCCGCGAGTGGGCGAAGATGATGGCCAGCGCGAAGCCGATCCCCCCGCCGATCAGAAAGCCGCGAAATGCCGCCCAGAGCGTATACAGGGCGTTCTCGGCCAACATCGCGTACAGCGGCGGGCCGTTGCGCTGGGAGGGTTCGCCAAAGGCGTTGAAGATATCGGTCAGGTGTGGGAGCTGCGTATTGTTGAAAAGCGTCAGGTCGATGCTCGTCTCACCGATTTGCAGACTGTAATCGACCGAACTGGCGAAGGCCTTCAGTCCTTCCCACAGCAGGCAGAGGGCGATGATGATCAGAATCGACGTGAGCAGCGTGCGGAGGCCGCCGTTATCGCGTGGGGGACGTTCGGCGCGTGCGGTGGATTCAATGCTTACGGAGCCAGCCATAAGAAGTGAGCGTCCATCCCGTTTGGCAAAAAGTAACAACGACAGGGAGTCATTGTAACGATTGCACACCGTTTTCGCCAATCAGCGACATGTCGAAAGACTGCGCGGGGTTGTTGGTGATAAGTGCCAAATGGCGATTGCGCGGATCGTGCCGCACCCGTTTTTTGGCTCCGGGGCGGGCCGGCGTGCCCGCCGAACAGGTTGGCAAGCCCGCACGGGGTGGCTCATTGGATTCTGTTGAAAAGGGGTAGTGCTCCCTGAAACTACGCCGATGTCGCCGATGCGCCGGGAGAATAGAATTCTCCGGCTACCCTCCAAAGACGCGAGAAACCGACTGAAGTCGGTTGCACCAGGAAGCGCTCATCCCTTGAATTCCGCTGGAGGAACCCTCTTCAGAGGGTTTTTCGGGGGTTTGAGGGTAGCCCGACGTTTCTAACGTCGGGCGGAACCGCCATGCGCTGCCTATTGGCTCTCTCTGTCTGTCGCTTGATCCTACCTCTTTTCCCGTGTTTTCCCTTTTTCAACAGAATCACATTGGTCGCCCTCAACATCGCCCACCGTGCCCAGCGACGCCGAACAGAAGAACAAATCTGCTACAATAGCCGGGCACTTATCCACGAGTCCAGGCAGGCGGCGGCATGGCGGGCGATCTCCTCGATATTCTCAATCCTCAGCAGCGGCAGGCCGTGACGGCCGGCGACGGCCCGATACTGGTTCTGGCCGGACCGGGCAGTGGCAAGACGCGCGTGCTCACCCACCGCATCGCCTATCTGATTCGCGATCTCGGCATCCCACCGCACAACCTGCTGGCCGTCACCTTCACCAACAAGGCGGCGGGCGAGATGCGCGAGCGCGTCGAGGGGCTGCTCGGCGGCAAGCTGGACGGACTGACTATCGGCACCTTCCACGCCATCTGCGCCAAGATCCTCCGCGTCGAGGCCGACCGCACGCCGTTTGGCCGCGACTACGCCATCTATGACACCGACGAGCAGTCTTCGGTGGTCAAGGGCGTGATGAGCGAGCTGAACCTGGACATGAAGCGCTTCAAGCCCGGCGCGGTGCTCAACGCCATCAGCCAGGCGAAGAATGAGATGATCCTGCCCGACGACATGCCGCGCAGCGACTACTTCGGCGAGATCGTGGCGCGCGTCTACCCGCTTTACCAGCGGGCGCTGGTCAACAGCGGCGCCATGGACTTCGACGATCTGCTGCTGCAGACCGTCCTGCTCCTGCGCAACGACGAGCAGGTGCGCGACAAGTATCAGCGCCGCTTCGCCTACGTGCTGGTGGACGAATTCCAGGACACCAACACCGTCCAGTACGAGCTGGTGCGCCTGTTCGGGCTGCCGCAGCTCAACATCTTCGTCGTCGGCGACGAGGACCAAGGCATCTACGCCTTCCGCGGGGCCGATTACCGCAACGTCATGGCCTTCCGCCGCGACTATCCCGGCGCCCAGGTCGTCCTGCTGGAGCAGAACTACCGCAGCACGCAAAATGTGCTCGACGTGGCGCGGGCGGTCATCGACAAGAACACCAAACGCACGCCCAAGCACCTGTTCACCGACAAGGGCGAGGGGCCGAAGATCAACATTCAGGAGGTCTACACCGAGGCCGACGAGTCCCAGTTCGTGGTCGAGACCATCCGCACGCTGATCCGCAACGAGGGCTACACCTTCCGCGATTTCGCCGTCATGTACCGCACCAACGCCCAGTCCCGCTCGTTTGAAGACGCCTGCGTCACGTACAACATCCCCTACAAGCTGGTTGGCGGGGTGGGCTTCTACAAGCGGCGCGAAGTGCGCGACCTGGTCGCCTACCTGCGCGTGATCAACAACCCGAACGAGTCCGTCAGCTTCGACCGCATCGTCAACGTGCCGGGCCGGGGTATCGGCGACAAATCGCTGGCCGCCTTCAAGAGCTGGGCCATCGACCAGGGTTGGAGCCTCGCCCATGCGCTGGAAGAGCTGGCGCGCGGGGCGGCGGCGCCCTTCAGCGGCCGGGCGGCCAAGGCCTTCGCCGAGTTCGCCCGCCAGGTTCAGGAGTGGCAGGCGCTCGTGGCCGCCGACGGATCGACGCTGGGGGAGCTCTTCGACGACATCACCACTCAGACCGGCTACTCGATGTATCTGCGCGAGATCAGCGACACGCCGGAGCAGTACGAGGAGCGCATGCAGAACCTGGCGCAGCTCCGAGCCAAAATGGTCGAGAAAACTCACCTGTCGCTGCGTGACTTCCTCGAAGAGAGCTCCCTGGCGTCCGAGATCGATACCCTGGATGTGGACAAGAACGGCATCACCCTGCTGACTCTGCACGCCGCCAAAGGCCTGGAGTATCCGGTGGTCTTCATCACCGGCGTCGAGGACGGCCTGCTGCCCCACTCGCGCAGCATCACCGAGCCGGAAGCCATGGCCGAGGAGCGCCGCCTGCTCTACGTCGGCGTGACGCGGAGCCGCGAGCGGCTGTACCTGACCTACGCCTTCCGCCGCAGCCTGTACGGCGACAGCGTGCTGGCCGAACCCTCTCGTTTCCTGGGCGACATTCCCAGCACCCTCACCGACGGCAACTGGCACCGCGTGCGCCGCATGCGCGAACAGACGGCACTGGATCAGGCCACCCGCTGGGAACGCGAGCCGAGCAGCGCGGCCAACGTCATCTCCTTTGAGGACAGGCTGCGCGACATGCAGGGCCGGGGGGCAGCCGGCCGAGCGCCGCGCCCGCTCAGCGGCCCGCGCCGCCCGCGCGTCCGGCCGCCTCCCTGCGCTACCCGCCGGGGACGCGCGTCTTCCACGCCAAGTTCGGCGAGGGCATGGTGCTCAACAGCAAGAAGGTCGGCGACGACGAAGAGGTCGAGATCCAGTTCTCGCAGGCCGGCCGCCGCATCCTGAGCGCCAACTTCGCCAATCTGGTGGTGCTGGGGAAGTGAGAGAAGAAAAGCGATGAGGGATGAGAAATGAGGAAAAGCAGGGGGAATGGATCAGCGCCACACGGCCTTATCCTACGGGGTTCGTAAGGACGAGGTGGGCTTCGTCCAATAGGCACCAAGTTAGCGACCGACGCCATTGAAAGTCGATTGTCGCGTCCGCGGTAAAACACCCGCCACCGGCCACTAAAGGGACCAAGAACGCAGGCGTCAGGGAAGCCCCTTCAGTGAGCTTGTCGGTTACTAGCCGAGGCGCTTTAGCCCTCGGCGGCCCCCGCAACCCTTAACTTGGTGCACATGGCGAGGCGGGCTTCGTCCGAGGGCGCAGGCGATCGGGTGAGATTTCTGCCCTGCTGCGGTTTACCGCCACCCTTCGTCACACTCGCTTCTCATCTCTCATTTCTTGTCTCTTGTTTCTCGTCCCTTTCCCCTCATTCCTCCCCCACAAAGTCGGGGCTACAAAAACGACAGACTCTCCTATACTATTCGCCAATATGACCCCGAATCGGCGGGTCATTTTTATGGAGAGCAATGCGCATGCAGATTGCAGATGGCAAGGTCGTCAGCCTTGAGTACGTGCTGACGGTTGAAGGTGAAGAAGTTGCCCGGACCGATAACGACGATCCGATGGATTACCTGCATGGGGTAGGCGAAATCCTCCCCGGCCTGGAAACGGCACTGACCGGCAAGAAAGTCGGCGATTCGTTCCGCATCACCCTGCCGCCGGATGAGGCCTACGGCGAATACGACGAAGAAGACATCGAAGAAATCGACAAGAGCGACATCCCCAACGTCAACGAGCTGGAAGTTGGCATGGTGGTCGAGGTCGAGGACGAAGATGGCTATTCCTACACGGCCTCCGTTCAGGAAATCCGCAACGATGTGGTGGTGCTCGACTTCAATCCGCCGCTGGCCGGCAAGACCCTGACCTACGATGTCGTGGTCAAGGGCGTGCGCGACGCGACCGAAGAAGAAGTGCAGCACGGCCATGCCCATTCGGACTGGGATGAGGACGAGGACGAAGAAGAGTGGGACGGCTACGGCGAAGAAGACGACGAGGAAGTTCGTTAAGCGACGCACGCCATCGTTTCGCAGCTTCGTAAGCCGCATCATTCGTCGGCCACGGATGCTCCATCCGCCAGGGCGCAGCATCCGCATTTTGAACACTTGATGAAACAGCCAGGGAGACCGACGCCCTGGCGTTTTTGTATCTCCAGCAGGAGTCAGTGATGCCCAACCTCATCCTCGCGTCCGGGTCGCCGCGCCGCAAAGAGATCCTCGCCTCCCTCGGCCTGGAGTTCACCATTCTCAAGCCGGACATCGACGAGACGCAGCACGCCGGCGAGAACCCCTACACCTACGTCGCCCGGCTGAGCCAGGAGAAGGCGCAGGCGGTGGCCAATCGCCTGCATGAACGGTCCGCCCAGGCGCCGGCCGGGGTGGTGCTGGCGGCGGATACCGTCGTCGTGGCGGCCGACACCATTGGCGTGGCCGGCAGCGGCCACAATCTGGAAGAGGATGGCGAGATCCTGGGCAAGCCGGTCGATCCCGACGACGCGCGAGTCATGCTCCAGCGGCTGCGCGGGACGATGCATGTCGTCTGCACGGCCATCACCCTGCTGCGCCTGGATGGCCCGGATCGCCGGCAGCACACGGCGCTGACCCGCACACGGGTGATCATGCGCGACTACACCGACGCCGAGATCGACGCCTATATCGCCACCGGCGATCCGTTCGACAAGGCCGGCGGCTACGCCATCCAGCACGAGGAATTCGCGCCGGTGGCCTCGATCGAGGGCAGCTACACCAATGTGGTCGGCCTGCCAGTGGAGACTCTGCGCGCGCTGCTGGGGAACTGGGGATCACCACGGCGACCGCGTGAAGGGTGTATTCGGATCTGGGGCAGGCTCACCATTCATGCGGGACGACACACGGGTCGTCCCCTACATCCTGTACTGTGTGATTCTTCTGGTACATCTCCCCGACCAGCTTCCTGACATCGTGACCTCTATGATCAGCTCATAGCATAGGGCATCTGGAGGATGACGATGGAAAGCGAATGGGCATTCGACCGGATCCGGTTGTTCCAAACTCGCCGGGACCATCCGGACTGGACAATCAGACAGCTGGCGCAGGCGGTGGGCCGAAGCCTCAGTTGGGCGAAGAAATGGCTCAGGCGCTTTCGGGGAGTAGCCTCCCCGAGCCTGACGATGTTTCAGGCGCAGTCCCGGGCGCCGAAAACACGACCAAAGACCATTCTCCCCATCGTGCGGGATGCGATCCTCGGACTGCGTGAGGCACTCAGAGAGCAATATGGACGTGTCGTCGGGGCCAGGACCATTCTGTATCATCTTCACCACGACTCCGCCCTGCAGCGCCAGGGTGTCTATCTTCCGCGTTCGAGCCGGACCATCTGGCAGGTGCTGAAGGCCGCGGGGCGCATCCCGCAGCGCTGTTCAGATTACCATTCCGTCGTCCGTCCGGAGCCGCTGCGCCACTGGGAAATGGACTTCGCAGAGTTGGGCAGCCAGGTCGAGTTTCTCTCGACCGTGGATCGCGGCACCTCGATCCTGATCTCGACCGCCGCAGCGGAACACTACAACGCCGAAACCGACTTGCGGGCTGCCGCGCAGCTGCTGCTCACGAAGGGGATGCCGGAACAACTTCGCTTCGACAACGATACGCGTGTTGTGGGCAACGGGCTGGCGGATGGGTTCCCCATCGCCGCTGATGCGCTTTCTGCTCTGCCTGGGCGTCGAGCCAGACCTGGTCGAACCCGGCAAACCGTACCACAAGCCGTTCGTCGAACGCTCCATCCGCACGCTGAAGTATGAATGTCTCTTGCTGGAACGCCCGGAAGACGCCTGGGAAGCAGCCGACAAACTCGACGATTATCGCCAGTTCTACAATCACCGACGCGCGAACCAGTCCTCCGCCTGCGGCAACCGACCGCCCTACGAAGCCTTCCTGAGCTTCCCACCCTGCCACAGGTGCCAGAGACGGTCGACCCGGATGCCTGGTTGACGCACTACCATGGACGAGTCTTCAAGCGGCGGGTCGGGCTCAACGGGACGATCTCGGTCGGCAACCACGATTACTATGTTGACTATCTGCTCAAAGGCGAGCCCGTCGGTGTTCTCCTGGAGGCAGCTGCGCATCAGTTCGCGATCCTGCACAAACAGGCCGTCGTGCAGCGTCTCGATATTCAGGGGCTGGTTGGACACCCGATGTTGTTTGGGATTATCTGCGCCTCATGCTGGCAGAGGCGCGGACACTGCCCGCAGCGTAAGGCCTCAGCAGCCCAAGTCGGCGCAGCACGCATCCCCTGGGCCAGTATGGTGCCCTTATGTCGCGGCGTAATGACCCTCAGGCCACGATGTCAGGAAGCTGGTCGGGGAGATGTACCAGAAGAATCACACAGTACAGGATGTAGGGGACGACCAGTGTGTCGTCCCGCATGAATGGAGAGCCTGCCCCCAGATCCGAATACACCCTCGCCTTCCAGGCAACAAAAAAGGGACGCCGAGGCGTCCCTTTTTGAAACGTGCACTTGCATCCCCTACAACCTGTTGGCAACCACTTCCTCCTCTCCGCACTTGCTTGCAAGGCGCTTGCGTGGGAGAGGAGGGTAAGGGGGTTTCACTAACTCACCGGCTGATCCTGCGTGCTCAGGTAAGCGATCAGGTCCGCCAGATCCTGGTATGTGAGCCGGTCGCCGAAGTTCTGCGGCATGAGGCCCGCCACATATCCCGGAGAGACGTAGGCATTCGGGTGCGTGATGCTCTCGGCGAAATACTGCTCAGCCGTGTAACCCGCCAGGGCCGGGTCCGCCAGACGGACTTCATTCACTCGCGTGAACGTGCCCTCGGTCTGCGGCGCCACGGCGGCGTTCAAATGGCAGCCCGAGCAGGCGAGCGCGCCGTTGTACAGCGTCTGACCGTTCTGCGGGTCGCCGACAAGGCCTTCAAGGTTCGCGACCACATCCCTCGTCGCGGTATTCGCGCCGATGAGCGGCACGTCACCAGGGAGAGCGGTCACCAGAGCCGGATCGGCCGGTTCCTTCGGGAACTGGTTGACAGCCATCAGATCTTCAACCGTCCACTCGCTGCCCTTGTCCCAGTTCATGATGAAGGCCGTCAGATCTTCAAGCTGATCGTCACGCAGCGGCCCACCGGTCGTCTTCGACCACGACACCATCGGCCCAGGCCAGTAGGAACCGCTGGTGGGTCGTCCATGCACAAGCGTCGTGAAGACGAAGCTGTTCAGGCTGCCCTGCCAGTCGACCATCTGCAGGCGGCTGAATACGTCAGGATCATAGCCGCGGTCGATGGCCGTCTGCATTTGCTGGACGACCGGAGCGATCTCCTGCTCCATGGCTGCCTTGCGGGCGTCGATCTCGGCCAGACGGGCGTCGATCTCGGCAACGCGCTCCGCCGTCGTGGTCTCCAGGTCCCTCTCGGCATTGAGACCCACCGTCTCAAGGTTCAGCGAGCCAAGTTCGCGGTGATATTCCGGCAGGAAGTCGAAGCCGAACATCAGCGGTGAGTTCAGGCCGGGCGCAACACCGGTCAGACCACGGCCATCGGGGCCGTGGCAGGTCGTGCAGTTGGCGACAAACAGCTCGGCGCCGCGTTCGACGGCCCGCGCCTCGTACATCCGCGCAAAGGCTGTCATGCGTCCGTTTTCATTGATCGCCAGCCAGCCCACCAGCACCATGATGGCCAGGAATGCGACCGTCCCTGCGATAATTCGGTGCTCGATACGCTCAACGAGCAGACGTTGTAAGTTCACGCTCACTATGCTCCCGGCGCTTCAAAGTACTGCGCATTGCGATGCAGGAAGATATGGTCGCTGTTGATGCGGCGGATGCGGTTGCCGGCCTCGTCCAGCACGAGGATCGGTTCGCCGTTCTCGCCCAGGACTGGGAAACCGCGTTCCATCACGACCTGATCCCACGAGACGATCACGTCGACGCGCTTCAGATCATCCTGCCAGTCGGTGACAATGACCATGCCCCAGCCGTTGTAGAGTTCCTGATCTTCATTGGCGATCATGTGCGAGAACTCTTCCATCACACGGTACAGCTCGGTGCCTTCCGGCAGTTCCGTGACGTTCAGCGTCGCCAGCGGCAGATGCTGTCCGCTGGAAAGGTAGCTCAGCAGGGTTGCCCCGCCTTCCAGCGGGAAGTTGCCGGAGTTAATCTCGGTGTTGAAGGCGTTGATGACATTGGCCACATCGCCTTCTTCCGCCTCGAACTGACGGGTGACGTACACGCCAGGCACCAGCTCGTCGTAAGGCACAGGCCGGATGATGCCGAGGTGGTTATGCGCCGGTTCCTTGACGATCTCGTGCAGGATTTCGATGTCGGCGCTGTTGACCACGCCGAACTCCGACAGGCCCATGTAGCTGAGCACCGTGAAGCCGGCCGCCATGCCAAAGGCGATGGTGAGCGACACGCGGCGGTGCGCCCAGCGTCGGCTCTTGGCCACATCAATGTACGGGTAGACCATCAGGAAGACGATCACCACCGTCGGGAAGACGATGCCCCAGATGACCTTATCGCCCAGCTTCAGCGCGCCCTGAATCCACAGGAAGTACCACGGCGCAGTTGTACCCAGCGGCGTGACCTGCGGGTCCGCGTGGTTTTCCAGCGGCGCATGGAAAAACCAGATCGACAGCACAATCAGGATGAGTGTCGTAACGCCCAGCCACATGATTTCGCTGGTCAGAACGTCGGGGATGAAGTACACGCGCTTGTCGAGCGGCACACGCTTGGCGGTATCTTCGCCGATGTTCTCCTCACCCGGGGGCAGGCTGTGCCCGTGGACCACCACCTTGTAGTAGTGGACGCCCAGGAAGACGAACAGGATGGCCGGCACGGCCAGCACGTGCAGCAGGTAGAAGCGCAGCAAACCGTTCGCGCCCAGTTCCGGGCCGCCGCGGAACAGCAGGTTCAGGTTCGTCCCCACGATTTCCGGCGGGGCCGCTTCGACCATCGAGGCGCCGATGGTCACCGCCCACAGAGACAGTTGGTCCCATGGGAGCAGGTAGCCGCTGAAGCTGAGGAAGAACGTGGCGATGGCCAGCACGACGCCGGTGAACCACGTGAACTCTCTCGGCTTCTTGTAGCTGGCCGTCAGGAATGTCCTGAGCATATGTAAGGTGACGATAAGCACCATCGCTTCCGCGCCGAGGCGGTGCAGGTCGCGGATGAACTGCCCCATCGGCACGTTGGACATGATGGCGAGCATGTTCGAATAGGCGATTTCCGGTGACGGGGTGTACCAGATCATCAGGAAAATGCCGGTGATGGTCTCAAAGAAAACAAAGTAGGTCGACAGCCAGCCCAGACGGAATTCCGGGTACAGGCCAGTCACCGACTTGTGGAAGTAGCTGGGGCGCATGTGCAGCCAGAAGCCATCGGCATGCGGCTGCAAACGGGGATTGGGCTTGCGGCTGGGAGGATCGCCACGAAGCGCTTCCCGCAGGTCCTGAACATTCATGCCTGCGGTGGCTCGCTCGACAACTTCGTTAATCCCCTCAAACAGCGCGCGTTTCAGCCCCTTTTCTTTGACGTCATCGAGAAAGGAGGGAAACGGTAGAACCGACATGCAGTACCACTCCTAAACTGAACGTGCCAACGCGCTCGAACTGAAGCTTATTAGAATTGAAAACGAACCGGGCGCGCAGACGCGCGCCCGAGAAAACTCCTATACCTTACCGTCGCGCTTGAGCTTATCGCCGGTATCGATGCGGATGGAAATGATCGCGCCATGTCCGGTGAGCGGAATGGGGTCGCCAGTTTCGTTGGTGGTCAGCTCCGTGCCGTCTTCGAAGACGACGGTGGTGCGGAAACGATCCAGGCTGCGCGGCGCGGGGCCCTCGATGTATTTTCCATCGAGTTCGAACTTGGAACCGTGGCAGGGGCATTCAAAGCGGTTGTTGGTCTCTGACCACTTCGGCAGGCAGCCCAGGTGCGTGCAAACGCCATAAAGCGCCAGCAGACCCTGTTCAGGGTAGGTCACGTGGAAGCGGCCCTCGGAATCGACGTCGGCGCGGCGCCCTGGCTGGGCACTTTCTCCGGCGCGAAGGTGAACACCCCGCCGAACGTGCCCTCTTTGAAGATCGGCAGCCCGAACCACACCAGGCCGGCGGTCGCCTGACCTAGCAGGAGCGCCATCGACGCACCCCAGATGTAGTACAAGAATTCGCGACGGCTCGGCGCCGCGACCTGCGCCCGATCCGCCGCTGAGGTTTGCCTCGAGGGAACGGCGGCACGAGTCTCGCCAGCTGACATGGTTGCCATGAGGTACACGTGTCCTTTAACGTGCTATCAACTTACCGCGGTTGCTGCGAGTATAACACAGTACCGCGGCCGATAGCCAAAAACAACACTAAATTGAGGGAGGAAATCCGCTCTTTGTTCAATATATCACAAGTGGACAGTGGAGTCAAAAGGTCTATCATGTGCGCGCGTGGACGTCGAAGCGGCGATTGGCGAGGGACGGGCTAAGCCATGACGTATCTCAAAGTCACGGGTGATCAAACAACCTGGATCAACCTGATTGACCCAACGCCGATCGATATCGAAGGTCTGCGCCGGAATCTTCCCTTCATCCATCCGCTGAACCTGGAAGATATCCTGAGCATCACCGAACGTCCGAAGATCGACATGCAGCCAGACTATCTGTATATCACCCTGCACTTTCCTCTCTGGGATGCCGGCAATCGCGTTAGCCGCCCTTACGAAATCGACTTTGTCGTCGGTCGCAACCTCCTCGTCACGGCTCACGATGGGCGCATGCCGATACTGAGCAGTCTGTTCAACGGCTGCCGTGACGAGCAGGACGTACGCGGCCTGTTGCTGAACGGCACGTCTTCCCATGCCTTCTACTACATCGTCGACAAGCTGGTCGACAGCATCTTCCCCATGCTCCGCAAGGTCGACAGCAACATGCGCAGCATCGAGAACAACATCTTCAGCACCGATGGCCAGATGATCATCCGCGACATTGCTATTTTGCGCCGCGATGTCATCAGCCTGCGCCGCATCATCCGCCAGCAGCTCCCGGTCGTCGAGGAGCTGTCGCGCACCGACAGCCCGCTGCTGCGTGAGGGGTTGGAGCGCTATTTCGACGACGTCGTCGACCACCTGAACCGCGCCCGTGACATCATTGACGAAGATTTCGAGGTCATCGGCAGCCTCTCCGAGACAGCCGACACCCTCCTCAGCCACCGCATCAACGGCGTCATGCGCATCCTGACGGTCTTCTCGGTGATCATGCTGCCGCTTACCTTCATTTCCAGCGTCTACGGCATGAACATCGATCTTCCCCTCCAGGAGCATCCGCTGTCCTTCTGGTTGCTGACGATATTCATGGCCGCCCTCGCTGTGACCATGCTCTGGTATTTTCGTCGACGCAGATGGTTGTAGCTGGCTCCATGAAAAACCCCAATCCACAGTCCCTGCCACCGCCCCTGGTGGTGAACAGCGACGTCAAGCTGCTCGCGGCCCTGGCCCTGCTTCAGCGCGAACCGGCGCTGGCGCTCGATACTGAATCGAACAGCCTTCACGCCTATCAGGAGCGCGTCTGCCTGATTCAGGTCTCGACCCGCAGCGAGGACTACATCATCGATCCGCTGTCCATCAAGGATATGCGGCCGTTTGGCGCCCTGCTGGCTGACCCGAACATCGAAAAGGTCTTCCACGCAGCCGAATACGACCTCACGTGCCTGCGGCGCGACTACGGCTTCCAGCTCAACAACCTGTTCGATACGATGATCGCCGCCCGCGTCTGTGGGTTCAAGGAGACTGGTCTGGGCAGTCTGGTCAGACATTATTTCGACGTCTCTATGGACAAGTCGCACCAGCGTGACGACTGGGGCAGGCGGCCGCTGCCCCGCAGCAGCCTGATCTACGCGCAGATGGACACCCATTTTCTGCTGCCACTGCGCGATCATCTGGACGCCGCACTGACCGAGTCCGGCCGGCGCGAAGAGGCCTACGAATGGTTCGCCGAAGCCTGCCACCTGCCGCCCGCTCGCTCCCGCCAGTACGATGGCGAGCAGAGTTTCTGGCGGCTGGCGCTGCCCAACCACCTCAGCGTGGAACAGGCGATCATCCTCAAAGCCATCTACCACGTCCGTGAGGAGATCGCCCGCCACCGTGACGTCCCACCCTTCAAGGTCATGACCGATCAGGCACTGGTGGCTATTGCCAGGGCCATGCCGAAGACCCTCGGCGAAATGCGCCGCATTTCCGGCGTGGCGCACAGCTACGTCGAACGCTATGGCGAACCCCTGCTCGCGGCTATCCACGCCAGCGATGGCAGTCCGGCGCCGGCACCGCCAATCGTCGAACCGCCGGCCGATCCGCAGGTGGTGGAGCGCTACACCGCGCTGCGCGAGTGGCGCAAAACGAAAGCCGCCGAGCGCGAGGTCGAGGCTGACGTCATCGTCTCCAAGGATGCGCTCTGGTCGCTGGCCCAGCAGATGCCCACAACTCTGGCAGAGATCAGCAACATCCGCGGCTTTGGCCCGTGGCGCCGCGCTGCCTATGGCCAGGAGATTCTCGCCGTGCTGCGACGCTTGTCCCGCCAGCGCTGACCTCAGCCGCCATCAAGGCTTGGTTTCCTCTGGGTCGGCGCGCTATCTTCGATTTCCACACCGGACCTCACGGACTTCGGGAAAGGTCGCACCCTCATGAAGCTCCATTTGGATACGGATATTGGCGGAGATATGGACGATCTCTGTGCGCTGGCCATGCTGCTGAAGTGGCCGGGCGTGGAGATCACCGGCATCACGACGACCGCGGAGGAAGGGGGCCGGCGCGCCGGCTTCGTGGCCCGCGTCCTGGATCTGGCCGGGCGATCCGACATCCCCTTTGCGGCCGGGGCGGATGTCGCCAACGGCTACTATCGCAGTTCGATCGGCTATCCCGACGACGTGGAGAACTGGGGCGATTCGCCGCCGCGCTGCCCTGGCCCGCTGGACGACGCGCTGAAGCTGATGAAGCGGAGTATCGATCAGGGGGCGACGATCGTTGGCATTGGCCCATACACCAATTTTCGCCTGCTCGACGAGCGCTATCCGGGCAGCCTGCGACAGGCGAACGTGGTCCTGATGGGCGGGTACATCTACGATATCCCGGAAGGCTATCCGCAGTGGTGGGACCGATCCTACGACTGGAATATGCAGATGGACATCCGGTCGGCGGTCCACGTGCTGGAACGCGCCGCCCCGCTGCTCGTCCCGCTCCCCATCACCGTGCGCACCGCGCTGCGGCGTGCCTATCTGCCGCGCCTGGCGGAGGCTGGCAGCCTGGGCGAACTGATCGTACGCCAGGCGGGGGCCTGCGCGCGCGCCTATCACAACGAGGCAAATTACCAGGAGCACTGCCCGGCGCTGCCACCCGACACCATCAACATGCAGCATGACCCGCTGACCTGCGCCATCGCCCTCGGCTGGCACGACGGAGTCGCGATGGACACCGTTCCGCTCAGGCTGGAGGTCCGCGGCGGCCTATTCTACGAATACCCCGATCCGTCCGGGATTCCCACCCGCATCGTGACCGCCATTGATGCGCCGCGCTTCAACGAGCTATGGTTGGAGACAATCTGCGCCTGAACGACGTGATACGGATGCCAGGTGCTCATTTTCTGTGCCCGATGCTGCTCTCACCTCTGCTGCGCTTCGCTTATGGAGTACCGAAAACAAACACGCAGGATTGAGGTCGGCGGGCGCGAAAAATCGCGTCCCTACATTACAGGCCATGTTGAGCGTAGGGGACGGCATTCTTGCCGTCCGCCGAAATTATACGAACCGGAACTCGTGTGTCCATTAGCTTCCCCTCTCCTCACTCAATTCAATGGAAGGGGACAGAGGGGTGAGGATGGACCGATTTGCAGACCCATGCTCAGAGCGTACGAATTTCACTGCTGTTCAAGAACCAGGGTTTTTCCATTATTCTATGGAATGAGCATTTGCCGCGTTACTTCAAAATCATCTATGCACGCAAGGGAGAAACACACCTGATGGCACACGACGCACACGCCCCAACTCTGGAGCGCAAAGCGCCGCATCTCAACACCTCCGAGCACAAGAAAGTGGGCTGGCTGGAGCTGTTCTACGATCTGGTGTATGTCGCCACCATCGTGCAGCTGGGCAATAAGCTCAGCGAAGACGTCTCCGTCGAGGGCTTCATCACCTTCGCCCTGCTGTTCATCCCCATGTGGTGGGTGTGGATGGGCACGACCTTCTACTACACCCGCTTCAACGCCGATGATCTCGTCCACCGCGCGCTGGTCTTCCTGCAGATCGTGACCATTTCCGCCCTGGCCATTTCCGTCTACGATGGCCTGGGGGAAACCTCCGTTGGCTTCGCGGTGTCCTACGCCGTCGCTCGCCTGCTGCTGGTCGCCATGTACCTGCGCGCCTCTCATTTTGTGCCGGAAGCACGCGCCCTTGCGAACCGCTATGCCGCCGGCTTCACCATCGCCGCCGCCCTGTGGTTGATCTCGGCCTTCGTTCCGCCGCCGCTGAGATTCGTGCTCTGGATCGTCGGCCTGCTGGTCGACTTCGGCACGCCGCTCTCTCCCGGTTCGGTCAGGCTGCAAAAACAACTGCCGCCCAGCGCCCACCACCTGCCTGAACGCATGGGCCTGTTCACCATCATCGTCTTCGGCGAGTCCTTCATCAAGGTAATCGGCGGTTTCGCAGGTCATGAGCTCGAAACCAACACGGTGCTGGTCGGTTTCCTGGGACTGACCGTCGTCGGTGGCTTGTGGTGGATCTACAACGAGACCGTCGCCGAGCGCGGCGTCATGTGGCGGCGTCCCGGCGTGCAGGCTTACATTTACGGGCATTTGCCGCTCCAGCTCGCCCTGATTTCCCTGGCGGTCGGCATTTACAAGCTGGTGACGCAGCACAGCGAAGTTCTAGCGGACAAATACCGCCTGCTGGTGGCCGGTTCGGTCGCGCTGTTCCTGGTCGCCCAGGGCATCATCGAGTTCTGGACCGACCGGGGCAACCGCCAGCTCGATCTCCTGCTGCGCATCATCGCCGGTGCAATCGCCATGGCCATCGGCCTGTTCGCCACCGGCATGCCTGAGCTCCTGGTCATCGGCGCGCTGTCGGTCATCATTCTGGCACTGACCTTAGTCGATCTCACCCGCCAGAATCGCCCGATCGACAATCCTGGCGAGGCACAGGAAATCGAACTCGGCACTGAATGAACCCTGTTCGGCGCGCCACAGTCTGGCTCACCGCCGCGCTGACGTTAGCCCTCGGGCTGGCGTCGGCGCTTGGCGCCGCCCGTGATGCGACGCTGATCGGCTACGCCCAGCGGGCGCCCGAGCGCTTCGACCTCTTTTTCCACGACCTCACCTTCAACCTGCGTGTCAACCTGACGCGCACGCCCAATCTCGACGAACAGGAGTGGGACTGGTCGCCTGCGCAGGGGCAACTGGCCTTCACACAAGCCGGCCCCGGCCAGACGCAGATCTGCACCCTGCACGTCGGCGGGAACCATACCAATGCCGAAAGGGTGCGCTGCCTGGAACCCCTGAGCGCCGCCGACGATCGGCCTCGCTGGTCGCCTGCCTGTCGGGTCGCCTAACGGTTCGCACCTCGCCTTCCTCAGCGCCGGTGGCGCGCTCCATATCGTGGATGCATCGGGCACCGACGACGACACGCCCGCCCTTGGCGTGTGGACGGTGGCGGCAGGGGCCATCGCGACAACCTCCGCCGTTACCGCCCCGCTGCCCGACCTGATCGTCAGCGCCTACGCCTGGTCGCCCGCCGGCGACCGCATTGTGGCCGTCGCCGCCGATCGCAGTTCGGGCCAGGGCCGGCTCGTTCTGCTTGAGCTGGATGACGCGGGTGCAGGGCTGCGTCGCGGACCGCTCGACCCGCAAATCGAAGACCACCGTGCCGCCGATGCCCCGGTCTGGTCGCCGTCGGGCGATCGTCTGCTTTTCCCCGTGACCGCCGGCGTGGGCCACAACGTCTTGCTGGCCGACCTAGCCGGGGGCGAAGTCGAGCCGCTGACGACCAGCGGCGACAACGTCAATGCGGTCTGGATGCCCGATGGCCGGGGGGTGCTCTTCCTGAGCTGGAGCCGCAGCGGAACCACCTGGACGCTGCTCGACCTGGCCAGCGGCCGCCGTGGCACCTTCCTCTTCCACCGGCAGGTGCTCGATTCGCGCCCTGCCTGGTCGAGCGACGGCCAGACCCTCGCCTTCGCCTCCTATGCCGAGCAGCGCTTCTCGATCTGGACGCTTGACCTGGCCGACGGACAGCCGCGGTTGGCCATTGTCTCGCGGCAGGAGCTTGGCGCGCCGCGGTTCGTCGGCTGGGGAACGACCGCTGGCCGCTAAAGCCGTTCCGGCACAATGGTCTGAATATCGAGCGACATATCAGGCGCCGGTCGGCGCATGAGGCGGCGAACGCCTTCGTTGAGAAGCCCACTCACGACGCGTTGCCGGGTGAGGACATTCACCATCAATCCTGTTTTGCCATCGGTGGCGCTGGAGGCTAACCAGAGCGCCTTCTGCGCGGCAACGTCTGGCCCGTCCGCCCAGAGCCGCATGACCGTTTCCAGGACTCGCAGACGATTCTCGAAGCCGGGCACCGCCTCCGTATAGCGCAGCATATCGGTATCGACCAGGCCAGGATTGAAGGCAAAGATGCCAATCCCGGCCTCTTTGTTTTCCTCCGCCAGCGCCAGTGTGAAGCTGCGCACCCACGTTTTGCTTGCAGAGTAGGCGTTCTGGAACGCAACGCCTTTTTTCGCGGTATCGCCGCGCCCCAGCAGGTTAATCAGTTTCCCGCTGCGCTGAGGCACCATTGTCCGCAGCGCAATGACCGACCCGTTGTAGAGGCCAATGATGTTGGTATTGACCACCTTCATGAAGGTTGCAGTGGGGATTGCGGCGGTGGGGCCATAGGGGGCGGAGAGACCGGCATTATTGACCCAGATGTCGATCTTGCCGAAGGTCTCCAGGGCGAATGCACTCAGCGCCTCGACCTGGCTGAAGTCGCCGACATCACAGGCAATGCCTGCCGCCCGCGCTCCGTCCGCCCGCAGCGCGCTTACCGCCGCATCAATCGTAGCCTGCGAGCGCCCGGCGACGACGACACCCGCTCCTTCCCGCTCATAGGTTTGGGGAATTCCAAGACTCGGGCCGCGTGCCCCCGGTGATCACTGCAACACGGTTCTCTAGTGTTCTCATGGTGGTTGTCTTCGATGCCTTCTGTGTACTGATAGGGTTTCACAATGCCAACACCGTGGTTCGTAGGGGCAGCAGCCATGCGGTCAGACATCAGCATGTACAACAAGCGATGCTTGCATGGCGACTCTACGAACGTCGCGACTGAGGTTTCAGATTCAGCAGTATGTTGGGTTTATGGAAGGACTGGGGCAACCACATCTCCATAGGCAAGTGATGTGATGCTAACGATGTCGCTACCGGCCCATCCAGTTGTTCATTCTAATACGTCCCCATGCGGAAAGAACTTAGAGAACCGTGAAATCTGCACCCTACCCATTAAGGCTCTGTAAAAGGGCAGGCGATTCGTTTTGCCGCTGCGCCATGCCGGTCTACAATTACCGTAGTCCGTCTGTCCAGCGTCAAGAGGGGTCTATGGCTGTCCGAGTTTCCCAACCGCCGAAGACGATCAGCCGCCGGATGCGCGTGCTGCGCGAGAACCTCACCGCCTACGCGCTGCTGTCTCCGGCGATGCTCCTGATCTTCATCTTCGGCATCTTCCCGGTCGGCTTCGCCTTTTTCGTCAGCCTGCATCGCTGGCGGCGCTTCCCCGGTGACTACCTGGGGATGAACAACTACATCCGGGCGCTGGGCGACCTCACCTATGTCCTCTTCTTCTGGCTGGCCGTCGGCGCGCTGGCCTACGCCGCTCTCCTGCTCTGGCGTCTGCTGCGCCGGCTCGAGCCAGGGGAGCGAGTCTCTTCCTGGACCTCGCTCGTGCCGGGCGTCGTCACCGGTGGAGCCATCCTGGCCTTCGTCAACTGGTCGGCCCTTCTGCTGCCGATCATCCTCAACATCCCGCAGCGCATCCGCGGCCAGGAACGGGTGCCCGGTCTCTTCATCAACGAGCTCTTTGCCAGCTTCCAAATGCCGGAGGCGGTCAGCGCTGGTAATCTTTTCCTGGCCATGCTGGTCGTCAGCGTCGCGCTGGTCGCGGCCTGGCGCTGGGTGCTCGGCGGCAAAAAGTGGGACTCGCACCTGATCAGCGCCACGGGCGCCGTCTTCGCCGCGGCGGTCGGCATCCTGCTCATGCAGCTCACCCTTGACACCATTGGCGCGGCCATCGAAGCGGCCCGCGCCGACGGCGAAGCGCTTCCCATCTGGTCGCAGATCGTCCTGATCAGCGCCGGCTTCGGGCTGCTGGCCGCCGCCTATCTGATCTGGACGCGCGCCCACCGTCAGGAGAACGGCGATCGGACCGCGCTGGCCATGGCGCTGACGGCCATCCTGCTGCTGATCGGCGCCTATCTGCTGATCGCCCAGCTTCCCGTCGCGTTAGCCGACGCCGACCGCGACGTCACCCAGGGCTTCAGCATCACCGTCATGTTCGTATTGGGCACCGTGCCCTTCCAACTGGCCATCGGTCTGGCGCTTGGCACCCTGCTCTATCAGAACATCAAAGCCAAAGCCATGTTCCGCGTCGCCTACTTCATCCCCTACGTCATGCCGTTCGTGGCCACCAGCATCGTCTTCACACTGATCTTCGGCCATCGCCCAACCTCGATCATGAACCAGGTCTTCACCACCTTCGGCCTGCCCCTGCAGAAATGGCTGCTGGAGCCAAAGGGCGTGTTCGAGCTGCTCATCCCCGGCATCCCGGAATTTCTGTCCGGCCCCAGCCTGGCGCTGATCGTCATTATGATCTACACCACCTGGACCTACATCGGCTACGACACCGCCGTCTTCCTGGCCGGCCTGGGCAACATCCCCGCCGACGTCTACGAAGCGGCGCGCATCGACGGCGCCAACGCCTGGCAGATGTTCCGCCGCATCACCCTGCCGCTGCTCTCGCCGACCACCTTCTTTCTCACCCTGATTGCCGTGATCGGCACCTTCCAGGCTTTCACGCAGATCTGGATCATGCGCACCCCAGCCGCGCAGAGTTCAGTCGATACCATTGGCGTGGTCATCTTCGAGACGATCAACGCCACCGACCCCAACATGGGCTACGGTTCCGCCATGGCCTTCGTGCTGTTCGCCGTCATCCTTATCCTCACTGTGGTTCAGAACCGTATCGCCTCCCGGAGCGTCTTCTATGGCTGAGCACACTGCCGATCGTCGCCAACCCCTGGCCGCCACGGGCGCGGGCCGGGTCGATACACAGCGGCCGCGCAAGCCCTTCCCCTGGGGCAGGATCGCCATCTATGTCGTGCTCATCCTTGGCCTGTTTCAGGCGATCTTCCCGCTGTTGTGGATGCTGAGCGCCTCGCTCATGTCGCTGACCGAAGTCACTTTCGGCTACTTGCTGCCGGGCGAGCTGCGCTTCAGCAACTATGCCGAAGCGTGGCAGAAGGCCCAGTTCGCCCAGTTCATGTGGAACAGCGTGCGCATCACGGTCATCACCCTGGCCGGGCAGATGCTCATCTGCATCCCGGCCGCCTATGCTTTCGCCCGTATGCACTTCTTCGGCAAGAACATCCTTTTCGGCATCATGCTGGCCACGCTGATGATCCCGGACGTGGCCACGCTCATCCCCAACTACCTGTCGGTCCTCTGGTTTGGCCGCCTGAGCGAGCGCCTATTTGGCTTCGGCTGGATCAACAACTGGCCGGCCCTTACCATTCCCTTCATGGCCTCGGCCTTCACCATCTTCCTGCTGCGCCAGTTCTTCATGCAGATTCCCGAGGACCTGTGGGACGCCGCGCGCATCGACGGGGCAGGGCACATTCGCTTCCTGTGGTCGGTGGTGCTGCCGCTCTCCCGCGCACCGATCATGACCAGCGTCACCTTCGGCTTCATCGGCTCCTGGAACGCGCTTCTCTGGCCGCTGCTGGTCACGCAGACCGACGAGTGGCGGCCGATCGCCGTCGGGTTGACCAAGTTCGTCAACAGCGACGCGCCGACCGAGCTGCACCTCCAGATGGCCGCGGCCGTCATGATGATCCTGCCGATCCTGGTGCTCTACTTCTTCACGCAGAAGAGCTTCACCCAGGGCATCGCCAGTACCGGGCTGAAGGGATGACGGTAGGCACGTTGGTCTGAGACTCGCGCCTGCATCTTTTGTAGGGTAGGTATGAGACTCACGTGCCTGTTAGGTCTGATAACCTGCGTGGCGATGGTATCAACGACCTTCCCGAGTGTCGCCACTCAATACATACCCGAAGCTGAGCTTGACATCTCATAGACAGACGAAACGCTCGTCTATCGCATCCTGACCGATAGTGGAGACCAACGGATCTGATTCTATGCTCTGGCCAATACGCAGTCGTTCTCTTCAGCCGTTATCTTGCGGGATACTGCGCCAGTCTTGTCACCTGGAGGCGATTCGCTTGCCTACCTGGTCCAGGAGCAGATCGAAGGACAAAGCCAGTTCGGAGAAGTGCGCTTCCGCGTTCACAACTATTCCAGGCGTGCTCGCATCCGCAACCCGTTTTACCGTCTCGGATTTGCGATTTTCGGCCGCTCGCTCCAGCGCCGGATTGCGCGCACTGCGACCGAGCGTATGCAGCAGCTGGTGCTGGAACGGATCACCCCCGCGTCCACCGAGGCAGAACCGGTCGAGACGCCGGAAGTCCGGCCGATTGCCGAAGACGCCGATGCTCATGATAAGCTGGCGGAGGAGGAAGCCAAAGGTACACCGGCCGAGGCCATGTCCGACGCAGCGTCTTTGGAGTGATCGCGCACAGCTTACTGACCAGGGAGAGGGCAGTTGGTTCCGGCGCCTTTTCCCTGGTGTCGCTTTCTGACGTCGTCTTCAGACCGACCAACGCAAACAGCCAGGTAGACGCGTCAGGGTCTTTCCAGTCACGGCAGGTGAAATTTCCGGTCATTCGGGTAATTCAAGAGTTCCAATCCAGAGTTCGCGGCGAGTGCCAACTGCTAAATGCTTGCTATCGGGACTCCACGCGAAGGAATTCACTGCCGACCCATGGGGAGGTTGTACAGAAACGGTCTGATATCGATTTGCTACATCCGCGACCCATACGCTCGTATCCGTATTTATCGCACCAGCAAGCCATCGCTGATCAGGACTCCAGTGGAAGCTGGTGCCATAGCTCTGGAGTTCTCGAACGTCGATAGTTCCATCAAGTTGAAGTCTGCATACGGCAAGTCCATAAGTCAGACCGACGACGAGAGTTCGACTGTCATTCGCCCATTCAAGAAAAGTCACATGGTCAGCGACCGGGCTGTCTGCATGCCTTGGACAAGGCGTCTGTGGACTCAGATCAGTGACGTTGTCCTGAGTATAGCCTTCCACGATGTTCCCTGTACTGTTCCAGAATCCGATGGTCTCCGCAGTCATGGGCGATCTCAGATGTGGGGCAACCAGGAACTGTCCATCCGGACTCCAGTCAAAAGCGGTGATCTCTAAATCGGCGTATCGCGTGCCTTCAGTCAAAGAAATGGTCTGGATAATCTCTCCAGTCATTGAATTCACAATATCTATAAATCCGTTTGTATCGAGAACCGCCAATGAAATCGAATCGTTTCCCCAGCGAGGTCGCGTATAAGCAGGCTGATCGCGCTCAGCGGGAACGCTTATGCTGAGAGCATGGGAATTGCCGAATTGGGCGTTGATGACGTAGACGCTCCGACTGTTCGTCACAGCGATCCAGTCTCCATCCGGGCTCCAGCGAATGGAATAAGCATAAGGACTGTGAGCGAAGCCAGATTCTGGAAATGGGGTTTGCCAAAGAGTCTCACTCGTCTGCCAGTTCACCAAGGGGATTTGGTTTGTTTCTGAATTGCCGAAGACGATAGAGTCCCCCGGGGGACTCCAGTCTACGCTCATGGCAGACTCAGCAATAAGCTTTGTCCAGGTCACGTTGAGAGGGGTAGCCGCTTCAAGATGACTATCCGTTAGGGCAAACACGGCGAACAGCGCAAGTACCGTAACATTGATTTTGGTTCTGGAAGTCCTCATGCTTATTGATCCTTCAGCGGGTCCTTCCCCAGACACAAAAGGTTATAGCGATAGAACAATTCCGCGTGACAAATCCTGCCACCATGCTAGTACCTCACCGCAGCAATATCTAAGCCACAATCGAAAGTTATCCACGAAAAGCAGTCGATTGGGATGATCGGGCGTGTTCTGGTTGGCAATGACCTGATCAACAGTGATTTGGAGATCGTCGGGTGAGCGATGAAGGCGGTTGGCGACGGTGAGCTGCTTGAAGTGGAGCCAGAAGCGCTCAATGGGATTGAGAAACGGACTGTACTTGGGCAACCAGATGAGCAGGAGACGGTCGCCCCAATGACTGAGCGCCGCCTGAACGGCTTTGCTGCGATGATAGGAGGCGTTGTCAGAACGAGAATGAGCTTGAGACGAGGATGCTGGCGCAGCAGATGGTCGAGAAGGCAATGAAGGCGTCGCTGTTCTTGTGCTTGGAGGTGCAGTGGGTAACCTGCCCGTTGCGCCGAGTTGTGAAACGCCGAAGACATGGAGGTATTGGGGGCGAACCGGGAGCGGGAATGAGCTGGCGTTGCCGCACTTGGTCAGCAACGCCGCAACGGCGGATGGAGGCTTATGGTCGTTTCGTCCACAAAGAAAAGCTCGGTTTCTGCGAGTGGGTTGGGGGGACGGTTTTTACTCACTCAGCACCGTCTGCATCATCGCCTGGGCATCCTGGTCTTGAAGGGCGCTCAGGTCATGTTTCGGCTGTTTTCCAGCGATAGCCCAACCGATGCAGCAAGGCGCGGAAGCGAGCGGGACTCAGCAGCACCTCCGTCTGCTCTTCCGGGTACAGGCGCAGGCGGTCGATGGTCCAGATCGTAACTGGCGGTCCCAGGCTGGCGGGGTCCGTTTCCAGCAGTTGCTCCAGCAGCCTCACGTACCGGGCGTCCGCTTTGCGCTTCCTGCCACTCTTCGGCTGATCTTGCCGGCCTGCCACCGCATTCTGGCGAAAACGGCGATGCCACGTCCAGACCGTATTGGCCGTGATGGCCACCATCGACCCACCGCCTCCGGTTTGTGTCCCAGGTGCAGCAACCGGACGGCGATCGCTCCCCGCTGGCGCACCTCCGGATGCTCCGAAGTAGTTTATGGCTTGCTCGAGATTGGCACGCTGCTCGTCATTCAGCGTGAAGTTCACTCGTCGGCTCATGCCTTCGAGGTCTACCTCATTCGTGGCTTTCATTCGATAGATGGCTTAGCTTTTCTCCCCTCGCCCCGCTTACGTGGGAGGTGCTGAAAGTGAGGATGCTGAAATTCGTGCTGCCACGAATTTGGCCAGCGCGTCCTCGATTGTTACAATAATCCAAATAAAGTCTCTTTGTCTGCTATTGCCGCTTTATCCTGCCTGAACACCGACGCTGCTGTAGTACGGCATCGTTCAGCGGGCAAACGAAAGGATTGTTCATGCACCACGAACCAGCATCCCCGACCGGCAGCGACGCTGCCTCAGCCTATAAGACGAAAGTGGGACTCCGCCTGTTCCTGATCTATGGGGTGGTCTACGCAAGCTTTGTGATCATCAATACGTTCAGCCCAGGGTCGATGGGGCGGGTGGTCCTGGCGAGGCTCAATCTGGCCGTCGTCTATGGTTTTGGGTTGATCATTCTCGCCATTGTGATGGGATTGATTTACAACGTCATGTGCAGCCGCGCTGAAGACCGCATGAATCCCCCCGAGAAGCTGAATCATGACTTATGAAGCGTCGCCCATTGCCGTTGGCGTCTTCGTCGGGTTTGTGGTGCTCGTCCTCTGGGTCTCGTTCTTCTTCGCGAAACGCACCAGGGACGCCAAGGGCTACTATGCCGCCGGCGTGGATTCACTGGTTCGTTAACGGGATTGCTTTCGCGGGGGATTACTTGTCGGCGGCGTCGTTCCTCGGTATTGCCGGGATGATCGCCTTTTACGGCTATGATGGTTTTCTCTATTCTATTGGCTTCCTGGCGGGATGGGTTGTGGCACTGTTCGTCGTCGCCGAACCACTTAAGCGCCTGGGCAAATACACGCTCTCGGACGCGCTGGATTCGCGTTCAATTCCAGAGCATTCAGCTCATGGCCGGCATCAGCGCGCTGGTCGTGTCGGTCTGCTACCTGATCCCGCAGATGGTTGGCGCCGGTGCGCTGGTCACGCCGCTGCTGGGACTGCCGCATCACGTGGGGTGCTGCTCGTCAGGTCATCGTCATCGTCATCGTGGCCACTGCCGGCATGACTTCGACCACGTACGTCCAGTTCCTGAAGGGCGGGCTCCTGGTGATTCTCTCGACCGTGCTGGTGATTGCCCTGCTCAACAAGGGCATGTCGGTTGACGAGCCAAATCCGGATGGCCATGCCCTGGTCACCCTCGGTGCTACCGCGAGGAGGATGGCGCGTGATCGCCGTAGCGACCCCGGCTATGCGATCGTCCGGCAGCGGCAGCAGGGGGGACTGTTCAGCTCGTCCTGCTGGAGCAGGAGGCATTCGCACCTGGTGGAGCGTCAGCGTCGGCGACGACGGAGCCGTTCGAATTGCACGAAGCCCTCTCAGGCACCACCGCCGGCGGCGAACGCTCTACAACGGCGCGCCGAAGGAGATCGCCGCTTCTTCCAGGTCGAAGCTTTGCCCGCCTGGTCGTCGATGGCGAGGAAGTTGAAAACCTCGACAGCGTCGGCGCTTTCAATTCCTGGCAGTCATTCAGGCCAGCGGCGTCATCCGGTTTTGCCCGTCAGCTTTGTGGATGAAGGCGACACGGTGACCGTATGGCATCAGACCGTGACACCCGGCGGACGGCTGATGCGTCCGGGTGTGCGCTTCAAGATCGATGAAGGATCGACCCTTCTCTCAAGCTGGATTTCGTCTCGCTGATGGTCGCGCTCTTCCTCGGAACAGCCGCGCTGCCGCATATCCTGATCCGCTACTACACCGTGCGCCGTCCGCGTGACGCCCGTAAATCAACCGTCGTCGCCATCACCACCATTGGCTTCTTCTACATCCTGACGCTGTTTCTCGGCATGGGCGCGATGGTGAACGGCGTGCTGGATGTCGAAAGCAGCAACATGTCCGCACCGCTACTGGCGCAGACCTTCGGCATCGTCCTGTTCGCGTGCATCTCGGCTGGCCTTCGCGACCGTGTTGGGTACGGTCAGCGGCCTGATCGTGGCGTCATGCGGCGCGGTCGTTCACGATCTGGCGCATCACTTCATGGGCATGCAGCTCACTGAAAATACGCAGGTGCGTGCGGGGAAAGTGGTCGCGGTGGCCGTCGGTGGCGTGGCCATTGTGCTGGGATCATCTTCAAAGACATGAATGTCTCGTTTCTGGTCGGCCTGGCCTTTGCCGTGGCCGCCTCGGCCAATCTGCCGTCGATCCTTATGCTGTTGTTCTGGAAGCAGACGACGGCCAGGGCATCGCCGCCTCCATCCTGACCGGGATTGTGACGTCTCTCCGCCTGATCCTCTTCTCGCCGATGATGTGGGAGATCTACGGGTTGGGCGCGGCCAATGCGCCGGTGCCGCTGGAAAATCCTGGATCATCTCCATCCCGCTGAGTTTCGTCGCGCTGGTGGTGGTCTCGCTGGCGACCCAGCCGCGGAAGCCGTGAAGCCGGCGGTCGTGCA
>JADJPJ010000042.1 GCA_016713325.1 Candidatus Flexifilum affinis | reverse complement strand
ATCGTCGAACTGGAACGTCTGCCGACCAACCCCAAGCGCCCCGTGGACTGTGATGAACTGATCAACGGCGTTGCCACCTACACCAGCCCACGCGCGGAGAAATCGGGTATCACTTTCACGCAGAACGTCGTCGGCGATCTGCCCGTGATTCAGGGGTATGCGAACGAGCTGTATAAGGCACTGATCGAGTTGGTCGACAACGCGCTCGAACACACGCCGCCCGGTGGGAGCATCACCCTGCAAGCGAGAAAAGATGCCGGGGCGCTGATGATCGTGCTGGCCGACACAGGTGAGGGCATCCCGGCGGAAGCGCTGCCACGGGTGTTCGACATGATGTACCGGGTGGAGGCGCACCGGCCGATTGGCGGACAGCACAGCGGCCTGGGGCTGCCCATCGCCCGGAAGATCATCGCCCAGCATGGCGGCCTGATCGCCCTCGACAGCACGGTCGGCAAAGGCACGGTGGTGCAGATCCGCCTGCCGCTCTGACCCATGGGGAGGCTTTCAACCGAGGTTATACTGTTGAGGCCCCCTGGCAATTAGACAATCTTTGCTTGCCTTGTACTACGAGGTTTTAGCCGGCCGAGTGATGCTCTTTGCCCTCTTCGCGAACGAAGTTCAGCACACAAGTCACGCAATTTTGCCAAGTCTTGGTTCTAGCTCGTCAAGTCCAGAAGGAAGTCCCGAGAGACTAACGACCTGTGCGAATGGTGCAATGGCTTGGAATTTCGAACTTAGTTCTTCTCCATTAGGGTCGAGAAGAAATATATGCGAGACTTTTTCTGCCCCACATCTCAGTAGTTTTGCGATGTTGACATCGTAGTCTGGTAGAGAATAACCACAGATAACCCAAACATCCGCTTGCGAAAGAGCAATCTCAGCTTCTTGCCAGATGCTCCCCAACCATACAGGCATAGCCTTGTTTTGTACTGGTGGAATAATTGCCACTTGATATGTCTTGTTGAAAGCAGAGCGCGGATCCTGAAACAGTCTTAGGTTGCCAAGGTTGTCAGCGGCCCAGTTCAACGATCCATGTAACTTGAACAAACTGGTGTTGCCTGCTAACTCAATCGTGCGTTGCCGATCCTGAGTTTCTCTGAACGGTTGAGCAGTTCCTTTGAGTACTTGAGGTCTGCCAAGGCCACCATACATAAAGCCAACACCAAACACTCTTTTCATGGGTTTGTGGCGTAAGCATCGCTCGATGAGCAGATCGTAGTTCGTTGTAAGGACAGACACCATATCGCTATATTTGAAGATGGTTCGAAAGAACGCCTCATGTTCAGTCACATGCGACGGTGTGGTGATACGGTTTCCGTACCGTGGATTCACTCGAGTATCACGTTCCGATACTGGTTGTGACAGAACGGCGGCAATTAGCTGCGCAGCATAGACAAATGGTGGCGCCGACGAGGCCAAAGAGGCATTCTGATACAGGAATTCTAGATAGTTCTCTACGTTTCTCGTCGGGTTTGCTTGTTTCCATCTCGTGTAATGTTCAATTACTCGTGAAAAATGCCTTACCTGCCAGTTCGCGACCAACCGGAGATCTACGTCGAACAGACCATTAACTAATGGGAGTCCTCCACGTGAAGAGAAACCGGCACCTAAGAGGCAAGCAATCTTCATTCGCTTCACTTACCTAATCTTTCAAGAATCGACTCGGAAGACATTATAAAGGTCTCAGTCTGAAAGGCACCGTCGTGCAAATCCGACTACCCATATGATCCCCGTTCGCGATATCTTCGACGTGTGAGCGACCGGCTATCCCATCACACCTCCCCATCAATGCGGATGCTGAATTGAGACATTATGAATCTATGATGAATACCATCCACTCTGCGAGAGAAGATCGGTGGCGAAGACCTGCAAATAGTTAAACGGCCCACCTCGCCTGATGTATACTTACCCCTCCATCTCCCTATTCTGAGGAACCCAACAACCTAATGCGCATCGTGACTGACAGTGCCGCCGATCTGACTCCCGACGATCTTCGGGCCTGGGGTATCGACCGTGTCCCGTTGATGATCAACTTTCCGCAGGGCGAAGTCTCGTCCGAAGACATCGACGCCGATGCCTTCTACAACCGCCTGCTGGCCATGGCGCCAGACGCGCCGACCACATCCCAGCCGGCGCCGGCCACCTTCCTGGAGAAGTATCAGGCGGCCAACGGCGAACCGATTCTCTCGATCCACGTCTCTTCCGGCCTGAGCGGCACGATCAACGCCGCCAAAGTGGCCGCCGGTCAGACCAGCGGCGTCACCGTCATCGACAGTGGCACGCTCTCCCCGGCGCAGCGCTTCCAGGTGTTGGCCGCCGCCATGGCCATCAAGGCCGGTTGGCCGGTCGAGCGGATCACCGAGCGACTCAACCAGATGCGCCACGCCAGCGAAGCGATCTTCACGCTGGAGACACTCCACTATCTGGCGCGCGGCGGCCGCATCGGGCGGGTCCAGGCGCTGGCCGGGTCGCTCCTGCAGATCAAGCCAATCATCCGCGTCGACGAGGCTGATGGCAAGTACTCGACCGTTGCCAAGGCGCGCACCATGGGTCAGGCGTTCGGGTCGATTGCCTCCTACCTCAAGACGCGTTATGCCGATCAACCGGTCTGGGTCACGGTCATCCACGGCCAGCGCGCGGAGAAAGCCGAAGAACTGCGCGCTCTGCTGACCGCCGAACTGAATGTCGGCAAGTCCGACATGATCCGCATTTCGCCGGTCCTTGGCGTGCACACCGGCCCCGGCGTGATCGGCGCGGGCGTCGTGCCGCTGGAACTGGTCGCGGATCTGCTGCCCCAGGCCGAGGGAACCGCCATCCCGGCAGCCGCCCTGTAGTCAGGTAAAGTCGGTAGGGGCGACAAGCACACGGACATCGCCCGCCTCGCCCCTACAACACGCTGAAAAAAGCGCACCGCCCTAGCCTTCCCCCTCCGGTAGATGCGCATCCAGCCAGTCGACGATCAGTTCGACCACCTGCTCGCGGTGGTCGTCCATGGTGAACAGGTTCTCGCCATGGGCCGCGCCGGTGAAAAAATAGACCCCCAGCTCACCGCGCGACCACTCGATCATCTCGCGCACATACCCATCGAACTGAGAGTCCCCCACCGACACCATGAGGAATACGGATCGGGTGCGCAGCGGCTCGGCGAACATCTGCTCGGTCGTGTCGCGCGACAGACCGTTGCCGTCGCGCGTCGGCGACAGCGCGATTGCCGAGCGACACCCGGCATCGTCGGCGCAGCCGGCCAGAGCCAGCAGCCCGCCGGTGCTCGACCCCAGCGTAAAAACAGCCTCCGTACGCACCTCGGGCTGTTCGCGCAGCCAGGCCAACCAGGCGCGGATGTCGCCCAGCACGATCTCGGCGCGCGGCATCCAGAAGCCGCCGGAGCCGCCCACGCCGCGCTGATCGACGGCCAGCACGGCATAACCGGCGGCCACCAGCGGCTCGGCCAGAGGGCGCGCATCGGTGCGATCGCTGTTGTTCTGGTGGAAGACGAGGACCGCAGGGGCGGGCACGACCGCCGGCACATAGAAATCGCCCGCCAGGACGACGCCATCGGATGTGGTGACCTGAACGAGAATAGGCTCGGTGGCTTCCTGAGCGAAGCTGGATGCGAAGGGGAAGCACAGGAGAAGTGACGCCATCGCGGCGACGGAGAGGACAGGACCAAGTCTCATCAAACACCTCCTCAGGGGAAGACGAGACCGCCCAAAAAGCTATCTTGATTATACTGCGTCGAGACGCGTTTTGAGCACACCCCGACGCAGGGCCCGGGGCCCGCCCGCCGCCCCCCCCCCGCCCTTGGAAATGCCGTAGCTGGCCCGCATACCATTGTGCTGCGCCAGCCCGAAGACCGGATCGCCGTGCGACCCCGCCCCGCTGGCTACGTTGACGATGCGGGGGTGCGCACTGGCTGGCCTTGAGCAGCGGCAGAAACGTCTGCACCATCCTCAACTGCCCCAATCGAATTATCGAGGCAGGCGCGGATCGTAACCAATCTCCGGGACAGTCTGATCAATATCCGGGCAGTCTCATGCTGGGCGGTCCGGACTGTGCCTGACGCCAGGCCAGAGGGGTGGTGCCGACATAGCGCCGAAAGAACCGGCCAAAGTGAGTCGGCTCATCGAATCCCAGGAAATGCGCGATTTCCGCGGCATTCAGATCGGTATAAGTCAGCAGCTTCTTTGCTTCCAGGACCACTCGCTCGACGATCAGCCGGTGCGCCGTTTTGCCCGTGACTGCCTTCACCGTGTAGCTCAGATGATCCGGCGAGACGGCCAGCAGGTCGGCATACGACTCGACCGTCTTGCGGGTGATAAAGTGCTGTTCCACAAAGGTGCGGAAGCGGTCGGCCAGAACGATCTGAGGGGAGATTCGCGTTTCTTGCTGCGCCTGCAAATCGTAGAGGCGCTTGCACTCGTACAACAGGATCAGCAGCAGCGCCTGGAGCATCGGCACCCGGTAGGGGTGCTCCCCGGCGTACATCTCGGCCAACTGCGCGAAGTGCCCGCGCAGGCCATCCTTCTCTTCGGAGGATACGCGCAGCAGGTTGAGTTCGGTCGGGCGAAAGAACGGAAAATCGTCGGGGATGGGCAGCGGATGATGGATCAGGAACTCCGGTTTGAAGTAAACAATGACCCCCTTCTGCGCCTGGCCGCGCACCCAGGCCAGCACATGCTGCGGTGAGGCAAAGGTGACGGTATCGCTCGGATCGTGAATGGCATCCGCGTTCATGCTCAGGACGGCATCGGCCGAATCCTCCAGCAGCACAACCTGGTAGAAATTCAGCGTGTAGGGGGGCATGAACGGGCGGGTGGACGGATAGGTATCTTCAACCGAAAAGATGTGAAACGCCGGCAGATCGGTTCGTCCATGGTAGCCGGTGGCGGCATGGCTGGCATTGATATCGTCGAACGTCAGGATTTCCATAGTCGGGTCCGGTTTTTCACCCTGGGCGTGATAGAATCGGCCGGAAAAGCGCTTTTCTCGATAAGGCTTAATCCTTATGCTCGATTCTATCGTGCGGAAGCATCTTGGGGATACTTTTCCGGCCTGCGCCGCCTGCGCCTATCACCACGGCGAGGTCGTGCTGCACGGGGCCTGGGGCTGGATCGACCCGGAGACGAAGCAGATCCCGGTCACGCGCGACACGCTGTTCGACCTCGCCTCGGTGACCAAGACGTTCGCCGCCACCGCCTTTCTGGCCCAGGTCAGCGCCGGCCGTGCCGGTCTCGACGATCCGGTGATCGGTGTCGTGCCGGAATTCGGCGGGGACTCCCCCCGCCCGATCGACGGCGGCCAGGACCCGCACAGCAAAGAACGCCAGCCGCCCGACCCGACCTTCGCCGGTCAGTCCGTCGACGTATCACGGGTGACCTTCCGCCACCTGCTCACCCACACCAGCGGCCTGCCGCCGTGGCGCGATGTTTACAATGCCGCCGGCCCCGCCCCGCTCCCGCCTGAGCAAGCCGATCCGATCGCGCCGGCCGTCCGCTGGAAGCGCGCCATGGAGGCCATCTACGGCTACCCGTTCGTCGGCCAGCCGGATGGTCGAACGGTCCGCTACAGCGACATCGGCCTGATGCTGCTCGGCGAGGCGGCGGTCAGGCTCAGCGGCGCTGACGCCATGGAGGCGCTGATCGGCCAGACGCTGGGCGACTTTGCGCCCAAGCCCGTCTACAATCCGGTCCGGGATCATGGCATCGCGCGCGAGCGCATCGCTCCGACAGAGGACGATCCGACCTGGCGCAAACGGCGCGTCTGGGGCGAGGTGCACGACGAGAACACCTGCGGCGCGGGCGGCGCATCCAGCCATGCCGGCTTGTTCGCCACCGCCGAGACGGTCGCCGCCTTCGGCCAGCGCTGGCTGGAGGGCGCCTCGGCCTTCGGAATTACGCCGCAGATCTGGCGCGAGGCGACCCGCCAGCAGGTCGACGACCACGACACACGGCGCGGCCTGGGCTGGGCGCTGCGCGGAAAGGTCGACTCCATGGCCGGCGAGTTGATGAGCATGAACGCTTTCGGACATTCCGGCTTCACCGGCACGTCGCTTTGGATCGACCCCGAGCGGGCGCTGGTGGTCGCGCTGCTGACCAACCGCGTGTATCCGGGCCGCTGGCATGAAGGGATTGATGGCGGCATTCACGGATTCCGCCGGGCAGCGCATGACACCATTGTAGAAGGAGTGAAGAGCTGATGCTGCGCGTGATTGGAATGATTTCAGGAACCTCGGCGGATGGCATCGACGCCGCCTTGTGCGAGATCGACGGCACGCCGCCGCGTCTGACGGCCCGCATACTGCGCGCCAAAACGTACCCCTACCCGCCGGCGCTGCGCGACCGGGTGCTGATCGCCATGCAGCCGGGGCGGGCCGGGGCCGACGAGTTATGCAAGCTCAACTTCGCCGTTGGCGCGGCCTTCGCCGAGGCGGCGCGGACGATCGCCGCGGGCGAGCCGTTCGATCTGGTCAGCTCGCACGGGCAGACCGTCTGGCACCAGGTGGAGCCGGACGGCCAGGTGAGCGCCACCCTGCAAATCGGCGAGGGCAGCGTGATCGCCGAGCAGCTGGGCGTCACGACCATCAGCAACCTGCGGGCGCGCGACGTCGCGGCCGGCGGGCAGGGCGCGCCGCTGGTCAGCTATCTGGACTGGCTGCTGCTGCGCCACGACAGCCACTGGCGGGCGGTGCAGAACATCGGCGGCATCGGCAACGTGACCTTTCTGCCGCCGCTCAGCGACGAATCATCGCGGCTGGTGGCCTTCGACAACGGACCGGGTAATGCGCTGATTGACTCGGCCATCAGCATTCTGACGAACGGCGCGGCGCAGTTCGACCGCGACGGCGCACTGGGCGCGCAGGGGACACCGGACGACGGCTGGCTGGCCGAACTGCTGGCCCACCCCTACTATGCCATGCGGCCGCCGAAGACCACCGGCCGCGAGCTGTTCGGCACCGAGTACGCCGCCGGCCTGGTCGAAACCGGCCGGGCGCGCGATCTGAACGACGCCGACCTGATCTCCACCATTACAGCGCTGACGGCGCGAAGCATCGCCGCGTCATACCGCGCTTTCGCGCCCGCCCCCATCGGCGAGATCATCATCGGCGGCGGCGGGCGGCACAACCCGACGCTGATCGGCATGATCCGGGCGCTGGTCGACGCGCCGGTCAGCTTCAGCGACGATCACGGCATCGACGCCGACAGCAAAGAAGCGCTGCTCTTCGCCCTGCTGGGGCACGAGGCCTGGCACAACCGCATCGGAACCCTGCCGGAACAGACCGGCGCGCGGCACGGCTCGGTGCTCGGACAGATCACCCCAGGCGCCAACTATGTCGATCCGCTGCGCAGGACGTTCTGCGAATGATCTGGATCGGCATCGACGGCGGCGGCAGCACCCTGCGCGTGGCGGCGGTGGACGATTCGCTGCGCGTGCTGGCGCAGGCGTCGCGGGGGACGGCCAATCCCAGCAGCATCGGCCGCGAAGCCGCCGCGGCACTCATTCAGGAGGCGCTGCGCGAGGTTGTGGATCAGCTGGAAGCACCGCCGGCCGCGCTGGGGATCGGCGTGGCAGGGGCGTCGCCGGTCTATGCCGACGCCTGGCTGCGCGAAACGGTGGCCGGCGTCCTGTCCGACACACCGGTCGCCACCGCCACCGACATCGAGATCGCCCTGATCGGCGCCCACGGCGCGCGGCGCGGCATCATCGTCGTGGCCGGGACGGGCAGCGTCGCCTTCGGCGTCTCCGCGAACGGCGAGGGCGTCCAGGTCGGCGGTTGGGGCTTCCTGATCGACGACGCCGGCGGCGGCTACTGGATTGGCATGGAGGCGCTGCGCCACGTGGCGCGCCTCGCCGACGCCGGCCGACCGCCCGATGCCCTGTCGGAGCGCCTGCTCGAACGGGTCGGCGCGTCGCAACCCCAGCACATCATTCCCTGGGTCTACCGCCAACCGCCGCCGGTGCGCGAGATCGCCGCGCTGGCCCCGCTCGTCCTCGACTTCGCACCCGAGGAACCGGCCGCCGCCGCGATCGTGGAGCGCGCCGCCGCGGCTCTGGCCAATCTGGTGGCGCTGGTGCGCGATCGGCTGCACACTGTGGATGAATCCGCCCCCGTCGCCTTTGGCGGCGGCCTGCTGACCGGCGATGCACCGCTGGCGCGGGCGCTCACCGCCCGACTGGCTTTGCCGGCGCGTCCCGCACCCCTTTATTCGCCCACGATTGGCGCGGCATTATTAGCCAAGATTCGGTATGCTAAGGCAAGGTAAAGTGAGATGGACGCTATAAAAATGCTCACAGAAGAAGTCAATCCCAGTTCGCACGGAATCGACCGCCTGAGTACTCAGGCGATGCTGGAACGCATTCATGCCGAGGATCAGGCGGCTCTGGCAGCGGTATCCCGCGCCACACCGGCCATCGCCCGCGCTGTCGACGCCATCGTGGAGCGGATGCGCAACGGCGGCCGGCTGTTCTACGTCGGCGCGGGCACCAGCGGGCGGCTCGGCATCATCGACGCCGTGGAGTGTGTGCCAACCTTCAATACGCCGCCCGAGTTGGTCCAGGGCGTCATTGCCGGGGGTGAGCAGGCCTTCACGCAGTCGGTGGAAGGTGTCGAAGACGACGCTCAGGCCGGCGCGGGTGAACTCAAGGAACGAGGCCTGACGCCGAAGGACGCCGTGATCGGCATCGCCGCCAGCGGCCGAACGCCGTTCGTCATCGGCGCGCTGATCTACGCTCACAGCCTGGGCGCGCTGACCATCGGCATCGCCAACAACAGCCCGTCCGAAGTGCTGACTTGCGCCGACTATGCCATTCCGCTCGTCACCGGCCCCGAGGTGATCGCCGGCAGCACACGCATGAAGGCGGGCACGGCGCAGAAGATGACGCTGAACATGATCAGCACGACGACCATGATTCAGCTCGGCAAGGTCTACGACAACCTGATGGTCGACGTTCAGGTGAAGAACGAGAAACTGCGCCGCCGCGCCATCGGGCTGATCCGCCAGCTCACCGGCGTGGACGAGCATCATGCGGAAAACCTGCTCTTCGAGAGCGGGCGCAGCGTCAAGGTGGCCGTGGTCATGGCGCGCCGGGGAGTCTCCGCCGCCGACGCGCAGGCCCTGCTCGACGCGGCCGGCGGCGCCCTGCGGGCAGTGATAGACTAGCGAGTGATGAGGGATGAGAAATGAGAAACGAGGAAAGACGCGGACGCGTCTGTAGAGATGAGCCAGCGCGCACTCAAACGACCCGCTCCTGACTCATTTCTCATCTCTCGTTTCTCATATCTATTTCTTGCTACAGCGTCTTCAGATACGCGGCACTGCGCCGTATGGCGGTAAGCATGTCGCCGTCGTGGCGGTCCAACTCGGAGATCCACCAGCCGGCCGTCGAGGCGGAGACGATCGCCTTGAAGTCCACCACGCCATCGCCGACCGCCAGCATGGCCTGATCGGTGCCGGGGTGGCCATCCTTCATGTGCAGCAGCGGCGCGCGATCCCCAAGCTGCGCGACGACCGCCGCCGGGTCCAGGCCGGCATGCTGCGCCCAGTAGGTATCGACCTCGAAGCCGATGGCCGGGTCCAGATGCTCCTTCATCACGTCGATCGCCGTACGCCCGCCGAGTTCCGGCTTCACGGTGAATTCCCACCAGTGATTGTGATACAGAAGCTGCATGCCGTGCGCCTTCACGTCCGGCAGAGCGGCGTTGAGACGATTGCACTGCTCGATCACCAGATCGACAGTCGCGAACTGCTCCGCGGGGATGAACGGGACGACGGCATACTGGCAGCCGAGGATCGCCGCATTGTCCAGCGCCTGGGCGCGGCCGGCGGCGTCATCGAGCAGGCCCAGATGCGCTGACGGCACGGCCAGGCCGAGCGAATCGAACAGGGCGCGCGCTTCGCGGGGCCCTGCGCCGTACATGCCGGCCGGTTCAACGCCATCGTAGCCCATCGCGGCGATCTGCCGGATGACGCCTTCGTAGTCGCCCTTCAAAGCCTCTCGTACCGTGTAAAGCTGAACTGCAATTTTCGCCATGTGATTGATTGCTCCTGAAAAGGTTGAGGAAACCAGGTTACGTGCCCTGATATGCCAAGAACAAAGGGGTCGTATAAGCATGAACCATCAGAAAGCGGGCCGACACGTGGGTCGGCCCCTACGCAGCCGCCAGGATAGGAGGGGCGCCTCCCTGCGCGCACCCGGAGGACCGTCGAGGGTTGACGTATAGGGCCATGCCGATCATTCTCTCCGAATCGCGATCTGGCGCACGGCCTCGGCAATCGCCGCGGACGTGGCACGCGTGCTGCCGGTATGGGCGGTGGCGTAGGCGGCGCTCTGTAAGCGCGTAGAGGCGTCATTGTACCCCAGATGCGCCAGCATCAGCGCCGCGCTCAGAATGGCCGCGCGGGGATCGGCTTTATCCTGCCCGGCGATGTCCGGCGCGCTGCCGTGCACCGGCTCGAACAGGCCGAAACGCCCTTCGCCGACGTTGGCCGAAGCCGCCAGCCCCAGGCCGCCCGTCAAACCCGCTGCCAGATCACTGAGAATGTCGCCGAACAGGTTGGTGGTGACGATCACGTCGAAGCGCTCCGGCTCCTGGACCAGGCGCATCGCCGTGGTATCGACCAGCATCTCCTCGACCTCCAGAGTGGGATACTCGGCGGTGACTTCCAGCGCGGCGCGCCGGAACAGACCGCAGGTCTCCTTGAGCACATTGGCCTTGTGGACGAGGGTCAGCTTGCCACGACGCCGGAGCGCCCACTGGCAGGCCGCCTCGGTAATGCGCCTCGAAGCGTGAGCCGTGATGACCCGCTCGGTGATGGCGATCTCGCCGTCGGCCTCGACGCGTTCCCGCCCACTGTACAGTCCTTCGGTGTTCTCACGCACCACCAGCAGGTCGATCGGCGGCGCGCCGCCAGGCCGGGGCGAGGAGGTCACCGCCGGTCGAAGATTGGCGTACAGGTCGAAGTGCCGGCGCAGCGCCAGAATCGGGCTGGCATAGCCGGAGACCTTGGTCATGGGCGACTGGG
Organism: Candidatus Flexifilum affinis; assembly: GCA_016713325.1. Classification (GTDB taxonomy): domain Bacteria; phylum Chloroflexota; class Anaerolineae; order Aggregatilineales; family Phototrophicaceae; genus Flexifilum; species Flexifilum affine. Next base: position 70,648 of record JADJPJ010000042.1, on the reverse strand, counting down.
TGGCGCCAAAAAGGACGGCATCGGCGTCGGCGCAGGCCGCCAGCGTCTCGGCCGGCAGGGCGCTGCCGGTGCGCTCGAAGACGGCGAAGCCGGCATCCGCCTCACGAAAGACCAGCGGCAGGTCGAGCGCTTCCAGCGCCAGCCGCGCCGCCGGAATCACTTCCTGGCCGATGCCGTCGCCGGGGATGAGGACAATCGTGTGTGTGGTCATGAGGCGAAATTATGCCGTACCACCCCGTGGAGGGCAACTGCGTCCCAGGGGTTTCTGACGACCAGCAAGCGTGTCGCTCTCCCTGCGCTCGTCCACCACCTGCACGGCACACAGAAATTTTACGTAAGTTTCATTGACACATCCTGGATGTTTCTTTATGCTTTAGCATAGACCAGATGTTTTTACCCTCACGCCTCTATTAGGGGAATCACAATGCGCATTCTCGCACTGCTGGCATTCGCACTGCTAGCAACGATTGGATTGAGCATCCATCAGTCCAACGCTGCCCAGGTTGCCGATGTCTGCCCGCAGTTCATTGCCGACGCTGTCGAGACGGTGGGCAACAACTGTACGGGTCTGAGCCGAAACAATGCCTGTTATGGCTATGACAGAGTGATCGCCAGCTTCACCGAAGCCCCGTCGGGCGAGTTCTTCACCCGCCCGCGCGACATCGCCGATCTTGTCAACCTGACCTCGATCGTCACAACCCCTCTGCGCACTGAGCTCAACGAATGGGGCATCAGCCTGCTCAGCGTACAGGCCAACCTGCCGGATGCGCTGCCCGGCCAGAATGTGATTTTCATGCTTGCCGGTGACGTCGAGCTGGAGAACGCCGTGGATGCCGAAACCGCGGCCGACCCCAACGGCGAATTCACGCCGGTGCAGGCCTTCTACTTCCGCACCGGCATCGCCCAGACCGACTGCCGCGAAGCGCCGGATACCCTGATCATTCAGGGTCCGAAGAACACCCAGGTCGATTTCAACGCCAATGGCGCCGACGTGCGCATCGGCTCGACAATCGCCATGCGCACCCTGCCGGTCGATCCGGAAATGGCCGCCCGCATTCGCGCGCAGTATGGTTTCGAGGACGAGTTCTTCGAAATCCTGGAGCTGTTCGTCCTGGATGGCACGGCGATCCTCAACCCCGGCACGCCCAATGAACAGATCATTCCACAGGGTTATCGCGGTTTCCGCTGTCTGGCCCCGCCTAAAGACCTCGGTCTGGATGGCGACGAGGACGACCGTCAGGTCTTCAACGCCTGCCCGTGGGTCGATATCGGCCCGGCGACCGAACAGGAAATCCGCGAGTTCTCCGGCTACGAAGGCATCGTTCTGAACTACCCGATCGAACTGCCGCTCGGGAACGAAACGCTGACCATCGCCAGTGGTCCGACCAATACCCCTGTTCCGACCAATACCCTGCCTGCGCCGACGGCGACGACGGTCCCGGCTACCAGTGGGCCAACCGCTGTGCCGCCGACGCCAACCGACACGACGGTTCCGAACACACCGCCGACGCTGAATCTCGACGTGCCGACATTCGCAGTCTCGCGCGACACCTTCGTACTGACTGGCTCCATCGACGACCCGGATGACGACTACGCTATGCTGACGGTCAATTGGGGGGATGGCAGCCCGCCCGAAGTGTTCGTCTTTGAAGAGGGTTTGGACCTGATCGCGCCGGCCTTCTCCGGGCCGATCGCCATCTCCATCCCGCATACCTATCCGCAAAACGGCGTCTACCCGCTCCAGGCGACCCTCCAGGACGCCTCCGGCAACAGTGTGCAGGCGCAGTTCAACGCCCCGGTCGATCCGGTTGATCCGATCGCCGTGACAAAGATCAGCGGCGACGAGCAGAGCGCGCTTCCGGGCCAACCCTTCGCCAATCCGCTGGTGGCGCAAGCCACCGACAGCGGCGGTGCACCGGTCATCAGCTGGCCACTGTCGATCACCTTCATCAATGCCTCGCTGGGCTGCGATCCGGCCCTGTGTCTGCGCACCGACGCCGAGGGCAGGGTCTCCGTCAACATGGTTGCTGGCCCTGAACCCGGCGCCGCGCCTGTCGACATCAAGGTCGATTTCGAGGCCGAGGGCGGTGCGCACTACGATCTCACGGTGCTGAGCGAAAACGAACCGCCGACGGTGGAGATCACCAACGTCGAGACGGACTGGCTGAACGGCGATATCTTCACCCTTCAATACACGACGGCCGATCCAAATAGCGATCCGCTGGATATCACCATTCACTGGGACGACAGCGTCAATCCGCACGTGTTCATGGATATTCCGCCGGGTAATATCGAGTCGCAGAACGAGTTTAAAGCGGCCGGCACCATGTTCATCTCGGTGGAAGTCACCGACGGCGAATTCACGGCAGAGGACACCTACACGCTGCATGTGACCCCGATGTACCCGCTCTCGCTGGATCTGATTCCGCAAGCCGGCTGGACGGGTGAAACTGGAACGGGTCAGGTCTATCCCGGATCGCTGCGGGTGGTCGTCTACGACTCAGAGGACGATCCGGTCTACGGCGCCCAGTTGTACAACCTGAGCGGCGGCCTGCTGGCCACCATCCCACCGAGCGGCGTGCCAATCACTCTCGGCGGACCGGGAGGCGGCTACCGCGATGTGCAGGTGACGGCCGCCTGCTACGGTAATGAGATCGTCCTTATCGGTTCGCCCGATCCGTCCGGCAACTATTACGACGAAGGCCTGGGCTTCCTATTCAGTACGGCGAGCATCCCTGTCAACCAGTACAGTCTCTACGAGTTCACCAACGCCTTCGGTGACGGTCAGTTCACCTACGAGTCCTTCGACTTCGAAGTCCCCCTCGGCGTCGAGCTGAAGTCGTTTGCCGAAAGCCCGATCGAAGGCGCGACCATCCTGTTCACCATCCAGGATCCGGCCAACGGCGCCGTCTTCAAGGCCAACGGCGCTACGACGATCGAAGCGATCACGAATGGGAGCGGCACCGCTTTCGCCGGACTCATCACGGCCGGCACCGCAGGCGACCTGTATGTCAACGCCGACTACATGTACGGCGACTGTGTCATCACGTACTACTTCTATTGACCGTCGAGGTGTTCATCCCGGTGCCGCCGCTGTCGCTGGAGGCAGAAGTCACGCCGGAAGCCACGCTGGAAGTCGCCCCTGAGGCAACGCCCGAGATTAATCCGGAAGTGACGCCAGAGGTCAACCCGGAGCTGACTCCTGAGGCAACTCCGGAGCTTGAGCCAACGGACATCCCGACCGAGGACCCAGAGGTCACACCAGAGGTCGGCGAACCGGTCACGCCGACGCCCACGCCCACGCCAACCCAGCCAACGGAGGCAACACCCGAGGCAACAGACGAGGCTCCGTGAGCAACGCGGCAATTTGCCAAGTGCTGTAGATGGAGAGGGGCGGCTCATGCCTATGCATGAGCCGCCCCGTTTGTTTGTGGAAAGTATTTTGTGGACAGTCGAAGGAAATCACGATGAGACGCTTGGCCGCCCGGATGTTGTGCCTTGTACTCGCTCTGGTCTGCCTTCTCCCTGGAGTCGGCATCGCGCAGGATCTGTCGAGCTGTCCCACCGCCGTTCAGTCGGCCCTGGCACAAGCCCAGTCAAGCTGTGGCGCGACCGCTCGTAACGAGGTCTGCTACGGGCACGACGCGCTTCAGGCTCAACCCGCCGCCCTCCTGCAAGCCCCTGGCGACATCGCGCCGGTCGCCCAACTTCAGACGCTCCAACTGTCGCCGGTCAATGCCGAGACCGGCCAATGGGGAGTGGCGCTGGCCCGGCTTCAGGTCAACCTGCCCGATACGCTGCCGGGCGAAAACGTGACCTTTGTGCTGTATGGCGACGTCACCTTCGAACCGGTGCACCAAGCATCGCAGCCGGTCATCTCGGCCTTTCGCATGTCCAGCGGCATCGGCGGCGTGCGCTGCGGCAGTACCGACATGAACGGCCTGATCGTCCAGTCGCCGAGTACCGGGCAAAAGGTCAGCTTCATGCTCAACGGGGTCGAAGTGCGCATGGGCTCCACTGTGCAATTCCTGGCTCAGCCGGGCGGCCAGATGACGGTTCGGACGCTGGCCGGCGCGGCAGTTCTCTCCGCCGGTGGGCTGCGCAGCGTCGCGACCGCTGGAACGCAGGTCACGGTCCCTCTTGACGACAACCTTGAACCGTCCGGTCCGCCGGAGTTTCCGACTGCCTACGATGTCGAGGAACTTTGGGCGCTGCCGATCGGCCTTCTGGACGAAGAAGTTGACATTGCCGAGCCGCTGAGCGACGAAGCGCTCGAATTCCTGTGGGGGCTGATCGAGGCGGACGAGTTCGGCGAGTTGAACCTGGACGACTGGCTGGACAGCGACGATTACGACGCCTTCATGGACGACTTCGGGGATGACTCCGATGGCGATCTTTCTGACGACGAGTTCTCCGACGACGAAGAAAGCGACAAACAAGGCGACGATGACCTGGGCGACACCGAAAGCTCAGGCGAAGAGGGTGGGGACGATTTCGCCGAAGATGACAGCGGCGGCGATGATGGCGGGGAAGGCGGTTAGGTCTAGTACGGCCAATCCAACAAAGAAGATGTGGCATCCGTAGGGACGCGCTTCTGCGCGTCCGCATCCGTTGGACAGCAAGAATGCTGTCCCTACGCCGGCTACCGCTTGAGCAAGGGTACCGCATCGCGCCAAAAGCCATCAGCGCCCGGGGGCACAACCCACCTGTACGCCCCGCCAACAACAGAAACCGCTACCCCTCCCAGGCCGCCAGCGCAGCCCCCACGTCGATATAGCAGGGAATCGCATACAGCGCGTCCCTGACCAGCCGCCGGACCGCCTCAATCCGCTCCAGAGGATCGATCGGACGCAGGGCGGCGTCAAAGCGCGTCAGCCAGTCGGCCGGCGCGAACTCAAGAGCCGCCGTCTGCGACCATTTCCGGCTGGGCATCCAGCGCTTGTGGGCCGCGTAGATCAGGCGCAGCGCCGCATCGAGATCACTCAACAGCGCCGCATCCAGCGCCAGCGTTTCGCCGCGCAAGGCCAGTCGTCGCAAACTGTCCAAGTGCCCCGGTTTGAACCCGGTCAGCGCCGCCGTGGTCAGCGCCCGCTGCACGCGTTCCGGCATGTCGCGCATCCGTGCCTGGCGTTCGGCCAGCGCGCCGGTCTCGCGCAGGGAGATGACGTGAAGCAGCAGGTCGGCCAGAAAGGTGAAGCCGCGATCGGTGACTGTGCCAGACAGCAGCCGTTCGCAGGTGCGATCCAGCGCCTCGTAGGTCTGCCAGCCGAATTCGACCGGGATACCCTGGAATTCGCCGCCGATCCACCAGGAGTCATCGTCGCGCGCCTCCGGCTCGATGTCCAGCGCGATGATGCCCAGACCGGCCATCCAGGCGGCGCGCGCCTCCGCTGACGGGAGGTTGCTCGTCCACAGGTTGAGCTCGACATCCGAGTCGTCGTCCGACCAGCCGCGCGCGACTGACCCGCTGACGGCGATCTCCTCGGCCAGATCCGGCGGACACGCCTCCGCGAAGCGTCGCGCGAAGTCGAAACGGATCCGGCTGGCCGGCGTGGCTTGTTCAGGGAGCATTGTGCCCTCTTTCATCTGCTGCTCGGAATGGCGATCTATATTTGACCATGAAGCCACCCATATGGTAGGGCATACTATTCATGCCCGCCCTTTCAAGGACCAGCCATGCGCATCCTGATTTTTTCCATTACCCCGCTGTTCCCTGATCACGACATGGGCGGCGGGCAGAAGCATCTGCGAAATATCGCCGTCCACCTGGCCGAGCACGGCCACCACGTCAAGCTGCTGTGCACACAGCGCGAGGACACCCGTACGCCGTTTCACTGGCATCCGAACGCCGAGGTGCTGCCCATTCTGCGTTTCAAGCAGCCCTTCCCCGGCCCCTACGACACGGGCGCGCACAACCTGGCCGGCATCATCCAGGATGTTGCAGAGCATCTGGCCGGGGCCGACGTCTTCTACATACATGACGGCGAATTCACCTTCCCCTTCGTCTATCAGAACCGTCCGACCGTGATCGGCCTGCGCGACAATGTCTACCCGGAGACGATCCAGGGCATGTTCCACTTCAGCGCCGACCGGCTGATCGTCATCTCCGACTATGCCCGCCAGTTCGTCCTGCAAACGGCCGGCCGCTTCTATGCCGAGCTGCCGGGCCGCCTGACGGTGATCCGTAACAGCCTGGACTGGACGCGCTTCCGCCCGATGCCGGCCCGGCGCATCCGCGAGCTGATCCCGGAAGTGAATCCTGCCGAGCATGCCATCGTCCTGCATCCGCACCGGCCGGAAGAGAGCAAGGGCATGTGGGAAACGCTCGAAGTCGTGGATCGGCTGGTGCACCAGCACGGCATCACCAATCTGCGCCTGCTCACGCCGCGCTGGCTCTTCGCCGACCAGGACCCCGGCGCGCAGGAGTTTTACGCCCGGGTCGAGGCGCGCGTGGCCGAGCGCGGCCTGAGCGGTCACGTCATTTTTCACCCGTGGGTGCCGGTCGATCTGCTGCCGGAGTACTACAGCCTGGGCCACGTCACGCTGTCGCTCGGCCACTTTGTCGAAACTTTTGGCAACACCGTCTACGAGTCGCTGGGCTGCGGTACGCCGTCGATCGTGGCGCGCATCTCGACCCACCGCGAGCTGCTCCCGGAGGAGCTGATCGACAAAGTCGATTACGGCGATCACGATACGGCCGCGCAGATCGCTGCGGACATCCTTCGGGAGAAGCGCCGCACGTCGGCGGAGACGATGGTCACGCTGCATGATCAGTTCAGCAACGAAGCGCAGTTGAACGCCTACATGCGCGTGATCACCGAGGCCAGGGTCGCCCCACCGATGCGCTTCCGCGCCGCGCCGCTCGGCGATTCGACGCGCTACATCCTGCCGGTCTGGTGCTATCGCTCGCCCGCGCGCGGCATCTATCACGACTTCCGCGCCGATTATCTGCGCGACCCGGCGCTGGAGGCCGTGCTGGATGGCCACCCATCAGGCTTCACCGCCGAAGGCGCACTGTCCCAAGGGGTCAGCCGGGAGCAGATCGAGCACTGGTACCGCGAGGGATATCTGGCACCGCTGCCGCCAGGATCAACGTCCCCCGTGCCGTAGGGACGCATCGCGATGCGTCCGAAATGTCCGGCGATTCACCACCGGGCGGTTCGCGAACCGCCCCTACTACCAGGATCAACGGTCCTCGCGCCGTAGTCCGAAATGTCCGGCGATTCACCATCGGGCGGTTCGCGAACCGCCCCTACCACCGGATCAACCGGTCCTGCGCGTAGGGGCGCATCGCGATGCGTCCGAAATGTCCGGCGATTCAGAAGCGGGCGATTCTGATTCTCCGCCCTACTACCACCGGGATCAACGGACCCCCATGTCGTAGGGGCGCATCGCGATGCGCCCAGGATGATCCGGCGATTCACAAGCAGGCGGTTCGCGAACCGCCCCCCATCGTGTTTTATGGTGGCCAGGATGGTCGTTTGCATGGTCTGAGCCAGGTTCGGTATTGTTGATAGAGATAATTCCGCAATAAAGGCCTTACCATGACACTTCCAAAACTCGATAATGCGACACTCCAGGAACAGGACAGGCATCAGCTTCATCCCCTCCAGCACCCGAGGACCCATGTCGATCCGCTGGTGATCGAGCGCGGCGAAGGCGTATATCTCTACACCGTCGATGGCCGCCGCATTCTGGACGGCATGGCCGGCCTATGGAACGTCAACGTCGGCTATGGGCGCGAAGAACTGGCGCAGGCCGCCTACGACCAGATGAAGCGGCTGGCCTTCACCTCCAACTTCGCCGGCATGACCAACGTACCCGCGACGCAGCTCGCAGACAAGCTGTCCGGCTACGCCTATTCCGGACTGAAGACCACCTTCTTCACCTCCGGCGGCTCGGAGGCCAACGACAGCGCCTTCAAGATTGCCCGCTACTACTTCAAGCGCATGGGCAAGCCGGAGAAGTCGAAGGTCATCGCCCGCAAGTTCGCCTATCACGGCATCACGCTGGCGGCGACGTTCGCCACCGGTATCGAGCGCTACCACAAGATGTTCGGTCCGCCCGTACCCGGCTTCATCCACGTGCCCGCGCCCTATCCCTACCGCTATGATGGCGAGGTGAAGGACGGTGAAACCATCGGTCAGGCCGCCGCCCGCGCCATCGAAGAGGCGATCCTGCGCGAAGGCCCGGAGACGGTCGCGGCGGTGATCGCCGAGCCGGTGCAAGGGGTGGGTGGTGTCATCGTCCCGCCGGACGACTACTTCCCGCGCGTCCGCGCCATCTGCGACCAGTACGATGTGCTGCTGATCGCCGACGAGGTAATCACCGGCTTCGGACGCACCGGCGAACTGTTTGGCCTGAACCGCTATGGCGTGCAGCCCGACATCCTCTCCTTCGCCAAGGCCATCACCAGCGGCTACCAGCCCCTGGGCGGCAACCAGATCACCGACGCCATCTACGACGCCATCCTGAGCGCGCCAGACACCGATAGCTGGATGCACGGCTATACCTACTCCGGTCACGCGACGGCCTGCGCCGTGGGGCTGCGCAATCTGGAGCTGATCGAGAACGAGAAGCTGGTCGAGCGCGCTGTACAGATGGGCGCCCGCCTGAAGGACGGCCTGACGGCACTGACCGAATTTGCCAACGTCGGCGAGGTGCGCGGCCTGGGCCTGATCTGCGGCGTCGAGCTAGTGGCCGACAAGGCGACGAAGGCAGCCGACCCGGCGCTGGCGGCCAAAGTCACCCGCATGTGCCAGGACCGCGGCCTGCGCACCCGCAACGTCGGCAGCACGCTGGCCTTCGCGCCGCCGCTGACCATCACCGAAGACGAGGTGGACGAGATCATCCGCATCCTGGGCAGCGTCCTGGACTCGCTGGGGCAGTAGAAAAGAAGGCATGAGAAATGAAGGATGAGAAACGAGGAAAAGCAAGGACTGAGTGAACAGGACTGAGGAAAAGCAAGCGCTATCTCCTCCGTCTCGCGTCACTGTCCTTTCTCGTTTCTCATCTCTCATTACTTGTATAACCGCTACGTAGTGTTGGGGGGAAGAGCACCATGCAGTACCGTCACCTGGGCGACACGGGCATGAAGATCAGCGCCATTTCGTTTGGCGGCTGGATCAATTACGGCGAGGGCAAGGTCGATGAGGCAATCGCCCGCGAGGTCGTGGAAACCGCGCACGAGCACGGCATCAACTTCTTCGACCTGGCCGACATCTACGGCAAGGGCGAGGCCGAAAAGCAGATGGGCGCCGTCCTCAAGCAGTACCCGCGTCACACCCTGGTCATTTCGTCGAAGGTCTACTGGCCGATGAGCGACGACGTCAACGACCGCGGCCTGTCGCGCAAGCACATCCTGGAGAGCATCGACAGGAGTCTGGAGCGCCTCGGCACCGATTACGTCGACATCTACTTCTGCCACCGCCCTGACCCGCACACGCCGATCCGCGAGACCGTGCAGGCCCTGCACACCGTGGTCGAATCCGGCCGCGCCATGTACTGGGGCACGTCCGTCTGGTCGGCGGCGCAGATCGTCGAAGCCTACGATCTGTGCGAGAGGTATGGCTGGCACCTGCCCAAGACGGAGCAGCCGCAGTACTCGATGCTGCATCGCGAACGGGTGGAAGAGGAGATTCTGCCGGCCACGCACAAGCGCGGCATCGGGCTGGTGGTCTTTTCGCCACTCGGCCAGGGCATGCTGACCGGCAAGTACGACGAGGGCATCCCGGAAGGGTCGCGCTTCGCCCGCGAAGAATGGGCCAAGGACCGCTTCGTCAACGAGAAGAACATCGAGCGGGTCAAGGCGCTCAAGGCCGTCGCCGACGATCTGGGTGTCACGCGCGCCGATCTGGCGCTGGCCTGGGCGCTGCGCCACCCCGGCGTGAGCAGCGCCATCATCGGGGCGACGCGGCCGGAGCAGGTGGCGGAAAACGTCAGGGCGGCGGAGCTGAAGCTGGACGAGGCGAAGATCCAGCGCATCGAGGACATTCTGAAGAGCTAGTGTGTGCTACCTATAAGCCTATCATAGTTGTGAGTCATGAAGAGGCTCGCTAGACTCTTTGGCGTTTGCTGGCCGGTGGCCAAGGAGTAAACAGCGGGCGTACAGCAGCGCGGTTCGCCCCCTGCATGGCTGATGGCGTTCCTCTTCATGATCCAACCTATTCCGATACGCAGCGCCGACGGCGCGGTTCGCCTGAGCGCCGTTCCTCGCAGCACATGCAACGGCTTTGAACTTGAGAATTCGCGCGCTCAGATTGCTTTTGTGGATGAGTTCACCATCACTCAAGCACCCACCTACTACCGCTATGAACTCACTGGCAGTAGTGTTTCGCTCACTCGCGACAAAGCGGTGATGATGCCGCAGGCGCACGGCGGTTACTGGGGTGCGTTCGACTTCACGCCCAATGTGCCCTTCAACCTGCCTGCCAACACATTGGCCACGCTGTCCATCCGTTTATTCCACGACGCCGGCTACAAGCGCCCCTTCTGGCGATCCGCCGTCACCTTCAATTGCACGACCGGTGAAATCACATCGAACAACACTGGGGCCATTGTGACCACGCTTGACGGCAGCCTCCATCTTCAGGGGCGACCGCCCGCACCTGATCAAGCCTGGGTGACACCCATTGAAATCCGGTTTGTGACGAGCGACACAGCAGAGACCGTCCTGGATCAGCTTATCGAGACGGACGAGTACGGTCAGTTCAGTCTACAGACAGGACCAGGGGATTACCTGCTTTCAGTACGAACCAGCACTTCCCTGCCGGTCATCCTGCCCGAAGTCCTTCCGGAAGGACCGCACAATATTGATTTCGGCACGCTGTTGGAGGGAGACGCCAACGCCGACGGCTATATCACCATTCTGGATTTCTCGATTCTGGCAGCAAGCTTTAGCACGCTCAGCGGAGAGCCGAATTTCAACGCCAGCGCCGATTTCAATCGCGATGGCGCTGTCTGATCGCCGATTTCTCTCTGCTTGCGGCCAATTTCGGCCAGGGCAGCGGGACGATCTAGCCTTTATTCGCTGAAGGCTGTTAGGCAGACGCCTCCTCGACCGTGAAGCGCTTCTTGAACGTGAAGGCATAGGGGGTCGGGCCGTGCGCCGCGAGGTGATCCAGCCGTGTCTTCGCGTCGTCCAGCGCCGGCGGCATACTATCGGCGGGCTGCCACCACAGCGCGAACGATGACGTCCCCAGCTTGCCGAACCACTCTCCGCGCCGCCGGAAGAAATCGACATGATCGCTCGAATAGGTATAGCGGAACAGGTCGTCGACCGTCTCCCAGACCGTCAGGTTGACGATCAGCAGCGGGTCGTCGTAGACCTGGATGCCCGTGGCGTTGCCGCTGTCGTCCTTCAGCCGCCACACGAAGCCAGGGCTGACCTCGGCCAGGCCGTTGATCTCCGCCAGCGCGTTCTTGAAGTCGGCGATCTGCGGGTCGTCCATGGGGGCCAGCAGGCGAGCGATGTTCAGTTCGGCCAGGTAATGCGCGGGCATCAGGACTCCCTTTCGTAGGACAGAAGCAGATCTGACATGACGCGGCGCGTTCGGGAATGTCTTGTGAGTTTAGCACCAGTTTTCGGGGCGCGTGCAGGTTTGTACGCTTGCGAGCGGCGGCATATAATGTGCCTTGGCTTGTGACGGGAATGCACTCTGCATGACAGACGAACTTATCGGCAAACGCGTCGGCGGGTATGAAATCGCAGAGCTGGTCGGGCGCGGCGGAATGGCCGTGGTTTATCGCGCGCACCAGATCTCGATGAACCGTCGTCCGGTGGCGATCAAGATCCTCCCGCGACAGCTCCTCAACGACGAAACCTACATGCAGCGCTTCATGCGTGAAGTGCACATCCTCACCCAGCTTGAACACCGTAACATCGTCCCGGTGCACGACTACGGCGAATTCGAGGGACAGCCCTACATCGTCATGCGCTTCATGGACGGCGGCTCGGTCGACGATCTCATCCGGCAACGCGGGCCGCTGACGCTGGAGCAGATGCGCAGTTTCATCACGCAGATCGCCCCGGCCCTCGACTACGCGCACATGAAAAATGTGCTGCATCGCGACCTCAAGCCGTCCAACATCCTGCTCGACGACGACGGCGGCGCTTACCTGACCGATTTCGGCATCGCCCGGCTGATGGGCGACGCCTACAGCGGCATGGCGGCCGTCACAACGCACGGCGTGATCGGCACGCCCAGCTACATGAGCCCGGAGCAGGCGCAGGGTAAGCCGCTCGACGGGCGCAGCGACCTGTACGCGCTCGGGGTGACCCTGTTCGAGATGGCGACCGCTGCGCGCCCCTTCGAAGGCGACACGCCTTACAGCATCGCCGTGCTTCAGGTGACGGCTCAGCCGCCCGCCCCGCGCAGCCTGAACAGCGCCCTGCCCACGCTGGTGGAGCGCGTCATCCTCAAGGCCATGAGCAAGCGGCCCGACGACCGCTACCCCACCGCCGCGGTCTTCGCGGAGGCGCTGATCCAGGCCATCAACACGCCCGACAGCTTCACGCTGAGCGAGACGCAGCCCAGCCCGTCGATCAACATGATGGACACGCAGCCTGGCTTTCAGCGGCCCGACCCGCCGGGATATTCGGAGCGCCAGCCGGAGCGCCAGCCGACACCCCCCGAGCCTCCGCCTCAGGTAGCCACCGGCTATGTCGCACCGCCCTCCTTCGCCGGAACGCCGCCGCGCAGCCTCCCTCGGGCGCGCCGGCGCGGATCGCTGCTGACCAGCGTACTGATCGGCGCGGTGATCGGCTGCGCCATGCTGACCCTGGTCGCGGCGCTGGCCGCCCTGCTGATCACCAATCTGACCGGCGAAGAAGCCACCCCTACGCCGACCATTGACGCCACAGCGACCGAAATCCTGGCGACGAATACCACTCTGCCAACGGCCAGCGTCCCGACGCGGACTCCCTTTGGCGCAGTCACTGTGGAACCGACCGAGGTGGATGGCGGTCTGTCCCCGGTGGGTTTGCGCCCCACGCCGACCGGCCTGGTGGGCGTGGGCTCGCTCATCTTCTTCGCCGAGCGTGGCGGCAACTTCGACCTGTACCGTCTGGACCTGGCGACGCGCCTAGAAACTCGCCTGACCGACGACGAGGCCAACGACATGTATGGCGCAGCTTCGCCGGATGGATCGCAGATCGCCTTTCAGTCCGACCGCGACGGCGATTTCGACATCTACGTGATCGACATCGACGGGAGTGGGCTGCGCCGGCTGACCGACAACACGGTGACCGATCGCATCCCATCATGGACTCCCGACGGGGAAAATGTCATCTTTTCGTCGGATACGCGCGGCGACGGCACGCACGACCTGGTGCAGGCGCCGGCGCAGGGGGGCGAGGTCACGCTGATCTTCAGCGATGGCGAGCGCAACAGCCATCCGCGCGTGAGTGACGATGGCCGCTACGTGATTTTCACCAGCGGACGCCCAGACGATGCCTCGACCTGGGATATCAAGCGGCTGGATCTGTCCACCAACGAGGTCATTCGGCTGACCAACAATGAGGTCAAGGACTGGTCTCCCTCTTTCACCCCTGACGGCGAGATCCTCTACCTGACCGACGGGGCCGGCTACGGCGCGGTCGCACAAATGGATTTCAACGGCGACAATGCCAGAATTCTGTTCGACGGCGCGGGTTACGAGTGGAGCGCGCAGATGCACCCGAACGAGCGCGGCATCCTGATCAACAGCGACGAGGGCGGGCGTGACGAGCTCTACCTGCTGGATCCCGATGGGACGAATCTGCGCGCGCTCACCATACTCGGCGGCGCTTACGGCTGGTGGCTGCCTTGACTGTGACGCGTGTCGAAACGCTGGCCGAAGTGCTGCGCGTCGGAATGCGCCGGGGTTTGTATGCGCCGGGTGACCGAATGATTGAACTGCGGATTGCGGAAGCCAACATGGTGAGCCAGGCCACCGTGCGCGACGCGCTGCGACTGCTCGAACGGGAAGGTTGGGTCGTCAGTCAGCCGCGGCGCGGGGTGATGGTCCGGGCCTTCACACGCGCCGAAGCCGAAGAGGTGTTTGCCCTCACCGCTTCGATCGAGTCCCTGGCGCTGCGCTGGCTTTTTCCCGACATGAACAAGACGCTTCGAGCCACGCTCCGTGGCCATGTGCGGGCAGCGCGCCGCGCCTCGCAGGACAACAAGACCGGCGTCGGACTGGCCACTCTGTTCGAGATTCACATTGCGCTGGCCCAGGCCAGCGCCGCGCAGCACCCGATGACCGCCACCATCCTGGACCGGCTTCACACCGCCGCTCAGCTCCTGGAAACCGTGCGCCGTGCTCGTACGCGCCTGCCGCCACGCGAACTCGATCCCCTGATCGCGGGCCATGAGCTGTTCTGTGACCGCCTTGATGCGCGCGATCTCAACGCTGCCGAAGAAACCTTGCGCCGTCAGATCATGCTCTACGGCGGCCTGGTCCTGGAGGCCATGCGCGGCTGACGCACCCTCTTCGCTCAGACTGTAGCCCCCTGCAAAACTCTTAATCCCTTTTATGGCCAAATGGTTTTAATATTGAAGATGGCTCCTTAGGCAGGGAGTCGAAGCCAGGGCACGGGCGGCACAACATTGCGCACTTGCGTTGCGAATCAGCGTTGTGCTTTGAAGGGGGAGGCAAGTCCGTGAATGTACTGATCATCGACGACAACGATCACGACTTTCAGTCAGCGGCAAACGACCTTGAGTCGGTTTCAACCACGACATTTCGCGTACAGCGGCGCACCACACTCTCCGAGGGAATCACCTGTCTGGAAAATGACGAGATCGACGTTCTGCTCCTGGATCTGATCCTCCCGGACAGCCAGGGGCTGAGTACGCTGCAGCAGATTGCGAAGCTCTTCCCCGCACTGCCGGTCGTCATTCTAACCACCCCCCAGAGCGATGATGAAGCGGCCCAGGCGGTCGCCAGCGGCGCCGAGGACTACCTGGTCAAGGGTCGAATCTCCGCGCCACAGCTCGCCCAATCACTGCGCTATGCGGTCGAGCGGCATCAGTACCGGACCTCCCTGCGAGCGAGCGAAGAACGCTACCGAGCCTTGTTTGAGCAGGGGAATGACGCCGTCTTCCTCCTCGATCTGAACGGCCGCCATCTGGAAGTGAACCCGCGGGCAGCCCAGCTCCTCGGCTACACCCAGGAAGAGATGGCTCAGCTCACCATCCGCGACGTCTCTGGCGAACCCCTCAACACGGAAGAGACACTGCGGCGGCTGATCGCCGGCGAAACCATTCCGCTGTACGAGCGCATCTTTCTGAAGAAGGATGGCACGTCGGTCCCGGTCGAACTGAACGTCACGATCGTACGCGACGAGAATGGCAACCCGCTCTACATCCAGAGCATCGCGCGCGACATCACGGCACGCCGGGAATCCGAAGCGACTCTGCGTCTGCTGCGCGCAGCCGTGGAAAACACGACGGAGGGTGTCATCGTCACGAATACGAAGGGCGAGACTCTCTTCGTCAACTCCGGTTTCACGACCATGACGGGCATGGATCCGAACCTGGTGGTGGGCAGGCATTTCACCCAGTTTCTTGACCCAGTGGCCGATCGCGAAGCACTGAGCGCGCTGGCCGCAGAACCCGTGATTGGTGCGACGCGCGCCCGGCACACCAATGGGCACTCCATCTACGTCGAGTGGTCGACCTCGCCCATTCGCAATGAGCGCGGTGAAATTATCCATTTTGTGACGCTGCTGCGCGATGTCTCTGAAATTCGTAAGGCGAAGGAAGCGCTTCAGGAAGCGCATGATGCGCTGGAGAAGCGCGTAATCGAGCGCACGGCCGAACTGGAGAGTGTCAAGGACAACATTCAGGCCGTATTCAACCACAGCGGTGACGGCATCATCCTGGTCGACGTCGATCGCGGCATCCAGCAAGCTAATCTCGTGTTCGAGGAAATGTTCGGCCTCTCGCCGAATGGCGCCTTTGGCGGTTCGCTGCTCACGATGGTGCATGGGGAGGACCTCGCGACCCTTCAGGCAGCGGCAGACGACGTGGTCGAGACCGAAAAGACACGCCGGCTGGAGGTGCGGGCCATGCGCCAGAATGGTGCTTTCTTTGACGCCGAGCTGAGCATCGCGCTGGTGCGCAAGGCCGAGGCGGGTTCAGCCAGTCTGGTCTACATCATTCGCGACATCACTGCGCGCAAACAGGCCGACGCGGCCCTGCGGGAAAGCGAGAGCCGCTACCGCTTGCTGGCGGAAAACGTGACCGACATCATCACCCGTCTGGGTCTCGATGCCGTCTTCACCTACGCGACTCCCTCGCTGAAAGCCACTACCGGCCTTGGGCCAGAGGAGGTTATCGGCAAACCCATCTTCGAGTTCATCCACCCCGACGATGTTCCGAAAGTCATGACGGCCTACGCAACGCTCACGCAGGATCTGGCCATTCATACCGTATCCTATCGCTTTCGGTGCAAGGAGGGTCACTACATCTGGCTGGAGACGAAAAGCCACCTGCTGCGAGACCCCGTTACCCAGGAAGCCAGGGAGGTCATCGCCGTCTCGCGCGACGTTTCCGAACGCAAGGCGAACGAAGCCACCTTCCAGGCCATGTCGCAGCGCCTGGAACTGGCGACCCGCACCGGCGGCGTCGGCATCTATGAGTGGGACGCCCGCTATGACATCATGACCTGGGACAGCCAGATGTACACGCTTTACGGCCTACGCACCGAAGAGCATTTCGCGCGGCCAAAAGAGGTCTATGCCAAAGCCATCCATCCTGACGACCGGGAGCGCATCGATGCCGAAGTGGCGGCAGCTCTGCACGGGAGCGGTCAGATCGACAGCGAATTTCGCATCGTTCATCCCAACGGCGAGCTTCGCCATATCAAAGTCTCGGCGCTCGTCCTGCGGGATGGGACCGGCAACCCGACGCGAGTCATCGGCATCAACTGGGACATCACCAAGGTCAAGCAGGCTGAGGCCAATCTGCGCCAGGCGCTGGAGAAAGAGAAGGAACTGGGCGAGCTCAAGTCGCGCTTCGTCTCCATGGCGTCGCACGAATTCCGCAACCCGCTGGCATCCATCCTCGCCAACACCGACGCGCTCAGTCTGTATCGCAGCAAGATGGACAACGATCAAATCGAAACCCGCCTGGAACGTATCCGCCGCCAGGTGCTGAACATGCGCGACCTCATGGAAGACGTCCTGCAGCTCGGGCGCATGCAGACAGGCGCCGCCGAATACCGCCCGGCGCCCGGCGATCTGCGCGCGCTGTGCGCCGAGATCATCGAGGAATTCGAGGTTCAGGCTCAGCACCAGGGACGGATTGTCTATGAGTGCACCAGTTCGACCATGGTGGCGCGCTTCGACAGTCGACTGCTGCGCCAGGCGATCAGCAACCTGATCTCCAATGCACTCAAGTACTCACCGGACGATAAACCTGTCCATGTACGGCTGGCGCAGAAAAACGCAACCCTGGAACTGACGGTGGAAGACCAGGGAATCGGCATCCCCGAAGAAGATTTGAAGCACCTTTTCGAGGCATTTTACCGGGCGCGTAACGTCGGCGCCGTCTCCGGCACCGGCCTGGGGCTGAACATCGCACGTCAGGCCATTGAGCTGCACGGCGGGACCATCACCGCCAGCAGTAAGGTCGACATGGGCACGATCTTCGTCGTGTCGCTGCCAGCCAAGACCGGCGGGCTGTCCAACTAATCCACACCAGCGGGCCGGTCGATTCGTTCTCACCCACCGGTCCAAACGCACGGAAAGGGCGATCAAGCGTAGGGCAATCGCGCATTGACCGCTGCCAACCCCTGCCATAAGAATTGGGCATGTTTGTCCGACCGCTGTGAAGTGGATTGAACGCGATATGCTGAATCTTCGTGCTTGTCATCGCGCCGCGATCCTCAGTCTGATCCTGGTGCTCGCTGTCCTGCCCGCGTTGGCGCAGGATCTGCCGTCGATTGCGGCGAATGCTGATTGGTCGCCGGTCATCGAAACGTTCGACGGCGTGCCAATGGCACTTGTGCCGCCTGGATGCTTTATGATGGGCCAGGGGGATGGCCCGCCGCACGAACAGCCGGAGCATGAAGTATGCTTCGAGCAGCCCTTCTGGATGGATGTCTACGAGGTCAGTCACGATCAGTTTGCCTTGTTTGGCGCTGTCGCCGGTCGACCGGCGGCGTATGCCGAGCTGGGTGGCGAGCTGCCCCGCGAACGCGTCACCTGGTTCGAGGCGCGCGATCTGTGCACGCTGCGTGGGGGACGACTGCCCACGGAAGCGGAGTGGGAGTACGCGGCGCGCGGCCCGGATGGTCTGACTTACCCCTGGGGCGAGGAGTTCTCACCGGATTTGGCCATCGTCGGCCTGGGTGCTACCGGCCATCCCGAACCCGCCGGTGGCCGCGAGAGCGGCGCCTCGTGGGTTGACGCCGAAGATCTGACCGGCAATGTGTGGGAGTGGACGAACAGCCTGTTCGTGCCCTATCCTTACACCGCCGTTGATGGACGCGAAGAGTCTGGCAAGGCCGACTCGCCTCGCGTCATTCGCGGCGGCGCCTGGAGCACCAGCGCCGAACTCGCCCGCGCGGCGGGACGCGGCTTCCGAACGCCAATTACTGAGGCGCCGGATATTGGTTTCCGCTGCGTGCGCAGCGGCTGATGCCGCAGCGGCTACGGCCACAACGGCTGATGCGCCTGACCGCGCAGTCCATCGACCTGTTGAGTTTTCCTTGAGGATTGTCCCTATGCCTTCTCTTCGATCTGTCCTGCCCGTTCTGGCAGGGATGCTGCTGGTTCTGTTGGTCGCACCCGGAGCCGCCGCCCAGGATACCCTGGAATACGACCCCTCTGTCTGCGCGGAACATCAGGATGGCAGCGAACTCAGCGCCGAATGTGCCGCCATGATCGAGGCTTTCCCGACGCCGCCCAACCTGATCCCCGTCAGTCAGGATACGTTCACACTGGGCACTTACAACTTCTGGCGCGTCTCGCGTGATGGCGCCCCGAAGTATGATGGCCCCGGCGGCAGTGTGGTCGGCGAGATCCCGGCCGGCTTCAACACCGTGCACGGCATCGATGCCAGCGTCGACGGCTGGCTGCGAATCGCCGACGGCACATGGATTCCCAGCGAGCTGACCACGTTCCAGCAGCCGTCGTATTTCACTGGTTTCGAGATCACGGACGGTCTGGAACACCCCTTCGCCGTCATTCTGGATCTCAGCCGCATCTTCGTCTCGCTTTATCCGGGCGGCCCGCGTTCCTCGTCCAACGGCCGCTTCATCAACCGCTACGAAGTGGTCCCCATTTTCTCTGTCACGACCGACCCGGACGGGTGGCGCTGGTACATGATCGGCCCCAACCAGTGGATCGAGCAGCGCTTCGTCTCGAAGATCTTCAAGATCGAACGGCCGGAAGGTATCGCCCCCGATGCGCGCTGGGTAGCCATCGATCTGTATGAGCAGACCGTCGTCGCCTACGAAGGCGACACGCCCGTCTATGCCACCGTCGTCTCGACCGGCCTGCCGCCGAACGAGACCAACGAAGGCCTGTTCAGCGTCTGGGCCAGCCTGCCGCAGGACAAGATGAGCGGCGCTACCGGTGCGCCGGATGCCTACGCGGTCGAAAGCGTCCCCTGGGTGCTGTACTTCGACGGCGGCATCAGCCTGCACGGAACCTACTGGCACGACCTTTTCGGCTACCGCCAGAGCCACGGCTGCGTCAACCTGACCATCAGCGATGCCCGCTGGATGTACAACTGGGTGCATCAGGGCAACCTGAGTGGCATGGGCGAAGCCGATGTGCAGGTCTACGTCCACAGCAGTGGGGAATACGGCGTTACAGCCACTGGGATTTAGCGACCTCACCTCTTCGCACCGGCCTGTGCCGGTGAGCGCTGCCCCTCTCTCCGTGCGAGAATATTTGCCCTGGCGAGAGGGGTCGAAGATGAGTTTCCCGTTCTCACGCCCAAAACCTTCCGGGAAGCTTGCAGGTTTCTTGTAGATTTTCACCAATCACCAGACCAGTAAGCACGTCATTGTGTGAACATGAAAGCTGAGATATGTGAAAATCTGATAACATGAGATTGTAGTGTGTTAGCAAAATGTACATGTGACGCTGTTTAATCTCTGCTAGAATTTGCGAGCTAGCTGCAATCTTCACAAAGGGGGCATACCAGATGCTCAAGAAGCAGTTCCTCAAATCCAAGCCGGAAGTCAAGGTCACTTTTTCGCTGCCGGCCGCTGTGCAGGGCGAAACCGTTTTTCTGGTGGGCGACTTCAACAGTTGGAATGAGTCTGAAACGCCGATGAAGAAGCAGAAAGACGGCAGTTTCTCCGTGACGTTAAACCTGGCCAAGGGGTAAAGATGCCAGTTCCGCTACCTCGTCAATGGCACCGAGTGGCACAATGACTGGGAAGCGGACAAGTACGTGCCGAACCCCTACAGTGGTGACAACTCCGTGATTGTCACATCCGACCCTGCATAATCAGGCCGGCGCAACGCAGGCACAGCACACAAGCAGATAGAACCGCTTCACAGCAGAGCGCCCCGGTCGGCAAAGTCGACCGGGGCGCTGCGTTTTTCTCGCATCTCACTCCCGCTTCGCTTAGCTCCCCTCTCCAAATTGGAAAGGGGTTGGGGGTGAGGTCACCTCTAGCGCAGGTACAAGACACCGGGGTCCATGAGGTTCGGCCGCATGCCGGTCCAGTTCGGATCGGAGGCATTGAACGACGCGCGGATCTCCAGGTGCAGGTGCGACGCCGTCGAATTGCCGGTGTTGCCGCAGGTGCCGATCACCGTGTTGGGCGGCAGATCCAGCCCTTCACTGACCTGGATGGCCGAAAGATGTGCGTAGATGGCGTAGAGGTGCGCGCCGCTCAACCCCCGCGCCGCCAGCCGCTGGCGGGTCGACTCCGGGAGCTGGCTGTTCAGGTAGCGGATGATCAGCGCGTTGCCATAGCCGAAGCCCCAGGCCGGATCGAGAAACACGCTGCTGGCCCCCAGCGGGATGCCCTGGCTGATGGTGCTTGGCTTTTCGGCCGTGCAGCGGGTGCAGTTGAACATACGCACCACCCGACCGCCCATCGGGCCGCAGCGCACCGGTTCACCGACATTGGCGCCAAAATCCCAGCCCAGATGGTCCTCTTCGTTCGGGTTCTGCTTGAGGTTGAAACCGCGCACCCACCAGTAGCTGCTCATCGGGGCCGCGTACTCGTCGCCTTCACTCAGACCAAAGTCGCTGCCATCGCCGGCGATGCTCAGATAGTCGGTGCGCACAAAGCCGGAGCCGCCGGGAGTCTGCACCCGCGCCCACATGTAATTGCTCGTCCCCCTGCGGCACCGCCTCGACGATGACCACCTGTGACTTGTACGGCAGACGCGTGACCTCCGTGCCGTTGATGGGAGCGGCGCGCAGTCGCAGACCGTCTTTGGCAATCACCGTGCCGATGACCTCTTTCCTGGTCGGCGTCGGCGTGATCGGGGTGGGGTCAGGTCGGCGTTGGGGTGGGTGTGGGCGTGACCGTCAGCGTCGGCAGCAGCAGTCGCAGCAGGCTGAAGGCGTAGGTCTCGCTGGACAGGTCCGGGTAGCCATAGGTCCGTCCATCGCCGTCGATGCTGACAAGATCGTCGCGCACCCAGCCCTCGATGCCGCTGGGGAAGCGTACCTTGAACCACTGGTAGACCTTGCCATTGAGCTGATTGTTGCTGGCATCGGGCTGCACGTCCAGCACGGTGAGCGAGCGAGTCCCGAGAATGGACTGGAATAATACGGCGGCGGCATCCGTGCGCGGGCTGGGGCGGACGTTGACCAGCCTCAGGCCCGGAATGTTGGGATTGCCGGTGATATGGACGACAAATGGTCGGTTCATAAAGGAATATCCCCAATCGAGCGCGCATCTGCTCTGCGGCACGCAGGGATAAAAGGCCGCGCACCCCCTGCGCGCATCGATTAGTGTACCCGATTCTGCGTCCGCAGTGACGATTCGTCAGCCTACGCTCGGCTGACGGCCGGGCAATTTCTGCATCTCGACAGATTCATACAAATTACCCAATCGCCCATCTTGCCGGACGCGCGCACTTGAGGCACAGTAGAAGGATGAAAGTTGCGCACGCAACAGTATTTGAACAGACAAGATCGCTTACGTGTTAGCCACCGCTGAATTCACTGGACTGGACCCTTCTGTCGAGCAGGAACAGCATCGTCTGCTCAACGATGTCTACGTGCTGCTCGATGCCTGCGACCGCGACGCGCTGGGGCCTTTCGGTATCACGCCGTCGCAGTATTCGCTCCTGATCCTGCTCGATGTGGACAGCGGAACGCAGCTCGTGACACTGGCCAACCGGCTGCTGGTCGCCCGCAGCACGGTGACACGGCTGGTCAACGTGCTGGAGATGATGGGTCTGATCAGCCGCATCGACGACCCCGATGACCGCCGCGCACAGCGCGTCCGTCTGACGCCCGAAGGCGCGCACCTTCGCCAACGCGCCTATGCCGCCCATCACGCGGCCCTGCAAGCCTGGCTTGCCCCCCTTGAGAATGCTGACCAGCGCCGGCTCATCGTCCTGCTGGACAGGATGCGCACAGCACTGGAGAGCAGTTTAGCCATGTCGGCTGAAAATGATGAAAGGATTGTTCCGTGAAGCGTCATTTCATTCTGTTAAGCGTCGCTGTAGCCCTCATCCTCGGGCTGCTCGCCGCCCCTGCCCTCGCGCAGGATCGTCCCGATCTCCTCATCTGGGCGGACCGCACCCGCACGCCACCGCTGTCCGAACTCGCCACCGCGTTCGCGGAGGAATTCGGCGTCACCGTTGAAGTTCAGGAACTGCCCATGGGTGACATCCGCGCCAACCTGAGCGTGGTCGGCCCGACCGGGGAAGGCCCGGACATCATCGTCGCCGCGCACGACTGGATCGGCGAGCTGGTACTCAACGGCGCCGTGGTGCCGATCGACCTGGGCGACAAGGCCGAGTTGTTCACGCCCGGCTCACTGTCCCTGTTCACCTACAATGGCGAACTGTACGGTATGCCCTACGCGGCGGAGAACGTCGCCCTGGTGCGCAACACCGACCTTGTGCCGGATGCCCCGGCGACGTGGGACGACGTGCGCGCCATCACCGAAGAACTGGTCGGCAGCGGCGCAGCCGGTGTAGCTACATCATTCAGACTTCGGATTTCTATCACTTCCACCCGATTCTCAGCGCCTTCGGCGGCTACATCTTCGGCACGTCGGGCGGCGGCGCCTACGATCCGAGTGATGTCGGCATTGACAGTGAAGGCGCCATCGCCGCGGCCGCCTGGCTCGAAGGCATGGCCGATGACGGCTACATCCCGCCGGCCATCGACTACGACGTTATGCACACGCTGTTCGAGCGTGGCGAAGCGGCCATGATGATCACCGGCCCCTGGGCGCTCAATGACCGCCTGCGCGCCTCGGGCGTGCCCTACGCCATCAGCAACATTCCTGAGGGTCCCGCCGGCCCCGGCATCCCGCTCATCGGCGGCCAGGGCTTCATGGTGAGCGCCTACAGCGAAAATCAGCTTCTGGCCGAAGCCTTCCTGCTCGACTTCATCGCCACCGACGAAGCGATGCAGGCGCTCTATGATGCCGATCCGCGCCCGCCGGCCTACCTGCCGGTTCTGGAGCAGCTCGACGACGCCGATCTGGCCGCCTTCCAGGCCGCCGGTGAGGTGGGCATCCCGCAGCCTTCGATCCCC
Organism: Candidatus Flexifilum affinis; assembly: GCA_016713325.1. Classification (GTDB taxonomy): domain Bacteria; phylum Chloroflexota; class Anaerolineae; order Aggregatilineales; family Phototrophicaceae; genus Flexifilum; species Flexifilum affine. The sequence continues at coordinate 46,967 of JADJPJ010000042.1, read as the reverse complement.
GAGATGGCTTCGGTCTGGGGTTCGGCAGCCACCGCCATGCAGCTCATCATCCAGGGCGATCTGGACGCGGCCACGGCGTTCACCGATGCCGCCTCGCAGATTCGTACGCTGATTGCTGGGGGCGAGATCGAGACCGTTCGCCTGACCCCGGCCGGCGACACGCCGCCTGAGGATGGCCCGCAGATGGTCTCCATCCCCGGTACGGTCAACAGTGCCATCGGCTGCTCCGGTGACTGGGACCCGGCCTGTGAAGACGCCCAGCTCGCCTACGTGGCGAACAGCGATGTCTGGATGGGCACGTTCCTGCTGCCCGCTGGCAACTATGAATACAAGGTCGCCCTCGATGGCGCCTGGACCGTGAACTACGGCGGAATGGCCGATCAGGACGGCCCGAACGTCGCCCTGAGCGTCGCGGAAGATGGCCCAGTCATGTTTATCTATGACAACAAGTCGCACTGGGTCGCCGACAACGTCAACCATATCGTCGCCAGCGTGCCCGGCAATTTCCAGGCGGCCCTTGGCTGCGCCGGGGATTGGGCGCCGGACTGCCTGCGCTCCTGGCTGCAGGACCCGGATGGCGACGGCGTGTACAGCTTCACGACCAGCGCGATCCCGGCCGGCGATTACGAAGGCAAGGTCGCCATCAACATGACATGGGATGAAAACTACGGCGCCGAAGGCGCGCGCGACGGGGCCAACATCCCCTTCAGCGTCCCCGCCGACGGCACAGCAGTGACCTTCACCTACGACTCGGCGACGAACGTTCTCGACATAGCCGTCGGAGGCTAACGTGAGCGCTTCCAGTCTTGCCGGCACGCCGGCGGGCGGAAGACCGTGGGGCGGGGGGAATTCCCCCGCCTCTTCATCACCGCCTGGTTCGGTCAGTACGCTCAACTACCTCGTGCGCCTGCTCCTTCTAGGCGTGATCAATGCCGGCGCCATCTTCCTCGGCATCAACCTCATTCGCGACGGCAACTTTTTTTCTCGGCTTCACCATCATCGTCACGAGCCTGCTCCTCAGCCTGGTCCTGGTGCGCAACGCGCTCAAGCCCATGCGCTGGATGGTCCCATCGCTGGCCCTGGTGGCACTGCTGGTCATCTACCCGATGTTCTATACGGTGTACGTCTCGTTCACCAACTTCAGCGACGGCCACCGGCACACCAAGCCGGAAGCGGTAGAGCTGATGGCGCAGACGAAGTTCCTGCCCGAAGGCGCGACTTCCTACGAGTGGAATGTCTACCGCCTGCCGGATGCCGCCGAAGAAGATGCCGGCGCCTATGCCTTGCTGCTGACAGACGACGACGGCAACAATCTGTTCGCGGCGCAGAACGCCCCCCCTGGAAGAGATGGGGCGGGCGACCCGCCAAGAAACCATTAACGGATATGCGCTGCTCAGCGGTGGCGATCGCTTCCGCGCGCTGTCGGTGATTCAGGAATTGCAGTTCGGCCCAGAGGACTCACCCCTCGGCATTCAGAGCCGCAGCGCCGCCGGCGCCTTCGAGCAGCGCTGGGTGTATGATGAGGCGCGCGATACGGTGATCGACCGCGAAACCGGGGCAGAATACGTCGCGGACAACGCCACCGGTGACTTCCGCTCGGCCAGCGGCGCAACTGCTCCCCTCGGCTTCTGGGTGCCGACCGGCGTCGCGAACTCCGCCCGCCTGTTCACCAGCCCCGTGCTGCGCGGTCCCCTGGTCCAGGTCTTCGGCTGGACGGTCGCGTTCGCCTTCTTCTCCGTGATCATTTCCTTTTCGGTTGGCCTGCTCATGGCGCTGGTGCTCAACAAGCCGTTCACCGGCATTCGCATCGTCCGCTCGCTGCTGATCGTCCCCTACGCCATTCCCGGCATGATCAGCATCCTGATCTGGCGCGGCATGCTGAACCTGAACGTCGGCATCATCAACACCACCATGGAGGATATTTTCGGGTGGGCGCCGCCCTGGTCGATCGACCCGGTGTGGGCGAAGAATCGCCATCCTGCTGGTCAACCTGTGGCTGGCCTATCCATATTTCATGCTGATCTGCTCCGGCGCGCTCCAGTCGATCCCTGGCCATCTACGAAGCCGCTGAAGTCGATGGCGCGACGGCCTGGGGACAAGTTCTGGAAGCTGACGCTGCCCCTGCTGCTGGTCTCGACCGGCCCGCTGCTGGTGGCATCCTTCACCTACAACTTCAGCAACTTCCTGCTCATCGAAGCGCTCTTCCAGGGCGGCCCGCCCATCCCCGGCACGAGCGCCCCGACGGTCGGCTATACCGACAACCTGATCAGCTACACCTTCCGGTATGCTTTCGGCGCAGGCGGCACGCGCGACTACGGCTTTCGCCTCGGCCATCGCCGTGGTGATCTTCCTGATCGTCGGCGCTTGACGCTGTTCCAGTTCCGCTTCACCAAGCGACTGGAGGAGGTTGGCGAAAATGTCTGAACAAGCTGTCTCGCTGGCGCCAGTCACCACAGCGCGGTCCAGCCGCCCCGTCGTCCCGTGAACGTGCCGGCACTCGTGCTGCGCTGGGCGTTCATCGGCGTCGCCCTGACCTTTTCGCTGTTCCCGGTGATCTGGATCATGTCGGCGGCCTTCAACCCCACCGGCTCGATGATCAGCCAGACGTTCATCCCGCAGAACGTGGACAGCGTGGAGGAGCTGTTTTCCAATTTCAACCGGCTCTTCAATGACCCGACCGTGCCGTTCTGGAACTGGATGTTCAACTCGCTGGCCGTGTCCGGCATCACCACCGTCCTGACGGTCGCCATGGCCGCCGTCAGCGCCTACTCGTTCTCGCGCTTCCGCTTCTCGGGCCGGCGCACGCTGCTGCTGACCACGCTGCTCATTCAGGTCTTCCCCAACATCCTCGCGATGGTGGCGCTGTACCTGATGCTGCTTCAGATCGGACAATACATTCCCTTCTTCTCGCTGAACACGCACGGCGGGCTGATCCTGGTCTATCTGGCCGGCGGCATGGGCGTGAACGTGTGGCTGATGAAGGGATTCTTCGACACCGTGCCGCGTGACATCGACGAATCGGCGCTGGTGGACGGCGCGACTCACTGGCAGACCTTCCGTCTGCTCATCCTGCCGTTGGTCACCCCGGTGCTGGCCGTCGTGGCCATCCTGATCTTTGTCGGCACGCTGAACGAGTTTCTGCTGGCGCGCATCATCCTCACCGATCGCGAGAAGTGGACGCTGATGGTGGGCCTGTTCAACTTCGTGGAAGGCGAGTTCACCAACGACTGGGGCGTGTTCGCGGCCGGGTCGCTGATCGCGGCGACACCGGTGGTGCTGCTGTACATCTCGCTCCAGCGTTACATCGTCGGCGGCCTGACCAGCGGCGCGGTGAAGGGGTAGCGTGACAGGACTGAGTGCTGAGTAGAAAGGACTGAGTGAACAGCGGTCGCGCTCAGTCGTTTGACTCAGCACTCAGAGAGTGTTTTAAAACTCACGAACGAGCTAAACGACGAGCCATGAGATGAACCATAGCGGCGTAGATCCAGGCTTCGGAGGTGGATGGCAAAGCTTCGTAGTCTTTACTGAGACGACGATACTTGCCCAGCCAGGCGAAGGTGCGTTCGACAATCCAGCGCTTGGGCAGAACTTCAAAGCCTTTGGCTTGCTGGAGAGCGCTTGACGACTTGCAGGTCAACTCCGAAAAGTTCTCGGCACCACAGGCGCAGCGGTTCACTCTCGTAGCCGCCATCCAGCAGCAGTGTCAGCCAGCGTCCAAACAGGGGACCCGTCGCAGCAGGAAACGCAACCCTTCCCTTGTCTTGCCAATTGGCGGGCAAGACCAGTACCGCAATCAACAAGCCCAGGGTGTCCACTACAATGTGCCGCTTGCGTCCTTTATCAACTTGCCGCCATCATATCCCCGAGGCCCCTTTTCGGTCGTTTGACCGTCTGGCTGTCCCCGATCAAGAGCTCGGTTCCGCGGCCCGCCCCTTCCGCCAACCGGACCTGTTGGCGCAGCCGATCATTGAGGCCTTTCCATAAGCCCTGCTGCTTCAGCAGGCGAAAGTACGAATACACCCGTCTGCCAAGGCGGAAAATCATGGGGGCATGGCCCGCCACGTGATCCCATTGCGCAGCACGTACCAGATCGCATCCAGCAGTTCCCGGCGGCTGTACTTCAGCGGTCGGCCCATCGCCGATGGCTTCGGCAAGATCGCTTCGATCTCGCCCCCACGCTTTGTCGTCCAAATCACTGAGGTATGGCTTTCGTGCTTCATCCCGCCAGCTTACCCCGTGATCCTACTTTTAAAACACTTTCTCAGCACTTTACACTCAGCACTATCAGTACAAGGACACACCGTGGATCACATCTTTGGCACTCTCTCCACCGACGCGCTGAAGCTGCTCTATCACCGTGTCGGGCGGCGAGGGATTCAACACCGGGGGGAGATCGCCCCGCGCGACCCCGAGCCGGGGCAGCCGGTCACCATCGAGGCGCTGACCGGCGAGGACAGCGGCGCGGCAAATGTCGCCGTCTACTACACGTCTGATGGCAGCACACCTGAAGGCAGCCGGGGCATGGCGACGCGCGGCAGTGTCACACCGATGCAGGCCGTCGAGACCGTCTGGGATTCGCTGACCTGGAGCTACCTCACGCGCTGGCAGGCGACGCTGCCGCCGCAGGCCGATGGCACGACCGTGCGCTACCGGATCAGCGCCTGGAATGCCGAGCACGAGCTGTTCGCCGACTACCCGGACGCGCGGCGCACCGTGGAGCGGGCGGCCAGCGCCTACTTCAGCAAGAAAACCGAGCCGACACTGGCCGCGACCGAGCCGGCCGGCGATCCGCACGGCATGACATTCGCCTACCGGGTGGACACCTACCGCGCGCCGGAGTGGGCGAAGCGCATGGTCATGTATCACCTGCTGATCGACCGCTTCTACCCCGGCGGCGGACGCGGCTGGACGCAGACCAGCAACCTGCGGGCTTTCTGCGGCGGCACGCTGTGGGGTGCTGCGGAGAAGCTCGACCACATCGCCCGCCTGGGCTGCGACGCTATATGGCTGTCCCCGCCCTGGGAATCGCCGACGCATCATGGCTACGACGTGACCGACTACGCGCAGATCATGGCCCGCTATGGCGGCAATGAGGCGCTGCGCCACTTCATCCGGCAGGCGCACGACCGCGGCATCCGGGTGGTGCTCGATCTGGTCTGCAACCACATCTCCAATCAGAGCCCCATCTTTCAGGAGGCGCTGCACAACCCTTCCAGCCCGTACCGCTCCTGGTTCAGCTTCGACGACTCGCCCGCCGGCTACCGCACCTTCTTCGGCGTGGCCACCATGCCACAGGTCAACCTGGCCGACGAGGGCGCGCGAAGCAGTGGATGCTCGACACCGCCCGTCGCTGGATCCACGAGTTCGGCGCCGACGGCTACCGGCTGATTACGCTATGGGCGTGGCGCCGTCCTTCTGGTGGGAGTTCCGCGCCGCCTGCCGCGAGGCCAACCCCGAGTCGTTCATCTTCGGCGAAATCATCGAGGCGCCCAATGTCATGCGCAGCTACGAGGGCAAACTCGACGGCACGCTCGACTTCCTGGCCGCCCAGGCGCTGCGCCAGGTCTACGGCTGGAAGACGCTGGAGCCGGCGCACCTGCGCAGCGCTTCGCGTCGCACCGGGACTACTTCCATGCCGACTTCGTGCTGCCGACCTTCCTCGACAACCACGACATGGACCGCTTCCTGTATATCGCCGGCGGTGACGTCGAGGCGCTGAAGGCGGCCGCGCAAGCGCAGTTCGCCCTGCCGGGACCGCCCATCCTCTACTACGGCACCGAGGTCGGGCTGTCGCAGGCGGAAGGGGTCAGCAGCGCCATTGGGCTGGACGCCAGCCGCATGCCGATGATCTGGGATGACGACCAGAATAGGGATGCTAGACTTCTACCGAGCGCTCATTCAGGAGCGCAGATCGCGTCAGGGCTGATCCTCCTGCCCTGGTCCCCTGGGAGCAGTACAGCTCCCTAGAAAGTGGTATCGACAGCAATGGCGACTAACCCGCCGCGCTCCGCATCCGTTCCTGCTGACGATAAGCTCGACTTCAAGAAGATATTTCCGGTCTTCCTCGTCGTCCCTCATCGATCTGCTGGGCCTGACCATCATCATCCCTCTGCTGCCACTGTACGCCGCCTCCTTCCAGGCGGACGCGGCCACCATCGGCATCCTGGGAGCGACCTACCCGGTCATGCAGTTCATCGGCGCGCCGATCCTTGGCCGCCTATCCGACCGCTACGGGCGCAAGCCGATCCTGATCATCAGCCAGATCGGCACGCTGATCGGCTTCCTGATCCTCGGCGTTTCCAACACGCTGCTCCTGCTCTTCATTTCGCGAGCGCTCGACGGGCTTTCCGGCGCGAACATTTCGACTGCGCAGGCCATCATCACCGATAGCACCACCGACAAGACGCGCACCCAGGGCCTGGGCCTGCTCGGCGCCGCGTTCGGTCTGGGCTTCATCGTCGGGCCGGTGATCGCCTTCATCTCGCTGGGACTGAGCGGCAACAACTACCATGTGCCGGCCTTCGTAGCTGCTGGCTTCTCGCTCATCTCCATCCTGCTGACCATCTTTGTACTCCCGAAACCAACCCGCCCGAAAAGCGCGGGACGTCCACGAGCAAGGCGGCGGTCAGTTTCGGCGCCATGTTCCGCGCCCTCACCCTGCCGGGTGTCGGCATTCTGCTGATCCTGATGTTCGCGCAGCAGATCGCCTTCGGCGGGCTGGAGCAGATCCTCTCGTTGTTCACACTGAGCAAGCTGGGCATGAATGCCTCCAGCAACTCGGCGCTGTTCGTCTACGTCGGCCTGATCGTCGTCACGGTCCAGGGCTACTTCATCGGCAAGTGGAGTAAATCGCTCGGCGACCGCAAGCTGATTCATCTGGGTCTGGGGGCGCTGACAGTCGGCCTGCTGCTGACGGTCTCTGGTGCCGGCTCAGCCGGAAAGCCGTGGTACTTCGCGCGAAACGGTGGCGGCGGAGCTGACCACCCGAACGCAACCAGGCGAGACGCCGGTCACCCAGGACATCGCCATCGATCTGCCGTCCGACGAGAACACGGGTTGGGGGGGGATCGCGGTGCTGCTGGTGGCCATGCTCCCGGCGGCGATCGGCGGCGGCGTCCTTCAGCCGGCGATCAACAGCCAGATCACCAAAAAGGTCGATCCGTCGGAACGAGGGGGTATGCTGGGGATCAGCGCGTCGTTCCTGAGCGCGGCCAACGCTCTGGCGCCGATCATCGGCGGGGCGATCTTCCAGTGGCAGGGACCGAGCGCGCCGTTCTTCCTGTGGGCCGTCATCATGGGGGTGCTGTTCGTCCTGGCGCTGGCGAGGATTAGGCCAAGGGCGGGGGAGTGACCTCACAATAGTTCCCCTCTCCGATTTGACAGAACTCATTCAGAGAGGGGAATCGATTGGACGCGCGGGATTCAGCAGTTCTACTCGGTTGTGGTCTTGGCAGGGTCGGAGATCTGACCTGTCCAGATCTCTGGATTAAGGCGAAACACTCGCACCTTATCGCGTAGCTGTTCGCGGTTGAAACATGTCTTGATACCTATGTGCATGGCTTCACGGGCGACGGGAATCAGTGATTGATTAAGCTCCATTGAGTCGACTTGCTGCTCCTCAAACTCGATTGGAAGCTCAAACGCTATTCTGTCCCCGATTCGCAGTTCGCCCTGTTTCATTTCAATGCCAACGACGCCCAGTTTCTCAACATACCCCCGCACCACACCAACGTACTCGTAGTGCTTAGGAATCGGCTCAATGAATCCATTTTGGTAGAAAATATCAGCTACCAGGTCGTGGGTCCATCCGAATTTCAGGAAATTGACGACAAGCTTGTAGAGGTTCCACGTTGTGAGTAATCCGAGATGCTGCTTCGCCGCGTTAACTTGAATGTCTTCGCTGAATGGCTGCTGACGGCGTTCGAGTGGTGGCAGATGCCGTTGATGATTGATTATCGACAAACCACGCAGTTCGGTAGTGCCCAGTTCTTTTGCACGCGGAAACAAGTACTTTCCTACCTGAAGTGCTTGTGATTCGCTGGAAGTTCCCTTAACACCCTTGATCTCTACAAGGATGGTTGGGAGACGGTCGCGAATATGTAGATCCTCTCGCATTTCCGTGGCACCACGATCTTGTAGTTCCTTGTCATAGTCCACTACGTCCTTGAAGCCCACAACCTCCAATGCTTGCTTGACTGCATGAACAAGCGCTTTGTCTGTCTCTACAATAAGATCTGCCAAGTACTTGGCATCTGCCCGAAAATCTGCAATCTGCTGCAGAAGTTGGGAGACCGCTTGCCTCGCCTGTTCCTCCACTTGCAGGATTTTGGCCTGCAAGGTGCGAACTTGGTGGGGTTGGTACTCAGACTGGTCTATCCAGTGTACATGGTCAAGATATGGAAAAAGGTCTGGACGCACTTGTGGCAGATAGTCTTCCAGCAACTCTCGAAGCATTGCACCCTTTTGCTTCGGATGAGGCAAAAGAAGTACGATCCCTGGCTTCTTTTCATCTGAATGATTTGGGCAATTCAGAATGGCCGCTACAGACTGTCCATATTTATTGGTTGCAAGCGTCACAAAATCATATTCACGAGAGTCCGGTAATGTTAGTGCAGTGCTGTAGTAAGCATCTGAAAAGTAGCGCCGAAGGATTTGTGCTAGTTCTGTGTTTTCAGACGTTACCTGAATTTCGGATCCATACGCCGATTCGGCCTTTATATTCGCAAGGTCTCCCAAGAACACCCAGTTACTTACTTGGTCAACCCGCTTTGTCGTTCTTTCAATTGACCGCAAATAAGGTTGATAATACATCTTCTGTTCAGCAAAAACTATGAAGACACCGCCGTAGCGCAAAACTCTATTAAGAGTCCGTTGCTGCTCCAGCATTGCCAGTGTACGTGGATCAATAATTCCATGCGGAGCATCCATCAGCCAAACATCCCCCGTCGCTGACTGCATCTGCGAGCCCGGGGCTGTCTCAAGAACCGATACGCTCAAATCAATCACAACGATCTCGGCTTCGGAGAGGTCATAAGGAAGGATGGGATTGCCGTACACGGGCTGCATTTGCGAGTGAGTTGCGACTTGATACGGGAACCCAAATATCCCTTGTTTTATGTTATATCCAAACGAGTGAACCTCAGAGAACTCGCTCGATTCCAGATTCAGAGCAACTATGCTGGGCTTCGGGTATTTCACGCTCGGAGTTCCTCAAACAGCTTGACCTTCACTCTAAATATGATCGCATAGTCGGCTCATTGTGTACAGAACAATTGTGTCGTATGCAATGACAAATAGACATGGGAAACAATTGAGTTTGGATGAGTTTAGGCCGCGGTGCCCCTCGTCGTTGCTGCGCTATCATGGATTTCGATTAGTTTATTCTCGGTTATCTCAACGTGGTCAACGGGGCAGACGGATGGTGAACCGGCTCCCCACGCCGACCTCGCTCTCAACGCTCACCGTCCCGTCGTGCAGTTCGACGATCAGCTTGACGATGGCCAACCCCAGCCCGGTCCCGCTGACGCGCGCCGCGCCAGCCTGCTGCGGCACCCGGTAGAAACGCTGGAAGAGATGCGGCAGGTGCTCGGGCGCGATTCCCCGGCCGGTATCGGTCACGGCGATCACGACATGCGGCCCCTCGACGGTCAACGCCACCTCGACCTGTCCGCCTTCGCCGGTGTACTTGATGGCGTTGCCGATCAGGTTACACACCGCCTGTTCCATGCGCTCCCGGTCGATCGACGCCTGAATATCCGCCGAGGCGATCCGCTGCGAGACGGCGATCCGCTTCTCGCGGGCGCTGAGGGCGAAAGACTGGACACAGTCGGCCAACAGGCGGTCCATCGGTTCCAGCGTCAAATTCAGCGGCATGCCCTGTTCAAGCTGACCATAATCGAGCAGCGCCGTGACCAACCGCAGCATCTGGTCGGAAGTCGCGTGGATCTTGCGCAGGCCAGCTTCCGGTTCCAGCGGAGCGTCTCCCGCCAGCAGGAGCTCCGTGTAGCCCCGGATGATGCTGATCGGGTTCTTCAGGTCATGGGCGACGATGTGAAGCAGGTCGTCCTTCAGGTTGTTCAGCCGCTCGATCGCCCGGCGCTGGTCTTGCAGGGTGAGGTGGGCGCGCACGCGGGCGACGACTTCTTCGACGTGGAAGGGCTTGGTGATGTAGTCGACGCCGCCGGCCTCGAACGCCTTGATCTTGTCCTCGACGTTGTCCAGCGCGCTGATGAAGATGACCGGGACGTTCTGCGTCACCGCATCAGCCTTGAACTGCGCACATAACTCGTACCCGTCCATGTCCGGCATGCGAATTTCCAGCAGGATGAGGTCGGGGAGTTCAAGCTGCACGGCCTTCAGCGCGGCGCCGCCATTGGTGGCCGTGCGGACGCGGAAGCCCTCTTGCTGAAGCATGAAGGCGAGCACGCTCAGGTTCGCCGGCGTGTCGTCGACGACGAGGATGGTGTAGTTGGAGGCAGCCGGCGGCACAGTCGTCATAGGGTTCCCATTGAAGTGAACGTAAAGCGAACAGGTGGCGGAGACGTTCCTGGTGAGCATTTTCGCCGACGTCACCGGCCTGTAATCAACGTGCACGATCATTATAGGGGTTCGGCTGTTTGCCGTGTGTGAAATTCTCCCGAAAGTCTGTTTGGCAGACGTTTGGCCGGGGGTTAGACTAGACACCACTCGACGATCGCCTGCGCCCTTCACAGCGAGACCGACATGAATTCCACCCGCACCGCCCAACACCATGCCCTTCGAATTCTTCGCCGGCTCTTCTGGCGCGAACTGCCGCTGCTGCTGATTCTGGCGCTGTTGACCGCCCCGGCCGCCGCACAGGATCGGGCGACGCTGACGCTTGCCTCGCCGACGCTTCAGGTCGGAGACTCTGCCGTCCTGGAAGCCATTGTGGACTGCGGCACAACGCGCTGCTCGGCCTTCAGCATCACGCTGCTGTTCGACCCGGCGCTGCTGCGCGTGGACGGCTGGGATCTGGGCGGATACCTTGGCGAGGCGATGTTCGCGGACGAGGGGCTCGACAGCGAGGCCGGAACCATCGTGCTGGCGGCCGTATCGCTAGGCAGCAGCGCGCCGACGGACGACGTCCTCTTCTCGCTGCAGGTGACGGCGCTGGCGCCAGGCACAACTCAGATCGGTCTGGAAGACCTGGAGATCGGCGATCTCACACCGCTGAGCACCGTCTTCTTCGGCGGGCTGGTGACCATCGAGGCCGGCGCGACGGCCATTCCGCCTACGGCGATCCCGCCTACCCCCGAACCGCGCGGCGATCCCCTCGACGGCGAGCGGATCGTCTTCACCCGCGACCTGGACCTGTACCTGTACGATCCCGCGCGCCAGGTGGACGGAATGCTGGTCTCGGCAGGGCAAACCTATGACCCGGACATTTACCGGAACTGGGTGGTCTTCACCAGCGCCCGCGACCAGCGCCCCGCCGATCTGTTCCTGTACGACCTCAATACCGGGTCGGAACGCCGGCTGACCGACTACCCGGACCAGGAGCGGCACGGCGCCTTCAGCCCGGATGGCACGCGCATCGCTTTCGCGTCCGACGCCACCCGCAACTGGGATATTTACGTGGTCAACTTCGACGGCTCAGGGCTGCGCAACCTGACCAATTCGAGCAGCGAAGACTATTTCCCGACCTGGACGCACGACGGACAGCGGCTGATCTTCCAGTCCAACATCACCGGCTCGCTGGAATATCACGAGATCGACCTGGCGACCGGGAACTGGCGGCAGATCACCAACGCAGACTTCGAGATCGTCGGGCCGGTCCTGTCGCCATCCGGGGACTGGATCGCCGGGTACGCCAACGTGGAGATCCCGTACTGGGTGGTCGTCCGCTATGCCGATGGCGCGATCATCACCGGCACGCGCGGCGTCGCCTCCGACTGGCTGGACGATCAGACCGTCCTGTATCACCGCCGGCTGGACGACTCGCAGCCGCCGACGGTCTTCATGCTCAACCCGTTCACCGGCGAAGAAACGCGACTCTTGCCGGTCGGGCAGTGGGCGGCATCGTATCCATAAAGAAAGCGAAAAGGCCGGCAGTACTGAATTCGCGCTGTGCATCAAGCCGTTTTGTCGTAGACTTGCCAGTATGAGATCACTTCGTGAGATCGTCTCGTCACCGAGACATTGCGGAAACGGAGCACGTCTATGCGTCGTCTTCTTCCCGGCCTGCTGAGCCTTGTGCTGCTCGCCGCTTGCGTCGGCCAGTCTGCCCCCTCGGCCACGCCCGAACCCCCGACTGCCGAAACCGGCGGCGCCACTCCGGTCGCCACCGTCGAAGGACAGGCCGCTCAGCTCCTGCCAACCGGCGTCGCCGAGACGATGGGCGCGCCGCTGCCGGGCACGCTCGTCACCGCCAGCACCACCGGCACTGCGAACCCGCCGACGCGCCCACCTTTCACCATCAACATCGTCAGCTACTACCAGCAGGGAGGCGTCTCCGGCACGCCGCTCAACATCGCCCTGTATGGTGATGGCCGGCTGATCCGTGACGGCGTGGAAAGCCGCGTCAGCCCGGAGGAAGTCGACGCCATCGCGGCGATGCTCAGCGAGATGGATTTCCTCGGCATTCAGGGGGTGTTCACCGCCGCCGGCCGCGCCCCCGACCTGTTCCAGTACACCATCACCGTCGAGACGCCGTTCGGCAGCCAGACGCTGACCACCCAGGACGGGCTGACTCCGGATCCGCTACTGGCGCTTTACGCGGCGATCCGGGCGCTTGGTCAGGCTGTGACGCAAGAAGCACCCGGATAACGAGAGCAAGGCTCAAGGTTGAAGGGGCGAGGGTTGCCTCGCCCTGCCCGTCCCATCGCTGGATCGACCCAGCTTTCGCAAAAAAGCGCCGCCTCGCCCCGATGGCTGTACAGGCCGCATAAAACACTTGCGACAACGCCGGCCCCTGCGCCAGAATCCCCCATTATTCGCTCAAGACGCTTTCAGGAGGCATCTTCATGCGCTCCATCTTCAGTTTCAATGCCGACTGGCTCTACGCGCCGCGTGAGCTGCCCTACAGCGCGTCCGATGATGCTTTCGAGCCGGTCACGCTGCCGCACGCCAACATCACCCTGCCGCTGCGCAACTTCGACAACCAGGAATACCAGTTCATCTCGACCTACCGCAAGCGCTTCACCCTGCCGGAACCGCGCCAGGGCCGGCGTGTCGCCATCGACTTCGACGGGGCGATGACCGCCAGCACGGTGCTGATCAACGGCGCGACCCTGGGCGACCACGACGGCGGCTACGTGCCCTTCTCCTTCGACCTGACCGATCATCTGCGCGAAGGCGAGAACACCATCCAGGTCCGACTGGACTCGGTCGAGCGGCCGGACATCCCGCCGAATGGCCATCTGGTCGACTATCTGACCTTCGGCGGCATCTACCGCGACGTGACCCTGCGCTTCGTCGAGCCGACTCACATCAGCCGCCTGTTCGCCCGTCCACAGAACGTGCTGACCGCCCCGACCCTCTCCGTCGACGTCTACCTGGAGGGCGAACTGCACGAGGCGCACATGCTCAGCGCCGTGCTGAAAGACCCGAACGGCACACTGATCGCCGAGGCCAGTCTGGACGCCCTGCCCGCGCCCGGTGGCGAGCACCGTGCCACGCTGGAATTCGGCGTAGTGCCCGGCGTGCAGCTCTGGGATCTGGCCACGCCGGCGCTGTACACCGTCGAAGTCGCCCTCTACGACGGCGCGACCCGGCTCGACGACGTGTCGACGCGCATCGGCTTCCGCGAAGCCGTCTTCAAGAACGACGGCTTTTATCTGAATGGCCGCCACGTCAAGCTGATGGGCCTCAACCGTCACCAGACCTACCCCTACATCGGGGCGGCGGCGCCGGCGCGGCTCCAGCGCAAGGATGCCGACATTCTGAAGGATGAGCTGGGCGTCAACATCGTCCGCACCTCGCACTACCCCCAGTCGCCCCACTTCCTCAACCGCTGCGACGAGATCGGCCTGCTGGTCTTCGAGGAAATCCCCGGCTGGCAGTTCATCGGCGACTCCGACTGGCAGGCGCTGACGATGCGCGACGTGCGCGTGATGATCGAGCGCGACCGCAACCACCCGGCGATCATCTTGTGGGGTGTGCGCATCAACGAGTCCTGGGACAACGAGGCGCTGTACACCGCCACCAACGCCCTGGCCCATAAGCTCGACCCGACGCGGCAGACCGGCGGCGTGCGTTACTTCCAGGAGAGCCAATTTCTGGAGGACGTGTTCACCTACAATGACTTCTCCGACACGGTGGTCGATCCGGTCAATCTGCCGCACCTGATCACCGAGTTCTGCGGCCATCGCTTCTCGACCAAGACCAGCGACCAGGAGGAGCGGCAGATCGCCCACGCCCTGTTCCACGCGCGCATCCACGACAAGCAGATGGGCCACCCGACCATCGCTGGGGCCATCGGCTGGTGCTTCTTCGACTACAACACCCACCGTGAATTCGGCAGCGGCGACCGGGTGTGCTACCACGGCGTGACCGACATGTTCCGCCTGCCCAAGTACGCCGCCTACGTCTACGAATCGCAGATCGACCCCGCGGTGCGCCCGGTCATTCGCGCGCTGACCAGTTGGGCGGCGGGCGATCGCAGCGGCGGCGGCTTCGAACCACTCTACGTCTGCTCCAACTGCGAAGAGGTCGAGCTGCACGTGGGCGATGAGCTGATCCAGCGGGTGTCGCCGGCGCGTGACGAGTTCCCGCACCTGCCACACCCGCCGTTCAAGTTCACGCAGTGCGGTCTGCGATTGGAAGAAGGCCTGATGAATAACTACCACGATCTGCGCGTGGTCGGCTACGTCGGCGGGCAGGCGGTCGCCGAACAGCGCATCCGCGCCAATGGCATTCCGGGGACGCTGCTGCTCCAGCCCGACGACACCGAGCTGCATGCCGACGGCGCGGACATGACCCGGCTGGTCTTCAAGGTGGTGGACGAGTATGGCAACCGGCTGCACTACTACAACGCCATCGTCACCTTCACACTGGAAGGCCCCGGCGAGCTGGTCGGCGATAACCCCTTCGCGGTGATCGGCGGGCAGGCGGCGATCTACGTGCGGGCCGGCAAGGCGCCGGGGACGCTGACCATCCGGGCGACGGCCGCGCGCATGGCCCCCGCCGAGGTGACGATCACGACGCGCTGAACGATGCTAAGGTGATGAGGGGAGCCAGGCTACTCCCCTCGCCGTTCCAAAGTGAGAGGCCTGCGCAATGACTCAGCTTCTTGAAGAAGCGGTTTATACCCTGAAGGCGCTTCCTGGCGATGAGCAGAATCGGAGGGCGGCGTGGCTGCTGGATGAGCTTGAATCTAAGCGAAAATGGGATGCACTGTTTGCCGAATCTCAGGATCTGCTGGCCGGCATGGCCGACGAGGCCTTCAAGAATGGTGACTTGCGCGGTCACCCGAAAACCCATGACTGAGTGCCTTTACTGCAAAGGCCATCTCATGGTTAAGTCGACCCCATTCGACGCAGTTGCGAAGAGCAAAGTGCAGCAGCGAATAGAGTGGCCACTATGACCGAAGGAATCGTTGTTCGCAGACACCGGGCAGTGCGCGAAAAGAAGGCTGGCTGAACTGCTTTCGGATCCGCTGACCCCTAACCTCCCCCCGAGCCTGTGGTAGAATCTTCCCCGCAAGTCTATGCCATTCTCACATTGTCACAAGGATTCAGCCCATGCCACAGCCGAAGATTCAGCCCAGGCTCCCGAAAGGGATGCGCGACTTCCTGCCCGCCGACATGATCAAGCGCGAATACGTCTTCTCCATCGTGCGCGAGGTCTTCCATCTGTTCGGGTTCGAACCGCTGCAAACCCCGGTGCTGGAGCTTCACGAGACGCTGATGGGCAAGTATGGCGAGGACGCCGAAAAGCTGATCTTCAACGCCCAGCACCCTGGCGGCAAGGAAGAACTCGCCCTGCGCTATGACCTGACCGTGCCGCTGGCGCGCGTCGTGGCCCAGTACCAGAACGAAATCACCCTGCCGTTCAAGCGCTACCAGCTCGCGCCGGTCTGGCGAGCCGAACGGCCGCAGCGGGGACGCTACCGTGAGTTCTACCAGTGCGACGCCGACATCGTGGGCGCATCGGGCATGAATGCCGATGCCGAAATCGTCGCGCTGATCGCCACCGTGCTCCAGCGGCTCGGCATTCCGCAGTTCACGATCAAGATCAATAACCGCAAGCTGCTGACGGCCATCGGCAAGTATGCGGGCGTCGAAGGCGAGGCGCTGGCCAGCCTCTACCGCAGCGTCGACAAGTTCGACAAAGTAGGCGTGGAAGGCGTGCGCCAGGAGCTGATCCAGCGCGGCCTGCCCGCCGACGTCACCGAACGGGTGATGACGCTGGTGGCCGCCACGGTGCCGGCCGCCGAGCGGCTGGACTTTGTTGAGGACGTGATGGGGAATCTACCGGAAGCGCAGGAGGCCATCGGCGAGCTGCGCGACCTGAACGCCCACCTCGACAACCTGGGCGTGCCGGCCCGGACCCACGAGTTCGACCTGACCATGGTTCGCGGGCTGGGTTACTACACTGGTCCGATCTTCGAAACGATGATCCAGGAGCCGAACCTGGGCAGCGTCACCGGCGGCGGCCGCTACGACGATCTGGTGGGGCTGTTCCGCGGCGAAAGCCTGCCCACCACCGGCACCGCCCTGGGCATTGAGCGCATCATCGACGTGATGGACCTCCTCGGTCTGTACCCGCCCGGCATCGGCGGGACGGTGGTGCAGGTCTTCGTGGCCGTCTTCGGCGACGAAACCCGCCCGGCATCGTCAGCATTGGCGGCGGAGCTGCGGGCCGGCGGCGTGCGCACGGAGCTGTACATGCAGGACAAGGGCGTCGGCAAGCAGATGGCCTACGCGGACAAGAAGGGCATCCCGGTGGTGGCGCTGCTCGGCGCGGACGAGATCGCCGCCGGCGTGGTCAAGCTCAAGCGCCTGCGCGACGGCGTGGAGATCACCGCCCCGCGCGCGGAGGCGGCAGCACAGGCAAAAATGCTGATTGAGGGGTAAACCTCACCCCTGGCCCCTCTCCAGCATGGAGAGGGGGTTGGGGGTGAGGTTCAGAGACTTTGCAAAAATGCTCTCATCCCTCACCCCTCACTCCTTCTTTCCCCGCCACATAGGCCGCCAGGTTGTCCAGCTCCTTCCGGAAGATCATGCGCTGCACGCCGTGGGTGAGCAGCCGCTCGAAGAACCCGGCCAGACCGGGGCTGGCCGGCTGTTCGGCGGTGATCGTCACGCGGGTGCGCGCGCCATCGTCCAGAGGTTCCAGGGTGAAGCGCGACCACTGCCCGGTGTGGATGTCGGTCTCCTGAATGACGCGCCCCGGCGTAGGTTCGGTGATGCGCTGCTGGTAGGTCAGCGTTCGCCCGTAGACCTTCATCGTCAGGAACGTCTCCGTCCCCTCGCCCAGCCCGCCTTTGGTCACCTTGAAATCGGCAAAATACGGTTTCGGCAGAATGGCGGCATGGCCACCGCGGTAGTCGCGCAGGACGGCGTAGATCACCTCCGGTCGCGCGTCGATGACGGCGCTGGTCGAAGCCTGAATCGTGCTCATGATCGTCTCTCGCTGCTCAAGTTCGGTTGATGATCAGAGCATACGACGAGTTGTACGTGTGTGGAGGGGCCTAAAGTCGTATTTTGTGGCACGTCTTTCGAAGGGGCTACAGCGACTCTGTGCTGACGCCGTCCTCGTCGGAGCGGTCGCCGGTCAGTCGCTGGGAGATCAGCAGCGCCACCAGGGCCAGCGCGATCAGGATCAGGCCGGTCCACAACGCGGCGTTGATATCCCGCTCGATGACGTTGTAGATCAGCAGCGGCATGGTCTGGGTGCGCCCCTGCAGGCTGCCGGCGAACAAAATGGTCGCGCCGAATTCGCCCAGCGCCCGCGCCCAGCTCAGGATCAGCCCGGCGGCCAGGATGCGGCGGGAGAGCGGCAGGGTGATCGAGCGGAACAGCCGCCAGCCGCCGGCGCCGTCGACCCGCGCCGCGTCTTCAATCTCGCGAGGGGTGCTCCTGAAGCCGACGATTGCCGAACGCACGTAAAACGGCGCGGCCACGAAGGACTGGGCCATGACCACCGCCGCAGTCGTAAAGGGAATGGTGATGTCGAACGTCTCCAGGGTCGGCCCCAGCAGACCGCGCCGACCGAAGGTCACCAGCAGCGCCAGACCGGCCACGGCCGGCGGCAGCACGATCGGCAGTTCGATCAGCACGTTGAGCAGCCGCTTCAGGGGGAACTGCCGGCGCGCGAACAGATAGGCCAGCGGTGTGCCGAAGACGACCGCCACCACGCTGGAGATGACCGTTGTCAGAACGCTCAGGACCAGCGCGTTGGCGATGACGGCCGCGGGCAGGCTGACCAGCGACGGGTTGGCGATGGCGCGAATCAGCAGCGCCAGAATGGGCAGGACCAGGAACAGCAGCCCGATCCCGCCCAGCACCCAGACGATCACCGCCAGCGGAGAGACTGCGCGCAGCCTGCGACCTGATTCTCGCCGTCGCTCCGTCATGGCTGCATCAGCGCCGGTCTCAGCCGCCAAGATTCGGCGAACCAATGCCAATACCCCCCTCGCCGTCCGCCGGGGGCGGCACGGCACAGATCTCTTCCTCGGTCTCGACCGGCGCGCAGTCGATCGCTTGCGTCGCCTCTGGCGTGGCCTCCGGTGTCGCCTCGGCCTCCGGTTCACGGATGGAGACGAAGTTCCAGTGTTCCAGCACATCCTGGCCGGCGTCGGACAGTATGTACTCGACGAAAGCCTGCGCCAGCTCGGCCTCGGTCGGGTTGTCGGTCATGGCGATCGGGTAGCTGGCGATGGTGTTGAATGCGTCGGGGATGTCGATCGTGATCACGTCATCCTGGATGTCGGGCGTGATGTCGGAGACGTAGACGAAGCCGGCATCGGCCTCACCCAGCGCCACTTTTGCCGCCACCTGCCGCACGTTCGGCTCCTCCGAGACGATATTGAGCAGCACCAGCTCGCGGTAGGCATAGCCGTAATCGACGTTCTCAGCCATCCTCTCCAGCATCGTGTCCGTGTAGTCGCGGACCGGCACGCCTTCCGCCGCCACGACGAGCTGAACGCCCTCAGCCGCGACATCGTGCAGTGTCTCGATGCCGGCCGGGTTGTCGGAAGGCACGATCAGCACCAGACGGTTGTGGGCAAAGGTCTGTGGTTCCGCGCCAATGCGCCCGGCATCGACCACTGCCTGCATCTGTCTGGGGTTGGCGCTGGCGAAGATGTCGGCGGGCGCGCCCTCGCTCAACTGCGCTACCAGCTCGGACGTGCCGGCGAAGTTGAACAGCACCTCCACGCCCGGATTGGCGGCGGCGAAACCCGCCCCGATCTCCTCGAAGGCGTCGGTCAGCGAGGACGCGGCGAACACGACCAGCGTTCGCCCCTCCTGAGCGGCCGCGGGTACCAGCGTCAGCAGCAAAGCACAAACCACCAGCCACAGCACCTGTCTCTTCATTCCACTTCAATTCCTCTGCGCTAGGTGTGCTCGCCGAAGTAAGCACACCGATCGATCCACTGAAGGGCTGCTTCAAACTGCGACACCTTGAAGTCCAGCGCCAGCCGCTCGATGTCGGAGGCCGCGCATTCGCGCTCGGCCAGGGCGCGATCGCGTTCGCGCAAACAGGCCTCACGCTGGTGCGTCACGATGTCGGCAATAGGCATGCCAAGTTCGCGGGCGATGTACAACCGGCTGAGAAACTCCAGCCGCACTCGTCGGATGCTTGTCGCCGGAGTAGGTTCGTCCAGCCATTCCATGACCCGCAGCCGGCCCGGCTCCGTCAGCACATACTCGACGCGCGGAGGGGCCAATCTCTGAAGGAATTTCGTCGCCGACGATGAGCGACTTGCGTTCCAGGCGTTTCAGGACGTTATAAAGCTGGCTGGTACTCAGCCGCCAGACCCGCCCGAGGTGCTGCGGGTCGTTGAAGCATTCCAGCAGTTGGTAGCCGTGACGGCGGCGGGCGGCCAGCAATCCAAGGATGGCCGTGTCTGGGGTGAAAGCGCTCATACGACACTATTCCAGTTCAGAATACCGGTATCCTAACAAGAAATGGCGCATAAAACAAACCATACCATCGACAAAATTCTCGACATCCGCCGCAGTTGGCGTTACGCTCCACATGGGTTCTCATCCGAAGTGAAAGGCCGCCCACAATGCCGCCCCGATCGTTGATTGTCGAAAAGGATGTCGAGATGACGACGCGCGACGGGGTTATCCTGCGCGCGGACATCTACCGGCCCAATACGTCGGAACCCGTTCCGGCGCTGCTGGAGCGCATCCCCTACGGAAAGGGCTTCGGCGCGTCGAAGCTGCCCTTCGCCCTGATGGCTGCTGACCGGGGCTATGCCGTGATCGTGCAGGATACGCGCGGCCGCTGGGCCTCGGAAGGCGACGGCGCGCCATTCATTCACGAAAGCCAGGATGGCTACGACGCCGTCGAATGGGCCGCGCGTCAGCCGTGGTGCGATGGGCAGGTGGGCATGTTCGGCGCCTCGTATACCGGCTATACCCAGCTTGCCGCCGCTGCCATACGACCCCCTTCGCTGAAGGCCATTGTCCCGGCCGTCACGTTCTGCAACGCCTACGACACCACGTTTCACGGCGGCGTCCCGGCGCTGGGGACGATGGTGAGCTGGGGGCTGGGCGCGCAGGCTATGCACGCCATCGTGCGCATGCCGGACTCGCTGGAAAAGCTCGGCTGGCTGGGCGCCTGGATCGCGGCGGTGGACGGCATGGCGCAGGGCAAGACCTTCGGGCACCTGCCGCTCAGGGACATGCCGCTGATCGGGCGCGAGGGCGTGCAGGACCACGTCGGCCAGGTGCTGGCCCATCCCACCTACGACGACTACTGGAAGGCGCTGACCTGCGCCCATGAGGCGCTGACTCTCCCCATGCTCCACATCGGCGGCTGGTACGACATCTTCCTGAGCAGCACGCTCAGCGATTTCGCCGGCATCGCCGCCGCCGGCAACACACGGCAGAAGCTGATCATCGGTCCGTGGACCCATGACAACTTCGAGCCGGTGGTCGGCGAGGTCGATTTCGGCATCCAGAGCGCCGGCATGCTGGTCCTGCCGGAAGAGATCCACCTGCGCTGGTTCGACTACTGGCTGAAAGGCAACGACAACGGCGTCATGGACGAGCCGCCGGTGCGACTGTTCGTCATGGGTGAAAACCAGTGGCGGATGGAGAACGAATGGCCGCTGGCCCGCGCGCAGAACACCCCCTACTACCTGCACAGCGGCGGCCGCGCCAACACCCTGAACGGCGATGGCGTGCTGTCGCCGGAAGCGCCCGCCGACGAAGCCGTGGACACCTTCGTTTACGATCCGCGCAACCCGGTTCCCACGCGCGGCGGCCCGCTGTGCTGCTCCGGTTCGGCCCTGCCCGCCGGCGCCTACGACCAGCGCGAGGTCGAAGCCCGGCCCGATGTGCTGGTTTACACCACGCCGCCGCTCGATCGCGACGTCGAGGTGACCGGCCCGCTGGAGGTCCACCTGTGGGCCTCGACTACCGCGCCGGACACCGACTTCACCGCCAAACTGGTCGATGTCGAGCCGTGCGGCTATGCCCGCAACCTGGCCGACGGCATCGTCCGCGCCCGCTACCGCCGCTCGGTCGAACAGGCCGATCCGATCCAGCCCGGCGAGGTCTACGAGGTCGTGATCAGGCTGGCAGGGACGAGCAATCTCTTCAAGGCCGGGCACCGCATCCGCGTGGAGATCTCCAGCAGCAACTTCCCGCGCTTCGACCGCAACGCCAACAGCGGCGGACCGCTCGGCGAGGATGTGACGCTGCGCCCGGCGCTCCAGACGATCTGGCATGATGCGGCGCACCCGTCGCACATTGTGCTGCCGATCGTGCCGCGCTGACCAGGTGAGAGCGAAAAAGCAGTATGTGATATTTGGCACTATACGCGCGAATCTGCGAAGAATAGACTCAGAGTAGATGCTCTGGCTCAACTTCGCGGTTGAGTCCGATCCATCGCTGGCCGGGCTGTCAGTGACATCGAGACAACTTCGCACAGGGTGGGGGCGCTCTCCGGCACAGCGCGGGAGCGCCTTTTTTGTTTCCGGGTCCATCCTCGTCTCACCGCTGCTTCGACCCCACGTCGCTCAACAGTATTATTTCCTCCACGCAAGGAAGGCGACCGTGAAATCTCGGCTCCAACTCCTCCTTTTGGTCGGCTTGCTGTTGCTGCTCGTCTCCCCGACGGCAGCACAGAAAGAACCCTACTTCCCCACTACGGAATGGCGCACCTCCACCCCTGAGGCTCAGGGCATGAGTTCCGCCGAAATCACTGCTCTCTTTGAAACGTTCTCGCAGCCCCACTTCAATCTCGACAGCCTGCTGGTCGCCCGCCACGGCGTGATCGTGGCGGAAGCTTACGCCCCACCCTTCGCCCAGGACATGAAGCACCAGGTGGCGTCCGTCACCAAGAGCGTGACCGGCACGCTGATCGGCGTGCTGCTCCAGCAGGGGCTGCTCGAAACCCTGGATGCGCCGCTGCTCAGCTTCTTCACGGATCGGACGGCGGCCAACCTGGATGCCGGCAAGGAGGCCATCACCCTAAGAAACCTGCTGACCATGACCTCCGGTATGGACTGTGACCAAGTCGCGCAGGCCGGCGCACCGACTATCGCCATGGTCGAGACCGAGGACTGGGTGCAGTTCGCCCTCGATCTGGCCGTGCCCGAGGAACCCGGCACAGCATTTCACTACTGCAATCCTGCCGTACACCTGCTGTCGGCGGTGATCGCCGAGGTGGCAGGGATGCCCGCCGCCGACTACGCCTCCGAGCATCTGTTCGCGCCGCTCGGCATTACCGACTATGCCTGGACGGCGGCTCCCGAAGGCAATTCCGTCGGGTTCGCCGAGCTCTATCTGAATACCCGCGACCAGGCCAAGATCGGCCTGCTCTACCTGAATGGTGGCCAATGGGACGGTCAGCAGATCATCCCGACGGAATTCGCCCAGGCAGCGATCAGCACGCAGGCGCAACCGGGGTGGCCAAACACCGGCTACGGCTATCTGTGGTGGACCTTCACACCTTCTAGCGGAGCGATCGCGGTGGGATTCGCCGGGCAGTACATTCTGATCGACCCAGCCAAGGATCTGGTCGTGGTCCTGACCGGAACCTTCAACGAGATGTCCCGCTTCCCGGTCCAGTACCTGCCGCTGGCCTTCACGGTGATGGGCCTGACCACCAGCGACGAAGCGCTTCCCGACGACGACACAGCCTACGGGCAGTTGGAAGCCGTCCTCGATCGCATCGACAACCCAACGCCGGTCGAGCCTGCGCCGCTGCCGCCGCTGGCCGAGCAGTTGAACACGATGACGGTCTACCTGGGTGGACCGCTGAAGATTGACATACCGAGCACAAACCCGGTGCAGAATGACCCCGGCGTGATGATCGCCGGCATGCGCTGGAACTTCAGCAACCCGGAGCAGGCCGTCGTCACTCTGAATCTGGCGGACGGTGGCGCATGGGTCTTGCCCATCAACCTGAACGGCGTCTACGCCGTGTCCGAGAGCCCGATAGGCCTGCTGGTCGGCGCGAGAGGCGAATGGCGGACTGATAGCGAGTTCACCTTCTTCGTCAAGTACGCCGGCGGGGAAGTGCTGGTGCGGGTCGACTGCCTGTTCTACCCTGGCGGCATCCAGGTGCGCACGTCGGAGTCATCGCGCGGAAGCGCGGCCTTCATGCCCGGCGTCGTCGTCCCGTCGTAGCCTGAAGCCTCACCACTCAACCCTTCTCCGTGGAAATCCTTTCACCTCGGAGAAGGGGTCCGGCGCCTGCCAGAGCCACGTGACCAAGGGGTGAGGGCGCATTCAGGCGAATCGTGCCATAATGGCGGGCATGAAGACGATTCGCCTGATCCTCCCCCTCCTGCTCCTGTTAGCGGCCAGCGCAGGGGCCGCCTGCACGGACGGCACACCGCAGCCGCTGCCTACCGTCGCCGTGCTGCCTTCGGAGACGCTGGCGCCGGCGACCGTTGCACCGACCGCAGTGGCCACCTCCGCCGCCGTCGTGCCAACCATTCCGCCCACCGAGCCGCCCACGCAGCCACCGACGGAGAGGCCGACCGACGAGCCGAGCGTACCCGCCACCGAACCACCGACGGCGACCATTCCTCCGACAGATACGTCAGCGCCATCGCCGACGTCTTCGCCGACCCACAGCGCCACGCCGACGCGCACAGCCACGCCCACCGGCTCCCTGGTCCCAACCTTCACGCCCAGCCTGACGATCACCAACACCATCACACCGACCCCGTCGCCGAGCTTCACGCCCTCGCCGGAGCTGGGGCTGCTTGGCGAGCTGGTGGCGCTCAGCCGGCGCGCGACCATTCTGCCGCCGGAGCAGTTGTACAACCCGCCGACGCTGACCGCGCTGTATCTGGCCGGCCAGGCGCTGCCCGCCACCCTGGGCGCGGCCACTTCTGCGGCCCTGCTGCCAACGCAGGGCGTCGCGCCGGTCTGCCCGCTGCCGCCGCCGGCCGCCGTCGCCAACGCGCTGGCCGCCGATCCGGGCTTCGCGGCGCTGATGGGCTGCCCGATGGTCGGCGCGGCCTTCCCCGGCGTGGTCGCGGCGCAGGCCTTCGAACGCGGCTCGATGATCTACGTGCAAGGACCGCCGAACGTAATTTACGTATTGACGCTGGATGGCCGCTTCCGCCGCTATGACGACACCTGGACCGCCGACATCGACCCGGAGAGCGGCGGCGAGGTCCCGCCTCTCGGCCTGATCGAGCCCAAGCGCGGCTTCGGCAAGATCTGGCGCACGTTCCCGGATGTCCGGTCACTGCTGGGCTGGGCGATCAATGAGGAAGCCGGTGCGACGAGTTCGACGCTGCCCTTCGAGCGCGGCCGGGCGATCAACGTGCCGCTGCGGGGAGAGTTCATCCTGCTGGCGGAAGATCCGGGCGGCCTGACCGGCTCCTGGAGAAGCGTGGCGGGCGCGTTCTGAAAAAGAAGACATGAGAGATGAGTGACGTGAAATGAGAACAAGCTCGCCCTCGGAGGAAGATGTATGACCCAGTTGTTCACCACTCTCGGACCGCGTTCAGCCGACCAGCTCGGCATGATCCTGCCGCACGAGCACCTCTTCGTGGATCTGCGCACGCCGGAGACTCCCGGCTTTGCGCAGGCGGAGGCAGCCGACGTGGTGGCGCTGATGGCCCCGGAGGTCGAGAAGGCGCGGGCCGCCGGCGTCACAGCGCTGGTCGAATGCACGCCGGTGGGCGTTGGTCGGCGCGCGGACCTGGACAAAGCCGTTTCGGAAGCGACAGGCTTCCCCGTCGTCATGGCCACCGGCATCTACCGCGAACCCTGGGTGCCGATCTGGGCGCGCGAGGCCAGCGAGGATGCCCTCTACGATTGGATGCTGGGCGAACTGACTGGCGAGATCGAGGCGACCGGGGTGCGCGCCGCCTGGATCAAGCTGAGCGCCGGCGACGAAGGCCTGACGGCCGTGGAGACGAAGATCCTGCGGGCGGCAGCGCGGGCCGCCAAGGCCACCGGCGCGGTCATCGGCAGTCACACCATTCGCGGGCGAGTGGTGAAAGACCAGCTGGCCGTCATCGAGAGCGTTGGCTACACCCCGGAGCGATTCATCTGGATTCACACCCAGGCCGAGCCGAATTTCGACTTGCACCTGGAGACGGCGGCGCGCGGCGTCTGGATCGAGTACGACTGGATCGGCAATGTCGACGCAGTCGCCGACGAAGTGTATCTCGACCACGTCCGGCGGCTTATGGATGCCGGCCACACGAAGATCCTGCTCAGCCACGACCGGGGTTGGTTCGATCCCGGCACACCGGACTTCATCCCGAAGCCCTTCACCTACGTCAGCGAAATCTTCCTGCCGAAGATGCGTGCCGCCGGCTTCGACGAGGCCATCATCCGGCAGATGACACACACCAATCCCTTCGCCGCTTTCGCGCGTTGAGGCTGGCCCACGGTCATTTCCGGACGCCTGATTCGAGGCGCGCTATTTGCATCTCGAATCAGGAACCGTTATAGTCGCTCACTGCGAATCAACACCATTACCCACTCATTACTCAACGACATAGAACGCATAGGGGGTATCGCCGTGAGCCGCTCCAAGCACTGGTTAGAGCGCGTCCGTCCGCACGTATGGCTGATCTTGAGCCTCCTGGTCCTGACAACTTTCTATGTCCTCTCCAATCCCTCCCTGTCCGGAATTCGCGAACCTGACACGATCGACTATCTTCAGGTCGCAGCCGATCCGGGTGGCGAGTTCGAACTGCTGGCGCGCCGCTCCATCGTCTACCCGGCGCTGTTCCGGTTGGCCATCCTGATCGCCGGCGAGCACTGGGATCGCGTCGTGATCGCCATTCAGATTGGACTGGCGCTGCTCATGGCCGGCGCTCTCTTCGGGGCGCTGCGCGCCGTGCTGATTCCCGCGCCGATCGCGTCAGCCGGCGTCGTCTTCACGATGATGGCGCCTGGGGTGACGCTGGGCGTGAATACGCTGCTGCCGGAACTGATGCTCGGCTATTTCGCGGTGACGGCCTGGGCGGTCAGTGCGTCGATCGTCACCTCCTCAAGCCCTCTACGCCGGGGAGCGTTATTCGCGCTGCTGGCCGGCGCCGCAGCGGCCGCAGCCGCGCTCACCAAGCCGATCTGGTTGTTCGGAATCATCGCGGTTGCCGGCGCGATCCTGATGCTCGCCCAGGTCTCGATTCGACGGCGCGTGCTGCTGGCCGCGGTCAGCGGCGCGGCTTTCTTTGCGACGTTCGCGGTCTGGCAGGGCGTGATGGTCCTGAGTGCCGGGCAGTTTGCATTCAGCTCGACAGGCACCGTCAACTTCAACCTCGCGGCGATCCGCTGGGGTCTGACCGACCGCGCCGCCGGTACCCGCCTCTACGATTTTTACGAGGACGAGGCGCTGCTCAATGCCGCATTGGCCCTGCGCTGGAACGACGATCTCTACCGTCCGTTCACCGCGCTCAAGGACAGAACGCCCTGGGAGTACCGCTCCGATCCGGAGTTTCGCAACGCCATCATCGCCCATGCGCTGCCGGAGTTCGTCCTGCATCAGCTCTCGCGCTTCGGCGCCTTCTTCAGCACGCGGCCGCCGACTCCGTTTGCGCCCGATTCGCCGATTCCGGCCTTCCTGCAAAACGCCCACACGCTGATCTACGCCGTGCTGTGGCGGCCCCTGATGCTGCCGCTGATGGTGTTTTCTCTGGTCGATCGCGCTGACTGTGAAATCCGCGCGCCGGCCCCTGCTCCATGCCTTCCTGTTCGTGCTGTACAGTGGGCTGGTCCTGCTCATGCTCACCTACCAGGATTCGCATTTTCAGCGTATGCGCCTGTTCGTCGAGCCGATCATGTTCTTCATTCTTCTGACGGCGAGCTGTACCGCGCTTCACGCTCTCGCGGAAGCGCTGCCCCTGCGACGAACGACGGCACAGCGCCAACCGGCCGGATAGCCCCCAGCTTACAGGGGAAATGCCTGGCTCTGCGACATCCGGGCATAATATAGAAAGTGAGTCGGCATGAAAGATCCTCCTTCATTGCCGCTGTTTCTCTCATCCCTGGACGACACACCGTCCTGCAAGGAGAAGAGGCATTGATCAAGTACGCAGCATCAGGGGACGTCTATCTGTACCGGATGTTCAACCCCGGTGAACGCAAGGTCAAGGAAAAGCAGATTCTATGGGGCGACTATCTCAACATCGTCGGAGAAGTCGACGCCGAGTGGTACAAAGTCAAATGGGGAAACGAGCACTTTGCCATTCCGAAGGCGGATGTGCGCGACGAACGCCCCATGGAGGTCATCTTTCTCGATGTCGGTCAGGGGGATAGCTGCATTCTGACCACCGCCAGAGGTGGCGCCGACGAACGAGTCCTCATCATCGATGCTGGGGCCAACAGTAATACCAACGGCTACGTAAAATACCGTTTTCAGAAAATCGCCGACCCCTTCAAGTTCCACGCCGCCGTGATCACCCACCCGGATGAGGACCATTACGGCGGTTTCCAGAGAATCTTCGATTCTCCGAAAATCACTTTCGACAAGGTCTACCATAATGGGATCGCCGAGCGGCCCGGCGAAGAGCGACTGGGTCCCAGCGACGCCTCCGGCCGCTACTTATCCGACATCATCGTCACGCACGACCAGATGGCCAATCTCTATCGCACCGAGGAACAGCGAGGGCGCATGTCCTTTCCCAAGCTGATGCACACTGCTTTGAGCAGCGGCCGCGTCGGATCGATTGAGATGCTCTCCACCACCCACGGCGACATCACGCGAAGCGACGGCCGGGCATGGCTCCAGGGGTTCAGCCCGGACGACGATCCGGAGTTCACTATCGAGATCCTCGGCCCCGTGGTCGAACCGGACCCTGACCATGCGTCTGCGCCGCGCCTGCGCTGGTTCGGTCCCACGCCGGACTCGAAAACGAAGGATATCGGCAAGACCAAAAATGGTCATTCAATCCTGCTGCGGCTCCGCTATCGCGATTTCACGCTGCTCTTCGGCGGCGATCTCAACCGTTCGGCCGAGACCTTCCTGCTCCGCCACTATGGCAATCAGGGGGCAAAACCGAAGAATGAAGCGGAGGTGACGCAGATGGTCCGCGAAGCGCGCAAGCGGTTCAGTTCCGACGTGATGAAATCCTGCCACCATGGCTCTTCTGACGTGACCGACGAGTTCCTGGAGGCTGTCTTTCCCTTCGCCTTCATCATCTCGTCGGGGGATGAAGAGAGTCATGTCCACCCCCGGCCGGATCTGCTCGGCCGGCTGGGTAAAAAGGGACGCAGCGACGCACCCTTGCTGCTGTGCACGGAACTGCTGCGATCGACCCGCGAATTCGAGCCGCCCGCGCTCCGGCGCCGGCTGACGGCCATCAACGACTACCTTGACGAGGCGCTCGATCGAGTCAGCACGGAACTCCCGCCAGACGAGAGAAAGGCGCTCAAGGCCGAGATCGCATCGAAGCGAAAGGAACGCGACAAAATCACTTACGAGCTGTTCAAGCGCAACGTAGGCGTCTACGGCGCCATCACCCTGCGCACCGACGGCAAGGAGATTCTGCTGGCATTCATGCGCGAAAAGCCCCTGGGAAAGAAGCGCTGGCAGACCTACCGCTATCTGATGGAGGCGACCGGCTTCGAACTTCTCGCCGAAGATTAAGGCGTCAGAGTGTTAGAAGCGGCCCCCCCGCCCCCCCCTCCCCCCCCCGCACGGGGCCCAAACAGCCCCCCCAACGCCCCCCCCCCACCCCCCAAACCCACCCAAGGGACCGGGGCCCACAACACCCCCCCCCACCGGGGGGGGGGGGGGGGAACCCCCGCCCCCCCGGGGGCCCGGGCCCCGGCCCCCGGCCCCCCCCCCCCCCCCCCCCCCCCCCCCAACCCCCGAACAGCCGGGCGGGCGGCCGCCGGCCGCCCCCCCCCCGCCGCACGCCCACCCCCCCCCCCCCGCCCAGCACGGCGGCGCCCCGCCCCCCCCCCCAGGCGGGCGGGGGGGCGGGCAGCCCCAAACCCCGCCCGCCCCCCCCCGCGGCGGGGGGCCCCCCCCCCCGGCGGGACCCCCCCCCCCCGGCGCGGCCCCCCCCCCCCCCCCCCCCCCCCCCCCCCCCCCCGGCCACCCCCCCCCCCCCCGCCCCCCCAACCCCCCCCCCCCCCCCCCCCTTCCTCCCCCCCCCCCCACCCCCCCCCCCGGCCCCCAGCCCCGGGGCGGGGGGCGCCCCCCCCCCCCCCCCCGGGGGGCGCCCCGGGCGCAAAACGCGGGCGGACCGCGGGGGGGCCCCCCCCCCCCCCCCCCCCCCCCCCCCCCCCCCCCCCCCAGGACCCCAGAGGGGCCCCCCCCCCCCCCCGGGGGGAACCAGACGGTCTCCCCTCCCCCGACCCCCTTCGCTACTTCTTTCGACCTACAGCCGCCTGGGTTCAGGCCGTTGCCTTCGGCGGCGCTGCTGGGGGAAAGAACGCGCTGACCGGCATGCTGAATCCCGGCAGCACGTCACCGCCGTCGAGCAGGGCGTCGGCCTCCAGGGTGTGGGCGCCTGCGGAGGTGTGCACGACGACCGTCCGCGTGGTGGGATAGGCGATCCAGATCATGCGCGTGCCGTAGCGCAGGAGATCGAGCACGCGCATGTGCATCTCGTCGGCCGTGTTGCCGGGCGAGATCACTTCGACGGCCAGATCGGGAGCAAAGGGCACCAGCCCGCTCTTGAGCGGCTCCGGTGCTTTTTCGAAGGTGATGAAGCCAACATCCGGGCAGCGCACGATCGGCCTGCCGCTCTCGTCTTCCGCCAGCCGAAAGCAGGTCTCCGCCGCTGTCACGCGGCCCAGGCGATGCTCGCGCACGAAGTTCCAGATGTATCCGTGAAAATTACCGACTGTTTCACCGTGTTCACCGCTCGCGCCGCCTGCCATGTCTTCGACGATCACTCCATCGACCAGCTCCAGCCGCCGCCCTTCGTTTTCCGGGCGCTGGACGATCTCGAAAAACTCTTCCGCCGTGATCAGCTTTTCGCCGACGACCATCGGAATCCCTCACACATTCTGACCATCGATCACCATTATACGGTCGTTTTGCGCACAATCTCGACGAGCTGCGCGGCGCGGTGGCGAAAGGTGTGCTCCTTGAGCACCCGCTCGCGCGCTGCCCGTCCCATGGCCTGCCGCTCCCCGTCGTGCGTCAGCAGAAAGCGCAGCCGGTCGAGCGCTTCCTCGCCCGACTCCACGACGAGCAGTTCCTTGCCCGGCTCGAACCAGGTCTCGATCCCCATATACGGGTTGGCCAGGATGCAGCAGTTCATGCTGGCCAGCTCGAAGGGACGCGAGGACGACGAAGCGAAGACGCTGGCATGCGCCTGCCGGGTGATGCACAGATTGACCTTGCTGCGGCAGGAATACTCGCGCAGCTTGCTGAAGCTGAGATACGGCAGCAGTTCCGCCCGACCCAGATCGCCCAGCCGCGTGCCGCGCACGGCGAAGCGCGCCTCTGGCATCGCATTCGAGGCGTCGCGGATCATGGCATCGACCCATTCGCCGCGATACTCGCGCCCGTGGCCGTAAAACAGCACGTCCAAGTCCTGCGCCGGCACGTCGACCGGGCTGAACACGTCCGTATCGACCCCGTAGTACAGCACGTGCACGGCCTTCGCGCCCATGCGCCGGAGTTCGTCCGCCCCGCCCAGGCTGTTGCTGATGAAGGCGGTGTACTCGCTCACATCCGCGCCCTGGTAGATGCGGAAGCCGGTGGCGAACCCGCCCATCGAGGGCAGGCTGGCCGGGACATCGCCGTCGTAGTAGAAAATCGGCTTGTTGTGCTTGCGAATCAGATCGCCGGGCACGCCCACCAGATGGTTGAGCGGCGCGGTCAGGATGATCACCGCGTCGATGTCGGGCTCTTTGGTCAGCAGGCGGTCCAGATGCTCGTGCCACAGTGGGGCGACGATGCGCTGCGCCGCCGCCCGCACCAGCCGGTCGGAGGCCGACTCCTCGTCCCCCTGCCGCTCCGCCAGCCGACGGTCGCCGGCCACGCGGCGCATCAGGTCGCGGGCCGTCTTGAACAAATCGCCGTGGCGCCGGGCCGGGTTATCCGCCGCCCGCCACCACAGCGATTCGATCGGCGGCCCCTGGTAGGGTGCGGCAATCACATCGACGCCGACCTCGTACAAACCTTTGAGAAGCTGCCACCAGGCCGGGGTGGCGCTGAACGGCTGAGTCAGATCCAGCGACGAGACGACAAAGAGCAGCTTCATTCGATGTATCCCAGCGCGCGCAGATGCTCTTCCACTTCCTCGCTGACTTCGCCCGGCTCGGGATGGAAGGCCCTGGCATGCCCGCCCGTGAAGGCCTCGACCTGGCGCAGCAGCGCGGAGACTTCGGCCGTCTTCACTGCTTGCAGATCCGCGCGCTCGGCCGGGTCCTGCGCCACGTTGAACAGCCCCTCGACCCGGTCACCTTCGGCCACCAGCTTGTAATCGCCGCTGTAGACCGCCCGCCGGGCGAAGCGCAGGCGCAGCCGTTCGATGACTGCCGGGCTGCGATGCTCCATGACGTTGAGAAACGTACTGGGCGGATGGGCCTCGCTGAAGGCGGTGCTGTTTTCGACGTCAACCGCCTCGCCTTCCGCCAGCAGATTGATCAGCGACAGGCCGCGAACGTCGGCGTTGGGGTCGCGGCTGTCGAGCAGGTTGGGCACGCCCGCCAGATCGAGCACGGTGTGGAACAGGCGGCGGGTCGAGATGTTCGCGCCGATCCGCTGCCCTTCCGGCATGTCCGGCACGTGCATGGCCAGCGGCACGTGCACCAGTTCCTGGTAGACATTGAAGCCGTGGCCCATGATGGCATGTTCGCCGTGCGACTCGCCGTGGTCGGCCAGCAGGATCACGACGGTATGGTCCAGCGCGCCGCTCGACCGCAGTGTGTCGAGCAACCGGCCGAGCAGCATATCCTGGTAAGCCACCTCGGCGTTGTAGAAGGCGTTGAGCGTCCGCGTCTGGAGCTCGCTGTAAGGCTCGTCGGGCGGGGCCGCCCAGGCCGCGCCATCGGCGTTGAAGTGGCGCATGAACGCGAAGGCCTCTCGGTCACCCTTCAGCTCCGGCGCGAAGCGCTCCACCAGATCGCGCGGCGGGTGGTAGGGCAGGTGCGCGCCCATCAGGTTGACGAAGGCGAACAGCGGTTTTTCCGCCCCACCCCGGTGCTTGTCAGTCCAGTAGTCGTTCAGATCGCCCAGCGAGACGCCGGAGCTGCCCTTGAAGTTGATGTACTTGGACCAGATCGGCGTGAGCAGTGGATTCAGCGCCACCCGAAACAGCGTATCCGATTGAGCGAAGGCGTTGCCCATGCGGCGGGCATAGGGCCGGAACCACCGCGTGAAGCGGCGGCGCAGGGCGCTCTTGTGATGATCGTAGGGCCGGTAGGGGATGGCCGTGGCGTAGTTGTAGAAGTCGTCAAACCCGCGCTGGAGGCCGTTGTTCAGCACGCCGACCAGCGGGTTGTTGCAGAAGGCGGCGGTGTGGTAGCCGCCCGAACGCAGAATCTCCGCCAGCGTCAGGTGCATCTCGCTGAGCACGCTGTTGGCCTGGATCAGCCCGTGCGCGCCGGGATACAGCCCGGTGAACAGCGAGCCATGCGCTGGGATCGTCCACTGTGCCGGAGCCACCGCCCGCTCGAACAGCGCGGCGCGGTCGGCGAAGGCGTCGAACGACGGGGACGTCTCCTGCCGGTGTCCGTAGATGGACAGGCGATCGCGGCGCAGCGTATCCAGGACAATGAACAGAATGTCGGGTTTGCGAGCGGACATGATTTCGCCAGGACGTGCGGAAGTCATGCCGGCATTGTATCACGGAGGCGAAAGGCGGGCGGGCGCGAAAAATCGCGCACCATCACCCCGTCCGGTTTCGCCGGACATTAAAAATGTCCGGCTACCCCTGAACCTCGAAAACCCTCTGGAGAGGTCGGCCGGGCATTGGCTCTCGCCGCTCCCGCGTCGGTTTCTCGCGCCCAGGAATTCTATTCTCCGGACGTAACGGAGGCCAACGACGCTCCCCTGAAAGTCCCACCCCAGAAAGTCAAAGCGGCAGGCAGAATCAGAGCTATGTACCTGGTCAACGCAGCGGGCGAGACGAAATCCCCAGTTATTCGAGCCGCCGCGAAGCAGCACACGCGCATCCGTGCCACGAGCCGCCCGCGCACGCGTCCCCCGCTTCCCCTCCGGCCATCGTCCTCCGTATACGGATAGGGCTGGTAGCGTGAACCCGTCCATTCCCAGACATTGCCGATCAGATGCCGCGCATCCACCCAGCTCGCCCCCTCGGGTTTACTCGTCCCCAGGTTCGGCCTGCCGCCGCTGGTCTTATCCCAGATGACGCGCTCCCCGTCTTCCCAGTTGCTGCCCCAGGGATAGCGCCAGCTTTCCACGCCGCGCGCGGCATATTCCCACTCCGCTTCGGTCGGCAGGCGGCAGCCCATCCAGGCGGCGAAATCCCGGGCCATGAACCAGTCCACGCCAACCAGCGGCGCGTCGGCCAGCGCCGCATCCTTGTACCATTTCAGGGCGGACTTATCCTTCGGCTCTTTGACTGCGCCGGCCCGCACCGCCTGAAGCCACTGGGCGTTGGTCACCGGATACTGGGCGATCCAGTAGGGTTGCGCGATGCGCTGCTCGTGAACCGGCTGTTCGTTGGAAATACCATCGTCGCTGCCCATTTGAAAACTGCCCGCCGGCACGAGGCAGAACGGCATATCCGGGATTGGCAGGTCGGCGAAAGTCGTCACGAAGGGCTGCCAGTCGCGGTTTCGCTTCCCGCCGAAGCCCTCGGCGCGCTGGAGCGCGGCGTCCAGCGGTGTCTGTGTGGAACTGACCCCGCTCCTGGAATTGACCATGCCGAAGACCCTGCGCACGCCCTCGGCCAGGGTTTCGCAGTCGCGCGCGAAGTCCGGGTTGGGGCGCACTCGGCTGGCATTGATGCGCGCCACCTTCCTGATGCTGGCCGGCAGATCGGCGCCGGCGGGCATGGGCGTAGCCGACTTGAGCACCGGGATGATGATCTTGCCCTGCTCCAGAGCGCTCTCCACCTCGATGCGCACAAAGTCGTCGTCGCGGTCGAGGCGTTCTTTCAGGATGCGCAGCCACTGCTCGCCGATCACCACCAGCACCACATCGCAGGCGCGCACCTGCTCGGCAAGGTAGTCCACAAAGTCCACGCCGAGCGGGATCTTGCCGCTGTCGCCGACATCCTGGAAGACGTTCTCCGGGCCGAAGTGCTTCTCCATGTGCTCGAAGAGGCGGTCGGTGAAATCCTGACTGTCGGCGCGGCGGTAGGAGATGAAGATTTTGGGAGTCATGGCATTCCACATCGGAAGGTACGGACGACGCTGCCGGGCAGTATAACCGAAATCGGGGCGAAGCCGCTACATTGCAGGAGTTGCCGTGTCTGGGGAATATCTCACCCAACGCCAGCGCAGATCCGGGCAGCGCAGAGCCACCATCAAGCGTGTCGCGCGCGGTCAGCGTCCGTGTCGAGTCCGGCGTGTAGACGATCAGTTTGCCGAGCGTCGGATAAACCACCCAGACCGCCTGGGTTCCGAACGTGAGGTATTCCCCCACCTTGCGTTGAATTTCCTCAGCCGTGTCGCTCGGCGAGACCACTTCGACCGCGAGATCTGGCGGGGCAGGGATGTATCCCTCCGGCATCCCATCGGGCCAGTTTGGCCCGATGACCCATCTGAAGCCAACATCAGGCGCCCGCAGGGCAAAACACCCGGCCACCGGAAAGAAGGTCCACTTGTAGCCTGTCGTCTGCTGCGGTAGCAAACCTTAGCCGGTGAGCGCGGACGTGCAGGGTCAGCTGGCGGCCCCGGACCCTATCTTGGGGTAGGAACCGTCCGGCATCCCGCCGGGCGGCGCCATGACGAATGAAGCCAACTCAGGCGCGCGCACCAGCTTCGCCGACCTTTCGGCGGTAGATGCGAGGTTCCCACGGGTCTTCCGCTGCGGTAAAAACCAGCCGGTTTCGCGCGGACCAAGGTCAGAGACAAAACTCCATCCATTCACGCTCCTCATTGTAGCGCATTCTTTCCGTTGAACCGCGTCAGCGCCCCACCCCGGATTGACTTAGGGCGCGCTTTTTGCTAACATGCCCCCACGATGACGAGCCGAGTTGCGGTCAGTCTGCTCAGACCGGGTCCTGCGCGGCAGGACTCCCGAACCGTGTCAGGACCGAGAGGTAGCAGCACTAAGGTGACAACCCTGGGTGCCGCAGGGGTTCCCGGTTTGAGCAGAGTGCTCACAACCGGCTCGCATGTTTTTTCCTGGACGACGCGCCCATGACCCTTCCGCCGGACACCCAACCGCGCCGGGTACGCCACCACCGTCCCCGCCCGCAGATCGGTCTCCTGCCGCTGGCGACCATCGTCATACTCGCCGTCGCCGCCTCGGTGGCGGTCACCGCCATCGCCGCCCTTCTCCTTCTCGCCAATATGCGCACCGTCACCGTCATCGTCGATGGCGACGCCGTGCAGACCCGCACCCATGCCGAAACCGTCGGCGACCTGCTCGACCAGCTCGGCATCGTCGTCGGGCCGGCCGACCGCCTGACGCCCGCCGGCGACTCCCCCATTCAGAACAACACCATCGTCCAGGTAGAGCGCGCCCGCAGCATTTTTCTGACCGTTGACGGCCAGACCGTGCCGCAGCTCACCCTGCTCAACAACCCTGCCGAGATTCTGGCCGAGGCCGGCGTCCGGGTCGACGCCAACGACCGGGTCGTGGTCGACGGCACCGAAACCACCCACGACGGCCTGGTCCGCTGGCCCGTGCCGGCCAGCCACATCGAGGTGCGCCATGCGGTGGCGCTGCGCCTGCGCGACGGCGCCGAGACCCGCCTTCTTCAGACCACAGCGGCCACGGTGGGCGAGGCATTGTTCGCCGCCGGCATCACCCTGTTCACCGCGGATACGGTCACGCCGCCCCTGAACACCGCCCTGACTGAAGACACCGACGTGCTCGTCAGCCGCGCCCGCCCGGTGACCATCATCGCCGATGGCGAAAGCCGCCGGGTGCGCGCGCAGGGCGAGACGGTGGCCGACGCCCTCTCCGATGCCGACATTCAGCTCGTCGGCCTGGATTACGCCGTGCCCGCCGAATCCACGTCCATCCGCCCCGGCATGAGCATTCGCGTCATCCGCGTGCAGGAAACCATCGAGTCGACCGAGGAGCCGATCCCCTACGAGACGGTTTACCAGGGCGACCCGACCCTGGAGATCGACAACTTCCAGACGGCCCAGAACGGCGCGAACGGCCTGCTTCAGCACCGGGAGCGGGTGCGCTACGAGAACGGCGCCGCGGTCGAGCGCGAGCCGCTGGATGATGTCGTGATTCAGCAGCCGGCAAACCATGTGAACCGCTACGGGACCAACGTCGTCATCCGCACGGTCGAGACCGATCAGGGGCCGCGCGAGTACTGGCGGGTACTGCGCATGTATGCCACCAGCTACCACCCGGCGGCGCTCGGCGGCGACAGCACCACGTCGATCGGCAGGACGCTGCAAAAAGGCATCGTCGGCGGCGACCCCGACATCCTGCCCTATGGCACGCAGATCTACGTGCCGCGCTACGGCATTGGCGAGATCGCCGACACCGGACCGAAGCGGCGGATCCCGCTGTGGGTCGATCTGGGCTACAGCGATGCCGATTGGGTGAGCTGGTCCGGCTACGTGGATGTCTACATTCTGACGCCGGTGCCGCCGGTGATCGACTATTTCCTGATGGAGCCGTAGCGACCGGACTCTCGCCACCAGCCCTCCGCGCCTCCCGTCAGACGCGGAACGCCGTTGCGTGTCACCGCACGTTGCGGGGAGTGTGTCCCCGCGCGGTATAATGGCTGCCCCCAGATCCGAATCTACGCCTGCCCGACGATCTGCCATCAGAACCCGCCGTCGCGCGGTATAATTCGCCCTATGAATCCGAAACTGCTACTCGATGATCACGGGATCGCTCCGAAGAAGAGCCTGGGTCAGAACTTTCTGCACGATCCCAACACGCTGGACAAGATTGTCGCCGCCGCCGACCTGCATCCCAGCGACACGGTACTGGAAATCGGCCCTGGCACCGGCGCCATGACCACCCGGTTGGCCAGAGCGGCGGGGCGCGTCATCGCCGTCGAGATCGACAGCCGGCTGGAACCGGTGCTGTGGCAGGTGCTGGCCGCCGAACGACTGACCAACGTGCAGATCCTTATCGCCGACATCCTCCAGGTCGACGTTCCCAACCTGATGGGTGACGAGCCCTTCGTCGTCGTCGCCAATCTGCCCTACTACATCACCAGCGCCATCCTGCGGCATCTGCTGGAGGCGCCGCGCCGTCCCCGCCGCCTGGTGCTGATGGTGCAGCTCGAAGTCGCCGAGCGGCTGACCGCGACGCCGGGCGATATGAGTCTGCTGGCCGTCAGCGCGCAGTTCTACGCCAGACCGCAACTGGTCGGACGTCTCAAGCCGACCGTCTTCTGGCCGCGCCCGGATGTCGACAGCGCCGTCGTGCGCCTCGACACCTACGACGCCCCGCCGGTCGACGTGCCGAGCACCGAGATCTTCTTCCGGGTGGTGCGCGCCGGCTTTGCTCAGAAACGCAAGCAGTTGAAGAACGCCTTCGCCGAGGGCGTGGGACTGCGTCACACGGACGCGGCCGTCATGCTGGAACTGGCGGCGATCGACCCCAAGCGCCGCGCCGAGACGCTGTCGCTCGAAGAGTGGGCGGCTCTGGCTCGCGCCTACGTCACCCTGCGCTGATCCCGGAGACGCCTCGTTCAACCGCAACCGTAGGCGAAGTTCCGTCGTATACTGAAAGTGTGTTGACCGCTCAAACTGGAACGGGTCTGCTATGCGTTTTCAAACTCGAAATCTCCCCTGGCTGGCCGCATTGGGCGCGCTCATGGCCGTCCTGCTCGTCTCTGGCGCGGCGACCGGCCCGGCGGCGGCGCTCCTGCTGGCGCTCTACGCGTCGGCCGTCGTCCTGTCCAGCGTGCGCATGGACGTGCAGCCGGCGCAGCTCCTGGATCGATCGCGCGCCTCGCTGGCCGCCTCCAAAATGTCGCCCGACGCCCGCGAAGCCGCGGACCGGGCGCGACGGCGCGGCAGCCTGTTCAGCGGCGGGATCACCCTCGCCGACGTCGGCCTGATCGCCACGCAGTCCGGCAGCGAGGGCATTGCCATGCGGCGCACCCGTTCCGCCAGCGGCGATGACGACGGCATTCGCCCATTCATCACCGTTCAGGTTCAGCCCACCGAGGCCGATCGCTCGGCGCGTGTGCGTTTCGAGATGATGGACCATACCGGCGAGACCCGTTACGTGCACGAGATGCGCACCTATCTGCGCGATGGCGAGAACAGCGTCCTGGCGGATACCCACCTGCCGCTGCAAAGCGGGGACGTCGATCCCGGGGACTGGGATCTGCGTGTCTATGTCGACGGCGCGCTGGTCGGGATGCACGCCTTCAATGTCTCCCCGTCGACCCGCGATCGCTTCGCCTACCTGGAAGAGCGCGAGGCGCAAGCCCCTCAGGCCGCCACGCAACCCGCCGCACAGGCCGGCCAGCGACTGCGCACCCCGCAGGACGAGAGCCTGCCGGTCAGCCTGGAAGACCTGCTGCGCAGCCAGCGAAACAGCGCCGGGTCCAGCGGCCAGAAGTAAGACTTCAATGGCACACACCGCATAAAGAACGAAGAGCGGGGCAATTGTCATGAGCAGACGTTTTGGCGAGATCCTCCTCGGACTCATCCTGCTGTTGACCGGGCTGGCTGCGCTGGACGGCGCCACCCCGGTGCTGCTGCTGCTGGCGGTGATCGGCTTTTTCCTGCTGGCACGCCAGTTCGGCATCACCAACCAATCGACGATGAGCGGCAGCAGACGGGCGCGGCGCAGGGAAGCGGCGCCCGTCTACGAAGAACTGGACCCGACCGTCATCGCCGACAGCGGCGCTGTTGACTCCGCGGCCGGCGCACCCCTTTACGAACATGCTGCGAGCGCCGCCCGGGAAGCGGGCATCGACGTCGATTCCGCGCGGGTTTATCCGGTCGATCTCGGCTTGATGGCCTTCAGCGGTGACGAAGATCCGATCGTCTACCGGACGTCGGCTATTCCGACGGACATGGATTACCTTCAGCCGTACATCCAGCTTCACCTGCCGGTGCGCGCCCACGGCAAGATCCGCTTCGAGATTCGCGATGCCGTGGGAGAACGCATCTTCGTCCACGAGGTGCAGCGCGACCTGATGCCCGGCGACAACCTGGTCACACCCGCCGCCCGGCTGCCTATCCACGATCAACTGGATTTCGACGGCGCGTGGGAACTGCGCATCAGCGCCAACGACCAACCGATGGCCGTGCACCGCCTTACCTGGAGAGAAACGGGCAGCCGCCTGATCCGCCAGCACATCCAGGCGGACGGTGAGATCAGCCGCGAGCTGAAGACGCTGGTCGAGGACAGTCGACTGGGCCGCCTCAGCCTCGACGAGATGCTGGCCGACCAGGAAGCGCCCGACGTGGTCGAGGTGGAGCGCCGCGCCCGCCGAGGTGGCTAAAGTCTATTCAGGCCGAACGCAGACTTCCCGATCGACGAGCCAGCGCTTCCTGGACAATCTCCTTGAACTGAAGAGCAAAGTCCTCTCCCCCCTCTGGCGAGAGCGCCTTGAGGTAAGTCTGCTGCGCGGCGCGGGCCATCGCTTCGTATTCCGAACGGTGCTCAAGAATGTGCAAGACTTTCCCGGCAAAATCGCTGAAGTCCCAGTCATGGGGAATATACGTGACCCCTGGGATGTAGAAGTTGGGACGCATGTCGAGATGTCCCATATCCGCCTTGAGCATCACGCCGCCCGACAAAATCGCCTCGAAGTCGCGGTAGCAGGTGGCGCCGTCGCCAAACGGAGAGGGAATGATCACCGCATCGGTCATCTCCCGGTCGTAGACCTTCTTCGGCACCTTGCCATCCATGTGATAGCGAAACATGGGGTGAGTTTCACGCAGACGATCGAGGTGTTTCCGCATCTCGACACGCTGGAAGCGGAACGTGTCGACCTGCCCCGTCGCCCGTGAGACGCGCGATACAGCACGTCGATGCTTCGCCGCTGAAGATTGGGCGGGACTACCTTGACCTTTGTAGCGAACCCGCGGCAGACGGTACAGCAGATGGGTGATGGGTCGCGGCCGCCCCAGAATGTCCAGATCCGAAAGGCCGATGTTCCACCCCAGCCACAGCTTGTTCAGATGCTCCAGCTTGACCGGATCGCGCGGGTTGGTCTTGTCATCTTCGACATCATACTGGCGATGGTAAAAGTCCCGAAAGTAGATCCCATAGGGACTCTCGCGGGTATACCACGAGGGGTCCTTCACGAGCTGAGTCTTGAGGTATAGATCGACATAGGGGAGCAGATAGTCGCGGACCATGCCGCGCTGCTGGCGGATTCGTCAAACCAGACCACCGCCTGGCCCCGTTCACGATACCCTGTCACCAGCTCAATTTCCCCTTCGCGCGTACAGCGCCCCTCGGGGAGTGTCGAACGAATGTCGCTCTCCAGAATCAAGACGGCGTCGTGATCGGCAATGCGGGGATCATCGACGCGAGAGAAGAAACTCAGACGCAGATCGTGTTCGGCCAGCAGGCGTCCGAACACCCGAAGAGGGTGGCTGATCATGTGGGATTTAATCGAATAAGTGCGGATGATCGCGATGCGCATCGCATGACCTCAAACGCTATCGTGTCGAACCCAAAATTGTGAGTATTATACTTACTTTCACGCAGTGTGCTTCAGAAGGCAGGCAGTCG
This sequence comes from Candidatus Flexifilum affinis, assembly GCA_016713325.1. Classification (GTDB taxonomy): domain Bacteria; phylum Chloroflexota; class Anaerolineae; order Aggregatilineales; family Phototrophicaceae; genus Flexifilum; species Flexifilum affine. The sequence goes on along the minus strand of JADJPJ010000042.1, from coordinate 5,615 downwards.
CACAGGCACGAGTGACGTGCGAACAGTGATTTGGGTGAATGAGGGTGGTTCAGTGGACCTGGCGACGCGCCAGCGCTTCCTGAGCGATCTCCCGAACGTGCAGGGCGAAAGCTTCGCCACCCTGGGGAGAAAGCGCCCTGAGGTAGGTTTCCTGCGCCGAGCGCGCCAACCCTTCGTAGTCGGCGCGGTGCTCCAGAATGTGCAGCACCTTTTCTGGAAAATCGCTGAAATCCCAGGCATGGGGAACGTAGGTAACGCCGGGCGCATAGAAGTTCGGGCGCATGTCCAGATGCCCCATATCCGCCTTGAGCATCACCCCGCCGGCCCGGATGGCCTCGAAGTCGCGGTAGCACATTTCGCCATCGCCAAACGGTGAGGGGATGATTACCGCCTTCGACATCTCCTGGTCGTAAATCTTCTTCGGAACCTTGCCGTCCATGTGGTAAACGTACGTCGGATGCCCCGTCCTCAGCAACTCCAGCTGCTCGCGCATTTCGATGCGCTGGAAGCGGAAAGTGTCGATGCTGCCGGTCGCGCGCGAGACACGGTACAGCACGTCGATGCCGCGCTGGTGGAGACTGGGCGGAACGACTTTGCTGGAATACCGGTGCCAGGGCATGCGGTACATCAGCTGGGTCGCCGGCCGTGAACGCCCCAGGACCGGCAAATCTGCCAGGCCGATGTTCCAGCCCAGCCAGAGTTTGTCCAGATATTGCGGAGGAACGGGTTTGCGTGTGTTTATTCCGATCATCCTCAAGCTGGTACTGCGCCTGGTAGAAATCCCGGAAGATGATGCCGAACGCGCTTTCGCGCGTATACCAGGATCGCTCGCACAGAAGCTGCGTTTTGAGGTAGAGATCGACGTGTGGCAGCAAATAGTCGCGAATCATGCCGCTGCTGTCGGAATCATCGAACCAGACCACTGCCTGCCCCCGGCCGCGGTAGGATTCCACCAGTTCGATCTCTCCCTGCCGGTTCTGCCTGCCCTGGCGCAGCAAAGTGCGAAGGTCGCTTTCCAGCATCAGCACAACCTCGTAGTCGGCGATGTGGGGATCATCGACACGATGAAAGAACTGCGTGTCGAGGTCGTGATCGGTCAGGTGTCGCCTGAACACCCGTAGGGGATGCGCGATCATGTGGGACTTGATGGAGAAGGCGTGGATGACCGCAACCCGCATCAACTTGCGTTATCCCTTTCGAGCGTACGGCGCGACCGCTTCGATCATCGTTGGAGAAACGGCCAACCAGTACGTCACGCGAAACGTCTCGTAGTGCGAATCATATTTGGGTACATGCAGGCATGCTTGGGGTAGAACTTGTAGAGTTGGTATCGATGCTTACGGCATAGATCAAACATATCGCGCAAGATAGCGCCGCGCATTCATCCACTGATCGCCATATTCAAAATGGATCAGGCCAATTTGGCCGCTGCTCAGCAGCGATTCGGCGCCGAGCATCACTTCCATTTCATACCCTTCGACGTCAATTTTCAGATAATCAATGGACTCGACAGCGTTTCGCGCGCAATAGTCGTCAAGCGTATCAACCTTCACCTGCACCGTCAATCCGGGGTCAACAGCCTGATTCGTGCCACCCCAGGGTGTTCGTCTGGGAATGGTCCGTTAAATGCAGCGTTGCCTCACCCTGTCTCGCTCCCACAGCACACTGGTTCAGGGCGACGGGCTTGCCCACGAGGTTGTTCTGCAATTTGACGAATGTTCTTGGTGTCGGCTCGAAGGCGTGAATGTGCAGGTTGGGGTTGATGTTCAGAACCTGAGTACTCCATTTGCCGATATTGGCCCCCACGTCGAAGACCACCGCCCCCACATTGCTGGAGAAGTAGCGCATGAAGTTCAATTCGCCGTTCGCCTCCATCTCCCAACCGAAGCTGCCGTAGTAGTACAGCGTGTAGATTTCGGCAACGCGGCGGAGAAAGTCGGTGCGGGGAAGTCTTGAGAAGACCTGGTCAGTGAATGATCGTCTCGTCATATCCTCTTGTTCTCAGATCGCAGATTACAGACTATGTGGAAAGGGCGGTTTCTAAAAGGTGGCTGTCCCTGACGTGCAGGATAGAGACACAAAGGGTCAACCCTCTGCATCATCGCTGTCATATTATTACACAGTGGCCAAAAGCACAGTAGACCGATTCCTGCTTCACCGTTAAGATGAATTCAGCGTGATACACGTGAAAGTCTTGCTGTCCACTGAATTAAGGGAGGCTCTCCCTATGATGAACCGCCAGATGATCTCCCGGGTGACGACCCTCGTCACTCTGCTCTTGCTGGCCGTGAGCGTGGTCGCGATCGAGGTCAGCACCACGGTTGCACAGGATGCCACGCCCGCCGTTCCGTTTGCCGATTCCCCCCCGCCCGCCATCATCACGCAGCTCCCGGCTGATGCCCGAGCCGCGTCTTGCAATGCTTTTCAGCTGCCGAACTTCGCCCCATACGTCGTCCGGCCGGGCGACACACTGCCCATGCTGCTGGACAGCTCGACCGCACTGACCGTCACCCAGTCGCGGCGCTCAACTGCCTGGATGATCCGTACGCCCCTGCCAGTGGGCGCCGTCATCTTCCTGCCCGCGAGACAGGAAGAAAGAGAGGCAGCGGTCGAGCCAGGCGGGGATGCAGCGATTGTGGCCTTCGCCGCCGAGTCCGAAACCGTGCGCAATACCGAGGGCGCCGCTTTCTCGTGGTCGGGCACAGGGGATGCCGCCTATTTTTTTCCCTGCCCCGTCGATGAGCACGCCGGGTGCTCACGTGCGTCAACGGCCGAGCCTCTTCCGGTCGAAGGCGGCGCCATGGTGGACAGTTTCACCTACGCCGGGAGTATCGCTATGCCCTGGAGATCGTCGGAACCGGCGAACCGGTGATGGAGACGATCACCCTCTCCGTGCGCTGCGCCCAGTCGTGGCTCGGCGGACACGGCGCCCGCCCGCTCTGCCCGGAAGAGCCTCCGCGCGCGGTCTTTGCGGCCTGGCAGTCGTTCGAACACGGATCGTGCTGTGGTTCTCGGACACGGCGCAGATCTACGCCCTCTCTGACGACGGCACGTTCCGTATCTATGGCGACACCTACGTCGAGGGCATGCCCGAGTCGCCGCTGAGCGGGCCAGAGGGCCTGATCGCCCCGGTGCGCGGATTCCGGCGGGTGTGGAGGCGCTGGGCGGCGAAGAGGGGTTAGGCTGGGCGACGGCGGCGGAGCAGGGTTTCGACAGCGCGCGTCAACCGGCCGGCCGCCTCAGTTATACCACCTATGTGCTGGCGGCGGACGAGGCCGTCTACGCTATCACGGAACTGCCCGACGCCGAGATCGGCTTCTGGTCAGTCGTGCTGGGATGATCTGAGTCCACAGGCCAGTCACCAGCAGCAGGCCGACCAGGATGATGAAGAAGCCAACGATCCGTTGGCGTGAAGCTGTCGCCCAGGAAAATCGCCGCCCACAGGCTGCTGAAGAACGGCACCAGCAGGGTGACACCGGCCGCGCTGGTGGGGCGGCGCGCGATCAGGTGAAAATAGATCTGGAAGGCGACGGCCGTCGACAGCGTCGCCAGGCCGTCCACGGCCAGGATGGTCAAGGGCTGCATGTCCATCTGCGGCGGGTTGAGCACGGCGAAATGGCAGGGACACCCCACCGGCCACCAGAAGCTGGCCCGGTGGCCGTCGAGACCGGCTGATCCTTGACGGCGATCTTGCTGTAGACGGCGGCGATCCCATGCCGAGCAGGCCGAGACAAACATCAGCAGCAACGCTGACGATCCAGACGGTATCGACCTGCTGCTGCTGCCAGCCAACGATCACGCCGACGCCCACGATGCCCAGCCCCAGGCCGATCAGCTTAGCACCGTCAGCTGATCCTGAATCCACAGCGCGGCGATCACGGCGTCGGAACAGCGGCGTCGTCGCGTTCAGAAGGAGGCGAACGACGCCGCCGCGGTGGAGCTGCGCGGTCGAGATCAGAACGTAGGGAATGGCGTTGTTGAAGATGCCGATCATCAGGTAGCGCCGCCAGTGGGCGCGCCAGTTCGGGGTCTGTTTGATGGCGCTGGCATGAACGAACAGCAGCGCGCCGCCAAGAAGCAGCCGGCTGGCGACCAGCGGAAACGGCCCCAGCACCGGCACCGCCACGCGGACAAACAGGAAGGCCGCGCCCCAGATGGCAGCCAACACGAAGAGTAAGGCGGCATCCCGAAGTTTCATGTAATCCCCTTAATTCTGTCGCCAAGTGTCGAATCAACCCGCACAGCATACCGCCAATACGCGCGACGGCGCTATCTGAGTCTTACGCATTCGGCAAACCTTCTCACGGTGAAAGGTGGACCTGTCCCGCTCCTGCGCTTTCCTCGGGTATACTTGGCCTGCGTTCTCGCTTTCCTGTTGAAACGAGCCATTCAAATGGCAGACCTCCAAACAACCCCACTCATGGATTTATGAACGGTGCTGGCCAGCCTGGCCGCCCACACCTGGGAGATCGCCCCAACCTCTTCCCGGAGACCTCGAAGTCGACGAAAATCGCCGGTCTGGGCGGCGGGCACGCCTGGATTACCAGCCGCTTCCGCACCTTCAGGGCGTCGTCGAGGCCGATCTGCCATCATCGGCGGCGGCTTCACCGGCACCTCGACCGCCTATCATTTCAGCCGGCGCTTCCCGGAAAGCGAGTTGTGCTGCTGGAAGCGAAGTCTCTGGGAAACGGCGCCAGCGGCCGCAACGGCGGCATGATCCTCAACTGGGTCAATGGCGTGACCGATCGCAGCCCGGAGATGACCGCCCGCATCTACCAGACGACCAACGCCGGCATCGCCACCATCCGCGAGATCATTGACCGCCATAACCTGGCCGTCGACGCCCGCTTCGACGGGGCGCTGACCATCTGGCACCAGAACGAACGCGCCGAAGCCGCCCATCGCGAAGTCGAGACCCACAACGCCATCGGCATCCCAACGATGTTCATTCCGGCCAGCGAACTGAGCGAGCAGCTCCGGCTGAATGGGCCTGGGGCGGAGCGCGCGAACCCGGCACCGGCCAGATCAACGGGGCGCAGTTGGTTCGCGCCTGCGCCCCGTGCTGCTTGAGCAGGGCGTGGAGATTTGAAAACACCCCGGTCATCCGCATTCAGGAAGGATCGCAGATCACGCTGCGCACGCCGCAGGGGCGAAGTGCGCGCCAGCCATCCTGCTGGCGACCAACGGCTACACCAGCAAGCTCGGCTACTTCCGCGATGCCCCTGTTCCCGCTGCACTCGCATCGTCTTCGCCACCGCGCCGCTGAAGACGGATCAGCTTCAGGCGCTCGGCTGGAACCGCTATGGCGCCTTCTCCGACGACCTCGACCGCATCTCGTACGCCAGCCTGACTCCGCAGGGCCACATCGTCTTTGGCGTCGGCAGCAACCAGTCCTACGCCCTATCTGTTCAACAACCCACCGCCTTCCCCGGCGCCCCGGATTTTCACCAAGCTCACCGGCAAGTCGCCGCGCGCATAGTAAGGTTCTCGAACGAAATAACGGCGGACGCACAGTCGGGCGTCCCCACAAAGACCCATCGGCGTAGAGACGCCTAACGGGGCGTCCGCATTATCACAGTGTCAAAGGAGCAATCGCGTGAGCCTGACCTTCGCCG
>JADJPJ010000041.1 GCA_016713325.1 Candidatus Flexifilum affinis | reverse complement strand
GGTTGGCGTCGCCAACACCACCTTCAGCAGCAATCCAGGAGGGTCTGGCGGCGGACTCTATGCTGTCGAGAGCGCCATCGTCATCGAGAACAGCCTTCTGGCCAACACGACCTGTGGCGTCGGGACCGGCGGCAGCATCACCGGCACGAACAATGTCGCCACCCCTGGCAGTAACTGCCTCGGCGTCACCGAGTACGCCGAACTACACCTTGGTCCGCTGGCCACAACGGCGGCTCGACGCAGACTATCGCCCTGCTGCCGGGTTCGCCCGGCCATCGACGCGGAAACAACGCCCTGCTCCCGGCGGACACCACCGACATGGACGACGATGGGAACACGTCCGAACCGATCCCGTTCGACCAGCGTGGGGCAGACTATCCACGCGTGCGTGGTCTCAGCGTGGACGCGGGCGCATACGAGTATGAACCAACTGCCGTGATCCGCGGAGTCATCTACCATCCGGACGGCCTGTCGCCGCTCGCCGCAGAGGTGCGTCTGCTCCATAGCACCACGCCGCCGGCGCCGAACAACTCCGGCGCTATCGACCCCGACGCAGTAGAAATCGCCTATCAGGTCATGAGCGATGCCGACGGCGAATTCGTCTTCCCGGCCGTCGCCGCCGGCGACTACATCATCGAGGTGGTGAGCGGCGAGCACGGGACCCGGCACTTGACGGCGCGGCGACGATCGAAGAGGCGCGGTATTCTCGGCGTCGAGCCGGGCCAGACCCTGGAGCAGATGGATGTCGTCATGCAGGGCGGGCCGGTCAAGGCGACGTTCAGCGGCGCGGTGCCCATGCAGGGGCGCGGTGTTCCGCCGAGCGCGCTGTATGTTCGGACGCTGTCGGTGGTCATGACCCCGGTAGGTGGTGGCGCGCCGGTCTTCGAAGGGACCGTGATCAGCGATGTGAACGGGACGTTCACCGTGAATCTGGTCACGCCCGGCAGCTACCGTGTGTGGGTCAAGGCCGACCACACGCTGGCCGTGGCGCAGACCGTCGCGCTGGCCGCCGGCGACAACAGTATCGTCATGGGGCTGCTGCGCGAGGGTGACGCCAACGGCGACAATGTCGTGAATATCATGGACTTCTCGATCCTGGCCGCGTCGTTTGGCACGACCTCCGGACAGGCGGGCTATGACGAACGCGCCGACTTCCACGAGGACAATCTCATCAACATTCAGGATTTCTCGCTGCTGGCGTCGAACTTCGGTCAGAGCGGCGCGAGCCTGATGCCGTAGCGCGACCCGCTCCGACTCTGGTCAATGGGTGTATTGACGAGAGATGAGGGAAGGAATGAGGGCTTCGGACTCAGTCCTGTCCTTCCCTCATTCCTCATCCCTCGTGACGTTCGTTATCTCAACCCGCTCCGCTGCTGACTCCGCCGCGAGATGGCGTCGATGACCACGGCGGACAGGAGCACCAGCCACGTAACCACGAACTTGACGCCGGAGCTGACATTCAGCAGACCCATGCCGTTCTCGACGCTGGAGACCACCAGCGCGCCCAGGATGGCGCTGTACACCTTGCCGCGCCCGCCGAACAGGCTCGTGCCGCCGATGACCGCCGCGGCGATCACGTACAGCAGCAGGTTGCCGCTGCCGGCGTTTGGAGCGACGGATTTCAGGCGCGAGGCCAGCACGATTCCGCCCATGCCCGCCATAAAGCCCGAGATCATGAAGACGATGATCCGGATGCGTTCAACGCGGATACCGGCGCGGCGTGCGGCCTCTTTGTTGCCGCCGACTGCGTAAACGTAGCGCCCGAAGCGTGTGCGCTCGGCCAGATATGGCGGCGCTGTCTCGCTGAGTCCCCGGTTGATATTGAACAGGTAGGCCAGGAAGGCACCCACGATGCCCATGAGCACCGTCTGCGCCAGGATGATCTGGGTCGGTTTCGGACGCAGACCGGCCTTACGCCGGGCGTTGGCGGTGCTGAATTCCACGAGGGTCAACAGGGCGACGAAGATGGCGATGACGATCCAACTCCAGACCGGCGGCAGAACCTCGCTGGCCAGGTTGCGCACGACCGGATTCTGAATGTTGACCGTGCCGCCGCCATCACCCATCAGCATGAGCACCACGCCGTTCCAGGCCAGCAGCCCGGCCAGCGTGACGATGAACGAGGGGAGCTGGAAGGTGGTGATCAGGAAGCCGTGCAAAAAGCCGATGGCTGTGGTGACCAGCAGAGCCATCGGAATGACATTCCACCAGTCCATCCAGCTCAGCGCCGGGTTGGTGAGCGATTCGCGCAGCAGGATAGCCGTCGTCACGCCGCCCACGGCGCTCACGAAAGCCTGCCGACAGGTCAATTTCGCCGAGCAGCAGGATGAAAACCATGCCGTAGGCGATCGTCGCATACCCCGCCATCTGGATCGTAATGTTGACCAGGTTGCGAGGGGTCAGGAAGTTTTCATTTAGGCTCTGAAAAATGCCGTGTTATGACCAAACCGAGGAAGATCGGCAGTGCGCCAATCTCGCCGGAGCGGATGCGCCGAACCGCTGCGCCGACATACTCGATAGGCGACTGGGGTTCCTGGCTGTCAGAAGTGCGCTGCTGGGCGCGCCGCTTTCCTGCGTGAGATCTGTTTGCGTACTCATAAGGCCATCCCCGAACGCTCTTGAGCTGTCCCGCGGTGATGGCGTGGACAACTTCCTGTTGATCGGTCTCCGGTGCGCTATAGGTATGCACCTTGTGACCCAGGCGCAGTACGGTGATGCGATCGGCGACCTCAAAATGTCGTGCAGGTTGTGCGAGATCACGACGACGGCCAGTTTCTTTTCGGCCAGCCGGCGCACCAGATTCAGTACCTGCCGCGTCTGCGCCACGCCCAGCGCCGCCGTCGGCTCGTCCAGGATGACTACCCGGCTGTTCCACAGCACCGCCTTGGCAATCGCCACCGACTGCCGCTGACCGCCGGAGAGCGAGGCCACCGGCAGGCGCACCGAGCGCAGCGTCGTCACCGCCAGCTCGTTCAGCGTGTTGACCGCGCGCTTTTCCATGTCGATTTCGGTGATCGGCAGAGTTGCGCAGCAGTCTTCGCAGGACGGCGCGGCAACCGCATCGCTGGAATTGGGGATTCCCTGGTTCCATTCGCGTCCCAGGAACATGTTGGCGACCACGTCCAGGTTGTCGGCCAGCGCCAGATCCTGGTACACCACTTCAATCCCCAGCCGGGCGGCCTCGCGCGGGCTGTGAATGTGCACTTCTTGCCGTCGAAAAAACCTTACCTTCATCAAAACCATAGATGCCGGCGATGCCCTTGATGAGCGTGGACTTGCCCGCACCATTGTCGCCGACCAGCGCCACCACTTCGCCCGGATACACGTCAGGAAATCGACCGTAGTCAGCGCCTGCACCGCCCCGGAACCGCTTGGAAACGCCTTTGGTTTCGAGCAGTGGATTCCCGTCGTAGATACCAGACAATGTCCTAACCCCCCTTTCGTCACGGGTCAAAGCCGGGGCTGGTTTTCAGCCTGAGCGTTCTGGCGGTTGACCGCTGCGACCCCTGTTCTGGATATGCAATGGGGATGCCAGATCGACATCCTGCGTGTGCCTCTTGATGATCCTGCTGTGGTTCCACCGTGGTGGACCCGCCCATGGTCGTCACCTACAGAGTCGACCTTACGGGCAGTACTGCTCGAACTCGCCGACGCAGATTTCTTCCCAGGTACGGAAGCCATCGGCGATGACGGTTTCTTCGATGTTGTCGGCCGTGACCGAGACCGGGACGAGCAGGACCGACGGGATGTCGTTGGTGCCATTGTTGACCGCGCCAGTCACCAGCGAGAGGTGTCTTCACCCTTGAGCAGGGCAATCGCCAGGCGCAGCAGCGGCCTCGGCTTCAGCCTTGATCGCCTTGTAGACGGTCATGCTCTGACGGCCAGCCAGGATGTTCTGGATGCCGCCCACGGTCGCGTCCTGACCCGTCACCGGGATGAAGGGCAGACCCTGGTTCTGGAGGGCGGCGATGACCGCACCGGCCAGACCATCATTGGCGGCGATGGCGGCGTCGATGTTGCCACCGGCGTCGGTCAGCATCTGCTCGAAGATGACGAGGGCCTGCTGGTTGTCCCAGTCGGTACGCTCTGGTCAGCGACTTCGGTCCACGCGCCGCTCTCGAACAGCGGGTTGATGACGCCATCATAGCCGTTCTTGAACAGGGTGGCGTTGTTGTCCGTCGGCGAGCCGTTGAGCACGGCCACGTTCGGGTTTTCCAGACCTGCCGCCTCGACCGCCGCGACCAGCCCTTCGCCCTGCAGACGGCCGACCGATTCGTTGTCGAACGAAACATAGAAGTCGGCGCCGGGGCCTTCGATCGTCAGGCGGTCATAGTCGATGATCGCCACGCCGTTGGCGCGCGCCAGTTCGATGATCGCCGCGCCGGATGCGCTGTCCAGATTGACCAGCAGGATGACCTTGGCGCCGTTGGTGATGGCCTGTTCCGCCTGGGCTGAACTGTGCCTGGGCGTCCGCTTCCGCGTTGACGATGGTGTACTCGACGCCCGCGGCCTCGAACGCACCCTCGAAGAACCGGCGGTCGTCATTCTCCCACCGATCCGACGATGCGCTGTCGGGCAGCAGTACGGCAATGCTGCCGGAAACTTCGGCGCCAGCAGTGGCCTCGGCCGGGCAGTACTGTGCGAACTCGCCGACGCAGATTTCTTCCCACGTACGGAAGCCATCGGCGATGACGGTTTCTTCGATATTGTCGGCCGTGACCGAGACCGGGACGAGCAGGACCGACGGGATGTCGTTGGTGCCGTTGTTGACCGCGCCGGTCACGAGCGAGGAGGTGTCCTCACCCTTGAGCAGGGCAATCGCCAGCGCGGCAGCGGCCTCGGCCTCAGCCTTGATCGCCTTGTAGACGGTCATGCTCTGACGGCCGGCCAGGATGTTCTGGATGCCGCCCACGGTCGCGTCCTGACCCGTCACCGGGATGAAGGGCAGACCCTGGTTCTGCAGCGCCGCGATGACCGCGCCCGCCAGACCATCATTGGCCGCCACGGCCGCGTCGATCTCGCCACCGGCTGCCGTCAGCATCTGCTCGAAGATCACCAGCGCCTGCTGGTTGTCCCAGCCGGGTACGCTCTGGTCGGCGACTTCGGTCCACGCGCCGCTCTCGAACAGCGGGTTGATGACGCCATCAGCCGTTCTTGAACAGGGTGGCGTTGTTGTCCGTCGGCGAGCCGTTGAGCACGGCCACGTTCGGGTTTTCCAGACCTGCCGCCTCGACCGCCGCGACCAGCCCTTCGCCCTGCAGGCGGCCGACCGATTCGTTGTCGAACGAGACATAGAAGTCGGCACCGGGGCCTTCGATCGTCAGGCGGTCATAGTCGATGATCGCCACGCCGTTGGCGCGCGCCAGTTCGATGATCGCCGCGCCGGATGCGCTGTCCAGATTGACCAGCAGGATGACCTTGGCGCCGTTGGTGATGGCCTGTTCCGCCTGGCTGAACCGTGCCTGGGCGTCCGCTTCCGCGCTGACGCTCGTGTACTCGACGCCCGCGGCCTCGAATCCACCCTCCACGAACCGGCGGTCGTCATTCTCCCCACCGATCCGACGATGCGCTGTCGGGCAGCAGTACGGCAATGCTGCCCTCTCTCTGAGCGCTAACGCTCAGCCCGGCCGCAAGGCTCAGGAGGAGGAGGAGTGAGAGAAACAACGGATGAAAAAACTTGCGCATGTTGTGTCAATCCTCTTGTATGTGAAGAAAGGATAACTAATGGAGAATAGGTTTAGACCTAACGGGATGTAGGGATGCGATTCATCGCGTCCGGACGGCAAGAATACCGTCCCTACAGATTGCGCAACTCCAAATCGTTTCTCCATAAGGCGCGGTTGCATGTCCGTACCATGACATCAGTTTAGCGCAGATTGCCCCACGTGCAAGACATTGCAACGCGAATCTGGGAGCGATCCCAATGCTTAATGATGCATAGGATAGGCTTCGTGATAATCTTTCGAGTGGAAGATGCAGCACGTCGAGAAACTGTCTTTGCAGCAGCCTCAAGGATGTGTCAATGAATCTCATCGAACTCAACGGGGTACAGAAATCATATCGTCTGGGGGAAGATACCATTCACGCGCTGAAAGGCGTGACCCTGGCGGTGGAACGCGGCAAATTCGCCGTCATCGAGGGACCCAGCGGTTCTGGCAAGACCACCCTCCTCAATCTCATTGGCGGGTTGGAGGGAGCCGATGCCGGCGCCGTAGTCGTTGATCAGCAGAATGTCAGCCAGTTGGACGAACGCGCCCTGACCCGCTACCGGCGCTTCAAGGTCGGGTTGGTCTTCCAGTTCTTCAACCTTATCCCCTCGCTGACGGCGCTGGAGAATGTGCGCTTCGCGGCGGAACTGGTCGGCAGGCAAGCCGGCGACCCGGCGGAGATGCTCGACCTGGTGGGGCTGGGCGCGCGCCTGAACCACTACCCGGGGCAGCTTTCCGGCGGGCAGCAGCAGCGTCGCCATCGCCCGGGCGCTGGTCAAGAACCCCGCGCTGGTGCTGGCGGATGAGCCGACCGGCAGCCTGGACACCGACACGGGGCAGGAAGTGCTGCGGGTGATGCGCCGCATCAACCAGGAGCGCGGGCAGACCTTTCTCATCGTCACGCACAACAGCGCCATCGGCAAAGCCGCCGACACCGTGATTCGCATGAGCAGCGGCGATCTGGTCGGCATCGAAGCTCACGCTAACCCGCTTTCGACCCAGGAAATCCGGTGGTGATGCATGACGACACTGCGGCGTAAACTAATCGGCGACCTGCGCGGGCACGCCGGTGCCTTCTTTGCCGTCTGGCTGACGGTGGTCCTGGGGCTGGCGTTCTACGGCGCGACCTACCCCGCCGGCGTCGCCATGATCGCCTCGATTCAGGACTCCTATGAACAACTGCACTTCGCCGACTTCACCGCCCGCTTTGCGCGCGCCGACGCCGAGACGTTGCTGGCGGCGGCACAAGCCATCGATGGGGTGGCGGCGGCGCAGGGGCGGCTGATCATCGACGGCGAGCTGGCGCTGAGCGGCGAGCAGGTCATCGCGCTGCGCCTGATCGATCTCCCCGCCGCCTCACCGTTGGAAGCGGTCACGGTCGCCGAACCCGCAGTCAACCTGGTCGCCGTCATGAACGGCGCGAACATCGGCGCGGCGGGCGATCTGCTGCTGCTCCAGTCCTTTGCCGTCTATCATGATCTCGCCCCTGGCGACACCGTGCGCGTTCGCATCGCCGAAAAGTGGCACGATCTGAAACTGGCGGGGCTGGCGGCGGCGCCGGAATACCTGGTGGCGGGCGAGGACGGGAACATGCCCTTTCCGGCGCCGAACTCGTTTACCGTCGGCTACATGAATCGCAGCACTCTGTCCACGCTGGTGGATATTGGTGAAGATACCGCCGCCGCCTCCGGCGACGCCCGGACGTCGCTCACGGAGATCAACAGTCTGGCGCTGACCCTGACCGACGCCGCCGACCCGGAGGCAGTGCGCGCCGCGCTGGCTGCCGCGCTGGAGCCGTTCGAGCCGGAATTCATCGCCAGTCGCGCCGAGACCCCCAGCGGCGGCGTGATCGACGCCAACAGCAAGGGCAACATGGCGATTGCTGCGTTTTTCTCGGCGATGTTCCTGCTGATCAGCGCCGTGGTCATGGCGGTGCTGCTGGCGCGCCTGATCGACGGTGAGCGGCGGCGCGTCGGCACGATGCGGGCGCTCGGGCTGACCCAGCGCGAGACGCTGCTGCATTATCTCGGCTTCCCGCTGATCATCAGCGTGACTGGCGCGGTGGTCGGCTCGATTATCGGCTATCTCGGCTCCTTCGGCGTCGCCGCGATGTTCATTCAGACGCTCACCAACGGGGCGCTGCCCTCTTTTGTCAATCCGCCGCAGTGGGGCTATATCCTGTTCGGCTTCGGCATCATGCTGCTGCTCGCTCTCGTCGCCGGGGCGTCGCCGGCGCTGCGCGCCGCGCAAACCGATCCGGGGCTGGCGCTGCGCCCGGTTACCCCCGCCGGCATGGGCGCACACGCCCGCCTGACCGTCCCCGGCCTGCCGCTGGCAGCGCAGCAGGCACTGCGCAACATCCTGCGCGCGCCCATGCGCAGCGTCAACACGCTGATCGGCGTCGTGCTGGGCTGCACGCTCATCCTGGCGGCGAGCGGTCTGGCGGACAGCACGCTGCGGGTTGTCGGGGTGCAGTTTGAGCAGGGCGTCCATTACGATTTCCAGGTCCTCTGGGACACGCCATCCGCCGAACCCATGCGCCGCGCACCCCTGGAGGCGGTCCCCGCCGTGAACGACGCCGCTCTCGTCCTGATCGGTCCGGTGACGGCGGCATTCGACGGTGCGACGCTGGACACTTACGCCCTGACCCTGGACCAGGGGACGGATTTCCTCACCTTCGCCATGTTGAGCGGCGAACCGGCGCTGAGCAGCGGCGATGCTGTATGGATCGGGCACAACCTGGCGCGCGTGCTGAACGCCGACGCAGGCGACACGATCCGGCTGACGGCGCTAGGGCAGACTCATGAGGCGCGGATCGCCGGCGTGGTCGAGCAGGGCATCGGCAGCATCGTCTACCTGCCCAGCGACCTGATGCGCTCGTGGCTTCCCGGCGGGCTGCCGCTGGTCAACGCGGCGCTGGTGCGCGCCGACCCGGCGCAGATCGACGCGGTGCGCGTCGCGCTGGGCGATCTGCCGGGCGTGCAGTCGGTCGAGTCGATGGCGCGCACCCGACACGACCTGAATACCTACATGAGCCTTTATGTGGACTTCTCGCGCACCTTCGTGCTGTTCGGCTTCGTGCTGACGCTGGTCGTCGTCTTCAACACGATCACCGTCAACCTGCTCGAACGCCATGAGGAGCTGATGATCATGCGCACCACCGGCGCCAGCCTGCGCGAGATCGGCGCGGCGGTCGCCTGGGAGACGCTCTCCATCACCGTCGTCGGCATCCTCATCAGCCTGCCGCTGGGCTGGGCAGCTCTGGAGGGCTTGCTCGCCAACTACGATCTGGCATTCTTCGGGCAGCTTCCCGCCATCAGCCCTCAATCTTACGCCGTCGCCATCGCTGGCATCGTGCTGGTGATCCTCGTCGCCGTACTGCTCAGCCTACGGAGTCTGCGCCGCAGCAACCTCGGCGCGCTGAGCAAGACCCTTTCCATGTGAGCGCGCCATGATCCGGGTGGGGCGCACGGTGTATCCGATGCGCCCGCCCCCGCGCCATCCGCCGACCGCTTATGCACCTTGCACGAACCCCGCGCCAGGTCTCTTGACAATCTTCCTGAGGCGATCTATTCTCAGTTTGAGTTAATCGATTAAGTTGGCAGTCGTTAGACTTCACTCTGCTGCCACCCACCGCCATGCTTGAACGATGCATGGTGTGAAAAGTCACAGGTTAATCGATTAACCTCCTGGACTGGATTTCTTACAAGCGAGATTTGTCGATGCACAAACGTCTGTGGACGCTGATTGAGCGCGGTTTCCAGCCCGAGCGTATGACTCATTACGAAACGCCTCTTCACCGTGGGCAACGGGTACCTGGGAACGCGTGGCAGCTTTGAAGAAGGCAACTCCGGCGAGATGCCCTCGACCCTAATCCACGGGATTTACGACCACGCCGAGGAGATGCAGGTCTCCGAACTGGTCAACGTGCCGAACTGGCTGCCGATCGCTCTCACCGTCGACGACACCCCTTTCCACACCGTCTTCGACCGCACCGACAACCTCAATCCACCTTTTGGCGCGCTGCTCGGCTATGAGCGCGCGCTGCTGATCGACCGGGGCGTGCTGGTGCGCGACCTCCTGTTCCGCGCCCAGTCCGGCAGCATCGTCCGCATCACCTTCGAGCGTTTCGCCAGCCTGGCCGACCCGCACGTCATGGCCCAGCGCGTGACCGTCACCGCTGTCGAAGGCACCCCCTCCGTCAAACTCGACTTCAGCATCGATGCCGACACCTCCAACAACGGCGTCTCGCACTGGAAGCCGGAGTTCCGCGGCTCCCAGCGGACGGCGTGATCGGCGTCGAGCGGACCACTGCGCAATCCGGCTACGTCGTGGCCCTGGCCTCGACCGTCAACGACGCGAGTGCCTCTCGCTCGGCCGAGGGCTTGCGGCCGGCGCTGTCCACTGCCGTCCAGCTCCAGCGCGAGGGGACGGCCACGTTCGACAAGTTCACCGCGATCTACACCAGCCGCGACACCAGCGCGCCCCTCGATGCCGCCGAGGAGGCGGTTCAGCGCGCGGCTGCCGCCGGCTTGACAGCCTGCGCGCCGCCCACGAAGCCGAATGGGCGAAAACCTGGGCGGCCAGCGACATCACCATTGAAGGTGACGACGAGTGCCAGCTGGCACTACGCTTCACTACCTACCATGCTGATCGCCGCGCCGCGCCACAGCGACGATGTCAGCATCGGCGCCAAGACGCTGAGCGGTATGGGCTACAAAGGCCACGTCTTCTGGGATACCGAGCTGTTCCGCGCTGCCGCCGCTGACCCTGACCCAGCCGCAGATCGCCCGCAAGCTGCTCATGTACCGCTATCACCGGCTGGCAGGGGCGCGCACGAATGCCCAGATCAACGGTTTCGAAGGCGCGATGTTTCCCTGGGAAAGCACCGACACGGGCGAGGAAACGACGCCCAAGTGGTCTGATCCGCAGCCGGATGGCAGCCTGATCCGCATCTGGACGGGCGACAGCGAGCAGCACATTTCGACCGACATCGCCTACGCCGTCTGGCGGTTCTGGCAGTGGACCGGCGATGACACCTGGTTTCGCCAGTATGGCGCGGAACTGCTGCTCGATACCGCCGTCTTCTGGGGCAGTCGCGTGGAAAACAAGAACGACCGCTACGAGATCTCGCAGCAGATCGGCCCCGACGAGTACCACGAAAATGTCGACAACAGCGTCTTCACCAACCGCATGGTCGTCTGGCACCTGGAGACGGCCCTCAGGGCGCTGGACTGGCTGTCCGTCTACGCCCCGGCCGACTTCGACCGACTGGTGGCCGCCCTCGATCTCCGTCCCGAGCGGCTGACGAAGTGGCGCGACGTCATCGGCCGCATGTATATGCCGTTCGACGAGGAAAAGCAGATCCACGTCCAGTTCCCCGGCTTCTTCGACATGGAATACATCCCCGTGCCGAACTACCAGCCGCGCACCAGCAGCGTGCAGGCCATTCTGGGGCACGCGCGCACCATCCAGTCGCAGGTCATCAAGCAGGCCGACGTGGTCATGCTGATGGCGCTGATCGGCGACTCGCTCGCCCCGCGCCACGTGCTGATCAACAACTGGAACACGTACTACCCGCGCTGCGACCACGGGTCATCGCTCAGCCCGGCCACGCACGCCCGCGTCGCTGCCCGCCTGGGACTGATCGACGTAGCCTACGAGCAGTTCTATCACGCCGCGCACATCGACCTGCATGACAACAAGGGCAATGTGCGCGACGGCATCCATGCCGCGGCCTGCGGCGGCGTCTGGCAGGCCGTGGTCTTCGGCTTCGCCGGACTGCACATCGACGCCAGTGGCGAGCTGGCGCTGCGGCCGGCCCTGCCGGAACACTGGAAGCGAGTCACCTTCAGCGTGAACTATCGCGGAGAAGAGCGCACCCTGACGGTCGAACACTCCGCGTGATGTTTACCCCGATGGCGTGATGGGGTCGCCGCAAGGCGAGAAATGCGCGCCACATAAATTGGTTTGTCTCCTATCTGGAGGACACAAAATGCGTCTCACCCGTACACTCTTCATGGTGCTGGCCCTCGTGCTCGTCGTGAGCGTGAGCGCGCTGTCGGTGCGCAGGACCAGACCGTCATTCAACTGGCGGGCTGGGCCTCGTCGGATGCCGAAAACGCGGCGTTGGAAGCGATGGTGGCGGCTTTTGAAGAAGCCAACCCTGACGTCGACGTCGAGGTGATCTTCTCGCCGGAATTCGAGACCTTCATGCAGACCGGTTTCGCCAGCGGCGATTACTCGAACGTCTTCTATGTCGACAGCTCCAAGCTGCAGGACTGGGCGTCGGCCAGGGGTCATTGCCCCGGTTGGCGATCAGCTTGAGAACGCCGAGGGCCTGTACGGATCGCTGCGCAACGTCTTCACCTACGAAGATCAGTTGTACTGCCCGGCCAAGGACTTCTCGACCCTGGCGCTGGTGTACAACACCGACCTGTTTTGAAGCGGCCGGCGTCGAAGTCCCCACCACCTGGGAAGAACTGCGCGCCGCGGCTGCAGCACTGACGACCGACGAAGTCGCCGGCCTGACCACTGGCATCGAACTGCCCCGCTTCCTGGCCTTCCTGTACCAGGCGGGCGGCGCCATCCTCGGCGAGGACGGCTCGGTTGTCCTGAACAGCCCCGAGACGGTCCAGGCGGTCAACGAGGTTCGTCAGCCTGTACACCGAGGGCGTCGCCAAGAGCCCGGCGGATCTGGGCGCTGGCTGGGCCGGTGAGGCCTTCGGCCAGGCAAGGCGGCCATGACCATCGAAGGCAACTGGATCATCCAGTACCCGATCGACCAGTTCCCGGACACCAACTGGGCCGTCGCCGAACTGCCCGAAGGGCCGGTCGGTAAGGCCACGATGGCCTTCACCGTCTGCTACGGCGTGGCGGACCCCGAGAGCGACGTCAAGCAGACCCCAGAAGCTCTGGAAGCCTCCCTGCGTCTGGTCAACTTCCTGACCGGCGAAGAAGGCGCGACGATGGTGGCCGAGAGCGGCTTCGGCGTCATGCCGACCCGCACCAGCGCCGCCGAAACCTGGCTGACGACCCGCGGCGAGGAATTCCAGCCGTTCGTCGCCGGTGCGGAATACGCCTATCCCTGGTCGTTCCCCCCTGGCTTTGGCTCCTTCCTCGACACCTTCAACAACGGCCTGAATGAAGCCGTCAAGGGCAACATGACCGCCGAAGAGCTGGTCGAGAACGCCGCTGAGGCCGCTCAGGAAGCCATTGACGATATGTAAAAGCTGTCCTCACCCCTCTGTCGTATGGCGGGGTGAGGGGAACAGCGGTCTCGGACGCGCACGAGCGCCTCACTACGCCGAACGTTGTAGGGACACGCCATGGCGTGTCTGAGACCCAGTTGTTCAGTGTCGCCCCTCAGCATACAGTTGCACTGAGGGGATCAAAATCCCGTTCTCCATGGGGCTGTCGGATCGGCAGCCCTCCCCTGTCCGCTCCGATAAAGAAAGACGCAACGATATGGCAGAAGCGTCCTCTCGTCAGTGCTCCGGCGGTCGCTCGACAACAGACTCTGGCCTCAAAACGGATACAGGAGATCATCGCCGGCTACGGCTTCGTCGGCCCGGCCTTTCTGGTCCTGTTCGTCTTCCTGATCCTTCCGATGATCGCCGCCGTCTACTTCAGCCTGACCGACTGGAACGGCATCACCCCGCTGACCCGCTCCGACGCCTACGAAGTCACCGGCCTTGAAAATTATGAACGTCTGATGCTGCGCGACGGCACGCGCCAGACCGCCTTCTTCACCTCCCTGAAAATACCGTCTATTTCGTCATCGGCGTGGTGCCCACCCAGACCTTTCTGGCGATGGTGCTGGCCGTCATCGTCAACCAGCGCTGGCTAAAAGGCAAAGGTTTCTTCCGAACCGCGTTTATTTCCCGTCGATCTCGTCGTCAGTCGTCATCTCGCTGATCTTCATGTGGATGTTCGCCAGCAACGGCATCATCAACCAGGGATACGTGCCCTCTTTCCCAGCTACCAGGGCATCACCTGGCTCAACGACGCCACCGGCCTTCTGCACGCCATCCTGGGGGTGTTCGGCATCACGCGCGACACCCTGGGCGAGTTCGGGCGCACCGAGGCTCGCCGGCATCACGAGGACCACGATCGGCACGATGATGGTCATTTTCCTGGCCGCGCTGCAAAACATCCCCGGCCAGGTGTACGAAGCCGCCACCGTCGACGGCGCCAGTACCATGCAGATCTTCCGCAAGATCACCATCCCGCTGCTGCGTCCGACCACCTTCTTCGTCGTCACCCTGGGGTTGATCGGCACCTTCCAGGTGTTCGATCAGGTCTACGTCATCTCCGCCGGCGGCCCGGCCGACACGACCCTCACGATCGCCTATCTGGTCTATCGCAGCGGCTTCGACGACTCGCGCATGGGGTTGGCCGCGGCCACGGCGATCGTCCTGTTCGTGATCATCTTCATCTTCACCCTGTTCCAGCGCCGCATCACCGGCGGCGACAAAGCCGCTTAGGCAGGAGGAAGAGCCACCATGACCGCTGTCTCCCTCAATTCCGGAAGTTCCGGCATCGAGCAGCCCGGTTCGACCCGACTCCTGCGCCGGATCATGCCCTATATCGGCTACACGGTGCTGATCATCGCCGCGCTCACGCAGATCGTCCCGTTCGTTCTGTCGGTCGCCAACTCGTTCAAATGCCTGCCGGCCGTCAATGCCGCGCCGGCGGTGTTCATCCCCGCGCCGCCGTTCTTCGTGCAGTGCCGCGGCGAGGACGGGTCTCCTTGTCGGCGACGGCCACGACCAGCGGCGCGACCTTCAACCCGGCCCTCGAAGGCTACGAGAACGTCGTCGCCGCCGACCGGGGGCGCTGGCTGTTCAACACCGCCTTCATCGCGCTGACGATCATGCTGCTGCGCCTGCTCTTCGACCTCGCTGGCGGGCTATGCCCTGGCGCGCATCAAGTTCCCGGCAACCGGCTGATGTTCACCATCATCCTGGGCACGATGATGATCCCGGCGTGGTGCTGCTGATCCCGCGCTTCATCATCCTCAAACAGCTCGGCATGCTCAATGCCTATCAGGGCATTATCATCCCGCTCATGGCCGACGCCTTCGGCATCTTCCTGATGAAGCAGTTCTTCGAATCGATCCCAACGAGATCGAAGAGGCGGGCCGGGTGGATGGCGCCAACCGTCTGGTGATGTTCTTCCGTATCATCTGCCCATGGCCACCCTGGCACTGACGGCGCTGGCCATCTTCAGCTTTCAGGGCATCTGGAACAACTTCCTGGACGTGCTGATTGCGCTGGGCGGCAACCAGAACCTGGACGCTGCCGCTTGGCCTGTCCTTCCTTAGCGGCAGCAGCGGCGACGCTGATCTGGAACGAGTTTCTGGCCGGCTCGGTGATCACCACCCTGCGGATGGCCATCATCTTCTTCGCCTTCCAGCGCCATTTCGTGGAAGGGGTCAATTACTCGGGGTTAGCCGGGCAGTAGGGTGTGACCTCACCCCCAGGCGAGCTTGCTCGCACACGCCCTCCCGCAGCGGCGGGAGAGGGAGCATACCAGGGCGGGCGTCGCGGCTTTTGGCTGGCGCTGCTGGTCCACCTTGTCGGCGATCGTACGAAAAGCTGTCTACAGCCTTGGATCGATGGGTTCACTTTCCAACGCCAGCACGCCGAAAATGCATTCATGGATCCGGCGTAGCGGCTCATTGCGCACGAAGCGCTCCAGTGCCTCGACGCCAAGAGCAAATTCACGCAGTGCCAAAGACCGCTTGGCGCCTAGTCCACGTGACCGCAACTGCTCTATTTGGTCTGGGGCAGAGTATTCCGGACCATAAATGATGCGAAGGTATTCGCGCCCGCGTACCTTGACGGCAGGTTGCAGAATACCATGGCGTCCTCGCGAGATGAAATCAAGCGGCTTGACCACCATCCCTTCGCCGCCACCGCCGGTGAGCGCTTCCCACCATTGAGTTCCGGCCGCTATGCTTTCCTCGTTCGTGACATCGACTATTTGAGAGCGCGTTGGATAAAGCGGAAAGTCGCTGGCTTCGCACAGTTTAAGGGACATCTCCATATGCCACGTGTGCGGCTTATCTACATGCGCCTGGCCTGCGGTTGCAAGGATGTGAAAAGGCGCCAGTCGTAGGTCCTTGATGCTGGTGACCTCCCAGCAGTAACCTCGGTAGGCTGCCTGATACTGTTCTATCATGCCTGCTCGCGCCTGATAGCGATGAAGCAACCCCACCGCCTCGCTGTTATGGGCTGCGGCTGCGCTTAGGACAGATAAGGTGGTTTTGAAAGCGCTGACGGCTGCACTGGCAACCGCGGCGTACTGCGTCTGCAGCAACTCCTGTGCCTTTGCGGACCACGGCATCAATTCGCAGTCCAGGCAATCCAATCCGTGTTCAGGGTCTGCCAGAGTCCTGCCCCAGTAACCGCCTCGTGGAGGCACAAGATGAGTTGGGCTTCGAGCGCGGGATCATTGAAGAAACGCCGGCCCGTGCGCGTATAGACGATGCCGATCCCCTCGTCGATCACCCCGAAGCGCTGACGGGCAGCGCCTTCATCACGGCAAACGATGGCCACTGCCCGTGACCCCATATGCTTTTCTTCGCAGATCACCTGGGGCACGCCCTTATTGCGATAGTAGGCGAACGCTTCGCTTGGGTGCTCCAGCAGATCCGGCAGCTTGCTTGTCTGTACTGGTGACATGGTGGGAGGCAGATAAATCAGCCACTTCGGATTCACGGCGAAACGACTCATCACTTCGAGGGCTGCGCAGCATTTTCAGCACGTATCTGAATATTGCTCTGCAACCGGGTTTGTATCAACCGTTTGCCGATGCCTTGGTCCAGCGCCAGCACATCGCCAATGTCGAGCACATCGTCAAGCTGCTGCTGGGGCGGAGTGCGGGTGCCTGACTTCGGTGGTATAAAAGGGGCGTACAGGTTCGGCGTAAGTCTGAATCGCGGGAATGCTGACGAGCTCCCGTTCAGGATACCGCAATGCAGTGAGCGCGCCAAAACACAACCCGTATCAATGTTGATCGTACGATTCAGCCATTCCGGTTCAGGAACGGGTGTGTGGCCATAGACCACCATCGCATCGCCACGGTAGTCTGCCGCCCAGTTATAGCGAACGGGCAAGCCAAATGTATCGGTTTCACCGGTCGTTTCGCCATACAGCGCAAAGGCACGCACGGCGCCTGATGCTCGTCCGGCCATTTTTTCCTTCATGCCTGCGTGCGCCACCACCAGCTTGCCACCATCCAGGACGTAATGACTGACCATCGCATCGATGAAATTGACAACCGTTTTGAGGAACTCTGGCGTTTCATGCTCAAGCTGGACAAGCGAGTCTGCCAGTCCGTGTGTGATCTGCACACTCTTGCCGAGCAGTTTGTGCATCAGCTTTGAGTCGTGATTGCCAGGGACGCAGATGGCATTGCCTTCCACCGACATCTGCATCACCAGTTTCAACACCTGCACGATCTTCGGCCCACGATCCACCAAATCGCCCAGAAAGATCGCTTTGCGACCAGGAGGGGGGACGACCCGGAAACTGTCGGCGTCGATCTGATAGCCCATCTGCTCCAACAGCACCACCAGTTCGTCGTAGCATCCATGCACATCGCCAATGATGTCAAATGGACCGTGGTCCGTCCTGCGGTTGTTCCACAACGGTTCGCGTGTGAGGGCGACTTGTGCGATCTCCTCTTCGGATTTCAGCACAATTACGCGGCGAAAACCTTCGCGCTCCAAGTTGCCTAAAGACCGCTTCAAGTCCTGCCGCTGCCGCGCAATCACATGTACACCAAAGTCGCGATCTGGGCGGGCCTTGTTACGCTCAGCGGCCACACGCTCCGCCACATCCAGCACAATGGCGACGGGCAGCGCGTGATATTCTCGTGCCAGGGCGATCAACGGTTTGCGAGCATCAGGCTGGACGTTGGTCGCATCGATGACGGTGAGTTTCATGCGCTCCAGGCGTTTCGCGGCGATGAAATGCAGCACGTCGAAAGCGGCATTGGTCGCGGACTGCTCGTTTTCGTCGTCCGACACCAGACCACGGCAGAAGTCCGACGAGATAACCTCGGTCGGAAGAAAATGGCTGCGTGCAAACGTTGATTTGCCGCTGCCGGAAGCGCCGATCAAAACAACAAGCGCGAACTCAGGAATGGTAATCGGATTCATGGCGTATCCACCTCAAACACAGCCATTTGACTGGGCGCGCCAACGACCGGGTCCTCATCCCCAATGGGCAAGAAACGCACACGGTAGCCAAAGCGATCTCCCATTTTCTGCGCCCAACCCTGAAACTCGGCGCGAGTCCATTCAAATCGGTGGTCCTTGTGGCGGAATTTCCCGGCCGGCAGCGACTCCCACTTCACGTTGTACTCTCCGTTGGGGGTGGTCAATGCAATGACTGCTGGACGGGAAAACTCGAACAGCACGCGCTCAAATGCGGCCAGGCGTGGCGGATCAAGGTGCTCGATTACCTCAACGATAGCCGCCGCATCAAAACCACCAGGCGCGAATCGCGATACATAAGTGATCCATGCACAAGCTGAATGCGCTGTCGCTGCAACGATGGCAGCCGATCCAGATTCAATCGGTCGGCAGCATTGTCGAGAGCGCGGTAGGCGACGTCCATTCCGACTATGGTCTGGAATTGCGGTTCCTTGAGCAGCATCTCCAGCAGGCGTCCTTCACCGCACCCGAGGTCAAGGATGCGACGAGCCCCGCTGTTCTTGAGAACTGCCAGCACAGTTCCCAGACGCTGTTCGTGGAGATTTATCTTTTTCTCGATGACTGCTTCTTCTGCGTCGCGCTGAACCTGTGCAGCTTCAACATCGTCTGATTCAGACTCTATAAGCCGTGCCAGGGCTTCACGAATGAGGCTGCGTTGGTGACGAAGATAACGGCGCGTGATCAGTTCGATTTCGGGGTGGCGATTGAGCCATCCTTCACCATGTCGCATGAGTTTCTCGATCTCGGCTTTGTCCACATAATAATGTTTTTTGTCATCAAGAACTGGAATGAGGACGTAAAGATGTGAGAGCAGGTCTTTCAGGCGAATCGTTTGCGTCAGTGTGACCGTGAAATATGCACTCGCTCCCCATGCGGGGAATTCGGGATCGAGCATGCTGTTCTCCGCTGTTACCGCGTAGCCGAGAGGATCAAACAGTCGGCTCAGCAGCGCCTCACCGCCACGACAGGGCAGCGCCGTGATCACCGCTTGCAGGGGGATCGGCACATCTACGAGCTCGGGACGTTCTTTGCATTTTCCGTTCAATGCCGAACCGTACACCTGCGCAATAGCCACGCTCACGAAAGAGGATGCTGCGTAGGGACGGTCATTGACGTACTGCTCAAGCGCAAAGCTGTTTTCGCCCTCTCGTCTCACCAACCCAACCGGGTTGACATCAAGAAGAAGGGCTGCTGTACACCGCTCAGTCGTTGTTTCCGGGTAAAAGACATGAACCTTTCCAAACGACAGGCTGAAGTTCTGGACGCGAGCGGGATTCTTGTGCAGCAGGTAGCCGAGGTCTGTGGCTGGCTGGAAAGTGGTTGAGATCGTAAGTAACATGCAGATCTCCTTCAAAGAGAGTTATATCTTGCATTAATGATAGCGAGTTCTTTCAGGGTTATAAAGGTTCAAGCAGCGCCATTCCTGGCGTTGCGATCGAGATGATCTGGCACACTAAGGGGAGAGGTATTGCCGCTCTGCTACGACCACCGCCTTCGACGGTGACATATGCACGGTCAACCGTACCGTGCTACACTGGACGGATATCCTGGGAGAGGTAGGAGACCCTACAGCCATGAGACGGTTTATCCGACGACGGTCTATCCAACGACGTTCAGCCTATCTTGTGATGGTTTGCTGCCTTCTGATGGCGGCAGCGGTCGTGCCCGGCAACGCCCAGGACCAACCGGACTACCGGCAATATGAAATCCTCGATGTCGTGGAACTCGACCTGTACGCCGCGCCCGGGGACACCGCCGCGTATCTCGCTCCGGACGGGACGCAATTCGCCCATATCGATGATGACAGGGTGTGCCTCTACACACAGGACGGGGGGCAATGGGTCGAGGATCACTGCCTCGAGTTTGATGAGGATGTCGATATCGGATCGCCGGAGGAAATGCTCTGGTCTCCAGACGGACGGTTTCTGCGCCTGTCCACTTTCAGAGAGGCGTTCGTCTACTTTCGAGACAGCGACATTCGCGTCCTGGATGGAGACCGGCGAGATCCTCGTCCTGACCGATGATGGCGTGGATGGGGTTGCTGAATGAGACAAGCGGAGATCTCGATGTCATTGCGCGCTGGTTGAACGACGATACGCTGGTGTTCATTCGTTACGCCCACGACCCATCTGCCTCAGCAGACGCCAGCCCCAGCGACCGGTTCCTTCCGCCCACCCTCTACACGGTCAATCTCGAGGGCGAAACGAAAGAATGGATGGCGATTCCCTCCTCAACTTCGGCTCAGCCTATGCTCTGGCCCTGGATCACCCCGCGCGGTCGTGCCGCCGTGAACGTCGATCTGCGCGATGCCGGTCCGGACCAGGGACTCTGGGCGGATCCCGTTCGAAGAGGGTGAAGCGGAGCAGCTCAACAGCATCCCCTCGAGTCGAAACGTGATCCGGCTGGAATATTCGGCGGATGGCCGCTACCTGATGACGTTTGAGATGGAGCCGCGCCAGTCCGGGATGACGGTGCGGATCGCGACAGCGGTAACGGGCGAACTCATCGACATCGATCCGCAATTTCCGGTGATGACCGAGGACATCGACGCTCCCCTATATCATGGGCGCGGGGTGGGTCGCCGGTCGGGTCCGGCTGGTCTATGCGGTGAGGGATCGCTCGACGACAGCAAAGTCAGGGTTGTATCTCACCGCCGCGCCGGGCAAACCCGGAAAGATGATCCTGCAAGGGCGCTATTATGGGACGACCTGCTGCCAGCGCATGCCGATCCAGTGGGTCGCGAACGATCTGATTATGATCGGGCGGGGCGGCGAGTCGGGAGTGCTGCTGGTACAGGTCGGGCCGGCGGGATGAAAGAGGCGCCGGACAAGGCAGGCCTCGTCCCTACGGAGGACGTTGGGCCATTCGGGCGATGACGTGGGGCAGCGCCGCCGAGCGCTGAAGCGCCCGGCTAGCGAAGGGACAGGTCCCCTGAAGGGACCAAAAAACGGCCTGTGGTCAGCGAGGGGATCGTGTTTCAGCCCCCTTGGTGGGCTAGTCGGTTTCGTAGCCGAGGTCCTTTAGTCCTCGGCGGTGCAGGTCGGGCTGCCGGGGTGAAAGCGGCGGACGACCCATGGGTCGTCCCTACTGACGGCGTTGGTCATTCGGGCGATGACGTGGGGCAGCGCCGCCGAGCGCTGAAGCGCCCGGCTAGCGAAGGGACAGGTCCCCTGAAGGGACCAAAAAACGGCCTGTGGTCAGCGAGGGGATCGCGGTTCAGCCCCCTTGGTGGGCTGGTCTTTTCAAAGCCGAGGTCCTTTAGTCCTCGGCGGCGTGGGCGGAGCGGACACAGGCGGATCGCGGCATTTCATGCCACTTCCAGCCCGCACGGGGTACACTAGTCGCAATCGGCCGGGCGGCAGCGCATGGTTTCATACACGGCCGGCCGGCGAGGTGGTGCAGCGTGATCGTGGGCACAATGGTCGAACGCGTCAAATGGGCGATGCTGTCCATGCAGCGTCGCCCTGGGAGCAGGGGTGGCCGCCCGGGCGCTACGAATTGGCGACCTCGACATGATGGTCCTGCTGGCCAGGGACTCCGCTTACCTTCAGCTCGACGATGGGCGACTGGCCACCTGGCGAGCGCCATGCCGTCACCGACCGGCAGCCAATGGTGAGCCGTCCTGCGCGCCGCCGAGATCACCGGCGACTTGGCGCTTGCCGAGGCGGCGCAGCGCATGGCCAGTCCATCACCTCCGCGACGCGCCGCACTCGGAGGGCGTGGTGTATCACGCACCCCGCCCCGAGCTGTGGATCGACAGCATGTACATGGCGCCGCCGTTTCTGGCGATCATGGGCTACTGCGACGAGGCGGTCTTTCCAGATCGATGGGCTGGGGGTGGTATCTCTGGGACGCCGACCGCCAGCTTTGACTGCGCATCTGGGATGACGGCGCCAAGCGCCGGTAAGGCGCGATTTCAGGGGCGTGGGCAATGGCTGGGCGGCGGCGGGTATGGCACGGGTGATCGTCGTGCCGGCGGATCGATCCCGACGACCGGGCGCGGCTGATCGCGGGGGTGCCGTGAGGTGATCGACGGCTGCCTGGTCTACCTGCGCGACGACGGCATGTTTCAGAACGCGGTCGACCGGCCGGAGACCTTCCCCGAGGTCAACCTGCTCGCAGATGCTGGCCTACACCATTTACACCTTCGGCGTCCGCGCGGGCTGGCTGGACCAAGGCTACCGCTCCGCCGCGCCGACTGGATGCGGGTGGCGGCGCACGATCAGGTGGATGCGTACGGATTCGTGCGCAATGTCTGCGGCGCGCCGATGTTCGACCGGCCGGGTGTGGCACCGAGCGGCAGGCCATGTTCCTGCTGATGGAGTCGGCGTATCGCAAGTTGGAAGGACGGACACGATCGATGGA
>JADJPJ010000040.1 GCA_016713325.1 Candidatus Flexifilum affinis | reverse complement strand
TGTGCAGCGCTACCGTCACCACGGCCCAAACAGATAGTATTCCACCACCCGTTACCACCTCTCGCTCTGGCGACATTCAACCAATACCTGACGCAACTGATCACCACCGATCAACTGGACAGCTCATCAATTTACTCAAGGAACTTACACCGACAGCGCTGGGATGTTCTCTCTGGTTGCCGAGCACCTCTCGCCACCAATCAGCGCCTTTCAAAGTTCAACTTGTCTATCAGTCCGTCTTATATGAATTTGAAGTCTCGCAGACAGCCCGTTGGTTATCCCATGCAGTCCTCAACTGCTTGCGCTAATGCGCTTATCCCTGTCGCGACGCCGCCCCATTGGCGACCATTGGTTTGACGGGCTGTCCTGGTCGATTTGCCGGCTACCTTCCCGCGTTTGATCGCCGGCGGCTATGCCCGTATCGGAGCCGAGGGACAGCCGAACCGAATCTTCGATCTGCGCCCAGTCTTGATGCCGAACAACTGGGTTTGATTGCCCCAGGCACGACGGTCGAAGTCCTTGATGGCCCCGTATGCGAAGCGACATCACAAATTGTCTGGTGGTAGGTACGGGACGGCATTTTGTGGGCTACACTGCCGAAAGTTCGTAGTCAGATTACTACCTGGACCCAGTCGAGTCGGTGTGCTGCTCGTGTTGCCCGGCGCGCGCTAAGTGATCACCGCAGTCAATGCTTCCAACTGATCACCCTGTCAGCAACCCCCTTCGAGGGGGCGCGCCACGGTCGATTTTGGCGGTCTGGAGCAGCTTTCTGGTCGCAGGGTACATCAGGAGCGGCCTTCTACGATTTCAACGAGCTGACGGTTGGCAATCTAACACTTCCGGCAGACATGGTGGCGCTCCATGTCAATTACAGTCCTGACGGGAGCGCGCATCGCCTATTCGACCGACCTCGAATGAGCTTTGTGTCTACGATACGCCTGCGGATGAGACAGCGCAGCTTGAAATCGATGACGGCGCAGTCATCAATGATCTGACTTCAGCCCGGCTAACATGCTGGCGATTGCCATCGGCAATCCCTTAGGCGGGCCGGACTCCGGTGAATGGCTGGAGCACCCACACCCTCAGCGACAACAGCTGCTCGGCATTCTTCCCGACCACGTCGTGGGTCGGCGATGGGCCTTTGGTCCCGGCGCGGTCTCGGCCTGGCATGGCTGACCGATACCATCAACATGATCGAATGCGAGCGCGATTTGCCGGTCATCATCGGGCAAAATCGGAGAGCCGACGCGCACCGGATTAGCCTGGCAGCCTCTCCTGATGATCCGACTGACCCGGCGGCGGCATTCCGCCCTCGCCTATGCGGACGGCAGCATTATTCAGTCGTTCGATGATGAAGGGAATCTGGGTTAAGCCAACGAAACGGACTACTTGCCCGGCACGCTTGTTTCAGGCGCGGATGGTTCAGTACTGGCCGTGCTGAACCGTGTTGTTACCGACGAACCTATGCCGTATACGCTCAGGTTGTTTGACGTGGTGACCGGCGATGCGCTCTTCAGCGAAATATTGGAGACCGCACGGGCATGGCCTTCAGCCCCGACGGCACGCTGATCGCCGTGTTGACGGGATAGGACACTACGTTTCTATGGCGTTGCGACACTGGAAGATGCTGTCGGCTAAGCGACTGGAGGTAGCTCCCGGCCTCCTACCCCCCTTCAGAGCAAAGGCAAGCCGATGGACGGCAGTAGGTCATCGGCTTGCGCGGCCCCTCATGGCGACCGCTTTTCTCCCGCCGGGCACTTTGAAGTCCCACCTGACTCGAAGCTCGCGTACTTCGGTACGTTTCTCGCGATCCCTTCTGGACACAGGGTTCTTCATTCAGCGCCGTGCCGAACAATCGTGATCGCTTTGTGAAATCTGAACCCCCTGAAGCGCTGAGTCCCCCGAATGAAAAACGAAACTATCCTCGCCCGCTATACGCCGACTCTACACGCGTTACATCGATGCGGCGCAGCATACAGGCCATACGCTTTGGGACTGGGGCCAAACGAGTGACGAGTGGCTATGTTACCTACCCGGTCCAGGCCATGAGGAACTTCATGACTAAGGGTACGACCGAGGCCGTCGTTTTCGGCTACTGGTCGATGTTCTTGCTCTCTTCCCCGGTGATGCTTGGCGTCGTTTTGGCAACGATTGCATCTGGGCCAACCGAGGCCAGAACCAGGTCTACCAGATGTTGAGTCAGTACGTTCCCGATCTGGTTGGAATATTGGTCCGCGAGAATATCGAACAAGTTAACAACCAGCGCGGCTCATTCGGGTTTATTAGATCCAGCCTTGCTTATGGCGCCACCGGATTATTTCGAAAGCCTGCAGGCAAGTCTGGGACGCATTTTCCGCGACAAGAACGGGCGGTCACTCCCGATCCAGATCATGATCGGGGCGATCGATGATCGGCGGGCTTGCGATCTTGACGACCGCCTCCATTGGCTTCTCTGGATCTCAGCGCCGTGGGAAGAGAGCTTATTCAGGGCCAACCTACCTTGCTGGCCATCGGGGGGCCGTGATACCACCGACCATCGATCTGATCCTTCTTTTCATTGATGTTCCAACCGGTGCCGAGACGGAAGATTTCATGGCGGTCGATCTTCCCAGCAGCGCTGCTCGAGCTCTTCTCTGGGAAATTGGCAAGACTCTGTTCGATGGTACGTGGCGAACCTGCTAATTTTGGTCTCGGTTCACGGGTCGCTGGGTACGGTGATTGACCGCTGACCTGACTTACCTGACCGGCTGTATAGTTTCCCTGTGTGCTGAGGATTGCCGTCGCCACCGAGGATTGGCGCACGGAGCAGCCACCGGCGGTTGCGGTGATCACGCCGGACCTCAACGTCCCCGCCAACGA
This sequence comes from Candidatus Flexifilum affinis, assembly GCA_016713325.1. Classification (GTDB taxonomy): domain Bacteria; phylum Chloroflexota; class Anaerolineae; order Aggregatilineales; family Phototrophicaceae; genus Flexifilum; species Flexifilum affine. The sequence goes on along the minus strand of JADJPJ010000040.1, from coordinate 9,490 downwards.
ATTGTCCGCGGGCATTGAGGTCTGATGGTAAGAGCCGTCCGATGAAAGAGACGGAACCCGCAGTGGGTCTCGGGTATCTGACGGACATGTCTTCGAGAAGCTGCGCCGCAGGGCGGAGCACGGGCGGGAGCTGAGGGACGGGAATAGATTCATTCTACCCCGGCACCTGAATTACCACCCGCGTCCCGCCCCCGGCCGGCGCCTCCACACGGAGCGAGCCGCCGATCACCGTCAGCAGCGTGGAATGCAGCAGCAGGCCGTTGCTCGTCCTCGCCGATTCCCACGGCGCGCGTAGAACCCCACCCCGTCATCCTCGATCGTCACCGTCACCTGTCCCCCGGCCTCGACGCGCGCCCGCCAGATCGGCCGCGCCCGCCCGCTTGCACCGGGGCGCTCTCCGTCTGGCGGATCAGCCCGGCGATCTGCTTGTGCACGCTGGCCAGCGACCGCAGCGTTCGCGCCGCGGCGTCCCCACCGGCCGCGCTCGATGCTGTTCGCCGTGAACTCACGACCCATCCTAACTTTCCCTGGCTTCACCCCAGTCTGCACCCGGCCTAAGAGGCCACTTTGTTCCGCCTTACTGTCTCCTGCTCGGCGACAGGCTCCTTTGACCTCCCAAAGAACCAAACGTCAGGGGCAGCCCGTGCGCTCTCCTACGAATGGGTTTACGGATAGACATTAAGGCGCTGGATTGACTTCGCCCACCAGCCTACGTCCACAAGGAAGCAGTCCCGCTTTGGTCAGGTTGCGCGAAGCGCGGTTGTCAAGATCGCAGCGCGAAGCAGGCTTCTTGCCTGCTTCGTAACAAATCCGCTTCACCTCTTGCACCAGATAACTGCCAAATCCCTTGCGCCGTTCGGGTTCAGCAACCTCCATATACACATCGGCATAGGGCGGGTTATAGTGGGACAAGAAACCGCCCGTCGCTACGACAACACCCTTCACTTCAAGTAACCACTCTCCTACCGGCTCGCGAGTATGCTGAAAAATCGCCGGAACGTCTTCAGGGGTGGTTTCCCGAAACACGCCATCTCGGCAGACAAGGTTGGTGGTGATTGCATCGTCAAACAGGATGACCTCAGTGGTTATGTTGATGGCGCAATCGTATAACATCATCAGCATCAACGGCATATTGGTTTGCGCCTCAACATGCGTCGCCTGACCAACAGCCAGCAGCTCACGATACATCGGTCCTGCGAAGGGCCGCATCTGTGGCAGCGTGTAAAATTCAGTGAGCCGCCTGGGGGGATATTTGTTCCCAATACCGCCATACCCGGCTACCCGACCATTCACCAGAATCAAATAGGGGTCGGAAAGTCCGCGTGCGAAGAACGAGTCATGCACAATCTGACAATTGGCTTCCTGGCGATAGAGTTCCCGCATGGCTTCAACATCCGGGTACCCGACCCGGCGAACTTGAATATCCATCGTTCCTCCACGTTAACCGCTGCTGACCACACCCACTGAAACTCAAACCACTTTCAAATTGACGCATAAGAACCTTTGGTCTATGACAACATACTTGATAGCCGCATAATTGGCAATAGAGTGTCTATCCGTCAGCCCCTTGGGAGGGGCGCACCTACGTGCGCGCCTTGGGACGACAAGAATGTCTGGTTGTTGCATGTCCGTCACGATACCTCGGCTCCAACTGACAGAGAATCTTTCTGCCCCGGCGTCTCAATCACCACCCGCGTGCCGCCCTCCGCCGGCGCCTCCACACGGAGCGAGCCGCCGATCACCGTCAGCAGCGTCGAGTGCAGCAGCAGGCCGTTGCCCGTCCCCGGCGATTCCCCACGGCGCGCGTAGAACCCCACCCCGTCATCCTCAATCGTCACCGTCACCTGTTCCCCGCCCTCGGACGCGCTTACCGTCAGCCGCAGCGACCGGTCGGGCGACTCGCCGCGCGCGTGCAGAGCAGCGTTGCGGACCGCCTCGCGCGCCGCGCCCAGCACCACCTCCCCGGCCAGCGGCGGAATCAGCAGCGAGGCCGGCAGATCGCCGTCCACGGCGCTGAAGGCCGCCTCGAACTCGCCCTCGACCATGCACCGCAGCGACGCCGTCAGATCGACCGCGCCGCCCACCTGCACCGGGGCGCTCTCCGTCTGGCGGATCAGCCCGGCGATCTGCTTGTGCACGCCGGCCAGCGACCGCAGCGCGTCGTCCCGCGCCGCCGGGTCATCAGCCGCCGTGCTCAGGCTGAGGATGGCCGTGTGCAGCGCAGGCAGCACCTCGTCGTGCAGCGCCCGCCGTGTGCGCAGATCGACCACACGCGTCTCGGCCAGACGACCGCGCTGAAGGGTCATCAGCCGCCGCGCCAGATGCTCCCCGGCCAGCGTATCGAGCGCCCGCTCGCCGCCCGCCGCCGCCAGTTCGATCTCCTCCTGGCTGTACAGGCCGCCATCCGCCTTGGCGCCGATCAGCAGCGCGCCGACCAGCCCGCGTTCCGAACGCAGTGGGATCGCCCAGCGACAGCCGGCGTAGGCCGCCGGGTCCAGGTGGACGAGCCGATCGGTCAGGTCGGGCAGAGGCGGTAACGGCGCCGCTGCGCTTCCCGGCGGATAGCGCAGTGCCTCGCCCACCAGCGGCGCCAGATCGCCCAGCGGCACCAGCACCGCCCGCTCGGCATGCAGCAGGTCGCGGGCAATGCTGACGAACAGGTCGGCCGCGCCCGAGCCGCCCGCTTCGTCCTCGCCGGTGAAGCCGGTCAGCAGCCGCTGGCTGGCCACGAACGGCCGGAGCTGGCGCATGGTCCGGTCGCGCTCGACAAACGTCCGCCAGTTGTAGACGCCGATGAAGCCGATCAGCAGCAGCGTCGTCGCCAGCAGCGTATAGACCTCGCGAAAGCCGGTCGCCAGGCTCCAGCCCAGGAAGAGGGCGTACACGGCGGCGAAGATCAGCATGTTGCGCCACTGCCGGAAGAAGCCGCGCCGGGGAAGGGTCGTGCCGGTGAAGACCTCGTAGGCGACGATCGCCTGGCCGATGCAGAACGTCGCGGCGGCGATGAGCAGCGACAGCGCCAGATCGAACAGGGCGAGGCCTTCAAAGGAGAGGAAGAAGGGTTGGGCCGCGGGACCCTCACCCCCCGGCCCCCTCTCCCGTGGCAACGGGAGAGGGGGAGGCGTCGCAGTGGGAGTCATCGCTTCATCCTGCGCTGTCTGGGCGATACCCACCGCTCCGGTTTCAATCTCCCCTCTCCCGCGCCATGAGGGAGAGGGGGTGAGGGTCAAACTCTCCCCGACCACGCCGACGATGAAGCCCGTCACGATCAGGGCGACCAGCAGCAGCACGGCGGCCGCCCGCATCAGCCAGGGCGCGACCGGCCGCGCGCCAGATCGCCCATCAGCCGGTCGGTCGGCGCGGGGTGGCGCAGCGTCGATCGACAGGGCGATGCAGCCGACCATCACCACCGGCAGGCTGACAAAGGCCGCTGGCACCCCGCCGATCTGCCAGAGCGCGGTCAGGTCCAGGGTGACGATCTGCTCGTAGTCCGGCAGCAGGTTGGTCAGCAGCAGCAGCGCCGCCAGCCCGCCGGTCAGGATCAGCGCGGCGGTCAGCGGCCAGCGATGGCGGAAGAACAACAGGGGGCGCGGACGTGTCCAGAAACCGGAATACCACAGGATGACCACGTACCAGGCCAGCGGGATAATCACCACCGGCACCCAGCCCAGTCGCCACCAGAAATTCAGCCCGTCGGGGTTGAGCGTCAGTTCCTGTCCAAGGATGGCCGTGTGGCTGACGAAGAAGGCCGCCCCGGCCAGCATGCCGCCGCCCATCAGCCACACGCCGCCGGTGTAGCGCTCGGCATTGAGCAGCACCGTCAGCCCGAGCCAGAGCATGATGGCGGTGTTGAACAGCGACGCGGCCAGGATCAGCCAGTTGAGCAGGACGGAGGTGCTCACGATTCACCCGCCTCCCACAACAACGCCTGAAAGGGCGACCAGCCGCCGCGACCATCCGGCAGATAGGCCTGGCCGTCGGTGTCCCAGCGGATCAGCCGGCGGGTCAGCACGATGATGGCCGCGCGGGTGCGGGCGATCTTCTCGTCGGTGGCGTCCTCGACCAGCCCCCAGGCGGCGTAGATCTCGCCGTTGGCCCGGCTGATGGTCCGCTTATCGCGGAAGCCCATGCGCGCGGCGATCTGCTCGTTGGTCAGGCCGGCCGCCAGCATGCGCGCGACCGCCTGCTCGTTCGGCTCCAGCAGGCTCATCGGGTCGTCCTCGTCGCGGCGGCGCACCTCCTGCACCCGCGCCTCGATCTCCGGGTCGATAAAGCCGCGCCCGCTCACGGCGTCGCGCAGCAGCGGCACGATCATCGACGGCAGCAGGTAGTTCGACTTGCGCACGTAGGCGTAATGGCTGAGGATGCCGGCGTGGCGAAAGGCGCGGTAGTAGGCGTCGTCATCCTGGATGGAGTAGAACACCACCGGCAGGCGCGGAAAGTCGCGGCGGATGGCGACGGCGGCCTCGATGCCGTTCATCGCCCCGGCCAGCGCCACGTCCATCAGAATGGCCTCGACCTCGGCGTGCAGGCAGAACTCGACGGCCGCCTCGCCGCTGGTCACCTGCCCGATGACCTTGACTGCGCCGGTGGCCTCCAGGCCCGCCGTCAGCGCCTCGCTCAGCCGCGTGTTGTCTTCCACCATCAGTGTGCGCAGCATGTTGTTCTCCGTGGTGTGCGCGTAGAGACCTCACCTCTCTGCCCTTCTCCCGTGGTCACGGGAGAGGGGGATCAATCGCGGAGGCTGGGCGTAGGGGCGGCATTCTTGCCGTCCGCTGCCGGAACTGCCTCGTCCGTTGGCAGGAACCCCTCACCCCCTGACCCCCTCTCCCACGCAAGCGGGTGTGCGAGCAAGCTCGCCTGGGGGAATCGGTCGCGGAGGCCGTGGGTAGGGACGGCATTCTTGCCGTCCGCCGCCGGAACTGCCTCGTCCGTCGGGACGAACCTCTCACCCCGGCCGACACGTCGGACGCGATTATTCGCGTCCATCTCGTATTGAGTCGCACGTTAACCCGCCCCGCCACCCCTGTCAAGCACTCGGGTGCGCGCGCATGATCACCTGAGCGGTGGAGTCGGCACTCCGCTTCCGCGTATTGTGAGGACATCGTGTAACCCGTCACCTCTCGCAACCTGACTCCCCTCTCCCAGGCGAGCGCCTGCAAACAAGGAAGCTCGCCTGGAGAGGGGCCGGGGGTGAGGTCAACAAGGAGCCATTCCCATGCGCGTCAAAATGATCCTGCCGGCGCTGACCGAAGCGAAAAGCCCGTTCTTCCGCCCGATCAAGTACTCGCTCTTTCCGCCGCTCGGTCTGGCGACGCTGGCCGGCTACCTCGACCCGGATGACGAGGTCACGATCCAGGACGAGCACGTCGAGGCGCTGGACCTGACCGACGAGCCGGATCTGGTCGTGATTCAGGTGTACATCACGTCGGCCACCGCGCCTACCAGATCGCCGACCATTACCGGGCGAAGGGCGCCTACGTCGCGCTCGGCGGGCTGCACGTCACCACCCTGCCCGACGAGGCCGCCCCCACGCCGATCCGATCTTCCTCGGCCCCGGCGAAGACACCTTCCCGCAGTTCCTGGCCGACTTCCATGCCGGCCATCCCGTGCCGGTCTACACCTCCCAGGTGCGCACGCTGATCGGCGCGCCGCGCATCCGCCGCGACCTGATCAAGCGCCACCTCTACCTGGTGCCGAACAGCATCGTCGTCTCGCGCGGATGCCCGCATCACTGCGACTTCTGCTACAAGGACGCCTTCTTCAAGGGGGGCGCGGGCTTCTACACCCAGGCGGTGGACGACGCGCTGGCCGAGATCGAGCGGCTGCCGGGGCGGCATCTGTATTTCCTGGACGACCACCTCCTCGGCAACCCGCGCTTCGCCTCCGCCCTGTTCGACGGCATGGCCGGCATGGGGCGGCTGTGGCAGGCGGCGGGGACGGTCCAGTCGATCCTGCGCCACGGCCTGCTGGAAAAAGCCGTGGCGGCCGGGCTGCGCAGCCTGTTCGTCGGCTTCGAGACGCTCAACCCCGCCGCCCTGCGCGAGCACCACAAGTACCAGAACCTCAACCAGGATTACAGCACCGCCATCCGCCGCCTGCACGACCTGGGCGTGATGGTCAACGGCAGCTTCGTCTTCGGCATGGATCAGGACGACGAGGGCGTCTTCGACCGCACCGTCGAGTGGGCGGTGCGGCAGGGAATCGAGACGGCCACCTTTCACATCCTGACGCCGTACCCCGGCACGGCGCTCTATGACCGCATGAAGGCCGAGGGCCGGCTGGTCACGTCCGACTGGGATCTCTACGACACGCGGCATGTCGTCTACCAGCCGGCGCAGATCAGCCCGGAGGCGCTGGAGGCGGCTACTGGCGTGCTTACCGCGACTTCTACCGCTGGGGATCGATCTTCCAGGGGCGGCCGCAAAGGAGTCTCTGAAGGGGAAGCTGCGCCATGTCGCCTATGCCGGCGGGTGGAAGAAGTTCGAGCCGCTGTGGGATATGGTGATCCGCGCCCGCCGCGTGACGCGCATGCTGCCGGTGCTGGAGGCGGTGCTGTCAGGGGTTTGGGGAGGTAGATAGAGGCGAGATCGGGGACCGCGGCTATCCGCGCAAGCAGACCTCGAGGTTAGAACTCGCCAATTAGCCCGTTCATAGACCAGCTTGGATGTCGACAGAATCGCGAAATCATCCGCTGAGATCCTGCGGCGTGCGCAGATCGACCTGCGGATGATCGCCGAGAGTTCGTTTTCCAGGCGCACCATGTCGAACAGTCGATTTTCGCGTCTCGGCGAACTCGACCAGAAGTCGATATCACTGCGCAGGTCTTGATTGCCGCGCAGTACCGAACCGAATAGAAGGAGGCGCGCGATCGGCTGCTGCTTGCCAAATGCCATGGTGATGGTTTCTGCTGGATCTCTGGGTCATAGGAGATAACTTCCCGAATTTTAGCCTGCGGACTTGTTTTTGTCGCTACCATGGAAGCAGGTTCGAGAGCCCGGCTGGCATCAGCACGCCGCCCTGAGGGTTAGAACTCGCCAATTCTCCTCGATCTTCACGATCCGGAAGAAGCCTCGTCGCAAGTGCTCCTGCCGCAACGGGTTTGGCAAGCTTGCTGACAACCGGATAACGCTGTACGCTTCTACCCAACCCTCCAACCGCTGGAGTCATGCACATGTCGACACAGGAAAACCCCAAGGCCGCACCAGCGGCACGAGGCGCAGTCCTGCCCGCTGCCGACGTCATCGCCATTGTTCGTGAGTGGATCGACCTTCACGCAAGCGCGCTGCCGGACTTCGCCGGCGCCTATCTGTGGGGCGGGATCACGGCGATGGCAGCCGATGCGCCGTTTTATCTCTACCGTGACGTCGACGTCGTCGTGGTGCTGACCCACGGGGCGCCCGACGATGAAGGAGAGTTTTTCTACCGCGGCCTCATTCTGGAAGTCATCTGGAAGAACCTCGACGAACATCAGGATGCCGAAGCCGTGCTTGCCGATCCCAGCGCCGGCCCGAACCTGGCGACGACACAGATTCTGGCCTGACCCGACCGGGATACTGACACCGCTGCACCAGGCCGTCGCGGCAGACTACCCCCGGCGGCGATGGATACAGGCGCGCTGCGGGGTCGAAAAGACCGCCGCGGAGAAATCGCTGTCCGCCATGCGGAAGGCCACTTCGGCGGAGGATCGCATGAATTCGGTCAGGGAATTTCTCGGCGCAGTCAGTGGATTGCTGGCTGTGGCTCAGCTCAAGCGTCCGACGACCCGGCGCACGCTTGCCGGCTGCGCGAGCTTCCGAAGCCCAGGGGCGGCCCGACCTGAATGAGGCGGCTCGCCGTGATGGGATCGGCGCACATGAGCCGCGCTGATGTTGAGGGCCTGCTTGACCGGACTATGATGGCTTTTGACCGGGCGGCCGAGGTCAACCAGACACCCATTCCTATGGTTTCGCCATCCGCGCGCATATCCGGCCCTACTATGTCGACGGAACGCTGGAGATGTTTGACGAAGGGAGTCATCGCGAAGCGGTGTTCTGGCTTGCATGCCTCGACACGATCTATTTCTGTACTCCAGAATGACGCGCCCGAGTCGGAGAAACCCGGGTTCGCGTCCGACTTCCAGGCAATGTACAGCTTGCTGGATTTACGTCAGCCGAGAGATGGGGTGAGCGTGTGGACACTGCCGCACGCCTGGCACCGGAGATCTACACCATCGCCGACGCGCTCGTCGCGCTTCATCCTGAATAAAGGCATCCCTGTCACGGCGAAGAACGACAGGGTTAGAACTCGCCAACTTTCCTTGATCCGCCTGATCCGTTAGAATCCGCGCAATATGATTCTCATGTCCACGTTGAGGCGGTGAACAATGCGGCGAGTTCCGATTGGCTACATCCTCCTGACGGTGATCGTCACCCTGGCGGTGACCTTCGGCGCGATGACCTCATCAATTCGCGCTCCACAGTCCGAGCCGGAGCAGATCGTCATCACCGTGCCGATCCCGGTCACTGCCACGCCCAACCCCGACGCCTCGCCCCAGGTGATCGTCGACGGCCACCTTCCTGCCGGGCACCCCGGCCGTGGTCAGCCTGCCGACCGGCCTGCTGGAGACGGCCAGCGCCAACTCTGCCCTCACGCCGCGCGGACCGGCCGCCACCTCGACCCGACCATCGTCGCCGGCGGCGGCGAACTGCTGGCCAGCACGGCGGCGGCGCTTCCGCCCAACTGCGTCCTGCACACGCTGGCAGAGGGCGACACGCCCTTCGCCGTCGCCGAGCAGTACGGCGTCAACGGCTTCGACCTGCTGGCCGTCAACGGTCTGACGGAAGAGACCTCCGTCTTCCTGCAAATCGGCGAGACGCTGATCATCCCGCTGGAAGGCTGCGAACTGACGGCCGCCGCGCTCGAAGCGGCCGAAGCCGCCACCGCGCTGCTCTTCGAATACGCCGGCACCGACGGGCACGCCGCCCACGGCCACCTTCACACCCAGCCAGTCGCCCACGCCGAGCGCCACGCCTTCGGCCACGCTGCCGCCGACGGCCGTCAACGCCCAGGTGGAGATCGTCCGCGCGGTCAGCCTCGGCGCGCTCACCTCGGAAGGCATCGAGATCTCGCAATAACGGCGCGGTCATCGATCCAACGAGTGGACTCCTGCGTGACGGCCAGGGCAATGTCTACACCTTCCGGAGCAGCGGCTGTTCCAGGGTGGGCTGGTCACGGTGTTCACCGCACCGGAGACGACACTGTGCCGTATCGCCCTGTTTGGACCGCGACGCCGCCGTCCCGGAATCTGGCGATACGCCGACGCTCACCGACAACAACGGGCGCGTGCAGTCCACCTACTGGCGCCGTAGCCTCTCACCCTTGTTTGCTTGTTGATACGCCCCCTTTCCGGCCGGAAAAGGGGTGTACTAGTAGGTAGAGTCGGACGCCCTGGGTTGGGTGTCCCTACATCGAAAGCAGCCTGTAGGGACACGCAACGGCGTGTCCGCGA
>JADJPJ010000039.1 GCA_016713325.1 Candidatus Flexifilum affinis | reverse complement strand
TCAACAACATCGTTAAACATGCCGATGCCACTATGTCGGTTTGACCCCTCCGCCAGCAGCAGGATCAGATTGAACCTGCTAATCACCCACAATGGACGCGGTTTTGATCCAGCGGCAGGCAGCGCCCTGGGCTTGAAAATCTGCGCGAACGAGCGATGGCCATCGGCGCGCAGTTGGCGATTTCCAGCATTTGCGGCGCGGGACCTGCGTCTGGGCGGCGTGGGCACTCCATTCTGACCAGCATCCACCGTGAGCCAAACCGCCCGCTACGCCCCTCGATCCCCCGGGAAAGTGTGCTGTCGGAAAGCCGGAACGGGGCCAAAGCCGCTTAGGAAGGGGCGCTCCACCAGCTGGCGGGGGATGATCACCATCAGCAGCGCGCTTCCAGCCGTCTGTTTGCCGTCCGGTGTCTGGCAGTCTCTGGCGTTCTATACTCCTGATCCACACGGAGACGCAGCCGGGTTCACACAAAAAAGGACACCGTCGGAGATGGATCGCAAAATCGCAGGAACGAGTTCTTAAACAAGCGGCGAAGCGGTTCGGCGTAGACGTATCGCAATTATCTCCACTGGCCGGGAGGTCATTATGCTCGGAAAGTTTTCGACTGGATTCAGAACGACCAGCAATTTGTCCTGAAAATCTCCCCGTAGAGTCCGACAGTGAGCTTACCTCGATGCACATGCCATGCTGGACTGGTTCTCGCCTATCTCGCAGCACACGATGCCCACGTGGTGCGACATATTTGTTCGCAGAACGGCAATCTGATTGAGCCCATCGAGGACGAGACCAAAAGACTTATGCCGTAACGGCTGCGGAGAAGTTGCTGTCAGGGGTCCGGGCCGAAACTTCGTTTATGACCCGCAGTGGGACGACGCCCTGATTCAGAAGTTGGGACAGCCCCCTGGCCACCGCCACGCCGTCGCGCAGACCCAGGCACCGCCGCCTCACCCGACCCGGCGTCCAAGCTGGGGATCACGCGGCAAACTGGCGTTTCAACCCCATCGACGAGCTGACCGCGGCAGATGCACTCATCGTGGAGAAACGAGCGGAGGTTTTGAAGGTCATTCGCGATTTGCCCGTGGTCCATCAGGACTACGGATTAGCACACGGATATCTTCATTTCTGCGAACTTCGTCGTCAAATGCTCGCGTCGCGTGACATCGTGCTCATCGACTTTGATGACTGCGCTTATGGCTGCAGGTATGTGATGGATGTCGCCATGCTGCTGTTCGACCTGCCGGTGGTCTGCAAGTCTGGGCCGCGTAAAGAGCTTTCTCTTCGACCACTTCCCGGAGGAATTCCCTGAAGGGCTACCTGAAGAGAAAGGGATCTCTGAATTCTGATTGCCCAGCTTCCAGCCTTCATCAAGTTGCTGGAAATTGAGTCCATGGCACCATGCTGGCAGACGAGTACGATCCCGATCACCTGCAAGGATGAGTGGGTGAACACCTTCATGGGGGAAGCCGCACCTTGTATCCGCGAAGACATCCCACCTTGATTGATCGAGGGATGCAGACACCGTCACCTTTGCGGCGAGCAAGGGCGATCTCGAGAATTCCTCAGCATCCATCACAGCACTGCTCGCCTGTACCACTGCCATGCATCCTCAAAGCGTGCCGCTACCCCCTCGATCCCCAGGCAGTGTGCTGTCGGGTGCCGGAACCGGCCGAGGGCGGCGCCGGCGCAGCAAGGGGCGCTCCACCAGCTGGCGGGTCAGGGATCGACAGCAGCATCGTGATCCCGGCACCGCCGCGTGGACTCGCACCCCGCCGGGCCGGACGCGCGCCGACGAGAACCAGCGCCAGCATGTGCCACAGATGGATGCCTAGGTGTGGTCCCCAGCCAGCGGATAAGCGGTTTTCAAGGACGGAAGGTCCCCGCGCTGATGTTCAGGGGGATCAGCCAGCCCGAAACGAACGTCACGATGTAATCGATCAGGACGTTGTGCGAAGGCGTTTCGACCACAACCAGGACGGCAGACGCCAGGACCGGCCCGATCCGCGCAGGTCGCGTCGTCAGCGTGCGTTCGACCGGGGTCCGCCGGTGGAGCCATAACCGGGCGAACAGCGCGCCCACCGCGAGCGAGTCGACCTTCGGGTAGAGCACGATCTGATGGGCCGCGCTTTCGAACGGAGGTCAGCGCGAGATCAGCAGGCGCAGCGCGATCACCTGCCCCAGTGCCGGCGGCACACGACGCGCCACTGTCAACCGGGCATGAGCGCATAGAAGACCATTTCCACGCCTAGGCTCCAGTAATGGCTGACCATTCCGGAGATGCTCGCCAGCGCCAGCGGGATGAAGGCCGCGAACAAGATAGCAGCCGGGAACTGCACGGCATCGAACTGGCGCCCAAAGACGATCGCGTAATCGGGCGCAGTGGCGATGCTCACCACGGCGGTCACGGCCAGCACGACGTAGTAGAGCGGAACGACCCGGCGAATCCGCTGGAGATAGAAGCCCAACACGTCGATCTGATCGCGCTGACGCTTCCGGACAGCAGGATCGACGTGAGCAGAAACCAGCACGTAGAACAGTGTGACCGAGTCCGTGCCGGTCAGCAGAAGAAGAGGCAGAATACCGGTACTGACTTCGGTCTGGAACTAACCGGGGATGAATTCTTGCGCATGTCCCACAACCACCGACAACGCCGCGTAAACGCGCAGCGCATGCTATCCCGGAACATACTGGATTGGTACAACTGGTGAAGATGTCATGGCGCGATGATAGCACAGCCGTTTGCGAAACATCACCCGCGGCATCGCCCAAACGGGAGAAACAACTCATAATTCCACAGGATCGACCAGATGACGCGTACTTGGAGTTCAGCGGGTTGAGCGATCCGGCCTGTCGCCGAAGTGAGCCGACGTGAGTGGGGCAGGGGAACCCATGCCCATCCATCAGGGGGATCTCTTCTGGGTCCAGACCGGCACGCCGCAGGAACCGGATATTCCGCACCCCCACGTGATCGTCCAGACGGACGCGCTGAATGACGGCCCTGTCGCGACGGTCGTGGTCTGCGCGCTGACCTCGAACCTGCGGCGCGTCTCGATGCCGGGGAATGTGCTGCTGGAGGCCGGGGAAGCCAATCTGCCCCGGCAGAGCGTGGTGGAGGTGTCGAAAGTCTCCATGCTGGAGCAGGCCCAGCTCGGGGAGTACATCGGCACGTTGAGCGCGCGACGAATCGAGCAGATTCTCGCGGGGATGCGCTTTGTGCAACGCTCTTCGCGGTAGGGCTTGACGTTCGGAATGAAATGGGCCGCAGAGGCCAGCAGGGAATGAAAGATGCACCCCCACGCCACCAACGCGGCCATCCTGCGCGCGCTCACCGATGGCGTCGTCACCTCGACCACGCTGATGGCCCCCTGCCCGTGGGCGCTCCACGCCATTCGCCTGCTCAAGGAACACCCGGAACTCCCCTTCGGCGTCCACCTCACCGCGATCTGTGATGGTCCCGATTACCGCTGGGGCCGATCGCGCCCAGGGACCATGTGCCTCGCTGGTGGATGAAACCGGCAGGTTCTACCGATCGAGCGGATGCCCGAGTTCCGGCGCAGGTCCGACTCGACGAACTGGAAGTCGAATTCCGGGCGCAGATCGAGACCGTGCTGCCCGCCGGGCTGCACCGACTCATCTGGATTGGCATGCGCTGCGCATTGCCGGGCGGCCGGACATCTTCGACGTGATGGTCCGGCTCGCCAGGGGCTACGGCCCGCGCTGCGCGTATACGGACGATCGATCATCGACACCGTGCAGGGTCTGGGGCTGCCCTGCAATGACCATGACTTTCTGGAGCGATCTGGCGGGCGAACTAGGCCACCGCCTTTCACTCCACCTTGGGAAGCCGGACGGTGAAGGTGGAGCCGCGGTCCAGCGCGCTCTCGACGGCGATCGTCCCGCCGTGCAGCTCGACCGCCTGTTTGGCGATGCTCAACCCCAGGCCGGTGCCGGAGATCGCGCCCACGTTGGCCGCCCGGTGGAATGGCTCGAACAGCCGCTTCATATCCTCCGGCGGAATGCAGATCCCCTCGTCCTGAACGCGCAGGGTGATCTGCTCTCCGTCGTGGACGAGTGTCACCCACACCGGGTGGCTCTCTGGTGAATACTTGAGCGCGTTCTGAACCAGATTGCCAATCACCTGCCGCAGCATGCGCGTGTCGAAGACCGACAGCACGGGGTTGAGCGCATTCGTGAATCAGCCGCCGACCCTGGTCGGCCTGATCTTCGTACTCGGTCAGGATGGCCCGGCAGCGCGTCCAGATCCCCCCGCGCCGGCTCATATTTCACCCGGCCCGCCTGCATGCGCGCGAGTTCAAGCACATCTTCCATGATGCTGGTCATATGCGCGACCTGCGCGCGAATGCGGCCCAGCCGGTCGTCGATCTTCGGCTTGTCCAGGCGATCCCAGTAGTTGGTGAGAGTCTCGGTCGTCGCCAGGATCGCCGCCAGCGGGGTGCGAAATTCGTGCGACGCCAGGGTCACGAAGCGAGACTTCAGCTCGCCCAGCTCCTTCTCCTGCGCCAGCGCCTGCCTCAGCGTTTCTTCCGCCTTTTTGCGCGTCGTGATGTCGGCAAAGGTGGCGACCACCGCGTAGGGCTGCGAACCGCCCGGGTGAAACAGCGGCTGAGGCGTTGACCAGAATCCAGGTCAGCGCGCCATCGGGTTTGTGCACCCCCATGACGACATCCGACTGTGATTCGCCCGTGCGCAGCGCCACCATCGCCGGGTGCGTCTCGCCGGGGAAAGGGGAACCGTCCTCATGGATCGCTCGCCAGCGCGGATCGACGGACGTCAACCCCACCATCTGGTCGACCGTCAGCCCGAGGATACGCACAGCTGCCTCATTGCACAGTTGGATGGCGCCGTCCGTGCCCTGAACGACCACCCCTTCCGACATGGCGGCGATGGTCGCGCGGTAGCGTTCTTCGCTGGCCCGCAGCGCTTCGGCGCCGACTTTGATGGCCGTGATGTCCTTCGTGATCCCGACCAGGCCGATCACTTCGCCGCGCAGGTTTTGCAGCGGCACTTTGGTCGTCAGCGCCCAGATTTCGCCCCCATCCTCACCGATCGTGCGTTCCTCGCGGTTCTTGATCGACTGCCCGGCCAGGAACAACTGCTCTTCGTCCGCGTAAAAACCGGCCGCCATGTCCGCCGGGAACAGATCGTCATCCGTCTTGCCGAGCGGGTCCACGTCCCCACGCGCGCCCAGCGATCGCGCATGGGCGACATTGTTGAGCAGCATGCGGCGCTGCCGGTCCTTGACGTAGATAAAGTCCGGCACGGTATCGATGACCGTGCGCAGCAGATTGCGCTCTTCTTCCAGTTCCGCAGTCCGCGCCGCTACGCGCTCTTCCAGCGTGCGATCGCCTCGTGCAGCGCCTCTTCCGCCCGCTTGCGTTCGGTGATGTCCGTGGCGCGCCAGCCATGCGCACAACGCGCTGTCCCGTGTCATCCAGGACCGGCCGGCGCGAGATTTGCAGCCAGCGGCGCTCCCCCTGCCGGGTGATGAACTGATACTCGCCTGACGTGGTTGTCCGGCTGAGCAGCGTCGATTGCACGTCCGCCGCTGCCCGCGCCTGATCTTCCGGCACGTAAAGACTGTAACGTCCCCTGAAGTCGACTTCGCCGACCTCATAGCCCGTGATTCGCGTGTAGGAGGGCGTCACCCATTCGTGCACCAGATCCCCGTCTTCTTCGACACGATAGCTATAGGCATAGTCGGACATCAGTTCGGCGGCGATTCGGTAGCGTTCTTCGCTGGCCCGCAGCGCGGTGATGTCAGTGACGTTGATCAGCGCAGCCGTGGCCTGGCCGGCGGCATCGCGCACGGGCTGTACGCTGGTTCGAGACCAGCGTTCCTCCCCCTTGAGGATAGTCCTCGACTCGTGCACAACCCCTTCGCCGGTCGCAATCACCCGACGGATAGACTCCATCTGGTAATCGGCTGCCTCCCGAGGGAACAGCTCCCACTGTGTCCTGCCAATCATCGATTCCGGCGTCAGTCCCAGCGCGCGCGCTGCGATGGCGTTGGCATATAACACCTGCCCGCTGGCATCGAACAGGGCGATGGATGAATCGGTGCTCTCCACCAGGCTGCGGTACCGTTCTTCGCTGGATCGGAGCGCCGCTTCCATGCGCCGGCGCTCGGAAACATTGCGCACCACGACGATGCATTCGTCCGATTCTTCAATGGGAAATAAGCGCGCTTCGTAAGACTGCTCGTTGGGCGTGGTGTATTCGACCACAGCAGGCTGACGGTGCGCAAAAGCCATTCGGAATGCCTCCGCGGACTCGGGAAGCACGAATAGACGGACGTAACTCGAATCCAGGAAGTCGATGATATTGATGCCCAGAATGCGATCCACAGGCATCAGGAGATCGTTCGAAGCGCCGTGAAAATCGATGGCCGTGCCGTCCGATCGGACGTGGAATATCAGGTCGGGAATAGCGCTGAGGATGCCGCGCCAACGACGATTGGCTAACAGGAGTTCCTGCTCTGCCCGCTTGCGCGCCGTGATCTCGTCCGCCGGCGGCACCGGAGCGGGAGACGCCGAATGCGGCCGCCGGTTCTCCAATTCCTGCTGAACGAGTTCAATGAGCGTCGGTGTATCCGCTTCGTCGACGACGCCTCGCGCACCGGCGCGCATCATTCGGACCACATCCGCGACGGCGTCCAAAAGCTTCGCACGCTCCACCAGGACAATCACAGGCGTCTGCGGCTGAATACGCCGGGCAAGCGGAAGCAGGTCCGCGAGACTGAAGGGCGCCGCGTCGTCGGCAGCGGCGCCCCTCGACGGCATCGTCGCACAGGATCAAGTCCCACTCACGCTCTTGAAGGCGCGCCTGAAACTCGCTGGCACACGCCGCGCTGTCGTGCTCGAAGTCGCTTTGCAGCGCCGGCCGGAGGCGTTCGACGATCGATGCTGCTGCGCCATTTGCGCCAACGAAGAGTAGACGTGGTGGCTCTATAGCCTGCTGATCCGAGTTCATGTTCCTGGCATCCAATGCGTGAAGACCGCCGGCGACTGCAATCAGGTACGGGGTTCGGCGGTCGCACTTGACAAAGCATACCGCCTGAATCGTCGCAGATCGATAAGACAATGCAGCGTCGCGGCGGTTACCACACTCGGCCGATCTTGGGCGCGACTCACGCATGGTCCGTATGTACTATGCGACAATCGCGATGAATCAACGGCTTTAGAGATGTACTGCTTGAACACGGTCGCGACCAAAAGCGGTCGTATTGCCGATAGGCAAACTTGCCTATCGACAAACTGTTCGTTGATGGAGGATTACATTGTGAAGCCATCCAGCCTTTTGAAATGGATCCTGATTTGCAGCCTGCTTCTGGTGGGCCTGGCGCCCATTCTGGCGCAGGACGGGGAACTGCTCGACGATCTGCTGACGATCACGGGAACCGTCGAGGTCATCGCGGTCGATTACCTGATCGTTGACGGCGTTCAGGTGGCACTGGAGGGCATCGTCCTTCCGGCCGGACTGGCGCTAGGCGATACAGTCGCGATCACCGGGTATTTTCTTGAGGATGGGACGTTTGTCGGCGATGCGCTGGAGGTCGTCACCGATGTGGACGGCGACGGCATCGACAATGCCTTCGACAACTGTCCTGAAGTCGCCAATGCCGACCAGCTCGACACCGATGCCGACGGCGTGGGCGATGCCTGTGACCCCGACCTGGTCGACAGTGATGCCGACGGCGTGGTCGACAGCCAGGACAACTGCCCTGAGGCCGCCAACCCCGATCAGCTCGACACCGACGCCGATGGCGTGGGCAATGCCTGTGACCCCGACCTGATCGACACTGACTCCGACGGCGTGGCCGACAGCCAGGACAACTGCCCTGAGGTCGCCAATGCCGACCAGCTCGATACCGATGCTGACGGCGTAGGCGACGCCTGCGACGACTCGGAAGAGGACGGCGACGACGAAAGCTGCGCCAGCGACAGAACCCACCCGGTGGCGGAGGCGATCGCCGATGCCTTTGAACTCGATGACCAGACCGTCCTCGACTGGCACTGCGACGGCTTCGGCTTTGGCAGCATGGTCATCGCCCTGCGCCTGGAAGAAGAACTGGAGATCGACGTCGATACGCTCCTGGAGCGACATGCCGACGGCGAGGGCTGGGGCGCTCTGATGCAGGCCGAAGGTCTGCACCCGGCGGAGTTCCGCGGCGGTGGCGTGGGCAGCATTCGCGGCCAGGGCCGCGGACGCCCCGGCGACGATCCCGAGGCCACACCAGAAGCCACCGCACCGGACGCGGCAGACACCCAGGACGGACCGGGCGGCGGCCCGCCGGAAGGGCGCGGTAACGGTCAGGGCAACGGCAATGGCCAAGGCAACGGCAATGGCCAGGGCGGCCCACCAGCCGGCCGTGGTGGCGGACGCGGACGCCCGTGACGAACCGCTGAAGACGCAGAAAGTTTTGGAGAGCAGGGTCGGTGGCCCTGCTCTTCTGTTTCTATGGCTTTCGATGGCCTCAACCATTCTATGAAATCGCCAGGTGACAGATATCACTGGATCGCGTGAGGTGTGCGCTCCGGACTATCTGCTTGGACAGGATTTCACCCTGGACCAGCTCAAGCAGGCGGTCGCCGACTATCGCGCGGCCATGCCCGATTTCCAGGTCACGCTGGGAGACATGATCGCCGAAGGGGATAAGGTCGCCTACCGCTGGACGATGACCGGCACCCACCTCGGCGAATATCGCGGCGTCGCCCCGACCGGCCGCAAGCTGCACGCCACCGGCATCACCATCCTGCATTTCCGCGGGGGCAAGATCGTCCGCGACGAGTTTGAGTCTCACAGCCCGAGCTTCGAGGATCAGGTGAAGTAGACTGCGTTACCCTGCCCACGGGTTCGACCTTTGCAGCCGGAGCACGCCTATCCCTATAATGGATGAGGCCTGCTCCGGTCGCTTTTTGAAAGGCCCGCCCATGTCCCACACCCATCGCATCCTCCCGTCCGTCGTCGAGGCCATCGGCCAAACCCCGCTGGTGGAGCTCTCGCGCATCACCCGCGGCGTCGAGGGGCGCATCCTGGCCAAGCTGGAATACCTCAACCCCGGCTTCTCCAAGAAGGACCGCATCGCCCGACAGATGATCGAAGAAGCGGAGGCCGACGGACGGCTGCGCCCCGGCCAGACGGTGGTCGAGCTGACCAGCGGCAACACCGGCACCGGGCTGGCCATCGTCTGCGCGGTCAAGGGCTACCCGTTTGTGGCCGTCATGTCCAAGGGCAACTCCATGGAGCGAGCGCGCATGATGGCGGCGCTCGGGGCGGAGGTCGTGCTGGTGCCGCAGGCGCCGGAGTCGCAGCCGGGGCAGGTGTCGGGCATCGATCTGGCGCTGGTCGAGCAGGCGGCGCAGCAACTGGTGGCCGAGCGGAGCGCCTTCCGCGCCGACCAGTTCCACCTGGAAGCCAACACGCGCGCCCATCTGCTGGGCACCGGCCCGGAGATCCTTCAGCAGTCCGGCGGGCAGATCGACGCTTTCTGCGATTTCGCCGGCACGGGCGGATCGTTCGCCGGGTGCGCCGCCGCCTTCAAAGCACACAACCCGGCCATCCGGTGCTTCCTCGTCGAGCCGGCCGGCGCGGCGGTGCTAGCGGGGCAGGCCGTCACCCACCCCAATCACCGCATCCAGGGCGGCGGCTATGCCATGGACCTGCCGCTGCTGGACCCGGCGCACGTGGACGGCTATTTGCAGATCGACGACACGGAAGCCGTCGAGGTGGCTCGGCGGTTGGCCCGCGAGGAAGGCATCTTCGCCGGGTTTTCGTCCGGGGCCAACGTGGCGGCGGCGCTGCATCTCCTTGGCGGCCCGCTGGCCGGCAAAACGATCGCCGTGCTGCTGTGCGACTCCGGCCTGAAGTACCTGAGCACGGATCTGTGGGCGGGGGTGTGACATCCGAACAGGCCCCTGGACGCAAGGAATGGAGTCCCTACAATCGGCGGCGGGCAGGGACAGCATTGTTGCTGTCCGCCACAGGTACCAAAATAAGCGGGTCGGCTCCGCCGAGGGCTGTAGGGACGCACAACGCCGCGTCCGCCGACAAGCCCACTGAAGGGGCTTCCCCGGAGCCTGCGTTCTTGGTCCCTTTAGTGGACCTGTCTTTTCGGGTAGCCGGGTGTTAAAACACCCGGCGGACGACGCGACAATCGCTATTCTGACGACGTCGATCAGTCGCTAACTTGGTGCACATGGGACAGCATTCTTGCTGTCCGCCACAGACAAAGGCATGACGAGACCATGACTGAACCGACATATTCCCGATCACTATCTCTCATTCGCGGATGCTTCGCGCGTCGATCAGTTCTACCGAGGCATCGACCGGCTCAAAGCGCTGTGCGCCGAGCAGGGATGGAGCTTGAACCCGTTCTTCCGACATCACTATTGTGCGTTCAAAGGTGCGGATAAAGGCCTGGCGGCGTTCGGCATTAAGTTCGGCGAGGGAGGCCACCTGTTCCTCTATATCAAGCGGGTGCACGACGAGGCAACTGGGTTCCCGATCCGCTATGAGCGTTACGTTGAATACTTCGATCAGGTCGAGTATGCGATGGAGCTGGGCGGCTCAGATTTGAAAGTCTTCCTGCCTCTGCTTAAGCTGGCCTGTGAACGCAGCAGCTAATCTTATGTCTCTCCACTTCCGTCTCGCGGCACCCGACGACATTCCGGCCCTCCAGGCGCTGATCCCGGTCTCGGTGCGGGCGCTCAGTGCAAGCCTCTACACCCCCGCGCAGATCGACGCCGCGCTGGTGCACATCTTCGGCGTGGATACCCAGCTCATCGCCGACGGCACCTACTATGTGGCCGTCGCAGAGGATCGCGTGGTCGGCTGCGGCGGGTGGAGCAAGCGCAAGACTCTCTTTGGCGGCGACCAGATGAAAGCGGCCGAGGACAACCTGCTCGACCCGGCCGTCGATGCCGCCCGCATACGCGCCTTCTTCGTGCATCCGGACTGGGCGCGGCGGGGATTGGCCGGCGGATCATCGAGCTGTGCGAGGAGGCGGCGCGGCAGCAGGGCTTCACGCGCGCCGAGCTGGTCGCCACCCTGCCGGGCGAGCCGCTTTACGCCTCGATGGGCTATGAGGTGACGCGGCGCTTCGACATCCCCATGCCCGGCGGCGAGGTGCTGCCCGCGGCAAGCATGGTCCGTGCGCTGGCCTGACGACTTTTCCCCGGCCAGCGCCACAACGAGCGGACATCTCCGCAATGAACCGCAGCCTGCAATCGTGAGCCATCTTGTTTGTAATAGCCTAGATCATGCTATACTATCGATGTATATTGCGTCCGTCGGGAGGAGCACAGATGGAAGTCGAACCCGATCGGCTTACTCTCTTACGGCAGCGAGCCGAAGCAGTACTCAGACGCGCAGACGACCCCTCTCCGATAGCCCCTGCGACCTTCGACGAGATAATGCACGAACTCAACGTCTATCACGTTGAGTTGGAAATGCAGTTTGAGGAACTACAGCAGACGTACAGGTCTCTCGAAGCTGCAAAGCAGGAGTACGCCAGCCTCTTCGATTTCGCGCCCGTCGGCTACGTGGTGAGCGATCAGAAGGGGATCGTGCTCAACGCCAATCTGACGGCCTGTCGGATGCTCGGCGTCGACCGGGCGACCCTGGCAGGCGCTACGCTGGCGGAGTTCGTCGCAGTGGATTCTCAGGATGCTTATCATCTTCATCGCCGGGCGGTGCTGGGCACGCGGCAGGCGCAGATCTGCGAGGTTTCCCTGCGCTCGAATGGGAGTGCGGTCTTTCCCGCGCAGTTGACGACCGATGTGTCGATAGACTCGAAGGACACGTTCCGCACCGCGATCAGCGATGTCTCCACTTTTTCAGGCAGGCCGAAGACAGTCTGCGACGATCGCTCGCCAAGGAGAAGGAACTCAACCAACTTCAGGCCCGCGTGCTCTCGGTGATCGCCCATGAGTTCCGTACCCCGCTGACGATCATTCACGCCTCGGTCGAGACGCTCGACCATTACGCCGACCGCCTGACGGAGGAACAGAAGCAGCAGCGCTACCAGACGATTCGCGATATTGTCTGGTATCTGAACGATATGGTTCAGGAAGTCTCTACGGTCGGCATCGATGACATTTCGCCTGTTCTGACGCTGACGTTGTTGGATGCGCTGGCTTTTGTTCGACAATTGGTCGAGGATCTGGGCCTGATCGCGGAGAGTCAGCCAATCACGATGGAGACCATCGCGTGCGAAGAGACTGAGATCGTCACCTGGGACAAAAACCTGGTCCGCCGCATCCTTCACAACCTGCTGACCAAGGCGCTCAAGTACTCCAACAAACCCGTTCGATTTGTTTTGCGGTGCGGCGCAGACAGGATCTCATTGCAGGTCAGCGACCAGGGTCCTGGCTTGTCCGATGAAGATCAGCAGCATCTTTTCGAGGCCTTTTATCGTGGGAAGAATTCTTCGGAGTTGACTCACGGCGCAGGACTCGGCCTGTATGTGGTCCAGCGCGCCGTACAGGCGATGGGGGGCGTCCTTCGCGTCGAGTCGGTCGCCGCAAAGGGAACGAATTTCATCGTCGAGCTGCCCCGTCATGTAGAACCACGCACAACAGGCTAAACCGGCTGAGGGCATCAGGGGCTGCGACATACCAGAGCGTGGTCTATCCTCACCCCCCGGCCCCCTCTCCACTCCCTGGAGAGGGGGTGCAAAACAGGTCTGGAAAGTCCCCTCTTCATGTAATGGTTCATGTAATGGGAAGGGGATTTAGGGGTGGGGACGGACTTTCGTGATTCACTGAGTTTGTAGACAGACCCTAATCAGACATGTCGGTGATGGCCAGCAGAATACGGTTCGCTTCCTTGACCTGTCGCGCGTTCAGGTGCAGGGTGCGCCGGCCAAGCTGCGGAAAATCATGCGTCACCGTGTAATCAGTCACGAGCGCATGCTGCGGGATGATCTCCGTCAGCAGATGTCGCAGCTCTGGAATATTCCACTGACCATTGCCCAAATCATAGAGCAGCACACCCGCCGTCTCGCTCGCTTCCACCTGAAACCGCTTCAGGAACGCGGCGTTGGCCGCCACCACCCGTAGATCGCCATCCAGCTCAAGGAGCGCATCGTCCACCGTGTCAATCACATCTCGACGTAACTGGAGGTCTGTTCGGCCTGGTGCTGCGCCTGTTTTTGCAGCGTGATCTCGGAAAAGGTGAGCACCAGACCATCCACGATGTTGTTCATCGTACGGTAGGGGCGAATATCCACCTTGTACCAGTCTCCATCAGTTGTGGAGACTTCGTGATCGCTGTTCTCCAGCGTGTCCAGCACACGGGCAGCATCGGCGATCAACCCGTCGTAGACAAGCTGAGACTTGATCTCCGACAGGGGGCGTCCGATGTCGCTCTTGCGCAGGCGGAAAATTTGCGTGACGGCCTGCGTGTATTCACGAATCGCCAGGTCCTGATCCAGAAAGATCACGCCCACAGCCGTAGACTGCAGGAAATTGTAGAGGGCATTGTTGGCGTGGGTCAGCTCATGGTTCTGGTTGGTGAGCTGGGAATTGAGCGTGTTCAACTCCTCATTCATCGACTCCAGCTCTTCTTTGGAAGTGCGCAGTTCCTCGTTCGTCGTCTGTATCTCTTCGTTGGCCGAACCAATCTCTTCCATGGAGGAAGTCAGTTCTTCGCTCTTGGCCTGAAGCGCGTGTGTGGAGCTTTGAAGGGCCTGGCGCGCCTGCTGAAGCTCTTCGCGCAGACGAGTGATCACCGCCCATTCTTCACTCCCCTCCCGATCCACAGTCTCATCATCTGCGCGCCCGGCAACAGTGCTGACTTCGAAGATGACCAGTCGATAGCGGTTGCCAATGATCGGATCATTGACGGGCTTCACGATGATATTGATCAGGCGTTCTTCACCATTGGACTCGAACCAGATGCCTTGGCGAGCCACGGTGTTGTCGGTTTCGAAGGCTTCGTACAGGGCGATGGTGAGTTCGGAGTCCAGGCCCTGACGCGCCATGCTCAATATGCTGCGCTGGCTATCTCCGCCGGAGACAAGTCGCAGAAAGCGATCGATCTCGCCATAGGCATAGCGGATCTGATAGAGCTCGTCCACAAGCACACAGGTGGCGTTGTAGTGCGACAGCAGGATCTCCTTGATGACCTGCAACCGATAGTCATCGCTGTCACGCTGCGGCGCCTTGGAACTGGACATGGAGTCCTCCGAAGATACAGGGGGTCTGGCAAACAACGGCTGATCCAGCCGCATCCAGGGCTTGTTCACGGTGGGCATTCGCCGGTAGATCTTGTGCCGGCTGTCGACGACAGTGAACAGATCTGAGGGTTCCGGTATCGCCTCGGACGAGCCGAGAAACAGAAGCCCTTCCGGACGCAGCGCAAATTGGAAAAGCGCCCGAATCCGTTCTTGCAGCTTGGATTGATAGTAAATCAGCACGTTGCGACAACTGACCAGGTAGAGATTGGAGAAGGGCGGGTGTTCCACCAGATTGTGCTCCGCCCAGACGATCATACGGCTGATATGCGCCCGCACCTGGAAACCGTCCTCCGACGAAATGAAGTGATCCTTGAACCGAGAAGCGGTGAGGGAATCGGCACTGGCGAGCGGGTAGATCCCGGTGCGCGCCCGCTGAATCAGATCGCGGTTCATGTCGGTGGCAAAGATGCGCACTTCCATCTCCGTCAGCCGGAGCTGACGCAAACATTCGTGAATCAGAATAGCGATGGACACAGCTTCTTCGCCGCTGGCACAGCCGGGCACCCAGACGCGAAACACATCGTCAATGGAGAGGGTTTTCAGCAGGGGCAGCAAGCCGTTGATCCTGAGGGTCTCGAACGATGCGGGATCGCGAAAGAAGCTGGTCACATGGATGAGCAGCCTCTTGACCAACTGGTGCGCTTCGCTGGGCTGCTGATCCATCAGGGCAAGGTAGCTATTGACGTCGTTGAGTTGAACGGCGCTCATCCGACGGGCGATCTGCCGGCGCATGGTGCTCAATTTGTAATCTGCGAAGTCGCTGCCGGTCAGCCGGCGAAGCTGCCGGCTGATCCGCTTGACATCTTCTTCCGTGAGCGTCTCAGTCAAATCCTCGAACTCAGCGGTGTCACCGCTGGCGACGCGAAAGTATTTCAGAAGATAGCCGGGCATCAGGTCGGGCGACAGCACGGCGGTCGCCAGGCCGGCATCGATAATGCTGAAGGGCATACTGCTCTGGGAAGCCGACTCCAGGTCCTGGTCGAGGATCGCGCCGCCTTTGTCCCTGATCGCCCGCGCCCCTTCGGTGCCATCATAGCCCGCCCCAGACAGAATGATGCCGGCTGCGTTTTCGCCACGATCCTCTGCCAGCGACTGGAAGAAGCGGTTGATCGTCTCGGGCCAACCCTCGCTCGCGGTCCGGTCTACCAGGCGCAGAAGATTGTTCCGAATCGTCAACTCATATCCAGCGGGAATGACATAAACCCGATTGGGCTGCACTTCGGTGTTGTCGGCGATGCGCTCCACGGGCAGCGACGTGTGACGCTGGAGCAGCTCGTGCAGAATGCTCTCCTGGTGCGGCGAAAGATGCTGTACCACGACAAAAGCCGCGCCGCTGTTGGGGGCAGTGCTTCAAAGAACGCATTGAGCGCTTCCAACCCACCGGCCGATGCGCCGAGGGCAACGATAGGGAAGGTCGGGTGTCCTTGCTCGTGATGGTTGCTTGCTTCCACAGTTGGAGGCTCCCCGAGAAAATTCAGGATCGGGGTTGGACGGCCAGGCCGACGGATCCGATCTGCCTCTATTCTAGCGCACCCCGTCCTCTGCGCTGGAACCCGGAGGTTGGGGGCGAGGTTCTGCCCCTCTCCCCTGTTAAGCGCCACATTCAGCGGACATTTGGACAATAGACTGAACCATCCTGCGTCACGGCTGATTCGCCGCCGCCTGCTCTGTGAGGTGACCCATGAGGTTCTGGATTCTGCTGCTGCGACTGACCGGCCTGCTGCTGATCGGCTTCGGCGTCGTCGGGCAAACCTACTTCTATACCATCAGCCGGCTTTCCGCCAACGGGCTGTTCATCGCCTTCGTGGGGGATGTGCTGGCGGCGCTGGCCCTGGCGCTGCTGTGCTTCGGCGGCGCATCCGGGCTGGTGCATCTGCGCCGGCTGGAGCTGCGCAACGACCAGCAGCGGGCGGCGCTCAAGGTGCTGGTGCGCGAATGGCGCGGTGGCGCTGTTGGCGGCGCGGTGCCTCCGCCCCCTTACCCGGCAGCACAGCGCGACCGGTTCGACCTCGACAGCAGCAGTGAGATCCCCCAGCCGCCGAGCGACTACCGCCCGCCCGATCCCTTCCCCTACGAGCAGCAGGAGCTGGACGCCCGCATCGCCCAGCGCAGACGCACCGACATAGTCGCCGGCCTGAACCCGATCTATGGCTCCGGTGTGCTGTACGATCCGGGCTCGGAGGTGCGGCAGGCGCCCGCCGCATCGCACCTGATCATCCCACCCGCGCCCATGACTCCGGCCGAGCGTTATCAGGCCGAGCAGCAGGCGTCAGCCGCCATGCGCCAGCAGACGCGGCCCAACCCGTCCGTGGAGCGCTATCTGACCGAGCGGCAGGCGGCGGAGCAGTTGGGCCGGGAGGCCTACGTGCGGCGGATGCAGGCGCAGCACGACAAGCGCCGCAAGCGTCAGTTGGGGAAGTGAGGGAGTGTGTACAATAGGCATTGAAGTCAAGAGAGGTGGCTGCAATGCAAACGATCAAACTCGACACGCGAGTCGGGCATGATGGCATCCTCAAGCTGGAAGTACCGCTTGATGTCACGGATGCGGATCTCGAAGTCCTGGTCGTCGTACACCGCAAAGAGAAGCGAGGCTGGCCGCCGGGCTATTTCGACCGGACAGCCGGCAGCCTGGCCGACGATCCTATGGAGCGGCCGCAGCAGGGGTAAATGCTGCTAAGCGGCGACGTGCTGCCGGGGTTCACGCTGCCGGTCGCGGAGATCTTCGAGATGTAGAGATGCGGGAACGGTTGCCCACCCTGGGGCCGAATCTCCAATCGGACGCGCGAGGGGCAGCGCTTTCCAGCGCGCCGGCCCTGAAAATCTTTATGATTCACCGGGGGATACCCTATTACAATACCATCATATTGTTGATCGCCGGGTGATTCGCGCCAGGGCCACGTTGTTCCAGCACATCGCCCGCGCCATCGTCTCAGGCATTGAGGACTCTTCATGAACTATTCCGTACAGACACTCCCCGACGAACCGATCGTCCTCGTGACGGTCGGCGCCGAGCACTCGGTCGGCGCCGAGAGTCTGCAATCCATGGTCGAAACGCTGGAGACCCTCGATGCCCAACCCGGCGGCGTTTTCCTGGTCTACAACCTGGAGGAAGTGTCCTTCAGCCTGGACGACGTGGTCTCCGCCATCACCATGGCCACCCGGCAGAGTCGGGTGTTCGAGCATCGGAACGTGATGGAGATCCTCATCGTCACGCGGACAACGCTGGTGAAGATCGCCGCAAACCGCATGAGCAGTCCCCTCTTCGGCGGACACAAAATGCGCGTGTTCGAGTCGCTCGACAGCGCGCTCACCTACGCGCGGGCCACCATACGGCGCGGTGTTCGGTCCTGACCGGCAGATCCGGGTGATCCTGCTTCCGCATGATGGCGGCCAGCCCAAAGCCGCCTTTCGACCAGAACCATTGACGGCGATGATGTTGTCTTAAAAGTCTCAACGCTTCATTCATAGAAATCCTATTACACTATCGGTAGGTCGTTGATCGCCGGTTGGACACCACCAGAACAACACGTCCGCATCGCGTCTCGGGTTTCATCCCTCCGCACCTCCGCACTCTTCTGGCCACATCTTCCACCGCTCCAACGCATCACCCGCGCGGCGCGTACCCCTTATCCAAAGGGGCCTCGCGCGCCACCAACCATTCAGTCATTGAGGAAATCCCATGGAGTATTCTGTTCGAGCACTCGAAGGGGGGCCGACTGTTCTCATCACCGTTGGGGCCGTGGATCCAAGGGCCACCGACAGCGCGCGTGCCATGGACCAAGCCGCACATTGCTCGATGCCCAGGTCGGCGGCGCCTTCCTGGTGTTCGACCTGCTGGAGGCGTCGCTCAGCCCGGATGAGATGATCTCCAGCGCCAATCTGGCCACCCGGGGAAGCACCTGCTCGATCACCCGAACGTGATCGAGATCCTCACCGTCACCCGCAGCGGTCTGATCCGGCTTGCCTCCCAGGGGCTCAGCCACCCCCTCTTCGGCGGGATCAAACCGCGTGTTCGACTCACTCCCCAAGCTGTGCGCTACGCACGGCGCCCCCCGCGCGCCGCTAAAGGAATACCGAAAACATACACGTCGGATTGAGGCAGGCGGACGCGAAGAATCGCATCCCATAGGCACTCAAGATAGCGACTGATCGACGCCATCGGAAGAGCGATTGTCGCGTCGTCCGCCGGGTGTTAAAACACCCGGCTACCTGAAAAGACCGGTCCACAAAGGGACCAAGAACGCAGGCATAGGAAGCCCCTTCCAGTGGCTTGTCGGTTGCTAGCCGAGGCGATTTAGCCCTCGGCGGCCCTCGTGCAACCCTTTAACCCTGGTGCTCATGGCACGCGAAAAATCGCGGCCCTACCTCACACTTCATGTCGAGCGTAGGGCCGGCATTCTTGCCGTCCACCGAAAATCATACGCACCTGAATTCGTTTCTCCATGAACTATAGGGTCGCCATCTGGCCGGCGGGCGTCGGAGCGCTCACCGCGTCGACCGGCAGGTCCGGGCCGCCTCAGCCAAGCCTTCTGGGACATAATCGGGGATGGTCCGCTCGGCGTTGCGGATGTAGGGCACGGCGTAGACCGCCAGTGTGGTGATCACCAGCAGCGCTCCGGCGGCGACCATGATCAGCCCCATACCAGAGCCAGGCGTGGCGCCGACCAGCGGGGCGAAGACCTCCCACCCGGGTTGACCTACCGCCGGCTCGACGATCGTGTCGGCCAGCGGGCCGACCAGGAGGTAGGCCAGGGGGATCAGCACCGTCGAAAACTGGGTCAGCACCGCCATCACTCGCCCATGCAAGTCCGGCGGGACTTTCGCCTGCATCAGCCCCATAGCCGTAGCGTTGACCGCCGCGACGGCACCATCATCAGAAACAGGTGCGCCAAGCGCCAGCGGCGTGCGGCTGACGCCAAAACCGATCATCGTGATGCTGATCAACACGATGCCCAGCAGGATGATCCGCACCCGATCTGCCCACCCCTGTAGGCGCTGATCGCCACCCGCCGACGATGGCGCTGATGCTTGTCACGGGCCAGGATGCCACCCAGCGCCGCTTCGCTGCCCGTCCGCGCCAGAATATAGGCCGGATCCAGGATCATCGCCCGCTGACCGTGAAGTTGACCAACGAAATTTGCAGCATCATCCAGAACAACGGGCGCATCGTCCACACAAGCGCAGACCGCCCAGCGCCTCCTTCAGCACCGATCCCTTCATCGCTCGGCCTTCGGCGCTTTCAGGTGGACGGGGAATGTGCACGAAGAACAGCACGCCGACGGCGATCAGGAAGAGAGATCAGGGTCGAGGGCGATCAACCTGACCTCGGAACGATAGCCGCGTACAGCATGCCGGTGGAGCGTCTGCGCGATAATGCCCGCCACCGGTCCGACGCCGCAACATGGCGTTGGCGCGCTCACGCTGCCCGTCAGGGATCAACACCGTCACCGAGGCGGTGAGCGCGGGCGATCAAACATGCTTCCGGAACAGGCTCTGGACGAAGCCGACGACATACAGATGCCAGACCTGGGAGGAACCGCGTGGCGCGCTGATCAGCAGCAAGAGGTGCTGACGCCTGCCCGGCGTCGGCCAGCATCATCACCTTTGCGCGTTGTTGGCGGTCGGCCAGCAACTGCCGCCACCAACGCCTTCAGCACGCTCGGCAGGGACTGGAACAGCGCCGTCAGGGCCAGCGGCGTGACATCCCCGTTTCGCCGAAGATGGTAGATGCTCGGGCCAGCGCCGACATGCGGCTGCCGATTCAAGTAGTCACCCCACCTGAGTGACGATCAGGTGCAAAAACGCGGACTCATCTGCGCCAATGCAGGCGGTAATTTTACAGTTCCGCCACCCATTCATTCGGAGTTTACATCGTTAGGCATGAATTTGAAATGCGGCGGAGTTCGTTTCATTTTGGTGTCGGGACGGCGACGGATCGCAGCGCAAAACGGCCCGGCCTTAGGGTTGCGCCTGGCGACTTCGGCAGCCTTCAGTGGTGTCGTCAATCTCCGGACCATCGCCGGCCATCTTGCCATAGTAGGCACCGTGGATTTGATGCCGCCGGTATCGACGATGAACGCCCCTGGTGCCCATGGCAATGTCGCCGGTCGCCTTGCTGTTCCTGCGGGAGCCCTTCCGATTTCGCCTTCTTTGTGGCACTGGCCAGTTTGGGCCCCGTGCACCAGAAAATCTTTGGCGGTGACGGTAGAGCCCCTGCGCATAGTAGGACTCGTTGGGGGTGGAGGTCAAACAGGGCAGGCTATAGGCGCCAGTTCGCCGCAGAAGTGTTCCGCATGCTTCGGTTCTCCCGTAAAAGCGACCGCCAGGAGCTGCAACCCGGCAGCCTTCTAGTTCATGTCTCTCTTCGAAGTCGCGCTCCAAACCGAGCGTTTCATTTACGACAGTGGCCCAGCCAAGGCTGTTTGTAGCATACCAGTGCCGGCCCCTCCGACTGCAGGCTGGCGTGAGCCGACAAATGGCGCGCCGGGGATGTCGCTCACGACGATATCCGCTGGGGCGCGCCGATGCCCGAAGTGCGGCCAAGGCCATGGACTTTCCTTTGATGCAGCGCCCCGGGCGATCGCAGCATGTGGCGCGGAGATTAGCGACGGACGTTGAGGCGCAAGTGGAGTATTGGCGAAAACTTCCGAAAGCCGCCAGAGGGTATGCTTCACGCCAGCGGGGCGACCCACTCAAAGTGTGTACCAATGCCTTGATGATCGGACGCGTCCTGCGCCCGCCGATCTCTACTTTCTCCGTAAATCGCAGATCTGACCCGGCGCGAACATGGAGTACGGATGGGGCGGGGTACAGGGTGAAATCGATGG
>JADJPJ010000038.1 GCA_016713325.1 Candidatus Flexifilum affinis | reverse complement strand
TCCGCTCGATTTATGGCTCAGACCCATTAGACACCGGTTTCGCGGCGGGGTCTAGCGACGCACCGCTCCACGCCGCGTACGGCTGAGGAGGTGGCAGGAAATGAAAAGCGGCGGGCCAATTGTAGCGCGGTGGGCAGCGCCTCTATACACTCATCATGCTTACTCTTCGCGACCGCACCTGGAAGGAACGGCAGTCATGAGGAAGAAGATCGCCAACGGGGCGCAGCTCGCCAGTCAGAGCTGGCAGGCGCTGCGCCAGAACCCGAGTTGCTCATGTTTCCAGTCATCTCGACCATCGGCCTGATCATCGTGTCGATCCTGTTCTTCATCCCGCTGGCCGCCATCGGCGGGACCAACCCGGAGAATCTGATCGGCGAAAACGGCTCCCTCAACGTCGGCACAGCGATCGTGCTCTTCCTCTACTACCTTGTCACCTACACCGTGATCATCTTCTCCAACGTGGCGCTGGTCGGCGCCGTCTTCAAACTGATGCGCGGGGAGAAGGCCACCCTACAGGACGGTTTCGCCATCGCCTCCGCCCGCTTCGGCAAGATCTTCGTCTACGCCCTGATCAGCGCGACGATCGGCGTGCTGGCCCGGTCGATTCGCGAAGGCGGTCGGCAGTCGAACAACGGCCTTGTCGCCATCCTCGCGGCCATCCTCGGCGGGTTGATCCAGGGTGCGTGGAATCTGCTGGTCTTTTTCGCCATCCCGATCATCGTGGTGGAAGATGTCGGCGTGGTGGACAGCATGAAGCGCAGCCTGGAGCTGTTCAAGAAGACCTGGGGCGAGAGTTTCGTCGGCAACACGGCCATTGGCATCGCCTCCTGCCTGGTGTGGCTGGCGATCCTGGTGGTCGGCGGCGCGATCATCGCGCTGGCCGTCAGCACGGGCAGCATCGTCCTGATTGTGGCGGCTGTGCTGCTGGTGGTGCTGGCCTTCGCCGTGCTCAGCCTGATCAACGGGGCGATCAACGGTGTATTTCAGGCGTCTCTGTACCGGTACGCAATGGAAGGCGAGGCCGGCCCATTCATCGATACGGCGCTGGCGCGGGAAGCATTCGCGGGAGCATAAAGCGCCGCGAGTTTCTTTAAACCTTAACGTTCGATTGACTGGAGGACACCAGGCGCACTATAATCAGATCATGTTTTCTTAATGTCCCGAGCAAGTAACCGATGCGCCGTCTCGACCTGAGGCCGGCGCATCTTTTTTGCCTGAAAGCATAGAACATGACAGCAGCGGCCTTGCTACTGGTGGGCGCTTCGGCGGTGATGCACGCGACGTGGAACTTCCTCGCCAAGCGCATCGGCGGGGGCATGGCCGCCATCTGGCTGTACAGCACGCTGGCCAGCCTGATCTACCTGCCACTGGCCGGCTACATCCTCTTCGTCGAGCAGCCGACGCTGGGGCCGACCGAGCTGCTGTTCCTGTCTGGCACAGTGGTCCTGCACATCGCCTACTACTTCCTGCTTCAGCGCGGGTACAAGGCTGGCGATCTGTCGCTGGTATACCCGCTGGCGCGCGGCACCGGGCCGATGCTGTCGGTGGTCGGCGCGATCCTGATGCTGGGCGAGCGACCGTCGATCGGGGCGCTGGCTGGGGCGGCCTTCATCAGCGTCGGCGTGTTCATCCTGCTGGGCAACCCGGCTCACCTTCGCCGTTCGGACAACCGGGCGGCCGTCGCCTATGGACTGCTGTGCGGCCTGACGATCGCCGCTTATACGCTGTGGGACAAGCAGGCAGTGAGCGCGCTGCTGATCCCACCGCTGTTTCTGACCTGGGTGGGCAACTTCGCGCAGGCCATCCTGCTGGCGCCGGCTGCCTACCGCGAGCGGGCGACGCTGCGCGCGGCGTGGCGCATCCACCGGCCGGCGGTGCGCCGGCGGTTGGTCGCCGCGTTGGTGATGCTGTGCGGGCTGGTCGCTCTGACGCTGGGATAGATGGGATAGAAAGGGGTTTTGCATCGTGTTCGAGCATCATCGTCAGCCGCTGCTTTCCCGCCCGGCATTTTTCCGCCGCGTCACCCGCTTCGCCGTCGCCGCGCTGGTTCTAATCGCCGTCTCGTGGCTGATCGGTATCCTCGGCTATCGTCTGCTGGAAAACCTGTCCTGGATCGACGCCATCCTCAACTCGGCAATGCTGCTCGGCGGCATGGGTCCCGTCAATGAATTGAAGACGGACGCGGGCAAGCTCTTTGCGGCCTTCTACGCCCTCTTTGCTGGGCTCATCTTCCTGGTGGCGGTGGGCGTCTTTCTCGCGCCTGTCGCCCACCGGGCGTTTCACAGCTTCCATCTGGCGGCGGATGAGGGCGACCTTGATGACGAGGAAGACGACGGGCTAGAAGTTTCAGAGCCGTCCAGGAAGTGACCGGGACCGCGTGACAGTCGCGTCCGGACGCCCTCGATATTACGCAATGATGGCGTCCGGACGCAAGCAAAAATCCGATCCGCTGTGCTGGATAGTTGATCGGATGTACGAGTTTTTCGCGGGGCAGTTACCCCTCCGAGTGCACGGCTGCCTCCTGCTTGCAGAACTCCAGACCGCTGCACGTCTCGATCAAGTGCTTGAGCCGCGTGGTGAAGCGCGCCGCAGGAGCGCCATCCGTGATCATGTGATCGAGGCTGATGGTGACGCACAGCATATTGCGGAGCTCAATGCGGTCCTCGACGGCGGCGGGTTTCTTCTCCATGCCGCCCAACGTCAGTCCCAGCGGCATCGTCGAGACGGGAATGCCCCATCCTGCGCCTTCGCCGAACATACCGACCGAGGTGATCACCGTCGTGCCGCCGCGTTTCTTCAGCAGGCGGTGATTTCTGAATGTGGCGCGCATGATCAGAGCGCGGAACAGCGAGGGCAGCCTGGCATAGGAGTTCATCAGCTTAAGCCCGGGTTCCTCTTCGACGGGTGTGCGCTGAATCTCGCGGATCTCCTGCGACATTTCGAGCACGCCGCGCTGATGGGCCTTCCTCAGCACGTGCTGCGCGACGATCTTCCTGCCATGCTTCTCGCGTTCGATCATGATATTCACGTCCACGTCGTCATACACGATCAGCCTGCCGCGCGTGCGAAAGGCCTGCACCTGCTTGTCCGCATCGATCGCCCTGCTCAGGCAGTAGGCGATGAAGGCGACCATCGAGAGATCGTCGCCCGTGCGCTGTTCATACGCGTGGATCGTCTTCAGCGCGTCCGTCATATCCACTTCGATCAAGCCGTGAATGGTGTATGGTCTGTGGCCGGCCCGCAATAGCTCGGTCAAGCCAAGGCGGTAGCGGGGAAACGGGAGTTCGCGGAATGGTGAGTCGATCATGATTACGCCCTCGCTCAAATGCGCATGTTTTCATCATGCGCATTTGGGGAGGGCGCGAAAAGTGACGTTTATCGTTGTGCGGGGGTGAGATCATCACCGGGCCTATCCGCCCGACTTCACACCCTGAGCGAGCCGCGGAATGCTCGCCCGGCATAGTAAGAGTCCGCCCCGTTGTGATACACGAAGACCTGGCCGTACCGGCGGTCGCAAAAAAGGGCGCCGCCGCGTTCTCGAATGGCCGCAGGGGTGTCTACCCAGCTCGACGTCTTCGTATCGAACTCCCCCAGCCTTTGCAGCGCCCGATACTCGTCTTCCGTTAAGAGCGCAACGCCCATGGCATCGGCCATTTCCATAGCGCTGCTATTCGGCGCAGCGGTTTTCCTTCCTTCTCGCGCTTTGCGGTCGTAACAAAGACTCCTGCGATCCTTGGGGCTTTCCGCCGAGCAGTCATAGAAGAGGAATTCGCCCGTCTTCTGGTCGTAGGCGGCCACGTCCGGTTCGCCACCGGTTCGTTCCATTTCGTGGAGCGACCACAGCTTTTCCGGATTCGCTTCGAGCCTCGACTGGACTTTCGCCCAGTCTAGACCCTTGTGGCGGTTCATGTTCTTCTCGAAGCGAGTTTTCAAAGCATCGAGGAGTTCTTCACGCTGCTTTGCCGACAATGCCATGAGCATACCTTTCTGTGGCCGGCCGCGCCGACGAACCGCCTGTTCTGCGGCGGGGGCGTACGATAAGCATCTTCATCGGACAGGCGGCCGGCACGTGTCGCGTTCACCCGTCCGACAGAATCTTGTCCACGGCGGCGGCCAGTTCGCGCAGGTTGCTCACCCTGAACACGCCACTGGAGAGCGGCGCATACTGGAGCATGTCGCTGTCGCCGCTGCCCCACTGCGAAGGCGGTTCCGGGTTGAACCACAGCAGACGCCGGCTCTTGCGCAGCAGATCGTTGGCGACGTCCAGGCGCGGATTGTTGTAGTTGTTCCGGCCGTCACCCAGGATGATGACGGTGGTCCTGCCGCTGACCTTGCCCATGTGGTCGCGCTGGAAGCTGTTCAGACTGTTGCCCAGGTCGGTGTTGTAGTAACCCGGCCGGTTCTCCGTCAGCACCTTCTCGACCGCCGCCATGGGCTCGAGCTCTTTGAACACCATGCTGATGTCGGTGATATCGCTGATGAAGATGAAGCTGTCGGTCTTGGCCACCTGATCCTGAAGCTCATAGATCAGGGTGAGCAGGAATTCAGCGCAGTAGCGCATGGAGGTGCTGACGTCGCAGATCAGCACCAGGCAGGGCTTGACATGGCGCGTCTGGAACTTCAGCTCCATGGGCACGCCGCCATAGCGCATGTTGGAGCGCATCGTCTTGCGCGGGTCGAGCTGGCCGGTGCGGTCGCGGCGCTGGCGCAGGGCGGCGCGGCTGCGCAGTTTGGCCGCTAGCCGGCGGATCTCGTCGCGAATCGACTCGACGTCGTCCTCGCTCAGCCGGTTGAACGGTACATCCATCAGGTCCGGCTTGGGCTGCGGCTCTTTTTCGGCCATGCGCTCGGCGATGTTGGCGCCGACGTAGTTGGCTACCTGATCGGACAGGCCCTCCGCGTTCTGTTCCAGCATCTCGCGCAGACGCTCCAGGTCTTCGCGGCCCATGCCCATCTCGGCCAGCATCTGGAGCAGATCCTCGATGGCCTGCTGAAGCTGCTGTATGTTCATCTGCCGTTCCATGCGGCGCTCGAACCAGCGGCGCTGGCTCATGTCGCTGGCATTGTCCAGACCGGCCTGCTGCCCGGCCTGATCGAGCTGGTCCTGGTCGAAGGGGCGGCCTTCCAGAAGCTGCTGGAGCAGTTCGCGCAGCGCCTGCATGTTGCCTTGCAGGGCGTCGAGCGCCTGCTGGAGCTGCTGCTGCTGTTCCGGCGAAAGATTCTGCATGATGTCTTCCATCGGCGGACGGTTGGAGCCGAAGAAGAGCGGGAAGTACTGTTCGAATTTGGACTGGTCGCGCGATTCCTTGACGAGGGTGGTCTTCATGGCCGCGCGGAAAAGGTCGCGGTCGCCGATGCCGACCTGCTGAACGCCGTTGAGGGCATCCAGACTCTCCGCCAGAGAGATGCGCACCCCGGCGGCGCGAAGAGCGCGGATGAAATTGACCATGCGCTTGTCCATAAGGCGAATCCTGACTGCTTGCGGGCGGTGACCCGGCGTGCGTTATGGACATTATAGGAGGTTCGCGGGAATCGGGTCAACCAACCGGGTGGGTAGGATCGGGTGATCGCCGGGCAGAGGCCACTTCGTCCTTCGCCTCCGCCATCGTGGCCGGGCCGAGGCGAAGCGGCACAGCCAGCCGCTCGAAACGTTCCATCAAGTCAAAGCGAGTGAGGCCAAGTCGTTCCGCTGCTTTGGCCAGGCTGATCTGTTCGGCGAGGTAGAGGCGAACGGTCTCGTGAAGCGCGTCTCCGCTGGCATCTTGGTCCTTCATGATCGCACAGGCGGCAACCGCTTTAAGCAGTCGATAATCCAACGCATCCAGCAGGACGATTTGCTCTTCTCCATAACTTTGTACGACGACGGTCTGTCCATGCCGCACCTGATCGACGATCTCCCGCGTGTTGCGGGCAAGGTCAGTTCTTGAAATCGAGACAGCCATCCGCATCAAATACCGATAAGTTTACGTTCTATACATAGTTTACGTAAACTGCGCAAAAAGCAAGGATCAGTGAATAACGAAAGTTCATCTTGACCCATCATTAGCTGCATTTTTGAGCCAACCTCACCCCAGAAGTCTAGCGTTTTTTGCCCCTCTCCGCACGGAGAGGGGCGGTTGAGCGCAGCGAAACGGGGTGAGGTTAACAATCCGTGATTCACTGAGGATGAAATGATGAAGTTGCGCGATCAGGTGCTATGAAGTTTGGATTGAAGCGGTCTGGAAACTAATCACTCCGGCACAAAAGAGGTGATCTCGATGACTATTCCCAAGTCGAAGTCGTTTTCGACGGTTCGCGAGGGAAAGCCGTAGACAGGTTCATATTGCACATCGCACAGATAAAACCCGAAAGGCAGGAGTAGATAGAATGCTACGGAATCAAACTGTAAGTCAATCACTGGACTGCGGGCAGGATACACGTCAGCATGGCCTGTGCTCAGGTTCACACGCTGGACAAGACGACCGTCCTGCACCATCTCGGAAGAATGATCGTAGTTGTCTGCAAGCGTTCCGTAGGAAACCTGAACGGAATAGTCGCGGATCTGGGCGCTGTTCCATCGCGATCGGGCCTCCAGATAAGGCTGTCCCACCTGAAAAAAGGTCACCAGATAGCAGATCAGCAGGAGCAGCAGCGGGACCGCCAGGCATCCGCAGCACGCTCTGGGGCGCATGAGCCGCGTGACGGCTCTATCCAGTTTGCGAATGGACTTTTCCAATTCAAAGGACGTGCATCTCCTGCCTTCAGTCCGCGTGCAATTTTACCCACCGGCGGAGGCGAGGCGGGCGCGCATCCTGGTCTTGAGGAGCGAAAGGGTCTGCACGGCGCGCGCGAAATCCACCAGCTCCTCGTGCTCCTGCGGGGTTAGCGGCGTATCCCACATCTGGTCAAGCAGCGTGCGCGACCGGATCTGGATGTCTTCGGGCAGGCGGTAGGCGACGATCGCCTCCGGGGACGGGTTGGAGGCCATGAAGTCGCTCAGAAGGCCGAATGCGGTGCGAGAGATAGAGCGTGACGCCGGCCGAAGGGTATGGCGGTGAGTCGCAGATGGCATGATTTCAGTCCTCTCACTCGTTCAGAGTGTCGCAATCCGATAGGTCCGCGGTGCGCCGTGTGAGGACCGGGAGCGCAGCCCTCGCCGCGCTCCAACCTGCCACCACGCCGGCCTAAGCCGACTCGTACGCCTGCCGCAGCCAGGCGAACAACTCGTCGTCCAGTTCGGCGATATCCGTCACCTTGACCAGGTGCGAGACCATGCCGTTGAAACCGCCTTCCGTCAGGCGCTCGGTGGCGGGAGTGCCCTTCGGGAGCTTGATGCCCACTTCGAAGCGGCTTTTGGTGGCCGGGCCGATGCAGGCGAACTGCTTGCTGCGCCGCACGCTGACGTAGGCCTTCATAGGCACGAACTCGACGTCGGCGCCAAAGCCATCGATCACCTCAACCAGCCGGTCGTAGATCGGACGCAGGTGCTCCTTGCCCTTGGTGTACTGCGCGTCCACCAGGGCGCCGCGGTCGTCACTGGTCTCGGCGGCGCTCTGGTTCGCCGTGTGCACGATCAGGTTGGCATAGCCGTAGGTCAGACTATGCTCGTTCTGCAAGAACTTGACCATCTCGCCGTGCTTGGCGAGCCCGCTGGCTTTGACGATCGCCGTCCATTCCGCCATCGACTTGCCGGTCGACTTCTCCAGATTGGCGACCATGTTGGCAGTTTCGGCGCTCGGATTTGACTTGTCGGCCATAGTGCACTCCCTTCAGGCTCATCGAGTCTTATAGGGTTATACCATGGTTTTGGCTCAAAGGTTCGGAACTTACGTTCTATAACAGAACCTACGGATGGCGCTCCATGAAGTCGCGCATCAGCCCGACGATGGCCTCCCCCTGCTCGTCCTGCACGTAGTGGCCGGCGTCCGGAAAGCGCGTCACCTGCGCCGCCGGGAACAGGCTCTGCCAGCGGGTCAGCTCCTTCTCACGGAAGGCGATGTCCTTCATCCCCCAGGCGAACATAGCCGGCTTGCCGGCGATGCAGTCGCGCCGCGCCCACAGACTGGCCAGCCACTCGCTGGAATGGGTGATCTGGCGAGGAAACACCCACGTGCCCTTGCGGCTGTCGCCGGTCGGCAGGGGGTCGAAGTAGTGGCGATGGATCTCCGGGGTGAGCCGACTTCTGGTGCCGTAAGCGGTGGGCACGACCATGCGCACGAACATGTTGATGCGCCGGCACAGGAAGCGGCCAAGCGGTCCGCCGACGATATTGCTGAAGGCCTGGTAGTACCAGTCGTCGTTCACCGGCCACATCCAGGTATTGAGAATGACCAGGCGCTTGACGCGCTCGGGATGCTCGACGGCGTAGGACAGGCCGATCGGGCCGCCCCAGCCCTGAACGACCAGGGTGATGTCGCGCAGATCGAGGTCGAGGAGCAGGTATTCCAGGTTGGCGGCGTGATGCTGCGGCAGATAGGTCCAGGCGTAGGGTTTATCCGACTGGCCGAAGCCGATGTGGTCGGGGGCGATGCAGCGGTACCTGTCGCTCAGCCCGGCGATCAGCTTGCGATAGACGAACGACCAGACCGGGTTGCCATGGACCATGACGATCGGCTCGCCGCGGCTTTCGTCGACGTAGCGCATGGTTCCGACCGGAACCTGATGCGCCTTCGCCTCCCAGGGGTACAGATCACGATTGATCCACCCGGCGGTCGATGGGTTTCCCTGCATTCCGACGTTCTCTGACTGCACTGTGATCCGCTCCCCGTCTCATGCAACGATGCATTACTTTGTGAACAATGTTCACTGGACCGCAAAAAAAGAGGCCGTCACTCAGAAGGCCAGGAAACTGTCGATCACCTTGCGCAGGATGACCTCGCTCACCCGATCGAAGACCGCCTGTTCGTCACGCATGACGGTCGTGCGCAGCATGGCCAGCCCATGCACGGTGCTCCAGCAGTGGTAGGCGATGGCCGTCTCATCATAGTCCGCGCTCGTGACAAAGGCCCCGCTCTCGATGCCCGTGCGGACCATGAAGAGCAGCGCCTGCATCGCCTGCTGCTGATTCTCCGCCTGGGTCGATGCCGACGGTTCCAGGTGGAACATGAGGTGATAGTCGGTCGGATAGTCACGAGCGAATTCAAGATAGGCCAAACCCGCCGCCAGCACCTGATCCGCGATGCTGCCAGCGCCCATCAGGCGCACCATCAAAGCCGCATTCAGGCGTTCGAAGCACTGCGCTCGAACAGCGTCGATCAGTTCGTCCTTGCTGCCAAAGTAGCGGTACAGCGCCGCCGGGCTATAGTCGATCTGCTCGGCAATGGCGCGAATGGATAGCCCTTCCACGCCGCCCGTGACGATCATTTCGTGGGTGGCGTCGATGATATCCTGACGAGTTCGCGTCCTGCGCCGGTCGCTGGGTTTACCGTCCGTCATGGTGCCACCACAAATGTGAACAATGTTCACAGAGTGTACAATGTTCAATGGCTACTGTCAAATGTGTCGTCCAACCCCGGTTAGAACTTGACCATGAAGGCAGTGAAGTACATCAGGGCCAGGCCTACCACAAAGCCGCCGAGGGTATAGGGATTGATGAGCGGCCGTTCAGCCTGATGCGCGCTTCGGGCAACGAGACGACCAACCTCCCAGATCACCTGGGCAATCGCGCCGATACCGACCGCCAGGAAGAGCGTTGCCAGGACCGGATTGAAGGCAAAGCCGCCGATCCAGACGCCGGCAATGGCCGGGCCGCCGGCCAGAAGGACCAGCAGTGCAAAGTGCCGCAGGCCGGGGCTGTTCCGGATGATCGGCGCGGCGATGCCCACCCCTTCGGTGATGTTGTGCAGTGTGAAACCCAGGATCAGAAAGGTGCCAAGCGCGGCTTCGCCCGATGCAAACGCCGCCCCGATCGCCAGCCCTTCACCCAGGTTGTGCAGCCCGATGCCCAGCGCGATGCGGTAGGCGACCGACAGGGGCGATCGTTCAGCGGATTTGCCGCCGCTGCCAACGGCGATCAGCGCGCCGAGGGTGAGCACGGCGACCAGAATGACCAGGGGAATGCCCTGCCAGAAAGCCGGAAGTTCGGCGGCGAATTCGGTCGCATCCACCCAGGTGCCAACAGCCAGATAGACGAGCAGGCCAATGGTCAGCGCAAGGATAAAACTCATGCCGGTGCGGCCCAGGCGGCGCATGAAGGGATACCAGAGCATCCCCAGCCCAACGGGCACGATGCCGACGTACAGACCGACCAGACCGAACTGGAGGAAGAGCGACGTAGAGGGCTGTGGCGTCTCGACCGCGACTGGCACCTCCGCCTCGAAGGTCGCACCGAGCGAGGAGAGCAGCACGATGGCATGCGTCTCTTCCGCTACCCAAGGATACGGTATGGTAAACGTACTGCGACCCAGGCGCGGGATGGTCGTAGAAGGATCGGCGTCGAAGGTGAAGTAGGCGTCGTCGATCAGCACCTGCGGGATCGTCACCTCCCCCGGTCCATCATTCACCACTTCAAGCTGGATGATCCCCGGCTCGGGAAGCGTGATTCGCTGAACCGCGACATGCTCCACCGGCGGGCCGGCGAGTTCGGTCAGCCCGCCGCCGCTGACGACGATCCAGGCGAGGATGACTCCAAGCAGGATCAGCGGCACAAGCGCCAGCGCCCAGCCGACCCCGGAAATGCGCGCTGGTTCCTGGTTCTTGACGTCCGCAGTCATGTCAGCCCACCTCCTGCACGCGGCCGTGCATCGCATTCATCGAACGATCGTCCCAATCCGCGTCCAGGCCGGCTTCCGCCAGCGCTGCCGGAAAATCCACATCGCGGACGGCATTGAAGAAACCCATCCAGCCCAGTTCGGCGAATTCGCTGACGTGGGCGTGGAACATGTAGCGGCCGGGGTAGCGAGGACGGAACTCCAGGATGCCGCGCTGGCCCTGGGCCTGCATGACCGTGTCGATGACGCGCGAGGTGGGTGCGAGGGTTGTGCCGTGATCGTAGTAGTCGAAGAAGTGAGCATGCAGGTGAAACGAGTTGATCAGGTCGAACTCGACTACGTTGATCAGGTAGATTCGCACCAGCTCGCCGACTTTGACCGGGATGGGCCGGCGCATGAACTCATGGCCAACGGTGTTGACCGCATAGATTTCGTTGCCGCCATCGAAGTTGGTGTCGAAGGCATTCATGATCATCATCAGTTCGCGGGCGGGCGGGCGGCGGCCGGGTGGATCGATGACGAAAGCGCCGTACATGCCCTTGTGAATGTGGCGTTTGAGGGGCGTGGCGTGGCAGTGGTAGAGATGGCAACCGAAGGGATCGGCGTCGAACTCGTAGGTGAAGCTCTCGCCGGGGTTGATCTCCCCCCGATACTGGCCAGCCACGCCGTCCATCTCCGCCGGGTGAAAGCCATGAAAGTGCATGGTATGCGGGTGCGAACCGTAGTTGGCGAAATGGACACGCAGATGATCGCCTTCGACGCAGCGCAGGCTCGGCCCCGGCACCCGCCCGTTGAATGTCCAGGCGGGAAAGAAGAGACCGGGCGCAATTTCGATCTCGACGTCACCCGCGGCAATATCGTACTCACGGATGGGGTGGCCATCCTCTGTCTCACCGGTGATCGTGCCGAAATCCCAGTCGACCAGCATCTGCATCGGGTCAAAGCCATTGCGCTCATGATCGACCGCGCCGGCCAGCCCCTGATGAATTCCGCGGTGCGACATCGCCGCCGCAGGAGTGCTGCCATCGGTAGTTGCAGCAGAGCCAGGGACGTCGTGGGCATCATGGGTCGGCGGAGGCGTGTCCTGCTGGGCCTGCGCGGAACGCCCGAGCAGTCCAGCCGCAAGCGCGGAGGTCGTGGCGCCCAAGCTAAGGCCAAGAAACGTACGGCGCGAGGCACGCCCAGCGCGTCCATTCATGTTTTTACATTCCTAAATCTATATATCAGTTGGCATGTAAAATAGTTTAGACTAATCTAAATTTTTGTCAACAAACTGGCCGCGCGGCCCGGTCGGCGCTGTCCGTGGCGCTTGTCAGTCGGCGCGGGGTGTGTTACCTTGAAGACACATTCCGAAGGACCACATATGAGCGACGACAGACACCCGGATACCCCGCGCGGCGACAGCACACGCGCCGTCCATGGCGCCCGCCCGGCGCACAACCCGTATGGATCGGTGACCACGCCGATCATCCAGTCGGCCACGTATACCTTCGACAGCACGGCGGACCTGATCGCCTATCTCAAGCGCAAGGCCGGCGGCGAGGGCGTGGAGTACGAAGAGTACGCCCGCTTCGGCAGCCCGACCGTCGACGCCGTGGAGAAGAAGCTGGCGGCGCTGGAGGGCGAGGCGGGCAAGGTCGCGGCGGTGCTGTATCCGTCCGGCATGGCCGCCATCACCTCGCTGCTGCTGACGGTGCTGCGGCCGGAGACCCACGTCATCATCACCGACGACTGCTACCGCCACACGCTGGAGTTCTGCCTGGGCTTCCTCAAGAAGTACCAGATCGAGACGACGATCGTGCCGTTCAACGATATGGCCGCGCTGGAAGCGGCGATCATCCCGAAGAAGACGCGGATGATCATCAGCGAAAGCCCGACCAACCCGTACCTGCGAGTGGCCGACCTGGAGGCGCTTGCCCGCACGGCTAAGAAACATCGCCTGCTGACATTGATCGACAGCACCTTCGCCACGCCGGTCAACCAGCGACCGCTGGAGTTTGGCATCGACTTCGTCGTGCACAGCGCGACCAAGTACCTGGCCGGGCACAACGACCTGCTGGCCGGGGTGGTGATCGGGCGGGCTGACCGGATCGCCGCGCTGCGCGACAGCCGTCTGCTGCTCGGCGGCATCGTCGATCCGTCGCCGGCCTATCTGCTGGACCGCGGTCTGAAGACGCTGGCCCTGCGGGTGGCACGTCAGAACGAATCGGCGCAGCGGATCGCCGAGCATCTCGAAGCGCACCCGGCCATCGAGCGGGTGTGGTATCCCGGCCTGACCTCGCACCCGGACCACGCGACTGCCATGGCGCAGATGCGCGGCTTCGGCGGGGTGGTGACGTTCGCGGTGCGCGGGGATCTGTGGGCGACGGCCGGATTCCTGGACCGGCTGACGATCCCGCATCTGGCGGCCAGTCTGGGCGGAGTGGAGAGTCTGATTCAGCAGCCGGCGATCATGAGCCACTACGATAAATCGCCGGAGGAGCGGGCGGCGCTCGGCATTCTGGACAATCTGGTGCGCTTCTCGGTGGGGATCGAAGACGCCGACGATCTGATCCCCCCGCCCCCCCCCCCCCCCCCCCGGGGAGGAGGTTGGGGTGCCCCCCCCGCAGAATCCAGCTGCTCCCCAGGGATCAAAAAGGCGAGAGGAAGCGGACTTCCTCTCGCCTTCGTATTCTAGAGAGAGTGGGTTACGTTCCACCCCGAATGGCCGGGCCGGACAGCGGCTGGCCGAACAGCGGGGCGAACACACAGAAGTCGAACA
The DNA here is from genome assembly GCA_016713325.1 of Candidatus Flexifilum affinis. Taxonomy (GTDB): domain Bacteria; phylum Chloroflexota; class Anaerolineae; order Aggregatilineales; family Phototrophicaceae; genus Flexifilum; species Flexifilum affine. The sequence goes on along the minus strand of JADJPJ010000038.1, from coordinate 47,609 downwards.
CGCCCGCGGCCAACGGCAGCAGACCAACGATGGCCAGGATGATGCCGCCCGTGCCCTGCACAACGGCCAGCCCGACGACAATCAGAACGAGGCCCGCCACAATGCGGATCAGACGACCAGTCGTGCTCGCCATGAATTTTGCGAATGCCATGATGCTCTCCCTTGTTATTGATGATGGTGATCTTGTTTTTTCGCGCTGAGGCATTGACGCGGGCGCAGCACTCTTTCATTCGGGGGAGTCACTTTGTAATGATGAAAATCACGCCGCAGGGGTGACAGATGTCACAATGGCAGGCTCGCACGCGGCGGCATGGCCTTGCGCCCGGCCAGGCAAAATCTGGCGACTACGTTACATCCTTCTCCGATCGCCGATCCGCCCTCGCCCTGCTTCCTGCAAAAGTAAACCGCCTTTCAAGCTCGAGATAGGGGTTCAATCCGTCCGCCTTGCCGGCGACACTGTTAGGCTCTCGAAAGCCTTGCAGCCTACCATCAAAGATGGGTGATCTTCGCACAACCACGTCACCGCACAACCATTGACGCTCACGACCACACGCATCAGGCGAATCGCCCGTCCAATCAGAGTGTGCTCAGGGGAATGCCCATGATGCTCCCACAAAATAGCCGAATCAGCGCCGAACGTGAGACCGCAATCACACGGCTGGAAGCCTGGCTGATCGAGACGCGGGCGACCATGCCCCATATGGTCAGCCTTCCCACCTTCAGTAAGCCATCCGATGCGCGCTGCGCCAGCCGACGAACCGTTGTCAGACGAGAGCCCGACGGACTATCTGCCAGCGCTCGGCTCCCCGGCCCAGGCGGTTCTGGCCGCCCCTGTCGTACCAGATCGCGTTTTCGAAGAAGTCCCCGCAGCCGAGGACCGGCCTGCCGACGCGACGCTGCCCAGCGTGAATCGGGCGGACGCCAGCCTGGGAACCGCCACGTTGGCCAGCGTTCTCCTGGGGGGGACTGCGGCGCACGACTCCCGCCCGATCGAGGGCGGATCAAGAGGTCCAAAGCTGGGCGTGGCGAAACCCGTGTTCGGTCAGGCGGACCTGCCGTCCTGGATGCAGGGCACCGTCGTGATCATCGCGCCGCACTACGACGACGAAGTGCTCGGCTGCGGCGGACTGATCGCCCGGCTGGAAGGGAAGGCGCGCGTCCATGTCGTCTTCGTCACCGACAGCTCGCAGGGGCCGATTCCCCTCAGCAACCGCCAGGGAAAACCCGACCCTCACTTGAGCGCGATTCGCCGGACCGAATCCATGGCAGCCCTGCGGCTGCTGGGCGTCCCCGAGGAACATCTGCATTTCCTGAACCTGCCGGAGAAGCATCTCGATCACCATCTGCCGGCGATGCGCTCCGCCTTCTCGGCCCTTCTGGCGCAGCTCCAGCCCGACGCCGTGCTCGTCCCGTTCCGCTATGACCGGCACCCCCAGCACCTGCGCGTCCGTGACGAGGCCGTCCGCGCCCTGTACCACCTGCGCTCGCCTGCGCAGCTCCTGGAATACTTCATTAACTTCCGCTGGCCGCTGATGGGCAACAGCGACGTGCGCCCGTTTCTGCGCGAGCGCTATCTGCTCCGCCTGGACGTGGCCGCGGCCCTGGAGCGCAAGCGGGCGGCGCTGGCCTGCTTCGCCAGCCAGGTGACGCGTTTCTACTCCTGGCAGGAGCGCCCCGCGCTCTCGAAGGCCTTCCTCGACGATTTCTGCCAGCCGACGGAGATTTTCCTGCACGCGCCCGCCGCGGCACCCCTGAAGTCGATTTTCAAGCGCTATCGCTGGCTGATCCGCCTGGCTTATCAAGCCGATCTTGTCCATACGCCGCTCAGGCCGATGCAGGAACGACTGCTCGCGCGGCTCAAGGATCTGACGACCGCGCCCACCTGGTCCCCGGACCCGGCCGCGACACAGCCCCATCGCCCGGGCTGACGCGCAGGAAAGAGGTGAACGGCTTGGCGCGTCGCCCAGCCGCGAATCGACAGTCGCCTTCCACCGCCGTTGCGATTATCCTTGCCCCACATCGCCTGGTGGTTTATGCCCAACAGGCGCAATGCCGCTCGCACATCGAGAACCGACATGGCGAAATTCCTCTATTTCAATATCCCGGCGACTGGACACGTCAACCCGACAGTGCCGGTCATGGCCGAACTGGCCGCCCGCGGCGATCAGGTGATCGCCTGCAATGCCGAACCCTTCCGCGCCAAAGCCGAAGCCGTCGGGGCGCGCTTCGCCGCCTATCCCCTTCCCCTCGGCGGTGGGGACATGACGCGCGTGGCCGGGTCCGGCAGCCTGCCCGCTGTCGCCCGGCTGCTGGTCGAGACGGCCGCCGCGCTGCTGCCCTGGACGATCGAACTCATCCGCCGCGAGCAGCCCGATGTGGTCGTCTACGACTCGCTGGCGCTGTGGGGGTTCATCGCCGGTCGAAAGATGACCCTGCCAACGGCCGCGTCGATCACGACCTTCGCGTTCGGAAACGGCAGCGCGCCGCCGCTCCCGCTGATGGCGCGCCAGATCGTCAATGAATGGCGCGAGGTGCTGGCCGCCCAACGCCTGTACGCACGACTGCGCCGCCAGTACGGCGTGCAGCGCCTGGGCACGGGCACGATCGCCGATGCGCTCAGCGCCACCGGCGACCTGAATCTGGTTTTCACCTCGCGCGCCTTCCAGCCAAAGAGCGAGAACTTCGACGAGTCCTACGTCTTCGTCGGGCCGGCGCTCGCTCCACGCGCCGACGCCCCGACCTTTCCCTTCGAGCAGATCGTCCGGCGGCCGGTCGTCTACATCGCCCGCGGAACGCTCAACAACCACGATGTCGCTTTCTACCGCACCTGTTTCGAAGCCTTCCGCGATCACCCGGCGCAGTTCATCCTCTCCTACGGCCAGTCGGTCGATCCGGCGGCGCTCGGCCCCATCCCGCCCAACTTCATCGCCCAGCCCTTCGTGCCGCAGTTGGAGGTACTCCAGTGCGTCGACGCTTTCGTCACCCACGGCGGCATGAACAGCGTCCACGAAGGGCTGTACTTCGGCGTGCCGCTGGTGGTGGTGCCGGCGCAGCCGGAGCAGGCCGAGACTGCCCGCCGCGTCGTCGCCGTTGGGGTCGGCCTGGCGCTGGGGATGCGCCCGCCGCTGGGGCAGATCCGGTCGGTAGAACTGCGCGACGCGGTCGAGGCTGTCCTGAGCGATCCGCTTTACCGGGGACATGCGGCGGAGATCGGGGCGGGGCTGAAGGCGGCCGGGGGCGCCGGTCGCGCGGCCGACGCCTTGCAGGCGCTGGCCTGCGGCGATGCCCGGGTCTGATCGCGGATCACGGTACAATAGAGAGGTTCTTGCGGGTGCGCTGCGCCGCTGAGGAGGATCGCCCTGCTTCGCTTCGACTTCATCCCCTATCCCCTATGGCGGCGGCGCGGCATGCCGCCGTTTTTCACCTTCTGGAACGCCTTCAGCGCCGCCGACGCCGACGCGCACCCGCCCCTGTCGCCGGCCGGGCAGGCCCACTTCATGGCCCGCTGGCGCATCCTGCCGCCCGGCATGGATGCCGGCGCAGTCCGCCGCGCCCTGGCCGCCATGCCCGAGCCGATCCTGGCACAGCCCGCCGCAGCGCCGGCAGCTTCTGCCCCTGTGCTGCCACTGCGCCTGCCCGCCCAATGGGAGCCGATGGAGGCGGTGCTGGTCGCCTTCCCGGTGCTGTACCCGCCGCTCTGGGAAACCCACCTGCAAATCATCGAGCAGGCTAGCCCTGTCGCCCGCGTCGACATCCTGATCCCGCACCCCGCCTGGGCGCGCCCGATCCTGCTGCACCTTCAGGCGCGGGGCCGAGCCATGCTGGATCGGGTCTGCCTGCTGCACCTGCCCACCGACGACATCTGGGTGCGCGATTTCGGACCCTTCGTCGGCTGCACCCCCGACGGTCAGCGGGCCGCGGTCAGCGCCGTCTACGATCCGCTGGATACCTATCCGCAGACGCGCGACGACGCCCTGGCCGCCGCCTATGCCGCGCACGCCGGCTTACCGCTCGCCCACCTGGATCTGCACACCGAGGGCGGCAACTTCTGGTCGGATGGCGCCGGCACGCTGCTGATGTCCGACGATCTGGTTCACCGCCACCCCGATCTGCCGCCGGAAGCGGTGCGCGAACGTCTGCGGCGGGTCTTCCATTTCGACCGGCTGATCACCATCCCGCCCCTGCGCCGCGAAGAGACCGGGCATGTCGATCTGGCGATCAAGCTGGCCGATCCGACGACGATCCTGATCGCGGACGAGGTGGCGTTCAACCGCGACCGTCTGCGCGAGGCGCGGGCGCGCCTGGAGGCGTCGACCAACGCCGCCGGCCAGCGCTACCGACTGATCACGCTGCCGATGCCAGCGCCGTACCTCAACTGGGGCGCCTACCCGGTCTGGCGCAGCTACACCAACGCGCTGACCCTCAACGGCCGCGTACTCGTGCCGACCTTCGGCATTGGTCAGGACGCCGACGCGCTCGCCATTTATCGCAAGGTCATGCCGGAATTCGAGGTGATCGGCATCGACTGCCGGGCGGCAGCCAACGGCGGCGGCGCTGTCCACTGCCTGACGAAAGAGATCCCGGCGGGGTAGCCCGGCGGACAGCATTTCCTCGGACGAGTTTCCGGCAGGTTAGTGTTTCTTCAGAAATAGTCCCTAAGTCCTGGCCATTTGTTTGATGGTGTGTCAGTTTCAAAACATTAATTGGGTTATTGGCGCGTTACGTATATAATCATTAAAGGATCATACACCGACGATTCATGACCCCCGATTGATGAACTGAGCTTATTGTCTATGGGCGAGATCAACGTGACCGATCTGCCAGTCAGTCCAGCCATTCTTTCCCGCTTACAGGCGCGGGCGACACGCGAAGGCATAAGCCCCGATGACCTGCTGTCTCGCCTGCTGGCCGAGGATGACGCCGAATCCCCATGCGACCGCCGCAAACACGTCGGAAGCGAACTCAGCTATCTGACCGAAGCGCGGCTGCGTTCACTGGTCGAAGCGCAGACCACCTGGGTGGTCCGTACCGACACGCGCGGCCGCTTCACCTACGTCAATCCCGCCTGGAACAAGTCCTTCGACCAGACTCTGGATCTCGACGCAGGTGTCATGTACGACCAGACGACGATCCCCGAAGATCGGGACGCGGCGGCCGCCGCCGGGCTGGCCTGCCTCCGCAGCCCGAACCAGCCGGTACAGGTGATGCTGCGCAAATTTGCCGCGGACGGCCGTCTGCTGTGGACGCTCTGGGATTTCAGCGCCATCCAGAATGAAGCCGGCGAGGTGACGGAAATTCAGTGTATCGGCATCGACATCACCGAGCAGCGCGAAGCGGAGCAGGCCAAGCTGGAGCAGGAGCGCCTGCGCGCCAGCCTGAAGACCGAGCGCGAATTCTACGCGACCGTCAAGAAGACGGTCTTCGCCCTGGAGCACGACGTGCGCACCTCGCTCGGCGCCATTGCCACGGCCAAGACGATGCTGGCCCAGTATTATGAACAGCTCAGCGAGTCCCGCCGGAGCGAAAAATTCGCCGCCATCGACCACCAGCTCCAGCACGTCACCGAACTGCTCGACGAGATGAAATGCACGGTCAAGGGCAACCTGAGCGCCAACACCTTCAACCCGACCCCGGTCAATCTGGCCTCGCTGTGCAGCCTGTGCGTGAGCGAGATTCAGGAGACCGTGGGTGCGCATCTGCGTATGCGCTTCACCAATCATCATCATCTGACGAGCGCGGTGGTCGACGAGGTTCTGATCACGCGCGTCCTGCTCAATCTGCTGGCCAACGCCGCCAAGTATTCCCCGCCGGGCAGTGACGTCTGTCTGGAATTGAGTCATGACTCGGACTGGATCATCTTCGAAGTCATCGATCACGGCATCGGCATCGCCGAAGAAGACCTGGACAGGATTTTCGATCCGTTCTTCCGAACGGCCGCCGTTGCCAATATCAGCGGCACCGGTCTGGGGCTGAGCATCGTCAAGGACTGTGTCGAGCGGCATCAGGGGCGGATTTCCGTCCGCAGCCGGATCGGCGCCGGCGCCACGTTTACGGTGAAAGTCCCGCTCTCGCCGGGACGTGTCGAGCCAACCGGCACTCTGCAAGCAGCGCACTAAGGGGCGTCACCCCTGGCGCCCCAGAGCCAAACTCTTCAGTCATCCGATAAGCAAGGAGCTCTCACGTGTCCCTGTTTTCCCTTGTCTACGTCAGCTTCGCCTCCCACGACCTCACCGACGACGAACTGAAAGATATCCTGGTGGTCGCCCGCGACACCAACAAACCGCTGGAGATCACCGGCATGCTGCTCTACCGGGATCGCTTCTTCATCCAGGCGCTGGAGGGCGATGAAGCGGCCGTCCGAGGGCTGTACGAGAAGATCGCCAAAGATCCACGCCACATCAACGTGCTCACCGTCTACACTGGCCCGATTGAGGCGCGGCGCTTCCCCGACTGGACTATGGGCTTCAACAAGATCGCCGACGCCACCGTCGAGCAGCTTCCCGGCTTCACCGACTTCCTCAACCGGCCGGGGGATGGCGCCTTCTTCACGGAAAACCCGGATCGCGCCGTGATGCTGCTGGAACTGTTCAAGAACGAATCCTTCTATTGAGCGTGGCTAACGGTTTTGGGGCGGGCACTTGGGCACCGCCCCTGGAACGTATCTGAATATTCGGCGGTTCTGTCGGGACGGCACTGCCGTCCCCCCCCCCCCCCCCCCCCCCCCCCCCCCCCCCCCCCCCCCCCCCCCCCCCCCCCCCCCCCCCCCCCCCCCCCCCCCCCCCCCCCCCCCCCCCCCCCCCGGCCCCGTTCCCTGAAGTGCGGTTTTATGCCGCACGAATGCAAAGGACAGATCAGATACGCTCTACACGCCTATCGTGCTGTAGGGGCGCACCGATGCCCGCCCGGAATCGACCCTTAACAGGCACGCTCTCATTCCTCATTCCTCATCTCTCGTTTCTCATCCCATTCCTCCCTAGCCACCTGGCGAGTGACCCTCTACTTTTGGGTGGGTTTTCCGCGATTCCTACAACCTTCAAACCCGTCGCACCGTACTGTGAAGTGTAAGTAATGGTAAAGGAGTGACGGATCATGGGTTGGCATCATCAAGGCTGGGGCGGTCACGGTTGGGGACATCGCAGAGGGTTCGGCCCCTGGATGTTTGGCGGGTTCATGTTCGCTCCGCTGCTGATGCTCGCGGGCTTCCTCTTCCTGGTGTTCTTCATCTTCAAGACCGGCCTGTGGATTCCGCTGCTGCTCCTGGGCGCGCTGTTCTACTTCTTCTCGCCCATGCGCCGCGGCTGGAACCGAGGCGGTTGGGAAGATTGGGGCAGGCGCTGGGAATCGCGCGCCAATGAGTGGCGTCAGCGCTGGGAGTCCGAAGGCGGCAAGAACTGGCAAGGCTGGAGCGGCAAAGGTTGGGGCTGGGGCTGCGAGGGCAATGCCGAGGCGGCCTCGGACGAGAAGGCCAAGCGCACCGCCGACAGCGAGGCAACCATTGTTGAAGGCGAGAAACCCAAGCGCGTCGACTACGTCTAGCGATACAATGGCGGACGCGTCATCCCCCGGCGCGCTGCCGACATCTCACAGGGCGGGGCGACGTGCAAACTTCGTTTGCCTGCGTCGCCCTCCCGCCTCCGCGGCGTGCACTCTCCCCTCTCAGTCGTTGCGGGAGAGGGGCCAGGGGTGAACGAGAGAACATTGTTAGGTTGACACTATGGCTGCCAATCGGTTTTCTGTTTTAGCGGTTGTTGTGTTAGTTCTAGTCTCAGGCTCAGTTCTATATTTCTACTCAACCACTACAGCCGGTGTTCCAAGGCAGGTCGTAGTGCTTGAAAGCCCGGCAGATGCCTCTGTCTTTTCTTCAGATAGCAATAACCTCTTCCTGCTTGACGGACAAATGTTGCGTCTTTGGGATATTCAGAGAGGACGAGTTGTTTCAGAGATTTCACTGAATCACCAACCGCTTAAAATTCTTCTCAGCCCGGATGAATTCAGTATGGCGATACTGTACCGCGATAGCGATACAGTCGAGATACGAGACTCTATCGATTGGCACAATGTCAAACAGATAAATGCGGAAGGTGAGGCTTTAGATGGCACCTATAGCGAAGATGGGCGCTACTTGTATCTCGCCACCACTGCGACAACACTGCCATTCAAAGTTTCTCTTGAGATATGGGACTTAAGAGACATGGTACTGGTTCACAGCATTCGTTGGGACACATCGAAACGCGCGTTTAGGCTGCCTGTGGCCATAAGTAGAAACGGAGAATTTCTTGCGATCGGGATTACGGAAAATGACTTCTCAGCAACAGTTTACGTATTATCGACAGCTTCTTACAGCGAAGTCTCCCAGATGTCCGTTCATACTTCTGTACTGAGCTTGACATGGTTGAATGATCCTAATCGTCTCGCTGTAGGCGGACACCACAGTTGGTTAGGAGTATTGGACCTCAGAGAGAAACGTGTTATCCATGTCATCGATAGGTACGGTCAAGTCAGTGAAATTGCGTTGAGTCCAAATGGTTGCTTTCTAGCTAGTGGCGGTCTTGAGCAGCCCACTATGCTATGGAATACCGAAAATTGGCAACCTGCCGCTCGTTTCCGCGATTTATCGACTTTGGCGTCTGTACGCAATATCGACTTCAGTAATGATGGGCGGTACATCGTTCTTGATGAAAGTGATAGATACATTCGAACGACGGATGTCTGGGAATTGCCCCCTTCATTCTATGTTTCTGACTCGTGCAGCGGTGACTAGCTGTGCACGCAGGGCTTACGAGCAAAGCCCGGGCGCGAGAGATGGACGTTGAAGAAGAGCTGGGCATCAGGCCGTAGGGACGATGCGCGAACTTCGTTTGCCTGCGTCGCCCTTTTATGTCGTCCCCGCAATAGGCTGTGGTGTGAATTCCGAACGGCGTTATGATCGGTGGCGTATGCGGCAGCCCCGCCGCCCGCACCGAAGGAAGAACGCCGTGATCACCTCCCGCGAACGTATCAAGAAGCTGCTGACCTTTCAGGAACCGGATCGTATCGGCAAATTCGATGCCTTCTGGGAGGACACCCTGACACGTTGGTACGCCGAAGGACTGTCGCGCGACATCCCCACGTCCGATCAGTTTGGCTTCGACATCGAACCGATCTTCCTGGATGCCTCGCTGCGCCTGCCCGAAGCCCTGCTGGAGGAAACCGACGAGTACACCATCCGCCAGGACAAGCTCGGCTACACGGCCAAGCAGTGGAAGGGCAAGTCGGGAGCGCTCGGCTATCTCGATCACGCCGTCAAGACGCGCGAGGACTGGGAGCAACTGAAGGGACGGCTGGCGGTCGATTTCGGTGGAACCAGCCGCATTCACACCGTCTCCTACTTCACGCCCTTCGTGACCTATCCCACCTGGGAGGAGATGGGCGCGTCGTTCCAGCAACTGTTGGCGAAAGAGCGCTACCTCCTGCTGCACGTCTATGGCCCGTTCGAGGCCACCTGGCGCAAGCACGGTTTCGAGAATTCGCTGATGAACCTGGCGCTGGAGCCGGACCTGATCGCCGACATGGCCGAGGCGCACGTCGACGTGACGATCGCGACGCTGGAGAAGGCGCGCGAATACGGCATCGTCCCGGACGGGCTGTTCATGGTCGAGGACCTGGGCATGAATACCGGGATGCTGTTCTCTCCGGCCAGCTACGAGCAGGTGCTCTTCCCGGCGCACCGGCGGCTCGGCGAGTATCTGCACCGCCACGGGATCACCTACTTCATTCACACTGATGGCGACGTGCGCCGGGTCATCCCCCGCCTGATCGACGCCGGGGTGCAGGTACTTCAGCCGCTGGAGGCCAAGAGCCACCTGGATGTGCGCCTGCTCAAGCAGGAGTACGGCAAAGACCTGGTCTTTTTCGGCAACATCGACGTGCGCGCCATGTCCGGGACCAAAGCGGAGCTGGAGGCGGAGGTGCGATCCAAGCTGGAGGTGGTCATGCGCGGCGGTGGCTACATCTACCATTCCGATCATTCGGTGCCGCCGACGGTCAGCCTGGAGAACTATCGCTCCCTCATGACGCTGCTGGACCAGTATGGACAATACTAGAGTGCGCTGCTTCGCACCTTAAATTGAATGCGGAATGAAATCGGGAGATAATGCAACCAGACAGGCATAAACGGTGAGCGCGCGCCGCCTTCAACAGGGGCCCGGGGGGCGGGCCTCGGCAGGGGTAGGCTGTTTGTAGAGGAGTTCGGTTTGAAAGGTGCTTGACTTATTGTCGACTGATCGAGTTCCCCGGGGCCTGTCGCAGGGTGACCTAATAATTTTTTTTTTTTTTTTTTTTTTTTTTTTTGGTTTTTGGCCCCCCCCCCCGCGCAGCCTTCCCTGCCCACTCGGACAGTCACAACACCGTCAGGCTCCCATAGTACAGCGTCAACCCGAAGGCGCTGGCCAGAATCTGCGCCGGGCTGCGGTGCTGATCCCGTCCCAGGGCGAAATCCACAATCGACGTGGCGGACGAGTCGCCACCCTCGAAGGCGACATAGGTGCGCCAGCGCATGTCGCGGCAGTCGTCGAAGCGGAGCGTGAACGCGCGACCGCCCTCAACGGCCGAGGCCGATCCGTGCAGGATCAGCGTGCGGCCCCAGTCGTCGAGGCGTACCGCCGTCAGGGAAAGGGCAGCCGTCTCCGGCAGGTCGAGCAGGGCGTGGAGCGCGCTCAAGAAGCATCGCCGCCCGCAGGCGCTGGCGAGTCACCCGACGGCGCCGGCCCCAGATCGGACTCGATGCGCTCCGGCGAGTCGCCGCGCAGCAGCCGCTCGGTGACCTGAGCCATCTGCGGGTCCTGCATCGCCTGGTCGCCGCCCACCTGCTGGAACATCTCGCCCACTTCGCGGCTGTTCCCACCCTCCAGCACGTGCAGCATTTCGTCCGAACCCATCGACGTGTAGTTCTTGGTTGGTCGCGCAATGGCCACCCGGCTGATCAAGCGGGTCAGGTCGACCGCGCCGCAGTGAGGGCAGGTCAGCGCTCCCTCGCCGCGGGCGGCATCATAGGCGGCGATCGTCTTGAACGTGAGGGCCGAGCGCCGGCCGCACGCATTGCAACGGAAATCGTAAACTGGCATAATGCGTCCTTCGTGTCTTCGCCGGAATTGTACGAAAGCCGGAATTGATGTTCAATAACCCTCCGCCGGAGGATCGCAAACGGCACCCGCTCGAACGGGAGCCCCAGCAGAAGGCGACCCCTCCGCCGCCGGCAGATGGGTCCGAGCCGCCGCGCCGGTCCACAGAACCCCCGCGACAGCGCGTGACTCTGCACATCGCCACCGTCAAACCCTACGTCACCTATGGCATCATCGCCATCAACGTGGCCATCTTCGTCCTGCGCGCCCTCAATCGCCAGATCGACTTCGATCTGCTCCTGTGGGGCGCGAATCACCCGCCGGACGTGCTCCAGAACGGCGAGGTCTACCGCTTGGTGACCTCGATGTTCCTGCACGCCAGCATCTACTCGACGTTCGGCGCCTTCGCCTTGCAGAACGCCCTGCATCTGATCTTCAACATGTATATCCTCTACATGGAGGGGACGCGCACCGAGCAGATCTTCGGACACCTGCGCTTCGCCGCGATCTATTTCCTGGGCGGGCTGGCCGGCTCGGTGCTGAGCACGGTGCTCAACGATCCATCCGTCTATTCGCTCGGTGCCTCCGGGGCGGTCTTCGCCGTGCTGGGCGCGCGCTGGGTCTTCCTGTACAAGCACCGCATCCTGTTCGGCGCCGGTGGGCGGTTCGAGCGGGCGCGCGTCACCCAGCTTCTGGTGCTCAACCTGGTCTTCGGGCTGCTCACCGCCCTGAGCGGCGGATCGGCGCTGGGGCGGGTCGACAACTTCGCGCATCTGGGCGGGGCGCTCGGTGGGGCGGCGCTGGCCTGGGCGATCGCGCCGTTCTTCGTGCTGCGCACCCACCCCGATCAAACGAATCATCTGGTCGCCGAAGACATCAATCCGCTGCGCAACCACTACCGCGAATTGACGCTGTTCGCCCTCTCGCTGATGGCGGTGCTCATCGTCGGCCGGCTGATGTTTGCGTAGCCATAGCCCTCATCCCCTTGCTTGCAAACAAGGGGATGAGGGGGAAGCGTGGCTCTACCCACCCGTTGGCATAATGCCGCCTTCGCCGACCTTGGTGAAATTTGAGGCCAACAGGGAGAAGTCACCTATCGTCACCGCATTGTCCTCGTTGAAGTCGGCAGCCGCGTTGTAGTTCGCCTGCCCCTCGCTCGTGCCAAACGCCGCCGCCAGGATCGAGAAGTCGCTGATGTTGACCGTGTTGTCGCCGGTGGCATCGCCCTCGAAGAGCACCTGCGTGGTGACGCTGCTGGTCGGAGCCACCACCACGTGGTCGAACTGCCGGGCCAGGGTGTGCGCGCCCTTGATCGTCAGTTGAACCGTGCCGGGGTTCAGGTTGGGGATGGTGAAGACGCCGTTCTGGTCCGTCACGAACTCCTCGTTCAGAATCGGCGCGCCGCCCCCCTGCGGCCGCACGGTCGCGCGGACGACGATCGCATAGCTGGGGTGCGGGGCCGGATTGCTGCGCCCTTCCAGCGTGACGGTCACGACGATCGACGCGCCGCCCGACTCGTAGGCGCCCATGTCGACCGCCGGGTTCAGGATGCGCGGGTAGCCGGCTCCGCGCTGGTCGGTGTCCAGGGTGTCGGTCTGATCGCCGTCACCGTTGAAGTCCAGAGCCAGCGTGGCTTCATCCAGGCTGGTATTGTCGCCGGAGTTGATCGCCAGGCTGCCGTCCAGCAGGGCATGAGTCCACGAGATGCCGCCGTTGTCCGCCAGCGGGCCGAGCTGCGGATCAAAGCCGACGACGTTGGCTGAAGTGCCTCCGTTGGGGATGTTGCAGGCGAGTGCGCCAGGACTTTCCAGCAGGCTGGTCCGCGCCGTCACCGTCCCCGCAAGGATCACGCAGTCGCCGTTCAGGTTATCGCCCACCAGCGTGTTGTACAGATTGAGTGCCCCGTCAGCAGTGGCCAACCCCCCGCCCAGGACCGCCGTGTTTCCGGCGACCGTGACGTTCACCAGATGGGCCGTACCCTGGTTGAACAGGCCGCCGCCGGTATTCGTTGGCGACGGGTCGGTCGACGCTGCATTTCCGCTCAGGGTGCTGTTGACGAGCGTGAGCGTCCCGGCGTTGGCGATGCCGCCCCCTGGCCCATTGGCGACATTCCCGCTCACCAGCGTCCGGAAAAGGGTCGCTTCTGAGTTCGGCCCGACGTTGTTGATGCCGCCCGCCGCCGTAAACGGCGCAGTATCGCCGGTCGCGACGTTGTTGCTGATGGTGCTGTCGCTGATCGTCAGGATGCCGGCATTGGAGATCCCGGCCGCGGCTGCCACTTTGAGCTGCGCCGTGGTGTCGACGCTGTTGTCGCTGATCGTGCTCTGGCTGATCGTCAGCTTGCCGAAGTTGAGCACCGCGCCGATGCTGCCATTGCGCAGAGTCAGCGCGTCGAATGTCAGGTTGCCGCCGTCGCCCACCTGGATCAAAGCGAAGTCCTCGAAGATGCCGGCCCCCCGCTCGATCGTCGCGCCATTCCCGTGCAGCGTCAGCTTGCCGGCCAGCGGAACCGGGGCGATCTCTGGGAGACCAAGGAACGGCATCAGGATCACGGTAGCCGAAACATCGATCAGCAGATAGACCCCGGCGTTGTTCAGCGTGTAGACACTCTCCGTCAGGTCGATGACATCGTCCGTGCCGGGGCCATTGGCGTTGGCGCAGGTGATGGCGAAGCGCAGCCCGTTCACATCCCCCGCGGCGATGGTGGTCGGAAACGCCGGGCAGGGTGCCGCCGAAAATTCATAGGCGCCAGCATCCGGAAAGGTGCTGACCGTGCGCGGGAAACCCGATCCGCGCTGATCGGTCAGGGCGGGGTCACCGGGATCAGCGGGCGCTGGGTCACCGATGTTGATGGCCACGCTGCCCGCGCCCAGGGCCATGGTCTGAGTCGGTCCGCCGTTGTTCGCCAGCGGCCCCAGGTTGAGCGGCGTCGCGGCGGCATCGGTGAAATCAACTCGCGAGGCGTAACCCGTATGCATGTTGATGATCACGCCGGCGCTGCTGCCGATGACATTGTTGCCATACGACCAGATCGTCCCGGAGACATCAGGCCCGGTCGCGGCGGTATTGCCGCTGAGGATACTGCTGACGAAACTGACGACGCCACCCGTCACCCGGACCCCGCCGCCGCTGCCGACCGCCGAATTGCCGGAGAACGTGGTGTGCACGAAGTCGGAGTTGCTGTTCATCAGCGCCGCGCCGCCATCGCCGGGAGACATATTGTTGGCGATGGTCGAGTTGTAGACGTAGATCGGGCCGATGGCGTAGATCGCCCCGCCAACGCCTTCATTGCCGGAGAAGGTGCTGTCGACGACCGCTGCCGACGAACCGGGGACGTTGTCCACGTACAGGCCTCCGCCATTGGTGGCCTCGTTGCCCCTGATGGCGACTTCGACCAGGGTGAGCTGCCCCCGGCTGACGACACCGCCACCGTTGGGCGCCAACCCCTGGTTGATAGTCAGCCCGCGTATGGTGACCATCGTGCTGGCGGCGATGGCGAATATGCGGAAGGCGCCGGCGCCGCTGACTCTGGCCAGATCCGCCCCCGGACCCTGGATGTCCAGATCCTCGGTGATCGAGGGCAGATCGGCCGTCAGCGTGATCGTGCCAGGGTTGAAGACCGTGGCGTTGAAAGTGATGGTATCGGCTGCCGCCGTGGCGTTGGCCGCCGTAATCGCCTCGCGCAGGGAGCAGTCGGCATTGCAAACGCCGTCGTTGGTGTCGGCCGTCTTGGAGACGACAAAGGTCGCGGCCAGCGCCGGCTGAGGGGAGCTGCCGAGTGCCAGAGCCAGAAACGCAAGGATCAGTAGCAGAGCAGAGCGCACCATCTGACACACTCCCGGTCAGCAGACATTCAGGAAACAGTGGCGGTCAGCGATGTTGGCAATGATAATGCGCAGTATAGAGGGGTTCGATTGGAGACTGCAATCAGTCTTTCGATTAGTGGGAAGTCACATTCGATCTGGTTTGTGGGGGCGGCGGCAGGACATTACAGTTCTTTGGGAGCGATATCCTCTTCGCTCACGGGCTTCGGATCGCCCTGCCCACGCCGGGATTGCTCCAGTTCCCATTGGAGGATGGCCATCTTCTGCGCCAACTGCTTGTTTTCGCGCGCCAGACGCGTCAGCACGGTGGCGTAATGCAGCAGAATGACCAGCATGAACATGATGGCGACCAGGAACAGCGCCGCCGGGGGATACGTGACGATGCCCAGGAAGTTGGCGATCTGATCGAGCAGCGGCCGCGACAGCGCCAGGACGATCAGACTGATCGCCGTCGCCAGCCACAGCAGCGAATAATCCTCGCGCAGCTTGCGCCGGCGGACCAGCTCCAGCACGAAGATCAGCACTGCCGCCGACGCCACCAACCCGAACACCGTCACGCGGTCGATCACGTCGTCATGCTCCACTCATCGGCGGCGGTGGTGTTGGCGGCCAGGTTTTGCAGCTCGATGCGCTGGAAGGTCAGCGCGACGCGCTCAATGGCCGGGTATTCGGGGAAGCTCTCCGCCTTGGAGGGGTTGATCTCGTGTTTGATCGACAGGATGCTGGACTCGTACAGCTTGATGGTGTGATAGACCACTCGCTGGCCATCCAGCCCGACCTGGACGAATTCGAAGAGCACCGTCTTGAGCAGTTCGTTGGTGATGAGCGCCTGGTACAACTGCGGTGACGCCGGCCCCCAGGGTTTGACGAATACCACCGGGGAGTGCTTGCGGGCGCCGCGGGTCCGGCCGGTCGAGGCGACGCGCGGCGCTTCGACCTCATACAGGAAAGCCAGACCGAGTATCTTATCTTTCGGCGCGCCGCTGGCCATTTCGCCCTTCAGCTTGCCCTGCTTAACGCCCTCAATCGTGATATAGAACTCGTAGCTCATGAACGGCTCCCTGTCTGGTGAGTGATTCGGGTTTGCACGCACGCTCCAACGACACTTGCATTCTCAATAGCATACCACCGCCTGCCCTACGCGCCTACCATGCGCACTTCAAGCCGATCCGCGCGTTGCGTATAATCGGCCCTGCGCCTTTTTGGCGTGTGTGCTGTGGGGTAGGGGGTGGGGTGCGGGCGCTTCGCGAAGCGCCCCTGCATGGCAAGCGCCTCTGCATGGCGTAGCGCCTACAGATGGCGAAGCCCCCTTCAAGGTCACACACTGGCGCACTTTGCAGAATGTGTTGTTCAGGTAATGACGAAGGAAGTTCACTGATGCGTCTTCCCGGATGGGCATTTCTCGTCGGCATCGTCGCGCTGGTCGCGGCGACCGCGCTGTGCGGCGTCGGCGCTTTCGTGATGGCGCGCCAGTTCGCCATCGACATTGCCGAGGCGGGTCCGGTCGCCGTCCCAGCGATCAATGTCGCCGATTTGCCAACTCCCACTGCGACCGTGACCGCCGCGCCGACCAACACGCTGCCGCCCGGCGTCACCCCCTCGCCGACCGTCGTCGTGCCGACGGCCACGGTTGACCCGCTGTTGCAGTATGAGATTCAAGATCCACGCCGCGTGAATGTGCTGCTGATGGGCATCGACCAGCGGCGAGGCGAGACCGGCGCCTTCCACACCGACACCATGATCGTCGCCAGCATTGACCCGGCCAGCAAGACCGCCGGCCTGCTGTCGATCCCGCGCGATCTGTACGTCGATATCCCCGGCTTCCAGCAAGACCGCATCAATCAGGCCAATTTCTTCGGCGATCTCAACAACTATCCCGGCGGCGGCCCGGCCCTGGCGATGGAGACCATCCGCGCCAACCTGGGCATCCGCGTCGAAAAGTACGTGCTGGTCAACTTCAGCGTCTTCGAGACGGTGGTCAACCTGGTCGCCCCCAATGGCGTCGAGGTCTGCCCGCAGGAAGTGATCGACGATCCGGATTACCCGGACGCCGGCTATGGCATCATCGCCGTCCACTTCGACCCGGGCTGCCAGCGCCTCGACGCGGTGCGCCTGCTCCAGTACGCCCGCACCCGCGCGACGTTCGGGGGTGACTTCGACCGCGCCCTGCGCCAGCAGGAGACGATCCAGGCCCTGCGCGAGGAAGTTGCGAGCGCCGGCGGCATCGTCAATCTGCTGGGCGTCGCGCCGCAGCTCTGGACCGAGCTGGCCGACAGCTACAAGACCAACATGACGCTGGACGAAATCATCAGCCTGGGCCTGCTGGCGCTGGAGATCCCCCGCGAGAACATCCGCACCGGGCAGATCGGCATCCAGCAGACGCGCCCGGCCACCACCGTGACCAATGATCAGGTGCTGGTGCCGGTGCACACCGCCATGCGCGAACTGTTCGCCCAGGTCTTCAGCTCCGAGCCAGGCCAACCGGTCGACGCCGCGTCAGCCGGTGGCGCAACCACGACCGAAGAGGCGTCCGGCGCGGCCACCGTGACCGATCTGGCCGAGCTGCGCACCCGCTCCCAGGCGGAGGCGGCGCAGATCGTCATCTTCAACAACACCACCATCGCCGGACTGGCCGGTCTGACGCGGGAGTTCCTGGCCAGCCGCCAGGTGACGGTCGCCGACGTCGGCAATATCGACCCGCCGCTGGACGAAGCGACGTATATCCGCGACTACACCGGCAAGCCGAATACGGCCCGCTATCTGGCCCGGCTGCTCAACATCCCGGAGGCGAACATCCGCCAGGGCACTGATGCTCTGACCACCGCCGACGTAATGGTGGTGGTGGGGTCGGATATTCAGCCGCTGCTGCGGGGAGATGTGCCGTAGAAGAGAAGCAGTGAGGGATGAGTGCGCGTCTGCGAATCGCATCATTTTGGGCGGACACATCGGTCCGCCCATAGGCATTACCTTTAGCGCGGATTCACCCCTCACCCCCTGACCCCCTCTCCCACGCAAGCGGGGAGAGGGGGAATCGCAATCAAGCAGCATGTTTGCTCCCCTCCCCGAATTCGGGGAGGGAACGGGGGAGAGGTCAAAACGGGGGAGATCGAGAGAAAAATTCTTAAGGTAATGCCTATGGGCGGGCCAATGTGCCCGCCCGGATGCGAACCGCGATATCGGGCGCATCGCGACCCCCCCGGCCGCGGGGGGCCCCCCCCCCCCCCCCCCGCCCCCCCCCCCCCCCCCCCCGGCCCCGCCCCCCCCCCCCCCCCCCCCCCCCCCCCCCGCCCCCCCGGGGGCGGGCGGGGCGGGGCCCCCCCCCCCCCGGCCCCCCCGGGGGGCCCCCCCCCGGCCCCCCCCCCCCCTGCCCCCCGGGGCGGCCCCGGCCCCCGCCGGTCCCCCCCCCGGGGGGGCGCCCCCCCCCCCCCCCCCCCCGGGCCCCCCCCCCCCCCCCCCCCCCCCCCCCCCCCCCCCCCTTTTCCCTTTTTCCCACAGATTCCGCGTGCGCCCCCTACGCTAACACGTCTGGTTGTAGGGCGAAGTCAACGTGCCCGTCCCATTCACGCAGGCGCGCAACCGGCTCCCCTTCTCCCCACTTGCTTGCAAGGCGCTTGCGTGGGAGAAGGGGTCGGGGGATGAGGGGCAAAAAGTCAATAACAGGCTTTAGTTGGTGATACTGTACTCGATCGAGAAGGGCCCGACGACGCCGCTGGCGTCTTTGGCGGCGACGGCCACCCCGATGAATCGTGAAGCCACAAAGCCGTCCCAGGTCACGGTGTTCTCGATCGTCTCAAACGGCGTGAAATCCAGCGCGCCGGGCGCCCGCAGCGCCACGACGTAGCCGGTGGCATCGGTCGTGCGCTCCCACACCAGCGTGCGCAGCCCCTCACCGGCGTCGCGCAGCACCAGGCTGCGGGGCGGGCGCGGACCATCGGCCAGCGCATTGACGACCATCAGAATCGTCTGCGTCGCCTTCACATAGTAGGTGGGGTCGATATCTTCCGTATTGTCGCGCGGTGTGTGATGGCGATCCGCTTCTTCGATCGCTTCGATGAAGCGCACGGCCGGGTAGCCGGCGTCGCTGAACGACATGTGATCGCCATAGCGTCCGGCGCGGTCGGCCGTCGTCTGCGTGACGATCTCCAGCGGCGCCCCGCTGCGCTCGGCGATGAGCTGCACGGACCGCGCCAACTGCCGCGAGCGCGACTCGTTGGGTTCGACGGAGAAGACGCGGATCTGCTTGTCGTTGATCGATCCGTCTGGCCCGTCGGCGCTGCCAATGATGTCCATGTTGATCATCGCCGTCACGTCGATGTTCTGCCCTTGCAGGTAGTCCTTGACAAAGGCGATGCTCCCCTGCCGCTGCACCTCTTCGGCGGAGAAGCAGACGAACATGATGGTCGCGCGGTGGCGCTTCTGGCTGAGGATACGAGCGATCTCGATCAGCGCGCCGACCCCGCTGGCATCGTCGTTGGCGCCGGGGGCGGGGGCGGCGATGTTCTCGAAGTCGAGATTGATGCTGTCGTAGTGAGAGGCCAGCACGATCACCCCGGCGCCCGGTTCATACCCCTGCAAGACGCCGATGATATTCTGGCCGGTCGACTGCACGCCGGCGAACTCCACGGGAAATTCGTGAGTGAAGACAGAAAAAGCTTGCTGGACGGAGTTCGCGCGGATGGCGTTGAATTCCGCCTGGACGTAGCGCGCCGCCGCGCCGATGCCCTCGTTGGGCGTGCTGTACGACGAATTGACGTGCCGCGTTTTCATGTTCACCAGCGTGCTGACGTGCATGAACAGACGGTCCGGCACCACCTGCGCCATCAGATTCGACAGCGCCATGTCCGGCTGCTGAGGAACCATGGCGATCTGTGTGGCCGCGTCCGGGTATTCTTCCGGCGCCAGCGTCGCGTAGCCAATGGTCGGAGGAGGGGTGGAGGTCGCGCGCGGCACCACAGTCGGCGGCGGACCTGAATCGGACAGATTGCAGGCCATGGCGACGAGCCCGAGCCAGATCAGCAGAAGGGGGATCGTGCGGCGTGAGGGGACGGTGCGTTGGCGCATAGTTTCGTGCGAAGTCGTGAGATCAACCTCTAAGCGCAGTGCCGGTCGATGGACGTGAACGAAGGCGATTGTAGCACAGGTCGCGGCGCTGTCAGGGACGCACCTGCAAAACGTTGGCCTGGCGGATGCGCGCAGTAGGATGACACGTGCCTCGTCCAGGGCCTGCCTCTTTGGCGGCGCCCGAACAACCCTTTAGACCCATGTGCGCAGGTTCACGGCTTGCGCTACAATGAGAACGTAGCACTGCGGTCATGGCGCAGGACCAGACCTGGTCCTGCGGTCAGCTAACCTCTCTTAAGTGACGAAGGAGCCGGTATCAATGCCCGGATGGAACTCGTTCGACGCATTTCTTGCCGATGTCTCGCAGGCCCCCGACGAGGCGGCCCGGCGCAGGCTGGTCGATAGACTTCAAAGCGAGCGCGCGGTCTTCCCCTGGATCGAGGGCAATGTAGCGACCTTCGTCTATCGGGGAGATGCCCAGAGCGTCGCCCTCAACCTCGATACTATTCCGAGCGATCCTCCGTTCATGCCGCTCGAACGGTTGCCGGGGACCGATTTCTGGTATCTGCGCTACCCGTTCGAACCGGACGATCTGCTCGACTACCTGCTGGCCGTCGACGACCCCGGCACGCCGCTCGCCCACGAGGTCGATGTCGCCGGCCGCGTCGCCACCCACTGGCGCGCCGATTCGCTCAATCCTAACCGCATGGAAGCCGGATCCACGGCCGTCTCGGTGCTGCGCATGCCGGACGCCCGTCCCTTCCCGGACTGGAACGCCCTGCGAGGGGTGCCACGCGGATCAGTGACCGAGCACACCATTGACAGCACCAACATCAGCATGTCCGACCGCAAGGTCTGGGTCTATACGCCGCCGGGCTACGAGACGGCCGGCTCTGCCTACCCGGTCCTGATCCTTCAGGATGGACAGTGGGCCGCCGGTCCGCTGCAAGTGCCGTCCATCGCCGACGCGCTGATCAAGCATCGCCGCCTCAAGCCGGTCATCATCATCATGGTGCAAAGCGCAACCCAACCGGCCGAGCGCGAGCGCGAATATATCCGCGCCGACCGCTACTACACCTTCCTGATCTCCGAACTGCTGCCCTTCATCCAGACGCGCTACCGCGTCGACATGACCCAGGTCGGCATCGGCGGCGTCGCCGTCGGGGCAGTCGCGGCGGCGGCCGCGGCCCTCAACAACCCGGTCGTCTTCTCGCGCCTGATGCTCGTCTCCATGCCACTCGGCAAGGGCACCTTCCAGGACGAACTGCGCGAGATCGTCAAGCGTTTCAACAGCGCGGGGAAGCTGCCCGCCCGCATTTTCCAGTCGATTGGCCGCTACGAAAGCCGCGCGCGTTTCGTCCGCCCGGCCCAGGCGCTGCGCACCATCCTGGACGGCACGCCGGGGCTTGAGTATCGCTACGCGGAGCTCGGCTCCGGGCATGGGCTGGTGGGTTTCCGAGGCATTCTGCCAGAGGCGCTGGCGTGGGTCTTCCCCGGAGACGCCTTCGCCGAGTCGTGAGGCGGCGCGTGCGCCGGCGGCTTCTCGCCGCGCTTGTCGCCCTGCTGCCCGCCGCGGCGCTGATCGCATGGCTGGCGATTACGGCACTTCCCCTGTGGACGGCGCCCGATCCCGGTTGGCTGAGCGTTGACGCGCCCGGTCGCTGCGCCGCCGTCGGATCGCTGCGCGCCCACGCCGCCTCCCGCATCTATCCC
The DNA here is from genome assembly GCA_016713325.1 of Candidatus Flexifilum affinis. Taxonomy (GTDB): domain Bacteria; phylum Chloroflexota; class Anaerolineae; order Aggregatilineales; family Phototrophicaceae; genus Flexifilum; species Flexifilum affine. Next base: position 25,912 of record JADJPJ010000038.1, on the reverse strand, counting down.
TCTTCTCCCCAGGCGGAGGCCGCATCCGCCGCTCAGATCGCGCTCGACGCTGCCGTCGACGGCCTGACGGTGCACCCTGCAGGACTGGCCGTCCAGGCCATCTTCGAGCGCGCCACCCGCCCTGCCTGGCTATTCACGGCCTCGCCATCCGAATTGCCCGGCGCGGCGCCTGCCAACCCTGCGCAGCCGGGGTTCGTGGCCGTGGTCTGGATCGATGGTCAGACAGGGGAAGCGCTCGACGTCGTCGTCGGCCTGGAAGACCCCGCCGCGCGCTGTGATCTCAATCTGCGCAGCGCGCTGCGCGAGACCGTTCTATCGCCGCCCTTTCTTCTTTTGATCGGTTATACTGGTACTTTGATGATCGCGCTTCTGGTGCGAGCAATTCTGCGCCGAAGACGCCGTGCCGGGGCAGCACGCGCATAAGCGGAGCGCACACCGCTCGTGCGCGGTCCCGACGTGGCAGTGTTCGGCGCCGCCCACCCTACACTTTTCTCAAGGTGCTCGAAAGGACGGCTCCAGATGATCTCCAAGCTCTTCGAGGGGGAACGGATCAGACTGACCGCGCTCCGGGCCGACGACGCCCAAACGTTTTCCCAGTGGTACCAGGACGGGGAATTCGCCCGTTTATTCGACGCGAACCCCGCGGTTCCCAAGTCCGAGCGCGACATTGAAAAATACGTCGACGATGCGTTTCGCGACCGGAGCCGTCATGCTTTTGCCATTCGCCAGCACTTCAGTGACGAGCTGGTCGGCGTGCTGGAGCTGGACAGCATACAGTGGTCGCATGGCAGCGCCTGGCTGGCCATTGGCATCGGCGACCCGGCCTATCGCAACAAGGGCTATGCGACTGAAGCCATGACCCTGCTGCTCAAGTTCGCCTTCCACGAATTGAACCTGCACCGCCTCCAGCTTACCGTCTTCAGCTATAACGAGCCGGCCATTCGCCTGTACGAAAACCTTGGCTTCAAGCGCGAAGGCGTCTTCCGTGAGGCCCTGCACCGCGACGGCCAGCGCTTCGACATGCTGCTGTACGGCCTGCTCAAACCCGAGTGGGAAGCGGCCAGCGGAGCGACCGGCGCCACTTCCGTTCCGCCCGCGCCGTAAAAACGCCGTGAAATCATTCCCCACGCTGTGGCGCTGGCTTGCGCTCCTCTGCGTAATGACCGTCCTCCACGCGGGGATCTACGTTTCACAGCGGACCATCAGCGCCGGGCTGATCGGTCTTGTGGCCTTTGTCTGCCTGATCACCCTGGCGGTAATCAGCGTCAGTCTATGGCTGAATCCTGAACGCCTTCTGCGCGTTCAGAAGCGCGCCGCCCCGCTCGAAACCGTCTATAGCGCCGCTGCTCTGCTCCTGCTGATCGCACTGGGCGCGCTCCTGCGACCCGAATGGCTCTACACCAACATCGCCATCATCGCGGTCCTCGCCGCAGCCCTGACCTATCACACCTTCTTCGCAGACGGCAGGCCGATCTCCCGTGCAGCCTGGGGAATTGCCGTCGTCGTGCTGCTGCTGGTCCTCGCCCTGCGCGTCGCCACTCTGGGCTACGTGCCCTTCATCGACGTCCAGGACGAAGGCTGGACGCTCAGTTGGGCACAGAGCGCCGCTGAAACGGGTGTCCCGGTGGACCGGCTCATGCTCGGACTGGGCAGTACGCAGATTCCGCTGCCGCGCTTCTACTCGGCGCTGGGGATTTGGGTGAACCTGTTGGGAGTGGGACTGTGGCAGGCGCGCCTGTTCAGTTTCATCCTGGTCCTGGCGATCGTGGGCTTCACTGCGCTGGCCGCGCGGAACTGGTTTGGCCGGCGCGCCGCCGTGCTCACGGCCCTTGCCTTGCTGGCCAGTCCCACGCTGCTGACGGCGTCGCGCATTCGCCATGATGTGGGGCTGGCCTTGTCGATCGCCATCGCACTCTGGCTGTTCACCGTGGCCTCCCGCCGCGGCCAGCGCTGGATCCATCTGGCGGCTGGACTCGCCTTCGGGACCGGCCTGTTCTCGCATTACCACGCGCTGCTGATTGCCCCGGCCATCGCCATTGCGCTGTACGGGCCGGAGACAGTCACACGCGTCCGCCGCCGCCGCCTGCCCGCCGCGGAGGCCTGGCTGTTTGTCGCGGGCGTCACACTGATGTTCGGACTGGTCGTCCTGGTGCAGGTGGGCGACTCCGCCAGTCTGTTCGTCGCCAATCGCTCCGCCGTGGCGACCGGTGTGCTCGTCTCCAGCTATTTCGGCACGATCGTCGAGCAGATAGGCCGGCTGGTACAGCTCTCGATGCTGGAATCGGCGCTGCTGGCCATCGCGCTCGGCGCAACGCTCATGCGCTTCGCCCGGTCACGCCGCCCTGCCGATCTGGCCATCGCGCTCCTGCCGATCCTGGGCTTGCTGGCGCTTGGCGTCTCGGCCCCTATCTACTACTACCTCATCCCGCTGACCCCAGCGTTCGGGCTGCTGCTCGGGGCATTCTTCGACCGTCTGGTCGGCCCGCCTGAAACGCAGGCCCCGCTGACTCGTTCGCTGCTGGTTGGGGTCATGGCCGCCGGGCCGCTGCTCGGTTCGACCCTGCCCACAGCGCTCTCGCACCTGGCCTCCCGCGATCCGATCCTGCCGCGCCCCCCGCCCGCCGCTCAGTGGGTGTTGGACAACCTTCCGCCGTCGGCCACGGTCGCCGGTGAGCACTACTACAACCTGTGGCTGTATGACTATCGTTTCGCCACGCCGGGACTGCTCATCTTCGCAAACGAGATCCCTGGCTCGCCCGAGGATCGGGTCTACCCTGTCTGGGATGCCGTCGACGTCGATGTGTTCATCGTCGATCTCACACTGGCTTCCTCCGCGATGATGCGCATCACCGACGACTCCGGCTACTTGCAGGAGCGTGACTACAGGCTGTCGGCCACCCTCGCCGACGATATTCGCATTTACACCCGCCCGTCTTCGTAGGGATAACGGCCAACTCGTCTGCCGTGACGCTCAGCACTTCTCCCTGCTCCGGCCTGATCATCACAGCGCCGACAACCCCGCCGCCAACGCTGCCAGCCGGTCGGCATACTCGATGCGCTCAAGCCATGCGGCCGGCCAGGACGTGAGGCCGAGATGCGCCCCGGCGAAGGCCCCGGCAATGCAGGCGATCGAATCCGAGTCACCGCTGCTGACGGCCGCGCGCCGCACCACGGCGACCGGGTTATCCGGAGACAGCAGGAAGCAGTACAGGGCCGTCGCCAGCGCCTCCTCGGCGATCCAGCCCGCGCCAGTGAGCAGACAGGGGTCAAGCGCGGGGATTTGGCGTCACCAGCGCCTCGTCAACCTTCTCGACGGCCCGCCAAGCACTCCTCCCAGCCGCGGGCGATGAAGGCCTCCCCGGTCGGGAACATCATCGCGCGCGTATAGAGATCCCCCAGCCAGTCATGGTGGTAGACCTGGCGCTGCGCATCCCCGTAAGCCCGCGCCCGCCCCAGCAGCGTTTCCGGATCGCCCCCGCCGGCCAGATCGGCAATGACCCAGGCGGTCAGGTCTGACGCCGCCAGTGCGGTCGGGTGCCCATGCGTCAGCGCTGCCTGAAACTGGGCAATTTGGGCCCTCTCGACGGCATCGACCGGAAGCAGCCCAACCGGCTGCACGCGCATGTTCGCCCCACAGCCCTTGGAGCCGATAGCCGTCGCGTTCAGCCAGGGCAAGCCGGACATCAGCCGCTCGATGCTGCGCATGCAGGTCATGCCCGGTGCGCGGTTGTTCTCCGGGTCGTGATACCAGGCGATAAAGGCGCGCATCAATGATGCCCCCAGCGTGTCCGGCGCATACGGGCGTGGAGCTTCGAGCAGCGCCTCGCCCACCGCCAGCGCCATCTGCGTATCATCCGTCACCCGCGCGGGATTCCCCGGCGGCTCGGCCGGCCCTTCCGGCCCGAAGCGCTCGACGATCGCCTCGATGATCATGAACTCCGTCTCGGCGCCGATGGCGTCGCCCAGCGCCATGCCGAACAGACACCCGGCAATCCGCTCGTTCACTGCGGCTCCTGAACCAGCCGCCCGTACACCCCCGGCCGCCGCTGCTGGAGCAGGGGGAACAGCCGCCGCCATTCCGCGAACAGCGCCGGGTCCAGCTCCGCCGTGATCGCCTCTGTGGTGTCGCGCCCGGCCTGGGCGATCACCCGGCCCATCGGGTCGCACACGAAACTGCTGCCGTAGAAGCGCTGCCCGTGCTCAACGCCGGTACGGTTGGCCGCGCCGATGTACAGGCCGTTGGCGATGGCGTGCCCGCGCATGACCGTCTGCCAGGCCTCGGCGGTATCGACCTCCGGCGCGGTTGGCTCGCTGCCGATGGCCGTCGGGTAGAACAGGTATTCCGCCCCGTTCAGGGCGTAGATGCGCGCCAGCTCCGGGAACCACTGGTCGTAGCAGGTCGGTGTGGCCACGGACAGTCCGCCCAGCGCATGTACGGGGTAGGCGGTCCCCGCCTCGAAGAAATGAGTCTCGTGGTAGCCGTCGCCCGACGGAATGTGCACCTTGCGCGTGACCCCGGCGATCGCGCCATCGGGGCCGTGGATCACCGCCGTGTCGAAGACACGGCCATCCGCCGTCTTCTCGGCGATGCTGCTGATGATATGGATTTCATGGGACCGTGCCTGTTCGCCGAAGACGCGGTCGGTGTCGCCCCCGGAGAGCGGCTCCGCCCACTGGAGCCCGTCCGGGTCGGTGGTGACCGGAAAATATGGGGAAAGGGTCAGCTCCGGCAGGCAGATCAGCGCCGCGCCGCGCGCCGCCGCCTCGTAGATCAGGCGCTTGTACTCTTCAATCATCGACTCGCGCGAGCCGGTCCACGCCAACTGCACCAATCCGACCTTGATTCGTTCCATTCGCAGCTTCTCCTCTTATGCAATCTTTTGCAAGAAATGACCCTCATCGGTTGCCGGCGAGCCCCTGGCCCAGCCTTATGGCCTACCCTGTGACGTGGCGGCGCCGAGTGCGGCGCGCATGAAAGACGCGACGCGCGCCCGATAGTCGTCGGACACCGGGCCAAAATCCAGATAATTCCCATGTGCGGCACCCTCGACCACATGGAGTTCGGCATGTGAAAGGTCGCGCATACGCTGGCCGCCGGCGAGTCCCGGCTCGTTTGTGCCGTAGACCAGCAGCACCGGCCGCGGGGCGATCGAGGCAATGACGCCGACCGGGCTGAGGCGCGACCAGTCGTTCCCGGTGCTCAGCCGGTAGGTCATCTGCGCGCCAAAGCGGAAGAACGGGCTGAGGGGGCCAAGGTTGGCCGGGACGCTGGCATCGACCTGAGCGGGGAAATCTTCATACCCGCCTTGTGCCACGACCGCTGCGACCTGAGGAATGCGCGCCGCCGCCAGCAGAGCCGCCGCGCCGCCGGCCGAAAAGCCGTGCAGGCCGATGTGGGCGGGGTCCACGTCGGGGCGGGTCGCCAGGTAGGCCAGGGCGTCGGCCACCTGATCGGCTTCGCGATCGCCCAGGGTGTTGGCCGCCCCGCCGACGCAGGTCCGGCTGGCGTAGCTGAGGACATTCAGGCCGGCCTCATGATAGATGAGGATCTCGCCGATGCGATCGCCGCGAGAGGCAGCGCCGGTCGGCAAGACGATCACCGTCGCGCCGCGGGGGTCAGCCGTGGATGCCGGCGGGATGAAATAGGCGGGGGTTGGACGGCCAAATTCGCTGGAGGGAAAGGACACTTCTTCGTATGCCAGACCGACCTGGGCCGGGTCGAAGCCGCCGGTGCAGAGGGGGGCGATCAGCGTCGCCATGAAGCCGGCGCCGAGGGCCGTCGGCAGGATGAGCAGCAGGGCAACCGCCGCGAAAACAGTGATGCGCAGCACGAAGCCAAGGCGAACGCGCGGCGACTCCTGGGCGGTGATCATCATGCCTGCGGATCGATCACCAGCCGGCTGAGAACCTGCGGTTCCAGGGCCAGGATGGCGTCGGGGCCGGCCTGGATCTGGTCGAAGCTGTAGGCCGGCACGCCGTAGGTTGTGATGGTCAGGCGGGCCGTCTCCGGCGCGATCTCGAATTGCGTCCAGCCGAAGCTGTGGCCCAGCACGGTGGTCCCCTCGGCGCTGACCACGTTCACCCGCTCCGGATCGAGGCCCAGCGTGTCGTAGCCCTGGAGGGTGAGCACGAAGTTGTTGAACAAGCCTTCCAGCACCTCGTCCTTGGCGCGAATGTCGGCCGCATGGTAGGCCGCGGCGGCTTCTTCGCCAAGCAGGCCGAACTCGATAGCCCCTTCGACCAGTGCCTGCCCCGTCGGCGGGTAGAAGCCGACTGAGCCGGTGGTGATCTCGAACATGCCGGTGGGGATATTGGGGCCGCCGGCTTCTTCCTGATAAGTAATGTTGTTGATGAAGGTGGTGTGCACGTCGGCGGCAACGAAGACGACGTTGCCAATGCCGTTGTCCTCAATGAAGCGCAGCACCTCGGTCCGCTCCAGGGCCGCACCCTCCCAGCGGTCGTTGCCGCCGAAGACGCCCATGTTCTGCATCGGCTCCGGGATCAGGATGAACTTCCAGACGATGCCGGCCTCCTGCGCCGCCAGCAGGTCGCGCTTGAGATCGGCCAACTGCGCCGAGCCGACCAGGGTGCGCCCCGGCTCGAAGAACTGACGGCGGTACGGGGCAGCGCGGAAGGGGTTGAGGCCGTCGGCAGCGCTGATGCGCTCGAAGTTCTCGTCGCGAAAGGAGCGGGTATCGAGGATGAAGACGGCCGCGTCGCCGCCAAGTGCCCGGTAGCGATAGAGCCTGGGCCGACCCACCATTCGGTCGTCGCCGGTGCCGGCGTAGACCTCGCCGCGAATGGGGTGGTACTCGTGAAACACCTGGAGGCCGGTCCGGTAGAGGCATGTATGGCCGCAGTTCGCCGCGCCAGTCGCCACTGACGCCGAAGCGCAGGCCACGCCGCTCGCCTTCCGCTGCCGGGGTGTTGAAACGGCCGGCCAGCGACTCGCCCGCCGCCGTGGTGACGCGGTAGTGGTAGCGCGTCCCCGGCGTGAGGCCAGCCGCCTCGACTTTGACCGGGAGAGCCGGTGCAACCGCCTCGGCCGTCAGCGTCTGATCGATCGCGCTGAAGGAGTCGTCGACGGCGATTTCGAACGTCACCGCCCCCGGCGCTGTGGAGCGCGCCCAGAGCACCACCGAGTCCTGCGTCACGTCGCCGGCGGCAATGCCATTGGGCAGGGTCGGCGCGGCGGCCGTCTGACGACGGTGCGCCGTCTTCACGGCGGAACGTGCGCCATCGCGCGCCAGGGTGGGACCCAGTGCGGCAACCGCCGCGCCCGCCCCCAGCGCCTTGAGGAAATCTCGCCGGGACATGGCCGTGACGAAACGCAGCATGGCCTCACGCTCGATGCGCTCCCAAAGGAGGGTGTAATTGATCGGCTTTTGGGATGTGTCGTGGTCGTGATTCTGCACGCAAGCGGCTCCTGTTGGCCTGGCGATCGGTACGACATAGTATACGGCGGCCTGCTCAGATTTGGAGAAAGCGGAGGATCGGGACCAGCAGCGGGGGAGACGCACGTTGCCGGTGGGAATCGAAAAGGTACTTGACAAAACGGCGAAGCCTAATATCATTAGTTTTGAAAGGTAATGACGTTAGTCTTGAGGTGAATCGGATGGCTGTACTCGCATCTCCCAACGCTCATTCTCGCGGCGCCATGACGCTGCCCAACCTGCTGCTCCGCCTGGAAGCGGCGATCCTCTTGGCCGCCAGCCTGATTGTCTACGGGACGATCAGCGGCGACTGGCTGGCCTTCGCCCTGCTGCTGTTCGTTCCCGATCTGAGCGCGATCGGCTACCTGGTCAACGTCCGGATTGGCAGCCTGAGCTACAACCTGATCCACACCTACGCCCTGCCGATCCTTCTGTTCGCCGCCGGGTGGGCACTGAGTGTGCCGGTCCTGCTGCCGCTGGCGACGATCTGGTTCGCGCACATCAGCATGGACCGCATTCTCGGTTACGGCCTGAAGTACCCGACGATCTTCAAAGACACGCACCTGCAAAGGGTCTGACCATGCCGTATCCGGCGCAAATCGATGCCGAAGCCGTCGTTGGACGCGCCCGTGACATGATCGAAGCGGAAGGCTACGAGGCGGTTTCGCTGAGCCGGTTGGCGGCGGCGTTCGGGGTCAAGGCGCCGTCGCTGTACCGGCTGTTCGCCAGCAAAGCCGAGCTCATCCGCGCGGTGAATGAGCAGACGTACCGGGAGCTGGTCGGGGCGGTCAATGACCCTCACCCCCCTGTCGAGCTTGCGGATGCAGGGAAACCTCACCCCCTGGCCCCGTCTCTAACTGGAGAGGGGGAAGAAGCGAACGTGGGGCTAATGGACGCATCTCACCCCCTGCCGAGTTCACGACCTCCCCCCGACCTCCGCTTGCACGCAAGCGCGCCATCGAGGGGGAGTTGGCGGCGACGTTTCTGGAGAGGGAGTGCCGACAACCCTTTTGACGTCCGAGGTAGAAAACCGTAGTGACCGGACGCGGCGAGCCTCGTCCCTACGGCAGGATGCGGCAACGAGGCTGATGGCGATGGCGGAGGCGTACCGGGCGCATGCACTGGCGCACCCGCGGGCGTACATGCTGGCGCACAGCGGCGGCGAGGAGACGCAGATCGACCCGGCGATCGCAGAGGCGCTGGCCCTGCCGCTGCAAGCCGCCTTCGCGGAGCTGGTCGGGGAGGCGCGGGCGCACGAAGCGCTGCGCGGCATGTGGGCGCTGCTGCATGGCTTCGCGTCACTGGAGATCGAGGGGCAGTTCCGACGAGCAGGCGACCTGGATCGAGCGTTTGCCGGCGCGATCGAAGCGTATCTGGCGGGGTGGAAGGCACGCATCGACAGCGGAGGTTCGTTCGCGTAAACTACTCGGACTCGATCGCCCTTCTTCGACCACCCACAACTGTTGCTTCGGCCACCGATTGACCGCAGGTTGTAGTGTCAGGATGGTGCAAACTCATGAAACTGCTGCTCACGTCCTTCTGGACTTCCCCCGCCCAGGATCGGGAACTGCTGGCGCTGGTCGGCAAGCCGGCCGATGCGATCCATGTCGCCTACATCGAGAATGCCTATGACGTGTACGACGACGAGGCCTCGCTCATCGAAGGCCGCGAGATCATCCGCGACAAGGGCTTTGACGTGGAGGTCGTCGATCTGCGCGAGTGGCGAAATTACCCGGATGGGTTGCGCAAAAAACTGGAAAGCAAAGACGTCTTCTGGCTGGCGCGGCTGGCTGGCTGCTAAGGCGACCGGGGCCAGGCTCCCGGCTTGGACAGGAAAGCTATGTGGGGGGCCAGCGCGGCGGCGGTGGTCGCCGGGCCGACCCTCTCGACGCTGGATGTCCGTCAGGCGGAGGAGATTCTTGGGACGGCCTGCACCTCCGCCGCTGCGTCCACCACCCGGATTTGGCGAAGGCTGCCGCAAAGCCGGCGAGCTGCTTCGGCAGGCCGGCTATCCGATTCAACCGCTCACCGATGCCCAGGCGTTCCTCATCGATGGCGACGAGCAGCGCGTCATCTGACGTCGGGGTCCGTTCGCCAGAACCTACCCCTCCGCGATCTTGATGGCGATCTCAGTCTCCCACTTCGACGGGTCCGGTTCCTCGGCGGGGTCAGTGATGTACGTCTCGTAGCGCGACCGGAAGACGTCGCCTTCGGCGGCCGGCCATTGATCCCAGCGGATCGGCCGCGACTCGGCCCATGTGAGCAGGGCGGCGGTCGCCTCGCGCAGGCCGCCATACTCACCCGTGTAGAGGAGGGTCGCATAGCTCCCGGCCGGGAGCGCCTCTGGCTTGATACGCTCGTCCCCGGGCGGGGGCGCGCTCACCGGGAAGCCGACGGCGATGTCCAGCTTCTCCGCCATATTGATGACATGGTAGCGGACGAACGGCGCTCCGGATGCGGCGACGCCCTGGTTGGCGAGCCAGCCGGCCACTTCGTCCATCCACCCCTGGATGGCGGCGCCGAGGTCGGCGGGGATCACCCAGCCGCGGATGACCACGGCGGGCTGCTCGGTACGCTGGACCACTACCGGTTCAGAGATCATGTCAGGTCTCCTTCTCACTCATTCAGAATCTGGTTCAGGAATGCTGGTCAATGTGTGCCAGCCTGTTTCGGAAACCTTTGACTTTCGGAGTTTTGCCGCTCGACTCGATCTCGATGCCCTCTTCGGCGAGAAACGCCGCCTGCCCGTCCGGCCCACCGGTCAGGAGGACCGGAAGATCGCCATTCTGTTTGACGACCCGCCAGACCGGCGCGGCGCTCGATGGGTCCGCGCCCAGCGCCCGCAGTGACTTGTAGGTGGTGACGGGGCAGACCGCCTCGACCGCGAAACGCTCCGCCATCGCCTGCGAAAGCTGCTCGGTGGTCACAAGCCGGCCTTCGGGGATGGTGCGCAGCACGTCGGCGATGGTCTGCGGGCTGGGGAGCAGCATTTTGCCGGTGGTGCCAAAGAACTTGACGCGATTGTTTGGGATGTCGACGATCTCGTCGGACTCCATGACGCCGGTGAGCGTCCTGGCGCGCGGTGCATCTTCTGCATCGGAAGACGGATCAACCCTGGCGACGGGGTACTGGACTTCGGTGATGAACGACGGATCGTCCCGGCGGACCGGCGCGGCATTGTACAGGTAAACTTCGCGATCGGGCCCGGCCACGTGGTAGCCGTTGGCTTCGATCCATTGGAGGACGGCCTCGTGCGCGCGGTACAGCGTTTCGTAGGATCCGTGATGCACCGCCGAGGCCATCGTGCCGCCCGGCAGTTCCACGACTTCCATACTGCCGCGATTCGGAATGCGCTCGTCCAGCAGCACCGCCGCCGCGCCATCGACGTGGTGCGGCCGGTACTCGCTGTCGAACCACAGGGCCATCGACCGGCCCGGCTCGACCTGGAGTGCAGCAGTCATGCCCTGGTTGAGAATGCCGATCAGTTCGTCGAAGAGCGCGCCGATCATGGCATGGCTGGGCACGGTCGCGCGGACCAGCGCGACGATCTGCGGCTCGACGGCTTTGAGGAGGACATCGTAGGTCGAGATCTCCCCCTCGTGTTCGATCTGCTGAAGCCGCATCTCGACCTCCCGGAGCCGCTGCTGCGCCTCCGCCAGCTCCTGGTTGAGCTGCGCCTGACGCAACCGCAGCATGCCGCGCATCTGTTCCGACGGCACCTGGGACTCCAGCGCCTGGCCGATCTCCTCCAGCGAAAAGCCCAGGCCGCGCAGGGCCAGGATGCGATGCAGCCGGGGCAGTTGATCGGCCGAGTAGTAGCGGTAGCCGGTCTGCGCATCGACCCGATCCGGCTTGAGGAGGCCGACGTAGTCGTAGTAACGCAGGGTGGCCACCGGCACCTGCACCAGCCGGGAAAAGACGCCGATCTTGAACATCGGTCCTCGCCTAACTCATCGTCCAAAGGATCTTCGAGATCAGGATAAACCCTGAAGCGACTGTAGAGTCAAGGGGTCAACCGTCGATTGGAGTCCCTCAAGGCTAGATCTGCGCGACCAACCGGCGGGCCACGTCCATGCCCTGCTCAACCTGCTGGTCAAGCGTGACCGCGCGATAGTCGCTGCCCGCGACCAGGACACTCGGGGGCAGCGCGACGTCGAGCGCGTCCATCGTGGCGGCATGGCCGGGCAGGTCGCGCGACAGCGGATCGGATTCCGGCCAGTGGTGCGCCCAGGTGACGACCGGCTCGGCGGGGTAGAAGCTGCGCAGGTGGCGCAGGGCGTCGTCGGGGGTGCGGAGGTCGCCCTCCAGGCGGACGGCGGCGTGGATGAGGAGGTGATCGGGGGGAAGGCGGGTGGGGAGGATGCTCTCTGCCCCCTCACCCCCTGCCCCCCTCTCCCACGCAAGCGCCTTGCCAGCAAGCGGGGAGAGGGGGAAGGTGTCGCGAAGAGTCGACGTCTTGTGGAAGATGACTGTTGCCCCCGCTTCACTGAGTAGAGAGAGGGTGAGGGGGTGAGGGTGTTGCGACAGGTCGGCGCGGCGGAAGCCCAGGGACACGCGGGCGATGGAGTCGTAGCGGTAGGCATCCAGGTAGAGGGATGGCTCGGGGGCGAGGGTGTAGAGCATGTGGCCGGCATAGCGCGCTGGAGCGGTGACGATCACGCCGCGCGCTTCGAGCAGCACGCCGTTTTCCAGGCACACGCCCATTGGGCCTGGGTCAGAAGCATCCGGCTTCAGCGGACCGAGGCTGCTGACGGCCATGCGGGTGAGGAGGGTGCCGGTCAGACGAGCGCGCAGGGCGTCGATCAGCGATTCCGTTCCGTCGCGGAAGCAGACGCGCGGGCCGTCGGGCGTATCCACCGGGATCAGGGCGTCGCCCAGGCCGAGATCGTCCAGCCAGGGCCGGGGGCGGGGCGCTTCGAGCAGGAAATGGGTGCCGTCGAGCACAAAGCCCGACTCGCGGTGGGTGCGGATGCTCCCCCCGAGCCGGGCCTTGACCTCGATCAGCGTATAGGGAACGCCGAGGCGTTCCAGTTGGTAGGCGGCGGACAGACCGGTCAGCCCGCCGCCGATGATGACGATTTCGGCCAATTATGCTCCGTATTTTACCAGTCGTTTGGCATGGGCCAGCGCCATCGGCATGAGATCGGCGGCCGGGAACTGCCCCAGCGCCCCGCCCATGCAGGCGCGCTCGCCGAAGGACTCGACGCGGTCGGGCATGTGCGTGCCGGGCGCCCAGAGCAGCGTCGGGACCGGGTGCCAGGAGTGCGAACGCAGCTTGGCCGGCGTGGAGTGGTCGCCGGTGATGATCAGCACGTCGGGGTTCAGGCCGACCAGCGTAGGCAGCGCCTGATCCACCGACTCGATGATCTTGGCCTTGGCGTCGAAGTTGCCATCCTCGCCGCGGCTGTCGGTGTATTTGATGTGGCAGAAGATGAAGTTGTAGTCGTTCCAGATCTCCGCCACTTTGTTGAACTCGTCCTGAACGCTGAAGTCGTGGTGCGTCTCGATGATGTCCATGCCGACCAGCCGGGCCACGCCCTTGTACATCGGGTAGACGGCGACGCAGGCGGCCTTCAGCTTGTAGACGTCGGCGTACTTGGGCAGGTTGGGGTCCTTGGCGAAGCCGCGCAGGGTGACCATGTTGGCGGGTTCGTGGCCCTTGAGCCGTTCGCGGGCCTGCCGCAGCCACTCGTTGACCAACGCGGCGGTGCGATCGGCGGCCGGGGAGCCGGGCACGGCCGGCAGGGTCGGGACGCCGGTCTGCTGCGGATCGGTATCAGCGATGTCGTCGCTCAGGTTGTCGCCGTGCAGCACGACGGCGAAGCGGTAGTCCTCGCCGACGCGGATGTCGAACGTCAGGCCATCGACCTGGATGTCCTTGAGCAGTTCGATGCGCTTGGCGCCTTCGGCGGTGGGGATGCGCCCCGCGCGGCGGTCGGTGATGTTGCCGTCGCCGTCGATGGTGCAGAAGTTGCCGCGCACGGCCACGTCGCCGTCGCCGACTTCTAACCCGATGCCGATCGATTCCAGGATGCCGCGGCCAATGTCGAAGACCAGCGGGTCATAGCCGAACAGGCCGAGGTGCGCCGGGCCGCTGCCGGGGGTGACGCCGCGCGCCACGGGGATGCTCCCGCCGGAGCTGCCCTCTTTGGCGAGACGGTCCATATTCGGGGTGTGGGCGGCTTCGAGTTCAGTGAGTCCGTCGGGGGTCATCGGCAGGCCGCCGAGCCCATCCATGACCAGGAGGATGATCTTGCCGCCTTCATCGACGGTGAGGCGGCGCATCAGGTCGAAATTCGCCATGGTTGTTGCTCCATCTCTTTGGAACCAAAACGGGGGTGACTATACCGCGCGGCGGTAGAAATGGGTAGATGGGGCGGACGTCGGGCAGTCGCCGGGCGAGCACACCAAGTTTTGCGATGAGGACAAAGCAGATCACGGCGGGTTCGGTAGGGGCGGTTCGTGAACCGCATGCCATCACGTCACGGGCGCATCACGAGATTCTGTTGAAAAAGGGAGAATATGGGAAAGCGAGGTAGGATCAAGCCAATAGGCTAGCTCATGGCGGTTCCACCCGACGTTAGAAACGTCGGGCTACCCCCAAACCCCCGAAAAACCCTCTGAAGAGGGTTCCTCCAGCGGAATTCAAGGGATTAGCGCTTCCTGCTGCAACCGACTTCAGTCGGTTTCTCGCGTCTTTGGAGGGTAGCCGGAGAATTCTATTCTCCGGCGGCGCACCGGCGACATCTCCGCGGTTTAAGGGAGCACCACCCCTTTTTCAATAGAATCTCACGATGCGCCCCTACGGCACCGGGCATGGTCATGGATGGAGAACGCGTTCGGGCACGTTCTTATGTGAGGTGGCCAAAATTTGACCACATCCCGGTTTTACGTCAAGATTCGTGACATGTCAATTGTTATAAAGGCGTTAGGAATGGACCGAGGTGAAGAACTGCGATACCTGATGCTGGCGGCGCAACGCGAGGGCAGTCGGCAGCTCGCCGAAGCCCTGCGCCCGCTCAACCTGACGCCGGCACAGGCGGAGGTCCTTCAGGTCCTGGCGCACTACCCGCCGATGACGCTGCTGCAACTGGGCGAGCGGTTGGTGTGCGAGACAGGCAGCCCGAGCCGGCTGGTCACGTCGATGGTCGAGGCGGGGCTGGTGGAAAAGCGGCCCAACCCGCAGGATGGCAGGGCGGTGCTCTTGCGGCTCACCCCGGCGGCGGAGGCGATTCTGCCGGCGCTGCACCGGGTGGAGGCGCAGTATCACGCGAGCGTCGGCGCGGTGCTGAACGAGGACGCCCTGGCGCTGGTCACGGAGCACCTGTGGGCGTTCGTGGCCGAAACGCCGAGCGGTCAGGCGCTCCAGCGGCGCAAGACGCGGACCTGAGGGGGCCGGAGGTCTGCTTGGTGCATTAGTACACGAACCAGGTTCATCTGACGGGTTGATGACGTAGGGGCGGGGCAATGTCCCCGCCCGGCAGTGGCAGGCGGCGCGGGGATGAGCGACTGAACGGAGACAATTTCGATGCGAACTTCGTCGGGGTTGTCGATCTCACCGCCGAAAGCGAGTTCGCTGCCGTCAGGGTTGTAGGCGACCGCGGAGATCAGTTCTCCGCTGGCCACGATCTGCCCCTCTCCCAATGGCCAGGCCCACACGCGCATGGTGTTGTCCAGACTCGTCGTCACGAGCTGCGTGCCGTCCGCGCGCCAGTCCAGGTCAAGGATGGCCCCCGTGTGTCCGACCAATTCGCGTACTGCTTCGCCTGTGGTCGGATTCCAGACCAGGACCCGTCCGCTGGCGTCCCCGCTGGCGATGAGATTGGTCGCGGCGTTCCACACAAATCGCCTGACCGGTGCGGTATGCTGGGCGAAGACCCGCTCAACTTGACCATTCTGCCAAACGTAAATCTTGCCGTCGGCGGCACTACTGACTGCCCGGCTGCCGTCCGGACTCCAGATGCTGTACAGGAATGGCAAGACTATTCCTGGATAAGCACCTTCATGCAGCGTCCCCGGTATGCCGTCGACTAGACTCGCGGCCACGGCTCCGGCGGCGATATCGGCTGTCAACAGAACGCTCTGGCCGTCAGGGTGCCAAGAAGCCGAAGAGTAGGAGAGACCTCCAGTCACTTCCAGGCGCTTCGTCCTAGCTGTGAGATCTATCGCTCCATAAACTGTGTTTGATGTGAACACAAGTTCAGTGCCGGCAGGGTTGAAGTCGATTGTGGCGGGGGAACAACTCACGTTAAGGTCTACATACTCCACCACTTGTGTTGAGGCATCAACAAGGTAGATGCCGAACACAGGTTCGCACCACAGATTGGGGTATGCGACGCCAAAGCGCTCCGCCTCTTGCCAACGTCCAATCCCAAGCGCGACATGCTGACCATCTGGACTCCAATCCAGGTCAGAGACCAACCGTCCCGTATCCTGTTCCATGATCACCGTCCCGGAACTGAGCATGCCTACTGAGACCGTATCGCTGAAGCTTTTCCGCTCTCCAAGGTAGTGAGCAGCGCCCCCTCCTCTTCCATTCGCACGGCAAGCGTGGCCGGCGTGACGACGAGCACCGGGAGCAAAGCTGCACAAAGAACGGTGAGGATTATCCACTTCATGTTGATACCCGTCATCGATGCCTGTGTTGAAGCGATCACACAGGACCATTATGCCGAATCGGGGCGGTTTGCGCCGGATCAAGGGGCGGGCGACGCTCAAACGGCGGCGATACGGCGGTGAGGTAAAGTCAGGGCGCGGCGGGGGTGAAACAGCCGCGCCCTGGGAGAAGATCAGGACAGGTGGATGATGCCGGCCCCGGCCGAGGCGCGGCAGACGTAGATGGCCGGCTCGATGTTGGACTGGGCCTGGTACTCGGCCGCCACCGCCGCCGTGAAGGTTTCGGCCGCGTCCGCCGCCACCAGCGCCACCGCGCAGCCGCCGAAGCCGCCGCCGGTCATGCGCGCGCCATAGCAGCCGGGCAGCCCCTGGGCAATCAGGGCCATCAGGTTGGTGTGGTGGTTGGTAACCTCGTAATCCTCGTGCAGGCTCCTGTGGCTGGCGTTCATCAAATCGCCCATGCGGACGGCGTCGCCGGCGTTCATCGCCTCGATGGCCTGGAGGGTGCGCTCGTCCTCGGTGATGACATGCCGGGTGCGGCGGTAGACCACGTCGTCGATCTGGTCGCGTACTGCTTCGAGCATGGGTAGGGTCGCATCGCGCAGGGCCTTGACGCCCAGCGCCGCAACGGCCAGCTTGCACTCACGCACCCGGTCGTTGTAGCCGGAGTTGGACAGCTCGCGGCGGGTCATGGTGTCCATAACGATGATGACAGTATCGGCCGGCATGGGCACACTCTGGGTGGAGAGGTCGCGGCAGTCGATCAGCAGAGCCTCGCCCTCGACGCCCGACGCCGAGATCATCTGATCCATGATGCCGCTGCTGACGCCCACCCACTCGTTTTCGGCGCGCTGGCAGATCTTGGCCATGACCGCCGGGTCCCAGGGGATATCGGACAGCTCGGTGAAGGCGCGGGCGGCGGCCAGCTCGAAGGCCGCCGACGAGGACAGGCTGGCCCCCACGGGCACGTCGCTGACCAGCACGCCATCCCAGCCGATCAGTTCGTAGCCATTCTCCTGCAACGACCAGGCCACGCCCTTGACGTACTCGGCCCATTCGCCGTGGCGGTGGATCATCTCGGCCAGAAGGAACTCCGCCGACTCGTCGAACTCCAGCGAGTGGATGAAGACGTAGCCGTCCTGACGGGGCCGCAGAGCGATCCACACGGCGCGGTCGATGGCCATGGGCAGGACGAAGCCGTCGTTGTAGTCGGTGTGCTCGCCGATCAGGTTGACGCGGCCCGGCGCGCGGGTGATGAAGGCGGGCGGCTCGCCAAAGCGGGCGACAAAAGCGTCGTGGACGCGCTGTTGCAGGGACATGAGGGTTTTCCTTCCGGCTAAGCCTGAGGACGGGCTCGGTAGTGCACGTCGGAGAGTTCGCGCAGACGGGCGGCGGCCATCTCCGGCGTCAGATCGCGCTGCGACTCCGCCAGCATTTCGTAGCCGACCATGAACTTGCGCACGGTGGCGGAGCGGAGCAGGGGCGGGTAGAAGTGAGCATGAAGCTGCCAGTGATCGTTCGGCTGGGCGGCCACGTCGCCGGTCGGCGCGCCGTGCCAGCCCATCGAGTACGGGAAGGTGATCTCGAACAGGTTGTCGTAGCGGGTGGTCAGCCGCTTGAGGATGTCGGCCAGCGAGTCGCGGTCGGCATCGGTCAGGTCGGTCAGGCGCAGAAGGTGGCGGCGCGGCAGAAGCAGCGTCTCGTAGGGCCAGATCGCCCAGTAGGGCACGACGGCGATCCAGCCATCGTTCTGGACGACGACGCGCTCGCCCCGCTCGACTTCCAGCGCGGCGTAGTCGAGCAACAGCGGGAAGCCGGTATCGGTGTAGTACAGGCGCTGGTTGTCATCCTCGACGGCCGGCTCGTTGGGCATGAAGTCGCCGGCCCAGACCTGCCCGTGCGGGTGCGGATTGCTGGCGCCCATGGTCGCGCCGCGATTCTCGAAGACCTGCACCCAGCGGTAAGTCGCGCCCAGGTCGGCCACCTGCTCGGCCCACATGTCGATGACCTTGCGCAGCTCCGCCGGCGACATCTCGGCCAGGGTCAGGTCGTGGCGGGGCGAGAAGCACAGCACCCGGCTGGTGCCGCGCGCGCTGGACGAATGCAGGAGCGGGTGATCGCTGACGGCGTCGGGGGTGTCGGCCAGCAGGGCGGCGAAGTCGTTGGTGAAGACGAAGGTATCGGCATAGGCCGGGTTGACCTCGCCGTTGGCGCGCACATTGCCGGGACACAGATAGCACTGCGGGTCGTACTGCGGGCGGTTTTCCGGCGGCAGTTTTTCGACCTGCCCCTGCCACGGGCGTTTGGTGCGGTGCGGCGAGACCAGCACCCACTCGCCGGTGAGCGGGTTCAAGCGACGGTGCGGATGATCCAGGGGGTTGAACATGTTTGCGTGTCCATATGCATGGGAACCACGGAGGAGAGTATAACCGACGACGCGGGGCAAAAAAAGCGGAGGGGCAACCTCACCCCGCAGTGCCGAGAACGAAACCTCTCGCGCCCCGAGATCCCAGGGGAGAACCGGATTGTGGAGGATTCTGTGAGACCCTCGCCCCCTGCCCCCCTCTACCGCAGGCGCGGTAGGGGGAAAACCGGTTGTGGAGGGGTGGGGAATCGCGAGAGCTTCACCGGAAGCGAAGGGCGTAGGGACAACCCATGGGTTGTCCGATTTGACTGTATGCGGCGGATGAGGCGGACGAAGCAGGCAGACGCCGGGGGACGCGCCGTTGAATGTCCCTACAAAGATCGTTCTTGTGTAGGGACAACGCCTGCGTTGTCCGGGTTCGCTAACAGCATCATCGCCGGGACGTGTACCCGTCACGCCACCCGCACCGCCGCGAGCGTTTTTCGGCCCCTTCAGTGGGCCGGTCCCTTCGCTAGCCGAGGCGATTCCCAGCGCCCTCGGCGACCCCCGCAACCCTTATTTTGGTGCCTATGGGGGTGAGGCGGTGGACAGGGCTTGCCCTGTCCCTACGACGTTCTGGGGGTTACTCGTCCAGCCGGGCGAGCGACTGCTCCAGCCAGGGCGTCCACACCGAGTCGCGCTGCGCTCGCAGGAAAGCGATCAGCGCCCCCACGTCGGCATCCCCGCCGATCTGCTGGGCCGTCGTCAGGAAGCGCAGCAGCGCCTCGAACAGGTCTTCCGGGCGAATTGACCGGCTGCCCAACGCCTGCGACCACAGCGCGGTCATGAGGGGGTTGGCTGGCCGATCGTCGGCGAGGATCTGCATCGACCCCAGCAGCGTGGGCAGACCCGAGGCGTAGCGCTCGCGGTTGCCGATGTACAGCAGCGAGAGGAAGGCGAAGCTCATCTGGTAGGCGGTCTGGGAGGGGATCATGCGTCATCTCGCCGGGGGAAGGGGCGGCGCTGGCGGTTGACCCCGTAGGCGCGGATCTCGTTGTGGCGGGTCTGCACCCAGATCTGCGTCCCGTCCGCGGCGTTGTCTACGAACCAGGCGTTGCCGAAGGTATCCGTGCCGCTGAAGTTGGCGGGGTCACGGACGATGCGCTCGGCGGCCTGGGCCAGCGGGAAGGCCTCGCTGTCCGGCAGACCGCTCCAGGCGGCGGCCTTGGGGTGCAGGGTGAATGGCCCGGCAGGCGCCTGGAGGTGGGGCAGGACCGGGTCGGGCAGGCCGCTAGCGACGGCGGCCAGCCGCGGCGAGGCGGTCTCGGCCAGGTAGGTCACGGCGTCGAGCGCCAGTTCGAAGGTTTCATAGGTCAGCTCGGCGGCCACGTCGAGGTCGACGGTGGCGGCGATCATCTCGTCGTTGTCGACGGCCAGCCGGGCCAGGCGCGACTGATCGTTCAGGCGCAGGGCCAGCAGGGCCGCCGGGGGCACGGCCGGGATCAGCAGGGGGATGTTGATGCGCAGCCAATCCTCTTCCAGCAGCATGAACACCGGAAAGCCAATCTCCGGGTCGTCGCCGACGAAGGTCAGGGTGATGGCCTCCTCGCTCGCGGTCTGCGCCTGCCAGCCATAGCGGGCCAGCCAGTCGAGAAGGTGCTGCATGGTCACGGTCATGAGGGGTCACTCCGTAAAGGTCAATGATGTACAGATGAAGACGTGACGGATGGCGCAGTAGCGCGTCCCTACGGTCTCCGCATTTATGGATCGAAATTCATCAGCGGCCGAAGCGCGCGCCACGGGAACGGTTGAGTCCCCGATCCTCGATGCGCAGATTGTCCGGCCGGTTGATCCGGTCCAGCGGAAGCTGGTTGTCAATGTGCCCCATATCGGAATTCGGGTCGATGCGGATGTCGCGCGTGTTGTACTGAATATTGGAGGGGGCGCGCGTCCCACGCAAGCGGGCACGGTAGGCGCGCAGCTCCTGAATCTCCTGAATTTGCTGCGGCGTGAGGTTGTCGAGAAACTGCGGGCGGCGCGGGTTGAAGCCGGCGTCAACACGGCGCTGGAGCGACTCCAGCCGGTTGAGTTCCTGCTGGTACCAGCCGCGCTTGTAGCTGGGCAGGCTCGGGTCGTTGATGGCATTGCGCAGCACCTCCTGGCGGGAGGCGCGATACTCGCTGTTGTGAATGCGCCGCATGCGCCCGGCGTCGTCCACGCCGCGGCCGGCTGCACCGGGCAGGTCGTCGACGCGGCGCACGATGGCGGCCGCTTCGTCGCTGGAGCCGAAGAGCTTGCGCAGCACCTTGCCGGCGCGCGAGGGCACGAAGGGGATGAGTCCGACGGCCGCCCAGTAATCGCCCTGGAGGACGTCGCGGGCCGTGAAGAACCAATCGGCCGGCTCCCACAGGACGGAGACCACCGTCTCCGCGCCGATCTGGAGCCATTCGCCCCAGCCCGATCCCCGCCAGTGGCGCCGCCACCCGAGGTGGTCCCGCCGTGAACCCGGCGCCGGCATAGGCGTCACTGCGGAAGATGGCGGCCGCTTCGTCCTCGCCCGCCGCCATGATCGACTGGATGGTCAGGACCGCCTCTTCGCTGGCCAGCAGCGCCTTGATCAGCCGCTCCAGGCCGGGCAGCGTCTCGTCGGCCAGGTTGACGATGAAGGCGTCGGCGTTGTCGCCCGACCAGTTGCGGTCGTAGAGTTCTTCGGCGCAGGCGGTGACGTCGTTGTAGAGGCGTTCCAACCGCTGGGCCGCCGCCTGGAATCGGCTTCCGACAGCAGACAGCAGTTCGTAGTTGACTTCCACGCGATCAGCGGGCATTCCGTCGCTCCGAGCGAATGTCGTTCCGGCGTATGCGGATGGATGAGCATCCACGATGTAAATTATTCTAGCCGGAATTGTTCCATGCGCGCCATTGCGCCAAGGTCCTGGGTAGGGGCGGTTCGTGAACCGCTCACCGTCACGGGCGCATCGCGATGCGCCCCTACGCCATCGGCCCGGAACCTGGTTCGTGTAGTAAGTGCAGCCACAAGATGAGAATGACGACGTTTTCCGTAGGGGCGGTTCGTGAACCGCCCACCGTCACGGGCGCATCGCGATGCGCCCCTACGCCAAGCCGGAACCTGACCGGCCGATGGGTTTTTGGCCTCGGCGGAGGAGCGCGATTTACAGGCAGCGCGCCGGGTCGAAATGCAGGAGACAGGTCCATTCGAAGGGGGTGGGCGGCGGGGGCGAGGCATCCGTCTCTGACGCGGCCGTTACTGCGGCGACTTCCGGCGGCAGCTCCGCCGGGAGGAGGAAGTAGGCCGTCCAGGTGCCGCCGGCCACCCACCCCTGCACACCAGTCGGCGTCTCGACGCGCCACCAGGTGTACATGCCGTTGCAGCTCGGCCCGCCGATGATGGTCACGGGGTAACCCTGGTTAAGCGTGGCGACGCGCTCGGTGCCCACCGCCGGCAGGGCGCGCATATTCAACCCGTTCATGCCCGGCGCGACCACGGCCGCATCACCCACGTCGAGGATGGGGGCCGGCGAATGGGGACAAACCACCGCCCCTGCCCGATTCCACGGGATGACGCTGGCAAAAACGAGCAAAACGGTCAGAATAAGCAGACGGGTGTGGGGCATAGCGGCATTCCTCGGGTTTCCTCGCGCCTTTGCGTTCTTGCTGTGATGTCGACAAGTGAATGATAACCCTCTATGCGATTCCGTGATGAAGGCGACGCCATAACGTATATCTTTCGTTCGCTGCGGCGGGTGAACCACGTCGAGCGCGGGCCGGACGAACTGGCGCGTGATGTGACTCCGACGCGCCGGCTGCTGACGGACACCGGGTTGCTCGACGGCGCCGTCCGCGAGTATGCGGTGGTGACCGGCAGCAAAGGCAAAGGATCGACGACGGCCATCGCCGCCAAACTGCTGGAGCATCTGGGCCACACGACCGGCATGGTCACCAGCCCGCATCTGGTGCAGTATGGGGAGCGCATCCGCGTCAACGGGCGGATGATCCCGGAGCACGACTTTCTGCGCATCCTGGAAGACCTGGCCCCGGAGATCGACCGCATCGAGGCCAGCTTCACGGGCAGCCAGTACTTCAGCCCGCAGGGTCTGTTCCTGGCCATCGCCCTCCAGTGGTTCAACGAGCAGGGCGTCACCGCGGCGGTCCTGGAAGTCGGGCGCGGCGGCCGGTACGACGACATTGCCGTGGTGCCCAACAAGCTCTCGCTGTTCACGCCGATCCTGCTGGAGCATGTCGTGCAGCTCGGCCGCACGCTGGACCGCATCGCCTGGCACAAGGCCGGCATCATCAAGCCGCAGAGCTTCGCCTACAGCGTCCCACAGGCCGCCGAGGTGCTGGACATCCTCCAGCGCGAGGCCGACTCGCTGGATGCCGAATTTGCCTGGATCTCCCCGACCGACATGGCCGAGTTCGTGCGCCGCACGCCCAATGGCATGATCATGCGCCTGGGGCGCTATGGCGAGGTCGAGCTGTCGCAGCACGGCATTTACGATCTGGAGAATGCCACGCTGGCCGTCCAGGGGGTGGGCAACATGCACGCTCGCCTGGCCGGCATCCCGCACGGATCGGCGGCGTATGTGGCGGCGATCAAGGCCGGGCTGGCCGATGTGCGCTGGCCGGGCCGGATGCAGAAGCTGCAAGACTCGCCGGCGGTGTGGCTGGACGGGGCGACGACCGTGCGCGCGGCGCAGTACATGCTGGACAGCCTGCGCGACGATCTGCACGCGCCGGTGGTGGCGATCATCGGCACGCCGCTCGACCGCGACTATGCCGGCGTCTATCGCACGCTGGCCCCGCACGTGCAGCAGATCTTCCTGACCGACACCGACATCAACCCGAACATCCGTTTTCCCGCGCCGGAGGTGGCCCTGGCCGCAGCGCGCGAGGTGCACGATCGGGTGCAGTACGCGCCCAATCTGGCGACGGCGCTCGACAACGCTCGCCGGGCCGCCGGTCCCGACGGGACGGTGCTGATGGCGGTGACGCTGCCGCTGGTCGGCGAGGCGATGCTGCTGTATGGGATGACGTATGAGGAGATATAGGGGCGAGGGGGTGGCTGTGAAGTTGCGGAACCTCACCCCCCGACCCCCTCTCCATGCTGGAGAGGGGGCTTGATCCTGTCCACAAGATCGGGGATCTTCGCGATCCGTCCCCTCTCTATGCCGAGGTTGCGTGCACGCTTGCGTGGGGAGCGCTTACTGCTGGTCATGGCGATTGCCTATGGCTGGATGCTCAGCCTCGGCGCGACCCTGCGCGATCTCCCGTCGCCTCACCAAGCATCGGTGGTGTCTCGTGACGAGCTTCAGCGCTTCAGTCTGTTTCGCTTGGGCTTGCGCTGGTTTCGCCATCTCCTCTTTCATGCACCCCAGCGCTTGCAGGTGGCGCTTGCCTTTGCGCCACCCGTTTTTGGTCCTTTTACCTAAAACTGTACCCCTGTCAGCCCTGCCAGGGGACAAGCTTGCCCAATAGACCCGATGTTCAAACAGGTCAGGGCAGCGGATTTCCCTGCCACACATCATCATAATTGGGTGTGACGAGAAAAGCCGATACCCAAACCGGAGTTGCCGCGCACGCAATCCACAAGCGGTAATATCCCGGTGCGGTATCGATGATCCACCAGCTTGAGCCAGCAGGAAGAAGTACGTTCGTCGTTGAACGCGGATCAGGGCTGAACAGCCCCGGCGTTAGCGAGAGCAATCGTCCCTGTATCGATCCGACTGGCAGTGGAGTCGTACACAGCGGTTCCGATGGGGGATAGGTTGCGATTGCAGTTGTCGTCATCACTGGCGTACTTGTGACGGTCATATCGGTTGATGTAGCAGTTGCAGTTGCCGTGCTCGTTGACGAGTCCGTAGAAGTCGATGTGGCGCTTGCGGTCGCCGTGCTCGCTGGTGTGTCAGTAGAAGTCGATGTAGCGCTTGGTGATGGTGTTCCGGTGAATGTTGACGTGGCAGTTGCGGTCGTTGTGCTCGCTGGTGTGTCAGTAGCAGTCGATGTAGCGCTTGGTGATGGTGTTCCGGTGAACGTTGACGTAGCAGTTGCGGCCGTTGTGCTCGTTGGTGTGTCAGTAGCAGTCGATGTAGCGCTTGGTGATGCTGTTCCGGTGAATGTTGACGTGGCAGTTGCGGTCGTTGTGCTCGTTGGTGTGTCAGTAGCAGTCGATGTAGCGCTTGGTGATGCTGTTCCGGTGAATGTTGACGTAGCAGTTGCGGTCGTTGTGCTCGTTGGTGTGTCAGTAGAAGTCGATGTGGCACTTGGGGTCGCCGTGCTCGTTGACGTGCTTGATGGTGTGCTGGTTGGGGTGGCTGTCGAGCAGCCCAGCGTGATGCTGTTCGCACCAAGCGTGTATGCCCCCGCGCCGGACAGTGTCCAAGTGTAACTGCCGGTAAAACCATTATTGAGGGTGGAAGTCACAAGGATGTAGGTCACTCCCGCATCCAATGTGATGTTGAGAAAAAGCCGGATTCACGCCGGGACCGCTGTCGTCATCAACAAAGACGATATTCGTCAGTGTTGCTGCTGGATTGAACGCGTCTCGGTAGATGCTGGCGTGCGCATCGGGGATAGTCGTGCCGGTCATGCTGAGGGTATACACCCCTGTCAGATTGACGGTGAACGCTTGAAATTCATAGAATACATTGGTGCCAGTTACGGACACCACGCTTACGTTAAAAGCGCGGTTATACGTGGGGTCGCACGTGCCCAAGTCACCACTAAATGAGATGGATGGCGGGGGTGTCAGTGTTTGGGTTGGCGTCGCGGTGGGGGTAGCGGTGGGGCAGGTCGGCGTGATGCTGTTTGCACCAAGCGTGTATGGCCCCCGCGCCGGACAGTGTCCAAGTATAACTACCGGTAAAACCATTATTGAGGGTGGAAGTCACAAGGATGTAGGTCACTCCCGCATCCAATGTGACACCGAGAAAAGCCGGATTCACGCCGGGACCGCTGTCGTCATCGACAAAGACGATATTCGTCAGCGTTACTGCTGGATTGAACGCGTCTCGGTAGATGCTGGCGTGCGCATCGGGGATAGTCGTGCCGGTCATGCTGAGGGTATACACCCCTGTCAGATTGACGGTGAACGCTTGAAATTCATAGAATACATTGGTGCCAGCTACGGACACCACGCTTACGTTGAACGCGCGGTTATACGTGGGATCGCATGTGCCCAAGTCACCACTGAACGTTGTCGGAACGGCTTGCGATAATCCATCTGACATCGGCGCGGCGCTGCTGCTGTTCAGGTGTAAGGGCAGGAGGAGTAATACTAAGAAAGCGGCGATCAAGCATACTATCCACGGCAAATGCGGACGTACACGCCCCATTGATAAATCCCATCTCTAGATGATGATTTGGCATTTGCACAGTATATGAAAGACTCTGTAAGTGAGCAACCAGGGCAATTTTCACAAATTTAGTATTATGGACTGTCAAGAATCGGGATAGATTTTCAAAAAGAGATGAGCTCCACCCCGTCGAGGAGCGTATCCGGTGC
>JADJPJ010000037.1 GCA_016713325.1 Candidatus Flexifilum affinis | reverse complement strand
CTGAAAAACTGCCTCACATATTCCGCTGCAAGAGCAGATATGTGGCGAACACTGGTCCAAAGACTTGTGTAGAAATCTTGAGTCACCCAAAGCAATGGACAGCTGGAGCCATCCGTCGAGAATAGACTTGCTGCGGTCGGGGATGTATTGATTCTCAGCGGAGGTGAGGAGTTGAGCATCTGGCTCAGCTATATATTGACTGAGAAAAACCTGTCATCGCATTTGACTTTGATTTGGGTGCAAGCACGGACATTTGAAGTGGTCGTGCTTTGGCAATCAACCAAGCAATTGGATCAAACCACTTATTTATCTTTCCCAAAAGACCAGAAACAATAGGGTGTTGTGGGAGAACATTTCTACCAACGATGGAACGCGCCCTATTCAGGATGTTGTAGAAGGTGTTCTATCCCTGCTCGAAGCGCTTGAACCACCCTCGGCATTTTGCGTTCGGCTCCTTAAACCCAACATCACTGAGCTTTGAAGCTGTCGAAGGTTTTTTCGCAAACGTGGTGAATCCGGTCATTGGACAGATGGATTACAGGCTAGTTGTATCACCACAACCGCCTGATGAGTCACGTTGGATGAATGAGCAGATATTTCGAGGAATTCATGACAGCGAAATGGTCATCGTCGACCTTACCGACGCGCGCCCCAATTGCTTGATTGAACTCGGGTATGCTCTGGGTCGAAATCGTCGCGTTTTTGTATGTGCAAGAGAAGGCACAACGCTTCCATTTGATGTAGACAAAATCGAGTGCTTCTTTTGGTCGCCAACTGCTGATTGGGACAAGATAAAGACTAGCTTCCGAGAGTTTGTGAAGCGAAATCTGATTCAGCCGCCGCTTGTCCCCAACGTTAGGCTGTTTTAGCCCAGCAGAGTTTCCCATTCATCCGATGACGAGGACGAATTCGCACTAACTATTTTTTGCTCTAGAATTCTGAACCTCGATGCCAATGTAGCGCGCTCACCGGCAGAGATGTCGCCTGCCACATCCGAACTCTGCCCGCAGGGATCCGGTATTCGATTAAGCACTTGGCTTTTCGCCTGATTGACAACATGCTGCAGCATTTCATGTTGATTGACGCGACCTGAATAGTGAGACAAGCTTTCAACGATCGTGTTTTCAAGATGATATGAACTCACAGGCACGTTGTGCTTGTCACATAGATGTTTTGCGACTTTGATTATAGGGACAACAAGGTTGTTGTGCTGGCGATTCGCGTCAGTCAGTTTTTTCGCAAATGCCGTTGGGCAGGTCTCCACCCAGCCTGTACTATTGGGATCTGGAATTTTGAAGCGGTCTGAACCAACCCTAAATGCTGGCAAGACCTGAATCTCGATGCCATCCGAAAAATGCACTGTAACAGCCATACGTCCAGTTTCAATTCTCGAAGTGAGGTATCGGTCGCGAAGCACGTCGCCTAAGCGCTAAATTGCCTGTTTTGACGATACTGGAGCATCCGAAGCCTGTCCCATAGACACCAAAATGTCAACATCGCTAAGCCCGCTGACATCAGTATGGCGTGAATGCGAACCTCCAAATTGAACAGACTCAACTCCCTCATAGGTCTCGCGCAGCTTGTTCTCAATTTGGGTTCGATGACGATCGATCGCCTCGTAATCATGATCGTTGATATCGCGCAGCTTATCGTCAATCACGCGCTCAATTGCTGTGCCCGTTGCTTTTTCTTGGCTCTCCGCTTCCGCTTTCTCAACTAGTTCATCAATTTGACGTCGAGTTTTTGGAGTATAGCCGTACCTGTGTCCGCCGTTTCCACCCATAACCTAAGTCTGACCTCCTTGAGAAAGCACACTTTGAAGAATCCGTCTTTCACTCGTGAACATGCTTTCATCGTGCAGAGTTAGCTGAAAATTCAAGTCAGCTTGGAGTTGCTGCATCTCATTCATGTTGTGTAAGCTGATGGCGACATCAATATCTTGAGATGGTTGAATGCCTTGAAAATCACCCAGAAACTCGAATTCGCGGCGATACAAAGTTGTCTGATTGTGGAAGAAGTAACGCAACCAACTTAGGCCATCAAAAGCAGTAACACCTGCAAGCGAGAAATAGGTTACCGATTTGGGATCGAGACATCCAAACAAATGAATTGGCGGAGCAGATAGATTTCGCTGAGCAAAGGCTCGTCTAAACGCATGAACAAACTGTATACCCCGAATCCAAGTTGGAGCGATCTCTTTCTCTGTAAAACCGATGATGTCAATCTTTGATAAATGAGGGGCGATCTCGCTTACGAGCTTGTCCATATCATAATCGCTTGGCACATGGAGGAGCATATCGCGCAGGTAATTCGCCTCAATCTGATCATACCCTTCAAAGCGATTTCAATCTGTTGTTCAACCGATAAAGGTGGTGTGTTGTCAAAGCTGACGAGTATATCTCTTCCGTTCCAAGGGATACGACGTGCTGCTTCAACATAGTGTTCAAGCGTCAAAGGGGATGTATTGGGAATGGCAGAAATAACAGAAGACACATCATCCGATAG
Source organism: Candidatus Flexifilum affinis (assembly GCA_016713325.1). Classification (GTDB taxonomy): domain Bacteria; phylum Chloroflexota; class Anaerolineae; order Aggregatilineales; family Phototrophicaceae; genus Flexifilum; species Flexifilum affine. The sequence continues at coordinate 109,252 of JADJPJ010000037.1, read as the reverse complement.
TTTGTCTCGTAACCGCCGCTATCCCAAATTCGAACTCGAGTGTCTGTCCCGTAAGAAATTCCGACAACTCGCTGATGTTCCAAAGATCAAATAACGAAAATAAGTATGCCGAACTAATCGAGGGAAGCAGTTGCTGGACTATTCGTGCCAAGTCAGGAAATCCACGACTAGAGAAAGAATATGCAATCAGTAGGGCAGTTGCTCCCAGAATCGTCGGTGACTCGTTCATGTTTCGTTCCATATGCCCTCTAAACCCTGCCGTTCCAGACAGGACTCACACTTGCCACAAGGAGTTGTTGTGCCGTTCAAACAGCTATATGTCAAGTTGATTGGAACACTGTGTTGAACACTGAACTGTGCAATGTCTGTCTTTTGCCATTTCGCAAATGGGAAATCGGCGGCGACCAAACCGCGAAATAGAAGTGTGACCAATTCTGCGATCTGGTTTTGAAATGCTTCAGAACAATCTACATAAACCGTTCCTGAATGGATGCCCATCGAGACTAGCCCATTTTCACTAAACAGTGATGTTGCACCGCAAAGTGCCATAATGGCATTGCGCCCTAGATACTCAGGGTCATTTTCGGTCGCAGCCCAGTTCAACCCCTTCAGCAGGACAGTCTGCAATGGTAACTTTGAGATCTGGTGACACGGCGTATCGCAAAGTTTTCCATTCGAGCCGCTTTTTGCCCATAGTTCATCCAGAGGGGTTTGACTTCATAACCGAGATTCAAGTAGTAGGCAATACAAGCGGTTGAGTCCAATCCGCCAGAGGCGAGAACGATCACCCTTTTTCCTTCATGTTGATCGCTTAGGTCCATTCTTTCAGCCTTCCTTTTGCACCTGCATATTGTGCGCGACCACACCAACGCAGTTAGGACAATTAGAGCAGTCCCGAAACTTACTTTCTGCATTCGCGCCGCTTGTTGTCTTGCAAAGGATCATTTCCCTCGCAATTTGGACAGCACGGCGAATTGGCGACAAAGGTTGCTACCTGCGCGAGCGGCGCAGGTTCGATCACAGATGCGGGAGTTTATACCGTCAGTGTCCCGAGGAACGGGCCTATTTGCGCTTCAGTCGTGAGCGGCTCGTCAAGGAGCACGTTGGCCAGCAGAATGCTCACAACGACAATGGTCAATCCTCTTCCTCCTGCACTTCGCGCCGCAGACCCACCACGTCGACCCGATGGTCTTCGCCGTACTGCTGCCTCATGCTGTCCTGGAGCAGGCGAACCCGCTTGAGCCACGCCTCGAAATCGAAGGCGCTGCCCGCCGCTTCCTTGATGGCCGCCTGGACACGGCGCTGCGCCTCGTGGTCCTACAGACGGAACTTGTCGAGGATTTCCTGCTCCAGTGCGCTCATGGGCCGATTCCTCCTTCGATCTCGTATCCTACATCTTCCCCACGCGGTGGGTGATGCGAAGCTGCCGCGAGAAGTGCGGGATAAAGTCGAGGATGTTGCTGTACTTGCCGTCGCGCACCTCGCGCAGGTAGCGGCGGTAGATCTGGATGGCCGCGGGCAGCACGTCCAGGCCGGTGACGCGCCGCTCCATCAGCACGTGGGCGTCCGCCTCCTGCTTGCTGGCGTGATCCTCTAAGAAGATGGCCACCGCGCTGGTCACGAACAGATAGGTGAACTGCTCGGCCCAGGTCGGGTTGTTCTTCATGAAGGCGTCGTTGAGCGGCAGCGGCTTCTGTCCTTCCAGCGAGATGTTGGCGGCGTTGGCGCGCAGGAAGTCCATCATCAGCATCTGGCCGGCGGTGGCGATCACCGCGCGGTAGACGTGGGCCGGGTCCTCGTCATAGGGCCACGGCGGGCTTTCGCCCCAGGCGATGCGCGGCGGCACCAGCAGCACGATGCTCCCGCCCAGACGCAGGCCCAGCTCGCCGACGGTCGGGTAGGAGATGTTGGGCACAAACACCAACTGCTCCGGGAAGGCGCCGACGAACAGCTCCAGGAACGGCTTGAACTGCTTGCCCTCCAGCGCGCGGGCCGCCTCGTCGACGGCGCGCAGCCAGTACTCCTCTTCCTTCTGCCAGAAGGGGCGTACGGCGGTGTTCAGGTAGAAGTCGCTCAGGTTCGGACCCCAATGGGCCGGCAGCCAGTTCGGCGGCCGGTCGATGGCCCCCGTCTCCGCATCGAGCAGCAGCGCCAGCGTGAAGATCACATCCAGCGGCGCGCCCAGATTGAGCAGCGACTGCATATCGGCCACGGCCGGGTGCCCGGAGTGCTCGGCAAGCTGCTTGCGGGTGTTGCGCGCGTGCAGGTGGCTTCCGTGGCCGTGCCGGGCTTTCTCCTGATCGGGATAATCGGTGAGCGCCAGCACGGCGGAAATCAATCGCAGGCGGTCGTCCAGAAGGACGGTGACATCGGTGGGCGAGCTGGTCATAACCCTTCCCATAGTCCGGTGTTGTTATAGACGGCTATCCGTGTATTCTACCGCCATCCCGGAAACCAAACCATGCGAGTCGCGCTCTTTACCGAAACCTTCTTACCCAAGATAGATGGTATCGTCACGGTCATCTGCCTGCTGCTCGATCATCTTGAGAAGCGCGGCGTGGAGACGATCGTCATCGCCCCCAAGATGGGCGTGCAGCAGTACCGCAGCATCCCGGTCATCGGGGTGCCCGGCGTGCCGCTGCCGCTTTACCCGGAGCTGCGCGTCGGCCCACCGAACCTGAACACCTACCAGCAGTTGAAATCCTTTCAGCCGGATATCGCCCATTACATCCACCCGGTGCTGATCGGCATTCCCGGCATGATGATGGCGCGGCGGCTGGGCATTCCGGTGCTGGCGTCGTTCCACCTGGATCTGGCCCGGCTGGTGCATCACTACCGGCTCGGTTTCATGGAGCCGATCACCGATCTGGCGACGCGGGTGGTGTTCAACGCCGCCGATGCCTCGCTGGCGCCCTCACGCATGATCCAGACCTACTTGCAGCGCATCGGCGTGCGCAACGTCGGGTTGTGGGGCCGCGGCGTCGATGCCGAGAAGTTCAACCCCGGCACCGCTCCGACGCCATGCGCGCCCAGATGACCGACGGCCACCCCGACGAGACGCTGCTGCTCTACGTGGGCCGCATTTCCAGCGAGAAGCAGATCGACCACCTGCGGCCGGTGCTGGAGTCGGTGCCGGGCACGCGGCTGGCGATCATCGGCGACGGGCCGGCGCGCGCCGACATGGAGGCCTATTTCGCCGGCACCCCGACGAAGTTCATGGGCTACATGAAGGGCGAGCCGCTCTCGCAGGCCTACGCCAGCGCCGACGCCTTCGTCTTCCCCTCTTCGATGGAGACCTTCGGGCTGGTGGTGGTCGAGGCGATGGCAGCGGGTCTGCCGGTGGTGGCGTCGCGCGTGGGCGGCATCCCGGACGTGGTGCACATCGGCGAGACGGGCTACACCTTTGACGTGGGCGACATCGATGGGCTGATCGACGGCGTGCGGCGGACGGTCAGCAGCCGGGAGCGGATCGCCGAGATGGGTCGGTCAGCGCGCGCCTTTGCCGAGACGCAGTCGTGGGACGCCATGATGGACGAGGTGATCGCCCTGTACGCTGACCTGATCGCCATGAAGCAGGGGGCGGGACAGCGTCTGCTGGCGTAATCAACCTATCACCGCCCCCAGGCGGCGGCCGCGTGCAGCAGCGCGCGCAGGACGTTTTCAGGAATCGCTTCGACGCGCCGGATCGGGATCTGGCGCGTTTGTTTTTGCGTCCTGGACAGTGTGGCACCTGGTTACATGTGGCACAAGGAGCAGATGATTGACAAGCACGATACACCTTCATATACTGTCATCAGGTTGTCCGTACAACTTGGGACCATTGTATGATTCTTCAGAAGAGAGCACTTGATTACGACAGCCCGGTTCCCCTCTACTACCAACTCCAGGAGCATATCCGCTCGCTCATCGAAGAAGGTCAGCTAGAAGATGGTGTTTGTCTTCCCTCCGAGGCGGAAATTGCCGAGCGGTTCAATGTCAGCCGCGCGACAGTGCGTGAAGCCTTGCGCGGGCTGGTTGAGCGTGGCCTGGTGGAAAAACGTCAGGGCGTTGGAACCTTTGTGACCAATACGAAGATCGATGAAGTTCTGCCCGGGCTGGTGAGCTTCAGCACCGAAATGCAGGCGCGTGGGTTTCACGTGCACAGCCATGTTCTTGACAAAGCCCGTCTTGTGCCGCCAGTGCGCGTGCTTCAGTCGCTTCATCTTCCATCTGGTTCTGAGGTGGCTATGGTGCGGCGTTTACGCTTTGTGAACAGAAAACCGTTTCTGATTTCCACCTCCTATTTGTTGCCGATCATCTCTCTGAACGAGGACTTTTCCGGCTCCATGTATGAGCTGCTGGAAAATACTTACGGCTACCGGATCACGGCAGGGCGCACTTCCATAGAGGCTGGCCTTGTCGACAACCACGAAGCGCCACTCCTCGAAGCCGAGGCCGGTAGCGCCGTCCTCCGAATTACCTGGCTGGCCTTAGCCGAACGAGGCCTGCCGGTAGAGTACTCCGAAACAACTTACCGCGCCGACCGCTATCGTTACGTCGTCCAGCTACGTCGTTAGGAGCGACCGATGCAGAGATCTGTCTCGAATGACATCAGGATTTGCCTGCAACATGTCGACAAAATCTTCGATGCGTCCGGAGGAGCGTCTGTAGAGGCCCTGAGCGATGCCAACCTTGAGGTGGCCACGAACGAAGTTCTGTGCATAGTCGGTCCATCAGGCTGCGGCAAATCGACTCTCTTGAACCTGATCGCCGGATTCCTCCTGCCTACTTCGGGCCAGGTGCTGGTGGACGGACGGAATGTCACCGGACCAGGACCCGATCGAGCCGTCGTCTTTCAACAGGACTCGGTATTTCCCTGGCTGACGGTCGTACAAAACCTCGAGTATGGCCCTCGAGCGCGAGGCGTTGCTGAAGCCGAACGCAAGGCGCGTGTTGCCGAACTGCTGGAACTGGTTGGTCTGACCGAGTACCGTCATCTCTTCCCGCGACAGCTATCAGGAGGCATGAAGAAGCGTGTCGACCTGGCGCGGGCATACGCGAACGATCCTGAGATCCTGCTGATGGATGAGCCCTTCGGCGCTCTTGACGTTTTCACCAAAGAGAAGATGCAGATCGAGTTACTGCGTCAGTGGCAGCAGCGTAAGCGCACCATCGTCTTTATCACTCACGATATCGAAGAAGCGATCTTCATTGGGGATCGCGTTGTCGTCATGACGCCTCGGCCGGCGCGTATCGCGCGCGAGTTTCAGGTGCCGTTTGAGAAGCAGTCTGATGGGCGTGTGAAAACCACCCAGCCGTTTCAACAGCTTCGCCAACAGATCATGGATAGCCTGAGTCAGGCAGAAACGATCGGAGCCGACTGATGATTCTCTCTCCCGCCGAGATTCGGCGTCGTCAGCGAAAAAAACGGCTTATCAGCATGTTCTCGATCGTCATGATGCTGATACTGTGGTACTTGGCGACGGAGCAGTTCGAGTTGATCCCTCCGCTCAAGTTCCCCAGCCCCCCGGCTATCCTTGAGACGCTGGGACAGGTGCAAAGTACGATCCTTGAGCATTCGGTCGTGACGCTGATACGGGTGATCAGCAGCTTCATCCTCGGATCGCTCATCGGGATGATTGTCGGAATGGTCATGAGTCGATTTCAGATCGTCTTCGCCATCCTGGATCCTATTATCGAAGCCATTCGCCCCATCCCGCCTATTGCGCTGGTGCCTTTCTTCATCCTGTGGTTTGGCATTGGCGATTTTGGACAGATCCTCCTCGCGGGGATGGGATGCTTCATGGTGATGGTCATTAGCACGGTCGAGGCGGTGCGCAACGTCCCCAGGATTTATACGCAAGCCGCGCAATCGCTTGGCGCAAACACCGCGCACATTTATCGCACGGTCATCATTCCGGCGATCATCCCCGAACTGATCGCCGGGTGGCGTGTGGCCCTTGCCCTGGCTTTTGGCCTGACGATTGCTGCTGAACTGATGGGCGCGCAGTCCGGTCTCGGGTTCATGATCATGGTTGCCCGGCGGAGTCTAAACACCCAGACGATCTTCCTCGGTATTCTGATCATTGGTCTGGAAGCTACAGCCGTGGATCGCTTACTCAATACAATCACCCGACGTTTGACGGTATGGACGGAACGCAGCCATTGAGCATGAAGGAGATGCTTATCGAAAAGAGTCGTGGTCAGCTATTTCGGGGGAGTTTCAAACACGACAGCGTGCCTTAGGTTGAGATTTGGAGGATAAACACATGAAGAACAGTACACGTGTCATGACGTTCATGTTTGTTGTATTCGCCCTGGTGCTGATGGTTGCGCCCGGAAGCGCGCAGGACATGGTCAAGGTGCGCTATGGCGTTTCGCCATTCCAGGACACGTTGCTGCCAATCCTCGGTCAGGAGATGGGTTGGTACGAAGAAGAAGGACTCGACGTCGAGTTTGTCATTTTGGGTTGGACTGAGGTCCAGGAAGCGCTGGCAGCCGGTGAAGTCGACGTTGCGATCAACAACGAGACCTCCGTTATCGCAACGCATGAGAACTTCAACTTCGTCTACTGGTATGGTTTCAATATCTTCACTGAGGGCGCCGCATTGATGGCGCGTCCGGAATACAAGTCAGCCGACGAATTCGAGGCGGAAGGGATGACACGCGAAGAGGCCGTACAGGCGGCTGTAGAGCAGATGCGCGGCAAGACCGTGGTCACGACCGGCAATACCGACATGGAGCAGGCCGTCCTGAGCGCTGCAACAAACGCCGGTCTGGACTTCAACAGTGATTTCGAAATTGTCGACCTGAATCCCGATGAGGGGCTCGCCGCATTTTTGTCTGGTACGGGCGACTTCTACCTCGGTGGCATTCCTCAGCGTACTCGCCTGACTCAGGAAGGCATGAAGGCCATCGTCACCGGTCCTGAACTTGCGCCGCCTCCGATCAATGGCATTATCACAACGCCGCAGTATGCCGCAGAGAATCAGGATGTGCTGGTCAAGCTGCTGCATGTGTGGTTCCGCATTGTGAACTTCGTCGAGGCGAATCCTTCAGAGGGTGGCCAGATGATCCTCGACGTACTCAATCAGCAGACTGGCGCCAACATGGCGGTGGACGACTTCATTACGTTCTGGCAAAACTATGAGCACTATCCCTTGAACCCAGAGGAGATTGAGCGAGATATCCTCAGCGAGGATGGCTATGCCTACTGGAAAGCGCGCTGGGACGCCACGAACGACTATTTCGTGAACGTGACTGGGACGCTTGAAGCGGTTGTCGATCCGGAGGGCGTGGTCCTGATGGAAGAGGCTCATGCCGCATATCTCGAGGCGTATGGCGGCAGTTAGCTCTGCGCGTCATTGCCGAGGTCTGATGCAATGATGTAACCTTTCCCCTGTACTCTACGTCCGCGTCAGATGGGCGGAGTACAGGGGAACTCGAAATGGAGGCTCGTATGCCGATTAACGGCATGGAAATCATCGACACCCATATGCATTATGGCGCAGATCCTGCGATCGCCGAGCACTTGACCGTACCTTATCTGATCTACGATGATCCGGACAGTGTGATCCGCTGCTTGGATGAATACGGTATCAGCAAGGTGGTCCTGGTGACGCCGGATCGGGTACTGAATCCCCCGTCCGACTTCGACTTCACTCAGGCAAACGAGGCCGTCGCACGGGCTGCCGCTAAGTATCCTGAACGAATCATCGGCGCTATCCGTATCAACCCGCTCTTCGGCGAGGACTTTGTCTGGAAGACCATCACGCATTTTGTGGAAAATCGTGGCATGAAGGGTCTGGGCGAACTGGTCGCTCGTGCTGACTTCTACAATCCGACCAGCCTGAAGGTAGTCGGACCGATGATGGAAGCTGCTGCCCACTTTAAGATTCCGGTGATGTTCCATTCCGGGCATGCCAGTCGCGATCTGCCCTCGCTCCAGGCCTATGCGGCGCGCCAGTATCCTAATACTACCGTCGTCATTGCGCACATGGGGCTGCACGATTATCTGACAGAAGCGATCATCGCCGCCAAAGAGACGCCCAACGTCTACTGCGATATGTCGCAGGCCTGGCCCTACGACATCAAGGCCTTCGTGCGTTCTGTCGGCGCGGAACGGCTAATGTACGGAAGTGATGCTCCGTTCCAGTCGCCGAAAGTGGAACGCGTCAAGGTCGAGGAATGTCGCTTCACCGACCGCGAACTTGAACTCATCTTCCACGAAAACGCCAAGCGAGTGTGGAACCTTTAGCAGATGGCATGGGTGATGATGCGTGCCCAGGGTGAAAAATCGCTGGATGTGGTCGGCGTGGGGTCCTGGTCGAACTTTGACCATCTGTTTGTCGTCGAACGTCTTCCACTGCCTGGCGACACGGTCCAGATTACCGGGCCTATTGAGTTGGTGGAACGCATCTTCTTTGGCGGGTGCGCCCCGAACAATGTCGCTGCTGCTGCAAGGCTTGGAGCGCGAACAGGCCTCATCGGCGTTGTTGGTCAGGATTTCGTGACGCGTGGCTATCAGGCGTACTTTGACCAGTTGGATGTGAATCTGAACGGCGCCATTCTCGTTCCTGAGGGCTTGTGCGGGCACAGCTTCCTTTACAGTGAGCCGGATGGGAAGTCGGTCTGCCTATCTCACCTGGGTGCCGCCGCCCGACAGGAAGAGTACGAGCCGAACGCCGAGGTCTTGGAGCAGACAAAAGTCGCGGTGATCAACTACCGTTTCGACCGCTTCACCTTATGTGCGGCGCAACTCGTGCGGAATGCCGGTGGTATTGTGATCGCCAGCGGCGCCGTGATGACTGCTCCCGACTATGCCGATGCCATCTGTCGCACCACCCATTTGCTCATCTGCACCGAGCACGAGCTTCAGCAGTTAATCACCTTCCTGGGCCTGGATAACCGAAGCAGCCTGTTCGGGTTGGGCATCCGGGCGATCATCGCGACGCGCGGCACACTCGGGAGTCAGATTATCACGCCAAACGACGCGATCGACATCCCGATTGTGCTGGCGGAACGCGTCGTGGACCCCACCGGCGCTGGTGATGGCTTCGTCGGAGGAGTCGCCTTCGGCATTGCGGCTGGCTACTCTTTGGAGGATTCTGCCCGCTTTGGGGCGGTCGTCGCCAGCTTTGTCGTTGAAGCATGGGGCTGTCAGACGAACCTGCCGACTTTTGCGCGCGCCGCCGAGCGATATATTGCCAGCTTCTCAGCATTACCGGTCCCAGAGTCGCCGACCTGATGGGCACAAATCGACCGGGCGGGTAATTTCACTGTTCCGTCATCTCCGCCCCCAGGCGGCGGCCGCGTGCAGCAGCGCGCGCAGGCCGTTTTCAGGAATCACTTCGACGCGCCGGATCGGGATCTGGCGCGTTTGTTTTTGTGACCCCGTCAGCAGTCCCTCCGGGTCGGGCAGCTCTGCACCATGCTCGAACAGCACCAGAATCTCGTTCGCGCGCACAAACAGGCCGACCATGTAGCCGGCGTGCGGGTGGTGGAAGCCGACCGCACCCCAGCCTGGCAAATAGCGCTCGCTCATGCCGTCCAGCGTGTCATGGATCAGCGCCCGCAGCGCGACGAACGCCGCCCGCGCCTCCTGCGGGCTGTCCCGCAGCAGGTGCTCGATGTCGGCGTCCGTGGGTGGTGTGTTCGGTCGTCTACTCATGATTATTCGCACCTTCATCGGGATCCGTTTAGAATATTATCGCGTAGTTCCTGAACCGGCGCGCACGGCCCATGATCGGGGAATGCCCCGTTTATTCAAGGAGAATGTTCTGATGACGACTTCGCGCAGCACCTGGAGAACACTCACTTTGGCTGTTATTTTGCTTCTGATGGCCGTTTCGGTCGCATGGGCACAGGGCGAGAGCGTCGAATTGGAAGGGCTCAGCGCTGCTGTGCCGGCGGGCTGGGCGTCGGCGTCCGACTCCAACAGCGGATCGATCTACGTCGCCAACGAACAGGCGGCGCTCGACACGCTGGCGGGCGGCGGCGGGGCGATGACCGGGGAACAGATCGGTATCAGCATCGCCACGCCTTCATCGCTTGGCAGCATGGGCATTGACAGCAACGCCGCGCCCACGGTTGCCCTGGAGACGTTCCTCAGCCTGCTGGGTTCAGATGCTGTGGTGGCCAAAGAGAATGGTTTCAGCGTGGCTGCGGCCAGCGCCCTGGCATCGAGCGAGATGATCCCTGGTGGAGAGGTATTGCTCTATGCGTTTGCATTTGCCGATGGCACGGTGATGGTCGCCATTCAGAAGGGCGACGAGGTCGCCGAATATCTGACGGAAGATGTGCAGGCCGTGCTCAGTTCGATTGCCTACACGCCCGTCGCTGAGGCGCCGGTCGCTAACGAAGAACCGCCGGTGGCCACGGAAGAGCCGGTTCCTGCGGAGGGAACTGCCTATGTTTTCGGCGGGCTGAATATCCCGATCGCCGACGGCTGGGTGACGCGTGAGGCGAACGAGTTCCAGCTCGACATCGCGAACAGCGAAGCGGCGAGCCAGGCCATGCAGAACGATACCACTCTGCCAAAGGGCGCCTTCACAATCAGCCTGGTAGTCCCGGCAGGCGTTGATGATCTGGGACTGACCGTTGACACGCCGGAAGCCATGGCGGGTCAGATCATCGAAATGGCAGAGTTGACCACGGAGGGCGAGATTGCCCCACTGGACGGTGTGACCGTTCCGACGGCTGCCGTGATGGTGAGCGGCGAAGACGTCGAACTTGGCCAGTTGATCATCGTCGAATTTCCGCAGGGCCTGGTCCTGCTGGCGATCGAATATGCGGACAACCCGGACGCCCATGGGGAAGCGGTGCTGGCCCTCATCAATGGCATCACCTTTGAGGAAAGCGCGACCGAACCCGTCGTATTGACTGCTGAGACGATCGGCCAGTGGGCGGCTTCGGCCAGCGGCAGCAGCCAGTACGGATCCTCAAGCTGGAGTTTCGAGCAGGCCACCGGCGAGCCGGATACCGACTCCTGCGGCGATATCGGCACGGCCTGGGCTTCGGCCACATCGACCGGCAAGGATTCGCTGATGCTGACCTATGACGAAGCGGTCATCCCGACACAGGTGAACATCTACCAGACCTACAACCCGGGCGCGATCATCCTGATCGAGCTGAGCAGCAGCGCAAGCGGCGCCAGCTTCGACCTGCCGGACAGCGCCGACGACATCGGCAATACGCCGTGCCCCGGCGTGTTCATGGTCGACGTCAGCGGCATCACCGAGCCGGTCGACACGGTCACGATCTATCTCGATCAGACGCGCACCGGCAGTTGGAACGAGATAGACGCCGTCGAGCTTGTCGGAGTGCCGGCGGAGTAAATGGTGTATCCGACCACTAGAGCGCATTGTAGGGATGGCCTTCTGGCTGTCCGTCACGGCGGACGCGCTGTTGCGCGTCCCTACAACCAATTTGGGTGATTTCTCGGATACACCAGTAAAGGAAGCACACTTTATGGGGGCACAACACGTTGTGCCCCTTCTCATTCCTCATTCCTCTTGCCTCATGACTTATAATGCGGGCATGTGTGCCGCCTGCCCAAGCCGGATCGCCTGCTCATGACCCGCATTCTGCGCCCTGCGCTGTTCCTCATGGTCGCCTCCTACGTGCTGCTCGTCGGCGCGACCTTCAACGGCATCCTCACCGTACCCATACGCACGCTCTCGACGGGCCTGGTGGTCGGACTCGTCGGTTGGTGGACGGTGGTGCGGCTGCGCGGCCGTCGCACGTTGCCCGGCACCCCGCTCGATCCGGCCATCCTGCTGTGGATCGCCGCTTTCGTGCTCTCGTTTCTGGCTAACCTGGAGGACTGGCGGCGCAGCGCCATCGGCCTGTGGTACGTCGGACTGTACCTCTGGCTGTGGTACGCGCTCTCGGAGGCCGCCGTCCGACGCTGGATCACCCGCGCGACGCTGATCGATATGCTGCTGCTGCCCGGCGCGATCGCGCTGGCCGTGGGCTTCCTCCAGCAGCAGGTGATCTGGGCCAACGGCCTGGCCGCCCTGCCGGTGAGCGTCTTCGGCAATACCAATTCCTTCGGCACGTTCCTGATTCTGCTCCTGCCGCTGGCCCTGGGCCGGGCATTCAGCGCCCGACGCGTCGCACGGCCGGTGATGGCTCTGTACGCGCTCGCGACCGCCGCGCTGGTCTTCCTGATCGGGTCGCGCGGCGCCTGGCTTGGTGCGGCGGCCGGAGCTGCCACGTTCGTACTGTTCGGCCCACCGGCGCAGATCGTCTGGGGGGCGCTTCAGCGTCTGACGGCATCGCGCCGCCGATGGGTCTTGGCGGTGAGCGGGTTTCTTCTGGCCGGGGCGCTGATCGTGGCGGCGGTCTTCTTCCTCAGCACCTTCAACCGCGCCGGCCGCACGCTCGACCTGCGCACCTGGATCTATGACACTGCGCTGACCGTTTTTCGCGAGCAGCCGATCACGGGGAGCGGGTTGTTCACCTTTGGCGGCGAACTGGCCCGGCTGAATTCCACGCCCAACCACGAACCGCACAGCCATGCTCACAGCCTTGTTTTCAACGTCATGGCGGAACTGGGCATCGTTGGACTGGTGGCGCTGGCCCTCACCGCCGCGCTGCTGCTGCGTGCGCTGATTCGCCCCCTTCGCGCCGGCGGATGGCGCGCGCTGGGTGGGGAGGCCGCCGGGTTGTGGGCGGCCGTCGTCGGAGTTGGCGTGCATCTGCTGTTCGACACGACGATCATGATGCCGGCGCTGGCGCTGGGTCTGCTGATCGTGGTGGTGGGGGCAATGAACCCCTCACCCCCCGAGCTCCTCTCTCACGCAAGCGCCTTGCAAGCAAGCGGGGAGAGGGAGAGAGGCGGACGCACGGGTCCGCCCCTACAGCCGCGGACTGGTTCTGTAGGGGTGGACGTGCAACCGGAGTTTGCCAGTGTCCCCTCATCTGAGGGCCGCCCGTCGGCAGTACGCAGGGTGGCGACAACGCTGATCGCGCTGCTGGCGCTGGTCCTGGCGGTCACGGCCATCTGGAGTACGACGCTCTACACACGCTACGTCGAGACGCTGTCGACGGCCATTGCCACGGGCGATCTGACGGGCGGGGCGGAGGCGCTGGACGCGATCATCGCCGCCGACCCGCAGCTCGCGATCACCCACGGCCAGCGCGGCATGCTGCTTGCGTTGGCGGGCGATGCCGTCGGCGCCGCCGAGTCCTTCGAGCGCTACACCGCACTGGCCCCACAGTACGGCATCGGCTGGTACAACCTCGCGGCGCTCCGGCTGGCCGACGGCGACCGCGAAGGGGCGCGTCTGGCACTCGACCGTGCGCTGGAACTCACCCCTGATCTGGCCGCGCTGGCCTTCCCCGTGCTGCCCCAGGCCGACCCCTTCGCGCTGGAATGGGAGTTTGGCGCCAACATCCCCCACGCCCAGTTCATGCGCATGGCGATTCTGCGCCTGTTCGTCCCCCAGGTGGCGCTTCTCGGCGAGGATGTAACACTTCGCAGCCCTTGAGTGAATAGAGTCATGTACGGTGAGCGCGCCGCGCTGCGCGGTCCAGCAGGGAGCTGATGAAGGGCAATACAGGTTTGCGGCAGTTCATCGCGCAGGAGGCGGACACGCTGAAGGCGACGCTGCGCTGGTATCTCCGGCGGGCCGACCTGGACGACTCGGCGGACGATCTGCTGCACGACGTGGTGGTCGAGGCGTTGCGTCATGAAGGGCGCTTTCAGGCCCATCGCGCGCCGCGCGCCTGGATGCTCGGAATCGCCGCCAATCTGATCCGTCGCCGGCGGGCGGAACGGGCCACACGCGAACGCCGCGAACCGCTGGTGCGCGACCTGTACCCAAACGATCCGGCCGACGACGACGCGCTGTTCGACCGGGTGGCGGCGCTGGCGCAGGCTCACAGCGACACCCCCGACGCGCAGCTCGAAGTCGATGCGCTGCTGAGCCGGGTGTCCGCGGAGGATGCCGAGATCCTGCGGCTGGCGATTCTCCACGAGATGGACGGCGCGGCCGTGGCGGAGCGGCTGGGCATCACGCCGGGTGCGGCGCGGGTCCGCCTGCACCGTGCGCTGCTGCGATTGCGCGGCGTTTACTGGCTGGATGTGGGGCAAACAGAGACGACTCAACGAGGCGGAGGACGGCATGGATAGACGAAATCTGGAGCGCGAGAAGCTGCTTTTTCGCTACAGCGCTGCGCTCGAACGCGGAGATTTCGACACCGCCGCCGAGGTGCTGCGCGCCGCCGAGCGCGATCCGGCGCTGGAGGCGATGCTGCTCGATCTGAATGCCGCCAGCGCTGCTTCCTGTACTGCCTATGGCGCCATGGGCGGGGCCGCCGGCATCGATGCCCCCAATGTGCAAATCAACGTGGAGAGATCAAACGTCATGGTGACAGCTCTGCCGGCTCGTCCGGCTTCCCGAAATGTGGTGAGTTGGTTTTCGCTCGCGGCGGTCGTCACGGTCGTCCTGTTCGGCGCGCTTATCCTCAACCGCGCGCCCATGAGTGGGAATGACCCATCGACCGGCGTGGTTCTCGGCGGCGCGAATGATGGTCTTCAGCAGAGTCCCGGCAGCGTCGAGTGCCCGGCGGTGGTGAGCAGCGCCGAGGGCGCGAGCCTGATTTCGCGGCCGGATGCGAACGCGCCGGCCGTCGGATCGCTGGCCGATGGCGCCCAGGTGCGCGTGATCGAGGTGATCGACGCGCCCGCCGCCGCCAGCCCGGAACCGGAGCGCTGGGCCTACGTTGTGGCGTCCGATGGCAGCGGCCAGGGCTGGGTGAACAGCCGCCTGCTGCGTTCCTCGGCCGAAACCTGCCCGCTGCTGTTTGCCCCGCCGTCGCTTCCGGCGACCGCCGTTCGATCGGACGTGCTGCCGCCCACTGATTCTGGCGCCACCTCCCGGCCAGGGGCAAGAGATCGCTCCCGCGGGGATTGACGTGACGGCCACCAGCACGCCGATTCCGTTCCCGGCCCAGGGCGACCCGCCGCCCGGCATCAGCGCGCTTCAGCCGACGATTGTGCCGCCGCAGGGTGGACCACCCCCAGGCGCCGAAGCGCCGGGTGGGATCTGCGACGTGACCAGTGCCGCACCCGTGGACATCTACAGCCGACTCGATGCCGAATCGCCTCTGCTTACACTGAACCCCGGAGCGCGCTTGAGTGTGATTGTCTATGACGCGGCCAGCGGCAGTTACCAGGTCATCGTGCAGGTGGACGACATCTTCATTGGTGGCGCCTGGGTGCGCTCCGGCGGGGTTACTCCGAGCGAAGCCTGCGTGCAGGCGCTCGCGGGTGTGCAGCCGGGAGTCGTGCCTACGGTCGTGCCAATCGTCACGGCGACGCCGATCGGCTAACTCGACTATTCCCCCGTAGCCTTCGCGGAAAATGAGGGCAACAGACCAAGCGCCGGGTATGGGACCGCACTCCCATACCCGGCGCGATTCCTGGCCCTCATTGAACGGGATGCGGGACATGGGTTACAATCAGGAACATGGACACACAACCACTCTATCCATTCCTGTTGGCCCCTTCGCTCCACGTGCTGGTGTGGGGCGGCCGTAAACTTGATACGCGTCTTGGCAAGCTCCTGCCCACCGATCAGCCCTACGGCGAAGCCTGGGAACTGCACGATTCGGCCAGCGTCGTCAACGGACCGCTCGCCGGGCGTACCATTGCCGACCTGGTGAGCCAGTATGGCGCGGCGCTGCTGGGTGACGGGCACGAGCCGGCGCAAGGCATGCCGCTGCTGATCAAGCTGCTCGACGCCAACGACTGGTTGTCGGTGCAGGTTCATCCCAACGACGAACAGGCGGCGGCGCTGGAAGGGCAGCCGCGCGGCAAGACCGAGGCCTGGTATGTCATCGACGCCGAACCGGGCGCGCGCCTGATCAACGGCGTGAAGCCGGGCACGACCCGCGAGGGCATTGCCGAGGCGATTCGACAGGATACCGTCCGCGATTTGCTGCAATACGTCGAGGTTCAGCCGGGTGATGGCCTGTTCATGCCCGCCGGGACGGTGCATGCGCTTGGCCCTGGCCTGCTGATCTACGAAGTCCAGCAGTCCAGCAACACCACCTACCGGCTGTACGATTGGGGCCGGATGGGGCTGGATGGCAAGCCGCGCGCGCTGCACATCGACAAGGGCACGCAGGTGGCCAACCCCGACCTGCACTCCGTCGCGAAACGCGGTGAGGGTGAATCTGGTCTCGTCTTTGAGTCGCCTTACTTCTGCACGGTCCGCCACACCCTGGACGGATCGAGCGTCGAGGTTCAGACCGGAGGCTGCTTCCAGGCCATCACGGTACTGGATGGCGTGTTCAGTGTGGATGCTGCTGCCGAGTCCGTCGACGTGCCGATCGGCCGGACCGCTTTTGTTCCCGCCTGTATCGATCGCTTCGTTTTAACCGGGACGGGCACCGCGCTGCGCTCCTGGATGCCTGCTCCCAGTGCTTGAACGCCCAGGAACCGGTGCACGAACGATGACCGATCTCTCCCTCAAGTCGTTGATTCGCGCGGCCCTGGACGCCAGCACCCGCGCCTATATTCCCTATTCGGGCTATCCGGTGGGGGCGCTGCTGCGGGCGACCGACGGCACCCTGTTCACCGGCTGCAACATCGAGAACGCGTCCTATCCGGCCACGATCTGCGCGGAACGGACGGCGCTGGTCAAGGCCGTCAGCGAGGGATACCGCCAGTTCGATCTGATCGTGGTGACCACACCTAACGGCGGCTCGCCGTGCGGGATTTGCCGGCAGATGCTGTACGAGTTCGCGCCGGATATGCGAGTGATTCTGGCCAACGATCGGGAGGAGATCGTCTACGACGGTCCGCTGACGTCCCTGCTGCCGCTCGGCTTTGGCCCCACCTCGCTGCCAGGACACCGCCATGCGACGAACGATCAAAGCGACTCGCGCGTAGAGGCGCATGCCGACGATGGCGGGCACTGAGCGGTCGTTTCGTACCCCGGCGTTGATCCTCAAACGCTTCGATCTGGGCGAAGCGGACCGGGTCCTGACTGTTCTCACCCCTGCGCATGGCAAGCTGGACGTGATCGCCAAGGGCGCGCGCAAGCTGACCAGCCCGCGCACCGGTCATGTCGAGCTGTTCACCCGCGCCGAGATGCTGATCAACACCGGGCGCGAACTGGGCATCGTCGTCCAGGTCGAGATGGACAGGCCCTACATCAACCTGCGCGACGATCTGGAGCGGGGCGCCACAGCCGGATATGCCGCCGAACTGGCCGATCGCTTCGTCTCGCCCGGTGAGATCTACCCCCGCTCGCTTTTCAATCTGCTCGATACCACCTTCGCACGCATCGACAGCGACCCCGATCCGCGTCTGGCGCTGCGCTACTATGAAATGCATCTGCTCGACCAGGCGGGGTTTCGCCCGGAACTTCAGGAATGCGTCATCGGACACGAACCCGTGCAGCCGCAGGACCAGTTTTTCAGCTATGCCGAAGGCGGCATGGTTTGTCCGCAGCACGCTGTGCGGGGCACCTCGTATGTGCCGGCGCCGATGCTGACCGTCAAAGTCATGCGTCACCTGCAGCGCAGTCGCTACGAGGCGGTGCGCGACTTGCAGATGACGCCCGCGCTGCATGATGATCTCGAACGTGTGATGGTAGGCTACGTCTCCTACCTGCTCGAACGCCGCCCCCATAGCGCCGATTTACTTCGCCGGCTCAGATAAGGCATAGCCTGTGACGTCTCTTCTTCCTATTCCTCCGGATGAGAACGCGCTTGATGTCTCAACACTCAGGGCCAATCCTCCCGAGGGCGAAGCCCGTCAGGAGATCGCCCGGCAGTTGGTGCGCCGAGCCCTCAACCAGCGGGATGTCGAGGCCGCCCGTCTGACTGCCGAGTGGATGATTGCCGATCCCACGCTGGATGCTGCCGTGTATGAGATGCTGGACCGGGCGCTCGTGGTCGAGCCCGATGCGGTCTATGCTTTCGCTCGCGCCGTCGTCAGCGACAGCGGGGAGCCAGACCCGGCCTGGCGGGAGCGGCTCAAAGTGGCCGCCCTGTCCTCTCTCCAGGTCGCGATCACCGACGGCGACAGCGAGACGGTGCTGAACTGGCTGCGGTTGATCGCCCGTGAGCCGGCCGCTTACGAGCTGGGCGAGGTGCTCGCCGCCGGTTTTGCCGCTGCCCAGGCGCGCGCCCACGATGACGCCGACCTGGCGCGTTCGCTGGTGCTGCTGGCCGCCAAACGCACGCCGGTGCTGCTGGATACCTTGCTGAGCGACGATGCGCTGCGCACACAGCTCCCGGACTCGCTGTGCGAAGCGCTGCAATACGGCGCCGGTGACCCGATCGCGCTGCTCAATGACTTCGGCTCCGAGATCTTCCTGGCCACCCTGTCACGCTCGACTGGCCTGCGCGCCCCGGATCTGTTCAATGCCGACTCCATCGAAAAAGTGTGGACCCTGGCCAATGGCGAGAATGGCAGCGCCGCCGCCGCCGAAAAGCTGATCAAGGCCTGGAGTTCGGGCGAGCCGCTCGACTGGATGCCCGAGGACGCGGTGAGCGCGCTGCTCCGGCTGACGCTGGTGAACCGGCGCGACGATCTGTTCTACGCGCTGATCAGCCGTACCACCCGGCGCGAGGATTTCGTGCCTCTGCTGTCGACAGCCATCGCCGGAAGTGGGCGCAGCGCCGCCGATGCGCTGGCGCTGGTGGCGCAGGTCATGGCCGCCGGCCACATCGACCAGCAGGGCGCGGCGGCGATCTACGTCGCGCTGCTGGAGGCCTGGTCATGGGACCCGGCCGTGTTCGATCTGGTCGAACAGCTCGCCCGCGCCCTGCAGCAGCACCCCGATGTGCAGGTCGGGCCTGAGGCGCTCTGGCAGATGCTGGGTGTGGCCGGCGAACGCAAGGAGGATTTCACCGCCCGCGCGGTGCTGCGCCGGCTGCTGGCCAGCTTCGACAAGGTGGAAGACGAGACCGTCCTGGCCGAGGAGATCACCCGCGTCTTCAGCGTCGTGAACTGGAACGGCGCTGCCCGCACAGGACTGCTCAACTGGTGGCGTGAGTATGCCCACAATGCGCCGGTCGCCCGTTTGCAGCGCCTGGAACGCGCCATGCCCGAGAAAACGGCCGACGGCCGCCGGCCCGAAGACATTCGCGCCATTCTGGGAACGGTCCTGGCTTACAGGCGGATGGTCGGCAAGCGCTCGCTGGGGCAGTTCGCCGAGGATGTGGCCACGACGTTCGGCGTGCTGACGGCCTTTGCCGAGTCCTTCGACCCGAACAGCAAGCGCACGCTGGTCTTCGACCCGGCCACCTTCCGCTTCGAACTGGAGTCGCACCTGGCCGAACTGGCCGACCCGGAAAAGAAGATCCTGGCCAACAACCTCAAGGAGCTGGCCGGACTGATCGCCTCGATGGCCGAGCACCGCAGCAAGGCGTCGCTCGTCCGCCGGGCCGAAGATGTCGACCGGCTGCTGATGCAGGGCGGCAACGACCCGCACAGCGCTGTCGATGCACTCAAGTGGATAGCTGGTTTCCTGAGCGGTTCGCAGCAGAACGAGGCCGACGAGGAATGACGACGACCCCCGCATGTTCGATCGCATCACCGTTTCGCAGCCTTCCCGATCGCGCTCTTCGGCCGCCGCTGGTGGGACAGAGAGCGGCTGACATGCGGATGTCTTGAGCGTGCGGCGCGCCGGGCGACTCCTCTGCTCCTCCCTGTCCATCGTGCTGATGGCAGGCGTCTTTCTGAGCGCCTGCGTCGCCACCCCCACGCCACCGCCTTCGATTCGACTTCTGGACTCCGACCGGCACATGGAGGATCGACTGACGCCGGGAACGGTCCACGACTGGCAGTTCATCGGACGGGCCGGCGAAGCGGTGACAGTGGAATTCACCTCGACCGATGTGACCGGCTTGCGTCTGGAAGTGCGCAGCCCCGACGGAACCGTCCTTCTCACCGAGGGCGCGACCCTGGTGCTTCCCGCCGACGGCGTGTACACGGTGCGGGTGCGCTCGGCAGTTGCTCCGGCCGCCGCGCCGCTAGAGTCGACGGTCGAAGTGACTGCTAACGCTGCGACTGCTGAGGCGACGGAAGAAGCCACGGAGGCGGTTCCGGTCGACCTGGCTTATGCGCTGCGCCTGCTGCTCCCCGACCGGCCGACGGCCGCGCCGACCCTGACGCCCAGCCGCACCTCCCCGCCGACGCGCACCCCTACCGAAACCGTGACTCCCTCGGCGACCATTGCGCCGACGGAGACCGAAGCACCCACCCTCACGCCGACGGCGACGTTCACCCCGACGATCACGCCCAGCCTGACGCCGACCTACACGCCGTCGCCGGTGCACGCCGCGCTGGGAGCGCTGGTGGGCCGGCTGCTGGTCGATATCCCGTATGATGCGGAGTTCCTCTCGGCGTTCGATCGGCACGTCCTGCAGTTCAGCGGCGGGGCAGGCGTCTACGCCACGCTGCGAGGCACCGCGCTCGAAGGCTCCGGCGTCGACCCTCGCCTCACCCTCTATGACTCGCGAGGCAATGCGCTGGCCACCGACGACGACAGCGGCGGCGGTCTGAACGCGCTGATCCGCGACGTGCGCCTGCGCCAGGACGACGAGTACTTTGTGCAGGTGATCGGCGGCGCGGCTGGCGCTTACCGCCTGACCCTGACGCTGGCGGTCGCGCCTTCCGAAGGCTCCGTGCCGCCGGTTGGCCTAACCTCGACGGCCACCGCGGTGCCCATCGATGGGGATGCCCGCCTGCAAGAGGATGCTCCAATTCTGGGCGCTGTCGAACCGGGCGGGTTGTTCAGCCGCTTCTTCATCCCGGCGCAGGCCGGCGATGTGCTGACCATCGAGGCGCGGGCGACCGACGGTTCTCCGCTGCGGCTGGCGCTCGAACTGTACACCCCGGCGGGCGAGTTGATGACCCGTGTTCCCGCCGACGGGTTCGGCGCGGCCATTCGCGGCATCGGCGTGATCGAAGACGGGCTGTATCCTCTGTTCGTGACCGACGACGGCGAGGCAGGCGGGGCTTTCACCCTGGCCTGGCGTTACGACTTTCGTGCCAATCCGCCAACCCCGGCGCCGCTGATCATCCTGAGCGCCACCGATCCGCTGCCGGCACGCACCTACCTGTACTATCCGTTCCAGGGCGAAGCCGGGGTGCGCGTGCGGGTAGTGGTCGAGGCGCAGGGCGGCGGGCTGGACCCGGTGGCGGCGCTGCTCGGCCCGGCGGGCGAGACGATCGCCGAGGGCGACGACTCGGATGGGACGCTCAACCCGGTCTTCGAGGCGCTGCTGCCCGCGGACGGCACTTACACAGTGCGCGTCAACGCCTATGGCGAGAGCGCCGGCGAGGCGCGGGTGATCGTCGAGCGGCTGCCTTGAGCACGATGCCCGATTGGCCTATGGCCCGACACAGGACCGGGCGTGACCGAGGGTAGACGGCGTGACAATTTCGGCGCCCGTACAACCTGCCGTCGGGGTGGTCAGCCAGTTGCCAAGCGGCGGCGTCGAACCGCATGTGAGGGCAGGTGTGGTCACGGCCATGCCATAGTTCGCCAGCGTATTCGCCGGGTCAAGGCTGTCGCCCGAGCTGCATTGCAGACCCTGTGTCGACGTGCTGTAGAACGGCCCCCAGGCAGTTCCCCACCAATTGCCGCCCAGCGCCAGCGGCACCGTCCCGCCGCTGCGATCGACCGCGTTGTCCCCATTGCAGACGACACAGGAATTGGTCATTGCCGTGGACCCGTTCGCCTGAAAGATGGCATCCCCATCGTTGCCCGAGTTGTTGAACGTCAGGCGTGAGTCGAAGATGTTCAGAGCACTGCCTGTGCCAGTCACATAGACGCCGCCGCCGCGAGTGTTTGCGCGGTTCTGGGTAAGCGCTGCGCCGTTTTGCAAAGTGACCTGTGCGCCGCGCGTGAGGAAGATGCCGCCGCCGTTGGTCGCGCCGGTATTTCCAGATACGACCGCGTTGTCGATGGTCAGGGTGGTTCCGGCGTCAGTCACATAGATGCCGCTGCCGCTGGTCGTCACGCCCGTGTGGTCGCGTATGGCCGCGCCATTCTGGAGGAGGATATCCGCGCCGCCGGCGGCGTAGATACCCGCGCCGTTGGTCGCGCCCTGGTTCGCGGCGATGGCAGTGCCTGCATCCGCGATCGTGATCTGACTGTTGCCGCTGGCGAACAATCCACTTCCGCTGCCTGTAGCATCGTTGCCGGTGACCTGCGCCCCGTTGCGCATCGTGACGACGGCGCTGGTAGTGGCATAGAGGCCGCCGCCGTTGGTCGCGCCGGTATTGCCCGATACGACCGCATTGTCGATGGTCAGGGTGGTTGCGGCGCCGGTCACATAGATGCCGCTGCCGCGGGTCGTGGTTCCGGTGTGGTCGCGTACGGCCGCGCCATTCTGGAGGAGGATATCCGCGCCGCCGGCGGCGTAGATACCCGCGCCGTTGGTCGCGCCCTGGTTCGCGGCCACCTCTGTGCCCGCGCCCGTGATCGTCACCTGAGCGCCTGAGGTCGCATGGATTCCGCTGCCGTTGCCTGATGCATCGTTACCGATGACCCGCGCGCCGCCCTGTAATGTGAGAGTGCTCGCCGCATTGCTGATGAGGATTCCCGCGCCGTTGGTGGTGCTTCCGCCGGTGATGGTCAGTCCATTGATGATGACGTCGCCGCTGGTGACGCGAAATACACGCCCGGAGCCGGTGTTGTCAACGGTGACTCCAGCCCCCTGGATGGTGATGTTTGAGCTAATCGTCAGTTGTGAGGCGATGGCGATGGTCGTAATCCCTGTGCCGAAGGCGATCGCATCATCGCCCGCCAGAGCATTGGCTTCAGCGATGGCGGCGCGCAGTGTGCAGACGCCGCCGCTGGTTGCACAAACCCCATTCCCTGGTGCGGAATCGGACGTATTTCCAGGGTCATTTACTGTGAATTCCGCTGCGTGTGCTGAGGGAACAATCGTGAGTCCGACGAATAGAGTGATGAGAAGAAGCAGGCGAAGAGGCATCGGCGCGGCCTTTTAGTTTCTTCCATGCTAATGGAAGAGTTAAATCATGCGCGTGATGATATAACTTGTACCCCAATTCACAAAGGTTTATATATGAAATTTCTCCTAAATAGTTCTAAATCATCCACAAACTGAACCATTAAACAGTCCAAGTCGATGAGGGGTTCCTACCCTGCTGGCTACACCACGGCTACGTCTGCCGAATCAACCGAAAGCGCAAATGAGGGGCGGTTATCCCCTCCTCTCAGAACGGTAATCGTTGGAGCCGTCAGGCTTCCGTTGCTACCGCTTGTGGATTACGCTACACTTCCCGAAGCGACAAGCAGCGGTTCCAAAAGGTTTTCACAGCAAGGAGTGTTATAGGATGCGTACACGACTTTTCGGTTTGCTGATGGCAGTGGTCATTCTGCTCATGCCCTTCAGCGTGATGGCGCAGGATGACATGATGCACATGGGTATGGACATGATGGAAGCCTGCCCGATCCCTGAGGGCCTGCCTGAGACGATCACTCTCGGCGCGGTGCTGACTCTGAGCGGCGGCGCTTCGGTCTATGGCGCGACCCAGCAGAACGGTATTCAGATGGCGCTCGATGAGATCAACGAATCGGGCTATCTGGGCGAGGGCGTCACCCTGGGAGTCATCTTCGAAGACAGCGCCAGCGAGAACGAACAGGCTATCAACGCCATGACCAAGCTGGTGGAAGAAGACCAGGTCACCGCCGTTCTCGGCCCGACGCTTTCCCGTGAAGCCTTCGCCGCCGACCCGGTTGCGCAGGAAAATGCCACGGTCGTGATGGGCGTCAGCAACACCGCTGCCGGCATCACCGACATGGGCGAATTCGTCTTTCGCAACAGTCTGCCGGAAGCGGCCGTGATCCCCGGCGTCGTCTCGCAGGCGACTGAGAACCTGGGCCTGACCAAGGTTGGACTGATCTACGCGAACGACGACGACTTCACCGTCAGCGGCTTCAACTTCTTCAAGCAGGCGTTCCAGGACAACGGCGTCGAGATCATTGGCGAAGAAACCTACGCCACGGGCGACGTCGACTTCCGCACCCAGCTCACCAACCTGATCTCTGCTGAGCCGGATGTCATCGCCATGTCGGCGCTGGCTACCGAGGGTGTGCAGATCATCCTCCAGGCGCGCGAACTCGGCTTCGAGGGCACGCTGATGGGTGGCAACGGCTTCAACTCCCCGACGGTCCTGGACCAGACCGGCGAGGCGAGCAACGGCCTGCTGGTCGGCGCGGCCTGGAACATGGCCAGCACCAACCCGCTGAGCACCGCGTTCCTGGAATCCTATGAAGCGGCTTACGGCTCGCTGCCGGATCAGTTCGCGGCGCAGGCATACACCGGCACATGGATGCTGGCGACGGCCGTCCGCTGCGCCGGCTCGGTCGATCGCACCGCGGTGCGCGATGCGCTGGCAGGGTTGGCCGACTTCGAGACCCCGCTGGGTCTGTTCAGCTTCGACGAGACCCGCAACCCGGTGCACGACCCGGTCGTCCAGATCGCCCAGGATGGCGTGTTCTCGGTCCTTGGCGCGGAGTAGTTCACCGTAACCTCACCCCCCCAACCCCCTCTCCATTTTGGAGAGGGGGCGGACAGGCAAGCATTCCAAAGGGTGGGATACAGCGGACACGCCGTTGCGGGTCCCATTCGTACCAAGTTAAGGGTTGCGGGGACCGCCGAGGACTAAAGCGCCTCGGCTAGTAACCGACAAGCCCACTGAAGGGGCTTCCCCGGCGCCAGCGTTCTTGGTCCCTTTAGTGGACCTGTCTTTTCAGGTAGCCGGGTGTTTTAACACCCGGCGGACGATGCGACAATCGCTACTCTGGTTGCATCGATCAGTCGCTAACTTGGGGGACGCAACGGGGCGTCCGCATCAAAGCACAGACACGCAGAAGCGTGTCGCGACGAAAACCGTGGCGACCGTATAGAAATTTGAGGCGACACAGACCGGAACGCTCATGAATGTCACCCAGCAGCTTGTCAATGCCATCTGGCTTGGCTCGGTTTACAGCCTGTTCTCACTCGGCTATGCGCTCGTCTTCAGCGTGCTGGGCGTATTGAATCTGGCTCACAGCGCCATCTTCATGTGGGGGGCGTTCATCGGGCTGCTCAGCGTGATCCAGTTCGGCCTGCCGGTGTGGATGGCCCTGCCGGTCGCCATGGTCGGCGCCGGGCTGATCGGCGTCATCCTGGAGCGGGTGGCCTTCGCGCCGCTGCGGGCGCGCAATGCGCCGCGCATCTCGCAGTTGATCAGCAGCATCGGCGCGTCGATCTTCCTGGTCAGCCTGGGGCAGCTCGTCTTCGGCACGCAGCCGCAGCGCTTCCCCTTCGGCAGCATCCCGACCGACGCCATCGAAGGCCTGCCGTTCCGCGTCACGCCCATTCAGGTGCTCATCCTGATCGTGGCCGTCGTCCTGATGGCGCTGCTCAACCTGCTGGTGCAGCGCACCCGGCTCGGCCAGCGGATGCGCGCGGTCGCCTTCAATCAGCGCACGGCCGGGCTGCTGGGTATCAACGTCAGCGGCATCTACATGAGCACGTTCTTCATGGCCGGGGCGCTGGCCGGGGCCGCGGGCGTCCTATATGGGCTGGCATTCAACTCGATGACTCCGTTTATCGGCGATGCGATTGCGCTCAAGGGGCTGACGGTGATCGTGCTGGGCGGCCTGGGCAACATCCAGGGCGCGCTGGTCGGCGGCTTTGTGGTGGCCGGCCTGGAGGTGTTCAGCATCGCGGCGGGGGGCAGCAACTACCGCGACGCCATCGTCTTTACGCTGCTGTTTCTTATCCTGCTGTTCCGTCCCCAGGGCCTCATGGGACGGAAAGAGATCACGCGGGCATAGCGTATGGACATCCTCCGCAGCATCGGCATCACCGAACCGGTTGTCCAGTTTATGCTGGTCAACGCCATCCTCGGCCTGAGCATCTATCTCACGCTCTATACCGGCATGTTCTCGCTGGCCAACGCGGGCTTCATGGCCATTGGCGCCTTCACCGGCGTGATCCTCACGCAGAAAGCCGATATGCCTTTCGTCGTGGGCATCCTGGGCGGCATGACCCTGGCCGGCATCATCGCGCTGCCGATCGGCCTGCCGGTGCTCCGACTGCACGACATCTACTTAGCCATCGCTACGATTGGCTTCGGCGAAGTGGTGCGGATTCTCATCCTCAACTTCGATCCGCTGGCCAGCTCCCTTACCGGGCAGACGGTCACCCTGACCGGCGGCGCCCTGGGCATCAAGGGCATCCCCAAAATCGCCGAGACGTGGCATCTGCTGCTGTATATGGCGATCACGATGTACTGCATCTACCGGCTGCACCGGTCGCGCTTCGGCCGGGCGATGGCCGCCGTCCGCCAGGATGAGCGGGTGGCCGCGACCATGGGCATCAACGTCGTCTACGTCAAAAACGTCGTCTTCATCCTCAGCGCGATCATCGCGGGCGGCGCGGGGGCGTTGAGCGGCCACCTGACGCGCATCATCAGCCCTGACGGCTATGGCTTCGACCAGGCCGTGCAGATCCTGACGTTTGCCGTGCTGGGCGGAACCGGCAGCATTGCCGGGCCGATCGTCGGCGGCATTGTCCTCACCGGCCTGCCCGAAGTGCTGCGCTTCGCCAGTCAGTACCGCGGTGTGATCAACGGGCTGCTGCTCATGCTGATGATCGTTTACGTGCCGGGCGGGCTGGTCAACCCGAGTGGATGGGCCGAGATCTCGCGGCGGTCGCGCGGCGCGCGCTTCGAACCACCGTAATGAGCGACACAGCAGCACGTGAGGTCGGCCTGTGCGCGGCGGTGGGGAACGGCGGGTTTTCCCGATCGATCCTCGACACGATTGAAGACCAGGGTGCTTTCTTTATACAATAAGCGCAGTGTTGAGTGATTGTTGATTTGGTGCAGATGCCCTTCGATCTCCCTGTCGCGCTGATCGCAGCACCAGTGACGCCCGTTGAAGGCGCTGCCGGCGGCTCGCTCGGCGCGCTTATTTTCTACATCAGCCTGGCCCTCGTCGTATCTTTCACCTGTTCGGTCATGGAAGCGGTGCTGCTGACCTCTTCGGCGTCGCATGTCGAAGGGCTGGTCCAGCGCGGAAAGCGCGGCGGCGTGCTGATGTCGCGCTTAAAGGAAAATGTAGAACGTCCGATCAGCGCCATCCTCACCCTGAACACCATCGCCCACACCGTCGGCGCGACGCTGGCCGGCGCGGAAGCTGCGGCCATCTTCGGCAATGACTATGTCGGCCTGATCTCGGCGGTGCTGACTCTGCTCATCCTGGTGCTTTCGGAGATCATCCCCAAGACGATAGGCGCGGTGTACTGGCGTCAGCTCACTGTGCCGTCGGCCTACATCATCCAGGCGATGCTCGTCGTGACGTACCCTGCGGTGGTGGTGTTCGAAGTGCTGGGCCGTCTGCTGCGCCCGTCGGAAAGTGCGCCGACCGTCACGCGCGGCGATCTCGAAGTGCTGGCCAACATCAGCCACGAGGAGGGGGCCTTGATGGAACGGGAGAATCGCATCCTGCGCAATCTGCTGCGCCTGGATGCCGTCAAGGTCTACGAGATCATGACGCCACGCACGGTTGCTTTTGCCCTGGAGGCCAATCTGACCGTTGAAGCGGCGTACCGACTGCCTGGCGGCCTGCCTTTCACCCGTATCCCCGTCTTTCGCGAACGAATCGATAACGTGGTCGGCTATGTGCTGCGCGGCGATATTCTGCAGGCGTTGGCCAGCGACCGGCACAACGAGACCATCGAGAGCCTGGTCAGGAAGATCGAAGCGATACCGGAGACGACGACCGTGGCGGAAGCGCTGAACGCCTTCGCCGATAAGCGCGAGCACATTTTTCTGATCATCGACGAGTACGGCGGCATGGCCGGCATCCTGACGATGGAGGATGCCTTCGAGTCGCTGCTCGGGATAGAGATCACCGACGAGAAAGATCTGGTTGCCGATCTGCGCCAGTTGGCGCAGCAGCGCTATGAACGGAAATTCGCGCAGTTGATCGCCGCGGAGCAGCTCGCGCGCGATGATCCAAACCGGCCTATCTCCGACTGAGTCGTGCCAGACAGGATCCTGCCGTGAGCTCAACAATTCCCGATATTTCACTGGACGACGGCTGGTCGTGCGACTACTTCGAGGATATTCCGACGCTCTACGAATTCATGGAGACGTTCAGGGTGCCTTCGCTGGCCAAATGGACGTTCGACAAGATACGCCAGGAGAACTGGCTGGCCTGGCTGCAGAAGACGTTCGATCTGCCCATGCGCGATGTCTGCGTGACCTACCGGTTGCGCATCGACAGCGCGCCCGCCCCGGCTCGACTGACCATCAACGGGCGGGAGTTCGGCGAGATTGATACCCCCCTCGACCTGGACGTGACCGACTATGTGACCCTGGAAGACAACGTGATCGCCTTCCGCGTGCCGTGCGACGCGCGCGGATCGTTCAGCGACATCCGGCTGACGGCTTTCCCCTGCCCATAAACGCAAGGGCCTTGTGGCGCGGCGACCATGCGCCCTGTCGCTCTATTCCGTCAGGATCAGCTCGGCCAGTTGACGCGGATCGACGCTGCCGCCGCTCAGGACGATCACCACGGTCTGGGCCGGCGGCAGTTCGTCGCGATGGTAGAGATAGGCCGCCAGGGGCAGGGCGGAGGTCGGCTCGACCGTCAGCTTGTGAGTCAGGATCAGGCGGCGGGCGGCGGCACGCAGTTCATCCTCGCTGACCGTGATGATCCCGTCGGCGTAATGCTGAAGGTTGGCGAAGGTGATGGGTTCGACGTGCAGCGTGCGTACGCCGTCGGCGATGGTCTGCGCCGCCTGTTCCGGCGTAATCGAGCGGATCTCGCCGGCCTTGAGCGATGCCTGCGCATCGGCGGCGACCGCCGGCTCCACCCCGATCGCTTTGGCCGCCGGGTTCAGCGACTTGAGCGCGGCCGCCACGCCGCTCAGCAGCCCGCCGCCGCCCACCGGCGTCAGGACCAGATCGACGTGGGGCAGGTCGGCGAAGATCTCCAGTCCGATCGTGCCCTGGCCGGCGATCACGAACAGATCGTTGAAGGGCGGGACGAGCACGTAGCCGTGTTCAGCCAGCAGACGCCCGGCAACATCCTCGCGCCGCTCGCGCATCGGATCGTACAGGATGACTTCTGCGCCATAGCCGCGGGTGTTGTCAATCTTGATCTGCGGCGCGCTGGTGGGCATGACGACCACGGCATGAATGCCGAGCGCTCGGGCGGCATAGGCGACACCCTGGGCGTGATTGCCGGACGAGTAGGCGATCACGCCGCGCGCCCGCTCCTCTGGCGAGAGCGAGGCGATCTTGTTGTACGCGCCACGGATCTTGAAGGAGCCAATCGGCTGAAGGTTCTCCGGCTTGAAGAAGACGCCGGCGTCGACGTGAGACTTGATCAGTGGGGTGTGATAGACAACGTGCTGTAAACGCGTCTGCGCCTCGCGCAGCATCGCCAGCGTGACCAGATCCATGCCATCCATCCTGTTCGACGGTTCTGTTCGTCCTGAACCGCTGTTTTTACCGGTTCCGGCGGCGCGTTTCCAGGACCACCGCATACCACAGCAGAGTCATGGGAACTCAGGGCTTGCACTGCGAGCAGATGGAGACGCTGCCCGACATCTGCTGTCCGCGGTGCACGAGTTCCTCGCGATTCATGGAACAGAATTTCGCATAGCCAAGGGTGGTGTAGTTCCCGCGCTTATCGGTCTTCACGGAAGCGCAGGAGGCACGGTGCACCATGTACGGGTGATAGCCAGCTGCACGTTTTTCGGCGTTGATGACATAGCCGTCCGGGTGCGCTTCGACCCAGCGAAGGTACTCCGCCTCTTCGTTGTCAAAGCTGATCATAGGTCACACTCGTGACGCGCGGCGCCGCATGGTTTGCAGCAGGTAGCCCAGCCGGGTCGCCGCCCGCTCGACCAGGACCTCGGCTCGCTCAATCGCTTCGTCCAGAGACATCGGCCCCGTCACGATGGGCATCGCAGCCCACACGCCGGCCTCGTGCAGCAGCGCGTCGTCGGCATCCAGCCCGCCGACCAGCGCTACTGTCCGGACGCCGTGGGCGGCAGCCCGTCGCGCCACACCGATCGGCCCCTTGCCGTGGATAGTCTGCTCGTCCATCCGACCCTCGCCGGTGATGACCAGCGCGCACTGCGCCAAACGCTCTTCGAAATTGGATGCGTCGAGCAGTAGATCGATGCCCGACTGAATCCGCGCCCGCTCGCCGAAGAGGGCCATCAGGCCGCCGGATAGCGCCCCGGCCGCTCCGCTTCCTGGCGTGGTGCG
Organism: Candidatus Flexifilum affinis; assembly: GCA_016713325.1. Classification (GTDB taxonomy): domain Bacteria; phylum Chloroflexota; class Anaerolineae; order Aggregatilineales; family Phototrophicaceae; genus Flexifilum; species Flexifilum affine. The sequence continues at coordinate 78,993 of JADJPJ010000037.1, read as the reverse complement.
CACGTCGACGCCAAGCTGATCGGCCAGGACGGAGAAGAAATGGCGCAGACTGGCCTCCAGGAAGATCACCTGCACCCGGTCGGCGCCTTTCTGTGGCCCAAAGACCGCCGCGGCGCCGCTGGGACCGAGGGCCGGGTTATCGACGTCGGTGGCGATCACCAGCGACACCTCTTTCCAGCGCGGGTCCAGCCCGCCGGCGTCGACTCGATGCACGCGGTGCAGGTCGCCGCCCGCCAGGCCAGGAGGCAGTTCGTGGCCTTCGCGGTCGTAGAAGCGGACGCCCAGCGCCTGCAGGCAGCCCGCGCCGCCATCGACTGTGGCGCTCCCGCCCATGCCGACGATCATCTCGCCGCCGCGCCAGTGATCCAGCGCCGCCCGCATCAGTTCCCCGGTGCCATAGGTGGTGGCCTTGCGCGGATTGAGTTCATTGGCACGCAGCAGCTCCAGGCCGGAGGCCAGCGCCATTTCGATGACGATGGGACCGTCTCCCGCGGTACCTGGCACGGCGATGGCCGAGTGGATCGGCCGCATAAAGGGATCGTGGACAGGCACTTCGAGTCGCTGCAGGCCCGCGTCGCCGGAAAGAAATGCCTCTAGAGTCCCGTTGCCGCCATCGGCAATTGGCATACAATGGCAGTCATAACGTCGATGGAGACCGGACCGGCGAAGCCCCCGCTCGATGGCGGCGGCAGCAGCAGGGGCGCTGAGGCTGTGCTTGAAGGCGCCGGGGGCGATGATCACCGATCTTCTGACCGTATGGGCCATCATTCACCTGTTCCCTATGACATTTAGCGGAGCATTCACGAGAATTATGAAAAGACTTGCATGAAAGCGTTTCAACGTTAAAATAACAGATAGAATAACTGAACAAACAAAGAAATAATGTGCCCGTGTAACCCGAGATTAATGCATTGATTGAAATCTCTGCATCAGTATACTGGATAAATCAGTTCCCGGGGGTACTATGAACTCAAAAGACACGAGCAGAGTCCGCGCCCTGGTGATCGAGGATGACGCGCACAGCCTGTTTGTGATCTCGCTCATCTTGAAGGATCTGCGAGTCGAGTTCAAACGCAATACCACCGGGGCGAAGTCCGTCCAGCAGTTGATGGCGATGGAACCCCTTCCGGATTTCGTCCTGCTCGATCTCGACCTCCCTGGCGCAGACTCCTTCTCCATCCTCCGCAAACTCACCAACGATCCCAAAACCCGTCACATTCCTGTTATCGCCGTCGGCGACAACCACTGCATGGACCGCCAGCACCAGGCACTTCGTCTGGGCGCGTCGGTTTTCCTGCTGAAGCCATTCGCCCGGCGGCAGTTCGCCGACATGATTTCGACGTTGACGGGGAAGTCAGTCCAGGCAACCGTTTCGTAGACGGTCGACGCGCCGGATACTACGCTGGCGCTTCCGAGTATAATGGGCGGCGATCCATACTGTGATCCATTCCTGTGCGATCTTCCTGTCAGGAACGACACCCGTAAGGAACACCCGCCGTCATGACCGCACGTACCGAACGCATTGTCGTCAAAGTTGGCACCAGCACGCTCACCGATGGAACGCCGCACCTGAGCCGCCAGCGCATGCTGGAGGTCGTCCAGCAGATCGCCCGGCTGCACGAGGCGGGGCATGAACTGGTGCTGGTGACTTCTGGCGCCGTGGCCGCCGGTCGCGAACGACTCGGCACGTCCGAACTGAGCCGGAGCATCCCCGCGCGGCAGATGCTGAGCGCGGTCGGGCAGAGCCGCCTGATGCAGATCTACACCGACCTCTTCGACATTTTCCGCATCGTGGTCGCCCAACTGCTGCTGACGCGTGGCGATCTCAACAGCCGGGCCGGGTTTCTGAATGCCCGCGATACGATTTCGACGCTGATCGAGCACCGTATCGTGCCGGTCATCAACGAGAACGACACCACCGCCACCGAAGAGATCCGCATCGGCGACAACGACAACCTGTCGGCGCTGGTGGCCACCCTGGTCGAGGCCGACCGGCTGATCCTGCTGACCGATCAGCCGGGGTTGTTCACGGCCGATCCCCGGCGCGACCAGAGCGCGAAGCTGATCGAACGCGTCGCGCAGATCGACGCCGAGACCTACGCCCTGGCCGGCGGCACGGCGACCGGGTTGGGCACCGGCGGCATGTTCACCAAGCTGCAGGCGGCGCAGTTGGCGGCGCGCGGCGGGGTGACGACATGGATCGCCAGCGGCAAAACGCCCGACGCCCTGGGCCGCATTGTGCGCGGGGAGGCGGTTGGCACCCGCTTCGACGCGGTCAGCACGCCGCTGGAAAGCCGCAAGCGCTGGCTGCTGGTCGAGAAGCCGCACGGCCGGCTGACGGTCGATGCCGGGGCGGCGCGCAAGCTCCAGGCGGGCGGGGCCAGCCTGCTCCCGGTGGGCGTCACGCAGGTGGAGGGGGATTTCAGCCGCGGTGAGACGGTGGTCGTGCTCTCGCCAGGCAAGCGCGAGATCGCCCACGGCATCACCAGCTATGATGCCGAGTCGGCTCGCAAACTGTGCGGCGTCAAGTCCAGCCAGATCGTCGAGATTCTGGGCTACACCTATGGCGACGCCCTGGTTCACCGTAATAACATGGTCCTGCTCAAGTGATACTGACGTTCATCACGTCTCGGCCTGCCATTGCTCATGCACAGGGGTTCATTGAAGGGAACTCGTGCTATAGTGTTATCGGTTCGATCAAAGATGTCTGCGAAGGATGATTCCTCCATGACAACGCCTGTTGGCGCCAGCGGCGATCCGCTGCGCGTTGCGATTATTGGTTCCGGCCCCTCGGGTTTCTATGCTGCCGAACATCTTCTGAAGTCTCCGCTCAACATCGCCGTCGACATGTTCGAGCGTCTGCCCACACCTTTTGGTTTGGTTCGCGGCGGGGTCGCCCCGGATCACCCGAAGATCAAGACCGTCACCAAGGTTTACGAAAAGATCGCCGCCAGACCCGGCTTCCGCTTCTTCGGCAATGTCGAGATGGGGCGCGATATTCGTCATGCCGATCTGCTCGCTCACTACCATGCGGTCATCTATGCCGTCGGCGCACAGTCCGACCGGCGCATGGGCATCCCCGGCGAGGATCTGGCGGGCAGCCATCCCGCGACGGAGTTCGTCGGCTGGTACAACGCCCATCCCGATTACCGCGATCTGGAGTTCGATCTGTCGCAGAGGGCCGTCGCCGTGATCGGCAACGGGAACGTAGCGATGGATGTCGCGCGCATTCTGGCGAGCAGCCACGAGGAACTGGCGGTCACCGACATCGCCGACTATGCTCTCGATGCCCTGTCCAGGAGTCGCGTCACCGACATTTACCTGCTGGGGCGGCGCGGGCCGGCTCAGGCCGCCTACACCAACCCGGAACTCAAGGAACTGGGCGAGCTGTGCGACGCCGACGTCATCGTGCCGCCAGGGGAGGACGAACTCGACCCGCTGAGCGCGGACTATGTGCGGACTGCCGGCGACCGCGTCGCCGAGAAGAACGTGCAAATGCTGCACGACTATGCCCAGCGCAAGCCAACCGGCAAGCCGAGGCGGATTCACATGCGCTTCCTGGTTTCGCCGACGCGGCTGATCGGCACCGACCGCGTGGAAGCGATCGAAGTGGTGCACAACGAACTGGTGCAGTCCGAAGATGGTTCGCTGCGCCCGCGCCCGACCGATCGCACCGAGATCATCCCGGTCGGGCTGGTCTTCCGCTCGATCGGCTACCTCGGCCTTCCCCTGGAAGACGTGCCGTTCGATGCGCGCAAGGGGGTCGTTCCGAACGTCGAGGGGCGGGTCACTCAGGATGGCGCGGTCCGCGTCGGCGAGTACGTCGTCGGTTGGATCAAGCGCGGGCCGTCGGGCATCATCGGCACCAATAAGCCCGACTCGCAGGCCACGGTAGATCAACTGCTGGCCGACTTCGCGGAAGAGAAGATGCTGCACCCGACAGCGGGCGATATCGAGTCGCTGCTGGAGGCGCGCGGCGTCGATGTCGTGACCTTCGCCGACTGGCTGAACCTGGACGCAGTGGAACAGGAACGCGGCAAGGCGATAGGCCGTCCGCGGGTGAAGTACGGCAGCGTGGAAGAGATGCTGGAGGCCATTCACCACCGCCGGGAGAGGGTACCCCAGCCCAGCGGCGACTGATCCTCTCAGCCAACTGTCAGTAAATTCTCATCGCCCCAACGCCGCGGTCTTCTACGCTGTGTTGGGGCGGTGTTCTATTATGGGCCTTCTAGAGCGTATCTGCCTTTGCACCGGCGAGAAATACGGCTCATATGACCCTCGCCCGCTGCGTTTCGCCGCCCTCTTCATTGTCACGGGAGCGGGCACAGCCCTAGATCGGGGGTGAGTGGCGAGCATGGTATGTCCATGATTCACGTTCGCTAACGGCCACCCCGAAAGATCGCTTTCTCGGTGAACAACTGCTGACTGAAGGAGACCCAATCGTGCCTCGTTATCAGCCTCAGGAACTCCTGCAAAAGATGATCGCGCTGCGCGAGGAGGTCAGACGGCAGGGCGACGAACTCAACGCGCGCTGGGCCAAACATATCGAGCGGCGGGCGATGTGCCTCAGTTCAAACAATCTCGCCTACTACCTGGCGCTGCGGCGCTTCGATCTGCGCGACCTTCAGCCGGCCCTCAGCCGCTACGGCATGTCCTCTCTGGGCCGCGCCGAGGCCCGCGTACTCCCCAACATTGACGCGGTGATCGCCACCCTGAAGTCGATCTGCGGCGAAACAGCCGAGGTACGCTATCCTCGCCCGGAGTCGTTCTATCGCGGCCAGCGCATGCTGCGCCACAACACCGAGAAGGTCTTTGGTCCGCTGCCGCTTGGGCGTGGTGTCCGGGTGATGGTCACCTACCCGAGCGAGGCGGCACACGATTACGAGTTCGTGCGCGATCTGGTGGCGCGCGGCATGGACGCGGCTCGCATCAACTGCGCCCACGACACGCCGGCGGACTGGCAGGCGATGATCGCCTTCACCCGCCGCGCCGGGGCGGAGACCGGTCATCATGTCAAAATTCACATGGACCTGGGCGGCCCCAAGGTGCGCACCGCCGACGTCACGCTGAATTCGAAGCGCGTCTTCGTCGGCGACACCATCCTGCTCACCCGTGACAAGCCGCAGCGGCGCGAGGAATATCGCAAGCAGGTGCGCTGCACCCTGCCCGCCGTGCTCGATCAGGTGGAAATCGGCCACTCGGTCTGGATTGATGACGGCAAGATCGGCGCGGTGGTTATCGGCAGGGAGGACGAGGGCATCATCCTGCGCCTGACCCACGCCAGCGATCTGGGCGTCAAAGTGCGCGAAGAGAAAGGCCTGAACTTCCCGGACAGCGACCTGCGCCTGGACCCGCTCACCGACGACGATCTGGAAGCGCTCGACTTTGTCGCCCATCACGCGGACATGATCGGCTACTCGTTCGTGCAGGACCCGGAAGATATCGACCATCTTCAGGAGGAACTGGCCAGACGCCGCGACGACTGGCGCAAGATCGCCCTCATCGCCAAGATTGAGACTCGCCGGGCCGTGCTCAACCTGCCGGAACTGATCATTCGGGCCGGCGGCGCGCAGCCCTTCGGCGTGATGATCGCCCGCGGCGATCTGGCGGTTGAAGTGGGCTATCAGCGCATGGCGGAGATCCAGGAAGAGATTCTGTGGCTGTGCGAAGCCGCGCACGTGCCGGTGATCTGGGCGACGCAGGTGCTGGAGAGCTTCGTCAAGCAGGGGATTCCGTCACGGGGCGAGATGACCGATGCGGCCATGGCCGCCCGCGCCGAGTGCGTCATGCTCAACAAGGGGCCGCATGTCGGTGAGGCGATCACCCTGCTCAACGACCTGCTCATCCGTATGCAGGGGCATCAGCTCAAGAAGACACCGCAGCTTCGTGCGCTCAAGTCATGGGCCGACGTGACCGGGAATTGACGGATCAGGTCGGCCAGTCGTCGACCATGAGCGCCACCCGGTAGGGATACCACTCGGCGCGCATGACACGCTTGGCGACCGCCGGGTCGTTGTTGACGATGGCCTGAGCGGCGGCATCGTCTTCGGCGCGGAAGATGATGATGCCGAAGCTGCTGTAATCCATATTCAGGGTTCGGCCGGCCATGAGGACCACCCCTTTGTCGGTGAGATCTTTCAGATAGGCGAAGTGCCGTCCGACGATGGCAGCCTCTTCCGGCGTGTTCTCGATCAGCATGGCTGGACGTACCGGTTGAATCTTATAGAGATAAAGCTTGCTGGTGGCCATGACCTCTCCTCATGCGGGTACCCCAGGCTGGAAGCGTGGCTGATCTATGACTGCGCCGGTTTTACCCGGCGAGACATTCGGATCAGCCGGCGAATCTGTCTCTGAAACAGCAGGGGCAGGGCGCTTAAGGCCAGGACGAGCGCGAAGACGGGCAGCAGCGCGCCGGCTTCCCCGGCCAGGGTTGAGCCCAGCATGGATGCGACGAGAGTGGGGATGAAGCCTGCCACGATCGAGACGATCAGATAGACGCGGAAGGGCAGCCGCGAGAAGCCCACGGAATAGCTGATGAAGTCATAGGCGGAGAAGAGGAAGAGCCGGGCGAAGGTCAGGGTGCGCCAGTCGACGATCTCCTCGACGAAGCCATCCACTTTGGCCAGACCGTCCAGTCCGACGAAGCGGCGGACGACGGCTCGCCCGAAGCGGCGGCTGAGCCAGAAGGCGATGCTGCCGCCGATGACTTCGCCGGTCAGGGTGTAGAGCGCGCCGGGGACGAGGCCGAACAACACTCCTGCCGAGAGTTGAATCGGCCCGCTGGTCAGCGGCGCCACGACGTAAGTCAGCATTTTGACCAGGATGAAGGCCAGCGGTGCGAGGGGACCTGCGCCTTCGATGAACCCGCGAATGCTGTCCAGACCGATCGACTGAATGCCCACGATCAGGATGACCGTGACGATCAGCACACCGAGGCCGGCCAACAGCAGGGGCCGCGCGGTCTTCCAGTCCAGCCGCTCAGGGGCAGTGGAGGACGGCGTACGGTCTTCAGGCGGGGGAACGGACACCGATTATCGACCTCGTTTCAGCACTGGACGGACGGTCATCCGCCACTGACTCTCCTCGGCGTTCGGTTCGATACGCCACCGGTACGCGCCATCACTGGCGACGGAAAATTCCTTGATGCCCACTGCCGTGGAGATCAGGATCGTCTGTTCACTTCCGCCGGCTTCGGTGACCAGCGCGATTCGCGTCGGAGAATAAAGTTCATAACTTAGAACGTAATTACCGGCGGGAAGTTGCGTTGGCGGGCACAGCGACTTGCCTGTCCCTTCGTACTGCATCGGTTCGCCGACACGGCTGCCCCCCAGAGCGGCGATGCCGCCGTTGAGATCGCGAACGAAGCGGCGGTTGCGCCTTCTGGGGCGATTGGCGTAGACGAAGAACAACACGAGGACGCCGAACGCGCCAAAGACTATTCCAAGCACCAGCAGGGTATCGCTCGCCATAAAGTTCCTGGTTACCTCACTCTACACGCGTTGCGGTCATCGGGTTCAGATCAAGGTTGGTGGACCAGTTGCCCGCAAGATCGACCGCCCACAGCGAAAACTCGTAGAACACGCCCGGCGTCCCGGTGAAGGTAGCGAACTCGTCGCGTGTTTGCAGCCAGGGCTGCCAGTCGCCGCCGTCCACCCGCACCCACACGACATACTCGGCGATGCCGCTGTCATCCTCGGCGGTCCAGGCCAGCAGGAAGGTCGCGCCGCTGACTTCGGGCAGGGCGGCCATACGCGGAATTGGCGGCGTGGTGTCCAGTGCCAGATCGATGGTGGGCAGTGAGGTCGGGATCGGCGTCGGGATGCTGGTGGCCGAATCGGTCTCGGTGGCGGATGGAGTCGGTTCGTCGGTCGGCGGCGGGGGCGGTGTCGAAGCGGTCAGCAGCCCGATGCCGCGCATGATCAGCGCCGGCTCGTTGGGTACCCAGCCGGGCGAGACCTGCTCGACCAGGATGTATGGCTCGCCGTCGATCAGCTCCAGGGCTTCCGAGGTAAAGGGAGGATAGCGGGTTTCATCGACCTTGGGGAGGGTGATGGTGTAGACGCCGTTTTCCGGCCCCAGACGGTAGTCGTCGCTGAGCGTATACAGCCGGGCGGATGTCCCGGCCGCGGTGATCTCCAGGTCATAGGGCACCGTCGCCCAGTTCCACATCACCCAGATACGCTGGGTGACCGCGCCGGGCAGGGCCAGCTTATCGTTCTGTCCGATGCGCGCCGGGTCGTAGGCGACGCCGGTCAGGGGCGGGGCGGCGTCGAAGACCAGCGCGCGGCCCCAGCCGTTCAGTTCGATCTGGCCGGTGTAGGCGAAACTGACATCGCCGAAGATACTGGCCATGCGGTAGTAGGCCGCGGCCGCCGGACGCGCGGTGCCCGGCTGCGGATGCTGGTTGAAGCACTCCGCGCCGCGTGTGTTGCGGAACAGTCCGAAGGCTTCGCCGGTGCACAGGTTCTGCTCGTTTTCGCCAAGCCCAAAGCACAGTTCGCCGTTGTGGGGAGGGAAGGTGGTGCCCACCGGCGAGGCGGCGCAGTCGTCGTAAAGCTGGTGCACGAAGATGACATCGGCGCCGGCGGCCCAGCCCATGGCCGTGCTCTGGATCACGTACTGCGCCTGTTCGCGCATGGTGCGCCGGTACTGGCGCGCGCCGGGCAGGCTGAGCGTCCAGGTCTCGCCGGGGTAGTCGTCCCAGACGGGCACGCCGGTCTCGTTCAGCCAGATCGGCCGGTCGAGGCCGTAGCGGGCTAGCGCCTCCTGGGCCACGTTGACCACGCGGGCGCTGCGATACGGGTCGACGTAGGTGTGCAGCGCGACCATGTCCATGTACCAGTTGTTGGCCGGCGCTGCCGAGTCGCTCGCGTAGACGTCGAGCACCTTGCGCAGCCAGTTGTCCGCTTCCGGGAACTGGTAGGCGAAACCGGCCGTCATCACGCGCGCGCCGGGGTCGACCTGATGGGCGACCAGATAGGTCACTTTCAGCAGGCGGGCGTACTCCGCGGCGCTATTCTGCCAGAACATGGTCAGATCTGGCTCGTTCCAGGCTTCCCAGACGCGCACGCCCTGGCCGCCGGTCCAGCCTTCCAGGCGGGCCAGAATGCCACCCGGCATATAGCGGCGCACCGCCTCGGCGACGAACGAACCCCAGTAGTTGTCCGGGTTGAGGGCCTTGCCGAGGCCGGGCGTATCGGTGCCGTCGGCGAAGACCGGCGCGTACAGGTTGGCGATGCTCGTGCCGTCACGCCGGTGCGCCGGGGCGTTGAGCAGGATCAAATTGGTCCGCAAGCCGTACCCTGCATCTTCCCTGACCATGCGATCGAAGGAATCCCATACCCGCTGATTCGGCGCGCGTTCGATGTCGCTCCAGTACAACGGGAAGCGGTGCCAGCCCGCGCCGATCAGCAGCGCGTTGCCGTAGCGCTCCGAAGGATCTTCAATGCTGGGGTGGGTGATGTGGGCAAGGCCCATGCGCGCCGCGCGAATGTACAGATCGCCGCCTTGCGCCTGCGTCGGGGATGGCGACGGCAGTGAGAAGACGGCAATGAGCACCAGAGACAGAGCGATGAGAGGATAGCGCGGCATGCAGGCTGGCTCCGAGGAGTGGATGAAGCGGATGGGCCATGGGGCCGCTTTCGCCGCCCCATGGCCGTGAAGTCCTCGACGGGATTAGCGTCCCTGGAACGGCGAGATCATGAGGTTGCACAGCTCCCGATTGGTGGCCGCGTACAGATAAGCGATTGTTTCGCCATCGACCACGATCTGGCCGGAGCCGCTGCAAATCTGCGAGGCCGCCGTCTGAGCGCCAATCCCCTGCCCGCTGCCCAGGGCGCAGGACAGGAAGTTGTTGATGACGCGATCCTGGTTGATCACGGCCAGCGCGCCGACCGAGGGCACCGTGCCCTGGACGAGGTTGGCGATATTGGCCTGATAGTACACGCGGGCATCGAGCGCGCCGACATTGCGGTAGCAGGAAATCATGCCGTCGATCTGGGCGACCAGCGCCGCCGCGGCGGGATTGCCGGTGAGCAGCGAGGCGCCGCCGCTGACCGACGAGAGGGCCGTCTGGATGCTCTGGGCCTCGACGGAGGTGTAACCCATGGCCGAGAGATTGGGGATGAAGCGCTGAACCGCCGAAGCGTCGCTGGCGGTGTCGCCGGTGGTGGGAACCAGGTTGCCCGCGCCGCCAAGCTGACTGCACGCCGCCGCCAGAACAGCGATCAGCACGAGAAGCAGGTGTGATTTTCGCAGCACGTCGTTCTTCCTTAAGCGATAAGGACGCCCCGGAGGACGCCATCGGAAACGTGAGTTGACAGTGCCATTATACATGTCCTGCGGGGGTCTCATCCTCCGCATTTGCGGTGTTTTTCGGGCGCGGTTCCGCCGTTCGCCAGCTCTGGATGAAGAGGATGGCCGTGCCGCCGACAATGCCGTGATCGGCAATGTTGGAGACGTTGGAGATGACACCGGGGATCTGGTAGTGGATGAAGTCGACCACCGAGCCCACCGTCAGACGGTCGAGGGCGTTGCCGAGCGCGCCGCCCAGCACCATGGCCAGCGCGATCTGCATGACGACGGCGTCGTCCGGCACTCTCGGGTAGTAGTAGAAGACGCCGGCGGAGACCACCAGCGCGACGATGATGAAGAAGTCGCCGGCCTGGGGCAGAAATCCAAAGGCCGCGCCGGAATTGTGGATGTAGGTGAACTGAAAATACGGAGCCAGCGCCGGGATAGGCTGGACCGTCTGTTCATAGGGCAGCGTCGCCATGACCCAGCGCTTGCTCACCTGATCGATGAGCAGGAGGAGGACCAGTGCGGCGATCAGCCGGAACCATTTGCGTGTGTTCGGAGTCATGAGAGACAGTTTACCCTGATGCGCTTTTGGTGGCTATGCCGGAACTCAAGAACGGGGGCGCACCGGCCCCGCTGGACGTCCCAACGCCCGGCGTGTCCGTCTTGCCGCCCTCACCCCACTCCCTCCCCCGGGCGAAGCGCGGGTGAGGTCGCCCCTGCCCGGGTCGGCGACCATCACCCGCAGGCCATCAGGAAATCCTGCCAGTCGAAGCCGACGATCTGGTCGGCGACGTGCAGGCGAAGCAGCCCGTCATCGCCGACGGCGCGCCACATCCGCGAGCGGGCGTCGCCGTAGAGGCGCACCCGGTTACATAGCCCGCCCGCGGCGGCCTGCACGGCGATCACGTCGCCGGCGCTGCTGGTGAGCAGCAGGATACCGTTCGCTTCCATCGTCAGGCTGACCGCCCCCTGCACGCCGGGCAGCGCCGTCTCCCAGCGCAGATCCGGCACGTAGCCGCGCAGGGCGTATCCGTCGAAGGCGTACAGCCCGCCGTCTGTCGCCTCGACCGCCGCCGCGTGAGCGCCGCCGGGTGGGGCATCGGCACGGCGCAGCGACCACTGGCCATCCGAGCCGATCTGCCACAGGCCGCCGAGGGAGTAGAGCAGCAGGTCGCCGCCCGGCGTGGTGGTCAGCCCGCCTGGTTCGCGGAGCAGCGCCGTGTCCAGAATCGTCCCGTCGAGCGCCAGCGTGATCAGCCGCGAGTCTTCGGTCACGACGCCGATCATCCGTGGCGACGCGGCCATGCGCACCGCCCGCCCGACATTCTCCAGCCGCCACAGCACGGCGCTCAGCCCGGAGTCGAGCGCGGCCAGACCGCCGTCCGGTGTCGGAAAGATCCACTGGCTTCCGGCCAGTACCGGTGGGCCGGTAAAGGCGACGCCCATCGAGCGCGCGCCGCCCAGTCCGCCGTCGGGATTGACCGGCTGGATGCCGCCATCGGCGTAGACGATCAGTGCGCCGTCCGGCACGATGCGGTCGGGCAGCAGGGCCACGGCGCGGCGATCCAGGTTTGTCCGCCACAGCACCCGGCCGTCGGCGCTGATCCCCAGCACGCGGTTGGCGTCGAGCGTGAGCAGGCCGTTGCCGAAGCGCACGACCGGCGGACTGAGTGCCCCGGCTTCGTCAGCGATGTCGGCGGTGAATCGGTAACCGTCGGCGGCGCGGGCGCGGAAGTTGAGCAGGAACTTGGTCGGGCGGCGGAAGCCGGACGCTGCCGGGCTGCCCCAGACGTAGCCAGCGCCCGGAACGTCGGCCGCGCCGGGTTGGTCGATGCGAATCTCGAAGTGCAGGTGCGGCGCGGGGCGGGCATCGCCGACGGCGGCGAGCGGGTCGCCCAGGCGCACGCAGGAGAAGACGGCCGGAAAGGCGATCCCCGTCTCGTCGGTGATGTGGCCGTACAGGCTGTAGGCGATCGTGCCGTCGCGGAAGGTGTGCTCCAGGATGATCACGCCGCCGTCGATGCCCCAGCCGTTGGGCGAGGCGAAGGTGACTCGACCGGCGGCGGCGGCGCGCACCACCGTGCCGTAGCTGGTCTCCAGCCCGCCATACCAGTCTTCACCGGTGTGTGACCGTCCCTGGTGCCGGTAGCTGGCCGCGCCGAAGTCCTGCACCACCTGGAAGGCGGCCGTATCGACGGGGAATTCCATCTCGTCGGCATAGCCACTGGGTCGCCCATGGGGTCTGCGCCGCGGGCCCGGCCCGGCGGGATTCTGCAAGGCGACGAATGAACAGTCGTGTGGGTTTGCGATCGATGGCTTGGTTCATGTGTCTAGATAGGGATCTGCGCCCAACCAGCGAATGTTGGGGAGTCTGCTGGACACGGCATTGAATAGACGCTCGTCGGCTGTCCAAAGGCACGCCCCCCCCCCGCAACTGTGCGTCGTAGGCGGTTGGTCGATTGAACTCTGCGCAAGTTCGTGCGCGTCGCAGAAGGAGTTCGCCGTCGTGTCCGTGTCGGATAGCTGGAAAGTTGCTGAGCGGTCGCGCCTTCCGATATCGAAATGCGCCCACGATAAACAGCCTTGCGACATACGGCTATGAGCTCGTAGCGCATCAAAATGGGAGCATGGAGAGTTGATTGATCAGCCTGCAGTTTCTGCAGGAGTGTTCGTGCGCGCGCGGTGAATTGCTCTCGAAAAACGGCCGCAATGAGGATGCCCGAGTCGAGAATTACCTGTCTCACGGCTCCTCCTCGCGTAGTTCGTCCAGCAGGGTGAGCGCGTCGGTCGTCGCGTCATTTCCCAACCGGTCGCGCAGATCTGCCTGCAGGGAATCGACCCGCGCCCACCAGCCGGCATAGTCGAACGACGCCTGGATGTCGAGCTGCAACGATTGCAGCACGCGCTGTTTGGCGTCTGGCTCAAGGTCATGAAACTTCTCGATGATCTCTTGCTCTCGCGTCGTCATCCGCCTCACTCCACATCCCGGATATGTTATATTATGCACCATGAAACCCTCGGAACGGGCATTCCTCACCCTACTTCTTCTCTTCGCTGCCGCTCTTCGCTTCAGTGGAATCGCCCATGGACAGCCGGACCCGCAGTTCGCGCCGACCACGACCCCGCTGCGCCTGATCCATGAGAGCACGCCGGTCCAGCCGGATGAGTTTCTGTATGTCTCGCTGCCGCTGCGCATGCTGGTCAGCGGGCAGTTGAACAGCAAGTTCTTCGAAAACCCGTCGTTCCTGATCAACCTGAACTTCTTCACCGACCTGCTGACCGGCGCAAACGTCGGACGCAGCGTGGACACCTGGGCCGACTGGGGCGATCGCTGGATCGCCTCGTTCGATCTGTACGTCGTGGCGCGGGCCTACTCGGCGCTGGGTGGGCTTATCGCCGTAGCCGCCGTCTACGCGACCGCCCGCCGCCTGGGGGGCCGCGCGCAGCCGCGGCGTCCGGTCTGCTGACCGCCGTCGCTCTGCCGATGGTCCAGCATGCGCACTACGCCACCACCAGCAGTCTGGCCGCCGGTTTCGGCGCGGTCGCGGTGTGGGGCTGCGTCGAGGCGCTGTACCGCTTCAGACGAACCCCACCAACATCGCTAAACCGGTTCCAACGCGTTTTGCCTGGCTGGGGTTGGGCATTCCTGATCGCCGGAGTCGCTGCCGGCCTGGCGGCGGGGAGCCGCTACAACGCCGCCGGGCTGGCGCTGGTCAATGCGCTGATCGGTCTGCTCATCCTGCGCGGACCGGGCGGCAGAGGGCGTATTGCCGTGGTACTGGCCGGTTGGCTGGCCATCCCCGCCGTCTTCATCCTGACGACGCCGCACGTTCTGTTCGACCCGCAGGAGGTGTGGGCCGACTTCCTCTACATCACCGCGCAGTACGGGGGCGGCTCGGGCGCCACCGGCACGACGCCGTACGGGCTGGTCTACGAGGTCCGCTATCTGGTCCTGTACGGCGTGGGCATCCCGGCGGCGGTGCTGGCCGTGGTCGGCGCACTGGTGCCGTTCACGGCCACGCGAAGCGCCCCGCGCCGTCCGACGCGACGGGCGGTGATCCTGATCCTCTCCTTCACGCTGGCCGCGTACAGTCTGGTCGTCCTGCGCACACAGCGTCCCGCCCATGCCGATCAACTGCTGGTGCCCATCCTGCCGGTTGTCGCTCTGTTCGCCGGCCTCGGGGTGGCGCATGCGGCGCGGCGTCTGCGGGGGCCGGTCCTGCGCGCGGCGCTGATCGTCGTGGTGAGCGCCGTGCCGCTGACGCCGACCCTTCAGGTGGTCAGTCGGCTGCATCAGCGCGATACCCGGTACACAATGCAGGCCTGGATCGAGGCCAACATTCCGCACGGCGCACGGATTCACCTGTGGGGGCAGTATAATGTGCCGCTTGACCCGGCGCACTACACGACGACGCAGAATTTCGGCGGGCAGTTCCTGACTCTCGACGAACTGCTGGCCGAGGGCATGGACTATCTGGTCGTCTCGGATACCTGGTCTTTCGAGTGGGATCGCTCGCCGGAATTCATTCCTGCCGAGTCCCTCGCTGCCCTGGACGCGGCGGAAGCCGACTGGTCGACGCGTCTGAAGATGATGGCCCGCATCGACCGGCCGACCTGGATCGGTCAGGGGGAGCCGCCGCACACTGCCTCGATCTGGCATCACCCAGGGGTGGCGATCTACTGCGTGCCGGGGCGGAGCTGCACTTGAAGCCCTCACCCCCTGACCCCTTCCTGACAGAGCGCATTCGTCTGTAAACCAAGACATTCATTCCAGGAGCGAAGATGCGTTCTTTTCTGGTCGTGTTGATGGGACAGGTCATCTCGCTGCTCGGTTCGGCGATGACGCAGTTTGCAGTGACGGTGTGGGCTTATGAGTTGACCGGATCGGCGACGACGCTGGCGCTGACGGCATTTTTCGGCTTTGCGCCGGGTATCCTGCTGAGTCCGGTGGCAGGTGCGCTGGTAGATCGCTGGGACCGCCGCCTCGTGATGATGCTGAGCGACCTCGGCGGCGGTTTGGCGACGGTGGTGCTGTTTCTGCTCTACAGCGCGGGCAATCTGCAAATCTGGCATCTCTACGTCGCCGGAGCGGTCGCCGGGGCATTCGCCGCATTCCAGTGGCCTGCCTATTCCGCTGCCATTAGCTTGATGATCCCCAGGGAGCAGTACGGACGCGCCAACGGCTTGCTCAGCCTCGCTGGGTCGCTTTCCGGGGTGGTCGCGCCCGCGCTGGCGGCGACGCTGCTGGTGGTGATCGGGCTGCGCGGCGTCCTGCTGATCGATATCGTGACGTTCGTCATCGCCATCGGCGCGATCCTGGCGATTCGCATCCCAGCGCCACCGGTGAGCGAAGCAGGACGCGCGGGCAGAGGCAGTTTGCTGCAAGAGGCATTCTACGGATTCCGCTACATCGCGGCGCGGCGCAGCCTGTTGGGCTTGCAGATCACCTTCTTTTTCATCAACCTGACGGCGACTTTCACCGGCGTGCTGACCGCGCCCATGCTGCTGGCACGCACGGGCAGCGATGCGACGGTATTGGCGACCGTGCAATCGGTCGGATCGGTCGGCGGGATCGTTGGCGGGCTGCTGCTCAGTCTGTGGGGTGGACCGAAGCGGCGCGTGCATGGCGTGCTGCTCAGCATGATCGGCGGAAGTTTTCTCGGCGAGGTGGTGCTCGGCGTCGGGCGCTCCGTGTGGGTGTGGAGCGCGGGGATGTTCATGCTCGTCGCGCTGCACCCGATCCTGAACGGCTCCAATCAAGCGATCTGGCAGGCGAAGGTCGCGCCGGATGTACAGGGGCGGGTGTTCGCCGCGCGGCGCATGATCGCGCAGATCTCCGCGCCGGTCGCCATGCTGCTGGCGGGTCCCTTAGCGGATCGCGTGTTCGAACCGGCAATGCGCGAAGGCGGGGCGCTCGCGCCGATCTTCGGCGGATTGGTCGGGACGGGCGCGGGCGCGGGTATGGCGCTGATGATGGTGATCACAGGGATACTAGGGGTGATCGTCGGCGCGTCGGGCTATCTGTTCAAGGCGATCCGCGACGTTGAGCTGCTTCTGCCAGATCACGAAGCGGCGGTTTGACCACACCCCTGACCGAGAAAGGATCACCGTACCCCAACCTGGCAGCCGTCCCCCTCTCCCTGGTGAGCTTGCTCGCACGCAAGCGGGCCGAGGGGGAACCGACTGCGAATTGCGTGTGACAGAGTGACCTCGGCCGACGCTCATCTGGCGTAACGCGGTGGTCAGTTGCCCACGAACATGCCGGTGCGGATATACTTCGGGTCCTGCACCGCCATGAGGATATAGTCGGCCAGATCGGCACGCGAGATCATCTGCATGTCGAGCGGCGGGACGTCCACGATACGCACATTGCCCAGGCCGATGGGCGGCGTGTCGAGCAGCAGGGGCGGTCGCACGAGAATCCAGTCGAGGTCGCTGGCTTGAATGAGAGCCTCCGCCCGGCGCACGGCGGCATACTGCTCCTTGAGCGAGCCCTGCCGGAAGTTCTCCTCATAGTACGGATCGCGCTCGTAGCCATCCGGCACGCCGAACGACGAGACGTACAGGAATTTGCGCACCCCGTGCGCCGCCAGAGCGGCCAGTATGTTGCGGGTGGCGATCTCGAACATGGGCAGATCGTCCTGCGTGTTGATCATCGCCAGGACGGCATCGTGCCCTGCCACGCTGCGCATCACCGCATCCGGGTCTTTGATGTCGCCCGGCACGACGGAAAGCCGGCCACGGGTGATGCCCAGCTTCTCCGGCGAACGAACAAACGCGGTGACCTCATGCCCCTGTTCCAGGGCTTTCTCAACGACAAGTTTGCCGGTACCCCCGCTGGCTCCGAAAACGATCAGTTTCATTGTATTGTCTCCCTCATGGCTTTCTGGACAAGGCTCGACTGTCGTGGCACGGTATGGCGCCAACAGCATTCGTCGGCTCGACGAACGAGCCCTCGCGAACCAGCCGTCGGCTCGTTCGTGGTCAGGCAGATGCTTGGTGAAGGATGTGCAGAGACGGGGATTGTAGAGCAGTTCAGGTATTCCGCAACCTGCCCGGAAGGTTAGGA
Organism: Candidatus Flexifilum affinis; assembly: GCA_016713325.1. Lineage (GTDB taxonomy): Bacteria > Chloroflexota > Anaerolineae > Aggregatilineales > Phototrophicaceae > Flexifilum > Flexifilum affine. The sequence continues at coordinate 61,625 of JADJPJ010000037.1, read as the reverse complement.
GACCGAACGAACGCGAAACCAAAAGGGCGGGTCTCAACGTGACCCGCCCTTCCAGACGCCGCTTGTGAACGAGACTCAGTGAAATCACGAAAGTTCACGTTGGCCATCAATAGCTGCGTTTTTGAGCCAACCTCACCCCAAGAATCGGGCGGCTTTTGCCCCTCTCCGGCCGGAGAGGGGCGGTTGAGCGCAGCGAAACGGGGTGAGGTTAAGCAATCCGTGATTCACTGAGACTACTTGCCGGCTTTCGCCACCTGCTCGATCATCGCTTCCGTCTCGCTGTCCGGCTGCTTGCTGCGCAGGATGGCGTAGCCAATGACGCCGATCAGCGCCACCATCACGATCACGACGATGGTGCGCGTGTCCTGCGTGGTCGACGGGGCGGCCACCGTGACCACCAGCGGGGCGACCAGCAGCGACACCAGATTGACCACCTTGATCATCGGGTTCAGCGCCGGGCCGGCCGTGTCCTTGAAGGGATCGCCGACGGTGTCGCCGACGACCGCCGCCTTGTGCGGATCAGAGCGCTTGCCGCCGTAGTGGCCTTCTTCGATGTACTTCTTGGCGTTGTCCCAGGCGCCGCCGGCGTTGCTCATGAACACCGCCATCAACTGGCCGGCCAGGATGATGCCCGCCAGGAAGCCGCCAAGCGCCGGCGCGCCGAGCAGGAATCCGACGACAATTGGCGTCAGCACGGCGATCAGGGCGAGGGGCAGCAGTTCACGCTGGGCCGCACGGGTCGAGACGCTGACGGCTTCCGCGTAGTCGGGCGTCTTGGTGCCTTCCATGATGCCGGGGATGCGCAGTTGACGGCGCACAATCACGATCATCTTGAAGGCGGCGCGGTTGACGGAGCGGATGAGCAGGCTGCTGAACATGAAGATCAGGCCGCCGCCAATCAGGAAGCCGATGAATACCACCGGCTCGGCGATGTTGATGCCGGTGCCGAACAGCGTCTCTTCCAGCGGGATGCCGAGGCCCAACTGCACGACACGGGTGTCGGTCAGGAAGGAGCCGAACAGCGCGACTGCCGCGATGACGGCGGAGCCGATCGCGATACCTTTGGTGATGGCTTTGGTCGTGTTGCCGACCGCGTCGAGGGCGTTCAGCGTCTCGCCGCCAGGGCCGTCGCTCTCGCCCGCCAGTTCGGCGATGCCCTGAGCGTTGTCGCTGATCGGGCCGAAGGTGTCCATCGAGACATTGTTACCGGTCAGGGTCAGCATGCCGATGCCGGTCATGGCGACGCCGTACAGGACGGCCGTGAAGGTATCGACAATCTGGTTGCCGTTGGCGTCTGTGATCGGGAAGAGCGTGAAGATGACGACGCTGGCCAGCACGCTGCCGGCGATGACGATGACCGCCCAGGTGCTCGACTCCATGCCGCTGGACAGACCGGACAGAATGGTCGTCGCGGGACCCGTCTGTGTATTTTTGGCGATATCCTGCACTGGCGGGTGTTCCGTATCGGTGAAGTAGGCTGTGACCTGATCGAGGACGATGGCCAGGACGATGCCGGTGATGACCGCCGCCAGCGGCTGCCAGATGATGTTGCCGCCATTGATGCCCGGTTCACGCATGTAGGCCACGGTGAAGACGGCAAACATGGCGATGCTGATCGCCGCCGCGCTGTAGAAGCCACGGGTGATCGCCGAGAGCGCTTCCTTGCCGCCACCCTGCTTGATGTCGGTGCGCACCAGATAGGTGCTGATGATCGAACTGAGCACGCCGATACCGCGCACGACCAGCGGGAAGATGATCCAGATCGGGCTGCGCGTGACCGTCGCCACCGCCAGCCCGAGGATCAGGCCGGAGACGATGGTGACCTCGTAGCTCTCGAAGATGTCCGCCGCCATGCCGGCGCAGTCGCCGACGTTGTCGCCCACGAGGTCGGCGATCACGGCCGCGTTGCGCGGGTCATCTTCCGGTAGATCGGCCTCGACCTTGCCGACCAGGTCAGCGCCGACGTCGGCCGCCTTGGTGAAGATGCCGCCGCCCACGCGCATGAACAGCGCCAGCAGCGTGCCGCCGAAGCCGAAGCCCAGCAGCGCGTCCGGCGAGGCGATGCCGAACAGGATGAAGATCACCGTGCCGCCGAGCAGCCCCAGGCCGTCGGTGAGCATGCCGGTGATGGTGCCGGAGCGGTAGGCGATGCGCAGCGCGGCGGAATACCCGCGCTTCGGGTCGACGGCGGCCGCGGCGGTGCGGATACTCCCCTGCACAGCCATGTTCATGCCGATGAAGCCGACCAGCGCCGAGAAGACCGCGCCCATCAGGAACGCCCCGGCGCGGCCGACCGCGATCGACGTACGCGCCGTTTCACAGGCCGCAGCGCCATCAGCGACGATCACCGCTTCTTCCGCGTAAACGACGGCATTCTCCTGCAGGAGCGTCAGCCCGCTGGCGGCCACGCCGGTGTTCTGCGCCGCGATGGTCGCACGGATGCTGTCGCCGTCCACCGTCGCACGCGCTTCTTCGGCGACTTCGGGGCAGAAGTGCTCAATAGCATAAGGGGTAGGATTAACGATATACACGCTCAGGAAGGACAGAACCACCAGGACGACGATCAGCGCCGCGATGATGCGGAATTGCGAGCGAAGATAGGCATTCGCACCATCGCGAATGTAGCCCCACACCTGCTGCATTTTCGCAGAACCCTTGCCTTCGGCAAGGATTTGCCGCGCAAGGAAGACAGCGTAGAGCAAACCCGCGAAGGCGATGCCCAGGACGACGAAAATCAGCAAAGACTCAGTTGAATTGAGATCACGCATGATTCTGGTGACACCTTTTTGTGATTTTATGCAAAATAATTAATGCGGACATGATATATGATACACCCGAGTTTAAAATTCAAAGCCGGGTCAACTTCGCCTGAATCGTCTGATATGATCGTGGCGACTCTCAAAACCTGAACAGGTCGAACATGACGCTTGCAGACACGATACTCGTAACTGGACATCGAAATCCTGATATGGATGCCGTCGCTTCAGCGGTTGGCTATGCCTGGCTGCTGAACAGAGCCGGGGGTGACACCTACGTCGCCGGTCGGATAGGTCCGTTGAACACGCAGACCCAGTTCGCACTCGACCAATTTGGTGTGGAAGCGCCGCCGATCATCAACGACATCCGAGCGCGTGTTGGCGATATGACCGACAACGTACCGACGCTGAACAGCACGCAGACGGTCCTGGTGGCCTGCCAGGCCATCGCCCGCACCCGGCGGCCTGCGCCGCTGCTCGATGAAGCGGACCGGCCGCTCGGGCTGCTGACCGGCGCCGGGCTGTTTGCTCATATGGCCGATGCACTGGGGTCGGCCTCCGTGATGGCACTGGCTAAAGAGTTCGAACTGCCGGCCGATCGTGCTGTGGATCAGGTGACGCCGGTGCTCAATATCGACGATCACGTCCGGGATGTGATCGGCTCGGTGCTGCGCGCCGATCATGACGATTTCCTGGTGGTGGACTCCGATGGACGCTATCGCGGGCTGGTGCGCAAGACCAACCTGATGTCACCGCAGCGCCGCCGCGTGGTCATGGTCGATCACAACGAACTGGAGCAGTCCGTTCCCGGCCTGGATGAGGCGGAGGTGGTCGAAGTGCTGGATCATCACCGGTTGGCGACGATTCCGACCAGCGTGCCTATCCGCTTTCACGTCGATCCGGTCGGGAGCTGCTCGACGCTGGTCACGGAGCGCGCGCTGGATCAGAACAAGCCTTTTCCGACGGGGATCGCCGGCCTGCTGCTGTGCGGCATCCTTTCCGATACGCTCGTCTTCCGCTCGCCGACGACCACCGCGCGAGACCGGTCGGCGGCACGCGCCCTGGCGGCAATGGCCCAGCTCGCCTCGGCGGATGACAACGCGGCTCTCGATGCCGCCATCCGCACGCTGGGCGAGTCCCTGCTCAGCGCCAGCGCCGGCATCGGCAGCCGTCCTGCCGACGACATGGTGACGAGCGATCTGAAATACTACGAAGAGAGCGGCATGAAGGTCGGCATCGCGCAGATCGAGGTGACGAACTTCAGCGAACTCCCCGACCGCCTGGACGACATCCGCGGGGCATTGAGCGACCTGGTCGAGCGTGAGAAGCTGGCGCTGGCCATGCTGATGGTCACCGACGTAGTGCGCGGCAACAGCCGCCTGATCGCCGTGGGGCAGCCCCGCGCGACGGCTACGCTGCCCTATGTGCGGCTGGACGACGACACCTTCGATGCGCCGGGCATGATGTCGCGCAAGAAGCAGCTCCTTCCGGCGGTGCTGGCCGGCCTGTCACAGTTGGTCTGAGCCGGCCGCGGATCTTTATGCACATTCCCCTGTCATCCATGTAAGATAGGGGTTATGAGCTCGTTGACATGGACAGGGATGCTGCGCAGTCTCGTGTGCATCCCTTTTAGCTTGAAAGCCCGCCCCTATGGCCGGTAACCCCACGCTTGCCTCGCTTAAGCGTCTCGTGGATGAACTGACCCGTCCGTCGAACGATGTGCAGGGTGAGGAAAATCGGCAGCATGCCCAGACGCTGGCGACGATGACGCTGTCGCTGCTGGCGGCGACCGTCGTCGTTGCGCCGATCTGGATCGTGACGTCCCCTGATTTCGTGACCACGCCTTTCATCTCAGCGGGCCTCCTGATCGCTTTGGCCTTTGCCTACAACCGCAGCAGGACCCGCCACTACACCCAGGGCGCGGCGGTCCTGGTGGTGACCCTCTTTGGGATTGTGCTTTCGTCGCTTCTGCTGGCTCCTGGAACGGTCACGGAGCGCATGCTGGCCCTTCCGTTTCTCAGCCTTGTCGCTACGATGGCCGCTTATTTCCTGCCGTCCCGCGTCACGATAATCGTCATCGGCGTCAACGTCGGTGTCATCCTCGCCTTTTTGTGGGTGCCCGGAGCCCTTTCACCTTGGTCTTCGCAAACCTGGTATTCTTTGTCCTGGTCACCGCGCTTGGCGGCATCGGCGGCATGATCGGTAAGCGCTATCGTCACCATCTCGTGGAGAGTGAGGACCGCTATCGCACGCTCGTCGATGCTTTGTCAGAAGGTGTCATCCTGCTCATGCGCGATGGCACCATCACTGCCGCGAATGCGGCGGCCGAGCGCATCCTGGGCGTCAGCGTTGACCAACTCATGGGCCGGGCCTCGGGCGACCCCGCCTGGCAAGCGATCCGCGAGGATGGCAGCCCCTTTCCGGAAATGGAACATCCGTCGATTGTGGCGCTGCGCACCGGTCGTCCCAGCACCGGCGTGATTATGGGAGTCCTCACAACGGACCATCTGCGCCGCTGGATTTCGATCAACGCCCGTCCGCTCCTGCCTCCGGGCGATCCGCTGCCCTATGCGGCCGTCACCTCTTTTGTCGATGTCACCGAAGCCCGTGAACGTGAGCGCGCACTGCGGGAAGCCGAGCACCGCTACCATGCTCTCTTCGACCAGGCCCACGATGCCGTGTTCATCCTCAGCCTGGAAGGTCGTCATCTGGAAGCCAATCGACGAGCTTCCGAAATGGCAGGGTACACGGTCGAAGAGCTGCAGAACCTGGGCATGCACGAGCTTTCGGCAGAGCAGGAAGAAAGCATTCAGGTCCGCGCCCGACTGCTGAAGGGTGAAGTTTTTCCGACCTACGAGCGTCTCTTCCGCAGGAAAGATGGCACAGTCATCCCGGTTGAGATCAACGTCGAGGCTGTACGTGGTGTCGATGGCAGACCGCTGCACATTCAGAGCGTCGTTCGTGACATCTCCGAGCGCAAGCAGGCCGAGCAGGCGCTGCGCGAAAGCGAGGCCCGCCATCGCGCGCTTTTGAGTGCGGTTCCCGATCTCGTCTTTCGTGTCCGCCGGGATGGGATCTGCCTGGACCTGCACGCCAACAACATCAGCGAGCTCATCGCGCCGCCCGATCAATTGCTGGGCCGCAATATGTCCGAGTTTCTTCCTCCGGAAAGGTTTTCGCGATTTCAGGAATTGGTTGAGCTTACCCTGGAAACGGGGCGCGAACACTCGTACGAGTATGCCCTTCCGATGGGTGGAGAGACCAGGCACTTTGAAGGGCGCATTGTCCTGTCCTCGGCCGACGAGGTGCTGTTCATTGCGCGCAATATCACCGATCGCAAACAGGCGCAGCAAAGCGAGTTTGAACTCGTGCTGGAAAAGGAACGCATCACGCTTCTGAGGCAGTTCGTGGAAAAAGCCTCGCACGAGTTCCGGACCCCCCTGACGCTCATCAACTCCGCGGCCTATGCCATGTCGCACTACGATGACGCGGAGAAACGCCTGATGCGCGAAGAGCAAATCAACATGCAGGTGACGCGCATCACGCGCTTGCTGGATATGATGCTGCTCATGACCCGGCTGAAAAGCGCCGCCGTCCGGTCCTACACACCGGTCGATATCGGAACGATCATGGACCTGTCGTGTGGTCAGATGATTGCGCTAGAAGACAAACCCCCCCAACTGCGCTACGAGCGGCCCCTGATGGCACTGCCACACGTCATGGGCAGCCACGCGGATCTGATCGAAGCGCTCCGGCAGATCCTGCAGAACGGGCTCCAATTCACGCCCTCAGACGGAACGGTCACCGTTTCAGCCGGCACCGACGATGGCTTCGTCTGGATAGAAGTCCGCGACACCGGACAGGGCATCTCGAAAGAGCATCTGCCGTATATTTTCGCTTCTTTCTGGCGTCAGGATGATGCGCATACCACGCCGGGAATTGGCCTGGGGCTGCCGATCGCGCGGACGATCGTGGAGATGCATGGCGGCCGAATTGATGTGGAGAGCGAAGTTGGCGTGGGCAGTGTGTTTCGAATCATCCTCCCGGCGCTGCCCAAGGGAGCTTTGCAGCCACCTGCCCCATCGCTCAACGGCCGGTCCGCGCCGATTTTCTGACGACACATCTGCCTTTGCCGTCGCGGATGTGGCGACCGGCTGCTCGCCTCTCCGTCTTCACCGGCTGATGTGAAATTCTCCTGAAAATTGCATAACATTTGTGAAACAATGGGCATACTCCAGCGATTATCATAGTAAGTAGAACCAGCTTGTTCGCGCCGCGTCCGGTTGAGCCGGCATAGAGCCTCGCGTTTCTGGCCTCAACCGTACTGGAAAGCGTTACCATGAGAAAGCTTGTTTGCCGGTGAATAGATGAAAAGCCTATTCAGTCGTCTTACCGAACCGTCGCCTGCGCTGACCTCTTCGATTCAGCGGCAGCAGGCGCGTTTGCTGGCCTCTCTCTCACTCGCCCTGCTTATTGCCGCGCTCGTCATTATCCCCGTCTGGGTAAGCGCCTCGCTGGTTTATCCGGCGGTCCGCTGGATCGGGCTGGGCGTCCTGGCGATGTTCGTCGTGATCTATGGCCTGAGCCGGACACGCTGGTACATCGCCGGGGTCGTGCTGCACATCCTGACCACCTGGGCGGTTGTCCTGACGACGCTGGCGATCTCGCCACTGCCGATCCTCGAACGGATGGTGGTCGTCAAGTTTCTGGCCAACGCGCTCTTCCTGTCCATTTACTTCCTGCGTCTGCGCGTCTTCATCATCCTGGCTGTGCTCAATCTGATGGTGGGCGGCGCGTTCCTCTTCGTGCCGGATGTGCCGCTGCTGTACACGTTTTCGCTGCTGGTCTATTTCACCGTCATTCCGCTTCTGATTGGCGTTGGCACGCTGCTCAGCGAAGCCTATAAGAAGCGTCTGGAGGTGAGCGAAGCGCGCTATCGCTCGGTCTTTGCCGCCATGTCGGAGGGCGTGATGCTGCTGGGGCATGGCGGCAAGATCGTGGCCAGCAACGCCTCGGCGGAGCGCATCCTGAATGTGGGCAGGGAACCGGTCCCCAAGCGGTCCTGGGCGTCGGGCGACTGGCAGGCCATCCATGAAGATGGCAGCGCATTCGCCCCTGAAGACTACCCGGCCGCCATGACGATGCGCACCGGGCAGCCCTACCGTGACGTGATCATGGGGTTGTTGACCGAAGCCGGCCAGACCCGCTGGATTTCGATCAATTCGCAGCCGCTGCTGAAGGACGGTTCCGTCCTGCCGGACGAAGTCGTCGTCTCATTCACTGATATCACCGAACGTCGGGAGAGCGAGAAAGCGCTGGCGGAGGCGCAGCAGCGCGAGTTCGAGTACGCCCTGGAAAAGGAGCGCGTCCGCCTGCTCAGCCAGTTCATCGAAAAAGCCTCGCATGAATTTCGCACGCCGCTGGCGGTCATCAACTCGCTGGCCTTCGCCATGGCGCGCACCCACGAGCCGGAACAACGGGCGACTCAGGAGAGCAAGATCAAACAGCAGATCAAGCGGATGGCCCGCCTTGTCGATATGCTGCTGCACGCCTATCGCCTGGAAAGCGGCCAGACACCCAGCGCGGAAGCGGCTGTGGCTCTCTCCGTGGTCATCGATGCTGCGCTGGATCTCGCGGTTCAGTCCGTGCCCTTCCGCCCGGCGATTCGATGTGAAAATGTGCCCCCCACCGTCAAGGTAATGGCCAATCAGAGCGTCCTTGTCGAGTCGCTCCGTCACATCATCGACAACGCATTGCGCTTCACCCCGCCAGATGGACTGGTGACGGTGCGCGCCAATGTCGAGGACGGACAGGCACGGATCGAGATACAGGACACCGGCCTGGGGATCGCAGCGGCGGATTTACCGCATATCTTCGAGACCTTCTGGCGGCAGGACGAGGCACATTCGACTCCCGGGATCGGTCTGGGGCTGCCGATCGCCCGCCGAATCATCATGATGTACGGGGGAGAGATCGCCGCGACCAGCGAGCTAGGGAAGGGCAGCACCTTCACTATCACGCTGCCGATCGTTGCGGGTGCCGGCTGAGCCGTCCGATCAGGCGATCTGCCAGATGAAGCCCTGAGCGCCCATGGCCATGCCGCCGTCGACATTGACGACCCGGTTATCGAGGTAAAAGAAGGGGCCGGTCGGACGGATGACATCGGCCATGATCTGAATCGGCGTGTGGCCGTGGACGAGTTGTTCGCCGCCGTAGTGGCGCAGGAAGTCGCGGGCGTGCTGTTCCCCGCGGCGCATCGACGCGAACGCCCGATGCTCCGAGAAGTCCCCGATCAGATCCTCCCAGTCGTTGGCGTCATCGCTGTTGAGGATGGAGCGGAAAGCGGCATTGACCCCTTCGACGGTCGGCGCCATGCCCAGGTAAAGTGTGGCATCCGCATGGACCAGCAGTCGCTTGTCGAGGCGGGCCATCGCCGGAAGATTGCGCATCCAAACCACGTGGCGCTGGGTCAGACGTGCGATGTCGGAATCCTGACCCCCGTTGCGCCGCCAGGCGTTGACGAAATACGAGTCGCGGACGAAGCGGTGCGCGGCGAGAAGCTGAATCTCGTGATTGCCGAGCAGGCAGTGCACACTGCCCCCGACGGACGGCGCCTGACTTTGCAGCCGCATCACCAGGTCCACCACGCCAATGCCATCCGGCCCGCGATCGACGAGATCGCCGATGAACCACAGGACCGAGTCGCCTCCGATCCACGCTCCGCCGGTGTCGGCGAGTTTCGCCTCCTGCAAGAGACGATGCGCGTGATCGAGTTGGCCGTGAATGTCGCCGATGATGTAGGTCTTCATGTTCCACGCTGCTGCTGAAAAGCCCAATACAAATTCCGCGCCGATAGAGACGCAGCGCTTAATGATACCAGCACTGATCGACCTGGTTCTAGAAATTCGTTCTGGAGAACCTGACACTTCCCCGCCATTGTGCGAGAAAGTGTCAGGAAGATTGAGGGAATAGGGCGGAGCAGCGAGGGGTGACGTGCGAATTTCGTGTGCCTGAGCCGCCCGGCTCGCAGCGGGAGAGGTTTGGCCTCCTGCCGCTTAGCCTTCGGGGATGACCAGCGCCAGAATGATGTACAGCAGCAGGCCGGTGCCGCCGAAGATGAACATGAGGACAAAGGCGACGCGGATGAGTGTCGGGTCCACGCCGAAGTACTCGCCAAGACCGCCGCAGACTCCCGCCAACTGGCGGTTGGTGCGCGAACGCAGCAGACGTTTGGGTTCGTTCATGATAGTGCTCCCCTATGCTTTGATTGCCAACATCACTCCTCTATACGGCAGTGTTTCAAAAAAAGTTGCGTGCCAGATGGAGCTCTGCCACCCTCAGGTTGAGGGGAGCGACTTCAGATGAGCGGACCCGGCTCGAAGATCTCCGTCGGCGGGGGCGGAGTCGGGGCGATGATGCCCTCGAAGCTGTAGGCCAGCAGGGTGACGATCAGAATCAGGGCGATGATCGCCATAACGATGCGGTTGCTCGTCCAGAAGGGGCCATTGGTCTCGTCGCCGTCGTCTTCTTCGAGCGGCTCGTCCTCCCAGTCAGCGTCCCAGGACGCATCCTCATCGCGGTTGTCCCAGTCCACCAGGATCAGCGGTTCATCCCAATCGCTCTTGAAGGCATCGCCATCGAACCAGCCGCTCAGCGGTTGATCGCGCGGGCGCTGCGGGCGGAAACGGGCACGCTTGAAGACAGGAGTGGGGGCGGACTGCGAGCGGCCAGGGTCGGTCATGGGCACCTCACGAGACGTAGGCCAACGATCGTACTGCCTTCATGGTGACATGGCTTGCATTGGATTCGCGCAAGATCGCGCTTCTTTCCTTGTGATAGAATCGCCTCCATTGTCGTATTCGCCCACCATCGGAAAGACGAGCCATGAGCGACTGGACGCCGATTGTCGGACTCGAGATTCACGCCGAACTGTTCACCCGGACCAAGATGTTCAGCGCCTGTCCCGTCGTGGACAGCGTGACCGCGCTGCCCAATACCGCCGTCGATCCGGTGTCGATGGGCCTGCCGGGGACACTGCCGGTCATCAACCGCGAGGCGCTTGAGATGGCCATGATGGTCGGGCTGGCGCTGCACTGCGAGATCCCCGAGTTCAACCAGTTCGCCCGCAAGAGCTACTTCTATCCGGATCTGCCGAAGGGCTTCCAGATCAGCCAGTACGACCGGCCGATCAGTCGCAACGGCTACCTGGATATCGACCTGGCCGATGGCACGACCAAGCGCATTCGCATCCGCCGCGCCCACCTGGAAGAAGACACCGGCAAGCTGGTCCACACCAGCGAGGGCAGCCTGGTCGATTACAACCGCGCCGGCGTGCCGCTGCTGGAGATCGTCACCGAGCCGGACATCAACAGCCCGGAGGAGGCCGAGGCCTTCGCCCGCAAGCTGCGCGGCATGCTGCGCTACCTGGGCGTGAACGATGGCGACATGTCCAAAGGCGTGATGCGCATTGAGCCGAACATCAGCGTCAAGCACAAGGACGACATCGGCTACCGGACGCGCACCGAGGTCAAAAACCTGAACAGCATCCGCAGCGTCTTCCGCTCGATCGCCTACGAATCGGCGCGGCAGATCGCCGCCTGGGAGAGCGACGAGGGCGTGCGCCAGGCGACGATGGGCTGGGACGAGGCCAAACAGCGCACCGTCGTCCAGCGCTTCAAGGAGAGCGCCGAGGAGTACCGTTACTTCCCGGAACCCGACCTGCCGATTGTCGAGGTCAGCCGGGTGTGGGTCGAAGAAGTGCGCGTACGCATGCCGGAGCTGCCGGAGGCCAGGCGTGAACGCTTCCTCAACGAACTCGGCCTGAGCGCCTACGACGCCGGCGTGCTGACGGCCGAGCGCGCCGTGGCCGACTACTTCGAAGCGATGCTGGCGGCCGGGGCCAACAGCAAGTCTGCCGCCAACTGGATCATCGGCGGGCTGTTTGCGCTGGTCAACCAGGAAGGCATCGAGCCGGAGCAGATCGGCGAGAAGGTAGCGGCTGGTGCGCTGGCCGCGCTGGTCAAGCTGGTCGACGGCCGGACGATCAACAAGCAGACGGCCACCGACGTGCTGGCGGAGATGTGGCAGACGGGGGACGACCCGGTGCAGATTGTCGCGGCCAAGGGGCTGGCGCAGGTTTCGGATAGCGGCGTGATCGACGCGGCGGTCGACTCCGTGCTGGCGGCCAATGCCGACAGCGTGCGCGACTACCTGGGCGGCAAGGAGAAAGTCTTCGGCGCGCTCATGGGGCAGGTGATGCGCGAACTGAAGGGCAAGGGTGACCCGGCGGCCGTCCGCGAGGCGCTGGCATCGCGGTTGGCGGGGATGAGGTAGGGGCGGTTCGCGAACCGCCTGTGCATGAACCGCCGCGTGGGGTACCCTGATGTCCGATTCTGAGGCGATCAACCCGTGCTGGCGCTGTGGCTCTGCCCACCCACTTTCGGGAATCGGCGTCTTATGCTAGAATAGATGTTCGAGATAAGGGGCGAAGCCGCGCGAGGACGAGAGGAGCGTAGGCACATGGCAGGTTTTCAGCAGGTCATAGTTGTTGGCAATCTGGGCCGGGACCCCGAACTGCGTTACACGCAGGCGGGCGTGCCGGTGTGCAGCTTCAGCGTTGCCGTCACCACCATGAGTGGGCAGGGTGACGCCCGACAGGAAAAGACGACCTGGTTCCGGGTATCGGCATGGCGCGAGTTGGGTGAGCGCTGCCAGCAGTATCTCGCCAAAGGCCGTCAGGTGATGGTCATCGGCACGGTCGAAACCCGCGCCTACCAGGACAATGCCGGTCAGCCGGCTTCGTCGTTGGAACTCACCGCCCGCGATGTTCGCTTCCTGGGCAGCCGTGAAGATGGCGGTGGCTCACGCGGTGGCGAAGACTACAGCGGTGGCTCCGGATCCGGATCCGGCTCAGGCGGCGTGGACGACATCCCGTTCTAGGACGATCGGCGGGGCATGGCGCGCATCTCCCATGCCCCGATCTTCACTGCGCACGGCCGCGCTAGGCGTCGGCGGGCTGCGCTTCCCTTAAGAACCCCAGCAGCAGCGGATTGAACACCTCGGGCTTTTCATAGCTCGGCACATGCGCCGCGCCGTCGATCACGACTTTGCGCGCGTTGGGGAGTCGTGCCGCCATCATTTCCGCGACCTCCAGCATCACCGGCGCCTCCAGCGCGCCGGCCACCACCAGCACCGGACAGCGGATGTCTTCCAACCGGTCCATCGCCGGGGGATCGAGCGGGCAGGCCGGCTGCCCATCGGCGATGAAGAAGGTGCCCTGCCGCACCGGGATCAGGTTCATTGCCAGGGCCTTCTCGCGGAGTGCTGAATCGACCTGATCCGGTTCGCGGTACGATCCATCAAGCCAGATGCGGATTTGCAGTTCGTTCGCGCGCGCAACATCCCCGTGCTGCAATGCGTCGATCATCTCCATCACATAGCGCGGCGGTTGACCGGTGAGTTCATAGCCGCTCGGAGTCGCGCCGACCACCGTCAGCGACAGCGGCTGGTCTGGCTGTTCAAGGGCAAGATCGAGCAGCAGCGTGCCGCTCATCGAGCAGCCAACCAGATGCGCCCGCTCTACACCCAGATGATCGAGCAGTTGGCGCAGGTCTTCGCGCCGGCAGACGGGCTGCGTCGCCGGGCTGGAGCGCCCGAAGCCGCGCATATCGTAGCGGATGACGCGATAATCCCGCGCCAGCGCCTCGAACTGAGCATCGAACATGCGGCTGTCGAGAAAGGCCGCGTGCGACAGGACCAGCGCTTCGCCCGTTCCCGCGGTCTCGTAATAGAGGTCGCCGCCGCCGACGTTGAGCGTGCCGGTCGTGATGTCAGTCATGCGTCATACTCCCGTTGAACTGGTCATTGATCTCATGGTACAGTGACTTGGGTGACACCTTTTGTCACCCAAAATCGATGTTGGAAAAGGATGATCGGATGCGGGCGGATCGGCTTCTGGCGCTGATGCTGACGCTGCAAGGGCGGGGCAAGATGACGGCGAAAGCCCTGGCCGAAGACCTGGGCGTTTCGCGGCGGACGATTTTGCGCGATGTCGAGGCGCTGTCCATTGCCGGAGTGCCGATTTACAGCGAGGGCGGGCATGGCGGCGGAATTGCGCTGGACGAGCAGTATCGCACTACGCTGACAGGGTTGCACGCGCCCGAGGTGCAGACGCTGTTCATCGCCAGCAATTCGGCGGCACTGCGCGACGTGGGCCTGAGCGAGGCATCGGAATTGCTGCTGTTGAAGCTGTTCGCGGCGCTGCCCGCGGCACACCGCCCGACGGTCGATCACATCCGGCAGCGCCTGCTCATCGATCCGGCCTGGTGGTGGTCAGAGGCGACTACGCCGCCGTTCTGGGACGAACTTCAGAGGGCCGTATACGAAGATCGGGTGATCGCCGTCCGCTACGAACATTACCAGGGCGAAGTCGTCGAGCGGGTGCTGGAGCCGTACAGTCTCGTCAGCAAATCGAGCGTGTGGTATCTGGTGGCGGCGCGCGATGGCGAACTGCGGACCTACCGAGTCGCCCGGATTCACGCCTTGCAGGTGCTGGACCGCGGGTTCATCCGTCAGGGCAGCTACGATCTGGCCAAGTATTGGACCGAACACCTGCAATCGTTCACCGAGAATTTCGCGGAGTACCGCTGCACGCTGCGGGTGCACCCCGAGCGGGTGGCGTTCATCAAGTGGCTGCTGCCGGGACGCTGGCGGGCGCTCGATGACGGAGACAGCGAGGGGTGGGTGGCTTTCCGGCTGCTGCTGGACTCGCTGCCCATGGCAAAGATGGTGGTTTACGGGTTAGGGGCCCAGAGCCTGGTGATCGATCCGCCAGAGCTGTCGGCGGCGGTTCGGGACGATGCTGAAGCTCTGCTGCGCCACCTCGGGGATACAGAGTCGCGTTATAATCCGCCTGTGACTTCAGACTGAGGCTTATTCATGACCCAACCCAATACCACTCCTAACACACCCAACGCCGGACGGCAGCTTCGCATCGAAATGCCGCCGAATCTGAACGCCGTCTATGCCAACGTGGTGATCGTCAGCCACACCGCCACGGAAGTGATCATGGATTTCACCCAGGTGATGCCGAACGATCCCCGCGCGCGGATTCAGTCGCGCATTGTCATGACGCCGACCAGTGCCAAGCTGTTTTTGCGGGCGCTGGAGACCAACCTGGAGCGCTACGAAGAGAAGAACGGCGAGATCGTCGTGCCCGCCCAGCCGGCCACGCTGGCGGATCAGCTCTTTGGTGGTCTTCGCCCGGCCGGCGATGCGCCCGCCGACGAGTCGACAGGCGAGCCCACATGACTGCCGAGCTGCTGCCGATTTGCGAGAGCATCCGCGCGGCGCTGGTGGTCAAGACGGCGGCCCGCGACCGCGCCATTGCTGGCTCGCGCGAGCTGATCCGGCAGTGCAGCGAGGCGATCCGCGCCATTCACCGGCGCGACTGGCAGGATGCTGACGCCAAGCTGCGGGCAGCGCGCGACGCTGCCGATCATCTGACGGCCGGAATCGCTGCCTTTCCTGATCTGCTGGACAGCGGTTACACCCAGGATGCGCTCAAAGAGGTGGTCGAGGCGTTCGCGACGGCGGCCATCATCCGCCGCGACCCACTGCCCACGCCGGAGTCACTGGGCGTCGGCGTCAGCACCTATCTGAATGGGCTGGCCGAGGCCGCGACCGAGCTGCGCCGCTTCATCCTCGACATCCTGCGCCGGGAAGATGGCGACAGCCAGGAAGCGGAGCGGCTGCTCGACTGGATGGACGCCATCTACGATCAGCTTGTGACCTTCGACTTCCCTGACGCCGTGACGGGCGATCTGCGGCGGCGCACCGACGTTGTGCGAGGCGTCCTGGAGCGCACCCGCGGCGATCTGACCACCACACTGCGCCAGCAGCGCCTGCAAGCAGCGCTGGAAGCCTTCGAGCGCCGGGTGACTGGGCTCCGCGAAGACTGAACCGCCGCTGCACAAGGCTGGCACGTTCGTACGACGGATGAGTCCACAACGCTGACTCCCCATTGATCGTACTATCTGAAGAATGGGGAGTGAGACTCTGGGATCCCTCATACGCTTCGGATGACGCGCTACCAATCCATTCCGATGGTGTTATCCTATTCGTGATCATATGTATATCCAGTGACGTTAGGACGCTATGTCGACTGAACCGCAGTTTGGTCTCAACCAGCCGAGCCCGCCGCAGTATCAGCCGCAGTTTAGCCTGTGGGTGCGGCAGCTCCTGCTCATCCTGCTGATCCTCGGCACCATCTGGATGCTGACTCTGATCGCGCCGGTGCTGCCGACGTTGACGATCGCCTTTTTGCTGGCCTTCGTCATGTTTCTGCCCAGCCGTACCATTGCCCTCAACACGCCAATCCCCTATGCGCTGGCCGTCATCCTGCTCTATATGCTGCTCATCACGCTGCTGATCATCGGCCTGCTGGTGATCATCCCGACGCTGCTCTCCGGCGCCAACAGCGTGTTCAATACGCTGGAACAGGGATATGTGGCGTTTACCGAGGCGCTGCTCAAGCTTGACCCTCATGACGCCGTCATCGAGATCTTTGGCACCCGGATGATCCTCTCTGACGTGGTGGTCGCGCTGCAATCACTGTTCGTCTCCACGACGCCGCCACCAGCGGAGACCGGCCTGGAAGCCGACGGCACGACCCAGACCGAGTCTGCAGTCGCCACTGAGGGGGACACGCCGCTGATTCCGACGGATCAGACCGGTACGCCAGATGCCTTCCAGCTTCCTCAGGGTGAACTGGGCAACCTGATCAATCAGCTCCTGTCGGTGTTCGGTTCGGTTACCCAGACGGTGACATCGGCCATCGGCAGTGTGACCGGTTTCGTCGCCGGTTTGCTGCTGGCCATTTTCATCTCGTTCCTGGTGCTGCTCGACATTCCCAAAACGCAGCGATCGCTGGCGGCCCGCATTCCGGTGGCCTATCAGCGTGAGGTGGCGCTGCTGACGCGGCGCATGATCCGCGTGTGGAACGGCTTCTTCCGGGGACAGGTGCTGATCGGCGTGATGATCGGCGTGTTGACCTGGTTCCAGCTCTCGCTGATGGGTATCGGCAGCGCGGTCATTCTGGCGGTGTTTACCGGCGTGATCTCGCTCATCCCGACCATCGGCAGCATCATCGCCCTGGTCCCGCTGGGACTGGTGCCGCTGATTCAGGGGTCGACGGTTTTCCCGTCGATGCCGTACGCGGTGGTGGCGCTGTTCGTGGTCATCGTCAACCTGATCATCAACCAGATCATCTGGAATGTGATTGCTCCGAAAATCCTGGGCGATGCTCTGGAGCTGCCGCTGCCGCTGATCATCGTCGGCGTCTTCATTGGGGCGGCCGCGGGCGGCGTCCTGGGCGCCTTCCTGGTGGCGCCGATCATGGCCTCGCTGCGGGTGCTGGTCTCCTACCTGTGGCACAAGATCAATCTGGAAGACCCCTTCCCAGGCGAGGAAGCGCCCTTTGAATGGGGCGATAACATGTTCGATAAGGACAGAGGGCGGATACGCCTGCCGATCCGGCTGCCCAAGGTGCCGCCGGCGTGGCTCAACCCTGCCGACCGATGATCGCCGGTCGTATTGACAGAGAAAAGGGCCTCATCCCTGAACCAGGGATGAGGCCCTTTCTTGATGACACGCTTCAGCGGCGGCTTCGACGAACCCTGGCTCGATCAGTGCTTGCTCGCGTTGATCCGGATCAGAACTTGTGCGCCTCTGGGACAGGGATCATCTGCATCGTTCTCCCTCAGACGCGCCGCGAAGCACGACGTTGCAAGGCAGCCCCTACGAGACCGACCTGCCTCGAATCAGGCGGCCAATGGCAATGATGATGATTCCGCCGATGACGGCGACGATGAGGCTGACAATCACGCCGGTGATGCCGCTGTCTGCCCGGTAGATGCCGAAGAGGTTCAAGAGGAAACCGCCCACCACCGCACCGACAAGCCCGAGGATGATGTCACCGATGAGAGGGGCGTCAGATCGCATAATGCTGTGGGCGATGATGCCCGCCAGGGCACCAACGATGATCCAGCCAAGGCATATGAACGGCGCTGCAAGGATGTCACTGATTACCTGACCGATATCCATGTGCTTCTCCTTATAGCTAGCCCGCGAACACTCTCGATTGTATGGGGTTGTTAGAAATTACGCCAATCGCAGAGGCTCTGGAGAGAATTCACGGCGCCGGTTTCGCTGACCCTTCGATTCGGCGTGAGTCGAATCCGGATCCACAGCCGGCCATTTGATCAAGCCGGAGGCCGCGCTATACTTGCCTCGTTACTCTCTTCACAAACGAATTCTGGAGTCGCATCACATGATGCAGCGATCACTTCGTATTTTTACCCCGCTGCTGTTTGCCCTCGCAGCCCTGCTGGTCGCCGCGTGTGGCACGGTTGCCACGCCGGAATGGGCCGAGGAAGCGCAGGCCACCCAGGTGGCTCTGGCAGCGACGGACGAACACCTGACGGCCATCGCCCCGACCCACACGCCGCTGCCGACAGAGACGCCCGTTCCGACCAATCCGCCGACGGAGACGCCGGTGCCGCCGACCAACACGCCCGTGCCGACGAACACCCCGGAACCGACCGCGACAGTCGAGCCGACGGTCGAGGCGACAACTGAAGCGACGGCCGAGGTGGCCGGTGGACCTGGCGCGGGTGGTCAGGGCGCCGGCGGCAACCCGCAGCCGACGGGCGACCCGGTCGCCGGGCAGACGGTCTTCATCACGCCGTTCACCACAACCCAGGGCACCTGGTCATGTAACCTGTGCCATACGGTGACGGCGGATGAGATGCGGTTGATCGGGCCAGGGCTGTACAATGTGTCGGTGCGCGCCGAAACGCGGGTCCCGGATATGAACGCCTACCAGTACATTCGCCACTCGATCCTGGTTCCAAACGACTTTATCGTCCCGGCCGATGCCGGCGGGCCGTATCCGCCCGGTCTGATGCCGCAGAACTACGAGGAAGTGCTGACGCCAGCGCAGCTTGAAGACGTGATCGCCTATCTGGTCACGCTGAAGTAGTTGGAATTCACCCCCAGCCGAGGCTCCTCGGCTGGGGGTTGAACCACGTCTCACTTAGCGAAGGCGCAGGGTCTCGTCTTCATCGTCCATCTCGCCCGACGAAGGCGCAGGCTCGATGGCCGGCATCGGCGTCCCCTGCAAGGGCAGCGTGAAGTAGACCGCCGTGCCAATGCCCAGCGTGCTGCGCAGGGTGATCAGCCCGCCGTGCGCTTCGATGATTTCGCGGGCGATGGGCAGGCCCAGACCGACGCCAGGCATCTCGATGCGCCGGCCGTTGGCCAGTGTCGGCTCACCCCGGTAGAAGCGGTCGAAGACGCGCGGCAGTTCGCTGGCGCCGATCCCCGAGCCGGTGTCGCGGACGCGCAATCGGGCGTAGCCGCCTTCCGCGCCTTTGACCTCCAGCGCGACTTTGCCGCCCGGCGGCGTGTATTTGATGGCGTTGTCGAGCAGATTGCCAATCGCCCAGCGCAGCCGCCGCTCGTCGCCGATGATAGTCAGCCCCGTCTGTTCGATTGCCACATCCAGGGTGAGATTGGCGGCGCTGGCGGTCGCCCGCCATTCGTTGGCCGCCGCGTGGACCAGCATGTCCAGCGAAATCGGCCGCTGCGCCCGGCGGATCACGTGCTGATCCACCTGGGTGAGTTCTCGCATCTCGCTCAGCAGCTTGCCCAGCGCCACTTCGCGGCGGCGCGCTTCCTGGGTGAAGGCGACGGCGTCATTGCGACCAGACGACGATGCCGCTATCGCTCCGTCGGCGGTCTCTGGTCCCAGTTCGGCGATCACCTGTTCCAGCAGCAGGGCGCGCGCCTCTTCGCGGCGGGCCTCGATGGTGATGTCGCGAACCACCAGCACCATGCCGATCGGACGCTCGGCCACTGAGCGGAGCGCCGCCGATTGCACGCTGAGGACGCGGTTCTCGACTTCGATGCGCTGTGGAATGCCGTGCGGGGCGATGCTGTGCGTGCTGAGCCCGCCCAGCGTTTCGACCACCGCGGCGGTGATGTCGCGGGCGGTGGCACGCTTGAAGAAGTTGTAGCGTTCGCCAATGAGCTGGCGGGCCGGTTCGTTGATGAAGGTGACGCTGCCGTCGATGTCGTGGACGATGACGCCGTCAGGGACCGATTCGATCATCGCGTTGAAGTGCTCCAGCTCGCGGCGCTGACGACGCAGGCTGGTGCGCATCTCTTCCTGCTTCTCCTGAACCCGCGCGGCGTAACGGTCGAGCGCGTGCCCGAGGCGGCCGACCTCGTCGGTCGGGCGCATGCCGGTTGGCTCGGTGGGTTCACCCACGGCCAGACGCTCGGCCACGACACGGACTTTGTCAACCCGATCGAGGACAAGACGCACAATCAGCACCGAGGCGGTGACCACGCCCGCCGCCACGATGGCCAGGGTCAGGGCGATGAGCTGCCGCGTCGCGTCCGAGGCGATCGGCGGGTCCGCCTGCATGTAGACGGTGATGTCCAGACCGTTGAGGTTGGGAATGCTGGCCGTGAGGTAGTCGACGCCATCCAGCGTCACCGGCGCGTTGGCCGATGCAGCCGTGCTCCCGATGTCCAGAAACAGCGCGCGGGTGGCGGCGCGGGTGGCGCGAGTGGAATCGTCGATGCGCAGATCGACCGCCGCGCCGCTCTGAGCGACCTGGAGCAGCCGCTCCTGCGCGATGCCGACGAATGCTGTGGCGCCATTGTCCAGCGGGACGCGGACCATGAACGCGTCGGCGGGCATCTGGCCGGCGACGATGTCGGGCGTGACCAGCGAGAGGGCATCCAGTCCGGCCAGACGCGCGTAATTGGCGACAGCCGTCTCTAGCCGCGCGGCATCGCCGGAGGCATAGGCGTTGCTGCCTTCCGGGGTGCGGAAGAAACCGGCCGCAGCGTCGATCTGTTCGGCGAAGAAGCGGCTGAGACGGTCGCCGACGGCGCGCGTGTTGCTCTCCAGCAGCAGGGGGCGCATCTCGGCTCCACCCACGGTCAGCCCGCGTGAGACAAGATACACGCCGATGACCGCCGCGATCAGAACGACGGCGAACACCGGCAGCAGTAGCCGCCAGCGCAGCGAAAGATAACGTTCACTGCCGGACGATGGTGTTGAACCAGCCTGTGTCATCGGCGCACGACCCCGATGGTGCTAAGCATTACAGTTTCTAACTATAGCACAAGCGCGCCGTTGCCGCATTGAGGCTGCGTGCGACGGGCGCATGTGGATTCAGGGGCGGGCGTCCAGGGCCATCGGCTTCGTTTCGGTTTTACGTCGGCTTTGCCTCGGTCTACCCAGGTTTTAACTCAGCGTTATTGGAACATTGATACTCTGTCCTTATGATGGTTCTTCAAGGTGCACTTTCTGCCTCAAAGACGGAGGAATCATGCCCATCGACGCCCTGTCCGAAGCGACGCTCACCGGCCGCGCCGATCTGCACATGCACACCAATGTCAGCGACGGAATCGCGACCGTCCAGCAGATGCTGGACCACGCCGAACATCGAACCGACCTCGACGTCGTGGCCATCACCGACCACGACTGCCTCGACGCCAGCCTGTGGGCCTATGAGCACCGCCATCGCTACCGTTTCGACATCATTCCCGGTCTCGAAGTCACCAGCCGCGACGGGCACATCCTGGCGCTGTGGGTCACCCGTCCAATTCCCAGGGGCATGTCGCTGGTCGAGACGGTGGCCGCCATCCATGAGCAGGGCGGCCTTGCGATCATGGCCCATCCTCTGGAGCCGACGATTGATTTCCGTGCCTTCTGGCGCTACCTTTTGAAACCTGCGGTGTTAATTGAATCTGGAATAAACGCGATCGAAATCTTCAATGCCGGCGCAATCACGCCAGGCGGAAACTGGCTCGCTGCGCAGCACTTCAGGGATGCCGGTATTCCGTTGGTTGGGAACAGCGACGCACATCGGCCGGAAGACATCGGCAGTGGCTACACGCGCTTCAGAGGGAAGACGGCTGCCGACCTGCGCGCATCGCTGGTGAATGGTTGGACGGCTGCCGAAGGTGAATCATGGCCTATAACGACCTACTTCATACTCTTGCACACCGCGATCCAATGGAAGCGGAACAAGTATTCGCGCGCGAGGCTGCAATCCACGCCCCCGACGCTTCTGTAGAGCTGGCCCGTGTCAAACGGGTCGCCATTTTCGCTGAAGCATTTCTGCCCAAGGTCGACGGCGTTTCCAAGACCGCCTATCTGACGCTGCGATATCTGCGCGAAACCGGACGCGAAGTCATCGTCTTCGCTCCCGATATCGCCCCTCAGCGGGTGGCCGGGAGCGAAGTCGTCGCCCTGCCGTCGATCGGCATTTCCGCCGCGCCGGAAAGCCGGCTGGCGTTTCCGCACCCGGTGGTGGCGCAGAAGCTCAACGAGTTCCAGCCGGATCTCATCCATATGTTCAGCCCGGCGCTGCTTTCGGTCAGCGGCATGCTGGTCGGGCGGCAGATGCATGTCCCGGTCATCGCCAACTACCAGACCGATCTGCCCGGTTATGCCGAGGTTTACGGCGTGCCGTTCCTGAGCGGCATCCTCTCGGACTGGCTGCGCTTCATCCACAACGGCTGCCATCTCACGCTGGTCCCGTCCAACTGGACCCTGCGCGTTCTGCGCCAGAACAAGTATCACCGGCTGCGCCGCTGGGGACGCGGCGTCAACGGCGAGCAGTTCAACCCGGCCCGGCGCTCGACCGAATGGCGCGAGCTCCTGCTCAACGGGCGAGATCCCAAATCGCTGCTGTGCATCTATGTCGGCCGGTTGGCCAACGAGAAGCGCATCGACCTGCTGCTGGACGTGGCGCGCACGCCCGGCGTGGCCCTGACGATCATCGGCGATGGCGCCCTGCGCGAGGACCTGGAAAAGCAGTTCGCCGGCACAGGGACCCATTTCACCGGCTACCTCTTCGGCGAGGATCTGGCCAATGCCTATGCCGCCGCCGACGTGTTCATGTTCACCGGTGCCAAAGAGACGTTCGGGCAGGTGGTACAGGAAGCGCAGGCGTCCGGCCTGCCGGCGGTGATCATCGACCAGGGCGGCATCGTCGATCTGGTGCAGGATGGCGTCAACGGCTTCATCTGCCCGGCCGATCGGGCCGCTTTTGCCGAGGCCGCGGTGCGTCTGCGCGACGATCCGGCCCTCCTGGTTCAGATGTCCGCACTGGCCCGCCAGTCGGTCGAGCGCAACTCGTGGGATGCCGTGATGAACCAGCTCGAAGGCCACTACCGTGAAGCGGTCATGATGAATGATCGGCTGAACCGGGTACACCTGCCGCCGCGCTGGGGCCTGAATCTGTTTAATCTGCGCCCGCAAGGGCTTTTCCAGAACTTTCTCACCAGGAACTAGATATGACCGAGCATGCCGCCAAGACCGTCGCCCTGATCGCCCACGACAACAAGAAGGAGACGATGATCGCCTTCGTCTCCGCCCATCGCGACGTGCTGGCCCGATACCATCTGATCGCCACGGGCACGACCGGCGGACTGATCCAGGAGCGCTGCGACCTGACGGTGACCCGCATGCTCTCTGGCCCGATCGGGGGTGACGCGCAGATCGCCGCTCAGGTGGCAGAGGGCAAGGTCGCGGCGGTCTTCTTCTTCATCGATCCGCTGGGTGCGCATCCGCACGACCCGGATATCAACACACTGCTGCGCATCTGCAACGTGCACAACGTCCCGCTGGCCACCAACCCGGCCACGGCGGCGTACATCATCGCGGCGGATAAAGCGCTGTAAAGAGAAGCGATGAGAAACGAGAAATGAGAGATGAGGAAAAGCATAACGGCACGATTGCTTTTCCCCGTAAGGCGGGCATCTCTCGCTCGGGGTTGGATGTGTGCAGGTTTTCCGCTGCCACGTCTGTCTCCCCCCCGGGGGGGGGTGGGGGGGGGGGGGGGGCGGGGGCCCCCCCCCCCCCCCCCCCCCCCCCCCCCCCCCCCCCCGGCGGGGGGGGGGGGGGGGGGGGGGGCCGCGCCCCCCGCACCCCCCCCCCCCCCCCCCCCCCCCCCCCCCCCCCCCCCCCCGCCCCCCCCACGATCTCTCATCCCGTCTTTCTCCGTAGGGCGAACGTCGGGCAGGCGCGGTCGATCAGCATTGACTCGCCCGGCCAAACCCGCATAATCCGCTTTCATGCGAAACACGCTCCTGATCCTGACCTGCTCGGCCCTCCTGATGGCGGGCTGCAATCTGAACACGCCGGAGACGCCGACCGTCATCAGCGACGCGTCTGGCGATCTGGTGCTCGCCCAGGCCGAAACCGCGCTGCCCACCGTGCCGGTGCTTCCCACCACGACTCCTGAACCCACCCTTCCGCCCACGCCGACCGTCCCGCCGGAGCAGCTTCTGCTCCTGGGTGACCGGCAGCTTCTCAACGGCACCTTCCAGGACGCAGCCATGACCTATCAGGTCATATTGCGCCAGGAGGCTCCCCCCGACGCCCAGGCTGCGGCCTATTACGGCATTGGCAGGGCCATGCTGCTCGAAGGGATGTTCGTCGAGGCCGTCCAGCACCTGACCCGGCTGGTCGAGGATTTCCCGGATAGCGAGTACGCCGTCCGTGGGCGTTTCCTGCGCGGCGAAGCCTTCCTGGGGACCAGCGAGTGGCAGGCGGCTATAGACGATTTCAAAGCCTACATGACGCTGCGGCCGGGGATGCTCGACAGCTATGCCCTGGAGCGCACGGCCGATGCGCAGTTGGCGCTGGGTCAACTGGAGGCGGCTCTGGCCAGCTACCAGCAGGCCACTGAGGCCAGTCGGGCGCTGGTGCCGGCGCTAGCGCTGCGCGAACGGGCGGCGCTGGTGCTGCTCAATGCCGGCCGGGTTGACGAGGCGGTGGCGCAGTACGACGCCATCCTGGCGGCGTCGCAGAACGCGGCCTACCGCGCCGACATCGCCATGCGCGCGGCGCGGGCGCTGCTCGACGCGGGCAATACCGAGGCGGCGCTCACCCGCATGGCCACCCTCCTTCAGGAATGGCCGGAAACGCCGCACGGCTACGAGGCGATGCAGATCCTGAGGCAGAACGCCCAGCCGGTCGACGAATACCTGCGCGGCCGCGTCGCGTTTGCCTATGGCGACTATCCTGCCGCCGTCGATGCCCTCAACCGCTGGGCCTCGTCGCGCAGCAGCGTGGGCGAAATTCCGGCGGCTTTCCATCTGCTGCTCGGACAGGCCTATCGCGCGCTCGGCAATACCGAGGCGGCGGTGACGGCCTTCCAGACCATTGTCGAGAGCTTCAAGACCGATCCGTTGTTCGGCGCGGCGCTGCTGGAGCAGGGCCGGACCCGCTTCCTGGCCGACGACATCCCCGGCGCGATTGGCGCCTATGTCAGCATCGCCGACGCCTATGGCTACCTGCCGGAAGCGGCGGAGGCCCTTTGGCGCGCCGGCTACCTGTACAGCACCAACGACCAGCCGAATGAAGCCAACGTGCTGTTCGAGCGGCTGGCCGATGAACACCCGGCCACCCAGCAGGCCATCGACGGACTATTCCTGGCCGCGACCAACGCCTACCGCCTGGGCAATGTCTCGGCGGCGGAGCGCTACTACGCCGAGCTGGGGACCAAGACCACCGGCGAAGATCAGGCGACGGCCTACTTCTGGTTGGGGCGGCTGGCGCTCCAGCGCGGCGACTCGACCGCGGCAGGGCAGGCCTTTGGCCAGGTGATCGGCGCTGCGCCGGATTCGTTCTTCGCCGCTCGCGCCCGCGACATCATCGACGGCCGCGCCGCCTTTGCCCCGCCGGCTCAGTGGACGTTCAGCTTTGACGACGCCGCGCAGATCGCCGAGGCGGAGAACTGGCTGCGCGCGACCTTCGCCATCGAGCAGGCGGGCGCGCTGTGGCCGCTCTCCCCGGAACTGACCGCTGCGACTGTGCGCGGTGCGGAACTCTGGGCGGTGGGCGCCATCGACGAGGCCGGTGCGGAGTTCGACAGCGTCGTCGAAGCCAACCGTGAGAACGCGCTGGCGTCCTACCAACTGGCGATCTATCTGCGCGGCATCGGCGCCTACTACTACTCGCTGCTAGCGTCGTCCTATGTCATCCGGGCGGCCAACGTAGGGACGCTGGCGGCGCCGGCGTTCATCGCCCGCATGCGCTACCCCGCCTACTACCTCGATCTGGTGCTGCGCGAGGCAGAGCGCTACGACTTCGACCCGCTGCTGCTGCTGTCCCTGATGCGCCACGAAAGCCTGTTCAATACCTATGCCACGGCGGCGGCCGGCGAAAAAGGTCTGACGCAGGTGGTGCCCGGCACGGCGCAGTACATCGCCGAGCAGATTCGCTTCCCCGATTACCAGCACAGCGATCTGTTCAGCCCCTACGCCGGGGTGGCATTTGGCGCGTTCTACCTCAACGAGCAGCTCGACCGCTTCGACCAGAATGCCGTCGCGGCGCTGGCCGGCTACAACGCCGGGCCGGGGCGGGCCATCGAGTGGCTGGGCGTGGCCGGCGACGACCCGGATCAGTTCATGACGGCCATCACTATCGACAGCACGCGCATCTACGTCGAACGGATCTACGGCTACCACGCCATCTACCGCGCGCTGTACGGCGTGTCGTAATCGCGACGACGACACGCCTTCAAGGCCTGTACAGGCTCATTGTGCTAGAATCCACGGCAACCAATGGGCAACAAATGATCCACTGTCAGGTCGAACTATGGAGAAACACACCCTTCACCGCCCCGTTACCCAGCGGGATGTCGCTCAGAGAGCCGGCGTAAGCTCGTCGGTGGTCTCCTACGTCATCAACGATGGGCCTCGGACCGTTGCGGGCGAGACCCGCGCTCGTGTCCTGCAGGCGATCGACGAACTGGGCTATCGTCCCAATAAATTCGCGCAGGGGTTGAAGTCGGACACGCGGCAGGCAAAGCGCGAGATCGGCATCATCGTCGGCGGCGATACGGCCATGTTCAAGCGTCCCTTCTGGGCCGCTGTCCTGGCCGGAATTTACGAGGAGTCGTATCTTCAGGGCCGCCGGATACGGTTCATGCACTTCTTCAACGATCTGCGCGATCCGGTGCTGTTCAACGAGCATGTCCATCCGGAGGAGATTTCGGAACTCATTCTCGTCCGACCGTCAGAGATGACGCTCACTGCCGAAGGGGAACTCCTGGGTCGCCGCATCATCGAGCGTATTCCCAATATCGTCTGCCTGGGGGAGCCTGTCTTTGACCTGCCCGCCGTCGTCTTCGATCTTCACGACGCCGGATGCAAGGCGGTTCAGCACCTTGTCGCCCTCGACCATACGCGGATCGCCTATGTCGGCACGAACGACGGGCGCATCGAAGGCTACCGGCAGACGCTGCTGCGCAACAACATTCAGCCCGATCCCCGCCTTATGCTGCTGATCCACTCGCTTCCGCCCAAGGGGGGCTATGACGCGGCCTGTGCGCTTGTCGCCCAGGCGCAGGCGGGTCGGGACTTCACCGCCGTGTTTGCGTCGAGCGACGAGACGGCGATCGGCGTTCTCGCGGCGCTGCACGACGCAGGTCTGAGCGTCCCGGAGGATGTCGCGCTGGTCAGCGTTGACGACATTCCCAATGCCAGCATGATCCGCCCGGCCCTGACGACCGTGCAGGTGCCAAAGGAGCAGATGGGAAGCTACGCGCTGCGCCTCCTTCAGAATCTTCGAATGTACCCTGACTCCACCCCGGTTTCCGTGGTGCTTCCCACTCAACTGGTGGTGCGTGATTCCTGCGGTTCCAGACGGGCGGAGGGTGGTTGACAACATTCTGAATCCCAACTAGTATCCATACGTATCGCTACACGTAACAAAACGTAACAATTCGAGATTTCTTTTTGGAGGTTCATGATGCGTCAGAAAAGCCTTGTCTTTTTCGTTGTCCTCATCGCTCTCATAGGGTCTCTCTCCGTCGGGCTGGTCGCTGCCCAGAATGTCGAAATTACGTTTGCCGCCTGGGCCGGCGCCGCAGAGGAAGCCGCTTTCCGGTCGATTGTCGAGCGTTATCAGGCTGCCAATCCGGGCGTCACCGTCAATCTGGAGCTGCTGCCCGCCGCGAACGCGGTTGAACTGCTGGATGTTCGACTGGCGGCCGGCGAGGCGCCGGATGTCGTGCGCGGCGGCTTCCGCGGCGACATTGTCCATTACGCCCAGTCGTCCGGTCTGATTGAGCTTTCGCCCTACCTGGAAGAAGGTTTCACCGAAGACTTCCTGCCGGCGGCGATGGAACTCATGACCTACCAGGGTGGAATTTACGGCCTGCCGCTGAACACCGATACCTTTGGCGTGTTCTACAACAAGGCCTACTTTGAAGCCGCCGGGATCACCCCTCCGGCGAGCATGGACGAATGCTGGACGTACGACGAGTTCGTCGATGTGGCGGCTCAGATCCGCGACGCGAGCGATGCCGAATACGGCTTCTCGCATCTGGCCACCAACGGCAAGCGCTGGATGGCCCTCCTCTACGAAAACGGCGGCCAACTGCTCAGCGATGATCTGAGCGCGCCGATGATCACCGAACCTGCGGGTCTGGAGACCATCGCCTGGACGCAGCGCTGGTACACGGAGGGTCTGGTCGCCGCGGGCAACACCATGCGCGGCCAGGAAGTCCCGGAGAATCTGTTTGTCAACGGTCTCGCCGGCATGCTGATTCACGGCAACTACATTATGCCGTTCCTCGCTGCCAACATGGATGAGGGAAGCTGGGGCGTCACCTACATGCCGTGCGGCAGCGGCCAGGGCGCGGACTTCGGCGGGACGGGTCTCGCCGTGACCAAGGACAGCGCCAATCCGGAGATCGCCGCCGATTTCGTCAAGTTCGCGACCAATCCCGAGAGTATGGCCGAGTTCGCCGCCATCAGCCTGTTCCTGCCCACGCGCCAGTCGGTGATCGACGCCGGCGTCGAATGGTCGGATCTGCCGGAAGAGATGGACTTCTTCGCCGGCGAGCTGCTCTCGGAGATCAACCCGCACATGGCGCGGATCATGGCGCTGCCGAATTTCCCGGCCATCAACCGGACCATCGCCGATCAGATGGAGCTTGCCTGGACAAGCGGCCAGTCCGTCGAGGACACCGCGCAGGCGATTGCGGAGGGTCTCACCGAAGCGCTTGCGGATAGTTAGCCGCGCATTTGCCTCTGGCCTCTTCGGACTCCCGAAGGGGCCAGGCAGGCTTTTCCCTTCCAGAAGCTCACTAGAGGACCGACCATGGCGACCGAGCAGCAGGTTGCGCGGGGCAGTGTCCAGGCGCGGCGGGGTGGACTCCGTGAGTGGTGGGACCACCATCAGCGTAAGGCCGTTCCGTATCTGTTTCTGACCCCAAACCTGATCGTCTTCACCATCTTCATCTTCATCCCGATCGTCTACTCCCTGTGGATGAGTTTCCATGAGTGGCGCGGGATCGACATTCCGCAGTTCATCGGCTTGCAGAACTTCATCGAGATCTTTGGCGACGAAATCTTCTGGATCGCTCTCAGAAACACGCTCGCCTATGCGCTGGGCGTCATCCCGTTCAGCATGGCGCTCGGTCTCCTCGCTGCCTTTGGCCTGAACGTCGTTCTGCCGGGGCGTGGTCTCCTGCGGACGATCTACTTCATTCCCGTCGTCGTCTCAGCGGTGGTCGTCGGCACTCTGGGAACGTGGATATTTAACGACAGCTATGGGATCGTCAACGCCACGCTGCGCAGCCTCGGTCTGGGCCGGGTGAACTGGCTCAGCTCTCCCAACACCGCCATGCTGACGCTGATCATCTCGACCGTCTGGATACGACTGGGCTTCTGCATGGTGGTCTACCTCGCCGGTTTGCAGGGGATTCCACAGGAGTTTCACGACGCGGCGAAGGTCGATGGGGCGACCGGATGGCAGCGCTTTCGCTTCGTCATCTTTCCACTCCTCCGTCCTTCAACCTTCCTGCTGCTCGTCCTGAATGTCATCTACTCGTTCGAATCGTTCGATCTCGTCTACGTCATGACGGGCGGCGGCCCCGGTTATTCGACGACGGTGCTGCCGGTCTACATCTACGAGCAGGCGTTCGAACTCAAGCGCTACGGGTATGCCAACGCCCTCGGCCTGGTGCTGATGGTGATCATCATGGGCTTCACGCTGGTTCAGTGGCGAGTTAATCGCCAGGGGGAGGCCTGAGATGGCAGCAACCGCATCCGCAGAGCTTCTGACCCTTGAGGACGTGCGGCGCCGGGCGAAGCGTCGGGAGCGCATCGTCAAAGGGTTCATCTTGCTCGGTCTGGTGCTGGGCGCGGTGGTGATGATCTTCCCGATCTACTGGATGGCGGCGACCGCGTTCATGCCTACCCGCGAAGCCATCGCGCGCGATGTCAGCCTCATCCCTCGCTCGCTCACGCTCATCAACTTCCAGGATGGCTGGGGAAAACTGCCCTGGGGGCAGTGGTACGCCAACACCATCTTCATTGCCTCCATGCGTACCCTGATCACGGTCACGATCAACCTGCTCGGCGGTTACACGTTTGCCAAGTTTCAATTCTTTGGGCGTAACGTCCTCTTCTTCATGATGGTCGCGACCCTGACCATGCCGATTCAGGTCATCCTGGTCCCCCGTTTCATCGTCGTCTCCAGCCTGGGGTTGGCCAACTCGCCCTGGGGCGTGATCATTCCGGCATCGGCCGAGGCATTCGGCATCTTCTTCGTCCGGCAGTTCATGGTCGCTTTTCCCGACGAACTGCTGGAAGCGGCGCGCCTGGATGGGGCCGGTGAACTGCTGATCTTCCGGCGCATCGTGCTGCCGCTTTCCAGGCCGGCGATTGCCGTGCTGGTGATCATGTCCTTCTCGTGGAGCTGGAACGGCTTCATCTGGCCGCTGGTCGTGTTGTCGAGCCAGCAGAATTACACGGTCCAGTTGGGCCTCAATTACATGAAGGGCTTCTACTACAGCGAGTGGAGCCAGATCATGGCGATGGGCCTGCTTTCGCTGCTGCCGATTCTCATTGTCTTTCTGCTTTACCAGCGCTACTTCATCCAGGGCATCGCTCATACCGGCCTGAAATGAAGGCCCGAAATCAAGGAACAAACATGCGTCCCAACATACTTGTCTTTATGACCGACCAGGAACAAGGTGCGGTGCTGCACCCCGATCACCCGTGTATCACGCCCCATGCGTCGCAATTCGCGCGTGAGGGCGTCCTCTTCGACAACGCCTTTTGCCCGTCGCCGCACTGCTGTCCGTCTCGCGCCACCTTCATGACGGGCCTGTATCCCAGCCGGCATGGCATCTACAACAACGTCATGAACCCATCCGCCATCCACTATGGCCTGTACGACGGCGTGCAGATGTTCAGCGAACTGCTGGCCGAGTCCGGCTACAACACGGCCTTCGCGGGCAAGTGGCACGTCAGCGCGATGGAAGACCCATCCGATCGCGAATGGGAGCAGTTAGAGATCACCGCCGGCATCGGAACCAAGCATTACCTTCCGATCGAGGCCTATCGCAC
Source organism: Candidatus Flexifilum affinis (assembly GCA_016713325.1). Classification (GTDB taxonomy): domain Bacteria; phylum Chloroflexota; class Anaerolineae; order Aggregatilineales; family Phototrophicaceae; genus Flexifilum; species Flexifilum affine. The sequence continues at coordinate 30,414 of JADJPJ010000037.1, read as the reverse complement.
CCGGCAGTTCGACGAGACGCGCCGCTGGGGGCAGGTGGTCCGCCCCGGATGGGGCAATTTCGTCGTCTTCGACAGCTATGAGTCGCCAACGCCCAATGGCTACGAGGATCATGACGATTATCGGGTCGTCAAGTCCGGCATCGATGCGCTGCCACGGCTGGCCGCACAGGAAGAACCCTGGTTCCTCTTCATCGGACCCGTCGGTCCCCATGACCCCTTCGTCGTCGAGAAGCGCTATGTCGACATGTACAACCTCGACGACATTCCGCTGCCCCCGAACTACCATGACGATCTCAGCGACAAGCCCGGCGTGTATCAACGCATGCGACAGCAGTTCTGGAGCCAGCTCAGCGACGACGAGGTCCGCGACTCCATACGCCACTACTGGGCGTTCTGTACCATGGAGGACATGATGTTTGGCGAAGTCCTGGCGGCGCTGGAAGCCACCGGACAGGCGGACAATACCCTGGTGCTGCGTCTGAGCGATCATGGCGATTACTGCGGTGCCCACGGTCTGTATCTAAAAGGCGTCCCCTCCTTCCGCGAAGCCTACAACATCGGTATGATCGCCCGCTGGCCGAAAGGCATCGCCAATCCGGGGCGGGAGGACAATCGTTTTGTGACGCTGGCCGATTTCATGCCCACCTTCCTGGAACTGGCCGGAGTCGAGGCGCCTTATTCGCTCAGCGGTCGCAGCGTCGCGCCCTTGCTGCGGGATGAGCCTGTGGAGTGGGACAACACGTTCTACACCCAGCTCAACGGCGTTGAGCTGTATTACTCGCAGCGGATTGTCGCGACCGACACGCACAAGTACGTTTACAACGGCTTCGACTTCGATGAGCTGTACGATCTCACGGCTGACCCGTACGAGTTGAAAAACGTCGCAAAGGATCCGGCCTACGACGAGGTCAAGCATGATCTGGTACGCCGGATGTGGCGCTTCGCCGAACGAGAGCGTGACGAGCTGATCTTCAACAACTATGGGACGCTGGCGTTTGCTCCCTGGGGGCCGGCCGACGCTCTGCAGAACAACGCTGCACCCAGCGACGCCCTACCCAGCGACGCTGCACCCAACAACGCCCTACCCAGCGACGCGGTGAGCGGCGACACAGGGTCCGCTTAAACGCCCTTCCAATGGAAGCACGGAGATGCGTCCCGGTTCAAATGCGGCGCATCTCCGGCGTTTTCCGGCCTCCTGAGCTATAGTTGATAGATTGTACTCAGGAGGCGCATGATGTCTGACCTTCCTCTGCCCGGTCAGCGCCGGCTGGCGATGCTGATCGACGGCGACAACGCACAACCCTCTATCATGGACAAAATGATTGCCGAAGCCAGCAAGTATGGCGTCATCACCATCCGGCGCATTTACGGTGACTGGACAGAAAGCAGCATGAAGAGCTGGAAATCTACCCTGCACACCTACGCCGTGCAGCCGATCCAGCAGTTCAGCTACACCGTCGGCAAGAACGCCACCGACAGCGCGCTGATCATCGACGCCATGGACATTCTTTACACTGCCGGTGTGGATGGCTTCTGTCTGGTGTCGTCGGACAGCGACTACACCAAGCTGGCCATGCGCATTCGCGAGAAAAACCTGTTCGTCATGGGCATCGGCAGGCGGACGACGCCGCGCGCCTTCGTCAATGCCTGCGATATGTTCGTTTACACGGAGAACCTGGTGGAATCTCGCGAGTCGCGCGTCGCGCCGGCGCGCGAAACGCCAGTGCGCGAAACGCCAGTGCGCGAAACCCCGGCGGCCAAGCCGGCCCGGCGGCGTACCAGCTCGGCAAAGCCTTCGCCGGGACCACAATCCGTGCCTGACCCCGCGCCGCTGGTTACCGTGCCTGAACCTGCCGCCGGGGTGGTCCGAGGATCTGTGCCTGTGCCTGAGCCGGAACTGGAAGCCGTCCTCGAACCGCTGCCGGAGTCCGCGCCCGACCCCGATACCGAGAACATGCCGCCGGATCTGAACTCGCTGTTCCGCACCGCCTTCGAACTGGCGGTCAGCGACGACGGCTGGGCGCGTCTGAGCGCCCTGGGGGACCGTCTTCGTCAGCTCGACCCCGGCTTTGACCCGCGCACCTACGGCCACAAGCAGCTGTTGCTGCTGGTGCAGGCGCACCCGGAGCGGTTCGAGATGCGCCGGCGCAAGCGCAAGGGCGGGACCGGTGGCACGATTTACGTGCGGCTGATCGGGGAGAAGTAGGGCGGCTGACCGGCGGGTTAACCCATGGCGGACGGCAAGAATGCCGTCCCTACGAACTGCGGGGATGTCCCACACCAGGAGTCGCAGACGTTGACGGACACCATTCCCAGCGAGCCAAACAACCACTCCGGGCTGCGGCCGGCGCTCGACGAGGCGCTGCTGATGTACCGCCTGGCGCAGAGCATCAACGCCGCCAGCACCCTGCAGGATATTGTCGAGGCCGTCGCGCGCCTGATGCCCGACTGCGACGGGGTACTGCTCAACGCCTTCGAGCACCTCGACATGGACCGCGCCAGCAGTATCGATATCGTCGCTGCCGCGGCAGTGCCCCCGCACATCGAGCCGCAGCTCCGCTACCGTATTCCGGTACTGCCGGTGCTGCATGCCCTGCGCGGCGAACCCCTGTGGTGTTTCGAAGACATCCACAACGACCCGCGCGCGGACCCGGTCACGCGTCAGATTTACGCTGAGCTGCCGACCCAGGCGCTGATGGCCGTGCCCCTGTTCAGCGGGCGGCGGTTGTGGGGCTTGCTGATGTTCAACTACGCCAATCCGCGTACGTTCAGTGACAATGAGCGCCGTCTGGCAGCGGGCATCGGCGATCTGGTCATGGCCGCCGCCAACCGCATCCACTCGCAGCAGGAATCGGCGCAGGCCAGCGAAGAAACGACGTTCATGTACACGCTGGCGGCCAGCATCAATGCCGCCAACACCTTTCAGGAAGTGACGGACGCCGTCGCCCGGCTGATGCCCGACTGCGATGGCGTGTTCCTCAACTTCTGGGAGCACCTGGACTTTGAGAAATCCAGCTATGCCGAGGTGACCGCCGGGTCGAATGTCCCGGAGCGGCTGCACTTCCTGCTGGGCAAGCGCATGCCCAACGCCGACTGGCCGATCGAGGCCCAGATCTACCGCGAGCGCATGACCGTCATCGAGGATGTGACGCTGGATCCCCGGGTCGATCCGCTCTCGCGCGATAACTGGGACGAGATCGGCACGCGCGCACTGCTGTGGCTGATGCTGCTGAAGAACGGCCGTAACCTCGGCTTTTTGTTCTTCAATTACACCCAGCCGCACCAGTTCTCCGACCGCGACCGCCGCATCGCGCTGGGCATCAGCGATCTGGCGCTGGCGGCCATCGAACGCATTCGCCTGCAAATGGAGACCGTCTCAGCGCTGGACGAGACTCGCCGGCTGAACGAGCGCATTCAGCACCTGGCCGCGCTGGAAGAACGCACGCGTCTGGCACGCGAACTTCACGACTCGGTGTCGCAGGCTTTGTACGGCATCGGCCTTGGGGCGCAGACGGCCAGGCGCGCGCTCGACCACGATCCGCAGATGGTGCGCGAGTCGATCGAGTATGTGCTGGCCCTGGCCGAGGCTGCCCTGACCGAGATGCGGGCGCTGATCTTTGAGCTGCGGCCGGAGACGCTGGAGACGGAAGGGCTGGCGACCGCGCTCGCCAAGCAGGGCGCGTCGCTGCAAGCGCGACATGGCATTAGTGTGGTGAGCGAGTTCTGCGAGGAACCGGCTCTGACGCTGCTCCAGAAACAGAACCTGTACCGCATCGCGCGCGAAGCCATGCACAACGTGGTCAAGCACGCCAATGCCACGCGCATCATCGTGCGCATGCGGCTGGAGCAGGGGCAGTTGGTGCTGGAGGTGATCGACGACGGGCGCGGCTTCCGGCCGGATCAGGATTTCCCCGGCCACCTGGGGCTGGCGTCGATCCGCGAACGCGTCCTGCAGCTCCGGGGCAAGCTGGAGATAGGCAGCGCACCGGGAAGTGGCACGCGGATTGTGGTGATGCTGCCGCTGTCGCCTGCCTGAGAGGCGACACATTGGACGCGCCGTGTCAAACGGCGCGTCCCTACGGCTTCCGAACTTTGTAGGGACGCCATTCTTGGCGTCCGCCGTTGACATGTTTCGAGAACCTGCTTCAGGTGGAAGTCAGCTCCACCAGCCCGATGCGCGCAGCATAGAGGGCGGCCTGCGTGCGGCTGACCACGCCCAGCTTGGCGAGAATGCTGCTCACATGGGCCTTGACCGTCTTGCTGCCGATCGTCAGCCGCTGGGCGATCTCCTTATTGGACAAGCCCTCCGCCAGCAGACGCAGCACTTCTGTCTCGCGCTCGGTCAGCTTTTCCGGCGACTCTGGTGCGCGCACCTCACGCAGCAGACGCGCCGCCGCCTGGGGCGCGAGCTGGACCTGCCCCTGCGCCGCCGCGCGGATGGCCCGGATCAGCTCCGGCCCATCGGTATCCTTCAGAAGGTAGCCAATGGCCCCGGCGCGCATAGCGCCGATTACGGTCTGATCCTCCAGAACGCTCGTAAGGGCGATGACCTCGGTGTCCGGCACTTCGCGGCGGATGGCCGCTGTCGCGTCGACGCCGTTCATGGTGGGCATCAGCAGATCCATCAGCACGACATCGGGCTTCAGCTCGCGGGCCAGCTCCAACGCTTGCAGCCCATTGGCCGCTTCGCCGACGATCTCCATATCGGTTTCGCTGCGCAGGAACATCTTCAGCCCCTGCCGGACGACAATGTGATCGTCCACGATGATCAATCGAATCATGGTCGTCGTTCCTCGCTCCGTGTCCTGCTATGGTTGACGACTGCTGCCCCGATCATGGCGCAGTCATCGCCAGACGCATCCGCCAAAAGTCTTACCTCTATTCTGGATTCTGGCAGAAGTGGCGCGCCGGCCACAAGTTGTAAGCGCATCTCCGCAGGATGATGAACGACACCTTCTCAGACCTGTGCTTGAATCGCAAGCAGATGAAATCGCTTTTGCGAGGAGAAATAACGCGATGGGGCAGAGTATGGTGACGGTCAACACCGCCGATCTTCAGCACCAGGTGACGGGGCAGGTTCTTGGACCTGAGGATGCCGGCTATGGTGCGGCGCGCCAGGCCTGGAACCTGACGGTCGATCAGCGTCCGGCGGTTGTCCTGATGGCGGCGACGGCGGATGATGTTGCGGCGGGGGTGCGTTTTGCTGCGGCCAGCGGTCTGGGCGTTGCAGTGCAGGCGACCGGGCACGGCGTCCTGCTGCCGGCGGACGACGCGCTGCTCATTCTGACATCCGGGTTGAACGAGGTGACCGTCGATGCGGAAACAGGCACCGCCTGGGTGTCGGCGGGCGCTGTGTGGGGCGATGTGCTGGCCAAAACGCACCCGCTGGGGCTGACGCCGCTGCTGGGATCGTCTCCGGGGGTGGGGGCGGTCTCATACACGCTCGGCGGGGGGATGGGCTGGCTGGCGCGCAAGTACGGGATGGCCAGTGACAGCGTCCTGGAGTTCGAAGTCGTGACTGGGACGGGCGAGATCGTGCACGCCAGCGCCGACGAGAACCCCGATCTGTTCTGGGGCCTGCGCGGCGGCGGCAAGGGGCTGGCGATCGTCACGCGGATGTGCGTCCGGCTGTTCCCAGTGACCACCGTCTACGGCGGCACGCTCTACTACCCGATCGCCAGGGCGCGTGAGGCGTTCGCCTTCTTCCGCAACTGGACGCGTGGTCTGCCCGACGAGTGGACGACCTCGATCGCCATCATGCACTTTCCGCCCATCCCCGAGATGCCCGACTTCCTGCGCGGTCGGTCGTTCGTGATGGTCAACGGGTGCTATACGGGCGACCCGGCCGAAGGGCAGGAGGAGATCTCCCAATGGAAGGAATGGGCGGAACCGCTGGTGGATGCCTTCCATCCCATGCCGTTCAGCGAGGTCGGGACGATCAGCAACGATCCCATGGACCCCACGCCGGGGATCAGCAGCGGGCTGTGGCTGGGCGATCTGGAAGAGGAGACGATCGATTTGCTGCTGCGCCATGGTGCGCCGAATGGGTCCGTGGGCGCTTTCCTGAAGATGGAACTGCGCCACGCCGGCGGCGCCATCGCCCGGACGACCGGCGACTCCGGCGCCTACAGCCACCGCGCCAAGACTCTACTGGTGCAGGTGGTCGGTCTGGCGTTCACGCCGGAGCACAAGGCGCAGGTGATCGAAGCGGTAGCGTCGATGAAGCGTGATCTGCGGGCGCACACCAGCGGGGCCTACATGAATTTTCTGGAAGGGCATGAAGCTTACGCCGATACCCGTCTGGGATTTTCGGACACGGCCCTTCAGCGGTTGCGCGCCTTGAAGGCTCGCTTCGACCCGGAGAATCGCTTTCGGTACGGGTTCAATCTGACCGGCTGACCGGGCTGAGCAACGGGGACTGCGCGACGGGTCCAAAAATGGTTAAAATCGGTGGGAAGACGACAAGTACGATCGCCAACTTCGTGATACGATCAATAGTACGTCCGTCTATTCACCAGAGGGATCCAGACGATGAGCAGTTCTTTTCCGATTCAACCGTTTCCTGGCATTGCCAAGCGCGCCGAGACCGAAGAAGCGTCGGCAGGGGGCAGCAGCAGTACGGGCAATCCAATGGAAATCATCAGCGCAGGATTTGATGCGCTCATCGCACAAATCGAGTCCGGCCACTACGAGTCGCATGCCGCGCCGGTGAAGAAGCCCCGGCCGGAACGCAAGAAGCCGGCCACTCCGCGCGCCTCTGCGCCCGCGCGGCGCAAGAAGCGCCGCCCCAGCGACGACATCGACTAACCCAAACACCCAATATGCCAATGAAAACAGGGCGGCTCCATCAACTGGAGCCGCCCTGTTTTGTTTTCTGCGAGCCGCCGAGGACTGGTTTTTACTCAGTCCTCAGCACTCGTTTCTTTCAACTTCGATTTAGTACTCCGGCATCGGCGGGGCAGCCGGGGCCGAATTCTTCTCCGGCACGTCGGTGATCAGGACCTCGGTGGTCAGGATCATCGAGGCGATGGAGGCCGCGTTCTCGACCGCGCCACGAGTCACCTTGGCCGGGTCGGGGATGCCCGCCGCGATCATGTCGATGTACTCGCCGGTCACGACGTTGAAACCGATCTTGTGGTTCTTCTGTTCCTTCTGCTGACGGCGGACTTCCTGGATGACCACCGCGCCATCGACGCCGGCATTCGCGGCGATCCTGCGCATCGGGGTCTCCAGAGCACGACGGACGATGACCACACCGGTCTGCTCGTCTTCGTAGTCCATCTTCACGTCGTCCAGCGCTGCAATGGCGTTGATCAGGGCCACGCCGCCGCCGGGGACGATACCTTCTTCAACCGCGGCACGGGTGGCGCTCAGGGCGTCCTCGACGCGGTGCTTCTTTTCCTTCAGCTCGGTCTCGGTCGCCGCGCCAACGCGGATGACGGCGACGCCGCCGCTCAGCTTGGCCAGACGTTCCTGCAGCTTCTCGCGATCGTAATCGCTGGTGCTGAGTTCGATTTCCTTGCGGATTTCGTCGATACGGCCATGGATGGCGCTTTCATCGCCTGCGCCGTCGACGACGGTGGTGTCGTCCTTGGTGCTGACGACCTTGCCCGCGCGGCCCAGGTCCTGCAGGGTGACGGTTTCCAGCTTGCGCCCGGTCTCTTCGCTGATGACGGTGCCGCCCGTGAGGATGGCGATGTCACGCAGCATGGCCTTGCGGCGATCGCCGAAGCCAGGGGCCTTGACCGCCAGCACGTTCAGCATGCCGCGCAGCTTGTTGAGCACCAGCGTGGCCAGCGCTTCGCCGTCGACATCTTCGGCGATGATGACCACATCGCGCTTGCCGATCTGGACCATCTTCTCCAGCAGGGGGACGATGTCCGCGGCGGCACTGATCTTCTTTTCGTAGATCAGAATGTACGGCTCGTTGATGACCGCTTCCATCGCCTCGGTGTTGGTCACGAAGTAGGCGCTGATGTAGCCACGGTCGAACTGCATACCTTCGACGTACTCGGTCTCGAATTCCAGACCACGGCTTTCTTCCACCGTGACGACGCCGTCCTTGCCGACCTTATCCATGACCTCGGCGATCAGGTTGCCGATTTCGCTGTCCTGGGCGGACACACTGGCGACCTGGGCGATCTCGTCCTTGGTGCCGATGGCGATAGCCTGGGCCTTGATGTGGGCGGCAACCGCATCGGCGGCGGCCAGGATGCCGCGCTTGAGCAGCATCGGGTTCGCGCCGGCAGCGACGTTCTTCAGGCCTTCGTTGACGATGGCCTGGGCCAGAACGGTCGCAGTGGTCGTGCCGTCACCGGCGATGTCGTTGGTCTTGGTCGCGGCTTCCTTCAGAAGCTGCGCGCCCATGTTCTCAAACGGATCGTCGAGTTCAATTTCCTTGGCGACGGTCACACCATCGTGCGTGACAGTCGGCGCGCCGAACTTCTTGTCGAGCGCCACGTTGCGGCCCTTAGGGCCCAGGGTCGTGGCGACGGCTTCGGCGAGCTTATCGACACCGCGCTGGAGACCACGGCGGGCCTCTTCGCGGAAAATGAGCTGTTTGGCTGGCATCGTACATTCTCCTCAGTTTCGTGAATTCGTGTGTGATTTCAGGTGTGACTGGGCGAAAAAAGAAAATCCTCGGTGTCGACCGGGAGCAATTAGCTCTCGACGATGCCCAGGATGTCGCTTTCCTTCATAATCAGCAGTTTCTTGCCGTCGAGCTTGATCTCGGTGCCGGCATACTTGGCGAACAGCACGCGCTGACCGACCTCGACATCCATCGGGATGCGGTCGCCCTCTTCATCACGACGGCCGGCGCCGGCAGCCAGAACGATGCCCTGCTGCGGCTTTTCCTTGGCCGTCTCGGGCAGGATCAGCATACCACCAGCGATGGTTTCTTCCTGTTCGACGGGTTCGACGATGATGCGGTCACCGAGCGGACGAATATTGATTGCCATAATGCAAAAGCCTCCTGGAGTTTGATCATACTATGGCGCCTTTCACCCGCTGAGTTAGTCCCGTTTGGGGATGCGAGTCGAAGGCGGCTGTTTCCAGACGTTTAGCACTCTCGGGCTGAGAGTGCTAATTGATATGTGGAAATATATCAAAAACTCGGGTAGGCGTCAAGGCGTCAAGCAGATATTTAGCAAAGTTCTTATACAAGTGCCAATTCGGAGAAGGAATGAGAGATCGAGGAATGAGAAGTGCTGAGAACTGAAAGTGTATCATCAGATGGGGATGTACAGCAGACTGAGCCGCGCCGAAAAACAAAGAGAGACACCTCACAGGGTGTCTCTCTGCATGTCTGCAACGTGGTTGTCATGTGCGTCACTGAGCCGGTATTGCCGATGTTACTGATCTGCCGGCGCTTTGGTCTGCGCTTTGCGCTCGGCGATGGGCACCACTTTGAAGCCCTGCTCCCGAATGATGCGCCGGACGTAGGGGGTGGTGATCACCGGCATCGTGATTTCCTCGTTGCCGCGGCGCAGCGTGAAGTGATAGACCGTCACGAGGCGCGTTCCCGCGTGCCAGTGTTCTTCCAGGTAGCACGTTTCGACCGCTTCCCAGTCGTCATCGACTGCCGTCAGCAAGGCGTCGCCGCCGGCGTACTGCTCCGAGCCGCTGTGCCAGTGGCGCTGAAAGATCGGATAGGTTGAATGCCAGTTGGCGCTGTGCTGTAACATGGACATCGCTCCAAAACCTGAAAACCGACGAGGGAAATCACTACCATAGAGTATAGACTCGTCCAGGAGACTTTCAAGCAAATGTGGCAGAATTGTGTTAAATCAACAATCAACCTCTGCTAACCCGATACTCATCACGTCGGGCTACTTTCGTAACATGTGCCCCACAGGAAGCCGCAACTTTCACTGGAGAGTTGCGTAGGAATAATCAGGGCGCAGCTTCATTTGCTCTTCACTCAGGAGTTCCAAATCGATGGCGCATATCATCGTCATCGGCAGTGGCTTTGGAGGCCTTGCCGCTGCTATTCGTTTGGCGGCGCGTGGACACGACGTCGATCTCTACGAAAAGCGCGATCAGCTTGGCGGCCGCGCCTACACGTACAAGATGGACGGCTTCACGTTCGATGGCGGCCCTACCGTCATCACCGCGCCGTTCCTTTTCGATGATCTGTTCGCCGCAGCAGGGCGGAAACGCGAAGACTACGTTGAGTTCATCCCCCTGAACCCGTACTACCGAATCTTCAACCACGAGGGACGCTCTTTCGACTATAACGGTGACGAAGCGTTCATCCTGGATCAGATCCGCAAGTGGGGTCCGGAAAATCCCGCCGATGTCGAGGGCTACCAGCGCTTCATGGCCACGACCAAGGACATCTTCAACACGGGCTTTGGGCTGATCGACAAGCCTTTCCTGCACTTTGGCGACATGATCAAGGTCGCGCCGGATCTTGTCCGGTTGCAATCGTATCTCAGCGTCTATCAGTACGCGTCGCAGTTCATTCAGGACGAGTTCCTGCGGCGCTGCTTCTCGTTCCATCCGCTGCTGATTGGCGGCAATCCGATGGACGCCCCCTCACTGTATGCGCTCATTCACTACCTGGAACGCAAGTGGGGCATTCACTATGCGCGGGGCGGCACCGGCGCGCTGGTCGAGGCCATGGGCAAGCTGTTCACCGAGATCGGCGGGCGGATCCACCTGAACGCCGAGATCGAGGAGATCCTGGTCGATGAGCGGCGCCGCGACCGTGTGACCGGCATTCGCCTGCAGGATGGCACGGTAGTGAAAGCGGATCATGTCGTCTCCAACGCCGACGTGGCCTTCACCTACCGCAACATGATCCCGGAGCAGTACCGGCGCAAGTACAGCAACGCCAAAATCGACTCGATGAAGTACAGCATGTCACTGTTTGTCATCTACTTCGGCACCAAGAAGCGCTATCTGGACAGCGGGCCTGGCGCACCACAACATCATCCTCGGCGAGCGTTACCGCGGCCTGCTGAACGACATGTTCCGCAATAAGGTCGTCACGGACGACTTCTCGCTCTACCTGCACATGCCGACGATCACCGACGAGAATCTGGCGCCGGCAGGGCACGAGACGTTCTACGTGCTGTCCCCCGTGCCACATCTCGGATCGGGCACGGACTGGCGCAAATTCGCCAAACCGTACCGCGACCGCATCATGGGTTTCCTGGAGGAGAACTACCTACCGGACTTGCAGGCGAACATCGTTGCCGAGCACCATATCGACCCGCTGCACTTCCACACCACCCTCAACAGCCACCTCGGCGCGGCCTTCTCGGTCCAGCCGATCCTGCTGCAGTCGGCGTGGTTCCGTCCGCACAATCGCAGCGAGGACTTCGAGAACCTGTACTTCGTCGGCGCGGGCACGCACCCCGGCGCCGGTCTGCCCGGTGTGCTGTCCTCGGCCATCATCGCCGAGAACCTGATCGGCGGCAGCATCGCACCGCGGCACCAGGCGATGTCGATGTCCGAACTGCTGGCGGCTCCGGGGCAGGCGGAACTCGCTGCCGGCAAGGTCCCTGGACGATGAGTCTCAAGATCGGACAGCCGACCACCTGGGATGCGCTGTTGATCGACTGGGCTGAGCGCGCGTTACAGAACAGCGCGCCCAGCCATCATCTGATCGCCGACTCTGAAGCCCTGCGGGCTGCGTTCGCCACCTGCGAAGCCATCACTGCCGACCACAGTAAGACGTTTACCATGGCCTCGGGACTGCTCCCGCGAGAGAAGCGCCGGGCTGTCCGCGCGCTCTATGCCTTCTGCCGGGTGACCGACGACATTGTCGACCGCGCTGTTCCCGGCGCCGATCCGTCCGACGTGCGCGCGGCGCTCGAAACCTGGCGCATGCAGGCGCTTCAACTGCACCCCCGACCCGATCAGCCGGTGGCGCTGGCCTGGGCCGAGACACGGGCGCGCTTCGGCGTGCCGGTCGGTTATGCCGAGCAGTTGATCGACGGTGTGGCCGGCGACCTGACCAAGAAGCGCTATGCCACCTTTGAAGAATTGGCTGCGTATGCCTATGGCGTCGCTTCCACCGTCGGGCTGATGGCCATGCACATTGTCGGCTTCAACAAAGAGGATGGGTCGCGGGCGCTGCCCTACGCGGTGCGTCTGGGCGTCGCGCTGCAGATCACCAATATTCTCCGCGATGTGGCCGAGGATTGGCGCGGCGGTCGTCTGTACCTGCCGCTCGACGAACTGGCCGCGCACGGCTTAAGCGAAGCCGACATTGCCGCCGGTCGCGTCGACGATCGCTGGCGCGCCTTCATGCGCGAGCAGATCGACCGGACGCGCAAGCTCTACGAAGAAGCCATGCCGGGCATCGCCATGCTGCACCCGGCCGGACGGCTGGCCATCGCCGCCGCCGCCGATCTCTACCGGGCCATTCTCGACGACATCGAGGCCAACGACTACGACGTTTTCAGCCGGCGCGCTCACGTCAGTTCGTGGGGCAAGCTGCGCCGTCTGCCGGGAATCTGGTGGCGCAGTCACAGGGCGGACATGGTACACTTGTAGCCATTGTGTACCGTTGATCGCGTGACCCGGAGAACATTCATGGCGACCGATTCCCGCACCTGGTTCTACAGCACCCCTGAGGAGCGCCCCTACTTCATCGAGGAGCGCATCAATCACACGCTGTGGAAAAACCGCCTCGCCAATATTCATATGGTTTGCACCCAGCACACCAGCCCGTTCCGCATGGAAGGGCGCTGGCAGGGCGAAATGCCCGTCAGCTTCGAATGGGTGCCGGGCCGTTATTTCGTCCTGCGCACCGGGCAGGAGAGCAAAGAATTCATCGGCGTGATGCGCCAGATCCTCATGCTCAAGCCGGCGCTGTCCTACCAGGACACCGACGGCATGTTCGTGGTCGAATGGCACACCGACGGTGGTGCCGAACGTTGGAAAGAAATTCAGGGCAAACCGCAGTATCAGGCGCTGCGCCGGCTGCGCAGTTCCTAGACCTTCGCGACAAATCGATTTTGGGTGGCCCATCGGGTTACCCCCTGCCCGCCAGACAAGCTCATCATGATGGATACGTAGGGGCGCATCGCGATGCGCCCGAGGTTGCGGATGGTGGGCGGTTCACGGGATTCTGTTGAAAAAGTGAAGACACGGGAAAAGAGGTAGGACAAGCGACAGACAGAGAGAGCCAATAGGCAGCGCATGGCGGTTCCGCCCGACGTTAGAAACGTCGGGCTACCACGAACTGCACGGGAAACCCTCTGAAGAGGGTTCCTCCAGCGGAATTCAAGGGATGAGCGCTTCCTGGGGCAACCGACTTCAGTCGGTTTCTCGCGTCTTTGGAGGGTAGCCGGAGAATTCTATTCTCCGGCGGCGCATCGGCGACATCGGCGTAGTTTCAGGGAGCACTACCCCTTTTTCAACAGAATCTCACGAACCCCCCTTCGGTGTGCCTGGCCACAATCACAGGGAATCGCATCCTCGCCTCAAGCCTTTGTGCTCGGCGTAAGGACACTGTCTTACACCTCGTCAAAATGCGTGATAACAAGCGGCGGATCCCTTGCAGCATATTCCTTGTTTGGATCTTTGGCTGCGCTTTGACCCTACCTGGACCTGTGCCCCGACCCCCGTCGGCAGGACCGAATCCGCCCCACATCGACACAATCGGAGAGACAGGATTTTATGGCTATCAATGCAAAAGTGACCCTGGGTGAGGGACTCACGACCACAATCCAGATCCGCGACTTCACCCTCACGGCCGACGAACCTCTCACTGACGGCGGCGCCAACCTGGGCCCTATGCCCACCGAACTGATGCTGGCCGCTCTGGGCGCTTGCTCGGCCATTACCGCCAAGCTGTATGCTCAGCGCAAGGGCTGGGATGTGCAGAGTATCGAGGTCGATCTGGACTCCGATCGGCACAAGAAGGCGGATTTTCCGCAGTACACGGGTGACGGCGATTTCGTGCGCAGTTTCACCCAGCGGCTGCGCTTCATCGGCGACCTGACCGACGAGCAGCGGGCGCGCCTTCTGGAGATCGCCGGGAAGTGTCCGGTGCATCGCGCCTTCACCGAGCCGAAATACATGGTGGAAGAACTGGTCGACGCCATCATTGCCGAGGAAACGCCCGGTCAGTAAGCCGGCCTTTGAGACGCATTGAATAACCAACACCCCCTCGCCGGGACGTCTGAGTCCGGGTGAGGGGGTGTTTCTTTCCGCGCGATGGTACTCAAAACCCCTGTGTGACGTTTTATTGCGCCTTCAAAAGAACCACTGTTATAATCCCGTTCATAAGTCACCGTCTCCGACGGTGCGTTTTGGACAGCGCTGGTTTCGCCAGTAAGCATCAGGGGGATGGTGGGAGACCCTGGCGCTCGTCGATCCAACAAAATAGCTCACATTACTGCGCGGACCAGCAACAATTATCCGCATCAAATTAGTTTGGAGAAAAAACGTAATGAGCAGTCTCAATCGTCGTCAGTTTCTCAAAATGATGGGTGCAGCCGGTCTGGCTACTTTCGCATCCGGCATTCCCGCATTCACGCTCGCCAGGCAGGAGCTGAGCGGTTCCTTCAACTGGTGGCGCGTCCCGCCGGATACGCAGTTGGAGCAGGAACAGCAGGATGCTTTTGACGCCGCTGTCGCTGAACTGATGCCCAACGTGTCAATTTCCTACGAAGTCATGGGCTACGGTGAGATGCTCGACGTGCTGCGCACTGCCGTGCGCGGTGGCGGCGGCCCCGATGTCGCGGTGCTGCCGATCCTGTGGGGTGTCGAATTCTCGGCCGGCGGCTTCCTGCGCCCCCTCGCCCCGGCGGACCTCGGCTATACCAATGAGCAGTTCTGGCCCCGTGCGCTCAACTCCAACCTGTGGGATGGCCAGTACTACGGCGTCCCCACCAACAATGAGACAATGACCTTCATCTGGAACAAGAGCACCTTTGAAGCGGCCGGACTGGACCCCGAAGTGCCGCCGAAGACCTGGGATGAGGTGGTCGCGTTCTCCAACCAGATCGCCAGCAACACCGAATCCTCCGGCTACGGCATCGTGGCGCGCCAGAACCACGGCAACACGCCGTTCCGCAACATGCCGCTCCTGTGGGCCTATGGCGCCAGCGTCCTGGACGAGACCGAAGACGTCCCGCAGTACACCGAAGCCCGGATCAACTCTCCCGAGGCGGCGGCCGCCCTTCAGGTACTGCACGACATTTATGTCCGCGACAAGTCGGCGCCCAGCTCCGCGCTGGACAACTCGCAGACTGAGAATCGCGATCTGTTCATTGCCGGCCGCGTGGCCATGATGATCGATCATCCGACGGCCCTGCGTCTCATCACGGAACAGAACCCCGATCTCGCCCCGCAGGTGGGTTTCGCGCAGTTCCCCGAAGGCCCGACTCGCCGCGCGGCGGTGTTCGGCGGCTCGAACATCCACGTCTTCAACCGGGCCAACGAAGAATCGCTCCCAGCCATCCTGGCCTTCGCGCAGCTCCGCTGCAACCCCGAATGGGCCAACCGCCTGGCGTGGTTCAGCAACCCCGGCAACCGTGAAGGCTTCGAGAACGAGTGGTTCCAGACCCGTATGGAGCAGATTCCGTTCCTCGACGTCGCCACCAGCATGCTCGAATACGGCATTCCGTTCCCGGTGATCCCGGAATCGACCGAGATCATGAATCTCATCGTCCCGTCGCTTATCCAGAACGTCCTGACCGACACCATGAGCATTCCGGATGCGCTGGCCGAAGCCGAGCGCGCCATCAACGAAGTGCTTGCCCGGGCATAACTCGCCTGCGGATCAGAGAATGGACCGGCCAGGCGAGCGTGACTCTGCCTGACCGGTCTCTTCTCATCGATACTATTGCCGGCCATGTGGGCAGGAGTTGAATAGAGTCTTATGGCAAATATCAGCGCCGAACTGGCACCCCCGCTTCCGGCGCCAAAGACCCGCAGTCTTGTACAGCAGATCGTCAAGAACCGGCATGCCTATTTCTACGTCGGTCCTGCGCTGTTCATCATGGCGCTCGTGCTGTTGTACCCGCTCATCTACACCATTGTTCTGAGTCTTTTTAACACCCCGACGCGCAGCCCGGATTACATCTTCATCGGGCTGGAGAACTACGTCGAACTGTTCAACCACCAGTTGTTCTGGCTGGTGATGCGCAACACGGTGAGCTGGACGATTGGCAGCACCATCACGTCGTTCATCCTCGGCATGGCGGCGGCGCTGCTCGTGAACAACCGCGTGCCGTTCATGGGGGTGTTCAAGGCGTTGCTGATTATCCCCTACGTCATTGGCCACGTGACGGCCGCCTATCTTTGGCGCTGGCTGATGCACCCGGACCTGGGTTTCATCAGCATGTTCGCGCAGCAGATCGGGCTGATCGACGGGCCGATTCCTTTCCTGCAAGATGGCAACATGGTGATGTGGTCGCTGGTGCTGGTCAACACCTGGAAGACATTCCCCTTCGTGATGATCATGATCCTGGCGGGCCTGCAGGCGATTCCCCAGGATCTCTACAAGGCGGCGCGCGTCGATGGCGCCAACGTCTTCCAGCAGTTCGTCGAGATCACCATCCCCCAGTTGATGCCCGTCATTCTGGTGACGACGGTGCTGACGGTGATCGGCAACTTCAACTCGTTCACCATTCCCTGGATCATGACCGGCGGCGGGCCGGCCAACCAGTCGGAGATCATCATCACCTGGATCTACTCCACCGGCATTCGCAACCTGCGTTACGGCTTCTCGTCGGCTATCTCGGTGGTGCTCTTCATGGTCCTGAGCGTCTTCAGCTACTACTACGTGCGCACCCTGACCCGGGGCAGCGATAGATCGGCGGAGTTCGAGGGATGAGCGCGACGACCGTTACACCCCAGACGGGATTTCTGAACTACAAGCGCCGGCGCACCATCCTGCGGCTGACGGTGATCTACGTTGGCACGACCATCCTGGCGTTGTTTGCCGCGCTTCCAATGGTCTGGATGGTCTCGACGGCGATCAAACCCCGCCCTGAGCTCTTTAGCGAGCCGACGACGATCATCCCGAGCAACGCGACGCTGGAGAATTTCACGCGCGTCACCCAGCCGCTAACGCCCTCCGGTCGCTATTTCGGCACTTACTTTCTGAACAGCACGATCGTCTCGGTCTCCAGCGCGTTCCTGTCGGTGGTGGTCGCCGCGCCGGCGGCCTACGCCTTCAGCCGCTTCCGGTTTCCCGGTAAGTCGCCCGCCTATTTCGCCGTGCTGGCGCGCAACATGTTTCCGTTGATCGTGTTCCTGATCCCGTTGTTCACGCTGATGACGACGCTGCGCCTGACCAACACCTATCCAGGCCTGATCATCGCCTATCTGACGTTCACCCTGCCGCTGTCGATCTGGCTGCTGAAGGGCTTCTTCGACGCCATCCCGCCGGAATTGGAGCGGGCAGCGCGAATCGATGGCTGTACCCGCTTCGGGGCGTTCTTCCGCGTCATCCTGCCGCTGACCACCCCAGGCCTGGCGGCGACGGCCATCTACTCGTTCATCCAGGCGTGGAACGAGTTTCCGTACGCGCTCAACCTGGCCTTCTCCACGCAGATGCGGACGCTGCCCGTCGGCATGACGTTCTTCTTCAGCGAGAACCAGTCGGATTGGACAGGCCTCATGGCGACGGCGGTGATCATCAGCATCCCGGTGGTCATCATCTTCATGATTTTGCAGCGCTACTTCATCGCTGCGCTGACCCAGGGCCCGGGCGCGCGCGCCAGGAGACCACAAGGGCGGGCGTCCGTCGCTAACGGCGGCCCCAGAAGGGTGTGCCTACAACCCATCAGCAAGGTCGTGGTTGTACTAGCGCGTCTCGCGGGGCAGGTCCGCGGCTTACCTCAGTGAGGAAATTCGCTTATGGCAGAAGTTGTTCTTGAGAATATCGTCAAGGTCTATGGCAGCACCCTGGCGGTCGATCATGTCTCGCTGACCATCGCCGACAACGAGTTCGTGACTCTGCTCGGTCCGTCCGGCTGCGGCAAGACCACCACGCTCAACATGATCGCCGGGCTGGTCGAAATCACCGCCGGTACGATCCGTATCGGCAGTAATGTCGTCAACGATCTCGATCCGAAGGATCGCGATATCGCGATGGTGTTCCAGAACTACGCGCTCTACCCGCACAAGTCGGTGTATCAGAATATGGAATTCCCGCTGCGCATGCGCGGCATGGAGAAGACGAAGCGTGACGAAAAAGTGCGCCGCGCCGCCGAGATTCTGAACATCACAGCGCTTCTGGAGCGCAAGCCGCGCCAGCTTTCCGGCGGGCAGCAGCAGCGCGTCGCGCTAGGGCGGGCGATGGTGCGCGACCCAGCCGTCTTCCTGATGGACGAGCCGCTGTCCAACCTGGATGCCAAACTGCGCGTGCACATGCGCTCGGAACTGAAGCACCTTCAGGTTGAACTGGGGGCGACGGTGGTTTACGTCACCCACGATCAGCTCGAAGCGATGACCATGAGCGACAAGATCGCCGTCATGAATATGGGCAAGCTTCAGCAGTATGCGACGCCGAATGAAATCTTCCATCATCCGGCCAACACCTTCGTCGCCAGCTTCATTGGCAGCCCGCCGATGAATCTGCTGTCGATGGCCGTCACCCGCGAGGGCGACCAGTATGCGCTGCTCGGCCGAGGGACCCGATATGTCCCGTCATCCCCGCGGGTGCAGTCGATCCTGGCGCGAGCGCCGAAGCCGAGCGTGGTGCTGGGCATCCGGCATACGGCCATGCCGCTGGCTCTGAACGGTCACGCGGGCGGCAGCACCATCCCCGGTGAGATCTACACGATTGAGCCGACGGGCGATGTTACCTTCGTGCATGTCAAGCTGGGCGAGCAGTTGGTGATTTCCAGCACCACGGACACCAGCTACCGCGCCCGGCCCGGCGATCCGATCGCGCTGCGGCTCGACGAAGAGCAGATACACATCTTCGATGCCGAAAGCACGGCCTCGCTGACCGCTTAGCGACCAGGAACTAAACGTAGGGGCGACCCGCCGGGTCGCCCTCCCTCGTGTGCGTAGGGACAGCATTCTTGCTGTCCGACTGGGGACGTGAAGAATCGCGTCCCATAGGCACCAAGATAAGGGTGGGTCGCCAGGCTGTGGGCGCGGCGTCCGCCACAAGCCCACTGAAGGGGCTTCCCCGACGCCGTGTTTTTGGTCCCTTTAGTGGACCTGTCTTTTGGTAGCCGGGTGTTTACGCGCGGGCCCCATCGGTTCAGTGGCGTTCGTCTACCGGTGCCATTGGCGTGAAGAATCGCGTCCCTACGCCCTCAGTGGCGTGCTCAGCGCTCCACAGGGTTCGTCATAGAGGTATTACTGTACCCTCAAGGAAGGACTCATCGTGAAGATCATTGACCTGAAGTGCGCGGTCATTGGCGAAAACCCGATCGTGCGCGTCAAAACCGACGAGGGCGTCGACGGCTACGGCGAGGTCGAATCCTACAAGCCGTATCTCAAGCCCCACATCCTCTTCTACAAGGACATGATTGTCGGGCAGGACCCGACCAACGTCGAACGCGTGATGAACCGCATCCGCCGCATGGGCAGCTTCAAGCCGTGGGGCAGCGCGGTCAGCGCTATCGAGATGGCGCTGTGGGATATCGCCGGCAAGGCCGCCGGGCTGCCGGTTTACAAGCTTCTGGGCGGCAAGGTGCGCGACAAAGTGCGCGTCTACAACGGCGCCGTGCGCTTCAAGCTGCCCGACTACACGCCGGATGGGTTCGCCGAGATCATGCGCAAGATGAAGGCGTCGCCGGAGGGCTTCTCGCTCATCAAGCAGGGCATCGGCTTCCACAGCAACATGCCTTCGCGCGTGCCGGATTTCTTCTACGGCGACGTGCACGAGGGTTTCCGGCATCCCAACCGCGGCCTGCTGACCGAGAAGGGCTTCAAGCATGTGATCGCCTGCGTCGAGGCGATGAAAGACGTGCTGGGCGATGAGGTGGGTCTGGCGCTGGACTGCGGTCCCGGCTGGACGGTCCCCGATGCCATCCGGCTGGCCAAGGCGGTCGAGCACCTGAACATCGCCTGGCTGGAAGACCTGGTGACCGGCGATTACACCCCCTATGTGCTGGCCGACGTGCTGCGCGACATCACCCGCAGCACCTCCACGCCGATTCACACCGGCGAGCAGATCTACCTGCGCCACAACTTCCGCGAGCTGATCGAGGGCCACGCGGTCAACATCGTCGGGCCGGACCCGTGCGACATCGGCGGCATCGCCGAACTGAAGTGGGTGGCCGAATATGCCGACCTGCACGGCATTCTGATGGCCCCGCACGGCACGGGCGACGGTGTGCTGGGACTGGCGGCGCTGGTCCAGGTTTCGGCGACGCTGCCGGAGAACTACATCGCCTTCGAGTACCCGATCGGCGACCCGTCGTGGTGGTACGACATCGTCGATTGGCTGCCCAATCCGATCGTGCAGAACAGTATGATCGAGGTGTGGGACCGGCCGGGCATGGGCGTCAACCTGGTGCCGGAGAAGGCGTTCCCGTACCTGAAGGACGAGGATAAGGATTTCTTCGATTAGGCGAATCTTCATCGCGAACCCCTCACCCACGACTGCGCCCTGCAATCAAGTGGCGTGAGGGGGCGACTGTCCGGTTCGGCAGGCCTCGTCCCTACACCTCGATACCAGGTTTGCACCGACACGTAACGCGTTGCCCGACAACGGCGTGTTCATGACGGCAAAAAAGACGTGGGGTGGGCGAATCAAAAACCGGATGCCGCGGCGTGACGCCCCTGCATCCGGTTTTTGAATTGCGCAAGCGAAGTCCGACTTACGCCGGCTTGATGACAACCTTCGCGCCTTCGGCCTCGATAACCTGCTTGGCCTCGTCGGCCTTTTCCTTGCTGACGGCTTCCAGGACGGTCGGCTTGTCGGTCTCGACCATGTCCTTGGCTTCCTTCAGACCCAGATTCGTGAGCTGACGGACGGCCTTGATGACGTTGATCTTCTTGGGGCCGACGTCGTCGATGATGACGTTGAATTCGGTCGGAGCCTCTTCTTCAACCGGGGCCGCCACCGCGCCGGGCGCAGCCGCCATCATCATCATGCCGCCGCCGCTGGCCGCGGTGACGCCCCACTTCTCTTCCAGCATCGTCTTCAGCTCAGCCGCTTCCAGGATAGTCAGTGCGCTGAGATCGTCAACCAGCTTGTTCAGATCTGCCATGATTTGTGTCCCTCTCATGAGTAGGTGCCCGGCGTCCCTGGCAGGGATGGTCCGGAAAATGTCACATCGCTGAAATGAATGAATGTTGCTCGAACGCGAGAAGGCAGCCTGAAGGATCAGGCGGCGTCCTCGCCCTTCTGACGGTCATCCAGGTAAGCCTGAATGACGTTGACGACCTGGCTGGTCGCTGCGCTGAGCAGCCCGGCGATTTGCGCAGCCGGCTGGACGATGAGTCCGGCGAGCTGTGCGCGCAGTTCATCCATGGTCGGCAGGCTGGCGACCGCTTCGAGGTCTTTCGCCCCGAAGATCGCGGTGCCCATGACGCCGCCCTTGACGATGAACAGTTCGCTGTTGTCCTTGGCGAAGGACTGAACGACCTTGGCGACGGCGGGCAGATTGCCGTTGCCGAAGGCGACCGCCGTAGGACCGAGAAGCAGATCTTCCGGCACCGGCCAGCCGCCCTCCTTGAGGGCGATGGCGAACAGCGTGTTCTTGGTGATGCTGTACGTGCCGGATGCTTCGCGCAGCTTGTTGCGCAGATCGTCGAGTTTGGCGACCGTCAGACCGCGGTACTCCGTGACGAGAAACCCATCGGTGTTCGTCAGGATATCGCGGTAAATGGCAACCAGGTCTTCTTTACGTTCTCTGGTGATTGCCAAGCGCCACACTCCTTTACATAAACAAAACGACCCCCGCAGCAGACGCACGAGGGTCGTCATCGAAAGTCGATGCCCGTTTCCCCTCACCTCGGCAGGAGATTAAGTCCTTTCGCGGGACGCCTGCTGTCTGTGGATCGGTATAGTGGAATTTTAGGGGCGCATAAGGTCCCTGACAAGGGCGAGATTCAGAGGCTGACAAATGGCAGGTGAACCGCCGCCGCCTGCGCCTGGATCGCGAGGCGGCTGACCTCGAAGGTGTGCCGCTGAGAGATGGCCGTCTCGGTGCGGTTCAGCACGTCGGCGATGAGCTGCCGTGCGAAGGGCAGGGCGACGTCGTCGCAGGCGATGCGCTCGATGCCGCGCTGATCCACCACCAGCAGGTGATCGGTCCCAGGCCGGCCGTCCAGATCGATGTTCTTGCGCAGTTCGATCGTGCCTTCCGTGCCCAGCACCATCAGGCGCACGTCGCCCCAGGTGGGCAGTCCGTCCGGCGTCAGCCAGTCGACGCGGATGTAGCCGGTGGCCCGGTCGCTGCGCAGCAGCAGGTCGCCGAAATCCTCGAAGCCGGGATATTCCTTGAAGCGGGCCGTGCCCACCTGCGCGCTGACCACCTCGGCGGTCTCGCTGCCGGTGAAGACCAGAAACTGGTCGATCTGATGGCTGGCCAGGTCGTTGAGGATGCCGCCGTGTTCCGCCGTCCTGAACCACCAGTCCGGGCGCTGGTTGCCGCCGAACAGCCGGTGCGGTCCGAAGCCCATGGTCTGCACCACCCGCCCGATGCGGCCAGCCTGGACCAACTCGAGTGCTTTGACGGTGGCGCGGCTGGCCAGACGCTCGCTGAAGTAGACCCAGCAGCGCCGGGGCGTCGTGGCGGTGATGCGCTCTGCCCGATCGAGCTGCTCCAGCGACGTGAAGCCCGGTTTGGCGGCCAGCACATCCTTGCCCGCCTCCATCGCCAGGATCGAGACCGTCCCGCGCTGATCGTGACGGACCGTGTTGACCACCAGTTGGACTTCGGGATCGCCGAGGACTGCGTCGAGGCCTGGCGCGGCCTGGAGGTTTGGGTAGCGAGCGGTCAGGCCGGCGACCACCGCAGGATCGTCGTCGTAGAACCACTTGCCGTGCGCGCCCTCCGCCAGCAGCACCCCGATCATGTTGTGCACGTGCGGGTGGGCGGCACCGACGGCGGCGAAGGTCAGGCTCACGCGATTGCTCCTTTGACACTGTGATAATGCGGACGCCCCGTTGGGCGTCTCTACGCCGATGGGTCTTTGTGGGGACGCCCGACTGCGCGTCCGCCATTGATTCGTTCGAGAACTATCCTATGCGCGCGGCGACTTGCCTGTGAGCTTGGTGAACATCTGGTAGCCGATCCAGCGAAACGGCTCCGGCGGGATGCGCTTGTATGCCGGCTGGTAGAAGGGCAGGCCGCGCCACGTCGCATCATCCCCGCTGTAAATGTCGGTGATCACCTGGCCGGCGATGTTGGCCAGCGTCACACCGTGCCCGTTGTAGCCGATGGCATAGTAGACGTTGCGGTGTTCGCCGCGCACCCCCATGAGCGTATTGCGATCGAGCGTGATGCCCAGCGTGCCTGTCCATTGGTAGGCGATGGGCAGAGGAGTGGTGCCGGGCATGTAGCCGACCAGCGTCTTGCGGATGCGCGCGAAGCTGCCCGCCGCCGAATCCGGGGCGCCGGGGAAGGCGGTGCGGTTGTTGAACAGATAGGCGTAGGACTGGTTGCTGCCGCCGCCAAAGACGATGTGGCCCTGCGGAGTCAGGCTGGCGTACGAGATGCGGTCGAGGTCGTCGGAGAAGGCGCCATAGCGGTTCCAGCCGAGCGCCTGAAGCTGCTCCGGTCTCAGCGGCGCGGTTGCGAAGACATGCGAGTGCAGCGGGAACAGGGCATCGCGGAAGTAGCCGAGCTTGCTGGTGTAGCCGTTGGTCGCCAGCAGGATGGCTTTGGCGCGCACCTCGCCCTGTAGCGTGCGCAGCGTGATCTGCGATCCTTCCTGAATGCGGATGACCGGGCTGTTCTCGTAGATCTCCACGCCCTGCTCAAGCAGCACCGGGCGCAGGCCGCGAACCAATTGCGCCCCGTTGATCTGGCCGGTGCCGGGGTCGAGCACTGCGCCGCAGGCCCCATTCAGCCGGAGCTGCTCGCTCAGTTCGCTGGCCGGGATGAACACCGTTGGGATGCCGATGGCGTTGTGGGCCTCGACTTCGCGATGGGCGGCCTCGGCGCGTTCGTTCTTGGTGTAGATGGTAAGGGCCCCGTCGAAGCGGGAATCGACGGCCAGGTTATGGCGGTCAATGATCTCGCGAATGGTGGCGATGCCGGCATTGGTCGTCTGGTAGATGCGGGCGGTCATCTCCGGGCTGCGATAGGTCACACCGTTGACCCAATTGAGGATCATGCCGCCGTTGCGGCCGCTGGCGCCGTTACCCAGGGACTTCGCTTCCAGCAGCACGACCCGCTTTTCCGGGAAGCGCCGGCTGAAATGATAGGCGGTCGAGGTGCCGGTGAAGCCGCCGCCGATGATGGCGAGATCGGCCTCGACGACGCCCTGAAGGTGCGGAAGCGGCTGGTAATCGGGCGTCCCCGCCGCCCAAACCGAGCGATTTTCGTCGACTTCGAGGGTCTCCGGGAAGAGGTTGGGGGCGATGTCCCAGGTGTGGGCGGCCAGGCTGGCCATACCGTTCATAAATCGCATGAGTGGGGTTGTTTGCATGTCTGCCATTTGAATGGCTCGTTTCAACAGGGAAAGCGAGAACGCTGGCCAAGTATACCCGAGGAGAGCGCAGGAGCGGCCAGGGCCACCTTTCATCGTGTAAAGGTTTGTCGAATGCGTGCGCAAGACTCAGATAGCGCCGTCGCGCGTATTGGCGGTATGCTGTGCGGGTTGATTCGACACCTGACGAGGGGATTACATGAAACTTCGGGATGCCGCCTTGCTCTTTGTGTTGGCTGCCATCTGGGGCGCGGCCTTCTTGTTTGTCCGCGTGGCGGTGCCGGTGCTGGGGCCGTTTCCTCTCGTCGCCAGCCGGCTGCTCCTTGGCGGCGTGCTGCTGTTCGTCTATGCCAGCGCCATCAAACAGACCCCGAACTGGCGCGCCCACTGGCGGCGTTACGTGATGATCGGCATCTTCAACAATGCCATTCCTTACGTTCTGATCTCGACCGCGCAGCTCCACCTGACGGCGTCGTTCGCCTCCCTTCTGAACGCGACGACGCCGCTGTTCAGCGCCGTCATCGCCGCGCTGTGGATTCAGGATCGGCTGACGGTGCCCAAGCTGATCGGCCTGGGGCTGGGCATCGTGGGCGTCGGCGTGATCGTTGGCTGGCAGCAGCAGCAGGTCGATGCCGTCTGGATCGTCAGCGTGCTCCTGATGTTTGTCTCGGCCTGCTCGTACGGGATCGCCGCCGTCTACAGCAAGATCGCCTTCAAGGGGATCAGCCCGGTCTCGACGGCCACTGGCCAGCTTCTGGTGGCCGGTGGGGTGGTCCTGCCGTTCGCCGTGCTCAACCCGCCGCAGATGGACGTGCAGCCCTTGACCATCCTGGCCGTGGTCGCCCTGGCGACGCTGTCGACGGCCGTCGCCTTCCAGATCTAC
Organism: Candidatus Flexifilum affinis; assembly: GCA_016713325.1. Classification (GTDB taxonomy): domain Bacteria; phylum Chloroflexota; class Anaerolineae; order Aggregatilineales; family Phototrophicaceae; genus Flexifilum; species Flexifilum affine. Next base: position 4,994 of record JADJPJ010000037.1, on the reverse strand, counting down.
TTCCACCTGATCGCCAGCGCCGGCCCCACCAGCGCGGCCAGTGTCACCCTGCTGGTCCCGTTCTTCAGCAGCCTGTGGGCGGCGATTTTCCTGGGCGAGCAGCTTCACGCCAACGAGATCGTCGGCTTCTTCATCATCCTGGTCGGCCTGCTGCTGGTGACCGGCCTGTGGAGGTATGTCGTCATTCTCTATCGCAGGACGGCGCCCCAGCCTTAGCACTTCGCGTCTGCGGATCCATGCCGGTTACCGGCTAACCGATGTAGCGCGCCTGGTGCTCTTTGAAGGACTCGCGCATGCACTCCTCGAAGCCGCGCCGCATCTCCTGGTAGGCGCCGGACTGCACGATTTCCACCCCTTTGCGCAGCCCATCGATCACTTGTGAGCCGTCGTAAAAGATGGTGAAGGGGACGAAGTCGTCATCGACCTGGAGGTCGCTTGAGCTCACCATCGGCACACAGAAGCCCGGAGCCAGCATAAGCGACGACGGCACCAGGTCTTTGTTGTAGTCCAGCATGAGCTTCCCGGTCGATGAGCAGCAGCGCGAAGTGGGATGAAGCAAGCTGGTCGGCAAAATCCTGGAAGGCGATAACCGGCTGATCCTGGTTTTTAATGACATGGGGGACGAGTTCGAACTGCGTCGCCTTCGCCATGAACTCGCGGCCCTGCCGCAGCCGTGTGCCGCCCAGAAGGCGGATTTCGATCTGGTCATAGAGCGGAGAGGTGCGGATGGCTTCGAAGGCGTCCATCAGCGACTGGTAATTGCGCCGACGTGGATCGATCTGACCCAGTATCGAGAAGACCACTCTCTGATTGTCACGGCAGGGATGGACAGTTTTCACCGTTGGATAATACGACGTCGCGAAAAATGTTATCTTACTATCCCACGGGCTTTGCCTCGCCTTCAGCGCTTCATAGAGGGTCTCTGAAAGCAGGTATAGTCGTTCGCTTCGGCTCAGAAACGCGCGGAACAGCCGGTGCGTCACCGGTTTGATCCCGGTCGCCGGTTGCTGGCCGGCGAAGGGCAAGTAGTCTGTGCATAACCGGTGCAGAACAGCGCGAATCGGGTTTGGCTGAAGCATAGAAAGCATCACGAGATCGCGCGTTACGGAATTGAGTACGATGAATTTGTACCGTCGGCCGATGAGGATGCCGAACAACGTGAGCAGCTCACGACGCCAGCGGCTCGTCTTCAGCACAGTGATCTCAGCCTTGTCGGCCAGACTGCGAATCAGATCGATGTCGACGAGTTGATCGGTGACGATTACATGGACGTCATAGCCTGCTTCCGCGAGAAACGCGACCTGAGCAGAGATCACAAATCCGTGGAAAGTCTTGAGTTCGATGATAGCCACATGCCTTGCCACCGATGCACTCCTGGGCCAGGTTCAGACCCGCGTCAATGATGATAGAGATCCAAGATGGTAGAGATCCGATCGAAGTGACCCGGAAAACAGACTTCCCCGTGTCGTCAAGGCGCCAGCGAGCCAGGCCGAGTATCCCCAACGTGACTAGCTGTCGGCTGTGGAACTCCCTGACACGATGGACCAGAAGCCGATCTCTGCGTCTGGCAGTTCCGTGATGGCGTAGACGGCCTCGTCCGCTGCCAGCACATAGGTGGTATAGCTGAGGCGGCCGGCCGGCTGGCGAGCGCTGTCGAAGCCCTGCTCCGCCGCCGTCGCCCAGCCTAACCCCTCTTCGCCGCCCAGCGCATCCCACACCCGCCGGAAGCCGCGCACCGGGGCGATCAGGCCCTCTGGCGGGCTCAGCGGCGACTCGGGCATGCCCTCGACGTAGGTGTCGCCATAGATACGGAACGTGCCGTCGTCCGAGAGGGCGTAGATCTGCGCCGTGTCCGAGAACCACAGCATGATCCCATGTTCGAACGACTGCCAGGCCGCAAAGACCGCGCGCGGAGGCTCTTCCGGGCAGAGCGGGCGGGCGCCGTGTCCGCCGAGCCACGACTGGGCGCAGCGCACGGAGAGGGTGATCGTCTCCATCACCGGTTCGCCGGTTCCGACGATCTCCAGGGCATAGCGATACTCCCCGGCGTAGGTGAAACTGTCCACCATGGCGCCGCCTTCGACCGGAAGAGGCTCGGCCGTTGACGGACGTGAGCACACGGTGTGCTCATCGACGGGGCAGGAAAAAAATAGGCGGCATCCCCTGTGCCCGACCACGAGAAAGCGGCGCCCTCGGTATTGCGCACGGTTTCGGCCTCGGCGGCGAACGCCACAATCGCTGCCGCATCCCCGCCTGGCTCGGCTGCCGTCTCTCTTTCATCCTGTCGCGCGGGCAGGAAGATGACGGCGCCCACTGGCAGGGCGTACGGATCATCCAGGCAGTTGAGCGCCGCGGCCTGGGTGACGGTCAGTGCGGTCGAGCTGGCCAGCAGCATGGGCAGTGTGTCTCCCGGCCGGACGACGTATGGGGTGAAGTTCGGCAGCTGAAAAGCATTGCAGGACGCGGCTCGGGCATCGGCCGGGAGCTGAGTGATGATGTCGGGCGGGGGGGAATCGGCAAACGGAACGGCGGGCGTGGCATCCTGTGCAACCGTGGTGGTGACCTCGATCGCGACCACGCTCACGGCCAGCAAGAGCAGAGTGACGAGGGTCGTCACCCGGAGAATCATCTGGCGGTTCATCATAGGGAGAGCCTCCCTTAATTCAGTGGACAGCAAGACTTTCACGTGTATCACGCTGAATTCATCTTAATGGTGAAGCAGGAATCGGTCTACTGTGCTTTTGGCCACTGTGTAATAATATGACAGCGATGATGCAGAGGGTATGACCCTTTGTGTCTCTATCCTGCACGTCAGGGACAGCCACCTTTTAGAAACCGCCCTTTCCACATAGTCTGTAATCTGCGATCTGAGAACAAGAGGATATGACGAGACGATCATTCACTGACCAGGTCTTCTCAAGACTTCCCGCACCGACTTTCTCCGCCGCGTTGCCGAAATCTACACGCTGTACTACTACGGCAGCTTCGGTTGGGAGATGGAGGCGAACGGCGAACTGAACTTCATGCGCTACTACTTCTCCAGCAATGTGGGGGCGGTGGTCTTCGACGTGGGGCCAATATCGGCAAATGGAGTACTCAGGTTCTGAACATCAACCCCAACCTGCACATTCACGCCTTCGAGCCGACACCAAGAACATTCGTCAAATTGCAGAACAACCTCGTGGGCAAGCCCGTCGCCCTGAACCAGTGTGCTGTGGGAGCGAGACAGGGTGAGGCAACGCTGCACTTAACGGATCATTCCCAGACGAACACCCTGGTGGGCACGAATCAGGCTGTTGACCCCGGATTGACGGTGCAGGTGAAGGTTGATACGCTTGACGACTATTGCGCGCGAAACGCTGTCGAGTCCATCGATTATCTGAAAATTGATGTCGAAGGGTATGAAATGGAAGTGATGCTCGGCGCCGAATCGCTGCTGAGCAGCGGCCAAATTGGCCTGATCCATTTTGAATATGGCGATCAGTGGATGAATGCGCGGCGCTATCTGCGCGATATGTTTGATCTGTGCCGTAAGCATCGATACCAACTCTACAAGTTCTACCCCAAGCATGTCATGCATGTACCCAAATATGATTCGCACTACGAGACGTTTCGCGTGACGTACTGGTTGGCCGTTTCTCCAACGATGATCGAAGCGGTCGCGCCGTACGCTCGAAAGGGATAACGCAAGTTGATGCGGGTTGCGGTCATCCACGCCTTCTCCATCAAGTCCCACATGATCGCGCATCCCCTACGGGTGTTCAGGCGACACCTGACCGATCACGACCTCGACACGCAGTTCTTTCATCGTGTCGATGATCCCCACATCGCCGACTACGAGGTTGTGCTGATGCTGGAAAGCGACCTTCGCACTTTGCTGCGCCAGGCAGGCAGAATCGGCAGGAGAGATCGAACTGGCAGAAATGTACCGCGGCCGGGGGCAGGCAGTGGTCTGGTTCGATGATTCCGACAGCAGCGGCATGATTCGCGACTAGGTGCTGCCACACGTCGATCCTTACCTCAAGACGCAGCTTCTGTGCGAGCGATCCTGGTATACGCGCGAAAGCGCGAGTTCGGCATCATCTTCCGGGATTTCTACCAGGCGAAGTACCAGCTTGAGGATAATCGAATAAACACACGCAAACCCGTTCCTCCGCAATATCTGGACAAACTCTGGCTGGGCTGGAACATCGGCCTGGCAGATTTGCCGGTCCTGGGCCGTTCACGGCCGGCGACCCAGCTGATGTACCGCATGCCCTGGCACCGGTTTTCCAGTGAAGTCGTTTCGCCCAGTCTCCACCAGCGCGGCATCGACGTGCTGTACCGTGTTTCGCGCGCGACCGGCAGCATCGACACTTTCCGCTTCCAGCGCATTGAAATGCGCGAGCAGCTGGAGTTGCTGAGGACGGGGCATCCGACGTACGTTTACCACATGGACGGCAAGGTGCCGAAGAAGATTTACGACCAGGAGATGTCGAAGGCGGTGATCATCCCCTCACCGTTTGGCGATGGCGAGATGTGCTACCGCGACTTCGAGGCCATCCGGGCCGGCGGGGTGATGCTCAAGGCGGATATGGGGCATCTCGACATGCGCCCGAACTTTATGCGCCCGGCGTGACCTACGTTCCTCATGCCTGGGATTTCAGCGATTTTCCAGAAAAGGTGCTGCACATTCTGAGCACCGCGCCGACTACGAAGGGTTGGCGCGCTTGGCGCAGGAAACCTACCTCAGGGCGCTGTCTCCACAAGGCGGCGGAAGCCTTCGCCCCTGCACGTTCGGGAGATCGCTCAGGCGCGCTGGCGCGTCGCCAGGTCCACTAGAACCACCCTCATTCACCCAAATCACTGTTTCGCACGTCACTCGTGCCTGTGCGACTGCCTGCCTTCTAAAGCACACTGCGCGAAAGTAAGTATAATACTCACAATTTTGGGTTCGACACGATAGCGTTTGAGGTCATGCGATGCGCATCGCGATCATCCGCACTTATTCGATT
>JADJPJ010000036.1 GCA_016713325.1 Candidatus Flexifilum affinis | reverse complement strand
AGACGCATCGCAATATTTGGGCGTTTGAAGCGTAATAAATATGGGTTGTCAAAACAGAATGATGGCGGCGCGGCGCGCTGAAGGAGCATTACGAGTAGGCAACCATGCACAACTGCTGACATTGTGCATCATGCGGAAGCGGCAGCGCATTCACTATAATCAGCCCATTGAACGGCATGCGAACGCACAAGGATGCTCGATGAACACGCTGGAGGATCGCGTCCGCCGAATTCTGGGCATGGCGTATGAAAGTGCCGGTCGAGACCATCCTCGCGCCCGCTCCCACCTGATCGCGGGCAATGCGGATTTCCCGCCGCCGAACCGCCCGTCACTCTACCGCAGCGGAGGTGGAACACGCTGATCCAGCTCCGCTCGCCTTGCAGCCGCAGATCGAGACGTTGCCCCTGCTCGGCTCGTCCGATCACGCCGTCACGGTCGACGAGGCCGTCGCGCGGATCCAGGCCGCCTCGCCGGCGCTCGACGCGTCCTTCGCCTGGCGTGACTACTTCTACCCAACTGCCGGAACGCATCACCCCGCCGCCGACCCGGCGTGCGCTTGCTGACCCCGGACAGCGCCGCCGACGCCGCCGCGCTGGAGGCGCTGTCCGCGGCGTGCAGCGACTGGGAGCGTGCCCTGTCGCAGATTTCGATGGAGGACGCCCTGGTGGCGGGCTGCTTCGCGGGCGACCGGCTGGTGAGCGTGGCCTCGCTGCTCTACTACTTCGAGGGCTGGCCAGTGGCCGACATCGGCGTGCTGACCCACCCGGACTGGCGCGGCCAGGCATCGCCGCCGACGTGTTGCCATGCTGGCGCGGCATTCCAGCAGCCGCGGGAGATCGTGCAGTACCGCAATGCGGAGGAAGACATCGGCTCGCAGCGCACGGCCATCAAGGCCGGCTTCATCCGCTGGTATGTGGAAGAAGGCATCGCGGTCAACCCGGCGGTATAACCCGGGGTCGTCCGGCGGCGGAGAGGATTCCCACGCGGCGGACGCGCAGTAGCGCGTCCCTACGCACCCTCCCCCCCATGGCGTTCGTAGGGGCGGTTCGCGAACCGCCCGTTCACGCCCCCTGTCGTTTCGCCCGCCCCGATCGGTCCGCCCACGCCGCCGAGGACTAAAGGACCTCGGCCTCCAACCGACCAGCCCACCAAGGGGACTAGAGCATATCTGAAAAAGCGTAATTCGCCTCACCGGGCGCATCGCGATGCGCCCCAACACGGAGATCGTATAGGGCGGTTCGTGAACCGCCCGTCATGAAGCGCGAGCCGCCGATCTGAGAGAGCGCCATGAATTTTCAGATACGCTCTGAACCGCGATCTCGCTGACCACAGACCGGTTTTCGGTACCTTCGGTGGACCTGTCCCTTCGCTAGCCGAGTGCTTTAGCGCTCGGCGGCGTGCGCCAACCCACGGCATCCGCCCCCGCCGGAGGGGTATTTTCGCGCGGCGGAAGAGGCATGTCCTTCCCTACGAAGATGGTGGGCGGGCCGGATGAACGTGGAGCGTCACTTCGCCCAGGTGGCGGACCGACCGGCGCAGCGTTTCCTCGGCGTGTTCGGCGAGATGGTGGCTTTCCGCTACGGAAAGCCGCGCATCCACCCGGATCGTCATCTCCGCGAAGAGCTGGTGCCCCACCCAGCGCGCGCGCACGCGGTCGACGCCCTGAACGCCCGCAACCTCGCTCGCACGCCGCTCGATCTGCTCGATAATCGACGGATCGACGGCGTCCATCAGCCGGTACCAGATGCGCCGCGCAGCGTCGCGCGTGATGAACAGGATGGCCACGCCGATCAGCAGGCCGATCAGCGGGTCGAGGATGGGCAGGCCAATGAGTGTCCCTCCGGCTGCCAGCAGCACGGCCAGCGAGGTTAGACCGTCGATGCGGGCATGCAGCCCGTCGGCAATCATCGCCTCCGAACCGATGCGCCGCCCGGCGGATTTGCAGCAGCGCCACGGCTTCGTTGCCCAGAAAGCCGATCACCGCGGCAGCGGCCACCCAGGCGATGTTCTGCATCGGCTGCGGGTTGAGCAGCTTCTGGATCGACTCCCCAGAAGACCACGGCGGCGCTGACGGCGATCGACAGGACGATGAACACCCGGCGACATCTTCGGCGCGCCCAAAGCCGTAGGTATAGCGCCGCGTCGCAGCGCGCCGGGCGATAGAAGGCCACCAGGAGCGGGATCGAGTTGAGCGTGTCGCCGATGTTGTGCACCGTGTCGGCCAGCAGCGCGACGCTCCCACTCAGCGCGACGATCCCGACCCCGAAGCAGCGAGGTCATGCCCAATGCCGCCAGCGCCAGCCAGACGGTCGAATGCCCTCCTGGTTGGACGTAAAAAGCGGCGTCGGCATTGAGCGACTCGTGTTCGTGACCGTGCAGGTGGAAGATCTGTGAGATCCATCCGAGACACCGGTCGGGTGCGGGTGGTCATGATCGTGTGGTGATCGCGATCGTGCGGGTGTTCGTGATCGGAATGCAGATGCGATTCATTCATGGCCAGACTCGGACTCTCAAGGTCACGAGCGCGATTTTGGAGAATAGCTGTCGATCTGAGGGCTTGCTGCAAAAATCGGCAATAATCATGATTGCTTCGACCCGCAACTTTCCCGAACGTCCTGCGTAGTGAGCACTATTCAGGAGGTGATAGATGCAGTCTCAGGATGAACGCTTCGTACCCGAAGAATCGGGGTCGCAGCCTTATTTGAATGTTCTTTTTCATGCCTCAACCTATCTTCTTCACGCCGGCCTGTTCGTGGGCGGCACGCTCATTGGCATCGCTCGCTACAGCCGGGATGCTCCGCCGCTGATTCTGGCCTTCATGGCGGTCTGGAGCGTGGCCTTGCTGCTCCACGGAATTGGCGTGTGGCGAAGACAGGCCATGTTGCCCGCCGGCGCCAATGGCGTTTCGCGGACCGTCGTGCTGGCGTCGGCCCTCAACGCCGTGATGTGGGTCATGTGGATGCTCGCCACCGATGCGCGCGACTCGACGCCCCTGCATCTATCCGTCTGGATCGCGCTGGTCGCGGGCACTGTCTCGGCCCTGATCGGAGGCAAGCGGATACTCTACGCCCACTGGCTGAGGGAATTCATGCGTGAGAACCCGGCCTATTTACGCGATCGTTATGGCGACGAAAGCGAAACGCGATGAGGACCTGCCGGAACGGTTGCAGTTGGGCGCCGATGGCGAGTTGATCCACGAAGTCGAGGATCGCAGCGACCGGCTGAGCATGCGTTGACCCTGGCCCAAGGTTGTCGGCGTGCGCCTCCGCCATCTAGAATGAACCATCTCATTCAGGGTGAGGGCTTTCAGCATGTCACACCAGCAGGTTGAGGTCGAAGAGATACTGCACGCAGCCGGGCATCAGGTGACCCCGCAGCGCCTCCTGATTCTGGATGCGGTCTGTGCAGCGAACGGTCACACGACGCTGGGAGCGGTCTATGCGCGGGTGCGGCGGATCGACTCGTCGATCGACCGCTCAACCCTCTACCGGACACTCCGGTTGTTTGTGGAATTAGGGCTGGTTGTTTCCGCAGATACCGGCGACGGCGAAACCTACTACGAGATTGCCAAACCTCAGCGCCATCATCATCTGGTCTGCCGCCGTTGCGGCCGAGAACAAGAGATCGACGACGCCCTGCTGGAGGGGATGTTTGACCAGATCTTCCGACAGCACGGGTTCAGAGCCGACACCGATCACCTTGTGCTGTTCGGTTTGTGCTCGGACTGCCAGCTGGATCGGCCGGTGGCCACCTGACGCCCCGTCGCACCGTAGCAATGCGCCACGGCGCGTCCATCGTCGCCTGCCCCGATCGGTCCGTCCAGGCCGCAGAGGACTAAAGGGCCTCGGCTACAAAACCGACAAGCCCACCAAGGGGGCTGAACCGCGCTCCCCTCGCTGACCCACGCCCTCTGTAGGGACGAGGCAAGCCTCGTCCGCGTGCGCCAACCCACAGCATCCGCCCTCGCCAACCGGCTTCAGCCGGTTTCTCGCAAGCTGAGGGGGAGCCGGAGAATTCTATCCTCCGGCGGCGCAGCCTCCCCTCGCCGACGTCTCCGCCTCGCGCTACCGCCTGTGCAGAGAATACACCGTGCCATCGTGCCAGATCTGCTCACCGGCGATGATCCGCTCGATCTGCTCGACAAAACACCCCTCGTCAATCGGTTTGCTGATGAACCCGGAAAAGCCGAGATCGCGGGCGCGGGGAATGGCGATCGACGGCTCCGACGCCGAAACGGCGACGATCGGCACGTGACTGTACTCCGACAACGCACGGATCTTCGTGAAGATGTCAAACCCGGACTGGCCGCCGGGCAGCATCAGGTCGAGGACGATCAGGTGCCAGTTGCGCGACGCCCTCAATTTGCCAATCGAGTCCCGCCCCCAGCGATCAAAATCCAGAAAAGCCCCGCTCACACCGAGTGTCATCTGATACACGACGCGGTTGAGTACATCGTCCTCGACAATCAGAATACGTTTCCGATCAAGCGACATGGTCATCACTCCTCAAGACTTTCGGTGCCAACGACAGCGTGAGGCGCGCCCTCAAGGGATGTAATTGACGCGGTCGCCATTCAGGATCTGCGCGAGCTGTTCCGGAAATTCCTCCGCGTTCAACGGCTTGCCCAGGAACCCGTCGAACCCCATGGCGATCGCGTTATGCAGTTCGCTCACGTGAACCGAGTAAGCGATGACCATGGCATCGGCGAAGTGGGGATGCGCTTTGATCACGCGCACGGCCTCATAGCCGTTGAGGACCGGCATCTCCAGATCGAGAAACACGACGTCGATGTTGCGCAGAGAATCCAGTTGATAGAGCAGATTGCGCGTGGAGGAGATCGAAACGCAGGCCACGTCCTCTATGGCCAGAAGCTGCTGCAGGACGAGGATGTTGGCGGAGTTGTCGTCGATCACGAGGGCCTGTGCGATGGGCATGATGGGTCTATCCATTCGAGTCTGCAAGCAAAAGACATCCAGTGGGCCGCGCGAATGCGCGGCGGTGCGAATAAGCAGCGGTGCGAAGCGGCGACTACCACACGATCCAGATTTGCTCGCCGTTCATGATGCGCTGGAGCATGTCGTCAAACGCGTCCAGGTTCAGCGGCTTCGACAGGACGCTGTGAAAGCCGGCCGTCTGAAGCATCTCCACTTCCTCGTTCATCACGCTGGCCGTCAGCGCGACTACTGGCGTCGCGTCGTATTCCGGGTGGCGGCGGATGAACTTCAGCATCTCGAAACCGGAGAACGGCTTCATGTGAATGTCGAGCAGAATGAGATCCGGCTGCGGCTCCAGATCGATCAGCCGGCCCTCGAAATCCTGGCTGTCCTCAAAACAGGTCAGGACAAACGTCCCCGGGTTCAGCCGCTGGGCCATGCGAACGACATTGCGACTCGGCGCGTCGTCTTCGACATAGAGGATGTTAAGCACTCTGACCACTCCTTTCCGGGGCAAGCCCTGACCTCAACGGCAGTTCGACGCGGAAGGTCGTGCCGACGCCCGGCTGGCTTTCGAACCGGATCTGCCCGTGGTGCGCTTCGACCAGCCTGCGGCAGATGGGCATGCCCAGGCCGGTGCCGCCGCCACCCTGACGCAGACCGCTTTCGGTCTGTTTGAAGGCGGTGAAGACGTGTTCGGCGTCCTCAGGTGCGATGCCCAGGCCCGTATCCTGAATGGACACCATCAGCCGGTCCGCCTCGGACTCCATGCGGATCAGCACGTAGCCCTCGTCGGTGAACTTGCAGGCGTTCGACGGATGTTGATGAAGATCTGCATCAGGCGCTTACGGTCGCCGATCATCGGCGGCAGGTTCTGGGGAAATCCATGCGAAGCTCGACCGGCTTGTCGGCCACCAGCGGACGCACCAACTGGACGGCGGCATGAGCCACCTCGCGCAGATCGATGCCGGTTTCGACGAACAGCCGCAGCGACCCCGCTTCAATCTTCGACATATCCAGCACGTCGTTGATCAGGTTGAGCAGGTGCTGGCCGCTGTCGGCAATGCTGCTGACCAGCTCCGACTGCTCGGGGTTGATGGGACCTGGAATGCCTTTCTTCAGGAACTTCGAGAAGTTGATGATGGCGTTCAGTGGCGTGCGCAGCTCGTGCGACATGCTGGCCAGGAAAGCCGATTTCACCTTGTCGGCCTGCTCGGCCAGTTCTTTGGCCGCGCGCGTTTCCTCGAAAAGCATCGAGTTGCGCACCGCCACGGCGATCTGGTCGGCCAGCGTGCGCAGAATGCGGATGTCCTCTTCGCCGAAGCGATCCTGCTTTTCCGACTGCATGTCCAGCACGCCGATCAGCATGCCCCGGTAGAGCATGGGGATGGCCAGTTCCGAACGCGTCTCCGGCAGGAGGGGGTTGGCGAAGTGGTGAGGGTCCACCCGCACATGGTTGGACAGCGCCGGATGCCGCGTGGCCGCCGCGCCAGGCACCAGGCCATTGTCGTCAAGCCGGAACTGCTTGCCCATCGCCACCATCTGCTCGCCGACGCTGCCGACACCTGCCGTAAACGCAGGATGCTGGTCTGTTCGTCGTACAGGAAGATGGAGACGTGGTACAGGTCGAAGGCGCGGGCGGTCTGCTCCGCCACGTTGGCCAGCAGATGCGTCTGGTCGAGCTGCGTGGTGATTTGCAGCGACACGTCGGCGGCAAGCTGAAGGTCGCGGGTGGCCTCGTAAACGCGCTGCTCCAGGCTTTCCTCAGAGGCGCGCAGCAGTTGGTTCGCGTGTTCCAGCGCCGCGCTGCGCAAACCTTCCTGAAAGCGCAGGTGGTTGATGAACAGATAAATGACGGTGCTCGTGATGAGCATGAAGTACAGGGGTAAACCCCAGCTCGGACTCGACGATCGCCAGCAGAGCGGTGGCGATGCCGGTGATCGCAATGGCCACCTGAACCGTGGAGCGGATGGTGAAGAAGATGGCCGTGAGCAGCACCGGAATGACCGTGAAGAGGCAAAGGAACTCATCCGTCGGGAAGGATGGGAACCATCACAAAGACCACCGCAGTGATCAGGATGAACAGCTTCGCCGAGGCGTCGACCTTGCCCGCACGGTTCATGAGGAAGGCCAGTACGACGATGCCAATACCGACGATGACGAGCCAGGAACCCGATTGGCCGAGGATATGCGCCGTACTGGAAAATCGTCAACAGCAGGCCGGCGATACCGACCACGAGGGTAAACGAGAGCATGCCGGGCCAGCATATGGAACGCCGCTGGTCGGCTCCTCGGTCAGCGAAGGATGCGGGCGAAATAACCAGGCCAGGCGTCGGCGAATGATGTTCTCGTAAGGGGGTGCTTCGGACGACTCAGTCTGCGATACCGCGAGGTTGGATGCTGCCATCATTACTGCTCCGGACTCTTTTACTCTATGACTCAAATCTAGTGCAGGGTGCGCCCGGTGAAAACCTATCAACGTTGATGGTTTTTCTTTATGGTTGTGCTAGTGGGAACCGAATAGCAGAGGTACGAGACGATAACTCAGATCAGCTTTTCGCGAACCGCGATGATCAGCGCCTCGGTGCGGTTTTCCGCACCCAGCTTTACGATGATATTGGTCAGGTGGAAGCGGACCGTGGCCACGCTGATATATAGTCGATCGGCGACTTCGCTGTTGTTCAGCCCCAGCGCCATGGCCTGCAAGATGTCGATCTCGCGCCGGGTCAGGCCATAGTCGCGCGGCGTCTTGGTGGAAGCCAGTGCTCGATTGAGCAGCGGCCTCATGACGTCGGCAGAGAGGACGGATTTGCCCGAGTGGACGGTGCGGATGGTGCTTTCCAGTTCTTCGGGGTGGGTGTCCTTGAGGATGTAGCCGATGGCGCCGGCCGACAGCATCCGCTGCACGGTGACGGCGTCATCAATGCCGGACATGGCCAGGATGCGAATGCCAGGGTGGCGGGCCAGAATTGCCCTGGTCGCGGCGATCCCGTCCATGACGGGCATCGAGATATCCATCAGTACGACGTCAAAGGCAGCCGCGTCGCAGAGAGCGACCGCCTGCTGGCCGTCGCGCGCCTGCGCTGATAGCGTGATATTGTCGAAAGAGGACAGCAGTCCTCCGATTTCCTGATGAATGGTCTCCTGATCGTCGACCAGGAGGACGCGGATCTTGTCGGGATTGGCTTCCATGGCGCCCCTGCCTCGGGAACACCACCCATTTTACCAACGAATGCCTTTAACCAACGAATGCCGCACGCCGATGCGCCGATGCGCCGATGGCTGCTCAGCCGGTCAGTGGCAGACGAATCGCGAAGGTGGTCCCCCTGGCCCGGCGTGCTGATCACGTCAATCGCTCCGCCGTGCAGGTCGACGATCTCCTTGACGATCGGCAGCCCCAGGCCGGTGCCGCTCGAAACGCGGGCGCGCGCCTCAGCGCTGCGGAAGAAGCGATCGTAGATGTGCGGCAGTTCGTCGGCATGCATGCCGATCCCCTGATCGATGACGCGCAGGACGACCGATCCCTCCTCGACCGCCGTCTCAATGAGGGTCTCCCGGCCTTCCGGCGAATAGTTGATGGCGTTGGAGACGAGGTTGACCAGCACGCGTTCCATACGGCGGACATCCATAAGCGACTCGGGCAGATTCGGCGCCATCCGCAGCACGAGCGTCTGCTGCTTGTCCAATGCCACCGGCTCGTAGGTATCGAATACCTGCCGGACCAGCATATTGAGGTTGCAGCGCTCAGGGTTGAGCTGCGCCAGACCGCGATCGAGCTGCGAGAGGGTTCGCAGATCGTCGAGCAGACTGCGCAGGTGCCTCACCTGGTTTTCCAACGCCGCGACGTGTTCGACCACTTTTTCCGGCGTCCGCTTCAGGAGATACAGGCGCGTGCTCAGACCGGTGATCGGCGTGGCCAGATCGTGCACGGCATCGGCGACGAAGCGGGCCTTGAAGCGCTCGATCTCCTTCAACTGCGTGATGTCATGCCCACTCAGCAGCACACCGTTCTTCGAATGGTCATAACGGTATACAGGGATGAAGGTCAGTTCGACGTCCTTCTCCTGCCCATTGTTGGCGACGAGCTGCGCTTCCACCCGCTTACCGGCCATATCGTACATGGCCGTCACCAGGGCTTCACCCACCGCCTCAACCTGCGTTTCGTCCGACAGTGACCAGAGGATGAACTCGATCGAGCGCGCGCCTTTGTCGACAAACGTGGCGCGAAAGGCGGGGTTGGTCACCAAGACGTCACCGTTGGGATCGGCAAAAGCGAGCGCGTCGGTGGTGTTGTCAAGCACGAGTTCAAGCTGCTCCTTGGCGCGGCGCAGATCGTTCGTCCGCTCGTCGACCACCAGTTCAAGCTGCGTGGCATAGGCCTTCAACTCCGCTTCGAGCGCCTTCGTCTCGGTGATATCCCGGCTGTAGATGGCGAACGCCTCGATGGCGCCGTCCGGCCCGAAGATGGGATAGACGCTGTTGTCCCACCATCCGGTGCGCGACTCGTCCACCCAGCGCGCCGGTTTCGCGGTCGCCAGCACCTGATCGAAGTAGCTTTGACGCTGTGCCCGCAGCGCCTCCGGGAGGAATTCGAAGCAGTCCTGGCCAATCAGCTCCTCAACAGATTTTCCCAGCGGCCGGGAGAGCGTCTCATTCAGCGTCAGAAACGTGCCGTCGAGCGACAGCAGGAATGCCGCGTCGGAGGTGGCGTCGAGGAGGGCGCGCAGGTGGGCTTCGCTGCGGCGGACCGCTTGCTCCGCCTGCTTGCGGCCGGTGATGTCGGCCACGCCGCCGTTGATGCCAATCAGGCGGTTCGTCGTGGCATCCCAGATCGGGTCGGCCCGGACGATGACCCAGCGGACCTCGCCGCCCTTCTTGATGATGCGAACTTCCGTGACGACGCGTCGATTTTCGCGCAGCGCCGCCATATCGCGCTCATCTTGCGCGAGATCGTCCGGGTGCAGAGTGGCGCGCCAGCCTCCGATGGCATGAAATTCTTCGCGCGTGTAGCCGGTGATGGCCTCGAACGCGCCAAAAAGCATCATGTGGTCGAGGTCACCGTTGGCCTTCAGGCGTGAAGAGAAACTGTAGTCGGAAGTGACCGAGGAGATCAGGCGGAAGCGCATTTCGCTCTCGCGTAAGGCCGCTTCGATCGTGTCTCGTTCAGCCAGCGCCTGCTGCGCCTGCTGCAGCGAGTGGCGCATATCTTCAAGAATGATGTAGCCATCGAGGAAGACGAACGCGATGATGGTGATTTGCGTCAGAAAGGCGCTGGTGGGCGTCGCGAATGGTGGCGCAATCACGCCGATTTCCCCCAGATGCAACATGACCAGCCCGGTCAGAACGGTGAGAATCCCATAGGCCACGGCACTGCGCCAGGTGGAGTAAATGATACTGCCCAGGATCGACACGGCAAAGAAGCCGAAGAAGGGCGAGCGAGTGCCGCCCGAAGTCACCGTCACCAGGAGGATCATCAGCCAGGAGCCGGCCAGGAAGAGTCGGCTAGCGGTGCGCACGCGCCCCACGCGGGTCAGGACAAAAACCGCACCCAACATCACGACAATCGGGATCGCGTAGGCGAGACGATATCGGTATTCCGGCAGCGCGAACAGCCAGATACCGACGTAAAACAGGGCCAGGCAGTTGCCGAGCAGGGAGGCGGCATACAGGCGTCTGGCGATGGTGGCCATTACCGAGTCTTCTGGAACCGGCAGTGAAGAAAGCAGATGGCGAATCCGCTCCCCTACAGAAGCGATGGCACCCTGATCTTTCATTGGCGGACCTCGACGTACCGTGACCAAGATAACAGCTGACCGCGCATGCCACACCAGCTCGGTGATAGGATTACATTATCACACAGCCCATGTTTTTATGTGTGAAGAAAGCGGCAAACGGGTACGTTCGCTCACGCCATCTTGCGGAACAACCCCTGAAGCGCCGGGTAGGCCTCGCGGAACCACGCATATTTGCGCTCGTACAGCGCCTGGTGTGAGTCGTCGGGCTGGAACGCCGCCGCCACCGGGGCATCGGCCAGATGCCAGCCGGCGCGCTCGCCGCGGGCCACCCGCGCGGCCAGGACCGCCCCGCGCAGACCGGTGCTGGCTGCATCGTCGGGGATGCTGACCGGCAGACCGGTCACGTCGGCGATCAGGCCGACCAGCCCGCCGGATCGCGCGCCGCCGCCCGTCACCGCCAGCGACTCGACCGGCTCGCGCACCAGGGCGTCGACGCCGTGGCGATAGGCGAAGGCCACGCCTTCCAGCACCGCCCGCGCCAGATCGGCCGAGGTGTGCCGGTCATTCAGGCCGACGAAGACCCCACGGGCGAACGGGTCCTTGATCGGCGAGCGCTCGCCGTTGAGGTATGGCAGGTAGAGGAGGTGGGTCGGGTCGGCCCCCAGCGCCGTCTCGATCATCGTGTCATGGTCGGGGAAGCCGAAGGCCTGCCGCGCCCAATCGAGGTTGCCGCCGGCCGTCAGCAGCGGCGCCACGCAGATCACCAGGCCGGGGTCGGGGTGGGCCAGCGTCCACACGCCCTGGGCCGGGTCACCGCGCTGCGTCGAGGTGTAGCCCACCCAGCCGCTGGCCCCGATGTAGGCGTAGGGTTTGCCGGGCATGCCCGCGCCAATGCCGAGCGTGGCCGCGCCCGCGTCGCCAGGGCCAAGGTGCACCGGGATGCCCTCGCGGACGCCCATGGCCAGCGCGCCCATCCGCCCCACCACGCCGATCTGCGCGCCGCCCGCGACCAGCGCGGGCAGCAGCCGGGCCAGGTGCGCCAGCCCCATCGGCTCCAGCACTTCCCTGGGCAGCCAGTCGCGCGCTTCCAGGTCGAGCAGGCCGGTCGTCCCGGCGGTCGTCAGGTCGGTGGCGAAGTGGTCGGTCAGCCGGTTGGCGATCACGTCCGCGCCGCCCATCAGCAGGTGCGCGGCGTTGTTCAGCGCCGTCGGGTCGTGCGCCATCAGCCAGCGCAGTTTGGCCAGCAGCCCGCCCGCCTCCTGGTCATAGCCGGTGATGGCTGCCAGCCGCTCCCGGCCGATCTGCTCGTTGATCCAGTCGGCCTCGGCATGGGCGCGTGTGTCGCTGTACAGGATGACCGGGCGAATCGGCTCGCCGTCGGCGTCGAGCAGGATCAGGTCCTGCATCTGCCCGGTGATGGCGATCGCCTCCGCTTCGACCGGGCTGAGATCGCGCGCGGCGGCGCAGGCGGCGGCCCACCAGTCGCGGGCGCTCTGCTCAATGATACCGCCCTCCTCGGTCGCCGTCGGAATTTCGTGCCCCGCCGATCGGACGAGGTGCAGCGCGTCGCCCTGCACGCGGATGAGCGCGGCTTTCACGCCGGTCGTGCCGATATCCAATGCCAGCCAGATCATCATCGCCTCCGTTTTTCCAGGCTGCTCACCGAAACCGCCGCCACGATGATGGCGCCGATCAGAATTTCACGAACATAGCTGTCCACCCGCATCTGCGTCAGGCCGTTGTCCAGCACGCCCAGGATCAGCACGCCGACCAGCGTGCCCAGCACATGCGGCTCGCCCTCTTCGCTCATGGTCATGCCCAGGAAGACGGCGGCGATGGCATCGAGCATCAGGCCGGCCCCCTGTGTCGGGTTGGCCGAGGCGACGCGGCTGGCGTACATCAGCCCGCCGATGGCCGCCCCCAGTCCGGTCAGCATGAAGGCGATCTGCCGCAGCAGGCGCACCCGCACCCCGCCCAGCCGCGCCGCTTCGGCATTGCCGCCGATGGCGTAGAGCCGCCGGCCCAGCGTGGTCTGCTCCAGCAGCAGATAGACGGCGACCAGCACGGCCACCGCCACCAGCGTCAGGTTGGGTAGCAGCAGGACGCGCTCGCCCACCATGCCGATCGGGATGCCGCCGCGGGCGAAGTTGCTGAAGTCGGCCGGGATGTCGCGCCCGAAGATCGTCTCGCCGCCGCTGAGCACGAAGGCCAGCCCGCTGAACATGGTCAGCGTGCCCAGGGTGGCCACGAACGGCAGGATGCCGATGGTGCTGACCAGGAAGCGTTGATCGCCCCGCCGATCAGGCCGATCAGCAGCGCCACCAGCACGCCGCTTGCCACCAGCGCGCCGTCGCGAAAGAGCAGCGCCGCCGCGATGCCGGCCAGGCTGGCCATTGAGCCGACTCTCAGGTCGAAGTCGCCCATAACCATCACAATCGTCATGGTGAAGGCGACCACGGCCAGCATGCTCACCTGCTGGGTGATGTTCAGCCAGTTGGGCAGGGTCATAAACGTGGTCGGCAGGTTGGCCCAGAAGAAGACGACCACGGCCACGAAGCCGATCAGGGTGCCCAGGCTGCGGATGCGGCGGCTCAACGTCATCATCACTCTTTCTGTCCGTAACAGGCGCTCAGCAGCACATCCTGGGTCAGCCCGGCGGCGTCGAGGATGGCCGACTGGCAGCGAGCGCGCAGGACGACCACCCGGTCGCACAGGCCCGTCAGCTCAGCCAGGTCGGACGAGGCCAGGATCACCCCGACGCCGCGCGCGCTCAGCGCCCGGATCACGGCATAAATGTCGTATTTGGCCCCCACGTCGACGCCGCGCGTCGGCTCGTCGAGCAGGAGGATGCGCGCTTCACCGGCCAGGGCGCGGGCGAACAGCACCTTCTGCTGGTTGCCGCCGCTCAGCTCGCGCGTCGTCTGCCCCGGATCGCGCGCCTTCAGCCGCACCGACTCGCCCAGCCGCGCCGTCTCCGCCGTCTCGCGCCCAGGCCGCAGCACGACTCCGCCGCCGCTGAACCTGCCCAGATGCGGCAGGGTGACGTTGTCGCGGATCATGCGCGAGAGGATCAGCCCCTGCGTCCGGCGCTCCTCCGGCACGTAGGCGATGCCGCTCTGCCAGGCGGCCGTGGGGTCCACCGTGTCCCCGGCGTGACGCGGAGGACAGAACCCTCTCGCTCGGACCCCCTCTCCCACGCAAGCGGGGAGAGGGGGAACCGGCTGCGGAGTCGTGGCGTAGGGACGCGATTCCGCCCCCCCTTCGCGTCCGCCCTCACGCAACAGGGCCGGCGCGCCGGGCGACCCTCCTTCTCCCCGGCGTGGGGGGGGTCGGGTAGGGTTGTCCAGACGCGCCATGCGCGTCCCTACGCTCTCATGTGTGGGATCATTCGCCCCATCCCCAGCCCCCCGCAACCGGTTCCCCTTCTCCCCGCTTGCGTGGGAGAGGAGGTCAGGGGGTGAGGGGTTGTCCACGGACGCACTGGCGTCCCGCGTCCCGGGTGGGCACGGGGGGTTGTCCCCACGCCAGGTGCGCGTCCCCCCTCCTCTACCGCCCGCGCGGGAGAGGGGCCGGGGGTGAGGGTCTACCTCCACCCACCCCCCCGTCAGCCGATCCGCCCCCACCAGCGCCCGCAGCAGCTCGGATCGGCCGGAGCCGGTCAGGCCGGCCACGCCCAGGATCTCCCCGGCGTGCAGCTCGAACGTCACGCCGGACAGGTCGGCGGTCGTGAGGTCATGAACGCGCAGGATCGCCGCCTCGCCCACCGGCCCTTCGCTCGGAGGGTACACGCCGCTGATCTCCCGCCCGGTCATCAGGCGGATCAGGTCGGCGCTGTCGGTCTCGCCGATCGATCTGACGGCCACCACCCGCCCGTCGCGCATCACCGTCACCCGGTCGGCGATGGCGAATACCTCGTCCAGGCGGTGAGTCACGTACAGCACGGCGCAGGCATGGGCCTTCAGCCGGGCGATCACCGCAAACAGCCGATCGGCCTCCGCGCCGGTGAGCGCCGCCGTCGGCTCGTCCATGACGAACACCTTCGCGACGAGCTCCCTCGCGCCGGCCTGTGCCGCCTCCTGGAAGGGTTCGCCCTCCGGCGGCTCGCGAAACATGCGCAGCGACCCGGCGAAGGCGCTGGCGATCTTGACGAGCATCTGGTCGCCGGTGGTCAGTCGGGCGATCTTGCTGCGCAGGTCGATGTGCTCGATGTGCAGGGCGGCCAGCACTTCGCGGGCGGCGGCGTTCAGCCGCTTCCAGTCGACCAGGACCAGGGCGCGCCGCGGGTAGGGGTGGCTGAGGAAGATGTTTTCGGCCACCGACAGGCCGGGCACGACGTTCAGCTCCTGGTGGATAAAGCGCAGCCCATGGGCGAAGGCCTCGGCGGTGCTGTGCAGGGCAACCGGCACGCCTTCGACCGCGATCTCAGCGCGATCAGGCGCGATCACCCCGGCCAGAATCTTGATCAGGGTGCTCTTGCCCGCGCCGTTCTCGCCCATGAGGGCGTGCACCTCTCCGGGGAGCAGCTCCAGCGAAGCGTCGATCAGGGCCGGGCTGCCGCCGTAGGTTTTGCTGGCATGGTTCAGCGTGAGGAGTGGGCGCAGTGCAGACATGGGGTTGAATGTAGCGCAAATGGGGAGAGAGATGAAAAGAGGCAAACCGGCGCCAACAAGCGCTCAGCACGATCGGCCAGCCTGGGGTATGATGTCCGTTTTGATAGAGAGTTGCGGGGAACAGGATGGTCGAGATCATTCCGGCTTCAGAAGCGGAGCACGATCGGCTGCTGCGCAATCTGTACCAGTTCTATCTCTACGAGTTCAGCCGGCTTGGACCGGACTGGCGCGTCCAGGAGGATGGCCGCTTCGACGAGAGCGATCTGGACGACTGCTGGGAACCCGGATGCCGGCGTATTTTCATGATCCGGGTCGACGGCGCGTGGGCGGGATTCATCATCGTCGATCTCGATCTGCCCGATGGCGACAACCCGCCGGTGAACGAGATGTCGGAATTCTTCGTCATGCCGCCCTACCGGCGCCAGGGCGTCGGGGAGACCGCCGCGCGCTGGGCGTTCGATCAGTTTCCCGGACGGTGGGAAGTGGCCATCGTCGACTCGAATGCCGAGGCGCTGGCCTTCTGGCGGCGGGTGCTGGCGCGCTACCCCGCAGATCCTGTTGCCGAGGTGCATCGCCCGGAAGAGCGGGACTATCTGCTCGCCTTCGACAATTCGCCAAATTGAGTTTGCTCAACAATACGATTTCATGGACCCTGCACGTTCCACACATGAGGAGGTCGATTGATGTCATCAGCACGCGGTTACAGCCTGGGGTCATGTTCCGGCGTGAGAATCCGCCGGAAGCCCTTCCCGGTTATGTGCGCCGGGCGGCGGGGCTGGCGGCGTTGGGCAAAGCATCGCCGGGCACAGAGTCGCCGGGCAAATTGGATGAGTTATGGGTGGTCGAAGACTGCTTTTATGCCAGCGGCATGGCCTCTGCGGCGGTGGCGCTGGCTGTGACCGATCCGCTGCAAATCGGCCTGGGCATCATGCCGGCGGTGGTGCGCAACCCGGCCTTCACCGCCATGGAGATCGCCACGCTGGCGTCCCGAAGTCGCAGCTCGCCGCGCTGGGCGAGACGACCGAAGCGGTGCGCCGTCTGCTGGCCGGCGAAGAGGTGACGATGCACGGCTCGCACGTCCACCTCGACCGGGTCAAGCTGGAGTTTCCGCCCATCCAGCCGCCGCCGATCACGCTCGGCGTGCGGGGGCCGCGCTCGCTCCACGTATCCGGCCGCAGCGCCGACGGCACGCTCCTGGCCGAGCTGAGTTCGCCGGCCTACGTGCGCTGGGCGCGCCAGGAGATTCGTGTCGGACAGCAGGAGGCGGGGCGTAAGGCCCAGCCGCACCGGGTGACAGTCTATGCGCTGCTGGCCGTCGACGACGATGCCGCCGCCGCGCGGACCAGGATGAGCAAGCGGATCGCCCCCTGGCTGGTCTACGGGCAGGAGGATTACACCCGTGCGCTCGGCATCGAAGCCGAGGTCAACGAGATGCGCATGAACGGCGGCGTGGCCCGTCTGGAGGCCGAGATGAAGGACGACTGGATCGACCAGATGGCGGTGGTCGGCACGGCGAGCGACTGCGCGGCGAGCGTGCAGCGTCTGGCCGAAGCCGGGGCCGACAGCGTGGTGCTGGTCACCGAAAATCCAGGCGAGGACGGTCTGGCCGATGTCGAGGCGGTGCTGTCGGCGCTGGGTTGAGGTTTTCCCACTCCCCACTGATGCATGAAATCACGCATAAAATGCGTTCCAGAGACGAAGCCCGACAGAGGAGTCGAGCTTCGTCTTTTTGTCTCGCGCTATCGGCGTGCGCGCGATCCGGGCAGCGCGCTCATCCCTTCGCGTATAGTTGTCCTTCTTTACGTTCTTATTCCTTGTCTCACGATACAATTCAGGTTAAGGTTTCTTGATTCAGGCGCGGCACATGAACATCCCGACTGCTCTCCGTGCCAGGACCCATCGTTTACCTCTCCTTGGAGTGATCGTCGCCTGTGCAATCGCGGTGGCTGCTCTGTGGCCCCGTGACGAATCGCTCACCCCTCTGCAGAGGAACAATGTTATTCGGATCGGCTATGCTGTCGAAGCGCCTTACGCCTACATCGATTCCGACGGAAACATCACGGGCGAATCGCCGGAGATCGCCAAGGTCATCGTGGCATCGCTTGGCATCATGGATATCGAGTGGATTCAGACCGATTTTGATCTGCTGATCTCCGGTCTCCTGAGCGAACGCTTCGACGTGGTCGCTGCCGGGATGTTCATCACCCCGGAACGAGCCCAGCACGTGCGTTTCTCCGACCCCACCTTTCATGTCCAGCCAGGGCTGCTGGTGCGGTCCGGCAATCCTCTGCGACTGCATTCGTATGAGGATTCGTCAGGAACAGCAGGGGCAATGGTCGCGGTCATTTCAGGCGCCGTCGAGGAGAGTTTTCTCCGCGAACTTGGAGTCCGCAATGAGCAGTTCATCATTGTCCCCGATGCGCTCACCGGAAAGACGGCCGTGGTCTCTGGCCTGGCCGATGCGCTGGCCCTCTCCTCTGCAACCGTGCGATGGGTGGCCGCCAACGATCAGGCCGGAGCGGTCGAAGCGGTCGATGATCTGACATTGCCCGATGGGGAGGCCGCTTCAGGCTGGGGCTATGGAGCATTTGTCTTCCAACCGTCCGACCATCAGCTTGTCGATGCCTGGAATACAGCGCAGCGAGCCTTCATTGGGCGTCCGGAACACCTAGAACTGATTGCGCGATTTGGCTTCACCGCTGGTGAGTTACCGGGGACAAGAACCTCCTGAAGAATCCTGTGACGAAGCGACCTGGGGCAAGTCTGACCGAGAACGTGAGCGGGACGCGGCGTCGCGCTCGGCGTTGGACGGTCG
The DNA here is from genome assembly GCA_016713325.1 of Candidatus Flexifilum affinis. GTDB lineage: Bacteria > Chloroflexota > Anaerolineae > Aggregatilineales > Phototrophicaceae > Flexifilum > Flexifilum affine. The sequence continues at coordinate 17,999 of JADJPJ010000036.1, read as the reverse complement.
CCGTGTTTGTGATGGCGGCGCTCATCTGTTTCACGCTCGTCTGGATTCATTTCGAGCATCTGCAAACCTCCCATCAGCTCGCTCATCATATCGACAGCTTCCGTCAGGCCAGCCTCGATCTCAACAAAGGGTTCATCGAACTGTCGCTTTCGAACAACGAGGGCGCGCCGTTCGACCGCGCTGCGGGGTTCGCGCTGCTCGATCAGTCGCTCCGGTCGTTTGAGCAACACGCAGCTCAGTTCGAGCAAAACAATCCCGTGATCACCCGATTTACCGATGAGCTGGGTCGTTTTCGCAGTACGATAAATGCCATAGACGCAGACCAGGTCGACCCGCAAACGTGGCTATCGTTGTGGATCGCGTTTGACCGTCTTCAACGCTATGCCGAAGATCTGGATGAACAGACCCTCGCCAGCCTGGAAACAGGGGCTCGGACGCTTGCGAGTGTTTTCCAGATCGCTGTAGGCATCTCCGCCGTGCTCTTCTTCATTATTGGCTACGGCGTGTATCGTGCCGAGATGGGTCGCGACCGAGCGAATCCGAACTTCAACAGAACGAGACCCGCTATCGGGCCATTGTCGAAGACCAGAGCGAACTGATCAACCGCTTCACCCCCGATTTTCGACTGACCTATTCCAATCTCCCCCACAGCCGTGTATACGACAGGACACCAGAGGAAATGATCGGGCTGAACCTGCTCGATCTGTTGCCCGAGCCCGATCGGTCGTTTACGCAGGCGTCTATTCAGTCTCTCAGTGTTGACCAGCCTGCAATGTCCTCGGAAGGCCAGGCAGTTTTGCCAGACGGATCGATCCGCTGGCAGCAGTGGATCGACCGGGCGATCTTTGATGAGGGCGGCAACATCGTCGAGTATCAGGGCGTTGGTCGCGACATCACCGAGCGCAAGGAGGCTGAGCTCGCTCTCGAACGCACACTGGCCCGACTGCGCGCCCTGAGCGCCATTGATCCCGCGATTCTGAATGCCGACACGCTGGACCGAGTCGCGGCGAGCGCCGTTAACAGCATTGCACAGATCCTGCCTGTGCACCGCATCACGCTGCTCGGCATCGACGAAGGGACTCAGCAGACGCATCTTCTGCCCTCCATACGCAGCTCCCCGAAACCAGGCTGCCGGTCGCTTCGGTTTTCCAGATGCTGCCCGGGAGCTGGACGCGCTCAAGCGGGAGGATTACCTGCTGATGACGGGGTTGGATCGGTATCCTACGGATGCCGCCAGATCTCTGTATGCAGAGGGGGTACGCAGCATTCTGAGCATTGGGCTCAAGCAGGAAGGGCGGCTCATTGGCGCCCTGAACGTCCATGCTACGAGTGAGGAGTTCTTCAAGGGCGATTCCATCGAGATCCCGCTCGAGATCGCCGGGCAACTGGCGATCGCCATTCACACCGTGAACCTGAACGAGCAGATACGCCGCTACGCTGCGGACCTTGAGGATCGCGTAGAGGCGCGAACCAACGAACTCAAACGCGAAAAAACGCGAACAGACGCGATTTTGCAGAGCAGCAGTGACGGCATCGTGGTTCTGGATGCGGCGCTGCGCATTCGGCAGGCAAACCAGGCATTCTGCGACATTTTGGCCGCTACGGTTCGGCTCGATACGGAAGTCGTCTATGCGGAGATCGGTATCGCCAGAGTCGATCAAGCCGGGGAAGATGAGCACAATCTGGTCTGCACCATACGAGATGTCACCGAGAGACGACTTGCCGACGCAAGGTTGGCGGAAAGCGAGAACAAATACCGCTCCTTGATCGAGACCCTACACAGTGGCTTTGCCGTCTACGATCTGGAGTGGATTGCTTCACCTACGTCAACGATCAGTTCTGCGAAATTCTCGGTTATGGACGGGATGAACTTGTCGGGAGGTTGTCCACGAACTTCGTCGATTCCGCTTCCAGAAAGAGAATTGCTTCAGAGCTTGAGCGGCGCAGACGGATGGAGAGAGGCACTTACGAGATCGTCGCACTTCGGAAGGATGGGCAGCCTGCTCACCTCCTGATTTCAGCATCTCCCATGGTGGACGCGAACGGAAACTGCTGTGGAAGCGCGGCTGTCGTAACCGACATCAGCTCTGAGAAGGCCACAGCAGAAGCTCTGCAACGCGCTCTGGAGCAGGAAAGAGAGCTGGGCCAACTGAAGTCGCGTTTTGTCTCAATGGCTTCCCATGAGTTTCGCACCCCTTTGGCGGCGATCGCCGCCAAGGCGGAAACCCTGCTGTACTATCGGGATCGTCTGAGCGACGACAAACGGGAAGACCGGCTGCGCGGCATTCTCGAACAGGTCGACCGCATGAGGGAGATCATGGAAGATGTCCTTCAGCTCGCGCGGATTCAGGCCGGGCGTGTGGAATTCAGGCCAGAATCCGGGGATTTCGACAAGTTCTGTCGTGAGATCATCAATGAGTTCAGCGCGCAGCCTGAGTACGAGGAGCGTCTGGCCCTGAACTTCGAGAACTCACCGCTGCCCTATTCGTTCGATCGGCGGTTGATGCGGCATGTCGTCAGCAACCTGATCTCCAACGCTCTGAAATATTCCGCTTCAGACACCCCCGTCCTGGTGACCTTGCGCGCCGATGAGGGGGCTATCACGTTGATGGTCGAAGATCAGGGGGATTGGCATTCCGGATGCTGACCTGAAGCACCTGTTTGAACCCTTTCACCGCGCCAGCAACGTCGGCGCCATCTCAGGAACCGGCCTTGGGTTGAGTATCACCAAAGAAGCCGTGGTCATGCATGGCGGAACGATTGAGGTGAAAACGGAGATTGGCGTGGGGACGACCTTTACGGTGCGATTGCCCGGCAACCAGACGGAACAGGCGTCCGTATAAAACAGCGCTGCCGGGGGAATAAAGGGCCCGGCAGCGCTTAACACAGGAGAGAGAGACGGTGGGTTAATTCAGAAAACTGTCCAGCGACGCGGCGAAGGCGGCGGTGTCGATCGGTTTGGCGAAGTATGCATCAAACCCATTCTCCAGGGCGCGCACCTTGAGTTTCGGCGCGTGTACGGCGGTAATTGCAATGAGCGGCAGGTTGGTGAACCCGCTGCTGCGCAGGTAGTTCATCAGCTCGAAGCCGTCCATCTCGGGCAGGGCCAGGTCGATGACCACCGCCGAATAGGCAGAGGGTCGGCCTGAAGCGCGGCGATGGCCCCTTCGGCGTTGCTGGCGACGGCCGCCTCCCTGCCTTTCGACTTCAGGAGCCGGCGCACCAGATCGGCGCCGTCGGGCTCATCTTCAACTATCAGAATTCGATGTGCTGGCATTCGTCTTCACCTCGATCGGATTTAGAGCGACTCCCTGATTATGATGCGGATCGACGATATCTGCACCTGCGATGGGATGCACCGCGTCGGTAAAATCGACCAGGATGACGACCAACTGCTGGACGAACTTGCGCGCGTCCAGCGGCTTGGTGATGTAATTGTGGAAGCCCGCTTCGATGGCCCTCAGGCGGTCGCCCGGCATGGCATGGGCGGTCAGGGCGATCACCGGGATGGATTCCGTCGGCCGGCTGTCCTTTAGCTCCTGAATCAGCAGCCAGCCGTCCATTTCCGGCATCGACAGGTCAGACAGGATGCAGTGCGGCCGGTGATGGCGAATGAGCTCCAGGGCCTCGCGTCCGTTGGTCGCGCTCAGGACGTTCGCTCCAGCCTTTTTCAGTAAGCGCCGCGCGACGTCAAGGCTGTCCTCCTCGTCGTCGACGACCAGCACCGTCCACCCCTGAAGCTCACCTTGAATCTGCTGCGACATTGACCAGTTCCTCTCGAACCACGCTACCGTTTGAAACGGGCCCGTACCATTACTTGCCGTATCGTTGGACGCCACACACCGCTGGTACCACATTGCCGGGCTGCGCGCCGGCGTCCTGGGAAGTGCGCAGCGGCAGAGTGACGGTGAAAGTGCTGCCCACGTCCAGCTTGCTGCTGACGGTCACATTACCGCCCATCAGCAGGCACAGCTTCTTCACGATCGACAGGCCCAGGCCAGCGCCGCCGTGCTTGCGGCGAGAGCCCATATCCACCTGGCGGAATTCGTCGAAGATGAGGTGCTGCCAGGTGTCGGGAATGCCCTGCCCGCTGTCCTCGACGATCACCTTCCAGCGCTCGTCGTCGCGTTTCGCGCTCAGCTTGATGAACCCCCTGGTCGTGAACTTAAAGGCGTTTTGCAGCAGGTTGGCGCTGATCTGCGTCAGGCGCTCCTCGTCGCCGACGATCGTCGGGGCAGGTCGGGGTCGATCTCGACGGAGAATTCCAACCCCTTGTCGGCGGCCTCGCGGCTGAAGTCCTGGTGCCAGCTTTGCACCATTTCCCGAAGGGCGACCGGCCGCGCGACGATCTCGATGCGGTTGGCGTTGATGCGGGAGATGTCGAGGATGTCGTTGATCAGGTTGAGCAGGCGGACCGAATTGCCCTCCATGCGGCTGACCATGTAGCGTAGATCCTCGTCGAGCGTTTCCTCTTCCTGGATGATGGCGGCGTACCCGGAGGACGGCATTGAGCGGGGTGCGGAGTTCGTGGCTCATCGTCGCCAGGAACTGATCCTGAAGAGCAGGGCATCCTCCAGTTCCTTAATCAGCTTGGCGCGTTCCTGGTTGGACTGCTCCAGGGCGGTGACGTTTTGCTCCAGGGTCTGGATGGAGCCGGCCAACTGTTGGGTCATGGCGTTGAACGACTCGGCCATGACGTTCAGTTCGGTGACCGGCGAACCGGGCACGTTGGCTGAGGTCGCCCTGCTGAATGGCGCGGGCGGAGACGACCAGACGGTTGATCTGGCCGATGATGCCGCGCCCGGTGAGCACGGTGGCGATGATGCCGATGACGACGGCAACCAGCGAGATGCCGATCCAGCCGCGCAGGGTGACATCGCGCAGATCGCCGGACCGGGCCAGTGAACGATCGGCATCGAGACGGACATTTTCCTGGAACGTGACCAGGTTTTCGCTGAAGCGCCGCTGGAGCGAGGCCAGTTCGGTGTGGCGCAGGGCCTGAGCGCGCGTCCAACTGCCGGCCTGTGCCAGGGTGAAGAGTTCATCCACCGTCGCATTCAGATCTTCCGACAGCGCGCCGAGCGATGACACCAACTGCGTGTTTTCCGCCACGATCTCCGGCGAAATGCCGGCGGGCTGGTCTGCAGCTGCTCCATCTGGCTGTTGAAGGCCGCCACCTGCTCGGCAAGTCGACCCTCGATGACGTTCGTCTGGCGGGTGAGCAGCATGTTGTCGATGCTGGCCACGACCTGGAACCAGGAACTTTCCAGGCTGGTCGCGCTGTCGATCTGGTCAAGGGCGGCGGCGGCTGCTGAGGCTCTGGTCGATAGACTGGTTGAAGAACAGACCGGAACCGCTGGATACCAGCACCAACAGCAGGAGCAGGCCGAAGATCAGGGCCGCGCGCTGTACGAGCGATAAACTGGGCGGGCGCATAGGCTTGTCCTCGCGACTCGACTAACGCGTGATCAGGGCAAGATCGACCGGGATGTCGGCGTTGACCGTCTCGCCCTGGAGCTGCTTCAGCGCCGTCTCGACGCCGAGGCGTCCCATTTCGGCGGGCTGCTGCGCGATGGTGGCCAGCAGATCGCCCTGCTTCCAGCGCGGTCAAGGCATCTTCAATGGCGTCGAAGCCGACGAAGCGGATATCGGCCAGACGATCGGCCTCGCGGGCGGCCTCAACGGCGCCCAGGATCATCTCGTCGTTGTGGGCAAAGACGCCGTCGATGTCCGCATTGGCTTCCAGGATGGCGGCGAAAACGGTTTGGCCCTCCGCGCGGTCGAAATTGGCCGTCTCGGCGGCGATGATCTCAATGTTCTCGAAGGCGCCGATGGCTTCGTTGAAGCCCGCGCCGCGCTGCTGGGCGGCCGACGTGTTTTCGCGGCCCTTGAGTTCCACGACGCTGCCCTCTTCGCCAATGGCCTCGGCCAGATAATTGCCCGCCATGCTTCCACCGGCGAAATTGTCGGAGGCGATGTGGGCGACGACCTCGCCGCCGTTGGCGCTGCGGTCGACGGTGAAGACCGGGATGCCGGCGGCATTGGCGGCTTCGATAGAAGCGACCACGGCGTCGGCGTCCACCGGGTTGATGAGCAGGGCATCGACTCCCTGGTCGATGAGCGACTGAATCTGGGTCGCCTGTGTCTCGGCGTCATTGCCGGCTTCCTCGACGACCAGGCCGACGTTGAGGCGGTCGGCCGCTTCCTGCGCGCCTCTTGCAGGGTGATGAAGAAGGCGTTCGGCTCGGAGATAGCCAGGCCAAACGTGTATTCCGGTTCAGCGGCCTGCGGGGGAACGGTCGGTTCCGGGGTTGGGGTGGGCGTGGGGCGGCGTTGCCGCAGGCCGCCGCCAGGAAGGAGCGCGGCGATCACGAGCGCGAGGCGCGCGAAACGGTATTCTGATCGATGAGAACCCTGATTCTTTAGCGAAATGATCAATCTTCATCGCTGTTGCCCCTTTTGCAAGCTACGCTATTTCGATTGTAGGGCTCTTCATAAAGCGGATTCGTAAAGAAAATGCGCGCGGGCGGCGCCATGCGCGTAAATCATACGAGATCCACAAAACCGGGGCGCCGGTTGGGTCGTCCCACACCCGACAAATGCACGGGTTATCGCCCCAAGCCACGGCCGCTGGGACGCGCCGTTGCGCATCCGGCGCCGAGGGATGCCCTCACCCCAGGCGAGCTTGCTCGCACACCCCTCGTGACAGGGGGGAAGTTTTCAACGGATCGATGAATCGACGGGTGGCCCAGGGAGAGGCGGCGCCTCTCCCCGTTCTGCGGTGGAGACCCGGCGGGTCTCCCTACGATCGTCCCGTTCATGGGGCGCGGGGTTTGCTGGGCAGACGACCGTGCGGATTCCATCATGGCAGAACCCGCAACCTTTATCTTGGTAGCGCATGACGGACGCGAAAATCGCGTCCGCGCCGGCGCACGGCCGCCGGGGCAGAATCGAAAACCCCGCACGCCAACGTGACGCGTGATTTCTTCATCTCTCGATCCCCTCCATTGCATCGAGAGGGATCGAGGTGAGGACAGATGGTTTCAGGAAAGACCTTAGTTGCCGGGCCGCGCCTGGAGAGTCACCGGCAGGTCGATGGCCTCGTTGCCATCGCGCACCACCGTCAACGTGACGGTGTCGCCGGGCGAGTGTGGCTGGCGAGATAAGCGATCAGCGCCGGCATGCCGGTGATCGCCTCGCCATTGATGGCCGTGATGATGTCGACCGATTCGTAGACGCGGAAGCCTTCCACATCACGCGGGTTGCGCGCGTTGCGCAGGCCGCCGAGCGCCGCCGGGCCGTTCGGTTCCACCGCCGAGACGATCACGCCGCGCGCATTGTTGGGCAGGCCCAGCGTCTCGATGGTCGCCAGATCGACATCGCCGCCGCGAATGCCGAGATAGCTGTAGTCGACCTCACCATCGGAGATCAGCTCGCCGGCAACGCGTATCACCAGATTGCTGGGGACCGCAAGCCGATGCCGGAATTCGACCGGGTCTGGCTGATGATCTGCGAATTGACGCCGATCACCTCGCCGCGCAGGTTGACCAGCGGGCCGCCGCTGTTACCGGGGTTGATGGCCGCGTCGGTCTGGATCACCTCGCCGATCTGGTAGTCGCCCAGACCGTCAATAGTGCGGTCCAGCGCGCTGACGATGCCGGTGGTCAGCGTCCAGGGCTGGTTGAACGGGCTGCCAATGGCGACGACTTCCTGACCGATGAACAGCGCTTCGGAATCGCCCAGCGGGACGGGGGACAGCTCCTCCGTCGGGCGGTTGACCTTGACCACGGCCAGGTCGGAGTCGTAGTCGATGCCGACCAGCTCGCCGCGGAAGATGCTGCCGTCGCGAAGTTGACCTCGATACGAATGGCGCCATCGACCGCATGGGCATTGGTGACAATGTAGCCCCCGCGAGTCGATCACGAAACCGGTGCCGGTGCCGCCGGAGAACTCGTCGTCAAACTGCGTGCTGGGCGCGCGCCACCACGTTGATCGAGACGACCGACGGGCTGACGCGGTTGTAAATGTCAGCGTAGACGGACTCGCTGGGCAGCACCGCGCTCGACGCGTTCTGCGTTGGCACGAAGCTGGCCGGCCAGGTCACGCCATCCTGCGCCGCACCGGTGAAAATCGCCGATCCTGCGACCAGAACGGCAACGAGCAGCACGACAACGAACACCGCCGCCGCGCTGGTTTTCCTGGATTAGGGGGTCATGTTGGGTTTTGCCACACATGAAGGACATCGGGAATCGGCCAGGCAGGATGCTCATCGGCGCCATAGACGCAAACGTGGATCGATCCGGCGGTGTCGCTCAAAACGCCGCTCGAAACCCATCCCTCAACCCACTCAGCACAACGTGATGCCATGTTCACGCCCACAGCTTAAGCCCGTGGCATAAGCTAATCCTGAGTCAACAGTTAACTGGTTGTCAGATATTTGTAAACTTACAGTTTACGGTTTCGTCCAACCCCTGTCTAGCCGCGCGTCAGATGCGCTCAGGAGTCGGCCGCATCGTCGATCACTTCGCAGGAATTGCTGATTTCGCCGACGCCCTCGACGCTGACGGTCACGACGTCGCCCTGCTTCAGGAAGCGCGGCGGATTCATGCCCATGCCCACGCCCGACGGCGTGCCGGTGATGATCAGGTCGCCCGGTTCCAGGGTGATGTTGCGCGTGATGTAGGCGATCAACTGTCTGACGCCAAAGACCATATCGTTGGTCCGGCCATCCTGCATGACCTCGCCGTTGACCGTCGTCTTCAGCCAGATTCTGCGGATCGGCGATCTCGTCCCGCGTCACAATGCACGGGCCGAGCGGGCAGAAGGTATCGAGGCCCTGCCGCGCGTCCACTGAGAGTCGATGCGGGTCTGGATGTCGCGCGCCGACACATCATTGGCGACGGTGTAGCCGAACACGTAGTCCAGCGCCTTTGTCCTCCGGCACATCCTTGGCCGTCTTGCCGATGACCACGCCCAGCTCGACCTCCCAGTCGACCTCGGTGGTGTTCGAGGTGCGCCAGGTGATCACCTCGCCATCGCCGATCACGGCGCTGGACAGCTTGGCGAACAGCAGCGGACGTTCGGGCAGGGTGCCGCCAACCTCTTTGGCGTGCTCGGCGTAGTTCTTGCCGACGGCGATGATCTTGCCGGGATGAATGGGGGCGCGAAGCCGGACATTGCCGCGCGAAGCGCCCATAGGTGGGGTGGGGGTGATTCCCCGGCGGATCAGCCTTGGCCATGTTGCTGTCCGGCAGGCCAGCCCATAGATGGTGTCGCCGTCGATCCCCGCGAGGATTTTGCGTCCCTGTACTTCGCATACCCGAGTTTCATGATGGTCCCTGTTCTGTCGTCCAAACCGGTGCAGTGTAACACGAACGCCGGTTTTGCGACGAGGGGAGGCGGTCAATACAACACCAGTCGTAGGGACGAGGCATGCCTCGTCCGCCGCGTGAAAATACCCTCCGGCGGGGTGGGGGCGTGGACGGGCGGTTCGCGAACCGCCCCTACGAAGGTCGTGGGGTGGTGGACGCCGGACATTGAAAATGTCCGGCTACCCCAGAAAACCCGTGAAACCGGCTGAAGCCGGTTGGCGGGGGCGCTCGATCCGGGGGATGAAAACACGCCCGGTCGTTGCGGGTCCGTGCCTGCTCACCTTCCAGTGGTTCCGGTTTTCGAGGGGTGCCGAGGTTTCAACCCCAGCGCGGCGCGGGAACGATCGGGCGGGCGATGATGACGACCGAAGGCGTGGGTGCCTGCCTACGCCCTCGGCCAGGCCGCCACCTGCCGCGCGAACGGCGCCAGCATGCGTCCAGGTCGGATTCCTGGGTGTGGAAGTTAACCACGCAGGCGCGCGGATCGCCGCCCGGCCGTCCAGCTCGGTGACGGTGATGAACGTCCCGCCGCCCTCCTGCACGAGGCGGGGATGGCCCGGTTCACGTCGATCCCCGCCGTCGTCCATCTCCGGCGCATCGGCCGCCGGTGGCGGAAGCAGGTCACGCTGAGCGGACCGGCGGCTATCAGCTCCGTGGTCGGGCGCCGCCTCGACCTTGGTGCAGCAGCCGCGCCAGCGCGATGTCGCGCTCGATCAGTTCGCAGTACCCGCCGCGCCGGATCTGCTGGAGAGTCAGCCACAGCTTGAGCGCCTTGAAACCGCGCGTCTGCTGCACGCCAAACCGGAGAACCAGGCAGGACGCGGTCGTCGCGCAGGGCGGTGGATCAGGCCGAAGGTCCCGCGGCATGGCGTCGGCATCGCGGACCAGCGCGCAGCCGCATTCGGACCGGCACGCGAGCCACTTGTGCGGGATCGACGGCGATGCTGTCGGCCCGGTCGATGCCGGTATAGTGCCGGCGGGGCCTGAGCGCCAGATGTTGAAGCCGCCGTACGCCCCGTCGACGTGGAACCAGCCAGGTCGTTGTCCTGGCACAGGTCGGCGATGGCCCCAGCGGGTCGATGGCGCCGCTGTTGACCGTGCCGGCGCGCTGGCCGCCACGCACACCGGCGCATGCCGGCCCGCGATCGTCCTGATGGCCTCGCGCAGCGTCGAGGTTCATGGCGTTGGTCGCGATCAACCGGTCTTGCGCAGGTAGGCATTGCCAAAGCCGAGCAGTTCGATTGCCTTCTGAATGCAGGAGTGGCCCTGCGTCGAGGTGTAGATCGCCATCGTGGTCTCGCCGTTGAATCCCCGTTTGCGCATGTTGTCGGCCGCTTTGACGTGCCGTATCACCGCCAGGGGGAGATCGGGGGGGCGACGCTGCCGCCGCTGGTCAGGATCGCGCCGACTGCGGGAAGCCGAACACCGACCTGATCCAGTTCAGCACGCCATGCTCGACGTACGTCGCGGCGTGATCGCCGCCGGCCGCGCTGGCATTGAGCGCCGAGGCCAGCAGATCGCCCAGGACGCCCAGGGCGCAGGCGGGGAATTCACCCAGGCCAGAAAGCGCGGGTTGGCATTGCCCATCGGATACGGCATGATTCTTCCGTCGCGACCCGCCGGATCAGCGTCTCGGGGTCGGTTGTGGTTTTCCCGGCGCAGGCAGAGCACGTCGCGCAGTTCTGGCGGAACCGGTGGCGCACCGGCTGATCGGACTGACCGACGGGCATGCGCTCGGCGATCAGGTCGATGGCCAGATATCCCAGCCGACGAAATTCTTCGGGCGTCAGGTCTATCATGGAAGAGTCCTCACCCTCATGGCGTCCAGGAGTGCCCAGGAGTGCAGTGAGTATAGAGAGAGGCTCTAGCAGCGATAGTCACGCGCTTCTAATGGACCCAATGTATGATGATCCGATAGGCTAATGTTTGGTAGAGAGTTGTCTGTGCCGGCTGATGCACAGGCTGACGTCGATCTTCCGATGAAGAGGCACGCCGAGGAGAAATCTGCCATGAACGATCGCGATCTGTCGCCTTCCGCCGACAGAAGGACCAGTTCTTCAAGACCAGGCCGCAGTCGCCGCTCACGCCAGAGCAGCAGGAGCGCTTTCAGGGGATCTTCCACCTGACCTCAACGCGGCGCTCGATCTGGAGTTGGAAGGCGAACGTCTGGCGGGCGAGACCATCACCGTACAGACGACCAGCGGTGAGCTGCGTCACTATCAGCGCGACGCACGGGTCGCGTTCCAGGTGGACGGCGCAGGAGGCGCTGACCATCTACCAGACGCCGCACGGCTTCTTTCTGCCCTTCACCGACACTGCTGAGGAGATTTACGGCGGCGGGCGCTATCTGGAGCCGGAGCACCGACGAGACGCCGGACCGCGCGCTTCGAAGCGAACTTCAACCTGGCCTTACAACCCATATCTGGCCTATGGCCTCGGCTGGAGCTTTTCGCCCGCTCGTCAAAAGCCGCTGGAAAACCGGCTGAACGTGGCCATCCGCGCCGGGGAGAAGGTGCCGGAGGGGTTTTGACGACGCCCGCCAGGAACTGACCGATGGGGCGGTTTACCGGTCGACCCCGTGGTGGCGAAATGCCAATGGCCCGCTCGATATCGATGACGAACACCACCCCGGCGTTGGGCCCGCATATCGCCGAGAATATCCTGCGCGGCGTCCAGAGCGACTGACCAGGAGCGTCGTCGTGGAGCAGAGAGAGCAGCACCATGCTGGTCTCGCGGTTGTCGCGCAAGATGGCGTATCGACAGCTGCCGGGCAGCACTTCGACGTTGCGTCCGACGCGCTGAAGATCCCCAGGCCGAACCCTTCCAGGAAGGTGACGCCGGGCGCGCCCGCTTTCTGCCAGGCATCCCGGACGCGGTACGCTTCCTCCGCCAGGAGACGTGATCAGGACGACCAGTTTTAGGACTGCACAAAGCGCCCTCTTGTTTTGTCCGGATGACTCTGGAACACGCGCCGTACCAGCGGCGGTGTAATCACCGTTGTCGAAATCAGATCGGCCAGAAATACAGCCCCCCGTACCATCCATCGCGCCGAGCGGAATACGCCGCTCGACGCTCCTAGCGAGGCGATGATCAGGCCCATTTCGCTGCGTGACACCATGCAGATCCCCAGGCGCAGCGACTTTGACGGTTGAAGCCGCCCAGGAGAGCGCCGGCGCCGCAACCGATCAGCTTTGAGGCAAAGCGGCCAGCACCAGCAGGACGGCGGCGAGCGGCAGAACGCTCAGGGGGAGTAGACGAAGATCGATCTCCAAACTTACACCACGAAGAAGATCGGGCTGAGCAGGGTGTAGGCGATGTTGGAGGTGGCGATGTCGATCGTGTTTGACGGCCTCTGGCGCGGCCTCAGACCGGCGCGACGATGAACGCCCCGCCGATGGCCACCACCACCCCACGCCTCGGCCGAGACCAGCCGAACAGCAGGGCCAAAGCACCTGGCGATGGCCGATGCCGTAGGAATGCGCGATCGCCGGCTGGGTTTGCAACCAGTTGATGAGACGGGGATCGGGAAACCAGGCGGATCAGGAACGCGCCGATGAAATACAGCGCCATGCGCCCGGATGATCCTCAGCAGGACCCCGGCGTCGAGCCCGCCTTCTTCCTCGGACTGGTGATCGCGACGGTACGGAGACCAGCAGGATGGCCACCACGTCGTCGATCAGCGCGGCGGCGAGGCAGCGCGTTGCCCTTTCGTTTGCAGAACGTCCAGTTCCAGCAGCACCTGGGCGGAAACGATGAGGGAGACGAGGTGGCGCCAGAATGACGCCGGTGAAGAGCGCGGCCTCCCAGCCTATGCCGGTGAGGCGCACGATCGGGTAGACCATGATCACCGGCAGCAGCGCGCCACCCAAGCCGGCGAACAGCGCGATCTTTGCCGACCTTCATCAGTTCCGCGATATGCACGTCCAGCCCGGGATTTCGAACATCAGCAGTAGCACGCCGAGCCGGGCCAGCTCGCTGACGGTCTCGGGACACGCGGCCCTGGGTCCAGTCCCAGGGCGGAAGAAATGCAGGAGATCGAGCAATGTGGGGCCGAGGATGACGCCGACGAGCAGTTCGCCGAGGACGCGCGGGCTGACGGAACTGCCGTGCCAGACCGCCCGCGATGCGCGCGCTCGTGATGACAATCCCCAGCGCTGTGGAACAGGGCCAGGGCCGGGTTATGTTCCGTGACCATCCTCTCGGTGCGCGGCAGAGTTTAGCGTGGGGCCGGCACCGTTTCGTGAGTATACCCCGTTCGAGACGGATTAAAAAGCCTTATCGGCCCACTGGCACATCACCGGCGTGCTGGAAGGCGGCGAGGTATTGCCCGGCTTTTTCCAGCCTGCCCGTGCGCGACATTTTCCCGGGAAGGGCCCGGAGAAGAGTTCTGACGAAATTTACTGCGGGCGGATACCGGATCTTGGTGGAAAAGGGAAAACACGTGGGAAAAGATGGTACCGGCTCGCGCGGCATAGAGAGAGCCAATAGGCAGCGAACGAGGAGCCCTCCCGACGTTGGCGCAAAACCGCGCAAACGTCGGGCTACCACGAACTGGCAGTCGGGAAACCTCTTCAGAGGGTTCCTCCAGCGGGAATTCAAGGGATACAGAGCGCTTCCTGCCGCAACTGACTTCAGTCGGTTTCTCGCGTCTTTGAAGGTAGCCGGAGTATTCTATTCTCCGGCGGCGCATCGGCGTAGTTTCAGGAGCACTACCCCTTTTTCAACAGACTCTTCTTGGGTAGCCCACAGGCATTACTCAGCGCGGATTCACTCCTCCCTGGTCCCTCTCCCAGCAAGCGGGGGGAGGGAACGGGGGAGAGGTCATAACGGGGAGATCGAGAAACACCCCTACGGTAGCCTCTGGGCGGATACTGGGGCAGCCCCGCGCCTGTGTACAAAACAGGGTTATTGTCGGGGCGCACCCGTGTGTGCTCCCGGAAAACGTGGCGTAACGGTGACACGCCGGGCACTACGTCCTTTTCAATGCCGCGATGCCGGGCGGCGCCGGGTAACTGAGCGCCTCTACGGCGTCCGGCGAGGCGTGGACGCATTCGCGTAATCCGACGCCCACAACCTCGCGATGGAGCGGCGCCTGACGCTGCTGGTTAGTCTGCCCGCCCCCGCTGGCGGAAGCTCATCCGGATCGGCGTGCCGGTGAGTGGGGATCGGCGCGGATCCGATTTTCCTGATAGCGCGCCGGTGGGTGAAACGCACCATCATCGGGTCGCGTTGACGAAGAACAGGAACAGCGGCGGGCGCCACCTGTACCTGTGACCCGGTAGTAGATCCTGGAGCTGCACTGTCCGCGTCGTGCGGGCGGCGGTAAGCTTCTGCATGGCGGCCCGCAGCAGACGGTTGATGTCGGCCGTCGAGATACGGGCGTAACGCCCTCGTAAACCTGCCGCGCCGTCTCCAGCACCCGTGGATCGCTTCCCGGTGAGCGCGCTGATGAAGATCATCGGCGGGTCGGGCAGGAAGTCAAACCGTTCGCGCAGCGCCCGCCGAAGGCGGTGTGCGGTATTGTCCTTTCGACCATCCCACTTGTTGACGATCAGCACCACGCTCTTGCCGGCTTTCCATGATGGTAGCCGGCGATGTGGGCATCCTGGTCGGTGATCCTTCAATGGCGTCGATCGCAGTGGCTGACGTCGCAGCGGTCGATGGCCTTCATCGCCCGCAGCACGCTGTACTTCCCGACCCCCGGCTCGATCTTGCCGCGCCGCCGGATGCCCGCCGCCGATCAGGGTGATCATCTCGCCGTGGTAGGTGGTGTCGGTGTCGATGGCGTCGCGCGTCGTGCCGGACACCGGACTGATGATCGTCCGGTCCTCGCCGAGCAGGCGGTTGGTCAGACTGCTCGCCGATCACTAGGCCGACCCGATGGCGATATGCAGGTGCGTATCTTCCGGTTCGGCATCGTTGTCCGGCATGTCGACTAGTTCCGGAAAGATCCACGGGCGGTGTTAACACGCCGTTTAGCAGGTCGCCCACGCCCAGGCCGTGGATGGCGCTCAGGTAGACGTCGCCCAGCCCAGGCCGTAGAACTCCACCGCCATCTTGAAATGTCCGACGTGGTCGGCTTTGTTGGCGGCGATCGGCACCGGCTTCTGGTGCGCCGCACTTTCGGCGATCTTCGTCGGCGGCGGTGGATACCGTCTCGCGCCATCCACCACCAGGACGATGATGTCGGCGTCCTGCACCGCGATCAGCGCCCGGGCCTTAATCTGCGGGACAAACTTGATGCTGCCCGGACAGGGGCGCTTGGGTTGCGTGCCTCGGCTGGTGATCTCGATGCCGCCGGTGTCCACCACGTAAGAGCAGGCCGTGCCAGTCGAAAACGCCGCCGAGCCGATCGCGGGTGGTGCCGGGGGTCGGGTCGGTGGACGGCCATGCGTCGCTCAACCAGCCGGCTGAAGAGCGTGCTTGCCTATGTTGGGCCGTCCGACGAGCGCCACTAAGGGTTTACGTGCCATAACGGTGAAGCTCCATACCTGAAATCCAACGACCTGCTGACGCATCCGTGGGCAGGGCAATCCTTCCATTTTCGAACGGACGAGGCATGCCTCGTCCTCATTCATCCGCCGGCGCGGGCACGATCAATCGTGTTCCCACGGGCGTAGGGACGGTATCCTGCCCATTCTTTATGCTATCCGCTACGGACGAGGCATGCCCGTCCCATAGCACCGTTAGCGACTGATCGGGACACATATTTCAGAATATCGATTGTCGCAGTTGTCCGCCGGCGTTAAAACACCCGGCTACCTGAAAGACAGGTCCACTAGCGGACCAGGAACGTAGGTGTTAGGGGAGCCCTTCAGTGGGCTTGTCGGCGGACGCGCCGTTGCGCGTCCCTACAGCCCCTGGTGCCTCCCTGCAACCCTTTATCTTGGTAATGATGGGGACGAGGTATGCCCCGTCCTCATCCATCTGGCAGCTGGTTCCCCTCCCGCTTGCGTGGGGAGAGGGGCCAGGGTGAGGTTGAGGCTGACTCTTGCCCGTCTCTATGAACCGCCATCCATCCGCCCGCTGGCCCTGATCAATCGTGTTCTCTGATCGCCCTGTCGCAGGCCCTCTCCGGACGGAGAGGGGGCCAGCAGGTTTATTTCAACGATCCTCTCGATCGCCTCGATCTTTACCAGCAACCCAGTGTGAGCGCCGGCGCCGCCAGAATTACCGCCGTCGCGCCGGCGGGTCGGTCGGCAAGCGGGTGGCGTAGATGGCGTTCATCTTCGCGAAATCGGCCATGTCGCACAGGCAGAGACGTCGTCTGACCACGCGCGGTCCATCTGACGTGCCGGCGGTCCTTTCAGAATGGCTTTGATGTTCTTCAGCATGACCTGCCGGGTCTCAGCTTCACGCCCTCGATGACGGTCTTGGCGCTGGGGATGACGCCGCCCTGAAGCCGAGTGGTAGAAGACGAGATTACAGGTGGGGATGTCGCCCTGCGAATACGGCCCTGGACGCGGGAGCGCCAGGATCGGTGGCGACAACGCGACGCGGCATAATCTCTGCTCTGTGATCAAATAGGGTCAGCAGTGACACTCCGCCATGCAGATGTGCGGGAACGAGCAAACCAGTATACTTTAGCGAGTGCTGTTCTCCCAGAATGACCAGACCATCACAAAATTGGTAAGTCCGGGTTTCGGTTTCCTTGTCTATGCGCACTGCTCCAGTACCTGGTGGCTGCTGTTTGCCCTCGCCGACACCGGCAAAAAGATGCGTCATGCGCTGCGCGATGGCGTGCGTGAAACGCTGGACGAGGCCTGCACCGCTGCCCACAGAAACGCGACGTGAGCCACGGCGAGTTGGCTGCGCGCTGAAGCGCAGTCTGCCCGCCCGCCGATCGCCGCCGCCCGCTTATAGAATCCATTCGTTTTCCACCATGTCCCGCCTTCGCTTTCTAACGTCCACCCCATGACCTGCATCCCGTTTATCCGACAGCGCCAGGTTTCAAGCTGGAGGCCCCGCGTCCGGAAAGGATAAGCGCGTTACTATGGACTTCAACGACAAACGTTACGTGCGCCGTGAGGGAAAAGAAGTTGGAGCGCGCCTCGTCTTTTAACTTCCTTCAATCCATCTTCCGCCGGGTTCTTCCGCCGACGATCGCCCGTCTGTAAAGCTTCGACCAGATCCGGCAGCGGCTGCATCTGACCAGCCGCCACCTGATCCCGGGCGTCCAGCAGGTGGACGTCAGCAAGATCTGCGGTGAAGGTTTCGGCGCGTTGATGACTTCGGGCCTGACTCCTTTCTGCCGCGCCGAAGGCCACCTGCGCGATCGCTGGAGTACGGTCTACGCCGCCGCCGTCGGGCACGCAGGAGCCGCCCCGGTCGAGCGGCAACGGGTGCGGATGGCTTATTCAAGGTGGACGGCAACCATCGGTAAGTCGATTGCCCTGCTGGGGGGCAAGGCCAGCACGACGTGCCCAGGTCTGTCTCCGTTGGTGGAGATAGACGCCGGAGATGCGCCTGCGCACCTCGAGATGCTGGGCTGCGCAGGTCGACGAGTGCTGCTCCGACGACATGCAGGATGGCGGGGCCAGTATCCGCCCAGATGATGAGGAGAGCCGCGACACGGCAGGTGAGAATTCATCCATTTGGAAACAGTCTCTCGCAGGGGCGGCATGCTTG
>JADJPJ010000035.1 GCA_016713325.1 Candidatus Flexifilum affinis | reverse complement strand
GATCCTTACTTTTAAAACACTTTCTCATTCCTCATCCCTTATCACGTCTTTTCTTCTACTCCCGCACCAACCCGGCCGCGGAGCTGGTCACTGCCCCGTCGTTGGCCTGGGGAGACCAGACGGGCATACTTGGCCATCACGCCGCTGATGTAGTGCGGCTTCGGCGCCTGCCACTCGCGGCGGCGCGCCGCCAGTTCCTCGTCGCTCAGCTCGACATTGAGCGAACGCGCGTCAATGTCGACGTTGATGATGTCGCCCTCGCGCAGTAGCGCGATCGGCCCGCTGACCATCGCCTCCGGCGCGACATGGCCGATCATCAGGCCACGCGTCGCCCCTGCTGAAGCGCCCATCGGTCAGCAGCATCACGTCCGAGCCGTGCCCCTGTCCGACGATCGCCGCCGTCACCTGGAGCATCTCGCGCATGCCCGGCCCGCCTGTCGGCCCCCTCGTAGCGGATCACCACGATGTCGCCGGGGTTGATCTGGTGCGCCTGCACGGCATGGTAGGCATCTTCCTCGCGTTCGAAGACGCGGGCGACGCCGCGAAACTGGCGCGGCTCAGTGCCCTTCAGCTTGACCACGCCGCCATCCGGGGCAAGGTTGCCCTTCATGATGTGCAGGCCGCCGTTTTCAAAGATCGGGTTGTCAAGCGGGCGGATCACCTGCTGGCCGGGCGTCTCAGTCGCGGTGGCCGCTTCTTCGGACAGGGTCGTGCCGCTGACGGTGATCGCGCTGCCGTCGATATAGCCGCCCTCCAGCAGGCGCTGGGTCAGCAGACGCACGCCGCCTGCCTTGTAGAGATCCACGGCGTTGTATTTGCCCGTGGGCGTCATGTCGCACAGCAGCGGCGTGCGCTTGCTGATGGCCTCGATGTCATCGATGGTGAAGGGGATGCCGGCTTCACGGGCGAAGGCCAGCGTGTGCAGCACGCCGTTGGTGCTGCCACCGCTCGCGGCAATCGCTGCGACCGCGTTTTCCAGCGCCGTAAGGGGTAACGATCTTGCTGGGGCGCAGGTCGGCTTCGATCATCTTGAGGATCAAGGCGCCAGCGTCGACTGAAGCGCGATCCTTGTCATCGTCCATCGCCGGGATGTCCGCCAGGCCCATCGGGCACAGGCCCAGGACTTCGCCGACCATCGCCATTGTGTTGGCGGTGAACTGCCCGCCGCACGCGCCGGGTCCTGGACAGGCCGCGTCTTCGATACCCTTCAGTTCCTCCAGGCTGATCTTGCCGGCCTGGTAGGCGCCCATCGCCTCGAAGACCGAGCCAACCGTCAACTCCCGCCCTTTGTAGTTGCCGGGCAGGATGGAGCCGCCGTAAAGCATGATCGATGGGATATCCATACGGATCATTGCCATGATCGTGCCGGGCATGGTCTTGTCGCAGGCGGAGAGGGTGATCATGCCGTCAAAGTAGTTACCGCGCGCCACCAGTTCAATCGAGTCTGGCGATGATCTCGCGGCTGATCAGCGAGGTCTTCATGCCCTCGGTACCCATCGTGATGCCGTCGCTGATGCTGACGGTGTTGAACTCCAGCGGCGTGCCGCCCGCTCGTTTGATGCCCTCGCGCACCTTGGCGGAAAGGCGGCGCAGGTGGAAGTTGCAGGGTCCGATCTCCGTCCAGGTGTTGGCGATGCCGATGATCGGCTTGCTCAGATCCTCATCGGTCAGGCCGATCGCTTTGAGCATGGAGCGCGCGCCGGCGTGGTCAACACCGCCGACCAGGGTACGGCTGCGAGCATTAAGTTCTTGCAGTCGGTCGCGGATTTCTGGTGAATCGGTCATGGAGACCCCTCGTTCTGTGTTACAGTCTAAGATATGGGCATTTATGTTGTTCGCGGATTGTAAGACGCGGACGCCCAAACTGCCTGAGCAGATTGGGCGGGGTATAATAGATGCGGTGATCCAACAGCCGCCTGTTGTCGATAGATAAATAACTGAAAAACGTGTACAACTTATTCTGTGCCCACCCATTGGGCTAAGCTATAATATGAAGACGCGATTCCACAATCTTTTCAGGTTCTTTCAATGACCTTCTATCCTGGGCAGC
The DNA here is from genome assembly GCA_016713325.1 of Candidatus Flexifilum affinis. Lineage (GTDB taxonomy): Bacteria > Chloroflexota > Anaerolineae > Aggregatilineales > Phototrophicaceae > Flexifilum > Flexifilum affine. The sequence continues at coordinate 14,102 of JADJPJ010000035.1, read as the reverse complement.
ATGTCGGCTCCTACAAAATTGTTGAGCTACTGGGCCAGGGTGCTATGGCGACGGTCTATAAGGCCCAGCATGCCCTGCTCGATCGCTACGGCGCGCTCAAAGTCATGCACCAGTTCCTGGTCAACGATCCGCACTTCATCGAGAGTTTCGAGCGTGAGGCGCAGATCATTGCTAAGCTGGACCACCCGAACATTGTTCCCGTGTTCGACTATGCCGATCACTCCGGCAATCGCTACCTGGTGATGAAGTTCATCGAAGGCATCTCGCTGCAGACTGCTCTGGAGGATGGCCCCATCGAACTGGCGGATATTCGCCGGGTTATCGCCGCCATCGCCAGCGCCCTCGACTATGCCCATGTCCAGGGCGTGATGCACCGCGATATCAAACCGTCGAACATTATGGTCGACAGGCGCGGAACGCCGTATCTGGCCGACTTCGGTCTGGCCCAGGCTATTGAAGACGCAGAGATCAGCGGCCGCATCGTCGGCACGCCCGCCTACATCTCGCCCGAACAGGCCACACCCGGCGAGTCCGTGGACGACCGATCGGATGTCTATTCGCTGGGCGTGGTGCTCTACCAGCTCGTCGTTGGCAGGGTGCCGTTCCGCGGCTCATCGGTGGCGGAAATCATTCACAAGCACCGCTCCGAGCCGCCGCCCGTGCCCTCCTCGCTCAACCCGGAGATCCCCCGCAGCGTGGATGTGATGCTGATCAAGGCGCTGGCCAAAAAGCCGGATGCCCGTTACGACACCGGCGAAGAGATGGTGGCGGCCTTCGAGAAAGCGCTCAACTCGGCCGGATCGACGCCCTCAACGCCTTCGAGCGCCACAGCCTGAAGTTTTCGCTGGGCAAGACGCGTCAGCGGCAGGCGGTCATCCCGCGCGGCCAGAACCTGCCCTCGAAGCAGCAGGTGGGCATCGAGGACACGCCGGGCAGAGCGACGCCGACGACAAAGCCGCCGGAAAAAGAGGTCAAGCGGCGCGGCACCAAGCTCGACCTGGTGCTGATCATCGCCTTCTTCCTGTCGCTGATCATTCTGATCCTGGTCGCCGTGCTGATCACCCTGAACTCGCAGAACGGCGGGCGCCCGCCGGCGACACAAGCCGTGCCGACGCTGGCATCCATCCCAGGTCAGGTTGTGCCGGAAGCCACGGCGGAAGCAACGCTGGAAATTACGCTCGAGGCCGGCGGCTAGATCTCCCCTCAAGCGCTTTTCGTCTGTATCACCTGTAACACACTTAGCGAGAGAAGACGTCCCCCTCGCTAAGTGTGTTATACTCCGCGCGTTTGCCCGGACCAATTGCAGCGCCAGGATCAAACGTGCTTTTCACAAGCGCTACCTTCGTCGTTTTCTTCGCCATAGTTCTCCTGCTGTGGCATTTGCTTCCGTTCCGGTTCGCCAAGTTCATGCTGCTCGTGGCGAGTCTTATCTTCTACGGCTATTGGTATCCGCCGTTGATCGTGCTGCTGCTGTTTTCCGGCCTGGTCGACTACATCGCCGGAGCACGCATCGTCTCAGACCCTGCCCACAGGCGTTCCTGGCTTACCGCGTCACTCGCAACTAATCTGGGCGTGCTCTTCTTCTTCAAGTACTCGGCATTTGCAGTCGACAACCTCAATGCGGTCTTCGGGCTAGTGAACGTACCGCTTCATGTGGAATGGTCGATCATATTGCCTCTCGGCATCTCTTTTTATACTTTTCAGAGCATGAGCTACACCATCGACATCTATAAAGGCACCCTGAAACCGACAAAGTCCTTGGCTGATTTTTTCATGTATCTGGCGTTCTTTCCCCAACTCGTCGCCGGTCCCATTGTTCGTGCAGTTGACTTCCTCCCACAGGTCCTGAAACGCCATCCGGTGACGTATGCCGATGTCGAAGAAGGGGTCTATCGCATTACGCGCGGTTTCTTCCTCAAGATGGTGATTGCCAACAACATTGCGGGCAGTGTTGAGACCATCTTCGCTCATGATGTCTCACGCCTGGATCTGTGGGCGGCATGGATGGGCGCTCTCTTTTTCGAATCCAGATATTCTGTGATTTCGCAGGCTATTCGGACATCGCCATCGGGCTTGCGCGACTCTTCGGGTTTCGGCTTCTGGAGAACTTCAATAACCCTTATACGGCTGGCAGCCTGCAGGATTTCTGGCGGCGCTGGCATATCTCGCTGTCCACCTGGTTCCGCGACTACGTCTATGTCCCTCTAGGTGGCAATCGAACCGGCCAGTGGCGGGCTTCGGCAAACCTCTTTGTCGTGTTTGTGATCAGCGGCATCTGGCATGGCGCCAACTGGACATTTCTCCTGTGGGGCGCCATGCATGGTCTGGCGCTGCTCTTGGAACGCAGGCTGAAAAACTTCTGGCGAAGCCGGCAACAACCCAAGATGCCAGCTGCGCTGGCGACGACGCTGGTTCTGATCTTTGTCGTGTTCGCCTGGGTGCCTTTTCGTGCACCGTCGATCGCCGACACATTCCAGTACTGGCAGCAGATGATCTCAGGTTCGCTTCGTCCACAGATTCCACTGTTTCTGGACGGTTTACCCTGGTTGCTCTTGTACATTGGGACTCAGACGATCATGTTCCTTCGCGAAAGGAACCCGGGCCTTAGCCGCATTTTGTCGCCTAAACTGGAAATGTGGGTCTTCTTTGCACTGATCGTTCTGATTCCAGTGCAAACCGCAGATTTCATCTACTTCGATTTCTAGAGATCAGCAGCGCGTGGAACACAATGGAAAAACCAATATGCTTCGCTACGTGCGCCTTTTCCTCCCCTTCATTGTTATCCTGTTGGTCGCCGGCCAGCTGTCGCCACTCATCGCGCGGATTTGCAGCGCTCAGGCAATCCCTGGAACGAGGCGCTGGAAGGTGCGCGCATCCTCGGGAATTTCCGCCATTTGCTCGACCCCGAGACCCTGATGGCAGGCGACGTCTTCCTGATGGGCACATCGCGAACCACATCGGCGTTCGCGCCGCCGGTGCTGGAAGCAACGCTGGCGCAGGCCTTTCCTGAAGAAGGTTCCTGGAACGTGGTCAATCTGCAGACCTATGGACGCTATGCTCAACGGGCGGAGGACGTGCTGGAAAGGATCAGTCCCGATGCCCGGTTGATCGTCTTTGAATTCAGCCCTTTTCTCTTCACCTATGAATCGGAAGCGCTTGTCGAGCCCTCCGATTTCACGCGATACCGACGAGCCATCGAAGTCGAGGAACTACGCCTCCAGGGTGCGCTGGATTCGATGCTCGGTATGGAGAATCGCGTTTTTTTGGACCCGGCCTACCTCTATAGCTATGTGCTACCGCAGCTTCGAAATCTGGAGAGCTGCCAGGGCCTGTACTATGTACTGCGCCTGAAAGGACCGGGAGAGAGCGCAGCCCAGGCCATGCGCAATGAAATCCCAGTCTACCTATCAATCCTCCCCTGACGAAGCTGCGCTGGCCGCACTGCAAGACGTCATGGGCGACAGCACCGTGCCACTGGAAACCTCCTCAGAACCGGAGTTCAACGAGGAGGCATGGAACGCTTTCGAGCGGATTGTCCAGCTCTATTCCGCAACACAGCGTCTCGTCGTCGTTCGCCCGCCGGTTTCCGCAGAGACATACGAAAACGAAGCGGCGATCTTCGCCGATGTCATTGCTCGGACCGAAGCCCTGCTGGAACGGCATGATGTTCCGCTCATCGATATGAACCCAAACCCATACGAAAGCATGGATGGGTCGCACCTGGTCTGGTTCGGACTCGGTTCCCGCGACAGAGCAGCTTGCTCAGCAGATCATTGGCGCCTGGCAGCCACGCTGAATCGACAGCGCCGTTCAGGCTTTGCGAGGCCGGCCCTCGGTTTCCGCCTGCACGCGTTCGACCACCTGGCGCAGAACGTCCACCGGCTGCGCCCCGGAGACCAGATAGCGCCCCGCGAACACCAACGCCGGCACCCCGCTCAGCCCGAGCTGCCGGGCAAGCGCGACATCCTCGCTAACCAGGGCATCGTACTGCGGATCGTCCAGCAGCGTGAGAAAGCGCTCGCCGTCCAGGCCGCTGACCTCGGCGAGCGTCCGCAGCACCATCCGGTCGGAGATGTCCTTCGCCTCATCCCAGTAGGCGCGCGTCACCAGGTCGTGGAAAGCCTCGCCAAAGCCATAGGCATCCGCTATTTTCTCGCCGACCAGCGCATCGCGACTGCTGATGCCGAACGGCCCCGGGTGCACTTCGATGCCGTGCTGTTCGCGCATGATCTGGTTGAAGCGCGGCCGCCCCACCGTTTCGATGTACTGCCGGTAATCGTCCGGTATCGGGGGCGCCCCCGCCGGACGGAGTTCAAACGACCGCCAACGCAGGGTCAGGTCGTGTGTTTCCTTGAGCGCCTTCAAACTGAGGGCGACGGCGTAGCACCACGGTCAGACAAAGTCCGACCATACATCGATATGTACGGACATCATTTCTCCTGAGAGGATCTGTAGGTTGCCCCTAAGGAAGCAACTGCTGCTTCAGAATATCTGCAAGCCAGATCTCATACTCATCGGGCGACCAGCCAAAGCCCCCGATGAATTCCTGGTAGACCTCGGCTTGCGTAAGCGCCAGGTAAACGGCCGCCGCTCGTTCCTGACTGAGATCGGGCCGCAGCATGAACTGTGATTCGCGAATGAAATTCGTCAGATTGGCACGCCTTCCCCCCAGAGCGTCCTTGAGTTCTGCCGCCGCTTCGGGATCAACCGCCGCCGCACTGTTATAGATCGTCATCATTGTCGCGCCGCTTTCCCATTGGCGCCGAGTGGCATTTGCCGCCAGTTCCACGCGCCGCTGAGGGTCGATCTCACCGAGTGCCCGATCGTAGATTTCGCGCTGGCCCGATTCCTGGTGCCAAGCCTCACGAATGGCTTTGAGGATGCCGCGCTTGTTTTTATAGATGCTGTAGACGGTACTCACGGCCACACCCGCCTTGACACTGATCGACTCGATCGTGGTCGGGCCGTAACCCTGTTCCAGGAACAAGGTACGGGCGGCATCAAGGATGATCTGTTGGGTAATCAGCGCTTGCCGCTGGCGGTGAGAAAGAGCCTTATTGACATTTTCCATTGCTTCATTATACCATAGGTCGTCTCAATATAGTTTAACTACAACGAATGGAGCAACACTATGACTGACGGATCGAATGAGGCGCTTGTTCGTGCTTTTATGGACAGGGCTTTTAATCAGGGAGACCTGTCGGCCGTCGACGAATTCAATACACCTGACGGAATCGATCACCAGGAACCACCCGGAACAGACCTGAGCACCCATCTCAAGCAGGTTGTCGTAAGTCTGAGAACGGCATTTCCCGACCTCCACTTCGAAATCCACGATCTTCTCTCCGCTGGGGATCTGGTTGCATTTCGTTCCACGATGACCGGTACTCATACCGGCACACTGAGTCTGATGCCAGGGAAAAGCCTGCCCGCGACCGGCAGACGCGTGTCGGTACCGCACATGCACTTTGTGCGGATCGTAGGCGGAAAAACGACCGACCTGTGGCATCTCTGGAATATGCCGATGATGATGCAGCAACTTGGGGCGGCTGAATCTGCCGGCAGGCCAGATAAAGCAGGCCACTAACGGCCGGGTAACCATACGAATGGCTTGATTGACAGATCACGCAGGCTTCAAGGAGGTTAGGGGCATGTCCACGGAGAATCAGGAAGTCCTTCGTCTGGTCATTGAAGAAGGGTTCAATCGGGGCAATTATGAGGCTCTGGACCCGCTATTCGCGGTTGGCTACCAGGAGCACCAGTTTGGTTTGGGGCAGACACTGGAAGGTTTCAAGCGCGATATTCGGTACCTTCGCGCAGCTTTCCCGGACCTGCACCTTTCGATTGAAGATATGGTGGCAGTCGATGACAAAGTATGGGTGCGAATGACCGCTCATGGAACCAACCTTGGCCCCATGTTCGGTCCGCCCACCGGAAAGGCGATCACCATTGCCGTCTTCGACGTCTGCCGATTTGAGGACGGCAGAATTGTTGAGCACTGGGGTGTACCCGATCGCTTCGCTCTCATGGCGCAGCTTGATCAACTGCCGACTGTCTCGTAGTGACGGTGCCACGCTCGCCACGTTGAGAGGCCAAACGAACCATTTCGACAAGGACTGACGCACCCATTCTGGGCGTTCGATCTACTCGTCTGTTCATTGAGATAGGGGATTGGGACGGGGACAGCGGTCATCCGCCCCGGATATATTCGAGCGGGGTCAGGCCCATCGTGCGAAGGGCTTCGCGCACGCGGGCGACGTCGGCCTCATCGTCGGCATCGGCGGTGACCACACGAATCTCGCGATCGCGCGGGTTCTTGCCCAGTTCGCGCGACGCGGTGGAGACACGGGCTTTGTAACCCAGGCTTCCGGTTTCCGTCGCTTCCCGGATACGCTGCCAGAGCGCATCGACCTGATCGACCGTCGTCGGGATGGAAAAGTAGCCTGCACGGGGAGTAGGCGGAGGACCGGCCGTACGACGGGCCGTTTCGATCCAGTAGACGGCGCTGACCTGGGATGGCGTAACCTCAGCGTCCTGCTGCATGCGGGCCTGCTGCACCCGGGCGATCAGATCGAGATCGGGCATGCCCTGCGAATCGTCGCTCATGGGATCGCTTCCTCGGTGGGCGACTTCTGCTCGACCGCCTGGACGAGGGGCAGTGAGAAGCCAAACAGGCTGCCTTCGCCAAGTCGGCTCTGGAAGAACACTTCGCCGCCATGTCGTTCGATAATCTTCTTCACCAGATGCAGGCCAAGGCCGGTGCCGCTGATGTTGCTCGTCTCACGCGTCTTGACGCGGTAGAAAGGCTGGAACAGACGCGCCTGCTCCGCCTCGGGGATGCCATAGCCGGTGTCGCGCACTTCGTAGCGTACGCGGTCGCCGTGGATGCTGAGATGCACCACCACCTTGCCGCCGCTCGGCGTGTATTTCAGCGCGTTGGTCAGGAGGTTGCTGGCCGCTTCACTCAGCTCCAGCGCCTCGCCAACCACGTACACCGATCGCTTGATCAGTCCAGTCTTCAGCGATACGTGGGTCTGCTCCGCTTCCGGCAGGTACTGCTCGATCACTTCACGCACAAGTTGATCGAATCGAACCAGCGCCGACGGCCTGGTGTGCTGCTCCTGAATCCGCTCCAGCGACAGCACATCCGTAGACAGGCGGAACAACCGGTCCAGCCCGCGACTGATGGCATCGAAGTACCCCCGCTGGGCGTCATCCAGGCTGTTGCCCAGGTCCGCGCGCAGCAGCGTGATGTAATTGGCGATCACCGACAGAGGGCTGCGCATGTCGTGTGCCGCGATGCGGATCATGTCCGTCTTCAGGTGTTCCAGATCGGCCACCTGCGCGTAGAGCTTCTGCTGCGCGGTGAGCTGTTCCTGAAGCGTCTTCATCAGCAGCGCGTTGTCCAGCGAGATGGCCAGACGCGCGGTCAGCAGTTGAACGAACTCATAGACCTCATGGCTGAAGGGCGAGGCGCGGCTGGTCTCCAGGTTGAGCACGCCGACCACCCGATCACGGGCGCTCAGCGGCGCGACGATGTTCGCCTCCATCCCCGGTACGTCGCCCACGTAATCCGGGTCGTTGCGCGTGTCCATGACGAACTGCGCCCGCCCGGTGCGCAGCGCCCGCCCAACAACGCCTTCGCTGAGCTGCAGGTGGCGGTCATGATCGCCGCTGCCCAGACCGTTTGAGCGCACTACGCGCAGACCTTCCGACTCCATCAAGGCGATGAAGCCGGTGTCCGCCCGGCTGAGTGACATGGCGGCATTCAGGCCAACGGTCAGAATGGCGCTGGGGTCCAGATACCCATTCAGTTCCGTATCCACCTGTTGGAGCATGGCGAGCTGCTGCATACTGACCCGCAGCGCCCGTTCAAGCACGCGTGGATCGGTCATCAGGCGAACAAAACCGCGAATGCCCTGGGGCTGCCCATAACTATCGCGGACGAGCGACACGGACACTTCCAGCGGGCGAGTCACGCCGTCGCGGCAGCGCATCATCACCTCGACGGTGCGCGAGGTACTCGTGCCCTGCGAAGCGGCATAAAACACATCCTGCAAGCGAGTGATCGCGGCGGCATCGATGTAGTTGGTGTAATGATTGGACTGCGGATCCAGAAGTTCTTCACGGGAAAACCCTGTCAGGCGCACCACGGCCTCGTTCACGAACATGAGGCGGCCGCTAAGATCGGCTTCGTAGTAGCCATCGTCGATCTCATCCAGGAAACGAAAAATCGCCTGGTCAGCCTCCGGTGAATACTGCCTCAGGTTTACCAAGTCATCCCCACTCACATAAGATCCCTGTTCCGCGTCGCATATTCATCGCGGACGGAGAATGCAGGCCTGTTGAAGAACGCTGAGATTAATACAAGTGAGCGCACGCACCATTAATCGTATCACAAAAGCCGGCTGATTCGTCAACAAATTTCACAAATTTTCCATGGGCGATCGTCCTTTTTCTACCTTGTCACAAGCATCCGAATCTACACCGTATCGCCAACTTGTGGGACAATACGAACACGGCAGATCACACAAAAGGCGGAACTGGTGCCAGAAACGTATGTCATCACCGGCGGTGCGGGCTTCATCGGATCTCACATTGCCGAGCACCTGCTCGCGGCAGGACATCGGGTGAGAATCGTCGACAACTTTCTCACCGGCAAACGTGAAAACGTGGCTTCGCTGACCGGCGATGTGACCGTTCACGAGGTCAGCATCACCGATCTGGAGGCATTGCGGCCGATCTTCGACGGCGCGCAGTACGTGTTCCACCAGGCCGCCATCCCGTCAGTCCCGCGCAGCATCGACGACCCGTTGACCACCCACCAAATCAACGTCACGGGTACACTCAACGTCCTGCTCGCGGCCCGCGATGCCGGCGTCAAGCGCGTGGTCTACGCCGCCTCGTCGTCGGCCTATGGCGATCTGGAGCAGGAGGCCAAGGTGGAAACCCTTGCGCCGCAGCCGCTCTCGCCCTACGGCGTCAGCAAACTGGCGGCAGAATACTACTGCCAGGTGTTCACCCAGGTCTATGGTCTGGAGACGGTGGCACTGCGCTACTTCAATGTCTTCGGCCCGCGCCAGGACGAGACATCGCAGTATGCCGCCGTCATCCCCAGGTTCATCGCCGCAATGCTTGCTGGCCAGCCGCCGACCATCTATGGGGATGGCCTGCAATCGCGTGACTTTACCTATATCGCCAACGTCGTGCACGGCAACATGCTGGCCATGCACGCGCCCCAGGCCGCCGGCCAGGTGATCAATCTGGCCCTGGGCGGCAGCATCAGCCTGCTCGAACTGGTGGAGCACCTCAACAAGCTGCTCGGCACCGATTTCGCGGCGGTGCATACCCCGGCCAAGGTCGGTGACATTCTGCATTCGCGCGCCGAGATTCAGAAAGCCATCGAATTGCTCGATTTCGCGCCCATTGTCGATTTCGATACCGGCCTCGCGCGGACCGTTGCGTGGTTCCGTCAGCGTTCGTCGCAGCCAGACTCAACGCCCGCCTCAACGCCGACCCCCACGTCGCAATAAGGAGAATCTAGCCATGACCCTTGCCCCGATTCGGGAAACCTTCCTCCCCTTCGCCCTGCCCGATATCGATCAGCGCGAAATCGACGCCGTGACCGAAGTGGTCGCGTCCGGCTGGCTGACCACCGGTCCGAAGACGGTTGAATTCGAGAAGCAGTTTGCCGCTTACCTGGGTGTCAAGCATGCCGTCGCCGTCAATTCAGCCACCGCTGCCATGCACCTGGCGCTGGAGGCGATCGGCCTGCAGCGCGGCGACGAGGTGATCACCTCCACCTTCACCTTCGCCGCCACTGCCGAGGTCGTGCGCTATTTTGACGCCAAGCCCGTCTTCGTCGATGTGCAGCGCGACACGCTGAACATCGATCCATCGCTGATCGAAGCGGCCATCACCGAGCGAACCAAGGCCATCATTCCGGTGCACGTCGCCGGCCAGTCCGCCGATCTGGATGCCATCCACGCCATCGCACGCAAGCATGACCTGCGCGTTATCGACGATGCTGCCCACGCCCTGCCGACTCACTACAAGGGCCGACTGATCGGCGCGATCAGCGACATGACCTCGTTCAGCTTCTACGCCACCAAGACGCTGGCCACCGGCGAAGGCGGCATGATCACCACCGATAACGACGAATGGGCCGACCGCTGCCGCGTCATGCGCCTGCATGGCATGAGCAAGGACGCCTGGAAGCGTTACACCGGCGAAGGAAGCTGGCGCTACGACATCGTCGCGCCCGGGTTCAAGTACAACCTGACCGACATCGCCTCAGCCATGGGTCTGGTGCAGTTGAGCAAAATACAAGCCATGTTCACGCGCCGTGTGGAGATTGCCCGTGCTTTTGACGCCGCCTTCGCCGGCCATCCGGCGCTGATCACGCCGCCGCTCTATGCCGACAGCACCCATCCCTATCATCTGTACATCCTGCGCCTGAACCTGGATGCCCTGACCGTCAACCGCTCGCAGTTCATGGAGCACCTGCGCCAGGCGAACATCGGGGCGAGCGTGCACTGGATTCCGCTGCACATGCATCCCTACTACGTGCAGACCTACGGCTACACACCGGAAGATTTCCCGATCGCCGCCGAAGAAGGCATGCGCTGCATTTCGCTGCCGATCTACTCGCGGATGACCAACAGCGACGTTGAAGATGTCATTACGGCCGTGCGCGATATCGCCGACCGTTATCTGGCCTGATGTGCCGGGGTAAACATGCTCAAGCGCTTGTTCGACATCGTGGTTTCGCTGATCGGACTGGTCATTCTTTCGCCCGTGCTGCTCATCCTGGGCGCGTGGGTCAAACTGTCGTCCCCTGGACCGATCTTCTACCGATCGTCACGAGTGGGGCGCGACGGCGTGGAGTTCAAGCTGCTCAAGTTCCGCTCTATGGTGATCAACGCCGATAAGCTCGGCCCGCCGGTGACCGGCGCGCACGATCCGCGCATTACCCGCGTTGGCCGCATCCTTCGCGGCACCAAGATGGATGAGCTGCCACAGTTGTGGAATGTGCTGGTCGGCGAGATGAGTCTGGTCGGGCCGCGCCCCGAAGCGCCGAAGTACGTCGCGTACTACACGCCGACGCAACGCGCCGTGCTGCGCGTGCGACCTGGCATTACCGGCCCGGCGTCCATCAGGTATCGCCATGAAGAAGAAATTCTGACCGGCGAGAACTGGGAAGAGAAATACATCCGTGAGGTCATGCCGGCCAAGCTGGAGATCGACCTGGAATACGCCCGTCACGTGTCGCTTGCCCGCGACGTTATTCTGATCTTCCTGACCTTCCTGGCGCTGTTCAGGTAGCCGGCAGGTCGAGCACGCGGCGGACATCCTGCATGAAGCGGCGGTACGTGAACCGCGCCGCCGCGTCCATCGCCCTGCGCGATTCACTCGTCCAGCGCGCCGGGTCGTCCAGGTAGGCGCGTGCCGCCGCGGCGTAAGCATCCACATCTCCGGGCGGGATAGCCATTCCCACTTTGAACTGCTCCAGCACCTGGGGAATCGCGCTGACCGCCCCGGCCAGCGGCACGACTCCATAGGCCATCGCCTCGCTGATCACCTTGGGCCAGCCCTCGCTGCTGCTGGTCGGAAAGAGCAGCAGGTGCGCCCGGCTGTAGAACGGCGCGATCTCGGCGCGCGCCACCCACCCGTGAAAGGTGACGCAGTCGCTCAATCCGAGCGCCCCCGCCAGCGCCTCCAGGTCGGCGCGGCTCCGGCCCATCGCCAATCAGGTCGTAGGTCAGGGCGACGCCCGACGCGCGCAGCGCCGCCAGCAACGCGCAGGCCGCGCTCAACCCCTTTGGCACGCTCCAGCCGCCCACGAACAGCAGGCGCAGCGGCGTACTCATCGTCTTTGCCGCTGCCGACCACCTGACCGCCGGCGAATTCTTCGTCGGTCAGACACGGATTGATGAAATTGTGAATGAACGGCGGGTCGCCGGGCCAGTGTCCGTTGACCGTCACCTGCGCCCGGTGCCATCCGCGTTGGAGCAGCCAGCGCTGCAAGCGGTAGGAAAAGGCGTCCGGCGCATCTGGCTTCCAGTTGCCGGCGTACTTGATCCAGCGTCTGGCCGGCCGCCACAGAAAGGGCAGGAGCAGGATGGCCAGCAGTGAGATGTTGGCCGGCGCGCGGACGTGCACGACGTCGGCCGCCACGATCTCGCGCAGCAGGACGGCCGCGTAGCGCGGATAGGCGGCCAGGATGCCCAGTTTGGCGCGCAGTCCGGAGCCGCCACTCGGCCTCAACCCGACGAGCGTGACGTTGTCCGCGTCGTAGGCGACCTCACCGTGTGGCGCGCCGCCATCGTAGAGCATGGCGACGTGGCGGATCGACGAAAACATGCCGGCCAACTGGCTGATCTCGCGCACCGTCGGGCCCCATCCAACCGGGACGCCGTCGCGCAGATGATGCTCGGTGTGGGAGATGATGACCAGTTTCATGGATTTGCCGGCTCTCGGGGCGATCAGCGCGCGGAAGACGCGGTCACACTCGGCGGCGCGCTGACCCCAGGTCTGCTCGGCCGGGGCGCGCGTTCGCGCCCGTTCACCCATCGTCTGCCGCAGCGCGTCGTCGTCCAGCAGGCGCCGGATGCCGCGCGCGGTGTCTTCCGGGTCTTCCGGCGCGACGGCGATGCCGGTTCGTCCGTCTTCGATTGCTTCGACCAGCCCGGAGTTGGCGGACACGACCGAAGGCGTCCCGCACAGGGCCGCCTCGACGACCACGATGCCGTAACCTTCGAAGTCGCCATCGGCGGTCGTCCGGCTGGTGATGACGAAGACGTCGGCGGCGTTCATGCAGCGAACCACCTCGTCCAGCGGCTGGCGTCCCAGGAAATGGACGTAATCGCTCACGCCGAGCGAGGCGGCAAGGGCGCTGCCATCGTCCTGTTTGTGGGCAGGCCGATAATCAGATGGTGCGCATTCGGATGGGACTTCAGCACCTGCGGCATCGCCCGAATGACGATATCCTGCCCCTTGCGGGCGCTGACATTGCCGACCGTCGCCAGCAACCGGGCCGATTCCAGACCGTGGCGGGCGCGGAAAGCGCGTGCCTCTTCTCGCGGCAGCAGGGTGAAGCGGCTATTGTCCGCGCCGTTCGGGATGACCCATTCGGCGCGAGGGCGGACGCCGGAAGCCAGCATCCGCTCGCGTGTATACTGGCTAACGCAGATCACGGCGTCGGCGCGCGAGAAGGTCAGCGCCGTGACACGCTGGTTGATGGCTGAACCCAGGGTAAACTCGGTGCCATGGCCGATGGCCGCCCAGGTCGGCGATGGATCGGGGTCGTCAATGCCGCCAGCCACCAAGGGCGCCCGCTGGCCACGATCACATCGGGCTGGAAACGGCGAACGACGTCGAGCATCGTGCGCACGCGATAGATCAGGTCGCGGGCCGCGGAGCCGGCAGGAAGCAGGCGGTGAACGGCGAACGGCTGCGCACTGTTGAAGGCGGCGATCTCCGGGTCCGGTGCCGTGTCCTGGCGCGTGATAACTTCGGCCTGCCAGCCCAGATCGCCCAGGCGCAGCGCCAGTTGGTAGGCGTGCGTCCCGATGCCGCCAGGCCCCGGCGGGAATTCGCTGGACAGAAGCAGGAGTCGCATTCGGCTTCAGGACTCGTCGTGAGGGCAGAAACGGTGCTAGCGCTAAAGTATAGACTATCGTGATGATGGGCAACAGGAACAGCTCACCGGGAACGGACAGGCCATGGAAAGCAGGTCGGCAATCACGCTGCGACTATTGACAAAGCAGATCTGCCGCAAATCACCGCCATTCATATGAGCGCCTTTCCTCATCGCGCCATGACCGCCCTGGGTAAGCAATGCCGTGCATCGCTACTACGACTGGCTGCTGACCGATGTGGACCCCCGCGCCTATCGCATGGGCGCATTCGAGAGCGAGAACGAGAACGAAGAACGAGAAGATGCTGGGATCCAATTTTGCCGGCCGCTACAATGGCGCGTGAGCGAGATTCTGGATCGGAACCGCAATTTTCTGATCGCCAAGGTCGCTACTCGTCCCTGGCTGCTGCTGTCGTTGGGTTGTTCCGGTCACGCATCTCGATTGCCCTGCGCATTCTCAGCC
>JADJPJ010000034.1 GCA_016713325.1 Candidatus Flexifilum affinis | reverse complement strand
CGCAAGCGCCTTGCAAGCAAGCGGGGAGAAGGGGAATCGGTTGCGGGCGTTCGGGTATGAGCGGACGCGCAGTAGCGCGTCCCTACAGCCACCGGCTTTGGGCAAGATGCAGGCAGAGGGTGACCGCCCCCTCCCGCAGGGGCGGGAGAGGGGCGTGCGAGCGCGCTCGCCTGGGGTGAGGGTCTACGACCGGAATCCAGGACGGACGCCCCGTTGGGCGTCCCTACGGTCGGCGTTCGATGTGGCGGGGGGTGGGGGGTCTGCGGACGCCAAGAATGGCGTCCCTACTCATTGCATGGGCGGTGGGAGCCGTGCTGGTCGTTGCGGCGTTCATGATGCCCGGCTTCCATGCCACCTCCGCACCGCCGCCGGCCCGATCCTTCCTGGTGATCCTGCTGTTCATGGCCGGCTGGTACGCCGTGCTCGGGGCGGCGGTGGGGGTGTGGTTGCGCCCGCGCGTCCGGCCCCGCTGGCGGCGGTTCGCTCCGGCTGCCGCGCTGATCCTTGCGCTGATCGGCGTGGCGCCAGTGCTGGTGCAGAATCTGCGCCTGCTGCCGCTCTACCAGACCTACGCCGCCGAGTGGGACGCCGGCGCGGAAACGCTGCGCGCCGCTGCGCCCGGCTCCGACGTGGTGGTGCCCGCCTTCACCGTCGACGTGCCGGCCAACCTGGGGCTGGAGTCGCTGACGCCGGACGCCGGCATGCCGCTCAACCGCTGCGTCGCTGCCTTCTATGGGGTGGGGTCGGTGGTAGCTCGCCCGTAGGCATTGCGGCGGTGTGACGGAACGCACAAAGGGATATCATAGCGGCCATGATGGCCTGTGCCACAGTGGGCGGGCCACATGGATGTTTTTTCAACTGCGGAGTTCATCATGGTTGCGGTGCGGCGGTTTTCGCTTCTTGTGGCGCTGCTGGTGCTGGGCGCGATCTTCGCGCTGGATCAAGAACGCGTTGACGCTCAGACCGGCGGCTGTGCGGCGGCAGCTGCCCGGGGTTTCCCGATAACGGCGCGATCACCTTCTATCGCCCGGGAAAGGGAGATCATCCGTCGGGACATACTCCCCTACATGTACAACTTCGAGTATTCGCCCGACTGCCGCTTCGTCATCGGACACTCGCTGCGTACGATGACTGTTTCCCTGGCCTGATCATCTGGGATGCAGCCACCGGTGAGCGTCTGCGCGAGTTTCGTGGAATGTGCAATGAGTTGCTTTCAGCTTATCCCCGGCTGTTCTGGAGACCTGATAACGCGCAGTTCTCGTTTCCACCTGGTACAGAAGCGCTACGTATGAAGGCAGTACACATCCACAATTCATCTGGACCCCAGCTACCGGTCGGGTGGTAGAACTGGAGCAACCGTACGATTATCGACGTGTATATGCCGATCTCTACCAGGTTTACTGGGATGATAGGCGCGGTTGGGTCTGGAGCAGCGGAAGAACAGGCGTCGCTGCCTTCGACACGACGACCGGACGGCAGGTGATTAGCTTTGACAACGTGACTCGCTTGTCACTTGTAAGCTATGCACACGGTACCGCTTCCCGTTTTGCATTTTCGCCGGATTTGGCGCAGGTGATCGTCTACGGTCAGCGCGATATGTGGAAACGGGAAGAACCTGCTCTGGCGGTTTATGACATCGCGACTGGCGTTGGCACCGAGGTGAATCGGAGCGCAATGCCGCCGGTCAGTCGCGCTCTCGCCGGACAACCGCTACCTGATCATGCGCCTACACGGCCATTCGCGTCTGGGATCTGTGGAACCTGCCGGAAACGTTCGAGGCGCGCCTGCCCGGACTTATCGCCTTCGCGCTGCCGGATAACAGTGAGGTGTATTTTCCTGAACAGCACCACTGTCGCCGCGCGTTCGGGCGACGTCGTCTACGAGTGGGATCTGGTTTCCGGGCAGCGCATCCGGTGAGTGTCTTCGCGGTCTGATCGCAAAGAAGCGCGGACCCAACGCAGGGCATGGCAGGGTGCTGCCGCTACTCACCCTGCCTGGACGCATAGATAACCGCGATAGGTCTGGTCGGATCAGCCTGGGTTGCGTTGTCCCGCCGAGGGCTGAAGCACCTCGGCTACCAAACCGACAGGTCCACTGAAGGGACCGAAACACACAAGCTTAGCTCCTTTAGTGAGCTTGTCTTTGTCTAGCCGACGGGCTTCAGCCCTCGGCGGCGCAGCACGAACTATCCGGATCCGGCATCATTCATTCCGGTTGTTTATCAGCTCCCCTCACGCCTTCGCCCGTTCCGCCCGCGCCAGCACCCGCTCCGCCGCACGGATCAGCGGCATGTCGATCATCCGGCCGTCGATTTGGAACGCGCCCAGGCCGGCCGCCTGCTGCGCCGCGTGCGCCTCGACCAGCCGCCGCGCCGCCGCCACCTCGTCCTCGCTCGGCGTGAACGCCCGCTGGATTGGCTCCACCTGCCGGGGTGGATGGCCAGCTTGCCGCTGTAGCCCATCTCCAGCGCCCGGCGCGACTGCGCGATCAGCCCGGCTTCGTCGTTGAAGTCGATGTGCACCGTGTCGATGGCCTCCAGCCCGAAGGCTCTGGCGTGCAGCACCACCGCGCCGCGCGCATACAGCCCTTCCCACCCTCGGCGGTGCGGATCGCGCCCATGTCGCCGGCCAGGTCTTCAGCGCCGAAGACCAGCGCCTGCAAACGCGGGCACTCGCGGACACTGGCGGCGATCTCGCGCAGGTTGACCACCCCCATCGCCGACTCGACGATGGCGATCAGGGCGATGCCGTCCGGCGTCCAGCCCTGGGCCGTCTCCTCGGCGTGAATCCGGGCGTCGACTGCCGCGATGGCGTCTGCCGAATCGACCTTGGGCAGCACGATCCCCTCCGGGTGGGCCGGCAGCACGGCGTCCAGATCGTCGGCGAAGAACGGGCTGCTCGCCGGGTTGACGCGCACCAGCTTCTCGGTCCGTCCGAAATCGACCTCGCGCAGCGCCGCGGCAATCTCGCGCCGGGCGGCGTCCTTCTGATTCAGCGCGACCCCGTCCTCCAGATCCATGATCACGGAGTCGACATCGCTGGCCGCGCCCTTCTCGATCTTCTTGCGGCTGTCGCCGGGCATGAACAACAGCGCGCGCCGGATACGGTTCATGGTGTTTCCTTTCGGGGCATCGAAACGATCACTCCATCCGCACGATGACGCCTTCGTCGGCGCGCAGGCCGAGCAGCGCGGGGGTATCCCCCTGGCGATCGAGGTGCGTGGAAAGCACGATCTCCCCGCCGCGCGGCAGAATCAGCCCTTGCGGCTGCCCCGTCAGGTTGAGGGCGACGGCGTAGACCTCGCCGCGCGTGTAGACGGTGCAGCCGTCCGGCGCATCGACCGGGCGGTAAGCCCCGACCAGTAGGCGCTCGTCGTCGCGGCGCAGCTCGATCAGCCGGCGAACCAGACTCAGCATGGAGCGCGGGTCGGCCTTCTGCGTCTCGACGTTGGCGGTCGCCTTGTCGGGCGAGAAGGGCAGCCAGGGTGTCCCGGTGGTGAAGCCGGCTTTCGGGCTGGCATCCCACTGTAAGGGCGAGCGCTGAGGGTCGCGGCAGAAGGCCGCGCCGAGATTTATCCCCTGCGGATCCCTGAACTGCTCCGGCGTCAGCGGCACATCCTGCATTCCCAGTTCGTCGCCGTAGTACAGATAGTTGCCCCACCCGTACGGGGGAATGGACGCGTCGTAAGCGTCGATGAACTCACGCTGGGCCTTCGAAGTCCAGGGCAGCACGCACAGCGCGAAGTTGAACGGCAGGTGGATCTCGTCGCCATAAGGGTGGTCGCCGCTGCCGTAGAAGCTGGTGATCATCTCCGGCGAGGTGCTGTAGTCGATCTCGCCGATCATCACCCGCTCGTCGAACTCTTCAAAGACGGATCGGAACTGCCGGATCAGGTCGTGAATGCCCTCGGCGCGTTCGCTGTACAGCCGCTTCAAACGGTGGGCCGAGTTCCCCCCTTCCGTCCAGTGCTCATCGAGTGGATTATCGCGCAGATCGCGGTCCTTCATCATGCGGTCGATGACGTCGACGCGGAATCCGTCGATGCCGCGCGCCAGCCAGAAGCGGATGGTGTCCTGCATGGCCGCGAGCACTTCGGGGTTGCGGTAGTTGAGTTCCGGCTGTTCTGGCAGGAAGTTGTGCAGGTAGTACTGGCCGGTGGCCTCGTCCCAGGTCCAGGCCGCGCCGCCGAAGTAGGCCAGCCAGTTGTTGGGGGGCGATCCATCGGGTTTGGCGTCGCGCCAGATGTACCAGTCGCGCTTGGGGTTACTGCGCGAGGAGCGCGACTCCTGAAACCAGGCGTGCAGGTGCGAGGTGTGATTGGGCACCAGGTCGAGGATCACCTTCAGGCCGAGCGCATGGGCGCGGTCGAGTAGCGCGTCGAAGTCGGCCAGTGTGCCGAAAAGCGGGTCGATGGCGCGGTAGTCGGCCACGTCGTAGCCGAAGTCCAGCATGGGCGACGCAAAGATGGGCGAGATCCACACGGCATCGACGCCGAGCCAGGCGAGATAGTCGAGCCGCGCGGTGATGCCCGGCAGGTCGCCGACGCCGTCGCCATTGGAATCCATAAAGCTGCGCGGATAGACCTGATAGACGATACCGCGCTGCCACCATGCTGTTGCCATGCGAACCTACCCCGTTGTTTCAA
The DNA here is from genome assembly GCA_016713325.1 of Candidatus Flexifilum affinis. GTDB lineage: Bacteria > Chloroflexota > Anaerolineae > Aggregatilineales > Phototrophicaceae > Flexifilum > Flexifilum affine. The sequence goes on along the minus strand of JADJPJ010000034.1, from coordinate 11,014 downwards.
GAAACTGCGCTCAATGATAGACAATGCAGCCGCGCGATTCCAACCGGTCGATCCAACTCGGCACGGCGCACAGGGGGTTCCAGCGCAGATCGAGCTTGCGCAGCGCGGGCAGATCAGCGATCCAGCCGGGGACGTCGCGCAGGGCATTGGACCGCAGATCCAGGTGGACCAGTGACGTCAACCCCACCAGCGATTCTGGCAGCGTCGACAGGCGGTTGCCACGCAGGTCGAGTTGCGTCAGCCGGTCGAGCTGCCCCAGCGACTCCGGCAGCGCCGTGAGCGCGTTGTGCATCAGGTGCAGCTCGCGCAGGTCGGCCAGCCCGCCGATCGAGTCCGGCAGCGCCGTGAGCCGGTTGTTGTACAGCCGCAGCTCGCGCAGGCCAGCCATGGCGCCCAGCGTCTCCGGAAGCGTTGTGAGCGCGTTGTGCGTCAGACCCAGATAGCGCAGTTCTGTCCAGGCGGAGAACAGCCCCGGCGGGATCTCGCTCAGGTGATTGTCGCTGAGGTAGAGGAAGTCGCGAATCTGGCCCAGGCGCGCCAGCGAGTCGGGCAGGGCGGCCAGAGCGTTGTGGCCCAGGTCGAGAATGCGCAGACAGTTGAGATCGCCGAGGCGATCCGTCAGTTCGGTCAGCGCTGTGCTGTGGACATAGAGTTCTTCCAGCCCGCTCAGATCGCCGATGGCGTCGGGCAGCGTCCCCAGCGGGTTGCCGCCCAGATTGAGGACCTTGAGGTTCGGCAGCCGCCACAGCCAGTCGGGGAGAGCGGTCAGGCTGCTGTCGTCGAGGACCAGCGCTTCGACCGCCGACAGATCGCCCAGTTCACTGGCATCCTCGACGTAGGTCCTGCCGCGGCCGGTCAGGATGAGCGCCCGCCGGCCGCGCAGGTACTCTAGCGTGGGCGTCGGTTCGGTCACGCACTGCCGCCGGGTCGGGGGTAGCCGAGCGATTCGATCGCTTTGGCTGCGGCGACGTCGAATTCGGTGATCTTGTTGCCCGCGTCATGGGTGGTGAAGGTGACGGTCACTTTCTTCCAGCCGATCTGCATGTCCGGGTGGTGGTCCATGCCCTCGCAGATCGTTCCGACGGCGGTCGCGAAGGCCAGCCCGGCCATGTACGAGGGCAGGTTGAAGGTCTTGGTCAGGCTGTCGCCGGCGCGCGACCAGCCCAGGAGGGTGGTCAGGTGCGCGTCAATTTGACTATCGGTCAAAGGGGTTCGTGCCATGAAATACACTCCTGTGTTTCAGTTGCGGTCGTTAACCTCATTATACTGGCAGCGACAGACTAACTCTCCGTGCGCGCCGTGCGCCAGATGGCGATCACCGTCACCCAGACCATCAGAAAAATAAGCACACCCCACTCCGACGTGGACGTCAGCCAGAAGGCCGCGCGCCCGCCTTCCGGCGAATCCAGGGCGGCCGGACCGCCGCTCAGGACGATGACAAGGAAGATCGCGTCGGAGGCGATCATCGGCAGGGCGACAAGCGACAGCCAGCGGGGGTAAGCCGTCTGGCTGGAGAAGGTGATGTACAGCGAAAACAGGATCAGCACGAGCAGCGATCCGGCGAAGAAGCCGAGCGCCACCAAAGCATGCGCCATCAGATCGATATCCATCGGAAAGACGCCGACCAGTGCGCCGGAAAGGCCGGTCAGCACCCCGCCGACAGCAGTGACGTAGCGCATCATCCCGGTGAAGCGCAGCCCGACGCCGACCATGAACAGGGCGAACAGCAGACCGCCGACGACCAGCGCGACGTTGAACAGACCGGCCAGCTCGGATTCCTGCGTGTGACCCAGTTCCGAGATGAAATGATTGAAAGGCGAGTAGGACTGTCCCAGATCGCCCACATACGGGAAGGCGGTGAGGATCGCGCCAATGGTGATGACCGTTGACGCGAGAATCCCTGCGACAATGGTCAAGCGACGACTCCAGGGTTCCATGGGGTCTCCTTTGCGGCCTCTTTGCTGCGCCAATGATTGCACCTGGCGAGCTGAGAAGTCGGTGAAAGAAGTCTAATCATTCTAGTGTGTCGAGGACGGGCAAAATAAGCAACCTTGAGCGGTATATTTGGCGAACAAAAGTTCCAGCCACTATAATGGCGATCAGTGGACCCTTTCAGACTAATCGAGTGAAGCGGATGAAAGCACTCTCTCAAGAGGCGGTGCGCGGGCTGATGATCGCCGCGCAGGGACTTCAGCAGCGACCCGAGGCTGCCACGACCAAAGACGACGTGCGCCAGATCATCCGGCAGATGCACATTTTGCAGATCGACACCATCCACGTCGTGGCCCGCAGTCCGTATCTGGTGCTGTGGAGCCGCCTGGGCGATTACCCCCAGCGCTGGCTGGACGATCTGCTGGCCGAGGGGGCGATCTTCGAGTACTGGTCGCACGCCGCCAGCTTCCTGCCAATTGACGACTATCCGCTTTACCGCCGCCTCATGCTGGAGCGGCGGACCTGGCTCGAACACCGCTGGCGTCCCTGGATGGAGTCCCATGCCGATTTGGTGAATGGGATGCTGGCGCACATCCGCGAGAACGGACCGGTGCGCTCGGCCGATTTTGAGCGCACCGACGGGCTGAAAAGCGGCTGGTGGAACTGGAAGGACGAGAAAACCGCGCTGGAAGGGTTGTGGTTCAAGGGCGATTTGATGGTCGCCAAACGTCACAACTTCCAGCGCGTCTACGATCTGCGCGAGCGCGTGCTGCCCGACTGGGACGATGCGCGGACGCCGCCGGTGGACGCCGTGCACGACACCTTCGTGCTGAACACCATCAAGGCGCTGGGCGTGACCAAAGCCGCCTGGATTGCCGATTACTTCCGCCTGTACAAGAAAGATACGCAGGAGGCGCTGGACCGGCTGGTCAGGCAGGGGCGGCTGAAAACTGTGAAGGTCAAAGGCTGGGAAGTGCCCGTCTACTACCATCCCGATCAGCGTGAAGCCGTCGCGGCCGCGGCGGATGGCCAGATCCCCGTCTCCAAGACGACCCTGCTCTCCCCGTTCGATCCGCTGGTGTGGCACCGGGCGCGGGCGCAGGAGTTGTTCAACTTCACCTACCAGATCGAGTGCTATACCCCGGCGCCGAAACGGATTTACGGCTACTTCACGCTGCCGATCCTGTACAACACCGCCCTGATGTGCCGGCTCGACCCCAAAGCGCATCGGAAGTACGGCCTCTTCGAGGTCAAGGCGCTGCATCTCGAACCCGGCGTGGTCGTGGACGACGCCCTGGTCGCCGGGCTGAAAAGCACGTTGGCCGCCTGCGCCGCCTGGCATAACACGCCGCAGGTGGTCGTCCGTGACGTGTTCGTCAATGCGGGCAGCGCGGCGCCTGGCGACCCCAGCCTCGCCAAACTTCTGTCGGACTGACGCCTCACCGATACAGACCCGGCCGTGTGTCTGTGATGAATCCGCCGTTAGGCCTATGCTGTTTTTGCGAAAGTGCGGGTAAAATGCAGGTTCCGACCGACCAAGTTGAGCATCTGAGGTGTCATGCATAACGACATACTCATTGGCCTGACCGGAATCCTCGTTCTCGCTATCGCCGCTCACTGGATCGCCTGGCGCCTGCGTACCCCATCCATCCTGATCTTTCTCACCTTCGGCCTGATCGTTGGCCCCTTCTTGCGCCTGATCGACATCGACCATCTGCTGGGGGAGCTGCTCTTCCCGATCGTCAGCCTGTCGATTGCCATCATCCTGTTTGAAGGCGGCCTGACCCTGCGCTTCGCCGATCTCCACCGGGTGCGGGGGGTGCTGCGCAGCATTCTCAGCCTGGGCGTGATGGTCACCTGGGCGCTGACGACGCTGCTGGCGATGCTGCTGCTCGGCTTCAACGTGCAGATGGCGGTGCTGCTCGGCGCACTGCTGGTCGTCACCGGCCCGACGGTGATCATCCCCCTGCTGCGACAGGTGCGGCCATCCGGGCGCGTCGGGTCGCTGCTGCGCTGGGAGGGCATCGTCATCGATCCAATCGGTGTGGCGCTGACCGTCCTGGTGTTCGAGGCGATTGTCTCCACCACGCCAAATGACGGCATCGTGATCCTCATCTCCGGCCTGCTACGAACCTCGCTCGTCGGCTTTATCGTCGGCTACCTGGCCGCGCGCCTGCTGCTGGAACTGCTGCGCCGGCACTGGCTCCCAGACACACTGGAAAACCCGGTGACTCTGGTCCTGGTGCTGGCCGCTTTTGCCCTCTCCAACCTGTTCCAGCCGGAATCCGGTCTGCTGACGGTGACGGTCATGGGCGTTGTCCTCGCCAACCAGGACCTGCGCATTCTGCGGCGCTGGCGTCTGAGCGGAGGCGGCCGGATCGTCAGCATCGACCATATTCTGGAATTCAAGGAGACCCTGCAAACCCTGCTCGTTTCCAGCCTGTTCATCATCCTGGCGGCGCGGCTGCGCCTGGAGGATCTGACAGGCCTCGGGTGGGGACGATCGCTTTCGTGGCCGCATTGATCCTGATCGTGCGTCCGGCCGCCATCTGGCTGTGCACGGTGGGATCGCCGCTGACCTGGCAGGAGCGGGTGTTCATCGGCTGGATGGCGCCGCGCGGCATCGTCGCGGCGGCCACCGCATCGATCTTCGGGCTGACACTGGTGGAACTGGGCATCCCAGGGGCCGAACGCCTGACACCCGTCGTCTTCACCGTCATCATCGGGACGGTGATCGTCTACGGCATCACCGCCGCCCCGCTGGCGCAGCGGCTGGGGCTGTCGCAGGCCAACCCGCAGGGCACGCTGATCGTCGGGGCGCATGGCTGGGCCAGGGCGATCGCCGAGACGCTGAGCAAGCTGGGCTTCAAGGTGCTGCTGGTGGACACCAACTACGCCAACACCCAGGCGGCGCGCATGGACGGGTTGAACGTCGTCTACGGCAATATTCTCTCCAACCAGACGGACGAACTGCTCGATCTGTCCGGGATCGGCCGGGTGCTGGCGCTGACCTCCAACGACGAGGTGAACACCCTGACGGCGCTGAAATACGCGCGGTTATTTGGTAAGGCGCAGGTCTACCAGCTCGCGCCGGCCCGCAGCGGGGACGAGCGCCTGGGGATGACGCAGCATCTCACCGGGCGCCTGCTGTTCGGCCTGAACTGGTCGTTTGCTGATCTGGATGCATTGTTCGCCAGAGGGGCGCAGGTCAAGACGACGCAGCTCACGCCGACCTTCGACCTGGCAGCCTACCACGAGCAGTATGACGGGCAGGCCGAGCCGCTGTTTCTGGTCGACAAAGCCGGTCGCGTACAGGTGGCGACGTCGGATATGCCGCTCAAGCCGCAGGCCGGCATGACCCTGATCAGCATCGTGCCGGTGGCCGAACCCGAAAATCTGGCGGTGGTGCCGGTCCTTGAACCGTGAGGCGAAGGGGAAGATAGAACCAGTGAATCACGGATTGCTTAACCTCACCCCGTTTCGCTGCGCTCAACCGCCCCTCTCCGTGCGGAGAGGGGCACAAAGTCGTTAGGTTTTTTTGCGGTGAGGTTGGCGCAAAAACGCAGCTATTGATAGTCAAGGTGAACTTTCGTGATTCACTGAGAACAGCTTTTGACAGCATCCGGGGCGAGTCACGGGGTCAGCCGCGCCCGCAGAATCTCGCGCAGCGCGTCGATCGGCCGCAGCGCCCCGTCTTCGTCTTCGTAGTACCAGCGCGCCCAGCCGTTGCTGCCATCCTGATTCGCCACTACCGCGCCCATCTTATGGATCGATCCCCAGCGCCCATCCGCCAGGCGCAGCGAACCGTCGGCCAGGACGGTCGCCGTGGCGTCCGGTCCGGCGTCGAAATAGAGCGTCTGGCCCGGCACGAGCAGGCCGTTTTCCAGCAGGGCGGCGAAGGCGATGCGAGGGGCGGACCGCCGTGTCGGGAGCTTGCCGTAGAGGGCGGGGTCGTCCGTATGGGCCGGCGCGGGAATGCCGGCCAGGCGCGCTTCGGCGGCGCGGCGGTAGCGGGGTCGCGTTCAATGCCGAGGTAGTGGCGGCCCAGTTTTTTTGGCGACCGCGCCGGTCGTGCCGGTGCCGAAGAATGGATCGAGCACCACGTCGCCGGGGTTGGAGCTGGCCAGGATCACCCGGTAGAGCAGCGCTTCCGGCTTCTGCGTGGCGTGCAGCTTCTCGCCATCCACCTTGATGCGCTCGCGGCCAGTGCACAGCGGGATCTCCCAGTCGCTGCGCATCTGTTTGTCGTCGTTGGCCGTCTTCATGGCGTGGTAATTGAAGGTGTACTTCTTCTGCCCGCGCGATTTCTTGCACCACAGCAGGGTTTCATGGGCATTGGTGAAGCGCACGCCCCGGAAGTTGGGCATGGGGGTTGCGCTCGATCCAGGTAATGTCGTTGAGGATCCAGAATCCCATGTCCTGGAGGATGGAGCCGACCCGGAAGATGTTGTGGTAGGAGCCGATCACCCACAACGCGCCATTGTCCTTGAGCACGCGGCGGCAGGCGGTCAGCCAGCCGCGGGTGAAGCGGTCATAGGCGGCGAAATCCTCGAAATGATCCCATTCGTCGTCGACGGCATCGACCACGCTCAGGTTGGGACGCCGCAGCGTCTGCTGAAGCTGAAGGTTGTAGGGTGGATCGGCGAAAATCAGGTCGACCGATTTCTCCGGCAGGGAGTTCAACACCTCGACGCAGTCGCCGGGGTAGGTGCGATCCACCTCCAGCGGCTGGGAGGGCGCAGACGGAGCACTGGCAGGGCGGCGCGGCATAGCGTTCCTTTTGAGCCTGGACCGTCACGGGCGGCGCGCGGTCGTTGTTGTTTGGACACGATCAAGCCCGTGGATTGTACACGCTGCTGCCCGAAGCGGGAATCCGCCGCGCCGACCTGCGGCGCGTCTGCGTGCGCCGCCACAACATCGCAGTGAGCCACCCGAACAGATTTGCGCCCACATCCCGCAGTGTATCCGGCATCGACCACTGCAAGTTGATCAGACTGGGGTCGCCCTTCAGCGCCAGTTCATACTCATGCACTCGGTATTCCCCGTACTCCCAGTTGAGCGTAATGAGCGCCAGCAAGAGGAGCGATGCCACTTCGGGATTCTGGCTGCCCCACTGCACGAATCTCGCCAGCACATCACGATACTGCTCACGCTTGCCCATCGTGTCGAACGTATCCGCCACCAGCACGGAGAGGTGAAGGCGGTCGCGCTGTGCGGGATCGCGTCCAGTCCCATCCCGCCGACGCGTAGGTCGCCGATCGCCCCTTTGTAGATGTTGAAGCGCGGATGCGACAGGATGTATCCCACTGCCAGCGGCGCAACGTACACCGCGTAACGCGGGTTATCCCGCACCATCGTGATCAGCGTGTCCTCGATCAGAGTTCGGGGGCGGTAGCGCGGCGCGAACAGCGCGCGCACGAGGTCGGGTAAGAGGAGCGAGAGTGAATTCGTCAGCAAGTGAGGCAGCCACGTCGTCACCATGCGATAATGCTGGCGATTCGCATACGCGGTTTGAGCCACAGCCAACCACAGGATAATCCTCAGTCCGTCACGCGCATTCAATCTTTTGATCATCGAACCTATCCGAATGAAAAAAGGGGCAGTAGGCGGGATGTGTGCGGCGATCCACTCTACACTAGCGCAGAGTAGGGAAAATGGGCACATTTTCACTTCGACTCTTAACTGCTTCGGGGTGCCGGGGCTGAAGACGTCGGCGCGCTTGCGTTATCTCGCGGACGCATTGAACCGATCCAGCTATGCGATGGTGTGTTTGCAGGAAGTCCATACGCATGCCTACCGCACGCTGATCATGCAAGGCTGCCGCACCTGCTACCCCGCGCAAGCCTATCAGCAGTTCATCCATACGCCGAAGGGCGGATTGCTCACCCTGTCGCACCCCCCGATTGACGGACACGAGTTCATACTCTTTCAAAATCGCGGGCTGTGGTACACGCCCGCCGTGATGGACTGGATTCTGCACAAAGGCGTGTTGATCACCCATACCCACGTCGAGGACACACCGGTCACTGTGCTGAACACGCATCTGACCGCTAACTACACGGGGGATGGGGAGAAACAACCCGTTCGCCCGGCAGGAACATGGCGAACTCTGCAGATCGCCGATCTGGTCAACGCCCAGCCGCACGATCACCTCGTCGTCCTGTGCGGTGATTTTAATATCCCGCGCGGCTCATGGCTGTGCGACCATGATGAACGAAACCGGGCTGATCGATCCCTGGCGGGAGATACGCGCCCGACCTTTCGACCTTACAGCGGCATGGGCATGCACCACAGTGCCCCATCGATTTCACCCTGTACCGCGCCCCATCCATGCTCCATGTTCGCGCCGAGTCGGATCTGCGATTTACGGAGAAAGTAGAGATCGGCAAGCGCACGACCTCGCATCTCCGATCATCTGGGCATTGGTACCCACTTTGGTGGTCGCCCCGCTGAAGTGAAGCATACTCTCTGGCGGCACCGGAAGTTTTCGCCAATACTCACTTGCGCCTCAACATCCGTCGCTAATCTCTATGCTGCGCGATCACCCAGAGCGCTGCATCAAAGGAGAGATCCATGACCAAAAACCCTCGCCTGAACATCGGCGATCCCGCACCGGATATCGTCGTGAGCGACAACCACGGCGCGCCGGTATCGCTCGCCAGCCTCTGGTCGCAGGGGCCAACGCTCGTGTCCTTCCTGCGACACTTTGGCTGAATTCACTGTCGTCATCGGCTCGCTCAGTTGGAGCGACACAAAGACGAACTGAAGGCTGCCGGGTTGCAGCTCCTGGCCGTCGCTTTGGGGGAACCAAATCATGCGGAACACTTCTGCGGCCAACTGGCGCCCAGCCTGCCCTGTTTGACCTCCATCAGCAACGATCCGTACTATGAATGGGGGCTCACCCAGTACACCGCCAAAGATTTTCTGGTGCAGGGTCTGAAACTGGCCAGTGCCACAAAGAAGGCGAAATCGAAGGGCACTCGCAGGGCAAGGCGACCGGCGACATTGCCCTGGCACCGGGCGTTCATCGTCGATACCGGCGTATCGTCCGTTGCGCCTACTATGGCAAGATGGCCGGCGATGATCCGGAGATTGACGATCTGCTGGCGCCGCCCGAAGTCTCAAACCGCAACCGTGGGGCTCGACCAGAACGGTTTGCGCTGCGGTCGTCACCCGGATCGACACCAAAATGAAACACATCCGCCATTTCATTCGTACCTAACGATGTAGAAACTTCGAATGAATGGAGTGGCGGAACATGAGTACGCCTGCACAGCCCGGCGCGCATTCGGTGCGCACGTTTTACACCCTGATCGTCACTCAGGTCGTGTCGCAGATCGGCAGTCGCATGTCGGCGCTGGCCCTGAGCATCTACATCTTCGGCGAAACGGGGGATGTCACGCCGCTGGCCCTGACGGCGCTGTTCCAGTTCCTGCCGAGCGTGCTGGGGGCGTCGGTGGCCGGCGTGCTGGCCGACCGCTACGACCGCCGCAAGGTGATGATGCTGGCCGACGCCGGGCAGGCGCTGGGCACCCTCCTGCTGCTGATCAGCGTGGCCACCGGTTCCTTCCAGGTCTGGCATCTGTATGTCGTCGGCTTCGTTCAGAGCCTGTTCGGCATGTTCCAGTCGCCCGCCTTCACCGCCTCGGTGACGATGATGATCCTGACGGGCGGCGTGAGCGCGCCAACGCCATGATGCAGCTTGTCGGACCGGTGGCGGGCATTATCGCGCCGACGCTGACCGGCATGCTGTACGCGGCTATCAGTCTGGTCGGTGATCGCCCTCGACCTGATCTCTCTCTGATCGCCGTCGGCGTGCTGTTCTTCGTGCATTCCCGTCCACCGGAAAGCGCCAAGGTGAGCGATGAAGGGATCGGTGCTGAAGGAGGCGCTGGGCGGTCTGCGCTTATTGTGGACGATGCGCCCGTTGTTCTGGATGATGCTGCAAATTTCGTTGGTCAACTTCCTGGTCAGCGGAGCGATGATTCTGGACACGGCCTATATTCTGGCGCGGACGGGCAGCGAAGCGGCGCTGGGTGGCATCCTGGCCGTGACAAACATCGGCGCCATCGTCGGCGGGGTGGCGATCAGCGCCTACAGGGGTGGGCAGAATCGGGTGCGGATCATCCTGCTGGGCATCGTGATGATCAGCGTCATGATGATCGGTTTTGGCGTCAGCCGCACGCCGCTGGCGCTTGGCGCGACCCTGTTTCTGATGATGGGTGCCGTCGCCGGCGGTCAACGCTACGGCCATGGGGTTGATTCAGGCGAAAGTCCCGCCGGACTTGCAGGGCCGGGTGATGGCGGTGCTGACCCAATTCTCGACGGTGCTGATCCCGCTGGCCTACCTCCTGGTCGGCCCGCTGGCCGACACGATCGTCGAGCCGGCGGTAGGCCAACCCGGGTGGGAGGTCTTCGCCCCGCTGGTCGGCGCCACGCCTGGTTCCGGCATGGGGCTGATCATGGTCGCCGCCGGGCGCTCGCTGGTGATCACCACGCTGGCGGTCTACGTGCCCTACATCGCAACGCCGAGCGGACCATCCTGATTACGTCCCAGAAGGCTTGGCTGATGGCGGCCTGGACCTGCCAGTCGACGCGGTGGGCGCTCCGACGCCCGCCGGCCAGATGGCGACCCTAGGCGTTGGCGGTGGAGGGTGTGGCGGGAAAGAGCGGGAGTGCGGAGGGATGAAACCCGGGACGCGATGCGGACGTGCGATTCTGGTGCGGACCAACCGGCGGCCGCCATCATGCCGGGGCAGGGATCACCCGGCTCGCTTGGTCAGGATTGGACGCCCGCCGTATGGTGGCCCGCGCGCAGGTGACTGCGCTGTCGACGACTCGAACACGCCATTTTGTGCCCGCCGAAGAGGGGCTGCTCATGCGTTTGCGGCGATTTCACCAGCGCGTTGTCCGCGTGGACGATGAGGATCTCCATCACGTTCCGATGCTCGAACACCCGACTCTGCCGGGTGGCCATGGTGATGGCGGAAACCACGTCGTCCAGGCTGGGCACTTCCTCCAGGTCGTGTAGACCAGGAAAACGCCGCCAGGTTGGGCATCGAGGGTCTCCAGCGTTTCGACC
>JADJPJ010000033.1 GCA_016713325.1 Candidatus Flexifilum affinis | reverse complement strand
AGCTGACTACGTAAGCGTGTAAAAGCCGCACCTACGCCGTCGAGCCGATCTGAAACGCCTCATCGAGTGGGCCACACGAAGGCACCTTTGGCCCCACTGCGTAACACGCAAGCCTGCTCGCAGATGAAGAATAGGCGGCTGGTCCAACACAGGCTGAGACGCCCTCGAACGCTGCCAAAGGGCCCGGTTCTCGGTTCATGTGGTTTGAGTCCGATTGCTTCAGGTCCAGAAAAAGCTATAGGCCAGAGCCGCATCCAGTATCGGTCGCGTGCGACAAAGCGTCGAGCAGATCGGCGCGTTGCTACTCCCGGAAAGGAGGTGGCGTCGATGGGCGCGAACCGTCTTCCGCCGGTCCAGTCGGCCGAAACCCCGCATTCTCAGCAAACACGGTTCGCGCTGCGTCGATGCTGGTGCGCTGGATGACAAGATCCAACGAACTTGCGTCGGCCAATAATGCCCGCGAACCAAAGCCTGAATCATCCACGCCAAACATCAAGAACAAGAAATAGTATCAACAAAATATCCGTATCGTTCTCGCTCTCGAACGCACCTTAACGAACACATGGACCGCAAGACTTGCGCACAACCCATGTGCCAGTTGAGGAGAACGAGAGAAAACTTATAAGCTAACCCACAGTTTTTCAAACCAGCATTCGACGATCTGGCCACCGATGGCTATCTTGGTGATCCGAACGGCCGTCTCGCTTACGCCTATCTCCGGGTCTCGGGGACGATCAGTGCGTAGAAGATGGCCGCTCAGGCCTTCCCCCGGCAAATTCAACAACATCCACGAAGTCGCACGTGAGCGAAAGCTGCGTATTTCTTGGGATCTGGTGTACGCACACGACGTGCTTCCGGGGTTTGAGTGCCCGAGACCCGCCCGGAGCTTTCAAAACTGCGCCGCGAGTTCAAATCGAGTTCTCACCGCGCATCGGCAGTGGTAGATTGAACACATTGACCGGTTAAGCCGAAATGCGGATTGGCACCAGGGTTTACTCTTGATGAGATGAAACAATACGGCATCTCCGTTGTGCGTTCTGGAAAGCTTATTCTTCACGCGTCGAACGCGCTGCAATGGGCGCAGTCGCCCAGGACGCAAAAGGAGCAGGCCAAACAGCGCATGATGGAGGGAAACCTCTTCGCGGCCCGTTCTGGGCGCTGACAGCGCGTGTCCTGGCATATGGCTACAAACTTGTCGATGCAAGGGTAACGAGGGGGCCAAACGCCCGCAAAGAAACGTTACTATGATCCGCGAGCAACGAGAGCGTGATCGTCCGCCGAACTGTGAGCGATTTCTATCTGGGGACTCGATGCGTCACCTCGCGCTCGACTTGGAAATGGTGGAGGGAATCAACCCACCGAAACAGTACAAGCACTGGGAATACGTCCAGATCGGCTGATTCTCATCAACGAAGTTTATCAGGGTGACTTCGCACACCGATGGCTTCATACCGTCGTTCAGAAGCCGTCGAACGATCGTCTCGACCTGGCAGGTGAAGTGCAAGGTTGAACGTCCCCGCGACGAGGTGGATCCATATTCCGGTTTCGGCAAATCGTATCTCTGCGAAGACTGGGCGGCAAAATGCGCTGCTGGCCAAGAACAAGAAGACTGCGCGTCGTAATGCGAAGGTGCCGTATCTGTTGACTGGCCTCGTCAGAAGTGTGCGCATTGTGGATGGACGTACAGCGGATCGAACCCTACAAGCGGCGGGAATAAAGAAACTTAACCAGCCTTACCGCGGCTATCGATGTCCACACAACAGCATGCGCCCGAAATACGTCGTCGAGCACATCGAGTGCCGAAACAGCATGATTTCATGCGAGGTGTTGGATGCTGCCGTGTGGGATGTTGTCTGCCAGGCGTTGCTTGGGCCAGATTTGTTGCTCAAGGCACTGGACGAAGACGCCACCAGCGAGCGTAATCGGCGGCTCCTTGAGCAAATAGGGTTCCTGGAACGACAGATCGCCTCGCATAGTGATGATGACGACAAACTGCTTCGCGCATACCTTGCAGGTGCATTCGATGATAAGGCAAGGAGTACGCAGGCCGGCGGAAATGCTTCGCCAAGAAGTGGAGACATTGCAGACGGATCTGGAGAAGTTACGCGCTCAGGTGCTGACCCCCGAGCAGTTGCAGCAGCGAAAAGCGGCTGTCATCGCCATGTCGTCACAATTGCAGGCGCAGGACTTCTCCATCGATCCACCGTTTGAGATCAAGCAGCGCATCATTCGGCTTGTTGTCGATTCGATTACGCTGGACGTCGCAAATGGCTGGTTGAAAGTGTATGCGTGGAATACGTGGCAGTTTTCCGATTGTGACCACCCATGCGGGCAGGGGTTGTGGGCGAGCACGAGCAGGAAGTTGGCCGGAAAGGTCAGCGCACCCTTGGCGCGGCTGATGGTGACGATCTTGTCCTCAATCGGCTGCCGCAGCGCCTCCAGCGTGTGCGGACCATGTTCGTTGACCTCATCGAGGAAAAGCACGCCGCGGTGCGCCAGCGTCACTTCGCCAGGGCGGGGGATGGTGCCGCCGCCGACCATGCCCGCCTGACTGATGGTGTGATGCGGCGCGCGAAACGGACGGATCTGCATCAGCGAACGATCCCCCGGCAGCATGTCAGCTACGGAATAGATGCGCGTGACCTCCAGCGCCTCTTCCAGGGACAAGCTCGGCATGATTCCCGGCAGCGCCCGCGCCAACAGTGTTTTACCGGAGCCTGGAGGGCCGCTCATGCGCAGGTTGTGGTTACCGGCCGCGGCGATCTCCAGCGCCCTCTTGGCCGTCTCTTGCCCACGGATGTCGGCGAAATCGGTCAGCCCATCAGGCAGTTTGCCGTCGGAGCCAAGCAACCGGCTGGCATCGAGGGTAAAGGGCGGGATCGGCGTGAGCTTGTAGAGATGCTCTACCAGTTGGCCGAGGGACTTCACGGGGATCACATCGACGCCTTCGACCAGCGCTGCCTCGTGCGCGTCTTCCAGCGGCACAAAGACCGTTCTCATTTCGGCGTCCGCCGCGGCGAGCGCCATCGACATCACCCCTTTGACGTGACGCACCGACCCGTCGAGCGATAGTTCGCCCAGGAATAAGACGCCGTCCAGCGCTTCCAGCGGCAGTTGGTCGGTCGCGGCCAGCACGCCGACGGCAATGCTGAGGTCGTAGGCCGGCCCCTGCTTGAGCAAGTCAGCGGGGCTGAGATTTACGACGTAGGCCTTGTTCGCAAAAGACAGGCCGCTGTTCTTGATGGCTGCACGGACGCGTTCGCGGCTTTCGCGCACAGCGCTGTCGGGGAGACCGACAATGGTGAAGTTTGGGAGTGCCGCCCTGGGGTTGAAATCCACCTCGACATCTACGATGTGACCGTCAAGTCCGGCAATGGCGCAGGCATGTACTATGGCGAGCATGAGGCCCTCAACGAAAATGCACGTTACACTCTCAAAGTATAGTCGATACAACCGGGGGCGAGTAATCAGGCGCGAGCTTTGGAGCGCAGAAGCTTCGCCGAAGACGCCCAGGAGCCTAAGAATGAACTCGAAGGAACGTGTCCTTGCTGCATTCAATCACATAGAGGCGGATCGAGTACCGGTTTGGTTGGGCGCTTCACCCCGGTTTCGCGCGAAGGCCGTCCAGCAACTCGGGCTGCCGGATGATGAAAGACTCTCGCTTCTGGTCGGCGACGATTTCCGTCGTATCACGGCACCTTTCGCCGGCCCGGATGCTGTGGCTCCCTACAAGAACTTGCCTCCTGGCGTGACCTTCCGCTCGCCATTCGGCATACTGCGCCATGGATACGAAGGCGGCCGGCCGATCGCTCCACCCTCTCGAACACGCTACTCTGGACGAGATCCATAGCTATGCCTGGCCCGACCCCGCCTGGGTTGACGTGTCGCATCTGCGCCAGGATGCGCTGCCGCACGCCGGCGAGTATGCCATACTTGGCGGAGAGTGGTCACCCTTCTGGCACGACGCCATCGACCTGATCGGCATGGACACGCTCATGCTGTTGATGTACGACGCGCCAGAGCGGGTCGATGCGCTGTTCGATCACCTGCTGGATTACTACTGTGGGGTG
Organism: Candidatus Flexifilum affinis; assembly: GCA_016713325.1. Lineage (GTDB taxonomy): Bacteria > Chloroflexota > Anaerolineae > Aggregatilineales > Phototrophicaceae > Flexifilum > Flexifilum affine. Next base: position 12,563 of record JADJPJ010000033.1, on the reverse strand, counting down.
AGTCAGCGCATCTTCGACGAGGCTGCTGACCTGATCGATATCTTCTTCATCGGCAACGACTTTGGCTCCAGACAGGCCCGCTGCTCGGTGATTCGCTGTTCCGTCGATTCCTCATCCCGCCGCTCAAACGTCATCGATCTCGGTGACGACTACGGCCTGAAGGTGCTTCTGCACTGCTGCGGTGGCTTGCCCCGCTTATCCCCGCCATGGTTGAGGCGGAGTCGATGGGTTGCAGGCTCTTCAACCAACTTGCAAGGCATGGACCCGGCAGTGCTCAAGGCGGCGTTTGGCGACCACCTGGTCATGATGGGCGCCATCAACCAGCCAGTTGATTATCGAGAGCACGCCAGACGCTGTCCGCCAGGAAACGCGCCGGGTGCTGGACATCATGAAGCCGGGCGGTGGGTATGTCGCCTCGCCCAGCCACGACTACGTCCTGGCCGAAACCCCGGTCGAGAATGTGCTCGCGCTGTATGAGACGGTGCGCGAGTACGGCGGATATGCTCAAGGTATCTAGCCGACCTGAAACCTCGCTGGAACTCTCGGCTGCAATCCGACATCGCCTTTCCAGTCTGCGACCAGGAAATGGTAGAATGAGGTCAGACCCGCGCTGCTGATCCCTGCCTAAGGGATACTTCTCCCTAGTTGTCTGTCACCAGGATCAACCATGAGACTGACCAATCCGGCACCCTTTGAAGCCGACGCACGGAACGACTCCCGCCTGAAGCTGCGAGGCCAGCGCGGTGAGACCCTGCAAGTGACTGCTCTGACGGATACGATCATTCGCGTCGAGCATCTGCCGGAAAGGCAAATACAGGCTGGATCGCACGTGGTCCATTGTGGCAGGGGAGGAAGACGTGCCCCCTCGAAGGACGGCGCCGCGACGAGCACGTGGGGCTATGAGCTCGGCGTGGCTCAATGTGAGACGGAGCGCCGAGACCTGCCTAGCTGCATACCGACGCAGCAGTGGAGGTCACGGTCGACCGCCGTACTGGCGCGCTGACCTGACCGACCGTCAGAGTGGGCGGGAGTTCGCCGCCGATCTGCCTCTGCGCGCCTACGTCTACGACCGGGCAGGGCGGACTGTCTACCACTACATGAAGCAGCGCTCCGACGAGCACTACTACGGTTTTGGGGAGGTCGTCGGGCCGCTGGACAAGCGCAAGGCGCGCATTCGCCTGTCCAACGTCGATGCGGCGGTCTACGACGCGACCTCGACTGAGCCGCTCTACAAACATATCCCGTTCTATATCACCTATCTGCCCGATCAGAACGTCGCCTACGGTCTTTTTACGACAACCTGGCCGCCACGACCTTTGACATGGGTCGCGAGCTGAACGGCACTTACGGGTCGGCTTTCCCGCTACTATCAGGCCGAAGATGGCGACATCGACTACCACCTGATCTATGGCCCGACGTTCGAACGCGTACTGGAGCAGTACTGCTGGCTAACGGGTCGCCCGGCGTTGCTCCCGGACTGTGCGTTAGGCTACCTGGGTTCCACGATGACCTACACGGAAGCCGAGGATGCGCAGGCACAGCTCGCGAAGTTTGCCCGGCTCTGTCAGGAGCACGACATCCCCCTGCGATCTGTTCCACATGTCGTCGGGCTATACCACGGGCGCGAATGGCAAGCGCTATGTGTTCAACTGGGAATCTGAAGCGTGCCCGACCCTGCGCGGATGGTGCAGACGTTTCACGACGCCGGCATCCAGGTCGCGCCGAATATCAAGCCGCATCTCCTGCAATCGCATCCGCGCTACGAAGAGGTCGCGGGGTACGGCGGCTTCATCAACGATCCCGACACCAGCGGGCCAGCCACCCACCCCTTCTGGAGCGGCGGTCTGTACGAGACGGAGGACGGCGCGCTGCTCGACTTCACCGATCCGCAGACGTTCGACTGGTGGAAGGCTCAGATCAAGGACCAACTCCTGGCCTACGGCATGGATGCCATCTGGAACGACAACAACGAATTTGAACTGGATGATGACGACGCCATCTGCGACGGGTTTGACGGCCATTCCGCCTGGGTCTGGGTGGGCGCGGCTTGCAAACTCTGTTGATGGGGCGGGCTTCGTACGAGGCGCTGCGGGAACATGCGCCACACGCCAAGCCGTTCGTGCTCAGCAGGGCAGGCGTTCCTGGCATTCAGCGTTACGCGCAGACATGGTCAGGAGACAATTACACCTCGTGGGAGACGCTGCGCTGGAATCTCCCGATGGGTCTGGGGCTGGGCCTGTCCGGGGTGCCGAACACCGGTCATGACATCGGCGGCTTCTTCGGGCCGGCGCCTGACCCGGAGTTGTTCGTGCGCTGGGTGCAGGTCGGCGTTTTCTTCCCACGCTTCGCCATCCATTCGTGGAACACTGATGGCACGGTGAACGAACCCTGGATGCATCCCGAAGTGCTGCCGCTCATTCGCGAGGCGATCAAATTCCGCTACCGCCTGAAGCCGCACCTCGCCGCGTTAATGCGCGAAGCGCACGAGACCGGACACCCGATCATGCGTCCGCTGGTCTATCACTACGCCGACGATCCCCGCTGCCGTGGCGAGTCATTCGACTTCATGGTGGGTGCCGATCTGCTGATCGCCCCGGTGCTTGAACCCGGCATGACTTCCTTGTCCGGTGTATCTCCCCACCGGCCAGCATGGCTCGACGTGGGTGGACTTTTTACACGCACGCGACGTTTGAAGGCGGGCAGGAGATCGCTGTGGCAACGCCGCTGGATCGCATCCCGGTCTTCGTCCGGTCCCGAGCTTCCATCGCCTTTATGGATGGCGATACTATCGAGCATCGCTTCTACTACGGCATTCCGGGGTAGAACTTTGAGGAGCACAACACATGTCCGAACCGACGCGCAGCCCTCTGCCTGACCGCATCCGCCCGCAGACGCTTGACGAGTTCATTGGACAGTCTCACCTGGTAGGGCCTGGCAAGCCGATCCGCAAAATGATCGAGACCAATCGTCTCGGTTCGATCATTTTGTGGGGGCCGCCCGGGGTCGGCAAAACGACGCTGGCGCGCATCATTGCCCACACTACCGGCCGGGACTTCTTCGAACTGTCGGCGGTGTCGGCGGGCAAAGACGAAATGCGCAAGGTGATTGCCCAGGCCAGCGCCGAACCGGTTGTCGACCTGTTCACCATGAACCAGCCTCAGGTGAAAAAAGTGGCGCCGATCCTGTTCCTCGACGAAATTCACCGCTTCAACAAGGCGCAGCAGGACTTCCTGCTGCCGCATGTCGAGGCCGGGACGATCGTGCTCATCGGCGCAACGACCGAGAACCCTTCGTTCGAGGTGATCGCGGCGCTGCTCTCCCGCAGCCGGGTGTTCGTTCTGAACGCCCTCGGCGACGATGAAGTGCGGCAGATCATCTCCCGGGGCGCGGAGATCCTGGGCGCTACGCCCGACGCAGACGCCGAAGATTTCCTGGTGCGTATGTCATCTGGCGACGCTCGTCAGGCGCTGAACCTGATGGAGACCACCGCCTCGCTGTATGATGGCATAATCAGCCTGGCGAACCTGAAAAACGCCCTGCAATCGCGTTTTTTGCGCTCTGATAAGCAGGCCGATGAGCACTACAACACCATCAGCGCCTTCATCAAAAGCATGCGCGCCAGCGACCCGAATGCGGCGTTGCATTACCTGGCGCGTATGGTGCACGCCGGAGAAGATCCGAAGTTCATCGCCCGGCGTATGGTGATCTTCGCCAGCGAGGACGTGGGCATGGCCGATGCCAACGCGCTCAATGTCGCTAATGCGGTCTTCCGGGCCGTCGAGATCATCGGCTATCCCGAGTGTCAGATCAACCTGGCGCATGGCGCGGTGTACCTGGCCAAAGCGCCAAAGAGCCGTGCGAGCTGCGATGCGTTCTTCGCGGCGCTGGAGGATGTCAACACGCAGGGTGAACTGCCCATTCCGATGAAGCTGCGCAATGCGCCCACCGCCCTGATGAAGTCGCTGGGCTATGGCAAAGCCTCGGACGATGACGACGGGTCAAATCTGCCGGCGGCGCTGCGGGGCAAGATTTACTTTGCCGGCTAGCAATAGCGACTTCGGCTGACACATCTTATAATCCCCCGCAGCGGATCGCATTCGAGGCGAGGGGGCGTTTGTGCGAATACTTATCACCGGCGTAGGCGGTTTTGTTGGCGCGCATCTCGTACGGGCGCTGGCTGCCCATGAGCCGCACGCCGAAGTCCACGGGGTGTATATCGAACCCGTCGATTCCCCGCTGGTGATCCCGCATGTGCTGGATCTGCGGGACGAACCCTCCGTGAAGCGCCTGATGGACGAGATTCGTCCCGACCAGATTTATCATCTGGCGGGACAGGCGAGTGTCCGTCAGGCACTTGACTTCCCCTGGGACACCCTGGAACACAATCTTCGGCCTCAGCTTAACCTGACGCTGGCCATGCTTGCACTCGAGATGTCACCGCGCATGCTGGTCATCAGTTCGGGTGAAGTCTATGACTCGGATGTCGCTCAGGAGAAGGCCTTCACCGAAACCACACCCCTGGCTCCCACCAACCCCTACGGTGTGAGCAAGGTGGGGCAGGAGATGATCGCTCTCCAGTACTTCCGCAGTCACGGCCTGCCGATGCTGCGCGTCCGCCCATTCAATCACTTCGGCCCAGGCCAGCGTGTGGGCTTCGTCGTGCCGGACTTCGCGACACAGATCGCCGAGATCGAGGCCGGACTCAGGCCGCCTACCATTTACGTGGGAAACCTGTCCTCTGAGCGCGACTTCACCGACGTGCGCGACGTCGTCCGGGCTTATGTGCAGATCATGGCGAAGGGTGAACCGGGGCAGGTCTACAATGTCGCCAGCGGAAAAACGCAGTCGATACAGTCCATTCTGGATGGGCTGATCGCAATGTCGCCCGTCAGGATCGTGCAGTCGGTCGATCCGGCGCGTTTCCGCCCGAACAGCCAGCCGCGCACCTGGGGCGATGCCGGCAAGATCCAGGCGCTGACCGGCTGGCAGCCGGAGATCCCTCTGGAACGGACGTTGAGAGATGTTCTGGATGAGTCCCGTGCCCGCGTGGGCACTTCCTCGCCGCGATAAGTGAAGTGCATCAGGGAGCATCATGAAAGCTGTCCTGTTTGACGCTCCGGGCCCACCCGAGGTGCTTCATCTCGGCGAGGCGCCTTTACCTGTTCCAGGGCCCGATGAGGTGCTGGTCCGGGTTCGGGCGACTGCAGTCAATCGCGCCGATCTGCTCCAGCGCCGCGGCGCTTATCCCCCGCCTGAAGGCGCTTCGCCGATTCTCGGGCTAGAGATCGCGGGCGTGACGGTGCAGTCGGACGACTTCTCGCTGCCCGGCGAGCGCGTGATGGCCGTGGTCAGCGGCGGCGGCTACGCGGAATACGCAGTCGTTCCGAAGGCCATGGCGATACCGATTCCTGACACCCTGAGTTTCGTTGAAGCCGCAGCTATTCCCGAAGCTTTTCTGACCGCGCATTTGAACCTGTTCACGCTGGGTAAGCTGCGATCGGGCGAAGGCGTGCTGATTCACGCCGGGGCAGCGGCGTGGGCACTGCCGCCATCCAACTGGCGAAGGCGGTCGGGGCACGGGTGTTCACGACGGCAGGTTCGGCCGACAAGTTGGCACGCTGTCTGATGCTGGGAGCCGATGTCGCCATCAATTACCGGACCGAGTCTTTTCGCGAACGGGTGCTCGCCGAGACAGATGGGGCAGGGGTGAATCTGATCCTGGACTTCATCGGCGCGCCTTACTGGAACGACAACCTGGCCTGTCTGGGTATGGATGGTCGGTTGCAGCTCATCGGATTCATGGGAGGAGCGGCAGGCGAGCTGAACCTTTCGGCAATCATGGGAAAGCGCCTGACCGTCACCGGCACCACGCTCCGCCGCACACCGCTGGCCGAAAAAGTGGCCCTGACCCGCGACTTCTCGGCTTTCGCGCTGCTCATGCTGGCGGCCGGCACCCTCCGTCCGGTGATCGATCGAGTGTACGAATTGCACGAGGCGACATTGGCGCATCATCACATGGAATCCAACGCCAATTTTGGCAAAATCATTCTGGAGATTGGTCAACCCTGAGACTCCGCATTTGACAAGGATGGGGACGCCGCAGGAAACAAGTCTTGATTCCGCTCATAAGGAGTTGATTGCTTTGCCTGAGATTACGAACGATACGCCGCTGTTCGTCGTGCCCCCGGACCAGCGCGTCCCGGTCAACGACTATCCTGGCCGCCTGGCCCAAACCCCCCCGTCCAGAATGTTCCTGATCCGCGAGGCCCTGAAGGCCTATCGCGAGAAATATGGTGCGGATGCAGTCACCTTCGACGCATCCCAGGGTGATGGCGGCGCAAGCCTTCCAGGCGTGCCGCGCGAACTACTGGAACGTGCCCTGGAACTTCAGATCGAGCACGGGTCCGCGTACGATCAGCCCTTTGGCACGGTGCAGTTCCGCAAGGCCGCAGTCGAGCACTCCTCGCAGTCCGACGCCGCCAGTGGCTGGGGGCCCAACAACATCGTCTTCGTCCAGGGCGGACGGGACGGGCTGCAAAAAGCCTATGGCGCGATGGTGTCGCTCGGCTCCAAGCGAGACGGGTAGCGTGGTGGTCGTCTCCCGCGTACCGTGGGTCAGCTACAACTGGGGCCGTATGCCGTTGGCGCCAATGTGGTGCTGGCCCCTGGCGACCCGGCTGGAAGGCGGCGCTTACCCCGGAGGCCATTCGCAACACTGCCGCATATGTGCTTCTGCAGGACGGAAGCTCGCCGGCCTTGGATTACATCACTGGACAATCCCACCGGCCGAACCATCCGTGGAAGAACAGATCGAACTGGGTAAGGCGGCACCTCGAAGCCGGCTTCCTCGTAATGTGTTGTTCGACTGGATTTACCACTGGGTCACCGACGGTGGTCATTCCGACATCAACGCCATGTTGCAAGCGTTCACGCCGGAAGAGCGTGAGCGGCTGATCTTCCTCGATGGGCTGACCAAGAGCCTGGGCGCGTCCAACGTGCGCAGCGCCCACGTGGTCGCAGGGAAGGCCGTTGTGGATACCATCGTGGCGCAGGCCCCGCATGGTGTCATCCCCGTCCTACTATTCGCAGGCAGTGGCCATCGCCGCCTACGAAATGGGCTACGAACGTGCTGCCGCCTCGATCATCGAGCCGACCCGCCACAGCCGTCGCATTCTGCGCGAAGCGATCGCCGGTTCGGGCATTCGCCACATCATGGGTGACGGCTACTACGCTTTCATTGACTGCACGCCGTTCATCGAAGCAGCCGGCAAGACCGACTCTGAAGACGTACTGACCCATCTCGCGGGTGAGCACGGTCTGGCAGTCGTGGCCGGGTCCTACTTCTCGCAGCCGGGCGCCAATTGGATTCGCTTCTCGTACGCACAGTCGCCGGAAAAGACGACAGGGGCTGTCCAGCGGCTGTTTGAGGGCTTCAATGCGATGAAGAAGGGGTGAAAAACCCCTCAAAATAGGGGGAGGCGGCCACAATCACTGTTTCTCGCGTATGATGGTATCCAGGACACACACTGAGGAGAATGGCAGATGACCTTTATCGATACGATGCGGAAGCGGGACTACGCCCCGCGGTCAGCTATGCAGAGGCGCGTCCGCTCGTGCAGTGGACTTACGTCTGGATGGTACTGGGGCTGATAGTAACGTCCATAGTCGCTTATCTGACGGCGAATACGGACGCGATGCTGAATCTGCTGCTGCAGCCCGGCGTGATGATCGGCGCGATTATTGCCCAACTGGTGTTGGTTGTCGCCCTGTCCTGGGCCATGCCTCGGCTTTCCGCTGGTGTTGCGGCCTTGATGTTCGTCGTCTACTCCGCCTTGAACGGGTTCACCCTGTCCGTTCTCCTGCTCGTCTACACGCAGACGTCGATTACAACAGCCTTTCTGACGACCGTTGGCCTGTTCGGCGCACTGACGATCTTTGCGTTCACGACACAGATGGATCTCACTCGGTGGCAGAACTATCTGTTCATCGGGCTGATCGGCCTGCTGATCGCGTCCGTGATCAATATCTTCATGGCCAGCAGTGCGCTGGAGTGGTTGGTGAGCATCGCCGGCGTTTTGATTTTCACCGGGCTGACCGCCGTCGACACGCAGAAGCTGAAGCGGTTGGCCGCATCGCCGACGGAATACCAGGCGAACGGTTCTCCTGTCGCCAAGATGAGCATCTTCATGGCGCTGGAGCTGTATCTTGATTTCGTCAACCTGTTCATTTTCCTGCTTCGCTTGCTCGGCAGCGGCCGAGACTGAGGCAGAGGATTCGTCTGGCAATCAAAAAGCGGTGGGCATGTGCCCACCGCTTTTTGATTCGACGATTTCAGTCGAGAGTGAGTGCTATTCGTCGCTGGGCGGCAACAGCACCTGATCGATGACGTGGATCACGCCGTTGTCCGCGTGCACGTCGGCCAGGACGACAGTGGCCGTGCCGTTGATCATCAGGCCGTCATCGTCGCCAGCGGTGATGTCGATCGACTGGCCTTCGAGCAGCGTCTCCAGGGTGAGCGTGTCGTCGGTCTGACGTGAGAGCAGCGCCTGGAGCGTATCCGCCGGAATTTCCGCGCCGATTAGGTGATACATCAGAATGTCCGCCAGGTCCTCCCGGGCCAGAAGTTCGTCTGCGGTGATGCCCAGAGTCTCTGGCAGCGCCTCGGAAGGCTTCGTCGGTCGGCGCGAACACGGTGAGGGGTTCGCTTGCTGTCAGGACGGACGTCAGGCCCGCCGCTTCGACCGCGCTCAGAAGAATCGTGAACTGACCGTCCTGCTCGGCAATGTCGGCAATGCTGCGGCGTGCTTCGGCCGCTTCCGTTGTCGCCTCTGCGGTGGCCTCTGCGACGGCTTCACGCGTCACTTCGGGAGACGCCTCGGCCGTGGGGCTTGCTGACTCTGTTGGCGCTTCGGTGATTGTCGCTTCTTCTGTAGGCGTCGCGGCTTCCGTGGCAGCTTCCGTCGCCATGGCCTCTTCCGTTGCCCGGGCTTCTTCAGTGAGTTCCGCCATCGCCTCACGAGTTTCCTCGGCGTCCAGCGGGCTCACGCCGCTGTCCTCGGTCGCTTCGTCGGTCGGCTCCACCACAGGAGTCTCGGCGCTGTCGGCTGCTTCGGTCTCCGCAGATGCCTCGGTTGCCTCTTCGACGTCGGTGGGTACGGCTACGACGGCGTCGGTGGCTTCTTCAGTGGGTGCATCGGCAGCGGCCACCGTCGTGGGTTCTGGCTCGGCCTCTGTTGGCCTTGGCGTGACCGTGGCGACCGGTGTCGCCGGCTGGCAGGCCGCCAGAACAAGGATAAGAACCAGCAGCAGCGTCAACAGGCTTCGTGGGGTGAATCTCATACGACTCCTCCTTCAGGCGAAAAGCATACAGTAAAGACTATCGCCAGTTCACCCTCTTCGTGAGGGTAAAGGCACTCGCAAGAATGTCTGGTTCGAGAAATTCTGCAGTGTCTCGAGATTGTTGATAGTGACAGCGGTTTTGGCGGCGTCGATGCGCTTCATCAGCCCGGTCAGGTTATCTTTGGGACCGATTTCGACAAACGTTTTCAAGACCATCGGCGATCTGCAGCCATCATGGACTCGCGCCAGCGGACCCGGATGGGTGAGCTGCGCTTCCAGCTCTTGCTGGATGTCACCCACGGCGGTCAGGGAAGGGGCGCTGACATTCGCATAGACAGGGGCTGCGGGAGGCCTGATCGGTGTTTTCTGCGCGATGGCGACGGCGAAGGATTCGGCGGCAGCGCCATGAGCGGGAGTGGGCGGCGATGCTGACCTCAAGCTTGATGGCCCGTCGGGAGCCGGCTTCTTGGCCAGGGCCAGTCCGCGGTCGAGCGCCACCTCTTCGCCGGAAATGACGATCTGCCCGGGGCAGTTGTCATTGTCCACCGACCAGCACGCCGCCGGTCTCGGCAGCGGCGTACGGTCGCAGAGGTCACGCACGACGTCGGCATCCAGTGCAAGGATGGCAGCCATTGCGCCAGGAGCAGCGACGCCCGCGCCCTGCATCAGCCGGCCGCGTTCGCGCACCAGGTGGAGACCATCTTCGATTCCAGCGCCCGACCGCGGCCAGTGCGGTGAATTCGCCGAAGCTGTGACCCGCGACCGCATGGGGCACGGCGTCGGGCGTTCCGTGCGCAGGGCGGCAGGATCGCCAGGCTGCATACATAAAGCGCCGGTTGCGGGTTTGATGGTATCGTTCAGCGTCTCGGCGGGACCCTCGAAGCACATCTGTGAGAGGTTAAACCCAGGTACGCATCGGCGCGTTCGAAAAGCGCGCGGGATGCGTAACGTTCGGCGATATCCTTGCCCATGCCAACGATTTGCGATCCCTGGCCGGGAAAGAGGAACGCGGTTTTGGACCAATCCAGCATGCCGACAATGCTCCGTGTGTCAAGGTTCAGTGAAACGAATTCGGGTGTTTGAACATCTGAACTATGGAACGAGCCGCGCAATGCAGGGCAAAGGCGGCTCGTCTAGCGGTACAGCATCAACCGATCCGGGACTCCGGATTTGACGTCGATGCACGGTTCTGCCACGATACGTCCCACACTTGGGGCAGACCCGATGGGACACGTGATATTCGCCACAATTCTCGCAGATGACGAGGTGGTTGAGCGACAGCGCATCGTGCGCGCGGCGGCGGTCACGGCGGCTGCGGGAGTGTTTGCGCTTCGGAAGCGGACCGGCAAGATTGCTCTGACAGTATAACGCCGATCAACGGAGGATCGGCGGCGACAGCATTTAGTAAGGGGATTATAAAGCGCGGGCGCGGCGTCAAGGGCGGCGGCGAGCACCGCTAAAACAACGGGAGCTGTCGCTCCGGGCGTTTCCCTGCCAGGGTGATGAAGTCCGCGGCTCGCTCGACGCCGGTAATGCCTATCCCGCGCAGATCGTCCAGCGTGCGCAGCAGTCCGTTCTGGCGCGCGCGGAGGATCTTGTCTGCACCCTTACCGCCAACCCCAGGGATACGCATTAACAAGGCTCGCGCGAGGCCCGGTTGACCTCGATGGGCTGGCCACTCGGATTCGCCTCTGCCTAGGCACGTTTGGGGTCGCGCTCCAGGTCGAGGTTGCCGTTGCCGGCGAAGTTCAGGTCTTCGACATCCCAGCCGTAATCGCGGAGCAGGAAGCTGGCCTGATACAGGCGATGTTCCCGCAGCCGGATCGGTCGCCTGCACGTTCTCCAGCGGCGTATCCAGGATAGGACTGGATCCGGAGTAAACGGAATCCGACTCAGTTCCACCTGACAGTACAGACGCTGGGTAAAACGGGAGTTCTACGTCGGTATCGCCGACGGCGCCGACCACAAACTGCGTCACCAGGCTCGCTCGCTTGCCGACCATCGACTGACGAATTATGTGCGCGGTCAGGAGCGTCTGCAAGAGCTCGCCATCGGAATCTTTCTTTTGGGGCGGCTTCCAGGCGTTCTTTGATCGGCCCTTCGAGATTGATTGAGATGCGGTCGGCGAGTTCCAGCGCCCGGCGGATCTGATCGGTCTCGGCGCCTGGCGCGAGCTTGAGATGCACATAGCCGCGGTAGCGATGACGGTTGCGGATGATGTCGACTGTATCGAGGATCTTGTCCTGCGCCGAAGGCCGCCAACTGATGATGCCGGAGGACGGGAACAGGCCGTCCACCTTGTTCGCCCCGTGGAGCTGGTCGAAGGCCGTGGCCCATCTCTTCGGGCCGCAGAGTCACGCGCTGGGTCTTGCTTCAGCCGGCGCGGAACAGGCGGTAAAAGCAGTTCCGCTCGCAGGCCGTGGTCATCATCGTCTTCAAGATCGGCTTCTTGCCCGCCGGCGTGCTGACGTTGGAAATGCACTCTTCCAGGCTGGTAGACTGGTACCGCTTCTGTTTGTGCTCGCGCGCGGAGAATCGCCAGCAGGCTCATCGCTGGTGACATCCCCATGAGAACTGGCAATCTTCTCAAGAGGAACAAGCGAGGACCGGATCAGCATGTCTCTATGATACACACAAATGTTCGATTTATCAAGCGGTGAACGAGTTTTCCCGCTCACTCATTGAGCACCGCCAGTTTGATCGTCGGTGCAGGCGAGGCGTGCGCGTGCCGGGCTTCTTCGCGAAATCGACCGCGCCTGCCCGCGGAACTGGCCTGGATCGGCTCAACGTGAGGGTCGGTTCGTCGTCGATGAATACGTGATCGGACGAACGCCGCCGATCAACTGGCATTAACTACTGAACTGGCTGGCAGGTCCGGTTGTCGACCACGAGCGGTCAGAAGTCGTGTTTCGCGTCTGGCGGTGAGACTAATGATCGACCGGCTGCGCGCGACGCGGCACGCGCTAAGCGACACGCGGCGCGTCCTGCAGGTCACATGCCGGCCGTACGAGTCGTTCGACGCCGCGATTGACGCCGTGCAGTCGCTCTATGTCGATTTCATCGTCCTCAGTCTTCGGCTTCGAGCAGCGCGCGCCGTTTATGGATCGCTTGCACGGAGCGCCACGGCATCCCCGATCAGGTGATGCGGTGGTTGACTTTGGATGCCGGGCAACTGATGGCACAGGCACGGCTCCAGCTCTACGCGACCGTCGGGACGGTGCTGC
>JADJPJ010000032.1 GCA_016713325.1 Candidatus Flexifilum affinis | reverse complement strand
CGGCCAGACGGTGATTGTGCAGGCGCTGTGCGAGCAGAGTTGACATCGGTCGTCCTCTCTTATCCCTTACAGAAACGATGGGCGACGATGGAATCGGCGGTGAACATGCAGATGAGTTGCACCCCTTTATTGTGCCTCAAAATGCGGACAGAAACGATCCTGATTAGAAGACCCTTATCCCCTGCCCGCACCGCGGGAGAGGCGAGACAAGCCCGCGCGATGGCGAATCGCGAAAGGACAGATGGTTCGCTGTACTTTCGCAGGGCCAAGCACTGGCAAATCCTCCGACGTACTCCGACGTAACCCCTGCTCATCAAACTCCTTGCGACGCCGCGCTGATTCTGTGCGTATAATGCCGCAGAGAGTGATGACACTCAGGATGGTGTTATGGTTGAACGCTGGAGCTTTTACCTGGGCTATGCCGCCCGCAACATGCGGCGCAGCGCCCGCTGGACGATTTTCGCCATTTCTGCACGCCGCCGGCGTGGCCACGGTGGTCTCGCTGCGCGGCCTGGGCCTGGCCATCGGCGACACGCTGATCGACAATGCCCGCTATGCTCTGCACGGCGACCTGGTCTTCAGCACTGACGGATCGGGCGGCGGCGGCTTCTTCAACATGGGCGGCGACTCGAACGAAGAGTCATTCGCGGCGCGCGACGTCGAGATCGCACAGGAGTGGGCGGAGGAGAACGGCGCGCAGGTGGCCTTCTACTTCCGGTCGATGAACTTGCAGGTGACGGCGGTCGACGAGACCACGGTGGGGCGTCCGCAATTCATCAACTCCATCCTCGTCGATCCGGCGACGTTTTCGCCGGCGGGCGAAGTGTTTGCGTCCGAACCGGCCGGCGTTCCGCTGCGCGAACTGCTGCCCGGCGGGCGGGAGATCGTGATCAGCAGCAACCTTGCATCGGGCCAGGGCCTGAACGTCGGAGACACGGTGCGCGTCAGCAACACGACGGAGATCTTCACCGTCACCGGCATCGTCCCGGCGGAACTGGAGGCCTCACTGGCCAACCCGATCGCCTCGTTCTTCGGCTTCGTCCACCCCACGAGGCGCAGGCGAGACACTCCAGTTGGCGACACTGCCGAACGTCATGAGCTTTGGCCTGCCGCCGACTGACCCTGACACCGCCGAGAACCAGCTTCGCCGCGCCGGACTGACTGGCTCCGCGCAGACGCTGCCCGAGCTGCCGAAGACCTACGCGACCGTCTCGACGTGCTGGGGCGGTTCATCGTCGTCATGGGCCTGGGCGCGCTGCTGATCGGCGGGGTGGGCATCATCAACACCATGCTGGCGGTGGTGGCGCGGCGCACCAATGAGATCGCCGCGCTCAAGACCTTCGGCCTGACCGGGCGGCAGATCATCGCCGTGTTCATGACCGAGGCCTTCATCCTGGGGGTGATCGGCAGCATTGTCGGCGCCATCGCCGGGGGATCCTGAGCGTGTTCGTCAACCAGTACGGCGAGCTGTTCCTTCAGCAGCGGCTGGTGTGGCGCGTCTACCCGGAGGCCATCCTGCTGGGCGCGTCGCTCGGGCTGGTGGTCACGCTGGTGTTCGGCATCCTGCCGGTGCTGACGGCCAACCGCGTGCGCCCGGCCATCATCCTGCGCCCGGATGAGACGCACATTCCGGTCGTGGGCGTACTGCACAGCCTGGTCGCCCTCGGGCTGATCGTCGTGGTCATCGGCGGCGCGGCCGGGCAGATCCTCGGCTCGATCCCCATCGGCATCATCGGCGTGGCGATCACGCTGGTGGTCCTGGGCCTGCTGACGCTGGTCATGTGGCTGGTCGTCTGGCTGGTTGGCCGCATCCCGTCGTTCGGCAACGTCGACGTGCAGCTGGCGCTGCGCAACATGCGCGCCCGCCGCGTGCGCACGGCCACCACCCTGCTGGCCCTGTCCGCCGGCATGTTCGCGCTGAGCAGCATCACCTTCGTCGGCGTGGGCACGCGCGAGATCCTCAACTTCCAGCTCACGCAGAACTTCGGCGGCAACGTGCTGATCATCCCCGGCATCGGGCTGCTGGCCCCGGCGCTGGCCGAGGGCATGCTCGACACGCGGGTGGCCACCCTGCCCGGCGTGGAGCAGAGCACCAAGTGGTCGAGCCACTCGGCGACCATCGAGACGGTGAATGGGGAGCCTTACGAAGTGGAGTTCCCCTTCTCCGACGAAGTGCCCGCGCGCGCCCGCAACGCCATGCGCCGCATTACCCTGCAATCGCGCGAGAGCTCCAACCCCGAGCTGAACAGCGGCGTGCTGATCGCCGGACGCGATCTGACCCCGGCCGATGCCGGGCAGTCGGTGATGGTGCTGGCGGTGGGCGGTTTCGCCGGAATGGACCAGCTGAGCAGCGTCCCAGTCGGCTCGACGATCGAGGTGACGTTCGGCAGTGGCGGCGGGGGACGCCGGCAGGAATTCGAGGTGATCGGCCTGGTCGAGGCGTCGGGTTTCGCGGTCGGGCAGGCCTACATCCCACCGGATGTCGCGCCGAGCTCCGGCATTCCCGACCTGTTCATCTATCAGGTCAACCCGGACCTGCTCAACGAGACGCTGCTGGCCTTCTCGGAAATGCCGTTTGTGCTGGCGCTTGACCTGTCGTTCATCGACGGTCTGCTGAGCCGGCTGATCGCGCAGTTCAGCGCCATCCCGACGGTAGTCGGCCTGTTGTCGCTGCTGGCGGCGGGCGTGGCCATGGCCAACACCGTGTCGCTCTCGACCCTGGAGCGCCGCCGGCAGTTCGGCATCCTCAAGGCGATCGGCGCGAGCACGCGGCGGGTGCTGGGCGTGATGCTGCTGGAAAACACGATCGTCGGGCTGCTGGGCGGCCTGCTGGGCATCGGCGTGAGCGCCCTGGGCGTGGCGCTGATGACGGCAATGGGCGTGGGCGACGCCATCCCCATCCCGCGCGAGGCGGTGCCGACGGCGATCGTGCTGATCGTGGCGGCGGTGGTGATCGCCATTCTGGCGACGCTGCTGAGCGCGCAGGTGGCCGTCCGCGAGAAGGTGGTGGATGTGCTGAGGTACGAGTAAAACAGGAATGAGGGATAAGATATGAGGGATGAGGTTCGCGAACTGCGAGCCCTTCCTCATTTCTCATCCCTCATATCTCATTCCTTCTCTTTCTTTTCTTCGGAGCATCTCTTATGTCTCAGTACCGGAATTCTCAGCAGAAAAAGCGCGGCGGCCTGCGACCACTGCTGCCCGTGTTCGGCCTGATCGTCGCCATCGTGTTTGGTGTGGTCGGTTGGCTGGTGGCCCCCAGCGTGATCACCGCGCTGGCGGATGCTATCCCCGGCTTCCGCGGTAACGAGATCGACGCGACCCTGCTGCGGGCCGTCGTTACGGTGGTGATCGCGCTGCTGGCGCTGGTAGTCTTCAGCCTGATCGCCGCGCTGGTCACGCCAAAGCCGGGGATGTCGGCGCGGGAGGCGGATCTGGCGCGGGAGAAAGAGGCCATGCGCGCGGCGCAGCAGGCCGCGCGTGACCGTCAGCGGCGGAGCGGCCGGCGGTAGACCCTCCGGGTAAGCGGCGGACGCGCCGTTGCGCGTCCCTGTGCACAATTCCCGCAACCGGTTCCCCCTCTATGGCCAGCTTGCTGGCACGCTTGCGTGGGAGAGGGTGTGTGCGAGCAAGCCCGCCTGGGGTGAGGGGGCACCCCTACGCCTCCTGCGACGGGTCAAGGACGCGGCCCATGAACAGCACCGCCCCGCTGGTCTGATCCACGATGGTGTACACGAACGGCCGGTCGACGGTGAAGACGAACGGCTCGGTCGGGTTCGGCATGGCGCTCGTCAGCTCCATGATCACCACGGTCGCGGCGGCCGCTTCCGTACCGTGCTCATCGACGCTGATGAAGGCCTTATGCAGCACATCGCTGATCGACAGCTCGCCTTCAGCGACGCCATCCGCGACCGTCGTGTCGATCATGCCGCTGAAGTCGGCGGCGTCGCTAAAGGCGAGTTGCATGCCCATCTGCTGAAGGATCTCGGTCATCGGTACGGTGGACTCGGTCTTCCAGCGCGGCATCGTGAGCAGAACCGGGCCGTAGCTGGCGCTGTTACGCAGCATGAGCAGCATCTCCGGCGTGAAAGTGTCTTCAAACGCCTCGAACATTCCGGCATCCGGCAGATAGATCTCCATGGCCAGCCCGCCGCCGTACGGCAGGCTGATCGCCCGGTAGCCCTCGCCGGCCAGGTACACGAACTCGCTCTGCTGGCGCATCATCGGCACGATGACGGTGCTCCCGTCGAGCAGGGTAAACGGGCCGTCCTGGGTGGCCGTTTCCTCGAACTGCTCCATCCAGTTGGATTTGAAGTAGATGGCATTGGCCAGCACCAGCCGGGTCATGGCGCTGATCGCCCCCTGCGGCACGATGTCCTTGATCAGGCCGTTGGTCTGGTCTTCCA
The DNA here is from genome assembly GCA_016713325.1 of Candidatus Flexifilum affinis. Lineage (GTDB taxonomy): Bacteria > Chloroflexota > Anaerolineae > Aggregatilineales > Phototrophicaceae > Flexifilum > Flexifilum affine. The sequence continues at coordinate 11,723 of JADJPJ010000032.1, read as the reverse complement.
CCCAGGTGTTGATCATCTCGCGCGCCGCCTCGGCCGCGTTGATGAAGTCGGTCAGCTTCATGCCCGCACCGTAGTCGGCTTCGAGCTGCGCCATGAACGCCGTGTTGAAGGGGTAGGTTTGCTCGCCCCACAGTGCGTTGGCGATCGACAGCCGGCGCTCCGGTGAGCCTTCGCTCTCCTCGGCATTGCCGTTCTGCAAAAGCTGAGCGGTCAGCGCCGCCAGCGCGCGGTTGAGCGCGGCTTTGTCCAGCGTGAAATGCAGGGTCGAGGCCATCTCGGCGGCGGTGTCACCCTCCGCGCCGTTGTAGGTCATGGCCAGGGCCAGCGACACACTGAGCGGCGAGAACACGAAGCTGCCGGTATTCCCTTCCGCCACCTGGCGGTAAAGGTCGAAGGCGAAGGCGTTGTGGTCGTTGACCGCCACGACGGTCGGGTCATCCTGCGCCAGGAAGAGACATGGATCCGGCTCCAGGAAGCGATACCGCAAAAGCGATGAGAAGGAACTTTTTCATCAGGTTGTTTCCCTTGCACCTCGTCAACAACAGAAATCGACCGTGACCGGATCGGCCAGGGCTTTCATGGATTTAGACGAGTCTGGCGGGTGATTTGTTCCGGAGGCAGAGCACTAACGCAGGTATGTTACGCTGAGCACAGTGAAGACGATACCTTCTCAAGAAGCTATCATCGCCATATTGAAGCGCAGAAGGAAATACCAGATGACGGTTCAGCTTCTCATGGATCGGATCGTCTTTTCGCGAGACGTGATGCACGGTAAGCCGCGCGTTGCCGGAACGCGCATCACCGTCCCGGTGCTCGACCTGCTTGCTGCGGGAAAACGCCCGCGGAGGTCATTCCGAGGACTACTATCCCGATCTGACGCTCGACGATGTACGAGCATGTTTTTCTATGCGAGCAGAATTATTCGGGATGAAGTATCTAGAAGAGCGTCGCGGGATGCCGATCGATGGGGAACATCTGCCGTGGACGAGGCAGGTTTCGTCTCTACTACGCGGCAATTTCACAGAGAGGGCGTCCGCGGCATGCGGCGGACGCGCAGTAGCGCGTCCCTACGAATCCGCATGATGACGAGCGACGACTATCCCTTCCTCATTTCTCGTCTCTCATTCCTCATACCTCGCTTTCCCCTCAGCCCTCATCCCTACAGAATCTGCGAGAGGAACAGCTTGGTGCGCGGATGCTGCGGGCTTTCGAAGAAGTGCTCCGGTGTGCCGGTCTCGACGATGCGGCCCATGTCGAAGAACAGCACGCGGTCGGCCACCTCGCGGGCGAAGCCCATCTCGTGCGTCACCACCAGCATGGTCATGCCCGACTGCGCCAGCTCTTTCATCACGTCCAGCACCTCTTTGATCATCTCCGGGTCGAGCGCGCTGGTCGGCTCGTCGAAGAGCATGACGATCGGGTCCATGGCCAGGGCGCGGGCGATGGCCACGCGCTGCTGCTGGCCGCCGGAGAGCTGGCCTGGGTACTTGTGCGCCTGCTCGGGGATGCGCACGCGATTGAGCAGTTCACGCGCCTTCTCTCGGCCTTGTCGCGCGCCCAGTTGCGCACGTTGATCGGCGCCAGGCTGATGTTCTGCATCACCGTCAGGTGCGGGAAGAGGTTGAACTGCTGGAAGACCATGCCGATCTCGCGGCGGATGGCGGCCACGTTGCGCACGTCGTGGCTCAGCTCGATGTCGTCCACGATGATCTGCCCTTCCTGGTGTTCCTCCAGGCGGTTGATGCAGCGGATGAAGGTCGATTTGCCGGAGCCGGAGGGGCCGATGACGACCACCACCTCCTGCGGCATGACCTCGACGCTGACCTCGCGCAGAACGTGGAATTCGCCAAACCACTTGTTGACGTTGCGGCAGATGATGATCGGTTCGCGTGCGACAGTTTCCATAGCTCATACTCTCCGCGCGGCGCCCGACCCGCTCGCCTCGAGGCGGCGGCTGATGGCAGCCATGACGTAGCTGAAGACGAAGTAGATAATGCCGATGAACAGGTAGACCTCGCGGTACAGGCCGAGAAATTCGGTCTGGGCCACCGTCGTGCGGGCGATGCCGGTGAGATCGACCAGGCCGACGATGGCCACCAGCGAGGTGTCCTTGAACAGCGAGATGAACTGCCCGACCAGCGCCGGAATGACGTAGCGCAGCGCCTGCGGCAGTGTGATCAGCAGAGTGACCTGCCAGCCGGCCAGGCCGAGCGCCTTGGCCGCTTCTTCCTGTCCGGGCGGCACGGCCTGCAAACCGCCGCGCACGTTCTCCGCCAGATAGGCCGCGCTGAACAGCAGAATACCGACCATGGCCCGGAAGACGTTGTCGACCTCGGCCAGCGAGGGGTTGATCAGCGGGACCAGCAGCTGGGCCATGAACAGCACGGTGATGAGCGGCACGCCGCGCACGAACTCGATGTACAGGGTGCTGGCGGTGCGGACCACCGGCAGCGTACTGCGGCGGCCCAGCGCCAGCAGCACGCCGAGCGGGAACGACGCCAGGATGCCGACCATCGTCAGCATGATCGTCAGCAGCAGACCGCCCCAGCGGCGGGTGTCGGTGAACGGCAGAGCGCCGCCGACGCCGTAGATCAGGATGAAGATGACGAAGGGCAGCGCCGACAGCATCCAGGTCGCGAGCCGCTGCGAGACGGCCTGGCGGTTGCGGGCCTTGCGCTTCGACGGCAGGATCTGGTCGGCGGCGCGGGCGGCGAAATAGCCGAGGGCGCCGGCCACGGCGATCCACAGCAGCGCGTCGTTGATGGCGTCCAGGAACGGATCGACGTACAGCGTCAGCCAGTCGCTGAAGGTGCGTTCGCCGCGGTATTGCAGGTCGATGATGATGGCCATCGGCACGTTGTCGCCGTCGATGCGCGGGCGGATCCCTCGATCATGAAGTCGTCGGTGACGCGCACGTACCGCGAGAAGCGCCCGGCGCTCTGCGTCGTCGCCCCGGCCTCATCGACCTCTTCGCTGCGGATGAAGTTGCGCTCCAGATGCGGATAGATGCCATAGGCACGAAGCAGCGCCGTGTCTTCGCCCGGTTTCTCCAGCACATACCAGCCGTCGTCCGGCAGCGCGATCTCGACCGGCGTCCCGTCCGGGTCCAGCACGCCCTCGGCCACCGGCTCCAGCGTCGTGCCCCGCAGCACGCGGAAGGGCTGGGGCGTCTGGTTGAGCCCAAAGCTCTCCGTGATCGGATCCGGCACTTCCAGGCGGCCCAACTTCGGTTTCCAGGGCGGCGCGCTGGTTGGCGGTGAGCGTGCGGGCGTTAGGCAGGTCCTCGGCCAGCAGCCGCTCGATCTCGGCGATGCGAGCCTGGTTGGTCAGGCGGTTGTCCGCGGCGGCGCGCAGCAGATTGGCGCCGCCATCGGCGAAGCTGTGCAGGCTTTGCAGCGACTCGTCGCCGGTGCTCAGGTCGGCGGCCAGTTCCAGACGCAGGGTCTCGCCGCCACGGGCGATGAAGGCGAACTGATCGACCGGCTCCTCGCTGGACGAACCGGAGGTGATGTCGTCGGCGCTGGCGCTGAGATACGTCGGTGGCAGCGGCAGTGCGGCCGTCACCAGCGGGATGATGAACAGAACGGCCAGCACGACCACGATCAGAATGGCGATACGCCGGGGCACACGCGCCCAGGCCGCCAGCGCGAAACCCAGGATGAAGACGGAGATCAGCGTCGTCAGCGCGACCCGCCACTCCGCGTCTGGCTCGTAACGCCCGACCATGAACTGGCGCACGTTGAAGACGATGATGTACCAGTTGCCCTGGGCGGCGATCACCGTCGCCAGGGTATTGGAGGCTGAGCTGAACAGGTTGTCGCGCATCCAGGCCAGCGGGCCGACCACCAGATTCGGCGGCGGCTTGATCGGCGGCTCGTCGTAGTAGACGGTCGGGGCGGGCGCGGGAATTCCCGATAGAGAGGGACGGGGGTCAGAGCGTGTGGTCATCGCCGCTCACCTTGTGACCAGTTGGAAACGGCTGTTCGCGCGGTTGATCATCCAGGCGATGATCAGGCTGAGGATCAGGTAGGTGAGCATGACCATCACCATGCCCGTCACCGACTGCCCCGACTGGTTCATGATCGTCGTCGTGACCTGGAACAGGTCGGCATAGGCGACGGCGATGGCCAGACTGGAGTTCTTGGCAAGGTTGAGGTACTGGTTGCCCAGCGGCGGGATGATCACCCGCAGCGCCTGGGGCAGCACCACTAATCGCAGCACATCGCCGGTGGACAGGCCCAGTGCCCGCGCCGCCTCGACCTGCCCGTGTGGCACCGCCTGGATGCCGGCCCGCACGATCTCGGCGATGAACGCGGCGGTATAGACCACCAACCCCAGCAGCAGGGCCATATATTCCGGGAGGATCTGCGTCCCGGTCAGGTAGCGAAAGTTATTTTTGGTCGGCAGCTTGAAGATGAGCGGGTCGCTGGTGACCAGCAGCTCATCCTGCGGCGTGAGCAGTTCCTGCTCGCGCGCCTCTTCGACCGGTATCTGGACCACCGCGCCGTCGGCATTGGTGACGGTGACGGCCGCCGGGCCTGGCTCACTGGTGACGAGCGCCCAGCCGACAACCGCCGCGATGGCGATGGCGCCAATCGCATAGCCGGTGCGCGGGTAGCGCAGGCCGGTGCTTTCTTTCAGACGTCCGTAATAAATCCACAGGATCAGGGCCACGCCGGCGCCGACGGCCACGAAGGCCATCCAGTCGGCGAAGCGGCCGGTCGCCAGGATCTCCGGGAAGGCGAAACCACGAATATTGAAATGCGCCCAGGGCTGCACCTCGAAGCGGAAGGCCGACCCGCCGTCGAGCAGGCCGAGGCGCACCGCCGCTTCGGCGATGACGACCAGCGCCACCCAACCCCACACGTAGATCCGCCGGCGGCGGTGGCGCTGCGCGGACAGCCGGCGCATGTGCGACCAGACCCACAGCCCGGCAGCGGCGTAGATCAGGGTGCGCAGCGGAAGGATGGCAATTCCTTCGGGCGGGAGCGACACACTCTGCTGGAAGGTGGGCAGGCTGAGCATGACGATGAAATACCAGGCGAAGAGCTGGATCAGCAGCGGCGTGTTGCGCAGAATTTCGACGTAAACCTGCGAGAGGGTACGCAGCAGCCAGTTGGTGCTGAGCAGGAAGATGCCGACCAGCACCCCCAGCACCGTGGTCGAGACCAGTCCGACGACGACAATGCGCAGGGTGTTGATGAGGCCGACGACGTAAGCTTCCCAGTAGGTGCTGCTGGCGCTGTACCAGGCGGGTTTCTCGCCGATGTCGAAGCCGGCGCGCGTCTCCAGGAACCAGAGGTTGGGCGTCAGGTCCTTGGATGCCAGGGCCGAGAGGATGCTGGCCACCAGCCCGTACAGCAGCGCGATCAGGACGATCGCGAAGACGATCTGCCCGATGATTTGCAGGACGCGTTCATCGCGAAGCAGGCTGAGAGGGGACGATCGATTTTGAGAAGAAGGAGATGGCGCTGCCATAGTACTGCTTTCTCCACAGACGCGCGGCGCGGCGCTGCTCGACCGCAGTGAAGTGAACGCAGGGCATGGCGAAAGGTGATGCGTGATTCGGACCATGCCCCTGTTGGTTCATCGCCGCGTCATGTGACGCGGCGATGGAGCCTGAGCGTTTGACTAACGGAAGGGCGGCGCGTACTGCAGGCCACCTTCGGTCCACAGCGCGTTCAGACCGCGATCCAGGTCGAAGACGGTTTCCGGACCCAGGTGACGGTCGAAGACCTCGCCGTAGTTGCCGACTTTGACGGATGACCGTGACCACGAAGTCGTTGGGAATGCCGAAGTAGGCGCCGGCGGAGTTGTCGTTGGTACCCAGCAGGCGCTGGATTTCCGGCAGTTCACTGGTCAGGTAGTCGTCGATGTTCTCGCTGGTAATGCCGAATTCCTCAGCCTGGATCATGGCGTAGATGACCCAGCGGACGATGTCGGCGAACTGCGCGTCGCTCTGCGGGACCACCGGGGCCAGGGGCTCCTTGCTGAGGGTGATTTCCAGGATGGTGTGCGCGCCCGGATCCCGCGGTGGACTGGTAAGCCAGCAGACCGCTCTTGTCGGTCGTGAAGGCGTCGCAGCGGCCGCTCAGGTAGCCTTCCCAGGTCGACGCGGCGTCGGCGAACACCTGAGCGGAGTAGCTCAGGCCGCGCTGATCGAAGGCGTCGGCCAGGTTGAGCTTCGGTGGTCGTGCCGCTCTGAACGCAGATCGACGCGCCTTCCAGCTCTTCGGATCCTCGGCGATACCGCTTTCGGTGCTGACCATCAGGCCCTGGCCGTCATAGAAGGTGACCGGCATGAAGCTTGCGCCCCAGGTCGTGTCGCGGCTGACCGTGATGGTGGTATTGCGTGACATCATGTCGACTTCGCCGGACTGAACGGCAGCCTGGCGCTCGCCCGCCTGAAGCGGACGGTAGGAGATGGCATTGGCATCGCCCAGGATGGCAGCGGCGACCGCACGGCAGAAGTCGACGTCGAAGCCTTCATATTCACCGGCATCGTTGAGCGCGGCGAAGCCGGCCAGACCGGTATTCACACCGCAAATGAGCTCGCCGCGGTCGATAATCCGCTGGGTGATTTCGCCCAGGGCCACGGGGGCGGCATCCTGCGCGAAGGCGAAGCTGGAGGTCATCAGCGCGACGACCAGGACGAGAGCCAGCAAGCTGAACCGCTTCTTCATCGTCAAATACTCCTTAAGTGACAATCAGTGAGGCAAAACAAGGACCAACCACCGCTTGAGAAGAATACCGGATGCCCTCGTGGACTGCATTGGTACTTTCACACGAGACGCATCGCAATATTTGGGCAGTTTAGCGTAATAAATAAGGGTTGTCAAAACAGAAGGGCGGCGGCGCGGCGCGCTGAAGGAGAATCACGAGTAGGCAATCACGCACAACTGCTGACATTGTGCATCATGCGGAAGCGGCAGCGCATTCACTATAATCAGCCCATTGAACGGCATGCGAACGCGCAAGGACTGCTGATGAACACGCTGGAGGATCGCGTCGCCGAGTTCTGGGCATGGCGTATGAAAGTGCCGGTGGAGACCATCCTCGCGCCCGGCACCCACCTGATCGCGGGCAATGCGGATTTTCCGCCGCCGAACCGCCTCGTCCTTTACCGCAGCGAGTGGAACACGCTGATCCAGCTTCCGCTTGCCTTGCAGCCGCAGATCGAGACGGCGCCTCTGCTCGGCTCGTCCGATCACGCCGTCACGGTCGACGAGGCCGTCGCGCAGATCCAGGCTGTCCTGCCGGCGCTCGGCGCGTCCTTCGCCTGGCGTGACTACTACTACTACCAACTGCCGGAACGCATCACCCCCCGCCGCCGACCCGGCGTGCGCCTGCTGACCCCGGACAGCGCCGCCGACGCCGCCGCGCTGGAGTGCTGTCCGCGGCGCAGCGACTGGGAGCGTGCCCTGTCGCAGATTTCGATGGAGGACGCCCTGGTGGCGGGGTTGCTTCGCCGGGCGACCGGCTGGTGAGCGTGGCCTCGCTGCTCTACTATTTCGAGGGCTGGCCGGTGGGCCGACATCGGCGTGCTGACTCCACCCGGACTGGCGCGGCCAGGGCATCGCCGCCGACGTGATTGTTATGCTGGCGCGGCATTCCAGCAGCCGCGGGGAGATCATGCAGTACCGCACGCAGGAGGAGAATATCGGCTCGCAGCGCACGGCCATCAAGGCCGGCTTCATCCGCTGGTACTGTGGAAGAAGGCATCGCGGTCAACCCGGCGGCATAACCTAGGGTCGTCCGGCGGCGGAGAGGATTTTCCACGGGGCGGACGCGCAGTAGCGCGTCCCTACGCACCTCCACCCCATGGTGTTCGTAGGGGCGGTCCGCGAAACCGCCCGTCCTCGCTGATCGTTCCGCCGCCCCGCGAGGTTGTGAACCTCCGGGCACCCCCCGCAAGCTGGAAACCCGGAAGTGGGTTAAAAAAGCTGACGCGCCGATCCAGACAATTTGTTGGAAGTTTCTCGGCGGCTCCCAGCCCAGAGGTATTCGCTGAAGCGCTACTGCGCGTCCATCACTATCGCTCTGCCCCGATCGGTCCGAATACGCGCCGAGGACCAAAGGACCTCGGCCACAAAACCGACCAGCCTGTCATGGAAAAGAAGCCTGAACCGCGATCCCTCACAACCCACGGCGTCCCGTCGGACGAGGCCGCGTCCGCCACCCCGCCTGCCCCGGACGGGTCCACCCACGCCGCCGAGTGACTAAAGGCCCGGCTACCAAAACCGACCAGCCCACCAAGGGGGCTGAACCGCGCTCCCATCGCCATCCCACGGTTATCGTAGGGACGCGCTACTGCGCGTCCGCCACCCTGTCTGCCCCGATCGGTTCAGCCCAATCGCGCCGGAGGTTAGAAACCTCCGGCTACCTCGAAAAGCTGGAAACTCACTGGAAGCGGGTTGAAAGTGCACGGACCTCGCAACGACGGGGCGTGCTTTCATCCCCCCGTGGATCGAGTGCCGCTGCCAACCGGCTTCAGCCGGCTTTCGCCCTTTACTGAGGGGTAAGTTTTATCAACGTCCGGCGCCGCCACCCGACGCCTACAGGCCCGGCAGACCGGCTAATGATCGCCACCGTCTCCACGCTGACATGCACCACCCGCCCGACCAGATCCACGATGTGTAGCTTCGTCCCCGCTGTACCGGTTGGGGTCGTTGGTGATGCCGCCGCGCTTGTCCGTCTTCACCTGATACTGGTCGAGGATCACCTAGTCTAGCGCCGACCGGTTGCCCAGCCGGTACTTGAACGGCGCCGCCGGGATGCCCTTGAGCGTCAGCGCCACCTGTTGACCGCCAGGGCGGCTGGTCGGCGTTGAGTTTCACCTTCCACTCGCCAGGTCATCGGTTTGCCCGGCTTCCAGGCGAAGTCCAGCGGATAGGGCGTGACCGTCTCGTAGTCGAGGTGCAGGGTGGCCAGCTTGCGGCCGGCGCGGGCGAAGGCGTGGCAATCCGCGTGGGCAGGGATGCGCGGCAGATCGCGCTTGGAGGTTGGCGGCATATTCTCGCGGTAGACGGGGAGTGCAGCAGCGCGTAGACGTAGTAGAAGATGACCCATTTGCTGATCTGGTCGTCGCCGTACTTCTCGTGCGGAACCGGGCCAGCGCCCGATCGGTGATGTTCTCGCGCCGGGTTGGAGCCGTCGGGATCGTAGGTGTAGAAGGGGAAACGTCTGGAGCGGATCCACCCAAGCGTCAACGAGATGCAGATTGAATTGAAGCCGCCATGAGACGCGAACATACGGCTCGGCGCTCCTCGCGTCCGTTACAGCCAGATCACCCGATCTGTGATGCTCGGTCGCTCAGGAGTTGAGGAAGATCTCTCGAAAACAACGTGGATTTCTCGTTGAGAATTCGGTCAAAAACACCCAGCTGCTTCGCCAAACGGCCCGGACTGACCGGCACGTAGGCTACTTTCGTTGAGAAAGTCGGCGTAATGACCACGTCCTGTAGATCCAACTTTAGATCTCGGACTCCACTTGATGCGAGCGTAGCGAACGAAGCGGTCCACGTCCGGTCGGCTTGCCTGCCCGCCCGATACCGATTCACTTCGGCCAAGTTGTAGTCTTCAAAGAACTTGCGACTCTGTTCGGGCAGTACACCTCGGACCGAAGTCGTAGACTTCTCGTCACGATTGGTCGTCAGAGCTCAATGAATATGCCCTGAAAACAGCTGATCTCGAATCCGGCTTTGCCGACTTTGCTTCGTTGCAGCCCATTGGTACGTACGTAGCGAACTGTGTCTTGTTTTCCGGAACCCGCTCCCGGTATGACGAGTGTCTGGGGTGTACCTGCCAAAGGACTGTAGTTCGGGAGTTGTGTCGTCCGTCCCGCGAACCATCTCGGCCAGATAACTGAGCTTTCTCTTCCGACGCCAGAACCCCGGTACACGGTGGTAGAGTAAACGCCGTATGCTTTGACACTTTTCTGGACGGCCACGGTCATGCCGACGCCGACCTGAATGCCGAAGACATTATGGGAGGTGCCGCTCAGTTTCGGGTTTACGCGGACATCGCCGTGCAGATCGAGATGGTAGATTGGCGGTGAAATCGTTAAGCAGATGCTTGCGCATGCCTTCGAAGGCCAGCGGATCGACAAAGCCGTTGTTGCTTACGTAGCAAACGATACCATCCTGCCCCCTGCAAACGATCCGATGCCCAGCGGAAGAATTTGACGTAGGCGGTCGTAGACTTGATTTCTGTGGCCGCCTGTGAGTCTTGTGCATAGGTTTCGCTCACCCGTCGGTCAATCACATCATAGCGCGGTTCTTGTTGTTGTCGTTCTCGTTCAACTGCCCGACGTTGTAGGGCGGGTTGCCGATGATCACGGTGATCGGCGCGGCTTCTGGCGTTCCACGCGGGCGCCGTTTTTCTCGGTCATGAACGAGAGCTTCATCTGCGGCCTTCGGCTAGGTCAGCGTATCCAACGAAGCACAGCCCTCGAACGGCGTATAGCCTGGTCAGGTCGTAGGCGTGCTCGATGTTCAGCATGGCCATGTAGTAGGGCAGCAGCATCACTTCGTTGGCGAACAGGCGGCGCCGGTAAAATCCGGCAGCCGCGCCGGGTTCTGCGCGGTGGACGCGCCCCAGCAGGTTGACGATGAAATTGCCGTGCCGGTGCAGGGGTCGATGAGGCACACGCCGGGGTCGGCCAGCGACTGCCGAATTCGTCGGCAGCACCGACGGCGGCGCACATGAAGTCGACAATCGGCTGCGGTGTAGACGATGCCAGTGCGTATCGGCCACCTTGACGGCGTAGCCCTGAAAAAACGTTCGTAGACGGTATTGATGAACGTTTGCCTCTCGCAAACCCTTTTCAGGTCGCGTGCCGCCAGCTCGATGGCCTCGTACAGGTAGTTGAGCAGCCCGGGAACTCGTGGCGGTTGGGGCCGCCGGCTGGTCAGCGCGTCGACCACCGTCTCCGACCTCGCGCGGCGATCACGTTGCGCCGGCTGAAGTCGGCATTGTCGGCGACGGTGCGCATCAGCCGCTCGGTCAGCAGGTGCTGGATCAGCATTCGTCCACCGCCTCGCGCCGGATGCTGGGGTTCAGCGAGGTCTCGCACACCTCCATGAAGTCGGCAAACGCCGCCTGAAGCGCTTGTTGTTCTTGTGCGCATCGTTGATCAGCCGCAGCAGCCCGGTCGCCGTCTCTGGGGTGCCGTTGTTCCAGGCGCGGGCCACCGCCGCCTCGAAGCCGACGATGCTGTTCGGCTGCGGTAATGTGCGTAGAAGCGGTTGAGCAGCGCCGCCACCCGTTCCGGGGCGGTCAGGTCGTGGTGGCTGGCGTGCGCCCCGCCCCCGGTAGAGGATGGTGGCGGGTGTCCTCGAAGTGATGTGCTGCGTGGGTAGCCCCGTGGGCGAACTTCTCCGATCCGGCGTCCAGGACGTCGGCCGTAGTCCTTCTTCGCTCGTAGTAGCCGCGCGGCAGGGAGTTAGCGTCGCGCAACGTACTGTCCGGGACGACGCGCCGCGCCGACGTCTCCAACCGCTGCTCGGTTCACCAGCGTCCAGCCGGGTGCGCCGGTTGCCGCCTCCAGCAGCGCCCCTTGAAGGCCTCGCGGGCGCTCATCTCGCGACCGCGCCCAAGGCCAGCGCGCCTCGCGTCACCCTGTAATAGATTCCGAGGGCGGCGCCTCGGGGTGGCGGTGGTCATGGGGGCGGGTTTTCGCATTCCGGCAATAATAGCGGGCGATTTGCCGAAATTATAGCGCGC
>JADJPJ010000031.1 GCA_016713325.1 Candidatus Flexifilum affinis | reverse complement strand
CCCGTCGCACCGAACCTGCTCGACCGTCAGTTCACCGCCACCCGTCCCAACGAAAAATGGCTGGCGGACTTCACCTACATCCCCACCCAGCAGGGATGGTTGTACCTGGCGACGGTGCTGGATGTCTTCTCGCGCCAGATTGTTGGCTGGTCGATGAGCGACCGTCAGCAGACGGTATTGGTCGAGGACGTTCTGCGCAATGGCGCTGGCGCGCCGCCGCCCGTCCCCGGACTACTGCACCACTCCGACCGCGGCAGCCAGTACGCCAGCGGCGACTACCAGAAGCTGCTCGCTCAGCATCACATCCAGGTCAGCATGAGTCGAACGGGTGAACCTTACGATAATGCCCTGGTCGAGAGCTTCTTCGCCACCCTCAAGACGGAATGCGCCACCCATCGCTTTGCTTCCCGAGAGCAGGCACGTGCCACGCTGTTCGATTACATTGAGGTCTGGTACAACCGCCAGCGCCTGCATTCGTCGCTCGGTTATCGCAGCCCCGCCGCTTTCGAACAGATTCACGCGGCGTGACACTTTTTGTGTCCACTAAACCCTTGCCAGATCAAGAAATCGCACGCAAGAAATGTAGCTTTGTAGTGGGACAAGAAGGCGCGCCAATTGGAGGATGTCGACCTGGCTGGTAGGGGCAAAACCCCGTGACCTCGAAGAATTTTCCGGATAGTTCCCGTGACTGATCCAAGTAGCCAAGCTTTTTCAATCCCCCCTCAACGCGATCGTCTCTAACGATTCTGCGCGCCATGCGCAGAATGAGCAGAACCAGCCGCGGATCTGTTGCGGGGCGACCTGAGGCTTTCGGTGCGTTCGAAAACGTCCACTTTCCGGATCAACTCGCGATGCCAGCGCAGCAAGGTTTCAGGCTTGAAGACAAGGATCAATCCGCTCCAAAATGTCCCTGCCATACCAGGCTCCAATCGTTCAGAATACTGCATCCCCAACCGCAGCGCTTCGGCGAAGAACATGGCGTAGTGGTAGTTCACCTTCCAGATGTTGGCCTTGTCCAACCCCACCGGTTGAAGCGTAGCGGCATCGAGGTTCTGATACAGGCCACCGTACTCCTGATCGGTCAGCAGGCCGTGGAACAGCGCCTCCACCTTCTTGAAGTCCTCGGCATACTCGTCGTGACCCCTCGCGACCGTGAAGTGCAGCAGCGCGCGGGCCGTCTCCGCCTGCGCCCACCAGACGTATAGGGCGTTGTCCGGGTTGCCATCAAGGGGTTGGCCGTCGTAGTCGGTAATCTCATAGATCATGCCACCCGTCTCGGCGTCAATGGCGTATTCCAGGCAGAACCTGAGCAGCTTGTCGGCGGTGTCCAGCCACTCCGGGTCAAAGCCGCGCTCGACCGCCCGGCTGAGCAGGTAGGCCAGCTCGATGTTGTGGCCGGTCGTGGCATGCTGCGCCCCTGACCACTGCATGTCGCGCGAATACGGCATCTGCGCCGGCTGCCAATTCTCGTCGTAGTTGTAGGCGACGTAGCCCCGGTCGGTGAAGCCCTCCTGGTCCTGGTAGAGCGTATTGACCAGGAAATCGCCACAGCGGACGAGCAGAGCGTCGATATGGTCGCGCGTCTCGTCTTCGGTCACATCGTGCAGGGCCAGCAGCGCCTCGAAGAAATGTGTGAAGACGTCGATGTTGTTGACGCCGATGATCCGGCTGAAGTCGCGCGAGAAGCCGGGATGGATGGCGCAGTCATAGGCCGGGTCGAGGAAGCGTTCCTCGAAGACGGTGAGCTGTTCCAGTGCCGCGTCCAGATGCGCCGGGTTCCCGGTGACACCATAGGCCTGGGCCAGCGCGAAGATCGGGTGGACGTTGCCGTAGCCCTGCTTCATGGACTCGGCAGTGGCGCCGCGGCGCGACACCTCCCAGAAGATGCCGCCGTGCTCCGGATCGCGAAACTCCGTCAGCAGGAAGTCGACACCCTGGTTGGCCGCCTCCAAGAAGCGTGCACCGTCTTCCGGTCCGGCGGCGCGGTAGGCCTCGACATTCATGTAGATGGCGCGGCTCTGCGCGATGCCGGTCGTGGTGTTCTGCGGCTTCTGCCGCCACTGGCGATCCAGCGCGCTGTGAAAGAAGCCGTTGAAGTTGTCCTTGTAGGCGCCCATGCCGGACTGGCCGTCGAGACCGCCGTTCCACAGATCGGCCGAGGTGATCAGGCTCTCACGATACCACCCGGTATCGAGGAACAGAGTCTGATCGTAGGTGTCATAACTGCCTGGTTCCGTCGCGACCGCGGAAGTCATCCGCAGCAGGGTCGCGCCAAGCAGAACGAAAATCGACAGAAAACGTTTCGAATCTACCATCTTGCACTGCCTTCTCGAGACTCAGTTCGTATCGAGGCCGTGCTGCCAGATCCTCGGATAATGCTGCGGATCGGCGGACTCGCCTCTGAAGTGCTCCAGGGCCAGATCGGCGACGTTGATGGCTTCCAGGGCGTGACGATAGGCAGGATCACGGTGCTCCCCCCAGACCACCTCGCAGTTGCGCACGGTCACGCCGCGCGCGTTGCGCAGCAAAAAGCCGGACGTCGGGTATTCCGGCATGCCGTCACCGCCCTCGAACGGCCGGATATCCTGGAGGCCGGCCGGGATCTTCGTCCACTTGTCGAGTTCGACGCGGACGTTCTCGAACACGATGTCTTGCAGGGTGTCCTGCTCCCAGCCGTAGACGAAGACGCCGTTTTCGCCTTTGCACAGAATGTTGGAGAAGCGCACATGGCGCACCTGCCCCATCTGCACGTCGGGCGTCCAGGGCATAGCGCAGATATAGATCGGCTCGGCGCGGCCCCACCAGGCCTCGTGGAAAAGGCGGGTCTCGATGACCATGTTGGAGAAGATGACATTCTCGATGATGCTGTTGTGGCTGTGATGGATGCCCAGGCCACGGTTGGATGCCTGGATGACGCAGGAGTCGAAGATGATGTTGCGCATGGGCGTGAAGGCTTCGCAGCCGACCATCAGCGCCGTGGAGGTCGAGACGAGCGTGCATCCGGTGACGGTGATATTCTCGCAGGCGCCGAAGTCGCCGGCATTGGCGCAGGATTTCATGCAGATGCAGTCGTCGCCGGCCACGATATGGCAATTGGCGATGCGCACATTCCGGCACTGGTCGATGTCGATGCCGTCGCTGTTGGGCAGCTTGAGATCGTTGAGCAGGCGGATGCCCTGGATGAGCACATCCTCGCATCCGGAGAAGCGCAGCGTCCACATCGCGCCATCGCGGACGACGATGTCCTGAAAGGTCACGTTGGTACAGCCGATCAGCACAGCGGTGAATGGGCGAACCGGCTTCATTTTGTAGATATGCGGCAGTTCCTCGGCGATGAACTTGCGGCCACCGCCGTCGATCACGCCGCCGCCGGTAAAGGCGATGTCCTCGCAGCCACAGGCGGCGATGAAGGTGATGCTCTCGCCCAGGTTAGGGTAACCAACGCCCTTGTGGCTCTCCGGTGTCTGCACGAACTGGTAGTCTTCAACCCGGCCGCTGGCCTCGACGACCGCGCCGCGCTCAACGTACAGCTCGACGTGCGACTTCATCACGAACGTGCCGGTGAGATAGGTCCCTATGGCGGGCACCAGCACGCGGCCACCGCCCGCCGCATGGCAGGCGTCGATGGCAGTCTGAATGGCCGCCGTGTCGAGGGTGACGCCGTCGCCGACTGCGCCATAGTCACGAATGTTGAAAACAGTCATATTGGGCTTCTCGCAACAATGTAGTCCGGGCGAGACCGTTCATCGTCCCGCCCAGTAGCGCAGATTAATCGACGGCTTTGATCTTGATGGCCCAGTCGCGGGTAAACGCCGGCAGCGGGATCTGCACACTGCCGTCCACGGACTCGACACTGAGCGTTTCCGCCACCTCACCGGTCAGCGTATCCCACAGTTCGACGGTGTAACTCCCTGGCGCCAGCGCGCTGACCGTCAGGACGGCGCCCGAAACCTCCGGGAACTCGATAGCGAACGGATCCTCGACCCTGGCCCGCAGATTGTCGAGGTATTCGCTCTCCAGGTACTGCGTCGAGAAGTCGCGGCTGACCACCCACAGCAGCGCCCGGTCGTCGCTTTGCAGGCCAAACACGCGCGCCCGCGTCCGCTCGGCAAATGCCGACTCCGGCCGGCGCCATTCGCGCGCGCCCAGGTCCTCGTCCGCGAAGAAGGACGACACGCCAACAAATAACTGATCCCACAGGTCGTTGGGATCAATGTAGGTATCCCACCACCAGGTCATGGCCGTGCCCGCCGCGCCGTTCATCGGTGCGCTCCAGTGACCAATGTGCAGTTCCACGCCCTGTCGATCGAAGGACAGCGCCTCCGACGCGCGGCCGAACTCGCCGACCAGGAACGGCTTGGCGGGATAGGCCTCTTCCCATTCGGGAATGGTGGTGAGGAACGTCCGCGGGAAGTCGTCGCGGTCGTAGAAGTGATCCTGCGTGAAGTCGAGCGGCGACCACACGCCTTCGAGGGCGCTCGGCGAGCCGGAGTGGGTGAGCAGGTGAGCGTAAGGATCGATGTCGCGAATGAGCGCGCTGTTGCGTTCAATCCACGGCGCCAGAACCGACTCGCTGGCCAGCGGGGTCCAGTTGACTTCGTTCCACCACTCCCAGGCCATGATATTGGGCGAGTAGCCCCAGCGCGCCACGATGTAGCGCAGGCGCTGCTCCCAGTAGCGGATCGCCTCCGGATGGTCGGCAAAGCACTGCGGCACGTCGCACGGCCCGCCGTTGGCGGCATTATAGGGGTTCTGGTCCCATTCCGGATTGGTGGCGGTATTGAACTGCCCGTGGTTGAGCAGCGTCAGCATGATGTAGATGCCGCGTTCTTCGGCCAGCGCGATCACCTGATCCAGTTCGTAGGCGCGGAACTGCCGGCGGCTGTAATCGCCCAGGCCGGTGTCAATCCACTCGATGCTCATATTCCAGGGGGCCATCCACACGCGGATGAAGCTGCCGCCGCTGGCCTCCAGCTTGTCGAGCCATTCGGTGTAGTCGCCGATGGTGTCGGACGTGCTCCAGGCCATGTTCAACCCGACCGGGAAATAGGGACTGCCATTGTCGAAGGCGAAGTAGCGCGGGTTACGCGAATCGACGCGGACGAAGCCGGGCTTGTCCGATTCGGCGGCGGTGAAAACACCCTCGTCGCTGGAAACGGTGGACTCCGCTGTCGACGCGGTGACTGTGTAGCGGTACTCGCCGACTTCCTGCGGGGTGAAACGCACCCGCCAGGAGAAATCGTCGGACGACACGACGCGGCCGCCCTGGTAAGCGAAGTCCTGGTAGTAGAAACCCGCCACCGGGATCACCCGCCCGGAAGGCGCGGTGAACTCGGCGTCGACGCGAATCTCCTGCGGATCGTACGGGTTGTTGAAGGCGGCATCGAGCGCGATGGCCAGTTCAAACTTTTCGTACTGACCCACTTCGGCGGCCAGCGGCGTCACCGACGTGATGGCGTTCAACACGGTCTCGACCTCTTCACCTTCTGGGCCCGCCACAGGTCCAGGGGTTGCTTCGGCGATCACCAGCAGGCGCACGTTGTCAACCAGGATGTCGCCATCGAAAGCGGTGACACTGGTGCCGGCCTTGATGCCATACTCACGCACGTCGGCCATGTCGCCCATCGAGGGCAGATCGGCGGTGAGCGTCGTCCATACGCCGGGCATCAGCGGGGTGTCGGGCGTGTTGGCCCAGGTCCAGTCGGCGCCGGTCTTGACGAAGATCTGGCCGATGAAGTCGGTTGCGCCTTCCGGCAGGTACACGTCCATCGCCAACTGGTCGACGGCCGTCCAGTCCTGACTGGCGGATGGCTGGACAAACGCGCCGGATTCCTGCCAGGTTCCGCCGGGCATTGAAGCACTGATGGCCAGCGACCCCTCGCCTTCCGACGCGCCGGCGTCCGAGACAGCCAGGCCGGTGCCGCCGGCCCAGTAATCGGCCAACTGCCAGCCTTCGACGTCGGCCTCGAAGCTGTGCAGCAGGGTTTCGTCGGCGATGACCGTCGTCGCTTCGGCAGTCTCCGTCGCTTCCGGCGCGTTGGCGAAGGAGTCTGGCATCGTCTCCAGGGCCAGGTCGCCATGCTCGGCGGCCGCGCCATAGATCTCGAATTCCCAGATCGAGAAGCCCCATTCTTCACCACGCCGGATGCCGTTCATACGCACGTAGCGGGCATCGATCGGCTCGGCCAGCGCGAAGTCGTCGATGTCGCCATCGCCGGCAGGTTCTTCGACCACCGTCTGCCAGGCGCTCCCATCCCAGATTTGAATCTGGTAGTGTTCGCCGAAGGCGGCCTCCCACTTGATCACGAACTGGCTGAGGGTGAACACGCCACCCAGGTCGACGTCCAGCCACTGGCCGTCGGCATATTCAGTGGATGAGCGCGTGTTGGCCAGCCCATCGAGGGCATTCTCCGGCGGATAGCCCGCCTCAACCGTCGAGGAGATGGCCCGCTTGCCAAGCGCGACATTGCCCCGGTTCGGGTCAATCACCTGCACCACGAACTCGACACGGCTGTAATGCCCCGCTGAGTCGGTGGCGGTGATCTCCAGCGCCGCCGTGCCAGTGGTACCCTCGGCAAAGGTCAGCGACAGCGCCCCGGCATCGCTGATGGTCGGCGTGACCAGGGCCGGATCAGAGTTGGCCGTCACCTCGAAGGATAGATCCGCGCCGTCTTCGGCATCGCTGAACACTTGCGTCAAATCGACGTAGTCCGGCAGAACGGTCTCGGTGTTGGGCACGAAGGCGTTGTCGATTGGCGTCAGGACGACGGGGATGCGATCGACCTCGCCAATGTCGAGGCGCACGGCATCGGGCGCGGTGCGGTTTAGCCAGAGAATGCCCGGCTTAGCGTCGACCAGGCTGCCATGCGGGCTGCTGTAGAAGGTCCAGGCCAGCGCGCCGGCATAGCCGTTGTCATAGAGGTTGGTGTACATCTCGATGCTGTTGCGCAGTCGGGTGCGCGGCAGGAAACCCATGCCCAGGTTCATGATCGCCTTGGCCGGGAATTCGCCGATCACCAGCGGTTTGTCCAGCTCCCAGTAGGACGCCGGGTTGTGGAACGGCGAGGTCGCTTCGTCGAAATGTTCCGGATAGTAGTGCACGGAGTAGAAGTCGAGCGTGCCGTCCGGGTCGCCGCCTGCTTCGA
Organism: Candidatus Flexifilum affinis; assembly: GCA_016713325.1. Classification (GTDB taxonomy): domain Bacteria; phylum Chloroflexota; class Anaerolineae; order Aggregatilineales; family Phototrophicaceae; genus Flexifilum; species Flexifilum affine. Next base: position 74,901 of record JADJPJ010000031.1, on the reverse strand, counting down.
TCAGCCGCTCGTCCGTATAGGAGTTAGTGAAGCCGCCGACATCGGTCAGCACGCGCAGGTTCCACGAGCCGTTGGTCACCTTGGCATCCGGGTCGGCGCGGTGGATGGCGCCGGCAAGCCGGTTGACGAAGGCCTGGATGAACGGCATCGCGGTGCGCTGGTCCGTCCAGCCGAATTCTTCGGTCGTGCCTTCCGGCTCGTTGAAGATCTCCCAGGCGACGATGCCCGGATGGTCGGCCAGGGCTGTGACCAGCGGCGTCAGCGCGTTGTCGATGTAGGCCTGGGTGTAGTTCGGGTCTTCGATCAGCAGGCGGTTCCAGTCGGTCGGAGCGCTCCCCTGCTCGTTCATCATGTCGTGCGACCACAGGGTCGGCATGAGCAGGATGCCGCGCTCGTAGGCCAGGTCGGCGGCGCGGCGCAGGGTCTCGATCTCGTCTTCGCCAAGGCCGGTCACCCGCCCGTCTTCGCCGTAGATTGGGCTGGCGCTGCCGTTGGTGTGCAGCCACCAACGCAAGGTATTGCCTTTGGCCGCCACCAGTTCATCAAGGGCGGCGACGAAGCGCACCTCGTCGAAGTCGCTGAGGTCGCGCGCGAAACTGATCCAGGCGAGGTTCATTCCATTCAGGAACAGATCCTGCCCACGATGGTTGATGAAGCGGGGTGGCTGCTCCGCTTCCTGCGCGCCGGCGGCTCCTGCCAGCAGCACGAGAAACAGGCAAAGACCGATCAGAGTCTTCTTCATATTGAAGTCTTTCCTTCCGCTCACCTTCTGAAGGAGGCGATGCCTCCCAAGCCTTGCGGGCGAATCAGCCCTTCACGCTGACCACGGCGATGCCCTGCACGAACTGCTTCTGGAACAACACGAAGAGGATGACCGTCGGGATCGACGTCAGCAGCGCCGAGGCCATGGCCACGCCCTGCTTGGTGGCGGCGGCAAACGGATCGCTCATCGTCGTCATGATCAGCGGCAGGGTGCGCATTTCTTCCGAGCGCATGGTGATGAGCGGCCAGACCAGGTTGTTCCACTCGTTGAGCCAGATGAACAGGCCCATCGACACCAGAGCCGGCCCAACCAGCGGCATAATCATCTGCAGGAAGATGCGAAACTCGCCCGCGCCGTCCAGGCGGGCCGCTTCCAGCATCTCGTCGGGCATGGAGAGCATGTACTGGCGCAGGAAAAACAGCGCGAACGCTTTAGGCAGCGCCGGAATGATCAGCGCCCAGTAGGTGTCCAGCCATCCGAAACTGCTGACGTTCAGGAAATTCGGGATGATCGTCACCTGCCAGGGGATCATCATCGAGGCGATGAACAGCAGAAAGAAGACCTGCCGCCCTGGAAAGCGATGCTTGGCCAGGACGAAGGCGGCCATGGCGGCGATGAACAGCGAGGCCACCGTGATCGTTGCCGAGACGAACAGGCTGTTGAACATGTAACGGAAGAAGCCGCCTTCCGTGTTCGGGTAAATCTGAAACAGACCACGTGTATGGTCCGGAGGCTGCTCGCCCTGCGAATCGTAGAAGCTGTTGAGCGTCGGCTGTTCGATGATGAACGTGGGCGGGATGCGATTGAGTTCCGGCACGGTCTTGAACGCGCCCAACACCATCCAGTAGTACGGCACCAGAATGACCAGACCCATCACGACGACGAGGGCCATCCCGATCCAGCGAAGTACGTTCGTGGAACGATCTGCGTAGTCCATGGTTAGTAGGCCTCGTTTGCGCGTCCGACACGCAGATTGATCAGGGTCAGCACGAAGATGATGGCGAACAGAATCCAGGCGATGGCCGAAGCGTAACCCATCTGGAACAGGCGGAAGCCGGAGTCATACAGGTAGGGGACGACGGTCAGACCGGAGTCGAGCACGCCGCCCATGCCCTCCGCGCCTGCGAAGAGGATGTAGACTGCCTCGAAGACCTGGAATCCGCCAATGATGCTGGTGATCACCACGTAGAGGGTGGTGGGACGCAGCAGCGGCAGAGTGATCTTGCGGAAGTTCTGCCACGGGCCGGCGCCGTCGATGGCCGCGACCTCGTAGAGTTCCGGGTTGATGTTCTGCAGGCCGGCCAGGAAGAGAATCATGTTGTAGCCGATGCCGCCCCAGATGGTCATGAAGACCAGGATGGGCATGGTCCAGGTCGCGTCGTTCAGAAACGAGATCGGCTGAGTGACAACGCCGGCTTGCAGCAGCAGGTAGTTGATCAGGCCGTAGGGCTGGCCTTTGAAGATCCACCCCCAGACCACGGTGACAGCGATGCTGGCCGTGACCGACGGTAGGAAGAACAACAGACGCATGACGTAGTTGAAGCGGGTCTGCCGGCGCAGCACCATGGCCACGAACATGCCGAGGATGAGCTTGCCGATCACGGTGTAAAAGACGAAGACAAACGTATTGAGGATCGCCGTCCAGAAGCGAGTGTCCTGCGCGCCGATGACGTAGCGCCTGCCGAACACGGTGATGGCCTGCCAGTCGCGGAAACCCTCTGAGAGAATATCCCGCGGGGACACAAAAGCCGGCGTGCACGTCGTGCCTTCTTCCGTCTCATAGGCCGCCACTTCACTCTGTGGAATGCGTCTGCGGCCGCAGGTGTACATGCGCTCACCAGTGGTCTCGTCCAGCAGGTCCGGCTGTTCCTTGACTTCCAGGCTCAGCAGCGTCGCGTAATTGTCGAAGCCTACATATTCCGCTTCGTCGGTTTTGACCGCGCTGTAATCCTGAAAGCTGACGGTCGCGGACTGCACCAGGGGGATCAGAATGAACACGACAAAAGGTATCAGAATGGGCAGGATCATTAAGTAGGAAATACGCGCGCGCCAGATACGGGTCAGGAGCGGCGCTGAAGAAGTTCTGACCACCCCAGAGGCGGGACGGGCGCCGGCGTAGGTTTGTGCGCTCATCTGTTGCTGCTCCAGTTGGATTTGGGAAGCGGAGGGGAAGACCGGATCAGGGCCCGGCCTTCCCAGTTGTCAGTGGGGTAGATTTCGACGAATTAGCTGCCGAATTCTTCCAGGCCGGCGTTCAGAACGTCTTCCATCTCGGCCAGAGCGTCCTCAAAGGCCGCGCCTTCGAAGAGGACGGACTGGATGATCAGGTCGATGTCGGCATTGCTCTCTTCCCAACCGGGGCAGTTGGAGGGGCCGGCAGCGTCCGCCAACTGAGCCGACAGAGCTGCGTTGACATCGTCGCCACCCTTGATGAACTGGTAGTTCTCGGGCTGCGGCGGGACGTGAATGGAGTTGCCCAGTTCCAGCGACTTCTCGGTCAGCATCTGCTGCGCTTCGGGGGTGCTGAGGAACATCATCAGATCAAAAGCGGCTTCCACGTTCGGCGAGTAGGAGAAGATGCCCATGCCCTTGCCGCCGATGAAGGCGTTGAAGCTGCCCGTGGGGCCGGCCGGCAGCGGTGCAACCGTCCACTGGCCTTCGAGTTCAGGATGCGCGGCATTGATGCCGGTCGCGGTCCACTCGCCGTCGAACACGTAGTCGTGGGTGTCCGCCGCAAAGCCGTCGCCCGTGGCGACCGCTTCCGCCGGGAATCCATATTCTTCGTACAGAGCGGTGTAGTATTCGATGGCCGCCAGACCTTCGTCGCTGTTGATCGTCGAGGCGCTGCAGTCGGACGAGTACCAGTCGCCGCCCGCCTGCTTCAGAACGCTCTGGAAGCCGAGCCAGGAGGCATTGCCCCAGCTCCAGCCGCCGCGCAGACCGGCCTCCGCCGCCGCCGCGACGCCTTCCCACGTCGTGGGAACTTCAACGCCCGCCGCTTCGAACTGGGCCGGACGGTAGTACATCAGCATGGTGTCGAGGTTGTAGGGAATGTAGTAGACGTTGCCCTGGGTGGTGAGGATGGCGCTGTAGAAGGCCGGGTTGCTCTTCGCGGCGATCTCGGCGATCTCATCGGGGAACGTCGCGCCCAGGTCGACCATGCCACCCAGCGCGCCGAGGGAAATACCCCAGCTCATGCCACCGGAGATGATGTCGGCACCGGAGCCATCGGCCACCGCCGCGAGCGACTGCGCGTAGGCATCACCCCAGCCCACCGCCGTGACGGTCACGGGAACACCGGAAGTCTCCGACCAGACATTGACCACTTCCTGAAGAATGGCGGCGCCGGTGTCGTCACCGGTCAGCCAGAACGTAAGACCTTCCTGAGCACTGGCCGTCAGGGTGAGGGTCAGCGCGAGCACCAGAACGAATGCGAACAGAACTTTGTGCTTCATCTTCATTACTCCCAAAGCGAATATGGATCAAACGCCAACAATGCAGGTGTTGAGCGATGGCACAACCGTATTTTGAGGGTGCTGCCTCCTTTCACGTACTGCTCGGAAAGGGCGTTCGATTACTCACCCACCAGGGGTGCTAATCTCCAATAGTTCGTACGCTGTCGCGCAAGATAAGTTGAGTCGCGACAACAGCCGTGATCGAGGACCGATCGGGGTCGGTGGAGCGGTCACGCAGCAGGCGCAGCGCCATCGTCCCCATCAGGACCTTATCGACATGGACGGTGGTCAGCGCCGGCATGACTTCCTGTGCCAGATCGATGTCGTCAAAGCCGACGATCGAGAGATCCTCCGGCATGCGGTAGCCCAGTTCGCGGGCCGCGCTCATCACGCCGAGGGCGGTTTCATCATTGCAGGCGAAGATGGCGGTGATTTCCGGGTGGCGCCTCAACAGGCGGAGCGTCGCCTCGAATCCGGTCGTCCGGCTGAGCAGGCCTTCTTCAACGTACAGATCGCGAATGCCACTCTGGGCCAGCGCCGCAAAATAGCCACGCCGACGCTCCATGACGCTGGGATAGGCGTCCGGATTGCTGCCGATCAGGCCGATATGCCGGTGCCCGTTCTGAATGAGGTGGTTCACAGCACTGAGTGCGCCATTGAAGTTGTCGATCACCACACTGTCGAAACCGGACTCCTGCGAGGTGTAGGCATCGACCAGCACGATGTTGCTCTTGGCGCGGCTGCTGATGTCGGCGATGGCCTCTTCAAGGAATGCGCCGAGCACTATCACCCCGTCCACCGCCTCGTTGAGGAGCATAGCCGGCCAGCTCAGCGTGTGATTACGCTCGTCCACCTCGACATTGGCGTACATCAGGTTCATGTTGTGGCGCTGGCACTCGCGTTCGACGCCGGCAATGATGTAGGAGTAGAAGGGGTTGACGATCAGCGGTTCATTGTTGTGCCGCTTGGTCAGCAGACCGACCGTGGAGATTTCTGGGACGATCGGCGAGTTCGAGATGATTTTCTGCCGGTAGCCCAGTTCGTTGGCGGCGCGCAGCACGCGATCGCGCATCTCGGCGGAAACATTCGCCCGATTATTCAGGACCTGAGACACCGTGCTGACGGCCACGTCGGCCCTGGAAGCAATATCTCGCAGGGTTGGGTTCTTCGCCATAATCACACTATCGAACAAATCGAACTTGTACGAAAACTAATTCAAGATTAGACTCAATCCAGTGCTTTGTCAAGAAGCCCGATAAAGGACTTTCGAGCTACTATGATTACCCAAACTCAATCCCCTCGTACCCGGATGATTGGCAATGCGCTGCCGAACATCCCCTGGGAAGATCGGCCGGCCGGCTCCAGCGCCGTGGTCTGGCGCTACAGCGGCAACCCGATCATCCGCCGTGATGCCACCTCCACGTCGAACAGCATCTTCAACAGCGCGGCCGTGCCCTATCAGGGCAAGTTCGCCGGCGTGTTCCGTGTCGACGACACGCGACGCATCATGACGCTGCACGTGGGCCACAGTGACGACGGCTATAACTGGAAGATCGGCGACCAGCCGATCGACTGGCAGTTCAAGGATGCCGAGCTGAGCGAGTTCGTCCACCGCTACGATCCACGCGTGGTCTGGTTGGAGGATCGCTACTACGTGACGTGGTGCAACGGCTACCATGGCCCGACCATCGGCATTGGCTACACCCACGACTTCGAGGAATTCCATTTCCTGGAAAACGCCTTCCTGCCCTACAACCGCAACGGCGTGCTCTTCCCGCGCAAGATCAATGGCAAGTACGCCATGTTCAGCCGCCCCAGCGACACCGGACACACGCCCTTCGGCGACATCTTCTACAGCGAAAGCCCGGACATGATCCACTGGGGCAACCACCGCTTCGTCATGAAGCCAAAGTCGTGGCGGTGGGAGAGCACCAAGATCGGCGCCGGGCCAATCCCGATCGAGACGAGCGAAGGGTGGCTGCTGATCTATCACGGCGTGCTGACTTCGTGCAACGGCTACGTCTACAGCATGGGCGCAGCCCTGCTCGACCTGGACCAGCCGTGGAAGGTGATCCACCGCGCCGCGCCCTACCTGATGTCGCCGCAGATGCTCTACGAGTGCGTGGGCGATGTGCCGAACGTGGTGTTCCCGTGCGCGTCGCTGCACGACCCGGACACAGGCCGTATCGCCATCTACTACGGCGCGGCCGACACGGTCACCGGGCTGGCCTTCACCTATGTCGACGAGCTGGTGGATTTCATCAAGACCAATTCGGAAATGTGATTCGGCGCCGGGGGTGCGGCAAACAGAACCGTTGATCATTAGGTGGGCTCTTTCTCGTCCCAGGCGTGGTCGAAAGAAGGCTGTCACCAGCCCGAAAAGCCATAGGCGGGGTGGAAAATGACAAGATCTCGACCCAACACCCTGCCTCAGCGGGGTGTTTTCGTTGCTTCTGTGCTTCGAGCGACCTGCGGCACGGGATAGTGCAGCCTATCGCGATTTGATTAGCAGGTCATTCGTGGTTTGAAATGGCCAGAGACAAATCTCGTCTACTGCAGCATCTGGCGAAGAACTTGCTCCACCCGCGTCCAGTGGATGCTGAGCGCCATGCCGATCTCGCGGTAGCTCATGCCGGAGGCCTGCATATCGCCGATAACACGCCGAAGGTCTTCTTTGCTGAGGTGCTTGAATTGTGGGGATGCTTCAGGGCAGTCAGGCAGAGGGCACTCCCAACCATGCCTAGTTTTTGGCACTCTACCCCTCAGGTCCACACAGCCGAAAAAACCCCGACAGAGCTGTAGGGTGAAAAAACCTTATCGGAGGGAAGATTCAGGCAGCGTCGCGATAGTAATCGGGCAGGATTCCTCCAAGAATATCGCGACAATGAATGGTTGTGGGGGCTACTTGGCGCATCTGAGGGAGAAACGACACTTCAGCCGCTTCGACGATAGTCGTGGTGCAAGCCTCCCAAAACTGGAAACGCGATGATTTTGGTTCCCGTTTTCTGTTGTTCGTCTGGTTCGGCGGGTGGCACCGGAATGCGATGCCCAATGCCTTGGTGCGGTCGAGCAGTGTGTGATTCTTCTCGTACATCTCCCCGACCAGCTTCCTGACATCGTGGCCTGAGGGTCATTACGCCGCGACATAAGGGCGGTGGGGATACTTGAGCTGTCTGAGCTGTGTGATTCTTCTGGTTCATCTCCTCAAACAGCTTCCTCACATCGTGGCCTTTTCCTAAGGAAACACTGCAAATCATCAAGAGAAACATGGGTCACGATGTCGATAAGTTGTTTTGGGTGTATGGTTTTTCTGGTATAGCTCCGGGAAACGCTTCCTGACATCGTGACCCGTTAAGATCCTGCCCACTCAACAAGTTGGGAGGGGCAGGAATGGAACTGGAATGGGAGTTGGATCGGGTTCGGTTGTTTCAGTTGCGGCGTTCGCATCCAGACTGGACCATGTCGCATCTGGCACAGGAACTCAAACGGAGTCTGAGCTGGGTCAAGAAGTGGCTCAAGCGCTTTCGAGAAACGGGACAACCGACGCTGGCGATGTTCAAGAGCCGTTCGCGTGCCCCTCTGGAACGGGCGTTTCGGGTCCAGCCCGTTGTGCGGGATGCCATTCTCAGTCTGCGCGATGAGCTTAAAGCAAGCTACGGACGGGTCGTGGGGGCGAAGCCGATTCTCTATCACCTCCACCGTGATCCGGCCCTACGCCAACGGGCTGTGTATCTGCCCCGCTCCACGCGTACCATCTGGCAGATCCTGAAGGAAGGAGGACGTATTCCAACGCGCATCCGCCAACATCATCCCCTTGAGCGGCCTGAACCACTGACCCATTGGGAGATGGATTTCGGACAGATTGGTAGTACCTTCGAATTTCTGACGGTGGTGGATCGGGGGACTTCGATTCTGGTTGAAACGCGGACCCAGCCGCACTACAACGCCGAAACCGCCCTGCTGGCGGTGGCGCAGCTGCTGCTCATGGTCGGCTTGCCGCTCAAACTGCGCTTTGACAACGACCCGCGCTTTGTGGGTAATTGGCTGACCGACGGCTATCCGTCGCCGCTGATGCGTTTCCTGCTCTGCCTCGGGGTCGAACCCGATATCGTTGAACCGGGGAAGCCGCAGCACAAGCCGTTTGCCGAGCGCTCGGTACGGACGCTCAAACACGAATGTCTCTGGCTCGACCCGCCTGCGGATTGGCTGGACGCGGCGGGGATACTGGATACCTATCGTTCCTTCTACAACCATGACCGCGCCAACCAGTCGCTGGCTTGTGGCAACCGCCCGCCTTACGAGGCGTTCCCGCTGCTGCCTATCCTGCCGCTCGTGCCCGAGCAGATTGACCCGGACGCCTGGCTGACCCACTATCATCGGCGTCTATTTCGCCGTCGTGTCGGACGCAGCGGCATGATCTCCGTGGGACGGCACGACTACTATGTCGGTTATGCCCATGCGGGAACACGGGTGGGCGTTCTGTTGGATGCTGAGCGAAAGGTGTTTACCGTTCTCCAGCGCGGCATCGTTCTGTGCGAGAAAGAGATCCAAGGGTTAGTCGGACATTCGCTTGCCTTCCAACCCTACCTGCAGCACATGCTCGAGCAAGCGCGCACGACCGAAGAACGCTGACTTCTCCTCGCATTTCCCGCACCAACACACCTTGGATAGTTGATCCTTCCTCCACACAGGTCACGATGTCAGGAAGCGTTTCCCGGAGCTATACCAGAAAAACCATACAGTTTTGGGAGATGTACCAGAAGAATCGTACACAGCTGAGATGGCTTAAGTATCCCCCACAGGAGTTTTTCCACAATACAGGGATAAGGCGTGAGGTTTCGTGCGGAAAGTGATGAATGCGTTTTGATGCGATAGCCTTGGGTTAAGTCATGCTGCCATCTGACCTACGTCCCGGCCACCGCGTACACCCGCATCCGGCTGTCATTGGTCTGGCACGGGTTCGGACCAGAACTGAATTCTTCGCTTTGCAGAGTCACAAAGCCGCTGCTGTCGGGCAGCCACAGGATGTCCACCAGATTGGGATCATCGCTTGTCCAGGTCAGCGGTGCATCCCGCCCATCGTTCTTGCAGATGTTCAGATTGACCTGCGTGGAACGAGTCGGCAGCGACTCGCTGAGTGCGGCGGTGGCCAGTTCAAACACTGCAAGACTCTCGTTGTCGCCGCCCCTCACCGGGGTACTGACCACGAGGAAGCGCTCATCCGGGCTGACCGAATAGACGCGATGCGGCACCTCAGCAGAACTCACCAGATCGCCGCTCGGAATATCGAACACATAGAGCGTTTGCGCCGGGTTGTCGTAGTTGCCCGGCTCGACCATCTGGCTAACGTACAGATGCTCATGGTTCGGCCCGAACCACACTGCCGCATAGTCGACGCCGCCGGGCGGAGCCAACCGCATAATCTCCTCGCCGCTGGCCACGTCAAACAGATAGAGCATGGTGTCATCCTGCGTCATGGCCAGCATCCGGTCGTCGCTATAGGTCAGGTAGTCGGTGTAACCCGTGAAGTCCGGGATGGTATTCAGGATGTCGTCCGCTGTCAGAAAGCGCGGCGAGTCGGCGACTGGCGTTACCGCACCTGATGCCGTGTCCACGGCAAACGAGGCGGTCGTACCCGTCTCCCAGCTGACGAAATCGACCGTCAGCGTGCCGTCCTGGTTTAGCACAATCGGTCGGTCGAACCCGAACAAGTCAGTGCCCGCGATGTCCATCTCGAACGGCCCAGCCGACTGACCTACCAGCGTGCCATCGGTGATAGAGAACGCCTGCACCGAGGTCGCATAGTCGCCAATACAGTCGGTCACCAGCGCCCACACCACGCTCCCGTCCAGGCTGACCACACCGGTGATTAGGCAGGCGTCGCCCAGTGGGAACTCCATGACGACCGAAAGCTGTGGGCTGTCCTGCGCCGAAGCGCCTGAAAGCGGCAGCAGCACCAGAAGCAGAAGTGCAACCGCCCACCATTCGAACCCGCGCATGCGTGTCATGATTCCTCGACTTGTGTCACCAAAAGACGTGACTTGAGTATACTTGCAAACATAGGGCGCAGTAAACGGGAACAGCCGACAATTCGAGCGTTGCTTTCGCACCCGAGGCGCGTGTAGTAGTGATAAATGCAATCTGAGCGAGAACACGAGTCAAGCAGCGCGATAGTAATTGTGGATGATCCCGCCCAGAATGTCGTGTCTATCAACGCTTCCTTGTGTTAACGGTTTAGCAGGTGGACAAGGACTCTGTTGGTTGACTCCCTGATGAGGGCGCGCGTGATTGAAGTAGCGTTCGTACTCACGAAGGATGGAGACCCAATGGCTTTGATTTATTACGCTCACCTGCTCGAGGCAATCTTCTCGTACCGATCGTACCCAGCGCTTGGCATCAGCGTTCGCTCGTGGAGCTCGAAACGGCGTACGAACCTGTAAGGTGGAAAAACATCATCGGAGGTGGAGCAACTACGAGCGGATGCTCCCTCCAACTGGGATGGCGAAGCGGATCGGGCTGAACACACGAGGCAGGTTCATTGAGGACGAGACCGGCAAGCGCTACCCGGCGCTGATCGGTGTGGCGCAACGGCTGATGGGGCAGGGGAGGCACATCGTGGTGTGTGAACGCACTTTCAGTCTATACCGACTTCCTCCGCTCCCCTCATGAACTGAGGCGGCCAACCTGGTCAACGCGGATTGCTCATGAGCAACTGGTCAGGTGAAGTGTGCCGCACTCCGTCTACCCTTTGAGACCATCTAGAGTACCGCTCACCAGTCCTTAGCGTTATTCACCGGACAGCTCACCCAGTGCGATAAGGTTCTGGCGCAGCAATACGCGTTCCGGGTCGTTGAAGTTCAGCAGCAAAACAGTGACGCGTCCTCTTGCAGTGAGCGCCTCGATCATCCCGTTGTTCAGGAGGGTGAAGTGCTCTTTCCAGAGGTCGCGGCGAGGATGAAAGAGAGGCACCACCTCATCGGTCACCGGATCGATCGAACTGAGATCACTTCCCTTGGATCGGTTACATTCGAAACAGCTCAGGCAAAGGTTCTCGCTTGTCGTGGTGCCACCGTGCTTCTCCGCTCGAATATGATCGACTTCATGCTTCTTGAGGGTATAGCGCTCGTGCAGCAGGACGTACTCACATTGACCTGACGCACGAACAGCAACGTCGCGCCGCAGAGTGTCAGGGATGTAGCTCAAGGTTGTGGCTGCTTCAATCTGGCAAAGGCGCGTACCTTAATGGCTTGAACAAGGCGTTCGATACGGGTGTACTCATCGAGCGCGGCGCGTTCACTAGGAGTAAGCCCACGGGTACGGTTGGCTTCCAGCAAATCGCTGATCAGGCGCTCAGAGGCGTCAGACAGGCGATACTCTGCCATCTGCTGAGCGGAAGGACTGGATGCGAAGAAGTCGGCGACCTCATTATAGATAACCGAGAGATCGGTTTCCAAAATGGCATTGACTGACATCAGTTCGTTCCTTGTCTCGCATCGACACCCTTATCATAACACTGAGATCGAGGCGAACGTTCCAATCGATCGCCACGAGCCGTTATGAACTGTCGTGGACCCGTTACAAGAAAAGGTCCAGGATGGATAAAGACATGAATCAGCCAGGCACTGGGCAAGGTGATGAGCCGCAGCCATTCCGAGACACCGTCGCGCGGCGCGCGCTTGGCTGGCCGCCTGCCGGGAAGGCAAACCGAGCCCAAGCAGTGTTGAACTGCGGGTTGCTCGAAACGAGATGCTTGTCGCCCAGGGGATGCAAGATGATAATCAATGTCATCGAGATCAGCGAACGGATCGATGATGGCTGAAGTCGTGCTTGCGTCACCCGAGGAGTGCCGTTCCCTGTTTGACCTGATGGCAAAAGTACATGCCATTGCTCCCTGGTCATGGATGGACGAGACACAGCTTTTCGGCGTACAGGACCCGGAAACCTCCGAGGTTGGGTTTGTCAGCGTCATGGGTATGGCTGGAGAGCACTATGCCAGCGGAGTCTACCAAGGCGCGCGTGGACTCTATGGTTTCCTGCATTTGCAGGATATTGGTCCATTTCTCGAGCCGGAAGACTTGCTCAACACGCCTCAGCTTCAAGCGTCATTCGAAGACCGTGAGATGCTGGAGAAGCACGACCGCGACCTGATCAAGGCGCTTGGTCTGAAATATCGTGGCAAGAATGCGTGGCCGCAGTTTCGCAGTTACCGACCGGGCTATGCCCCCTGGTTTGTAGAGCCGCCAGAAGCGCGGTTCCTGGCACATGCCCTGGGTCAGGTGCTGGAAGTCGCGCCGCGTGTCCAGCAGAACCCGGACATGCTGGAGTTGGATGGAGACTACGACTATCTTGTGCGGGTCGCCGACAAGACAGACACAGGTCTCCGATGGCGTGATGAAATCATGGCGATTGAGCCACCCCTCCCGATTTCTCTGGAGATGGCTGTTGAACCCGGGCTGCTTGAAGCGGTGAGCCAACTGCCGAGGGTGTCCAACAGGGTTGAAGCCGACTTCTTCATGCTGCCGACGATGGTGGACAACAGGACCGAGCGACCGTATTTCCCGTACGCGCTGTTATTGGTCGAGACAACAAGCGGAGCCGTGATTGGAATGGAGCTCCTCTCGCCCAGTCCTTCGCTGGAAGAAATGTGGGCACAGGCAGGAGTAGTTACACTGCGCCAGTTGAGGAAGGTGGGCATCCTTCCGGCCGAGATTCGCGTCCGAGATGAGCTGCTGTATGGGATGCTGATGCCGTTCAGCCAACCACTTGGGTTCAAAGTCAAGCAGGTGCGGCGGTTGCCAAAGCTTGATCCAGCTCGTGGCAGTCTGGAGGGCTATCTGGGAATGTGAGGCTTGAGCAAGGTCATTGCTGCCGGGTTTGCTGAGTCACTCGCTCGCCAAGCGATGCCTGGTTGGCTCGGCAGGTGCGAGAAGCGACGCCGTTCCACACCCGCCCACGCTTCTTGCTTCGTGACAACAACAGCAAGTACGGTGCAGCCTTCGCCCGGGCTGCCAGCGGCATCGAGATACTCAGGACGCCCATTCGTGCTCCCAAGGCAAACGCCATTTGTGAACGCTTTCTGGGAAGTGTTCGCCGTGAGTGTCTGGATCACTACCTGATTGTGAGTGATCGACAGTTGCATTGGGTACTCGAGGAGTACGTGACGTATTTCAACTCTGCCCGACCGCACCAAGGCATCGGGCATCGCATTCCAGTACCTCGTGCCGAACCGGATGAACAACAGAAAATCGGGAATAGAGTCATCGCATTTCCTGTTTTGGGTGGCTTGCACCACGACTATCGTCGAAGCGCCTGACGCGTCGTTTCTCCCTCAGATGCGATAGGTAGCCCTCACAAGGATTCTAACGGGTCACGATGTCAGGAAGCGTTTCCCGGAGCTATACCAGAAAAACCATACAAATGTGGCTGTCAGAGCAGCACTGTCAAACCCTGTATATCAAACCCGGCAGTCCGTGGGAAAACGGCTTCATCGAGAGTTTCAACGGCAAGTTCCGCGCGGAGTGTTTGAACCGCTACAGCTTCCGCAACGAGCAAGAAGCTCAAGAACTCGTTGAGCAGTGGCGTGAGGAATACAATCATCATCGTCCGCACAGCGCTTTGGGTTATCTTGCGCCCAGCGTCTATGCGGCTCAACTGGCAATTCCTCTCACTCCCCCTGGCACAACTTTTGGGGTCTATGTCAAACGTATTCATGAGATCCTACTCCGTTGGCGTACCTGATGCAACTCTTGGCTTTGGTTCAGTGATAATTTTCTTACCAGCAACCCCGATTTCTCCCGTAACCCGGATATTTTGGGGTTGCGGGATGTAAGTTTCGTAGCGGGCTGCAAACAACGCCCCTTGTATTCTTAGGCTGTGCAAACGGTATAAGTAGGCTGCTCCGGTCATGATTTGCATGGCAACATCAACGACGGAACGGTTTGCAGGGTCTTGAAGATAGCTTCCCCTCGCCCACGCATTGAACGCCCCCATCGAAGGTCCGCACCAGATTTGATAATCGAGCTCGCGTCCCTGTTCCCCTGTATTTGACCAGCGGGAGGATAGCCCCAGATACCAGCGAAAAATCAGCGCCATTTTGCGCTTCGGGTGATCTTCCGCGCGCTGAATCTGTTCGGGGTCGCGCTCCATAAAATAGGTGACAGTATCGCGCCAGATGGCGTCGATTGGACGCTTGAGCACTTGTTTTTCGAGCTTTTCGCGTTCGGCAGCAGGGATAGCCTCGACGGACTCATACTCGCGATACAATTCGTACAGTCGCTGCGCGCGCATCGGGAACATCGTCCCGCGCTTGAGAAGCTGTACTTTCACGCCCATCTCGAACATATCAGCAGCAGGTGCCATCATCACATCCGCCATATCTGCTTCACTCAGCAGTTTCTTCGTGTAGGGGGACGCCCCCGCTTCAACACACGCTTGGTTAATCGAACCCGTCACCACGTAAGCCGCGCCCATCATGAACGCCGCCAGTGCCGCCGAGGGTGTACCGATTCCGCCCGCCGCCCCACGCGCACGGGAGTCGAAAATTGGTGCTTTGCTTGAAGCTCGTCGCGCAGACTGAGGATCGAGGGGAAAATGACGACCAACGGGCGGTTATCGGTGTGCCCACCGGAATCAGCTTCGACGGTCACGTCATCCGCCATGGGGATGCGCCGCGCGATCTGCATCTGCGCTTCGGTAATCAACCCGGAAGCGACCAGCGGTTGCAGCAACCGATCGGGCGCGGGTTCCATGAACTTTTGCGCGACTTCGCGGCGCGATACCTTCGCGATGATGCGGTTGCCGATGACAGGATTGCCCTGCGGATCAAGACTCAGGCCGGCAGCGCGGTAACGGACAACGTGTGAGGTGAGATCAAGAAAGGCAGAGGCTTCGACAACGCGCACGCCATATTGCAGGAACAACTCCACAGCGCGGCGTTCCATCGCTTCTTCGCTCGGACTATGAATGAGGTTAAACGCATACGGTTCACCCTTGAGCGCCGACTGCACCTGCTGGATCGCTGCTTCCAACCGCGCCCCGATCACCCCCGCTGAACCAAAGGAACTGAGCAGCCCTGCGCGCGCCATCGCCGTCACCAGTTCGACGGAAGCGATAGCGTTCGCCATTGCGCCCGTCGCGTATGCCAGCTTGACGCCATAGGTGCCGCGGAATGCGGGATCGCCGAGTTGTTCCGGTTTCAAGGGAAGCGCCGAACCAACAAGGGACATGCTGCCGCTGCTGTCTTCGTAGCCCTCGTTCGTCACACCGACTCGCCCATTGTATTCGATCACATAAACAGGCTGGTCAAACCGATTGAGGCAGTGTGTAATCCCCTCTGCGTCATAGGCGAGGGAATCCGGACTGCCCTTCCAGCGCCGATTTCCACGCCATGCTGCTCGTACCTGTATATTGCTCGCCGTAGGTGTGTTCTGCATAGGTTGCTTTCTCAGCGATCTAGCGTACTGGTGATCCGTACGCCCACATTCTTGAATTCATAAATACGCAGCGCGTCTTTCCATAGACTGGCGCCCGCGCGAATGACAATGTCTTGCCCGGCATGTTCGACCGAGATGATATGAACTTCCACGGTGACCTGTTTGCTGTCGCTCAAGACCTGACCGCGATACTTCCAGACCATTTCACGATCTTCGACCAGCGCGAAACGGGGTGCGCGCATCTCCTGCCCTAGTCCTGCTTCGAGCGCGTACGCCTGCATCGCCTGTACGACCGTTTCCAGTCCCAGCGATCCCGGCATCACAGGGTCATCGTGGAAGTGACAGGCGAAATACCAGTCGGTGGGCTCGACGCGGTTCACCGCGTAAATGTAGCCCTCTCCGTGAGTACCGCCCTTCACATCGATTAACACGTTGTCCAAAAAAGCAAGCTGACCCGACGGAAGCGTCCGCATGGAGTCATGTCGCGGCACAACCACGCGGTTTCCCACCTGTCGTACCAGTGGCGCGTCAGGGTGTACTTCATGCCATTTCGCGGGTGGTTTACCACGATCCAGACCTGCCTGACTGGAAAGCGCCTGCTTGGTGAAGTAACCGAACGTCGAATTGCCCACGTAGAACGACTCGCCGTCCAGCTGCATATCGAACGTATATTTCTGGATGATGATCCCTTGCAGAATGGTCGATGAAACGAGTTCCACCCGGTTGACGAGCGTTCGACCGCGCAAGTCTACCTCACGGATCAGTTTACCCACGCCGTCGAGGTTACGAAAGTAGAAATCGATGTCGGGATAATCGAGCGTAGGACCCATGAACGCGGAGAGAAATCCACACGGCTGAAGCGCCATCTCTATCAACATGGAATAAGGTGTGAACGGAGCGCTGTTATCGCGATAGAACCACTGCTCGGCGGGCACGTCGTATTCCGCGACCATGCTGCTGCCAATCGTCGTGACAAGGCGCGTACCGTTCACCTCGACAATCCGGGAAAGCAGCATCAAATCGGTGTTGGGAATGCGCGGCGCGCGTCGATCATCGTAGATGGCGTATTCCTCGCCAAAACACGCCTTGATCGAGCCGCGCGCGAACTGATCAATGCTGGATATGTTGAACACCGCGCGGCGCGGGGTATAGCGCGGCATGACGGGCGGCGCGACGGGCAGCATCACAGCGCCAACTCCCGGCTGCTTCACCTGCGCCTGAAGCAGCGAAGCGAGTTCTCGCAGCCCCGTGAGGCGCTTTTGCAGCAAAGCACGGTGATCGCCACCTGCGACCGGAGGAGCATCCTCAAACACGGGTTCGCGGAGGGCGAGCCGCATGGGCTGGCGGGTGAAGCGGCGGTTGCCTTCACTCAGGATGGTATCGCCCACCGGATCACCGCCAAGCGTAATGACGCGGAGTAGGCGCTTCCGCTCCGTGAAAGACAACGGCGCGTCGTAGAGCGCGGCAAGGTTCAGCGGGACGCGGTGACTCACCAGACGCGCCAGCAGCTTCAAAAGCGCCGTGTGATCGTCCAGCCGCAGTTGATCGATGGATACCGCCAGATGCTCCCGATTCTCCGCGCGCAGCGTATCGCTGATCCAGCGCGTGCAAGTAGAACCGGGACCCAACTCGATGAACACCCGCGCGCCATCCCGATAAGTGTTATGAATCAGCCGGGGGAAGTCCACCTGCTTGCACGACACCCGCGCCACGCTCCGCGCCACGAAATCGCTATTCAAACGAAGCGGCTCATAGTCCGCCGCCGAATAGAAGGTGATGTTTTCTTCGACCGGATACACGGCGCGTCGGTGCAGTTGGTAGAACGCGGCGTATTCCGACAGCATCGCTTCATTGTGGATCACGGTTTCAAAAGGCGCGCGCACCGCTTCCACGCCCAAGCGCTCGATCACGCGCTGACAGGCGATCGGGTCACCCGCGATCACGACTTCGTTCGGCGTGTTGACGTGCGTCAGATACACGCGCGTCTCGTGAATGAGCTGATCCAGCACCACAGCAGGCGATGCGGAAAGGACAAATGACGCCCAGAAATCGTTTTCCAGATGACCGGGCAAGCCCCATGCTTCACGAATGGCTTCTTTACGACCATACAAGCGAGTTGTGAACAACGGGGAATTTCGCAGGGTGACGCGGGCAGAGTCGCCATCCCGCCACACACGAAAAGCCCACAGCATGCTGCTCTCGCCCAGACTATAGCCGAATGACATATCCGGTTTGATCTGGAAGATGTCGCGCAGCGCTTTCGTATACAACATTGAGAACAGGATGCCGGAACTCATCATGGCGTTCTGGTCATGCATCAGCTTGGCGCGTGTTGCCCGCACCTGCGCGCGATCTGGCGCGGAGAGGGAACGCGGATAGAGCAGCGTTTCACTGGCATGTTCGCCCACGTTGGCGACCAGCGACTCAGCGTAGGCAAGCGACGAGGGAAACAAATGCATCCAGTCGCGCCCGTGACCGGGATACGAATTGAAACCGCCGGGATAGATGAAGGCAACGCCACCCGCCCCAACCGGGTTGGCGCTAAACGCGCTGCCAGCAGGAGTCTGCCAATCGCCGCCGCGCTCAAAGGCTTGCGGAATTCCGTTCAGCGAGAGTTGCAGTTCGCGGCGCAGCATCTCATGCGAACGCGCCAGAATGACGGCGGCGTAGCGTCCGCTGCGATAGGCAGAAAACGCCCGCTGCGCCAGCACGGCTAACGGCTCGTCGCCATCGAGCTGCTGCAACCGCTGCATAAGCGTGTCCCGATCATCAGCATCCACCGGGAACAGATACAGCCCTTTATGATGTAGGTACGCACTGCCCGCCGCGCGCGGCGTCACCCCTTCGGTCAGCACCACCCCGGCGCACGTCCCGTCTTCGCCCAGTCCGCTGATCACGGCGCTGCGCTTGACGCCCGCAGGCTCGAACCATGTCTGCGACTCTTGCGGCACATAGAACGCGCTGCCCGCCCAGTCGTCCGGTTGCTTGGGGGCTGACCACTGTGGGACCGCGGGGATAAAACGACGATCAAGGCACAACGCGGTTTTGATCAGACTGGCGATCCCCGATGCCGCGCCCGTGTGTCCAAAATTGGCTTTCACACTGCCGAGCGCCGTCCTCAACGCATCCCCTTGACGGGGGTAAACACGGTTCAACCCCGTGATCTCAGCAGAGTCTTGTGCGGCGATCCCGCTCGCGGACGCTTCGACATAACCAATCGCATCCGGTTTCAATCCGGCGGCTGCCAGCGCGCGCTCCAGCGTTCCGGCAATCGCGACTGCGTCCCTGCCCGGCTGGATGACGACGCTCTCAATCGTCGCGTAGACATGCCCCCGTGCCCGATCTGCCCGCTGAATGACCACCGCGCCCGCGCCTTCACCCGGCTGCCAGCCGTTCGCCTGTTGATCAAAACTCAGGGTCACCGCGCCCGTGTTGAGCGGATACTGTGCGCGGCGCAGTGTGATGTTCTCGACGCCCGCCGCGAGATCGACCGCACCAATCACCACCGCGTCGAGCGCTTCGTCTGCTAGCAGGTGCTGCGCGACTTCCAATGCCTTGTACACGCCGTTTTCTGCCGACGACAGCGTGAACGCGGGTCCGGAGAAATTCCAGAGGGCACTCACGCGACTGGAGACGATATTTCCGATGTAGCTGGTGTACTGGTTCACCTGCGCGGGCGGGCTGAGCGCGTCTTTGGCGATTTGCTCTACTTCCGAGAAATCAGCCTCCAATTGATACCCCTGACGAGCGAGGCTGTCCTTGATCTGCCACGAGAGATCGAGTCGGCTGCGGTATTGGTGCAGGCTCAATTCCGTTTCGAGCACGACGATCACCGCGACATTGCCATCTTCGGGAAGTTGCGCGGCTTGCAGCGCGTTATCTGCGACCTTAAGCAGCAGCAAATGCTGTGGCGTCGGTTGATCATCCTCACGCGGCGGAAACTTGAAGCGCAAAAAGTCGATTTCAAACGAGTCGATGTAGGCGGCGAGCGGCGCATCGTCCGCCAAGCCCTTCCAGCGTTTCGGCGGCAGTGGGATGAACTGCTGTTCGCCCGCGTAAAGAGTCCGGGCAAACGCTTCCAAGCCGTCGCAACCGCCAAACTGCGCGTCCATGCCCACAATCGCCAAGCGGGGTTTGGACGTGGTCGCAGCAGGACGAGTTGCCACAGCCGACGGCGATTGCAGGATCAAATGGGCGCTCACCCCACCGAATCCAAACGCGTTGATCCCGGCGATCTTATGCGCGTCCGTCCACGGCGTATTCCGCCGCACAATCTGCTCCGCGCCAAATCGCCCCGACGACAGCGGCTGTTCGACGTCGATCGTCGCGGGAATTTGATGATGCTGCATACTGAGCAGCACCTTGAGGATGCTCGCCAGCCCTGCCACCGTCAGCAGATGCCCGAGGTTCGCCTTCACCGCCCCAAGTTTCGGTAGAACCGCGCTGCCGCCGAAAAATTCGTCCAGCGAATTGAGTTCGGTCTTATCGCCTAACGGCGTTCCGCTGGCATGACATTCGATGTACTGCACGCTGTGGGGATCAATGCCATCCGCATATGCCCGCTGAAAGGCGAGCGTTTGTCCGCGTGAATTCGGCGTGAGCGGGTGCTTGCCGCGCCCATGATTCGATAATCCAAGCCCGCCGATGATCGCGTACACCGTGTCGCCGTCGCGCAGCGCGTCGCTGTAACGCTTCAACACCAGCATTCCTGCCCCTTCGCCGGCGATCAGCCCGCCCGACTGCATATCCAGCGGGCGGCTCGCCCCCTGTTCCGGGTAAGCGCCAAAGTGCTTGAAGCCCATGTTGACAAACAGAGGATCGGCGGCGCTTACCGCGCCAGTCAGCATGATGTCCGCTTGTCCCGCCCGCAAATAGGCACAGCCCAAGCCGATAGCGTACAGGGACGACGCGCACGCCGCATCGATCATGAAGGCTGCGCCCTTCAAACCCAAGCGTTCAACTACCACCGTACTCGGAGATTGCAGGGTCGTACTGGACTGGACATCATTCGCGGGCAGCAGCCGAAAATCTTCAATGCCCATGAGTTCACCAAGTGCGTTTTCGAGCGCTGGGGTGTAAATGGGCGCAATATGTCCGTGCGATTCTTGCGTCGGGAACGATAAGCTGCCGAGGATCAAACCGCAGCGGGCAAGCACGTCCGGTCGGTTGAGGTAGCCGCTGTGACGCAGCCCCTCGCGCGCGACATACAGCGACCATGCGGACGCCTTGTCCAAATCCGATAGATCACCCGCCATCGGCGCTTGAACATACCCCCCGCGCAGTGAATAGGTGGTGTCGTGTCCACGACGCTCCGGGTCGAAATAGAACGTGGGGTCAGCGCCGAAGTGCGTCGCGGTGGCGGGTGAAGTGGTATTGACCCCGTTGAAGAGATGCGTCCAAAATTCGTCGGGGGTGGTCGCGCCGGGGAACAGGCATGAGAAGCCGATAATGGCGATCGGTTCGTGAGTCGCGGAATGCGTCGTCATGGCGTTTCTACAAGCTGATTTTTCAGAAAGAGTTCATTCAAGCGGCGGCTTAACGTCACTTCCAGTTCTTCGATCACCGCGTACAGGCTGCCCTGCTCGTCATGCAGCATGATGTTGGCGCAGGCGTTGGTTTCGCTGTGTGATCGGACTCGCATGGTGACGAAAAATGTCTGACCGAACACGCCCTGACGATAATGCCGCCCTTTCCCCGCACGCAGCGGCAGGCTACCCATCTTGTAGAAGTGTCGTGACCAGATACCCACGCTTTGCAACCCAATATCCGACATGAAGTAGTTGAAGGCTTGTACGGGAAACTGTCCCTGATACGCCTCATCCACCTGCGGCAGTATGCAGCGCATGACGATACCATGCTCGCTCAGGTCAAGAATTTGATCGACGCCTTGAAAACTGTAGCGGTGAAACAGTGTGCCGTCCTGATAAAACTGCGCTCCGTCAATCATGGAGTCGAACGAGGGCGTAAACGGCTCGTCGAGGGCGGGCGCGTCGGGAATCTGCGCGCGCAGTGTGATCTGCGCGCTGTAGTGAAAACGCGGTTTGCCGTCACTCTGGCTGCGAATCAGGGCATCGACGACGATTTCGTCCGCGTTCTTCCTCACCTCTTTGAGATCGAGCGTGTACTCGCTCGCCAGTGTGTCGTCAAAGACAACGCCTTTGAGGACGCGGTAATTGTCAAAGCCAAAGTAGCCGTAACCGCGATAAATGCCCTCGGCAGCGCTCGCCATCCATGACATCGCCGACACCATCGGCAACACCGCTTTGCCGTTGACCACATGATCGCCGAGGAA
Organism: Candidatus Flexifilum affinis; assembly: GCA_016713325.1. Lineage (GTDB taxonomy): Bacteria > Chloroflexota > Anaerolineae > Aggregatilineales > Phototrophicaceae > Flexifilum > Flexifilum affine. The sequence goes on along the minus strand of JADJPJ010000031.1, from coordinate 52,959 downwards.
CGGGCTGTCCGCGAGGCGCAGCGTCCGCCGCATCGAGTGCGTTTGGAAATCGCTCGACAGGGGGCCGGGCTGCGGTCGAATCGCGCTGCCGATGACGATTTGCGCCGGAGCACCGCCGGGAGCGAGGAGTTCCCGCACCAGCATGTGCGTCCCCACCTCAACCGGAATGACGCGGATGTTCAGCTTGTCGAAATAGTCGCGGAGCTGCGGTGTCACCATACCGCCATCCCACGGACCCCAATTGATCGAAATCACGTGGCAGTCGGGGTACAGCTTCTTGAAGCGATAGGCGGTTTTGTTGAGAATTTCGTTGGCAATGGCGTAATCTGCCTGTCCAACGTTGCCGTAGAACCCGGCAACCGACGAGAACAGGATGAGGTGGCGCAGCGACTCGGCGGGAACAACGGAGAGGAGATTTTCCAGCCCTGCCACCTTCGCCGCGTACACGTTTTCGAAATCTGCCGAGGTCTTATTCTCGATCAGTTTATCCGCGAGATTGCCCGCGCCATGCAGGATTCCGCTGATCGGACCGAAATTGACCGCAGCCAATCGTTCATGCAGCATGGTGCTGTCGGTGATGTCCGCGTCGAGATAGATCGCCCGTCCGCCCGCCGCTTGCACGGCGTCCAGCGTGCCTCGAATCTCACGCTGTGCCACGATCCCCCTGACCACTTTGCCAAGCTGCGCGGGTGAGACTTTTTCGCCGCGCGCCTGTGCATCCGCAAGCGCGCGCCGTTTGAGGTCGGACTCTTCAGAGACACCCTGCGCCCAAACCGGTTCATCCCGCAAGGACGTGCGCCCGAGCAGGATGAACTTGCAGTGAAACTGTTTTGCCAGCAGGATGACACACTGCGCGGTTATGCCTCTCGCGCCGCCGCTGACCAAAAACACGGTGCTTGGTGATACGTTCGCCATAGGTTACTGCGCTCCATGGGTGGCTGCAATCAATGTCGTTCTGCCCGGCGTACCATAGGCGACTTCGGTCAGCAGGCGGTTGGGATCATGCATTTCGGCGAGGACGTAAGCAGCGACCTGCTCGTCAGGGGTGTGCGGGTGAACATCAACCGAACGGCAGAAAACATTGTCCCATTCAAGGCTCAGGGTTTTCACCAGTCCGAACAATCCCCCCATGATGACGCTGTAGTCGGCTTCGACCAACGTTCCGAACGCCCCGTCAAGTCGCGTGAGCGTCATGAAACAGGGGCGTGCCGCACTGCCGCGCTGTGTGAGATGTGGTTTCAAATGTTTCGCCATGAGGAACGCGAACTTGACCAGCACATATTCCGCTGTGCCGAACAGCGATCCCACGCGCGGGGGCGTCAGGTGAATGAACGCGCCGATTGCGCCATACCGATTTCTGATCTCGGTCAGCACGGTTTGCAGCTTTTCTTCGCTCACATCCTCAAGCTGTAAGCGCGCTACACCGTTCAAGTGCAGGTTGGCGGGGATGAGCGAGTGCGGTAGGCTGAGGATCACCACCTGCCAATTTGCCGCCGCCAACGCTTTCGACAGCGCGGTCGTGGCGGCAGTACCGTCATCCGTCACAATGCATACCGCGCCCGACGCCGAAAATTCGAGGAAATCTGGCATCGGCAAACGACGCAGTTGTACAACACGGCGTTCGATTCCGCGGGTATCGATCTCAAGCAGAGCCGGCAGTTCATCACTGGTCGGCGCTTCCGCCGCACTCAGTGACCCTTCCGAACTGCTGGCAACGTCAAAAGGGGACGCCTGTTGGCTTGCCTCCTGCATGTAATCGACAATTTGCTGGAGCGTACGCATTTCAGCCAATTCTTCCGGTTTAAACTGCGGCAGGTGCGGGAAGGTGTCGCGCATCGCGCCGAGGATTTCCACGCGCTTGATCGAGTCGATGCCGAGGTCGGCTTCCATATCCATGCTCAGTTCGAGCATCTCAACCGGGTAGCCTGTCTTCTCGTCGATGATGTGCAGCAACGCGTCCGAAAGTTCCTTCAGGTTCGCACCACCCGCGCCATTGCTCATTGCGGCAGGCGCAGGTGTCGCAGGCGGCCGGAGCGGCGGTGACCGGAACAGGCGCGTTCACCGCGGGAAGCGCGTCACCCCCCGAACGGGACTGCATGTAATCAACAATCTGCTGGAGCGTACGCATTTCAGCCAATTCTTCCGGTTTAAACTGCGGCAGGTGCGGGAAGGTGTCGCGCATTGCGCCGAGGATTTCCACGCGCTTGATCGAGTCGATGCCGAGGTCGGCTTCCATATCCATGCTTAATTCAAGCATCTCAACGGGATAACCCGTCTTTTCGTCGATGATACGCAGCAGCGCGTCCGAGAGCAGTTTGAGGTTCGCGCTGTTCGCGTTGTTGCTCGACGCGGCAGGTGCAGCCGGGGCGGGAGTCGTGGGCGCAACCGGAACGGACGCCAGGACCGTCGGCGCGGGCGACGTGTTCACAGGCTGAACAGGGGTCGCCTCCACTTTGACGGCTGCCGGCACGGGGGGAGTCACCCGATCAACAGCTTGAACGACCGGGGCGGGAGCGCTCGGCTTGACCGCCGCAGGAGGCGGTTCAGGTTGGACTATCGCTTTGACCGCGCTGCCGTTCGTGCCGACACTCGGCGCGTGAGTCACCCCGGCGTATTGCTGACCGATCAACGCCAGCAGGGATTTCGCGATCTCCGTTTGCTGCTGCATGTACTGTTCGTGCATACGCAGCGTCTCCGATTGGTATTGATGGAAGCGCAGCATATTCTGTATGAGCGCTTCGGCAACCCCGGACGGCAGGGTTTGCGCTGCTAGCAGCGTTTGCTGCTGCTGAGTCAGGTCGAAGAAAATGCGGAAGTACTCACTCTGACTCTGGGCGTACTGCTCGTGGACGCGCAGGGTTTCGCGCTGATGTTCGCGGAAATGGGCGAGACTCTGTTCCAGCATAGACAAAATATTGGGCATATCGGTTTCTACTCGCGGCTTACTCAAGGCTACAGGGGGACTCACAGGCGATACAACTGGATTCTCGGCGGTTGGCAGCGCCACAGGAATGGACGTTTGCTGATGCGACGGCGCGGAAAGGGTCGCGGGGGTCGCAAGAGCTGACTGATACGCGGCGCGTGTTTTATCGCTCACGTAGTTCGCCCCATTCAGCTTGACGCTCAAGCCGCTCTTCTTTTTAGCGGGTACGTCAATATCAAGGGCATATGGGTCAAGCGCGCCGAGCGTCAGCCCGAGCACTTGCAGTTGAACGGCAGCTTCGCGCAGTTGACGGTCGCTGTCCTTCTGTCGGCTGCCATTGAGGGCAATGGCGACATGAGGACGATCCCCCAGAATATCCTTGACGAGATTGGTCAGCACATTTCGTGGACCAAATTCGACAAACACCGTGCCGCCCGCGGCGTAAATGTTTTCGATCTCATCGCGGAACAAGACCGGATTGAGGATGTGATCCGCGAGAATCGACTGGATCGCCGTCGGTTCATTCGGGTAGGGCTTGCCTGTCTCGTTACTGTACACCGGAATCTGAGGCGATTGGAACATAACGCCGCGAATCACCTGCGCGAAGGGCTTTTGCGCGTGTCCCACCAGCGGCGTATGGAACGCAGCGGCGACCGAGAGAGAGACAACCTTAAACCCCTTCGCCTTCAACGCTTTTTCGGCCGATTGGATGGCGTTTTTCGATCCGGCGACGACCACTTGTGTGGGCGAATTGTGATTCGCGACCTGCACCCCCGCCAGCGCCGCAACCTCGCGTTTGATCGCCTCGCTATCTCCCGTGACGGCCATCATCGTGCCCGCGTCAAAGGTAGGATCATGGGGGGGTGGAGCCATCGCCGCGCCGCGTGCCTTGACCAGCAGCGCGTAATCCTCATCCTGAAGCACACCCGCCGCCCACAACGCAGTCAGCTCACCAAAGCTGTGTCCCGCCGTGAAGTCGGCGCGGAAACCGGCGTTTCGCAGCACGCGGAACATTCCCGCGCTCAATGCGCCGATGGCAGGCTGCGCGTAATCGGTCTTTTGCAGCGTGGATTCCTGCGCTTGCTTTTCTTCAACATGAAATGCCGGACGCGGAAAGACCACGCCCGATAACGTGGGCTTGCCATCCCGTTTCATGAGGCTGTCGATTTGCCCGAAGGACTGGCGAATTTCCGGGAAATTGAACGCCAGTTCGCGCCCCATCTCGAGATACTGCGATCCCTGCCCCGAAAACAGCGCTACGACACGCCCCGTCAGGTTCATACCGTTGCGCCGGTAGAACACGCCTTTGGGGTGCTGCCAAGCTTCGGAGTCGGGGCTCTTGTCGAGCATTTCCTGCGCGACCCGCAGCAAACCGGCGGCTTCCTCGGCATTCAGCGCGACGAAACCCACACGAGGGGCTGCCATCGGCACGTTCGTTTCACGGGTGGAACGCGCTAGATTCAGGAACTGCCCTGCCCCATCCTCGGACTGCAAGGCATTCAAGGCAGCGGTCAACTGCGCGCGCAGTTGATCGACACTCCCGGCGTTCAGGATAATCGCCTGTGGGGTCGGGTGCATACGATAACCGGTTCGGTGATCGTTCCGGAATTCTTCGAGGACGACATGGAAATTCGTGCCGCCAAACCCGAACGAACTTACCCCTGCGCGACGCGGCGTATCATCGGCGGGCTGTACCCAGGGACGTGTTTCTGTATTGATGTAAAAAGACGAGTTCGAAATATCGAATTTGGGATTGGGCTGTTCCACGTTCAGCGTGGCGGGCAGCACTTTATGATACAAAGCGAGCGCTGTCTTGAGCAAACCCGCTGCGCCCGCCGAGGCTTTGGTGTGACCAATTTGCGATTTGACACTGCCGAGCGCGACATGCTGCTGCTGTGTGTCGTGTTGGTTGAAGTAGCGAATAATCGTCGTCACTTCCGTGGTGTCGCCTGCCACCGTACCCGTACCATGCGCCTCGACCAGACCGACGGTCGCAGGCGAGAATCCTGCATCTTCATACGCGCGGCGCAGTGCTTTTTCCTGACCTTCGCCACGCGGCGCGTAAATACTCTTGAAGCGACCATCGCTGGACGACCCCAAGCCCTTGATCACGGCATAAATGCGGTCGCCATCGCGTTCGGCATCATCAAGCCGTTTCAGAATCATCATGCCGATGCCTTCGCCGACCATCATGCCATCGGAGTCGACATCAAAGGGGCGGGGGTTTGTGCCTTTGGAGAACGCCGGGGTCTTGCTGAAGCACATATACATGAAAATCGAGTTGTCGGTATCGACGCCGCCCGTTACCATCATATCGGCGCGGTGTTCCGTCAGCTCGCTCAACGCCATTTTCAACGCAGCCATGGTGCTGGCACACGCTGCATCGACGACGCAGTTGGTACCACCGAGGTCAAAGCGATTGGCGATTCGGCCCGCGACGACATTGCCAAGCATCCCGGGGAAACTGTTCTCTTCCCAACGAATGTATGCCTGTTTCATCCGCTCGACGATCTTTTCGCGGTCGGCATCGCCGATCCCGTAACTTTTCAACACCTCATTCCAGACGGGATACTGCAATCGGGTGGTCAGCGGCGTGATGAGTTTTTGCCCTCCGCCAACACCGAGGATCACCCCGGTGCGCTCACGAATTTTGTCTTCACTTTCGAGATAACCCGCGTCGGCAAGCGCCTCTTTCGCTACTAGGAGCGACAACATCTGCGAGACGTCCGTCACTTCGAGGATATTTGGCGGCAGCCCGAACTCCATGGGGTCAAAATCAACATCGGGCACAAAACCACCGCGTTTACAGTAGGTTTTGTCCGGCGCGGATGGATCCGGATCATAGTAGTCGTCAGTTTTCCAGCGGGATCCGGGAACATCCGTGATACAGTTAACCTTGCCGATAATATTGTTCCAGAACTCCCGCAGATTATGAGCTTGTGGCATAATCGCGCCCATACCGATAATGGCAATTGGGTTATGCCGCAGTTGTACACCCAGACTTGGCATGAAATCGAACTTTCTTCCCTTACCCAGAAGCAGAATGTTGTCCAAAGGGACGAGATAGGTTTCATCCCTACAAGAAAGATGATTGTCGGGACAAGGCATGCCTTGTCTTGCTCTTACAAATCCCTAGCAAATACTTGATACGACATACCACTTGTATATCGTCAAAAGAAATGGGACAGAAGGGGTGGGGTCGTTAAGAGACACTTTCCCCATGAATACCCGATTGTTCAAGCCGATGCACGCGCCAACAGATGCTGCGCGCGCCGCTGGGCCAGCGTCCGCTGCTTGACGGCAGCGCGGGCGTCCAGAACCTGAGCGGCGCGTCCGAAAAAGACGTCGGCAGGCGTGAGGTTATCGAGCGCCTCATGATAGCGATGATGGTTGTAATGGTCGACGAAGGCCGCGATCGCCAGCTCCAGTTGCCCAGGAAAGAAGTGGTTTTCCAGGCAGATGACGTTCTTCAGGCTGCGATGGTAGCGTTCGATTTTGCCTTGCGTCTGCGGATGATACGGCGCACCACGGGTGTGCCGAAGCCCTTGCTGGCTCAGATACTCGGCAAGCTGTGCTGAGATGTAGGCCGACCCATTGTCGCTCAGCAGGCGCGGGCGATGCTGGAGAGCGACTTGCTGCACGCCAGTGGCCGCCAGCGCGAGATCCAGCGTCTGCTCGACATCAGTGTGGTTCATCGTCGGCGTGAGCTTCCAGGCGATGATGTAGCGTGAGTAGTCGTTCAGCACGGTCGACAGGTAGTAGTAGCCCCAGCCGATAATGTGAAACTGGCTGAAATCGGTCTGCCACAGCTCATTGACCCGTTGGGTTGGATGCTTGAACTGGTCGGCGGCCTTGATGAGCACGAAAGCAGGCGAGGTGATGAGGTCATACGATTTCAAGATCCGGTACACGCTCGATTCCGAAACGAAGTAGCCCTCTGTGTCGGTGATGTGCCACGCCAGCTCCCGCGGCGACAAGGCGGGATGCTCCAGCGCGATGCGGACGATATCCTCGCGCACCGGCTCGGGGATGCGGTTCCAGAACTGCTTGGGCTGACTGGAGCGGTCGCACAGTCCATCCATCCCTGCCCGCTCGTACGCTTCCACCCAACGGTAGAACGTGCTGCGCGGCGATGAACAGGTAGCCGTTCACGACTCCCCCCGCGAGAATACCCGAATGGCTTTTTTTAAGATATCCCGCTCCTGCTTGACGATCTCCAGGTCCCGCTTCAGCCGCCACAGCTCCGCTTGCTCTCGCCCGCTCGGCTGCAGTTGCTCGTCCTTCACTCGATACCGCTGCTGCCACTTGTAGATCAATCCCGTTGTGATGTCCAACTCCCGCTCGAGCTGCGCGACGCTCCGGTGGCCTTCCGCCACCATTGCCAGCACTTCTCGCTTGAACTCGTCGATGTACTTGTTGTAGCCCATCGCTCACTCATTACACTCAGTCTAACGGACATTTTCGGTGTCCGCCAAACTGGGGTAAGGTCATGCCATTCTGTACCTGTGAGGCGTGGAACTTCTATCCATTCTACTGTTTTCTCAACCAATTGGTCTACCCGTAACCCCAAAAAACGTCGGTTACGAGGGAAATCGGGTTAGGCGGTATCGCGGTAGGAGTCATTGATGATGCCCAAGACTCTGTGACAGCGGACGACACCAGCTGGCTTTCGCGCTAGCTGCGGTACCGGTGTTTGCTGCCCGATACCTTGATCGGGAGGTACTGCCCACATTACAAGATACAAACTTTTCTTGCACTTCCAATTGAGACCTGGTATCAATTAAATTCATTGAGACTTAGTATCATTTAGAATCACAAATGACCATCGTTCCTGTAAAGCCAAACGAATGGCTGCGCGCTCTCAAAGATCGAGGCTATCGGCTTACGCCGACGAAAAGGCGGCTCCTCGCGACCCTTTCGCACGCGACATTCCCGCTCACTGCCGAGAAAGCCTGGGACTATGTGCGCAGCGAACGCCCCCAAACGGGACGAGCCACCATCTATCGTCTCTTCGATGCCCTCGAAGAACTCGGTTTTCTGCGCCGCGTTCACGGGCTGAATCACTGCAATCAGTATGTGCTGGCGCAGGACAGCGAGCGTCCTCTCGTCGTCTGCGTGTCGTGTGGGAAAGCCGAGTTTCTCGCAGACGATGCGCTTCAGCCTCAGCTTGAAGCACTCACCCAACAGAGCGGATACCGGCTCCACGCCGCCCATATCCAACTGCTTGGAATGTGCAGCGTTTGTCAGTCCAGTTTTTAGGTCAACTCAAGGGAGAATTCATGCGTACTTTGCGTTCGGCTATCGTTGTTCTCTTGCTCCTCAGTCTCGTGCTTTCGGCGGCAGCGCAGGATGCGCCGCTGCGGGTGGTCGCCACCTACAGCATTCTCGGCGATCTCGTTCAGAACATTGCCGGAGATGAGGTTGAACTCACCGTGCTGGTGGGTCCCGATGGCGATTCACACGTCTATGAACCCACGCCACAGGATGCGGTCGCGCTGGCGGAAGCCGATCTCATCTTCGAGAACGGGCTCGAGTTTGAGACGTGGCTCGATGATCTCTATACCGCTTCCGGCCCGACCGCGACGCGCATCGTCGTGAGTGACGGCATCGAACCGCTGGCATTCGCCGGACACGATCACGATCATGAACATGAGGGCGAAGGTGACGGCGGCTTCATGGAAGGTGCGCCGATGGTCGGCACGCGGCTGATCGTGAATGACTACGAAAGCGGAACGGTTCAGATCGTCGATTTGCGCACCAACGAGGTAATCGTGGAATTCGTACTGACCGCGTCAGCATCCCTGTATCCGTCACCGAGCGGGCGCTACGCCTTCGCGGTACAAACGAACGGCAGCATCACCAACCTGATCGACAGCAGCGTTTCGTCGGTCCCGCACGACGATCACTTCCATACCGATTTCGGCAGCCCGGCGCTGCTCGGTGCTGAGCTTGAAGGAATGACACCCATTCACTACGTCGTACATCACGATCAAATCGCCATCTTCCACGACGGCGACGGCGCGGCGACGATCTTCACCGAAGAGAGCCTGTTCGCGGGTGAAACCGTCACGGTGACGTCGGCGCGTCCGCATCACGGCGTGGCGGTGCCGATGGGCGATGTCGTGTTGATCAGCAGCCCGAACATGGAAAATCCCGATGATGCCCTGCCGGTTGGCGTGGACGTCATGTCGCTCGACGGGGAGATCCTCCAGAGCTTCCATGAATGCCCTGGTCTGCATGGTGAGGCTGCCTACAGCGACGATGGCGTGGCGTTTGGCTGCGCTGATGGTGTGCTGCTGGTCGAGCGCGACGGCGATACATTCGTCTCGCGCAAGGTCGCCAACCCGACGGACAATCCCGATCTGCGCACGGGCACGCTCTACGCAGTCGAAGGCGCGCAATATCTGATCGGCAATTATGGGCAAAACACCGTCGTGCGTGTTGATCCGGTCGCGGGCACGTCCGAAATCGTGATCGAAGCCCCGGCGCGTGTGTGGCGTTTCAACTTCCATGGCGAAGATTCGTCCAAGCTGGTCGCGCTGACGATTGACGGCAATTTGCATGTGATCGACATTGCGACGGGATCAATCGAAGGCACGGTGCAGGTGGTCGATCCGTTCCTTGCGCCGGCTTCCGGTCGCGCCGCTGCTCGTCCGACGTTCGTCGTCAACGGACATATGGCGTATGTCAGCGAACCGCTGCCCGGCGACATTCGCGGCATCAACCTTGAAACGCTCGAAATCTCCGAAGAACGCATCTTCGTTGGTGGCAAACCGTCGGCGCTGGCGGTGTTCGGCATGGCCGCAAAGAGTGAACTCGGCGAGCATGAACATGAACACGAAGAAGAAGGCGAAGAACACGCCCACGAACACGGCGAATTCGACCCGCATGTCTGGCATGACCCGAATAATGCGGTGGTGATGGTCGAGAATATCCGCGCCGCGCTCGCCGCAGCAGACCCGGCAAACGCTGACACCTACAGCGCCAATGCTGAGGCGTATACCGCACAGTTGACCGACCTCGATGCCGCGATCCGCGAACAGGTGGCGTTGATCCCGGAAGCGAATCGCATCCCTGATCACGTCGCACGACACATTCGGTTACTTCGGTGATGAATATGGCTTCGAAATCTCGTCGGCGCTCGAATCGGTCAGCACCGAAACGGCGGATCCGAGTGCGGGCGAAATCGCGGAGCTCGTCGAATTCATTCAGGCGGAAGGCATCCCGGCGATCTTTGCAGAGAACGTCACCAATCCCGACCTGATGCAGCGCATCGCCGACGAAGCCGGAGTCGTTCTTGCACCAACATTGTACACCGATGCACTCGGTCAAGCGGGCACGCCGGGGGCGACCTATCTGGAGATGCTGAGCTACAACGTGGACATCATTACGACCGCGCTGCAATAAGCGGCGGAGGACTCACTTAAGCTACAGAAAGCGCGTGGGCAGTCTTGTTCACGCGCTTTCTTTCAAGCACAACGACACGACAGGAAACGCAGATGGCAAGCAAGCACAAAATCACCCGGACTAAACCGATGTTCGGAAATGCGCGCTCGTTTTCCCTGCGCGCGACCCGGCGCAAATTCAGCCCGAATCTGCAAACGGCAACGATCTTTGTCGAAGAAACCGGGCAGGCAGTCCGGGTCCGCGTGACGGCGCGCGAACTGCGCACCATCGACAAGATCGGCCTCCCGGAATTCCTGCGGCGGCAAGGCTTAAGCCTGAAGGCATTGACCGAATGACGATGACGAAGCGACTTCCCGTCACCGTCCTGTCCGGCTTTCTCGGCGCAGGCAAGACGACACTGCTCAACCACATTCTGAACAACCGTGAAGGCTTGCGCGTCGCAGTGATCGTCAACGACATGAGCGAGGTCAACATCGACGCGCAGTTGGTGCGCGATGGAAGCGCAGCACTCAGCCGCACCGAAGAAAAGCTGGTCGAGATGACCAACGGTTGCATCTGCTGCACGCTGCGCGATGACCTGCTGGTCGAAGTCGCGCGCCTGGCTCGTGAAGGGCGCTTCGACTACGTGTTGATCGAATCGTCCGGGATTTCCGAACCGCTGCCCGTCGCGGAAACCTTCACCTTCCCGGTCAGCGAAACGGACGGCGGCCTATCGGAGATCACTCGCCTCGATACGATGGTCACGGTGGTAGACGCGCACAACATCATGCGCGAATTCGCGTCGCTCGATACGATGGCGGAACGCGGGATCGGCGCGACACCCGACGACGAGCGCACCATCGCCGATCTCCTGGTCGATCAGATCGAGTTCGCGGACATTTTAATCCTCAACAAGGTCGATCTGGCACCGCCGGAAGCGCTGCATCGCCTCGAAGCGCTCATGCGCAAACTGAATCCCCAGGCCAAGCTGATCCGAGCCGATCACGGACGGGTCCCTCTGGCGGAAGTGCTGAATACGGCACGCTTCGACTTCGACCGCGCTTCGACCTTTTCCGAATGGCTGTCCGGTGAGCCGCACACGCCGGAAACCGAAGAATATGGTGTGGGCAGTTTCGTCTACCGCGCCCGCCGACCCTTTCACCCAGAACGCCTGATGGATGTATTGGAAAGCGACGCGCTCGACAGTGTGCTGCGCTCGAAAGGCTTCGTCTGGTTGGCGACGCGCCACAACATGGTCGGGATCTGGTCGCAGGCAGGCGATGTAATTTCGCTCGACTACGGCGGCGAATGGTGGGCGGAAACCCCGGCAGACGAATACCCGGATGATCCGACGCTGCTGACAGAGATCAAGAGCTACTTTGAGGGTGAATACGGCGATCGTCGTCAGGAACTCGTCGTGATCGGCATCGAGATGGATCAGGCGGCGATCCGCGCCGCGCTCGACTCATGCTTGCTCACCGATGCTGAAGTGGCACAGGGTGCGAAGAAGTGGCGGCGCTTTGACGATCCGTTCTCGGAATGGCTGCTCGATGGAGATGCGGCGGCATCATGAGCCATCCCCCGCTGCCTTACAGTCGCCGCCATCACCAAGACCTGCTCACCGGCGCGCCCGCGCTCATAGTCGAGCGGCTGTCGGTCGTGTACCCCGGCACAAAGCGGCTGGCGCTGCGCGATGTGAACCTGACCGTTCCGGTAGGAGCGCGGGTGGCGCTGGTCGGCGCGAACGGTGCGGGCAAGTCGACTCTACTCAAGGCAGTCGCAAAACTGCTGCCGATCCGGAGCGGTGAGATTTATATCTACGGCAACCCGCCGGGCGCGTGCCATCACCGCGTCGCCTATTTGCCGCAGCGCGGAGAGATCGATTGGCGTTTCCCGGTCACGCTGCGGCGGTTAGTGTTGACTGGCCGTTATGTGCATCTCGGCTGGTTCAAGCGTCCGTCGAAGCAGGATCGCGCAATTGCCGATGAGGTGATCGATCAGCTTGGCTTAAGCGATCTGGCCGAACGGCAGATCGGACAGCTTTCCGGCGGGCAGCAGCAGCGGGCGCTGCTGGCGCGGGCGCTGGCACAAGAAGCCGATCTGCTCCTGCTCGATGAGCCGCTCAACGCCGTCGATGCCGAGACGAGGGCGATCATCGTCGCTGTGCTGGCGCGGTTGGGGGAACTGGGCAAGACGGTGATCGCCGCCACGCACGATCTTGGCCGGTTGGAGACGGATTTTGACGGCGCGCTGTATCTGGCGAACGGGCGCGAAGTCGCGCCGCCGCCGGGGGCATTTGTCGCGATGAAGGTAGGCCTATGAAGATCATCGAGTGGTTGATCGAACCGTTTCGCTTTGGCTTCATGCAAACCGCGCTGATCGCCGCCGTACTGGTCGGATTGGCGTGCGCCAGCATCGGCGTCTATGTCGTCTTGCGGCGCATGGCGTTCATTGGCGACGCGCTGGCGCATACCGTGCTGCCCGGTCTGGTCGTCGCTTACCTGAACCAGTGGAGCTTGTTCGGCGGCGCACTCATCGCCGGGGTGCTGACAGCGTTCGGCATCGGTTGGCTGTCCCGGCGCGACGCAATCCGCGAGGATACTGCTATCGGGATCATGTTCACTGGGACGCCCGCAAGTCTGAACCGTCGATGATGTGGGGCTACCCGACGAAGGTCCGCGAGTTGGCATGGGATCGCTGGGGGAAGTATCTGGCGACGGGCGGCGGCGAAACGGTGATCGTGTGGAAGTTCGGCGGCAAGGGCCCCGAAGGCACGAAACCGATTCAGCTCACCGCGCATCAAGACCTGCTGACCACGCTCGCTTTTCAACAGCGCGGCAATGCACTCGCCTCCGGTGGGCAGGATGGCGCGGTACTGGTATGGCTTCCCGGCAAACGCGAGACTCCACTCGGAGGGATGCGCGGTATGGGCGCGATATCTCAGGCCGTCTGGTCGCCTGATGACCGCTGTCTCGCCTTAGGTGACGATCAGGGTTCGGTCATTGTGACAGAAATTGAATCAGAGTAGAGGCCTCGTATGACGACACATTCAACACGTTCTCCGATTCCTATCACCATCCTGGCAGGGTTTCTCGGTTCAGGCAAAACGACCTTGATGAACACGCTTCTGCACAGCGAACACGGGCTGCGCGTCGCGGTCATGGTCAATGACTTCGGCGCGGTGAACATCGACTCGCAGCTGGTGGTCAACGTCGATGGTGACGAGGCCGATATGGTCAGCCTGTCCAATGGGTGTATCTGCTGCACCATTCGAGGCGATTTGCTGCGGGCGATGGTCGAACTGCTGCGGCGTCAGGAGAAGCCGGAATACATCATCATCGAGACGAGTGGCGTCTCCGATCCCGTAGGCGTCGCCTCCACCTTCCTGATGCCCGACCTCAGACCTTATGTACGGCTCGATAACATTCTCACTGTCATCGATGCCGAGCAAGGCGGCGACGCCCTTGAGGGGGACCAATACTTCCTGGCCATGTCCCAGGTTGGCGTTGCGGATATCGTTGTGGTCAACAGGATCGATCTGGTCGACGCGATACAGCTTCAGGAAATCAGGACCTGGGTCCGTGAGATCGTCCCCCGAGCGCGAATTATCGAAACCTCCTTTGGCAAGGTCCCACCCGAACTGGTCCTCGGAGTCGGGGCCTATGCGCCGGAGCGTCTGGAAGCTATGGCCCCTAAGGACATCCACGTTCATGAGGCTGGCGTACCGGCCGATCACGACCATGATCATCATGACCACGATCACGATGAGGGAGGTCACGGCCACGATCAGCAGCCTGACCACAGCCTTGTGTTCGAGACATGGAACTGGCGCACTGACGAACCACTGTCCCTCAAAGCACTTCGGAGAGTGATCGAAAATCTCCCGCTCACGATTTATCGCGCCAAAGGCTTCGTCCATCTGGCTGAGATGCCGGAAAACCGTGGCGCGCTCCATGTGGTCGGCAGGCGCGTCAGCCTGACGCACAGCGCCCCCTGGCGCGAGGAAGAAACACCCCATTCGCAGCTCGTAGTGATCGGTTCCTTTGGGGGTGTGGACCCCGACGATCTGCACGAGCGTTTTGAGGTCACCCTGGTGAGAAACCAGCCTGCCTCGGAGTTCGAGCGTATCAAAGACGGGCTGATGGAATGGATACGCTGGCGGAAATTGCATGGGCAAACAGCAGCGCACAAAAGCGCATCTTTCGACACTTCCGCTGCCCAGGCGCTTTTCTGAAGTCGGCGAAGGGCTGATTGACCAGCAGATGTGGTTCTGGGGCTGCGACGTTCGGCGTCCTACTGGCAATCTGCTGGTTGAGTACGGCTTAGGCAAACGCCCATCGCCTCAGCCGCGCTTCCACAGTGGGTACTCGCATGACTCGGCAGTTCCGGGTGCTACCCTGACGCTATGGGGATGGGGGCTTTGGGTGGCTGCGCCGGAGCGAGGGAGCCTGTTTCTCAGCCGGAATCATTGTCGCGCGCGCTGGACAAAAGAAGTCTCGCTGCTGCCATGTGCCTGGCAGGAGCGAGACCTCCCGCGGGGAGATTCGCTCGATCAGGTTCGCCTTCCCGATGCTTATGATCTGCTCCAGGCCGTTCTTGCGTGGATTGCAGCCTATGAACGGTGGATAGTCGAGGTGACGTCCTCGAATTATCGCGCAGATACGATGGAGTCGTGGCCTATGCGACGACGCTACAAGGGAGGAGTGTCTCCCGATAACGTTGCAGAACAGTGGGAGGCGCTTGCAGAGGCCATGCGCGGGCATGAGCCCCAAGGCACAGTCGGCCGCTAACGACTTCGCTCCTCGCGCATCACGTGCCCCACCCGCGTCCAGTGGAGGCCGAGCACCGTACCAATCTCGCGGTAGCTCATTCCGGACGCCGACATTTGGAAGATTGCTTCGCGAAGCTGCTGCTTGTCAGGGTTCTGCCGGACCGCTTGCTCGTGCGCGGAGATCAGCACCGCGAACCACCTCGTCTGACTAGGAAACGGAACGAAGCCCCTCAGGTCCTCACCAGCCGAAAAACACCCTGACAAAGTGCCTGTCAGGGCTTTTCTCTTGCCTGAGTAGGTTCGAATCCCATCAGGATGCCGGCTCAGCATCGGTGAGTATTTCTGGGAAGTAACCCGGCTTGGCAGTGCGCACAGTCGCCGCAGGGTCTTCGGCTTCCAGCGGCGCGATTCCTGCTGTTGTCTCACTTCTTTCCTCCAACTAAACCGGATCAAGGCCAAGCCTTTGAAGCAGCGTTTCGCGCAGGAATTGAAATGGCATCGACTGTTCTCATTGGAGGATGGTCATCAATTGCAACGGGGTATTGTACCGGTGTTTCGAGGCGTATCGAACTCGGATGTGTATTGTACGATTCTTCTGGTTCATCTCCCAAAACTGTATGGTTTTTCTGGTATAGCTCGGAAACGCTTCCTGACATGGACCTGTGCGAGGAAGATCAACTATCCAAGGTGTTGGTCGGAAATGCGAGGTGAAGTCAGCTTCTTCGGTCGTGCGCGCTTGCTCGAGCATGTGCTGCAGGTAGGGTTGGAAGGCAAGCGAATGTCCGACTAACCCTTGATCTCTTTCGCACAGAACGATGCCGCGCTGGAGAACGTAAACACCTTCGCTCAGCATCCAACAGAACGCCCACCCGTGTTCCCGCGGCATAACCGACATAGTAGTCGTGCCGTCCCACGGAGATCATGCCCTGCGTCCGACACGACGGCGAAATAGACGCCATGATAGTGGGTCAGCCAGGCGTCCGGGTCAATCTGCTCGGGCACGAGCGGCAGGATAGGCAGCAGCGGGAACGCCTCAGGCGGGCGGTTGCCAGCAAGCCAGCGACTGGTTGGCCGCGTTGTAGAAGGAACGATAGGTATCCAATATCCCCGCCGCGTCCAGCCAATCCGCAGGCGGGTCAGCCAGAGGCATTCGTGTTTGAGCGTCCGTACCGAGCGCTCGGCAAACGGCTTGTGTGGGCTTGCCCGGTTCAACGATATCGGGCTCGACCCCGAGGCAGAGCAGGAAACGCATCAGCGGCGACGGATAGCCGTCGGTCAGCCAATTACCCACAAGCCGGGTCGTTGTCAAAGCGCAGTTTGAGCGGCAAGCCGACCATGAGCAGCAGCTGCGCCACCGCCAGCAGGGCGGTTTCGGCGTTGAGTGCGGCTGGGTCCGTTTCAACCAGAACGAAGTCCCCGATCCACCACCGTCAGAAATTCGAAGGTACTACCGATCTGTCCGAAATCCATCTCCCAATGGCTCAGTGGTTCAGGCCGCTCAAGGGGAAGATGTTGGCGGATGCGCGTTGGAATACGTCCTCCTTCCTTCAGGATCTGCCAGATGGTACGCGTGGAGCGGGGCAGATACACAGCCCGTTGGCGTAGGACCGGATCACGGTGGAGGTGATAGAGGATTGGCTTCGCCCCCACGACCCGCCCATAGCTCGCTTTAAGCTCATCGCGCAGACTGAGAATGGCATCCCGCACAACGGCGGACCCGAAACGCCCGTTCCAGAGGGGCACGCGAACGGCTCTTGAACATCGCCAGCGTCGGTTGTCCCGTTTCTCGAAAGCGCTGAGCCACTTCTTGACCCAGCTCAGACCCGTTTGAGTTCCTGTGCCAGATGCACATGGTCCAGTCTGGATGCGAACGCCGCAACTGAAACAACTGAACCCGATCCAACTCCCATTCCAGTTCCATTCCTGCCCTCCCAACTTGTTGAGGGCAGGATCTTAACGGGTCACGATGTCAGGAAGCGTTTCCCGGAGCTATACCAGAAAAACCATACACCCAAAACAACTTATCGACATCGTGACCCAACTTTCTCGTGATGATTTGCAGTGTTTCCTCAGGAAAAGGCCACGATGTCAGGAAGCTCGTCGGGGAGAAGTACCAGAAGAATCGCACACCAACATAGATGGCGTAAGTATCCCCACAGCATCCTGCTTCTCGGTAGTTTGCATCATGACTACCAATGGGCTGCCTGAGCGGAGAGTCTGGCTCGGATGACGTAAGTAGCCGGCACAGGACCATCTATTGACCGTGCGCGACCTGCGGCGCCGGGTGGTGCCGCAGGTCATTTGAGGTTCAGGAACAACAAGAAAGCACCCTGCTGAGAGCAGGGTGTTAGGACGAGATCTTGGCTTCATTCACCCCTTGGATAGTATTTGGGGCAGGCGAACGCCTCTTTCGACTGCGACCAGGGTGCGAAAGCATCGTTCGAATTGTCAACTGTTCCCGTTTACTGCGCCTCCGCGAGCCGGACTATGCCTGGCAGTCCGGGCCGAAGTGGCGCAGCAGGACCAGCGGTTCGGTGCCGTTGTTTTCGACGACGTAGCTGCTCCGAGCCGCTTCATAGGTCACGAAGTATTCGTCCAGCGTGACTTCGCCGAAGCGCATGAAAGTTGGCGTCTCAACCGGATGCACGCCAATCTTGCCGCGGCCCTGCACCGCGATGACGCCGCAGGCGCCGGGATCCGTGATTGTCGCCTTAGCGCCCGGTTGGACGGTGATCTGCTTGGCGCTGAAGACGTCTTCGCCCAGCGACAGCCCGTAGATGATCCATTTGTCTTCCCAGCCGTCGCCGCACTCGCTGACTTTGCCGGGCAGGAAGTGCGTCTGCCGGAGATTGGGGTTCACGTTGGCTTCCCAATCGATCAGTTCGATCACGAAGTCCAGATCCTGCTTCTTGTCCGCCGGCACATCCTTCACCAGCAGGTCGTAGGGCACGAGCTTGCCCTGGACGATCGACTGGAACATGGCAAACGTGTCGGTGCCCCACTGGATCTCATAGGTCACCAGCGAACCAGGCGCGTGCAGAATGCCAGGCGGCGTGAACCAACCGGTGCCAACCGGGAACACGTAGGCTTTCGAATAGTCCATAATCCCGTTATCGCCGCGGTTCCACTTTTTCAGGCAGCGCAGAATATCTTCTTTCGTGGTACCCGGCTCCAGCCCAAAAAACGTGTACGGAAAATCGTTGAGCCGGGGGTTGTACTGCGGCGGGAAATAATACGCTTCGGGCTTGTGTGCTTCGCCGACCAGCGCGGCATGTTCCGCGCGCGGGTGGAGATGGAACGGCAGCGGCCCCTGATTGTCAAACATTTTGCCAAGCGTCGGGAAACGTCCATATTTGTCGAACATTGCTGACCCGATGACGGCGGCGGGCGATTCTGCGACCGCCGCTTTGAGCGTGAAGCGGGCGCCATCGGGGGCAACGGCAAAGCTCAGCCCTTCGTCGGGTTCCATGTCTGGCCCATTGGCGGGTTGGGTGGTCGAACACAGCCAGCGTTCGTCCAGCCCGCCGCGATGCGTGCCCATCGCGTACAGATCCTCTTCAGCAAGCCGCAGCCGCCTACCGGGTACCGCAAATGCGCGGGGAACCCAACAGGGAACCATGTGCAGAATGCCCTGACCCCCGTTCAAGGCACGATCAAGATCATTTGCGATAGCCATGTCTATCTCCTTTGTAGTGGCACTTTCAAGCCCCGTCAAACTGACAGATGCATCTAATCGTTAAGCAGCGTGATCATGCTGGTCGCCAGCGAGTCCAGGATCAGGAAGCATGAGGTGGCGCCGGCATCCAGGTGCCCGCGCGACCGCTCACCCAAGCGGCTGGCCCGTCCGATCTTGGCGACCAGCGAGCGGGTCGATTCTTTGCCTGCTTCCGCCGCCTGAGCCATGCGCCGCAACGCAGCGGTAAAGGAAACGCCTTCGGCGATCGCCGCCGCGCAGGCGGCCTCAGCCGGGGCGAGCGTGTCGATCAACGTTTTGTCGCCAACCTGCGCGTCTCCCAGATCCTGCACGCCGAGCAGCCCCGCGTGCAGCATGGCGCCAAAGATGGCGGCGTCGATCGTGGCCTTGCCCTGGCAGGTCGTCGCCATTTTGATAAACAAGGTTCCGTAGAGGGGGCCCATCGCCCCGCCAATTTCGGTCAGCAGCGTGCTGCCCAGCAAATCCAGGCCGGTTGCGAGATCGATCTGCGGGTCCAGGCGTTCCAGAGCCAGGCCGAAGCCTTTGCTCATGTTGATGCCGTGATCGCCGTCGCCGGTGGCGCCGTCAAGTTCGCTCAAATAAGTGGCGTTGTCCTGAATCGTCTTGACGAGATTGCGGATGACGACGCTTCCCTGTGTGCTTGGAAACGAGTCCATAGTTACCTCGGTAGTTGTCTAAGCCCCATGCTGTCGGCTTCAAGATCGATCAGCGGCTTCAATTCGTCGTCCACTTTCATGATCGTCAGGGTGGCGCCCATCATCTCCAGCGAGGTGAAGTAGTTGCCGATGTAGGGACGGTAGACGCTGATGCCTGCTTCCGACAGCAGATCGTACACTTTGCTGTACAGGATGTAGAGTTCCATGACCGGCGTGGCACCCAGCCCGGAGATCAGGGCGACGACTTCGTCGCCGCTGGCGAAGGGCAGGTCGGGCAGCACAATGTCGACCATCATGCGCGCGATCTCGTCCGCCGATTTCAGATCGGTGACCTGGATCCCTGGTTCGCCGTGATGCCCGATGCCGAGTTCCATCTTGCCTTCTTCAATCGCAAAGTTTGGTTTGCCGACCGCAGGGATGGTGCAGGGCGTCAGGCCGATGCCGATACTACGCGTGTTGTCGATAGCTTTCTGGGCCGCCCCGATCACCTCGTCGAGCGAACCGCCGAGTGCGGCTTTGGCCCCGCCGATTTTCCACATCAGCACCTCGCCGGCGACGCCGCGCCGCTTGCCGCGTTCCGCCAGCGGCGCCGAGGGAACATCGTCATTGGCGACTACCGTTTCGACGCGAATGCCTTCTTTTTCCGCCATGCGGCGCGCCAGCTTGACGTTCATGTTGTCGCCGGCATAGTTTCCATACAGGCAGGCAACGCCGGCCCCGCCGTCCGCCGCTTTGAAGGCGTCATAGAAGGCCTGGGCTGACGGCGACGTGAAAATTTCGCCGACCGCCACCGCGTCGACCATGTACTTGCCGATGTAACCGATGAAGGCCGGTTTGTGACCGGAACCGCCACCGGTCACTACACCCACCTTGCCGGCTACTGGCGCCTGCGCGTACTTCAAGACACGCGGATTGCTGGTCGCAACCACCAGGGCGGGATGGCTTTTGACGAAGCCTAGCAACATGTCCTCGACGACATGGTTCGGGTCATTGATCAGACGCTGCATTGTCGATTCCCTTAGGTATTATTTGATAATGCCGATCTTCGAGCGGTCGATCGTGATGAACACGGCCAGGACGAGCACGATGCCCTGCACGATGTTCTGCAAGTATGGATCGACGCCCATCATATTCATGCCATTGCTCAGGATGGTGGTGATGAACGCGCCCAGGATCGTGCCCTGAATGCTGCCCACACCGCCGGTCAGCGGCGTGCCGCCGACGACCACTGCGGCGATCACGTCCAGTTCCAGCCCGACACCAAGCTGGGCCGTCGCCGCGTAGACGCGTGCGCTCTGCAGCAGGCCGCCGATGCCGCACAGCAGACCGAGCAGCGTGAACATGAGGAGCTTGACGCGCTCGACCTTGATCCCAGTCAGCACCGCCACGCGCTCACCGCCGCCGATGGCGCGGATGTGCCGTCCGAACACCGTGTGGTTGAGGATGACGTAGGTGATGATCACCAGGATGGCCGCGAAAATGGCCGAGTTGGGAATGCCGCCGGTGCGACCAGAAAACACGAACAGAAACTCCCGGTTGGTGATTTCAACCGGGGCGCCGCGCGTGAAAAAGAGTACGATGCCGCGGAAAGCCACCAACGTGCCCAGGGTGACCATGAACGACGGCACTTTGCCTTTGGCGAAGATCAGGCCGTTGAGCAGGCCGCCCAGGGTGCCGACGATCGCTGCTGGGATGATGGCCCACACGCCGAGTTGTTGGGATGCGGAGGCGGCCATGAGCGAGGACAGGGCCACGATCGAGCCAACCGATAGATCGATGGACCCGGCGATGATGACGAAGGTCATGCCCAGGGCGACGACCAGCAGAACGACGGTTTGCTGCAAGACGATGGCGAAGTTCTGTGAGGTGAGGAAACGGTCGGATTGGGATCCGAACACGGCACAGAGCACAACCAGAAGCAAGACCGGAAAGTAGGTCTGCACCGAAAACCGCGGCAGTCGCAGCCCACTGGGCAAGGCGGAAGTGTTCTTGTTAAGTTCCATCGGCGCACCTTTACAACGGTTGCTGACCTAAATCATGTACGTGATCACATCTTCTTCGCTTGGCTTGTGCTCGCGATCAAAGATCTGGCTGATGCAGCCTTTGCGCATGACCACAAGCCGGTCGCTCATGCCAAGCAGTTCGGGAAGGTCTTCACTCAGGAGCACGGCACATAACCCCTGGGCGACTTGTTCGCGGATGATCTGGTAGATCTGCGCGCGCGCTCCGACGTCGATGCCGCGGGTGGGGTTGTTCAGCAGCAGCACTTTGGGCTGCGCGGCCATGCACTTGCCCATGACCACCTTTTGCAGATTACCGCCGCTGAGTGAACTGCAGATGGCGCGCGGGCTCGGCGTCTTGATCTGAAGGGCGCTGATCAACGCCTCGACCATCTTCTTCTCGACGCCGCGGTCCACGAGTAGCCTGCGCTGCGGAATGCTCGCCATCACCAGGTTGTCCTGCACCGTGAAATCAAGGATCAGGCCCTCGCCTGTGCGGTCGCCGGGAAGGTACGCAATGCCATGCTGCCATGCGTGGCTCGGGTTGATCGGGCGATACGGTCGGTCCTCGATTTGCATCGAGCCGCCTTGCAGGTGGACGTCCCCGTTGATCAAGCTGAGCAAGGTTTCACCGCCCGCACCCTTCAGACCACCAATGCCGAGGATTTCGCCCTGGCGAAGATCCAACGTCATCGGCTCAAGCCCGCTAGCCCGCACGTTGACTAATTTCAACACAGTGTCTTTGTGCTGGGTCGGACGGGATGGCGGATACAGGTTATGCCCGAGATCTCGCCCCACCATCAGGGCTTTGATCTCATCTTCGCTGATCTCTCCCACGGGGTAGGTACCTACCCAACCGCCATCCTTGAGGATGGTAATTTCGTCCGCGATCTTTTCGAGTTCTTCCAGGTGATGCGAAATATAGCCGATAGCGATGTCCTGGCCTTTGAGCGTTTCGATGACGCGGAACAGCGCATCGATTTCCACGGTGCTCAGGAACGCCGTCGATTCGTCAAGGAGCAAAACGCGCGGACGATAGGACAGAGCGCGCGCGACTTCCAGAATTTTGAGCTGACCAAGGTCAAGTTGGTCAAGATGGTCCTTGACGGAAATTTGCGCCCCGATCTCGTCGAGTATCCGCTGCGCTTCGGCGCGCAGGTTCTTCCACCCGCTGATCCCCATGAACCCGGAAAACTGACTCATACGGTCAATGAAGATATTTTCGGCGATGCCGAGCGCAAAATTGATCGTGATTTCTTGAAAAACTAGGGCAACGCCGCGGGCCTGCGCTTCGCGTAGGTTGCGCGGCGCGAAGGGCTGTTCGTCGAAAGTCATGCTGCCTTTATCGGGGCGGTGTGCCCCGGCGCAAGCTTTGAATAAGGTCGATTTCCCCGCGCCATTCTCGCCGACCAGTGCATGCACTTTGCCTGAATGCAGTCTGATGGAAACGTCGCTCAGGGCCTGGGTAGCGCCAAACGATTTATAGAGGTGTTCTGCGACCAGCGGCATGACGATTTCTTCCTCAAGCTGGGCAGCAGAGCGCTCGGCTCTGCTGCCCTTGTGTTTCCAGTGCTTTCGCCTAGCTGCTTGCTTCTGCTTCCATGTCCGACGGATCGAGCATGATGTCTTCAATCGGAACGCCGAGCAGTTCGGTCAGTTCGACGCTGTAAGCCAGCTCGAAGGTCGCCGCCGGGGCATCCGGATTGTTGACGCGGGAACGCTCAACGAAGTCATATGCCGGCACGCCTTCGGGGAAGTCTTCGCGGAACTGCGCGACGAGATCCTGGGTCAGTGGCAGCAGGTCGAGCTTGACGCTCGCTTCTTCGGGGGCAATCGGCAGACCATTCAGATGGTCGTACATCATGACCAGCGCGAAACCGCCCTGGAGCCAGTGACCGCCAATGTCGAACAGCAGGTTGCCTGCTTCGACGGCGTCCACGTTTTCGGGGTTGAGGTCCATGCCGACGACCAGCACATCTTCACCCGGCACCTTGTCGGCGTTCACCAACGCCGCCATTACGCCCGTGGCCGTGCCGCCGTTCGCCGCCCACACGCCTTCGATTTCGGGGTTTCCCTGATAGAGCGACTCGAAAGCCGTCTGCGATTCGTCACGGACGAAGTTGCCCGTCACGGAACCGGCCAGCGTGACGTCCGGGTTTTCCGCCAGCGCCCGGTCAAAGCCCTTGCGGCGGTCGATCGCGACCGAAGTGCCCGGAGTGCCATCGACGACGCCGACGACCATGCCCATGCCCTTCGCGCGCATTTCGGTGAACAGCGCGTTCGCCATCGCGTAGCCCGCGGCCTCATCGCTGGGGC
This sequence comes from Candidatus Flexifilum affinis, assembly GCA_016713325.1. Classification (GTDB taxonomy): domain Bacteria; phylum Chloroflexota; class Anaerolineae; order Aggregatilineales; family Phototrophicaceae; genus Flexifilum; species Flexifilum affine. The sequence goes on along the minus strand of JADJPJ010000031.1, from coordinate 29,192 downwards.
CGACGAAAGCCAGGTAGTCGGGGAACATCGGATCCTGCGGGGCGATGTCTGCAATGTACACGTCGGTCATGATGACGGGGATGCCGGCGGCGCCTGCGTCATTCAGAACCTTGATGCCGGTGTTCCAGTAGGGCACGTGGATGATGCCGTCAACGCCGCGCGCGATCAGGTCTTCAATGTTGGAGGCCATCTCGTCGGGGTTGTTGTCGGCATTGAGGACGATCAGTTCAATACCAAGCGCGTCCGCGCCTTCCTGCATGAAGGCCACATATTGATTCCAGAATTGGGCGTCCAGCGTCGGCACCGTCGCGCCGACGGTAAAAGCGGGTTCATCCTGGGCTGTGACCAGTGCCGTCGAAAGCAGCACGGTGACCAGCAGCGTGAGGAGCAAAAGGGTAATTCTTCTTAGCGTGGTCATCAGATATCTCCATGTACATAGCGCTTTTCCACAAAACCTGACTTTCAGCTCTACTTTCGCACACGGACCTCCTTCAAGATAGGCGATCGTTCTTGAGCGATCAGCCTCACGCGCACGCCGTGTTTGCGGTACAGGCTGTGACACCCACGCCGTGGTCAATCCATCAAATCATCAGGAGGGTGCGAACCTCCCAGTATTCGAGAGATTTCCTCGGCGGCAGACTTCACGTAGGAAACAAGGCGTTTGAGACTCTCTTCGCTGCTGTAATCGGCGATATGACCTGTGATGCCAACGGCAGCGATGACCTGCCCTCGATAATCGCAAACGGGCGCCGCGCAGCAGCCGATTCCGCGTGCGTACTCTTCTCGATCCAGCGCGTAGCCGTTTGCTTTGACTGTCTCCAGTTCTTGCTGGAAGAGCGCTTTGTCGACGATGCTGTTTGGGGTGTTCGCGGCCAGATCCGCGGCGCGCAAAAACTCCTCCTGATCATAGGGAAGCAGATGCGCGATGAGGACCTTGCCGCAGGCGCTCACGTTGACCGGCAGCACCGTGCGCAGCGCCGCGACGATGCTCACCGGGGTTGTCGGCATGATCTGCTCGATGTAGGTCACACCCAGCTCTTGTAGGATGCCAAGCTGCGTCGTCTGCCCCGTGAGCGTGGCCAGCTTGCGCATCACAGGTTCCGCTTCAATATGCAGACTTGACTGTTTAGTGGTCAGGTGGGCCAGGTGTAGGAACTGTGGGCCGATGACGTAAGTGCCCTGCGATTGTTCCGTCAGATAGCGCCGATTGCACAGATAGCGCACCGTGCGGTAGGCCGTCGCGATGGGGATGCTCAAGTGAACTGAAAGTTCCTTGATGGTGGCGGACGACCCCCGCTGCGCAATAAATTCCATTATATCGAGCGCTTTTTCGACGGCTGGTACTACGACTGACATGGAATCATTTCTTGCCATAAATATCTCCGAAATCGTCGAATGTGGAGCGACGATATGGGAGGTGAGCAACATCTGTTTATCATTAGTGATAATTGATTATCACTAATGATTTCAGTATAACGTGTTTTGCGGAGTTGTCAAACGGTTCACGCGTGGTTGTTGTGCAGATGTCACAAGTGGAGCGCAGCTTTGAGGCTAAATGGACGTGGTGCGGACTTGTAGGGTGGACAAACCTAATCTCAGGGGAAAACTCGTTTACGGTAGGAGGATGCCTTTACGAAAGACTGGAGTGTAACCGGTTTGGCGCGGGCAGTCCTGCGGACGCATCGTCCTGGCATTTACACTAGACTGGAGGAGACTCGGCGTCCATCGGCTATTTGGTGCGGTTATCCAGTGAGCTTTACCCCCGGTAGTGGGTGAAGCTCACTGGTGATGCTGGCTCACCCGTACACGCGGCCAGCAGCCATATTAGCAGAATACAGCGGGCGAATCGCATTGGTTTCCCTGGCCAACCATTATAGATTGTGCGCTTCTTGCCCAAAGCATCTTATGAACAGCAGGTCTGCACAAGTGATGATGCTCAGCAAACTCATGTACCGAGTGTTATCGGCAGTGTGGGGAGCATCCCACCGTGAACATGGCGACACTGGACGCCAGGTCCCTGCCTGGTGCAATGTCATTGAGAATGCGCTCAGGACATCGAACTTGGCTGATGAAGATCTACACCACGCCCCAGGCGCGCATGTCCATAATCTGCTCTCGGGAGTAGCCGATCTCGTGCAGGATCTCGTCTGTTTGCTCGCCCAGCGTAGGCGGGTGCCGGTCGTAACGTAGGGGTGACCCGGACATGTGCACCGGCGTGGCGAGCGACTTGATGGGTCCAAGCTCTGGGTGTTCCAGTTCGACGATGAAATTGCGCTCCAGCAGGTGAGGGTCGGCCAGGGCTTCGGCCACTGTATTGATTTTGCCGACCGGGACGTCCGCATCTCGCAGAATCTGCATCCATTCGTCGGCGGAGCGGTGCAGGAGTGCCTCGCGCACGTGGGGCATGAGCGCCTCGTAATTGCGCACGCGGTCGGCATTCGATACAAAGCGCGGGTCCTGTGCCAGCCCGTCCAGCCCGGCGACGGCGCAGAACTTCTGCCAGGTGTTGTCGGAGCCGACGCCCAGGACGAACCAGCGTCCATCGCCGGCCTGGAGCGGCTCGTAAGGGGCGATTTGCGGATGACGGTTGCCATACTGCGGGGGATTCTCGCCGGTTGCGAAGTAAGCCCCAGCGTAATTCTCCAGCCAGGTCATCTGCCCCTCTTGCAGCGACATGTCGAGCATCTGTCCTTCGCCTGTATTGCGCCGGTGTTCCAGCGCGGCGAGGATGCCGATCGCTGTGAACAGGCCGCAGGTCATATCGGCAATGGGCGTGGGAAAACGCATCGGTCCTTCGCCGGGATGCCCGGTGATCGACATCACGCCGGACTCGGCCTGCGAAACCAGATCGTAGCCGAACTGATCGGCCCGGCTGCCGACACGTCCGTAGCCGCTGATGGAGGCGTAAATCAAACGTGTATTGCGGGCGTGCAGCGAGTCGTAGTCAAGGCCATAGCGCTTGAGCGAGGCATTGGTGGCGATGTTGGTCATGAACACGTCGCCGCCATCCACCAGCCGGTACAGAATTTCCTTGCCGACGGGATGGGTCACGTTCAGGGTCATGCTGCGCTTGTTGCGATTGACGGCCAGATAGTACGTGCTCTCGCTGCCGACGAACGGCGGCCCCCAGGTCCGCGACTGATCGCCGCTGCCGGGCCGCTCGATCTTGATTACTTCGGCACCCAGGTCGCCCAGGATCATCGCACAGTAAGGGCCGGCAAGCGCCTGGGTCTGGTCGATCACACGAATGCCGTCAAGGGGTGCAGTCATTAGTTTGTCTCTTCCCAAAGAACTTAAGCCCGCAGTAACTTGATGCTGCGCGAACCCGCAGCGACAAACAGAATGGCAATCAGCGGCAGCGCGACCCATGCGCCGAATACGAGCGACCAACCGCCGCGTCCAAGAAGGATACCCACCAGTGTGCTGCCCAGCGCGCCGCCGACGCTGTGCGTGGCGTCCATAATGCCGGCCACCCGCGAGGTTCCCAGGTGGGCGTAAAGCAAGGGCACAGCGGTGAGCAGGAGGTTGGTGAGAGCATAGGACGTGATGCCCATCACGCTCAGCAGCAGGGCTGCTGTCAGTACTGACGAGGGCAGAAGCAGAGCCAACCCCCGGGCGGCCGCGGCCAGCCCCAGCAGAATGATCAAACCCCGCGCCTCGCGGCCGCGAGTTCGTCGCAAAACGGCGCCACTCAGGACAACTGTGCCGATCAGACCGAAAACGGGGAAAATCACGGCGGTGATGGCCGCCTGATCCACCGTAGCGGTCTCCGCGGCAAACGTCGGCGCATAGAACAAGGCACCGTTCAACAGCGCGCCTGCTACCAGCGCGGTAAAAAGAAACACCCAGAACTCTTCCAGGCTAATGCGCGACGAGGCACGGCCAGCGTCATTGGGGTGACTTTGATCCGGAGTCCGTCCGGGTATGCTCAGACGGTACCACGCGAGACCAAAGCCCAACATGAGGAGCGGCGGGATGATGAATAGTATCCGCCACGTGCCCTGCGCGAGGAGCAGCCCGGTCAGCAGCCAGGTGGCCGTATTGCCGACGATGTACGACGCGCCAAACACGCCCGCGACGCGGTGGCGTTGATCATCGGCAAGCGCCTCACTGAGCGTACGGAGGATGGGACCCCAACCCATCGCCTGGAGGAAACCGTTGATCAGTGCGGAGCCCGACCAGCCCTTCAAGTGATGTGACGCTCGCCATCAGCAGGTTGATCAGGGTGGAGCCGGCCATTCCGAAGAAGACCATCTGCCGGGCAGGGACGCGATCGCCTAGCCAGCCGTTGAAGAGCTGCCCTGCGGCATGGGTCCAGAGCGCGGCGCCAGCCAGCAAGCTGGTCTGCTCCGGCGTCCAGCCGAACTCCGCTTCAATGGCGGGCAGCGCCGCCGCCAGGTTGACACGGCCGAGATAGTACGCGGCATACGTGATCCAGCCGACCAGCACGACTCGTCTTTGCAGCGGCGAAAAATCGTCCATCGTGTTCGCTGGCGGTCCTTGTCACCGCGACGGGCCGGAAAACCTCACCCGACGCCCGATGCCGGAATCAGGTGGAACAGTCGAAAGCCCTGGCTGCTCGCAGACGCGCCCCCTCCAGGTGATTCAGGAGCGCAGCGTTCAGGCGATCCGGCGCCTGCATCGAGAGCGCCGTGAAAATCTGCTCATGTTCAAAATGCGTCATCTCGAAGTCGCGGTCGCTGAAGCACGGGACAAGAAGCTGGACGTACACATGCACATTCGTCTGCTGGTACAGATGCAGCATACGCGGCGGCCCGCCCCGCAGGACCAGTCGCTCGTGAAGCTGCTGGTCAAGCCGCAAATACTCATCCGCGACGGCCTTCCAGCTGCCTTCGCGGGACAAGGCATCCATCTGCGTATAGATCTCGTCGAAGAACTGGTAGTCTTCGGGCCTGAGATACTTGAAGATGCAGAGCGCGACGTAGAGTTCGTAGGCGCTGCGGATTTTGTAAGCTTCGTCCAGCTTCTTCGCATCCGGTCGGGTCACGAAGGTGCCGCGCCGCGCGTAAATCTCGACCAGGCCCTCTGCTTGCAGGCGGCTGAGGGCATCTTTCAAGGGGGTTCGGCTGACCTGCAAGCGCCGCTCAAGATCGTCGAGGTCCAGGCGCTCGCCCGGCGCGAACTCACGACGCAGAATTCGCTCCCGCAGCAGCTGGTAGACGACATCGTTCAAGCTGGGAACGATGACAGGTTGCAGGTTATCGACGGTATTCAATAGCGCATTATCCATACTGGTGGAAGGTGGTCAGAAATCTGAAATTTCAGCCATGCCCTGAACTATGAGAGTATGGTAGGCAGAAACTCCGGTCCTGTCAAGAAGATGTGCATTCAATACGTAAGAGGCTTCATTCTATCCGTGCGCTAATCGGTTGACAAAACAACAATAGATGCTATTCTTGCCAGCAACAGAGATTTCAGATTTCAGAATTAGGCGAAAACAGCAGACTCCTATGCGCCAGGTAGGCATTGAGATTTTTTACTGGCTGCAGAACTGGTCCGATGATCAGGCCGCCTGCTTCAAGCGAGCGCGTGACATCGGCTTTGATGCGGTCGAGGTTTCCCTCATTTCGGGACCTGAGACGCCGATCACCGCGATGCGCGCGGAACTGGATCGGCTCGGGCTGGCAGTCTATGCCAGCATGGGACTGCCGCTGGAAAAAGACATCACCAGCCCGGACCCGTCCGTACAGCGCGGCGGGATAGAACACCTCAAGCGCTGCGTCGAAGCGGCAGCTCGCCTGGGCAGCCCAATCCTGGGCGGCCTGCCCCACGTCCCCTGGCTCCACTTTCCACCCGAAACCGACCTCCGTCCCTATCGCGAGCGGAGCGCCCTGGCCATGCGGGAAGTCGCCCAAACCGCCAGTGACCTGGGACTCACCGTGTGCATCGAGTTGATCAATCGGTTTGAGACATACATCTGCAACTCGGTGAACGAGGGACTGGCTTACCTCGAAATCGTCGACCACCCTTCGGTGAAACTTCAGCTCGACACCTATCACATGAACATGGAAGAGGATGACCTGGGGCTGGCCATTCGAACAGCAGGATCCCGTCTGGGTCATTTTCACTGCGCCGACAGCAATCGCAAGCCGCCGGGCGGCGGCCATGTCCAGTGGGCGGCCATTCGCCAGGCGCTCGATGCCGTCGGATACACCGGCCCGCTCGTCATCGAATGCTTTCCCAATCCGGAGGCCGAGACCGGTCGCACCGTGAATACGTGGCGTCCGCTGGTGACGGATTACGATGCGGAGATCACACGGGCGCTGCGCCTTCTGCGAGAGAAAGTCGCCTGATCAGGGTTCAATCGCTGTACTGCCAGCGTTGTCCATTGGGTCCGATGTCGCCCTTGTAGGGAGATGCTTGTATGGAGATGTGCATGAATTGACGTCGGTGCAAGGAATAACAAGACACTTTCCGTCCTATGCTGCTCAAGGAGAAATACTGTGTTTAGCTTCCGGCGCATGGCACTTATCTTGATGGTCCTTTCCATGGTGGTGTTGGGTTCTGCGGTCGCTCAGGATGCGACAGACGAACTGCTCGGACCCGTCCCTGGCCATGAAACATGGGCGGACGTCCTGGCCGCGGCCCAGGGAACCACTGTCAACTGGCATATGTGGGGCGGCTCCGACAAGATCAATTCGGATGTCGACAACGACATTGGCGCGCGCGTCCAGGAACTGTACGGCGTCACGCTCAATCGCGTCCCCCTGGTCGATACGGCCGACGTTGTCAACAAAATCCTGGACGAATCCGCGGCCGGCGTCACCACCGGCACGGTCGATCTGATCTGGATCAACGGCGAGAACTTCCGGACGCTCAAAGAAGCTGAACTGCTATATGGCCCGTGGTCGGAATCGATCCCGAACGCGCGCTATGTTGACTGGTCCGACCCGGCTATTGCTTTCGACTTCGGCACTCCGGTCGAGGGGTACGAGTCGCCCTGGGGCCATGCGCAGTTCGTGATGGAATACAACACGGATCTGGTTGGCGAAGAACCGCCGAAGACCTTCGAGGCGCTGGCGGAGTGGGCCGCGGCCAACCCTGGCCTGTTCACCTACCCGGCCATCCCCGACTTCACCGGCAGCGTCTTCGTCCGTCACGTCTTCTTCTGGGCCGCCGGCGGGCCCGAACCGTTCCTGGGTGAGTTCGATCAGGCGGTCTTCGACCAGTATGCTCCGATCGTGTGGGAATATCTGAACGGCCTGGAGCCGAATCTGTGGCGCGCCGGTGAAACCTACCCCGAGGCGTCCGTGCAGACCGACCTGCTGGCCAATCAGGAAGTTGCCTTCAACATGGGCTATGGCCCCGGCAACGCGGCGAGCAACATCCTCGAAGGCATCTATCCCGAGACGATCCGCACCTTCGTGTTCGATACCGGCACGATCTCCAACAACAACTTCATCACCATCCCCTACAACGCGCCGAATCCGGCAGGGGCGATGGTCGTCGCCAACTTCATCCTGGGCGAAGAATTCCAGCTCAAGATGGTCGACCCGGCCGCCTGGGGCTGGCTGTCGCCGATTCCGCCGAGCGTCTACTCGGAGGAGTTCCAGGCGACGGTCGCCGGTTATGAACGCCATCCGGCCACGCTTTCGGCCGATGAGCTGGCCGCCGCCGTGCTGCCCGAGCCGCCCGCGGCCTGGGTGACGGCGATGGAGCAGGGCTGGGTCGAGAACGTCCTTCAGAAGTAGAGCGGCACCACCTGATGACCGGGCAAGGGGCTATTCCCTTACCCGGTCTCATTCTTCAATAGACTGGGAGCGGGCATGCGCTGGCTGAGCTTGATGGAAAAACTTCGCGCGCCGCTGATGATCCTGCCGGCGGTGGCGATAATCATCCTGCTGTTCTTCGGCGGGTTATTGGTAGGCCTGGGGCAGAGCCTGGGTTATTTCCCGGCGATCGATTCGTACGATCTCACGCTTCGATACTACGCGGAAGTTCTCAGCGACAATATCTTCTTCGAATCGCTCTGGCAGACGGTTCGGCTGGCGCTGCTGAGCACGGTCATGTCTTCGGTGCTGGCCATTGCTCTGGCGCTGGTCCTCCGCCAGACGTTCAAGGGCAGCCGCTTCTTCACCTTCATGTTTCAACTTTCGATCCCCATCCCGCATCTGGTCGCGGCCGCCGGAATCGTGCTGCTGGTCAGCCAGAGCGGCATCCTGGCCCGCGGCGCTTATGCCCTGGGCCTGATCGACGCCCCGCGGGATTTTCCGGTCATGGTCTTCGACCGCCCTGGCACGGCTATTCAACTGACCTACCTGCGGAAGGAAGTACCGTTTATCGGCGTGGTCGTACTGGCGGTGCTTCAGGACAGTGGTCCACAGTACGAGGAAGTAGCGCGGACGCTCGGCGCCAACAGCTGGCAGCGCTTCCGCTTTGTGCTGCTCCCGCTGATCATGCCGGGAGTGCTGTCCACGTCGATCATCGTGTTCGCCTACGTGTTCGCCAGTTATGAGATTCCGCTGCTCCTGGGGGTGCGGCAGCTCACCACCCTGCCGGTGCTGGCCTGCCAGAACTATCAGGACCCGGACCTGTCGCTGCGGCCGCAGGCCATGGCCATGAGCATCATCCTCACGTTGATCGCCATCGTCCTGCTAGTGGCCTACAAAAGGCTGGCCAACTATGCGGTCAACCGGTAAGGAGCGCGGCGCCCTATGAACAAGATCCTTCGCTGGGTGGTGCTGGCCATCATCGTGATCACGGCGCTGGCGCCGATCCTGCCGCAATTTGTGTGGTCCTTCTCGCACCGCTGGCTCTTCCCGTCGCTGCTGCCCTCACAGTGGAGCACCGAGCCGTGGGAGTACGTCTTCACGGCGACCTCGCGTGTGGGGGAGGGTTTCGTCAACAGCCTGGCCATCGCGGTCGTCGTCTCGATTCTCTCCATCCTGGTCGGCCTGCCTGCCTCGCGCGCCCTGGCGCTGCACAACTTTCGCGGCAAATCGGCCATCGAGTGGCTGCTGATGGTGCCGATCATCGTCCCCGGCATCGTCGCGACGATGGGCATCCATCAGGTGTTCATTCGCCTGGGCCTGACCGACACGTTCATCGGCGTGTGTCTGGTCCACCTCATTCCTTGCATTCCCTACATGGTGCTGGTGATGTCCAGCGTTTTCGCCAACTACGGCACGGAGCTGGAGGACACGGCCCGCACGCTCGGCGCCGGGACGTTCAGCGTGTGGCGCTTCGTGACGCTGCCCGGCATCCTGCCCGGCCTGCTGGTGGCCACCATGTTCACATTTCTGATTTCCTGGGGGCAGTACATCACGACCGTCCTCATCGGCGGCGGCACGATCATCACGTTACCGATGGTGCTGTTTCCGTTCATCAGCGGCACGAATTACCCCAATGCCGCTGCGATCAGCCTGGTGTTTGTCGCCCCGGCCATCCTGGTGCTGATCCTTACTTCGCGGCAGCTCGGACGCGAGTCGTCCGTCATGGGAGGATTTGGCCGGTTATGACGAGCGTTGTCCTGCGCGATCTGACGCGCCGCTTCGAGAATGTCACCGCTGTGGATCGCCTCAACCTGGAGATCGCTTCCGGTGAACTGGTCGCCTTCCTCGGCCCCTCTGGCTGTGGCAAGACGACGACCCTGCGCATGATCACCGGCCTGCTGCTGCCGACATCCGGTGACGTCTTGTTCGATAGCCGGTCGATCGTGACCGTACCGACCGAGAAGCGCGGCGCAGTCATGGTCTTTCAGAAGCACCTGCTCTTCCCAACTATGTCGGTCGGGCAGAATGTCGGCTTCGGCCTGCGCATGCAGAAGGTCGAGAAAAAGGAGATGGACCGGCGCGTCAGCGAAATGCTGGAACTGGTCAAGCTGCCCGGTTTCGAGACACGCCGCGCGCATCAGCTTTCCGGCGGCCAGCAGCAGCGCGTGGCGCTGGCGCGCGCGCTGGTGGTGCATCCTAAGGTGCTGCTCCTCGATGAGCCGCTGGCCAACCTGGATGCCAATCTGCGCCTGGAGATGCGCGAGCTGATCCGCACCATCCAGCGCGAGCTGGGCATCACCACCGTGTTCGTCACCCACGATCAGGAAGAGGCGGTCATGCTCGCCGATCGGATCGCGCTGATGTTCGACGGCGTCCTGCAGCAGTACGATGTCCCACAGGCCTTCTACCAGCAGCCGTCGAGCGTGCGTGTCGCCCACTTTTTTCGCAATGACAACCTGCTGAGTGGGACGCGGCGGGGCGATCGCGTGGAGACGGCGCTCGGCGTCCTGCGGATCGATGCAGCCCGCCAGCGTACCCCCGACGGCCCAGTGCTGATCACCGTCCGCCCGGAGGACGTGAACCTGACCCCGAACCCGGAATCCAGCAACTGCATCGAGGCGAAGGTGCTGCTTCAGGTCTACATGGGGACGCACACGCAGGTCCAGCTCGATGTCGCGGGTCATACCTGGCTGGTGCATGGCACTGCCGACTTCCAGGCGAGCGTTGGCGACCGTATCCGGATTCAGCTTCCGCAGCCGCGCATCTGGCTGCTGCCGACGCGGTGATCGACCCTGGGGGAGTAACGAAATTGGCAGAGGCAGCCCTGTTTAGCAAGGTTTATGGGTGTCTCCTGGGCGGCGCGGTGGGCGATGCCCTGGGTGGGCCGGTCGAGCTGTGGAGCACGGAGAAAATTCGTGAGACCTACGGCAACCTGGATCGCTTTGTCCCGTATGACCGCGAGCCGAGCCACCACGGGCAGTTCGGCAACGCGCTCGGCGTCTACACCGACGACACGCGGCTGAAGCATCTGCTCTGCCGGGCGATTCTCAACGCCGGCGGCAGACCGCGTCCCGGCGACATCGGTCATGTGCTGGCTGCGGCCTATCATCATGCGCCGGACGGCCTGCACGAAGGATTCGTCGAGGAGTACTACTACAAGGCCATCTGGGGTCGGGATAAGGTCATCTTCTCCGGCGAGCCGACCAACGGCGCGATCATGGCCAATTCGCCGCTGGGTCTGATCTGCGCCTGCCGTCCCGACGAGGCCTACCAGTTGGGCTTCGACCTGGCCTTTTTCACCGATGGCCATGCCAAGACGGCGGCGGCTATGTTGGTGGCCGCGATCGCTGAGGCGATGCGGCCGGGCGCTACCGTCGACGGCATCGTCGAGGCGGCTCGCGCAGCCCACCTGCGTTTTGCGCGCCGGCGCGAGGGCGATCACTGGCATACCACGCCCTGGCGCTACGACCCGAACCTCAAGTTTCTGGACGAAGCGCTGATCATCGCCCGGCGCGACCGCGACGTCTTCGCCATCCGTGAGCCGCTGATGGACCTGCTGGAGTGGGGGCATCTGTTCTCTGAGTCAGTGCACACACTGGTCGTGGCGCTCTCGATGTTTGTCGCGGCTGAGGGCGATTTGCGCCGGTCGATCATCGGCGCGGTGATGTACGGCCGCGATAAGGACAGCTACGCCAGCGTCGTTGGCGCGCTGGCCGGCGCTTTCCACGGCGCGGAGGCCATCCCTGCTGAGTGGCGCCAGCCCGTCATTGAGGGCAACCCGGAGGTCGATATGCGCGATCTGTCGCTGAAGCTGACCGAGCTGATCGCCGCCGACCATCGCCGGCTGCTGGCCGACATGACCGACCTCGGCACTTTACTGCAACCACACCTGATCGACAAGGACAAGCGCCCATGCCGAACTTTCCGCAGCTTTCCGACGACGCCATGCGTCGTATGCTGGAACCGCCTTCCGGTCCGATCCGCCTGATCATCGACACCGACACGCACAACGAGATCGACGATCAGTACACCATTGCCTGGGCACTGCTCTCGCAGGACCGCCTGGAGATCGAGGGAGTGACTGCCGAGCCGTACACCTTCAGGCATCACCGCGATCCACTCAATGCTGCCTATGACCTGCTGCGACAGGATCGCAGAGCCGCCCTGCCCCCTGCCCTCCTGCCTTACCGGCGCATGGCGCTCAACCACCTGGCAATCGGCAGCGACCCGCACCAGTTGCACTATGACAACCCGGACGAAGGGATGGAACTGAGTTACCAGGAAATCCTGACCGTCTATGAAAAGATGAACGAAGACCCCACCGGCAAAGTCTTCCGCGGGTCGCCCGGCTATTTGACCTCGCTCGATGCACCGATTCGCAGCGAGTCGGCGGAATTCATCATCGAGCGAGCGCTGGCCCAGGACGATCGGCCGCTGTACATCGCGGCGATTGGCTGCCTGACCAACATCGCCTCGGCGCTGTTGATGGCGCCGGAAATTGCCTCGCGCATCGTCGTGCTGTGGACCTCCACGTACCCATCATTTGTCAATCTGTCCAACGCGCCCTCGCTCAATCTGGTGCAGGACGTGCTGGCCTCGCAGCTGATCTACGATTGCGGTGTGCCGCTGGTCTTCCTGCCGGGCTACTACGTCGGCGAACAGCTCAAGCTGTCGCTGGCCGACATGGAGACCTACGTGCGCGGTAAGGGGAAGATCGGCGACTATCTGTATCACCTGTACACGCACAATCCGATCCATCCGCTTTTTGCCATCAACGACCATTACGCCCGAACCTGGGTGATCTGGGATGTGATCGATATCGCCTGGCTGCTGGAACCGGAGTGGGTGCCGTCGCAGCTCGTGCGCGCGCCGCGCCTGCAGGACGATCTGTACTGGGCGCCGGAGCGCAACAAGCATCTGATGCGCGAAGCTCACGGCATCGACCGCGACGCCATCTTCCGCGACTTCTTCCGTAAGCTGGAAAAAGCGCCGTGACCACGTTCTCGCCCGTCTTCCGTTCGATATTCGACATCGAGGCCGCCGAGTGGCTGGAGGCGATGAAGCTCGCCCCGGCCGACGTGCCCGACGTCGTGATCGTCGAAGGGAGCTGGTGGCGCCAGCAGCGCACCGACTGGCGGCTCGGCCACTTACAGGATGTGCGCGAGCTGGAGTTCCCGGATATCTTCTGGGGGCGCTGGCGGGACCGCAAAATCGCCTTCTGCTGCGCCTACGGCGCGCCGCGCACGGTCGAGATTATTCACCTGTTCGGCGTGCTGGGTACAAAGCTGGCCGTGCAGATCGGCACCTGTGGAGGGCTCCAGCCGCATCTCGCGCCGGGGAACATCATCCTGCCAGATGTGGCGCTGTGCCGCGAAGGCATCGCTCAGATGTACGGGGCGCCTGACGCGGTGCTGGGATCGAGCGAATGGCTTGATCGCGCCGAGCGCCTGTTGCGTGAGCGGGGGCACACCACCTATCGCGGGACGCACATTACCTGGCCCTCGCTCTTCACCGAGACGCCGCAGATGATGGAAGCCTGGCACCGCGCCGGCATCCTCTCGGTCGAGATGGAGACGGCCACCACCTACGCGGTGGCCCGGCACTTCGGGATGGCGGCGGTCTCGATGGTGGTCGTCTGGGACGATCTGACACGCGGTCGGCGCTTCCTCGATCCGCTGCCGCCGGGCGGTCTGGAGGCCCTCAATCGCAGCAACGCGGCCGTGTATGAGACGGCGCTGGCCCTGGCCGAACAACTATGAGAGGGCGCAATGACCCTGATCTTCCCTGAAACCTACGTGGACATCCTGCCGGAAGTGGCTGCCTTTCTGGCGCAGGAGCACCGGCTGTACGTCGGCGGGCGCTGGGTATCGGCTCTGTCCGGCGAGACCTTCGAAACGCTCGACCCCTCGACCGGAAGGTTGCTGGCGCGCGTAGCATCCGCGCGGGCCGAAGATGTTGATGCGGCCGTCCGCGCCGCACGCCAGACGTTCGACAGCGGAGCGTGGCATCTCGATCTCACGCCATCCGATCGCAGTCGGTTGATCTGGCGCCTGGCTGAACTGATCGATGCACATGCGCCGGTCCTGGCGCAGCTCGACTCGCTGGACAACGGCAAGCCGGTCAGCAAGGCGCTCAAGTCCGACGTGCCGCTGTCGGCGGAGCATTTCCGCTACTACGCCGGCTGGCCGACGAAGATCGAGGGCGCCACGCTCCCGGTGAGCACGCCGGGAATGTTCAATTACACGGTGCGTGAGCCAATCGGCGTGTGCGGGCTGATCGTGCCGTGGAACTACCCGCTGCTAATGGCGGCATGGAAGATCGCCCCGGCGTTGGCAGCCGGCAACTGCATTATCCTCAAGCCGGCGGAGCAGACGCCACTGAGCGCTTTGTATCTGGCGCGCCTGTTTGAAGAGGCGGGCTTCCCTCCCGGCGTCTTCAACGTGCTGACCGGCTTCGGCGAGATGGCCGGCGCTGCACTGGTCGAGCACCCAGGCGTGGACAAGATCGGCTTCACCGGCAGCGTCGGCGTGGCGAAAACGATCGTCCGCAGTTCGGCGGCCACCCTCAAACGCGTCTCGCTGGAGTTGGGCGGCAAGAGTCCCAACATTGTGTTCGCCGACGCCGACCTGGAGCAGGCCGTGGTCGGCGCGACGTGGGCGATCTTCGGCAACAACGGTCAGTCCTGCACAGCCGGTTCGCGCCTTTACGTCCAGCGGGGTGTCTTCGACCGGGTGCTGGAAGGCATCGCCGACGAGACGGTCAAGATCCGTGTCGGCATGGGTATGGCGGCTCAACAGCCCGATCTGGGGCCGGTGGTCAGCAGGGAACAACTTGAGACGGTGATGGGCTATATCCAGGATGGTATAGGCGGCGGCGCGGAGATGGTGATCGGCGGGCGGCGGATCGGCGGTGCGCTGGCCGAAGGCTACTTCATCGAGCCGACCATCTTTGTGCGAGTGCAGGACAGCGTGAAGATCGCCCGCGAGGAGATCTTCGGGCCTGTGGTGTGCGCAATGCCCTTCGACGACCCTGCCGAGGTGCTTGAGCGCGCCAACGAAACCCCTTACGGTCTGGCGGCTGGGCTGTGGACGCGCGACCTTAGCACCGCCCACCGCTTCGCCGCCCGGCTCCAGGCCGGCACGGTGTGGATCAACACCTGGGGAGACACCGATGCGGCATCGCCCTTTGGGGGATATAAGCAGAGCGGACACGGGCGCGAGATGGGCAAGGAAGGGATTGATCTGTACAGCGAAGTCAAGAGCGTCTGGATACGGGTAGGTTGAGCGTGCGCACAATCGGTATCGGCAAGACCCGCGCGCTGCAGCGCGCCAGCACCGACAGCGGGCATTTCACAATTCTGGCGCTCGATCATCAGGAGGCTCTGCGCCGCGCGCTGAATCCGTCTTCATCGGAGCAGGTTCGA
Organism: Candidatus Flexifilum affinis; assembly: GCA_016713325.1. Taxonomy (GTDB): domain Bacteria; phylum Chloroflexota; class Anaerolineae; order Aggregatilineales; family Phototrophicaceae; genus Flexifilum; species Flexifilum affine. The sequence goes on along the minus strand of JADJPJ010000031.1, from coordinate 14,036 downwards.
GATGAAGACCTTGAGGCCTTCAAGACCCAGGTGACGGCAGTGCTCGCCCCGGAGGCCAGCGGCGTCCTTCTGGACCCGATCTATGGCGCGGCGCAGGCCATCGCCGGCGGTCACCTGGGGGAGGCCGGGCTGCTGGTCGAACTGGAAAATGCCGATTACGCGCTTCAGTCGCCGCTGCTCCGCTGCGAGACTCTTCCTGGTTGGAGCGCGGCCAAGATCAAGCGTATGGGGGGCGACGGCGTCAAGCTCTTCTACTACTACAATGCCGACAACGCCGAGCACGCCAGTCTTCAGCACAGTCTGCTCGCCCAGATTGCGGCGGAGTGCGCCGAACAGGACATTCCGTTTTACGCCGAGCCCATCCTGTACCCGTCGGGCAGCGCTGATTCGGCTTACTACGATCATTTCACCCGGTTGGTGATCGCCGGGGCGCAGCAGGCCGAGCAGTTGGGTGCAGATATCCTCAAGATGGAGTTTCCGGTGAGTCCTGGCCAGTTGGGGGATATGGCCGCTGGGCGCACCGCCTGTGACGCGCTGACCGCTGCGACAACAGTCCCCTGGGTGCTGCTCAGTGCCGGCGTCGATTTCGAGACGTTCTGCCGGCAGGTGGAGCTTGCCTCCGCGGCTGGAGCGTCGGGGGTGATCGCCGGGCGGGCGGTGTGGGGTGAAGCGACTCGCCTCTCTGACCTCGCCGCGCGGTTGGCCTGGTTGGAAACGACCGGTCGCGAGCGTATGCGCCGGCTGTCAGAACTCGTTAGGTCCGGCCCGCCGTGGACGGCGCGCCTGCGCCCCGAGCCAGTTTCGCCGACCTGGCACCTCGACTATGCAGGCGCGCCGGCATCGTGAACCGCTTACCCGTAGTCGTCGGCGTGGGCATGACGAAATTTGCATCGGAGCGGCTGGATGCCAACGCGCGTGATCTGATGGCAGAGGCCGTCCTGGCGCTGCTGGCCGACGCGCGGATGAGCGATCTCAAGGCGGTGCAGCACGGGCTGTGCAGCTACGAGAGTGATCATTTCAACAAGCAGATGACGCTGGCGGCAATCCTGCACGACACGCTCGGATTGATCCCGACGCCGACCGTGCGCGTCGAAGGTGGCGGAGCCACCGGAGCCCTGGCACTGCGCACCGCCTGGGCCTATGTGCAAAGCGGACTGTGCGACTCGATCCTGGTCTATGGCTGCGAGACCAACGGACGCGGCGTCTCGTCGCAGACGGCCAACCAGCTCTTTGCGCTCTCCGCCGACTTTGACTGGGAGATGATGATCGGTGGCACCTATACCGGTTTTTACGCGGCCATGATGCGCGCCCATATGCGGAAATACGGCACGACGCCCGAACAGTTCGCCCACGTCGCGGCCCGCAACCGTCGCAATGCCGCCTTCAACCCGTTGGCGCAGAAGCCGATGGACCTCACCATCGACGACGTGCTGGCTTCGCGCATGGTAGCTGACCCGTACCGCCTGCTCGATTGCAGCCTGCTGAGCGATGGCGCGGCGGCGATCCTGCTGGCCACCGAAGACTGGGCCAGAGCGCACAGCCTACGCTTCAGCGCCCGACCAACGGTGGCCTATGTGGCGACGGGCTGTGGCACCGACACCATGCGCCTGGGCGACCGTTACCCCGAGATCACCAACTTCCGTGCCAAGCGGGCGGCGGCGGAGCAGGCCTATACTATGGCTGGTATCACCAAACCTCTGGAAGAGATAGATGTCGCCGAGTTGTACGACAGCTACAGCGGTGTCGAGATTCAGGCCGTGGAAGACCTCGGCTTTGTGCCCTATGGGCACGGCGGCACCGCCGTCGCTGCGGGCATGTTCGACCTGGGTGGCACGCTGGCGGTGAATACCAGCGGCGGCTTGCTGGGACGCGGCGCCCCGGTGGGTGCGACTGGAATCGCCCAGGCGATCGAGATCGCGCTTCAGTTGTGGGGCGAGGCCGATCCACGGCGTCAGGTGCCAAACGCCCGGCGCGGTCTGACGGACACCCACGCCGGTATCGCTACGATTTCCGTGGTCAACATCTTTGAGCGGCGGGATTGACGATGGCCGAGGTGACGAGCAGGAAAGATATTCAGGTGGTCCCCGGCGAAGCGGCTGATCTCTGGTCAGAGTTTCGCCAGGTCGAGCGCCTGACCCTCTCGCTGACGCAGCATTACACGCACACGCTCGGTAAGTACTCACGATTTTTCATCGAGTTGGAGCAGAAGCGTTTCCTTGCCACTCGCTGTGAGTCCTGTGGTCGGGTTTACGCGCCGCCGCGTCCGCTGTGCCCTGACTGTCTTCAGCCGACGCGCTGGGTCGAACTAACCGGCACCGGCACGGTCGAAACCTATTCTGTACTGCATTTCTCGCCGGGCAGTAATGCCGATGTGGCCGCGCTGACCACACCCTATGTGCTGGCCTACGTGCTGCTCGACGGCGCCTCGACGCTTTTTCCCCACCTGCTGCGCGCCGAACCCGAACACGTGACCATCGGCATGCGGGTACGCATCGCATATGTCGATGGGCCGGTCGAGCATCCCATTCACTTGATGTATTTCAGTCCGATGGAGTAAGCCGCATGTCGGTTCGCAAACATAAGCTGGTCAACCAGCGTGAGAACATCCTGCGCGACATGCTGGAGGGCTTCGCCGCCGCCTACCCGGGCATTGTCCGGCTGACTGACGACGGCCTGATCGTCCGGGCGCAACCGAAAGCTGCCGGGAAGGTCGGACTGGTCATCGGCAATGGCAGTGGGCATGAGCCGGCGATGATCGGCTTCGTCGGCGAAGGACTGTTCGACGTCAACATCCCAGGCGCGATCTTCACTGCACCCGGCCCGGATCGTATCCTCGCCGGCATCAAGGCAGCCGACCGGGGCGCAGGGGTGCTGCTCTGTGTGTCACACCACGCCGGCGACCTGATGAACGCCGAAATGGCGCTGGAGCTGTGCCAGGCGGAGGGGATCGAAAACGTGGACATGGTCGTGCTCTACGACGACATCTCCAGCGCGCCAAAAGGCAGTGAACCCGAGCGGCGCGGCACGGCCGGGCTGTTCTTCGTCTGGAAGATGCTCGGCGCGTTCGCGGAGACCGGCGCGTCGCTGGCAGAATGCAAGGGGCTGGCCGAACACATTCGCGATCATACCCGCACCCTGGCCGTGGCGCTGACCTCCTGCGCCAGCCCGATCACCGGCGAGGTCATGTTTGACATGCCGGAAGGCGAGATGGAGATCGGTATGGGCGTGCATGGCGAAGTCGGTTTGGGACGGCACAGGATCGCCAGCGCAGAAGACACTATCGACCTGATGCTGCCGAGACTCGACGACCTGCCCTTCCAGGCTGGAGACGAAGTGTTCGTCCTGCTCAACAACAGCGGCAGCATGACCCTGATGGAACTCTACATCCTGCATCGAGCCGTGGCCCAGCGCCTGAGCGAAGCGGATATCCGGCTGGCCGGCTCGTGGATCGGCGCGTATGCCACAACCCAGGAGATGGCCGGCTTTGCACTGTCGCTGTGCCGCGCCGACGAGCAGCTCAAGGATCTGTGGGCTGCGCCGGCCAATGGCGCCTTTCTGAAGGGGGTAGTCTAGGCTATGGCGGTGGTATGGGATGGGCCAGGCTTTGTTGGGTTGATCCAGGCGCTGTATGAGGCGATGCAGGCGGCCAGAGGCGAATTGAATGCCCTGGATTCAGCGCTGGGCGACGGCGATCATGGCGAGGCGCTGGCGGCGGCCTTTGCCGATGCTGCCGAAAAAGCGGCAAACCTGAGCGAACCCACCCCCGCAACAGTGTTGCAGGTGACCTCGCAATCCCTGCTCAACCGCATGGGCGGTGCTTCCGGCGCCCTGTATGGCACTCTATTCCTGCGCATGAGCCTGGCTGTGAAGGACCGGCCGGAAGTCGCTCTGGAGGACTGGCGATCCGCTCTGAGCGCAGGCCTGGCCGGTGTGCAGGCTCGGGGCAAGGCCTCTCCTGGCGACAAGACCATGGTTGACGCGCTGGCGCCGGCCGTCGCAGCCTTTGTCAATACGAGCGATCTGGGTGCCGTTTTCGCGGCGGCGGCAAACGCGGCGGAGAACGGCGCCTCTGCGACGGCAGGTATGGTCGCGAAGTTCGGACGAGCCAAATTCGCCGGCGAGCGCGCCATCGGCCATGTGGATGCCGGTGCTCGCTCGGTGGCCATCCTGTTTGTGACGCTGCACGAGTTCTGGGAGGGGCAACATGGCGAAGGTTAAGCTGCGGGTAGGCTACGTCGGCACTTCGATCGCCAGCTATTTCGCGACCGAATATCATCAGCGCGAACGCGCCATCACCGGTCTGAACGCCCTTGCGGATGCCTGGGGATTTGAGCTCGTCGCCATTGCCGACGAGGTGATGTCGGTCGAAGCGGCTGAGCAGGCGGCCGAGCGGCTGAAGGCAGAGAAGATCGACTTCCTCCTCCTGCAAACGGCCGGGTGCAGTATCGGTGAGCAGATTCTCCCGCTGGCGCGCGCCGCACCACGCATGGGCCTGTGGGCCACACCGGAGCCAAACCCGGCCGGCGATATCAAGCTGCATTCGTTCGTGTCGATGAGCCATTTCGCCAGCATCCTGACCCAAACGCTCGAAGACGAGCACATTCCGTTCAAGTGGTTCTACGGCCATGTCGAAGCGCAGGAGTTCCAGCGGCCTTTCGGAATCACTGTGCGCGCTCTGACCGACGTCAAGGCGATGCGGCAGGCACGCGTCGGCTGGTTTGGCGGGCTGGCGCCGGGGTTCATCAACATGCAGTTCGACTCGGGCCGTCTGAAAGAAAACCTTGGCGTCGAGATTGTGCCGCACACCCTTAGCGATCTGATCGAGCGAGCCAAGAGCTATGCCCCGGAGCCGGTGGCGCATGCCGCCGGCGAAATCTACTCAGCCGCGCGGTCGGTGCGAGTATCCGAGCTTGGCGCTTTTGACCGCGTGACACGGCTCTACCTGGCGATGCGCGACATGACCCAGGAACTGGGCTACGATGCGCTGGCGGTCTCATGCTGGTCGGAATTTCAGGAGGCCTATCGCGTCGCGCCGTGTATGGCCTACGGCTGGATGGGCAGTGAGGAGGGGGTGGCTGTCGCCTGCGAAGGCGACGTTTATGGCGCAATCAGTATGTACCTGCTCAATGTGCTCACCGGCGCGCGCGGCTCGTCGACGCTGCTCGACATGGCCGTGATCGACACGCTCAACCCTGCCGCGCTGATGTGGCACTGCGGCGTCTCCCCGCGCCATTTTGCCAACAAGGACGGTATCCAGTGGGTGGATCACGCCACGCTGGGACGTAAGTCGGAGAACGTCTACGGCGTGGCGGGCGATCAGGTCTTCGCGGCGAACACGGCTACGGTCAGTTATATCAGCCGCAGTGGCGACAACCTGCTGATCGTCGGCGCCGAAATCGTCGAGCGCGACAACCCTGGCTACGACGGCACTCGCGGGTGGTTTACCGACTTCACGCTCAACCGTGAACTCATCACGCTACAGGATCTGGTCCATACGCTGACGATCGGCGGTCATCCACACCACTACGCCGTAGGCTTAGGCGATGTCACGCGCGAATTGGTCGAGTTCGCCGCCTGGACAGGCATCACGCCGATTCGCAGGAAGCGCTACACCGAGTATCTGGACTATAGTGATGACTCGAGCTAAATGCGAACGTTGATGGGCTGCTGTTTGGTATGGAAATGTCCAGGCGATACCTGCTACAGGTTCGCTCGAAGTGTGATCTCGAATCCTGAGGGGCTACTTAGCGTATCTGAGGGAGAAAAGGCTGTAGGGTGGAAAAACCCTATCTGAGGGAACATTCAAGCGGCGTCGCGGTAGTAATCGTGCAGAGTGCCTCCGAGTACATCGCGGCAACGGATGAAGCCCTGCGGAGTACGTGTTAGGAGATTGGGAGCTTGTCTGGCAAGCCTCTGGTGAGGGGCAGGTGGCATTGTCGTAGCGAATGTAATCCTTCACCATGCGCGTGAGGTGCCGTAGGTTCAAATCAATAGTCGGCAAGATATTTGAGGCGAACTGAAAACACCCATTGCTCGGCCCTTGCGTGAGCTTGAGGCGGCGGCAAGGCCCATCTGAAACGCAAGTCCGGTATTCTCATCATTCAATGCGCGGCACGGAAGACGAGATTTCGTGTACTCTGTAGTGGCTGAAAGTGCGTTCACACACCACGATGTGCCTCCCCTGCCCCATGAGCCGCTGCGCTACGCCTATTAGCGCCGGGTAGCGCTTGCCAACCCCGTTCTCGATGAATCTGCCTCGCGTGTTCAGGCCCATTCGTTTCGCCATTCCAGGCGGAGGGAGCATGCGTTCGTAGTTGCTCCAGGTGAGCGTCGTAGTGATGAAGCACGGCTCAGCGACAATTCCTTCTGCGCGGTGGTAGTTGTAGATCGACCGGATGGATACGCCCAGCCGCTCAGCCAGCCATGCCTGCGGATACTGCCCCGGTCGGCGGCGGATGAACTCCCGCTCCAGCGCCTGACGGTAGGACTTCGGACTGCGGAGTTCATCTATCTCGACGGGATCGCCTGCTGTCGGCTTCACGCCCAGCCATGTGCGCAGCTCGTCAATGGATGGCATACGGTAGCGCACAGGCGATCGATGAGCGGGATTATGACTTCGTGTTGGTTCCTGCTGAGGAACAAAGCATCTGTTTGGTTTGTTTTCAGGCTCTTGAATCGGTTGAAATCCTAGACGGGTGTGCTGAATAGGCCGGCGCGCTGCCGTCAATGCTCAGGTGCAGCGCTTTACGCAGTGAGTAGTCGCCGACGATGCCCTTCAGCAGTTCCAGCGCCTGCCGGTAGAAGTCGTTCTCTACGGCGTAGGCGGGGATTTCGTAGCCGTGCACCGTCAGCAGCAACGCCGCCTGCCGCGCCGTGGCAATCGCCGACAATCCCGCCCGCAGCATTCAGTTGCACAATTGCAGCCACTCGGTTTTCGGCATCTACAGCACAGCGCTCACATCACCGGGCGCGACATCGAAGTCTGCCGGCGGCGCCTCGCCTCGAAGATGACGCACGAAGTAATCCCATCGTCGGCGTATGAAGTAGGGATCAAGGGTGAAGCCGTGATTGCGGTTGGGAAGAACGAGGAGATCGAAATCCTTGTTCGCGCGAATGAGGGCATCGACCACACGCAGCGTGTGCAGCGGGTGGCAGTTCTCGTCCATATCGCCGTAAACCAGCAGCAGCTTGCCCTCTAGACGGGGAGCGAGGGCGGCGTTCGTATTCGTCAGAAAGTCGGTGACTCCCGGCCCCGTATCGCTTAAGCCTGCACCAGCCTGGTAGGCGCGCATGTCGTGCGACCCCGCCGACGAAACGGCTACCTTGAAGAATTCTGGATAGCGCAGCAGCGCCTTCAGCGAATTCTCTCCTCCACCAGAATGGCCACAGATACCCACCCGATCGATATCCATGTAGGGTCGCGCTGCCGCAAGTTCGGTGATGGCGCTGATATGATCGGCAGCACCGCCCGCGTTACCCGATCCGCGCAGGGCCGCCTCGTGGAACGCGCGATCGCGGTACGGCGTGCCCATGCCGTCGATCACGATGACGAGGAAGCCCAGCTCCGCCATCGCCTGTGGCGCCCAGAAGTCTTCTAGTTGATTCTCGGGAACTGAGCCGAGCGGTGAGCCAGTCGTCAGAGGAAAAAGCTTGGGCGTCACCGTGAGCTGCGACCCACCATAGATCATGTCCACCACCGGATAGCGCAATTCAGGGTTGAAGTCGGTGGGATAGTACAGGGCGCCGTGCACTTCTGTCACGCCATCACGCGCGCTGGCTGTGAACGGTTCCGGCGGCCTCCAGCGCAACTCCACGAGATCGGCAGCATCGCTGTCCTCAAGCACGAACAATACCCGCCCCTCGCTGCCACGCACGACGGTGCGCAGGGGGGTGTCCAGACGGCCATAGCTGTCAACGAAGAACGACTTGTTCGGCGAAGCCGTGACCAGATGCTCCGCATTCTCCGGCGTTAGCAGCTCCTGGCGGCCACCGTCCAAACGTGCACGATAGAGATGACGAAAATACCGATCGCGCCCTCTTTCCAACCCGCTGGCGGTGAAATAGACCCATCCACTCGCCTCATCGACCGCCAGGATGTCGCGCACCACGCCTTCGCCGTGGCTGATGGCGTACTGAAGCTCGCCGGTCTGAGCATCGGCATGGTACAACTGCGCCCAGCCACTCCGCTCGGAAAACCAGAGGAGTCCCCTGCCGTTGTCGATGACGCGGTAGTTCGGGTTGTCGAAGCGAAACGTGTTGAAATAGATCGGCGTATCTGACCTTCAGCCATAACCTGGCGAGCTATGCCGGTCGCCGCCTCGACCTCGTACAGCGCCAGCTGGCGCTGGTCGGCGCTGACGGTATGGACGTAGAGCCGCCGGCTGTCTTCACTCCACACACGCGGGACCTGCATGTCGAACTGACCCCAGTAGAACAGACTCGCCCGCGCCATGCTGCTGGGGAACCTGGGTCGGATAGCACGACCGGTGAACACATCGACTATCCAGTAGGTCAGATCGGTTGATGTTCGTCCGAGGCCATTGCCAGCTTGTAGCTGTGCAGCATCGGACGAAGGGCCCCATCTGGCGGTACGCTCTGCAGCAGATGCATCAACGGCACCTGACGTTCGTCGACGCGAATGGTCAGCAAACAACGGGAGTCCGGCGACCATTGTGCCGCCGGCGGCAGCCGCTTGCCCGCCAGCGCGTCAGTGAGCGAGGTCATGCTGCCGCCCTGCTCCAGACCGTAGGCAAAATAGTCGACGCTGTCCTGGGTGAGCGGCGCACTCGCCTGATGCCATGTTGCGCAGCCACAGATTGTTGGTCCCGACAAATACCGCCCACCGTCCGTCCGGCGAGACCAGCGACCCATCTTCTGACTCTGTGCGACGGCTGGTCAACACATAATCGTCCAGAGAGCAAGTCCAGGTAAGCTCGTCCACGTCGAACTCGATGGCGCTGTTCCCATCCATGTACCGGATCGACGCAAAGGGCAGCGCATAGGGGTCGACCGCTTGCGTCAACGCAGCGCCGAGCAGTGCAGCCAGTCTTTCATGGTCGAACGCCAGGCGACGTTCCAGTCGATCGGGATCTACATAGATGAACTCGTGGCCTCGGCGTGTACGCAGCCGGTACCAGAACCGTTGTCCATCAATCCACTGTGGGCGAACAAACCAGTTGTAGACTCGTTGAATGGCATTACCCGGCAGAAAGCGCTGGGCGCTGTTATACCGCTCAGTGATGTCGCGCACGCTCATGTCTCCGTCTCAAAGAGTGCATCGATTTCCTGGCGCAGTGTGACACCCAGCCCGGCGCCTGAGGGCACATTCCAGCAACGTTCAGGCGGAAGGGTCGAATACGGGTTTCCTCAATGACATCCTCATCGAAGAACATGGCCGGGGGAACCGATCTCGCAGGCATGGTGACGCCTGGAGCGGAGATGGCGAAATGCACCCCCGCCGCCGTGCCAACGCCCGTCTCAATCATGCTGCCAACGATACAGGGCAGCCCGGCGGCTTCGGCGATGGCGGCGATCCGCTTTCCACCGCTGAGACCGGTTTTTTCGATCTTGATGTTCACGGCATCCACAGCCTCATGCCGAATAAGAGTCATCAGGTCATGCGGGGTGTAGACGCCTTCGTCGATCAGCACCGGGGTGTCGAGCGCCGCGCACAGCCGCCGCAGCCCGTCCAAATCCCACGTCGGCAGCGGCTGCTCAAGAAACTCCAGATCGTAGGCTTCCATGCGGCGGAACGTGGTCATATAGTCGCTCAGATTGCAGCCCTGGTTGGCATCGACACGAAAACGAACGTCTGGCCCAATCACCCGGCGCACCTCGCGCACACGATCGAGATCGTCGCGTGGATCGATGCCGATCTTCATTTTCACGGTCCTGGCTCCCTGTCGAACCGCCTCGTCGGCCTTGCGGATCATGCGCTCGGTCGTGCTGATGCCGATCCCGGAGATCAGCGGAACTTTCACGGAAGACGCCGCCCAGGAGCTGATACACCGGCATCTCCAGGCACTTGCCATTCAGATCATAGAGGGCCATCGTCGATGCCCGCCTTGGCCATCGAGTGGTGGGGCAGCACGCGATCCATCGTGGCTGAGATCGACCCAGATCCAGGGAGTCGAGACCGATGAGCGCTGGCCGCAGGTAGGTGCGAATGACATGCAGCGCGGTGCCATAGTCCTCCGCGCTGAATGGGATAGATGGAGCCCCTTCGCCGATCCCTTCAACGCCATCCTCGCCAACGATCTTGATATAGACGAAATACTCGCCCACCGTGGGACCGCTGGAGATGCCATAGTCGATCTTGAAGGGCTGGTAGCGACAAAAAGTGCGTATGTCTTTGATCCGCATTCGTCCCTCTTCGCTCAAGGCACGGGGTATGGTCTTCAGGGAGTCCGTCTACTTCAGTTTGGGATCCAAGGCCTCGCGCAAACCATCTCCCAGGAAATTGAAGCCCAGCACAGTAATCACGATCGCCAGTCCCGGATATGTTGAGATCCACGGCGCCGTACGCAGATGCTCGCGGCCCTCGTTCAGAATGGCGCCCCATTCCGGGGTCGGGGGTTGAGCGCCGAAACCCAGGAAACTGAGCGACGACGCGGCCAGCAGCGCGGTCGGCAGCATCAGCGTGGCCATGACCAGGCTGGTCGGCAGTACATTTGGCGCGATGTGGCGCACGAGGATACTCCAGGGTCCTGCGCCAAAGCTCCGGCTGGCTTCGGACGTATTCCAGCCGGCGGAGTTTTGGACCTGGCGCGCGTCACACGCGCGAAGGGCGCCCAACTGATCAGTGCGATGGCAATGATGACATTGTTGGAGCCCTGGTCCCAGGGTCGTGATGATGCCCAACGCCAGCACAACCGGCGGAAATGCCCAGAACACATCCACCAGAATGGACAGGAACACGCCAATCCAGCCGCCGAAATAGCCGCTGACGACGCCAATGGTGATGCCAATGATCGCCTCGATCGGGATCAGGGTCAGGCCGGTGCCAGCGCTATCTGCGCCCCGTAGACCACCCTGCTGAAGACGTCTCGGCCCACATGATCGGTCCCGAGAAAGTGTTCTGCGCCTCGGCGGCTGCCGCATCTGGCGAAGGTTCTGCTCTTGCCGGCGGATGTGTCGCAATCACCGACGCGAAAACTCCCGTTAGCACGATCAGCAAGACGGAATGCCAGCCCGATCATGCCGAGCCGATGCCTTCGAAAGCGTTGGATCTGCGGCCCATACGAGTTTTGCCGTCGCAGTTGAGTCGCCCCATTGCTCGCCTTCATCGTCTCCATGCGCCGCACCTCAGTAGCGCACGCGGGGGTCAAGCTGCGCGGTCACGATGTCCCCAGCAGGTTGAAGGTGACGGTCGAGGTGGCGATGATCAGCAGGATCTCCCTGCACGACCGGCACGTCCCGGTTCAAGATGGATTGGAACATCAGCCTGCCTACGCCGGGGAAGGCGAAGATCGTCTCAATCACTACCGCTCCCCCAAGCAGCCACGGGATGGTCAGGAAGATATAGACCAGCACCGGCGCCAGCGCATTGCGCAGAGCATGGACGAAGTTCACCCGCCCGGGGGTCAGCCCTTTGGCTTCAGCCGTCCGCATGTAATTCTCGTGCAGCACTCGATCATTTTCGCCACGCATCAAGCGGGCAACGGAACCGACATGGCAGCGAGGAGGAGCGCCAGCGGGGCAGAACACCCGCCTGCCAGGTGCCAGTGCCAGAGATGGGGAGCCAGCGCAGTTGAATGGCGAAGACCAGCATGAGCATGATCGCCAGCCAGAAATCAGGTATGGAGAAGAACAAAATCGAAAGACTGCTCAGGGCATTGTCCAGCAGCGTGTTGCGTCGCACAGCCGAAATCACACTGAGGGGTATGGCGACAACTCACGATGAGCAGCAGTGCCGTAAGCGCGATCGCCAGCGTATACGGAAACTGCTGCAATCAGCGACAATGCCCGGCTGGCGCGCCGCAATGGAACGTCCAAAGTTCCCTTGACAGGATCCCGCCGAGCCAACTGGTGCGTACTGCTCGAGAACGGGTCTGCCGAGACCCAACTCTCACGCAGCGCCTCGACTTGTTCCGGCGTCGCGCGAGGTCCCAGCATCATTTGCGCGGATCGCCGGGGCGAGATACAGAACGACGAATACCAGCAGCGTGACGCCGATCAGGGTGGGCAGAGAAAACAACAGCCGGCGCAGCAGATACTTCGTCATCCGGGGCTCAGGGCAACCACGGCGTCAGAATGAAACTCGGCAGGCAGGCGGCGGAGTTGACCATCACGCCGCCCACGATGCCCCAGACTTAGTGGTTGACCGTCACGCCATTCAGGAACAGATGTCCCGCAACCGGATGGACCAGCAGCCCACTGACCCAGTTGCGATTGGCGACGACCGTCAGCTCCGTCCAGAGCGGAATAGCCGCCACCTTCATCGATCAACAGTCGCTGCGCCTGACCGTACATCTCCCGACGCATCCGTATCAATCACGCTGCGTCCTTCGTTCAGCAGTCGCGCGACCTTCGGTCTCTGCACCCGGCCAGTTACGGCCCGCGCTCGGTATAGGTGTAGAGCATGACGTCCGGGTCGAACCAGTTGTAAGCCGGCAAATGCCAGATCGAACCACCATTGTCATCTGATCGTAGATGAAGCTTTGATCGAACTGCGCGATCTCCACGCCGATGCCAATTTCCGGAGCATGGCCTGAATCTTGAAACGCGCTGGTAGCCGTCTGTCGCTGGTCATCGCTGGCGACCAGGAATTCAAGAATGACCGGCGCCCCATCCTTTCGACCACGCCATCGCCGTCGCTGTCGGACAAAACCGGCGTCTGCCAGGAACTGCTTGGCCTGCTCGGCACTATACGGCTGTTTCTCTTCAGAGTAGGCGACGATCGAGGATCGTAAGCGACCATGCTGGCCGAAAGGAACGATCGCTGGAATGACCGTGCCTTCCAGCACACCGCAGCCAGAGTGTCGCGGTCCACCGCCGCCGAAGCGATGGCGCTGCGAAAGCGGAATGTCGCCGAACGGTGGTCGCATGTTATTGAAGACCAAACCCTGGAAGCTGGGATATTCGGCGCTGGTCAACGTCACGTCAGGGGTTGTTCTGGAAGGCTGGCGACGGGTGAACTGGGCAATGCTGATGACCAGATCGATGCTTCCGGCTTCCAGTTCAAGATCAGCGTCAGGGGATCCGGAATGAAGCGAACCAGCACCTCGCCGATCAGCGCGGGTCCCTTGTTGCTGACAAAAGCGCAGGCTGGTGCGATAGCGCTCGTTGCGAGTCAGCCGCATTTCCGTGCCGCGCGTCCAGTCGGTAAGGACGAAGGGTCCGATGCCACCGATCAGCCGCAAACGCATCATCGCCGGCCTCGGCAGCAGCAGCGGTGTCGAAGGGCGCGCCAAAGCCGGATGCAAAACACCGAGACATATAGGCAGGAGGCACCACAAATGTCGTCTCCAGCGTTCGAGCATCGACCACCTGCATAAGTCCAGGTCACCCCAGTCGAAGGAAGACGGGCTGATGGCTCGGTAACGCTCGATCGAGGCTTGTACGGCGGCGGCGTCCAGCGACGTCCTGTTGAGAACGTGTATCCCGGTATCAGAAACTCAGGTGAGCGCCGGACCATCCGGCGAGACAGAATAGCTCTCGGCCAGGTCCGGCACCAGAACGTCGGCCGATCCCAGGCTATACCAGATAAGCGCCTGGGTGATGAAATCGGTGGTGGCAAGTGGGTGCCAAATGCCCGCTGAACATCCAGCAGATCCATTGTCGGCATAACCGATGACCAGACGCGTCGGCTCCCGGGCCAGGCAGAGAGGCACAAGGTAAGAAAGACGATGAACACGAGGATCAATCCGGAAAGTTTCACGTCAAGGCTCTCCCGATGCGCGCGGTTCGGCATCGTCAGTATTACGATTTTTCGTAAGTCTGCGGTAATCGCGTAACTGCAATGAATATATTGAGGAAGGCACAAATAAGCAAATTTTGCTGTATCACCAGCCCCCGCGCACTAATATAATTGCACG